>CBDIDV010000002.1:0-4800000 GCA_965277875.1 Chthonomonadaceae bacterium | reverse complement strand
AATACGAGATTCTCTACTATGTTTCTAAAGTCTGTCACAAATGACAGGACAGTCAGGCAAACAGTTCCGCCCAGCTTTCCACTTCCAGCAGGCGTTCCGCCAAGCGTTCCAGCGTTTCGAGTTCGGCCATGTTTTGCAGGATTTGCAGCGTGTCCTCGCTCGGCTCGCCAAAGCGCTTGCGTCCCAGGCGCAGCAGCAGATTGCGGGCTTCTGTTGACGCCCCTTCGACGCGGCCCCGCGCTTCGCCCTCGACGCGGCCCCGCGCTTCACCCTTCGCCTCGCCTTTTGCAATGATGGCCTGATACGTACTTGAGTCTTCCATTCCCCGCACTCCTTTCAGCAGTTCCCCGGCGAAACTCGCCGGGTAGCGCAATCCTGTCAGTAGATACGCGGTCGTCCACAAAAACTCTGCCTGCGCCGGCGTGGCTTCCGCCTGTATACGTAACTCCATTTGCCGCACAACCTCCGGCAAGCGGTTTTGGGCCGAGTCTGTCAGCAGGGCGAGGGGCAGAATCGCCAGGTCGCCTGTAAGCAGAGCGTCCACCGACTGTTCCCACACACGCACTATGCGGTAGCGAAAGGTGAGCGAGCCGTCGTTCGGGGACGTGGCATAATCTACCCTGCCGGTCATGGCCGGCCCATCCGCCTCACGCCTGAGCAGGATAACGACGCTTTGCACGGGCAGGCCGTGCCGGTAGAATAGCAGGACGTTGTAGCGCAGGGCGCGGTGTCCCAGATCCAGCTTGTACGTGGATTGAAATTCCAGATGCGCCAGATACGGAAAGGCGGCGAGGACGCGCAATACGCGATCCGCTTCCGTGGATACCGTCGCCAGGTCGCTGTCAATCAACTCAGTTGGCGCGTCCGGCAGGCCCGCGTAGCGTATCCACGATTGCGGGTCCGCTTCCACCAATTCTTTCGTTGTCACATCAAAAGGTTTAGACATATCTCATTATGGCATGTGTTAGTGTGTGCCGCCTGTTGTCATTATAGCAAAAAGCGGCAATATGCGCCAGCCCTTTGTGTGACATCATCAGATGGCCGTGTCAACGGAGGGAACCGCGACAGATGCGGTCGGTACGTTTTTGCTGACGGCGGGCTTCTGACGGCCCCGGAAACTCACGTACAACAGTGGCACGAAGAACAGCGTGAATAAGGTCGAGAAACTCAGGCCGCCGATTACCGCAATGGCAAGCGGTTTCTGCATTTCGGCCCCCGCGCCCAGGCCGAGCGCGAGTGGAACCAGGCCCAGAATAGCCGTGAGCGTGGTCATCAGGATCGGGCGCAGGCGCACCTCGCCCGCATGAATCACGGCCTCCTGCAGTCCCATGCCGTGCGCTTCGCCTTTTTGCGCCTGATCCAAAAGCAGGATGCCGTTCTTGACCACGATGCCCGCCAGCATGATCGCGCCCATGAACGAGCTGATATTCAGCGCGGTATGCGTCGTGAACAATCCCAGGGCCACGCCGAACAGTGACAGGGGCATGACCAGCAAAATCACGAGTGGGGCCGTGAACGTTCGGAATTGAAACAGCATCACGCCAAAGACAAGCAATATCGCCAGTCCCAGCACCAGCAGCAGATTGCGGAACGACTCGCTCTGGCTTTGCGCCTGCCCCGCCAGCAGGTACGTGACACCGGGCGGCAGCGTGGTACGTTTCATCAGGGCGCTTACGTCGCGCATCGCGCTGCCCAGGTCGCGCTTGTCCAATCGTCCGCTGACCGATACGACGCGCCGCTGATCCTCCCTATTTACCTCGCTTGTGCCGGGAACCGTTTCGATCTGGCCCAGCGAGGCAAGCGGCAGGTTGAAGCCGCCCGGCGCGCGAATGGGCAGCAAGGCCATCTGCGTTTTGTCGCCCCGGAACGCGAGCGGGTAGCGAACGCGCACGCCGACCTGCCGGTCGCCCTGCAAAAGCTGCGTCACCTGATTGCCGTACATGGCCGAGTTGGCCTGATCCGCGACGAGATTTGCGGTCAGGCCCACGCGCCCCGCTTTGAGCGGGTCAATCCGAGCTACGAGTTCCGGCCCGGTCTCGATCACGCCCGACTTCACGTCTACAAGTCCGGGTACTTTGCCCAGTTTTTCGGCCACGCTTTTGGCGAGCGCGTTGAGTTCCGCCTGATTTTCGCCGAACAACTTGATCTCGACCGGGGCGGGAGCGCCGGACAAGTCCCCGATAAGGTCCTGCAAAATCTGCGAAAAGTCTACGTCCACGCCCGCCACGTCGCTCTTGATCCTGCCCCGCACGTCGTCAATCACGGCGTCTATTTTCTTGCTGCGGTTTTGTTTCAAGACGACGGCAAAGTCGCCCGTGTTCGACTCATGGATCTCGAAGCCCAGGCCCGCGCCCGTGCGCCGCGAGTACCCGGCTACTTCGGGCGTTTCCTTTAAGATGCCTTCGATCTGCTTCAAAACCCGGTCGCTTTCCTGCAGCGATGTGCCGGGCGGAAGCACATAGTCCAGCACGAACGCGCCCTCGTCCATTTCGGGCATCAGGCCGGTCTCCAATCGCCCGAACATCCATACGGTCGCGCCGATGAGAACAGCGGCCCCGACCGGAACCAGCCAGCGATGGCGCAGGCCAAAGCGCAATAGTCGCTCGTACAGGCGAATGGTTCGCTCGAACAGGCGTCCGTGTTCTTTGGCCCCGGCCCGCGTTCTGAGAAATGTGGCGCACAGGGTGGGGCTGACAAGCAGGGCCAGGATAAGACTCACGATCAGGGCGATGGTCAGGGTTACGGCAAGGGCCGTGAAGAACGCGCCGTACACGCCCGCCACAAGCACAAGCGGCAGAAACACGACAACGGTTGTCAGCGTGGACGAGATCATCGGGGCGGCGATCTCCTGCGCGGCAAGCTGTACGGCCTCGTCGCGCCCCGTCCCCTGCGCCAGATGCCGAAACACGTTTTCCACAACCACAATCGCGTCGTCAATGACAAGTCCGATGCCGACCGCGAGCGCGCCCAGCGTCATCAGGTTCAGGGTCAGGCCGGCCAGCCGCATCAGCAGAAACGTGATCAGCACGGTCGCGGGGATGATGGCGGCGGTTACGAGCGTGGCCCGCAGGTCGCCCAGAAACAGCAGCAAAACCACGACCGCAAGCACGGCCCCGATAAGCACCGCATCGCGCACACTGCCGACCGCGTCGCCGATGAGAATGGACTGGTCGTAAAACGTGCCGATCTGCGTACCGGCAGGCAGGGTCTTGCGTAGCTGTGCCAGTTCCGAGCGGACGCCCGCGACCACGCTGACCGTATTTGCGTCGGGCTGCCGCACGATGTTGAGCAGTACGCTTTCCGCGCCATCCGCAGTGATTACGGTCGTGGGGTCTTGCGTGGCGGGCAGGACGTTCGCCACCATCCGCACCGTGATCGGTACGCCGCCGCGCTGCGTGATGACCACATTGTTGATCGTGTCCGGGTCGGTGATCTCGCCCGACACCAGGACCTGAAATAACTGATCCTGCCGGTCAATGCGTCCCACGGCCCGCACCACGTTCGTCTGCCCTAACGCCTGTTCCACATCGGCAAGGGCGAGTTTGTAGGCGGCGAGTTTTTGCGGGTTCACCTCGACGGCCAGTTCGGGAATGCGCCCGCCCTGTACGACGACGCGGGCCACGCCCGCAACGCGTGTCAGCAGGGGCTTGAGCGTGTATGTGGCGAGACTCCATAATTGCGCCTGCGATAGATGGGAGGAGCGCAGGGACAGTCCCATGATGGGAAATACGGTCGGGTTCATGCGCTCGACCGTGACCTGCGTTTCCGGGGGAAGCTGCGACCGTACCTCACCCACTTTGGCGTTGATAAGCTGCTGCGCGGTCAGCATGTCCGTTCCCCACGCCATGTCCACGGACATTTCGCTCGAACCGCGCGTGGTATTGGAGCGCAGGCGCGACACGCCGGGAACCGTGGAGATCGCCTCTTCGATGGGCCGCGTGATGCCCGCCACCATCGTGCGCGAAGGCCGCTCGCCCGCTTCGGCGATCAGCTTGACGCGGGGAAACGTCACGTCGGGCAAAATGGATACGGGAAACGAGCCGACCATCAGCCCCCCGATGAGGCACAGGATCACGGTAACGAACAGCACGGCCTTGAGGTTGTGCGTGGCAAAGCGGCTGAGGTTCATGGCTTGCTTCCCTTATTGTCTTTCTTGTCCCCGGCTTTATCATCCGCCTTATCGCCGGACTTACTTTCTGCTTTGTCGCCGCCTGTTTTATTATCCGTTTTGCCGTCGGGCTTATCGTCTTTTTTGGCGTCCTCGGCATCAGGGAGTTTCACTTTTGCGCCGTCCGACAGCTCGTAGTTGCCCACGCTGACGACCGGCTCGTCTTTGCTTAATCCGCTCAGGACGGCGATCAGCTTGCCCCCACCCGCTTCGGGGCCGACCGTGACGGGCTTGATGTGCGCCACGCTGTCCTTGCCGACCGTGTACGCGACCTGCTTGCCGTCCTGCGTGACGACCGCGCTCTTGGGAACCACGACCGCGCCCGGAATGCGTTTCAGCACAATGTCGGCGCTTGCGAACGCCCCGGCCCGCAGCCCGGACGCGCCGCCTACCGACAGGCGAATCGACATCAGATTGCTCTGCGGGTCTACCTGTCCGACGCTCAGGACGCGGCCCCCAAATGTTTTGCCGGGTATGTCGGCGAGCGTGACATGCGCGGGCATTCCGACGCGCACCTTCAGGCCGTCCTCGGCGATCAGGCTGGCGGTCATGTTCAGGGCGCGGGGGTCGGAGATTTCCAGGATGGGCGCAGCGGGGTCGGCCATGTCACCCACATTTGCCGCGCGGCGCGTGATCGTGCCGGAGATGGGCGCGCGCAACTCGGCGTAATTGGCAGTCGCGAGCGCAGCGGCAAGATCGGCCTGCTTTTGAACTGTCGTGTCCTGCATGGCCCGCGCTTCCTCCTGCTTTACGGCCACATTCAGGCGGCTTTGCTGCGCCTGCTGCAGCGCGGCCCGCGCCTGTAATATCTTGGCGTCGCCGCTTTTTTGCGCGCTGACAAGAGCGTCCCGCGCGCCCTCGACGCGCAGCTCGCCCGCCCGCACCTCTTCGCTTCTAGCCCCGGCCCGGAGCAGGTTCGCGGCCTGCTGCGCGCTCGTCAGTCCGCTGTTGGCGACGGCATACGCGGTCAGGGCGTCATCTAATTGACGGCGGGCGGCAACGCCCTTGTCGAACAAGAATTGTACGCGGTCACGCTCGGTCTGGGCGCGCGATTGGGTGGCCTGCGCCTGCGCGATGGTTTGATCCGCCTGCGCGATCTCCTGAGGTCGCGCGCCCGCCCGGATGCGGGCCAGATCGGTCTGGGCCGTGTCCAGGGCATTTTGCGCCTGCCGCGATTGCGTGGCGCGATCCAGAACGGCGGCATCGAGGGCAAGGCGATTGGTACGCACGGCCCCGCTTTGATCCACGCCCGCCGCCTGCGCGGCAAGCTGCGAGCCGCGCGCCTGCACCTCGGCCACGCGCACAGCCGCCCGCGCACTCTGCGCCTGCGCCTGCTGCGGGCGATTGTCCACGAGGGCGAGCCGCTGCCCCTGCCGTACCACATCACCCTCGCGCACATACACCGCTGTCAGGCGTCCGGCAAACGGCGCGGCCACGCGCACATTTGCGCCCTGCGCCGCGCCCAGCGTCCCCTGCGCCCCGACCGTCACCTCTACGTCCTGCACAATCGGCGTCGCCATCTCCACGGCGACCGGCGCGGACGCGCCCTCATCGCTCTTATCCCCTGCCGCGTCCGCCGCCCCGCCCTTCTTGCATCCCGCCAGCCCGACGACGGTAATCAGGGACAGGAAAAGGAACATCTTAGGCAGAGGCGCAGAGGCGCGGAGAGAAGAGGAAAATCCATAGACAGGATTAACAAGATTTTCAGGATTAACAGGATTTCTCTTGAATAAATCGGCGCGTGGTTTTGTATTTTTTGCGTTTGTTTTGCGTGTTTCGCGGTTCATGCTCGTCTTCTGTCTTCTGTCTTTTATCTTTTGTTCTCTATGTCTTTTTCTGTGCCTCTGCGCGGGGCTGAGAGACTCTTTTATGGCAGCGTGCCGCCCACCGCGCGCTGCAGGGCGGCGAGGGCGATGTTGTAGGCGGCAAGGGCGCGGGTGTAATCGGTCTGCTCGGTGCGGTACACCTGCTGCGCGTCCAGCAGTTCCAGAAACGTGTTCGCGCCCTGCGCGTAGCCGACCTGCGCCATGTCCAGCAATTCGCGGCTGCTGTCCAGTCGTCCGCCCTGAAAAGACTCGACGGTGCGCCGCGCCTGCTCCAGATTGCGGAACGCGGTATCCACGTCCAGCAGGGCCATACGGCGCGACTCGGCGATGATGGCGTCCTGTTCGGTCAACACGGCCTTTGCCACGGTGACATCGGAGCGCCCGCGCCCGAAATCGGCGAGGGGAAACAGCAGGCCCGCGCGGGCCGAGTTACCGCCCTGCGTGACATCAATGTTGCCGTGCCGCGCTTCCACGAACAAGTCGGGCTGCGACTGCGCCCGCGCGCCGTGCAGCAGGGCTTCCTTGCTGTCGCGGGTGCGCCGGGCGGAAAGCAGGTCGGGACGACGCGAGAGGGCGTATGTTTCGAGGTCGGGCAGACTGTACGTTCGGGGCGCAAAGGGCAGCGCGCCGTCCAGCGTAAAGGCGGTTCCATCCTGCATTCGGGCCAGGCTGCGCAGGGCAGCGAGGCGATTGGCGCGTTCCGTGTCGGCCACGGTCAGGGCTTGTTCGGCCCGGTTCTGCTCGATGCGGCTGCGTACCACCTGCGAACGCGCCACATCCCCTGCGGTAAACTGCAGCTGCGCGGTTTCGGCAAATTTGCGGGCGTTGTCCAGGGCGTTCAGGGCCAACCCGCGCTCGGCCTCGGCCCGCTGCGCCTCGAAATAGGCTGACTGCACATTGAATACAAGATCGTTACGCGCCTGCTGCCTGTCCAACGTGGCCGCTTCGCGGTCGGCCCGCGCGGCTCTTAGCCGCTGCCGGGACTTGTCGCCCAATTCAAAGGTCTCGGAGATCAGATAATCTTCATCCGTGCCGCCCGTATTTTTACCGACATGCGCGCCGATGCTGAACACGGGATTGAGCAGCGCGCCCGCGCTTGTGATGCGCGCTGCGGCCCCGGCCACGCGCGCATCGTACTGCTGCGACACAAAACTGCGCGACTGAGCCAGGTTCAGGGCGTCTGTCAGGGAAAACGTCTGGGCGTTTGTTGCGGCTATGGGCGGCGTTTGCGCCCCGGTTCCGGCGGGTGTGTTTTGTCCGCGTATGTTTTGCCCCTGTGGCGTGGGCGTGGGCGATGTTTGCGGGCCGGGAGGCCGGGGCATAGTTGTTTGCGGCGCAGGAGCGGCCTGCGGCATGGGGGAGCGCGGAGCAGGAGCGGGCGCGTTCTGTCCGCAGGCAGGCAGCGCCATGAAAACAGTCGCCACCGACACGCCGACACCAAGAGATACAAAATCGAATGAGGCAAGATTGAACGAGACGAACGATGAACTCAGACGCACGATGAAACCTTTCCTGACACTTTTATCTGACGCGGACATTTCAACTTCGCCTGTCAGCCTTCTATACGCGGGGCTTATCCTGTGGTGCGAAAACAGCAAATTTATGCGCGTTTATTCACGTTCATTTGCGGCTATCTACTTTTTAACCGCGCGCAGCGGACGCGTTCACGAGGTGAAAACCACAGCCGCGACCATGTCCGCGCCCTCGCGCCGCAGGGAGATCTGCCAGCCGTTCGCGTCGGCTATGGCTTTGCACAGCGCCAATCCCAGGCCGTTGCCGCCCGTGCGCGATGTGCGCGACGCGTCGGGACGATAGAACGCCTCGAACCATTGCTCCGGCGAACGGTCATCTGCGCCGTCGGCAGGATTTCGTATCTCCAGCCGCGTCCCGTTTTCGCCGTCGCGCAGAGACACGCGGATGGAACCGTTTAGCGCGGCGTGCTGCACGGCGTTTTCGATCAGGTTGCGCGTGATGATGTCGGCATGTGCAGGAGCAGACGCCACGAACACGCCGGGCGTTATCTCGGTTTGCACGTTCCGGCTGTGCGCCGCGATCAGCGGAGCCAGCGATTGGAGGACACGCCGGCACGTCTGTTCCATGTCCACGGGTTCCTGCGCGAAGCGCGTTCCGCCTTCCAGTTGGTGCAGGCGCAGCAGGTCGCGCACAAGCGACGTGAGCCGCTGCGTCTGCGTGTTGGCCTCAACCACCACGTTCCGGTACTCGTCGCGCGTCCGTTCGCGCTGCAGGGCCAGTTCCAGATGCCCCGAAAGCGCCTGCAAGGGGGTGCGTAGTTCGTGCGACGCGGCGGCATAAAAGCGGCCCCGCGCTTCATTGGCGCGTGATTGGCGCAGCAGCAGGTCGTTGAGCGTGGACACCAGTTCTACAACTTCGGCGTCCTGCGAGGGGGGCTGCAACTGCAGGCGGGAACCGTCCGCGCCGGCCTCGCGCGCCTGCTGCGACAATCTGCCGATGGGGGATAATGTGCGCCCCACAAGGAACCACGCCCCTATGGTGGCCGCGCCGCCCATGAAAAGACTGAGCAGCACGAGTGTCCACGCCTGATTGTCCAGGCCGCGCCGCGTGTCCGTCCAGGGCAGGCCCAGAACCAGCGTAGTATCTTCCATGCGGAGGGAAAGAACCCGCCAGTCACGTCCTTCGTCGGCGCCAGAACCGCGCCAGGCGAACGACCGGCGAAACGGCGCGGCATTGCGCGACGCCTCGACAATCTGCCCCTGACGATCCAGCAGCAGCAGGGCCACGCGTTCCTGCGCGATGTCGTCCTCGGCCTCGCTGAGTTCCGCTCGATCTCGGTTCAGATCGAAAGAGTGAAATGCGGCGGGAAGTTCATGTTCCACTTTGGCCCGCGCGCTTTGCAGGGTCGTGTTCGCGTTTGCCAGGGCCATGCGGCGCGCGTACCCGGCCAGCAGCAGGCAGGCGGGCAGCATCAGGGCAATGACAGCAAACGCGAACGCCAGCGTCATGCGGGCGCGAATGGAGGCAGGCAGTTTTCTCATACTTGCAATTTCATCATGCCGTGATTTATCCTATTTGCGGCACGGACTTTCCTGCTGCCCTGTCGCCTGCGTCTTACGCTTGCGCCCTGTTTTTGCGGCCTCTCTTCTTGACTTCAGCCGTAGTTCCGCATCAAGGGTTTGCAGGATTGGCAGGGCCAGCGGGGGTATCCAGAGCTTCGAGGCGATAGCCCGCGCCGCGTACCGTGTGGATCAGCGGATTGGGCTGGCCTTTGTCTATTTTGCTGCGCAGATAGCTGATGTACACGTCCAGCACATTGTCATTGCCGTCAAAGTCGTACTGCCAGACGTGTTCGAGTATCTGCGACCGGGTCAGCACACGGCCTGCATGGCGCATCAGGTACTCCAGCAGAGCGTACTCGGTTGCGGAAAGCAGGATCGTTTTGCCGGCGCGTTCGGCGCGGCGCGTGGCCGGGTCAAGAGTCAGGTCGCCCGCCCGCAGCAGGGCCGGGGCCGACGCTATCCGGCGCAGCAGAGCGCGGACACGGGCCAGCAGTTCCCCGACCTGAAACGGTTTTACGATGTAATCGTCCGCCCCGCTGTCCAGTCCTGCGATTTTATCTTCCAGGGCGTCGCGGGCCGTAATCAGCAGAATGGACGTTGCGACGCGTTCCTGCCTCAGACCCCGGCACACTTCCAGGCCGTCCATGCGGGGCAGCATCACGTCGAGCAGGATCAGGTCGAAACGCCCGTCCCGCGCCAGGTCGTAGGCTGTCTGCCCGTCGCCTGCCGTATAGGGCGCGTATCCCGCTTCGGCCAGCGCCTGATGCAGGAACCGGGCCACGCTCGCATCATCTTCCACAATCAAAACATTCACTATCTTTGCTGCCCGTCTCTGTCCCGATGTTCCTGCAAGGCCTTCGCCAACGCGTTTCACATTGCCGCACGTATACGCCTGTATTATAAGACATCTACGTTAAGACAGGGTTAAAAGCGTCTGAGACTTTGTTAAGAGACGTTTGACCTTTGCGGCACGGCATTTGCCTCATGCCTCACGCAGCAGCACACGAAACCCTGCCTGCTTGAAATGGTCGTCCGTAGTCAACGCCGCCGCAATACCACGTTCCTGCATGACAGTAAACGATACGCAGTCAACCAACCCCCACTCCTTGTCAGGACGGGAGCGGTACAGTTGAAAAGCGCGGGCAAAGAGTTCTTCGGTCAAAGGCACTATTTCTATGGTTGAGTCTTCTTCGAGCGTCTCTAAGAGATCAACTGCATCGGCCCGAAAGCGTTGTTTGCTCAGAGCGTTGCCGATTTCCAGCAGCACGGCTCGCGTGGTGACGATCTTTGTGCCGTCTTGCTCCATTTGTTCCGCAAGTTCATCCGCTTTCGCGTGAAAACGGTCGCCCGGAGCAGCAAGGGCAATCGCGTAAGCCGCGTCCAAAAACGCCTCAGCCAGTCGGCTCATGCTCCTCTCCGTACAGATAGTTTTCTAAATTCTCCGCCCAATCGGCAGGGCCTTCGAGTTTCAGGGAACGCGCGGTACGCAGGAAGGAGCGCGGAGGCTGTACCTGTGCAGGCAATGTTTCCACTGTCACCCGCACTCGTGTGTTCGCCTCTAAGGGCAGAGGCGTATCCGGTCTTAGTACCGTCCCATCAAAAAAGGCATCCACTGTTTGAATCATGGTATTTCATCCTCTACAACTTGTCCGGCAGCGGCGGCCAGTCCGGGTCGCGCTCATCGCCTGCCCGCACCTCACGCCCCCAGGAACACAGGCCTCAGTAAGACTTACGCGTGAGGAATTTTTGCTGCGCCTGCCTCAGTGACTCGTGATTGGCCCCGACTTCCCAATCGGGATTGGCGAACTGTACCCCGTCATCTTCCCAAAAGCAGATCTCGCATATATCATACGTACCCGGCGGCGGTTCAGACAATGTTTTGTAGCCGCAGCAAAGACACGCGTATCTAATCTTCATTCCATGCCCTGCAGTATTTTCTCGGTATCCTCTCCGCTATTATAGCGAAAACGCCTTGACGCGTCAACCGCCTGCCCCATTTCCTCACGTTCGTTCTCTGTGTATTTACGGGATTCTGCCGAAGATAAAAGCCGCATCCGCCGGGTTTGCGCCCCGAACCGCGCCCTGAATGGCGCGACCATAGATCCACAATCATCGGCGTGGCGCGGCGGCATAAGATGAGGGACAGAAGTAAGGGACAGAAACAAGAGGAAGCATGGAACGACTTTATTCTTTGCGGGCGAATGTGCGGGCGTGGGCATTCATACTATGTCTTACTGCGGCATTTGGGGGCGTGATGAGCCTGACGGGATGCGGGCAGGGCGGCGGTTCGACGCGCACTCTGCCGGCGGCGACAGCCCCGGTCACGACAGCGCCCCTTCCTGCCACAACCGCGCCGCCTGCGTCCACGGCGTCTACGGGAACGAGCGCCGCGCCCGCTGCGCCAACTTCCGCTTCGGCAGGCGGCGCGGCGGGGTGCAGCCTGACGACATACGCGCCCAACTTCGGCGCAGAAACCGATCCCGCGAATGGCACACCCAATCACCTGTACCACTGGAACGCGCTGCCCACCCAGGTGTACTTTGTTCCCGGCGACTATGTCACGCCCGACCGTAAGGCGCAGGCACTGGCGGGCTTCGACTGGTGGGCATTGGCGACCGGGCAGCCCGCGCTGTATCAGGAAACCACGCAGCAAAGCGCGGCCAGCATCGTGGTTCAATTCGAGGCGCGGGGCGAGACAGGCTACGGCGCGATCACCGAGTACCATTTCAACGGCAAACAGCAGATGCTGGACGCGACCATTACGTTTAACATGACGTATTTGACGGACATCGCCAGCATCGTGCCGGTCGCCGCCCACGAGTTCGGACACGCGCTCGGCATCGCGGGACACAGCAACGATCATGGCGACGTGATGAGCAGCAGCCCCGAAGTGTACACGCGAACGCAGTTGTCCACGCGGGACATCAATACCATGCAGACGGCATACTGCGGCCTGTCCGCATCGGGCGCAGGGGGCGGGGGCGCAAGCAAAAGCGCGCCCAAAGACGCCGCAACGACAACGCTTGTTGTCTCCTGCCGCTTCGATGGGGCCGGCAAATCTGCTCGAAGATAGAAGTCCAATTGTGAAGCATTTGTTGCTCGGCAGCCGTTTCAGAAGAAGTTCACAGGAGATTCCTGCCGTTTTCCCGACGGCAGGATAGCTTGAAACGAGTTTTGCAGTGCGTTGATTTGACACAACCCCCGTTCCGATATATAATAAAGGCACAGAGTAACCCGTCGCGTCGGGCTACGCGGCGTGTTTGTACGAACCGCAGGCAGTCGGCGGCGCGGCGGAAACCGGAACAGTGCGGGAATCGGGGCAGACGCAGGGCCATCGGGGCATGTGCCGCCACATCCGTATCTGTCGCGGCACGAGAGCGGGGCTGTGTCGGGTATGCGCGTTGCTGTTTTCACAGAATGTTACAGGCCGGTCGCCAATGGCGTCGTGACGTCCATAGACACGCTGCGCGATACGCTGCGGACGCGGGGACACACGGTGTTTGTTTTTGCGCCCGGCACACCTCAGCCGGACGACCGGGACGTCTTTCGCCTGCCTGAATTCCCCTTCCCCCAGCATCCTTTTCACCTCGCCCGCCCGTTTCCACGCATTCCCATAGATTTCGGGCGATTGGGCGTAGACGTGGTGCATTGCCAGCATCCCTTTACCGTGGGCCGATTAGGGGCCGAGACTGCGCGGCGCTACGGCCTGCCGATGGTATACACGGCCCACTCCCTGTACGACGCCATGATGGGCAACTCCAAATCCTCCCTGATGCGCCGGGTAGGACGGCCCGCCGTAAGAGGCTACGTGCGCCGGTTTTGCGCCAAAGCCGACGCCGTAATCGTGCCAAGCCGCCACACCCGCGAAGCCCTGCTTGCGGCCCGCGTCCGCGCCCACTTTGCCCGCGTGCCGACCGGAGTACCGCCCCTAACCGCTTCGGAGTGCGGACGCGCCCGGATGCGCGAGCGGTTGGGCCTGCGCGACGACACCCCGCTTCTCCTGTACGTGGGGCGACTTGGCCCCGAAAAACACGTTGAACTGCTTTTGTACGTCCTGGCCGCCCTGCGCGAGCGCGGCCTGCCTGCCCCCCTGGACAGAATGCACCTGGCGATTGTCGGCGACGGCCAATGCCGCGTTCCCTTAGAAGAGCTGACCGGGGAACTAAACCTGCGCGACCGGGTGACGTTTACGGGCGTTCAGCCGCACGAAGACATTCCCGACTGGTACGCTTCTGCCGACGTGTTTACGCTCGCCTCGCCCTCGGAAACGCAGGGACTGGTATTGATCGAGGCCATGCAGATGCGCCTGCCGTGCGTGGCGATAGATCAGGGCGGGCCGACCGAGATCATCGAGGACGGGCGCACGGGCCGCCTGGTGTCGTTTGGCGTACAGCCATTTGCGGATGCGGTCGAAGGGCTGCTGCGCGACGCGTCCCTGCGCCGGGGCATCGGCGAACGGGGCTACCAGTCGGCGCAGATTTACACGCCCGACGCAATGGCGCAGGGCGTCCTGGACGTGTATGCCAAAGTCATCAGCGGCCAGTGGCAGGTTATCAAAGAAGAAAAACCCCGCCGCCTGCCCCGCCCTCCCCTGACAAAACGCCGCCGCTAGGGTTCTTTCTGACCGGTAACAGGCGCTGGAAGGAACAATATTTCAGAGGCGAGCCTGCCCCGGAGCAGAACGCCTGCAACGCCTCATCTCCTGACAGCCGCAAAAAGTATTGCGCTGTGCTTCCGGTTTCGGCCTATACTGTGGGAGTAGGTCTGCTATTACAAACAAGTATGCACACCCAGGCGCGCAGGCCGTTCCGGCAGCCACGCGCAGGAGGCCCGAGAATGACAGCCATCAGCACGCCGCGCCGCACACGACAAAATACCCTGCCGCAAAACAGCGTCCTGCCCGACACACAAACCACCCTCAGCGATGCGCCACTACGCCCTGCACAGGCGTCGAACAGACAAAGCGGCTCGACGCTCAGGAAGAAGCGCGCGCCCTACTATCCCACAGGAGACGGCAAGCCGATGGCCGAAGATGTGCTGCACCGCAAGCTGATGGCCTACTGCTGTGACGCGCTGGAGTTCTACTTCGCCGCTCGTCCCGATGTGCTTGTGGCGGGCAACGACTTCGTGTACTATGAGGAAGGCAACCCCAAAGCGCGTGTCTCACCCGACTGCTATGTTGTGATGGGCATCGAGCCAAAAGGCGTCCGCCACTTCTACAAGCTATGGGAAGACAACGGCATCGCGCCATGTGTCGTGATTGAACTCACGTCCAGGAAGACACAGAAGGAAGATGTGAGTGTCAAGCGCCCACTGTACGAGCAGGTCTTGCGCGTAGCCGAGTATTTCCAGTTTGATCCCACGGGCGACTACCTCAGCCCGCGCTTGCAGGGGCAGCGGCTCGTCAACGGCGTGTACCAACCCATCGAACTGCGTGACGACCGCATGACAAGCGAGCAGCTAGGGCTGGAACTGGTTGTCGAGGGCGAGACCCTGCGCCTGTACGATCCTGCAAGTGGCAAGTTCCTGCCCACGTATGCACAGGCCGAAGCGCAGCGATTGCAGGAAATGCAGCGGGCGGAACAAGAGACGAAGCGCGCCGAAAGCGAAGCGCAGAGGGCGCAGCAAGAGGCGCAAAGGGCGCAGCAAGAGGCGCAGAGGGCGCAAGCGGCAGACGAACGCGCGCAGGCGGCGGACCGACGCGCAGAAGGGGAAGCGCAGCGAGCGGAAACAGCAGAAGCCGAGTTGAACCGGCTGCGCGGCGAACTCGATATGCTGCGACAACAGAAGTGACGCTTTTGATCGACCTGCACCGCTACCGAGTGTTACGCAACGGGTGATGGCGCGTACAGAAAGCTTTCCACGAACGCTTGCGCCATGCGAGGGCGTCCAGGGCCTGCGCGTCCAATCCCGATTGACACAGCAGGGCGTGGACGCGCTGCCAGGGTTCCCCGACCGTCTGGCGGCACAGCCAGTACGCGATCTCGAAATCTACCAGATTGTCCGGGACGCGCTTGTCGGCTAAGAGACCATGCAGGCGCAGCACACGCGTTTTGGCGTACCAGTAGGACGGGAACATCTGGCGCGGCGTGGCCCGCAGCCATTCCACCTCGAACAGTGGCACACGAGGCGCGTGTCCGGCCAGCCGCATGGCAAGCCGAGCGTACCGGGCCTGCAAATCGGCAGACGAGCGGCGGTTGGGCGCGTTGAGGAACAGATCCCAGACGGCGTCCGTCATGCCCTGCTGCGCGTGTTCGCGCTCCACCAGATCGCCGCAGCGCGATTGATAAAACGTATCCCAGTGCTGCCGTCGCCACTGTTCGGCCCGCTCGTACAGCGGCCCCAATCCCCGCGCGAGCAGTTCCTTATCCACCACGCCGCCCCGGTGCGCGTGTTCATACACGCGCGGCAGCCCCGACCCAAAGCCGTGGGCATAGTGCGCCAGTTCGTGCGCGAGTGTGCCATCTACCACATACACGGGTACAGCCACATCCGCATATAAGCGGTTCACCTGTATCAGGGCATTGCCGTCGCGGGCGCAAATACAGCCCAGGCGGTATTTGGCCCGTGTGCTGAAACGCGTCACGATGGGGTAGCCCTGCGGCACATCGGCAAAATGGTTTTCGCGCAGTAAGCGCACACGTTCGGTCAGCCACGCGTCATTGCGCGTTTCGGTGTGTTGCGTTATGTCCCCGGTCGGTTCGTTCACAATGTCTCCAGAAGGGTTGTCCACAGATTTACACAGATCATCACAGCTTATCACAGCTTAAAGTGCAATAGGGGAAGAGGTTAGAAAGGCTTCCAGCATACTGTTGTTCGCGCAGAAGGATATGAAATCCTGCCGTGAGCGGGCAAGCAGGGCGCGGACGAGGCAAAAAGGGGATATGATGCAGGACGCAGGGACGGGCGCGAACGTAGGATGGCAAACACACATTCGGAAAGATACGAACGAAGCGAGCGGATTGAAGAAAGAGGGGTTTGCGGTCATAGAGGATGTGCTGACGCCAGCGGAGGTAAGCAGGCTGATCGAAGCGCTTGCCGCGCTGTTTACCGATGTGGAAGATACGGGCGGCAGGGGCGTTTATGGGGTGCGCGGCCTGCTGGAAGCCGCGCCCATTGCGCGCGAACTGGCGGTACATAGGACGATCTTGCTTACAGCTTAGATTTCTCAGCCTTGATCTTGCTACCTGCGGCATGTTCAGTTCGCGAAACCACGCTTGACAGAGATGCTTGCCCGGTCTGTTCCAGTGCAGTCATTTTCATGTAGAGACTGCTGCCCTCATCGCGCAGGTCATCGTCGTCGGGATGCAATTGCAAATAGTCGCGCAGAAGTTGACTCACTTTGTAACAGTCGGTGAGTGTTTGCGCGGCACGTATTTGACTGCTTATTTCGCGGCGTGTCATGGTCGAAGTATCCTGCGCGTCACGGCTGTTTCGTAATCAATCCGGCTCGCGCTTGTCATTGGTTCTGCCCACTGTATCCATTGTAACACAATGGCGTCGCGAATTTGCAAGGGCGTCGCAAGCAGAGCCAGGTAAAAATCGTGGTCTGGCCTCAAAGTGCGGTTTCGCAACGCTTCGAGTGCGGCAATCTCGTTCGGGTAGGAGTTACGGACATCGAACGGGCCTTGCAGCCCGACGGCGGCGAATATCTCGTCCCGCAACAGGCGCGTACACTGTTCCACAACGCCTTCTTCGTATCCGGTGAAACGAGGATATTCGGCGGGGTTGAGGCCGACGCTGACACTGTGCAAAAGTTCGTGCAGTCCAGTCGAATAACGGCGGGGACGCGTCAGCAAACTCTGGTCTATATCAATGTCGCAACTCCATTGCTTTGCGCCTAGATACAGAGGGTTGTTGGAAACATGAATGACACCGCTCCAGCGCGACACAAGTCCGGTTCTTCGCTGCAATTCAAGACACATCGCCTGAAGATCAATTTGCAGTTGTTGAAGTGGATCAGGCGGCGAGGTAGTCATGTCAGCATTGTACCCGGTGGCGTGAAACGGTGGCGCGGCAAAATACCTGTTATATTTGCAGCGCGAGGGTGATGGCCTGATCCAGAGTCAGGCTGCGTCCGGTTTCCCACGCCGCTGCAAATGCGTCCGGCGGCAGGGCGGCGCGGGCGGCGGCAAGCGTTTCCTTATGCCGCTCGGTGTTTGAAAGCGTGTCGGCATAGCCGATGCTGTGGCGCAGGGTCTCGGAAGCGGCCAGAAGGCTGGCCGCCCGCGCCGTCAGGCCGACGGCCTGGGCCACGCTCGCCATGCCCCCAAGCGAAAGCGCTGCGCCGGTTCGGCTGCCTGTTTCCTGGCTGAGATGCAGGCACTCCTCGTAGCAGGCGCGGGCGGCAGTGCGATCCCCCTGCGCCTGCAATGTGTCGCCAAGACAGGACAATGCCGACAATGTATGCTCTTTATCCCCCACGTTGCGGCATATCGCCAGACCCTCGCGCTCCAATTGGTTCGCCTGAGCGTAATCTCCCTGCTCATGCGCGACCACTGCAAGATTGCACAGCGTAATGGCGATGCCGGTCGGCTCCTGGAGGGCGCGCTTAATCGGCAGGCACTCTTCCAGCAGCCGGCGGGCCAGGTCGAACTCCTGCTGCCGGGTCACGACCGAGGCGAGATTGTTCAGGGCCGCAGCGACGCCGAAGGGCCGCGCTTCCTCGCGCGCAATCGTCAGGCTCTCCTCCAGAAGCATCCGCGCCCGCGCCAGATCGCCCTGATCGCGCGCCACTCCCCCCAGATTGCTCAGAACGCTGAACAGGCCGCGCCGGTTGTCGAGGGCGCGGAACATGGTGATGCTCGCGCTGTAGTACCTGTCCGCCCCGCCGAAATCGCTCTGGCGATGCGCCATCATGCCCGCCGTGTTGATGGCTTTGGCGCGCAGAAGCGTGGGTTCCGCGTGTTCCTCGCCCGCGCGGGCGAACAGCAGATCGAGCCACTGCCGCGCCTCGTTCCCGCTGCCGCGCATGGTCCAGTACAGCCACAGTAGATTGGCAAAGTGCAGTCCCAATTCCTGATCCGCGTCCGGCGTCAGGCTCCAGGCCTGCACGGCCCGAAGGTTTTCCTGCTCCGCTGCCAGCCGCGCAAGCCATGTTTTGGCGTTCGGCCCGCGCAGCTGCGGCTCCGCTTCCGTAATCAGGCGCAGGAAGTATACGGCGTGACGCTCCTCCATGTCGTCCGCGTCCCGCCTTAGTTCGCGGGCGAACTCGCGCACGGTTTCCAGAAAGCGAAAGCGCACCGCTTGTTCGCCGCCCTCGCCTGCCGCTTCCGCAATCAGCAGCGAGTCGTCACGCAGTTGTTCCAGAAGCTCCAGGGCGTCCGGGGCGTCGCAGATGTCCTGGGCCGCTTCCAGGGTCCAGCCGCCCGCGAACACGGACAGGCGCGCAAAGAACCGGCGCGCGGTCGGCGACAGCATCTGAACGCTCCACTCAAGCGTCGCCCGCAGCGAACGATGTCGCGCGTCCTTGCCGGCCCGCCGGTTGACCAGCAGGTCGAAGCGCTGCGACAGGTGCGCGAGCATCTGCGCGGGCGTCATAGCCCGGATACGGGCGGCGGCAAGTTCCAGGGCCAGCGGCAAGCCTTCCAAACCCCGGCACAGCGCATAAACGGCCTCTTTATTGCTTGCCGTGATCTGAAAATCGGGGCGCGCGGCTTGGGCGCGATCCAAAAACAGTTGTACGCTTGGAGGCAGGGGCAGCGGCGCTACGGCTATCTCCTGTTCGCCCGCAACGCCCAGTGTGCGCCGCGAGGTCACAAGGCAGGCGAGCAGAGGGGCGTGTTCCAGCAGGGCCGCGACTATTTCACCGCCGGACAGCGCCAGATGCTCGAAGTTGTCCAGTATCAGCAGCAGCGGGGCGCGAGCGGCGAATGCGACGATCTGCTCGATGGGGTCGGCGTCCTGGGTGCGCGGCAGGCGCAAAACGCCCGCGACGGCGGCGACGATGAGAGAGGGAGCGGCGACATCCGCAAGCGGAACAAACCAGACGCCGCCGGGATACAGCGCCTCCAGCCCCTGCCCGGCCTCCACTGCCAGCCGCGTTTTGCCGGTTCCTCCCGGCCCGGTCAGCGTCACCAGCCGCGCGCTCCGGCGGGATATAGGCATTGATTGCGGGGACACAAGATCCACCCCGCCAAAATGCGCCAAAGCAGTATCGGCAGGAGAAGCGGAAGAAGGCGGCGGGACAATCAGGGCAGCAGACGGCGGCGCAGTGGGAAATGCGGGTGAAAGCTGTGCTGTAATGCCCGCAATTTCCGCTTCGCGGCCAAAAAACGACGTGAGCGGCAGGGGCAGGCTGCCCCTGCTGCGCGGCGTATCTTGCGGCAGAGAATACGCCGGGGATGCGGCGTCACGAGGGGAGGGACTGCCCGCCGCGCCGGAACTATCAGCCCAAGTCGGGGCAGGCCGGGGCGAAGCGTTTCCCAGCCCGTTGCGCGGCGTCCCGTTAGGTAATGGCGCATCGGGTGACGGCGCATCGGCGGGCGACAGGGCGAGGAGGTCGGAAACGGACGGGGCGTGGCCTCCGCCATGCCCCAGCAGGTTTGTGATCTGCGCGGCCAGGGCGCGGGAGGCGGCGGAAGGAAGCGCGTTCATGTCGGCGCGCAGGACGCGCTCCAGTTCCTGATACTGGCGCAGGGCCGCCGTGGGCTGCCCGGCCGCGGCGTACAGGCGCATGGCGTCTATGTGCGCTTCTTCCCTCAGCGGGTCCAGACTGACGGCAAGGCGCGCGTAAGGCAGTGACTGCTCGTACTGCTTTTGCGCGGCCAGACTGCGGACAAGCCGACGCAGCGCATTGAGATAGACCTCGGCCAGCCGGACGCGCTCGGCCTCGGCCCATGCGTCGTACAGATTGGGCAGCAGGCCGCTTCGGTAAAGGGCCACAGCCTGTATCAGATGCGCGGCGCGCTCTGCTTCGTCCTGCGCCCGATTCGCGTGTTCGATGTGCCGCGCGAATTCCGCCGTGTCGGTCGCAAACGCTCCGGGGCGCAGCGATGCCGTACTGCGGTCGGCGACGATCACGGTTCCCGGCGTCACGGACGCGGGTTCCAGAATGCGTCTTAGCGAGGCGAGGGCGACGCGCAGGCTGTTACGGCCCGCCTCGCCCGTATCGGGCCAGAGTTGTTCCGTCAGTTCCTCGCGCGTGTGCGCCCGGTCGGCGTAATAGGCGAGATATGCCAGCAGTGCGCCGGTCTTCTGCGTGGCAAAGCGGCTGACGACCCGGCCACCCTGCCGCGCCTGCAATTCTCCCAGCAGTGTGATGCGCCACGCTTCTTGCAGCATAAACCCTCTTGCTCCATGTCCATGCTCTGCTTGGAATGCTCTGCTTAAAACGGTATACCTGCGAATAAGCCTGCGAATAAGCCGGCAGTGTCTCGACTTCTATTGCCTTTGCCCGGTTTTTTCGCGCCTGCTATATTCATTCGGCATCGCATGGATAAATCCTGCTGTTATATGTACCGCAGGCCGCGCGAATCGGGTTGGAAAACTTGCGCCGTGACGATTTCTGACGATTTCTGACGATTTCTATTGCGAAGGCTTTGCGGGCAGGGCATACGGGGCGCAGAGCGGGTCGCCGATCACGACATCCTGCCAGCCCAAATAGCGCGACGCCATGTAAAAACTTTCGGCAAGGGTAAAGCCTATGGTGTAGCGGTCGAACAGCAGGCTCGCATACGCGATGGCGTCGCTGTACGGCTCGGAAACATAGCCCTTGCAGCCTGTAACGCCCTGCGCGATCAGGTCGGCGATGAGGGACTGACCGGGGGCCTGCGGATTGCTGAACGTGCGCCCGCTCGTGGAAACCACGGTCTCGGCAATGGCCCCCGGAACAAACGTGAGGGCGTCGTAGGCGACCTTGTCAAAACGCGTGTCGTTGCTGCCGAACGAAAAATAGCCCATCAGGTTCTTGCCGGTCGGAAACTTGGCATCGGCATCGTAGAGCGTTTGCAATCCTCTGGCTTTCAGGGCCGCATCGGCTATTTTGATGTGTTCGCTGACCGGCCCCAGACCGCCTTTAGGATCTACGGGCGCGTTGTGCAGCAGAAACGGGCCGCGTACAGGCTGGGCCGCCAGAGCATTATCTACCAGTTTCAGGCATTGCGCTCGCGTGTAACCGTCCAGCCGCGTGACCAGCCGAAAATGGTACTCTGCAAATGTGAAACGGCCCAGTTTGGTAAAATAAGGGTTCGCCATGTGAAAGGCGCGATTTGGAGCGCCCACGGAGGCCAGTGTACTGTCCACGCTGTGGCCGTCCTGCCTGCGACTGGGTACGCCTTTGGTCAGGACAATAAAGTCAATGCCGGGCCGATTGGTCAGAAATGCCGTGATGGTATTTTCAATCTGCACCTCATACTCATGCGGCGAACACTCTTCGCCCGTGGGACACGAAATTTTGCAGATGTTGGTGGTGGGGATGTGCCGTTTTTCGATGTAATAGCCGCCAATGGCGACCGAGTCGGGCGACAGCCGGTTGATGACGACCAGGACATGAGCGGGTGTGACCGGCTCGGGGCGGCGCACCTGCTGCAACTGCGGCTGCGCCTGCGCCCCACACACGCGAGCCAGCAGGCACGCGCAAAGACAGGCGAAAAGGAGCCTGCATAGAGGGCGCATAGATGGAGGGCGCATAAATAAAAGGCGCATAGTTAGGCTGCGGCCTGCATTCATAAGCAAAAGGCTCCCGGCTGCCGCGCCCCGCCGCGAACAGCGTTCTCGCGCCCGGACGATGTCTTCACATCTTCTTTTCATGTTTTCTAGAGATTGGCGGCGTTGAGCAGGTTGGAGATCACGATGGCCCAGCGCTCCAGGTGCGTGTCGTGGCGGTGTTCCGGCGTAAATCCCAGGCCCTGATAGATTTTGATGGCCCCTAATCGGTGGTCGTCGGTTTCCAGCACGGCATCTTTCAGCCCCATGCGCCGAAACTCGTGCAGGGTGGCAAGCGTGACGAAATAGCCAAGCCCCTGCCCCTGATGGCGCGGGTCTACGGCCACCCAATGCACGTAGCCGGAATCGGGATAGTCGTCGGGCAGGACGCGGGCCGACGCGCTGGCGACCGGATGATAGCCGAACGTCACGACGAATATCTTTTTGACATCGGGCGCTTCCGTCAGTACGCTGCGCATCCGCTCCGCTGTCCATTGCGGGTCGGCGAACGCCTCGCGCATCAGAGCCGCAAGCGCGTCCAGGTCATTGGCCTGGAACTCGCGCGCGGCATACCCCGGCGGCAGTTCGGGAAGGGGCGGCAGGCCCTCCAGATCGGCCCGCCGCATAAACAGGTGTCTCATAAAACGTTCTCTTCGATCTTATCTTGACAGTCTTGTCATGTCTATCTTCGCACTTCGATTTTGTCGTATCAATCTTGGCGCGTTGATCTTGTCCCGGCGATTTTGAAACGGCGGGGCCGCGTTACTATGCGAGGGGCGCGACGATAAACGGGGCGATGGCGGCCAGGACGGTGGCCGGCGACAGGTTGGCGTCAATGGCCGCAACGCCCTCATTGGGAGCGGCGGCGTTGTACCCTGCCGCATTATACGTCTCGTACTTGAACGAACTGCCATTGAATACGCCGGTCAGGTTGTTGTCGGTGGGCATGGGGGCCGTATTCAATGTAGTCTGGTACAAGAAGTTGTGGGCGATGGTCAGCGCGGTTGTGTGGCGGGACTCCGTAGCCTGAATAGCGGCGGCGATTTGCAGGTAACTGCTGGACTGCGTAAACAGCGGGATTGCGCCCAGATAGGCCCGCACTCCGGTCGCTTCCACCTGTAAGAGCAGTTCCAGTATGTCGCGCGGCGAGACGGCATTGTCTATGCGGCTGGTGTCGTACTGAAAGCGCGAAACCGCCGGCCCGCCCGCACTCGTGATCGTGGAACGCAGGAAGGCGGCGTGATCCTGTTCCACCTGCCCAAACACGAGCGCGTAGTTGTAAATCGCATTGCCGCTTCCCGCGCCCAGCGTGGGAAGCCGGACGAGCGCGGCCTGATACAGCGCGGCCTCCAGCTCTTCGAGAACGAGGGCGTAGTTCAAAACCTGAATGTCGCCCGTGCCGGGAAAACTGGCCGGATACGTGAGACTGAGCGCATTGGCGCGTCCCGCCAGGAGCGCGGTCGCCATGACTCCGCCTGCGACTGCCAGGCTCCGCCTTAGTGCGCCGCTGCGCCCCCCCGATGCGTTCTGGTCTTCGTGAGTCTCGTCTTCTTGAATATAGTTTTCTCGAATATAGTTTTCTCGAATATAGTTTTCTTGACTATGATTTTCCGGCATCGCCATTAGCATTAAGATCCTTTAGATTCCCGATAGATTCCCAATTTTGAAAATTTCACTTCGTGATGAAGTACGCCGAAGTCAGCTTTGCCAGCGCGTCGGCGGGCTGCGCGTAATACTCGAAGGTATTGGGATGCGGATACGCCGCGCCGGTCACGGACAGGTCTATGGTCTGGCCCCGATTGGGGGCAGGGCCGGCATCCAGTTGCAGCAGGGAAGCGACGGCGGCGGCGTGGCGGGCCTCCGTCGAGTACATGGCGGTAATGGTCTGGGCCGTGGCGTTGTCCGTGATCGTCGGCACGGCTCCTAAAAAGGCCCGAACGCCCGTCTCTTCGATAATCAGCAGATTGGTCAGGATGGTTTTCAGGTCGGCGCCGGGTTCGTTGTTGGTATACTGGTAGCCGCGCGTGTTGGCCTGCGTTAATGGAGCGTTCAGGCCGGCCAGGGTGGCCGTGAGAAAGTCGCGGTGCGTGGCCTCCACATACGCAAACTGTATCAGGTACAAAAAGGCGGCAGTCGCAAGGTCGCTGCTCAGTCCGCCCGCGCTCAGCGTCAAGGTATAGCTGCCGGTCGCATTGGCTTTGGGCAGTGTCGTGTCCAGGGCAACCGTCAGCGTGCGGCCTGACGCCCGGTTCAGCGCCTGCCGGTACAGGTCCGCCTCGGCGATTTTCAGCGTCAGGGCATAGTTCAAAACGACCTCATTAGCGCTGCGCCCGACGACGTTAGGAAAAGCCGCGTTGCGATAGCTGCCCGTGCCGTTGTTGGTGGCGTTGCCGCCGCATCCGGCGAGCAGGGGCAGGGCGAGCGCGCCCAATCCCGCCATACTCATGCGCGCCAAAAACGTTCGCCGCGAGACCGGGTCGCGCAAGGCCTGCGCCAGATCAAACGCGCTCTCGCCGACCGCATCGCCCGCATTCACGCTCCCGGCTATATCGCTGCCTGCATCCATTCCAATGCCAATTCTATCATCAATCCTATTATCCGTCTCAACCACGATTGTGTGATCTCCCCTCGGCGGCTTTGCATTTGCGCCGCCGCGTCCACGTCCCTGCGGTTCCCGTACCAACGCCGTATACTAACGCCGTGCTGTTTGTGTGGACGCCCCCCGTTAAGTGACGCGCCGCGCCGCCAAACGTGCCAATATATCTTAACGTATTTTCATTAACATATTTTTCATAGCATGACACATGGCTATGGAGGTTAGTTCAGGTAAGAGAGGGGGAATTCCTGCCTGAGCTAGACGCCCGAAGTCAATTTGTAGCCGAAGCCGCGCACCGTGACCAGGTGCGTCGGCTCATCCGGGTTGATTTCGATCTTGCGGCGCAGCCGGCGCACGTACACGGCCAGCGTCTTGACGCCCAGATCGGCCCCGTAGCCCCACACGTTCTCGAAGATCCAGTCGGTCGCCAGCGCCTTATCCCTGTGCCGCGCCATCAGGTGCAGCAGGGAAAACTCGCGCTCCGTCAGGTGGACGGGCTGACCGTCGCGGAAAGCGTCGTGGCGGTCAATGTCCAGGAGCAGACTGCCCAGCGGGATCTGGTTCAGGGTGGCGACGGGCTGGCTGTACTCGGTCGAGCGGCGCAGTTGGGCGCGCACACGGGCCACAAGTTCACGGGGGGCGAAGGGCTTGGTCAGATAATCGTCGCCGCCCACCTCCAGGCCGACCACCTTGTCGGCGCTGTCGTCGCGGGCCGTGAGGAACAGGATAGGCATGTTGTGGCGCAGGCGTATCTGCCTGCACAGCGCGTAGCCGTCCATATCCGGCAGGCCCACATCCAGGACGAGCATGTCGAACGCCCCCCCGCTCAGGGCGCGACGGGCCTCCTCGCCGCTGATCGCCGTTTGACAATAGTACCCTTCGGCTGTCAGCAGCTTTTCCAGGGCGCGCAAAATATAACGGTCATCATCCACCAGCAGCAGTCGCGTCATTTCGTCTCCTGTGTTTTTGTCGCGTGTCGCTTATCGTTTAACGTTCGTCGCTTGTTGTTTGCTGCCTGATAGGTGGGGGCGGTTACTCCACACAAACAACAGTGTCTGCACACTAACAACTTCTTCGGGAACGGACGTTCCACGCCCCGGTTCTTCCCTACGCATCTTCTTTCAGCGCATAGGCAGTCGCCTGCTCCAGTGTCATAGTCCGCCCCTCTGTCCAGGCAAGAGCAAAGGCGTCCTCGCTCAGCGTCTTTCGCGCAGCCGTTATCGCGCGTCCCTGTTTCTCCTGCTCGACAGGCGACAGAGGACAGCCAATCGTTTCCCGCAGGACCGCTGCCGCACTCCATAACCGTACAGCCCGGGCGGGCTGTTGCCGATAGCGCGCGAGGGCAGCATAACCTTCCAGAGCATAGGACGTTACGCGTTTGTCGCCAAGCTCCCGCGACAGGGTAAGTCCCTCTCGCAGGCAGGCTTGAGCGGCAGCATAGTCGCCCTGCTCCAGAGCCACAATCCCCAGATTGCTGAGAGTGTAAGCAGTACCCTTTTTGTCCCCCAACTCGCGGAATATCGTCAGGCTCTCCTCAAGCAGAACCCGCGCCCCATCATAGTCGCCCCGCGCCTTAGCCACATTTCCCAGATTGCTGAGAGAGTAAGCGATGCTGTACTTGTCCCCCAACTCGCGCTGTAAGGTCAGGCCCTCCTCAAGCAGAACCCGCGCCCCATCATAGTCGCCCTGCTCCGTAGCCACATTTCCTAGATTGAGGAGAGAGAAAGCGATGCCGCTCCTGTCCCCCAACTCGCGCCGTATGGTCAGGCCCTCCTCAAGCAGAACACGCGCCGCAACATAGTCGCCCTGCTCGGTAGCGACATTCCCCAGATTGCCGAGAGAAATTGCGATGCGGCTCTTGTCCCCCAACTCGCGGAACATGGTCAGGCTCTCCTCATACTGCACCCGCGCGCCATCGTAGTCGCTCCGCTCCAAAGCCACAATCCCCAGATTGAGGAGAGAGGCAGCAATGCCCCACTTGCTTCCCAACGTGCGCTGTATCGTCAGGCTCTCCTCATACTGCACCCGCGCGCCATCGTAGTCGCCCTGATCCAGAGCCACAGTCCCCAGAGTAAGGAGAGAGCGAGCGATGCCGCTCTTGTCCCCCAACTCGCGCGCTATCGTCAGGCCCTCCTCAGACAGAACACGCGCTTCGTCATAGTCGCCTTGCATCCGGGCCAGCACCCCCGCGCCATTGAGCGCATCAGCCCGCGCCTCGGTATGTTTCTGCCCGCCCGGATGCGCCAGCAAAGCAGACAGCCGCTCCCGGCCTTCACTCACATGCCCCCGTGTTTGCCAGAACTGCTGCAAAGCCGCTCCCAACCGCAGTCCCTTCTCCCCTGCCTCCGCATTTTCCAGGTCTTCACCATACCAGGTGAGCGCCTGCCGCAGATTGTCGTGTTCCTCCTCCAGTACGTCTAACCACTGCCCCTGCTCCAAACCACGCAGTTTTGGTCTGGCCTCTTCTGCCAGTGTCAGAAAGCAGTTGGCGTGCCGCGCACGTACCGTCAAGCTTTCTCCGCTCTCGGTCAGCCGGTCACGCGCATACTGGCGCACCGTTTCCAGCAGACGATAGCGCGTAGTTTCGCCCTGTGTCCGGGCGAAGACGAGGCTCTTGTCGGCAAGGCTCGTCAGCAGGTCAAGCATCTCCCAATCTTCAATGCCCTCTCCTATCTCCTTCGCTCCCGCACCTACCTGCTCCGCCGCCGCGAGCGTCCAGCCTCCGACAAAAACGGATAAACGGCACAGCAGCATCTTCTCCTGCGTGGTGAGCAAGTCATACGACCAGTCAATCAGGGCGCGCAGCGTTTGTTGACGAGGCAGGGCTGTGCGGCTGCCTCCCGTCAGCAGGCGGAAGCGGTTGTCGAGTTTGCTGTTGATCTCCTCGACCGACAGCGAGCGCACTCTTGCCGCCGCGAGTTCGATGGCAAGCGGGATGCCGTCCAGACGATGACACACGGACGCTAAGGCAGGCGCGTTCTGGTTGGTGACAACAAAGTCAGGCAAAACGGCAGCCGCGCGGTCTACAAACAGGCGGACGGCTTCATACATGCCCAGACTTGCTGCGGTTGCCATGTGCTTGAGGTCGGGGAGGGAGAGGGAGGGGATGCGGTACAGCGTTTCGCCTGCGATGCCCAATCCTTCCCTACTGCTGGCAAGTACCTTGAGGGCGGGACAGGCGCGAATGAGCGTGTCTACCAGGCGCTCGCAGGCGGACAGCAGATGCTCGCAGTTGTCCAGGACAAGCAGCATCTTCCGATCTTTGAGCGCCGCCACAAGGGTCTGCGCGAGCGGCTTGCCCGGCTCCTCGGGGATACTGAGCGCCTGCGCCATAGTCTGTGGAACTAAGGCAGGATCGGCAAGCGAGGCAAGTTCGATGAGCCAGACCCCGTCGGCATAGTTCTCCAGCACATCCGCCGCCACTTGCAGACTAAGCCGCGTTTTGCCGTTGCCGCCGCTGCCTGTCAGCGTGAGCAGGCGCGTCTTGTCCAGCAGGGTCTTGACGGCCTCGATCTCCTTTTCACGCCCGATGAAACTCGTTACCTGCTGGGGCAGGTTGTTGGGCAGGGTAGGGTTGTCCAGGCTCTTGAGGGGCGCAAACGTGTCGGGCAAGTCAGGATGGAGCAGTTGGAAGACGGGTTCAGGACGCCCCAGGTCGCGCAGGCGGTGTTCTCCTAAACTCTTGAGGCCGGCAAAAGTCGGCAGTGTGTCGCGGGTAAGTTCATGGGCTACATCCGAGAGCAGCACCTGTCCGCCATGTGCCGCGCCGAGCAGGCGCGCGACCCGGTTGAGGGGTTGTCCGAAGTAGTCGCTGTCGCGCAGTTCCGCAGTTCCCGTGTGCAGGGCCATACGGACACGCAGAACTAGTTGAACCACGGGGAACACGGGGAGGGAGGACAAGGGGGAGGAGGAAGATTGAGGGTCTGTCTGCGCCTTCGCTTCTTGTGCCGTGGTCTGCCGTGGTTCCCCCTCTCCCTTGTATTCCCCTTCTTCCCCGTGGTTCAACTCCCTCTGCAATGCCTGCTGCGCGGCAAGGGCAGCGCTAAGGGCGTCCGGAGCTGTGGTGAAGGCGGCGCAAAAGGCATCACCAATGGTCTTGAACACATAGCCGTTGTTGTCTTCGATGGCCTGGCGCAGCAGTGCATCGTGACGGGCGAGGGCGACACGCATGGCGTCGGGGTAGGCTTCCCACAGTTTTGTGGAGCCTTCAATGTCGGAAAATAAGAACGTGACGGTTCCTGTGGGCAAAGCAGGCATGAACATTCTCCCGGGCAATCCTACCGCATAGTTTGTCGGCATAAGCCGATTTCCTGCCCAAAAGTAGAAACAAGCAGAACGCGGCGGAATGCGGCATTCAGACGCCATCTGACATCTGGCACGTAATTTTGCAGGCATATATTTCGGGCGCTGTACCCGGTTAGGCGGCAGCACAGCGCTAAGCGGCAGAACAACAAGCAGCAAACGACAAACAACTACTTACCCAATGTGGGCAGCGATACAAGGAAAGTCGTGCCGCCCGCGCTTGTCGCGGACACGCTCAGGACGCCGCCGTGATCTTCCACGATGCGTTTGCAGCTGAACAGGCCCAGGCCGGTTCCCGTGGCGCGCGTGGTGAAGAACGGCTCGAAGATGCGCCCCAGCGTGTCCGGGGCGATGCCGGTTCCCGTGTCGGAAATGCTTATCAGCAGACGCTTCCGCTCGGTCGCGCCCTGCAGCCTTAGATCGCCGCCCCGGAGCGTCATGGACTGGATGGCGTTCAGGCATAGATTGACGAAAAGATGTTCCATCTGGCTCGCGTCGGCAGCCACGGGGGGCAGAGTGTCCGGGAAGTCGAGGGTAATTTGGACGCGGTTGATCTGCGCCTGTCCCGCAACAAGCGAGACAACGCGGCTGACCACCTCGCTCAGGCGCGCAGGGCGCATTTCCAATTTGCCGGGCCGCGAAAACGCGAGCAGGCGGTGCGTAAGCGCAGAGAAACGATTCAGATGATCGTTCAGCCCCTCCCCGACTGGAGCAGGCAGATCGGCGGCTTCCAGATCCATCTGCATGGCGGCGAGAATGTTGCGAATGTCGTGGGCTACGCTTGCCGCGAGGGTTCCCGCCGTGCGCAGTTTTTCCATCTCCACCATGCGGCGCTGCGTGATTTGCAGAGTGTCCATCGCGGCGTGCAGTTCCGACTGCAAATGGTGCGTTTGCAGGGTCAGCGCCACCTGATTGGCGAGGGCGTGCAGATGACGCAGGGCCGGGTGAAACAGGGATGCGCCCGATGCAGCCTCTTCGGACAGCGCGGCGGGCAGTGTCGCGGCGTCCCTCTCGCTGCCGGAACCCTCCGGCTCCGCTTCGGCGGCCAGTATGCCCAAAGCAAAGATGCCCAGCAAGGTCCCCTGATGGCACAGCGGGACGGCAGCCACGGCAGGACATGCCATCCAGCGCGCCAGCAGGCCCGCATAATCGGGCCGAAGCGCAAGCGGGGCCTCATC
Organism: Chthonomonadaceae bacterium; assembly: GCA_965277875.1. Taxonomy (GTDB): domain Bacteria; phylum Armatimonadota; class Chthonomonadetes; order Chthonomonadales; family Chthonomonadaceae; genus CAWFQB01. The sequence goes on along the minus strand of CBDIDV010000002.1, from coordinate 4,770,250 downwards.
GCACTGACCTTCCCCGGTTTGGCGGGAGAAATTGCGGATGGCTTCGGCGCAGAGCTTCTCCCGCGAAAGCGTGGTCTGTACCCGGCGGGGCGGCTTGCCGGGAGCGCAGGCGACGCCCGCAAGGGAGGAGGACGCGCCAATGCGCAGCCCCGTAGAGGGCAGCGGATCGGGGAAAAGCAACAGGGCGGCGCAGTCGGCGTCTGCCAGGCCGCGCGTCTGCTGCACAATGGCGGTCAGCAGGTCGGCGCGGGCATCGGGCAGAATGGACACCGAACACAGCGCATTCATGGCGCGCAAAATTTCGGACGTGACTGAGGACTCGCGGGTGCGGGCCTGAAGCTGCGCCTGTACCTCGGATTGCAGTCGCCGGGTCTGGGTGATGTCCAAAAACGTCCACAGCCGCCCGACCGGCTGGCCGTCCGCGCCAAAAATGGGCGCGGTATAGCGGTGCAGAAAGCGCGGAGGATCGCCAAGCAGTTCAATCTCGTCCGCCTGACTGCGCAGCGGCTCGGCGTACATGCGCGTGACGACGGTTTCAAACGCCTGCGGATCGCGAACGCGTGACAGGGCGATAGCGCGCACCGCGTCGGGATCGGTACGCACCACCTCTTGCGGCGACACGCTGAACAGCTCGCCCAATCTGCGATTGGCGAGAATGTCCTCGCGATCCAGGCCGCTGAGAAGCACGCCATAATCCGAAGACTGCAGCAGGGCGTTGAGCAGGGTGGCCTCCTGCTGCTGAAAGCGTGGGTTGACCGCGACGCTGGCAAAGCCGGGCGGTTGATACGTCTCGTCCATGCGTTCAGTATATCGGATTTGGCACGGGTGATGCAAGGGGGAGAGGAGGGGTCAGGATTCAGGGGCGGGCGTCCACGCGAAGTACAGACAAAGGGATCAGGGAGAACCTTGTTCAAAAAGGCGTTTCCCTGACCCCTGAATCCTGAACCCTTTATTTTATCGCAGCAAACTCAGTACCTGTTGCGGAGCCTGGTTGGCCTGCGCCAAGACCGAGGTCGCCGCCTGCTGGATGATCTGGTTCTTGGTCAGGTTCACGACTTCCGAAGCCACGTTGGTATCGCGTATCTGGCTCTCCGACGCGCTCAGGTTCTCGACGCCTACGCCCAGGTAGCGGATGGTACTCTCCAGCGTGTTCTTCTGGAACGAACCCAGGTTGGCCCGCAACTGCGTCACCTGGCTGATGGCCTCGTCCGTGATCTGGATAGCGTTGTTCGCCCCCGCTGCCGTGGTCACGTCAATCGTGGACAGGTTCTGCCCCGCGATGCTCGTGTTGCCCAGGTTGGTGGTGCGGATGTTGCCCAGGCTGGCCGTGACCGACTGCCCCGCGTTGCCGCCGATCTGGAACTGCAGACTGCCCGATGTGATCGAGCCGACCGTCAGTTGAACAGGCGTTGTGGCGCTGTAATTGCTCAACGCTCCTTCCGTAAGCAGGATGCTGTTGCCTGTGCTGTCTGTAACGCGCAGGCCGCTGTCGCTCGCAGCGCGCCCGCCTGTGAAGGTGGCGACCACACTTTGAACCGCACCGTTGACAAGGGCGGAGGCGATGACCGTGACGGTCGCGTTGTTGCCCTTGACGAGCGTGGGCGAGCCGGAACCCGTGAGAATGGTAGAACTCTCGCTCTCGTTGATGGCAAAATTGCTGCCGTAGTTCTGCTGCGTCAGGACGATTGCGCCCGAACCGTTGCCGCTGGTGAAGTCGGCGCTTACGCCCGTCGTTCCGGCCAGGTTGTTGATCTTGTTGATGAGCGTCTGTACCGTGTCCGAGCCGCCGACAGAGATGCTCTGGCCGTTGAGGACGACCGTGCCGCCGCTGCCGGTGCGCACGCCATTGACCGTGCTGATGCTGGCGTTGACGCTGGCATACGTGGCGAGCGCGCTGCCGTTGACCTGGGCGCGGGTGGCGACACTGCTGACGACGACGTTGACGGTTCCGGTCTGCGTGGCGAGATTGTTGAACGTGCCGCCGATGTTGACGCCCGCGATGTTCTTGGTATCTACTACATTGGAAGCAATACCCGATGAACCATCCAGAAGGTGCTTGGTTCCGAACTGCGTCTGCTCGGCGATGCGCTCGATGCTGGCGATGCTGCTGCTGATCTGCGACTGGTCGGCCTGTACCGCTGTCTGGTCGTTGACGCCGGTGTTGGCGGCGTGAACGGCAAGCTGGCGCACGTTTCTGAGCAGGGTGTTGACTTCGGTCAGCGCGCCTTCCGACGTCTTGATCAGGTTGGTGGCGTCCTGGCTGTTGCTGACGGCCTGGTTCAGGCCGTCTATCTGCGCGCGCAGGCTTTCCGAGATGATCAGCCCTGCCGGATCGTCGCTGGCGCGGTTGATGCGCAGGCCCGACGACAGTTTCTCGATACTGCTCGAAACGTTGTTGGATACATTGGTCAGGTTGTCAAGGGCGTTGAGCGCGGTGACGTTGGTGTTGATCTGCAAACTCATCTGTAAAAATCTCCTCCGTGATGTGTGTGCTGCGCGGCATCCCGCCGCGAATTCGCCCATACTGTCGGTGTTTATTGTGACAGGCTCAGGCGAACGGGGCTTTCAAAAATGTCGGCCCACCGCGCCGAACGGTTTTGCATGACGGGCGGAAAGCTGCGTTTTGCAGGTTCCTGCGCGCTGCGAACGGTCTGGGTCGGTCACTTACACAACTTATTCCACGAAGGAATGCGAGTTTAACATGTTTTTTCAGGGTTCAGGATTCAGGGGTAGGCATACACGCGAAGCGAAGGACAAAGGAAGCAGGGCAATGCTCTGTTGGATGAGCGCATTGTCCCTGCCCCCTGGATCCTGAACCCTCTCTTTTATTGCCGCCACATCCAGCGCAGGGTTTCAGGAAGCATGGCGTTGCCGTGGCTGCCGCTGTGAAAGCCGCCGCCCAGCACGAACTTGTAGTCCATGTGCTTGAAGGCCAGCGCTTTCGCCATCGTCTGGTTGGCGAGAGGCCAGTTGCCGAACGGGTTGTCCAGGTCGTTTGCGCCGTCCTGCAAGAACACGCGCATCTTGAGGCGCGGGTCGTCATCTTTGAGGCGGCGGATGAGGAACGGGTAGTTGTGCGCGCCCTCGATGCCGCTTTCCCCCGGCGACAGGTCGGTGAAGCTGCCGATCCACGACAGCACCTTGCCGAACTGATCGGGCCGATACCACGCGCAGCCGAACGCGGCTGTGGAACCGCTGCTCAGGCCGGCCACCATGCGGCTGGGCGCGTCGTGTTTGAGCTTCACGGTCTTTTCCACTTCGGGCAGAATCTCTTCGAGCAGGAAGCGGGCGTACTGGTCGCTGCGCGTATCGTACTCGAAACTGCGCTCGCCCCGGTTGCCCGGCGCGCTCTGGCCGGGCGGCAGGTTCCCCGGCTGGATGAAGATGCCGACCGTAACGGGCATTTCCCCTCTGGCGATCAGATGGTCGGCGATGCGCGACACGGCCTCCCGGTAGCCCGCGCCATCCTGGAAGATCATCACGCAGGCCGGGTTTTCGGGCTTGTACTGCGCCGGCACGTACACCCACCACTCGCGATCCGTATTGGGGAAGATAACGCTTTTCCAGTTGGCCTGCTTGGTCAGTACGCCTTTGGGGTCGTTCTGTCTGGCCTGAGTTTCAGGGTTGGGCGGATACGCCTCAAAGGTGTCGTCAGGATTGCCATTGCGCTGCCGCCTGTCCACAGGTTTCCCGTCTATGGAATAGGTATAGACCATCCCCACGCCCGTGGCGAATGGCGACACGTTTGCGCCTGCATAGCGCAGCGTTCCCGCATAGATGTTGGTGTCGCCCAGTCGGGACAGCGCAACGGTGCGGACAACATCACCTGTGCGGGCCTGCACGGTGGGAAAACCGGCTGTGGTTTCGATGGCAAAGCCGATCACGGCATCCCGTGGGCCAACGCTCTCCGTCATGGAAGCGGTGGCCCCTGAGAAATCCGCTACGGGGCGCATTCCTTTCGTCAAGTCCTGGCTGCCGGCCAGGACCCGTATACGCTGGGCGAGTTGTGAGGCCGCCGCGTTGTCGGGGCGCGCGTCCAGGGCTTTTTGCAGAATGGCGGGGGTGAACGGCGCGTCCTGCGCGCGAACAATCAGGGGCGCGCAGGCGAGCGCGGCGGCAAACAGGGCGCGAGTCCATCTTAACGTTCTATTCCGTGTCATGAGGCTTTCTCTCCTTGCTTCTTTGCCGGGGTGTGTTATCGAATCTGCTGCGCGCCGTCATAAGCCGGGGCGCGAATGCGGGGCAGCAGGCTTTGATACAGCAAGGTTTGTGCGAGCGGGGCAAAATTCCTGCCTGATTTACGCCTGCGTCTGGTACTATGAGATACATTTCGCTTTTCCGCTGAGAAAGCGAAGCCAGCGGCACGACGGCACAACAAGAGGGAAGGCATTATGAAGTGGATACAGCGGTTGGCGCGACTTGGCAGTCGCCTGCTTATGGTATATCTGGGCGCGTGGCTGCTGATACTGCTTCCTGACACGCCGGGAGACGACCTTCTGCGCTATAAAAACGCGGTCGTGGTCTTTGCCGCCATCGTACTGACGGGCAAGTATCTGTTCGACACGTTCTTTTACGAGCGCTTTCCCTGCTGACACTTCACATGATCGTGCCGGGGGCGCAAACTGCGAGGGCAGGCGCAGCGCTGCGCTTTGAAGTTACATATCGGGATGCGAGGGGCCGCGCAGCAGTTTGGGAGCGAGCAGCCAGTGCAGGACGCCATGCCCCGGCTCGGCGCGATCCGCGCCGATGCAGGCGAGCGAGGCTGTTTTCATCTCGCACTGCGCCCCGCACAGCAGATGGATGATCTCGCTCAGATCCGGCTCATGCCCCGTAAACAGCAGGACGGCGTCTTTCTTGTGGGTGGAAACCAGTTTTTGCAGGCCGCCCATGTTGAAGCGTCCGGCCTCCAATTCCGCCCGCTCGCTCAGGGCGCGTGGCACGTTCAGGGTTTCCGCCACGATGCGGGCTGTTTCTTGAGCGCGCGGGTACGGGCTGGTGTAAACGGCGTCCGGCACGACGGCGATCATTTTGAGCAGGTCGGCGATGATCTTGGCGTCCGCGACGCCCCGCTCGACCAGATGGCGGTCGTGGTCGGGCCGGTCGGCGGCATGTTCTTCGGCTTTGCCGTGACGCAGAAAATACAGGTGCATTCGGGTTCCTCGCAGGATACAGGGTTGTTTGAGAACAGAGACAATAGGCAATCAAGCAGGCAAGCTAAGGACGGGAAGGCGGCCTTATATTGAGCCGCAAACTGTAAAAAGAGCGATGCAGGCGCATCGCTCTTGAATTTTGATTTGTATGATTTTATGGGTCAGGCTACAGATGCAGGCGATGTACTACAGCATCAGTCATCGCTTTGATTTGCCGACAACCGCTGTCTGCTTTTTGCCGTCCGCTCTTCGTTGTCTACTCTTCGTTAAGCAGGTTGGGAATAGCGTTGAGACCTTCCAGGGCGTGATGGAAGCTGCTCATTTCGTCCAGTGTGATCGCGCCCAGGCCGGCAAGCCGCTCTTTTTCGGGTTCGGCCACATCGCTGGTGTTTTCCCTCAGCATACTGTCTTCCCACTCTTCCTGCTTGACAAAGTGCTCGCCAAGTTTCTTGCAGCGGGAACAGCGGTATTTGACATACACATAGCTGGGGCCGACCTGCCTTACATACATCCCCTGCTGCATCACGTCGCGGCGCAGGATGCGCTGACCACAATGGCACTTCAGGCTGGTCTTCATACCGGGAAACCTCCGTACCGCAGCACGTAACTTCGATGGCCGAAAGCTCGCGCTAAGACGGTCGCGCCACGCAACATCAGGAGCGGAATTTGCGTTGTGTGCTTATTGTGTCGGTGTTTCGCAACTTTCCACACAGGTTTATTATACCATAACTCGGCCAAAGCAGGAAGAACAAAAAGGAAAAAGAGGGAGGAAAAGCGGGCAGGCATGGTATGCAATTCAGGATAGTCTTCTGCCGGCGCGCGGCGGCAAGCGACCGCGCAGGCATAGACGCTTGCGCGGTCGGTATTGTGCGGCCTGTGTTTTGCCGTGTCAGCGTTTTTGTGCGGCAGCCGTGGTCTTGTCTGGCGCTTGCGTCTTGTCGGATGCGAGGGCAGCGCGAACGGCTTTTTCCAGATCGTCGGTCGGCCCGCTATAACCCATAAATCCGGCGCGAACCACGCCGTTTTTGTCCAGCACGTACTGCGTGGGGATCGTGGAGGCTTTGTACTGCCCGCTGACCGTGTCGCTCGCCGGCACGAATACGAATTGCAATCCCGGAAACGCCTTGCTCCGGCTTTTGATCCAGTTGTCAAAGGCCACACGGGTGTCGGCGTTGTCTACGGCCAGCATGACTACGGGCAGACCCTCGGCCTGCAGTTTTTTGATGACGGCCTGATTGTGGGGCATGGCCGCGTTGCACGGCACACACCAACTCGCCCAGAAATCTACGACAACGATTTTGCCCCGCAGGTCGGCCAGCTTGACCGGCCTGCCGCGACTGTCCTGGCCCGTGATGTCCGGGGCTGTCGTGCCGTTTGCGAGGAGAGGCAGGGGCGGCTCTTCGACCATCAGCGAGACGCCTTTGGGCGGCGTATACGCGAACAGGGTCTGGTCGGCGGGTTCATTGACGCGCAGGTTGACGAGGATGCTGTCATTGGTAAAGCCGCCGTCGTTGACATCCACACTGTCTACGCAGCGCCGCGTCAAACCATCCGGCCCAAAGTACCAGGTGACCTGGTAGTGCATCGCATTGCCCGCATACGCACTATCGTACTGCGCGAACACCTTGTCGCACAATATGCCGTTCACGTCCTCGCGCCCGTCCAAGCGCACCACGCGCAGACAATTTTGTTTACGCGCTCGCTCTATCGTTGAGAGAGGCGCATCGTCGGTCTCGTAGAACCCGCCCCACGGTTCCAGCAACGTTCCCATGTACTTAGGGGATACAAGTTTGCTCAGGCGGTAGCGGTTGCCGAACTCCTGCAGGCGGGTCGTGCCGTCGCAGGAAAATACGTTGTCCGGCACAAACTGTTTGGGCTTTTCGCTCCAGCTTACAGTCGGTTTGTCAGGCTGGCGCATGTACCAATGCTCGTAGCGCTGCCGGTTCGGCTTTTCGGCCACGAGCGTGGACAGTTCGTACTCAAAGTGTGTAAAGCCGGGGCGGGGATGTTCCCGTATCTGCGTGGAGCGGCACTCGACCGCATACGTTTTGAGCGCGAACATGGCCTGCTGATTGCGCTTCAGAAGGGCCATCGCTTTTTTGTCTATCTGAGGCGGGGCCGTGGTTGGCGTGTCGGCGGGCTTGTCAGAGGATTTTGCCGCAGGCGCGGCGTTCGTGCTGTCCGTCGCGCCGCCGGCGGGTTTTGCGGTTTGCGCGTTTATCCGCGCCTGCCCGCCGCACAGCGCAAGGCATACGCCCACCCCGGCCAGAAGGTTCGCTGCCGATCTCGCCTGTGTACTTGTTCGTGTCATGTTTGTGTTTCCGTTCGTTGGCGTGGCAAGCCCGATGCAATGAAATAAGATGCAATGAGATAGGATAATGCGGACGCCTCTAAGGGTAATACTTGGTCATGCAGTCCTGAAAGCACTCCGACTTGCAATGCCCATCCAGGTACTGCACGTTGCCCCGTCGCTTGCCCATGTCGTCGGCAGGTTCGACTTCGGGCGTGTGCCAGCCCGCTAGCACATCGTTGGCAAGCGCGCGCTGACTGAAATGCTCTATTGTGGCCTCGGTCTGACCGTTCAGGCCGATCCAATCATCCAGAGAGTAGCTCGCGCCATACGTGGCCCAATTCGTTATCTGGAGCCAGGCGATCTTCTTCTGGGTGTCATAAGGGCAATGGAAGATCGTCCGCGCTTTGCCGTCATACGGATCTAATATAGCCTGGACGGTGGGCAGCGTGGGTATATACTTGGCGTAGGGTAAATCAACGACATACTTGCTTTTCGGGTCTTGCAGATACCGCCGCCGCGTATTGTCCGTGACCGCGAACGGGTACACATGATCGTAGTCCTGCAAATACAACTGCGTGGCGAGGTAAATCTGATGCAGGTTGCTGACGCACAGTTCATTGCCCGTTTTCTGCCGGGCGCGGGCAAAGACCGGAAACAGCAGGGCCGTGATGATGCCGATGATGGCTATGACGACGAGCAGTTCCACGAGGCTGAACGCTCGCCCGCATGTATTCGCTTTCGCGCTTGATTGTGAACAGGTGTATTTCATGATGATCTGCCTTTGTCTTGAACTCGGATTACACGGAATAGAAGGATGCACAGGATTAGATGTATTGCTGATTACAGTACGTCCTCTAAGAAACAGGTCAGATCGGAATACCGGCGATCCTGTCCATCCTTCTAATCCGTGTAATCCGAGTTCAAGACGCTCTACCAGTCGGGGACGTCTTGGCCGGTGTACAGGCGGATGTAGCCGGGCCAGTTACGGCGCACCAGGTCGGAGGGATCGTCGCGCATCTGCTGTAATCGCTCCAGAACGCCGGTGTTGCCTCGCGAACAAACAGCAACATCCCCTGCCGCTGAGTTGCGTACTTCCGCCGCAGGATCGTGGGTGTACTCCAGCAGGGTAGCGCGGACGATGTCGGCGTTCGGGTGATATTTAGTCGTGCTGCCCAGAATGCCGATCAGCATAGAGCGGTGTTCGGCGTCCAGATAAGGCAGCAGGTTCCGCACCTGCGCCAGTTCTTCGGGCGTTGTGGCGCGGGGCTTGCTCGCCGCAATAGTGCTGTCCAGCAGCAGCATTTCCAGCCGGAACATCTCGCTTTTGCTCCAGGCGACATGACGGACGGTATAAACCCGCGCGCCCTGCCAGCCGGTCAGGGCCAGCACAGTCGCCAGCCCCGCTCCCGCAAGGATTTTGGTGGAACTCGCGGCCATAGCGGTCAAAACTCCTTTCGCATAGGAAGTGATGCCGGACGCGCCGGACGCTGCGCCCGCGCCTGCCGCCGCCCCGCTCGCGACCGGATGAAGCCCTGTAAGGTTTTGCATCAGGGCGGCGGGCGCGGCGGGCGCGGCCTTTTGCGCGAGAAGCGTGGTCAGGGCGGCGAGGGAGAGCGCGACGCCCGCGCTGCTCAGATGTCGGCGCAATTTCTCCAGGGCGCGATTGACGCGCATACGGGCCGTGTTTTCCGAGATGCCCAACACAACCCCGCTCTGCGCCAGGGTACGTTCCTCGCCGAATCTTAGCAGGACAAGAGTACGTTCTTCGGGCTTCAAACGGGCCAGGGCATCATGCAAATGCGGCTCCAGTTCGCCCCACGCCGCGTCGTAATCGTAAGCCGCTGCGGGGTCTTCCGAGATAGCATTGGAGATGGCAGGAGAACCCGCGCCGCTCGTCCAATCCTGCATGGCTTTTTCCTCCCGCTGCCGCCGCCGCTGCTCCTCGCGCCGCAGGTTCTGCGCCACAAGCCGCGCGGTAGTGAACAGCCAGCCCGCCAGGGCATTCGTGTTTTGCAGACTGCCCGCCCGCTGCGCGAGCAGCAAAAACACGCTTTGCGCGGCGTCTTCGGCAAGCGTTGCGGAGTGCAGTTCCCGCAGGCAGATGCTGTATACCAGATTGGCGTAGCGAGCTGTCAGGACGCTGAACGCGGGCTGCGACCGCATTCGCACATACTGCCCCAATAGCTGCTGATCGCTTTGCTGGTTCACGTTTGTTTCCTTCCCGCCCCGCGCTTTTTCGCCACCCATAAATATCGCGGCGAACACTCACCAAGCAGTGTTCGCCGACAGTCTTAAACCGCACAAAAATTTCTTGAACTATGATTTTTGAGATTTTTGGGAACGCTATGATAAGTCGCTCGGTTGATTGCAGATCATGCCGCAGTACAGCAGTCCGGGATTGTACACAGCAATCATCTTTAGTTTCCGGTAAATGAAGCGGCTTGCGCCGCCTGTTGCGGCGTTGCTTGTGCCTTGTGGCGTCTGTGGGCGTCCACTCCGGTCTTCAAGTGGGCCGTGACGCTGTTCTTTTTGCGCAGTTGTGCCGCCAGGTCGGGCAAGTCCGCACAATGCACCTGTCCAAGTACGCGCCGCAGCCGTCCGCCCGTGGGCCGCGCCGCCCGATCCCAGAACCCCGAAGCGACCGGCTGGCTGGTCGCGGCGACATACGACAGGAGATTACCCGCAAGCAGGGCGAGTTCAGGCAGGCGAAAGCGGCTTTCCTGTCCCCACACATACGCCCGCTCGCAGCCGAGCAGCGGCTTGGCGGCCAGGGGCAGATGCTCCACGCCCCAGCGTTCCTTGTATAAGCGCCACAACGCCCACGCACTCACGCTCAGGTTCGTTGCCAGCAGCAGCGGTTCCTTGTAGCGCGGGTCGTAGATGGCGACCAGCCGGAACGTGGGCACGCCCGGTTTGGCGTCGGGCAGAACCAGGTTGTTCCATATCTGCGCTGTCAAACGGTGTGCGCCGTCGTGCCAGCGCGCCGTGGCGTCACAAGGCGTGGCCGCAATGTCCTTGCCGGCCCGCGTTCGCGCTAAGGGCCGCACGATGTCGCCGCGTGTGGGGCGGCGTCCGCGTCCTTTGTAGGCGGGCAGTTCGCTGCGCCGCGCCGTCTGGTTGGCGCGGGCGCGGGCCACAAAGCGTAGGTTCTCGGCGGTCAGCAGATCGGCGAGGGCAAAGCCCGCATCTACAATCAGGGCTTCGCACGCGGCAAGCGTTCTGGCCGCCTGCGCGACCAGCCGCGTTTGCAGGTCACTCTCGCTTTCGCCTGCCTTGCGCCGCACGAACAAGCGCGGCAGAGCGAAGCGCATGTTACCGATGCGCCCGACGGCCACGCCCAACCCGAAGCAGACGGCAGGCAGGGCCTTGCCCGCCGTACTCACATAGTGTTTGCTGTCCAGGCCCTGCAAGTGGGGGCGAAAGAAGGCGGTCAGGTCACAGGCGACCGGGCGCACGCCTTCATAACAGGCGGCAACGAAGCGGCCTTCCTGTATTACCGTCTGCTGCCAGCGGGCGAGCAGGTCGGCGGTGTTCCAGCCGCCATAGCACAGGGCGGCACTACTGCGGCGCACCGCGGCAGGCGCAAGGCCCAAGCTGTCCAGAGCGGCAAACACGGCTCCGCGCGCGTGGAGGAAACGCCCGGACATAAGCGCGAGGAACAAGTGCAGCAGGCCCAGGTTCGTGCCGAGCGGCACATCTTCCAGCACTTGCGTGAGCAGGGTACAGATACGGTAGACTAAGAGTGACATCAGGTAAGCCTCGGCCAGTGTAGTGTGGTAACTCTACTGTACCGCAGCCGCTTGCCTGATGTCGCACCCGAATTGTGTCTACATACTTTTACCGGAAACTAAAGATCATAGTATTCCTACAAATCCCAAAAATCATAGTCCAAGACAGAGACAGGCAAGCAGTCAACATTAGGAGAAATCGCTCGACCGCATACCGCGCGGCACAAAGTGGCCCTCGAAGCGGGACACGGCGTAGCGGTCGGTCATGCCCGCCACGTAATCGCAGACGTGTTCGGCGCGTTGGGAAACGGGCAAGTCACGCAAGGCCGCGCTCCCGTTCATCAGTTCCGGCTGCTCCATGTATAAACGGAACAGGAAACGGATGACATGCTGCGATTTACGCAGATCCTGGTTGCCGGTCGCCGCATTCCAGTACACGCGCTCGAACATAAACTCTTTGAGGCTGTCGGTAGCCTCTGCAATCGGCGGCGACATGTCCACGTCCGGCCTGCCCTCGCTGTACGTCACGATGTCAGTCACCATGTTGGCAATGCGCTCGCTGTGCGAACGGCCCAGAGCGGCGAGTTCGCGATGCGGCAGGTCGCCGGGTTGGATCACGCCCGCGCGCAGGGCGTCGTCAATGTCATGGTTGATATAGGCGACGCGGTCGGCGATACGGACTGCCTTGCCTTCGAGGGTCTGGGCGCGTTCGGTCGAGGTGTCGGCCAGGTCTTTGCGGCCCTTGCTGTGGTGCGCGATGCCGTCGCGCACTTCCCACGTCAGGTTCAGACCGCGCGAACGCCCGTCGTCCTCATGGTTATCGCTGTCGTGTGCGGCCTGCGAATTGACCCCATTAATGGTTTGCGGTTCGGTGTCCGTCTGGTTTGCTTCGCCCGTGCCGCGTTCCAGCCACGTCACGACGCGCAGGCTCTGGTCATAATGGCGAAAATGGGCGTCGGGGACAAACTCGCGCAATGCCTGATCCAGCGCCTCCTCGCCCGCGTGACCGAAGGGGGGATGTCCCAGGTCGTGGGCAAGCGCGATGGCTTCGGTCAGGTCTTCGTTCAGGCGCAGGGCGCGGGCCACGGTGCGGGCGATCTGCGCCACTTCTAAGGTGTGCGTCAGGCGGGTGCGATAGTGGTCTTCTTCGGGGTCAATGAACACCTGCGTCTTGTGCTTCAATCTGCGAAACGCTTTGGAATGCAGAACGCGGTCACGGTCGCGCTGAAACGCGGTGCGGACATAATCCGGCGGTTCGGGGCGTTCCCGGCCTCTGGTCAGGGCGGATTTTGCGGCCCATTCCGCCAGGTATTCGATTTCCCACTGTTCCTGCCGGACGCGCGGCGTAAGCGTTTGGGTCAAAACGGTCTCCATTATCGGTTCCTGAGCCGGGTACAAAGAACGTACCCGGCTCGGAGTCGCTGCGCGACAAGCGTCCTCGCGGACGCGATGCAGTCGAGATTTATTGCTGTACGGCGGCATAGTTCGATGCGATATTATCCAGCAGTACGCGATGGGGGTTGTTCTGGTTCGCGAGCGCAGTTGTATCGAGGTAGGCGGCGTCATGGAAGCGGGCGAAGCGGGTCAGGCCCGCGTTCAGGGCTTGTTCAAAGACGGGATTTGCGGCCTGCGCCTGTGCTGTCGTGTCGGCTTCTTCCAGCCAGAAGCCTTCGATGTGCAGGGTGCGGGTCTTGCGATCCAGGCGCGGCGCGATACGCCCGACGAACCGATCTCCGAACAGAATAGGCAGCGTGTAGTAGCCCCACTTGCGCGCATGGGCCGGTTTGTACACCTCCCACACGTAGTCGAAATCAAACAATTCTTTGAGCCTGACCCGATCCCAGATGACATTATCCAGGGGCGCAAGGAAGTTTACCTCTTCGTTTGTGGTTGCGGGGGAAGATACTTCCGGCAATGGTTTCCACCTTGCCGGAACGCCGCCCTGCTCCAGCGTGTCCAGCAGATCATAGTCTTCGAGGGGCAGATAGTAGGTTTCTTTCAGCCCTTCGATGCCGACGGCGGCAAGAACGCCCTCACCCACAAGTTTGTTCAGGCAGGCGTGAGCGCGGCGGGCATTCGCGCGCTCATGCTGCATGATGGTCACGCGCCGCGCCCATTGCGCCCCGCTCGCAAGCCCCAGATCGCGCATGGCTTTCAGGGCAAAGAAGCGTTCCGTCTGCGCCTCATCAGGCGACAGGGAAGGGGCAGCGTCCGCCGTTTGCGCCCCGTCAAACGACACGGCGACGGCGTTGACATCACCGCCGCTGTCGTGCTTGAGATTGGACGCGAGATCGTAGACGCGCTCAAAGTTGCGGCGGCTGTGCGTCATAACATGTCCGCCGAGATACAGGTGGTACAGAGCGCTGCTCGTGTCCTTGACCATATTGAAGCCGCCCGGTATGCGCTTGCGGTCGGCAAAGTCGCGGTTGGCGAGCGGGCCGCGCCGCGCGATCTCGTCCAGAACGTGCCGGCGCACGGCCTGCGCTTCGGGCGAAACGTCGGCAAGACGCTTACGCAGGCGCTGCATTATCGCCTGAAAGTAGATTAAATGTTGGGCGGGGTAGATCATCAGGATCGTGCCGAAGTCGAAGAACAGCCGATCCCCATAGCACAGTTCGTTCAGCCACCGGGCATCATAATCGGCCACGCGGCTCCACAGGGTCAGGTCATGGCTGCGGGCAATCGTGCTGATGGTGTCCACCTGTACGCATTCCGAGGCGCGAATAGCTTCGGCCACGCCCTGCTTGCCCGCGTACCTGCGCCCCGGCCACAGTCCCTGCCGCCCCAGCACAAGCCGCCGCGCCGTCCGCCTGCTGATCGTTCTCAATGCTTCTGTTCCGCTCATGGTTTCAGTTTAGCACAAGAGCGAAACAGAGGCAAGACCAAACTGAAAACAACGCAATGTCGGGCGGGCGGCTTGTCCCCCGCCGTTCCCCCATCCTACGGGATGGCTGCGGCACGGGGTTGTCCCGCCCTACGTTGCGTTGTTTTCAGGCACTGTTGTGGCACGTTCAGGCAGTCGGGGCCGTTTGCTGCAGCGCGTCTATGAGGATGTCAACGGCGCAATGGGCGACGGCTTCGGGCGTGTTGAGTGGGGGAATCAGACGCAGGGCGGCGTTGTCGGTGTGGGGATTGCCAATTTTCGCGCCGCACGTCAGCAGCAACAAGCCGGACGCGCGGGCCAGCAGCTTGGCCGCGTCGCAGCGGGCGTAATCGGGTTTGCCGTCCGTATCGCGCAGTTCGATTCCGATCATCAGGCCGTTGCCGCGCACGTCCGCGACGCCGTTTTGCCCGACAAGGGGTTTGAGACGCGCCTTGATGATCTCGCCTAAATGGGCCGCGCGTTCGACCAGGCCGTCGCGTTCGATGATTTGCAGCGCGGCCAGACCCGCCGCGCACGCGAGGGGGTTGCCGCCGAACGTCGTGCCGTGTTCTCCGGGCTGCCATTTGTCCATCAGGTCATGCCGCGCCGCTACGCCTGCGAGCGGCAGGCCGCCCCCGACCGCTTTGCCGAACACGACCACATCCGGCGCGATACCCAAATGCTCGAACCCGAACCATTTGCCGGTACGCCCCCACCCCGATTGGATCTCATCGGCGATCAGCAGTATGCCGTATTTGCGGGTCAGGGCGCGGATCTTCTGCGCGGCCAGCGGCGACATCGGCACGTAGCCGCCCTCGCCCTGCTGCGCTTCCAGAAACACGGCGGCTATGTCCTGCCCATGCTGTTCCAGCAGGCGTTCCAGGCCGTTCGCGCAGCACAGTTCGGCGGATCGGCTCAACTGGCAGTCGGCGCAGCGGGGCGCGGGGGCGTGGAGGATGTTGGCGCGCAGGGGGGCGAGAAAATCCTCATAAGCGTTCCAGTGCAGAGTCTTGGAACGGGACAGGGCGCTCGCCAGCAGCGTGCGGCCATGAAACGCGCCCTCGAAGGCAAGCAGCTTGCTGCGGCCCGTCGCTTTCAAGGCCAGTTTCGCCGCCGCGTCAATAGACTCGCTGCCGCTGTTCATAAACAGGAATGTCCAGGGCGAGGCGTTGGTGAGATCGGACATGTCTGCTAAATCGGGCGCAGTGGAAGGCGTGTCAGCCGGGGCAGACTTGGAAGCGGCAGAATGGTTGGAAGGGGCGGAAAACGAAGCGGGCGGCAGCGAGGCGAAAACCGTATCAAACAGGTGGCGCATCCAGTTTGCCAGTTCCAGTTGCGGGACGTGGCGCAGGATGTCGGAAACGTGCAGGGTGCGCGCGGCCTGCGCCTGAATCGCCGCGACGATTTCGGGGTGATTGTGTCCGCAGGCATGGACGGCGATGCCGCCCGTAAAATCTATATAGGTATCGCCCCGGTACGTTTCGACCGTCGTGCCGGACGTTGCCAGGGCCACATGATCGGTCTCGAAGCCTACGACATCGGCCAGCAGGCCCGCGTCGTTCCACTCCAGCACCTGCACAGTCCGCGCGTCTGATACTGTCTCGATGCACTCAGTTCCAATCTCGATACGCTGTGTTCCGATACACTCTAATGTCTGCATTCTGCTCCGTCCTTTCGGGTGATTATCCGTCCCACTGCTGCACGTCGCGCTGCGAAGGCACGTCGTTTTGCGTCAATGTGCTGCTGTGTCCGCTGATGTGGTCAGTGGTCTGCGCGTTGATCTGCTGATCTATTTGCTGATCTATCTGCACGTCAATCTGGGCGCGTACCAGGTCGTCGCTCGCGCTGAAGTTCACGTACATGGATTTCCACTCGGTGCAATAGTCCATTGCCATCCACCCCGCCTCTCTGTGACCGTTGCCGGTCTGTTTGATGCCGCCGAACGGAAGCTGTATCTCGGCTCCGCTCGTCGGCAGGTTGATGTAAACCAGTCCCGCGTCCAGTTCGTTCAGGGCGCGGAAAGCCCGGTTTACATTTTGCGTGTACAGTGACAGACTCAGCCCGTACTGCGTGGCGTTCGCCGCGTACAGGGCCTCGTCCAGGCTGCTCACTTCGATGAGGGCCGTGACCGGCCCAAAAATCTCTTCCTGCGCCACGCGCATGTTCAGGGTCACGTCGTCCAGCACGGTCGGCGCGTAGAAGCAGCCGTTTGCGAACGCATTGTCGTCCAAAATGCGTCCGCCCGTCAGGACACGCGCGCCCTCGGCCCTGCCAACGCCGACATAGCCGTGTATGCGCTCCAACTGACTCCGGTTGATGACCGGGCCGATTTCGGCTTCGGGATCAATGCCCGCGCCCATACGCAGGTTTTGCGCGCGGTCTACAAGCATGCTTCGGAAACGGGGCATCACATCTTTATGCACGATCAAACGACTGGCCGCCGTGCAGCGCTGCCCCGCCGTGCCGAACGCGCTCCATAACGCGCCCTTGACGGCCAGTTCGAGGTTAGCGTCGTCCAAAACGACAATCGCGTTCTTGCCGCCCAACTCGCACGATACGCGTTTCATCAGATGCCCGCACCGGCCCGCGATGTGCCTTCCCACGCTTGTACTGCCCGTAAACGAGATCGTCGCCACGCCATCCGCCTCGACTAGCGCGCCCCCCGCCTCGGCCCCTAATCCCGTTACCAGATTGACCACGCCCGCCGGTATGCCCGCCTCGGCCAGCAGTTCTACAAACGTCACCGCAAGCCCCGGCGTGTCCTCGGCGGGCTTGAGAATAACGGTGTTGCCCGCCATCAGAGCCGGAAACATCTTCCACGAGGGAATGGCTATCGGGAAATTCCAGGGCGTAATCAGGCCCACCACGCCCACCGGCACGCGCTGCGCGGCGCAGTACACGTCGGGCCGCTCGGAAGGAACGAGCGAGCCGTTGGGCAGGCGTCCGAACGCGGCCATGTAGAACGCCATGTCAATGGCCTCCTGCACGTCGCCCCGCGCCTCGACAAGCACCTTGCCCATTTCGCGCACCATCTGCCGCGCCAGGTCTTCCTTGCGCGTTTCCATTAATCGGCCCATGCGCGTCAGGATCGCGCCCCGCTGCGGGGCCGGCACGCGCCGCCAGTCGGGATATGCCGTTTGCGCCGCGCCCACGGCGTCCGCCACATCGTCTGCCTGCGAACGAGCATACGCGCCGAGTATTTCGCTCACATTGGCCGGGTTGCGCGACTCGAACGTCTGCCCATCCAACCCCGCCCGCCACTGCCCATTGATAAAGTTGGTACTGCCCTGGTGCATCGAAAAACCTTTCCTGAAACCACCGCGAAACACGCCAAACAAACGAAAAGAAATGCAAAAGAAATACAAAAAGAGTTATCCACAGATTAAGGGGATTAACACAGATTATCAGCGCACATAAAAAGAGAGAACAGACATCGCCTTTGCAGACTTGTTCAGAAGAAATCCTGTTCATCCTGAAAATCCTGTTAATCCTGTCTATGGATTGGATTTGTCTTTTTTGTATTTTGTCCTTTTCGTGTATTTGGCGTATTTCGCGGTTCATACGCTGTTGCGCGCATCCGTGGCGCGGATGATGTTGCTGACGCCGGTTTTGTTGAAGCCTTTGAAGCCGTCCCAGCGCTGAAGTATTTCAAGGTGGCTGCCGGGCGCGCCGTTTGCGCGGAATTTCACGGCCTGTCCAGCCGTAATGCTGCCCGCGTCAAGCAGGATTTGCAGGCGTTCAGGCGCGACGGGCCAGATTTCGGGCTGCGTGAACGCCTGTTTAAGCATGGGCAGGTCGGTAAAGGGGGCCATCACGCCGTATCCTGCCGCTCGCAGATTGTTACACGCCTGCGCGTACTCGAACTCGCATTCCAGGTGGTGCATTCCGGCCTGCGCGATGCTGCTGCCGTGCAGGGCGCACCACAGGCCGATGGTTCCGAGCGTCTGGCGCGGCGGCAGATCCTGGGCAGCGAAATCAATGTCCAGTTCCTGCGGCTCCATGTCCACATCCGCGAAGATCACCACGCGGCTGACGGGATGCTCCAGTATCTGCGCGCCCCAGCCGGCTTCCGCACCGGCATAAAAGCGTTCGCGCATCTCAAAGCCCATTAAGAGGAACAACTGCATCAGGGCGCGGAAGGATTGGCGCGAACTGCGGTACGTGTGGTGATCGTGGTTGGCCCAGCCGAAGCCGAGTTCCTGCTGCTGCGCGTACTGCCAGCGGGCAGCCGCATTGCGCGTCATGTAATACTCGCGCTCGGCGGCAAAGAACAGATCGGTCGCCACAGCGCGTCCCACTTCCGCAATGATGCCCTCCAGACCGCGCCGCGCGCCCGCAATCACTTCCAGGTCATCGCCGTCACGCCGCCGCGCCGCCAGCGCGTTCCCGCTCCATTTAGTGCGGGTTGTCCACACCTGCTGCGTGATACGGGGCATAGGCGTGAAACCCCGGCTTCCGACGCGGGACACCACGGCCAGTTCACCCGTTGCTAATGGCATGATCGCCTCACGGTATTCCTCGCCACGCCGTCCTGCTCTGGCGGAGACCTCAAAAGGGTTCTTTTCAAGAAAATGTTCGATGTCATCCACGGCGAGGGCGAGGCGCGGCTGTGCCTGCGTCGCGCTCAGGCGGACGCGGGGGAAGCGGGCCTGCGTGTGTTCCCACACCGTTTCGCCGCTTCCCGCTATCGCTACACCGAATAGGTTCAGGTCGAACGGGGTCAGGCCGCAGGCGCACAGTTCCTCACTCAGCGCATCGGAGGCGGGCAGAAGCCAGTGATCCACAAGGTTGAGAATGCTGACGCCCGCCTGTTCGCGCAGCCGCGCCGCCATTTGCGTCACGTCCGGGTTGACGGCCAGAAACGCCTGCATCTGCGCGGCGAAAAACGCGTCGGCCTGCGGACAGCGCGGCCAGGTCTGCGGTACATCCATAACGATGAAGCTCCTTACTATGGGGGGTTCCATTTTGATACACTGCACCCCGGTTCATAACCCGGCAATTCAACGTCAACAATGCCGCCGCGCAGTCACCCCGGCAACATAGGAACTGACAACACACGGGTTGTGCGGGTACGGCAACGGAAAAAGGGCATGGCGCGTATACGAAGCATCTACACGCAAAATCTACTGTACATCTCTTTACGCCACGTTTTTATGATAGGGGAACGGACACGTCTTGGCATACAGCGGCAGGCCGGCAAAGCGCGGCGCAAAAGAAAATATCACACGCAATCGTTTTGCAACGGACGCGGCTAATATCAATGCGTCTGTTGATGCATCTGTAAAGAATGACGAGAATACAGGTGACAACAGTTCAGGGCGCGGCGGGCGGCGGCTTGGAATTACTACGGCTGGCGTACTCGCCCTGATGGGCGCGTTTAGCTGCGTGAACCGGGACGAGCGCGGTGCGGCGACCGGGCGTTCCTTGTCCCATTCCTCAAATCACAGCCTGCGTCCCGCGCCGCGCCTGCATTCGCCTGCCGCGCTCCCGGCCATTCCCCCCGATGTAAGAAGCTTTGTGCGGCAGGCAACCGAGGCCGTCAATGCGCGGGACCTGAACGCGCTTACACCGCTCGCGACAAGCGCAGCCCTGCCCACCCTGAACTGGATACAAAGCAAAACCACCAAACACTGGAACGGCGACGTGCTTGCGATGCCCGTTTTGTCCCGTTCTGCCTCTGCATCAAACGAAAAAACGTCCGTCTCGCCCGCTTTTCCTGCCATTGTGACATATCTGGCGGTTTTTCATGCGTGGCATACGTGCGAAAGCGACGGCGATCACATACACGTTATCGAGCGGGCAAACAACGGCTGGCGTATCGGGGCAGAAATACCCGAAACCGAGACCGGCGGCTATCGTGTACGCGACCATGTTTTGAATGCGGCGATTGACGTGCCGAAGCAGTTTGTGACGGTTGCGGATCAGGTTCGCGTCGAGGCGATCAGCGCACCCCTGCTGCCCGTATGCCTGCTGCGCCTGTCAGAAGATTTCCGCGTCAAGACGTTTAGCATAACTGGGCAGGCTCTGCCGTTTCAGCAGGCGGGCGGCGTTATCGCCTTTGTGCCGCCGTCGCTAGGGGCGCGTAATGGGGCATCAAACGCAGACGGCGACCGGCAAAACAATGCTTCCAATACTGGCGCGAATGCTGCCAATAACGTATTCACGGTCAGTATGACATACGCGGGCCACGTCAATCATCAGGGATCGGATTACATATTGGCGAACGAGGCCACGCTCGACAGCTACTGGTATCCGCACATCGCCCGTCTGCCCGCCACCTCGACCGTGACCGCGACTGCCCCGCCCGGATGGCTCGCTATCGCGCAGGGCGAAAAGAAACAGGAACGGCAAAACCCGGACGGCAGCACGACCGTGACGTACCGCAACGACGTGCCGAACTCGTTTTTTACACTGGATATAGGCCGCTACGATGTGACCCGGCGCACTGTGAACGGGCGGGTATTGTCCACGTATCTGCTGACCCCCAATCCAAAGCGGGCCGAGCAATGCCTGGATTTGCTGGCGCAATCGCTCGCCTACTTCGACTCCCATTTCGCGCCCTTTCCCTACACGCATTACGAGGTGGTGGAAACAAAGGGGCCGTTCGGCGGCGCGCTGGAAGCGTACTCGTTCGCCACGTTCGGGCCGGGAACGTTGCCGGGTACGATTGTGCATGAGTTGTCGCATACATGGTGGGGCGGCATTGTGCCGTGCGCGTACACGCGCTCGATGTGGAACGAGGGGTTTGCCGAGTATTCGTCCGGCCTGTTCAGCCGCGCATCTCGCCGGGCCGAGGAACCTCTGGAGGGCGTGGAGGAAGCGCCGGAGATAGGAAAGCGCAGGAAATTCGGCAACGCTTTCGATGCGGTCTCACTTGCCGATGCCCACGACACCAGCGATGGGCATGATGAGGCGGTCGGCTACGGAAAGGGCGCGTTGGTAATGCGCGCCCTGGAAGCGCAGATCGGGCAGGAGACTATGCTGCGCTGTCTGCAAACCTTTGTAAAAGATCATCCGCGCGGACAGGCGGCGGAGTGGCCTGAATTCGCGCAGGCCGTCGCTAAAACGACCGGGCAGGATCTGGGCTGGTTTTTCGCGCAGTGGATCGGTCGGGTCGGCCTGCCCCGCGTCCGCCTGGAGAACGTGACCAGTCGGCCCGAAGCGCAGGGCTTTGTGGTGCGCGGCGAGATCGTGCAGGAGGGCGACCCGTACCGCCTGCGCCTGCCCCTCGTCCTCAAAACGCAGGCCGGTAAGCCCCTGCGCCAGACGCTCGACGTGGACGGCCCGCGCACTCCCTTTGAACTGCACACTTCGTCCGTCCCCACCCGCCTGAACCTCGACCCCGACAACCTGCTCCCCCTCGCCACCACGACCGAGCAGGCGACGTTCCAGTTTTGAGGGAGTTTTCAGAAGCCGGGTACACAGAACGTACCCGTCTTGGAGGTGACTGCGTCACCAAGCGTCCTCACGGACGCGATGCACTGCCGCAAAGATATTTAGCAGTTAGCCTCGGCAGGCTATCGTAATTCCACATGACAACTCTTTCATATGCCGGCCTGCTTACGCTCCGCCATACGTTTGCGTCCCTCCGCCTTGATCTTGTCTGCAAATACTTTGCCGGAGGCGTAAGCGGTCACTTCGCCCCGCTCTGACTGTGCTGTGCCAATGGCAATTTCCCTGCAGAGTTCTTCCAGGTGAATGCGGCGGATCTCGTCTTGCTCTTTGAGGAGGTGTACGCCATTATCGTTGTGTTCGTCCATCTTCTTTGTCACCTTTAGGTTGACGAAAGCAGGCCTTTGTCCCGGCCCTCTATGAAACCTGCCATGTCGATGATTTTAGCTTTTGGGTAACATCGGTGAGTCTTTGTTCCGCTTATAAAGTCAATCGTCGGAATACGATGGCTGTCTATCACAGCCTTGTTCTCTTCATAGAACGATCCTACTTGCCGCAGAGCTTCCGCGCCTGTCCACTTGACGCCAAAGCCTCGCATAAACAAACTGTCGAAAGCAGGCACACTGCCAAAAACTCCAAGCATTATTTTTGTTACCAACGTACCCGACACGCGGCCACCTTCGCGAAGCGCGTCTACCAGTTGATGTTCACATTCCATCAGTATCGCAATGTTTTCTTCTGTGTAGCAATCTGCGTCAATGCTCCAGACAGCAGGATTAACGTTTGCGATGCAGCGAATTAATGGCTCATAAAATTTTACACTCTTCCGCAACAGAAATGTGCCGCCGCGCAGCATACCCCAACTTGCCAGATAAAATCCTAGCTGCAAACAACTCTGCTGAATGTTCTCTGAGGCAGCGAGGTCTATAACGCGTCCGCTCTCTCGGAAGGACTGAAAGTAGTTGTAGCAGTAGTCAAAAGAGGCGTACCGCTCTTGCGGCTGTACTCCCTGATGCTTATTCTCCCCTTGAAGGAACCGCTCGATATTGGCGTTTATGTTTATCCTGTTTTCCATAGCGCTCAAAGCCCTTCAGGTTGTTGTCATATCCCGGTTTTCCGTTCCAATGCGCGATTGCGTCGGGCTTCTTGCACCAACTTGGAAACAGCAATCAGCACGTCCTCGTTCCATGTCCTGCCACAAGCGCTTCGGCCTCGCGTTCGGCGTCTGTCATCCGGGCATCTTCTTCCGCCCACTGCGCGAAAAGCGCATGCGCGGGAATATCGGGCAGGAGGGGCGTACCGTCCTGTTGCTGCCACAAACGCAGTTTGGCGTCTAAGGCTTCTTCTATCGGCCCTGTCTCATCCTGCAGCTCGATCAAGCGAAAGCGTCCCTGCGGACGTTTGGCAAGGACGGGCGCAAGTTCCTGCGGCGTCCCTTCATATATGCGCTGTGTCATGGTATTTGACCCCTTTAGATGGACATCTGCGCCCGCAACTGCTGCAGCCGTCGCAGGATCGCCGCTATATGTCCACTTTCGACTACGGCCCCAAAATGTCCTTCGACAAAGCGGTCAGAGCGAATATGCGCCGTCAGCAGTTTTCGCAGCGTCAGCAAGTCCGCATCGACCAGAGCGTCGTTGTCTTCAGCATAATGGTTCTTCTCTTCCCACGCAGACCAATCGAAACTGAACACGATATTTTGGTCGTACAAAGCATGTCGAAAGCGGTCTACTTCCGGGGAGGACAAGAAGTAGGGAAAGTATCCCTTTTCGGTGATCCACTTGCCAGCGTGAAAGTTTTCCTGCTCGAAGATCGGCAGGAAGGCAAGCAGAACGTCTATCTGCTCTTTCCCGATTGTTGGTACAGCGTCGTGATCTTCGCTCATAACTCTGCACCATCCTTCTGGTCTGTCTCTTGCTCGTCCGTCAAGGCGGGATCGGGAGGAACGGCTTGCAGACGGCGCGTAATCAAGTCCCATTTGTTCTCAAAATCAACTATCATTTTGATGTCGTAGCGGCAATCATAAGAGGCGGGATTGCGGGGGCGCTTCCAGTCTCTTTTTTCCATCCACTCCTTATAGTTTTTGATGCACCTTTGCTGAAGATCGGCTTTTGTCAGTATAAAGAAGCGGTCACGTTCGCTCGGCTTGGCAATCGCCACACAGACATAGATCAGTTCCGGGTTTGTAATGGCAACCGGCCCCTTATTGTGCTGCACTCCGGTTTTTGGATCAAGTTCGATGTTCATCCATGTTCGGGCATCAGAGGGCCAGTTTTCGCTGTGAGACGCCTTCACCTGAATAGGAACCGTGCGGCACTGCTCGTCTGCGGCCAGCACATCAAAAGCAGGAACATTCCCCGCGAACGGGGTTGCAATAAGCCCGCGTCGCCCAAGTTCCGCGCAAACCAGGTACTCGCCGATCTGTCCGGCAAGTCTGTTGTTTCGTCCACTCATGTCAAAGCCTCCAATCTAAAGATAACAGCTGTTACGCAAAAGAGAGTCAGGCACAGCAAGTATTTTCACCTTTGCTGTGCTTAACGCGGGTCGCCATACAAATCGTGTGCCTGAGCGCGTTGCATTCCTAGCCCGCGATTCCTGTCATGTGACCGTACAGTTTACGGCCCGCGTCATCGTCAAGTGAAAACATAACTTTGTGGAAGACGTGGTTCGTTCCTGTGATGGCTTTTATTTTTGTGGCGTTAAGAGGCTGACCTATGTGCTTGAAGTCCGCAAGGTACTGACAGTATTCTTCTTCCGGGTGTTCGGAGTTGTTCTGGTAGTCGCGCTTTACCACCTCTCCGCTGGCAGTGCCGACAGCAATAATGCCCTCCCCTGAGCGGTAAAGAAACACGACGTCACCCTTTTGGAACTTTTCGATGTTCTGCTTCCAAGGCGTGAAGAACGCAGCGGCTTTCTGTTCCTGAAGCATGTACTTGTCATCTTCTTCGGAATTGCTCTTGTTGGTGTTAAGGACGTAGTAAGCCATTTGTATCTTTCCTTCCAAAAACGCGCAATGTTAAATTCCAGCAAAGGGATTGCCTCTACCAGTACACTACAAACAGCCGACTAAAAACGGAAAGCGCTCGTCTGTCTGCTATACACGACAAGGTTTAAGCGACGCTGCGACATTGTGAGCAGTATGTTTCTGGTATACCCGCTCGATGAAGCCCGACTAAAATCAGTATGTACCGTGTTTCGTTTTTTGTGGGGAGCTTTGAAATTTATTTTTGCGGGCTGCTTGCAAGCGGTGTGCAGTCGGCGCGGCAATAGGCCAAGTATAGCAAGCAGACAGCAATGCGTCAAGTGGCGGCGTATATGCGGATATGTGTGGCGACAAAGACGTATTGTTGACAGGGGGCGTGTTGCATAAGAGGGGGCGGGGTGTGCTATAATGAGGTGTACGCCTATCAGGAAAGTATGACCCGCGTTCGCGCCAAAACGCCCACTGCGTCCTGGCGCGCGCCGTTACGCGGGGCGGACGCCGACGCGCCGCCCGCGCCATAATACACGTTTAACCCCCACACCGGGAAACAACCGTAACGAGAGGATGAACCGATGGCCGAGATTACCGTGGAACGACCTGCGGAAGATGACCTTCAGCGCGATGAACTGGTTGGCCTGTATCGCCTGATGCTACTGATTCGCCGCTTAGAAGACAGCACGTACCGCAAATTCCATGAAGCCAAGATCGGCGGGTATCTGCACCGCTACGACGGCATGGAAGCCCTGGTCGTGGGCGTGATCCCCCAACTCGAACTGCCCGGCGACTATGTTTTATGCACGTACCGCGACCATGCCCACGCCCTCGCCTGCGGCACAAGCGCGCGGGCCGTGATGGCCGAACTGCTGGGCCGCGCCACAGGCTGCGCCCTGGGCAAGGGCGGCAGTATGCACCTGACCGATCCCGAACGGGGCTTTTTGGGCGGCGACGGCATCGTGGGCGGGCCGGTTCCGATCTCGCTGGGCGTCGGTTTCGCCCTCAAGTACCGCAACACCAAGAACATCTGCGTGTGCTACTTTGGCGACGGCGCGATGAATCAGGGCGGCGTTCACGAGTCGCTGAACATGGTCGGCCTGTACAAGCTGCCCGTCCTCTACATTCTGGAGAACAACCGCTACGCGATGGGAACAAGCGTTGAGCGTTCGACCGCGCAGCCCGATTTCGTGCTGAAAGCGCGGGCGCACGGCATCGAGGGCGAGCGCGTGGACGGCATGGATCTGATGACCATGCGCGAAGCCGCTAATCGCGCCATTGCCCGCATCCGCGAGACCGGCGAGGCCTACTTCCTTCAGGTGGACTGCGAGCGCTTTGTCGGACACGGCATCGGCGACGACAACACCAAAGGCTGGAAGACGTACCGCACCCAGGAACAGATTGACGAGGCCATGATGCGCGACCCGCTCCTGCGCCTGCGCGACACCCTGGAAGTGCGCGGCTACTTGACCCCGGAACTCGACGCCCAACTGGAAGCCGAAGTGATGGCCGAAGTGGAAGACGCGGTCGCCTTTGCCGAAGCCAGCCCGGAACCGCCGCTCGACAGCCTCTACGAAAACGTTTATTCGTAATTCGGAACGTGTCACATGCCGCATAAGTTCAGGGAAAACCAGAAGGTTGCTCTTAAAGGCAGTTTGGCAGAACTAAAACCTGGAACCATAGGAACCGTTTGGTGTCTTTACCACGGTCTGAACCCACCCGCTTATGAGGTGACGTTTCCGAGTGAGAAGGGCGACTTTGACGCCTTGATGGAAGAAGATGAATTGCTGGAGCCGACTGCCACCGAAGCAGAAGATATGCAGTCGGCACTCGCTTGAAGGGAAACCTGCCGAAATGGCTGTTATGCGTTATCAGGAAGCGGTTCGTCTCGCTATGACCGAGGAGATGGAACGCGATCAGGACGTTTTTATTTGTGGAGAAGAGGTCGGGCAGTATCAAGGCACGTACAAAGTGACCGAGGGGATGCTGCAAAAGTTCGGACCGAAGCGCGTGGTGGATACGCCCATCAGCGAGATCGGTATCGCGGGGCTGGCGACGGGCGCGGCGATGGTCGGCATGAAGCCGGTCGCGGAATTTATGACGTGGTCGTTCGCCTTAGAAGCGATGGATCAACTGGTCAACCACGCCGCCAAGATCACGTACATGTCGGGCGGACGCATTCAATGCCCCGTCGTGTTCCGGGGACCGGCGGGCGTGGGTACGCAGCTATCCGCGCAGCATTCACAGAGCATGGAGTCGTGGTACGCGCACACGCCCGGATTCAAGGTCGTGATGCCCGCTACGCCCGAAGACGCCAAGGGCCTGCTGAAAACCGCAATCCGCGACAGCAACCCGATCATCTTCATGGAACATGCCGGTCTGTACGGTCTAAAGGGTGAAGTGCCGGAAGATACCGAGTTCCTGGTTCCCTTCGGCAAAGCGGCCATACGGCGTGAAGGCAAGGACATCAGCCTCGTATCGTACTCGCGGGGAGTTCATCTGTGCCTGAAAGCCGCAGAGCAATTAGCGAAGGACAGGATTGACTGCGAGGTGATTGACCTGCGTACCCTCGTGCCTCTGGATATGGATACAGTCGCGGCCTCGGTACGCAAGACGCATCACGCCGTGGTCGCGCAGGAAGAGTGGAAGAACGTCAGCTTTGGCTCGGAACTGGCCGCGCGTATCTACGAGCAGGCCTTCGACGAACTGGACGCGCCCATCGAGCGCGTGGGCGGCGCGGACGTGCCGATGCCCTATGCCAAGAACCTCGAACGCGCCGCGATTCCCACCTCCGACGACATCATCGCCGCCGTCAAACGCGCGCTTGCATAAAAGGGGCAGGGCAAAGGAGAAAGGAAGAAGGAGAAAGTCTGAATAACGCGGCTTTTTCCTTTCTCCTTTCTGCTTTCTCCTTGCTTCAAGGAACTCGCATGGCAGAAATTACAATGCCCAAAATGGGCGACGGCATGGAAGAAGGCACGATCAACGCGTGGCTCAAGAAGGAAGGCGAACTTGTGACGGCGGGCGACGCCATTGCCGAGATCGAGACCGACAAGGCCAACGTGGAGATCGCCGCGTATGAGACCGGCGTACTGTCCAAGATTACCGTGCAGGTCGGGCAGACGGTCCCGGTCGGGGCGGTTATCGGCATGATCGGCGACGCGTCTAAGGGAGCGGCGAAGACCGCGCCTGGTGTAGAAACAAATGGCGCGAGCGTGATGGCGCAGGCTGTCGCATCTGCTGACCCGACGCAGGGCGGCGGCGAGGAGGGCGACACCACGCCCCTGCTGCCCACGAGCAACGGTACACGCGGCAATGGGAATGGAAACGGCAGCGGCAACGGACACGCGCCGGTCGTGACCGCGCCCGCCGTGACACATTCCAGTCCGCTGGGCGAACGCGTCAAGGCGTCTCCGCTTGTGCGCTCGATGGCGCGGCAGATGGATCTGGAACTCGCGCTTATCAGCGGCACGGGGCCGGGCGGGCGCATCGTGCAGCGTGACGTAATGGCGTACCTGAAAGACCGGGACGCGCAGACCCTGCTGCGCCCCGCCGTCGCGCCGCAAATAGCCGCGAAGGTCGCCGTGGAAACCGCGCCTGCACTGTCCGTGGTTCCGGTTGCCGAAACGCAGGAGATCGCTACGTCGAACATGCGTAAGGCGATTGCCAAGCGCACCGTGCAAAGCAAGCAGAACACGCCCCACTTCTACGTCACCATGCTCGTGGAAATGGATCGCGCAATGGCCCTGCTCAAAGAACTGAACGCGGACGCCACGAACGGCAAAGTCACGGTCAACGACATTATCGTCAAGGCGTGTGCGGGCGCGCTGGGCAAAGTGCCGGAAGTGAATGCAACGTGGACGCCGGAAAACACCATCCGCCGCTACGCGCAGGCGCACATCGGCGTGGCGGTCGGCATTGACGACGGCCTGATTATCCCGGTCGTGCGCGACTGCCAGACCAAGACGCTGCGCCAGATCTCGGTCGAAGCCAAAAGCCTGATTACCCGCGCCCGCGCCAATCAACTGAAGCCGGAAGAGTATCAGGGCGGCACGTTCAGCGTGTCGAACCTGGGCATGATGGGCGTGGACGAGTTCATCGCCATCATCAACCCGCCGGAGGCGGCCATTCTTGCCATCGGCGGCATCGCCCGCGAGCCGGTCGTAGTCGGCGAGACGGACGAGCTAGTCATCCGTTCCCGCATGAAAATTACCATCAGCGCGGATCACCGCCTGCTCGACGGCGTGGTTGCGGCCCGCTTCCTCCAGGAAGTGAAAAAGTCTCTGGAAGCCCCGTTCTCGCTGCTGTCCTGACATACTGCGGCAGTGTCAATTAAAAAAACGTCCGCAACGCTCTGGCATTGCGGACGTTTTTGTATTCTAATGCGAAATGAGAGGCAAAGAAATGGGACGTGAACAGTTTACCAGCGAAGAAGTCGGCAGACGTGGCAGGGAGTTGTACCAAAACCATATTCGCGCACAGGTAGAAACGGAGCCAAACATTGGCTTGCTGGTCTCCATTGACATCGAAACCGGCGATTACGAAATCGGAAGTGATAAAAATTTCGATGCGTCACGCCGCCTGCGTGAGAGACATCCCGACGCAACAGTCTACATCGAAAGAATTGGCTACAACGCTGTTGATGCTCTGGGCGGTATTCTGGAGCGAACCGCGCCATGATGCAAGGCTATGTGCAAGGTCTTCATGCCATACTACCCATGACTTTTCGCCTGCTCGGAAGGCCTGATCTCATCATTGAGTTCGTTGTAGACACCGGATTTACAGGCGACTTAACACTGCCGCTACAGGCTGTTATAGCGTTGGGTCTTTACTATGAAGGCGATCAGCCTTCCCGCCTCGCGAATGACAGTGAGGTTCTGATACCGATGTATTCTGCCACTATCTTATGGAACGGGGCGGAGAGGAAAGTCCGCGTGTTGGCAACGGGAAGACGGCCCCTGCTCGGCACATCTCTGCTTGACGGCAGCGAACTGGTGAGTCAATTCGTTAAAAACGGGCTGGTTACAGTGGATGACGTGTAGAGGAAGCTGTATTCGGAAATGCTTCCGACGCGTTTGAGAGCGGTTTTAGAGGCTGCGGATGCGGGATACTGCGCCGTAAATGGCGACGCCGAGAACCACATAGGTTAGTGGATTTAACAATTGCGCGATGAGATACACCGAAACGAACTCTGCGCCGTAGCTGTTGCTATTCGTAACAGCTGAAGTGTGCCGCATCATGAGGTCAATCAACATTCCGCCGACAAGGCCCAGAAACGCGCATACCCCCGCCATAATCTCGATTTGCAGGCCGCGCCGCCGATTGACGATCCGCAGGCCCGTCTCCCCGACCACAATGCCATAAATAAATGCCAGTAGAAAGCCGAACAAACCCAGCGGACGGCCAATATACGCCATGACCCAGCCGCCAAAGAGGGCTACGCCCAGGCTGCCCGCATAGCCCAATGCGAGGCTGCCCATGCTCACCTGATACAGCAGCGAGTCGCGCCGATTGTTCGCGCATCGGCGGCATAAAAAGCCGACCGGCGCGCTGCGCGAACATTCCGGGCAGATGGGGACGCTGCACCGAACGCAGCGCAGCCCGGTTTCCGCTTGTCGCCGACACTTGCAGCGCGTGACAGACATCGCCCTCTCCTCCTGTACGTCGTGCCGTCTTCCCGATACTTTGTCCGGTCATCCCGAAACTCTCTGCTGCCGGCAGGCAAATAGCGGACACTTCGCGAAGTGTCCGCTATTTGCCTGCCGGCTTTGTGTCGCCATCGGCATGTTTATCGCCGGGTTTACGCTGGAAACTCTTGTCGGGTGTGCTGCCGCTTTCGTCCAGGCCCCGGTCGGTCTGCCTGTCTGCGAGGCCTGTCACCATTTCGGCCAGGGCGCGGCTCATCTCGCCTCCTAAAATCGGCGTATCGTCGGCCTTGAGCAGCGGTGATTTCGGCGTTATCATACGGGCCTCGACAAGGTAGGTCAGGGCGGCATACGCGGGGTTGGCGCGCGTGATTTTCAGGACGGGGCGCGGCGGCAGGGCTTCGGATTTGCCCAGGTTTTTGGCCCCGGCGTCAGGACGGGGCAGGCCGTTCGCGACATAGTCGCCCATGTTCGCCAGGATTTTCGCCATCTCGTAGCGGGTCACGCGCTGCGTGGCCCAGTCGCCATGCTCCAGCGTTTTCAGCGCGCCGGGACCAATGGGTCGGCTGGGCTGCGTCTGCCAGCGTCCCGCCTCCAGGGTCTGCGCCAGCCGCGCCAGCAGAATACTCGCTTCCTGCCGCGTCACTTTCGCCTCGCCGTGGAACTCCCTGCCGTCCGGCAGACTCATCACGCCATTTGCCAGGGCAGCCTGTACAAACGGCGCGGCCCAATGTCCCGCCTTCACATCCGGCGGCAAAGCAGCGCCAAAGCGATAGACATGCAGAGCAGGTGCAACAGATATACGCTGTGCAGCCGCCGCGCCGGAATACAGGGCCACCGTCAGCATCAGTACGCCAATCGCTTGTTTGACAAAGCGCCTATACACCCCCGTAGGGCGGGGGCTTGTCCTCTGCCGAAACGTCGGCGATGGCATCGCGAACGAAGCATTGTTCTTGATGCGGCATTGGCGGGGGACAAGCCCCCGCCCTACATGCCGCTGTTGCGTAGAAGCGTTGTTCATGGTTACTCTTCGTTGCCGGCGAGTCAGGCGAGAGAAAATACAGGGCGTTAAAAGTCGCTCTGGCGTATCGCGCGCCACTCTTCCAGAGCGCGGCCCGTGCCGATTGCCACGCACGAGAGCGGGTCTTCGGCCACATAGACGTTGATACCCGTGGCGACCGCGAGCAGGCGATCCAGGCCGCGCAACAGCGCGCCGCCGCCCGTCAGGACGATGCCGCGTTCGATCACGTCCGAGGCCAGTTCGGGCGGCGTCTGTTCCAGAACGCGCTTCACTTTTTCCACTATCGCCAGGACGGGTTCGGCCAGCGCCTCGCGAATTTCCACGCTGGTTACTTCGACCGTCTTGGGCAGACCCGCTACCAGATCGCGGCCCCGCACCTGCATCGCGAGTTCCTGTTCCAGCGGGTACGCGCTGCCGATCTTGGTTTTTAGTTCTTCGGCTGTGCGGTCGCCGATCATCAGGCTGTACACGCTTTTAACATGCCGGATGATGACCTCGTCCATGCGGTTGCCGGCCACACGCAGCGACTCACTGGTCACGATGCCGTCCAAAGAGATCACGGCGATGTCGGTCGTGCCGCCGCCGATGTCCACGACCATGTTGCCGCCGGGCATAGAGATGGGCAGGCCCGCGCCAATCGCCGCCGCCATCGGCTCCTCAATCGTGCGCGCCTCACTCGCCCCCGCTTCGCGAGCGGCCTGTATCACGGCTCGCCGTTCCACGCTCGTTACCTGCGACGGCACGCATACCAGAACGCGCGGCTTGAACATCCGCTTTTTGCCGACGACCTTGTTAAAGACGTATTCCAGCATCTTCTTGGTCGTGGTATAGTCGGCGATGACACCGTCGCTCATCGGGCGCGTGGCGACGATGTTGCCGGGTGTGCGGCCCAGCATCAGCCGCGCCTCTTCGCCCACGGCCAGAACGCGCTTGGTGGTGGAATTGACGGCGACCACGGACGGCTCGCGCAGCACGATCCCCTTGCCACGCATGTAGACAAGGATGTTGGCCGTCCCCAGGTCAATCCCCAGTTCCGGCACAAAGGAAATCACGAGCGCGCTCCTTCTGACAGGCCGCTGACGGGATTGCCGTTCAGGGCTAAACCATGTGCCGCATTGTTGGCAGTATGTGTGCTGTTTGCGGCGTTCGTACTGTTGGCATCATTGTGTATTGTGGCGGCAGGGCGGCGAATGTTTGCGCCCAGTGACTGCATTTTTGTCACGATGTCTTCGTAACCCCTATCCAGGTGGTGCAGGTTCGTGACGGTCGTTTCACCCCGCGCGGCCAGTCCCGCGACGACGACGGCGGCCCCGGCGCGCAGATCCATGCACTTGACGGGCGCGCCGGTCAGGCGCTCCACGCCATGAATCACCGCTGTTTGCCCCTCGACGCGAATGTCCGCGCCCATGCGCTCCAGTTCCGTGGCGAAGCGGAAACGACTTTCGTACACGGTCTCAGTGACGATGCTCACACCGTCCGCCAGGGTCAACATGGCTGTGAAGCACTGCTGCATGTCGGTGGGAAAGCCGGGGTGCGGCATGGTTTTCAGATCCAGCGGGTAGATTTTACCCACGCGGCGTATGCGCAGGCCGTCCGGTTCCCTGGTCACTTCCACGCCTGCCTCGGTCAGCTTGGAGATCACGGGGCGCATGTGTTCGCCGACCGCGCCCTGCACCACGACATCCCCGCCCGTGATGGCCGCAGCCACGGCATACGTGCCGGCCTGAAGGCGGTCGTGCAGAATGGCGAACTCGCAGCCGTGCAGTTCGTCCACGCCGTCAATCACAATCGTGGGCGTTCCCATGCCGGTTATCTGCGCTCCGCAGGCGTTGAGGAACTCGGCCATGTGGACCACTTCGGGTTCGGCAGCGCAGTTTTCGATCACGGTGCGGCCCCGCGCGCGGCTGGCCGCGATCATCAGATGCTGCGTACTGCCTGCGCTGGGAAATTCCAGATAGATGTTCGCGCCGTTAAAGTGTTTGGCCGTGCCGTGGTAGATGCCGTGTTCCAGTTGCAGCCTGGCCCCTAACTGCTCCAGGCCCTTGATGTGGAAGTTGACGGGGCGCGTCCCGATGTCGCAGCCGCCGGGCATAGCGACGCTGGCCTCTCCAAAACGCGCAAGCAGCGCGCCCAGAATGTTGAAGCTGGCGCGCATCTGCCGCACCAGATCGTGCGGGGCTTCGTGTGTCGTGACGCCGCTTGCGTCTATTTCCAATGCGCCGTCCGCGCGGAAGGCCGCTGTTGCGCCCATGCGGTGGAAAATCTCAAGCAGGGTGTCAACGTCGCTAATGCGGGGAACATTATGCAGTACCGTCTTGCCGGGGATCAGCAGTGTGCCGGCGATGATGGCGACGGCGTCGTTTTTGCTGCCGCCGACCTCCACTTTGCCGGTCAGCGGCGTACCGCCCTGAATAGTAATCTTGTCCAAAATGCCTGATGCCTTCCTGCTCCGGGTCGCCGCTCGAATAAAGGGGGATATTCACTCTCTGGCGTGCCGTGAGGGGGCAGCGGAGTGTTATTTGGGGTTCCTTAACGCCGACAACCGTGTGCGGCGCTTTTTCTCGGTTAATCCTGTTGTAAGTATACAGATTTGGAACTAAACTGTCAATCGGCGCAGGGTACTTTAGGCGATTGTGCGCGAAACTTTCCGCCTCCGCTCTCTCCGAGGCTCCGCTTGCCGCATCATTTTACCACGCCGCTCACCGACGGCTATTGGATTTTCGGAGGAGGCGAAAAACGGCGGCAGGCAAAGTGGGATTGGGTATACTGACTGCGAACTACTTCTACGGACTACTTACACCGACCACTTGGGGAGAAACAGATATATGAGTTGGATGCAGGCGATTTTGCTGGGGTTGTTACAGGGGCTGACGGAGTTTTTGCCTGTCAGCAGCACGGCGCACATGGATGTGATACCGCAGTTGTTCGGGCAGCCCGACCCCGGCGCGGCGTTTTCGGCGATCTGCCAGTTGGGGCCGATTGTCGCCATCATCGCGTACTTCCGCAAAGACCTGATGCGCTATGTGAGCGGCATTCTGCGTACCAAAACGCCTGCTAATCTCACCCGTGATGATATAGATGCGCGCCTGGGCTGGTTTACGCTGATCGCCAGCCTGCCGATTGCCGTTGCGGGCGTCCTTCTGGAAAAGAGCATTGATACGCATTTTCGGCGTCTAGATGTGGTGGCCGTGGCCCTGATCGTTCTGGCGCTCGTCCTCGCGTATGCGGAGCGTGTCGGTAAGCGCGGCGTAAGTTTGGAGCAGATGACGTTCAAGCAGGCGATGATTATCGGTTTGGCGCAGATGCTCGGCCTGGTTCCGGGCGCGTCCCGGTCGGGAACGACGATCACGGCGGGGCTGTTTCAGGGACTGGATCGGGAAAGCGCGGCACGGTTCAGTTTTCTGCTGTCCATCCCGGCCATCACGGGTGCGGGATTGTACAAGCTGTTCAAGGTCGTTAAGGCGCATGAACTCGGCGGCGACACGGCCAAGTTCCTGTTCGCCGCGCTTGTAGCGGGCGTGTTCGCGTATGTGGTCGTGCGCTGGTTCATGGGCTACATGAAAGAGCATAGCACAGGCATTTTCATCGCGTACCGCATTCTGTTCGGTCTTGCCATCTTGATTTTGTTTCATTCGGGCCGTCTGCACGAACACAGGGTCGAGGACAAGAACCCGATTGCGCCGACTGCGCCCGTCAGTCTCGCGCCCTTACCCGCGTCCGGTCCTCTTCCCCATTCCCTGCCCCATCCGGCGAATAGGACGCCCCTTCTGACCGCGCGCGCGAGTGTGGACACGCGGCGATGAGTACAGGCGCGGACAGCAGCAAGGCGAACAGCATAAATGCGAACAGCATAGACGCAAACGGCATGAACCTAAACGACGGCGAGACAGGAAACGCGAATAAGACGGCGAATGGCGGCGAGACGCACCCCTCCGGCTTGAAGCGCTTTGTGACGAACACGCACTCGTGCGATGTGCTGATTGTCGGCGGCAGCGCGGGCGGATGCGCGGCAGCCCTGGCCGCGAGTCAATCGGGCGCATCTGTGTGCCTCCTCGTCGAGGGCGACTGGCCGGGCGGGCAGCTTACGTCGCAGGGCGTCAGTACGCCCGACGAGCAGACGTACATCGAGACGTTCGGCGGTACGCGCCGCTACAATCAGTTTCGGCAGGCAGTCCGAGACTACTACACAAACACGTACTCACTTAGCCCGCAGGGGCGGGCGCAAAAGTATTTCAATCCCGGAAGCTGCTGGGTCAGCCGACTGAGTTACGCGCCGCGCGTCGGGGCTTGGATCTTGCGCGGTATGCTGGCGCAGCCGGAACATCTGCGCGTAATATACCAAACGCGCCTGACCGCGTGTACCATGCGCCCGGACAAGCCCGACCATATCGCCTCCGTAACGGCGCAGCGCGCGGACGGAACGTTTGTAGAGATAACGGCAAAGATCGTGCTGGACGCCACGGACACGGGCGACCTGCTGGCGCTGTGCGGACGCGAGGGCGAGGATTGGATCATCGGGGCCGAGGCGCAAAGCGACACGGGTGAGCCGGACGCGCCGCCGGATGCCCGCCCCCACTGGGTACAGCCGTTCACGTTTCCCTTCGCCCTGGAATGGTCGCCACAGTCACACGACACCAATGTCATCGAACCTCCCCACGATTATGAGGAATTGAAGGCGCAGCAGGATTACAGAATACTGCACGGCGCGATTTCCGGTTTGTTCGAGGGCCGCGCGCCCTGGTGGCAGTACCGTCGCATCCTCGCCGCCGCCAACTTCGCCGACACCCGCATCCTCCAGGATGTCGCCCTGATCAACACGGCGGGCAACGACTACTACGGCGGCAACATCTTAGGCCCGAACGCGGGCAATGCCGACGACATCGCGGCCACGCTCGCCCGCGCCCGCCGCGTATCGCGTGGGTATGTGTACTGGCTGCAAACGGAATGTCCACGAGAGGACACGGACGGAAGCGGCTACCCGGAGTTTCGCCTGCGCCCGGACGTGTTCGACACCGGCGACGGGTGTGCGCCCGATCCGTACATTCGCGAGTCGCGCCGCATTCGCAGCGAGCGGCCCATTCTGGAACAGGAGATCGTCGTCAAGGATTTTGGGGGGAACATCTGCCGGGGCGACAGGGCGCGCGCCGCCGACATGCCGGACAGTATCGGTATAGGCCATTACGCCCTGGACATCCACCCCAACGGACACGGCGAACCCAATCACTACGTCGCCACGCGCCCGTTTCAGATTCCCCTCGGCGCCTTGGTCCCCGTCCGCCTGCAAAATCTGCTGCCCGCCTGCAAAAACCTCGGCACGACGCATCTTACAAACGGCGCGTACCGGCTGCACCCCATCGAATGGAACATCGGCGAGTCGGCGGGCCTGCTGGCCGCGCACTGCATACAGCAGAACATCATGCCACGGCAGCTTTATGCGGACACTACAATACGGGGCGCGTTTCAGGACAGGCTGCTCGACGAGGGCATCGCGCTGCACTGGTATGTGGACGTGCCGCCCGGTCATTGGGCTTTCAGGGCCGTACAACGAGTGGCAAATACAGGATTGCTCCTGGGAAGCGAGACCGACCTGTTGTTTCAGCCCGATGCTGTAATGGACGCAGCCGAGTGGCAGCGTTGGCGGAAACATATCGGCATTGGCCTGCCTACGAGCTTCGAGGGAACGCGGGCGGAAGCGGTGTTGATGGTCTCTTCTCTCCTGGCGTAAACCCTGTACCCGTTGCGGCGCGGCCAGTAGTCTGGCGCGTCCGTGGAGGTTTATTCCCCGCCCTGGAGGATCACGCAAAGCAGCTCTCGGATCCCGTGCGGCCCTGCTGAATACAGCTAGTCCATTCGGTGTATACACACTTATATTTATATTTATAGAAACATCCAAAATAATGCAACAAAAAAGCCACGAGCGTTGTCTGCTCCGTGACGGCAGCCGGAAGTGCGATTTTAAGTTGTATTTGCATCAAGGAGTCATGCTTCGCCATAAATGACTACGCAGCCGTCCTCATCATCACATGCTTGCATAAAGCACAGTGTGCATGACATCGCTTGTTCAGCAAGAACAAAGCGCGCTTTCCATTTTGGGCCTGACATCGCTTGTTCAGCAAGAACAAAGCGCGCTTTCCATTTTGGGCCTGACATCGGGGCCAGAACGCCTTAGCCGGAAATTGCTCGCTTAAAAGCTTGTTTACAGGGCAGTACGATTGTCAGACATCCTCGGCCATGAAGCCCGATGAGAGTTCCGTTCGCGACGAAAAGGACTCTAAACAACTTGATTACCAAATTCATGGTTCCCGCCCTCGCCGCCGCCCTGACCCTGGGCGCAGTGGGCGTCAGTCACGCGCAGGTCAACTTCATTGACACCAATGTCGAACTTGCTTACGTGAGTACCGTCTCCGGCAATGGCGTTATCACCTCGACCACCAATAATGTCGTCGTCACTTATCCGGCAGTAGGAGCGCGCGAGGCCTATACGCTCAACGGTTCGGGTGTGACCGACGCGGCGGTACGCGACGGCAGCGGCGCGGGTGCGTTTATTCGCCTGAGCGTAGCCGGCAACGGTCTGCGCGAAACCAGCTTTCAAAGCGGCCAGATCAACAACTCCGTAATCAACTATCAGTTCAACGTCCAGATTTTCGATGTCAATAGCGGTTTGACCGGCGTGGCGGTGGTTCCCATTACGCTTACCTCGGCGTTCAACGCCGGCAGCAACGGCGGAGATAACGTGACAGCCACGCTGCCCGGCACATTGACGCTTGGCACGACGATCTACAACTTTACGCAGTTTTCGTTTACACCGCCCAGCGCCGCGCCCACCACGGGCGGCACGTCCGCGACGGACGGCGCATTCAGCCTGCGCGTACAGGCGACAGCGGTTCCCGAACCCGGCAGCGTGGCCCTGCTTGTGGGCATGACAGTCACGGGAGTCGGCGCGTTCGCCCGCCGCAGATCGCGCCGTAGCCTCGCCTAGACATTCGGGACGTTCCGCGTACCCGGCCTGAACAAAGCAGTCCCGCTCTCAGCATGATTTTGAGGGCGGGACTGTTGTTTTGGTCTGTTACGCGCTTCTGCTTTATGCCTGATTTTGCCCGCCGCTTGCCGCCCTTGGAAGCTGTTCCTCCTGTGCATCCTGCACGGTTGTAGACGCCGCCGCGCGAAGCAGCACGGCCTGTTGCGCCTGCGCGGGTTCCTGTGAGGCGCGTACCAGACTGTCGGGCGCGGGCAGATCGCCCGTGTTGGCCCTGGTAACGGGAACGCCTGTGTCTATTTGCCGCGCCTCGCGCAGAGTCCGCCGTCCTAAATGCCCCATGTACAGGCAGGCGACAAGCAGGCCGGCAAATGTAATAGCCAGGGGTAGGACTTTAAGGCTCTGCAAATGAAAAAGGGCATAAATCAGTACCCCCAATGACAGCAGTACCCCGACCCCGCAGAAGAACAGCATAATCAATGCAAAGAGGGCCGTTCCTGCCTTGTTTCCTACGCGGGCCGCATACTCCCGCTTACTCACGACGCGCCTGCGCGGTTTTGGTGCA
Organism: Chthonomonadaceae bacterium; assembly: GCA_965277875.1. GTDB lineage: Bacteria > Armatimonadota > Chthonomonadetes > Chthonomonadales > Chthonomonadaceae > CAWFQB01. The sequence goes on along the minus strand of CBDIDV010000002.1, from coordinate 4,731,643 downwards.
TGGATCACAACGGCTCCTGCTTTCTGCCAAACGCGAACGAGGTCAGTCACTCTTTTTATACCTCATTTTGCTAAAGCGCGCTTGACCTGCCCGATGATGTATAATGATGAGCATGACTATTTTGCGATCCAATGCTGCCCAATCGCCTGTTACCGTCGCGGCCATCGAGGAGGCGTATGAGCGGCTTCAGTCGGTCGTGACGCGCACGCCCCTGCAATACAATCCGCGTTTGTCCGAGCAGTATGGGGCCGAAATCTACTTCAAGCGCGAAGACCTTCAAATTGTGCGCTCTTACAAACTGCGGGGCGCGTACAATCTGATGAGTTCGCTGGACGCGGGCGAGCGGGCGCAGGGCGTGGTGTGCGCCAGCGCGGGCAACCATGCGCAGGGCGTGGCTTTTACGTGTCACCGTTTGGAGATCAAGGGGCGTATTTATATGCCTCAGAATACGCCGCGCCAGAAGATCCAGCGCGTTCACAGCCTGGGCGGTTCCTACGTTGACATCGAACTGGTCGGCGACACCTTCGATGCCACGTACCAACTGGCTGCCGAATACGCGCAGTCAGCGCAAAAGGTGTTTGTTCACCCCTTCGACGACCCGCGCATCATCGCGGGGCAGGGAACCGTGGGCATCGAGATCGCCGCGCAGCTTGCGGGCGGGCCGGATTTCCTTGTCGCGCCCATCGGCGGCGGCGGACTGATCAGCGGCCTTGCGGTGTATGCCGAAACCTATTTCCCCGATACGACCCTGATCGGCGTGGAGCCGTCCCGCGCGGCCTGTATGCTGGCCGCGCTTCAGGCGGGCCATATTGTGACCCTGCCTCAGATAGACACCTTTATAGACGGCGCGGCGGTAAAAACGGCAGGGGCGCACAATTTCAGCATCTGTCGGCGTCTGCTCAAGGAGATACTGCCGGTCGGAGAAGGGCGCGTCTGTACCGAGATGATCGCGCTGTACCAGAGCGAGGGCATCATTGCGGAGCCTGCTGGGGCGCTGGCCGTGGCCGCGCTGGATCTGCTGGGTGAGCGTCTCAGGGGCAAGCGGGTCGTGTGCATCCTGAGCGGCGGCAACAACGACATCAGCCGCTACCCGGAAATCATCGAGCGCAGCCTCATTGATCAGGGCCTGAAACACTATTTTCTCGTGGAGTTTTCACAGCGTCCGGGCGCATTGCGCCGGTATCTGGACGAGGCGCTGGGCAGCGACGACGACATCACGCTCTTCGAGTACATCAAAAAAAGCAACCGCGAATTCGGCCCCGCTCTGGTCGGCATCGAACTGACGCGCAAAGAAGACTTGGCCCCCCTGCTGATGCGTATGGACGGCATCGGCCTGCGCTACGAGGTCATCAACAGCGACAGCGCCCTGTTCCGCTTTGTGCTGTAATCCACGTTCTATTTATGTGTTGTTCACATCTTGTTTACGTTCTGATTTTCGCTTTGATGTGTTTTGATTCGCGCTTACAGCGGACTGCGAGAGTGTTTGGCATGAGCATTGACAAAAAGATTGATAACGACGCCGCCAGGGAGATTGCCGGAAGCGGCGCTAAAAATCTTACTGAGGAAGACCTGCAAACCTGCCTTCAGGCGCTGCAAAAACTGATTGATTCGCCCGCCGTGATCCGCGAAAACGAGCGGCTGCGGAGCCTGCTGATTAAAGCCTACAAAGCGGGGCGGCGGGACGAGGAGCGCGCGGCCCGCTGGCGGCAGGAGGCCGAGGACAGGGCTACGCAGGCGACCACGGCGATGGTGCAGATACAGCGCGACGCCCTGGCCGCGCACGCCCTGCCGCCGCCTTCCCCCATCGTCCGCACCCTGAACCGGCCCGCGACGTGCTACACCTGCAAAGCGCAGTATACCAACGTGCATTTCTTTTACCATCAGCTGTGTCCGGCCTGCGCCGAGATCAACTATCGGATGCGGTCAGTGCGCGCCGACCTGATGGGCCGCACGGCCCTGATGACGGGCGGGCGCATCAAGATCGGCTACCAGATGGCCCTGCGGCTATTGCGCGACGGGGCCAAAGTGATCGTAACGACGCGCTTTCCCCATGCCGCCGCCCGCCGCTTTCATGCCGAGGCCGACAGCAGTGATTGGGCCGCGCGCCTGCACCTGTATGGCCTGGATCTGCGTAACATCCCCGCCGTCGAGGCGTTCGCGCAGCATCTATTGGACACAGAACCTGCTCTAGACATCGTGATCCACAACGCCGCGCAGACCATCCGCCGACCGTCGGAGTTTTATCGCGACCTGCTCGCCCAGGAACGCTGCGCCCCGCAGACGCTGGCGTTGGAAGCGCGGCAGATGGTGCGGCAGCCCTCCCACGTCAGCCTGACGCCTTTTCCCCACGTGTCCGACCTGCCCGCGTTGCCGCCCCTGAACATGGCGGGCAGCCTGACCGAGGACGGCGGGAGCGAAATGGCACAGGACGGGCTTATGCTTGCCGACAGCCAGACCGGGGGCGACGTGCTGCCCGTGTTCGGCCTGGAAGACAATGAAGAGCGGGCCGACTCGCGCTCGGTCAATAGCTGGCTGCTCAGGCTCGATCAGGTCAGCGCGCCCGAAATGCTGGAAGTGCAGCTTGTCAACAGCGTGGCCCCGTTCCTGCTCAACAGCCGCCTCAAACCCCTCTTGATGCGTTCGCCGTTTGCGCGGCGTTTCATCGTGAACGTGTCCGCGATGGAAGGACAGTTTCAGCGACACAAGACCGTGTTCCACCCGCACACCAACATGGCGAAAGCGGCCCTGAACATGATGACGCGCACGGCGGGCGACGACTACGCCCAGGATCATATCTACATGACCAGCGTGGACACGGGCTGGGTCACGGACGAAAACCCCACGCCCAAGCGTGAGCGGGGCCAGGAACAGGGCGGCTTTTTCGCCCCGCTCGACATCGTGGACGGCATGGCCCGCATCTACCACCCCATCGCGCAGGGCATCAACCACGACGACACGCCTTTTTACGGCGTGTTTCTCAAAGATTACGCGCCCTGCGCCTGGTAGATATATTTGGTAAACATATAAAGTGGTGGATGTGCGGAGGAGAGCCGGGTACAAAGAACGTACCCGTCTTGGAGGTGCTTTGCACCGAACGTCCTCTGGACGTGAATGCCGTGAGTACACAAGTGCATCGCGTCCGTGAGGACGCTTGTCGCGCAGCGACTCCGAGACGGGTACGTTCTTTGTACCCGGCTTCATGCAGCCAACAAAGAAAGCCTGCAATGCTGACACCTAAAATTACTCCGACCCCTGCCTGCCTGCGACTTATGGCAGTATGTTCGCTTTTGCTGTTGCTCACCTCAGCGCGGACAACAGCGAAGGCGAAACCTGCCGAATATTTTCCGCCGCCGGATAGTAAGGGCGGGTGGCGGACGCTGAAGGACGCGGCGCAGATACGCCGACTGGCCGGCATGGATCTGCCCCGCCTGGAACAGGCGTTCGACTATACGCAGCGGTGCAGTCAGAACGGCGGCCTGCTTGTCGTCCGGCACGGCTACCTGGTGTACGAGAGATACTATGGCCGCGCGGCGCGGGACGCCAACCCCGATATGGCCTCGACCGGCAAGGCGTATACCAGCGTGGCCTGCGGCATCATGCTCCGCGAGTTCCACGACAAAATACCCGACGGCCTGGATCAGAAGGTGTTTACGCCCGCATTTCTGCCCGAAGCGTTCCCTTTGCGCGACGTGCGCGAGGCCGACATCACGCTCGGCCAACTGTTGTGCATGTCGGCGGGCTTTCATGGCGAGGGCGGCAGTCCGGGTGTAACCAACGGGCAGGTCGTCGGTTTGCAGCCTGTACCCGGTCAGGACATCCGCGACGTAGATGGCAGTTCGCTGCACACGCCGCTATGGATCGCGCCCGGCGGCGGCTACTCGTATTCCTCGCCCGCCCCGCACATTGCAAGCATGGTATTGCGCCATGTCACGGGCATGGAGTTGCAGGACTATATCAACGAACGGCTGGCAAAGCCGATGGGCTGGGGGCCGTGGGCGTACTGCCTGCACCGGGGCGATTACACCATGCCCCATGCGAACGGGGCCGGCAGCATCGCGGTTCACGCTACCGACGCCCTGCGACTGGGCTACTGCCTGCTGCACGACGGACGCTGGAACGGTCAGCAGTTGGTTCCCGCCGACTATGTGGCAAAGTGTAATCAACCCTTGCCCTACAACCCGCACACGCCGTTCAGTTTAATGTTCGAGAACAACCGCGACGGCCATGTGGCGGGCGCGCCCCGCGATGCCTATTATAAATCCGGCGCGGGCGGCTTCGGCATCTTCGTCGTCCCCTCCCTCGACATTGTGATCTACAAATTGGGCGGCAACAACGGCCAGTACGACCCGGCCCTGACAGGCATCCCGCTCACCTTTACACCCGACACGTCCCGCGACAACTGGAAACCAATCCCGCGCACCCCCTTCAACGAGGGCAGCATGGGCGGCGACGACGGCCTGCGCCGCGTCCTCGAAATGGTATCGGCGGCAGTGCGCGACTGAAGACCGGGTAGAACGGTAAAACAAAGTCGCAGCCGCAAAGAAAACGATCATGCAAAAATCGCAACAGGAATACTGGGGATCGAAGGCTGGACAAGATCTGTTCTACGGCAGCGGTACGCGCAAAAACTATTGTAAAGCGTTCCCGCTGCTGCTGGAAGCGGCGCAGAACGGACACCCGCACTGCATGAACCTTGTCGGTTTCTGTTACCATAAAGGCCTAGGCGTCACAAGGGACATACAGGAGGCGAACGCCTGGTATGCACGGGCGGGAGAGCAGGGGCATACCATCGCGCTTTGTAATCTCGCCATCAGCTATGCAATGGGCCGGGGCGTGAAAGCCGATGCTGCCAGGGCCGTTGCGCTGTATGAACGGGCCGCAAGGCAGGGGGATTTGTGGGCCGCCTGCAATCTGGGCCTGATGCTGCTTGCGGGCGAAGGCGCGGCGCAGAACAAACCGGACGGCATCGCGTGGCTGCGGTATGCGGCTGCGCGTGGGGAAGCCAAGTCGCAGTACAATCTGGGGCAGTGCTACCAATATGGCGTTGGGGTCGCCAAAAACCGTCGTTGGGCGCAGCAGTGGCTGAGTAGAGCGGCGGCGCAGGGACACGCGGGAGCAACAGAAGAATCCGCCCTGCTTGAAGCGGAAGGTTTCCGTATAGAGAAAGCGAAACAAAACTCAAATGGCGACTTACGAAATACCTGAAAGCGCGGGGCGCAAGTTTTGGACGATTACCTCGGCGGCAGGTACGCCCATTGTTACAAACGCGCGGACAGGCAAAGACAAAATCCATATTCCGTGTAAGGATATGAAGAAGGCTAACGCAGTGATTCGAAAACTCACGGCGGGCGATCACAATGGCACGATTAACGCCTGATGATCCGTCCAATCGGGCGAGCGAAACAAATATGGACATACTGCAAGAAGAGGCGTTTGTTCGCGCGTTCATCGTGCCGGAAAAGCAGGAGCGGTATCTGCTCTTTCTGGCGAACCCAAAACGTCGCTGGAAAATCTTGAGAACGTTTTATCATACTCTTAGTGTCGTCGAGTCGCGCGCAACGCGCATAACGGGCCGCGAACAGTTCCCGGAGCCTTTGGAGGCGATGCTAAAGCGCAAAGGGGCCGGCCCGGCGTGCTATCTCATCTCGCCAGTCTCGGATTTGGATCAGCGCGAGATGCCGCTCAGGGAGGCGCTGGACACGCTCATCATGGAGGACCGCACCGCTGTCGCCTGCTGCCTGCCCGGTCGCCTCGCCTGTTACAAAGCCGAACAGGGCGTATACCTTCTTGAGTACAACCCGCCGCTTACATAACGGTATGAAGTTAGCCACATTGCTAATTTTATGCCCGCTCCCCAACTCGCGCCTGTTTTCCCCGTAAAAGACATTGCAATACCACGCTGAACGACAAAATACGTCGTCGGAACCAACTCTACATTCTTGTTTGCAGTAAGAATGTTTTGAATGCAAATGTTTCAAGGGAGAACACCATCATGGCCGAGCTTGCCACACTCAAAGACCTGTACATCGAAGAACTCAAAGACATCTATAGCTGCGAAAACCAGATTTTGCAGGGTCTGCCCAAGATGACCGCCAAAGCCACCAGCCCCGAACTGAAGGCCGCGTTTACCGAGCATCTGGAGCAGACCAAAAATCAGGTGCAGCGCCTGGAGCAGATCTTCCAGAAGCTGGGCGAAAAGCCGACCGGCAAACTGTGCAAGGGGATGCACGGCATTCAGGAAGAGGCCAAAGAATTGATGGCCGAGGACGCGCACCCCGAAGTGATGGACGCGGGCATTCTGTCGCAGGCGCAGCACGTCGAGCATTATGAGATGGCGGGCTATGGCAGCGTACTCGCGTATGCCAAACAACTGGGCGAGACCGAGGCTGCCGCCCTGCTCCAGACCACGCTCAACGAAGAAAAAGAGACAGACGCCAAGCTGACCAAGCTGGCCGAAGCCAACATCAACAAGAAGGCGCAGTAGTCTGACCGCGCGGCCTGAAGGCAACTGCCGCGCCGAACAGCATCCCGGATACGCTCGAACCGGCGCGGCCAAGTGGACGCGCAGTGTATAAAAAGTATCAGAAGCGTTATCAAAGCGCGTTCAGGCAAAAACATCGGGCAGGGGAACAATCCCCTGTCCAATGTTTTGTGTTATTGATTTTCGCGCTTTCTTCTCAGCGGATTGGCTCGCCACTCTTCTGGCCGCCGCTGATAGTCGTGCCGATGGGTGACGTCTGCCCGACGTTGCCGGGCGTGTCCTGGGCGGGATCAGCGGATTCGAGGGATTTCTGTGTTACTTTCGCCATCATGTGTTCGGTCAGGCCGGGGAACAGGTTGTGCATCAGGATCGCGGTCGCCCCGCCCGCCCCGCCCACGGCAACCTCGTCTTTGGGATCGGTGACGAGGCTGACAAGCGCATTGATGACCTGTTCCGGCTCATAGACCGGCGGAATGGGAACCAGGGTATGGCCCGTGTAATCCGCCGCGTGCTGGAAGAACGGCGTGTCCATCGAGGTCGGCATCACGGTACAAACGCGAATGTTCGTGATCTTGTTGACATCGAGTTCCTGCCGCAGGGCCGCGCTCAGGCCCACGACGCCGTGCTTGGCGGCGGCATAAGACGCGAAAAACGGCGCAGGCACTTTGCCCAGGACGGACGCGACGTTGATAAGTATGCCGCCGTCCGGCTGCCGATGGAACTGCTGCAGGGCATAGTAGCTGCCGTAAATCTGGCCGTGCAGGTCGGTGGCGATCACTGCAATATGCTTTTCCAGCGGCACGTCCTCGAATAGCCCGATGGCCCCGCTGCCCGCGTTGTTGATCCAAACATCTATGCGCCCGAAGGCCCCGACCGCCTGCTGCGCGAGATTGGCGACATCGGCCTGCTTGCTTACGTCCGTGTGGACGGCCAGCGCCTGCCCGCCCTGCGCGCGGCACTCCACGGCCAGTTCTTCCAGCAGTTCCTCGCGCCGCGCCGCCAGAACCACAAACGCGCCGCCTTTGGCGAGCTGCAACGCGGTTCCCTTGCCGAACCCGCTGGACGCGCCCGTAATCACTACGACTTTTCCGCTCAAATCCTGACTTGCCATCATAAACCTTTCACCGCTTCCCGACAGGGAACGTCTTTCAAACCTCTGCTAACCGACTTTCGGCGATTCTTCCGAACCGTCTCTTATCCAAGTTTCTGCATTCATCCTTTGCTGCATTCGTCTTTTCGTGTTTATCTTCCGATGATTGACAGGAAAGCTCAACAGCAGGCAATGATGTCTGCCGCCGATAAATAAACAGGCCGGGGCGTCTCGACAAACATTTTGGTTTCTCGACCGTAGAACAAGCTACATACAACCTGGATTATCAATTCCGTTTTTGATCTTCGTTACACATCTGCGTCCGTGTCGGTGTACGCCCGTCTCAATTGTGCGCTGCCTTGAATTCGTTCTGGTTCCGTTCTGATAGAGAATAGAGTAGAGAAGGCAGCGAAACGACATTACAACGACAAGATTTGTCATGGCGAGCCTTTTTAAGACGCTTGACTTTAATACCGTACCGAGGGGAGAAAGTTCCCCGGCCCTGTTACGTTGTAGAAACAACACTACTGGCATCTTCTCTTTCGTATCCACTATTAGGGCCTTGTGCTAGTTAGGGAAGGCCAGTGCCTTGATCTGCAAGAACTCTGCCTTGCCGAGCAAGCGGTTGATGTAGATGCACAGCGTATGAGCCGTGATCTTGGTGTACAAACGCGTACACAGTCCCCAGAAACTACGTGCGTGGTTGGTTTCCACGTTGAACTGTTGCGTCAGTTGTCCGTTCACCGTCTCGATGATCTGCCGCAGTCGGTTGAAGCGGCGTTGTTCCTGACGCGACACCTGCTGTTTCTGGTTCCTGCGCGGCAGGGTAAGCAGGCGCACATGGCGCGTCGTGCATTGCTCCTGCGCTTCCTGGCTGATGTAGCCTTTGTCGCCCATCGCCAGCAGGTCAGAATAAGCCGACAGCAGTTCTTCGCCGACGGCCAAGTCGCTTTCGTTGGCAGGCGCGAGTTCAAAGTCGAGGATGGTTCCGTTCACAGCCAACAACAGGTGCAGTTTGTAGCCGAAGATAGTAATCTTCTTGGAACTCACGCGTCCGAACGTCGCGCCGTGTTCTTTCCACGCGCGGCTTGCCTGCGGAGCCAGATGGAAGCCGACGACCGCAACCGGCAAACTGTCGAGCAGGCACTGCCGATCTTGGGCGACATCTAAGAGACGCAACAGGGCCTGACGTATCAGGTTGAAGGCCAGCCACAGATGCCTGCGTCGGCGGTTGAAGCGGCTGCGTTCGGGCAGATGCGGAAACAAATGCCGGTACGCCTGCCACTCGTGCAGCATGTCGGTCTCTTTGTCCCACCCTCGGCACTCGCCTACAAGGGCGAGGGTGAGCAGTTCGCTGTCGCTGCACACCGAGGTAGGGCCAGGATGCGCGAAGTAGGGCGCGAGTGTTTGCCAGATTTCGTCCACAACGACATACACCCATAGGCAGAAGTCGTCAAAATGCGTTATCATCTTGTGTGTCCTCCGAGAAGTACAGGGTTTGTTTGGCGATAAACGTCTGTACGTTTCGGAGGCACACTCTATAAACCGAGGCCCTAACTAGCACAAGGCCCTATTAGTATTTATTCCTGGTACACGCTGCGGTATTCGCTCTCCTGCGGTTCGGAGCGTTCGCCGACGGTCACGCTGAAGGTCAGCACATTATGAGCATTGTTGAAGCAACGGGCGAACATGTCGCATCACAGATCAGCGGGCAAAGCCACGAACGACCGGGGCAGGCGCGAAACGCAGCACGGTCTGCCTTTGCCGAACTGAGCGCCATCCTTGCCACCGATGACCTGATGCGCCGCGACGCCCGTGCCGCCGACCATAAAGGCGAGGCTGACGCGCTGCTGACCCTCGCCCGCGAACTGTCGGCCAGTTCGCAGACGCTGCTGCAAACCCTGTGCGAAACAGTGCTGTCCCTGTGCCGCGCGCAGTCGGCGGGCATCAGCATTCTGGAAGAGAAAGGCGGTACTGGAGAAGATAGCCGAAGTGGGCAATTCCCGGAGGAGCGCGCGGCACAGGGACAGGATACGGATGCGGAGAGCCAGGAGATGTCGTGCTTTCGGTGGCTTGCGGTGGCCGGAGAGTTCGCGCCGTTCCTGAACCAGACGATGCCGCGCGATTTTGGGCCGTGCAGCATCGCCCTGAACGCTAACGCGCCGCAGCTTTTTGTAAATCCGGGCAGATATTTGCCTGACATGCAGCCCGCGCAATCCGCCGTCGTGGAATGCCTGGTCGCGCCGTTTCATGTCCATAACGAACCCGCAGGCGCATTGTGGGCCATCAAGCATGACGCGGGCCAGCTTTTCGACCCTGAAGACGCGCGCCTGCTGACAAGTCTCGCCACGGTCGCGGGCGCGGCCCGACAGTTGATGCTGTCACAGAGCCAGGCGCGGCGCGCGAACGAGGTTCTGGTCGAGGAGGTCGCGGAGCGCAGGGAGTCACAGGAGAAGCAGCGGGCTGCGGAAGCCGCGCTGCGCGCCAGCAAGGAGGCCCTGTCCCTTGCCATTGACGCCGCCCAGCTTGGCACGTTCTACTGCGATTTCCCCCTGTACAACATCGTGTGGAGCAAGACGTGCAGCGAACACTTCTTTCTGTCCCCGGATACCACGGTCAACTTCGAGCTGTTTTATTCCCTGCTGCACCCCGACGACCGCGAGGCGACGCGCAAAGCCGTGACGCGCTGCATGGCCGAGCGTTTGCAGTACAACGTCGAGTACCGCACGGTCGCGCCCGACGGCAGGACACGCTGGATCAACGCCATCGGGCGCGGCTACTACGACGAGGCCGGCGCCCCGTACCGCTTCGACGGCATCACGATTGACATTACCGAGCAGAAAGCCCGCGAACGCGCCTTGAATTTCCTGGTGGAACTCAACGACGCCACGCGCGCCCTGCACGAGCCTATGGAGATCATGGCGACGGCAACGCGAATGCTGGGCGAGGCGCTGGACGTGTCCCGGTGCGCGTATGCCCCCGTGGACGCGGACGCCAACCACTTTGTCATTTACAAGGACTGGACACGGGAGTGTCCGAGCAGCGAGGGCAGCTATGTACTGGACGCGTTCGGCCCGCGCGCCGCCCACGCGATGCGAACGGGGCATACCCTGGTGATCTGCGACAGGGACGCGGAGGCCACGCCTGACGATGACCTTGCGGCTTTTCGCGTCCTACAAATACAGGCCATCATCTGCACGGCTTTAATCAAAGACGGCAAGATCGCCGCCATGATGGCCGTGCATAACGCCCTTCCGCGCAGGTGGACGCCGCACGAGATCGCCCTTGTCGAGATGGTGGCGGAACGGTCATGGGCCATCATCGAGCGGGCCGAAGCCGAAAATCGTCTTAAAGAACGGGCCGCTGAGATCGAACAACTCAATGCCCGCCTGCACCGCAGCATACAGGAAACGCATCACCGCGTCAAAAACAATCTGCAGATCATCAGCGCGCTCGCCGAACTGCAGATAGAGGACGGCGACACCGTGCCGGTCTCGGCCCTGAAGCGCATGGGCCAGCACACACGCTCGCTTGCAGTGATTCACGACCTGCTGACGCAGCAGGTAAAGACCGACGCGCACGCCGACAGCATCTCGGTCAGCGCGATATTGGGAAAGCTGATCCCTCTATTACAGGCCACGGTAGGCGAACGCGTCCTGCGTTACGAAACAGACGACTTTTTGATGCCGGTCAAGGACGGCGCTTCGCTCACGCTGCTGGTCAGCGAACTGGTCAGCAACGCCCTCAAACACGGCGAGGGCGAAATCACGGTAACGCTGTGCAGACAGGACGACGCGGCCTGCCTGACAGTTGGGGACAGGGGTCGGGGCTTTGCGCCCGGTTTCGATCCGCGCCGCGTGTTCAGCACGGGCCTGAGCCTGATTGACAGCACGGGCCGGTACGACCTGCACGGCACGATCACGTATGAGAACGCCCCCGATGGCGGCGCGCAGGTGTGCGTCGTGTTTCCCATTGCGGCCTGAGCCTTCTGTTCTCCTATATTGCCGCCTGCCGCCGGAGTGTTCCCGGATGCCAAGCGCAGGTTAATCGGCAGGAACCTGTTCGCCTTCCTCCGTCAAATTCCACAACCCCTGCCAAGCCGAATTTCTGACATAGGTGTTGTCATCTTTCACTGCTTTAGAAAGCGCGGCCAGGATAGGAGGCGTTGCCTGCTGTAACATCCCCAGCGTGCAGGCCGCTTCGCTTCGTACAGAGCTATCCGTGTTGTGCAAATCGTTAAGCAGAGCGGTCACAATCTCCGGCGGCACTCGACGCAGATTGTTCAACGCCCATATCGCATTGTGCCGGATACGGCTCTTTGTATCGCCGGCGATCTGTGTCAGAGCGGCGAGTATTTCCGGCGTTGTCTTGTTCAGCCTGCCCAGCGACTCGACCGCGTTCCACTGCACATCCTGGCTGCTGTCGTGCAGGGCTTCTAAAAGGCCCGCGATTACTTCGGGGGCCGCCTGTCCCAGTTCTCCCAGCGCCTCTGCCGCCGCCTTCGGCATGAAGAAGTTGCCCTGCTTGACGGCCCAGAGCAGCGCGTTCAGCACTTCCGGTGTCGCCTGCCCCAACTGTCCCAATGTCCATGCCGCCGCGCCAAACATGTAGATGCCCCCTTTATGCACGGCTGTGATCAAGGCGGCTGTCACTTCGGGCGTCGCCTGGCGCAGTCTTCCCAGCGCCATTGCCGCATCCCACTGCACATATTTGTTTGTGTCCCACATTGCCTCCAGCAGAGCGGCAAGTACAGGCGGCGGTGCGTGCTTCGTGTCCCCCAAAGCACGCACCGCTACGCGCCGAACTTCAAAATCGGCATTCTTCACGGCCTCAATCAGTATCGCAAGCGCCTCTGCATTGGCGTGTCCTGAACGGCTCAGGGCGGAAGCCACACTTAGTTGTACCCTCTTGTCTCTGTCGCCCAGAGACTCCAGAAGAACAACAAGCGTTGCAGGCATTACAGTATCTACCGCAATCAGCGCCGTCACGGCCATTTTCTGTGCGCCCATGTCGGGTTGTTTCATGGCCTCAAGCGTCATTGTCAGGGCCTGGGGCGAGTGCAGGCACAGCGCGCCCACCGCCTGCGTCGCCTGCGCAGAGGCATAGTTCGCGGCGTCTTTTGCGGCTGCGATCAGGGCGGCAATCACCTGGGGCGTGGTCCGCTCCAACCCTCCCAGAACGAAAGCCGCGCTGGTACGCGCAACGCTCGTATCCCTGAGAAGTATGTCAAGCAGGACGGCGATTACTTCCGGGATCGCCTGCCCTGAATTTCTCAATACCGATACTGCTTTCAGCCGTATAACATCGTCCGCATCTTTCGCCGCTTCAAGCGATAAAGTAAGAACCTGGGGCGGCACCTGCCCCAACTGACGTAACATGTAAGCGAGCGCGGCCCGCATGTCCCAATCGGCCTCCAGAAAAGCGGCGTCCAGCGCGGCGGCCAGTTCCGCGCCTGCCGGACTGCCCGCCAGACAGGGCAGTATCTCGCATATTTTCTCACGCAGCGGCGCATAATAATCTACTATCATGTTTTGCGTGAGCAGAATGTCAATAAAGGATTGCGCGACCTCGTGGGACTGTGCCGCGTTCAGGTTTGTGCCCTCGCCCACGCTCCGGGCCGCGCGCAGCAAGTTTCGGTGCAGTATGTTTTCGTACTCGTCCGGCATGGCTGCTCCCTCCTGTGCCGCGTCATCGGGCGTCTCATTGGGTTATGTAGGGGCGCTAAGAAAAGGTACGCAGAAGCACACAAAGAAAACACACGCAGGAAGAAAGACGCTGGACGGGCAATACGCGGGTGTCAGACCGGGGCTTGACGCAGCATGGACAGCAGAATGCCGACGATTTTCTCCACATTTGCGAGGTAGTACAGGTCGCTGTCAATCGTGGCGCGGGTTTCCTCCAGACGCAAAAACTGCCAGTCCGTGCCGGTCGTTACCACGCCGTACAGCGTGTTTATAGGACGCGCCTGCGCCGCATTGAAGATTTGTGCGGCGACAAGTTCCGCGAGACACTGCGGGATGCCGGACAGAATGTTTTCCTTTTTCGCCTCTACCACAGAAACGACCGGCGCGGATACGATCAGCGTGTCGGGGGCCAGACTGAACAGGAAATCGCAAAAGCCGGACAACCCGCGCCCCATGTCCACATCGAACTCGATGCCTGAAAACAAACTGGCCTGTTCCCGCTGCTGCTGACAAACTTCCGCAAGAATTGGCGCGATGAGATACTCAGAACGCGCCTTTTCCGAGCCGCTTGGCAGGGCGAACCGAGAATTTTGCGCCAGGGTGAGGCGCAGCAACTCGGAGATCGGCGCGGGCGGAACGTCGTGGAACAGACCTGCCTGTCTGTGAAAGCGGATGCCGAATTCACGTTCCAACTGCGGTATAGTAAACTGATTATAGGCCATAAAGTAGGTTCCCTCGCGCCAACATAAGCTACATTGCTCAGTATACCCCTTCTCTATGTCGCGTTGTAAGAATAGCGCTTTTGCTGTCGCAGTGGCGTACACTCGGCGTTCACATCTATAAAGGAGTTCCAGCCTCATGCCTGCTCTCAGTTTGTGCCTGTGCGCTGTGCTGCTGTTCGGGGTGATGGCGGGCGAGGACGCGCCGCGTGATGTCTACCCAACTGCGGATGCGCTGCCCGTTGTGGCGGAACTGCCCGACCCGTTTCTGCTGCCCGACGGGCGGCGCGTACAAACAAAACGGCAGTGGGAGGCGCAGCGCAAGTCCCTGCTCGCCCTGGCCCTGCACTACGAGTACGGCCCTTTGCCGCCAAAGACGACAAACGTGGCCGCCAAAGAACTGTCGTCGCAGCCTCTTGCATGGGCAGACGCGGCGGAAGCAGGCACAGAGAGAAACGGGCGGGGGCAAGTGGGCGTAACAGCCACGGAAAAGAATATCCTGGTCACGATGGGGCCGAAATATGCGGTTCAAACGCATCTGGTTCTGACTGTTCCCGCAAGACAGGGGCCGTTTCCCGTGATACTCTGCGGCGACCTGACATGGGGGCGCGTCAAACCCCAAATAGTCCGTGACGTGGCGGCGCGGGGGTACGCCCTTGCGGAGTTCGACCGCACCGAGATCGCCCCCGACAGCGCGCAGCGGGGCGGCGTGTACGCGGCCTACCCCGACTACAACGGCGGACGTATGGCGGCGTGGGCGTGGGGATACAGCCGCATCGCCGACTATCTGCTGACCCTGCCCTTTGTAGACGGCGCGCGTCTGGTCATCACGGGACACTCGCGGGGCGGCAAGGCGACCCTGCTGGCAGGGGCCGTGGACACGCGCTTTGCTCTGGTCGCGCCCAACGCGTCCGGCTGCGGCGGGGCGGGCGGCTTTCGGGTGCAGGCCGACAAGAGCGAGGACATTGGGGCCATCCTCAAAAACTTTCCCTTCTGGTTCGCGCCCGATTTCGCCGCGTTCGTCGGGCATACGGATCGCTTGCCGTTCGATCAGCACACGCTCAAAGCCCTCGTCGCGCCCCGCGCCCTGCTGACCACGGAGGGAACCGGCGACCTGTGGGCCAATCCCGCCGGCACGCAGCAGACGTATATTGCCGCCCGCGAAGTGTACGAGTTTCTGGGCGTGCCGGAACGCATCGGCATCCACTATCGCCCCGGCGGACACGAACACAATTCAGAAGACTGGAACGCCCTGCTCGATTTCGCTGACCGTCAATTCTTCCACAAAGCTACCGACCGCAAGTTCGATCAGCAGGCGTTCCCCGGCCTGCCCAAAGCCTTCTCGTGGCAGCGACCAAGCGACTGACGCGTGAATAACCGCAGATGAACGCATAAACACGCAAATCATTCACAAGCCTATCTCGCATGAGAATAGGCTTGTGAAGTTTGTAATGTCCATTCCTTTCGTGTTCCCGTAACACGCTCACTACCCCATGAGCTGTTTCAAGAAGACATAGTCGATCAGAGATCGTCAAGAAAACATAATCGAGGGAGTCGGGATGATGCAGGCGAACATAATTGTCAACTAAGGAAAATTAGGGCAGGAAGTTAGGTACATAGAGTAGAACCTAGACACGCTGTTGTAAAACAATGCTGTTGTAACACACTGAAAGGGTTCTGCATTTTGAAATCTGCACACTTCTCCCATGCTTCGGCCCGACTGACCCGCCGCACCCTGCTGACTGGTCTGGCCGCGCTCGCGCCCACGCTCGCCGCTCATGCTCAGCCTGCTCCGGATGGGTTCGGGGGCGCGGGATGCCGCCCTTCCGCCACTATTTTCGCTTCGTCCAAAGACTTTCCCCTGCTCCAGTACCCGGAGGGCATCGCCGGTTTCGACGGCGTTCTGTACACGGCGACCTATAACGTCGCGGCCCCCCAAAGTTCGCGCATCCTCGCGTTCGACATGGACAGCGGACGCCTGCTGCATACGCTGGGCGGATCGCCGGGACAAGAATTGATCCGGCAGGGTGCGCTGCTGGGTCTTGCGATTGATCCCTGTACGGGTGACCTGTATTCTGCGGCCAACTTCGCCGGTCAAATACTGCGTATCCAGCGCCCCAACAGCGCCAACCCCAAAGTGACGCTGTACGCGCAGTTTCCCACGGGCGGCGGGCCGGAAGACCTGGTATTCCACCCGAACGGAACGCTGTTCGCCTCCGACTCCAATGCGGGCGTCGTCTATTCCATTCCGCCGGGCGGCGGGCGGGTAAACCTTATAATCGGGCCGGCGGGTTCGGGCGCGACTGTCAGCGATAACGGCTTGTTGCAGGCTCCCGTGGCAGGACTGAGTCCGAATGGCGTGGCGTTTTCCAAAGACGCCCGCACTTTCTTCGTCGCCAATACCTACACCGACAGCGTGATTGCTTTTCCCGTCAGCGCACAGGGCAAGGTGGGCGGGCCGGGGCGCATTCTGGCGCGCTTCCCGAACAACGATATGCCGGAATTCCCCTTCGGCTTTGAAGCCCTGATTAAGCCCGATACCCGCATCGGCCTGACGGCAGGCACACCGCTCAACGGCCCGGACGGTTTGAAGATAGACGACAGCGGCTTGCTGTGGGCGGCGAGTTTCTTCGGCGACAACCTGACCGCGCTCGACCCGGACACGGGCCGCGTCGTGAAAACGCTCGGCAGTTCGGCGGTAACGATGGGCGGCACACTGAACAATCCTACGGGCATCGTGTTCTCGGAAAACTCGGTCTTCTGCTCCAATCTGGGCATCTTCACGGATGGCTCGAACTCCAATCCCGTCCTGCCCTGGCGCATCGCCCGCTTCGATAATCTTTAAAATCACTCTGCTGTAAATTCTGTTTTGGCAGTGCGTCGCCAACAACAGGGCAAAGCCGCTGCGTGTTCTGCTTCGCTTCCTGCCCGAATGCCGGCTGCGCGATATTACGCGCCATTGTGTTTGTACATACAATCGCATCTCTGCGCCGCTTGTTCCTTTGTTGAAACAAGCGGCGCGTTTGCGTCCTGATCCGCTCCAACATATTTGTACGAAATAGTCCTAAAGTGGGAACGGCAGAGTACGCTGTGGGGTATAATAAGCTATACTCATTGGAATTGAGTGCAGGGGACGCAGGTTCAAAATCGGACGGTATCGGCATGAAACATTTGCCGATGTTCATGCGTATGACTAACACGCGTTTTACCATTACATGCAGGGCGTTGAAACGCCCATCAGGTGAAACGCGGCCTATGGTGCAGTCGCTTGTGTGAACTGTTTGTGCAGTAGCTTCCTGTTTAAGCCGATAGAGGGGAGTGACAATCCGTAACTCCCATGCTGTCCGAAGTTCATTTCGGATGGAATATGCCCGGCCTGTTTATCCTGCGCCCTTATGCCAACCGACGATGCCGCCACGGATACGAACTATTTGAAACGATGGTCGGCGTCAGATTGCGAGAACCTAAAAACATAATGGAACCTAAAAATCTTTCCAACATACTCGAAGAACTGGATAATACGGGCGACGCGCTGGAAGAGGAGAGCGGGGACAGCAAGCACAACATTCCCGAAGAGATCAATCTGCTGCCGCTGCGCGAGGTCGTGATGTTCCCGGTCGTGGTCGCGCCGCTGGGCGTAGGCCGCGAGAACAGCATCAAGCTGGTCAACGAGAGCGTCGAGGGCGGCAACCGCCTGATCGCCGTGGCCTGCATGAAAGACCCCAAGATCGAGAACCCCACGCTTGACGACGTGTACAAGATCGGCAGCGTGGTCGCCATACGCATGATGGCGCAGGTTCCCGAAGGCATCCGCCTGATCGTACAGGGCATACAGCGCTTCGAGATCGTCGAGGCCGTGCAGACCACGCCGTATCTGCGCGTCAAGATCCGCACCATTGAAGAACCCGAAGTGGCCGAAGAAGACAAGCTGGAAGTGGAAGCCCTGCGCCGCCAGATAAGCCAGATGTTCACGCGTATCGTGCAGCTATCGTCCGACCTGCCCGACGAGATGCAGAACATGCCCAACAACGTGCAGGACGCGGGCGCATTATCCGACCTGATCGCGCAGCAAATGCCACGCCTGACCTTCGAGGAGCGCCAGGAACTGCTGGAACTCATCGAAATCAAGCCGCGCATGACGCGCCTGATGGAGCTTCTCAGCCGCGAGGTGCAGGTGCTGGAGCTTGGCAACCGCCTGCAAAGCGAAGTGGCCCAGGAACTGGGCAAAACGCAGCGCGACTACTATCTGCGCGAGCAGGTACGCCAGATTCAAAAAGAACTTGGCGAGGGCGACGACCGCACCCAGGACACGGACGAACTGCGCGAAAAGATCGCCGCGTCGGGTATGCCCGATGAGGCCCGCAAGGAGGCCGAGCGCGAACTGGACCGCCTGGGCCGCATGAACCCGATGGCCCCGGAATACAACGTCACGCGCACGTATCTGGACTGGATGGTGCAGATGCCGTGGCAGAAGCAGAGTGACGATAACCTGGACATCGCTGCCGTCAAAGAAGTCCTGGACGCCGACCACTACGGCCTGGAGAAGATCAAGGATCGTATCCTGGAGTATCTGTCGGTTCGCAAGTTCAAGGCGGATGGCACGTCCCGACAGCCGATCCTGTGTTTCAGCGGCCCTCCCGGCGTGGGCAAGACCAGCCTGGGCAAAAGTATCGCGCGGGCGATGGGACGGCAGTTCGTGCGGATGTCGCTGGGCGGCGTGCGCGACGAGGCCGAGATACGCGGGCATCGGCGCACGTATATCGGCGCACTGCCCGGCCAGATCATACAGGGCATCAAGCGGGCCGAGACCAATAACCCCGTCTTTATGATGGACGAGATTGACAAGGTGCAGGCCGACTTCCGGGGCGATCCGAGCGGCGCGCTTTTGGAAGCCCTCGACCCCGAACAGAACACCAGTTTCCGCGATCACTATCTGGACGTGCCGTTCGACCTGAGCAAAGTGCTGTTCGTGACCACGGCGAACGTTCTGGATACCATCCTGCCGCCGCTGCGCGACCGCATGGAGATCATTGAACTGGCGGGCTATACCGAAGAAGAAAAGGTCGCCATTGCCGAAAAGCACCTGATACCCAAGCAGGCGCAGGAACACGGCATCGAGGGCCGCATCACGTTTACGACCGACGCCGTACAGCGGATCGTGCAGGGGTATACCAAAGAGGCGGGCGTTCGCAGCCTGGAGCGCGAAATCGCGAGCGTGTGCCGCAAGGCGACGCGCGGCTTCGCCGAGGGCAAGCTCGAATCCCTGGACGTGACGCCGCAGATCGTCAAGGACTATCTGGGCGCGCCGCGCTTCGAGCAGGAAGAAGCGATCTCGCGCGTCGAGACTCCGGGCGTGGCGACCGGCCTGGTGTGGACCCCGATGGGGGGCGACATCATCTTCATCGAGGCGACCGCCATGCCCAGCCCGACAAACCGCCCGTCGTCCGTAACGATCACGGGGCAGTTGGGCGACGTGATGAAGGAGAGCGTACAGGCCGCGCTGTCGTATGTCCGGGCGCACACGGCTGAGATCGGGGCGCCGATTGACTTTTACGACAAGCACGACATCCACATCCATGTGCCTGCGGGCGGCATCCCTAAAGACGGGCCGAGCGCGGGCGTGACGATGACGACGGCCCTGGCGAGCCTGTTCAGCGGCCGCCATGCCAAGCCCCTGCTCGCCATGACGGGCGAGGTGACGCTGTCGGGCAAGGTGCTGCCGATTGGCGGCCTGAAAGAGAAGGCGCTCGGAGCGCGCCGGGCCGGTATCAAAACCATCGTCGTGCCGGAGCGCAACCGCAAGGACGTGATGGAAGACCTGCCCGAAGAGATCCGGGCCGACCTGGACATCCACTTTGTCACGGACGTAAAGCAGGTGCTGGAACTCGCCCTGGAGCCGAAAGCGGGAGCGGCCCACCTCGTCAAGCCCAATGACGAACCGACGCCGCCCACGTCCGCCAAAAAGGAAAAGACGCGCCGCGCGCCCGCCGTCCCCAAAGTCGTCGGCGACATGCCCGGAGCCGGAACCACCCTGCACTAAACGTGTCATGGCTGCATTATAGGCAGCAACGGCAAACCGCCGTGCGGAGAACAGTTCTCCACGCGGCGGTTTGCTTTAGCTGTTTTCTTTGCGTTCATCTGCGATTTCGCGGATGTCTGTCTGTTTATGGCCTTAGATGGCAGCGGGGGGAAGGAGGTCGGCCACGCGAACCAGGGCGTCGGGCCGCGCAAGCGTTGCCGCCGTTTCGTCCTCGCCATACACAACCACTTCGCCATAGCCGGCTGAGCCGGGGACGCGGTGAACAAGCATCTGCCGGTTCACGATGTCCAGGAGCCAGTATTCTACGATGCCGGCGCGGGCGTACAGCGCGGCTTTGGCGGCGCGGTCTATACGCAGGGTGGTGTGCGACACTTCCACGACAAGCGACAGGTCGGCAGGGCCGGGGTGACGCGCGCCAAAGTCGGTGATCGGCCCAACCATGACCGCCGCGTCGGGTTCGGGTTCATTGTGATCCGGGTCGGCATCCCCAACCGAAATGGGCAGTTGACATTGAACGTGCAGAAGGCCGAACACATTTGCCAGCCAGGCAATGAGAACGCGAATGGTATAAGCGTGCGGCGGGTTCTGGCTCATCTTCGAGAGTATCTCCCCATCTATCAGTTCGTAGCGGCCTGTCAGGATGCCCGCTTCCACAATGGCCCGGCACTGGCTTGCTGTCCAGCGCACGCGGTTCGGAAACATTTCGGGCGACTCAGGTAATAGCGGCGCGATCTGCGGCATGACGTTTCTCCTTATTTCTTCGTGTCTCTTCTCGTCTGTCTCTTCTGAAAGCGTGAGGCGTGGCGCGTTCCCATTCTACAGCAATCGGCACATTTCCGCAAGCCCGCCCATGCCCCTTCAAAATCCGAATGTGAGAGCGGCCCTCAAAGAAGGTGACATTCGCATAATTGATGATTAAGGTGACAAAAGACACCGCGCACCGGCCCATTTCTTCAAAGCGCGGCGTCTGCTCGTGTGCGAATGCGAGCAGGTCATTGCTCAGGCCGGATCGAATACGGCCCTCGCAAGCGCCCGACAAAGAGCGCGGGGTTTCACTTCGCAGGTGTGACAACCAATCCGCCCGTAGAACCTGCGGGCAATGCCGAACGCAGAGCGGCTGTCCGGGGCAAAGACCGCAGCAGCAGGATGTGAAGGATCAGCGCAAGGGGAACAAGCAACCCCGGCAGGAAGGTAAAGGGGAAAATGCCGATGCCTACGTTGGGAACCTCTGTCCTTAGCACGCCCGAAAAGGTCAGCAAAGCCCGAATAAGGACGTTTGCCAGCAGCGCGATCCCTGCCCAACTCCAGGCTCTCACCGCGCGGTCACTTATCCGTCGGCTCGCGTACAGCCAGGCGACAAGCGGGGCGGACAGCCCGGTGAGAATATCGAAGTTGGCCCCCTCGAATGTCAGCATACGCGGCACAAGCCCCTTCAGGCAGAGTTCGTACAGCGCGATCTCGACGAACACGCGGAACACTTGCAGGCCGATAAGCAAGGTCGCCGGAACCTCGGACGCAAACTTCTTGACGCCCGAACGTCGCGTCACAAATGCCGCAATGAACGCCACTGAGGGAATCAACAGCAGCAGGGGGCCGGGAGGCACTCTGGAGGCAATGATCCCTTTCGCCCCAAGAACTCCGGCATAAAGCAGCCACAGGACGAAAACAGCAATCGCCATGACGCGGGCGCGGCCTGCGAGATAGCGGGCAAACAGCCCAACAACAGCGGCGGCCATTACAAGGCATAAGAGGAGAAACAGGCTGGAAAGAAGCGCGATGCTCATGGATTTGTTCCTTGCATTTGCGTTGTCAGTTTCAGTCGAAGTTTGTGGGTTCGGCCTGCCGCGCTTGTGCAGGGCCGGGGCAATGCGCTCGGTGTCTCGACTGCTGCCGTTACCCCTCGAAAATTTTGTTGGCAGCCTATAATATGACCACCATCATATTATGAATATAAAAAAATAGGTTCAGGATCGCTCGGCATTCTCCTTAATCAGACCCAATCAGACCCAAAAGATGTTCACGGGTCGAATCAAGCAGAGCCTTGCTCAAAGTAGGATCGGACACGGCCCGCGCAAGCGAGACCGCCCCGACCAGGGCCGCGAACATAACATAAATATGCGCGCGTTTTTGTACGAGTGTCTGCCCCGGCATGTGTTCCGCAAGGGCGGCGAAGGTTTGGGACAGCTTGCGCGTGAACGTCTGGCGCGAGGGGGAAGAATGGCGGGCGACCTCGGCGGACAGGGCGGGAAGCAGGCAGCCCGTGTCCGGCTGATCGCGGTGTTCCTCGCTCAAGTAATAGTCTATGATGGCGGCGAATCCATCGCCCGTTTCCAGGATGGAGAGCATCGTCGTCAGCCGTTCATCGAGCATAAGCGCGCACGCCTCACCGACGAGATCCTCCTTGTCTGCGAAGTGGGCGTAAAAGCCGCCATGCGTCAAATTCAAAGCTGCCATGAGGCCGGCGATTCCTATGCCCTCGAATCCCCTGGTACGGAACTCCTCGGAGGCTTTCTTAATGATCCGCTGACGGGTCTCTTGTTTGTGTTCGGGTTTGTAGCGCATGTGCCTGCCTTATTAAATGACGACTATCATATAATCAAGACGGCGTTGTCCGGGCGCAAGTTCCCGCAATCCTGAGAATGCGGGAAATATAAGCGCGCAAACCACGCCCTGATAAGGATTTTCAAGGATTTTCAGAGTCGGGCGGCGAATAAAAGAGGACAGTACACCAGGAGACCCGATTTTATGCAAGCGCCCGTGAAAGTCTGCCCGCGCTGTGGTCAAGCCACGGCCCTCGATACGCCCGCCTGCCCGACGTGCGGCCATCAATACCGGACGCCGTTCGGTCCGACCATGCAGCCCGCTCCAAATCAGACGCAGGCTTACACGCCCTCCGCGCCGCCACGCAGTTCGTTCGGCCCTGCGGCGGGCGCAGAACCGACCCTTGCGCCGCCTGTTCTCTGTACACGCTGCCAGAGTCCGCTCGCGCCGGACAATCCTGTGTGCCGCGTGTGCGGCCTGGATCAGCGCGCGCCCGCTATGCCGCCGCCCGCCGCGCCTGCCTACCCCCCGCCTGTGTACCCGCAGAACGCGTACCCACCCGCGCCCACCTATGCCCCGCCGCCCGTGTATCCGCAGCAGGTCTATGCGCCGCAGCAGATGTACGCGCCGCAGGGCTACCGCCCGACCATGCCGCCGCCGGTTGTGATGCACGGACGCAACCTGCCCTACATGTACCCGCCCGATGACTTTGAGATGTTCGATCTGGCGCGGCAGTTCCAGGACAGCAAGCGGGCATTCGGATGGATGATGGTCGTGGGGCTGCTGGTGTTCTGGCCCCTGCTGTTCGTGGCCTACTCGGAACATAAGAAGATGAACGCCATTAAAAACCGGGTGGCATTGCGCGGCATAGATCCCGAATTCTGGTCCCGCACTCTGTGACCCTCCTGCCTCTGCTTTGCACAGGATGCGACGCGGATCACGCGCAGCTACGCGTCGCTTTTGACGACACCGAAAACGAAGAAATACGTATATAATACGTATATAATAGAGAAAGCAGCAAGGGAAGACAGGCGATGCAGTGAGCGGCGGGCTTGATGACAGCCGGGGCGAGTTCCCATACTGTGACAAGGTATGTATCCTCCAAAAACCAATCTTATAACGCCGGACCAAGTGGATCGCCTGCTCGCGGAGTGGCATGCCAATCTGCGCGTCGCCACGGACAACCTGCTCGCTCTGGATGACAGCCTGACGTATAAGCGGCTGGAAGGCAAAGACGGCCTGCCCCAGACGCGTCTAACAGGCCGAACGCAGGCCCAGGTGACGCCCGCGCTTGCCGCCATGCACGACCTGTTTCAGCATATCGGGCGGCTGGCCGAGACCGTGGAACGCGCTCAGGAACTGCGTCGCGGCCTGTCCCGGTTCCTGCCCAATTCTGAAACCCTGCGCCAAATCGAGTATCTGCTGAACGGACCGAGCATCAAGCTGCCGTCCGCGCGCACCCCGCTCGCGCAGCGCAGTCTGATGTCGGCCTCCGAATCCACGCAGACCATCACCCCCGCCCGCCTGCTGGATGTGATGATGCAGGCGTTCGAGGTGGCGCGCTCCGCCATTATGTCCGTAGATGCGGCCTGGGCGCGATTGGAACCCACACTGGGCGAATGTGAAGCGCAGGCCATCGCTCTGGAACGGCTGGCCGGCGGATTGGGCGAACACAACGCGCCCGATGTTGTTCTTGTGCGTGACCGTCTTGCCGCTGTGCGCGTGAACGTGGAAAGTGACCCGCTGCGATTTTCCGACGATTTCGACAGCGAACTGCGCTCGCTATTGGAACGCGCCCGCCTGCGCCTGGGCGAGGCCGACCGGCAGCGCGGCCAGATGCGAACCGAACTGGAACGGGGACGCGCCCTGCTCGCGCAGCTTCACGCCCTGAATCAGCAGTGCGCGGATGCGCTCGAGTCGTGCCGACAGCAGATAGACGGCCCGGACGGCTTGAAATCCCCGCTTGCCCCGGACGCTCTGGCCGAACTGGAACGCTGGCTCGGCACACTGGACGAGGCATTAGCGCAGGGGCGCTGGAAGGCCGCGCGCATCGGCCTGGATCGCTGGCTGCAAACCACGGGCGAGTACGCGCGGGCCGCAAACGCCGCCCTCGCCGCCAACAAAGCGCCGATTGAACTTCGCTCGGAACTAAAGGGCCGCCTGAGCGCCCTGAAAGCCAAAGCGCGGGCGCGGGGCATGGATAAAGACACCCATCTGACCACGCTGGCAGGCGAGGCCGAAACCCTGCTGCATCAGTGTCCCACTCCCAATGGACGCATCGCCCGTCTCGTTCACGAGTACGAGACGCGGCTGGCGCAAATAAAGTAACGCATCGTCTTGAACTCGGATTACACGGATTGGTAGGATGGACAGGATTGTCGGCCTGCGACTGTCATCTCCTGCATTGGAAGACAGGCTGCAATCAACAGCGCATTTAATCCTGTCCATCCCTCTAATCCGTGTAATCCGAGTTCAAGACAAGATGCGAATCGAACTTTCCAGAGTGAAAGCAAAGTGAAAGCAAAGTGAAAGCAAAGTAAAAGAGAATATCATGGCGACACAAACATGTAACCGTCCGGGGTGCGGCGGGCAGGTCGTAGACGGAGTATGCGAGGACTGCGGACGCGCGCCGCTCGGCGGGCCGTCCCTCGTCGCGGCCACGGCGAACAATGGTTCCGGCACGGCAAACACCACAAATACCGCCGCGAAGCAGGCGATACTCAGCACGGCGTCGGCGCGAACGGGAGGGGCGAGCGCGCCCATATCGGCCCGGTCGGTCGCGTCGTCGCTGTCGTCTCTATCATCTGCATCGGGGTCGTCCAGTTCGGCGCTGTCGGCACGGGGCAGCAAGGGTTCGCGCCGGGGTTCGACGGGGACGGCGCGGGGCAGTTCGCGGCGCACACTGGGCGCGGGTCTGGTGCAATTAGAGCCTATCCCCACGATTGACCCGCTTCAGGTCATCATGGCGAACCCTGCCGTACCCGACAACAAGCGTTTCTGCCCCAACTGCGACACCAAACTCAACCACGCCAAGGGCTTCTGCCCGATGTGCGGCACGGAATACTCGTTTATTCCGTCCCTCAACGCGGGCGATGTCGTGGCGGGGCAGTACGAGGTGAAGGGCGCGATTGCGTTCGGCGGCCTGGGCTGGATCTATCTGGGCTGGGACAAGGCCCTTTCGCGCTGGGTTGTGCTGAAAGGTCTGCTTAACAGCAAAGACGCGATCAGCGCGGCGGCCGCAATGGCCGAGCGGCAGTTCCTTGCCGCCGTGAAGCATCCCAATATCGTGGGCGTGTATAACTTCGTCAATCAGGGGACGGAGGGCTACATCGTCATGGAGTACGTGGGCGGCAAAACGCTCAAGACCATGCGTAAGGAGCGAGGGCCGCTGCCCGTGGCCGAGGCCGTCGCGTATATACACCGCATATTGGCCGCGTTCGCGTATCTGGAGCGCATGGGCCTGGTGTATTGCGACTTCAAGCCCGACAACTTCATGCTTGAAGACGACGATGTGAAACTCATTGACATGGGCGGCGTGCGGCGCGTGGACGATCCGGGCGGCGACGTGTACGGAACCAAAGGCTACACGGCTCCCGAAGCCGGCGAGGAGCCGTCTTTCGTGTCCGACCTGTATACCGTGGCCCGCACCCTGGCCGTGCTTGTCATGGACTTTAAGTTTCAGGGGACATACGAGTTTACGCTGCCCACGCCTTCGGAACAGCCGATCTTCGCGCAGAACGACAGCCTGTACCGCTTTCTGCTAAAGGCCACGCGCCCCGCTCCCGACGACCGCTTTCAGACCGCCGACGAGATGGCGGATCAACTGCTGGGCGTCCTGCGCGAGATCACGGCCCGCGACCAGAACATCCCGCACCCCGCCGAAAGCATCCATTTCTTTGGCGACGCAGGCGACCTGCGCGGCACGAGCGAAACCCTGGACTGGCGCGGCCTGCCCGCCCTGAAACTGGACGCTGCCGATACGGCTTCGAGCCTGATCCTCGCTGCCAGCGGCAGCCCCGATCCCACCCAGCGCATGTCCCTGCTCACAGACGCCATCAGGAAGTTTCCCGACTCGCAGGAAGCGCCCCTGCGCCTTGCCGTCCTGCTGATCGGCGACGGCAAATTCGCGGACGCGGAACAGCATCTGGCGGCTGTCGAGGCGCGCGACCCGTTCGACTGGCGCGTCGTCTGGGTGCGCGGCCTGTCTCTGCTCGCGCAGCACAAATACAAAGAAGCCACTGCGGCGTTTGATTTTGTGGTACACGAGCTGCCCGGAGACCTGGCCCCCAAGCTCGCGCTTGCCCTTGCCAATGAAAGCGCGGGCGACATGAAAGACGCCGTTCGCCTGTACGACACGGTCTCGCGTACCAACCCCGAATTTACAAGCGCGTCGTTCGGGCTGGCCCGTTGTTTGGCGCATGGCGGTGAGCGGGGCGGGGCCGTAGACGCGTACCTGCGCGTACCGACCACGTCCAGCCGCTACATCGAGGCGCAAATGGCCCTGACCCGCGCCCTCGTCCACACCAAGCCGACCGCGCCGGGTGAGCAGGAGCTGATGCGGGCCGCGCAGGCCTTGCAGGCGCTATCCGTAGATACTTTTGATCTGCATTATCTGTCCGCGCAGCTATTGCTCGCCGCCGCGCATCAGGTGGAGGCCAAAGCCATCGCGGCCAATGCCTCGTCGCAACTGCTGGGCCAGTCTTTGCAGGCGAGTTCCCTGCGCCTGGGCGTGGAGCGCGAACTGCGCGCCTGCGCCCACCTAGCCAAGACCCCTGACGAGAAAATCGCCCTGACCGATCAGGCCAACCGGGAACGCCCGCGAACGCTGGTCTAAAGCGGGTATTCACCAACCGCTGCGCTAGAGACACCCTGCACAGAGAAGAATGGAAAGACAGGAAGAGGAGGAGAAGAGGAGAAATACACAGGATTAACAGGATTTTTCAGGATTGACAGGATTTGTTTATGGTAGCCTTCCTGATGGTTTACCGTTCTTGACCTGTGAACATCTGTGTTAATCTGTGTTAATCTGTGGACTACTCTCCTCTTATTTTTCCTTTGCGTCTTTGCGTGGGGCGCGAATCTCTGCCTTTGAGGAGTTTGGAATGCAATGTTTGAAGTGCGGCGCGACTGCCCCGGAGCAGGCGCGTTTTTGTGAGATATGTGGCGCGGCATTGAAGGCAGATGCGGCGCTGCCTGCCGCGCCGCCTGTGCCGGCTGCCGGGGGGTGTCGGTGCGGGGCCGCGCCGGACGCCGTAGACGCGCAGGGGTATTGCGGCGAGTGCGGGCGTTTTGCGGGCGGCAGGGATCGCGACCATGTGGAACTGGCGTCGAATACGACGTTTGGCGGGGTCACGGATCGGGGCCGACGGCATCCGCAGAACGAGGACGACATGGCCCTCGCCCTGCAAAGCCGGGACAGTAAACCGGCGCATATACTTGTCGTGTGCGATGGCGTGTCGAGCAGCGAACATGCGGAGCAGGCATCACGGGTGGGCTGTGCGGCGACGCGTGACGCGCTTATCACCGCTCTAAACGCGGGGAATACGGAGTGGGACGCGGCTATGCGTAACGCGGTTAAAGCGGCAAACGAGGCCGTTCGCGCCCTGCCCTGTACGCCCGGATTGGCGAAAGACCCGCCGGAAGCCACGCTTGTCGCCGCCTTCGTTTATGACGGTATCGCCACGATTGCCTGGGTGGGGGACAGCCGCGCGTACTGGTTTGCAGACGGGCAGGCGCTGCAATTAACGCACGATCATTCGTGGATCAACGATGTCGTGGACGCGGGCCGCATGACCGAGGAAGAGGCGTCGAAAGCCCCCGGCGCGCACGCCATCACGCGCTGCCTGGGCATCGCGGAAGCCGACGACCCGGACGGCGACGCGACCCTGCCGGACGTGCTGCGCTTTCCCATACCGGGGCCGGGTCGCCTGCTGTTGTGTTCCGACGGGCTTTGGAATTATGCGCCCCGTGTCGCGGACATCGCCGCTTTAATCGCGCAATGGGAACAA
Organism: Chthonomonadaceae bacterium; assembly: GCA_965277875.1. GTDB lineage: Bacteria > Armatimonadota > Chthonomonadetes > Chthonomonadales > Chthonomonadaceae > CAWFQB01. The sequence goes on along the minus strand of CBDIDV010000002.1, from coordinate 4,703,080 downwards.
ACGAGTATGCCGTTGGCACAGCCTGAGCAGGCCGCAGCCGACGCGGACGCCGTAACTGGTGCGGACGCAGTCGGGCTGGCGCGTTCCCTCGTCACTTTCGCCAACGCGCAGGGAGGCCGCGACAACATCACGGTTGTGATCGCGCAGTTTTAGATTATGGTAGTGACTATCATACTTGATTTTACGGGTACTGAAAGTACCCGTCTGGGTGGCGCCGAGCGTCCTACGGACGCGGTGCGTCTGTCTGCCGGTAAATGTCTTTGCAGCAAGCATTTGCGTCCGTAAGACGCTCGGCGGAACGCCACCTGGACATGGGCGAAGAATCAAAATAAGTCATCCGTGGTACTTCACAAGCCCATCGTCTATGGAGAGGGCTTTGTTAATTATTTGCGTTCATTCGCGTTCATTTGCGGCTATTCACGTGTTCGTCTTTCGCAGGAGTGTATAAGCAATGGATTTCAAACTGGAAGCGTTCCAGAACCCGTATCTGCCTGCCGGCACGAACCGGGTAGACGCTATTCTGACTGTCACAGCGACAGGGGACGGCACGATTGGGGCGGCCAAGACCGGGGGCGTCGTCGGGTTCGTCCTGGACACGTCGGGGAGTATGCAGGGCGAGCGCATCGAAAGCGTGATCCATGCCACGCGGCAGGCTATCGGGTTACTGGACGAGCGAACGTGGTTTTTCGTGGTGGGCTTTGCCGACAATGCGGGCGTGATCTTCGGGCTGGCGCAGGCCACGCCCGCCAACAAAGTGCTTGCCGACGCGCAGGTAAAGCGCATTCTGGCGGGCGGCACGACGCGCATGTCGGCAGGCCTGGAACTGGCGCGGCAGCAGTTTCTACAGTCGCCCAACGCCATTCATTACGTGCTGTTCCTCACGGACGGCAAAAACAACGACAACGACACGGCGCAACTGGAGGCAACGCTGGCACAGTGCGAGGGCGTGTTCCAATGCGACTGCCGGGGCGTAGGAACTGACTGGCAGGTGAAGCAGTTACAGAAGATTTCCACCAAGCTGCTCGGCACGGCGCAGATCATCGCCGCGCCCGCCCAGATCGCCGAAGATTTCCGCGCCGCCATCCAAAACGCCCTGAGCCGCGCCGTGGGTAATGTGCGCCTGCGCCTGTGGACGCCCAAAAGCGCCCGTATCGTAAGCGTCAAGCAGATGAGTCCCGACATCGTCCTGCTGACCGACCGCAAAACCAATGTGGACGCGCAGACCGCCGATTATCCCACGGGCGCGTGGTCGCCCGAGTCCCGCGATTATTATGTGGCGATTGAGATGCTTACATCGGGCGATGTGGGCGACGAGATGCTGGCCTGCCGCCCCAGCCTTGTTTATGAGGCGGGCGGGCAGACGCAGGAAGTAAAGGCCCCGCAGGCCCGTATCCTGGCCTCGTGGACGGAAGACGAAGCGCTGTCGGCCCGCATCAACTCGCAGGTGGCGCATTATACCGGGCAGGCCGAACTCGCGCAGGTGATTCAGGAAGGATTGGAAGCGCGGGCCGCAGGCGATGTAGACAAATCCACGCGTCTGTTGGGACGCGCCGCCAAACTGGCCCAGGAGTCCAACAACGAAGAAACCACGACGCGCCTGAAAAAAGTCGTGGACATCATTGACGCGGAACACGGCACGGTGCGCCTCAAAGCCCGCGTGGAAAAAGCCGACGAAATGGATCTGGATCTGGGCAGCACGCGCACAGCCCGCGCCCGCCGCCCAAGTTAAACCACGGGGAATGCGGAGGAATGCGGAGGAATGCGGAGGAATGTAATGAGAGTACAGACGCGCATTGTTGACCGCGCCTTGTTCTATGCAGACTGCCTTTGCTCTTCCCCGTGTTCCCCGTGTTCCCCGTGGTTGAAATTGTTCTTTGCAGCAAGGATTTTGTTATGGACTTGACAATGCCGATGCGCTGTCCGAAGGGACATCTTTCTACGGACGCGGAGTATTGCTCGGAGTGCGGGGCCAAAATGCCCGACGCGGCGAGCGGGTTGGGAAGTACGGTTACAAGCGGCTTGCCTGCGTCTTCAGCGAGTTCATCGAGCGCGGCGGGTGACAGCGACCGGATCTGCCCGGACTGCGGCACGCCCCGCGCCAATGCCACGGCTGTCTTCTGCGAGGTATGCCGCTATAATTTCGTCACGCACGCGTCCTGGGCCACGCCCACGGTCAGCAGCCCGCCGCTTGCGCCGCTTGCGCAATCGATTCCCACCCAGGCCGCGCCGTTTGTTGATGTGGCTGCGCCGGTCGCGCCCCCGTCTGTGCCGAGCATGGCCGTGTCCTTTGCGCCGCCCGCTTCGGATGTCATTGCAGCGCCTGTTACGCCCGCAACGTTGGCGGACGCCGCGCCCGCCAATGCTGCAATCGAAGATCAAAAATCAAAACTCGAAAACTCGAACGGTTTAACGCAGGCCCCCGTTCTGCGCTGGGAGGTGGTCGTGCGCGTAGACCCATCCCTGTATACCGATCCCGACCCGCAGATACCCTGTCCCGTTGGGGAACCGGAGCGTGTGTACTCGCTGGATTTCGCGGACAATCTCATCGGGCGGCGCAGCGAGAAGCGGGACATTCACCCGGAAATCAACCTGAACGACGCCTGCGTATCGCACCGTCACGCCAAGATACAGCGTCAGCCGGACGGCACATTCGCCCTGCTGGATGTCGGCTCCACGAATGGCACACGTCTTAACAGCGTGGAGATACAGCCCGCCGTTCGCACTCCCCTGCACGACGGCGATCAGATCACACTGGGCTGCTGGACGCGCATTCTCGTGCGCGGATTGCGAGGTTAGCCATGAGTATGCCGCTGAGTTACGCACCTCCGCAAAGCGCGGCAGGCAAACATTTCAAAAATAACTGGAATACGCCGCGCCTGCTAAGGGCCGCGCTTGTCGCCGTCTGCGCCTGCGCGCTGTTGCTGTACCTGGTCGTGGCGCTTGCCGTGGCGCAACGGCGGGCCGCGTTCAAGGCGGTCGGCGAGGACAGCGCGCCCAGCATTTTGGCCGCGCAGCACATCCGCGCCTATCTTGCCGACATGGACGCCAATGCCGCCAACGAACTGATCGCCCTGCCCGGCGCGAATCAGGACGCGGTACGCGACTTCGGCAAGCGCCGCGCGGATGTTGTCGAGGGGCTTGTCAGCGCGGCCCAGAACATCACGTATGGGCAGGCCGAGCGCGGCCCTGTGCTTACGCTTGTGAATGGTCTGGCCGAATACGAGCGGGCCATCACGCAGGCGCGCGATTTCCATGAGCGGGGCGACCCGGCCATGCTCGCCGCGTATCGTAATGCCGATACGATCCTGCATCAGTCCTTGCTGCCCGCCGTGGACAAATTGGACAAAGTGAACACGGACGCCCTGAACGCCGCTTACGCCCATGACGGCGGGGCGTTTACCGGAACGCTGCTGCTCACGCTGCTTGCGGGCGGGTTGCTGCTGGCCGCGCTGGCCGCCGTGCAGTTGTTCCTTCATCAGCGGGTGCGCCGCACCCTGAACCCCGGCCTGCTCGCCGCTACGATCATCGCCATTCTGTACCTGTTCCATACCGCGATTGCGTTCATCGCCGTGGGCAACCGTTTCAAGGCGGCGAAAGAGGAGGCGTTCGACAGCGTGCATGCCCTGTGGCGAGCGCGTGCCACGGCCTTCGACGCGAACGCCGACGAAAGCCGCTGGTTGCTGGATCGCCCGCTTGCCACCGATTACGAAAAAGCGTTTCTGACAAAACGGAACCTGATCGCGGAACCGCCCGGTTTAGGCTATGCCGCCGTCGCGCAGGCCTACCGGGAGAATGACCGGCAGAAGCTAGGGATGATAGGCGCACTGAAAGGTTTTCTGGGCGACGAGCTGAACAACCTGACGTTCGAGGGCGAGCGCGAGGCGGCAGCCGACACGCTGCGCTACTGGGGAGAATACGTTGGGTTGGATGGGGAGATACGCAAGCTGGAAAACGCGGGGCAGCATGACAAGGCCGTAGCCCTCTGCACGGGCAATAATCCGGGGCAGTCCAACTTCGCATACACGCAGTTCGATGACGCGCTGGAAAAGACATTGAACATCAACCAGAAAGAGTTCGACGCAAACCTCACGGAAGCGCGGGCCATCCTGCGCCCGTTCGACGCGCTGAACTTTGTCGTGCTGCTGCTTATCGTCGGCGCGGCGTTCGTGGGCCTGCTGCCCCGTCTGCGTGAATACGCGTTCTGAACGCGGCGGCGCGTCCGGGTGCGGGAACGTCATAGCGTAATCAACATAGAACAACGGAATGAATTCCTTTGCTATGGGCGTTCCGCCAAATGTGCTTCGCACATACCTGTTTGTTGGTGGCTTTTCGGATTACCGGACACCTTCCACACAACGCACCGTGTCCGAAGGACACTTGGCCGCAGGCCCATAGCAAAGGAATTCATTCCGTTGTTCTATGTTATGCAAACGCCGTAACCGCGAAAACGCTTGTTTCGCCCGCCCCATTGCTCTGATAAGTTTGCTATAATGAGGGGACGGGCAAACACGCTTCCCGCTTAACTTTTCACACACCGAAAGAAGAACCCCGCGCCATGACCGAACTCATCTGGGACGGCAAGTACGACGACAAAGGCAGAAAGGTCGCGCCCACCCGCCTCGCCCTGCCGTTTCAAACCGTGGAAACCGTCAACGAGAGCGCGCAGGAACGCCATCGCACCCTCGACCTGTTCACGTCCGGCCAGCCCACCGAATGGCGCAACAGATTAATTTGGGGTGATAAACGCTATGTCCTCCCGTCCCTCCTCCCCGAATTTGCCGGCAAAGTCAACCTCATCTACATAGACCCGCCCTTCGACACGGGCGCGGATTTCTCCTTCACTACGACCATTCCCGACGCGCCTTATGATTTAACAGAAGTAAATACAAAAATTGGGGGGGGGGGCAGTAGCGGGATAACGTTCGTCAAGGAGCCGAGCGTCATAGAGCAAAAGGCGTACCGCGACACCTGGGGCAAAGGCCTCGACAGCTACCTCAAATGGTTCTACGAAACCGTCGTACTCCTCCGCGTACTCCTCGCCGACAACGGCAGCCTCTACGTCCATCTGGATCATCATGTAGGACATTATTGCAAGGCAGTTCTTGACGAAGTCTTCAATGAGGATTGCTTTCAACGTGAAGTAATATGGTATTTCGACAACGTCTCAGGCTTCAAAAGTATCGCCTCGAATTGGATCAGGGATCACGAAATCATTTTTTGGTACACAAAAACTACCAAATACGTGTTCAACAAAGTATACGGAGACTATCCTGAAGGTTACGAAAACAAGTTCTCAAATACAGATGAAAATGGTCGAATGTATATGAAACGTGCGGGGCGTCGCCAGTATGTCGATGAGCTAAAAGGCAAGCCGCTCGGAGATGTGTGGCGAATACCGTTTATCAATAACATGTCAGATGAACGGGTTGGCTACCCAACCCAAAAGCCAGAGGCTCTGCTTGAACGCATCATCAAGGCAAATAGTCACGAAGGCGATCTCATCCTTGACTGCTTCTGCGGGAGCGGGACGACGGCGGCGGTCGCCGAAAAGCTGAACCGACGCTGGATTACGTGCGACCTGGGACGGTTCGCCATCCATACCGCCCGCAAGCGCCTGCTCGCCATTGACAAAGTAAAGCCCTTCATGGTACAGAACCTGGGCAAGTACGAGCGGCAGCAGTGGCAGACGGCGGAGTTCGGGGAACGCGCCGAGATCGTGCAGCACAACTACCGCAAATTCATTCTCAGCCTGTACCGCGCCCAGCCCCTGACCGGCTATGTGTGGCTGCACGGCGTCCGGGCGGGGCGCTTCGTGCATGTCGGGGACGTGGCCGCGCCCATCAGCACAAGCGATGTGGCGCACGTCGCTGCGGAGTTTCGCCGCGCGGTCGGCACGGGCGAAAACGCGCCCACGCAGAGCAGCGTGGACATTCTCGGCTGGGATTTTGCCTTTGAACTGAATGAGGTCGCCAAGCAGCAGGCCGCGCTCGCCGGTATCGAGGTGCGCTTTGTCCGCATCCCCCGCGAGGTGCTGGAAAAGAAGGCCGTGGAGCAGGGCGACATCAAGTTCTTTGAACTGGCCGCCCTGAGCGTCAAACATGAGGTAAACGCCCGTACCGTCAGCCTGGAACTGACCGACTTTGTGATCCCCCTGGACGACGTGCCGGACGACGTGCAGCGGGCCATCACGCATTGGGAGCAGTGGATAGACTACTGGGCCGTGGACTGGGACAATCAGGGCGACACGTTCCACAACCAATGGCAGTCGTACCGCACCCGCAAGGACAGGAACCTGCAAAAGCGCATCGTCACGCCGCCCGGAACGTATGCGCAGGCCGGAACCTACAAGATCGTTATCAAGGTGATAGACATACTTGGCAACGACACGACGAAAACGCTGTCCGTCACGATAGTCTGAGGCTACCCCCTGGACGCAGGAATAGACAAGCGTATACCCTCCTATTTTCTCGTCTGACCGTGAGCGTGAAAATAGAGTTTTTCTATTTTCACGAAATGAAAATAGCGCCTTCCGCAAAAGAGCAAACCCGTTTAGTACCAAACGCAAAAAGAGACCCTGATGGGCCTCTCCGAAGAGCAATGTCTTCCGCCTTCGAGAAGTGTCGAATTGGTTACAGTATAGCACACGCCGCACCGCCCGTGTGCAGAATCTGCATCTTATATGAGGAGTAACCCGCTATGCCCCGCGCCAAAGCCGCCCCCTCGCAGACCAACATGTTCGAGGCCAAAGTCTCTACCGCGCCGTGTGTGCCGGCCATACGCGCGGCCGTAGACGCGTGGCGCGACGGCGGCTACAAGGGCGCGACCCAGACCACGCGCGCCCTGCTGCACTTCTGGTTCCGCGCCGACCACCGGCTGCCCAATGGACGCCGCTTCGCGTACCACTATGCGCAGCGCGAGGCCATCGAGACCATGATCTATCTGTACGAGATCGCCCGCGTCCGCAGGCAGAAAGCCCTTGTCGAGACCTAGAGAGTGTTAGGCACTTTTTTGACGCATCTGCTTACATTGAATGTCAACAATGCGAGCGAATGGACAGTTTGCTAGACGCCTGATATACCAGCCCCGCTACATCTGGCGCTGTACGGTCTTTGTAGCGCGATATGTGGCCCAAAGTACCTAACACTCTCTACTCCACCACGTCCGGCCTGAAACTGCTGCAATACGACGACTTTGCCCGCTACTGCATCAAAATGGCGACGGGCAGCGGCAAAACAAAAGTGATGTCGCTCGCCATCGCCTGGCAGTATTTCAACGCCCTGCTGGAAAACGGCGACGATTACGCCCGCACCTTTCTGCTTATCGCCCCCAATGTGATCGTGTTTGAACGCCTGCGCTCCGATTTCGCGAACGGGCGCATCTTCGAGGTTGACCCCGTGATCCCGCCTGAAATGCGCCTGTTCTGGGAGTTCGACTGCTACATGCGCGGCGAGGGCGAGCGCGCCGCCTCGTCCGGGGCGTTGTACCTGACCAACATTGACCAGCTGCACGAGGACACAAGCGCGGACGAGGACGGCGAAGAAAACCCTATGACGGCCATTCTGGGCGCGAAGCCGCCCGCCAAGAAGATGGCCGTGGAGGATTTCGCGGCTCGCATCGCGGCCCGCGCCGGACACTGCATGGCGCTCAACGACGAGGCGCACCACACGCACGAGGAAGAAAGCGCGTGGAACAAGGCCCTGCGCCGGCTGCACAAATCTCTCGACCCCTGCACCCTTCTACAATTAGACGTGACCGCCACGCCGCGTCACAGCAAAGGCCAGTTGTTCTCGTGGACGATCTACGACTATCCGCTCAAGCAGGCCATTCTGGACAATATCGTGAAGCGGCCCATGAAGGGGCTGGCCGTGGGCATCGCGGAAGCCCCGTCCGACATCGCCAGCGTCAAGTACGCGGCGTACCTGACGGCGGGCGTGGCGCGCTGGAAAGAGTACCGCGAGCAGCTTGCCCCGCTTGCCAAGAAGCCCCTGCTGTTCGTGATGATGAACGACACGAATGAAGCCGAGGATGTAGGCAGCTATCTGCGTGACAAGTACCCTGAAGAATTTGCCGGAGATAAGTTGCTTATCATTCACACCGACCGGGCAGGCGAGGTCAGCAAAAAGGACCTGGACAAGGCCAGGGAAACCGCCCGCGCCGTGGATGAGGCGACAAGTTCTGTCAATGCCATCGTCAGCGTAATGATGCTGCGCGAGGGCTGGGACGTGCAGAACGTGACCGTGATTATCGGCCTGCGCCCGTACAGTTCCAAAGCCAACATCCTGCCCGAACAGACCATCGGGCGCGGCCTGCGCCTGATGTTCCGGGATCAGGGAATGAACTACGTCGAGCGCGTGGACGTGATCGGCAACAAGAATTTTATCGAGTTTGTGGAGCAGTTGGAGCGCGAAGAAGATTTACAATTAGACACGTTCGAGATCGGCAAGGACAAGGTCAGCGTCGTTACGATAGCCCCCGACGCGGTCAAAATGGACAAAGACATCGCCCTGCCTGTTCTCAGCCCTACCTTGACGCGCAAGAAAACGCTTGCCGAGGAGATAGCCGCGCTGGACGTGTCCGCCTTTACGCATCCCATCCTGCCGCGCAAGGAGGGGGATGTGGCGGCGCAGAGTTTCCGCTACGAGGGCTACGACATCCTCACCCTGCAAAAAGAGATCGAGCGCGACTATACCATTCCTGAACCGCAGACGGCGGGCGAGGTGATCTCGTACTACGCCAAGCGCATCGCGCAGGATGTCAAGCTGCCGTCGCAGTTCGCGTACATGGTTCCCAAAGTGCGGGAGTTTCTGGAACAGCGCGCGTTCGGCGAAGCGGTCACGCTGGACAGCAAGGCCATGATAAAGGCCATATCGAGCAATGTGGCGCACTTTATAACCGTCAAGACGTTCGCGCAGGCGTTGCGCGGTCTTGTCATCGAGGAGCGCGCCCCGCAGCTGGAACACGCGGGGCGCAGGCTGTCCCAGACCACGCCGTTCCCCTACTCCCGGCCTACCTTAGAAAACGCTGCCAAATGCGTATTCAATCTGGTTCCCTGTGACAACGATTTCGAGCGCAAGTTCGCCAAGTTTTTGCAGGACAGCCAGGACGTACAGCGGTTTTCCAAACTGCCCACGCCGTTCGGCTTTGCCATCGAGTACACGGACAACGCCACCAACCTGCGCTACTATGAGCCGGATTTTGTCGCGGTTACGGACGACGGTACGCACTGGATCGTGGAAACAAAGGGGCAGGTAAACGTGGATGTGGCCCACAAGAACCGCGCCGCGACCCTCTGGTGTGAAAACGCAAGCCTGCTGACCGGAACGCCGTGGCAGTATCGCATCGTGCATCAGTCCGACTTTGAATACTTGAAGCCGGTCAGTTTCGCCGACCTTGACGCGCTCGCAGCCACGCTGCTGTGACAACTCGTGGCGTGAGCGCCAATGGTAAAATCAAAGCCCGCGTATCAAGAGGTATTGTATCAAGATGTATTCGCCCTGCGAATTGTGCTGCGCCTGTTGACGTTTGCGAGGGGCGTAGAGTACACTGTCTAAGCCCTGAATTGTATTTTCCAGCATATTTAGGGGCGGCAGGAACGCCGCCTCAGACCGGGATGGACTTTTTACAGCTTTTGCAGCGGATTTTAGAAGCGAGTGCAGCATACATGAGAACGTATCACGTCGCCATTGCCGGCGCGACCGGGGCCGTCGGCACCGAGTTTTTGAACCTGCTTGAATCACGCGAATTCCCGCTTGCCGGCCTGCGCCTGCTGGCGAGCGAGCGGTCGGCGGGACGCAGCCTGACGTTTCGGGGCAAGCCGCTGCCCGTAGAACTGCTCACGACCGACAGCTTTAAAGGCATAGACATCGCCCTGTTTTCCGCAGGCGGGTCGCGCAGCAAAGAGTTTGCGCCTGCTGCCGTGCGGGACGGCGCCCTCGTGATTGACAACAGCAGCGCGTACCGCATGGACGAAAACGTTCCGCTCGTGATCCCCGAAATCAACCCGGACGACATCCGCGAACACAAGGGCATCATCGCCAATCCCAACTGCTCCACGATTGTGATGCTGATGGCCGTGGCCCCGTTGCGACAACTCGCGGATGTGCGGCGCATCGTCGCCTCCACGTATCAGGCGGCGAGCGGCGCGGGCGCGCAGGCCATGCAGGAACTGATGGAACAGACCCACGACGCCCTGCGCGACCGACCGATCACGCCCCGCGTGTTCCCGCACCCCATCGCGTTCAACCTGTTCTCGCACAACACCAAGATAGACGACACGGGCTATAATGAGGAAGAGCGCAAGATGATCTACGAGTCGCGCAAAATCCTGCACGACCCGACCATGAAGATCAGCGCGACGTGTATACGCGTTCCCGTCCTGCGCGCCCACAGCGAAAGCGTCAACATCGAATTTGAGACCGGCAAGCGGCCCACCTTAGACGCCATGCGCCACGCCCTGTCCCAATTCCCCGGCGTCCGCGTCGTAGATGACCGCGCCGAAAACCATTTTCCCATGCCCATCGAGGCGAGCGGTCAGGACGACGTTCTGGTAGGTCGTCTGCGCTACGACCTGTCCAACGACGACGCCGTAGACTTGTTCCTGTCCGGCGACCAGATTTTGAAGGGCGCGGCGCTTAACGGCATCCAAATCGCGGAAAAATGGATGCGAATGCAGGAATAAAGAACCAACTGCTTTACCGCAGATGACACGGATGAAACAGATACACGCGGATAATCCCAAAACAAATCTGCGTTCATCCGTGTCATCCGCCTAATCTGCGGTAAAGCAGTTCAGGAGTTACGTGGCTGATATTGTTTTTGAAAGGTCAGATGGTATGCGGCAGGCGGTTTGGGGACAGGTGCTGACAGCGATGGTGACGCCGTTCGACGCGCAGGGACGCATTGACGAGCAGGCGACGATTGGCATGGTCAATCATCTGCTGAAGAACGGCTCGGATGGCATTGTCGTGGCGGGGACGACGGGCGAGTCGCCTACCCTGTCGCACGACGAGAAGCTGCGTTTGTTCGCGCTCGTAATGCGGGCCTCAGAAGGACGCGGCAAAGTGATCGCGGGTACGGGCGGCAATGACACGGCAGCAAGCATCAGACTGACGCAGGAAGCGGCGGAGTTAGGCGTGGACGGCGCATTGCTCGTCGTGCCGCCGTATAACAAGCCCTCGCAGGAAGGGCTGTATCAGCACTTCAAGGCGATTGCTTCCGCTGTTCCCGGCCTGGCCTGTATGCTGTATAACGTGCCGCCGCGCACGGCCCAGAACATGGACGCAGTCACGACGGTTCGGCTGGCTAACGACGTGCCAAACATCGTGGCGACCAAAGAAGCGGCCAACAATCTGGTGCAGACCGCCGAGATCGTGGGCGGCACAGACCAACACTTTAGCGTGTACAGCGGCGACGACGGCCTGACCCTGCCCCTGCTTGCCGTGGGCGGCGTGGGCGTAGTCAGCGTCACGGCTCATCTTGTCGGCAACGATATGAAGGCGCTGTGCGCGGCGTTCGCTAACGGGAACTTGGACGAAGCGGCGCGATTGAACGTCAAGATGCTGCCCATGCTGCGCGCCTGTTTTCAGCCGACCACGCCCAGCCCGGCCCCGCTGAAAGCCGCGCTCAACATGCTGGGATTGAACGCGGGCGGACTGCGCCTGCCGCTTGTCCCGGCGACGGATAAGGAAAAGGAGATTGTACGCGCAGCGCTGGCTAATTACGGCCTGCTTTGAAACGTAGAGGACTGTAGCAAGTAGTAGACAAACATCGAAAATCCATAGACAGGATTAACAGGATTTTCAGGATTGACAGGATTATATCAGACATTGAAACTTGTCTTGCGGTGAACTCCGAAGATAAACGCCTGCGCCTCGAACGCGTGAAGAGTTCACTTTATATCCCGTTGCGTTGGTGTAATCCTGTGAATCCTGAAAATCCTGTTAATCCTGTCTATGGATTACTTTTTTGAGAGGGATTATTGTGCCTGAGAAAACAAATGGAACGAGTGCCACGGGAACGAACGGAAAACTACAGATTATTTCGCTGGGCGGCAGCGGTGACATCGGCAAGAATATGCTTGCCGTCCGCTACGAAGACACTATCATCGTGATTGACTGCGGCGTCGCTTTTGCCAATGAGGAACAGCCGGGCGTAGACCTGATCATCCCCGACATCTCGTACCTGCTGGAAAACCGCGAGATGGTCAAGGCCATCTGTCTGACCCACGGCCACGAGGATCATATCGGCGCGCTGCCGTATGTGCTGAAGCAGTTGCCCCTGCCGCTGTACGGAACCAAGCTCACGCTGGGCATGGTGCGCGAAAAACTCAGCGAGCATGGCCTGGTGGGCAGCACGGCTTTCAACGTGTACCCCGACACCGGCAAGCGCGTCGAGTTCGGGCCGCTATCCATCGAGGCCGTACATGTCACGCACAGTCTGCCGGACGCCGCCGCCCTGATTATTCGCTCGCCCGTGGGTACGGTCGTGCATACTTCCGACTTTAAGATTGACAATACGCCGGTTGACAACCGCCTGTTCGACGCCAGCCGACTGGCGCAGGTCGGCGATGAGGGCGTCCGCCTGCTGATCTCAGACAGCGTGAACGTGGAGCGCAAGGGCTGGTCGCCCAGCGAGCGCAGCCTGGTTCCGGTTTTCGAGCGGTTTATGCGCGACTGCACGGGCCGCGTGATCGTGGCGACGTTCGGCAGCAACCTGCACCGCGTTCAGACCGTATTCGACACGGCCACGCGCTATGGGCGCAAGGTGGCGATCTTTGGGCGCAGCATGAGCCAGAACGTGACCACGGCCCGTTCGCTGGGCATCCTGCGTATCGCCGACGAGCAGGTTCTCAAAGTCGAGGACATGCACAAGTACAGTCCCAACGAGATCGCCGTATTAACGACGGGCAGCCAGGGCGAGCCGCTGGCGGGCCTGACACGCATGAGCCGCGACGACAACAGCAAAATTCAGATCGAGCCGACCGATACGGTAATTCTGAGTTCCACGCCCATCCCCGGCAACGAGGACATGGTATGGCGCGTGGTCAACCGCATCTTCAAGCTGGGCGCGACCGTGATCTATGAGGCGCTGCAAAACGTTCATGTGTCGGGGCATGGCTATCAGGAAGAACTCAAGATGATGATTAACCTGACCCGCCCGGACTTTGTGGCTCCCTATCACGGCGAGGCGCGGCATTACAGCGCGTACCGCAACATGGCGATTGACATGGAGTACCCGCCGGAAAACGTGCTGACCTTTGATGTCGGGCAAATGCTGATCGTAGACGAAAAGGGCGCGCGCAAGGGCAAAGAGACCGTGCCGCACGGCAGCGTTCTCGTGGACGGCATTTCCACGGGCGGCGTGTCCGACGTGGTTCTGCGCGACCGGCGTCATCTGTCGCAGGACGGAACCGTGATCGTGACCATGACGATGGATCGCAGCACGGGCGAGGTGCTTGCCGGCCCCGACTGGCTTTCGCGCGGCTTTCTCAAGCCCGAAGACAGCAACCAGCTTTTCGAGGACGCCAGCGAAAAGGTCAGCCAGGCGGTCGAGGAACTCAACTTCACGGAGGGTTCGGATGTGGATACGGTGCGCGTGACCGTTCATGACGTGGTTTCCAAGTACCTCCGCAAGCGCACCAACCGCCGCCCCGTCGTGATGCCCGTCATCATGGAAATCTAATCTGCGTCCGCAGAGTACGCAGGCTGAAAAGATAGTGTATCAACTCATCAGTAACCCCCACGCGTTATGCTCGACGCGTGGGGGTTACTGTAGTATGTGTAGTTTTGAATCGAGTATCTGTTTACCGCGTTTATCTTTGCTGTAGAAACAGCATAACAGTGAAGAAGCAGGGTAGAAGTTTATAAATCGGGAGTACCCGCCAATTTATAAACGGCAGATAGTTCGCCGCTCTCCGTTATTACATGCAAAGTGATTTGCTTCACATCAGGTTTTATACGCGATTGACCATCCGCATCGAATAATGAAAAACGTGCGAAGTACCTTGCTTGGTAGTAAGGCGCTTGTTTGCTCCAGGGTATGTAGCTCTCCAGCGAAAAGTAGGAAGTAAAGTTCCCTGTGGAAATGCTGCCGAAGGTCGGGACTGCAGCAACCCCGGAGAAGGTCATCGCGCCTGACGAGTCTTTGCCCTGTGTGCTACCGCCTTCCGCCGTATAGTTGTGTCCTTGATCATCCGATAGAACAAATTTTATCGCTTTCACATCCCCTGCGTCCGCGACTTTATTTTGCTCCCATATGAACTGCGCTGGCCGTGGCACACTTGTAAGAAGTACATTGAAGACCATAGCTTTCAAGTACAAGCCAGATTGTTAGTAACTCTCTGGAATGTTGACATTCTCGTACAATCGGGCAGCCCGGTATGCCTCAATGCTTATAGTGATACCATCTAATCCGTAGTTCCAAACAAAAGATTCGTGCGACTTCCCTCCCTTGCCAAGCGTCCAGTGAAGGTTCTGCCTGTTCTTGCCTATGATTGCATCGAACTTCTTTCCCTTTCGGAACGCCTCAGTCGCTTTTTCGATGGCGCGCGTGACTTGTTCCCCCGTGTACTTGAAAGCCGGATGAAGGTTAGCCACGTCCTGCTGCTTTGCAGCAGGTGCAGAAGAGGAATTGTTTTCCTGTGCCGATGTTCGGATTGGAGTGCCAACGCTCAATCCTACTACCATCATTGCGCCCCAAAGTGCAAATTGCTTGATGTTCTCTCCAGCGTATTTGTTTAGCACGTTCGTTCGCCGCTCTTGCTTTTACTATTCTCCTCTTGAATATCTAATTCCTGCATAATATCAACGTGGTCTCTACAATGTGGAGTGCAAAAGTCACTCTACACGCCGCAACAGGAACTTTTACAATCCCTACTTCGCCAAGTGCGCCATGAGGCCCGCCTGACGCAGGTAGAACTTGCCGAGCGTCTCGGTAAGCCTCAGTCGTTCGTATCACGCTTCGAGTCGGGAGAACGCATTTTAGATTTGCCTGAATTGCGTGAGGTTTGTCGGGCTTTAGGCGTCGAGTTGTTAGAGTTCGTCCAGAGATATGAAGATATGCTAAAGCAGCCGTAGGAGGTTTCAGCGTGACGGACGCCAAGCATCGCACTTGTGCAATCGGCAGGCGGCATGTTATACTGACGGCATGAACACACCAGAACAGCAGGCAATATCTGAACAGGCTTACCAGAGGGCGATGGACATCATTGACCAGGAGTGGCTGGCGGAGGGGAAAACGCGCGAAGAGTTGGATCAAGAAAAGATGCTTGCTGAACTCTATGATACACTGCTGTGGTCGGGTTGTTTGCCAGACAACATTCGCGCGGATTGGGACGGCAAATTCAATACGGAAATTCTTCGCCTGTACAACGCGCCCCAAATTCTGCCTGCGGTTGCGCCCGCTCAATGGGAAGCATTTGCCACACAAATACAAAAGCGGTACGCAGTCGCTGGTTCGCGCTGAGAAGAAGCTTTTTTTCGTGTCGCGGAACTCAACTTAGCGCGGCATGGGGGCAGGAGGTGCGAGGGCATGACGTTGAACAGGCTGGAGCAGGCGAAACTGGATGTGACGCACAAGACGCGGGCGAACCTGTTCAACTGGCGCGGGCAGTTTACGCCGGAACTGGTCGAGTATCTGCTGGACGCGTATGCTTCCGAGGACGCTGTAATCGCCGACCCGTTCGCGGGCAGCGGAACCGTGCTGCTGGAAAGCGCGCGGCGGCAGGCGGCCTGTTTTGGCTTGGAAATCAATCCTGCCGCCTATGCCATGTCGCGCTTCTACGCGCTTTGCGCGCTGGACGCTCGCGCCCGCGCCGAACTGCTGGATTGTTTTGAGGACAGGCTGAACAGCGCGGCGCGTCCGTTCGGCACACTAGAGCTTTTCAGTGAGGGCGATACGTTCCGGGAACAGCATCACAGCCTGCTCGAATTCGCCGCCGACTTTTTTCCTTCTCTGGAGCGGGGCCAGGAGAAGACGCTCGCCCTGAACCTGCTGTTTCTCAGCGAGGCGCACAAAAGCGGTGATCTGGCAACTGCCCTGCATACCTCCCTTCGCTACCTGAAGCGCGCTGCTCTTGCCCTGCCGCATACTTGTCAGCCCATCGCCGCCCGATTATGCGATGCGCGCCAGATGCACGTCCACGGCCCGCAGCAACCCTCGCTCATCCTCACCAGCCCGCCCTATATCAACGTTTTCAATTACCATCAGAACCATCGCGCCATTCTAGAGATTGTGGGCTGGAATATGCTCAAAGTGGCAGGCAGCGAGTTCGGTTCCAACCGCAAGAACCGGGGCAACCGTTTCAAAACCGTGATCCAATACAGCCTGGACATGGAAGAAGCGCTAAGAAGTTTCTGGCACAGCCTGCGTGACGACGGCCTGCTGATCCTTGTCATCGGGCGCGAGTCCAACGTGCGCGGCGTGCCTTTCACGAACGGGCAGATTGTCGCCGATATAATAACGGGTATCAGCGGTTTTGAGCCTGTCAACCGCGAGGAGCGGAAGTTCGGCAACAAGTTCGGCCTGACGATCTACGAGGATATTCTTGTGTACCGCAAGGCGTCTGCCCTAAACTTTGCTGGGCAGGGAATGGCTGTCGCGCTGCATCATCTGGAGGCGGCGTTGCAGACCGCGCCCCAAGCGGTGCGCCCGGACATTTGCGCTGCTCTCGCAGAGTGCGCGACCGTTACTGCCTCCCCGACCTTCGCCGCAAAGGAAGCCCTGCAACGTGTCGAAAACGCCGCATAAAGATAAACTTCTCGCCGCCCTGGAGAATCCGAAAAGCCGAGCCGATGTCGCACTACTTCAGGAGGCGCTTGCCGCTTACGAAACATGGACAAACAAAGCGGAGCAACTGACGACAACGGGCAGACAGCGCGTTTTGGATGCGACCAGACTGCTCAACGAGTACAAAGACCTGCTGGAGGTCGAGTTGATTGCGGCCAAAGGCTCTGCCTTTCTCAAACGGCAGAAAGGACAGATGAAGCTTGACAACTCCATTATGGAGGAGTTTCTTATCCAACTGGTGGATGCGCGCAGCATCGCTTCGCTGCCTGCTTTCGATCTGGAGTTCGGGCCGCACACGGCATTTATGACATTCGCGTTTCGGCCCGCCAACATCGGCGGCTTGAACGGCAAACCTGAGATCGTCATCAAATCCAAAGATCAAGATTTCACCATCGGCAGGACGCTGCATTATCAAATGTCGCCTGTCAAAACGTTTCCAGACGCCGCAACAACGAAGGGCGAATTATTCCTGTCCGTGTTCTCAGCGGAAGTTAAGATCAATTTGGATAAGACAATGTTTCAGGAGTGCTGTGGAACCGCCGCACGGTTGAAGCAGGGCTGCCCATCCGCAAAATACTTTGTTTTGGTCGAGTACCTGGATATGGAGCCGGAGGACAGCCGACTTACGGACGTTGACAATGTGTTTTTACTGCGGCATGCCAAGCGCCTGCCGAGCAACAAGCGAGCTTCACTGGCCGAAGTGGAAAAGCAGCACAAAAATTTTCCTATTGACGGCGAGGTCATCTACCGTTTCGTTCAGGAGATAGAGAACTTTCTTGAGGCAGTGTGGCATGATCCTGTGGAAGCATTGAGGCGCGGCTCTTTTGCTTAACTTTTTGTCATAGCATGACGCGTTAGCGGTATAATATCGGCATGATGGACACAATAACCAACCCGGCGGCGTTCACGCACCGCTTTATTCAAGAGTATCTGAGTGGCCTGAACGCGCTGATTGACGGCATTAACGCCGCGCAGATCGAACAGATGGTCGAGACCCTGCTTGTGGCGTGGCGCGGCGGGCGGCGTGTGCTGATGATGGGCAACGGCGGCTCGTCGAGCAGCGTGAGCCACATCGTCAACGATATGCAAAAGAACATCCACCTGGAAGCGGGCAGGCCCCTGCGCGCCCTGTGCCTGTCCGACTGCACGCCCCTGATGATGGCCTGGGCCAATGACACGGCCTGGGACAACATCTTTGCACCCCAAATCGAATGCTGGGCCGAGCCGGGCGATGTCGTAATCGGCGTATCGGGCAGCGGCAACAGTATGAATGTCATCAACGGCATCATGGCCGCGAACAAGGCGGGCGCGACCACGCTGGGACTGGCGGGCTACGGCGGCGGCAAACTCAAGGACGCAGCACAACATTGTCTTGTCGTGCCGTGCGACAACATGCAGCGCATCGAAGACGTTCACATGATCGTGCTGCACGTCATTTTCTCCACCCTCCTCGAACGCGCCAAATTGGAAAAGCAGCTTTAAGCACGAACAGCAAGAAGGAGATGCTTTACCGCTGATCGGGCGGATGGAACGGATGAACGCTGATTTGTTTCAAAGATAATCCGCGTGTATCTGTTTCATCCGTGTCATCTGCGGTAAAGTGTTTTTGTATTGGAGATATAGGTTATGGAAGCGGGACGGGGCGCGGTGTTTTTGGATCGGGACGGCGTGTTGAGCGTCGAAGGGGGCGAGTACGTTACCAGCGCGGACAAGCTGCGCCTGCTGCCCCATGCGGGCGCATCTGTGGCGCGGCTGAACGCGGCAGGTTGGCGCGTGTTCGTGTTCACTAATCAGGCCGGGGTCGGGCGGGGTTGTCTGACACAGCAGGCATTGGACGAAATACATACGCGTTTGAAACAGGAGATTGCGCGAAGCGGCGGCGAGATTACGGCCATTTACGCCTGCCCGCACGCGCCCGAAGACGACTGTGACTGCCGCAAGCCTCGCCCCGGTATGCTGTTTGAGGCCGCCCGCGATTACGGCATAGACCTGACACAGAGCTACGCCATCGGCGACTCGCCTCGCGACCTCGTGGCCGGCAAAGCGGCGGGTTGCCACACTGTTCTTGTACTGAGCGGCCATACCCACACCTATGACGCCGCGAAATTTCCCGCCTCGCAGCCGGACAAAGTATTCAAAGATCTACCTGCCGCAGCGGAGTGGCTCGCCGGACAGCGAAATACAGAAAATCCATAGACAGGATTAACAAGATTTTCAGGATGAACAGGATTTCACGGCAATGAGAAGCGGCCTGTTGTGTGTCGTCTTGAACCATCAGAATGTGGAGAAAGATAGACGCCCGACTTCTGAGGGAGAACAGAAGTCGGGCGTTGTTTCGGCGCAGGGGGGCGTCCGAAGTGGGTATATGCTTTTCTCAGCAGCGTTGTCGGCTTGCGAACTTCCGACATGTGATGAGATTATCAGGATACTTGCAGGCGAGTGATGTACACCCTTATTGTTCCATACGCAGGCGAATTTATAATGTTCCCGTTTCGTGTTTCGCATAGGATGAGTCGGTCCAAAAAGAGCAGTCGTTCATACGTCCCGCGCATGTTAAGACGGGAAGCATCCAACCCGCTTGAGGGTTACTCGCGTTCATTTGCGTTCATTTACGGCTATCGGCAGGTCAGCGAGTAATGGTAAGGATGGCGACTTCAATGGGGCGGGCAAGCTGTTCGGCCTCAGTTTGTTCGACGTATAAGGAGTGGGTTGATAATTGCCAGCCCTGTTTCTGGAGATAATCGGCAAACTCTGCGGCCTGCTGCCTACCGGGATCGGCGAGCAAGATTTTGCCGTCGGGGGCCAGGGCGCGGGAAAATACGTCTTCCAGATGCGGGTGCATACTGCGCTCGTACATGATGTCCGCGCCCAGCAGGACATCATAGCGATGTCTGTGCGTCCAATGCTGCCAGTCGGCCTCGAATGTCGTGATGCCGTTGATGCCGTTCTGCCACGCGTTTACCTGCGCCAGCCACAGCGCGTGGGGCTGATGATCGGTTTGGGCGACGTGTGCGCCGAGTGACTGCGCCACGATACCCGGTACGCCCACGCCCGCGCCTAATTCCAGGACGTGTCTGCCCGTGACAAGCTCAGGATGCTGCATCAGGGTTCGCGACAGTCCGATGGATGCCTCCCACAACAGAAAACCGTAGGGGAAATGTTCCAGTTCCTCGGCGAAGTCCAAGAGCGCGTCCTGATCCCGCGCACAGGTGATACTCCAGACGCGCGGCCCGGTCACAACGGGAACCGTCACGAGCGGGTAATGAGCCTCCATATGGGCGCGCATGTGGGCGATGTCCATGCGTTACTCCGGCTGCAAGTGGAAGACACTGATCTCGGCGGGGCAGCGATAGCGGAAGGGCCGGCCGGTCACGCCCAGCCCACGGTTCACGTACAAACGCGCCCGCCCGTTCTCGTACCATCCGGCCACCTGCGGACAGCGCAAATGCACCTGACAGATCATTTTGGCGCTGGGAAACGGGAGGGCGATCTGTCCGCCGTGCGTATGCCCGGACAGGATAAAGACGTCTTGGTCGGCGACTTTTTCAATCAGGCGGGGGTTGTGAGAAAGCACGATGCTTGTGGCATCGTCGGGCAGACCGAGCAATGTGGCGGCGATGTCGGGTTTGCCCTCGTAGGTGTCATCCAGGCCGGCGATCCATAATCCGCCCTCGATCTGCATGTTGGCGTTGACCAGAACGCGCGCTCCGGCATGTTCCAGGCGTCTGCGCGTACCAACCGGCCCCCGGCGGTGGTCGTGATTGCCCAGCGAGGCGATCACGCCCAGCCGGGCGCGAAGCTGACAGAGCATGTCTTGGATCGGATAATCTTTTATTAAGGGATTGCTGTCAATGTAATCGCCGGTTAGCAGGATCAGGTCGGGGTGGATGGCGCGAACCTGGCGCAGGGCCTCGTCATGCACGGCTTTGGTGTTGCCGAACCCGCCGTGCAGGTCGCTTAACTGCGCTACCTTGATGTGGTGCAGGGCCGGGGGAAGGCCGCGCATCTTTACGTCGTGGTGCGTCACCTGCAGCATGTAAGGCTCTTTGCGGCCCGTATCAACAGGAACGGTATGGCTGGACTTGGGCATCTGACTCACGATAACAAACCGTCCTCTTCTAATCCCCTTTTCGTCTTGTTCATCACCTTGTTCGTAATCAATCTATGAGTATGTTCAGCGCGGCGGGGGCGCGGCCTGCGATGCCATTTCCACGGCGGCCTGCATGGTGCGCTCGACAAGGGCAACGGCGAACGGCGCGCTGCCTCCCTCATTTCGCAGGTCAAGAGCGTGGTACAGTGCCTGCCGCGCAGGGATTATACGCTCGCGACGGCGCAGTATGTCGGCGGACGCTTCCAGCCGATGCGTGTACACGGTTTTCAGACCGTCAGCAAATAGTATACCAGACGCGTCGCGCGCGGCCCCGGCAATCATCTCCCCTATCAGGCTCTTCGCGGCATTGGGGCGGTTCAAAACTTCCATTATGGGCGCGAGCCAGTCCGTCACCTCATCCACATCCAGAAACCACGCGTCGAACCAGGGCAGCGCGAACAGGGCGGCAGGGTTGCGGGGCAGATCCGCGTCGCTTGCCACATCAGCGGGCGTGATGGCGTTCCAGACGGGCGATTGATACTGCTCAGATAGCTCAGACGAGGGACTGCCAATAACGCGCAGCAGGTCGAGGAACCCGGTCGGCGTGGTACGCCGCGCCTGATGGTTCAAGGTGCGTGCCTGATGCAGCAAAGCGCGTCCGTAGTCCGCTTCGATGGGCGCAAGCGCGATGCCCGCTTCGATTTGCGCTTCAAAATCTTGTAATCGCCGTGCAAGGTCATTGCGCGTGACGCGCCCCGTTTCGATGTCCCGCACACCCTCCACGTCGTTGAGCAGACATTGCAGGAAGGTGGGCGAGCCGCCATCAGGGCCGGGCCACGTCAGGAACAGCAGCCGATTGCCCGCCCCATCAAACGCGCTGGCCCACGCCTGCACATTAGTTTGTACGCCGTCGTTGTGAGGCGGAGAGGAAGCAGATTGAGAAGATACCAACGGGGTCGGAGGCGGCACGATGCCTTTTTGCGCCAACAGATACAGGGCGCGGCGGGCGGACTTGCGCGTGTCTTTGTCCGGCGCGTCCTGCGCGAGTTCGCTCAGACGCGCGGCGGCATCGGGGGTATTTTGCGTCAGCAGGAACGCGATGGAGGGTTCGTCAATCATATATTCTGTATACGCCTGAGTACGGCTCTATTGGTTATCGCCGCCAACGGTCGCCTCGTACTGGGTGATGCGGGCTTGAGCCTGATCGTGTTCCGGCAGGCCGGGGGCCGCGTCGCGGGCGTCGCGCCATTTGCGTAACGCGCCGCGCACATCGTTGTTCATCAGCAGTTGATCGCCATCGCGCAGGAACTGCTGCGCCTCCTGGCTTTTGCTGCGGGTGAACTGATTGGGGTCGGCATTGGCGTTAGGATTGGCGGCGGGCGTTGTGCCGCTTGCATTAGCGGGCGGGGCGGACAGGGTGGCGGGTGGCTGCTGTCCAAACGTGCTGCTTTGCGCCGCCTGCCGTTCGCTTTGCGCCCCCTGCACGTCCTGCGTACTTTCTTTCAGCACGGCCAGTTCGTCGTGCGCTACCTTATAGTCGGGAGCGTAGGTAATGGCTTTATTGTAATAAGCCACGGCATCCTGAAGGCTGCCCTTGTTACGGGATTCGCGCCCCAACTGCACATAAGCATAGCCTAGTTCCACAAGCAGGGAAGCGCGGTCGCTGGCGGCAGGGTGCGCGGCGAGCGCCTGCTCAAACAGGGTGGCCGCGCCCGCATAGTTCTGGCTGCTGTAGGCTTTGTTGCCCTGATCCATCAGCGCGTGTACCTGCGCGGAACTGGCTGTTTCTTTGTAGGCATCGTAGCGTTTGACGAACGCCAGTACGCCGCCTGCCAGTATGCAGCCCAACACGATAGCGACGGCGAGCGCCATCAAGTTCGAGCGGGCGGCAGGCGACAGGACGATAAGCGGCTGACGCGGGCGGGCGTAGGCAGGCGGGGCGAACGGCGCGTGGGGATTGAATCCGGCCTGGGCCGCGTACTGCGCGGCATATTGCGCTGCCTGCTGCGGCGTCATGGCGGCGATCTGCTGCGCGGTCGGCGGCGAATTAGTTATGGGCTGATTATAAGACGGCGCGGGCGCGTTGTAAGCCTGCGCGGCGGTCTGCTGCGCGGCGCGTTTCTGCGCCTTTGTCTGCGCGCCCGCCTGCCCTGCCCCGGTCGTATTCCATGCCCACGGCAGGCCGTTCGCATCTGCGCCCGCGCTCGCCTGCATCTGGCCCGCGTTTGGATTGCCGTAATTAGGATTAGGAACAGCGGCGTTGTAGCCGGCGTTCGGCGTATTGTACGCGCTCGCGCCGCCTGCCGCCTGCGCCGGATTGCCGTAGCCCGCGTTCGGGTCGGCGTATCCGCCGTTCATGCCGGGCTGCGTGTTGCCATAGCCCGTGTTTCCGCCCATGTTTGTGCGCCGCAGGATGATGCCCGATGAGGGGGACGGCAAAAATACGGCGGGCATCTGCTCCGCGCTTTGCAGATCCTCGCGCATCTGATTGGCGCTCATCTGGCGCTGTTCGGGCCGCTTGGACAGGGCGCGTTGGATCACCTGCTCCACGCCTCCCGGTACGCCGGACAGGGACGGGGCGGGCGCGTTCATGATGGCATATGTGATGCTGATGACGCTGTCGCCCGTGAACGGCTTACGCCCTGCCAGCATCTCGTAAAGCAGTACGCCCACGGAAAACAGGTCAGAGCGGTAGTCTATGTGCTTGCCCTCGATCTGTTCGGGCGACATATAGCTGGGTGTGCCGAACACCTGGCCGTTACTGGTCAGGGCGGGCTGCTCGGTCAGGCGCGCGATGCCGAAGTCCGTGAGTTTTACATGCCCGCCGGGAAGCACGAAGATGTTGTCGGGCTTGATGTCGCGATGGATCACCTTGCGGTCGTGCGCGTGGGCAAGTGCGGACAGGGTCTGAGCGGCGATGTTGATGGCGTCTTTGAGCGGCAGCGCGCCCCGCGCCTGCATCACGTCGCGCAGGGTCTGGCCGTCCAGATACTCCATTGCGATGAAGTGCCGCCCGTTCTCCTCCCAGTGGTCGTAGATGGTAACGATGTTGGGATGCTGCAAACGACTGGTGGCATGAGCCTCGCGCTCAAATCGCTCGACACGCTCACGCCGCGCCTGCCCAGTCATACCGGGGGCGATGTTGAGTTCCTTGATGGCGAGACGGCGATTCAAGCCAATGTCCATCGCCTCGTAGACGATGTCATTGCTGCGCGCGATCTCGCGCACGATGCGATATTTGCCTCTTACCGTATCGTTCACGCCGGGTTGTTCTCCGTCAGTAAATCAACAAGTCGCTGTCTGAGCAGATTTGGTCTGTGACACTGTTTGATATACGCATTATAGGGGTTGAACAGCGTCCATTGCTGCGGGATAGTCCGGCATATAAAATCGCCTAACGTCCAAAAATTTTGCGCCAGGAAGGGCGATTCGGGTCTGTCTGTGCGACTCCATTTTGCGTGTCCGCGGCATTTGCACTGGACGGCGTCTGATAAACAGCGTTGTCGTTGTGGGCGTAATGCGCGCCGTTCGTGTTGCTAGTGGGAACGGATGTGGGCTGAGAGTACGCCTGCGCCACATCCTGCGCGAGTTGCGGCATCTCAGCGCCGGGCAGCAGATCGCGCACGGATACAACGAATACGGTGATGTTGTCGCGCCCGCCGCGTGAGTTGGCGAGTTCGATCAGTTGGCGGGCCGCTTCGCTGGGAGCCTGCTGGCCCGCGATAAACAGGATTTCATCATCGCCGACATGTCCCGTCAGGCCGTCGGAACACAATACCCAGATGTCGCCCGGCAGCGCGCGTTCCTCGTAAAAGTCCGGCATCACATGCGGCGCGGCCCCGATACTGCGCGTAATGACGTTGCGGAACGGCGAAAGTTCGGCGTCTTCGCGGCGCATCAGTCCCGCCCGCACCTGCTCCTCGACCCACGAATGATCGTGCGTGATTTGCGTGATCTGCCCGTCGCGCACCAGGTACGCGCGGCTGTCGCCCACCTGCATTACAACGACGCGATCCTCGATCACGACCGCGCCCACAAGCGTCGTCCCCATGCCATTGCGTTCGGGAATCATCTGCGCGAGGTGGTAGATGCGGTCATTGGTGTTGACGATAGCCTCGTGCAGGGCGGTCTGTAAATCCTCGACCGTGCTGTCATAGTAGCCCGCGATAACGTTCTTGAGCATCATTTCACTGGCGATCTGTCCTGCCAACGCGCCGCCGATGCCGTCGCCGACCGCGTACAAACAGCCCCGATGGGCCAGGACCGAGGGCGCTTCCGGCTCGTAAAAGTCGAATTTGTCCTCATTGTTCTCGCGCACCTGCCCCATATCGGTTTTGGCGGCGAACTTGACGACCGGCACGACGCGGGGCGAACGGGCCTCATACGCCCGCCACCCGCGTACCAGTTCGGCCCGATCAAACTTGGCCGTGCTATCCAGCGATTCATCTGCGCTCATTAAGGTTCCATTCAGATAAAAGGCACGAGATGAAAGATGAGAGATAAGCGGACGGTGTTCCGGGCAATGGGGCTTTCACTTTGCCTCTTATCTCTTATCTACTATCTTTTCCCTACTGCGGCATTTCGTTGTCTTCAGCGTGATACAGTTGTTGTATGCTGACCTGGGGAGGGTAAACGGGATCGTTGATGGCCCCGAACTCCTGACCGGGCGGCGAGCCGTCGGGCGCATCAGGAATGCCTCCGAACGCCGCGGGGACGCTCGGCCCATCGCTCGGCATGATGGACACGGACGCGGGCGTATCATCGTCCAGGGCCAGCGCGTACACGTATTTGGTCTGCCCTAATTGTACCTCGTCGCCTTCGAGCAATAGCTGCCGCTCGCCGGGCGCGAGTTTCTGGCCGTTGACGCTTGAACCGTTCGTGCTGCCCACATCGGTCAGGTACGTGCCTGTACTGTCAGTCTCGATCTGCGCGTGACGGCCTGAGATATACGCGTCGTTTGTAATCACATACGTGTTGCCCGGACGCCTGCCGACCGAGAGCGTGCCTTCCGTGACCGTGATCTCGGTTCCCGGCCCGGTCGTGGGTGACAGGCGGGCTACAATGTTCGCGTCGCTTACGGCGGGAGGCGCAATCACGGTATTCTGGATTGTGGCGGGCGGGGCGTCGTTCGGGTTCAGGTCGCCGGGCGTGGCAACGCCGCTTGTGGCCGGGGTAATGCCGGACGCGCCGACTAGCGTTTTGTCGGACGCCTCGCCGCCCATCAGGGTGGGCAGGCCCATAGGCGTGGTAAACACGGATGTTTGGTTGCCGCCCATCAGGGTCGGGGCCGCGCCCGCACTTGCCCCCATGTTTGTTTTGGAGCTATTATCGGGCAGACCGCCTAATTGCAGCAGCGCGCGCCAGTTGCCAAATCGCAGGGTCGTGCCGGGGGACGCGGGCGTGGGCTGATTGGGGCCGATGCGCCGGTCGCCCACTTTGGTTCCGTTCGTGCTGCCCAGGTCTTCGACCGTGATCTGATTGCCCTCAATCGTGATGCGGGCATGGGTGCGCGATAGTGTGCCATCGGTGACAAGCACATCGGTTCCCTGCCGCCCAACCGTATTAACGCCCTGCCGCAATTTGTGCCGCTGTCCGTCCGACTCGGCAATCAGTTCCGCAGCCGGAGCCTCTTCGAGCGGGATTTCCACGTTCGTCGTGGGCGCGGACGCGAGCAGAAAGCCGCACTCGCCGCAATATGTCTCGGTCAGCGGCGTGGTGGATTTGCACACGGGGCAGGTCGTAGTTCCGCCCATCTGTGTGCGGTACGGGTCGGCCACACCTCCCGGCGGCATCATCTGCGTCGCGCCCATGCCGCCGGGCATCTGCGTCGCGCCTGTCGCCACCATCGTCCGATCAAAGGTTCCCGTCTGCCCGCCCGGATTGTTCGGCGGCATCATGCGGGTCTGCTCGTCACTCATAACCTACTCCTCATTTTCGCTTATGAAACTCTTCTGAGAGGTCAACGCTTGCCCTGGTCAATGTCAATGATCGCGCCCATGAGCGTCTTTTCCACATCGCCCGTGCCGCGCTGCAGGCTTTGCATGGCCTGATCCAACTGCTGCGTAAGCTGCTGCGTCTGTTCGCTGCTGCCCGACTGCATCAGAATGGTGCGCGTTTTTTGCAGTTCGCTCATGGCCCCCATGCTCGTGATCTGCTGCGTTCGCATCCCCATCATCGTGCGCTGCAGGTTCGACGACGCCTGCGCCAGTTCCAGTTCGCTGCGGACGATGGGGTTGACGCCGCTCGCAATCAAGCCGCGATCCGAGGTGAACTCGAATACGCAGTCCGATACCACGCGCTCCGAGCGGTTATTGACGACATCGTCATAGAACGCTTCGACGCGGGCCACGCGGAACGTGCCGGCCGGATGCCGCTCAAATTCCAGTTCGGCAAGCACGGTGCGGCTTGTGCCGCGCTCCAGGTCGGGAACCGTGACCTCGGCCATGCGCGGGCCGAGCGTGGGCGTCGCGCCGTACACCTGTCGGAGATTGACCCATTTGGACAGCCCGAATCGTACACGCACGTTCTTGGCAACGATGGTCATCAAGGTTTCAAGTTCGCGCCGGAACACTTCGGGAAGCAGATCGGGGCGGGCGATATAATAGTAGTTGCCGCCGCTGCGCCGCGCAATGCCCGCCATCAGTTCCTCGTTGTACTCCTGCCCGAAGCCCAGAGCCGTGATGCTGATACCCTTTTGCTTTTGCTCGGCCACCTGCTGCACGATACTCGTGTAATCTTTCAGGCCCACGGTCGGTTCGCCATCGGTAAGGAGGAGGACGCGATTAACGTAACCGGGCGTCTGCTGCAAGACCGACTGGATCTGCATACAAGCGGCTATCAGGCCGTCGTACAGGTTCGTCGTGTTGCCTACTTCCAGTCTGCGGATATGCTCCTTGACAAGCGCTTTGTTGACGACGCGACGCGCGGGCATCAGAACGTCTACCTGCTCCTCGAACGTGACGATGCTGAGAATGTCGTTGGGTTCCAGCATGTCCACGACGTATTCGCAGGCGCGTTTGGCGTATTCAAGCGGCGGGCCTTCCATGCTGCCCGAACGGTCAATGCACAGGCAGACGTTGATGGGCGCGCGGCGTCCAAGCTGCTGCCCGCTGGCTTTGAGGACGATCAGGGCGTTGTCGCGCCCGACTTCGGGCGCATAGGCATAGCGGTTCCCGGCAAGGCATTCTACTTCGACTGCCTGCATCGCAGGCATGTTCATCTGAGTGCGGGCCGGGTCGAAGCCGGGGGGCATGGCCGCCCCGCCCATTTGCGTTCGCGAGCCGGGTGTACCGGGCTGCCCGATGATCTGCGTGCGGTTCGCGCCCATCTGCGTCTGCGACCCGCCCATTTGCGTCTGCCCGATTATCCGTGTTCGGTCGTCCGACATCTCGTTTCTCCTCTTCACCTCTGAGTCTATTCGAACCGGAACTTGCTGTTGCCGAACTGCACGATGTCGCCGGACGCGAGCGCCTGCATCTGGACGCGCACACCGTTGACGAACGTGCCGTTCGCGCTGTTGTTGTCATAGACCATGAACACGCCGTTTTCGTTCCCCAGGTGGGCGTGGGTGCGCGAGACCGTGCTGTCGCCGTTTACTACGATGTCGCGGCCCGCCTCGCGGCCCAATGTCATATTCGGCCCCGACAGCGTAAACACCTGCCCCTGCGTCGCGCCCTCCATGCCGATCAAGCGTCCGGCAGGCACGGCATTGGGAGAACTGCCCTGATAGGGAGAGGAAGCAGGCTGACCGTAACCGGGGGTGGGGTCATACGCGGGCGCATTGGCGGCATAGTTCATCGGCTGGCCGTTGAAGTTGGTAAAGCCGCCGTTCGGGTCATAGCCTGCACTCGGCGCGTAGCCTGCCCCCTGCGCCATGTTTCCGGCGGACTGGGCGGGCGAGCAAAGACAGTTGCCATTCGCATCTTTGGCGCTGCCGCAGAAGGGACACAGGTGCGAGGGAACGGACAGGCTGCTCGGCGTCGCAGATGCGGCGCGCGGCATGTCAACCGGCGAGGGCGCGACCCGGCTTTGCGTGGCCTTTTCGCGAAACAGGATGGCCTGCGTACCGATCTGAATCATGTCGCCGTCACGCAATAGCAGTTCGCCGCCCGAAGGAACCGGCTGGCCGTTGACAAGCGTTCCGGTCGGGCTGCCCGCGTCAATGAGAACATGACGCTGCCCATCGGCGCGTATGGCGGCGTGCTGCGCCCCGATGCGCGGATCGCCGTACAGCGGCACATCGCTGCGCTCGTCGCGGCCCAGGATGTTGACCGACTTGGCTAGTATGAAATCCTTGCCCTCGTTGCGTCCGGCCAAGACCCGCACCCACGCCTGCTTCAGCCACTCCTCGACCAGTCCGATGAAAAACCCCGTCAGGCCGCCGATGGCCGTAAAGCCCGCCGCCCGGCTCGGCCCGCCGACCTCGCGCACACCGGCCCCCGCCGTCGCCGCCTGAACCACATTGGATGCGGGCGCAATCAGGTCGAATATGAAGCCTCCCAGAAAACCGCCCAGAAAACCGCCCAACGCGCCGTTGCGTATGCGGGCCAGTGAGCGCGTCGGCAGCGCGGCCCCGATTCCCAATCCCAGGCCCATCAGCGACCAGCCGAATGCCCGCGCGATCACCTGGCGGGCGAACGCGAACATGCCCGCGTCCCGCGAAATCTCGTCCGAGCCGCCCAGAATGTGGTATAGCGCGCCGCCGAAACTGTAGCCCATAAAGCCCAGGACAACACCGCACAACGCGCCGACCAATGCGCCCTGCCACAGCTTGCGGCCATTGCTTTCTACAATGCCTTCCACGGCCCCCAGGCACATCCCGATCAAGCCGCCCACACAGTAGATCAGGGTGCGCGTCTGACCGGACGTGAGCGGCACGGAGTACCACGTCCCTTTAAGCAAATCCTGCTGGACGCTGTAATGGATCAGGTTTTCCTGAAACAGCCAGCCCAAAAAGCCGCCGATTGTTCCCAGCAGCAAACCGATAAGTATGCGCGATCTCACGCCCACGCTCCTTTTTCAAAAACGCCGTCGTGTGTTTGGATGTTATTGCTCAAACCGAAAGCGTGTCATGCCGATCTGCACCTCATCACCGGATTGCAGCGGGTGCGGCATCTGAGCGGCGATGCGGACGCCGTTGACGAAGGTTCCATTGGACGAGCCGTTGTCCACAACCGTGGCCTGTCCGCCCGACAACTGCAATATGGCGTGGCGGCGCGAGGCGTTCGTGTCATCGGGCAGGGCGATGGGATTGGCCGCATCGCGCCCGATGTCCAGGGCCGTGCCGCTCAGGGGGAAGATCTGGCCCGCATACGTTCCCATCGTGCCGACAAGACGCGGCCCGCTGCTGACGGTAGGCGTTGACGCGTAACTTGTCGCGCCCGCCGCGCCGCCCGCAAAGCCATGCAGAGGGTCGGCAGTTCCTTCCGTGATGGGCTGAACCGGGGCGCGATTGGGCTTGTCGAAGGGGCTGGGCTGCGGCCCGCTTGCGGTCAGAGGCTGCGTCTGGATGCCGAGCTTGTCCAGCAGATTTTTGAGATGCCCGTTTTGGTACGCCCAATACAGGCCGTAGCCCACGCCGCCCAGAAACAGCAGGCTCACAATCGTGCTGAGAACGCCGCTGAACGGGCTGTCCGAGTTGTTGACCGGGGCGTAGGGCGCTATGGGCGGCGCGGCAGGGTAGCCGGGGACAGGCGCATACGCGGCAGGTGCGCCGGGGGAAGGCAGGGTCGCGCCCGGAGCAAGCGCATTAGGGGCGGCAGTATTGGAAGCGGGAGCGGCATTAGAGGCAACGGCTTTTGCATCCGGCCAGCTTACTTCAATCGGCGCAAAGCGAAAACCGTCCGATGTAGTCGGCACGGTCAGGGTCTGCGTCACGCTGACGGGCGCGTTCGCGCCCTCCTGCACCGTGACCGTGACCTGCTTGTTCAGGGGAACGTTGCTGAAGTGCGCGGTTCCGCCATCGGCGGGCGTGAGCAGAACGCTTTTGCTGTACGACTTGTCCGCGCTCGCAAGCGTTACGGTCGCGGAGGTCAGGCCGCCCTTGCCGCGCACCTGAACCGGAACCTGCACGGTCTGCACGAACCCGAAACTAGCGTCGTTGAGCGGCGTCACGCCCGACGCCGCAACCGGCAGGCGGGCGATGCGGCTGTGATCCGCGTCCACGATTTCGAGCAGGGCGTCTTTGGCTTTAAGCAATGCGGCGGGAACCGGCACGGCGACCACGTTGTCGGCCCCGATGGGCGCGGGCAGGGCGACAAGAGGCGCGGTCTCATCGGTTTTGGTGATGAAGCGGCACAGGAAATTGCCCGTAATGTCGCGCCTTAGCTGCATGGTGGCGGAGGCGGCAGTCGGCGTAGATTTCGCGCTCACCGGTGCGGCGGACGATCCGGCAGGCGTCTTGCCGCCGTCCTGTGCTGTTGCTGCCCCGCTCGCCGCCAGCAGTCCCGCCAGCGCGGTCGCGGCGAGGAAACGTCTCGGATTTCCCTGCGTCATCATGCCTCCTCTAAGGAATCCGGTATATGAAATACCGGTTATTAGGCCTGCGGCCAATTGTCCTGTATATTGAAAATTTGCCACACACCGCTTATCAGCAGACCAGCATACAGCGGCTGATTGCAGGAGATTTGTGGCTATGAACGGTTGGCCGAAGGCCTATTAACCGGTATTTCATATACCGGTTCTTCTATTGCGCCTGTTCCAACTGCCGCAGGGCGTGGGGCAAATGCGCGATGATGTCGCCTGCGGTCAGGCCGACCTCGCCCGTTTCCTGGGCCGCGAGGTCGGCGGCAAGGCCGTGGACATACGCGGCCAGAGCTACGACGCGAACATCGGCGATGTGTTCGGCGCGCGCGTTCTTGTCACTTGTATTTTTATTTGTGTTTGTGTCGCCCGCGCTTTTGGCCTGCATGTCTTTAACCGCTGCTTGGTCGCGCAGGCGTGCGTTTTGGGCCAGTAGCCCGCCGATGATGCCGGTCAGGGTGTCGCCCGCGCCGCCTGTCGCCATGCCGGGGTTGCCGGTCGTGTTGATGAATATATCGCCGTCCATGTCGGCGATCAGGGTGTAACGGCCTTTGAGCAGGACAATGGCGCGATAACGTGTCGCCAATTCGCGCGCGGCTCCGACGCGGTCGGCCTCGACCACCTCAATCGTCGTGTTCAGCAGGCGCGCGGCCTCGCCGGGGTGCGGTGTCAGGACAAGTGGCGCGCGGGGATTGTCGGCGCGTTTGGCGATGATGTCGGGCTGCGTCGCCAGAGCGTTCAGGCCATCTGCGTCCAGGACAAGCGGCTTGTCAATCTCGGCGATCAGGCGCAAAACAAGCGTGACCGCGCCCGGTCTGGTCGTCAGGCCGGGGCCGACACAGAGAACCGTGGCTTTTTGGGCGAACTCGGCGATCAGGTCGAACGCGGCCTCGCTTGCGGCCCCGTCCGCTTCGGGCAACGGCAGCGTCATCTGCTCGTCCAGCTTGACCGCGAGTATCTGCTGCGCGGATCGGGGAGCGAGAACCGTGACCAGTCCGGCCCCTGTTCGCTGCGCCGCCCGCGCCACGAGAGCGGGAGCGCCGCACATACCCTGAGAGCCAGCGACCACGGCCACATGCCCGTAATCTCCTTTATTGGCGTTCGGCTGTCGTTTTTGCAGCAGTTTGGCCGCATCGCCCAGGCTGCTCGGACGGTTCGGGGCCTGCACCATGCCGTTCGAGGGCAGGGTGAACAGGCGAAACGGCGATTGGGCGTCCAGCTTCTCCCAATCGAAGCCGATGTCGGCGACGTGAAGCTGTCCAACGCAGGCCGCGCCCGGAAACAGAAACTGTCCTAATTTGGGATACGCAAAGGTCACGGTATGCGTTGCGCGTATGGCCTCGCCGTCTGTCGCGCCCGTGTCCGAGTCCACGCCGCTGGGCATATCCACGGCAACGACCGGGCAATCGGTCTGGTTGATGCTGGCGATGGCATTGGCATACGCGTCGCGGGGAGCGCCCTTTGCGCCCGTACCGAGCATGGCGTCTACGACGATGTCTATATGCCGCCAGCCGAATTCCTCGGACAGCGGGCGGGGCGTGTCCTCGTAGCCGAAGCCGTTGAGGTCTATTTCCAGGGCATTCAGCACATTAAAATGGGCGCGGGCGTCTGCACTGAGTTTGTCATACGAACCGACCATCGCCACTTCGGGCATGGCCCCGCGCAATTTCAAATAGCGGGCGATCACGGCCCCATCGCCGCCGTTATTGCCGCCGCCGCAGAACACGGCTACGCGCTTGCCCGAAAGCGTTCCGAACACGCTTTCCATCGCGTCCACGACCGCGCGGCCCGCATTTTCCATCAGGACAAGTCCGCTCATGCCGTATTCCGACATGGCGCGTCTGTCCAGTTCGCGCATCTGTTCCGCCGTGACCACCTTCATAAACGCTTTTCCCGCCTCCTCTGCCCGTCTGCGTTAGCCGTTTACGTTCGACTCAAAACGTTCATCCACGCGCATTGCACAATACTAACAGATTTGACGACAGAACGCAAGTTAAAGACGCATCCAAACCGCAAAAATGCGCGCCCGCCCTGTATCTTCGGGGCGGTGCGCGCCACACGTTCCCTATACCGCTCTGATCCGCCCTGCGGCATCGCTCAGGCCCGACCGGTGAGCCGCTCCCAGTTGCCGTGCGCGATCTTTTCCTTGTCCGGTTCGGACAGCACGGCATTGGCAAGGAATTTGCGCGCGCCGCCTTCGGGCGCGAACATAAACGGGTAATCGGTGGAAAACATAATACGGTCAACGCCCATCACTTCCACGGCCTGACGCAGATAGGATGGGCTGAACATGCCGCTCGGCGTGACGTAAAAATTCTGCTTTACATAGTCCTCGATGGGGCGGTGCAGGTTCGGGGCGAACTTCGACATGCCGTTGATGCGCTCCAGATACGACACGATCAGCTCGCCCCAGTGTCCCAGGATGATTTGCAGATCGGGGAAGCGGTCGAACACGCCGGCCAAAATCAACCTTAGCGCCTGTATGCCGGTCTCGTAGTGCCAGCCGATGCCCGCCGTGGCGAAGAATACGCTGAGTTTGTCGTCGAAGCCCTCATAGTACGCGTTGCGAACGGCATGAACGGGTATCTGCGGATGAATGTAAATCGGTACGCGCAGACGGGATGCGGCCTCCAGAATGGGCAGAAAGTCCGGGTGGTCGAGGGAGCGGTCGCGGGTGCGCCCATTGATCATGGCCCCCTTGAACCCCGGAATGCCCATGCAACGTTCCATTTCCTGCACGGCCTGCGCGGGGTCAGGCGTGGGCAGAGCGGCGAACGCCTGCAGCCGGTCGGGATGCGCGGCAATCACGCCGGCAAGCAGGTCGTTACCGGCGCGGGCGAGCGCGACGGCCTGCGCCGCCTCCAGATTCTGCACACCGGGCGAGTTCAGGGACAGTACCTGCACATCCAGGCCGACCGCGTCCATGTCCTTGAGCCGCGCGTCCGCCATGTCCAGCAGGCGCGCGAGCGTTTCTCCGTTGTCCATCAGTTTCGCCATATCGTCGCGGTTTTCCCCGTCGAGACCGTCCCAGGCGGCGCGTACTTCGGGCGTGACAAAGTGTTCTTCCAATCCTATCAGCTTCATGGCTTTTTCTTTTCCTTCCGCGTCTTGGCGCGTTTTTCGGTATCCTTCTGTACTCTGGCTCTTCTGTCGTATCCTGCCCGTTTCTCCGGCGGGCTTTCTGTAATACGGCAGCGGCTTTCCATACGTCTGCAAACCCGGACCGCCAAAAAAGCCGCGTTCCATGCTGTATGGAACGCGGCTGTTATCATGCGCCTGTCAAAACGCGAAAGGCGTCAAAACGCTGTTTACCAGATGCGGATGGGCGCGGCGGGCGCAACAGAACTGCCGGCAGAGCCGAATGCCTCGTTGAAGCCGGGGGCGTTCGCCAGGGTGCCGTTGACGCGCCATCTACCCGGCGAGTGCGGGTCGGTCTGCGTCAGCAGGCGGACGCGTTCCGGCGTCAGCTTGGAGCGCCATATCTGCCCGAACGAGAGGAAGAACCGCTGTTCGGGCGTGTAGCCGTCAATCGGGGCCGGGCGCGGTTTGCCTTCCAATGTCTTTTCCAGAGCCACATACGCGATGGTCAGGCCGCCCAGGTCGGCGATGTTCTCGCCCAGCGTCAGTTTGCCGTTGACATGCAGATCGTCCACGGCCACATAGCCGCTGTACTGGTCAGCAAGAGCGTTTGCGCGGCTTGCGAACCGCTGCGCGTCTTCGGCTGTCCACCAGTCCTGCAGGTTGCCCTGCGCGTCAAACTTGCGGCCCTGATCGTCAAATCCGTGCGTCATCTCATGCCCGATGACCACGCCGATACCGCCGTAATTGCTGGCGTCGTCGGCTTTGGGATCAAAGAAGGGAGGCTGCAAAATGCCTGCGGGAAACACGATCTCGTTCATGCTCGGATTGTAGTAGGCGTTCACGGTCGGCGGCGTCATGCCCCACTCGTCGCGGTCTACGGGCTTGCCGATCTTGTCTAATCGCCGCTGAAACTCGAACGTGTTGGCCCGCATTACGTTCTGCGCGTAGCTGTCGTTCGACACCGTCAGCCCCGTGTAATCGCGCCATTTGTCGGGGTAGCCTACCTTGATGCGTATGGCATCCAGCTTGCGGACGGCCTGCGCTTTGGTTTCGGTTCCCATCCAGTCCAGCCCAAGTATGCGGTCGTGCAGACTGCCTTTGAGGTTCTGCACCAGAGTCAGGGCGCGTTGTCGGGCCTGGGGCGGGAACGCCTTTTCCACGTAAAGCTGGCCCAGCGCCTCGCCGAGCGACGTGTCGGTAGCGCGCAGAGCGCGTTTCCACCGGGGCGTCATCAGCTTCTGGCCCGTAAAGGCGCGGTTATAATCGAAGTCGGCGTCCACAAACGACTTGCTCAGGGTCGGCGCAAAGGTTCGCAGCAGGTGAAAGCGCAGGTACGTTTTCCATTGCGCGAGGGGAATGTCGGACAGGACCGCGTTCCATTCCTTGAAGAAATCGGGCTGGCCGATATTGAGCGGGCCGGGATCGGGCTTGCCCAACTCGGCAAAGTAGCGGGGCCAGGGGATGGCGGGCGTGGCCGCTTCGAGTTCCTCGACCGTCATCTTGTGGTACGTGGCGTTCGGGTCGCGCTGCGCCACGCGCGTCATGCTGGCGCGGGCAAGACGCGTTTCGAGGACAAGAATGCTGTCGGCATCCGTTGTGGCGCTTGCATCGTCGGTCAGGGTCAGCAGGCGGGCCGCGTAATCCGTGTACTGCTTGCGGATCTGCGCGGATTTCACGTCGTCGCGCAGATAGTAGTCGCGGTCGGGCAGGCCCAGGCCGCCCTGCGACAACTGCAAAATCTGCTGATCGCTGTTTTTGGCGTCCTGACGCACAAACGCGCCGAACCCCGCCGTCACGCCCATGCGGTGCAGGTGCGCGATCTCGGCCAGCAGGCCCGCGCTGTCGGTCACGCCCATGATGCGCGTGATTTCAGGCGCAAGCGGCTGCGCGCCCAGGCGATCCGCAAGCGCGGTATCCAGGGCCACGCGGTAGAACTCGCCTGCCTTGCGGCGCGGGCTGTCGGCGGGCGCGCTTTGGTCGGCTGCGGCCTTGTCCGCGATCTGGTGCAAAATGGCCGTGTTGCGGTCGGCGAGTTCCTGGAACGCGCCTACGCCGGTCAGGTCGCCGGGGATTTTGGCCTTTTCCAGCCATTTGCCGTTGGCATACTGAAAGAAGTCCGAGGTCGGGGACGCGCTGCGGTCAATGGTAGCCGGATCAATGCCGTGCCGCTCGCCGGGCCGCGCGCTGAGGGGCAAAGCAGCGGCCAAAATTGCGCCTATAGCGGCGGTAAGATAAACGCGGCGGGACAGAGACAGGGCCGCGCCGCCGGAACGAACACTGCGTAAACGAAATGTCATAGGATTTCCTTGATGCAAAGAGAATTGAGAAACACGCACGGTAGATATAGACGTTGGCTTCGGCGGCAACACATTCATTATACACGATGGGTTTGTGCCGCGCCGCTCATTTGCGGAAGGCAGTTGCTTTGCGGCAGCGGCTCCAGCCATGATGCAGGCGATTGTGCCTAATGTTACCGGAGGATTTTGCCAATAAATGTATTTGCTAATTTACCCTGCGCAGGGTCTTGTTACCTTTCAGGCGGTGTCATGTCCCAATCACGCGGCGGAAATTCCAATATCCAAAATGCCATTCGCGCCCTGCTGGGGCTGATGTCCGCTTTACGTGAACGGCGCAATGCGCGAAGCGGCAAAGGCAGATCGTCGGCAGGCCTGCCGGCGTCGCAGTTTTATCAAAACGACCTGATTTTGCGCAGCGTGGGCGAGGGCATCTATCGCATTGGGCTGGACGGCGTCGCCACGTTTGCCAATCCCGCCGCGGCCACCCTTCTCGGCTATGGCATAGACGAATTGCTGTGCCGCAACCTGCACGAACTTATACACCACACACGCCGCGACGGCGCGCATTTTCCCGCTGTGGAATGCCCGATCTATCGCGCCTTGAAGGAGGGCATCGTTACCCGCGTGGACGACGATGCGTTCTGGCGCAAGGACGGAACCCTCCTGCCTGTCGAATATATCAGTACGCCCATATTGGAGGCGGGCCGCATCATGGGCGTTGTGGTCTGCTTTCGGGACATCAGCGAGCGGCTGCGGCTGCAATCGCAGGTTTACGAACAGATGGAGCTGGTGCAGCAGGCGAATCAAGACATGGCCGCGTGGCAAAAGGAACTGCTGCGCACTAATGCCAACTACGCCGAGTCCAACCACCGCCTGGCCGAAGCGAACGCGCAGCTTGCCTTGCAGGCTACCACGGACGGGCTGACGGGCCTGCGCAACCATCGCGCCCTGCACGAGCAGCTTGCCGAACACGCACGGGGCAGTTTTCAGAGCGGACGCGCCCTGTCTTTCCTCCTCCTTGACGTGGACCGCTTCAAGCAGTACAACGACAGTTTCGGGCATCCGGCGGGCGACCAGGTGTTGCGCGACATCGCCGCGATCCTGGAACAGACTGTGGCCTTAGAGGGCTTTTGCGCCCGCTACGGGGGCGAGGAGTTCGCCGTCGCCCTGCCGGATAGGGACGCGGCACAGGCCCGTGACATGGGCGAGAAGATACGCGCAGCCGTTGCGCGCGCACCGTGGATACAGCGGCCCATCACGGTCAGCGTCGGCGCGGCGACGTGTCCGGCGCACTCCACGGACACCTCGGAACTGATCGCCGAGGCCGACCTCGCCCTGTATCGCTCCAAGCAGCGGGGGCGCGACTGCGTGACACACGCCGGCGACGAGGACGAGCGCTGGGCGTTTTGCGGCGTCAACAGCCGCCCGTATACCGACATCCTGCGCGAAATGCTGCTGGCTCAGGAGGCGACGCTGACCAGCGCGAGCGAACACATCAAGGCCGTGCTTGTCGAGGGCTACGACCGCACGATTGCGGCCTGGGCCAGGCTGCTGGACATGAAGGACAAAGAGACCGAGGGCCACAGCGCCCGCGTTACCGACATGACCGTTCGGCTGGCCCGCTGGGTGGGCATGAATGAGGAAGAGACGCTGTACGCCCGGTGGGGCGCGCTTTTGCACGACATCGGCAAGATGGGCGTGCCGGACGCGATTTTGCTCAAACCCGACAAGCTGACGGACGCCGAATGGGACGTGATGCGCCGTCACCCCGGCATCGCCTACGAGATGCTGGTTCCCATCACGTTTTTGCGCGCCGCCCTCGACATCCCCTACGCGCACCATGAGAAATGGGACGGCAGCGGCTATCCGCAGGGTCTGAAAGGCGACGACATCCCCCTGCCCGCCCGATTGTTCGCCGTGATTGACGTATACGACGCCCTGCGCTCGGATCGCCCGTATCGCGCCGGCTGGCCCGAAGCCAAAGTGCGCCAGCACCTGCGCGACAGCTGCGGCACGCACTTCGACCCCCGCGCCGTCAACGCCTTTCTGGAGATGCTGTCCGCCCAGGACGCTCCCCTCAGGCAGGACATTCCCCTCGCGCAAGCTGCATAATACATCCCGCTTTCGGCACACAGGCTCTACCACGCGCCAAAATATCCAAATCCGTAGGGTGGGGCTTGTCTCCCGCCGTTCTTTCAGTCCCTAGCTGTTCTTTCAATTCGCGCTCTTATTCTATTTCGCGCCGCCGTCCCGTTTTCAACATCGTTGCAGTAGGGTGGCGGGCAAAGTCCGGCAGGGAACAAGCCCCGGCCTTACGGCGTGTCGTTACATTCGCAGGTGTGTGTTAGCAAACGTATGTTGGCGCACATTCCGGCAGACAAAAAACGCGCCTGTGCAAAAGTTCCTGCACAGGCGCGTGGTCGTGGGTCAGTCGGTCCGGTTCAGTATTGGTTGCTCGCGGTCGGGTAGAACTGCGGCGCGATGGTCTGGAAGAACAGGTCGGTCTGGCCGAGCGGAACAGTGCTGTTCGGCAGGGTCGTGGACGTGCGCGTACTGCTCCAGAACACCCACAGCTTGTCTACAAACGGGTCCTTGAACGCCGACACCTGGCCCTCGTTGACGGTTGTGGTAATGGGCATAGCCACTTCGGGCGTCGTGATGTCTCCCGTATAGGTGCCGCTCGCGCTGATCTCGTCGCTCCACGCTACCCGGTACGTCAGGCTGCCCGACTGTATCGGCCCACTGGGGGCCTTCGGGTTGAAGTACGCATAGCTGATCTGCACCAGGTCGCCTTCGTCTTCCTCGCGGAAGTACACGCGTCCGCGCACCCAATCCACCTCATAGCCGGCGCGCGGGCTTAAATCGAACGCGCCGGTTGTCGGGTTGAAACGCGTGACCGTCAGATTGCCGATGGCTTGCGAGGCGGTGGGCGATGTGGCCGTTCCCCCCGACGCGCTCAGGGCGACCGGGTACGGCAGCCGCGCGGTCAGTCGCAGTGACTTCATGTAGATAGCCGAACCGGTCTTGCTGCTCGGATCGGTTTTGCGGTACAGCGTCCACATGCGGTCAATGGGCGGGAACACGCTGCCGTCAACGGGCTGCCCGTTCGGCTTCATCTGAACGGCCGGCGCTCCGTTCGGGTTGAACAGCACCTGCGGCGATTGCAGCAGGGCGCGCGAGTTGGGCGCGCGATCCATCACATACGTCGGCCCGTAGTTCTGGCCCGACGACGCGGTTCCCGGATGCGACAGGGCGAGCGTCGGATAGCTCATCGTGTTCGTGTCCGTGATGCCGATGGCAGAGGGGTCGCGTTCCGCGTTGCTTTCGTCTCTGGACGTGTTCAGGCGCATCACATACGGCGTGTACGACGCCAGCACGGCGGCGTTCTTGCCGGGCGCGATGTTCGGGAACGAGATCGTGCCGGAACGCGGATCCACGACCACCTGACCGCCGCTGTACAGCGGACGTGTCGCCACATTGGGATCGGGCGCGACTGCCCCTGTCGTCAGATCCGTCGCCACGCCGTTAAAGTACACCAGGCCCGAAGCCGGGTCAATGCGGCCCCGCGTGGCGACGTTGTTGTTGGCAAGGCCGTTGAGCAGGTACGTTTGCGCTCCTTTGGAAGCCTGCACGTACAGCCGCATGAAGCGGTTCACGGTCGGGTCCACATTACCCATGTTGGCGTTCTTGACGGTCGTGTCCGACACCAGGCTTGCGCCCGGCACGAACCAGCCCGCGTCCCGCGCCGCATACGTGTTGGTTCCGGGTACGCGTGTCAGGGTTTCCTGATGCACGGTCGGGAACGGCATCGGCACAAGCTGGCCCACCTGCAGGGCGGGCGTGTCGCCGTTCGCCGACGCCATCTCCGGCTCCTCGACGATGCGGTAGCGCGACAGCAGGATCTCTACGGTCTGCCGGTTTTTCAATACGCCCGTATACATCACCTCGACCGCGTCCACCAGAAGACCGGTCAGCGGATTGACGACGCGGCGATACACCGGGTACGGATCGCTCTGCCATGTCAGCGCGCCCGGAGTCGGCAGTTTCTGGTCGCCCAGCGTCTGGAAGCCGGTCGCAGGAAACGCGCTGTTGATGTTCCCGGTCGCCACATTCACGTTATAGTACAGCGACGTGCGGCCTTGACTGCCGGAATGGTAGAAGATATACAGGAACTTCATGTCCTGCGTTCCGCTCTTGACGGTGACATTGTGCAGACGCGCCAGCAGGGGGTGCGGACTGAGTTTGGGAACGTTCGGGTCGTTGTCGAACGACGTGATGTTCTCCGGGTAGCCCAGGGCCGAACTGCCGCCCGTGTAGTTGTTCAGCGACGAGATGAACGTGCGCGAACGCGTCCGCTGCGGGGCAAACCCCACCGTAGACGTACCCGCCACATCCGCGCTGCCCTGATATACAAGGTAGGCTTCCGTACTCAGATAGTTCACGCTTCCCGTATTCACGTCATAGTCCGTGCCGAGCGTGGTGGCGGGCGACG
The DNA here is from genome assembly GCA_965277875.1 of Chthonomonadaceae bacterium. GTDB lineage: Bacteria > Armatimonadota > Chthonomonadetes > Chthonomonadales > Chthonomonadaceae > CAWFQB01. Next base: position 4,661,814 of record CBDIDV010000002.1, on the reverse strand, counting down.
CGTACTGTACCGTAGCCGCATTAATGTTAATCGGATTGGCGAGCGTCGAGCCGAACAGCGCGGCATAGTTGCTGGGCAGGCCGCTTGAGTCGAAGCCGGGAAGCAGGCCATACGCCGCCGCCCCCGTGCTTTTGAAGTCGGGCGTGGCCGTGCCGCTTACGCCCCACCATCCGGGCAGGATGTTGCCCTGATTGTCTTTACCCGCTGTGCCGCTGAACCGCGCATCGGGCCGCACGATGTAGTTGCTCTGGTATACGTAGGGCAGATCAAGCCCGGTATACGCGATGTTGAGCGGCGACACTGAGGTCGGCAGGTTGTTGGCGTTCACATACTGCGTACTGCTGTTCTGTCCCGAATTCGGGTCTGCTCGCTGGCGATTAGTCGTCCAGAACAGCATCAGGCGGTTGAAGTAGTTGTTGCCGCTCTGTGTATACGGAACCATCAGGGCCGAGGGCTGCAGGTTGAAGCCCAGCGGATCGTAGTATTCGGAGCCGCTCGCGTTCGTGACCGTGCGCGGCAGATCAATCTGCGGCAGAACGCCGCTTGTCGCGCCCTGTGTCAGCCTGTCTTCGCGCACCGTCAGTTTCAGCGTCGTGCCGGGACTGGCGTAGGGTTCCACGGGGGCGCCCGCCGCATTCGTGTTCAGGATGTCATCGTTGTTACCCAGCTTCTGCGTCTGCGCCAGGCTATTGGCGTTGCCGGTCGGGTCGGACGCCTGGAGCCACTCCTGCCACTGGATCGGCAGACCGTCCTCGAACGGGTACATCGGCGCGACATACGTGCCGACCGGCGTACCCATCGGAACCGCGACCGCCATCGAAGGCCGCCCGAACAGTCCCACGTTCGTCAGCTGCTGATAGTACGACGGCTGACCGTTCTGCGTCTGGTTATTGTTCAGCGTGGACGTCTGGTAGTCGTGCGGCTGATCCGGGATCGTGGCGACCGTTCCCGTCCCGTCGCCCGTGCGCGGCTTGTGCAGGGTCGGGTAGGGCTGCGTACTCTGGTTCCACTGCGCGCGGATCAAGCCCAGGGTATACAGATCCTGTGCCTGCTGTACGGGCGAACCGTTTGTATTGACATCGCCGGTCACGGCGGGATTGATGAGCGGATACAGGTTTGTTTCGCTCAGGACGCTGCCCGCATAGCTGCTGTGGTCGAAGGACGTGACTATACCGATGTTGCCCACGCCCGGAGCGCCCTGTCCGAACGAGACCGCGAGCAGGGGCGGCGACAGCAGACCGTTCACGGTGTCGCTGTTCAGGCGCGTACTGCGGGCGATGTCGCTCGGCGGGTTGACGGATAGCGAGTTGTTCGTGATGACCAGGCCCATATTCGGGTTTGCGCCCGTATCCGGCGAGTGCGCCCCAATGAGCTTGGACATTCGCAGGTTGGTCAGGTTATAGTTGCTGTCGCTGACCAGGGTGAAGGGCCGGAAGAAGCGCCCGAACTGCGGGATAGTCGTACCGCTGCCCAGCGTGGGCAGGCCGGTTGCCGTTCCTGCGGAAAGCTGCCCGTCCGTGTCCCACGGCGAGTAGTTCACCTGGCCGTTGTTCATCATGTTCGGCAGCGTCTCGTAAGGGCCGGTGGCGCTGGGCGCGAACGGGAAGCGATACCCGGTCGCGTTGACATCGCTGTACCCCGTGCCGCCCGGCACATTGCCCATGTCCAGAACCGATTCGAGGACGCGCATACGGGCGCTCGGCGCAACGCTGATACCTGTCTGGAACACGCGGTTCACCTGCGCGGCCCCGGTAGGCCGCGTGAAACCTGTGTTTGTGCGCGAGATCACGTTTGCCTGCGCGGTCGTTCCTGCTCCGGGGACCAGGATCACGGAAACGCTTCCGATGTAGCCGCCCGCCGGCGTCACGAACTTCGTCTGCGCGTTCGGCAGGCCGTCGAGGGTTCTCAGCGGCCCCGCCAGATGCTGCGGCACATTCTGCGGGATCGCGCCCGGAGCCTGATTGTAGCCGAAGTTGGTGGCAAGCGCGCTGTCGTAGCCGCGCACGAACCCGCCCTGATCCACGAACGGGCCGCCCGTGTAGATGGTAGTCCCCCGGAAAGGGAAGGCGACCATGCCCCGGTTGACGTTGGCCGGCTGATAGCGCGGAACGTCCAGGCTCATGCTGACCGGCGTGGGCTGTGGAATGCGCGTGGACGGATCCACCACGCCGTTGACAGGTTGGGCATCAATAGGCGGCACAAGCGTTGCCGTGGCTGATGTGCTTGCAGACGCGTCCACGCCGTTGACGAGCAGATGCGCGCTGCGCGAGTCCAGGGCCGGGTAGTCTACGGTCGGCTTGGTGTTGTCGGGCAGCTGCTCGAACGGCAGCGGGTTCATGACCGAGCGCACCGAGCCGTTCCAGTTCAGGCTGTTGAACCGGGTGCGAACGTGTATGGGCTGCCCCGTAAGGCGCTTCAGGTCGGTGCGATCCATGATGTAGATCGCCGGCTGGCGCGCGCCATTGATGTCGAGGGCCGTGTAGGTGGCTGTGGCGTTGTCCTGTGTCATGTCGAACGGCGCGAAGATAGGTTTGATATAACCCCGGTTGCTGATCCGCGCGGCGGCGGCGGGGTCTCCCGGCAGACCGCCTCCCAGCCCCACGAACGCGCCGTTGCCAAGCACCTCGCGAATGTCTATGGGGGACGCGCTTCCGCCCGCCGTAGACGTGGCGTTGTCCACAGGGCCGGCCCAGCCGATGATGTTGTTTTCCGCCCCGTTCGGGCCTATTTTTGCATTGGTCGAGCCGGTCAGTTCCAGGGGCGTTCCCGTCAGGTCCTGCTGCGCGTTGTTGTTAGGCAGGCCTCTGGTCGTCAGGGCCAGCGGGTTCGTGATGTAGGCGAAACGCTCCGCGCCTGTCAGGCTGGGATTGTTCGGATCGGTCGTAAACTGGCTTTGCGACAGGCCGGCGTCGTTGCGCTTGCCGAGCGACGCTTCATCATGGGCGCTCGCGCTTCTGGAGCGTCCGCCTTTTTTAACGATGGTCTGCGTGATGGTCGCCGTGACGCTGACCGTGTAGCCGGACGACAGGGGGGCATAGGTTGCTACACCGTTCTGGATACCCGGAATAATGGGCAGCTTGAACTTGGCGACCCATGGGAAGACGTTGTTGACTGTCCCCTTCAGGTTCTCCGGCGCGTTGTCCAATCCGGTGGGGTTCGGCCCCATAGCGGCCATGTCGTTTTCATCCACGCCGAAGATGCTCAGGTTGTCCTTGTCCGCGAGCGCGATGGCGCGGTCGTCGGGCCAGACGCCGGCCGCGCCGGTGAGACCTTTGCCGGGGCTGTTGGTCTGGCTGAGCGGCGTGACCTGCTCCAGACGTATCGGGGGCAGATTGCTGACCGTGCCATTCTGGCTGATGTGGAATACGACGGTTATCACGGGCGTGGTGCCGTAGTACCCCTTAGTTGTGTCGGGCGTTTGCGCGTGGTACACGCCGGACGCGGCAAAGTAGAGTATGCCGCCCTGATCTACGGCGATGCCGTTATTGCCGGCGTCCGGGACCACTCCCGGCGCAAGGTGGGCCGTGTTGGTATAATCCGCGCCTGAACTGCCGCCCGCCGCGCTTTCCTTGTGCGCGGGGGTGTAGCCGCTGCCAAGCGCCTGGCCGCGCGTCGGGGCCATTTTGTCCCACTCTTGTACGCCGAAGCCTGCGGGGGGATTGGAATAGTTGGTATACGCATTCAGAACGCGCACGTCAATGCTGACGTCACCCGCCCCATCGGGCGTGACCGTGCCGCCGCCTTCGGTGTCGCCGAAGCCATTGGCGAAGCGTCCCACGCCGAACACGATCATGCGCCCATCGGCATCCCCGACCGCGATGTAGCCGCCCTGGTTGGGCTGCGCGGCAAGCAGCAGCTTTGTGCGCCCGTCCGTGGGCGGGGTAGGCGCGGGCGTTTGCAGTGACGAGCCGACGAGCGCCGGCGGCGTCACGATCTGATTATTGTCCTGGCTGGCGTTCACCGCCGCATGGTAGACGATGGGCAGTTTGGTGACTGTGCCGCCTGCGCCATCGGGATACGTCTGCGAAAAGGCCTTGAGCGCGAACAGTTCGCCGTTGTCGTCCGCGAACAGCAGCGCGGGGACGCTTGCGGTCGGCGCGCTGTTCTGCGTCATAGTGGTGGGCGCGACGCCGCCGAAGTTCGGGTCTACGGTCGTTTCTATCAGCGTGGGCGCGCTTTCCGTGAACGTGCCGGTTCCCGAACTGCCCTGCGAGTACAGATTGGTCTGAAACGTGGCGGGCCGGTTCGCCGTGGCCGGGTTGGCTTCCAGCGCAATCAATGTGCCGTCCGTCAGCACGGCATAGCACAGGTCGGCCAGTACGCCGGTCGTGTCCAGCGCGCCCGTGACCGAGCCGGGAATGACCGCCACGCCTTTGGCGGACAGGCCCTGCGGCAGTTCCGTCGTTGCGGGGTCGGTCGGGTCCGGATTCGGCACAAAGTTGACGGGCGTGGGCGGGTATACCCAGTTCAGGCTCTGACCGCCGGGGCCGGGCAGGACGTTGTTCGGGTTGGCGTTCGGAAAGTTGACGGAGTACACGCGGCCCTGACTGGTAAAGTACAGGACGCGCGCATTGGGGTTATTGGTCGGCGCGAACACGGTAGGTACGCCCGGAACGTCCAGCAGGGGCGTATCGCCCGGATCATTGACGCGGGTTCCGATGCGAGGATAGGCAAAGTAGCGCCTATCCGTTGTCACAGTGATCGCCTTGCCGCCCACGATAGCGGTTCCGGCGACGTTCCAGAACGGTATGTTGTTGGAGCCGACCGTGAAGCCGTTATCGTGCAGGGGCAGGACACCGTAAACGTGGCCGCTGCCCGGCAGGCCGTCCTCACCCGGCGTTCCCGCGCTGACGAGCAGGCTGGCAAACACGCTGCTGTTGTACGGCGCATAGGTGGGATCGTAGGCCGGGGAATACGGCATGGAGCCGACGCCTTCCTCGTCCAGAAAAGTGTTCTTTGTGCCTGGCGTGGCGGCGAGAGAAACCTTGCGACGAAACGCGTCCGCGCTGTAATGCGGCCATGTCCACATGCGCTGCGTGGTTCCCGGCACGGCCAGGTTCACGCCGAGCGCGTAGATGGTGGCGGCGGGCAGGTTGTTATTGTCGGGCGGCAGAGCCGGGAGCGGCTTGGTGTCGTCGAAGTCGCCGCGTCCCGCCGCGTCGAACGCGTACATATGACCGTCCAGGCTCGGCACGACAAGGATCATCGGGCCGGTCAGGTTAGACGGATCGTTCATTACGACGGGCGCGCCCGTGATGCCGCCCATCGTAATGCGGGTGTCGGTCTTGACGACTTTGCCGCCGCCGACTTTCGTGTTGTTGTTGCTGATGATGTCGCCGTCGTAATACTCGCCCTGCCCCATACCGCTGGTGTTCAGGGTCTGATCCGGGTTCCACCAGAAGCCCGAAGAGACCGTGCGCGGCGTATTCGTGCCGGTTCCCGATACGGGATACAGCGCGTTCGGGTCGGGCGTGCTGCCGGTGAAGTTAGGGTCGTAGATCTCATTGGGCAGTTGGGCGGCAACGGCGGCTGCGTCACGGGGGCGCAGGGATGGGTACGTCCAGTACGCCGTTGTCTGCGTGGTGCGAACGGCCTTGCCGGTGGCGTCGAATATGTCGGCAGGGTCGCCCAGCGCGTCGAGCGCGTAGATGCGTCCCGCGTTGCCGCCCGTCGCCGTGTTGCTGCTGGAGCAAAAATAAACGATAGTGTGGAAATTATTGTCGCGTCCGCGGACATTGGCGATCACGGGCGACGTAAACGAGGTCGCGCTGCCGCCGTCGGGAAAGCCGACGTAACGCCAGCGAACGCGCAGCTTGGACGGCTCATAGGTATCGAAAGGATTGGCCGTTGTCCCATCCCTGTAATTGACGATGTTGTCTTCATTCGTCAGGCAGTAGAAAACGGGAGCCACGGACGATGTGGCCGGGTCAATGATGTACGGGTTGGTGATGGGATCTACGGGCAGGGTGGGATCGGTCGCCACGCGCGCCTGATTGTTGATGATCTCTTCGCGCACACAGTACCACAGCGTGCTTCCTGTGGCGGGATTTTTCACCGCCTGCACATTGTTTGCAGCGATGTACTGCGGATGAGGCAGCTTTATGTCTGTCGTGCGCACACCCGCCATCGGGCCTAAGAACCTGCCTATCTGCGCGATGAATTCGGTGTCTTTGTTGTTCGGGTTCTGCGTACTATTGGGAGGGCCGGGATTGTGCAGCGGGCCGAGCGGCGTGGCAGGCAGCTGAACCGTAGGATCCGGGTTCGCGATGATGGTCGGGTCGGGCGTACCGGGAGTGTCCTGCTGCGTGAAGCGGCACGCGTCGGCGGTGACAAGCGGCGGATAGGCGTATACGTTCGTGTCCGTGAGCAGGTCGGGCGTGACCGTAAACAGCGTGACGGCGATCTCGTCATACGTGCCGTCGAGGTTCCTGCCGCCTTCGGGGAAGGAGGCGGGCGCGGCCCCGGCTGCGCCCAATGACCGAAATCCAGGCTGCGACATATCCACGACGTAAATGCGGCTGTTGGCGGGATCGTTGATGCCGCCCGCGCCGCTGACGTAAACGCCGCTGCCGGGAACGGTCTCCGTACCCCGGTTGATGCTGCCATCCGCATTGAGCGTTTTGCGCCAGCTTACGCGCGCAAACGCGTTCAGGACGTTGGGGTGCGCGACCAGAGCATTGGCGGGGCCGTCCGCGATTTGCGTACCGCTGCCGGCAGAAAAGATGTCCACGGTGTACTTGACAAACCGCTGATTGGGCTGCTTGATAAAAGTCGCCGTGTCCGGGTCGGAGGCCACGATCCCGCCGGGTGTCGAAGTATAGGTGGGCGGCGTGGTTGCGGGCGTGACCGGCGTAAAGGTCGTAAAGTTGTTGTTCAGTCGGTTCCCGATGATCCACTGCGCGACCGGACGCGCGCCCGCCGCGCCCGTAAAGGCGTTGTTGTACTCCCGCGTCAATATGGTGTTGACTGCGCTGTACACGCTGGGGGCCGCGTTGGGAAACTGCGCCGCTTCCGCACCTGTGAGCGGCGAGGTCACGGCGCTGCCCGTGGTTGATCGGCTGACAAGGAAATCGTTGTGCGTGGCAAAGGCGTAGCCATAATCGCCCTCGGCGTCAATGCCGGGGTTGCCCGCAAACGGGTCAGGCATGATGGTCGGGTCGGAGGCGATGAAACTGAATGAAAAGCCGCTGTAGGGTGAACGGTTGGCAACGGGCGGAATCACAAAGGCGTTCTGGTTGGGCAGCCACAGGTTACGAGCGTCCCCGAACGCGCTGGGGCCGACGCTGTTGATCGTGAGCGGCTGCGCGCTATTGGAGAAAATGGTGATGTCCGACTTGTCGAAGTTCAGGTACGGGTTGTCAATAATCAGCGTTTCACGCGGAGCCGAGGGCGAGCCGCCCAGAGTGGGATCGGTGCTTGTCGTCACCGGCGTCGTGGTAGGAAGTTTCGTTATCGGGTCTAAGATCACCGCCGTTGCGCCCTGCAGATCCAGCGTGTAGGGGAACGTCCAGCGCGCCACGGCCCGGTGCGAGTCCAGGAACACGTTGGGCGCAAGCGGCGACCCCGTGACGATGCCGTTCGGCCCGCCGTTGAAGCCCTGCCGCGTGGGATGCGCGTTGAGGTTCGTCGCGGTGTCGAAGATGACATTGCCCCGGTCTGTCGTCCAGTCCAGGCCGTCAAAGGTCACTTGCGCCCCGCTGCGGCCTGCCCCCAGGGCAAGCGCCAGCGCGGCGGAAGTGGCGAAAACAAAATGCTTGGCGAGCGCACTGTAGTGCCTCATGTATGTTACCCTCGTAATGCCGTTCAAGGCCTTGTGTGCGGAGTTGCTGGCAACTGGCTTATGCAAGTCAGTCACCTTTGAAACCAACGGATCAAACCAACGGAATGAATTCCTTTGCTGCGGGCCTTCGGCTTAGTGTCCTTCGGACAAGACGCGTTTGCTGGAAGACCATCGGCATACAGGTGTGTGCGAAGCACACTTGGCGGAACGCCCATAGCAAAGGAATTCATGCCGTTGTATAAGGTTGTATCGAACTGTTTCAGACGGCCAACAACCATCTTAGAACGGTCGCTCGGCGTACTGTGGCTGCTGGAGCGAATAGGTTGTCAGGCTGTTGTCGGCGCTGCCGATGGCGCGGCGGATGCCGATAAGTTGGTTGGCCGCGTTGAACACGGGTTTTTCCGTGGGTATCATGCGCGTGATCGTGCTGGAATTGATTCCTGCGCTGGCGTAGCGCTGAAAACCGGGGAACTGGTATCCAAGTACGGTTTTGTTCAGGGCCTTGCTTGTGAAATAGTCGCTGGAACGTATCTCGAACACCTCGCCCGTTATCGCGCCGCTGTCGCCGATGCCAAACAGCTTGTTCACGTCGTCCGCGCCGCTGTACCCGTTCGTAATCAAGAAACGCGGCTCAAACAGGTTGCGATCCGAAACGTCGGACAACGTCTCGCGCTGGATGCACGACGCCTGCAATTTGCGGCCCGTCATGAAGTAGTAGTCCTGGTTGGTCAGTACCCAATCCGTGACATACTCCTGCGTGGTCTTGCCGTTGAGGGTGACGCTGCCGATTTTCAGCACGTAGCAGCCATTGGCGTCGGCGAGCAGGAAGTGCGGCGTTATGTTGCCGGTCGTGGCCGGAGCCTGCGGATCGAACGCGCCGTATTCCTTGAACCAGGTCGGGTTGCTGATGGCCTGCCTGCGCTGGCTGCCGTCCGAGTTCGTAACGATGATGCTGTTGACGACACGCACGGTATCGCCGATCTGTCCGTTCGTGTTGGCCGGATCATTGGCCGTGCGCTGAATGGCGACGATGCTGCCGCCCGGCCCCTCGAAGTTGGTGTTGTCGTTGCCCAGGATGCCGGCCCCGCCCGTGTTGCCCTGCCGGACGTTGCCGACGCAGGCGATGATGTAATCGTACCCGTCCTGCCGGAACTGTTGTATAGTTCGATAGCGCAAACGCTGATTTTGTTCCCCCAGCGACCGGCTCACGAAAATCAGCAGCTTTTCGCCGCCCACAGTAACATTCCCTTTGGTGTCGGTCATGGTAATGAAGTTGCCGGTCGTATTGTCGTACACGTCGGCGATGTCCACGATACGATAGTTGCCGCTGTCCGCGATCAGGTAATGGTACACGGTACACGCTTTGGCATACGTAAATACCAGGCCTGTGTCGCGGTTGGTAAGCGTAAACTGACCCGCTCCATACGTTTCCACAAACGTCTGCACATCGGTCGGGGCGTTGAGCGTGACCGGTTCGCCGGGCGGCAGGAACCTGATACCATCCTGGAAGCCCGCCACCTCGTAGCGCGTGGTCGCGCCCCGGTTCGCGCTCACGATGCGGCTGTTGCCCGTGTCGGCGATCAAGAACTCGTTCAGCGAATAGCGCGTGGCCGTATTCGGGTGCGACAGTCCGATGGACTTGAGCGACTGTCCGCCGGTTTGAAGTGTGTTGCCGCCTACCGGCGTCAGTGACAGCGTAGAATCCATGCTCCACGACGCATTGCCGCCCGCGTCCACTTCCAGCAGGCGATGGCTGTCCGCAATCAGGATAAGGCCGTTGTCCAGTCCTACCAGGTTCTGCGCGTTAGGCGCCAGTATCACGTTCGCGCTGCCCAGGGGCGGGCTGACGCTCGGCATCACGGTACTCAGTTCTTTACGCGTCGTGACATCCGTATAGATGTTGCTTTGCGGCACGGTCGCCACGTAGTTCCCCGACGCGTCCTTGTAATCGCCCTGCAATCCTGCCGAGCGCAGCAGGTCTACGGATACAATCGTGCTGGGAACCGTGCCTCCGTTGCGATAGCCGACATCGGCGGCAAAGTACAGCGTATTCCCTGAAATGGACGGCCCGCTTGTCGGAACCAGTCCCGGCCGCAGCAGATTACCGCTCGGATCGGGGCCGTTCGCGGCGTTCGGAATTACTACATACGAAATCAGGTTGTCGGTCGGCCCAAATCCGGTGGCGGGGTTCAGGATCGGCCCTGTAAACGCGTTCTGACCCGCAGCGGCACCGGGATCGTTGATCCAGATAGGCAGGGCGGTATTGAACGCGTCCCGGCTGCCTGCCGGCTGAAAATTATCGATGTGCGCGATGGTCTTGAAGGTTCCGGTAACCGGGTCCTGAACGCGCTCCGCCGTGAAATCGGTTCCGTATGCCAGCGTGATCACGTTCTGAGGGTCCAGTACGCTGGGCTGTACCAGTTGTATGCTGGTCAGCGCGCCAGCCGTGACTCCCAGATCCAGCGTGGCGTTTATGTTCTCATTCAGGGCCAGAATCACCGTGACCGCAGGCGCTGAAGCATTTGTACCCGGTGGACGGCTGAACGCCATGCCGACCACGTAGACCGTGCCGTTGTAGGAGACGGGCGGGCCGACCGCTTTGAAGTTGTAGAGCGGAGCGCCCTTATAGGTAAGGCGCGGCTGGCTCTGGTAGTTGTTGAACCTGCCGCCGCCATACGCGCTGTCGAACTGTCGGGCCGGGGCGGGGCCGAACGTCCAATTAACGACCGGGTTGCCGTTGCCGCGCGGTCTGGCTGTCGGGGACAGGCTGGAATACTGGTCGCGCCCGCTGACGACGCGGTCTTCAATGGGCGGGGTCGAGCCGCCCGTGCCGCCGCTCTGGTCGTGCATGTTGGTCACGGCGTACAGCAGATTGTCCAGAGAGGACAGGGTCACGCCGCCCGTTGTCTCGGACAGCATCTGCGCGGGGTTGGGCGTCATCAGCGGAAAATCGCGTGATCGGGCGATCACGTTCATGTCTTCCATAACGGGCGTGTTGGCGTTCGCGGCGTTGCCGACGATGTCGCCGGGCCAGTCCACGGTATAGTCCGCGCGCACATCATCATAGGCGTGGATAAGCGGTATGTTGTTATGGAAGATCACGCGCACGTTGTGATTGTTAGGAACGGGCTGTCCCATCGGGACTTTTTCCGTATCGTAGCTGATGTCAAAGTCGGTCGGATAGTAGTATTCGTTCTGCGCGATGATGGTGTTGTCGGTCGCGCTCTGATGCGCGACCACATGAAGCACGGGCAGCAGATTAATGGACGATGTTTTGCCCACAGTGGTATACCACGGCACACGGGCGCGGTGTCCGCTGGGCATGAAGGTATAACCGGTTACATCGGCGGGGTCAGGATTCAACTGCTCGTTGCGGGTGCTGAACCACACGCCATGCACTACGCCCACCAGGGGCGGGTTCGGGGCCGCGTCGGCCCCGCTGGACACATAGATCATGCGATCCACGGCGTCGGACTCGGTGCTTTGCACCTCGCCCACGGTCAGGCTGCCGCTGGGCGCGTAATAACCGGGCAGGCCCATTCCGCCGAAATCGGCGCTGGGGGCTAGGGTATGCACGTCCGTCTTCGTCTTGATGCTGTTGTCGAAAACGCTGACCGCATCCGTCCCGTTTTGCAGGCTTTTCAGCAGGTCAATGGGAGCGATGCGCCAGCCGAGTTCCCCCGCATTGCCGAGCGGCTTGCTAAACACGAGCGTAAACAGGATGCCGTCGGAGTATGCGGGCGCGGGAACCGGTTTGGGCGAGGACTGTCCGTAAGGCAGGCCCGCGCTGGGTATGGGCGTGCCGCCGCCGCTGCCGCTTGGGTCGAGGGCCGGCTTCAAGCTGCCGCCGCTCACCAACGGATTGAACGCCTGCATGTAACCGCTGGTGAGTACGCCATTGAGGCGCGGAAACGCCTGATAAAAATTGGTCGTTCCGTCCGTAGTAGCGACGATTGCCACCTCATACGTGGTTCCGGTTCCACCGGCTGTGCCGTCGTACTGTGAGATGATGGTGGGCGTGGAGGCCCGCGTGTTCGATGGACTGCCCAGGACGCTGCCGCTGTCGGTCCATATCTGGTCATACGACGCGCCGTAACTGAAATCCGGGATGCCGCCGTCCGGTACATTGCTGTTGCTGTTCAGACTCAGGCCCGGATTCACATTGTAGGCGTGCATCCAGTTGTTGCCATCCACCCAGAACGCCATGCCCTTGTACATCGTCGCGCCCGATCCGGGATTGCCCGTTGCGACCGTGGCTTTTTCGATGGGGTTCATGTCTGTTATAGGGATAGGCGACCATTTGAGGCCCAGGATGCTGCCGATGTTGTCGGTCGTGCTGCCTGTGCGTCGCTGATTGCTGCCCGGCGTCGGCACGCTGCTGATCCAACTGACCATGTTGTAGGCCAGCTTCATATCGGCGGCGGGAATGTTGCCCAGGTTGTCGCCGCTGACCGCGCCGTCATTGACGCCCATGACGCTCGAACCCGCGCTGCCATTAACGTTACCGCTTAAAAGGTAGTTGTTGATGTCGCCGCCGACCGTGGCCGATGTGACCATCACATGCCCCGCGCCGTAATCGCTGGCCCATACCGTCGTCACTGCGCCCTTGTTGATAATGGGCAGAGCGGCGAGGTTCAGGGGACGCGACGCGCCCTGCGCCTTGTAGCCTGCGAAAGCGGCATTGGCCGGGTTGTACAAACCCAGGCCGTATGCGTCCTGCTGCGTGAACTGGTACGGGTAGTTGACAAGCGGATGGTGCGAGGATACGATGCTGACGTTGTCGGTCGCCAAAGGCCCATTTACGGTGTTCAGCCACTCGAAGAACGACTCAGCCGGTTCGTTGCTGCTGCCCTGCGCGAAAGCGTCTTTTGCCTCGCCCGCGTTTTCCAGCCAGATCGTGCCGCCGCCGTCCACATACCGGCGCAGGCGTTCGCGCTCCGTGGCCGTGAACTTAACGTCGCGCAGGCTGTTCGGCCCACCCGACACTCTGGGGTCGCGCCCGCCGTGCAGGGGGATGTAAACGACATCGTACTGCTGCAGGGTCTGCGCGCTCAGGTTGTCCAGATTCATTTCCCAGTACGCGGCCATGTTCTTGGCGACCGGCTGCCCGACCTGAAACACGCCGTTTTCCGAGGTGCCGCTCACAAAGGCGCGATCCGTGCCGCCGTTGGGAACGCGGTTGCGCCATCGGTTATAGGTGTCCAGAGTAAGGCTGGTGGGCGCGAGCGGGTTGACGAACTCCAGGCCGGCGGGTTTCAGGTCGTTGCTCTTGTCCATCGCGTAGAACACGTAGGGTTCCGTGTTACTGGGCGCGATGCCGTTGTTGGCCCCGGTATCCTGCGCGGCCCCGGACACGAGGACACAGGCGCGGATCTGATGGCGCTGATTGGTATAGTTGCTGGCGTCGGCATGGGCCGGGGCGTGGCGCGTTCCCGACAGGATCGCGCCGAACAGGGCCAGCCCGGACAGACCGGCAAATCCGAAACTGAAAGCTTTACGTTTCATAGTTGTCCACTCTCTTGCCATACTCACGAAACTCTATCCACTCGTATCCGGCATATAAAATGCCGGATTGCTAGGCCTGCGGCCAACCGCCTCGCCACTGCAAAACGTTCACATGTTCAAGCCTGCACACAAGGTTCATCTTCCGTCAACCGGACAGTTGGCCGCAGGCCTAGCAATCCGGCATTTTATATGCCGGACTAAGGCGCGGTATACGCGTCGGTGTCGGTCGCGCTGTCGCCGATCAGGCCGTCCGTGGTCGCGCCGGAATAGATCAGGTCGGGGCCGAGGGGCAGGCGCGGCATGGGCGGCAGGGTCTGCCGGAACGTCCACGTCTGCGGGCTGGTCACGTCGCCATAAGTGACCGTGCGATTGATGCAACGCAGGGCGCGGGCGAGTCTGATTCTGTGGTTATCAATCAATGGGTTGGTAGATTGAGTTGTCAGACCCGTATCCGTGCTGTGGAAGTAGGGCATCGCCAGGGCCGGATCGTACTCGAATGTCAGGGCGCGGGTCAGCAGAAAGTCGTTGACGTTCGTTGTGCTTTCCAATGTCGAGCGATAATCCTTGACGGTCGTGCCGGGGACATAGCCGAGCGGCAGTTCTACGCCGGTCGTCTGCGGTCCGGGCGCGCGGGCATTCAGATGATCGTCGGGTATCGGGGTTGCCGAAGAACCGAATGTAGCAGGCACATAACCCCACTTTTGCAGCCATGCCGCCTGTGCGCCCACGCTGGCCGTGTAGTTTTCGGCAATCGCACCGCACAGCGTAATACGTATATCGAGCGGTTCATCGGCATACGGAAAGCGGTTTTTGGCATCACGGTCGTTATTAAGACCTGTAGTGCTATCAGTCGGGCTATACGAGGCGCGATTACCGTCTCCGGCCAGGGGCGAGCTGCTCGATGCGATGAAGTGGGCGCGGGTGTCGTTCTTATCCGGGTTGAACGAATAGCCCGGTATGATGAAGAACGATTTGTCCTGCGCGTAAAGGCCAGCCTCGATGCGAATATCCAGCGGCGCGACCGCGACCGCGCCCAGCAGGTAGCTCTGGAGCGAGGTCAGCGAAATGCCCGTGACAGCGCCCGCCTGCTGCGACTGGTCAATCTGGAAACGGAACAGGTTATCATACCCCGGATAGCCGATGTACGAAGCGGCGGCATTTGTGGCCGTGCTGGTGTCTATGGGGAATGTCTTCTGCTCAAACAATGGCGTAACGCCGATGTTGTCGGCTGTCGCGACCACGTTGCTGCCCAGCGGGTATGTGGGCAGTCTGGTGGCGTTAAACGGCCACAGATACTCGGTAATGCCCTGTCCATTATCCTGCGCCGGGTTGATTAGCATGTTTATGGCAGTCGGGCCGGGAGCTACTGCCGTGTGGCGCAGGAACAGCAGCTGCCTGGGAGTCGGGTTCGCATTGTTGGCGGGCGTCGTATAGGTGTCCGGCGGTACGCCGTTGCTAAAAGACGTGTCGTAATTGGTGCGCGGCAGGCCGATCTCCGTAGCGAACGCATCTACGTCGGGCGTGACGCGGTTCCATACATTTGTCTGGTTCTGCGGCTGCATGAACATGGACGTGTTGACGCACACGTAATCTTTGGCGAGTATCTGACAGGTCGAATTGCGCTGCAAAATCGGGTCGGAACCCGCGCCCGCAATCGTGCCGTCGCCCTTGACAACATTGCCCTCGATGTACGCCGTGCCGCCCGTGATCAGCGTAAGATGGACACGGCCCAGAAAGCCGGTCACGCCCGGCGAAGGCGTTACGGGAGGCGTCTTGGTCGTGTCTGTGATCGTGCCGTACACGCCCTTGACGCGGATGTTGCCCTCAGCAAACAGGACGATGTTGACGCCGTAGGAGTTCGGGTCAACCGTCATTTTGTTGTTCGGGTCGGCATAACTGCGCGGGTCTGTGCCTGCTCCCGCCTTGAACGGCTCGTCGCCATCGTGTGGAAACGGGGGAACGTGGGGCTGGCCGGCCACGGGCGTAAGCTGGTAGCGGTCATAGTCGCTGTACGGTATCTCAATCGTGCTGCCGTTGTTCTGTGTGTTGGTCTGGTCGCCGTTGGAGTTGTAGAACGGCTTGCCGTCGCTGCGCGTCAGGCGCATCCGGTCGCCCAGCAGTTCCACGAGTACCCCCGGCGGGCGATAGTACGGCCCCTGCCACGCGCTTTGCGCGAAGCCCGCGTTCGGGTTCGTCCAGTCGGCGGGCAGGGAGTAGCCGCCCGTGATGCCGGGTGTCAGGGTCTCGGCCTGCAGGTCGCCAGTATTATCTACATACACGCCGGTTCCCCACCCGTGCATCCCCGTATTGAAGCTGCTGTTCTGCCAGAAGCCCGACTGCATGGTCAACTGCCGCACACGCAGGCTGCCCGTGCCATTTACGTCCGTGTCAATGCTCGGCGGGTTCAGGCGGGATACGCCGCGTGTCGCGCCATTGGCCGCGCTCGCCGCGCTGCCGTCGCGCACCGTATCTTTATAGGTGTTGAACGCGTTGTTCGGGCCGTAATTCGCTGTGGTCTGGTTCTGATCCAGCGTAGGCGTGATGGGGCCTCCGGGAAGGGCGGCGGGCGCGGTATATGTGTTCGGGTCCTGCGTGATGTCCACGTTTACGAATGCCTGACGCACCGGCTTGCTCATGTTGAAGCGCGTGGCTGTGTTGGACGAGTAATTGCCCGTAGCCGATAGGCTGGGGTCAGTGAACTGGTTGGCCGTCAAATTGCCGACGACGTGAATGGCCTCGATCTGACTGCCATTCGTTGCACCGCGCGGCCCCTCATAGAAGTACGCGTCGCCGATAATGCTCAGGTTGGTATTGCAGTAGACCGGCCCGCCGTACAGGGTTTCGCCGCTGCTGACGCCGTTCGTGTTGTTGGCGATGAGCGGGTTGCCGAACACCATTGGGAAAAAGTGACCGATGGACGGTACGCCCAGATAGTTCTCGCCGTTGCGCTTGTCCTTGTCCGTGATGAAGCGCAGATAGTCCGTGATGCCCAGGCGCTTGTACGCGATGAGTTCGCGGCGCAGGCGGGGCGAGACCTGGTTCTGCACGAACACGGTAGGGTCTTTCGGGTCCAGTTCCCCGGTACGTCCGACACTTTCGATCTTGATGGCCTGCCCGACCGGGTTAGACGGGTCGGGATCGTAGGACACGCGCACAAGCGCGCGTCCGCCCTTGAGCGGCAGGCGGGTAAAGCCGCGCTGCAGCCAGAAATAGTCGGGATCGTTGGCGCCGTTGTTCGGCCCCTGGGGCGCACTGGGCTGCGGTCGCCAGTCCGCGCCGTCCAGGCTGCCATTGAGTTCGTTGTCGCAGTATTTGATGCCCGCTTCGGCCAGGGCGCGGGCGTCCTCGGTGTCGCGGCCTCGCGCGCTGTCGCTCAGGTTCCGCGCCACATTAACGACGAAGATGCCGCCGATGAACAGCAGGATAAACAGCACGGCCAGGGCCACGATCAGGGTCTGCCCCCGGTTGGCGCGCGTTTGCCGATTATAGCGTCCGCTTAGAGCGAGACGAGGCGACGGGATTATCTCAGGCATGGAACAAGGCTCCTGCGAACGAACATGGAAGCGTTTCAACGGAAAAGGGTGAATACTTGTTTAGGCGACGAATCAGCGCTGAAGGTTCCGTACCGCGATCTTGCTGGTCAGCGACGTTGTCTGCGGACGGGCCGAGCGCGGATCGTACAGGCGCAGTTCCATGTTGACGTTCATGATGCTGCGCGTCAGATAATCTATCTTTACGACATCGCTGGGCCGGTTCATCTGGAAGCTGTACGAGACCTCGACCGGGTCGGCGGTCACGTTCGCGCCGCCCGACTGCTTGAGTTGGGGCAGGCTGTGCTGGCGATATACGGGCGTGACATTGCCCACGCCGGCAGGGTTTTCCAGGTTCGGGTCCATGTTCGCGGACGCGTTACCCGTGCTGTTGATGACGCCGGGGTCGGCTTCGGGCTGGCTGTCGAACTCCACGTAGCCGGTCTGCAAGCGCGGATCGGTCTTGTCGCGCAGGCATTCCGCGCCCGTGGCGTTCTCGAACAGGATTTTGTACTGGTTGCGTCCGACCTGGCCCGCCGTGGCCGACACGCGGGTGTACTGCGTCCGATACCCATAGTGCGCGCCGGGGTTTTGATCGGGGCCATAGATGCGCTCGCTGCCGGGTACGATGCGGACATTGTACTGCGGCGGCAGCTTGTTCGTGCCGCACCCGTTGATGGTCGGGTCTACGTAAAACTGATTGAGCGGTGAAATCGCGCCTGCGGGGTTCGTCAGGCCCGCCGAGTTGTCAATGTCGTGCAGCCACAAGAACCGCTTGCTGTATGCGTCACCCGTGATGGCATTGCTAGAGTCAATCTTCACGTTGACCGTGGCCGAACTGTAATACATCGGCTTCGGGTTGTTCAGGTTGTCGTGGAACAGCACGGTATGCGGGAACGCAAAGTTGACAAGCCCCCGGTCGTTGTCCACATTGAAGGCGAAGAAGTTGGCCGGGAATGTGCTGGCCCAGTTGCCCGCCGCGTCCACGTTCGGCCCCACATAGGTGGGCGTCGGGTTTGGCGTGGGCGGCTGATACATGATGCCGCTGTTGGGATGTTCAAAGTCATCCATCTCGTATACAAGCGGCTTGCCGCTTGCGTCTGTGTACGTGAGCGGGTTCTGCTGGCCGTCGGGCGAGCGGTAGACCAAGACGCGGAACGGGCGGCTCCACTCCGGGTACTGCGAGCGGTACTGCGTGGCTGCGCTGTACGGCGTCTCGGCCCCGCTGTTGTCCAGGCTGGCAGCGATGCCCGGATCGTTCTCGACATACTGCGGCGTGAAGGTGATCAGAGGTCGTACCACGGGATTATAGGGCGGCTGCGGCGGCGGATTGCTAGTAGTATCCGTGGACAGCAGGCCGTTTTTGTCACGGTACACGATGGCGTTGCGGTCGTCGCGCTCCAGGGAGATCACGTCCGCCTTGTTCAGCGGCAGGCGGGACTGCGACACGGCCTGCCAGCATTCCCACATCGGAACCGTAGCGCGTCCGTTGATGTTGACGCCGGGTGCGCCGTTCTGCACATACGCGGCGGGAACCGGCGTATTGTCGTAGAAAAAGTTCGGGTCGTCCAGTATCAGTGTGCCGGCAGGATCGCTGCCCTTTGTTCGGGCGTTGTTCGCCGTGGTATATGTGTGGAACAGCGCGAGGTTGGGAATGAACTTGCCGGGATTGTTCGGATCGGCGATATAGGGCTGTACTTCGGCCCGGAATAGCGTCGTCCGGTTGTCCTGGCGCGGCGAAACGTTGGTGGCGTCATCGAACTGGTTGGCGTAGCCGTGATAGACCGGGTTGTTGCCGTTTGCCCGAATCGGCATTCCTGACAGTGTATTGCCGTTCACGTCCTGCACGGTCGTGTTCGCGGACGTGTTATCGCGCAGGCCGACGAAGTAGCGCACTATGGTGCGTCCCGGCACAAGCGGCAGGGCGACGTTCAGGGGCGAACCTGTGGGCGGAAGCTGCTTGCCGGTCGTAGGATCGAAGGCCGTGCTGTTCGACTGCTCCGACTGGCTCGCGGCCTCGATAAACTCTACCATGCCGAAGCGCAGCGGCACGACATACGCGCTGCCCGTGGTCGGGTCATCGTTCACGCCCTGCGCGAACTGCCCGTACATCCACAGGTTCACGCGCCCATCGGGATCGCCCAGGTTGGTTCCGGTCGCGCCGTTGTCGTACACGTATACGGGCGCGCTCAGTTCCGCCTGTATCTGCCGCATCACGTCCCGCGCCGAACCCTGCGCCTCGATCTGCGTGCTGGCCCGGCTTGTCAGGTTAAGGCTGTCAATCAGCGGCACAAAGACGAGGGTAAACAGGATCACGGTCAGCGCGATCACGACCAATAGTTCGATCAGCGTGAACGCGGCGCGGACGCGGTGCAGCCCAAAGCCGGGGCGCGAAACGATATTTTCAGGTTGCGTTGCGGTCATGGCGTGTTTATGTTCCAGACGGTTCTTGATGTTAATGTGTCGCGCTCACTTGACTGCTCCCCTGTCCCACGCGTGGGACAGGGGCCGGGGGTGAGGGCATTTTACAGGCGGTCGGTGGGCAGGATGCTGTCCTGGTCAATGGTGCGGAAGCGGCTGCTGCTTTTCCACATCACGCGGGACTTGATGGACAATCCGCGCACACTGTTGATCGCGCGGCCCGTGGGCTTGGCCGTAAAGCCCGTGATCGGCTCCGGCCCGGTCGCGCCGTTTGCCAGATGTTCGCTGTCGGAATTGATGTGCGTCGTGGTGATGTCAATGAACGGCAGGCCAACGGCGTCGTACTGCGCCCGGTCGTCCTGAATTTGAAAGGTCTCGTTCTTGAACGGCGCGAAGATGCTGCCCGTGGCCGTCATCAGGTAGAATTCACCGATGTTGACGGTCTTACCGGATTCGGACGGCGCAAAGTAGATGCGCGTCTTGCTGCTGCCGCCCGTGCCGTCGCCCACAAAATAGGTGGTATATGTCACCTGAGCGGAGGCCGAGACGGGCGCGTACACGCTGCTGGCCTTTTGCACCTGCTGGCCCCAGTTCTTCTGCGTCCGATAGAGGATCCGCAGCGGCCTGCCCTGCAGGTTCAGATCTTCCACGCCCCGGATATTGCTGTTGTTCGGGTCCATGTAGGTGGTCTTGAACGTGATGGTTCCCGCCGTGGCGTCCAGAGCGTCCACGCCCAGGATACTGCTGCCCGTCGCCGCGCCCTGCTGTATCTCGCAAAGTTCCGTGCCGTCGTTGGCGTCAATCACCAGAACGTCGGAGGTTCCGGTCGAGGAACCCTGAAAAATGCCGTTGAAGGTACTGGCGTCGTCAAGCAGATCGCCGTTTGTCAGCACATTGGGCAGGGTCAGCTTCACGGTGTACGGCCCGCCGGAGGGCATGGTACGCTGGTCGCGGATGATATGATTGTCGTAAACCAGATAGTCTATGCGGGCCACGAGCGCCTGCGCGTTGGCATACGCCTGTCCGGCGATCTGCGTCTGCGTGTCGCTCACATTGCTGTTGACCGCGAACGACAGATGCCCGCTGGGATTGAACAGCAGCGTGCCGGGGTTGGCGTTGAGCGAACCCTGCTGCGCGCTGTACCACGCGTACTCATAGGGATCATCCGACCACTGCGGGCCGTTCGCCGCGCCGATAAAAGTAGGAGGCGATACTGCCGCGCCGGTGCTGTCTATAGTAATCAACTTGAACTGGCGGCTGACATCTTCGCTTTCGGAGCGGATATTACTCTGATCCGTCACGCTCGGCAGCGTCATGCCCGGAAAGTTGGCCGCGAGGAAAATCTCCTGCCACACAGCCTGCGGGGCCACGCCCGACGCCACGAGAGTGGCGTCTAAATCCGGCACGGGAATAGACCCGGACAGGTGCATCAGTACGGGCGGATTGGAGGACGTGTTATAGTAATCGAGCGTGATGTTGAACGTCCGGCTGCGCGCTGCGCCTGTTTTGCCCACGCGGGGGAAAAAGGCGATGCGATGGTTCACGTAGTCAATGGCGTACTGGTTGTCGTTTTGCAGCAGGGCGCGGCTGTCGGGCTGATCCAGGGTGGCGATGCTGCTCTGGATAGTGCGCGCTAATGCCGCGCCGTACACCTTGACGCTGCACCCGTTCGGGTTCTGCGTCGTATCGGAGTTGAAGAAGTTGTAGGCCGGACCAAATTGGAGCGTGTAGAACGAGCCGATGGGCTGATAATTGTTGTTTTTGATGTTCGGGTTGGCGACCGGCACATGCAGGGTCTCGCCCTTGATGTAGCGCAGGCGGTTGATGTCGGAGAAGAAGTAGCCGGGATAGTTGTCGGGCAGCGTAAATACATCGGCCGGGTTGCTTTTACTGCCGCTGCTGTAATCGGCGATGCTCGTGTCCGTTTCCTGCGTGGTGTCGTCAGGTCGGATGCTGGAGATCTCGTGGATGTTGCCGGATTTGTCGGGCAGGCCCGGAACGATGTAGTCGGGCTGCACGGACAGGGCGCGCTGCGCGTCCAACTGCTGACCGGCAAGCTGCACGGCCATCGTCTGCTCCGCCGTCCGCGCTATCACCAGAAAGCCGCCGGGAAACAACTGCAAAATAGACAGAATGCCGATGAGCAGCACGACCAGAACCACCAGGACTTCAAGCAGCGAGAATCCGGCGCGCGCTCCATAACAGGCGCGGCGGCGGAACGCAGACAGGGGACGCGTCGAGGCGGGCATTATCAACCTGTTCTGGTAAAGGTTCTGTTGTCGTGATTTCATGGTTTTAGTCTGACTGAAAAACGAACTGGAAAGGAACACGGGCAGGAGAGCGTCAAGCATGACCCTCCTGTTTACGACGACGGCTTGAAAACCTTTGTTCCGATGCCCCGCCCTGTGCCTGCTGCCAACGCAGGCGGGAGTTCCACTTGCTCGACGCATACCTACATGGCCGGCATATTTACCGACCGGAGTTATTGTGACATAAGGCAGGCGGGGAAGTGTTGCTTTTGCGTGACTTCCCCGCCCATTTATTTCCATGATTTACGGCTGTTTGCGTATCGAGGCTGGATCTCAATAGCCGAGCGGCAGGACGTGTCCGCTGGTGGACGTGATAGCCTGCTTGGCGTCCATTGTCCGAGCCGTGCCGCTCATCAGCAGGATCAGCACCTTGTTGTTGTTGTTGTAGGCGACGTGATCCGTGATATACGTCAGAACCGTGCGCTCGGTCGGCGGGTTCTTGTACTTCAACTGCGCCACGATTGCTTTGTTGACGCCGCCAATAACCTGCTCGTCACAGTTGTTGGTTGGATCGAAACGCTCTTTTGTCCAGTCCGGCGAATAGTGCAGTTCGTAGACGAAATTGTTTCCATTCATTACGGGAACGACATTGCCGTTGGTGTCGGTTGTCAGCGCCGGCCCGATGTCCATGCTGTCCATCTTATAGTATATCTTGGGGATGCCGTTGTAGGATGAGCCGCTAAAGGTGGGTGAGTCAGCGTCAGGCGATTTGGGACAGGTTCCGCTGGGAGCTGTGTCATTCCATTTCACTGTGCCGGAAGGCGTACCGCCACTCACAAGCGCGGGCAGGGTGGTGGGGTATATAACAGACGTCACCTGTGTCTTCCCGTTCTGCTGCTTGGCGACGGGATTGATGGAGTTGACGAAGGTGTTAAAATCTTTGACTTGTTCGCGGTACAAATAGCCCTTATTGAGGACTCCGTTGCCCCCCGCAGTGGCGAAGTTCTCCGTCGCCTGATCCATCGGTGTTGCATTGGTCGCGCTGCCCGATGTGAGAACGTAGGCCGATGGGCTGGAAGGGCCTGGTGGGAAGTTCGTTGGCCCTTCGGCGTAGCCGAACAGAGAACTCGGATAGTGTCCCTCGTCTTCATAGTACAGTCGCGCGCCCAGATAGACGGTGTGCATGTTGGTCATGGTACTGCTTTGCCGCGCCGACTCGCGCACGGTCGCGAAGACCGGGAACAGTATGGCTGCAAGAATCGAAATAATCGCGATGACCACGAGCAGTTCGATCAAGGTGAACGCGCTCTGAGTGTGTCCTATTCGGTTTGTCTTCATGCTATTCTCCCGCACAAGTATCCGGTATATACTTTCTAAATTTTCCACCGAATAACAGGGCCTTCGGCCGGGCGTCCACGCGCAGCGAAGGACATCGTCCTGCGGACGGTAAATCCTCTGCGTACTTGCGTCGTGAGCCAGTTTGTCACGCGGACGTTATTGGAGCCGACTATACTCTGCGCGTTACTTCAAGATAAACAGCGGCCCCTGCTTCGACCCCGCGTTGTAAAACGTTTTCTTGTCTACGGCTTTGGTAGCCCCGCCCAGCGTCAGGAGGATCACCTTGTCGCTGCCCGCATTGAGAAGATGGTCGCTGCACCACGTCACTACGGTATGCGAGTCATCGCACAGCCTGCCGTATTTCAACTGATTCGTGTAGATGCCTTTTGCGTTCTCGGCTTTGATGGCCGCGCCCGTCGGATCGGAACTTGTTCCCGTCCAGTCCAGCGCGTAATGTACCTCATACGCACCTGATGTGTCCGGGCCGTCCAGAGTGGCATTGGGCTTGGGCTGCACATCGTAGTTGTCGGCCTTGTAAAAATAAACGGATTTGCCGTTGTAGTTGTTGAACTCGGCGATGCCGTTGATAAGACGGTCACGGCCCAGGTTGCGCCACATGAACAATGTCCAAGTGTAGTTTCCGCTTTGTATACCGCTCATGGACGGGTAGACCGCGTTCGTTACCAACTGCGTCGTGGCTGTCCCTCCCGGCCCCGCCTGCGTCTTGTCGCGCGTGTCGGGACAAAGGAAAATGGCGTTGTCATTGAGCAGTTTCTGCTTATTGAACAGCGGCTTATAATACATCTGACTCGTGCTTTGCAGGTTGGAGCCGGTGGCCGTTACAAAGCTGGGTAGTTGGTTCGCGCTGTGCCTTATCTCGGCAAAACCGTATAGGGAAGCGGGATACTTGCCGTTGTCCTCATAAAATTGCTTGACCGCCACATCAATCTGGTGCATCTGCGTCATGCACTGCGACTGGCGCACCTGCTCGCGAACCCGCCCGAAGACGGGGAACAGGATGGCGGCGAGAATCGCGATTATCGCGATCACGACGAGCAGTTCGATCAGGGTGAAGCCCTTGCGGTTCATAAACGATTCCTTTGGCCCACCCAGGCAGGCAGCGACTCGCGAATGCGGATACGGGCGCGGGTACAGGAACGTACCCGTCTTGGAGGCGCTACGCACCGAACGTCCTCTGGACGTGAATGCTTTGAAAGCACAAGTGTATCGCGTCCGCGAGGACGCTTTGTCCTTCCGGCTACGCCCGGTGGACGCCCGGCGGCGCAGCCGCCTCCAAGACGGGTACGTTCCTATACCCGCGTCTTCACTAACGCGCAAACTTGCTTCTTTGACGACGCTTCATGGCGCGTTGTTCCTGTCGGCTATTGCGTGACCGAAGCCGTGTTTGCGGGCGCAAACAGATGTGTGTAGGCGAAATAGGCGGTGAGCAGGGCCGGGCCGAAGAACAGGGTCAGCAGGAAGCCTACGACAAGGAACGGGCCGAACGGAATGGCGGTGTCGGCGGGCGTCCATTCTTCCTCGTCCGGCAGGTTTACGGCCTCGGCTTCCAGGCGCTGTCGGTACTTGCGGTCAAAGGTGTAGCGCGTCCATTCCAGGGCGTCGTAGCCGAACAGGGCCTCGGCAATGTCGCGCACCTGCGCGCCGAATGTGCCTTCGCGCTGCCAGGATAGAGTTTCTTCCGATTGCTCGTCTTCATTATCGCCCGGTTTGCCGGTTAATTCCACAGGAGCAGGCGTATTTCCGTACCGATCCAGAGTTTTTTGCCCGGTCAGCGAAATTTTTTTTGCATTCGCCTTGCGCCGAACGGCCTTGTCTATCGGGTAGACGACTATAGCCGTCACGCAGGACAGTATCACCCACAGGAAAAACCACCCCGCAGCCAGGGCGGGCGGCATGGAGATCATCAGCATCGCGCCCATTCCCCGTGCCAGATATACGTCGCCCAGGCCCATCGCCTCAATGCCCTTGTATATCCAGCCCGACACACGCACGAATCCGAAGATTAATCCGCCTATCAGGCCGCCCAAAATCGAGCGCGGCAGCCATCCCCATACCAGTTCGTATCCCATTTCGTGATGCGTGATGCCCCATATATCCCTTGCAACGGGGATCACCGTTGCCAGAAGGGTCAGCGAGATCGGAATGGTATACGTTTCCAGGTCAATGAAGAAGATGGGGATCAGGGTCGCGCCGAACGCGAGCGCGGCGATCAGGGTAGGCACGTCCCGCATCGTGGTATGCGGAAAGTGCAGAAACAAACTTACAAACAGCAGGCCCGTCAGCAGTTCCACGCCGAAGTAGCGCCACGAGATCGGCGCTTTGCAGTAGCGGCACTTCTGTCCGGCAAGCAGAAAACTGAACAGCGGTATCAAGTCCAGCGCACCCAGCGAATGCCTGCAAATGGGACACATCGAGCGCTTGGGTTCCAGCAGGCTTAATGTCTGCAATCCGAGCGCCTGCTGCCCAAGCCGATAAATCACCGCCGTCAGAAAACTGCCGACCGTGATGCCCAGCGCAAACATCGTGATACCCCAGAAGGCGACAGGAACAATCATGCTTGCTTCAGGAAAAAGGGAAAAGGAGAAAGGAGAAAGTGACGGCGACGCTGCTTTCTCCTGTTTCCTTTCTCCTTTTCCCTGCCCCTTTCCTACTCGCTGGCGGCGCCGCCGGACTTCTTGTTCTCGTCGTCGCCGCCGCCCGTCAGGTTCTGGATGACCGCGATCAGGGGCATGAACATGGCGATAACGATGAAGCCGACGATGATGCCCAGGACAACGATCATGACCGGCTCGATGGCCGCCGTCAGACTGGCGAGAGAGGCTTCCACCTCGGCCTCATAGAACTCGGCCACTTTGGAAAGCATCTGGTCGAGCGCGCCCGACTCCTCGCCGATGCTGATCATGTGAACGACCATTGGCGGGAACATCTTGCTTTTTTCCAGCGGCTCGTTGATCTTGTCACCCTCACGGATGCGGGCGCGGGCGTTCATCACGGCCTCGGCAATGATCTCATTGCCCAGCGTTCCGGCCACGGTTTCCATCGCCTGCAAAATCGGTACGCCCGACACAAGCAGAGTTGCCAGTGTGCGCGAAAAACGCGCGATACAGATTTTGTGTCCCAGCTTGCCAAAGACCGGCACTTTCAGCTTGACGCGGTCAATGACGCGCCGCCCGACTTTGGTTGTGCCAAAGTATTTGATGGAAAACCACACCACCAGGATAATAATGATACCGACGTACCATTTCGTTTTGATAAAGTCGCTGACATCCACGAGGAACTGCGTCATGGCGGGCAGTTCCTTGACGCCCAGGTCTTTGAACAGGTCTACGAACTTGGGGACGATGAAGGTACACAGGCCAAGCACGATGAGCAGGGCGACGACCAGGACGATGACGGGATACGTCATGGCCGACTTCACCTTGCGCTTGAGTTCCATGTCCTTTTCAAGGAAGTGGGACAGGCGCTGGAGGGCTTCTTCGAGTACACCACCGACTTCCCCCGCCCGCACAAGCCCGATGAACAGGTTGCTGAAGACTTTAGGGTACTTCTGCATCGCTTTGGACAACTGGCCGCCCGACTCGACTTCGACCTGTATCTCTTTGAGGATGCGCTTGAGTTTGGGGTTCTGCGTCTGCTCGCCCAACACGTCCAGGGCGCGCACGAGCGACACGCCCGCATCAATCATTGTGGAGAACTGGCGGCAAAAGATGGACAGGTCGTGCAGTTTTACTTTGCCGAAGCCCGCCGTGGCCGACTTTTTCTTTTTGCCTTTGGTCGCGCTGACCTCGTTGACTTGAAAGCCCTGCTCCTGCAGGCGGCGCTTCAGGATCTCCTGGCTTTCCGCTTCCGAAGTTCCGGTGCGGACGGCCCCGGTCTGGTCACGCACAGTATATTGAAAAACGGGCATTGGTTTAGGTTCCTTCCCAAGCGGACGCACGGTAAATCACGAAACGAAAATTGCAGGCGCGGCATACATCGGCAGTGTACGCAGGTTGTCTAACAAGAGTGTGTAAAAGGGCAGTCCAGGCACAAGGTTAAACGCGTTCGCGCCGCCGGTCGCGTTCCATAAACTGTATCAGGCGGTGAACCGCATCGGGCAAGGCGTTGGCGACTTCGCCGGCGCGGATGATGCCGACGCTCGGCTTGTCGAACACGTGGGGATACAGTTCCATCGCCTGATACAAGGGCGTACCTCCCATTACCTGGTTGGAAAGCTTGGTCAGCACGTTCCTGAAGACGGGCGAAGCCGCCTGTTCTGCCGCAACATCCAGGGAACGCCAGCGCGCCACCTGCGCGTCAATCATAATCGAAAACTGTATCCAGAACACCAGTACATCAGTACGCGCTACCCGAACAGGAAATGTCCGATTTGCGCGCTGGTTTACCGGCTGAATGTCCTTGACGTCGAAACCCTGCTCTCGCAGGCGATAATCAAGAATTTCGCTGTCACTGGCCTCCGACGTGCCAGTACGAATAGTTCCGCTCTGGTCAAGCACCGTGTACTGGAAGATGGGCATGACGTTTCTCCCTGAAGCGCAGGTAGGTTCTAGGTTATAGGGAACGCTCCCAACATAACTTTGTGGCCCTCATCCGCGCTCCGCGCACCTTCTCCCGGAGGGAGAAGGTCAGTCCGTTCACGTTGCGCGTCGGATAGAATTTGCGGATAACAACGAACCCGGCTGCACCTTCACTCCCTCTCCCATGCAGGGAGAGGGGCCGGGGGTGAGGGTAGAAACTTCCGGCGGTGTCAACAAACTTCCGCCTTTCCCTCTTCTCCAAAAACCAGGAGAGAGGAAAGCGCAGGTGTCTATCTTCCGGCGGGCTTGGCATCGAGCGGAGCTGTGACCGTGCGAATCATCTTTTCCAGTTCCGGCGGGTTCATGGCGCGCGTCATGGCTTCCTCGAAGCTGATCTGGCCCCGAACGTACAGGTCGCGCAAGCATTGATCCATTGTCTGCATTCCCAGGTTCGCGCTGGTCTGGATCATACTCGTGATCTGATGCGCTTTGGCCTCGCGAATCAGGTTGCGGATGGCCGGAGAAGCGCGCATGATCTCCAGGGCGCAGACGCGTCCCGGCTGATTGGCGCGCGGGATAAGCTGCTGGCACAGGATCGCCTGCAGGTTGTTGGACAACTGAAGGCGTACCTGCTCCTGCTGACCGGACGGGAACGAGTCCACGATGCGCTCGACCGAGGTTGCCGCGCTGTTGGTATGCAGCGTGGCGAACACAAGGTGGCCCGTTTCGGCTGCGGACACGGCCATCTGCATGGTTTCCAGGTCGCGCATTTCGCCGACGAGGATCACGTCCGGGTCTTCGCGCAGGGCGGCGCGCAGGGCGTTCTTGAATTCCAGCGTATCCTGGCCGACTTCGCGCTGATTGATAACGCTGGTGCGGTGGTTGTGCAGGTACTCAATCGGGTCTTCAATCGTGATGACATGCTTGCTCACTTCGCTGTTGATCTGGTTGATCATGGCGGCGAGCGTGGTGGACTTACCCGATCCCGTCGGGCCGGTCACGAGGACCAGGCCGCGCGGCAGGCGCGTTAGCTCTTCCAGCACGTTGGGCAGGTTCAGGTCCTTGAGTGTCGGGATTTTCTGCGGGATCTGGCGGAACGCGCTCGCCACGTTGCCCTTGTCGCGAAACACGTTGACGCGGAAGCGGGCGGTACGCGCAAGCTGGTACGAAAAGTCCAGTTCCATGTGCGTTTCAAACCGCTGTATCTGCTCGTCGGTCAGGATGTCGTAGATCAGGCGCTGCGAGTGCTGCGGGCTGAGTTTCTCGTAGGGGCAGGGAACCAGCGCGCCGTCCACGCGGATGATGGGCGGGATTCCCACGGCAAGGTGCAGGTCGGACGCGCCCTTCTCGAACATGGTCATCAGCAGGTCGTCAATATGCGCGTCGTCAAGCGGCGTGGGCTTGGCGGATGCCACCTGCACGGCCTGCACGGCAGGCATCGGCTGTGCCGTAGGCATCGGCTGGCCGATGCCCTGCGGCACGGGCATTTGCCCCGGCTGCGTGGACTGGCCGGGTAACTGCTGCGGCTGCCCCGTCATTCCGGGCATCTGTTGCGTGGCAACCGGGTTGTAGGCCGTCGGCTGCTGTCCTCCCGGCTGCTGCGGCTGTTGACCGCCCGGCTGTCCAGGCGGCTGGGTTGGGTACGGATTGTTTGCCAAGTGTTTTCTCCGACAGTGTTGATTTTGGCCCGATTATGCTTGCATCAGCAGTCATGGGCGCGGCAAGTGGTACAAAGCGAACAAAGATGCGAAACTATATTTGTCAGTATACGCTTATTTTGGGAATTTTACCAGACCTTCTTTTCAGTCCGGTTCCCGGCGTATGCTTGCGAGACTGCTATTCGCTAAATCTGCTAACTGGCTTCTCAGGCTGAAGAAATGCTGCTTTGACAGACCGGGCGGGCGCATCAAACCCATCAGGCCGCAATGCCCTTCCATACCCAGAGGCACATACGCACCCTCATGGTCTTGCTGCGCCATTGTAAGCAGATCCCAGACAACATCCAGTGGGCGAACGGCGCTCGCATCCGGCTCCGGCCTAAGTGCGCGTATTGTGTCTACTGCAAGTGAACAGTACAGGGAGTAGCTGTACTTTTTGTCGCCCATAAACGCCCGCGCCTGCTCCGGCGTCGTCAGGCGCTCGGCCCAGACTGAAAGGGATTGCAGCAGGGACTGCTTATCCTGCGTGGAAAGCTCAAACTCGTCAGGAGAAACTTTCCCATCGTTCGTTGTCTTTTTCAGCAGGCGAAGAACTCTCTCGCCGTCCGGCAGACGTTCTCCCTGCTGCCCGGCATGAATTAGCGGCATGGACATAAATCAGGCAAACATCCTCAGCTTCTCAACCACATCGCTGCTAAGAGCATTTCCCGGTGTGTAGTCCATGTCCCACAATGCTCCTGACGCTCGATTGCGATAAAAAAAGTAACCGTTTCCGGTCGCCTCGATTTCAAGTCCCAGGTGATGCTCGTCTTTGTCCCACAGGAACAGCATTTGATCGTCCGGCCCACACGAGGCATCGGGAACCATTAGCGTCTGTGCAAGTGTCCGGCTCAACAGGTTCCAGGTACTCCATGCCAGTTCCGCAGTTTCAGGGGCGATCTCTTGGGCTTCCTTTGCCTTTTCGATGAACATAAACAATCCCTTCCTGCGGGCGGCATTGTTTATGTCGGTCTGGATGCTCCCTGAACTCGAAATCTCCGCATGGGCAAAGGATGTCATAGAATTTACTCTCAGTTCGTGAACGGCAGCGGCCACGTTTCGCCGGGAAACACTACTACGCCCGGCTGATACGACTCGGAAGCGGGCGCGTTCGGCTGCCATGTCCCGTTGATGTAGTACCATAGCTTCACATCGGCGGAGGGTACGCGGCTGACCGACATATCCTGACGCAGTACCTGGTAGAAGTCGCCTTTGCGTCCTTCAATATGATCCTCGTGGGGGCAATAGGCAAGTACGTTATCCGGGGCCATCTGAAACAATTTATAGTGTCCGTCCAGATCCATTTCAAGCGAGCCGCGAAAACTGTACTCGCATTTGGTTTCGGGACACTGGTACAGCGCCGCGCCGTGCGTGTACGCGGCGAGCGGGTCAGGCAGCACGAGTTCAAGATCCTGGCTGTTGTCGTGCCAGCCCTGCGGCGCGTACTGCCCCCAATCCTGCTCGTACAGATTAAGCGCAAGACCGACCTGCCGCAGGTTGGACAGGCACGTCGTCTTGCGCGCCTGACTTCGCGCTTTGTTGACCACAGGAAACAGCAACGCCGCCAGTATCCCAATCACGCCCACAGCAACCAACAGTTCCACCAATGTAAACGCGCGGCAACGAGTGTTCGGCATCTGATTTTCTCCTGTCGCGCTTCAAATGCTATGCAGCGACCGGCATTGTATACTCTTGAGCAAGTGAGGCAAAATCAGCGTGTAATCTTCCGATATTTTGCAACACTCGCTCGAACTCGCCCGGTTGTTCTTCGCCATGCCGTATCAGGCTGATAAGATAATCCGTTTCGTCAAGCAGGCGCGCGAGCGATGGGCCGTCTGTGCCGGTCAGGGCAAGATAGCGCGTGATTGTCACTACTCTTTGCAGTATGTGCAACTGTTTGTATGCCATACAAGTTCCATGCAACAATTAACTTACCGGAACCACGCGCATTATTTCTTCCAGGGTGGTAACGCCCTGTAAGATTTTGATGAGGCCGTCTTCGCGCATTTCCATCATGCCATTGGCTTTGACGGCTTCCATCAAAGAATTTTTGCCTGCGCCCCGTGCTGTTGCCTCTGCCATTTCCGCATTCATGGTCATTAGTTCAAACAGTCCGATGCGGCCCTTGTAGCCCGTGTTGCGGCACATCTCACAGCCTTTACCTCTAGCAAGCTGTACCATTTCATAGGGGCCGGCGCTGTCATAGCCAAAGGGTCGCAGTTCATCGGCACAGATTTCGTAGGACTCTTTGCAGTGGGCGCAAACCTTTCGCGCCAGTCTTTGCACAAGAATGCTATGGACGCCTTCCGCAATCAGGGAAGGAGCTGCGCCGATGTTCAGCAGTCGGTTCAGGACACCGGCAGGACCATGAGAACTCAGTGTATGGATAACAAATTGGCTGTCTGCCGCCATCTGCAAAGCGATGTTCAGCGCCTCTTTGCTCGGACAACTGCCAAGCGCGACAACATCAATGTCCAGCAAAGCAACGGACGCCAGCGCTTCTTCCGCCGTGTACCCAATTTGCTTGTTCAGCTTGACTTGCGTGACACCGCTAAGTTCGTAATCATAAACGCTATCAACGGCGATAGCAGTCAGCCCGCTTTGAATCAACTTGTTCAGTAAAGCGTATTGCGTAGTTGTTTTGCCCTGCCCGGTCGCCCCGGCAATCAACAACATGCCACGTCGGTTTGTCAAAACATCTTCAAGCCGCGCCTGCACATCCGGCGTGAAGCCAAGTTGATCCAGCGTAAGTTTCGGCAGGCAGGGATCTGCAATACGGATTACCACTTTTTCGCCGTGCAGAGTCGGCAAAAAACTCACAATCAAATTGTAAGCGCTGCCGTCGTAGCGAGCGCCTATTTCCCCCGATTGCGGCACACGGTACTCAATAATGTTGACGCTTGCCAGAACTTTGTAACGCTGTATAAGCGGGCGTTGAGCATATTTCGGCATTGCCGCCAATTCGTACAGTACGCCGTCGATGCGGAAGTACACACCGGTATAGCGGCGATTTGGCTCGATATGAATATGCGATGCGCCTGCTTTGATAGCCGACTGTAAAATCGTGTTAGCGAGTCGTACAATCGGCGCTTCTTCTACTCGCGCAGCTACTTCCTTATAAGAAGCCATGTCCTCAAAGAAGGCGGCCTCATCCCGCGATCCGGCTAGAGCGATTACTTCGGCAAGCGCTGACTTGGTATCTGTATCCACGATCTGTACGGCGGCTTCTTCTACGTTTTCAGCCACAAGGACACCATCTTACTAACCACAACGGGTTCCGGGCATTTTTGCGCCCGGAACCCAAGCGTCAATCGTCGGAGGTTTAGAAGCCTGCGGTGAAGACTACGCGCATGACCTC
This sequence comes from Chthonomonadaceae bacterium, assembly GCA_965277875.1. Taxonomy (GTDB): domain Bacteria; phylum Armatimonadota; class Chthonomonadetes; order Chthonomonadales; family Chthonomonadaceae; genus CAWFQB01. Next base: position 4,629,398 of record CBDIDV010000002.1, on the reverse strand, counting down.
TTCGGGAGTGGTCTGGCCCTGGAGGACTTTGATAAGTCCGTCTTCGCGCAGTTCCTTCATGCCGTTGGCTTTGGCGGCTTCTTTCAGGTCGGTGAGCGGGGCGCGGCGCACAATCATTTCGGCCATTTCCGCGTTCATCGTCATCAGCTCGTAGAAGCCGACGCGGCCTTTGTAGCCCGTGTTGCGGCACATCTCGCAGCCCTTGCCCCGCGCAAGCTGTACCATCTCAGCCGGGTCTGTCACCTTGTAGCCGAAACGGCGCAGGTCGGGGGCCGGAACCTCATAATACTCTTTGCAGTTTGTGCAGATACGGCGTCCAAGCCGCTGCGCCATGACGCCGATGATCGTGGCCGAGATAAGGAATGGCTCGATGCCCATGTCAATCAAGCGGATGGTTGCCGAGGGCGCGTCGTTGGTGTGCAGCGTACTCAGCACAAGGTGGCCCGTAAGCGCCGATTCAATGGCGATTTCAGCGGTTTCCAGGTCGCGCATTTCCCCGACCATGATGATGTCCGGGTCCTGCCGCAAGAACGAGCGCAGGGCGGACGAGAACGTCAGACCGGCCTTCTTGTTCACCTGCACCTGCGTGATGCCGCTTAGCTGGTATTCGCAGGGGTCTTCCACGGTGAGAATGTTCTTCTCAATCGTGTTGAGTTTGTTCAGCAGGCTATACTGCGTTGTCGTTTTGCCCGATCCCGTGGGGCCGGTAGACAGCAGCATACCGTTGGGCTGCGAGGCCAGCTCCTCGATCTGCGCCTGCATTTCGGGCGTAAAGCCGAGTTTGTTCATGCCGAGCATGACGCTGCCCTTGTCCAGGATACGCATGACGATCTTTTCGCCGTGCAGGCTGGGCAGGCACGATACGCGCAGGTCGTACTCTTTGCCGTCGTAGCGCGTTCCGATACGTCCGTCCTGGGGAACGCGCCGCTCGGCGATGTTCATTTCCGACAGGATTTTGTAGCGGGCGATCAAGGGCTGCTTGATGTACGCGGGCATCTGCATCACTTCGTGAAGTACGCCGTCAATGCGGAAGCGGACACGGATGTAGCGGCGATCCGGCTCGATGTGAATATCCGACGCCTTTTCTTTGATGGCCGACTGCAAAATCGTGTTGGCGAGGCGCACAATAGGCGCTTCCTCGACCATCGCCGCAGCGGCTTCATCCTCTTTTTCGCCGTCCATCGCGGCTTTGCCGGCCCCTTGCAAGGCTATGACTTCGGCCAAGGCCGACTTGGTATCTACGTCCATCACTTCCGTGCCGCCACCGCCCTTGTTGGGGTTCATGCCGGGCATAAGTTTGGCAGACGAGCCGGTCGTAGTCGCCGCAGCGACCGTGGCGTTGTCCAGGGGAGTGAGGGCGCTGCCGTAGCTGCGGCCAATAGTCTCCTCGATGTCGGCGGGCGGGGCCATGACAGGGCGGATGGTACAGCGCGAAACCAGGCGCAGATCGTCGGACGCCTGTAAATTGCCGGGATCGGCCATCGCGACGAACAAAATGTTGTCCTGCTTTTTCAGCGGCATGACGTTGTGCCGCTTGGCGACGTGTTCCGGCACGACGTTGATGGCGGAGGGTTCGGGCTTGAAGATGGCAAGGTTGGCGTACTGTACGCCCATCTCCTGCGCCTTGGCCTCGTACACCTTGCGCCCGTCAATGCCCATCTCCACAAGGATTTTAGCCAGATCGCCGCGCGTGCTTTGCTGCGCTTTGCGCGCCTCGTCCAACTGCGTCTGGGTGAGATACTGCTTTTCGAGCATATAATCGCCAAGACTTTTGCGTGCCATTGCCATGCGAGTGTCTCCACCTTATCGTCTTCCGGTTCAAGTCCCGGCGGGAAGTGCGGGTTGTGCGCCCGATTATAACATACTCATGCGCTCAGTGCAAGTCACCAGGCGAGGAAAAAGGAGAAAGGAGAAAGTAACGCATCTGTCACTTTTTCCTTTTTACTTTTTACTTTCTCCTAACCTACTTTCGGCTGAGTCCCTCAATGACGGCCTGTTCCATAACTTCGGTCGGCGGCCATACGCCTGTCCAGCGTTCAAACGATGCTGCGCCCTGATAGACCAGCATCTTTACGCCTGTCAATGTGCTGAGTCCGCGCCGGCGTGAGGCGTGGAGCAGCCGTGTTTCGATAGGATTATATACCAGATCATACACCAGTGCTGTCGGGGGCAGGGCGTTCAAAGGAACATCGGGCATAGCATCCGCGTTAGGAACCATGCCGACACGCGTGGTGTTGACCAGAACGCGCGCCTGGGCCAGCGCGTCCCTCAGCGCGTTTTGGGACGTGCTGCTGTCGTCCCATGTCACCACCTGCACGGCGTCTTTGCCGAGGTTTCTCTCGTGAGAAGAGGTTACAGAAGCATATATCTCAGGGGAGACGCTGGCCGAAGCAATAGTTAGCCGTGACGCGTTTGCCTGAAAATCAGTTTTTCCGGAGCGGTCGGAAGTAAAATCGGATGCACAGGTTTGCGCGATGTCGTGTGCCAGCCGCTCGGCGCGTTCGCGTGTTCGGTTTGCCAGAATCACGTTCGCGCCCTCGCGTACCAGTCGGTACACCACGGCCCGCGCCGCGCCGCCCGCGCCCAACACCACGACCGTCTGCCCGCGCACTGTGACGCCCGCCTCGACAAGCGGCTGATAAAACCCGCGTCCGTCCGTGTTGTCGCCGATCAGCAGTCCGTTCAGGCAATGCACGGTGTTGACCGCGCCCACAATCCGCGCTTCGTCCGTGATCTCATCCAGAAAGGGCAGTGCGCTCTCTTTGTGCGGGATGGTCAGGTTGACGCCCACAATGCCCAATGCAGGCAGGCCGCGCAGAGCCGAACCAATCGCGTCCGGGGCCACGGCAAACGGCACATAAACATAAGGCAACTCTAATGCTTTGAACGCCGCATTGTGCATCGCGGGCGACAAACTGTGCGTGACCGGATGCCCAAACACGCCCACGACCCGCGTACTGCCGCTTATATCCTGCAACGCCGACACAGGAACGACAGGCATAGAAGCAACAGTAGGAGAAACGCTGATTTCGTTTGACGCCGCCATTACTGTATTCTGTTCCCGACTTGCGCTGTGCTGCTGTTTTGCCCTTCAACCGAGTATCAATAGAGCATCCGTAAGTAGACGATACGCATCTACACGCAAGTCCGTTAGCGACAGGGTGCAGGAGATGACGGGCAAGGGGAACGTACCCGTCACCCCCGCCAACTTCCTGCTAAATCTTACCGCTGCGCTTAAAGTATTTCAAGAGCAATTTTTCGGGCGGGCGGCTGACAAAGCGCGTGTACGGAAACTCGTGCGGATGAATGGGCTTTACCATGATGGTGTAGATGCCGGTGCGGTTGCCGCCCCAAATGTCGGTAAACATCTGATCACCCACAATCGCCGTGGTTGCGGGAACCGTTCCCATCGCCTGCATCGCCTTTTCAAACCCCTGCTTGGCCGGCTTGCGGGCCTGCAACACATACGCGCTTTTGAGGCCCTCGGCAATGCGCTGCGAACGCTTGCCCATCATGCTGTTGGACAGGATGCACAGTTTGATATTGGCAGCGAGCAAGGCTTGAAGCCAGGTCGTGACCTCCACAGCCATTTCGTCCTGCTGCCAGCGCACAAGGGTGTTGTCCAGATCCAGAATGATGCCCTGTATGCCCAACTGCCGGAACTCGTCCGGGGAAATCTGCCATACGGTCTCGACAAGGCGGTGCGGGCAAAAGATCAGCAGGCCGTGTCGCGGCGGATGGCCGTTTCTGACCGCCTGGGGCGAGACCGCTCCGGTCGGGGTGACGGGCGCATCGGTTTGCGTTACCTGAGCATCCATAGCCTGAATGATTTTGCTTTCCAGCAGGTTGGGCAGGGACGCGGGCGGGACGGGCGTTTGTGCCGCGCTTGCCGCAGGCGTATCCTGTACCTGTTGGCCTGTCGTACTGCCGCTGCTCGGACGAAGGTTCGGGTCGGGTTCGGGTTTGTCGGGGGCCGTCATGGGCGCGTTTCCTCCGGCCTGTCGGGATCAAAGATTTGGGCTGCCGCGCTTCTTGAGATATACCTGCGATACATCTGCCGCTTAGTTTTTGCCGCCATCGTCCGGCTCGATGGTCGCCTGCTGTCGGCGCTCGCGCTGCGCCTGTCGTATCGCGGCCTGATGCTCGATAGCTGTGCGCGTAAAGATGTGCGCGCCATTGGGCCGGGCCACATAGTACACAAACGCGTTGGTTTCGGGGTGCAGCGCGGCCAGCAGGCACGGCAAACCGGGGTTTGCGATGGGGCCGGGCGGCAGGCCCGCGTGACGGTATGTATTATACGGCGAGTCTACCCGTAAATCCTTGTACGTGACACGCGATTTATGGTGTCCGAGCGCATATAATACGGTGGCGTCTATTTCCAGGCGCATATTGCGTTTCAAACGGTTGTCAATGACCCCGGCAATGCGGGCGCGGTCAGCATCCACGCGGGCCTCGCGCTCTATCAAGGAGGCGATTGTCACCACGTCATGCAGACTGCGCCCGCCTGCTCCGATTTCCTGCTGATAGGGACGGGCGAAGTGCGCGCCAAAGTTCGTCAGCATGGTTTGGAGGGCTAGGGCGGGCGTCGTGCCGGTCTTAAACGTGTACGTGTCGGGAAACAGATAGCCTTCCAGCGTATCGGTGGGCAGCGCAAAGTCGCTCGGCACGGTACGGATAAATGCGGCATCCGTAGCAAGGCGGTACAGCTCATTGCCGTCGCACACATGCTTTGCGTTCAGCGCGTCCGCGATCTGGCGCAGGGTATAGCCTTCGGGCAGGGTAACGCGCAGACCGTCCTCGTCCCCCCCCGCTTTTTGCCTGAGCGTTTCCACGACCTGTTCCAGCGGCATATCGCTGTAAAACTCGTGCCGCCCCGCCTGTAACTCGCGGTTTGCGCCCGTCAGGCGCGTTTGCAGCAGAAACGCATACGCGCTGCGAACCACGCCCTGCCGGGTCAGCAGTCGCCCAATCTCCAGGCTGTTCAGGCCGCGCGGAACCACGACGGGCAGGCGCACATGCGCCCCGGAGGGCGCACTCGTGGCCCACTGCCACACGCCCGCAAAAGCAAGCGCCGCGACAAGCAGCGCGATTCCAACGCCGCGCACACGTCGCATTCGCGCCTGCTGCCGCCGCGCCTGCGCCCTGAGCGTATTCTGCGCCCTGCCCTCCGGTTCAGCCATTCGCCACCGGGTTTTCTGCCTTTGAATTTTCAGTCGTCAGGTTCTTGTCGGCAACGAAAGGTTCAGGAGAAGGTATGGCGGCAACAGGCGCAAACGCAGATGTTTCCGTCGCCATGTCCTGCCCTTTCTCCATTTTCCTTGTTCCTTGTTCCTGTTCTTCCAGATACCACTCCAAAATCAACGCCGCCGCCACGCTGTCAATCGTCCGCTTGTGTATCGCAGGGCGCTTGCCGGCAGCCAGCAGCAAATCGGCGGACTCGCTTGTAGACAAGCCTTCATCCTGCGTGATTATCGGTATACGGACGTTGTTTCGCAGGGTGGCGATGAAGGCGTCCACTTTCTCGGCCTGTATGCCGCGTGTGCCGTCAAGGAACAGGGGCATCCCGACCACGATGCGCCGCACATCATTGAGGGCGATCAGTTCGCGCAGCGCGGCCATGTCCCGGCGTTTGCCCTCGTGCCGCAGAATGGTTTTGCCGGGAAACGCCAGCCGCGTCCCCTCCTCGCAAAACGCCACGCCGATGGTCTTGGAACCTACATCCAGCGCCATGATCTTGCCCATAGATATTACTTCGCCTTCGTTGTCTTGAACTCGGATTACGCGGATTAATGAGATGAACAGGATGACGCGCCCACCTAATCCTGTCTATCCTGCTAATCCGTGTAATCCGAGTTCAAGACAACCCTTTTCTTTGCAGCAATACAGAACAAACGGCCACGCCCACAGCGGCGCAGGGGATCAGGCACAATGCGCCCGTCCATCCCGCCCGCGTCGCGGCCAGACTGCCGACGGCCCACGGCACAAGCGCGCTGCCCAATGCGCCGATGGCGTTCATGCAGCCGAACACGCCGCCGATCTCATGCGGGTAGCGTTCGCTCGCTTCGGCTGTCAGCAGAATATAAATGCCCGCGAAACACAGGCCCGTCAACGCCACGAACACCAGCACGATGTACGGACTGCTCCAGAGCAGGGTAAGGCCCGCGCTCGCCGCTCCCGCTATTGCCAGCAGGGCGCTCAGGCGCATAAACGGTATTCGACCCATGAACCGCCCCGTCAGGCTGCGCCCGATTGTCATGGCCGTCCAGAAGACCGTCACCGTAATCCCGGCCAGCATCACGCCCTGGGGCAGACGTTTCTCGAAATACGTGGGCATCCACGAATAGTAGCCGACTTCGGCCCCGCCGTACAAAATCTGAAACAGACACAAGATCTGCACGGGCCTTCGCGCCAGCAGTTGCGGCAGGGAAGGCGTGGGCGGCGCATCGAAACGCTGCACACGAACAGGCGCGGGCTGACTTTGCAGCGCGAACAACAGCAGCACAACGACAAACGCCAGCGCGCCGTACAGGACGCGCCACGACACGCCCTGACCGAGCATCAGAGCCGCGATCCCCGGCCCCAGTGCCGCGCCTAATCCGAACGCCACCTGTATCGCCGCCAACAGATGCGCGCGGCGGTGCGGGTACAGGTCTACGGCCAGCGCGCTCGATGTCACGCCCATCGCGCCGCTGCCGCCGCCGATGAGCAGCGACGCGGCCAGGGCCACATCGAACGTGGCAGCCCGCGCAAACACAATCAAGCCCAGCGCGAACAGGGCCGTTCCCGCCATCAGCACGGTCTTGCGAGCTAGGCGATCCGAGGCCCACCCCGCGACCAGTACGACGAGCGTAAACCCGGCAAAGTTCGCCGGAAAAAGCCTTGCCTGCGCCGCCGCCCCCAGGCCGAACGCGCGCCCCACGGCGGGCAGCAGTACGCCAATCGCGCCCAGGTACACGGCGAACGCGAACATGGCGAAACAGCACGAGAACGCCAGAACCCGCCGCGCCCACAGCCCGGAAACACCGGCATCAGATGTCAAAATACACGCCTTCCAAACAGTCTTGCCAAATACCTACCGAGCATTCATTCCAGATAATCATTCCAAACAGACTTTACGCCTCAACCAGTACGCCCGAACGAGACGCTCAAACAAAAAGCCTGCGGCAAAGTATACCCGACGAATCGCTGCCTGCATCAATACCCTGCCGTGTTTCGATTATGGCGAATGCCCGCCCCATACTTCCATCAGGCTTTCCCAAGTTTATATGTTTGCGCCGCCTCCCACGCTCGTGAACTTGTTGTGCTGTTCAGTACCAAATATTGTGGCCTACATAATCTTCTGTCCTTTCGCATCATAAATTCGTGCTGCTTAGGGTATGCTGTATTAGCACATTGCAAAATCTAATACGCGCCGGAACGAAATCACCTCAAAATTCGGGCAGTTGCCTCGGAGCCTATTCTGACAGGCATCTGCATCCGCGTCCGCGAGGACGCTTGGCGAAGCCTCCGAGACGGGTGCGTTTTGTGTACCCGGCCTATCCTGAATAGGCTCTTAGCGCAAAGGTTTTTGCCGTCGCCAGTTCTGTACCAGCGCGATTTCCTGCCATCTTTGTTCTGAACCACCGATTGCCCGCCTGCTGCACTTCGTTTTGAAAGGAGTTTCTCATGCTGCCTTGTCCTTTCGTTCAGCGCGCCTATTGCGCCCGCCCCGCCCTACTCTCCCTTCTGGCCTGCCTGCTGTGGAGCGCCCTCACGAGCGCCGCCTGTCCGGGCGCGTCTGCCGCCGGAGTAGTGAAGCAGCCAACCGAAGCGGCTCTGAACGCCGCAATGCAGGGCGGTGGCGTGGTAACGTTCGCCTGCGACGGCGTCATCCCCATCACTAGAGAGTGTTAGGCACTTTGGCGAGCAGGCAAGTCGTAGTAGCAGGTATGTCTACTCGCAAGCCATATTCCAGTGACGTTTCTGACGAGGAATGGGCGTTCGTCGCGCCCTACCTGACCCTAATGACCCAAGACGCTCCGCAACGGCAGTACCCGCTGCGTGAACTCTTCAATGCTCTGCGCTGGCTGGTACGAGCCGGGGCGGCGTGGCGTCTGCTGCCGCATGATCTACCGCCGTGGCACACCGTCTACGAGCAAACGCAACGCTGGATTGCCGCCAAGTGCTTCGAGAACATCGTGCATGACCTGCGCCACCTGCTCCGCAAGGCGTTGGGGCGTGACCAAGAGCCTACGGCGGTGGTGCTGGACGGACGCACCCTGCGAAGCACCATTGAGAGCGGCAGTCGTGGTGGCTTCGACGGTCACAAGAAGACGCGCGGCAGCAAAACGCATATCGCTGTGGACACACTCGGTCAGTTGCTCGCCTGTCTGGTAACGCCTGCCAACGAGCAGGAACGCGCCCAAGTAGGCGCACTACTCCGAAAAGTGCAGGAAGTAACGGGTGACCACGTTGAAGTGGCGTATATAGTGACCCCATTTGTCAAGACAAATTTTCGTCCTGTTTAAGGTGGTCGGTGTGCCGATCTTTGTCGGCCTAGCAGCCGAGCGATTGACGGTACACGGCTGCCGGTGTCTGGTAGCCCAGCGCCTGGTGCGGACGCGCTTCATTATAGAAGTGGAAGTAGGCGCACAGTCCGCTTTGCACTTCGTTAGGCGTTTCATATCCTTTCAGATATACGTCTTCGTATTTGACGGTTCGCCACAAGCGTTCTACAAAGATGTTGTCTAAGGCGCGGCCTCGCCCATCCATGCTGATTGCAATGTCTTCCGCCAGCAGGCGACCGGTAAACTCCCTGCTCGTGAACTGAACGCCCTGATCGCTGTTAAAGATATGCGGCTTGCCGCTTGTCAGTGCCTGTTCCAGCCCTTCTATACAGAAGGCGGTGTCCATTGTGTTGGAAAGCTGCCAGGCCAGGACGAAGCGGCTGTACCAATCGATCACAGCAAACAGGTACACAAATCCCTTCGGCATGGGAATATACGTGATGTCGCCGCTCCACACCTGATTGACGTGGTCGATCTTGACGCCGCGCAGCAGGTAAGGATAGGTCGGGTTCTCAGGCGACGGGCGGCTTGTATTCGGGCCGGGAACCATTGCCTGCAAGCCCATGACCTGCATCAAGCGGGCAATCCGCTTCTTGTTGACCTCGTATCCACCCTGGCGCAGCATACGCGTGACCTTGCGGTAGCCGAAGAACGGGTGCGCGGTGTACTCTTCATCTATCAGGCGCATCAGGCGTAGGTTGAGTTCGCTCTCGCCACGCGGTTGGTAGTAGTAGCCGGAGCGAGACAAACCTAACAGTTCACATTGGCGCGCGATGCTGATCTGCGGATGACGGGCTTCGACGCGCTGCCGCAGTACATCAAGAGAGCCGTCCTGATTTTTTTTTGAGCCAGTCGAGTTCGACCTTGAGCTGCCCGATCTGCTGGTAGAGTTGATCCGTGAGTTCTTCTTGGTCTTTGTCGTCCTTGACGCGCTTGTCGGCAAAGACGGTGGGCAGGCTATCGAGCAGTTGCTTCTTCCACTGCATCAGCAGATTGGGATGCACTTGCGCTTCGCTTGCGATCTCCGCGAGAGTGCGGCTGCCTTTGACCACTTCGAGCGCCAACTTGGCCTTGAACTCGGCAGAATAGCGTTTACGTAGTGTGGACATGATGGGTTCTCCTGTGTTCTATTTTGACACAGCCACCACCTTAAACCATTGTCCAGTTTCTTGGGGTCATTATAGTATGTAGATGAAGGCTACACCGGCCCTAACGCCCGCCACGCCGCCCAAGAACAGGGAGTGCAACTGGAAGTCGTCAAGTTGCCCGAAGCCAAGAAAGGTTTTGTGCTATTGCCCAGACGCTGGGTAGTGGAGCGTTCTTTTGCCTGGGCCAGTCGCTTCCGACGTTTAGCACGCGACTACGAACGGCTCGAAGAGACGCTCACCGCCTTTCATTTTGTCGCTTTTGCCGTGCTGATGCTCGCGAAGGCCGCTCCCTTGCTCAAAAGTGCCTAACACTCTCTAGCACTAAAAGGGTAGGACTTGGCGCAAGGGGAGACGGCACTACAAATTTGACATTGGACGCTACTGGTCACAACATCATTTTGGATGGCGGCGGTAACGTGCAAATATTATACATTTCCAATACAAGCGCAGCAGGAGATAATTCTTCTTACACGCTTGCAATCAAGCATGTGACGCTGGCAAACGGCTATGCGACTGATAGTGGAGGAGCACTTAGCGCAGATGCCTCAACAATCCTGACCCTCACCGATTGCACATTTACGAGTAATCGCGCGGTTAGTTACGGCGGAGCACTTTCTGTCGCCTCAAATACAAATTTGACTATAACAAACAACAGGTTCCTCAATAACAGCGTTACCGCTGCTGGGAACGCTATACCCGCACTTGGGGGAGCGTTAATGGTCAGTTGCTATAGCCGTCCCTACACCATAAATATCACTAACAGCACCTTTTCAAACAATAAGGCTATTGTCCCTGCCGTGTCGAATGGAAGCAGTCCCAGTGGCGAGGGCGGGGCGGTGTACGTGGAGTGTAGTATGGGGGCTGCCTCTCCTGGGACATGCCTATTTACCAACTGCGCCTTTCTTAACAACCAGGCTGCAGGTGGCGCGAACGCAGGCGCATATGGCGGCGCGCTGATGCTCTCCACCCTCAACGGCACAATCAATAATTGCACCTTCGTCGGCAACAGCGCGAACGGTGGCAGTAACAACAACGCGCGCGGCGGTGCGGTATACTGTAGCTACGCTTTGAGTCATTCCTATACGATGAACAACTGTACGCTCGGCAACAACGTTGTAACAAGTGGGGCAGGAGGAGCAGGTAGCGGAGGCGGAATTTACAACGACATTTCAGGCTTCTCCAATCAAAGCACACTGACCATGACTAACACTATTGTCGCAGGAAACGCAGCCAGCACATCAGGCGCGAATGGCGGCGGTAGCATCGTAGACGGAGGACACAACCTTTGCTCGGACGCGTCGTGCGCCTTCACGTCCGCCACGAGCAAAAACAACACCAACCCTCTGCTCGGCCCGCTAGTATACACCGGCGGCGCAACTCCTACGCTCTCACTGCTGGCAGGCAGTCCGGCCATAGACGCGGGCGACGACACCGTTGCGCCCACGACGGATCAGCGGGGCGCGTCACGTCAGGGCAGTCACAGCGACATTGGCGCGTATGAACGTCCGGTGTGGCAGGCGCAGGCGCAGGCGGTAGGGCCGGACGGCAACACGCGCGTGTTGTGGAACAAGAGCGATGGAAGCATTCAGGTGTGGAACGTCAACACCACGACCGGCAGCGTTCTTACCCGCTATGCGTATGGCCCGTTTGTCGGCTGGACAGCCACCGGCCTGAGCGTAGGAGCCGACAACAAGCCGCGCCTGCTGTGGAGCAACGCGCAGGGTCAGATCGGATTGTGGAACATAGACGAGACGGATGGCAGCAACGTATATACCTCCGCGTATGGCCCCTGCACACCCTGGAACGCACAGGGCATTGCCGTGGGCCGCGACAACCTGGCGCGCGTGCTGTGGACCACGCCTGCGGGCTACCTGAGCCTGTGGAACGTCAATGTGCTGGCCAATGCCGCTGTGTACGGCGTGGCGTATGGCCCCTGCGCGCCGTGGAACGCTCAGGCAATAGCTCTCGACAGCGACAACCGCGCAAGCGTCTTGTGGACGGCTCCGGGGGGGCTGATGAGCCTGTGGCGGCTCGACAGCCTGAGCGCCTCCCCCCGCTACTCGCGCGCGTACCCCACCGATGCCAGTTGGACGGCGACCGCGCTGAGCGTGGGCGGGGACAAGCGCGCCCGCGTGTTGTGGAACCGGATAGATGGACTGACGGGCGTGTGGAGCGTAGACATCAGCGCCGACGCTGTAGATACGGGCGTGGCGTATGTGCCTCCGATGGGGGCGGCGTACACGGCGCTGAGTACAGGCAGCGACAACAACACGCGCCTGCTTGCCAGTCAGCTTGACGGCACGTTGCTGCTCTCGGTCGTGGACACCCACACCGGAGCCGTTCTCGCTTCCTATACTTTCCCCACCCCCTGATGCTGGCGCAGGGTAGGTTTGGGAAATCCTCCCAACCTACCTTGCGTTGCCTCCGATCTCTGAGCATAAACATCAACATTCCTGCACATACAAATGCCTTATCGAATTGTCTCCGCGAGGTGTACACCTGCGAGGCGCACATCACTCGGCGAGAGTAAACTTAGCCTGATGTGACCTGTATCCCCTGTATATGCTTCACCTCAGCTTTCTGCGCGGGCGGCGTGTTTCTGCGCCGTCGCCGCAAGCAGTCTCGTTAGCGCGAAGGTCGCTGCCGGTTCAGGTCTGCGCTTGATGTGAAATGAGCAGACGTTACGCCGCGCTTTGTCCGGTTGCGTTTTGCGCTGCGGGCAGGAACGCGCCGGCACTCGATGAAACCTGTCTGGCAAGCCGCCGACTGCATCTGCCAGTCGGCGGCTTGCGGCGTGTGCTGTCCGGCAACTAACCGGGGCGGGCGCGTATCCGGCATATAAAATGCCGGATATTAGGCCTGCGGCCAACCGGACGAGGAACACAAAATGGGAATGAATTTACGTTGTGGGTTAAGCGGACTGAACATCCAATGTCGCTGCTTACACACGACCCTTAACAAACAGGACAGTTGGCCGCAGGCCTAGTATCCGGCATTTTATATGCCGGATAACCCACGCTCAACATACGCAATTACAGGCGCATAGGCCGTCCGACAGCTAGAAAGGCGGACGTGAGAGAGAGGAGAAGTTGAGGTACAATCAGGCTATTATCAAGAGCGCAGTGAGGAGTGTATTCAAATGGCAGTCACAGAACTGGAAGAACGGCTGACGCGATTGGAAGCGGAAGTGGAAGCGTTGAAACGGGGACGCGCTTTGACTGCGCCTGCGAAGAAGCCCTGGTGGGAAGAGATACGCGGGACGTTCAAAAACGATCCGGCTTATATTGAGGCCATGCAGCTAGGGCGGGAGTGGCGGGAGGCGCAACGTATGGAGTACGATGAGGAGCCTGCTTCCTGATGTACGTCTTGGATACAGACCATCTCAGCATATTGGATTTGGATACTATCGAGGCTTTCAACCTCGGAAGGCGTCTCGCCGCTTTGCCGGAGGAAGAGGCTTTCGTTACTATCGTCACTTACGAGGAGCAGATGCGCGGATGGCTAGCCTATGCTGCGTACGCCAATACGTCTCCAAAGCAGATTGAGGCATTCGCAAGATTACGCCGTCATGTGGAGAGGTTTCGGCACATTCCCATTTTAGATTACGATGAAAAGGCTGCTGCCGTCTACGAACGTCTTAGGGTGGCTCGTCTTCGCGTCGGCACAAAAGATTTGCAAATCGCGGCCATTGCTGTTGCAAACAACGCTACGCTCCTGACGCGTAATTTGTCCGATTTCGGCAAAGTGCCGGACCTGAAAGCGGAAGATTGGTCGGTTTGACATTCCTTACGTACACCAGTCTACTCCGTAGTCTCTTACTGCGCGTTCATGCGGCAGCGAACTTCGTGCATGGCCTGCAAGAAGTCGTCCCATAATGGCTCCTCGTTGTACTTGCCGGCAAGGTGCGCCAGGGGGTGCGTGTCAGGGACAGGCAGTACAGCCTCTATAGGATGTTCATCAGCAACAGACACGTCAGAAGCCGCAAGTAACTTCAAGTCGGATTGCGGCAGATCCTCCGACTTATGTTCGCGTGTTTGTGGCATTAGGTCTGCGCCCCCTTCAAACTCCGGTCTTTCACTTCCTTTGCATTTCCAACCATGGTGCCACGAAACATAACAAAGCGCAACATTCCACAAAGCACAAGGACAGGACTCGTCGTAATCTCCTCCGTGCTGCATAGAACAGGCTAAAATACTGACTATACGCAGGTAAAACAGGCAGGCAACGCGACCATAGGCGGCGAATATACGTAAACGATTACGGCGACACCAACCCCCGAACCCAAGAGGAGTTTATTTCGACATGGCAAACAATCCCGAAGAATGGAAAGCCCTGGCCGCGCAGTTGCGCTCCGACAGCATCCGCAGCACCACGACGGCGGGCAGCGGACACCCCACGTCCAGCATGTCGGCAGCCGACATCATGGCCGTGCTGCTGTCCGAACATCTGCACTACGACTTTAACGACCCGCACAGCCCGCGCAACGACCGCCTGATCTTGTCGAAAGGCCACGCCGCGCCCCTGCTGTATTCCATGTTCAAGGCGGCGGGCGCGATTACCGATGCGGAGATGCTGACCCTCCGCAAGTTCGGCAGCCGCATCGAAGGCCACCCGGTTCCCGAACCCAGCGGCCTGCCGTATGTGGATCTGGCGACCGGCTCGCTCGGTCAGGGCCTGCCGGCAGGCGTGGGCATGGCCTGGGCCGCCAAGAACCTGCTGCACGACAACATGAAGGTGTGGGTGCTGTTGGGCGACAGCGAAATGGCCGAGGGCAGCAACTACGAAGCCCTGGAACTGGCCGGCTTTTATAACCTCAACAACCTGGTCGCCATCATTGACGACAATAGGCTTGGACAGCGCGGGCCGACAATGGTGCAGTGGCATACTGAGGTCTACAAGGCGCGCATGGAGAGCTTCGGCTGGCACGCGATTGTGATTGACGGCCATAATGTGCAGGAGTGCGCCGACGCGCTCGAAGAGGCAGAAGAGTCGTTTAAGCCCACCTGTATCATCGCCAAGACCATGAAGGGCGCGGGCGTTTCTTTTACGTCCGACATCGAGGGCTATCACGGCAAGGCCATCCCGCAGGCGGACGAGGCCCGCGCGCTTGCCGAATTGGGCAACCCCAAAGGCGACATCATCATCAAGGTGAAGCCGCCCCGCGAAGGCAACCCGACCAAGCTGCCCGACATGGCGAAGTTCGTGCCGCCGCAGTATGCGATGGGTACGAAAGTCGCTACCCGCGAGGCGTATGGCGACGCGCTTGTCGCCCTGGGTGCGGCCAATCCCAATGTCGCGGTCATGGACGGCGAGGTCAGCAACAGCACATTCGCCGACAAGTTCAAGAAGGTGTACCCGGATCGCTTTTTGGAAGTGTACATCGCCGAACAGCAGCTTGTGAGCGCGGCGGTCGGAATGCAGGTGCTGGGCAAAATCCCGTTCGCGTCCACGTTCGCGGCCTTTTTCGCCCGCGCCTACGACCAGATCCGTATGGCGGCGATCTCGCGCGCCAACATCAACCTTGTCGGCTCGCATGCGGGCGTTTCGATTGGCGAGGACGGCCCCTCGCAGATGGCCCTGGAAGACCTCGCCATCATGCGCTGTGTGTTTGACAGCGTCGTCGTGTATCCGTCCTGCCCCACCACGACCGTGCATCTGATCGCGCAGATGGCCGGACGCAAGGGCATCAACTACATGCGGACGACGCGCGAAAAACTGCCCGTACTGTACGGCCCCGACGAAAGTTTCCCGATTGGCGGCAGCAAGACGCTGAAATCGTCCGACAGCGACGTGGCGGCTGTGATCGCGGCGGGCATCACGCTGCATGAAACGCTGAAAGCATACGATCTATTGCAGGCCGAGGGCATCCACATCCGCGTGATTGACCTGTACACCGTGAAGCCGATTGACGCCGCAACGATAGAAAAGGCCGCGCATGAGTGCCAGGATCAGCTTATCGTCGTCGAGGACCACTGGCCGCAGGGCGGCATGGGCGACGCGGTTCTGGAAGTGTTCAACGGCCAGCCCGCGCCCAGCGTCACGCGCATCGGCGTGCGCGACATGCCCGGATCCGGCAAACCCGAAGAACTCATTGACGCGGCGGGCATCAGCGCCAAACACATCGTCGAGGCCGTGAAAGCGCTCAAGAAGTAACGCGGGGAAGTCAAACCGCAAAACACGCGAACCAAACGAAAGAAGAACAAAAAGAGCGTAACAGCATAAAAGACGCGCCGCCGAAATCCTCCACAGGAATCGGCGGCGCGTTGTGCAGTGTCGCTCCATTACAAGGCTTTCTCAGCGCAAGTTCACTTCCAGGCGCGAGTTCAGTTCCAGATGGAGCAGTTGAACAAGTCTGTTCACAGTCGGGGGAAGGCGCGCGCGGTCGTAATAGCGCGTGACGCGCCGCCCCTGTCGCGCGGAAGTGACAATCAGCAGTCCGCCATACGCCACATCATTGGGAGACTCCAGGCCGGACGGCAGCGCGGACAGCTGCTGTAATGTCTCCAGGTCACGCGGGTCGTCAATGGATTCGCCCTCGCCTCCTCCGGTTCCATTGTTCCAAACAATACGCTCATGTTTCGTCGCGCCCTTTGCGCTTACGGTACAGGCGCGCGCCCAGACAGGATCGCCGGTTGGGAACCAGGAGAGGTATAGCAGATAAGGCTGACGCTCATAAACAAATTGGTTGTGTTCACGTTTCTGATGCTTGACAAAATGCGGGTTGTAATGCTGTTCCAATACATGGAGGTAAGCCCTATTGCGGCCCGGAAGATACTCCTCAAAAAGCGGGAAGGTGATAGCGAAAAGAAGTGCGCCGAGTGTGCAGGCGAGACCTGCATGGTACAGCGTGTTCGTAAAAGGAGAGAAGCGGCGCGGCGGTTTGATCGGCATTATGTTCAGCCCCTTTTAGCGTCCGTTGTTTACAAAGTTGTTTACAATAGTATTATGCCATAAATCGCTCATGTTTTGCCTGAGCATTCACGACAACATGCGAAACATGCTGCAAAGCGAGCGGGAACACAGGCTCTCAAAGCGCAGCGAATCAATGTATAATAAAGATACAGATAGGTGTAAAGTGGTACGGGTTTGACGGAGGCTCGCAAAGCGGCGAGGGAGGGCGTGATGACGCTGTTTCTTGTGCTGATGATTGCCGGCATGTTCGGCATGGCGTTGATGGCGATACCCGCGTTCGGGCGGCACAGCCACGGCATGGGCGTCCACGGGCATCTTCCGGGCGGGGCGCAGGCCGCGCTTTCCCACGCGCACGGCGCCTCGCTTCTGCCCAAGGGCGGGGCGAACGTGCCTGCCTCTAATGGCGCGCAGGCCGGCGCAGCCGCACCCGGCAATGGAGCCGGAGTATCGCGCTGGCTGCCCTCACCGCGAATTGTGTTCAGCATCCTGGCTGCGTATGGCGCATTCGGCTACGCGCTTGTTGAAGCGTTCCATACGCCGCTTGCCCTCGCCTACGTCGCAGCCCTGCTGCCCGCCGTGCTGCTGGAACGACTGGCGCTTACACCGCTATGGAATTTTCTGATGGGCTTTCAGGGAACGCCCAGCACGCCGGTCGAGCATCTTGTGATGGCCGAGGCTCATGCCGTGACGCCGTTCCGCAACGGCAAGGGTATTGTGCGCGTGGTACGTGACGGGCGCGAGGTGCAGTTCAGCGCGATCCTGCCGCCCGCCCAGGCGATGATGCCGGTGCGCGTCGGCGATAAGATGCGCGTCGAAGAAGTAGACCCCGACGGTGAACACCTACAAGTTTCGATAGGATGATCTCACGCCCCACGCAGAGGCGCAGGGGAAATGGACAGGATTAACAGGATTTCTCAGGATGTACAGGATTGATGTGGTAGCCGACTCGACTGTTCAC
Organism: Chthonomonadaceae bacterium; assembly: GCA_965277875.1. GTDB lineage: Bacteria > Armatimonadota > Chthonomonadetes > Chthonomonadales > Chthonomonadaceae > CAWFQB01. Next base: position 4,611,834 of record CBDIDV010000002.1, on the reverse strand, counting down.
CGTCCTTAATGTGTGTCATCTGCGTAATCTGTGGATAGTATTTGTGCTTTGTCTCTGCGTGAGACAAAGTTTTCAAAGGTTTTAACTGTGTGCCGCTGTTGAGGAGAGATTTATGGCACTCGTGGTTTTGGCCGCTACCATTATCGGCCTGTTGGTTTTTACAACGATCATCGTGACCACGTTTCTACGGAGCGTGGACGCGGGACAGATTCTGCTTGTCAACTGGTGGAAGGCGGGCGGACTACGTATTTTTCGCGGCCCGACCAAAGCGTTTGTCGTGCCGCTGTTCACGCAGTCGCGCGCCATTCCCGCGCAGGCCATCAACGTGGACATCGAGATTACCGACCAGACGGCGGACGTGGACTCGAATGGCCGTCCCGCGCCCGTCAAGGTCACGGTACGCGCCTCGGCCATCGTCAGCGTGGGCGAAAGCGACGCGATGGTCAACACGGCGGCTAACAAGTTCTTTTCCAAGCCTGCGGGCGATCAGCTTTCCACGCTGACCGATGTGCTATCGTCGGCGGGACGCCGCGCCATCAACCTGCTCAAGCACGATCAGTTGTTCAACGCGCGGCCCGCGCAGGCACTGGCCCCGACCGGCAGCGCCCTGCTCGTGCCGCCCGTGGGCGCAGAAATCGTGACGCAGCGGGCGGCGGGCGCGCTTGTCATTCCCAACAGCGGCGCGGAAAGCCTGACGCATGGCGAGGACGACGAGCTTGCCGTCATCATCAAGGACGCCTGTTCGCGGGAACTGCTGGACTTGGGATTGTCGTTTAACAGTTTGAACATTAAGGCGGTTTTGAGCGAGGTGGCCGAGGCGCGGCGGCGCGAGTCGGCGGCGCGCGCCAAAGCCAGCGCGGACGTGGTGCAGGCGCAGGAAGAGCAGCGGTCGCGCATCGCGCAACTGGAAGCGCAGCAGAAGGTCAACGACCAGGAACGCGCCCTGAACATGCAGATCGCCTCGAACGGCGCAAGCATCGCCCGCGCCGAGGCCGAAAAGCAGGCCGCCGTGCGCGAGCAGCGTTCGGCGGAACTGGCCGCAAACCAGATCACGCAGGCCAGCGCGGACGCCGAGCAGAACGTGATTCAGCAGGAAGCCGAAGGACGGGCGCAGGCGGCGCGTATCCGCGCGGTCGCCGAGGCCGAGTCCGAGGCCATCCGCATGAAGGCGCAGGCGCTTTCCGAGGCGGGCGGCGCGTATCTTGACCTGCGACGCCTGGAAATGGCCCCCGCTCTGACCCGCGAAGTCGCTAACGCCCTCGCCAACGGCCAGTTCGTCAACTTCGGCACGACCGGCGAAGGCGGACACAGCGCGGCGGCATCGGGCAGCGACGACGTGATGCGCGTCGTGCAGACCCTGATGGCCGCGCAGGTCGTCACGGGCGGCAACGGCATCGGCGGCAAGAACAACGCGAACGGCAACGGCGGGAATAACACGCGGCGCGATACCAGCGCCCTGCCCACGTCGGAAATGGACTTTGAACCCGTTCTGCCCGTGCGCCCGGTCACACCCACACCCGTGCAGCCGCCCGTTCGCCCGACGACCACACCGCCGCGCAGATAATACAGTAGGGTTTCACGCAAAGACGCCCCGCACAAAGGAAAGACAAGAGAATTAGACAGGATTAACAAGATTTTCAGGATGGACAGGATTTTAGAACTAGCTGGAGGTTGATTTCACAAACAGCCTGATGTTGTTCTTTTATCCTTTTGCATGGTAATCTGTAAACATCTGTGTTAATCTGTGGATAACTTTTCTTGTTCTCTTTGTGTCTTGGCGTCTTTGCGTGAAACATGAATTTGGAATCAGTTATGAAGTCTTTGATTGGGTTGACAACGGAAGAATTGGGCGCGGTGGCGCAAAATGCGGGACAGCCCGCGTATCGGGGCAAGCAACTTGGCGCATGGATTTATAAACGCGGGGCCGAGACCCTGGACGCTATGAACGATCTGCCGCGTCCGTTCCGGGAGCGGCTGGCCGAGACGTACACAGTGGGCCTGCCGGACATCGCGCACAAAGACGTGTCGCCCGATGAGACAGCCAAGTATTTGATGAAGCAGGCGGACGGCCTGACGATTGAAAGCGTGTACCTGCCCTATCCCGAACGCGTGTCGGTGTGCCTGTCCACGCAGATCGGGTGCGCGGCGGGGTGTACGTTCTGCGCCACGGCAAAGGGCGGGCTGGCGCGCAACCTGACGGTCGGCGAGATCGTCGGGCAGTTCGTCAAGATGCAGAACGACAGCGCGCGGCGCATCTCGCACGCAGTCTATATGGGCATGGGCGAGCCGCTGTGGAACTATGACAATGTCGTCAAGAGCCTGCGCGTATTGGGTAGTGAAGTCGGCGTGTCGCTAAGAAATCTGACCATTTCCACGGTCGGGGTCGTGCCGGGTATACGGCAGCTTGCCCACGAAGATCTGCCGGTCACGCTCGCGCTTTCGATACACGCGCCCAACGACGATCTGCGCGCCACACTGATTCCTACGGCCCGCAAGTGGAAGCTGGACGAGATCATGGACGCCTGCGCCGAGTATGTGAAAAACACGCATCGCGACCTGACATTCGAGTATCTGCTTATCGGCGGCGTCAACGACCGCCCGGAACATGCCCGCGAATTGGGCGCACTGTTGCGTTCCAAAAAACTGCCCGGTAACGTGAACCTGATTCCGTTCAACTACGTGGAAACATCGCAGGGCTTTGGGCGTCCGACAAGGGAAAGTATCGTCCGCTTTCGCGAGGAATTGGAACGGGCGGGACGGGTCGCCACACAGCGCATGACACGCGGTCACGCCATCGCGGCTGCCTGCGGGCAACTGCGCCGCGAAATAGAACAAAATGGCGCGGAGCAGAACAGCGCGTTACGCCGCTCGACCCGTTCCCTGCCGACAATCGAACTGAACGCGGTCTGAGCGGCATCGCAAACTCTGTCGTAGAACAGTTGAATACTTGACAATTTGGCTGGAGAGTGAACGTATGCCGGAGAATTCCGCCCTTGATCTGAGGGCCATGCAGGAGCAGAACCGCGCCGCGCTCATGAACGCCATCACGCGCCGCAACGATCTGCATGTCGAAGTGGAGCGATTGGAGCAGCGGACAGCCACCCTGGAGCGCGAGGCGACCGAAGCCCTGCGCGACGGCAACCGGGGAACCGCCAAACTGCGCCTTCAAGCCAAAGTCGCTGCCGACCAGGAACTTCAAACGCGGCGCGGGGAACTGGCAGGCATCGAAACCAGCGTAGAGGAAGTGAAGCGCAGCATCCGCGACCTCGAAGACCTGCTCAAAATGCAGCCCGCCGAAGCGCCCAAGCCGCCGATATTCAACGCACCCGCCAGCACCGAGGAAACGCCCCCACTTCCGAACATCCTGAGCGACACGCTGGATGCCCTCGCATCGGGCGATTACGACCAGCCGCTCGCAGCCGACATCTCAGCGGATGATGCCGCAGTACAGGGAAGCAAAGAGGGGAACGAGGCACAGGACGTAACAGACGCCTCCCCGACGGGCCTACCTTCTGCCGCCGTAAACGAGTCGCCGCAGTTCGACGCCGTAGTTGCCGCGCGGGCGCAGGAGCGGGGCGTTACACCGGAAGAGTATCAGTCTGTTCTCAACAAGCGGCTGGCTGATCTGGCCGAGTACATCCTGCCTCTGAATACGGCAGAGGCGGACGAGCAGGACGATGCGAGCGTGTCGGTCGAAACGATTTTGCGGCAGGCCGTGATTGACCTGAAGGAAAACCAGATCAGGAACCGCGAGTATGCCATTCGCGCTCTGACTTACAAGAACAATCTGACAAGTCAGGTTGCCAGACATGCAAAGCTTAATGAGGAGTATAGCCGCAAAGCCTTGCAGACGCTCGACCAGGGCAACCGTGAATTGGCCCGGCAATTCTACAGGGAAAAGCGACAGCATGAACAGATATTACCTGTAATGCAATCGCTGCTTGTTCAGGCTACGCAGGCTGCGGAACAAACAAAGGAACGAATACGGCAGCAAGAAGAGCGTATCGGCGCTCGCACATGGAAGGCAATTTTGCTCGAAGCCAACTTGAAAGCGACGGCTATGCGGTTCCGTCTTGAGACACTCCAAGAAGAGACTGACTTGTTGGAAACCCAGGACGACGACTTCGACGCCTGGGTACACGCGCAGCGTCCGGGTTCGCCGGAGTAATGTGTTGTCTTGAACTCGGATTACACGGATTTATAGGATGGACAGGATTAGATATGCCGTTTGTAGCAGCCTGTTCTACAATCCAACAGGGCAGAGTTGGGTACAAACATCATGGTCATCCATTCAATCCGTGTAATCCGAGTTCAAGACAAGAAGTGAAACGAACTACCGCTTGAACAAGTCAGCACAAAACATAATTGCTTGTGGTCTCATTATTGTCGGCGGATGCGGCGTACCGAAGTCCGGGCCGGACATGGCGGCGTTGCACGGCGGGGCAAGCCGAGCCAAATTGAAGCAGGCGGCGAAAGATATAATCTTGCCGGGGGCCGTGCAGGGAACCGGCTGGCATATCCCCTGGTATGCGCCCGATCCTAAAAACCCCACGGCCCCACCCCGGCGCATTCTTGTCGCCGATGCGCGGCAGGGCTTGATGGACAACAAAACGGTGGGCAAGCAGAACGTGCTGACCGTTCACCTGCGCGACGTTCACGCCACTTTTTACCATGAGGGCCAGCCGTCCGCCACACTCGACGCGCCTTTTGTCACGACGAACGAGCGCGACCGCATCCTTATCGCCACGGGCGGCGTGACCCTCCATTCCGTTTTAGACCCGATGACCGCGCCGGGACAAAAGGCCAAACCCTCCGACACGACCGTACAGGCGGATAAAGTGAAGTGGGACTCGCATACCACGCAGGTGGTTTGTACAGGGAATGCGCGCTTGTTCCGCACACAGCCGGGTTCGCCGGACGTAAGCACTCAGTCGAACCGCATTCTCTACGACACGGCCAAACGCACGTTTCGCAGCGACAATAATCTGCATTGATCTGGCCTGTTCTCTCTGAAAGACGAATTATGAGAATGTTCGCCCCAATAAAACCGTGTGCCTTGCTGCTGATGGCGGGCGTCGTGCCTCGTCTCGCGTCCGCCGCGCCGCCCGCGCCCGCCACGCAGCCGATGGGGGGAGCGAAATCAGGAGCGTCAAAGCCTGCCGTCGCGAAAAACCCGAATAAAACGCAAATCGGCGACGTTACTATTACCGACTATCGCAGTCTCACCAGCCCGGACGGCTTCAAGAACTCTACGCTGGAAGGCCCCGACATCAAGGTTGAAACGACGGACAAGAAACGCACCCTGCATCTTCTCGTCCTGGCCGACCACATCACGACGCACCAGGCGAGCGGCGGCAATGGCTCGGCAGACCTAATCGGCAATGTGCGCTATACCATCACAGAGCAGGTAAAGCTGGGCGGGCGCATTTTCGAGCGCGTAATTCAAGGCACGGCACGCCGCGCCACCTATCAACAGGCCGACAAGACCCTGCGCCTGCTGGACGATGTCCACGCTACGCTGACCGATCCTTCACGTTTTCTCAACCCCGCCGTTCTGAGCGTCGGCAGCCTGGTCATGCCAGGTGAAGGCCGCTACCATGTAGCCGGCAGCGCGGCCCTGAACGACATACGGTTTACGCCCCTGCCCCCCCCCGACCAAAAGACGGGTGGTGAAGCAAATGGCAAAAAGGCCGACGGCAAAAAACGCGCATTCGCGTTTCAGCCCGGCACGGTTCACGCGCATGGTTTTGCGAGCGGCGATGTAGATACGGGCAAGGCGGCGCGATTTGATGGGCCGCTCGTCGTGATCGAGTCTGACAACCCGCAGGACAAAAGCCACAATGTTTTCAAAGCGCCCCATTTTGTGGCCGGCCTGGAGAAAGACAAGGACAGTCTTGCCGCGACCGGGGGCGTCACATTCGACTGCCGCCGCACGACCGCGCAGGGCAATATGCAGACGCTGACAGGCACGGCGGGGCAGATCACGTCGCAGCGCGGCCAGCCGCTCATCCTGGAGGGCGGCGTAAATGCCGGCCTGACCGATCCCGCCACGCTGAAAGAACCCGCCACGCTCACGGCTACGCGGGTTACGGCCACGATGGGCGACGATCCGCGCTATGTCGTGACCGGCTCGCCCGAACACACGCGCCTGAGTTTCGCGCCTCGCACCACGCCGCCCGTCGGACAGGCGGCAGGAACCAGGCCTGCGCCAACCCCCTTGGAGGGAGCGAATGTGCGGCCCGCCAACGCGCCTGTCCCGCCTGCCGCCAATAGTGCGCCCGACGCAGCCAACCCGCCCGTTATCAACGCCGCGCCGCCCGAAGAGGAGCCGAACGCACAGCCGCCCGGTCTACCAAGCGATATCGTGTTCCCCACATCCGGCAAAACAACGCCGTTCGTCATCGGCGATATTGTCGTGACCGCCTTTCAGACCGCCACGTACATCCCGGAAAAAAGTCTGCTTGTGGAAGGCCCACGCGTACATTTCGTGTCCAATGACCCGGCCACCAAGAGCGACGCCGAAATCAACACGCCGCACCTGGAAGCGGATTTCGTCGTCACTGAGGTCAAGGGCAAAGACAACAAAACCCACAAAGTGACCGCGCTGCGCGAGGCGCGGGCCACCAACAATGTCACGTACAAGTTTCAGCAGCCACTGAAAAAAGGCGGCGCGCAGACCCTGACCGGAGCCGGCAGCACGGTACTATTTACCGACAACGTCACCGATAGCGGCGCACAGTCACAGATCATCAAAGTGCTGGGCGTTACCAAGATCACCCTTGCCACGCCGGATGGGGTTACAGATGGAACCGGCAGCCAGCCAGACGATATATTCACGTACAATCTGCTGACCCGCGATCTGAAGTACGATACGCCTCAGAGAACAGGTACGCTAGTCAACCACTTTCGTAATTCGCCCGGCTCGCAGCCTGCCGATGCAGGCATGGCCTCAGCGAAGAAGCCAACTAAAAAGAAACGTAAGTAACCCGGTTGCTATCTTGAAACGTCTTTGAGATAGCAACGTTGTAAGAACGGCATTTTGCGCTAAAGCGTCGAGATCAAAGAGTCGAGGTAGCAACTTGGGTTAAGTGACATCCTGGCCCGCATCGCGTCCGCGAGGACGCTTGGGCGAAGCCCTCCGAGGCGGGTACGTTTTCTGTACCCGCCCATTGTGCAATAACAACTATGTCCGAACAACTGCTTGAAATAACCGCAAAGAATCTGGTCAAGGCGTACCGGGGGCGGCGCGTCGTGGACGGCATCTCGCTCGAAGTGCGGCAGGGCGAAGTCGTCGGCCTGCTTGGCCCCAATGGCGCGGGCAAAACCACGACCTTTTACATGATCGTCGGCCTTGTCAAGCCGCAGCGGGGATCTGTGCTGCTCGACGGCCAGGACATTACGCGCCGCCCGATGTACAAGCGGGCCAGGGCCGGTATTAGTTATCTGCCGCAGGAAGCGTCGGTTTTCCGCAACCTGAGCGTCGAGGAAAACATTCATCTGGTGTTGCAGATGCAGCGCATGTCCCGCGCCCAGCGCAAAAATCGGGCCAATGAATTGATGGAGCAGCTGCACGTCGAACCCTTACGGCATCAGGTGGCGCGGACGCTTTCGGGCGGGCAGCGCAGACGCGTCGAGATCGCCCGCGCCCTGGCCTCCAACCCGAAATTCATCCTTCTGGACGAGCCATTTACGGGCGTTGACCCCAAAGCCATCGAGGACATTGAGGACATCATCATCAGCCTGACGCAATCGGCGGACAAAATCGGTATCCTGATCACCGATCACAATGTCGAGGCCATGCTGCGTATCACGCAGCGGGCGTATATCGTCGCCGACGGGCAGATACGCGTCACGGGCCTGTCCCGCGAACTGATGCACGACTCCATAGCCCGCAGCACCTATTTCGGCGAGCGCTTTGGACAGTCGCAGCGGCTGGACGCCGAGGACGCCGCGCGCCGCGCCGCCGAGGAAGAGCTAAAAAACGAATTAAAGCGCCCGGAGGAACAGGACGACGAACGGGAAGATAAACGAAAAGAAGATGAACAGAAAAAAGAGGATCGAAAAGATGAGGACGAGAAATAATGCGTCTGATTGACAAAGTGATTTTGAAGGACCTCATCGGGCCGTTCATCAACGGCATGTTCATGTTCCTGCTTCTGGTCTTCACGGCGGGGTTCTTGTTTCAGGCGACCACGCTGCTCGTGCAGGGAGTGCCGCCGCTGACCGTGCTGCGCTTCATCGTGTATGTGCTGCCCAGCATCGTAACGCAGACGTTCCCGATGGCGATGCTGCTCGCGTCCCTGCTCGGATTTGGGCGATTAAGCGCGGACAAGGAAGCGATTGCCATTTTCGCGGCAGGCGTGAGTTTCCCGCGCATGATGCGAGGCGTACTGCTGATGGGCATTGTCGTCAGTCTGTCCGCATTTGCGTGGAACGAATTGGTCGTGCCGCCGTGCAGCCGCGCGGCCTACAAGCTGAAGCAGGACGCGGTCACAACGCGGGCCGGTCAGGACAAGGCGCTTGCGCTTCCCGTGATGTCCGATGACAAATCCACGGTCGAGAGCTTCATCAAGATAGATCACGGCTTCGACCGTAGCACCAAAACGGCGCACGGCGTCACGCTCATCAAGTACAGCAAAGACCCGGCCCACAGCGGGCAGGCCGAGGTCGAAGTGTACTGCGAACGCGCGCTTGCGCGCAGCACAAGCGGCCTGGACTGGAAATACTTTAACGGCAGCGCGAAAACCACGGTCTGGAACAAGGATACGGGCAAACTGGAAAGTGTGCAGGTTCTGGATTTCGACACGCTGGACACCCTTCCCGGCGGAGCCAAGATGGGCAAGTCGCTGGATGAGTTGATGAGTATGCAGCGCATAGACAACGACACCAAAAGTTTCCGCGAACTGCGCTACGACATTCGCTCGGATTACGCCAATAATCATCTTGCCGATGTCAAAGGCAAAGAGGTAGATTTGTACGGCAAGATCGCCCTGCCGCTCGCCAGCATCATTTTTGGGATCGTCGGGGCCGCGCTGGGCATCAACACCTCGCGGGGAGCCAGCCGCACGGTCGGATTTGGCATGGCCCTGAGCATCGTGTTCGCGTACTGGGTTTTTTATCGCGCCATGTGGGTGGCGGGCGCAAGCGGCAGCGTGCCGCCCATGCTGGCCGCGTTTCTCGCCGACATCGTAGGCTTGACGTTGGGCCTCATCCTGGCCCTGCGCGCATCCAGGTAGGAGAAGACAACAGGGAATAGCAGAGACCTGCCCTGTTGTCACCTCCTAGCTCTTATCTCATATGTGTTATCTCCCCCCGCAGGAGGACTTTCATGTTCTGGACTATACTCGCCCTGCTGCTGATGGTGGTATTGGGCGGGTTTATCTCCTATTACGGCGATTTACAGGGCAGGCGCTGGGGCAAAAAGCGGGTGCGCTGGCTCGGCCTGCGTCCCAAGTATACGGCCATCCTGATTACCACGCTGACGGGCGGGTTCATTGCGCTGCTCAGTATCATCACGGTCTTTATCGCCTTTCCCACGGTGCAAAAGGTGGTGCTGTATGGCGAGCGGGCGATTGACGAGAACAAGCGCCTGAACGTGAGTCTGGTCGTGGAGCGCAAGACGCAGGCGCAAAAGTTTGCCGAGCAGGCCGCACAGTACAAATTGGAACAGGCCCGCGTTCAATCGGAACTCGCTAAAGACAGCAGCGAACTGACCGCTGACCGGAGCTTGCTGGCGCGCAGCAAAAGTGACCTGGAAGCGGCCCGCAGGGAGATCGCTCCCAAACAGGCTGCCATTGCCAAACTTCAGGCCACGCAGACCGCTTTGCAGGCGACCCTGACACAGAAACGCGCCGACATCGCGCGCAAGTCCGCCGACCTGCAGGAGAAGATCGCCGAAAACCGGCGCGTAGAAGTCTACGGCAAAGAATTAATCGGGCGGATCAAAGACAAAACTAATCAAAATGAGCAGTTATCGGCGTCCATCAAGCAACTGGAGCAGGTCAACAAGGAGCGGCAGCAGGAGCAGGCGCGTTTGACGCAGAACGTCAGCCAGGTCACGGGCGCGATTGAGCGCATCCGCAAACAGGGCGATTTTCTGGACGACAACAACCGCAGCATACAGGCCGATCTCGCGCGCAGGCAGGCCGACATCGCCCGCAAGCAGGCGGAACTGGACAAGGTCAACCGCCAGCTCGATCAGGCGTATACGCAGCTTGCCGGGGCGGAACAAGCCTTCACGCAGAACTACCACGCTCTCCGACAGGGCGAAATCAATATACGGGCGGGCGCGGAACTGTCCCGGCGCACCTTGTCCGCGCATCTCAGCCAGGAGGAAGCGCGGCGTCAGATCACGCAGCTACTGGAAGACGCCAGCGATACCGCCGAGGGCGTGTATGGCGCGGGGCGGGGCGCAAACGGGCGGGCGGTACGCATCATCAGCAAGCGCGTCGTCACGCCCCGCAATATGCAGGAGACCGACGAGGCCGACAGCCTGAACGCCCTGTCCGAAAACATCGCCGCCAGCAGCGCGCCGGTCGTGGTCGTCGCCAATTCGCTGAACAACTGTGTGAGGGGCGAGCAGGCGCTATTGGAACTGCACCCGTTTGAAGTGCGGCGCGTATTCGACAAGAACGAGGTCGTCGCCACGCGCATCATCAACGCGTCTCAACCCTCGGAGCGCGTTACGGAAGCGATCACGGAGTTTTTGCAGCAGGACGTTCGGGGCGCGGCGGTGCGGGCGGGCAGCATTCCCCGCGTCAATCCGACGACGGGCAGCAAGGAAGTCGGCGTGTTCAACAGCGTCGCGCTCGGCCAACTGACGGCGCGTGTGCGGCGCATGGGCGGCAATGTGCAGATCAAGGCCGTGGCTCTCATCCCCACATCATCCGCCGACCCGCTGGACAGCGCGCATCTGGGCCTGCAGACCGCCCCGGCGCGCGCAGGCATGACCGCGCAGGCCGACGGCGCTAGCCCGTCCGTCAATTCGTCGCTGAATCCCTCACCGATCCTGCGCGGCTTTTCCGGCAAGTAGGCGCGGTCAATACAGGTTCTGCGGTAAGCAGGCAGCAGAAGGCGGAATATATCATGCAGCAGAATGCCGCCCCCGACAACCTCCTGCCGCCATGCGCCCTGGCGATTGATCCGGGCCGCGCCAAGTGCGGCGTGGCCGTCGTGCGGCAGGATGGACAGATCTTGTATCGCGGCATCGTGCCGCCTGACGACCTGATGCGTTCCGTACAGGAGTTGATTGCCGCGCATCGCCCTGTCGTCGTGCTGTGCGGCGACGGGACCGGATCGAAGCCAATACGAAACGCCCTGCTTTCCGCCGGTTTCGAGCCGCCGATCCAATCCGTAGACGAGGCGCATACCTCCGAGGCCGCGCGCCTGCGTTTTGTCCGCGAAAACAAGCCGCCGCTCTCGCAGCGCCTGCTCCCCTTCGCCCTGCGTACCCCTTGGCTTCCTTACGACGATTACGTCGCTGTCCTCCTCGCCGAACGCTACTGGAGCCTGCTGTAAAGGAGTACACTATGTCCGAAGTTATCTACCATTTGCGGGACATCAACACCAGACTGGTTGCGGCGTGGACGGATGTTTTTGCGGATGTGCCTGCCGCGCGACCGGCGCGGGGTGACATTTTTGGCGTCCAGGCAGACGCCATCATCAGCCCCGCCAACAGCTTCGGGTTCATGGATGGCGGAATTGACCTGCTGTACTCACGGCGGTTTGGCTGGCAATTGCAGGAGCGGCTTCAGGCCAAATTGCGGCAGGAGTACGACGGCGAACTGCCGGTCGGCATGGCTGTCATTCTAGAAACCGGCGATCCCGATCTGCCGTACCTTATCAGCGCCCCCACCATGCGCGTTCCCGCCACGGTTCGCGACACGCCCAACGCCTACCTCGCGTTTCGCGCTGCCCTGCGCGCAGTACGCCAGTTTAACCAAGAACACGAGGACGCAATCAAAACCGTACTGTGTCCCGGTCTGGCAACCGCAACGGGCCAGATGCTGCCCTCTGTCTGCGCCCGCCAGATGCACACCGCCTATATGCAGATCGAAGGCGGGCAGCCGTGGCAGGCCCAAAGCATTGACCACATTATCAACGAACACCATCGTATGCTGCGTACCGAGGATTAGCCTTCCATTCGCGTGATCAATATTGTCTTCATAATCGTCTTCATAGTTTTTCATAAGGGAGCAGATATGACAATCGTGTTGACGCCGCAAACAGAAGCGCGTCTTAGGGAAAAAGCGCAGCGTGAGGGGCAGGACACTAACCTTGTCGCTGACGCGCTGATTGCTGCGGGTCTGGAGTGGGAGGTGGAGGACAGGGCAAGCGCCATAGAAGGCATTCGGCGCGGCGATCAAGCGGCGAACGAAGGCCGCGAACGCCCTCTTTCGGAGTTTATTGCGGAACAGCGCCAGAAGCATGGATTGGCCGCTGATTGGCCGCATGAGGTAATGGAGGCGGATAATCATGCCGCCTGATGAGGCAGACGAGTTCTCAACCTACGAGGTAAGGTTGACGGAACCCGCAGAAGCAGAAGCAGAGGCGGCCTACTTAGGCCGAATGCAATATGGGCTTCGAGTGGCTGAACGCTGGTACGCGGGGTTGACGAATGCCTTTGAAAGTTTGGCGCAACTGCCCCACCGCTGCATTACTGCACCAGAGAGCGACACACTTGGTGGAGGCGTTAGACAACTGATTTACGGTAAAGGCAGTAGCGCGTACCGTATTTTGTTTCGCGTTATCGAGCCGGATGCTGAGAATACGGGCGTCGTCAGGATACTGCATGTTCGCCATGCTTCTCAGCAGCGGTTTGGAGAGCAGCCCTATACAGAGCCATCACAGCCCTTACAGATGTATGCCTGTAAGGGCTGTTTTGGCATAGAAGACATCAAAGCGCAATTGGTTTATCCGCGCAGGGCTTCGATCTTTTCAACGTACTCGCCTACCATTTGGTTGGCAGCGGCGTCGCTGTCGGCTTCCGCATAGACGTGGAAGAACGGCTCGGAGGCGTCTGGCAGGACGAGCGCCCAGTCTTTGCCCTTGAAGAATTTGATGCCGTCTATGAGTTCCACATGGTCGCCGTTGTGGCCCTCGTGGCTGTCGGCCTCTTTGGTCAGGACGCGCATGATGCGGCCTTTGGTCTCCCACGGGCAGCGCACATGGGCGCGGGCGACGTGGGCGCGGGGCAGTTCCGCGCTCAGTTCCGAAAGCCGGATGTCGGTCACGGCCAGCAGTTCCAGCATTTTGCTAAAGGCGAACATGGCGTCGAACGAAGGCTGAAACTCCGAAAAGATGAACCCGCCCGCGTCGTCGCCCGCAAAGTCCACGCGTCCCGGCTTGCCGTTTTCGCCCCGGCACATCTCCATCAGGTCGCGTACATCGGTCTTGGTGCGCTGTACCATGCCGCCGTGCAGTCCCGCCAATCCCTCAATCATGCGCGGCGCGGTCACAGGTACGGCGATGCGGGCGCGTTCTTTGGTGCGCGACACCAGAACCGACATCATGGCGAGCAGATTGTCGCCCTCGATGGCCTTGCCGTACTCGTCAATGATGGTCATGCGCTCACCGTCGGCCTCAAACAACACGCCCAGGTCGGCGTGAAGCGTTTGCACGATCTGGCCCAGGTTGGGCAGCAGGGCGGCGCGGGCGTCCGGCGTCTTGGGAACCTTGCCCACGTCCGGGTACGCGTTCAGAGCGATCAGTTCCACGCCCATGCGGCCGAGTACGGTCGGGTACACGGTCGCCAGTCGGCCATACGCGAAATCGGCCACGACTTTTAGTTTGCGCTGCTTGACCAGGTCGGTCTTGACGTGGCGGTAAAAGTCCTCGGTGTACTGCTCGATGGCGCGGCTGGCGAACTCCAACTGCCCCACCTGTTCGGCGTCCACGCGGCGGAAGTCCTCACGGAAGAAAATAGTCTCTACTTTGCGCTCGGCGTTCTTGGACAGGTACACGCCCTGCGCGTCAAAAAACTCGATCATCAGCATCCGGGGGTCGTCGGGCGAGTGCCGGATGTGGACGCCGCCCGCCGCCTGTGTGCCTAAGATGCCCAAACGGGCGACCGGCAGAGGCATGGAGCGCATATCCACGACATTGACGCCCACGGACAGCAGGCCCGAAATCATGGCGCGTTTCATCATACGGGCGACGGGGCCACTGTCGCGATTGGTGACGACTGTTGCGCCCTTTTTCAGATAGCCGCCAAAGCTCGCGCCCAGCTTGCAGGCGAAGTCGGGCGTGATCTCGATATTGGCGATGCCCATGACGCCGTTGTTCCGAAACAGCGACCCGGCCCACTTTTGCCCCCAGATAAGCGACATTGTGACCGTGCTGCCCGCCTCGATGATCTTGTCGGGCCACAGTTTGATCTGGGTGCGGATCGTCGAGTCTTCCTCGATGCGGCAGCGCGCCCCGATCACGGCCCCTTCCTGCACGTCGCAGTTCGCCTTGATGGTGCAGTGCGAGCAGACGGTACACGCGCTTAACTGCGTTTCCAGCCCCACGTACACGTTGTCCCACAGGACGCTGCGGTGGATTTTGGCGTGTTCCTCGATGATGCAGTTGTCGCCGATCACGCTGTACGGGCCGACAATCGCCCCCGCCTTGATCTTGCAGTTGCGCCCGATGACGACCGGCGGCAATATCTGCGCGGTCGGCTCGATCTCGCAGCCCTCGCCAACCCATACGCCGTTGTCGCGGCCCTCGGCTGTGCCGCTGCCGATGCGGACGCGCGTTTTGCCGTCCATGACGGTGTACTGCGCCTCGCGATACTGCTGCAGGTTGCCGATGTCGCACCAATAATCGCCGTCCAGGACATAGCCGAACATGGGCTTGCCTTCCGACAAAATCTGCGGGAAGATGTCGTGGCTCCAATCGTAGTTCTTGCCCATCTCCATGTAATCGAAGACGCTGGGGTCCAGAATATACATGCCTGTATTGACGGTATCGGAAAACACTTCGCCCCACGACGGTTTTTCCAGAAACCGGCGTACATGGCCTTCGTCGTCCGTAATCACGACGCCGAACTCCAGGGGATTGGAGACGTGTGAAAGCACAATCGTCGCCAGGCTGCCCTTGCTTGTATGATACTCAATGGCCTTGTCGAGATTGATGTCCGTCAGGGCGTCGCCGCTGATGATAAGGAAGGTGTCGTCGCGCAGGTGCGACTCGGCCTGCTTCACGCTGCCCGCCGTGCCAAGCGGCGTGTCCTCGACCGAGTAGATGAGATTGACGCCCCATTCGGAACCATCTCCGAAATAACCTTCGATCTCGTCCGCCAGATAATGGAGCGTGACGACGATGTCCGTGACGCCGTGCTGTTTAAGCAGCAGCACGATATGCTCCATGATGGGCAGATTGAGCGCGGGCGAGAGCGGCTTGGGCCGCTGAGAGGTGAGGGGGCGCAGACGCGTGCCTTCCCCGCCGGCCATGATGACGGCTTTCATAGTATCCCCCTGATCAAGACATTCTTCAAAGTGAAATTTTCCCCAAAATGCGCGGATTTCTTCTCCATAGATGTTTGGCAGATGTTTGGCAGATGTTCTATAGACGCCGCGCCTTATTTTTCAGGCGCTGCAATCAGCAAACGATCACCGTGAACTGTACACAGCGGAGTGCAGCAAAATTCAACGGACACAAATGCTTGTACAATTTTTATTTTTGCTCAAAAATGCAAAGACGCAAGCAATGACGGCAGCAGGCGGGCCATCGTTCCTGAATTTGTCCGGCCTGCCTCATATCCATCCCTGGCGCTGATGTTTACCTTGCAGTCTTGTTTCAATTATGACACGCGAAACCGGCAAATATCACATATTATTACGCGTTATTACGCGGCGGGGAGGCGCGTTCGATGGCTCCCCACAGCAGCAGCGCGCCGCCCGCAAGGGCGAGCAGGATGCCGGGCAGCGGGGCGAAGCGCGTCAGGGCGATGACCACGCAGGCCAGCCCGCCCGCGCCGCCCGCCGCGCCCAGCGCCATGCGGTTCTTTTCGGTCGCGTCCCACAGCAGCGTACTTGCGCACAGCACGGCGCAGATAGTCAGCGGAGCGGCCACGCGCGCGCCGAAGCCGTCAAGCGGCACGGTCAGGCTTTCGACGCGCAATGCGCCGGCCTGCAGCGCGGGCGGCACATCCGACAGTCGCTTTTCCCACAAAAAAAACAGACTGGATACGACGAGTACCATGCCGCCCAGCGTGACGGCCTCGGCGCGCGCCAGCAAACGGCGGCGAGGCGCTTTTTCAACAGACGCTTTTTCGACGGGCAAAGACGATGGCGGCGACATTTCGGCGCTCCTCACGTAACCAAAGAAAAACAATCGAATGACAACAGAATAACAATAGAATAACAATAGAATAACAATATGGTCAGGCTTGCAAACAACCGGCGCAGGTTTCGGTCGGCACAGACTTCCAACATACAGCCTGTGTTTGGACAGGATACGCCTACTTTCGACATGTTCGGCCTGGAATCCTTGCACGGCAGCGAAATTAAGGCCGCGCCTTGCTTCTCATGGCCCGTATGTCTTCAGAGGAACGGCTTTGTATATCGCCACAGGGTATGCAAAATCAACGCACACCGGTTTTTGCATTAACTATCAAGCGTAAAATAAGCAAATTTGGGTCATACCGCCCGGAAAATCGCTTGCGTTTAGTGGAAGTCTGTGCTATCATAGCCGCATCGTCAAAACGAACCGCAAGCCACACAATTGCAAATCTTTCCAGCATATATCATCAAGGAGAACCTGATGTCCTACTCTCACGAGAGCAAAAAGAACGGCACGACCTATTACCTGCATTCCAAAGAAACCGAGTCGCGCGGCGGTAAGCGGACGCTGTTCTTTTTCGCCAAAGAAGTGAAAGAGGCCAAGGACGGCACACTCGCCCTCGACAAGGTTCCCGACGGCTACACGGTCACGGAAAGCGCGCAGACCGGCCTGCCCCTGCTCAAGCGCGCCGAGCCGAAGGTGGCTGAGGAGAAGAAGCCCGCGCCCGCCAAAGCCGACGCTAAAGCCGAGGATGCGGAAAAGAAGCCCGCCGCCAAAAAAGCGCCCGCCAAAACCGAAGCCAAAGCCGACCCTAAAGCAACAACCAAAAAGGCCGCAGCCAAGTAATGAGTGGGGGGGAAGCAGGCAAATCTCCCACAGGGGAACTGGCGGTACTCGGCTACTGCGTCCATTGCCGCGAGCGGCGGCAGATGAGCGGCGCGATCCAGGTCTGCAATCGTCGGGGCGGGCGCGACCTCAAAGGTCTTTGCAGCATCTGCGGAAAAAGCATGTACCGCCTGGGCGGGTGGGACAGCGTGGCCGCAGCCGCGCAGGAAGCCGCCCGTGTCGAAGCTGTCCGCAGCGAGACCGAACAGCAGGCGTCAGGACAAGATACAGCGCCCCATGCCCCGCCGTCCGGGGGCAGTTCTCCGAATGGGGATGCTGCAACTATCGCGCCGCCTGCCCTGTCAGAGTCTGTGTCGCCTGTCGCGCATTCGATGGTATCACAGCCGCCTGCGCCCTGAACCAGAGCAGAACAGCCGAACTCACAATCCATAATTCGTTTGCGGGACAGTGAAGGGGAAGAGTAAGCGCGTTTACGTCTCCAGAGAGGGAGGGCCGGTGGAAACCTCCTGACGGACATGCGCCCAACGTCGCCCTGGAGTCCTCGCCGGGTTCGCCCGTTACAGCGTTTCAAGCGCCTGTGTCTGCCGTTTGTTCTTTGCTTTGTTCTTTGCAACGAACGGCGCTGAAGACATGGGAATGAAGGTGGTACCACGCGGGTTTACAACGCCTGCGCCCTTCTCGATCACTTCGGGAGGGCGCAGGCGTTTTGCGCTTTGGCCCTCATCCGGCCTCCGGCCACCTTCTCCCGTTCCGGGAGAAGGCCAGTGCGATAGATAAGTGCGTTTGTTGTTTGCTTCGCTCGTGCGGTACCAACTTGCGCTTGCGCTCTCCTCTTCTAGCGAGGAACGAGCGGCCCTTAGAGGAGTCATTGTGTGAGGAGTCATTGTGTAAGGTACTTTCAAAGAGGAGTTCATTATGTCCGACGAGACACTGCTGCCCAAAGCCTACGATCCGAAAAGCGTGGAAAGCAAATGGTATGCGGCCTGGAAAGATGGGGGCGTGTTCCATGCCGAACCCGATCCGAACAAGGAACCCTACTGCATCACGATCCCGCCGCCCAACATCACGGGCAGCCTGCACATGGGCCACGCCCTGAACAACAGCGTCCTGGACGCCATGACGCGCTGGCATCGAATGCGCGGGTTCGCAGCCCTGTGCCTGCCGGGAACCGACCACGCGGGCATCGCCCTGCAAAACGTCGTGGAACGGGAACTCGCCAAAGAGGGTCTGACCCGGCACGACTTGGGACGCGAGGCGTTTGTCGAACGCTGCTGGCAGTGGCGCGAGCAGTACGGCACACGCATCTACTATCAGTTCGAGAAATTGGGCTGCTCCTACGACTGGGAACGCGCCCGCTTCACGCTGGATGAAACGTATGTGGACGCGGTCATGGAGGAGTTCGGACGCTGGTTCGAGCGCGGCCTGATCTACCGGGGCAACCGCATCGTGAATTGGGACATCAAATTCCAGACAGCCGTGTCGGACATCGAAGTCGAGACCAAAGAGGTGCAGGGCAAGCTGTACCACTTCCGCTACCCGTTCGCGGACGATAGCGGCCATATCACGATTGCCACCACGCGCCCGGAAACCCTGTTCGGCGACGCTGCGGTTGCGGCCAATCCCGCCGACGAGCGCTATCAGCCCCTGTTTGGCAAGATGCTGCGCCTGCCCCTGACCGACCGGGAAATCCCGCTCCTAGCCGACGACTACGCCAAGCCGGAGTTCGGGTCGGGCGCGGTCAAGGTGACGCCCGCCCACGACCTGAACGACTTTGAGGCCGGGCAGCGGCACGATCTGCCTCAGCCCATCGTGATCGGCAAGGACGGCAAAATGACCGCTCTGGCCGGCCCCGACTATGCGGGCCTGGATCGCTATGCGGCCCGCAAAAAGGTCGTGGCCGACATGGAAGCCCTGGGCCTGCTGGACAAGATCGAAGATTATACGATACAGCAGCCCATCTCGGAACGCTCCAAAGAGGTGATCGAGCCGCTGTTGTCCGAGCAATGGTTCGTGGACATGAAACCGCTTGCCAAACCCGCCATTGATGTGGTGAAATCCGGCCAGGTGCGCTTCATTCCCGACCGCTACGAGGGCATCTATCTTAGCTGGATGGAGAATATCCGCGACTGGTGCATCAGCCGCCAATTGTGGTGGGGGCATCGCATTCCGGTTTGGTGGACGGAGGAGGAAGAGGGGGAGGAGGAAAAAGGAGAAAGGAAAAAGGAAAAAGGGGAAGACACCGACGCAACGGAGGCATCAACAAACAACAGACAACAAACAACAAACAACACCGTGCGCGAGTACGGCGGGCGGCGGTTTGCGTTTGCGCGGACGCGGGAAGAGGCGGTCGCCAAATTAGGCACGGCGGATTGTCGGCAGGATGAGGATGTGCTGGATACATGGTTTTCGTCGGCTCTGTGGCCTCATGCCACGCTGGGATGGCCGCGCGATACCGCCGACCTGCGCTATTTCTATCCGACCAATCTGCTGTCCACGGCGCAGGAGATCCTTTATCTCTGGGTCGCCCGCATGGTGATGACCGGGCTGGACTTTCTGGGCGAGGTTCCGTTCCGCGACGTGTACATCCATGCGACCGTGCTGGACGAGCAGGGGCGGCGCATGAGCAAGACGCTGGGCAACGGCATTGACCCGATTGACCTGATCGAAAAATACGGCGCGGACGCCACGCGATTTAGTCTGCTCGGTCAGGCCGGCAAAAACCAGGACATCAAGTACAGCGAGCAGCGCACCGAACTCGCGGGCAACTTCTGCAACAAGCTGTGGAACGCGAGCCGGTTTGTGCTGATGAGTTTGGAAGAGGAAGAGAGGGAAGGAGAAGAGAGTACGGTTTTCCTGTCTCTGCCGCCGCGTGAGGAACAGACGAGCGCGGATCGGTGGATACTGTCGCAGTTGCGCGACACCATCGAGGCCGTGAACGCGCGGCTGGGCAGTTACGATGTGGACGACGCCACGCGCGCCCTGTATAACTTCTTCTGGAACGACTTTTGCGACTGGTATCTGGAAATGGCGAAGCCACGACTGCGCGGCGAGGGCGCGTCCCGCCGCGCCGCCCGGAACATGCTGGCGTATGTGCTGGAAATCACGCTGCGTCTGCTGCATCCCCTGATGCCGTTCATCACCGAGGAGATATGGCAGGCTCTGACGCAGGAAAAAGGAGAAAGGAAAAAGGAGAAAGGGGAGGACACCGGCGGCGAGGCATCGGCAAGCAGCAAGCAGCAGACAACAAACAACACGATCTGTCTTGCCCCCTACCCGCAGGCCGGGGGGCTGGAGGCGTGGAAGGATGCCGAGGCATGTCAGGCGATAGCGTATGCGGTTGCGGCCACGCGCACGATACGCAACCTGCGCGTGGAACTGAGCATCGCGCCGGGTGTGCGGCTCACAGCAGCCATCGTGACCGCGAATGCGAGCGCGAATGCCGCCCTGCGCGAGACCGGCGACCTGATCGTAGACCTGGCCCGTTTGCAGTCTGCGCCCCTGTTTCTTGCGTCCGCCCCCTCGCCGGAAAACGGCCAGAGCGGGAAATGGATCGGTACGCCCGGTGAAGATATGGAGGTGTTTCTGGAAATCGGGGACGCGATGGACATGGACAAGGAACGCGCCCGTATCCAAAAGGAACTGGACGCGGTCGCCAAAGAGATCGAGCGGTCACAGGCCAAACTGGGCAACGCGGGTTTCGTGGCGCGGGCCAAGCCCGAAGTCGTGGACGAGGAGCGGGGCCGACTGCTTGCGTGGCAGGACAAGCAGAGCAAACTGGAAGAACGCGCCCGCATATTCGCCCCTGCCGCCTAAAGGTTGATTAACGTACCTTGCATCAGCAACAAGCATTTGCTGTGATGCGGTCATTTGTCGGGGCAGAATTTTGGCCTGTTCGACGTTTCCTGAGAAATCCACAAAAATATACGAAAATAGTGCCGGTTCTATGCTGTCAGGCGTGTCAAACGGGCCAAAAGTGTGTTATATTAACCCTATCTTAATTATTAGCCTATCGTTCAACTGTTGTGGCTTTTATCAAGCGGTCTTACCACGAAGTAGGACGTATCCAGCGCAAAGACGCGTCTCAGGCTGTAACCGGCCTGCGCGGGATTTCCCGCATGGATTTTGCTTTCCGCGCTATCTTTATCCGTTGTGCAGACACGGCTCGCGTACAGGCATGATTTTCGCGCCTGTTTCTCTGCGCCCGTCCGCTGCAGCTTCCGAAGGAGTCTTGATTATGCGTTCCGATTTACGCCGAGGGTTCACCCTCATCGAACTGCTCGTGGTCATCGCCATTATCGCGATCCTCGCCGCTATTCTGTTCCCCGTCTTCGCCCAAGCCCGCGCCAAAGCCCGACAGACAAGCTGCCTGTCTAACATGAAGCAGGAGTCTCTTTCGACGCTCATGTACACACAGGATTACGACGAAACGTTTCCCGAAGCGTTTGGCTGGGATCCGGCGCTGGGCTGGACGAGCAAATACTATCTCGGCGTACCCGGCACGATCTTCGGCCCGTCTTATGCCGCCTCGTTCGGACAGGCTTTCCACAATGCCATTCAGCCTTACACCAAATCCTATGGCGTTGCCATTTGTCCCGAAGTCACAACCAAATACTTCGCTTATGCAGTGACCCCCGTCATCAAGATCTCGAACGTGTACAACGGCCTGCTGCAATCCTATCCGATTGCAGGCGTCTCCAGCCCGGCTGGCCTCCCGATGATTACGGAGAGCAATGCCGCTTATGGCGGCAACACAGACTTCTCGAACCCGATCCTCACCAACTGCGATGATGCGAATCGGAACTGCATGTACAAGCCCGATGCAAGCCCCTGCACGGCGGCTGGCGGAAGCAGCGGGTGGTACGCTTTCGGCGCGCCCGCCGGTCTCCACTCCTCCAGTGGAGAGACCTATGCCTACTCGGACGGTCATGCAAAGTTCAAGCGCTTGTCAACGACGGTTCAGGATCCAAACGTAACCGACAAAGTCACCGAGCCGTGGAAAGCCTACAATGCGGATGGGACGCCCAAACGAACATGGCGCAGCGCCAATAGCTGCCACGAGCTTGGCTTCTCGCCTGATACCAACTTCTGATGATCGTGTGTATCCGTTGCAACTATTTTCGCTGGAGAACGATAGTGAACATTAAAGTATGTTTCCGAGTGTCCGCCCTGATGGCTTTAACCCTGGTCGCTTTGCCCGGCCTTATCGGTTGCAGCCATGATGATGGCCCCGCCGCTGTGGCGCCGACGATCACGCCGCGAAGCGCCCCCGGCGGCGCGACGACAACAGCGCCCGCAGGAAGCAAACCCGCAGGAAGCGTTCCTTCTACACACACCGAGTAGCGTCTCCAATTGGCGCAGTGCGGATGTTCAGCAGGTTAGAAGAGTGAATACCTCTTTTAATCATCCTGCATCGCAAAATCAACATAAATGAACAGGGCGCAAGACAATAGTCTTGCGCCCTGTTCGTGCCTGTGTCAACATAGACCTTCAGTTTGACACATCCGTTTTGTCGTCAGGTGTCTGGACAGTCAACTTTACCGGATACCAAACCGGCCATGATAGTTCGGGCGGTATATTCTTCTACCCGGCGAACGATCCCCCTCTGGTTGTTGACGGGGTCAATATCTAACCCCCTGACGCTTCGGCTTCTGTGGCATGGAAAAGTCCGGCGGCGCGTTCAGAGTAGATGGTAAACGCGCCGCTGTGTTTTCCGTAGCGGCTGGCTTGAGCGAAGACTGGCAACGCGGTATTTTCATCTAATATTTCTGCTGACTGCTCTAAATGCTGACAAAGCGCGTAAAAGTATGTTATGATAGTGTTATCCTTTTTCCACAGCCTTGATGTATCTGCACTTTCATTTTCACTTCGGCTGAGGCAGGGGTTAGTTCTACTCTGACGTAGGACGCTTTCGGCGCAAAGGCGCGTCACAAGCTGCATTGCATTCGCGCAGGCTCTGCGCGTTTTTTGCATCTTGCGCTCTCTTTATCCTTTGTGTGGGTCGCCTGCATGTCGCTTGCGCCCGCCGTCACGTACCGCTTCTCAGGAGAATTTTTGTTATGCGTTCCGATTTACGCCGGGGGTTTACCCTCATTGAACTGCTCGTGGTCATCGCCATCATCGCGATCCTTGCCGCCATTCTCTTCCCCGTCTTCGCCCAGGCCCGCGCCAAAGCCCGCCAGACCGCTTGTATTAGCGACCAAAAGCAGTTGGCTACAGCGACTCTGATGTACACGCAGGATTCCGACGAGACTTTCCCTCTCGCCTGTGGCTTCTATCAGGGAATTGGTTGGACGACAAACTATTTGACTCCCGTTCCCTATAACACGGCCTGCGCGAATGGCGTATGCGGAGCCAACTACACGAACTATACCACTCTGTCATGGGCCAACTCCGTTCAGACCTACACCAAAAACTACGGAGTTGAGCTTTGCCCGGATGCGGCGACGCAAAACCCTACAAAGGTCACGCAGTCTGCGGGTGCGCCGTTACCGCAAAAAGTGTCCTCCGTCTACAACGGTTTGCTGATGGGCTACCCGCTGTCAGGCGTGGTACGGCCTGCCAGTACGGCCATGATTACCGAGAACTACGGTAAAGGTTATTACAATGGATACTACATATCCAATCCCGTTCTGCAATGCCCCGATGCCACCAAGCCCTGTGTCTATCATAACGGCACGACCGACCCGTCCATTAAGAATGGGTTGGCCAGTTCATGGTTTGGCTTTACCGACACTGCCAACGTGCATGGACAGGGCATGACGTATGCCTATGCCGATGGTCATGTCAAGCTTAAGCATTTATCAACTCAGGTTATAGCGCCACAGCAAACGGACTATAACAATGACCCGTTTGTGAACTACAGTGCGGCTGGTCTGCCGCAGGGCGCTTGGTTTTCCAACGGTCATTTCTACTTCTTCCGCCCTGACAATGATTTCTGACAACAGTCACCAGCTGAGACGCAACAATTTACACAAGTTGTTGCGTCTTCTTCCAAAATTATTCCAAAAAGGAGCTTATTTATGCACTCACGTCGCCATCTGCATATCGCCCTCTGTTTGTTCGGTCTGCTGGGTTTATCTATGCTCGCAGGCTGTTCAAAGAGCGGAGAGGATCAGTCCAGTGCTTCCTCTACTCCCGCTGTAAAAGACAAAGGCGGCGCGAAGCCATCTAGTGGTACCAACGCCTCTGCGCCTCAGGCTCCCACCTTCGACTCGTCTAAATAGCTCGGTCTATGCAGATGTTCTCGCTTATTAGAAGCGGCGTGTTCGGCAGTTTTGCTGAACACGCCGCTTTTGTTACCAATTTCTGCGCTATACCGCAGAGCGTGTAGCTGGACGAGGATTTAGACCTATGAACGATTTGGACAATTTTGGTGCGCCCTTCCTATAAATTCGTCCTATTGGTGTACAATACACTCGTTGTATATGTTATAATAACATCCTGATAGTGTACTGCTGATTTGCTGTTGACGACGCTGTTGTTGTCCCCGACAAGGTTTGTCCCTCGTTTCGCCCGCGCGTCCCTGCTGACCGCCTGCCTGCGCCTGTTGTGGCGTGGCTGATGTTGCTTTTCTACCTGTGCGCACAACCGCATCGTTCGCTGCAAACACGCATACAATGAAGTAGGCCCTATTTCTGTACGTCGCTCAACTGTTGTCAGAAGGAGTCTTGTCATGCGTTCTGGTTTACGTCGAGGGTTTACCCTCATCGAACTGCTCGTGGTCATCGCCATCATCGCGATCCTCGCCGCGATCCTCTTCCCCGTCTTCGCTCAGGCCCGCGAAAAGGCCCGCCAGACATCGTGCCTGTCCAACCAGAAACAACTGGGTACGGGCCTGATGATGTACGTGCAGGACTACGATGAAACGTATGCCCTCGCCTATCCCAAGTACAACGGGCAGTG
The DNA here is from genome assembly GCA_965277875.1 of Chthonomonadaceae bacterium. Lineage (GTDB taxonomy): Bacteria > Armatimonadota > Chthonomonadetes > Chthonomonadales > Chthonomonadaceae > CAWFQB01. The sequence goes on along the minus strand of CBDIDV010000002.1, from coordinate 4,586,817 downwards.
GCTGTGGTACTACTTCATGTCGGTTCCGGCCAACTGGATTCCGGGCCAGTCCGCCGCTCTCACCACCGCCTACTCGCAGTTCTGGGCCAACTCCACACAGCCCTACATAAAGAACTATCAGGTGCTGGCCTGCCCCAGCGCGCAGCTTGTGAAGCTGTCGGGATTGCCGACGCCGGGCGCGGTCGCGCCGGTTCCCGTCACATATAGCTTCAACGGCGATCTGCATGGCTATACGCTCGCGGGCATCGCCAATCCCGCCTCCTGCCCCGCCGTGTGGGAAGGCGACGGCAAGGCCAAATTGCTCGGCTATCAGACCGCCAACCCGGACATGGAGTGCGACGGCAGCGCGGGATGCACGTATACGGCCGTGAAAAGCAATGGCTCCTGCAGCACAGATGGCTGCTACGATTATCTGTGGAACGGCGGCAACGTGGATGGCCCCATGACGACGCACGGCAACGGGCAGGTGTTTACGTATGCCGATGGACACACGAAATTCCGCACGATGGCAGCCGTGGTACAGCCCGCCCGCAACGGATGGATGACCGATCCTTACTGCACGTATGACAAAAACGCGTATGCGCAGTTAAGCTGGTACGACGCCCAGTATGACCACGCTTACCTGTTCCGCCCCGACTACGACTTTACCACGTCGCAGGGCCACTACTGCGGCTACTAAACGACAGGAAGGCGGCAGGCATCCATCCCCGACCGCCTTCCTGTCCCGATTCAGGATCGCCTGCGCTGCCGGTGTGCAGTCAGAATCTGGAGGTTCGTTGTGAAAAAAGAAATGCCGCAGGGTGTCATCATTGGGGCGGTCGTCGTCGTCGTCCTGCTCGTTCTGGGTATGGGATGGAAGATGCTGACGAGCGACGGCAACCCTCCCCGCGAACAGACCAAGCCGAGCGATGTCAAAGCCGACCCGATTCCCGCTATTCCTGGCCGCGCGCCCAAGCAAGTAATCACGCGCAGCGGCGCTCCGGGCGGTTAGCTGCGAGATCATGCCGCCACGGCTTGCGACAGAACCGCAGAACGCGGCAAAAACCGGGCGCAAGTCAGTTGACTTGCGCCCGGTTTTGCTACAAGTTTTTCTATATAGAGGCGGGTAAACAGTCCGGTACGCCCTACTGCCGCACGCCGGGGATACGCAGCTTGCGCTCGCCGGGAAAGAGGAAGCCGCGCTGACGGGCATTGAATATCTGACCGTCGCGCGTTTTCAGGGCTTCCAGCTTTCTGGCGTCATTCTGGTTCTGGATAGCGGTGCGGCTGATTTCGCGCTGCACCTCGTCGTTCGCTTCGCGATAGTGCCGCGCCTGCACAAACGGATAGGCCGCATTCACGCCCAGGAAGCACAGCGCGAGGCAAATACCCACGGTAAGAATCGCCACGATAGGACGCCGCTGCAGGAGCGGCGTCCGTCGTGGTCTACGGGACGACTGATTGTGCGTGGTCGCAGTGATCGGCGTATCCTCAGCAAACAAAATACCAAACAAAATGCTGTGCAGCTTTTAGCCGTGTGCCGGGGGCTGAAACTCCCGTCTAAACAAAACATCCCCGAAGCTACACACTCGCCTCGGCCATGCCGACAAGCACGGCTTTGACAAATGGATCGTCCTTGACGCGGCTTTCCATGTCGGCCCGCGCCTGCGCGTCCAGGTCGGCCAGCGTTCTGCCCGCATCAGCGGCTTTCAGGCGTTCGGCATGGTCTTCCAACTCCTGCCACCGCGCCGCAAACTCCGCCTGACCTAAAGCCGTCTGCCCCAGCCGGTCACACCCTATAACATACCAGTGATATTCCTGCTCAAGCCCCGTCATTCCTGCACCTCGATCATAATAAACCGCGAAACACGCCAAACAAACGTAAAGAGACAGACAAGAGATCCAATCCATAGACAGGATTAACAGGATTTTCAAGATTTACAGGATTTCACAACAGATAATGGCTTGGAGCAGAAAGTTTCCTGTCATATCTTTGTTGCATCGTAATCTGTGTAAATCTGCGTAATCTGTGGATAACTCCTCTTGTATTTGTATTCGTTTCGTTTGTTGGGCGTGTTTCGCGGTGCATAACCCTACTTCAGGTTATAGAAGGCAGAGCGACCGGCGAAGAGAGCCATGTCATCGAGGGTCTCTTCGATACGCAGCAGTTGGTTGTACTTGGCGACGCGGTCGGTGCGGTTGGGAGCGCCGGTCTTGATCTGGCCGCTGTTCGTGGCGACCACGATGTCGGCAATGGTGCTGTCCTCGGTTTCGCCCGAACGGTGCGAAATGATAGCCGTGTACCCGGCCCGCTTCGCCATTTCGATGGCGTCCAGCGTCTCGGTCAGGGTGCCGATCTGGTTCACCTTGATCAAGATGCTGTTGGCGCAGCCGGTTTTGATGCCCCGTTCCAGCCGCTCCGTATTGGTGACGAACAGATCATCGCCGACAAGCTGGACGTGTCCGCCGATCTTGTCGGTAATCATCTTCCACGAGTCCCAGTCGTCTTCGGCCAGGCCGTCCTCAATGCTCAGGATCGGGTACTTGTCCACCCATTTGGCGTAGTAGTCTACCATTTCGGGGCCGGTCAGGATGCGGTTTTCGCCCTTGAGGTTGTACTTGCCGTTCTCGAACAGTTCCGTGCTGGCCGGGTCTAAGGCCAGCATGATCTGCCCGCCCGGCTCGAAGCCCGCCTGCTCGATGGCCTCGATGATCACCTGTACGGCCTCCTCGTTAGAGGACAGGTTGGGCGCGAACCCGCCCTCGTCGCCGTATGTGGTCGCCAGGCCGCGCCCTTTCAGGACGGTACGCAGGGCGTGAAACACCTGCGTTCCCATGCGAAGGGCCTCGGAAAAGCTCTGCGCCCCGACCGGCATGATCATGAATTCCTGCAGGTCTACGTTGCTGTCGGCGTGCTTGCCGCCGTTTAAGATGTTCATCATCGGCACGGGCAGCGTACAGGCGTTGACGCCGCCGATGTACTGATATAATTGCAGGTTCAGGGCTTCCGACGCGGCGCGGGCCACGGCGAGCGACACGCCCAGAATGGCGTTCGCGCCCAGGTTGGCCTTGTTGGGCGTGGCGTCGAGTTCGATCATCCGCATGTCAATGGCGCGCTGGTTGGTCGCGTCCATGTCCACTATTTCCGGCCCGATCTTGTCGTTGACGTTGTCCACGGCGGTCAGGACGCCCTTGCCCATGTAGCGGGCCTTGTCGCCGTCGCGCAGTTCCACGGCCTCATGCGCGCCGGTTGACGCGCCGGAGGGAACAGCGGCGCGGCCCCGCGTCCCGTCTTCAAGGTACACATCCACTTCGATGGTAGGGTTGCCGCGCGAGTCGAGTATCTCGCGGGCCACAACGTCATCTATAATCAAACTCATTGTCCGGCTCCTTCGCAGTTGTGAGCGGTCTGTGCGCGTTTTCGCGCCCTTTTGCGCGTCCTGCGTCTTGTTTTGGCTGTTGTTCTGGATGACTTCGTCTTGTTCGTCCTCGCCGCATTATGGCACAAGTACGCGGGGCGTGTAAACACGATGAAGCAGGTTTGCATACCAGAGTATAATTACAGCGTAGTACGGGCGGGAGCGAACGACGTTTCACAAACAAAGAACAAGGAAGAATGTTATGACCGTGCCGAATACAGCCGCAGACATTGAAACGCTTCTGACCGCGCCCGACGGCACGCCGCTGCACTACACCGAATGGATGCCCGATCTGCCCCACTCCGAAGGCAGGGCCACGATCCTGCTGTCGCACGGCTACGGCGAGCATCTGGGACGCTACGGCAGGCTGGCGCGGCAGTTGACCACGAAAGGTTTTCGAGTCGGCGGCTGCGATCATCGGGGCATGGGGCGTTCGGGCGGGCCGCGCATGGTGATTGACGATTACGACACGTATGTCGCCGATCTGGACACCGCCTATGCGCGTCTGAGGCAGGGCATTGCCGGCGACGTTCCTGCCTTTGTGTTCGGGCATAGCATGGGCGGACTGGTCGCGCTGCGTCACGCTCAGAGGGAACACGCCTTTCCCTTTGCCGGAACCGTTTTGAGCGGGCCGCTGCTGGGCGTGGGCTTTCCGGTTCCCGCGTGGCAGGCCGCGCTGGGCAAAGTTCTGGCCCGCGTCGCACCCAATTACCATTTCCCCCTCAAGCTGCGCCCCGAACTGCTCACGCACGATGTCGTAGAGCAGCAGGCCGCCCTTAACGATCCGTTGATGCCCGGCTTTACCACGCCCGCGTGGTTTATGGCGACGTATCGCGCAATGGCGCAGGCGCATTTCGATGTGGCAGGCGTTCACTGGCCCACGCTATGGCAGGCGGGCGGCGCGGATCAGGTCTGCTCACCCACCGAGTCCAAAACCGTCTATGATCTGTTGACCTCAGCCCACCCTCAGACCACGCACACCTGGCACTTGTACCCCGGCCTGATGCACGAGGTTTATAACGAACGCCTGCCTGACCGCGAACAGGTATTTTCCGATTTGCTCGTTTGGCTGAACGACCGTCTTTCGTTGTCTTGAGCTGTGATGCGTCTGATTAAACGATTACCATGACGAAGACGCATCTAATCATGGTAGTCATCTTAATCCGATAAATCATGGTTCAGACAATCGCATCACAGTTCAAGACAGCAGACCCGCCGAGGTAAGCTCCGCAATCAGGCTCTGTTCCTGCGCGTGGGAGAGGGGAACGAGGGGCGGGCGAACGCCCAGGCGCGGCAGGCCGCGCTGCGCGATCACGCTTTTGCTGGTCGAGATAAAGGGGTAGCGCGTGGTGATGGCGAATGCGGCGTCGGCGCGGGCTTGCGCGGCCTGTGCCTGCTCCAGGCCCTGCCTTGCCGCGTCCCGTATGGCTGTGACCACTTCGGGAAACATGTTCGCGCCGCCCGATATGCTGTTTGCGCCCTGCGCGAAGCTGCGGCTCGCCAGTTTGTCGCTGCCCGCGAAAATTTGCAGATCGGGGTACGTTTCGATGTAGTGCAGGGCGCTCGCCCACTCGCCCGAACTGTCTTTCAGTCCCGCCAGATTGGGGTGTCCATGCAGCAGGGTCAAGACCTCGTCCGTCACCTCGACCGCGCTGTGCTGCGGAATGTTGTACAGCAGATTTGGGATGGGCGCGGCGTCCAGAACGGCTTTGAAGTAGTCCGCCAGCCCTTGCGCGCTCGGATTTTTGTAGAAGAACGGCGGCAGCACAAGAACCGCGTCCGCGCCCACGTTTGCGGCATGACGCGTCAGTTCTATGGCGTCCGTAATGCTCACGGCTCCGGTTCCCGCCACAACCGCCAAGTCCCCCCGATGCGCCATTACCGCTTCCAGAGCCAGCTTACGTTCGCTTACGGAAAGCGACGTGCCTTCCCCGTTCGTGCCGCACACGATCACGCCGTCAATGCCCGCATTCCGCTGAAAGCCCAGCAGGGCCGGGAAATGTTCCAGGGCCAGATCGCCGTTCACGTCGAACGGCGTCAATATCGCGGTCAGCACACCGCTCAATCGCTTTGTACTTAGAGACATAAGGCACACTTCCTGTTCTCTATGATTCGCTATAGAGTTTTTTCTACGGGCAGGTCGGCGCGTTCGCTCCACTCGTTCCAGGAGCCGTCGTAGTTGGTCAGGCGCGAGTAGCCGAGCATGGACAGGGCGAACAGCACGGACGTAGCCGCCACGCCGCCGTTGCAGTACGCGACGTTTTGTTTGTCGGGGTTCGCGCCCGACGCGGTCACGATCTGTTCCAGTTCCAGAGCGGTGCGGAACGTGCCGTCGGGAGCGAGCAGGGCTTCACGCGGCACGTTCTTTGCGCCGGGAATATGCCCGCCCCGTGTCCCGCGCGCGATCTGCCCGGTATACTGCGCGTGGTCGCGGGCGTCCAGCAAGGTCATGTCGGGGTCGGCGAGGCGCGCAGCGACGTCGTCCGCGGTCATGCGCCAGCCGGACTGCGGGCGGGGCGTGAACACGGCGGGCGCGTAGTCCGGCAGGGCGTTCGTGACGGGCCGATTTTCCCGTGTCCATTTGGGCCAGCCGCCGTTCAGCACAAGCGCGGCGGGGTGTCCATACGCGCGCAATGCCCACCACAGGCGCGTGGCGAACTGACTGGCCGGGTGCGCGTCATACGCGATCACGATATGCTCGCTTCCGATGCCCGCCTGCCCAAGTACGCGGGCGAATTTATCGGGTGGGGCAAGCTGGGCCGCAACGGGGTCGTCCGGGTCTACGATGTCGCGTGTCCAGTCCAGATACACCGCGCCCGGAATGTGAGAACTCGCGTACTCCTCCGGTGCGCCGACATAATCCGCCGTCTGCCTGCCATCGGGCAGATTGTGTGTACGCACATAGCCGCGCATATCCACGACGCGATAGAGGGTGTGGAAATCAGGCGTATCCAGTAGCGCGGCCAACGCGTCGGTTTCAATCAAATGTTGAGCGCGCGATTGGTTCAGGGCGAGGGCGGAAGGATTATCAGAGTTCATGGCATTTTGTTCGACGCCGCCCGCCGCTTGTCCTGCCTGTGCGCTTCTTTCTCCATTGTCCTTCTTCCGTTCTTCTTTTCGTAGTCCGTATCTATTTTCCATTCTGCCCATTATCAGGAAACGCCGATAAGGGCTGTGCTATAATGAGGGCTGAATAGCGCATCGCCTATCGGTAAGCATAACAGTTGCAATCAAATCTTTGTCGGTTCACCGCAGCGACGCGACGAGAACAAGTTTAGAATTTTGGCTTGAAGATTTTGGCTTGAGGATTTTAGTTCAGACGAGATTGGAACCGGATATGGAACACAAATTGAAAATCGGCATTCCCAAGGGCAGCCTGCAGGAAGCCACCTTCGCCCTGTTCAAAAAAGCGGGCTTCGAGTTTCGCACCAGCAGCGGGCGCTCCTACCATCCGACCGTAGACGACCCCGAACTCGATCCTATTCTGCTGCGCCCGCAGGAGATACCGCGCTACGTGGAACACGGCATCCTGGACGCGGGCTTGACCGGCAAGGACTGGATCGAGGACAACGACAGCCAAGTCGAGGAAGTGGCCGAACTCACGTATTCTAAAGTCACGCTCAATCCTATCCGCGTCGTGCTGGCCGTGCCGAACGACTCCAATATGCATTCGGCCCGTGACCTGCAGGGCAAACGCGTGGCGACCGAGTACGTGCGCCTGACCGAGCGCTATTTTGCCGCCCACGATGTCAAGGTAGACGTGGAGTTTTCGTGGGGCGCGGACGAGGTAAAGGTTCCCGACCTTGTAGACGCCATTGTCGTCAATACCGAGACCGGCAGCAGCCTGCGCGCGCACAACCTGCGTATCATAGATACTCTGCTTGTCTCCACGACCCGCCTGATCGCCAACAAAACGGCGTGGCAGGACGACTGGAAACGCGCCAAAGTGGAGAACATGGCCCTGCTCCTGCGCGGCGCATTAAACGCCGAAACGCTTGTGGGCCTGAAAATGAACGTGCCGACAAATGCCCTGGACACCGTGACCGCCCTGTTGCCCGCCCTGAAAAACCCGACCATCTCGCCGCTCGCCTCGCCGCACTGGGTCGCCCTGGAAATCATCGTTTCCATTGACACCGTGCGCGACCTGCTGCCCAAATTAAAACGCGCCGGGGCCGAGGGCATCGTGGAGTACCCGCTCAACAAAGTCGTCTTCTAGCAACGTCTGCAAGCATTTACGGCAGACCTCCCGCTATGTTCGCGCTTAACAGGAGTTGATGTGATGTCCGAAGAAGAGCCATACCCACTCATTACCCGTGTGCAGTTGGAAGAACTTGATCAGCTTGGGGCCGCGATCTATGAGAAGCTCAAGTCTCTGCTTGAGCCGGAGTTTGACCGCAAGTTCGTAACCATCCACGTTGACACGGAAGATTATGCTGTCGGCAAAAACTCTTCTACAGCGACCCGTAGTATTCTAGAACGCCACCCTGTGGACGGACGCCTCTACTGCCGCAAAATCGGTAACGAGCCGGAATACGGATTGGCAGCGCGTATCATGGCCTCTGACATGAGAATGGCAGAACGCAACAAATGATTTTAGGCCATGTTCGTGATGGGTTCCCCCGTATCATGCTGACGCTGCCGGGACACAGCGGCCCTGTACCTATGGAGTTCATTGTAGACACAGCGTTCGATGGCGATTTGTCGCTGCCTCTCAGTTTAGTGGCGCAAATGCAGGCCGTCTTTTTGAAGGATCAACCTATAATGCTGGCCGACGGCAGCCTTTCGCGCCGCCCGGTCTACCGCATTGCGCTGCAATGGGACGCGCAGACGCGTTTCGTCGAAGTCGTCGCGCTGGAAAACGCGCCTCTGCTGGGAATACAGTTGATGGACGGCAAATTGCTGCAAGCAGAAATGACCGACGGCGGTGAAGTCTCGCTGGAAGACCTGTGATGCGCCACAACGCAGGCCGGCTTGTACTGGTTTGTCCTGTGTTCCCCGTGGTTAATCTTAATTTGTTCAAGTTCGTGGAGGCGTAAGCGATGATCGCGCAATTGGCGGGGCTGGTGGTTCGCATCGAGGGCAATAGCGTGATCCTGGACGTGAGCGGCGTGGGCTATCAGGTGTTCGTACCCGCGACTGTAATGTCGGCCCTGCCCGAAACAGGAAGTAAGACTACACTCGCCACGCATCTCATCGTTCGCGAAGACGAAATGACGCTGTACGGGTTCGCCAACCAAACGGAATTGCAGGCGTTTCGTATCCTGCTGGGCGTGTCGGGGGTGGGGCCAAAAGTCGCCCTCGCCCTGCTGTCCACCTTAGAAGTGAGCGATCTGGCCCGCGCCCTGTCCACGTCCGACACGCGCGTGATTACCAAAGTCCCCGGCGTAGGCCCCAAACTGGCGCAGCGCATGTGCCTCGAATTGGGCGACAAAATGACCGCCTTCGCCTTTGAGGACAAGGTGCAGCGCGCCGAGGGCAACAAGCAGACGCAGGAAGAAAACGAGGCGTATGAGCAGGCGATTGAAGGGCTTGTCGCCCTGGGTTACAGCCGCCCTGACGCCCGCAAAGCCATGCAGCGCGTGATTGAAACCGCCGGCGACAAGACAAACGCGGGCGCATTAGTCAGCGCGGCCCTGCGCTTCCTGACCAAATGAGATCAATCGCCCGCTGCGCTGGAGACGCAGAGACACAGAGGCAAAACAAGAGGGAAAAGACGTCATACATAAACCAACGCAGAGGACGGTCCCCTTATCTTTCTCGCGTTGGCTTTCCTCTGCGTCTCCAGCGCAGCGGGCGGTAAGTTTCCAAAGTGTCAGACCGTGCAGACACAGCCGCACAGCAGATTTATCTCAATCGGTGAGTCGTGTTCGGTTCGATTTGCGCCCCGGATGTGAACCACGCGGTTGGTGACGGGATCGAACGTAATCACGTCGCGAATACCCTGGCTGACGTAGAACGGAACGCCGATCAGCGTGTCTTTGGCCTCATAATCCTTGCTGATGATTTCGATGACGGCTTCGGGCAGCAAGGTCACAGCACTATCCTGCTCGTCGGGTTCACGGCAGAAGATGCTGATGTCAGGACACTTGAGCGACCCCTCAGGAAAACGTATATCCACATTGCGAACGCAAAAGCGCCCGCCTATGCCGTCGTTGCCTGCGTAAACCGCCTGCCGAACGCTGGATAGAATGCGGAATATCGCTTTTTGATGTTGGGGAAAGAAGGGCGCTTCCCACGTTGTCATGCCTCCCGCCGACTCAAGCCGTATGCCCGCCAGTTCGTAGGCGGCGCGTACAAGGTCCTCGCTGATCGCCATTGCCTTTGCCCCTGTGTTTTTTGTTCTTCTTCTCGTGTGCTTCGCGTGTTTCGCGGTTCCTATTGAACGTTCTCGTGTTTTCCTTACCTTCCCCGGTTTTTCCTCTGTCTCTCTGTCTCTCCACTGCCGAAGCGGTAAAAATCCAGCATTATGGAAACTTTTCGCGCCCGGATTCGGTCTTGATACATGGTAATCAGTGACGCAGACGTTTGTTCTCGATTGTTCTGCTGTCCTTCCCGAATCGCGCAGTCTTTCCTGTGAGCGGTCTATCCGCCGCTCAATCCCGACAGGAAACTAAATCTGACCGCGTTGTGCGCTAAGGGCCGGAAGCCCGACGCGCATCATCAATTCGCGGGCGCGACCGAACACCGTCGCATCCTCCCCACATCCGCACGACGCCCGCCGCGCATCTGTGGCCCGTTGTGTCTATGGGGGCGATACCACGCCTGTTCCTCACGTCCGCCGCTCTTGCCGCCGCGCTCGCGGAATGCAAATACCGCTCCGCCTCTGGTATTTTGATCCGTACCGACCGCGCCGATAGCAAGAAGGAGTGGCACACAACCCTTTATGTCGAACCTACCCATCACAGCGCGCTACGACAACCCGTTTCCCGTCAGCGACTCGCCCAACGGCCAAATGCTCGGCGCAGCCAGTACGCCCTACGGGGCCGATCCTATACCTGAAGACCATGCGCCGCTGACCTCGCAGCAGCACCGCATTACCGACAACCTTTCTCAGCTTCTGGATGTGCTGCCGCCGTCCATACGCGAAACCCTGGAGCGCGAAAACAGTCTGGACGATCTCTTGGAAATCGTCATGGATCTGGGCCGCATTCCCGAAGCCCGCTTTCCTGAACGTGCCGTAGAACTGGGCAATGAGCCGGTCAGTTCCGATTCTATCGCCTATGTCGTGGATCGCGTAGGCAGTTTCGGCAAGGACAACCGCGCCGGCATCGAGCGCACCCTGCACCGCATCTCGGCCATCCGCAACCGGCAGGGCAAAGTGATCGGCCTGACCTGCCGCATCGGACGCGCCGTGTACGGGACCATTGACATCATCATGGACATCGTGCAGGCGGGCAAAAGCATTCTGATGCTGGGCCGTCCGGGCCGGGGCAAAACCACCAAGCTGCGCGAGGTGGCCCGCGTCATGAGCGAAGAACTCCAAAAGCGCGTGGTCATCGTGGACACGAGTAACGAGATCGCCGGCGACGGCGACATTCCGCACCCCGCCATTGGCCGGGCGCGGCGTATGCAGGTGGCCCTGCCCGAATTGCAGCACCATGTCATGATCGAGGCCGTGGAAAACCACATGCCCGAAGTGATTGTGATTGACGAGATCGGAACCGAGCAGGAAGCGTTCGCGGCCCGCACGATTGCCGAGCGCGGCGTGCAGCTTGTCGGAACCGCCCACGGCAACAGCCTGGAAAACCTGATGATGAATCCCACGCTGTCCGATCTTGTCGGCGGTATACAGGCGGTCACATTGTCGGACGACGAGGCCAAGCGGCGCGGTACGCAGAAGACCGTTCTGGAGCGCAAAGCCCCGCCCACGTTTGATGTTATCATCGAGATCATGGAGGTGGACAAACTCGCCATCCATGTGGACGTGGAAAAGACCGTGGATCGCCTGTTGCGCGGTGCGCCGCCCCGTCCCGAAATCCGCGTCCGCAACGCTCAGGGCGAGATTGACGTGATCCAGCGAGCCGACAGCGGGCCGTCTATCCGTGAGATACCCGACAATGATCCGGTCTATGGGCACGGGCGTAACGGCGCAGGCCGCAGCGAGCGTCCCTCGTCCCGCGACCGTAACGGACGCAATGAGCAAAGCGGCAGATCCTCCGGCAGCAACGCAAGCAATGGCAATAACGGCTCCGTCGGAAACAATGGAAGCAGCAGCAGTGGAAGCGTAGACCGCAACGGGCGCGCGGAGCGTATACCAGGCGGGCCTGTCGAACGCGAACCCCGCGCCGAGGCGCGTCTGCGTCCCGTGCTGAAAGCGCCCGCCCCGGCCCTTAGTCCCACCCCCGCCGCCCGCAAGCGCGAGACCGAGGACGAGGACGAGGGGCCTGCCCGCTTTGTACCCGTGGGCGCGGGCGTGACCACGGCGGGCGCAGCCCTGAAGTCGCCGACGACGACCCTGCGCGTGTTCCCTTATGGCGTCTCGCGCAGCAGACTGGATCGGGCGATTGCCGAAACGCGCGTCCCGGCTCTGGTCGCCCGCGACATAGCCGATGCCGATGTCGTGATCGCCCTGAAAGCCACGTATAAGCGCGAACCGGGCAAGATGCGCGAGGCCGCCAACAAGCGCCTGCCCGTCTATGTTGTCAAGAGCAACACATACGCGCAGATCGCCGCCAGCATCCGCGAGGTATTCGGCCTTGCCCCCGCCACTGAAGAGGCCGAGGACACGACCGAGGACGCGCTGCTGGAAGTGCAGGAGGGCATCGAGTTCGTGAAGCAGAGCGGCGAAAGCGTAGACCTGGCCCCGGCCAACAGCTACACCCGCCGTTTGCAGCATCAGCTCATCGAGCGCTACGAATTGGTGTCGGAAAGCGTGGGCGTGGAACCCAACCGCCGCGTCCGCATCCTGCCCGTAGGCGCGTAAATGCGTTTAGACAGGATTAACAGGATTTCTCTTCAGCAGGCGGAAGAACTTGGCGGAGCAGTATGCCGGTGATTATGGCTACATCCTCCAACTGCCTTTGCGTCGTCTTTAGAAATCCTGTTCATCCTGAAAATCCTGTTAATCCTGTCTCTGGATTGGGAGTTTCCGTTGACTGATAGGCCGGGGCTGTTTATTACTTTTGAGGGGGGCGAGGGCGCGGGGAAAACCACGCAGATTGCCCTCCTCCGCTTGGCTTTGGAGCAGGCCGGGCAGAGTGTCTGCGTGACGCGGGAACCGGGCGGCGACCGCGTAGGCGAGAGTGTGCGCGGCCTGCTTCTCGCCCACGACATGACTCCCCGCGCCGAGCTGCTGCTCTTCCTCGCGTCCCGCGCTCAAAACGTGGAATATGTGATACGTCCGCACCTGGAACGGGGCGGCGTTGTGCTATGCGACCGTTTCATTGACAGCAGCGTCGCCTATCAGGGCCTGGCGCGCGGCCTGGGAATGGATACGGTCGCCCGACTGAACGAGTTCGCCACGAACGGCCTGCTTCCTGACCTGACTTTCCTTCTCGATGCAGACCCCGCATCCGGCCTCGCCCGTCAGCCCGATCACAACCGCATGGAAAACGAGGGGCTTGCGTTTCACCAGCGCGCGCGGCAGGGTTTTCTTAATGCGGCGGCGAATAACCCCGCACGGATCATCGTGCTGGACGCCGCCCTGACCCCGGACGCCCTGCACACCCGCATTTACGACCTGGTACGCCAGCGGATGAAAAGTTGATAGTTGCTTGTTGCTTGTTCAGCGGGTATTCAGCAGGTGACAAGACAAACGAATCAGCCCGCCCACGAACAACAAACAAAACCCGGAGGGTTTGAGCGGATGAAACTCGTCATTACCGTCGTGCATGATCGCGACAAAAATAAGATCACCGAAGCGTTGCTGCGCAGCGGCTACAAGTTCACCAAAATCGGCAGTACGGGCGGCTTTCTGCGCGAGGGCAACGTGACCCTGCTCATCGGCGTGGACGGCGACGACCCGCAGCGCGTGATAGATGTCATCAGCGAAAGCTGCAAGCAGCGCGAGCAGTTCGTCAACGTCCTGCCCCCCGACGCGGCCCCGACCGGCGGCTTCATGCCCAGCCCGGTCAAGGTTCTGGTGGGCGGCGCGGTCTGCTTTGTGCTGGACGTGGAGCGCTTCGAGCGGTTCTAAAAGACCATAGCGTCTTGCCCGTCATCAGCCTGCGCATTGCCTTGTAAAGGCATCGGTGAAGGTACTGGCAGATCTTCGTTGAACGCCCACAATTTTACGTGAGCGCATCGCGTCCGCGAGGACGCTTGTCGGCGTAGCCGACTCCAAGACGGGTACGTTTTTTGTACCCGTCTTTTACAAACATCTCGCGCCCCGTGGACGGCATGTTTAGCAAGGTACGCGCAATGGCGATAAGAAGTGGATATGAAGCGGATATGAAGCGGATAAGAACTTTGTGAGGAACCTGTGATGCAAAGATACTGCGCCGCGATTGTGCGCGGGCTGGGAAAAGCATGGCCGCCTTTAGGCTGGACACTGTGGACTGTGCTTGTCATCATTCCCTTTATCCCGTTCATCGGCCCGATCCTGTACCCCGTATATCTGGGAGCGCGTCTGCTGCTGGCTGCGTGGATGCTGATTGACCTGGCCTCACAGGATGTGATTACGACGTTTGTGGGCAGCGCGGTCCTATTCGTGTTCGTGGCGCTCATCGTGCAGCCGGGTGGTTTGTTTTTCATCATAGCCTGGCTGGTCTACTGGAACGCCTATCGCAAACCGCTTTTGTGAGGACACCTATTTCCCGATCCCTGCATACCCAACACATTACGGAACGCGCGACTCGCCGCCTGCTTCGGCCCCATAGCGCGCGGTACGCGGAAGCGGCGCTGCTGTCCGGTCGTGAAACACATTTTCGGCCTGTCACAATCGCTGCGGACACGGACGCGCCTGTACGGTTGTCGGGAGGGCCGCGCATCACGACGCACAAGCCGCTGCCCGACCTGGTTCTTCCGCTTTGTCCCTCCGATGTACGCCGGTTCTTCGCCATACTCGGCCCCGCGTCCCTGTACGGTCTGCGCCGGGTGCGTCTACGGCAGCAATGCCTGTTTACCCCGCAGGGCGTGACGTTCGCCGAGTACACGCTTGGCGGCGCGATTGACATTTACGCCGTGCCTCCTTCCCCGTGGCGGCTGGCGTTTGTACCCTGCGACAGCGACCTGCGCGCGTTCACGCGTCATGCCGCGCGCCTGGATGTGGAGACCACGGCGCGGCGAACAACGGTCTGGTGGGAGCCGGACGGCCTGCTCGCCTTCTTTCTCTTTGAAGTCCTGGCGCACGAGATCGGTCATCATGTATTGCAGCGTGACCGGGGCCGACAGAGTACGCCCGCCTGCCGCCGCGCCGACCACGAAGCCTGCGCCGACACCTACGCCCGCCGCGTCGTTTCCCGACTTTGGACACCCTGACAATCAGAAACAATCCCGTACACTATTTGCTTATGCCTTCCAGACCTTTTACTCTAATCGGCGAGGAGATCGCCGGCGCATGGAACGCGCAGGCCCTGAGCGACGCCGCCCGCGCGTGGGGCGGCGATTACGTCGCTTACAATGCTGCGGATTTTTCGAGTACAAACGCCGCAGGCGCTGCAATCGAATCCTGCCCTCTGACCGCACAAGAAGAACGCGCAAAAGTAACTGCTTCGCCGCTCGACGCTTTCGATTGGCTGCTGGCGGCGGAAAACACGCCGAACGCGCAAAGCATCTATGACTGCCGCCCACCCGTTTTCAATACAAACTCAGGACAGGCTGAAGCGGTGGGCGTAGCGACAAACCGACGCGCTTTAATCGTGGGCAATGAGGCGAAGGGGATAAGGCGGCAAACGCTGAAACGGGCGCATAGCGTGGCCGAAATCCCGCTCGTATCGCAGAACATCAACTGCCTGAATGTGGCGGCTGCCGCTGCCGTGATGCTGTATTATCTGACCGTCAACGAGGCGCGGGGCGGGGAAGGCGATGCGCTGCTGGGACACAAGCGGCAGACGCTCGGCGCGGTGCAAAAGGCGCGGCCCGATGTACTGCTGATCGGCGGACGCGACCCGATGGAGTTGGGCAGCGTGATTCGTTCGGCCTGCGCGTTCGGCTGGGAGCGCGTATTTCTCGCAGATCGGCACAACGCCTGGTACGCCTGCGACCGCCTGATGAAAGCCGAGGGTCGGGGCGCGGCGCGGAGAGGCCGCAACCCGATCAAAGTGATACCCTGCCCGCCCGATCTACTGGCCGCGTATGATAAAATAACCGTGTTGACACGAATGCAGACAGGCAGGCCACTGTATGCCATGCCGCTCGCCACTCGTGCCGCGCAGAACACGCTTGTCGTATTGGCCGATGAGCAGGACGTAAACGAAGCGTGGAACGCGCCCCGTGATTTGCAGGACAGAGTGACGTATGCAAGCCTGCCGCCTGTTACGGACGAGTGGTATCACTATCGGCAGGCCGCGTCCATCGGACTTGCCGAAGCCGCGCGGCAGATGGGACGCCCGGACGGAGACGGCATTTATCTGCGCCCCCGAAAGCAGCGGTATCAAAAGACCGTCAAGGCTGAGTTCGCGGGCGACTGTGTAGACGTGGACGACCTGAGCGTATTTTGAAAAGAACTTGAACGCAAAGCGCGGCGGGCGCAAAGTCAAACACGGACGTAGAAAATCGTCACACAAGCAGTGCAGTTATAGAGACAGGCCGCGAGGAAGAAAACGCATGATACTGGTGATTGACAACTACGACAGTTTTACCTATAACCTGGTGCAGTATCTGGGAGAGTTGGGGGAGCAGGTGGAAGTGCGGCGCAATGACCAGATCACGCTGGACGAAATTGCCGCGCTTGGCCCGAACCGCATTCTTATCTCGCCCGGCCCCTGTACGCCTACGGAGGCGGGCGTGAGCGTACCGCTGATACAGCGGTTTGCGGGGCAGATACCTATCTTCGGCGTGTGCCTGGGGCATCAGAGCATCGGGCAGGCGTTCGGCGGCGATGTGATACGTAATTACCGCATCATGCACGGCAAAACGTCGCCCATCCACCACGAGGGAAAGGGCGTCTTCCGCGACCTGCCCCGGCCCTTCGAGGCCACGCGCTACCATTCCCTTGTGATCCGGCGCGATACCCTGCCCGCCTGCCTGGAGATCACCGCCCAGACAGCCGAGGGCGAGATCATGGGCATCCGGCATCGCGAATACAGCATTGAGGGCGTCCAGTTCCACCCCGAAAGCGCCCTGACCCAACACGGCAAAGACCTGCTGCGCAACTTCCTGCAAAGCTGATTCAAACGCGTTTTTTTTGCAGGTTCGCCTTGAACTCTTGCAGTTCGGCGTCACGCCGTTCCAGTTCTTCCAGATTTTCAGCGGCATCTTCCTCGCGCCACTGCGCGAGCAGTTGTAATGTTTTATCCTGCGGCACAGGATTTTGCGAATGTGCCTTCTTCGTCTCGACGTTTTTCATGGCGTGATCTTCGTCCATAACTCAGCGTACACAAAGCGTGAGATATGGCTGACATTGGAGGTTGCTACAATCAGGTCGCCCGCGGGAACAGACAAGGTGAGGGCCTGGGCGGCGAGGATCACATCAACATCCAGCTTCTTGGGGTCGCCAGTCGGAATGCCCGTGCGCCGCGCCATTGCCCACAAATCAGCAGCAAGCAGCATGGCAGTTGTTGTAATGGGCAAGTAGTTGAAGAGGCTTTTAAGGCTGTCCAGTTTGGCGATGCCCCTTGTTTTTCCGGCGCGTAAAAGTTCGCGCCGGAGTTCATAATCAATTACTTCAGGAATGTAGAGTTGATGTCCGGCAATTATACAATCGCGGCTCCATTGGCTGACAGCAAGAAAGGCGGCAGTCGCATTTGGGTTGGAGAGAAGGCCAAGAGGTGATGAGTCTAAGACAATGTGCTTCGTCATGGATAAACTGGCCTTTCACCCGTCACCGCTCGGTTGGCGTTCATGTTGCGCTTGAATTCTTCTAACTCCTGCTCGGCTTCAAGGCGTGTCACCTCATCAGCGGCTTGTCCTTCCGCGATCCAAGTATCCAGCATGGCGATGGCGGCTTTCGCTTTCGCATCAAGCGCGGAGAGAGCCTCCTTTTGGCTGGCTGTCGGCTGCTCGGCGTTCAACTGTACCTGAATCTTATCGCCGGGTTTGAGGTGAAGAGTGTTGGCTTCGGCAGGCAGTTCCAGCAGCAGGCTGCTTTTCACTTCCGCCACATAATGTACCATTGTCATTGCTGTTCCTCCATTTCAATCAGTAGGCAAGGCTACTCGAAAAACTCCTCATCTATTTTTTTAATGTACAAAATTTCTTCAACACGACAGCCGACGCCGTGACGTATCATCAAATGAGTAAGCTGCCAAGGTCTGGAAATCTAATATTGGCAAGTGAGCATCGCCTTCTGCATGAAATAAACGCGCTCAGGCTGTCAAAAATGGGTTTAGCAGGAATGAACGTTCGTTAGTTTTGTTGAGAATGCTGGTGGCGTCAGCCCCTCTGGTTTTATGCAATCTTTCCATGCCGCTTCTATGCGCCAGTTCAAATGTTAGATCTGGATTGGAGGACGCGGAACGTGAGGGCGGCAGTCAGTCCGCCGAGCAGATACCAGGCGACGGTAAGGATTTGCGTTTTGGGCGCGTCCTCGCCGGGCTGATGGCCCAGGCCAAGCGCGGGCGGCAGCGTGGCTGTGGCAAGGCCCGCGCCCGCGCCGAGCAGCGCGCCTTTTGCCAGAGAATTGTTATCGCCGCCTACGCCTACCAGAGTGAACAGGGCCGTGTTGCTGGCAAGGTCGGCGGCAAAGGCGAGGTCGTACAAATCCTTGCCCCGCGGCGGTGTCTGGTCCAGCCCGCGCAGCGCGCGAACGATGGCCCGCATTCCCAGCACGTCCAGGCGCGGAGCGTTGGGCGTGAGTTTCCGCGCCGTCTGGTGGGCCAGCGTCATCGCACACGCTCCCGCAAAACCACTCAAAACAGCCCGCAGAAGTTTCATTGTTTCACTCCCAGAGGATATAAAGATCATACAGGCTCGATACGCTGATTGATGAGATGCGCCAGATAGCCCGCGCCGAAGCCGTTGTCAATGTTGACGACGCCCACGCCCGTCGCGCAACTGTTGAGCATGGTTAGAAGGGCAGACAGACCGCCGAAACTCGCGCCGTATCCCACGCTTGTCGGCACGGCGATGACCGGGCGCGACACCAGACCGCCCACGACACTCGCGAGCGCGCCCTCCATGCCCGCCACGACCACCAGCACATTGGCCGCATACAGGCGTTCCTGATTATTCAGCAATCTGTGAATGCCTGCTACGCCCACATCGTACAATCGCTCGACCGGGCTGCCCATCTCCGAGGCCGTGATCGCCGCTTCTTCGGCGACCGGCAGATCCGCCGTCCCCGCCGACACGATAAGCACCGTTCCCGCCAGCGACGCGGAGGGCGTTAAAGCAGCCAGACCCGGAGCTGTCCCCTCTACTCCCTGTCTCCCTGTCTCCCTGTCTCCCTGTCTCCCTGTCTCCTCTTCTCCCCGTCCTTCCCCCTCCTCTGCGCTTACCACGAGCATACGCGCAAGCTCGTGGTAAACGGCGTGGGGAAAGGCAGCAAGAACGGCCTGCGCGACCTCGGCATTCGCGCGGGACGCGAGGACTTTCGGGGCGCGGACGATCAGACGCTCCAGAATGGCGACGATCTGCGGCGTGGTCTTGCCGGGGCAGTATACCACTTCGGGAAAGCCGTTACGCAGGGCGCGATGGTGGTCCAGCTTGGCGAACCCCAGGTCTTCAAAAGGCAGGGTTCGCAGCGATTCGACGGCGTCACCGACCGGCGTTTCTCCGGCGCGAACCCGCTCCAGCAGTTGACGTAAACTTTCGGCATCCATGATAAATCTCGCTATGCAAAAACAGATTGGACAAGTTAAACGCAGACATTCGCCGCAGTGCGCGAACGCACAACGGGGCAGGCTGACGCCTGCCCCGTAATGTAAACAGGCCGTCGGGCGACTAAGGTTTGCCGCCCGGACGCGGAGGAGCAATGGGTGCGCCGGGACGGGGAGCGCCGCCGGGAGCGCCGGGCATCGCGCCCGCAGGCGGCGGCACAAATTCTTTGGCTCCCTTAGGCGGCGTGAAGGCGAACAGGGTGGGCGACAGGGGCGCGTCGAGTATTTCGTTCTTCACCGTGGTAGTTGCCGTGCCGACGCTTGAACCATCAGTAACAATCGTTTTGTTCTGCCTGATATGGTACGTCGCCTGATCAATCATCATCTGGAATTTGGCCTTGCCCTGCATCTCGGTGGTAGTGATTTCGACGACGTACACGGGCTTTCCCTCCAGTTGGGTGGAGGGCAGCAGCTTGAGCGTTGCCTGTTTGCTGCCCAGATAAGGCAGGCCATACAGCGAAGCGACTTGCTGCAGAATTGCGTTGGGATTGTGCGGGCGTTTCACATACTGATTCTGCTGTGAAAGGTAGACGTAGATATTGACGCCATCATCCACGACGAGTTGGCTGCTTGATTGCGGCGGCGTACCGGGTTTATTCGACCCCTGCGCGTGTATGCTGATGCTCGCTTTTTGGCCTGCCAACACCTTTACATCCGTCTTGATGGTGCCTTTCTGCGCTCCCCTCACCACGTTCGTCTCATACGTGGCCTGCAGCGTCTTCATGTGCTGGTAGACCGCGCCGGTTTTGGCGGCCACGGTTTTTACGTCCTGCGCCTGCACACTCTGAAGACCGAGGCCAATGAGGAGGCCAAGCCCTGTGGACAGCCCGAAAGTTTTCTGCATGTGAGATGATTTTCCTCTGGTATAATTTTTACGATGCTGCGCTGTGTTCGCTTTGCGCCTTTGTTATGCCGAATCACATTTGGCGCTCTGAGGACGCGATACCTGCCGATGCTGTATTCCCGGCCTGCCGGTTCTCTGCTGCTTATTCTCGGCCTATTTTTTAAGCGGCTGAATAGACGCCAGCGAGATCATGTTGGAGGGGTTATTGGATTGACTGACAACGGTTGGGGACAGCGTATCGTTCATTTTGCCCGAACGGTAGCCTTCTAGGTCAATCGTGACATACGTGTAGCCCAGTTCCTTGAAGCGGGCGTTGATGATCTCGCGCATCTCGACCAGGCGGACGATGTCTTTGGGTTCCACCTCGATACGGGCTACGGTGTCATGGTGACGCACGCGAAACTGCCGAAACCCCTGCTCGCGCAGAAACTTTTCGCAGCCGTCCAACTGCGCGAGGAGGGGGGCTGTGATCTGCGTACCATAGGGAAAACGCGAACTCAGGCAGGCGAACGAGGGCTTGTCCCAATTCGGAACGCCCAGGTGCAGGGCCAGGACGCGCACATCGGCTTTGGTCATGCCGGCCTCGCGCAGCGGACTGCGGACGCCTCTTTCGTGGGCGGCGCGCAGGCCGGGGCGATGATCGCCGGGTTTGCCGTCGTCGGAGTGCGACCCGTCCACGATCCACGCGATGCCCCGCTCCTGGGCCACTTCCTGGAGTTCGCTGAACAGTTCCGTCTTGCAATGGTAGCAGCGGTTGGGCGTGTTGACGGCGAAATTGGGGTTGGCGAGTTCGTGTGTGCGAACGCGCGTCACGACCACGCCCATCGCCTGCGCCACATCCAGCGCGGCATCTACTTCGCCCTGCGGGAACGCCTCGCTGTCGCCCGTGACCGCGACCGCCCCGGTTCCCAGCACGTCATGCGCCACTTTGAGGACGAGGGTACTGTCCACGCCGCCCGAATAGCCGATCACGCACCGGCCCATGTCGCGCAGTATCTCCTGCAGGCGAGCGTACTTCAAGGTCAGTTCGCCGGAAAGCGTTTCGGCTGCGGTATCGTCGGGCTGAAGTTCGCGTGCCGGAGCAAGAATGGAATTTGCCACTGGTTAAATCCTGTTGTTTCTATTGCCGTATGTTGTTCTTACGTTGTTCTTATGTTGTTCTTACGTCGTTCGCGTTCTTGTACTGTTTTGATGCGCGTCGGACAGACGCGTGTTCCTGCATTATAGCACGAACGCGCCCTCCTGACAACGCCTGCCCGGTTCTAAGGCAACTTCGACCCTGTGGTTCAGGAAGATAAAAGCAGGCAGAGATGGAGGCAGGCTGTTGATTTCCTTATACGATACGCAGGCTACCGCACAAAAGTTAGTGGCGTGTTCGAGCCATGCACTGGAATATGGGCTACAATAGATTGGTTCCCGATCAAAATCTTACAACGTAATTTCACGGTATTGACAGACAGCAGATGGAAAGAAGCGGCATGGAGCAGGTGGATGTGCTTATTGTCGGGGGTGGCCCCGCCGGACTGGCGACGGCCCAGAAGGCGGCGGCGGGCGGCAGCGTCCTGCTTGTCCACAAAGACGCCGAGATCGGCAGGCCGGTACGCACGAGCGGCGGAAGCTGGCAGGACGCTGTCGTCCGACTGGGGTTGCCGCCCCATCTGTACCATCTGGTAAACAGCCTGACATTCGCGGGGCCGACGCAGTCCGCAAATTTTGCGTTTGGCCGGAGTAAGCCGGTCGTGCTGGATGTCACCGCCACGTATCAGTATCTGGGAACGCTTGCCGAGACCGCCGGGGCCGCGATTGCGCTTTCCACGACCCTGACCGGTATAGAACAGGGGGGAAATGGCCGATACGTTTGTGAGCTAAGGCACAAGGGAGTCGTCCGGCAGGTATCCGCGCGGTATGTCGTGGACGCGTCGGGGTATCAGCGCGCCGCGCTCAAACGGGTCGGCATCGAGGAAAAAGCGGCGCGTTACGGCATCGGCGCGGAGGCCGAGTTCGAGGATCTGTCGAACCACAAAGACCGGGCGGTCTTGTTTGTCGGCGCGCGCTACGCCCCGGCAGGCTACGGCTGGGTGTTTCCCACGACGCATGGCACGGTGCGCGTGGGCGTGGGCCTGACCCGGCCCGATGTCCCGGCCTCGCCGGCCAGACTGCTGACGGATTTTTTAAGTTCTCCCGCCGCCTGCGAAATGGGCCTGCGCGTGGGCCGACTGATTGAGGAGCATGGCGGCGTTGTGCCTGCCGTCGGCCCGTCGCGCAAGGTCGTGCATGGCAGTCTCATCGCCGTCGGGGACAGCGCGGGCCAGGTGCTGCCCATCGTGGGCGAGGGCATCCGCTTCTGCATCGAGTCGGGGCGGCAGGCGGGAGCGTCCCTGTGCGCGGCCCTGCTGGAACCCGCCTCCGAGTCTGCGCGTCTCGCCCGTTATGAGCGATGGTGGCTGCGCGCGCACTATCGCCAGTTCCAATTCGCGCAGAAGATCAACCTGCGTATCACCGGGTTCGACGACGCGCAGTGGGACGCGGGTGTCAGACGCCTGGCGCTTCTGGACGGCGAAATGCTGTCCACCCTTCTGCGGGTTGACCCGCTCATGGGCGCGCTGGCCCGCTTTTTGTGCCGCAATCCTCTGGCGGCTGCGCGCTACATGGAGGGCCGCGCAAAGCGTCGCCTGAAGCAGGCGCTGGACGGCAAGCCCTGACATGCCCGCTTTCCAGCAGTGCATTTGTACCCTTTTGCACCAGGATACCGCCACACCCTGACACGGTACAAGGAAAGACAAGGAAAGACAAGGAGAAGGATTTCTGCATTTCTGTGCGCCGGGGAGGATTTTGTAACAATCAAGGCGAAACGTCCCTCCAATATCACGGCGCGGACGCAGCATTGGCATGATTATTTACATGACTATTTATAGGCTGCGTCTGTGGCACAATTCGCCCGCGTTCACGTTTGGGAATGCAGGCCCGTCGCGCCGCCGCGCTCAGAGCCTGTCGTTCGGCGCGGCGCAAAATCGCATACAGCCGACACTCACAAATTCATAGCAGCAGCCAACCTCAAAATCTAAGCTGTAACAAGTCGTACCTTCCAGAAGGAGTTTTCATTGATTTCGCATAGTAAAAATAAAACAACCACCATGCTGATGGCGAGCCTGAGCGTGTTCGGCTCGCTCGTCCTGACCTCGGCCCTCGCCGCCCCGCCCAAGGTCGGCAAAAAGCCCCCGGCGAAACCGGCGGACAAGCCGAAAGCCGACGATCCCGCCGCGATTGCGGCGGGTAAAAAAGTGTACGAAACGAACGGCTGCGCGGGCTGCCACGCCATCGCCGGCACGGGCGGCATGGCCGGCCCCGAACTGACCAAGGTGGCCGCGAACCCCAAGCATACGCCCAAGTGGCTGGAAGAATCGGTCGTGAACCCCAAAGTCCACAATCCTAACTCGGCCATGCCCGCGTATGACAGCATCAAAGGCAAGGACCTGTCCAACATCGTGGCGTACCTGGGCAGCCTGAAGAAGTAACGCTTATCTTTATCATGGCAAGATCATGGCAAGAACATGGCAAGATCATGGCAAGAACAAACAACCGGATTATGAAAATCCGGTTGTTTTCTTGCAGGCGATGGCGCGATTCTTTACGTCTTGTATGTTGATTGACTGGCTGCTTTTATGGGAATTTACTCCGAGGAAAACATCGCTTTCGGCCCGGACTTGCTGCGCGACGCCGAGTCCGCGTTGCGCCGGGAGTGGCTGGCAGCGAACGGCCTGGGCGGGTACGCGTCCGGCACACTGGCGACGGCCAATACGCGCCGCTATCACGGCCTGCTCGCAGCCGCCCTCAACCCTCCCGTCGGACGCGCCGTACTGCTGTCCAAGCTGGAAGAAACGCTGCATGTGACGGACGCGGCGGGCGGCATACAGGACTACGCGCTTTCCGCAAACCTGTATCCGGGCGCGACGTATCCGCAGGGGTTTCAGTGGCTCCAGTCGTGGAGCGCGTATCCCGCCCCGCTGTGGCGCTGGTCGCCCGCACCCGGCGTCGTCCTCGAAAAACGGATATGGATGGCGCACGGGCAGAACACCACCTACATAGTTTACAACCTGCTCGAACTTCCCCCGGACTGCACGGCCCGCCTGTCGCTCGTCCCCCTTCTGGCATGGCGTGATTATCACAGCGAAATGGCAGCCTGCGACTTTCAGCCTCTAGGGGACTGGCACACGCCTGCCCGGAACGCTGTAAGCGATACTGCGCCCGCAAACGCCTTGTCAGGTACGGAGATGGGCAGCGTACTGCGCCTTGCCCTGCCGCCCATTCAGCGCGTCACGGACACGCCCACGACGCTGCGCCTGCACGTTGTTCAGGAAGACGCTGGTTGGCTGAACGCGCCGGACAATAGCGCGGCAAGCACAGTCGGCGCAAGCGCGGCAAGCACAGTCGGCGCGAGTATAGCAAACGATCTTACTGCAGGTGTGCAGAGAACTGCGCTTTCTAACGCCGACGTGACTTTTGCGGCGCGGCCTGACTGGTATCGGCATTTTCAATACCCGCGTGAACAGGAACGGGGCCTGGACTATCAGGAAGATTTGTACACGCCCGGAACGCTGTCCACACCGTTTGCGATAGGGCAGACACTCAGCATCGCCGCTACAACGGAAGAAAGCGTGGACACTCCCGATGCGGCCTGGGACGCGCTGCTGACGCGCCAGAACGCCCTGCTGCAAAAGACAAGCCCGACCGACGCCTTTGCACAGCAGCTTACGCTGGCCGCCGATCAATTCATCGTGCAGGTTCCGGGCGGGCGGGCCACGATCATCGCGGGCTACCCGTGGTTCGGCGACTGGGGGCGCGACACCATGATCGCCCTGCCCGGCCTGTGCCTGACGACCGGGCGCTTTGAAATCGCCCGCGAAATCCTGCTGTCGTTCAGCGCGTTCGTGGATCGGGGGATGCTGCCCAACCGCTTTCCCGACGTGGGCGAGACGCCGGAATACAACACCGTGGACGCGACGCTATGGTATTTCGTCGCCATCTACCGCTATGTGGAGGCCACGGGCGATGTAGACCTGCTGAAACAAAGCCTGTGGGGCATACTGGAGGACATCATAGCCTGGCATCGGCGCGGCACACGCTACAATATCCACATAGACGCGGACGACGGCCTGCTGTACGCGGGACAGGCCGGCGTACAACTGACGTGGATGGACGCCAAAGTAGGCGATTGGGTGGTGACGCCGCGCATCGGCAAGCCCGTCGAGATTAACGCCCTGTGGCACTGCGCCCTGCGTATCATGGCGCACTTTGCCGGCCTGCTGAACGATGCTTCCCAGGACGCGTATACAGAGCAGGCGCAGGGGATGCAGACAAGTTTCCGCCGCCGCTTCGCCCGCCCGGACGGTCAGGGATTGTACGACGTACTGGACGCGCCGGGGAACTTGGAGGGGGAGAAGAGCAGAAGCGAAGAAGAGGCAACAAGCACGGCAGACGCAGATGTCTCGATTCGCCCGAACCAGGTGTTTGCCCTGTCGCTGCCGTTTGCGGTCGTGGATGCGGATACGCCCTTAGCTCAAACGATTATTGACGTTGTTCAAAAAGAGTTGTTGACGCCGAACGGACTAAGGACGCTGTCGCCGCAGGATGCGGCCTATCAGCCCCGCTACGAGGGCGGTCAGATGCAGCGCGACGGCGCGTACCATCAGGGAACGGTGTGGCCCTGGCTGCTCGGCCCGTTCGCCAGTGCGTATGCGAACGTAACGAACGACACGGAAGGCGCGCGCGCGATGCTCGCCGGACTGGAACCGCAGCTTGCCGCCTTCGGCATCGGCAGCCTTGCCGAAATCTACGACGGCAGCACTCCGCAGCGTCCGAACGGCTGTTACGCGCAGGCGTGGAGTGTGGCCGAGACCCTGCGCGTGTGGCACGACCTGAACAAAGCGTAGGGTCGGGTGCGTTGTCTACGCCCGCCTCTCCTGCAAGACCTGCAATGAAGGAAACGTTGATGCTGCAACAGCAAACCGCAGAATCGGAAATCGGGGCCGCGCAAATCCGCGTCACGCCCCACGAGTTTGTGCAGGCGACGGCGGCGATTGAAGCGCGTCACGACGCCCGCGCGCAGCATGAAGCCGCGACCATCCCGATAGGCGAAGCGGTACAGCAGCTCAATCTGCCCGCCACGCCCGAAGAAGTGCTGGCCGAGGTGCAGAGTCAGCGGGCGCAGTCACTACAAACCGGCGTAACGCAAAAGCGCGTACCACGCAGCCGGGCCGTAAAGATAATGAGCGGGGTCATTGCCGCGCAGTTCCTTGTGATGGGCCTGCTCTGGATGCGTGTACTCGACTCCAGCGCGCGCATAAGTGATATACAATGGCAGCACCATCTGCAATCGGTTTCCACGTCCGCGCCTGCGTCCCGCACTACGGATGCCAACGATGTGCGTCAGATGAACCCGACGCTGTTCCAATCCCTTGATCTCAAAGAGGGACAGTCGGCGCATTGCAGTATCAACGAGATCACAGCCCTGGCGCGGGGCGCAAACCCGGCCAACATCTGGGTCACGAAAAAAATGAGCGAGTACACCTGGTCGGTGGCGCGTCAGGGCGGAAAGTTTCGCGTCCTGTGCTATACAACATCCCCCGACGCCGTCAAAATCGCGAACGGGCAGCCGGCAAACGTATCCGGGTTCAAGGACGGCGACTCGACAATTCCCATTACCCTGCCCCTGGAAAAGTTTGCCGACCCGCTGACGAAGGGTACAATAGGTAGCGACACGGTGTCTTTCGTCCAGATAAACGGCAGATAAGATACTGTTGCCGCCGCACCTTGAACGTACAGCATCGAAGAAATTGTACACGCTTTAGCGTAGATAAACAACGAACAAAAAGGAACAAACATTGTGGCAGCTAAAGAAACGATGCGCGTAAAACTCGATTATCCGCTGGAACAGGTGAAAGAACCGATCATTTATCATCTCGTGATGGACTACAACCTGATTCCCAACATCCGCCGCGCCAACATTGACAGCCACATCGGCGGCATGATGGCCCTGGAAATCGTGGGCGAGCCGGACGACCTGGAAGCGGGCGTGGAGTATCTACGCCGTATCGGCATTACGGTTACGCCCGTCGGCCAGGAACAGGCATGGACGATTTAGCAGCCGTGAGTGGTGTGAGGAATAAGCAAGCAGGGGAATGCGTCAGCGCATGGGGCGTCGGTGCATCAACTGATTTCAGTGTATCATACCGAGTAGAGCTTCATGGCCGCTTTTTGGCAAGGTAAAGAGGCTGCCAGCGCAGATCCTCTGTCAGCTTCTGCTTTGAGGTGGCTCTGACATGTCCATCCCCAAAGCTTGTTGTAAGCAAGCCGCTGTGACGCTCCTCCTGACTTACGGCGGACTTCCCGCCGCTGGCATTCCACCGGGAAGCATCGCTCTCGAACACGCATACCGTATTTGCCGCGTCATCCAGAGCATCTTCCGGCAGCCCGCCAAGCGCCTGATTGAAGGCGTAACTGTACGGGGAAGATCCATTCGGGCAGTGCCATACATCCGATTTGGACGTCTGACGCATTTCCAAAACGGCCTGATCCGCCCAGCGACTGGACACGGGCAAAATCTCGTCCCAATCCTGCGCGTACTGCACAATGCCGGACTGTATCTGCTTCATGTTGGAATCACAGGCCAAAAGCCGTAGTTTGCCGCGCGATCCAAGATAGACGGGGTAGGCGACGCAGGCAAACATTTCCGATATAAGCAGGAACCCGCCCCAGCCCCAGGCCGCATCAGAGCTTAATGGCCTGCCCTTGTACCGCCTGTACCGCACGAACGCAAGCCAGCAAATTATACTCAACAGCATCACGAAAGGCAGTATCCCCTCGATGATACTGCCTTTCGGCCCGCGCAGACTTTCGAGCATCGTGATTATCCAATCAAATGATCGTACTCGGCATGAGTGCCGATCCAAAACCACAGCACCCCTTCGGGTACAGGTATGCCAAGTGCCCGATAGTGCAGACCAACGCGAACACTGCGGTACTTGCCCTCCTTCACCGGCTTGAACTGCAAGGAAGGGTGTGCGGAGTTCTGTCGAAGCAACGCGTAATTACGGCGGGCAAGCTGCTGAATATGTTCGGGCAAAGCCTCAAAGCACTGCCAGAAACGAGTTGAGGCAAAATGCTTCAAATCTCTGTCGCCTTGCCCTCCTGGTACTCTTCCAAGGCTTCCTGTGCAAGCGCGTCCAATTTGCCTGCACTGGCATCGGCCTCGATCTGCTCATCCCAAGCCTTGCCGTCGAAGTCGGCGAACCATTTTCGAAAGCGGGCGAGTTCGGCAGGCGGCAGTCGTTCCACCAGTTGCTCGGCGGTTTCCAGCGTGGTCATATCTTGTTCCCCTTGTAGATAGAGTATCTTGGTTGCTCCTTATTGCTCATTATAACCGGAATCGGCGCGTCGGTCAAACGGGGCTAATCCAGTGACTTTTTGCCGAAGCGGTCGTCGTAAAGGGAGTAGAGGACGGGGATTACTATGAGCGTCAGCACGGTCGAGACGAGCAGGCCACCAATGACCACAATCGCCATCGGGGCGCGGATCTCGGACGCTTTGCCGATACGCAGGGCCACGGGCAGCATCCCGACAATCGTGGCCGTCGTGGTCATCAGGATCGGGCGCAGGCGCGTGGCCCCGGCCTCGATCAGGGCGTCGTTGCGGGCCATGCCCCGTTCGCGCAGGGTGTTCGTGTAATCCAGCAGGAGAATGGCGTTGCGTCCCATCAGGCCCACGAGCATGATGATGCCGATAGCCGCCACCAGGGACAGCGACTCGCCCGTCAGTACCAACGCGCCGAACGCGCCCACAAGCGCCATCGGCAGGGCGAACATGATCACGAACGGCGTTCCCAGGTTGTTGAACAGGGACGCCATCACGATATACACCAGAAGGGCGGCCAGAACAAGGGCGCTCAGAAACGGGATGATGTTGTCCTGCAGCGCTTTGGCGTCGCCGCTCCACCGGGCGTCAATGCCCGCGTGGGGGATGGTATCGAGTATCTCGCGCTGGACGCGCTGCTGCACGTTGCCCAGGGGCGTATCGGGGGCGAGGTTGGCCGTGACCGTGACCAGACGCCCGCCGTTGTTGCGCCCAATCGCGCTCGGCCCCGTTTCGGGCTGGATGTCGCCCACGTCGGCGAGCGTGACCGGCTGGCCTGTCAGGTCGTAGCCCGCGATGATGCTGCCCACAGCGCCCACATCGTCGCGCTCGATGCCTGCCTGCCGAACGCGAATAGGAACGTCCTGAGTTCCGGCTCCGTTCGCGCCCGTGTCCTGATAAATGGCATCGGCATTCCCCGCCACGCTGTCGCGCAGGATGGCCCCGGCGAGCGAGGGCGGCACGTTCAGTTGGGCGGCGCGCAGCGGGTCAACCGTGACGCGCACTTCGGGCCTGCCGCTGCGCGTGGATACGTCCGGGTCCAGAACCCCCGGCACGGCGCGCATCCGGTCGCGCACGGTCTCGGCAAATCGGGTCAGGGCGTTCACGTCCACGCCGCGCATTTCGATGATGACCGGCTGCGCGATGCCCGTTACCGACCGCACCGCCGCCACTTCGATCTTGCCCCCCAGAGATGGCCCCATCGGCTGCAGCTGCTTACGCATCTGCGTGGTAATCTCCTGATCCGACTGCTCCCTGAGCCGCGCCTTGTGGTGTCGGAAGCGGTCGAAAAATCCGGCTTTGTCAATCAAGCGCACGTTGATCTGCGCGAGCTGCGCCCCCTGCTGCGGAATCGAGCCGAACCCGCCCACGATCTGCCCCACGTTTGTCACAGTCGCCGCAATGTCGTGCCGCGCATTGATCGCCTGCTCCACGCGCTGCGCGGCCTGCGACGTGGTTTCCAGCCCGGTTCCCGGCGGCATTTCGATGCTCACGGCGATCTGCCCCTGATCCGTGCCGGGCAGCAGTTCAAAGCCCAGGCGCGGGATAGACAACACGACGACGACGATGAGCAGGATAAACGCACCGCCCACGACCGGCCACCGCCATCTTAGCGCACCCTTTATGACGCGCCGATACCGCCGCTCCAATCCTCCGTACAAACGATCAATCAGGGCGTACAAACCGCGCTTGCGCTCCAGGTCTTCGCCCTGCTTGAACCACCGGGCGGCGAGCATGGGCGTGACGGAGAACGACACGACGAGGGAAAACAGCGTGGCCGTGGCGATACACAGCCCGAACTGTTTGAAGAACCCGCCCACGATGCCGCCCATGAACGCCACCGGCACGAACACCACGACATCCACAAGCGTGGTCGTGATGTCCGCAAACCCGATCTCGCCCCGGCCCTCAATCGCGGCCTGCATCGGCGGCTTGCCCATGTTCAGATGCCGCGTGATGCTTTCCAATACGACGATGCTGTCGTCCACCAGGATGCCCACAGACAGGGACAGGGCCAGCAGGGTCATTTGATTGAGCGTAAAGGCCGCGATATACATCACCAGAAACGTGGCGACAACGCAGGCGGGAATGGCGAGGGCCACAATAAATGTGCCGCGCAGGTTGTGCAGAAACAGCAGAATGACGCCCACGGCCAACAGTGCGCCCAAGACGAGCGTAAGTTTCACGTCGTCCAGGGCGTCGCTCACGGTCTCGCCGTCGTTACGCAGTTCCACGGTGCGAAAGTCGGCGGGCAGGGAGGATTTTAGCTGCGCGAAAGCGGCCTTGATGTCATTGACCACCGTGATCGCGCTGCTGTCGGCGGCCTTAATAATCACCAGGCTCACGCCCTCATGCCCGTTGATGCGGTTGATGGCCGTCCGCTCGGCCAGCGCGTCCGTCACGGTCGCAACATCGGCGACGATAAGAGGGGGCGAGGGAGGAGCGGGAAGGGAGGAAGGCATCGCAGGCTGCTGCCCTCTGCCAGCTCCCATGCCGAATACCTGCGTGCTGCGGATGGCTTCGAGGGACGTAAAGGCGGCAGAGAGGCGCACATCGGTTTCCCGGCTGCCATGCGAGATCGCGCCGCCGGGTATGTCGCGCCCGGACGCTTTGAGCGCGTTCACCACGTCCTCGATGGTGAGATGATTGGTCTCAAGCCGCAGAGCGTCCACATTGACATGGATCTCGCGCTGATCGCCGCCCAGCACCTGTACGCTCGCCACGCCACTAACGCGCTGCAAACGGGGGCGCAGGGTGTCGTCTGCCAGAGCGCGTAATTGCTGTATGTTCAAAGACGGTGCGCTCAGGCCGAAATATAACACGGGCTGCGCGTTCAGGTCCAGCTTGGCGACCACGGGCGAGGTCGCGCCCTGCGGCAGTCGGCCCCGCACGGCCTCGATGCGCCCCCGCACATTTTCCGCGGCCACATCCAGGTTCGTGCCGACAATCAATTCCATGCTGATAAAGGAGGCGTTGGCCTGTGAACTGGAATACACGTCCTTGACGCCCGGCACGGCCCCGACCACGTCTTCCAGAGGCTTCGTCACCTGCGTCTCGACTTCAGGCGGGCCGGCTCCCGGATACACCGTCGTAATCGTCAGGGTCGGTATATCCACCTTGGGGTTGAGTTCGGCGGGCAGGCGCAAATACGCCTGTATGCCCAGCAGAGCGATGGCGGCAAGCACCATCCAGATCAATATGGGGCGCGCAATGGCGAGGCGGGTAAAAGACATACGCGGCGAGGAAAAAGGAGAAAGGAAAAAGGAAAAAGGGCGTACCTGTTACGCGCCGCAGTTCCTGTACCGGCGAAGGTTCCTTTCTCCTTTCTCCTTTCTCCTTTTTCCTATTGCAGTGTGATGCGCGCCATCTGGCCGACGCGCAGGGTGGATGGCGGACTGAGCAGACGGAACGTGACCCGGAAGGTGCGCCCGTCGGGTTCAGCCACGCGGGATATGCGGCTGACCACGATGGCAAGCGGCGCGTCGGGGCGTGCGTCCAGACGCGCCTGCCCATTCTGTCCGACCTGTATTTGCGCCAGTTGCCGCGCCAAAACAAGCGCCTCGATGCGCGCGTCGGCAAACGATACGACCGTAAGAAGGGGCTGACCGGGCTGCGCGGTCTCGCCCACGCGGGCCGTGACATTGGACGCGATGCCATCAAGCGAAGCGGTCAGGCGCGCGGCCTGCCCGCCGCTTTGCGCCCCCGACAAACCGGCCTCGGCCTGCTGTACACTCGCCTGCGCCGATTGTATGTCGGCGTCCGCAACAGCGATGATCTGCTTCCTGGCCTGCTGCGCCGCGTACAGTCCACTTTTCGCCTGACGAACGGCGGCCTGCGCCAGTTCCGCCTCCTGCCGCGCATTGGCGACCCGAAACGTCACGACCTGGCTGTCCGAACCGGCATTACTGCCGCGTGGAACGCTGGAGTTGGGCGTGTTTGGCCCGCTTTGGATTTGCTGCACGGCGGCATTGGCTGTGTCGAGATCGGAATGCGCGGATGTAACCTGAGTGCGCGCGCCTTCCAATTCGTTGCGGGACACCCCGCCTACCTTGCTTAACTGTTCCAAGCTGTCCAGTGTGCGCTGCGCGGTTTTCAGGCCGAGTTGAGCCTTGCGGACGCCCTCATTGGCGCGGGCAAGGTCGGCGCGATCACCGGCCTGCGCGGCCTGTACGCCAAGCTGGGCCTGCTTCAGTCGCTCGCTCGCCTGCGTCACGCCCGCATAGGCCGTTTGTATGTCGGCCTCGGCCTTGACGATCTGCGCCCTGCGCCCCGCCGTCGCTTTGTTCACCTGCGACCGCGCGGCCCGAACACTCGCGGCTGCGCTTTGCTGTGCGCTGCGGGCTTCGGGCATGTCCAGCAGAACAAGCAGTTGCCCCCGCCGCACCGCCTGTCCCTCCGCAACCGATACCGACACGATACGCGCGGGCTGTCGCACACTGACGTTTTCCTGCTGCCCCGCCAGAACCGTGCCTAGCAGGGTCAGCGGCGCGGGCTTGTCGTACCCCGGCTTCACGCCTGGGGCGGGCGTCATAGGCGCGGATGTGACCGGCAATGTGGGCGCGGGCGCACCCTCATTCTGCGGCGCGGCGGGCGGACGGGCCGTGTCATGCGGACGCAGCAGGCCATACGCGATGCCCATCACGGCCACCACGCCCACTACGCCCGCCACTATTCCCGTCACCCGCCCCGTCTTCGCCGCCACGTTGCTTCTTTCCTGAGTATATCGTAATAGGTATATTATATCGCGTATGTTGTGTTATGTATATTGTAGTGCGTACATTATGATACGCAGCCCGCAACCGTGTGCGGGCCGCATGTTGTCCTGAACCGAGATGCGGGACTACTTGGGCGTCATCAAAAAGGCGTGTAGATGATTACCCAATGTGCCGAAGCCGACGATCTGGCCCTTGTTGTTGATGTCGGTCGCTTCGAGCAGTTCCCAGCCGGGACTGTTGCCGATCTGCGTGTTCAGGTCTATCATTTTGCCCCCCGTGTACAAAAAGGCGTGCGGTATATACGTGTCGCCGATGCCGCGCGTGCGCCGGTCAATCGCGCCCGCCCGACTGCCTGCCGCGTTTGCGCCAGTTGTGCCGAGCGCTGCGGCGGCTGTTTTGGACGCCTGCGCGCTCTTATGCGCGATGCCGCCGCCCGCGCCCGCCGAGATCGGGTTACTGCCCGACCCGCTATTACTGCCGCCGCCGCTCGTGCCGCTGCCCGTGCCGACGCTGCCGCCCGCGCCGCCGCCGCCAAGTCCGCCTGTGCCGCCTGTGCCGCCGCCGGCATAGCCGTAGTAGCCATAGTAATAGGAGTATGATGGCGGCGTGGGCGCAATCGTCGTCGTGTCCGCGCTGCCGACCATGCTGCCCGCGTCGTTGATGCCGTACCCGATGCTGCTTGGCCCGCCCAGCGTTCCCATATCGTGAATGCCGTCCGGCAGCCAGTATACGGAGTGCAGGGGCGCAAAGCTATACAGGCCCTGCGGCGTAATGCTGGAACTGCCCACGATCATGCCGCCCGTATTGACGGAGGCCGCGTCACTGGACTGTCCGCCCGGCAGCGTACCCATGTCGTGCATCTGGCCCCCGTAGTAGGCAAAGGCATGAACGGGATACCCATTGCCGTTGAAGTTGGTCACGGCCTGCGCGTTCGCCAGCGTAGACCAGCCGACGACCTCGGCGCTGTCATTGATGCCCGACGCCGTGCTGTAATCGCCGCCCAGCGTTCCTATGTCCATGAACGTGGTTGTGTACAGGAAAGCGTGCTGCACGTACCCGTAGTAAGTAGGTGCGAGGGGAACCGGCAACGTGGCCTGCCCTACAATGAAGCCCGCATTGTTGATGGCATAGGCCATGCTGTTATAAGCGCCCGTCCCGCTTGCCAGATCAAGCGAACTCCCGTCGGCCTGCCATACTGTGGCGTCATTGCTATAACTGCTTGGTGTGTTACTGTTCTGGTAGCCTACTGTTTGTCCGTTGTTATTCAGGCCATACGCCGCGCTGTACGTGCTGGAAAGCGTGTGCAGCGTACCCCCATCGTAGACGGACGCCGTGCCGTTGTTGGGCGTCACGATCTGCGTTTTGTCGTTGAGAACGATGTCCGGCCCATAGCGCCCGAAGTTGTTGATGCTGCCATAGTAGCCATAGTAGTAATCCGCCGCGCCCAGATCCTGAATGGTGTAGGCGTCCTTACCCGGCGCTACGGCGGCTGTGCCAGTGGGCGAGGTTTTGGCTGCCGTGGCGGGTGTGCCGCTCCCGCCGCCACATCCGGCCAGCAGCGACAGCGACAGCAGCAGGGGAGCCGCGAACAGCGTTCCGACACTGCGCCCTGAATGCGGCGCGTCCATCCTCCCATGCTCCCGCGCCGCTGTTCTTGCCGCCCTCTTCAACATCTTGCTTTTTGATACGTTCATCACAGGTCATTTCTCCACAGGGAACTGCATTGGTCATGCCGCAGGAGCGCGTCTGGAGGAAGACGGCCCAACGCGGCGGAAGAGACGCGTGGGGAGAGCTTCAGGGGCGTCGTCATGAACAGCCGGCCTGTAAAATGAAAATCGAATATGCTTTCAGCATCGAGATACGGATTACGTTCCCGCCCCGGATGCAGGAGAATGTTGCGGCTGTGGAATTTCCTGGCCCAACTGCCTAGCCGTTTCAATCCACAGGGCAGCCACTTCGCGTAAGTTGGCAGGCGCTTCTGCCTGCGTCCGCCCGTCGGCCATACATCCGGGCAGTTCGGGCATAGAAGCGACAAACGCCCCGTCTTCCTCGCTCCATACGACGTGTATTTTTGCCATTCTTACTCTTGCTCTTCTGCCGCTGCCCTCAGCAACTGTTCCTCGTGCTTCTCCTGCCCCGCCGTGGAAGCCCGCAGCAACACAGCCTCCTGCACCTGCACGGGTTCCTCCGAGGCGCGTACCAGGCTGTCACAGGCGGGAAGAGAAGCAACGCTACGGTCTGTCGTAAGAACAGCGCCTACATCTTTGGCGGCTTGCTGCAGCCAGTTTACCGTGAGAATGTACAAGAAGCAACATGCCGAGACACACATGAACACTGCGCCAATCCACTGACCTGGCAAACGATGATCAATCATAATATACTTGTATCCGAGTAGCGCTACAATCGCACACGCTACGGCTACAAGACCCGCTTCTATGCCGCCCAGACCATACAACACCCTTCGGCACAGTATGCCAGCATACTCGGCCCTGCCGACAATCTGTTTACCGAACTTTTGCGGCTCAAGCACACTGATTTTCTCTTTAGATTGGTCGGCAGCCCGTTTGCCAAGTATCAGTACCGCTACAATCTTCAGGAATTTGCTTCTTCCCATGATGTTCTTGGCCTGCCTCGTTCTATCTTCTGCATTAACCTTGAATCTCGAACTTTATTGCCTCACGCTGTAAACCTGATGCCTAAGCCGCGTTCCAGTGTCCATGCAAACCGCGCGGGCTATTCACTCACAGTTTTTTTCCAATAACGGCATCGGCGTCCTGAATGTCGCGGCCCTGCGCGTGGGCAAAGTTTATGCCCGCCGTGTACAGGTCATACGTCGCCTGCAATTCCCGTTCGCGCGCGGCCTGCAGGTCGCTTTGTGCAGCCTGTACAGCAACAGCCGTACCCTGCCCCACCTTGTAAGCCGTTTCCGCAACCATGTATTGTTTCTCTTTGGTGACGCGCACATCCCGCGCCAGCCCGACCTGAGTATCCGCGCCGCGCATCTGTATCCACGCGCTTCTCACGGCCAGTTCGATGCCCCGCCGCGCATTGTCGCGTTCGGCCTTCAGCCGTGCTACCTGCGCCTGCGCTTCCTGCGTGTCCTGCCGCGTTTTGCCGCCGTCGAGCAGGGGCAGGCGCACCTGCAGCGTCAGAGAAAAGTAATGTTCGGAGTTGAGGACGGTGGGCGTCTGCTCGCTGTACTGCCCGCGCGCCGTTACGGTCGGCCCCGACTGCGACCGGGCCAACAACACGCCCGCCTGCGCCATGCGTAGATTCAGTTCCAGCGTCACCAGTTCGGAACGGTTCTGCAAAGCGAACGCGATGGCCTCGTCGGGCGTTTTGGGTACGGTCGGCAGCACGTCCGGTTCGGCCAGCGTGACCGGGGCGCTAAGAGGCCGTCCGAGCGCGAGGTTCAGGGCCTCGCGGGCGATCTCCGCGCCGTCCTGCGCCCTGCTCTGCCCGATCTGCGCCTCCGCAAGTTGTGCCCTGGCGGTTTCGGCATCTATGGGTTTGGCAACCCCTGCGTCAATCTGAGTCTGCACCAGAGCTTGATAGCGCAGCGCCTGCATAATGCCGTCCTGCGCGGTTTGCAGTCCCGCGTTTGCCCGGAGTACGTTCAGGTACGCGGTGCGCGTCGTCTGGGCGAGGTCGGCCAGCGTTTTGCGGTAATCTTCCAGGGCAAGCGCGTTTTCCGCCGCGTAGCGCGAACGCGCCGCGCCCAATCCGCCATGATACAGCACCTGCTCCACGATCAAATCCAGACGCCCTGCGCCTTCGGGAACCACGACATACTGCGAGCCGGGCAGATCCACGCGCGGCCCCTGCGCCGTGCCGGACACAATCGCACTTGCGGTCGGACGCGCTATGGGCCGATCCCGTCCCGCCTGTACTAACGCCACATCCCGCGCTGCGGTCGCCGCCTGCGCCTGCGGACTTAGCCTCAGAGCGATGCTTACGGCCTGGGCCTGCGCCAGCGGCTTTTCCTGCGCCTGCACAGGCCGGCTCCAACACAAAGCGAGAGCAAAGAAATAAACAGGAGGAACAGGATTTCTCAGGATGGACAGGATTTTTGAACAAAGCGATAAGATTGACGCTGGTTCCGGGTGTTGGAAACACCCGTCTGAGCGGCGTTCCGCCGAGCGTCCTGCGGACGTGACACGCATACACGCAGGCAGTTGCGTCCGCAGGACGCCTGGCCGCAGGCCACTTAGACACGGACAGAAAATTGAAATAGTCACCCGTGGCAAAATGTGCAGGCTAGTGAAAGGCAGCAAAGAGTCCATCCACCTCTGCCCATTTTGCTCTTCTAATCTGCGTAATCTGCGTAATCTGTGGACAAGCATCCTGTTCTTCTTTTCTTCTCCTCATGCGTTCACAATGCGTTCACATCCGGCAGGGCTTGCAGGTAGGCTTCGAGGAACAGGGCTAAATTTTTCGCCGCCTGCGATGACCGCGCGCCCAGGCGGATCAGGGCCGGGATTTTCCACGGCTGCGCGAGCGTGGCCCCGATCACGCGCCTTTTATCTACATTGCCGTCAGCCCCGGCGAGAGCGTTAAAGTCAAGCGGCATATCGTCCTCAACGCCGTCCGTGATGACGCGCACAGCCAGCCAGGGGACATGCTGCCGCTCTGCCACCTGCACGGCCCCGAACGTTTCCATGTCCACGGCAATCGCATCGCATTGGCTGGCAAGTTCCTGTTTTTCCGCGCCCAATCCCAATACCTTGTTGGCGGTGTAGATCGTGCCGCGCATCGCGTACAGTCCGGGTAAAAGAATGGACTCCGCGACTGCGAGCAGCCGGGAGTCCGCTTTATACGTTTCGCCTGTGCTATCGGTCACGGCCTCGCCGATGATGAGCGTACCGGGCAGCAATCCCGCCGACAGCCCGCCCGCAAAGCCGCAAATCAGCAGGCAGCGAGCTGAAGGCAAGTGCATGGCTTCCGCAGTTCTCGCCGCGTTCCGCATACCCACGCCGGATACAGCGACGGATGCCGGCAACGTATGTCCACGATGAATTCTGGCCTGAACCTGAAAAGGTTTCGCTTCGTCAGGCAAAGCAAACAAAATACATACGGGCGCAACGCCAGGAACAGGATCGGGAACCGACATGACTATACCGCCGCTAAGGTGGGTTCAGCGTTTGCAGGCTCGGCGTCCAGGTCGGCGGTCAGCACCTTGACGCGCACGGCCTCAACCAGGTCTTCCGGTGTGGACAGGCCCGACGCGATGCCGACCGTCTGCGCGTTCTGGAACGTGTCATACGCCAGTTCGTCGGCGTTCTGCACATGGATGGTATTCGCGTTGTAGTGCTTGCACAGCCCGGCCAGTTCCACGGTATTCGCGCTTGTCCGCGAGCCGACCACGATCATCAGATCCACTTTGGCGGCGATCTCGATGGCGTCGTCCTGCCGGTTCTGCACAGGGCGGCAGATGGTGTTGATGATGCGGACTTCCTTGCACATCGCCATAAGTTCATTGGCGACGGGGTAGCACATCTCCAGGGCGAGCGTTGTCTGAAACAGCACGCCCACCTTACGCAACAACTGATACGAAGCCCGCGCCGCATGAAGCTCTTCGACCGTGGCAATCACCAGAACAGGCTCTTCCAACGCGCCGATGATGCCCTTCACCTCGGCATGATTCTTGTCGCCGATGATAACCACCTGATAGCCGTCGCGCTCCAGGGTCTGCGCGGCTTCCTGGGCGCGCAGCACGATGGGACACGTCGCGTCTACCACTTCGAGGCCCCGGTCGCGGGCTTCCTGTATCTTTATTTTGGGCAGGCCATGAGCGCGGATCACCATTGTGGTTCCCGCGCTCTCCTGGCCGTAGTCCTCGGCTTTACGCAGACCCCGGCCTTCCAGCTCGTCGGTGACGCGCTTGTTGTGTACCAGATCGCCCAGAATGAACACGTCGCCGCGCTCATCCAGCGCCTGCTTGGTCAGGTTGATGGCGCGCTTGACGCCAAAGCAGAACCCGACCTCTTTTGCCATCATCACGGTGCGTTTAGGCTGTGCCACTACCGCTTCTCCTTGTAAGTAACATAACCGCTTACTGTAAACCATTCGACAGCGCGGTGCAGGGCGTCTTCGACCGGCGACTGCGGCAGTCCGAGTTCCTTTACCGCTTTGGACGCGTCGAAAAACATTTTGTGACGCGCCATCTTCACGCCCTCGAACGGATGCGCGGGCGCGCGGCCAAGAACGCGATCCATCACCACGTTTTCCACGCCCACGGCCAGCCACGCCAGCGCATACGGCATCTGCACTCTGGGCGCGGACAGTCCGGTAATGTCGGACAGCATCTGAAGCATTTCGCGCATACTGGTGTTACGATGGCCCAGAATGTAACGTTCGCCGATACGTCCGCGCTCGCCCGCAAGCAGTATGCCTTTGGCGCAGTCGCGCACGTCAATCAGGTTCAGGCCGGTATCCACATACGCGGGCATTTTGCGGTTCAGGAAATCCACGATGATCTGGCCCGTGGGCGTGGGCTTGATGTCGCGCTCTCCGACCGGCGTACTCGGATTAACGATCACGACCGGCAGGCCCTCGGAGGCGA
This sequence comes from Chthonomonadaceae bacterium, assembly GCA_965277875.1. GTDB lineage: Bacteria > Armatimonadota > Chthonomonadetes > Chthonomonadales > Chthonomonadaceae > CAWFQB01. Next base: position 4,546,972 of record CBDIDV010000002.1, on the reverse strand, counting down.
ACTGCCGCACCACCTCTTCGGCCAGAAACTTGGAACGCTTGTAATGCCCGATCATGTTGGATTCGGATACAGGCGTGTTTTCGTCGCCCGATGTGCCGTCATGCGGTATGCCCAACGCGCCGACCGTGCTTGTATACACAATCTTCTGGACGCCCTCGGCCCGCGCGATCTCCATCAACTGCCGCGTACCATCTACATTGGCGCGGTACAATTCGCCCGTATCTCTGGCCCACAGGCGATAATCGGCGGCCACATGGTACAGTGTATCACATCCGCGCAGAGCGTGGCGCAGGCTCTCCCCGTCCGTGAGGTCGCCGCTGACGGCTTCAACAACGTTCGTTCCCAACGCGCGGATGTTGTCCGGGCGACTGTTCGGGCGGGCCAAAACGCGTGGATGTTCGCCCCGCGCCACAAGCTGCTGCGCCACATGAAACCCGACAAACCCGGTCGCCCCCGTCACCAGCGCAGTCAAAACGTATTCTCCATCCGGCTAAGAACCGACACAATGCAAAAATACACGACATGGCAGATTGCATTCGCGTCCGTGAGGACGCTCGGCGCGAAGCGCCTCCCAGACGGGTACGTTCTCTGTACCCGGCTCATGCGTCAGTCCGCACTTTTGTTTATATTTGCGAACAGGCGGCGGGGCGCAGCATTATGGCGTGGATCTTGCTGACGATCTCTTTGTCGGCATATTCCGGTTTGGCGAACAAACGCGTCTTTTCCGGGTCAGCCCCAAACTTGTTCCAATAGTCGGCGCGAGGCGTACCGTCCGCATACGTCACCATGTACGTCAGACTCGGCAGGCCCGAACCGATCAGGTTTTCGCCAAAGAACACAGGCTGAAAACCGCCGCGTACAAAGATGTCGGTCTCGCCCACATTGAACATCTCGATTTTTTTCTGGGCCGCTTTTTTGCTGTGGCTCTCGTAAGTACGCAGTTCAAACGTGCGGCCCTTGCCCTGCGCGGTCTCGTGGGGAACGTGCAGGGTGGGATAACCGGCGAAAGCGCGCGACAGCCAGCTTTCCAGGCGCGTATACGGCGGGTCGCTAGAAGGCAGATCTTTCAGAAACGCGCCGGCTGTCTTGTAATCGGCGTCCGCTTCCATGCGCGCGCCCAGCGTGGCGAAGGCGTCCAGAGTAGCGTGAGGAATCAGCATGGTCAGCGTCAATGGATCGGCGACATCCTTGACATCGGCAGGCACGAAGACACCGACCGGGCCACTGCCCTGCCGCTTCGCGCCGGGCAGCCACGCGTTTTGCAGGTACGTCTCGTACCGCTCCTGCTGCGGTTTGCCCGCAAACGTATAGCGGCGCAGTTCGTAATACTCGCGCTTTGCCGTCTCCGGCTGTACCGTTGCCGTCATCGCTTGCCCCTTTTCCTCTGCCAGCAGGCCCAGCGCCGCCGCGCCTGCTACGGCCCCTAAAAACTCCCGCCGCCGCATCCCGCGTCCTCCAATGAAGAACAAGACAGAAGAACAGAATACTTATCCGCAGATTCCGCAGATTAACACAGATTTCAATTCAGAGGGAAATACAACCGGAAGAGTGGTTTACTCCTCTCGTTGTTTGTATCCTCTGTGCATTCTAATCTGTGTTAATCTGCGGAATCTGCGGATAACTTCTACTTGCTGAACGTCCAGGCGGCGAGCTGCAGGGTTGTCCTGGGGCTTTTCAAGGCTTCCGTGACCGCGCTATGCTCGAAGCCGCTGTGCATCTTGCAGTTCTGGCAGCGGGCATCGGTGCGGGATTCCCAGTACGCCCAGTCTGTCTTGTCCCAGAAGTCCGACCACTCCGCGTGGTAGCCTTCGCCTTCGACAAGGTAGCAGGGCGCTTTCCAGCCTTTGGGCGTGTAGTTGACCGTAGACCACGGGGCGCAGGACAGTTCGCGCAAACCGGCGGCGAATTCCAAAAAGACGGGCGTGGCGCTGACCTTGTACTTGGGCGCAAAGTCGCGGATTTTCTTGAACTTGTCGTGGATCTGATCTTTAGTCAAAAAGATGTCGCGCTCCACGCTCTCGTACTCGTAGCCGGGGGAGATCAGGATGCCTTTGGTTTTGAGTTCGTCCACCATCTTGCACAGGTCTTCCACTTCCTCAACCGAGGTTTCCTTGAAGACGGTCGTGTTGATGTAAACAAGGTAGCCGCGCTCGCGGGCCTTCTTGATCATCTCCACGGCCTTATCGAACACGCCCTCGCGGTTGCACACATAGTCGTGGGTCTGGCGCATACCGTCCAGGTGGATCATCAGGAAGAAGTGGTCGCTGGGCGGGATCACGTCGAACACTTTGGTGTCCAGCTTGATGGCGTTCGTACACATGATGATGTACTTGCCCCGCTCGATCAGGCCCGCGATCAGTTCTTTGAGTTCCGGGTAGAGGGTCGGCTCGCCGCCGCAGATGTTGATGATGGGGGCGCCGCAGTCTTCGGCGGCCTTGAAGCAGGTTTCCAGACTCATGCGGTCTTTGAGTTTGCCCGTGTGCCGCTCGACCGAGCAGCCCAGGCAGGCCAGGTTGCAGGTATACAGCGGCTCCAGCATCAGCACGGTGGGGTAGCGCGTGTGTCCGGCCCGCTCCAGTTTGTTACGATGCCGCGCCTGCGCCATCGTAAAGCTCAAAGGGTATCGCATATCGAAAAGGTTCCTTCCTTCAAATACAAATGCAGTCAAGCCAGTCCGAGTAAACGACTCTGCTTCCGCCAGTGTGCTGCGCGCAGAGCGTTTGTTTAGAATACATTAAGAAACAGGCTTGCTTTCACAAGAGGGATTATACTCTACACGAGGGCGGTTTGCGCGGCAAAGCCTATTTTGCCGGGGCAAACGGATAAAAAAGGGGCGCAGACGGCGTATCATGGCCGGATTAGCGTAAATCCAGCCCTGACAACCTGACGGTTAAACTTCCAGATTCGCGAAGCGTCCGCCCGTGGATTTCATGTTGGCGGGGCCGTCGCAGGGTTCGCCGGTCGCAAACGTGTGGTACTGCGCGAACGCCCACAGCGGAAAGTAGTGCTTGTAATAGTGGTAGCGCAGATAGAACACGCGGGGGAACCCGGTTCCCGTGAACCACTCCTCTTCCCAGGTTCCGTCCTCTTTCTGGTTCCGCAGCAGATATTCTAATCCGCCCTGTACGGCGCAGCTGTCCAGATCGCCCGCGTTGAACAGGCCCATCAGCGCCCAGGCGGTCTGCGACGGCGTGCTTGGGCCGTTCGCCTTGGGGTGCTGCGGATCGTAGCTTTCGCAGGTCTCGCCCCAGCCGCCGTCCTCGTTCTGAACGCTGTGCAGCCACCGCACAGCCTTTTGAACGCGGTCGGACTGCATATCTTCGCCGATACGCCCCAGGCCACGCAGGGTCTGCCATGTCCCGTACAGATAGTTGACGCCCCAGCGCCCGAACCAACTGCCATCGGCTTCCTGGTCGCGGTAGATGTATTCCAGCGCGCGTTGTACGCCCCGGCCCCATTTGGGATGGCTTTTGCCGATGCTGAAATAACTGCACATCTCCAATGTCCGGGCCGTGATGTCCACGCTGGAGGGGTCGAGCATGGCGTTGTGGTCGGCATACGGCACGTATTGCAGCAGCATCTTGTCGTTGTCTTTGTCGAAGCTGCCCCAGCCGCCATCGCGGTTCTGCATCGCGAACACCCATTCGATGCCCTTGCGCATACTTTCGCGGACATGCGGGGCGGCTTCGTCCCAATGCTCGCCGTTCGGGCAGTAGGCTTTGTAAAGCCCCATCAGCACCATGATTGTGTCGTCTACGTCGGGGTAGTATTCGTTCTCCATCTCGAAGTACCACCCGCCGGGTTCCACGTCAGGCACTTTCACGGCCCAATCGCCTTTGCGCGTGGTCTGCTTGCTCAACAGCCAGTCGGCAGCCTTTTGCACGGCCTCGCTGTCGGCGTCGTAGCCGCTGTCCACGAGAGTATTGATGACAAGGGCCGTGTCCCAGATGGGCGAGACGCAGGGCTGCATACGGATGCACTCGACGCCGTTCACTTCGCCCTCGATCTCGAACGCGGCGAGTTCGGCGAGTTCCTTGCGGATGGCCTTATGGCTGTCTTCCAGGCCCATGCACTTGTAGGCCATGATCGCATGGGTCATGGCGGGGAAGATCGCGCCCAGTCCACCGCTGTTTTCCTCGCGCTCCAACAGCCACTCCAGCGATTTCTTCAGGGCGCGTTTACGGAACGGCTTGACGGGGCTGGCGTCGTACAGTTTCAGAATCTTGTCCAGGACGAGGAACACATTGCGCCAGGTCAGGGGCTTACGATCCCAGGTCAGGCCCATCTTCTTGCGGTCGCGCCCGCCCACAAACAACTCGTGGATGTGCGCGTCGTCGGGGATGGGGCGCTGCGGCTTGCTCGCGTTCATCACGGCCAGAGGAACCAGAATGGCGCGCGACCACGACGACATGTTGTAGATGTTGAAGTAGAACCATTTGGGCATCAAAATGGCTTCCGGCGGAATCGTCGGCACACCGCGCCAGTCGTACTGCCCGAACATGCTCAAATAAAGTTTGGTGAACGTGTTGCACTGCGTTACGCCGCCCTGATTTTTGATGGCTTTGCGGGCCAGGCGCATAAACGGCTCGGTCTCTTTGTGACCGGCCAGTTTGCAGGCGAAGTAGGCCTTGACGCTCGCGCTCACATCGGGCGGTCCGCCGGGATAGATGGCCCAATGTCCCTCTTTGGGGTCCTGCTTGCTGCGGATATAGGCAGCCAGTTTGCGGAATTTTTCGGGATCGCGCTTATCCAGAAATTGCAGGAGAAGGATGTACTCGCTTTCGAGGATGGTATCGCCTTCGAGTTCCGCGACCCAGTAGCCTTCCGGTTCCTGCCTGTCGAGCAAATAGTTCTGCGCGGCCACGATGGCATGGCGCACGGCCTCCATGCTGACGGTGTCGGTCGTGAATGCGCGCTGCGCGGCGACACTGCCCGTGACCGTTACGCCGGATACCGTGGACAGGGGAGAAACGGAGGAAGCCGCGCGGCCCTTCTTACGGGTCTCGACGCGCGCGTTACGTGCCTGATGGCTATGGGATGGATCGCTTCCGTTCCGCGTGGCGCGGTCGGAAGTCAGGTGTTCTGCTCTCGTCTTCAACGATTCACCGTCCGAAGGATTTTCGGGCCGCTGCGTTTTCATTCGGGACTGCTGAGACACTGCGATGCTGCGTACAGTAGGTTCAGGCCGCTTTCAGAAACACAACATCATTCTCTCGTTCGCGGCCTGCTGCATTGGGGAGGACAGGCCGCGAACGGTGGAAAAGAGGCGCATGGCCCCGCCCGTTAGGTAACTCTAAGGTTCTTTCTTGTTCGCGCTGCGCCGATGCTTTGCGCTCTTGTTGTTACGTTTGCGCCGCCGTTCCGTTCTGCTTAATGCGGCTTAATCATTAGTATACCGACATTCGACCGGGATTACGGCGGAATGTACCGGAAAAGCGACACTGCGGAACGTCACGCGCTGCAACTAGAGACGCACCGCCGCCTGCGCCGTGACACATTCAGGTCGTGATATGCGGGGGAACGGTTCGTTGTGGGGCGGGAAGCGCCAATTCGCGGCCCCTGCCGACTAAGGTTCGCCTATTGTAGCCTTGCAGGGAAAACTTTGTCAATACACAGACATAGAAATAACGCAATTTCAATATAATCCAACAAGTAGCAAAGTCTGTTGCCGACTGACACCACCATCGAGGCGCTTGCCTGATCGTCGCGCAGGGAGTATACTCCACATACTCACCACACTTTAGTTGTCGCTTTCACTCTGGGCAAAATCAACATGGAACTTTTAGCATCTCCATTCGCGCTCCACTTTCAAACCTTTGTCAATCGTCTAGAGACGACCTGCTTGATATGTTCGCCTTACATAACCGGTGGGCCAGTCAAGAAGTTGATTGCCGCTGTGGAAAGCAAGGGCATTCAGGACACGCTGGCTGTCACCGTGCTGACAAACCTATCTATCAGTAATCTCATGCAGGGCGCAACCGATGCAGGGGCGTTGCTGCTGCTGACTGAGCGCATTGCTCGCGTAACGCTTGTTTATCTGCCGCGCATTCACGCGAAAGTGTATGTGTCGAATGGCAGTCAGGCCATTGTGACCTCGGCAAACTTTACAGACGGCGGCGCGTTCGCCAATCTGGAGTATGGCGTTCAAATAGACGATCTAGGCCGTGTTCGCGCTATCGAGCAGGACATCAGCCATTACGGACAGTTGGGAAGCAGGGTTGAAGCCGTACGACTCGCCAGCCTTCACAATCAGATTGAACCTCTGCGACAGGCCGTACAGGAAGAACAAAAAGCTCTCAGCCAAAAACTGCGAACGCTGACTGCCGAACTAAGACAGAACGCAGAGGACGATTTACTGCGCGCGCGTGTTCAGCATCGTTCCCTGAACGCTATTTTCAGCGACACCATCCTGTATCTGCTGGCGTCAAACAATTTGTCTACGGCGGAACTTCACAACAAAATACGTGACATTCACCCCGACCTGTGCGACGACACGCTTGACCGCGTCATTGACGGCCAGCACTTTGGTAAATTGTGGAAGCATCAGGTGCGAGGCGCGCAGGTGACTCTCCGCAGAAGGGGATTAGTGGATTACAATGCGAAACTACGCCTCTGGAAGGCAGTCTGACTTGTGTGCAAAGGAGAAGGTAATACCCCGCTGGTACAAACCGCTTACAGTTGATTATGAGGACATTTGCGAGGGGAAGCGCGATGCGCCGGAGAGGTGTCCTCTTGCGCTCGCTCTGATGCGTGAATGGAACGACCAGGGGCCTGCGGTCGGCAGCGGACAGATAGACCTCCACCCACAGTCAGGAGTTTACATAGACATCCCTACAATCGCGCCTATGGAAGACTTTATGGAAAAGTTCGACAGGAACCACAACGCTGTGTTTCCACAAACGTTCCTTTATCCGCTTTCAATGCTACCGGAGGAACTGAGCCAAGTTAAAATGAACTGACTGCTAACCCCGGATACAGTGCAGCGGCGCGACGTGCTTACGCTACACCCTACAGTACACACATAATGCGTAATCCAATAGGACAGTTGGACGCAGACCTAACATCCGGTATATTATCTAACTCACCTTACGCGGGTGACCATCTCAATGAGAGGTATTCGTCCGCAGGACGACTGGCCGTAGGCCCCTGTAGCCGGGATTTTATATCTCGGTGTACGACTTCAAACTGCTTGTCTGCGTAAGGTGAGTTAGATAATATATCGGATGTTTGCGTCCGTAGAAGCCGTTAATCGCAGCCGCCGGGATTGTTGGACAGGGGCGAGATGATGTTCAGGCGCTTGAGTTCGTCTACGAGTCGGCAGGCGTCGGCCAGGATCACGCGGGCGTAGCGCTGCGTGTCCGGGTCGCCTTTTTGACGCAGCAACATGGCCGCCTGGCACAGGCTGGAAATCGGGCCGAGCAAGACTTCTTCGTTGACGATATGGTTGGGCAGGCGCGCGGCCAGTTCTTCGGGCGTTAATCGCTCCACGAACGCGGCCTGATCCTGCGCGAAATCCGGCCCGCCGAAATTGGGCGCGCCAAAGTCCGTGCCGCCGAAATCGGGCATGGTTTCGGTTCCAAAATCCGGCACGGCGGGCGCGGCAGGCTGAGTTGTCGTAGGCGGCGGGGCGAAGCCCTTGCCTTCCGAATACAGCCGCTGCTCGATCTCGGTCAGTTCGCGGCGTATGGCGACATACAGGGGCGTGGCGTCCATGTCCTTCTCGCCGGATACGCCATAGTCGCTGCGGTTGATGCCGTAAAACATGGGGTCGGTCGTGGCGTAGTTGACGAACATCACGGCGATGAACTTTTGAAAGACGTTGCGGTCGAACAGGTACTTGCTTTTGTAGTTGTTGTCGTCTGTAACGCCGGTCAGCACGTCGTTGAACAGCGTCACGATGAACTCGCGGGCGGGCAGGGCGGCGACGGCGGGCGCGTTGGTTCCGGGCAAAAACTCGTAGTGGTACAGCAGTTCGTTGCTGTCCGTGTAGCCTTCGGCCTCGGCCACGCTGCTGAACACGTTAAGCTTCATCATGCTGTCGAGGTTGCGGCGCGGGTAGCCCCGGTTGACCATATCCAGCGAGTAGCTCTTGAACTCGTTCAGGTCGGTTCCCAAGAAGTGGGCGTGGTTGGTATGAATCTTGTCGCGCAGTTCGATCAAGCGGCGCAGGAGGTTGCTGCGCGCGTCGGTGACGATCTCCATCATCTCTTCGCGGATGGGATCGTCTTCGGGAAACAGGTCGAGCGTCTCGAACGTGGTGCGGATGACCGCAAAATCGTTCAGGCCGTCTTCAAGGCAGGGATAGGCGATGCCCAGCAGCAAGTCGCCGGGGATTTCCTCCACGGTGTCCGCGTTGCGTATGCCCCGGTCGGGATGTACCAGGGAATAAAAGCGATTTTTGGTGGTCAGGCTTTTGATAAGGGCCACGCGCCGGGGATCGTTCTGAGAATGCATCGTCATGAGTTGGTTCCAATTTCAAGTAGTCAGCAGCCAAGAGTCAGTAGTCAGTAGAAAATGCTTTCGTTGCTGCAAAGCGAGATAGATGCGGCAAGGCTTTCCATCTAGCCTTACTGACTGCTGAATACTGACTGCTGACTACTTTATCTTATCATCTTATCAAAGAATACGAGAAGCCGTAGTAAATATGTCCGTCCAGGCTGTACGCGCGGGCCTGCGTATTACGCACAAGCGGCAGGGCGAGGCTGACATTGGGCCTGCGCCTATAGTATTCGGCGTCCACATACAGGCCCGCCTTGAGATGCGAGTGCGCCCCGATGAACAGCCCGTCTATGCGCTCGGTTCCGTAGCCCAGCGTGATCCGAAAATCGTGCGCAAACTTCAGTTGATTGTCAGAAAGCGGCAGGGTGCGCGTCGCTGCTACATACAACGAGTGATGTTCGCTGCCGGTTCCCAGCAGGTCGCGCACGCCCACGGACAGCGCGGGAACCTGCCCGAACTCCGAAAAGATCGGATATTCCAGATCCAGCGAGGCCAGCAGATGCCGGTCGCGGCGGATGTCCTCGACCTGCGTTTGTATCTCGATGCTGCGGGGCAGACCGAATTGAAGCCAGCCCAGGTTGCGCTGTATGCCGTAGGGCGTACCCGCATACTCGGCTCTGACTTCGTTGGGCGCAAGGGTCAGACCGTCCGGGCCAAGCACGATGCGGTCAGCGCGGGCCGCTTTCGCTCCTGCCAGACATAACGCTGAACACCAAAGAAAACAGATTAGCAGACCTACTCGTCTATATTGCGCCTGACGGCGCTGCGTTTGGCCGCGCCGGATTTGACTGTGTTGAATTTGACTCATACAGCCTGCTTCCGGGCGGAGGTTTTCAGATTACCGATAAAGCGGCCCATTCGTTCCAGAGCTTCTTCCAGTTGCGCCGTGCCGGTGGCATACGAGCAGCGCACATGGCCCGCGCCCGAAGGCCCGAAGGCGGTTCCCGGCACGACGGCCACGCGCTCTTCCATCAGCAGGCGCTCGGCGAACTCCTCGCAGCTCAGACCGTACCGGCGCACGGATGGGAACGCATAAAACGCGCCCTGCGGGTCGGGGCAGTCCAGGCCCAGCGCGTTCAGGCCATGCACGACCAGGCGGCGTCTGCGGTCGTAATCGGCTACCATCTCCTCGACATCGCGTTCGGCTCCCACAAGGGCTTCAATCGCCGCGATCTGCGCGACGTGGGGGGCGCACAGCATCGTGTACTGATGTACGCGTGTCATCAGGTTTGTCAGCGGTTCGGGGGCGCATACATAGCCGATGCGCCAGCCGGTCATGGCGTATGCTTTGGAAAAACCGTTGAAGACAAAAGTGCGTTCCCGCGCTCCGGGCAGCGAACCCAGGCACGTATGCCGCCCCACATAAGTAAGACGGTCGTAAATCTCATCGGACAGCAAATACAAATCGTGCTTCTGGGCAAGGGCGACAAGCGCCTGCAAATCCTCGCGTGACTGCGTGGCTCCAGTCGGGTTGGCGGGCGAGGCCAGCAGAATGGCCTTTGTGCGGGGCGTGATGCGCTCCTCAAGCCGCGCCGCGTGCAGGCGGAACCCGTCGCAGGCGTCCGTCGGCACGCCGACCGGAACGCCGCCCGCGAACTGTACGCAGGGCATGTACGACACATAGCACGGTTCGGGAACCAGAACCTCGTCGCCCGCATTGAGCAGTACGCGCAATGCTAAATCCAGCCCCTCAGATACGCCTACGGTAATCAGGCATTCCGTATCCGGGTCATAATGCGCATCGTAGCGGCGCGCGAGCAGGTCGCAAATCAAACCGCGCAGGCGCGGCAGGCCGCTGTTGGAGGTATACGTCGTGCGTCCCTGCTCCAGGGCCTCGATGCCCGCCTGCCGGACGCGCCACGGCGTGGCGAAATCCGGCTCGCCCACGCCCAGCGAGATCACGTTTTCCATCTGCTGCGCGATGTCGAAGAAACGCCGTATCCCCGAAGGCGGGCAGTTGACAATCGTGTGATTGAGCGGGCGGCGGGGCGACGTGTTGTTTGTTATTTGCTGCTTGTTGCTTGTTGTCCCATCGCCAAAAGCCGCATCTAATGCGGCATTGCCCTGTTCCCTGTTTTGGGCGTCCGCTTGCGGACGTGTTTCCTGTTCCCTCATCATGGCGTCACCATCAGGCGGGGGTCGGACAGGGATTGGGCGAAGATGTCGCCGTTTTCTTTATATTTTTTCAGCAGAAAGTGGGTAGACGTGGCGGTCACGCGGTCAATGGTGGAGAGTTTTTGCGCCACAAAATCGGCCACGTCGTGCAGGCTGCGGCCCTCGACCACGCAGCGCAGATCCTGTGTGCCGGAGACCAGGTACACGGTATGCACTTCGGGATAGCGATAGATGTGTTCGGCCACATCGTCGAAGCCCACGCCCCGCGCAGGCGTCACCTTGACGTCTATGAGGGCCAGAACGCGCTCGCGCCCCGCGCGGTCCCAGTCCACGACGGCCTTGTAGCGCCGGATCACGCCGCTGGCCTCCCACTCGCGTATCTTGGCCTGCACCTGTTCGATGGGCAGGCCGACCTGAACGGCGATCTGCGCGGGTGTGGCGTGGGCGTCGGCTTCGAGTATTTCTAAGATTTCTTCCATAAGCGATTTAGACAGCATGCAACAATTCACAACGCAAGCGAGAGACGATGCAATAGAACAGGTGGAATGGGTGTAATGGGACACAAGCGGCGCTGTGAAGATAAGTATAACGTACCACGCTGTTTTTTGTCAACGCGGGACGCCCCGGCTTTCTTCCGCAGCTTTCTTTCGCGCCCCTCATTTCGCGCCCGCTATAACGTTTGCAGCCTGCGTTCGGTATTATACTTCAATGCCGCATCAATGGCGCATCAATGGCGCATCAATGGCGCATCAATGGCGCATCGAATTTTTGATCTGCTGCTTCCGCCTGCGCGGATAAATCCACCCCTTCAGGAGCGGAAACCATGTCCTCTTATGATTTTGCAGATGCTTTCACACGCGGCGCGGACGACGCCCCGCCTGTTCCCGCCACGTTTTATCTGACCGGCCTGCGGCTGAACGGCAGGCGCGACCGGCCCGACTTTTACACGTTTCTGATTGAGCAGGACGGGCCGATGCTGCCTCTGCTTGCCGAGGGGCAGGTGATTTTCTTTACCGACCTGTCGCTGGCGCAAACGGCCCTGCGCGCCGGGGGAATAAACGTCGAGTTTAAGACGCTTTCCTTTGAGAACGTGTACCTTGTAGACGTGTCGCAAACGCTGTATCTGCTCCAGACCGAAAGCAACGATGACCGCAAAATTATCGCCAATACGCTGGACTTGTTCGCGCGCATTCTGACCAATCTGGGCGTGGGTGTGCCGCCCGTATTCGGCGACGCGCTCATCGAATTGGGCAACTACGTAGACCAAAACACGTTTTACGGCGACTTTATCGAGCAAAAAAAGATCACCCGCGCCCGATCCATTGACGCCGTGCGCTGGTGCCTGGGAACAGCCCTGTCCCTCGCCCGAATCATCACGGAAGAGACGGCGTGAATAAGGCAGAAATACCGCCCGATGCCACTTGACAAACCGCACCAAAGAATACTATAGTATCTAAACACTTGGGAGGATGACATGATTAACGGCGAACTGACAGCGGTAGACCTTTTTTGTGGATGCGGCGGGATTTCGTGTGGATTGCGACGAGTTGGTTATCGCATTTTAGCGGGAGTAGATAACGACAAGAATTCTCTAAACACATATAGACTCAACTTTCCCGAAGCGCAGGCTGTGAACTGCGACCTGTCGGAACTTGAGCCTTGTGATTTTACCGCGCATTTAGGATTGATGAGAGGCGAGCTTGATTTGCTCGCTGGAGGGCCACCCTGTCAAGGGTTTTCCAAAAATGTGCCGCGTCGCAGCAGGTTTTTGGAAGACCCCAAGAATCGGCTTGTCACCGCATTTGTGCGTTTCGCCGAAGCTGCCATGCCTCGCTTCATTTTGATGGAAAATGTAGCTGAGATGAAGAACGGGTTTGAGCAGGCGTATACCAACGCGCTTATCGAGACACTGGAAGCAATCGGCTATTCCGTCAATAGCGCGGTATTGAATGCGCCGGAGTACGGCGTTCCGCAACGCCGCCGCCGCGCCTTTTTTCTTGCATCGCGTGATGGAGAGAAAATTGCGTTTCCTGCATCCACCCACGGCCCTGCCAGTGAGGCACAGAACTTGTTCGCGCGCGAACCTTATGTCAGCGTGTGGGACTCCATCGGAGATTTGCCTCCGAGAGAACACGGCGAAGGAAGCGACTCGGAAGAGTATTCGCAGGAAGCGTTTAGCGCGTTCCAGTGTTGGGCGCGAGACGGCAGCCCGAAAATCAGAAACCATGTGGCCCGTCATCTACAGCCCTTGCAGCATGAACGTCTAAGGTCGCTTCTGGCGGGGCAAGGATTGAAAGACCTGCCCGAAGCTATACGCCCAAAATCCGGGTACAGTGGCGCTTATGGGCGTCTTTCCCGCGAGATGATTGCGCCGACCATTACGCGTTGGGTATTTCATCCGGGGTCGGGGCGCTTTGGACATCCTGAACAGGCGCGCGTTATCACCATACGCGAAGCGGCCCGCATTCAGGCGTTCCCCGATAGTTTCGTCTTTACCGGCACGTACATACAACAGAGTCATCAGGTAGGTAATGCGGTTCCTCCTCTGCTTGCCGAGGCAGTAGGGAGAATGCTAAACGAATAGGCAGCCTGTCAATAAGGCCAAGAGCTTCTATGCCCGCTACAAAAAGCGTCTCTCGTTTTAATCTCGGTGCCAATCCGTGAATGTTTTCTCGTCAATGTAATCTTGCGCGGTTGGTAAGTCAAACTCAATCTTATTGTCTTCAGACGCCTCGTTGCGCCAGTCTATGTCTCCCTCAAAATGTACTTGATGGTCATTAGTTTTGCCATGCCAAGAGAAATGCTTTCGCCCATTGATATACCGACCAACGTAAGCGCTTCTGCTCACATTGTCAGCACTCTGCTTTTCTTCCATTTCTGGACTATTCCATACATAATCTTCTGGGTTAAATAAATCAGGTTTGTTGGTTGTGATTAGCAGGCGTTCAAAGTAAGTCGCTTTGTTGCGATCAGGGAATACCATCAAGCACGAATAGCCGATCTCGCTGAGTTGCAGCTTGCGCGTACCCACAAGGTTCCTCGCGCGCAAGTTGTTTTTGAAGTCAAGATTGAGACTTCCCCTTGCTTTAAGGTTGCAGTCCTGTATGATGGCATCTCCAAGTTTTTTCAAGCCGGGGCTTGTGGTAGCACCTGCTATAAGGCGAGTTTTGTCACCTTTGAGCGGCACACGCTTCCAAGTTAGTGGCGAATGTTCGAGAAGCGACTTCACCTGCCATCCAAGTTGAGCAGAGGGCAGAACAACATCCACAAAATCTTTTGTAGGAAGTATCACCGCCCCACGGGCTGTCGCAACCGCATATTCAAGCAGGTATCCAGGTATGCCTGAAGCATAGTCCCGAAAGAGAGGTAGGCGCAGATAGTTGTTGATGGTGTCACGTATCTGTTCAAGTTGTGGGCGCGTAGACAGAAGAGGAATATTCACAATCATCTTTCTTCGATGGAGCGAACTTTGAAGCGGTATCACTCCTCGCCATCCTGAACGGTCGGGACAGATTTTTCAACAAGGCTGATAAAATCGGCGGGGGTTATATTTAGAGGAACGCATATCTGCCATAGCAGGCGGATGGTAGGCGTCTTGAGGGCGCGTTCCAACTGGCTTACATAGGTGCGATGAATGCCGCACCTGGCGGCAAGTTCTTCTTGGGTAAGCCCCGCTTTTTCACGCAGTTTACGCAGGGTAAGAGCAAATTCTCGCTCTAAATTTTGGTAGGAGCGTTCACGCAACATGGTCTATTTTTCCACGTTGAATACCAAAAGTCTACACACCATAGTATTCAAAATGACTCTGACAGGTATGAAGAGTGAACGCAGGAGGACAGCGTAATGCAGCACAGGGGCGTGGTAGTGGCAAAAAATGGCATGGTGGCGGCGTCGCAGCCGCTCGCCGTATCGGCGGGTCTGAACGTATTAATGGCGGGCGGCACATTCGTAGATGCGGCACTCGCGACTTCGGCGGTATTGGCGGTCGTGGAACCCTCGGCCAGTCATCTGGGCGGCGACGCGTTCGTGATTGTGTACGACGCCAAGACCGGGCAGACGACCGCCTTCAACGGCAGCGGGGCCGCGCCCGAACGCGCCACGCCCGCGCACTTTGCCGATGGCATTCCCCTGCGCGGCCTGGCCTCGGCGAGCGTGCCGGGGCTGGTGGATACATGGTTCGCGCTGCACTCGCGTTACGGCACGCGGCCCGTGGCGGACCTGCTCGCGCCCGCCATCGGGTACGCCGAGAACGGTTTTCCTTTAAGTTACCGCATGGCCCGCGTGTTCGGCGCGTATGCGCCTCTATTGCGTAGTTTTCCCGACACGGCAAATGCCCTGCTGCCCGACAACAAGGCCCCGTGTCCCGGCCAGACCCTGCGCCAGCCCGATCTTGCCCGCACCCTGCGCTACATCGCGCAGGACGGGCGCGACGCCTTTTATCAGGGCGAGGTTGCCCAACGTTTATTAGCGTATAGCGACACACACGACGGCTTGTTCTCGGCGTCTGACTTTGCCGCGCACCAGACGCAGATTTCCGAGCCGATCCGCAGCACGTACCGGGGCTATACGGTTCACGGCCAGCCGCCCGTGTCGCAGGGCCATATTCTATTGCAGGAACTCAACCTCGTGGAAGGCTTCGATCTAAGGGGCATGGGACACAACAGCGCGGACGCCATCCATGTTCAGGTGGAGGCCAAGAAACTGGCCTTTGCCGACCGGGCTGCATACCTGGGCGACCCTGACTTCGTTGACGTGCCAATAGACGCCCTGCTGTCCAAGTCGTATGCCGACGAACGCCGCCCGCTTATCAACATGCAGCACGCGGCTACACGCGCCACAGCCGGAGAAATCCACCACGACACGACCTATTTTTGCATCGTGGACGGAAACGGCAACGCGGTCAGTTTCATACAGAGCGTGTTCTATGTGTTCGGCAGCGGCGTGATCGTGCCGGGTACGGGCGTGCTGTTCAACAACCGCCTGACCGGCTTTTCCCTCGACCCCGCCAGCCCCAACGTCCTCGCCCCCGGCAAGCGCACGGCGCACACGCTGAACGCGTACATCGTGACGAAAGATACAAAAAATACGAAAGATACCGATGTTCCTGCCCTCGCTTTCGTCGGCGGCACACCCGGCGCGGATGTGCAGGTGCAAAGCAACTTGCAGGTGATCTGCAATGTCATAGATTACGGGCTGAACCCGCAGGAGGCCATCGAGGCGCCGCGCTGGCAGCATGGGCCGGTCGTTACGGACGGCAGCGGCACACCGGAAGAATCGGCCCGCGAACTGCTTTCCATCGAAGACCGGGCCGATCCTGCCGTACTCGCCGACCTGGAGCGGCGCGGTCACGAGACGGCCCCGCTTGGCCCGTGGGCGCACAGCAGTTCGTACCAGTTAATCGCCGTAGACGCGGACACGGGCACGTACCTGGGCGGCAGCGATCCCCGCTGCGACGGCCACGCGGCAGGCTACTAAACGAACATCTGCTCAGGTGGCAGGCGACGGCTTTGCAATGCGCGGAGTAAGACCATGACAATGACAATCGAGGAAGCGGCAAGAACAGGCTGTCCACTGACTTTTGAAGAGTACCTTTGTACGCCCCTGACGCGCAAACGCTTTGAGATCCTTGACGGAGTGGTTCACATGTCGCCCGCGCCAACATCGTACCATCAAGTTCTTATCTTCCGCCTGTCAGGGCTGTTGGACACACACGTTACGTCACAGCGTCTTGGGTTTATCATTCCTTCTCCCGTGGATGTAGTCATCGCGCAAACGCCGCGAACACGGACGCGGCAGCCTGACATCCTGTACTTGAGCCGCGCAAGAAGCGGCCTGCGGCGCAGGAGCGATCTGCAAGCCATGCCGCAGATCACGGTCGCGCCCGACCTGGTCATAGAAATGCTGTCGCCCGACGAGCCACGCCGCGCCCTGCCGGAGAAACTGGCCGACTATGCGGCTATCGGCGTACCCGAAGTGTGGCCGGTCAGTTCCGAGGCGCAGACGGTCGAGGTGCTAAAACTGGAAAACGGGCACTATGTGCGGGCGGGATTGTATGGGGCAGGCGATGTGATCGTGTCCCTTGTGCTGCCCGGCCTGAACCTGAGCGTTGATGCCATCTTCGCCGACGAGGAGGAGGATACGGGAGCAAACGATGCAGGCGGCAGTAACGGGCAGGCGGGCGTGACCGATACGCTGGAGCCTCTGGAGTGAGATCGGTAAGTTCTATCCGCCATCAATGAACGGGGACGAAGCAGAACAACTCTGCTTCGTCCCCGTTCGTTTTTGTGCCGGGGCCGGACGCTGTCTTGAACTCGGATTAAGCGGATTACATGGATGAACAGGATCGAATGCGCTGTTGATTATAGCCTCACCCTCTGAGGAACATATCAAGGCTGCACTCGGGCAATCCTGTCCATCTTCTCATCCGTGTAATCCGAGTTCAAGACAAAAGCATCTTAATCGTCGGCATCTTTATGAGAGGCGGCGGGAACGCGCAGGGTGTGGCGGGACACGGGAAGGGGCGTGTGTGCGCCCTTGACGCTGTGCCACAGGATGTCATTGAGCGTGGCGTCGGGGACATGGTCGGCGCGGGCAAAGTCCAGTTTGGCGCTGTCACCTGCGCGGTACGCGGTGCGCCCGTTGACCTCGCCGATGATGGCGCGGGCGGGCAGAATGGCCGTGTAGGGCGCGTCGTTGGCGGGCGCGTTTGTAAAGGCGGCGATCAGGGGCGCGTTCGCGTCGTACTGGCACATCGGCGGGATGCCGAGCAAGGCTTCCATTGTGTGCAGGACGCTGTCGGTGTTGTAAAAGTGGCTGTCAATCGTACCCGGCCGGATGCAGGGGCTGATGACGTATGCGGGCGAGCGGTGCGCGTCTACGTGGTCAATGCCGTCCTGCGCGTCGTCCTCCAGAATGAAGATCGCGGTTTCCTTCCAGTATTTGCTTTTGCTCACGGCCTCGACAAGCTGGCCGACCGCATAATCGTTGTCGGCGATCATGGCGCGGGGCGAGGAGTTGCCCGCCCGCGTACCGGATGTGTGGTCGCGGGGCAGGCGCACCATCTCAAAGCGGGGGAGGCTGTCTGTGCGGACGAACTCATCAAACTCGCGCTTCCATTCGGCGCAGCGGCTGGGCGCGTTGTGCTGTCCGTATGTTTTGGTTTGCCGGGGCGCGGACACATTGTAGGCGAGATGCGCGTCGCTGTCCGGGTAGTTCATATCGAACTGCCGAAAGTCCGTGTCGGTATGCCCGACGAGCGCCTTTTTCACGGGCGTGTTGTCTTTGGTGATGAGTTTGCCGTCCGGGGTCTTGGCGTCGGCAAAGGCCACGTAAAAGCCATAATCGCGGTACGACAGGCCTTTTTTCGCCACGCCGTCCCAGATGTAGCCGCCGGGCGCGCGGTTCACGTCGGGTTTGCCGACAAGGTCCACGGGCGTACCGTTGATCTGGCCCTCAAAGTCGTAGTCGCGGCCCCGCCCGCTATAGTTGAACGGCACATTGCGCTCGTTGTACTCGCTGCCCATGCCCGACACGCTCCAGTTCCAGCCATCCGCAGACACCTCGGCGGCGCAATAGAAGTTGTCCAGCAAAACAAATCGCTCGGCGAGGGCGTGCTGATTGGGCGTGACATCGCGCCCAAAGAGGACAAGCGACTTGTCGCCGTTACCCGTCGGCTCGTCGCCAAGAATCTCGTCATACGTGCGGTTTTCCTTGATGATGTAAATGACGTGCTTGATGCCCGTGGCGGGCAGTTTGCGGCTGTCGCCTGCGGCATTGGCGCGCATCGCGGTCTGGGTCAGGCCGCGCAGGTCGGCATCCGTGGGTGTGGCGATCATGGAAACCGTACCCTCGATGATGTTGAGGATGTAGCGCTCGCGGTTCTTGGTCTGTGCGCTGCTGCCGTTGGGGTTGCGGGTGCGCGCGCCTTTGGCATTGGCGACGAACAGCCGCTTGCCGTCCGGGCTGACGACAACGGATGTGGGATACCAGCCGGTCGGTATCAGGCCGATGGGTTCGTTCTTAGGGCTGTTCAGGTCAATCACGGCCAGGGCGTTGTGGTCGGCCAGGGTGACATACAGGCGCGATTGGTCGGGGCTAAGGGCGAGAGCGGTAGGCGTGGCTCCCGGCAGGTTGGATTTGCCCCGCGCGTTCCACGTCCGCGTGACTTTGTCCGTATTTGTATCTATCTCGCTCACGGTATCGCTGCTCGCATTGGCGACAAACAGCCGTTTCTGGTCGGCGTCGAGCAATAATGCCATCGGGTGGTCGCCCGTTTGAATGTCTCTAACGTGCTTGCCGTTGGCCGGGTCGCTCACATCCAGAACGCTCACGCACCCGTCCTGTTCGCTGGATATGTACACTTTTTTACCCGCGCTGTCGCCCTTCGTCACGGCGCAGACGGCGTAGGGGAAACCCGCTGTCGTGATCTTGCCCACGACGACGCCCGCTTTGCTGTCCACGACCGAAACCGAGCCTTTGAAATCCGTGTACGCGCTGGTTTCGTTATTGGCGATGTACAGATGGCCCGCGCTCACGCCAATACCTGCCGGGAAGTTGGGCTGCGCGTCTTTGGTCGCCGCAGGCAGGGGGGACGGCGTATTGATGTCGGATAGCGCCGCAATGACGCCCTCGCCGCTGACCGTAAACACGGAAACTTTGTCCTGGGGGCCGCGTGACGCGAACAGCCGGTATGTGCCTGCCGCCTGCCCGTCCGCAGGGGCATCAAATGCCAGCCCGTAGTACAGCGAGGTTTTGTCGCTGCGGTCATTGGCAGCAGGGATAAAGGGAAGCTGCGAGACGAGATGCCCGTCGTCCGCGCTGAGAATGCTCAGATACTGCCGAAAGCCCGTGTTCGTGACCGCGATATACTTGCCGTCGGGACTGAGCGCCATGTTCGCGGGAAAGCTGCCCACATTGGTCTGCTGCCCGGTCGGCGTCAGCAGCCTGCCGGTCGAGGCAGGAGGCTGCATCATCGCGTCCTGCCGATGCGCGTCGGCCATGCGGACGCCTGCAAAAGTCGTGGCGGCGACAAGCCCGGCAAACGCGAGTCGGGCCGGGTAGGAGTACGAACGCAGAGAAAAAGAGCGGAATGATAAGGAAAGCGGCGACGAAGGGCCAGACGAGCGGGGCGCGGATGAACGCGAACGGGATGAAAACAAACGCATACACTAACCTCCGGGAACGAGTGCGCGGTTTTGGCCCTCTCCTGACATCTGCCGCGCGGTCGCGAGTGGGAGAGGGTTCGCCAGAAGTTCCTGGGCCGTGGGCGGCCCGGACTTTTCCTGTTCGGGCAATTTGGCGAACAGGGCGGGATACACGTTTGTGATCCACTGCCTTAGTCCCATGCCCTGAGCGGTCTGGCGATACCGGTCGAAAAAATCATCCATTGCGCGGGTGCGCGTGAACTTGAAGTGCGCGTAGCGCATCGTCAGCTGCTGTGCCTCGGCCTCGTCGAGCGGTACGCCCTGATAGATATTCAGGTACAGCGTGCCAACCAGACCGGAGCGATCCGAGCCGCCCTGGCAGTGGTACAAAAGAGGATAGCGGGCATGGTCGAACACGTCCAGAACGCGCTTTAGCTGCAGGGGGTGCGGGGCATGAATCGCGCTCATGCTGACATCTATGTGATCCACGCCCAAGCGCGTACAGATTTCCCGCTCCTGCCGATACCACGCCTGCCCATCGCCGCCGCCGCGCAGGTTCAGCACGGTTTGGATGCCGTCCTGCCGGATCACCTGTTCCAGACCGCTGCCCGTCCAACAGGCCGTCAGCGCGCCCACGCCGCTCCCGGTTATCTGCGCGCTGCGGTACACGCGTCCGGGCGTGACCGTGCGGACATTGCCGCCCAGCCCGCCGATGGCCCATGTGATGCTGACCAGACAAAGCAGGATCAGCGACAAAACAAGCCAGCCCCGGCGCACACGGCGGCGCGGCGGCATAGGAGGCTGCGGTATGGGGTTGGTGGTGTCGGGGGCCTGTGTCATAATTCTGCATCTAAGGTGAGTAACGCGTTAAGGGTCACGTCACTTTCTAAAGCGTCGTTCTTCCATAAGAATACCACACTGACAAGAAACTCCTCATCGGCGCTCCAATACGCTTCGGCCCGTTTCGCGCCCAATGTTTCCAGACGCGCCAATGCTTCGCCCTCGACCAACAGCAGATTCGCTTCGCCCATGCCGAAACTCAGCGTGTCTACGCCCAACGACTGCTTGGGGAGGCTGGTGGCACGGCCCATGCCCGCGCCGATTTTGAGGCCCGTGCCGCACGCTTTGGACGCGGCTTCCATCAGCGAAAAATGGGCCGCAGTCCGCAGGCGCAGGAGACTTAGATCATCGCCTGCGTTCGCCGTCTCGAATCCGCTTTGTTCCTGCGCGGACATAAACCGGGCGGCGAACCGGCGCAGGTACGCGGCGTCCTTCTGAGCCGACATCAGACGCGGCAGATGCACGGCGTCAATACCCACTCCGACAAGATCGGGATGATACGCGGCAAGCACGATGTGCGCCCCACCGTCGTGTGTGTTGGAGATGTGCAGCGCGTGTTCGGCCCGGCCGTTCGCCTCGGCCCACTCCTCGACAATGCCGTGCCACGTCACGAACGGCTTGCCCAGATCGTCGCGCTCGTACCTTAGATCGTCGGCGTCATACGTAACGGGAAAATCCGCGCCCTTGAACAATGCCCCGACCGCGTCGCGCATCGTGGCCTCGACCTCGAAATGCTCCCGCCATCCCACGCCATGCGCCACCATCAGACTTCTGCGCCACGCCAGCGCGCCGGAATGATCCATGACAGGCTCCTTCATAAAGACAAAATTCAATCCATAGACAGGATTAACAGGATTTTCAGGATTGACAGGATTATTCTGAGGGTAGGCTGTTCTGCGGTTTGCGATAGTCGCGGAACTTGCGTTTTATGTCTACGCTTCTGCCGAAGTTGATGAGCAGGCCGCTTTCGAGGCCAGTTGCCGTCAGGTAGTTGACGAGTTGAACCTCATGTTCCGGCAAAAGTGATTGTACTGCCTTCAGTTCCAACAGCAGGCAGTCTTGTATCAGCAGGTCGGCAGTGAACTCACCTACTATCACTTCATTATAGAAGACCTCAATGGGAACCTGCTGCTTCACCAGAAAGCCATTCTGTTCCAGTTCGATTCGCAGCGCGTTTTCATAAACCTTTTCCACAAACCCCGCCCCAAGCTGATTATGCACCTTGTAGGCACACCCGATAACCTTCTGCCGCTTCTCATCCGAAAGCACCCTGCTTCCCCTTTCTATATGTCTTGTGCTTTTCTGTATGCTTCGTGCTTCAGCGTGTTTTGAGATCCTGTCAATCCTGAAAATCCTGTTAATCCTGTCTATGGATTGGATTTATTTTTCGTTAATGGTACGTCCTGACGCTCATTGCCAGACCCGCCGCCCGCTGCCCCGATACCAATGCGCCGTGCAGGGAGCTTTGCACCGTGATTTCGCCCGCCAGGATCAGGCCGGGGCGGGCCGTGCGCGTGTCGGGCAATCTGTCCCAGATGCCCACCGGCTGCGCGAACTGCGCCCACCGCGCCCGATACACGCGCAATAAGCGCCACGTATCCGGCTGCGCGTCGGGAAATTGCGCGCCCACTTCGCTTTTCACGGCGTCGGCAAGTTCCGCATCCCCAAGTGGGGTATCGCCCAGAATGGTCGCCGACAGCAGATGTTCGCCGGGGGGCGCATACGAGGGCGCGACATTGCTCAACAGCGTGGCATTGTTGACCAGGCCCTCGCCGTCCGCAAAGAGGGTAATCAGTTTTTCGCCGTAAAACGGGGCAGGCACGGCGAAACTGACATCCGTAGACACGCGCCACATAGCGGGCAGGTTCAGGCCGCCGATCAAGGCCGCATTGTCGAACTCGGTCGCCAGGACAACGCTGTCGGCCTCGATCTTACTCCCGTCCTCCAAAACGATGCCCGCCACGCGCCCGTTCTTGTGCAGCAGGGTACGCACCAGGCTATTCAGATGAACCGTATCGGGGGCGAGCGTGTCGGCGAACTGCTGCCCGATGGCCCCCATGCCCCGTGACGGTATCGCGGTCTGCCCCTCGGCCAGCATCTTGAACACGAACGCGAACATCCGCACACTGGTCTGCAAGTCCTTTTCCAGATAAATGCCCGCGTAAAAGGGACGAATGAAGCGGTTGATAAACTCCGGCGAAAAACCGAAGCCCGCCAGAAACGCGCCCATCGTCTGATCCGGCATGGCGAATATCTCGGCCACGCTCATGCGGCGCAGCATCAGGCCCAGACGCGCCACAAGCAGCTTGTCGTTTAGTCCGAACAAGGGTGACAGCGCGGTCTCAATAGCTTTCGTCGGTACGCGCAGCGGGTCGGCCAGAACATGCTTTTTGCCCTCGTAACAGATCAATGCGCCGGGATCGAACGCGCACAGATCTAAGGCGTCCAGATCCATCTCCTGCCGCACGGCGGGGTAGGCCGTAAACAGCACCTGAAAGCCCCGATCCAGCAAAAAGCCTTCCACGCTGTCGGTGCGCACACGTCCACCAATGCCGTCCGACGCCTCGTAGATGTGCGCCGTATGCCCCGCCCGCTGCAAAGTCCGCGCGCAGCATAACCCCGCCAGCCCGCCGCCCACGACCACCACATTCCGCATCGCCATTAAACACACTCCAAAACTCAAGAGAAGAGTTATCCACAGATTACGCAGATTACGCAGATTACGCAGATTATCAAGCAAGCAATTAAATACCAAGATTCACTACCGTACACATTCTGCTACGGGTAAACTATTTCAATTCTTTGCCCATGTCTGAGTGGCGTTCCGCCGAGCGTCGCAGGGACGCGATGCACCTGTACACAAGCATTTGCGTCCCTACGACGCTCAGCCGCAGGCTACTTAGACGGGTGTTTTCAACACCCGGAGAATGTGTACGGTAGTGAATTTTGTTTTCATAAATCTGCGTAATCTGCGTAATCTGTGGACAACTTTTCGGCATTTTTTCTGCGGTTTGTATTTCAGAAACAGGGCGCGAAGAGCCGCCAAAGCAGGGCGGGATGCAGCGCGTCGCCGACAGGGCGCGTGTCGCTCAGGACGCGCAGCAGGCGATCCGTGGCTCCGGGATAGCGTTCCAGCCGGCGCGCGGCCACATTGAGCAGGGCGGGGATACGAACCACGGCTTGTACGACATCTATAAGCAGGTAGCGGCGGGCCAATTCGCGCCGCGCGCCCGCATAAGCGCGCAGGCCGTGCCGCGTGGTATCGCCGCGCTTGAGGGCGTCATAGGCGGCCTCGGCGGCAAGCTGCGCGCCGCGCAGGCTGAAATACACGCCCTCGCCCGTGAAGGGGTCAATAAAGGTGGCCGCATCCCCGACAAGCAGCGCGCCGTCGGCAACAGGCGCGGCGCAGCGATGCCCGAAGCAGCCCACTGTCCGTATCTGCGTTTCGCGCCGCGCGCCCGCCAGCCGCTCCGCCAGATCGGGAAAGCGGGCGAGCAGCGTCTCCTCGATCCATTCGCCCGCGCGTCCCGCCATTTGCGTCGCCTGAGCCGTGGGCATGACAAACGTGGTATTGGCGGTAAAGGGGGCGGAGGCGCTCTCGTCCGCGCCTGTTTCGCCGCCGGGAAAGCCCATGCCGCAGACCAGAGGGCCATGCGTCCGCATCTCAATCGTGTCATTGCGGCCTGTGACGCCGTGCCAGTGCGCGACCACGGCCACGCGCTGCAAACGGGGGATCGCGCTTACCAGACCCAACTGCCGCGCCACAAGCGAGTGCGCGCCGTCGGCCCCCACAACCAGGCGGGCGCGCAGGGATTGAATCTCGCCGCCCTTTGCCTGCCCGCGCACACCCACGACCTGCCCGTTCTCATCGCGGCACAGGTCGCGCACGGCAAAGTTTTCGCGCGCGTCTACGCCTGCGCTGCGGGCATGGGCGAGCAGGGCGGCATCCAGGGTGACGCGGCGCAGGGCATAGCCCGTTGGCCCGCCGTCCAGAGGGGCGTGCGTGACCCGCCGCCCGTCCGGCGCGGCCAGCACGGTCGCCGTCACGGGCCTGGCCCCGGCCTGTACGAGCCTGTCCCACACGCCCATGTCCTGGAGCAGCCGCCGCGCGCCCATCGTGAGAAACTCGCCGCACGCCTTGTCACGGGGGAAAGCGGCCCGATCCAGCAGAGTGACGGCCACGCCCGACTGCGCGAGCAGGGCGGCGCACACCGCGCCCCCCGGCCCGCCGCCCACGACGATCACGTCCGCGTCATTTTCGGTTTTTGATCTTCGATTTTCGATGAGAATGTTTTTCTTGCCGCGCTTTTAATCTGCCTGCTTTTGTTGAAGGTCACAGAATAGGTGTCGGGCTTGCTGAGGGTTACGAATATGTATCTGATGCGTCCGCTTTTATAAGCACGATTATAAGCACGATTGGTTTGGGAGCAAGGTTCCCTTCGCGCAGGCCGTTCCATGCAGTCCGGCGTGATACGAAAATCAGGCTCAAAGCAGTGATAAAGGCATCGGGCTTCATCCTTGTGTGAATCGCTGGAAACGGAATGTACGCAGATTTTCAAGCAATGTTCGCAGGCTATTATGTGTTTATGCTTGCTTCAATTATTTATTTTCAAAATCCCGAATAAAACGCGAATGTGGCACGAAAATTGCACTATTGTAGAGTATAGTGTTAAACCGAGCGGCAAAAATAAGGAGGTCTGCCTTCAATTATTTGCATCTCGCTTGCCCATTATAGCAGTTTAGCGTTTCCCAATGCCGCGCCGCATTCTTACACCGCAGCTAATCGCGGAACTGAACCGCACTGCCCGCTCGTTTCATCACCAATAAAGCATCACGCCTCCGGGCTGACGTTCCGGCTAGAAAATCCTGACCGTCCGGCAGGAACGTTTATCACGATGTAACACGATGTAATCGGCAGCGAGGCCGACTAGTATTGGAACAGACGAAAGGATTCTTTTCTAACATGAACTTGTTCAACAAAATGATGGTTCCGGCGTTCGCCGCCGCCCTGACACTCGGAGCCTCGGTCGCGAGCCAGGCGCAGGTCAACTTCATTGACACCAACATCAGCCTGAACTTTGTCAGCGTCAACCCCCCTTCACCCGTGGGTATCGTGGTCACGTCCACCGCCAACAGCACCGTGGTGACGTACAACACTGGCGACAGCTACACGATCACCAGCGCAGGCGGGTCGGACGCGGCGGTTCGCGACGGCACCGGCGCGGGTGCGTTCATCCGCCTGAGCGTTGCGGGCAACGGCCTGCGCGAGACCAGCACCCAGAATACCGTTTTCAACAACTCGGTCATCAACTACAACTTCGGCGTCACCATCTTCGATGTCAACAGCAGCTTGAGCAGGATTGTACTGGTTCCGTTCACCTTCACCAACTCGTTCAACGTTGGCAGCAACGGCGGCGACAGCGCCACGGCCACCCTGCCCGGCCCGTTCACCATCGGCACGACGACCTACACGTTCAGCGGCTTCAGCTTCACGCCGCCCAGCGCCCCGGCTACCGTGGGCGGCACGTCGCTCACGGACGGCGCGTTCGGCCTGCGCGTTCAGGCGGTCGCGGTTCCCGAACCGGGCGCGGTCGCGATGATGGTGGGCATGGGCATCACGGGCGCGGGCTTCCTCACCCGCCGCCGCCGCAAGTAGTCAGAACCCTGAGCGGTTCCGACAGCGCGCGCAATCAGGTTCGTCAACGATTTCATTTACAAAAAATGGAACTGTTGACGAACCTTTTTTACCGTCTGCTACTGCCTGTTTCCCCACTTCGATCCTTGCTTTCAATCCTTTATGCTCAACGCTTGTCGCGTATCAGGGCCACGCGGTAGAACAGACTGCGTTTTATCTGTACGTCGCGGCCCGGTTCGAGGCCCAGCGCCTGGGGCATGGCGGCGTATTCGGGCAGCGAATACGCGCGCAGCACGCTTGCGGGCGCATCGTGGCGGGTCAGGCGGTTGACCTTTGTAAAGGCCATCACCAGGCGTATCAGATGCCAGGCGGACCGGGCGCGGCGCAGGTCGTTGACCAGCCAGCCGCGCCGGGTCACGCGCTCCATCTCGCGCAGGGCGTTGATGCTGCCCTCCATGCCCCAGTGGTGAAAGGCGAGCGAGCAGAGCGCGTAATCGAAACTGTTGTCCGCAAAAGGCAGGCGAAACGCATTTGCGCGCACAAGGCGGATGCCGTCCAGGTCACCCACCTCTTCGCGGGCGTAGCGCAGGATAGGCGGGCTGAAATCCAGGCCCGCGATCTCGACCGGTACGCCCATGCGCCGCGCGGTTTGGAGCAGCGCGGCGGGTATGTCGCCCGACCCGGTCGCCACGTCGAGAAAGCGCAGGGGAATGGCGGGCGTACCGGAGGTCTGCCGAGACTGCGCGGCCCGGAGCCACACGCGCGCCTGCCGCGTAACGACAGACGTGCCGCCCAGAAAGCGATTGACGCGCCGCACATCGCTCATGCTGGCGCGAAAGTCGGCATACGGCTGCGTGTCGTCGTCAATCAGTTCCGGCACATCTCTGCGCGGCGGCGTGTCCCATCCAAAATCAAACGAAACAGGCAATGAAGCGTTTTCCTTTTCTCAGGCTTCTGCATCTCGTGTTTCTACACGCCAGACCACTGCACATATTTTAGGGTGTATATTTCACACAGGATGCGAGAGGAAACATGGATGGCATTCCCGCGCGTTTTTATTAGGACTTTCGCTTCGAGATAGGAAATTCGGCGGAATGTCGCCGTTATGGAAGTTTGCCTATCTCGAAGCGAACGATCAAAGCGAAAGTCCTATTTATACATCTTCCCTAGCACGATTGTTCGCGTGGCAAGGTTCCCGGCACGGGCGGTTCGCCGAGCGGGATTTGTCGAAATGTCGTAGCAAATGTCGTAGTGCCTGTGTAACCTTTAAGAAACCGGCGTATGAGAGCGCCGCATAAGGCTATGTTCGCGGCATTTCAGATATTTTTAGCAGTTTTTTCAAAAATATTCTCCATTGTGCAAATAAAACGTCTATGTGGCATGAAAATTGCATTATGATAGAGTAGTGCGATGTGCCGAGACGGATAACCCTGACATTATATGTCAGGACAGTGTATAAGTAGACAGCGGTTGTCAGAAGCAGGGTGAAGTATCTTTGCACCCGGCGCGGCCGATGACCTTACGTGGCCGCTCCACGCGCCCTGCGGATACCTGGCCCTGCGAAACGTTTCTCATTCAGCGCTAAGAAATATAGCTTTGAAAATCGAGGAACAAGCCGACTGTCATTTCCGTCCCAATCGTGGCGTCACAGCAGTTCAAATTTTTCCGATGACGCGCCGCCGCAAATCGCAAGAAATTTGAACCGCAGATCCCGCCCGGCTCCTCTCCACGCGATACGTTAGGCTTTTGAGCCAACGTTTCGGCTAGCAAATCCTGACCGTCCGGCAGGAATGTTTATCATGATGTAACCGGCTTTGAGACCGGCTAGTATTGGAACAGACGAAAGGATTCTTTTCTAACATGAACTTGTTTAACAAAATGATGGTTCCGGCGTTCGCCGCCGCCCTGACACTCGGAGCCTCGGTCGCGAGCCAGGCGCAGGTCAACTTCATTGACAGCAACATCAGTCTGGCCTATGTCAACACCGTGTCCGGCAACGGCGGGGTCACGGTCGCTACCGCGCCCAACGTCGCCCAGGTGACCTACCCGACCAACGGCTCCCTGGAAACCTACCAGCTCAACAGTTCCGGCACGACGGACGCGGCGGTTCGCGACGGCAGCGGCGCGGGCGCGTTCATCCGCCTGAGCGTTGCGGGCAACGGTCTGCGCGAGGCCAGCGGCCAGAACACCGTTCTCAACAACTCAGTCATCAACTACAACTTCGGCGTCACCATCTTCGATGTCAACAGCGGCTTGAGCAGGACGGTGCTTGTCCCGGTCACGCTCACCAACTCGTTCAACGTTGGCAGCAACGGCGGCGACAGCGCTGCGGCCACCCTGCCCGGCCCGTTCACCATCGGCACGACGACCTACACGTTCACCGGCTTCAGCTTCACGCCGCCCAGCGCCCCGGCTACCGTGGGCGGCACGTCGCTCACGGACGGCGCGTTCGGCCTGCGCGTTCAGGCGGTCGCGGTTCCCGAACCGGGCGCGGTCGCGATGATGGTGGGCATGGGACTGACGGGCGCGGGCTTCCTCACCCGCCGCCGCCGCAAGTAGTCAGGGTCTGCCGCTCGCAGTCGCTGTGACTGCCGACCGGCTTCCTGCGTTTCACACAACGCCCTCTGCATCTGTGCGCGTTTCCGAAAGGATCGCGCGCATTTGCGGGGGGCATTGTGTCGTCTCAGGCGGTCTTTTCGGTGAACAGCAAAGTTTATTCGCAAAGCTGCGTGTTTTCGCTTGCCCTCGTCTGTTTTTGCCCTCCTGCGTTCGCCCGCCTGCGCCGATAATTGTACGGAAGTCGGAGTGCCGCCGGGGGCGGCGGCAGCGGAAGGACGACTCTTTCAGGCGATATTTATTGCGATATTTATTGCGATGCTTATTGCGATATTTATCGCAAGATTGATTCCGACATGGATTTTGCAGGCGCGAGGAGCAGACGAAAATGTGGCAGACCAGAGCGGACGAGAGCGCGAACGATGTGTACCTGGCCGGCGAGCGGGTGCTTGCCGGAACCTACCGGCAGGTCGGCGGGGGCCGCGAAATCCGGATGGACGCGGAGGGCGCGCTGCCGGCCAGCCTTGACGGGCGCGTCGCCTGCTACATACGCGTCCACAGCACCTGGGCGCAGCTTGCGGCGCAGGGCGTCGCCATAGTACGCGGCGGCAAGTCCTAGCGGGTTAAATCGGTCAGGGAATGTCCTGCCAGCGTTTAGCGGGGAGAAAGCGGGCCAGGTGGCCTACATTGACAGTGGCAACCACGATATGTGAGGCGGGAACGCCCAGCGTAAGCGCTTGAGCGCACAAAATCACATCGCCGTCCAGGGCGTGAACATCAGCGGTAGGCTGGCCGTGCCGTCTCGCCTGCGCCCACAGGTCAGCGGCGAGCAGCATGGCGGGCGTCGTCAGCGGAACGTATGCCAGCGCCGCTTTCACCCGGTCGAGGCGCAAAATGCCCGCCGTCTTATTGGCGCGCAGCAGTTCACGGCGTACCTCGTAATCCACTACTTCGGGAACGACGACGCGCCTGCCTTGCGCGATCAGGCCATTCAGCCATTCCCGGCAGGCATCATTATCCGGCGTAGCTTTCGGGTTGGAAACGACACCTAGTGGCCCTGTATCCAGTACCACAATAGTGTCCAGGATGGTATTCAGGATGCTCATGCGAAACACTTTCGGTCGGAGAGCCGGTCTTCATCAACAGCCGTTTGCAAATACGTGAATGTTTCCTGCTGCTCTTCCACGCTCCCAATGTCCCCCACGGAGCGAAGCAAAGCCAGAGCGCGTTCTCGCCTGCCTGTCTCTTCCTCGTCGGGCAGCGCCCGACTTACCAGGTCAGCCACCACTGCGGCGACGCTTTTCTGCTGCCGAACCGCCTCCGCCTGTACACGCGCTTCCACCTGCGCCGGCAAGTCCACCATGATCGTCATCTTTGCCTCCTGTGTGTTTTTCCATTTTTTATCATCCCTGGTGACATACATTTACGTCAGCGTACCGCAAATAGCGCGTTGCGTCAAGTACCAAACATCCTGAAACTTTTTCGTATACCCGGTTCAAAGAGTTTTGCACTATCCGAACTGTAAACTATCGCCGACTGCCACGGGGTACAGTCCTCATTGTTGTCCTCATTGTCAATGTTTCAATCCAGCAGCAGAACAGGCAGGATTTCGCCTGCTTTCACCCCCTCGGACTGCTCCGGCACGACAAGCAGCGAATTGGCGCAGGCCAGGGTCGCCATGTTCGCCGAACTCTGACCGCCCAGCGGCAGCGCGACGAAACGCCCGTTTTGCCACTCCGTCCGGGCGCGGACATACTCGCGCCGGGGCGGAACGTGCGGCACGTCGGCCAGCAGCGCGGCCGTGACATAGCGACGGCCTGGTTCCTCGTCCCTGACGCCCGCCATCTTCTTGAGCGCGGGCCGCACAAACAACTCGAACGTGACATGGGCGCTGACCGGGTTGCCCGGCAGTCCGAAAAACAGCGCGCGCCCGATACGCCCGAATGCGACCGGCTTGCCCGGCTTCATTGCCACGCGCCACAGTTCCAATGTCCCCATGCTTTCCAGCGCGGCCCGGACAAAATCGCGGTCGCCTACCGACACTCCCCCCGCCGTAACGATCACGTCCGCACTGCCGTCATCCGGCGCGGTATCACCCGGCCCTGTGTCTTCCGTCTTCCGTCTTCCGTCTTCCGTCTTCTGTCTACTGTCTTCTTCTCTGTATTGATCGCCTCTGTATTGATCGCCAAACGCGCATCGGCGCAGCGCGGCTTGCGTCGCGGCCAGATCGTCGCCGATATGCCGGCGCGAATGCACGATTGCGCCCGCCTCCCGCACCAGCGCTTCCAGCGCGTAGCTGTTGCTGTTGCGGATTTTGCCCTGCGGCGGAATCACGCCGGATGCGATCTCGACAACCTCATCGCCCGTGGAAATCACGGCCACGCGGGGCGGGCGCGTGACCAGTACCCGGTCACGTCCCATCTGCGCCAGCAGCCCTATTTGCGCGGCCCGGATCACGTCCCCTGTGGCAAGCATCCGCTCGCCGACCTGAGCATCCCCGCCCGCCACGCGCACATGCTGCCCCGCCCGCGCCGCCTCCAAAATCAATATCTGCGCCTGTTCCCTGTTCCCCGTTCCCTGTTCCCTGCTTTGCCGCGTATCCTCCACCATCACGACCGCGTCGGCTCCCGGCGGAAGCGGAGCGCCCGTCATGATGCGGGCGCACTCGCCCCGGCGCACCGTTTGCGCGGGCCACGCGCCCGCAGGAATGTCCTCGATGCAGGTCAGCGTTACGGGCGCTTGCTCACTTGCGCGTGTGACATCGCCCGCCCGCACCGCATAGCCATCTACGGCGGAATTGGTAAACGGCGGCAGGGGAACGTCGGCGTAGACATCCTCGGCCAGCGTATGCCCCAGACTATCCGGCAGCGCGACACGCATTGAAGACACGACAATTACGGCCTCCAATATTTTTTTCAAACTTTCTTCCACAGTGTACAAATTTGTATCCTTTTTACCGATAATATTTTTGTGAGGGAGAAATATGGTTTATTGCGTCTACTTAATTATGTATTTACAATGCGTTTTGCAGTGGGCATTCAGTTTGCAACGAAATACAATAAAAAAGTTTCAAAATAGACTTTACTTTTCCTGCCGTGTAATGTATCATTACTGATGTATACAGGAATACGCCGAGAACGCTTCTAAGGGCTGCCTGTATGCTAAGAACGTTCCACTGAACAGCCACTGCTGCTGTTCTTTATCATCCGCTTTCCCCTGCGCTCCTGCGGTTTGATGCTGTTCGGTCCCGTCGCGCCGATCTGCCTGCCTCCCATTCCCAAGTTTCCCACTAGATGGCTGTCTTCGAGTCAGACACCCGAACACTTTCCAACACGTTCGGCGTAGCTGCGTCTTTCAACGGCTGTTCGGTTCCGTTCCGCCAGGTTCTTTTGCAGCGTCCCTTCATCCTGGTTTGCGCTCCCCCTGACAGGCGCGTTAAGCAACCATATTCAGGGCTGTCTCGTCGCAAGCCCTCCCTGAATTACGCGCAGTGATTCCGACCAGCGCCTTGCCCGTTTGCCGCAGTAACGGCAGACGCGGCGGTTTGCCTTAGTAACGGCAAATCCGGCAGCCTGCTTCCGCGCCGCCAGGCGGCGCGAAGGCCGCGCGCCCACGCGAACTCACCCTGGCCCATCCTTTCTCCTGTTCACCGGCATCACTGCGCCTTGTGCCGACGTTACAACTGCTCTTTTCCGGCAACGTCACAAAACGTCACTAATGAGCGCGGTTGCCTGCAAACGGGTAACACTGCGCGTCACGGTTCTTCCCGCTTTGAGGAAAAACCAGAAACTGCCAAAAGAGATTTAGGAGAGCGATAATGCGACGCGGGTTTTCTTGTGCTGCGATGCTGCTGACTCTGATGAATACGGTTACTCTGAGCCTCCCCTGCCTGCCGGTTCTGGCACAGTCGTCGGTGGCCAACTATAACATTTACGTGGACTCACTGGCCGGCGGCTGGCAGAACTGGTCTTGGTGCGGCGTGGATTTCGGCTCGACCGAATACGTCCATGCGGGCGCGGACAGCATCAAAATAGACTTCTCCTCGCGGGCGTGGGCGGGCTTTGCCCTGCACTGCGACCCCATCAACACCACCGGATATACGACGCTTTCCTTCTGGATCAACGGCGGCGCGGCATCGGGCCGCAATCTCAACGTCTGCGGCAACCTGAACGGCAATCAGCAGCAGCAAATCTCGCTGACGCCCTACATTGACGGCGGCGGCGTACTTGCCAACGTGTGGCACAAGGTCGTGGTTCCGCTTGCGTCCATTAATCTGGGCAGCACGGCGGGCATGACCGGCTTCTGGCTTGTCGACAGCAGCGGCCAGGCGCAGCCCGCGTTTTACATTGACGATGTGATGCTGGGCAACGAGACCCTGCCTCCCCCCGCGCCCCCCGTGGATCAGGCCGTCAGTGTGGACTTCAAGGGCGCGCCCCACGCCATCAACCCGGCGATCTACGGCCTGGCCTATCCCTCCGCGGCCGTGATCGCAGACCTGGGCATCACGCTCAACCGCTCCGGCGGCAACGCGGCGTCCGGCTATAACTGGATGCTCAATGCGAGCAACCACGGCAGCGACTGGTACTACGAGAGCCTGAGCGAAGGCGACGCCACGCCCAGCGCGTTTGCAGACGGCTTCATCTCGGCCAGCAATGCGGCCGGGGCGCAGGCCATGATGACCATTCCCATGATCGGCTGGGTCGCCAAACTGGGGCCGAACCGAGGCACACTGGGCAGCTTCTCGACATCCAAGTACGGCGCGCAGACCGGGGCCGACAACATCTGGGGCAACGGGCAGTTGACCAGCGGCGCGAACGTCACCGGCAACGATCCCAACGACGCGTATGTGCCTGCCGACAGCGCGTTTCAGCAGAATTGGGCCAGGCACTTTGTCAGCGCGCTCGGCACGGCTGCCAAGGGCGGCCTGAAGTATTACATCCTGGACAACGAGCCGGGCATCTGGAATCAGACGCACCGCGACGTTCACCCCGTCGGCGTCACGTATGACGAACTCAAGAACAAGACCATAGACTACGCCGCCAAGATCAAGGCCGTGGATCCCGGCGCGCAGATCGTCGGGCCGGAAGAATGGGGCTGGACCAACTACCAGTACAGCGGCTACGATATTCAGTACGCGCAGGCCAACGGCTGGAACGGCTTTCCCGACCGCGCCGCGCACGGCAACATGGACATCATGCCCTGGCTGCTGGATGCCCTGCACAAAAACGACATGGCTACGGGCGCGAAATCCCTGGACGTATTCAGCCTGCATTACTATCCGCAGGGCGGCGAGTACGGCGACGACGTTTCGACCGCGATGCAGCTGCGCCGCAATCGCTCCACGCGCAGCCTGTGGGATCCGCGCTACATAGACGAGACCTGGATCAACAACACCGTGCAGCTTGTCCCGCGCATGAAGGGCTGGGTCAATACGTACTATCCCGGCCTGAAAACCGCCGTGACCGAGTACAACTGGGGCGCGGAAGGCCACATCAACGGCGCGACCACGCAGGCCGACGTGCTGGGCATCTTTGGGCGCGAGGGGCTGGACATGGCGACGCGCTGGACGACGCCCAACGTGAACACGCCCGTTTATAACGCCTACAAAATGTACCGCAACGTGGATGGCAGCAACAATGGTTTCGGCGATGTCAGCGTGACCGACACGGCCGCCGATCCCGACAACGTGAGCAGCTTCGCGGCCACGCGCTCAAGCGACAACGCGCAGACCATCATGCTCATCAACAAATCGCTGACCAACGCCCTGCCCGTCACCCTCAGCCTCGCCAACGCCGGCACGACCGGGGCGGCGCAGGTATACCAGTTGACGAGTACAAACGTGATCACCCGCCTGGCCGACATGACCCTGCCCGGCACGAGCAGCGAGACCGTCAAGACCACGCTGCCCGCGCAAAGCATCACCCTGCTGGTGATACCTGTCAAGCTGACGGCCCCGGCCGCGCCCACCGCCCTGACCGCCTGGCCGGGCGGGGGCAGCGTGGCCCTGAACTGGACGGCCTCGCCGGGCGCGACCGTTTATAACGTGAAGCGCAGCGTGACTAAAGGCGATCCATACGCCACGGTCGGTACGGCTGCGACGACCGCCTACACAGACATCAATGTCGTGAACGGCACGACCTACTACTATGTCGTGTCGGCCGTCAGCGCGGGCGGCGAAAGCGCCGGCAGCAACGAGGCCAGCGCCACGCCCTCGGCCAATGCGGGCGTCGTTACGGGCCTGTTCAGTACGGGCTTTGACGGCAGCGGCAAGCCGGCAGCGGACGGCAGCGGGGACATACATTACAGCCTGGTCAGCACACCGAACGGCAAAAGCGGCACGGCCTACGTGACCCTGCAAAAGCTGCCCATCGGCAGCGGCTTGTGGATGCTCGACACGGCCACGTCCAAGTGGATCTCGCCCGTAGCCGACGAATCCACTAATGTGGACGCCCCCGGCAGCTACACGTACCAGACCACGTTCACCATTACGGGTGACCCCGGCACGGTAAAAATCAACGGCCTGACGGCGGGCGACAACGCGGTCACAGCGATCATCCTGAACGGTCAGACGGTCGCTACAAACGTCAGCGGCGGCTTCCAATCGTTCAGCAGTTTCGTCCTGAACAGCGGCATGTTGAGCGGCAAGAACACGCTCCAGTTTGTGCTGCAAAACGGAGGGCCGGGTACCAATCCCAGCGGCTTCCGCTGTGAACTGACAAGTCCGTCGTCAGGCGTCGTGACGGGGCCGTCCGCGCCCGCCGCGCCCACAAGCCTGACTGCCACGGGCGGAACCGGGCAGATCGCCCTGGCCTGGACGGCCTCGACGAATGCGACCGGCTACAACGTGAAGCGCGGCGTCACCAAAGGCGGCGCGTACACCACGGTCGGCACGTCTGCCACGACCTCCTATGCGGATACGACCGCTGTGGCAGGCACGACGTACTATTATGTCGTGACCGCAACGGGGGCGGGCGGCGAAAGCGCCAACAGCAACGAGGCCAGCGGGGTCTCAATAGCCACCCCGGCCATCACGGGCCTGTTCAGCACGGGGCTGGACAGCAGCGGCAACCCACTTGCGGACGGCAGCGGGGACGGACATTACAGTCTGGTCAGCACACCCGGCGGCAAAAGCGGCACGACCTACGTAACCCTGCAAAAGTGGCCCATCGTCAACGGCGCGTGGATGCTCGATACAAGCGCGTCCAAGTGGATCTCGCCCGTCGCGGATGAAGGCGCCTGTTCAGACGCTGCCGGCGATTACACCTACCAGACCACGTTCAGCGCGGTCGGCGACGTGAGCAAAATGACCATCAGCGGACGTATCGCCGCCGACAATCAGGTGATGTCCATCACCCTCAACGGCCAGACGATTGCCTCCAACGTGACCAGCAGCTTCCAGGCATGGACAAACTTCGCCCTGCCCGGCAGCGCGCTCCAGTCCGGCACGAACACGGTGCAGATCGTCGTGCGAAACTGGTCGCCGGACGGCAATCCCAGCGGCTTCCGCTGCGAGATCACGTCCATCAAGTAGACAGGCAGTAACCCCCCGGCGTCCGGCCACCGGGCCTGCCACGGGCAAACAGCGCGGGCCGTATGAGGGAAATCTCTCATACGGCCCGCGCTGTTCGTGTATTTGCCTACTTCTGGCCGTCTGCTTACTCTGCGATCAAGTTAAAGCAGCGCTATACTATTGCGTCGGCCTGATGGGAGAATGGCATCTACCTCTATCATGGCCTCAGCAAAGAAAATATGCTTTCTACAACAGCGTCCACCAACTCCTTTTTCAGAGTGCAGGCCCGCTTGTATATCTGCGCTTCTCCCACCGCATAAAGATATGCCGGACGAAGATAACTCTTGCCGCTCGGCGTTCTGTTTATCAGGACGCCGCTTTCTACATCCCTGGTTGAGTCAAATTCGATGATAGAAGGGTCGGGCGCGTTTTGCGATGTAATAATGCTCACCAGATAGTCATTGCCGCTGCCGTAACTCCAGGAAGCGAGAACAACGGCAGGGCGCGGCTTGAACTCGGCCTGCCCCGATAGCGGAAAAGGGAGGATGACTATATCTCCTTTAGCAAATCGCGCCAAGCCTCATCCTCCTCCGGCGTATCCCACAATCTACGCAAAGCATCCTGGCTTGCGAAATTCAGCCATGCGCGGCGAGATTTTTCCTCTTCAGCGCACTCCAGTGTATCAACTGGCGCGGCGTCCGTGTCCGTGACAACAGGCAAAACAGACACAGGCGTGTCCGCCGCAACAGACGCAATCTCCATCGTCCTGGTTGTCACAAGATCATTTTTCTGCTCGTCGTTCATAACATTCCTCGCGCAATTTTATGCCTGCCCGTTTTTGTACACACGGCAGACAGGCTAACTCTGTGCCGTAAAACACACGGCACACCGTCTGTCAAGAACGATTTTGCTTTTAACAGCCAAATATGCCGGAGTAAGTTTTGGCCTCAGTATGCCACATCGAACCCGTATTTTCAAGCGGCATATTCGCGCCTCGGCAGAATCACGGCTACGCCCGGAACAGCGCAGATCGTTTGAGAAAAGCAGATGAGAAGAGCGAATGAGAAGAACAAAGAGATTGTAGCTTTGATCGCGCTGATGCCTGACAACGCCGCAATGATAATAATGCCACTTACGCCCAAGATGTGGAACAACCTTCTAAATAGTGCGCCGGTCAGACGCGCACACGCGCGTGACAAGCGCGACGGCACGAACAAAAGGGCGGTTCCACGGAGGGGCGATAAATGCGGCAGGACATGGATTTGTTTGCAGAGCGATCAGGCGGCTTTTATACAGTCATCGGGCGGCGGAGTGGCCGGGGCGCATGGATCGCGCTGCTCTTTGTGATAGCCACAATAACAGCCATGCTCGCGGGCCTGCCCTCGGATGCGCGGGCGCAGGGAAACCAGAACCTGTATACGGACAATCTTTCCTCAACATGGCAGAACTGGTCGTGGTGCCGCACCGACTTTGCGAGCGCGGATGTCGCGCATACGGGGTCGCGCAGCCTCAAAGTCAGTCTGGACTCGTCGGGCATGGGCCTGTACCTGCACTGTTCCCCGCAATCCGACACGCTGTACAGCAGCCTGGTCTTCTGGATACACGGCGGCAGCAAGACCGGGCGCAAACTGGCGATTGCGGGTGTGCTGAACAACGCCGCGCAGATCAGCGTCGCTCTGGACAGCTACATAGACGGCGGCGTAGTCACGGCAGGCCAGTGGCATCGGGTGATCGTGCCGCTGACCGATCTGCGCGTGAATGCCGTCACCAAGTTCTGCGGCTTTGAGATCGTGGACACGAGCGGCGGGCCGCAACTGCCGTTTTACATGGATGACATCTATCTGGGCGCGGGCCTTGTGCCGCGCCCGCCCCCCGCGCCCCTGAACCTCACTGCCGCGCCGGGAAACGGGGCGATTGCCTTAGCGTGGACGGCCAGTGTCGGGGCAAGCTCGTACAGCGTCAAGCGCAGTCTGGTCAGCGGCGGGCCGTATACCACCGTGGCAGCGGGATTGGGCGGCACGACCTATCTGGACGCGGGATTGCTCGCGGGAACGACGTGTTACTATGTGGTCACGGCCACATCGAGCGTGGGCGAAAGCGGGCTGTCCAATCAGGCGAGCGCGACCACGCTGTTCACCCCCAACCTGACCGGACTGTTCAGCACGGGCCTGGATAACTGGGGCTTTCCCCTCGCGGACGGCCTGCAGGACGCGCATTATACGCTTGTCAGTATGCCGTCAGGCGGCGGCGCGTATGCGCCCTTTGTCACGCTTCAGAAGTCTCCCATTCAACCCTCGCTATGGCTGGCGGACAGCGCCGCTTCCAAGTGGATCTCGCCAAGCGCGGATGAAAGCCTGAATACCGACCTCCCCGGCACGTACATCTACGAAACGACATTTACGGTCAGCGGCAATCCCGCCCGCGTGGGCGTTTCAGGCCGCGCGCTGGCCGACAACCAGATCACGGCCATTGTCCTCAACGGCGTCACCATCGTCGCGGGCCTGCCCGCGTCCCTGAACGTCTGGGGCGGCTTTACGCTGGGCAGCGGCTTCGTGGCGGGAACCAACACGCTCCGCTTTACCGTCGTCAACACCGGCGCGAGCGTGACTAATCCCAGCGGCTTCCGCTGCGAACTGATCCCCTACAGCTACTAAATCTCTAGAAGTGTAAAGAAGACAGAGAAGAACAAACGAATCGGGCGCGTTCTCTATTACCGACAGGCGTTGAACTGTCGGCGATGGGGAGCGCGTCCGGTTTGTTTTTACATAATGTCGGGAAGTTTACGATCCTAGCGAATACAAATATACTATTGTGCTTTTATTCGCAGATAAGCTATTGACAAGAATCATAAATAATGTTATAATCCGCTTGTTTACGGTTTTTGAATGTTCTGTATCGGCTAACAATGGCATCGCGCAGTGCGTGACATGATAGGCCGGACAATGTTCCATCCTTCATTTTTGCTTCCTCCCTGTCGGCGCTGCGACACTGCCGTCTGCGACATCGGAAGAAGTCATCTTGAACAGGGCGGCATCCATCAAACAAAGCCGCACCAACGCACCCAACAGGAGATTTACTGCAATGCGTACCCAGGGCCAGCGTAACAACACCCCCCGCAAGTCCACTAAGGGCTTCACTTTGATTGAACTGCTCGTGGTCATCGCCATTATCGCGATACTTGCCGCCATTCTGTTCCCCGTGTTCGCCAAAGCGCGCGAAAAAGGCCGTCAGGCAAGCTGCACCTCCAACGTCAAGCAGCTGCTGCTCAGTTGGCAGATGTACGCGCAGGACTACGACGAGCGGCTGATGCCCTACTCCTTCCCCACCGATGTCAACGGAACCTGCGACGGCAGTTCGTGCGGCTATCCGTGCGTGTGGACAGTCGTGCTGCAAACGTACATCAAGAACACAGGCGTTCTCAAATGTCCCAGCGACCTGCACAACCTAAGCTACACGTACAATGCCGAGATACCCCGCACCACCGGCGCGGGCGGCAACCGTCCTCTCGCGGGCGTACAGGTCGTAGCGCAAACGCCCATCTTCATTGACGCCAACGGCATCAACAATGTGCTGACAAACGGCGTCGTGACCGGCAATCAAGCCCTCGCGTTTTTCATCGACAAAGGCAACTTCACCCTGGGCGGACGCAAGCTCAATAATCCCACGAACCCGCTTGGGCTGCCGGGATGGTCAAGCGCGGGCGGCACGGGCTGCCCTAACTCCGGCGCGTCGGAACCTCGCGTCGCCGCTGATCGTCATGCCGACGGCGCGGTCTACGGCATGGTGGACGGCCATGTGAAATGGCTGCGCTATGCCACTTCGCCGGTCTGTACGCCCGCAGGCATCGTGCCAGCCCGCGACGGCCTGGACTACAACGGCGACGGCATCCTGGGTTCGTCCTCCACGGTGGATTAACCTGACGCGTTCGTCTTCTTTTTCGATTTAGATGAAACCTCTCTTTTTAGAAGTAGAAATTCAGGAGTAAAAATGCAATCTTTACGCACCCGCGCATTCACGCTCATCGAACTGCTCGTCGTAATCGCGATAATAGCGATTCTCGCCGCCATCCTGTTCCCGGTCTTCGCGCAGGCGCGCGAAAAAGCGCGGGCCACAAGCTGCCTGAGCAACGCCAAGCAGATCGGCCTGGGCCTGCACATGTACCTTCAGGATTACGATGAGCGTTTCGTACCGACGCGGCAGTCGGACCCCACCGACATCTGCGGGGCCGGGGGAAGCGCTATCAACGGCACGCAGTGGAACGCCATCATCCAGCCCTATCTGAAAAACACGCAGATATTCGTGTGTCCTTCCGACAGCACCGGGCCGGGAACGGGCGTGTCGCAGTCGCGCAAGCGCAGTTTCGTCCTGACGGCGGGGCCGCGCGATCAGGTCGCCGCCGACTGTTCGCTGCCCAGCGGCATTTCGCATGTGGGATGGGGCGCGGCCATTTCGCAGATAGACACAACGGCGAGCATGGTGGCCGTGTATGAGCGGTGGGAGACCGGCAGCAACGTGGACAACCCGTTTTCCGTGCATCAGGATCTGTCCGGCACACAGGATTGGTGCTTGTACAAGGACCCGACCGGCGCGAACCTGCTGCAATACCCGCGCAAATCGCACTGGTTCGACAGCAGCCCCAACAACGACCCGCAGCATCAGCTTCGCGCCACGCTGCTGTTCACGGACTGCCATGCCAAGCAGCTCAAGTACGAGCAGACCTGGTCGTCGTCAGGCGGGCCGGAATGCACGGGAACCGCGCCCACGCAGTGGAGCATGTTCGACCGCCGCAAAAATCCCTGACAGCAGGCCCTTTAGATTGCCAGCCTTTAGAAAGGACGGGGCCGACATTATGCCCTATACCATTGACCGCAGCAAAACCACGCCGCCGGGCGGGCCTGCCAAGCCACCCGGCGCAAAAACGCCCGCCCCAAAGACGCCGGACGGGGCGAAGAACAGATCCGATGCCACGCTCAAACCCCTGCCGCTGTCGCAGGTTCCGCGCCCCTTCCTGATCGGGGGCGGCGTTACCCTGCTCGTCATCATCCTGGGCGGATTGTGGTTTATCATGAGTACGGGACCGGAAGACAGCGGCCAGGCGGCAGCCAATTCCGCAGCGGCCTCAACTTCGTCAACTCCCGCGACTGCGAGTGCCTCAGGTGAGAACGCGTCACGCGCGACCGCAAGCGCCGGCACAAGCGCGCCGGACGCGCCGGGCGCGAGTCCTAACGCTCCCGGCTCCGCTCCAATACCCGGCTCCAATCCTTCTGCCGCGTCTCCCTCGCCCGCTATAAACGCGCCGGGATCGAGCGGTTCGGGCGCGGCCATGCCCATCAGCTACCCCAATCCCCGCAATCGGAATGGCGCAGGCACGGGCGGGGCGCAGTCCGGGGGCGGCGCGACAAACGGGGGAGCGACGCCCGCCGAGGTGGAAGGCTCGCCGCCCGTCAACAGCGGCGCGGGCGACGGCTCTGCGTGGAAGCCCGGCGACGCCGAGGGTAAAGTGTACCGCCACGGCCCCGCTTCCGATCCGTAGAGCGTGTGGTCTTAAACTTGTCTTGAACTCGGATTACGGGTATTTTTGGGATGGACAGGATTGGTTGTCCTGTTGACTAGTACCTGTTGATTAGTACCTGGCCTTGATACAGCAGGCCGAAGCAGTACACGAAAATCATGGTCATCCTTTCAATCCCCGTAATCCAAGTTCAAGACGGCCTCTTTCAATTCTCCGGCAGCGTGAACGTGATACGTACCTGAGCGCCGCCCCCCGGATGATTGGCAAAAACGA
Source organism: Chthonomonadaceae bacterium (assembly GCA_965277875.1). GTDB lineage: Bacteria > Armatimonadota > Chthonomonadetes > Chthonomonadales > Chthonomonadaceae > CAWFQB01. The sequence continues at coordinate 4,504,889 of CBDIDV010000002.1, read as the reverse complement.
CGCTTCCCTCCATGTCCAGTCGGCTGATGTTGACGACGAGATCCAGGCCCGTGTTGGCGGCCCGGCGCACATCGAAACCGGGCGCGAACCCCGGCCCATCGTCCTCGATTTGCAGACATATCACGCGTGGCGGCGCGGACATTTGCGCGCGGTCGTGGAAAAGGGCGGCGTCGCTATGCAGCGTTAGTTCTGCGGTCAGGTCTTCTGCCATCGTGATTTTTGCTCTTATATCTTCTGCTGCAATGCTTCGACTGGCAGGAAGGCCGGTAAAACTGACGGCGTGATCGGCGGCGACGGACTGTGGCGACGCGCCGGGTTCCGCCTGCATCGCCCGCAGCAGCGCGTGTATTTCGGCGTAGTAATCGGGTGGCTCGGCGGGAGCGGGAACGCCGTCCTCCGTTTGCTCCGGTTCCGCTTGTTCAGTAAGGGACAGGCGCACGACGCGCCCGCCGTGCTTCACGCTGTTGCTGACAAGTTCGTTGACGAGCAGGCACAGGGACGCGCCGACGCGCACGGGCAGGCGAAAGTCGTCAATGTGGGCCAGCAGGGTATGTTCGCGCGTGGCGATTTGCAATAGGGGGATCATCTTGCCGATCAGGGCGCGGGCCGAAACCGATGTAGTTTGGGCCGTATCCCTGGCCTGATCCGTAAGCAGGTCGTGCAGGCTGGCGAGGGCGCGGGCGTGGGTTCCGATGCGCCTTAGCGCGTCGGAGGGAACCATGCTGACGTTTGCATCGGTTTGCAGGTCAACAAGGGCCGAGATCACCTGTAAGTTGTTCTTGACGCGGTGATGGGTCTCGGCCATGCTGCGGCGCAGGCGGGCATTGAGCGTTTCGATCTGGGCAAGGGTGCGGGTCGCGGTGTCATGCAGGCGGGCGCGTTCGAGGGCGAGGGCGCAGTGCTGCGCCAGCGAGGTAATGAACGCGCGGTCGGTCTCATCAAAGTCGCGGGCATGGTCGAAGCCGAAACTGATGGCTCCCAGGATGCGCGACTGCGCCGCGAGCGGAACCACGGCATACGCATGGCTGCTCGTCTGAATGCGGGCAAGCTGGGGGTAGCGGGCATCCCGTTCGGCCAGACTGCGAATCCAGATCGCCTGCCCGTCGCGGGCCGCGTCCGCAAGCGGAATGGGCGCGTCTATTGAAAACTGCTGCCATGCCTGCGCGATTCGGGCCTGGTAGCCCAATGCCCGCATCACCTGAAGCGCGTCGCCGGCGGGTGTCAGCAGGGCGAGTACGCCCCGATGCGCGCCCAGCGCCTCGGCCCCCGAATCCACGATGACCGCGCCGACCTCCTCTAAAGAAAGCGACTGTGACAAGCGGGCGGTCACGGATTGCAGCAGGCCGGCCCGCTCCCGCGCTTCCTCGGCGTCGCACCGCGCCCGCTGTTCGGCCTCGTACAAACGGGCGCGTTCGCGCACCTGGGCGCAAATCTGGAGGGCGGTCTGCTCAAATGCCCACGCGTCCGCATCGGAGTCGGGCGTGGGCGTCTCGACGGCAGGCAGAGCGAGGTTCGCGAACCCTGAGCGCCGCGCGATGTCGTCCACCTGCTGCACGGTCACGGCGGCGGTCAGCGCAAGGCACAGGGTTTGCAGCCGGGCAAGACGATCTACGGCCCGCTCGTCAGCAGACGACCGGCTGACGGCAGGAACCTCTAAAGGTGAAACGGGCGGAGCAGGCGTTGTGTCGGCAGCGGTATCAGGCATTGCAGTTCCCTCAATTCCGACAGGCTCTTAGAGCTGTCAGAACATTAGCGAGGAGCAGCGCGGCCCCGGTACATCTGCGATTGTATCGAGAAAACCGCAAGCGACGGAAGAGTTTTGCCGCCATTAGTTTACCTGCATAGTATACCCTTGTTTTCGCCTCCGATGCGATGGCACATCCGCCCTCAGTCTTTGATCTCGCCCGGATCGCTGAGGCTGAATCCGTTGGTCGAGATGGTGCGCCGAAACTTCCCCGTGCGCTTGCTCCCAAAGGTATAGATGAACTGCAAGTCCCAGTCAGGGTTTAGGTCGGGTGGGCGCGGCGTAACGGCGATCAGCGTTGTCGTTCCGTCGTCGTTCCACAGATGCCCGATACCTTCGGCGGCATCGCTGCCGTCCGAGGGCAGCAGGGGATTTTTCATGCGGCTCATGGGTTTGTACACGACGCGCAGGGTACTGTCTATAAGGTCGGGCAGACCCATCTGATGCCTCTGGGCCAGGCTGCCGCAGCCGAGCCGCGTGAACTCGGCGCGCAGGTTTTGCGGCAGGCGCGCGAACGACAGCCCGCGCGGACTGGCCGCAAGCTGCCTTAGTTCGGGTGACAACTTGCCCAGAAAATGGCAGTGCATTTGCAGAGACGGGCCGTGCGCCAGATCCCATTCCATCAGGCCATAGCACGCGCAGGCCTGCCGGCTAATGTCCTGCAAAGCCGCCATTTCCTCTGAAGATTGTTCGGGAATGTCGGTGTGGATGTCTGGCGACATTCCCAGAGCCTGCACGGTCTGCGCCATTTCAGCCAGGTCGTCTAAGGTGGCCGCGCCATGCTCACGCCGCGAGGCGGCCCAGCGTTCCAGGGTGCGGCTGGGTATTTGCAGGGCGCGTTTGTTGAAGTAGTCGGGTGTGCGGAATGTCAGCCAGCCCATCTCGCGCGCCCAGCGCAGGTGCATCCAATCGCTGTTGAAACACAGGGCGTCGAACAAAGGCTGTTCCTGCGTCTTCATCAGCTTCAGCGGACATAACTCCGCAAAGCCGTCGCCAATCACGTCGTTCCCCGCAGCGTTGAAAACGGCCTCTTCATAATCGGCGCAGATGAGCGCGGGCGCGTCGGGCATCGGAATGGAACGCGGGACGGAGATGGGTTTCGCATACGTGGGCTTGATGTTCAGGGCCACTGTGCGCCGCATCGCCGCGTCGCCAACAAGAGCGGCGTTTAGCCTGCGGTTGTTCACGTCATCACGCGCAACGGTATAGATGGGAAAGTATCCCTCTTCTACGGGCTGCATGTAGTTCAGCGAGGGTATGAACAGCATTCCGCTTACATCCAGGCTGTATCGCCCGCCCTTGTCGCGCCGTAACTGCATGGTGATACGCAGGGTGGTGTCGGCAGCCCCCAGAACCTGCGCCTCGGTCGGATGGGGCGGCTGCGGCTGTTCCACGCCATTGACAAATACATGGTGGTCTATCATCTGCGCCGCCTGAAATTTTAGATGCCGGCGGAAGCTTTCAGCAGGGACGCGCCCCATATTGCCCGCGCTCGCCGTAAACGTCAGGGGTACGCCGCGCACCATCTCGGCCTTTTCCGAGGAAGACAGGCTCAGGTACAGGGTGGGAGTGCTGTTATACAGGAAATATCTGACATCAACGCCTCTGGGGGTTGTTATTCGCCCGCGTTCTTTTTGAAGCTGCTCCGGGGTCATTGTCAGGAGGGGACGATAAAGCTCCATGCTCCTGTCCAGCGCAGTCAGTCCGCTGAGTTTGTCCAGTTCGCGGGCCGTGCGTTCCTGCGCGACTTGCAGGGGCGTTTGTGTCAGGTCGTAGCGGTACGCGGCTTTGCCGCCTGTCCGCTGCCATGTAAAGCTGAACAGGCGCTCGATCTGCGGCAGGATGTCGGCAAGCGGGCGTTCGTGGCAGAACAGGGTGATGTTGTCGTCGGCGGTCAGCGGCGAGGCCGTGAACGCAATGCCTGTCGCGGCCTGCATCCGGCGGCACAACTCGCTAAACGACACGCTTTTGCATTGCAGGCTGATCTTCTGCACAAGCCGCGCGTCCTCGGCGTAATCGAACGCGGCGGGCGCGGGCAGAGACACGGCAGGCGGGATGGTGGGCGCAGTCTGCACACTGCGCGACGCGGGCGGGGCGGAAACAGCGGTCTGCGCCCTGCCCTGCCGCGCAGTCAGCGCAGACGTGAGTAACAGCATCGGCAGGAAAAGCGAAGCCTTTCCGCCCGGCCATCGCCGCTCCCGAAATGTTTTGCCACTCCGCCTGCCTGCCGAATGCCCTGCCTGACGCATTATGCTGCTCTGTGACTGAGAAAAGTGGCGCATAGTAGTTTCTCCCTGTTCCGCTTCCCTTCGTTCATGCTGCACCACTTTCTAAGTTCGCGATCCGGGGCGTGAATCCTGCTGATTTTGCCTGTCTGTGGGAACTAATTGTCCGTAATCTCACGGGCAGCAGGCGCGTCAGAATCTTCCCTGATGTCGAACCTGATGCAATTAGCCATGCGCTTTGAGGGTTTCCAGTTGGCGCAGTCCGGCCTGGAGAACCGCGCTGTCGGGCAGGACGGGCATGGGCGTGTAGCCGGGGTGCGGGCCGGGCTTGTAGGGGTCGTTGCGGGCGGCGTTGTAGCAGCAGATCAGGCCCCAGCGCGGGTCGGGGCTGCGGTTCTGGTCGGAGCGATGCAGGGTGTTGGCGTGGAAAAACAGCGCGTCGCCCGCGTCCATTTCCGCGTACACCAGTTCCATGTGGTCAAGCGCCGCGCTGACGCGCTCCATGTCGGCCCCGGTCTGCTCGCCCGATGTGCCGTGTTCGATGCGGCCCATGTCGTGCGACCCGGCGATAAGCTGCATACAGCCGTTCTCTTTGGTGGCCGGGTCAATGGCGATGTAGCAGCTTGCCATGTAGGGGAACAGGCAGCCGTTGTTGTACCAGTAGCCGTAGTCCTGATGCCACTCCCACGCGCCGCCCTCGAACGGCTTTTTGGCGGATACCTTGTGGTGGTAGTGGTAAACTTCGCCGCCCAGCATCGCTTCCATCGGCCTGACCAGCCGCGCCGACTGCACGATTGCGCTGTACAGGTTGTCGGAGAGCGCGTTGTCCAGCGCCAACTGCGCCACGCCGCCCTGCGCGTCTTTGCGGTTGAGCATTTTGGAGGCCAGCGCCTGATCCAGCCGCGCCACGTCGGACAACACCTGTGTTTCCTGGGCGCTGAACAGGCCGGGAACGATGACGTACCCGCGCGTTTTGAAATAATCGAGTTGTTTTGCGTCTAACATGATGCTGACCTCCCCGTCGGCAAAAGCAGATAAACAAGATACGGAAATAAAGCACAGATGCAGAAGCCGAGAACAAATCCGGGACAAACTTGAGATAGAGGAACGGCGAACGTGGTTGTACGCCTGCCCGCCGCGTTCTACGCGCTGCGTCACAGACTTACGTTCGCCGGAGCGGGGCCGGGTTCCTGCCCGCGCTTCGACGCTTGCAGGCATTTGCCCAATCTATACGTCGCAGATTTGCACGGCCTGACGCAGCGAGGTGATCGGATCACGGGACGGCACAAATTCATGCGCCACAAATCCCCCGAACCCGGACTCGACTATGGCTTTGCAGACCCTGGCATAGTTCAGTTCCTGCGTCTCGTCAATCTCATGGCGTCCCGGTACGCCGCCCGTATGGAAGTGGGCGATGTGCGCGATATTGGCCTTGACGGTCGCGCACACATCCCCCTCCATGATCTGCATGTGGTAGATGTCGTACAGCAGCTTGACGCGCTCGCTATTGACGCGTCGGCACACGTCCACGCCCCACGCGGTATGGTCGGCGTTGTAGTCCCTGTGATCGCGCTTGCTGTTGAGCAGCTCCATGCACACCGTTACCTTATATTCCTCGGCAAGTTTGGCGATGCGGGCCAGTCCCAGGACGCAGTTGTCGGCCCCCTGCGCGTCCGTCATGCCGCGCCGATTACCGGAAAATGTGATGATGTTGGGCCATCCGGCTTTCGCGACTCTGGGAATGTTCTGTTCCGCCTGCGCGACAAGGCGGTCATGGTTCTTTATGTCGTTCCAGCCGTCCGGGATGCTGCCGATGCCATACGCCATCGTGCAAAGCAGGCCGTGCCGCGCCACGGTCGGCCATTCGTCCTCATTGAGCAGGTCAATGCCGACAAGCCCCAGCGTTTTGGCATGGCCGCACAGCGCGTCCAGGGTCAGGCGCGGATAACACCAGCGCGAAACCGACTGCCTGACGCGCCCTTTCAGCGGAAGGGGCGCATTCGCATCTCCTGCCTTTGCTTCCTGCGCGTCCGCTCCCTTAGAGAGCAGCGTTCCCGCCGTTGAGGCGGCGATGGCGGCGAGCGCGGCGCGGCGTGTAAATACGCCGTTTTCTATTTTTCGGTTCGGCATGATCTAAAGATAGATTGCGTAATTAGCTGCGTGGCTTCGCCCGCACAGCCATCCTGCTGTTTTTGACGACAGCCTGCGTCTGCGACACAGACGCGGCCTGTTCTTGCAGCCTCTGCTCTAGGCGGTGAGTTCCATACAGCCACTCTGCCGAAAGTTGAGCAAGCCTGCCACCACACAGAACATATCTTCGTGGTCGCGGTCGTGGCCGCGCCACCGTTGCGCCATGCAGTCCCACCGTTTGAGGCGGGCGAAATGATGCTCTACGTAGATACGCTGCGTGGACAGCATATAATTGTAAGCGCGTTCGAGTACATTCTGGGGCTGCTTGCGCGGCTTCTTGATCGGCTGTTGGACATCCTGAGCAGGGTAAGCCGCGTCTGTACCTTCGTAGCCTTTGTCCAGGCGCACCTTGCACGTCGGCGGCACACGATGCACTACGCCCGACGCGCGCAGCAGGAGCATATCGCTCAGGCAGCCGGGCAAACCGCCGAACACATGCAGGATTTGCTTGCGTGTCGCCAGTATCTGTGTCTTGAGTGTGTGGTCTTGCTGCTTGCCACTGTACGCCTGCTTACGCTTGAGTTTGTCGGTCGGCTGCCGCACGGATTGCTCGGTGGCGTCCAGAAGAACCTCTTCAATCTCAGGGTAGGCCGCAAACAGTTCGTCGAGTGTGCCGATGCGCTTGCGCGGCTTGCTCACGCCGCCCGTGTCCGAGGGCGCAGGCGCATTGCTCGCACCGGATCCGGCGTGTCCTTGCTCGCTTGCTATATGCCGCAGGGGCGCGTCGCGCAGGGGCGTGGGCAGCACAGCGAGCAAGATGGGCAGCAGCCGCTCGTGCAGTTCGCGGCTGATGTTGCTCTCGTCCAAGTCGAAGAGGTAGCCCAGCAAACTCTGGCGTACATACAAGCGCAGGTACATCAGCCCTAGCAGCAGGCGTTCGGGCAAGGCTAGGCGAAACTTGCGACCGGCTCCGGCCTGACGCACCCGACTTGGACGGGTGCGACGGGCAACTTCGGCGGCTTCATAGGCAGGAAGCACCTGCGCCACGAGCGTGTCGAACTCCGCGACGGACAAGCCCGTCAACGCTTGGAAGTGACGCGGCTTGCGCCGCAGTTTGGCTACTGTGATCATGAGCCGAGTTTACCCTAATTACGCATGACATCTTTAGCCTTTCTCTGCCATAAATCAGCAATCCGCTGCATATTTCGAGAACCAAATGGAGGCAAACAGCGTCCTCCCCGAAAGAGCAGGAATAATCCTGCGAAAATGATTGAATTTTTGCGCCGTATCTGCGATAATAGAATAGCGGCAAGTCGTAGAAGAATGATAGAAGAACAGCAGGCGAAGCAGTAAGATTAACACGACAACCGGGTATAATCGGGTATCGAACACAAGTATAATGGCCTGACGGAAACATTCGTCGGCACGGATTTACCGGCTCTAATCAAGCCGACGCACAGCGCGTCTGCGCTCTTTCGAATAGAAGGCGAGGAACCACGATGTTTACTTCAACACTCGATCCGATAGCGAATTCGACGTTTACTTCGATCCCGGCGATAAGCAACGCCGCCCAATCCGCGCCCCTGACGGAAACACAGCCTGCTACCGGCCCGATCCCCGCCGAGACCATGCCGGAAGATCCCAACGACGCGGTCGGCGTGGGCCATCAGATCATCGAGGAGATCGAGAAGATCGGTCGGCGCTACACGAACCCGCGCAAGTAACCGAAGCGCGAGCAAATTAAGATAAAGCAAATGCCTGCGTCAACTCGACCGGGAATCCATAATGCGCCGCCGGAATCCACATGGTTCCGGCGGCTTTGTTTCATCGCCTGCTGCTATGCCGCGACAACACGGCAGTCTGTATCCGGGATATACCATCTAGATTCTTTTCCGGATACATGGGCCTGCGGCCGGTCGTCCTACGGACGAATACCTCTCATGGAAGTGGTGGCCTGCATAATGCGAGATGTTAATTACTACGGCGCGGCGACCGGCGCAATGCCGTTCATCTCCGGCGCGGCCAGATGCAGCAGTATGCCCATAATTTTGGCGATGTCCGTAATGTAGTAATCTGTAGCGTCAATCTGCACATGCGCGTTTTGCAGCCTTAGAAACTTCCAGCGGTCCCCGATTGTCACCGCGCCGTACACGACTTCGACCGGCGTACCTTCGCGCGCATTGAACGTTTGTGCGGCAAGCATTTCGGCGATGCACTGCGCGTAGCCCCGCTTCATGTCCTCGTTTTTCGCCTGCACAACCATGAACACAGGCGTCTCGATAAACAACTGTCTGCTGGAGCGCGTGATGATCCAATCACACGCGCCCGCCAGTTCCTGCGACGCATCACCATCAAAATCCACGCCGGAGAACAGGCCGAACTTGCGCCTGCTCATGCGGCGCGCTTCCGCCAGTATGGGCGCGATGATAAACTCCGAACGCGCCTTTTCCGTGGATACCCGCAGCGCCATGTTGGAGTCTTCCTGAAGCCTGCGAATGAAAGCAGGATCGAGCGCGGCGGGCGGCACATCGTCAAACAGGCGGGTATGCTCGTCCCGCGTCAGGCTGAACTGCCGCGAAATCCCGCTCATGGTAAAGTCCGCGTAAGCCATGCCGCTTCTTTCTTTCCGGCTGTTTGCCACACGGCAGTATAATAGCTGGTGGCACTCAGCTCTACTTTATGTGCCGCCGAGCGGTTTGTGGCTGATGCGGCGGTGCTGCATACCCATTTGCCTGCAACCACTGCCATACCTCCGGGCGCACATTAACCAATTTGCTTTGGTTTGCCACCATGAAAGCTGACGCGTAGCCAGGAGAGGTAATCTCAAACATGTGGCAGCTACCCTGCCATCCAAGATAGCCAACGGCGCTCTTAACGCAAGCACAGCCTTGACCACACAGATTGTTAGCCTGTGTCATAAGGCTGTTGTAGGCGAAGATGCTGCCAACAATGCCCGCAACCGCTACCAATCCGCCCAAGATCTGCACGGATGTCATAAAGTAGAGGTAGCTCGCTATAATCAGCGAAACTGTAACTATGATTGCTGTTGTAGAAGCCGCATTGTTCGCAATGCGGACATGTTCGGTACATTGGGCGCAATACGGAAAATCCCACGATTTGGAGGTTGTATGTACCACCCTTGTTCCGGTTGACCTGCTGGCGGACGCTGCCAGAGTGGTTTGCGGCATGGCTCCGCAACATGCGCAGTGTTGCGGAAAAATGAATTTGTGTCCAGACAAGTCAACGCGCATAATTTGAAACCTCCCTGCAATACAGACACTTTGAACGGGCCAACATTGTACTCGTTTGCCGCTCCACATTAAAAATCAAGAGATGTTTGTACAGGTTTCGCCCCCGCAGTGTATTCCATTGGATAGAAACCACCAAGAGCCTCTACCTCCTGAGCTATGAGGGGAACATAACGTTCTTTTTCATTGTCTTGGATCGAACCAAACTTGCAGACAACCGAGAAATGGATTGGCTCATCAAGTTCCAGCGTTGTCGGCTTACATCCAGCCGCCGTCCAATCCAGTACCTCCTGCGCTTTGCCATCGTTCACAAAACTCAGTATCCGGCCAAGCAGTTCCGCGCTAAAGTCAACTGAAAGCGCATGAGTTACATTGTCGATGTCTAGGCCAACAAGCGTTGAAAAAGATCCTGATCCGATGTACGAAATGTGTGGCAGGGCAAAGTCTGCGAAACTAACCGTCACGCCTTCTGGTATGCCATACCGTTCGAGCATAGCCAATCCGTAATCCGGCCGTATGTTGGCAACATTCTGCCTTTCGTCTTTGAGCGCGTCAGACTTCATATCTGCATAGAATTCTTTAGCGTCAATCCCGACATCGTACTGTTTTGCGAGTTTTTCCGCAATCGGTTCAGGGTCAACGCCCCTGCGCCAACAAAATTCTCCTACCGCCACCAAGCAGTCAATCACGAAGTCAAGCATCTCATCAGGGTCTACTTCTGCCGGCGTGTACCCTGGAGAACAGTCCAGTATGCACAGAGCATATATATTATGCAATCCCATGTCGTCGGTAAGGAAGTAGATGTGGCAACTGCTTATCAAGCAACTGCCACCAACGCCGCGCTTCCGGTATTTGGTATACCTCACGAGGGTCGAAGTTATACCCGTCGAGCGCAATGCTAAATTTGCCCTGAAACGCTGCCAGATGTTCTCCTACAAGCACACCAATGTTCGTGAGTGATTGTTCGACAATGCTCGTATCACCGCGTTCAACGCTGTGCCGGTCAACCTTCAGTATCATCATGTTAGACATTGTTGCAGAACCCTTTCGTAACGCCTATGTGAACAGCCTAAACCAATGTACAGCGACACCGACGGAACAGCTAATTGTTTCTACATGGCGCAGGCAAGCAGACGGCCATAAGCATTAATTGTGCGTATATTGACACGACTCATAGCAAATGTCAACATCTGTACAGCCAATAAACTGTTCCGTCAGAAGTGTTCTCTTTGCTGTATGCTCACTCCGGCGGGACGACACCGATGGTGAGCAGGACGTTGGCGTAGACGCGCTGCTCGCCCGTGGCGATGACAAGGCACGTCTGGGGACGGGAGGCAAGGTCGTAAAAGGCGAAACGCTCGACGGGGGTGAGCGCGAGTCCGGGCAGCAGGGCGCGGAACTCCTCCCAGATGGGCGGCTCCGTGCCGTCTGCCGTCTGCATGACGTGCGCGGCCTCGATGGGAATAGCAGTTGTCAATACGCGCAGCGCGTCCGTGGCCGTAATCAGGCCGGGGGCAAGGTTCAGGTACACGCGGGCGGCACCAGCCGCGACGCCCGTAGAGGCGGGATAGTTACCGTCCGCGATCAGCACGGTTGCGCCATGCCCCGCCCCGGCCAGGGCGCGCAGTATCTCCGGGTGAAGCAGGGAGGTTTTCAGCATCTTCGGTGTCCTTGAATGTTTGTCGTTTGTCGTTTGTTGCTTGTTGCTTGTTGTTTGATGGGTATGTTCCGCTGTCGGGCCGTGACTCTCCTCCTATTACTTTCTATTACTTTTGATTTCTTTGCGCGTCTTGTGTGTTTTTGCGGCCTGCGCCTGTTTTCTGCACTTGTGACGCCTGCTTTGACTTTGCTAAACTTTTTTTGCAACATCGGCGCGGCCTGCGTGTCATACCGGGCAGTAAGCCGCGCACGATGGGCAAACGAAGCCAGTACAGGCTCCGGCGCGGCGTGTGAGCAGTGTTGTCATAGAGGAGAGGCGCATGTCCGCCGAGTTCGATACCAAAACACAAAACCATATAAATTTTGACGGCGCATTGGCGCGTCCCCTCAGCCCGTCCAATGCTCCCGCAGGCGACGACGAACTGCTGTGGGAACTTCTCAGCCTGTACGCGGACGGCGAAGCCGCGCCCGCCGAGGCCGCGCAGGTGGAACAGATGCTGCGCCACGATGCCGAGTACGTCCGCGCCTATGCGTTTATGCGGCAGGCCGGCGGCGCGGTACGCTCCATCGTCGAGGTCGAGCCGCCCGCGTATCTGCGCGGCGCTATCCTGGCGAAGACCACGCAGCGCGTACCGCTCGCCCGCCGCGCCGCCCTCGCCTGGGGCGCGTTTCGGGGCCGGTTTGTCGCCCCGGTCGGTCGCCTGTCGCTGGCAGGCGGCGGATTGGCCGCTGCGGCCCTGCTGATCGGCGTGTATGTGGGACACAGCGAGCCGCAACAGGCGAATAATCTGGCGGTCGCCGCTGTCGCGCATCCGCATACCGCTCCCGCCGCGTCCCGCCCGAATGCCGCGCCGTTCAAGTACGAACTGCCTGATCCGACAGCGTTCGCCCCAATGCAGGCCAGCAGTGCGCCCGCGCCGCCTGCCGTCACCAAACCGGAAGCCGCCCGAGACAAAATCATTGCTGCGAATACGGCGCGGACTGGCGCTGTAAGCGTGAGCGCAAACGCCGGTGTGCCGCATGTTCCTGCGCTCGCGCAGAATACGGCTCCGACCGGCCCGTTGGCGGCGAAGGCTGCGGACAGTCCGGCCTCGCCCATCGCGAAGAAACCGGACGCGCTTCCCGCGAGGACGAGTGTAATAGTCGCCTCACTCCCGGCACATCCCAAGCGCTCCAAGATGCCGACACCCGACGGTGACGACGCGCAGTATACGCAAAATCTGTTCCCGATGATGGACTCCACGGTACAGCATCGCGCCGTGACTGCGCGCATGGACGAGGCCGCGAGCGGCGAGGGCGACAACCTGGACGATGGCAAGTTCGTCACCAGCCACGACAGCCAGCCTGCCGGCGCTGTTACAGACGCCACGGATGGAGATAACCCGGACAGCAGCGCGCATCATCTCGTCGGCAAGCTGCAGCTCGCCAAGCTGCCGCCCGCGTCCCGACATCTGCTGTCACCCTCCGAGATCGTGCGGCAGGCCAATGCCGCCGCAATGCGTTACAGCGCGGCGGCCACAGATGTCACGCCGCATCGCGAGGCCGACGTTCCCGTAATGACCTTGAAATACTGACATTTTATGCTGAACATGGCCGTCGCGCTCCCTTTCGGACGCGCGAGGCCGTACCCTGTGACTCCGGATGGTCACGCAGGCGGTCGGACGATCAGCGCCCGACCGCTTTTTTGTTGAATTTTTTCGGGATTTACGCGCGGACACGGGTAACTACAACATGTTTTACCCGCCTGCCGCGCCTGATACTAACTGCAATGAACGCAAGACAGACACAACCTACAATACGCAAAAAGCGCGTTCTACGCGCGCATCGCGCCGCATCTGCGGCGGGCAGGCGCGCATGGGCAGCGTCCACGCAGGGTCTGTTGACGCTTGCACTTGGCGCTGCGCTATCCGGGGCGCAGGCGCAGACCCCGCCAGCCGCGCCTGCCGCCACGAATGCCGCCCAGACGCAAACATCACCGATTGCCGCTCCTGCTTCCGCCATACAGACCGTACCGACTGCGACAGGCAAGAATGCGCCTGCTGGCCTACTGCCTCTGCTGGATGAAAAAGGGCAGCGTCTGGACATACCGCAGAACGTTCTCGGCTTCGGCGGCGCGTCCACAATCGCAAATACCGCTCCCGGCGTGGGCGCGATGGAATCTCTGAGCGGCAATGGTACGCGCAGCGGCTATACCCTCGCGCACAGTGCCGTTCTGCCCGCCTCGGTCAGCCTCTATGTCGGCGGCAGGCGGCTCGTCTCCGGTCAGGATTACTGGCTGGATGGTGACGGCGGCACACTGTTTTTCGCCGCTCCCGTTCGCGCTTCCGAAACCGTCAGCGTGTCGTACAGATGGCTGCCCGACGCTCCCGCCGCCAAAGCAGGGCTGGGCCTGGGCCTGAGCCTGACCGAGAAGACGCGTCTAAGCCTGCTGTACGGCCAGACTACTCGCCCCTCGGATGGCCTGAGTCTCGCCCTGAACGGCCTGCGCCTGGACAGCGCGTTCGGGCTGAAAGATAGTTCGCGCTACACGGGACTGGCCTATTTCGCCGACACGCAGCGCACCCCGAACGCCACGCTGTCCTGGCGCGACGTGATGAATGACCCGGTCAAGGGCAAGCCTGCCTCGCTTCCTTCCACGTCCCTGCTTGGCAGCGGGCATCTGTTATCGCAGAGTCTGCAATTACAGCAGGGCGGGCTGCGCCTGTCCGGTGACTTTCAGGACGTGAGCCGACAGTTCGCCGGGTTTGCGGGATTGAAGCAGGGCGCGACCGGGGACAAGGCCGCCACGGAACAACTGGCACGGCTGGAAAAAGAGCAGGGACTGACGCGCCTGGGCTTCGGCATAGGGTTAGGCGGCAAAGCGGGCGACAAAACGCCGCGCGGCCTGTCGTTTGCGTGGAGCCAGATTCAGGACAACGGCGACAAGAACGACAAAACGGGGTCAGCGAATTTGGGCAATGTGGCAGGCGCAAAACCCATGAATGCCATCACGCGGCAGTCGCTCGGCTTCGATACGGCGCAGTTCCATTTCGCCCTGTCGCAGCAAAGCGCAGCCAGCGGCTTCAAGCGCCTGAACGACCTTATGGATGCGGAAAAAACCGGGTTCGGCAAAGAGACCGGCCTGAAACGCGAGCAGATGTCCCTGTTGTGGCAGCCCGACAAGACCTCCAAGATCGGCTTTTCGCGCCTGCACATTGCCGCAACGACGGACGCGATTGCGGCAGCCGTGACGCAGGCGACCAAAGACACCAAAGACGACGCCGACAAAACAGACCAGGCGAAAAAGATCGCGGATGCGCGGCAAAAGGCGCAGGCCGGGGCCGAGCGCGAAACTTTTCAGGTGGAATTCAAGGGCTTGAAATTTGCCGCCAATCAAACACATTCCGACAAGGATTTTACGCGGGCGAATGACCTGGGGCTTGCCGACGCCGACAAGCAGGCGCTGGGCCGCGACCGGGGCTACACGAGCCAGGACACGAGTTTACATTTCGACGGCCTCAAAGGGCTGCTCCTGGATAATTACACGTATACCGGCGAAAGCGCGGCAGACAAACTGCGCCACGACATCGCGCGCCGCACCCTCACACTCGCGCCCACGAAATTCCTTTCCTTTACCTACGGCACGGATCACGACTTGACCACCAAAACCGGGGACGCGACAGCATTGGCCGCAGGCCCAATCGTACCGACGACAGCTGCAAGCGCAGCCATCGGCGACGCGACCCGAACGGGAACCACGCACAGCGTCCTGGGCCTCAAAGACCTGCTGACCAAGACCGCCGTGTTCAGCGCGCAGCGTGACGAGACCCGCCTGCTGGACAAAGGCAAGGAAACGCAGACCACGATTGCCGACGCCCTGAGCCTGGGAACGCCCAAAGACAAGCGCGGGGTCGGCCTGGATTATGGGGCTAAACGCATCGCGTTCGCGAACGGCAAGTACGACAACACCATCGAGTTCAACATCCACGCCAAGCCCACGGACGCCCTGACGGTTCAGGTGGCGCGGCGCGACATTGACCGCAAACTTGACGACGCGGACACCAAAACGGAAGATAAGAAAGACGGCATTCTCAGCACGGAAAGCGTGGAACTGGATTTCAAGGCGACAAAGAACTTCAGCATCATCTTCGGCCAGTCGCAGACCGATGTGCTGGACAAGTCCCAAACGGTTCAGGCCGACAGAACGACTTCAGCCGACACCGCTGCAACAGCCGGCGTGGCGGGCGCGGACAAAACCGATGCGGACAAGAAAAATGCCAACAAGCCGATCCTGGGCCTGACGGACAGCAGCACGGTCTCGGTGGGCATCAAGTCGGAACCGGGCAAGAACATAACCATCGCGGCCAAGTTCGACGAGACGCACGACGACGGCAAGAACACCCGCGAGCAGGCCGACATCAGCATCGGCAACGCCAAGCCGCTGACCCTCGGCCCGCTAAGGGAATTGACCATCAAGGCCGGGTACGCCTCGCTCAACGACAAGCGGCTATTGCAGAACGAAACCATGACCGGACATGCGGCCTGGAAACTGTGGAAACACGAGTTTCTCTTAGATTACGGCGGGTTCAGCAAACTGGACGGCAAGACCCTGACCGAGACCACGTCGCGCACGTACTCGTTCAAAACCGATCCCGGCCCGCAGCGGTGGTTCCACGGCAATTTTCTTTATAAGGTACGCACCCTCGCGGACGGCAAGGACTATCAGGTACGCAAATTCGGGGCCGACGCCCTGCTATTCAAGAAGACGCGCCTGACGTATGCGTACAGCATTCTGCCCGAAAACGACAAGGGCGAGATGCAGCCGACCGAGACCGGCGAACTGGCCTTATCGCGCGCCCTGACGCCCCAATCGAAACTGTCCCTGTTCTACCGCCTGAACAATCATCAGCCCGAACTGCTAGGCAAGCCCGACCCGGCCACAAGCACCTGGACGCGGGCCGTGGGCGTGGGCTATGAAGGCGCGTTGGGCGTAAAGAGCAAATGGGGGCTGGCCCTGAGCCGCGAGTCGAACGGGTACGGCCTGTTCAGCGACCGCTCGGATCGCCTGCGCGTGTCCTACGAGCGGCAGTTGGGGGCCGACAACTTCGTGTCGCTCGCCACCGAGTACCGCACCCACGACGGCAGGGACGCGGACGGCAAAGACCTGCACGGCGAAGTGCGTGCGACTCTCGACCTTAGCCGCCACTTCTAAACGTGCAGAGGATGCGGGGATAGCCGCAAATGAACGCGAGTGAACGCAAATAATTCAATGGCCCTCTTGAGATATATCATGGCTTTCTGTTGTAGAGGGCAATCGACGAATGCGGCTTGTGTATCCTGATACGGTCAGACTGACGACAAAGCCCTGCGGCAATCACTGTGATTGTCGCAGGGCTTGCTGTCTCCCTGCCTAAAATCCGTATTGTATAATTCGGCGCAAGATCGAACGGATTGTGCAGGCTGACGTTGAACGTGGCGCAATCAGGCGCTTTTACCCGGCGGCGCTCCTGCCGCATGGAAGTGGCGGGTCTCGCGGCGCGTAATGGCGTCGTAGCGCACATAATGGGTGGTGTGGCCCTTGTCGTAGATAAATTCGCAGCAGGGCAGGCCCGATTTGAGCCAGTCCTGATACTCGGCCTCGAAACGCCCGACTTCCTCTTCGGGCAGATGGAACGGTTCGTTACCCGCAAGATACAACGTCATCTTCGTCCCCCTTCAGCAGAAACAGCGGACACGGGCAGAACGCGACGCATACCAGCCCACGCCTGAGCAAAGTGACAGCCTCATTCTTGTTCATAATCGGAAACCGCGCCCGCGCATCCCAAACAAGCACGGTAGTCATGCGACTTAGACATTATAAGCAAAACTTTATGCTCTGTCAAGCATTTTGTTTAAGTGGACAGGCATGGCGCTGTTGTCAGTTCTCAGGAACGCGCAAATCTTCTGACGCGTAACATAAAAGATACCGATACATAGTTAAATGCCCTCTTTGCTGACAAAAGGTTCTGCTGTTTCCCTTCTGAGTGCAAGTTGTTATTGGCCTGTCAAATGCGGTACAATGAAACAGTAGTTTGTGAATTTCTGAACAATCTTTAAGGGCGCGAATGCCGCGCCGCTTTGACGCGGAAAACGCCGCAGGCCAGCCTACGCGTTGGCCGGGGAGCCGGGTATTATGGCACGATCCGTTACCGAAATTTCCATGCACGACAGCGGTACGCCCACGCCCTCGTTTGGGCCGGGCGGTTCGCCGTTCGTTCTCGCCAAGCTGGACGAGCTTGTCAACTGGGCGCGGCGCAACAGTCTGTGGCCGCTGACCTTCGGGCTGGCCTGCTGCGCTATCGAGATGATGGCGAGCGCCGGTTCGCGCTTCGACATCAGCCGCTTTGGGGCCGAGGTGTTCCGCGCCACGCCGCGTCAGGCCGACGTGATGATCGTGGCGGGCCGCGTGTCCACCAAAATGGGGCCTGTCCTGCGCCAGATCTACGATCAGATGCCCAATCCCAAGTGGGTCATCAGCATGGGCGCGTGCGCGTCCAGCGGCGGCGTGTACAACAACTACGCCGTTATCCAGGGCGTGGATCAGATCGTACCCGTTGACGTTTATGTTCCCGGCTGCCCGCCAAGCCCCGATGCCCTGATCTACGGCATCCTGAAATTGCAGGAAAAGATCAAGGGCGGCAATTCGGGCGCGACCATCGAATTCAAAGAACTGAAGAACATCTTCACGCGTCCGGGCGGCAATCCGACGGCGGGAGCGAAGTAGGGAGCGCAGTTATGGGTTTCATATCCGACCTGAACGACAAGTTTAATCAGGCCAAGGCCAAAGCCGAAGAGATCAAGATAAAGGCGCTAGAACCCGCGAACGGAACCAAGGCGCTGGCGACGGGTTTTGCCATCACGTTCAAGCACTACGCCGAACAGCAGATCAAAATCAAGCCGGTCAACACCGTACAGTACCCCGAAGAGATACGCGAGCAGTTTCCGCGCACCCGCTGGCGGCATGTCCTGACCCGCTACGACGACGGCCTGGAAAAGTGTATCGGGTGCAGCCTGTGCGCCGGCGCGTGTCCTGCCCGGTGCATCTACGTCGAGGCGGCGGAAAACACGGACGCGGAACGCTACTCGCCCGGCGAGCGCTACGCCACCAAGTACGAAATCAACATGCTGCGCTGTATCTTCTGCGGCTTCTGTCAGGACGCCTGCCCGACCGGCGCCATCGTGCTGCGTAAAGATTTTGAACTGTCCGACTACACCAGGGAAGACAACCTTTACACCAAGCAGATGCTGATTGAACCCGCGCCGCTCACATCCGCCACCATCCCCATCTCGGAGGTCAGCATTATAGACCGTACCCCGGAGGCGGTAGGATGAAGTGTAGTTGCCAGGTACGCTTGTTTTAGCAGGCGGCCATCAACGATAATTGGAAGCGCCCCGAAGAGTTCAGCCTCTTCGGGGCGTTTTACGCGTCCTCCGAGAAACGTAGGGAGGTCTATTCTGCTCGATGCAGAAGAGGGGTATCTACGCGGACGTACTCGCTGTCTGCACAACGCCTTTATTCATTGACACGCTCTTTTGCTCTTCCTCGACGAACTTGGCGAGGTTCAGGAACGTCAGTTGTCTATCGCCGCCCAGGAACGGCTCCCAGTCTGCGGGCGCGGCGTTGACAACCGATTCGTCATCGGAGTCCAACAGGCCGTAGAATACCTCGGCGACGATCCGCCCGCCTACCCACCCCAACTGTGACAAAGCCCCCACGCCGTTAAGCATCTCCGTTTCCGGGAAATTGACGCGGCCCGCGAAGTGTTCGACGATGGGAACCTGCGCCTCGGCCAGAATGTAAAACCACAGCGGAGTGTCCTGCTGAAGCTCCGGGGCTATCGGGTCGAAACGGTACAGGTTGACCTTGTCGTCCGCCGCATCCAGGCCGTGACCGTCAAAAGCGCGGACGACAAGCTGCGCGGCGGTCAACGGCGTCGCCTGCACAAAGCCTTTGCTCTGAAGGACGTTTGCGATCATCTGTCCGCCCTGCACCTGGTAGATGTTGCCGCGCAGCAGGTTCAGCAGGGCGAGTGAGGGGCGGTTGGGCGTTTCCAGCGTGTCTGGGGCTATGGCTGCCTTGACTTCCGCCAGCGCCCCCCCCTTCGCAGGACTGGTCGGCATCACCTGAGGCGGCAGCGCTCCCAGCGGATCCACGATGTTGGTGTCTATTTTGTACGCGAACTGCAGGCGAACGTTCGGGTTGTGGGCGCTCCCCGCTTTAGTGCGGTCTTCTATGGGGGCGACAAAGGGGATGACCGGGGCCGTCGGGGGGAAAAAGCGGCCAAAGTCATCGATTACCAGAGAGGCGGGCAGAGGCTTGAACCCCAGCAGGCTCTCATCCGAAACTTTGTGGTCACTGCCCACGAAGATGTCCCTTTCGTGGTGGCGATTCATGCGATACCCCTGCCGGACGCCGGAATGTCCATACCGGTACGCGGCCACAACGAACTCGCGGGGTAGATTCTGTCGCTTCTCCGGCGTGTCGTACAAAGCGTAGCATGACGCGCGTTCATCGGCGGAACCAGCCGCCTGCAGGTCTTTCAGCACGGCGGCCTGGACGATGCGCGGCAGAAAGTCTTTGATGACCAGCGCCTGGTAAGTCCAGCGCACCATGTCGCGCGCCTTTTGAAAAAGTCCGGTTCCGGTCAGGCTGTTGTCCTGAGCGTGCAGCTTGGCGACGACGGCGTTGTGGTAGCGGACAAAGAGCAGTTGAATCTGGCCGACGATCACATTCTCGTCGTTGCGTTTGTCGCCGATGATCGCCCTTCCATTCGGGCTGCGGAGCAGATCCGTATCCGCCTGCCCCGCGAAGGAGCCGGTCGCATTGACATGACCATGCTGAAACAACAGCGAAGCCCCATCGGCGTCATACATAAAGGGCTGCGCGTCGGGGCCGTCGCCGTACAGGCTGTCCAGATCGAAGCGCGGCGTCCGCAGGTTGCTGGGCTGGCGGCTCTTGACGCTCATATCGTCCACGTTAAGCGAAGAGGTGTTGTCGAAGGTCAGGTCGTGATCTACGAACTGCCCGAAGTACGTGTAGCCGGAGGGGACCCAAAGGTTTTCTTCGGGGTCGGGGCCGTCATGTACGCCGTCCGGCTGGCTCTTGACCGCATTGGCAAGACCCACTAAAAGCGCTGTCGGATAAATTTCTGTACGCAGCGGCAGCAATTCCGTAAACTGCTGCTCGCGCGTCCCCACAAACCCGTGACCTGACTCGCTCATCAATACGCTCCTTTTCTAGGTGCAACACTGCATTATATGACATTGTTATTATTCACTACAAGCTATGAAATATAGTGTTGTATATTCCACACTGATACCGATTTTGCAAAAATATTATGTGATGCACACTGTCTAAGTTCAATCAGCAAGTTCCCGGAGCTAAAATGATGGCTGGCGAACTGCCATGAGGGCCGAATTGAAGCGGGGCCGGGACAATATCGTCCCGGCCCCGTCTGCCGCGTAAAAAAGCTAGATGCTATTCAGAACAAACACGCGCGTTCGCGCCGTATGGAAAATATGACAACTCACGCGCAGGCCGACCGCGCTCTCCTGCCGCTCCCGCCGCCACAACTGGGTTGGCTGTCACGCGCCGTCTTCCGCCGCCTTCGTAATGTCCAGGAAAAACACCTTGTTAAGCCATGAACAAAACGCGCCCGAAGCCACTATCAACAGTTCCTTTGCGCCCGCGACACAAGCCGCCGCTGCGAACTTCTCCCCACTTCACGACGACATGCTGGAAGATGCCGTAGATCAGGTTTGCGCGCCCCTCATCGGAACCCTGCCCCGCGCCGAACGATTAGCGCGGCGGGCCGCGCTCAGGCAGGAACTGGACACGCTTGTCGCGGCGCACAGCGAACTCGATGCCAACCCCGAACGCGCCGTATCCAAAGCCCTCGCCCAATTTGCGCGTCTGCACCCTGTCCCAACCTTGCACGGCACACAGGGCCACGTACAGCAAAGCGTCACACAGCAGACGACAAGTACACGCCGGACGGCTTCGGCCTGGCCCGCCACCCTGCTCGCGCTTGGTCTGCTTGTACCTGCCTACATCGCGCAAGTTCTGAACTCGAAAGATACCATGCCCTATTCTGCAATAGGGCTGTACCGCCTGGAACTGTTCGCCGCCCCTCTGGTGTTGGGCTTGCTCGTCGGATTGCTGGCCCGTGCGCGTGCAGCGCGGGGCGTGTTTATCGCCTGTGCAGCCCTCTCCGCATATACGGTCGGTATGCCTTCCCTTGTTGTCGCTCTGTACCTTACGGGGCTGCTCCATCTGCCGGAACATCCCTGGCAAGGCTGGGAGCATCTTGGATTGAATGGCCTGATCGTTTGGCCGCTGCTGGGATGCGCGGGCGCGTTTGCAGGCGCGACCATTCGCCGCAAAGCGGGGACTGCTTTACCGCGAATAAAGAGGATAAAACGAATACACGCGGATTCAATTCAGAGATGATCCGTGTTCATCTGTTTCATCCGCTTCATCTGCGGTAAAGCATTTGTTTTTGTGCAGAACGGTTTGCGGTTTAGAAGAGGCTGCCCTGCGCGGGGGCGGGGTTGGGGCGTGTGGGCAGGCCGAGCATCTGGAGGAGTTTGTTGGCGGTCGCGGGGCTGTACCCCTCGTAGTCGTTGTTACACTGCACATACGCGGATTGGAGTCTGGGCGCGTGGGCGCGGAGCGCGTCCGCCCAGACTTGCATGTGTGGAGTGCGGTCGCCATACGGGCGGTCGTGGCGGGCATAGTCGCCGTGCCGTCCGATCAGGCGCAGGTATGTCCAGTCGGTCGTCAGTTCAAAACGGCGCGGCATACCGGAATAGTCGGTCAGGGCGAGGGCGACGTTGTGGTCGGCGAGCAGGCGCGACACGTCCGGGGCGAGCAGCGACCGATGCCGAAACTCGATGGCGAACCGGGCCGTGTCGTCGTTTTGCGCTTTGAGCAACGCGTTAAGGGAGGGCAGAAACGCGCGCAGGTTGTCCAGTTCCTGCCGGGTGAAGTCGGGTGGCATTTGCAGCAGCATAGGCCCCCGCTTCGCACCCAGCAGTGCCATTACGCGCACAAAATGGGCCAGCGGCTCGGATACGTCCCGCAGGCGCATATCGTGCGTGATGACGCGGGGGACTTTGGGGCAGAACATAAACCCGTCCGGCACAGCCTGCGCCCACGCGACAACCTGCGTCTCGCGGGGCGTACCGTAGAACGTGCTGTCTATCTCCACGGTGTCGAAGGTCTGGGCGTACAGTTTGATGTAATCCCGTGATGCCGCGCCGAGGGGGTAAAACACGCCGCCCGCCCAATCCTCATTGCTCCAGCCCATCGTGCCGACATGAACGAGCGTTTGCAGGGGAACAACCGCCGTCGTTATTGCCAGAGGCGTGTTGGCCGTTTCTTGTTTGATCGTCGTTGGTGTTGGTTCAGCCGTCAATGCCGGTCAGTTCCTGCGCCATGTTCGCGCCCAGCTTCTGCCATGCGGCGATTACCCTATCATCGAACGGCTCGTCGTCGCTGTTTTCCACTTTGCCCCGCTCGTCCAGCCACGCGACCGTGCGCTTCACGCCCTCCACCCAGCTAATCGTGTACTGAAAGCCCAGGTCGCGCATGGCCGCGCTGTTGTCGAAGATGCTGGGATACTGGAAAATGTCAATGCTGATGCCAAAGTGCCTGGGCGCGATCTGTTTCATCAGGTCGGTTGGAATGTGTACAAAAGTCGGCTTGGGCGCATTTAACGCTTCGGCCACGCCCTCATGGTAGCGGTTCCAGGTCATCCACTCCTCGCCGGTCAGGTTGTACGATTTGCCGAAAGAGGCAGGATTGCCCGCCGCATTAGCAAAGCCGCGGCCCACATCGTCAATGTGGCAGGCCGCCCACAGACACGCGCCGTCGCCATGCACGATGATCGGCTTGCCCTTGCGGATGCGATCCAGATAGTAGCTGCGCCCGCCGATGCTGTGTACAATCGTGCCGCCCTCGCCATACGTCTGCGAGGGGCGCATGATCGTGACCGCAAAGTCGCCCCGTTCGTGCGCCGCGTTTAGAAGGTCTTCGATCTTCACTTTGTTCGCGCCATAGTTGCCCGTCGGTATGCGCGTCTCGTCTTCGCGTATAGGATAGCGCGACGCGGGACCGCCATACACGCACACCGTCGAGCAGAAGATGAACTGCCCGATGCGCCCCTTGAAGGCGCGGATCACGCTTTCCCCATCTTCCGGCACAAAGCCCACCATGTCCATCACGCAGTCGAAATCGCCCGCGTCCGCCATCTGCTTTTCAAATTCGGCATACTGCTTGCGGTCGCCATTGATGATCTTCGCGCCGTCCGGGATACGCGCTTCCGATTTGCCCCGGTTAAACAGCGTGACATCGTCGCCCCGCTCCAGAAGCTGTTTGGTAATGGCCGTGCTGATCAGCCCCGTGCCGCCGATAATCAAAATCTTCACGCGTGTTCTCCTCGAAAACGTTGTTGTAGGCACATCATTGTAGGCACATCATTGTAGGCACATCGTTGTATGCGGCTTATCTCGCGCCTATGCGCCGCTCTGCGTCTATTCTGTACAGGCAGGGGCTAAATCCGCAGGCCCTTGACCTGACCTAACGCATTTACCCACGCCCCCCGCCCGTTCACGACAAAACGCTCGCTTTTCCCGGACGCCGTTTTGATGAGCAGGCCATTGGGAACGATGCCCGCATTCGCTACGGTTTCCGCCGCCGCGATCTCGTGCAGAGGCAGGGACAGGTCATGGACGTTGAAATTGGCTTTGTGGGACGTAAAATGCAGCCGCTGGTTGGTCACGGTCAGCCATCCGCCTACGCCTTCACCCTTGACCATGTGATTGGCCGGGCCTTCGCGGACAATCTCTTCGCCCGGCAGCAGGGGCAGTTTGCCCGCCATTTTGCCGCTCATTACTATGCTGAACACTGTAATGATGACGCCAAAGAACAAACCAGGGATCAGGCCCGCTGCAAGCGCCCCCACAAGGCCGGGCCATCCACCCCCCATAAACAGCCCCATGAAAACGCCCATAAACAGCCCAAAGAAGATGCCGGCGGCAACGCCGTTGCGAATGTTTTCCTGCCATATCTTCCTGCGCCGCGTGGTATCCTGCGCCATTGTCTGTTTGCTCCTTTGTACCTGCGGCCTGTTCTGGTCCGGGTGTAGTTCAGAATTATGAAAGTCGCATGGCGGCTCTGGCCGCGTCTGCAAAGTCGGCTTGCTGCGTGTTGCACCAGGCTGTTCGCAAGTGCAGCATGGCTTCGGCTCCCGGTTCACTCCAGCGCATCCCGGCTTGCTTGAAGCGTGCCTGAACGACATTCTTGCAGGCGGCTTCCGCCACGCCGCTGCCAATGTGGTAGCCTGCCTGCGCAAACGTTTCGTAGCGCATCCGGCGTAAATGCGTCCGCAGGTACTGCGCCACTTTACGCTGCACTTCCTGATGCGCGTGCGAAGCAGGCTGCCACTGCGTCACGTCGCGCAGCACCCAACCTGCTTGGTTGGCATGAAGCCGCGCCTGCTGGCGATCCATCCACGTCTTCGCCGCCTCGCTGCTCTCCCCGTAGCGGGCATGCGCCACTTGCCACAGATGTTGGCAGGCATGGTAGAAGTCAAGGATCTGCACGCGTGTGGCGAAATACTTGCCCGCCTCCTGCCAGATCCATTCGGCTCCATCAGCAATCACGGCCACTTGGCGGCAGTTGTCGGCTCCGTGCTGTTGCGCCAGCCGATGCAGACGCTTGCCAAAAACCGAGGACTTGCACAGCGTGGCGTAGTAGGCGGCTTGCGCCACCCCGCCACCCGGCGCTTTGTGGTAGGCCGCGCCGATCTTGGCTTCGCGCCAGACACCCTCAATATGAAGCATGACCCCGTCGCAGGTCAGATGCAGTTGCTTGGGGCGAGCGGGCGCTTCTTCTTGGGCCGGTAGGTCGTGGCGCGGGTCGTGCTGTGTCCAAGCCTGCTGCATCTGCCCTCCTACCGCGACGGCCACGCGGCGCACCGTGCTTGCCGACACGTCCAGGCCGCACACCACGCGCAGTTCGCGCGCGGCAGTGGCAAACGGCAGGAACGCGGCGAAGCGACAGATCAAGGCTTGCGCGGCGATGCTGCACTGACTTGCGCCGAGTTGCAGAACGCTGTCAAGCGGACAGAAGCCTTGCTTGCACACGCCACAATGGTAGTAAGCGCGCGAAAGGGGCAAGGGGCCGTGCAGCGTGACTACACAGCGCGTGTAGTCCGCTACATAGCGAGCGGGCTTGCCGCACGCGCAGGCAAGGACACGTCCTGCATAGCCCGTTCCTTGCGTCTCGCTCACTTCCTTTTGGATGCGCTGCTTGACCGCCTGACCGATTTCGTCGGCGTTGCGCTCGATCTGCTCTAAGGTTTGCGGGCCGCTCGGCAGCGCCTGACGCAACTGCTGTTCGTAAGCGCGCACCAGACGACGTATCTGTTCTTCGCGTTCGTGGGGAGTAGCAACGGGTTCTTCACCAGGCATAAGGGCCTCCAAAAGTAAGGATGCCCCTATGTTCGCCACAACCACCCGCCTATGCCTGCTACAATGTTAGCCACTTTCATAATTTTGAAACGCACCCTTCTGGTCCAATCAAACATCAGCCTCCGGCGCGTCCCTTAATGCGTCCAGAATCAATCGGCGCACATACGCGTTCGGGCGATAATGTACCAAAAAATGCGTTTCATCGTGATTGTAAAACTGACTCAGGGCCGTCGCCACACCCGCCGAGCGCGACATGCCCGCCACACCCGCCGAGCGCGACATGCCCGCCTCGCAATGCACGATCAGCAGACGCACCACATCGCGCCGCTGTTTCTGCACAAAGGCGACGATCTGCTCTGCCATCTGGGGCGTAAACGCGGCAACGTGCGCCGTTGTTCCGCGCAGAGCGGGGAGGGCAGTGCGGATGTCGGAGAAGTTCAGGCGCAGAACGGCTTTGCAGCAGGACGACACGGCAAGCTGCGGGTGCTTTAGCTGCGGCTCGGTGATGGAAATGACCGCATACGGTTCTTCGTGCGTCGTAACACGCGCCAAACTGCGATCCAGCACCTGCAAACTCAACTGCTCGCCCCGATACACGTCCCGACAAATTACGTCAAGCATGATGCGCTTCGTT
Organism: Chthonomonadaceae bacterium; assembly: GCA_965277875.1. Classification (GTDB taxonomy): domain Bacteria; phylum Armatimonadota; class Chthonomonadetes; order Chthonomonadales; family Chthonomonadaceae; genus CAWFQB01. The sequence goes on along the minus strand of CBDIDV010000002.1, from coordinate 4,478,756 downwards.
TCCTGTTACACCTGAATAATCTGTAATCGGGATGTAAAATAAAATCCCGGTTGCGTAGGCCTTCGGCCAGTCGTCCTGCGGACGAATACCTCTCATGTATTCGTGTCCCAGAACAGCAAGTCTGTGACCGTAAAGCGTATCCAGTCGCCTGCCTGTACGACGACATCTGCATCGTGAAATTCTATGCCGCGAAACCACCCGTCTTCAACCTGCACATGAATCTCATAAAACAAAAACTCGCCTTCCTCGCCGTGGAAATCCATAATGGCAGCTTCGCCGATGACTTCGTAGTCGCTGGCATTTACCAGTGGTGTCATTGCAAACGTATGCGGCTCCACCGTCTCTAAAACCTGAACCTTCGTAATCGTGTGCCAGTCAATTTCTGTGAAAATGTCTTGGCCGACAAGACTGCTCACCTCTGTTTGCGTTCGCAGCAAGGCCATGCCGGAGGTGAGATCAGATTGAAACCGAATAGGATATCCGCCGATAGTTCCTCGCTGAACTGGAACAGGTTCAATGTGTCTTATTGTGATACGCATTAGCAACCCCAGTGTTCAAGAAGGCGCTTTGTAAGGGCGTGAGCGTCCTGCTGCCTTGCCTGAATGTTTTCAGGCTCCCACCCCTGCACGATAACCGTCATTTCCGGCCCGATAGACCACAGGCGAAAAACGACGCTGTCCGGTGTTGGTTCCATCGGGTAGCCGAGGAACTGCAGATCGGCTTTGCCCGTCGCGCCCCATCGGGCGTACAGCTGCGTAGCGGTGTTTACGAGCCGTTCCACATCGTTACTGGTTTCCAGGAAGATCAAGACAAAGCCTGCCAATTCGGTTTGCAGGAGAGCGTCGGGCAGTATGACTTCCGCCTCGCAGTCCAGCGGCGCGACAACCGCCAGAAGTGCGCCACGCAAAACAGCATTTTCTACTGACACGATGATTCGCATATTAGCTTATCCTGCCCGACTACAGCATACTTATTCCTAAAAACGGCCATATTCTTGTTTAGGAATATGCCTGTTTTTAGGAATATCTTTGGTACAATAGTACACACGAACGGAACAAGGCTGACACAATGAGTTATAGAGAACAACAAACACAAGCGACAGAACTACTTGCCTCCGCAAGTCGCGGTGGTCTGGATTTTTCCCCGGTTCAATTTCGCCCCCAAGACCTTTCAGAGCAAGTGCAAAGCGCATCACAACCAGATTACATCATTGATGTGATCTGGCAACAACGATCATGCCGCTTTGTTGTTGAGTATAAGACATTAAGCACACCCAGAATTATAGATAATGCCATTATTCAGGCAGAACAGTATGCCCATGTAACAGGTCTGCTGCCGATGATTATCGTACCTTTTCTGACAGAGGAACGTCTGCGGCAACTTGAGGAGCAGGGCGTGAGCGGCATTGATTTGTGCGGCAACGGCGTTATCGTCGCGCCTGATTTCGCCGTATGGCGTTCCGGCCAGCCCAACCTGTTTAAGAACTCGCAGCCTATCAAAAACATCTACCGGGGAACCAGTTCTATTTTCGCGCGCTGTTTCCTGCTGCAATCAGAATTTCTCTCTATTACGCAGTTACGAGACTTTGCCCTTAAACACCTGGCCCCGCGTGTAGAAGACACGAACAGGATGGGTACACTGACACAAAGCACTGCTTCCAAAGTAGTCCAAACACTCGATCAGGAACTTATCGTCGCAAAGGCGTCGCAACGGCTGAGGCTTGTTAATGCACAGGCTCTTTTAACACGGCTTCAACTAAACTATCGTTCCCCGGAGGGTGCGCGGCTGATAGGAAAAACAACCCTGTCCTCCTCCGAGATATGGCAACGAATTAAGGGAGAGCAAGGCGGAAGGCCACTGCGGGCAGTCGCCACCGGTTTGAGTTCTGTGCAGCGCTACGGCGTTCTATCCGGCGGGGACAAACTTGCGCTGTATGTTTCCTCTCTTGATGTGGCTGCCGAACGACTGGAAATCAAACCGACGCGCGTGTTTCCCAACATCGAACTAATCGAAGACAAGAGCGATCTTGTCTATTTCGATGCCCGCCAGACAAATGAGGAAGTCTGGGCTTCGCCGATACAAACGTGGCTCGAATTAGCGTCCGGCTTGCCCCGCGAACGAGGGGCAGCTCAGACACTTGAACAAGCCCTGCTTCAAGGACGCGCAAAGGAACTGCTATGAACTACTCCAGTGTAGAGGACGCGCTGTTGCCTCACCTGTTTGACATCGCTTCCGACCCAGCCTCCGCAGGTTTGATACTTGCAGGCGGCTTAGGAATACAAATCAAGCGGCAATATCTGCGCGATATGAAAGCGCAGACGCTCATCGCATTCGACACTCTCCCTGCCGTGCGCCCTACGCAGGATATAGATTTCTTCCTGCTGATTGAATTGTTTATGACGCCGGAACAAGGCATAGCAACAAGGTCACTGCTTGATAAACTGGCTTATCAGGAATACACTCCCAAATGGCAGTTTGATAAGCCGCTCGGCCCCGGATTCCCGGCACAAAGCAAAGTCATAGTTGATCTTCTTGCGCGTTCGCCAAGAGCAGAAGAAAACGTCAAGTTCGATAGTCGGCGCGTTGGCAAAGCTTCCGGCACGGGTTTACATGGTCGTCATACTCCAGAGGCTTTTGCTGTGGAAGACGCGCCGCTCCAACTCAGCGTCAAAGGAAGAAAAACAAACGGCGATGACACACAAGCCAATATCTTTGTGCCGCACGTCTACGCATGGATTAACATGAAGATTATGGCGGCGTATGATTGGTTTCAAGCGCAAGGCACGGAAAAGGCAAAGCCAGACAGCGCGAAACATGCGTTCGACGTTTATATGCTCACGGCAATGCTGACCGAGCAGGAGATAGCGACCGCAGATATGTTAGCGCAGAAGTACGCGCGGCATCCAATCGCCGAACAGATCAAAAACTATGCCTGCGTCTTGTATGAAACGCCTGCCGCGCCCGGTTTCAGGGAGGCGCAGCGACAGGCCGGACGCCCCATTGAACACGATGTTTTCTGGCAGGGGGTGTGCGCTGTTCTGGGTATCGCGCCTTAAACGCCGCTTTCAGGCGAAGCCTTGTCTTCGGCCACAGCGGACGCTTCCGGTTCGCCGTGCCAGAACTTTTCGACGCGGGGCCATTTGCTGGCGCGGCTGGCGGGAGGCAGGTACTTGACGAACTCCGCGCCGTAATCCTTCGTCAGCAGGCGGGTGTCCAGGATGCACACGATGCCCCGGTCGCTCCGGGTACGGACCAGCCGCCCAAAGCCCTGCTTCAATCGGATTTGCGCCTGCGGAATGGAAAAGTCGCGGAAACTGTTGCCGCCCTCGTCCTCGATGCGCTTGATGCGGGCTTTGGTCACGGGCGAGTCGGGAACCGCAAACGGCAGACGGTCAATGATGACGCACGACAGGCTTTCGCCCTGCACGTCCACGCCCTCCCAAAACGTTTGCGCCCCCAACAGGCAGCCGTTGCCGCTGGCCTTGAACGCCTCGATGAGCTTGCCGGGGGGCAGGTCGCCCTGCTTGAACAGGGGAAACGGCAGCTTGCCGTTCAGACGATCATAAACCGCGTTCAGGACGGCCTTGCTCGTGAACAGCAGAAACGCGCGCCCGCCGCTGAGTTTCAGCACACGCTCAATTTCGCCGATCATCTTATCCATGTAAACGGCGGTCGGGGCGGGGGGCGGCAATAGCGCCGGCACGTACAGCAGGGCCTGCTGCTTGTAATCGAACGGGCTGCCCACGATGCACTCGACCGCGTCGCTTGGCACGCCCAGCCGCTGCCGCTGATAGCTGAATGTGCCGCTGTTGGCGAGTGTGGCCGACACCAGAATCACGCTGCCGCCGCGCAGTTTCAGGCGTTCGCTGCCCCACAGGCAGTCTTTCAGCACGTCCGCGATGCTGACGGGTGTAAGATGCAGCGTGACGCGCGGCTCCTTCTTGTCGCCCTTGCCGACAAGGGAAACGTCGGCCCAGCGGATCGCATTCGCGTCCTCCTGAAAGAAGAGTTGCGTCAGTTCCTCGCGCGCGCGTCCGCACAGGCGGGCCATGCCTTCCAGTCGGTCGCGCAGAGTCTCGTCTTCTTTGGCGGCTTTCAAAATGTCGTTTTGCAGTTCGCCGATGCTGTTGCAGGTCTGCGCCGTCCAGTTTTCCACGCCCGCGCGGTTTTCGCCGCTGAGTACGTCCTCGAAAAAGAACTCTTTCTGGCCGGCCTGCACGAACGGCACAAACAGGCTGCTGTTCATGTCTTCTAAGGTCTGCAGGCGGGCGCGGTCAATGTCCAATCCCTTGACGTGCTTGATGCGCTCCATAAGGTTCGACAAGCGACGTGACCCGAACTCGATGCCGAACGTTTTAGTAGCGACGTCTTCCAGATGGTGCGCCTCGTCAAAGACCACGTAATCGTAATCGGGCAGGATGCCGCTGTTGGGGTCGCTCCGGCGCAGGGCCAAATCCGACAAGAACAGGGCGTGATTGACGACGATCAGATTGCTGTCCTGCGCGGCGAAGCGCATACGGTAGTAGAAGCAGCCGTCGTAATGCTCGCACTCCTGCCCCCGGCACGTATCCAGATTGGACGACACCTCGCTCCAGGCTGCGAACGTAAACGGCAGGTCGGCCACATCGCCCGTGCAGTCGTCGCGGCGTGACCACGCATCCACCTTGCGAAAATTGGGATCGGCCATCGCGAACAAGTCCATGCGGGCGCTGTCCAGGTCCTGCTTGCACAGGAAGTTGCCCCTCCCCTTCATCAGCGTGGCCTGCACTTTTTCTTCCGAGCCGGGGAACATACGCAGCACAAGGGGGATGTCTTTGGCAATCAACTGGTTTTGCAGGCTGATGGTGTGGGTGCTGATAACGGTGATTTTGCCGTCCAGAGCGGCGCGGACGGCGGGGATAAGATAGCCCAGGCTTTTACCTACGCCGGTCGCGGCTTCGGCAAGGCACGGCTTGCCCTCACGCATGGCCTGCTCGATGGCCTGCGCGAACTGAACCTGTTCGTGACGCGTCTCATAACCCGGCAGTTCCTGTGCGAGCGGCCCGTCCGCCCCAAAGAAATCTTCCAGGGTCTGCGTTCCTTTGCGGCGTGTTTTCTTGTCGGGCTTGTCGGAGGTATCGGACTTGTCCGCTTTTTCGGAACGCGCTCTGGCAAGGCTGTTGGCTTTGGCTAAGGATGTGGGCATAGGGAAACGCGGCCTCTCAGGGGCGGCATGACGACGAAGCCCCACCTTTATTATACGCTACGCACACGCCCCTGACAAGCGGGACAAAAAGCAAATAGTTGCAGGACGCATACCGGAGGATCAAACGTCCGGTCGTAATGGATGGAAAGGAGACAAACAGCAGGGGAGCGAACGCCGGCGGGCTAAATACAGACAGGATAAATGTATGAGGAGCAAATTCCGGCGGGGGACAAGCCCGCGCCCTACGGGGTTGTTTCCCTGTCCGCAGCGCGTAGCAGTTGATCGGCGGGAGCGGTGTCGTTGTCCGCAGCAGGCCGCAGTAGAACGTCCGCAGCGGCTCCGCTTTGGCTGGCGGCGCGGAGCAACGTCTGCGTCTGATCGAGGGGAACGGTGTGGGACTGAAGCAGGGGCAGGCACTGGAGCGCGGCCTGCTGTACGGTGCTACGGCGTTCGTTGCTCGGTCTCAGGGCTGCCAGTTTTTCAACCACAGGAATTGCCTTCGCATCCCCGACCTGCTCGTAGGCTTTCAGAATAGCAAGCGAAAGGGACAGGGGAATCGGCTTCGGCCCCCACCATCTGGCCCAGGCTTCAAAACTAAGAAAACGATTCAGCAGACGCCGATGACGGGCGTTCAGCAGATTAGCATCTGTAGCTTTTAACTTCGGAAGTAACCGCGCCAGCGCGAGATAAACCGTTTTTCGCATCCTCAGCGTGCCGCCGGCAGTCAGCGAGTCGGTTAATGGGCCGATGGCGCGTACCCCTCCGATATTCTCCAGTTCCTCGGCGCTAAAACCAAGCCGACTCATTGCTGTGGACATCATCAAGACAAATCCCGTGAGTACACCCACCAGCATACCGAATACGAAAATAACAGCGGCCTCGGTGTGGGGCTTTATCAGGTGCATTACCGGGATAAACAGCGCAAAGGATCCCTCCATAACGGCAAATGCCCCCCAGAACTGGCGCTTCCTCCGTCGTATTTTGCGCTGTGTCGCGGCCAGCAGGGTAGCGATGGCCTGTGTTTCTGCCGGTGTGGCAACGCTTTCCTGTTCCGAGGCTTCTTGTTCTGACGTGCTTTGTTTCAACACGTTTTGTTCTGTGTCGGCGTTTTCAACGTGTGCGGTGTGTGCTGCGTGTGCAGAGGCGAGCGGGTTGAGAACAGGAGTTGCCTCCACTTCCAGCAGTCGGTTTTGCATTCGATATGCTCCTGCGGCGACAAGGCGTAATGTGCCTGCGGCCACAAGGCGCGGCAAGTGGCGAAACCAAAAGACGGGCGTTAAACGGAGCTTCCTGCTGCCTGCCCTATTACGCGGCTGCGCCGTTTACTGCGCGGCCTCTTTGCTCATGCGGCGCTGGAACACGCGTCTTGCGCTTGCGGCCAGTTCGGGCAGGCGGGCGAGGCGGGCGTCCTGTTCGGGCGCGCTTTCGTTCTGATACCAGGCGCGGTTGATGACGTGGATCGTGACGCCGGGGCAGGGCCGCGCCTCCAGGGTCAATGTGTCGCCCGCGCCGACCTCGCCGGACTGAACGACGCGCAGATAGTAGCCCGTATGCCCGGTTTCCTCCATGCGGCGGGGCATCTCTTTGCGATCCCATTTGCGGGCCACATTCACGCAGGGCTGACGGGGCTGGCTGATCTGGATACGCGCCGTGCCGACCGCGTAGATGTCGCCGACACACGCGTCTGCTTCGAGCAGTCCGGCCACGGTAAAATTCTCTCCGAACGCGCCATACGCAAAGTCTGCGCCCATACCGAAATCATCCTGCCAGTACGCGTAATGCTCGGCGCTGAAGCAGCATACGGCCTTGTCCGGCCCGCCATGATACTTGAGATTGTATTGCCGGTCGCCGTCCAGGTTCGTGCTGCCGAGTTGAACGCGTGTCTGCACGGGCGCTTTGCTGATCGCGCTTTCCCACGCCTTGCCATGAAAATCCAGTATACGCGGCGTTCCCACCTGCACGGAAACCAGTTGCGGCGCTTGTCGTTGGTCACTCACTGCTGATGCCTTTCATTACGATGCCTTTGATTAGAATGCTTTGCATTCCTTATGCGTTGCCGGCTTCCACTGTTTCTGTCTCGCGCTTTTTGGCGTCTCGATTGCGATACCATTGCGCCAATTCCTCGTTCCTGTTCGTGACTTCGACGCCTTCTTTGCGGAGGGTGAGCAGAGCTTCCAGCTCCTCAATGGGCATGGCGCGAAGGCGCTCTAAAGTTGCTTCGACAACTTCAGGAGAGTGAATATCTTGTACGGATGTTTTTCTTACAGTCATGTAATTTCTCCACAAGCTGTTAATTCATTATGGCTCCCTATGTCCAGATACGTCAATGTTGGACAAGGTGCGTACTGCCTTCATCTTGAACGGCGACTGTGCGCTGTGCGCGACGGTAAGCCCCGGTGGAAGACGTGCCATTCGGCGCACAGCAGCAGCAGGGCCGCGAAAGTAAAATAGGGCAGCAGGTCGTGTGTCGCAGCGGGCGCATTCAAGGCGTTGGCGCGGGCCGGAGTATGGTCAGGAATAGGCAGCATTTGGCGGGGCGTGATGTCGAGGGCAAGGGGCGGCGAGGCGGCGTCCCTTGTATCTGCCGCGCTGTCGTTGCCACTCAGCCAATGAATGCTGTTGGAAATGAATATAGGAAAGGACACCGTCAGCGGCAGATGCGGCGAGGTTTGGGGCGAAAAAGCCGCGAACTCGGCGCGTGTGCCGTTTCGCTCGCCCGCCACGAGCAACGCGCCGCTGTCGCCACCGGCAATTTCCTCGCCCCACGGCTTCGCACTCGCGCGAACCACGCCGGACAGGGTTTCGCCATTCCAGTCCACGTACCGCAGGAGACGATGCGCGGGAGTAGTATCTGTCCACTCGATGTTGTCTAACGGATTGCCGGCTTCAATAGCGGCAGGGCATTGGTCGCTCGCGCAGTCCAGAAACAGATAATGACCGGGAGGCAGATGGGCCGGGGCCGCGCCGTCGAAAACGACCACATCGTAATCCGTTGCGCCCAGAGCAGGAAACACAGCCGATTGGCTCAGGACAACATCGCTGTCTACCCGTAGCGCGGCTTCCAGTAGCGGGCTGTGACTGCCAACAAGCAGGGCGCGTATCTGTCGGTGGGGATGCAGAATGATCGCGGCCTCGTTGTCGGCAGCCAGATCGTCCTTTACGTCCAGACGCGCCCTCAGTCTCGTGTCGCGTGTCGGGGCTGGCACGTCATACGCCTGGGCGTCCGCCTGTCCCGGCGACAGCGTGATCTCATGCGCGTCGAACAGCGTGTCGCCGAGATAAATCTCCTGCGTGAGCGTTCTGGGCTGAACAGAGAGATTGCGCGTCACGACGAGCGCCTGCCCCGACTGCGTTCCCTTCGTGCCGCGCCGATAATCCAGCGACACAATGCCGACGTTGTCGCGTCCGTTCCCGACCGGATGAAACGTAAAGCCCACATCGTCAGGCACGATGGCGGACAGCGCGGAAGGCGTCAAGTCGGCGGGGGAAGATACGCCCTGCGTCATGCCGCTCGGCGCATTCGCGGGGTTTGCAAAACAGCCGTCGGAGAATAGTTCGATACGCGCTGTGGCCTCCGGGCTGTGTTGTGTGGCAAGACGGGCGGCGAGGCGCAGGGCGTCGGACATGACGGAGGGCGCGGCATCGGGTTTCAGGTCATCCAGAGCGCGGCGTAAGTGCGTGGCGTCGCCTGTGAACGCGCAGGCGATGTGGGGGCGCGGCCCGGCGGCGAGGAGAAGCATGGTGTCGCCGTCGCTCATCTTGTCTACAAGGCGTGTCGCCTGCTGCCGTGCCGCCGCCAGACGGGACGGCAGCACGTCGCTTGCCTGCATCGTCACGGATAGGTCTACAACAAGCACGGTGCAGTTTCGGAAACGGGACACGCCGCGCAGGCCGGGACGCGCAAGAGCCGCGACAACCAGAAGAGCAGCGAGCAGTTGAAGCCAGAGAAGGAGGGTCGGGCGCGGGCGGTCGGGCCTGGCATCGGCCTGCCCATCGCTCAACACCTGCTCCCACAAAAACGTGGACGAAACGACTATGTCACGGCGGCGCGGCTTGAGAACATGCAGCAGGACGATCAGGCCCGCGACGGGAACAAACCATGCCAGCGCGAACGGACTTGCAAACGACATCACGGCCACGCTCCCGCGCTCAACGGTTATACAGGTTCTGCGTGATGCCCGTATCCACAGGCGCAGATACGCGCGACTGCCGCTCCAACTGCCCCAATCGGCGGTCTATGTGCTGCAAATTGGTATCGAAACTCAGGTCGTACTGCATCGTCGTGTCGCGCAGATTTTTGAGATCGGCACACAGGGCGGCAAGTTCGGCGCGAACATCCTCGCTCTGCGCCTGCTGACGGCGCTGCGTCAGTTCTTCCATCTTGCGCTTGTGGTGCGTCCAGATCGCTAGCAGGGGGATAGACAGCACGCCCATCGTCGGCAGCAGCACCACGATCAGCAATACAAGCCACGGCATAGCCTACACGCTTTCTTTCTTACTTCATATTGCTTCCTGCACGTTCCTGTTTGCAGGCGCATATCAGGTTACGACTGCGCCAGCAGCGAGTCGTAGTCGGCGTGAGAACCAATCCAGAACCAGGCGATACTCTCACCGTCCGCAACGCCGACGGCGCGATAATGCAGACCGATCCGCGCCGAGTAGATCGGTTCTGTCGCATGAACCTGCTTGAAATGCAGGCCCGGATGCTGCGCGTCTTGTTGAAATCGCCTGTAAGCGGCGCGGGCCTGCCGCTGCACCTGCGGCGGCAGGTCAGCAAACATTTCTCGAAAGTCTGCCGTCGTGCGCGACTTCATAGCGTGTCTGGGTCAAGCGGCAGCGTTTTTCCCGCGCGATGTTCCGCCAGGGCTTTTTGAGCAAGACGGGAAAGTAAATCCGGGGAAGCCGCAAATTGCCGACTCCATTTTTCCTCGTCTTCGATTTCTTCCAAAATCAACGCGGCGATGGTATCCTGCTCCGGTTCGGGCAGTTGGGCAAGGCGCGCATACGCCTTCTCCAGCAGTTGTGTCATAAGTCAGTGCCTTTACGGTGTTTTTTAAGCATCAATTTCTTGAACTTACGCCCTGTGTCCTGCGAGAGATGCACGCCTTCGGGATGTATCTCGCGGCTGTTGACCGTGCCTGCATACCCAACAAAAAAATCCGCCATCGTTTCGTTACGCGTTTCAGCTACGCCATCCCACAAAGTAGAAACAGGATAGGTCTGTCCACATTGGGCTTCCTGCCAACTCTGACGAAAACTTTCTCCCGCCGGCTTCAAAAGCACATTGTCATGGAATGAGCGCAGCATCTGAAGTACGAACGGCAGATATTCATCCGGTACAGTGTCTAATTCGGTAAGAACTTGCTGTCGGTATGTTGTGGTCGAAGTCGTCATAATCGCTTGCTCCTACACATTTGAGTGCGTTGCGCCAGACCTGTTCGCTTTTGCGCCCATGAGTATGCCCAACAGCAGGCCGCCACTGATTGCCGCCGAAATTGCGCTGCTCGCCATCTTCGCCATTTTTGGCGTGTAGGCCAACAGATCCTGTCCCAATTCATTGACGAACAAACCTGCTGTGCTGCCAACAAATCCAACTGCCGAGATGATCAGAAACAGCAGAAACACATCGCTGATTCTGCGCCGCACAATCAGCGTGGAACCCGTCAGAATACAGACTGCAAATAGTGTAATGGGAGTAACGAACAGGGTCATCATATATTCAACATAGCCCGCGAAACTGCCTTCCGCAGACGGACGCCACATGCTGTGGAAGACTGCGAGGTATGCGGGGTAAGTTATGACGACTAGTATTAATGCAGTGATGCCCATCGCGGAGACTATCGCCTGCCATGTTGTACGCGCAGTCATTGTTTCCGATCCTTATTTCTGCCAATTAAACAAAACCGGACGTGCTGAAATATCTTTTGATGATGTAAGTCAAGATCACTACGTTATTAGCGGCCCACGTTCAGGGTTTCTACTGTGTCCTGCGTGTCGTAGGCGGGGCGGAAGGAGGAGGCCGGCCCCTGCATTCCGGTGGGCGCATTATTATACGCGGTGGGTTGGGCGGCGGTCTGCATGTTCTGCTCGGTGCGGATCACGCGCTGCTCCAGACGCTGCAGGGCGGCATCGAAACTCAGGTCGTACTGCATGGAGGTTTCGCGCAGGGTGTGGATCTCCTGACGCAGGGCGGCGAGATCGGCTCCGACATTGCCCTCGCCGTGCTGCTGCAAGCGCAGGCGCATCTGCATCATCTCGCGCTGGTGGCGAGTCCAGATGTTGAGGATGGGGATGGACATGGGAATGCCGAAGATGCAGAACAGGGCGAACAATTCAACCAACATCGCCAACTCCTTCCGGTATCGCTTTCACAATGCAGCGGTCGAGCATTCGCCTCGCCGCTTATTTGCCAGCCTGCGTGATGGCTTCCGGCAGCGCGAGCGTACCCGCGTACAATGCCTTGCCGATGATGACGCCGTCTACATTGGGGGCTGACCAAGCCCTTAGTTCGCTCAATGCGACAATGTCGTCAATAGTCGCCACGCCGCCGGACGCGATCACAGGAACGGGGCTGACGGCATGAGCTACCTGGGCGAGCGCGGCCAGATTGACGCCCTGCAGCATACCGTCGCGGGCGATGTCGGTAAAGATAAATCGCTGCGCGCCCATCTGCGTCATACGCGTCACAAAGTCTACGGCCCGTTCGCCGCTGTGTTCCTGCCAGCCGTGTATGGCGACCATGCCATCACGGGCGTCCACGCCCACAGCCACCTGCGCCCCGAACCGCTCAAAAAACGCGCGGGCCAGATCGTCGTTTTGCGCGGCTGCGGTTCCGACCACAACACGGGCCGCGCCCTGCGCGAGCATCTGCGCGGCCCGTTCGGGTGTGCGGATGCCGCCCCCGACCTGTATGGGCAGTCCCACCTCGTCGGCCATGCGCCGGATCGCGGCCACATTGTCCGGGCTGCTTTCGCCGGTTCGCGCGCCGTCCAGGTCTACGACGTGCAGCCACGCCGCGCCCTGCGCGTGCCAGCGCCGCGCCATCTCGACAGGGTCATCCCCGTAGGTCGTGACCTGCTCAAAATCGCCCTGTATCAGCCGGACGCACTTGCCGCCCTTGATGTCTATGGCAGGATAAATGTTCATATTTGTTGTTTGTCGTTTGTCGTTTGTTGTCTGTCAAACCCTGCGCGCCGCATGGCGGAACTGCTCTCCTGACAAACAACAAGCGGCAAACAACTCTTTCTCACACTACCTATTCCCACTGGACGAAGTTTCGCAAAATACGCAGGCCGACATCGCCGCTTTTTTCGGGGTGGAACTGCGTGGCGGCGATGTTGTCCTTTTCAATGGCGCAGCAGAATTCGATGCCGAAATCGGTCGTGGCGGCGACAAGGGACGGGTCGGCGGGAACGGGGTAGTAGCTGTGGACGAAATACACGCGCTCGTCGTCGTGGATGCCGCACATCAGGCGCGAAGCGGGATTGACGCGCAGGCTGTTCCAGCCGATCTGCGGCACTTTCAATTCGGCCAGGGCGGGGTTGGTATCGGCGTTCGGCACGTCCTCGAAGAACTTGACGACCCTGCCGGGGAAGATGGACATCCCGTTCGACGCGCCCATTTCGCTGCTCGTGTCGAACAGCATTTGCATTCCGACGCAGATGCCCAGAAACGGCCTGCCACTTGCGATGCTTTGCCGCACCGCATCGGTCAGGCCGCTTTGGTCCAGGTTTGTCATGCAGGCGCAGAACGCGCCCACGCCCGGAAGCACGACGCGTTCGGCCCGCGCAATCACGTCCGGGTCACTCGTAATGACGGGGTCGCCGCCCACGCGGGCCAGAGCGCGTTCCACGCTCCGCAGGTTCGCCATGCCATAGTCTACAATTGCGATCATAGTCGTGGTTCATTTCCGTGGTTCGTGAGCAGTGTTCGTTTCGCGTGGTTTGTGGCTCGTAAGCTCTCGGCGCGCGCTATGCCGCCGATGCTTACCAGGTCACGAACCCCGATCTACGGGTCACGAACTACGAACCACTATCGGCCTTCCGGCTCAATGGACGGGCTGCTCGCCGCGTCGTGTAGCGAACTGCCGGACGAGCGCGACATACTGTACTTGTCCGTTCGTTTCGCAGCTGCGCCCTGCCCGCTCTGCGCCCGCACGTCGTATTGGCCCTGAAGGCGCGTCAGGCCCGTAGAGATCTGGCGGGCGTTGGCATTGGTAATGTTCAAGGCCCAGCGCATCGCGCCCACAAGCGTCAGGCTCAGGACGACCACAAGCGACGCCCTGGTGACGACGCCCGCGTCCTGCGAAGGGCGGGCTGCGGGGCGCAGAGTGTAGTTGGTAGTATATTCCGTATCAGCCTGTGTCGCTTCAGGGCTGTCTGCGTTCGCCGCTGTCTGCGGCGTGATATAGCGGGATGTTTTGTTCACAGTCGGCTTCTCCATCAAGTACCGGAAATGGGAGTGATTCGAGTTCCCCTTCCGCCCTGCGGTCTGCCGTAATCGTCCGGGATATAAAATCCCGGTTCTAAGGGCCTGCGGCCAGTCGTCCTGCGGACGAAAACTGCCTGCGTACTCAGGCCGCATCACACTAAGTTTGGCTGACGCTCTCCGCATAGGAAGCGCGTCAAAGGTGTCACAATATGCCCTTCGTTGAGGGTACGCCCTGTACGCGCGGGTCGCGGGAAACAGCCTGTGCCATCGCCCGGCCAAACGCTTTGAATGCGGCTTCGATGATATGATGCGTGTTCGCGCCCGCCATCTGCTGTAAGTGTACCGTCCATCCGGCATTTACGGCAACCGCGCGGAAAAATTCCGGTACTAATTCGGTTGTAAAGTCGCCCAACTTCGGGGTCGGTGTGACCAGATCGCAGGCGAGAAAACCGCGCCCGCTGATGTCAATGGCGCAGAATACAAGCGCCTCGTCCATCGGCACGGCGCAGTTGCCCACGCGGACGATGCCCGCGCGGTCGCCCAATGCCTCGGCCAATGCCTTGCCCAACGCGATCCCCACATCCTCGACGGTATGATGATCGTCTATGTGCAGGTCGCCGCTCGCCTGCACGGACAAGTGGAGCAGGCCATGCTTGGCGATGTGGGTGAGCATGTGGTCGAAAAATCCCACGCCCGTATGAATTTCGCTCGTGCCGCCCCCGTCAACATCAACCGTTACTTGTATATCGGTTTCCGAGGTTTTGCGGGTTATGCTTGATGTTCGTTTGTCGTGTGTAAGTTTTGTTTCGAGCGCGTCCATCATCCGTCTTTTCTCGTCTTCTCAAAGTCGGTGATGGCTATTCCAACAATTTTGAGGAAGTTACGGGCTTCCGATTTTCTCAGAATGTCTACGCTCGGAAAACTGTATGTGCAGGGCGTTATAATCTGCATCGAGTCTGCCCACGGATATTCGGTATTGTAGGGCTGTGCTTTATTTCCAAGCGCAGGAGCCAGCACTTCGATCTCGCGTGACAACAGGTCTGTGATTTGGATTACATGCCTGAGAACGCCGGGATTATTCTTATAGAGCGCCTTGACAACAGCCGTTGTGACAAAAGTTCTCATGAACTTCGAGAAGGCTACATGGCTTGTCAGAAGTTTTTCCAGCGGTGTGCCTGTGTCACGAAACCGATAAGCTTTGGCGATTTTCTCACATGCCATTTGTAAATAGTGAAGGGAATGACACTGATCCACTTCATTGAGTGGGAGACACTGTTTAGATAACTCCTGGTTAGTGAGTAGCTTGTAAACGGCAAAATCAGAGCGACTTTGTTGTGCGTATGCAGACGCCCACTCATTGCGGTCTGCGGGAAATTCTCCGGCATTCACAGCCGCTACAATGCTTGCTCTGCGGCTGACACTGTTTACTTCCTCAGGTTCCGTGTCCATCGCAACCTCATCTTTCAGGGGCGGAGATAGAGGCGAGCCGTGTTTATATCCCAACCGGACGGCAAAGGTATCTTGCCCTGGCGGATACGTTCCAACTCATCAGGCGTTACTTCCGCTATAATACTGGGGTAGTAAATATCCCCATCTGCGCGGAAACCGAACGCCATGACTTCGCCGGTTGGCAGAGTCGAATCGCTTATCTCCAGCAGCCGTATCGGATCATTAGGCTCGTCTTCAGACGGCATAATAATGCGATAGATTTCCCGCATATCCGGCTGGACGCTGAAGTGCCAGTCAATCAAACGCTCGGCGCTTTCGTCTTTTTTAGTGGTAGTTGTCATAACATTGACCTCGCTGTTGTTTTCATTCTGCTGTATGCGTGGTGTTAGTGCGGACGCGGACGGCCTGGGCGTGGGCGTCGAAGCCTTCCGCCGTGGCAAAGGCGGTCAGTTTATCGCTCACCTGGTTCAGCGCGTCACTGGTGTAGTAGATGAAACTGGATTTTTTGACGAAGGTGTCTACGTTGAGCGGGGACGCGAAACGGGCCGTGCCGCTCGTCGGCAGGGTGTGACTTGGGCCGGCCAAGTAATCGCCCAGCGTCTGGGGCGTATAATCGCCCATCATGATTGCGCCCGCGTTGCGGATGTAGCCAAGCGCGGGAAGCGGATCGCGCACCATCAGGGCCAGATGTTCGGGGGCGCACACATTGACAAGGTCATACGCCTGCTGTATACCCTCGGTGACGATGATCGCGCTGTTGGCTTCCAGTGACTTGTGCAGGATGTCGCGCCGCGAGAGACGGAGCATCTGCCGCTCGATCTCGGCGAGGACGGCCTGCGCCATAGCCTCGGAAGGCGTGATGAGAAACGCGGCGGCCTCGTCGTCATGCTCGGCCTGCGTGAGCATGTCCAGGGCGGCAAAAGTCGGGTTTGCGCCCGCGTCGGCCAGGACGCAGACCTCGCTTGGCCCCGCCAGCATATCTATATCTACCACGCCCCAGAGCATCTTTTTGGCGAGCGTACCATACATATTAGCGGGGCCGGCGATCTTGTCCACGGCGGGAATAGAATCGGTTCCATAGGCGAGCGCGGCCATCGCCTGCGCCCCGCCGACCGTGAACAGGCGATCCGCGCCGGCGACATGGGCGGCATACAGCATCAGGGGCGGAACCTTGCCGTCGCGCTGTACGGGCGTACAAAGAATGATCTCGTCCACGCCCGCCACGCGGGCCGGAATCACGGTCATCAGAACGGTGCTGGAGAGGGGCGCGGTTCCCGCCGGGGCATAAATGCCCACGCGCCCTAAAGGCTGAATGCGCTGTCCCATCACGCGTCCGGGCTGCGCGTCCATCCACGTCTGCCGTTTCTGACGCTCGTGAAAGTCGCGGATATTCGCGGCAGCCGCGTCCACGGCCTCGCGCATGGCGGGCGCGATGGTGTGGGCGTCGTCGAGCCATGTTTCGCGCTTGACTTCCAGCGTGTCCAGTCCGGGCGAGTCGAACTTGCGTCCGAGGTCGAGCAGGGCCGCGTCGCCCCTGGCCCGCACGTCCGCGATGATGTCACGCACGATAGCTTCGACCCGCGCATTATCTTCCAGCGCCACGCGCTTCAATGCTTTGCAGCATGTGTCATACCCGTCCTGAGCAACCCGATATACGCGCAACGTTCTTATCCTTCGTTCTTAGCTTGCGTTCTTACTTTTGTTCTGATCTTTGTTCTCATCTTTATGTATGCGGCAAAACGCAATCAGCCATCCACGCCGGGGCATGGAAGGCTGAGAACGTTTTTCCTGATTGTCATTATACGGCGTTTCGGCCCGCAAGTCAACCGCGTTAGACCGGCAGCATCGCATATACGACGCGGCGATACTGGCCGAAATTAGAGGCGGGCCGAGCGGGACATCCAGCGCACTTCGCCGCGCATTCGGGCCGTGAGCCAGTTCGGGTCGGCCCCAAATCCTGTGAGCAGGGCCGCGCCCAGGCCGGCAAGCGCCAGCACAAATTCCAGGGACAGGCAGAACACGCCCAGAATGCGAACCGCGCTGCCCAAAACCGCGCTCGCCACGAAGAAACCGCCGACACCGAGCAGGAACTGCAAAAACATGCCCAAACTGCCGCCCCGGCCTAATCGGCGCGACAAAAGCTGTCCCACATGGCGCATCCCGCACACCCAGCCGAAAACCAGCGCGGTCAGGCACAACCCGGCAAAGGCCGCGCCCAGCGGCGTGATAAGCGGGCTGAACGGCGAGCGCATCAGGCCGTAGCTCAGGCTCAGGGCCAAAATCATGCCGCCCAACCCCAATGCGCCGACAACCACGCAGCGCCCTGTTTCTTGGGCCAGCGCGTCGCCCGTCTGTTCCGTGGCGCGGGGCGCGACGACAAGGGCGATGATGCCCGACAGCAGGCCGACAAGCGCGAGCGCGAACTGCCCGCCGACCCAGCTTCCCTCCGGCTTCGCGCCGACGGCCTGCCCCGTAATTTCAACAGACGCCTGCACCCGTGAAGGGAGAACAATCTGATTGGTCGTGATGGTGTTGGATTGAATGATGGTCTGCCTTAGATCGGGCAGCAGATCAGGGCTTAGGCGGGACACGCGCACACGCCCGTCGTTCTCGTCTATCACGTCGCCGCCGATTACGGTCAGCAGATTGCCTACGGTCGCGCCGGGGCGAATGATGACGCGGCAGTTGATGGCGAGCGCGTCCTGTGTGACGTTTCCGGCCAGAACAAATGTTTTGTCGCGCACCACAAGCGTCGGCGCGGTCTGGCCGGACGGCAACTCAAAGACGTTCTGGCGCATAAACTGCTCGGAGACGCGGGGCGCATCGCCGGGCCGCTGCGCCCCGGCAGGCAGCAAATTCGCCGCCATCAGGGAGAAAAACGTCACCAGGGCCGTCATCAGTCGCTGCATCGAATTGCTTCTCCTAACACCATGCGTAATGTCCCAACCTCACTTCAAAGCTCGTTTCAAACCAAGCTCCGCGCTGCACTGCAACCCGTATTAAAACCGCAACTGCGCTTCGCGCCTGCGCGCGGTCAGAAAACTGTACGCGGCCACGCAGATCACCACATCCAGGGCCAGACCCATCATAATGGCCGTACTCATCACATGCACCGTCTCGCCGAGCATCGCGTTCATCTGCGCGAAGGCCGAGAAGATCAGGCCCGCCACCCACGTCAGCAGGGGGACGCCGCGCAGCACATCCGCGCACTGCCCGAACCACGCGCCCGCCGTGGTAACGTTCACGCTGAGCATCTGCCGAATCCAGGTCGTGGACAGCAGATAGGCCAGCGCGCTCGAACACGCGCCGCCCGCCGTCATGCGCCCCAGCAGTTCCGATTGTGTCGAAACGCCTGTCTGCTTCGTCTCGGCCTTCAATCCGCTTTGCGTCTGCTGTCCGCGCAGTCTGTGCAGGAGAGAGGTTTTGCGCCCCGGTGTCTGCGTGGACGTAATTTTAAGTTTCGACTGCGCCGTGTCCGTGCCGGACGCCAGATTATGCGACGCTACGACCGAGGAAGCGGCTGCATCATTAAACATTTGCGGCGTCAGAGCGCGGTGCGGCATCTGCGCGTGGGGGTCGGCAATACGCTGCATGATCGTGGCGGAGAAATCGCGCGGCAGTTCGGCCAGCGGCATTTTCTCTACGAGCGATACGACGCGCTGCATTTCGTCCCATTGTCCGGCGCAGTGTCGGCAGATCGCCAGATGCGCGTAGATGCCCGCCGCCTGTTCGGGGCGAACGCTGCCGTCGTTGTCCAGCATATCGGACAATTTCTCGCAGACCCACGCGCACAGTTGGTCACGCGTGGCCTGGTGCGCCGTGTTGTGTTCAGCGTTCTGTCCGACATTTCCCGTGTGGCCGCTTAACGCGGGCGGCACGGCGGGTGCGGGCGGCGGGTTTTTCCAGCCATACGCGTCCGGCGTGGAGGCTTTCCAGCCCTGCTCTTCCGGCGATTGTTCAAATCTATTTTCCATCCAACATAACTTTCATGTGTTTTGGGTTTTCGGAATCCGGTGTATACCATCTAAATTCTTTACCGGATACATGGGCCTGCGGCCGGGCGTCCACGCGCAGCGAAGGACATCGTCCTGCGGACGAAACACCGTATGCGTGTCTATACTCTTATCTAATATGTAACGCCTATAATCTCTTATCTATTATCCATGTCCAGTTCCAGGGTGGGGCGCAGGCGTTCGCGCAGCATCTCCCTGGCCCGAAACAGATGCGTCTTGACGGTTCCGGTCGGCATACTCAGTTCACGGGCGATCTCTTCTACGCTCATATCCTGCAAATGGCGCATGATGACCACGACGCGATAGCGTTCCGGCAGGTTTTTGATGGCGTGTTGTACCACATCCTGCACGCTGTCGCGGATCGCGGCCTCTTCGGGGCCGTTGGAGCGGCAGTCGCCGCCCGGTTCGCGGCCCTCGGATATTTCCACATCCAGACTCAACGCGCTTTTGGCCTTGCGCGAGCGCAGATGGTCAATGCACAGGTTGGAGGCGATCTTGTACAGCCACGTCAGAAAACTGGCGTCCTGACGGAACGTACCCAGGGCATTGTAGGCGCGTAAAAAAGTGTCCTGCACCAGGTCACCCGCGTCTTCCGCGCTGCCGAGCATCCGGTACGCCAGGTTATACACCTGCCGCTGGTAGCGCAGCACGAGACTGTTGTATGCCTGAGTATTCCCGCAAAGCGTTTGCCTCACGAGTTCGGCATCAGTTTGTTCCACCAGCGTGATCGTCCTCGTTTCCCCCTTTACGAGCGCTTTCATGCCGACTACGAAGGGAGTCGCCGCCGGGTTTCGTAAAAGTGTAGTGTGCCTGTTCACAAGCGCCGCCTTTTTCCACAACCAGATGTCACGACCGAAATTACAACCAGAAAAATTACAATTAGAAGAGAATACCGCCAATGAATGAGGCGCGAATGGGTCTGAAAGATTTAGACTATGAAAGGTTCAGATTGAGGAAGATAATCCGGTCTGTCCGCCTCACATTCTGAACAAGACGGGGTATTTGTTGTTTCGCTACCGTGTTCGGGAACAAAGCGGAAAATATAACGGAGAAAATACAGGTGGAGGAACAAAAAGCCCCTGCGCGTGATTTCGTGAACCACGCACAGGGGCTTTACAACACTGAATGTGACGCTTACTGCATCACAGCGATTACATCTTGCCGCCGTCCATCTTGCCCATCTTGTCCATTTTGCTCATCTTGCCCATTTTGGGGGACTTCGCCATAGTGGGCATGATGACGGTGTCAATCACATGGATCACGCCGTTGTCAGCGGCGACATCGGGGGTGACGACTTTGGCCTTGCCGTTCAGGAACACGCCCTTGGCGGTGTGCGTCACAGTAATCTTGGGGCCGGCGAGCGAGTCAACCATCGTCGGGCTTTTCATACTCATCACGTCGGCGGCCATCACTTTGCCGCTGATGATGTGGTACTTGAGCAGGTCGGCCAGTTTGTCCTTGTTTTCGGGCTTGGTCAGCATGGTGACGGTGGCTTTGGGCAGCTTGGCGAACGCGGCGTCGGTGGGCGCGAACACGGTCAGGGGGCCGGGGCCGGTCAGCGCGTCGGTCAGGCCCGCTTCTTTAACCAGGCTGAGCAGGGTCTTGAAGTGGCCGTTCTTGGTCGCCACTTCGGCGATGTTGTCGGCGCTCGCGCGCAGGCCCGAAGCCAGGGTCAGGGAAAGCAGCAGGGCAGGTACAATAGCGGTCTTTGCGAACATTTTCACGGTCAATCTCCTCAAGTATGTGTGGGAAAAGGCAGAAGGCATTGACCGGATGGGGCGCGCAATTCCGTCAGTGACACATCAGTCCCTGCTTATGTACGAGCAAACAGGGGTATATCGTTCCATGCAGGTAATAATACGTCAGAATGCGTATCAAGCGCCTATTAAAACGTCTATTAACGGGTGCTGAACGTCACGGCAAAACCGTTGAGATGCGTTGCGTCTGCTGCGCGATGATGGGCGCAGTCCTGCCCGCTTTGTGCGGCGAGCGCATTGTCACCCGGCGAGACCAGGTTGGGCTTCAAGAACTTCGTATGTCCGTCCGCCATAAGGTAGACGCTGCTGCCCCGATGCCGCGCATCTGCCTGCGGCGCGAAAAAGGGCAGGTACGGGCAGCCCAACGTGTGTCCGTAACCACCCAGGATGCCCGTGGCGTAGCGAGCGCCGCCTACCGCTTCCGCCTCGGCTGCACCGGACGTGGACACGAGAACCGTAAGCCCGTTGCCCGCCGGGGAGTACGTATGCTGCGGGTTGTACTCGTCGTCTTCGCGCAGGTTGGCAAAGACGCCCTGCGCTTCGGTCAGTAAAACCGTGCGCTCAGGGGCGGTAAACTCGCCTGCGACGGGGTTCAGCGCGGCATTGCGATTGTAAGCATACGAGATTGAGGACAGCGTCAGCAGACGTTCTCCCTCTATCACCTTTTCGAGTGGCTGCCCTTGCTGTCGCATGGTTCGGGCCACCTGCGGGCAGACAAACATTTGTGTGTTTTTAGCATAGGGATGCAATACGCCGGCCCAGCCCAGTCCCGCGTGAAGGTCTGCCTGCCCTGGCGTGTTCATTGCAGCCGCATCTGATTGGCGATCCCACTGCGCGCCGCTGGGAAACCGCTCGTCGAAATCTTGGAGATACATCAGCAGAGCCGCACCGATCTGCTTTTCATTGGAGATACAAAATTTGCTGGCATCGCCGGGGCGCGGGGGCTGGAACGCAGGATACAAGATCGCCGCAAGGAGGCCAGCCGGAACCCCCACCAGCGCGCAGCTTCCTGCGTACTGTTCCAGGCGGCTCAAACTTTGTCGCAGCCAGTCGAAGGGGCGCGGCAGCATCCCCTGCTGCTCATAACGAAATCCGTTGCTGTCACGTGGCTCCATGCTGCTGCCTCCTGCGTTGTGTCTGCGCTGCGTCTGAGTCGCGTGTCAATCGGTTATGCGGGCGGCGTCCAGGCGCGCATTTTGGCGGACGCGGCGTTGAGTTGCTCCAGCGCGGCGTTCAGGTCGTTGTGAGGAAAGCGGGCCAGCCAGGGCGCGTTTTGGCGGGCGTCGTAGCGGATCACGCCGTTGATCATTGTAAGAACAACGTCTGAGGCGCGGGCGGCGTAGACAAGGGCGTTGTAGGGATTGTAGGCGGGCAGGCTGTGCAGGTCGCCCAAGCGTACCACGCACAGATCGGCGCGTTTGCCGGGTGTGAGACTGCCGATCTCATTTCCCATGTTCAGCGCGTTCGCGCCGCCGATTGTCGCCAGATGGACGGCTTCGCGGGCGGTCATGGCCTCGATGCGATGCCGCGCCCCGCGCTGCATCAGCACGGCAAAGCGCATCTCCTCGAACAAGTCCATTGTGTTGTTGCTCGCCATGCTGTCGGAGCCAAGCCCGATGCGGCCCCACGGGCGCAATTCGTCCGTATCGGCCTCGCGCCGGAAGTCGGCCAGAATGCCCAGCGGCGCGACGCCGTTGCCCAGCTTGGCGTTGGACTTGGGGCAGTGCGCCCAGGCCGCGCCCCGATTACGCACGATGTCTCTGTCCCGCGCCGATACCTGTACGCCATGCACGAGCAGGGTGCGCGGGCCGACGATGCCCAGGCCGTCCAGATACGCCACCGTGCTTGTATGGGGCGCGTCCCAGACGATGCCGCGTCGCGCAAACATCTCGGCAATCGCGCCCGTTCCCGAACGGAGCAGTTCGGCCTCGGCCCGTGACTCGGCGGCGTGGATGCACACGGCATGATTCTGGGCGTCGGCGAGGGCAGCCAATTCGCGCAGTAATGCGGCCCGCACGGTATACGGCGCGTGCGGCGAGATCCCGACGCGCAGCAGTGTGCCGTTTGTCTCGCTTTCCAGCGCCGCCACTTTCGCGCCCAGTTCTGCAATGATTTCCCCGACCGTCTGCCGCTCGTCAATGCCGAACACTTCCTGATAAATGATGCCGCGCAGGCCGAGCGTTTTTGCGCCATAGGCCGCCGCCCCGCTGTCCGTACAGTCGCCAATCGTCGTCACTCCACCCGCGACCGCTTCCGCCGCGCCCAGCGTCGCCGAGGCGAGCCAATCCTCCCATGTCAGGGCGGCCTTACGCATTTGCAAGCCCTGTATCCACCGGCTAAAGTCCATGTCTTCCAGCAGGCCGCGCATCACGGTATAGTCTACGTGCGTGTGAACGTTGACTAGGCCCGGCATAAGGATGGCGTTGCCGAAGTTGCAAACGCCGCCTTCTGCGTCCTGCAAACCTGCGGCAGGGCTGTCGGCGGCGGTTGGCGCAGGACGCACCGCCATGATCCGGTCGCCCTGCACCACGACCTCGCCGTTTTCTATCGGGGGCGCGTCTATCGGCACAACCCACCGCGCCCTGAGCCGCATCCCATCCGCTGTCATGCTTGATCCTTCACACCTTTTTAGATACTGCAAAAATTATTTGCGACCCCGCCCGGTTTGCGTGAACAATAGGAGAGAGCAAGGCGTCAAAAGAAACATCCCGACCTTCCCTCCAGACGGGGAAGGCACCGGGGTATTTTTTCGCCTGCCGATTTGCGGCATTCACAGCGAACTTTTACCGTCCATGCTTCCACTGTCCATGCTTCCACGCCAACCGCATTTCGCAACGCGAACGTTCTATAATGGCTGCGCCCAGAGGGTGTCGAGTTGTTCGCGGGTCAGGTTTTTGGCGTGGTCGTCGGCCAGCACGGTATTGTAGCGCAGAGTGCGGGAAAACAGACTGCCGTGCCATGCGCCCGCACCGTCGAAATACAGGTTGACCTCGGCGGGATGCTGAAGTGTGCTGTCGCTCGCGTGGACGAACGAAATCTCGGTGCGATAGTAGTAACTGCTGCCGAATTTCTTGTAGCTGCTAGGGTAAGCATTAGCTGGCTTGCCGTTCGGGTCTATCTCAAACCCCGTAAAGTCTTCGACATCGAAGCCCGTGTCGCCGGGGCAGTGAAAGATCTCATGGCTCTTGACATAGGGCTGCAAGGCTTCGGAAAGCAGGGGCATGGTAGGGATTTGTTTTTGAAAATCGGGCTGGCCGTTCCAGATTTGCGGCGTCCACTTGTCGGTAGGGTCTACGGCAAACGGGTACACGCCGTCGTAATCCTGCGTGTACAGGGTCGTGGCGACGCCCTGCTGCCTCAGATTGGACAGGCACGACACTTCGCGCGCCTTGCCCCGCGCCGTCAGGAAGACGGGGAACAGCAGGGCCGCGAGAATCGCGATTATGGCGATGACCACAAGCAGTTCGATCAACGTGAATGCCAATCTAAACCCGCCCCGCGTCATGTTCCGTTTTAGGTTTGCTCTGTTACCGGCTTCTGACATGTTAAACCTCTTTCGCGCTTTGTACTGCCTTTGTGCTGCTTTTGTATTGCCCCGACCTATCCTGCCGCCCATATGCCGCGTATCCGCGCATGGCGATGTACGCGCATCTGCTCGCCCATTTCCTCAAACACCTTCCCGCACAGAATAAATGCAGGAAAATTCGTGTGCGGTGACGCATGATACTACGCTTGTGTTTCGCCGTAGGTTTGGCGTTCCCCTGCTTCTTTTGAAAATACCTGTTTCACCATAGAGGAAAATAGATTATGCGCCGCCGACCTGTGAGTTTGCCGACTGCACCTTGTCTCGCCGCCGTCTTGCTGTGCGGGACGCTGACCGTATCGCCGTTCGTGTCTGCGCGTCTTGCGCGGGCGCAGGCGGGGCGTCAGAACCCGAACGGCCCGGACAGGATGCCGCAGATCCCGCCGCGCGGCGTCGAGGTTCCCACTGCCGACCGGGACGAACTGCAAAAGGGCGTGACACAGTTGGGCGCGGAGATTGACGCGCTCGCCAAGTCCCTGCCTGCCGTACAGCACGACCTGCTGCCCGATGTGCAGATCTACTATAATGCCGTGCGCTACGCCCTGACCTACAACGAGTTCTTTAATCCCCGCGAGATCAACACGGCCAAAACGCTGCTGGCGCAGGGACTGGAACGGGCCGCGCAGTTGAAAGCAGGCAACGCGCCCTGGACGACCGCGACCGGATTGATCGTGCGCGGCTATGTATCGAAGATTGACGGCTCGGTACAGCCGTATGGCCTGGTCGTGCCGGACGAGTACAAGGCGCAGGGCAGTCTGGACACGCATCGCCTGGACATCTGGTATCATGGCCGGGGCGAGACCCTGAGCGAACTGAGTTTCATTAGTGACCGGCAGCGCAACCGGGGCGAGTTCACACCCGCAGGCGCGTTTGTGCTGCATCCCTACGGGCGCTACTGCAACGCCAACCGCTTCGCGGGCGAAACCGACACCTGGGAAGCCCTCGCCGCCGTGCAGAAACACTATCGTATCAACTCCAACGCGATTGTAACACGAGGCTTTTCGATGGGCGGCGCGTCGTGCTGGCAGTTCGCCACGCATTATTCAGACAAATGGGCCGCAGCGAACCCCGGCGCGGGCTTTAGCGAGACCGCCGAATTTCTGCACGTCTTCCAAAGCGACCCGGTCAAGCCGCCATGGTATCAGCAGCGCTTGTGGCACTGGTACGACAGCGTGGATTGGGCCGAGAACCTGTTTCAATGCCCGACAATCGCGTACAGCGGCGAGATTGACGGGCAGCGGCAGGCGGCAGAACGGATGAACACAGCGATGCAGGCAGAAGGTCTGACGCTGACACACATCATCGGCCCCCGCGCAGGACACTTTTACGAGGCGAACGCCAAAAAGGAAGTAGCGCGGCTTGTGGACGCGCAGGCCGAGAAACACGCGGCGGGCAATCCCGCCCTCCAGCCTATTCCGTCCCATGTGCGCTTTACGACGTGGACGTTGCGCTACAACACAATGAAATGGGTACAGGTGGACGGCCTGGAACGCCACTGGCAGCGGGCGCGAGTCGAGGCCGACATCACCGACCCGCACACGATCCGATTGCAGACGCAGAACGTTTCGGCCCTGACCCTGCATCTGCCCGCCAGCACCAGTGCGGTAGACATGACCGCCCCGCTGACCGTTGTAGTCAATGGGCAATCGCTGCTACTTCCTGTCTCGAAGAAGACGCAGAACGTGTACCGCACCGTTCCCTCCGTGTCCATCCATCTGCATCAGGACGGCGGCTTGCCCAACCCGTGGAAAGTGGGCGAGGAAAAAAGCAAAGGTCTGCACAAGTCGCACGACCTGCAAGGCCCGATTGACGACGCGTTCATGGACAGCTTCGTGATGGTGACGCCCACCGGCACACCGCTTAATCCGAAAACCGCAGCCTGGGTGCAGGGCGAGCAGGCCCACGCCATCGAACACTGGCGGCGGCAGTTTCGGGGCGAAGCCCGCGTCAAGACCGATCAGGAAATCACCAGTGACGACATCGCGCAAAGCAATCTTGTCCTGTGGGGCGATCCAGGCAGCAACAAAATCCTGGCCCGCATCCTGAATCGCCTGCCCATCAAGTGGGACGCCCAGAACGTGCGCGTCGGCACGATGACGTATGGGGCCGACCATCACGTTCCGGTTCTGATCTATCCCAACCCGCTCAATCCGAAACATTACGTCGTGCTGAACAGCGGCTTCACGTATCGCGAGTACGACTATCTGAACAACGCCCGCCAGACGGCCAAGCTGCCCGATTATGCCGTGATTGACACTGATGTTCCGGTCACGCCCCGCGCACCGGGCGGCATCGTCCGCGCCGGCTTCTTCGGCGAACGCTGGGAACTGCTCGCAGACGACGGGCGCGGGCCGGGAACAGGTGAGATAGCCGCAAATGAACGCATAAACACGCAAATGGCTGTGCATTAGACAACTGCGGGTAAACTGATACACGAAATAATTCAAACATCGGAGTTTGAAAACGTCAATCAGAATAGGAAGAAGCACACAATGGCAGTGGAACGAACTTATATCATGGTGAAGCCGGACGGCGTGGAACGGCGGCTGGCCGGCGAGATCATACGCCGCTTTGAAACGCGCGGCCTCAAACTGATCGGTCTGAAAATGCTGCTTCCGACACGGGAGCAGGCCGAGGCGCATTACGCGGTTCACGCGGGCAAGCCGTTTTACGCGGGGCTGGTGGATTTCGTCACGTCCGGGCCGGTCGTGGCGATGGTGTGGGAAGGCTCGGACGCCATCAAGCTGTGCCGCAACATGATCGGCGCAACCAAACCGATTGAGGCCGTGTCCGGCACGATCCGGGGCGATTTCACGACCGAATTGCAGACCAACCTCGTGCATGGCTCCGACGCCACGGAAACCGCCGAGACTGAAATCGCCCTCTGGTTCAAGCCGGAAGAGTTGATTGGATAGCCGCCATCGGTGTAGATTCCCCATATCATCCGGCATATAAAATGCCGGTTAGCTAGGCCTGCGGCCAACTGTCCTGTTGATAGAGGCTGTCCACAGATCAAGCCTTTGTAACAGCCATACCAAAATGTAAGCGCCTCAGAAGACTTCTACTCACGAGACGGTTGGCCGCAGGCCTAGCTAACCGGCATTTTATATGCCGGTTTCATGTGACGATGTTGTACAGCGCAAGCGGTTGCGTCAGTTCTCCAGGTAGTCTTCGCGGAGGGGCGTGAAAACGTCAATGGCGACGGTGGGTTCGAGGGCGCGGGCCTTGTGCGTTACGCCGCCGGGGATAAGGACGCTGTCACCCGGCCCCATGTCGAACGGCGTGTTGCCTTCCATTTCAAAGCGCAGCAGGCCGGAAAGAATGTACGTCACCTGCTCATGCGGGTGCGCGTGGGCCGGCAGGTCGGCGTCTTTGTCAAAGGCGTGTTCACACAGCATCAGGCGCGCGTTGTGCGCGCCAAGACGCCGCGTGACGCCCGCAAGGGCTGTGCGCGGCGTTGTTTGCGCGTGAGGCACGATCAGCCGTTCATTCGTCTGTTTTTCAGTATTTTGATCTCTTTAGTTTCCGGTAAATGAAGCGGCTTGCGCCGCCTGTTGCGGCGTTGCTTGTGCCTTGTGGCGTCTGTGGGCGTCCACTCCGGTCTTCAAGTGGGCCGTGACGCTGTTCTTTTTGCGCAGTTGTGCCGCCAGGTCGGGCAAGTCCGCACAATGCACCTGTCCAAG
Source organism: Chthonomonadaceae bacterium (assembly GCA_965277875.1). Taxonomy (GTDB): domain Bacteria; phylum Armatimonadota; class Chthonomonadetes; order Chthonomonadales; family Chthonomonadaceae; genus CAWFQB01. The sequence continues at coordinate 4,450,656 of CBDIDV010000002.1, read as the reverse complement.
TACGCGCCGCAGCCGTCCGCCCGTGGGCCGCGCCGCCCGATCCCAGAACCCCGAAGCGACCGGCTGGCTGGTCGCGGCGACATACGACAGGAGATTACCCGCAAGCAGGGCGAGTTCAGGCAGGCGAAAGCGGCTTTCCTGTCCCCACACATACGCCCGCTCGCAGCCGAGCAGCGGCTTGGCGGCCAGGGGCAGATGCTCCACGCCCCAGCGTTCCTTGTATAAGCGCCACAACGCCCACGCACTCACGCTCAGGTTCGTTGCCAGCAGCAGCGGTTCCTTGTAGCGCGGGTCGTAGATGGCGACCAGCCGGAACGTGGGCACGCCCGGTTTGGCGTCGGGCAGAACCAGGTTGTTCCATATCTGCGCTGTCAAACGGTGTGCGCCGTCGTGCCAGCGCGCCGTGGCGTCACAAGGCGTGGCCGCAATGTCCTTGCCGGCCCGCGTTCGCGCTAAGGGCCGCACGATGTCGCCGCGTGTGGGGCGGCGTCCGCGTCCTTTGTAGGCGGGCAGTTCGCTGCGCCGCGCCGTCTGGTTGGCGCGGGCGCGGGCCACAAAGCGTAGGTTCTCGGCGGTCAGCAGATCGGCGAGGGCAAAGCCCGCATCTACAATCAGGGCTTCGCACGCGGCAAGCGTTCTGGCCGCCTGCGCGACCAGCCGCGTTTGCAGGTCACTCTCGCTTTCGCCTGCCTTGCGCCGCACGAACAAGCGCGGCAGAGCGAAGCGCATGTTACCGATGCGCCCGACGGCCACGCCCAACCCGAAGCAGACGGCAGGCAGGGCCTTGCCCGCCGTACTCACATAGTGTTTGCTGTCCAGGCCCTGCAAGTGGGGGCGAAAGAAGGCGGTCAGGTCACAGGCGACCGGGCGCACGCCTTCATAACAGGCGGCAACGAAGCGGCCTTCCTGTATTACCGTCTGCTGCCAGCGGGCGAGCAGGTCGGCGGTGTTCCAGCCGCCATAGCACAGGGCGGCACTACTGCGGCGCACCGCGGCAGGCGCAAGGCCCAAGCTGTCCAGAGCGGCAAACACGGCTCCGCGCGCGTGGAGGAAACGCCCGGACATAAGCGCGAGGAACAAGTGCAGCAGGCCCAGGTTCGTGCCGAGCGGCACATCTTCCAGCACTTGCGTGAGCAGGGTACAGATACGGTAGACTAAGAGTGACATCAGGTAAGCCTCGGCCAGTGTAGTGTGGTAACTCTACTGTACCGCAGCCGCTTGCCTGATGTCGCACCCGAATTGTGTCTACATACTTTTACCGGAAACTAAAGGATCTTGCTGATTATCTTGATTTTGCATGGTTCTTAATTTCGCAGTGTCGTTTCGTAATTCAGCCCCCGCCCCCGCAATATACGGTGACGGAGGCTGAAATCGTTCTGTGTCTATTTGCGTTCATTCGCGTTCATTTGCGGCTATCCCTCTGCCCCTGCGGTTTACGGGCAGCTCGTGCGGGTCGGGTCGCCAAAGATGAAGCCGCCCCGAACGATCTGCTCCGGGCGATAGAACTTGGTGTGGTTGTCCATGAAGGTGACGTTCGAGCCTTCGTTGTGGCGCGTCGAGATCAGGTTGCCGCCAATTCCGTTGGTGGGCGCGGCGAAATAACCGTCGTCGGTCGAGTCGCCTATGGTGTCTTTGGCGTCCTCGCACTCTTCCAGCAGCAGGATCCAGCCGCTGGAGTTGTCGAACGCGGCCAGTGTCTTGCCGGTCGCGAAGGGTGCGCCGCCGTTAAAGTCGCAGCCGTTGACCGCATACGAGTTGCCGTTGTAGCGGCCCTTGTTGTCGTCGGGGCAGACGAACACCTGCGCGTTTTTGATGTAGGAGTAAATCGCGCCTTTGGTCGGGTCGTAGCCCGGCTTGCCCATAGTCGCGTCGGCGGGGAATTTACTGTAATACACCCAGCCGCCCTGGATACCCGCCGCGTCCGGGCCTTCCGCCGCGCCGGGCAATGCCTCATCGTAATCCTGCGTGTATTGCAGAAAGCCCAGGCTGACCTGCTTTTGATTGCTCAGGCAGCTTGTGCGCCGCGCCATTTCCCGCGCCCGCCCGAAGACCGGGAACAGAATGGACGCCAGTATCGAGATAATGGCGATCACGACAAGCAATTCGATCAGCGTAAAGCCCGCGACGCGACGCGCCATCGTCCTCGCCGGTCGAACGCCCCCTGACGCGGGCTTGTATGTGTGGATACGATACATAAAGCGACTCCTTGTTTACAACAGCGGGCGGACTACAGAACCGCTTATCTCAAACGCGCCGCCTGAAACACATTGATACTGTATTGATATTGTACAGACGCGCGAGTTGTTAAAATTTGATGAAAGGAATATTCGACATGCTCTGAAAACGCAGGGCGTACCGCCTTCTGGAAGGCGTACCAGTCCTGCCGTGGAGACGCCGCACACCCGGACAGGTGGAGCAGCAAGAAAATAAGGCTGACGCGTAAGCAGGAAGTCTTCATGTCGTTAATTACCGCCCGAAACGCCAGTGGCCGCCCGGCCTTTTTCCAGCGCGGCGCGGGCGGTGACCAGGCGCGTGTGGGCCGTGGAAAGTTCGGCCAGCGCGTCCGTGCGTGTGCCGCTCAGGCTGGCGCTGACCTGCACATCGCCGTTTTGGAGGTACTTGCGCAGATAGCCGACGGCCTGCACGAGCAGGGCCGCGCTCTGCTGATAGTGGGCGTGGGTAATGTCCTGCCCGGCGGCCGGCGGCATCTTGTCCAGAAAGTCGGACGCGGCCCCGGCCCGTTCCTTCAGGTCGGCGGCTGTACGCATCAGGTCGCTTGCCGAGCGCCTGCCGCCGCCCGCCAGCGTCTCGTTGGTTTGATCCAGCATGTCCTTGAGGCGTGATTCCAGCAGGAGCATGATCTCGAAATAATCGCCTTGATATGTCTGCGTGTCCGTGGCCGGAGTCAGGCTGCGCGCCTGCTCGATCTGGCGCAGGCAGGCCGCGTACTGTGCGGTATCGCTGCCCGCCCGCGCCGCCAGGACGCGCGCCAATCGGCGATGCGGCAGGGGGCTTTTCGGGTCATTGCGGGCGGCGACCTCGAACGCGGCAAGGGCGTCGGCGAATTGGCTGTCCTGCAGCAGGGCATCGCCCAGCGCCACCTGGGCGGCCGTGTTGGCGGGATTTGCGGCCACGATGTCGCGCAGCAGCTTGATTGCCCCCGCCGTATCGCCTTTGGCGGTCAGGCTGTTCGCGTACAGGCGGGACAGGTCGGGGTCGGCGGGCGCGATCTGCATGGCGCGCTCGGTCTCGGATACGGCCTGATCCAGAAGCTGCCGATCCTGGTAGGCGACAATAAGTTTTTTACGCAGATGCACGTCAACCGGGTTGTCGTTGATGGCCTGTCGCAGCGATTCGATGCTGTTGGACAGGTCGCCCTTGCGTCTGTACTGATCCGCCGCCTGCTCGTTATTGATCTTGTCGCCTGGCGGCGTGGGCGGCACGATGCGCGGCTCGGTCAGCAGTATCGCGCCCGAATCCGTGGCGAGAATGGCCGGCTGACGCCCATTGGAAGAATTGGCGCGTGTGAATACCTCGCCCCGTCCCGCCTGTCCGTTCGTGGCAAGCGTGTTCTTCGATGTGTCCTGCGCCTGTTCTCCGCCCGCTCCGCCGCTGTTGGCGCGGACAGAGATGTCGGGCGCGTCGTCTTTGGGCGTGTTGTCTTTTTTGGCGACCTGCACATTGCGGGTCGGCTTTGCGGGCGCTTTCGCTATCTTCTTGTCTTCAGTCTTCTTGTCTTCAGTCTTTTTGTCTTCGGTTTTCTTTGCGACGGCCTTTTCTTTGGGCTTCTTTACGTCCGCTTTTTTCGTGTCCGCTTTGGCAATACGCGTGGGCTTCGCGTCGGGCTTTACGTCCTGTTCCACCCCGCTGTCGCCACTATCAGACGATTTGACTATGGCCGTCGCGCTGTTCTTTTTGCCTGCCGCGCCGCTGTCGTTATAACTGCCGGCTGTTGCAGTCTGCGTATTATGTTGTGATGCGGCGAGTTGGGCGTCGCTGTCGGACAGCCTGCGCCCGTCGGCTTGTGCGCTGTTGTCGGGATTGGCGGCGTCTGTGGATATTTTGCCATTCTTATCGTTAGCGGCGTTCTTGCCGTTTTTAGCGATGGTCGGCTTACCGATAAGTCTTGTGCGCGACATGTGGATGTTGTCGGCCAGGTGGGAGGGGATGCCCAAAAACCCGGCGATCTTTTCCACGGTCAGGGCCATCATCTGGTCGGTTTTGAGGCGCAGTGTGCCAAACTGCGCGTCTACGGCAATCGGTTCGGAATGGGGCGTGATCCACGATTCGGGGCTGCCATCCAGTCCCATATCCTCCTGCAAACGCACGTCGGTCTTCAGTCCCGCCTTGTCCAGATTGCTGTTGATTATCAGGACGTACCTGGCGCCGATGAGATGGGCGAGTTTTTGCAGGGATTCGGTCTTGATGGGTTCCACCAGGTCCGCTGCGGCGATGCTGTGTTCCAGCAGGGCGCGGCGGATGCTCGGCTGTTCGGGGCTGTACAGCACCACCTGGAACTTGCGCGACTCGCGCAGCGAAGACCTTAGCATGAGGGACAGGGCCGCGTTCGCGTCGTCGCGGCGCGCGGGAGCGCCGACAGGCCGCTGCACGACCAGCAGCAGCAGGGGCAGCTCGGCGATTTGTTCGGGGGTCTGAGAGTCAGCGGCTATGGATGCGGCAGGTGTGGCGGGGGCTGCGGGTGGGACGACTGCGCCGCCCGCCTGTTCTTTCGCGCTTCCCTGCGCGCCCGCTTCCTGCGCCCGACTGCCCGCACTTAGTTGAAGCAGGGACAGGCACAGTCCGCAGCCGAGCAGTATTTTGAATTTGTTGTATGTTGTGTGTTGCATATTGCTTGCAGTTTATTCGCAGTTCACTCGCCGCAGGTTTTGATGCCCGACTGACAGGCGCGAATGCCGTTACGGGCGGTTTCGGGGTCGCGGGATTCCAGCTTGCGGTACTCGTCAATGGCGTGGGTGTAATCGGCGCGGGCCGAGGATGTGTCGTTCAGATACTGGTAACACAGGGCGCGCTGCTGATAGATGTAGCCGCTTTGATCGCCCGCGCTGCCGAGCGCGCGCCCGAACGCTTCGACAGCGCCCCGATAATCCTTGTTGTGCTTCTTGTCCTCGCCCATCGCCACAAGCGAGCGGGCTTCCACGGAAGAGGGATTGGACGCGGCGCGGGCCGTGCCGTTGTGCGGCTTCTCCATCTCGATATGCTCTGTTTCGCCGGGAACCCGCGCGTCATTGTCCGCGCCGCGTCCCGAACTCCCGCGCCCGGACGTTTTGCCGCTCGCGTCATTGGGTCTGGCGGTATTGATCTTGTCGCGCATATCGCTGTCGCCGACCTGCACGGTGATCTTGCCGCCGTTTTCCGTCACGTCGGGATCGAGGACTACGCGATCCGTGTCGTTTCCGCCGGCGGGCGCGCGGCCAGGGCGTCCGTTCTTACCGGGCAGGCGGGTCAGCGCAGAGTTGGGCGCGATGTTCAGAGGCGCGGTGCGGGCAGGCACGGGAATGTAGCGTATCTCGGCAGGCCCGCGCTGATAGATGATCGTTGGAGCGGTGGGGGGCGCGGGAAGCGTTGCGCCGGCGGAAGACGCGATTTGAACCGGGCCGGCGGGGATTGGGTTCGTGGATACGGACGCGGCGTTTTTGCCGGGAGTGTTCATGCCGTTAGCGGCAGTCGGTGCGTCTGGGGCAATCTGCGTCGTTTGCGCGCCCCGGTCAGGCGCGGAAGGCATATTCGACGTCATGTTGTTCGCGCCAATCGGGCCGGACGGCGCGGCAGCGGGCAGAACGGACGCATTCTGGCTGCGGGGGTGGAATTGCAGCGCGAGCAGGCTGCCCAGCCCGACAAGGACGACGGCAACGCCCGCGCTGGTGAAGCGGCTGTAATCGAAGCCGGACGCATCGCGATGATCTCCCAGGCGAACGCGCAGAGGCGGCTTGCGCGCCGCGCCGCTTGTGACCGCGCCGGGTATGCCGGACGCCACAGATTCCTCGCGCGCCTTTAGTTCGTCCAGCTTTACGCGGTCGGCGATGCTGCCGGGGTTCAGGGCCAGGACGCGCTCATACTCGTGGATGGCTTGGGCGGCGTCGCCTTTTTCCTCGTGAAGCTGTCCCAGCAGGCTGTGCGCCGAGGTGCTGTCCTCGCGCAGGCGCAGCGACTCTTCGCAAAGCGCGATGGCGGCGTCGAGATCTCCCGCGCGGCGCAGGCGGTACGCCCGCTCCAGCAGGGCCGCCGTCTGCTCCTCATCGGGCAGGGCGCGGTCGAAGGCGTCCTCGCTGATTTTAGGCATGGCTTTGGCGAGCTTGCCGCCGCACTGTTTGCAAAAGTTGCTGTCTGCGGCATTCTTTACGCCGCATGAAGTGCAAAACATAAGATGTTCACCTGAGTCTTGAATGTCTGAAATAATGTCTGAAATAATGTCTAAAATGATGCCTTGAACATTGATGTCAGATCGATGTTGGATCGATGTCAGATCGATGTTAGGTCGATGTCAGATCAAGGAAGCGCGCAAGGTTCGCCGCGAGATCACCGGGACGTGTTTCAACGGCGAAGCGCAGGCACGGCGCGGGCGCGGCAAGGGTGGCGTGGATGTTCTGGCGACAGGGACAAAACGAAGGGATAAAAACAAAATCGAACCCAACCATAAATCAAGGCGCGAACAAGCGCGAACAAAAGAAAAACTACGAGAACAGAAGCGCGCCGCTAAATTATAGCCGAATATGCGCCATTCCGCAAGTAAAAACGTATACGAATCGGAACCCGACGCCAAACAAAACCGTACATATCATGCTTTGTTTTCGATTGGGCGTACCTGCCCCGGCACATTACCGGGATTTGGCGGCTTCCATTTAGCGAACAACGGCCTGATTATGGCCCCAGGACAGCGAACCGATTGACAAATCCTGCGCCTGCGAATATAATGACGGAGTAACGGGGCCGCAAAAGTTCGCCGCCTTCTGCCTCTCTCTCGCATTCGCGCTTTGCATACTTGTCACCATCCGCTAGTCGCGGCTGCGCGCAGCTTTACAATGTTCTTACGATGCTCTTACAAAGTTTGCAAAGTTTGCAAAAGCGTTTGTAACAAGTTCGTCTCGCGCGTTACTCTTCGATAGTTTTTATACGGTTGTTATATAGTTAAGGTACTAAGGTTTTACGCTATGTCTTCGACGATTTCGGATACGCAGCCGATGGATGTCCAGGGCGTCGTTGTCACGCTGGATCAGCCCGATCTGGTGATCGAGCCGGGCAGCGCCACGCGTCTTGTGGTCACGATGACCAACCGACAGGATGCGCCCGACCGCCTGCTGCTGGAAGTGGAAGGCATTGACATCGAGTGGTACAACATCCCTGTTCCCGCCGTCAATGTCGGGCCGGGCGCGACCGTCTCGGAGCGCATCAACTTCAAAATGACGCGGTCGAGCGAAAACCGGGCGGGATCGTACCCGTTTTTGGTGCGTATCGTGGCGATGGAGACCGGCGAGGTGGGCGTGGCGCAGGCCATGCTGATCGTAAAGCCCTATGACAGCCTGCAGGTGGAACTCAATCCCAAGCGCGCGACCGCCACGTTCATGCGCCCGCTCAACGACTTTGAAATCTCCATTGCCAACGAGGGCAACGCGGAGCGCAATCTCGAACTGTTCGCGAGCGACCCGGACGACGACTGCGTGTACGAGTTCGACGCCGACCATGTTGTTCTGAAGCCGGGGCAGACGCAGACCGTGCTGATGGCGGCGCGTCCCAAAGGCGCGGCGTGGCTGGGCAGCCCGCGCCTGTACAGTTTTCAGGTATCGGCCCGGTCGAGCGAAGACCGCTATGTGACGGCCAAAACACAGGGGCAGTTGGAACGCCGCGCCCTGGTCTCGCCGCTCATGGGTTTGTTTTTGCTGCTCATCGGCTTCGGCAGCGCGGGCTACTACTTTTTGCGCCCGGTTCCCGCCATCCCCGCCCGATTGGTGCAGTTCGAAGCGACCAGCCATGCCGTGCGCCAAGACGACCCCGTCACCCTGACGTGGGAAGTGACCGGTGACAAGCCCACGATCCGCCTGTCGCACCGCATCGGCCAGGACAGTACGGAAATCGCCGACGGCGAACTGACGCAGAGGTCGGGCCATGAGGACGTTGTCCCCATCGGGCCGCAGACCACGTATACCATGTTCGTGAACGGGCCGGGCAACGAGGGAAAAGCCGTCTCCAAGTCGGTCACGGTAAACGTCAACGCCAAGCCCGCCGCGCCCAAACCCGTACTGACGGAACTGACCGCAGACAACACCAAAGTCCACGTCGGCGAGCCGGTCATTATCTCATGGAAGGCGCGCAACGCCGACTCGTACATCATTGATCCGGGTAACTATGCAGTCAGCGGCCTGTCGCAGACATATACGCTCAACACGCAGTATACGGGTGACCTGGAATACACTCTCAGGGCCGTCAGCGCGGACAGGCGCGTCACGGCGACAAAGTCCATCAAGATTTCCGTAGTCGCCAAAGATGTTTCCATCGCCGAGATCGCGGACTTCGGGCCGACCAAAGGCACGGTCTACATCGGCGACAGCGTGCGCCTGCACTGGAAGACGCGCCGCGCCGGCAGCGTCAGCATCGTAAACGACCGGGGCGATCTGATCGGGGCCAACCTGCCGCCAAACGGGCCAAATGCCGGGATTGACGTAAAGCCCGGCGAACCCACGACGTACACGCTGACAGCCGTGGACAACCTGAACAACAAAGCCGTACCAAAGCAGATCACCATCAAGCCGCAGCCCCGCCCGCTGCCGCCGCCCGCGCCCCTTCCCGCGCCCGACACCGTCAAGCCGGACGGGAACCCGCCCGCGCCGGGTACGCCGGGTACGCCGCTGACGAACCCGCCCAACGACGGCGCGAACCCGCCTGCCGCCGCTCCCGGCCCGAAAAGCCCCTAGTGGTTGATACGGCAGGGCGGAAGCACACGCGCAAACCTTTTTGTCTAAATGTTCTAAATATTTCTAGTCGGAGTTTTTCGATGCCGCAACTTACGTCTGATGATTTTGTGCGCCTGGTGACGCTCTACATTCCCGAAGCCGTCAGTTCCCTTACCTTCTCGCCGGATGGAACGTTGCTCGCGGTCGCCGCCGCCGATAAGGTACACATCTTCAAAGTGCCGACGCAGTTACAGCCCGTTCCCCCGACTGCCGCCGTGGGCGACACGTCGGGCAGGTCGGGTCTCTAAGGCCTATTTTTGCCGCCATTTCTGCTCTTATTTTTGCCTTAGCGCCTTCTGGAAAAACAGGACCGTGTCCTTGATGTTGGCGGGCGTGAGCAGGGCGGTTCCGTGTTCGCTGCCGTTCGTAAGGTGCAGGGCGTGTTCTCCTGCGAGCGCGGCATTGATCTGGCGCGGGCCGCTGCCGGCAATGGCGTCGTTCTTGTCGTGGTAGATAACAACTGCGCCCTTGAAGCTGTGCGCGGGCTTGATGGCGTCCAGGCCGTGATAGTTCGCGCCGGGGGAGTAGAGCGCCACGCCCCGTATCTGGTCGGGGTGCGCCGAAGCGTAGATCAGGGCGTTGTTCGCGCCATACGACGCCCCGGCGAGGCCGACCGCGCTTTGCGCCGCGCCATTGTGACTGTGCAGCCACGCAATCGCGGCAGCCGTGTCATTGCTCGTAAGCCAGGGCGCGTCCTCGCCCGTTCCTCCCGGCCCCTGCGCCGAGCGCCCTGCGCCCCGCTGATCCAGGGCCAGCGCGCCGACCCCGGCTTTTTGCAGGGCGCGGCATAGCGGAACCCAATCGCTCGCCTGCCCGTCCCGCTGGTGCAGCAGGATCACCGCGCCGCCTGTCCCGCCCGAAGGCATGTACCAGTCCGCCGCGATTGCCCAGCCGTCCCCTGTTTTCAGCGTCACGCTCTGTACGCCGTCCGCCTGCCCGCCCTTTCCGCCGCCCGGTTCCCCGGCAATGGCCTGCTTTTCCATCCGGCATCCCCACGCCGCTAGGGCAAGGCAAACGGTCAGCGCAAGCCGCCCGACACTCCGCCTGCGGTTTATGCCCGCCGTGTTCTCCTGCGCGCGCATATCCTTTGCCCGCCCACTATTCCCCCGCCTTTTACCGTTGTTGATCGTCATACCGCCGCCTTGTCTGAAATGTTATGGCAGTCGCGGGCCGGAACCCGATACCGTCGTAGACAATAACCATCTAATTAGGCCAATCGTTCCAACTGCGCCGCGTAGCCATCCGCTTCCTTGCGGTAAAAATCCGCTTGATTTGCGGCTTGATAAGATCGCGCAGACGAAACAGACTGAAACGGCGTACAAAGGGCAGGACGCGCGGGAGCCTGCTTCAGCCGCCGCCTGAACGCCATTCTGCGTTGACCGATTCCAACCCGCCGCAAGTCGTTTGTCCTTCGCTTCGCGTGGACGCCCGGTCTTTAGACCATTGAATAGGCGGGTTTGTTTTCAACCTTCCGCATTAGAGTCTTCAGACCGACCGGAACTTTGGCTTTCAGGCCAAAGTGGAGGGAGATAGGTTCCGTTTCACGGCACAAAACGCTGTGTTTTGACACAATTTCTGGGTAGAATATATACATGAACACAGTTTGTGTCAAATACAGGTTGTACCCCACGCCCGCACAGGAAACCACACTGCGCCACACCTTAGACGTGTGCCGCGCTGTGTACAACAGTTTCCTGCACGCGCGTGAGTACGGGTACGCAGTGGAGGGCAAGGCTCCTACCGAGCGTGAGCAGGAAAAGATGCTTGCTGTCTGGAAGCAGTCGCACCCCGAACTGCGGACGGTTCATGCGCATCTGCTGCAAAATGTCGCTATTCGTGTGGAGTTGGCGTTTCAGGCGTTCTTTCGGCGCGTGAAGGCGGGTGAGACGCCCGGTTATCCGCGCAGGAGAGGCGCAGGGCAGTACGACAGCCTCACGTTCAAGGAGTATGGCAACGGCTGTAAACTGGTGGAAGAGGGCGTTTCCCTCTCCAAGATAGGAACCATCAAGGCCGTTGTGCATCGGCACATACAGGGCGTTTTCAAAACATGCACCATCAGGCGGCAGGGCGACAAGTGGTATGCCTGCTTTGCCGTCTTAGTCGAAGCCGAAGCGCTCCCTGTGTCCGAGGAGGCTGTTGGCGTAGATGTCGGCCTGAACCAGTTTGCCGCGCTCTCGAACGGTGAAATGGTCGCCAACCCCCGCTTCTTCCGCAAGGATGAGAAAGCATTGGCGAAAGCGCAGCGCAAACTCAGCAAGCAGAAGCGTGGCAGCCGCGAGCGACGCAAGGCTAAAAAGGTGGTACATCGTATCCATGAGCGTATCGCCAACCGTCGCCATGACTTCGTGCATCAAAGCGCCCGCAAGTTGGTCAACCGGTTTGGACTGATTGCCGTTGAGAAACTCAACATCCAGAACATGCAGGGCAGCCATTGCCTTGCCAAGAGTATAGCAGACGCCTCGTGGGGGATGTTCCGCAGTGTGCTTGCGTCGAAGGCTGAAAGCGCCGGGCGCAAGTATGCGGAAGTGAACCCGGCTTGGACAAGCCAGGATTGTTCGAGATGTGGCACACGCGTCAAGAAGAAGTTGAGCGAGCGTGTCCACTACTGCCCGAACTGCGGCTTGTCGCTGGACAGAGACACAAACGCCGCCCTGAATATCCTGCGTATAGGACAAAACGGTATGGGACTACATACCGTGTCGGGTATACCCGCCTAGAAGCCCCCGGAATTTATTCCGAGGGGAGTAGTCACGCATCCTCTATGGTCTGACACGCGCCTCATCACGCGCAACAATGCAGATTGCAGAGGAAGTCTTCCGAGGAAAATCTAAAAACGAAAGGCAGGACATCATGCCGCATTACGTGTGCCTTACCTTCGATTTTGACGCCGTTTCAGCCTGGATTTATCGAGACATGAACACGCCCACGCCCATCTCAAGAGGCGAGTTCGGGGTGGTTGGCGCGGCCCGCATTCTGGCCCTGCTGCAAAAATACGACATCAAAGCGACATGGTTCACGCCGGGACATACCCTGGACACGTACCCTGACATCTGCGCCCGCGTTCATGCCGAGGGGCATGAGATCGGGCATCACGGCTATTTGCACGAGCCACCCGGACAGCTAAACCGCGAACAGGAAGAGGCCGTGCTGATACGCGGCAGCGAGTGCATTCTGCGCCTGACCGGGCAGCCGGCGCGGGGCTACCGCTCGCCCGCCTGGGATTTAAGCCCGCACACGATAGAACTGCTGCTGGCGCATGGCTTCGCATACGACAGCAGCATGATGGCGCACGACCACCACCCCTACTACGCCCGCGTGGGCGACCGCTTTCCCAAGGATGGCCCTGCCGTGTTCGGGCAGCCCTCGCCGCTCCTTGAAATGCCGATAAGCTGGTCGCTGGACGATTTCCCGCACTTCGAGTTCCGCAGCGGGCCGAACGGGATTTTGCAGGGCTTGCAGCGGGCCGACGATGTGCTGGCGAACTTTGTGGACGACTTTCGCTACATGGCGCAGACCGAGGAATGGGGCGTTCTGACATATACGTTCCATCCGCAGGTGATCGGCAGGGGCCATCGCATGTTGATGCTGGAACGTCTTATCGCGTCCCTGCGCGACCTGGGAGCGACCTTCGTTCGCATGGACGAGGCCGCGCAGGCCGCAGTGGATAGGGTTCGCTCGCCTGAGTGAGAATATATCGCGCCGCACAGCGAAACGAACCGGCGATGACGGCTTACGGCGCGACAGACGGCGTGGACGGGGCGGGCTTGGGCGCGGCGTAGCGGCGAAATGTCTGCATGGCGGTCTCGGCCAATTTTAGACGGTCTATGTTTTCCGGCAGTCCGTCCGCATTCGCAGCGTCCGGGGCGGCGGTGTTGGCGTTGAGGTCAGGCGAAGCGGGCGTGGCGTCCGCCGTGCCTGTTTTGGCGTCGTCGGGCTTGTCGGGCGCGATGTCCTGGCTTTGCAGGCTGATAATGGTCGGCCCGTCCACGGCCATGTAGGCCACGCCGCGCAGCTTGCGCTTAAGCTGCCGCTCGGTTCCCGTCCAATACGCGCGGACAAAAGCGACCCCGTTGATCTGGCCCTGCTCGGCGGGCGTCTGCGTCCAGGCGTCGTGTCCCCGCTTAAGCGCGATAAGGGCGCCGGCGATCAACTGTTCGGCGGTATAGGGCTTGCCGTTTCGCATCGGGGTCGGCGCAAGCGCCAGCGACACGTAGGGCGTGATGCCGGTCTTTGCGGCCTGTCCGTGCCAGTTGTACGCCAGCAAACGCGCCTGTTGCGTCTGCCGGGGCGTATAGCCTGTGGGCGGCTGCATGGTATATTTCCATACCCGCGTCGGACGTACCAGATAGCGCAGCATTTTCGGCATCGGCTTCCAGACGGGGAGAGGCGGGGCAGGAGCCTCCTGCGCCCCTCCCCTCGCCACAATGCCGCCCGCGCCCATCGTCACAGCGATAAGCCCGTAAACACGCATTTCTAAATTGCGCTTCAAGTGTTTCTCCTTTGTTACCCTTTTCCGCACCTGTAGCCCCGCACTGAAGTACGAGTCTGTGAGGCTTCGCAGACCGTCCTGCGGACGGAAATGCCCTGTTAATCCTGTTGTCTGTTTTCCTTCTACGTATCTTCTACTGTTCGTTGTGTTCGTTGTATTCGTTGTATTCATTGTCCTCTGCGTGAACGGCGGCGCGGCTCAGGCGGTCACGGACGGCGAGCCAGGCTTCCGACTGCGGAAGGGCGTCCACAAGAATGCGGGTCACGCCCAGCGCGTCCAGTTCGTGCAGCCGCTCGTACAAAATCGCGGCATACGCGGCGGGATCGGTCGGCATTCTGACGACATGCAGATGCTGAAAAGCGGCAAAACTTGCCAGCCCGATCTCTATGCGGCGCTGTGCATCGCCAAGCGGGTCGCCCGGCGGCAGGTCTGCCGTCAAATGCCCGACCACATGCCCCTCGGCCAGCAAGGTTTCGACACGCGAACCGCTCCGCGCCATGATCTCCAGGGGAGCGCGGGGAGCGTAGTGGCGTGACAGCATACCGGGCGCGGGCAGGGGAGCCGCCGCATCCTTTGCTGCCGGGGGGCGGCGATAAATGGGGCCGATAATCGCCTCGATCTCGGCGGGCGATACCAGTCCGGGGCGCAGCAGGGTCGGGCGCTTTGTGGTCAGGTTCAAGACCGTGGACTCCAGGCCGCCGCGTGTCGGGCCGCCGTCGAGCAGGGCGTCAATAAGTCCGTCCAGGCCTGTTAGAACGTGCGCGGCCCGCGTGGGCGACAGTTGCAGCGAGCGGTTCGCGCTCGGCGCGGCAATCGGCAGACCGGACGCGCGCAGCAGGGCGAGCGCGACCGGATGGGCCGGAACGCGCACGCCCACTGTTGGCCCGCCTCCCGTCACAATGTCGGGGATGTGAGCTTTGCGCGGCAACACCAGAGTCAGCGGGCCGGGCCAGAACCGTTCGGCCAGCTTTTGCGCCGCGTCGGGCCACGCAGCCACAAGCCCTTGTGCCGCGTCCACGTCGCCCACATGCACGATAAGCGGGTTGTTGGACGCGCGCCCTTTGGCCTCGTAAATGCGGGCGACGGCCTGCGCGTCCAGGGCGTTCGCCCCCAGCCCGTACACGGTCTCGGTCGGAAACGCCACCAGTCCGCCCCGCTGCAAAATCTCTGCGGCCTGCCGTATGCTGTCCGCGTCGGGCGCGTCCGTGCTGACCTCGAATACTCTGGTTTGCATACGGTCTGCTTTTCACCCTTGCCTGTCAAACATGAAGTGACTCACCATCCGCTGCGCTAGAGACACAGAGGCACAGAGTACCGATGCGAAAAACGAAGAGGAGTTATCCGCAGATTACGCAGATATACACAGATTACGATGCGGAGGAATGAAAGGAACAAAAAGGCAGACAAATGGACTGCCGAACCAAGCATCCGCCTATTCAAAAGAAATCCTGTTAATCCTGTTAATCCTGTCTATTTCCCTCTTCCCCTTGTCTCTCCTTCTTCTCTTGTCTTCTCCTCTCTGTGTCTCTAGCGCAGCAAGTGGTAAATATCATAGTCCCGCGACAAAGTGCAGGTAGCAGAAGGCGAGCGGCGTGACGAACAGCAGGCTGTCGAAGCGATCCAGCGCGCCGCCGTGTCCGGGCATGATGCCGCCAAAGTCCTTGATGCCGATCTCGCGTTTCAGGGCCGACTCGAACAGGTCGCCCATTTGTCCCATTACGCCCGCAATCAGGCCCACCGCCAGCCCATGCTGCCACGGCAGATGAATCCACACGCCGAAGCACACGCCCGTAACCACGGCCAGCGTCAGTCCGCCAAGCGAACCTTCCACGGTCTTGTTGGGCGATAGGGCGGGGGCGAGTTTGTGCCGCCCCCACTTTCTGCCGACCAGATACGCCCCGGTATCCGTCATCCACACGCATACGGCTACAAGCAGCATCAGCCACGCGCCACGCTCCGCTTGTCCAAACGGCGGAACTTGGATGCGTTGGAACGGCAGATAATATTGAGTGGTATGTACCAGCTTCGGGCCGTAGTTCAAACCTCGCAAGTAGACCAAGCTGCTCATCAGAAGATCAATATAAAAAAAGGCTATGATCCCATAAACCGAGCGCAGTCCGCCGAGCGCTTTGCCAGTTCGAGCGGCGCGCATCGTCAGAAACGCACCGACAATAGCAGGAGCGAACAGCAAAACGATAATCTCGTTGTGTATCGGCTTGAAACCGTATGCAGCGCTAAACCGACACTGGAAAAGCGCGTATACTGGCAGCAGTACGCTTGCCCAGGCCACCACGGTATTTATCACATTGAGCCAGCGGGGCATACGCGGCCTATCCCCGGCTTTTGCCTCCATCTTATCGGCGCGTTGGTAGGCCGTGACCCACTCGTAGGTGGCGAGGGCGGCGATCACGGTCGCGCCGATGGCGAACGGCAGCAGGCCGCCGAAGCACAGGGCCAGAAAAATCCCGATACCTACCAGGGCGCTCAGACCTCGCTTTAACATTGTTCCGCCTCCTGTTCCTCACCGCGTTTCGTTTTGTCTACGCGCCTGTCACCGCTTCGCCGGACTGCTTGTTGATGACGTGTTCCTTGACGGGATGCAGCAGCAGCGTACCCAGGAAGAGATAAATCATGACGCTGAACAAAACGGCCCTATAGCCCAGGCCATGCCCGAAATGCTGATTGAAAAAGTACGCGATCAGTCCGCCCACAAGCGGCGCGACGACCTGCGGAACCGTAAACGCGACGTGCCAGATGCCCATGTGCTTGGCCTCGTCGTGGTCGGGCAGCAGATTAGTCGCAAGCGCCCAGTCTACGGCGCTGAACGCGCCCAGGCCCATGCCGAATAGAAACGCGCCGAACAGCGCTACTTGCAGCGAACTCGTCAGCAGAAACACGAGCGCGGCCACGCCGCTGATCGCCGCCGACACGTACACCACGTTCTTTTTAGGATACTTGTCGCTCAACATGCCCGCAGGGAAATTGCCCAGCAGCCCGGATATGGTGGAAAGGACGAAAACTTGCGTGATAAATCCGGTCGGATTAGGGGCGTGCAATGTGTCTTCCACATAGTAAAGCAGAAACTCCGTCGCCGAGTAAAATCCCATGTTGATGACGAAGCGGGACGCGATCAGCCAGAAGAAATCGGGGCTTTCCCGAATGTTGAACTGAAACGAGTGTATCACGGTCTGCACGATGCCGGTGCGCGGCGCGGGGTTGTCCACAGCCGTTCGTTCCGGGATGCGCCATGCCGTATACGCCATCGAAGCCACGAGCAGAACCGTCAGTGTGATCATCACGGTTTGCAGCCCGCCCGGACGCGCGATGAGCATTCCGCACAGGATCAGCCCGCCCAACTGTCCGAGCAGACTGCCCATGCCCATGTACGCCGAGGCCGCGCCCTGCTTCGCTTTGGGGACGAGGTCAGGCACAAGCGCCTGGTACGGCGAGGTCGCCACATTGACCCAAAATTGGATCAGGCAGAAATCCACGACAAGCGCGGTGATCGAATGGACATAGGCCATCCACAGCAGGGCGGGCGCGGTCAGCAGTGTGCCGACGATGATGTAGGGGCGGCGCTTGCCCATGCGCCAGCGCGACTGGTCGCTCAGTGCGCCCACAACCATGCAGACAATCGTGGAAACGAACGCGCCCGCGCCCAATGTCCAGCCCAGATACAGGTCTTTCTGATCGCCCACAAACTGCTTGACAAGCGTTTGTATGACAATCGTAATCATGCCCGACCACAGAAACGAAAGGGCGAACCAGTACACGCTCATCTCCAGATAAAGCAGTACGCTTTGCGGGGGATAGGCGGGAGTGGCAGGTCTCTCCTGAATAAGGGAGGGTTCAGCAGCAATGTCGGCCATAACGGTTTATCCTTCGGTTTCGCGGGTATCCAGGGCGGCAGACGCTCGCCGGTAGCATTTGCTCGCCGTATCATTCAAAGGGCGGGCGCATTGCCGGACAGGCGCGACGCGTTGATGTCGTTCGCATTTGCGTCCGGCGCGGCGTGTTCGCGAGCATAGTTAAATTCTTCGGGCAGGTCAATGTCGTAGGCCAGTTCGGGCGGCATGTGAGGTACGGCCCTGCCCCGGCAGCGGGCGATCTGTCCCGCCCGTTCTTCCAGATGGGCGATAGAAAGGCGTCCCGTGGCAAAGCGCAGTCCGGTTCCCAGCCCGATCAGGCGCACCATCCGCCACTGGCTTTTGCGGGCCTCAAATAATGCGCGGACATGCGCCTCGTTCTCCAATAGCGTCCGGGCATTTACCACAAACGCGCAGCCCAGCGTGAACTGCCCCTCTTTCAGGCGCACGTACTCGTTCTGCGTGCCGGGAAAACGTGTCTCGAACTCCGACTTAGTCATAATCGGCAGCGCGACATCGGCATCGTGGGGGCAGGCATCTAAAAATGTATTCAGCGCGTCCGGCGTGAGAAACGGCAGGTCGGTCGTGACGATCAGCACACGTCCTTTGGATTGCAGCAAATCCAGGCCGCGCAGGATGTTGTCGGGGCCGCTCGCGCCCTCCTCGCACAACAGGTCCGCGCCCGCATTTTGCGCCTCGTCCAAAGCCGCCTGCGGCCCGATGACCACGATGCGCCCGACACGCCCGGTCGCCCTCAGCGCCTGAACTGTGCGCTGCAATATCGTCTGCCCGCCCAGCCGAATCAGCGCCTTGATGTTTGCGCCTGCCTGCTGCGCGAACGCGTCCTCGATACGCCCCCCGGCAGGCAGTATCACATCAAAATGCTCGCCCCCCGACTCGCTGCTGTTGTTTGTATGCGTGGTGTTCATCTGTCCCTTATGCTTCCCGTCCGACGCCCCATATTCCTGCACATAATATATTAACCACCCGCTGCGCTAGAAACACAGAGACACAGAGAAGAAAAAGACAAGAGGAGAGTTATCCACAGATTAACACAGATGTTCACAGATTACGATGCAGATCAACACAAAGCAATGTGCTGAAAAGAAATCCTGTTCATCCTGAGAAATCATGTTAATCCTGTCTATTTCCCCGGTTCTCCCCTTCCCCTCTTCTCCCCCTCTTGTTTTTCCTCTGTGCCTCTGTGCCTCCGTCGCAGCGGGTGGTTAATTCTTTTTGCGGCAGGGAAATAGGACGTGAGACGCGAACAAGCGTGTGCAGGCACGATTTAGTGGCGAACGAATTTTGACAGGGGGCAGACACAATGAAACTGGTGCGCTTTGAACACGAGGGACGCGCAAGGCTGGGCGTCATGGCAGGCGAAAATATGGTTGTTGATCTGAGCGCGATGGAGGAGGCGGGCAGCGCGCCCGCCAGTATGTCCGCGTTCCTGGCGCGGGGGGACGAGGGATTTCATGCCGCATGGCAGATGTCGGCGGACGCGCCCGCCGCAGGCCGCTTTCCCCTGAGCGGCATAAAGCTGCTCGCGCCCGTCGGCGACCCGGCCAAGATCATGTGCATCGGGCAGAACTACCGCGACCACTGCGAGGAGCAGAACCAGCCGATTCCCGAACGCGCCATTTTGTTCGCCAAGTACAGTAACACTCTCAACGATCCGGGCGGCGTCATCAAAATGCCCCGCGTATCCGACAAGATTGATTACGAGGCGGAACTCGCCGTCGTAATCGGCGGGCCGGGCGGGGGCGGAAGCGATATACCCGAAGCCGAGGCCATGCGCCACATCGCGGGGTATCTGTGCGCCAACGACGTGACGGCTCGCGACATTCAAAAAGGCGATGGGCAGTGGGTACGCGGCAAATCACCCGACACGTTCTTCCCCATCGGCCCGTACCTTGTCACTCCAGATGAGATAAGCGACCCGCACGACCTGAACATCTCGCTCACGCTCAACGGCCAGACCATGCAGACGTCCAACACGTCCAACCTGATCTTCAAGATCCCGTTTTTGATCTCGTACCTGTCGCAGACCATGACCCTGCTGCCCGGCGACATCATCACGACGGGAACGCCGGGAGGCGTGGGCGTATTTCGCGACCCGCCCGTTTTCCTCAAAGCGGGCGACAGCGTAGCCGTCACGATAGCCGGACTTGGCACGCTGACGAATACGGTGGCGTAACCTTACAGCGCGGCCTGCAAACACGCGTTAAGCCGTTCCCAGGCGAGGGCAACGTGCTGCTCCTGCGTGTGCATGTTGCCGATGGCAAGGCGCAGGGTGTAGCGCCCGTTCAGTTTGGTATGCGACAAAAACACGTCGCCGCTCTCGTTGACGGCCTGCATCACGCGGGAGTTCAAGGCTTCGAGAGCGGCCTCGTCGCTGATGCCGTCAGGGCAGGCGCGAAAGCAGACCGCGCTCAGGGGGGCGGGGGCCATGCGCTCCCAGCCGGGCGCGGCGTCCACCCAGCCCGCGAAAACCTGGGCCAGCCGGATATGCTCGCAGATCATCGCGGCCATCTGCTGCCGCCCGAACGCGCGAAAGATCATCCACAGTTTCAGGGCGCGGAACCGCCGGCCCAACTGAACGCCGTAATCCATGAAGTTAGTGGCGTCGCCCTCTTCGGTCATCAGATAGTCGGGTATCAGGCTGAAGGCGCGGCGCAGGGCCTGCATATCGCGGGCGTACAAGACCGAGCAATCCATTGGCGTGAACAGCCATTTATGGGGATTGATGACGATGCTGTCGGCCAGTTCGCATCCGTCGAGAACAAAGCGGTATTCCGGCACGAGGGCAGCAGCCCCGCCATACGCCGCATCTACGTGCAGCCACAGCTTTTGTTCTCGGCACACAGCGGCGAGGGCGCGTATCGGGTCAATGGCCGTCGTCGAAGTCGTGCCTGCCGTGCCGACCACGCAGAACGGCAGCCACCCGTCGCGCCTATCTTCGTCTAATGCGGCGCGCAGGGCGTTTACATCCATTTGAAACGCGGCGTCCGTGCCGATCTTGCGAACGCCCGCCTGCCCGATTCCCAGCGTCATGGCGGCGCGTTCGATGCTGCTGTGCGCCTGCTCGGAGCAGTACAGGCGCAGGCGCGGCAGGTCGGGCCGTCCGCTCATGCCCTCCTGCCGTATGTTCAGGTCGGGGATCGCCTCGCGGGCCGCGCAGATGGCGAGCAGGCTGCTAATTGAGGCCGTGTCCGTAATCAGGCCGCGCAGCTCAGACGGCAGGCCCAGCATTCGCGCCAGCCAGCCCAAAACCACCTCTTCCAGTTCCGTGGCGGCGGGGGACGTGCGCCACAGCATGGCGTTCTGGTTCAGGGCCGCGCACAGCATTTCGGCAACAACGCCGGGAGCGGGGCTTGAGTTGGCAAAATAGGCCATGAAGCCGGGATGGTTCCAGTGTGTCATGCCGGGCATCAGAACGCGCTCAAAGTCGGCAAGAATCGCGTCCATCGTTTCGGGCGTTTCGGGCGCATCTGTCGGCAACTGCGCGCGGATTTCGCCCGGCCTGGTTTGCGACAGCACCGGGTACCTGGTCGGGTCGCGCAGATAAGCGGCTACCCATTGCACGGCCTGCCCGCCGTAGCAGGCAAAATCGTCGGCCTGCTGTTTCAGGTCGGGAAGTTCGCTTGTTCTATCAGGGGGCAGGTTACTTGATCGAGTATCGGACATGGAATTGCTTTCTTGACTATTTTGCCGGGGGCGTCGTCGTTTATGCGGCAGGCTGAACGCGCACAGAGTAAACCTGGTGCAGCAGGCCGCGCAGTTCTTCCGCGATGTCGTCCGGCGGATCGCCCGCCAGGGCCGCGCCGATAAGCTGCTCCGCCGCGCGCCATTCGCCGCACTCCAGCGCGAGGGCTGCCGCGCTGCGGTGCAGGATGGCGCGGGAAGGCTCAAAGTCCCACGCGTTCGCGAGCGCGTTCGCGGCGTCCCGTTCCAGGGCAAACGCCTGCCGGAACAAATCGCGCGAGGCCGGCTCGCTGTGCAGGCGGGCAATCGCCGCCGTTTCCGCCGCGTCCATTGCCCGGTCATGCAGCTCCTGAGCGCGTTCTATATTGCCCGGTTGCAGAGTGTTCATTTTTTGTTTATCCGTGCTGTCGGCGCGCTGAATTCTACGACGACTGCATACGCGTCCGTGTTGGTACTGTCCGAGGGGTCGGATTGGCTTAACTTCTGCTTGATACGCGCATTGACTGCACTTGCATCGCCCGCCAGAATACCGGAAACTTCTAGGCGGGCGCGTTTTTGGTACAAAGGATCGTCCTTGTTTCCGAGCCAGTAGTCGAATCCGCCGCCCTTCCAGGCGCGTTCCACGACGGTATATGGTGTCAGATTACGCACAATCAGGAGCGCAAGGCCGCACGCACCCCACTCGGTCGCTTCCTGCAAATCGCTGTGCGTACTGCGAAGCTGATCCGTAATCGTCAGGCGCAGGACGCTGTATGCGGCCCTGTGCGTTCCCTCAACCGACAGGCTGACCGTGGCCCCATGCCCCTGATATTCCAGGCACACAGACGCGCATTCGGCCATTACCTGCCCCATCGCCGCCGATAGTTTGGGCCAGCCTGCCGACAACTCCGATAAGGGGAGGCGGCGCGGCTTTAGTTTTCGCTTCAATGACGCCCCTCACTACTAAAATGTCAGGGAAATTTTTGGCCTACTCTGCCGCCCGCAGCAGGGTTTCGGGCCGCGCTTCCTCCGTGGCAGAGGCGGGACGCAGCAGGGTTTCGGGCGCAACGCCTGCCGCTTCGGATGCGCTTGACGCTCGCAATAGATTTTCACCCGGCTTCTGCTTTTCCGCCAGAGCTTGCAGGTACGGCAGGCATTCTTTTGCCGCCGCGCGCACATGCGGCCATTTCGCGCCCTGCGCCAACTGCTGCACATACGGCAGGCTCTTCCAATCGCCGACCTGTTCAAAAGCTTTCAATATGGAGAGGATGAACTCGGCATCATAATACTTTCCGAAGCTGATGTACCCCTTGCCGGCAAGGATACCACGCAGTATGACGCGCTGCGGTTCCCTTAACAGGTGGGCGTCGCTGGCTTTGAGGCGCGGCAATAAACGCGTCAGCGCGAGTCTGGCCCTGACGCTTGTGTTTGTGGTCATGTTCTGCATCGCGACGCAGATGTCTACGAGGGGGCCGATGCACCGTACATCATCCAGCGTTGTCAGTTCCACAGCCGCTTTCCTGTTCAGCAGCACAAAGCCTGACAACCAGATAAGCCCATTCCCCAGATTAATCAGATTTACAAAAGGCCACCAGTCCATTGCGTGGCGGGTAATCAGCCACGTCAATCCGCCAACGATCAGGAACGTCCAGACACAGGCGGCATATACGTACCCGATGGCTTTGTTCCACTTTTGGCGTTTTCGGCTATCCCGCTCCAGTATCGCCAGCAGTCTTTCCACGGCCTCGGATTGTTCCTGTTGTTCCTGCTGTACTTGTACCTCCTGTACCACTTCGGTTTGCGTCAGAGCATGTTCCAGCGGCAAGGCAGATTGGGCAGGCGCGTAAGAAGGCGTCTGCTCGTTCTGCGCTTCGGGCGTGGTGTAAAGTTGCTGCATGAGAAACCGTTTTCTGCTCTTAACTGTTCGCGCAAGACGTTGTTAGCGCAGGGTGACGGGGGCGAGTTGGGCGGCGGACTGGTAGGCGGCGAGGGCCACTTCCAGGGCGCGCAGGCCGTCTTCGCCCGTGATTGGAACGGGTTCGTCGCGGGCTATGGCGTGGGCGAACGCGCCGATCAGCCCGTCGTCGTTGCTGCCGCCCCAGTTGAACCAGTGGACGCTTTGCGAGCGGTCGGAGTACAGCACGAGGTTTTGCGCGAACATGTCCATTGACAGTGTGCCGCGATCCGTGATCACGTCCAGGGTGACATCGCCCCACGTCGGAAACGATTTGGGCCGCGACCAACTGGCGTCGAGCGTGGCGAACACGCCCCGCTCGAACGTCATAGTGAGAAACCCCACGTCGTCGAAATCCTGGTGGCTGATGTTATTGCTGATCTCCGCATAGACCTCGCGCACCTCGTCGTTCAAAATCCAGCGCATCAGGTCGGTGACGTGGACGGTGTGGTCAATGGTCGCGCCGCCGCCCGACAGGGCTTTGTCTATGAACCAGCCGCCGGGGTTGCGGCCCCGGTTCGTGCCGCGCATGGCGACGATCTCGCCCGCGTCCCCGGTTTCGAGCGCGGCCTTCATGCGTCGTATCACGGGCGAAAAGCGGCAGGGGAACGCGGTCATCAACTGTACGCCCGCCGCTTTGCAGGCCGCGATCATGGCCTCGCCGTCCGCAACCGTCGTGGCTATCGGCTTTTCGCACAAGACATGCTTGCCCGCGCTCGCCGCCATCTCGCACAGTTCGCGATGCCGGATGTTCTCGCTGCCGATCACAACGGCGTCCAGGTCGGGAGCGGCAAGCAGGGCTTCGTAACTGGCAAACGCCTGTGTGCCGTACCGCGCGGCCATCTGGGCGGCACGATCCGCGTCGTGGTCGGCCACGCCGACGAGGTGGGTGTCGGGGCGCGTCACGATGCTTTGCGCGTAGCTTGTGGCGTGCATGTGCGCGAACGAAAGAATGCCGATGCGAACGGGCCGAACCGAAGTGTTGGATTGCGTCGTCATGGTTAGTGTCCTGCTTTGTCGCCGTTGTGCAGCGATCCGAATTTTGTGTCAGAATGAAGTGGTATTCGACAAAATGGCGCTTGCTTCCTGCCCGCCCATTATCCGCAAGCGCATTAGCCTGCAATCTCATTTCTGCGCAAGCGCTCAACTCTTGATGCTCGATGCGGAACCTTTGACCTATGCGTATACTTCTTACAAACGACGACGGCGTTCACGCGCCCGGAATACTGGCCGCAAAAATCGCCCTCGACGCGCTAGGCGAGGTGTTTCTGGTCGCGCCGGAACGCCCCCGCAGCGCGGCGGGACATGCCATTACCCTGCACAAGCCCCTGCGTATCACGCCCCTGCGCCTCGCGAATGGGCAGCACGCGTGGGCTACGAACGGCACACCGACCGACTGCGTCACATTGGGCTATGACATCGTAATGGAAGGCCGCTGCGACCTGGTCGTGTCGGGCATCAACGCGGGCGCGAACCTGGGCTGGGACCTGACATACAGCGGCACGGTGGCTGCGGCTCTGGAAGGCGCGATATTGGGCCTGCCGTCTTTGGCCGTGTCTCTGGTATACGAACGCGGCACGACGCCCGAACTGGATTTCAGCACAGCCGCAAGTGTCACGGCGCGGTTGGCGCGGCAGATGGCGTCCGATCCCCTGCCGCCCAACACTCTGCTCAACGTTAATGTGCCGTTCGTGCCGGGAAGCGAACTGCGCGGTACGGTCATCACGCATCAGGGACGGCGCGAGTACGTAGACCGCATCGTCGTGCGCGACGACCCCGCCGGACGCCCCTACTACTGGCAGGCGGGCAGCATCCGCGAGGACGTGCCGGACATGGGCAGCGACGTTCATGCCGTACTGAACAACCAGATTTCTGTAACGCCCGTACAACTGGACATGACCGCGTACTCGCTATTGGATCGCCTGCGCGGATGGAAACTCTCGTCTTGAACTGGGATTTTTGGGATTGAAAGGATGAACAGGATTGCCCGTGTACAGCGTTGATTTGTTCCTTTGCAGCCCGAACCATCATCAACAGCGCATCTAATCATAGTCATCCTTTTAATCCCAAGAATCCCAGTTCAAGACAAAGACGAACCGTTCGCCTGCATAAACATGAAATGAGCAATACACCTATGAGAATACCTTTCTGTACCGCCTTGCAGAAGAATACGCGCGCCCGCCGTACTGCCGCCGCGATAGCTTTGCCGCTGTCCGTTCTGGTTCTTGCCCCCTCGCTTGGGGCGCAGGATAAAATCGGGCAGGACAAAACCGCGCCCGCACACTCCGCCATCTTCGCGCCCGCCGACATCAGGAGCGAGATCGCGTACCTGGCCTCGGACGAACTCAGGGGGCGGGGCAGCGGCGAGCCGGGCAACGACCGGGCAGCGCAGTATGTGGCCCGCGAGTTTGCAAAGGACGGCCTTAAACCGCTCGGCACAAACCGACAGCGCGACCCCAACGCGACCCTTGACCAGAGCGGCTACTATCAGCCGTTTACGTTTGTGGCGGGCCGCGTCGTGGGCAAAAACAACAAACTTTCCATTGATTATGGGACGCCACGCAAGCCCATCACTATCGCGGCTCCTAATGGGCAAACAGCCCTGGTGGAGAGCGGACGCGCCATAGTGTTGTATTCCAACCGGGACTTTCAGCCTTCAAGCGTTTCCGGGGCGGGCAAAGTGGAAGGGCCGCTTGTTTTTGTCGGCTATGGCATCCACGCGCCCAAAGCCGGTCACGACGACTACGAGGGTGTGGACGCAAAAAGCAAGATCGTCGTGATGCTCGCAGGCAGTCCCAAAGACGATCCGCATAGCCCGCTTGCCGACTACGCCGACATTTACCGTAAAGCCACGACTGCCCGCGATTTGGGCGCGGTCGGCGTTCTGGTCGTTCTGCCCAAAAGCGCGGATACCTTCGCGCAATCGCCCGCCGTCTTTGACAACGCTTCCGATGCCGGCCTGCCTGTGCTGCGCTTGCGCCGCTTTGCCGCCGCGTCGCTGCTCCAGGGCGCACAAAAATCTCTGGACGCCGCGCAGCAGCAGGTGGACGAGGGCAAAACCGTTTCTTTCGCTTTTCCTGCCAATCAAGCCGCGCAGATTCAGGCCGATGTTCACAAGGTGGAAAAAGTCACGGCGAATGTCGTGGGCATCATTGAGGGCAGCGATCCCGTCTTAAAGAACGAGTACGTCGTTATCGGGGCGCACATGGATCATCTGGGCATGGGCGGGCCGGGTTCGCTCGCCACATCGAAAGCCCCCGCCATTCACCACGGCGCGGACGACAACGCGAGCGGCACGGCGGGCGTAATGCAGTTGGCAAGGTACTTTGCACGGGGAACGGAAAACACGGGATTGCAGCGCCCCAGGCGCAGCATCGTTTTGATGTGTTTCAGCGGCGAGGAGTTGGGATTATTCGGGTCGGACTGGTATGTGAAACACCCGATTGTGCCGATGGACAAGACCGTCGCCATGCTCAACATGGATATGGTAGGACGACTGCGCGACAACAAACTGATCGTGATCGGCAGCGGAACCGCGACCGAATGGAACGGCCTGCTCGACGACCTGAACAAGACGGCGGGGTTCGCGCTCGCCAAAAGCGAAAGCGGGTTCGGGGCCAGCGATCAGCAGTCGTTCTATACCAAAAACGTGCCTGTCCTGTTCTTCTTTACCGGCACGCACCCGCAGTACCACACGCCGCAGGATACCGTTGACCTTATCAACGCCGAGGGCGAGGCCAAAGTGCTGAACCTTGTCGCCGACTGCGCCCGCCGTGTCGCCAATGATGTATCCCGCCCCACGTTTCAGCGCATCCAGACGCCCGACCAGAACGCGCCGTCACGTGGCCTGCGCGTGTATTTCGGCAGTGTCCCGGACTACGCCGCGATGGTGGAGGGCGTACAGCTCAATGGCGTCCGCGAGGGCAGTCCTGCGGAAAAAGCGGGCCTGAAAGCGGGCGACATCATCACCAAGTTCGGCGACAAGATCATCAAGAACGTGTATGATTACACGTATGCTTTGCAGGATCACAAACCGGGTGATGTGGTGCAGGTGATCGTGACACGGGCCGCGCAATCCCTCACACTGACCGTGACCCTGACCGCCCGCCCGGAGTAAAATCTTCTGTTATGCCCCTGCACACGCGAGACCTTTCTCTTCTGACCGCGAATGACCGCCTCGAAATCTTCGCGCGCGGCGAGCGGTTTGCCGCGTATCGGCATGGTGAGGACGCGACGCCGGGATTTACCGCCCTGTACGCATCAGGGGAACGCGCCCTGACGCAGCCCGCCCCGAATGGCCTGGGATTATGGCTGATGCACGGCAATGTGAACGGCGCAGCGTTCGGCGGGGAAACAGAAGAGGAGAAGAGGCAGGGAGGAGCGGATGAGACAGGGAGGGCGAGGCGAAATGAAAACGAACAACAAGCAACAAACGACAAACAACTTCTTCCTGTTGGGCGGATCGTTACGGATGATTTGACGGTTCGGCGGGGGACGTATTCGGTGGGGTTTCAGCACGAGTGCGGGTGGATACTGCCGGATGGCGAGCGCATACTAACGACGGTTTGCACCACGCGGGTTCTGCCCGGCCCCAGCGAGGGCGTGATACTGGATGTGGAACTGCGCCTGCAAGCGCCCGCTGACAGGCCCGTGACGCTGGGGCGTACAGACGACGCGCTAATGTGCATTCGGGCCGCGTCCGGGTTGTACTCGGTCGAGCCGTTTGCGATGGGCACGGGGCAGACGCGCAACAGCCTGGGCGAGTACGGCACAAGCCAGGTTCACGGGCGCGCGGCCCGCTGGTGCGCGAATGTGGGCGTCGTGGACGGCGAGACGTGCGGCTTTGCGTTTTTAGAGCATCCCGCCAATCCTGTGTTTCCCTCGCCCTGGATCGCCCGCCCGGACGGCGTTCTGTCGCCGTCGCCGTTCGGGTGGCGC
Organism: Chthonomonadaceae bacterium; assembly: GCA_965277875.1. Classification (GTDB taxonomy): domain Bacteria; phylum Armatimonadota; class Chthonomonadetes; order Chthonomonadales; family Chthonomonadaceae; genus CAWFQB01. The sequence continues at coordinate 4,422,759 of CBDIDV010000002.1, read as the reverse complement.
ACTCAGACGCTCGCGCCCCGCGAAGCCTTGCGTTTGCGCTATCGCCTGCTCACGCACCTGGGCTACGTTAATCAGGGCTGGGCCGATGCGCGTTTACAAGATTTTGCGAGAGAGGTTAGCTGACCGTGCCTTTACTGGAAGTGGATAATCTGCAAACGGAGTTTCAAACGTCGGGCGGGCGCGTACAGGCCGTGCGCGGCGTGTCATTTACGGTCGAGCGGGGCGAAACAGTGGGACTGGTGGGCGAGTCGGGATCGGGCAAAAGCGTCACGTCGCTGTCCATAATGGGCCTGATACCCTCGCCGCCGGGTAAGGTTGTAGGCGGGTCAGTGCGCTTGGATGGCGAGGAACTGATCGGCAAACCGGCCCGCGAACTGCAAAAACTGCGCGGTTCGCGCATGGCAATGGTGTTTCAGGACCCGTTCTCATGCCTCAACCCGACCATGACGCTGGGCGCGCAGGTGGCGGAACCCATACGGCTGCATCAGGGCGCGAGCAAAACCGAGGCCCGCAAGCGTGTCCTGCAATTATTTCGCGATGTACGTATCCCCAACCCCGAACTGCGCCTGCGCCAGTACCCGCACGAGATTTCCGGCGGGCAGCGGCAGCGCGTGATGATCGCGATGGCCTTTGCCTGCAACCCCGAACTGCTTATCGCCGACGAGCCGACGACCGCCCTGGACGTAACCGTACAGGCGCAGGTACTGGCGCTGATGTCCGCGATGCAGAAAAAGACGGAGGCGGGCATCGTGCTGATTACGCACGATCTGGGCGTTGTGGCCGAGGTATGCGACCGGGTTCTGGTGATGTACGCGGGCATGGTGGTCGAGAGCGGGAGTGTGGAGCAGATTTTCCGCGCGCCCAAACACCCGTATACGCAGGGCCTGCTCGCCAGCCTGCCGCAGTTTCAGGCCGACAGGGCCAGACGGCTTGCCACGATTGCGGGTCAGCCGCCCGATCTCGCGCATCTGCCTCCGGGATGCCCGTTCACGCCCCGCTGCCCGCGCCGCATGAACATCTGCCCGACAAGAGAACCCGCGCCCACCGAGCCGGAACCGGGCCAGACCACGCGCTGCTACCTCTACGGCGGCTGAAAAACCGATAACATGACACAAACAATAAACAACATTACAAACGAGACTATACCGCTGCTGGATGTGCGCGGATTAGTAAAGCATTTCAACATCACGCGGCGGCAGGGATGGCGCGTCAGCCGCGATGTCGTGCGGGCCGTGGACGGCATCAGCCTGACGGTGGGCGTGGGCGAAACGCTGGGACTGGTCGGGGAAAGCGGCTGCGGCAAAAGCACGGCGGGCCGCGCCATCCTGCGCCTGACCGCGCCCACAAGCGGCCACGTCAGCCTGGACGGAACCGACGTGCTGGCCCTGAAAGGCGAGGAATTGCGCCAGATGCGCCGTCGCATGAACATCGTGTTTCAGGATCCGTATGCCGCCCTCGACCCGCGCATGATGATCGGCGACATCATCGCCGAGCCGTTGACCGCGCATAAACTCGTGGCCTCGCGAGACGAGGCCCTAAAACGTTCGCGGGAGTTACTCGAACGCGTGGGCCTGCGCCCGGAGTTCGCCACGCGCTACCCGCACGAGTTCAGCGGCGGGCAGCGGCAGCGCATCGGCATCGCCCGCGCCCTCGCCACCGACCCGCAGTTGCTTGTTCTCGACGAACCCATCAGCGCCCTGGACATCAGTATCCGGGCGCAGATACTCAATCTGCTGGCAGATTTGCAGGCCGAGCGCAAATTGTCGTACCTGTTCATCGCGCACGATCTATCGGTCGTGCGCCACTTTTGCGACCGCGTGGCCGTGATGTACCTGGGCGTGATCGTGGAGTTGGGGCCGAGCGAGCAGGTGTTCCGCGCGCCCAAACACCCCTACACGCAATTACTGCTCGCCTCGGTTCCCGCCGCCGACCCCGCCGCGCGCACACAGCGCGCCCTGCTCGAAGGCGATGTGCCAAGCCCGGTTGACGTGCCGAGCGGCTGCCGCTTCCGCACCCGCTGCCCGCTCGCCCAGGAGATATGCGCCCGCGAGGTTCCGCCCCTGCGCGACCTGGGGCAGGGGCGCAACGCGGCCTGCCACTTCGCCCCGCCCGACGAGGATTGATAACGAAGCAGACAGGAATTTACCGCAGATTAGGCGGATAAACGCGGATATTGCAAAAATGAATCCGCGTTTATCCGCTTTATCCGTGTCATCTGAGGTAAATTCCTGTCTGCTTTCTGTGTGCGGACGTTCCTGTTAATGATTGGTTAATGGCAGGTTGGTATACTGGGTACGGTCGGGTTGTTCAGGCGCGTGACGCCCGCAATCTGCGCTTCCCTGCCAAACAAGTTCATTCCTTCTATTTGCCCGGTTTGCATTATGCAGACCGGGCGCTTTTTTGACTGCGGTTTAGCGTGTGTCCTGTTCCCGACCTACTTCGTCACGCCGCGTAGAGAAAATAGAAACCCCGGAGACCACGGAGGACACGGGAAAGAACAAGAAAGACTTACCACAAGTCGAGCGAATGTTGCAGATGAGCGTATATTACCCCGAAAGGTAAGCCGCGTTTATCTGTTTCATCCGCCCGATCAGCGGTAAAGCCTTCTCTGTTCTCCCTCCGTGTCCTCCGTGTTCTCCGTGGTTTGCTTTGCTTTTGTCTGTGTTCTAGAACTGGATGGGCGATTCGAGCAGGCGTTCCAGTTCGGTCGGCGCGTCCTGCGCGCCGGCTCGTCCGAACGTGAAGACGGCGGCGGCGGCGGGCGCAGAGATGACGACCGGCGGCGTGAGAATGCGCGTGATGACCGTGCGGCAGTCGGCCAGGTGCATCCGCGTGTCCATATCCGTGGTCTTGAGCATGGCGCGGTCAATGGTCGCGCGCAGGTCGGTCAGGCTGCCGGTGGCGATGGGGCGCAGGTCGCCGGGAGCGGCGCTTTCCGCCTGAAGCTTACCCTTCATCACTTCCAGGTACGCGCGCTGCAGGTTGCGGCGGTACAGGTCCACGACGGGCGCGGGCTTGTACAGTTCGCTCCACAGTCCGGCCTGTATATCATGCATCATCGTGCCGACCGTATACGCCTTGGCGGGCGTCAGAGCCTGAATGTCCAGCATTCGCCGAATGCGCGTGTCACTGAGCAGGCCCAGGAGGAGGACGCGCTGACTGGTCAGCACCTCGTCCTGTACGCCGCTCGCCTCGATTCGGTTGAGGATGTCGGGCAGCAGCAGTTCGCGGGGCGTGATCATGCCGTTGTCCATCAGGAACTTTACGGCCTGCGCCTGCTTTGCGACAGGAACCGGGCTGTACACGTCACTGCCCCGTCCCGAATGGTAATCCGTCTGCACGACGCCGCCGACGAGTTTGACGACATGGTTGAGTTCGCGCGACCGCTGCGCCCACAGGGCCAGATACGTCTCGCTGAGCATGTCGTAGTTTTCGCCGTAGTTGGTCGTTGCGGGAACCAGCATCCGGGCGATGCGGTTGATGTTCATCAGGCCGTAGCGCGTGGCCTCGACCGGGTCGCTGCCCAGGTCTTCGGTCTGCACGGTCGGGTCAGACTGCGCGTTCAGGTCTTCGCCGCCAAAACGCAGCATGGGGTTCGTCACCTGCTGGCTTGCGATTTTGTCCAGTTCCGATTTCTCATCGTCGGAGCGGGTCAGGCCGGGAAACGGCTTGTAGCCCCACTCGATGGCGAACTTGTCATACGGGCCGAGTATGGGGATCAGGCGGGCGTTATCGCCGGGCTGGGCCACGTAGTTGAAGCGGCCATAGTCCATGATGCTGGCCTCGTCGCCGTACTGATCCGTAAATGCCTTGTCACGCAGCTGCGCGGCGGTATAGCTGCTGCTGGCCTTGTGGTTGTGGCGCAGGCCCAGCGTATGCCCGACCTCGTGGCACACGATGTACTGCAAGATGTCGCCCATCAGCGGCTGCGGCAGGGGCAGCTTGGCGGCGCGCGGATCCATGTCGCCGACCTGCGTAAAGTACCATTGCTCGCCCAATTTCAGAACGTTGTGCCACACGATGATGTGCGCGCTGATGATCTCGCCCGTCCGGGGGTCATGCACGTTTGGCCCCATTGCATTTTCGGTGGGCGTGGGCGCCCAGCGGATCACGCTGTACCGCACGTCTTCCGGGTCCCATTCGGGGTCTTCTTTAAGGGTGGGAGCATCCTTGCACACAATCGCGTTCTTGAAGCCGGCCTGCTCGAAGGCGGCATTCCAGGCCTCGACGCCTTTCTTGATGTACGGATGCCACTCTTCCGGCACTTCCCGGCTGATGTAGTAGACGATCTGCTTGACGGGTTCCGAAACCGCTGCGGTCGGGTCTTTCTTTTCCAGGCGGTAGCGGTCAATGTACTCGCGGTCTACCTCGCGGTTTTCCGGGCGTCCGTACTCCTGAAACCGCTCGGTAAAGTAGCCGACGCGGCTGTCATACACGCGGGGCAGCATGGGTTTTTCGGGCAGGCGCACCATGCTGTAATGCACGACCGCTGTGACCGCGCCGCCCGCGCCACCGCCACCGCCACGTCGTCCCAGCGGACTTGCGCCGCCCGCGCCTCCGCCGACAAAGGTAAGCGTAGATTTCACTTCGATGTTCGTGGGAAAGGCTTTGGCCTTGTCCAGGTACGAGCGAGTGGGGTCCACCGCGCCGCCGCCCAGCGCGTTCTTGGCGGACAGTTCCTGCGGGTCGGTCGTGAACAGGCGGGTCACATCAATGACCGCGCTCTTATCCTTGCCCTCGGCCTCGACGTTGAACGCGGCGGCAATAGGTTCCAGGCTCGCGGCCTCGACGGCGCGAGCGATTGCGCCCTTGCTGCTTTCGCTGCGGATGTCGTAGTTCACCAGGCGCAGATAGACCGTGTTGTTGCGGCGCGTGAAGCGGATCACCTTGTCGCCGATGAACGTGCCGCCATAGCCCAGGCCCGTAGGAAGCTGCTCGATCTCGGCAGACCATAAAAACTCTTTTTTAAGCTGGTCGGCGGGAATCTCGAACAGGATGCGGTCGTCAATGCGATGCACGGTAAAGATGCCGGGGTCGGATTTGGCGTCTTTGGTAATCACGTCGGCGTAAGGACGCGGCGCCGCGGGACGCGCGGCCGCACCCTGCCCGAAGCCGCCAAACCCGCCTCTGCCGCCGGGAGCGCCCTGACCGGGCGTGCCGGGCGTGGGCGTCTGCGGGACGGGAGTAGGCGCAGGGGCCGGCGTTGGTGTCGGCGCGGGCTGCGGGTTTTGCGGCCCACGGCGCGGCGGGCGCGGCGTCTGGGGCAGCGGGTTCTGTGCGAATGCGCCCTGGCCGAAGGTGACGGCCAGCAGGCACGGCAGCAGCAGGCGGGTCTTGGGGAACGAAGCGAACATAGTTTCTCCTACTTCATCAAAGTCTGCAAATCAAAGTCTGCAAATCAGTGCGGCAATAAACCAACAATTGGAAACCAATAAACAAACGGCCAGGCATAAAATCCATGCTGAAATCAAGCATAGTCTTTATACTGAAAGGATATGGAAAAGGAGTTCTCGACGCTGAGGAACACGGCAAAACGATAAGCAACGCTCTATTCTACCACCCCCCGCCAAATTATGCGGAGTCATGCGTGTTCAGAAATATGTCAGAATGTTGGAACACGTCCCGCTATTTACTCCGCTTCGCTCGCCGCATGATTAACTAAAACGGTTATGTCAGCGTATCTGAAAGCGTACACGACATTCTGCGCGTTTTCTGTCTATGTCTGACATCTATCTTGACATAGCCGTTCACATCAAACTTACGGATAAAATCATGCCCGTTGTTATTCCCGCCCGCCTATTACGCTTTGTTCTGCCCTGCGCGCTGCTGCCGATCCTGCCGTCCTACGCCGTGCAGACGGCTGCCGACACGACTATGTACGCGCTGCGGCCTATCTATAAGAACGGCGATACCACGCGCCTTAAACTGACGGTGCGGCTCACTAGCGCAAAGGCCAATCAGGATAATTTGCAGGCTGCCTCGGATGCGCGTTTTACGGTCGTGATGCAGCAGACGGCCCGCGATGTGACGCCCGACGGCGCGGTCACGCTCGACGACGAGATCAAAAAGGCCGATGCCGACTTCGACGAACACGACACGGAACTGACCGGGGCCATGCCGCGCATCGCGCAAAAACGCGACAAAACCGGAACCACGACGATGGAACTGACCGGCGGCCTGGAACAACTGCGCGAGCCGGTACGCCAGGTGTTTCTCTTACTGGCCCGTGTGGAGCGCGGCTTTGTGCCGGCCACGCCCGTCCGCATCGGCGAAACATGGAAGTTCGACGGCATGGAAAGCGGCGACACCGAAGGACGCGTACAGGGAACCGGCACACTTGTCGGAACGGAAACGCTGGACGGTCAATCTACCCTGAAAATCAAAATTGAGTTTACGGCCAAACTCAAAGCGCCCGACCTGCGCAAGGGCGGCAGGGTGGATGTCGTGTCGCACTTCATCGGAGCCGAAAACGTGGACGCCAAAACATTCCAGGTCGTCCGCATTCAGGGCGCGAGCGACGATGTGCTGGCCGGCGGCGAAAAAGCGAAAACCGAGATCACGCTGGAACAGGTCAAGGACGAGGCGAAGGCTTCGCCCCTTAAAAAATAACGGGAGAATCTACTATGAATGAAACGCTGCAAACGTGGCTGTGCGACCAGATCGGCACACTCAAAGACCAGAACCTGTACAAGACGCTGGCGATCATGGACGGGCCTTCGGGGGCGCGGATCACGGTCAACGGCAAACCGAATATCGTCAACCTGTCCTCCAACAACTATCTGGGGCTGGCGAACCATCCGAAGTTGAAGGAAGCGGCATGTAAGGCGGTCGAGGAGTGGGGCGCGGGGGCGGGAGCGGTGCGGCCCATCATCGGAACCATGCGCCTGCACCTGGAACTGGAACAGCGGCTGGCCGCATTCAAGCACGTCGAGGCCACGCTCGTATTTCAAAGCGGCTTTACATCGAACGCAGGCGTGATCCCGACCATTACGGACGGCGACGACGCCATCATCACGGACGAACTCAACCATGCCAGCATCATTGACGCCGTGCGCCTGTCGAAAGCGGCGCGCAAAATCTACAAGCACAACGACATGAACAGTCTGGAAGACGCGCTCAAAGAGACGCGGGGCGCGAAGAAGCGGCTTATCATCACGGACGGCGTGTTCAGCATGGACGGCGACATCGCGCCCCTGCCCGACATCGTCGCGCTCGCCCAACAGTACGACGCGGCCACGATGGTGGACGACGCGCACGGTTCGGGCGTATTGGGCGGCGGGCGCGGCACGGCCTTCCACTTCGGCGTACACGACAAGATAGATGTGCAGTTGGGGACGCTGTCGAAGGCGGTGGGCGTACAGGGCGGCTACATCGCGGGCAGCGCAAGCCTGATAGACTGGCTTACGCAGCGCGCCCGCCCGTTTCTGTTCAGCACGGCCCAGCCCCCGGCTGCCGTAGGCGCGATCATTGCCGCCATTGACCTGATGGAAACCGATCCGAGCTTTACCGAGCGGCTATGGGAAAACGCCCGCTACTGGAAACAGGGTCTGCAAAGCCTGGGCTTCGATACGGGCATATCCCAGACACCTATCACGCCGGTCATGGTGGGCGACGAGGCCCGCGCCCAGCAGTTACAGCGCGATCTGTTTGACGAGGGCGTTTTGGCCCTTGCCATCGTGTTCCCGACCGTGGGACGCGGCAAGGCCCGCATCCGCACCATGCCCTCTGCCATGCACAGCCGCGAAGACCTCGACGACGCCCTGAACGCCTTCGCCAAAGCTGGCAAGAAGCTGGGCATTATCTAACCTCTTTACAGGGTAGATAATACGGAAACAGGCGATTTGTCCCTCTCGCTATGGACAAATCGCCTGTTATAGCCTATACTCAATGTGATATAGTAGGTTAAGATCGCTGTTTAAGGAATACGCGTTAGAGTAGCCAGTCCGCCATCAACGGTTTGAATGTGCAAATCATAACCTTGCATCATTTTCATTCCGATAAGGGGAACCGCATCTATCTCAAAAACTTCTACGCCACGTAGTTGCCCGTCCCATATTACATTGACCGCGTACACATTTACTGTCTCAACCCTGCCATCCGCTAAGGTTGTGAATGCACGGCCCATAAACGGGCAGCCGAGTGATACTATTGTTTGTGGCGGCAGGGTGAGAAAGCGGTCAAACCCTGTATCAATGACCACGGTAACACTCTGTTCATTCTGATAAGGACCTTGAATTTTTAGAAACAAATTGGCCTCAAGGTTTGAATTTACAACTCCAGTAATCATACGCGCCTCCCAATGCCGTTGCGACGGCTATAGAACAAAATACAATTGAGCAGGATGTAACAACCTTATGTTTGGGGAGGTTGTCGCTCCTACAGTATGGCTTTGTGTTGACGAGCAATACTCAATTATAATATCGTCGCTTTATTTTCAATTAAGAATTTTTTCTAAAAGCATTTGAGCTGGCAGAAAATTTTAAGAGCGTCCAGTTACAAGACGCTAAGAAGAGTACAGGAGGCGCACATGAACACAAGACAACCCCGCTACAGTAAAGAGGAGTACGCCCGTCGCGGAACGGAACTCTACGAGTGTAACATTCGTCACCTTGTTGAAACCCATCATAAGGGCGAGATCGTTGCCATCAATATCGAAAATGGAGAGTACGCCATTGGCGAAGACATTCTTTCCGCCGCACAGCCTCTGTTTGACAAGGACGCTGACGCGCAGGTGTGGTCTGTACGCGTCGGCTATCACACGTTGAGTCGCATTGCCTCGCATTCCATGACATGAAAGCAATGCGTTGACATGAAAGCAATGCGTTGCTAATTACAATCTGAACAGACCTTTTCACGCTGGTCTTTGTCCGAGCCGTTGTGCAGCAAGCCTGCACAACGGCTCCTGTAGTCTACTCCTCTTCATCTTCCTCGTCATCCGCGTAATTGTCTTGCTGCAATATGTCTTCGTCATCGTTCACGCTGTCGGACGCAGTTGAAGTCTCATGTATCGCGTTGTCACGCCTCGCGGGCTTCTGTTGGCTGCGCTGCGGGAAATCGTCTTGACTCAACTCCAAGAAGCGTATCAGTTTGTCAATAGCCTCTCTCGTCACTTCACCTGTCAAGTGAATTTCTGCGTCGCACTCAGGTGAAATGCGAAAGCGGAACTGGTGGGTTCCTGCTAAAAGAAGTGCACGCTGGATTGTATTGGCAGGGGGCGCACTGTCTACAGTTTGCTGTCGCGCCTGGCTTACGGCAGGCTTGGCGGTGTCGGCGGACTGCTGCTCTTTCTCCTCAACAGGCGCGGCCACTCCCAACTGCGCTAAGTGTTGCAGCGTGTCTTTGTAGACTTTCATCAACTGGTTCGCGCCATCGGACTGATAGCCATTTTTCAGAAGAAAATGGCGAACGTTTGCGTCAGAGGGCAAACTTTCGCCGAACTGGTCGCGCAAGAGTTTGAATGCAGACGGCTTGAAAGCGCAGCGCGATCTGGCCGCAACGCTTTCAGGGTCGTTGGCGGGCAGTTCAATAATAGCAAGGGCATCGTCGCTTACCCGCGAGTTTTCACCCTGTTTTGCCAGCAAGCCAAACTTCTTTAGGGAAGACAGTATTGCCTTTGACGTTCCGTTGAGGGATGTATAGCCCAATGCGCCGGCGGCCACACTATCAGGCATTGCGTGACGAGATTCAGCATGGTAAATCTTTCTCGTTCGTTCAATAGCCTGTGCTATGTTGATTTGAGGATAGTTGGGACTCCGGTCACGGCTTGCGGCTTGCGGCGGAATTGCAGTCTTAACCGGGGCTGGATTAGGCGTTGTCATATTGTTATGCTCCTTTTGCTCATATCTACGCACGACTGGTTTATTCTACCGCCACGCAACCGAAAAGTCAATATGCAACTAAGGGTTTTACGCAGTTTATTTTTATCTACGCAGTTTATAGTTAAAATTCTTGATTTTTAAATAAGTTTAATTTGCGTCTAAGGCCGATACAAGATTGAACTAAGACTTAATATAAACTTAGTTCTGACGCAGTGCATACAACATATAAGGTTTTATTTTTGAGGAAACGCTAAACTAGTCGCCCCGACATACCCGCGAGAGGGATACTGAATCAAACCCAGCGATCTAAGGGCGCCTAGATTGTTACTAAAGCCGGAACTTGTTGGGCTTTGGTTGGCGCGTTCCGCTAATTGTGATCGCGAGAGAGACGCGGGGTAGCAAGACCACAGTTCTGTTAGTATGCGCCCTTGCGGGCGTGACAATCTCAACAGCCATGTCTGGTGCAGTTCTGAAATTGAGCGCAGTGGCGTTACAACGCGGGCTTGCTGTTTGCCTTCCTCTGTCAATGTCAGATAACCGGGTACAGGATAATCTATGTACCTAGCTGTTCGCAGCCTGCCCAGATTATTAGCATAGCCGCTGCTGCTTGGTGACTGCTCTGCCCACACAGCAACATTGCTACGAGCCACACTCGCTAGGCCGTAGGTTGCGAAGGCTGCCAGCGCATCAAGGATGCGCTGCTGCGGAGCCGATAGAGCATTGGGTTCCGCTTTCGTTACAGGTGTGAGCAACTTTTGCTGGCTTACTTCTATTGTTTGCAACGCTGGCAACAGTTGAACGGGCATACTGCCTGCATCATCATTTGCGTTCCTGACCAAAACTGCGCGTATTTCCTGAGCGACACCTATCAAGCCCTCTGCGATGATGACCATGTTGGCCGCAGCCTTCTCCAGTCGTTCTACTTCAGCTTGGTCTAGGGTCGGTACTTTAATCTGCTCAACGACAGTTTTTGATGGTTGTTCCAGCAGACGGCGGTGTAACAGGTCAATCTGTCTACGCAGCTGTTCTGGATCGTTTTCAACGTCTATTTTCAGTGCGGCGTGAAATTGTTTTTGCAGAGCCTGCAAATCCACAGAAGCTAATGAGCGCGGTTGACTCAGTGTTTGACCGACTGTCGGCGTGGCTGAACTATCGAATGTTTCACGCCGACGAACCCGAACTCGTTGAAGCAAATTTAGCCATGCCGGACTCCAGAACCAAGCTTCTCCCACATCAAGTTTTGAAAGTGACTCTATAACAGCACGATGTTCTTCTGCTGTACCATGTGCCTGTATCCAAGAGTCGATAGCTTTCCGATCATTCGGGCTTGTCAAACGCATGATAACGAGCAGTTCGATTTGAGTGAGAACATTTTTGTTGAGGACGGCAGGACGCTGAGTAATTAACGTGACGCCAAGCCCGCGCGCGCGCCCGCGTCGAACAATGCGGTCTAGGGCAGCGAGCATCGGCGCTTCACCTCGTCCTGGCGCTTGTGGCGCGACAGCATCTGCCTCATCAACGACTAGATGTAAGGCTTCTCGATTGTTTTGGTAAATACATTCAAGGAATGGAGCAAGGAACTTACAAAACTCTTCCTGGCTCATCAAAGACAAGTCAAGAACACAGGAAAGACGTTCACTGACAATTATATTCGCGACAGTACGACCCGAACCCGGATCAAGGGGTAGGTCGCCATGCGTTCCACCAAGAATAAGCACTTGCAGACCGCCAGCAGCGTCACCACTCGCAGATGCGCGCAGGCCCCACCAGACACCAACGGGATCAATTACGACTACATGCCCGCCTGCCTTGACAATCTCTTCTGTAATAACGCTTGCAGTGTAGGTCTTGCCGACCCCTCTTTTCGCGAGTATAGCAATAGTTTCTGTTATTAAGTTGAGGGGAAGATGTAATTCAGACGATACATTAAGTGTCTTGTTCATTATAACCATCCATCTCCAACGAGGAAGGCGTATTTAAGGTTTGAGCGTTAGTTAAACAATCACATTGTACACCACATCATCATTAAAAATAAACTTAAACTTAATCCATACTATAAAAAGACTTCTCGAAATAGGTTGTTGGGCTAAAATAAAGCCTAGACTAATCTAAATTCCACACCGGCGAGACCTTGGCGTAACATGAACTAACCACGTACAGATTACAAGATAACAGGCAATTCGTCCCAATGGTATTGGACAAATTGCCTGTCATAGCGTACAGCTAAATGTGTTGAGGCGTACTGTCAGGGCCGGAGAGATACTTCAACGCGGACTGGGGCGGCTAAGTGCGGGTCGGCGGTTTGTTCCAGGCCCAGGCAGTAGGTTTCCAATGTGGGTTTGCGCGCAAGTGTCTGCGATTTGCCGCCGACAACGTTTATGGTGACGGGCTTTTGCAGGTTCACGAGGGGCGCGTCCAGCCACAGCGCGACTTTATCCTGCTTGTCGGCTTTGAGCGTGATGATGTTGCCGACAATGCTCGCCTCGATGTGGCCTTCGTTGACGGGGGCGAATGCTTCCAGCCAGTAGAAGCGTTTGAGAACCGTGTCCGACTGCGTCCACACGACCTTTTGCGGGGCTGCGTCCCGCTTGTATTTGAGCAGCAGGGCCAGTTCGTCGTGATCCGGCACGAGATGACCCACGCCCTCCGGGGCCGTGAGCGTGACGTTGTAGCCGCCGTACTTCGCGCGCCATCCTTCTATTTGCGTCATGAACTTGCGGTCGCGGTCAATGCGGCCAAAGCCGTTGTCCAATGCGCCCGTTGTGATGGAAAACGGCACGTCGCGCAGGTTTTCGCCCCGCGTCTCGCCGTCCGTGGGCGCGGACGCGGCAGCGTGGATGGCCGCGAACCGATACGGGATTTTGGGGCCGATCACGAACGCGCCGTACCCGCCGTGCGACGCGCCCAGCGGGATTACCTTGTCCGGGTTCACAGCGTCGAACAAAACGAACTGCTGTATCAGACGCTCGACAAGCGGGCAAATGGCGTCGTCGTAAAAGCCGTTCCACGTATCGTTGGGGGCGCGCAGGGCCAGGTACACGTAGCCTCCCGCTTCGGGATGCTCCTTGTAGTACGCCTGGAACATGTGCTGCCACTCGCGGTCGTTGACCTCTTTGGGCGCATTGCCACCGCCGTGCATGGCGATTACCAACGCCCACCCATCCGCAGGCTTTGTTCCGACATGCCGCCACAAATACGGGCTGGAGCGTTCGGGCGTGGTCACGACCTTGTTTTCCCACTCCTGCCTCATTGCCTGCTGAGTGGGCGCGGCCCTGTACGCCTGCCACGCGGCGGCCCGGCTTGGGGGGTCAGCCGAACGTTTTGCGAGTTCCCGCTGTGCCGCGTTTCTGAGGGCCGTGTCCGCGCTGAAGCGATCCGCCAGAAGGCCGGCGAGCGGCGCATGGGCCGACCGTCTCGCCGACAGTTTTACCATAGCGGGCATTTGCGCCACAGCCCCCGCGCAGGGAACCAGCAGGCCAAGCGCGAACATCGCCGTCATCCGCTTGCTAAACAGCATTCTTAATCCTCCGCATCGAACCGCTCGTCGTAATCTCTGCCCTCGGCATCGGCCTCATCGCCATAATCGTCATGGATAGAAAACGATCCCCACTGCCCGCCGTCGCGGGCCATGAAGCCAATGTATTTGCTGCCGTCCAGCGTTTCGGTGTCCCTACTCTCGCGCTTGCCCCGGCGATTTTGCCTGAAGGAAGATTGGGCGCTGTTTTTCTTCACGCCTGTTACGTGTTTTTTTGTTGTGCGCTTTTTTGGCTGGTTTTGGCAACGGATTATCTCGCAAGCCTTGCTGTGTTATACATTGTCAAGCGGCGATAGCTTCCGCGACCTGGCGACGGTCTGCACCCAATGTATAAAGAGCTTTCAGAATGAAATCTAAAGACACGCTGGGATCGGACGCTTCCATTTTGGCGATGCGCGACTGGCCGGAGTGCAGCCGCGCCGCAAGATCGGCCTGCGTGATATGCCCCTCAGTACGCAGCTTCCTGACCATATTAGTCAGAGCAATGCGGGTCTCGATGATTTCCGTCTCATAAGGAGAAAGCTGCAAAAACTCAGCTACCGTGCCGGTGGTGTAGCCTGCCGCTAAAAGTTTTGCTTTCTTTGCTGCATCCATACTTTATATCCTTCTAACCTGTATCTCGTAAGTAGCGCGCCAGCCGCTGACGGCAAGTTTCTATAACGCGCACTGGTGTCTGCTGTGTTTTCTTCTCAAACACATCCAAGACAACAACAACATCTTCATCAATGTAGTACATCAAGCGCCACTGGATACGCACCTCCGCGTCATTGATGCGCAGCTCGTGACAGCCAGATCCCACAGAGGGCATGGGGCGGGAATGGGGCATGGATAACAGAATGCCCTGCTGTAACAGGCGCAGGTAGTATCCTGCTTCCAGCCTTGCCTTTTCGGAGAATGGCGGCGTCCTGACCTCGCCACTCATCCAGAACAGTTCCTTGTCATCCATAAGACATTATATGTCTTATTCGTCATAAAATCAAGTTTTTAATTTACCTGCAGGTTCCACGCACGGCGACAGACAAAAACTCTGTGCCTGCTGCTACAAAGGAGAATAGATGATCCGAAATGTCTACCCGGCAGCAGGCCATTGGAACAGAGTATAATGTAAGCAATAATGAGGAAAGGACGGAACGACCGTTATGATGGATTTGCAGGAGTTGGCGCGGGATACGCAGACCGCGCTTTTGGAAGTATTCGACAACCCGCGCCCGGAGCGCGATTTTCGCGTGGTGCATACCTGTCCCGAATTTACAAGCGTATGTCCCAAGACCGGAATGCCGGACTTTGCCACGATCACGATTGATTACGTGCCGGATCGCGTGTGCGTGGAACTGAAATCGCTGAAAATGTACTTTCACGCGTTTCGGCAGCAGGGCATCTTTTACGAGGCCGTTATCAACCGCATTCTGGACGATCTTGTCGGCGTGTGCCGCCCGCGCCAGATGACGGTTACGGGCGACTTTGCCGTGCGCGGCGGGTTTTCCAGTGTTGTCACGGCGGAGTACCGGCAGCACGAGGGCTAGAGGGGACCAGGAGGCGGTAGTCCGGCAGGCGTTCTTTGCCTCCGGCAGCTTGTGCGGCGCGGGTAGTATTCGTGTGGTTGTATGTAGTGTGAATTGTTTAAGGAAGACGGGCAGGCGGAAAAGGAACCGAGAGATGAGGCAGGTGCAGTATCGGGGCATGGTCGCCTTTGACATACCGGACAACTGGCAGGAGGACACGGACGACGACACGGCGGGCCTATTCTACGACGACGCGGAACACGGCGGCCTGCTGCAGTTGTCCCTGACAAGCGCGGACAACCCCAACCCGGTTACGACCGACATGCTGCGGGCCATGCTCGACAGCCTGACCGCCGCCAAGACCAAGACGCTCGAAACCCTGCCCAATGGCAACGTCCTGATGAGCTACGTCACGCCTAACCGCGAGGATGGGCAGCTGCGCGTGATCTTCTTCTGGATCGCGGGCAGTCTGATCGGGTTGAACGCCATCCGCATCGCCAACTTCAGCTACACGGTACAGGCCGCGCACGCCGTGGGCCTGGGAACGCAAAAGACGGTCGCGCAACTGGACAAGTCCATTCGCAATGCGGTTTTTATGCCTCTGTCTCAGGCAGCCGCATCCGACAGCGCGCAGGCCGAGGCATAAACCACAGACGGCGCGGCGCATCCTTCTGACGCATCCTTCTATGGTCACAGGAGCGGCGAACATGGGCGACATCAAAAACCCGAGGCTGATCTACTTCAAAGGCTTTTTGTTCCTGCTCACGGGCGCGTTCGCGGCGGGCATTCTGCTGCTGGAGCATTTTAGCTGGCGGGACGCGTTTCTGCTGAGCGTGGCCGTGTGGAGTTTTGCCCGCTTCTACTATTTTGCCTTCTATGTGATCGAGCATTATGTGGACGCAGATTTTCGTTTCGCCGGCCTGGGCGCGTTCGCGCTTTACGTCCTGCGGCGGCGAAGTTCTTCCGAAAACCATGGCGCGACAAAGCAAAAGTGACGGCTTTCGCCGCGGCGGTTTGTTTGTCCTATGTGCTTCGGGCGCAGTGACAAACAACAAGCGGCTTCCTGAACCATTGGCGAATGGTTCAGAGAGCCGCTATTTTTTCAGCTTTTTCAGTTCTGTTCTTGCTGTTCAGGCGTGAACATCCACGCCGCCGTTTGCGGGCGGCACGGGCAGCAGCGTCGCCACCAGGTCTTTGTCCGCCTGCACTGCCTTTTTGAGCAGGGAGGCCGATGTGCCTGTATTCTGCTCCACCTGCGCGATCAATCCCGCCCCCACACTCGCGGTTACGCCGCCTATTGCTGCCATCATCTACCTCCTGTACGCTGCTCGTCCGAGTAACTTCTCAAATGACTTCTAATGTCGTGTCCATAACAGAATGCGGGTTATTGTCGGCAGGAAAAATGTCTTTCCGTAGGGTCGAGGCTTGTCCCTTGCTGATCTTGCGGCCTCGCCGATTACTGCAGACAATGTACAGCCAAGACGCGTGCAGGGCCGGGGACAAGCCCCGGCCCTGCACAGTCTTCCTTGATATATCCGCGTTGGAAACGCTGCCTTTAAGGCGGCGAGAACACGCTTTAGAAGCCGCGTCCGCCGCCTCCACCGCCGATGCCGCCGCCCATACCGCTGCTGCTGCCGCCATAGCCGCCACTGCCGCCTCCGAGACCGCCACCGCTGCCCAGGCTCCCGCCGCCGAAGCCGCCGCTGCCGCCGCTGCCAAGTCCGCCGCCCAGACCGCCGCCGCCAAACCCGCCCGCGCCGCCGCCGCCCTGCTGCTGCTCGGCCACGATGCTTGGGATCAGCTTGGCGCCAAGCAGCTTGGCAATGTAGGCCGAGTTGTACTTCAGTTCGCCCGTCGTGCCGTAGAACTTCTTGTACTGCAGTTTGTTGCTTACTTGCGGGGTTATGTCTACAGGGTTAGCGCCCAAGTCGCCCTCCGGATGTTCTTTCTTTTCCAGGACGGTATAGATGCCGTTCTCCACCCTGTAGGTGAGGGGCAGGGGCGAGGCCACGCTGCGAAGAAGGGTGTCGAGCGCGATGCGGAACGGAATTCTGGTCAGATGCACACTCACGGCAAGCTGGCGCAGGCTGGGGTCGAGGGCGTAGTTGGCCTTAACCTGCGCGAACAGCAGCTTGAGCGCCGAGTACAAGTCGGCGTTGTCCAAGTCGACATTGATGGGCTGATTAGACGCATCGCTGTTGCTATTGGGGTCACTGCCCGGAGCCTGCGCGTCCTGCGCGTGTGCAGGAGCAGGAGCCAGCATCAGGCCCAGGCCCATCAGGGACGCGCAGCCCAGGGCCACCCACAGGGGCCGCGTACCGGAGCGGCTCGCATTTGTACGGATCGTGTTCATGTCGTGTTCATCCTTGTCGTTGATGTTAGGGCAGCAAATAGTATGCGCGGGCAGGCGCGATGTGATTTGTATGATTCCCGCGCAGCCTCACCCAAAATTCGCATCAAATCCACTGCTTTTGCTTGTTCTACCATTGGACGAAAAAAGCCAAAACACGTTACATCGGAATGCGGGAGCGCCAAAATTTTCTATCTTATCAGCAAAATGCAAACCGATAGAGAGGGCGAAACCCTATTCAGGGTGCAGGCAGGCGCATGGTACGGGTACGGACAAGGACGCCGTCCGACGCGCACAGCACGGCCCCGCATTCGTCGGTGCGAAACACATGGGCATGATCCGCGCGCAGGCGCGTCAATACCTCGCGGCCCGGATGCCCGTACAGGTTGCGCGCGCCCACGGAGATGACAACGTGGTGGGGGTGCGCGGCCTGGAGGAAAACAGGCGTGGTCGAGGTGCGGCTGCCGTGATGCCCCGCTTTCAGAACGTCGCAGCCGAGGGCCAGGCCGCTTGTGGCAAGTTCGGCCTCTTCGTCGCCCTCGGCGTCGCCCATGAACAGAAACACGGTGCGCCCGTAGCAGACGCGGGCAACTACGCTGGCATTGTTGGCCCCGCCATTCGTATCGGCGCTTTGCGCGGCCTCGTCCGGCGTGGGAGCCAGAATGTCGAGCGTGACGCCGTCGCCGCAGTCCAGATGCTGCCCCCGGCGCGCGGGCTTGCTCGGCACATGGCGAATACTCGCGGCTTCGAGGTACTGCGTCACGACCGGCGAGGCGGTCGGCTGGCCGTTGTCGAGCAGCAAGTCCACGTCGAACCGGCGCAGCAGGGTCGCGGCCCCGCCGATGTGGTCGGCGTGGGGATGCGTCAAGATCAGGTCATGGATACGCCCGATGCCCCGCGAGCGCAGGAACGGGGCCACGACCTGACCGCCCGCGTCCCCGCTCCCGTCCGGCCCCGTTCCGCCCCCGCCCGTATCAATCACGATCACCTTGCCCGACGGCGTTTCGATCACAGCCGCGTCACCCTGCCCCACATCCAAAAACGAAACATGCAAAAGACCGTCCCCCCGGCTGCGCCACGCATTCCAGCCGAGCAGCAGGGCAAGGGCGGCAACAAACAGAAGGGGCAGTCTCAGGGCAGTGGGCAGTTTCATAATAAAATGGTTTGTAGGTCGGTAATGGCTTGCAGCGATTCTTAACTCTGCGGTACTGCTTGCTTGTTTGTCGCGCCCGATTTGTCTGTCGGGGAGGAGGAAGCAGCCTACCTGTGCAACTCGCCGCCCGCTGTATGCTGCCTTTTAGATATATTGTGCCGCGCGACCCGTAAATCCTGCTTCGTAAGCGGCGCGAACGCGGCGTTCTGCGGCGACTCTAACACAGTAAACGCACGTTTGAGGCGGGAGAACATGGATGCGTGGAAATCATCTGCATTCTTCCGGTTTTATTTCGCATTTTGAGATAAATTCGGCATCTTTCTGTTTAACTATAACCTTCGTATGTGGAATAACCGAATATCCAACAGGCGCAAGCCCAAACACAGCCTGTCATGGATTGACGGGCCGTTCGCTCAAACATCATGGAGGTGACACTGTGGGCGAAGCATCCGTTACACACTTATGGAAGCTTTACAAAGACGACAGATGCCAGGACTCGCGCAGCCAACTGATACAGCGCTACGCGCACCTGGTTTCGATCACGGCGGGGCGGCTGTTCGGGCCGCTTCCGGGCGGGGTCGAGCGCGATGATCTGGTGGGCGCGGGCGTGGTCGGATTGGTCAAGGCCGTGGATCAATTCGATCCCCGGCGCGGCATCAAGTTTGAGACCTACGCGATCACGCTGATACGCGGGGCCATCCTGGAGATGCTGAGGGGCGACGACTGGGTTCCCCGCCTGGTGCGCGATCAGCAGAAACAACTGAAGCAGGCGTACATCCGCCTGGAAGCGCGGCTGGGGCGTCCCGCGAGTGAAGAGGAAGTGGCCGAGGAGATGGGCATCGCGCCCGAAAAACTCGACAAGCTGTTGAGCAACATCGGACGCAGCAGCCTGCTTTCCCTGGACGACCTGCGAATGGGCAGCGAGCAGCAGCGGCTGGTGGACTTATTGCCCACGGACGACCCTTCGCCCCTCGAAAGCGTGGCGATGCGCGAAAAGCAGCGCGCCCTGGCGGGGGCCGTAGACAAACTGCCCGACCGCGAGCGCACCGTGGTGGCTCTGTACTACCACGAAGGGCTGACCTTCAAAGAGATCGGCACAGTCCTGACCGTGTCCGAGTCCCGCGCCTACCAACTGCACGCTCAGGCCGTAACGCGCCTGCGCGGCTACCTCAACCCCGAAGTGGAACTCTTTCCCTGAACGAACCTTGATAGAACGCCATTCTGCAAACAAAGTCTCGCTTCCTGGATGCGACCAGGAAGCGGAACCGGCACAAGAGGCGATAATCGAACAGGATTGATAGCGGTGGAACACGTTTTCCGCCGCTTTTGTTTTGGCTGTCGCCTCCGCATATATAGGCTGCACAAATCCAGGTTGTATAAAATCAGCCGTTGTGTTACAATCACAGGAGAAGACGCCGGGGAACGCAGAACGATGCTGGCTTTCCCGAAAGATCGTACTTGAAAAGTTTTGTGTGGGACGGTTGACGCGCAGGGCGCGAGAAAGAGATTATTATGGCTCATACCGACTCTAAAGAGGCGACGCGCAAAGTGCGCGCCCAGATCGCGCGCCGCTACGTGGACTCGTCCATGATGAGCGTGAGCGTGATCGGCGGCAGCGTACATATCACGGGCGTGATCAGCGTCCTGCGCTCCCACCCGAACCTGGATTTAGCGGGCGAAATGGCGCAGATTTCCACCATCCTGCGCTCGATTCCAGGCATCCGCGATGTGGTCTGGGACGTGACACAGCGCGGCTAGACCGTCTCTCAGCCCGAAACCAGGCTGGCTCTGCCGCTTTGCAGATCGTACACGGCTCCCGCGATTTTCACCTGTCCCGTCCGCACATGTTCGGCCACAATCGGCTTGAGCGCGCGCAGTTGTTCCATGCCAAGCTGCACGTTGGCATGGACGGCGTTTTCCAGAATGTCGCCGGGCGCGTGTTCCACCTTGATGACGGCGGGTTCGATCATGCGCACAAGGCTGGTGATGGAACCCGGCAGGCTGTGCCTGTCGCGGTGGTACTGCACGGCAGCGCGCACGGCGGCGCACTGGCTGTGTCCCAGAACCACAATGAGCGGAACGCCGACCTGCTCGACGGCAAACTCCACGCTGGCCTTGATGACGGCCCCCGCGCTGTTGACGACGTTGCCGGCCACGCGTATCACGAACAGATCGCCGATGCCCATGTCGAACAGGATTTCGGGCGGCACGCGCGAGTCGGCGCAGCCGATCACGGCGGCCAGAGGTTTTTGTCCGGCGGCTACGGCCTTGAAGTCTTCGGGGCGGGCGCGCGGGTGACGCAGTTCCCCTTTGACAAAGCGGGCGTTGCCGTCCATTATCTCCCTCAGCGCATCGTCGGCGCTCATGCGCGGGGCGGGCCGGGGCGCGGCAGTCGTCTGCGCGTTCGCGTCGTCGCCTGCATTGGCGAGCGTCCCGCCGAGCAGCGCGGCCCCTGAAATCTGCGTAAACTCCCGTCGCGAGTATCGTGTGCGCATCGTCTCTCCTGTGTCCTGCCCCTGCCATCAACAAACGTTCAACAAGTCTGCGAGTTTGCGTTTGTGCCGCGCCCACTTGGAGCCTTTGTGCAAAAATTCCGACATTCTCGTCTGAGGTGATTCAGTTTACACCATAAACGTTTGTTTTATGCGAGCGATAAGAGTATGGAGTGTCAGGAATGCTGCGTATGATCTCACAGGCCACGCCCGTTCATCAGTGGCGTTGGAAAAACGATGCCGCTGCGTAACTTACGCAGCGGCATACTTATCGCGAAGCCTGCTCACAATAGGGTTCGCGTCGCCCCATTTATGGCTTAATGTAGGGCCGTTCGACAGTCAGGCCGGGGTACGCGGCGAAGTGCCGAACGTTGAAAGAGTACAGCACCGTAGAACGCTCGACCGCGCAGGCGGCTATGAGGCAGTCCAGCAGACCGATGCCATGCGAAAGTTTCAGCAGCGCAAAGTTTCGCATCGCCTCGTTACAGTCCAGCGGGGACGGCCAGACGATGAGAAAGGTACGCAGCAGTTTCGTTACGCCATCCGCCTCGCGCTTGTTGTGACAGCCCTGATACAGTTCCATCGCGGCAGGGCCAGGAACGTCCGGGGTTTCAGGCAGGCTGGTAAGCCAGGCGAACGTCGGCTTATGGCCGCGCAACAGGTCAATGAGAATATCCGTGTCCATCTGGGCCATCAGCTATGTTCCCGCGTCTCGGCCTGCCGGCGCAGTTCACGAGCGTACTCGGCGCTATCGCCAATGTCCTGCCTGTGTGCCCACGAGCCAAACGCTCCACTTTGCACTATCTGAGCGGCGGCTTCTGCGCCGGTCAGACGTGGTTTGGCAGTGGCTTCCTCCGGAGATTTGCGCGCGCGCTTACGGGCTAGTTTGCGCCCGATCTGTATTGTTTGTACCATGTCGTTTGCTCCTGCTTTGTGCCGTTCCGCTTGCTTCAATTTTCATTCCGTTTGCGATACGGATAATGGCGTTACCTGCGCCACTTATCAAGACGCTTTTTGCAAAGGTTCCGGTAGGTCGCCCAGCAGTCTTTCCGATACTCCCGGCTTGAGTTCTAATCGTATGCCATGATCTCCAGGGTATGGCAGGCGATGATCGTGCGTGTTGTCAAGGATGCTGGCGGGTATGCCGTCAGGAAAAGCCGTGGAGCGTTCCTGACCGGCGATATAATGTTTGCAGAAGCCGCATTGAACCGCAATTATCATGGCATTCTTCCTTTTAAGCGTTTCATTGCGGCAACATAAACGGCACGTCTTTGTCAGGCGGCAGTTTCAATTCTCACCCGGCCTTGCGACCGGAGGCAGCCGTGGCGGCAAAATGTTCGTAGCGGATGTCGTGATCGCCCGGATACGGCTGTGTGTGGTCATTCTTGCCGCTCCAAATCTCATCGGGAATGGCGTCCGGCTCAGGAAAGGCATGGCACATGGGCCGCGTGAGCAGCAGCAAATGCACACACGTTTTACATATCGGACTGACAGCAGGGTTTCGTTGGGTGTCGTCAATAACCAGCATCGCTATTACCTCCTGCGTTTAGTATAATTGATCCCCGTCCGTTTAGCAATCTCTTGCCATGTTCGATCTATCACCGCAAATAGCAGTTCGTTATCATCGGCAAACGGCTTCGCCTGCTGCTGTAACGCGCGTACCGCCGCGATTTCTTCTTCAAGACGGGCAGGGTTTATAACCCGCTCCCAGAACACAGCATCCCACCCGCTGCCTGGCGGTCGCATAGAAAACAGATGCGTGGCCGTAACAACGCGCATCTCGCACACCTGCGCCACACATGCCGTTCTTATGTCTGTGTCCCCAGAAGGCGTTCCTCCGGGGTGGTTGTGTGTGACAACCGCTCCACGCATCAGCGCGATTTCAGCTTGGGTGAATTCGATACGCCGGGTGGGAGATGCCCTGCTGAACACGTACTTTCCCTGCGCGTCGAAAACAACGGCGGTTTCGCCCTGAGTCTTCCCGGCTATGCGCGCCTCCGCCTTTTGCAGAGAAGAGAAGCGATAGCGGTTGACGAGATTCTGTACGCGTTGAACCAGCGTGTTTCGTCCCTTCCCGCTCGCCGCCTGCCTGTTTCAATCCTCACCCGGCCTTGCGACCGGGTGAGACGCCGCGCTCCTGCCATACCTTTTAGCGCGTGGGCAGGGTCAGGATGGTGATGGAGTAGGGCGGGAACGTGTAAGGGAACGTGGTTCCTGCCGGTTTGAAGGCGGTCGTGACGGGGACGATGTGCCGGGGGTCGGCCAGAGTGTTGGTCTCGGTCAGCCCGGACGCGGACAGGACAATCGCCTTGCCGTTCGCGCCCACGGCGTCAATGCCCTTGAGGACGACCTGCGTGGTCTGCGCCTGCTGGCCCGTGTTGACGACCTTGACATACAGCATCCCGCTTTTGCTGTCGCGGCTGACGCTGTAGGCGAGCGGGTTCAGGCCCGACAGCGTGGTCTGCACGATGCGGTCGCCGTGGTAGCGGCTGAACATCTGCTGCGCGTAATACGACGGCGAGCCGTAACTGTTGAGCGCGTCGTAGCCGATCAGGTTGATGGCCCACTGCCGCGCGCCGGGATTGACGTTCACGAACAGCGGCGCATACGCGGAGATCACGACCACGTCGCTGTTGCGCTCCATGCCGGTCATCCAGGCCGCGTCGCCCAGGGCGCTGTTGAAGGTCGGGGTCGGGCCTTTTTCGTTGGCGCGCACCCACGGCGTGTCAATGTCCTGCGAGGCCCATTCGCCGACAAATATCTTCGGCCCGCTGCGGTCAT
This sequence comes from Chthonomonadaceae bacterium, assembly GCA_965277875.1. GTDB lineage: Bacteria > Armatimonadota > Chthonomonadetes > Chthonomonadales > Chthonomonadaceae > CAWFQB01. The sequence continues at coordinate 4,399,128 of CBDIDV010000002.1, read as the reverse complement.
AATTGTCGTAGTGGTGCGCGTCGCCCGCCATCGCCTGCGCGGTGCGGTAGTAATGGTCGTCTATCACGTCCGGCTTGCGGGACTTTACGGGTGTCGTGGCAATCAACTGCAACTTCGGGTATTTCGCCCGGATGGCGTCGTGAAAGGCCGCGTAGCGCTCGTCGTAGCTGCCCGACCGGTCGAACTGATCTTCGTTGCCGATCTCCACATACGTTAGCGGCCAGGGCTTGGGATGGCCGTCTTTGGCCCTGAGCGCCCCCCATTTGGTATCGGTTCCGCCCGTCACGTATTCGATCTCGTCCAGTGCGTCCTGCACGAACGGCTGGAGGGCAGCGCCGACGACATGCTCGCCCCTGAGCGCGTAGCCCGCGAACACGGCCAGCACGGGTTCCATGTGCAGATCGTCACACCACTCCAGATATTCCAGCAGGCCAAAGCCGTCATCCGAGCGATAGCCCCACGGGTCTTGATGGCCGGGCCGCTGTTCCAGTGGGCCGCGCGTTTCCTTCCAGTTAAAGCGCTCGGCAATCGTGTTGCCTTCCAGGTAGTTGCCGCCGGGCAGGCGCAAAAACGCGGGCTTCATGTCGGCGAGTATCTGCATCAGGTCTTTGCGTGTACCGTTGGGCCGGTTGTTCCAGGTGGGTGGAAACAGCGACACCTGATTGAGCCACAGCGTTCCCACGTTGTGCGCTCGAATCACAAAGCGCGTGGCAACGGAGGGCGCGGTCTTGCCGGTCATCAGCGTGACGGTGTACTGCTTCCATTCGGGCGTAACGGCCTTGACATCGGCGTGGGCGTAGACCGTGCTGCCGTCGGCGCTCTCGATGGCAGCCGTCAATGGCCCGGTCAGGTGCGCGTCGGCTTTGGCGTAGAAGCTGGCGCGATAACGCGTATTGGGATGGACGGGAATGCCCCAGTAGCCTTCGTTGGCGACGCCTTCGCCCCGCGCGCCGCTCGTGTTGGCAATGTTCAGTCGCAGGCACGTCGTCAGGGTCGTATCGGGGATGGGCTGCGTGGAGTCCAGGGCGATTGTCGCGCCCCCCTCGCTGCCGGATGCGAGCGACCAATTCGCGGGCCTGCGGGCATCGTTCTTGAAAACGCGGTTGCGGATCAGTTCGTTGTACAGGCCGCCGTCAATCGAATAGTTGATGTCCTCGATCATCAGGCCGTATAGCTGCGGGCTGAGGACACGGGCAGACTGCGTGGCGTCAATGGTCAGGCTGGACGCGCCGGCCCCGGTCTCCTGCGCGATCTGGCTTAGTTCCGCCCTGTCGGTCTGGGCCGTATCGTACAGGCGCACGTCATCAATGTCGGCCTTAGCGAAATCCACGGGCTTGCCGTCGAACTTGGCCCGCCCGATCACGGTATGCCCGGTCGCGCGCCACACGCCTATGTAAGGCGCGGTCTGCTGCAAAACGCCGTTGACATACAGGGAAACGGTCTTGGCCTGCGCGTCATGTACGCCGGTCAGATGATACCATGTGCCGGTCTGCGGGGGGAAACTCGCTGCGGCCATCGCATTGTCGCCGGTTCCATCCGCGCCGGGAACCGTAAAGGCGAACGTGCCGGTGTCGCCACGTAGTTGCAGAAAAAAGCCGCTGATCGTGTCGCCGTCTACGCTTACGAACGTCTGGTAGCCGCCCGTCTGGTTCACCTTGACCCAGGCGGACACGGCAAAACTGCTGTCCGTAAACACGACCGGGCGCGGCACGTCCACATAGCCCGTCCCTTTGAGATGCAGCGCACTCCCGCCATGTCCCTGCAATGTCCAGCCCGCGCCGCCCATCAGGGTTCCTTTGTTGTCGGTGTGCGCGGGGTCGCTCGCAGCCGTGCCATTGTTCTCATCAAAACGCCAGCGGGCGACCGGCGCGGTTTGCGCCCGCGCTTTAGAAGCGCCGGCCATCGTGGAACCCAGGACGAGGGCCGAACCGAGCAGCCCCCAAAACCCCATTGCAGGCCGCGCCTGAACTTTGCCTGCGTTGCGTACTTTCATCATCTTGTTTTGTTTCGCCTTTGAATGTTTGTTGAATAAATGTCTGGTGAAATGCTTATCTAGAGGCGGATACATCTGCTGGTCGCCTGAACGCAAATTCGCAAACAGGCGCGTTTTTTCCTGCTTTTTGCCGCCACTGAAACGCCCTGTCTTGAACTCGGATTATACAAATTAGGAGGATGGACGGGATGAACACGCTGCCGATTACAGCCCGTTCCTTCGTATAACAAGCCGGAGTTAATCACAGACAATCCTGTGCATCCCGAAAATCCGTGTAATCCGAGTTCAAGACATATCAGCGCGCCGCAAGCTGCCCATCCGTGACATTGTCTGCGTCGTCCATGTCGTGTATCATGCCGCCGGCGGTGATGTCCCTGAGTATGGCGAACAGTTCGGGCAGGGTCTGGGCGCGTTTGATGGCGTCGAAGTGGTGAAAGTCGCCGTGATGAGAGGCCATACGCAGCCACTGCTTGACGCGCAGCGTGGCATGGGCCGGAACCCGCTCGCCGTAAAAGGCCATAAGGTCTACCAGCCGCTGCAAGAGGGGTATCCAGTCGGCGGGCGCGAAAGCGCAGGCGGGGGCAGGAGAGGCAGCCAATCCGAGTTCATGCGCTATTTGGGCGGGCAGCCGGGGGTTCGCCAATGCGCCGCGCCCCAGCATATAGTGACGGCAGCCGGTCATGTCCCGGCAGCGCAAAAAGTCGTCCAGTGTCCAGATGTCGCCATTGGCGACGACCGGGATGGCGAGCCGCTGCCGCACCTGGCCGATAGGGTTCCAGTAAATAGGCGGGGCGTAGCCGGCTACCCTGGTGCGTCCATGAATGGTGATCCAATCGGCGCCGCCCTCCTGCGCCCGGTCGGCGTTTTCGTGGATGGCGTCAATAGTGTCCCAACCCAGGCGCATCTTGGCCGACACGGGGATGTGGGCAGGCACAGCGTCGCGCACGGCGCGGACGATGTCGCGTACCCGGTCAGGGTATTTGAGCAGCGTGGCCCCGCCGTCGTGCCTGTTTACGGTAGGCGCGGGGCAGCCGAAATTGATGTCAATGGCCCTGGCCCCGCACGCGCAGGCCGTCTGTGCCGACAGCGCCATCAGGGCCGCATCGCCGCCCAAAAGCTGCACCTGCACCGGCAGGCCGCTGGGCGTGACGGCCCCGTTCCGCAGTTCGGGGACGTGGCGCAGAAACAGTTTCTTGGGCGCGGCCTCCTGGCTGACGCGCAGAAACTCGCTCACAGCGAACGTAAACGCGCCGGTTTCGCCCTGCAGCGCCCGCATGGGCGCGTCTGTCACGCCCTGCATCGGGGCCAGGATCAGGGCCGCGCTTTCAGGCTTCAGCATCGCCTTCCTCTTTCATGATTTTTCGACGGATAATTTTCGCTTCCTGTTTTCTTCCTGCTCCGAAACGTTGTCAACTTGTGACCCACGAGGGCATCAGTTTGCGGTACAGGTTGTTTTCAGCCATTGGCTTGCCGTCTCCTGTTCTGATACGCGCACCTGACAGTATGGGCGAAAACCGAAAGCCCGTCAAGTCGGCAAATTCTTTTGCGTTGTGGATTATTCCTCGTCCTGACCCGGCGCGTCCGCCCAAACGGAACCGTGCATCGGATCGGCGCGGCGGGTCACGACGCCGAGGGTAAAAAAGCGCCCCGCAGCTGCAAAAGAAACCCGGCCAGAAGGATGCCGAGGCCCAGGCCAATCGCCACAAAACACTACGCGAGGAAGGTGCGCTCGTTGGCAAGATGAACGGAGGCATCCGTTTCGTTCTGGGCTGTTCCGGTGTCATTCGAGACATCAGCATGAGATAGTGTCAGGGGAGCATCCTGAACTCCCGATTCCGTCTCCTTCGGCATAGTGACTCCTGACGCCTGGTGTCTGATATTGTAGACAAATTGCAGACGAATTGCAGACAAACATTCGGGAGGCGAAGCAGCTTGCGTGGAGTATCACCTATCGGCTTTCAGGCAAACGCAGCACAGCCGGGAGAACAATAAAGCCCCCCGGCTGCGCTGCTGTAAGATGCCTGTGCAGGGCTGGACATGGCGGCCTGCTTCGGCCTGTCCGTCCCGGCCTGTCTATCTCGGCTTGCTGCGCTCCTGATGTCGTGTTTTTTCGGCAGCGGTCTCGGCGATGCCGTCAATGATTGCGGCGCGGTCGGCCACCTGCTGCTCTTTTTCGGAGGTATGGCCCTGCGCGGCGACGCGCTGCTCGGCTCGCCGGTGCGTCTGCTGGCTGTGCCGACCTACGGGAGCCGCGTAGCGCTGCCCTTTTACGGTAACAGGGACGCGCGCAGGCGCGGCGTGTGTCGTAGAGTTTTGTTCTGTCGGCTTGGTTTCATCTTGTGGCTGCATGTCTTGAACACTCCTTTGAACTGACGCTTACGTATCGCCTCTTGAATAAGTTCCCAAACTGGGTAAATGAGGTAAGAATCCGTGTCTTGATACCATTTATTGGCAGTTGATCACTTGCGAGCGCCGCGCAGATTGCCGCCCGTGGATGCTGTTTTAAGAGGCGGCGACGGAGAGCGCGCCTCGAAAAAGCGCGTTTTGATTTCGTTCGCCAGTATAAACTTCCACCCTTCCGTATCGGATTCGTGCAGATCGCTGGGGCGCATCACGCCGGGATTTTTGCGAGACCACTGTTCCAAAGCGTCCGATACGATTACATCGTTCTGTCCCGCATACACGTCGCGCAGATGCTGGACGAGCGGTTTGCCGCCGTACAGCGCGTCCAGGCCCTTGCGCACCTGGGAGGGTGCGCCGCCATCCGCGACGGCAGGGCCGTTCGGATACAGCGGCAGGCAGACCATCGTGACTTTGCCCGCCGCCCGGCTGCGCTTGATGAGCGTGTCTATGGAAGCCAGCCAGCCCTCGCCCGGCACGTCGTTTGCGCCCGTCACCAGGACGATGAACCGGCCCTGCTTTTCGCGCAAAACTTCATTATAGAAGTCTGCCTGCTGCACAAAGTCAAACGCCTTTGAGTAGGGCTGGCCGAACGCATACACCGGCGGGCGTGGATGGGCGGGCGTGGCGATCTGACGGGCATAATCTGTGACGTATTGCAGGGGCAGGGTGGCGGTGCTGTCACCCAGGATCGTAACGCCGTCTATGGCCTGCCAGTCCGCCAGGGTCTTGCGCGACGCGGCATCGTAGATGTTGAGGTTCAGGCCGCACTGCCCGTTCTGCCAGCCGCGCCCGGACGTGATTTTAACGCGCGCCTGTGTCATTCCGCGCAGGTCGAAGGCGTGGCATGTGGTGCGGCGCGTGTTGTTAGCGACGGTGTTCCCTGCAAGCCGCAGTCCGGCGGGAACGGCAGCCAATGCTGCGGGCGTCCACGTTTTGCCGTCGCGCGTCGCTTCGATAGTGTAATTGGTCAGGCCGCGATTGGCGGACGGCCCGCCGATGAACCCATCATCGCCGCAAAACTGCTCGCCGCTTATCAGCCAATATTGGCACGCCTTTTGCGCTTCGCTCAGGTCGGACAGATCAACCATCAAATTCACAAAGGAATCGCCGCCTTTCGGCACGCCGTAACTGAAAATGTCGGTTCCACCCGCAAGAGCCGGGCTGGGATTTCGCCGCGCAAAAACGGTATTGAGGTAAGGTAAGGAGCGCGACGCGAGGGGCGACGCGCTGTTGTCATGGACTGCCGCTGCACTCGGTCGTTCGGCTGTTTGCGCCGGGAGGTTTACCTGCCCGCTCATATTTGGGCGCACAGAATGCGGCCCTGATGCGCTCTGCGCCCGCGCTAAACTTAAATCGGACGACAGCAGCAGCGCGACAGCGCCCACATTCACAAAATGGTTTATTCGCATAGCGGTCTTTCTCTTTTTCTCTGTTGAGGATGCACACTATCAAAGCAGGCCGAGATACTGATGCCTTCGCTTTGCTGCCCTGCCTGTATTCATTACGCTGCACATCTTATTATGACGGCTTCGATCCCAATATTTGTTGCCATCACAGATCGGACGGGCAACCAGCTTCACCGCGCTTCCATAATCCCAATGTAATCAAATGTAATCAAATGTAATCAGATGTAGTCAGATGTAGTCAGACGCCTTAGTTCTTGATACAAAGCCAGACGTTCGCGGCCCCATCCGTCGGCGCGGGCGCTGGAACTATGGACGACGAAAACCCGCGCGTTCTCAAACTGTTCCGCCTGCTCGCCCCACGCGGCGCAGACGCGCCCGGTCGCCAGACCATAGGTGTCCTTGCCATTGAAGCACACCCAGGCGGGGGCATGAAGGGCGATTTTGCGCCCCAACTCGCGCCGCTGCGCGTCCGTGGGCGGCGGGAGCAGATGCACCGCGCTTGTGGACGTGTTCTTGTACAGCCCGGTCAGGCCGATCTTGTACTGTAAAACGTCGCTGTCTTCTTCGGGGCGCAGTCGGCGCGGCGTGAACCCGGACTGGTGCAGCAAAGCCCAGAACTTGTTTGTCGGGCCGGCGTAGTAGTGGCCGTTTTGCGCCGACGACAGGCTCGGAGCCGCGCCCGCAAACACCACGTTCAGCCCGGTCTTCAAATAGTCCGGCAATATAGGCGCAGCCGCGTGGCCTTCTGCTTTGTCCCTCTCCAGGGTTTCCATCTTGCCCCGTCCTGATTTTGCGCTCACCTGGTTCCGCTCCCTTGCTCATCCTTGTTCCGGCTTCCATTACAACCGCTTTGTCTATGGCAGGCGCATCGGCTATAATGATAGCCATTATACAAGACGCGTTCGAGACGCGCTTCGCCTATTAAATGCGGCGCAGCAGCGTGCCAGTACCCGTCGCGTCGTCGCGCCGAAAGGAACTTTTGATATGCCACTCAGCCCGCTCGCCGGTAAACCGGCCCCTGCCGACCAGCTTATAGATGTGGACGCCCTGCGCGGCCAGTATTACAGCGTTCACCCCGATATGTCCGACGTGCAGCAGCGCGTCAGCTTCGGCACGTCCGGGCATCGCGGCACGGCCTCCAATGGCAGCTTCAACGAAAATCATATCCTTGCCATCACGCAGGCAATCGTAGAATATCGAGCTGGACAGGGCATAACCGGGCCGCTGTACATGGGCATGGACACCCACGCGCTCTCCCAAAACGCGCAGCGCAGCGCCCTGGAAGTATTGGCCGCGCACGGCATTGAAACGTTTATCGCGCAACATGACGGCTTTACGCCCACGCCCGTGATCTCCCATGCCATTCTGACCTACAACAAAGGCTGGGGCAAAGACAGCAATAAAGATAGCAATAGCGGTCTGGCCGACGGCATCGTGATTACGCCCTCGCACAATCCGCCCTCGGACGGCGGCTTCAAGTACAATCCCCCGAACGGCGGCCCCGCCGACACCAACATCACGGGCTGGGTGCAGGATCGCGCCAATGCCCTGCTGCAATCGAAGCTCGACGGCGTTCGGCGCATAGCGTATGAGCAGGCCGTCGGGGTCAGCACGACGCATCAGTACGATTATATTATGCCGTATGTCCGCGACCTGGGCAGCGTGGTTGACATGGGTGTCATCAAAGCGGCGGGCCTGCGACTGGGCGCGGACCCGCTGGGCGGCGCGAGCGTGGCGTATTGGGAACCCATCGCCGAACTTTATGGCCTGAACATCACGGTCGTGGACAAGACCGTAGACCCGACCTTTCGCTTTATGCCCGTAGATCACGACGGCAAAATCCGCATGGACTGTAGTTCGCCTTACGCCATGAGCAACCTCATCAAACTGAAAGACACCTACGACCTGGCCTGGGGCAACGACACGGACGCCGACCGGCACGGCATCGTGGCGCCGAGCGTGGGCCTGCTCAATCCCAACCACTATCTGGCCGTCGCCATCAATTACCTGTTCACGAACCGGGCCGGGTGGCGAACCGACAGCGCAATCGGCAAAACCGTGGTGAGCAGCAGCATCATTGACCGCGTGGCGCAGTCGCTAGGACGCAAATTGGCCGAGGTTCCCGTCGGCTTCAAGTGGTTCGTGGATGGGCTTGTAGACGGCTCGTATGGCTTTGGGGGCGAGGAGAGCGCGGGCGCGTCGTATCTGCGTCAGGACGGCACAGTCTGGACGACCGACAAAGACGGCCCCATCATGGACTTGCTTGCCGCCGAGATCACGGCCCGCACGGGCAAAGACCCCGGCGTTCATTATCAGGAACTGACGCAGCGATTGGGCGATCCCATCTATACCCGCGTGGACGCGCCCGCCACGCCCGCCCAGAAAGACAAGCTGAAAAAGCTTTCGCCCGACGCCGTCCGCGCAAGCACACTCGCGGGGGAACCCATTACGGCCCGCCTGACCCGCGCCCCCGGCAACAACGCCGAGATCGGCGGCCTGAAAGTGACGACCGCAAACGGCTGGTTCGCCGCCCGCCCGTCCGGGACCGAGGACGTGTACAAAATCTACGCCGAAAGCTTCAACGGTCAGCCCCACCTGGACAAGATACTCGAAGAGGCCCGCGACATCGTCCGCGACGCCCTGCAATCCTGACCCGTGTTATACTGTTATTGTGCTATAAAAACACTGCCGCGCAAGTGAAAGCAGGATAAAAGCATGTCGGCAAAAGACATTTACCATGATGCGTGTGTCCGCGCTCTGCAAAAAGACGGATGGAACATCACGCACGATCCATTGAGAATACCTATTGACGCGACAACGCTTTTGATTGACGTTGGAGCTGAACAAATGGTGACGGCAGATAGGGATGGCGAACGCATTGCAGTCGAGATCAAATCTTTCGTCAGTCTCTCGCCGGTGCAGGACTTGAAGGAAGCGGCGGGCCAGTTTTGGCTTTACGACCTTGCGCTGCAAACGTCTGCGGAACATCGCGACAGAACGCTCTATCTTGCTGTTCGCGAAGAGATGTATCAGCGCGTCTTCGTCAAAGGAATCGGGCGTTTATTCATGGAAGCGCACAGGCTGCGCCTGATTGTATTCAACCCTGATACGGAGGAGATACGGCAATGGATAAATTAAGTCGGTATCGGCAAATAGTCCGAGACACGCTGCTGCCTTTGACGGAGCGCAGATATACGCCTGACAAAGTAAGCAATGAGGCCGTTTTCGACGAGGCCCACGACCGCTATATCATCGTGTGTGTCGGCTGGCCGGACAACCTGCACCGGGTCTACTTCAATCTGGCGCATCTGGACATCATCAACGAGAAGGTCTGGATACAATACGACGGAACCGAGGACGGCATCGGCTACGACCTGGAAGCGGCGGGCATCCCCAAACATGACATCGTTCCCGCCTTCCACCCCGAAAACGTCCGCCCGCACACCGGCTACGGCGTGTCCTAAGCAACCTTCTACAATAGTTAGGGCAACTGCATCGGTATCTTCACCGGACACAGAGCAGGCGACAACACTTGCGTTCTGGGCTGAACAGCTTAGGGCTGCACATAGCTACTACACAGACCGTCGCAGAGTTTAGGAAATCTGCATACAACTGTCATACTACAATGATTTTCTGCCTTGCGTGATGAGGAAACACATGGCTAAACTAGAAGGTAAAGCAGCCTTGATAGGGCCGGAATGGTTCAGCCTAAAGCCGTTGGCGAGCAGAACAGAACATCACGACGCAACCGAGTACCTGTTTGAGTTCTGGCCCGGCCCAGATAACAAGATGTTTTCACGCACGTTCTCAGTAGCAGGATGGCAAATGCAGCACGACGATGCCTGGATACTTGCCCGCGCTTTTGCGGAAGCGCCGGCCTTATCTGAAGCAACTGTTCCCATTGATTTGTGGAGGACGGGAAAGTCGAACCATGCGTACCTTTATGAGTCAGTCACTTGGCTTCACGCGATTCTGTGGGGGAACAAACGACGACAAGGAGTAGCCATCAGGCTTTTCGTCCAAGAACAGGATGATCCAGACGTTTTTCGTACTTTCTTCATACAAACAAGCATTGTACAAGCTGCACAGTTTGGCATAGAGCTAGAGAGGGAAATCATCGAAGCCAGTCCTGAATGGGCCACTGCAAACGAGCATTACGTTTGAGGCTTTTACAGAAGTACGAGATACGCATTTCCTGTCAGTAGAATGCGTGACGGTGTTGTTCCTTTTCGCTAAGATAAAAGGTTTTCCAGGCCGATAACGAGGCCGTTCAGGGCGCGGACTTTGCGGACGGCCAGAACGACGCCGGGCATGAAGCTGCTGCGGTGGATGCTGTCGTGGCGGATGGTGAGGATTTCGCCCTGTCCGCCGAAGATTACTTCCTGATGCGCGACAAAACCGGGCAGGCGGACGCTGTGAACCGGAATGTCGCCCGTATTGGCGTGACGCGCGCCCCGCGCTCCGGGCGCTTTTTCTATCGTGTTGGCGGGCGCGGGCAGGGGTGACACTCCGGCCTCGTGCCGCGCAGCCGCTATTTTCTGGGCGGTGAGCAGGGCCGTGCCGCTGGGCGAATCCAGTTTCTTTTCGTGGTGCAGTTCGATGATCTCCACGTCGGGCAGATAGCGCGCGGCCTGGGCCGCGAACTGCATGGCAAGCACTGCCCCGATGGCGAAGTTGGGCGCGATGAACGCCCCGATGCCCTTATCCTTTGCCAGCGCGTCCAGGGTGGACAGGTCGGACGCGCTCAGTCCCGTCGTGCCGATCACGGGCGATACGCCGTGATTGAGCGCGACAATGGCGTTGCGCTTGACGCTGTCGGGCAGGGTGAAGTCAATGAGTACGTCCGGCGTCCAGCGCGCGAGTGTGGGGGCTAGTTCAGATTCGATCACGACGCCGATCTTGCCCACGCCCGCCAGTTCCCCCGCGTCGCTGCCAGCCGAAAATACGTCCACGGCGGCGACAAGATGCAGGCCGTCCGCTTCCACGACCGCTTTCACTACCTCGCGCCCCATGCGTCCCGCCGCCCCGCACACGACTACGCGAATGACGTTTGCAGTTCCTGTCTTTGAACGCGGTTCGGGGCTTGCCTTTTGCTCTTTCGCCAGTGTACGCACTTTCGGTTCGCTCATGCTGTATTGACCGATGGGAATGACCGCTGCACTTTCGGTTGACGCTGCACTCTCGCTTGACGCGGCGCTTTCGGTTGGCGGCGGTGTTGGAGTTTGCACATCCGGCTTTGTCGGCGGCGTTTGCGGGGCTTGCGGTTTTGGGGCGGGCGCAGTCGCGTCGGTATCGTCTTCCGCTTCCGTTTCGATCAGGCCGAACTTTTCCAGACGTTTCCGCACCGCGCCCTCGTGACGCTGCATCTGCGCGGCGATGCCGTCAATGCTCTGGCCCGACTGCGTATGCTCTAAAAGCAGGGCGTCTTCTTCGGGCGTCCACCGCATGAAAGCGCGGGGAACCTTCTGGCGCAGTTTGTCGAATTTCGTGGGCGGCTTCACTGCCGCGTCCTCAGCGGCCTTTTCACCTGAAGCTAATTCGGAGCTTATTTTGAGACCGACTTCGGGGTTTACTTGCGGCGGGATTTGCGGAAGGGGCGCTTTGTCGTTTCGTGACGTCCTGGGTACTGTCTGCGGGGCGGGCGGGGCGACAGGTTGTATTATGTCCGGTACAACCGATAAAGACTGGCGCGTGACCGTCACAGGCTGAGGGGTTCGCTCGACAGGCGGGTTCGTGTCCGCCGCGTTATGCTGCCCCGGCCTCGGCGCAGGCGTGGACACGGCCTGCTCCGATTCCGCTTCGGCGAACGGGTCAGGATACGCGGACAGGTCAGGCATAAATTGTTTAACTCGCAGGCTTTTCTCCCCCGCAAGATTGGCCGGGAACGCGTTGGCTGCATCTACCGTTGTTCGGGTCGCCTGCGCTCCGCCCGCGTTTGATGCGGCCCCATTCGGCGCGGACGTTTTCGCGCTCGGACTGCCCGCGCCTGCCGCTGCCATCACCTTGCCCGTGTGCGGAATCACGATCACCGCTGCTACAAGTTTGTAGCAATGCTCCTCGTCACTCCCGTCCGGCGCGAACGGCTCGCTCAGGCTGACGGTCAGCCACACATCATCCCCATCCTTCAAACGCGCAGATGCGCGGGAGTGCGCGCCGACCGGCAGATGCTGCAAACGGCCTTCCATTATGGGATCGGTCAGGGACAAGTTGTATTCCGCGCCGTTCAGCTCGAACAGGGCGCGTACCTTGCGCTCGCCGTCCACCCCGACCTTGACAAGCCATTGCAGCTTTTGGGGCGCGATCAGGGCCAGGGAGTGCGCGGCGGGACGCGCCTGCAAAACACGGTGCGCGATCTTGTCCTGCGTACAGCCCAATAGATGCGGGCCGGACGCAAGATGCGAGCGCAGCCATTGGATTTGCTCCGCGCTGACCGGACGCGAAATCAAACGCCAACTGACCGGCTGCGCGACCCAGTCTTCCGGGTGGTGCGGCTTGGCGCAAGCCCGCGAGCAGTCCACGCGCAGCACGTCCAAAGCCTGCGCCTCGGTATTGTTGTGCAGGGTGTAGTGGTACGGGTGCAGGATGCCCTCGGCGTTCGATCCTACCGGGCGTATCCAGCCCTGCCCGTCCGTCCGTAGCCCCGCCACGCAGCGCCCTTTGCGCTTGCGCGAGTTCGCAAGGCACACCATCTCAAACGTCGGCATTCTCTGGCTCCTGCGAATAGTCGTGGTTGTCTTGAACTCGGATTTATGGGATTTGTGGGATGAACAGGATTATCTGCACACAACTCTGGCCTGCTGCATCACAGACTAATTTTTGATGAACGGCGCATCCAATCCTGTCCATCCCACAAATCCCATAAATCCGAGTTCAAGACAATACGCATTTACTACAAATCTACTATCTCGATGCCGCCCCATTTCGCCTGGAGATATTCCAATACCAGACGTCGGTGACAGTGTTCGGAGGTTCGCTCGCTGCACAGCAGCACGGTCGGCGTCTCGAACAGAGAGCGGTCGAATGCGGCTTCTACTTTGCGTTCGGCCATCAGGGCGACAAACAGCCGCTCGTAATCGCGCCAGTCGCCCCGCTGTTTCTTGTAAGCGTCCAGCATTTCCTGCGTGGGGGCGAGGAGGGGTTCATGGCGGTATTCCATGCCTAAGATCGTTTCAAGGAAGTAGGCCAAGTCATCGCGCTTGGCAAAGCCTGCCAACTGTGACACGTTGTTCAGGCGCACATCCAGCAGGCGGCGCACACCCGCTGTTTTCAGCGTCTCGAAGAACTGTCGGGCCGTCCTTTGCGTGAAACCGATTGTGTAGACCTCCACGCCCCGCCTCCTGCCTGTATGTCGTCCTGTGCGCCCGCGTCTAAATCGAACAAACTCTGCTGCCCGCCGCTCTTGTCCGGCGGTTTTTCCGCCTCATTCAAGTCCGCTTCGGTTTGCAGCCTGCCGTCGCCGCGCAGGTGGACGATCCAAGCCCCATGCTCGCCCAATACGCGGGCCACCAGAAGCCTGCGATGACAGTGCGCGGGGTTCTCCTCGCTGCACAGCAGGGCGATTTTATGCTCGACCGCGCCACGCTCCAGTTTCGCTATCGCCGCCTGAAAATCCTTGCGCTGCGCCACGCGGTCATACAAAACATGCCCCTCGGCGTCGTAATACTGCGTCCCTTCGGGCCTGCCGCCCAGTTCCTGCCCCAGATACACGAACCGCAGGCCCGCCTGGACGACAGCGGGCCTGAGTACATCATGATTGAAATGCGGCACATAACTGGAATGCGGGCGCGAACGCGTATCTACAAGCACCTCTATACTGTGCTGCGTCAGCAGGCCGAGGAATACGTCAAGAGTGTGGTTGGAATGCCCGACCGTATATAGAACGCGCCGCCCGTCCTGAACCTCGTCCATGCCGACCACTCCAAACAGCCCTTCGGGGCTACTCTTTGTCTTCTTTCTTGGCGCGGGGGAAGCTGCCGATGGCCGTGAGCGTGAGTTTGTCGTCGCTCAACACCTGGTCGGCGACACGGGCGATGGTGTCGTGAGACACGGCCTCGTACTCCTTCAGCACCTCGTCAATGGGGATCACGCGGCCATAGGAGAGCAGCGAGTCGCCGTAGCGGTTCATGCGCGCATTCATGCTTTCCATGCCCAGCACGATTGCGCCGCGCACCTGCGTTTTGGCCTTGCGGAGTTCGTCGTCGGTCAGGCCGTTTTTGCGAACGTTGGCGAACTCCTTGCGGGTCAGGTCGAGAACCTGCTCATACGTGTCGGGGCTGGTTCCGCCATACGCGCAGAAGTAGCCGCCGTCCTGATACGAGCGGCCATACGTGCCGACCGAGTACGCCAGTCCGCGCTTTTCGCGGATTTCCTGAAACAGGCGGCTGCTCATATTGCCGCCCAGCACATTGTTGAGGATGGAGAGCGAGTAGCGGTTCTTGTCGCTTTTGCTGTAGCCCTGCGTTCCCATCACGAAATGCACCTGCTCCACGTCGCGCTTACGCACCTGCTTGCTTTTGCCGGACGCGTGGGGAACCTTGTCTTTGCGGTCGGGGGTCGTGCCGCTCAGGTCGCCCAATGTGCGCTCGGCCAGAGCCACAAGTTCGCTGTGTTCCAGATTGCCGGCTGCGGCCAGAACGATGCGGTCAGGGCGGTACTGCGCGTCTATGTAGCCGGTGATGTCGTCGCGGGACAGGCCGGACACGGTCTTTTCGCTGCCGATGATGGGCTGGCCCAGGTTGTGCTTGCCGAAGAGCGTCTGCTCGAACACGTCATGCACCATCTCTTCGGGCGTGTCCTCGTACATCTTGATTTCTTCGATCACGACGCGCTTTTCGCGCTCCATCTCGTCGCGGTCGAACAGGCTGTTGCGGAACATGTCGGTCAGGATGTCGCAGGCAAGGCCCACGTCTTCGGCCAGAACGCGGGTCTCGTAGCAGGTCGTTTCTTTGCCCGTAAAGGCGTTGAGATGCCCGCCGCGCGACTCCACTTCGTCGGCGATCTCGCGGGCCGTGCGGCGTCCCGTTCCCTTGAACAGCATGTGTTCAATGAAGTGGGAAATGCCGCGTATCTTGTCCTGCTCATCCCGCGAACCCACACCGACCCACAGACCGACGCTCGCGCTTTGCACGTATGTGATATGCTCGGAAACCACGCGGACGCCATTGGCAAGCGTAGTGATTTGAATGTTTTCAGTAGTCTGCTTTGTCATAGCTTTATGATACCATAAGAGGGCATTCGGAACGGAACATGCGCGGCGAACAGCCGCCTGAAATATCACAATCTACAACTTGAGGAGATACAAGAATGTCCCGCCACTGGAAAGAAACGCTAGATGCAGATAAGCATGTAGTCCACATGACGAACCGCTGCATCGGAGGTCTGCCCGCCGTTCCTGCCTGCGACAACATCATTCCGTGTTGGATGTATTTTGTCGAGGCATGTTCCTTTACCTTTCAGTTCCAGTCTATTGAGGAGTTGCGCTACTGCTTGGGCTACTTTCGGATCAAAATACATCCGAGTGACCGCTATGCGCGCGTTGATCGTGAACACTACTGGCAGCCGTGGTATCAGCGCCTGCCACAGTATCTGTTTGAAGAGCCGAAGCGCAAAAAGGTCGTTGCCGCTCTGGAACGCGCCCTTGCTGATTTTGAAGCGGAGCGAGGCGCACGGAGTTAAGCGCCGCGCCATACAAGTTATTTACGCCTGATCGCCGCCGTCTGCATCATTCGTGTTTTGCAGTTGGGGCGGGAAGATGATGTCGCCGTAGATGTCGGCGAGGCGCAGTTCGCAGCCGAGGGAGGGCAGGGGAACAACGGCATCCAGGCCGTCAAACTTTGCGGGCTGCCAGAAGCCGTCCTGCTGGCGCGTATAGGTTTCTACACGCGGTCTGGCCTGTGACACAAGCATATAGACCTGGAGAGAAGGTAAGGAGGTGTAGCAGGCAAACTTGTCGCTGCGGTCGTCCTCCTCGGTGCTTGGCGAAAGCACTTCGACAACCAGGGTCGGGTTTTGCAGCGAGCGTACTCCCCTGATACTTTCAAATTGCAGCTCTCCACAAGCGACAACGACATCAGGATAGTAGTATTTGTTACAGCGCGGCACACTGACACGCTGATCGCTGCTAAAGCCGCGACAGTTTCCGCCGCGCATTTGCGGCTTTAGCTCTCCTGCGATGTTGAATGCAAGTTCGTTATGGTCAGGATTGCCGCCTGCCATTGCGATGATGACACCGTTATGGTACTCGCTTTTCGTTGTCGCGCTTTCCTCCCCGAGCAGGTACTCCTCCGGCGTGACAGGTATCGGTATTCTTTGTGCGGCCATTGCTCTGCTCCATCTTGTTCTCGTACTCTCTGTTCCCCACAATCCCCGTGTTCCCCGTGGTTCAACCCTTCTTACAGCGTCTGCGCCAGGTGTTCGGCGTTGCGGAAGGCGAGGGCGAGGATGGTCAGGACGGGGTTGAAGCCGCCGTTCGTGACGTGCAGGCTGGCGTCCATGATGTAGAGGTTGTCATGGTCGTGGACGCGGCCCCATTTGTCGGTAACGCTTGTGCGCGGATCGTCGCCCATGCGGCAGGTTCCCGCCTGATGCTGCCCGCCGCTCAGGTACAAACTCGGAGGAGCGCCCCACACCTTGACGGCTCCCGACGCTTTGAGCCACTGAACAACGCGTTCAAACATGAATTCCGCCGTTTTCAGGGTTTCGGGGTGCGTGGTTCCCGACAGATGGGCGACGGGGATGCCGTACTTGTCCCGCACGTTGGGAGCGACGGACACGCGACTGTCGGGGCTTGGGATGTCCTGCACGGGGCCGAAAATCTGCTGTGTGCGCCGATAGTTGTCGCGTATCCACGCTTTGTTCTCCATACCCCATTTCCGCATATCGGGCGGCATGGCGCGATACCAGTGGATGATGGGCAGCTTGATGAAGTCGTCGGCCATCATGCCGCCGCCCACGATGCCCGGATTGCCGTGACTAAACTGGCAGCTTGCGATGCCCACGCCCGGCCCCACCCCGTCGTACACTTCGTCTTCCATAAGCGCATACGCGCCGGGATAGTAATGGCCCTGCAAATTGCGGCCCACGATGTCATGCGCGTTGCCCAGGCCATTCGGATGCAGGTCGCTATACGAGTTGAGCAGCAGCCGGGGCGTTTCGGTTCCGCCGCCGGATACGACGACGGCGCGGGCCTGTACGGTGTGCCGCGTGACCTGCCCGTTTTCGTCGTGCAGGTAGGTGACGCCCGTAACTTTGCCCCCGTCGTCGGTGTCAATGCGCTCGGTCATGGCGCGCATCTTGAGGTCGCAGTTGCCGGTCGCGAGGGCGCGGGGAATGAGGGTGTTCTGTGTGCCGTTCTTGGCGTCGGTGGGGCAGTAAAACCCCACGCAGTGCTGACAGTGGATGCACGACTCGCGCCCAAGATACGGTACGGTGTTGATGAGGACGGGCATGGGAAACGTGTTCCAGCCCAGCGCGTCCGCGCCGCGCCGCAGCATCCGGCGCGAGAGGGTGTCGGGCAAAGCCGGCATGGGATAGCCTCGTTTGCGCGGGGCCTGGAATTTGTTGGCGGCCCCGTCCCCCGCCACGCCGATCTCCCATTCGGCCCGCTCATAGTAGGGTTCCAGGTCGTCATAATCCAGGGGCCAATCGGCGAGCGAACTGCCTTCGGGGACGCCATACGTGGACGCCATGCGGAAGTCCTGCGGCATGTAGCGCCACGCCTGCGCGCCATAAACAGCCGTTCCGCTGCCCACGCCCGCCGCGTTGTTGTGATACCCGCCCTCGTGCGGGCGCACCAGGCGCGTCACGTTGCGCGTGTCGGTCGCCAAGCGGGGATTGCCTTCGATGTCGGGGCCTGCGCTATGCCCGTACAGCGAAATGCGCTGATTACGCAGATGGTCGCGGCCCACGGTCTCGAAGTTCAGCGGCCCGCCCCGCTCCAGCAGGAGGACGCGCTTGCCCGCTTCACTTAGCACACCCGCCGCCACGCCGCCGCCCGCTCCCGCCCCTATGATTATCACGTCGTACATGTCCGCCATCGAATCCTCCATGAAGAGATTGCTTTACCGCAGATGAAGCGGATGAAACAGATGCACACGGATTATCTTGGAAGCAAATCAGCGTTTATCCGCTTCACCCGTGTCATCGGCGGTAAGGCATCGCGCATTTTATCCAGTGACGTGGAAGCCGATCATGTCCCACGAGTCGCAGTTGGGGTTGCCGCCCTGCGCGGGGTCGGCGTAGTAGCCTTCGGCGGTATGATTGACCAGTTGGGCGAGCCAGGCGGCGGGGGCGACGGGCCAGTGCGCTTTGGCCCCGCCGTCCTCGATGGATTGCAGCAGGGCAGTGCGCTGTTCAGGTGTGAGCGGCGCGAAATCGCTGCCGAATACCGCCTGGGCCTCGGCGTCCAGCGCGTCCAGGCCCAGGCGGTATTCGGTCAGGGTGTGGGCCAGGTCGCGCTCGAACTGGCGCAGCAGATACTGGCCCGCGCCGTTGTCCCATGCGCCGGGCCAGTCGTCAGGCGGGATCAGGGTGTCCATCGCGGCATGAAGTGTTTGCAGTTGGTGTTCCGTCAGCAGCATACAGGCTCCTTGCGTATAAGGCCGGGGGCCGGGAGCAGGGCAAATACAGACCGCTTGTTTCGCCCTGCCCCGGCGTTGCATTTTAGCGTTTAATTGCCAGCTTTGCCGATAAGCACCTGTGTATACCCGACCCTGCGCGCCGCGTCCATCACGGCGACCACGCGCCCGTATGAAACGTTCTTGTCGCTTGTAATGGCGAGCCGGGGCGGGGTTCCGGCGGGCGAAGCCTCCGCATACAGCGCCCTCAGCGCTTGTTCCAGATGATCCATCGTGATCGGACTGGCATTCAGATAGACCGCGTTGTTGACTTTCAGGGACACCGAAACGTCTTTAGCGGCTCGTTTCGCTTGCACCGTAGCGGGCGGCGCGGCATTGGGTTTGGCGGCTGGCATTTCCACGACGCGGATGTTGCGGAATGACAGGTCAGTCGTCGGATCGTGGCCCTGCAAGCCGATGCAGCCGGGCAGGGTGCGAACGCCGTTGCGGGCGTTGTTATCGGCGGCGGCGGGGCGCGTGTCGGTAAAGTCGGCTACCTGGTAGCCATCCACGAACGAGGCCAGATGTGTGCCGCTGACGAACAGTGTCATGGTGAACCATTCGCGGTCGGTCGAGACCACTTTGCGGGCGGGCTGTCGGTTGTAAATGCCGCCCGTGCCATAGTCTACGGCTTTCGTGCGGTCGTCGCCCTGCCACTGATTGCGGATTTGATCCTCGTAGCCGGCCCAGAACTGGCCGGGTATCTCGCGCACGAACACGCCGCTGTTGAGATGATCGCCGTTCGAGTACACATCTACGCTCAGGGCAAAGTCGCCGAACTGGGCCGCGCTTTGTATATCGCCATTGCCGTTCTTGATGTTGAGGAAGCCTTCGGGCGTGACGCTGAACACGGATTTGTGGTCGGGGATGGGCGTCCACCCGGTCAGGTCTTTGCCGTTGAAGATGGTCTTGAAGCCGCGCGGCTTGAGCTTGAGGTTGCGGAAGCAGACGGTTCCTTTGCCGGTCGAGGTCAGGGCGATCACGCCGCGCCTTGCCGCGCTTTCGATCTGCGTTTTCTTGCCCTGCGCGTCGGGCGAATGAATCAGTTTGCTGCCGTCAAGCGTGATGTAAAACGGCTTCCATTGCGCGCTGGGCAGCACATACGTTCCGGCCCGCGCTACGGTGCGCCCCGCGCCCGAAATGAAGCGTACCTGCGCGGCGTTCGCCGCCGTGATGTCGCCCGACAGGGGGGCGCGCAGGCTGATGGTCGCGCTCGCGCCGTTTTCCAGATAGCACTCGCCCGCAAATTCAAAGTCGGCGAACTCGGTCTTGGTGGCAAAGGTGGCGGCTTTGTCCTTGCATTGCAAGGATTGATCGGCGATTGTCCAGCCCGCCGCTTCACCCGCCGCGCTTGTCGCGCCTACCCCGCGCGGCTCCCAGCCAAATGTGGTCGTGCCATCGAACAGGCGCACCCAGGCCGCTTCGTACTCGTCCCTGCTCAGGCGCTCCTTGATCTGGTCGCTGCCGGGCAGGTCGCCCGAATTTTGCTTGCTGATGCCGGGCGCGACCGGGTCCTGCTTGGTGTTGGCCGTTCCCTGCGCCGTGTCCTGTTTGGGCGCGGCGTCCTGCGCCCGGACGTTCAGCGTACCCGTCAGGGCAAGCAGGCCGATAAGCGCCCCACTGCCCGCCAAATGTGCAAACCGCATTGTTATGCTCCCTCAATCAGATTTAGAAGTATCCAGATCGAATGCTTCTGCCGATGGTTATTTATAGACAGAAGGCTACGTATTGCAGGCTTATTCGTTCACCTGCCGGTGTTTTCCACGTTTACGCAAATGTAAGACACGTTTCGGCGCATCCGGCATGTTTTCCTGCATGTCCAGCACCCTGACAACTAGGGATAAGAAGGCTTGACACCGAAATAGACATTGACTAAATTGTTTAAAACAGTTAAAATAACTATCGGAGGTATGATTTCATGAAAGCGACAGCGACGGAAGTTAAAAATCATTTTGGCGAGTTCCTGGAGAAGGCACAGCGGGGGCCGGTGATGGTGGAGAAATCGGGGCGGGCTGTGGCCGTCCTGCTTTCCCGTGAGGACTATGACCGTTTACAAGCCCATGAGGACCGTTATTGGGGCGAACGCGCCCTGGAAGCGGAAAAGAGCGGCTACATCGGCCCGGAAGAAACGATGCGCGTCTTAAACGCTCGGCTCAGGCAGATTGAGGAAGAAGAGGCACAGGAAGAAGAGGCAGAGAAAAAAGGGCGGATGCGTGAATCTGGACATTGACAAAGATGTGCTGGATTACATTACTGCGCTCGATGCGAAACAGTACAAGCAAGTCGCGCGCAAGATTTTTGCTCTAACGCTGGATGCGCTGCCCCCCGACTCCTCTTTGCTGCAAGGGTATGATAACGTGCGTCGGGCAGATATAGGCGAGTTTCGCGTTATTTACAGAATTCGCGAGGACGCCGTCAAGATCATGATGGTCGGCAGGCGCAACGATGATGCCGTGTACCGTGCATTAGCGCGTAAAATGCGCTGAAAGCAACAGCGGCATGCGGCACGTAATCCGCATCTTTTAAGGTAACATTAAGGGAATTGAGGCGTCTGTTTCCAGACGCCTTTTTTCTTTCGTGTTTTTTCTTTTGCTATTTCCACTTTTGTGCCGTATCAATTTGTTGTGCCATGCTTTTGTTCTGCCTGGATTCAAGGAGTTTGATTTGAACTATTTCGCTCGCGCCCGCTTCCTGCGCCCTCGCCGCCTGCTCGGTTTTGCCGCTCTCGCCGCCGTCTGCCTGCTTCCCAACAGCGCGCGCGCGCAGGGACGGCGCGGCGGCCCCAATCCGTTTGCGCCGCCCGCTGCCGTAATTCATACTGCCCGCGTGCGCGAGTACCATGTCCGGCACATGAAGGTGTACTTTACGGTCAATGCAAAGGAACACAGCGCGACCGGCATCGTCACGCACTATCTCACGCCCCTGCGCGGCCCGCTGTCGAGCCTGCAAATGGATGCGCGGGGCAGTCTTGTCATTGACGCCTGTATGCTGGATGGCAAAGACGCGCAGTTTGAGCATAAAGACAATGTGCTGACCGTCTACTCCAAAGACGCGCCCCTGCCCAACGGCAAAGAGGTCGCTCTGGAAATCCGCTACCGCATGTCGCCCCCGCCTTCGGCCCGCGAGCGCGTGGGGGCGAACGGCGCGGGCGGTTTCCGCTGGATTGATCCCACGCCCAACGACCCCGACCGCAAGCCGCAGTTCTGGACGCAGGGCGAGACCGACACCAACAGCTCGTGGGTTCCCTGCTACGATTTCCCCAACGACAAATGCACCAGCGAAACGCATACGACCGTGCCGGAAGACTGGGTCGTGATCGGCAACGGCAGCGAGTCGCCCGCCACGCGCGACGAGGCCGCGCACACGCGCACCTTTAATTGGACGATGACGCAGCCCCACAGCACCTATTTGCTTTCGCTCGTGGGCGGCGAACTGGACGTGCAGAAAGACGTATGGCGCGGCGTACCGCTTTACTATGTCGTGCCGCGCGGCCAGGCGAGCCTGATACCGGGCAGCTTCGGCAATACGCCCGACATGCTCAGTTGGTTTTCCGACAAGCTGGGCGTCAAGTACGCGTGGCCCAAGTACGCGCAGTGCGCCGTATACGACTTTCCCGGCGGCATGGAGAACGTCAGCGCGACCACGCTTGGCTCGTTCGGACTGACGGACAAGCGCAGCGGCAACTACCCGATGAGCAGCCTGAACTCGCACGAACTGGCGCATCAGTGGTTCGGCGACCTGGTGACATGCAGTGATTGGGGCGACGCCTGGCTTAACGAAAGCTTCGCCACATTCTTCGAGATGTACTACATGGAGCATCTTAACGGTGAGGAAGCGTACCAGCGCGAGGTGGACAACAACACGACATCGTATCTGAGGGGCGCAGCCCGCGCCAAGCATGCCGTGTCCACGAACCTGTATCGCGGCCCCGACGACATGTTCGATTCGTCGCATACCTATGCCAAAGGCGGCGTGATTTTGCACATGCTGCGCCGACAATTAGGTGACAAGGCGTTCTTCGGCGGCCTGGGCGCGTACCTGAAAAAGTACGCGTACAAGCCCGTGGACACGAGCGACCTGGAATCGGCCCTGTCCGCGTACACGGGCAAAGACCTGAAACCGTTTTTCGACCAGTGGATACGCAAGCCCGGTCATCCTGTTCTGAACCTGACGTGGACGTATGACGAGGGCCGCAAAGAGGTCGTGGCGACCGTGAAGCAGACGCAGGACACGAGCGACGGTACGCCCGTTTATACCACGCCGCTCACGCTGGGCCTGCTGCCCACTCCCAACGGCAATGATAATTCGGCGGGGGGCGCGACGGGCCGCAACGGCATCGTGCGCGAACATGTCACGCTGTCGCAGGCATCCCAGGAGTTCCGCATCCCGGCGGCGCAGAAGCCCGCCATCCTTCTGCTCGACCCGGATCACGACATCCTGCGCGAGATCAAGGACACGGCCTGGACACCCGAAGAGCTGCCCGTCCTGGTGCGCCATGCCCCGAACGCCGTGGATCGGCGGCGGGCCGCAAGCCTGATGAAAGGCGATGTGGACCCGAACACCAATACGGCCCCGCCGGAATTCGATCAGACGCTCGCCGGCACACCCGGCTACTTTCAGGAGTTTCAGCGGCAGCAGGCCGCCGCCCAACTTGCCGCGCTGGGTACGCCCAACAATGCCCTGATCGCCCTGTTCGCGCAGGCCATTGAAAAGGAGCCGAGCGACAATGTGGCGGCGTACATGATCGAGCGTCTGAGCGTGGCGAAAGATCCTTCCCTGCGCCCGCTCTTCCACGCGCAGGCGCAGATGAAGCAGCCGGCGCGGAGCGAAGCCGCGCTGAACGCGCTGGGCCAACTGGCGCCTACCGAGGAAGACACCCGGCTGCTGCGCGGCGCGGCCCTGAGCGATACCGCGATGTATGGCGTCGTGGAAGCGGGCATGAGAGCGCTGGGACGGCAGAATGCAGCCGCCAACCTGGATGTGTTTCAGCACCAGTTGGGCCAATCTTCGTTCAATGACCGGCTGGCGCGGGCCAGCGTAGAAGCGCTTGCCCAGGCCAAGACGGATGCCGCCGTTCCCCTTCTGCTGACCGCCACCAGCGAATCGCATACGCCTCTGGTGCGCGCGCAGGCCGTGCGGGGCATCGGCACACTCGCGCCCGGCAGCAAGCCCGTCCATGACAAACTGGTCGCCCTGCTGAGCGACGCCTCGCCCCGCGTGGAACTGGCCGTCATAGATGTTCTCGGCGACCGCATGGACAAGGACGCGGTTCCGGCCCTGCGCAATCTCGCGACTACGGCCAAATCCACAAATGTCCAAAAGTCCGCCAACACCGCCGCCGACAAACTCGAAGGCAAGTGACAAAACGCGGCTAACAAACAAGTCAGGCATCAGGAAACGCGCGTTTCCTGATGCCTGTCTCAATTTGGGAAACAATATGTTGGGCGCGAACAAAAAGCAGCCTATGCAGGTGGAAGGAGAGCCGATGCTGGACACAGATGCCCTAGAGCGTCGGGTTCAAGCAGAGATGGACGCATCCGGCGTTCCCGGCGTTGCGCTCGCCATTGTGCAGGGCAGACGCGTGGTCTTCGCGCGGGGCTTCGGCAAAACGCGCAGTGATGCGGAAGGATTGGACGTAACGCCACAAACACTATTTCGCATCGCTTCCGTGACAAAGCCGCTGACAGGAACCGCCGTGCTGCATCTGGCGGAAACTGGAAAATTGGCTTTGGACACCCCCGTTTGCGCGTATATCCCCTGGCTGACCCTCAGCGATGCCCACGCCGCGCAAACCATAACGCTTCGGATGCTGCTAAGTCACACGAGCGGCCTGCCCTTCGAGTATACGCTGCATGGCGATGCGGACATGAACGCGCTGCAAAGGTACGTTGAAGAGGACCTCCCCCGCCTGCCTCTGATTGCCGCGCCGGACGCGCAGTGGCATTACAGCAATCCGGGATTTAGTTTGGCTGGGTATGTCGCTCAGGTGGTCAGCGGCCTGTCATTCGCCGACTTGATGCAGCAGTATGTGTTCGCGCCGCTGGCAATGACGCAAACCACCTTCGATGGCGACATCGCGCAGCAGTATACTATGGCTTGTTCGCATACGCCCCGGAATGATGGCAGCCTGTATGTCGAGCCAGGACTGTGGAATTGCAGGGCAGGACAGCCCGCCGGCGGCGCGTTTTCGTCTGTCCTCGACTTGGCAAACTTTGCTGTCATGCAGATCAACGCAGGGCGTTTCAGCAGCCAACAGATTTTGTCTGCCGCGTCTGTCCAAGCGATGCAGACGCCGCGCACCGCAACAAACAATGGGCCGCAAGAGCAGTACGGACTGTCTTTCTTTATCAACTCCTGCCACGGACAAACCTGTGTGGGACATTGGGGCGGCGTAGAAGGTTATGGCAGTCGTTTGGCTTTGCTGCCAGAGATCGGGGCAGGGATTGTTCTGCTGTATAATCGGCTCGCTTCCCGCTTTGATCCCGACGCTCTTATCACGTTTATTCTTGACCAATGTTTATGATCGCCGCTTTTCTGCTTACCCCGCAGGCACAAGCAACACGTCTATGTTCTCGTGTTCTTTGAGTTCACCTTCCACAGCCATCAACTCTTCGTAATAGCCGTATACCCTGGGCTGCTGCTGTGCGGAGCGGACGGGAACGTACCACCAATTCCCGTCCCGATGCACTGCCTGTTCCACAATCTCTGTTCCGAGGCTGGCTTGCAGCGGCTGCAAGTATTGGCGCACCAACTGGATAATTTGCTGCTTGCTCATTTGCCCTCATGTTCCGCAAGCAGATCGTCGGGCAAAGGCGCGTCGAAGTCGTCAGGCACAACAAATTCACCGGCACAAAGACCAAAAGGCCGCAGCGATGTTCCGGCGGGTACAGCGGGCAGGGGTTTGAGTTCCGCCACAGGCAGATCGTCCTGTACGATGAACACGGTCTCGCCCGCATGGAGGCGCTGCAAAAAGCCGGGAAGATCGCGGGAAACGTCGTTGATGTTGATGGTAATCATGAAAGTATTGTACCCGGCTTGACCAGACTTGTTAAGCGCAATTTTCTGAGCAGTCCTGCGCTGTGCGCTTCTCTTTGGTACGGGGCGTCCTCCTCTTATGTTTTTGGATGGTCTGCCGATAATGACACCTGGCACGGGGAAAAGGCGCACGGATGCGCGGCCCGTGCCGCAAGGCTGTACAGTAGAGGAGGGAACGCCCCGTGAGCGCAGAAGTCAACCCCGCCCTGATCCTTTCAGGGACAGCGACGAGCCGAAAAAACAGTGGACTGGCAGGCCACGACCGGGAGCCGGGCGCGGCCCGCGACTTTGGGCGGCGCTTTCGCAATCTGCTGTGCGAACTGCGCCTGCAGCCGGGCATACATCAACGGATTGAAACCCTTCTCACGGAGTTTGCCGAGGCGCACCCCAATGTGCGCGCCTCGTACCTGTCCCGCGACGTGGATGAGAGCTATTTCAGTGACGGAAGCTGCGGATGGGAGGCGAGCGCGCGGCCCAAATTGCAGGGCATCGCCATCGAGGGCGAAACACTCTACGAGTTTTTGGCCTTCGCGAACGGCCTGCGGATGCACGCCACGCCGCTCAACACCATCATGAACGTCGAGGAACTGTGGCTGGAACCCGCCGCCGACCAGCCGTTCGTGCTGCGCGCGTGCCTGTTCCACAGCTTCCCGGCCACGACGATACTGTACGCCCCCCATCCCGACACGCAGGAAGCGGCCATAGGCTTTTTGCAGCGGCTCAAGTACCTGCGGGGGTTTTAACGCGCCATGCCACGCCCCCACTATCCCGCGCAGGGCGGGCCGCACGTATCCGCCTGGAACGCCTCCTATGCCCGCCTGCCGCGACGGGCCGAACTTTTCGCCCCACCTGACCGCTTAGAGGCAAGTGCTTCGGCGAGCAGTCCCGACACGGCGGGCGCGAACGGGCAGGCTGTCTCGCCTTTTCTCCCGCGTCCGGCTGTGAAGATGGAACAGGGGCAGACAGGGCAGACGCAGGGCGGGCATTGGCTTTCGGCTACGCAGGAACACTCCCCTTTACGAACAGCCGCCATACAGACGCAGGTTCTAAGGGACACGCCCAAAATGGAAACTGCCCGGTCCATCCGCGCCGCGCCCGACGGCCTGAGCGCCCTGCCGGGCGAATTCTTCAAACGTCATGGCGTCGTATGGCTTGCCGCCGTATTGTGCGTAATCGCCGTGGTGTTCGCGTTCCTCGCGATACGCTGGCATGGCTGAAGCGAGGAAATTTCTTTGAAGATTCCTGTAAATACTTGTTAAAACGCATATTCGGCGCTTTTTGGAACGCATTTGAAACGCCTGGTTTGTAAAATGGACACTGTAACGGGAAGACGGAGCAAGGATTATGCTCTGCTTCTGCGCGGTGTCCATTTTGCTGTTCTGCTGTCGGTACCTGGTGGACGCCCTGTTTTGTTTTTTACTTCAAGCGGTACGTCTCAAATCGACTCGGATCAAAAAGGATGCCTCCACAATGTCTCTGAAAACGTCTCTGAAAACACCTGCGAAAATCTTTATGAAAACGCCTGCGAACACGCCTGTACAAACTTCTGCAAAGTCCGCCGCGCTGCGCGTCTCGACCGGCCCGCTGTCCGGCCTCGTCCTCGCGTTCGGCTTGCTGGCCGGTCTGAGCGTTCCCTCCGGCGCACAGGTCGCGATCTTCAACACGGGCCAGAGCGCGACGGCCACGCCGCTTGCGGGCG
Organism: Chthonomonadaceae bacterium; assembly: GCA_965277875.1. Taxonomy (GTDB): domain Bacteria; phylum Armatimonadota; class Chthonomonadetes; order Chthonomonadales; family Chthonomonadaceae; genus CAWFQB01. Next base: position 4,371,978 of record CBDIDV010000002.1, on the reverse strand, counting down.
GCGCGATTGACACCCACTGGACGATCATTACGCCGTCCACGGGCGCGGCCTCGAACGCCATTGTGCTGGGCAACAACAACCACTATAACGAGTGGGACAACAATGACGCCGCCTCCGCCTGGATCGGATTTTCCGACGCGCAGAACACCCTGTCGGCGGCGGGCAAGACCACGGGAACCTACTATCTGCACACCACCTTCAATCTCGCGGGCTTTACTGTCGGCACAGCCACCCTGTCAGGGCAGTTCCGCGAGGATGACAGCGCCACGGATATTCTGCTCAACGGCCAGAGCCTGACCACGGCGGGCGTGTCGGGTCTGAACGTTCCCGGGCCTGCGGCCTGGCGCAACTATACACCCTTCAGCTACGGCGGGGGCCTGTTTCAGAGCGGCGTCAATACGCTCGATTTCGTCGTGAACTTCGGTGATGACAACTTCGATGCGGGGCGTGTCCGCAACCTCAGCGTCACCGCCACGCCTGCCGCCGTGCCGGAACCGGGCAGTATGGCCCTGCTGGTGGGCGTGACCGTCAGCGCGGCGGGCTTCCTGGGCCGCCGCAAGCGCCGCGCCGCCTGAGCAAAAACTACATTCCGCTTTGGTTTCGTTTGTTCCATTCCGATTGTTTCCATCCAAATTGTTTTTATTTGCGCGACGACCTGCTGTGCGGCAGAGAGGTTGGAAAAACTTCTTTTCGTGCAGCAAAACCGACCGCGTTTGCCCGTCTCCTGCCGGAACAGGGGACGGGCTTTTTTTGCTTTTTCCAAAATACGGCTCTTGCGGGGTCGTTTTCAGGCTGCTGTCCGAGGAAAAACGACCGCCGGAATGCCTGTATATTGCGGCGCAGGGCATGATCCCGTAGAAATACCGGAGCGAAATGCAGGATACCGCTTGTTATCAGCCGAACATCTTTATGTGTGCCGTATATCGCAACGATTGCGCGTACACAGAGGGACATAGGCTGGAGCATGAACGACATCTGGCAGTTGCAATTTCTCGGCGGTCTGCGCGCTCAGGGCGGCGGCAGAACCATCGAGCGGTTCCGCACACAAAAAACCGGCGCGCTGCTGGCGTACCTCGCCCTGCACCCGCACCAGACGCACTCGCGCGATGTGCTGATCGAGCTGTTCTGGCCCGACAGCGAGCCAGGCGCGGCCCGCACCAACCTGCGCGTCGCCATCAATAGCCTGCACCGGCAGTTCGGATGGGACGGCGACGCGCTGGTGAGCCGGTCTGATGGCGCGCGTCTGCACCCCGACACGTTTGTCACGGACGTGAGCGTGTTCGAGCAGGCCCTGAACAAGGCCGAGCGCGCCGACACGCCTGCGGATAAGCAGCGCTGCCTGAACGAAGCGCTGAGAGCGTATGGCGGCAGGCTGCTGCCCCACCTGTACGATGATTGGGCCGCGCATCTGCAAAATCGGCTGGCCGAACAGCATCTCGGCGCGCTAATGCAAATGCTGGGATTGTGCGAGCAGGCGGGCGACATCACCATGGCGCTGGATTACGCGCACTGCGCTCTCGCCGCCGACCCCTTTTGCGAGCCGGTTCATGCCGCCCTGATCCGCCTGCATACGGCCGCCCATCAGCCCGCAATGGCCCTGCGCCACTATCAGGAGTGGGAACGCAGGCTGCGTGACGAGCTAGGCGACGTTCCCGGCGAAGAGATACGCAGGCTTGCCGCCGCCCTGAAAGCGCAGCCGGAGAACCCGCCTCGTTCATTCCCTCCGCTGTCCCGAACGCCTGCCACCCTCCTGACGCCCGGTACAGGGGGGATGCCCGACAGCATCCTGCATCCGGGCGCGGTTCATGCAGACACGGCAAGGCATACTCCCGCCGCCGCTTTACCCACTGTCGCGCCCGTTCCCCTGCCGCTCGCTTTTACGCGGTTCTTTGGACGGATCGAAGAGCGCGAAACCCTTGTCGGCATGCTGCAAGACGGCGCGCGCCTGATTACGATGACCGGGCCGGGCGGAGCGGGCAAAACGCGCCTTGCCCTCGAAGTGGCCGCGCACTTTCAGGCCCGACGCCACGCCCACTGTTCCGCTCACGATCACGCCCGCCACGATGCTGAACACGCTTCCGAGTTTGATCCTGGATTTAATGTCGTATGCTTTGCGTCTCTGGCGGATGTCAGCGAGGCGGGCCGCATTTGCGCCTCAGTCGCGTCTGCGCTGGGCCTGCCGCGTAATGACGGCGCGGATATGCAGATGCGCGTCGTGGAGCATCTGCGCGCACACAAAACGCTGCTCATTCTGGACAACTATGAGCATCTGGCGGACACGGGCGCGCTGCTGGTACGCGCCCTGCTGCAAGCCTGCGCGGGATTGTCCTGCCTGGTCACGTCGCGGCAGCCGCTGCGTCTGGAGGCCGAGCGGCAGTTTCCCATACCGCCCCTGGCCCTGCCGCTGTATGCGGGAACGCCGGAGCGGCTGAGAGAATTTGCCAGTGTGCAGTTGTTTGTGGACAGGGCGCAGGCCGTGCGCCCGGATTTTGCCCTGACCGACCGCAACGCCTCGCATGTGGCCGCCCTGTGCGCCAAACTGGAGGGCGTGCCGCTGGCCCTGGAACTCGCGGCGGGCTGGGCCGGCGTACTGACTCCCGCGCAGATGCTCGCCCGCATGGAACGCCCCTTTGATCTGCTGGTCAGCCGTCACAAAGACATTTCGCCGCGTCACCGCACCTTGTGGAGCGCGCTGGAATACAGCTATCTTCTGCTGAACAAGGAGGCGCGGCGCGTGTTCGCCTGCCTCGCCGTGTTCCGGGGCGGCTGCACTCTGGACGCGGCGCAATCCGTCTGTGCCGACGTGCCGAAACAACTTGCATTTGAGCAGCTTGAACGCAGTCCACTTGCATCCCTTGAGCCGCTTGACTCGGAGGCGGTGCTGGAAGCCGTGGCGCAGCTTCAGGAGCATTCCCTGCTTGGCGTCACGGCGCGCGCCCATGCCCCGCGCCATCGGATGCTCGAAACGGTACGCGCCTTCGCCCTGGAGAAACTGCGCGAACGCGACGAGGAAAGTCTGGTACACAGGCGGCACGCGCTTTTCTTCCTCGACATGGCGCGGCAGGCGTTCGGGGCTATCAGCACGCCCGGACAGCAGGCGCACTTTGACCGCGTGGAGGCCGACTACGATAATATGCGGGCGATTTTGGAAAACCCGCCCGACGCGCAGACCGCGCTGGGGCTTGTGTCCGCGCTGGGGCCGTTCTGGTCGTGTCGGGGCTATGTGCAGGAGGGGTGCGAACACGCCGCCCGCGTCCTGGATCGCGCAAAGGGACAGGATTTTCCCGGCTTGCGGGCGCGGGCGCTGATCACGGCGGGCAACCTGGCAAACGACAGGGGAGATTATGCGGAAGCCATCGCCCGCATGGAAGAAGCGCGGGCGCTTTATGAGGAGATGCGGCATTCCGAGGGCGCGCTTATGTGCCTGTGCAACCTGGGCCGCTTCGCGCTGCACGGCGAACAATACGACCACGCGCACACGCTGCTTACGCAGGCGCTCGCCCTGAGCCGCGAGCAGGGATTGCGTTCCACGGAAGGCTACATGCTGCACAATCTGGGCGAACTGGCGACGCGGCGGGGGGAGTGGGCAGCGTCCCTGCGCTTTCACCGGCAGGAGCAGGCTATTGGCGACGAGATGGGAGATCGGCATCTGGTGGCGTCGTCGCTGACCGGCATGGCGGATGCCGCGCAGGGGCAGGGCGATCTCGATCAGGCCGAAGCGCTGTATCGTCAAAGTCTGCAAATCAGCAGCGAGACCGGGCAGCGGGGCAGCCTGCATGTGCCGCTTGCCGGACTGATACGCGTCGCGAGCGCGCGGCGGCAATGGGAACGCGCGGCCTGCCTGCTGGGCGTGTGCAGCGCGGTCAGCGCGAACACGGGCATGTCCCTGCCGCCCTTCGAGCAGGCCGCGCTGGAGGAATGCCAAAAGCAGGCCCAGGCCGCTCTGGCGAATGCGGAGTTTGCGCGTCTCTTTGCGCGCGGTCACGACATGCCGCTGGAAGAGGCCATAGCGGGGGCTATGCAGGCGACTGCCCACAACAGGCGCTAGGAGAGCGCGGACTTAGCCGTGTTTTTGAAATTGTTTTTTCATTTTGCAGATTTTTGTACTATGAAACGCTGTGTGGAACGCGTTTGAAACGCCCCGTCTGTAAAATGGACGCTGTTACAGGAGAAAGCGACAGTCATTCGCTTCCTGAAACAGCGTCCATTGAGTTTGTCAGGTAACAAGGAGAGTTCCATCGTGTTTGCATCAATCCCATCTACCGCCGTCCCGTGTTTCGCGTCGCGCCCTGTGCGTCTAGCCCTGCCCGCGCTCGCCCTGTGCGGACTGGCCCTTGCCGCTCTGCCCGCCGCCCACGCCCAGAACGTCGTCGTCAATGGCGACTTCGAGAGTCCCGCGCTTGCCGGAAACGGCGTAATTTATAGTAATGACGGCAGTTTTTCCCTGCCGGGTTGGACGTACTCCACCGGCGGCAATCAGTTGTACCTGGAGCATGGTCAGCCTTACAACGTGGCGCGTTACTACTCCGGGACACAGGCCGTTTCGCTGAACGGCGACGGCGCGCCGGTGTTCTTGTCGCAGACCCTCAACACCGTCGCGGGACAGTTGTATCAGTTCTCTTTCGGGCTGAACGAGGAGAACGTTTTTCATACCAACTCGGCCACAGCCGTGCGGGTGGATCTCGGTGCGCTGTCGCAGACCTTCACGCTCGGAACGCAGACCGGCCCGAACGGGTACGTCGTGTTTTCGCTTCCGTATACGGCCACGGCTGCGTCCACGACCCTGACGTTTACGGACGTTACGCCTAGTTTCGCTTCGGGGGACAGTCCCTTCTTGGATGCGGTATCGCTCACGCGTGTCGGCGGGGCCGCCGTGCCGGAGCCGGGCAGCGTCGCCCTGCTAGTCGGCCTGGGCGTGACGGGCGCGGGCTTCCTTGCGCGCCGTAAACGCCGCGCCACCTGAATGTCTTAATCCTGCCCGGTCACGATGTTTGTACCTGTTCTGTTCCTTCCTTTTTTGTTCGCGTGTTTTTCTTTGCCCGCTGTCTGCCGGAACAGACAGCGGGCGATTTTTTGCTCCCTCATTTTCTCGCCTTCTTACTTCATTCCTCGCTTCCTTTATCTTCGCTCTTTCTATCTGCTTGTCTTGTATCTTTGTTTCTTACAGCCGCGTTACCTTGTGCGCCGGAACGAATCGAAGACGCGGCGCGTGAAAAGCGAAAAGCGGAAAAGCAGAAAACAAAGCAGATGGGGCAGGAGGAGGCGACAGGTTTGCCGAAATCAGACTGCGCGAACGAAAAGCTTTCAGGAAAATTTCAGGAGAACAACAACGCCATGCAGATGCAAAAGAAAATAACCGTCAAGGACGACGGACGCTTCCTCGCCTACTACCACTTTCCCGCTACGGCCACCCCGGAGGAGACGGAGGTCTTCGAGGAAATTACGCCTTTAGATGCAGAACAGGAGACAGGAAGCAAAGGACAAACCATCGTGCAGGAGAGTGCGGCGAATACACAGGCGGCTGCGGCGAGCGTCGCCCCGACACCCGCGACCGGAGACACGTCCCATGTCTGAACTGCGCTGGAACCCGACAACGGAAGAATGGATCATCACGGCCACGCAGCGGCAGGATCGCACCTTCTTCCCGCCGCCTGATTACAACCCGCTCGCGCCCACCAAACCCGGCGGATTTCCCACCGAAGTACCCGCGCCCACGTATGAGATCGTGGTCTTTGAGAACAAATTTCCCAGCCTGCGCCGCGAGCCGCCCGTTCCCGTCGTCGAGAGCAGCGACTTTGAACCCGTCCTGCCCGCGCAGGGCGTGTGCGAGGTGGTCTGCTACACGCCCCAGGCCGATACCGAACTGGCGAAACTGCCGGTCGAGAAGATCGAGCAGCTTGTCCACGTCTGGGCCGACCGCTTCGAGACGCTGGGCGCGTACCCGTTCGTCAAATACGTGTATATGTTCGAGAACAAGGGCAAGGAGATCGGCGTCACGCTGGCCCACCCGCACGGCCAGATATACGCGTACCCGTTTATCCCGCCCATTCCGGCCAAAGAGATCGCAGCCGCCCGCAAGCACCGGGACAAGACCGGGCGCAATCTCTTCGACGACATCATTGCCGAAGAAAAGCAGGACGGCAGGCGCATCGTCACGGAAAACGCGCATTTCCTCGCCATCGTGCCGTTTTACGCCCGCTATCCCTACGAGGTGCATATCATCGCCAAAGATCTGCGGCCCGCGATTGTAGACTTCGACGACGCGGAACGGCGCAGCCTGGCCGAGATCATGAAAACGGTGATGGCGAAGTACAACAACCTGTTCGACAAGTCCATGCCCTACATCATGCTGATGCACCAGCGGCCCAGCGACGGCAGCAGCGCGGACTACGCGTTTACCCGTTTTCACATCGAGTTTTACCCGCCCTACCGCACCGCCGACAAACTGAAATATCTTGCCGGATCGGAAGCGGGCGCAAACGTGTTCATCAACGACACCCTGCCCGAAACCACCGCCCAGACCCTGCGCGACCTGGAACCGCGCGGCTGACGTACTACGTCTATGTCCCTGATAGGTCAACAAAACGACCGGAAAGCACAGGAGGTAACATCATGCCGCGCGCTCTATCTGACATAACCCTTAATGACGCAAGAGGAAATCCTATTCTCACAATCAATGTTAGTACGCTCGCTGGGAAAACGCCTGAATGGGCTGCGGAAAAACGCCGCAACCTTGTGGCAGATGGCTGGCTTACCAAAGCGCCTTTCTTTCTGCTGGCGTTTCCTGATCGCTTCTACCTGTGGAAAGATGCCCCTTACACCCAAGAACTCATCATGCCTACGTATGTAATCGATCCCGCGCCGCTGCTGAATCCCTACTATGAACGGTTGGGTATGGAGGCCGCCCCATACAGCAGAACAGGGTTTCAAATGGTGCTTTCCCTCCTCTTCGGGCAGGGCAGACAACGCGCCGATGTTCTGCTTGACTACGGGCAGAAGGTTGCAGGCTTGACCGAGTCAGGCCTGCTGGCTGCGCTCGGATCAGGAAGGATAGACGTTGAGGTCGGTGTATGAACGTCTATGTCGAATCGAATTTTGTATTGGAACTGGCGTTCATGCAGGAGCAGCAGGAGAGCTGCGAAAGCATCCTGCGTCTATGTGAAGCAGGCAGGCTGCGCGTAATCATGCCTGCTTACAGCATTGTGGAGCCGCACGAGACAATGGTTCGGCGCGAGCGAGATCGCAAGGCGCTGCAGGAGCGTTTTCTCAGAGAGACCGGGCAGCTGTTGCGTTCAGACCCATACAAGGGCGAGAATGATGTTTTGCAGCAAGTAGCAATTTTCCTAACCCGCAGTATTGATGAGGAAATACGCCGTCTTGATTTGACGTTGGCCCGGTTGCTGAGAATAACGGAAGTTATTTCTCTAGACGCCGAGATTTTGACTAAAGCGCAGGACATACAAAGAATGCTTGAACTTGCGCCGCAAGATGCGGTAGTTTATGCGTCCGTAGTTCAGCATTTGGCTGCCTCAGCCTCCACTGCTAATTGTTTTCTGAACCGTAACAGCAGGGATTTCGACAGCGCTAACATCAAGGACGAACTGAATGGATATAACTGCAAAATCCTTTTCAGTTTTGACGCTGGCCTTGCTTACATCCAAATCCAACTGAAAACTCCTTGAGGGACGACTTACCAAACCTATTTTTCTGATATGCAAGCGAGTGTAGAAAGTCAGCATCATGCCGCATACACGAATAAGCAACGAGGACATTGTACGTCTTGGGCAGGAGTGGTATGACAGGAGTATTTCCGAACAGATTGAGTGCGAGAAGAACATCGGCAAGATCATCGTCATTGATGTTGAGACGGGCAACTATGAGATTGATAGTGTCGGCATGAACGCGAGCGAACGCCTGCGCGCAAAGCATCCTGATGCGGCCCTATTCGCCCTGCGCATCGGTTACAATGCCGTTGAGGGCTTCGGCGGCGTCAGACTTGGGCGCGACATTCGCTAATTGCCGCGCAGAGGCAGGAAGCGGCGGGCGTTTTGTCGAATGAACGGCAAAACGCCCGCTGTTTTGTTTGTGCCACAAGTTTTCCTGAATGCTCTTATGCGGGTCGGAGGAGTGCTGAATATGCAGTCACGCGCGAAATGGCTTTTAGCGGCCATGATGTTTTTGGAGTATGCCGTATGGGGGTCGTGGACGCCGATTCTGGCCGAGACCATAGGGCAGCGATTGAACGCTACGGGCGCCCAGGTCGGGGCGGTGTATGGCGTATTGTGGTTGGCCTGCATCATCACGCCCTTTATCGGCGGGCAGTTGGTAGACCGCTACATGCCAAGCCAGATCTTTTTGGGTATCGCGTCGGCCATCTGCACGGGCGCGGCGTTTATGATGGCGCGGCAGCATGAGATAGGCAGCGTATTTTCCGGTGGCCTGCTGACGTGGATGTGGGTGTGGTCGCTGGCCTTTGCGCCGACACTGGGCATCACCAACAGCATCGTGTTCCATCATGTCAGCGGCAAGGGCCGAAGCGAGGCGCAGCAGGAGCGGGATTTCAGCGTGATCCGCACGGCGGGAACGGTAGGCTGGGCGCTCGCGGGCTGGGCCTTGACTGCCCTTTTGCTGAGTAAGCCGCAGCTTGCCAAAGGCGAGTGGCGTCCGTTCGAGGAGATGCAGCTTGCGGCTATTTTAGGGGCCGTGCTGACGGTGGTTTCGTTCGTGCTGCCCAACACGCCGCCGTCCAAAGAGGTGAAAGACCCGTGGGCGTTCACCAAGTCGTTCCGGCTGTTCAAGATCGTGCCGGGGTTCGCCGTCTTCATGTTCATCTCGTTCCTGGTCTCGACCGAATTCCAGTTCTTCTACACGCTGTCCGCGCCCCTGCTGCATGATGCGGGCGAACGCGACGCCTTGATCCCATTCGTCAAGAGCATCAGCCAACTGGCCGAAATCGTATCGCTGGCCGTTTTCCTGCCCATCTGCCTGCAAAAGCTGGGGATGCGTAAGACGCTCGTGATCGGGACGCTGGCGTGGCCGCTGCGCTACTTCGTGTTCGCCGCGTACAAGTTCGTGGGCCTGCCGCTTGTCATCTTTTCCCTGATGTTCCACGGCATCGGGTACGCGTTCGTGTTTGTCACATCGTACATCTACATTGACCGCGTCGCGCCCCGCGACATTCGAGGCAGCGCGCAGAGCCTGATGACTCTGCTCACATTGGGCGTGGGCAACTACCTGGGAACCTACTTCTCCGGGCATCTGAAAGACTATTACACCACGTCCGTACCCGATCCCGCGCATGTCGGGCAGACAATCTCAACGGTGTACTGGCCGTCCGTATTCATGGTTCCGGCCCTGCTTACATTGCTGTGCGGCATCGCCTTCTGGTTCACGTTTAAGGAGCCGCCGCCCGCCCTTGTAGACCTGCACGACATCGAGGCGGAAGAAACGAACACGCTGTCGCGCACCGAGCCATAATCTGCTGTGTTCCCGGTTTACGAAGCATAAACAAGCGGCCCTGCACGAAGATACTTCTCTCCGGGCGGGGCCGCTTGTTGCGCCTAACGTTCGTTTCAGTCGTTCTATTGCAGAACGGCATGGTCGCCGGGTTCTGCGGTGGGGTGCAGGTCGCGGTACCAGATGTTGCGGTAGCGGACGGGATTGCCGTGGTTTTGCAGCATCAGGGGGCCGGTCGGGCCGTGCGCGTGGTACGCGGCGCGCACCTTATGCGTACCTTCGCCCAAAAGTTCCACATGGTTCTGCACACACACGCCGTTGTGCATCACGGTCACGTAGCCCGGTTTGATCAGCTTGCCGTTGTCGAAGTGCGGAGCCTCGAACATGATGTCGTAGACGTTCCACTCGCCCGGCTTGCGCATCGCGTTCGCCATTGGCGGGTAGCTGTTGTAGATGCCCGCCGCCTGACCGTCGGGGTAGGTGGGGTTGTTGTAGCTGTCCAGCACCTGCACCTCATACTTGCCGTTGAAGAACATGACGCCGCTGTTGCCGCGTCCCTGGCCGTTGCCCTTGATGACTGTGGGCGCTGTCCACTCGACATGCAGCTGCACGTCGCCCAGTTGTTCCTTGCTCGTGATGCTGCCCATTTTGGGAGTCACTTCCATGTAGCCGTTTTCCACCTTCCACGCGGCGGGCTTGCCGCCGTCTGTCCAGTGCGACATATCGGTTCCGTCGAACAGAATCGTGGCGTCGGAGGGCGGCTTGCCCGCCGCGTCCTGTGTGCTGGCCGTGCCGGGATCAATCACGGGCGGCTGGGGGCGCAGGCCGTCGTGAACATGCCATTTGCCGTTTGCCTGAAGCGGTGTGTCTTGATAGCCGAGCGTGTCTTTGGGCGGCGTTTGCTGCTGCTGAGCGCGCGCGGTCAGGGCCGCTCCGCCCCCCACGCCGACCGCGAGCAGCAGACCTGTGCCGACAACATTACGTGATAGTCTCATTATTTTGCTCTCCTGCCCTGTATATGTATTCCGCGAACAATTATTTATGTTTGTGCGCTCCGCGTCCCTTGCCGCCTGCTGACCCTGCAAGATGGACTGAATTTTGGCAGACTGCGTTCCCGCCATCAACGCCCTGCGCGAATAGAAGCAGGCAACAGAGTATTCGCCCACATGCCTCGAAAATCCTTTTTCTACATCTTTATATCTTTATAGTTGGGTTGACTAGTAGAGCATCAAGGTAGAACGCAGGGATAGAGTTTCTTCAACTTGGTTCTGGCGTCTGCTGTGGTGAAGTGCCAGTTGACCGTTCTTTTGGCCTCATTGCGCCTTTGCTCCCAAGCGGCGACTTCGCTTGTAAGCTTATCTACATTAGGAATGTGCCTGTCCAGACACTGCCGTGACAAAACGCCCAGTTCAATTTCAGCCATGTCCAGCCAACTGCCATGCCGGGGCGTGTAGTGCCACTCGATCTTGTCGGCAAGACGCTTAGCCTCGGCAGGATCGAACGCCTCGTACAGACTGGCCGCTGTGTGCGTGTTCAAGTTGTCCAGAACAAGCACGATCTTGTCGGCGTCGGGAAAGTAGAGGTCCACGAGCATCTTAATGACAAGGGCAAAGTCACGCGCCGTGCGCCGCTCGGTCACTTCGACGTGTCGCCAAGCGAGTAAGGGAGCAAACAGCATGAAGAAACTGCACGTTCCCTGCCGGACATACTCGTAATCTTCGCGCAGCGGCTGCCCCGGCTCCATTGGCAAGGAAGGGCGGCTGTCTTCGAGGAGTTGCTTGCTGCCTTCATCCAGGCAGATTTGTGGACGCTTGGGATCGAGCGGGCGGGCGTACACGTCGAGTACGTCTTCCATCGCGCACACAAACGCGGCGTTTTGTTCGGGCGGAATGCACCAGCACTTCTTTAGCCAGGGTTTAAGTTCATTTTTTTTAGCGTCTGGCGGATGGTTTCATGGCTCACGCTCTCGCAATAGCCCGCTTGGATGACTTTGGCTTGCAGCAGATGCAGGCTCCAGCGCTTCTGACCGGCAGGCGGCGCACTGCACGTCGTCGCAACAAGGAACGCTTCGGCCGCGCCGTCGAGGACGCGCGCTTTGCGGCAAGACTGCTCTTTGCGAAACAAGGCCGCGTCCAGACCCTGCTCTGCAAAACGGCGGCGCACTTGCTCCACGGTGGCATTGCACACTTGTACCTGCTGCTCGATGCGCGCGTCCTTACAGGCTCCTTTCTCTTGGGAGGTGTCGGCAAGCAATAGGATACGGGCGCGTTTGCGTTCCCGTTCGGAGTGCTTGTAGGAGCGCGCAACGATTTCGGCGCGTTCGCGTTGCTCTGGGGTGAGCGTTACATCATGTTTCTTGGCAGGCATGGCAGGGTTCCTTTGCATGGAAGATGCCTTGAGCATACCCGCAAAATGCTATGCCTGTCTTCTACCATGACAGTGTACTAGAAACGAGTATAAACTATCTGTGACCATGAGCGAAATACGCTGTTAGTACCATGCAGCTCGTGCCATAATATGCCGGGCGCGAACTAAACGGCGTTGCGGATAGTACAATAGAACGTGGCTTTGCACTGGCAACAACTGCTCTGGAACCGGCGACGGCTCTTTTACACGCGCATGATTATTGGATCATAGCGCGTTTTGACGCGTCTGGATGGTACGCCTGTGCGCCTGCATTTGTCTATGTTCACTTTTGTGTTTATTCGTCGCGGATTGTTTCGCGTTCGCACAATCGCTTCCAAGCTAATCCAAATAAGCTAATCCAAAGGTTATTCTAAGGTCTACTTATGGCACTCAACGATTTGCCTCTTCTGCTGGATACGCTGCCCGGTTATGACGATCTGATAAAAACGCTCAAACAGCAGGGACAGCCTACCGGGGGACGTGAACAAAAGAATCCTGCCCATACCGCCGTGGCGATTGACGGGCTGGCGGGGCCGGCGAAAGGGTTTGCCCTGGCGCGGCTGTTCAGTCAACTGGCGCGGCCCCTGCTCGTCATCACGTACCAGCAGGAGCAGGCGCAGCGGCTATGGGAAGACATCGTGCGCTTTGGCGTGCCGCAGGACAAGGCCGCTGTTCTCCCCTCCTCGCAAAGCCAGTTTCTGGAGGGCGATGTTACCGATTTTCGCGTGATCGGCGAGCGCGTCGGGGCTTTGGCGATGCTGGCGCGGCGCGAACCCTGCATCGTGATCGGAACCATCGAGGCCGTTTTGCAGCGCACGGGAGCGCCCGACGACCTGATGCCGCACGTTTTTACTCTCGAAGCCGGACAGAGCGTGGACATTGATGATCTTGTCACCCGCCTTGTGCAGATGGGCTACCAATCGGCCAACACCGTGACGCGACCAGGCGAGTTTTCGCGGCGCGGCGGCATTCTGGACGTATTTTCCAGCGTGAGCGACGCGCCCATACGCATTGAACTGTTCGGGGATGATATTGAAAGCCTGCGCGAGTTCGATGTCGTGTCGCAGCGCAGCATCGCCAAGCGCGCGAACGTGGAACTGGCCCCGGCCCGCGAGATCCGACTGAAGCCGGAGATTATCAAGCCCGCCCTTGTCGAAATAGATGCCGCGTACCATGCCCGCAAGGCCGCGTTCGTCAAGGACGGCAGCCGCGAGGCCCGCGAAGCCATTGAAAGGCTGACCGACCGCCTGGAGCAGGACACGGCCCGTTTGCAGCAGGGCGCGTACTTCGACGGCCTGGAACAGTATCTGCCCTACCTCGTCCCCAAAAGCATCTGCGCCGCCGATTATCTGGGCAGCGACGATGTGATCGTGATTGACGAACCCAATCAACTCACAGACCACTGGGAGCGCGTCCGGGGTGACTACCAATCGGCTCGCGAACGCCGCTACGACCGGGGCGAGGCTCTGGACGTGGAACTCAACACCTGTCCCTTTGAATACACGTACCCGGCCCTGTTTGCGCGGCCCACCCTGATATTGTCCCTGCTGGGGCGCACAGTCGAGAATGTGCAGATAACGCAGCGCGTGTCGGTCAGCAGCGCGGCCCTGGACACATATCGGGGCAGGCTGCCCACCCTCGCCGACGAAGCGGGCAACTGGCTCGCCAACGACTGCCGCGTGATTCTCGTCTCGGATCAGCCCGGTCGTGTGCGCGAAATCTGCGCCGAAATGGATTTGCGCGTTCGGCCCAAAGAGGAGAGGGTCGGCAGCCGGGCCGGATTGTACGTGATGGACGGGCGATTGCGCGCAGGCTTCAAGATAACCGACATTCGCCTGTACGTGCTGTCGGACGCGGAACTGTTCGGGGCGGCGCGTCCGGTCACGACGCGGCGGCGCGTGGCGGGCGGCGTGGCGATCTCGTCCGTCCTGGACCTGCGCGAGGACGACCACGTCGTACATATCCATCACGGCATCGGGCTTTATCGTGGGCTTGTCAAGCGCAAGGTCGAGGGCGGCCTGCGCGACTATCTGATCGTGGAGTATCAGGGCGGCGACAAATTGTTCGTGCCTGCCGACCAAATAGACCGCTTGCAGCGGTATCTGGGCAGCGACGAGGGCGCGCCCCAGGTGAACAAGATCGGCGGCAGCGAGTGGCAGCGCACGACCAAGCGCGTCCGCGACCAGGCCCGCGAGATCGCGGGCGAACTGATTATCCTGTACGCGGCCCGGAGCGCGGCCCAGCGTCAGTCATTCGGGCCGGACACCAACTGGCAGGTGGAGATGGAGGAAGCGTTTCCCTACAACGAGACCAACGACCAACTCCGCGCCATCAACGAGGTAAAGCAGGATCTGGAAGACGAAAAGCCGATGGATCGGCTGATCTGCGGCGATGTGGGCTTTGGCAAAACCGAGGTGGCCCTGCGCGGCACGTTCAAGGTCGTGACAGCGGGCAAGCAGGTGGCGATACTCTGTCCTACAACGGTTCTGGCCGCGCAGCATCACCAGACGTTTATGGAGCGGCTGGCCGCGTACCCCATCAAGATAGACCTGCTCAGTCGCTTCCGTTCGCGGGCCGAACAGCAAAAGACCTTGCAGGGCCTGCGCGACGGCACGGTTGACATCGTGATCGGCACACACCGGCTGTTAAGCAAGGACGTGCTTTTCAAAGACCTGGGCATGATCGTCGTGGACGAGGAGCAGCGGTTCGGCGTCACGCACAAGGAACGCCTGAAACAGATGCGGACGCAGGTAGACGTCTTGACCCTGTCCGCCACGCCCATACCGCGCACCATGAGCATGGCGCTGGCGGGCCTGCGCGACATGAGCGTGATGGAAGACCCGCCCGAAGGCCGCATCCCGGTCCTGACGTATGTGCGCGAGTACGACGACGACATGATCCGCGACGCCATCCTGCGCGAACTGGAGCGCGACGGCCAGATTTATTTCGTTCACAACAAGATCGAAAGCATCTACCACGTCGCCGCCCACCTCAAGAAGCTGGTTCCCGACCTGCGTATCGAAGTGGGACATGGGCAGATGTCCGAAGACGAGTTGGAGCGCGTGATGTACGACTTTTACGCGCACAAGGCCGACGTGCTGTTATGTACCACGATCATCGAAAACGGCCTGGACGTGTCGAACGCCAACACGATCATCATTGACAACGCCGACCACATGGGCCTATCGCAGTTGTATCAGCTGCGCGGGCGCGTCGGGCGTTCGTCCCGGCAGGCGTATGGCTACTTTTTGTATCGCCGCAACAAGCAGTTATCGGAGATCAGCGAAAAGCGGCTGGCGGCGATCAAAGAGTTTAGCGCGTTGGGCAGCGGGTACAAGGTCGCCATGCGCGATCTGGAGATACGCGGCGCGGGCAATCTGCTGGGGGCGCAGCAAAGCGGGGCCATGTCGAGCGTAGGTTTCGACCTGTACACGCAATTGTTGGCGCAGGCCGTGCAGGAACTCAAAGGCGAGGAAGTGACCGAGGACATCCTTCCGGGCGTAGACCTGCCCATCACGGCCCACATCCCGAATGAGTACATACCCGGCGAGGCCGAGCGCATCTACTTTTACAAGCGCATGAGCGGCGTGCGCGGCGTCAAGGACATCGAGAACCTGCAGGCGGAACTGGAAGACCGCTATGGCGACCCGCCGCGCCCGGTCTGGGACGCGCTGGCCGTGCTGCGCCTGCGCCTGCGCTGCAAGGACATGGGCATTCTGAGCATCAAGGCCGAGGGGACGAACGCGCAGATACGCTTCGCGCCGAATGTCCGCCTGACGCAGGACGCCGTGAAGCTGCTGTCACACACCTTCAAAGGCTACCGCTTCACCCCCGACGGCGTGATCCTGCCCCTGACCGGAGCCAAAATCATCGCGCAGATGGAAGACATGCTCAACCTGCTCACCAAAGCCCTCGAACACGGCAAGCCCATGACAAGCAGCACAAATGGCAGCGGGGGCAGCAATGGAACAAACGGCAGCGGCAAGGGGAGCGGCGCAAGTTCCGCCGCCCCGCGCCGCCCGCAGGCGGCAGGAAACAAAGGCTGACACCCTAAACAGACCAGTCTTCCGTTTTCAGGTCTGGCACTCTGCCAAAGCCGCTTGAATTGCGAGTCAGCAGTGTGGCGTCATGGGCAGACGTGTGATCCGAGTCGAGGAAAAACATCATGCGTTTTCCTCGACCTCTACACATTCTTGCTCTGAATGTTCTTCGGGGCGCAGCGATTCGCAATACCCGCGTCCAAGCCGCACGGCTTCCTCAAACCCTTCACTGTTGGCGAAACTGCCGCATATTGTTTCTCACGGATGCGTGGCAGAGGGCGCTTTCTCTGCCGTCAACTGCTGTCTTGTCTGTGCAAGCTCCGCAAAAAGCCATGACGACTCAATTTATCGTTTGATAGCTTGATTATTTTCTATGTCAAATGTTATACTGTTACTAATCCGGTAAATGTGCATAATCCATCACACTGAACAGGGGGAGCCTCACCTACACCTGAACTGTTCACGCCCAAAATGGCCGCACTCGTGCTTCTTTACTACAGGCAGGCGCTCTGCGCTTTTGGGTACAGGCAGGCAGAGACAACTATAGAAGAGACAAAGACAAAAAGGAAACCCAATGGATACGCCAACTGCCTATACTTCGCGTGTCGCCGTTCCGCTTCCCTCCGAGGACGCCATCAGGAAAGTGATCGGGAACGCCTACGATCCGAACAAGGTTCTCAACGTCCAGAAAATGCTCGCAGGTACTGAGGATATGTATGCGGCGGCAGTCGGACTCGTGACTGCGGTCTTTCAGACAGAGGGCATTGATCCGAAAACCCGTGTCATGATCATCCTGCGCGCCGCGAAAGTCCGCAACACGCCTTACGAGTGGCAGGCGAATGCTGTGATGGCGAAGAACATCGGCGTTTCCGCCGAGGAGATCGCCGCCGCCAGTGATGGCCCCGTCACCGGCATTGATGCTGAGTACGTGCTGGTCTGTCGGGCGACGGATGAACTTTCCACGCAGGGGACGCTGAGCGACGCAACGTTGAGCGAGATGATGGGCAGGTACGATCCGGTCATATGCCGCAAGCTGATACTGATGATCGGGTGGTTCAATCTTCTGTCTCTCTTCCTGAACGGCTGCCGCGTCCCACTCGAAACGGCCGACAAGATCGGCAAAGATACCTCGCCTCTGGGCTGACCATGACCTTCCGGGAGGTCATGGTCAGCCCGCCGCTAGGGGCATCGTCATCAAAGTCCCTCCAACCTGATTCAGGGTCAAGACGGACGCCCCACAAACTTCCTGCTCGCCCTAAAGGCAAACTCTGGAGGAAAACCTATGGATCTCGTTTTGGAACCGAAGACAACAGCCCTGGTACTGGTTGATCTGCAGCACAGCATCGTTTCCGCAGCAGAAGCTTTGCCGACAACGGCAGGAATAATGAAGAATGCTGTTCTGCTTTCAAGAGCGCTTCGGCAGGCGGGAGGAACCGTCCTCTTCACACGGGTGCTGATCACAGAGATGCTGAACCAAAAAGTTGACGCGCCCGCCCCGAAGGACAGCGCCCCGCCGGCCAACGCTTCCGATCTGGTTCCTGAACTGGACAGGCAGACGGGCGACATTGTGGTGACGAAGCGGCAGTGGGGCGCATTTTACGGCACGGATATGGAGCAGCAACTACAGCGCCGTGGCATTCGGACGCTTGTGCTGGGCGGCATCGCAACAAACTTTGGGGTGGAATCCACCGCGCGGGAGGCATTCGACAGGGGTTACGAGATCGTGTTTGCTGAGGACGCCATGGCCGGCATCAGCACGGCGGCCCAGGAGTTTGCCGTCACGAACATCTTCCCGCACATAGGCCGTGTCCGCTGGACCGACCAGATCGTCAATGCCTGGCGATAAGCAAGCAGGACAAGCAGGATAATGCTTTATCATTTTCCTTGATCAAGATTGTGCCACGACAACTCAACAGAAAGCCGTGGCGGTGTTCCTGTTGACGAAATGAAGCGAACCGCGTATAATGAGAACATCACTGCCGACGCGCAACTTTTGCCGTCGCATTCAAGTCAACAATATCATGGACTGTATGCCATCTTACAACGCCAATAACTTCTTCGCTTCTCCCGGAGGCCGCGCCAATCTGCTTCTTATGAGCCTTGCCCTTACGCATGTCTCGTTGTGAGCGGTTGGCCGATGTGTGCTTTTTGATAACTCCCGGCGACCGTGATACGGTTGGCCGGGTTTTGTTTTGTGCGCGTGATACTCTTTAATCACCTGTTGACAACCCTTTTCTGCTGTTTCGTACTTTCGACCATTTGACTGAGGCCATTCTTATGACGAACTTTGCCAGTGAGGATCGCGCGGACGTTGTACCCGGCGCATCCAACGAACTGACCCCGGACGAGAACCCGAACCGCTACGACTTTCGCGCTATCGAGACCAAATGGCAGGCGAGGTGGGAAGAGTCCGGCCTGTTTCGCGTGGAGAACCACAGCGACAAGCCCAAGTTCTATGGCCTGGACTTTTTTCCGTATCCGTCCGGGGCGGGCATCAGCGTGGGACATTGCCGCAACTATGTGCCGCTCGATGTAGCCTGTCGCCTGAAAGTGATGCAGGGCTTTAACGTGCTGCACCCGATGGGCTGGGACGCGTTCGGGCAGCCCGCCGAAAACGAGGCCATCAAGCGGGAGCGCAACCCTAAAGAGATGGTTCCCGAATACGCCGCCAACTACAAGCGGCAGCTTAAACTGGTGGGCATCAGCTACGACTGGTCGCGCGAGATCAACAGCAGTTCGCCCGAATACTACAGGTGGACGCAGTGGATATTCCTGCTGCTGTACAAGCGCGGTCTGGCGTACCGCTCGCAGGGCGCAGTGAACTGGGACCCCGTAGACAAGACCGTTCTGTCGAACGAGGAAGTCGTGAACGGGCGCGGCTGGCGCAGCGGCGCTCTGGTCGAAAAGCGTTACATTCCGCAGTGGTTTTTGAAGATCACGGACTACGCCGAGCGCCTGCTGTCCGGCCTGGACGACGTGCAGTGGCCCGACGGCATCCGCAACATGCAGCGCGAATGGATCGGGCGCAGTGAGGGGGCGGAAGTCAGTTTCAAGGTATTGGGGGAAAGCGAGCAGGACGCGGCCTTTCCTGACCTGAAAGTATTTACCACGCGTCCCGATACCCTCTGGGGCGCGACGTTTATGGTGCTGGCCCCGGAACATCCACTTGTGGAGCAGATCACCACGCCGGAGCAGAAGGCGGCCACACAGGAATATCGGGACCGGGCGCAGCGAGTAACGGAGATCGAGCGGCAAAGCACGGAGCGCACCAAGACCGGCGTGTTTACGGGCGCGTATGCCGAAAACCCGGTCACGGGCGAGCCGATCCCGGTTTGGATCGCCGACTATGTGCTGATGGGGTACGGCACGGGCGCGATCATGGCCGTTCCCGCCCACGATCAGCGCGACTTCGAGTTCGCCCGCAAGTACAATATCCCCATTGTACTGGTCTACAAAACGGACGAGGCGCAGACCCCGGACGCCATGACCGAGGCGATACCCTCCGGCGGCACGATGGCCGTGTTTACGCCGTCCCCTGGCGCTCAGGCCGGAACCGATTTTCCGTTCGCGGGCCTGCCCAACAACAAGGAAACCGTCGGCACGATTATACGCTGGATGGAACAAAAAGGCGTGGGCAAGGGCGTCGTCAACTATCGCCTGCGTGACTGGCTGATCTCGCGGCAGCGATACTGGGGCGTACCGATCCCGATCATCCATTGCCCGACGTGCGGCGACGTGCCGGTTCCCGACGACCAACTGCCGGTCGTGCTGCCCGATGTGGAAAAGTATCAGCCCACGGGTACGGGCGAGTCGCCGCTTGCCGCCATACCGGAGTTCGTCAATACGACGTGTCCGAAATGCGGCGCACCCGCAAAGCGCGAGACCGACACGATGGGCGGCACGGCCTGCTCGTCGTGGTACTTTCTGCGTTTTGCCGATCCGCACAATGCGGATGCGCCCTTCGACACGGACATCGCCAAATACTGGCTGCCCGTTGACCTGTACGCGGGCGGCGCGGAACACGCCGTTTCGCACCTGCTGTACTCGCGCTTTTGGACGAAAGTGATCCATGACGCGGGCCTGATTGATTTCGATGAGCCGTTTACGCGCCTGAAAAATCAGGGGATGCTGCTGGCCTACACGCCCGGACGCGAAATCAAAAAAGAGGAGGCCCTTAGCAGCGGCGAGGAAAATGAGGCGGACGAACCCATTGAGGATTGGAAGGTTTTGAGCGCGGACGAGCGGCAGACGCTGCCCCCGGACAAGTGGGTGTGGCGCTGGACCAAGATGAGCAAAAGCAAGGGCAATGTCATCACGCCCGACGACATGGCGCACAAATACGGCGCGGACAGCCTGCGTTTGTTCGGCCTGTTCGTCGCGCCCTTTGAGGAAACGGTGCAGTGGTCGGACAAGGGAATCGAGGCCGCGTTCCGCTTTGTCAATCGCGTGTGGCGACTGTGGACGGAACTAAGCCCGGCTTATGAACCCGGCTGGCGGGCCGATCTGAGCGCCCTGCTGACCGAAAAGCACGACATCGCCTCGGACGCGGGCGACCAGAACCCGCTGTGGCTGGGCGAGGACGAGCGCAAGCTGCGCCGCAAGCTGCACCAGACCATACGCAAGGTGGGCGACGACATCGAAGGCTTCCGCTTCAATACGGCTGTCGCGGCTCTGATGGAGTTCACAAACGAGCTGTCACTGTTCCGCAACGCGCTGGGCGGCAATCAGGCCACGCCCGCGCAGGCCACATTGCTGTCGGAGATACTGGAAACCCTGCCCCTGCTGATGTCGCCCATCACGCCGCACCTGGCCGACGAGTGGTGGGAGCGGCTGGGCAAAACGGGCAGCACGTTCAAGCAGCCGTGGCCCGTTGTGGATGCCGATGCCGCCGCCGCAGATGCCGTCACCATCATCGTGCAGATCAACGGCAAGCTGCGCGACCGTCTGACCGTTGCGGTCGGCACACCTGACGCCGAGATACAGCGTCTGGCCCTGGCGACCGAAAAGGTAGTCGGCGAGCAGAGCGGCAAGCAGATTCGCAAGGTGATCGTCGTGTCGGGCAAACTGGTCAACATCGTCATGGGCTGACGTTCAGGCAGCACACCATGAGCAGTGCGAGTAAAAACTTGTACTGCCGGAGCAAACCCGCATGACGCAATCGCCCGCCGCGAACGGCAACGATGAAGAGGCCATTGACCATGACCGCCTGTTCAAAGAATTGCTGACAACGTTCTTTGTAGATTTTGTCGCCCTGTTTCTGCCGGACGTAAGCGCGTACCTGGATCGCGCCAGCCTGGAATTTCTCGACAAAGAGATATTCACGGACATCCACTCCGGCGAAAAGCACATTGTTGATGTACTGGTAAAAGCGAAATTCAAAGGTGAAGAGACTTTTTTCCTGATTCATGTAGAAAATCAGGCCTCGTCGCAGGCGGAGTTCTCGCGGCGCATGTTCCGTTACTTTGCGCGTTTGTACGAAAAGTACAACCTGCCTATTTATCCGGTCGTTATTTTCTCGTATGACGCGCCCAAACGCGCCGAGCCGAAGCAGCATGTCGTGACATTCCCTGGCCTTCGGGTGCTGGACTTTCGCTATAAGGTGATCCAGCTCAACCGCCTGCCGTGGCGGCGTTTTGTCAACCAACCAAACCCGGTCGCGGCGGCGCTGATGACGCGCATGAACATCGCGTCCTCGGATCGGCGTCGCGTCAAGCTGCAATGCCTGCGCCTGCTGCTGACCTTGCAGCTTGACCCCGCAAAATCGGATTTGATTTTCCTATTTATGGAAACGTATTTGAGGTTAAACACGGACGATGAGCGCTGGTATCAGCGCGCCGTCGCCACCTTAGCGCCGCCGGAGAAGGAGTCAGCAATGGAACTAATGAGCAGTTTTCGCAAACAGGGCCGAGAAGAAGGACGCCAGGAAGGCTTGCAAGAGGGACAGCAGAAGCAGGCGGTTGCTATGCTCTTGCGTCTGCTTCAGCGTAAGTTTGGCAGCTTGCCGGATCAACTTCAGCAGCGCGTCGGAATTTTGTCCACGGCCCAAGCTGACGAATTGACCCTTGCACTGCTGGACGATCTTACCGTTGGGGAGGTTGAAGCGCGGCTTGGCGGACAAGCGTAGCTCTATCCAACGTGAAATCGGGCCGGCAGCAAATGTACGCTGTCGGCCCGATTTCACGTCTTTACATACCTTTACACACGACGAGGCGCGCGTCTAGCGGGTGAGACGGAAAGGATCGCGGGCAGGCTGCTGTGCGTTTTGCAGGGCGTTGATGCGCTGCAAGTCGGCGTTTGCGCGTTCCAGGTCGGCGTTCGCCTGTGCCGCAACAGCGGCCTGTGCCTGCGCGGCCTCGATCTGCGCCTGTGCGGCATCGGCCTGTGCCGAGGCCGTATAGCAGCCATTGTAACACGTATAGGTGTTATATGCGCCGAAGTTCAGGCCGTACTTGCTCATCAGGTCCTCGTCGCGCACAGGCATCCAGGACATGCCGGAACGGGTGGAGTTTTCCACATGGCCCACGCCTGCGTTGTCGAAGGTGACATACGAGGGCTGCATGTCATTGAGCGTGAAGCCCATGACCGACTTGACGTTGCCATTGTTGTCGTAGAGGCGCAGGCTGGGTACGTCGTTTTTGTTCAGGCGCAGTTGGGCGCGCTGCTGGCCCTGTGCATCGAACAACTGTACGCTCGGCGCATTGGTCTGGTCGTTCATGCCGATGCGCGCGCGCGTGTTGCCGTTGTCGTCCACAAGCACAAATTCTTTGGTCACGACCCGCTCGCTGACCGCGTCGCTGCTGACTGCCATCGGGGGCGCGGCGCGGCGCAGCATAATGTCATGCAGCACCAGGGCGGACAGGGCAAGCCAGAGCATGGCGAAAATGGCCGGATTGGTAAGGTGAATGCGAAACTTCATTCTGAAACCTCCTTGCAAACCGTGAACAACTTGACTGCATCCGGCGCTTACATCGGAATGCAGTGTCTTAGACGTAACGACTTGATTGTAACAACGGGGAAACTTTCGGCGAGGCGAAAACATAAGCGAACCGGGCAGCGCAGGTTTTTGCCGATGCGCTATTTGACGCGTATCCACTGCGTACCCGCAGGCGGCGTATCGCCCTTGACGCCTATTCTCATGCTGCCAGGATAGTCTTTTCTAACCCAGACGATGGTATCATCCCGTAGAGCAGCGTGGTACGGCGCTGTGGCCGCATGGAGAGAAGAATTACAGATGACGTATGTGTCGCTTGATGGCGACTTCACCACATCAGCATCCTTTACAGCCTCATAAGCCCAAGCGCCTTTGTATCCATTGAGGGTATAGTCGGCGGAAATGAACGAACGGTTCACCCCATTTACATCTGAACCCGGCATCATCTGCTGTGTGCCGCCATTCGCGTCGTAAAACCAGAGGTGCGGCGTCAGCGTACCGCGCGCAAAGCCGAGTCCTTCGCGCAGTGTACCGTTGTCGTCGAACAGGCGCAGGCTGGGAACGTTGTCCTGGTTAAGGCGCAACAGGGCGCGTTCCTGTCCTGTCCGGTCGGACAGGCTCAGGGCGGGCGCGTCCAGTTCGTTTATGCCCAGGCGAACGCGGGTCTGGCCGCTGTCATCCACAACCGCGAGTTCGTGGGTCACGACGCGCTCCTGAACCGTGCCGGACAGCAGGGCCTGAGAAGCTGTCCGGGGTCGGGTCTGGCGCAGGGATTGGATGTCGAGCAGGAGAAGCAGGGCGAGCATGGCCCCTGCCATGACGCACAACGTCCTTGCGTCCATCCGAAAACGAAAGTTCATAGATTGGCTCCTTCATGCGAAAGTAAGCATGGCGGGGTGAAAACGACAGGAGCGCATCCGTATGCGCTCACCTCCCTGCATCGCGGCGCGGCGCGGCGGCATTTTTCTATTCCGCTTTTTCTATACCAACGCGCCTGAAAGGAGCGGCAGGAGCGGAATACTGCTTTAGACGCATCCAATTCCCTTTGGTAACGTACAGGTTCTCACGTTTTCCATAGCGGATTTGTTGGCAGGCGGACACAATTTTATTTAAGGCCCGCATGGCGTGTTATTATGCGTATCATTCCTAAATTCCTCCTGCGCGTGGATTCTTATGCGACTTTGCGTTCTACGCCCGATATTGCCCCGAAAACACGCGGTTCCAGGCAGGAGATACCGTCCTTTAAGAGCGAACATACACCGTGTTTGCGGGCGGGCGCGAGCAGCGGCACACAGTAAGGCCGGGCTGAGGCAGCCATCGAATCTTGTCTCATTTGTAACACATAGGTTCTAACTCGCAGGAGAGGCTTGATAACTATATGAACGTTTCGCGGATTGTTTGCAGTACGCAGCCTGCGCCGGGGCAGGACACGAATATCTGTTCTCATTCGCATTCGCGTCGCGCCTATCAGCGCTCGACCGGACGCGCAGTCGCCGCAAGCGCATTGCTGGTCGCGCTGGCAGGAATAAGTTTCGCGCCCATGCAGGCGTGGGCGCAGCGCAAACCCGCCAATCCCT
Organism: Chthonomonadaceae bacterium; assembly: GCA_965277875.1. Taxonomy (GTDB): domain Bacteria; phylum Armatimonadota; class Chthonomonadetes; order Chthonomonadales; family Chthonomonadaceae; genus CAWFQB01. The sequence continues at coordinate 4,347,568 of CBDIDV010000002.1, read as the reverse complement.
CCGAGGAGCGCACCGACTTTCGCCCGCCGTCCGTCCCCCTGGTCACACACAACCCCTATTTCTGCGTGTGGTCGGACGCCGATCATCTTACGGACGACTGGACGCGGCACTGGACGGGCGCGGTGCATCCGCTTGTCGGCATGGCGCGTATTGACGGCAGGCCGTTCCGGTGGGCGGGGCCGCAGCCTAAAGGCGTCCCCGTCATGGCGCAGACCGGCCTGGAAATCTATCCCACGCGCACCGTGTACCACATGGAAGGCGGCGGCGTTCGGCTGAACATCACGTTTCTTTCGCCCCTGCTGCCCACCAATCTCGAAGTGATGTCGCGCCCCGTCACGTATGTCACCTGGGACGCGCAGGCCATTGACGACAAGACGCACCCGGTCACGCTGTATTTCGACTGCACGGGCGAGTGGGCCGTCAACAAGCCCGAACAAATCATCAACGAGTCGGTATCCGTGCAGAACGGTTTGCTCATCGGCAAAGCGGGTACGGACGAGCAGAAAGTCCTGAACAAGTCGGGCGACGATCAGCGCATTGACTGGGGCTACTTTTACATCGCCGTGCCGACCGCAAACGCGCGGCAGACCATCGCGCCCGCCGATGAAAGCCGTGACGTGTTCGGGCAGGTGCGTAAGATCGAGATGTCGCCGCTGACTTTCCCGCGTCCTGCCCGCGACAACTGGCCCGCGATCACCAATGTCCTAGACCTGGGGACGGTGGGCAAGACTTCGGTTTCGCGTCACGCGTTGCTTGCTTATGATGAATTGTACGAAGTGCAGCTGATGGGCAAAAACCTGCGCCCCTACTGGAAGCGTAACGGCATGACCGCAGAGCAGTTGCTCGTGACAGCCGAGCGGCAGTACAAGACGGTCACGGCGGAATGCAGAAAGTTCGACGACGAGATCATGGCCGACCTGACAAAGCAGGGCGGCGAGCGGTATCAGCGCTTGGTGACGCTGGCGTACCGGCAGTGCCTGAGCGCGCACGGTCTGGCCGCAGACGCGGCGGGAAATCCCCTGCTGTTCCCCAAGGAGAACTTTTCCAATGGCTGCATCTCGACCGTGGATATTCTGTACCCGTCGTCCCCGTTCTTTCTGCTGTTCAACACCAACCTGCTTCGCGCGCAGCTAACGCCCGTGATGGAGTACGCGCAGGGCGGCAAATGGAAGTTCCCCTTTGCGCCGCATGACCTGGGGCAGTACCCGCTCGCGAATGGACAGGTCTACGGCGGCAAAGAAGATAATGAGCGCGACCAGATGCCCGTGGAGGAGTCGGGCAACATGATCCTGATGCTTGCCGCGATGGCGAAGGTGGACGGGAACGCTGATTACGCCGCCAAATACTGGCCTCTGCTGGAGCGCTGGGCCGCGTACCTGCGCGACAAGGGACTGGACCCGGAAAATCAACTCTGCACGGACGACTTTGCGGGCCACCTCGCCCACAATACCAACCTGTCTTTGAAGGCCATCGAGGCGCTGGGCGGCTACGTCCTGCTCGCCGACATGACCGGGCATAAGGACGAGGCGCAGAGCTACCGCAAGACCGCGCAAACGTTCGCGGCCAAATGGCAGACGATGGCGAGCGCGGGCGATCACTACAAGCTGACCTTTGACGGCAAGGACGAGACATGGAGCCAGAAATACAATCTGGTGTGGGACAAAATCCTCGGCCTAAACCTGTTTCCCGCAAGTGTCACGGATACCGAAATCTCGTATTATAAAGCGCATCTAAACAAATACGGCCTGCCGCTCGACAACCGCGAATCGTACACCAAACTTGATTGGACGCTCTGGTCGGCAACGCTTGCCCCTTCAACCGATGACTTCCGCGCCATTGTAGCCCCGCTCTACGATTGGGCGAACGCCACGTCCAGCCGTGTCCCGATGACCGACTGGTTCGACACCAAGAACGGCAGGGAGAAAGGTTTTCAGGCGCGTTCGGTCGTGGGCGGGCTGGCAATCAAGATGCTGGCCGACCCCGCGATGTGGCACAAGTGGGCCGACCGCGCCGCCACGAAGATGACGCCCACACGCGGCGCGAAGAAGAAGGTCATCACGGCCTCGAAGTAAAGCGCAACGCATAATGCGCGTTCTTTGAGTCACCTTAGTCTCAGACGCGGCAGCAAATTCAAGTCAGGGTTCGATGCTGTGTCTGAGAATGGTCAGCATCGTCACATCAAGAGTTATATGAGAAACACGCCCGCCTACAACCTTAGTAATGCCGACTGCCTGACGCGGCGCGAACTGCTGCGGGCGGGGGCCGTGTCGCTGCTGGGCGCGGGCCTGCTGGGTTCGCGGTCGGATGCGGAAGCGGCGTCTCGTTTTGTTCGCGCAGGCAGGGCTGTCCGGTGCATCGTGCTGAACCTGACAGGTGGAATGTCGCACTTGGATACGTGGGACATGAAGCCGGATGCGCCGAGGGCCATGCGCGGCCCGTTTCAGCCGATACAAACAAACGTACCCGGCATGGAGATCTGCGAGATATTTCCGCGCATGGCCCGTCACGCCGACAAGTTCGCCATTGTGCGCTCGATGCACAACGTTCCCCTCCCGACGGCAGAGGCTTCAAGGCAGAACGATCAGAATAGGCCGGCGTCTGCGATTGGGGCCTGTTCGGATGCTTTCGGGATACATGCTTTTGGCGCAGATGTTTTCTCTCCTTACTCCCCTGCTCACAGCCTTACCTCGCAGGACTGCGGCCATATACCTGTATCCGTGACGCTGCCCTGCACGTCCTCCGCTTCCATGCCCGGTTCGCTATGCGGGGCTTCCTCCCCACTGACAGCGGCTTTGTCGCTAGCTGGGGAACGCGATCAGGTGCGTGATCGCTACGGGCGCAATGGGTTTGGGCAGGCGTGTCTGAGGTCGCGGCGACTGGTGGAGCGGGGCGCTCGCTTTGTCAGCGTGGAGATGTACCCGAACGGTTATGATGGGCCGACGTGGGACGCGCACGGCAGCGCGCCGTTTAGCGACCTGACCGCATACCGCACACATTGCGGGCCGGAGTTCGATAACGCCTACATCAGTCTGATCGAAGATTTGCAGGCGCGCGGATTGTACGACAGCACGATTGTGCTTGCCACGGGCGCATGGGGACGCGCCCCGCTTATCAATCGGCACGGCGGACGCGCCCGATGGCCTCACTGCTGGAGTTTGCTGATCGGCGGGGGCGGACTGCGCGGCGGGCAGGTCATCGGCGCATCTGATGACCTGGGCGGCTACCCTGTTGAACGCCCGGTCACGCCCGCGAACATCGCCGCTACGCTGCGCCGCGCGCTTGACCCGTTGCCCTGTTCGCAAAGCGCAAACCATGCTAACATAGGGCCGCGCCAGCCATCCGCACAAACTGCAAACGCCGCGCAGCCACTACGCGAACTGCTTTAGCTGCGCGGATAGTACACGGCTTGCCTGTAGTTTCGCATGGTCTGACACGGCCTGATTACAGTGGTCCTACAATATTTGAGACTTCCACTCCCTCGCGCCGTAGTAGAAGGCGGGAGAACAGGAAACGGAATGGATGAGACAGAAGCCGAGGCTGCGTCGCACGATCAGTAGTTCAAGGAACTGCTGCGGGCCTTCTTTCGTGAATTTGTAGAGCTGTTCTTTCCTGCTATGGCCGCGCGCCTGGACTTTGAACGCGTGACATTTCCGGATAAAGAATTGTTTACGGCCCTGCCCGTAGGCGATGTGCGCGAACCCGATCTGGCGGCGCAGACGTATACACAGGACGGCACGCCCGAACTGGTGCTGATTCACGTCGAGGTGCCGGCGCAGCGGCGCACCGTGTTTCGCTATCGTGTCTTCGAGTATTACGCGTTGCGGCGGCTGCGTTACAAATTGCCTGTGTTCCCTATCGCGCTGTATCTGGTTCCGGGTACGGGCGGCATCACGCGCGAAACGTACACGGAGAGCCTGTTCGGGCAAAACATCCTCACGTTCAGCTACGCGGCTCTGGGCGTTCCCGACCTGAACGCTGACGACTATCTGGAACAGGCCAATCCGCTCGCGCCCGCCCTGGCCGCGCTGATGCGGGCAAGCGGCCTCGGCCCCGCGCGCCAGAAGCAGGTCAGCTTGCGGAGCGTTGCGGTCAGCGGCCTGGACGACGCTCGCAAATTTCTGCTCGCCAACATCATTGAAACATATTTGAAGCTGACCCCGGAAGAGCAGGAACGCTACGGGCAGATGCTGCAGCAGCCGGAAGCCAGAGAGGTAAGACAGATGATAAGCGTTTATGAACTGCGTGGGCGTGAGGCGGGCCGTGAAGAAGGTCTTGAGGCAGGCCGCGAAGAAGGCGTTCTGATTGGCAAGCGCACCATGCTGCTGCGCCTGCTGCGCCTGCGGTTCGGCGCGGTGTCCGGGGCGGTCGAGTCGCAGATACAATCTATTACTTCCGAGGGAACGCTGGACACCCTCGCCGATCAAGTGCTGACAGCCACCGCCCTGCAAGATATTCAATTTGCGGCAGAGTAGCGCCAGCCGTGCCGCCCCAAACAGCATTTGTAAACAGCAACCACGTAAACAGCAACCACGTGAACAGCATTCACAAGGATACAAGCATTATGATGGACATACTGCGGCGTGTGCGGCGCATTGCGCTGCGACGGGCGCAAAAAGAGTTTTCCCGATGGGACGAAACGTGGAACCCGCCTTACTCCCTGCTGGGAACCGGCGCGGTCGGCGGCGTTATCGGGGCCGTTTTGTGTCAGTTGATTACGATGATAGTTGTGATTATCCTGATATGGGAGATACGCGCCGCGCCGGAGTTCTGGCTGATTGTGGTATCCGCGGCGTTTTCGTATGGCGCGCTGCCCGGCTTTGCGCTCGGCTTCGTTTCCGGCCTGGCGCAGGCACTGGCCTGGACGCGGCGGGTGCGGATGGCCGGGCTGGTCTGCATCGGGGGAGCGGTGGCCGTTCTTGGCTGGCTGGCAAACACCTGCGTCAAGATTCTGCGCGATGATCCCGATTGGCGCGTCAATCTGCTGTGGCTGCTGCTGTTGTTCTGCGCGTCCGTTTTGTGGTCGGCCCTGCTGCTGTATCACGGCGCGCGTTTGCTGCGCGTCAAGTTGTAATGAGTTGTTTGTTACTTGTTGTTTGTTGTTTAAGAAAATGCGGCTCGTTTCCGAAGATACAGGCCGGTCGTCAAACTGCGCCAACAAGCAACAGCCTTTCCCCTCTTTTTTGGCTTTTTTGAAAGGAACGTTCCGGTATGTGGAACCAGTTGAAAAACTTTGTACAGCGCATGAATCAGGAAGGGCGCGATAAGTTCGCGCGTCTCGCTTCGGATGAGGAACGCCGCAGCGCCACAGCAGGCAATGCGGCCCTGATGGCCGGACTGGTCTCGTCGCTGGTCACTGTTTTGTACTTCGCGCTGTATACCATGCTTGCCCTGATCTTTGCGCGCGGCGTGATTGGAAATCCGGTCTTCTGGATTCGGCTGCTGTATTTCTGTATGTTCCTGGGAACGGTGCAGGGCGGCGCGACGGGCGCGGTCTTGGGCTGGGGACAGAGCCTGTACTGGCAGGGCAAGCGGCACAAAGCGGGGACGATTTGCGCCACGGGCGGCGGGGTGCTGATCGCCCTGCTCGCGCTGTATCAGGCGCAGTATTATGCGCCGGAGTTTCCGCTGCATCTGTTCGTCTTCTGGGCGCTGCTGCTGTTCAGCCCCGGCTATCTAGCGAGTCTGGGCGTATCCGCGTGGGGTCTGAGCCTTCTGGCCGAAAAACAATAAGCGTTTGCTTACAGAATGATTATCCATAGCATGGTTTGTAAAGGCTAATAGCAGATTTTGCGGGAATGGAGGCTGTGGTATGTGGAAGGCATTGTTACGCGCTTTGCAGCAGTTTGACGCCGAGGGCCGCGCCCGATTTGCGATCCTGACGACCGACACGGAACGCCTTATCAACACCAAAGCCACGGCGACAAAGTTCACGCTGATCGCCTGGGCCGCGCTGATCGTGCCGACGTTTCTTGCGCTTGCGGCGACAATTTTGTACTTCAGTGGGGGCGGGCCGATCCCCGGCACGTTCTGGCTGAATTTGTTCTGGATGTGCATCTGGCTGAGTTCCACGCAGGGCAGCATTCTGGGCTACATCCTGGGGTGGAGCGTGGGATTGTACTGGCAGGGCAAGCGGCACAAGGCGGGAACCGTCAGCGCGGGCGGCGGCGCGGTATGCCTTGCCGTTCTCGCGCTGTTCGAGGCGCTGTTCTATAATCCTACGGGAATGCCGCCACTGGAATTTGTGTTCTGGGCGTTCGTGGTGTGCAGTCCCGCGTACCTCACGGCAGCGGGCATGGTGGCATGGGGCGTAAACCTGCTGAGTACGGATTAGGGATGCTTTTACCGCGGATGATGCGGATGACATGGATGAACACGGATAATTCAAGAGCAAACGGTAAGGATTGTTTTTAGGTTATCTGCGTAAATCTGTGTCATCCGCATCATCCGCGGTAAAAGCGCCGACCTCTTTTGACAGACGTGCAGGCATTGAAAACTTATGCAAATTGGAATTGTGGCCGATGACCTGACGGGCGCTGCGGACGCGCTCGCGCCGTTTGCGCGGCGGGGATTTCGCGCCGGCGTGGGATTTGAGCGCAAGAGCAGTATGGTGCGCTTTCCACTGGCCGAGGGCGACGCGCTGGCCTACGACACGGCCACGCGGGACATAGCCCGCGCGCAGCCGGACGCGATCCAAAACACGGTACGCCGCGCTGCGCGGCGTCTGGCCGAACTGCAAGCCCGCGTTCTGTTCAAGAAAATAGACAGCACCCTGCGCGGGCATCTGCGCCTGGAACTCGACGCCATGCGGGCCGAGTGCGCGGATCGAATCGCCCTGATCTGTCCCGCCTTTCCGCAGCAAGGGCGGACGGTACAGTCGGGCGTGCTGCACATCCACAACATACCCTGGACGCAGACCGAGTTCGCGCCCGCAGGCATGTTTGCCTCGCTGACCGTGCGCGGCGCGTTCGGCATGGACGGAAATGCGGGCGTAGCGGAACTCGGTGGCGCGGACATACGGCAGTCTGTGGAAGTTCTGGAAGCGCGGCTTGCTCACCTTGCCACGCAAGGCGTACATACGGTTTTTTGTGACGCCGCGCACACCGCCGACCTGACCGGGTTGGCGCAAACCATTTTGCAGGCTCCAGAGCGCTATCTTGTAGTCGGGAGTGCGGGACTGGCCCACGCCCTTGCCGACGCCCTGCCCGCCCCCACGTACCCCGCGCCCGTCCTCCAATCTCTCGCGCAGCCGTTCGTGAATGGACGCGCCCTGGTGATCGTCGGCAGCCTGCACACGGCCAGTCGGCGGCAGGCCGCGCTGTTGTCGGAACGCCTGGAACAAGCCCCCATCCTTATGGAACCCGGCGACGACACGCGCAAAAGCATCGAGCGCGTCGTGGACGAGATACGCGCCCGCTATGCGGCAGGGCAGCAAGTGGTCGTGCTGACCACGCCCGACGGACGCGAAGCCGATTACGCGGCCAACTTCGCGTGGCTTCCGGGCGGCATCGCCCGCCGCGCCTGCGTGTCCCAACTGAGGGCCGGCAACCGCATTGACGGCCTGATCGTGTGCGGCGGCGATACGGCCCGCGAACTGTGCGAGCAGTGCAACGGCACGGGCCTGCAAATCGAGGGCGAATGGCAGCCGGGAGTCGCGCTTGCGCGTTTAAGGGCCGAGCTGGACACCGTAGACAATTTCAGCCTGGACGGCCTGCCCATCCTGACCAAAGCGGGCGGTTTTGGTAACGACCAGACGCTTGCCCGCTGCGTCGGCCTGCTGTGACGGCGGCGAGTACAAGAAGATTAGCATGGAAGAGTATCAGAAGATAGAAGACGAGAAGACAGAAGACAGAGGGCAGAAGACCGAGGCCGCGTCGGTACAGCCTGCTCTCTACAAATCCGAGGGCCGTCCGCGCATTGCGATTACGATGGGCGACCCGGCGGGCATCGGGCCGGAAATCATCTTGAAGGCGCTGGGCGTAGAGGGTATTTACGCGCACTATGAGCCGGTGATTTTTGGGGATGTAGGCTGGATGCAGAAAGCGGCGCGTCTGCTGCCGTCCTTAATTGTCGAGTCCGGCGTTGAGGTTGACTTCAACAAGTTGGCGACGAAGCTGACGCGGCAGGCGACGGACGCGGACTTGAGCGGCGTACAGTGGGGAAAATTATCGGCATCTGCGGGGCGGGCGGCGGGGCAGTGCGTCGTGGCGGCGACAAATGCGGCAATGCGGGGAGACGTGGACGCCATTGTCACCGCGCCGCTCAACAAAGAGGCGCTCGCGCTCGGCGGCTTCGATTTTCCCGGCCACACGGAACTGCTGGCTCACGTCACGAACACGCCCCATTACGGCATGATGCTGTTATCCGGGAGTCTGCGCGTCGTGCATGTCAGTACGCATGTCTCGCTGAGGGAGGCGATTGAGCGGGTGAAAACGGCCCGTATTTTGGAGTGCATTCGGCTGGCGCATCGCGCCTGTCAGGAGTTGGGCATCGCCGATCCCCGCATTGCCGTGGCGGGCCTGAACCCGCACGCGGGCGAACACGGCCTGTTCGGAACCGAGGAAGAAACGGAGATCCTGCCCGCCATCCGGCAGGCGCAGGCCGAGGGCATAGCCGCGAGCGGCCCGCACCCGCCCGACACGGTCTTTGCCCGCGCCGCGAATGGCGCGTTCGATCTTGTCGTCGCCATGTACCACGATCAGGGACACATCCCCGTCAAGCTGCACGGTTTTGAAAGCGGCGTCAACGTCACGGTGGGCCTGCCCGTCATCCGCACAAGCGTAGATCACGGCACGGCGTTCGACATTGCGGGCAAGGGCATTGCCAGCGAAAAAAGCCTGCTGGAAGCCCTGCGCGTCGCCGCCCAAATGGTTTCTGCACGGCAACGATAACCTGAACTGGTTCCTACTTGCGCGTCTTTTTCAGGGCGTTTTGGCGGGTCTGGGCGATGTATTCCTGGGTGACAGCCTTCTCGAACGAGCGGAACCCGGCCAGCTTGAAGCCGTGTTTGCGGGCCAGTATGTTGATCTCGTCCACCTGCGCGACCGTGACATCCTTGCCCAGCGTAAAGTTTTCGTAGCGTCCATCCAGGGCCAGCATCATGGTCTCGGACATGCAGGCATATGCGGTGTGGGGCGGAAAACCGAAATAAAACTGCTCGTCCGGCTTCTCAGGCTTGGGCATGGTCATGTGGCCCGGCACGGCGACCACGCCCCCCTCGATCACTAAGACATCGTCGCGCTCGCGGGACACGCGCACCGACACGTCACGCGGACGCGCCACGTCGCACACCACGGCCCCCGCCTTGATATGCTCCGGCAAGATTACCGCATCCACAGCGCTTGTTACCGTAATGATGATGTCGGCGTCCTTCAATCCCGCCGCCACGTCCGTGTGCAGCGTAATGGGCGCGTTGCTGCCCGACAACAGCCGTGTCCGCACCGCCTCCAGCCGGGCCATGTCGCGCCCGATCAGGGACACGTTCGCCGCGTCACGGGCCAGTATTTCGGCGCACGTCGCGCCGATAGAACCAGTCGCGCCCACAATAGCGACATTGCTCTCCGGCAGGCGGTGTCCCATCATTTCGCCCGCCGAACGCGCGCCTTCGATAGCCGTGGCGACCGTGTAGCTGTTGCCCGTGGTAATGGCGAGTCCGGGCAGGCGCTTGGAAAGCGTGATACCCCCATCTCCCACCACGGACGTAAACGCGCCCAACCCCATGATGCCCGCCCCCAACTCCTGCGCGATCTCGCCGCATTTTTGCAGTTTGTCCCACACGAACTCAATGGGCAGGGTCAGCATCTGGCGCGGCGTCAGCGGGCAGGCGATGAACCAGCCCCGCGCCTCGCTTCCCGCAGGCGAGCAGATGCCCGATACATTGGCGACGGGCAGCGGGTCACGCCGCTTGATGTACCATTCGATCCACTCTTCCGGCAGATGTTTGGCGATAGGGTACTTGCGGCCCACATCCCGCCGCGCATCAATGGGATGAACTATAAACGCAAATTGCTGCATCGAAACTCCACACCTGCTGTTTTGCTCTGATCCTATTTTGCTGTATTAAGCTGCTGGACTTGCGGCGTCCAGCCCAGTTCTTTGAGTTTGTCCAGGTAGTCTTGGGGCGTGATGGCGTCGGGCCTTTTGCCCAGTATCGTCACCAAAACGGCCTCCATGACGTTCGTGCCGAAGCTGCGGCCCTCGAAGACCGGCGTGGTCGTGATAAGCTGCGCCACGCCACGCTTCGTCAACTCGGCGACATCGGCCTCGGTCGTCGTGTTCGTCAGGATTATTTTGCCGGCCATGTCGGCGGGCATGTAGCGGCGTATGTAGTGAAAATCGCCCGCGATCACGTCGGCTTGCGCGAAGTAAGAGCCGTATTTGGGCGTGTTATGTTCCTGCTTTTCGCCCGTGGGATACACATATTTTTGCGGGATGCGGACGACGATGGGCAGCAGCATCTGCGCCAGCGTTTTAAGCGCTTTCCACGAGCGAATGGCGACCGGCAGGCCCAGGCCGAACATCATGTCCCCGAACACGATGGCGCGGGAGCGCTGCGACAGCGCCTCGGCCATGCCGAAGCGATCCACGGCGCATACCATCAATACGCTTTTGTCCCCAAAGTTGACCAGACCTTTATCCTGCAAATACGCCACGGTCTCGCGTTCCAGCGTGTTTTTCAGGCCGCTGCCGTCCACGTAGGGCGTTTGGGTGACGCCTTTCCAGAGCGCGATGCTTTCCGGCAGGACGTAGCGCTTGTCGCCCGCGTACACGTACAGGTCGGTTCCGCCCACGCCGAACGCATCTACTTTGCCGTCGAGTTCGGCCAGCAGGCTTTTGTACTTTTCCTTGTCGCTGTCCGTGCCGATGCGCTCGATCTCGAACTCCTCGCCGAAGAAGGTGGCGTGGGCCTTCTTGTCGCGCTTGGACGACCCCAGGCTGATGCTGACAACACGTTTCAAATTCGTTCTCCATTCGTTTGCGCCCTGCGGCGATAACCGTTTGTCCCGCGCGGCGTCTTTTCCAGTGACAGTGAAATGGAACCCTTTGTAAATTGTAGAAGGTATTGGCGGCTTGTGTCAAGCACATTTGCGGGCGGGCATATCTCTGTCAGGTGTGACTTTGGCTGTGTATCCGGCATATAAAATACCGGATACTTGGGCCTGCGGCCAGTTGTCCTGCGGACAATTCTTGGACACAAGTTCATACTGTCACTCAGAACCACTCTCATGTTGGTGCAATGTTCTATTGATGCACAACACTTACAATCTGCACCCATCCGTAGGACGGCTGGCCGCAGGCCCAAGTATCCGGTATTTTATATGCCGGATGCCGCATTGACAACAACACCGGAGTCAGTTCATACTAAACGATACCGCCCCGGTTTCCTCCCCGTTGAATGAAGCCGCTTTTGTTTCGAGACATTCCCCCAGGAGATCTTCGCATGACACGACACCGTTCTTCCCATCCGTTTTGCGCCGTCCGCCAGACCGCCGCTCTCGCCGCGCTTTTGTTCACCCTGCCCGCCCCTTTGCTCGCCCAAAACGTCCCGCCGCCCGCCACAGCCGACAACGCTGCTGCAAACGCCGCCATAATCGAAAACCGAAAATCGAAAACCGAAAATGTCGCCGGGGAGATGCGCGGCATGTGGGTCGTGTGCGACAGCCTGGAGTCGCCCGCATCCATCCGTCAGGTCGTCGTCACGGCCAAGAAGTATAATCTCAATACGATTTATGTGCAGGTGCGCTCGCGGGGCGACGCGTGGTACAACTCCTCCTTCGAGCCGCGCGCCGAGGGTCTGCGCGACCGCTCCCGCGACTTCGACCCGCTGGCCCTGATCGTGGCCGAGGGACACCGCGAAGGTTTGCAGGTTCACGCGTGGCTCAACACGTTCCTGGCATGGAGCAAGTCGCGCCGTCCTCTCAGCCCTAATCACGTCTGGAACGCGCACCCCGACTGGTTCTCCCATGATCGCAGCGGACGCCTTTCCACGGCCAACACAATGGACTGCGAAGGCGTGTTTTTGCAGCCCAGCAACCCCGCTGTGCAGCAGCATCTATTCGACGTGTTTACAGACGTGGCCGCGCGCTACGATGTGGACGGCATCCATTTCGATTACGTGCGCTATCCCAACGAGACGTATGATTTTTCAGGTTCCACACTCGCCCGTTTCCGCAGCTATATGCAGACGCAAGTGGACGCCGACACTATGGCCCGCTTCGATGCGCGGCTGAAAAGCGACCCGTATGTGTACGTTCACGCGTTCGCGGCCCGGTGGGAGGAGTGGCGGCGCGCGCAGGTGACGGGGCTGGTCACGCGCATTGCACAGGCCGCCAAAGCCAATAAGCCCTGGATGCAGGTCAGCGCAGCCGTCTTTCCCGACGCCAAAGATGCCGCCTACGACCGGGGGCAGGACTGGATGAACTGGCTGCACAACGGCATTCTGGACAGCGTGTGCCTGATGGCATACAACAAGAACACGGCCCGCGTGGTCGAGCAGACGCGCCGCGCCGTCGCCATCGCGGGCGAGCGGCACGTTTATACGGGCATCGGCGCGTTTCAGCTATCGGCCCACGATGTCGCGGTCAAGATCGCGCAGGTGCGTAAGGCGGGCGCGTCGGGCATAAACCTGTTCTGCTACGACGATGTCCACGACCGCAGCCACTATCTGGACACCCTGGCGCGGGGCGTATGGGGCAGCCGGTCGGGCCTGCCGCCCATGCGCTGGCTGCCCGCCCGCCCGGATGCGAGCGCCCCTCGCAGTGGTCAGGCCGACCGGAACGGCCCCGCCAATCGTGACGGCAACACAGTGGCCCCGAATAATTAGTTCTACCTTAGTGCGCCGCTCGTCCATAAAGGCTGCAGCCGCAAAGCCAAGTCAGCAAAACCCCAATCCTACACTTGACACAAGAACAGCACAGGCCCACGAGGAGGCCTGCGCTGTTTCATCATTTCTGTTCCACAATGGAAAGAAGCGGGATAGGAAAGACACGGCATTCGGCGGTTTGCCGTTTGCTTATCTGCTTTTGGCTGTTTTGTCGCCCTTCGGCTTCTTCGTGTCCTTGCCGTCTTTAGTCTCTTTGCTGTCGGCGTGGAACGAGGTAATCACGTCCCCGACCTGAAGCTGGCTGGCGAGTTCCGCGCCTTTGATGACTTTGCCGAACACGCAGTAACCGCCGTCGAGCTGGTGATTGGCTTTGAAGTTGATGTACATCTGGCTGTCGCCGCTGTTGGGGTCCTGCGAACGGGCGAGGCCCAGCGTGTCCTTCTCGTGCAGCAGCTTGGCTTCCAGGGGGACGTTCTGCCCCGATCCGTGCGAGCCAATGCCTTTGGCATCGAACTCTGCGGGAGCGACGTTCTTGCTTTCCGGGTCACCCCACTGCACCACGAAGCCGGGAACCACGCGATGGATTTTCGTGCCGTCATAGAACTTCTTGTTGACGAGGGCGAGGATATGCGCCACGGTCTTGGGCGCGGCGTCCGGGTAAAGTTCCATGACGAGCGTACCCCGCTTGGCGACGACCATCGTTACTTTGGGATTGTCGGCGCGGGCGGACAGGGCTGCGCCGAGCAGGGCCAGGGCGGGCAGCGCCCACAAGCCGCTCTGAATGCGTCGGCCCGTATGTGGTTTGGTTTGCATACTGTTCATGTTTTTATGTTCCTGTCTGTATTGTGTCTACGTCACGAAATCACTGCACGACGATGCTTTTAATCACGTCGCCCACTTCCACTTTACCGGGTACGTCCTGGCCCTGTACGACCATGCCGAACACGCAGTATTGGCCGTCAAGGGAGGGGTTGTCCTTGAGGTTGATGTAGAACTGGCTGTCGCCGCTGCCCGGATCACTGGAGCGGGCCAATCCAACGCTGTACTCCTTGTGCGGCAGGGTGGCTTCGAGCGGCACGGTCTTGCCCGACCCGTGCGAGCCGATGTTCTTGCTCTTGAAGTCGTCGGCGCTCACGTTCTTGCTTTCGGGGTCGCCGCCCTGAATCACGAAGCCGGGTTCCACGCGGTGGATTTTGAGGCCGTCGTAGAAATGCTGTTTGCACAGGTCTACGAAGTGCGCCACGGTCTGCGGGGCCGCTTTGGGATACAGTTCCATCACGACCGTGCCGCGCCCCTCGATCTCCAGCGTGGCCCGGACCGCGCCCACTTTGGCCTGGTCGAACGTCATCATCTTGGCGCTGCTTGACGCTCTGGCGACCTCGGCCTGCCGCTGCGCGACTTCCTGTTGCTTTTGCGCGTCTTCCTGTTCTTTTTCGGCGGGAGGCAGGTCGCCCCGGTTCGGATGCACCCGGGACGACATGGCCGCGACAGCGATGGCAACGGCGATAAGCGCTACAAACGCCCATAGGGGACTGTTTCGCATTTTTTCATCTCCTCTTTACAATGATGCTGCATACTGCTGCTGCAGACGCTGCATAATGACAATACAAAATGGCGTACATTGCGCCCGGATGGAGCGCCGTACCGCGGAACCCCGGAGCGTATGATATAATGACTGGTACGGCTTCACAGGCGGATTTTGTTCTGCGTGTCCGCACTGGAACGGTTTTTGGCTTTCCCTTGAACGCGCTCTGAATAACATCTGTCTGAATGACACCTAAATGATTTACAGAACGATTCAAAATACCGCTAAAGGATATTCTACCCGATGTTAGCCCGCCGTGTGGTTCCCTGTCTGGATGTCAAGGCCGGTCGCGTGGTCAAAGGCGTCAATTTCGTCAATCTGCGCGATGCGGGCGACCCGGTCGAACTGGCCGCGCGCTACGACGCGATGGGCGCGGACGAACTGGTGTTTTTGGATATTACGGCCAGCCACGAGCAGCGCGACATGATCGTAGACATGGCCGCCCGCGTCGCCGAGCAGGTCTTTATTCCGTTCACGGTCGGCGGCGGCATACGCACCGTAGACGATTTTCGCAAAATCCTGCGGGCGGGCGCGGACAAAGTGGCCGTTAATACCGCCGCCGTGCAGCGGCCTGAGATACTGTCCGAGGCCGCCGAGCAGTTCGGGGCGCAGTGCGTCGTGATCGCCATTGACCCCAAGCGCGTGGGCGAGTACGCCGATGGCTCGCCCCGGTGGGAGGTGTTCGTGCATGGCGGGCGCACACCGACAGGCCTGGACGCGCTCGAATGGGCGCAGCGGGCCGAAGAACTGGGCGCGGGCGAAATCCTGCTGACAAGCATGGATCGGGACGGCACGCAGATCGGCTACGATCTGGAACTGACGCGGGCAATCGCGCAGCGCGTACAGATTCCCGTGGTCGCATCGGGCGGGGCCGGCACGCCGCAGCACTGCCTGGAAGCCGTCACGACCGGCAAGGCCGACGCCGCCCTGATCGCCTCGATGGTGCATGACGGGCATTACACCATCAACGACATCAAGACGTACATGCGCGAACACGGCGTCTGCGTCCGCTGATAATGGCTGCACCGTTTATAATCGCTGGTTCGTCCTGACTTAGCCTGTATGCCCCTCGCTATATCGGAAAGGAACAGTTTTGCCCAAGCCGTATGATGCCACAACAAAGTTTCTGGTCGAAATGCAGCCGGAAGACTGGCCGGTTTATGTTGGCCTGCCGCCCGCGCCTGCCGACATTATCAGTGCCGATCTGTCTACGGTCACATCCGACGCCGACAAAGTAATCCGCATCAATGGCATCGCGCCATCACTGCTGCATATTGAATTTCAGGCCGGCCCGGACGATGATTTGCCGCATCGCGTTCTGCACTCCAATGTGCTGCTGAACTACCGACACAAATTGCCAGTGCAAAGCGTTATCGTCGCGTTGCGAAAGTTCAGTCGGCAGGCAGGTCTTACAGGGCAATTTGAGTGCCGCTGGAACAGCGAACCTCCCTATTTACAATTTTCGTACCGTGTCGTTCGCGTATGGGAGCAGAGTGTCGAGCAGGCATTAAGCGGAGGACTGTCCACCCTGCCGCTCGCGCCGCTCGCAAATGTTGCAAAAGCGGATTTGCCGGACGTTATCCGGCTCATGGACGCGCGCATTCGGCAGGAAGCAACGCCCCTGCAGGCGCGCGAGTTATGGACAAGCGCGTTTGTTCTGATGGGATTGGAATATACCCCCGCGCTCAGTGAGCAGCTATTGAAAGGAGTTTTGGGAATGGAAGAGTCATCTACCTACCAGTACATTCTGGCGCGAGGCGAAGCGCTTGGCATTGCGCGCGGCGTTGTGGAGGGCAAGGCGCAGGGCGTTGTGGAGGGCAAGGCGCAGGAAGCGCGCGCCATGCTTGTGCTAATCGGAGCGCAGCGACTCGGCACTCCGCAGCCTCAGATGCAAAGCAAAATCGAAAATATTACGTCGTCTGATCGTCTGGAACAGTTGGCGGGCCGTCTGCTGCAAGTGGAAACTTGGGAAGAATTGCTGGCGTAGCGACGGTTAGAGAGATGATGAAGTGAACAGTGCGAGTGAATAGGTCGCGTCGAAGGGGAGCATTGTGCAAGTACCACAAAATCTAAAGTTTGACGATAAGGAATTGATACCCGCCGTGGTGCAGGATGCCGCTAATGGCGAGGTGTTAATGGTGGGCTATATGAACCGTGAGGCCGTGGAGCGGACGGTGGCGTCAAAGCGCGTTACTTTCTGGAGCCGTTCGCGTCAAAAGTATTGGGTCAAGGGGGAAACTTCCGGCAACGTCCAAAACGTCCTGGAAATCTATGTGGACTGCGATCAGGATTGTCTGCTGGTCAAAGTAGAACAGGTGGGCGCGGCCTGCCATGAGGGGTATCGCTCGTGCTTCTTCCGCCGCGTCGCCCCGGACGGCGACAGCCTTGAAACCATTGGGGGACCGCTGATGGCCTCGTATTAGTTGTTGAAATGATCGTTGAGTCGTTGATTGACTCTCGTGCGGATTATTGACTGCTGCATTGTGATTGAAGCCTTTGTACTATTGGAAGGAATAACGCGTCTATGTCTGCTGTCAGCAGGAAATTCGGTTCCCGCCGCGCCGCTTGCGCCGCCCGGCGGGTTTTTACTATAATAGGGTTTGCAGGCGCGGGCCTGTTGAGCCGCCCCGCGCAGGGCGAGGCGCCCGTGTACTCCGACACCCTGCCGCTCAGTCAGGTCAAGGCCGGCATGACCGGGTATGGCCTGACTACGTTCAAGGGAACCACGATCTCGCGCTTCGACGTGACGGTGATCGGGATTTTGCGTAAAGTCAACAACGGCCACGACCTGATTATGATCCGCATGAAGGGCGGGCCGATCACCGAGCGGGGCGCGAACCTGATTCAGGGCATGAGCGGCAGCCCCATCTACATCAACGGCAAGTGCATCGGCGCGTTCTCGCAGGGCGAAACATGGCCCAAAGAACCCGTCGGCATGGTCACGCCCATCGAGGACATGCTGGAGGCGTGGGATCCGAACATCCCGCAGACCCCGCCCTATTTTCAGCCCGCCGAAAAGCAGCCCGCGCCCTCTGCGCCTGCCACGCCCGCCCCGGCCAATCCCTCGCCTACGGACGGGGGCAAGGGGACAGGAAACAGAGAACAAAAGACAGGTGGGCGCAAAGTAAGTGACGCTTCGGTTCGGCCTTCCTCTATTGCCGCGTGGAAGCCGGATAACAGTACGCGGGTTGTACGCCTTCCGCAGCCCATTCGCATCGGTGGGCGCGACGTGTCCCGGCTTGTGCTGAACGCGCGGCCCGACACGCCCATCCCCCACGGCGCGGATGTGGCCGTGATGCGCCGTGCAACCACGTATGCGGTCGTGGGCGGCGTGGGTGAGCGCGAACGGGCCTGGTTCCAGAAGGAATTGGACAAGCGCGGGTACGCGTTTACACTCGCGCAGTCGCCCACGATGGGCGCGGGCAGGGCCAACATACCCGCCACGCCCCTGCGCCCCGGCTCGTGCTTCGGCACGTTTTTGTCGTCGGGCGATGTGGAGTTCGGCGCGTTCGGAACCGTGACGTATCGCCGTGACAACCGCATCCTGGGCTTCGGGCATCCGTTCTTCGGGTTCGGCGCGCTGAACGCGGCGGCGACATCCGCCAGCGTTATTGACGTGTTTTCCGGCATACAGGTATCGCATCTGGTCGCCGAGGCCGGCCCGGTCGTCGGCACGATCACGCAGGATCGCAATTTCTCCGTGGCCGTGGAACTGGGCCGTAAGCCCACGCAGATACCGTTTGATGTCACGGTCAACGACGAGACCACGCACCGCAGCAAGACGTTCCATAGCCTGATGTTTCAGCATCCCGAACTGACCGCCGCCCTGATGGGCCTGATCGGGAAGGCCGCCGTCAGCCAGATACACAATACGCCGGGTGACGTGATGGCTAGGGTGACGACGACCGTGGAAGCGGGCGAGGTCGGCAAGATCACGCGCAAAAATCTGCTGTTCGACGCCGATGACATCAGCGGCCCGGCCATACAGGACCTGACCGAGATCACGAATATCGTGAGCGGCAATCCGTTCTACCCGCTGCCTATCAAGCGGGCAAGCATGACCGTGGATCTGTTTCGAGGACACAACACGGCGACCGTGGAGCGCATCTTTTTGAAGCAGGGCCGTTACGAGCCGGGCGACACCCTGGACGTGGGCGTTGCCCTGAAACCGTATCGCCGTGACAGCATCTTCAAGAACCTGAGCATCAAAATCCCGTCTGACACGCCGACTGGACGATACGCGCTTGTGGTACGCGGCGGCACGGCGAGCGTGATGCGTATCGGCCCGTTCGTCATCAGCGGCGGCGCGGCCGACCCCTCCACGCCCCCGGTCAACGTGCGGCAGATGATCGCGCGGCTAAACACGCACGAGGCCAACACCGACATGGTGGCCCGGCTCGTCCTGAACACGGGCGCGCCCGCTCTGGAGGGTGAAAAACTCAGCCAGCTTCCGCCCAACCTGGCCGTTCTGATGCGCAGCGACCGCAATTCCGGCGTCCGCATCGAGCGTGACGAGATACGCGCCATATCTCCTACGGATTACATTGTCAGCGGCTCGCAGCAGCTTTACGTGACCGTGGTACGCAAGAACACGCAGGAGCCGACCGGAAGCGCGAGCTTTGGCGGCGGCGCGAGCAGCCTGCCTACATCCTCGTCCATTCCCACACCATCGGGTGGGGCTAGCGCGGCTGCAGGCGGCGGCTTGCAGGACGACGATGAAAAAGAAGGCGGCGCGAGCGGCTTTCTGCCCCTGAGCGTGACCACGCAGCATTGGCTGTCCGTCCTCAATGCGTCCGGCCTGAATGTCCCTGCGCCGAACAACTCCGAAGTCAATGCTTTCGGGGCAATATCTCCTGCAGCGAACGCCTCGGAGCCTGATGCACTCAGCCGCGCCGGGTCTGAACAGGGCGCAAACGACTCCAAGCCGATGGCGGCACAGGCGCAGAACCCGCCTGTAAGTCCTTTGCCTGTCAACCCTCTGCCCGCTGTTCCCGTTGCGCCCGCCGCGCCTGCGAAAACGCCCAAAGCAGGCAAGGGCGCGAAAGTGAAGGGCGGCAAAAACGCCGCCGCGCCGACCGTTCCCTTAGACTCGACTGCTTCCGTCGCCACTTCCGCCCCGGATGCGAAAGCGACCACGCCCAGCGACACCGAACCCGTCAAGATCGTGGGGCGGCAATTACAAGTGTGGCGGCAGTCGGGGCAGAGCGGGTTCGCGTCCGGCAAGTTCGTCGGCACGAGCGTTACGGCCACGGGCGAACTAAGGCTTGCGCCCCGGCTGCGTCGGCTTGCGACAACAAATGAAACGTACATCTGGGCCATCGTCAGTGACGCGCAGGGCAATTTGTACGCGGGAACCGGCACGGGCGGCAAAATCCTCAAGGTGGATGCGGCGGGCAAGGTAACGACGTTCGCGCAGTTGCCTGTGGTAAGCGTGCAAAGCCTGCTGATGGCGCATGACGGCAGTTTGTGGGCCGGGAGCAGTGTGCGCGGCAATCTGTACCACGTCAAGACGGACGGCACGTTTGCGCTCGTTGCTACGCTGCCCGAAAAGTACATCCTCGCGCTGTGCGAGGACAGTCAGGGCAACGTCTATGTCGGGCCGGGCGGGGGCGGCAGCGTGTACAAGATACCCGCCGGCTACGCGCCCAAAGACGCCACGCGCACCGACGCGCTTGCCCCCTGGATCAAGACCGGCGGCGATTACGTGACGTGCATGACACTGGACAAGCAGGATAATTTATATGTCGGCACGGGCAACGAGGGCATCGTTTACAAGATCACGCCCGGCGGCAAAAGCAGTGTGCTGTACGACGCCAAAGAAAACAGCATCACGGCCCTGGCTCTGGACGGACGCGGCGGACTGTACGCGGGAACCGGGCCAAAGGGCTTGCTGTACCACATTGGCACGGATGGCACGGCGACCGTGGTATATGACCGCGCCACCAGTTTTTACACGGGCTTGAAGATGGCAGGCGACGGCACACTGTACGCCACGACCGTAAACACCGCCTACCACATCTTCCCGCAGACGCCTGCAACGAGCGGCGACGCGCGCCCCGTGGTGCAGCCCCTGGACAATCCCCGTGATGTGGATTTTCTGACGCTCGCCCTATCGAACGGCGGCGTGGTGATTGGAACCGGCAACATCGGCGAACTGTATACCTCGCAGCCGGAACGCGTGACAATTACGGGAACATTGGGAGGCGTAGACGGCAGGCCGATACCGGAAACGTCGCTGACCATACCAATCGGCGTTCCTGCCTCCGGCACGTTTGTCAGCGTGATCCACGACAGCAAACTGGTCAGTAGGTGGGGAACGCTACGGTGGAACGCCAGCCTGCCGAGCGGCGCGCGTCTGCACGTCGAAACACGCACGGGCAGCGTGGCCGAACCCGACGCTACCTGGAGCGACTGGCAGAGCGTAACACCTGTGAGCAGCGGCGAAGGGCGTATTATCAGTTCGCCCGCCCGCTTCATTCAATATCGCCTGACACTGGAAGGAAACTTCATCGAGGGCGCTACCTTCTTAACGATGGGAGGCGGCACGACGAAGCAAAGCCTTCCTCAGATCACGCCCGCTGTGCGCGAGATCAGTCTGTCGTACATGCCGCGCAATCAGGCTCCTCGTGTCGCGTTCACATCGCCGGTGGGCGGCGAGCGGTGGGCCAAATCGCAAACCATTCGCTGGAGCGGAAGCGACCCGGACGGCGACACGCTCTCCTATGACCTGTTCTACTCCACGGACGGCGTGACATGGAAACCTCTGCCAACTACGGCAACAGGTACGCCAACCTCACCCACAACCACCGCAACGACACCCACGACGAGCGCGGGCCTGACAGCGACAAACAGCGTGGCCGAAACGCAGGCGCGGCTGGACGCGCAGGCAAATACGCCGGAACCGATCCGGCGCATGATCCTGGAAAGCGCGCAGCGGCGCAAGGAGGCGGGCAGCCTTAGTGATGGCGCAAGCGCGGGCAATACCTCTACCCTGCGCGATACGTCCAAAACATGGGACACGCGAGGCCTGCCGGACGGCACATACTGGCTGAAAGTCGTTACGTCGGACGTGGCGAGCAATCCCACCGAGCCGCAAAGCGCGTCTGCGATTTCCGAGCCGTTCGTGGTTGCGAACGCGCTTCCCACGCTGACCCTGAGCGGCAGTCCGAGCATCAGCGCGGATCGGCGCGTCACGCTGGGCGGCAGCGCGTCGCAAGCCCTGATTACCATTACCGCCGTGCAGTATCGCGTAGACGGCGGCGAGTGGCTGGCCGCCGCGCCCACGGACGGCCTGTTCGACAGCGCGCAGGAGAGATTTGGCCTTGTCACGGCCTCGCTCACGCCCGGCAAGCACATCATCGAGGTCGCCGCCTTCAACGCCGCGAACGCCAAGACCGTTCAGCGCGTCGAAGTCACCGTTCCCTGACGCCCGCACTCTAAAGCGCGTTTCCGAAAACAACCACAACCACAAAAACCCTGCTTTCCACCAAAATGCGAAGCAGGGTTTTTGCTTGAAGATTGAGAATAAAAGCGGCGGCGGAACCAGCGCAAGAAGGCTGTTTTAACAAATAAAAGGATACCTAAATTCATGGTAGGCACGACCGAGCAGGATGTGATGACATTGTGGAATTTCATGGCCCCGCTGATAGAAAAGCAGCTTAAAGCGAGCGGCAGCTTTACCACGTTCGCGGCGAAACTGAAACCCGACAACACCATCGAGGCCGCTGTGCCGTCCACAACGACGAACGCGCAGGCAGCCCTGATGACCCATCTTAAAAGCGAAGCGGCAAGCGGCAAGTACAGGGCTATCGGTGTCGCAAGCGACGTGCAGGCCGAAGTGCCGGAGGCGACCGCGCCCGTATCGGGTATCTATTTCACGTTCGACAACGCGGAGGGCGTGTCGCAGGCCACCTTTCAGCCTTATACCACAGACGCCAATCGCAACATCATTCTGGGCAAAATCCATGCGCAGGAGGGCGATCACGCCATTTTTTCGTAGCGCCTTCTTGTCATAGGCTTGTCTGCTGTTGTTTGGATGGAGGTTTCGGAGGATGCCGCATATGCCCCGACTTAACGGATGGAACAACAGGC
This sequence comes from Chthonomonadaceae bacterium, assembly GCA_965277875.1. Classification (GTDB taxonomy): domain Bacteria; phylum Armatimonadota; class Chthonomonadetes; order Chthonomonadales; family Chthonomonadaceae; genus CAWFQB01. Next base: position 4,325,072 of record CBDIDV010000002.1, on the reverse strand, counting down.
GTGAGGCAGGGCTATACGCCTGTCTGTTCTCGGTTATGGGCTTGCTGTTTGCCGCCGCCGCACAAACGCAGTACCCCGCACAACAGAAACTGCCTCCGCATCATAATACGCAGTGGGCGTCTTTGTGCGGCATGGCGTGTTTGCATTGCAGCATCGCAGTTGTCTACGCTATTCGTTTTCTAAGACTGCAACGCACAAAGTGAACGATAATGCCCGCGCAGCCATGAGGCTGCGCGGGCGCTGTTTTCCTTTCAAACAACAAACAACAGGCAGCTATCAGCGCCTGTTTAGATGTCGTAGTAGAGGGCGAACTCGTAGGGGTGCGGACGCAGGGCGACCTGCTTGAACTCCTGCGTCATCTTGTAGTCAATGTCTTGTAGTCAATGTATGGTTTGAATCACGCTGTCAGATGATCGCTCAAGGCTTGCAGCAATCTTCTGTGTCGTTCCGGCGCGATGAAGCCGATGGCTCCCAGGGCTTCGCGGGCAGGTAAAACGGCTAAGAACCCCAATCGGATGAGTGACACCGATTTCAGACCGCTATCCGCAAAATCAGCATCTGTGGCAGCTATGATCTCATCAAAGCCGACTGCTTCTTGATGCAGTTGCTTGCTTACTCCGCATACCAGCAGGTCGTTGTAGGGCGGCATCTTACGCAGAACAATCAACGGACGCTTTTTTACCGTTCCATCGGCCTGTGATATAGAGGCGACGATAACATCACCTTCCTGCATAATCCGGGTTTGCCTTCCTTATGTCGTCCTCCGTATACTCATCCTCGTCTTCGCCATACGCAGATGCAATCTGCTGCACGGAGAACCGAAGCCAGGCTTCCCGTTCGGCCTCTTCGTCCGACAGCACGGTTATCAGCAGTTTCGCGTCCGGCGTCAGCGGATAAGGCGCGTCCAGCAGAATACGCTCTCCATCGAAATGCGCCGCCAGAATAATTGCCGCCATGTCGCCACCCCTCTAAAAAGAACTCCAAATATCAAGCGCTCCGCTTATTATACACCTTGACTTGTCGTTTACGGAGGTATCCCGTACCGCCGACGCTGCTACGGGGTTATGTCAAGCGCAGCGCCCGCGCAGCCATGAGGCTGCGCGGGCGCTGTTTTCCTTTCAAACAACAAACAACAGGCAGCTATCAGCGCCTGTTTAGATGTCGTAGTAGAGGGCGAACTCGTAGGGGTGCGGACGCAGGGCGACCTGCTTGAACTCCTGCGTCATCTTGTAGTCAATGTAGGTGTCTATCAGGTCTTTGGTGAACACGTCGCCCTTGAGCAAAAACTCGTGATCGGCGGCGAGCGCGTTCAGACTCTCTTCAAGTGTGCCGGGCGTCTGCGCGATGTCTTTCTTTTCTTCCGGCTCCATCTCGTACAGGTCCTTGTCTACGGGGGCGGGCGGCATGATCTTGTTCTGGATGCCGTCGAGTCCGGCCAGAAGCAGGGCCGCGAACGCGAGGTACGGGTTGGCGGCCGGATCGGGCGCGCGGAACTCGACGCGCTTGGATTTGGGCGATTTGCTGACCATCGGGATACGGATGCAGGCCGAGCGGTTGCGGGCGCTGTATACCAGGTTGATGGGCGCTTCGTAGCCGGGAACCAATCTGCGGTAGCTATTGGTGGTCGGAGCGCAGAAGGCGAGCAGGGCGGGCGCGTGTTTCAGCAGGCCGCCGATGTAGTAGGTCGCCATTTCCGACAGGCCGCCGTAGCCGTTCTCATCATAAAACAGCGGCTGGCCGTCCTTCCACAGCGACTGGTGGACGTGCATTCCCGAACCGTTGTCCATGAACAGGGGCTTGGGCATGAAGGTGGCCGTGTAGCCGTTCTGCACAGCCGTGTTCTTGATGATGTACTTGAACTTTTGCAGGTCATCGGCGGTCTTGAGCAGCGGCCCGAAGCGGAAGTCAATTTCGCTCTGCCCGCCCGTGCCGACCTCGTGATGCTGCATCTCGACTTCGATGCCGCATTCGATGAGGTTGAGCATCATTTCGGTGCGCAGATCCTGCAGACTGTCAAGCGGGGGAACGGGATAGTAGCCCCGCTTGTAGCCGATCTTGTAGCCCAGGTTGGGCTTTTCGTCGCGCCCGGAGTTCCAGATACCCTCGTCGCTGTCCACATAGTAGAACCCGCTGTGGCTTGTCTGGTCGTAGCGCACGTCGTTGAACACGTAGAATTCGGCTTCCGGCCCAAAGTAGGCGATGTCAGCGATGCCCGTGCTTTGCAGGTACGCTTCGGCCTTCTTGGCGACCTGGCGCGGGTCGCGGTTGTAGCGCTCGCGCGTGATAGGGTCTTCGATGTCGCACGTAATGACGAGCGTGGTCACGTCGAAGAAGGGATCAATGAAAGCCGTATCGGGGTCGGGGATCAGAATCATGTCTGAGTCGTTGATTGCCTTGAAGCCCCGAATGCTGCTGCCGTCGAAAGCCAGTCCTTCCGTAAACTTGTCCTCGTCCATGTTCTGGGCGGGGATGGAAAAATGCTGCTGCTGGCCGATCAGGTCGGTAAAGCGAACATCTACGACTTTGGCTTCTTTCTCGCGAATCAGATCAAGTACGTCTTTGGGCGTCATGCGCGCTCTTCTCCTTACAAACGAAATACAAACGAAATGGTGCGGGGGATAGGTCCGGTGAATGCTTCCGTCGAATGCCCGGATTAAATGCTTCCATCAAGTGCTTCGAGTTGGGCTAGAGTATAGCAGTGCGAACAAAATTGTGTCAACTGTCGGCGCAGGTAATTTACGCGCCCTAGCGGTGTTTTTGACGGGCAGGGGATTTGGGGGCGGGTAATCACGGTATACTATACGCGGCGTCCAGCGACAATACGACGCCGATTGGCGGTTAAGCAAGCCGCCATAAACATAGGGCAGGAAGACAGGAAGATAGGGCAGCGCGAAAAGCGCGGAACCCCGTATATTCCGCCTGCCGCCCGGAGAGAACCGATGCAACCCAATTCTGCACCCGGAAAAAAGAGCGCTCCTGTGCCGATAGTCGATCCGGGCGACGATCCTGAGCCGCGCTGGCCGGTCATCGTTGCCGTGCTTTGCGCGGGCGCGCTGCACTACGCGCTGCCTGAAGCCATTTCGGTCGGCCCCCGCTGGCTGCTGTTCACCATTCTGGGCGTTCTCTTAGTCCCCACGGTGTTGTTCCATCGCCTCGGCAATCATCATGTGAACACGATATTGGGCCATGCCATCGCGGGGATCATCACGGCATTTATGATCTGGTCTATCGGCCTGCTGCTGTACTCTGTCACGCACAAGACCGCGCACGCGCCCTCGGCACAGGAACTTCTGCAGGCAGCGGCCTTTTTGTGGATCACCAATGTCTTGGTATTCGGCCTGTGGTACTGGCGGCTGGACGCGGGCGGGCCGCATGCCCGCGACCAGAAGGTGGGACACGCGAGCGGCGCCTTTTTGTTTCCCCAGATGACGCTTCCTGAAGACGTAGAGGCCGAAACCAGAGCCGAAGCATGGTCGCCGCACTTCATAGACTACCTGTTCCTGGCCTTCAACACCAGTACGGCCCTTTCGCCCACGGACGCCCCGATCCTGTCGCGCTGGGCCAAGCTGCTGATGATGCTGCAGGCGATGATCTCGCTTACAGTGATCGTGCTGATCGCCGCCCGCGCCGTCAACATCCTGCCCAGTTAGAAGCGGCCTGCAAAGTCACTTTTTGCCCCAGTTCCAGAGTTTGCCGACGGTTTTGAGCAGGCCGCCGCCCGCGCCGCCTTCTTCGGGTTTGCTTTCGCGGCGGCACAACAGCAGGGCGAAGTTATTCTGCTGTTGGTCGGAGGACGGGCGGGCGAGAGAAACAAGATGCTGCGCGGCCTGTTCCAAATCGTCGTGGCGGGCAGCGTCTATGATCTGGCTGCGGCTGGCGTGTTTGAATAAGTCCTTTGTGGCGAGAAGCAGGGTTCCATCAGGCCAGTTGGTCTCGAAAGCGACGGGCAGGGCTGCGCCCGACCCGGCAAGCGGCCTGCGCGCCTGCCGATGCGTGAGGTTCTGTGTGGCGGTCTCATGTGGAACATTCGCGGGCGCGATGATCCACGCTTCGCACTCGCCGACGCTCGCGCCTATGACGCGGTTGTAGCGTCCCGGCGTCACCCCGACGACGACGACATGCGCCTCGCCCATTTTGCGGTCGCGGCTCAACATACGGTCAATGCCCCCTACCCGCTCGGCCCAGATTTGCGCCTCGTCGTTGGGCCGCTCGCCCGCAATTGCTTTACGCACGACCTCCACAGCCCGCCGCGACGCGAGAGCGCCGTCCCGCACGCCGCCGATTCCGTTTTCCATGCCGCCCACGCCGCTGACTACGGTCAGCACAAGCGCGTCATACGATTCGCAGACACCGACCTGATTCTCGCCCTGCCCTGCTTCATCCTGTCCTGCTTCGCGCTGTCGTGTTTCGCCTGCATTCACCGGACTTTGTTTGTACTGCTCCACCCGCTGCGCCGTAATAAAGCCCTTCATAATAGGTATGCCGCTCTGCTTTTCTCTTCGCGCCGCTGCGTGAGGGTTTCATCTGTGCAAATCTGTGGGTAAAGTTCTTCCCCGCTCACTGTCATCTGACGGGCGGGATGGGCTGGCCGATGGCGTGCTGCAAAGCGGCCCGGTACTGCTCTACGGCGTTTTGCGTGTTGACCAGGTTGGTGCGGGCCGTGAGCAGAAACGCCTGCGCCGTAATGATGTCCAGGAACAGGCCCAGCCCCGCCGCGTAGCGTCCCGTGGCGATGCGAACGCCCTCCTGCGCGTTTGTGACATCGGCGAGCGCAAGACCGACGCGCTGTTCCGCCGAACGCAGGTTCACATACGCCGATGACACATCCGCGCTGACCGTCTGCTGCGCGATGAACAGTTGGGAGCGTGCCACGTCCTCGTTGCCCCGCGCTTCCTGCACGCGGCCCCGCGTCAGGCCGCTGTCGTAGGGCGTCCACGTCACGCCCACGCCGACCGTAAAATCATTCTCCTGCGGAAAGAACTGCTCGCCCCGCGCAATCACGTTTGCATTACCCGACACGACGGGCGTGTTTGTGGTGCGCGCCGCGTTCACGCCGTACCGCGCCGAACGGAGGGTAAACTGCGCCTGCAAGACTTCGGGCCGCTGCCGTAGGGCAAGCGTGGTCAGGGCGTTCACATCATCCGAAGCGAAAGGCGGTTCGGCAGCCTCGGCAGGCACAAGCGGAGTGCGGGCGTCAATGCCCATGATGATGGCAAGGCTGATACGCGCCTGCTCCGCATTGGCGCGGGCCTGACTGAGCGCGAGTATGGCCTCGGCCTTGGCGGTCGAGGCGGTCACGATGTCGCTGGGCAGGCCCAGCCCGACATTGAAGCGGGCGCGGGCCAGGTCCAGCTGCGACTGGCGATTGATGACTTCCTGCTCATTGACCTGTACCTGCTGCAAGTTCTGCGTAAGCAGATAAAAAGCCTGCTTCACATCCAGGACGGTGTCATTCTGCACACGGGTCAGGTTTTGCAGGGCGGCTTTTTCCAGGGCAGCGCTCTGGCGCACCAGATCGAGCGTATGGTTAAAGTCGAAGATAAGCTGGCGCAGGGAGGCTTCAAAGGAGAAGCCTTCGCCTAATTGTATTGAGGCGCTATTGGTCGAGGCGGGCGTGGTTCCCCCGCCGGGCGTGGTTCCCGTAGTACCCGTGCCAGTCGTCCCTGTACCGGTGGTTCCGGTTCCCGTTGTGCCGGTTCCGGTTGTTCCCGTGCCGGTTGTGCCGGTTCCTCCCGTCGTCTGGGAGGGCGTACCCGTTGTGCTTCCTGATGTGCTGGTTGTGCCGGTCGTACCCACGCCGCCGCTGCCGGTCGAGTTTGTTCCTCCGGTTCCTGTCGTGGTTCCGCCGCTTCCGGTCGTGCCAGTTGTTCCCGTGCCAGTTGTTCCCGTGCCAGTTGTGCCGGTTGTGCCGGTTCCCGTAGTACCCGTGCAGTCGTCCCTGTACTAGTGGTTCCGGTTCCGGTTGTTCCTGTGCCCATAGTACCCGTACCTGTTGTACCGCCTGCACCTGTACCGGTTGTACTGCCTGTCCCTGTGCCGGTTGACCCCGTTCCTGTCGTCCCGGTTCCTGTAGTTCCTGTACCCGTCGAGCCTGTTCCTGTCGTCCCGGTTCCCGTGCTGCCGGTTCCTGTGGTTCCTGTGGTTCCTGTGCCGGTCGTACCCGACAGCGCAGAGGCTCTGCCCGGACTCGTGATGTTCTGCACATATGTGTAGCTGCCAAGCACCGTCACCTGGGGCAGCAGGGCCGAACGCAGTTGCAGGGTGCGCCCTTTTTGTATGCTGATGTCGGAACGCGCAATGGAGATGTTGGGCTGCAGGCGCAGGGCGATGCGCGCCGCCTCATCCGCCGTGATGGGTCGGACGGGGATGTCGGCGGGAATCGTGCCGGGCGGCGGCGCGGGAATCAGCACATTCGGGGGTACGGTGGTGTCCTGGACGCGAGGCGGGGTGAGGCGCGGGTCGCGGGGCGGAACCGGGCCTGTCGGCGGCGTATCCGGCCCTCTGGGAACGGGGGCCGTTGTCGGAACCTGAACCCGACCGGGCGGCTGGGCCGGAACCTGAGCAGGCGCTTGCACAGGCGTTTGCGCCGGAGCCTGCGCGAGCGTATCAGCCCCTGACGCCTGTGCAAGACAACAGGCGACAAGCACCAATGGAAACGAGCGGATCATTCAATCTCCTCAGCAAATACACTAAACGGAGGGCCGGGGATTAAAAACCCCCGGCATTACTACCAGATATATTTTGCACAGGCATTCGCAGGGCGTATTACTTCGGCGGTATATTGTTCCCGCCGGGTTCGGGCGCGCCGTTGGGGCCGGTCGTGTTGGGCGAACTTTCGGCGGGCGTGGAAGGCGCGGCCTGCTGCGCCCGCTCTCCCGGATTACGGGGCGGCGGAGGCAACTGGCCCCGCGCGGGCTTTGCGCCGGACGCATCCGCCGGGGCGGGCTGTCCGTTCGCGGGCGTAGGCGGCGCAGGCGGCTGACCTCCGGGGGCCGCCGGGCCGCCGGGTGCAGGAGGCGCTCCCATCCGCCGGCCCTGTGCAGGAGGCGCTCCTGCCTGTCCGCCATGCTGTGCCGGCTGACCGGGAGGCGCTCCGGGCTGACCGGGCGGCGGGGGCGGCGGCTGTTTCGGGTCTACTTTCAGCCCTTCAACCAGATCATCGGTCGGGTTGCTGACCACGTCTTCCTGACCTGTCAGGCCGTCCGTGATCTCGATTTCCGCGCCGAAGTCACGCCCGACCCGAACCGGCACATAATGGATCTTATGCTCTTGAGTGACGATTGCCACGCGCGTTCCCTGCGCGTCATAAGCGAGCGCGCTGGACGGGATACGCAGGCTGCCGCGCGTTTTGGGCAGATCAAAATGCACCTGCGTGTACATACCGGGCAGCAGCGCGCCTGTCTGGTTGGGGATATGCACTTCGGTCAGCAGGGTGCGCGAAACCGCGTCAATGGCCCCTGATACATTTGTGATGGTCCCCTCGAATAACTGGCCCGGATGCTCGCGCAGCAGCAGTTCGGCCCGAATGCCGGGACGCATCAACTGCGCGTATGTCTGCGGCACACTGACGTACACGCGCAGGACGTCGGTGCGGGCAAGGCCGAACAATCCGCCGCCGGGCGAGGTCGTGGGCGTGGCGCTGGCCGTGGACGCGCTGCCGCTGATCGTCTGGCTGCTCTGACCGCCGCCGCCGCTGGCCGTGCTGCCGCCCGCCCCCGATCCCGCGTTGATAAGCGAACCCACGTCCACGTTGCGGGCCGTGATCACGCCGTCAAAAGGGGCCGTGATGCGGGAGAACTGGCTTTGTACGCCAAACCGCTGCTCATTGGCCTTTGCCGCCTGCACGTTGGATTGGTCCGCCTGAACCACGGCCTGCGCGCTGCGGACATTGGCATTCGCCGCGTTCACCGCCGCCCGCGCCGTATTCACGGTCGCCGACACGGCCTTGACATTCTTCTGCGCCGCCGTCACCTGCGCGGCGAACGCGGTCACATTAGCGCGCGAACTCTGTACCTGATCCTGAAAAGCCTTGACGTTGGCCTCGGCCCCGCTCAATGCGGCCTCGGCGCTGTTGACGGCGGCGCGTTCCGTTTCATACGTGGCGCGGCTCTGATCCACGTCCTGCAGGGCCACAAACCCCGACTTGAGCAGGGTCTCGTAGCGGCGCAGGGTCACGGTGGCAAGATCGAGCTGCGCCTGCGCCTGTTTCAGGGCGGCGCGCTGCACATCCACATTATGTTCCTGCTGCGCGAGCTGCGACTGCGACTGCGATAATTGCGCCCGCGCCTGCGCGAGCTTGGCCTGTGCGTCGGCAAGCTGCGCCCGCGACTGCTCCACGTTGGCTTCGGCCTGCTGAACCGTACCCTGGGCCTGCGCTACGGTCGCCTGCCGGTTGGTCACATCCGACTCGGCCTGCCGCACACCGGAGATCGCCTGCTGCGTCTGCTGCCGCGCCTGCTGCAGGGACGCTTCCACGTCCGGCGCGTCAATATCGGCCAGTACCTGCCCGGTCGTGACATGACTGCCGATGTCTACGTAGCGCTTGCGAATATACCCTGTTGTACGCGCCGCGATCACGGTATCCGCGATGGCCTCGGTCGTGCCGGGCAGGGTCAGGTCGGCGTCCGGCGAGGGACGCGGCTTTATGACGACCACCTGCGGCAGTTTGCTGCCCTCTTTTTTGGACTCATCGGCCAGGGCGCGGTTCTGGCGCATACGGGGAATGATACCGTAGGCGAACAGCAGGAGCAGCAGGACGATGCCCCCAATCAGAGCGATACGCCCGCGCCCGCCTTTTCTGCCTTGATGTTGTTTTGCGTCCGGCGCGTTCTGCGGCGCGGAGGGATAGGATTCTGCCATAAATTCGATACTCTCACTGTCAGCGGACTTGAGCGGGACGAGTACAGGGAACGTACCCGGCTCAACTACTTATCATCATTTTTATTGTCATCATTATCATCGTCGTCATGGTTGAGACTGTCGATGGCTTCGCGGCGGCGCTTGCGAGTCAGTTCCTCTTCGTCCTCGATGAACTTATCTATCTCGGCCTCGCCCTCGTCAATTTCCGGCTGCTTGCGGCGCATGACACTGTACACGACCGGTACGAAGAACAGCGTAGTGACAGTCGCGAGCGTGCTGCCGCCGATAACGGCGCGTCCCAGCGGGGCGTTCTGCTCGCCGCCTTCGCCCAGGCCCAGCGCCATCGGCAGCATCCCCAGGATAAGGGCCAGCGCGGTCATCAGCACGGGGCGCAGGCGCGTAAAGCCCGCTGCGAGAGCGGCCTGCAGGGCGCTATCGCCCTCGATACGCCGCTCGTTGGCGAATGTCACCATCAGGATACTGTTGGACACGGCCACGCCGATACTCATAATCGCGCCCATCAGGGCCGGTACGCTGAACGTCGTCCGCGTGATGAACAGCGACCACAGGATGCCCGACGCCGCGCCCGGAAGCGCCATGATGATGATCAGCGGGTCTACCCACGACTGGAAGTTGACCACCATCAGCATGTACACCAGAATCACGGCCAGGATCATGCCCAGCCCCAGGCCCAGGAAGCTGCTGTTCATGCTTTGCACTTGTCCGCGCACATCTATCTGCGTACCGCGCGGCAGATGTTTGCGGATCGGGTCGAGCGCCTTGTTCACGTCGCTCGCCACACCGCCCAGGTCGCGCCCCGCTGTGCTTACATACACATCAAACACCGGCTGCACATTATAGTGGTCTATCACCTGCGGCGTCTGCGTGTGCTGGATGTCGGCCAGGTTGCTGAGCAGTTGCGGCTGCGAGGCGGTCGCCGACGTGACCTGCGTGGGCGTGGTCGCGCTGGGCTGTACGGGCGTGTTCAGGATGTCGGCCACGCTCTGGATGTTGCGCTGCGGCGATTGCACGGCCACGTTGTAGCTGGCCCCGTTCTTGTAGTCCACAAAGAAGCTCGGCGCGCTCTGCGCGTTGCCCGTAAGCGACAATAGCAGGTTATTGGCCGCGTCACGCTCGGTCAAGCCCAATAGTCCGGCCCGTGTGCGATCCACGTTGATGTTGATCTGCGGCGCGTTCACCACCTGATGCAGCACGACATCCACAGCCCCCGGTATCTTCTTGACGGAATTTGCTATCTGCTGCGCCACGGCATAGTCGCCGGGATCGCGTCCCGCCACCTGAATGTCAATCGGCGCGGGCAGGCCGAAGTTGAGAATCTGCGTGGTGATGTCTGCGGGCAGAAACTGGAAGGTGGTGTCCGGGAACTGCGTGGCGAATTTACGTCTCAGCGTCTCGGTGTACGTTTCCGTCGGGCCGTGCTTTTCCTTCAGCGAGATCAGCATGTCGCCGTCCAGCGCGCCGATGGTAGAGATGTCGCTGAACGCCAGATTGACGCCGCCGACCGGCAGGCCGATGTTGTCAATCACGGTGTCAATCTCACCGGGCGGGATGGTCTTGCGTATTTCGGCTTCCACTCTGCTGAACAGATGCTCGGTCTCTTCCAGGCGTGTGCCGGCGGGGGCGCGAACGTGCAGGCGTATCAGGCCCGCATCCACGTTCGGGAAGAAGTTCTTGCCGATAAAGGGCAGCAGGCAGAACGACAGCGCAAAGAACACGACGAAAATCAGGCTCGTCTTGCCCCTGTTGGTCAAGGCCCACGTCAGGGCCGTGCAGTAGCGGTCGCGGAAATGCTCGAAGAATTCGTTGAAATGGTGATGGATGCGCCAGATGAAGTCGCCTTTATCTTTTTTGCCATCTTTCCCGTTCTTATTATCTTTCCCGTTCTTATCATCCTTGCCGTTCTTGTCGTCGTTATGTTTGCCGTCCTGCTTCTCGTCCCTGCCGCCGTCCTGTACCTGCTGCATCGCGCCAAAAGCGTTTTCATTGGCCGGGGCGTTGTCGTACACAAGGGCGTGAGGCTGCGGCGTGGGCAGGGTACGCTCGTTCGTCGGCGTGTCCTCATACAGCACGGCTCCATGCCCGATGTTCGGCGCGGCAGGCGCATTTTTCTTATCGTCCGCCTTCTGTTCGTTCTTCGCGTCTTTCTTGTCTTTTTTAGCCTTCTTTCCCTTTTGATCGTCCTCCTCCGGCAGTTCATCCCTGCACGTCTCCCTTTGTCCCTGCTCCTCGGCCACGATGCGCTCGACATCTTTGGGCAGCAGGAACTGCACCATCACCGGAACCAGGGTGCGCGACAGCAGGTACGAACTCATCATGGCGAATACCACGGCGAGCGCGAGAGGCTGGAAAAGGTACTTGGCAGTTCCTGTGAGGAAGAAGACCGGGACGAACACGATACAGATGGACAGCGTCGCTACTAATGTCGGTACGGCGATCTGGCTGGCCCCGTCCAGAATGGCGCGCGTCAGGGCCTTGTTGCCCATCGCCAGGTTACGGTTCGTGTTTTCGATCTCGACCGTGGCGTCATCAACGAGAATGCCGACGGCGAGCGACAATCCGCCCAGCGTCATGATGTTGATGGTCTCGCCCAGGAAGCCCAAAATGGTCAGCGAGGAGAGAATGGAAAGCGGAATGGACGTGGCGACGACAAGCGTACTGCGCCAGCTTCCCAAAAACAGCAGGATCATCAGAGCCGTCAGACAGGCCGCGATGACCGCCTCGCGAACCACGCCCTGCACGGAGGCCTTGACGAAAATAGACTGGTCGAACAATAACTGCAAATCCAATTCGCGCGGCACGGTCTGCCGGACGCGGGGCAGGATGGCCTTGACACGGTTCACGACATCGAGCGTACTGGCCTTGCCGTTTTTCAGGATCGTCAGCAGGGCGGCGCGTTTGCCGTTCTGGTTCACGATATTGGTCTGAACCGCGTTGCCGTCATGCACGAAGGCCACGTCTTTGATGTAAACGGGCGCGCCGTTCGTGGTGCGGATGGGGACGTTGTTGAGTTCGTCCACTACGGTCGGCTGGCTGTTGAGGTGGATGTAATACTCTTTGTCGCCGATCTTGGCGGTTCCGGCGGGCAGGATGATGTTCTGCGCGCCGATGGCGTTGCCCACGTCGGCGGGCGTGAGGTTCTTGGCCTGCAGCGCGGGGATGTCCAGGTCTACGTTGATCTGGCGGGGCTTGCCGCCATACGGCAGGGGGACGGACACGCCCTGCTGCGTGACAAGCTGGGTGCGGATGGTGTTGATGCTCAGGTCATACAACTGCTGTTCGGGCAGGGTCTTGCTGCCCACGCCCATTTGCAGCACGGCCACGTTCGACGCGCTGTACTGCAGGATCAGGGGCGGCGTGGTTCCGGGCGGAAAGCCTCGGAGCAGGGTCTGGCAAATGGCCGTGATCTGGGCCACGCCCGCCGTTGCGTTGGCATTGGGTTGAAAAAACACTTTGATGACCGCGACACCGGGCATACTCTGTGACTCGATGTGTTCGATGTCGTTGACGGTCGTGGTCATGGCGCGTTCGTTCGTGGTCACGATACGCTTTTCCATATCGTCGGGCGACAGGCCGCCATACGACCAGATGACGCTGACGACGGGGACATCAATCACGGGAAAGATGTCGGTCGGCGTGCGAAAAATCGTCAGTACGCCCAAAAGCGCGATGAACAGGGCCATGACGACGAACGTAAGACGGCGGCGCAGCGCGAGCTGAACGATCCACATAAATCTTGACTTCCTCTATAACTCTTTCGATAGACGCTCTCGATGAACTCTCTCGATGAACTCTCTCGATGAACTCTCTCGGTAGACTCGCTTGATCTATTGGCCCATCCAAAGGCCGCGCAAACACACCGCGCCGCATACGACGTGGCAAGACGGACTGCCATAGTCCAGATGGGGCAAGGGTATATGCCAAAATACGAGTCAATGCCGCGTCTTGTTGCATCGGCGCTATCGCCGTTCACGACCGCATCTTTCCGACAGAAGCGCGGGACATTGTTTCCCTGACAAACACGCGGATTTGTTCGGTTCGCGCTTTCGGCAGCAGGAAACTGCGATGCAGCCCGCGAATTTTCACCTGTTTATTTTATCAGGGCAACGATGTTCTGCCCCGCGCCTGCTGTGAGGAGAGAAGGAGATTTTAACCATGAATAAAGAGACAGACAACAAGAACGACATTGCCGCCTCGCTTAACACGCAAGGGCTTGCTGCGCTTGAACAGGGCGACTATGCCGCCGCCCACGCCCTCTTTGAGCAGAGCCTGACCCTCTACACGGAACTGGGCGATAAGCCGAATATCGCCCGCGCACTTAGCAACCTGGGGAGTGTGGCTGCCGATCAGGGCGACTATGCCTCGGCCTGTGCCTACTATCAGCAAAACTTGAACATTCGCGCGGAGATAGGCGACACAGGCGGCATCGCCCATACGCTGGAGAATGTGGCGACTGTACTTGCTAAACAGGGCGACCAAGTCTCCAAGCAGGGCGATCTTGCCACGGCCCGCGCCTGCTACGAGCAGAGTCTGAACATCCGCCGAAAAATAGGCGACAGGGCCGGCATTGCTCTTTCGCTCGACAGACTGGGGGGGCTAGCCCTTAATCAGCGCGATTACGGCGCGGCCCGCGTGTGCCATGAGGAGAGCTTGGCCGTATTTCGAGAGATAGGCGACAAAAAAGGCGTTGGCGGCGCGCTCAATAAATTGGGGGTCATAGCTCTTAATCAGGGCGATTATGAATTGGCCGGCACCTTTGCCATGCAGAGTCTGGCCGTCTTGAATGAGGTGGGCAGCAATGAGGATGTGATCGTCTGCCTGAACAACCTGGGGAAAGTGTATTATCATCAAGGCGACTATGACTCGGCCCGTGTCTACTTTACGCAGTGCCTGGCTTTCCTTAGTGTAGAAACCGATATGGACGGCGTTGTCGACGCACTCAATAACCTGGCGCTCGTAGGTCTTGGTCAGCGCGATTTCGCCCTGGCCCGGTCTTCCTACGAGGAGATGATGACCATCGCCAAGAAAATAGGCGACAAGGGGAGTATCGCCGATTTGCTGGGCAACCTGGGGCTTGTAGCGGCTGAAGAGAGCGATTATGCCTCGGCCCGCGCCTCTTTCGAGCAGTGCCTGACGCTCCGCAGGGAGATAGGCGACAAAGCGAAAAGCGCAGATGCACTCAACTACCTGGGGCGCATCGCTCTTGATCAGCGCGATTATGTTTCGGCCCGCGCTTTCTTCGAGCAGTGCCTGAACATTCGCAGGGAGGTGGGCGATACGGACGGCGTTACCGAGACGCTGGAGAACCTGAAGCTTGTGGCGGCCAGTCAGGGCAAATGATGCCCTCACCCGTACCTGCCCCGTACCTGCTCTGAGGAGAAGAACCGATTATGAACACAGAAATAGACGACAGAATGAGCGTTGCCGGCGCACTCAACGCGCAGGGGCTTGCGGCCCGTGAACAGGGTGATTATGTCGTGGCCCGCACCTGCTTTGAGCGATGCCTGACCCTCTCCAGGGAAATGGGCATGAAAGCCGCCATTACCTACTCGCTGGATAATCTGGGCAACGTAGCTTTTGATCAGGGCGACTATGTCTTTGCGCGCACTTGCCATGAAGAGAGCCTGACCATTCGTAAGGAGGAAGGCAACAAAAACGAAATAGCCATTTCGCTCAATAACCTGGGGAATGTGGCCGCGAAGCAAGGCGATTATGCTTTGGCCCGCGCCTACTATGCAGAGTGCCTGCCTATCTTTAGAGAGGCAGCCGACGAGGATAAAATTGCCGCCACGCGCAGCAACATGGCGCTTATGGCGGCTAATCAGGGCGAATGATAACCTCGGCCCGCGCCGGATAAAAGAGGAGAAAAGCGTGGACTTCAACAGGGAAACAGAGCATAAGTCGGAGGCTGCCGCCGCGCGCGCCGGTCAGGGAAGGGCGGCTCTGGATCGGGGCGATTTTGCCGCATCCCGCGCCTTCTTTGAACAGGCTCTGACCCTTCGCAGGGAGATAGGCGCTAAACCGGACATTGCCGCCGCGCTGGGCGATCTGAGGATCGCGGCCTCGGAGCAGGGCGACTATGCTCTGGTTCGCGCCTGTCTTGCGGAAAGCCTGACCCTCGCCAGGGCAGCAGGCAACAAGAGCAGGATCGCCGCCCTGCTCGACAGCCTGGGAAAAGCGGCTGTGAAACAGGGCGATTACGTGGCGGCGCGCGCCTGCTTTGAGGAGAGCCTGACTGTTCGCAGGGCGACAGGCGATGAAAGCGGCGCTGCCGCCGCATTGGACAGTCTGAAGCTGGTGGCTGCCAAGTCGGGCGAGAAGGAACAGAGCCTGACCGCCCCTGCGGACACAGGGATCGGAGCGGACGCTGCCGCGCTTGTCAGTCAGGGCAAAGCGGCCTCTGATAAAGGCGATTACGCTGCCGCCTGCGCCTGCTTTGAGCAGAGCCAGGCCCTCTTTCAAGAAGCAGGCGATAAGGACGGCGCTGCCGCCGCGCTCGCCAGCCTGGGAGAGGCGGCCCATCATCAGCGAGATTACGACGCGGCCAGCGCCTTCTTTGCGCGGAGCCTGGCCCTTCGCAGGGAAACAGGCGACAAAAAAGGCATTGCAGAGTCGCTGAACAACCTGGGAAAAATCGCGCTTCTTCAGCAGCAATATGCCTCGGCCCGTGCCTATTATCAGACGAGCCTGACCCTCCGCAGGGAGATAGGTGATACTGTCGGCGTCGCCTCCTCTTTCAACGATCTGGGGGCGCTGGCCTACGCGCAGAGAGATTACGCGCTGGCCCGCGCCTTTTATGAGCAAAGCCTGACCCTTCGCAGGGAGACACTGGATAAGCCGATGGCTGCCGAAACGCTCACCAACCTGGGGAATGCGGCTCATCAACAGCAGGATTACGCGTCGGCCCATGCTTTTTTTGAGGAAGGGCTGGCTTTCTATCGAGAGGCGGGCGACCAGAGTGGCGCTGCTCTCCTGCTTGACAAGCTGAGAGATCTGGCGGATGCACGGAGCGAAGCCAAGAAGCAGCACGATAAGGCGTCCGCCCGCGCCTTCCTCGAAGAAAGCCTGAGCCTCCGGCGAGAAATAGGCGACAAGCGGAGCATTGCCTACTCGCTGCGCGGTCTGGGACAAATGATTCGTGAGCAGGGCGATCTTGCTTCGGCCCGCGCCGCGTTTGAGGAAAGCGCGACTCTCTTTCAAGAAGCAGGCGATAGAGGAGGCGCTGCCTCCTCGCTCAGCAGCCTGGGGCTTGTGATGTATGAACAGGGCGATTATGCCGCATCGCGCGCCTGCTATGAGAAGCGCCTGGCCCTTGTCAGGGGAGGCAGCAAGTGGGATGTCAGCGGTTCGCTCTTGGGTCTGGGGGAGGCGGCTCTTGCTCTGGGCGACTACGCCGCCGCCCACGCCGCGTTTGAGGAGAGCCTGACCCTCTACAGGGATCTGGGCAGCTACAACGGCATCTCTGACGCGCTCAACCATCTGGGGAGCGTGGCTCTTGCTCAAGGCGATTACGCGTCCGCTCGCGCTTACTATGAGCAGAGCCTGACCACGCGCCGGGAGATGGGCAGCAAGCGGGATGCCGCTACCCAGACTCTTTTTGATATGGCAGGCGGCAGGAACTGCATCGCCGACGCGCTGGACATTCTGGAAGATGTGGCTGCGAAACAGGGCGATGAGGCGTCGGCCCGCGCCTGCCGCGAGGAGAGCCTGACAATCCGCAGGGCGACCGCCGGGGCGGCGAGCTATGTTGACTCGCCGGGCGGGAAGCAAGCCCTGAAACAGGCGGAGGCCCCAAAGAGAGCGGCCCTTCTCTGGAACACAGGCAGCGCGCCGGATGCTCCCGCCACGCTCCTCAACCAGGGGAAGGCGGCCCTGGATCGGGGCGACTATGCCGACGCCCGCGCCTGTTATGAGCAAGGCTTGAACATCTACAGGCAGACAGGCGACAAAGAGGGCATTGCCGCCGCGCTGGTTCGGCTGGCCGTGGCAGCCTACTATCAAAAGGATTATGCCTCGGCCCGCGCCTATCATGAGCAAGGCTTGAACATTTACAGGCAGACAGGCGACAAAACGGGCATCGCCGCCGCGCTCAATGGGATCGCCGTCATGGCCTATGAGCAGGGGGATTACACGGCTGCCCGCGCCTGCAACGAGGAAAGCCTGATCCTCTTCCGACAGATAGGCGATCAGGCCGGCATCGCCGACTCGCTCAAAAACCTGCGGCTTTTGGCTGAGAGGTGGAGCGGCTAGAAAGCGGCCCGCGCGCATCCCGCTTGCAGCAGCAGGAAGCCGTAGCGCGGGCCGCCAATTCACCGCTGCCAACCCATCATCCAGGCGGCCATGCCTCGATCCGCGCCTGCTATGAGGCCATGCAATGAGAACAAGAGACTGAACACTTTGGGAAACACAGGCGACAAAAGGAAAGCGGCCCGCGCGCTGCACAGCCGGGGAAAAGCGGATCATCGCGAGTACGACTTTGCCCCGGCCCGCGCCTGCTACGAGCAGAGCCTGACCCTTTACAGGGAGATAGGCGACAAAAACGCCATTGCCGAACTGCTCAACGACCTGGGCAATCTGGCTATTGATCAGCGTGATTACGCCTTTGCCCGCGTCTGCTATGAGGAAGTCTTGCCTATCTATCGGGGGCTGGGCGACGAGTTCGGCGTCGCCAATACGCTTCACGGTCTGGCGCATGTGGCTTTCCATCAGGGCAGCTATGAAAAGAGTCTGGCTTTCGAGCGAGAGGGAGGCGACATGTGGAGTCTTGGCGAACTGCTCTACGGTGTGGGGGAGATGGCGTTTGCGCAGGGCGACTACGCTTCGGCTCGTCCTCACTTCGAGGAAAGCCTGACCACACGCCGGGAGACAGGCGACGAAGGCGGCGCTGCCGACACGCTGGACAGGCTGGCATTCATAGCTCTTGCACAGGGCGATTATGCCTTTGCCCATGTCTGCTATGAGGAAAGCCTGAATTTCTACAGGAAGATAGGCGACAGACACCGCATCGCCGTTTTGCTCCACGGCCTGGGGAACGCGGCCTATGGTCAGGGCGATTACGCCACGGCCCGTGTGTGCTATGAGGAGAGCCTGACCCTCCGTAAGCAGATGTACCACATGAAGGACATCTGCCTGTCGCTGGAAACGCTTGGCGGACTTGACGCCCGCGAGGGCGCAGCGGAACAGGCGGTCATCGTGTGGGCGGCGGCAGCGGCGGTGCGTAAAATGATCTTTACGCCGTTGCCGACGGACGAGCGCGAGGCCCACGAGCGCGACATACAGAAAGCGCGGCAGATGCTGGGCGAAGCGGCGTTTACGGCAGCGTGGGCGGCGGGCGCGGCGCTGACGCTCGATCAGGCGGTAGAGCAGGCCCTGCGCCGTTCCTGACACGACAGACCCTATTCGCAGGGCGAACCTCATTCCCTCCCTGATCCGGTCGCCCGCCTTGTGTGCTGCCGCGTCTTCGCCCGGTTTTTCTGTCGCTTGGGCTACAACTGCATCTTCAGGTCGGCGGGCCGGTTGGTCAGGGCGAGCATGGGGGCGCGCGGCACGATGCCGATGTGTCCATGCTCCCTCAGAAGCTGGCGGTACGCTTCGCTCACGAGGCGGGGATTGCGGTCAAGATCGTACAGACCGCATTCGTTCACCTTGTCCCGCTTTTCGGCAAACGTGATGTCCCAATCCATCTGATCGGTCAGGCTGTACCACGTAAAGCCCACCACGGGGATGTTGTCCTCGCGCATCCGCATGATGTTGCGAACATGTCGCGTATAAACTCCGCCGACCCGCTTTGCACCACGACCATGTCGGGGCGCAGGCTTGCGATTTCGATCTGCGCCAGGATGCTGGCCGCCGACAGATGCTTGAGAGCCGTGACAAAGCCCCGGTCGGTTTTCAGCCGCTCGTTCCACAGCCCTTCCTTGCCGCTGCACCAAGGGCGTGAAGTCCACCTGCGTAGACTACAACTACTGTATTCAGTCGGCGCAGGCCGACTTCGTGCTTTGGTTGCAGCGGTTTTGACCGCCGGCATAAATGCGCTTGCCAGACGCGTGTTTGATTGCGCCTGACAAAAAACGGCGGCGCAGGCTGACAGGTAGAAAGTCAGTCTGCGCCGCGCCTGCGCCGAATATCAGCGTGTGTTGGTCGTGCCTTCGCTCACCTGATACAGAAACCAGGTACGGCGTTCGGTCTGGTCAATGAAATTTTCCAGCAGGCTGGCTGTGGCGAAGTCCTTGTTGTCGTCGCAAACGTCGTGGGCGGCGCGCAGGTTGGCCGCGTATCCCTTATTTTCTTTGATCAGTTCGCTGACCATTTCCAGAGGGGTTACGAAATCGTCGGTGTTGTCCACGACGCGCTGAAGCTGCGCGATATGGCTGATGCTGCGTATGGTCGTGCCGCCGACCTTGCGGACGCGCTCGGCGATCTCGTCAATCGTCTCGAAAATCTGTTCGGCCTGCTCGTCAAACATTAGATGGTAGTCGCGGAAATGGCTCGCGGCCAGATGCCAGTGGAAGTTCTTGGTCTTCACGTACAGCGCGAAGGCATCCGCCACAAGCGGGTTGAGCGCTTCCACAATGTCCTTGACGCCTTTGGGGTCGAGGTCAGTGGGCGTGGCGAGCGGTTCCGGGGCCGGGTAGCTCTTGATGAGTCCCTTGTTGTCCAGTTTGGGTTCGATCTCTATGGTGTTCGCGGGACGCGGGGCAGTAGCCGTCATGTGTTTATCTCCTGGATTGGTATTCGGTTTGTGTTGTGCGTGTCCGGGACGCCCGTGTCAGAGACACATACAGGCGCACCCCAGTCTACAACGCGTGATATAATGCTGCCCGTAGGACTATCGGCATCGCCCGCAGGTTCCGCAAATAACACGGGCGCATTGTTGCGGGTCAAACAGGGTCAAACAAAATTAAACAATGTTAAACAAAGTTAAACCGGGACTATCCCATCGTCTGCATGGAGGGTGGCGTGCCACGGAACGCGTCCGGGCCGCTGATAGCGGGCATCTTGACAGTGCGCCCGTTATGCGCGGCCTCGTATATGGCCGCCATCAGGCGGTGATCCTGAAGGCCTTCCTCGCCGGGCGTAAAGGGCTGTTTGTTGTCCTGCACACACTCGGCCATGTGATCCATTTCCAGCGCGAACTGGTTTTTGGGCGCTAACTGCCGCTCTTCCAATACTTCAAACTTCGGGTTCTCTTTAGATTTGTGACCGACCATCAGGCGCAGGTTGTTATAGGAGAAGGCGGGTGACATCTGCGCCCACTTTTCCGCGCCCAGAACGCGATAGTAGCGGTTCTCGTGCCAGCCGTAACTCGTGGAGCAGACCGCCTGTATGCCGCTCGGAAAGCGCATCATCCAGTTGACGTTTTCCTCGACCTCGGTAAAGCGGGGGTCGTTGGGCGTACTGTACATGTTCGCGCTGATCTCGACGGGTTCCTCGCCGGTCAGGAAGCGGGCCGTATTCAGGCAGTACAGCCCGACATCGGGCAGGCTGCCGCCGCCCGCGAGCGCTCTCTTCAAGCGCCACTGGTTCAGGTCGCCGCCCTGGTTTTGGCCGTTCGCCATCTCCAGCACCTTGACCGCGCCCAATTCCCCGCCGCGCACCATCTGCATTACGCTGCGGTTGTACGGCTCGTACTGGATGCGGTACGCGATCATCAGCTTCTTGTTCGCCCGCTTGCAGGCGTCCACCATCTGCTGCGCTTCCTTAACATTCGTCGCCATCGGCTTTTCGCACAAAATATGCTTGCCGGCCTGCGCGCCCCGCACGGTATATTCGGCGTGCATACTGTTGGGCAGGACAATATAGATCACGTCCACATCGGGATTGTTCTTGATGTCGTCGTAGTTCTGGTAGCTGTACAGGTTCTGCGCCTTGATACCGTACTGTTGCGCCACTTGCCGTGCTTTGGCCTGGTCGCCGCTGACGAGCGCGACCGGCTTGCAGCGCTTGGCCTCACCGAATGCGGGCAGGATCTGTTCCAGGGTCAGGCGTCCCAGGCCAACGATTGCCACGCCTACGCGCTTGTCGGGCGGCAGAGCGTTGGGGGCCTGCTCGTTTTCGCGCTCGGTCGGGGCTGAAATGGGTTCCAGTTTGATGGGCGGCGGCATTTGCGCCCCCTGCCCCGTCACGCCCTGCGCGTGTGCATTTGCGTTCCATTCCCCGGCAAGGCCCGCCGCCGCAAGGCCCGTACTCGCCGCCCCGACAAGGAAGCGGCGGCGCGACGCATCATACGCGTCCGCCGTGAATTGCTGCTCATAATCCTGTTTAGAAACCTCAGACATCGTGATCTCTCCGTTCTTGCTCTTTTCTTCTCTTGCTTTTTCCTCTGTCGGCGGCATCCGAAATGGGCCGCTGATCTTCAAGCCATGCAAAAAATTATACAAACCTATGCACCTTTGTGAGAGTGGAAAACGCGTCCATTGTGTTCCGCAAAATCAGCGGAAACGATAAAGGGGACTTGTCGCAAGGCAGACGAACCGGCCAGACAGACAATGCAGTACGAGTCGTCCCAAAGCGTGGGGCGACTCGTACTGCTGCGCTGCGCGCAAAACGTTCCAAACCTACAGGTCAATCGCTTACGGGGTGGTGATTCCCGTGCCGCTGCCGGTTCCCGTAGCAGTGCCGGTTCCCGTACCGGTCGTGCCTGTACCCGTGGTTCCTGTGCCGGTCGTCGTTCCTGTTGTCCCGGTCGTACCTGTGGTTGTTCCCGTAGTCGTGCCTGTCGTCGTTCCCGTAGTCGTACCTGTCGTGGTTCCGGTGGGGGTGGCGAGGCCATTTGTGGATGTGCTGGTGCCGTCACAGCCTGTGAGAACAACGAAGCCAAGTACGCTGCCGATCCCAAGCGTCAGAAGTCGTTTGCAAGATGAAGAGTTCATGCTGAATATTCCTTGTCCCTATGTTGTCGCCTGCATGTTTTGCCCGGATGTTTCTGTCCGGGCCTTGGTCTAATGTTACCTGATAGGTGCGTTCTTTGATGTCCGTCAACGGCAGGAAACCGAAATGTAGAAAAACGTCCCTGCCCTCAATACGACAGCGCCGCCTTCCAATAACATAGAGAGCGGATTACTATGTAAGGACGATTACCTTTCACTAAAATGTCTCATCCTACAGCCTAAATTTTTTGTATATTGAATGGTATATTTTCACTACTCACAGAGATATGCGCAGGCAAGTGTAGAGAATTGGCGAAGGGAGCCGCAATGATGTTGAGAAGGCGATGCGGCAGGACAGTACGGCCAGGAAGAGAAACAGTGCAGGGGAAATAGAAGAAACATGTTGAAGCCTCTATTCGAGAATAGTGCCTGGGGTCTACGCTTCAGGAGGCGGGATCGGCGCGGCATCGGGTGGAGGCTCCGGGAGGATATTGCTTGAGGTGGCGAGGACAGGAGCGAAGCGGACACGGGCGTACATATCCCTCAGACGCAGGCGGCAGGCGATAACCGGCAGGTCTACAATGCCGTCCAGCCCGCTTATGACCTGCACATGCCATGCGCCGTCCGGTTGCGGCGTGAATATCTCGACGCGCGGCTCGTCCTGCGCGATAAGGACATACGCGGCGAGGGAGGGCAGGGTACGGTAGCAGTCGGCTTTCAGGCGGCGATCCGTGCGCTCGGTCGAGTCGGAAAGCGCCTCAAAGATCAGGATAGGGTTGAGCAGCGTGTCCTCGTCCTCGTCTTCAAACTGCGCGTCAGGACAGGACACCAGCACATCGGGATAGAAGTAACGGTTGTAAGCAGGCACATAAACGCGCGTGTCGCTCGAACGCGCCTCGCAGGGTGTACCTCTTAATTGATTGTATAGTTCGCCGAGTGTGTTGACAACGATACGATCATGGCTGTTCGACGCGCCGGACATCGCCACAATAACGCCGTCGTGGTACTCGCTTTTCGTTTCGGCGCGGCGCTCCTGCTCCAGATATTCCTGCCGCGTGACATACGGTGTGCGTCTCAAAGCAACCATAACTCCCCCTTTCCCATTCCGTTTCTGTCGGCTTCCCCTTACCGCCCCTGCGCTTTTGTCTGCTCCGGGCGCACTCCGTTTCCTATTTCGTGCAAACGCCTTTGCGACTTTTGCGCTTCTTTGCGGCTATTCTACCCGATGCGGCCCGGACGCGTCCCAAAGCAGACCGCTTTTCACAGGAACGCGCGAATTCCACCGCGAAAAGTTTAGGCGTCGTGCAGTGCATGGTAGTTTTTCGACGACAAGACATTTCGTTGAAATGATGTTGAAATGCACGCCTGACATAATTACTGTGGACGGCCGGCGCGCAAGAATGCCGCGCCCTGCGACGGGTGGCGGCAGGCAGGCGCGGGTTAGTGGAACCCACTCAGCGCCTGCCCGCCCGGTCAGCCCCCCGCCCGGCGCAGTCGTTCCGGAGACGCGCCGGGCGAGGTTCCGTGTTCAGTGCGACATGGCGGGGCCGGATTCATTTCCGCGCGCGTTCGTTTGCTTGCCGGCAGGGCGTATGTCCGCAATATCACCGGATTATCGGAGGTCGGGGAGAGCAGCGCCCGCAAAAGCGGCATTTCCGCGTGTCACGGGGTAAGGCCAAAAGCATCGTTTGCCGATAACGTGCCTGCGGATGAGGTAGCGGACGAGGGAAAGCGCCGACATGGGTACCGGGCCAGTAAGCCCGGATGACGGCAGTTTGCTTTCTTTTATCTTCTCCGGGTTCGCAGCGCCGGGAAGCGCGAACAAAGCGCGCCTGTTCAGGGGCGCAGGAACCAGCGTTCTCCCCGCCCTGTCAATGAGGCCAGGGTGAGGCGAGCGCGTACAGGCAGCGTATGTCAAACACACAAGGCCAATACGTTCTGTGGCCTATACTGACAGGCCACCGACAGGTGACAAGACAACGCCAACGCCCCGCTTTCAGCAGACACTGAAAGCGGGGCGTTGGTGTTTCGGCACACGGCGACGTTGTCAGGCCGATTGGCGGCAGCATGGATAGTAATAGCTTAACGCCGCTATGTTCCTTATGAGGTTTCCTACCATAACAGGAAAAGCGGGATCAGGTATGCAAAATGGCGCGGAGGGCAGATAACGCCTCTTCCACTTCGCGGCCTTTGAGGGCGATGATGTCAAGCAGTTGTTCAGGCGTTTTGGCGTCCTCTTCGGCGCGAGCGTTGGGGTTGACGGCTTTGAGGTCATAAACGGCATCTTCGATACTTTGCGCTTTTGCGCGCAGATCGCGAGCCTGCGCGTCCAGCATGTCGGCCTGACGGTTCAGGGCGTCCAGGGCATCCTTGTCATCGCTTTGCTTGTTCGCTTTTAGCGCTTTCGCCTGTTCGCGCTTTTGTGTGGCCTCGACGGTAAGCTGCTGCGCCTGGGCGTTGAGCGGATCAGCCTGCCGCCGCGCTTCCACGCGACGTGCCGCGATGTCTGCTGTCCAACTGCGGTCGCTGTCGGCGCGGGCAGGAAGCAGATCGAAAAAGTCCTTAAATCTATCAATCGTCAGGGGCGTTTTCTTGCCTACCTTGACATTGGACAGGTCGTAGTACCAGATGCGCTCGGTGCGCTGCCCTCTGGTAAAGAACAGCAGGTTTGTCTTGACGCCCGCGCCCGCGCTTGTAAACACGCCGCCCGGCAGGCTGAGTATACACCAGAGATTGCACTCGTCGAGCAGCTTGCGCTTGGTCTTGACGAACGCGGTTTCGTTGGTGCGAAATAACACGCCTTCGTCCAGCACGATGCCGCAGCGCCCGCCCGCTTTGAGGCTGTTGAGGACGTGCTGCACAAACAGCACTTGCGTCGCGCCGGTCTGGTACGTAAAGTTGGTTTGCGCCTCCTTGCCCTCCTTGCCGCCAAAAGGAGGGTTGGTCAGGATCACATCATACGTGGCGTGGGCGTCGGCGAACAGTCCCTCATACGTGGCCTGCTGCGTGAGCGTATTGCCGTGCCAGATATGCGGCTCGTCTATGCCGTGCAGGATCAGGTTGGCGAGCGCGATGGGATAAATCAGGTCGTCCTTCTCGCGCCCGTAGAACGTACTGTGTTTGAGCGCGGCTTCGTCCGCGCCGGTCAGGTCGTCACCCTTTGCGCGGCGCATGTAATCATGCGCCTGGGCCAAAAACCCGCCCGTTCCACAACAGGGGTCATAGACCGTCTCGCCAACATGGGGCGCGACAGCCTGCACAACGACGCGGATCACCTCACGGGGCGTAAAGAACTGCCCGCCGTCGTTGCCCTTTTCGCCCATCTTGAGCAGCAGGCCCTCGTATACCTGCGACAGGGTGAAGATGTGGGTCACGTCCACGCCCTCGTTGCTGATGCCGTGTACCTTGTCCAGAATGTCGAGCAGATTTTTGTCGCTGTCAATCCGAACGCGCTCCACGCCGGACATCACTTCGCTGATGACCTTCTGGCGCGGCGTGGCGTTTGGCTGCTGTTCCAGTTCGCGCAGGTGCGGCAGCAGGTCGGCGTTGATCCACGTTTTAAGGCTTTTGCCGCTGTCGCCGAGTTCCTTGCGCTTGTGGGCTTTTGGCGCGGCCCAATCCTGCCAGCGATAAGGCGTGGACAGGGACGGCGTGTAGGAATGCCCGACCGCTTCGGCCTGATCCACTTCCTGCGTTTCGTATTCGTCCAGGATACGCAGAAACAGTATCCACGTCAGTTCGGGAACGTACTGCATCGCACCTACGCAGTTGGAACGGCGCATGATGTCGCAGATGGCCTTCACTTCGCTGTTCAGCGAGCCTTGGGTGGCGAACGTCTTGCTGTTGCCGTTCTTAACTACTGCTGACACGCTCATCTGCTTCCTTCTGTGTCGCGTCCCGTGGTTCAGGCGGCGTTTCTGCCGGTTTTAATAGGCCATGATCTTTCATGTAATCTTGCAAGTACACGGCGAAGTCCGCCGCCTCATTCTCTTCCACGATTTGATGCCTGAGCGGAATTTTATTCAGTATGTTCTTGGCCCGAATATAGGCGCGAACATGCCCCTCCTGACGCGGTGCGCCGAGCAACAGATACAATTTTGCCACGTCCGCGTTGTCGCGCAGCAAAGCAGCCCTGCCAAGCCAGCGGGAGGCTTTTTCCTGTATATTGCCTGCCTGCGTGTAATCCAATGTGACGGGTTGGAGAAGATGCCAGTGTCCGTTTTTAAAAGCGTGTGGAAACTTTAACTCATAATCCTCTGTCGCGACCGTTTTTTCACGCAGCACCCTCTTGACTTCCGGCGCAAAGGGGCGATAGTAGCGTGACCAGACTTCATCATCCGTGCGGTTCTCCACGATAGGACGTTCGTACTGCTCGATCACCATGCGTCTGAAGATAGCTTCCAGCGTTTGTTCCGGGTTGTCCGTGATGCCTGCCAGCATCGGGCCGAGTCGGAAACTTAGGTCTTGATCCGCCCAGACCTGTGCTGCTAACGCTGTGACATCGGAAGGCAAATCAAACATTCCCGGCAGCCCGCCGGCAAGGTTGTCCCACAGCTTGCCCACGGCCTGTTCAAATTGGCGCAGGGTACGGCGGTACTGCTCGCCATCGAACCCGGCGAACGCCTCGGAAAGCCGCTTGAAACGCTGCTCCAGACGCCAGCCGAAAAAGCGCGTTGCGGGCGCGTACAGCAGGACGCCAATGTTCAGCATTTCGCCCGCCGCCGAGTCGTGCGTATAGCGAATAACGGTGTAGGTATAAGTGATTTTGCTCATAGCAAGCTCCTCACCAACGAAGCCTCAAACTTAGACACGTTGTTACGAACCTCTCCTAGATGCGCCATGACTTTATCGGCATAGACGCGCCAATCTACGGAAACGGAACCAAAAATGCTCGCCAACCGCGCATCCGTCAGCGCGGCGAGCGTTTTGAGGAAAGGCGTCCAATCCAGTTCCGTGTTTCTGCGTTTTAATTCCGCATAAAACAGGTGCATTTTGTTGATGCCCTGCTCGTGTACGGCCCAGGATGGCGGCTGCGTTCCGATAAGAGGCAGCAGGAAACTGAATGCCAACTCAAAATCATAGGCAAGAACGCCGCCCTGATACGACGCGCAGTTTGGCTTGTCAGGACGCCGATCCGGGTTTTGAATTAGTACATCTACTCCGAACACAGCCTGTATATCGGCAAGTTCCTCATTGTTGCGAGAGACTGCTGTTGAAACAGGGGCGAGACCGCGCAGGTACTCGCAGCCGACGCCGACACCAGGGGCAAGCGTTGACTGTCGCATCTGCGGCAGCAGCTTCATGGCCTGCACAAAGTCGGGGCCGATGTTGATAAGCGCAGGCGTGGGCGTAGTAACACCAAACTCCCGCGCTATCAAATTGCCGTACACTTCACTGAACAATCCTCGTGGTGACAGCTCGGCGTTCTGCACCTTCACGAGCATTAGACGCTTTATTGTATCAGGGATTACCGCATTTTTGTCTACATTTTGTTCGGGGACAGCTACGGTGGGCTTTTCGCATTCAATGACCATCGGGCGCGTTCTGCCGGACTGCTTTTCTTCTTCAAACCGTTCCGCTTCCCATATTTCCAGCAAGGTTACAGCTCTCCTGAGAACGCCTGCCGCAGCAGCGTGGCAGGTAATTGGTTAATGTGTTGTAGTTGTACGTTGGAGGCGGTTTCAGCACACTCTACAATGGTAAATTGTTCAGCGAGAATTTTAGCGATGCGCTCCTGTTCGTCCAGTGGGGGTAACAGAAAGTTCAGTGCAGCGAGGTACGCGTCAGGAATCCTTTGCTGCCCAACTGCGCCTGTGAAATGTTCGGTTGCATCTCGCAGAATGGAAGGTTGAATCAGGAATTTATGTACCCACTCCGCCGACACGCCAGCATGTGGCCGGATGACGTGAAACTCGGTCGAGCCGAACGCATATCCCTCAATCAAATCCGTGGCAATGGCATGTTTGCCATTCTGCATACAGGGCGTGATTTTTGCAAAGAGTATGTCACCCTCTTCAAAGTACGTGTAGCCTTTGCGAACCTCACGGAATGGCCGCTGCTCTGGCCGTTTGACGCCCCTTCCGTTTTCATCAACAGCAGACATTTGAATGAAGGTCGTCGGCGCATCGTCGGCCCGCTTCAACTCTGGCCGCCGAGGATTTATCAGGCAAACATCACCAAGTTTCGTCGGCTTCCAGTCTGCAAACGACGACACGCCAAAATACTTCTCTAAGAGAAGTATTTTGGATTTCTCCACCTCTGCCGGTGATGTCGCTCCGGTAAACGCAACCTGTAAGTAAGCGGCAGGCAGTTGATTGATAGCCTGCAACTGCGCTTCGGCGGCGGCGCGGGCGCGGCTCACAGCGGCGAGTTGTTCGGTCAGGATGGCGGCGATGCGTTTTTGTTCGGGCAGTGGTGGCAGAGGCACGGTAAGTTCGAGTAGATCACTCACCCGTAAGTTAGAGATGTTTGTAGTATTTGATGAACGCTCATAAAAGTAGGTTGTTGACTTTTCGCTGTTCATGAGAAGCGACAAATACGTTGCTTCAACATTCTCTTTCGGTCGCAGAACTGTCACGAAAGCTCCGAATGTGCAAAGGAACGGCAGCTCATCAATCATACAAGATTTGCCGACCAGTGCCTTGCTATTGGCTGTCGAGACGAGCAGATCATCTTTGCGAAGATACTGTTCTTGTTTAACATTATGAGCAGGTATGAAGCGTCTTGAGTTCCAGTCTACCGACTTCTGAACTCCACTTGTGGTTAAGCAAGCGATACTATCTTCGAAATCTTCATAGCTAGCCTCATCACTAGCGAAAGTAACTCCGCGCACTGGAATGCATACATCTTCCAGCTTCGCCCACTTCCAGCCGGCAGGCAAGGGGTTCTCTCCGATAGTTGTCATACGGCAAATATCCTTTCTTTGGCCTGCTGCAAAACTTCGGCGGGCTTGCCCAATGCCTGCAATGCGATCAAGCCGCCCGCCATTCTGACTAGGGGTGTGTTTAGAACGGCCGGGTTTTCCAGTTCCTCGGTTCCGGCACGGGCGAACTGCTGCGCCAGGGCTTTCAGGGTCGCTGCCGTATTGGCGGGCATCTGCGCCAGCCATTGCGCGTTCTTGTATCCGAAGGCATCGGCCCGATCCGCACGGGTCAGCGGTGCCATGCCATAGCCAAGATCGGCCAAAATGTCGTAAAAGTCGTAGGCTTCCATGTGGGCCGCAGCGCGCAGGACAAGCAGGCTGCTGCCGTTGTCGGGCAGACCTTCCAGCATGTCGCGCCGTTGGGCGGGACTGGTCCAGCGGGCGCGAAACTGCTCCAGCGTGGGCGCTTCGGCTACAAGCTGCGCGGCCAGTTTCTCCCGGTACGCTTCCACGCTGACGGGCATGGCCCTGCCGTCCACCATCGTCAGGATGTACTGGCCCGCGTCCGTGATATGCACCTCGAACCCTTCGACTTGAATAGTTTGCGCTTGGGGTCTGTCGTCATCTATTACTTGACTGCCCCGGACGAGAGCAGGATCGAGGGGCGCGGCTTTGCTCAGAAACTCCTGACCGAACAGCCGGGTCGCATTGGTGTAGTCGTACACGCGAAACATCAATTTGTTGGTCGCGATGTCTATGCGCGTTCCCCGGCCCACCATCTGATAAAAGGCAATCGGCGACGCCACGTATTTGAAAAACACGATGTTGAGCAGGTTCGGCACGTCCACGCCCGTTGTCAGCAGGTCTACGGTCGTGGCAACAAAGTGACTGCTGCTGCTACCTCTGAGGTCGGCGATGTAGTCGCTGCCGCCGCTTGCCGCCGTGCATTTGAAGGCGTAGCTGTCGGCGGGAGCGTGGTTTTGCGTTTTGCACCACTGCGCATACAGATTGCCTATGACGGCGGCGACATTGCCCGCATGGGCGTCACTGGCGCAGAAGATCACGGTCTTTTGTTCCGGCCCGCCCGTTTGCAGCAGCAGGGCGAACAGGTCGGCGCACATGGCTTCGACGCGTTCGGGGATCAGCAGACGCGCCTCGAAACTAGCAGCCTCATAGCGGGCGCGCATCTCGGAGATGGCAACGGGCAGGCCGGTCAGGGCGTTTGTCAATGTGGCGTTCGTAAAATCGGATAAGGTCGCTCCAGTTTCGGCCTCGGCTTTGTTCTGGTTGTTCAGGAGGATGTCGCGCTTGGTGATCTGGCACGCGGCCAGGTAGCCGTCTTCGATGCCCTGCGCCATATTGTATTCGTAGACCGGCTCGCCAAAGTGCCGAATGTTGTCCGCCGTGGTTTTATGATCTGCCTGAGCGTCCTTGCTGTTTTCCGTCACCTCGATTTTGCGCGGCGTGGCAGTCAGGCCGATTTGCACGGCGTTCGGGTTACGGGTCAGCACCTGCGACCACTTGCCCCAGGCCGAGCGGTGGCACTCGTCAATGACGATGTGGCTGAAAAAGTCGGGCGGATAGTGCGCGGTCAGAAACGTGGCATCCGCATCATCGGAGTCAACGCCGAGAGTCTGATACGTAGCGACATGAACGCGGGCGTTTTTGGCGTTATTCTGTTTGTCCGCGTTGAGGTAGACGGGCGCGGCGTCCGTGCCGAAAGCGTCCGAAAGTGCGAGTGTCCCCTGTTTGCGTAGTTCGTCCCGGTCGCACACGAACAAAGCGCGGCGTAACTGCCCCGCGTCATAGATGCGTTTGAGCAGGTTCACGGCGATAAACGTTTTGCCCGCGCCCGTCGCCAGCGTCAGGAGAACGCGTTTTTCGCCCTTTGCTATTTTTTCCAGCGTGGCTCTTATGGCGGCATCCTGATAGTAGCGGCGTCCAGCTTCCCCTTTGGCGTAGCGCGTCAGCAGAGGCAGGGCGGCGGGATCACTCAAAGCAAAGCCCATGCCCTGCTCATAGCGGGCGCGGAGTTCGGCAGGCGTGGGGAACTGATTAAGGGGCAATGGCGGCGTGGTGATACCCGTAAAGCGGTCATACTCCACATACAAATGCCCGTTGCTGCTAAATACGAACGGCACATTCAACCGCTTGGCGTCCGCATAGGCTTTGGCCTGTTCCAGACCATGACCGGGCGGCAGGTGTTCGGCTTTCGCCTCGATGATAGCCACTGCGACAGGCTGCATATTGGCCTGTACGGTCAGGCGCAGTGTATAGTCGGCGCGGCCCTGCGACTTGCGGCGGGGCTTGCCGTTGATGATTTCGATAGCGCCCGCCGTCACTTCGCGCTTGATGGTGTCTTCTGTCCACTGGCGCGAGCGGATAGCGGGGTCAATAAGTTTGCAGCGAGTATCCGCTTCATTGTACGACATGGCAGTTCCTGATTGTGTTTGTAGTTTAGGCTGTTCTGTCAGGAAATGAGAGAACCGTCCGGCAGAACAACTTGATAACCAACCACTCAAGCGGCGCAAGCATATACGGAAAGTATTCGTCGTTTGGCTGCCAGGTTCCTGCTGAAGTTTTAAGCGAGTAGAAACGACAAAAAGGCTTGGAGCAATATGCTTCAAGCCTCATTAAATACCAATGATTGTCAACGATAGCGAAGGAGGGACTTGAACCCCCGACATTTCGGGTATGAACCGAACGCTCTAACCAACTGAGCTACTTCGCCATAAACGTTTATTGTTGCCAAAGAATGGGAAACAACACACATAATGTACCCTAGCGCGCTCTGTTTGTCAAGGTGGACGCATCAAATTGTCGCTGCATGGGCCTTGACAGGCAGGAGGTATTCTGCTGCGACATGCGCTGACAAACCTGCCCTGTGTCCGCCCGCGTTCTGCCGCGCCTCCCTTCAACTTCTTTACTCGTGGATACTTCGACACGCCTCCCAATCCTAGACGCCCGTTTTTGCCGGTATTTGACGGTATTTTGTGACAGATGCGTATTTTGTTCAGGTATAGTATAGTCGTTTAGTAGCCATTCGTCCGAAACGTCACAATTTGTACCAGACATTACCCGCTAAAAGAAGGCGTCTGGGCAGGAGGCCTGGGTTGAACGTTCCTCTCGCGGATCTGCGAGCGCAGTACCAAGAACTGAAAACGGAAATGGACGCGGCTGTCCACGGCGTACTGGCAAGCGGAAATTTCATTGACGGCGACAAGGTGCAGCAGCTTGAACGCGACATCGCCGCCCTGTGCGGCGCGCAATATGGCATCGGCGTGGCCTCCGGCACGGATGCGCTTGTCCTTTCGCTCGTTGCCTGCGGCGTCAAGCGCGGCGACGAGGTAATTACGACCCCGTTCACGTTCGGCGCAACCACAGAGGCCATCGCCCTCGTCGGGGCCACGCCGGTCTACGTGGACATAGACGCCTGCACGTTCAACCTTGACGCGGGTCGTATCGAGGCCGCCATCACGCCCCGTACCCGCGCCCTGCTGCCCGTGGACCTGTTCGGGCAGATGACCGACCGCGCCGTTCTGAACGATGTTTGCGCGCGGCACGACCTGCGCTTGATCGCGGACGCGGCCCAGGCCATCGGCACGACGCAGAACGGCCAGCTCGTCGGCGCGTCCGGCGACACTACGACGCTTTCCTTTTACCCGACTAAAAACCTGGGCGCGGCGGGCGACGCGGGCATGGTGCTGACCAACGACGCCGACGTTGCCGCCCGTGTACGCAGCCTGCACGGACATGGGCAGAGCAGTTACGGCTATCACGAGCGCATTGGTTATTGCAGCCGGCTCGACAGTTTGCAGGCCGTGATACTCAGCGTGAAGCTGCCGCATCTGAGCGCGTGGAACGAGGCGCGGCGGCGCAATGCGGCCCACTACCACGAACTGCTGGCCGATCTCGACAGCGCGGACTTTACGCTTCCCGGCTGCGAAACGGGCAATCACCACATCTACCACCAGTACACCATCCGCCACACCCGGCGCGACGCGCTTCAGGCATACCTTAAAGCGCAGGGCGTGGACAGCAAAGTGTTTTATCCCCTGCCCATGCACCTGCAGCCCGCGTATGCCTATCTGGGCTACAGCGAGGGTGATTTTCCCATTGCGGAGCGCATGGCGCGCGAGGTGCTGTCCCTGCCCGTCGTGCCGGAACTCAGCGACGCGCAGATCGTCTACGTGGCCGACTGCATTCGCCGCTTCTCTGTCACTGCTGCCGGTTAGCCCCGCCACAAATGGATATTTTGCCTGTTACGCTGTCCGCCCTATCCGCCGATAATCCTTCTACAGGCGGAATGACAAACGAACCGCGACACTACTATTTGCAAGACTATGGGAGTCATTTACGATGAGAGCGATGATATTGGCGGCGGGTGTTGGTTCGCGCCTGGACCCACTGACCCGCAACGTACCCAAACCCCTGGTTCCCATCGTCAACCGGCCCGTGATGGAGTATCTGATCCTGCTCCTCAAACAGCACGGGTTCCATGACATCATGGTCAACGTGCATTATTTGGGCGATGTCATTTCCGGGTACTTCGGCGACGGGTCGAAATGGGGCGTCAACATCCACTGGGCGCACGAAGACGAATTGTGGGGCGACGCGGGCAGCGTGAAGAACGCGCAGGCGTTTTTCCAAAACGAAACTTTTCTGGTCATCGGCGGCGACGACCTGACCGACATGGATCTAACGGCTGTCGTACAAACGCATAAGCATAAAAATGCCGTTGCTACCCTGGCCCTGTCCCTCGTAGATGATCCGAGCGAGTACGGCATCGTGCAGCTTAATGAGGAGGGGCGCATTACGCGCTTCCTGGAAAAGCCCAAAGGCGAGATATTCTCCAAAACGGCCAATACGGGCGTGTACGTGTTCGAGCCGCAGGTGTTCGACCTGATGCCGCAGGGCGGGTTTTTCCTGTTCGGCAAGCAATTGTTCCCGCTGATGATGGAGCGGGGGTTGCCGATGTACGGCCATGTCACCGAAGCCTACTGGAAGGACGTGGGCAACCTGAAAGTGTATCGCGAAACGCAGGGCGATGTGATGGCGGGTCGGGTCAACGCCCTGCTGCCCCTGCATCAGGCGGGCAAAAACGTGTGGATGGGCGATAATACGCACATTGACCCGACGGCACAGCTAGGTTCACCCATCGCAATCGGCAGTGGCGTCGTTGTGGGGGCAAACGCGCGCATCGGCGACAACAGCGTGATCGGTGACGGCTGCCGCATCGAGGCGGGCGCAGTCATACAGGACACGATTTTGTGGGAGGGCGCGACCGTCAAGGCCGGGACGCACCTGGAACGCTGCATCGTGGGCCGTCACGTCACGGTCGAGGCCAACGCCGCCATTTTCGACGGCATCATCGCCGACCCCAAGCGCCCGATGGAAGTGAAGTAGAACGTCTTTCTCGTCCGCTACTAATCCGTTCGTTATGTTAAATGGATACGCGTCCCGAGCAAACCAGCGTTCGGGGCGCGTTCCGTTTATGCAGAAGGCGACGAGCAGGGCAACAGTTATTCTTACCTGCCACCGATACAATCAACAACTCTGCCCGATGTGCCGCCGAATAGCGTGACACCGTTCTCCTCTTCCCCTTTCTCCTTGCCTTCCCTCCGTGCCTCCGTGGTTCCGGCGCATTTTGAAACTATCAATTACGCGCCTGCGTCTATACAGACAGGGCGTAGCGTACCTGTCACGCCTGCCCTGTCATTCGTGCTATTCCTCATCTATCAACATCGCTGACGCGGCAATGGGTAGTGGATGCCTGTTGTCGTGCCAGACTATGTTTTCATCGTCAGGAGGTTCAACCATCATGACCAAACTTCGAGACATGGCTAAAGAAGCCAAAAGCGCGCGTCCGGAAAAGCTGAACACGGCTGCGAGCCGCAAAGAGACCGTACACGCAGGCGGTACGCCCCTGTTCGACGAGGCGACGGGCGAGCGCCTCAGCCCCGCAGAGTACGCGCTGCGAAAGCACTTCAAGTGGGCCAAGAAAGAGAAGTAGGGGCATATCTGACCGCGCCGGAACCCGTAACCAGGGTACACCGCGCCCCCATCCTACCTATCCTACAATGCCGCACTGATCAGGAGAAACGCACATAATGGGCCAACTGACGCCTGAACAAAAGAAACAGATAGACGCTCGCATCGAAAAAGAGGGGCTGAACGAATATGGCGACCCCAAAGACACGGTCTACATGGGCGGCACACCTCTGTTCGACGAGATGAGCGGCGAGAAACGTGACCGCTACGAGTACATCGCGGGTAATCACCCCGACTGGCTGACGCAGTCTAACTAGTGCTTTGGGGCGCAAGTTCGCCCTTCCGAGTTTACTCCTTGACGAAAGAGGAATCGAATGTCTTTGAAACCCCTTAGCGGACGCGCCCGCCTGCTGACCGCGCTTGTCCTATGCGGAGCCGCCGTGCCGACCGCGCAGGCGTGGCGACAGCAGGCTCGCGACACCGCGTCCGCCGTGCAGTCCATCACAAACCCGTCCGCCAATACGACAAATAGCCCGTCAAATGTCGGTGCATACGACACCGACCCGCTGTGGACGCTGCCGAATACGCTGGAAGTGCAGCTCAAACCCGGTTCGGACGCCGATACGCTGGCTGAGTTGAGCCGCAAAATTGGCGCGACTGTGTCTTACAACAGTGACATGGGCGCAGAGACCGAAATCGCCTGCGTTACTCTGCCGCAGGGCGCGGATGTTCAGTACGCGCTGCAAACCCTGCGCGACGACGCAAGCGTCGAGACTGCCGACATCGAACATCTGTATCGCGCGCCCGAAGTCAATGCAGACGGCACGACGGTCGGCGCGTCTGGCAAGACCGATGAAGGTGGCAGCCGCTGGACTCCCAACGACCCGCGCTACAAAGAGCAGTGGAACTTCCAGCTTGTGAAGTGCGAAGAGGCGTGGGAAGTTACAAAGGGCAAGGGCGTAATCGTTGCCGTGATTGACACGGGCGTGGCTTACGCTAACACCAAGAAGGGCAACATCGCCCGCGACTTTAAGGAAACCAAGTTCGCCAAGGGCTATGACTTTGTCAACAAAGACGATATGCCCAACGATGATCAGGGACATGGTACACATGTGTCTGGTACAATCGCCGAAAGCACGGATAACAACGAGGGCGTAGCGGGGCTGGCATTCGAGGCCACCATTATGCCTATCAAAGTGTTAAGCGCGCAGGGCGGCGGTACATCGGCAGCTATCGGCGAGGGCATCCGATGGGCCGCCGATCATGGCGCAAAGATCATTAACATGAGCCTGGGCGGGCCGTACCCCGATAAAGTGATGGGTTCGGCCTGTGAGTACGCTTTCAAGAAAGGCGTCACAATCGTCTGCGCGGCGGGTAATTCGGGCCGCGAGGGCGTCGGCTACCCCGCCGGGTTCGCCGAATGTATCGCGGTCTCTTCCGTCGGTCCGACCAAGCAGTTAAGTTTCTATTCGTCGTGGGGCAAGCAGGTAGCGATTGCCGCGCCAGGCGGCGACTCGGAAGTGGGCGGGCCTGCCGATGGCAAGATCCTGCAAAACACGCTGTTCCAGGGCAAGGACGATTACTTTGCGTTTCAGGGGACGTCTATGGCCTCGCCGCACGTCGCGGCTGTAGCTGCGCTCATCGAAGCGCAGGGCGTAAAAGACCCTCTGGACGTGCGGGCCATTTTGCAGCAATCGGCGCAGAAGGTCAGCGGCCCCAAAGAGAAGTACGGTGCGGGCATTCTGGACGCGGCAAGCGCGGCCAAGCTGGCGGCGAACACGTATGGCGACGGCGTGGCGCGTTTCTGGCTGGTTGCAGCCCTTTTCGCGGGCTGTTGGGCTGTGGGCAAGTCGCGCGCGAGTCGGGGCGAGAAAAACGCATACCCTTTGTGGACAACCGCTGCGCTCGCGTTCGGATTGATCTTCCCGGACTGGCTGACGGGCTACCTGGGCATGGCCTCGCACATCAATATCGTGGGGCATAGCGTTCTGATACCGGGCGCACTCTTGCTGATGGGCGTCAAGGAACAGAGCGAGCGACGCGCATTAGGCTGGATGGCGTTCGGCCTGACCCTGCACCTGGGCTGGGAGTTCCTGCGCCATACGGTTCCCTTCGGCATGGAAGCCGGAACCCTGCCCATGCTGCTGTGGGTGGGCGCAAACGCTCTTGTCGGCACAGGCATCTGGCTTTCCGGCCTGACTGCCGCGAAAGACTAAGACGCCGCAGGCGTCGCCCGAACGCGCCAAATGTTTAGCGTGGAACATTTAGCCGTTGCACAAAGCACAGTACGAGCCGGACAAAAACATTGTCCGGCTCGTACTGTGCTTTTGAGGAATGGTGTATTTGCAGGGAGGCGACAGGGTGAAACACATTATGTTGAGGCTCTATTCAATGCGCTGCAGGCAAATCAATGTCCTGTTCGTTGATGATTGCACTTGCAATGTGGTCGCGCAGGGCGTCCTGCTGCCATTGTGCGGCCCGCGCGGGGACGCTGGCTGCTGCATCCGGCATTTGTCGGTAGTAGCCTAGCGCAGCGACATTGGCCCTTATACCGCCTGACAGCGTTTGTTCTTCGGGTTCAGCGGGTGCGTCCAGAATACCCAGCAGTTGAAACAGGCCGTCTGCCCAGTTAAATCCATAATTGCGCCCGATGTTGCCGCACAAGATGAGGTGTTCTCGCGCCCGAGTCATAGCAACATACAGCAGTCGCGCCATCTCCTTCTTATCGGCCTGCTGCCGCTGTTTGTCAATGGCTTTGTAAACCATATTCGGCTCGCCGCCCAACCGCGTACCAAGCGCAAATAATTCAGGGGCGCAGGCAAACAGACCCCGCTCCGGAATCAGCAGGCCACGCGCTAGATCCGCCAGAATAACGACCGGGAATTCCAGCCCCTTTGCCCCATGGATGGTCATGATGCGAACGACATCGGCGGCCTCCTCCTCAGTGGGCGCGTCTCCCTCTCGCTCAGATAGAGAGTCTTTGTTCAGGTCGCGCAGGCGGCGGGCAAAATCTCGTACACCCATCACCGGTTCGGCATTCGCCATTTGCAGCAGCTTACGCACATTCGCCAGCCGTCTGCGCCCGCCGGGACGACAGAGCAACCGCGCATCGTAATGTGTCTGTGTTATCAGGCGTTCCAGGAGGTGGCCTACCGGAAGCCGATCTTCTTGCCTCCTCAATGCTTCGATCACGTCCACAAACATTCGTAGTTTGTTAAGTTCCTCTAAGGGCAGGTCATTGCGCTTGAATACTATCTCGATGGCAGGGTACAGGTGTGCCTCTGTCCCGCTGCTCTTTTTTGCAGTTGCTCCAGGAGACTTTTGTATTCTGTTTCGGCTGATCGTTGACTGGTCTATAGTCTGCATAAGATGGTACAAAGTATCTGTGCTGACACCGACAATGGGCGAGCGCAGGGCGGCGGCGCAGGCAATGTCATCCAGAGGCGTATCCACAACTGTCAGGACGTTCAGCAAGTCCCGTATTTCATGCCGCGCATAATAGCCGCGTCCACCTCCTACAACGAAGTAGGGTACGCCGCGCCGCGCAAAGGCTTCTTCGTACTTCTGCACATCCGTCAGGCCACGCAGTAGTATGGCGATGTCTTTGTATGCGACTGGCTGGCCGTGTCGTGGGTCGTCCTGTCGGGTGAGAGTTAATTCGTGTTCTTCCACCATGCGCTGAACACGTCCTGCCAGAGCCTCCGCCTCCAGGCGCACGTACTCCCGCCGCGAAAGAGACTGCGTAGCTAATATCTCTAGGCTTGGGCTGTTCTTGGGGCTGAAATCGGCTCCGGGCGTCAGCGGGACGAACGGAGTCGGCTCATCACGCCATACTTGTTTAAAGACGGTTTCAACAGTTTTCAATATCTCAGGACGGGATCTGAAATTCACAAAGAGCGGGACGTGAGTACCGGTATTGTCTTCTCGGTAGCGTTGCTCCATGTCACGGAACAGCCGCGAATCCGCATGACGAAAGCCGTAAATTGATTGCTGCACATCACCAACAACAAAAAGGTGGTTGGGCGGCACTGTGGTTTTATTCAGCATTCCTAAATCAGGTTGATGCGCGTTTTCGGTTTTGTCGTTGTTCGGAGTTGCTTTAAACTTGTGCTGTGAAGTCGCAGAGCGTTCAAGCGCTTCAACCTGGCTCGCAAGCGACTTATCCTTTTTTGATGACTGCTCGCCCTCTACGTGCAGCAGCTTGATCAGGCGCATCTGCAAGGGGTTTGTATCCTGAAATTCATCTACCATCAGATGCCGAAAACGCCGCTGATAACGCAGGCGTACTATGGGAGACTTGAGCAGCAGGCGAACGCCCTCCTCCTGTAAGTCCTCGGTGTCCAGTGCGCCTCGTCTTCGTTTGGCGGCATCGTATTCTTTCCAGACCGCTGCAACAAGCCCCCATAAGCTGTGACAGGCCTGCTGCGCGTTCTCCTCGCGCATGGAAGCGAGGCCAAACATCTCTTTTGCTTCCTCGCAATGGATACGAATGCGCTGCATCAGCCGCATCAACTCCATATCGAGGGGAGTAGAAACCTGGCGCGGCGTAGCCTTACCTACGGTCTTATACACCTCTTCCAGTGCGCCCAGTGTGACTTCCAGGGTGTTTGAGGCAGGATGCAGGCAGGCGGCCTGCTCCAGCAAAGCATCACAAGCATTCCGCGCCGCTCCAAGCAGCCCTTCCCTCAATGATTGCAGGGCTTCAGTGGCAGCGGAGATTTCGGTCAGCAGGGGCGTCAGCAGAGACCATACAGGTTCCAGTGATCGTGCTGCCGTAGCGTCTGGGCCGTCTCGCCAATGCATCTCTACCTGCCGCAGGGTTTTGCCCGCCCCTCGCATCTTAGCGATGACGCTTTCCACAGCCTGTGCCAGTATGCCGAGCGGTTCTCCCCCACTCTCGTTGGTTCGCCGCGCGGTCTGCGTCAGGGCGACGAGTTCCGCAATCTCCGGTTGGTTTGCAGCGTAAGCGCTGGATACGATGGTCTCAAAGGACTGCCGCATGAGCCGTCTGCTCTGAACATCATCCAGCACTTTGAATTGTGGATCAACGCCAGCCTCGAAAGGGTTTTCCTGCAATAAGCGTGAACAAAAGCCATGAATGGTGCTGATATAAGCCGTTTCCACCTGCCGCCGCTCTTCCAGCAATTCCAGGCGGTTCAGAGCGTGTACAATACGTGTTTTCATTTCTTTTGTGGCTTTTTCCGTAAAGGTAATCACCAGAATTTGATCTACACGGGCGCGTTGCGCGGGCGGCAGCAACTCGGCCTTGCTGTCCGTGATTAGGCGTACAAAACGCTCTACGAGGACGCCGGTCTTGCCCGATCCTGCGCCTGCTGCAACGCAAATATCGCTGCCATCCGTGTCTATGGCCCGCCGCTGCATGTCAGTGAAGGTATTATTATGATTTTTCAGCACGATTTTGCTTGTTGCTCCGGTTTTCGTGTCAGAATATGCAGGTAAGTTCGCTACTCACTCCTGAATACATTTATGGCATTGGCAAAGCAGAGTACAGGATGAGTACAGGATAGGATGTAGTATGCGGCCATTAGCTGCCGCCACGAACGCAAAATATTTGCCGCAGGAAGCTGGCCCTGAGTGGCCCGGAAGGTGTGAGGGTATGAGTATCGTGTACGCGGTCGTGAACCAGAAGGGCGGGGTCGGCAAAACCACGACGGCAGTTAATCTGGCGGCTTATATGGCGATGGCGGGCGCAAAAGTGCTGCTCGTTGACTTGGACCCGCAGGGAAATGCCACCAGCGGCCTGGGAATTGACCGCAACGGCCTCAAACTGTCAATCTATGATGTGCTTATTGATGGCAAACCCGTTGCAGAGGCTGTTGTTCAGACAAAAGTTGAAGGTCTCGCAGTCCTTCCGGCCACGCTGGATCTTGCCAGCGCGGACATGGAGTTGATGTCGAAAATATCGCGCGAGTCGTTCTTGAAGCAAGCGCTGGAACCGGCGCGCGCCAACTACGACATTATCATGATAGACGGCCCGCCCTCGCTTGGCCTGCTAACCCTCAACGCTCTTGTCGCCGCCGACGGAGTTATTCTGCCCATCCAAACGGAGTTTTACGCGCTTGAAGGCATCAGCCAACTGCTCAAGACTATCGAGGTGGTCAAACGGCAGCTAAATCCCACTCTGTATGTAGCAAAAGTCATCTTGACGATGTATGACAGCCGTATGCGCCTCGCACAACAAGTCGAGGCGGACGTCAAAGAGTTCTTCCACGATAAAGTTTCACCTACCATTATACCGCGCAATGTGCGATTGTCCGAGGCTCCCAGCCACGGTGTTCCCGTCGCATTGTACGATCCACGTTCACGGG
Organism: Chthonomonadaceae bacterium; assembly: GCA_965277875.1. Lineage (GTDB taxonomy): Bacteria > Armatimonadota > Chthonomonadetes > Chthonomonadales > Chthonomonadaceae > CAWFQB01. The sequence goes on along the minus strand of CBDIDV010000002.1, from coordinate 4,284,144 downwards.
GCGCACTGGCGTACCAGAAGATTGCACAGGAGGTCTTGAAAAATGGAAAAGAGGGGACTCGGTAGAGGACTGGCCGCACTCATTCCCGAAGCAGCGGGATCAGACGCCCAAACGCGCATCCGTGAAATTCCAGTCGCGCAGATCACGGCCAATCCGTATCAGCCGCGCACACTATTCGACCCGATCAAGCTGCAAGACCTGGTAAGTTCCATCCGTGAACACGGCATTTTGCAGCCGATTTTGGTGCGCGAGGTCGGTCACGAGCGTTTTCAGATCGTGGCGGGTGAGCGCAGGTTCCGGGCGGCGCAGGCTGCCGGGTTGTCGGACGTTCCCGCCATTGTGAAAGAATGCGGCGAGCGCGAACTGCTGGAAATGGCGGTCGTGGAAAACGTACAGCGTGAGGACATCGGCCCGATGGAAGCGGCGCGGGCGTACCGCCGCATGATTGACGAGTTCCGCATGACGCAGGAAACCGTCAGCCAGCGTGTCGGCAAAAGCCGTTCCTCCATCGCGAACGTCCTGCGCCTGCTGGACTTGCCTGCCATCGTACAGGACAGTTTGGAGCGCAACGAGATCACGGAAGGGCATGGCAAAGCGCTGCTCAAACTCAAGGACTCGATTTTGATACAACGCGCCTGGGAGCGCGCGGCAAAAGAGCAGTTGTCGGTACGTGCCACGGAGCGAATCATCGAGAACATGTTAGCGCCCGTCATGGTTCCGGCCGCGCCGGTCACGCCCTCCCCGATAGGCAGGACGGGCATCGTAGGCGGCGACTCGGCAACGTTCGGCGTGACTTCCGACCCGCATGAGGTTGCCTTGACGGAACAACTCAGGCAGCATCTTGGCACAAAGATCTTCGTTAAGCGGGATGCAAAGGGAACCGGCAAAATCGAGATCGAATTTTATGACGAAGGCGATCTGGAGCGCTTATTCGACATCATGCTGGGCGGAAGGCGCAGGTAAGAATGATGAACGGAGTTTCGGAAACATCTGCCATCGAACGCTTCTACTACGACAACGAGAATACACCGGAGCCGAACAAACCGCTGCACCCGGGCGTCGCCGCCGTTATCTTCGACGCGGATGCGCGTATCCTGTTTATGAAACGATCACGCAGCGATCATTGGTGTCTGCCGGGTGGCCGCATGGATATGGACGAGTCGGCGCAGACCTGCTGCATCCGCGAGACCTGGGAGGAAACAGGGTACAGCACCGAGATTGTCCGCCTTGTATCTCTCAACACCAACCCCCGCAGCGTGGTTCATTACCCGGACGGCAATGTATATCGCAGTTTCGTTATTTGCTTCGAGGCGCGGATCGTGAGCGGGGAGCTAAAAGCAAGCGCGGAGTCGGAGGCCTTTCGATGGGTTGCTCAGGATGAGATGGACACTATCAATATTATTCCCGACAGCCGCCTGAACTCCCTGGATGCCTGGGCGCAGCAAGCAGCGGCGTTCATACGGTAAGCGGTTCGCGCCAAATGTTTGCCGTAGAACATTTGGACGCGTCACACGCGCACCAGGTCGGCCAGAACCGGGAGATGGTCGGAGGCCAGACTGTCCACGACCTCGAAATACTGCAGCGCAAGATCAGAGGAATAGAGAATGTAGTCTATACGCTCTTTTGGATCATCTGAGACAAACGTCGCACGGTTTTGTATTGTGTCCGCGTCCACTAATCCCGTACCTTCAACTAGCGCCTGAATGCCTTTGGCAGACGGACCTTCATTCAGGTCGCCGCAAAAAACGACAGGATGCTTTGCTGCATGGATAAGAGGAACCAGAAACGCTGCCTGCTTTTCGCGCTCCTCGTCGTTTAAGCCCCAATGCGTACAGAAGACGGTGAGACGTCCTATACCTGCCACATCGCGCAGATGCAGCTCCAGCGCGCCCCTTTGTTCGCGCTCGCTTGGCAGGAAATGTTCCTCTGCCGACACAATGGTGCCACGCGACGCGATCCCGATGCCATAGTTGCCCATCCCCAACCGCAGGTTGCGCTGAAACACAAAACCACGGTTCAAGTAGCGGGACAGCAGACCCGGCTGATCCTCGCCCCCGCTCTGCGGCATACGCTGGTGTATCTCCTGAAAACAAACGATGTCCGGCGATAGGTGTGCCACCGTCTGCGCGATACGCCGTGTAGAGCGCTGCCCATCCATACCCAGGCTGCCGCGCGTGTTGTAAGTAACGATCCTCATATAATAACACTCGCTATGTATCTCTTTATTGTGCGGAATGAGTCAGCAAATGCTGCGTTGCTCAATACAGCCCTGATCCGCTTAACTATTCACAGACAAGTATACCCGCTTTGCACACCTCATAAGCGTCGTGTGCAAGCGACTGGCCCGGAAGCGACTAGCCCGGAAGCAGACACACCAAAGACAAAACAAGGGCCATGCCTGTGCGATGTTCGCAGGCATGGCCTTATTTATTCGTCATAGGGATGTACCGGCAGATAAAGCGGTCTTAAAGGGCCGTATTATCCGCCAGGGCGCGGCGGATGATCAGGTCGGCGATGTCCTCGCCGCTGACATGATACGTGCCGTTGTCTACCTGCGCTTTCAAAGCCTGTACGCGGTCAGCGCGCACATCCGGCAGCTGATTGATCAGCTTCTTGACCCTCTGGATTTCCTGGGCCGCGCCGGAAACATCTACTGAGGCCGCACTGCGGTTCAGAGTTTCACGCGCGGGCGAGGAAACATGGGACGTCGCTGTCGCAGAGCGGTCCTGGGTGGGCGCGGAAAGCAGACGGGTCACTTCTTCATTCGAGATTTTCATGTAATTTGCCTCCTGGTCAGTAAAGAGAGTTCCCTGTGAGGAACTGTCCCACGTCGAGTACGGCAACCTGGCGACCATCAGGATTCTATGCGAGCAGTAAGGTACGTAATCGTCGGCAAGCCGTACAATGCGTATCTTAATCCACGCCCCTTTAAGGCCCATGGCTTTGCGTCCCCACATTTCTATGGGTTTGCCTTTTGCATCATCGTTCACAAGTATATTCGGGACTTTGTGAAGCATTCAATAGGGCTATTTTCCTAATAGCTCTCACTTTTTACAGGGCAATGTTTCTAAAAGCAGGGTGCAGGTACAAATACGTCACCCACCTTTCTAAACGCCTGCAACCTATTATATCCATTACAGCAAAAAGAGTCAACGTATTTACGCCGACATGACTGATGTAACCAATCTAATCCACCGAACCGCTGAAACCGCTGATGCCGGGCGGCGGTACGGCAGGGCGGGCAAAGAAGTACCCCTGTAAAAAGTCTACGCCGTGCGCCCGCGCCCACTCGGCTTCGGCAGCGGTCTCGATGCCTTCCGCTACGGTCTGAATGTTGAGATGCTGCGCGGTCTCGATAAGTTTGCGAACCACAACCGCCTTATCCGCGTCCGCGTCAACGCCCTGTATCAACTCCCTGTCTATCTTGATGTAATCGGGCCGGAGTTCCAGCAGCACGGCAAGGGACGAATAGCCGGCCCCGACATCGTCCAGAGCTACGCCGAACCCTTTCTCGCGGTAAAAGCGCATTATCAGCTTCAATAGCGACATTTCCGGCAGACGTTCGCTCTCAATGATCTCAAAGACGACCTGATCGCGCTTCAATCCTAGTTCATCAATCATCTGCACGGTACTGTCCAGACACGAATAAGGATTATAAATGGAATTAGGAGAAAAGTTGATAAATACCTTCTCACGAATGTTGTGCCGCGCCGCACCTGTGATGGAGGAACGGCGCGCGGCGAGATCTACCTGAAACAACATGCCCACGCCACGCGCCAGATCCATAATCACGCTTGGACTGACCGTTTCGCCCTCTACGTCGGCCCTTAGCAGGCACTCATAGCCGTAAATTTCGTTCGCCACGTTGTTCTTACCGCTGTTATCCCCGGCACGAGGGGAACAGCGCACAATAGGCTGGAACACGCTGTAAAGACGCTGTTCGCGCAGCACGTCCAGCAGCCAGTCCGCCCGCGCCTGCAAAACGAACTGCGCCAGCGACTCGATCTCGAAGTAGTCGGACACCTGTACAAGCTGACCCTCCGGCTGGAACATGGCGCGCGAGTCGCGCAGTTCAGTAGAGGACAAGCAATCCACAATTGGGGCGAGCAGCGGGGCAAGACTGCCGGATGGCACATAAACACTAAGGGAACCGTTCTGCTCGCTGTGCCGCCAGGAGGATTTCGCAAGATAACCGAGGATTTTACCCAGCGTGTACGTGTGGGGGAAGCGCAGATGCACGGTTCCCGGCCCGCGCAGAGGAATGGGCAGCACCTCACAATGCTGACACCCCGGCCTGCCGACAAGCACATCCTCACGGTTTGGCAGAGTCATGCCATGGTGTACGCCTTCCAGCGCGGATGCCTGCTCTTCCTCCTCTCCTCTCGTGTGAGCGGCCCCTAACGGCACAGGACCGTTTCGGTAGAGAATTTTGTCTGCCTGTAATTTGTTCAACGGGTCAGTCACTATGTCGTTCCTTACTGCATCGAGCGAAACAAGCGGTTCTATGACATCCGGCGAAATGAGACTGCGGCCAGATAGCAGACCAACTCCAGAACCAAATCGAAGCTCTTGATTGTACTACTTATATCGGCATAGTTTAGTAGCTCAATGTAAATAGGTCATTGTGACACTATATGCTAATCTACGCCTCATTCCAAGTATCTATGTCCATCCCTTGCTGGATTGCATTGCTGCTTTCTGAACCGCATTGCCTTCGTTCGATCTGCCAAAGAAAGAAGGGGAAGAGATCGCTCTCTTCCCCTTGTGCGAACCGCCGGATGGGCAGCTATCATGAGTTTAGTAGCGGTACGTGTCCGCCTTGTAGGGGCCGGCGAGCGGTACGCCGATGTAGTCAGCCTGCTTGGCGGACAGAACGGTCAGCTTGGCGCCGATCTTCTCCAGGTGCAGGCGCGCAACCTCTTCGTCCAGCTTCTTGGGCAGCGTGTACACATCCACCTCGTAAATCGCGCGGTTCTTCCACAGGTCGATCTGCGCCAGGGTCTGATTGGAGAAACTGGCCGACATCACGAAGCTCGGGTGGCCCGTCGCGCAGCCCAGGTTGACCAGGCGACCCTCAGCCAGCATGAACAAGCTGTTGCCGTTAGGGAACGTATACATGTCCACCTGCGGCTTGATGTTGAGCTTAACGACGCCCTCGCCGTTGTTCAGGCGATCCACCTGGATTTCGTTGTCAAAGTGGCCGATGTTGCACACGATGGCCTGATCCTTCATCTTGCTTAGATGCTCGTATGTCAGGATGTCCACGTTGCCCGTGGCCGTGACATAAATGTCGGCCAGGCCCAGCGTGTCCTCAATCGTGGCAATCTGGTAGCCTTCCATCGCGGCCTGAAGCGCGTTGATAGGGTCTATTTCGGTCACGATCACGCGCGCGCCCGCATTGCGCAGCGACTGCGCCGATCCCTTGCCTACGTCGCCATAGCCGCACACGACCGCGACTTTGCCCGACATCATCACGTCGGTGGCGCGCTTGATGCCGTCCACGAGCGACTCGCGGCAGCCATACAGGTTGTCGAACTTGGACTTGGTGACGCTGTCGTTGACGTTGATGGCGGGAACTAAGAGATGGCCGTCCTGCTTCATCTTGTACAGGCGATGTACGCCCGTCGTGGTCTCTTCGGACACGCCGCGCCAGTCAGCGACGACATCATGCCAGCGGGTCGGGGTCTCGGCGTGAACCCGCTTGAGCATGTCCTTAATGACTTTCTCTTCGTGGCTCTCGGACGGGCTGTTGACCCACTCGGTCTTACCGTCTTCCAGGTCATAGCCCTTGTGGATCAGCAGGGTGGCGTCGCCGCCGTCGTCCACGATCAGTTCCGGGCCTTTGCCGCCCTCGAAAGTCAGCGCCTGGTCGGTACACCACCAGTATTCTTCCAGCGACTCGCCTTTCCACGCGAACACGGGCGTGCCGGTCGCGGCGATAGCGGCGGCAGCGTGATCCTGCGTGGAGAAGATGTTGCAGCTCGCCCAGCGCACGTTTGCGCCCAGAGCGACCAGGGTCTCGATCAGAACGGCGGTCTGAATCGTCATGTGCAGCGAGCCGGTAATGCGGACGCCGTCGAGCGGCTTGCTGACCGCGTACTTGTGGCGAATCGCCATCAGGCCGGGCATCTCGTATTCGGCAATGGAAATCTCTTTGCGGCCAAATTCGGCCAGCGACATGTCGGCCACTTTGTAGGGCAGGGTCGCGGTTTCAGTCTTAATCATCGTAGCGGTCATTCAGAAAACCTCCGGGTAAATCGAGTAATCAAATCAGTAGATCAGGCAGCATTGCGCGTATCAGGGTTGTTTATTTGTTGCAACCCTCACCCGGCTTTGCGACCGGGTGCAGCCGTATAAAGGCGTCTCTACAAGTATCTTTTGCGGAAGCGGCTTCATTAGAGCTTCATTAGAGCTTCATTAGAAACGTCTCTTGAGTTCAGTATACCACGCTTATCAACGAATTATGATACATTGATAGTTTCATTTCAACAGGGCGCAGAAAACTTTTCGACACTATCTTGCGTGGCGAGAAGTGCGGTTTGTTCTAATGCGAGGATTGTTCTATAATAGTCGGCATGGAAATGTTGAAACTGTTGCGTTTGTTGGGGGACAAGGCCCGTCTGCGGATTTTGCGGCTATTGGCGCAGGAAGAACTGAGCGTAGCCGACTTGCAGGAGGTGCTGGGCATGGGGCAGAGCCGCATTTCGATGCAGTTGTCGCAGCTCAAGCAGGCCGGGTTCGTCAGCGTGCGGCGTTCGGGACAAAAAAGCTTGTACCGCATGGAGGTTCCACACGGCGCACAGGCCCTTGTGGGCGAAGTGCTGGCGCAAAGCGCGTCCGAGATCGCCGAAAGCGCCCACGACGACGAGGGACTGCGGCTGATTCTGAGCCGGCGCAAAGACACCCTGCGTAACTACTTTGACGAACTGGCCGGACGGTTTGGGCGCAGTTACGTGCCGGGGCGAAGCTGGAAGGCATTAGCCGAAATGCTGCTGCGCCTGTTGCCCCCGCTCGACATCGCCGACCTGGGCGCGGGCGAAGGCACATTAGCCCTGATGCTGGCCCAGCGGGCGCGGCGCGTGATCGCCATAGACAGCAGCATCAAGATGGTGGAGTACGGGCGCGGCCTGGCCGAGCGCAGCGGCATCGCCAATCTGGAATATCGGCAGGGCGACATGGAGGAACTGCCGATTGCCAACGACAGCGTAGACATGGCCCTGATGCACCAGGTACTGCATCACGCCCTGCATCCCGCCCAGGCCCTGGCCGAAGCGCGGCGCGTGCTGCGCCCCGGCGGACGCCTGGTACTGCTCGACCTGCTCAAACATGACCTGGATGCGGCCCGCGACCTGTACGGTGACGTATGGCTCGGCTTTTCGCAGGTGGAACTCATCGCCCTGCTGCGCGACGCGGGCTTTCACAACATAGACATTTCCGTCGTAGACCGCGTTGAGGAAGCGCCCCACTTTGAGACCCTGATGGCGATTGCCGAAAAGACTGTCGAAAAGGGCGACGAAGCCCACGCAGACAAATGACGCAAAGCCGTGACACGGAACAAACGCGCCCTGCATATCAACCGCTGACCGCCTGCCGCTCCCCGTTGTCTTCCAGAGCGTACACTTGAAAAGTGTCGCCCGTCCGCGCCAGAAACTGTTTCGCACCCGCATGGTAGCGCAACGGGCAAAACGCCTCATCATTGAACAAACGTTCGCCGGTATCCACATCGTAGACCGACGACAGCCCATGCGAGGGTGCGAACGCGAACAGGTACATGTCAAAGAGCAACGTACCAGCGGGACGAGTAGTAAAGCGCTGCGTGTCGCCTTCCCCCGTCGCATAAGCATAGCGTTCCTGTCCCTGCGGCCCGGCAATCAGTGCCGTCTGCCGCTGTGTTCGCAGATCGAGTACACGGACAATCGGCAAGAGAGCGTCCATGTCGCTGCCGTATCCCCAGACTGCCAGCGTATGATCGTTTATCCAGCACAACGGCCCGTTCCAATACCAATCGCACCAGGATAGATTTTGCTGCGAACTGCCGTCCTCCGACTCCCATATATTCTCATGCAGCCAGCGCATCAGACTCCAAGCAACCACATTCCCCATCGGATGCCACCTCCAGCCGTTATCCGCAACCCATTCCTGAGTAGGCGACACGGTCAGTCCGCAATGAAAGTAGTCCAGGCAGTGCGGAGTTTCCTCCCCCTTCCGGTACGTGGGCGATTCGCGCTGCGTGAGACATACACCGGTATAAGGGGCGGAGATGTCAAGCCGGTTCCAGTCCGTCGCGTGAACCAGCAGCAGCCTGCCGTCATTCTCAAAGAACGCGCAGGAAAACACGCAATGCTCGGTGTGGTAGTCACCCCGATACAGCTTCTGCATACACGCGCCGGACTGCAAATCAAAAACAACTCCGTGAGAACCATATGTGTTGACGACAGCAGCTGTTTTCACATCCGGCGCGAGATGCAGGGTCACAGGCTGCGACAGGTCAACGTCGGAAGCAGGCAGGCGCGTCATTATACTCTGCGTTCGCGCCTCGAAATCAATTCGCACAACGTTCCCATCGGCTTGCAGCGCGATCCAGACACCTTCCAAGGCGGTTGCGACGGGCTGAATGTCCAGAACGTTTTCAAGGCGTGGCTGCCATGCAGAGGCCAAGACAAAATGCAGACTGCTGGCGCGTTCCGTCACACTCGGCTTTCCTGCATGCTCCCGGAAGCGCAACGCGTCTGCCTCTATATCCTGAAAGCAGGATCGGCAGACTCCCCGCAACGACGGCTCACTTTCATTTAACGCTTGGAAGCACACACCGCACAACAAGTCACGCTTTACACCATCTCCCGTAAATCGAGCAGAGTAGCCCTGCTTTGGTGCTTCCAGCAGATGAACGCATATCTGTCCGGGCGCAGGGTCTGTGTTATCTTCCGCATGAGAACACGCCAGCATGATTGTTTGCCTCCAAAGCACAGCACAACACAAAAATCTGAGACTGAATAAAGCGACCCCTCTGCCTCAACCGTAATGTAACGCCCGCAGTGCGGCTGTTCAGGCGCAAGTCTGCTCCACCCTAGATGTCCGCGCCATCGCGCAGCATATCCATTATCGTATCAAACGTTTCGGCGGAATGTTGATAACGCTGCGCCATCATCACGGCCTCCAAAATAAAATGCGCGAGGGCTTCGGCCTGTATGTCGCTGACTTTAGGTTTTGCCGATCTATCGTTTGCCGCGCCTGCGTTTGCCGCCGTCGCAATGGTCTGCGCCAGGGTTTTCTCGTAGCGCAGCATCATCTGACGCCCGTACTCCGCCAGAGCGGGCGTTGAGTCAAGAAGATGGGCAAATTCGGCATACGGCTGTTCGTGTTCGGCGCGGAACATAGGCATTGCCAGGAAGCAGGCGCGTACAGCGTCCAGAATAGACGATTGCGGGCTTCTCGACACGATGGCATGGACAAGGGCCGCTTCCATGCTCTGATCCTCATCGTAGACAAGCGCCTCTTTGGTCGGAAAGTAATTGAAAAGCGTCGTGACCGAGACTTCGGCCAACTGCGCGATCTCGGCTGTCGTGACCGCGTCGTACCCGCGCTCAATAAACAGCCGGGTCGCAATGTCCGAAATCAGCTTGCGCGTTTTGGCTTTCTTCCGTTCCCGCAACCCCATAACAACCCTGTCCTTTGGCAATCAGACGCTGCAAAGGAACGGGGAAGTTCCGCTGCAGCGACTGACCTCTGTTTCACTTGTCGAGCGTGAAGACGACTTCGTACAGCCCCGGTTCAGCAGTGGCGATGTCGCGCATACTCCCGAACTGGCCGCGCCCCCGCACCTTCTTCATCACTTCTTCCCACGCCTCCTGGCTCTCGTACTGCGCATAGTTGACGACGCGCGTACCGTCCAGGCTGCGGTGGACGCTGGCCGAGATCGCCCCCGGCGCATCGCGCAGCATTTCTGCCGCCTCGGTCATAATGTCAACGACGCGCTGCTGATTCTCCTGCTGATTTTCGGGCAGAATGGTAAACACGTTGATCTGGGTGATGACACCCGCATTCGCTTTGATTTCCGGCATTGCAAACCTCTTTCCTGACTATCGAAATACATTGCCATGACTGCACATCTTCGGACGCTTCCTGCGACGAAACGCCTATTGACCTGAAGCCCTCACTGATTATAGCCGCATTTATTTTTGTTGTCAATGAAATAATATAGTGAGTATACATTTATTAGTGTGTAGTTTCGTAGCTTCTCCTATTGACGATACCGGCGCTGCCACCCCAAAACCTCTCACACAAACAAAACACGCCCCGAACATTGTATTGTTTGGGGCGAGCATGTATTATGCGGCGGGAAGAGCCAGTCCAATTTCAAGAGTTACGCTGCTCGACCACCGCAATCTGTTACGCGCTGTGCGACATAGACGCAGGCGCGGCGTACTCGCGCAGAATTTCTTCTGCCGTTTTGCATTCCCATTCCGCATCAATGTCGTCTTCGGAACGCCCGGAACTCAGCAGGCGGCTATATAGCGTGAGAAGCTGCTCTTCATGATCTAATTCTTTTTCGGTTTTGCCCGCCGTGATCCACTCCTGCCGCATCAGCGCGTGCGCCTCTTGAAGCGCGGACTCTGCCTGCGTTTTATGTTCCGTCGCGTTCATCTTTCCTCTTCTTTTCAAACGGACATACCTTGCCTGATGCGGTTTGCGATTAGTGTAACACAAAACTTCGCAGGTGGCAATCTGGCCGAGGCGCTGCCGAGTGGCAGTGCCGGGGTTCCATACGATAAAAGAAGTCCCTGCAAACAGCAAGGGCTTCTTTGTAATGCAGGCGTACATGCCAGCCGAAACGACTATGCGGCGGGAAGGGCCAGACCGATTTCGAGGGCGCACTGCTCGGCGAGATGCAGGTTGTGGCGGGCCTGCTGATGCGTGGGCGACTGCGCGAGCGCCTGCCGGTACGAGACCACGGCGGCGGCATACGCCTGCGTGTGGAAGTAGCAGTTGCCCAGCACGAAAAAGCCGCTTTCCTGATCGGGATTTACGTTGAGGCCGGCGAGATACGTTTCCGCCGCCCGGTCGTAATAGCCCAGTTTGTACATCAGGTCGCCCGCGTTGAAGTACGCGTTGCCATACAGGGGATCGCGCTCGATGGCCTGCGTGTAGCAGCCCAAAGCTTCCCCCGGCGCGTCCAATGCGGCCAGTACGCGGCCCAGGTTCACGCAGACCTCTACGCTGTCAGGGTGCAGCAGGTTCAGGCGCTCATACGCGTCGCGGGATTCTTCCAGCAGGCCCAGGTTCTCGCAGCAGGCGGCAAGGCGGGCCAGCGCGACCACATCATCGGGCGACTGCCACGACGTGTGCCTGAGATGCGCCAGCGCCTGCGCGTACTCTTTGGCCGCGTAGTAGATCGCGCCCAGGTCGCGCCGCGCGTCGTCATTGGCGGGGTTCTGAGCCAGCAGGGTTTCCAGTTCCAGGCTCGCCTCGTGGGTGCGATCCTCGTGGGTCAGCGCGATGGACAGCAGATAGCGCGACTCGACCATGCCCGGCTGCATCTCCAGCGCGTCCCGGCAGGGCAGAATGGCCTCGTCGTGCCGGTCCTGCCCGACAAGCGCGAGGGCCAGCCCGTACTGCGCTTTGTAGGTGGACGCGCCCACGTCCCCCGCCAGATCGTGCCGCGCCCCGGACGCGGCTTCTTTGCCCTGCGTGATGGCTTCCCTGAACGCCATTTCTGCCGCCTCGTACTGCTCGGTGTGCAGCAGGCAGTAGCCCCGCGCAAACTCCACGCCCGCCTGCCGGATGCCGATGTCGTCGGCCTGCGCGCACACGTCCAGACCCTCCCAGGGTCGGCCCATGCGGTGCAGGGCCGTGGCCCATTCGACAAAGAGGGTGACGCCGAACTCCTCCTCAGCCGACACGCCGCCCGCCGCCCGGCTGAAATAGTGCGCGGCGTTTTCCATGTCGCCGAACGTAAAGTACGCGTTGCCCAGATTGAACAGGTGGAAATGGTGAAAGCCTTCGTCCAGGCACTCCTCCACTTCCCGCGTCAGCATACGGATGAACCGCTCATGCTTGCCCCTGAGCGTCATGATCTCGCCCGCGTAGCCCCAGTGGTCAATCAGCAGGCCCTCGGTGTACGCATACGTGTAGCCCAATGCCTGCAAAGAGCGCAGATTCTGCTCGTGAATGCGCCCCTCGAACCGCACTCCCGCCTCGCGCCGGAACAGGCGGCAGGCGTGATGCACGGCCATTTCTCCTGCTGTCTCGTCCCCGACCTCGGCCCGCGACGCGGACGACAGCCAGTTATGAAACTTCACCATGTAGCCGCCGACATTGGCAGGCGCGGACAGCATGGCCGCCCGGAACGACGGGCCGCATTCGGGCGCGATCTCCTCGTCCGCGTCCAGCCACAGCGCCCAATTTCCCGTGGCGTGCTGCAAAGATAAATTGCGCGCCTCCGAAAAGTCGTCGTTCCACGCGTATTCAATGATCTTCGCGCCGTATTCGCGGGCGATGTCGAGCGTGCCGTCCGTAGACCCCGTATCCACAATTACGATCTCATCTACCACTCCCTGTACGCTCTCCAGACAGTTCCTTAGAAACCGCTCCTCGTTCTTGACGATCATGCACAGGGACAGGGAACAGGGAACCGGCAGCAGAGAACACTCCTGCGTCTTTTTCTCCTCTAAGCCTCTTCTCCTCTTCTCTCCCTCCTGCAATGCGTCTTCCGCCCGCGCATACCGCTCCATCAGGGCGCGATAGGCGGGGGCGCGGCGTGTCTTGGCGCGTTGCTTATCGGGAACGCCGCGCAGCAGGGCGCGGGCCTTTTTGAGCAGAGCGTCCGCCGCGCGTTCCACGGTGCGGCGCAGGGCCGGATCGTCAGGCGTCACTTCCAGGGCGAGCAGGGCGTGTTCCAGCGCCTCTTCGGGCTGGTCATCGGACAGAAGGACAAAGGCCAGGTTGTGATGCAGGTCGCGGGCCGTAGACAACGCCGAAATGCCTTGCCTGAGCAGGGTAAATGCGCGCTCCTTGTCGCCTGTGCGGAAGCAGACCACAGCCAGGGCGTTGACAACATCCCAATCGTCCACGCGCTCCACGAGGCAGGCTTCCAATTGTGCGCGGGCCTCGGCCCACGCGCCGCGCCGCGCTTCTTCCAGTGCAGCCTGCTTGCGATCCTCGTACATATCGCCCAGCGCGCGCAGGCCGGGCGTGTCCATGCCTGCCAGCGTCATGCCGCCCAGCCCGGTTCGGCTCAGGTTGTCGTTCAGGCGCAATCCGCCCAGGGACATATTGCCCAGGCCCGGAGCAGGCGCAAAGACGGCAGGCGACTGTGACGTTCCCACCCCGACCAGTGCGGCAAGGCGGGCATGGGCGATATGCGCGGCGATGTCCCAGGTGTGATGCGCGGCGATGTCGGACGCGGCCTTTGCGCCCTTCGCCTGCGCTTCTTCACGGTGCGTAACGACGTGGTGCAGCAGGCCGCTCAGGGCGTCGCGGTCGGGCGCGGCCCAGAACGGGTAATCCACGGTCGCCATGTCGCCGATCTTCTTTTCCGTCATGCGCTGCGTATGCGCCGGAATCAGGTAGGCGTTGGACACGTTGGCAAAGTCCAGGGCCGCGCCGAAATCGGTCACTATCGCGGGCTTGCCGCAGGCCATCGCTTCTGCAATCGGCAGGCCATACCCCTCGCCCCTGTACGGGTGTACAAGGCAGTCGCAGGCCGCATACAGTCCGGCGATCTCGGCCTCACTCATGTCGTGGTTCAAATACACGATCTTGGCCCCGCCCGGCTTGGCCTGCAAAGCCCGGATCAGCGCCACCGCGCCCTGATTGGCGTAAAAACTCTCTGTCCCGAAGTCCTTGATGACTAACACGACCGGGTCTTTGGCCGTAAACGCGCGGTCATACGCGTCCAGCAGCACGTCAATGCCCTTGCGCGCAATCGTGCCGCCCACAAACAGGAACTTATAATCGCGGCTGGAAACTTGCGCTTTGCGCTCAAAGCCCTTGTCCGCAAAGGAGTATGGCGCCGCGCCCGTATGAAACACATCCGGGTTGACGCCGTTCGGCACGACCACTACCTTGTGGCCCGGTACGCCGCTCGTGATATACGTGTCGCGCACGAAATGGGAGGGAACCCACACCTCATCCACGCCCCGCTCAATCGCGCTGACCCAGTGACGGGGCAGCGAGCCGAACTCCCACGGCTGTATCACGACCAGTTTGCCGCTTGCGACGCGCCCAAATTCCGGGGGCCAGCGATGCCGCACTGTGACGGCGGGCGTGTCCGGCAGGCCGTTTTGCTCCACATCCGCCAGCGGCGCGAAACGGGCCTCATCCCGCACCCTATCGCGAACAGCATCGAAATGATCTACGCCCAGGCTGAAATTTGTGTTGAAATCGGGATTGTCCAGCAGGGACAGAGACAGCTCGCGGTTCACAAGCGCCAAGCTGTGCTGCGCCCAAAATGCGCCATGCCACACGACCGGGCGCTTACCCTTCGCATTGGCGGAAGCAGCGGCTTTTGCGGATGTCGCGGTATCAAGTTTGGCATCCGCCAGGGTATCAAGATTGGTATTAAGATGCAGGGGCATAACACACTCCTTGTGTCTCGTCGTGTCTGGTTGGCGTATCAGGTATTGCAGCGGTACGGTTGTAACCATACAATTGCAGCGATACGGTTTCTGTTATAGGATTGCGGCCATGCAAAGGAACTCAGTCCGTTGTGTTCCCAGGACGCCTTAGATCGTGACATTCGAGGATCGGCACACAGGCGGAATGCGCCAGGCCGCGCCAGAAGTCGGTCAGGTTCTCGGACAGCACGACATCGGCCAGGCGCAGCAGTTTCCAGCAGTCGGCGGGAACCAGGGGCTGATGCACAAGCGTGATGTTGGGCAGCGCGTCCGCAGGGCATTTCAGGTCATGGGTCAGGAACTGTTCCAGTTGGGCCAGCAGTTTGCGGGCGTCCGGGCAGTCGGTCGGATCGGCGCGCAGCAAGAGCAAAACGGGGTCGGCGGGCGTGTAGGCATCTGCAAACGCGCGCACCACGCGCCGCCAGCTATCGGGCTTGCTCCAATTCGGCAGGGCGAGCAGGCGCTGTTCGCGCAGGGCATTACGCTGCGATGTACCCTCCGGCGCGGCTTGCTGATCTGCTTCCCGACCTGCTTCCTGACCTGTGGCCTGCGTTGCTTCCTGATGTGCCTCCTGCGTTATTTGCCGTGTTATGTCTTCCCCTGCTGAATCTTCCGCTGCTGTGGAGGCGTTCGCTCCCGCCCGCCGCGTTTGCTGTTCCCGCTGTTGTTTGATTGCCTGCCGCCGCAGCAGTTCCGCGTGGGCGCGGCGGTCGGCATAGACGGGGCAGCCGTTCAGGATCGCCAGCCAGTCGTCGAGGGACTGAACGGCCTCGCCCGCGCGTTCCGTGTCCAGCAGCAGCACGCCGAGTTCGTCGCGGGCCGCAATGTGGAACGGCGCGAGCGCGAGGGTGTGCCGATACGCTGCGACTGCTTCTTTGGAGCGTCCCTGCGCCCTCAGCGCAAGGGCGAGCGCGTACTGCGCTTCGCCGATTGTGGGCAGCGCGCGCGCCGCCCGTTCGGCATGGTCGGCGCTAAGAGCAAACTGCCCGCGCCCGTAGGCCAGTTCGGCCAGTGTAAGATGGACACGCCCGGACAGCAGAGCCAGCATCCGCGCCCGCCCCTCCGGGCTGTCGAGCGCACACTCGCCATGCAGTCGTTCCGAAGCCACATCGAACCAGTCGAAGCGACGCGGAAACGTCGGCCCATCCAAACATGGTATCGCGTCCGATACGACGCTCGGTGACGCAGTCACCTCCAAGACGGGTACGTTCTCTGTACCCGTCCCCGCCCCGTCCAAATTTAATGCCGCATCCAGCCGCGCAGCCGCATCGCGCAGCAGGGTTTCGGCCTCGGCCACGTTTCCCGCTGACAGTGTGAGATAGGCCAGATTACAGCGCGCCGTCAGCCAGTCGGGGGCGTGATGGACAGCCTGGCGCGCATGACGCAGGGCGGCCTGAGCGCACTGCCGCTTGTAGGCGGGCGAGGCCGCGCAGTGCGCGAGTTCGCCGCACAACACGGCGTGGACGTTCGCGATAGTGGCCCTGGCAGCCGCGCTGTTGTCCTGGCCTACCGCATTGTTTTGGCGTATCGCGTTTGCCTGTCCTGTTCCCCTCGCCGTTCCTGCCGCAAGCTCGTTGAGCAGGGCATCGGCTTTGTGGTACACATTGACATTGCACGTCAGCAGCCAGTGGGCGGCGAGCGCGATTTGACGCTGTGTGACCGGCAGGCGATCAGTGGAACGATTGCGGGCTGCCAACAGCGGTTCTAACTGATTGAGCAAATCGGCAAAGTGCTGCGCGTAGCTGTGCCGCTGCGCCTGCTCCCACCCCGCCTGCGCGACACGCTGCCGCTCCGACTCGTGTTGGGGCGCGAGATAGTAGGCGAGCAGTTCTTCAAGGTTGGTTTCGTCGTACAGGATGCAGTGTTCGCGATCCGTGTAGATGTCGTGGATTTCGCGGTTCGCGGCCTCGTAGAACATCAGTGCGCCGCAGGCGGGGGCTTCATACGCGCGCATGTTGGCCTCGCCCCGGATGCTGCGGTTGAACACGATTTTGGCGCGGTTCATGGCCTGAACATACGCGTCATCGTACAAACCGCTGGTCAGCATCACCTTGTGACAGGCGGACAATGCGGCGACGCGGGCCAGCCACGGGGCGCGTTCCCACTGCACCGCATGATTGAAGTTGCCGATCATCAGGATGTCTATGTCGCGGACGGGCGCGGGTTTGGCCCCGCCCTTGTACGCGCGCATCCCATTATCCGCATCGCTCAGACGCCGGTGCTTGGCCGGGTCGAACGCCCACAACAGGCCGTGGATCACGTTCTCAAACCCCATGCCGCGCAGCCGCTCGCAGCCGACCGCATCGGCGACAAGCACGTCGAACAGGCCGCTCACGGCCCGCATCGCCTGCCCGCCCAGGTTCCAATCGCCCCACACGCCCACGGTCAGGCACTCCGCAGATTCCAGGCCTATGGGGATCGGGTTGTATTCGGGACTCCAATGGATGTACACGTCGGGACGCCAGCATCCGGGACAACGCGCGATGATGTCCGCCCACGCCATTTCGGGCGTGACCGCGATCTGCGCGTACTCGGCCCCGAACGCTATGATACTGTCGCCGCAAGTTTCGCGTCCGGGCAGCGCCTGCCCGTTCACGATCTGGGGAATATGGTTGGTATAGCCGACAAGAACGCGCATAGCAGCTCCGTGGTTCGTGGTTCGTGGCTCGTGATGCGGGGCTGTCTGCCCTCTGAGTGGTACTAACTGTGACCTATGAGCCGTTCGACTTCTAAGGCGATTTTGGCCGCAACGGGGGTATACGTGAAATGGGTTTCGAGATGGGCGCGGGCTATCTGTCCCAGCAGCCTGCCGCCCTGCCGATCCTCAAAAGAGCGGCGCAGCAACTCGCGCAGATGCGCGGGGCTTGGCTCGGCCCATTTATGTCCCTGATACGTGGGCGTTTCGCGCCATGCGTCGCCTGGCACGTCCTCAACGGTGTAGTCCAGCACGAGGCTGTTCTGCGCGTTCAGAAAAGCGGTCTGTCCGCTCCAGCCCGTGGCGATCACGGGCAGGCCCATCGCCATCGCTTCCATGTAGGGACGGCCCCAGCCCTCGCCCCGCGACGGCATCACGTAGCAGTCGGCGGCGCGGTACAGGTTGGGCATCCGGGCGTCGGGTACATTGGCGTCCTGCAAAATGATGTCGGGTATGCGGTTGAGGTCGCGGCCCAGTGTGTTTGTGATGTAAGCGGCAACGGCGTTCAGCATCTGCGCCCCCGTGTAACCGAGCGAACTGTGCGTTTTAAGGATCAGGGCCACATCTTCGCCCGCGCCGAACTCCTCGACGTAAGCGCGAATAAGCGCGTCCCAGCCCTTACGCAGCGTCCAGTCGAAAACGGATAAGAAGTTGAAGCCGCGCGCGCCGTCCACGCGCAGGGGGGCGCAGCCGGGATCATACGGGGCCAGGTCAATCGCGCCCGGAACCACGCGCAGTTTGTCGGCCTGCACTCCCGCCTGCACAAACGTCGTGACGTTGAACGCGCTCGGAACCCACACGGCGTCCATGCGGTTGCAGGCGTCGGCCCAGCCCGGCGGCAGGCGGTCGGTCTCGAACATGGTGCGGCCCACGTTCGCCAGGGCGCGCGGGTCGGGCTGAAACAGGGGCGCGAGAATGTGGCACACCTGCACGGCCCGACTCGGCTGCACAGTGCGCGTCAGCATCCGCCCCAAAACGCGTTCCCGCTCGGCGGGCAGCAGAGCGATCTTGTCGCTCCAGCGTATCGCCCGCGCCGCCACGTTCGCGCCCGCCGCATCCAGGGCGAACAAAAAGTGCCGCGCCTCGTCCGCGTACCCGCTCGGATCGCGCAGCGGCGCGTGCCATACGAGGGGACAGGAGAAAGGAGAACGGGAAAGGGAAGCATTATCTGCGCCCGCTGTATGCGGTATGCTGCTCCCCGTTCCCTGTTCCCTGCCGCTGGTTTTCGCTTTTTCCTCTTGGTGCAGTCGGGTGTAGATCGGGCTTGAAACGGGACGCGGGGCCGGTGGCAGGCTCAATAGCAGGCGGGCGGCGAGGTCCACTTCGTCCTGCGTGACGGCGCAAACATCCGCGCCGGGAACGCAGGCCACGCCCAACGCTTCTTCCAGCGTAACCAGATGCGGGCGGGCATGGGAAGTGGGGCGAGAGGAAACACTGCGCGTAGACGCCGCGTTCGAGACGATATTCGAGGCGAGAAGCGTATTTTGCGCGTAAGCCTTGCTTTGCGGATCGAGATCGGCGGCGCGGCGGAAGGCGGCGCGGGCAGCCTCGCGCCGGCCCGCGCTCCACAGGGCGCAGCCAAGCGTGTTGTGCGCGAACGCGTCGTCAGGACATAGCGAGACGGCGTATTCGGCGTCGGGCAGGATGATGTCGGCAGGCACGTCGCCCCAGCGCAGGCTGCTGATGGCCGCGTTGAGGTGCGCTTCGGCGGCCTGCAAAGGATCATCGTAATCTATCGCCTGCGACTGGCCGGCTGGCGTATCTTCCTCGACACGAAAGGCGAACTCCCCCTCCCACATAAACTGCGTACAGACCAGATTGCGGTAGCGCCATTCCCAGTTGAAGCGAAATTCTACATCCGTAAACCACGGGCCGCGCAAGGCGTAAG
This sequence comes from Chthonomonadaceae bacterium, assembly GCA_965277875.1. Lineage (GTDB taxonomy): Bacteria > Armatimonadota > Chthonomonadetes > Chthonomonadales > Chthonomonadaceae > CAWFQB01. The sequence goes on along the minus strand of CBDIDV010000002.1, from coordinate 4,264,946 downwards.
AGAGCGGGGCGCGGCGGTACGGCTTGCGGCGAAACACCAGGGTCGGCGGCAGGTCGGGCAGGCGCTCTACCCAGACGATCCAGCGATGCGTGGGATGACCGCCCAGATACTCGGCGAGCGGCGAGGGCGTTTCCAGAAAGCCGCGCTGTGCCACGCGCATCATCTCGCGGCAGGCGGCAGCCGGGTCAATGGCGTGTTCCAGCACCATGCGGCAGTAGGTGACATCAAACGACTTGTCGGCAAACGGCAGTTCCTCGGCAAAGCACTGCACAAACTCCACGCCGCTCGCCACCTGTGCGCTGCGCCCGCTGCGGTGCGCGTTCATGTCGGGAAACGCGTCCGTGACCACGCTCGCGCGTCCGAAGGGCGCGTCGCCGCCGCCGATGTCCAGTACGCGCTCCTGCGGGGCGATATGCAGTACGCGGGCCATCAGGCTGTCGTCGAGCGTGGGGTATACGTGTCCGGCAAAGTTCGTCAGGGCCATGCGCCGCGTTCGCCCGTCGTCTGAGATCGCGCACGACTGCGACCACCAATCCGGCGCGGCGGGTACGCGCGTCTGCGCCACGGCGTTCTGCAGAGGCGTCTGTCCCGCGTTTATGCCCTCTGCCGCTGCGCCTTCCGCCACTATTTTTGCTGCGAGGGAGAACGGCAAGCCGTTCTTGCCGGGGGATGTCTCGGGTATCTGCGTGTTCATGGCCGCGCTCGCTCCTGTGCCGTATGCGGAATGTCAAAATCTGATGCGAAGCTCCTGCCGATACGTGCAGGAAAGTGTCCTGAAAAGGGGGATTATCAAAAATCGCGCGCCGGTATGCGCCTCCGTAAAAGTATCGGGAAGGCGGGGGAAGAAATTTACAAAGAAATTCGCTCCCACTGTAACAGCTTGCCCCGCACTTCAGTGCGGGGCTATGACTCCGGGAAGCGGCTGCCCCTGTTTGTGCAGGCCGGAAACCTTGCGGGGTTTTAGAAAGAAAAACCTTTCGCCCCTGAACGCGCGCCCGATGCCGCCGATAATACCTGTGTCCCGTTCGCAGTCCCCGGAGAGTTCTCCCGGGCCGAAGAGGACAAAGTTTTCCATTTCACGCTTGTGATCTACACACGCTGTTTGCAGGAACACGATAGACCGCATGACAAACGCCTTTGCACTTAACCCGCTTTGTATGGACGCGCTGCGCGAGGTCGGCAACATCGGCCTGGGCAACGCCATGACCGCGCTGGCGACTCTGCTTGATCGGGGCGTCAACATGGGCGTTCCCGATGTGAGCGTGATCTCGCTGGCGCAGTTCGCGCACATCGCCGGGGGCGATGAGTCGGTCTCGGCCTGCATCTATATGCCCGTAGACGGCGACGCGCCGGGACGCGTCGCCCTGTTCCTGCCCCTGGATGGCGCGCGGCATCTCGTGGACTGCCTTATGGGATTGGAAGCGGGAACCACGCTGGAGTTCGACGAAATAGCCGACTCGGCCCTGATGGAGATAGGAAATATCCTGGCCTCTACGTATCTTGCGGCCATCGGCGACATGACAGGACTTTCCCTGCTGTCCTCGCCGCCCGCGCTCGCCATAGACATGACGGCGGCGATTCTGGCGTCTATCGCCGGCACGCTGGAAGAGGACGAGGAGCGGGCGCTGACGATTGTAACGGGCATCGGCGACCCCGGCGGCGCGCTCAGCGGCTTTTTCCTGTATGTGCCGGATCAGGCGAGCATCGGCACACTGCTGAGCGCGCTGGGACTGGAGGATGAAATGCCGATAAATTCAAGCGCGCAGCCTGCCGTTTCCGTCGCATCCCTTCCGATACCGCCTGCCGCACCGCCCGCCATGCCCGTAGTTTGCGCGGCCAGTGCGCTGTTGCCGGTCTATTCTGACGCGTCGGCGCCGGTCTATTCTGAAAGTATGATGTCAGGTCAGGGGGCGCAATGATGAACGGCACACAATTGGTCAGCATGGCGGAGGTAAAAATCTGCCGCGCTTCGACCGACATTCTAATGGCTCTGGGGTTGGGGTCGTGCGTGGGACTGTGCGCGTATGACGCGCAGGCGCGTGTCGCGGGAATGGCCCATATCGTGCTGCCCTCAAGCGCGGGCGCGCTGGGAGGCGGGCCGGGGAAGTTTGCGGACACCGCCGTGCTGCTGATGCTCGACGAGATGCAGCGCGAAGGGGCCTGCGCGGCGCGGATCGTGATGGCGCTTGCCGGCGGGGCGCAGTTGTTTGCGGGCAACGGCATCGGGCGCGGCCTGGACATCGGCCCCCGCAACGCGGCCGCCGTGCAGGCCGAACTGAAGCGGCTGAACCTGTGCGTCGCCGCTTCTGACCTGGGCGGCACGACCGGGCGCACCCTGCATTTATTGGGCAGCGGCCTGGTGCGCGTGAAAACCATCGGGCAGGGAGAACGGCCCCTTGTGGATTTGAGCAGGCTGAGTCCGGGCAGTTTTGCGGGGCAGGGGCTTGCCCCCGGCCTTAGCGCGCCCACGTTCTCCGGCGGCGGGGCAGCGTCCCTACTGCATCTTTAACAAAACCATTGTGATCGGGCGTAGGGGCAGACTCCCGTGTCTGCCCGACATTGGCGTAGGGGCAGACCCCCGTGTCTGCCCAACGGCGTTCAATCGGTACGTGTGGACGCCCCCGTAACGAGGGAGGGCAGGCACGGCGGGACGGAGGGCAGGCACGGGGGCCTGCCCCTACAACCGCGCTTGTTTATGCGCCTGCACACGTTTGTCGGTGGGACGCGGATTTTCGAGGCACAAGATGACTGTAAGCCTGATAGAAAAAAAACTCATAGAGAAGAAATTAGAACCACCCGGAGCAGAATTTGCGGAGTCGAAGGCCGGGGACGCGGCGGACGCGGACACGCCGGATTATGCGGCCTTCAAAGCCTGTGTGCAGCGCAAAACCGGCATTGACCTGAACCAGTACAAAGCGCAGCAGATGCGGCGGCGGCTGACAAGCCTGCTGGAACGCGCCCGCGTCGCCACCTTTAAGGACTATTTCGCTCTCATCGAGCGTGACGTGGACGAGTGGAACGTGTTCTTGGACCGCGTCACCATCAACGTTTCCGAGTTGTTCCGCAACCCGGAGAAATGGGAGGACCTGCGCAAGCCTATCCTGACGGAATGGCTAAACCCGGTCCGCCCGCCCGACACGGCAGGCGCGTCTTCGGGTATCTCCGGTGCGCCGCGCCGCTTCAAAGCCTGGAGCGCGGGCTGTTCGTATGGCGCGGAACCCTACTCTCTGGCGATACTGCTGGATCAAATCTGGCCCGGCCAAACAACGACACTGCACGCCACCGACCTTGACCGCGCCATTCTGGCCCGCGCCGCACAGGGCCGATTTACGGCTGCCGACGCCAAAAACGTTGCGCCGGACGTGCTGAAACAGTATTTCAAGCCAGTCAGCGACACGACGCGCAAGACCGGCGGGGAGCGGCCTGCACAGTCGGGGCCAATGCCGACCAGACCCGACCCGGACACCCTTTTCCAGGTGCGGCCCGACATCGGCAGGCGCGTCGCTTTCCGCCCGCATAATCTGCTGGCCGACCGCTTCGAGTCGGATTACGATCTGATCTGCTGCCGCAACGTGGTCATTTATTTCACGGACGAGGCCAAGCAGACGCTGTACAAACGCTTTCAGCAGGCGCTGCGACCGGGCGGAATACTGTTCGTCGGCAGCACGGAGCGCATTTTTAACTACCAGGAACTGGGTTTCGACATGCCGCTGCCCTTTTTCTACCGGCGTATCCGCTGAGAGGCAGGACGCATCAAGGCAGGATACATCAAGGCGACAGACAACGGACGCTGAACCACGGACGCGAAACCGCTGCTATCTAAAACAGGATTGCACAGCCTACAGGCACAACAGAAATCGGAGAAGAGAGATCATGCCAAAACGAGTTCTTGTTACCGACGACGCGCTGTTTATGCGCGTGACGCTAAGGAACATTCTGACAAAAGGCGGCTATGAAGTGGTCGCCGAAGCCGTCAACGGCCAGGACAGCGTGGACAAGTACCGCGAACACAAGCCCGACCTGGTCACGATGGACATTACCATGCCCGAAATGGACGGCATCGCCGCCCTCAAGGAGATACGCGCAATCAATCCCGGCGCTATCGTCATCATGTGTACCGCGATGGGACAAAAAGGCATGGTGATGGAGGCGGTCACGGCGGGTGCGAAAGACTTTATCGTGAAGCCCTTCCAGCCCGATAAGGTACTGGAAGCGGTGCAGAAACTGATCGGTGTTTGAGGACAGGGCTATGAGAACAGGATGAAAGAGCTTCCATGAAAATTCAATACATCAATCCGTTCATCAGCGCCTCGTTTTCTGTGCTGGAGATGGCGCTGGGGATGAAGGCGGAAAAAGGGCAGATCGCGATGCGCCCGACCCTGTTCACCTCGCAGCAATGCAATGTCCTGACCGGCGTAACGGGCCGCGTACACGGGCAGGTGATTTACGGCATGAGCCTGACCACGGCGGACAAAGTCGCATCCGTCATGCTGGGGCAGCCCGTCCATACCTTCGACCAGCTTGCCGCCAGCGCCATCGCCGAATTGGGCAACATGATTACAGGCAACGCATCCACCCTGCTCGCCGAGGCCGGCTACACCTGCGACATCACGCCGCCCACCATCGTGCGCGGCACGAACCTGAACATGACCACGCTGGAGATCCCGGCCCTCGTGGTTCCCATGTGCCTGGAAGTAGGCGTGATCGAACTTACCGTCTGCCTGTGCGAACGCGCCTGACTACTATACCGGCCTTCTGACTAAATTGATCAGTCAAAGAGACTGGTAATGGACAGGTCATTATTGGCGCGGTGAATGGCCTCCCCGAACAGGCTGGCGACCGACAGTACGGTGATTTTGGGATGGTGTTTTTCGGGCGGCAGCGGTACGCTGTCCGTGATGATCAGTTCGGCCACTTCGGGGCGCGAACAGATGCGTTCGACCGCGTTGCGGGCTAGAATGCCGTGCGTGGCGGCGATGTAGATTTCCGGGCGGCTGCCGTGCGCGAGCAGGGCGTCCACGGCCTGAATAATGCTGCCCCCCGTGGTTATCATGTCCTCGATGATCACGGGGATTTTGTCGCGCACGTCTCCGGCAAGATGCGTTACCTCGGAGATCATGTGGCCGGGATGATGCTTGTAGCCCACGGCGAGCGGGGCTTTAAGCGTATGCACTACTTTGCGAACCTTCTTGACACGCCCCTCGTCCGGCGACACGACCACAATGTCGTCCATGCCGTTCGCCCACTTCTGCCCGAAATAATCCGTAAACAGGCTGATGGCCGTAAGATGCTCGACGGGGATGTTGAAAAAACCCTGTATGGTGTCGGCGTGCAGGTCCAGGCACATGACGCGGTGCGCGCCCGCCGTCTGTATCATGTCGGCGACGAGCTTGGCCGTGATGGGTTCGCGGGGCAGCGCCTGCTTTTCCTGACGAGCATAGCCGTAGTAGGGCAGCACGGCCGTGATACGCCAGCAGCTTGCGCGGCGCAGGGCGTCAATGGCCGCCAGCAGCACCATGAGGTTGGTATCCACGGGCGGGCAGGTGGGCTGAATGATATACGCGTCACAGCCGCGCACACTCTCGTCGAAGCGCACATAATTCTCGCCGTCTGCAAACTGGCTGTAGTGCATCTTGCCCATCGGCAGGCCCAGCCAGTCCACCACGCCCTGCGTCAGGGCAGGATTGCCCGGCCCGGCAAATATCTTCACTTCGTGCAAGCCCATTTCGATCTGATTTAACACAGGAGTTCCTTTTTGTCTTTTGGATGCGTAACCGCCTGCGCGGCTGTCTGCAACGGCAGCCCTCAGCTGCATCCGAAGTATCTGTCGGTTGATCTGTGCTTTAAGTATACCCGCAACCGCCTGCCCCGCCGGGAAACAAACCGAAAGCCTCTCATTGCGCAGAGCGTGTTGCTTTGCTGTCAGGAGGATGTATATTTTGTGTAAGTCCAGAGGAATCTGGCGCAGGTCCGCATGATTTATGTGATGATTATGATTTCCATGATCGAACGCTGCATTCGTCATGGTCATCATAACAATCACATAAATCATGGTTCAAGACAACAGCATACAACAAGCCCGCGCCGATCTGAGATCGGCGCGGGCCGTTTGCTGCCTGCTTTTAGTGTCTGCTGCCTGCCTCATTTTCGACTCGCTATTCACCCCATTGTGTGGTACGATAAGTGGCGAAATGGTTATTTTGCGTCTACCTGTTCATTGCGATACGACAGGTATATACGCAAATAATGTACTACAAATGTCACACGAAACAAGTTTTGGAAACAGGGGTGTTATGCAGCCAGTGGTGTGGAGTGGGGCGCAGACAGCGGAGAGTGTGCCGGACATTGCGGGAGGCGAGCGTCTCGAAGCGTTCTGCGTACATGTGGGGAAGATACTCCATGCGCGGGCCTGGCAACTGCTCACGCCCACGCAGATGGCCGAGCGCATGGCCCATACGTTTCGGCAGTTTTTTGATCTGCCCACGCCCCTGCGCCCCTCCCTGCTTGATCTCGTGCAGCAGCTTGACTTGGCGCTGATACTTCATGACGGCCCCGCCAACCGCGTCACGTTCGACTGCGACGTATCCACAGGGCAGTGGCAGCTTCATCTTGCCGAGGATCTGGGAGCGCGGCAAAGCATACGCGTCTTGCAGGGCATCTTTCAGGTGCTGTTCTGGCGCTGCGCGTACCGCCTGGACTGGTGGAACGCGTGGCGCGAACTCACTGCTGCGGACAATCCGCGCCGCATGGCTGACGCCTTTGCGTATGCCGTCGCCATGCCGCCCGATGCCCTGCGCGACCGGGCCCGAATTTTTGGCCTGAACATCTGGGAGATGGCCGATTCGCTTGGCGTGACGCCGAGCGCATGTTTTTATGGCCTGCGCCGCTACGCCCGCTTCGAGTTTCCCTATTTTCTTGCCCGCCTGGATTTCAGCCCGGTTTTGGATCAGCAGCAGTTTTTCTTTGAACCGGGGGCCGTTCGCGCCTGTGTGTGGGCCAAGTTCCTCGCGCGCCCAGCCGGAAGCGACGAGAACACGCCGACTAAGCTGGACGCTCTCGCTCGCTTTCCGGGTCAGAACCGCATCATCGAGGTCAAAAGCTACCCGTATCGCGCCATCAAGTTCCGACAGCCGCTCATCTGGACAGCCGATAACCTGCTCGGCCTGCCGTTGGGATCGCCTGCGTGCCTGATCGCCCGCCCCAACGCGCAGGGAACACAGCTTCTGCTTCAGGCCGTTCCCATCGGCGCACACCACTTCTTGATGGATCGCGCCCTCCATCTTCAGCAGGAGCAGGCGCGTTTGCACCAGAAGAAGGCCGGTTAGGGCGTTGCTCTTAACACGCATCTGTTAGTATGCGCCCGTCAGGTCAGCACGACGCAGCCCGCAATGCCGGCCACACTGCCCGCGTGTGTCAGGCCGAGCGCGATGCGCGGAAACACGCCCGCGCCGTTCTCGTCGTCCTCGTCAACGTGGATGGACACGAAAACGGTCTGCTGAAAAGCCGATTGCGCGTCAAACCATGCGATAAGGGAGCGCCAGGGACGCAGATACTCTGCGGTTTCCTCTGTCTCATCGGCATCCTCGTCGCTGCTGTCCGAGGCCACGTCCACCCACCATTGCCCCTGCTGCTTTAGCGGCTCCACGACGATGTCGGCGCCCGGATAGATCGTGCCGCCGAAAGCCACGCGGAGGGTGTCGGCGTTCAGAACGCGGGGATTTTGCGCGCCCTCGGACGCCACCATAAAGAACGGCGCGAACGTGTAGCTCGCCTCCGACCCCATGCCGACCTCGACGCCCTCCATGATAGCGTTCGCCTCGTTTGCCAGACGCCGGCACAAAGCAAATTCCGCCTCGTCGTGGTTGTGGGGAGCAGGCTCGTCGCCGCGTCGTAACGCGCCGCACGTGGTCGCGACCATATACCGCGACAGACAGTTCCAGGGCCATTCCGCATTATTATCGCCCTCCTGCCCGTATGTTTCCATGCACTCGCGTAACGCTTCCAGACGCTCCGCGTCCGCCTGACAATCGGTAATCATTTCGTATAGCGCTCCTGGTTTTGTTTAATACCTTCAACACCACTTTGCTTCTGTTTGCTTCTGTTTGTGTCTGCTTTTGTCCTTCTTTTCGTTTGTTTCGCGTGTTTCGCGGTTTATATCTCTCTGGTCGTCGTAAGTTCCTGGGTGACGTGTTCCAGGCCGACTTCGCGCTGTAATTTGGTGGTCTGGTCGCGGATTTGCACCGCGCCCCGCGTGATCTCCTGATCGCCCACGATGATGACGTATCTGGCCCCGGCCTCATCCGCCCGCTTGATCTGTTTGGGGAACTTGCCGCCCTGATAGTCCATATCGGCCCGAATGCCCGCCTGCCGCAGTTCGCCCAGCAGCTTCACGGCAGCGGGGCGCGTCACGCTCGCATCGCCGAGCGTGAGCAGATACGCGAGCGGGCTTTCATTTTCGATGGGCAGCATGATACCCAGCGCTTCCAATGAGATAAGGCAGCGTTCCATGCCCAGGCCGAAGCCGATACCGGGCGTATTCGGCCCGCCGCATTCCGCAATCAGGCCGTCGTAGCGTCCGCCGCCGCCCAGCGCGTCCTGCGCCCCCAGGTTTTTGCCTTTGATCTCGAACGCGGTCTTGGTGTAATAGTCGAAGCCGCGCACAAGGGTCGGGTCAATCACGAACGGCACACCCAGAGCAATCAGGTACGCCTGCAATTGGCTAAAGTGAACCTGGCTGCCCTCGTCCAGATAGTCGGTCAGTTTGGGCGCATCGGCGAGCAGGCGCAGATCATTCTGGTCTTTGGTGTCCAGCATCCGCAGGGGGTTGATGTCAAATCGCCGCTGTCCCTCCTCGCTCATCTCGGAGAGGAACGGGCGCACATAGTCGCGCAACGCTTCTTTATAGGCCACGCGGCTTTCGGGCGTGCCGACGCTGTTGACGCGCAGTTCCATTTCGGTAATGCCCAGGGTACGGAAGAACGTCATGGCAAGCGCGATCACCTCGGCGTCAATAGCCGGATCGTCCGCGCCGAACGCTTCTATCCCTAGCTGCTGGTGCTGCCGATACCGCCCCTTCTGGCCCCGCTCGTAACGAAAATTCTGTCCGATGTAGTACATTTTGAGAACGGGATTATCGGTCAGCAGTCCGGCCTGAATGCAGGCGCGGGCGACGGGGGCCGTGCCTTCCGGCTTCATGGTCAGGCTGCGGTCGCTGCCCTCGCGCACGAACGTAAACATTTCCTTGCTCACGATGTCGGTGGCCTCGCCCACGGTGCGCTTGAATAGATCGGTCAATTCCAGTATGGGCGTGCGTATCTCCCGATACCCATAGAGTCGGCACACGTCGCGAAACACGCCCTCGACATAACGCCACTTTGCCGTGTGCAGCCATGTGTCTTTAGCGGGCGCAAGCGGCAGCACATCGTAGGTATCCGGCGGGCGTGAGTATTTCATAATCGTTCCTTATATGCTCAAAATATGCTCAAAAATTTGTTTAAGTCTATCTGTATTGTACGGCACAGGGCCGAAACAAGTCAATCGGCCCAATCACGCAAACACCCCGCCTTACGACGCGTTTGTTGAAACGTGTGTTGCATTCGCATGATGTTCGTTCGCGAGCAGGAGCGGGGCGGCGGGGGAAAGCGTATACTATACAAGCGCGTTTGCACATGAGGAAAGAGTATGCCGATGGAGATGAATAACGCCCTGTCTGACGGGATGGGGCCAACGGAACTGCTGATCTGCGCGGCGACGTGGATGGAACTCAGGGCGTGGTGGCCCCGCGAGCAGGAGATAGCCCGCCTGGACGAGGGGCAACTGGCCTACAACGCGGAGCGCGCGTTCTTTGTCACGGGCGTTGGCATTCCCGCCTCGCTTGCGCGTATGCTGGGCGTGCTGAAACAAGTGCGGCCTGCGCGTATACTGAATATCGGTATCGCGGGCGCGTACCCCGACAGCGGGCTAAACATCGGCGACATTGTGATCGGCACGTCGGAAGTGTACGGCGATGTGGGCTTTGAACTGCCGCCGGACGCAGAAGTGGACAAATTTGCGGTCAAGGGCGGGGACAGGGCGCAGGACACAGTAAGCAGCGCGGCACAGTCGGCAGACGCCCTGGACCCTATACAGTTCGCGCGTTTCCAGTCCATACAAACATCGCCGTTTGCGGGCGCGTTGTATGCCGAACCTCTGCCGCTTGCCGCGGACGCGCTTGTTCCGTCCGAACCGACGGGGTACGCCGTGCAGACGGGGCGCGGATGCACGGTCAACATGTGCGCGGGAACCGAACAGACCGGGCGAATGCGTCGGCAGATGTTCGGCGCGCATTTTGAAAGCATGGAGGGCGCGGCTGTGGCGCAGGCCGGACAGCTTGCGAATGTACCCGTCAGCGAGATCCGCGCCATCAGCAACATCGCCAGTACCCGCGACATGCGGCCTGACAACATACGCCTTGCCGTCGCCAACCTGCGCGCTTATTTAGAACAGCATTTTCAAAATTCATAATCATGCAAACTCTCACGCTGGGCATTTCGCCCTGTCCCAACGACGTTTTTATTTTCAGCGGCGTACTGCTGGACAAGATTGACACGCATGGCCTGCGCTTCGACGTAGATTTTCTCGACATCGAAAACTTGAACCAACGCGCTAATGACGCCACACTCCATGCCATCAAGATCAGCTATGCCAACTACATCCACTGCGCCGCGCATTACGAACTGCTCAGTTGCGGCGGGGCGCTGGGGCGTGGCGTCGGGCCGCTGCTGCTCGTGAACGAGGGAGGAAAGGGGAGGGAGGGAGCAGACAGTGTTCCCGCCTTTGACGCTGACCGCGAGATCCTTGCTCCGGGCGCGTATACGACGGCTAATTTTCTGCTGGACTATTATGCCAATCCTGCCGGCGACAGGCCGCTGCACAAGCGCTTTCTGCCGTTTGATACGCTGTATGAGGAGTTATGCTCGACGCCGGGCGCGCAGGGCGTTGTAATACACGAGAAACGTTTTACGTATCAACAGGACGGCCTGACGCTGCTGCGAGACCTGGGTGAGCATTGGGAACAGCAGACCGGGTACGCGATTCCCCTGGGCGCAATCTGCGTCCGGCGCTCGCTCGACCTTGCCCCCGTGCTGACAGACATCATAAAGCGCAGCCTGCAATGGGCCTACGCCAACTACGAAGATGCCTTCGCCCTGTGCCGCCGATACGCCCAGGATCTGAGCGCGGGCGTGGCCGAAGCGCACATCAAGCTGTACGTCAACAACTACTCGGAAGAACTCGGCGCAGAGGGCAAAGCCGCGGTCAACTTCTTCCTCGACAAACAAAGACAGATACTTGGACAGGATTAACAGGATTGTCAAGATTTACAGGATTTCAAAAGACAAAAAACTAGAGGCCGTTATTTGCATACCGTTCTATGATGCAGATTAATGACATCTCCTTTACATCAGCATAATCCTGTAAATCATGAAAATCCTGTTAATCCTGTCTCTGGATTGGAGGCATCATGCGAGTTGCGTATTTTGATTGTTTCAGCGGTGTCAGCGGCGATATGATCTTGGGAGCTATACTCCATGCCGGCGTGGATGTGGACGCGTGGCAGGCGGAACTGGCAAAACTAAACGTGCCGGGGTACGAACTCAAGATCGAAATGGCCGTGAAAGAGGGCATTTCGGGCGTGGACGTGGATGTGATCCTGCACGACGAAGATCAGGGACACGGGCGGCATTTAAGCGACATCGAGGAGATACTCGGACGCAGCGGCCTGTCGGAAAACATTCGCACTAGAGCGATGGGCGCGTTTACCAAACTGGCCCACGCCGAGGCCAAAATCCATGCCATGACGCCCGACACGATCCACTTTCACGAGGTCGGGGCCGTGGACGCGATTGTAGATATTGTGGGCGGGTGCATCGGCCTGGAAATGCTGGGCGTGGAAAAGGTGTACGCGTCGGCTTTGCCGCTCAACCGGGGCTGGGTCGAGTGCGCGCACGGCACGATGCCGGTTCCCGCGCCCGCCACGATGGAACTGCTCGTGGGCTTTCCCCTGCGTCCTGATGACCGGCCCAAAGAGCTGATTACCCCAACCGGCGCGTGTCTTTTGGCCGAGTACGCCGAGCGCGACACGGACGGCGACATCGCCCCGGTTCCGGCCCTGATCCCCCGCGCCGTGGGCTATGGCGCGGGCAAGCGCGATTCGTGGATACCCAATCTGCTGCGCCTGATCGTCGGCGACACGTATGGCGAGCCGATGAAAAAGCCCTACGGCACACGCAGGCTGCCGCTTACCCGCCCGCTGAAAATGAAGAGCAGATAAACAAACCGCGAAACACGCCAAACAAACGAAAAGAACAAAACACAGGAAGAAATAGACAAGACTAACAGGATGTCTCAGGATGAACAGAATTTTGAAATAAGGCGGGGTATGTAGTGCCGACCCTCTGTTTTCATCCTTTTGTACTTCTGACTTTTGTACTTCTAATCTGTGAACATCTGTGTCAATCTGTGGATAACTCTTCTTGCCTTGCTCTTTTTTCGTTTGTTTGGCGTGTTTCGCGGTTCATTTCAGGGAGCGGAAGCCGGGCGCGACCAGGCCCCGTTCCACGGCGATACGGGTGGCTTCGGTGCGGTTGGTCACGTCGAGTTTGGTGAAGATGTTAGACAGATGATACTCCACGGTTTTGGGCGCGATGAAAAGGGCCGTGGCGATTTCCTTGTTGCGCGCCCCCTGCGCCAGCAATTGCAGCACCTCGCGCTCGCGCTCGTTAAGATCGCTTGGGTCGCGGATGGCCCGGTTCTGGCCCGACGCCAGGGAGGCCAGGCGATCCACGATGACCGTGGACAGCAGGCTTTCGCCGCGCCGCGCCGCGCGCACAGCCGCCAGCAGTTCGGCGGGGTCGGCATCTTTGAGCAGAAAGCCCCGCGCCCCGTTCGCCAGCGCTTCTCCCACGTCCTGCTCGGTCTTGGACATGGTGAGGATCAGAACGGGCGTTTGAGGCAGGCGCGCGTGCATCCGGCGCAGCCCTTCCAGACCGTCTACATTGGGCATCTGCCAGTCCATCAGCACGACATCCGGGAGCAGCAGCAGCGCCTGTTCCACGGCCTGCGCCCCATCGGAGGCCTCGCCAACGACTTCTATATCCCTGTCGCGCTCCAGCACGGCCCGAATGCCCTGCCGCGTCAGCGGATAATCGTCCACGACAAGGACGCGGGTCGGAGGCGCGGGCTGCACGAAGGGCGCTAACGGCAGGATCTCTACAACGGATGCCTTCTCCTCTAAGCCTCTTCGTCTCGCTGCCTCTTCCAATTCTTCCAGCGCAGGCGCCAGGTGGTACGGCAGCGTAACTCGAAGACGCGTACCCCAGCCCGGCGTACTGTCAATGTGCAGGGTTCCCCCGACAAGGGCGGCGCGCTCGCTGATGCCGAACAGACCATAGCCGCCTTCGGAACCGGGAACGCGGGGCGCACTCGCGTCGAACCCCAGGCCGTCGTCTTCGACAAGCAGGGTCACATCCTCGGTTCCATATTGCAGGCCCACGCGCACGCGCTGCGGGCGGGCGTGTTTGCGCGCATTGGTCAGCGCTTCCTGCGTGATACGCAGCAGGGAGGCGCGCTGATCGGGTGTCAGGGTTTGCGGGTCGCCGGTCAGCACGAACTGCGTGGCGATACCCGATTCGGCTTCCATCTGCTGCGCTTCCTGCGCGATGGCCTGCGCGGGCGTGAGCGTCTGCGCGCCCACTGCGGCCAGGCCGCGCACGGCGCGGCGCGTGTCTTCCAGCGCGCTTTTTGCCAATAGACGCGCCACGGTCAGCATCTGCTGCGCTTTCTCGGCCTCGCCCTGCTCCACGGTGTATTGCAGCGTTTCCATCTGCAAAATCAGCGCGGCCAGCGACTGCGCTACGGTGTCGTGGATTTCGCGGGCCAGACGGTTGCGCTCTTCGAGCATGGCGAACTCGCGCTGCTGCTGCACCTGCTGCGAAAGCGCGATGCCCAGCGTCGCCATGTCGGCCAGCCCCTGAAACGCGGAAATGTCGGCGGGCGAAAACGCGCGGTCGCCGTCCGGGTAAACGACTAATGTGCCGGCCAGTCGCTGCTCGTATTGCAGCATCACCATCAGCAAGCCCGTCACGTTTTCGCGGCAGTACAGGTCGCGCAGTTCACGCGGCGTTTGCGGGTCGTTTTGAACGTCGCGGGCGAAAATGGGCAGGCCCGTTACATTGGCCCGGTTGGCGAGGGGCGACAGGGGAACCAGGCGCGAAATGGTTTTTCCGTACTCCGCCGAAACATTACGCAGGGCAATGGGAAGCATCGTGCCACGCTCGTCACGCAGATACAGGCCGACGCGCGCTACCTGCAAGCGCCGCGCTACGATGTCGGTAATCAGGCGCGCGATCCGCTCTAAGGACTGCCCTTCGAGAATAGCGGCCACTATCTCACGCGAACTATGCCGCTTGCTTTCTTCCCGCTCGAACGCGTCCTGCTCCTGCCCGGTCAACGCCTGCCCGTCCCGCTCGCAGAGCGCCGTTTCGGCGGCCTGAAAGCGCTGAAAGTACGCGGCGGGATCGGGAACGGGCAAAGCGGGAGCGTTCTCAGGCAGGCGCAGCGGCGCGGTGGGGTCAGGCAGGCGTTTACGCTGTGCGGCGGTACGGGCCGCTTTGCGCGCGTCCTGACTCGTTCCTGATTGTTCCGGCTCGTCTTTCGGCAAGCGGCACGTCCTTTCAAACTCGGTTTGGATAGCCGCAAATGAACGCGAATGAACGCAAATCAAATGCGATACAATAACTTACCAGATATATAAACTGACAGCCACATAGAACAGCCCTTCTTTTTCCATTCGCGTTCATTCGCGTTCATTCGCGGCTATTCTCGTTTAGAAGTGTTTTTATGCGTTCTCAGGCTTCGGCTTTTGTGTGCCATTCGGCGGGCATAGGCGGACAGCCTGCCTGCCTCAGTTCCTCATTGCCGTCGCGGCCTCCTTCGGCAACCCACACCATGCGTCCCTGACGGTGCGCTCTCAGGCACTCCCCGACCATGCCCCCTCCGGCCCGCGCGTCCAGAGCAATAATCAGGTCGGCCAGCGCGTATAGGACGCGGTCACGGCGGCGATTGTTTGCGCCGAGCGCGTGGTCGTCCAGCCGGAACGGGGATACGGCCAGATCGCGCTCCGCGGCGAATACGGTTTCGCGGATGCGGGCGGCGGAAAATGGCGGGCGGTCGAAGTCCGGGCCGAGCGCCTCGCGCAGTCCCCTGTCCAGCACATAGATCGCAGGCCGGTTCTGGCGCTGGGCGCACAACCCCAGCCGCTTGTAGGCCGCGCGGTCATGCCCGGTTACGGGAACGCAGCCGCGCCGCACCAGTTCGCTTGCGATGGCGTCCTGCCGCGCCAGCATGGCAAGCGGACTGCCGTTCGACACGGCGATGCTGAACGTAAACGGGGCGCGTGCTGCGTTCTCATACGCGTCCTGTAAGCCTGTTGTCGCCCCCTTAGCGAGGGTTAAGGAAACATTATATCCTTTGGGGAAGGAGGTTGGGGCTGTGACATCTGCGGGAATTGTCTGTGCGGTCGGAATCGCGGTCTGCTTCAGCAGGGCCAGGTTGCCCAGCGCGTACAGCACGGGCGGGGGAACATCGTCGAAGCGTTCCAGGCGGTCGGGGTACGTCAGACTCTGGGCAGTCAGCACATGAACGCCGTGCTGCCGAACGACACGGGCCAGTTCCTCGCTCCGCGTTACAAGCGCGTCACGGTGTTCGCACAGGTGGACGATGGCGCGGGAATCGAGTTCGCACTGAGTCTGCCACTCCAGGGGCGTCAAGGTGAGGAACGCGTCGGGCGTGATGCGGTGCAGGGCGACGTGATGCAGCAGGCGCGTCAGCGTTTTCTCGCCGACATGCGGGACGCTGTGCAGCAGCAGCGCAAAGCGGGTCGGGCTGAAGGATTCCGTGCTGAGTTTGGGGTCGCGGCTCACAACGTTCCCTTTCCCGCCGACGCGGTCGCGCAGGATATGCGGCGAGACGAAAGAGGACACTTACAATGAAAAATTCAAAATGATGAAAAGGCCGTACTCTGGAATGGTTCCAGAAAACAGTATACCCTAAAACAAAGAGAGTTTAATACGCCGCAAACATTCAGTCGGTTTTCGCATTCCGCCGGCCACTTTCAAGGGTTCAGAAGCCTTCGAATGATGTGCTTATTTGTTCGGGTTAGCTCCACAATCTCCAACTCTTCTCTGGTAAAAAAGCGCAGTTCCAACGTTTCGGAGTTGTCTGTTTCCAGATCGCCGCTTACATCCTCTGTCTGGTACACGATGCAAACCGCTTCTACCTGATCTCCATTCGGACATTCGTAGCAGAGTTCTTCCCCGGAGAACACGCCGAAAAGGGTCATAGCGCCGACTTCTAGATTCGTTTCTTCTTTTACTTCGCGCCGCGCGGCCTCCTCTAGCGTTTCGCCCAGTTCCATGCAGCCGCCCGGTATACCCCATAAGCCACCATCAGCGCGGCGTTGTAAAAGGAGTTTCTGCGATTCATCGAAAACGAGAACACCGGCAGCAACAAGAATCAAGGGGCGATGTCCGGTTGCCGCGCGTAGTTCCTGAACATAGCTCATTGATTGTCGCCTCGTGTGCGAGCCATTATCAGCTCCTCGTTCAACGAGGCAGGCGGAAGCACAACGTCGAAGTCCGCAAGGTCACTGTCATAGCTCTCCTCGCGCCACTCCGTTGTTATCGTCACCTGTACCGTATCACCCTTGCGTACTTGCTCTGTGAAGCGCGCAAAGACATTTGGGTCCCGTACCAAAACCAACTGCTGAACAAGTTTGACGCGCTTACCATTGCGATGCAGCCATTCCCCTGTAAGAATGCGCGGCGGCTCTCCCGGCAGTATATCCAGTACCTCTACTGTTGTGGTGATAGACTCTAGATCAGTCATTAATTTATTCTATTGCATACAGGCATCGCAACGGAGTCAGTCGGCGGCATTGTCTTTTATCACTTTTGAACGACGTTCAGGTTTAAGCCACATGCTTACAAATGCGCGAGAGACCATGCTGTATTCGTTTGATGAGTCCATCTCCCTTTCGAGTTTACGCTTGTAAAGCTTCTTGAGCAGTTCGTTCTTTTGAGTGACATAGTTGTCCACCTCTAGTCGGAGTTTGTCTAAGCGATCTGTGCGGCGTTCAACCAGAGGAACTCTGTTCAATTCAAAAAGCTCGTATGCCAACTTTCCAATGTCATCACCGGGCCGGGGAAAAATGAGGGATCCGAGGGCATAGAGATGTTGAGTGGGGTCAGTCTGATACGGATTTAGGATGCCAATTTCTTCATCATAGTTAGCGAGTTTGCGGCGGTTGCACTCGCCACACCCCAGCGTAAGATTCTCCCACTCGAAAATGTCATCTGCAAAATCTGTCTTCGGTTTGATGTGTTCAATATCGCCTGGATATGTATGTCGGATTTTGCTCTCGCAGTAGGCACACTTCTCATGGGTCTCGCGGAGGATTTGTTCTTTAATCTCAGGATGGCGATAGCGCATCTTCAACTCCTCTAAATTCGCAGCCTTCGCCTCCTTTGCGGCTTTGTATTCTTGTGTCCAGCGTACTTTGTTGGTAACCAGTACAGTAGGCTCAGGTAGTTTCGTCAGCTTTATCATCCCTCTAAGAGTACCTCCCTGCGTTCGGGGACGAAGTCTTCTAACCCTGCTGCTTTGAGTTCTGCTTCCAGTTCATCTACTGTCTCATCGCTGACACCTTTATCGGCGTATTTTTGCACAATATAATCGAACTTCTCTTCCGCCCAAAGCGGAATTGTAAACGGCAATCCAAGCACATCTTTGAGTATTTCATTGGCTGTGCCGGATTTATTGACCGTTTCCAGTTGGATGCCTTCGACGCGCTGGTCGGAGTTGTAGTCAAGCACGTACACAGACGAATCGTACACTGCGCTAATCATAAATGGACTGTGCGTTGCTATAATGAACTGTATGTTGGGGAACGCGCTGATGAAATCAGACATGAGCGATTGCTGAAGCGCGGGGTGCAGATGATTTTCAGGCTCATCTATTGTACATACAGACTGCCCGTTCTCAGGCGAGTACATAAAGATGCGCCATGCCATATCAATGATCGATGCTACCCCGCCGGAAACTGCATCAAGAGAGAAGTTCCCTGATTTGGTTTCCAGAACAACCTCAGGCGTTTGTATTGAAAGCCGCTCGAAGCCTATGGTACTTGGAAGAACTTGACGTAGAATCTCCTGAAATTTTTCAAATGTTGTTCGCGCACTGTCGTCAGGCGTCACGTATTCGCTGCCGTAGCCAAATAAAGCCAACGAGATTAGAACCTCTTTCATTAGCTGGTTGGGGGCTTTGTTGTGATTTTGTCCCTGGTAACGAGCAAATGTTGAGTTAAAGTATTCGTTGTACACTTGTTGACGGCTCATGACCTGAGTTGGGATATAAGCGACTGGCTGGTACGAATAGACAGGACGATGTGAAGGTATATGCAAGCCGGGTACAGCCTGCATGTTAGTAATGTTGATGCCATACTGTTGGCCTATGTCACCCCCCGGAACCTGTAATGTTCCGGCACTTCCATCTTCGTAGATAAGATTTCCTATATCGACCCAACTGCCATTGGTAATCTGAGGTCGCCGTGAAAAGCCCGTATCATACTGGAGATTGATTAACCCTTTACGGCGACGTGGCGCACTGACAAAATTCACATTCCAATTCAGATGGCGTCCCAAAATGTTAAGAAGAGTTGTCTTACCAGAGCCATTTGCGCCAGTAAGAACTGTCAACTTGGGGTGGAAGTTGATTAGAACATGCTCAAATTGTCGCCAGTCAGTGATCTCAAGCGAGCGAAAAGTCATCTGGTACTCCGTTACGGTTTCGGCCTGTGCAAAATCATCGCAAGGCTATGCTGTTGTACCTTGCCATAGTACCGGGGGAAGCATAGGCGGATTGCGCATTGTCGTTCAATTCGCTTTGATACGCGCGTTCTTCACAGAAGCATGGTAATTGTCTTTGGCGGACATTGCACTGACAGCCTTCTAAGTACTTAATACCCGATGGCGCGGAGAACGGCGTCGCGATTTGTGGGCAGGGAGATTACGGACGCGCCCGAATGCGACACGGCCGTATCCGGGTCTTTGAGGCCGTGGCCGGTCAGCGTGACGACGACGGTTGCGGGCTGCGTAAAGTAGTTTTGCGCGGCCAGTTTCTTCAGGCCCGCGATGGGCGCGGCGCAGGCGGGTTCGACGAAGATGCCCTCTAAAGTGGGAAGCAGGCGGTACGCGTCCAGAATTTCCGCATCGGTCACGCTGTCAATCAGGCCGCCCGACTGGTCGCGGGCGGCGAGCGCAGGATGCCAGCTTGCCGGGTTGCCGATGCGTATGGCCGTGGCGATGGTGTCGGGGGCCGGGTTGATCTGCCCGGTCACAAGCGGCGACGCGCCATGCGCCTGGAAGCCCAGCATTTTGGGCCGCGTGGCGCACTGCCCCGCCTCGTGGTATTCGGTATAACCCTTCCAGTAGGCCGTGATGTTGCCCGCGTTGCCGACCGGCAGGGCGTGATAATCGGGCGCAAATCCGAGCGCGTCCACGACCTCGAAGGCGGCTGTCTTCTGCCCGTCCAGGCGGTACGGATTGACCGAGTTGACGAGCGCGATGGGATGCGTGGCGCAGATGTCGCGCACCAGGCACAGGGCTTCATCGAAGTTGCCGTCAATCGCCAGCACTTTGGCGCCATGTATCAGCGCCTGCGACAGTTTGCCCAGCGCGATCTTGCCGCCGGGAACCAGGACGTAGCAGCCCATGCCGGCGCGGGCCGCATAAGCCGCTGCGGCTGCGGACGTGTTGCCTGTGGACGCGCACATCACGGTCTGCTGCCCGTCCTCATGCGCTTTGGTCACGGCCAGCGTCATGCCCCGATCCTTGAACGAGCCGGTCGGGTTCATGCCCTCGAACTTGCAGTAGATCGTGAGATGCGGGCTGATGGCGCGGGCAAGGCGGGGGGCAGGGATAAGCGGCGTGTCGCCTTCCAGCAGGGACACGATAGGCGTGGTTTCCGTGACCGGCAGCCAGCCGCGATAACGTTCGATAATGCCGCGATACAAAGGCGATCCTCCAAAGCTTACATTTTCGTGAACTTGTTCCGCAAACCTCCACAGGGCCGGGTCTTGTTCCCTGCCGAGCTTCCACTTTGCAGCATCGTTATTACAGGGGCGATGGTAAAAGTCCGGCAGGGGACAAGACCCGGCCCTGTGGAGATTATTTGTCTACTTTATTTTCTTCAGCAGCGTGATACGGCCAATGGGAATCCACTCGGCCACGAGAATGTCGCCGTTGTGCAGGTACATGGCATCATGAGGATGGATGAACTTGCCGGGTATAAAGTCGGTGCGCGGATGTCCGCGCAGGTCGGCAACACTCGCGCCGTCGCCAAGCTGCGTGACGACCTTGTTGTCTTTGTCCAGGATAGTAACGACGCTTGCCAGGTCGGGGATCACCATTTCCTCGTGGCGTATATCGCTGTTGCATGGGCGGCGCATCCCCTCTTTAATGACGGACACGCTTTTGCCGTCTAAAGTGAGATATTGCAGGCGGTTGTTTTCGCGGTCGGACACGGCGAGCAGGGGTTCGCTGCCTCGCGTGTCCAGCCAGAGTCCGTGCGGCGTGTGGCACTGCCCCGGATCGCTGCCCGGCCCGCCGAATGTCCGCACCCAATCGGCTTTGCTGTCGTACTGGTGGATGTAGCTCGACCCGTATCCGTCCGCGATGTAAAAGCCCCCGTCGGGCGCGAAGCAGACGTTGGTTGGCACGAACGGCATTTTGTCTTTGTACACGCCGGGTTCTTCGGGCTTGCCCTTCTCCCAGATCACGTCGCCCGCGAGCGTGGTTTTGACAACAACGCGGTGCGCGGTATCACAATGATACAAAAACTCCTGCCCGCCCCCTTGTCCGCCCCCTTGTCCGCCTTCTTTGCGGATGTCAATGCCATGCCCGCCGCCCGCGAACCGGCTGCCCCACGACGTGACGAATTTGCCGTTTTTGTCGAACACGACGATGGCGTCCTTGCTCGGACTGTTCTGGCGCACGGTATGCGTGACGTAGATATGCCCTTTGGCGTCCTGAGTCACGCCCTGCGTGTCGCCCCACAGGATATTGTCGGGCGGCGTGAGCCAGTCCGATACCCACTCGTATTTGTGCCGCCCCTCGCCCACGATCACCTTAATGGGCTTCTCGTCGGCCTGCGACAGTCCCGGCAGCAGGTTAGCTGCGGTAATGGCGGCGAGCGTCTGCCCGGCGCGCGTCAAAAACCGGCGGCGCGTGACATCTGCAGGCGCGGGGTTGGTAGTTAGTTCGGGCTTATGTTGGGGCATGGTTGGTTCCTCACGGCGTCGGGAGTGACGTACCGGCGATCTGCTCGATTACGGCTGCGTGATCCCTGTTCTGCGGTCTTGCGCTGCTGTGGAAGGGCGCGCAACACCAGAAGAAACTAATGGGAATGGGTTGGAGAGTTGTTCGACACGGCCCGCGCGAATGCCTGCTCAATATAGGGCTGAACGTGCCAAAAATCCCGCAGGCGCGCGTACTGCCGCTGCGCGGCCTCCCATTGTACCGATGTCGGAGCCGGCGACTTCTGCACAGCCCTCAGCAAAATGTTCTTGGGCGTATGTTCCGCTTCGATGAACTCCAGCATCTGTACCGTATAGCCCCATGCGCCCAAGAACTCGGCGCGCAGTGTATCTGTGACAAGAGCCGACAGGCGTTCGCGCACGACGCCATAGCGCAGCATACTCTCAAGCGCTTTGTTTTGTATTTTGCCGCGCAGTTCGTGCTGGCAGCAGGGCGCGGCGAGTATCACCTGCGCGCCCCAGAGGAAAGCCTGGGCTAAGGCGTCGTCCGTGGCCGTATCGCAGGCGTGCAGCGCGACCACCATGTCAACCCTCAGACGTTCCTCCGGCGAGTTCGCGTTTATCTCCGTACCCGAACTATCAACTTCTTTCTGCTGTTCAATTTGCTGCTCTGCCTGCCGGGTAAACTCCGTAATCTGCTGAGGGCTTGGGGGCGCATTTTGGCTGCCAGAGAGCGTTTCATCCCAATCGTAATGTCCCGCATATTCCTGCACCGTCGGCAGGTACTTTCTCAGATCCGGCCCGCAGTTTCGAATATCGCCTGTGACGAAGTGAAGGCCCGTGTACCCGATCTCGGCGGCAAGGGCCGTACACTGCGCCAGAACATCCGCTTTCACGTCCACGCCGACAAGGGTGATATTCAATCCGCGCAGGGTGTGCAGATAGTGGTACAGCGCGAACGTGAGGTACGCCTTGCCGCAGCCGAAATCCACGATGCCGAGCGGCCGGTCGGGGTGTGCGCGAGCCTGCGCTTCGAGAGGCGCGGCGACATCTGAGACCATCTCCAGAAAGCGGTTGATCTGCCGAAACTTGTCCCGTTTGGCCGCAATCACGCGCCCGTCCTCAGTCATCACGCCCAGCCCGACCAGAAACCGCAGGGGCTGCCCTTCCGGCAGAATGTGGTTTTTGGGCCGGTCGTGAGGGGGAGAGGAAAAAGGAGCAAGGGGAAAGGAGCAAGTGTCTGCGTTCCGGGCAGTCGGTTCCGCTTGCTGCGCGTTGTTTTTTGCTGTTTGCTGCCCCGGCGTTTCGTGTCCCGCGTTATCAGGTGTGTCTTCCGCCGCGCCTGCGTTTCTCCTTTTTCCTTTCTCCTTTCTCCTTTCGTCTTCCCTTTCATCCCGCACTACGGCCTCGAAGCGCTTGTTGAGCG
Source organism: Chthonomonadaceae bacterium (assembly GCA_965277875.1). Taxonomy (GTDB): domain Bacteria; phylum Armatimonadota; class Chthonomonadetes; order Chthonomonadales; family Chthonomonadaceae; genus CAWFQB01. The sequence goes on along the minus strand of CBDIDV010000002.1, from coordinate 4,242,171 downwards.
TGACGTGAACATCTCCCTGCGCGGTGTGAAACACGGCCTGCTTGAACTGCGCGGCGAGCAGGGCGAGTATTTCGATCCGGGCGAAATCGGCAATCAGGTTGCGATGCGTTACTTTGCTGGATTGATGGTAGGCGAACTGGTACTGCAGCCTGCCGCGCAGCAGAACGGGCGTGATCTCCACCTTGAGAACGCTTTCGGGCAGGCGGGCGCGCGGCCCCGACAGCAGGCCCGATAGAAGAATGGACGGTTCAAATAGCTGTGTCAGGAGAGGCGCGAGGGTTGGTTCTAAATTGGTCGGTTCTAATTGGTTTGTCATAGTATGTTGATTTTACAGGTCTAAGTGGGACGCATGAAAATACACAATACGTTCGGCCCGCGCGCCTTGTCCATTTTACAAGAGGCGCAGGCTGTATTTGCGGTTGCTGCTGTGCGGAACAAAATCAGAGCGTATTCAGGGCTAATAACTTTTGCTATTATACCCTGATATGCCCCCTCCGGCTCCTGCAAATGCGCCTCCTTGAACCTGGCAGGGTCAGCGCAAAAAAGTTAAAAAACGCTGCTGCAAATACCAATAGTCTGGTTAGTCAAGTACCTGAATAAAGGCGCGGCAGTGGTCTGCTGCGGCTTACAGGTCAAATCCATCGGCAGGATGCTGTACTGTTTTTGTTCGGGCGCTTGACGGACCAGATTACTGACTATGTGCCACCGGCTCCCGCCTGAAAGGACATCCATGTTTAAGCCCCTCTTTGTTTTCTCGACACTCGCCCTCAGCCTTCTGGCCCTATCTGCGCTCGGCACAACGGCCCGCGCCCAGTTTCAGTATACGTACATCGGCACGGACACCACGCTCAATGCCAGCGACCCAATTTCGGGACACGTCTACATCGGATTCGCCAACGCCAACGACTTCAACAACGGACGCGCAAATCCGGTCTCGCCCACCGTTACCCTCGTGAGCGGCGGCAGCGTGGACAATGAGTTCCAGATTTTCAATAATAGTACGCTCAACATGAGCGGCGGAACGGTCGGCAGTCCGGCCGGCACCCTCAACGGTATCTATGGTTTTGACAACAGCCGCATTACCCTGAGTGGCGGCAGTGTAAGAGGCAGTCTGTCCGCCGCCGACAACAGCACGGTCAAGATGAGCGGCGGCAGCGTGGGCGAACGCCTGGAGGCCACCAACAGCGCTATCATCAGCCTGAGCGGCGGCAGTGTAGGCGGCATTTTGCAGGCAGCCACCAACAGCACGGTGAACCTGAGCGGCGGCAGCATAAACGGCTACTTTCAAATCAGCAACAGCGGCACACTGAATGTATTCGGCACGGGGCTGGCCGCGCTGCTCGTTGATCCGAGCTTCTCCTTTGATCCGAACGACCCCTTCCTTCCCCGTTACAGCCAGTACGATTTGTCAGGAACGCTGTCCGACGGCACGGTTCTTGTCAACAAGGAACTAGACGTGCAAAATGGAACCGGCGCGCGTTTCTTATTGTTCAACACGCCCGCCGCCGTTCCCGAACCCGGCAGCCTGGCTCTATTCGTCGGCCTATGCGCGTCCGGGGCGGGCGTGTTCACGCGCCGCCGAAGCCGCAAATAGCGCCGCCTCCCTGTGCGCCGCCTGCCTCCCTGACGTGTCGTTCCCGCAGCAGCGGCGCGTCAGGAACACTTGCTTTGTGCAGGCCGCGCGTTCCTGTTATGCCGCCATCTTGTGCCGCTCTCACTCACGGGCATCGGGCCTGTCCCGGACGTGCTACAATACCGGACGTGCTACAATAAAGGCATGACACGCAAACAAACGTCTGTCCCTGAGCCTGCCTCGATAGAAGACTCGGCGATAGAAGACTTCGCTGCCGCTGTTCCCGCCGCGCCTGCCCCCGCAATGGAAATATCCGGCAATCAGCGCGAGCGCATCGTGGCCGATTTGCTCGCATGGTATCGGGCCAACAAGCGCGACCTGCCCTGGCGCGGCGCGTCTCCGTATGCCGTGTGGGTCTCGGAGATCATGCTGCAGCAGACGCAGGTGGCGACCGTGATCCCGTTCTTCAACCGCTTCCTGGGCCGCTTCCCCACCGTTCACGCTCTGGCCCAATCCCCGATTGAGGACGTGCTGAAACACTGGGCCGGGCTGGGCTATTATGCCCGCGCCCGCAACCTGCACCGGGCGGCGCAGGCCGTGGTCGCCCTGCACGGCGGCGAAGTCCCCGCCTCGCCCGACATCATCCAAACCCTGCCGGGCATCGGACGCTACACGGCGGGCGCGATATTGTCCATCGCCTACAACGTGCCAAGCCCGCTCGTGGACGCGAACGTGATCCGCGTCCTATCACGCGTGTTCGGGCTGCGCGGCGACCCGAAATCCGCCGCCAACCAGACGGCCCTCTGGTCGCTCGCCACGCAGCTTGTGGAAGGGGCGCAGGACGCTCCCGGCGACTTCAATCAGGGCCTGATGGAATTAGGGGCGTTGATCTGCGCGCCCGCCGATCCCCGGTGCGCCCGCTGCCCTCTCCTGCCTGATTGCGTGGCCGGTAATACCCCTGATCCAAGTGCGCTGCCGGAATTTCCACCCGGTCGGGCCACCATATCTGTAACGCACAGTTCGGCGATCATACGCGATGAGGCCGGTCAGGTGTTGATCGCGCAGCGGCCTTTGCACGGGCTTTGGGGCGGACTGTGGGAGTTTCCGCGCGTGGTCTGCGCGTCCGGCGAATCGCCCCAGGAGGGCGCGATACGCGCCGCCCGTGAAGTGGCGGGCCTGGACGCGCGGCCCGGCGGCAAGGTAGGCAAGGTGAAGCACGGAGTCACGCATCACCGCATTACGCTGTACGGCTTTGAGGCGTTCCGCACTGTGTCCGACGCCCTGCCCACGCCTCTGGACTGCGCCGACCTGCGCTGGGTCAGCCCCGACATCCTGAACGACTACGCCTTTTCCTCGCCCCAATCCCTGTTGTGCGAGGCGCTGCGCCTGTACATTTCGCGCCACAAAGCGGGCGACACGCAGCCCACCCTCGCCTTTGAAGATTAGCCTTCTCCAACAGTTCCATTACAGCGGCCCGTATTCTCCGTTTTGCGGGCAGGAATAATGTTTCACTATGAATAATTTATGCTTTGACGCGGAACGCCTGTAAAACGCTCTCTGCACTCTTTCAGGAGTTGCGGACAGGTTATATGTTGTACCGGATGCGGACGCGCAAGGAGTAAATGTCATGGCTTATGTGCAGCGCGGCAGTCCGGCGCAAACGGTTTTGCCGCTTCCCGTTCCATTGGGGCGGGCCGTGAAGATAGCAGTCCCCGTCCTCGTTGTGGCCGCGCTGGCTTTCGCAGCTGGTTATGAAAACGGCGTATTCGGCCCCGTGCTTGTCCAATCCCTCCTGCTTGTCGGCGTCATCTATGCCATCGTCACGCGCCGGGTGGGCCAGCTATTCGACATCTTCGCGCCCAACAGCGCGGCGGAAGCGGGCATCTTCCGCAGACAGTTCGTTGTAGGCAAAACGCACTATACCTGGAACTGGCTGGTCAACCTGAGCATCACCCTGATCTGCTGGGCCATAGTGTTTGGCGTTCTGTGGCTGCTGGCGACGGATCAGCCTACGGATTTCCTGCCGATGCGCCTGCTGGTTGGCAGCGCGGCGGGACGCGGCATCAGCGGCGGGCAGTTTGCCCTGCTGACCCTGCGTATCTGGTTCGTCTGGTGGCTGCCCTGCGGCATCGCCACCCTGTCCCTGTGGCTCACAGAACGTTTTAACCCCGGACGCCCCGAAAAAGTGGATTATCACGGCCTGGCCCTGCTGGCGGTCTGCGCCATACTGGGAACCCTGAGCCTGAGCGTGGCGGAATTCTGGCTGGGCCTGAACAAAGGCGTGGGCATTCTCTGGTCGCTGTTCGCCCTGCTGCCCATAGGTCTGCTGATCGTTCGGCTTTTCTCACCCTGGCTCTGGACCGAGGGCGGCAAGGGCGTAATGAACGAGGTTTGCGCGACCAACGCGGCCAGCGCCGCCCCCCTTGCCACAATGGACTTTCTACAGGTTCCGCCGCCCGTCAGCCTGTCGGATGCCTCGCGGGGTCGCCCGCAAACGGGAGTGCATCGCGCCCCCAATCACGACGGGCCGGTCGTCATCGTGTGCGCGTCGGGGGGCGGCTCGCGCGCCACGCTCTTCAGCGCGGGCATTCTCAGCCGTATGTGGTGGCAAGACATACCCGCCGGATATTTCACGCCCGAAGAAAAGGCCGCGCTGAAGGGCGCGGCGCAGGCCGCGCATGGCGTCAGCACAGAACAAACAAGCGCAGAACAAACAAGCGAAAGAAAGACAGAGGGACAGACGCCTGACAGCGAGCAGGCGGAAGCCCTGGAGCAGACCGCCGATTACCCCGGACGCCTGCTGCTGCAATGCGTGGACGCGATCAGCAGCGTTTCAGGGGGCAGTCTCGCCTCATCCTATTTTGTCGAGTCGCTGCACCGCGCCCTGCGCGATACGTTTCCCACCGACAACGCGGCCTGGGGACGCTGGCGCGCGCTCAACGCCTTCTTTGATCCCAAAGACCTGGCTTGCGGCGAGGCCCGCCCCGCGACTGCCTGGTACGCAGCCCCCCAGGAACCGCAGTCGCTGCAATCGTTTTTCGCGTGTCCCGATGCGGGCATGATACTGCCCAAAATAAGCGGCAGCGAGGACAGGCAGAGCCGCTTCGAGGCCAACCCGTTCATAAATGCCATGTCGCAGGATAATCTCGCCGCCTGCATCGCGGGGTTTTTCGCCTGGCGCGCGGATGCCGATGTCAGGCGCGGCGACGGCAATGGCCGCGCGCAGGCCGCTGCCGGATTCCGCCTTTCCCCCTTCGGGCGCGGGCCGAACATCGAGCGGTTCTGGGAGCAGAGTTTCTCATGGTATCGCGACGGCAAGCTGACGGGCCTGAGCAAATGCGACCCGGTTCGCCTGCACGACCTGTATGCCGGGGAAAAAAGCGGGCATCTGCCCGCCCTGGTGCTGAACGGCACGCTGGCGGGAACCGGCACGCGCCTGGCGATCACCAATCTGGACAACGTCACCTTCCAAGAGTCGCGCAAGTTCGGCCCCGTGGTAGATGCGCGTGACCTGGGAGAGGGGGACATGCTCAACGCCCCGGACGCAGACGCGTCGGGTCAGGGCATCGGCAGGGGGCGCAAAGCCTCCTCTGATCTGCCGTCCGATCCCCACGCGGCGCAGCGGCAGGCCGCGCATCGCTTCGACCCGCTGCCCGCGCAGATCAATACTCTTAATGCCCTCGATGACCATTGGGAAATCCCGCTCAAGTCTGCCACGCGCGCCTCGGCCAATTTCCCTGTCGGCTTTCCCCTGATGCGTTTTCGCCGCTACAAGGTCAGCCGCAACGGGGTCGCGGGCCAGCCCGTCACGAAACCGGACGGTACGCCGGACATACTGGACATCTGCGACGGCGGCGTACTGGACAATACGGGCGTGGATACCGCAATGGCCCTGGTGCGCGCCAATCGAGATGCGATACGCGAGCGGGGCGTGCTGCTTTTCCTGATAGACAGCGGCGAACTGCCGCGCAACCCCGGCCTCTCCCTGCTGGACAAGATACTGTACAACCTGTCGGCTGTCCGCAACTGTCTGTGGCGCACGAACCTCAACACGCAGGCCGCTTTGCACAGCGAGTATCTGGACGAGCTAAAGGCGCTCTTTGAAAGTGAGTTAGAGACTAAAATGACGGGCGGCATGGGGCTGAAAGCGTTAAGACACGTCTTCCAGACCATCACGGACGAAACAGGCGCGTCCGAAAAGTACACGCTGGGGTTCGAGGGAGACTGCGCGGCTTTTTACGTGGTGCGCGCCGGGGAACTGAATCAGGATCATGTGATGACGTCGTGGCATCTCGACGTGGCCCAGCGCGCCCTTCTGCACGACGAAACGCTGCAGCCCCAGCAGGGCGAAGCCATCCTGCGCGCCAGCCTGTGGTTCGCCAGCCGCCTGCTGGACAACCAACGCTCGCGAGATGCGCTGCGCGCGGCAAGTCCGTAGAAGCCAGGTGCAGGGAACGTAACCCGACCTGAAGGGTGCAGTGTTTATGGGAGGGCGCAGCAAGCAGCGCCCTTGCTGTGCCAGGCGTAACGCAGGAGCGCGCAGCGTAACAAATGCCCACAAAGCAAACGCCGGCGGCAGGAGCATACGTGTTCCTGCCGCCTGTGCGCTGCAGCTCGATACGGGGTTGAAGCCGGATCGAATGGCCCGTTGAACTTTGTCGCTCGTTTTCGCCGACTGTGCAGGGGATTGTTCCTCAGAGCCGCGTCAGAGCGTTTGTCAAAGAGCGTTTGTCAACAAGCGTTTGTCAACAAGAAGGGAGGCAGTACATTCAAAGGAGCGGGACGGCTATGCGCTGCGCTTTTTGGCTCGGCGGCGCAGCAGGCCCGCGCCCGTGACGGTCAGGCCGACAAGCAGGGCCACGCTGCCGGGTTCGGGAGTGACGGCAACGCGGACGTTGCTGTTGTCGGGGGCGAAGTCCGAGATGTTCGCGGTCGTGCCGCCATTGATGCGGGGCCACAGGTTCCAGGTGTACTGGTTCTGCGCGAGTCCGAGCGAGGGCAGCGCGCTCAGGGGGACATCCGCCTCCAGACTGCTGCCGTTAATCGTGACAACGATGCCGTTTGTGACCGCCGCGCCGCTAATCAGGTCGCGCGCCGTTCCCACTCCGCCCCCGGTTACCGTTACGACGCTGTCGAAAACGACGCCGCTGGCAAGCGCGCCAAACCGCGCGGTCCCCTGTCCTCTGTCCAGGCCCCACACATATAAACTGTTCGCCGTGGTTCCCACCGTGCCATTGAGCGTGGCGGTAAAGACAAATCCGGCGGGAGTGAACGCTACATTGGACAGTAATACGTCGAGGTCGCCGTTCTTGGGGCCGGTGTACGTGGACAGGAAATCGCCGGCGGGGTCTGCGATCTGAGCCGAGGCGGGCGCGAGCGCCAGTGCAGTCAAAGCCGCAGCGACAGCAAGAATGCAAAAATTGCTTTTCATAACGGAACCTTCCTTTTAGATACGCGGTAGATACGTGCAAACAGGGTTTAAGTATTACGGCTTAAGTGTTGTTGTATGTCATGGCCGCGCTAAGACATTTCCGGCTGGCATCGGCGTTTTTCTGCGTCAACGTCAGAATGGGTATGCCGCATTGCGTTGGCTGCGATGGGCCGGAGAGTGTCTCAAATCAGCGCATTTATTGCTGAGTAGATCCGGCGCGCAGCCGGAGAATTTGATGCCCTGTGCGCCGGTTGCAGGCGTTCGAGAGAGCGGCGCCCGGCGTCCCGAAACAACGTAAATCGTCAGCACGCCCGCACAAAGCGCCAGAATCAAGAGCGCGATCCGCGCCGCGCGAACCGGCTGCCCCATGCCTGCCCCGGCCCTGTTGAGAGCGGGCGACCAGAGCGGACTTTCCGGGCCGCGCACACCGCCCGCCAGCAGCGCGGATACCAGCGACAGACGCGCATACCGCTCGCGGCAGGCCGGACAGCGGGCGACATGTTGCCGGACGGCAAAACGGCGCAGCAGGGGCAGTTCGCCATGAGCCAGCAGTAGAAGTTCCTGTTCGCGCGTGTCACACGTCATAGTTTGCCTGCCGCCTTCCTTTCTGTTGGATGGTCTTTCCTGGATGGTCTTGTGGCGCATTATTTGACGGCCTGTTTGTTGAGTGGACTATCGTTGTCGTTACCGCAGATGTCTTTATCGCCGGAGGGTTTCTTGTCGGCGCGCTGGCCGAGGGTCTTCCTGCATTTCCTCCCGGTTTGCCTGCCGCCTGCGTATTGGAGGCAGGCTGTTCCGCCGCCTCTAGATGCCGGCCCGCTAACGTGTGTGCCCGGTAAAACTGGTACTTAACGGTGTTCAAATTGCGTCCGAGCGCGTCCGCTGTTTCCGGCAGCGACAGTTCGGCAAAGTAATAGAGTTCCAGCACCTCGCGCTGTTCCGGGGGCAGCAGGCCGAGCGCGGCGCGCACGTCCATCCGCTGTTCCACATCCGTATACGCGTCCGTTCGACCGTCCGGGGCGACGGGCAGGAAATCGGCCTGTTCAAGCGGCACATCGTTCGCCGACCTGCCTTTTTGCCGATAATGATCCGTGCATTTGTGAACCGCAATCGCAAACAGCCACGCCTTGAAGCGCGACCGGCGCGTATAAGCGGGTATGCCGGTCCATGCGGCCAGCAGCGTATCCTGTAATACATCGTCCACGCTGTTCGCAGAAACGCGGCTTGCCAGGAACCTGTGAAGCAGAGGCGTGTAGATGCGCGCCAGGGCATCGAACGCGCGGCGACTGCCACCCTGCGCCTCGACGACCAGCGCCTGTTCGCTGTTGATTTCACGGGACACGCCCCCGGTAAAAAGCCGCAGCACGTTCACCAAAAAAGAAGCCTTTCGCTTGCGCCCCGCACCGTTCTATGGGTAATGTCGCTTTGGAGCGCGTTCAAAGTTGGATACGCAGCAAATAAAAGCGTGTACCCTCGAAAAAGACGGACAAGCAAAATTGTGACCTGAGTTCTCCACGCTGTTTCAGCAAGCAAAACGCGCAGGCGTGTTTGAGGGCGCGCGCGGTCATTAACGCACAGTTGTTGGCGCAGGGTTATTGGGCAGGGCGGCAGGGTTTGGCGTTCGCTTTGGTGTATACTAGAAGGCATCTCGTCAGAAGATAGGTCGTTCCATCTGTGTTTCTGTCTTTGAAGACGTTCCGCTGTTGAACGAGCGAGAAGTCAACGCGCTGCGAGCGAACCAGCGACGGGGCTGTTCTCGATTGACTTGAAAAGCAAACCCTAAAGCAAACTCTTCAGACACAGAACAAACACGGAATACACAAGAGCGAAGCGCAAAAGGACAAACCTGTGAATATTGTCATTCTGGGCTGCGGGCGCGTCGGCAGCACGTTCGCGCGCCTGATGCACCACGACGGTCACAATGTTACCATCATTGATCTGCAAAGCGAGGCTTTCCGCAGGCTGGGAACCAAGTTCCGGGGCAACCGAATCGTCGGCAACGGCATTGACGAAGATGTCTTGAAGCGGGCGGGCATCGAAAACGCGCAGGTCTTTATCGCCGTGTCGCAGGGCGATAACCGCAACATCATGGCCGCGCAGATCGCGCAGCATGTATTCAAGATTCCCACGGTCGTAGCCCGCATCTACGACCCCGTGCGCGCTGACCGCTACCGCCAACTGGGCATCGTTACGCTTTGCACCACCACTATCGCCACGGGCCTGATGCGCGATTTCGTCACGTCCGGCGAATGGGGCCTTGCCAAAGATTACTCGCAGGAATATCTGTCAGCCAACGTTTAAGATGCAGGAGAAAGGAAAAAGGAAAAAGGAGAAAGTGACATGCTGTTACTTTTGCCTTTCTCCTTTCTCCTTTTTCCTGTCCATAGGACTGCAACCATGTACATCATCATTGTGGGCGGCGGCAACATCGGCTACTACCTGGCGAAAACGCTGGCGGCGGCGCGGCATGAAGTGCTGCTGATGGAAAAAGACCGTACCCGCTACCGCACCATCAGCGAGGAATTGGGCGAGGTCGTGATGCAGGGCGACGGCTGCGAGGTGTCGCAGCAGAACCAGGCCGGGTTCGGACGCGCCGACGCGGTCGTGGCCGCGACCGGCAGCGACGACGACAACCTGGTCGTGTGCCAGATGGCGAAAATGGAACATAATGTGCCGCGCACGATCTCGCGCGTCAACGACCCGCGCAATGAGGCGTTGTTCCATAAACTCGGCATTGACGCCACGGTCAGTTCCACCAAGATCATTTACAACCTTATCGAGCAGGAAGTGGGCGGCGGCGAGGTGATCCCGCTGGCCGCGCTGAACCGGGGCAACATCGAGATCGTGGAGATCGAGATCGGGCCGCGCTCGCCGGTCGTGGGCCGCGAGATCCGACTGCTGAAACTGCCCGCCGAGGCGCTCATCATCAGCATCATTCGCGACGATCACGCCATCCTGCCCTCCGGCGACACGAATTTCGAGGTGGACGACAGCGTCATTGTTCTGGTCAACGCGGACAGGGAACACGACCTGCGCGACATTTTCGCAGAATAGCAGAATAGAGGCTTTCTTTAACTATGTCCGCCAAAACTACGCCCGCCAAACATGCGAAACCAACCCGAATGAAAACGCGCAAGAAACGCGCAGAAGCGGCTTCTGCCTCCGACGGTCTGCCGGACTTCGGCGATTACGGCACGGGGATGCTGGAGCAGCGGCTGAAAAAACTGCTCGCGCACGCCCAGGGCGCGCAAAGCGGCGGCGACACGAACGCCATTCATCAGATGCGCGTCTGGTCGCGGCGGACGCGGGCGGCCCTGGACGTGTTTGAGGACTGCTTTACGGGCCATGCAGGCGACACACTGGCCTGCATGAAGCGCGAGGTGAAGAATGTCACGCGGGCGCTGGGCGAGGCCCGCGACCTGGATGTGATGATCGAAACTCTGCGCGTTCGGGCCGAAAGCCTGCCCCCGGAACAGCGCGCGGGCGTGGAAAGTTTCGCAGCCCGCCTGCACGCGCAGCGCGACGAACGGCAGCAGGCCGTGACCGGGGCCGTCAAGCGTCTGGAAAGCAGTGACCTGAAACAGCTTCTGCATCGCGCCGCGCGCAAACAGGGCTTCAAGGCCGTTACGCCTGACGCGCCGGACGCGGACACCGACGCGCATAGCCCTTCTTCCCACGCCGACGCTTCCCACTCCGGCAAGCCCGACACCACGCCCGATGCGCCCGCCCCGACCGCTCCCCTGCCGATTGCCTCCGCTCCGCCCCACGCCGATACGAGCGAACAGAAAAGCGGCGGACAGCAGAAACCGGAACAAAAGAACCACGCACAGGAGAATTCCGTACAAAAGAATTCTGCACAGAAGAATAGTGAGCGCAACCATCATGGCTAAACCGTCCCGACACAGCCACGCCCCCACACCGGACGACGCGGCCCGTCTGCCCCTGCTGGTCAACGCAGCGCGTTTAATCGGCTTGCGGCTGGACGAGTTTCTGGCTTACGAGCCGTTTCTCGCCAGTCCCGACAGCGTCTACGAACTGCATGAGATGCGTATCGCCGCCAAACGCCTGCGCTACACGATGGAGATTTTCCAGGACGCGTACACCCTGCATACCAATGCGGGGGGAGAGTTCGCGCAATCTCTGGAGGCCGTAAAAACCATTCAGGAGCATCTGGGCGCGCTGCATGACGCCGATGTACTGGTTCCGCGCCTGCTGGAACATCTGGATTATATACTGCGCGATGGATATGGAACGCACTCGTCCGACATGGAAGGACGCCCGATTGCCGGGGTGCATCGGGTGAGTTACGACGCCTGCCGGGGTCTGCTGACCCTGTGTACGCAGACGCGCGACGGACGCGACGCGAGCTACGGGCAGCTTCTGGAAGCATGGGGGGCGATGAAGGCCGCGCGTCAGTTCGACCGCCTGCGCGACCTGCTGACAAGCGAAGAAGAGAAAGAAGAGAAAGAACAGGGGAAGAAGAGAGGGGGCCTAGAGGAGAACACTGTTATGGGAGAAAGCGCATCTGTTGACAGTATTGTTCCTGAGTCTTCTCTTTCTGCGGCCCCTTCCGAGGACACGGCTCAAAAAATCAGCACAGGAAATCATAAAGAAACTTCTGAGAGAACTGCGAGTACCGCTAAAGAAACGGACGCTCACGATGCCGCCAACAGACAAAACGCGCAAGTCCGGCGCGCGCCCGGCGAACCGGGACACGTCGCCGCCGCCCGCCGCCGCGCGAATGCCGAACGCGGCGGGCAAAGCAACGGGCAAAGCGGCAGCGGAGCGCGAGGAAACGGCGACCGCAGACCCGATGGGGGAAAGCCGAAAGCGGAACAAGCCGGAAAAACCTCCGAAGGAACCGCAGACGCAGACCGCGCCGCTGAAGGAGCCTTCACTGTCCGGGACGCCAGACGCGCCGACCGCGCCGCTCGCAGCAAAAGCACGCGCGGCAACAGCGGCGGCGGCAAAAACGCCAGCGGCAAAGACGGCAGCGGCAAAAACGCCCGTCCCCGATCCTCCGCCCGCCGCAAGGACGCTTCGCGTCCTGCGTGATCTTCCCGGACTTGGCCCGATACGCATACGCGCCCTGGAAAAAGCCGGTTTTCACAGCCTCGAACGACTGCGCGCCGCCACACTGGAACAGCTTCTTGCCGTGCGCGGCATGAGCGATCCCAAAGCGCGGCACATACAGTCAACCCTGGCGGATGCGATCCTCCTGGAGCCGGACACGGACACCGATGCGCCTGTTGCGTCCGTTCATAAGAACTCTGAGGAGGGTTCCGAACAGGGTTCCAATGCCGGCTTCCGCACCTATTCCAACACGCATTCAGGGGGTGTCTTGAATACGGAGGCGTGGGACGAGGCGAGCGCGCGCCCCGAAGACGAAACGGCGTGGGAGCGCGAGGCGGAACGCGCCCGACAGGATATCCTGGCCCTGCTGACGTGTCCCCCCGCGCCCAATTTCCGCGCCCGCCTGCTGCGCGAACTGGTGCGCTTCGCGGCGGGAATGCCCGTCTGGAAAACGGTTCTGAGCGGCATGGGCGACAAGGATCAGGAACGCGCCCTAAGGCGATTGCGTAAATTGCAGGACAGTCTGGCCGACACGCGCCCTGCGCCGGACGTGGATCGTAAAACGCAGGCGCGGCTGGCCGAAGACCTGGCCGAAGCCAGTGACCGCCTGTACGCCCTGAGCGGTCAGCCCGAACCCGCGCGGCGACCGGAGGACACGCATGACTGACAGCGCCGACAATAATGCCCATAATCAGGAAAAAGGAGAAAGGGGAAAGGAGAAGGGGGCCAACGACACTGCTTCTAAGGCCCCGTTTGCTTCTTTTCCTGTCGCGCCGGATGCGGAATTATATGCGGGCGTTGACGTGGGAACCAACTCGGTCAAGATGATCGTGGCGGACCTGGCGCATGGCCGGGCCACAAGCGTGTACGACCAAACCATCATCACGCGGCTTGGCGAGGGGATGCAGGCGCTGGGCGGGCGACTGAGCCTTAGCGCCATGAACCGGACGCTGGACGCCCTGGCCGAACTGGCGCAGGCCGCTCAGGGTTTTGAGGTGCGCGGCCTGGCTGTCGTCGGCACGGCGGCCCTGCGCGACGCCGTCAACCGCGACGCTTTTTTGAAGTGCGTACAGGCGCGGTGCGGCCTTGATATTCAGGTGATCGCGGGCGAGGAGGAAGCGCGGCTGTCGTACCTGGCCGTGCGGCGCGACCCGCAATGGCGTGACCTGCCCAGCCTGCGCGTGATAGATATTGGCGGCGGCAGCACGGAAATCATCGAGGGCGTACCGGATACGGATGCCGTGGCCGCGCGTATCAGCGTACCCTATGGCGCGGTGCGGTTGACCGAAGCGTTCCTCAAATCCGACCCGCCGACCATCGCGCAGTTGGATCAGGCCAACCGCGCCGTGCGCGACGCCTTCGCCCGCATTGACAGCCAAGCCGCGCGGGACACTCTTGCCTTTTCTGAAAACACGCTCCCGGCTCTAGGGGGTACGCCGCCCGCTTCCGATAATCACAATCGCAATAGCGCGCGCGTGTTCGATCCGGCTGCCTCTTATACCCTGGTGGGCGTGGGCGGAACCGTGACCAATCTGGGCGCGATCAATCAGGGCGGGCGCGACACGGCCCTCGCCCTGCACGGTCACGCGCTCACCGCCGACCGATTGGGCGACCACATTGACCTGCTGGCGCAGCGCACCGTAGAGCAGCGTAAAACTATTGCGGGCCTGGACCCGCGCCGCGCCGACATCATCCTGGGCGGGGCCATCCTGCTCGCGCAGGCCCTGGCCCGCCTGAACGCCCCCGCCATTCTTATCAGCACACGCGGCCTGCGCTGGGGCCTGCTGTACGACCGCTTCACATAAGGAGAAAGGAGAAAGGGAAAAGGAAAAGGAAAATACGCCTGGTTTCGCGCCCTTCTCGCTACGCCGCAGCCACTTTCTCCTTTTCCCTTTCTCCTTTCTCCTGCTGTTATTATGAACTCAAAACTCGACGCTATACTGGAACTCGCCCGCCGTTACAACTACGACCCCGCCCACGCGCATCAGGTGGAATGCCTGGCCGGAACCCTGTTCGTGGAATTGCAGGACCTGCACCAACTGGAGACAAGCGACCGCAAGCTGCTCGAATACGCCGCTATTCTGCACGACATCGGCTATTATGTCAGCGGCAAAGGGCATCACCGGCACGCCCTGCAAATGATCATGATGGAGCCGCTGCCCGCATTTACGCGGGAAGAAAAAGCCATCATCGCCAATCTTGCCCGCTATCACCGCAAAGCCCTGCCGAACATCGAGCATACCGCGTTCGGCATCCTGTCCGACGCGGACAAGCAGCGCGTCGGCCTGCTGGCCCCCCTGCTGCGCGTCGCCGATGCCCTGGATCACGGACACGGCGGGCGCGTCCTGGAACTGTTCTGCGACCTGACCGACGACACGGTGCTTTTATACGTGGGCGCGCATGGCGACCTGCCCGACGAAGCGCAGGCGCTGGAACGCCGCGCCGACATGTTCCGCCACGTTTATCGGCGCGACCTGCAGCTGCGCGTTCTCAGCCCCCGCCTGCCCGCCGCCGCTGTCAGTTAAGGGGCTATGAGTTGGAATTTTGGCGGTCTGGTATGTTACAGGTTGATGTTCAGTTGATATGCTATAAGCTGGAATATCGTGTCAGAACAGAATACATCAAAATACAATTTACAGGATGGCGACGCGGCCCTGCTGCATAGTCAATCCGAGGCGCTGCAGGTCAGCGAACGGCGGCTGCGTACTCTTGTTGACCACTTCCCGAACGGCGCGGTCGTGCTGTATGACCATGATTTGCGGTTCAGCGTCGCCGGGGGACAGGGGCTCGCCGAGGCGGGCCTGCCGCCCGATTTCTTTGAGGGCAAGACCGTCTGGGAAGCGTTCAGTCCCGAAGTCGCCGCCATCAACGGCCCGCTGATGCGGGCCGCGCTTGCGGGCCGCGCCTCGACGCAGGAAGTGGCGTATGGCGACCGCATCTATGAACTGACCGTGCTGCCCGTGCGCGACGAAAACGGGAATGTCACGGCGGGCATGACCTTGACGCAGGACATCACCAGACGCAAGGACATCGAGACGCAGCAGCGCTTTCTTGCCGGCGCGACCCGGCTGCTGACATCCTCGCTGGATTATCAAACGACCCTGCAAAGCGTGGCGCAGCTCGTCGTCCCGCAGCTTGCGGACTTGTGCGTGGTGCATCTGCTTGACGCCGACGGCGAGCTGGAAATGGTCACCGCAGCGCATGTTGACCCCGTCAAGGTCGAGGCTGCGCGTGAGCTGGCACGCCGCTATCCGCCCCGCATCAACGAGGTCGGGGGCGTGGTGGGCGTGGTGCGCGCGGGCAAATCGCACTGGCTGGAGAATATCACCGGGGAGATGATGCGGGTCATTGCCCAGGACGAAGCGCATTACGAGATGCTCGCCGCATCGGGGATGCGGTCGTACCTGTGCGTTCCCCTGACGGCGCGCGGCAAAACGCTGGGCGCGATCACCTTCATCGGGGCCGAGTCGGGCCATCGCTACACGCAGGACAGCCTGCCGCTTGCCGAGGAACTGGCGCGCTACGCGGCGATTGCCGTAGACAATGCCAGGCTGTTCGCGCAGGCCCAGCAGGAGATCGCAGGCCGCGAACAGGCGCAAAACGCCCTCGAAGCGAGCGAAAAACAGCTTCGCCTTGTAATGGATGCCGCTCCCGTCCTTATCTCCTACATAGACACGCAGCAGCGTTATCGCTTCAACAACCGGGCGTATGCCGACTGGCTGAAGCAGTCGCCGGAGCAGATCAACGGCAAGCACGTTTCCGAGGTGATCGGGAACGTGGCGTATGAGGCGATAAAGGAGCAGATCGGCGAGGCGCTTGGGGGACGGGAAATCGTGTATGAGCGGGAAATGCGCTATCAGGGCGTGGATCCGCGCTTCGTGCATTCCACGTTTGTTCCCGACCGGGACGAACAGGGCGAAGTAAAAGGCTTTGTCGCCGTCGTCAGAGACATGACCGAGAACAAGCGGCAGCAGGACGCCCTGGCCGAAAGCGAACGCCGCTACCGCTTCATGGCCGAGTCTATCCCGCAGATCGTGTGGACGGCCCTGCCCGACGGCAGCGTAGACTATTACAATCAGCGCTGGATGGAGTATACCGGCCTGTCAATGGAACAAACGACCGAGTGGAACTGGCGCGGCTGTCAGCATCCCGACGACCTGCAGCCCACCCTCGACGCCTGGATGCGCGTCTTGCAATCCGGCGCGGATTACAAGATCGAACACCGTATTCGGGGCAAAGACGGCGCGTACCGCTGGTTCCTGACGCGGGGCGCGGCGATGCGCGACGCCGAGGGCAGCGTTCTTAAATGGTTCGGCACGATCACGGACATTGACGACCAGAAACGCGCCCAGGAGCGGGAACGCCTGCTGGGCGAATTGGGCGAGCGAATGCGCGCCGCCCATGACCCTAACGAGGTGCTGCGCGTCGCGGTCAGCATGGTGGGCGAATATTTACAAACGTCGCGCTGCTATTACGCCGATCTCGTCCCTGACGACAGCACGGTTGTGATTCACGACGACTACTGCCGCGATGTGGCAAGCTGGGCCGGAACCTACAACCGGAGCGATTTTGGGGGACAGGTGATTACGGAACTGAGCCGGGGCGGCACGGTCAGCGTCGCCGACACCCTGACGGACCCCCGAACGTCCGCGCATTACGAGGCCATGTATCTGCCTAAGAACATCCGCGCCTACCTCGCGGTTCCTCTGATGCAGAACGGCAGGCAGGCGGCCAGTCTGGTCGTGAGCCAGGCCGACAAGCCCCGTGTTTGGACGCTGGAGGAGATAGCCCTGCTCCAGACTGTCGCGGCGCGTACCCAGATGGCCGTGGAAAACGCGCGGCTATGGCAGGCCGAGCGCGAGCGCACACAGCAGCTGACGCTGGCGATTGCCGAGGTGCATCATCGCGTCAAGAACAGCCTGCAAGGGGTCAGCGCCCTGCTGGAAATGCAGCTGCCGTTCGACAGTGACGTGATCCCCGTTTCGACCGTGCGCGAGGGTCTGAATCAGATCAAGACCATCGCGCTTGTCCATGACCTGCTCGCCCGCGACCGGCCCATCGGCAACGTGGACGCCGCGCAGGTATTGACCAAGCTGGTAGACCTGCTGGGGGCGAGTATGCGAACCGTGGCTCACCCCGACCCGATCCATGTCACGGCGGAACAGGCCTGGATACCCACTAAAGCGGCCACGTCGCTGGCCCTTGCCGTCAACGAACTGGTCAGTAATGCCGCCAAGCACAACCCTCAGACCAACCAGAAATCCGGTCAGCAATCAGGTCAACAGTCAGATCAGGAGAACGCGGCGCGTCTCCGGCCCATCGAAGTCAGCCTTGTCAGGCGCGAGAGCAGCATCCATGTGACCGTGCAGGACAGCGGGCGGGGATTCCCCGCCGACTTCGATCCCAGGCGGGACGCCAACATCGGCCTCGAACTCGTACTTACGCTTGTCAGGCACGACCTGCACGGCGATGTTACCTTTTCCAATATCTTTTCCAACATCACTTCCAACACTGATAGCGCCGCCGCTGACAACGCTGATAGTGGCGCGCAGAACCTTAGACGCAACGACACGCCAAACGAGAAGGCCCGTATACAGGGCGGACGCGTGGAAATCATCTTTCCCGAAGACGTGGTATCCGAGTAATTTTCGTGAACGTTTCGAGACGTTAAAAATGCCTTTTAGAACGCTTTTCAGAATGCCTTATGGATAAAAAAACAAACATCATCGCCGCCATTGACATCGGCACAAACAGCATTCGTCTTGCGGTCGTGCGCGTCGAGAGCGGCCAGCGCATGACCACGCTGGCCCTGCATCGCGAGATGGTGCGCCTGGGCGAAGGCGAGTTCGAGACCAATCAGATGACGCCTGCGGCTATGGAGCGGGGCGCGTTCGTGTGCGCCAAGTTCGCGGACGTGGCGCGCGGCTTCGGGGCGCAGGAGATCGTCGTGTTCGCCACATCGGCGGTGCGCGAGGCCGAAAATCGCGAGGAGTTCATCGCCCGCGTTCAGGAAACGGCGAACATCGAGGTGCGCGTCATATCGGGCATGGAGGAGGCCCGCCTGATCTGGATGGGCG
This sequence comes from Chthonomonadaceae bacterium, assembly GCA_965277875.1. GTDB lineage: Bacteria > Armatimonadota > Chthonomonadetes > Chthonomonadales > Chthonomonadaceae > CAWFQB01. The sequence goes on along the minus strand of CBDIDV010000002.1, from coordinate 4,224,017 downwards.
TGACCAGCGGCCTGGATCTGGGGACACGGCGGGCCGTGCTGATAGACATCGGCGGCGGCAGCACGGAAACCATTGTCGGCGGCGCGGGCGCCTACGAGACGGGGCGGCACGACGTGCTGGAAAGCATGAAGCTGGGCGCGATCCGTATGGCGAACCAGTTTCCGACCGGGGACGGGCCGGTCAGCCCGGAGTTGTTCGCGCAGATGCAGGGGTACGCGCAGGGCGTCAGCACGCAGATAGCCCGTAAGGTACGGCTGGCGGGATTTGATATGGCCCTGGGCAGCGCGGGAACCATTGGCGCATTGGCGGATGTCGTCGCTCGTCACGCGCCCGACACCACGACGGTGAGCGGGCGCAGCATCACGTTCCGGCTGGCCGACCTGAAGGACGCCGCGCAGATGCTGTGCCGGCTTGCGCTCGACGCCCGCCGCGCCGTGCCGGGCATGGACGCGTCCCGCGCCGACATCATCGTAGGCGGCGCGGCGGTGCTGATTACCCTGATGGAAGCGTATGGCGCGGATCGCCTGACCACAAGCGAGCGGGGCCTGCGCGACGGCATTCTGCTGGATCACGTCCTGCGCGAGGACGAGGCGCGGCATCATTTTCAGTCGCAGTCGGTGCGCCGGCGCAGCATCTTGCAGCTTGCCCGCGCCTGCAACTACGACGCCGAACACGCCGAGCATACCGCGTATCTCAGCCTGCGCCTGTTCGACGAACTGGCCGCGCTCAAGGCGCATTCGTATGGCGAGCGCGAGCGGGAACTGCTGGATTACGCGGCTATCACGCATGACATCGGCACGTTTCTGTCGCACTCCAACCACCAGAAACACGCCTATTATCTGGTACGCAACAGCGACCTGCTGGGCTTTGACGATACCGAAATAGACATCATCGCGAACGTGGCCCTGTACCATCGCAAGGGCCTGCCCAAAAAAAAGCACCCGAATTTCGCCCTGCTCAACCGCGACGAGCGGCATCTGGTCGGCGCGCTGGCCTCCATGCTCCGCATCGCCGAGGGCCTGGATCGCAGCCACCTAAGCCTGGTCCAGGACGTGAGCATCGCCCGCGCCGCCAATCCGACGCGCTACATTCTTACTTTACACTGCCTGTCCGACTGCCAGCTTGAGATCTGGGGCGTACAAACGGGCCGCGACCTATTTGAACTGGTCTTCGCCGCCCCCCTCGAAGTCCGCTCCCAGCCCTACGTTCCCGCCGAACCCGCGAATGTGCCTGTTCTCGCATGAGCATAGACGACAACGCTCTGCCATAAGGCTTTTGACAGCCCGGACGGGTTTTGGTATACTGTCCACATAGTAGGAACCGACGGCAGGCGACAGGCAAGAAGCAATACGACAGGAAACATAATATGAGCGACGTCAACCACATTACAAAAATTCAAAGTTCAGGATTAGGCGTTGTTCCGGGCGCAGTCCGCAAGCCGCGCCGCCCCGCCGTCGCGCATCCGGGCAGTGAAACGTCTTCTTCCGCTCTTCTAAATCAGCTGCATCAGGAACTGGAAGGTATTAACGAGGGCATCGTCCGAACGAATACCGCCTTGTCTGAACTCGTTGCCGAGGTAAAATCTCTGCGTGTGTCTGCGCCGGAAGAACCCTCTGCCTGAGATCGGGAGAAAAAGCGAGTATGAACCTGGGGAGTACCGCGTCAACCCTCGCGGAGATCGTCAAGACCTGCGCCAACATTCAGCTTCAGATAGCCACCACGGAGAGACTTGTCAAAGAGTTGAAGGACGAGTTCAGCGCCATTCGCCTGGAACATGTCAAGCTAGAAGGGCGCGTGTCCAAACTCGAAGAGAACCGCGAGACGCTCAAAGAGCAGATGTCGCGGATAGCGGATAAAGCTGTCGCAGACGTTCAGATTATGAAAGCGGCTATCGAAGCCGATCTCAAAATTCAGGCCGCTAATCTGCTTAACGATACCCGATTAAGGCTAATGCAGATTGAGAACGAGCGGACAAATAGTGTTCTAAGTGTCAAAAAAGAAAACGCCGAATGAGCATGGATTATAATACTTTGTCTGCGGGTGCAAAGCGTAACTACTATACGCTGTGGTTCCGATTGCACAACAGAGATGCCTATCTCCTCTGGTTTTCGGGGACTGACGATGGGGTTGTTCTTGAAGGCAGACAAATTCGCGCTTTTGCTGACGTCGGCGGCCTCAAAACCTATGCTGCACTCCACAATTTTGATGTAGTTGCCGAGCAGCCAATCCTTCACGATTTGGATCGTTTGAAGTGGTGGTTGTCAAATCCTTCGGCGGAAACCATCGATTGCAACAATTTCCTCAGTGCCTGGAACCTTTTTAGTGATGTAAGCGCTTCCTTGAACATGCCCTTTGAGCCGCTAAATGAGCGTCTAACGCATTTATATGACAGCCTGTTTTATGGCTCGAACGTTCCTGCAATAACTTTGCTCGAATATCAATATCAACCGATCTGGCTGGAAGCAGATGTAGAACTTCTGATAGACATTTTATCGAAAGGTCTAGAGCTTTTGCAGCAGCATCTAGTTTTTTGTTGATAAGGGAGTGTTGACAGGTGTGTCAGCATCACCTTTGAACAGCATCAAGGCGAACATGTGTTTCCAATTATGATGACCGCGCAACTGCTGAACGGTTACATAGAGGCGGCGGCTTCGCCTGCCACATGGCCGGTACTCCAGGCGGCCTGAAGGTTGTAGCCGCCGACCGGGCCGGCAATGTCGAGGATTTCGCCGCACAGGTACAGCCCGTGGACGAGGCGCGAGGCCATTGTTTGCGGGTCTACCTCGTCCAGACTGACGCCGCCCGCTACCACCTCGCCCCGCTCCAAGGGGACGCTTCGCACCGTCGGCAAGGCCCAGCCTTTCAGGGCGCTAACCAGGCGGTTCAGGCTTTTGGCGGAAATGTGCGCGCCCCGCGTTTCCATGTCCAGATCCAGCGAGGCCACGAACGGCGCGGCCAGACGGTCAGGAACATAGCGGTCTACCACACTGCCGACCGTGCGGCGCGGGTTGTCGCGCAGTTCGGCCCGGATCTCGGATTGCAAGGTCTCAAAGGGCGTGTCGGGCGCAAGGTCTATGCCGACCACGCCGCCGCCCGCCAGACCGTGCGCCATGCGCTCGGCGATCTCGCGGGACACGCCCAACGCGCACGGCCCCGATACGCCCTTGTGCGTAAACAGCAGGTCGCCCCGCCAGCGCGCGTACTCCTTGCCCTCGGCCCCGGCCCGCGCCCTGAGCGTCACGTCGCGCAGGGCGATTCCCGACCATTCCGCCGGAGCGTCGTCCAGATACAGGGGGGCGAGCGCGGCGCGGAGCGGCACGAGCTTATGCCCGACTTCGCTTGCCCAGCGCCAGCCGTCGCCCGTCGTGCCGGTCGCGGGGTACGAACTGCCGCCCACGGCCACGATCACGCGCTGCGCCCGCCGTATGCCGTCCCCGACCCGCACGCCCGCAATACGCCCGTCCTCTACGACCAACCCGCCGACCGGAGAACCCGTCACGATCTCTACGCCCGCGCCGCGCGTTTCGCGCTCCAATACGGCCACCACGTCTTTGGCATTGGCAGGCTCGACCGGGAACACGCGCCCATCCGGGCGCACATAGGTCGGCATTCCGGCCTGATGCAGAATATCTAAAAAGTCGTCGTTCGTAAAGCGGTAGAAGCAGGGCTTGAGGAACCGCGCCTCGTTGGGGCGAAACGCGGCTCGCACGTCGTCCATCGTTCCGGCATGGGTCAAGTTGCACTTGCCGCCGCCGCTAATCAGGATCTTCATGCCGACGCGGTCGTTCTTTTCCAATAGCGTGACGGACGCGCCCTTTTGCGCGGCCCGCCGCGCCGCCAGCAGTCCCGCCGCCCCGCCGCCCACAACCAGTATGCGCGCTCCATTCGTTTGTTTCATAACCTATCCGTTATAGTTCCGGGTGTTGAAAACACCCGTTTAAGTGGCGTTCCGCCGAGCGTCCTGCGGACGCGATGCACTTGCTGCATAGAGTATGCGTTTACAGTTAAAACTACGTGTCTATTATACTCTGTCGGGGCTTGCGCCTATTGCCGGGGAACCTCGGCGGAAGCGTGGGCGAGATACTGATGAATGAACGCGATTGCCATGCTGCCCTCGCCCACGCCCGACGCCACGCGCTTCACGCTGCCATGCCGCACATCCCCTGCGGCGAAAATGCCGGGTACGCTGGATTCCAGCAGGTACGCGTCGCGTTCCAGTCGCCATTTGCCGCTCGCCTGCGCGTCCGCGCCCGTGAGCAGGTAGCCGCGCTCGTCGCGGGCGATGTCGTCCGGCAGCCAGCCGGTCTCGGCGTCGGCCCCTATGAACACGAACAGGCTGTCCGTGTCTCGCTTTTCGGTCTTGTTCGTTTTGCTGTCGCAGAGCGTGATGGCCTCCAGATGCGCCTCGCCGTGTACCTCCAATACGCTCGCGTTTAATTGTACGCGCACATTATCTTTGGTACGCAGTTGGTCAATCAGATACTGCGACATGCCCGCCTCAATCGTTTCGGCCCGAATGAGCAGGGTGACGCAGCTTGCATAACTGGCAAAGAACATCGCCGCCTGCCCCGCCGAATTGCCGCCGCCGATGAGATACACGTCTTTGCCGCGCACGCTCAGGGCCTCGGTGCGGGCCGCGCCGTAGTAGATGCCCCTGCTGACCAGATTCGCCGCGTTCGGCACGTCCAGGGTGCGCCACGATACGCCCGTCGCCAGAATGATGGTACGCGCCTGAATCTCCTCATGCCCGTTGAGCGTGATCCAGTGCGTGCCGTCCGCGCAGCGCACGTTCGTGACGTTGCGGGCGACCACGATCTCGGTTCCAAAACGTTTTGCCTGCTGCAAGGCCCGCGTTCCCAACTCGTCGCCGGAAAGCCCGGTCGGAAAGCCCAGATAGTTTTCGATGCGCGAACTGGTTCCCGCCTGTCCTCCCGGCGCTTCGCGCTCGATCATCAGGGTCTTCAAGCCCTCGGACGCGCCGTACACCGCAGCCGCCAGTCCCGCCGGCCCGCCGCCCACGATCACCACATCATAGGACGTTTGTTCGGGCTTGGTCTGGAGTCCCAGCCGCTCGGCCACTTCGCGCCGGTCCGGGTCTTTCATCAGTGCGCCGTCCGTCAGCACGACTATCGGGTATGGCCCCTCGTTCGCGTTTGCAGGTATGAATCGCGCCGCCAGCGGGTCGTCCGGGTCGAGCCAGCGGTAACTGATGTGGTTGCCGGACAAAAACTGCCTTAGATCGTGACATTCCAGGTCGGCGGGGCGGCCCACGATCAGGGTGCGCGTAACAGGCGCGTCAAAGGCGATGTGCTGCAAATGCTGTACCCTGCGCGTCATGGTCTGCAAAATCGTGGCTGCGAACTTTTGGGAGCGGGACACAAGCGCGTGAAAATCGTCGGATTCAAGGCGCAGGACGCGGGCGTCGGTTTCGGCCCGCAGGCTGGCGATGGCTGTGGTTCCGAGCAAAATCGGCACCTCGCCAAAGTAATCTCCCGGACGATAGTGGTTGATGTCCTGCTCATTGCCGCTCACCATTTTGGTGACGGCGAGCGCGCCCTCCAACAGCACGAAAAAGGCGGGCTGATCGCCCTCGCTGACCAGCCACTCGCCCGCGATAAGATGCACGTCCGCTGCGCCCGCCGCCACGTCCTGCAAATCGGCATCGTCGAGCGTGGCGAAGATGGGCAGGGAACACAGAATATCGGGAGTAATCATCCGGGCTGTCCTTTGGGCTGTCTGGTGGCGTGTTCGCTGTCGTGTGGGCGCGTTGTTCGCGCAATGCGTTTCCAATCAATACGATGAATATGTACGTTGAATATAAATGAATACGAATATCGGCGCGGAAGTTACCACGGCGCTCGTGTGGGGCGTAAAATCTCCGGCACAACCGGAACATTGGCCGCGCGCCATTCGTAAGCGTAAATAACTGACCGGCGGTCACATTTATGCCGCCGCTTCTAAAAGCATTCGCAGCAACTTTCGTTCGGTTTCGACTTCGTTCCGCCATCACGCGTTCATCCCCTAAATCCGCCCATCAGAAAGTCCGAACTGTCGGTCTTTCCGACGGGCGGGGCGTGGGGCAGAACGGGCCTCGTCAGGAGAGTATTTTTATGCAGTGGCTGGCAGAGATTTGTGTGCGCCGCCCCGTGTTCGCGACGGTCATCATCCTCGCGCTCACGGTCGTCGGCTACTTCGGCTACACCAAACTCGGCGTAGACCGTTTCCCCAAGGTGGACTTTCCCATCGTCACGGTCACGGTGCGCGAGGATGGCGCGTCGCCCGAAGAGATCGAGACCGACGTTGTGGACAAAGTCGAAGAAGCCGTCAATACCATCAGCGGCATTGATACCCTGAGTTCCACATCCTATGAGGGCGTGGGCGTCGTCATCATCACCTTCCAGTTGGAAAAAGACATCAATATCGCCTCGCAGGAGGTGCGCGATAAGGTGAGCGGCATCCTGCCCGATTTGCCCCAGGACATCAAATCGCCCATCGTGGACAAGGTGGACCCGGACGCCGCGCCCATCCTCGAACTGGCCCTGAGTTCTCCCGGCAATGTACGCGATACGACCGAGTACGCCGACAAGAAACTGCGCCGCCAGCTTGAAAACGTGGGCGGCGTGGGCCAGGTCACGCTCGTCGGCGGGCGCAAGCGCCAGATCAACATTATCCTGGATCCCTCCAAACTGCGTTCCGTGAACCTGACCGCCATTGACGTGGAACGGGCCTTGCAGGCGCAGAACATTCAGGTTCCGGGCGGGCAGGTGGATCAGAACACGCGTGAACTGACCCTCCGCACACATGGCCGCGTCGAGAACCCGCAGCAGTTCAACGACATTGTGGTCGCCAAGCACGGCGACGCCCTGGTTCGCATTTCGGACGTGGGCCATACCGAGGACAGCGTTGAGGACGAGAATACCACGGCACTGCTCAACGGTGTGCCGACCGTGCTGCTGTCTGTCCGCAAGCAGTCCGGTTTGAACACCGTTACGACCGTTGACGGCTTGAAAGACAAGCTTAAAGACATCGAAAAGAGCCTGCCGTCCGGCTACAAGATCCGCATCACGCGCGATCAGTCGGAGTACATCAAGGCCTCGACCGATGCGGTGCAGGAGCATCTTAAACTCGGCAGTATTCTGGCCGCGCTTGTCGTTCTCGTGTTTTTGTGGAACTGGCGCACGACCATCATTTCGGCCATCGCCATTCCCGCCAGTATCATCAGCACGTTCGCGCTGATGTACGCGATGAATTTTACGCTCAACAGCATCACCCTGCTCGCCCTGACCCTGAGCGTGGGCATCGTGATTGACGACGCGATTGTCGTCCTGGAAAACATCTTCCGGTTCATAGAAGAAAAGGGCATGAACCCGTTCGAGGCGGCGATTGAAGGCACGCGCGAAATCGGGCTGGCCGTGCTTGCCACGACGCTTTCTCTTATCGCCGTGTTCCTGCCGGTCGCCTTCATGCAGGGCATCGTCGGCCGGTTTATGAACTCGTTCGGCATCACAATGGCGTTCGCCATCTTCATTTCGCTGATCGTGTCGTTCACGCTCACGCCTATGCTGGCCTCGCGCTGGATCAAGCGTTCGCAAAAGGCGACCGATGCGGCGGCGAAAAGCAGCGGCGACAACATGCCGGTCGGTATGCCCGGTGACGAGCAAACTGTCAATGGGGCAGAGTACAACGCGTCGAAGAACGAACCGCGAATCACGATGCACGAACCCGAAGGCAGCAAGCAAACCGGCATCTTCAAGCCGATTGACTTTGTATATACCAAAATGCTGCATTTCTCGATGCGCCATCGGTGGATCATTGTTCTCGCCTGTGTGCTAGCGATGATCAGCATGAAGTGGACGGTTCCGCTGATCCCCAAGAACTTCCTGCCCGAAGACGATGAATCGCAGTTCCAGGTCACGGTGCGCGCGCCGGAAGGCACGAGCCTGCGCGCCACAAGCGGCATCGGCAACCGCATCGCCGACGACATCCGCCAGCTCAAGGGCGTGGATTATACGGTCATCACCATCGGCAACAACGCGCAGCAGACGCCCAACCTCGCCACCATCTTCGTCAAGTTGGTAGACGTAGGGAAGCGAACCGCCACGCAGCAGGACATTACGCAGGAGGTACGCGCCCAGGTGCTGCCCAGATACGGCAACCTGCGTACCAGCGCGGGGCCGGTCGCGGCGATTTCAACCGGAGCGCCGCAGACCGTCATCACGTACTTCATCGGCGGCCCCGAACTGGACAAGCTGACGCAGTATTCACAGGACATTCTGACGAAGTTCAAGAAGATACCGGGCGTGGTAGACGCCGACAGTACGCTTGTCGTCGGCCAGCCGGAACTGGGCATCACGCCCAACCGCCAGTCCGCCGCCGACCTGGGCGTTTCTATTGCCGACATCGCGAACACGGGCCATCTGCTCGTGGGCGGTCAGAAGGTGACGGATTACTTTGAGAGCGGCGAGCAGTACGAGGTTCATATTCGCGCCGACCTGCCGTTCCGCAATGATCCGAGCGTGATCAGCCAGATGACGGTTCCGAGTACAAACAGCGCGGGCAGCACGGTCACTCTGGATCAGGTGGCGAACTTCAGCGGGGGCAGCGGCCCCTCCCAGATCACGCGTCAGGACAGGCGACGCAACGTTCTGATTACGGCCAACGTCCTGCCCGGATTTTCGCAGTCGGACGTGGGAACCGCGCTCCAGAAGATCATCAACGACGAACACATGCCGTCCAGCTACACGTCGGGCGCGTCGGGAACCTCGAAGGAACTGGCGAAAGCGGGAATCGCGTTTGTGACCGCGTTCATGCTGGCGATCATCTTCATGTACCTGATTCTGGCCGCGCAGTTCGAGTCGTGGATTCACCCGATCACGATTTTGCTTGCCCTGCCGCTCACGGTTCCGTTCGCGATGATGGCGCTTGCGATCACGCAGCAGTCGCTCAACATCTTCACGATCCTGGGCCTGCTCGTGCTGTTCGGGGTTGTCAAGAAGAACGGTATCTTGCAGGTAGACCACACAAACCAGCTCAGGGCCAGGGGCATGGACAGGTACGACGCGATCATCCAGGCCAACCGCGACCGGCTAAGGCCTATCCTGATGACGACGATAGCGTTTGTGGCGGGCATGATCCCGCTTGTGCTGTCGAGAGGCACGGGCGCGGCCACGAACCGGGGCATCGGGTACGTGGTCATCGGCGGGCAGAGCCTGTCCCTCCTGCTGACCCTGCTCGCCACACCCGTGTTCTACTCGCTCTTCGACGACGGAACCATCCTGGCCGTGCGCCTGCGAAACTGGCTGACCCGCACGCTGTCCGGCCTGACGCGCAGCCGCCGCAGGTAGCTCAACGTGCGTATAAGCTATTAGAAGCAATTCTGTTGTGCGCCGGAGCATTCCTAATTAGATGCTTCGGCGTATTTTCTACTTATAATTCAGATATTATTGCAAATAAAACTAAATATCATGATTATAGTGTCAAAATGCTATTGACAAAACTATCCAAACGACTTATCGTAGATAAGTCAATAAGCGGCGCGACAAGTAACGCTCCGCATGGGCGTCCCAAGAGGGACAAGGAGAACGGAAGATGAAGTGCAGAAGCATGGTCGGCACACTGTTCCTGTTCATGATGCTCGCGGCCGTCAGCAGACCGGCCCAGGCGGTGGAAACGACCTTCGACGCAGGGGTGACAACAAACCCAGAAACCGAACCCCGGTTGACATCCGCGAGGTCGTCAGCGTTACGCTGACCTCTCCTGATTCGGTGTGGTATCAAACCGACTTTCACGCCGATAACCTCACCACTCATGCCTTGTATTACGCCAACTACGTATCTCACAATTCCGGCCCCGACGACCTCCTTGAGTTTGGCAACTCAACCCGTGATGGAGCGGGAGGCACAAGGGGTATACCGAACGGCACTTACAACTGCTGGGCGATTGTGCGGGGATACACAAAGAACCCTGACCAGTCGTACACGCAATGGACTTCGGGTGTCACCTCTAAAACCGTGAACCTCAACTTCATCTGATCTATGGCTCCCGGCAGACGAATGACAGATGATTGTAGCCTGACTGATAAGATTGCTTCTTCATCAGTCAGGCTACAATACTAAATCTGATGATTTTGCGAGAGGTTTAAAATGAGAACACGTAAGGCACAAGCCAAGTTGTTGATGCGTTTTGTTGGGGTACTGACGCCGCTTGCATTAGGCAGCATCGCATTGTATTGCAAGGTTCACGCCGCGCCTTCTCCAAAAACCCAGGCCACTGCACTGACCACGCCCGCCGCACCACCCACTCTTCCTGTCGTAAACCAGAACAGTTTGGAACAGGATAAGCGTCTGGATCGGACTGTCACTGTAGAAAAGGTGGGCATTCCCTTGAATGAACTGCTGCAAAGCCTGAGTAACGGTGGACTTAAACTGGATGCTGCGCGTTCGTGCGACGGGCAGAAGCTGCAAATTCGCCTGAAACAGAAATCTCTGCGTGTCGTGATGCAGTCACTGGCCGAACTGTTGCCGGGGGAATGGCTGGCCCTCGACGATCACAGCGGCTATCGGCTGCGGCTTGCGGATCAGGCCGTTCGCAGGCGTCAGCGTTGGTGGAACCTGTGGATGGCCGAGCGCGACAAAGCCCTTGCCGCCCAGCGCGCGTTTATATTGCAGGAAATACGCGGCGAAATGCGTAAAACCGAGGAGTTCAACATCAGTCCTGAACTGCATGAGAGACTGGCGCAGGATCATGACTTTTTTAGAGTTCTGACGCCCGCTTTGCAGGAACAGCTTGCCGCCCGCATGAACGAAGACACATTCTATCAACAGGGCGGCGGCATCGAGACGGGCATGGATGAAGGGGCTATTCTCGTATCTGTATCCGAACTCTCCGAGGCAGCGCGCCGTATGGTGCAGAACAATATCATGCACCGGTACGCCGATCTTTCCGCCGAACCGGATTGGACCCAGACGTATGTGGTTCTGCTCAACGGCGGCAGCGGCATTATGGCCGACACCATTTTGCCGGATGGGCGTTACTCCGGGCTGTTTGGCCGCAGCATGTACAGCTTTGCTTCAGAGATGCTGGGGCCGGATCACGCGCAGTTCCTGAAAATTGTGCAAAATCTCGGTAAACAGGCTCCCGAAGGTTGGAAGCAACTTGCCGCTTATCAGCAGAGCCGGGTGTGGCCTAACGACCCGCCTGCTAAACCTGCTGACCACAATCAGTCGGTATGGAATCGCGCCGATATGCTGCAGCGGCTGGGATACGCCGCAGGTATGGAATATGTCGCCGACTATTACTCCCGTCCGGGCAGGCAGATGCCCGCGAAGGTGAAAACCGCCCCCTGGAGGAGCCTTTACCTCAAACGCTGAATACTCAGACCGCGTTGCTGGACAGCAGTTGGAAGCAGATGTCAGATAGCGAAAAGCAGGCAGGCGCAATCTATCTGGTACGCGACAACCGCTGGTATCGCGACGACTGGCTGGAAGTCCCCGCCACTACCCTGCGACGCTGGAAAGCGGTTTGCACACTGGAGGCCGAGCATCTTCCGCCCTCCGAGCAGGCGCAGACAATAGCACAGCGACGCATCCGGCAGCTATACGACTGGCAGGCCGATGTGGTTACGGCCCTGTCGCCGTTTCAGATAGGATGGGGGCTGAAATACGCGCGTTACGAGCCGGACGCAGACACCCCGGCAGACTTCAACAAACGCGAAACGCCCATAGAACGCATGGAACGCACGGGCGGCACATTCCTGGAGTATCGGGTTCCGTGGGGTGGATTGCCCTTCTATCGGGATGCAGAGAGTCTGTTCAAGTATCTGCGTCTGGCACAGCTCTATGCCGGCCTGAGCGCAGTGCAGCGGGACGCTCTGCTTGCTGACGGGCTGAACTTCGCGGCCCTGCCACCCGCATTGCAATCGCAGGCGCTGTATGTGTTGCCCAAGCTACAGATGTGGATCAAGCAGCATCCCGATGCCCCGGTCAAACTGCGCCTGCCGTTGAAACTGCCGCCGGGTACTATCCCGCGTAGCGCTGTCATGGGCCGTTTGGAGTTTGTCGCGCCGCCCGACAGCCCATGATCCTGTTGCCTGCCCAATGTGAAACGCGCCCTCTGTCACAACGGCAACGGGCGCGTCAGCATCGCCAGTGTACCGCCAACAGACTGCATATTCATTTACAGGGGGCCACGGTCAATGGCGCGCTGTCCGCCGAATTTGGCGACCAGTTCGTCGTCCATGCGGTCGGCGGTGCGGATCACGGCCATGATGGTGGCGCGCAGCTCTTCCTTGTCGCATGTCGCCGCCAGTATAGTGCTTTGGAAAAGGACATCGCCCACCTCGTCCATGCCGAACGCGCCGAACATCATGCCCGTATTGGCTTCCAGCAGATAGCGCGTCAGTTCCGGCGTGGTTTCCGCGCCCGTCAGCACCCATGCCAGGGTGCGAATAGTCGCATCGTCATCGCCCCACGGGTATACCACGGTCTGTGCATACGCCGATCCCATCGAGATACCGAAGCTGGGCGTTTCCTCATTCGCCGAAGCAAATTCGCCGAACAGCTCTTTCATCATAGGCGCGATGCGCTCATACGCCGCCTGAACGGCAGGGTTTACAAATTCCACGTTCTAACTCCTTTGCTTTCGGTTGGCCGGCTTCTAATTAGCCGGTATTTGTTCGTTCTGCGCTGCCTGGTTTTGCGCTGGTTGGTCGGGCGTGTTGTTCGTCTGGCTCGGTGTAAGATGGTGATTTGGTCTGCGGCTCTTCGGGCGTCTGCTCCCCAATCACCGGCTCCTTGCTTTTCTGTTCCTCATCCTGATTTTCATTCTGATTTTGATTTTGAAAGGCGTTCTGAGCGGTGACGTGAAGGGCATTGTCCCTGAACTCTACAAACAGGGCGAGTGGCGCAATGGTTGTGCGATTTGCTATTTGCGCCACGAGCAGGGGGCTGAGTTCGTTGTCCAGAAGCCGCTCCCATTGCGCCGCGTCGTCGGTCGGCCCGCCCTGCGCGTCCAGCCAGGTGTGCAGGCTATCGTTCCATTGCACAGCGAGGCCGTGTTGCGCGTACCGCGCGGCCAGCTCGTTCAGCAGCGTTTCCTGCTGACGCCGCGCGCTGTCTAAGGCGCTGCCCTGGCCCGTAGCGGCGTGGGCATGGCTGCCTATCAGGTCGCACAGGCGCACCAATTCCGCGCCCAGCGCCTGGGTGGCGGCGGCGCGTTCGCTGTCTTTGCGGCTGTCCTTCTGCTCCTGGGTCGTGATCGGCTCATGGGTGCGGATACCCATTTTACGCTCCACAGCGGCATTGGCGCTTGTGGTCAGGATCGTTATGGTGTCGCTCAGAAACAGGCGCTTGCCCTGCGCGTCGGTAAGAAAGCCCGTGGCAAGCGCCTGCGTCAGCACGTCGCGCACGACGGGGTGGCAGGCGTCCATATTAGTGCAAAGCAGGACGCACCAGGGCATACGGGCGATGTCGTGGATGGGCAGGTGTTCGCTGTACCCGACGTATCCGGGCGGCGAGCCGATCAACATGCTGACGTGATGGGGTTCCGTAAAGCGGCTGAAATCCAGGGTGACGATACGATCCTCGCCGCCGAACAGCGTCTGCGCGAGCGTTTCGGCCAGCCTGTGTCCGCTTTGCGCCGCCGGCCCGGTCAGCAGCACAATGGCATTGGGACGCGCGGGGTGGATGTCGAAACCGGGCAGGGTCACACCCAGGCGGTTTATCAGCAGGGCGGTATCCTCGGACGACAATATGCCCTCGGAGTGCAGGCGCAGGCGCAGCGCGTCCTGCCAGCCCTCCCCCGACAGCGGCATACCGACCAATCGGTTCGCCACCTGCATGGCGTCGCTGCGCGTCACCTCGGTCTGGCCGGTCGCCAGCGCGTGGGCCACGGCCTGTTCCAGCAGATCTACGGCCTTGTCGGGAAAGTGGCGGTTAGGCATGTAGCGCTCGGCAAAGGCCACGATGTCGTGCAGGGCGTCACGCGATACCACGACGCCGCTGCTCTGATGCAGTTCGTCACGCAGGGCTTCCAGCACGGCCAGCGTCTGCGCGCCGCTGAGTTCATGCACGCGCAGAGGCTGAAAACGGCGTTCCAGGGCGGGGTCTTCCTCGATGAAGCGGCGGTACTCATCATCTGTGGTGGCCGCGATGCAGGCGATCTCGCCGCGCGCAAGGGCCGGTTTGAGCAGGCTCGCCATGTCGCCCGCGCCCGGTCGCCCGCCCGCGCCCACGATGGCATGTACCTCGTCAATGAACAGCAGAATGCCGTCCTGGCTCGCTTCCGCAACAATAGCTTCCAGCCGCTTTTCCAGGTCGCCGTACCCGGCCCCGGCGATCAGGGTGGAGGGCTGAAGCGCGAACACACGGGCGTTTTGCAGCAGGACGGGGACCGTTCCGGCCACGATGCGCCGCGCCAGCCCTTCCACGATGGCGGTCTTGCCCACGCCTGCCGGCCCGACCAGAACCGGGTTGCGCTTGGTGCGCCGGCACAGCGTTTCGATCATGAGATCGGTTTCTTCTGCGCGTCCCACAAGCGCGCTGAGTTTGCCGTCGTGGGCGGCCTGCGTGAGATCGCGTCCAAAACGCGCCAGGGCGGGCGTGGGACGTTTTGCTTTTGGTTTCCATGCCGCAGGCGCGGGCGCGGCGGGCGATTTTGATTCGGCAGCCTTCTTGGCGGCAGGCGCATTGGCGGCAGATGTGTCAGGAGCGGATGAGGCGCTGCTGTCCCCGGCCCCGTTGCTGTCGGCAGACGCTTTTACTTCGGCGGACGTGTTTTCCCCGGCGGGTGCAGTTCTGTCCGCAGCGGCGGTCTGTGCTGCCGCAGCAGAATCGGGAGGGGTAGAGGCAGAGGACGCGGCAGGGAGGGCGGAAGCAGGCGCAGGAGAAGAAGCCGAAGTCTGGAGCGTATAGCCCGCCGCTTCCAGGATCACGCCCGCTATGTCGCGCTCACTCGCCATGTCTTTGCCGCGCGCCTGCGCCCGCTCCAGCGCCTGAGCGGTAAGCGCGTCGGGCGCGAGCGGCTGTCCAGCCTGACCCGCCGCGATCTGCGCCTGCGTATACGTAAGGGTCGTGGACGCGTCGAGAGCGTTTGCGAGGGTTTCGGCCATCGGCCCATGCCGCTCCAGAAGCGCGGCGAGCCACTGGTTGGCTCCGGGCGTGGTATCGCCTGCCGCCTGCGCGACGGCCTGAACCAGCCGCTTTACGCCAAGATTCACATTTTCTAAGGCGGCTTCCTGTACGGCCATACGCTTCCTGCGTCTCCTCGCTCTATTTGCATTTATCTACGTGCATTCATCGGGCGGGCTGCACTCCCGCAGCGCTTGCCTGAGCGACACTGCTGTTGTAATAGCGGCGATGCTGTTACAACAGCGGCGTTGCGGCAGCGATATATTTCAAGGAAGAACAGCGCGTTTCCTGCCCATTCTGCGCGTTCACACCCCGTAATTTTGGCCGTTATACTTGCCTTTCAAGGGATGTTCCGGCAGCGGTGTCAGGAGCGCCACACGGCGAACTGGATCAGGTTGGAATGGAAGGTGCTGCCGCCGCCCATGTCGGTCAGGCGGTCGCTTGTCAGGGTGTTCAGGCCGCGCCCGTTCGGGCTGTCGCGGTTCCACCACAGGGACGGTGACCAGGCCACGCCCCGTTTCACGTTGTCGCTGACGACTGCTTTAAGCTTTATTTCGCCGCGCCGGTTCCACACGCGCAGCCAGTCGCCATCCGCGATGTTCCGCGCTGTGGCGTCGTCCGGGCTGATCCAGATGCGCGGCTCCTTTTCCCCCTTTTGCAGCGAAGGCAGATTGGAGAATGTAGAATTCAGAAAATGGTGCGCGCCGGGCGACAGCAGGTTCACGGGAAACTCGCGCCCAAGTTCGGGGTCAGCTTCGACGCTTTCGGCAGGCGGCGCGTAATCGGGCAGGGCGTCATGTCCGTCCGACCGGGCCTGCTCCGACCACAACTCTATTTTGCCGGAGGCCGTGTTCCAGGTGGCTTGTTGTTTGTTGTTTGCCGCCTGCTGTTTGTCCGCTTCCTGCGGCATCACATCTGCATCGCGCGCGTCCCTTTCTCCTTGTTCCTTGTTCCTTTTTCCTCTTTCCTCTCCTTCCTCATACGGTATGTACGGGTAGGTGGGCGTATTCAGGCGGGCGAAGCCGTGTTCCAGCAGATGTTCATACGTGACGCCTTCCATGAACGGATGGGGGTTGTCCAGAGCGGCGCGGATGATGTCCTCGGCGGATTGCGAGAAAGCGTCGTCGTCGTAGCCCATTGCATGGGCGAGGGCGTTGAGCGCGTCAATGTTGGCGCGGCTCTGGCCCAGAGGGGGTATGGCGGGCCGGCACAGGTTCAGGTACAGATGACCGTAGGCGCGCATCAGGTCGAGGCATTCCAACTGTGACGTAGCGGGCAGGACGATGTCGGCCCATCGCGCGGTATCGGTCAGCATCTGCTCGTGTACGACCGTGAACAGGTCCGGGCGGGCAAGGCCGGCCAGGACGCGGCTGCTGTCGGGGGCGACGCTTGCGGGATTGCTGTTGTACACGTACAGGGCGCGAATGGGCGGGTTTTGCGTTTCGAGCAGGGCGCGTCCGATCTCGTTCATGTTCGTGGCGCGGGGTTCGTCGCGCCCATAATCCCGGCAGGAAGGCTCGCCGCTCTGAGGCTGCAAGTCGGGGCGCTTGACGACGCGCCAGTCAATGGGGAAGTGCGCGGACGTGGACACGAGCATTCCGCCGCCGGGTTTGCCCCACGCGCCTATAATGGCGGGCAGGGTGGCGATGGCCCGCACCATGCCGCCGCCGTTGCCTGTGCGCGACATGCCGTAGCCGACGCGGATAGCCGAAGGCGTCTGTGTGGCATAGGCGCGGGCGAGTTTGATGATCTCTAAGGCGGGCAGATCGGTCAGGGCTGCGGCGCGTTCGGGCGGATACTCGGCGCAACGTTCGCGATACTCGCGCCAGCCGATTGTGTTGGCGTCGAGAAAAGCTTCGTCATGCAGGTTTTCGCTAAAAATGATGTGCGCCATGCCCAGGGCGAGGGCCGCGTCGCTGCCGGGCCGGGGCTGTACGAACCAGTCGGCGGCATTGGCGGTGCGCGTTTTGTAGGGGTCAATTACCACGAACGTCGCGCCGTTGGCCTGCGCCTCGCGGATAAGGGGCATCAGGTGGACGTTGGTGGAGGACAGGTTGGTTCCCCACGCGATGATGAACTTGCTTTGGGCGAAGCCCTCCGAGTCCATGCCGCCGGACGCGCCGTACACATAGGCGTAGCCCGCGCCCGCCGCGCTGGAGCAGATGGTGCGCAGCAGGCGGCTTGCGCCCATGCGATTCCACAGCCGCCCGTCGCACGCGCTCATGTTGACCACGCCCATCGTTCCTGCGTAGCTGTAAGGCTGTATGGCTTCCGGCCCATCCTCGGCAATGATTTGCTTCCAGCGGGTCGCGATTTCACTTAGCGCCTCGTCCCACGAGATGGGCATAAACTCGCCCGCGCCCTTTGGCCCGATGCGGCGCAGGGGGGTTGTGAGGCGGTCGGGGCTGTATACGCGCTCCTCGTAGTGCGCCACCTTGCGGCACAGATTACCCCGCGTATAGGGGTTGTCGGGGTTGCCCGACACGCCCACAAGCCGCGCCGCGCCGTCCTCACCTGTCTGCACGTGGGCGAGCATCGAGCAGGTATCCGGGCAGTCGTGCGGGCAGGCGGTCTTGATGGTTCGCAGGGGAAGCAGGCTAAGTTCGGTCGTGGCGGTCATGGCAAATTCCTGTATTCGTGGGCGTGTCTATAACATCGGGGTTGGTTCCGAAGGTACATATCAAAATTGCGCCTTGCTGCGCGTGGCGTAAACTTCCTGTAAGCGCTGCTCCAGATCGTCGCCCGTCCACGTTCCGGCATATTGCAGCAGGGAAGCGCCCGTAGAAGGCCGTTCTTCCTCCGGCATGTTCGGGAAAGGTTCGCGCGCCTCCGAGGGCAGAACGATAAGCCGTACCTTTTTCTCAAACAGGTCGGCGAGAAGTCGCTGCGACAGCCAGACGGTTTCATTCAGCAGGCGCACCTGAACGCGCGTCTGCCCGCCCTCTGCCTGATAAAACAGAAACTCGCTATCGTCTTCGGGGTTCGCATTGTCAAATAAGTCTGTCATAACGTGGCAGGCTCCGGTTCTTTTCTATGCGTCAGGGCTTCTTGGAGGCGAAGTACAAAGTTAATAATGTGCGTATAGTATAGCCCTGCGATACCGCCATTGTCAAAGCGCAGGAAGCGGCCTGCCGGACGGCGAACATGCACAGCATCTATGGGCGAAAGTAGACGAACGCGCCGCACGGCAGGAGTAACAGTTCCAATGGCTGCTCGCAAACGACTTATTTACAGGATGTTGATTGTTGTTCTGACTGCCGCGCTGTTTGTTTTGTTTGGCTATGCTAAGTTCGTTTTGCATCTGTTCGGCACGGCAGGCCGACAGCAGGAAGTCGCCGCATCGGAACATGACACGCCGCCGGAACAGGTCTTGCTTCTTGACAGCGTGGCGCAGCGCGGCAAGCATATTATGCTGTACGCGTCTCGACAGCAGACAGGCGCGGCCTCTCTGGTCGGTTTTGCAGATGGCGTTTTGGAATACTATGCCGGACAACTAAACGTTAAGACGCCCCGCGAACCCGTACATGTCTACCTGCTGGACACGCAGGCCGAATATGAACGCGCTGATGCCCTGTACAACAGGGGTACGACCCCGCGCAACTTGGGGTTTTCGCGGAAGGGGACTATTTATCTCTATGTGCGATCCCGGCCCGGTCAGCCGATAACCGAAGACAGCAAAACGGCCTTTGAACTCGCGCATGAACTGTGCCACGCTATCCACCAGAAACTATACCCCTCTTACGACCGGCAGCCTGCCTGGCTGGTAGAGGGCGTTGCGAACGCTTGGGCAGAACAGGCGGTCTTTCACGCGCATAGTTCAAACAGGGACAGGGTACTTGCGGCGAATACCTGTTTCGTCCTGTTGCGGCAAGAGATTGCAAACAACCGCCCACCCTCTATTGCCGGACTCCTCACTGCGCCCGGCAACGATTACAGCCGCCGCGCTGACACACAACGGTTCGTCACGTATGCAAAATGCTTCGCGCTCATCAGAATGCTGGACGATCCCGCGCCCGCTAATGCGGAACGACGCACACTGTTTCGCGGTTATTTGAAGCAGGTCAACACGCTCGACGCGTTGGAGACGGCACGAGAAACGAATAGGCGTTTCATTCAGCTTTTTGGCGGACTGCGGCTTACCGCTTTAGAAAACGAGTACGTCCACTACATTCAGACCGCAGAGCCGTGTCCGTGGCAGGTGGTCTGGACGGACGCGCGTTTACAGAAAGATGGGGCGCTTGTAGTGGAGGCAAGGTCGGATGAGACAGCAGCAGTCTTCCATGAACAGGCCACAGGATCAGCATTTCGCCTGCATACACAGGTGGATGTGGCTCCGGTAGGGGATCAGCAGGCGAATTTCATATTCGGGAGAAATGTGAATGATGGTTTTTATGTACTCTACTACCGTTCTGACTATGTTGGCCTGCTGAAATATAAAGACAATTGGATGACGCTTGCGATATGCCACACCGGATCGCGCCTTTTCGCGCCGGGGCGGCACACGCTGGAAGCGGATGTAAGGCCGAGCCGGGTAGAGGCGCGTCTGGATGGCAAAATTATCTGCACATTTGAAGCAGCCGACAAACCGTTCCCTGCCGGACAGTGGGGGGTGGGCTGCTATGACAGCCACGTTGTTTTTCGCGATATGTCGGCGCAGCCAATCGTTGCCGACGAAAACACACCTTTGGCCGCGCATAGCACGGCTTTTCTGCCTGTGCATACGACACGATAACGTACTTTGAATAATTCACGTTCAGGCTATCTAGAGCGGAGAGGATAATGTTATGCGCGTACTGGTGCTGGGGGGAACGAGGTTTATCGGGCCGTTTGTGCTGAGGGCGCTGGCTGCGCGCGGAGCGGAGATGGCCGTATTTCATCGGGGCAAGAGCGAGGCCGAACTGCCGGCGGGTGTGGAAACTATTCTGGGCGACCGGGCGCAGATCGAGGAACACGAGGCAGCGTTTCGCAGCTTTGGGCCGGATGTCGTGCTGGATATGCGGCCTCTGGGCGAGGACGACAGCGAGCGCGCGATGCGGCTGTTTACGGGCATGGCACAACGCGCCGTGATGGTCAGCAGCATAGACGTGTACCGCAACTACGACGTGCTGAGGGGCAGGGAGGACGGCCCGCCCGATGCCGCGCCCCTGCGCGAAGACAGTCCGCTCCGCTCGATTCTCTACCCCTACCAGACGCCCGATGATGCCGACCCGGCCAGTATAGGCAACGTGTACGACAAGATTTTGGCCGAAGGCGCGTACCTGTCGGAACCCGAACTGCCCGGAACCGTGCTGCGCCTGCCTTTTGTGTACGGGCCGAACGATTATCAGCACCGCCTGCATACCTACCTCAAACGCATGGACGACAAACGCCCCGCCATTTTGTTCTCGCAGGAGGCGGCCGGTTGGCGCGCGGCGCGGTGCTACGTGGAAAACGTGGCGCACGCGATTGCGCTCGCCGTCACGGATGACCGGGCCGCGTACCGCGTTTACAATGTGGCCGAACCGGAAGGCTACACGGAACATAAGTGGGCCGAACAAATCGCCCGCGTCGCACAGTGGCCGGGGCAGATCGTCTTAGCGCCCGACGCCGTCCTGCCCCCCGCCCTGCGCTGCGACAGCAGCGTCCATGCCCACCTCACCGTGTCCTCGGCCCGCATTCGGGAAGAGTTAGGCTATGTGGAAGTGGTCGGACAGGACGACGCCCTTGCCCGCACCATAGAATGGGAACGCGCCTACCCGCCCGCGCAAGACCCGTCCGCCGCCTTCGACTATGCAGCCGAAGACGCCGCCCTCGCCGCCTTGAACGCCTGATCTACTTCGACAATGCCTGCCGCAGCCAAACAAGGCCCGCCACAAACAGTTCATAAACACGTTTGCGGCGGGCATCTTTCTGTGGCGCGTCAACACTCTTTGCAGAAGATTTCTCAATTACTTTTTATTTGCCCTTGACTTAGAGCGCTCTAAGTTTGGAATACTGTTGCTATGACAGCCGATACCCTGGATCCCACACAGCCCGCGCTTTCCATTCAGGAGATGGCGCGGCAAAGCGGACTGAGCGAACACACGCTGCGCTACTACGAGCGCATCGGCCTGATCACGCCCATCCCCCGCGACAGCAGCAGCAAACATCGCCGCTACCCGCCCGCTATGGTCGGGCTGGCCGAAACGCTGGCCTGCCTGCGGCAAATGGGCATGTCCCTGGACAGCATACGCCGCTATCTGCAACTGCGAGAACAGGGGGCGAAGGCGGCGGCACATCAGATGGCCCTGTTTGCGGCCCACAAGAACGTGCTGGAACAGGAAATGGCTGTCATGGAGCGGCGGCTGGAGTATGTGGCGGGCAAAGTCGCTTTCTGGGAGGCTGTAGAGGCGGGAGACACGGTCGGGGCGCAGGCCATCGCCGACACCAACTGCCTGCTCGCCAAAATGCTGATCCGCGCGGCGAAAGAACAGGGACAGGAACAGCATCAGGAAAGAGCAATAATGGAAGAAGCATTGGGAAAAGTATCGGAAGAAGCATCAAAAAAAGTAACGCTGGAAAGAGAAGCGTCAAAAAGAGAGATGTCAGAAAGTAGAACGCAATGAAAACATGGTTTATCACGGGAACGTCGCGCGGGTTCGGGCGCGAGTGGACGCAGGCCGCTTTGGAACGCGGCGACCGGGTCGCGGCCACGGCGCGCGACACGGACAGTCTGGCGGATCTCGTCACGAAACACGGCGACAGCATCCTGCCCCTGCGTCTGGATGTGACCAATCACGCGGCGGCAATAGAGGCGGTAAAAACGGCCCACGCGCACTTTGGGCGGCTGGATGTGATCGTCAACAACGCCGGATACGGGCAATTCGGGGCGATTGAGGAGGTAAGCGAGGCCGAGGCGCGGGCGCAGTTAGAAACCAATCTGTTTGGCGCATTGTGGGTCACGCAGGCCGCGCTGCCGTATCTGCGCGAACAGGGGAGCGGCCATATACTGCAGGTGTCGAGCATCGGCGGTGTGGTCGCTTTTGAAGGTATCGGGTTGTACCACGCCTCCAAGTGGGGGCTGGAAGGTTTCAGCGAGGCCCTCAGCAAAGAGGTCGCGCCGTTCGGCATCCATGTCACGATCATCGAGCCGGGAGGCTTTACGACCAACTGGGGAACCAGTTCCGCCGCTCACGCCGCGCCCATGCCCGCATACGACGCGATGCGGGCCGCGCGAACGGCCCGCTGGGCCAACGCCAAGTTCGGCGACCCCGCCGCAACCGCGCAGGCCATCTTCAAAGTCGTGGACACGCCTAACCCGCCTCTGCGCCTGCTGCTGGGCGAAATGGCGACGCAGGTTGTGCCGCAGGTCTATGAACAGCGCCTGAAAACGTGGGCCGAGTGGACGGACGTATCCCGCGCCGGCGACGGCGCTTGATCCGCTGCCGCGCCTGAGCGCCTGCGCATATCAAATCACCGTTCAGATGCGTCTTCCAACGTGTCCTCAGATGTATCTTCGGATGTGTCTTCGGACGTGTCCGCTTCTGAACGGTGATTTTCCTCCGGGTCGTTTTTGCGATCAGGCAGTACGAAAATGACCGCGCCCAGCAGTCCGACGACAGCCGCGCCGCTGCCGAAGAGTATCTGCTCCCAGAAGGAGATCAGTGCCTCGGTCGGATGATCAGCGGCGCGGACGACGCGTGATTGTCTGCCGATAGTGTGCATCAGTCCTTTTGTACGCAGCGCCAGCGCGTCCGTAACGCAGTAGATGCCGGTGAACAACAGCGCGAGGCAGAAGAAGAGAATGCGCGACCGCATCCCTTTTTGCGTTCGGCTGAACAGGGTCGCAAGCACGCCCATGATGCAGGCTGCGATTGTGCCGATCATCGCCAGGTGAGCCGCAGCTTCCATTCGAGGCCTTGTCTTTCTGTACTCTCTTATGCTTTTCTCGTTTGCAGTTATTTATGTGGGGTGGAACCGGATGGGGGGCGTAAAGCCTGTTCCTGCCCGCGCGCCTGGGCGGCGCGGGGGGCATCCTTCAGTTCCGTATAGATCAGACTTAGTTTGTGCCACGCGTCGGCCTCACTGGCCGGCTCATTGGCCTGATGATAAAGCTGCTGCGCCTGGATGCAGGCGTCGCGGGCCGCTGTCCAATCCTTCTTTTGGGCCGCTTCCGTTACCTGGTCTTCCCGCACCGCGCCTTCCACAGAAGCCATTTTCAGCGCCTTGTCCGATTGCCCGGTCGCCTGGTAAAGCGCCAGGGCGTGTGTGTACGCGTCCAGGGCTTTCTCCGACTGATCCGTGTCAATGTAGTAGAGGCCCAGATTGCTGTACATATCCGCCTGGTCGCCCCTAGCATCCGCATCCGTCAGCAGAGGCAGCGCGCGCTGCCCGGCCTCGATTGCCTGATTGTCCTGTTTAAGCGCGTGGTACGCGCGCGCCAGGTTGTAGTAGGTATTGCCCTCATTGTGGGCTTCTTTCCTGGTACTCAGGCCGTGAAACGTCTCGGCGGCTTTCCTGAAAGTCTCTGTTGCCTTTTGCAGAGAAGCGGGGTCGCCCGCCTTTATCAGAGCGTTTCCCTGCGTGATAAGGGCGATAGCCCCATCTTCCACATGAGACTGCCACTGGCTGAACAACCAGAAGCAAACAAGAACCAGGGACGCTATCGCGCTGAGGCAGGACGCTGATTTTTTCATCATCGGGTGTAATCCTCGGCAGCGCCCGAACGGCAAAGTAGATTGCGTTCGGACGCTGCCACATCTAGGCAGTGTGCAGAGGGAGGCGGTTTAGCGCGCGCCCATGTAGTGCGTGACCCACGTTAGATTGCGATTGTCCAGGGCAACGTTGAACGGGCCGCGCACGACGACATTGCCGCTGCCTTTGATCACATTGCCGTCGCGCCTGCCGTCGAGCGTGACCGAGTAGCTCTTGCCGTCGCCGGTCAGGCGGGCATGAATTTTGATCGTGCCGTCGTCGCTGATCGTGGCCTTCTTGAACGTGCCTCGGACATTCGTGCTGCCGTTGATGATCATGGTGCCGTCCGCGCCGCTGCCCGACTGATCCAGCATCAGCGTCAGCCCCATTCCGTCCGCGTCGCCCTTCCACACGCCGTTGAAGTCGCTGGCGTTGCCGACCGGCGCGCCGTTGTTGACGGGCGGATTGCCGACATCAGGACGCCCGCCGCCCTTGCCTCCGCCGCCGTTCTGCGGCTGATTTTGCTGGCGGTTCTCCGTAATCACGCCCGTGCGCGTAAAGCCGCACTGCGTCAGGAAGGCGCTGTCCAGGGCGGGCAGTTCGGGGCTGGGGATATGGCCCGGCCCCTGCAGCGCGTCAATGTCGATCAGGTAGTAGCGCCCGTCTCTGAGATGCTCCTGCATCTCCTGCATCCCGTACTTCACCATCTGGTCGAAGCCCGCGCGCTGATTACCGCCGCCCAGTCCCGTATTCTCGACCGCGATCATCTGCCCGCCCACATTCACGACCGAAAAGCAGTGACCGGGAACCAGCATCAGGTACGCGTGCATCCCGACGCTTTCGGCAAGCGTGGCATAGAGTATCGCCAGGTCAATGCACGTTCCCGATTTGGCGCGCAGCACGTCGCGAGGGTACTTGATGTCCTGCGCGAATACGCCCGCGTCCACCTCGCCGCTCGACGGCGTCTGGTACACGATGTTGTTGAGCAGTTCGGTGTTGTAGGCGGCGCGCAGCCACTTCATGCCATTGTCGAAATTGCCCTCGGCGGCCACGCCGCCCGCCGCCTCGCTGATGTAGCCCGCAAGCTGCTTCACGGGGTCGTCTATCTTGGTCACATACGCGGCCAGCAGGGGCGCGTTATTGTTGGTATCGAACCAGCTATCCGTTTTTTCGTCTTCGCTCAGGTTGGAGAACTGAAACTGATTGATGCCCAGCAGGGCCAGCCGCTCGCTGCGCTCCTCGGTGTGCGTTTTGCCCGCAGGGTCTTTGTACTCCACCCGAACCGATAGCTGCATCGGCGTGCGCGTCTTGATCTGCGCCACTTTGGAAGACATCAGGGGATAGTAGCAGTCTACCACTGCGCCATGCGGCATCACGACGCCATACGGGCGCGTCGTAAACGAATCGGCGTACTCGCCCAGGTTGTACGTCACCTTCACGTCGCGCATCGGGGCCGTGCCGGTGTTCTTGATGATGGTCTTGGCGATCCAGTAGCGCCCGTTCGATACCTCAGAATCGGCGTACACCTTATACAGCGCGGCCATCACGTTCTTGTGAGCGCGCAGGGTCAAGTCTATCTGCGGTTCGCCTACGGCTTTCGCCTTCGCGCCGCCTGCCGTGCCGCCCATGTTCGGCATCGTATACGTCAGCAGGTGGTCTTCCTTGCTCACATGGATTTCGCGCGCTCCGCCCGGCAGTTCGTACACGCTTGTCCCGTTCATGATCATGCCGTTGGACGTGGACGAGACCAGGGACGTGATGACTTTGCCGCCGTCGCTGCTGACCAGCGTTTCACCCGGCGCGAGCAGGATCTGCCATGTGCCGTTGCGGTTCACGGACGCGCCCAGCATGTTCGTACTCATCGATATAGACTGCGTACCGTCATCGGCGGTGATCTTGGTGGCGGCGCGGTCGAACTCGGTATTGGCGCGATTGTTGCCGATCATGTCGCGGAACAGCACATACAGGTTAGGGTACGCGCTTTTGATGCGGTCGTACAAACGGGGCGGATTGAACTTGATCGTGCCTTCCAGGCGCGCGCTGCCTGCCGCGCTGACCACGGTTCGCCCGCTGACAATCATGGTGCTGGGGTCCGCCTGCGCGCGGCACAGCGCGGACGCGCCGACAAACAGCGTGGAACAGCCCAGAAGCGTCAGCCCCCGCCGATACGCGCCGCGATACGAACCCATCCCCCGCACAGCCTTTGTCCTGCTCATCATCTACCGGTTCCTTTCATCAACTCTTGACACTTCAAATTTCAAACTCCACAATGATTTAGAATGATCTAGAATGACAGACCCCTGCTGCCTGAGATACGTCTTGAAAGAGCGCCGCCGGTATGGCGTACAGGTCTGCCATAAGGCAGCCGTCAGGAGAGCGGCGCGGAAAGAAAATAAAGCTGATAGATAAGCCCAAAATCTTCTGCTTCGTGCATAGTATACAGACCTACCATTAACCAATCATTAGCAGATTGCGCGCGGCGTCCCGATTTCAGGCCGATTTTGAGCCGATTTCAAGCGGTATGCTGTCGCCACCCCTGAAGATTATGCTTGAAATGGGTAAATAGCGATATTTATTGCATAATTCATTGTCACAAATATTCTAATTTAGCCGTGCGTATGGAATAACAGAACATCGGCATGGCAGTAAAAGGCGACTCCAGAATGCAGAAAATTTACCGAAAAATAAGCCAGAAAATTGCAGATGCCGGAACGAACCGGGCGCGTCCGCAGCGTCCGAACACGATGCGAATGAACCCGCCCTCAACAGGGCCTATCCTAATTAGAAAGACAGCAAAACCCGCCGCGCGGCTCGTGCTGACCGCAGGCCTGGCAGCAGGCGCTTTCCCGATGCGCGCCCTTTTGCGCCAACCTAGCATGGCAAACGTAACCTCTTCTCGCACAACCAAAATAACCCGGAGTAAATCAACGCTGACCCGATCCGCGCAGAATGAATCGCTGCGCGGCGGATCGACTCGGAACGCCACTGCGCCGGAAGGTTCGCGCCTGGGTTCAATGGAGAACCCGGCGGGCGCATCTGCATCCGGCAGCGCCCGGACGCTTCCTGCCCCCGATAAGGCTGAAACGGGGCGTGTACAGCGTGACGCCATGACGCCTGCACAGAGAGTCGGCGGCACACGCGCCCTGTTTGAGTATCATCGCGACGACAACACGCCCGACCACCTGACGACCGTGCAAATTGATGCCGCGCGGCAGGCCATCGCGCCCGTCAATCCTAACGTGTTCGGCAACTTCATCGAGCATCTGGGCGGCGTGGTGTATGAGGCGCTGTGGGCGCAGCTATTGCTCAATCCCAATCTGGAGCGCATCGAACCCAAAGACGCCGCCCCTGCCGAATGGCAGTTGTCGGGCGGCGCGGGCTGGCAGACTGGCGGACTGAACAGTGAACGCTGCATTCGGCTCGCGCCGATACGCGGCGCAAACGGCCTGAAAACGCCTGCGGCAAATGACGGAACAGGCGCAAACGGCTTTATGCGCTCGGTGCGTTCTACTGCGGCAGCGCGGCCTGCCCTGCTGCAAACATCGGGCGCAAGCGGCGGAATGGGCGGGGCGGCGGGGATGAACTGCGGGCGGCAAACCGCATCGGGGCCAATGGATCAAAAGGGCGTTTTGCCCGCTGTGCTGTCCTGTCTATCGCAGTCCGTATCCCTGCCCGCGCAGCGCGTCACGCGCTACGCTCTGAACGTGGCGGTTCGCGCCCCGATGGGCGCGGGCAAAGTCCGCATCGCCCTTGTGCGCGAACCGGTCGTCACGGGTCGGCGCGGCGACCGCATAGGGCAGACAGCGGCTGCCGTTCGCCCGGTTCAGGACGGCACGCAGATCGTCGTAGACGTGCAGGGCGCGGCCTGGCAGACCCGGCGCGGCCAATTCGTCGTTCCCAAGTCCCTCAATCCTGACAACAATCTGTGGCGGTTTGTGGTTCAGCACGAGGGCGGGCAGGCCGTGGACGTGGATCAGATCACGCTGACCCCGACCGACAATGTGGACGGCTTCGACCCGGATGTTCTGGGACGCACCCGCGTATGGGACGTGCCGCTCTTGCGCTGGCCCGGCGGCAACTTCGCCAGCGGCTACCACTGGCAGGACGGGGTGGGGCCGCGCGACAAGCGCCCGACCCGGCGCAACCCCGCGTGGGGCGGCGTGGAGCCGAACCATGTCGGCACACACGAGTTCATGACGTTCGCGCATCTGACCGGGGCCACGCCGCAATTGACCGTAAACGCGGGCGACGGCACGCCGGATGAGGCCGCCGCCTGGGTGCGCTACTGCAACGCGCCCGCAAGCGACCGATGGGGCAAGCGCCGCGCGCAGAACGGCGCGGCCAAGCCCTTCGGCGTCAAGGTATGGGAAGTGGGCAACGAGTTGTACGGCGGCTGGCAGATCGGCCACGCGCAGGCGCAGGAGAACGCCACGCGCTTCGTCCGGTTCCGCGACGCCATGCTTGGGGCCGACCCGAATTTGCAGTTGATCGCGACCGGCAAGGGCGACGAGTTCACGCCCGGCGGTCTGGCCCGCGACGAGGCGTGGAACGGCGCGCTGCTCGCCGCATCCACGCAGAACGGCGGACAGGCCCCCGACTGGATCTCGATGCACCCGCTCGTTCCCTTACCCGACTACGCCAGAGGCGCGACCTACGACGAGCAGTTGGAAAGCGCGCTCGCGCATCCCGCGTTTCTGGACAACACGCAGATTCCCGCCGTGGCAAAGCAGATCACGGATGCGGAGGGCGCGAACCCGCGCACGCGCATCGCTATCACGGAGTGGGGCATCATCGTAGGCGGCCCGACGTGGCGGCAGAGTCCCAATCATGATAGTCTGGCCGGGGCCATCTACAACGCGCTCGCGCTCAATGCCATGCTGCGTAACAGCGACTGGGTCACGCTCGCCAACATGACGGCCCTGCTGCACGGCGGCGGTATCAAGAAATGGCACGGCGTCACGTATGTGGACCCGCAGTATTACACGCAGCAACTCTATACGCTGGCGCATCCGCATACGCCCGTCGCCACCACGACGACCGGGCCGGGAAACGATGTGCCGGCCCGTGTTTCGATGCCTGCTGTAAGCGACGTGCCGGACGTGGATGTGTTCGCGGCGCGGAGCGCGGACGGCGGCAGGCTGACCGTCTTCGCCGTAAACCGACATAGCGCCGAATCGCGGCCAATGCGCCTGCAAGTCAATAACTTCCGTGCGCGGGGCATCAAGGCCATGCTGCTCACATCCAACGACCCGCGCGACCGGAACAGCCTGGAAGCGCCCGACGCCGTGCATCCCCGCCCGCTCGCCGTCCCCGCATGGACAGGCCACGCAAACGACGACTGGCAGATCGCCCTGCCGCCCCATAGCCTCGTCGTGCTGACGCTGGAGGGAAAATGATGTCTTGAACTCGGATTTGTCGGATTGAAATGATGAACAGGATGAGATGCGCTGTTGATTACGGCTTATCCTCTATGCAGCAGGCGGGGGGCGTACACAGGTAATCCTGTTCATCCTCGCAATCCGACAAATCCGAGTTCAAGAAAGGGTTATCCAACTGACGCGTAAATGTGCATCACAGTCAAATCCCACAAATATCTTGACACCATGCCCCGCTCGGAGTATAATCAAGGCAGACAATGAGGGATCGTCCAATGGCAGGACAGCGGTCTTTGGAGCCGTTAATCATGGTTCGAATCCATGTCTCTCAGTGGTAAGGTTTGTAGAGAAAACGCCGGGTGCATCTGCACCCGGCGTTTTCTCTACATGGGGGACACGCGATCAAGCGGCGGCGACGAGGGACGCCTGACGGCCTTTGGCGGTCTCGGTGTACGCGTAGTTGACTTCCTGGCCTTCGCGCAGGGTCTTGAAGCCTTCGGTCTGAATCACCGAATAGTGAACGAAAACGTCCACGCCGTCCTCGGACTCGATGAAGCCGTAGCCTTTGGCGTCATTAAACCACTTCACTTTGCCTTTGGTGTCGCTCGCCGGGTTGATCGTGTTGATCCGCTCGATGGTGTCGCTCATGGGTTTGTTCCTCTACTTCCGTCCCTCCTGCTGAAAAGGCGGAAGGACTTACCGCACACGGCATGTAATAAATGGGTGGCGCAAAGACAACGTCTAAAAAACGCCCGCAAACGCTGAGACATAGAAAGCAGTGCGATCTATTTGTCTTGTAACGCTGCGCCCTTGTCTTACTAATTGCATTATTCGTGCCAACTTGCACGGTTCGGGAATAAACGCGTGAAATTTATTTATGAGCGCAAAAACCCCGTATTTCTCTGCTATTGGAGGCGGATAAAACCGATAGTAGACTTGTCTCAAAGAGATGAGGCGTGTAAACGGCGGCAGCATCGCGCTGCTTTCCCGACCCGGCTTGCTTTTTACGGCTGAATCCTGTACAATTCCTGATAGCGCGGCGAAAATGGTGACACCCGGCCTGTCTGTATCGTAATGCAGGTATGTCCGGCGCCAACCCGGCGCGCTGACAGTTTATCCGGTATTTGGAATTGACGCGAAATCCGCCGCGCATCCTGCATCAGGATCGCTGCCCGACGCCGTCACTTAGAATTGTTATTGAGCATCTTATTTCAAGGAGCGACAGAGTTATGGCTATCATGGAAACCGAGTTGAATGCGGGCGCGGTCACGAGCGTGACCCTGAGCGCGCGCGCCGCCGAAGAGATCAGCGGCCTGCTGGAGCGCCAGGGCAAGGCCGAGGCCGCCCTGCGCGTGTTCGTGTCCGGCGGCGGCTGCTCCGGCCTGAACTACGGCATGGCGATTGACGACGAAATCGAAGAAGACGACTTCGTGTTCAACTGCAATGGCGTCAAGGTAGTTGTGGACCCGCACAGTATGCCCTACATCAAGGGCGCGTCCGTGGATTACGTCGAGGATGTGATGGGCGGCGGCTTCAAGATAGACAACCCGAACGCGACGCGCTCCTGTGGCTGCGGCAGTTCGTTTTCCACCGAAGACGGCCCGGAAGCGTCGAGCGGCGGATGCGGTTCCGGCGGCGGCGGATGCGGCTGCCACTAGTCCCATAACCAGCCGGTCTGCGCGATCAGCCCGCGATTGGCTATCGTAACCGTTTGCGGCATTAGAAGCCGGCCCGAATTTCGGGCCGGCTTTTTGGTTTGTTTCGGTTTGCGCGTCTCAACGTTTGCCGTACAATCGGGGCCAGGGGTTTGCCGCCTCTGTTCATCTACCTGTATTTTTGCCCGTTTGCCTGTGGGAACGGCGGCGGGGCAGGCGGCGTAAAAAGGGAACAGGATCAGAGGATCTGCTTCCGCTATTGAGGCGCAGCAGTAACCAGAAGGACAAAATACAGGTATGGGGGCGACGAACACGAAGGCGGAACAGGCGGCGGAACAGGCGGCGCCGCAGGCAGCAGGACCGACAGCAGGCGGAGCGCAAATGGCAATAGAGGCCGTGGCCTCGGATGAGGCCCTATTCGTGCTGCAAAAAGTGCAGCCCGCCCTGCTCGGTCTGATGGACGGCTCAGTGTCCACGCTCGCGCCCCTGTTCGCGGCTGCGGGGCTGACGGGCAAGCCGATGCAGGCGTTCCTCGTGGGACTGGCGGCGAGCGTGGGCGCGGGCATCAGCATGGGACTGGCCGAAGCGCTGTCCGACGATGGCAAGGTGACGGGGCGCGGCAATCCGCTGACGCGCGGCATCATCACGGGCTTCGCGACCACGCTGGGCGGGATGCTGCACACCCTCCCGTTCCTGCTGCCCAGCCTGCGCGCGGCCCTGCACCTGGCGTATGGCGTCGTGGTCGTGGAACTCATCGCCATCGCGTTCATCCGCTACCGCTTTATGAAGAGTCCGCTGGGCGAAACCGTCGTGCAGGTGATCTTCGGCGGCATGATCGTGTTCTTCCTCGGTATCTGGCTGGGACATCTGGGCGCGGGCGGCTGAATCCGTATTGCGCGCCATCCGCTCTCTAACTCAACATTCTTGTATGCCATCTTCTACGCCATCTTTTATGGTAATGGAATGCAGGTCCGAAGGATACTGCGCGGCGAACATTTTGCCGACGATGCGGGCTACGGCCTCCAGAAACGTGGCCCGGTCGTAGCGCCAGCCCTCGATGTGATTGTTGAGCCACATCCAGCGGCACGAGTGCGACAGGGCGTGTACCAGTTCGTGGGGGATCGTCTCATAATACTGCCTGCGTGACAGGTGAGCGGACACGACCAGGGCGTCGCCGTCGTAGCAGCCGCCGAACCGGGCGGGCAGGTGTGCGTCCGGCAGTACGGGCGTACCGTGTTCCTCACACAGCCGGCGCAGATCGCGGACGCTGCGCGGCACACCGTTGCGGCACAGATCGCAGAAGATCTGCGTGGCGCAAAACAGCGCGTCCGCGTGAAAACCCTGCGGACGGGCGCGGCGCGCAGGCGGACGCGACAGGCGAGCCTCAGAAGTTTTCCAGAGGGATACTGACAACATAATGGTTACTGCTCCGTTGACCCCGTTTTCGGCCCGCCGCCCGCTTTGCTGACCGCCCGCGTTCGCCGCCCGCGCCTTACCCCGTCCACCTTCCCAACGCTTGTTCCCGCCGCTTTTGCCCTGTCTTTTTTTGTCTCCTCTTCTCCCTGTCTCCCTGTCTCCTGCCCCTCTACTCCCTCTTCGTCCTCCAGACGACCTTCGATCAGCGCCCAGTTGGATTCAGCCTGGGCGCGCAATGACTCG
This sequence comes from Chthonomonadaceae bacterium, assembly GCA_965277875.1. Classification (GTDB taxonomy): domain Bacteria; phylum Armatimonadota; class Chthonomonadetes; order Chthonomonadales; family Chthonomonadaceae; genus CAWFQB01. The sequence goes on along the minus strand of CBDIDV010000002.1, from coordinate 4,191,551 downwards.
ATGTAACGCTGCCGCGCCCGGCCCGGCGGCAGATGGTTCATTACGCGTCCCTGCAGGCCGTATACCATTTGCAGTTCGGGCGGCACGTCGTCGGCCTGGTACTCGCCCGCGCCATAAAAGTACGTCACGTCCACGTCAAAGACGCGGGCCAGCCGGGCCAGTTCCGGCGCTTCGATGCCGCGTTCGCCCCGTTCCCAATTAGAGACCGTTTCGCGGGCGCAGCCAAATGAATGGGCCACTGCCTGCTGACTCAGGCCGCGCAGTTCCCGCGCGGCCCGTATTCTCTCTCCAAGTATCTGCCTGTCCATAATGTTTCTCTAATGGTTCTAATAGTTCTAATAGTTCTAATGGCTCTCTGCTGATTTGTGATGTCGCTTCTCGACCCGTTCCTCTCGCAAAAGCCTCGGCCAGTGCGTTTCTGTTACATTTTGTTACCGGCTTGTGGATGTTTGAAACATTATAGAGGATTTAACAGCAAAATTCAAGGGGCAGCCCTTGCATGTTTCGTAACGTTTTGGTACAATAGCGTAGCAAATTGGAACAAATGTCTACTTGTCAGCATCTTGAGGAGACACCGCTATGAACATCCTGCCTGAATTGACCCACTCCGATCTTTTCTGCCCGGTCTTGTCCGGTCAGAATAGCTTTTGCGGCCCGCCACTGTCACGGCTGGACTGCGCTTGTTTCAGCCATTCGGCGTTCCAGGACGGAGCTTCGGAGCCTGCCACCGCGTATTCTCTTGACGAGGCTGTTTTTGATGAACAATTTGCTGCGTGCCGCAGTCTGCTCGAAAAGCGCGCCCGGCAGCGCGTGGGCCGCGAAGACGCCGAAGACATCGTGGGCGCGTGCTACGTGGAGGCGCGCGTATCGCTTGCCACGTACTGCCCCGCGCGCAATCTCACCTGGTGGCTGCTGGGCATACTCGACAATCTGCTGCGTACTCATGCGCGCCAATCGCGGGTTCAGCGCGAAGAACTGTACGCTTCGGATGCCTGCCCCTCGGACGCGCAGGACACGCAGACCGCAGACGGCGCGCGGCAGGAAGCAAAGCATTTGTGGCTGTGCCGTCGCTTTGCGCGTGTGGACCTGACGGCGCGGCAGTACGAATGCGTGATGCGCGCGCTTGGGGGTGAGACGCAGCAGTGTATCGCGGACGCCATGCACATCTCGCAGCGCATGGTCAGCTACCACTTGCAGGCGGCGGCGGCGCGGCTGAAGTACGACTATGCCCCGGACGAGTATGCGGAAAACGGCGGCAGCAAGTACGACAGCGCAACAGGCAGGAGTGAAAACGGACTGCGCGAGAATGAGAAAGCCGACTTGCAGGGCGAGCGTCACGCGCTGGATTTCTTTTGCGAGTGCGCGCGGCATGACGTTTACCGCAAGCCGCACAGCTTCGACAATCAGGGTACGTCCGAGGAGCGCGAGCGGCGGCGCTGGCAGTGCCTGCGTGACGACGCGAAGCGACAGGCGGACAAATAAATGAAATCACGTTTTGAAACTACACAGAGGGGGCAGGCATGAAAACGGTCGTCGGCTTGTTTGATTACATCGAGGACGCGGAAAGCACGGTTATTCGGCTGGAAAAGGCGGGCATTGACCGCCATGACATCAGCGTCATGGCGGATGAGACGCATCGCCGCGCGACGCAGTTTAGCGAAGGTTCGGCCAGCTCGGCCGAGGACAAGAGCGAGGTGATCGCCGTAGATGCTGTGGCGGGCGCGGCCCTGGGCGGCGCGACGGGCCTGCTGATGGCCCTGACCGGGCTGGTGATACCGGGCTTCGGGCCGGTCGTGGCGGCGGGATGGCTGGTATCCACGCTCGCGGGCGCGGCGGTGGGCGCGGGCATGGGCGGACTGGTGGGCGCGCTTACGGGCGCGGGCATTCCCCTTGAAGACGCCGTGTATTACAAAGAAGGGATGAAGGCGGGCGCGACCCTGATCGCGGTGCGGGTCGAGGCCGACCACGCCGGACAGGTGGCGCTTTTGATGGAGCAGCAGGGGGCCGTAAATACCGAGGAGCGGGGTGAGGAGAGAGGTATGTTGTCGCCGAGCGACAGCAGCGTTTTACAGCAGCCCATCGAAGTAGGAGTGCCGTCTCCTCCGATTTCCGCGTCTGCGGCGTCCGAGTCTGCCGCTTTCCCATTGCTGCCCGCGTCCTCCACTACGCTGCCGGACGCCGGTTTGCCCCGGCAGTCGCAGACGGCGCGCGTCTACCCGCATGTTCCTGTAGAAAAGCCGTCCTGACCCTATCATGGTGTCCCGGCACGGCGCTGCCCGCGCCGCGCTGAACGAAAGCCAGCGTCGCCGCGTGAACTCTGTTCGGTTCACACGGCGACATTGGCTTTCTTGCTGTATCCGGGTAAGCGGTAAGGCGCTATGCGCGCTGACGACGGCGCTTGGCGGCAAAGCCCGCGCCCGCGACGCTCAGGCCCAGCAGCAGGGCCACGCTGCCCGGCTCGGGAACCGGCGTAATATCCGCGACGGAGGGGCCACGCAGAAGGTGAAAAGTGGCTCCACTATTATTCACGATGTTCAAAAACGTATTAGGGCCGAGTGTGCTGGTTGATGTGCTACCTGCCAGCGTATACTGGCTGTAAGCGCCCTGGTAGCCGAAGGCGGGGTTTGTCAAAGTGGCGGTGACACTGCCGTATATGTTGATTACGCTGTTGTCAAAGCCGACAAGGGTTTGGAAATTGCCGCCGCGCACGTTGACCGTGCTGTTATTGAAAGCGTCTACCACATTTGATAGTGTGCCTTCGTTGATGTTGACGGTGCTGAAATTGTCGGCGAACAGGGCATACGAAAGCGTTCCGCCGGCTACAGTGACGGTGGCGTTGTCGTAAGCGGACAGGCTGCCACCAACATCGCTGTTCATATAGAAGGTGCTGTTATTGAAAACCTGTACGTCATGGCTGATGCTGCCCCGCGTGTCCAGGATCACCGAGGGGGAAGATTTTGCGGTGAAGGTCGAATCATAGCCGACAACGACATTGCCGACGATGGGGCTCGTGATGGTTGAATTGCTGGTGTAGAAGGTGGTTTGCGCGCGCGCGGTATTCGCGCAGGCAAGGGTCAGCACGACAGCGGCGGCACACGCGCCGCGATGAAATGCGTTCATGATAGCTCTCTCTTTCAGATGGATCAGCGCGACAGGGCGCAAAGAGTGCGCGAGACGAAGGTACTCGCCTGCGGACAATGGGAATTACGGCGTGATAATGAAGCAAGGCTCAGATGCGGTACGGCAAAACGCAGGCTTGAGCAAAGGAGCGGCAGGTAGGTCAATAGCCTGCTTGTGCTGCGCCTCAGGAGGACGGCAGACCAGACACGTCATGCTCTCTACGATTGACTGCAAATTGTACCTGAAAGTTTCACTTTACGAACGCAGCTATATAGTTATTTTTGCTTATTACAAAAAATAACGTTTGCGGTAGTTCCCCGAAAAGAAAAAAGAGCGAAACATGAAGGATGCAGAGCGATGCTGTGGCGTGCAAAGAGGAGAGAAAACGACAGCAGAGCCTGCGTCCCATGAAGGTAGACGCAGGCTCTGTAACAGCGCCAGGAACAGGCAATCGTTCAGGCTTTTTGACGAGCGGTGGCTGCGGGGATTGAAGCGGCGCGGCGCAAACCCGGCAGGGTTTACTCAGGCGCGCTTGCGGCGCTTGGCGGCAAAGCCCGCGCCCGTGACGCCCAGGCCCAGCAGCAGGGCCACGCTGCCCGGTTCGGGAACCGGCGTAATGGACGGGCTGCCAAATATGGTGCTGCCGCCGTTGATGTTGAATCTGGCCGTACTGCTGTTGTGCAGATAAACGGTTTTATTAATCGTCGTGATACCGTCGGCTAGAGTGCCGGAGACGTTGACAGCGCGGAAACCGGGTACGATTGACGTTACGGAAGACGGCGTGAGATTGCCGTCAAAATCGAGTGTGCCGTTCGTGTACGCAAAGATGTTGCCGGACACTGTGCCGCCCCGGAAAGTGAGGCTGCTGCTGTCGAAGGCGTACACGTCGCCCGTAATGTTGCCGGCATTCATAATCAGGCTGCTGGCGTTGTAGGCATTCAGGAAGTAATCCACGCTGCTGCCGGTGGCGAGCGTCACGGTGTTATTGGCGGGGCCGGTGTAGTTGCCGTTGGCGTCCTTGCCGGAGAAGCCAATCGCCGCATCATGCGTAACAGCCGTTGTAACGGTGACGGTGGTGCCGAAAAAAGTCTGCGCGTGGGCGGCGGGAGCGACGGCAAGGGCAAGCAAAGCGGCAGCGGGCGCGACACGAGATTTCAAGTTCATGATAGTAGTTCTTTCTCCGGCGGCGACCGGGCGCGGCAATGCGCGGCGAGTACGCGGAAGCGGGGCAGACGCCTGCACGAACGCAATGCGCCTCGAAACCGGAAGAACGCAGCGGCGCAGACAGCAGGCAATATAAAGACAAACACGGGAATACGGCGAGTTCATTATGACACAGGAATCTATAAAAAGAACATGTGCAAACGTTTTTGTCCGCAATCCCCTGTAAAATACCGAGTACGGCAATGTAAATTTTATGCCGCGCTCGCTCTTCTACCTGTTGCAAACTCACGCAGGGCGCTCCACCATTATCGCCTTCGCATCATCGCAGCGCCTCCCGCCTGGCATTTCGGCACGGTCAATCCAGCGCTTTTGGCATGATTATTCCAGCGGCGCGAGATTGTCCACAAAGGCGCGCAGGTCGGCATTGGCGGCCTCTGCCTGGGCGCGCAGGCGTATCGCTTCCTGGCGCAGGCGCTCGATGCGTGTTTCCTGCGTGTCCAGTTCGGTCACATAGCGTTTGTACAGGGCAGAGGCTTTGTCCAGCGCGGCCATGTTGCGGCGGATACGCTCCTGGTCGGTTCCGATGGATTTCACCTCGTCGTCGCGCCCTTGCGCCTGCGCGTTAAGTTCCTGTACGCGCGCCCGCCGCTGCGCCACCTCGGCCAGGGCGGCCTTGAGTCCGGGCGAAATCTCCTTGCGATTTGTATATGTCAGCAGGGCGTTCAGGTCGCCGTCAAGGATCGCGAACGTCTGGCTGATGGGCCGCTCCGTGACAACTTTGAGCGCCTGCGACTTGCCGGGCGCGACCGTGACGGCGAAGCGGTACACGCTCGCGGTGCGCTCCGTGGCCGCGGCGGGCGCGATCAGCTTGTACTGCGCCGCAAACGGATGCTCTACGAGGATGGTGCGGGTCGCGTCGGCGCGGGATTTCAGCGTGTACGTGGTTTCGGTGCGGTTGCGGCGCAGAATAGTCAGGACGCCCCGCTTCAGGCTGAACGTGGTCTCAATCGTGCTTTCGCCCGCCCCCTGCCGCTCGCCCTCCACAGACGTGTCCACGGCATACGTGAGCAGGCGCGAGTCACCGGGCGGCACGTCCTCCATGCGGGCGTCGCCCGCGTACACGCCGCCGTCGAACAGCGTGACCGGCCCGCCTTTGAGGTGCAGTTTGGTGGCGTTGTGCAGGCGCACGGCGTTGAGCGGAAAGCGCGTGCCGCTGTCGGCATTAAACAGCAGCAGTTTTTCGGCCTCGATGTCCTGGGCGATCACGGGAATCATCGCCGCCTGCTGCCGGGGCAGGGTCACAGGCGAGGAAATGTTGTACTGAAACAACTCGCCCGCCCGCCCGCCGGACGCCTGCGCGATCACCGATTTGCTCTCCTCGCCGTACTTGAGCAGCGAGTTGTCCGCGTCCAGCGCAAATATGTCGGAGGGATTGATGCCGTCAAGAACTCCTGCGCCTTTTCCCCCCGCTACACCCAGCGGCCTGGATAGTTGCGGCGTTTGCGCGCGCCCGAAAGCCTTGGCCCTGCTCATGGACGACGCGGCGGCCTCACCTCTTTCCCCGCCAACCCCCGGCAATGCGCCGGCCACGACAGCGGGAGCAGGCGCGTTTTGCAGGTCGCCCTCGTTCGTCTGCGGGTACGGCACGGCCACGACATCCGGGGCCACGACCGGGCGCGGCAGATACAGCGGCTGGTACAAGTCCTGAATAAACGACACGGGCCGTCCCGATACGAGCGACAGGCGAATGTTCTGCCAGTCGTCGTCGGATGTGTTTTCTACCAAAGCCCAGCCCTGCAAATAAGGTTTCGCGCCCGCCAGGGCGTTCGGATTCGCATTTACATTGGCAGCGGGCGCGGACTGGCCGAGGAGCAGTCGGTACGTCATTTTCCAAAGCGGCGCTTCCATCACGTAGCCCACGCGCACATCGCGCCGCCCGGTTCCGGCGAAATGCAGCGTCACCTGACGGCGCTGCGTGTCCGCGCCCGTTGCCAGCAGGCCCAGCGCCTCGCGAAACTCCCGGTTCAGGCGCTCGTCCAGCAGGCGCACCGTTTTGCTGTCGTCCAGCCGCACGGACGCCAGCCCGCCTTCACCCAGCAGGGTCAGGAACGAGGCGGGGATCGGCTTGCCGTCGTCGCCCGCGACCTGCCGCTGCTCCACGCCCACGATACGGCCCGTTATGGTCGGCTTTCCCGGCGTCTCGACCTGCACGGACGCGCCCCTTAGCCGCGAAAAAATCTCCACCTGCGTCATGTTGGAGGTGACATCTACGGCGAAGCCCTGCAGGGTGTGACTGACCGGATCGCGGGCCGTGTACGTGGCGGGCTGCACCTGCCCGCCCCGATCCAGCAGGACAAGCGATTTCAGGATGTCGTTGATCTGCGTGACCCGAAACATCAGGGGAACTTCCACGGTTCCGTCCACGGTTCCGCCCCGCTCGGTATAGGCCACGCCGCTCGTGAACAGCGTCACCTGGCGCACGGGCAGCGCAGACGGCGGAGGCGCAGCAGCGGGTGATAGGGCAGGTACGGAAGCGGGCGACTGCGCCCCGGCGGGCAGTGAGGTCATCAGGGCGGCGCAAAGCAGAAGCGGGTATTTCATAAATTGATCTCGTCCTTCCGTCGCATGTCACGACGCCTTTTAGACCCTTTGCAGGCTGAAAAGGTTACGCGCATACCGCTTCTCCATCGTCGTCTACATTATGTTCGGTATTATATTCAGTTCGGGTTTGAACTGTACGCTGCCAGCGCCACGCCAGTCCCCAGAACACGGCGTAATACGCGAGCAGAAACCAGAGAGGCGGCGCGGCCACAGGCACACATGCCCACGAGGGCGCGCTGCATGTCCGCACCACAAAGAGGATGCTGTTGAGCAGCGCGTCAATCATGTGGTCGAGCGGCAGGGCAAGCGGCGTAAATATCACGCCAGCGAACGCCGCGCCGAAGCCCAACGCGATCACAAGCGCAATGAATGGTACGACAAATGTATTCGCGATCATGGAGACGAGCGATACGTCGTTGAAGTAGTAGGCCACGAGCGGCGCGGAGCCGATAAACGAGGCGAGGGCGAGAAAGAAGCAGGCGGCAAAGGCGTCCACGATCACGCGCAGCCACGCCGCGCCCCAAACGCGGTCGGGTATGCGCCTGCCGATCAGAGGCACAAGAGGGATGGCGAGGGGCATCAGCAGCACAAGGCTTGTGACAGTAGCGAAAGAAAACTGGAACCCCGGTTCAAGCAGGTTCTGCGGGTTGAGGATCAGGAGGAGAAGGGCGGCGAGGGCCAGCGTATTCGGCAGGTCCGGCTCGCGCTCCAGCAGGACGCCGATCAAAACCACGCTCGCCATGATCACGGCGCGAACTATGGAGGGACGCCCGCCCGCCATCAGCGCGTACACGATCAGGGCCAGAAAACTCAGCAGCAGGGCGGGGCGGCGGGCGATGCGAAATAGACGCAGACAGACAAGCAGCAGGCCCACCACAAGCCCCACATGCAGGCCCGCCGTGGCGAGAACGTGCGACGTGCCGGTGCGCTCGAAATCCTCGTTGAGCCGTCCCGGCAGATCCCCCCGGTCGCCCAGCAGAATGCCGTTCAGCACACCGGCTCGCTCGCGATCATGCGCCCTGCGTCCATGCCGCAAAATCACCTGACGCGCCGCAAATGCGAACCGCGCCAGAGGGTTGCTGTCGAAAGGGCCGGGTAAGTTCGGGCCTGCCGCGACGCTCGCATACACCTCCGCTGATCTTCCCAACGAGCCGGGCTGCGAAAGATTGCGCCAGTCGTCGTAACGATGGGCCGTGAGCGTGGCGTAAACGCCGCGCCGCGCCAGATACGCGGCATAATCAAAGCCGCCCGGATTGCGGACGGGGGCGGGCCGTTCAAGACGTCCCCGCACGACCACGATGTCGCCATAGCGGGGGCGCGGCAGATCAGCGTCGGTAACAAGATTGGCAGTGTTCGTGTCATCGAGGCGGGGCGTTTCCTGATCGTTCGGAGGCGTGGAGGCGTGGGCGCTGCCTGCTCTGCCGCGCCGATTTTGACCTGCCGGGGCGACGGGCGCAAGCGGAACGCGTGTCTCGATGCTGCCTGACGCGGGTACAAAGCCGCCGTTTGCTTCGAGCGGCGCGTGTGGCCTACTTGCGCCACTCTGTGCGGCCCCGTCCAGCCCTGACACATTGGAGCCCGTCCTGCCCTGCATCGCCTGCGTCACGCTTTGCCCGCTCGCCCCCCATACCCTCAGCACAAACCGCGCCGACGGCGAACCGCCCCGAAAACGGGCGGGCTGTACGCTCACGTCCGACGCCACCATGCCCGATAGTGTCACAAAGCGAGGCGCAAGCCGGGCCGCGTCATCGGGCGCGGTTTGCAGGTCAAGCGCGCAGCGGCCGGCCCCCAGCAGCACAAACGCGCACGCGAACGCGCCGGCCTTCCAATGCGGCTTGCGCGACACCCCAAACAACAGCAGAAAACTAAACTCGACAAACGCGGCGACAGCGACAAGCGGCAGGGCGTTCGCGGCCAGCAGAACGCCTGCCGCAAATGCGAGAGTGAGCGATACCAGGGGACGCGGGGAAGGAAGCATGTTGTTATCCCGACGGTCTTTCAGGAACGCAGCCTGCACAGGGGGCATTGCGGCTGGCCGGTGTCGTGGGCGGCGTGGCAGCGCGGGCAGAGCGTCCAGCCATGCGCCAGACGCCAGTGCTGCAATTTGGCTTCCGCTGTGACGCGGGCCGCAATGGCGTGGCGGATGCGGTCGTCCTTGATGGAAAATAACTGCTCCAGGCGGTCGCGCAGTTCGGCCTTTTCGTCGGCATCGAGAACCACGTCGCTCAGTTCATCGGCGATGGGCGTGACTTGGGGAACAGGAGCGTCCTTGCGCTTCAGTCCCTGCGCCCGGAAGATGATGTCATGGATCACCTTGCCGCCCAGCATACGGTTGAGTTTTTGCAGCAGGGTGGCCTTGTGCAGCGTGAGTTCGTGGGAGAACGTGGAGCTTTTGGTACGCACGATCAGGACGCCGCCGCGCACCGAGTCGGCCTCCGAGCCTGCCGCCATCTGCGCGCCCGCCGCTGCGGGCCAGTAGGCCAGGGCCACGCTTTCATGGATCTGCGCGCCCGCGTCCATGCCGCCGATCACGGATTGGAGCAGGCCCGACATGGGGCTGCCGTTACGCAGCATCCGGGCAGGAGGGGCGGCTAGGTCTGCCTCGCGCTCGGCGGGATCAGGCGAAAGGGGCGGCTTATTGTTTGCTGTTTGTTGCTTGTTGGGCTGCATGTTCGCTGTCGGGCTGCGGCGGCTGTCGGCGTTCGAGTTGTGGACGTTCTAACTGGTTGTCGTTAGGTTGTTCCCCGGTTGATTGTTCGCTGTCGGACTGTTTCGCATCAAGCGGTTCTGCGTCAGATTGTTCTGCGTCGGGTGGCTCGCTGACAGGCTGCTCGCTATCGGTGGGTTGATGTTCCGGCTGTGCGTCGTCAGACGGTTCCCCGGCGGAACGTGCAGGATTGGAATGCGAAGGCTCCACCTGACTTTGCGCTTTTGGCCGGGTGTCTGCGGTCAGGGTTCCCGCCGTGACCTGGAAGGTGGCGGACTGGTCGAGGATGTCATCGGGAAAGGCGCGCAGGTTGGTGCAGGTGATGAACGTCTGCCCCCGGCCCTTTATCCACGTCAGCAGATGACGGCGTCGGGCATCGTCCAGATCGCTCATCACATCGTCGAGCAGCATCACGGGCGGTTCGCCGACATACTCTTCGATCAGGCGAAACTCGGCCAGCTTGAGCGACAGGGCCACGGTGCGCTGCTGACCCTGCGAGCCATACGTCCGCGCGTCCGCGCCATTGATGCTGAAACTCAGGTCGTCGCGCTGCGGGCCGACCAGCGTGGTTCCCCGACGGGCCTCCTCGCGGCCTACTGCCACTAATTGTGCGTGAAACGCGTTTGCGACGCGCTCCGTGGCGCTCAGGGCCGTTTGCGGGCCATTGGGCGGGGTATCGCCGGCAGCCGTCGTATGTTTCCCCGCGCCGCGTTCAAAATCAACCGTGCCGCTTTCTGAATCCGCCGCCTGCTGCGCGTCGGCCATGTACCGATCCTCGGCATTGCTTTCACGCACCTCAGACGCGTCCGGGGCCGCCTGCGTTCCCTTCTGTTCCGGGCGTTGGCGCGCGGGGGTGTTCCCCGTTCCCTGTTCCCCGCGCGGTGTCTCGGCGGGCAGGGCGAAACTGGGAACATAGCGCACATCCAGCGTTTCCCTGCCGTCCGTGAGTTCGCGATGTATCTGCGCGGCAAGCGGGGCAAGGCGCTCCACGTAAAAGCGGCGCGTGTCCAGCAGGGGAGCGCCAAAATGTACCAGTTGTTCCGTCCAGGTGTCCAGGCCCAGTTCGGCGGGCGGGCGGGGTCGGTCGCGCAGGTCGCGCAGCAGGCGGTTGCGCTGCTGAAGCACGCGCTTGTAGTGGCCCATGTTGACCACGTAGCGCGGGCTGATCTGCGAGATCTCGACGTTCAGATAGTGCCTGCGGTCGGTCGGCTCGCCCGTCACGATGTTCAGGTCCAGCGCGCCGAAAAAGACCGCGTTGAATTGTCCGAGCAGATCCATCACGCGGTCGCGCTTCATGCCGTTGACGCGCACCGCTTTTTTGTTTTCGCCCTGGAACACGCTCACCTGGAGTTCTACATCCCCCTCGCGCTCCCGATCCATGATTCCCGTGACATGGGCGATGTCCGTGTCGCGCAGAATCAGTTCCGACTCGCGTCCGGCGCGCAGGCTACGCGTGGTGGCAAGCAGCCAGAGGGCTTCGAGGATGTTGCTTTTGCCCTGCGCGTTTTCGCCGTAGAGGATGTTGATGCCCGCCTGGGGCTTCAAGTCCAGTTCCCTGTAATTGCGGAAGTGGCTTAGTTTCAACTGGCAGACGCGCATGAAGCCGTAAAACTCCGATTTCGTGTTGTTGTTAGCGCTGGCACAGTGGCCGGCAGAACGAATGGCGTAATGATTTGCAAAATGTTGACGCGCGGTAGTCGCGGCGAATGCGTTGATCGCGCCGCTTGTAGTATACGGCATCTGAGGGCAAGTTTCTACAAACCCGTGTCACATTCCTTTGCGCTGTGCGCTGTGGCCGCATATTCGTCTGGCCGTGTTCCGCGTGTCGTGGCAGCTCACCCCGTTTCTGATTCTGTTCGCTGTTCTTCTGCTGTCTTCATGCGTCTTCATGCGTCTTCATGGCTTCCTCCTGGGCGTCTGCTTTTTGAATTTTGCATCGGGTTTCTTGTGGCATCTCGTGTCCCATCTTCGTTCTTCCGACAGGCTATAAGAATCATAACTGTTTATGTATATAAAAAGAATCATTATGCTTATTATTATAGGAGGCCAAATTGTTGAAAACTATGGGCATAGTAGGTTAAATCATGAGCCGCGACTCTGACGCTGAATCAAGTGGAATCAACATAGACGCAGACTCTGAGAGTTATTCACAACGCACATGAGTCTACGAGTCATCAGCTTACTATGCCCATAGTTTTCAACAACTAAGGCCATAGTTTTCAACAATCTTTCAACATTGGGGGTGATTCGATGTTGAAAACTCGTCAGTTTTCAACATTACAGGTGTTGACAGAAGTGTTGACAGGCAGTTTTGAGTCCCTATGTTGAAAACTATGGGCATAGTTTTCAACATATGTTGAAAACTATGCCCATAGTAGGTTAAATCAGACAAGTTTAACGCATAAACCTGTACTTAAATCGGCGTAAAAACGGCAAAATTGTTATCGTAACATGTTGAAAGTTATTACAGTTATGGTCTGGAAATCGCTGTTTTGGAATCTTGCGCTAGTTTGGAATGTTTGTAACGAAACTGAAAAGGTGCCGAAGCAGGCTTGAATCGGCATTTTTCAACAATCTTTCAACCGTTTCGGGGCAGGGTGTTGAAAGATTGTTGAAAGATTATCGGAAGCCACACACGTAAGAAGCGGCACAAAGCAGGATGGAAACGGGGTGAAAACAGGTAAGGCGGCAGGCTAAATGGAGAGCTTCTTCCGGGTCTGCGCGATCATGGTTTTGAGTTCCACGTCCACTTCCATCAGGCCGCGCACACGTTGGCAGGCGTACACAATCGTGGCGTGATCACGGTTGTCGAACGCTTCGCCCACCGTCTTCATGTTCAGCTCCGGCAGCAGTTCGCGGCTCAGGTACATGGCGACCTGACGCGCAAGGCTCACGTCTTTGTTACGGTTGGGGCCTTTGATGGCGGCGGGCGCGACGCCGAAGTAGGGAGCCACGGCGTTGATAACGTCGTCCACGCCGATCTTGCGCGAGCGAATGGGCTTCTCGATAAAGTATTCGCTCAGGACGCTCTGGGCCAGTTCTGCCGTGGCCGAGGTGTTGTGGATGGAGCTGTACGCGATCAGCTTGGTCAGCGCGCCTTCCAGGGCGCGTATGTTGGACTGTATGGCGCTGGCGATGTAATCCAGGACATCGTTGGCGACGACGAAGCCCTCGCGCTGCCGGCACTGCTGCAAAATAGCGATGCGGGTTTCCAGTTCCGGCGCGCTGATGTCGGCGATAAGACCGGACTGGAAGCGCGACCGCAAACGCTCGTCCATCGTATTTAGTTCGCGGGGGCTGCGGTCGCTGGCAATCACGATCTGCTTGCCGCTTTGATAGAGGGTATTGAAGGTGTGGAAAAACTCTTCTTTGGTATGATCTTTGCTGGCGATGAACTGGATGTCGTCCACGAGCCACAAGTCTACGTCCCGATACTGCCTGCGGAAATCCTCGGTGGCGTGGCTGTTGATGGACGAGATGTAATGCTGTGCAAAGTATTCGGCGCTTACATACGCGATACGCGCTTTGGGGTCGCGTTTGCGGACGGTATGCGCGATGCCCTGCATGAGATGCGTTTTGCCCAGGCCCGGCCCGCCGTAGAGGAACAGGGGATTGTAAACCTCGCCGGGACGCTCGGCCACGCCCGTCGCGCCCGCGTGCGCCAGACGGTTGGAGCGGCCTACAAGGAACGTCTCGAACACATAACGCTCGTTCAGGGGCAGGCTGGGGATCGGCAGCGGCTCAGGTGATTTTCGACTTTCGATTTTGGATTTCGGATTGCTGCGGGCCGTGTTGGTTCGCGGCCCCACCGATGGCACATTGCTTGCCGAGGAACCAACATCGGAACCAGTATTGGAACTGTTGCCAGGGGTATTGCCTGAAGCGGCTGTTCTAGAGGAAGCGTTATCAGAGTTATAGCTTGAAGCGTTGTCCGGCAAATCGCTGCCGCCGGAGCTGTTGGCCGCCGCGTTGTTGTAAGCGCCGCCGAAAGAACTCTGCGCGGACGCCGTGCTTTGTCTGCCGGTTGCGGGGGTGGCGTTTCGCGTACTATTTAGTTTGTTGTTTGCTGCTGCTGCGTTCGATGCGGGGCTGTCTTGTGTCTCTTCGCGCATCCCATCTTGTCGGCGTCCCGTGGAATACTGCGTCTCGCGGCCCAACGTGGAACCTTCGATGGATTCCACATCGAGGGAAAGAGCAGTCTGACCGGGCTTGAGTTTGCCTTTAGCGGTTTCGGCGCGGCGAGCGTTCGCGCTGCGCTGTTCATCACGCGACAATACGGTAAAAACAATCTGTACTCCGGTCGTGTCCAGATGAAATTCCAGGGCGCTGCGGATGGCGTTGATGTGGTTTTTTTCGATGCGCTCGCGGTAGAAAGCGTTGGAGATGCCCAGCGTAATCACGCTGCCCACATACGAGATGGGCTGGATGGGCTGGATATACGTGTCATACGCGACCGTATTGACCTTGCCGGCGAGCAGGTGCAGGGCCAGTTCCCAGGCACGGCCCAGAATGGCGGTGCGGTCCTCCTCGCCAAATTCCAGTTGTCCGCTCACCCGCCGCCTCCGCTTGTCCCCGTCCGTCCGCTTGGCATACGCGCCCGCGCGCCGCGCGAACGGAGGTTCGGCAGGCGGACGGGCCACGCGGCGCGCGGCTTCTCTGGTGTCAGGGGATCGTTCGCATCGGGACAAAGCGCGGCGGCAGGCAAACAGGTCGGCGCGTTCTATTCCAATGCAACAGGGCTGATTATAGCAAATATCCGGGGGATTCGCAAGGCGATTCGGGCCGATTCACAGACTCTTTCCAAAGGTATTTTTGTCTACGCAAACTTGTAGGCAGAACATGTCACAGAATGCTGTAAACTGTCGTTTCACAGCGGCATAACGCTATATCTAGGGCTTACGCCACTAAATAGCAATAGGTATAGATAGCGTCAGCAGGCCGCGTCAACTGCACATAGCCATGCAGAAGCCTCAGAAAGCGGCATTTCAAGATAACAAACGCCATAATAAAGAAATTTTATTTATCATGGCGTTTCATATTTATATATTCGTTTGCAGCGACAGTTATAATGCGGCTTGCAATCTGTCGAGGGCGGCGCGGACGAGGGCGGGGATGTCGTGAGTGGTGTCCGCGACGGGAACATTGGCGTCCAGCATGGCGGCGACTTTGGCCTGCGGCGTACCGCTCGTGCCGCTGATGATCGCGCCCGCATGGCCCATGCGCTTGCCGGGGGGGGCGGTGCGCCCGCCGATGAAGCCCACGACCGGCTTGGTCATGTGCGCCTTGATGTAGGCCGCGCCCTGCTCCTCGTCGCTGCCGCCGATCTCGCCCACCATCACGACGACTTTCGTATCGGGGTCGGCCTCGAACATGGGCAGCACGTCCACGAACGTTGTGCCGATCATCGGGTCGCCGCCGATGCCCACGCCCGACGACTGGCCCATGCCAGCCCGCGTCAGCTCGTCAGCGATCTCATACGTCAGGGTTCCACTGCGCGACACCAGGCCGACGGGGCCGGGCGTGAAGATGCTGCCGGGGATGATGCCGATCTTGCACTTGCCGGGGGAGATGAGACCGGGGCAGTTCGGCCCGATCAGGCGCGTTCGGCCCCGCGCTTTCAGGACGGCGTTTACTTTTATCATGTCCTCGGTCGGTACGCCTTCCGTAATGCAGATGACCAGGGCCACGCCTGCATCGGCAGCCTCCAGGATGGCGTCGGCGGCGTTCAGGCGGGCCGGCACGAAAATCACGCTGGCATTCGCGCCCGTGGCCTTGACCGCCTCGCGTACCGTATTGTAGACGGGGACGCCCTGCGCGGTCTGCCCGCCCTTGCCCGGCGTGGTTCCGGCGACGACTTTGGTTCCGTACTCGATCATCTGCTGCGTGTGAAACCCGCCGTCGCGTCCCGTGATGCCCTGCACCACAACGCGCGTATTTTCATCAATTAGTATGCTCATATTGGCTATTATTCCTCTGCTAACAGCGGCTCTCCGTCCGCATCGTAAAAGGCTTCTCCCTCGGCGTAAATCAGACCCTCGGCATTGTCGGCGAGAACGCGCAGAGCAACATCCAGAGCGCCGAAGGCCGGGTGGTCTTCCGTGTCCAACGCGCCCGCAAAGTCGGCGTCCAGCATGGCGGGCAGTATCTGGCAGGTATACACGACCCGCGTCCGGCCCAGATGATCCGCGACAATCAGCTTATCGGCGCTTTCGGCGCGGCCCAGCGCGTGGCGGGCGGCGCGAGTCACGGCCTCGCTCGCTTCCTCGTCCACGCCCACCATGTCCCGCGACAGCAGCCATACGTCGTGCAGTTCCGGCTCGTGCCAGCGGGCGAACGCGGACGTCCAATCGGGGTCGTCAAGCTGGGCGTCGGTAGCGTCGCCTGCGATCTCAACGCCGATCCCGGCGGGAAAGCCGCCCTTGTGCAGCGCGTCGAGGATCGTCCTCAGGGTCACGGCCTCCTCGCGTATCGCAAACACCGTCAGGGCTTGCTCGGTACTTTGATCTTCCATGCTGTTTGCAGTTCGTGTTTAGTGGCTCGTGGCTCGTGTTCCGTAAATAGAGGAAGCCGTTTATTTTCGGCGACTTTCAACCCCGCCCCTGTTCCGCGCGGTTTTTGATGGCGTCCAGCGTGGCCTGCAGATTGTCAGTCATGAGTTTCTTGACCAGTGACTTGATCATCGGGCCGATCATGGGAATATCAATGTCGTAATCTACAACGCTGTCGAAGCGTGTCCGCGCGCCGTCCTCATCCGTAAACTGCCAGTAGCCTTCCATGCGCTTCAAGTCGCCCTGTGTCATCTTGAAGTCATCACGGTACGCGCTGTCGTTCCAAACATCTTCCTGCGTCCACTTCATGGGCAGTTTCACGGCGGGAATGTAGCCCGACCACTCGGTCGTGGTGCGGGCGTTATCGTCGCTGCGCGCCAGCACCTTGAGCGCTTTCAGGTCGGCCATGAATTCGGGAAACGCCTCGACATCCCGCGCGATCTCGTACACGCGTGTGATAGGGGCCTGTATCTGTATGGTTTGCTCGATGCGCGGCATGATCCCCTCCGGAGAGGAGAAAGTGGAAAGGAAAAAGGAGAAAGTAACAGTCCGTCACTTTTTCCTTTTTCCTTTTTCCTTTCTCCTAACGATCCACTTCCCGCCACGCCAGTTCTACGGCCCCCATGATGCCCGCGTTGTCGGCAAGTTCGGCGCGGACGATTTTGGCGTCGGCCAGAATGCTGCCGATGGCGCTGGCGCGGGCGGTGCGTATGGCGGTCTGGTACAGCGTTTCCGACTGGGAGATTTTACCGCCCAGCACGACGACCTGCGGGTTGAACACGTTGACCATTGTAGCGATGCCCAGGCCCACGTAATGCCCGGTCTCCTGCAATATCTCGATGGCGAGCGCGTCGTGCTTTTCGGCGGCGGCGTCAATGATGGCGGGCGTGAGAAACTGCTGCAAGGCTTCGGTTCCGGTCACGCTTTCCCAGAGCAGGGTGTCGCGTCCACTTTCCATTTTCAGGGCTGCGCGTTCCGTGATGGCGTCGCGTCCCGCCAGGGTTTCAAGGCGACCGTGCGGGCCGTTGAGGCTGCTGCCCTTGCCGTCCGCGATGATGATATGTCCGACTTCCGCCGCGCCGCCCGTCGCGCCGCGCAGCACCTCGCCCTCGATGATGATGCCGCCGCCAATGCCCGTGCCGAGCGTGAACATCACCATGTGCCTGGAACCGCGCGCCGCGCCGAACGTGAACTCGCCCAGCGCGGCGGCATTAGCGTCGTTGTCCATCACCATCGCTACGCCCAGGTTCTGCGACACCATCTCGCGCAGGGGAATTTCTTTGTACGGCACATAGCCGTTATCGTCGAAGTGTCCGAAGTTGGGCGCCCACTTGACCATGCCTCCCGGCACGTCAATATGGCCGGGAACGGCGATGCCTACCGCGCCAAGCTGGTTCATCTCTACCCCCGCGCTGTGGCAGGCGTCGCGCACGGCCTCGCCGATACGCTCCACGGTGCGGGCCACGCCGGCTTTGGCGTCGGACGGGTTTTCCGCCCGTCCCAGCACGGTTTCATTGCGTCCCAGCACGGCGGCGCGCACGTTTGTGCCGCCCAGGTCTACGCCGACCACATACGCGGCCTCTTTTTTCGGTTGTACGCGGGCAGTAGTCACGCTGCACCCTCCCATTATTATTGACGCAAGCCGCTTCCGCTCTGGTATGTCTGAATGCAGAAGCCCCGCCGCGTCCTAAAGCGAATATCAGGCTGGAACGCGCATAAACAGCGGCCTTCCATAATGCCTGCCAAGTATAGCCGAGCGTCTACGGTTTGTCAAGACGCCCCCGCCCTTTTGTCCCTGCGCCAAGGGTATATTCTTGTGTTTTGCCAAACGTACAAACGCGTTTTGGAGCATGATTGTTATGCCAGACAGGTATACTGCACTATCCGACCTATATCCGATAGTGTTCCACAGGAATTATTTTGATGCACCCCTTTGAACGAGAACTCAGCATCTGCGAACAGGACATCGAACTTATTTTGCGCGGTCATGCTGCAATACCCTGGGCAGATTACCTCCTCAACCCACGCCGACTGCGCGGCAGTGACTTTTTGATGCGCTGGTCTCAGGGACAGTGGAGCGAGGAACTGCTCAATCAGGCTGTCAATGCAAGCGAAAACTATTTCGCGCTGGCATACGGCCCCAGCGGAACCGCGCCCTCACATGATGTACGAGAGTTCGAGTTGTATTTCGAACGTTTGGAAGCTGCCGGATTGGGCCGTCTCAAACGTCCGGACCTGCTTGTATTTCGCAAATCCGATGCTGAAAGCGTAGAGCATTTGATTGTTGATCTTGGCAGCATTGGGGAACTGCCATTTGTGTCTGAAAGCCATCCTGCTATGCAGCGTCTGCTTACGCTAGCGGTTCTCGCGATCGAATGCGAAAACAGCCTATGGGTTGGCAAGCGAATGCCGCATTACAACGCACCGCTCAAAAATCAAAAGCGGCTGGGAGGACAACAGGGCCTGTCCAAAACTGCCGTTCTGCCAACGGTGATTATAAAGCAGGAAGACCGGGAGTTTCTACTCAACTGGCAGCATCTGCGCGGTGTTCCTATTCACATCTGGCACGCCTTCTATGATGTCGCGTTCGGGCTGTCTCTTGACGATGCCGAACGATTGATACATGAAGGCAAAATTCTTGCCACGGAACAAACCTTTCAAGCCCCCGGCGGCGCTACGACAAAGAAGGCCATCTACAAATTCTATCACCATTATGCTTATGCGCTGGGCGAGATCGAGGGCGACATAGCGCTTGCAGCCGACAAAATAGAAGACAAGAACGGACATATTCTGCCGTTTGTGCGTTTTCGGGGCGGTACGCTTAACCTTGCATCGGATGCGATAGAACAATTAGATGCAGCCGTCAGCAAAGGGCATCCCATGCCGTCGCCTGACGATATTGTTTCGGCGGAAGGCGCTGCTTCAACTGACGCCACATCAGATGCTGAGAGTGGAGAGGAGTAAAAGTTGGCAGTATCACACCAAAAACTGCCGCTTGGAGAGGCGCGGGAAACCCTGCGCGGCAAAGGGCAGTTCTGGACACCTGCATGGGTGGCCGAGGCAATGGCCGCTTACGTTTTGGCCGACAATCCTTCCCACGTTTTCGATCCCGCTGTCGGCCAAGGCGCGTTCTTTCGGGCAATACGGAACACAGTGCAGGCGAGCGGGCAAACTGTAGAAATGCTCGGCATGGAAATTGACGCCTTGGCCTTAGAGGAAGCCGGGGCGAGCGGGCTGTCCCCAGACGATCTGAGGCAGGTGCGCATCGGCGATTTTGTGCTTTCCCCTCCATGCCGCGATTTCCAAGCCATTATTGCTAACCCGCCCTACATGCGTCATCATCGGCTGAGTAGTGACACAAAAACTATCCTCCAACAGTCTGCCGCCGACTTCGCCGGTCTGAAAATAGACGGGCGCGCGGGACTGCATGTGTATTTTCTGATCCGGGCGCTGCAACTGCTCGCGCCCAACGGCAGATTGGCGTTCATCCTGCCTGCCGATGTAGCCGAGGGCAAGTCTGCGCCCGATTTGTGGCGCTGGATTACAGGCCGCTACTGTCTGGAAGCGGTCGTCACGTTTGACCCCGACGCCACGCCTTTTCCAGGCGTAGACACGAACGCGCTTATTTTTCTGATTCGTAACGCGCCGCCGCGTCCGGATTTCGCTTGGGCCAGAGTCTGTCGCGCCGCTACTGCTGACTTGAAGACATGGATCGTGTCGCGCCTGCAAGGTTATGGAACAACCGACCTGGAGGTTCATACCCGGCAGGTTGCGGAGGGACTGAAGGCAGGACTATCCCGACCCTATGCGGAAGAAAACGCGGGCGGCTGGATGCTCGGAGATTTCGCCAGCGTGGTACGCGGCGTGGCGACGGGCGCGAACGATTTCTTCCTGCTGACGAAGGCACAGGCCGGGGAATTACAGTTGCCGGACGAGTTTTTATTGCCGGCGGTTGGCAGAACGCGTGACGTAAACACCGAAGTTCTCCTTGCGGAACACATCGCCGCCCTGGACGCGGCAGGCAGGCCGACGCAGCTGCTGTCGCTGCCCGGTGAGCCGCTCGAAGCGTTTGCGCCCGCCCTACGCGCGTATCTGGAACAGGGCAGGCGAACAGGTCTGCCTGACAAAGCGCTGATACAGCAACGCCGCCCGTGGTACAAAATGGAGAAGAGACGCGTTCCCCCATTTTTGTTTGCGTATCTGGGACGGCGCAGCGCGCGTTTCATACGCAACGAGGCCGGTGCAATTCCTTTAACCGGGTTTCTGTGCGTGTACCCGCATCAGGAGGATGGCGAGGCGCAGGATCAGCTGTGGGCAATTCTAAAGCATCCCGACACAGTCGCAAATCTGGCGAGAGTGGGCAAATCGTATGGTTCCGGGGCCATCAAGGTCGAGCCGCGCGCTCTGGAGAAACTTCCCATCCCAGAGCATGTGCTGGAACAGTCCGGCCTTCAAGCCGCGCATCTGTTTGCAGGAGTGCAGGGCTTCCGCGAGCGCAGGCCGCTCACGTAGAGAAAAAGGATTTTCGCGACAAGTGCGCGAATACTCCCTCACCTTTTCCCAAAACCCTGCTGTTCCAGCCATTGACTGATGACGCTGCGGGCGCGGTCGGGGGCTTCGAGGTGTGAGGCTTCGATGACGGCGACACTCGCCTCCTTACCCGCGATTGCGGCCAGTCCCTCCACGCGCTCTACGCCGATGAGGACATCCTGACGCGCGGCCACGAACAGAGCGGGCAGATCGCCCATCTGCGCGGCATGGTGTACCAGATGTTCCAGTTCCAGCAGTAACTGCACGGCGGGCGACCCGGACACGTAATCGCTGCGCTGCGCTAACATGGCCCGCCCGATGGCCCCGGTAAAGCCTCGCGACGGCTCCAGCCCCATGCACATACTGACCACGCCCCCAAGACGCGGCAGACCGGCCTCGACGGAATGTTTATGCTCGTGCGCGGCCACGGCAAGGCTCGCCGCCGCGCCCATCGAATGCCCGACCAGCACGATGTTTCGGGCGTGGGTGTCATGTCGCAGCCAGGCCAGCGCGTCGCGCACATTGGCGACGGCCTGATTGGTGTGGCGCATCTCGCCGCCCGTCGCGCCCATCTTATGCCCGATAAAGTCGAACGTCAGCCCCTCGTACCCGCGCCCCGCCAGATAGCTCGCCAGCAAGTCCAGGCTGTGCTTGCCGGACGTAAAGCCGTGCGCGAACAGCAGGGCGGTCGGGTGCGCGATCCTGTCCGGCACATAGCGCAGGGCCGCCAGCTGCACACCCTCACTTGGTATTCGCACCGCTTCCAGCTTCAAAACTTTTGACCTTCCTGCAAAAAACTTTACCGCGGATGAAGCGGATGAAACAGATGAACACGGATATTCTTAGAGCAAGATGTTTTTAATCATCTGCGTTTATCCGTCTCATCCGCTTCATCCGCGGTAAGATTTGGCCTTCGATTTTGTGTTTTGTAGGTGATGGCGAGCAGGGCGAAAAAGCAGGCGAGTACGAACCAGTCACCCAGGCGCGTGTAAAGGGTCAGGCCGTCGCGCATCTGCACAACCCGGATCGCGTAGCCCACGGTATTGAGCGGCAGGGCGTCGTGGACGCGGCCCCGGCTGTCCACAAAGCACGTAATGCCGGTTGTGGTCGAGCGCGCGACCTCGCGGCGGTTTTCGATGGCGCGCAGGACGACGGAGGCGAGATGCTGCTGCATGGCGGCGCGGCTCTGGAACCACGAGTCGTTGCTTTGCGTGACAAGCAAACTCGCGCCTTCACGGGTCATCTCGCGGGCATAGGGCGGGAACATCGCCTCGTAGCAGATGAACGGGCCGAGCGCAACGCGGCCTGCGCTTGCGTCCTGATAGGTCAGCACACGCGCCGATTTGCCCGTCACGTCATCGTGCTGCGCGAACTGGAACGTGTCACTGACCGCGCCGGGGATCAGGTCGCGGAACGGAATAAATTCTCCGAACGGCACAAGCTGCCGCTTGATGTAAAAGTCGGGGCGGTGTCCCTGCGCGTCGAACAGCACGGACGCGTTTTCGTTGACGGGTTCGCGCGTCTTTTCGATGCCGAACTCGGTCTTATGTTCTTCGGTCACATAGTCGCGCAGGGTCGAGCCGGTCAGCAGGGCCGCTTGATTGTCGCGGGCCAGATGGGTCAGAAATTCGAGGGCGTGTCCGTTGTGGAGGGCGTCTTCGGGCGCGGCGGATTCAGGCCAAACATACAGGGAGGGCCTGATTTTCGAGCGGGATGCCTGCGCGGTCAGGTCGGTAAACGCCTGGTACTGGTCTTCGGGCGAAGGGGGCGGCGTGGCATTAAAGCCGCTTGCCAGCGAATTGAAACCAGGCTGCATGGCGGCGACGGGCAACGGACGCCCCGGTTCATTTTGCATCAGCCGCGCCCACCCGTAGACGCACAGCATCACGGTCAGGGTCAGGGACGGCCACAGCCACCTGTCGCGATCCGCCTGCCCGCGCCGCGCCCACCAGAACGCGATGGCCCCGTTGACAAGCATCATCACGAAACTGACGCCATACGCGCCCGTCACGTCCGCGATTTGCAGGATGGGCAAGAACTTGTACTGCGTGTAACTGAGCTGCGCCCACGGCATCGTGAGTGTGCCGCGCGTCCTCAGATACTCGACCACGACCCACGACGCGGCGAGCGCGAGTATCCGCAAACCGCCGGACGCGGGGCAGCGCCGACAGAGCGCCCACGCCAGCCCGCCCCACAGCCCATAGAAACCGGCGAGTATCACCGTCAGGCCCGCCCAACCCGCCCAGCCGATAGGAGAATGCACCCACGCGCTGATGGTCAGCCCGATCCAGTACCAGACACTGCCCAGGAACACAAGCCCGAATACGTAGCCGCGCCAGACGGCCTGCCTCAACCGTGCGGCCCGCGTCACGCTCAGGATAAGGGGCGCGAGTGCGGCCCACGCGAGCGGCCACAGGGCAGGAACAGGGTTCGCAAGCCACAACAGCAGACCGGCCAAAATCGCGAGGCGCAGGCCCGAATGAGAGGCGTTTCGTTTCGCGCACTGCGACAGTTCCGCCGTCTGCCCTGATGTTGAGTTGTCGGATTGTTGTTTGAATGGATTGGTTGTCACGCTGATATATACGCTTTTCAACTGACTTTCGCGCAGGAGAACAGAGAGCAGACAGATATTTTACAAATTGTGAGTGGACAATCCGGTTTTCACCTCAATTTTATATTTGTCGCTTATAGTATGCAATATCAGGCGCAGGATAGAGGAAATATAGACGAAATGGATGATTGCAGCGGTAAGTTATCCGCCCGGTGTTGGGTATCCTCTACGCAAAGCGCCCCGATAGTAGTTCGTTTGTCGCACGCCGGGGAATTGGTTTGATAAAGTTGATTGATAGAGATTGTTCGATGTGATTTGTTCGCTGTAATTTGCCCGGTGTGGTTTGTTCTATGTGGTTTGCGGCGTTCGGTCACAAGGCCGGATGGAAACGGTAACAGCAAAGGGGAATTGACGAATGAAACGTAACTTCAAATCCAGCACGGCAGGCCGCATCATTCTGCCCCTGTTCTCGGCGTCTTTATGCCTTGCGGGTGTGCTGTCCGCGCCTGCGGCACACGCGCAGTTTGGGGGAGGCCCGCCTCCCCCCGACGGGCCGGGCGGACAGGGCCGTCCGCCGTTTGGCGGACCTCCAGGCGGGCCGGGCGGCATGGGCGCGCCCCGTCCCTCGATGACTGCGGACATTCCCATGCCCATGCTGGAAGCGGGACTGAGCCTAACCGCCGACCAGAAGGCGCAGATCGCGCCACTTCAGCGCGCGTTCCGCAGCCAGCGACCGCCTATGCCGATGGGGGGTAGAGGCCCGCAAGACGGCCCTCCAAATGGCAGAGGCCCGCAGGGCGGAGGCCCGCCCATGCCGCCGCCGGGAGAAGGCAGGGGGGACGGCCCGCCGGATCAGGGCGCAATGCGCGGCCAGATGGACGCCATGCGTAACGCGCAGCAGCAAACCAGCCGGAAAATCGAGGCGATACTGACGCCCGAACAGAAACAGGCGCTGCCCGCCCTGCTCAAGGAGTTGGACGCCCTGCGCGGCGTGGGCCTTCCCGCCGACCTGTACGCACAGCTAAAACTCACGAGCGATCAGAAAACGCGTATCGCGACCATCGCGCAGAAGATGCAGCGCGCTATGCGTCCCGATACAAACGGCGGAGGGCAGCCGGGCGACTTCCAGGCCATGCAGCAGGCTCGCCGACAGGCCCATGATGACGCGCTGGCCGCGCTGACGCCCATGCAGCAGCAGCTTGTCCAGAGGCAGCCGCGCAATCGCCCGCCGGGTGGCCCGGACGGCGGCCCGCCGCCCCCCGGAGACCCCGATGGCGGCGGGAGGCGTGGCGGCGGTGACGGCCCGCCGCCTCCCCCGCCGGGTGGCGGCGATGGCCCGCCTCCCGATGGACAGCCCAACCCGCCGCCTTCAGTTGGCGCATTCTAATGCCTCTTTGACAGAGTTGTTGTGACATCTCGTAGGGCCGGGGCTGTATCGGCAGGCTGCAAGATTTTGCGGCAGGATACAAGCCCCGGCCCTACGAGATGTCACTGTTAAAATTGCACCGGCCCGATGGCGAACGCAGGCGCGTTCAAGTAGGGAACGTAAAAAGGGGCATGTGAGGAAAACAGGATTATGCAGGCGAGCAAGGCGTCATTCTATTTATTGGCAGCTCGCCTGCATACTCCGTAAAATTCGTGGCTTTGTTGGTTCGCGCTACAGGCTTACAAGGGAGTTAGTGCAGCAGGGAACCCGCCGCGCCCGAATCGCTCTGGATTTTGAACGTCTTTTCCAGCTTATAGGTGCGGCAGATCTCGTCGAGGGCGTCGTCGGCCCGCTGCGCGGCCATGTCAATGCCCGATGAGGCCGAACCCATCATGCTAGTCAGCGTACTCAGCGCTTCGCTCGACTGTCCGCTGTTGGCCTGCGAAAGCGCGTCCTGCACCTTGAGCATGTTGGCCTGCACCTTGCCAAAGAAGTCGTAGTATTTGTCGTGCAGGCCCACGCAGCTTGCGGGCGGGGTGCGGGCGAGGAACTGCCGGGTCAGGTTGTTCCAGTCCTCGGCAAGTTCTTTGTTGGGCTTATTGACATTGGCGAGGTACTGCTTGGATTTCTCGTCGTCCTGCGCGGCCTCGGCCTGCTGGCCCAGGCTGCCCGCCTGCGCGGCGAGCAGAGCGGCCATCTGGCGGCTCTGCAAACTCAGGCGCGTTCGATCCACCTGCGCTACGAACTTCAAGTAGTCGTCAATGTCGCTGTAATTGGGCGCGGCCTGAACCCCGGCGGGTGGCGCGACGACCACGGGGGCCGTGCTGCTGGCGGCAGGAGCTTGGATCAGCGGGCCGGCAGACATCTGCGCGGGAGCCTGCACCAGGCTGGGCGCAGATGTCGCGCCCGGCTTTTGCGCCAGCGAACTTTTGACCATCCAGGCCGCCATCGCCAGCACGGCCACGACCAGAACGCCGACAACCGCCATCAGCGACCGGTTATTGGCCGGGGCCGCAATGGGCGCGACCGTGGGCATCACAGGTCGAACGGGCGGCGGAGCGGCGGCGGCATGGAGCGGCGTGCCGCAGCGCAGGCAAAATTGCGATTGACCGGGAACCTCAGCGGAGCAGCGCGCACACTTCATGGCTTTTTCTCCTCAATGAACAGCACAAACAAAATAGATGGAAAATATCAGCGGGTATACCGGTATCATACCACGACCCTGATTTGCTGTCAATCATACATCAATTATACAGTGGACAGTATCACAGCGAAGAGAATTTGTCAGTTCCGCGCCTGGGGAGGGCGTTCCAGACGCAGGGCTTTTTGCACCTGTTCCGGGTGATGAAAGGCTTCTGCCTGTGTGCCGGCGGCGACAGATGTGGACGCCATACCAGAACGCAGAAAACGCGCGACGTTCGCGCTGCCGTCGAAATAGCCGTCCGGGGTCTGGGCGAGCCATGCGAAGCGGACAGGCTTACGCGGCGTATCGGGTTTGTTATTGAGCGTCTGCTGCTCCGCGAAGGTGAGATCGGGAAAGGCGGTCAGCAGGACGAGCGGGCTTCCGGTGCGCGGGTCATGCACGACAAGCGACGCGCCCATCACGCTTAAAGGACGGCGCAGGGCGGGCGCAAACCCGTCCAGGATGCGCGGCGTCACATCGGGCAGCAAATGACCCGACGCGATCTCCCATACGATGGCCTGACCGGTGGGAAGCCGCAGTCCCACATATCTATTCTCGGCGGAAAATCCCGCGAGTACAGGCGAGACGCCGTAATAAGGATATGCCATCTCTCCCATCGGCGGCGGCGACTGGAGCGTCGCTACGGTCTGCCCCGAATCCACGTCCCACACACGTATGCGCTGACTGCCCCGCGTCAGTACCTGCTTCCCGTCCGGCGACAGCAGGACGCTGAACAGATACTCGCCGTCCGTGATCTTGATGGCGGCCTTGATCTGCCCCGTGGCGACATCGTACAGTTGGACTTCGCGATCCAGCATGGCCGCGAGAAGCGCGCCGTCCGCGCTCAGGCGAACGCCGTCCTGAAAACGTCCCGGCGAGATCGTTGTCCGCAAACTGCCATCCGCCACATTGTAAATAAGAATGCTGCTGTTGTTCAGCGCAACGAAGGATTTGCCGTCCGTCGTAAACCGCGTTCCCCGTTCACCCGTGCCGCCGTCCCCGGCAAAGCTGTACTCTATCGTCGCCACGACGCTGCCGCTGGCTATGTCCACAAAACGCGTTTTGCCGTCCGAGGCGCTCAGGGCGAGCGTCTTGCCGTCCGGGGCGAACAGGACCCGCTGCGCGGCCACAACGTTCTTCGGGTCGGCGGGGAATATCTCGCGCCGCGTATGCGCGGCCAGATCGTAAATTTCTGCCGAACCTTTGTGTGAAACCACGTAGGCCACAGAGCGGCCATCCGGCGCAAATACGGCCTCGGTCTGCAAATACCGGGCGTCCGGGCCAAAATCTTTGTTGGTGGGCAGGCTGTCGAGCAGCGCGCCCGTGCCTGCGTCCCAGATGTGCAGCCAGCCGTTGTAGCCCACATACGCAGCGCGCGTTCCATCCGGCGAGCGGGCCGGGGAAAACGCCTGTCGTCCAGCAGCGAATTCGCCCATCGCCTGCCCACTTTGCACACTCCAGACCCGCAGGCCACCCTCCGGGTCACTGCCGACAAGCAGGGATTCGTCAGGCGCGAACGCGAGGGTGTCTATGTCCATGCCGCCGGGTACGGCCAGCCGGACTTTGCCGGTTTGGGCGTCCCATAGCTGCAGGCTGAGTTTGCGGTCGTGCCAATTGGGGGCGGACACGGCCAGCGTTCGCCCCGTTCGGTCGAAACAAAGGGCGTGGATGGCGACATCGGCAAGACCGGGCAGCGCGACAATGCGCCTGCCGGTCAGCACGTCCCATACAGTCACGTCGCCGGGGGATTCTTTCGTCACCTGTCGGCTGGCTGTGGCAAGGCGTTTGCCGTCCGGGGAGAAAACCAGAAAATGCGTGGGCAGCTTGCCCGCGCGCAGCAGAGGCAGGGCGCGATTTGTGTTGAGGTTCCACAGATGGACAAGCCCGTCCTCCCCGGACTGCGCCATGATCGCGCCATCGGGGGAAAAAGCGGTCTGCGGGTTGTAGCCCTGCTCGGAACGCTGCTCGAAGGGCTGCAAAGCGGCTTTCAATAGCCCGGTACGGGCGTCTACAAGCTGTAATGTCACCAGTTTGTAGCGCCGGGGCGGGCCGGCGGGTTTGCCGTCCGCGCCCACAGCCGCGCGCGAGGCGTCCTGCGCGTTCTGGTCGGCGTCTTCCTGCTCTTCGCGCTGAAACACGACCGCATTGCCGTTCGGCGTAAAGGCGAGTGGACGCCCGTATTTTTGCAGGCTGTCGGGCGGCCAGTTATAGGTGTTTTGCAGTTGGCCCGTGCCGCTGTCCCACATCCGCACCTGTCCACGCGGCCCATACGCGCTGACCCGATCCTCGCCCAATAGGACGACCGTGCTGTCCAACGATGCAGTATTGGCGACAAGCGTGACGCGGGCAAGCAGGCGCGCGGTCTCGGCGTTCCAGAAGCATAAAACGCCGGTTCCATACGTAACGAGCGTTTTCGCGCCCCGTGCAATGGTCACGTGTGACACGGACGGGCCATGCGCGAACGTGCCGATAAGAACGCCGCTTTTCAGGTCCCACAACCGCGCCGTGCCGTCCAGGCTCGCCGTCGCCAATCGCGCGGTGAGGGGGGCGAACGCGGCCTGCGTGACGCCGCCGCTGTGTCCCTGCTGAAGCACAGGTATCGCGCCTGTGTTTTCAGTCGGCAAAACAGAGAATGCGGCAGGTGTGATGGGCGTGGCAGGCGCGGCGGTCTGAGCGATTGCACAGCTTGCGCTTATTCCGCCCAGCCCCTGCGCCAGAAGCATAAGAATAGAAATACATTTACGCATGAGACACTATTTCTAAAACACTACTTTAACACTACTTTAACACTGCTTTTTTAACACTACTTTTGAAGCGTTACTTCGCCGCAGACTGCTGCGCCTTTGCGGCTTTCAGGGCCGTGAGCCATTCCACGTTCAGGTCATCGAGCGTTTTGCCGGTCAGCGTCTGCCACATCGCTTCCTTGTAGGTATCGGCTTTGAGCGCGGCGTTCAATTTTTTGACAAGGTCTTTGTCGTACTTGTTCAGCGCCCAATCCAAAAACGCCCCCGTAGTGCGGTAGCTGTCGCGGGCGGTCGCTTTGTCGGGATTGGGATGCGGGCGCTTGTCCAAAGGCTCGAAGTTGAACCAGCGCACCCAGTCGGCGATACCTTCCACAAGCCAGACGGGATCGTAGTTCGGGTAGCCCTGCACCACATGCGTCATTTCGTGTACCACCATGCCCAGGTCGTCGGGATGTTTGCGTATCCATTCGGGAGACATCGCGATGGTTGTTCCACTGGTCGCGGCCACGCCCTTGTAATTGAAGTCCATGACAAGCGTGATTTTCGTCGGCGGCTTGCTGCTCTGCGCGCCCAGCAGGGCCACGATGCGCGGATACCATTCTTTGGCGGTCGCGTCGGCCTGCGTCGCGAACTGATTGAGAACGGTCAACTGCGACGTGTCGCTCACAATGGGCGGGGTGTCGGTCTGTGCGCTGGCAGGCGCAGCTTGCGCCCCGGCCCTCAGCGCACAGGACAGGCAGGCCAATCCAAGCAGCAGAGCGAACGAGCGGACAGAGAAAAGACGTTGCATTATTGAAGTTGTCATCGGCGAAATAGTCCCCTTATTTGATAGGCGTGAAATTACCAGGCAAACTATGTCTCATTCCCGCGCCAGCCTTGTCGCTCAACGTTTGTAAGGTTGTATGGTAACAAGACCCGGTATGGCGCGAAAGTGGCGTACATTAAAAGTTACCAGAGCGTGTCCGTGTTCCAGGGCCGTAGCGGCGATCAAAGCGTCCATCATACCAACGCCATGTGCCAGCCGCAGCGTGGTGAACGTGGCATAAGTCCGCTGCAAAGCAACCGGCGAAGGCCATAGAAGTCGGAAAGGGACGCAGAAACTTCTCTACCTTGCGCCGCTCGGCATTGTTCTGACAGCCATTGAGCAGTTCCATTGCGGCAAAACCAGCGACGGGCGGCAGGCCCGACAGCGTATCGAGCCAGGCATCTGCAGCCGGAAGTTCGCGTTCCAAGTCAATCAGCACATCAGTATCAAGCATGATCTACCCGCGTGTTTCAGCCTGCTTACGAAACAGACGCGCCAGTTCGGGGCTGTCCTGTGGGTAGCGTTCCGTATTGGAGAATACTCCCCGCACACCCTCTCGTTTCCAGTACGCTATGGCCTCTGCACCAGTCATTGGTGGCGTAGGCGTGTTTGTTTCCTGATAGCGGATGCGCTTGCTCTTTACTTTGCGTCTGATTTGCGCGGCTGTTACCATTGTTATTCTCCTTTTTACTCTTTACGCGTATTGTACAGAATTATGTTTGTTGCAGCACACAAGCGGCTGTGCAGCCTGCTAGAGCGTCTCGTTTTCCTCTTTGGGCGGGCGCAGCATCAGGCTGCGGATCACTTCGGGGGCGTTGTGTCCGGCGAACAGGACGCTGTTGAGTGCGCTGCACAGGGGCATTTCCACGCCGCTGCGGGCGGCCAGTTCGCACAGTACGCGGGTCGTCGGGACGCCCTCGGCCACCTGTCCCAGATCGGCCAGCACGTCGGCCAGGGCGCGGCCCTGCCCCAGCGCAAGGCCCACACGATAGTTGCGGGACAGGCGGCTCGCGCCCGTCGCCATCAGGTCGCCCAATCCCGACAGGCCCCGAAACGTGTCGGGCTGCGCGCCCAGCCGAACGCCCAGCCGGATCGCTTCGGTGAGGCCCCGCGTCATCAGGGCCGCTTTGGAGTTGTCGCCGTAGCCCAGGCCGTCGCACACGCCCGCGCCAATGGCGATCACGTTCTTGATGGCCCCGCCCAATTCCACGCCGATCACGTCGCGGCTTGTATAGACGCGAAACGTCGGCGCGGGCTGATTGGAAAACAAACGCTGCGCGTCACGCGCCGCCTCGAAGTTGGCGCTTGCGGCCACGCTCGCCGAGGGGACGCCCCGCGCCACCTCGACGGCCAGATTGGGGCCGGACAGGGCCACGGTCTGCGCGGCTGCGCCCGTCCACACCTGCGCCAGAGTCTCGCTCATCCGCAGGCCGGTTCCCTCTTCCAGACCTTTGGAGGCCGAAATCAATAACGCGCCCGCGCGGGAATGCGGCAGCGCGTTTCGCGCCACGTCCCTCAACGCGCCGCTTGGCACGGCGAAAATAACGACCTCGGCCTGCGCCAGTGCGTCCACGAGCCGCGATGTGGGCTGTATGGCAGGCGCAAGCAGGATACCGGGCAGATACTCCCGGTTTTCACGCCGCGCGCGCAGCGAGCCTGCCAGCGCGGGACTGCGCGCCCATAATTTGACCTCATGCCCGTTCGCGGCAAGCAGGACGGCCAGCGCCGTCCCCCAACTGCCCGCGCCCACGACGGCCACCCGTCGCACCGGGGCAGAAGTCTCAGGCGCACTTGTCCCGTCCATAGCGGGAACCCGTTCTGTGTCCATGCCCCGCCTTTACTCACAAATACAGACGCAGTATTTTCCTGAACGCCTGCCAGATACTGTCTGACGCTGTTCATCTGAAACTGTACAATTTGACAATTTCAAATTGT
The DNA here is from genome assembly GCA_965277875.1 of Chthonomonadaceae bacterium. Taxonomy (GTDB): domain Bacteria; phylum Armatimonadota; class Chthonomonadetes; order Chthonomonadales; family Chthonomonadaceae; genus CAWFQB01. The sequence continues at coordinate 4,160,237 of CBDIDV010000002.1, read as the reverse complement.
ATCGCTCAAAGCTGTTCAACGAACTACAGCCTGCCCGCATGGACAGCCGACCGTTCGTTTGCCCTGCCAAGTTCCACACATACGCGCTTAACTCCTGCCGAGCCTCCGCTCACCTTGAAAAAGCTTGAAAAAGCGTGGCGGGCAGGACGACAAATCGAGCCGATGCGGCAAGTATTCCGCGCTTCCCCGCAACAAAACCTTGCTTTCTCATCTTGATCTCTCCTTGATCTCTCATTACGATATAGAGCTTCATAGAGCTTTCTGATGACGACACAAAAATAAGGCGACGGAATCACGTCCAAACGGCCTGTACAGGTTGACGCGAATTGGAACTATGCAGTACACTTTCTGCGTCTGAGTCTTCAAGAGCGTCCAATGTCGGCTGTTGTTTTCACCTCGTCCGCTAATGGATCTGCTAATGGATCTATTGACGATGTAGCACTGATTTTACTGTTGAGTTTCTGTCGGGAGACCTATGTTATGCTAACCTTACACACACCCTATCGCGCCGTTCGCCGCACAGCGGGCGTCGCCGCCACGCTGCTGCTGTGCGCCCATCTGCCGCTGCGCGCGCAGGGCGTTCAGCAGTTCACCCTGAGCGGGCCGATGGGCGACATGGTTGGCAAGATGCGGCAGTCCCGCAGTTTCTCCGATCCCGGCGTCAGCGGCACGTCGAACCTGCTCACGCGCTCCGATGTGCGCAACGAACTGGCGCTGAATGGCCGACAGACCGAGGCGCTGACCGACCTGCAAAACGGCTACCCCGCCGCGATGGCGCAGCCGATCATGAGCCTGTTCCAAAAGATGATGAGCGAGGGAGGCGGCAATCCGCGCGATATGTCGCCTGAAGACCAGAAAGCGTTTGGCGAGCAGATGCGCGTCAAAGTGCAGGAAACGCAGTTCGCGGTGCAGGGCGAGCAGGACAAAAAGGCCGAGGCCGTCCTGACCCCCGCGCAGGCCAAACGCCTGCGCGAACTGGACCTGCAATGGCGCGGCCCGCTGGCCCTGACCGACAGCGCGCTGACCGCCAAACTGCCCCTGACCGCCGATCAGCAGGCCAAGTTCACAGCCATGCTCCGGGAATATCGCAATCAGCAGCAGGCCGCGCGGGCAGGCATGTTCGGCATGGGGCCGCGCAATGCGCCCGGTGGGGCCAGGACCGGAACGGGCCGGAACAACGCCAAGCCCTCGAGTCAAGATGCCGCCCCGAAGGGCGCGGATGCCGCCGCGGATGCCGCCCCGCCCATGCCCCCGACGCCGGGCGGACGCTTTGTAATGCCCAACCCCGAACAGATGCAGGCGCAGATCGAAGAGCAGGACAAGCAGATCACCACGCTGCGCAAAGGAATGGACGCCAAAGCGCTGGCCCTGCTCACACCCGAACAGCAGCAGCAGTGGAAAGCCATGCAGGGACGCCCATTTACCTTCCGCGCGAATTTGTAAGCAGGAATGCCGCGTTCCTTTCCCGTCCGTATGACGGGGAGGAAGCGCGGCTCTTTCTTTTTCGCCCGGATAACTCGCCGCAAGGTAATAAGGTAATCGCGTTTGTGTTCCAAAATCGTTTGAATCATCCCGTCCGCGTCGGCTTGACCCTATTCGTTCGTGTCAGGAGCAAAACCATGATTCAACGTTCACGCTCTTTTCGCCGGAATACGCTGTACAGGCCGGCTGGCCGGCTGTCCGTAATGCTCTGCGTCGCCGTCCTGTGCGCCTCCTCATCCCTGGCGCAAAACACGGCCCCGCCCCTGTCCCGCCCGCCTTCCGAACCGACAGCTTCGCGCACGACTCAGGATACGCCGCCCGTGATCCACCGCGCGCCCGGAAAGACAACGTACACGCAGGGCGGGAGTTCGCCCTTTTCCACGCCCTACGTCGGCGGCGCACTGGAGCCGGATCGCCCGCACATCACGCAGATGCTGATGCGCGGCGATGTGCGCGGCGAACTGAACCTCGACAAGCTGCAACGCGAAACTCTGGATATGCAGAAAGGAACGGCGGGCGACGCCCTGCGTCGGCAGGCGCGGCAGGACGCGAAGCGTATTCAGGATCTGCAATCCGAGGGGGAAAACCTTTCCCCCGGCGAACGACCGGCCCGCGCGCGCGAAGTGCGAGAGGCGATACAGCAGGATCATCTGGTGTTTGAAAGTGAGGCGGACAAACGCACATTAACTGCGCTGACGCCCGCGCAGATCAAGCGCGTTGTGGAACTTGATCTGCAATGGCGCGGCCCATTCGCGCTGTCCACCCCCAATCTGGCCGATACGCTTCAGCTTTCCGACACGCAGCGCGCAGCGATAGAGGCCGAGGCGAAGGCGTTCATGGATGCCCAGAACGATGCCCTGCGCGCGGCGGCGGCAAGCCTGCGGCCTCCTGCGCCTGCCCTCCCACAGGACAAGTCCGTTGAGCAGTCAGCCCGCGTACAAAACGGGCGCGGCACGTCCATCGTGGAAATCCACACCAGCCTTGTCACCCTGACGCCGGAGCAGACACGCGCCCGCGACCTGAAAACGGTTGTCGCCCTCCAGCCCTTGCAGCCGGCGCGGCAGGCCGGCGAAGCTCGCATCCTGGCCCTGCTGACCCCGGAACAGCGGCAGCAATGGAAGGCGCTGCTCGGCAGTCCGTTCGCGTTCCGTCCCAATTTATAGATAGCCGCAAATGAACGCGACTGAACGCGACTGAACGCAAATACATAGAGATACACGGGCTATTCGCGTATGGGCAAGGTACGTCAGGCACAGAATGGCTGGTTTGCAGACTACTCACGCGTCTGCCTCACCTTGTAGATGGCGCACACCATAAACGCTAACGTCCCTGCGACAGGCGCAGGTGCTGCGCTTCGCCCAGATTGCCGTAAAATTCGATGGCATTGCGCCCGGTTTCCTGGACAGTCTGGTAGCCGGGCAGGTAGCCGGTGGGTTCCAGGGCGAACGGGGCGAACGCGCCGCAGATGTTTAGCGCGCGGCGCTGTAAATAGCACACGAGCAGCGGCTGCGCGAAGTCGCTGCGACTGAGCAGGCGCGCGGCCCCGAACAACTGCGACAGCGACACGTTGAAGAACGGCGGATCGCACACGATCAGGTCGTAGGTTTCACCCAGCCATTCGGGACGGTACACGTCGTACCTGCGAAAACCGGGCAGGTCGGCAAACCGCTCGTCCATGTCCAGGATGCGTACATCATGGCCCCGCGCCGCAAGTTCGCGGCCCAGAAGCGGGGCGCACAGGCAGCATACCCGGCCATACGCGCCCGCGAAATCCGCCAGGTGCGCGACCGTGGGCGCGTCCCAGAAATACTGCTCCAGTTCGTGCTTTTCCAGCATACCCGCCTCCTGTGTTTCCCTTCTTAATACTGCCGCCCGTTATATTTCCGCGTCCTGTACTTTCACTTTTCGGCAGTTCGTAGTCACGCGCCACTGGCGTGTTTCTGCTGCGTCAACAGCGGGAACATTTTTGTACGCATATCCGTTATACCTATTCGTAGGATAATGCGTTCATTGACACCATTTGTCAGCCTGCCCTTCCAACATCTATAACATATAGAAGGGTCTGTCAGGAGAACCGCAGTTCATAAGGAGTATACGACGATGAGATTTGCCATGAAGTCCACGATGCTCGTGGCCGCAGGCCTGTTTGCCACGATGAGCGCGAATGTGATGGCCCAGGATAAGATGAGCGGCGACAAAATGGCCGGCGGCAAGATGATGGTCAGCAGCCAGGACAAGATGTTTATGGTGGCGGCCGAGCATTCTAATCTTGCGGAAATCAAGACCAGCCAGCTTGCCCTGACCAAGACCAGCAAACCGGAACTCAAAGAATACGCGCAGAAGATGATTGAGGCGCACACGAAAGCTGAAGACGACTTGAAGCAGCTCGCGACCAGCAAGGGCGTTACGTTGCCCGGCGACCCCGGCGCGGACAACAAGGCCAAATACGCCAAGATGAGTACGCTGAACGGCGCGGCCTTCAATTCCAACTACATGGCCGTACAAAAGACGGGCCACGACATGACGATTACGGCGTTCAACAAAGAAATCAGCGGCGGCAAAGATGCCGACGTAAAAGCCTACGCCCAAAAGTATCTCCCTGACATTATGGATCATGACAAGATGATTACGGCCCTGAAGATGGGCAAAATGAAGTCTATGGACAAAATGGGCGGCAAAATGTAGTCAGCCAATAGGCCACAGCAACGGTACAGCGGTCATGCAGTCCACTATGCTGAAAGAACTCCTCTCCCGCAACGTCGCGGAAGAGGAGTTTTTATGCTTTCGCTTGTCCGTTTGCTGAACCTGCACGGATGCGCTTACTGCTTCTCCGCGTGGCTCAGGCCGATGTTCAGGGCGTGCTGTACGCCTGCCTGCCCCGACAGCGCGAGCAGCAGTTCGTGGCTGAAAACCGGCATGTCCTCGTGGGTGCGGCCCGAAATCAGGTTGTTGTCAATCACGACTTCCTTGTCCGCCCACTGCCCGCCCGCGCTTTCGATAATAGAACGCACATCGGCGGGAGAGGCCAGCCGCCGCCCCTGCAATAACCCGATATGCGCCAGCAGGGCCGCGCCCCACCCCCATACGCCCACCGTCTTGTTCATATCAAAAAACTCGCTGATGAACGTGCGGGCCATACCCGCATCGGCCAGGGCAGTCGGATGCAGGGGATTGCCGGGTAATAGCAGCATGTCGTACCGCTCAATGTGCGCCTGCGTAATCGGCACGTCTACGGGATACGTTTCGCTGCCCATCTGTCCATTGTGCGAACAGGCGATGCGTCCCGCGTTCAGGGCGATAAGGTGCGTGACGGCCCCGGCCTGATCCAGTACGCGGCGGGCCGTCAGCATCTCCTCGGCGGCAAACCCCTCGTCAATCAGCACAGCGACCATTTTGCCGCTCAAATTCAACTGCGTGTCTGTAGATTGCATTGCTGCTCCCGTCCTTTGCCGCCTGCCTTATCCGTCACGCCCTGTTCATTGCGCTCTATATTTTAGGCCCAATGCCCCGCAAATCGTTTTTGCAGGTTGAAGGAGGCAGGCTCTTAACGTCAAGACGGCAGGCGTAAAATCAAGGTTCCGGCGTTTCCTATTCAGGCCGAGGTATCAGAAGGAGGCAGCGAACGCGCCGGCATTATATAAGCAGCCTGAGCCGCCGCGTACACGGTTTTGGCCGGAACGTCGTGGGCGCGAGCGGCGGCTTTTACGTCCTCGTACTCCGGCGACGCGCTGGTTTCGCGACCCTGCCACGTCCCGATTTTGACGCGGACCGGGCCATACGGCGTTTCCACCGTCTGCCAGTGTCGCTCAAGCGTGATGCGCTGCATGGTCGTATGCCGAATGCCGAACGTGCTGGTATGTGTGAACAGGACTTCGGCAAGCGCGTTCATGCTGTCGGGAGCGGCCAGAACCGTAAGCAGAGTCGCGGGCCGGTTTTTCTTCATCTGTATCGGCGACAGAAACACATCCAGCGCCCCCGCCGCCAGCAGCCGCTCCATCACGGTCTCATACAGCTCCGGCGAAAAATCATCCAGATTCGTTTCCATCACAACCACAGTCGCGGGCGCACTCTGCGAAAACGAATGCGGCGCAGCCACATATAAAGCCGCAGCCTCCTCTCCTTTCTCCTTTTTCCTTTTTCCTTTTTCCTCTCCTCCCTGCACAGGCGTATGATCTACCGGCTCGTCGTGCAGCAGGGCGATGGCGTGAGGGAGCAGGGGAAGCAGGACGTTCAGGCCGTCGCGCACACCGTTCGGACTGCCGGGCAGGTTCACGATCAGCGCACGGCCCCGGATGCCCGTCACGCCACGCGACAGCACGGCGCGTGGAAACGTCTGGTAGCCCGTCCAGCGCAAGAGTTCGGCCAGACCGGGCGCGTCCCGCTCGATCACAAGCCGGGTGGCTTCGGGCGTGATGTCGCGGGGGGCGAACCCCGTGCCGCCCGTGGTGATGACCAGGCCGCAGTCCGTGTCGCACCACAGACGCAGGATGTCGGCGATGAGAGCGGTCTCGTCCGGCACGACCGCCCGCTGCACGACCGCGTAGCCGTTCGCCTCCAGCGTCTCAGCCAGCACACGCCCCGACACGTCCTCGCGCTCGCCCCGCGCGCACCCGTCGCTTACGGTCAACACCCCGGCCTGTATCATGTGGGTTCTCTTTTCGACTGAAAGGTAATTGCAGAAGACTCAGGCAGGGTCATGCGGCAGAACTCGCTACGCGCCACGCCGAGGGATGGCCTGCTTCCGTCCACCGTCGTTGCGTAAATGGCAAAACCTCAACGGCGATTTCCTCTGCCGCGATGTCCTCTTGGCCTGCGCCGGCGGTTTCCTTGATCTTCGCCGTGTTCTTTTTGATGCTGGAATATTTCATGTTGTGAAGTCTTCTTTGTCTTGCCCCCATCTGCTCTGCTTTATTCGTTTCCGCTATGGTTTTTGCGTCTACGCGTATGATAGCGATACGGGCTGCCTGCGCGTCGAGGTACATTCTACGTGATGCTTGCAGCACCTTTGCGGCGGTGATGTAGAGATCAACACTACCACAGGCAAGAAGAATAAGGCAAACTCGCGCAGCCTGATCCGGCATGGGAAAGTGCGCCACATTCAAGCCAGCCAGAACGCATACCAGGAGCGTGTATGCCAGGGTAAGAGGCAGAAAGCGCAGGCACAGTCGCCGCGCAAAACGCCTGAGTTCTTCCTGCTCGCAAGGCGACATTTCGCGCTGCCCGTACAGGTTCTCTTCGCCATCGTGCTGTACGGGCTGTAGCCACTGCGCCGCGATAGCAGCCACTTCGGGCGTCTGCGCGACCCGGACAAACGGCATATTCTTCCAAACCTTGACAGGATGATCTTGTACGCGACACAAACGCCCACATGGGCCGAGCGTTTCAATGCTCCACATTCCCGTTGCTTTATCCGGCGTGAAGCGCGAATGGCGCAGTGTCTGGAGCAGCGCCTTCGCGCCCGGCTCGGGCTGAAAAATGCCTGCGAAGCGTTTGACTTCCTGCGCGTTCAGTTCGCTCCACCATGCTTTTCGCCGTCGGAAAACGTCGTAGAGGAGCAGCAGCATTGCAGGCGCAAACACAAAATAAAACACTACATACCCCAGCGTAACAGCGATCTGCCTATCCTGCTCTGTAGATGACACGGCCTGCGCTATGGCGTAAATGCCTCCATATATGGCAGCGAACGACAGGAGAATACCCGGTACGCGCCAGCGCAGCAGTCGAAGTTGGCGCTGTAAAAGCTGTCGTTCCTGCGCGTCCAATTTACGCCGCTGCACCAGCGGCAGGCTCATGCACCATTCCGTTGTTTCTTCGGTCATGTTTTCCGCTCCGGCACTAAAACAAGAAGGTAGAGCGCTTACATTTTGAGCCAGCGGTTCAGCCATTCGAGGTTGCGCTGCAGGCGGTCAAGGCGCAGGTCGGGCGGGCCGTTGCGGGACAGGCCGTGCGATGACTCGGCGGGATAGCGAATGTACTCCACGGTCTTGCGCTGCAGGCGCAGGGCCGCAAACATCTCCTCGGCCTGTCCCGCGGGGCAGCGCAGGTCGCCGTCGCTGTGGATGAGCAGGAGGGGCGTGACGATGCGGCCTGCATACGCGAGGGGCGAGCAGCGCCAGAGCGCGTCCGGCCTCTCCCACGCGTTACCCTCGTAATAGGCATCGGGCTTCCAGGTGAAATCGCAGGTTCCGCTCATGCTGGGCAGATTGGCGACAAGGCGGTCGGCGATGGCGCAGCGAAATCGGTCGGTGTGGCCCACGGCCCACGCGGTCATGTAGCCGCCATACGAGCCGCCCATGATGGCCGTTCGGTTGGCATCTACATAATCAAGGCCGCAGGCGTAGTCCGTGGCGGCTATGATGTCGTCGTAATCCACGCCGCCCCACGCGCCCTTGATGGCTTTGGTGTGCGCCTCGCCATACCCCTTGCTGCCGCGCGGGTTGGTATACAGCACGACATAGCCCTCGGCGGCGAGCCATTGTAATTCGTGAAAGAACGTGTCGCCGTACTGCGCGTGCGGCCCGCCATGCACGTACACGACCAGCGGATACTTTTTGCCTTCCTCAAAGTCCGCGGGTTTCAGCAGCCAACCCGGAACATTGCCGCCTGCATTTGGAATCTCTAAAAGTTCAGGCTCGCCAACTTCGAACTCACTCGGAAACTGCTCGTTGAAATCAGCTGTAATGTTGATCTTGTCCACTCGACTTTCGACAAGCTTTGCAGTGTAAAGCGCGTGGGGGTATGTGGCCCCCGCCAGAGTTATAGCACAAGCATCGCTGCCTGCATTTACGCTGAACCCGCCCATTTCACATTTGGAGGGCGTTAGTGCGTTCGTTTCTTCGGTTTCTACGTCTACTGTCCAAAGACATGTATTGCCATGACTGCTGATAGCGAAGTACAAGTGGCTGCAATCTTTGCTCCACTGCACCATGTCGCCTGCCCCGACTTCGTGCGTGTCGGAGAGGGTCAGCCAGCCTACGCTTACATCTGTATGCCCGGTCAGGTCGCGGGCGGTTTCGCTGCCAGTTGATGGCAGGACGAATACGCGGTCGTTCGTCGTCCCCCAGGTATCGTTGGGATCGGGATTGCCTACATACGCGAACTGCGTACCGTCGGGCGACCAGGCAAGGGCGTCTCTTGTGCCGGGGGGCGAGACAAGGCGCGTCAGTTCGCCGCCATCCACGGGGATTGTCCAGATGTCCTGCTGCGCACTCGCGATGTCGCGGTCGTCGCGGCGGTCGGAGACGAAGGCGAGCGTTTTGCTGTCGGGCGACCAGGTGGGCAGATCGCAGGCGAACGGGCCGTCTGTCAACCTCTGCCACGCGCCCGTATGCGCGTCCGCCACGCAGACCTGCGGGTAAGAGTCATCGTAATAGCCCATGCCGTCCATGCGGTAATTCAGCCGCGTATGATGCCGCACGGGGCTGGACAGGCCGCTCTTTTCGCGCTCCTCTTTGGCTGATTTGCGGTTTTGCGGCGGCGTTTCGCGCAACAGAAACGCGATCTTGCTGCCGTCGGGCGACCAGCGGAAGCCGCCGATGCTGCCCTCCACATCCAGCGTCGTCAATGCCCGCGCCTCGCCGCCGTCCGCAGGCATGATGTAGATTTGATCGTTAGGTTTTTGGCGGTCGGACAGGAAGGCGAGCGTTTTACCGTCCGGCGACCAGCGGGGATGCCGCGCGCTGCTTTCCCCGGACGTGAACGGGCGCGGTTCGCCAACTTCGAATGGCACGACGTATATCTGCGACAGATATTTGTTTTTGTCGCGGTCTATGCGGGTGACGACGCAGGCGACCTGCCCGCCGTCCGGCGCGATCTGCGGGTCACTAACAAGGCGGATTTTGTAGAAATCATCTATGGCAATGGGACGCGGCACGGCAGGCTCCTTTAGTATGATCTGATTACATGCTCTTTGCGCTTTTTACAACTAAACCGGGTCAGCATGATCCGGTATATAAAATACCGGATACAAGGGCCTGCGGCCAGTCGTCCTGCGGACGAAAACAGCTTGCGTATATACCCTCATCGCGCTAATTTAGTGTGACAAAGCGGCGGATTACAGGGGCGTCAATATCGTTCCCGTTCCGCGTCAGGATGGTGATTGTGGGTACGCCCAGGTCGAGCAGGTATTGACGGGCTTGCGTGATGCCGGCCCCGACTTCCGTAATGCGGTGGCTGTCGTCGCCGAAGCAGAACCCGATGCCCATGCTGTGCGCGAGCGTGACGAACGCCGAACCGGGGTACGGCTCTGCAAGTCCTTTGCGCCAGCCCGCTGTGTTCAGGTCGAGAATGCAGTTGTGGTCGCGGACGGCTTCCAGCGCCGTCAATGCCGCCGCGCAAACGGCAGGCGACTGCAGCAGCGCGGCGTCATAGCCCGCCTGTGCGCCGTACCGCATCGCGTTCAGCTTGATAAGATCGAAGTGGCCCACGACATCGGGACGCAAGGCTTCGATCATAGCGGCGACCTGACGATAGTATTCCACAGCCAGCGGTTCCAGTCCGCCGCACGACGCAACGGCCCGTTCAAACAACCTGAGCGGGCCGTCTACGGAATGGCCGTGAATGAAATGCACTGAACCGACCATGTAATCGAAAACGGGGCGTCCATTCGGCAGAACCGCTTCGCGATAGCCGCGCATAATGCGGGCATAATCTTCGGGAACCACTTCGGCCTCGAAGCCGCGCAGGATAATCAGCCGGTCGGCGTACTCGGCAGTCAAATCGGGTAAAAGCGACCGGTAGCGGGCAAAATCGGTCTCGATCTTCGCTACGTCCCAGCCTAACTCCAACTCTCTGTCATACAGGTACTGCGCTCCCAGGCGCGGCGCGTGTTCGCTGATACCAAATGTGTGATACCCGAAGGCGACGGCGGCATCCAGGATCTCGCGCAGCGTCCCCTCGGCATGGTCGCAGAACTCGCCACTGTGTCCGCCGTGCAGCGATACCTTCCACGCTTCCAGAGAAGCTGTTTCCAGAGAAGCTGTTTCCAGAGAGGCCATTCTCATCAAACCTGTTTCCGAAGAACCTGAAGACACGCTCTCGCTCCTGCCGCCCACGTCACGCCGCCGATGCGGCCTCGTCGTTTATACCTGTACCTGCGCCTGTGATACATTCAGCAGCACATGAAGCTAATGGAACCCGGCGAACAAAAACAGCGTCATTCGCGCGTATCGCCAGCCGCAATACAACCTTTACAACTCGCTTTCGGCAGCAATGCGGAAGTTTTAACATCACGCAGCAAATCCGGCCCAAAACCGGAAAACAATACAATGGAAAACATTGGAAAACATTGGAGAACATCATGGCATCCACAGGCCGACGGTTTGAGACACGGGCCAATTTCGCGTTGGAAACAACTGCCTGCGACTGCGGCAGCGCGGGCCAAGTTCATGCGGCAGGCTGCGGCTGCGAGCGGGCGGCGGAGTTCATGGCCGCTCCCCTCGCGCAGTATCACTATTCGCGCCGCGACCTGCTGACAAAGGCGCTGGCGGGCGGCGCGACGCTCGCCGCCCTGCCCCTGCTGCATCAGGAGGCCGAGGCGCAGCTATTCAGCAAGCCCAGCCCGCAGCAGCAGATACAAATGGGTGAGCAGGCCGCCGCCCAGGTGCTGCAAAAATACCCCGAAGTGAAGGACAGCCGCGCCACCGAATTTAATCGCGTGGGTCAGAAGCTGCGCGAGGCGTTGCCGCCCGCCGACCGCGACACATGGCACTTTTCGTATCGCGTGGTGCAAAGCAACGAACTTAACGCGTTCGCCCTGCCGGGCGGGCCGATGTTTATGTTTACGGGCCTGATGGATCGCATCAAGTCGTCGTCGGAACTGGCGGCGGTGACGGGCCACGAAATGACGCACGTTCGCAAGCAGCACTGGGCCAATGCCTATGCCAGTCAGCAGAAACGCGCCGCGGGATTGGGCATCCTGCTGGGCGTCCTGCACGCAGGCGCGGTCGGGCAGACCCTTGCCGGCGTGGGCAATCAACTGTACTCGCTGAAATTTTCGCGCGGCGAGGAAGATCAGGCGGATGCGGGCGGACTGGAAAACATGGTCGCGGCGGGCTTCAACCCGCACGGTATGCTCGACCTGTTCAACACGCTGCAGCAGGCGACAGGCAGCAGAGGCGGCAGCCCCGCCTTTTTGAGCGACCACCCGCTGACCTCCGAGCGCATCCGCGCCACTCAGAAACGTATCGCCAAACTGGAAGCGCAGAACCCCGGCCTGCGTAACAACGGGTGATATATCGAGGGTGTTCTATTGCAGGACACCCTCGTCTTCGGCCCAGTTGAGGACGCTGCGCCAGTCCGGGGAAGGGATCAGGCCGTCGTGGGTAAGCCGCTGCAACAGTCCGACCATGAAAGACGTGACATAGGCTTCGGGTAGTGCCAGTTCGCGGGCGATCTCCCCGCGTTCGTAGCCATCCTGTGAAAGCGCGAGGATACGCCGCTGATCGGCGCTTAATGTTTCCCGTATGCGCTCGCTGGCCTGTCGTACAACGCGCTCCATCTTCCGATGCCGGATACGTGCTTTTGTCCTCAAACTGCCTCCATAAATAGAAATTAATAGAAGAGATCAGGGGTCGGGAATCAGGGATCAGGGCGGCGTACCCCGCAGTCGGGTTGATGCGCCCTCATCTCCTGCTCGAAGTAACCAATCGGTTCGCTAAAGGCCGCCCGAAAATTCACCATTTGCGCGGGTTACTCCTGCGCGGTTTGATCGGGCAAAATGGGAATTGTTTCGCCGTCGTGCGCGCCGTTCGCCGCGCGGCATACATCTTTATACGCGCAGGCGCGGCAGGGTTCCCCCGGCGTGGCCTCGATGTTGCCGTCCACGATGCTGCGGGTCAGTCGTATGGCGGTCGCCTCGGCGGTTTTGAGCAGGTCGGCGTACTGGCCCCGGTTGAGCGGAACCACGGCGGGCGCGTTGTCAAGCGGCGACAGAGGCGCGAACTGCCGCTGGCTGACGTGTTCGGAACGGTGGAAGCGGGGTCGGCCCGACTCGCGCGGGCTGTCGTAGCAGGCGACCGCGCCCACTTTGCCGAACACGCGCTCCATCGCCAGCAGGTACAGCGGCATTTGCAGGCTCTGGCCGCGCGTGATCGCGCTGTGTTCGGGCGGCTTGCCGAGTTTGTAATCCAGGACAAGGGCGAGGCGTCCGGTCGTGTCCAGGTCTACGCGATCCAGCGTGCCGCAGATGGCGACGGGCGAACCGCCGTCCGTGACGTTGAGCAACAGGGGTTCCGCGCTTGACGCGGGATCGTACACCCGAAAATCCGCGGCGACCCGTCCGCTTGCGTTCACCATCGCGGGCGCGTTGCCGAGGCTCTGCTCCTCGTCGTTCCAGCCTGCTCCGCCGCCGTTCTGCGCGTCCCAGTCGTCGCGCTGCCCGAAGCCGAACGCCAGTTCAAAATGAGCGGGCGTAAGTCCCCACTGCGGGCCGAATTTTTCTTCGCGCGTCACAAAGCCGTCGAGGGCGTCGGCAAGCAGGCGGTGCGTCATGCGGGCCTGATGCGGGCTGACATCCAGGGTTTCCTGCGCCAGCAGTTCCGCCAGAATACGCTGCAACGCTTCGCGCATGTCCGCAAACGAAGAGGCATCCGCCCCTTCCTCCTTTTTCCTTTTTCCTTTTTCCTCTTCGGCCTTCCTGCCCGCATAGAAGCGGTGCAGAACCCTGTGCAGCATGGTTCCCTGCTCGCGGGCGTGGTCGTTTTCGCCGTCGGGGTACAGATGCAGGACGTGGCGCAGGAAATACTCGAACGGGCAGCGGCCATAGCTTTCCAGTTCGGACACGCTGAACACCTTGCGGCTGGTGGCGAAGGCGCGGCGCAGGGCAGGGTCTTCCAGTCTGGGCAGGCGAGGCAGGCCGCGTGATACGACCACGCGCTTCAAGATGCTGCGGCTCTCCTCATGTTCCATGCAGGTACGCAGCAGGGCGAGAGAGGCCTCAAACCCGCCGCCATCCGTGCTTCTGGGATCGAACAGGCCCGCGCAGGCCGCAAGCAAACGGTCGGATTCCGAGACAACTTCGTCAGGGCGCGGCGCGACATCCGCCAGTGTGCGCGATACGACTATCAGGCCGGACGCGGGCGCATGATCGTTCAAAGGCGCAGCAGTATCCGCCTCGGCATCCTCTAGGTCGGAACCATTTATACTAGTTATACTAGTTATACTAGACGGCTGCGGAGTCGGGGCATTCGCCGCCGCCGCCGACTGATCGGCAAACACGCGGCGCACCTCGTCCAGATAGAAGGAGGGCAGGGTATCGGACTCGTCCGCGCTGCGTGGATAGGAGAGGATAAGATGCTCGGAGGGCGCGGTCACGGCCAGATAAAAGAAAAAACGTTCGTCATCGGCCCGCCCTTTCTGCTCTTCCAGATCCAGGCCGGCCCATTCGCGCAATGCGGCCCGTTCCTCATCGCGCAAAAAGGGGTCTTCCGTAACGCGTCGGGGGAACACGCGCTCGGTCAGGCCCATCACGGCGGCCACTTTCAGCGGACGCTCGCGGCTGTCGTAGGGTTCGGCCACGCGCACCATGTCGCCCTGCGCGACCGCAATAGAAGACGCGCCCTGCCACGCGGTAAGCAGGCTGTCATAAAACGCCTCGAACGTGACGGCCTGCCGCCCCGAAAGCGCGGACATCTGGGCCAGCGCGCGCAATACCTCGCGGGCCGCGCTCCACGCGGCGCGGTCACGCTCCTGCCGCGTCGGCTCACCCTGCGCGATCCGCTCTTCCAGTCCGAAGAACGTGACAGCCTCTTCAATCAGGGTGGCGAAACGGCGCGGGTCCTGCCGCTCCCGCGTCATCAGAGCGTCATAATGCTCCATGTCCCGCAGGGTGGCCGCCACGGACGGCCTTCGCTGTAATGCCGCCCCTTCCTCCGCTTTTATTTCCCTTTCCTGTTTTGTCTCCTGTTCTTCTTTTGTCTCCTGTTCTTCTTTTGTCTCCTGTTCTTCTTTTGTCTCCTCTTCTTCTCTTCTCCTCTTCTCCTCTTCTAACGTTTCCTCCACCCACTCCGAATCGTTGGCGACGAGGGCCAGCCAGCGGTCGCGGCCTTCGCGGATGCCGGACTTGCGAGCGCGGCGGCGCAGGCGGTCGGCGTCCAGCTTGTCGGAGGCGGTATAGCTGGATTTTAGAAAGGCCAGTACGTCGTCGCGCTGCCAGCCACGGCGCAGCACGGTCAGCAAGAACAGCAGCGTCTTGATAAATGGGTTTTCCGCCAGGACTTCGGGGCCATCCACGCCCAGCGGAATGCCGTACCGCTCGAACACGGCGGCGAGGATCGGCGCGTAATCGCCCATCGCGCGCAGGATCACGGCGAAATCGCTCCACGCGTACCCGCCCCCGTCGTACAGCCTGCGAAACTGCCGCGCCACCATCTCCGCTTCGACGTAGGGGTTGGGGGCGTCGAACAGCAAAACAGAAGAGGAGACAGGGAGACAGGGAGACAGGGAGACAGGGAGACAAGGGGACAGAGAGGAATCTGCTTCCACATGCTTTATGGAGTTGATTGCAGGCTGTGTTTCATGCGCGGCGTTCTCCCGGTCTCTCAGTCTCCCTATCTTCCTGTCTGTTTTTTCTGTTTCAAAAAGGCGGTCGCTGAGCAGGGCGAGGGAGGCGGGACGGGTTGGGGAGCGGTATGCGAGCGTGGTTTCGCGGCACTGAAATTCGTGGCGCAGCAGGCCCAGGGTGCGGGCGGGCGCGGCGAACAGCAGGGGGCGGGACGCTTCGTAGGGCAGCGTGACCGCAACCCTGATACGCGCGCCGCTTTGCGAGTGGATGGACGCGGCCAGCGCCGACAGCAGATGCCGCTGCATAGGGTTGAAGCGATAAAAACCGTCTACAATAACGCAGGCCGCGTTGCCCGGCAGGCGCATAGTTCCTGAACGGATGCCTTCGACGGCCAGACGCAGGGTATCCTCGTCGTCGCGCAAACGGTTGCGCGTCAGGAACGCCTCGTAAGCGTGGAACAGGCGGGCCAGTTCTCCGGTCTTACGCGTAAATGTCGGGTCGCCAAGCGCGTTTGCGAGGGCGGGGCCGGCCAAATTGAGCAGTTCGGGGGTCAGGCAGGCGAGTTTCCATTCGCGCACACGCTCGGATAGGGCCGGAACAAAGCCGGGGGCGCGCAGCATACGCCCTAAAAAGTCGTCGGGCCGGATGGTGTCGCGGAACAGGTCGGCGAGAGCAAGACGCTGAAAGGCGCGTCCTATCGGGCGCAGGGCCTGTATATCGGGTTCTTCGCCCGGTTCGTCCTGATAAACTTGTTCTGCGTAGTCCTGTTCATGGTAATCTTGTTCTTCGTAGCTCGGATGTTCCTGCTCCGGCATCGGAGGCTCTTGCTCCTGCGGGGTGTCCGGGTGCGGTGGCAGCAGCAGATTGGCGACGAGTTCGGCGGCGAGCTGCCGGAACGTGCGGAGACCGGGCAGAACGTCGGCGGGCTTGCAGCCGAGATGCGATGCAAGCTGTTCGGCGCGAGTCTGCGCCTGCTGCGGCGACGACACGATAAGCAGGATGGGGCGCGGCGTATTCCAGGCGGCAACGAACTTACGCAGCGCCCATTCGGTCTTGCCCGCGCCCGCCGGCCCCAGGATCAGCGTCAGGGGTGACGGGGGCAGCGGCGGCACGGACAAAGCGGCGGCAGGCGAGGGCGCATACTCTTCCCGATTTCCCTCTCGATTTTCCACATGACTCGTCTGCGGGGACAAGACAGGCAGGTCGAGACGTACAGCATTAGTATCACTCAGAGCGGAGGGCGAGGCGCTAGGGTAAACGTCCATAAGTTAAGCCGGGACACCATTGCGAAGCATTACGAGACGATTCTGAGAATTGAGGAGCCGTGAGCGAATTGAGTATGCGGAAACATTCGTGTGAGCCGTCATAAAGCATATACAAAGCATATACAAAGCATATTCAAAGCAGATACGATGTAGCAAACCCGATTCCTGATGCGGCGATTATAGCATAATACGGACAGTCGGAAAATAACCGAATTTTGTCTGTATGTTTATGGAAGGCTGGCTGCGTAATCCATTTATGTGAGCAGCGTGGGGCTGTAGTTTGGGCGGGCTTACGTTCGTTCTGGTGTTTGTTCTCAAAGAGTTTGCAAAAGAGTTTGCATTTTTATAAAGGGGCAGGAGACGGTTATGTTATGTAAGTTTTGCGGGATGGACAGCGCGACGACGGATGTTTGCAGTTGGTGCGGCAAGCCTCTGGGAGCGGTGCAAGTGACAGACCCTGCGCCGACGGTTCCGGCGTCCGCTGTTCCTGCGCCCCCTGACACGCGGCCCGCCGCGCCGCTCTTGTCTCTGGATGCCGAAGACGCGCCGCTCTTGTCGCCGGACACAGCAGCGACAGGTGCGCCGCTCCTCAACCGCAGGATCGCTCCGGCCATGCCCGTTGGGGGGAAATTGCGCGGGCCTGCCCCGGCCATACCGCCGCCTTCCGCCCGTACTTCGTCGTCGGCGCCTGCGACACCCGTTGGTATCGAGGCTGCTTCTCCTGCCGTGCCATCGCCTGCCGCCGCGCCGCTTGCCGGGTCACTTGCGGGCGCGGATCTGAACGCGGCAACGGGAGATCCGGCGGGCGAAACGTATCCGCTCAGGGCCGCTCCCCATCGGGCCGCATCGCTCACCTCCGCGCCCCTCCCGTCCACATCTGCCGAGGGCGCAACGCTGATCGGCAGCGTACCGTCGCTTGCGCCGCCCGCCGCGCCTGCCTCCCCCGCCCTGTTGAACGCGCCTGTTTTGGGGGAGCGAATGGGAACGACTGCGGGAGGAACGGAAGAGATCAAGACCGGTCGGGATGTCTCTTCGCGGCCCTTGAATGTGCGGCCTGCCGTGGATATGACGGGCGATGTGGCTATCGGAACCGTGGCCGCGCCGCAGCGCGCGATTGACGACGCGCCCGCCTTAGAACCCAAGCCGACGATGGATGCGGCGCAGCGCAAGGCCGCCGTAGACGCGGCGCTTGCGGACGGCGGGCCGACCCCGATGGAACTGCTAACGCGCTATGCGGGCGTGTTCGCGCTTATCCTGGTGGGCGTGGGCCTGCTGTCGTTTGCGGTAAAATCGTTCTACATCGTGCCGATGGTGATCGCGATGTTTGCGGGCGGGATGCTGCTGCCCATTATGCACGTCACGCCGTGGGCAGACGAGGACTCGGACGATCTGGTATGGTTCGTGCTGCTGACCCTGCTGTTCGGGCCGGTCGTGTCGCTGATCATCTTTGGCTTGGTCGCGCTTGTACGGCAGGAGTTCAATCCGTCTATACTGGGCTGCTTTATCGTGGCGGGCCTGGCGCGCGTGGTCGGAGAGTTGGCGTCGGGCGGCGTGGGCATCCATCATCTTATCTCGGCGACCTCGCCTTTCGGCAGCCTGGGCCATATAGACGCGCATCTTGTCGAGATGCTGCTGCTCAACTGGGCTGGTTTCGCCGCGCTGGCAGGCTGGTACGCGGCAGGGTCGTTCCACAAAGAGGACGAGTAGCCGGGGAGTGAGCAGCCGGTAAGCGGGCAATCAGACAGCGGGCAGCCGGTAAGTGGGTAAGCGGAAAGGGCGCAGGATAAACCGGTAAAAAGGGCGCATTTCCCCGTGATAGTAGTAGCGGGGCAAACCGATGTTGTGCGGAATAATTCTCTCAGCGGCGTCCTCACCCGAACTCAGGAAGGCAGGGAGGGACACCGTGAGCAACACCAAAATCAACATGAAGAGTAATAACACTACCATGAACATCTATTACAAACCGAGGGCTTTGCGCGTGACCGCAGAGAATATAGACCCGGTCGGCCCCGCCGCCAATATGCCCCTCGATGGGACAGCGACCAAGAAGTCTGCCTGTACGCTGACTATGCTGCTGGACAGAGCCATCGCGCTGCTGATGACGGCCATTGTGCTGACGCTGGCATGGCCGGTGGGCATGGCGGTCTGGGGGCAGAGCCGCGCGCATGACGACACCGAGCGCGTCTGCGAGAGCGTGTACGACGCCCCGCTGCCCGCCAATCGTCCTATGACGAGCAGTTCAGCGCGTCGCGCTACATAACCATTGCGCCGCGCAGCCGTCGCGCCTCAAACCCATGAGGCGCGTACAGGGCGGAGGCGCCGGGGGGTATCTGCTTACAGGCTCGTGTCGCTGACGCCTGTGGCCTCCTCCTGAAGCTGCGCGAGGTTGGTGCGAATGGGATTGTCTTTGAGTATCCGGGCCATCGCGGTCAGGTTGTGGGCCATCCAGCGAGCGCGTTCGTTGACAAAGTAGTAGGCCTGACCGTTCTTTTCCATATAGGGCTTGCCCGGCCCGCCTGCGCCCCCGACCCAGAAGCAGTCGGCATTGGGCGGAACGGTAAACCCGGCAATCGTCAGATCGTAAACGATCTGCGCGACGGCGTGCTGCGCGCCATCGCCCTCGCCCGTGACAATCGCGCCGCCGACCTTGTTGTACATCATGTGCTGGCCGAACTCGTCCATCATGTACGTGGTGGCGTCCAGGCGCTCATGCACCATTTTGGCGACCGAGGAGCGGTCGCCGATCCAGAGGGGCGTGGCGATGACGAGAATATCCGCGCCCTTGATCTTGTCGAGTATCTGAGGCCACTGATCGCCGTCGCCCTCGTCCATGCCGCTGCCGAAGCGGACGGCGTAGTCGGTGACGCGCAGGGTCTCGCATTCCACGCCCAGGTCGGCGAACAGGCCGGCGACTTTGTCAATCAGCGCCTGCGTATTGGAGGGCTGCGGGCTGCGCTTGAGCGTACAGTTGAGAAACAAACATTTGAGCGCCATATTTGTGGCCTTTCGTATGCGCGAGCAATCGGTCGTTCGCGTTGAAGAGTCGTTGTTGAAAACGGGCGGGCGCGATACATCATGCGCCACGCATTCTATACGCGGGATGTGGGCTAATGTTGGCACGACGGGGAACGGGAATGGTGATGCGTCGCGTGGGCCGTCCATGAAGGCAGAAGGTAGACATCACGGGCGTCGTATGCAGAGAACGGGGCGGAAAAATGGCAATACAGCGCTCCCGCCGCGCGTTCTCGTTGTGGTATGAGGTTGTATTACGGTGGCATCGTGACCACGTGGGCGTCAGGGCGGCAGCGGGAGAAGGGCAGGCATAGGCAGCGGTTCCCCTTTTCTGTATAGTAGACGCTTGTGCGGTATTAGACAGGGTGAAACCGGCAAAGGGTTCACCTTTTTTGCGTTTGGGCGGCTGTTTTTGCTTTTTATTTTGGGCGCGGGATTTGTGGCCGGGCGCGCGGCAGAGAGGGCGACGAGCGGAGAGGCGGGACGTGGCCGCCAGCCAGCCGCGTTCGTTTGCAGGAACGGGCCGGACGCGGCGCGGGGGCAGGGCGCAAACGCAAAATCAAATTTGTTACGGTGTGTGCCTTGACAAGAGGCCGAGTCTGTGATATATTAGTCGTGCGCGAACCAGTGAGAAGCCGAATTTGGGCGAGTGGTGAAATTGGCAGACACGCATGCCTTAGGAGCATGTGCCTCACGGCGTAGGGGTTCAAGTCCCCTCTTGCCCATCATTTGCAGGCTCTGATGTGCGGTGCGCGGGAGTAGCTCAGTGGTAGAGCGCTACCTTGCCAAGGTAGATGTCGCGAGTTCGAATCTCGTCTCCCGCTTGATAGAAAAACTAAAAAGAAGCCCCTTGCAGAGTTGCAGCGGGCTTCTTTTTTGTACGTGTCCGGCTCGAACGGTGTGGGAGGTAATGCGGTGAAGATACTGCTGCAAATCGCGCTTGTGATAATCGCGCTGATGCTCGCCTACTTCCTATTGGCGACTGCGCTGGGCATGTTGTTCTGGGTGATCGTAGTGGGTATCGTGGGCTGTCTGCTATACGCGCTGGGCCGCGCCTGGTGGCAGGCGCGGCAGAACAAGCGCCCGCCAGACGCGGAAGTCCACAAAAAGGCGGAGAAGCAGGCCGAAGCCTCACTAAAAGAATTAGAGCGCAAAGTCATCTAGCGGTACGATGTGTACTCTGGATCATCTAACAGTTACCGCATCCTTAATATGTCGCGGTCCGACTACTTTCGAGACGAGGCAAACATCTTTGGCAGCGGGTCTCGCCATTTCGGTTATGTCGCATTGGGTTTTACGCCACATCGCGCGTTTACATTATCGTAGTTCTACGTATCGAGCAATAATAATACAAGCAAGCGAGAGGAACACCGTTCTTATGCCTTTTGAAATTAGGTTCAAAGACCAAGTACCCTGTGGTGTAGCGGCAAAGGCAGTGAGAAACGCTGGCGATGATGTCTCCCTCATTGTAACCGAGTTTGTTTCATCCGAGGATGGAGACGGTTTCATAACACGTCTGGAAAAAGTAGTCGGACAGCTCTTTTTGGATAGAATGGAACCACCACTAAACATTCGCGCATCCATGATAGATCATATATTGTTGATCTTGCGAAAAGATGGGGCAGACGCTGTCGCTACCGTATACATCAACGAAACGCCCGCCCAACTTGAAGTTAGATACAAGAGGATAATCACACCTGGAGAGCCGATCTATGATGATGACGTTGCGGACATCATTAGAATTCATTTCAAAGATATAACGATTCCGCCTGATGCCGGAGTTTTGTACTTGTTCTCTAAAGGATGGCGCAAGGGACTGTTCTATGACTTTGCTCCACTAGGTCAGGCAAACGAGCCGCGTCCTTTCAATATAGAGGAAGTGCTTGGAAGTTATTGGGCTTATCTACATTTCCAAGATATTTTCAAAATTACGAACGATGAGTGGACCGCCTTGATGCAACAACAATGGTTCCCATTCATCGCATTGCGCAAACAAACGACTCAAAGGATGCTCGACAACTTACGCGTAGGTTGGCAGATCGATGATTTGCTCGACGATATTGTAGGCGAAATTGTCGCTAATGCTGAAGATATGAGGAGGCGCTGGAATACCATACCTGTGTTCGCAGATCACATTAGCATTTTTGAACGTGCGCTCGAGCGGTTTCTTGCTAACGACTACATCAGTGCCACGGGCCTGTTATACCCTCGCATCGAGGGGGTTATGCGTACTCATCATCGAAACGTAAGCCCCACTATCAAGCCATCCGCAAACAACTTGGTTAGCTCTGCTATTGGAACGTCTAATCCTGTGCCTCGCAATATGCTCTTACCGGATCGCTTTGATTACTATTTGCGTGAGATCTACTTCAAAGATTTCGACCCTAACAATCCTGTCGATCTGTCACGGCATACTACTTCACACGGAGTCGCTCCTGCTAACCTTTTCAACAAGAAAGCTGCGGCAATAGGGTTCCTGATTAGCGAGCAGTTGAGTTATTACCTTATTTAGATCATTACCACTGGCAAGCGGCAATGGCGAGGGATGGAATGAAACTATTGCTATAGCTTGGTTTGCTACGTCTGCGCTGTAAGGCGGCGGGTTTTGAAGAAGGTGAAGACTTTTTTACCGGTTTTGACGGCCAGATAGACCATGCACAGCGCGGATGCGATGAGCAGCAGGGACAGGACGAAGGCGAGAACGGGGGCGTGGACGGCCAGCCACAACCCGGCCACGACCACGCCGTCTTCGAGCAGGGACAGGCCCACATTGCCCGTGCCGCCGTGCAGGGGGGCCAGAACCGTGGCCTTGGCGCGAGTGACCGCCTTGCCCGCGTGAACCGACAGCGCGGACGTGCCGCCCGCCATCAGGCCGAGCAGCAGGGCCGTCTTGGTGTCTACGTGGGTCAGCGTGGCCGAGGCCAGGATCGTGCCGGCGACCGGGCGCGCGACCGTGCCGATGGCATCGAGGAAATGGTCTATCACGATGATCTTGTCGCCCAGAAACTCCAGTGCGCTCGCAAGCGCCAGCACGACAAGCGTGTCCGTGTGGGTCAGCAGGGCGAAAGCGGGATTGACCGGCACATAGCCGAACCGCGCCATCAGGCCCAGGATGAGCAGGGGCAGGCAGGCCCGCAGGCCCGAACACGCCCCCAGGCTCACGCCCATCAAAATCTGTATCCCCGTCGTCATGCTGTCGTCCCCTCCCCTAACCCCTACGTTCGCCCGACTGCGTCGGTTTCCCGCCACATACGCGCCGACGCCGATGCAGGGATAAGACGGCGAAAGACACGCCGCGCTACCACACACAAGCCCGACCCTGCCCGCAACGCGCCGCGTTCCGACACGTAAAAGAAGTGGGAAAGCGCAATGCAGCCCAAAACCCTGCGCCCATCCCGCTAAAACCTCCGGCTTCTTTTTGCGTCCTTTTGCGCCTTTTTGCGTCCATATCAAGCTGCGTAACACAGCGACCCGCCCACCATCTACAACACATACAACGTACACAGCAAACAGCAACGCCAACCGAGCAGCACCATGAACATTCCCGAACCAACCAACACATCCGAGGACGCCACGCAGCCGAACGCGCCGTCCACGCTGACACTGCCCGCCGAAGCCTTCCGGCGCGCGGACGAGACGCCCGACGAAGATTTCTACCGCACCCCGCGCCTGGTCACGCACATTGACGACGCGGCCATCGGCGCGGTCACGCAGCTTTATCGCGAGTATTTCCCGCACGACGGCGCGATACTCGACCTGATGAGCAGTTGGATCAGCCACCTGCCGCCCGAAGTCACGTACCATCACGTCACGGGCCTGGGCATGAACCGGGCGGAACTCGACGCCAACCCGCGCCTGAGCGAGCGTATCGTGCAAAACCTCAACACGACGCCGCGCCTGCCCTTCTCGGACAATCTGTTCGACGGCGCGGGACTGTGCGTGTCCATTGATTATCTGACCGATCCTATTGCGGTGGCGCGCGAAACGGGCCGCGTCCTCAAGCCCGACGCGCCGTTTGTCATTACGTTCTCGAACCGCTGCTTTCCCACCAAAGCCATCGCCCTCTGGCATCATCTGGATGACCGGGGCCGTGTCGCGCTCGTGCAGCACTTTCTGGAAGCGGCGGGCAACTTCACCGCCATCCAAGCCCTCGACCGCAGCCCCGGACGCCGCAGCGATCCCCTGTACGCCGTGGTGGGCAGGAAGAAAAACTGACATCACGCGGAGACGCAGAGATATAGAGGAAAGACAAGAAGCAGAATACATAAGGAACCGCGAAACACACCAACTAAACGAAAATGGAACGCAAAAGAACAAGTCCAATCCATAGACAGGATTGACAGGATTTTCAGGATTAACAGGATTTTCCCTGAATAGCCTAAGCGATCTTTTGTTTCTCTTTTCGTTTAGTTGGTGTGTTTCGCGGTTTGCCCTCCTCTGCTTCGTGTCCTGCGTGGTTCTAATTCTTCTCTGCCGTTGTATGCAGGGGGACGCGCTGGCCGGTGCGGGCGGAGGCGAGGCCGGCGAGCAGGATTTCCGTGACATGGCGGGCGGCATAGGCGCTGCTCAGGGCGGGCTGGTCGCCTTCGCGGATGCAGTGCAGCCATTCCCGGTGCATGTCGGCGTGGGCCATGTCGTTGTGGCCGATGCCTATGGCATAAGCGCGGGCCGGCTCGTCCTCGCGGGTGTAGCTGCCCGGCTCCCAGCGCGTCAGGGCCGCGCCGTCGTGACCCGGCGTGGTCAGTTTGCCGGATGTGCCATGAACGCGCATGTCCCAGGTACGGGCCGGGTCACACCAACCGGTTTCGGCAGTGCCGAGCGCGCCGTTCGCGAATTGCAGCAAGAGGGTGGCCGTGTCTTCCAGTGTCGTGGGCTTGTCTATGGTCGCGGTCAGCCCCATTACGCTTGTCACGCTGCCCATCACGGCCACAAGGGACGCCACGGCGTACACGCCCATGTCGAATAAGGCTCCCACAGCGGCCTCGCCCGCCTCGAAGAACCACAATCCCTCGTCGGATTCGCCAAAGTAGTCGCGTATCTCGGCGTAATACACCTCCGGCCCGCCGTGGCTGACGCGGCAATGCGCGCCGGACGGTTTGCCGATTGCGCCCTCGTCCAGCAGTCGGCGGCACGCGTAAATCTCAGGGCCGAAGTGGGGCAGCACGAACACGGCGCGGTTTGTATCCTCGACGGCAGCGACAAAAGCGTCGGCTTCGTCCATGCGGGCGCACAGGGGCTTTTGCATCATCAGATGCTTGCCCGCTCTGAGAACTTGCAGGCCCACGGGAACGTGCAGCGGGTGCGGCAGGGCCACGATCACGCCGTCAACCTTGTCGTCGGCAAGCAGGGCGTCAATGTCGGTCGTCCAGTGCGGCACATCGAAACGTTCCGCGATCAGGCGCAGCCTGCTCTCCTTGCGCCCCGCCAGATGCGTGACGCGCATCGGTTCACCGGGGAAAGCTTTGTTGTGCTGCGCGATCTGGGGCAGGTGCAGCTTGTGCGCGATGCCGCCCGCCCCGATAATGCCTATGTTCATCCGTCGTCCTTTGTTCGGTTTTCGTGCTGATTTCGTCCCGATTGTGTTTTATTGCCCTCGCAGGCAGTGAGCGCAATATACCCGATTTACACGCGGGTTGACACGCCCAATTGCGCCGCACACAGGGTAAAATCTAACGCACAGGGCAGGCCGCAACCCCGCCCCGACAGCAAAGCGGGAACGCCGCTGTTCCGCAGGGAAAGAGGCGCATGGAGTTATCGTTTTTCCAACTGGTTTTTTCGCCCCTGGTGCTGGGCAACGCGTCCCTGCTCGTGATGCTGACCGCGCGCAACGGCAGCCTGTCCGAACGTATCCGGGGCGCGACGCGCCTGATGAACGACGACCACCCCGACATGCCCGCCCTGCGCCGGCTGAACCTGCTGGATCAGGTGGGCAGCTTTCATCAGCGCTACATCCTCAACGAACTGGCCTTGGCCGCGCTTGCCTGCGCCCTGCTGTTGTTCCTGCTGATGAGCATCTTCGCCAGCCACAAGAACCTGAACATCGCCACGTCCCTGTTTTACTGCGGGCTGACCTCGCTCGCCTTCGGCTTCGCGCTGACCGGGGCGGACGTGGTGCGCGGGATGCACACCCTGGATCTAGAGGTGATGTACGCCAAAGGCGAGTACCATCCCGACGCGCAGCAGACCGACGCCCTGACGCAGCAGATCAAGCATCGCCTGCAATCCGACGAAGCCTACCGCCAGGCCGTGCGTGCCGCCCTCCAGGACACGCCGGATATTTCACACAGATAATTTTCGGGAAGCAGTGAGGAGGAACGGGAAGATTCAGGAGGGGTTAAACGAGGCGGCAAGTTCAGCGGCCTCTTTCGCGAGGGGCGTATGCACTTGCTGAGAATTATAAAACTCGAGTGCAGCCTGCAAGTCCGTTTGCGCGTCCACTGGATTGCCAAGCGCGAGGCGAATCTTAGCGCGTAACACATTGGCCTCGGCGCGAACATGTGCAGTGCCATGTTCCTGAACAAGCGTCCAATGCTCATTCAGGTAAGCCAATGCGTCTTTAGGCTTTTGCAGACGAAATAGAGCGTTTGAGTAGTCTACACGACCTTCAGCTAATACTTCCAGAACACCAATCTGCTCTGCAATAGAATTGGCCTGTTGTATTGTTTGACTGCCGTTGTCTACATCTCCCATAAGGAGTTGAGTTTTTCCGATTTCTCCAAGTACAGCGCATACCTGTGTATGGTCGTTGCTTTGCCTGTAGTACGCTAATGCTTTGGCATATTGCTCCATCGCAAGTTCATACCTGCCATGTAATTGATGCAGATAACCTAAGCTTTGCTGAACCCCAGCTACGCCACCTTGATTATCTGCCTTTGTAAACACAATTTCGGCCTCGTTAAATATATCGACAATATCACTCTCTCCACGCAACATACGTATATAACCGATAATCATGTTGGCGGAGGCGAGGCTAGTACGATCAGCCGCATCTTTGTAAAAACGGTATGATTGGTTACAGGATTTTAATGCCAACTTGTACTCACCGAGAGACATGTATGCAAGCCCCATGCTAAGACGTATCGATGCAACGCCATTTTTATCATCTTCTCTAACGAAAAGTTTGTGAGCCTCTCGGTAGCTCAACAAAGCTTTTTTAGCAAAAGCTGCAAGCCTATATACTTCACCAATAGAGCCGTGTATGTAGGCATCTCCACTCTGATCCTCCAAACTTTTGCCAGCATCCAAAGCGTTCCTATAAAGAACTAACGCCTCCGTAAAGCGACACTGATCAGCCCTCAATAGTCCGAGTGCGTAGTAGGCATTAGCTATCTGTCCATCATTCTTCTGCTCTCTAGCAACTTCAAGATAGCGGTTAAGCTTCTCCTCGGCACGACTATACTTTCGATCTTCCCTAAGAGCAGTGCCATACCGTCGCAGTACATCTATTTCCTCTCCAACAATATCAATCCAGAAGTCAAAGAAAGGAGAGAGATGTTTGCGTAACGTCGAACTTTCTGCGGCCTTCTGCGTTGTGATAAAAGACAGCAAATTTACAGCCGAATCAGAATTCTCTAATCTGATTTGTTTAAGCAGATGTAGTGCATGATCGTACTTACCTGCCTGAACTGCTCTAAGCGTTTCGCCTGACCACTCGCGGGGCGTGTCGTTGTTGAGGGCGCGTATCTGACGGTGGATGCGCTGGTAGGCGTCGAACAGGTTGGTTTCCGACCAGTGGTAGACGAACGGCTCTTCGTCGAGGGCAAGACGAGGGTGGTAGGGAACGCGCAGATCCAGATCGGTCTTGTAGCCCTCCTGCTGAATGGCGCTTTGCGCTTCTTTCAATCGCTCGTCGCGCAATTCCTCATAAAAGATAGGCATAGGGGACACGATAAAGAACACGCGCCCTTCCTGCCAGCTGCTGCGTTTGAGGCTCTGGAGGAAGCGAACCGTGCCGTCCACGTTCTGGCGATTCAGGCCCATGACTACAAAGATGTGGTCGGCCAGGTCGCGGGTGCAGATGCCGCCCTCGTCCGAAAATCCCGTGCGACTGTCAATCAGCACGTAATCGTACAACTTCGATTGCAGTATCACGCTCTTTAGCAGCTTGAACAGGGGCTGCCCGATGCCTTCCTCATAAAGCTGATCGAACTTAATGGCGTTCAGGCGCTTGCCATACGTGTCATCCATGCAGCCCGCAGGCATTAAACTTAGACTGCCGCCTTCGATGCGTTCCAGATGAGCAGGAATTTCCAGATCGCACACGTACTCGTCGCGAAAGCGTGTTTTGTTGGCTTTGTCGGCAAGCGCAGAGGCGTTCGGGTCGCGCAGAAAGTCGTGGATAAGTTCTACCAGGCCGGGATGCTGGCGGGGCTGATCGTGCTGAGGGGTCAGGTCGCGCAGCGTGGTCAGGCCGGGCGCTTCCAGATCGAAGTCAATCAGAAGCACCCGGCGGCCACGCGCGGCAAGAATGCAGGCCGCGTTCAAAAGCGACATCGTGCGCCCGACGCCTCCTTTAAAGGAGTAAAACGTCAGGAAAAGCGTTTTGCCGCGTGTTCGCGGGGTAATAGGCGGTGCGATTGTCATGCGGCCAGGGCTGCGGGAAGAGGGTTCAGGCGCTCGCCAAAGAACGCCTTTGCCGCGTTATAATCAGTGGAAGCGATTGCCATGTTACTTGTCCTGTGTGGTGTCTGGTCGAGCATATTCACTAGCCTGGGAAGCAACGGGCCGCGCGAACGGTGCTGGCGCAGATACTCGCGCAGTTCGCGGCCTGGCCCCTCCATAGCGAAACTTACGCTGTCGGACGCCAACTGCCGAATAATCAGCAGAAACTCGTCAATGTAGCACACCATGTCCATGTCATGAATGCTCTCAAAGAATGGGCGTAATGCCTGAAAACTGCGCTCCGCCGCAGTGTGCTTGCCCGACAGATAGGCGAGTCGGGCGCGTTCGTACCCCAGGTAGGAAAGTACGGCCTCCGACGCGGAAACGTGACCCTCTTCCTGTGCCGCCTGTTCAAGCAGTTCTTTCGCCTCAACCAGCAGCTGCGAACAATCGCCCTCCGTATTTAGCGCCGTATCTAGACGTTGCTGCGCCTGCTTATAAGCATCGCTTACCGGAAGATTGGCGAGAGACACTGCCGGAAGGAGAAAAGTGTACAGACTTTGTGAAAGGGCCAGCCGCATCTCTGGGTCGGTGGCAAGAGAGTATTGACACTGCTTTCCCCGCCGTTCGCTTGCAAGCAATTTCTGCTCCTTCATGCGCTGCAACTCCGTGCGGACACTTTCAGGGTTCAACCCGGTAGCGTCCACAATATCCGCGACGGTGAAGACGCGTCGGACCAGTGCTTCCTTACGCACCTGCATCTTGACCTGATTCAATGCGGTTTTTGGATTCATAACAACCTTTTCGTGTTATACTTGCTCAGTTGAGCAAGTATAACACGAAAAAGAACTCCTGTCAATATGGACACTCGAATTGTGTGTTAAAACGTTACAAAACTAGAGGATTTTACAGTTCCTCAACATCAGGCTGATACCTGCTGAAGTAGCTGATGACATGGGGCCGTCGCCATAGATAGCGCCCCAGCTCTTCCACGGAGTAGTTGTGAACTACCTTGATTAGTTCAGCACGATTTTCATACGACGCAAATTCTTGATAGAGCGCGAGGAGAAATGTGTTGATCCAGTTGGCAGGCTGCGGAAACTGCGGCTCAAACGCTGCCAGCTCGTAAGTGATACGTCGGAAGGTGCCGGACGATGTACCTTCCTCAGACCGGCCGAGCCAAGCATCGAGATCTTGAGCAAAGCCTGTGAAAATTCTAGCATCGCTGTTGAGTTGCGGGTACAAATATTCTAAGAAGATGTTGGCCTGTGCGGGATGCAGGTTGTCTGATTCTTTAAAAAAGGCTTGTGCGGCGTACATCATCCAGCCGTCGTGAAACAAAGGACTGCGGTCGTTGTCAGCCGCATAAACGTGTGCCGTGTACTCGTGCAGAAACTGATAGGGCAACGCCAGATAGTCTTTGAAGCCGTAGTCTGGCGCGAAGCGGATTGTAATTCTACACTCCGCTGTTTGGTAAGACATTGGAACGTTCTTCGTTTTACTTGATATGTATTCATGGCCTAGGCCGCATTCCGTTTCTAGGCGGCGTTGTGTGATGGGCGCTGGCGAGTTTTTGAAGTAGTTCAGGGCCATATCGCGGCCCTGAACATGAAGCGTCTGAAGTTCGCGTTTGTAGTCCCATGCGCTTGCGCCGCCCTTTACATCGGCTATGACGGCATCGAACACTTCTGCGGCAGGCAGATTACGCCTCCGGAAAGAGTCAGCCTCGGCTTGTAGGCGTCCGCCAAGCTGCTCTGCCGCATCAGAGGAGTCATTTGAAGCATCTCCTAGGAAGTATGCATGGAGCGCGTTATCAAACTGCGCGATACAACTCTCACAGGTAAGTTTTGGATGCGCGAGAGTTGCTCGGTGCAAGTCGGCGTAATGCGACAGCAAAGCACGACAGGCCAAAGTGTACGCTTGCAGACGCATTGCAAAGGGGTCGGGAATACCCATGAAGGTTAGTCCTACTCTACAGTCTCATCTTGTGTTTTCCCTTCGTCTAGCGTTTTCTCCTCGCGCTTTGCCGCCTTATCTTTTTGGCGTGGCTTCGCCTCGACGCCAAAGTGTCGTTTAAGTAATGGCAAGATCAGTTCCTTGTACGTGTCCTTTGCCATTGGGCCGACTATGGCGATGATAGCAAGTGTTTCGGCATCCGTTGGAAATGTTTGTTCCGTTTGCATCTTGAAGTGTCCGTCCGCAAGAAGGACATCTAAACCATTTTCACGAAGTTGTGCCTCGACAAGAGGTACAATCTCCTGTTTGACCGACTGTATAGTGTCAGGCGGGATGGGCGTGATGACAAGTTCAATAATTTCAGGCTCTTCCAATTATCCATGCTCCTTTAGGGTCATATCCGAAATCGGCTGTCGGACTAGACGAACTTCAACCTGGAAATAGTACCATATTCGCAGGCATTCAACGTTGAAGGCAACCAGCCAGTACCTCAGATGTGTCGCAAATCACTGTTGTGGGAGGAACAAACATGAATGGTGTGACCATAGATGCACATGGCAGCGTCGCTTTGCCAGCGGATGTGCGGCAGCACTATGGCCTTGCGCCCGACACGCCCATTCGCCTGATCGAAACACGCAACGGCATTCTGCTTGTCCCGCTGACAGAAGTACCTATGAGCGCGGAGTTAGCGGCAGAACTGGAACAATGGCAGGCTGCCAGCGCCACCACATGGGAAATGTTTCCCTACGAGGATACCGACGCATGAGCATCGGGAACGAGCATTCAGATATGAACACAGACATAGAACCAACATTGGAAACAAACCTGTACGATGTGAAGACGAAAGCGCGGGGGCCGATTGGGGAACTGCCGATCACGCCCGAAATGCTGCTGCACCGACCCAGCGGCGACATCTTCGCGCTGTCGCAGAACGCGGGTATGGGCTGGAACCCGCGTGACCTGAACCGCCGAGAGTTCCTGATCCTCAGCACGCAGGGCGGCATCCGCAACCCCGACGGCTCGCCCGTCGCGCTGGGCTACCACACAGGACACTGGGAAGTCGGGCTGCTGATGCAGGCGGCAGCCGAAGAGTTTTCGCGCCTGCGCTGCATCCCGTTCGCGGCCTTCTGCTCCGATCCCTGCGACGGGCGCTCGCAGGGGACGACGGGCATGATGGACAGCCTGCCCTACCGCAACGACGCGGCCACGGTCTTCCGCAGATTGATCCGCAGCCTGCCCAACCGCAAGGGTGTGCTGGGCATAGCGACCTGCGACAAGGGCCTGCCCGCCATGATGATGGCCCTGGCCGCAATGCGCGACCTGCCCTGTGTCCTGGTTCCGGGCGGTGTCACGCTGCCCGCCGAAAACGGCGAGGACGCGGGCAAAATCCAGAGCATCGGGGCCAGATACGCGCATGGTCAGATCACGCTCAAAGAGGCGGCCGAGATGGGCTGCCGCGCTTGCGCCACGCCGGGGGGCGGCTGCCAGTTCTTCGGCACGGCCGCGACCGCCCAGGTTGTTGGCGAGGCATTGGGCTTGTCCCTGCCGCATTCGGCCCTGTCGCCGTCCGGTCAGCCGATCTGGCTGGACATGGCGCGGCGTTCCGCCC
Source organism: Chthonomonadaceae bacterium (assembly GCA_965277875.1). Classification (GTDB taxonomy): domain Bacteria; phylum Armatimonadota; class Chthonomonadetes; order Chthonomonadales; family Chthonomonadaceae; genus CAWFQB01. Next base: position 4,128,811 of record CBDIDV010000002.1, on the reverse strand, counting down.
TGGCCCTCGTGGACATGGAACAGAACGGCCTGACCACCAAAGACATCGTGACCGACGACGCCCTGCGGAACGCCATGACGGTTCACGCGGCCTGCGGCGGCAGCACCAATCTGCTATTGCACATTCCGGCCATCGCCCACGCTTCCGGTCTGCCCCGCCCCGGTGTGGACGATTGGCACGCCATCAACGTCCGCACGCCCCGACTCGTGGACGTGCTTCCGAACGGCCCGACCGACCACCCGACCGTGCGCTTTTTCCTGGCGGGCGGGGTTCCCGAAGTGATGCTGCACCTGCGCGACCTGGGTTTGCTCGCGCTCGACTGCCTGACGGTCAACGGCAAAACCGTGGGCCAAAACCTGACCGCGTGGGAAACGTCCGAACGGCGTTTGCGCCTGCGCGAACGCCTGCGCGAACAGGACGGCGTAGACCCGGACGACGTGATACTGTCCCCCGCCCGCGCGCACGACAAAGGGCTGACCAGTACGGTCACCTTCCCGCGCGGCAACCTGGCCCCGCAGGGCAGCGTCATCAAAAGCACGTCCATTCACCCGGACGTGGTAGACGCCGATGGAATTTATCGCAAGATCGGCCCCGCCCGCGTGTTCACGACCGAACGGGCGGCGATTGAGGCGATCAAAGCGTCGGGTATAAGAGAAATAGAAGAGGAGCATCAGACGCATGAAAAGAGCGCGGTGGGCCTGTCTCAGCGCGTCGCGCCCGGTGACATCCTCGTCCTCATCTGCCGGGGGCCGATGGGCGCGGGCATGGAGGAGATCTATCAGATCACATCGGCCCTGAAGTTTCTGCCGTGGGGCAAGCAGGTGGCCGTGATCACGGACGCGCGGTTTTCGGGCGTTTCCACGGGGGCGTGTATCGGGCATGTCGGGCCGGAAGCCCTTGCGGGCGGGCCGGTCGGCAAAATCCTCGACGGCGACCTCATCGAGATCGTGATTGACCGCAACCGTCTGGAAGGCATGGTCAACCTTGTGGGCGCGAACGGCGAAGTATTTGGGGCCGAGGAGGGAACGCGCGTCCTGGCGTCGCGGCGTCCGCGCCCCGACCTCCACGCCGACCCGGACCTGCCCGACGACACGCGGCTTTGGGCCGCGATGCAGGCCGTGTCGGGCGGAACGTGGGGCGGATGCGTGTACGATGTGGACGAGATCGTAGCGCGGCTAACCGGCGGGCTGTGACGCTGTTTTGCGCTGAAAGAAGGGCAGAAACGGCAGGATCGCCAGAAGCGGCGTCAGGATACACGCCGTGCCGATAGATATATACGCGCTCCGAATGTCACCTTCCGCCCTTTTGCGCCCGATGGACTGCGCCACGGTCGCCATGTCCCTGCGGTCGGGCAGATAGGTGACGCGCACTGTCTCGCCGAGGCGCGTTTCCTGATAGTCGGCATACGAGATCGGACTGACGCTGTCGCGGCGTTCGCCGTTCGCGTCCGTGAAAGTATAGTGCAGCAGATAGCGCTCGCTTTTCGTTCCGTCTGCCGACAGGCCCGTGACGCGCCCGGATGTGGTCTGTCCCCGCGTGTCCATCTGATGATAGCTTTCCAGCCGCGCCTGCCCCCGCCGTAGTACGGCCAGTCCCATGCCGCCAAGCATCAAAAACAGCACAAGCGAAATCACGACCATTACAACGCGCGTCTGCTTTTGTTCGCCGGCAGTCGCCTCCCGCGCCTGCGTCTCGCCCTCTGTTCGCGCCGTGTCGCTCGCGTGCTGCCGGATATACTCCTTTAGCAGTCCGTAATCCTTCATCTGCGACGTAAGCAGGATCTTCTGGCCGTCGCCCTCTACGGTCGTCAGTTCAAAACTGCCGTTTTTGGTCTGCACCATGCGCGAGGATACCGAATTAACATGATGGAACGGTATCTGCCGTGTGCGGAACACGGTGCGGTCGGTCAGGTCGTGCGGCGTCACGGTCAATGTCTGCGTAAAGGAAGCGACGGTCAGCCAGAGTACGAATAAGAAACAGACGCCCATCATCGCCCAGACGGCGACAGACATCCACTGCTCTCCGGCTCTTACGGGCATGGACAGGATAAATGGCACCATGAGAACCACCATCGCCAGCAGTATCGCGCCGGCCCCGGCTGCTTTGCGGCGAGGATAGTAAACCGTATTGACGCCGCCTACGTCACGCAGTTCGCGCTCGCGAATGGGGGCCAGGTAGGGTTCCAGGGCGGCGTTCAGGCTCGCCCGTTCTTTGCTGTCCATCAGGCCGCGCTGGATGGCGAGTCTCTGCCCCTGCGCGTCGCGCAGCGTTAGTTGGCTGTCGCGCTGCCCGCTCGCGTCTATGCGCGTTATGTCCGGCCAGCGCATCTGCCGCGCGCCGTTCCATCCGCGCCGTGTCACGCCGTCCGCGTCTACTTCATACACGGTAAACGATTCGATCAAACCGAACAAGCCGAGGAATGTCGCGCTGCTGCTCATCACGAAGAACAGAACAACCCCGCCCCACAACGCCGCGCTGTTGGCCTTCCTGAAGCCCATAAAGGTAAAGTAGTAGCAGCCCAATCCCAATGCCATGTAGATGAGAAGGTTGAAGCGCGCCGCGAAACCGCCGGAGAACTTTTGCATGATGTTTCCTTTCCCTGCCTGTTCCTGCTCATCGAATTCCCGCTTGCCTGAATCTGACGCCCCGCGTGTCAGGGCGCGTAGGCTAAATGGCTCGGCGCGAACCGGGCCTGTCTGCGGGTGCGCCAGTTGACGTGGCGCATCGGCTGCGGCGCAATCGCGCTCACATCGCACTGATAGACGCGAAACGGCTTGTTCGGCACTCGCTCCCTGCACAGCAGATGACTGCCATTCGCCGCCCATCCGAAGCCTCCGTAGTACCCGCCTCGCGGCGCAACGCCCAGAACGCGCACCTGCCGTGTGGGCAACTCCAGCACAACGAGCAGTTGTTCGCCTGCATGTTGGTCGCCCGCGCGCTGCCCGCCCGGAAGGGCGCTGCAAAACAGCAGGGCGGGCAGGCGTTTGCGATCCGAGGAGGGCGACAGCAGCTGGGTCGAATCGGGAAAGGCGGGCAGGTAAAAAGGCTTTGTGCCAGTCAGGTTGCGCCAGTAAGAGGACTGCGAGAGAACGCGCAGGTTCTGCGTGACATCCGCGTACCGGAACGTATGCCTTCGCATGTCCTTCCACTCTGCGCGCCAGTCCTTGCGTTTGGGATCGTAGTTGAGGGAGGTTGGGGGGTGGGCCGTGACAAGGCGCGGATGGGCGCCGTCGCCGGGAACGTCCCACAATCCCGCGTTGTGGCTTGCGCCGTACAATAGATCGTGTGTACCCGGTATCCATCCCAATAAGCCTGCGCCTGCTTCAGAGGCGTCATTTGTCCATAGCGGAACCGGCCTGTCTTCAAATACCTTCCTGCGCTCGCCGCTGCCCACATCCTGAACGTACAGCGCCCACGCCACGGGCGGCGGCGCATCGGTCGGGTCTATACCCGCCGAGACGCCCTGCTGCGACATATAGGCGATGCGGGACCCGTTTGGCTCGAAGCAAATGCCGCCGTAGTACCCGTCGTCGGTCGTCAGCGCCTTCCACTGCCCCGTGGCGTGGATCAGGTACAGATTGGGGGCGGCGCGGTCGCCGTGCATCGAAGGGGGTGCATAATTAGTCGTGCCGGCGGGATCAGGAGGGAAGGCGGCGATCACGAGCATTTGTCCTGACGGCGACAGGGTCTTGGCCGAAATCGCCTCTTCGCTCCAGCCGATGCGCGCCAAAAGAGCGTCGTAGTCCTTTATGGTAAGCGTATGAACAAACGCAGCCCCGGCATTCGCCGTTGTCAGCAGGGCAGCGGGCGTAAGTGGCGGAACCGATGCACGTTGCGGAGTGGGTAATCGGCAGGCTCCTAGATTGGCCGTGACCAGCAACAGCGTCTGTAACATTCTTCTCATCAACGCCTCTTTCGCTTACAGTAATCGGGTTTGCCGCTCTAATGGTTTTTCAGGCTGCGGTTAGCGATGTCATGGCGGTAGTGGATGCCGTCGAAGTGCAGGCGGGACAGACCCGCGTAGGCGCGGGTTTGCGCGGTCTGCACGTCGTCTCCCAGGCCCGTAACGCTCAGGACGCGCCCGCCGTCCGTGACAATCTGCCCGCTCTGCCGGCGCGTACCGGCATGAAAGACAACGCAGCCTTCGCTTGCGCCCGCCGCTTCCAGGCCGGTTATGGGCAGGCCCGTTTGGTACGCGCCCGGATAGCCGCCCGAAGTCGCCACAACGCATACGGACGCATGGGAGCGCCAGTGCGCGGGTGTCTGCTGCTGCGCGGTCTCCAGGCTGCATTCGGCTACACCCAGCAATAGAGGAACGAGATCGCTGTCCAGCAGGGGCAGGATGGCCTGCGTTTCGGGGTCGCCCAGGCGGCAGTTAAACTCGATGGTTTGCAGGCCGGTCGGCGTGACCATGACGCCCGCGTATAGGACGCCGCGATACGGAATGCCCAATGCGCCGATGGCGTGGATGGCGGGACGCAGGATGCGCTCGACGGCGTGCTGCACCACGTCCGGGGGCAGGACGGGAACCGGACTGTACGCGCCCATGCCGCCCGTATTCGGCCCCTGATCGCCGTCATACGCGCGTTTGTGATCTTGGGAGGGCGCGAGCGGGATGATGGCGTGTCCGTCGGTCAGGGCCATAATGGACGCTTCCTCGCCGACAAGACACTCCTCGATAACAACCCGGTCGCCGGCGTTTCCGAATATGCGCGCCTCCATCATCAGGCGAACGGCATCCTGCGCTTCCGCCTTATCTTTGGCGACGACGACGCCCTTGCCCGCCGCCAGCCCGTCGGCCTTGATGACAATGCGCGTGTCGGGCGCATGTTGGCGGTAGAAGTCCTCCAGACATGCCTGCGCCTGCGCGTGACCGTCGCAAACCCAGAACGGAGCGGTCGGGATACCCGCCGACTGCATCAAGTTTTTGGCGAAGACCTTGCTGCCTTCCAGGCGAGCGGGGCCGGCTGCGGGGCCGACGACGGGCAGGCCGCGCGCCTCGAATCTGTCTACAAGCCCAGCCATCAGGGGCGCTTCCGGCCCGACGACCGTAAGATCTATGGCATGTGCAAGCGCGAACGCGGTGAGTCCGTCCACGTCATCCGCGTGGAGCGGGACGCATTCGGCCAGGTGCGCGATGCCCGCGTTCCCCGGCGCGCAGTATATTTTATCCACCAGGCTGCTTTGCGCTATTTTCCACACAAGCGCGTGTTCGCGCCCTCCGCTTCCGATCACCAGTACGCGCATATCTTCACCGTTCCCGCCCTTCACTTCACTGTGTCATTCGTCCGGTCTATTCGTCCATATCGCCCGGCTGCCGGTCGGTCAGGTTCTCGAAGCGCGTATACTGCGGCATGAACCCGACGAACACCTTGCCGGTCGGCCCGCTGCGGTGCTTGGCAAGGATCAGTTCGGTCTCGTCAATGGCCTGGCTATTATCGCGAATATCATGCCCATTCTCGTCCTGCCCCGCCTCTTTCATCTTGTAGTAGCTGTCGCGATAGATGAACATAACGATGTCGGCCTCCGCCTCGATACTGCCACTTTCACGTAAATCTGACAACATAGGCCGTTTGTCGGGGCGACTTTCGACGGCGCGCGATAGCTGCGAAAGCGCGATGACCGGCACTTTCAGTTCGCGGGCGAGCTGTTTGCAGGCGCGGGCGATCTCGGAGATCTCCTGAGTGCGGTTGTCGGTCTTTTTGTGCGAGCGCATCAACTGGAGGTAGTCAATGACGATCATGCCCAGACCCTCTTTTTCGGCTTTGAGGCGGCGGCACTTGGTACGCATCTCCATTGCCGAAATGTCGGGCGAGTCGTCAATATAGATGGGCGCTTCCGCCAGCCGGCTGATGCCCTCACCGACGCGCTGCCAGTCGTCGCCGAGCAGCGACCCGTTTTTCAGCCGGCTCGAATCCACTTTCGACTCGGAGCAGATCATACGCGTAACCAACTGCTCTTTCGACATTTCGAGGCTGAAAATGGCGACGGGAACCTGCTCGTTCATCGCCACATGCTGCGCGATCTGCACAGCGAGACTGGTCTTTCCCATGCCGGGACGCGCGGCCAATATGATCAAATCCGAGGGGTTCAGGCCGTTGGTTTTGTAGTTGAGGTCGTCGAAGGGGGTTTTGCGTCCGCCCGAACCCGTGCCGTCGCGGTTTTCGTAGCGTTTTTCGATGCGGTCGAGTTCTTCGTCCAGGAGGGGGCGCAGGTGATAGAAGAACTGGCCCATGCGCTGCTGCCCGACCTCGAAGACAAGCCGCTCGGCGCGGTCTACCACATCGCCGATGGCGTCGAATTCCGAGTAGGCCAGCCCCTGTATCTGCGTGCCGACATCCATCAGCTTACGCAGGATCGCCTTTTCTTCGACCATGCGGGCGTAATACTCGATATTGGCGGCAGTCGCCGGGGCTTCCATCAGGTTTACCAGATAGATGCGCCCGCCCGCGATCTCGAAATGCCCGCGCATGTTGAGTTCGTCCGACACGGTCAGCATGTCGCACGGCTCGTCGCGTTCGGTCAGGGCGAGCATGGCCTCAAAAATGAAGCGGTGCGCGTCACGGTAGAAATCATCGGGCTTGAGGATTTCCGCCGCTTTTTCCACGGCGGCGCGTTCGATCAGCATGGAACCTAAGACAGCTTGTTCGGCCTCCAGGTTCTGGGGAGGAATGCGGTCAAATGACGGACGATCCAGCGCCATGACAGCCTCCTTGCATCAAGCGAAAAGTGTAGAGCGAAAAAAGTAAAACCTGAGATGAAGCGGAAACGAAGCGCAAAGCGGTATAAAAGCGAACACAGCGCCATAGTGCAAAGCGCTGTGTCAAAGATGGCGAGCGTACATTATTGTATACAATTCCGTGGCGTGAGGGCTTGTTTCCACCCCACGGAATTGTACGCAACGCCGGTTAGCCCTCTGCGTCTATATAGTCTTCATCTGTCGTGTCTGTTGTGTTCGCCGTGGCGGACGCAGCGACGGGAGCATTCGCAGCAGCCTGCGCGGCCTCGGCAGCCTGGCGAGCGGCCTCTTCTTTGGCGGCCTGCGCTTCGACGGCCAGACGCGTTTTTTCGCGCGCTTCCAGTTGTTCCGGGGTCACAACGTCAATCGTAAAGGGAACGGTCACATCGGCGTGCAGCTTGGCGGTCAGTTCGTAGATGCCCGTGATCTTGATGGGGTCAATCAGGCTGATCTTGCGTTTGTCAACTGTGACGCCGGTTGCGCGCTGCAAAGCGTCGGCCACATCGGCCTCGGTGATCGCGCCGAATAAGCGGTTGGAGCGGGGGCTGGTCTTGCCCATCAGTTGCAGCGTGACGCCGCTGACCTTGGCGCCGTTCGCCTGCGCGTCGGAAAGCAGCTGCGCGCCCTTCGCGGCCTCGCGGGCGAGACGCATTTCGTGCTGCTTGGTCACGTCTTTGGTGGCGACGAGCGCCAGTTGGCGGGGAAACAGGTAGTTGCGCGCGTAGCCGTCGGCCACGGTGACGATCTCGCCGTCCTTGCCGACCTTCGGCACGTCGCGGGTCAAAATGATTTTCATTGCAATGTCCTTAAATCGTCTTCGTAATTTCTGTGCAAAATTTCGAGGAAGCGTTGTGTACGCAGCGACAAGCAGGAAGGGTGACACGAAGCGCCTGGCTGGAAAAGTGCAGGCAAGCAACGTCTTTACGCCGCCCTTACGCTCGGTACTCAATGCTCACGCTAGTTGTTAATCTGGATGCCCACAGTCGGGATCGGATCGCCCCGGAAGAAGCCGTCCGCCCCCGCCCATATCGAGGCGTTCTTATTTACCCTAATTAGGCCCCTCACGTCAAGGCGCGGATGGTTCACATCGTATAAATCCGTGCGAATCCCCGAATAGGGGTAGTGTCCGAACTCCACGCCCACGCCCAGCTTGGACGCGTGAATGCCGTAGCGGGCAAGCAGGCTATCGGAAAAGCGCGTACCCGCCTGCAGGTTCAGGCGCGTGTTTTCGCCCAGATCGAACAGGCCCGCATCCAAAAGGCTGCGCCGCCCAATGGGTACGCGTATGTCCGCATCCAGCCGGAACCGACCCGGATCCACGGCCTCCTGCGCGTTCAGCAATAATTGCACAGGAGGAACTTTGGGGGCGCGCACTTTGCCCGCCGCGCCCGATACCTTGTCCAGCAGGCCGTTAAGTTTGTCCAGGGCGGACGCGCTGCGCTCGGTCGTCAGGCGCAGGTTGGCGGCGGACTCTTTAAGGTTGTTTTGCAGGGCCGGGTCGCCCGTGAGCTGATGCACGTCGCTCGCAAGCTGCCGCGTACTTGACAGCGTGGAACGCGCCAGTTCGATGGTCTCCTGCAGAGACGACTGCAAACGCGGGTCGCTCACCTGATCCGTCAGGCGCTTGACGACGACGTTCACGTTGTCAATGGAGTTGCTGAGTTTGCCGACAAGCGCGATGCCCTGATCCGTCAGTTTGTCCAGCTTGGGGCGGCTGGTGTCCAGGATACTGGTCAGGTTTTTGGTCAAAGCCGCGGTCGTGCGGCGCGTGTCGATGGACAACTGCTTGAAGTTCTCGGTCGTTATCAGCAGATTGTCTTTCAGTCGCGGGTCGGTCAGCAGGCTTTTGCCTTTGGTGATGGCGTCGTCGCTGTTGGCGACGAGTTTGTTGGTGCGATCCAGCAGAGTATCAATCTTCTTGAAACTGCTATCCAGCTTGGCATTGATGCTGCCGAAGCTGCCGTTGAGATTTTTCACGGTCTTGGTTAATTGCGGGTCGAGCGCGTCCAGGGCGCTGGCGGTTGCCGCGCCGTCCACGACCGCGCTGTTGTCCTGCGCCAGATAGTGCGGATGCGGGACACTGTCAGCGGGCGGCGGGTTGGCATTCGCCGTCTGCGCGGACGTGTCGGGAGGACGAACCTCGATGGTGGGGTTGCTGATGAGCAGGCCCGATGTGATAACGAAGCCGTAATCGGTGGGAATGCGGTAACGGTCGCTAATGGCAAGCCGCACGGTCGGCGTTAATACGCCGGCGGTGTCTTCCAGGTCTACGCTCGTCACCTCGCCGATGCCCACGCCTTTGAGTCGGACCACGCTTTGCTTGAGCAGGCCGCGCGTATCCTTGAAACGCACCTTGACCATATACGTGTTAAACTGCTTGTGCGAAAGATAGTAGTAGCCGCCCGCCGCCAGCACAATCGCCAGCAGCACGAGCAGTCCCACTTTCGCAACCGATGTGCCTTCCATGCCGCTGCCCTTCTCAAATCAACCGTAAACAAGCAACCAAAATCTCTCAAAACAAAAATCAACTCCGCTGCAACTCAATCAGAGTATAACCGGGCGATACCCGTATTACTAACGCATCATCAGACTGTCACGTTCCGGGAAGAGAAATTCCTGCACAAGCGGATTGTCGGAGTTCTTGACCGCGTCGGGCGTGTCCTCAATGATGATTTCGCCCTGATGCAGCATGGCGACGCGATCCGAAATCTTGAATATCGAAGGCAGGTGATGGGACACGACCACGGACGTCACCCGTGTGCGCTCACGGGTTTCCATGATCAACTCGTCAATGGTATGCCCCGTGATCGGATCGAGGCCGCTTGTCGGCTCGTCGTAAAAGACGATGGACGGCTGCATGGCAAGGGCGCGGGCCAGACCAACGCGCTTTTGCATCCCGCCCGAAAGCTGCGAGGGGAACTGCTTTTCAATACCTTCCAGCTGCACCTGGGCCAGCAGATCGGTAACGATCTTATCCAGTTCTTTTTTGCGCGTCTTCTTGCGATGCCGTACTACGCCGAACACGATATTATCGTACACGTTCAGGCTGTCGAACAGGGCCGCGTACTGGAAGACCAGGCCGATCTTCAGCCGCATCTTATCCAGTTCGGCTTCGTTCAGGTTCGCGATGTTCACATCGTCAATCAAGATGTCGCCCGACGTGGGGCGCAACAGGCCGGTCATGAGTTTGAGCAGCGTGGTTTTGCCGCTGCCGCTTTGCCCCATGATGCTGATGATCTGCCCGGTCTCGACCGTCAGGTTGATGTTGTTGAGGATACGCTTGCGCGGAACCTCATATATCAGATTGCGAACCGTAATCGCGCTCATAGAATATACCTGTCACAGGGATGCAGGGATGCTTTACCGCGGATTGAGCGGATGAAACGGATAAACGCAGATGATTCAAAAACAATCCGTGCGCATCTGTTTCATCCGTGTCATCTGCGGTAAACTCCTAGCGCTGTCCCGCCGGGCCGGTCATGATCTGGGCGAGGAAAAAGTCGGCGACGAAGATGAGCAGGACACACAGCACGACGCTGCTGGTCGTGCTGCGGCCCACGCCGGTCGCGCCGCCTTTTGTGCGTAGACCCTGCTGACAGGCCACCACGCCCACGATCAGCGCGAAGACGACGGCTTTGATGAGGCCATGTGTCAGGTCTTCGGCCCGCGTATAGTGGCGCACCGATTCGAGAAAAACGGCGTGCGGGATGCCGCTTACGCCCGCGAGCAGATAGCCGCCGATCATGCCGGACAGATCGCCAAATAGAATCAGCAGCGGCAGCATAATCACAGCGGCCAAAACGCGCGGCACGACCAGATAGCGCATGGGCGAGACGGCCATCGCGGTCAGGGCGTCTACCTGCTCGGTCACGACCATCGTGCCGATCTCGGCGGCAATAGCCGCGCCCGCGCGGGCGGCAAAGGCCACACCGCCCAGCACGGGGCCGAGTTCATTCAAAAAAGCATAACCCAGCGTGCCGCCGACAAACTCCGTGATGCCGCCGACACTGTTGGCAAGCGCGGTCGTGTACAGCGAGAAGACGGCCCCGGTCGCCGTCGTTACGACAAGCACGATCCAGATGCTGTCCACACCGATGGCAGACATCTGCCTCAACAAGTCGCGCGAATCCACGCCTCCGCGCACAACGGTCAGTATAAACCTTCCCAGCAGAATGGCCGACTCGCCGACAAATACCAGGATGGTGTTCAGCAGCGTCGCTATGCTGCCGCGATGCTTCTCCGGCTTCGCATTGGCGGCGTCGGGTGTATGTCCCGTTGTTTTCGGCACGGACACGTTCGTCATAAGTTCAGTATACCGAGACTGCGCCGCCCGCGTCAACGGAGGAGAGGAGTTATCCGCAGATTACGCAGATTAACACAGATTAAAAAGCAGCCAGGCAACAGCATCGTGGATATAAACTGGCGGTGTCGAATTGCTTCTGAGATATGTGTATCCAATTTGCTTGCATTAAAATCTGTGTTAATCTGCGTAATCTGCGGATAAAGCATTCCTCAGTTCTTCGGCGGAACGGCCTCGTGGATGCGGGCGAGCAGATAGGCGAGGTGGCGTGTGCCGCGTGTAAAGTCGTCCAGGCGGATATGCTCGTTGGGGGAGTGGACGCGGATGCCGGGGTACTCGATGCCGGGGCTGGTCACAGGCATACCGAGAAAGCCCCCGAACCACCACATCGGCCCCGACCCGCCCACAATCGGCACAATCGAGGCGGGTTTGCCGTAGACCTCTTCGCCGGTCTGCGCGGCCAGGCGGACAAGCGGGTGATCGGGGTCTACCCTGGCGGCCCGCTGTCCGCCCAGATAGCGGATTTCGATGTCCTCAAAGCCCTGCGCGTCCAGGTGCTGGCGCAGAGCCTGGTGTATCTCGTCGGGGTCTTGATCGGGAACAAGCCGAAAATCCATTTTGGCGCGGGCGGTCGCGGGCAGCACGGTCTTTGCGCCCTGTCCCTGCCAGCCGCTGTCCAGGCCGCAGATCGTCAGGGTCGGCTCGAACACGGCGCGGCGGCGGAACTCCAGGCCAGTCGTTTGTACGCCGCCTACGAAGCCGCCGGGAGATAAGGCGAACTGCCCCTGATAGTACGCTTCCTCGTCGGGCAGGGCGTCCAGCAGTTGCAGATCGCGCAGGGTGGGCAGGCGGGCCGTGTCGTAGTGGCCGGGGATCAGAATGCGCTCGTGGCGATCCTTGAGCGTAGACAAGGCCCACACGAGACGCCAGGCCGCGTTGGGCAGCAGACTGCCGCCCACGCCGCTGTGCGCGTCGTAGGCGATGGTGCGGACACTCAGTTCAAAGTACGCGATGCCCCTCATGCCGCAGTACAGGCGCGGGCGTCCCTGCTCGTCCTCGCCGCCCTCCTCCCAGATGCAGGCATCGGCTTTGAGCAGATCAACGTTCGACTTGACCCACGCGCCCAGATGCGGGCTGCCCACTTCCTCCTCGCCCTCGGCCAGAAACTTGACGTGGAAGGGCAGCCTGCCGCCGTTGGCCTGCTTTACGGCGTCCAGGGCAAGCAGGCGGGACACGATATGCCCTTTGTCGTCCGCCGCGCCCCGCGCAAACGCCTTGCCGTCGCGCAGGGTCAGGGTAAACGGGTCGCTTTCCCACAGGTCGAGGGGTTCTGCGGGCTGCACGTCATAGTGGTTGTAAAACAGGACGGTGGGCGCGTCCGGGTTATCGCAGCGCGCTTCGCCCCACGCTATGGGCGGGCCGTTTGGCACGTCCAGGAGGCGGGCGTCGAGGCCATGCGCGCACATCAGGTCGGCGACAAGCAGGGCGCACTCCTCTTGATGCTCGCCCTTTGCCGACACGCTTGGCACGGCGCACAGCCGCCTTAGTTCGTCCAGCGCATGTTCCTGCCCCGCCGCAACAAACGAATCCAGCATGGCGGTATTTTGGAGAATAGGTTGATTACTCATCGTGGTATCGTCCTCGTCTTGAACTGTGATGTATCTGGATGTATCTAAATGTATCTGATTATGATGATGAACTATGATTACGGGTACGTCTAATCATAGTTCAGCCTGAAATCAGATGCATCCAGATACATCCAGATACATCGCAGTTCAAGACAAAGCATTGCCTGTGTAAGGCGGAGTGGCTGAGAAGCGAGGAAGAGAAAGAAAAACAAGGGCAGAGAGGCGAAAGGAGAAAAGGAGCCGACCAGAATCGAACTGGTGATCGCGGTTTTGCAGACCGCTCCCTTAGCCACTTGGGTACGGCTCCCCGACAAACGAACGCACAGACAATCAAACCTACGCTGGCGGACATAAGACGCGCTCGACAGACAAAAGCCGGACGAGGCGCGTCCGGCCCGCACACGAACTACACGACAAACAAAAACAAGCGGGAAACGAGACTCGAACTCGCGACATCAACCTTGGGAAGGTCGCGCTCTACCACTGAGCTATTCCCGCGCACCAAATTCGGGTCTTGCCAAGACACCCTCATTATAAGCGCGGACGCGGTTTTTGTCAAGTGCCGGACGCGAAAAGACGTGCCACCCGGCGTTCGCGCTGCTTTGCACTTTTCATTCCTGCGGATGTGATCCGGCAGTTTCGTTCAGACTTTGTTCAGGGGAGGCGATTCAGCCACGCTTCCACATCGGCAAGCGTGGCGCTGCTGATCAGTTCTGCGGCCAGCGCCTGGGCGGCTGGGGCGGCCAGTGTCTGGATGCGCTGCTGCAATGCAGGAGGCACAGTACCGAATTTGCTTTGCAATACATGCAGAACGACAGCGGTTATTCCTTCTTGTCTTCCTTCTTGTCTTCCTTCTTGTCTCCCTTCCTGTCTCCCTTCCTGCCTGCCTTCCTGTCTTCCTTCCTCTATGCCTTTACGCCAGCCTTCGCGGCCTACGCTGCTCATTAGTTCCATTGTTTGCTCCTTATCGCTTGTTGTCAGGGCGGCTACCTGCCGCTGATACCATTGCTCATCGGCAGTATTTAACCTCAAATACGTTTCCACGAACAGGAAAATCAAATCCGATTTTGCCGGGTCAAGCTGCAAGGTGAGCAGCAGGCGCAGGCACTGCAGCTTGACGCGCTTCTGGTCGCCCAACGCGATCTTCATTTTGGTCATCAGCGCGGCGGCAACCGGGTTGGGTTTGGCAACAAATCTGCGCCAGGGCAGGCGGTTAAGTTGAATAGCGCGAAAGCGAAAGTCCAGAACGCGCAGGCCGGGGACGCGAACAACATACGCGTTCGGCTCGGCGCGCTGTGGCGCGTCGAAGGACAGCAGCGCGACGGGCAGGATGGGCAGGCCATATTTCTCATGCAGCCGCGCAAAGTAGGTAAACATACGCAGCGCGAACTCGGCTTTTGAGGACGCCTGATTCTCCACATGGATCAGCAGGCAGGTTTCCTCCCCTGCCAATTTCACCTTCACCAATACATCTACGATATGCTTTTCGCCGGAATGGATGTCGGTGAATATCTCCTGTTCGAGAAATTCCACGCTGCCCGCGTCCATGCTCGCGCCTACTTCGGGCAAAAACAACGCGATGAAATCTACAAAGAACGTCGTGAGCAGCGTTTTGAACAAACGGTCATGGTCTATGCCCGCGGTATCCGTGTCCATGTCGCTCCTCTGCCGTTCATAAAACAGGCGCTCCGTTTCGCATTGCGGCACGCTCCTGGCGGCGGAAGCGGAAAGTTGTGTCGCCGCATTATCTCCTGCAATCCACCCGCAATCCAAACGTGATTATACCGCTTTCTGCTGCGAAAAAAGCTTGCGTTCATGCCTGGCTCGATTTGGGTCAAGTGTATTTGACGCGCAGGTTTTCGATCAGGGCGGCGACGTTTTCGCATTTGTCAACGGCTTTTTCGATGCGTTCGTACACGTCTTTCCATTTCAGCAATAAGCGCGCGTCCATTGTGGCGTCGTCGAGCAGGTCGGACACGGCCAGCCAGAACGTCTTGTCCGACTGCTTTTCCAGGGCGTGGATGCCCGCCATCGTTACGGCCATATCGCCGTTTTGGAAGCCGTGTCGTAATTGTCGTACCAGGGCCTGCGTTTCCTGCGTGATGCCCACGAGCAGGGAGGCGAGGGCGGGCAGATCGGCGCGGGGCGGAGCCAGCCGAAACGCCTGGATACGCAACGCCGCGCTCTCGATGCTGTCCGTGATGTTGTCCAGGCGTTCGCACAGCAGGCGCAGGTCGTGCCTGTCCAACGGGGCGGCCTCGCCCGCGTCCAGCCGGATTACGAGGGCGCGGGTCAGATCGTCGGCATGGTGTTCCACGGCTTCCAAGCGTTCCAGATACGCGGGCATGTCGCTGAAATCGCTGACAAGTCCCAGGAACAGGGCCGCGGCCTCGCTCGCCGCTGCCGCCTGCGCTTCCAGCAGATCGTAGTACGTCATGTTGTGTTTGCCGGCATTATTGGGATTATTACTGGGATTATATTGATTGGAAGACAGCATCGTGGATGCCTGATTCCTTTGGTGTTGGTTTGGCTGCAAACAGCATACCTTAATCTTCTCTTAATATAAGGTGACAGCCTTAACATTCGAGAAGGGTTCTTTTGTTCATGCCAACACCGGCGCGATCCCAGCAGTGACTGGCCCTGCGGACGTTTCACAACGGCCCAGTCAGAGACGCGTCAGGCAGCGATATGATTCGGGACAGCCGTGTGACAGTCAGAAAACAGCCTCGCTCCAAGAGGAACTCTGGAACGAGGCTGTTTGTCACCTGTGCAGGTTGTCTACTCGAACCGCTACGGCGCGGTGTTTGTAATTGGCGTGGCCGTGATGACCTGCACGGGCGAGGCGTCCTGTAATTGCGCCTGCCCGGATGTGACCACCTGATCGCCGGCCTTTACGCCCGCCGTGATTTCGGCATCCTGGAGATTGGAAAAACCGACTTTCACCTGCTTCTCTTTGGCCGTGTCATTCTGCACAAGAAACACGCGCCCCGCTGTGCCGCTGTTATCCAAAATGGCGTCGCGGGGGACGAGTACGGCCCGCGCGTGGGTGTCCAATACGATCTCGCCGCGCGCGAACATCTGTGGGCGCAGCACATTGCCTTCGTTCGGCAGGGCGATACGCACCGTAAAGTTGCGGGCGGCAGACGACGCGACCGGAAAGATTTTGCTGACGATGCCCTTGAACGGACGGGCCGGAAATGCGCTGACCGTGACCGTCACCGTCTTGCCCGCCGTCACTTTGGAATACAAAGATTCGGGTAACTGCGCGTCGAAGTAGATGCTGTTCAGATCCACGATACGCAGCACGTCGGGCTTGACGATGCCGATCTGCTGCCCCGGTTCTGCCCTGCGCTCCGCGACGACGCCTGTGATCGGCGAGCGGATAGACGCGTCATTCAAGGCCTGCTGGGCGAGCCGCACCACGGCCTGCGCCTGCTGTACGCCCGCCTGCGCGTTCGTGATACCCGCCTGGGCCGTGTCCACATCAGCGCGGCGCAAGTTGACCTGAGCGCGGTTGGTCTGGGCCGTGATAAGCCCCTGATTGGACTGCTCTACGTTGGCCTCGGCGCGGCGCACGTCTTCGGTGCGCGAGCCTTCCTGTACGAGACTGAGCGATTCCTGCGCGGACTGTACGCGTGCATCGCCGCTGCCCACTTTGGCGCGGGCCGCGTCTACGTGCGCCTGTGCGCTGTCGGCGGTGGCTTTGGCCTGATCCAACTGCTGCGCGGGAATGGCGTTCTGCGCGAACAGGCTCTGGTAGCGTTTCAGGTCGGCCTGGGCGCGGGCATAATCGGCCTGCGCGCTGACAAGGTCGGCCTGATTGCCGGCCCGATCCGCTTTGGCGACGGATACGGCCTGTATCGCCTGCTGCCGCTCCTGGGTGCGCGCGCCGTTTTTCACGACGGCGAGCTGCTGTTTGGCGGCGTCGAGCGCGGCTTTAGCCTCGGCCACGCCGCTGCGCGTCTGCTCATCCGTGAGCTTTAAGGTCGTCTGCGCGTTTTGCAGCGTGACGCGGGACTGCGATAGCCGCGTCACGGCTGAGGCGAGGTTAGCCCGCTGCGAGTCGAGCTGCGCCTGCAAATCCGCGGTGTCCTGCTGGGCCACGATCTGCCCCTGCCGTACCGCATCCCCCTCGCGTAAGTACACGGCGGCGAGCTTGCCCGCGATCTTGACGCCGACAATCACATCGTTCTGCGCGTTAAGCGCGCCGGTCACGGGCTGTATCTGCGTGATCGCGCCGATCCGGGCGGGCGTGACGCTGACCTGCGTGGCCGCAGGCGCG
This sequence comes from Chthonomonadaceae bacterium, assembly GCA_965277875.1. GTDB lineage: Bacteria > Armatimonadota > Chthonomonadetes > Chthonomonadales > Chthonomonadaceae > CAWFQB01. Next base: position 4,111,862 of record CBDIDV010000002.1, on the reverse strand, counting down.
ACCGCTTTGGCGGGCGTGACTTTGGTGGCGTCCGAGGTCTTCGCGCCTCGATTGCACCCCGTCAGGCCCAGTATACTCGTCAGGGCAAGCGGTGTTCCGAGAGCAAACAACATCCCGAATCGGCGCGGGCCTCTAGGTTTATTTACGCTTCCCTGTTTATTCTGGCATTTCATAAAGTCTGATCTCATAAAGATTAGTGACCTCCCTGGGGGGCGCTTCCGGTGACTTTGGCGGGCGGGGGCGCGGGGAACCCCGGCGCATTGCCCAGATAGGCGTAGCGGCCCGCCGCTTTGTCCAGCGAGGCGCGCGAATTGTTGTAATCGTACAGAGCGTTGACCTGGTTGTTCTGGGCCTGCGTGAGCGCGTTCTGCGCGTCGCTGACCTCGACAAGCGTACTCACGCCGTTCGTATAGCGCACCCGCGACAGCCGAAACGACTCGACGGCCTCGGAAAGCGCCTGATTGGCGACTGCCACGCGATCCCGCGATTGCAGCAGATTCAGGTACGCGTTCCGCACGTCCAGGTTCACTTCGTCTATGGCCTGCCGGCGGTTGGTCTGGGCCGTGGCGACATCGGCGCGGGCCTGCGTAACGCGCGCCCCGGACACGCCGCCGTCGTACAGCGGAAAACTCAGTCCGGCCACGAACGTTTCCGTGCTGGTCTGGGGCGAAAAACCTGCCGCGAGGGGCGAATACTGTACGCCGACCGACAGGTTCAGGGCGGGAAGCTGGCTGCGCCGCGCAAGATAAATACCCCTGCGGGCCGCAGCGATCTGCGCGTCGGCTTCCAGTATCTCAGGCCGATTTACGAGCGCTTCCTGAACCACGGCCCGATATTCCGGCCCCAGCACATTCGAGGGCGAGACGATCACCGGCCCCCGTGTCGCGCCGGTCATCGCCCCCGGCGGCATTTGCGTATTGTCCGGGCCTTCGGGCGGCGTGATGGGATTGGCGGGGATGGCGTCGGTCGGGGCCGCGTTGATCTGCCCTGTCAGCCCGCCCGCATTGGGGACGGTCGCGGGCGGCGCGACGCCCGGAGGGTCGAATACTGCGTCCTGGCTGGTCAGGGACAGGGGCGTGTCAATGTTCAGGCCCAGGTTGTTGTTAAGTTGTCCGAGCGCGTTGTCCACGCCGGTCTGCGCCACGATAAGCTGCTGGCGCGCGTTCTGCACGTCGGTCAGGGCGCGGATCACATCGAAACGGGCCACCGTTCCCGCCGCGAACTTGCGCTGCGCGTCCAGCAGGCGATCCTGGCTGTTACGCAGAGTGTCCTGGGCGACGACCACAAGCGCCTGCTGCCTCAATACGTTGTAAAAGGCCGATTTGGTGTCCAGCACGATCTGGTTGCGTGTGCGGTTGATGTCTATACGCTGGGCGACTTCCAGAAACTGCGCCTGCCGCACGGCCGCGCGCAATAGTCCCGCGATGTCTATGGGCAGGGCAAGAGTGGCGCTGAGTACGGGCTGATCCACATTCACGATGTTGATGTTCTGCCCGCCGACCGTGGCGGTTCCGCCCGATGTGCCGCCGGTCGTGGTCGTGGTTCCGCCCGTGGTCGTAGTCGTTCCGCCCGTGGTTGTGCCGGTCGTGGTTCCCGTAGTCGTTCCGGTCGTGGTTCCGGTTCCGCCCGTTTGTACGCCGGTTCCTCCGGTCGTGCCGGTCGTGCCGGTCGTTCCGGTCGTGCCTGTGGTTCCCGTTGTCGTGGTTCCCGTTGTCGTGGTTCCCGTTGTCGTGGTTCCCGTTGTGCCGTCGCCGGTCGTGGTCGTGCCGCCCGCGCCCGTGGTTGTACCTGAACCGCTTACAGCGCCGCCGCCCAGGTTGACGCTCTGGCCCTGGCTTAAACGCGTGTAGGTGAAGCTGCTGTTTATGGTGGGATTGAACGCGGCGCGCGTTTCGGAAAGCCGCCCCTGCGATCTCAGAAGCGCGGCAGTGGACAGGGCAAGCTGCCGATTATTGATAAGCGCGATGGCGACTGCATCATTGATGTTGAGCGGCTGCGGCGGTACGCGCCCGGTCAACTGGCCCAGACCCGGCGAGACAAGGGTAGGTTTGTCGGGGCGCGGATTGGTTCCCGTTGGCGTGGGCAGCGGGGCTTGCAGTCCCGTGGGCGGTGCGGTTGCGGGTATGGGCGTCGTGGTCGGAACGGGTATTTGGGCCGGAGTGAGAGGCGTACCCGCCGTTTCCTGCGTACCCATCTGCCCGGCAGGCGTTGGCGCGGGCGCTTTAGGGGCGTCGGCCTGCGTCTTTCCTGCGCCCGCCCCTGCATTGGCCGGCATGTCCGCCTGAACGCGCAGCGGCGCGGCCAGGGCAGTCAGCAGCAGCAGGGAAGGCGCAAACATCATAGCCGCTCGCGGCGCAGCCGCCGTAAAGGGGGAATGCGGCTGCCCATTCGCGCTCTGGCGGCGTGAGCGAACCTGCTTATAGTGACGACATCGTCCTGATCTTTGGTGCGGGATACCTGCTGGCATTCCGTTCTCCTCATTCTTCTCGTTCGCGCGACTTTTAGTACACAGCGGGGTAAGTTTGCCGACAGTCGGGGGGTTACAGGGAACATCTCCATCCTGGAGGGCCGCGCCGGGCGTCTGCAGGGCGCAGCCGGGAGGACAAAAGCGTCCGCGCAGACGCGCTGTTGCGTATTCAGGCCGTGCTGTACGCATCCATTGTTACTCTGCGGCCTCAACCGCTTCGGCTTTTGCCGGCGGCTGTGTATCGGATTTTGGTTCTGTTTTTGGTTCTAGTTTTGCTTCTGATTTTGCCTGCGCAGCCGCCTCGGCAGGCGAGGCGAGAGCGCGTTCGGCATGTTCCAGATTGGCGAGCATCATGCTCATAAAGTCGCGCATTTCCTCGATGGGAAACAGCATGATCCCCTTGCCGGAGGGGTGCGTCCACAGCATCAGCTTGTCCCCGGCCTGTATGGCGAGGTACTTCCTTAGATCGGCGGGTATCACGATCTGACCGCGTTCGCCCACGGTCGCCACGCCGTAAAAGCATTTCTCCGTTTTGTCCTGTTTGTCCGGCTTGGGTTTATCCGGTTTCGGCCCATCTGCCTTTGCCATTGGTGCGCCTTTTGCAAATAGTGCGTTTCAGCATACTTTTCATATTTAACGTGTTTTTCGCGCGTTTCATACTAGTCTATGGTTGTATGACGATTACAACACGACGTTTGCTGCAATCGGCAGGCGCAAAGCAAACTATTTGTTTGCCACTGTTCGTCCTCCGCCATTTACTCACCGCCTGCTGGCCGTGTACTTGCCGTTATCCGGGATGCTATTTGCTTGTGCCATCATGCCGTATGCTGCGCCATGCGAAGCTGAGCGCGCGGTCAAGGGCCGCATGAAAGTCTTCCGTGTCGTCGGTCTCGGCCCACTGATACAGGGCGCTGAGGTACGAAGCCCTTAGATAGTCGCCCAGACTGCGCGCGTCCAGGTCGCTACGTATCTCGCCGCTGGCCTGCCCGTCGCGTATCAGTTCCTCGGCGATGGCGTGAACGCGCTGATGCACATTCCAATTTGCCGCCCGTACCGCATCGTTGACCAGCCCCAGCGCGAGCAGGTTCCGCGCAAGCTGCTTGGAATGCGCGTCACTGTCCCCGACATGGTGCATGGTGCGAACGATCCGCTGCCACACGTTTATCGCTTGCTGCTTGCTGCTTGTTGTTTGTTGGGGAGCAGCCTGTGTACTTTCTGTTTCCTGTTCCGGGCGTCCACGGGGGGACATGTTTCCTGTTCCCCGTTCGGCCTTCTCCTCTAAGCTCCCATGCCCCAGCAGCTCCGCCAGCATCTGGAACTGCTGCTCGAAACGGTAGCCGACGATAGCCTCCTTATTGGGAAAATAGTTGAAGAACGTGCCTTTGCCGACATCGGCGGCCTCGGTAATCATCTCTATCGTGACCTCATGAAAGTCGCGTTCCGACAGCAGGCGCATCGCGCTCTGATACAGGCGTTCCCGCGTTTCCTGCTGACGCCGTTCGCGCCTTCCGCCGCCTGTGCCTGCCTCCGCTTTTGCCATGCTGTCCTTATACACGTCCCTGTCGCTATGGTCGGGACGGCAATCTACTCTTGATACTGGCTGACCGTCATATTATGTGACCATCAGTTTAATGTTGACCGCTGGTCATAATTATACCGAAAAAAGGGCGCGTCTGTCAATCTGAAAATATGTCGGGACTTGGCCGCGCTCCCAAGCGGGGGCGGATCTGACATAGATGCCGCAGGCGAATACATCAGACGAATACATCAGGCGGATACATTATGGGAGGCCGTCGCAAGACACGACGACGGCCTCGTTGCGCGTCCAGGTCAGCCCGACATGATCGCCGTCATCCGGTTTGCTGCCCCGCCGCTCGTCGCGTATATTGCGAACGGGATGGGCAAAGCGCAGGGTGATGTCTAATGCGCCCGTCGGGAGGCGGGCCGCGTTGCCGCCGCCCTGTTCCGTGCCGACCGTTTCGGGGTTGTGGCATACGAACAGCAGGGTTCTGCCGTCCGGCCTGCGCCATGTCGTGATCTCGTACCCAAACACCTCTTCGCCGCGATACCCTTCTGCGCTCCCACCCTTGCCGGATAGTTCGATTTTGAATTGGCGCGTCTGCCCGGATACGGACAGCGGACGCAGAAAAGTAGCGCGGCGCAGGGCTTCCTTCTGCCCCGCCACGCGGTACGCGTTGTACCATTGCGGCGACAGGTTCATCAGGTACGCCAACCCTTTGCCGAACGCGTTTTTATTCAGTGTCGGCATATCGCGAACCGCTTTGTGAAACCCGCTCACATCCTTGATGCAGCCGCATTGGTTCGTCAGCAGTTGGGCATAGGTCTTCCAGCTATAATTAGCGTCCTGATCGGCTTCGGCCCACAGTCGCCCGCCCCACACGTCTTTGACCGTCATGGCCGGGTCATGGCGCGCGCCGAACATCGCGTCCAATACGCCGCCCGATTTACGCCCGCGCCCGTGCTGATCCCACACGCCCGGCAGATAATCGGCGATGACCGTGCCGCCCGCCCTGCAAAACGCCTGGATGATTCTCGCCTCAGCGTCGGACAGACACAGGCAGGCGGGCAGGATCAGGGTTCGATATTCCGCCGGTATGCCGTCCTGTATCACGTCTGCATAGCTCAGATGATTGTATTGCAGGCCGCTGTCGCGCAGCATGTTTTCCCACGCCTGCCGCACCAGAGGCGACGCGCCCAATTTGTGATCGCCCTCGCGGTTCGTCCACGTTTTGCCATGCGCCTGCGCGTCCAGCATCCAGCCTAACTGTGCGCTCGCGTGATTGTAATACAGGGCGATGCCGTCATGCTGCCAGACTGCGCCCTGCATCAGGGGCGCGATTTTGTCCTCGATCTCCCGATAGTGGGGCGCGACCTGATCGTGCCATTTGCGAGGCGTTTGGCCGTCGAACCAGTTTTCCACCCAGCCGATATGCCCGCGCAGGCCGTGCGCCAGACCGTGCCACGCCTGCCAGATGTCGTCGGCTGCCGACTGGTGAAACATGCTTGTCACGGCGGGAACCGCGTGATGGGTGTCGAACGAGCGGATGAGCGCCTGCGACCCGCCCAGATCATACGCCTCGATGTACTGGATTTTTCGCATCAATTTGGCGTAATCGTAGCCGCCGAACGCGCTCGGAGCCTGCCCGCCCACAATGCCGCATGGCGTGGCGGGGTCAATGGTATTTGCGTATTCCACCAGATCGCCCAGCAGATTACACCATGTCGAGTCGTTGAAACTCCATTGATCCATCAGCGGGCTTGCGTCGAAATCGCGTACCGCCCACGTTTCGAGATGCGAGCGCAGGGCGTCGTATGTGATCCAGTCGGGGCGAGCGGGAGCGTTGGCGGGGCCGTATACTTCCCTGAGCCATGCGGGGTAGGCATCGGCATCGTTCGTAACGCGCCACATCGTGGGATGCGTGAAATGCCCCCACGACGCTTCATCGTCCAGGGCATACGCGGTGCGATACGGCGAAGATTTCACCTGCGTTATATTTGCGCGGATGTTTTCACAGAGTTTCTTTTTCAGGGTGTCGTTGAGCGGAATGGGACGGATGCCGGTTCCATGCAGTTCGGCCAGGTGCGCCTGTTTCTTGTCGCCGTCCCATAGGTGCAGGCTGCCCTTGCCCGCCGTGTGATCCACATAAAAGCGCAGGGCGTGGCGGTTGATCCACGCCAGTTTACCGGGCGGGTCATCGGGCGCGAACCCGTTGCCGTCCAGAAACGCGCCGTTGTAGCCATGCTCGCGGCTCCACTTGCCGGACGCGTCCGTGTAGCCGATACCCCACTGGTATGTCCACGGCATATAGATCCAGCCTGGAAACGCCCGGTCGGTCATTACTCGATCCTGCCGCACGCGCCGAAAATCCCGCGATGTCCGCACATACCGGGCATACGCGTTCGTATCGTCGTTTTGGGCGTTGTTCTTGGCGCTCCCGCCATTCTCCTCGGCATGAGCATTGCGCCGCGTTATGGCCCAACTCCATGCCGTCCCGGACGCTCGCAGCAGAAATTCGCGCCGTCTCATGTGGTTTGCCTTTCCGGGTATGAGCCGGGTACAAAGAACGTACCCGTCTGGGAGGACTTCGTCCAAGCGTCCTCGCGGACGCGAATGCAAGCGCCTGTTGGAACAGGTTTCTCATTGTGCAAATGTGGAGGCAATTTCCTGCCTGTGGCCTCTTACGACACGGTGCTTTGCTCTTACATAGCAGGAAAACACAGGCCCGTTGGTACATATAGAGGCGTAACAGGCACATACCAGATATGAGATCGCGCGGACAGGGAAATGCCGATATGAACTCACCACAAAAACAACCGGGCAAGCGTATTGTAAGCAGGGTTGACTATTTGAAAGTGCAGGGTAGGTTGCTCCATCTGCGGCCTGCCTTTGCTATGCTGCTGCTCTTGTCGTGCTTCTTGATATTGTTCGCAGGGGGTCTCGTAATTGTAGGATTGCCTTACGCATTGGCTTTGAGTGTGAAGGAGGGATCATTTGCCCCTCTCTTTGTGGTAATCGTGCTTGTTCCTTTGCTCGCTGGCGGCGCTTACCTGTGCAATAAACGCTTTGAGGCTTTAGAATTGGAGATTCGCACACTGAACGATGTTGTGCCGCTCACCCGTGCCAACGCTGCCGACCTGCCCGCCCCCGCCAGCCTTGTTCGCGCTTCGGAAGAGCCGCTGCAAAAACAGCAGGCGACATTGCTGCGTCCCGCCGCACAGTATGGCGACGCGCACGAGGAACAACTGCTTGTAGCGTCCATAGAAGGGGATACCGGCGCATGACAGACGATCAGGAACAACCTGTGCCGCAGAACGAAACTGCGCGGCAAAGCATCGCCGTTTTGCCGCACCTGTACGCGGTCAATATGTATGATCCTGAATACCACCGGGATCGTGGCTCCGCTCCAGCGTCAATCAACACGCAGGGAGGCAAGCAATCACGCCCTATGCCACTGCAAAAGTACCTGCTGGCGCATCTGACGCGGGCCGCGATGGGACTGGGAGGGCTGATCATGGTGGGGGTAGTCGGCCTGCTCCTGCTAGTCGGCTTGCTCGCGCTGGCCGCAATCCAGAGCCCAGAGAAAAACAGTTCGCAGACAGCCACAGTGTCGGAATCAATCGTTGTGCCTGCCCACATAGAGCGCGTACCCCATAAAATCAAAGGACGCATTGTTATGCGGGAGGAGCTTATCGCGGCCACGGTCAGAACGGAACAGCATCAAGTCGCCGCTGATGCGACGGATGCTCTCTGGTGGATGGGGAAATTGCTGCTGATCGTCCTGACCGTCTCTATCGGCATATATTACTGCACACAGGAGGCCGCAAGCGTATTCCGGCAGCGAGAACAGGTTGACACCGGCCCCCTTCTAAATCGTGCCGCCGTCAACGCTTTGTCCCCGCAGGAAACACTGGTACGCGCCTCGCAGTCGCCGTCTGTGGAGCCGTCCACGTTGCTGCTGCGTTCCGCCGCGCAGCAAACCCCGCCGGAACAGATGGTCCGCCCCGCTATGTATACCCCGGAAGACCGCCCGGAGCAGTTGATACGTCCTGTCAACGGCTCGAACTAACTGGATTACGCGGAAGCGGCAGAGACGCTGGAGTGGCAAACCTGTAAAAGCCGATTTGCAGGTACAATGAATCCTTCAAGCCTGATTAAGAACTAACATAAACGCCGAACAGACGTTGAAGGAGAATCGCGACGTATGGGACTGTGTTTCCCCCGTTTCCATAATGATATTGGCCGCCTTAAGGCGCAGAGGATTACCCGCTCTGCGCGGCAATCCGGCAAGACGGCGACGGCGGGAGTGGCGCTCTGCGGCGTCCTGCTGCTGACCGGATGCACCACGGGCAAGCACGACGATGCGGCCTCGAAAACGGGCGGTGCGAGCGGACAGGCGCAGAACAGCGGCGGCAAGGCGACCGGGAACGTGCTGCGCTACGCCCTGATAAGCGAGCCGACGACCCTGGATCCGGCCAAAGTCGAGGACGGCACGACCATTGACCTGCTCCAGAACGTGTTCGAGGGTCTGGTGCGCTGGGATGAGAAAAACAACATCTCGCCCTCGCTTGCGGAAAAGTGGGACTTAAGCCCGGACGGCCTGACATATACTTTCCACATCCGACACGGCGTCAAGTTCCAAAAGAACGGGCGCGAACTGACCGCCGAGGACTTCCGATACAGCCTCGACCGCGCCTGTGACCCCAAGACCGCAAGCCCCATCGCGTCCACATATCTCGGCGACATTGCAGGCGCGGCGGAACGGCTGGGCGGCAAGGCGTCGGAAATCTCAGGCGTCAAAGTCGTAGACCCCTACACGCTCCAAATTACGCTGACCGGCTTCAAACCTTACTGGCTGGGCAACATGACGTATCTCTGCGCGTTTGCCGTGTGCAAAGAGGAGATCGCCAAAACGAACGGCGAGATCAACGAAACCTCGGCAATCGGAACCGGGCCGTTTATGTTCCGCAGCTACACCAAAGGCACGCAGGTCACTCTGGACGCCAACCCCGCCTACTATGCGGGCAAGCCCAAGCTGGACGGCATCACGCGGCCCATCATCACGGACGGCGGCACGCGCCTGAGCAGCTACCAGTCGGGCGAACTGGACATCGTGGACGTATCCGCCCGCGACCTGGACAACATCAACGCGAACGCCGACCTGAAAAAAGACATGCAGACGTTTCCCCGCGCCGCGACGTGGTATGTGGCCTTGAATCAGGACTCGACCGACTCGCCCTTCAAGAAGAAGGAAGTAAGGCAGGCGTTTGCGATGGCGATTGACCGCGAGGCCATTGTACGCGTAGCCCTTAAAGGGCAGGCCGACTCGGCAACCGGCATCGTCTCGCCGCACCTGGGAGATTACGTCTCGACCTGCAAACTGCTGCCCTACGATCCCGCCGGGGCCAAAAAACTGCTCGCGCAGGCCGGCTACCCCGACGGCAAAGGCTTCCCCAAATTGCCCATCACGTATCGCAACGACATGCCGCAGGTGCAAAGCACGTCCGAGGTGATCGCGCAGCAGCTAAAAGACAACCTGGGTATAGACGTGCAGCCGCAGCCGATGCAGTGGGGCGATTTCCTCAAGGAGCGGACGGCCAAGACCATGCCGCTTTCACACCTGCGCTGGGGCGCGGACTACGCCGACCCGCAAAACTTTTTGTCCCTCCTGCTGCACTCCAGCAAAAAGGTGAACGGCAAGGAAGACCACCCGGAAAACGGCGTGGGTTATAGCAGCCCGCAGTTCGACGCGCTGTGCGATCAGGCCGACAAAGAACACGACCACGCTAAACGCATGACGCTGTATCAGCAGGCCGAGCAGATCGCCGTGACCGACGCGCCCTGGGTTCCGCTGTACTTCGGGCGCGACGTGGAACTGGTCAAACCCCGCGTCAAAAACATTCGCGACAGCCTGTTCGGGCATCTGCCGTATATCACGACGACCGTTCAGTAACGGAGGAAAAAGGAGAAAGGAAAAAGGAGAAAGTCACGCTCGCTATACTCTGCCCAAAATGGCAGGTTAAGGTGAAGCCACCGGTTCCACTCCGCATTTCCTTTCTCCTTTCTCCTTTCTCCTTTTTCCTTTTTCCTATGCTAATCTTCATCCTCAAACGTTTGGCCCTGGCCGTTCCTACGCTGCTGGTTATTCTGGCCGTGGTGTTTTGGGCCGCGCGGCTGACGCCGTCCGATCCCGTGGACATCATCGCGGGAGAAAAGGCGTCTCTGGAAACAAAGGCCAATATGCGTCACCAGTACGGCCTGGATCAGCCGGTCGGCGTCCAGTTCGCGCGCTATGTGGGCGGCATTGTCACGCATGGCGATTTCGGACGCGCCTTTAAGTACCACGACAGGCAGCCCGTCGCGCAGACCATTGCCGAGGATTTCCCGGTCACGGCGCAGCTTGCGATACAGGCGCTCTTGTTCGCCATGATCCTTGGTCTGCCCGTGGGCATTCTGGCCGCGCTGTATCACAACAGCGGCTTCGACAAAGCGGCAATGACGGTCGTGGTCGCGCTTGTGAGCGTGCCGAGCATCGTATTGGGACCGGTTTTGATTTTAGTCGTGGCCGTGCGCCTGCACTGGCTGAATGTGAGCGGCTGGGAAACGCCCGCCGACACCATCCTGCCCACGATCACGCTGGGCGCGCGTTCTGCGGCCCTGATCGCCCGCTTCATGCGCGGCTCGCTATTGGAAGTGCTAAGACAGGACTATATGCGGACGGCCATCGCTAAAGGTTTGTCGCGGGGCCGGGCCGTGTGGCGGCACGCGCTCAAAAACGCGTTTCTGCCCGTGCTGACGATCCTGGGAACCAACTTCGGTCTGCTCCTGACCGGTTCGTTCGTCGTGGAAACCATCTTCCGCGTCCCCGGCATCGGCTACGCCTCGTACAACAGCATCATCGAGCATGATTACCCTGTGATACAGGGCATTACTCTCCTCGTAGCCGTGATTTTCCTTGTCGTGAACCTGGCCGTGGATGTGCTGTACGGCGTGATTGATCCGCGCGTTCGGTCGCAGGGAGGGGGAGCGTGAAAGAAGAGGAGACAGGGAGACAGGGAGACAGGGAGACAGGGAGGCAGGCGGCTGATGCGCTTGTTACGCAGCCGGGAGGCATTGAAACGAGTACAGAGATGTCGGCATGGACGGAAGAAGCGGATGTCTCCTTGTCTCCTCCTCTCCTTGTCTCCTCGTCTCCATTCCGGGACGCCGCCCTTAGACTGCGCCGCAACCCGGTCGCCCTGCTGTGCGGCATGTATATGCTGCTCTTAGTCGTGGCGGCGATCTGCGCGCCCCTCGTGTCGCGCTTCGGGTATGCGTTTCAGGATTATCGCCATTATGCCAGCCTGCCCGCGCCGAGCGATGCGCGGCATTTATTGGGTACGGACGACCTGGGGCGGGACATATTGAGCCGGCTGCTGTACGGGGCGCGGGTGTCGCTGGGCGTGGCCGTGATGGTCGTGGTTATCGAGGCGCTGATCGGTGTGCCTCTGGGTTTGATCGCGGGGTATTTCGGCGGCTTGCGCGACACGCTGTTGATGCGCCTGACGGACGTGGTGTTCGCGTTCCCGGACATTTTGCTCGCCATATTGCTTGCGGCGATCATTCGGTCGGGCAGCCGCGTGGTGTCCCTGCCGCTCAGTCTCGCCACGCTGTTTTTTGCGCTGGGCGCGGTCGGGTGGCCGGGCGTAGCGCGTCTGGTGCGCGGGCAGACGCTGGGCCTGCGCGAAAAAGAGTACATCGAGGCGGCGCGGGCATTGGGCGCGTCCGAGTCGCGCATTTTATGGAAGCACCTGTTCCCTAACCTGCTCAGTCCGCTTATCGTGCAGATTACGCAGGACATCGCGGGCGTGATTCTGGCCGAAGCCACGCTGGCGTTTTTGGGCCTGGGCGTGGCCCCGCCGTATCCGTCCTGGGGCCGCATGATCAGCGAGGCCATTCCATTGAAGGAAGCGCATCCGCTGCTGCTATTGTATCCAAGCCTGTTTTTGGCCCTGACAGTGATGGCGTTCAACTTCTTCGGCGACGCCCTGCGCGACGCCCTCGACCCCCGTTTACGAGAGTAGCCCGCCCGCTATGCGGGCAGTCATCTGTAAAGAGGCACAAGAGACGAGGAGATGAACATGGCACAGTTTGAAATTCAAGAAGGGACGGCGCAGGAACTCGCGCCCTACCTTGCACAACACCCTGACCGCTTATTTCCGCCGATTTATGGACGAACATTGTCCCGTAGGACGCGGACGGTTTAGAAACGGTCGGGGCGGTAGGAGGCCAAGACGGAAGCCGGAACGCGGGTGAACATTTCGTCGGCGAGCAGGTCGGCGAGCAGCGGGCCGAGCGTAATGCCGCTGTGTGTCACGGCCACATACGCGCCCGGCACACCCGGCAGTGCGCCCACAATCGGCAGGCCATCAGCGGGAACCGGGCGAACGCAGATGCGCGGCGCGGCGTGGGCCATGACTAAGGGCGCGGACAGGCCGGGCAGCCAGTGCGCGGCGCGGGCGAGCAGATCCTGCCACAAGGCGGGCGGCAAACGGTTCACCACGTCGGCGCTGGAAGCGGGTTCGTGGGGCGGGGTCAGCGGCAGACTGTCGGCATAAACAGGATCAGAGCCATACTGACCGGAAGCAAGTAAGTTGGATGAGGCCGGGTTGAAAAGCATTTGGCTGCCGGGATCATTGAGCCAGACGTCGGTGTCGTCCGCGCCGATAAGCAGGCCGCCTTCAGAGGTCGGGCGCAGATGCAGGCCATGTGGGTCGGGCGGATACAGAATGCGCCCGCACTGTTGGTCGGGCGGCATGGGGGGCGTCTGCACCAGCAGACCGGGTACGCGCCGCACAGGCACATGGCGCGCGGCCTGCGCGTCGCCTGCGGCCAGGGCGGCAAGCCGGGGGGTGTCCGCGCCCGCCGCGAGGACAAGCAGGGGCGCGGAAATGCGTCCCTGCGGCGTCTCGACCGTGCTGATCGCGTTGCCCACGCTGCGCGTGAAGCCAATGGCGGCGCAGTCCAGGCGAATGTCGGCCTTGTGCGCGCGGGCCTGCTCCACAAAGAACCGGCACAGGCGGGCCGTATCTACCCACTTGTCTGCGGGCGCGAACAGGGCGGATGCCGCGCGTTCGCCGTTCGGTTCCCGCATTGTCCCTGCTGTCGCTGCGCCTGCCCCAAAAGCGAGATGCGGCTCCAGCACAGCTACCTCGTCCGGGGAAAGCAGAGCGGCGGGGTAGTTCCACGCTTGAAGCAGGCGGGCGCGCGATTGCAGGCGTTCTACGCTCTCCCTATCGTTCGGGTCGGCCCAAAACAGCGAGCCGCCCGCGTGAATGCCTAATCGTTCCTCACCCCATTCGCCGGCCATGCGGTCGTAATAGGTCACGGCCTGCGCGTTTAATCGGAAGTATGCTTCGTCCTCGGTTTTGTAGGTGGCGTTGACCCAGCCGAAGCCGCCGCCGGTCGCGCCCATGCCCAGCCGTCCCGACTCAAGGAGGGTGACGCGCAGATTGCGGCGGGCCAGGGCGTTTGTGATCGCTGTTCCCACTATGCCGCCGCCCACGACTACGACATCCACAAGGTCAGGCATCGGCTGTGTCGAACCTGTCTCCGGGGCCAAGCCGCTGCCCGCGCGCCCAATCGCCTGCGCTCATGCGCTTGCCGTTTTCCGGCTGCGTCTCGGTCAGCAGGATCTCGCTGCCCTCGCCCGCCGCGACGCGCAGACCCGGCGGCGATTTTTGAATGGCGAGGATCGTACCGAACGGGTATGCGGGCGCAGGGGATGGCGGCGTATCCGGGAGCGTCTGCGAACCGAAAGAATTGCTTTCCCTTAGAGGGGATGCGGGGGATGCGGCAATCGGCTGCGCGGCCCAGACCTTTACGCGTTTGCCGTTGATTTGCGAGTACGCGCCGGGGCGCGGAGTGACGCCCCGAACGCGACCCGCAATGGCCTGCGCGTTTTCGTGCCAGCGTATCAGACCATCCAGGGGCGTCAGGGCGGGCGCGAGCGTGGCCTGCGCGTCGTCCTGTTTGCGGCGCGTCAGGGTTCCGGCCCTTAGTCCATCCAGCGTTTGCACCAGCAGGTCGGCCCCCAATGCGGCCAAGCGGGGCGTGATTGTTCCCGCGTTGTCGTCGGCCAGGACGGGCAGAGACGCGTCGAGCAGCATGTCGCCCGTGTCAAGAGTGGCGTCCATCCACATGGTCGTGACGCCGAGCATGGTTTCGCCTGCCATCAGAGCGCGCTGTATGGGGGCCGCGCCCCTATACGCGGGCAGCAGACTGCCGTGGACGTTGATGGGGCCATACACCGTCAGGTCGAGCAAAACCTGGGGGATCACCTGCCCGAAGGCGGCGAGGGCCAGCGCGTCCGGGGCCAGCGCGCGCATTTTGACAAGGAACGACTCGGCGCGTACCCGGCGCGGCTGCATCACGGCAATTCCGAGAGCAAGTGCGGCCTGCTTGACGGGCGAGGCGACAAGCTGCTGCCCGCGTCCCTGCGGCTTGTCCGGCTGCGTGACCACGGCGAGTATCTCATGCCCCGCCGCAATGAGCGCCTGAAGCGAGGGAACGGCAAACTCCGCCGTGCCGAAAAAAACGATACGCATACATTCTCCCGGCTGCCCGCGAAGCGGCTTACTCACGCAGCGCCTTGTCCTCGTCGTCCTCGTCGTCCTCATCCTCGGAGCCGAGTACCCAGACGAGCGTTTCGGGGTCGGCGCGGTCAATAAACAAGACGCCGTCCAAATGATCCACCTCGTGCTGAATCACGCGGGCTTCCAATTCGCTGGCGCGTCGCGTTACGGGCCGGCCTCGCTGATCGAATCCCTTGACGCGTATTTCACTGGCCCGCTTCACCACGCCCTGCAGGCCGGGAATGGACAGGCAGCCTTCGGGCGGATCGTCCTGCTCGCCCGTTTTTTTCAGGATGATGGGGTTGACCAGGACGCGCAGGCCGTCGCCCGCGTCGTAGACGATAACACGCGTGGACGCGCCGACCTGCGGAGCAGCCAATCCCAGACCGTGCGCCTCGCGCATGATGACCGTCATGCGCTCGATAAGCTGCTGCAGCTCCTGCGTGTAGCGCGTCACGGGCTTTGCCACCTGGCGCAGAACCCCGCTCTGTCCCAGCTTCACAATGGCCGGATGGCGATGCCACGCCTCTTCCAATTCTACGGGCGGTCTGAACTGATCGTCAAAATCCGAACTCGGCGGCATGAATGATTTCCTTAAAAGAGGATTTTGATAATTTCTACACAGTAGTTTGAGAGTAGTTTTCGCTACATTATACAACATAAGCGGGCCTGTCAAAAGCAAACGCGGTTTATCTATGCGGAGTGGCGCGTTCTGAGCGGCGCAGATGAATTATGTCCGGCTTTCGGTCGAACTAATTTCACTTGGAGGGTGTATACAATTATTATAGGAAAACGGGTATTGTAGAAACGCGGGCATCATGCCGTACTCACACAGCGTCGTTTATAAAGTCGTCACGAAAGAGGAAACGCAATGGACAACAATTCACAGCCTCCCAATCAAGACCTGAACGGAATGTCGCAGCAGCCGCCTGCGCCGCAGTACCAGCAGTTTGTGCCGCCGCCGCCGCCGCCGTATGCACAGCCGATGATGGCGCAGATAGAGAACCCGAACGAAAAGTCGGCGCATGTCCTCGCAGTCGTCGGCGTGTGTTTCGCCGCCATCGCGGCGGCCTGGAGTTTCATCGGCGGCGCGTGCTGCGGATGGGCGGGCTGGGGTTTTGCGCTTGTCGGCCTCATTCTGGGCATCATTTCGCTGACGATGAAGCGCAGCACGATTGGCTGGTGGACAATCGGGCTGTCCATTTTCGCGGTCGTGTGGGTATTCGTCAGCGCTATCTGGATCACTGCCGGCACGGCGCACGCCGTAAACACGGCAGCGCGCAGCGCCGCTTACAGTCAGGGGGCGCGGCGGCCATGAGCCTTGCGCCTGCGGAACAGCGCCAACTCACGACACGCGCCGTACTCGGCACATTTGCCGGCATGGGCTGGAGTCTCGCCCTTGTGTCGGCGGCAAGCGTCTGGGAACCCGTGTGGCGTCTGCTTGGGGCCACGCAGTCGTGCCTGGTGAACGGCGGTCTGGCCGGACGGCAGCATTGTCCGCTGTGCGGCATGTCACACGCTTTCCGCGCGCTCTGGCAGGGGCATCTAAGTGCGGCCCTGCTGTACAATCCGAACTCCGTAGCCCTGTTCAGCGTGATGCTGGTGGCCTGCGCTTCCGTCGCGCTGCTGTGGCTGCCCCCGGCAAGAGCCGTAGGGCGCAGTCCACGTTTGCTGCCCGATGCGTGAAGAACAAAAAGCGGGGACAAACAAGAAACCAGGGCAAAAGCATAGGCAGTGAGCAGAACGTCCATAAGGATGTTTCTACTCGCTGCTTATTGTTTTCAACAGTTCCATAAACGCTTTGAGAGCCATAGGCAGGTACTTGTCGCGGCGATGCACGAGAGCGATGCGGCGCTTGGCGCGCGGCACGTCTAAAAGGCGCAGGGCGACCAGTCGGCCCGCCGCCACTTCGGTTCGCACGGACACGACCGGCAGCATGGAAATGCCCAGGTCGGCCTCGATCATGCGCTTGATGGCCTCGACATTATCCAGTTCCAATGCTACCTGTTCGGCCACGCCCGCCGCGCTCAATAGCCGATCCACATAGGTACGCAGGTTCGTGCCGGTCTCCATCAATATGAGCGGATTGCCGGCCAGGTCGCGGGCGCGCACGGCCTCGCGTCCGGCCAATGCGTGACCGGGCGGCACGACCACGCACGTCTCATAATTTGCCAGATACGTCGTATTCAGCAGGGCGTCGTGAATGTCGCCCGTGACCATGCCCACATCGGTTTCGCCCGCCCGCACCCGCTCCAAAATCTGCGCGCTCGCCCCGGTCTGTACGGCGATCTCGACGCGGGGATGCGTCTGCCGAAATTTTTGCAGCAGGGTCGGCAGGACATACGTGGCGAGCGTACTGCTTGCGCCCACTTCGATGCGCCCGGTCTCGCCCGTTCCCACATCGGCTACGGCCTGCCGCGCTTCCTGCGCCAAGCGGACGATGCGGGCCGCGTAATCATGCAGCGCGTGTCCCGCGCTTGTCATCTGCACGGTTCGGCCTAATCGGTCGAAGAGGGGCGTTTTCAGTTCCACCTCCAAAGCGGCGATCTGGCGCGTCACGGCGGGCTGCGTGAGATGCAGACTTTCCGCCGCCCGCGTAAAGCTGCCGTGCGCGACAATCGCCTCGAACGCTTCTAGTTGGTACAATTCCATCGCCCACCCTCACACCCCGCAAACGCAGCCGAAAAAAACAATCGTTCTGCATGGAGGAGGTAAGCCATGCGTTACGACCGCTCCCCATCTTCCGCGTACAGGCTTTCGCGGTCAAATGCTTCAGGCGGCAAAATGGGCAAGAAGCGGTTTTCCTCCGCAAGAGCGTCCATTGCCTTGATCCGTTCCTCAACCGATAGAACAGGATAATCCACACCTTCAATATGCTGTTCTTTTGACGGCGCAACGCGCGTCAGGCGAAATCGCTCTTCCGGCGCTTGCTGCTTGAGGTAACGCTCCAGTTCATCAGGAGTCCCTTCATAAACTTGTGCTTGTATCATTTTGTTACCTTCAGGCCTCAGATGATGTGCGGCCCAGAATTGTCATTGAAATGCTCGTACAAGAAACAACTCAGTTCCTGAACAAATTCTTGTAGGTTATCAGACCGTTGTACCACGCAGAGGCACGTTCTGCGGAACGCTCTTCCATCCACCTGTAAGCATTTTGCGCGTCCAGCAGCGCGGCGGTGCCGACCTCAACGTGATACGCCAAGTTTTTGCCTCAATTCCTCGAATGCCTCACGCGCGTCGCGCCCTTCGCCCCGGTCGAATTCAGCCTGCGCTTCCTTAATCGCCTGTACTGTTTCCCAATAGTCAATCTTGGCCTCCATTGCGCGGTACGCGGCGACGCTCAGGCAGACCATTTGCGGCTCGCCGCCGATGGTCTGCAGGCGCGGCTCATTCGTGGCCTGCACGTCGGCGATGATGTCTTTGAGGGGGCGCGGTTCTCCGGGTGTCTCTTCGATGTTCTGTATGTCCTCAAAGTCTTTGATATTTGCACTGTCTTCCAATTCGATGGGCGTGTTTTTGGCGACGATAGCGGTCATTTTGGTTCTCTAATCCGGTAAACGCGATTACTTCAAGCAGATGCGTCATTATATCAGTTTGGCGGCGTTCGCGCAAGAGGAAAATGGACGGAGGCGACATTACCAAAACGCATGAATGGCATAGAAAATTGTCATTTGCATTATATGTACAGCGAGCGGTAAAATGAGGGTGTCTTCAAGAATACCCATACCCCACCGCTGCCGGTCGCGCGTTCGCAGGCGAACTCCGATAGCCCTGAAAAGTCCAGCGGCAGCATCCAAAGAAGGAACAGCATCCATGACACCGCACAGCCTCTTTGACACCCTTCAAACCTACACTTACGACAACGGCAAGACCGGGCAGTTCTACTCGCTGCCGCATCTCGAGACCGCAGGGGTGGGGCCAGTCGGCAAACTGCCCGTCAGCATCCGCATCGTATTAGAAAGTGTACTGCGTAACGTGGACGGCAAGCGCGTGACCGAGCAGAGCGTGCGCGAACTCGCGAATTGGCAGGCCAATTCCGAGCGCACCGAGGAGATACCGTTCATCGTGGCCCGCGTGGTCTTGCAGGACTTTACGGGCGTTCCCCTGCTTGTAGACCTTGCTGCTATGCGCTCGACCGTGTCGCGCATGGGCCGTGACGCGGGCATCATCGAACCGCTCGTACCCGTAGACCTGATCGTAGACCATAGCGTACAGGTGGACTATTCGGCCCTGCCCGACGCGCTGCAAAAGAACATGGAGATCGAGTTCAAGCGCAACCGCGCCCGCTACCAGTTTCTAAAGTGGGGTACGCAGGCGTTTAACGGCTTTAGCGTCGTCCCCCCCGGCATCGGCATCATCCATCAGGTGAATCTGGAATATCTTGCAAAAGGCGTGCTGCACAAGGACGGCGTGACGTACCCCGATACCCTTGTCGGAACCGACTCGCATACCACGATGATAAACGGCCTGGGCATCGTGGGCTGGGGCGTGGGCGGCATCGAGGCCGAGGCGGGGATGCTCGGCCAGCCGGTCTACTTTCTGACGCCCGATGTCGTCGGCGTCAACCTGACCGGCGCGCTGGTTCCGGGCGTGACCGCCACCGACCTCGTATTGACGATTACCGAGATGCTGCGTAAGGCCAAAGTGGTCGGCAAGTTCGTCGAATTTCACGGCGCGGGCGCGGCCAGCCTGGGCCTGACCGACCGGGCCACGATTGCGAACATGGCCCCGGAATACGGCGCGACGATGGGTTTCTTCCCGGTTGACGAAGAGACGTGCCGGTATCTGACCGCGACCGGACGCACGCCCGAACAGGTGGACGCGTTCCGGCAGTATTTCAAGGCGCAAAATATGTTCGGAATGCCAAGCGCGGGCGAGATCGCATACAGCCAGACGCTTTCGCTTGACCTTGCCACGATTCAGCCCAGCGTAGCCGGCCCGCGCAGACCGCAAGACCGTATCGAGATGGCCGAGATCAAGGAGAAGTTCAACGATCTGCTGCATCGCCCCATAGCGGAAAGCGGCTACAACAAGCCCTTCTCCGAGACCAACAAGCATTTCTTTGTGCGGACGGGTAAGCTCAGCGGCGAGGCCCTGTCGGAAATGCCGCTCACGGGCGGCGGCGAGCAGGACTCGGACACGATCCCCGAAGGCTTGACCGCGCTGGAAAGCGCCAAAGACACGGCAGTCATTACCGAAATCGAGATGATGCAGAACCGGCCCACGCCCGACCGCGTCCATGACACGACGGGAGAAGAGTACCCCCGCGCAATGGTAGACCTGCATCACGGCGACGTGGTCATCGCGGCCATCACAAGCTGCACCAATACGGCCAACCCCGGCCTGATGCTTGCGGCGGGCCTGATCGCCAAGAAAGCCGTTGAAAAGGGCCTGCGCGTCGGCCCCGCCGTCAAGACCAGTCTGGCCCCCGGCAGCAGGGTCGTCACCGAGTACCTGAACAATACGGGCTTGCAGGCGTACCTGGATCAGCTTGGCTTTCAGACCGTGGGGTATGGCTGTACAACGTGTATCGGCAACAGCGGCCCCTTAGAACCGCATCTGGAAAAGACGATCACGGACAACGATCTTGTGGTCGCGAGCGTATTGAGCGGCAACCGCAACTTCGAGGCCCGCGTTCATCAGAACGTCAAGGCCAATTTCCTAATGTCGCCCCCGCTTGTCGTAGCGTTTGCGCTTGCGGGCCGCGTGGACATTGACATGACGAGCGAGCCGTTGGGCGAGGACAGGCACGGCGAAGGCGTGTTCCTTGCCGACATCTGGCCGACCGTGGACGAGATCGGCGAGGTTTTGCAGGCCGCCAATGACCCGGAAACGTACCGCAGGCTGTACAGCGATTTTGCCAATCAGAACCCGCTGTGGGCCGAGATCCCCGGCAGCACGGGCAAAGTATACGCGTGGGACGAGACCTCGACGTACATTCAGGAGCCGCCCTACTTTGACAAGTTCAGCATGGAAGCGGGAACGGCCAAAGACATCAAGAACGCCCGCGCCCTGGCGATCTTCGGTGACAGCGTGACAACAGATCACATCAGTCCCGCAGGCGCAATCAAAGCCAGCAGTCCCGCCGGCATGTACTTGCAGGAAAAGGGCGTGACCCCGCAGGACTTCAACAGCTACGGCTCGCGGCGCGGCAACGACCGGATCATGATGCGCGGCACGTTCGCCAATGTCCGCATCAAGAACCTGATGGTTCCCGGCATCGAGGGCGGCGTGACCCTGCATCAGCCGGACGGCGAGCAGATGTTCATTTACGACGCCAGCATCAAGTACCAGGCGTCAGGCATCCCGCTCATGATCTTCGCGGGGCAGGAGTACGGCACGGGGTCGAGCCGCGACTGGGCCGCCAAAGGCACGAACCTGCTGGGCGTCAAGGTGGTTGTCGCGCAGTCGTTCGAGCGCATCCATCGCAGCAATCTGGTCGGCATGGGCGTCCTGCCGTGCCAGTTCAAGGACGGTCAGAGCGCGCAATCGCTGAACCTGGACGGAACCGAAACGTATGACCTGACGGGTCTGGAAAACGGTCTTGCCCCGCGCATGGACGTGACGCTCGTAATCAAACGCGCGAGCGGCGAAACGCGCAACGTTCCGGTCACGCTGCGTATTGACACGCCCATCGAGGTGGATTATTTCCTGCACGGCGGCATTCTGCCCTTCGTGCTGCGCCAGTTGATCCGCGAGGGCGGCGACACGGTGACGCCCGCGCCCGTCGAGGCCATCAACCCCGAAGCCCCCGCAAGCGTCGCGGGTACGACCGGCTAACCCGATAGATCCAATCGGCACTTACCTGCACCGGCGCGGCCCCGCTCTTTACAGGCGGGGCCGCAGCGCGTATAATGAGCGTACCGTTATGTACTCAGCAGAAAAGTGGAACACTCAGGCAGTTCAATCTTTGCAGTCGGCGCAGTTGCTGTTTGTCGCAGAACGTTATCGAGATTGTGCCAGCCGCGCCTATTACGCAGCGTATCAGGCAGCAACAGCAGTCTGCGTCGAACATGGCGATGGCGTGAACTTTCCGCCGGGCTGGAACAATCCAACCCACGAACAGTTGCCCGGACTGCTTTTGAATAACAGCGGTTTAACGCTAAGTGAACGTCGTACCGCTGCCCGCCTGCTTCGTTCCTTACGCGCGGCGCGCGAGGATGCGGATTATCGTCCTGGACGAACGGTTGATAAGACAACCGCCCTTAACAGCCTGCGGGATATGCTGGTTGTGAGGCGATTGCTGAAAGCTGAAGATGACCGATAGAAACAAAGCAAATGAAGTGGCGCAGTCTGTACGCGCTGTCATAGCGCAGGCTCCGCCATTCAACGGTATGACCCTTGATGTAGACGCCAATGGAATATACAGCACGGTTAGCGGCGACCAGACGTGGTGGCGGGTTCCCGTGATACCGCGTCCGTGGCCCCATCGTATGTACGCGCTATATGAGGCCCTGGCCGAGATAGAGGGCGTTCTTCAGGATGAGCAGGGACTAGACATCATTCTGTTCCCCGGAGAGCTGGCAGAGCCGGAGCCAGTGGAAGCAGTTGGCGCCAACTAAACAAAATCAAATGACAAAATTTGATTTATGTAACCCCTCGGCGACCTCGCTCGTACAAAAGAGCAGGGCCGCTGATTGCCTTGGCTGGTTTGCTCTGCTGCATGGTCGCAAACTGTTCTCATAGAGGAAATCAGCCCGCCAACACCCGTCCATTAACATTAGTCTATCAACATCAAGAGGAGACGTATGACAGCACAAACATTGCCGGGAGGCACGTTTACACTTGCAGACGACCTTGTCGTTACCCGCGTGGGATACGGCGCGATGCAGCTTGCGGGGCCGCACGTTTTCGGCCCGCCCAGAGATCACGACGAGGCGATTGCGGTGTTGCGCGAGGTCGTGGCGCTTGGCATCACCCACATTGACACCAGTGATTTCTACGGCCCTCATATCACCAATCAACTGATTAAAGAGGCGCTGCATCCCTACCCGGCCCATCTGCGGCTTGTTACCAAAGTCGGCGCGCGGCGGGACGCGCAGGGAAATTGGCCCAAAGCCCTTGCGCCCCACGAGATCCGTCAGGCTGTCCATGACAATCTCGCAAACCTCGGAGTTGACGCCCTCGATGTCGTGAACCTGCGCGTCGGCGGACTGGACGCCCCTACGCCCGGTTCTCTTGCGGAACCGTTCAGCGTCCTCGCCGACTTGCAGCGCGAAGGGCTTGTCAAGCACCTGGGCGTCAGCACGGTCAACGCCGAGCAGATCGCCGAGGCGCAGTCTATCGCGCCCATCGTTTGTGTGCAGAACTTCTACAACATAGCCAACCGACAGGACGACGCGCTTATAGACTCGCTTGCCGAACAGGGGATCGCGTATGTGCCGTACTTCCCTCTGGGTGGCTTCTCCCCGCTGCAATCCGACACGCTTTCCCATGTCGCCGCGCGCCTGAACGCTACGCCAATGGCCGTCGCCCTGGCCTGGCTGCTGCACCGCTCCCCGAACATCCTGCTCATTCCGGGAACCTCGTCGGTCGTGCACCTGCGCGAAAACGTAACGGGCGCAGCCCTGCATCTGCCCGATGACGCCATTGAAGAACTGAACGCCATCGGCGGTTAATACCGCCACAGAGCAAACAGCTCCCACACACGACTTGCAAGAGTCGCCGGAACGTTCAGCTAAACGGCAAATGAGCATAGATTGGAAATCACAGCGTCCCTGCTAATAAAGAGCGGGGACGCTGTATGTCATTGAACCTGTTTTTCTGAAACAAGGTTTTTGAACGCCGTTGACTGTCATTAGAAGCAGGTGAAACCTCCTTGCCCCTGTCGCGTCTAACAGGTGACGCCGAGACGACATTAAAACGGTGTAACATGTTTTTCGCTGCCCTGCCTGTCGGTTATCCTCTGCATGAGAGCGGATAGCAGGCCATAGACGGCGTTGATTACAATCCCATTACAAATACGCGCAGAATACGTCAAGCCAAACATTGGCGTGAACGAATTATTCGGGCGCACAGCGCGTCTTTAACTGCACGAAGGCGGCGAGCGGAAGCAAGCCATCGTACTTTTAGCGAAGCGGGCCAGATACAGGCATTGCGCCTGCACACAAGCCGATTCCACCTGAAAACCTCACGAACTCCGCACAAACAAGAACTATCTGAAAAAACGACTATTTAGAAAAGGACAGTGTTTCCATGCGCAGATGGAGCCAAGAGTCCATTGGACTTGAAATACGCCGCATGTTCGAGGCCGGCGAGAATCTTACCTACTCCAACATCGCCCGCGAGCAGGTGGCCCTGCTGAGGGCCGCGGCGCGCTATTTCGGATCGTGGCGCGGCGCGGTCGAGTTCGCGGGGCTGAACTACGACGATATACGCCGTTACAAAACGTGGAGCCGCGACCGCATCGTAGAGCGCATTCGCGAACTGCACGAAGGCGGCGAGGACCTGAGCTGGCGGCACGTCAGCACGAATATAGACCCCCAGCTTGCCGCCGCCGCCACCAAGCGTAAACATTTCGGTTCGTGGCGCGAGGCCGTGTCCGCAGCGGGCCTGGACTACGGCATCATACGCCGCTACCGGGAATGGGACGAAAGCACCATCAAGGCCAAATTGCACGAAATGCACGAGCAGGGCATTGACCTGAACGCCAAGAGCATGGAAGATTACGACATCACCCTGATTACCGCCGCGCGCAGGCGCTTCGATAGCTGGGATCAGGCGCTCACAGCGGCGGGCCTGGATTACAAGCAGATCGTGCTGCGCGCGCCGTTCAAGCGCAGGCGCGTGGCGGTCGCGTCCGGCACAGCCCGCGCGCACCATCGCGCCTCCGAATCCCCGACAGCGCGCGGCTCACGCGGCGAGGTTCAGAGCGACCGCGTCGTCGTCCATGCAGGCTGACAACAGCGCGTCACGGCGTAAATAGACAAGCCCGCCTGTATACTGCTTAAAGTATTCAGGCGGGCTTTTTTTGCAAGCGGCGTACTGTTTCAGCACACCATTGGCGCACTGCGGGGATCGGGCGCGGCATTTTCGCTTTGCCGCGCCCGCCCCGCTGCGAACCATAAAACGTTTAGCACAACGTTTAACGCAGCAGGTAGATGAACGGGAACGCGGCGTTGCTGACCGCGCTCGCCAGATCCAGCAGGTCGCGCTGCTGACGCGGCGGAGTCCCGGCCTGAATAAACACGCTGTCGCCCGGCTGAAGCTCGATGTCGGGCGCTTTGCCTTTGCTGATGTCCTTGTAGTTGAAGGCGATGATCTGCGAATGCTTGGCGTCGCCGTCGGGATGGCGATAGATCACGCCCTCTTTTTCTTTGGCAAACGGCGCGACGCCGCCCGCTTCCTCGACCGCCTGCGTCAATGTCGTGCGCCTGTCGTAGACCTGCTTGCCGGGCTTGACGAGGCCGCCGTTGACATTGATGTACGAGTTGTTCTCCAGACGTTCGACATACACGGTATCATCGGGTTTCAGCGTGATGTTGTTGACCACGTCGCCCTGCTCGGCCTTGTCCAGATCAATCACCAGGGGCCGATCCTCGCCGACACGACGTATCACGACGGCTTTGCGGTTGGCTCCCGCGCGTGTGCCGCCCACCAGGTTGACCGCCTCGCGCACCGTGATCGTCTGCGTGGACGGCAGGGGGATGTCGCGCTGCGTCTTCTCCACCTCGCCGAAGACCGAGATCGTGCCGAGTCCGGGCCGGGTCTTGGACTGCACGAAGATGCGATCCTTGTCCTTGAGCAGCGGGTTCTGCGCGTCGTCGGGCATCTCGCCTGCGGCAGGCCGATAGTATTTCTCAAAGTTGTAAATCTGCGTGGTCGTCTGATCCGTGCCTTCCACGCGGCGCTGAATGCGAACCTGCGTCAGATCGGCGTTTTCGGTCAGTTCGGCGCGGGAAAGCACGTCGAGCAGGGTGATGTCGCTGCTGATGGTCAGCGGGCCGGAGCCACGTACCGCGCCGTTGACGAAGACGACCGGACGCGGAACCTGCACGATAATCAGGCTTACCTGCGGATTCTTCACATACGTCTTTAGAAAGTCCGCGATTTTCACGAGCGCCTGGGCGGGGGTCAGTCCAAGCACTTTTACGGGCGTCATGATGCCCGCGTACTTGATATTGATGTTGCCGGCCTGATCCACCTGATACTGTGCGCTGGGGTCGGGTTCGCCGACCACGCTCACACTGATGACAAAGCCCGCCTTGATGGGCTGCGCCTGGCTGATGACGTCATCGCCGAGCGAGACCGGAGCGGAACGGGGCGCGGCGGGCGTAGTGGCTTGCGTCGCGTCCGTAGTTGTGGGCGGCTTGGCCGTCTTGTCCTGGGTGGTATCGGTTGTCTGCGCGTTGGCGCGCGGCACGACGATGCTGACGGAAAGCGCCATACCGAGCGTGAGCGGCAGCAGATTTAGCGCGCGCGCGCGCCTGACAGGATGAAACTTCATACACGGGTCTCCTTGATGGTTCCGAGGATAAAAGACGATAACAGGGACGATAACGGAAACGATGACTATTGTTTTCTACGTTTTTGCTACGTTTTTGCTACTTTTTTTCTGCTTTGGGTCTCTACTTTAGATTTCAAAACGGGAAAATACGTTCCCGATGCGGCATGAAAATGAAAATCTTTTCCGCGCATGGGGTAGTATAAAGACAACGCTTTGCGAACGGGGAAGCAGTTACAGACGCATTCCTGAATACGGGCGTAAACCACGCGTATGTTTCTCCATTCTACTTGCATTTGCCGCATAGCGCTGATTTTTATTTCACTGACATCTCTGTTTTGCTTTCTGGACGGTTCGCTGTGAACCGTTTGCCGCAGGCAGCGTCAATCAAAAGCAACTAGCCAGAACCAACATTAGCCAGGAGTATACCCCATGAAAGACGCCGCGCTGAAAATGCTGTGGGTCAACTGCGTTGAACGGCTCAAAGACCGCATCAACAACCGCTCGTTCTGGGAAGCGCTGGAACGCACCCAGCCCATCACGGTCGAGGACGATACTTTGATTATCGGCCTGGATGCACAGAACTTCAATCGGGCAACGCACCTGCAGCAAATAACGAACCAGCACCAGATCACCGAGGTCGTGCGCGAACTGTTCAATCAGCCGCTGAACGTTCGTCTCATTGAGGGTTCCACGCTGCAGGACTGGCAGACCACCAAAGAAAACGACGTCCGCATCCAGGCGATGAAGCAGGACAGCACGACGCGCGGCATTCAGCAGGACCGCGATCTATCGGGCTGGGACGGGATGTACGAACAGGTGGCGCGTTTGTATATGCAGACGCCGCAGCGCTCCCTGCCGCAGGGCAAGGCCCGCTACGCTATCGAAGCGCTGAACGTTTTGTGCGAGGCGATGGATAGGCTCTACGGCGACACTCCCGACGAAACGGCGGAGCGCAGCCTGGCGCGCACCCTGGAACGCATCGGCAACTCGTCCGACATCCCGCCCAGCGTCCTGGCCTTTGAACTCGAACGCCTGCGCTCCTGGCGCAAAGATAGCCCGGACACGCAGGGTAATTAACAGGCGCTTCACAAACAGGTGGCTTCCACAAGCCGGAGACTTCTGATTCGCTGCGGAGCCAGCGCGTACATTTCTGCGATGGTACAACTGTCAGAACTCAAATGCGCCACTCCAATCTTCGGAGTGGCGCATTTACATCACATTTACATCACATTTACATCACATTCACATCACAAGGTAAAAGGGGGCGCAACGGCATCACACAGGTTTGTGCAGAGGCGAACCGGCGGGAACGCCTTCGGGCAGTAGCTGGTACTGGCGTTGTCCGACGCATGTGCGTGTAACCTGTGTCACAAGACCATTCTCCTGACGGCGAGCAGTGTTCTGTGTCACGGACGCGCGGTTATAGTGACGATCCCGCCAATGACGCCCTCCATGAACAGATCATGGTTACGCAACAACGCCATGCCAAGCAATGGGTCTGTGTTGGCTTCCTCGACATAGACCGGGCGTATATATCCGTCCCACACTATGAAGGCCGTATAAACATTGACGCGTTCCTGTGCGCCGTTCGCGAGGCTGACGAGGGTGCTTGTACGCAGAACGAGGTCAAGCGCGACAATCAGCCAAAGAGGCAATGTCAACGCGCCGTTAAAGCCAGTGTCAACAACGAAGTTAATGTCCTGCTTCTGTCCACTGGACCCGCGAATAGACAGAATAACTATCGCTTCATAATCTGTGCTGACACTGCCGGCGATCATAGCGGGATATTCGCATGTCGCGAACGCATACGATAAGCTGTTGCATGTCCTGCGCGCATCAGCCAGAGTTCCGCATCCGGGCGAAGGGCTTCCAGGCGGGTAACAGCGGTGTAATCGTCTGCGTCCAGCGCGTAGGTTCCGGTCGTAACATCAATGGCAACAAACTTGCCATGATCCTCCGTACTCAGAAGCGGTTGGATAGACGCTGTGTATATCCGCTGTCCACGCTCCATACGCTCTTGAAATGCTCTGTCTGCCTGCTGCTCAGGAGATGACATGGACGAAAGAGAAGCCACCATGACTTTTTAACTCCTTCACAGGGCATTCGCGAGCAGAGGCGAACCGGCGGGGACGCCTTCGGGCAATAGCTGGTACTGCGTCGTGCGGCGCATGGGCGTGTAGCCGGCGTCGCGGATCAGACGCTCCATTTCTTCAATGGGCATCGTAAACGCGCAGCCCGCGCTGCTGACGACGTTCTCTTCCATCATCGTGCTGCCGAAGTCGTTCAGGCCGTAACCGAGCGCGATCTGCGCCACTTTGGGGCCTTGCGTCACCCAGCTTGCCTGCATGTGCGGAATGTTGTCGAGCATCAGCCTGGCAACGGCCACGGTACGCAGATAGTCGAACGCGCTGGCCCGCTCGATGCTCAGTTCCGTGCCGTCCGGCTGGAACGACCACGGAATGAAGGCCGTAAACCCGCCCGTCTCGTCCTGCAAGTCGCGGGAGCGGACAAGATGCTCGATGCGGTCTTCCATCGTGTCCACGCTGCCGTACATCATCGTGACTGTGGTTTTAAGACCGGCTTTGTGCGCTTCGCGCATACAGTTGAGCCACGCGTCCGCGCTGTCCTTGTAGGGCGAAATCTCCTGCCGGACGCGGTCGGTCAAAATTTCGGCCCCGCCGCCGGGAACGCTGTCAAGCCCCGCCGCCTTCAGCCGCGCGAACATCTCAGCCAGCGACAGTTTGCTGATGTTGGCGATGTAGATGAGTTCGGCGGGCGAGAACGCGTGCAAAATCACGCCATACGCGCCGAAGCGCTCCTTGATGCTGTGCAGCAGGTCTTCGTACCACTCGATTTTCAGCTTGGGGTTCAGGCCGCCCTGCATCAAAATCTCGATGCCGCCCACATCCACCATCTGCTGTACCTTGTCGAAAATCTGTTCGCGGGAAAGCGTGTAGCCCTCCGCGTGTCCCGGTACGCGATAGAACGCGCAGAACTTGCAGCGCACCCAGCAGACATTTGTGTAATTGACGTTGCGGCCCACGACATACGTGACCAGATTATTGGTGTCGGGATGCAGGCGCTCGCGGACATGGTTGGCGAGGAAGCCGAGTTCGGGCAGGTCGTGATGCTGAAATAAACGCAGGCCGTCCTCACTCGTCAGGCGTTCCCCGGCAAATACCTTGTCGGCGATGTCGTCAATGTTGTGCCTGCCGCGTCCCGTTCCGATTGTCAACTCACGTTCTAAAATCGCCATGATCGTATTCTCCTGCCTGATTCTACGTTCCGCTGTATCGCGTCGTTGCCCCGCTAATCTATTATACCGCAGTCTGTGCAAAACTTCACAGACGGGGAAGAGCAGGAACATCAAATGCGCGTGGCGAAAACTCCCGTATGACCGCGCCCAATCTTAATGCCAATCTCGACGCTGATCTTGCTGATGCCGACCGCCTCCCTGTGCAGGGAGTGACCATTGACCCGCCCGGCTCGCGCGATCTGGACGACGCCCTGTGGCTGGACGGCAGGACGCTGACCGTGTGCATTCCCGACGTGACCGCGAATGTGCCGCGCGGCGGTGTCATAGAGCAAAACGCCCGGACGCGGGGCTTTACGCGCTACTTCGCCCATGACAACGCGCCCATGCTGCCGCGCCATCTTGCCGAAGACTTGTTGAGCCTGCTGCCCCATCAGCCCCGGCGCGTGTTCGTCATCGAAATCACGCTCGACGACGCCCTGGACGCCGCGCATACGGATGTGCGGCGCGGTTTGCTGACCAGTCGGGCGCAGCTTGCGTACACCGACATCCCGGCCCTCCTCGCCCACCCCGCCCACCCGCAGGCCGCCCTTCGTCCCGTGTTGGCAAGTTTTTGGGAACTCGCCAGCGGCCTGCTGCACAAGCGGCGGCAGCGGGGCGAACTCGCATATTACGATCTGAAACAGGCGCTGGCTATGGACGAAGAGGGGCAGGTGCGCCGACTGGAAGCGCATGAGGCCAATATCGGCTGCATTCTGGTGCAGGAGATGATGCTGCTCGCCAACCGCGCCATCGCGGAATGGCTGCTCGCCTCCGACCTGCCGGCCCTGTACCGTAACCACCGCGCATCAGTAGCCGCGCCGCCCCGTACCGCGCTTCTCGAAGACATGGCGCTTGCGCTGGAACACCCCGAAGCGTTCGATCTTGCGACCGTTCGCAAGCGTCTGCATCTGCTTTTGGGCCGCGCGCGCTACGCCCCGGTCGTTGAGGGGCATTACGGCCTGAATCTGCCCTGCTACGCCCATGTCACCAGTCCGATCCGCCGCTACGCCGATTTTGTCAACAATCAGGTGATGGGAGAGATCGTCGCGGCGCGGCAGCAGGGCCGTCCGGCGGTCGCGCCCTACAGCATGGAGGAACTGACCCGAACGGGCGATCATCTATATGCGCTGGTCATGGAGCAGGAGCTGCGGCGCGATGCGCGTTACCGGGCTATGGCCGAGGCCAGGGCGCGCGTCAATATCGAGACCACGCCCGCCGCACTCTCCGTCCTGCCCGCTGTGGACTACGAGCGCGTTCTCAAGGTAAGCGCGCCGGAGCCTTCCACCCCGCCCGTTCTTGAAAGTATGCGCGAGCGTATGCAGGCGGAAACGCTCAAGGAGCGCGAACTGTTTCTCGCGCTGTTTGAAACTCTGGGAGAGGATACGGGATGGAACGCCCTGCGCCAGGACGCATTGACCTATCTGGCCGCGCATCCTCCCTTAGCCGTATCCCTGCTCGCAATGGGCGTCAATCTGCTGCAATGGCCCGGCACGCGCTTTACGCAGCAACGGGCCGGTCTGCATTTTATCTGTCAGGCGCGTCAGGTTCGACCGACGGGAAAGCTGGAAACCGGGGCCGTGCGCGCCGCCAGCAAAAAAGCGGCGCAACAGGCGTCCGCCGTGGCGATGTGTTATCTGCTTTGCGGGCAGGCCATGCCGGAGGCAGAGGGGGCAAATGCCGTGTCAGGTGCGGATGCGGAAAATGCCGCGCCGAAAGCAGACACGGAAAACGCCTCGCCTGCGGCAAGCGTAGAAAATGCCTCGCCTATGTCAAATGTAGAAAACGTTGACCCTGCATCGGAGATAGAGAACGCCGCGCCTTCCTCAGCGAAGACGACAGATAATGCCGCCATTAAAGGCGCGGACAATGCCGCCAACAAGCAAGCGGCGGATTTTGATTGGGGCTGTGTGCAGCCGATGGTGGAGATCGGCAGCTACACGGGCGCTTTGCAGGAGGCCTGCGCGCGAACCCGGCAGCACAAGCCGCGCCTGGTATTCAGCGTGGAACGCGTGGAGCGCGAAGGCCACAAAGACCGGGATTGGCGCTGCAAGGCGCAGGCGACCTGGGAGGGCGCGTCCTACACATCCGAGGCCGTCGGCCATACCAAAAAAGAGGCCGGGAACAAGGCTTGTGAACGCCTGATGGCCGACATTTTTCTAAAACGAGCGTGAAAATAGAAACAAGTCGCTCTCAAGCGGCGATCTGCCGTTCCAGCGTCTCGGACAAAAGCAGCAAATCCGGCTCGTTCTCGCTGCTCTGCGCTTTGCCCCGCTCGGCCATCATGCCGAGCTTGCGGTCAGTCTTGTCGCCGTACATTTTGCTGTCGGCCTGTGACAGCAGGGCGGCGCAGTCGCGGCCCTCGTCGGGGAAACACGCGTACCCGATGCTCACGCCCAGACGCAGCTTGCCCAGGCGCGCGTGTGTCAGGCCGGGGTCGTAGGCTTCCACGGCCAACTGGAGCCTGCGGGCCATGCGCGCCGCGTCGTCCGCGCCCGCGCCTTCCAGCACGATCAAAAACTCGTCGCCGCCATAGCGCGCCACGACATCCCCGTCGCGCACGCTGCCCAAAAAGATGCGCCCCAGATCGCGCAAAACTTGATCGCCCTTTTGATGCCCGAAGTTGTCGTTGATCGGCTTGAAACTGTCCAGGTCCAGGCACAGCATCGCAAAAGCGCGTGGCGCAGGGGCAGGCAGGTCGTCTACGGCCATCTTTGCTTCCTGCCCATCCATTTCTTCCTGCCCCGTTTCTTCCTGCCCCGTTTCCTCTTCCCCCTGTCTCCTCTTCTCCTCTTCTCCTCGTCTCCTCTTTTCCCCCTCCGCCTTTGCACACCGCTCTTCCACGTACTCCGTCAGATAGCGCACGTTGTACAGGCCGGTTAGAGGGTCGGTAAAGGCGTGGCTGCGGGTGCGGTCGTACAGGATGCCGTTGTATAAGGCCATTGCAGCCCGTTCGGCGATGGTTTCCAAAAGCGCCTGATCGTAGGCCCCGAAAGCGTCCGCGTCGGGGTGCAGCAGATTGATGGTTCCCAACACCTCGCCCTGATGCACGATGGGGACGATCAGGGCCGCGTTAAGGGGCGTCCATTCGCTTATCGGGCAGCTTTGTACTAGTACGTCGTCCGAGTCATACGCGCCCAGGTAGGTTTGCCGTGAGCGCATCACGCCCAGCGAACAGCCGTCGCGGGACACGGTGCGGCAGCCCTGAAAAAAGTCCCGGTTTAATCCAACCGCAACGCGAACTACAAGGTCATCGTCTGCTTTTTCGTTCTTATCGTCACCGGCGGCATAGTCACGCCCGCCATTGCTTTGCATGGTATTCTGCACAGATGCGTCGCCGGACACGTCATTATGTTTGTCTCCCTGTTTGTCCCCGGCTTGCCGCCCCTCAGTATTACGCAGCAGAAACAGGCAGGCGGTTCCGGGCAATATCGCCTCCAGCTTGCGGGCAAGTATCTCCAGCGTTTCCTGCAAGCCCAGGCTTGAGCTGAGTGTCTGCGCCACTTCGTAGAGCGCCCACAACTCCGAACTTGCCCGCTGTATGTCACGCGCCGCGCCCTCCATCTTGGTCTTGGGGCCGTCGCTCTTGGCCTTGTGCGGCACAAGCGGCCCCTCTCCCTGCAAAGCCATCTCCTCCACAACACCCTGGATGATCTCCACAAACGCCGCCACGACAATCGGGTCGAAGTGCGTTCCCGCGTCCTTCTGTATCACGCCCAATGCCTTCTCGTGCGTCCACGCCGTGCGGTAGCTGCGGCTGCTTGTCAGCGCGTCGTACACATCCGCGACCGCCAGGATGCGCGCGGTCAGCGGGATCGCCTCGCCCGCAAGCCCTTCCGGGTAGCCGCTGCCGTCCCACTTCTCATGGTGGTACTTGACGACCGGCAGGACGGGCCAGGGGAACTCCACGGGGTCTAAGATGGCCGCGCCGATCTCCGGATGCTTCTTGATCTTGGCGAACTCCTCATCGGTCAGGCGTCCGGGCTTCAAGAGGACGTACTCCGGCACGCCCAGCTTGCCGATGTCGTGGAGCAAGGCTCCCGTGTTGACGCCTTCAAGTTCCGCGCCCGCCAGTCCCATGTGCTTTGCTATCGCCACGGCATAGCGCTGCACGCGCAGGATGTGCTGATGCGTGTACTGATCCTTAGCGTCAATGGCAAGCGCCAGGCTCTTGATCGTCGCCAGATACAGGTCGGCAAGCCGCGCCTGACTGTCGCTCAGGTCTTCGATGTGCTGCTGCTTTTCCTCGGCCCGCGAGGTATACATGGCATACGAATAGTAGATGAGATACGCGACCGGGGACGTACACAGCATCACCGCGCTCATGTTTTCGCGGAACAGCATCTTGCCCACTGTGGCGATACACGCGCCCGCAAAATAGCTGGGGGCTGTCCACAAAAACGTGCCGTGCCACACGCGGGCGATGTTCTGGCCGGTACACAATCCCACGATGCCCGCCACGCACCAGGTATTGATGGCGAAATAAACGAGGACGGAGGCGGTCACGGCCTCGAAGGTTCGCAGCGGCGTCAGGATGAGCGTGCCGCCGTTGATGTGCTGAAAAATCCCGCCCGCCACGCAGGTTTGCAGTCCGGTCAGGCTGACGTTGAAGACGATCTGATACAGCGGCTGACGGCGGGGAAACACGCACGAGGACAAACAGCCCATCGCGCCGATCAATGCGCCCGCGAGCGGCCCCAGATGCAGAATGCTGACAAACGTGATGATAAAGGCCAGCGACATCGAGCCGGTGTCCTCGGCCTTTTTGCTGCGCGACAGGTGAATGCGCTTGCTGCCGGCGAGCGCGGCCAGAACCAGGAAGAAGAGGGTTTCCCACAGCTCCGGGCGTGTCGAGGATACGCTGACCACGAGAACAGCAGGCGCAATCAGTCCAAGCAGGCAAACAACTGTCAGAAACGCTTGTGCTTTACGCGGCAGGTTTCGCATGGAGTTTCTTTCAAACAAAGAACGTAACTATTTAGCCTGCGTCTGTAGACCCGCACGGAAGTACGGGTCTGCGAGGCTTCGCCGACCGTCCGGTGGACGGAGATGCCTGGTTGAACAGACGTATTCCGTCCGCAGGACGGTTTGTCCTTCGCTGCGCGTGGACGCCCGGCGGAACGCCTCACAGACCCGTACTTCCGTGCGGGTCTATGGCGGCTGAACAGTCGTCAAACATCTTTTAACAGACAGATAACAAACAGATTCGTTTTGAATATCCGTTCGGTAACACATTGTCGGCTATGTCCGGGGGTATAGAGAGAGTTTAATTTTCTCCGGCCACGGCGGTCAGCGAGATGTCGGCGCGGCCTGTGCTGACGCCCCATATAACATTATTCGTCCAGACGCTGCTGCCCCAGATGATGTTGTTGCCCCAGATCACGTTGGTTCCCCAGATGACATTGTTGCCCCATATCACATTGAGCGCGTTCGCCGCCGTGGTATTGTTCAGGCCCCAGATGATGTTCTTGCCCCAGATGACGTTGCTGATCGTCACCTTGCCCGTAGCGGCGTTTTTCACCAGAGAGGGACTGAGAGCGGCCTGCGCTGTGGTCGCCGTGCATTGCAGGGCGGCGGGAACATTGACGTAGCCCGCGCCATATGTGCAGGGGTCGTAATTGCCTGCCGCGTCGGCCCACTTGTCCGCGCTGACCATCAGGCGAGCTTTGATCATGTCGGGCGTGAGGGCCGGGTTCTGACCGAGCATCAGGGCCGCCGCGCCCGCGACTACGGGCGTCGCCATCGAAGTGCCGGACATCTGAAAGTAGCTGAGCGAATCGCCGGACACCGGGAAGTTGCAGTACGTACTCCACGGCACATGGTTGGTCGCGTTGTAGGTGGTTTGCAGATAGCTGCCGGGCGCTTCCAGCGAGATCACGCGGTTGCCGGGGGCCATGATGTCGGGCTTCATCACCATGTCCAGGCGCGTCGGCCCCCGGCTGGAGTACGTGGCGACATGGTCGTAGGCGCGCGTGCCGTTCGTGTTCTTCATCGCGCCCACCGTGATCACATACGGGTCGTTGCCGGGCGATTGAATGGTTCCGTAGGCCGTTCCAAACCCTTCGTTATCCTTGTACGTTCCCTGCGTCGTGCCGTACATATCGGTCATGCGGCCACCGTTGCCCGCCGCGCACACGACCGTGATGCCCGCCTTCCACGCCGTTTCGACCGCCTGGCACAGCGGGTCGGTCGTATAACTTTCCCCGACATCATGCCCCACGGAAAGGTTCATCACGCGGATGTTGTACTTTTTCGCGTTCTGTACCACCCACTGTATGCCCGCCACCATCGAGGTAACGGTTCCCTGCCCGGTCTTGTCCAGCACGCGCACGTTGACCAGCGTTGCGCCCGGAGCCGCGCCTTTATAGGTATGCGAAAAGAACGCGAACGACGCGGGCAGGCCCAGCATGGACAGGATGCTGTTCGACGAACTCAGGCCGTTGCCCGCAATGATGCCCGCCACATGCGTACCGTGTCCGCACAGGTCGTCCGTCCCCATGTTGTCGGATGCGAAGTTGACATTGGCAAGCACGCGGTACGGGTAGGAGGGCTGCGTCATGTCGTACAGGTCGGTATGCCAGTGGATACCGCTGTCCACGACGGCGACAGTCACGCCTTTGCCGGTCGCGCTCATCTGCTGCGCGGCCGTCGTAGCCCCGCTGTGGTCGTCCGTAAACTCGTCGTTCTTTTGAATGGGCAGGTCGGCGGACAGGTGGGCCACAAAGGGCAGGGCAGACAGCCGTTTCAGATTGGCGGCGGGCAGGCGCACCGTGACCGAGTGGATGATGTCGAGCCGCTGCGTAATAACGGCCCCCAGCGTCGCGAACTGCCGTTCCTGTATGGGCAGGAGCGGAGCGGTCAGCCGCGCGATCACGGATACGCTGCCCTGCGGGGCAGTCGCGGCCAGGGCGCGCTGAACGAAGAGGTCGCCTTTAGGCGCGGCAGACGGCGTGGTCGGAGCCGGTGGCGCGGCTGGAGCTGGAGTCGGCGCGGGCGTCTGCGCCCGGCAGATCGAGACGGATGCGGCGAGCGCGAGCAGGCCGAGGCTTTGCGCCATCAGGCGGCGCAGCAGGGGACGCGCGTTTGAGCGGGAAGTGTCGAGAGTAAAGGCAGCGGCTGTTTTGATGCCGCCGACGTTGATGTGTATATCTGCCCGCGTATGCAGGTGTCGTGTATGCGAGTGTGTTGTTACGCGCATTGTCTTATGAGTCTTCATGGTTAGCTGCTCATTTTCCCCAGGTGGCGTGCAGGTCGCCGCGCAGGCAGGGGGTTTCCTGTGCTGCGCGGGCTTCTTCTGTATCGTCGCCATAGTTAAGCGTGATGGTCATGTTCTTTCCCTCGTGATCGGCGCGCATCGGAGGCCTGGCAGCCCTGCCCGACAATGTCCATAAGACATTGATGAGGGTAGGCCCATAGCTTTGCGTCCCTGGCTTTCACCAGGTTTGCCTTTTTCGACAGCGAAGGATTGTTCGGCAACGGGCGATTTGGCCCGCGTCGGCGCAGGGCCGTATCGGTCTTACGCGTAGCTATTTTGGAGTAGGACAGGGCAAACCTTGCTGTATGTTGTGCCGGTTGTCGGCGAAGAAGGGCGTTTCAACTGCACTCAGGAAGACAACACCGTAGAAACGCAGGCGAAATGCAGGCAAAACGCAGACAAAACGCTGGAGGCAGCGAGCAGAAGCGAACACACCCAAAAGAACACATAGGAAGCAGCATAAGAATCAGCGCGAAAATCAACATGTGAAAACTAACGGGGAAGATGGAACACTCTGCCTGTAAGCGCAAATTTCACGGTCAGAAGATATAACCCTGCAAACATTTACTATGCAGATATTGCACACATTGCACGCATTGCAGACAGTACCGCAGCATTTTACCGTTGGGAGAACCTGATTGATGATTACCAAACCAACCTTTACTGAATCAACCCTTACCGAAACAAGGAACGCCGCGAAGCCATTTAAGGGCGATAGATCAGCCTCGCGTCTGTCCGCTGTTCGGAGCGGCTTCACCCTGATTGAACTGCTTGTCGTGATCGCCATCATCGGTATTCTCGCGGCTATCTTATTCCCCGCCTTTGCCTCGGCGCGGGAAGCGGCGCGTTCCACGGCCTGCATTTCCAACACCAAGCAGATCGGCGCGGGCATACTGATGTACGCCCAGGATTATGACGAGACCCTGATGCCGTGGCGTGGCTGTCCCACGCGCCCGGTCGGAGGCGCAAGCGCCTGCACCGTGGACGAGCAGGCCGCAAGCCTGTGGACGAGCCTGATACAGCCCTACCTGAAAAATCAGCAGGTGCTGTTCTGCCCCTCCTACGACATCGCGAAATTGCAGGACGCGATGCAGCAGCCCGACTGCGGCGACGACGTCACCTTCTTCCTGCCGCCGGACAAGACGTTTTCGCACTACGGCCTGTCCTCGCACGCCGTATGGAACGCAGGCTGCGATACCGCAGGCGACACGCCCTACATCAGCTACGCGGGCAGCGCGTGGACGACCGACGGCGGCACGGCTCCCTACTACTTTTTCGCGCAGACACTGGCCTCTATCGTGCAGACGTCGCGCACGGCAGCCATCGGCGACGGCCTGACGTTTCAGCGCACCAACAGCATGGCAGGCACATTCATGGCGTCCATGATCGGCTGCGAGTCGCGCTTCCGGCACAAGGGCGGCTCCAACCTGACCTTTTTGGACGGACACGCGAACTGGGTCAGCAACAACCCCGAACGGCATCTGGCGCAGGACGATTCGGGCTGCTATTACGAGCGTTTCTTCGCCTCGGACAAATGAACAATTCTTGTATGCGAGTCATTTAGTGGGTAACTAGAGAAAGAGGACGTTACATGACGGCAAGGCGAATGATGGCACAAGCGCGCGCGTTCCTGCTGCTGACACTGGCAATCGGAATGGCGCAGGGCGTGGCGGGATGCGGCAGCAAAAACGCCGACAGCGCCGACCCCGACCCGAACTACTACAAGGGTCACGAGTTCCACGGCAGAAACGCCAAAAAATAGTTTTTGTCCTGTGGGATTGGAAGTGACATATTGGAAGTGACATAAAGAGGGGCGGCGTTCATTGAACGCCGCCCCTCTTTGCCCGCGTTTCCTGTTTCTAGCCTTTAAGCTGGCGCAGCAGGTTCGCCATTTCCATCACGACAAGCGCGGCCTCGGCCCCTTTGTTGCCGGCCTTGCTGCCCGCCCGCTCGATGGCCTGTTCGATGCTTTCCACGGTCAGTACGCCAAAGGCGACCGGCAGGCCGCTTTCCAGAGCCACGCTGTTCAGGCCGCTCGTGACGGCCCCGGCGATGTGGTCGTAGTGGCTTGTCGCGCCCCGGATCACGGCCCCCAGCGCGACGATACCATCATACTTTCCACTCTGCGCCATTGTTTTGGCCGCGACCGGGATCTCGAAACTGCCCGGAACCCAGGCCACCGTGACATTATTCTCGTCCCCGCCGTGCCGCCGGATCGCGTCCAGTGCGCCGTCGAGCAGGGCTTTCGTAATAAAGTCGTTCCAGCGACTGACGACGATGCCGAACCGCAGGCCGTCCGCCGTGATGTTCCCCTCAACCATTTTGTGCGGCATGATATGCTTTCCTCAAACTCGATGTGTAAACTCTGCTCAACTCCACGCGCATATTTCACAGGACGTTTCAGGAGTTGTCCGGGCCTTCCAGCAGGTCCTGTATGTCCGGCTCTATTGCCTCTTCCGCTTTGGCTTCGGATGTCAGGTCGCTTTCCGCGAAGATATGGCCCATCTTTTCCTTTTTGGTTTGCAGATAGCGGGCATTATGCGGGTTGGCATGGACGGGAATAGGGACCCATTCTACAATATCCAGGCCGTAGCCTTCCAGTCCGGCCACTTTGGTCGGGTTGTTGGTCATGAAGCGAATACGTCTCAGTCCCAGGTCTACCATCACCTGCGCCCCGATGCCATAGTCGCGCAGATCGGGCTTAAAGCCCAGCATCTCGTTGGCCGTGACGGTGTCCGCGCCCTGCTCCTGCAATTCATAGGCTCGCAGCTTGTTGATCAGGCCAATGCCGCGCCCCTCTTGCTCCAGATAGATCAGCGCGCCGCGCCCTGCCTGGGCAATCTGTTCCAGAGCGTATTGCAGTTGGCTGCCGCAGTCGCATTTGAGGCTGTCGAGCAGGTCGCCCGTCACGCACGAGCTATGCACGCGCACAAGCGGCGGCGGGTCGCTTGTGACATCGCCCTTGACAAAGGCCACCACATGATGCGGTTCCACGCTCGACTCATACGCGTACACGGTGAAATCCCCATAACGGCCTGTCGGCAACTGCGTTTTAGCGACGCGCGTTACCAGCCGCTCGGTATGCCGCCGGTACGCGATAAGCTGCGCGACCGTAATGATTTTCAGGTCAAACTGCGCGGCGATCTGCTCCATTTCGGGCATCTTCGCCATCGTGCCGTCCTCGCCCACGATCTCGCACAGGACGCCGACCGGTTGAAAGCCCGCCATGCGGGCCAGATCTACGGTCGCCTCGGTATGCCCTGCGCGGCGCAGTACGCCCCCTTCCGCTGCGCGCAGCGGCGTGATATGTCCGGGACGGGCCAGGTCTTCGGGTTTGGCGTTCGGGTCTACGAACACCGCTACGGTCTTGGCCCGGTCGTAAGCGGAGATGCCCGACGTCGTGCCGTGCAGGGCGTCTACGGTCACGGTCATAGCCGTGCCAAGCCGCGCCGTGTTCGTGCCGACCATCATGGGGATTTGCAGGCGTTCCAGAAGCTCGCCGGTCGCCGGCACGCAGATCAGGCCGCGCCCGTATTTTATCATGAAGTTGATGACTTCGGGCGTACAGGTCTCGGCGGGGATGATGAAATCGCCCTCGTTTTCGCGGTCTTCGTCGTCCGCGACAATGATGATTTTGCCCTGCCGTAGATCGTCGAGGGCGGCTTCGATGCTGCTGAAACTCATAGGCTGCTTCCTTAGTTTGCTTCCTTAGTTTGCTTCCTTATTGGAGCGCGTCGCCTGCCGCATTGCACGGCGTTCGCGCCCGTAGGATGGGTTATAGTACCCCTCTATACGCGTATTTTGCCCGTCCTGCTGCAAAGGGCGCGTGTGGCCTAACAAATCCGGCTATGTTCGCTGCTATGTTCGCCGCGATGATTTTACCATTCAAGTTCATTTGTCCTTCAAGTTCAGAAGACTCTCGCGTTTACGCGTTCCGGCGAATACTTGCAATAATTAAGAGGAATTTTAGCTGGAGGCGTTGAACCTGTGTGCAGTCAGGCAAGACCTTCAATCCCACAATGGTTGTCTCCAGAGCCACAACTTAGGCGGCATTTGATTTCGCGCTTCTATTTTGCGCTTGTCCGAGAAGACAGAAGAGGAACTTCTATGAAAAGACACCGCCTTGCCTCTTTGGGTTTTCTTGCCCTGGCAGGAACAGGAATCGTAAACTGTCGCGCTAAAGCGCAGCAGAGTCCGAGAGCAATGGCGCTGTCCGGCACAGGCAGCGTTCAGGACACCTTTACCCCTCTCATGCCCGGAGAAGTAAGGCTGCAGGGCGGTTTTCTTGGCGCTCGCGTGGATGCCAATGAAAAAAATCGGCTGCTCGCCGTTGACGAAAACGACCTGCTCGATGCGTTTGAGCGACGGGAAGCGCCGCATCAGGACTGGCAGGGCGAACACGTCGGCAAGTTCCTGCACGCGGCGAGTCTGGCCTGGAACTACTCGCGTGACCCCGCTTTGAAAACCAAAATGGACCGCGTTGTCGTTCGGCTCCTCAAAACGCAGCAGCCGGACGGCTATCTGGGAACCTATCGCAGCGACAAGCGCTGGACAAGCTGGGATGTCTGGGTTCACAAGTATGATCTCATCGGACTGCTCGCCTATTACCAGTTCACTAAACTCGACAATAACGGACAGCCGACCGAACTTGCCGGACAGGCGCTTGCCGCCTGCCGCAAAGTCGGCGATCTGCTTGTGGCAACCTTTGGCGTCGAACCCGGCAAGCGGAACATCAACAAGGCCGGGGAGCATGTCGGGATGGCGGCGGACAGCGTTCTGGAGCCGGTCGTTCTGCTCTATCGCGCGACCAGAGAGAAACGGTATCTGGATTTTGCCCGCTACATCGTGACCAACTACGATGCGCCCGGCGGTCCCGCCATTCTCGCCTCGCTGGAAAGCAAAAAGTCGGTTCGCGCCGTAGCGAACGCCAAAGCCTACGAGATGATGTCCAACTTCAACGGCCTGCTTGAGTTCTACCGCGTATCCGGCGAGAAGCGTCTTTTAGATCTTATGCAGATCGCCTGGGACGATATTGTCAAGAATCGCCTTTACATTACGGGCAGCGCCTCGTCTCGCGAACTCTTTCAGGACGATCACCATCTTCCTAACCAGATGAACGCCAATATCTGCGAAACCTGCGTCACCGTGACCTGGGAGCAGATAAACCTCGAACTGCTGCGCTTTACGGGCGAGGCCCGCTACGCCGAGGAATTGGAAAAGTCGGTCTACAACCATCTGCTGGCGGCCCAGAAACCGACCGGCGATGATTGGGCCTACTACACTCCGTTGGAAGGGTACAAGCCGTATGACCGCGCCACCACCTGCTGTCATTCCAGCGGCCCCCGTGGCGTAGCGCTCATTCCCGTGATCGCCTGTATGGTCAGCGCGGACGGCGGCCTGGTAATAAACTTTTACAATAACGAAACGGTCAGTACGCGTCTGAAAAGCGGCCAGGTCTCGGTGCGGCAGACCACGCAGTACCCGCTAAGTGGCGACATATCGCTCACGGTATCGCCGGAAAAAGACGGGCAAAAGTTCCCCCTCCGGCTGCGCGTTCCGTCCTGGGCGACTGACTGCGCGGTCACGCTCAATGGCAAACCGTTCTCCTCTTTCGATAAGGTCGCGGGCTACCTTCTCTTGAACCGGAAATGGAAGAAACAGGATGTCGTTCAGTTCAAAATGCGGATGCACGACCGTCTGGTCATAGGCGATCATGAAAATGCGGGCAAAGCCGCTGTAATGCACGGCCCGCTTGTCCTCGCGCTCGACAGCCTGACCAATGCCGCCGCTCCCGCGCGACGGGTCGGGCTGGGAATCGATCCCTTGAAACCCATTTCACTCGTCGCGCAGTCCGAGGACAGCCGCGTTGATAAGATGGCGTTTACCCTGCAGGGCCAAGTGGCGGGAGGGGGCAAAGCCAGCCTTACCCTGACGCCCTACGCGCAGGCAGGAGGGGATGGCGAAAGTTACTTCCGGGTTTGGATTCCGCTTGCGGCTCCGAACCAGGCAGATCTCTCTGTGTTCTCCGGCAGCCGCTGGAGCGCGTCGCGCCAGGGCAATGTGCGTGGAGAGATCTCCGATGATGATATGGGGACGTTCGCCACGACGTTTGACAACCGCAAACAGGACACGGACTGGTTCGCTGTCCAGTCGAGATCGGCGCGTGCGATCAATTGTGTCGTTTTCGTTCAGGGGCCGATTTTCCATGATGGCGGCTGGTTCGATACCGAGGGCGGGGCGCACAAAGTGGAAGTTCAGGTACAGACCGAGCAAAATGGGGCCTGGAAAACCGTCGCCACGCTTGACGCCTATCCCAAAACAAGCGCAGCGGACTCTGCCGGAGTACAAAACGGGCAGTCCTTCAAGGCGGCCTTCCCCCTGGTGAGCGTCTTTGCCGTTCGTGTACTCGGCAAACCGGCGCAGGGCGACTCGCCGGCGCAGTCCTTCCTCTCCTGCGCCGAATTGCAGGCATTTCACCTGGAGCACAAATGAGGGGGGCGAGACGAGGCGAAATTCTTTCTCTTGTGCGGCGGATCTCAGGGGCGACACGGCAAGCTCTGGGCGGCGCGCTTCGTCCTTTTCTGGCGCTGGCTATCGTCTGCGCCATCTTCTCGCTGCACCCGGTATTTCGCAGCACGTTTTGGACGCGGTCGTATCTGCCGAACATCGC
Organism: Chthonomonadaceae bacterium; assembly: GCA_965277875.1. Lineage (GTDB taxonomy): Bacteria > Armatimonadota > Chthonomonadetes > Chthonomonadales > Chthonomonadaceae > CAWFQB01. Next base: position 4,068,601 of record CBDIDV010000002.1, on the reverse strand, counting down.
GCAGCAGTCGGCGCGGAACATCGTGCTGGCGGTCGGAATGTCGTTTGTGATTCTCACCGGCGGCATTGATTTGTCGGTGGGCGCGATTCTGGCGCTCAGCGGCGTCGGGCTGGCGATGGCACTTGCCGGGACTCTGCCGACATGGCTCACGTTCGCCGCTTCCCTGCCAATCGCCGCGGGAGTCACCGGCCTCATCTCCGTGCGGCTTGCGTTGTCCGGGCGAAAACCCGTTGTGCTGGTTCTCTTTCTTGTGCTTGAATTCGCGCTCGGAACCCTTGTCGCAAAGGGAATCGCAGGCGGCGTCAAAGTCGAAGGCGCGATCCTGCTGGCCCTGCTGATCGGCGCGGCATGTGGATTGGTCAATGGCGCGGTCATCGCGCATTCGCGCGTTCCGGCCTTCGTTATGACGCTGGGAATGCTGAGCGCGGCGCGCGGTCTGACGCTTTATGCCACAGATGGCAGCAGCGTCCCGGCCTCCGTTCCCCGCTTCATGGCGCTTGGGCAGGGACTGCCGCTTGTGGTCATCGTTATGGTCGTGGTTGTGGCGGGCGCGATTTTGCTCGCGAAAACGCGTCCGGGACGCTACATCTTGTCCGTCGGGGGCAATGAGACCGCCTCGCGCCTGTCCGGCGTTCCTGTCGCCACGATCAAGTTGTTCGCCTATGTCCTGTCGGGAATATGCGCCGCGATTGGCGCGGTTCTCATCACCGCAAAATTCGGGACTGCCGACACCAACGCGGGGATCGGGGCCGAACTGGACGCGATTGCCGCCGTCGTGATCGGCGGCACAAGTTTGAGCGGGGGACGCGGCACGATAATCGGCGCCCTGGTCGGCGCGCTCACGATCACCATCATCGAAGCGGGCCTTGTCCTGGTCGGAATCAAAGACACCTTGCAGCCGGTCATTCTGGGCGGCGTCATTGTGCTGACCGTTTATCTGGATCAAGCGCGGCGAGGCAGCCGCTGATCCTGCTAATCCTGCTGAATCCTATAAAAGCACATTTAGAAGCACATTCTTTTTAGAAGGACATTCTTTTGAATACGAAACCCCTGTTTGCTTTGCTCCCTCTCCTTCTTCTCGCCGGCTGCGGCAAAGAACAACCTGACGCGAACGCCCCCGCAGCCCTGCCCACGAAGGAAACGTCGGCGAAGGAAACATCGGCAAAGGGAACGTCGGCGGCAAGCAAACCTGCGCCCGCTTCCTCCGTGACGCTCGAATCACTGGACGCCGTGACGAAGGCGGACGCGCCGTACAAAATCGTGCTGATCGTCAAGACGCGCAACAACTCGTTCTTCAAGCCGATGATCGAGGCGTTTGAGACGACCGCGAAAGAGCTGGGCGCGACGCCCGAAGTGCAGGCTCCGCCACAGGAGATGGACAAAGAAAAGCAGTTCGCGCTTGTGCAGGACGAGGTGAGCAAGGGCGTGAAAGCGATCTGCATTGCGCCTGCCGACTCGTCCGCGATTGTTCCCGCGCTCGTGGACGCGCAGAAGAAGGGCGTTCTTGTAATTAACCTGGACAACCGCGTGGAGGCGAAAACGGCTTTGGCGCAGGGCCTGCAAATGAGCGGCTACGTTGGCGCGGACAATGAGACGGGCGGTAAACAGGCGGGCGAAGCGATGCTCGACGCGCTGAAAGGAACGGGAAACGTCGGCATTCTCGGCGGATTGGCCGGGGCCGAAAACGCCGAGGCGCGCAAGCGGGGCTTTACTATGGCCGTAGAGGGCAAACTGAAGATCACGGCTGCGGAGATCGCCGATTGGGATACGGAAAAGGCCTACCGAAAAACGCAGTCTATGCTGGCCGCGCATCCCGACATCACGGGCCTCTTCTGCGCGAACGACAAAATGGCGGTCGGCGCGATGAAAGCCATTGCCGAGTCGGGCAAGACCGGCAAAATCACCGTGATCGGTTATGATAACATTCCCGATGTGCAGCCCGCGCTGCAATCCGGCGCACTGTATGCGACCATTGAGCAGCATCCCGACCTGATGGGCAAGTACGGCGCGAAGATGGCCGTCGGTGTCCTGAACAAGACGGTCGCGTCGGGCGGCGCGATCCTGGTGCCGCTGGAGACAAAGAAGGCCAAGTGACAGCGCCCAACGCAGTCGGGCGACCGTCGTAGTCGTATAGAATACTCTGTACCGCATCGGATGAGATCAAGAGACGCTGTCACAGCATAGTAACCTTCTGTCGGCAGGAGTCTGGCCGCGCTTTGTGGAATCAGGGCGCGGCATATTTGTGCATACGCGGCAGAAAAAGATGCAGGAATGCCGATTATCCTGCGAGGAGATACCGCCATGACCGCCATCGTGATACGCCCTGATGATCCCGAAGCCCAAAAGCCTCTGTTTCGTGCTGCTTATGGCAACCGGCAGGCAGTCGGGAACACTATGGGCGAGGCGCTGGACGCCCTCGACGCGCAGGAAGTTTTGCCTGTCTCTGCCGCCGTCCTGATCCGGCGCTTTGGCCCGGATGAGTTTTTTACGCAGGCGCAGCACGACCGTATGAAGGCGCTTGTGGATCGCCGCGCCAATCTGACGCCCGACGAACAGCAGGAACTCGAAACTTTGATTGATGTGGAACTTGACGCAAGCGTGTTCCGCACAGAGAAACTACTGAGCAGTCTGCCGGAATGAATCCGCTTTATCCTGCCATCGCGGATCGCGCCCGACACCGCTGCGAGTATTGCCTTGCGCCTGAAGACGTATTCAACTTTGCCTTTCAGGTGGAACATATCAGGCCGCAGGCGCATGGCGGAACGGACGACTCAGATAATCTCGCGCTGGCCTGTCAATCCTGTAATGCGTTACAAGTCCGACTTTCAAGTAGGACATGACGACGAAACAGGCGTTGACGTACCGCTCTTTCATCCCCGTCGCGACATTTGGACGCACCACTTTCGTCTTGCACAAGCCGATGGTGAAATCGTCGGCACATCCCCCATAGGGCGCGCAACCGTATCGCGTCTGCGGCTAAACCGCGCAAGTCAGGTTGCTGCGCGTCGCCGCTGGATCGGCTGGAACATATATCCCTGACTGTCTGCGGCGCGTTTGTGCCTGCTGATGGCAACGCTGTTGTGCTGCGTTCGAGGTATTGGCAGGAGTTTGGCCGCGCTTTGTGGAATCGGGGCGCGGCATATTTGCGTGTGTCCGGCAAAAAGAGAGGCAGTCATGTATTTTACAAGGCAGTTGGCGAACAAAGGTGTTTGCCTGACAATGATATTGTGCGCTCTGGGATTGTTTGTGACATGCGCGGGCGCATATGCGGGACAAGACAAAAGCGCAAGGCCGCGCCCGGACAAAATCAAGATGGAAAAAGTGATCCTGGACACCGACATCGGTGACGACATTGACGACGCGTATGCGCTCGCCCTGTTGCTGGCGATGCCCAATGCGCGCGTATTGGGCATTACAACGGCGTGGGGGCAGACGCAGGAACGGCTTGAACTGACCACGAAACTGCTGCGCGTCATGGGGCGTTCCGACATACCCGTTGCGGCGGGGCGGCGGGGCGAGGCGAAAATCCGGGAGCAGTACCGATGGGCGCATCACGAAAGTGCGAATGCTGCGAACGATGCGAACGCCAGTACGCCCGCATTGGCGCAAGGAGAAGCGAGGGAAGACGCGGTCGCGTTCCTCAAGCGGCAGTTCGACCATGCCCCCGGCGAGATTACCCTGATCGCTATCGGCCCGCTCGTCAACGTGGGCGACCTGCTAACGCGCTATCCCGATACCAAAAGCAAGATCAAACGCATCGTCATCATGGGCGGGGCCGTTCATACGGGCTACAATCCGAACGCCGCGCCCACGCCCGAATGGAACATCAAGTGTGATCCCGTCGCGGCCCGCGTTGTCTATACCAGCGGCGTACCGCTCACGATGGCCGGTCTTGAAGTCACGACGATGCTGAAGTTCGATGTGGAACGGCAAAAGCAGCTATTCGCGTTTGGTACGCCGACAACGGACGCTCTTGCCGCGCTCACGATCTTGTGGGGCAACGGCGTACCGACCCTGTACGACCCGATGGCCGTGGCATGGGCGCTGGGCGGGGCGTTTTGCGAGACCGAACAGCGCCATGTGGTTGTAGATGACGACGGCATGACCCGCATCACGGACGGCCCGCCCAACGTCACCGTGCTTATCAATCCGCAAAAAGACGCCTTCCTCGACTGGTATACAGCCCGCATCGCCGCCCACTTCAACAAGCCGACAAAGTAACATTGTCAGGTACAACCACAAGATATAAACAGTGTGTAAGCAGGGCATCATATAGCGAACTCAAAGGGCGTTCCCGACACGAACGCGCAGAATGGAACCAACAAATCATGTTTGAAAGTGTGAGCGTGGAGCGGGCGGAGCAAGCCCCTGTTGTGGTACTGGGCGTGTTCAAGGCGGACAGTAGAAGCGGCGACAAGACGAGCGACCTGACGGCGTTTTCGCCCCACTTTGGCCGGCCCGTCGTGCAGGACGCCCTGGCGCGGCGCGAGTGGACGGCGGCAGCGGGCAGCATCAGCGAGGCGTTTCCACGCGGCGACAACGGCCCCGCCCGTATCCTGCTCGTGGGCCTGGGCAAAGCGGACGCGCTGGATGCCGAAAAGATGCGCGACATTGCGGCCAAAGTCGGGCGCAGGCTGGCGCAGATCAAGGAGCCGAACGCGCGTCTCGAACTGGCCGGCGCACTAAGACACAACGGCGCAGATGACGCCCAAGTCGAACTGTACGGACGCTGCTGGGGCGAAAGCCTGGGCCTGCTGGCATGGAAGGCCCGCCACATGGAGGGCAGCGCGAGCAAACAGGGCGCGGACGATGCTTCGGAAGATGTAAAAGTAGACGCGGAAGACAGCGGCGCGACATCTGCAAACGGCGCGAACGGCATAGCGGACGTAAACGGGAACGACAGGCTGGACGCTTCCACGCCCGTTCCGCTCGCCCTGAGCGCGTCCGACGCGCAATTTGCCGCAGGGCTGGAGTACGGCCTCCGTCTGGCGCAGGCGGTCAACACGGCTCGCACGCTGAGCCAGACGCCGCCTAATATCGCCACGCCGCTGTATATCGCGCAGCAGGCGCACGACTTGGCGCAGCGCACCGGGATGGAATGCCGCGTGATACAGGGTGAGGAACTGGTTCAGGAACGGCTCACGGGCCTGATAGATGTGGGCAAAGCGTCCATCAACCCGCCGTGCCTGATCCGGCTGTCTTATACGCCTGCGGCTCCAACAGACCGCAAGCCGCTCGTCCTGCTGGGAAAGACCATTACGTATGACACGGGCGGACTGTCGCTGAAAATCAACAACGGCATGGTGGGCATGAAGCGCGACAAGGACGGCGGCTGCGCCGTCCTGGGCGCGATGGAAGCGGTCGCCACCCTCCTCAAACCCGCCTTCCCGGTCGTGGGCCTGCTTGTCGCAGCGGAAAACTCGGTCAGCGACGCGGCCTTTCGCCCGGACGACGTATTAACGTACCGCAACGGCGTGACGGTCGAGGTGACGAACACGGACGCCGAGGGGCGACTGGTGCTGGCGGACGGCCTGTGCTGGGCCTGCGACGTGGAAAATCCCGCCGCCATTATAGACCTTGCCACGCTGACCGGGGGCGTCGTGGTCGCGCTGGGCAGCACGTATGCGGGCTACTTCTGCGACAACGACTTTCTGCGTGGGTCGCTGGAGGCGGCAAGCGCGCTTAGCGGCGAGCGCATCTGGCGTCTGCCCCTGCACAAAGAGTACCGCGAGATGCTCAAGTCGCCCGTTGCGGACATCATCAACAGCAACCCGAACCGTAAAGCGCATCCGATTCAAGGCGCGTCCTTCCTGAGTTACTTTGTACCCAATTCCATGCCGTGGGCGCATATAGACATCGCGGGCGTTCATGCCGTGGACGCCGACAGCGGCCCATTCGTCAAGGGGCCGACCGGGTTCGGTGTGCGCCTGCTGACCGACCTGATCGCCGCCCACGACACAAGAGAAGCAAGCGCGTAACAACCTTCTTCCTGACACAGGCGCGTAACGGCGCGAAAGGAACCCGGCAAGTTGAAACAGCGATACAGCCCAGCCACAGCAGCGCCCATCAAGGCGGACGTTTCTCCGGGGCGTTCCGGCATACGCTGTCGGGCGTTCGGACGCGTCTTTTTCACGCTGGCCCTCGCGTCTTTGGTGGCAGGCACGACCAATCGCGCGCTTGGACAGAGCCAGCCAAACGCCTCCCCTGCGGCTAAAGACAGCGCAAACCCGCAGTCGCCGCAGGCCGACAAGCCAACAGGTGACAAGCCTAAAAGCGACACGCAAAAGTCCTCTGGCGCGAACGACAGCAAGGGCGGTAAAGACAGCGTCAAGGCGAATAAACAGGCAGGCGGGCAAAGCAAAGACACAGCGGGCGGCGGGCAGGGCAAGGATACATCTGGTGGGCAGGGCGGCGGAGACGCAAACCTGATCAACGCCGACCGTCCGGGCATCGCGGACGGCAGCCAGGTGATCGGGCCGCGCCACTTTCAGATCGAGGCGGGCATCGAGACCGATTTTTTGGGTGGCGGCAATGCCACGCAGCGCCTTCTCACTGTGCCGACTCTGCTGCGCTTCGGTATTGACAATCGGTACGAACTGCGTATCGAATCAACCGGATACGCCAATCTGAGTTCCACGACTATTCCCGGCGGCACACAGCATACGGACGGAAGCAGTCCGATCTCCATTGGCTTCAAGCGGCAGTTCCAGACTTCGAGCGGGGCCAAACATCCGGGCGTGGGCGCGATTGTGCGCCTGTTCCCCGGATTTGGCAGCGGCGTGTTCCGCAACAATCATGCCACAGGGGATGTGCGTTTTGCCGCCGACTGGGACTTTGCGCCGCATCTGTCCCTCAACCCCAACATCGGGGCGGGCGTGTACGAGGACGATCAGGGCCGTTTGTACGGCACGGGCCTGCTCGCCACGACCCTGACATACGCGCCTACCACGCGCCTGGGCATTTTCGCCGACTACGGCCTGCAAACGCGGCAGGCGACAGACAGTGCCACGTCCCTGATCTACGACGGCGGGGTCACGTACATCGTCGGCACGAATGTGCAGTTGGATGTCGCCGTCGGCACGGGTGCATTAGGACGGGCCACGCCGCACCCCTTCTGGACGGCGGGCCTTAGCGTCCGCTTCTAAACGCCTCTTTCCTGAACGCGCCACGGTCGCGGCAATGCGCCGGAATGCGAAACCGCGTCCGCTTTCGCCGCCGTCCCCATGCGTCCGCAAACGAGGCAGAGCCTGGACAACCGCCACAAGAGAAGGACATCGGAAGGCATAAAATTTTCCTTGACCAACCCGGCCCGGTCGGGTATACTGTAAGGGAAGTTTCGCAGGGGCTTCGACAGAGGATAGCAGGTTTGGGCGGTTATTATCAGCGGTAGATGGCTTCCTTCACACGGAAGAGGTCACTGGTTCGAATCCAGTACCGCCTATTCGGTTTCTACACATTTTCAGCAGTCGGTTTCCATCACGCGCTTTGTCGGCCCGTAATCGAAACCGACTGCTGTTTTTACATTTGACACCTTTTTCGCAGCAGGGCAGGAGCAGGCATGACGCAGGAACCGAAACCGGGCAAGCGGATTGTGAGCAAGGGCGAGTATGTTAAAGGAATGGGGAGCAAATTTACTGCAATCTTAGTCAGTATTGCATTCATAGCCGCTGTAATTTATTCCATTGTGTGTTTCGCCCCGGCTTTTTCGCGAGCAATTTCTTGTAGTTTGCACACGATATTGGTAGTGCCATTGATATTCGCAACCTGTCTGGTAATAGGTGGAGCTTGTATGGCTTGTTACTTTGCCTTCGTTTGCATGGTGACAATTAAGCAAACGGACGTTGGCCTTCCTCTCACCCGCGCCAACACCGCTGACCTTCCTGCGTCAGACAGTCTGGTACGCGCCAGTCAAGAGCCGGTGCAGGCACAGGAGGGCGTGTTGTTGAGGGCCGCTGCACAGACGCAGGACGGGCATGAGGAACAGTTGCTACGGGCGTCTGTGGGAGGACAAGAATAAAAACGTGAATGCGCTATCGCCCGCCATCCAGGGGATAAGGAGTAAAGATTATGCCGCCAGAGTTGAAAGAAACAGAAGAGACAAGCAGCCGACCGACAGCGGCTGCGTTACCCACGCGCAAGCCTCTACTGCTTACCCGCGATCAGGCACACAGATTAGCGGTTCAGCGCCGCGCCCACAAACACGAGGCCGCGCAGCCCCTGCCGCCCATGACCGGCGCGCAGGCAATGGCTTACTGGAAGCGCGTCGGAGCGCTGGGCGTATACTCGGATCGCGCTGTCTATCCGCAGGACGCGCCGGAACTCGCCCGCATCCTCCGCGAACGTGAGGAAAAAAGCGAATAGATGCAGCTCGATACCGACATTATGATCGACTTGCAGCGCGAGGTTCCCGCCGCTGTCGCGTGGTTTACAGCCTTGCCTGCCCTGCCAGCCGTGTCCGGGTTTGCCGCAATGGAACTGTTCAACGGCTGCGAGAACAGCGCGGATCGGCGCAAGGTCGAGAAGTTTCTGCGCCCCTTTACTATCTTATGGCCGTCTGAGGCGACCATGCAGCAGACGCTTTCCACGTTCACACCGTTGCGTCTGGCGCACGGCGTCGGCATGATAGACAGCCTGATAGCGGCCACGGCCCTGCAGCACGGGCAGACACTTACAACCTTTAACGTGCGCCATTTCCGCGCTATTCCCGGTCTCGTTACCATACAGCCTTATAAGCATGGATGATCCTATATTCCATACCTCTCTGCGAAAGAACAGGAACCATAGCTATAATGCAGGCACAGATACGGGACAGGCGAATTGTCAGTAAGGCAGAACATGCGAAACACGCGTGTATTGTATACGGCATTGGGTCGTTGGGAATACCATCGTGTGGCTACGGATTTTGGTGCATAGCGAACCTAGTGCATAATTAACAAACATGTTGTGTTAAGTGCGCTTCGTACTCGCACTGGTAGTAAGCGCAGATGCGCTCGATCAACTCAGCAGCCGTAAGCGTACTGGCCGGCTCGACAACAGCGCGTTTGCCGTGTACCCACTTGGGTTCGATGTTGTTGAGCCACGGACTCTTACTTGGCAAGAAGCAGACCAGCAGGCGACAACCGCCGTCTTGCTTGACTGTTCGGTTGTGCGCCTTGAGCCAGTTCCGCACGATCCGGCTCTTGTGCCAACTGGCGTTGTCCCAGATCAGAACCAATGCCTTCTTGCCTAACGCCGTCATCTTCTCGGCCAGCCAGGTAAGGTAGTCACAGGTCACTTGGCTGACCGGGCGACCGTCCACAAAGCGCAACAACATCTTGCCTGTTTGCTCGCCTGACGCGAGCAAAACGCCATAACAGCAGAGGGCTTTCGGCTCCGTATCCGCTTTGTCAGCCTGTTTTTCGACCAAGCGCAGCGGTTTGTCCTGCGACCAGGCCGACATATTGGGCTGCGCCAGACGACTCCACCAGACTTCGTCCTGGAAGGCGAGTTGCCAGTCGGGATGCTTGGCGAGCAAGCGTACTATCCGGTCGCGTCGGTTTTTTTTCGCGTGTACGCGGGATCGGGGCTGCTGATCCAGTGCTTGGCCCGCTTCCACGCGACATTCAGACGGCGAATGGCGTCTAATATCGTGGGTTCGGAGAGTGCCTGCTCGCTTAGACCTTGTTCGCAGGTCACTTCTGCCAGCAGTTTGAGCGTCCATGTCGAGCGGTTCTTGCCGTAAGTGCGCGGGCTGTGGTGCAAAATGGTATACAGTTGTTCGCGCTTGTCGGCTGTCAGCACCGGTTGCAGGCTGGTCGGCACACGGGAACGTTCTTGTAGAGCGGCCATGCCGCGCGCGTTGAAGGCGTGAATGACGTGGCGGATGGTCTGTCCGGCAAAGCCAAACCGCTCGTTTATTTGTTTGACCGTTTGCTGTGACGCGCTGGCAAGCAGGATTTGACAGCGTTTGAGCGTGAAGGCGCTCTTGCTGTGCAGTCCGGCTTCGAGTTGCAGACGCTCTTCACAAGTAAGTTTTCGAACAAAGACAGGGGCTTTCATGCCCCAAAGCATACCCCAACAAGGCAGCGCATCACAACATGCCTGTTAAGACTGCACTAGTTCGACTTTGGATTTCGAGGCCCACTGATATTCCAACCGCAGCCGGTATGATAGTCCTCCCGTTCATAGGATTGCTGGCTGCCGGTAATGTCTGGCTGATCTTTGCCATGATGAAAACTGCCAAAAAAATAGACATGGGCGTTCCCGTCACCCGCGTCAATGCCGCGGACCTACCTGCGCCCGACAGCTTGGTACGCGCTTCGCAGGAACCTTTGCAGGCACAGGAGGGCGTATTGCTGCGCGCGGCGACGCAAACGCAGGACAGGCATGAGGAACAGTTGCTAAGGGCAGCGGCAGGAGGACAAGAGTGATGTTGAAGCAGAGGCGACGCCAACGCAGTACCCCCTTTATGTGGATGCTGATTATCACCCAGGCGACCTTATTATGCCTTGTGTTCCATTACGGCTGCCTCCATCATTGGCCCTGGGGCGTGGGGCCGCTGACAATGGTTCAGAGCGTTTTCTTGGGACAAACGTTCTCCGGCATTATAACAGCGACAGTGGAGCGAAGACTGCATTTACAGGTCTCCCGAAACGTTCCAGATGGCTCGTGAACGCGCAAAGCAAGAACAACCGCGAGGAGGGGTAAGAGTAACATGGTACAAACCACGCAAATCGGGCGCAAACTGGCACGCAAACGCGCCCGCAAGCCCGCAGAGCCTGTGTCTGCGAGGGGACTGCCGATGACAGGCGCGGAGGCGCTGGCTTACTGGCAGGCGCTTCCGGGCAAAAGCGTGTACGCTGACTCGAACCGCTTCCCACAAGACAGCCCGGAGTTGGCGCGTCTGCTGCGCAATCAGGCCGCGCCCCTGCCGACGCCACCCCCGCCAGGCGCGTTGGCGGCGCTGATGGAAGAATGGCTGACTGAAGACGCGGCCATGTCCGAGGAAGAAAAAGCGCAGGCCGCGAAAGACACCGTAGAGTTCAAGGCCAACATCAACGCCAACCGCGCCGCGACCGGAGAAAGCCCGGTCTATCGATGATCCGCGCCGTGTTCCTGGACAGCGAGCCGGTAGGACTGGTTACGCAGCGCGATGGCAAATCCGAGGAAGTGGACGCGTGCTTATTATAAGCTCATCAACGCGAAGGAAAGACGGGCGGCGAACGCGATGATGTACTGGTTTTCCAACACCATACTGGCGGGCGTACCGGAATGGCTGCTGTGGCTGCTCGCGGGCCTTGCCTTCAATATCGTGCTATATTTGGCGGGAGAGTGGTTTGGCGACTGACAACTTATCCGTTCCGGCGATGGACGGCCTGCCTGCGGGAACGGTCACGTTCCTGTTTACGGATGTCGAAGGCTCCACAAAGTTATGGGAGGAGCATCCCGACGCCATGCGCGCGACCCTGGCGCGGCATGATGAACTGATGCGGCAGGCTATCGTGGGTCACAACGGCGTGGTGTTCAAGACCGTCGGGGATGCGTTCTGCGCCGCTTTCGCCACGGCCTCCGACGCCGTCACGGCCTCGTTTCGCTGTCAACTGCTGCTTCACACCGAGGCGTGGGAGGCTCCCGGCCCCCTGCGCGTGCGGATGGCGCTGCATACAGGCGAGGCGCATCAGCGCGACAGCGACTACTTCGGGCCGACCCTCAACCGCGTCGCTCGCCTGCTCGCCACGGCCTGCGGGCAGCAGGTCGTGCTTTCTCTTACCACGTACCAGCTTATACGCGACAGCCTGCCCCCGGATGTCACCCTCAAGGAACTCGGCAGTCATCGGCTGAAAGATTTGCAGCGCCCGGAGCAGGTGTATCAACTGGTGCATTCCGCCCTGCGCGCCGATTTTCCGCCGCTCAAAAGCCTGAACAACCCCGCCCTGCCCAACAACCTGCCCCAGCAGTTGACCTCCTTCATCGGCAGGGAAAAGGAAATGGCGGATGTCAAGACCCTGCTGGCCCGAACGCGCCTGCTGACCCTGACCGGCGCGGGCGGGTTCGGCAAAACGCGCCTGTCCCTCCAGGTGGCCGCCGACCTGCTCGCCGAGGACGCGGACGGCGTGTGGATCGTGGAAATCGCCCCCCTCTCCGAACCCGCCCAACTGCTGCTGGCCGTGGCCGGCGTGTTCGGCATCGTGGAAGAGACCGGCAAGCCTTTGTTGCAGCGCGTCGTGGATTATCTCAAACCCAGGCATCTGCTGCTGATCCTCGACAACTGCGAACACATGGTGGAAACGTGCGCGCGTCTGGCCGACACCCTGCTCAAAGGCTGTCCCCACGTTCAGATACTTGCCAGCAGCCGCGAAGCGCTTAACATCGCGGGCGAGCAGACGTATCGTATGCCGCCCCTGTCCCTGCCGCGTACCACGCAGGGGGCCACGGCGGCAAGCCTGTCACAATACGAGGCCGTGCGCCTGTTTGTGGAACGCGCCCTGTCCGTTCAGCCCACATTCGCCGTCACCAACCACAACGCGCCCTTTGTCGCGCAACTATGCGTACATCTGGACGGCATTCCGCTCGCCATCGAACTGGCTGCGGCCCGTGTGCGCTCCCTCTCGGTCGAGGATATCACGGCGCGGCTGGACAACGTGTTTCGCCTGCTGACGGGGGGCAGCCGCACCGCCCTGCCGCGCCAGCAGACGCTGCGCGCCCTGATTGACTGGAGCTACGATCTACTGAGCGCGCCGGAGCAGACGCTGCTGGGGCGTCTGTCCGTATTCGCCGGAGGGTGGGAACTGGCCGCTTCGGAACAGGTGTGCGCGGACGACGACGTCGAGGCGTGGGAGATGCTGGACCTGCTGACCGGACTGGTAGACAAGTCCCTGATCGTGTACACGACGCGCGAGGACAGGGCGCACTACAAGCTGCTGGAAACCATCCGGCAGTACGGCCATGACCGTCTCAGGGAGCAGGGCGCGGAAGCGGCGATCTGCGCGCGGCATCTGGAATATTTTCTGGGCGCGGCGGAACAAACCTCGCCTCTTTTGGCGGGCGCGGATCAGCAGACCTGGCTCGCGCACATAGAGCAGGAGCATGACAATTATCGCGCCGCCCTGGCCTGGGCGCTGACGCATCAGCCTGAATCGGCCCTGCGCCTGGCTATCGCGCTGGGGCAGTTCTGGTTTCTGACCGGGCGACTGAGCGAAGGGCGAGAACAGTTGGCGCAGTGTCTGTCCGCCTGCCCTCCAAACGATGCAGCGCCAAACGACTTGACGCCAGGCAATCCGATGCCTGCCACCCGGCTGCCTGGTGCTGGGACAGCGGAGGCTCTGCCGTCTGATGCTTTGCCGCCTGATGATCTGACGACCCTGCGGGCGCGGGCGCTGCGCGAGATCGGGCGCTTGATGGTGGAACAAGGTGATTACGAGCCGGCGCGACAGGCCCTGGAGGAATGCCTGCCTGTCTTTGAGGCGCGTGGTGACAAAAGACGCGCGGCTGTCGTTTTCAACAGTCTGGGCGTGATTGCGATGCGCGAGAATCGCTTTGCAGACGTGGGGGCATTGTGCGGGGCGAGTCTGGCCCTGCATCGGGAGATCGAAAACAGGCAGGGCGTCATCTCTACCTTGAACAATCTGGCCCTGCTTGCCTGCGAGCAGGGAAAGTACGACGAGGCACGCCCGCTGTACGAAGAGAGTCTTGCGCTTTGCCGCGCGGGAGGGGAGCCGCGCAGCCTTATCACCGTCCTGGGCAATCTCGGCGATGTCCTGCATGAGCAGGGAGACAACGAGGCTGCGCGTATACTGATCGAGGAGAGTCTGGCTATCGGGCAGGCGCTGGAGGATACGTGGTATCAGGCGTACTCCCTGCTGGGCCTGGCGGTCATCGCGCAGGAGGAGGGCGAGCATGAGCAGGCGCGCGGACTGGCGGAGCAGTGCCTGGCGATGGTTCGCGAGATCGGCGACAGGTTTGAGATCGCGAGCGCGCTGCACCTTCTGGGCGAAGCGGCCTGCTCCCTGGCGGAGTACGACCGCGCTCAGGCCCTTTTAGAAGAAAGTCTGGACGCGTATCATCAAATGGGAAACAAAAAGGGCGTCGCCCACCTGCTGGAGTCGTTTGCGGGCCTGTGCTTTGCGCGCCAACCACCTGCCGCACAGGAGGCCGCGCCCAGTCAGACCCTGGCGACGATACGACTGCTGGCAGCGGCGGACGCCCTGCGCGGGGAGATCGGTTCGCCGCAGTCGCCCGTAGAGCAGCGTATTCACGAGGCGCTGCTTGTGCGCGTAAAAGCCGAAGTTTCCATAGAAGTATTTGAGCAGGCGTGGCGGGACGGACAGACATGGACGCGGGAGCAGTCCATTCAGGCCGCGCTGAAAACATCCGGGAAAAGCGGTACAGGCTCTTCCTGAGTAAGGAGCGTTTTGCGTATGCCCCACGACGACAATCCAACTGATAATCGCGACATTTGCCGCATAGACGACCGCGTATGCGAGGAGAGGGAAATAAGCCGCTCCCGCATCAACATCAGCGCCTGCCTGGAGGCCCGCAGCCTGTACGATGCCGCCTATCATCGCGACCGGGACTGCGTTGTTGTGCCGCCGCCCAAACCGCAGGTCGTCTCGCTCTGGGATTATTTGCGCGCGGGGGGAATGAAAGCGGGAGCCTTAGCGCTGGGGCGCAGTCTGCAGCTAACCATGCTCATACTGGGCGCGATGATCGTGGCGAACGGCGTCCAAAACGCAGCGGATTACGAGAGGGCGCAGCCTATTATTCACAACGGAGTACCTCCGGTGTTCTATTGGAGGGAGTTAAGCAAAGAGGGAAAACCCCATCATGGGGTTATTGTAGACGCGGTCGGCCAAGGTACCTGGGCAGAACCTTCCGCTTACAAACTGCCGGACGATTGGGACACCGCCAATGTGTCACGCTACACGCGGCTTCTAATCGCGCTTTTCCTCAGTGGCATCGCGGGGCGCATCTGCCTGAAGCGGTCGCACAGGATCAGGACGGGCATTCCCATTCAGTACGCGGATACGGCCCATCTTAGCGCGCAGGAGAGTCTGGTGCGCGCTTCTCAGGAACCCGCCGGGGCGAGTCTGATGCGCGGGGCCGCGCGCCCGGAAACGTCGCCTGACACGCTGCTCCGCCCCCTCGGTTCCGCGCGCGAGACGCCCCCGGAACAGTTGGTACGCGCTGTGGCAGGACAAGAGCAGGGCTGAACCAGATACCGCTTTTCTTTCTCTGCCTGTTTGCAGAGGAGCAGACCCCCGGCGTCCGAGAATGAAGACGCAGAAAGCGAAACCAGCATGGCTTTGACACCTGCAGGCGACAAGGCAAAACAGCAAATTATCGCTCTTGCAAATTTGCTGCGTACCGACGACAAAATTGACGACGATTCGCCTCTCAAGTTCTACCCGGAAGTCCTTTATGAGCGAACGCAGCGGCTGAGCAAGCGGATTGACGCCTGCGCCGAGGCCATCGTCACCGGCCTTCTGGAAACTTTGAATGAGAACTTGAATGAGAACTTGAATGAGAACTTGAACGAAAGTTCGGATGAGAACAGGCAGGAGTAGGCCGTTTTACGTGAGAGCGCCCTGAGCCTGCCCGTCGGTTCGCGCGGCGCGAATCGAAACGACCGCTTCGATCAGCGGCGTTTCCTCCCCGCCGCCCTGTGAGTTGATGCCGGACGCGGCGTTCAGTCCCCTGCTCGCGCCGTGCCGTATCGTCCCGCTTACACTATTTGCCGGAGTTTCTATTATCCCACCCGCCGAACCGTCCGGCAAACCATTCTCTATGGCAGCGTTCGGCAGCGTGTCGGCGTGGGTGACGCGGTTGCGCCCAGCGTGCTTGGACGCGTACAGGGCTTTATCCGCCTGGGCGATCAGCTCGGACGCGCTCTCGGTGCGCGGGGTCAGGGTCGCAGCCCCGAAGCTGGCCGTCACCTGCCGCGAAAGTCCCGTCAGGCTCTCGATGGCCTGCCTCAGCCGCTCGCCCATTTGCAGCGCGCCCGCCCTGTCCGTGTCCAGCAGGATCACGATAAACTCCTCGCCGCCATACCGCGCCACAAAGTCGGTCGCCCGCGCTTCTTTGCGCAGCGTGGCCGCAACCTGTTTCAGCACCTGATCGCCTGCCGGGTGTCCATACGTGTCGTTGTACTGCTTGAATTTGTCCACATCCAGCAGGAGCAGGGACAGGGGAGAATCGCAGCGGCGTGTGCGCCCGAAAGCGCGGGCCAACTCCTCCTGAAATGCCATGTGGTTGTTCAGGCCGGTCAGCCCGTCCATCGTCACAAGACGCGTAAGCTGTATATTCGCCTCTTCCAGTTCCCATCGCTGTTCTTCCAGATTCGCGCTATACTCGCGGACGCGCTGCTCCATGCGCGTTCGCTCCGCGATCTCCCGCTGCGCCGCGTGGTGCAAACGAACGTTCTCGACCGCGCTCGCCACGCGCCCGCCCAGGTCGCGCGCCATCGCCAGATCGGTATAGGTGTAGCGGCGAGTTTGCGCGGTGGCGGCAAATGTGAGAACGCCCGTAACGCGTCCACGCGTGACTAGCGGCACACACATGACACGGCGCGGCATCAGGTCACGCAGGGCTTGAGCGTATTCCTGATCGTGCCATAGCAATGCCTGCATCGCCTCGCCCACGTCGGCGATTATTTGCCCCTGACCGGTACGCAGGGCATTGGTGAGCGGATGGTTTTCCACAAGCGCGAGTGGAAACCGCCGCCGCAGGCTCATTAGTTGTTTCTCAGCGTCCGCGTCAATATGCGAGGCCGCCACGCGCGTGAGAGAATGCTCGGCGTCGGGCAGATCCAGCAAATCAATGGTCGCCCAATCGGCATACGCCGGCACGATGGCGCGCGTAATGGGGCCGAGCAGGGACGCGTAATCCAACGGCGCGTCCAGTATGGCGCTGGCCTGCGCCAGAAACCGGAACCGCCGCGCTATGCTTTCGGCCTGTTCGCGCGCCGCGTCCGCCTGCCGCCGCGCAAGATACAGGCTGTCGCTTACCACGCATAACACAGCTCCCATCGCGCCGAACACGCCCAACGCCGCCCACGTTGCAAACGAGCCGGAGGGAACGCGGACCGGGAAAGTGAGAAAGTAATGGCAGGGGAGCATCGAAACGCAGACAGCCAGCAGGCCCGCCCTTAGCCCGCCCGCCATCGCGCTGACCACGACCGCGCCCAGGAAAAACAGGAACGTATGGTTCCCCAGCAGGCCGCGCGTCGCGTCCGTGAGCAGGGTCGCCAGAACAACGGAAATGAGCGCCACATAGTAAGAGCGCAGCGGAATAGGGCTGTCACGCAGTCGCCGCGCCGCGCTGCCCAGGTTGCCGACCGCCTGCCACCCCGGATGCAGCAGCGCATCATCAGGGACAGGTATGTCCTCATCTCGGCGCGCATCCTCGTCGGCAAGCGCCTCGCGCAATTTGTTCCACTGTGTGCGAGCCGCGCGTTGTGTTCGGGCATACGCATTTTTTGTCGGCGGGCGCATACCCATATTTTCCAAACTTGATACTTCAGGCCGCGTCCTGATGTGCAGCGCGTCGGCTCCGCGCCGGGAAGCGTGATGTTTCATGGGAACCCGTTCTTTCCGTAGTTCTGGAGAGAAGCCCATACCTTGAACGACGCAGTGGATGAAAGGATAGAGCAAACCGTTTTGTACTCTGCTGTACTCCCCTGCAATGCAAATTTAGCGCCCCGGCAAACCCTACCGCTCGCGCGCCGCCGCAAACACAACTTGATCGCCTCGCAGCGGGCTTTGAGATAACATCTGAAATAACATCTGAAATAACATTTGAAATAGAATCTGAAATAGAATCTGCCTCAAATGGATTATCGGCATAAGTAATACTTTTTTACAATATTATCTTTAACTTCCAATATCCGCCTCACAATCGCTACATCTGCGCGTTATGCCTCCTCCGAATGACCTGCCCGGCGGACGCTGCAAGGTGCATAGCGCGACCGACAGACCTTCTCATTCCGTAAGCGGCGGCGCGGAGGGCAGGGTTTCCGCCGCGTTGAGGGCGGGCGTTCCGACAACAAGGGTGTCGCCGTCGCGCAGGTCGCGCGCCAGCAGCGTCCACAGTGCGTTCGGGCTTCGCGTGATCTCGTTGGCCCTCAGCGCGCGCTGCGTAAGATTGCCATGCCGCACCGAAATCGTTTTTTGGCTCAGGTCAATCCCGGCGAATGTCACCGTTAGATGGATCGCCTCGCCTCTAAGGGGGCGCAGGCCATGCGCGCCCAGACGCCGCACCGTAAACGCGAACTCTCCCGCCCGTTCGCACCGATAATTCGTCACGACGATGTCCCGCTCGCCGCGATTGAAGCACAATGCGGCCCGCTCGCCGCACAACACGCGCGCATTGCTGTCGCCGATGGGATCGAGCAGGCTGTAACAAATGGCAGGCGGCGGAAGAGCCAGTGATTGTACGCCGGTCGCGAATGGAGAATGCCCTGTCGAATTGAGATCATGCGGGAGCGTCCCATCTGGTACGACTTGGCCCTGCGAACGGCTGAAACGCTCCTGCGGACGCATGGCGCGTTGCAGGCTTTCCCCGGCCATGCTGCCCTGTACGGCCCACAGCAAAACAGGATCGCCGGTATGTACGGCCACCTGCGCCAGCGTATTCACTGCCGCCATGTTCTCCCCTGGATCGTCCTCCTGCCCGCCTGCTCCCGTTGGGGCGTCCCAGGCGAACGCTCGTATGGGTTCTGTGTCCGCACCTCTGCCGCCCGCCCGCATCGGCAGTGAACGGTACGCGAACGACCGCGCCATGTCCAGCGCCAGCAGGGCGCGGCTGCGATGCTCGCCATCCTTTAGATCGTCCTTGAACGTGAAGTAGTAGTCCAGCAGAAACGCGACGCAGCCCGCGCCGTCGCGAACGGTGGGCAGGGCCGGGGCATCGGCGCGTCCTCCCCGCATCCAGACCACGTGTTTTGCCCAGTTGAACACGCCGTCAACCACTTCTTTTTGCCGCGCTTTTTCTTTCTTCTCCTCCTCTCGCCCTGCTCGGTACAGGTCGAGCAGCAGCCGTCCCGCCGCCCATCCGTCGGGATGGTGAAAGGTAGAGGCGGGTTCGCCGCCGTATTCGGGCGTCCATTCGCCGGCAAGGGGCTGCGTCCAGTACACGCACGGCTCTTTGTCTACGGTGAAGCGGTGGGCGTAGGTTATAAGAAGCCGCGCATCAGATTGTAATTTTGCCAGCCGGGTCGTGTCGCGGGCGCGAACGAGCGCGTCTACGGCGCTTTCGGTGTCTGTGTCACAGGGCATGAGACGCAGGGAGCCGGGCAGGAAAGCGGGGTGGGGCGTACTTGCCATTAGTCTGACGGTAGACGCGGACGACAGGGCGCGCAGATGCAGATTGTCGGGCAGCCAGCCCAGGTCATTGACACGCGGCACACGCGCCAGACGAGATTGGATGGCGGGCGTGTTCCACCAGCGTTCCCAGCACAGGCGGTTCGGGTCGTCCATGCCGCCCAGGTCGGTAGAGAAAAGCAGCGTGGCCCGCGCCTTTAGATGCGCGTCGGGGGCGGGATAGGCGGGCTGCGGATCGGCAAGGGGGTTGGGCTGGGGCGGCGTGACCAGGGCGATGAACTTGCTGACGCCTCGCGTGTCGTACTCGCGGCTGGCCTGTTCCCCGATGGCGAGCAGCCTGCGGGTGCGCGGGTCGCGGCGCGGCGGCGGCTGGCCATTTTTGCCTGTTGGCGTGTTTGGGTCGGAGAGGAGACGGCTGGGCGGGGCGGTCTCGATGGTCTGCATTAGAAAGGGGTCGGTCGTGACGACCAGGCGGTTGCAGAACCCCGTGGCGATGTTTCGTTCCCACGCGCCGGAGTCAAGCGCGTTTGCGTTGGGCGTGTTCGCGTTGGGCGCGATGGCGTCGGGCCTGTTTGCTGCCCGGTCGTTCTCCTGGCGCTTACCATCCCGCATGGTGTCGTGATTTTGCGCGGCCCATGCAGCCTGCGTGTCCCCTGTACCGTTTGCGCCAAGCCGTGCTTCCTGAAAGTCCCAGGCCGCGTAAACACGGCGGGCGGGCGACCACAGGCCGATCACGGGCAGGGATTGGGCGTCGAGGGACGGCGTTCGGCTCCACTCGCGATTGTCCGTGCAGGCGTTGAGGGCGAGAGCGGGATCAGGCGGGGCGAGCAGCAGGGGGAACAGGTCGGCGCGGGGGGTGGGGTACAGCCAGCCGCCCTGATGCCAGACCGTTGCATCGGGCATGGCGAGCGTGAGAAAATGGAACGGCTGTACGCCCACGGTCGCCTGCCACAATCGGGCGTCAAAGGCCGTCAAGTGCAGGTCGAAGGCGACGACGGGGTACTGCTGCGCCACAAGGGTCACGATGACGCGGCTGTGTTCCAATGCGATACCGCAGTCGGGGGCGGACTGGAGCGCGTCGAAGGTCAGCGTCGCAGTCAGGCC
The DNA here is from genome assembly GCA_965277875.1 of Chthonomonadaceae bacterium. Taxonomy (GTDB): domain Bacteria; phylum Armatimonadota; class Chthonomonadetes; order Chthonomonadales; family Chthonomonadaceae; genus CAWFQB01. The sequence continues at coordinate 4,048,202 of CBDIDV010000002.1, read as the reverse complement.
GGTTGTAGCCGCGACCGCGCAGGAGGAAAACAGCAGGTCATGCGACGTGAAGCGGACGGGCGCGACGACCTGCTCGTCGGCCAGCACATCGAAGCCGACATAATGACCGGGCAGGCCCACGGCGCGTATCGTCAGGGCATTGTGCGGCCCGACCTGCCGGATTTCGGGAGCGGGCGGCGCGTCCTGCCCGTCCCGGATACCCTGCCCCCACGCAGCCCAAGCCGACGCTCCGCCGAACCCAATCAACCCGACCCACAAAGCCAATAAAAACCACTGACGCATGATGCCCCGCCTTCACGTCGCGCCACGGGACATCGTTCGTACTGGATTCGTACTTCATCCGTATTGCAACGGCTCAGGGCGCGTCATTAGAAATACCGGGGCGCAAAAGCTGCTCCCCGGCACTATTATCGGCATTGACGGCGGCGGGACGCAGCAAAATATCGGGCCGAACCGGGGCAATGTCGCTCGACCGCAGGAGGGTTTCGGCCTGCTGAAACTTGCCGCTGTTGCTTTCCAGATACAGCAGGCACTCTTTCGCGGCCCGCCACAACGTTTTCCAGTTGTTCAGAAATGCCTGCTCCATCAGCTTCTTGACGGCAGGGATAGCGGATTTATCCCCAATTTGCTCCAGGGCTTTCAGACAGCACAATGTTAATCGAGTGTCGTGTGTAGGCTTCTTAAACTGAAGAAGCAAAGTAGCTTTGTCGGCTTTGCTCCATTGCGGCGCGTGGTCTGCCCGGATTTGCGGTAATAAACGCCTTAACGCCTCCCGCAATCCCACGTCGTATGGGCCACCAATACTTCGCATTAGATGCGGTATAAAACGCGTATCGTCTACTTCTTGCAATAGGACACGAATTTGTTTTCGCGCCTGTCGGTATGTGTTGTAGAACATACTTACACATACGTTAGCAAACATATAAGCCAAAGAGCCGAGCATGAAGCCGCGAAGGTTGTGTATACCACTGGAAAATACACATGCGTAGACCAGAGACGTGACAATAACGTGTAGCACAAACCTGTGCCTCTCTCGAACGTTTTGCACATCTTTGGAGAGCGAAATCAGACCCAGCAAATCGTCCGGCGGGAGGGCGCGGGCGTCGCGCAGGGCATCGGCCTGAACCGTGGCATCGCGGCTGTTGAGTTGGTCGAGCAGGCGCTGCAAGGGCGTAGTCCTTTGTCGGAGCATTGGCACAACGGCGGCAGTACAACACAGCCGGTACAATGGCGTTAGCACAACGGCGTCAGCACAACGGAATAAATTCCTTTGCTATGGGCCTGCGGCCAAATGTGCTTCGCACATGTCTGTTTGCTGGAAGATTGCCGGTAAATGCACCTTGTCCGAAGGACAATCGGCGGAACGCCCGTAGCAAAGGAATTCATTCCATTGCATATAGTTTCTGCTCGACGTGCTGCTGTTCCTGCATGATTACCGTCTCGCATACAGCGTCCGATGCCGCCGTATTGGAGACTACTGGCGAGGTATCGGGGGTATGCGCGCCGGACGCGGCATGTTCCAGGGTGGATTCGAGGGCTTCCAGAACGTCTTTGGGGTTGATGGTCGCGGCCAGCGCCTGCGCTTCGGGGTCAATGCGGTTCTTGACAGAGGGCATGTCGCGGCGCAGTTCTTCCAGCAGGGCGATGATCTTGGCGGTGCGCTGGTCGTTGAGCATGTTGATCTGCAAATCCAGGTGCGCGCGGCGCGTCTCGCCTTTACTCTGCCGGTTCTGGCTGATCAGCACGACGGACGAGATCAGCAGGGCCGCCACGTTCACAAAACTGATAAGCAGGTTGAAGGGCGAGGGATCGAACGCCTTGATGCCCAGCGAGTGCGCGAACACGTTGACGACGACCCAGGCCACCATCAGGAAGATGAGGAGGTACAAAAAACGCGCGTGGCCCAGCCAGTCGGCGATGTTTTCCGCCGCGCGCTGATGGCGGTCTACCTGCTGCTCGTACTGCGCCCGGATTTCGGCCACGGTCGCGATGTTCTGCCCAACGGGGTCGAGGTGAGCGTCCTGAGACGGCTGTGAAGCCTGGTTTTCTTCCGGCGGGCTTGTCTGTGGCATACGTTTGTTCTCCGACTTTGAAATAGCCGCAAAGGAGCGCAAAGGAACGCAAAGACTTCGGCTGCCTGTTTTGCGCCCTAATCTTGAGTACATACTTGAGTACGTATACGCTACCGGGCATACTCCCTGAGCCGGGGGCGGAGGCCGATGAATGCCAGAACAGCGATGCCGCCCGCAACCAGGGCGCAAAGCAGTTCCATGCCGTTCAGGTCACGGAAGCCCTGCGCCACCGCATCGTCAAAGGCGTGGCGGTTGATGTCCAGGGTTTTGCCCAGCGCCTTGTCGAACTCGCTAAAGGCATAATTGCTGTCGCCGGGGGCCATGCTGACGCAAAAGGCGATGGCCGCGTCGTGCCTGCCCCCGTTTTCCAGGTCGCGTATCCGCTTATCGTCCCCATAGTAGACGCCATACGCGCGAACCATGTCCTGCGCGGCCTCCCGCTCGCCTGCAAACGTGATGTTGCCCAGTTCCTGCGCCAGATAACCTTTCGCGTCCTTTGGAAGCGGCCCCTGCGTAGCGGCGGCGACGCTGTCGTAACCCTGACCCCCAGCCGGCTGCAACAGGCGCGTGGTTTTGGCGAAAAAAGCCGTCTGGTACGCGCCCGCGTTGGCATGGTCAAGCAGCCAGCGGCTTTCGTCCGTGTTGGCGTCGTAGGCCACGGCGCGGGCCTGCCACAGCGCCTGTATCGAGGTGAACGCGTCTTCTTTGGCGACGCGCAGGTGATCGGACGCGGCGTGAAAGGCGCGCACCGTATACGCCAGAAACCACAGCGTTACGAGCGTTGCGCCCAGCAGGGCCGGGTTGAGCGTGCGCCGCATCCGCCGGCTCAGGAACATCTGCGTGGCGATGAGCAGGGCCAGCAGGATCGCGCCGCCGAGCAGCACAAGCGCGGTCAGGCGCGCGGATGTGGCGTTTGCCTGCCGGTACTCGTCGTCAAGCACGGTGGTGTTGGCCGTTGTCAGGGCGTCGGCGGCGGGGAACAGAGCCGTTTCCAGTGTCTGCTGCGCCTGTCGGTACGCGTCCAGCGCGTCCGTGTCCTCGCGCCGCTCATGCAGCAGCCGCGCCCGCGTCGCCAGAGCCTCATAATCGCCCAGAGCGGCCTCCATCGTTTGCAGCGGCTGACGCTCCGCATTGCCATACGTGATGTTTTCCGCCGCGCCGAGCAGGCTGTCGCCGACCTCCTTGCGCCGCTGCGCGTAGCCCTCGATGGACTGCGCGCTCTGGCCCGGTTTTGCCATCAGTTCATTGGCGACATTGGCGTCCATGTCCGCGAGATTGGCCTTGATGGACTGCGCGGCGATGATGCTGGGGGCCGAGTCCTGTCCTACGGTCTTGACGGCCTGCCGATGCTGCCGGACGCCCGCCAGCGCCAGCAGGAACAGCAGCAATGCGCCCAGGCATAGTCCGGCCAGCGCGCCATGCAGTATCTGCGGCGTGGTCAGACGCCTTGCCTGTGTTTGCGTATCTGTAACGATGGTCGTCTCCTCCACGGTAAAAAAGCGGTGAACGCGAAACTATCGGATACAAAGCAAAAAGAGGCCGGAAGCGACGCAGCATCCGCCGAGCGCTTGTATGCGCGGCGTCTGCGGTCTGCTTCCGGCCTCCTTTGCGACAGCCTGCGAAATCCTTCGCTGACCTTCGCCCCGGCAACCGTTTCAATCCTCACCCGGCCTTGCGATCAGGTGTAAATCACATCACTGTATTATACCATTGTATCGATTCAGGTGTGTCGGTTCAAGGCGCGTCATTGGAAATACCAGGGCGCAAAAGCTGCTCCCCGGCACTATTATCGGCATCGGCGGCGGCGGGACGCAGCAAAATATCGGGCCGAACCTGGGCAATGTCGCTCGACCGCAGCAGGGTCTCGGCCTGCTGAAACTTGCCGCTGTTGCTTTCCAAATACAGCAGGCATTGCGAAGCGGCGTTCCACAGCGTTTGCCTGTTGCCCGCAAACGCCTGCGCCTGTAACTTCTTGACGGCAGGAACAGCGGACTTGTCCCCGATCTGTTCCAGAGCTTTCAGGCAGGCGATTGCAAGCTGCGGGTCTTTCGCGGCGGCGTCTTTGAACGGCAACAGCAGCGTGGTTTTGTCTGCTTTGCTCCACAGCGGCGCATGGTCTGCGCGAACCTGCGGCAGCAACCGCTTTAATAACTCACTTACTCCTTCTCCTGAAGCATAACCGGTGCTTCGTAGTAGATGTGGAATAAAACGTGTGTCTTCCACTTCTAACAAGACAACGCCGATTTGTCTCTGAGCCTGCCGGTATGTGTCGTAGAATGTACTTACACACACATTAGCAAATATATAAGATACAAAGCTGAGAAAAATTTCGCGAAAAGGATTGCGCAGACCGATAGAAAATACACATGCGAAGACTAAAGATGTGACAATGACGTGCAGTAGAAAACAGTAAGCCCCCCGAGTTCTTTGCACATCTTCGGAAAGTAAAATCAGGCGCAGAAGATCCTCCGGCGACAGGGCGCGAGCAGCGCGCAGGGCGTCGGCCTGAACCGTGACATCGCGGCTGTTGAGTTGGTCGAGCAGGCGCTGCAAGGGCGTGTATCCTTCGTCGGAGAGCGGTAGAAGCTTATACATTTTTTCAGAAATAGTTTCGTTTCTCTGGTTTGCGACCTTCTAAATACGGGTGCAAATTCCAACATATAGTAGAGCAGCACCAAACACCAACAAAAATACGAACCCATAGCGCCCTCGCACACGACAGGCAGCCCTCCGGCTGCCCCTGTGCGGGGGCGTTCTCGCGCCATTCGATCTTTGTGCCGCTTGTCGCGCCTGGGAGAAAGGAGGCGGGCGTTGCCAATACAAACGCCCCGGCTTGGCCTGTACGCACGGCCGCCATAACACCCACGAGGTCACGACGCCTCGTTTACAACCAAATACACCAACGAGACCCTGTGCTGGAAGCGCTGTATTGCCACTATTTCGACGCGGTCTTTTCATAGCGACTTTGTGTATTGGAACCGACTTGGTGTGCAGGGGCGATCCTCGCGCCCACGGTCGGGCCGGGATAGGGCGTTTTGCCTTTGATGGCCGTCCATAGAACACGGTTCAGGGTGTCGGGATCGCAGCGGTCGTAGGCGGAAAAATCCAGGCCCGTGTTTGGCGTGGCGTCGTCCGTGTCGGGGCGATTGCCCCTGTTCTTATCTGCCCGGAGGGCGGCAAGGCGCGCGGATGGCAGGGCGCGGACGCGGGCGGATTTCAACGCCGGGGCGGGCCGGGGCGTAATGGCGGCAAGGTCGGTGCGCGGCTCCAACAGTTTGTAGGGCGCAAGGTCGGGACGGTCGCCCAGGCAGTTGAATAAGGGAGTTGCGCCCGCGTCGTACTGCGTCATGGGCGGCAGGCCGAGCAGCAGTTCCATGCTGCGGAGGAACGACGACGTGGTATAGAACGTGTGGTCAATCGAACGCCGACGCACATACGGGCTGATGACCAGGCCCACGGTACGGTGCGCGTCTACGTGGTCCGGGCCGGCCTGCGCGTCGTCCTCGATCACGAAGATAGCCGTGTGGGGCCAGAACCTGGAATGGCTGACCGCGTCCACGATCTTGCCCAGCGCGTAGTCGTTGCTGGCGACCGAGGCCCACGGCGTGGGCAGGCCGGGTGTCAGGCCGACCGTGTGATCCTCGCCCAGCGACATCACCATGTAGTTGGGCCATTCGCCGCTTACTTCGGCCTGTTTCAATTCGTCAATAAAGGCGTCGGCGCGCAGATAATCGCGGCGCTTGCCCTGCCGCGCCGCCTGCTCCCAGGCAACGCTGATATGCCCGTTGAGTTGGGGCGAGCCGGACGTGGCGACGGGCGCGCTGTCCCGGTCGGATGTGAAACTGGTAAACTCGCCGTATGTCCGGTACGTCAGTCCGTGACGAGCGCACGAGTCCCACAGGTAGCCGCTTGTCGGGGCCGTGACCGCCTCGCTGCCGGGCGCGTCGCCGCGTGATGGCGTGGCGTAGTTGCCGGGCCACACTTTTTGCGTCCAGTCCGTGCAAAAAGCCGCGTTGCACCACTGATGCCCGTCCTCGCTCACCTCGCCGTTGCAGTACAGGTTGTCCAGCAGGACGAACTGACGGGCCAGGGCATGGTGGTTGGGCGTGACGGTCTCGCCAAAAAGCACAAGGTTCGGGTCGCCCTCCCCGCCCGCCATGTCGCCGAACACCTGATCGTAGGTGCGGTTCTCCTTGATGATGTACAAAACGTGGTCAATCGGGGATTTCTGCCCGGTTATCGAGGGAATGACGCTGTGCGCGGGATGTTCCGCTGTCCGCGTCAAATATTCGTCGCGATAGGGGCAGTTCGCGATCACCTGGGCCGTATACTGTGCAAGCTGCCGGTCATCGGGCATGTCTATGATCGAGACCGCGCCGCCGAGCAGGGACGCGATGTAATCGAAGGTGACGCGCTGATTATGTTCGGGGCCGTAGGACTGTGTCGGGCCGTTGTTGTAGATGGTCAGCCCCACGCCGCCGCCGCGCCGGGGAAAGCTGGGACGGCTGCCCAACCCTTTGCCCGCTCCCACAAACAGTTTTTTGCCGTCTTTCGAGACCGCCACGGTCGTAGGATACCAGCCCGTCGGAATGAACCCGGCCACGCGGCTTTCGCGTGGATCGCTGACATCAATCACGGCCACGTCGTTGTTGTCGGCGTTTGTAACGAACAGGCGCCTGCCGTCTGGGGCCAGCGCGAGCGCGTTGGGCGTACTGCCGACCGGGGCTTTGGGGAACAGCGTGGTACGAATAGTTTCCTGCACCGTCAGGGTGTCGGGATCAAGAACGCTGACCGTATCGCTGCCGCTGTTGGCGACCCACAGCCGCCTGCCGTCCCCGCTAAAAAGAAGCGCGACCGGCTGCTTTCCGACCGCGACATCCCCGACCTTCTTTAGCGTTCCCGCCTCATAGACGGATACGGACGCGCCGCCCTGATTGGTCACGAAGATCCGTTTGTGATCCGGGGACAGGGCAAGGGCGTTGGGATGGTCGCCGGTCTTGGCCTGCGCCATAGCTTTGCCACTCTGCGGGTCGCAGGCGTACAGTGTGCGGCCCTGATTGTTCAGCACATAGAGCGTCCCGTCGTCCGGGCTGAACGTCAGGCCCGCGATCCAGGCGTTTGCGCGGGCGGTTTTGGGGCGCACATAGGGCGCTTCGCGCCCGACAAGATCGGCCACGGGAAGCGGCTCTTTGCGCGCCAACTCGCCGCCCCGCTCGTCCCACCCGAAGCGCCACAGCCGCCCGCGTCCGCCGCCCGACACATACAATTCCGCATTCGTCGCGTCAGACACGCCCGCATTTGTCCCGCTTCCATTATTGACGTTGTTTCCACTACTCGCGCTGCTGCCGTTCGCCGCGCCTGTCGTTTGCGCCCTTATCGCCCTCGGTTCCGATGGACGAAACGCCATGCCTTCCCAGGTCTGATCCAGCGTCTGTACAGATTGCGGCTGCTCGTTGGCCGTGTCAATGGCGATTACCTGACAGGGCGCGTAACCCGCCGTGCTGACCAGCAGCCAATTCCCGCCGGGTGACAATGTCATGCTGACAGGCAAATCGCCCGTAGGTATCTGCCGCCCCGCCGGGCGCAGCGTCCATCCCGACGGCAGCAGCGTTCCCCCCTCTGTACTGCGCGGCGTGTCCATGCGGGCTTGGGCAGTGGCCGTGATCTCGCGCGACTTTTGGGCCGAGTACGACCGCATCGCCCATCCCCCCGAACCCATCGCGCCCATCAGCAGTAGTATGGCTATGTCTTTTCGCATTGTAGTCCTTTGTCCCGGCACGTAACCCGCCCCGTCTATCATTCGACAGGACGGGCAGAAATTCCGCTCACAGTGGTACAATGATGACATCAAATTTCTGTGAATAAACCCGGACGAGGCAAATCAAAGGAAATATAGGCGCATGATCGAGCATATCGTATTGTTTAAGTGGAAGGAAGACGCGAGCGAGGAGGCGATTGCCGAGGCTCTCACCGAACTGCGCGCCTTAAAAGGCCACATTGACGGCATTACCGACCTGACCTGCGGCACGAACTTCGGCGACCGCGCCAAAGGCTACACGCACGGCCTGTATGTGCGCTTTAACAGCCGCGCCGCTTTGGAAGCGTATGGCCCGCACCCCGCGCATCAGCGCGTTGTTCAACACTACATCAATCCCATCCGCGCCGACATCCTGGCATTTGATTATGAATTTTAGCCACGCTCCAAAAATCTTGTTATGAAAATACTTTCCCGTTACATGCTGCGCGAGATGTTTGTGCCGTTTTTGATCGGGCTGGCCGGTATCGTGATGATGCTGACCGGCAGCGTCCTGTATAACAACGCCGATACGTTCCTGCAAAACGCCATCCCCATCAGCTACATGGTGCGCGTGGCCCTGTTCTTCGTGCCGTTCCTCGTCAACATGACGATGCCCGTAGGTATGGCGGTCGCAGCCTCGCTTGCCGTCAGCCGCATGGCACGCGACTCGGAGATCACCGTTCTGCGCGCGTCCGGGGCCAGCCTGACGCGCATCTTTATGCCGATTTTCGTGGCGGGCTTTCTGGTCAGTATAGCCGACTTCTACTGGGGTGAGATCGTGGTTCCCGCGTCCATCACGCGCTATCAGGCCGTGATTGACGAACTGCCCACGCAGATAAAGCAGCTAACGCCGCCCAGCGGCGAGTACATCGTCGCCCCCGATTCCAGTTACGTGATCGGCGTCCGCAGCATGACGCAGCAGCGCGGCTACATCGAACTGCGCGGCGTCAGCATCGTGTCGGGGATGCAGTCCATGTACGCCCAGGACAAGCAGCCGTTCGTAATGTCCGCCGACCGGGGGCGTTACACGCAGGGCAAGTGGACGCTCGACGACGCCATCGTGTACAGTTACAGCATCAAGAACCCCGGCGAGTGGACGCGCATCACGGCCCGCCACGTTACCAAGTACATCAACGTAGACCCCGGCAGTTTTTCCAGCACGTTTCTGCTGCAAATGCCGATGGGCAAGATGGCGGGCAGTTCGACAAAGACGTTCCGGCAGCTTGGCGAGGACCTCAAGACCGACCGGCGCATCGGCAACCGCAACTATTCGGCGGAACTCGATTATCAGTTCAAGCTGTCCGTGCCGTTCTCCTGTCTCGTCATGGCGCTGTGCTGCCCGCCGATGGCTCTGCGCTTCGCCAAAGGCGGCGGGTTCATGGGAACGCTGCTGTCCATCTGCCTTGTCTTCGTTTATTGGAACACACTGCTCCTAGCCCGTATGCTCGGTACGCCCGCGCCGGGAGGCCAGCCGCTCTTGCAGCCCATCGTCGCCGCCTGGTCGCAGAACATCCTGTTCGTCGTGGTAGGCCTGATCGTGCTGAAGAAAAGTGAGTGAGGAGAGGAGAAAGGAAAAAGGAAAAAGCCTGTATACGGAATGTCCGTCTAAAGAAGCAGGCCCGAATCACTTTCTCCTTTTTCCTTTTTCCTTTCTCCTGCATTTCATGGTATTTCCCGGCAAAGTTGTGGAATAACGTAGTTGTAAGCGTAACAGGGTCGGGCGGGCAATACAGCTAAATCACTTTTGTCTCGATCTTGTACTAAAAATAAGCACGTATTAAACTCTCCCGGACGAGAGACAAGGAAACACATAATGAACACCCAGGATACCAAAATGACCGACACTGTGCGCCTGACCAAGCGCGAACTTGAAATACTTAGTTTGATCGTCGAGGGACATTCCAGCAAGCAGGTTGCGGATCAGCTTTTTGTCAGCAAGCGCACTGTTGATTTTCATCTGGACAACATCTACGAAAAACTGCAAGTGACGAACCGAATGCAGGCCATGCAGCGCGCCAATCGCCTGGGCCTGCTCCAGATGGCCGCGTAAGTTCCGCCCACGTTAATTGAATTATAAAAAATGGCCGCCTGCTCATTGCGTATAAAAGAGCAGGCGGCTTTCGTTATGCGCGGTTCCGCAAACGCGCTGCCGGACATGTCGAACAAGTGTTCCAACATGCTCCCTGAACATGTTTGTCTGATACGCGCTTGAATCAAACTTCCGGGGAACATTTGCCCGATGTCGGCCCGTCCTGCCAGTGTAAATTGCCGTTCGCTTTGATAAAGGCTGCGCGTGAGGCCGCGTAAAAGGCGGTACATGTAAAGGCAGGCTTTGAAGGCATTTAGACTGCCGTAAGCATCACGCATCGCGGCCCGACTACACCGGCATACGGCGAAATTCAGGAGAAAAGACAATGGCACAGCATAAAGCATCCGTGACGGTGAATGCGCCCGTGCATCAGGTGTACCAACTGTTCTCGCATTTTAACGACTTTCCCAAGTTCATGTCCTACATCAAGGAAGTGACGTACTATGACAACGAGCGCAGCCATTGGGTCGCGGACGTAGTCGGGCATCATGAGTGGGACGCCATCAACGAAAATTGGATACCCGACAAGCAGATCGGCTGGCGCTCCACGGAGGGGCTGGATAATAGCGGCGTGGTGCAGTTCACGTCCCTGAGTGATATGAGCAGCAAAGTGGAAGTGACGCTCAATTACGATCCGCCCGCAGGCGTTCTGGGCGACATCGGCGAGGCATTGGGCGTGGGCAAGAAGTTCGAGACCACATTGCAGCATGATCTGGACAACTTCGCCGAGATGGTGGCGCAGGCTCCTCGTGGCGCACTCGACCCCGAATCCTCGTCGTATCTGTTCCACGATGACAGCGCGGCGGCGAAAGGCGAAACCACGCCCGCGCAGCAGGCAACGATGAGCAACACTCCGGCGGCCTAAACGGATACGATGCGTGTACGCGATGCATCGCGCATCAAACGCATGGCGCTTTCCCCAACCGCGCATTGGCATCAACGCCCGTTTTGCATCTTTGCAGAGCGGGCGTTTTCCACATCAAATGTCCAGTTCAGATTTACATCAAACTTATAAATAAGAGCCAAACCCGTACAGGACGAACGCCATGTCTCGACACTACACGACCAATCGCCTTCCTTTGCAGCCGGACGCGCTGGTACCGCTTCCACTGGGCAGCATTGTCCCGCAGGGCTGGCTAAAGCGGCAGTTGCGTATACAAGCGGACGGCCTGACCGGGCATCTGGAAGAATTCTGGCCCGATGTCGGCGCGGACAACATGTGGCTTGGCGGCAGTCGCGAAGGCTGGGAACGCGCTCCGTACTATCTCGACGGCCTGGTTCCGCTCGCGCACCTGCTGGACGACGCCCGCTTGAAAGCCCTCGCGCAAAAATGGCTGGACAGCATCCTGACCATGCAGGACGCGTCCGGCTGGATCGGGCCGGTCGTGGCGAGCGTGGGCGGCGCGCAGAATTATGACCAGTGGCCGCTGTTTATCGTGTTCAAAGTCCTGACGCAGCATCACGAGGCCACGGGTGACAAGCGCGTCATTCCCCTGATGCTCGGCTTTTGCCGGTATCTGGGCGACACCCTGGACGAACGCCCCCTGTTCTCGTGGGGCAAAATGCGCTGGGCCGATCTCGCGCTTTCCATCCACTGGCTGTACAACCGCGTGAACATAGAAGGGGACGAGGGCGCAAACAGGTGGCTGCTGGACGTGGCAGCTAAAGTAAGGGCGCAGGGCTACGACTGGCGGGCGCACTTTGCGGCTTTTCAATACAAGGCAAAGAACCCGACCGGCAAGACCGAACTGCCCACGCATGTCGTCAATAACGCGATGGCCGTGAAAGCGGGCGGCATGGCGTGGCGGCAGACCGGCGACCCGAACGACAAAGTGAGCGCGTACCAAACTATCAAGATGCTGGACGCGTATCACGGCCAGGTCACAGGCGTGTTCGGCGGCGATGAGCATTACGCGGGCAAAGCCCCCACCCAGGGTACGGAACTGTGCGCGGTCGTGGAATATATGTACTCGCTGGAACAGCTTATAGCCGTGTGGGGCGATGTGGCGCATGGCGACCGGCTGGAGCGCATCGCCTACAACGCCCTGCCCGCCACGACCACGCCCGACTTTTGGGCGCACCAGTACGATCAGCAGGTGAACCAGATAGAATGCAGCATCGCGCCGCGTCAATGGACATCAAACGACGACACGAGCAACCTGTACGGCTTGGAACCCAATTTCGGCTGCTGTACGGCCAACATGCACCAGGGCTGGCCCAAACTCGTTTCGCACCTGTGGATGGCGACGCCGGACGCCGGCCTTGCGGCTGTCACTTACGGGCCGTGCGACATCACGGCCCGCGTCGGCGCGGGTGAAGGCGAAATCGTCACGATTGAGGAGGAGACCGAGTACCCGTTCCGCGACACCATACGCTTCACGATCCGCTGCGCCCGTCCCGTCGTCTTCGCGCTGCGCCTGCGTATTCCCGCCTGGGCCGAACGCGCCAGCGTACAGGTCAACCACGAGATGACCGAGCGCCATGTCAAGGCCGGGACGTTTCACATCGTAGAGCGCGCGTGGCACAACGGCGATATGGTGACCTTGACCCTGCAAATGTACGTCCGGCTTGAATCGCGCGCCAACAACGCCGTTTCCGTTCTGCGCGGCCCGCTTGTGTACGCGCTTCGCATGGGCGAGCGGTTTGAGCAGATACGCGGTACGGCCCCTCGTTGCGATTACGCCGTGTATGCCACCACGCCGTGGAACTACGGCCTTGTCGTCAACGCACATTCCCCCGCAGGCGCGTTCAGCGCCCTTGAACTGCCGATGGGCGACATACCGTTCGCCCCCGAACACGCGCCCGTCGTCCTAACCACATCAGCTAGGCGCGTTCCCCAATGGCAGCGGGAACAAAACTCGGCGGGAACCCTGCCCCTGTCCCCCATCCACGCCGACACCCCCCTCGAAACCATCGAACTGATCCCTTACGGCAGTACCAATCTCCGCATCGGCGAGTTTCCGGTTGTCAAGTAAAGGCCTTAGTAGCAAACTATCGGGTATGGCAAAAGCATCCGGCAGGAAAGAGGACGAACAGCATGGAGTACGTATACGGCGGGCATTTACAGACCAAAGTGGAAGTCATCGCGGCCATACATCAGCACGACCTATCCCCTCTGCTGGACAGGCTGGAGCCGCTGATTCGCCCTTCCATCCGCCTGACGTATGCCGACTCGCAGCCGGACGTGTATCCTGTGGGCGCGTCCCGCGTCGGCGGCCTGCCCGACCTGCCGCCCGAATTGGAGTGGCCCCACTGGCCTGGAAACGGTGATGCGAGCAAGGGTTATGATCCGGCAAGTCCCTTATGCTTTCTCGCGCAAATCAACTTGGCGGAAGCAGCCTCTTTCGATGTCGAGCATCTGCTGCCCGCGTCCGGCATTTTGTACTTCTTCGCGGCGACCTGGGTAAACTGCATTTCTGATCATTACATTGAGACGGGATTATGGCGCGTCCTGTATCACGACGGCGATGTATCCGCGCTTCGTCAGGCCCCGCCTCCCGTCGTTTCCGAGGAACTAAGGACAAACCAGAGTTTCAAGGATTACGGACCGGAAAACCTTCGATTTACGCCCTGCCTGTTGACGATGGAACTGGAAATGACATTGCCAAACGACAATGGAACCTGCCCGGACTATCTGAATCTGCATTTGTCGGAAGAGGACAGGGAACGCTATCAAGCTCTTGTGCGGGCTGTCTCTCCCTCATACCCCGGAGGCAGACCCATAGAACATCCGCCGACCCACCGGATGCTCGGAAATTCGCAGTGTGAACAGGTGTACGCCAGCCACGACGACGCTCGGTTGCTGCTTCAACTCGGCTCCGAACTGAACTCGGCTGATCCCTCAATCTATTGGGAATTCGGCGGACGCGGCTACTTCTTTATTCAGCCCGACGCCCTGCAAGCCCGCGACTTTACGGACGTCGAACTCGCCTGGGAGGTGTGAACGAACCCTCCCACACGTCATGCCCAACTCAGGTCACGGCTAATGAGCAGTTCGGTCACTTCGGCATGATGTTCAATCTCATCTTTTTAAGGATTGACACTGCCTTCGTACTCTCTTCGGAACTCGTCGTGAACAATACGCAGAACCTTCTCCCGGTCTTCCATATCCTCAAACTGGCCCGTCAATTTTAGTAAATCCTGTTTGCTAATAGACTGCACCTTCATGTCGATCAGGTACTGCTTCATATCTTTAGAAATGTCGTCAATGACTAAAATTACATTGCCATCTTCAATGCGCTGGCTATCAAAGTTGAGCTTCAGTTCGGCATAGAGGTTCTGCGCGGCTTTTTTGTTGAGTACCGTCAATTTTTTAATCTGGTATACAACCCCAAAGTTTGTAGAGATGTCTACGCCGCTGTCGTGTGCTGATGTGCGCGTATCGCGGTATATTTTGCGGGCAAACTTCTCCAAGTGTACTCGAATCACGGCAAAACTAAATATTTCGAAATTGGTCGAATTTTTGTCAATGTGTTCTTCAATGAGTGCGACAAACTGGCGGGCATCTGCGGAAATGCGGGCGCGAACGCTATGGTCACCAAGTTGGGGAACAATGCCGATGCGGCTTACAATGTGCCGCTCGATGCGTTCAGGTATCCATGCGAGCAGTTCTTCCGCATTGGCAAGATAAGACTGTTCAACTTCGTATACCTTGCTTTCAAGAACTTTTACGACACTATAACGCGGCAGGCGCGAGGAATACGCCTCTTCGTACTTGCCTCCGATGTGCAGGTTATGACCAAGATGTTTCCTCATATATTTCACTGCCCAATGGTAATTGTTCCTCACTTCCGCGTCTGTGAAGGTTGTTTGGGCGCTTTGAAGGTACTCATGCAGCAGGCCGAGCGTCATCAAAGGTAAAATGGCTTTTGTCTGCGACTGTTGCAGCATTCTGTCTATCTCCGAGCGGCAGAACTCGCTGTCGCTCATGGTGGCAGGCCGGAGCTTTTTCATTCAACGCCGCCCTTGTCAAGACGAGATTGCAAAGTTGCGACAAAATCGCTTTCCTCGCCGGTTTGACTTTTCATTGTGTGCCGTCAGGACGGATGGTAGTTTGTGTACACCGTTTTATGATGAACAAGATTGTAGCGGTTGTTTACGGCGTCATGCTGCAAGTCGTAGATCAGCCAGGCCATGTCCGAATCGGCCTGCTCTACTTCCTCCAGGGCGGGCAGGGTGTTATAGAAGCCCAGGTTCAGCGCGACGGCGGTTTTGCGCTGCCACGCGTTGAGGATGCCGCCCTTGAAAATCAACTGCGGGGCCAGACGCTTGCGCGACGAAGAAAGGTAATCCGGGCGCGGATAGTTGCGCTGCCCGCGCCAGTCCATGTCGAAGCGCGTGGCGGGGTCTTCCATATAGTGTTCAAAGGGCGTCCGCACGTTGCCGGAAATGTAGACCGCCTGCACTTCCAACGCCCCGTAGTCCAGGACGCGGCCCACGCGGTCATACGATACCAGAACCACGTCTATGCTGCCCGCCGACTTGCTCGCATGGTCGTTTAGCTGCATTTCGGTCAGGGCCGTCCATGCCGCGCCGGGCGGAAAGAAGAACTCCGCCGCATCGGTCGCGATCCGCCATTCCTGCCGGAAGCGGACGGGGCAGGTAATCACTACGTCACCCCGCGAACTGAACACGCTGCACACGCCGAGCGGATTTTCCACGCTGGTCTTGGTGCAGTTGGGCGACGTATTGTTATAGGGACACAGGCGATTGGCGCGAACGCGCTGCGCGTCGGGAGAAAGGTTATCGGCGGGAAAGCCGAACACTTCGGCAAGCGGATGATTGGGCATGATGGCGCCTTATTCGCAACGTATCCGCCGTTTTCCTGCCCATCGGCATACTCCTTTTTCAACTCTATGCCGCGAACGCAATCCCGCCCCTAACGTACTGTAAAGTGACAGACGCCGCCGTTTGAGCAGGCGCAAATGCCCTGCGAGCGGCATTGTCGCCTTTCCAAAACCACCTGAATCCGATACGAACAAGGCAGCAGCAACATGGCCGTGACACAGACCGCCTTTGACCTGAACGACAACGAACCTAAACATAATAACAACCTAGACTCGGAAGACGGCTTACACGAACAACAGACCGCCGCCCTGCTGACACAACTGCAAATCAATTCGCAGCAGGTTAATGAACAGGAAATTTTGAAAGCGGATGAGGAAACCGAACCGGATGATCCGCACCGGGGGCGGCATCACGGCACGCGCCGCGTCCTGGACATCAATCTGATCTATATGGAGCCGCAGGTCGAGGAGTACGAACGTGGACGCGAGATACTGGCAAAGTTCCCCGACGCAAAGCGCATCCATATCGCCTCGCATTGGAACAACCCCGAACTCAACCAGAACGAGGAACTGGTGAGCGATTGGGTCAAGGTAAAGCGCAGTACGCTTGTGCTGGGCGTGAAAAAATCGCTGTCGTGTATGCCCTACGAGCGAAGCTGCGACTTTGTCGCGCCGTCCCACGCAAATGGCTGCTCGCTCGCTTGCTCGTACTGCGTCGCTAGGGGGACGCTGATTTCGACGCCGCGAGGCCCAATGCCTGTTGAGCAAATTCGGGATGCAGACGCAGTATTTGCCTTTGATAGTTCTTTGGGACGACTTGTGCCAGGGTTCGTTTCTGGAACGGCTTGTAGGGAAGTTGACGAAGCGCTTGAAATTCAGGTTGACGGCACAACACTTCGTGTAACGGCAGAGCATCCGATAATGACGCGTAGAGGGTGGGTAAAAGCTGGAGAGTTGGCTGAAACTGAAGACGATGAAGTTCTCTGTGACACGCTCACTTACAAAGCGATAAGCAGCATCAGGCTTGTAAAAACACACGAGACTGTGTATAACTTCCACGTTCCCGGCGCAGAATCCTACGTGGCGAATGGAATAATAACGCATAACTGCTACGTCGGTCGGCGCAAGGGGTCTGCCAATCCCATAACTACGTTCGTCAATATCGAGCAGATTTGCGGGTTCATGGAGCGACACGCAAAGCGGCAGGGCGAAAAAATGACGCCCACGCAGGCTGACCCGCACTTGTGGACGTATGAACTCGGAACCAACAGCGACTGTTCCCTGGACGCGCTGGTGTCCGACAACATCAAAGACCTTGTCGCGCTGTTTCGGCGCATTCCCAACGCCAAAGGCACGTTCGCCACCAAGTACGTGAATCGAGAAATGCTCGCTTACGATCCGCAGGGCAAGACGCGCTGCCGGTTCAGCCTGATGCCGCCTGCCATCGCCAAAATTTTGGACGTGCGAACGTCTAAAATGAGCGACCGCATCGGGGCCATCAACGACTTTGTCGAAGCCGGGTACGAGGTCAACGTCAACTTTGCGCCCGTGGTCGTGTATGACGGCTGGCTCGAAGCCTACGCCGACCTGTTTGTGATGCTCGATGACAGCCTTTCGGAACGCGCCAGAGCGCAGATGACTGCCGAGATCGCGTTTCTCACGCACAACGAGGAACTGCACGAGGTAAATCTGGGCTGGCATCCCAAAGGCGAGGACATCTTGTGGAGGCCGGACATACAGGAAACGAAAATTTCCGGTACAGGCGGGCGCAACCTGCGCTACAAAGTCAGCCTCAAACGCCAGTGGGTCGCGCAGTTCACGGCCCTGCTCCACCAGAAACTGCCCTACTGCGCCATCCGCTACGCCTTCTAACAAACTTCTATTTCGTTTTCAGCCGCGCTTCGAGGGCGTCACAGGCGGATTGGACACCGTTTTCGGCCTGTACCCTTTCGCCGATGCGTACCGCTTTCTCGGCATAGGACGAGGTTTCAAGCAAAACGCGCAGATTACGGGCGGCGGATTGGGCGGTGTAGCGGTCGCGAGACAGCTTGCGCCCGATGCCCAGGCGCGTGATGCGGGCCGCGTTGTCGGGCTGATCGTGGCTGTACGGCATCACGAGCATGGGGCGTCCGGCCCGCATCGCCTGCCCGGTCGTGCCGACCCCGCCCTGATGCACGAGGGCGCAGGCGCGCATAAACAGTTCCGAAAAGGGCGCGTACTCGGCAGCGAAGATGTCAGCAGGCAGGGACGTGGTGGGACGGTTGCGCGGATCGCGGCCAATCAGCAGGATGGCGCGGCGGTTCAGCAGTTGAGCGGCCGTAATGCTCTGCGTGTAAAAGTCGCCCGCGTCCATTACTGCCGCTGTGCCAAGCGTAAAGACAAGCGGCGGCGGGCCGGAGTCGAGGAACGCGCTCAGGTCTGCGGGCATTGCGCTGTCGCCGGCGAGTTTGTCGTAAAAGGGAAAGCCGGTCTGTACGGTATTCGCGGGCCAGTCGGGCTGCGGCGCACCGAGTTCGGCGCTGAATAGGGCGAGGACAAGATTGGGCGCGTGCTGACCCTCGATCATCGGTTCGGTTGGGGAGGGGGGAAGGCCCAGGTCGGCCCTGAACTGGCGTATAGGCGCGCTCCACTCGGCCACGCGGGCGCGCATCAGGCCGTACAGGCGTTTGTGAAAGTTCGGCCCCAGGCCGCGCAATTTGGGCAAAAAGGCGACGAGCGGCGACACGGGCGGCAGTACAGGCGGATCATACGCGGACAAAAATCCCAGCGGCTGCAATACGCTCGACGCCCAGTTCAGGCCGAGTTTTTCGGCCAGCAGCGGCCCCGCATACGTGGCGGGGTGGGTGACAAGCAGGTCGGCATCTTTTACCGCCGCGCTTAAATCCTCGTAACTGGCGCGCAGAAACGGCGTGGCGATCTTTTTGACGAAATACTCCGTACCGGTACGCAGATCCATCGCCAGGCGCATGATCTCATCGGGGTCGCCGAAATCCGTCAGGTCGGGGCGCACGGGGTGAAAATCCAGTCCCTCCGTCTCGACCTTGTCCTTGTAAAATGGGCTTGTGGCAAGCGTCACCTGATGCCCGCGCGCCCGCAGGCCGATGCCGATAGCGATGTACGGATGCAGGTCACCGAAGCTGCCGAACGTCGTCAGTACGATCTTCACGCAGGTTCGCCTTCCACCCTCAATGTGCTGTTTGCGTTGTGACCGTCCGGCGTATCATTGGGCGGCGCAGGATGCGGACGCGCCGCTAAAGTTTCCTTGAAAGCGTTTTCACTTTGGCCCGCATTGCTGTGCGCGAAGGGGCGCGGCGCGGGATCTTGTGCGGTCGGCTGCGGCAGAAACGTCGTGCCAATCGGCTGCCCGTTCGCCACGTCCTCGATCACGCGGTCACGCCGTCCGCGCGCAATCACGGTGCGTATGCTCGCGTTTGTGGCGATACGCGCCGCCTCGATCTTGGTACGCATACCGCCCGTTCCCACGCCGCTCGTCACGCCGCCCGCCAGACTTGCTATCGTCTCATCCACACGCGCCACAACCGAAATAAGTGTGTCAGGGGAAAACAAACCGCTTTGCAGCTTGTCACTTGTGGTTCGTGGCTCGCTGCTCGCTGCCTGCCCGGATGCCCCGCCTGCGTTTTTCCGCCCCTGCTCTAAGTCCTGTCGGAACGCGTATAAACCCTCGACATCGGACAGGATGAGCAGCAAATCCGCGCCGACAAGCGTGGCGACCAGGGCCGCCAGCGTGTCGTTGTCGCCGAACTTGATTTCCTCGACCGCAACCGTATCGTTTTCGTTGATGATGGGAACCACGCCCAGCGCGAGCAGGGCGCGCAGCGTATTCTGCGCGTTCGCGAAGCGGGCCGGGTCGCTCAGGTCGTCGCGTGTCAGCAGCACCTGCGCCACGGTCACATCGCGCCACGCAAACGCCTCGGTATACGTGTGCATCAGCAGCCCCTGCCCAATCGCCGCCGCCGCCTGCTTATAAGGCAGCGAGTCAGGAGCAGGAACACTATCGTCAAGGATAAGAGGCGGATTTTGAACCGTCACCCCTTCTCCTCTAAGCCTCTTCTGCTCTTCTCCTTGTCTTTCTCTCTCCTTCAACGCTTCCCGTCCCGCCCGGATCGCGCCCGACGTGACCAGGACGATATCGCAATGCAGGGCGCGCATCCGGGCCATTTGCGCGGTCAGGTCGGCGATAAAGGCGCGGTCAATGCGTCCCTGCGCGTTCGTCAGCGTACTGGTTCCCACCTTCACGACCAAACGCGTCGGAAAGGCGGGGTTCGGGCTGTCGGATACAGCCTGAACCCCGCCTGCCTGAACTCCCTCGGAGGCGTCGCTTTGATTAGATACACTGTTGGATACATTAGGAGACTGCATCTGCGTCATCGTTTACAGTCCGGCTCCGCGCCGCCCGCGTCCACGCGCCACAGCCTCCAGATCCTCGTCTACTCTGTCCTCGTCCTCATACTCGAACTCGATGTCGCGGATACGGACGGTATCGCCGTCCTTTGCGCCGATGCCCTTGAGCCGCTTGGTGACGCCTAATTTATCCAGTGACTTTTGCAGTCGGCGCAAGGCAAACTCGTTTTCCAGATCGGTCATGGCGACCATGCGCTCCAGACCCTTGCCCACCACTTCGTAATGGGTCTCGTCCACCTGCCGCGCCTCCCAGTGCTTGTCGTCCACGAGGGGCAGCGCCTGAAACAGCACGTCGGCGTCGGGGTTCGCCAGCCTGCGTTCCTCGTCCTCGGCGCGTATGGCCTCCAACCGCCCCATGACATCGTAAATCAGCGGCGTTATCCCCTGACGCGTCGCTGCCGAGATGCGGAATACGGTCAGGCCGCGCTTTTTCAGTTCCGCTTCCAGTTCGTCCACGGCGGTCATGTCCTGAATAGCGTCTATCTTGTTCAGGGCCACGATCTGAGGCAGTTCGGACAGCGACGCGTCATATAGCGCGAGTTCGCGGTTCAGAATCTCATAATCGTGCAGCGGCTCCCGTCCGCTCATGCCGCTCACGTCCAAAAGATGGATCAGCAGGCGCGACCGCGAGACGTGCCGCAGAAACTGATGTCCCAGGCCCACGCCCTCATGCGCCCCCTCGATGATGCCGGGAATGTCGGCCATCACAAAGCTGCGTCCTATCTCTACGCGCACCACGCCCAGGTTCGGCACAAGGGTCGTAAATGGATAGGCGGCGATTTTGGGTTTGGCCGCAGACACGGCGGAAATCAGCGTGGACTTGCCGACATTCGGGAAGCCCAGCAGGCCCACATCGGCCAGCAGGCGCAGTTCCAGTTTCAGCCGCTTGGTTTCGCCCGGTTCGCCTTTTTCGGCAAACATGGGGGCCTGATGGATGGACGTGGCAAAGTGCGCGTTGCCCCTGCCGCCGATGCCGCCTTTGGCAATCGTTAGTTTGGCGTCCGGCGTGTTCAGGTCGGCCAGCACCTCGCCCGTCGCCAGGTCGGTGACACGCGTGCCAAGCGGCACTTTCAGGGTCAGGTTGCCGCCGTTCTTGCCAAACATATCTTTGCTGCTGCCGTCGCCGCCGCGCACCGCTTTGTACTTGTGACCGTAGCGAAAGTCCAGCAGGGTCGTCAGGTTGTGATCCACTTTGAACACCACGCTGCCGCCATGCCCGCCGTCGCCGCCGTTCGGCCCGCCGTTCGGCACATATTTTTCGCTGCGAAACGTCGCCATGCCGTTGCCGCCGTTGCCCGCAAACACTTCGATTTCCACTTCATCTACAAACATAATTCCCACCCGCTTTCCCACGCAAAGCCCATGAGGCAGCCCCATGCGTTTCGCTCTCGCACCCTGCATTCGCGGCTGTTTCCGTTGCAGCCTCCACTCAGGACACACAGCCCGATTATATCGGAAACACGACCATCACACTTGTTTCGCCTGTGTATTTAACCACTTCTTGAATACTTCTTCAATACTTCTTGACTATTTCTTGACTATTTCATTGTACCGCGCAGAACGGCTTTCCTGTCGTCCGGGATTGAAACTACCGGCGCAAAGAACGCGCAGCCAACCTCGGAGGCCCGCTCCGTTATAGTGCAGGCACGATTGCAGCCCGTCATATAGCCGCACAGCCAGGCAGTCGTACAGCAAAAACCCTTCCGCAGATTTCGCGGAAGGGTCTCTCAGTGGAATTATGGAGGTGGCGAGATTTGAACTCGCGTGTTCTGCGCTATGCCCCTGGCCTCTACAAGTGTAGTCCCTGATTATAATTCGCGTTCGCCTGCCACAGGGACCAGGCTAACGAAGCGCTAGAATGCGGAGTGCTTCCTGCTCAGGCGGCATACGGGCCTGAGTGTCAGTAAGCTGGCATAAGTTATGCCCGGATCACGCTCGGCCAGCAAGAGCGTGGCGGACATCGCAGCACTTAAGCTGCGAGCGCGTACTGATTAGTGTTCGCGTTTATTGTTTTGCCGCTTTTTACGAGGCCCACGGCGCCTCGACCTGCCACCAGAAACACAGATCGCCGAATCGATTCCACTCACCCCCGGTTACAAATTTAGTATACAACAGATGGGAGGGAAATGCAAGAGGGAAAGTAGTTCGCAGCTACTCCTCAGCAGCCGATGGAAAGCGCCTGTGTTGCTGCAAAATAAGTCAGTCGCGGCACAAACCGAAGTTTAGACCTCTTGATTGCTGACGGCTCTGCGCGGCGCAATCACGATGCGGCGGTGCGGTTCGTCGCCCTCGCTGTACGTGCTGATGTCGGGGTCGTCCACAAGAACGCTGTGGATAATGCGCCGTTCATGGGCCGGAAGCGGGTCCATTTCAGCTTCCTGATTACGTTCCTTGACCTCGCGGGCGTAATCCTGAGCGATGCCGCGCAGGGTTTCGGCGCGGCGTTCGCGGTAGCTGTCGGCGTCGAGCATCAGGCGCACATCGCTGCCGACGCGCCGGGATAAAATCATGTTCGTGAGCATTTGCAGCGCGTCCAGCGACTGCCCCATGCGGCCCCATGTCGTCCGGGCATCCGCCCCGACCAGTTCGACGTGCATGTAGACGCCCTGCACGGCTGTTACGCAGGGGCTTATATCCTGCCCCGTGGCCGCGCATATCTCGGTCAGCAGAGCAAACGCGGTCTGCTGATCGGGTTTCAGTGTGGCCGGGTCGAGGTACGTGCTGCCTGTGTTGCTGCCGTCTTCCTGTTCCGCGCTGTGCGCGCCGGGTCGGTCGGCAGGCAGTTCGTTCGCGACATGCAAGTCCGTCATGGTTCTCTCCTTTGAAGGGTTCAGGGGTCAGAATTCAGGGATCAGGGGAACTGCCGTGTTAAGCAAGGCTTTTCCTGACCTCTGAATCCTGACCCCTATCCCCTTATCTGCGTGTTTTACGCTTGGGGCGCGGGCGGTTGGCCGGCGTGACAGCGGCATTGCTGCGGGACGTTCCGGCCTCGCCCGTCTTCTTATCCGTGAAGGTGACATCCCGCACACCGGAGGAGGGTTTGGACGCGCTCCCCGATGAAGATGCGGACGAGGAGCTGGATGAGGATGTCGGATACGTTACAGACGCGTCCGATCCCTTCAATTTGTTGGGCTTGTAGATGTACACGTACTGCTGCCACGTAGACAGAATGTTCTGCACCAGATAGTACAGCAGGAAGGCCGATGACCAGCGCGTCTGGATAAACCACCAGACCATCATGCCCGTCATCATGATGGACATTTGCCGCTGCTGCGCGGCCATCTGCGGGTCGGGCGTGGGCGCGAGCTTCATGCTGATCCACATGCTCAGCGCGTACAAGATCAGGATAGGAATATCGAGATGCGCCAGGTCGCTGCCAAGCATCAGCCGCTGCCCAATAGCGGAATGAGCCACGGACGGCGTGATCCACAGGAAATGCCCGTGCGTAAAGTGGATCTCATACGCCTGTATCAGCCGGAACATCAGCATGAAAACCGGAATCTGGATCAGCGAGGGCAGGCACGAGGCGAACGGGTTGACGCCGTGTTCCTTGTAGGCCGCCATTGTGCGCGACTGTATTTCGGTCTGGTCGCCCTTGTACTTAGTCTGTATCTCTTTGAGGACGGGCTGGATCTTCTGCATTTCCCGCTGGCTTTTGTATGTTTTGAGCAGCAGGGGGAACGTAATGGCCTTGATGAAAACGGCAATCAGAACGAGGGCGAACCAGTAGCTGAAATCGGGATGCGCGCCGGTCATCTGTACCAGGGCGTCCACGACCTTGTAGCTGGGCATTTTGGAGTTGCGGGCGTCAATGCTTCGTTCGACGTTCGCGAGCAGGCCGGGCGCGTTGCCGGTCTTGTAGGTATTGGTGTCGGTGTAATGCTGCTCCAACTGCTTCAGCGCGGCGCGGGCGGCGACATCGCCTTCCTGATGCGTGTCTTCGAGCCGCTGCCGATCCTCGGCGCTCATCTTGGCAGGGTCAATTTTCAGTTGGGCGGGCGTACCGTAGCGGTTGGGATCGGAGGCGAACTGCGCGGCTTTGAGCAGGGCCAGGGCCGCGGTTTCTTTGTCTTTGCTGTCGAACTCGCCGCGCACCGCATTGTATTCTACGACCGCGCTTTTGTAGTCCGTGGACTCGAGCTGCTGCGCGTGTTCCATCGTGATCGGCGGGATGCCCTGCGGGCCTTGCCCACAGCCGCTCAACGTCAGGCCCAGCATCGCCAGCATCAGGCTCATAAGGGGAATACGCACTGCTAATTTCAAGAGATTTTCCTCAACATCTTCCAGCCGACTTTGCTTTGCGCCCCAGGTTGTACGCGGTCTATGCTATTCGCCGTACAAGTGTTGCACAAGTATCAAACAAAATCCATGTAGTATCGGGGCAGAAAAAAGTATTATGGCGGTCACGGCAGATTGCCGGAATGGTTTAACGCCGTGGCAGACGATCCTGCACTGTCTACGGCGCGGGATCGTACCCGCCCGAACTGAGCGGATTACAGCGCAGGATACGCCGGATACCCAGCGCAACGCCCTTCCAGACGCCGTGTTTAGCGACGCATTGCGCCGCGTACTCCGAGCAGGTGGGCTGATAGCGGCACACGGCAGGACGCATGGGAGCCGTCGCCTGATAAGCGCGAATACAAAACAAAACCACCCTGCGGCCTGCGGCGAGCAAACGCGGCCTCGCGGGATTTGGCGCGGCATAATCCGGTGACGGAGGCACACGCGGCATATCAGCCTCCTCCGAACCCTGCAAAACATCCTGAGCAGAAGGCGCAGCAGGTTCCTGCATCTTATGTTCTTTCATTCAACACGCCGCCGCGCTTTAACAGCGCGCGTACCGCTTCCTGCACTTCGGGCCAGGTGGCGGTCTTCATGCGTCCGCGCCCGACGAAGACCAGGTCGTAGGTGTCGTCGCGCAAGTCAGGCAGATGCAGGCGCACGGCTTCGCGCAGACGCCGCTTGATGCGGTTGCGGACAACCGCATTACCTTGCTTCTTGCTGACGACAAAGCCGATCCGCCTGCCGGGGGCCAGTCCGCTCAGGCTGCCGGTGCGCCGCATCACATACAGCACAGCGAATGGGTGGACGTTCTCGCGCCCTCGTTTGTAGATCAGGCGGAAATCTTCGTTTTTACGCAGACGCTGTTCGGCGGGCAGCATACGACACTCACTCTATATGTTATTACACCTGTATGTTATTACACGACCTTGAATCGTTTTCGCGCAGCATCATGCAAAGCGCGTGACCTTGCCGCGTTATTTGCTGCGTCCTCTTAGTCCTTACGGACACAAGGCGCGAACGGTTTCCCTTTCGCGCCTTGTGGTTGAGGACTGTGAAATTCAGTGCGGAAGGCCGCGCTTGCGCGACAGCATTACGCCGAACAGAGGAGTATTGGCTCCTGCTTTACGGTCTCATTTCGTTCTACTTGATGAGTTCGTGACGGCCCTTGAAGCGGCGGCGGCGCAGCACATTGCGCCCGTCGAGCGTCTGCATCTTCTTGCGGAATCCATGCGTCCGCTTATGGCGGCGGTTGTGCGGCTGAAAAGTACGTTTCATGCGAAATCAACTCCTGCATACAGGCTGGTAAAGCGGCCTGACGAATAGTTTACTCTTGATATAGTTTGAATTCTGGCGAAATCTTGCCTGTATTATAGCACAGGCCGGGGCGTTAAAGGAACGGCAAACCGCAAAATCGCGCGTAAATAGCCGATTAAAGGCGCAATCCGCAGTTGGCGGCAGTTGGCGCGTCCATGCAAACACGCCGCAAACCTGAAATCAGGCGTCGCCTCAGAGCGAAAACAGCCTCGCCATAAATTTTTTGCCTGTGCTGTCACGCCATGAACAATGCGGCGTTCCTCAATACTGTGCGATGGAGAAGTTGATGAGAAGCAACGCAGGCGCTTGAAACTCTAGCCGACAGTGGCAGCGCGATCCCCTCCGCTTCTCATGGACAGCGACACGAACAGGGCAAGGCCCCGGCGCGTTCCTCCCCGCACTTCACATAGCGCAAGACCCTCAGCAGCTTTTGCGATTTCGGGAAATGAGCGGCATACGGGGCAGACAACCCTACCTCCGCTCTTTCCCTTCCACCGTGAGGCCGGCCTGTCGTGACGGCGGGGGCGCTGACGTTACGACAGGCGGCACACGACGCGGGAAGTCCGAGGCGGAACGGACTTCCCGCAAACCATTTTTATCCACCGCTAAACACGCGAAACAGACGAAAAGGACAAGAGACAAGTCCAATCCATAGACAGGATTAACAGGATTTTCAAGATTAACAAGATTTGTTTTGAACACGTTTGAGACAGCGTGTTTGCTTCTTTTTGTTTGTATTTCTAATCTGTGTATATCTGCGTAATCTGCGGACAACTCCTCTTGTTTTTTGTCTTTTTTTCGTTTGTTTGGCGTGTTTCGCGGTTTACTCTCCTCGTGTTATCAGGTCCGCGTGGTCTTCCCATTCGCCGATGCAGCGGAATTTTTCGTAGCGAGCGCATTCCAGTTCGTCGGGCGTCATTTTGGCGAGCGAGGTCAGGTTGCGGGCCAGGGCGAGCTTTAAGATGGACGCCATTTCGGGCAGGCTGCGATGCGCGCCGCCCAGCGGCTCGGCAAGCACCTCGTCCACGATGCCGAATTCCAGGGCGTGTCGGGCCGTGAGTTTGAGGGCGTCGGCGGCTTCCGGGGCGCGGCTGCGGTCGTTCCACAAAATAGCGGCGCACGATTCGGGCGGAATCACGCTGTACACCGCATGTTCCAGCATCATGATACGGTCGCCGACCGCGATGCCCAACGCGCCCCCGCTGCCTCCCTCGCCGATCACGGCCACCACGATAGGTACGCGCAGGCCCACCATCTCGCGCAGATTCACGGCAATCGTCGCGCTGATACCCTCTTCCTCGGCCATCAGGTTCGCCTCGGCGGCGGGCGTGTCCACAAATACGACCAGCGGCTTGTTGAACTTTTCGGCCATTTTCATCAGGCGCAGGGCTTTGCGGAACCCCGCAGGACGCGCGCTGCCGAAGTTACGTAGCTGCCGCTCTTTCAGGTCGCGCGCCTTTTGATGCCCCAGCACAACGACGCTTTCGCCGTGAAACTTTGCCATGCCGCCCACAACGGCGGGATCGTCGCCGTTCAGGCGGTCGCCGTGCAGTTCCATAAAATCCTCGAACAGCAGGGGGATGTAGTCCAGCGTGTAGGGACGCTCCGGGTGACGGGCCATCTGCACCTCGTTCCACGGCGTCAGATTTGAGAAGACCTGCCGCATCAGGCGCTCGCGCTGAATTTCCAACTTGGCGATCTCCCCGTCAATGTCAATGCCGCGCGTAATAGCGTCCGCGCGCCCGCCCGGATCCGTAGCAAAGCGTTTGAACTCGGCGATGTTGTCTTCCAGGGCAACGATTTTCTTTTCAAAATCGAACGGCTCATTAAGCGACACGAGGCGACTCCTCCACGAAGAATGACAGCATCCGGGCAAGCGTTCCGCGCAGCTCTTTGCGCGGAACGACCTGGTCAATCTGCCCGCACCGGAACTGGAACTCGGAGGTCTGGAAGTCGTCCGGCAGTTTCATGCCCATGTCCTGATTGCCCACGCGCCGCCCCGCAAAGCCGATCATCGCGCCGGGTTCGGCCAGGATCACATCGCCTAGCGACGCGAACGAAGCGTAGACCCCGGCCATCGTGGGATCGGTCAGCACGACGATATACGGAACGCCCATGCGATCCAGACGCGCCGCGCCCGCGCTGGTCTTTGCCATCTGCATCAGGGAAAAAATGCCTTCCTGCATCCGCGCGCCGCCGCCGTTCGCCGTGACGACTACGACGGGCAGGCGCTCACGCGCCCCGGTCTCCATCGCGCGCACGATCTTTTCCCCGACCACGCTGCCCATGCTCCCGCCCATAAACGCGAAATCCGCGACGGCGATGACGAGCGGGCTGTCCTCAATCCGCGCATGTCCGGTCAGAATGGCGTCGGCAAGTCCCGTATTCGCGCGCGCGCGTCCGATCTTGTCGGCATAGTCGGGAAAGTTGAGCGGGTCTCGCGACATCAAATGCGCGTCCATCTCCGCGAAACTGTCCGTGTCCACGAGCATTTCCAGCCGTTCTTTGGCGCGCAGTTTGTGGTGGTGGCCGCACTTGGGGCAAACCTGCAAATTGCGTTCTACGTCCTTCGCAAACAAAATCTCGCCGCACTGCGGACATTTTACCCACAAGCCGTCGGGTACATTCGCCTGTACCGCGCCGTTTCGCTTGTGGCGATTAAACCAACTGCCACGCGCCATATTTCTCCGAGCCTTCGCTTCCCTTGATACAGACTTCTACTTCTATGGCCTGCTTAATTTGTTCAGTGTCACACACGTTTACTCAAGTCAGCCGTTTGATGGGCTTGGCGGGAACGCCCCACACCAGTGTATCGGGCGCGACATCCGCGCTGACCACGCTGCCCGTCCCTACGATGCTGCCCGCGCCGACCGTGACGCCGGGTAAGATCGTGACATTCGCGCCTATCCACGCGCCGTCGCCGATCACAATAGGCTGGTAAATGTTATCGCCGCACCGCCGCGCACTGTCGCCGCTCTCGTGCGACGTGGTAATCAGCGATGTGTGGTGCGCGATGGCGACGTTGCCGCCAATCGTTATATCGGCCCCCAGATCGAACAGCACGGCATGGCTGATGTTGCTGCGCGGCCCGATGTGCAGGCGTTTCCAGGGCCGCGCCCCGCCCCAGACCGTCATCGTGCCATAGATGGTCGTACCCGGCGCGATGTCAAACCCCCACATTCGATATAATGCCAGCCGCACCCGGCACAAACTCATGAGCGGGCAGAAGAACAAGATCAGGTTCAGCAGGCGCAGGCGCGGGTATAGCGGCCCGAACTCTTGGCGCGCTACGCCGCGCAGTTTGTCCATGCCGGAAAGCGGCGGGGCCGGAGGCGAAAGGCGCAGTTCTTCGGGCGGCGCAAGGGCTTGTGAATCCGTTATGTCGGCGGGTCGGGCCTGATTTAGGGTTTCATCCGTCACGAGCGGTTCTGATCTCTCTTGACTCTCATTTTACGACACACAAAGCAAGTCGTCAGCCTGTCTATACGACTTTGCATACAACAAAACACAACAAAACACAATGAACAGGAACGCAAACGGTTATGCGCAGGGCGGTCTCAGGCCCAGCGCAGCATCGCGCCGCCCCACGAATAGCCCACGCCAAAACCCACGATCATCACGCGCATACCGGACTTCAGTTTGCCCGCGCGCTCGGCTTCGGCCAGCGCGATAGGGATGGTGGACGAAACCGTGTTGCCGCACTGCTCCATGAAAATGTAAAATTTATCGGGCGGAATGTCGGCCTTTTTACGCAGGTGATCCAGCATGAACTTGTTGGCCTGATGGAACACGAACAGGTCTACGTCGTCGAGCGTCTTAGCCGACCGGGCGAGCAAATCGTTGATACAGCCGGGTATAGTACGCAGCGTAAAGTTAAATATCTCCGGGCCATTCATGTACAGGTTGTTGACACTGCGGCGGTTGCCGCCCGCGTCCTCTTCTTCCGGGGCGTCGGCCTCCGTAGGCTTACGCAAACCGCCGGCAGGAACAATCAGATTTTTGCCGCCGCGCCCATCGGTTCCCATGACAAACGGCCCGATAAACATTTCGTCGGCGGGCATATCGGCAGATATGTCGGAAGGCGCATCATGGCCTGCCGCGCCCGTCTGCCCCGCGCCTGCTTCCACGCTCTGTATCAGCGTGGCGCTTGCCGCGTCGCCAAACAGGGTGCGGACGCTGCGGTCATGCGGGTTGATGAACTTGCTGTACGTGTCGCCGGTCAGCAGCAGGACGTTACGCGCCTGCCCGCTTTCTATCAGCCCCTTTGCCAGTGACAGGCCGTACACGAAACCGGAGCAGCCCAGGTTGAAATCCAGCGCGCCGCATGTCATGGGCAGGCCCAGCCGATCCTGTATCAGGCAGGCTGTCGTGGGCAGAAAGTAATCCGGGCATTGCGTGCAGAACAGCAGATAATCTATCTCGTCCGGCGCGCAGACCCCGTCCGCGAACAGTTTTTCAGCGGCGCGAACGGCCAGGTCGGACGCGCATTCATCGGGCCTGGCGATGTGGCGCGTCAGGATGCCGGTTTTTTCGGCGATCTTGGCGGCGGGCAGGCCGGGCGATTCCTGTTCCAGCGTCTCGTTGGTCAGTTCCTGTTCGGGCAGATGGTAGGCCAGGGCGCGAATGGCGGCTCGCATACATTTCTCCTTACGGCGGAGCGTTAAGCGTGAAGCGGTGCGTGTTAGTCCGAAAGTTTGTCGCCTACCAGGTTGGCGAGGTCGCCAAAAGTGGTCGCGGAAAGCATGTCGTCGCCTTCGACCGTGGTATGCAGTTCGTCGTCTACCATGCCCTGAAACAGGATCACGGCCATGCTGTCCCACTTGGGAACGTCCTTGAGCCTGGTGTCGGCGTGGATCGTGCCGGGTTCCGTGCCGAGCGTGGTCTCGATCTGGCTGTAAAATTCGTTGCGGGTCATGCCGGCTCCTATTTTCTCTTGTTTGTTTGCTGTGGCTTTGTTTGCGCTGATGCGCTTGCGCGTACATTCTCGCGCCAGTATACGCGCTTATTTGGCGCGGAGTGAAGTGAATACATTATGTGTTTGTATCGGATGCCCGTGCGCCCTTAATTATACTGCATTTGCGCGTTTTGCACCAAACGCATTCTCGGTCAATCCCCGCCGGGATTGTAACGCGGCAGGAAAAATCCATGCGGACGTGGAATTGTCACGGAATTGCACCGGCAGTCGCCTATCGCCCGCCCACAACCTGAAGCCGGGACCTGAAAACGAACTTTCGCAAACCAATATTGACATGAACCAGAACTACAAAACAAACTTAAAGGAACACGCCCATGAGTTTACCGGAATGGCGTAACGAAATAGACGGCATTGACGCCGAAATGCTTGACCTGCTTAACCGCCGCGCCAGACTCGCGCAGCAGATCGGCGAGGCGAAGGCCACGACCCGTTCCCACTATTTTACCCCCGAACGCGAACATATCGTGTTTGATCGGCTGACTACCTTAAATAAAGGCCCTTTGGAAAGCGCAAGTGTGCGCGCCATCTATAAGGAAGTGATTTCGGCCTGCCGCGCCCTGGAAAAACCGCTCACGGTCGCGTTTTTAGGCCCGGAGGGGACGTTCAGCCATCTGGCGAGCATCGCCAAATTCGGCACATCGTCGCACTTTGCGCCCCAGGCCAGCATCGCCGACGTGTTCGCGCAGGTGGAACGCAGCGCGAGCGATTACGGTATCGTGCCGGTCGAAAACTCGTGGGCGGGCGTCATACCGGAAACGCTGGACACGTTTATGAACTCCAACCTGCGCGTCGTGTCGGAGATATACCAGCCGATACTGCATAACCTGCTGACGCGCTGCGAGGATTTAGGGCAGATAAAGCGGCTGTACTCGCATTTCCAGCCCCTCGCGCAGTGTCGGCAGTGGCTGCGAAGCCATCTGGCCCACGTCGAGGAGATCGAGGCTTCCAGCACGTCGAAGGCGGCGGAACTGGCCGCGAATGATCCCGAAAGCGCGGCCATCGCGACCACGCTTGCCGCCGAAAAGTACGGCCTGCCGGTTCTGTGCGAACATATCGAGGACGACGCCAGCAACCGGACGCGCTTTCTCGTCCTGGGCTACAACGAGCCGGAGCCGACGGGCAAAGACAAAACAAGTCTGATGCTTGCGGTTCCCAACCGGGCCGGCGAACTGGTACACGCCCTGAACGCCTTTGAAAAGTACGACGTGAACCTGACCATGATCGAGTCGCGGCCCAACAAAACGGCGGCCTGGCAGTACGTGTTTTACATTGACGCGCAGGGGCATACCCGCGACGCGAGCGTGACTAAAAGCATCAGCCTGCTCAAAGAACACGCCCTGTTCGTGCGCGTCCTGGGTTCGTACCCCGAAGCCAGTTAAAGCGGGACAAATAGCTTCCGCATTCGCGCCCCTATAATCAGTTGACATTTGCAGCCCTTCTTAGAAGGTCGTAAATCGTTATGGGCCAACTTTTTCTCAAATCATTTCGACTGTGCAGATTGAAGACTGTCATCAACCGGGGAAAAACATGACAACAAATAAAGGTTTGCTGACGGCACGGATCGGCTTTACGCTGCTGCCGCTGTGCCTGCTGATCGCGGCGGGGTGTTCCAAACCCACAGAACAGGCCGCGCCAACATCGGGCGCGTCTGCGGGTAATTCGGGTGGAGGTTTCGGCGGCGGAATGCAGGGGAGCGGACGGCGAGGCGGCGGAAGGCGGGGCGGCCCGGTCGCGGCGAACGCCACGGGCGCGGAAATCTATCAGGTCAAATGCGGATGTCACGGCCCGAATGGTGCAGGCGGTCGCGCGCCCGCCCTGGCCGCGTATGCCGGCCACTCGGAGGCCGAACTCATCAACACCATCCACAACGGCAAAGGCAAAATGCCCGCCTTTGCCGGACAACTGACCGACGACCAGATCAAGTTAGTCGTCGCCGATGTGAAGCAGTTTTAGGCTATCTTCCGCTGTTTAAAATCGCTGGCGGCGCCTGTGTTTTGCTTGATTGAAGAGCGATGACGCGCTGCGTTTTCAGCCCTGTCTGTGGAACTGGCGCGGCGGCGGCAGACCTGACGGGGGCGGCTCTTAGCGGTTCTATTGAGTACAGCAGAGCCATAGTCGCCCAGCAAGCGCCCGCGATGGAGATGAACTGCGCGTTTTTGTAGGGATAGCCGGCTTCTACATAGGGCTGCACCGAGATAGCCCGTTTGGGAACGAACCAGGAGCCGTCCTGCGCCTGCGTGTTCAGCAAAAAGAACCTGCCGCGTTGATACACAGAGTCCGTCACAGGCATACTCCCGGCTTCATGCAGGGCAACCAGCGCTTGTCCTGTTGCATAGGCGTCGCTTGCCAGTACGGGAAGCTGGCCCCAACCGCCATCGTCATGCTGTAGGGAAGCCAGGTCTTCGCGGGCTTTCGCAATATCTGCCGCTTCCGCGCCGGTCCAGAACAATCCGAGTAAGCGGAATGTCCTGTCCTCTGTGGTATGCGGCGGCGCGTCCAAGAACCACGTCCGCGCCTTGGCGATACGCGTCGGGGTTTCAGGGTCTTCCGGCGCATACGCCTTGAGAGCGCGGACAGTCAGTGCGGTGGCGGCGAACTCGCTGCCCTCCATTGGAGGCCGCGCCGCGTTGGTGGGCCACGCGCCATTCGCCTGCTGCTTGCGGGCCACATACTGCGCCATCAGGCCGGTCAGTTCGTCCGGCTTCTGTTTACCGGCCGCCATTCCCGTCATCATGTACCCGATGGTTATGCTCGGATCAACCGCTAAAATATCCAGTTGTTTTTCGGCGTCCTTGCTTTTTGTCGCGGCTTGCAGCAGACCCTTCAGCTGCAGAGACGCGCCATAAACGCTTTTGTCCTGCTGCGCCATGAGAATTACATCCACCTTGAAGCCCCGCGCCTGAGCCAGTCCCAGCGCCATTTGCGGCAGCGATTGGTTGTGGCAGGAGATGCATTTCGTTTTAGCGAGGAAGCCTGCCGCGCCGCTTTGCAGCAGAGGCAGACTTTTCTGTACCGCCTGCCGGGTCACTACGTTGAAATCCGGCGGGGGCTGTTGTGCTTTGGATCGCACAGCGCACACCATCAGCAGTGCCAGCCCGCAATAGATATAAAGGCGGATAAATCGCATAGTAACATTTCCTCAAAATATACGCTGCATTTATTGTTGGGATTACGCACTTATTATAAAGTCTTGTATCGAAGTTTGTCAAGCACAACAGGCGAAGTATACCTTAACGACGAACGCCCGCCTGCAAACCAATGTCTGCAAGCGGGCGTTTTGAGGATGCGGGGAACGGGACTCGAACCCGCACGTCTTTCGACTCAGGTTTTTCTTACCACTATGACTTTCGCCACACGGATACTGCCGTTTTGTGGTCTGGACTATGTCTTCACCGTGCCGGACGCCTTATGAGCGTTTCGGTTTAGGCGGCGGCCGTCTAGTCTCTACACGTTACGCGTCCGGTTGGAACGCGCCTTCGCTCGGTATCGCCATCTGACAGGGTTCACCGAATTTGACCGCTTCTGCACCGGGCCTTTCGACCCAGGCACTCAACTTACTCTAAGACCTGTGCGTCTGCCATTTCGCCATCCCCGCGAGCGTATTTTCCACGTCTTTATTATAACCCCGCGCCCGCTCTGCCGTCAATGAAAAAGCCAAACTTTAGACTGTGTCAACTCGTAATCATGGCAAAGCAGTTTCCTGATGAAAGAGGCTGTTTGAAAAGATGCCAAAGATCAGTGACGTCGTGAAAGAAAGCCGCACATGAAGAAGACGCAAAGACCGAAGAAGCGTGTCGTGAGCAGAGGCGATTATGCGCGGGAGCAGGGCAATCGCGTGATGCTGGTCGCAGTTGGGGTGGCGATCTTGTCTTTCGGCGCTATCCCCGGACTGGCGACAGCCGCGTGTATAGTCCGGGCTGTGGCACATTTCAAGCTTTTCGCCGCAGGCTATCACCTGACGCAGCTCATAAGCGGGCTGGGAAACCTTGTTTATGGGCTTGGCTTCGGCTTTTGGGCGGCGATGTTTATAAGCGCGGGTCTCGTAATCATCGCGGCATCTTTCGAGAGCAAGGTGGTTCCTGTCACTCGCGCCAACACCGGCGAACTCCCTGCCCTCGACAGCCTGGTACGCGCCTCCCAGGAAACGGCACGGGCGCAGGAGTCCGTGCTGTTACGCGCGTCCGAAGAGCGGCGGCACGAGGAACAAGGTGGAACGCTGCTGCGAGCATTTGAAGACCGGCAGCGCGAGGAACAAGGCGGAACGCTGCGTCGCGCGGCGCCGGAGGAGATGGTTTACGTCGGGAACAGCCATTAGAGGGGACGCGCAATGAAACAGACACGAAAATCGAGCAGGCGTATTGTAAGCAAAGGCTATTATGCGCTGGAGCAGGGCAGGCGGGCAGGGCAGGCCGTGGCGAGTCTTGTCGTCCTGTCCTCCGCCGCCTTCACCGGGCTTCTCACCCTGGTATGCTTCGTCATAATGATCCCTCCTCATCTCAGAAATTTGTTTAAAACCCATGATGTGCTGTGGCATCTAATAGCAATCTCCGCCTACCTTGCGATGGCGGTCTATTTAGGATTTCTCACGGTGAGTGCGCTGCGCGTGGGCGTTACGGGTATAAAGGAAGCTGCAAAGAGCGACGTAGTCCCCTTTACCCGCGCTAATGCCGGCGACCTGCCCGCGAATGATAGTCTGGTACGCGCCTCCTCGGAGCCGATCCAGACACGAGAAAATGTGCTGCTGCGCGCCGCCGCCACGGCGCAGGAACAGCATGAGGAACAACTGCTGAGGCCGGCGCAATGAAAGAGACAACCAAGCAAAATCTGACGCCGCAAGAAGAAGAGCCGATCCTTTGCCCGATTTGTCTGTACCCTATCCCGTACAGCAAAAAGTTCCAGTGCCGCCGCTGCGGCTACATGCCCGGTTGAAGCAACGGCGAAGGCTGCTAGGCTGGCAACCCAAACAGAGGTCAGAGTATTCGGCAAGAAGGGACGCCCGATGCGCGACGACAATATAGCAACTTCCGCCCCCCGCGTCAACATTACGGCCTGCCTGGATGCTGTGAGCATGTACGATGCCGCCTATCATCAGGAGCGGGATGCGTATGATCCGCTTGCGCGCATGCCGCCGCTGCCTATCGTGTCGGCATGGGCCTATCTGGAAAGCGTGGCCTTCAAGATGGGGCCGGGTTTCTGGGGCGGCTGTTCATGCTCGCAGCCCTGCTGTCGGGCGCGCTGATCTGCGCCAACGGGGCGCGCAACCTGTACGACATGGACCGGGCGGAGACCATTGTTCACGAAGAAAAGCGCTACAATCTGGACACGCGAGAGTTTTACCTGTATGTGTGGTACGAAGCCTCGCCCTATCCCCTTCCGGCAGGGTATGAAGCCGCGAACCTGCACATTTATAAGACATTAACGGCGGGCGTGTTCGTGTTTGGAATGGCTGGCCGCTTTGGTGTGAAGCGCGCCCGCAAGATCAGCGTGGGCATTCCCCTCCATCGCGCCGACACCGCCCATCTGCCTGCCGACACGAGCCTGGTACGCGCTTCGCAGGAACCGGGCCGCGAAAGTCTTGTCCGCGCCGCCGCCCGCCCGTCCGACCTGCCCGACACGCTCCTGCGTCCTGCCGCAAGCAGGCCGGAAGAACACACGGAACAGTTGGTACGGTCTGTAGGTGGGCAGGAGCAAAGATGAAGCGGCATGGGGCGAATGAATGGCCGCAGCATATGCCCTGAGTAACGCCATTCGCGTAGGACAGGGTATACTTGTCTACAAGTTTTTAGTTCTAAATCATATCAGGAAAGCCGACACAAGCGATGAAAGAGCAGAGCGCGCAGAATTTGCTGTCGGCGCGGTATGGCGAGCGGCAGGTGACGATTGGCGTGGACGGGCCGGACGAACTGCGCCGACTGTCTAATGCCCGCCTGCTCGTATGTCCCGGCTGCAAATCGCCGCTTGTGCTGCACGCCGGACATCTGCGCGCCCATCACTTCGCGCACCTGCCCAACGCCGTCTGCTCGGTTCCCCAGACCGAACCGGAAACGCCGGAACACCGGGCCGGAAAACTGCTTCTCGCCCGCTGGCTGCGCCAAACTCTGCCCGACGCGCAGATCACCGTCGAGGCCCACATCGTCGAGACCAATCAACGTGCCGACCTGCTCGTCGTTCTGCCCATCCTTTGGCCCACGCAAATCCCGGACACGCAGAGCCTATCTACGCAGAGCCAGTCCATACAAAGCGCCCTTCCTGTTAGGGAGGGGGTGAGCAGCCCCGGCCCGGCCCCTGGCATGGGCCAGAGCTACCTACAGGACAAGACCGTGAACCGTTTTGTTGCGCGGGGACAGGCTTTTTTGCCGCTTCAGCAGCGCGTCGCCATCGAGTACCAATGCGCGAACATGACGGCCCGCGAGTGGCGCAGGCGGCATCAACTCTATAGGAATGCGGGCATACAGGATTTATGGATACTCGGCGGATCGCGCCTGATACGCGACACCACGCCTGTTTCCGCCAGGTCCGCTTCGGTCGTTCCCGCTTCGGTCGTTCCCATCCCTGCTGCTCCCGCGCCCGTGCAATCCCCCGTGTCCAAGACGACGCGCATTCGCACCAGTGACCTGGAACGGGGTCTGCTATGGGACGGCGCACCGCTTCTGTTTTTGGACGCCGTGGGCGATCAGATGGCCTTAGAGGCCCTTGTTCGCTTCCGGCCCGATGCGGACGCGCAGGCGGTGCGTCCCGCCGGTCGCCTGACCACGCGCCCTCTTTTGGATCTGCCGTTTCCGTTCGCCCTGCTCGCCTGGCCTGACGCGGGACACCCCTTAGAGAGGGAGAAAGAGGAAAGAGGAAAGGCAAAAGAGGCGGCATTGGCGCGAACCGGGGCGCAGGCGTCGTATCAGTTGTGGGAATGGCTGGCGCAGCGGCATCGCGTCACCCCCCAGACGCTGCCGGGTTTTTTCGGGCTGCCCGTGCGCCAATCCGAGGCGTTTGCCTGCGAGCCGCGCGCATGGCAGGCGGCTGTGTACTATCGCTTCATTCATGGGCGCGTGGGCGACCGCTGGTGGCTGGCCGAAGTGGAAACGTGGACGCGGGCCTATCTGCCCCTCGCGCATCCCGTTCGGCTCAAGCAGTTACAGGCCGCGCTGGCCGAGTATCAGGAAATACTCGCCGCCGCCGGACTTCTCAGCCTGCCGCGCGGCTACAATCGCGTTCATGCCACGGTCACGGACGACCTGACAACCCTGTCCGCCCCGCCCGACCCCGACGAGGTGCAGCGTCTCGCCCGCTATCGCCGCACCCTGAGCCGTGAGGCCCGCGCCGATTACCAGGCCCGGTAATCGTGAAACACAACCACGCAATATACGATTGACATAACGACTTATGCTATACTGTTGCTGCGAACCTCGCCGTTACGCCCACTTCCCGTTTCCGGCAGCATGTCTGCCGTTATGACTTTTTGGCAGCACGTTTGCCGTTATGACCTTTTTGGCAGCCTGCCTGCCACCAGGATTTCTCTATGCCCGAACTTGT
The DNA here is from genome assembly GCA_965277875.1 of Chthonomonadaceae bacterium. Classification (GTDB taxonomy): domain Bacteria; phylum Armatimonadota; class Chthonomonadetes; order Chthonomonadales; family Chthonomonadaceae; genus CAWFQB01. The sequence goes on along the minus strand of CBDIDV010000002.1, from coordinate 4,009,936 downwards.
TTGTCCCGGCTGCGGCGGCGGCAGCCCGGAACACGCTAAATTCTGTATCGAGTGCGGCGGCAAGCTCGCCAATCTCTGCCCCGGCTGCGGCAGCGACAATCCGCCGCGCGCCCGTTTTTGCGCCGAGTGCGGCACGTCCCTTGTCGCCCTGCCCACGCACGCGGTCATCGCCCACACCCTTAACCCCCACAACGACGGACAGACTATCGGCGCAGCGCCTGACTCGCCGGACGTTTTCGCTTCCGATTATGCCGCTTTTCCCCTGCGCTCCACGCTGTTTGCCAGCCCTCTTGTGCCTGCCGCGCCAACCGGCGTGACCGAACGCCGACAGATCACCGTTCTGTTTTGTGATCTTGTCGGCTCCACGGCCCTGGCCGAGAAACTCGACCCCGAAGACCTGCACCTGCTGATTACGTCCTATCAGGAAGCCTGCTCGACCGTGATCCACCGGCACGACGGCTACATCGCCAAGTATCTGGGCGACGGGCAGATGGTGTTCTTCGGCTACCCCTATGCCCACGAGGACGCCGCGCATCGCGCCCTGCGCGCGGCCCTGGAGATGGTCGAGGTCATCAAGCGGCTGGCCGAGCGGGTGCAGACGCAATGGGGCGTGGTCTTAGCCGCGCGCCTCGGCGTCCATACGGGGCTGGTCGTGGCCGGCGAGATGGGAGCGGAAGACCGGCGCGTGATGGATGTCGTGGGCGAAGCGCCCAACATCGCCGCGCGTTTGCAGGAAGGGGCGGACGCCAACACGGTCGTTCTCAGCGCGGCCACGCACCGCCTGACAAGGAACGCTTTTACGTTTGACGCGCTGGGCGCGCGTACTCTCAAGGGTCTGTCGCGCCCCCTGGAAGTGTATCGGGCATTGGCTGAACTTGACGGCGTGGAGGCGAACGCGGGCGCGAAATCGAATGCCGCGCCGCTTGTGGGCCGCGCCCGCGAACAGCGGCATCTTGGCGAGCGCTGGCAGCAGGCGCAGACCGGGCAGGCGCAGATCGCCCTCATCAGCGGCGAGGCCGGCATCGGCAAAACGCGCTTGCTGCAGGAACTGCTATTGCAGGCCGCGTCCGAGGAAAACACGTTCGTTACGCTGATGAAGTGTTCACCGTACAATCAGAGCAGCGCGTTTTATCCCATCATTCAGGTGCTGCAAAACGACGTGCTGCTGTTCCGGCGCGAAGATACTTCCCAGGACCGCTGGCGCAAACTCGAAACTTTCCTCCGCGAGCGCGATTTTGACGTAGCCGAGGCCAAGCCCCTGCTTGGCGGACTGCTCGCCCTGCCCGCCGAGCAAAACATCGCCCCGATGTCGGGCCTGTCTGCCGAGGGGCAGCGACAGAAAACTATCGAGATCCTGCTGCGTGTCGTGCTTCGCCGGGCGGGGCTTCAGCCGTATCTGCTCGTTCTGGAAAACGCGCACTGGGCCGATCCCTCGACGCTGGAATTTCTGCGCCTGCTGGCCGACAGGATACAGCAGGCGCAGGCCGGCAGCCTGCTTCTCCTCCTCACGTTTCGGCCCCTGTTCGAGCCGCCCTTTGCGCCGCATCCTGCCCTGCTGCATCTGACCCTGGAGCGCCTGGACGACACGCACGTCCGCAGCATCGTGCATCGGCTGGCGGGCGAACGCGCGCTTGATCCCGACATGATCGCGCAGATCGTCGCAAAAACCGATGGCGTGCCGCTGTACGTCGAAGAGTTGACCAAAATGGTGCTGGAGTCCGGCATACCCGCCGAACGGGGCAGCGACTGGACGCCGCCCGCCTTTGAGAGCGACCTGGACGTACCCACCACGCTCAACGACAGCCTGATGGCGCGTCTGGACCGGCTTTCAAGCATCAAGGAGGTCGCGCAGATCGCTGCGGCCATCGGGCGCGAGTTTACCTGCGAGCTTTTGCAGGCCGTGTGTTTACAGGACGAGAACAGCCTGCGCGCCGACCTGGACAGGCTTGTCGCGGCGGAACTGCTGCAGGAGACCCGCGACGTGGACGGCGGGCTTGTGTATCGCTTCAAACACGCCTTGATACAGGATGCCGCCTACAAGTCCCTGCTCATCAGCCGCCGGCAGTATTACCATCGTCAGATCGCCGAGGCTTTGAACGCGCAGTCACCCGACCTTGCCGAACAGCAGCCGGAACTGTTGGCGGGGCATTACACCCTGGCGGGACTGGTGGAACCCGCGCTCGCCTGCTGGAACCGGGCCGGGCAGCGCGCCCTGGCTCGCTCGGCCAATCAGGAAGCCATCATCCACTTTTCCAAATCGCTGGAACTGCTGCAAAACCACCCGGACACGCCGGACGCAAACCGGCAGGAATTGTTCGCGCAGTCCAGTCTCAGCGTCGCATTGGGCGCCACGCAGGGCTTTGCCGCGCCCGGTGTCGGCGCGGCCCTGGAACGGGCGCAGGAGTTGTGCGCCGTGTGCGGCGACTCGCCCGAAACCGCGCCCGTGCTGCTGGGACTGGCAAGTTTTCACCTGGTCAGGGCGCACTTTGACCAGGCGCGCGCCCTGGCCGAACAACTGATCCAGCAGGGCAGGGCCTGGAACCATCACGCCATGCAGGTGATCGGATTGTACCTGCACGGCAACCCCCGCATGTGGCAGGGCGATCTCGGCGCGTCGCGGGTTGGATTCGAAGCCGCGCTCGCCCTGTACGACGCTGCGCGTAACGACGAATACACCGCCGTCTGGAGCCAGAATCCGGGCGTCACGGCCATGTGCTTTATGAATCTGATGTCCTGGCACGAGGGCTACGCGGATCAGGCCCTGGCGCACAGTCTGGCGACGATGCCCGTAGCGGAGCAGACGGGCCATCTGTTCAGTCAGGCGTGGGCCATCAACTGCCGCGCCATGCTCGCCTTCTGGCGGCGTGAACCCTGCGAGGCCGAGCGGCTGGGGGCGGAGAGCGTGGCGTTTTCCACGCGGCAGAATTTCCCGTTTATGCTGGCGATAAGCCAGATGTGCCGGGGATGGGGCATTTTCCAGCAGGGACGACAGGCGGAAGGCATGGAACACATGCAGACCGGACTGGCGATATTCAAGGCCACCGGTTCGCTCATCTGCCTGCCCTTTCTGCTGGCTATGGTGGGCGAGGCATCCGGCGACATGGGCAGCATAGCGGAGGGGTTTCGCATTACGCAGGAGGGACTGGATCTGGCGCAGGAAACGGGCGAGCTGATCTCCGTGCCGAACCTGCTTCGCATCAAAGGCAATCTCCTGCTGAAACAGCCCGCCCCGGATGTCCGCGCCGCGCAGGAATGCTTTGAACAGGCCCTCGAACTGGCGCGGAGCATGGACGCGAAAGGCAGCGAGCTACAGGCCGCAATGGACTTGTGCAAACTGCTTCAGTCACAGGGCAAATCCCAGGAAGCGCACAGCGTCCTTCAGCCTGTCCACGCGTGGTTTACGGAAGGGTACGACACTCCAGACTATCAGGAAGCGAAGACCCTGCTTGCCGCACTGGATCAAAACGAATGCGTTGATAGCCGCAAATGAACGCGAATAAACGCGAATTGTATACAAAGCTGTTCTCATGCCAAGTGGGCTTATGACGTTCAGGGTTCAGTTATTCGATCATTCAATTGTTCGATTATTGCAGACAGGTCGTAAATAAACCAGAATCGCTCTTGTGCAGGAGGAACCGCCTTTGTCCGACGCCACTTCCCTTCCCGCCTACGTGACCCGCAATGACCAGACGCTTCCGCAGCCTTTTCTGCTGCGAAACATCCGGCTGTACGGCCTTGTCCTGCCCGCCGATGTGGACAGCATCCAGCGCAATGTGTGCGACCGCTACTTTAACATCCCGTCGGGCGGAACCGAGCGATTCCGGCCCGCCTCCTCCAGCGTTATTCTGGCTTTCAGCCACATCGAGGCCATCCGTTCGACCGGGCAGCCCTACGCCGATTACGGGTACTTTCCCGAACAGGAGATCGGGTTCTGGGTTCCCCTAGTGGATGAAAAGCGGCAGCGATTGTGCTGGACGCTGCCCTACTTGTTCGTGGACAACCCGGTCGCCGTGGCGGCGGGCCGCGAAATCTACGGCTTTCCCAAGCAGATGGGCCGCATGAACCTGCCCGCCTCGCCCGCCCCCGCCGACCCGTTTACCCTGGACGCGCTTGTGCTTCCATCGTACAGCCCCGACAGCGGGGGCGCGATGTCCCGCGTCGTGACCGCGCGGCCCGTGGCGGGCCTGGCCCCGCCGCCCGGTGAATGGGCGTCGCTTGGCGAAATGATGCTCGGCGTTATCAGGACGCTCGAATCGCAGGACAGCATTTTCGAGCAGGCGCGTCTCGCCTTCGACAGCGCGGGGGACATGCTAAGTGGCCGCGTCCCGCTCGTGTTCCTCAAACAATTTCGGGATGCCGCGAACGGCAATCTGGCCTGTTACCAGTCCATTGTCGAAACCGCAATGGAGTCGCCGCAATTCCATAGCGCGGCCTGGCTCGCCCCGCATGACGTGGACATCAGCAGCTATCCCAGCCTTCCGATCCACGCCGACCTGGGCCTGCCGCCGGGAACCCTGCGTTCCACCCTGAGCTTTACGATAAGCGCGGATTATACCATCGTCGGCGGCGTGGAACTCTGGAAAGCCTGACGTTTCCTTGTCTGGTTTTTCAAAGTAGGGGTTGCAGAAACAGTATTGCCGGTTGATATTTGCCGTTGAAATTTTCAAAAGGAGAACACCGTGACACCGACCGATCCCATCCCGCACGACGAAACGCCGATCACGCCGCCTGAAAAGCAGCTGACCGCAGTGGAGATCGTGGAAACACGCGTGGAAACCAGCATAGAAGCTGCGGAGTCGGCTGTGGGCGGTCTGCTGCATCATGCTCTGAGCGGTGTGGAAGCCGCTGTACACGCCGAGGTAACGCGCATCGAGACGACCACAACGACCACAACGGTAACATCTACAACCATAGTGGAAACGTCGGCTCTGACAGGGCAGGCGAATAAACCGATTGCAAAGCAAAAAGTCGCCATACTTGGCGGCGGCGTGGGCAGCATGACGACCGCGTTTCATCTTACGAGCGTTCCCGACTGGCAGGACAAATACGACATCACTCTGTACCAGATGGGCTGGCGGCTGGGCGGCAAGGGCGCGAGCGGGCGCGGCCCGAACGGGCGCATCGAGGAACACGGCCTGCATATCTGGCTGGGATTTACGACAACGCGTTTCAGATGATGCGGACGGCTTACGAAGAGCTAAACCGCCCCAAGGGAACCCCGCTGGCGACACTCGAAGACGCGTTCATTCCCCATAACTACATCGGCGTGGCCGAGAACATCAACGACAAATGGAAGAACTGGATGGTGACGTTTCCGACCAACGACCTCGAACTTGGTCAGCCGGACGTTCTGCCCTCGCTGTGGGACTACATACAGATGACCCTGCAGTTCCTCGCCCAGCATTACGCCGAGGTCGCGGCCCGCACTCCCCATCTGCAGACGGATTGCGTTGCCCCCGACTGGTTCGCCTGCGTGACGCACCACGCGCTCGAGGACATCCAGAATCTGCTGACCGTGGAATGTTTGAGCGTGGGAGAGATGCTGCTGAGGGGGACACAGCGCATCGCCGAGACCCTGTCGCCCGACCCCGCCGCGCACACCGCTCAGGATCATCATCTGCTGCTGCGCTTCCTCGGCGAGCATCTGGAATGGCTGCGCGCGCGCGTTGATGCCCAACTGAATTTGGACGACGAACTGCGCCGGTTGTGGATTTACACCGATCTTGCCAACGCCATGATCCGGGGCGTAATCGCGGACGGCGTGATGTACCACGAGGACGGCCTGGACATCTTAGACGGCCTGGATTACCGCGCATGGCTGCAAAAACACGGCGCGTCTGAAATGAGCTACAACTCCGGGCTGGTAAAGGGGTTGTATGACCTTGTCTTTGCGTACCACAACGGCGAGGTGGCCCGCCCCTCGATGGCGGCGGGCGCGGCGCTTCGCAGTCTGCTGCGTATCGTTTTCACCTACAAAGGCAGCATCTTCCAGAAGATGCGGGCCAGCATGGGCGACACGATCTTTACGCCCCTGTATCAGGTTCTGAAAGCGCGGGGCGTCAAGTTCGAGTTCTTCCATCGCGTGGAAAACCTGGGATTGTCTGAGGACAAGGGCTGCATCGAAACCATTCAGATCGCGCAGCAGGTAACGCTTATCAACCCCGACGGCACACCCAAACCCTCTGTGGAGTACGACCCGCTCATCCGCGTCAAGGGTCTGGACTGCTGGCCCGCGCAGCCCGATTACGCCCAGATCGCGCAGGGCGCGGATTTGCAGAACGGGGTGGTGGACGGCGTACAGGTGCAAAAAGACGCGATCCGGCTGGAATCGTTCTGGACGCCGTGGAAGGACGCGGGCCACAAAACGCTGAAGCGGGGCGAGGATTTCGATGTGGTCGTGCTGGGCATTGCCATCGGCGCGCTGCCTTACATCTGCCCGGAACTGATCGCGGCCAACCCCGCGTGGCAGGCCATGACGCAGAATGTCGAGACGGTGCGAACCATAGCCATGCAGTTGTGGCTGGATCCCACGCTGGAAGAACTGGGCTGGACAGGGCCAAGCCCCGTGTATGACGCGTATGCCGACGCGCAAAACACCTGGGCCGACATGACTTTCCTGACCGAGCGCGAGGACTGGCCGGTCGGTCGAGAACCGGGCAATGTGGCCTACTATTGCGGCCCGATGCCCGGCGGCATTCCGCCCAAGTTGGAGCAGGACGCGCCCATCGCGGCCCTTGCCACGGTCGTGACTACGAACAAGGACTGGCTGCAAACGAACAGCGGCTATCTATGGCCCCAGGCCGCGCCCCAAGACAACCCCGCCGGTTTGGACTGGAACCTGCTGACCGACCTGAGCGACGGCGTGGGCGAAGCGCGGTTTAGCGCGCAGTATTCCCGCGTCAACATGGACCCCTCCGAGCGCTATGTGCTGTCCGTGGCCGGCAGCACGCGCTATCGCCTGCGGGCGGGCGAGTCGGGATGCGCCAACCTGTATCTTGCGGGCGACTGGATACAAAACGAGTTTAACATGGGCTGCGTCGAGGCTACGGTGATGTCGGGAATGCAGTGTTCCCACGCCCTCAGCGGCTACCCGGCGCTTGATGACATCGTCGGGCAGTTCCATCCGTGAAGCCGTCTTGAACTCGGATTACGCGGATTGGAAGGATCAACAGGATTGTCTGTGTACTGTTCTGTCTGCCACGTCAGGGATAGGCTCTAATCCACAGCGCATTCAATCTTGTTCATCCCAAAATTCGCGTAATCCGTGTTCAAGACAAAAATGCTACCCCGGCTTGTTCTGCACAACGACGAGAGTGCGTTTGTAGGTGATGGCGCGCAGGTTGCGGTTCAGGGCGCGGACTTCCACGACGTGTTCGCCGTCCTCGGCGCGGCGCGTGTCCCAATCGTAGCTGAAAGGCTTGACGTTCTGCTGTGACACGGCCCGCCCGTCAATGCTGTACGTCACATAATCAATCGGGTCCGGCTCGCCTTCGGGCAGCCGGGCTTGCAAATGCAGTATGCCGGAAATAATGGCGCGATGCTCCTGTCGGGCGCGGGCCAGAGATTGCGCCGTATACGCCTGCCCCAGCGCCGCCACGCGCTCACGTATATCGGTTATAGCAGACGATGTATCCCCTTTCTCCTTTCTCCTTTCTCCTTTTTCCTGCCCCTCTGTTCCCTGTATGGGCAGCGTCACAACAAACACATACGCGTCCTCAACGGAGGGCTGGTAGGGCGTGGGAAAGCCGCGCTGAAAGCCGTCGGATTCCAGTTTTACCCGCGCGCCCGCCGGCGGCAGCAGATCGCCGAACAACCCTGTGCGCGGCGCGAGATTGCTCACAATGGAAAAGGGTTCCGAGGCAAACGAAATGGCCTGCCCCCGCTTTGGGCCGGTCGGCGCAGACACGTTCGCGGGCCGCAGTTTCAGGCTTTGCCCCAGGTTTACGGCAAAGGCGAAGCCTGCCCCGCCGCCCCGCATTATTTGCCCCGCCGTCTGCGCTTCGCGATCCAGGGCGACCGTAGAGGCGGGCCGCGTGACGCGCCCGATCAGCGTATAATGCAGGCCGCCATCCGCGCTCAGGCTGATACTGCCATACTCCCGGTTCTCCACGCGCAGGCGGTACGCTTCGCCGGACGCGGTGATGCGGGGCGCAAGCGGCACATCGTCCGGCGGTTCCTGCGCCCCGCATACCAGGCAGGACACATTCAGCAGCAGACATATCGCGGTGAATATCAGCAAAGGAACGGCGCAAAGATTTTTCGTCCCGTTAATTGTATATTTCATATCCATTGGTACTATCCGGCAAAGAACTTGGATGGTACATGCCGGATTTGCGGCGCTGTTCGCCCCTACTTGAACATACCCAAACTCAATCTGGAACCAGTCTCAAGAGATAATGCAGTATACCATGCGCCAAAGCAGGGAAACACGCGGCGATGTGGAACCTATACGCAGCGCATGTAAGTGACGCCTGTTTCATCGAATGCAGCAGCAAACTATTGGGGCGCAAAGCAGGAGCGCGTATAAGTGAGCCGCGCCTGCCTGAGAAGACACGCATGAAGATACCCATAAAGATACCCATAAAGAACGACCTATGATAATTGATATTCCGCTCGACGTGTTCACCTTTCCCGATGTCGCCCTGCCCGATGTGTGGACAATAGAACAGCTTTATGACACGCCCGCGCTGACAGGCGAGCAAATTAGTCGGCAGGCGCAGGACGCCGTAACCGCCCTGGTGCTTCAGAAAGGGCTTGCGCCGGGTTCTACGGTGGCGGTCGGCGTGGGCAGTCGGGGCCTGGATAATCTGGTTCCCCTTGTCCGCGCCGTGGTTGCCGGCCTGCGCGCACTGGACATGCAGCCGTTCCTCATCCCCGCGATGGGCAGTCACGGCGGCGCGACCGCTGAGGGTCAAATCGAATTGCTGCACGGCTATGGCGTCACGCCGGACGCGGTCGGGGCCGAGATACGCGCCACGATGGAAGTGGAACAGATCGGTACACTGAACGACGATGAGGGCGGCGAATACGCCGGTCAGCCCGTGTACTGCGAGCGCAACGCGCTGGCCGCTGACGCCATCCTGCTCATCAATCGCGTCAAGGCGCACACGGATTTCAGCGGCGAACTGGAAAGCGGCATCGGCAAGATGAGCGTGATCGGGCTGGGCAAGCGACACGGCGCGGAAAGCGTTCACCGCTACGGGGCGAAGGGCCTGCGCGACCTGATCCCCAGACTGGCCCGCTACAACGCCCACCATCTGCCGCTTCTGGGCGGCGTGGCCGTGCTGGAAAACGAACTGGGCCGCACATCCGAGATACACGCCCTGATGCCCGACCAGATCGCGAATGAGGGCGAAAAGAACCTGCTGCGCCGCGCAAGGCAGACCGCGCCGCGCCTGCCCTTTGGCGACCTGGATGTTTTAATCGTAGACGAGATGGGCAAGGACATCAGCGGGTCGGGCCTGGACACGCATGTCATTGGGCGCGGCGTAATGCCGAGCATCCCCGAACACACCTGGGGCGGGCCGAACATCCGCATTTTGGCCGTACTGGACCTGACCCCCGCCTCGCATGGCAACGCGACCGCGCTGGGGCTGGCCGACCTTACCACGCGCCGACTGGTCGAAAAGATAGACTGGCAGGCCAGTTATATCAATATGCGGACAAGCGGCGAGGGCGGCATATTGCGGTCTCGCCTGCCCCTGATACAGGAGACGGGTGACGACTGCGTCCGCGCGGCCATCGCGACGTGCGGCAAGGGCGATCCCGCGCAGGTGCGCCTGGCCCGCATTCGCAGCACGGCGGACACGCAGTATTTGGAAATCTCACACGCGCTGTTGGACGAAGCGCGCCAAAACCCGCGCCTGCGCGTCCAAGAGGGTTCTCGAATGCTCGACCTGTGCCAACCCGCGCGCCCGCTTACCTGAAACCATGTGACATACGGAATAGCACCTACGAAACAAAGGCAAGACCCTATGCAGCAGCAACTCGCATCGTCCGAAGCCCTTCCCCTGCGAATACGCGCCGTTCCCTCCCGGCGTGAGGAACATGCCGCCGCGTCCGCCGCGCCTGCCGTCGCTTCATCCCCGCTGCTGCCTCTCTCACCCTCCTCGGACGAGCGCAGGCTGATGTGCGCGCGCATTCGCAGGCTGCGCCGCAAGAGCCTGCTCACGCCCGACGCCCTGACGCGGCTGGGCCAGTCCGACCTGTCCACACAGACGCTGCACGCCCTTCTTACTCTGCTGGAAGGCCCGTTTGAGGAACGTTTCGAGGAGCGCGCGGCCTGCGCGTGGGCGCTGGGCCTGGCCCGCCTGACGCCGCGCCAGAAGGAGACCGTGACGCATACTCTGTGCGGCGTCCTGCGCCGCAAAACGCTTGTCGGGCGCGTCCACGCGCATCAGAGCGTAGACCCTATTTTCGTCTGGCTGGCGTCCTGCCTGATTTTGTGGGCCGCGCTCAATAATTTCATGCGCCCGTCGTACCACGCCATAACGTTGGGGCCGGTCGGTATGGGATGCTGCGCGCTTGTTGTGAGCGTCCTTGCCGCTCGTATCCTTAAACGCTCTCTACAAGCCGCCGCGTTCAGCCGCGAAAACCGCCTGCGCGCCACCACCGCGATGGCATTGGGGCGTATCGGCAGCGTATCCGCAATAGGCACACTGGCCCGCGCCGCCCTGGACACGAACGCGAATGTGCGCCGCGCCGCGTATCCCGCCCTGCAAGCGTGTCTGGCCCACCTGACACCCCTGGATGCCGCCCGGATGGATGCGGACGTTCAGCCCAACCTATGCCGACTGCTCGACCGGGCGCGCGAACAGCGTATCAATGACAGCGACCGCGCCGAAGCGATGGCCCTGAGCGTTCTGGACGCGCTGGGGCAAATCGGCGACGGACGCGCCGCGCCAAACGCGCGCGCCCTGATCAATACGGGATGGACGGCCCCGGTCAACCACGCCGCCAAAGAACTGCTGCCTATCTTGCTCGCCCGCCGGCAGCAGGAAACCGATCAGCGCGTTCTCTTGCGCCCGACCGTCATGCCGCCCATCGCGCCGAACACTTTGCTGCGCCCCACGGGCAGCCTTGCCGACGTGGAGGCTCCCGCCACCCTCCTGCGCCCGCATCAATAGCCTTATCAAAGCCTTATCAAAGCCTTATCAAAGGGCGTTCTGCCCGCGAGGTGATCCTGTGCTTAACCAGCAACAGCAGACACAAGACACGCCGTTCGTTCCTGCCTCCGCGTCGTATGGGGAAGGGCATTTAGATGCGCCCGAACCGCAAGCGATCTTCGCGGACAGTGAACTTGCCGCAATGCAAAGCCCATTGGAAACACATGACGCCATGAACGCGCTCGACGACCTGGAGCGGGAATTTGTGGATGTCGCCCGCCTGCGCCGCAAACTGCCCCGCCGCTCGTTTCTGCGCCGCGCCGCGATTGACTGGAACGCTTTGCAGCACAATGACGCGCAGACAGTTCATCCTCTCACCAACGCTAAATTCGCCGTCCTGCTGAACAAGCTGCGCGACCCGAACCCCGCCGCGTGGCGCGAGCGGACGCTGTGCGCCTGGCTGCTCGGCCATTCCGCTCTGAATGCGGAACAGACCGCGCAGGCCGCACAGACCCTCGCCGATGTGGTGCAGAAACGCCATGCCACGCGTCAGCAGCGTATGCGCGCTAATCTGCGTCACATCGCGCGCCGCACCGCGCCGTTTGCCGTTGTTTACGCGCTCTTAGCTACAGCGCAAGCCCTGGACGCTTATGCGCAGTTCCACCGGTACGGGTACGCCCATCCGCACCTGACCGCGTTCTGGCAGTTAAGTTCCTTTGTTGTACTCGGCTTTCTGGCGGGCAGCGCTCTGCTGACCGGGGTACTGACGAGCCTGATGTTCCCCTTTTTGACCGCGCTCAACGCGCAGAGGGGCAATCAGGCGCGGGCCATAGCCGCCCTGTCACTGGGCCGACTGCGCGCGGTCGAGGGCGTCGAGGAACTGGCCCGCGCCGCCCTCGACCGCAGCCCCCAGGTTCGCCGCACTGCGGAACACGCCCTGCAAATGTGCCTGCCCTCCCTGACATCGTCGCACTACGGGCATATGCGAACTGAAACCACGGCCCTGCTGTGCAATTTGCTCAACCACAAAAAGGAACGCTTATTCGCCAACCATCACAGCACCGAGCGACTTGTTTTGGCCGTGCTGGACGCGCTGGGCAAGGTCGGCAGCGGCTTCGCAGCCCCGCATGTCGCGCATGTGGCCCAGGATGGCTGGACGGATGCCGTTCGCGAACGGGCCTGCGCGATACTGCCCATTCTTGAGGGACGCAGGCGGCAGGCCAGCGATCCGCATCAGCTTCTGCGCGCGGCTGCCCTGCCGCCCGACAACGGCAGCCAGCTTATGCGTCCCGTCCAAAACAGTACGACCGACACACCTGAACAACTACTCCGGGCGTCCGGTTCCTAACTAACGAGCGATTTATTGCAGCGTGTTCAAGTCGAAGCCCGAAGTTTGTATCTTGGCTCTGTGCGCGGCGATGTTGAATTTAGCGCGGATAAGCCGTTCCAGCGTGTCAGCGAGCGGGTCGAGGGTGGGTTCCGCATGGCTTACGGCGATGCCCATTGTCAGGCGTCCCTCGTCGTCATGGTACAGTTCCACGAACTCCGCGCCGTCCACGTCGCCCGTCATAAACGAGTGCTTACCGGCCTGCGGATCGCCGCGCAGGATCATGTGGATGTCCAGTTCGTCGCTGAAGAAGTAGGCCACCTTGTCGTAGGGCTGATGCGCGCCGGCCATGTTCGCGCCCGCCGTCTGTCCCTGCCATTTGGCGTTAAGGTGGTGTTCGGCGTGCCACTCTTTATCAAGCGCGATGTCCTTGAAGAAGGCGATGTCACCCGCCGCCCATACATCCGGGTCAGCGGTCTGCAAATACTCGTCCACCTTGACGCCGTTTTTGTCGTCCACGACAAGGCCCGACATTTGCGCCAGTTCTGTGTTCAGGATCGCGCCCACGCCGCCGACTACGAGATCGCACGGTGTGTGCTGCCCCTTTTTGGTCGTGACGCCCGTCACAGGCCCGTCCGTACCCGCGCCGTCCAGACTGACGATCTCATCTCCAAAGACGAAGCGGACGCCGTGCGCTTCATAGTATTTTTGCAGAAACGCGCCGAACGCGGGCGAGGTATTCTTGGCCCAGGGCTGATCTTTTGGCTCTACAATCGTCACGTCCAGGCCGCGCAGGCGGGCGTCGGCCCCGACTTCCATGCCCAGGTAGCCCGCGCCCAGCACCACGACGTTTTTGGCGGTCTGGAACGCGGCGCGTATGGCCTCGGCATCCTCAATGCGGCGCAGCAGCAATACGCCCGCGCGATGCTCTCCCGGCAGGCCCAGCGGCTTGGCGCGCGAGCCGGTCGCGAGCAGCAGCTTGCCGTATCCCAGGGTGTCGCCGTTCGCAAGCGTCAGTTGTTTTGTCTGTCGGCTGAGGGCCGTGACTTTTGTGGCCGTGTGCAGATCAATGTTGTTTTTCGGGTAAAAGTCATCGTACTTGCTGTACGCGTCGTCGGGCTTGTAATCATCGCTTTGCAGATAGTTTTTGGACAGCGGCGGACGGTCGTAGGGCGGGTGCGCCTCGTCGCCGATCAGGCCGATGGTTCCGGTCGGGTCGATCTGGCGGATGGCCTGCGCGGCATGTACGGCGGCAAACCCGCCGATAAGCACATAATCGTAGTGGGAAAGCATGGTGCGACTCCTTGCGCTCAAAAATAGGCGCGCGGTTGTGTATTGTGTATCCGCTTCTTATAACATACGCGGCAGACGCGGGGAGTTCACTCCCAAGCGCAGCACATTGCCCGCATTGTGTGAAACCCGGTGCGCGGCGTGGCAGTCACAAGAATAAGACATTTGTGAATAAGCCATTCATTACAGGACAATTATTGATGGCGAAACGATAGCGAAGCGATGGCGAAACGCGGTACACACGGTCAGGAGACAGATAAACATGCGAAGCGGCAAAACATCGGGAGCATTGTTGCGGGCGGGCGGCATCACGCTTACACTTATTTTGGCAGGTGTAGGGGGGACGCGGTTGACACGGGCTGCACAAGAGGCGGACACGATTCTGCTGGACACGTTCGAGACCGATGCAAACGGCTGGAGCGCGCTCGGCCCGCACGCGAACGCCGGCACGACCAATGAAAGCGGCAAGGTAAAGAACGGCAAAAACGCGCTCGCCTTCAGTTACCGTATTGACACCGCGCCCGGCAATCCCGGCGAGCCGCCGATTGACGCCCTGGTACGTCCTGTGCGCGAGGCGCAGCTCGCCGGCGCGCGCAGTCTGAGTTTCTGGGTACGCAGCGATGCCGACGCGCCCCTCGCCCTTTCTCTGACCGAGCGGATGGGCGGGCGCTACACGGCGGGCTTCTGGGTGTTGAAAAACCAATGGCAGCACGTCGTTCTCGCGCTTGACGACTTTACTCTGGGTGATGGCAAGGACGATCCGAAAGACCCGGACGGCAAGCTGGACATGGATCAGGTGGAAAACATCGCCCTTATCAACCTGCACTCGTTTGTGGCCCTGAGCCTCAAAGACGCGCCCCAGAACGCGGCCATGTTCCCGCTGCAAAACGGCCCGCGCACCCTGTGGATGGACGATTTCAGCATATCGCGCGCAAATGCCACATTCGACACGCCTTCCCCCACCCTGCCCGAAGGCGAGAAAAGCGGGCTGTGGGTAGATGCCCTGCGGCGCGACACTCCCGGCTGGCTGCCGCTCGGCGCGGTCGAAATGAAAATAGACCCTAGCGCGCCCACCAAAGGCCGCGCCCTGCGCCTGGACTACACGCAGCAGCCGGGCAAGATCACTGCGGCCCTGCGCGACATACACGCTATTGACCTGAGCCGCTACGATCACATAGAGTTCGACCTCGCCGCTGCCAAACCCGGCAAAGTAATTTTCATTTTGGAAGAGAAGACCGGAGCGCGTTACCAGACCGTTCTGGATGTACCCGGCGGCAGCGTTCCCTCGCGCAAGGCTATCTACTTCGCCAATCTAGTTGTCGCCGACGACGGCCCCAAAGACCTGAACGGCAAACTGGACCTGGACCAGATCAAAAACCTGAGTTTCGTGGACGTGACCGCGCTCCTCAACATGACCACACAGCCCAACACGCTCTGGATCGGCCCCCTCCGCGCCTCCAAGAACAAATAACACCTTCAAAGGCGGCGCTACTGCTTGAAAGAATGCGTCCATATCCGGGCGATATGGACGCGCTCTACGTCATCGGCATTGGTCAATTTCGCGCGGAACTGTGCAGCATCGAAGTTTGACCAGTGAACCAGAGCCATCGGCACGGACAGCAACGCTAAGGCGAGGCTACTGTTTTCATCTGCCTGTGTCTGCGCCTCCTGTGTCCAGACGCTATCCAGATTTCGCCAGGGGGTGCGTTTTCGGACGGTATACGTCGTTTTGCCGAGAACGCTTGTCTTGTAAAAATCACGTATGTCGTCCAAGATGTCAACTATATGCGGAGGACGATAACCGTAGTTTCGCATCATTCGCATGGACAGGCAGGCGTTGTAAAGCAGGTTCAAATAGGGGCGCATCTCCGAAACAGGACATAGATCAAGGTCGGCGAAGTCGGAGCATAAGCCTAGAGTTTGCGCGCCGTTCTCTGCGGACAGAATACGTTTGCTGTCTGCAATGAGGCGTTTCGGGGCATTCTGTTTACGGATGTATTCAGGAACGCCCGCCATCCACGCCTCCATTCCTTCGGGATTGTAGGGGGGATAAGGACTGGCGCAATGCCATAGCATGGCCGGCACATTATGCAGCCAATCTGCCAGAATTCCGACCAGCAACATTCCCGCCTTGTCTTGCGCGCGAGTGTAGTCTACGGCAGCCGTAAAGAAGCGATGAAACGCCGACAGAAAGCGGATCATAATGGCGTCGGGAGCCAGAAGCGGTTCGCGATTCAGCATCGTAAGGTATCTTCGTAGGTATCTTCGTGTATCGTTTGAAGAACGTTTGTTTTACAGATTCCGCATGATGATGCCCAGGCTCTTGCCGTCCAGCTTGCCCGTGTCGGGAAACTCGAAGCGGTTGCCGTCGGCGTCCGTGATGATGACGCGGGACACGGACAATTCCTGTATGTTGTCGCGCAGGTTGCGTACCACGATCTCGCGCGTCCCCCGATCCGTTTCCACCGTCCAGTAGATGGTTCCGAACTCCTCTTTGACCGATGTGACGCGCTCCACGACCGGCACGAAGTAGCGCTTTTGCAGTTCCTCGTCTACCACTTTGCGCGACTCGGCATCCAGCGGGCCGGGGTCGTGCAGTACGCCCACATCCTTGCCCGCGCCGTCCAAAAAGCCGATGTAATGTTCCGGGTCGGACAGGGGAAAGGCGCGGGCCACGGACACTTTGGCCCACGAGCGATCTTCGAGCAGGGTCAGGCGCGGTACGCCCGCATGACGAAATACGCGCATTCGGCGCGGGTCGAGGATACGCAGTTCAAACGAGGCGGGGTTGGCGTCCAGGGTGGGCGCGATGACCTCATCCGTGGTCGTCATGTGGCGCTTATGGCTGCCGTTGCGAATATCGTGTGTCATACTTTCTGCTTTCAGAGGGCAGGCACAGGGGCCGGCCCCTACAATCACGGGCATACACTTACGTCTGCCCCTACAATCACGGGCATACACTTACGTCTGCCCCTACAATCACGGAGGAAGGTGTCAAAACGGCGCGGCTTTATTCGCTACGGCGTATGGTCTGGAACAAGTTGCTGTAATCATCGGTCCAAACGCGCGCACCGGCCTCAACGGGGATGTCTTGCGCCACGTTTTTGAGCAGGGGCGTCTTGAACAGGCTGTGCTGACTGCTGACAAGCACCCATTCCGTGGCCGCCAGTGCGCTGCTTTCGTCCGCGTCCGTATTGATGACCTTTGCTTCCTTGCCCAGCGCATTGGCAAGCGAGGCCACCACGGGCGCGAGCTTCAGAAAGCGATTGCTGACGTGAACCGCCAGAATGCCATCGGGCTTCAGACTGCGGAAATAAAGCGCAAACGCCTCTTTGGTCAGCAGATGGATCGGAATAGCGTCGCTGCTGAACGCGTCCACGGCCAGCACATCGAAATGCTGATCCGGCTGCGACTCGAGAGACAGGCGGGCGTCGCCCAGCACGACATCAATCTGCGCCTTGCAGTTTTTCAGGTACGTAAACTGCGTTTTGGCGATATGCTCGACGAGCGGGTTAATCTCATAGTAGCGGTATACGTCGCCCGGTCTGCCGTAACTGGCGATGGTTCCGGTTCCCAGACCGATAGTGCCGACGCGTTCGGGGTGGGAGTCGGCCCTGGACCGGATCGCCAGCCCGACCCCGCTGTCCGGGCCGTAATACGATATGTGCAGGTTCTGCTTTTTGGGATTAAGATATTGTGT
Source organism: Chthonomonadaceae bacterium (assembly GCA_965277875.1). GTDB lineage: Bacteria > Armatimonadota > Chthonomonadetes > Chthonomonadales > Chthonomonadaceae > CAWFQB01. The sequence continues at coordinate 3,992,514 of CBDIDV010000002.1, read as the reverse complement.
GCCGTGCGTGATGGTTCCATAGACCAGGGTGCGCTTGGCGTCGTCCGTGCCGGCGTCATTGTCCTTGACGCGCAGTACGCCGTAGAAGTTACGCACCGTCAGGTTGTAATCGTTCTGCCACTGTTTGGCGTTGTCTTTGAGGTAGTAGAGCAGGCCCACGGTCAGGGCGGCCAGGATCAGCCACGACGGTTCCCACCAGGGCTGTTGAGGCTCGCGGTACAGCGTAAACAGGGCGATCAGGGCGCACAGGCCCAGGCCCAACGGCAGTTCCAGTTCCGACGTGAACCAGCGGGGCGCGAGCAGTCCGACGAAAATGCCGCCCAGTGCGCCGCCAATCGAGATCATCAGATAGAACGAGGTCAGCTCGCGTGTCGGCGGTTTCAGACGCGCCAGTTCGCCGTGGCACAACATGCAGCACACGAACAGCCCTGCCGAGAACAGCGGAATAAGCAGTTTGATGGTCAGGTTCTGGTAATCGTCACCGAGCGCATACGCCATCGCCGCGATCAGGGCCAGCGGCAGAGGCAGAAACGCCCTGCGCCACTGCCATTCGCGCGGCCCAAAGCACCAGATGAAACTGAGCAGATACAGACTGAGTGGCAGCACCCACAAAAACGGGATCGCCGCCACATTCTGCGACAGATGATTGCTGATTCCGAGCAGCAGCGTGGACGAACAAAACGCCAGCACGATCCACAGCGGATACATCAGGTAACGCGGCAGCCTTCCCCTTATCTCCTCTTCTTGTTCTTCCTCTTCTCCTCTGTGCCTCTGTGTCTCCAGCGCAGCAGGTGGTAAATCATTTCGCATCCGCAGCGCGACCAGAACGCACAGAGCGACGAAGCCAACATATACGGCCTGCCACGTAAACGCCTGCTGGCGCAATAGCAAACGCGGCTCGATCAGGATAGGGTAACTGAGCAGGGCAAGAAGGGAACCGGCATTCGACAGGGCATACAGGCGGTAGGGAAAGGATTGGGCGCGGGCGTCGAGCGCATTGTCCGCGCCCGTCGAACTGGACGCGGCCTCGCTCCTGATATGCGCGTCGTACCATGCCTGCAAAAGCGGGCTTGTCGTGGACAGCAGAAAGTAGGGCAGGCCGATGGTCAGGAGCAGGAGCAGGAGAATGTGAACGGTCGGCTCGTCCCCGCCGTGTGGGCGCAGCGACTGGGCCGGGATCATGTGCAGGGTCAGGACGCTGACGACAAGCAGGACGATGTGAACGCGCCGCTGCCAGAGGGGAGGAAGATAGCGTATGCTGCCGTGCGCGTACAGGTAGCCGAGCAGGAGGACAAGCTGGAAGAACAGCAGGCAGACCGTCCACACAGATGCCGACCCGCCGAACCAGGGCAGGATGATGCGGGCGATGATGGGCTGCACCTGAAACAGCAGAAACGCGCTCAGGAAGATGGTCAGGGCATACAGAAAAAGGGGGAGGCTTCGGGTTTTCAAAGGGTCTCGCTTCGCGTGTCGGGGATGGGCCGGGTTTCACCTCCACCCCTTGTTGGCGCGGATGTCCCGTTCATTGTACCAGTCTCTAATGTTTATTCCTCCACGCGCAGCCAGTTGGAGATTTCCACGACAACGGGCAGGTCGGCGATCTGCTTTAGAGCCTGCTTGACATTGCGGCCCGGCGCTTCGTGCATCACCCAGACGATGTGCGTCTGGTTGCCCTCGATGGCTTTCTGCACCATGCTTTCGATGTTGATACCGTAGTCCCCGAACACGCCCGATATGGCCGACAAGACTTTCGGCTGATCCTGCACTATCATGCGGATGTAGTGCCGCGTGACAACGTCGTCCATCGGCACGACGGGGCGGGTCGCGAAGCAGGCGGGGCCGACGCGTCCGGTCGCGTTTGCGCGCAGGTTGCGGCACACGTCCAGGATGTCTCCCACGACCGCGCTGCCCGTCGGCCCGCTGCCCGCGCCCCGCCCGTAGAACATCACGTCGCCCACGCTGTCGCCCTTGACCATGATGGCGTTGTACACGTCGCTCGTGGCCGCAAGGGGGTGCGTTTTGGGCAGCAGGGCGGGCTGTACGCGCACCTGTATGCTGCCGTTTGCATCGCCCTCTGCGCGTTTCGCCACGCCCACCAGTTTGATGACATAGCCCATTTCTTCGGCATACGCGATGTCGGCGCGGCCAATGCCCGTAATGCCTTCGACATACACGTCCTCGATATTGACGCGGCTGGAAAACGCGATACCGGCCAAAATGGCGATCTTGTACTGCGCGTCATAACCCATGATGTCACTGGTCGGGTCTGCCTCGGCGTAGCCGTGCGCCTGCGCTTCTTTCAGAACGTCGTCAAAGTCGGCATGTTCGCGGGCCATTTTGGTCAGGATGTAGTTGGTCGTGCCGTTGATGATGCCCAGCACTTCCTCAATGCGGTTGCCGGCCAGCGCGTTCTTCATCGGCTGAATGATGGGAATGCCGCCCGCCACGCTGCCCTCAAACTGAAAGTCCAGATCGCGCCGCGCGGCCTCCTCCATCAGCTCGAAGCCCTTTTTGGCGATCATCTCCTTGTTGGCCGTGACGATCTGCTTGCCGTTTTGCAGGGCGCGCTGCACGAACTCATGGGCCGGGTCAACGCCGCCGATCAGCTCGCATACAATGTCTATATCGGGGTCGTCTAAAATCTCATGGGCGTTCGTGGTCAGCAGGGCGCGAGACACCTGCACGGCGCGGGGCTTGGCTAGGTCGCGCACAGCAATCTTCTTGATGTGAAGCGGCAGGCCGATCTTGCGCTCGATGTCGTCCCGGTTGCTTTCCAGCAGGGCCACCGTGCCGGAGCCAACCACGCCCAGGCCCAGGATGCCGATTTCGATGCGGTCTTTGTTCCAGAGGGGGGAACGGCTGTTCATGCCGGATGTTTCCTTTGCTCTTTCGTCTGCTGCGCTGTCATCTATGCTTCCCTTTGGTGTTCTTTTCCGTCTGCGTTCTTCTTGGTTCGTGTTCTTCGTTCGCGGGGGGCTTTATCGCCGCCTGTCTTCACCGACGCGTTCTATTCTGTATTATGTACCGGCGAACGCCTGTTCTCCACTACTCTTTTTTGAGCAGGAACAGGGCCGTGCCGGCCTGCACAAGCTGCCCGTCCGGGGCGGGGATAGACGCTATAACGCCCGCGTGTTCCGCCTTGAACTCCGAAAATACTTTCATGGCTTCGAGGACGCCCACCACCTGCCCCACAGAGATACGATCCCCGACATTGACAAGAGGGGGAGCGCCCGGTTTTTCGGCCCGGTAGAACACGCCCACCATCGGCGATTCCAGCGCGATTTCATCGGCGGCGGGAACGGCGGCGTTCGGCTTTGCGGCAGGAGAGGCGGAACGACGGGCGGCAGGGCGCGGCGCGGCCCTCAGCGGCACGGCGGCAGCGAAAGCGGCAGATGGCAGTACGACGGGAGCGGCAGCAGGAAGGGGAGCAGGACGCGGCCCGCGCACCCGTAAGTACCGGCCTTCCTCCTCATAAATAAACTCGTCCAGGTCCTGCGTATCTACGAGGGCGATCAGCCGCGCGATCTCCTCCAGCTCAAAACCAAAAATCGCCATGCGGCGCTGTCCTATCCAAAGTCTTGTGGCGCATACTGACAACAGTTTTCCCGTATATCAGGCGACGAAAACATGTCGTCACATACGGCGTTCCACAAGAAAATTTGCCGAAAATAATGTGAATGTTGTGCCGCATTCACGTCCGATACGACGCTTTGGTCATCCGGCTACGCCCTTTAGACGCCCGGCGCAAGGCGATGAGCAGCCGAGTACGTTCTCTGCACACGGCCCGCACCACACCGAACATATGCCAAAATGTCACGCAGACAGAACGCAGATGCCTGAGCGCGTCACGCAGTATACCTATCCATTCCCCTGAGTGTCAAGAGCGATACGTCAGGAGAAACTCGCATAAGAGATGCGGCAGGAAGGATTTAGAAGGGAGGCCAAGCGGGCGCGGGAGGAAACTCGACGCGGTCGTAGATGTCGCGCAGGGCGAGCGTACATTCGATGGAGGCCAGATAAAGGCTGCCGTCCATGCCCGCTACGGTAGAAAGCAGCCATTCGTTATTAGACTGCCGGACATACTGCTCGACGCGCGGCTCATGCTGCGCCACCAGCACGTAAGTTTGCAGCGAGGCAATCGTTTGGTACTGCGCCCACTTCGCGCCCCGGTGATAACCTTCCGTGGAGGGTGACAGCACTTCCACAAGCAGAGTCGGATTAATACACACATCGCGCTTTTCATCGTGGTAGATCAGTTTACCGCAGACAACCGTCACGTCCGGGTAAGCGAACAGTCCGCTGGGCGTCGTGCGTACTTTTGCGTCCGTGCTGAAGGCCTGACAGGGCGTACCTATCAGGCGCACATGAATTCCACTTCCGATGTTCAAGGTAATCGTACTATGCGCGAAACTGCCCCCGGACATCGCGTATATTTGTCCACACAGATACTCGCTCTTATAGTTCGCTTTACGTTCTAATTCCAAATACTCGTCGGGCGTGACCAGTTGCGGTTGTCTCCAGCCGACCATGCAATATTCTCCTTGTGCATCGAAACCTGCGAAACGACTCTCTCGACGCAACACCTTACCGTCGGGTCTGCTATCCTACTTGCCGAAACGCTGTCAAACCGGAAGGTCACAGATCAATCAAGAGCGACACCGTCAGGCGCTTCAGTGTACACGCGTTCGCGCATGGCATCAAAGCAGGCTTCCACGTCTTTGAGGGTGTTGGCCTGTACCATTGCGTCGCGCAGCCGGGACGCGCCCGCATAGCCCTTGACGTACAGCGGCAGTTGTCCGCGCAGATGGCGCACGGCCTGCGATTCGCCCATCTGGTGCGCTAGTTCGCCGACATGTTCTACAGCCGCGCAGACGCGCTCGTCATAGGTAGGGGGCGGCAGCAGTTCACCCGTGCGGAGATAGTGGGCGATGTCGCGTACAGCCCACGGATTGCCGATGGCCGCGCGTCCGATCATCACGCCGTCGCAGCCGGTCTCGGCCAGCATCCGGGCCGCGTCATGGGGCGTTTTCACGTCGCCGTTGCCAATCACGGGCTTGGTCAGTTCGCGCTTCATGGCGGCGATAAGCTGCCAGTCCGCGTCGCCCGTATGTCCCTGCACGGCGTACCGGGCGTGAAGCGCGAACGCCTGTACGCCCGCCGCTTCCAGCCGTTTCGCAAGTCCCACGGTCGCTAAATGCCCGTAATCCCAGCCGGCCCGCGTCTTGACCGTGACCGGAACGTTGACAGCCGCGACAATGGCCTCGACCACGCGCACAGCGGTCGCCTCGTCCTTCATCATGGCCGCGCCGCCCCCGGTTTTGCAGACTTTAGGGACCCAGCAGCCCATGTTGATGTCAATGATGTCCGCGCCCTCGCCCACGGCCACGCGGGCCGCTTCGGCCATTGTTGTGGGGTCCGCCCCGAACAACTGCACGGCCAGCGGATACTGATCGCCCGTGACATCAAACATGGACATGGTCTTGCGGCTTTTGTAGCGGATGGCCTCGGTACTCAGCAGTTCCGTGACGACAAGCCCCGGCCCGCCGACGCGCTTGACAAGGCGGCGATACGCGCCGTTCGTCACTGCGGCCATCGGGGCCAGCACGACAGCAGGGTCAACGCGGATGCCGCCGACATAGTACGTGGGCGCGACGGCAGGCGCAAAGCCATTCAGAACAGGCAAATCAATGTTGGGCGACATGAGGGATTGCATACACGCTCTTATCTGTATCTCTGTAACTTAGCTGTATCTCAATTAAAAAGACGGTTCTGGACGATTCCAGGCAACGGAAAGGGCGCGTGGGACAAGCGACCACGCGCCCCAACTTCATTGCGGCACACACATTATACAACACGGACAGCGCGCACAGCCAAAAGGATGCAAGGTCACAAAACCGCGCTGCCATTGCGCGGCTTTTTGCCTGTTGCGCGGAACACGCTGTCGGGGATCGGCGCGTCGAAGGTGACGGCTTTGACAAGCGTGATGGTTTCGCTGCCGGACGCGGTCTCGACGGTCTTGAACGGCAGCATCAGGCCGCCGACCGGGCGGAAATCGCTGTTCGTGGCAACCGTAGTCAGCGCGATGCCGATGTCCGTGTTCATCTTCTGCGTTTCGCGCTGCACCAGGAGGAAGGTCCTGGCGGAGTAGCGGTCTATGACCGGATAGCCTTTCAGGGGCGTCTTCTCGACTACGTACACGTCCTCGTCGCCGACTTTGCCCATCGCCTTGATAACGACGGTTTTGTACTCGGTTTTCCAGTGGAGTTCCCGGTAAAAATCGGCGCTCGTGCGCGCGTCGTCAATCTCGCCGCCCGCAAGCTGCGTCGGCACGCCGAAACTGTTCTCGCTGCCGCCCTGCGCGCCGTCAAAGTATTCGCGCATCGTGGCGATCTTCCTGCCCGCCGCTTTTAATGTGACGCGCTGCGCCGTCTGGAACGGGGCCTGATTATAAATGACGCCCTCGCCCACGATGCCCTGACCGGGCATGTCGAGCGTGATCTGCATTTGCATACTCTTATGGGCGCGCAGGGCCGTCTCGCCGCCCACAGCCGCAATCGCGTGGGCCATCAGGTCATCCACCGTGATCGGTGATACAAAGGCGGCGGCAGGGGCTTTCGGTTTGGCGACGATGCTGGCCCCGCCCTGCTCGAACAGCAGTTCCGTGGCGTTCGGATCGTCTTTGGCGGGCCGAAAATTCAGGAAAATGCCTGTCACCCCCGGCAGTTCTACGGTGTAGCGCCGCCCACCCACGTTTTTAAGCGGCAGGTTGGCCTGCCCTGTCGGCTGCGCCATTAGTTTGCCGTTGCTGAGCGTGACGTTCAGATCCATCTTGGGCAGCAGCGCGTACACGCCGACCTCGCGGGCCGGGTCGGATGGGGGCAGGGCGGGAACCGAAGCAATGTCAGCAGGCACGGCGGCGGGCGTACCGAGCAGATCGTCCCACACGATGTCGAGGGAAAGACTTTGCAGCGGCGTGTCGTTGAGGTTGGTCAGCAGGACAAAGCCGAGTTTCTGGTCGGGCATCAGGGCCACTTCGGCGGAAAAGCCGTCTATGTTGCCGCCATGCTCCACGACCTTATGCCCGTGCCAGTCGCGCAAAAACCAGCCGTAGCTGTACCCCACTGCCCCGCTCACGTCCATGTGCCTGGTCAGCAGTTGGGCGAAACTTGCTTCGGACACAAGACGCTTGCCCTCGAATGCGCCGCCCGCAAGCATCAGGCGCAGCCACTGCGCCATGTCGTCGGCGTTTGAGTTGATGGCCCCGGCGGGCGCGATCACGGTCAGGTCACGAGTGGGAAGCAGGCGCGTCACTTTGGTATTGCTGTTGTAGCCGTAGCCCCGCGAACAGTCTTTGCGCCCCTGCATCGCCCGCACGGAAAGGGTGGTATCCTTCATGCCCAGCGGCTTGAAAATGCGGTCACGCACCACGTCGCCCCACGGACGATCCTGCGCGCTCGCCACGACCTCGCCCGCCGCCAGAAACATCACGTTCTGATACTGAAACTTTTCACCCAGTTTGGCCGAGGGCCGGGCCTCGCCCGCCACCTCGATGGTCTCCCGCGAGGTCAGCTTGCCCGTATACCAGGCCAGGTCGGTGCGCTCCAGGCCGCTGCGATGGCAGAGCAGGTCGCTCACGGTGATTTTAGTGTCGGCGTCCGGGTCTTTGAGCTTGAAGTAGGGCAGGTACTTGCGGGGCGGATCCAACAGCGACAGTCTGCCGTCGTCCACGCTCATCAAGGCGGTCATGGCCGTAAACGCTTTGGTGGAAGAGCCGATAGCGAACATGGTCCGGGGCGTCACGGGCAGTTTGCGCTCCACGTCGCGCAGTCCCATGCCCCGTATGGCGATGATCTTGTCGTCTTTCACGATCACAAGGGCCGCGCCGGGAACGTGCAGGTCGGCGCGCTTGGCGTCCAGGTCTTTCTGCGCCTTTTCGAGCCGCGCCGCGAAATCCTGCGCGGCATCCACGATGGGCGGCGGCGTGGCGGGCGCGTTCTGCGCATAAATGGAAAGAGAAAGCGGAAAGGCCGCACTGCAAACAGCCATCGTCAGACCGGAACGAAGAGAAAGGCGCGTCAGCATACAGGAATCTCCATAGGGGAAGTAGTTGTCTTGAACTCGGATTACGCGGATTAGTGGGATGGATAGGATGACTTCGTTACAACTCTATTCTGCTGTAAAGGGGAAGGGTGCAGCCGACAGGGTATCCAATCCTGTCCCCCCTTCTAATCCGCGTAATCCCAGTTCAAGACCAAAGACGTAGCCGGCAAGCAAGCGGTTTCGTGGCATGACAAAAAATCTCAAGCCGCAGGCAGCCACACCAGCATCGGCCCCGCCTCGCGATTGGCCCACGCATAGTAGGGGATGGCCGTTATTGCAACGGGCCGCACATCGGAAGGCAAAAGGCGAGAGAAAGTGTCGGACGACGCGTAGAGCCGATTGTCCCATGCCCGCGTATGTGCCGCCATGCCTTCGCCACGCAGTACGGTCACGCCGTCCAGCAGATCGGGAACGAACTCTGGCCTGAACCCCGCTGTAAACTCGTCCAGCATCGCGTCGCGCACATCCATATCGGGATGATCCGCCTGCTCGATACAGTAGATCAGCGGCCCTCGCTGCAAAGCGACGCGCTCGCGGTTGTTCAGCACATGGGGATGGCTTCGCAGATACTCTACTTCCATCCGCAAACTAAACGCGACAAGCGTTTCAGACGCATTCAGCGGGACGCGGGCATACGTTCCCGGCTGTGCGTTTATCGTCGGTACGCCGTCTACTTCTAAGGTGACGCCGTCGTCAAAATCGTCCCTCACATAGAAAGGTATACGCACATAGAGAAACTGCGCCTGTACCGACTTTCGCTTGACGACGAATTCAATTCTGCCATTCCAGGGGTACTCGGTCTTTTGTTCGATCTCGACCGTGCCGCCGTCAGGCGTGGGGATCGTGGCCTTGCTCGCCGCGTACAGGTGCGCGTATACGCCATCTTCGGATGTGCTGTAAAAGTAGCCGGGCAGGGAGGCGAGCAGGCGGGCGACGTTGGGCGGGCAGCAGGCGCAGCCGAACCACGGCTTGCGCCGGTGCTTGCCGTCGTCCGCCAGCGGGTTCTCGTAAAAGTAGGTTGTGCCGTCCAGGGACAGGCCGGGGAGGACGGCGTTGTAGAGGGCGTGTTCCATCAGGTCGGCGTATTGGGCCTCGCCGGTCATGTTGAGCATCCGCCAGTTCCACATGACACTGCCGATGGCGGCGCAGGTCTCGGCATACGCCCGCGCATTGGGCAGTTCGTAATCCTCGCCGAACGCCTCGCCCTCGTGCCGCGCTCCGGCCCCGCCCGTCACGTACATGCGCCGGGTCGTAAAGTTGCGCCAGAGCGCGTCCAGGGCGTCACGATAAGCGGGTATGTCCAGTTCGGCGCATACATCCGCAGCCCCGCAGCACAGGTACAGATGCCGCACAGCATGGCCCGTCATTTCGGCCTGCGCGACAAACGGCAGATGATCCTGATAGTAATTACCGTTCCCGAACAGGCCGGGAGTACGCCCCCGCGCTTCGATCATCCGATGCGCGAGCGTAAGATAGCGCGTCTCATCCGTTGTGCGATACAGTTCCACAAGCGCCATTTCGCACTCTTCATGCCCGCACGCGCCGACGCGCCTGCCCGGCCCGAACACGGCGTCCAGATGATCCGCCAGACGAATCGCGACATCAAGCAGCGCGGTCTTGCCCGTGGCGCGATGGTGCGCGACTGCGGCCTGTATCAAATGACCCGCGCAGTACATTTCGTGCAGGTCTTTGAGGTTGGTATAGCGTTCCGCTTCGCGCTCGAACATGAAATAGGTGTTGACATAGCCGTTGGCCTGCTGCGCGTCCGCGATTTCGGTTATCACGGCGTCGAGGTCGGCATCCAGGTTGGGGTCGGGATGCGTGGCGAGCGACCAGGATGCGGCCTCGGCCCACTTGTACACGTCGCTGTCGTTGAACGCGAACTGCCCCTGAAACGCGCCCGCGATCTTGCCGGACGCGCGCCGGAAGTTGGCGATACGCCCCGTTTCCTCCAGATGCCGTAACTGCGCGGGTAGCGTCACGGATCGGTTCAGGGCAAGGCGGGGCGACCAGAACGCGTCGTCCAACCGCACGGCGTCAACTGGAACGGGACGCAGCGCGACATGCGGGCTATGGGACAGGTCAATCGGGCCGGCAAACATGTTTCTTCTCCAAATCTTTTGTCTTGAACTCGGATTACGCGGATCAGAGTCGTACCAGAGCAATCATGGTCATCCTTCCAATCCGCGTAATCCGAGTTCAAGACGGTCTAATCTCTTTGCTCGCGTTCGCCATTTGCAGAAAGTAGGCGTGGACGCGGGTGTCGTCGGTCAGTTCGGGATGGAAGGCCGTGGCGAGAAGGGAACCCTGCCGAACGCCGACGATGCGGTCGCGAAAACGGCTGATGATCTGCACATCGGGCGCGGCCTCGGTAACATAGGGCGCGCGAATGAACACGCCGCGTACCTCACTCCTCGTCTTACGCGTTCCGCCTTCACTGCCTGTTTTGTCGGTCGCGGCAGTTTCCGCACTGTTCTCCGCATCCTCGACATCGAACGGAACATCCGCCTCGAAACTGTCTATCTGGCGTCCGAAGGCGTTGCGGGCGACCGTGATGTTCAGGGCACTCAGGGTGGGCTGTTCGGGACGATCCTGAATGTCGCGGGCCAGCAGGATCATGCCCGCGCAGGTTCCATACACGGGCATTCCCGCCTGAATACGTGTCTGAATGGCCGTGTCCAGACCCACGCGGTTAAGCAGTTTAATGATCGTGGTGCTTTCGCCGCCGGGCAGGATCAGGGCGTCCACACCGCTTAGTTCCTGGCTGGTGCGTACAAATCGCGCTGTTATTCCGAGCCGCGCCAGCGTTTTAAGGTGCGCGTCATAATCGCCCTGCAGGGCCAGTATGCCGATTGTTTTGCTGTTATTTTGATTTTGTATGGTGTCGCTCATATCCCTATTATACCCCTGCGGCGAAGCAGAGGAGGAAAGCGGTCGAAACGCCTCGGCGCGCGTATTACAGCCGGCGGACGGCATGGCCGCGCATTTTTTGGCATGGACAAACCGGACAGGGTACAATAGACGCACGTATTCATGTCGTCGCAAATCAGAGGCAGGCGCAGAAGCAATTCGACAGAAGCCGCGCGCGAAATATTCGTAAACATGCTCAGGAACAATTAAGAATAATTAAGAATAATCAGGAACAACGACATGGACTTGCTGACACTGCCGTTTCATCGCGAAATAAACGCGGCGCAGAACATACTGCTGGCGGGGTGCGGCGGGGGCTACGACATTTTTTGCGGACTGCCGCTTTACTTTGGCCTGCGCGCTCTGGGCAAGACCGTGCATCTGGCAAACCTCTCGTTTTCTTCCATCGCCGACAGCACGGGGCGCAAACTTCCCGGCGGCATGGTCATGGTGGACGCGCGCACGGAAGGCTCCACGCGCTACTTTCCTGAAATGTACCTGGCCCGCTGGCTAAAGTCGCAAAACATTCCTGCCCCGATCTACTGCCTGCCCCAGGCCGGCGCCAGACCGCTCACGACCGCGTACAAATGGCTGGCCGAGACCCTGCAAATTGATACCATACTGCTTGTAGACGGCGGAACCGACAGCCTGATGCGTGGTGACGAGGTCGGATTGGGAACGCCCGAAGAGGACAGCGCCAGCATGGTCGCCGTGTCTCAAACGGATGTGGCGCGTAAACTGCTGGTGTGCCTGGGATTTGGCATAGACACATTTCACGGCGTTTGCCACGCGCAGTTTCTGGAAGCGGTCGGGGCCGTGACGCGGAACGGCGGCTTTTTGGGCGCATGGACGCTTACTCAGGACATGCCCGAAGTGCAGCAGTATAAAGCGGCCAGCGAGTACACGTTCCGCGAGATGCGCAACAATCCGAGTATCGTAAACGCATCCATCCTGTCCGCCGTCGAGGGGCAGTTCGGCGATTTTCACGCGACCTCGCGCACTGAGGGCAGCGAACTGTTCATCAACGCCCTGATGACGCTCTACTGGGCCTTCAAACTCGAAACTGTCGTCCAGCGTAATTTGTACCTCGACGACATACGCAACACCGAAACCTACCGCGACGTTATCAACGCCATCCAAAGGTATCGCGCCCGCAACATAGACAACATAAAAGACTGGCAGAACCTGCCAATGTAATAGAATGTAATAGAATGTAATAGAATGTAACAAAGTTTATTCTTGTTTGTTAGAAATTACAGGTGAAAAGTGAACCGAAGAAGCGCACACGGCGTCAAGCCGAACCGTCCCAAACCCAGCCGCGCCAGTACGGGCGCGCGTCCCGGCCCGCCCCGCGTGGATCGCTCGCATCCCAAAGCGACCCGCCAGGAAAAGGCCAATGAAGGCACGTTCCAGATCATCGAGCGCTCGGCGAGCGGCGAGCAGGGCATTATCCATGCCGACCCGAACCTGCCGTTTCGCATTTTAATCGCCGTGCATCGCCCCCGCTTCCGGGGCCGCTCAGAACGCGCCGCCGCTCTCGTTGGCTGGCAGGTGACGGCCCTGCTCAACAAGCAGGACCCGGTCGGATTGTGCGCCAAGCCGCCACGTCCGCCGGATGTGCTGATCCTGTCGGAAGACTTTGGGCGGCAGAAAGACCTCGCCATCTTTCGCGCCGTGCAGCGTTATCGCCGCGAGGGGATGCGTATCATCGGGCTTGTGGACGACTGCGGCACGGCCCCCGAAGCGTTCCCGGACTCGCTTCCCTCGACGCTGTGCGACATCTGCCTGCCCCCGCCCTACAAAACCGCCGAACTGCGCGCCCTGCTCTCTCAGATCTATACGCAGATGCGCGGCGAAGCGGCCCCGCCGCCCATCACAAGAGGCGCGGAAGCGGACGATATAGAAGATGAAGAATAGAAGCAATCCAATCCATAGACAGGATTAACCTTTAGTTTCCGGTAAATGAAGCGGCTTGCGCCGCCTGTTGCGGCGTTGCTTGTGCCTTGTGGCGTCTGTGGGCGTCCACTCCGGTCTTCAAGTGGGCCGTGACGCTGTTCTTTTTGCGCAGTTGTGCCGCCAGGTCGGGCAAGTCCGCACAATGCACCTGTCCAAGTACGCGCCGCAGCCGTCCGCCCGTGGGCCGCGCCGCCCGATCCCAGAACCCCGAAGCGACCGGCTGGCTGGTCGCGGCGACATACGACAGGAGATTACCCGCAAGCAGGGCGAGTTCAGGCAGGCGAAAGCGGCTTTCCTGTCCCCACACATACGCCCGCTCGCAGCCGAGCAGCGGCTTGGCGGCCAGGGGCAGATGCTCCACGCCCCAGCGTTCCTTGTATAAGCGCCACAACGCCCACGCACTCACGCTCAGGTTCGTTGCCAGCAGCAGCGGTTCCTTGTAGCGCGGGTCGTAGATGGCGACCAGCCGGAACGTGGGCACGCCCGGTTTGGCGTCGGGCAGAACCAGGTTGTTCCATATCTGCGCTGTCAAACGGTGTGCGCCGTCGTGCCAGCGCGCCGTGGCGTCACAAGGCGTGGCCGCAATGTCCTTGCCGGCCCGCGTTCGCGCTAAGGGCCGCACGATGTCGCCGCGTGTGGGGCGGCGTCCGCGTCCTTTGTAGGCGGGCAGTTCGCTGCGCCGCGCCGTCTGGTTGGCGCGGGCGCGGGCCACAAAGCGTAGGTTCTCGGCGGTCAGCAGATCGGCGAGGGCAAAGCCCGCATCTACAATCAGGGCTTCGCACGCGGCAAGCGTTCTGGCCGCCTGCGCGACCAGCCGCGTTTGCAGGTCACTCTCGCTTTCGCCTGCCTTGCGCCGCACGAACAAGCGCGGCAGAGCGAAGCGCATGTTACCGATGCGCCCGACGGCCACGCCCAACCCGAAGCAGACGGCAGGCAGGGCCTTGCCCGCCGTACTCACATAGTGTTTGCTGTCCAGGCCCTGCAAGTGGGGGCGAAAGAAGGCGGTCAGGTCACAGGCGACCGGGCGCACGCCTTCATAACAGGCGGCAACGAAGCGGCCTTCCTGTATTACCGTCTGCTGCCAGCGGGCGAGCAGGTCGGCGGTGTTCCAGCCGCCATAGCACAGGGCGGCACTACTGCGGCGCACCGCGGCAGGCGCAAGGCCCAAGCTGTCCAGAGCGGCAAACACGGCTCCGCGCGCGTGGAGGAAACGCCCGGACATAAGCGCGAGGAACAAGTGCAGCAGGCCCAGGTTCGTGCCGAGCGGCACATCTTCCAGCACTTGCGTGAGCAGGGTACAGATACGGTAGACTAAGAGTGACATCAGGTAAGCCTCGGCCAGTGTAGTGTGGTAACTCTACTGTACCGCAGCCGCTTGCCTGATGTCGCACCCGAATTGTGTCTACATACTTTTACCGGAAACTAAAGTTAACAGGATTTCTCGAAAATCAATGCAGAGTAGTGTAATATCGTACTGTCGCCCCTAAAGTAATCATGTCAATCCTGAAAATCCTGTTAATCCTGTCTATGGATTGAGCTTCTTTTCCTCGATTGGCGGGATGGAGGTAACGGGTTCGGGGTGGCCGTGGTGGCACATGTAGCACGTGGCCTGACCGTTGAGGGAGGGCTGATGCGCGTTCAGGTCGTTGACGACAGAGATCATCTGCCGCGCCACGCCCTTCATCGGGTTATCGTCTCTGTCCCAGGCGTTGTGCTGCGCGTTGACGACATGGCAGAAACTGCACTGCACATTGAGCGCGGCGTTGTACTCGTGCATCTTGGGAATTAGCTGCGCGGCGGGCAGCGTTTGCAGCTTCTGGATGTTTTTGTATTTCTGTCCGGCGGTAAGCGGCTTGTCCGCATCGGCTTTAGTCTCGGCAGATTTTGGCGGGCCGGGTTTCGTTTTGTCCTGCGCGAACACAAGACCCGCCAGCAGAACCACCGGCAGCACAAACCCAACTCGCAGCGCAATCCGCCTCTGATATTTACTATTGGACATTGTTCTTTGCCTCTCTCCTTCTCTGCTTTGCATTTTTCCTTCTCTGCTTGTATGCTTTATGCTTTAATGCACATCCACTTCCAGGCGGTCGCCTGCGGTCAGGGCGAGGGGCGAGTCGAAGGCGAGCGTGATGTAGCCTTCGGCGTCCTGCGCGGCGCGGCAGCCGATGGGCTTTTGGCCCACGCTCACATAGGCGGCGAACCTGGTCGGCACGGTGTTGTTTACCAGGCGGGGCGGACTCAGTACGCGCAGCGTTTTGAGCGTTAGTTCGGCACGGCTTCGCAGCAGGCCCGCGCTGGGAGTGGTGACAAACCCGATCAGGCGATCCAGGCGAAACGATGTGATACCGCCATGCGCCGTGGGCCGGTACTCCACCTGCCCCCAGAACGTGGGCGCGAAAATGGGGGCGTTGAAAGTGCGCCACAGGCCCGGAATGTTGGGCGCGAGCGTCATCTGCCCCGTGTTCATATCCAGCGCAAACCCTTGCAGCGCGTACAGCAAATTCCAATCCGCAGACGCCGCCAGCGAAGCAGCCGGAAAATTTGCCTCCGCCTCACTTTGACCGGAACCCTCTTCCTGCTCTCCGTCCCCTATCCTCTTGTCTCCTTGTCTCCTTGTCTCCTTGTCTCCTTGTCTTCCTGCCACCCGCGCCGGATACTGCCACGGCGAGCGAACGACATCATCGCGGCCCTCTTCCAGCCGGCGCAGAAGGGCGACGCCGACTTCCGGCTGATCCTGCCAGATATTCAGGGCGGCATCGGCCAGGATCGAGGCGGGCAGCAGGCACAGGGCGGCGGGGATTGGCAGGGGCTTGCCATCGGTGCGGACGTGCCACGGCGGCAATAATGCGCCCGGCGCGGGCAGCAGGGAAAGCGGGGGCGTGGTAGGAAGCGGGGCGTCCGAGGCCAGGTCGTTGCGGCGCTGGACGCTTTGCGCGGCGCGAAGCAGATGGTCGGGCGGCAGGAGCGGCCCCAGATCGAGCTGGTACGCGAGCCACTGCCCCCACAGTTGATCCGAGGCGCAAATCGCGTCCGGGCCGGGAACAAGGGGCGCGGTTTTGCTGACCTTCGCCGGATTGGAAACCATGCGCGGCGCAGTCTGGTAAAATTCGCCGTTCCACAGGCGGGCTTCCATGTCCATACTGCCCTGCCGCGCCCCGGCCTCGCATTGTTTCGCAAACGCCTCGTCGTCCGCCAGCCGCGCCAATCTTTGCCCTGCTTTCAGCGCGGCAAGCCGCAGTGTCAGCGCCGCGGGCGGCAGAGGCGCGAGGGTTTCTTCCTTTTGCTTTAGCAGTGCGCTCACGGCTCGTTGCGCGCTTGGATAAAAGCGTTTCACGTCGTCGGCGTCGCCCGTCCAGGCCAGAAAGCGCGTTGTCTGGAGGACATAGGCAGAGGTGGCATCTATGGGGTCGAGGGTAGCGAGGGCAGAGGGCGGCCCGCCGGGCGCGGCGGCATCCGGGGGAGCGATCTTGTTCGCGGGCCGGAGGGAAGGCGTGGCGGCGGGCGCTTTGCCGCGTCCACGCGGCGCGGCGTCGGCAGGCGCAGTGTTCGGCTTTGCGCCCTCGGATGCGCCGGATGCGGGACGGCCAAGATCGGGCAGAACGAACAGGTTGGGGACATCGGGGATCAGCGGACCTCCAAGCGTCAGGGGCGGACCGAGACGCGCGGCCCAGTCGGCCCCGGCAGGCGGCGCGACAAAGCCGTCTGCGTCCTGCATCGCGGCGAACTGCCTTAGTTCCTGCGCGGCGAGCTGTGGGAACAGGGCCAGCAGCAGGGCGTCCGCGCTCTGGTGCGCGAACGTGGCGTCACGCTCGGATTGCAGGGCGTCCGCAACGTCGGAGGACGCCGCCGCGACGCCGGGTGTGGCGGCAGGAGCCGCGTTTGATAGGCGTGTCGCTCTATCGTCGCCGGCTGTATCACTCCTCACCGTATCCAGGAACGCGAAGCGTCCATCGCGGGTATGAACGGCGTGTGTGGAAAGCGGGGCGGCGGCGTTGATGAGGCGGCGGGCCATCCAGCGGGGCAGGTTGGAGAACAACAGACGCTTTTGCCATTCTTCGGTCAGGCCGTACAAACTGCGCCAGTCTTCCAGCAACTGCATGGCGGCATCGTCCGCGCTGCCGAACGCCACCTGATAATAGCGGCCCGCGTTATCGCCATTTCGGGCCGGGATGGGGTAGGCTGGGACGCCGTTGTCGGCGCTGTCCTGTCCTCTTTTTGAAATGGGCAGGGCGGGCGGGCGCGGCATGTACCAGGATACGGCAAACGGCAGTTCCACGGCCTCGCCCGGTTTGAGGGTCAGGCGCACGGATACGCACGCGGCGGGGCGCGCAAACTGCGCTGCCTGATTTGCCTTGCCGTCCGGCACATCGCCGTCGCGCGCAAAGGCGTCCCACCAGACGGGACGCGCATCCGTGGCGTCCCACAGCGCGGTCGTGACAATCGCCTGCGGTCGCTGCGGATAGGCCGCGACTGTCATTTGCGGCTGTGTCGGCGACGTATCGGCGGGTCTGGAAGCGTTGGAGACAGAAGTATTACGAACATCAGGATTGGAAGCGGCAGCGACGGGCATATCAGGCATTTGTAAATTGCCCGCGCTGCCAAGATGCGCCCCGAAAAATCCCTGCACACTCGGAAAGATCATGGCCGCGTGGCCCATCCGGGCATTCGCGTCAGTGAGGGGCAGCAGGCTCTCCCACGACAGCAGGCCGCTGACCTCGACCGGGGCGGTCGTGGTATTTTTGAGGCGCAGGATAAAGACGGCGGCGGGAAACGAGCTGTTACGCAGGTCGAACGGCACAAGCGGGGAAAAGGCAAGCAGTGCCGCCTGCACAGAGGGGGATACTTCGGGAAAAGCGAGATTCGCCTGCGGGTACAGGCCATCGTAGTCCAGTCTGGAAACGGTGGGCAGGCCATATCCGCTTTGCAGCGCAAGGACGCGGGCCGAGGCGCGGGACTGCGCCCGCGTCCACAGCGCCAGAAAGCAGCCGGGAGACGGGGCGCGAAGCCGGGCGGGGTCGTCGCCCACAGCCGACTGACCGACCGTGCCATCCGTTCGCAGTTGAAACGTTCCCGCGCCTATCCCGCCCATCGGTACGCCGGAACGCAGCAGGCGCGAATGCACGATGCCGGTGACGCTGTCCATAGCATTTTCGGGCGCGGCGGAACGGGACGGAATGGGAGCAGTCAGCTGCGCGGCCCGACTCTGCGCCCGACAGGACGCGGATGCGCTTGTCAGACCGCTTGCGGCCAGCAGGAAGATAAGGTTAGTGTTCAATGTTTTCACCCCCCTACATTCCCGATAAGCACTTCAAACTCCTGCCCCACTCGTAACGCCTGACGTTCCTGTTCTGCTGTCGGCAGGTCTTTATCTCGTGTTTGCCGCCCCGCAAATTTGCATACAGAAGCCTTTTGCCGATACCGACAATCGTAAAGACAGCCTCCCGCCCGCGTTTTGTTTTCGCGTCTGCTTTCCGCCCGGAGAGCGATACGTGAAGGCAAATAAGGACAGGAACGCTTTCTCAACCACTCGAAAGGAGGTACGCCGCATGATCTCGACCTATACCCCGCTGCCGCTGCCGACGACCGATGCCGGCCACGCCGAAGCCCCGCCCCCCGGCGCGGACGCCGCGCGGGACGACAACGCGCCCACATTCCAGGCCCGCCTGGATCAGCAAAACGATCTGTACCGCGCGCAGCGCGCACCCGCCCCGGCGGGGCGCGCGCCTGTCACGCCCCGTCCCGACGACACCGACACATCAGACGCCCCGGACACCGAGGCTTCCAACTCCGCCGCTTCCGGGACAGCAGACAGCGCGGACAGTGTACAGCGTGACGATGCCGACAATGGCAGTCAGACCGACAAAGCGGAGGCCACAGCCCGGGACCGCCGCAAAGACGACACGACGGGGAGCGCTGCGTCCGCCCTGCCGTTCACAGCCGCCACCCTCGCTCTTGCGGGCAGTCTCGCGCCGATCCCGACACCTGCTGTATCGGTGTCTGCGCCCGCCGTATCAGACCACGCGGCCAATGTCAATCAGGCCGCATCCACGCCTGTTCCGACCTTAGCGGCGTCTATGGCAGCGAACGCTTCCGGCCTCGCCTCGACGGTCGCGCCTGCGGGAACAAACGCCGCTTCCACGCCGCTCCATGCTTCTGCCAGTGTTTCACTCAATGTCTCACTCAATATTCCGCTCAATCTCTCGCCCGACATTCCTCTGAATACCCCCGGCGTTTCTATGGACTCGAACGCGGCAGGCAAAATCGCCGCGTCGGGAGTAGCAAATGCTTCCCTCCCAACACCCGCGCAGGCCACGGCTCCCACGCTCGCCCTGCCGCTTCCGATTGCCGCGGATGCAGCGACACTTGCTGCTGCCAGTACCGTCAACGCCGCGACACGCGCTGCCGCGAATGCCGCTAATACCGGCGAAACGCCGCCTGCCGCGCAAACGCCCGCAACTCCGGCCTCCTCTGCGCCGTTGTCTGCCAATGCGACGAACCCCGGCGTACTGATTACCGCCCCGACAACGGGAACAGCGGCCCCGACGGCACAAGCAACCAACACCGTGCAGGCGGACGTGCTGACCGCTGCGCCGCTCGCGCCCGGTGACACCCTCGCCGCGCAGCGCGGCAGCAAAGCGGCAACGGCAGTCATCTCTTTCCCACTCCCCGGCGCGTCCGGCGCGGCAGCGGTCACTTCTCTTACACTGCCGTCTACGATTCCGTCCGGCGTGACGATTGCGGCTGACAACGCGGGCGGAACAAACCCGTCCGAGATTGCGAGCAAGGAACAAAACCTGGGCGGCATCGAGCGGATGCTGACGCTGGGCGCGGGCAAAACGAACGAAAACGGGGCGAACGCGAATGCCGCGCTTGCTGCGTCCGCTTCGGAAACCGCAGGCGCGGCCCCGGCAAACGCCGCCTTGCCCGGAGGAGAAAACCGCGCCGCCGTACAAACCGGGGGGTATGCGGCCCACCTTCCCGGCCCGCTCCCCGCGAACCCCGGCACAGCCGCTGCGCTCCCGAACGCCAATCCTGGCCCTGCCGATCCCACGTCCGCAATCAACCCGCAGACTGTCTCCCCCGGCGTGACCGGCACAACAAATACCCTCGCAGCGCCCCTGAGCAGCGCGGCGCGCGTGGCCGAAATCTTGCAGTCCGGCGTTAAAAACAGCCTGACCGGCCCGGCTCCGCTCGCAGCCGCCGAACCGACAGCCACAAGCGCGAACACGACGGCAGGCTTGCTCGCCACAGCCAGCGCTTCCTCACGCTCGACCAGCCAGGATGCGGCAAACGAGCAGGCGCAGTCCGACGCGCAGGGCCGTTCACAGGAAAACACCGGTGAGGACAATCCTGCGGTCAATCTGAACGGCGTGGCGTCCGCGCCGACAGCGAACGCGCAGGCGACAGCCGGAACCGGCGCGACCGGCGCGACCGGCACGAGCGCTCCCAACGGCAGCAGTCAACTGGATCGGGCGCAGGTCGTCGCGCAGGTCACTCAGCATCTGGAAGGGATGCGTCTGGCGAACGGCAATGGCGAGATGCGCGTTCGGCTTACGCCGGGACATCTGGGCAATGTGCAGATCAGCGTCGCCTCGCATCAGGACGGCGTTGTCGCCCGCATCGCCGTCGAAACGGCGCAGATACAGCAGGTGATGGACGGGGCCAAAGCGCACCTGCGCGCCACTCTGGAAGCGCGCGGCCTGCATGTGCAGAGCGTCGAGATAACGGTCACGCCTCATTATAATGGAAGTAATGGAAGCGGTCAGTCCGCTTTCGGCCAGCCCCGCGGCAGCGAATCTATGGGGGAACGCATGGCGGAACGCGCCGCGTATGGCCGCGCCCTGCCCGCTTCCAAGACGGCCTCGACAGACAGCGCAGTTTCTACGGCAAGGGCCACGCCGCTTACCCGAACCGCCGCCTCGCGCCTCGACTGCCAGGCATGATACCCGACCATTTGAAAAGAGCCGCAAATGAACGCGAATAAACCGCTTCATCCAGATGATTGAGCGCGCGGCGCAGGAACAGTTGATCCTGTACACGTTTCCTGCTGCTTCTTGACGCAAACTCTAAACTCTAATCGTGTCTGACACACGGAAAGCGAAAAGTAAAAGCTATGTCCATCGCTCCTCTCACACATACCCGCGACACTACTTCCCCTATCTCCAGCGCGGTACAGCAGGCGTCCGGCGATCAGTCGCTGGGCCAGAACGCGTTCCTCAAGCTGCTCAGTACGCAGTTGAGCAACCAGGACCCGACCTCGCCGCAGGACAACTCGCAGTTTCTCGCGCAGCTCGCGCAGTTCTCGACCGTGCAGGGCGTCAATAACCTGCAAAGCAGCCAGACGCACCTGCAGGCCGCCGACCTGATCGGCAAGACCGTCAGCGCGTCCGCGACCATTGAAAACGTGCCGCAGACCCTCAGCGGCAAAGTCACGTCGGTGCGGTGGGACAGTTCGGGCGTGCATCTGCGTCTGGATGACGCCAGCCAGTCCGAGGTCACCCTGGATCAGGTGACGCAGGTAGGCAGCTAGGACTCGTCGGATTGCGGCTAAGAAACGCTTCGAGGAACATCTGAAAGAACATTTGAAAGAACATCTGAAAGAACGCTTATGACGGATGATGGGCGCATCAATGGCGTACCGCGCGCGCCGCGCGCCGAGCCGATTAAACAGGCTGAACAGCCCCGCAGTTCACAGTCCGGCCCGAACAAGGCAGGCGGTACGCCCGCCCCCACGTTCGCCGAACTGCTGCGCGAGCGGCAGGGGGTTGTCGCGCCGCCTGCCGCGCCCAACCAAACCAACCCGGACGCGCTGCGCTTTTCGGCCCACGCGCAGACGCGGCTCCAATCGCGCCACATTGATTTGCAGCCCGCGCACATCCAGCGTCTGCAATCGGCGGTCGGGCGCGCGGCAGGCAAGGGCAGCAAAGACTCGCTCGTCCTGATGGACGACATGGCCTTTGTGGTCAGCGTCACCAACCGCACTGTTGTTACCGTCGTGGACAAAGACAGTCTCAAGCAGAACGTCTTTACCAACATCGACAGCGCCGTGATCGCGTGATTCAGGGTCGCGCCCTTGACGGGGCAGATCGTCCTCGCGCTTTGAAACATTGTGATACATTTGTCACATTTTTGTTCCGATAGTAACGGGGATACACTTCAAAACACACAGATCAAAATACACAGACACTGGAACAAACGTTCCCAACACGGAACAAACGTTCCCAACACAGGCTGGCCCGTACTCCGCTCTGGGATCGGAAGCCTGCGCGTTTCCCCGGATTGACTGATGGGGAGACCACACTACACAGGAACGTGACCGGCGCAGGAAGCGCCGCTCGCCCTGTTCTCAGCACACCGTTCCCGCACAGCCGACATGTAAGCTCCGCTGATTTCAGCATGATTTCAGCATGAGTTCATACGGCCTCGCAGGAACATAACACGGAGGTAGCGGTTCATGTTACAGGCAATGTTTTCGGGCGTCAGCGGCTTGCAGGTGCATCAGACGAAACTCGACGTGATCGGCAACAACATCGCCAACGTCAATACGCTGGGCTTCAAGGCCGGCAACGTCACGTTTGAGGATCAGCTTTCACAGACGCTCCGCTCGTCGAGCAGTCCGGGCAACAATCTCGGCGGCGAGAACCCCGCGCAGGTCGGGCTGGGCGTGGCCCTGGGCGCGATAGATACCATGCAGACGCAGGGCAACCTGCAAACCACGGGCAAGCTGACCGACATGGCGGTTCAGGGCAACGGGTTTTTTCTCGTCGGGGCGGGATCGAATATCTCTTATACCCGCGACGGCTCGTTCGATCTCGACAGCGACGGCGTACTGGTCAACCCCGCCAGCGGCGTCAATCTACTGGGCTATGTGGCGGATCAGAACGGCAACATCGATACCACGCAGCAGGTCACGGGAACCAGCGTCCTAAAAATCCCCATCGGAACGCTCACCTCGGTCAAGCAGACCACGGCCACGGCCTTCCAGGGCAACCTGGACGCCGCCGCCGCCCTGCAGTCCACCAAAAGCACGTTCGGCGGAAATATCACAAGCGACCCGACCACCATCAGCACCACAGCCTACGACGCGCTGGGAAACGCGCATACCGTCAACCTGACCCTGGACACCAAAACCACGAGCGGAACTACGGACACCTGGAACGCCAGCCTGCAAATCGACGGCAGCAGCGTAGGCGCTCCCTCTACCATTCTGTTTGATAATGTGACCGGCAATTACATCAACAGCGGCCTGCCGACAGGCGCGCCCGTAGCCGGTCTGAAGGGCGCGGCGAATTTCAACATCACTCTGAATTACAACAATCTGACGGGCCTGTCCGCAAACCCGGCCAGCGCCACGGGCGTGACCGACGGGCAGACGGGCGCGTCTCCTACGTGGCCCACGTCCGTCAAAGTCTACGACAGCCTGGGTGTCAGCCATCTGCTGAACGTCAAATTCACGCGTGATCTTGTGGATTCGACCGCCCCCGCCGCGACAGCGGGCGAGTGGTCGTGGACGGCGACCGAAAACGGCAAGCCGGTCGCGTCGAGCGCCACGACCGGCAACAAGCCGCTGTACTTCGACAACCAGGGCAATCTGCTCAACAAAGCCCAGCAGACCCTGACCCTGACGCCCCCCACGCCCGGCGCGGCCCCGATCAACATGAGCATTGATTTCGGCTCGCTCACGCAGCTTGCCGGCGACAGCAGCGTGGCCGCGACCACGCAGGACGGCTTTCCGGTCGGTACGCTGCAAAGTTTCACCATCTCGCAGGAGGGCGTCATCACGGGCGTATTCTCTAACGGGCAGTCCCGCGCGCTGGGCCAGGTCGCGCTGGCGAGCTTCTCCAACCCTTCCGGCCTGGAGAAAGAGGGACTGAACCAGTTCAACACGTCCAGCAACTCCGGTCTCGCCCAGGTCGGCCCCGCCAGCACGCAGGGCCGGGGCAAAATCAACACAGGCTACGTGGAAATGTCGAACGTAGACCTGTCCACGGAGTTCACCAACCTGATCGTGACGCAGCGCGGCTTTCAGGCCAACACGAAAATCATCACGACCGTAGACGACCTGCTTCAGGAAGTCATCAATCTGAAGCGTTAGTTACTTGTTGTTTGTTGTTTGTTGCTTGTTGGTTCCGTCCTGACGTGGACGGGGAGCGCGTTTACAGCACAGGGCTTCGTAGCGCGAACAACAAACAACAAACAACAAACAACAAACGACAAACAACAAACGACAAGGATTCCCCTACCAATGGATTTCGCAACCATACTGGGCCTGCTGCTGGCGTGGGGCGCGCTGATCGGGTCGCTGCTGATGGAAGGCGGCGACGCCCGCGCCCTCATCAATATCCCCGCCGCCCTGCTCGTATTCGGCGGCACACTGGGCGCGGCCACGGTCAGTTTCCGCATGGAACAGATACGCAGCCTGCCCGACATACTGCGTCAGGCGTTCCGCGAGCCGGGACACGACCCCGCCGAGGTGATCCGCCTGCTCGTGCGCTTTGCGGAGCGGGCCAGGCGCGACGGCCTGCTGACTCTGGAGTCCGAGGCGCGCAGACTGGAAGACCCCTTTCTGCAAAAGGCCGTGCGCCTCGCCATTGACGGCCTGGAGGAAGAGGACCTGCGCGTGATTTTGGAAACCGAGATAGATTTCCTGCGCTCGCGGCACAAGATCGGCGAAAGCATGTTCATCACGCTGGGCGGGTTCGCGCCCACGCTGGGCATCATCGGCACGGTCATGGGCCTGATCCACATGCTCGCCAACCTGAGCGATCCGGGCAAGATGGGGCCGCTGATCGCGGGCGCGTTTATCGCCACGCTGTACGGCGTGTCCAGCGCCAATCTGCTGTTCCTGCCGCTTGCCAACAAACTGCGGGGACGTTCACAGGAAGAAGCCCTCGTGTATGAGATCATGATCGAAGGCGTTCTGGCGATACAGGCCGGCGACAACCCGCGCATCGTGGACGACAAATTAAAATCCTTCCTGGCCCCACGCCTGCGCCAGACGCTGCCGGGAGTCGGTTCCGCCAATCCCACCGCGAGCCGACGAGCGGCATAGAAGCGTTGAGCATCAAGTGATAAGCATCAAGCGTTGAGCGTTCAGCATTGAGCGTTTGAAACTGACCGACAAACAACAAACAACAACAAACAACAAGCGACAATTAACAAACTCCCACCATGCGACGAACCCACTCCCACAACTCCCATGAGGAAAACGGCCACCAGAACCTGGAACGGTGGCTGCTGACGTATGCCGACATGATTACCCTGCTGACGGCGTTCTTCCTGATGCTCTACTCCATGTCTATAATGAGCCGGGGCAAGTTCAGCGCCATCGCCACATCGGTACGCGGCGGGTTTCGGGGTGTGCTGACCGAAAACAAAGGCAGCGGCATCGCGCCGGATCGCGCGGGCGCGGGCGGGGCGGGCCAGGAAGCGCGGGCGTACCGCAGCACCCTAGACGCCATAGCAGAAATGCGGAAATATGTGGAACAACAGGGAAAGAGCGCGCAGATAAACGTGCATGGCAGCGAGCGGGGCATCACGATCTCGCTGCTGTCCGACGGGATGCTGTTCGAGCAAGGCTCGGCCAGCCTGCGTCCGGCAAGCCAGCCGCTTTTGGAGCATGTGGCGCGTATACTGCGTACCGTCCCCAACGGCGTACAGGTGGAGGGGCATACCGACAGCCTGCCCATCCACACCGTACAGTTTCCGTCCAACTGGGAACTGTCCACGGCGCGGGCCGGGGCCGTGCTGCGCGCTTTCACGGAGCGGGCGGGCGCAAATGGAAGTCCGGCTGCTGACACGGCAACCGGTATAGATACGCGGTCAGGAACAAACGCAGGGACGGGTACATTCGCGAGTACAGGCGCGAACGCAGAAACGAACGCGCTGGAAGCCAGGCGTTTCACCTGCGCGGGATATGCGGACACACGGCCCGTGGCCGGCAGCGACTCGGACGCGCACAGGGCGCAAAACCGCCGGGTTGACATCATTCTGCTGAAAACGGACGTGCAGCGCGAGGGCGATGCGCTGCGCCGCCAGGAACTCCGCCGCATCCTCCAGAACCCGCCGCCCCCCTAGTTCATTCAAATAGGATGCAGATAAGATGCAGAAGGATAAGAAGAATGTCAGCGAAAGCGGAAAAATCAGAAAAGGCGGACAAGGCTGAGGGCGGCGGCAAAAAGAAACTGCCGCTGCCGGCCATCATCGGCGTCGTGCTGCTGCTTGTAGGTATCTTTGTGGGTAAGAGCGTACTGGGCGGCGGCAAAAAAGACGCCAAAGCCGAAAAGAAGCCGAAAGCGGAAATGGGCATCTCGCTTCCCCTGGATGAATTTCTGGTCAACCTCGACGGCGGCGGCGACCACTATCTGCGGGCGCAGATCTCTCTGGGCCTGAAAAAAGGCCTGACCGAAGAGGGCGTCAAAGAACACGTCGCGCCCATGCGCGACGCGATTCTGAGCGTCCTGCGTACCAAAACGCTCGCCCAGGTCACCAAGGCCAAAGACGTGGAAGCGCTCAAAGAGGAACTCAAGGACAAGATCAACGAGTCCATGAGCGAAGAAAAGGGCGAAGAAAAATCTCACGACAGCAAAGACAGCAAGGACAAAGACGAGAAGAGCGACAAGAAGAGCGGCAAGGACAAAGACGAGAAGGACGATAAAAGCGATAAAAGCGACAAAGAAAGCGCCGGCGACATAGTGTTGAAGGTATATTTTACGGCCTTCGCGACGCAGTAACGCTTCTGCCGACCGATTCCGCTGCTTTATAATGCGTTTTGATGCAGGAGCGTGAGAAATCACGCTCCTTGTTCTGTGCCGGATGCTGGAACGCGCCTCTTATCGAACGTCGCTATAGATCCTGCGATTATTCTGAAAATGTGGTATAATGCTTGCACGGGCAAATGTTTGCACTGGAAGCATCTTTGCAGGACACGCGTACAGCGAAAGACGAACAGGTACATTCCTTAACATTCCTTTACGCAAACGCCGATGTTTGCGACTTGTGCTTTTGCAGTGCGCCTGCCGCTTATCGGGAACAATTGAGCAGTGTCGTTCGTTGTTCAGATGCGGCCAGGATTTGTCGCGCAATGGTCTCTTTCCAGGGATGAAAGAAACCGAACTATAAGGTAGTCGCGCAAATTTGAATCGTTCGAGGCCAGGGGAATGCAGGGCAATCTGTCCGCGTCCAAGGCCCGGAAGAATTGGAAACAGCATCGTGAGCAGAATAACACCAAAACCGATCATCGCCCGCGTCGCGCAGACCTGGGAAGCAGGCATGGGCATGAAGATCGCCCTTGTCGAGGACATGGAGCGCAATACGTGGGTGGTCGAGTCCTGCCCTGCGGGAACGCACTTCTGGACGCTGGCACAGGCGCAGGATCTGATCCACGGCGGACGCACCGGGCAGGCGCTTCGCGCGGCTGTCACTATGGGCCGCGCTCTGAACGCGTCTGCGCTGCCTGAGATGACGCTCGCGCCAGCGCCGGTGTCCGCGCCGCAGCCGCTCGCGCCGCGCATGTCCGAACGCATGGAGCGTCGCGGGCAGACGGTTCCCGCAGGCGTCACGCGTCCGCTGCGTCAGGCCACGCGCCGCACAGCCAAAACCGAAGACAAGACCGCTGTTTGCGCGTAACCGGCTGACGGTTATGGCGACAAGGTGACAAAAAGGAAATTTGGCGGGCCGAAGGCAAATGCCTTCGGCCCGCTTTGCCATGTAAAGATTGTATCCGGCGTTTTCGCTTCGATTGTAGGGTTCTGCTCGTTAGTTTTACTCGTGGCGCAGGCCGACGATCTTATAACGCGCCTTGCCGCCGGGCAGGTCTACCTCGACGACATCCCCTATTTTCTTGTTCTTCAACTGCCTGCCTACGGGCGACGCAAACGAAATACGGTCATTGGCGGGGTCGGCGGAGGTGGCGTCTACAATCGTGTATTCGCACTTCTCTTCGTCGTCCAGGTCCTGCACCATGACGATGGAACCCAGGCCCACGTTGTCGCCGCCCACGGCGACATCGTCCACGATGCGGGCGCGGTCGAGCAGGGCGCGCAGTTCGGCGATGCGGCCATTGTTGATGGCCTGCGCCTGCCGCGCCGACTGGTACTCAAAGTTTTCGGACAGGTCGCCGTACTCGCGCGCTTTGCGGATGGACTCGGTGATCTCCGGCTGTTTGACCGTCAGCAGATGCGTCAGTTCTTCTTCTTTCTGCTTTTTGGTGCTGGCGGTCAGGATAAGTTCGTCGTGCTGCATGGCCTGGGCCACTCCTCTTGGTAGCAATACTGGGATTTCATTCTATGGCTGCAAAGGCTGCAAACAGTGGGTATCCGCGTAGGCCCGGACGTGGCTTTTGCCTGCCGCCGCTCCCGCTTTACAGCCCGCGCGCAGGATGTAAAGAGCCGCTGCTCGGCCCGCTTACAGTCCCGGCGCAACATTCCCGTCCAACGTTCAGAGAACCTACTGAACCGTGGACGGGAAAAAAGGAAATGCGAACGCACACGCCCCACTAGACGCCTGTTCGCATAGCAGATAAGATACCACAAGCGCGGCCTGCTGTCAATGAGAATCTATTTCGTTCGCCCGCTATGCTTTGCTGAAATGTTTTGCGGGCGACACGCCGCGCAGGATGACCAGACCGCCGCCATTCGCCTGCTCCTCAATCGTGTATTCTATCGGCACAAACTTCTGCGCGAGCCACAGCACGGTTCGCAGATGCTCCGTTACTGCGGGCGTCGTCCAGCGGCTTTCCCCCGGCATCAGGGCGCAGGGCAGGGCCAATTGGTCGGCGAGGTGTTCGTCCACGCCCGCCTTTGTCGCCTGCCAGTTGACAAAGTGCCGCGCGGCATCGGAAGCCACTTTCTCCATCGGCTTGCCCCGCTCGCCCAGGCTTGTCCAGCCGCCGCGCCCGTTTTCGCATTCGGCCACGATCAGAACAGCCGCGCCCGCGCCATTGCCCGACAGATCACGCGACTCGACCGCGATAGGAACCCCATACCCTTTGAGTTCTTTACGCAGGACGTCTAAGGCCCGCTGCGCCACGGCAGGCGGCAGTTGAGACGTGGTCACGATGCAGCTTAGACGCTGAAGCCGTCCCCGGTCGGTCAGGTCGAGCGGCGTGTGCAGTGCGCCGCCTGTCAGATGCAGCGCGATTTCGCCGCCGCCGCGTGGAAAGAAGCCTGCTTTACTGTTGTGCATCTCGCCCGCCACTCCCATGCGGCGCAGGAGGGGCAGGTACACGGTCTCGATGTAATCGGCGGGCGGAGCCATCGGGACATGCGTGCCGCCCGCGACCGTGACGCGAACGCCATCTCCGTTGGCATCGGCAAGGGCGGGCAGAAAGGCGAGCGGAACCAGCAGGGTCTGCGCCACCAGGCCGGACGCGCCCGCGCTCGCCCCGCCCCGCGCGTCCGCTACATCGAACGCGAAGGTATCCGCAGGGACAAGCGCGTTCGGCTCGAAGCGCAGAAACTGCGAGCCAAGCGTCGCGCCGTGCAGCGTGGCGTCGCACAGCGCGCCCGCCGCCAGTACGGATGTGAGATGCTGCGCCTGCAAGCCGGGCTTGCTGCGCCGGGCGCGAATGTTGGCGATCTCGACCGTCCGCCCGGTAATCGCGGCGAGCGACACGCTTGTACGAATGATCTGCCCCCCGCCTTCGCCGAACGCGCCGTCAATGGCGATGGCGGTATTCTCTTTAGGTTCTTTGTAAATTTTATGTTTGTTATGTTCGCTATGTTCGGTGGTGTGTATCATGGTGTTTGTTTATCCGGGTGCGAAGCCGGGTACGTTCTTTGTACCCGGCGCTGTTCCTCTATATCGTTCCTCGTATATCGTTCCCCGACGGTTATTTGCAAAAGCGCACAGCCCGCAGCGTGAAAGCCTGCCCTGTGCAGGTAAAAACACATAGACATTCGGCGCGGAGTGTGTTAAAATGGCGCGATTGATAACGCGTTGCAGACGCGCGGACTTCGCCTGCTGTACTGATTGCTTTTCAACCCTTAAAGTTTGGGAAAACAACACTATGCTTCCATTATTTTCGTCACTGCCGTTCCGTTTACAGCGCGTTACCAGCGCCGGTGAGGGTGCGCGGCGTTCGTCTCAAAAATATGTTCGGGTAGCGGGGGCTGCGGCCTGCCTTGCGGGCGGACTGGCAACGCTGACAGGCTGCCATCGCGGGGCTGCCACGACGGGCGCGGCAGATGTGAGCGCCAGCCGTCCGGCTACGGTCGCGGCAAAGGCCATTCCCGCCGCCGTTCCTCTCCCGGCCCTGCCTCCGAACGGCATCCGGGGCATCTATCTGACCGGGTGGACGGCCGGCCTGCATAATCGCCTGAACACGCTATGCGGCATCTGCGACCGCACTGACATCAACGCAATGGTGATAGATGTCAAGGACGACGGCCAGTTGAGCTACAACATGGACATACCGCTTGCGCGCGACGCCCACGCCTCATTGAAAATGTACGACGTGGACAAGGTGATCGCCACGCTCAACGCGCACCACATCTGGCCCATCGCCCGCATCGCCTGTATGCGCGACACCCCCCTTGCCAAAGCCCACCCGGAACTGGCCGTGCATGGCCCCGACGGCCAGATATGGCACGACCGCAGCAAGCACTACTGGCTCAATCCTTATAAAAAAGAGGTGTGGGATTACAACGTAGATGTGGCCCTGGACGCCATCAGGCACGGCTTCAAGGAGATCCAGTTCGATTATGTGCGGTTTCCCAGCGAAGGCAAAATCTCCACGCTGCAGTATCCCGGCAGGCCCGAAGGCGCGCTCAGGGCCGACCAGATCGCCGCGTTCATGAAGTACGCTGAGGACAAGGTTCACGCGAACGGGGGCTGGTTCTCCGCCGATGTGTTCGGCCTTGTCGCCACGGTCGAGCGCAGACACAACCGCCTGCACCCCGAAGATGCTCCGGCGGGGCAGATGTCCGGGGGCGCGGCAGGCACAGCCGGCATGAGCGCTATGCCCAAACCGGGAATGCCCGCCGTGGCAGGCATGACGCCCAACGCAACATCCCCGGCTGGCGTTGCCACATCCGCAAACGGCGACAAAACGGCGAACGCTAAAACCCCGGCCAAAGGCAAGCCGAAAACGGGCGGCACGGACAGGATCGCGCAGGACATGGGCATCGGGCAGATCTTCACGCATCTGGCCGCGCACACCGATTACATGTCGCCCATGTGCTACCCCTCGCACTACGCGCACGGCGAGTTTGGCATCGCTAACCCCAACGCCGAGCCTTACCAGATCATCATGAAATCGGTGGGCGACAGCAAAACCCTGATTGCGGGCGTTCCCCACTGCAAGCTGCGTCCCTGGATACAGGACTTTACGCTCGGCCCGCCGCACTATGGCCCGACCGAAGTGAAAGCGCAGATCAAAGCCCTGCACGACCTGGGCATCAACGAGTATCTGCTCTGGAACGCGGGCTGCAAGTATACCGAAGCCGCGTATACCAAAAAGACCGGCGCGACACCCGCGAGTACCGGGACATCGCCCACGCCCAAGACGACGGCAAGCGCGACTCCCTGAACGAAATAGGGATACAGGGATAGCCGCAAATGAACGCAAATAAGGGTAAATCATTCACAAACTCATTTTATGCGGAACGGGCTTGCGAGGTTTATCAAGTCTGACTACGAACTACGAACAAAGAAGCGAACAAAGAATAAAGAATAAGGAAGCGAACAATGAAGATCGGCATTTTTACGGCCCTGTTTCACGACCGGCCCATCGAAGAGGCATTGGATTATATCGCGGGCGCGGGCATACAGGCCGTGGAGTTCGGCGGCGGCGCGTATCCCGGCGCGCGGCATCTGGAAGACCTGGGCGGGCCGCAAGCCCTGATCGAAGACGAGGGTAAGCGCAAACAATTGCAGCAGATGCTGGACAGCAGGCATCTGGAATTGACGGCTATCAGCGTCCACGGCAACCCCCTGCACCCCAACAAGGCGATTGCCAACGAGCATCATACCGCCTTTCGCAACGCCGTTCTGCTGGCGGAAAAGATGGGGATTGGCGTGGTCAACGGGTTCAGTGGCTGTCCGTCGGGGCCGGGCGGGCAGAACCCGAACTGGGTCACATGCCCCTGGCCCGACGAGTTCCGCGACATCCTTAATTACCAGTGGAACGAGGTCGCCATCCCCTACTGGAAGGAGCAGAACCAGTTTCTAGAGGCGCATAACGTGAAGTTCGCGATTGAAGCGCACCCCGGCTTTCTGGTGTACAACCCGGAAACCGTGATCAAGCTGCGCGACGCGGCGGGCGACCGCATCGGCTGCAACTTCGACCCCTCGCATTTCTGGTGGCAGGGCATTGACCCGCTCGCGGCCGTGCGCTACCTCGCGCCTCTGGACGCCATCTTCCACGTCCACGCCAAAGACACGCGCATCGACACCATCAACAGCGGCATCAACGGCAACCTCGACGTGAAATCGTATGGCGAGATCATGGAACGAAGCTGGGTGTTCCGCTCGGTCGGCTACGGCCATCCGCAGGCATGGTGGAACGACTTTGTTACGACCCTTCGCATGACCGGCTACGACTGGGTTCTGAGCATCGAACACGAGGACGGCATGATGAGCAACAAAGAGGGACTAGCCAAAGCCCTGCAAACCCTCGAAATCGCCGTCGTCAAAGAAAAACCCGGCGCGATGTTCTGGGCGCGGGAATAGGCGAAGCATGACCAACGCAGATAGGGCTAAAGAACGCTTTAACCCTATCTGCCGTTTTGTACACGCGTGTTGCTGTTGAAGCAGTCAGAAAGATAACGTTCGTTCCTGTGGAGAAATGTTTATGGCTTACCAATCCGACACCATCGCCACCGTTGTTAATCGGCTGAACGTGCGTTACTTTCTGCCGGCTATTCAGCGTGAGTACGTATGGAATCCAACACAGATTTTACAACTGTTCGACTCACTTATGCGGCGTTACCCCATTAGCACATTTCTCTTTTGGGAGCTGCAACCGGAGAACAGGGACAAATGGGAGATTTATAAGTTCATCGATCAGTATGATGAACGCCATCCTCATAACCCGCCTGCTTCGACAGACGGCGTACAGCAGTTGAACCTTGTGCTGGATGGTCAGCAAAGGCTTACTTCGTTGAGCATCGGTTTGAAAGGCACGTATGTTGTTCGCAAGAAGTACAGGCAGTGGGACAATCCGAATGCTTGGAGCAAGCAACAACTATACCTCAACCTGCTCAAAGACCCCGATGTTGTAGAGGATGCGGAAACAGGTTTACATTATGGCTTCGCATTCGCGGAGGAGATCCCCAAAAATCAGAACGGCAGCTATTGGTTCAAAGTGGGACGCATACTCGATTTCGACAGTCCCGACCGTTTTGAGAAGTATGTTGACGATCAAGAGGAACTTCTACCTGAGAGCGCAACCAGAATACAAGTCAAGTTAGCCGAACGAAATCTCCGGCGACTTCATAAAATGGTGTGGGACGAAGAAGTTATTGCCTACTACACAGAGCAGGATCAAGAGTATGATCGTGTACTTGACATTTTCGTTCGGGCCAATGATGGTGGACAAAAATTAAGTAAGTCTGACCTGCTGTTATCGATGGTAACGTCGAAGTGGACGGGCATAAATGCTCGTGAAGACATCTACGGCTTTGTAGATCGTATCAACAACGAATTGACAAGCAAAAACAACTTCGACAAAGATTTCATCTTGAAAACTTGCCTCGTGGTTTCAGACTTGCCTGTTACCTATAAGGTCAGTAGTTTCACCAACCATAACCTTGACATTATACATCGCGAGTGGGAAAGAATAAAAGCTGCCATAGAGAGCGGTGTTGACCTTGTCAACTCATTTGGAATTAATCGCGAAACGCTTACCAGCGCAAACGCTGTTATCCCTATCATTTACTACCTTTTCCATACGCCCAGCAGACGTCTGCGCGGTACAACTCCCTACGATGTGACCAATGCTTCTCTCATCCGCAAGTGGCTTATCATGGCTCTGCTCAATTCGATATTCGCCTCATTAGGTGACAGTGTACAAAGAATAGCGCGTGACGTCATTAAAAAGCAGGGTTTGTTTCCCAGCGACTTTCCCGCAGAAGCAATCAATACAGCATTGGGTGAAGGCGGGAAGTCATCGGAGTTTGACAGGTACGCAATGGAGAAATTCTTGGAGATAACGTACCAGTCACGCTCTTCATTTTTAGCTCTGTCACTTCTGTATGACGACAACTCATGGGGAACCTTGCGCTTTCATCAAGACCATATCTTCCCCAAATCTTTGTTCACAACGGAACGTCTAACTGAGGCAGGATTGAGCGTGGAAGAGCAGGCGCACTACAAAACACTCATGAACCGTGTAGGCAATCTTGAACTGCTACTTGATACGGAGAACCTCGAAAAGTCGAACAAAGACTTCGGGCAGTGGATTACCACACGAGACGCCGGTTTCAGAAAGCGCCACTTGATTCCAGAGGATGACAACTTGTTTCATCTGGAGTATTTCGTGGAGTTTGTGACAGCGCGAGAGGAACTTATCAAAAAACGCATCCAGAGCCTTCTCTCTCTGCCAGCGTGAGAATACAAGGCATGAAAGATCGTCTTTGTTGCCGGCACATTAAAACCCATGTCTGATTGGCGTTCCTCCAAGCGTCCCACGGACGCAGACCGTTGTATACAAATGCATTACGTCCGCAGGACGTTTAGCCGCAGGCTACTCAGACGGGTGTTTTCAACACGCGGCTAAATGCGTCCGTTAACATGAACATCGTTAAACCAGAGCGGAGAATTTATTATGAGCCAATTTCTGCAAGAAGAAATAATTGAACAACTCAGTCATTTACCAGACGCACAGCAACAACAAGTGCTTAACTATGCGCGCTCGCTCGGTACATCAAAGCCTTTCGGAGTGCCGGGAGAAACCATGCTGCAATTCGCCGGTATGATACCCTTGGACGAGTTGGAGCAAATGGAGCGGGATATTGAGGAAGGATGCGAGCAGATTGATCTCAGCCAGTGGTGACATCATGCTCGATACCAACATTGTGATTGCTTCATGGAAGCCCGATGCCAGAGTATCGACAAGACTTCCTGGCAGAACGCTTGCGACGTGCAGCACCATCGTCGGCGAATTGTATTTTGGCGCGTACAGGTCAACCCAACTGACAGCCAACATTCAGCGCGTCGATAACTATGTTGCGGCCAGCCGTGTGTTGTACTGCGATGCAGGTACGGCACGTACCTATGGACAGATCAAGCAGAAACTGTTGGCAAAGGGGCGTCCTATTCCCGATAATGACATCTGGATTGCCGCTATCGCCTCACAGCATAGCTTGACGCTTGTAACGCGTGACCACCACTTTTATGAGGTTGACGGCTTAACGATAGAAGTTTGGTGAGATAAAGCACGATTGTACAATCATTTCCAAACCCACGACGCGACCACAAAACATCCATCGAACTTTCCTGTCGCATATCAGCATCGGCCTCAGTGGGAGGATACACGCATTGACAGCGAAGCCAAAACGCGGTGAAATCTACCGGGTAGACTTTGAACCGGCGCGCGGCGTGGAGCAGGGCGGCAGGCGTCGTGCTTCGCTACGGGCCGCACAACAATGCTGCACGACGACTTGACAACACAGTATCTGCGGACACACCCATCTACCGTTGAACGCCCTGTGTCCGCAAGACGCTCGGCGGAACGCCCGCAGCCCAGGAATTCATTCCGAGGGGCAAAGAAGCATTACACAACATCTCTATCAAATTGACGTTTAGATAAAAAAGACAGCCAAAGCAGGCTTTGACTGTCCATCGGGTGAAGTTCCTAACGACCAAGAAAGGACTTTGCCCAATGGATTGTAACACACTTGCGCGCCTGAGCGCATTTCGCCAACAACTCTACGCGTGTTTTTGCAAAGCAGGCGATGCGCTCTTCAACTGTATAGACGCCCTGCTCAGCGA
Organism: Chthonomonadaceae bacterium; assembly: GCA_965277875.1. GTDB lineage: Bacteria > Armatimonadota > Chthonomonadetes > Chthonomonadales > Chthonomonadaceae > CAWFQB01. Next base: position 3,956,616 of record CBDIDV010000002.1, on the reverse strand, counting down.
GACACCCGCCCGCTCGTTTGCCGAACTGTCGCTGTCGCCCTTCTTTGTACGCCAGTGGCCCAGCCTCTACCAGGCTATACAAGAGGCGAGCGTAGATCGCGTGGCCTTGCAGCGGCTGTTCTGTGCGTATGTCAGTCTGCCTGCTAGGGGCGAGCGCCTGGTGCTGGGCATAGACGCGAGTTCCATCGCACGTCCGTGCAGCAAGACGGCCCAGGATCGCACGTATGTGCATCAAAGCAACCTGCCCGAAGGCAGCAAACCGGTACGACCGGGCTGGCAGTTCTCTACGCTGACCGTTCTGCCGGAGCAGCCTAGCAGTTGGACGTACATCCTGGACAACGTGCGCGTGCCGAGTACGCAAACGCAAGGCGAAGTCGCTTGTAATCAGTTGGGTCAGGTACTCCCGCTGCTGCCCTGCCGCGCGCTGCTCTTAGGCGACGGCTACTATGGCAGCGTGACGTTTCTGCTGCTGCTGTGCGCCCTGCCCGCCGAGGCCGCGTGTGACGCGCTGCTGCGCTCTGCCAGGAACCGGGTCTTGTACCGGCCTGCCCCACCGCCAACAGGCAAGCGGGGCGCACCCAAAAAGGATGGGGCGCGCTTCGCCTGTCACGAGGATAAGACGCACGGCAACCCCGACGCGAGTTGGCAGGGTACGAACGCGCAGGGGCAGCAGATACAGGTGAGCGCGTGGCACACCCTGCACTTCAAGAGGGCGCGCGACATGGTGGTAAGCGTGATCCGCATCGTGCGCCCTGACGCCAAGAACACCGAGCGCGATCCGCGCATCAGTTGGTTCGTGTGGCACGGCCAGGACAGGCCGCCCTTAGAGCAGATCGAAGGCTTGTACAAGCGCCGCTACAGCCAGGAACATGGCTACCGCGTGGACAAGCAAAACTTGCTGTGGGAAACGCCGCGCCTGCGAACGCCCACGCAGTTGCAGACGTGGACGGACATCGTGGCAGCCACGCGCAATCTGCTGTGTCTTGCCCGCCCGCTCGCGCAGGCAACGCGTCAGCCGTGGGAGAGTACACGCCGCCCGATCACGCCGCAGCAGACACGCCGGGCCATGCCGACTATTCTGATCTACTTGGGGACACCGGCCCGTTCGCCCCAAGTACGCGGAAAATCGCCGGGGCGCGCTGTGGGCGCAGCAATCAAGAAAGCGCCCACCTATGCTGTGGTGTACAAGGCCACCAACAAGAAGAAACAAGCCGTCAACAACAAACACAAGGCGGCTGTGAAAGTCTAAACGTCAAATCAAAGATGCACTGCCAGAAGGCTGCGAAATCATGACACGTTCCCTGTTCAGACACACCGCTTTGCCCGCTATACTGCTTATGATGGCCTGTCACGCCGGGGCGCAGGATCTCTATTTGACCCATGATGCTACGGTTAGATCTAAGGTGAACGGCTGGATTGAAGTCGGCTTCGCCACGCACAGCGACTACAAAAACCTCCGACACCCGACAAGCCCAACCGTCAGCCTGGCAGACGGCGCGATCATTCTCAAGAGTCTCGCCGTTCGCAACCATAGCACGGCCAACATTCGGGGCGGCAACATCGCAGGCACTGTGGCCGCTGCCGAATCCGGCGTCATCAATATCAGCGGCGGCAGCATGGCGAAAAATGTGACCGCTTTCGACAATAGCACGATCAACATTCGGGGCGGCAAGATCGCGGGCGACGTAAAGGCGTACAAGAGCGGTACACTGAACCTGTTCGGAGTCGGCCTGAGCAAAACCGTCAACATTCAGGGGGCGTTCTTTTGCGAGTACACGCTGTCCGGCAAACTGCAGGACGGAACCAGTGTCAGCGGCAAGATCGCCACTGTGGAATACGGCAACGGCGCGAAACTGAACCTTATCAATGCTATCAATGCTGCCGTTCCCCCGGCAAAGCCGCCGGATGCGGCCCACCCGCCCGCTCATCGCCTCTGAGCGCAGCCTCGCAATAAATGTCCAGGACAAACTTATGCAGAACACGCTCAAAATTGCCGCTGTCGCCGCGCTTGCATTGCTGGCGCTGACGCATACGGCCCGCGCCCAGGTCGCCTGTTTCCCCAGGGACGCCGTCATCAGCCGCGACATACCCGGAGAAGTCAACATCGGCTACGCCAGCATGAACAACCAGGCCGCGTTGAAAAACCGCACCAGTCCGTCCGTGAAAATGACGGGAGGCAAGGTAAGCGGCGCGGTATTCGTCTGGAATCGCAGTACGCTTCTTGTCAGCGCCGGTACGCTCGCCGGTACGGTAAACGCGCAGGACAACAGCAAAATCACTCTGAGCGGCGGCAGCGCGTCCGGCGATCTGGAGGCCCAGGCCAACAGTATCGTGGAGGTGCGGGGCGGCAGCGTGTATCGGCTGTACGCCAAAGATCACGGCACACTGAATTTGCGCGGCGGCAGCATAGCCGAGATCTACATAGAGGATCACGGAACAATCAACATTTACGGCACGGGACTGAGCAAGAAAAGCGTTGACTCGCATTCTCAGGGAATGCTCGCCAAATATGTTCTGTCGGGCAAACTCACTGACGGAACCAGTATCAACGGTAAAATGCTGCTTGTGCCGGAACGCGACGGCGCAAAGGTGAACCTGATTAACACGCCCGCCGCGCACTAAGAGAGGCCGCGCCGCTTCTGCGCGCAAGGCGACGCGGCACAAAGCGGCGCGGCCTGCTCTTCGCGCTTCTACGGTCGCCTTCGCATTAACGCATTCTAAGTTGACCTCACTAAATTCCTCGGTATACTGAAGGTACGCACACTTGCGTACCCCTTCCCCTTGTATTGAAAGGAACACCCGATGAACCTGAAGCAAACCCTGCGAGCCGGTGCGGGCAGCCTCGGCCTCGCCGCCCTGCTTTGCGCCCTGACCCTGCCCGCGAACGCGCGCCAGACTCCCAAAGTCAAGATGTCTACGACACAGGCCGAAGCCGCTGCCCTCAAAAAGTACACGAGCGGCAAGATCCAGGGCAAGACCGAACTGGAGAATGAAGACGGCAAAATGCAGTACGCCGTGATGGTCAAGGCTGGCGGCAAGATGCACGAAGTCATGGTCAACGCCAATACGGGCAAGATCGAGTCGGAAGAGACCGTCACGCCCAAAGAGGAAGCCGCCGAAAAGAAGGCCGAGATGGCGAAGAAAAGCGGCAAGATGACCAAGCCCGCCAAATCCTCCAAGCCCGCCAAAATGGAAGCGGGCGAAAAAGCCGAAAAGGGTGAGAAGAGCGAAAAAGGCGAAAAAGAGTAACTCGCGCCTCCACTGACTTTCCTGTTGTCTGCTATGGCGGGCTTTATCGGCGCTGCTTTGCGCTGAGATCGCCCGCCATGCCTCCGTTTGTAAAGAATTTTGTGGAAAATTTTGTGAGAAACCATGCAAAGGATTTCGTTGACCTGTATGTTTAGACCCCGATTTCTTGCAGCCGTCGTGTCCACTGGATTGTGTTTTGGCCGGGTGGCGACGGCGCGCGCCGACAAGCCGTTCGACCGTCAGGCGTGGAACTTTGTTTCCGGTACGGGCAGCATCGTGTACCTCGTCGCGGGCGTAGGCGTGCCGCTCATTGCAGACGGCAAAGCCGGAAGAAACCACGCCCTGCGCGCCGCGGACGCATTGGGAACGAGCGTCCTGCTGTCGGAGGGGTTCAAGCGGCTGTTTCAGGAGAAGCGGCCCGACAGCAATGAGCATGATAGTTTTCCCAGCGGTCACGCCACGGCGGCGTTTTCCGTGGCGACGGTTGAAAGCGGCCTGCACCCAAAGCAGGCGATCTACTGGTATGCGGGCGCGACCCTGATTTCCGCATCTCGCGTGGCGCTGCACCGGCACACGGTCGGCGATACGCTCGCGGGCGTGGCTCTGGGATATGGCGTTGCCCGCCTGGAACTGTCGGCGCGGCGCGGCCTGCTGCTGGCCCCGTTCATTGTGCCGGAAAAATACGCATACGGCATGACGCTCACCAAATCCTTTTGAAGCTGTATCAGTGCCGGTGATGCAAAGAGACGTGTTGACTGCTGTAACGGCTAGCCTGAGCGGGCATGGCCGGACGAGTCATCTTCAACTCTCTATAACTTTACGCCTAATCAGAAATCACTCTGCAATAGTAAACAGGGGAACTTTTTCTCTATCTGTAAAGTCTTGCACACAGTTCTTCAGCCTTTTCGCTTTCTGTGCGGCAAGGCCGCTTGTTACATCAATTTGTCCTGAACGCAGTGGGCTGTTGTCCTCGACGCGGAGGACAAAGGAGAAAATAATGAAAACGATAGTCGGTTTGTTCGATGATTACGCGCAGGCGAAAAGCGCGGCGGTGGAACTGGAGCGCATGGGCTTGTCGCACAACGACATCAGTGTGCTTGCCAACAATGAGAGCGGCGCACACGGCGCGAATACTCCTGTGGAGCATGGCGCAGGCCATGCCGTAACGCACGATGCAGGCGTGGGAGCCGAGATCGGCGGCGTATTGGGCCTGCTGGCGGGCCTGAGCCTCTTTGTCATTCCGGGTTTGGGCTTTATCGCGGGAGCCGGATGGCTTGCGGGGATGCTGACGGGCGCGGGCGTTGGCGCAGTCGCAGGCGGGCTGGTCGGCGCACTGACGCATGTGGGCGTTCCCACAACGGATGCGGCCTACTACAATGAGGGTGTACGGCGCGGCGGAACGCTGATCGCGGTGCGCGCCGATGATGCGAGCGTAAACAGCATCGCGCAGGTGCTTGGCGCACATGGCGCGGTCAACATCGAAGAGCGCGCCGCTACCTACCGGGCGTCTGGTTTCGTTGTCTGATCGGCAGGGGACACGGTTTGTTGACATCGAGAGCGCGTTTTGTTTGAACCGCTTGAACGTAGTCAAACACAGAAGGAAGCAGGTAAACAATTTACCTGCTTCCTTCTATTTGTTTCTGCATTGTGTACATCTCGCAGGGCCAGAGCGTGGTTCCTGCCGAAACGTTTTCGCCTGCCGGGAACGCTTCCGAAGGCACAGCATTTCTCGGCAGGGGACAAGGTGAGTGGCCCTACGCAGCGTCATCCTTAGTATCGCATTAGGGGCCGTACACGAGAATCACCGCGCTGTTCGGCTCCATCTGCGGACGCTGGCGCGGCCCCGGCGTGGTTCCGGCGGGCATGGGCTTGAAGTTGGCCGTGATGAGATAGACACGGTGCGTTTTGGGATCAATGGTCATGGTGCGCGCGCCCCGCTGCGTCGGGATCGTTCCCGCCACCGTAAACGCGCTTGGGCTGTCCTCATGCACCAGTGTCATGGTTCCGTCCTGGCCGTTGGAACTGATGGCGAACCCCATAGCGGGATCGAACGCGCAGGCGTCCGGGCCGTTGCCGATGGCGGGCGTGGCGACCACTTTGCCGCTGTCGGCGTCCACAATCGCCATTTTTTGATTGCCGCAGACCGCGAACAAGCGGCGGTGCGCCATGTCGAAGGCCAGTCCCGACGCTTCCTCGCCCGGAGCGATGGGCCACTGGTGCTTCACGGTCATGGTTTTGGCGTCAATGGCGGCGATCTTGCTGGTGTCCTCGACATTGCAGTAGATCATGCCCTTTTCATCTGTGGCGCAAAACTCCGGTTTGCCGCCCACCGGGATGGTTCCCAGGACTTTGCCCGCCCCGGCGTCCAAGACCGTAATATCGTTGCTGCTGCCGTTGAACGTGAACACGCGATTGGTGGCAGGGTCGTACAAGATGGCGTCGGGGTTCTTGCCGACCGCGATGCGCCCGGTCTCTTTCAGCGTTTTCAGGTCGAAGACGGTGACGGTGTTCTCGCGCCCGTTGCTGGTAAAACCTTTGTTGAGTTTGGGCGCAAGCGCGACGCCGTGTACGCCGGGAGTGTTGGCGATGTCGCCCACGACCGCGTTTTTGGCCGTGTCAATCACCATGACATGTGTGCCGCGCGTGACATACAGGCGCTGTGCCGCGCTGTCCATCGTCAGGTAGTCCCAGCCGCCTTCGCCTCCCAGCATGATCTTGCCGACCTGATGGTATTTGGCTGGGGCTGGCTTCTGAGCGAGGGAGGGCGCGGCGAGCGCGACCGGCAGCAGGCCCAGCCCGCCCGCAAGTGTCGTCAGTAAACGTGATGTGTTCCGCATGATGTCTGTTCCCCTTTTGCAGCGTGTATCTTTCTTCGGTCTCTTTAATTCGATCATATTTGCTTTGATAATGCGGACGATTGAGAGGCGACAGGCGCGGATGCCGCTTCTTCCGCTGTCACTTTTCTGCTACGAAGAGGTACTATGGCAATGTCTCTGAGAATGTACTCAGGTTGCGTTGGCGCAGGCACAGGCGGGGAGTATCGAGGGCAAATGTCCAGTAAAGAAAGTATGAAAACTATTCAAAAGAGCGTCACGCTGGTCAAGGCGATCCAAAACCGGGGCGTTCCTGTTTGCAGATGGCTGCTGACGCTCACGATATTGCTGTCGCTTCCGCTCGCTGTGCGGGCGCAGCAGCCTCCCGCCGCGCCGACCGGGGCGGCGAGTACGGACGCCACAATCGCTTCGGCCTACGCGCCCGTCAAACTCAACAACCGCCGGCTGTTCGACGTGCTGGGCGACAAGGGCCTATCCGCGTCCGACCGCGCCGACAAGGTGCATCGGCGGCTTGTCAATCTGCTGCTGCGCGACGAGCCTGTGGCCCCGTTTACAAGCGCGGACTTGCATGAGCAAGCCAATCAAACTACTGTCCTGCTTGGCGGCGAGGCTATCGTGACCGTCACGGACGGCGACGCGCAGGACGCGCTGACGACCCGGCGCGAACTGGCCCTGCAATGGGGTCAGAAACTGTATCGGGCCGTGGCCGACGCCCGCGCCACGCGGGCCAATCCTGTGACCGGGGCGGGCATCCTGATCCGCGACTCGTTTGCCGACCTGCTCCGCAGCATTCTGCGCTGGATACCGCATTTGGCCGGCGCGATGATTCTGACGGTGATCTTCTGGTTTGTCGCCCGCGTGATGCGCTGGATCGCGCGTAATGTCGTGTCCCGCACCCACTTCGACAGCAACCTGCGCCAGTTGTTTCTGGCCCTCGCCTTTTACGGAACATGGACGGTGGGCCTGATCGCCATTCTCTCTACGCTGGGCCTGGACAGCGGCAGCATCGCTACCACGGTCGGCATATCGGGATTCGTGCTGGGATTTGCGTTCAAGGACATCCTTTCGCATTTCTTCGCCGGATTCATGCTGCTCCTGGGGCGGCAGTTTCATATCGGCGACCAGATCGTCGTGCGCGAGTTCGAGGGGACGGTCGAGCGTATCGAACTGCGCGCCCTGTACCTGCGCACGTATGACAACCGCCTGGTGATCATCCCCAACGGCGACGTGTTTACCAGTATCGTCACGTCCAACACGGCCAGCGCACACCGGCGGCGGGAGTTTCCCATCAGCATCGGCTACGCCGACGACATCGCCCGCGCTATGCAGGTGGCCCTGGACACGGTACGCGGCGTGGAAGGCGTGGCCGCCGATCCCGCCCCCGACATCCTGGTAGATCAACTGGCCGCATCCGGGGTCAGCCTCATCGTGCGGTTTCACACCAACTCGCAGCGGGCCGATTATTTGAAGGTGGGCAGCGCGTGTATGCGGCAGGTCAAGGAGGCGTTCGACCGCGAGCATATTGCCCTGCCGACCGGCGTTCAGACCATCTTCATCAAGAACGTGGCGGACGCGATAAAAGCGCTGGATGCCCCTGCGCCGGAGCAGGCTGCGGGCGAGGCGTAACTTGCGCCACTTCAGAGCTGTCACTTAAGGCATACAACCCTGCCGGTTTAGCCTGTCGGCTCAATAGCGCGATGCCCTGTCGGCGGCTGGACTTTGTACTCCCTCTGGCCTGTTTCATCTTGATTATGATTTTTATAGTATAAATGCCTGCTTCCTCATGGTACAGAAGCGGCAGGCATTCGCCGAAAATAGCACAAGGAACCACAGGCCACTGCCTTTTGCCCCGACGCATTCTCCTGCCCCGCCCTGATGCCCTTTGTATTCCGTTAATTCATTGTAACTCATTGCAACTCATTGTAATTTATTTTAAGTCAGCCGAAGCCGTTTGAAAACTGCGGCAAGTCGCGTGTTCTTTGCGTTTTGCCGCAATATCGGAAATGGTATTGCACAAAGGATCTTCCCTTGCCTGCTCCCCTGCCCCAAAATGAAGCAGAACGCCTTGTGGCCCTGCACTCTTATGCGATACTCGACACGGACGCCGAGTACGCATTCGATGACATCGCTCAGGTCGCCTCTGCGCTGTGCCATACGCCTATTGCCCTGGTCAGTCTTATAGACGAGGCGCGTCAGTGGTTCAAGTGCCGGATCGGGATAGATGTCTCGCAGACGCCGCGCGATCTGGCGTTCTGCGCCCATGCCATTTTAGGGCCGGACGTGCTTGTCGTGCCGGACGCCCGCCTGGACGCCCGCTTCAAGGACAATCCCCTGGTAACGGGCTGGCCGCACATCCGCTTTTACGCCGGAGCGCCTCTGATAACGCCCTCCGGTCACGCGCTGGGAACGCTGTGCGTGATTGACCGTCAGCCGCACGACCTGAGCGCGGTTCAGAGACAGGCGCTGCAAACGCTGGCGCGGCAAGTGGTCACGCAGTTGGAACTGCGCCGCAAAATGAGCGAGCAGGCCACCGCCCTTGCGATACAAGAGCGCCTGGAGCGGGAACAGCGCGACGCGCAGACGCGTTTTGAAGCCTTCATGAATACCAGTCCTGTGGTGGCGTTTATGAAAGACGGCGGCGGGCGCTACCTGTATGTCAACGCGCCCTTCGAGCGTCTTTTCAACGTCACGCTGGAAGATTTGTGGGGCATGACGGATTACGACTGGCTGCCCCGCGACGTGGCCGAGCAGACCCAGGCTAACGACGAGATGGTGCGCGCGACAGGCCGGCCCCTGGAGATCGTCGAGACCGTGCCGACCCCGGATGGCGCGCCGCACATCTGGACCTCCTACAAATTCCCCTTTGCCGACCCTTCGGGCGATCTGTGCGTGGGCGGCGTGGCGATAGATATTACGGCCCGTATGCGCACCGAAGACGCCCTGCGCCGCAGCGAGGCCCGGCTTGCCGAAGCGCAGCGTATCGCCGGCATCGGAAGCTGGGAGTTCGACATCGCGACGGGAGCAATCGTCTGGTCGGAAGAAACCTTCCGCCTGCTGGAATTCGACCCCGCGCAGGGGGCGCCCACGGTGGAAGACCTGATGCGCCGCTATCATCCCGACGATGTGCCGATGCATCTTGCCGTGATTCAAAAGTGCAGCGAAGACGGCCTGCCGTATGCGTTCGACATTCGCGCTCTGATGAATGATGGTTCGCTGCGCTGGTTTCATGCGCTGGGGCAGGCCGTGGGTGACGCGCAGGGCAGGCCGACGCGTCTGTTCGGCACGATACGCGACATCACAGAAGCGAAAACGCATCAGGAGCAGAGGGAAATCGCGAATGCGCGTCTGGAAGCCGCAAACAGCGAGCTGGCGGCGGCGAACGCTCGCCTGGAAGCGCTTGCCATGACGGACGGCCTGACTGGACTGAAAAATCACCGCAGTTTCCAGGAGAAACTCACCGAGGAGTTCGACCGCAGCCGCCGCTATCACACGCCGCTCGCCCTGATCATGCTGGATGTGGACAAGTTCAAGCTGTTCAACGACACCTTCGGCCACCCGGCAGGCGATGAGGTGCTGAAACAGGTGGCGGGCGCTTTGCGCGACGCGGCCCGCGCCACGGATTTTGTGGCCCGCTACGGCGGCGAGGAATTTATTCTTATCCTGCCGGATACCGACGCTGAGGGCGCAATGATTCTGGCAGAGCGTATGCGTCAGACTGTGGCGTCGCAAAGTTGGGAGCGGCAGGCGGTCACAGTCAGTATGGGCGTCGCCACGCTCCACCCTGCCACATCCACTCCGGGCTGTCTGGTCGAACACGCGGACACCGCCCTGTACCGCTCCAAACAGAACGGGCGCAACCAGGTGACGCGGTATACGCCCTTTGATACCGCCGACCGACCGCTTTTAATGCCTGCGGCTTCTCTCCCCTCAAACCGGGGCGCAAACTAAGCGCCTGGAGGCACAGAGACACAGAGGGAAAAGACAAGAGGAGAGGTATCCGCAGATTAACGCAGATGTTCACAGACTACGATGCGAACTTATGAAAATGTGAACAGATAAGCCGCCGCGTTGCACGCTGCATGGCTTAGAAGCGATCTTGTTAATCCTGTCTATTTCGCTTCGATGCGCTTTTAGGCGGGAAGTGCGCCGGCCCATTGCTGACTGCGGTCTTCGATCTCGCGCACAGCGTCTTCTTTGGTTTTGATCTCGTCGCTGTTGCGGGCGCTGGCGGCAAGGGCGAGAAGCTGCTTGATAAGGTCGCGGCGGGCCGGGTTGCTGCGGATCAGGTCGCTGGTCTTCAGTTGTTTGAGGGTGGCGAGCAGGCTGTCCAATCGGGCATCCAGACCCACAACCTGCGCGGTTTCGGCAGGTGTGCGCGGCGGAAGGAGGGCGGACGCATCGGGTGTCTGCGTTCCTTTCGGCGCGGCGCTCGAATACACCGTCGCTGCCGCTCCCGGTACGCCATAGCCGGGAACAACCGCGCCCTGTCCATTTCCATTGGCCGCGCCGGAGCCGGAGGTGTTCGCCTGTTGTCCCCTGTCCCCCTGTCTCCCTGTCTCCTCTTCCGCTCCTTCCGGCTGACCCGTGTACTGCCACAGTTTGCGTACTCGCGCCGCGGATGCCTCGATGTCGCGGGCCGAGCGGCGGGCGTCGTATTGCAGGGGCAAAGTCCTGTCCGTACCCTCGATCTTGGCTTCCAGGGACATCACGGCGTTTTCGTCGTACACGAACGTGACGAGCAGGGAACGCCGCGCCCCCGTCGTGGAAACGGGAATGTCGTGGATGGTCTCTTCGCGCAGGCGCGTGGCCCTCGCCTCCGACATCAGCGTGTCGGTCGTGGCGTAGCCCTCATAGAGGGTGATGGTCAAGGTCTGCTGCGTGGGCGATTTCAGGGTCAGGTCGTGGCGCAGACGCCGAAACGGGATCTCCGCGCCCGGTGGAATCAGCAGGCCGTAGCGCTCCTGGCGCGTATGCGGGTCCTCGTAGCTGACGCCCAGGCCGTGGCTCGCCACATCACGCAGTTCCAGCCCGCGCCCGTCTTCTTTACCGCCCAACAATCCGATCTGATCGGCGGCGAGGATGGACGCGCCCTCGGCCACAGCCGTCAGCGGGTCAAAGGACAGGCAGCGCGGCCCGAACCCCGCCTCCATCATCTCGCGCACGGCCGGGATTTTGCACGTTCCGCCGACAAGCAGGACATGCCCGATGCTTTCCACCGCCACGCTGCTCTTACCCAGCGCTTCGGTCAGGCACGCGCGTGTGCCATCCAGGAGGGGGCGGCTGATCTGCTCGAATATCTCGCGCGTGATCGTGGTTCGCAGCGAATAATCGCGCCCGTCTTTTTTGCCCACGTTACGCAGATACACTTTGGTGCTTTGATCCGCCGACAGACGCCACTTGATCTGCTCGGCTTCGTTACGCAGAATGCCGTCAAGTTCCGGGTCGGGGATTACCGCCGGGTCTATCTGCTCCCTTAGCCACTCTTTCACTTTAATGTCGAAATCCACGCCGCCTAATTTCGGGTTGCCGTGCGTGGACTGTACGCGCAGGGACGTTTTGGATTTGGCGAGAATGGTGATGTCGAGTGTGCCGCCGCCGAAGTCAAAGACAAGCAGGTTCTCATCAGTTTCGGGGTGTTCCACGGTATACGACAGCGCGGCAGCGGTCGGCTCATTAATCAGGCGCAGCGGGTTCAGGCCCACGATTTTGGCCGCGTCCAGCAAAGCGGCGCGGGCCGCGCCGCCGAAGTTGGCCGGGATGGACAACACCACATCCTTGATCGGCTCACCGATCTTGATTTGCGCGTTGGCGACGATCTGCTTCAAGATCAGGGCTGCCACTTCTTCGGGCCGGTACGTCTCGCCAAAGATGCGAAACGTCTTGTTCGGGTCGCCCAGGCTGCGCTTCACCTCGCGGATGGTATCGGGCGACTCGAGCAAGTCCCACGCCCGCCAGCCGACATAGATTTCGGGCGTACTGCCAGCCGAGTCATCTTTCCATGAGGCGACGACAGACGGCGTCCACGGGGCCTGATACTGGTCGCGCGTGTTGGGGTCGGACAGCACACTTGCCATGCCGTACTGGTAGCGGGCCACAAGCGACGTGCTGGTTCCAAAATCTATGCCGATGGCAAATGTCGGTTGCGACATGCGTTCTCTTCTCTCCTGCGTATGAGGCCGGTCATGGAAATCCGGCATATAACGCTTCAATACTCTTTTAACACTCTTTCAATACTTTGCCGGATATTGGGCCTGCAGCCAACTGTCCTGTGAACTGAAGTTTTCCTGTGTACCTGCGCCGCTCGATACGCTCTGTTTATGTCGCAGTGTACTATACGGATACGAACTTTTGAAGCGTCTGCGAATTGGCGGTTGGCGTGTTTGCTACTCTTGCGTAAGGGCCTGTGCGATTTGCCGCATCAGTCCCTTATCGTGTTCGGCATCGAAAGGAACGGCATTTTTCCAGTCGTAGAACCAGACAGGCATACGCCGCAGGTCGTCAGGCTCTGTGTCGTAGCGCGGAAAAAGGTGCGCGTGCAGCGCCCGCTCGGTGTTGCCCAGTATCTCGTAGTTGATACGCGCCGCGCCGGTTATCTTCAATAGTATGTCGCCAACCCGCGCCATGTCATAAAGAAATCGCGCTCGCTCGTTTGCCGCAAGCGCGTTCAGGTCGGGAACCACGGGATCGGGAAGCAGCAGGCAGTAACCGCGCAAAAACTGCACGTCGCCAAGCACGACCCAGCCGGAGGGAACGCGGCAGATCACGTTCGGGTTTTGTCCTTGCTGCGCGTCGCGTACCCGCTGATGTATCACTGTCGGCACGGGTCATTCTCCTTGATGCATCTGATTTGTTTCCTGCTGCGTTTCAACTGCTCTACTCTGTCTCTACTATTCTGTCTCTACTATGGCTGGCAGCAGGACAACGGGCGGCGTGGGCTGCGTCCAGCGAAAACCGGCGAACAGGGTGCGCTTGATTTTGCCGCCTGCCGTAAAGCCGTTGTCGGCCCGGTGTTCGTTGTAGCGGAAGGGTTCGCCGGGTTCGGGGGCGATGGGTTCCAGCCTCGCGTTCTCGAATCCGTCGGCCAGCATGTCGCGCAGGGAGCGCAGTTCGTCCAGGAGAGCGATGATTTCGCCGTGTTCTTCTGAATGTCCTGCCGCATGTTGCTCTGTTTGCTGTTGTGTTTGCTGTACTGATTGGCGCTCGATCTGCTGTTCGTATTTACGCGCGGTCTTGTCCATTTCACGCAGGCAGCGCGTGGTCACGTCCATAGCGATCCGCATTTGATTGGTCATCTGTATGGTGTTGTTGCGAGTCGCGTTCACCTCTTCATTGACCGAGCGCACGAGGGTTCGGGTTTCGTTAATCAGTTCGGCGGTCGGCGCATTGGCGGGAAAAGTATTAGAAGTGGGGACGACGACTGCGTCTGTCTCCTCTCCTCTAAGCCTCTTTTCCCCCTCGGTCTTTTGCAGGTGCGTCCAGATGTGCTGCACGGTTTCGCGGATCACGGCAAGGTCGCTGTCGGCGGGCGCGTCCGTAGCGGCCATGCGAAGATGCTGCACTTCCGCCAGCACCTGCCGCACGTTATTGTTGAGTTCAAAGCGCGGGTCACGGCTGACAAACTGTACCATCAGGTCATACGCCTGCTGCGGCAGGGAGGCATCGGCGGACGCTGTCGGCGGCGCATCAGGCGTTTTGATTGCGCCGCCCGCCCCCCTCTCCTCTTCCGTTCCCCGTCCCGTCACGTTCTCCACGAACACCTGCGCGGCAGGGGCGTATTCCGGCGTGGAGGCGGGCAGGGCGTCCATTCCCAGCGTCCCGACGGCATCAGAATTTGTTGATTCGACAGGCGCGTTTATGATTTCGTTCGGCATTGTCATTTCGTCGTTCTCGCGTAGGCTGATTTGGCGTATAATGAATTTGAGGTGCGCGGCGCGCTTGAACTCAGAAAAGGCATAGTCAGGATGGCGCTATGATTACGAATGAAGCACAACTTAAACAGGCATTCGAGCAAATGAACCGCATGGTTCGCGCTTTAACGGCGTTGCATGAGGAAGTTTTACCTAAAAGCCGTCAGCAGTTCGCGCAGATGGCGGAAGGCCCGCTCGAAGAGATACGACGCCTGGAACAAACCATTAGCGCGTATGTTAATCACACGCTTGATGCACCCGACAACGCCGCTGTCGGAATGGAACCTTCCATTGCCGCATGACCTGCTTACTCCAATAGCTGCATCAGCGTAGCAGCAGCCTCATGCGCGTCATAAGGCGACCAGACGGCATATTCGCCTTCTGCCCACCCTTCCTCCTGGGCAAGTTCGGTAATGAGTTCCTGCACCAAACGGAACCTGTCACTGCGAGGCAAAGCTTGAACGGAGGGCCTTAGTTCAGTTAAAGACATGACCAAGCATCTCCTTTGCGCTAGACCGCGAACATCATCAGTTCGGGGGCATTCGCGCGTTCGGCGGCGAGGACGCGCTCCAGCCACTCTTCCCGACGCTGCCGCACGTCCACCAAGCCCGTGAACACTTCGGGCCACACCTGCAAACGCACGTCGTCGCGCTTGTAGAAGCTGAACCACTCGCCCTTCATTTTGTCGCCAAAGATCACGGCGTCGCGGAAGTCGGCCACAATCGCATACGCGCACTGGCTGGGCTTGCGGAACTCCTCTTCTTCCAGGGCGTCTTTGATGCTTTGTACGGTCTCATCCACGAGTTTCTTCAGGTCGCCGGCCATGCGAACGGCATCCTGCTCTTCCGGTTTGGGTATGCCCGTCCGCAGGGGTTCCAGCTTGTTGAGCTTGGTGCGGAGCATAAAGCCCAGCATTCCGCGCGCCGACATGGTAAAGTCGCGCAGTTCGATGAACTCCTCGCGCAATTTGTGATGCTCCGGCGGCACGGCGTCAATCAGGCGCTGCAAACTGGCCTCGCCGCCCGCAAGTCGCGTCATGCCGCCCTGCGCCAAAAGCACCTCAGCCACGCGCTTCTTCACGTCTTCCAGGCTGTTCTCCAACCCGCCGTCCAGACGACGCAGACGCTGCGACAGCGCGGCCCGGATCGCGTGCCTGTACTCGTCATACGGCCCGCCGTACCCGCCATCGGCCCGCATACGGAAGGCCAGGTCTTCCACTTTGGGCAGGTTGGGCGCGTTCTCGTACTCCTCGATGGTCTTGTTGACAAGGGCGCTGAACTGCGCGTCCGGCTCGTCGCTTGCGATCTCCAGTTCCGTGACCAGATCGTACAGGCCCGCTTTGAGGTTATCCCACAGCCGGTCGAAGTTGTCGCGCAATAACTGGTCTTCCAGATCGTCGCTGCTGCCGAGTTCGATGCGGGCCGTGTGCAGGGCGTTGCTTACGTCGGTTTGCAGGGTGCGGATGTCGCGGGAAAAAGCGCGTACAAAGTCCCGGTCCAGTTCGCCGATCTTTTCTGAGATGGTCGTCAGCAGGGGCTTCAATACCAGTTCTTCGACCTGCGTTTGATCCGAGCAGTCGCAGATGGCCTGACCGAAAAACTTCATGCGCGAGGACGGCTTGTTGATGCTGCGCTGAATGGACAGGCACTTTTCGTAGGCGTCCGGGCCGGTCGTGTGGTCGCAGTTGAGGACGAGGAACGCCCACCTATCCAGGGAGAGATAGCCGGTCAGGGCCTGGGCGCAGGCGTCGTAGAGTTTGAACTGCTCGTCCTTGTTAGCAAAGTCGGTGGCGGTCGGGCGGCGCACGAACAGGGCCACATCCGCGCTCAGGCGCAGGGTCTGCGTGACGCGCTCCGGCCCGCCCAATGTGGCCTCGCCCAGGCCCGGCAGATCAATCAGGCCGATTTTGCTGACATTGTCGTAAGGGAAATGCGTGTATACGGTCGCTTCTTTCACGAGCAGGTACGTGTACGCGGCGGCATCGTTGGTCTCAATCGCGGGCTGCGTGACAAGGGCGGCGATCTCGTCGCGGCGCACGGTCTGCGTGGTTCCCAACCGGCTTTGCAGCGGACGGATGCGCTGGTATTTACGCAGTTCGTTGAGCAGTTCCTGATGCTCGGCGGTATGCTCGCTCCGGGGCGCTTCTTCGGGCAGGACAAGGCCGAAAAACGCGTCCAGGCTGTACGGCTTGGCGAGCGGCAGTTCGATCTTGTCCCAATACGCCCACAAAATCTCCAGGAGGGACTGCGGCGTATGGTAAACTATCTCGGCATACGTGTCGCCCTGCGGCTGGTCGTACATCGTGGAGCGAACGCCCGTGCAGGGGTCGCCGCCCCGGTCGGGGATCACATCCGGGCCAAGACCGGACAGGCTGCGGAGCAGGCGGCTTTTACCCATGCGCGCGATGCCCACGACGGCGATGTTCAGGGTCTCGCGCTGGAACCGGGCCGAAAGCGTTTGCAGGACTTCTTTTTGCGCCCCGATGCGCGACACGAAACTGTCGAGCGGCAGGGCCGCGATGCGCGGATACGCTTCCTCGGCCTGCAAATTCGGCACAAAGTCGCGCAGGCTGCGTATGGCCGTGTCCAGCGTGTTCAGTTGTGTGCCAAGCCGCTGTACGCGCTCGCGGTACGGCCTGCGCTGCGCGATGATGGCCGCGATGCGCTGCCCGATCTCCATGCCGTCCTGCGCGATTTGCGCGGGCGTCACAACATCCCCGTCGGGCATCACGGCTGCATTAGCAGTCACATTGGACGCGTATTTACCGGGAAGCGGCGTCTCAATCAAAGATGTTTCAATCGGAGACGTTTCTATCAAAGGTTCGGTTTGTATTTCAGCGACGGCGGTATCGGACATGGCGCGATGTCTCCTGTAAGCGAATAGTCAATCAAATAGCGGATGCAAACTTTATAGTACCGTATTCCCATACGAATGTTTTCCGGTTCGGGGTTCAAGTTTGCGCGATGCTTCACAAACCCTGCGTGGCGGTGAGCAGTCGGCAATCGTAGACCGGCATATACCATCTAAATTCTTTGCCGGATACAAGGGCCTGCGGCCAGTCGTCCTGCGGACGAATACCTCTGATGGAGTGGTCGCCCGCGTAAAGCAAATCAGCAATAAAAACGGGGTTATATCTAATATGAAACAGAGCGGGCAGCGATTTGCAGGCAGTTTGTTGTGCGTATTTATGGCATGGTGTTTAAGTGGACCGGGCGCGGCGCGGGGCCAGAGTGTGCCGGGGCCGAACAGCGCGGGCGGGCATAGGATTGAAACAGTGGCTTATCAGACCGGGCAGGCCGCGCCGCCGTCGGTTCCCGAAGCCGATATGACCCTGCTTTCGCCGCGCAGTTATCAGGTATTCCAGCGGCAAAGCCGGCAGATCGGGCGCGTAGTCGTCAGCGGGCGCGTTGTGCCGCCCTGTGACCGGGTCGAGGCCCGTGTCGTGGGCAAAAGCGTGATCGGTTTTCTGCCGGGAGCGTGGCAGCCCGTCACGCTGTACCCCGTCTCGCAGGCGTTTTGGGCCAGCCTGCCGACGGGGGCAGGCGGATGGTACAAGGTCGAGGTGCGCGCCCTGCGCGGAGTGCTGATCGTGGCGCAGTCCCTTGTGGAGAACGTGGGCGTGGGCGAGGTGTTCGTGGGCGCGGGGCAGTCCAACTCGACCAATTCCGGGCAGGAACGGACGCAGCAAACGTCGGGCATGGTGTCAGCTTTCAGCGGCACAACCTGGCAGATTGCCAATGATCCGCAGCCGGGAACGCATGACAACAGCGGCGGCGGCAGCTTCTGGCCCGCGTTCGGGGATGCGATGTACCAGAAGTACCATGTCCCTATCGGCGTGGCGGTCACGGGACATGGCGGCACGAGCGTCAGCAAGTGGCAGCCGAACGGCGAATTGTTTAATTGGATGATGACGCGCATCTACCAGCTTGGCCCCAACGGATTTCGAGCCGTGCTGTGGCATCAGGGCGAAAACGATACCGGCATGGCAAGCGACGAGTACGCGGCCAAAGTCACGAATGTCATACAATCCTCAAAGCAGATGGCGGGCTGGGAGTTTCCGTGGTTCGTGGCGCAGGTGTCGTATCACAACCCCCGCGAGCCGCTGTTCAGCAGCACGCGGGACGCGCAGAAAAAGCTATGGGACACGAACATAGCCCTGGAAGGCCCGGACACGGACACGCTGACCGGCGACAACCGCGACCACGACGGCACGGGCATCCATTTCAGCCCCAAAGGTTTGCAGGCGCACGGCCAGATGTGGGCCGACAGGGTGGGCCTGTACCTGGATCGCGCCCTCAACGCTCCGACCACGCGGCAGACCGCTGCCAGATGATCTTTGCCGCAAAAAACAATCCCGCAGGGTGAATCATCTTGTCGCCCACGGATGCTGTCACACCGCCGATACCACAACGCCGATGCCGTAACATTTCCGCACATATTCCTGTATGCGGCGGGGGCATTGAAACGGCGAGGGGGTTGTCTCCTGCCTGTGGGGCGCTGCGTTCTCTGAACGGTCAGGAGCGTTTCTTGTAGGCGATCTCCTCGCTGCTTTTTGCCTGCCAGCCCTGCGCGGTCTGTATCCATACGTCACGGGTGCGCGTGTCGCTGCGATACGGGCGTTTGTGTCCGGTGCGCGGATCGCTTAGTGTCAGTTCCACATGCCGTGTGGCCGTCACGTTCGCGCGGCTGCCCTGCCGCGCAAACGCGTTGATGGTCGCCGTCATGGTAAAATCGGAGTAGCGTGCCAGTTGGCGCGGCAGGGTCTGGCGTATCATGCCGGCGGGGATGATACGCCCTTTGCCCGTTTGGGCGTCCCGCTTCACGTCCCTGTAATCGGGCGTACAGAGGGCGAGAAACCCCTTTACGTCCCGGCGCATCAGGGCCGCGTTCTGACGGTCGTACACGGCCTGTATGTCCTGCCGCGCCTGCGCGTCCTTTGCCCTCATGCCGTGTTCCGGCCTGGGCGCGTGTTCATCACGGGCAAAGGCGCACACGCTCGGCACGGTCAGCGCAAGCAGAATTGCCGCAAAACGCGCGCTCCACTGCGGCCACTCTGAACCTGCGGCTTGTTGTGATGACTTTGACACCTCAGACAACTCGAACCCTCTCCATTATTGTCTTGAACTCGGATTACGCGGATTAACGGGATGGACAGCAGCCACCCTGACGGATCAGGCGCAGATTTCCGCGACGGCTTTTGCGTCCAGGCTGTCCAGGCGCGGGCCCAAGTGCGCGACCACCTGCGCGGCAAGATACGCGGCCAACTGTCCTGTTTTTTCCAGCGGAGTGTCGTGCGTCAGGCCGTACAAAATTCCCGCCGCGTACATATCGCCCGCGCCCGTCGTGTCTATGGCCTGCACCTTGTACGCCCCGACCTCGATGATCTGCTCGCCCTGCCTGAGCAGAGCGCCCCGCGCTCCCATCGTCACGACCGCCATGTCGCACAACGCGGAGGTGGCCTTGATGGCGTCATGCGGGTTGTCGGTTCCGGTCAGCATCTGCGCTTCTTCGTCGTTGCCGATGAGCAGGTCTACATAGTCACGGGCGATCTGCAAAAAGTCGTCCTTATGACGGCCCACGCAGAACGGGTCGCTGAGACTGAGCGACACCTTGACGCCCGCTTCTTTCGCGGTCTTCATCGCGAGCAGGACGGCGGCTTTTTGCGTGTCCGTGTCCCACAGATACCCGGTCACATAGATGTATTTGCTGGCGCGGATGGCGTCCAGGGCCACATCATCGGGGCCGAGTTCGCGGCAGATTCCCAGGAATGTGCAGAGCGTCCGCTCCGCGTCCGGCGTGACCAGAACCACACAGATGCCTGTCGTCCCTTCGCCCCGACCCACGCTGACCGCGACATTCTGCTCTTTGAGTTTGTCGGTATACAGGTTGCCGTGCGCGTCCTGGCCGATCTTGCCCGCGTAGCACGCCTGCCCGCCCAGCATGGCAAGCCCGATACTGGTATTCGCGCCCGACCCGCCGGACGCGCTGTTGACGATGTAGGGCGTGATATGCCCGACAAGCGCCTGCTGCTGCTCCGATTCGATCAGGAACATGCCGCCCTTTTTGAAGCCGGTCTCGTCTAATTGCGCGTCCGTCAGCTCCGCCTGAATGTCGTACAGCGGATTGCACATGGTAAACACATCATAAGCCATTGTAGCCATTGGTGAAAGTCTTTCTATCTTTAGTTTCCGGTAAATGAAGCGGCTTGCGCCGCCTGTTGCGGCGTTGCTTGTGCCTTGTGGCGTCTGTGGGCGTCCACTCCGGTCTTCAAGTGGGCCGTGACGCTGTTCTTTTTGCGCAGTTGTGCCGCCAGGTCGGGCAAGTCCGCACAATGCACCTGTCCAAGTACGCGCCGCAGCCGTCCGCCCGTGGGCCGCGCCGCCCGATCCCAGAACCCCGAAGCGACCGGCTGGCTGGTCGCGGCGACATACGACAGGAGATTACCCGCAAGCAGGGCGAGTTCAGGCAGGCGAAAGCGGCTTTCCTGTCCCCACACATACGCCCGCTCGCAGCCGAGCAGCGGCTTGGCGGCCAGGGGCAGATGCTCCACGCCCCAGCGTTCCTTGTATAAGCGCCACAACGCCCACGCACTCACGCTCAGGTTCGTTGCCAGCAGCAGCGGTTCCTTGTAGCGCGGGTCGTAGATGGCGACCAGCCGGAACGTGGGCACGCCCGGTTTGGCGTCGGGCAGAACCAGGTTGTTCCATATCTGCGCTGTCAAACGGTGTGCGCCGTCGTGCCAGCGCGCCGTGGCGTCACAAGGCGTGGCCGCAATGTCCTTGCCGGCCCGCGTTCGCGCTAAGGGCCGCACGATGTCGCCGCGTGTGGGGCGGCGTCCGCGTCCTTTGTAGGCGGGCAGTTCGCTGCGCCGCGCCGTCTGGTTGGCGCGGGCGCGGGCCACAAAGCGTAGGTTCTCGGCGGTCAGCAGATCGGCGAGGGCAAAGCCCGCATCTACAATCAGGGCTTCGCACGCGGCAAGCGTTCTGGCCGCCTGCGCGACCAGCCGCGTTTGCAGGTCACTCTCGCTTTCGCCTGCCTTGCGCCGCACGAACAAGCGCGGCAGAGCGAAGCGCATGTTACCGATGCGCCCGACGGCCACGCCCAACCCGAAGCAGACGGCAGGCAGGGCCTTGCCCGCCGTACTCACATAGTGTTTGCTGTCCAGGCCCTGCAAGTGGGGGCGAAAGAAGGCGGTCAGGTCACAGGCGACCGGGCGCACGCCTTCATAACAGGCGGCAACGAAGCGGCCTTCCTGTATTACCGTCTGCTGCCAGCGGGCGAGCAGGTCGGCGGTGTTCCAGCCGCCATAGCACAGGGCGGCACTACTGCGGCGCACCGCGGCAGGCGCAAGGCCCAAGCTGTCCAGAGCGGCAAACACGGCTCCGCGCGCGTGGAGGAAACGCCCGGACATAAGCGCGAGGAACAAGTGCAGCAGGCCCAGGTTCGTGCCGAGCGGCACATCTTCCAGCACTTGCGTGAGCAGGGTACAGATACGGTAGACTAAGAGTGACATCAGGTAAGCCTCGGCCAGTGTAGTGTGGTAACTCTACTGTACCGCAGCCGCTTGCCTGATGTCGCACCCGAATTGTGTCTACATACTTTTACCGGAAACTAAAGTCTATACGCTCTTCTTAATACGCTTTTCTTACACGCTCTTTGTAGACAACGCTTTTTGCAGACGATCCTCTTTGTATGCGGCAAGGTATGCGGCAAGAGGGCGAGCGCTTTGGCGCGGTTTTCAGTGGGTTTGCAGGCCGTGGCTTCTATGCCGCCATTATACCCTCTGCCGCCTGCATAATTGCTGCCGGGGGCTGAACTGAAGCGCGACGACATTGCGGCTGACACTGCAAGTTCAACAAGTTCAAAAAGAAAATCGCTTTCATCTCCATCCATTCATAGATGGAGATGAAAGCGATTGAACGGTTGATCCTGCCTGACTTTTAGCCTCCCTTGGCTACCTGCAGCAGGCTTTCGGCTGCGGCCATCTGAACGGCCAGATCTTCCTTGACCTTTTCCCAGATCGCCTCGTCAAAGCCGAGCCACTCCGCCACTTCGGGGTCAAGCGGGCAGGGAGTGGTATGCTCCGAGGTCTTGTAGCCGCATTCCCAGGCCAGCCATTCGGCGGCATGGATAATGCACACCAATTCGGATACGTCCTTGTGGCGCATCGGCTCGTGGTGTCCGCCGACGATCACGACGAGATGCTGCGGGAAATTCCAGTGTTCCGCGATACGCCGCCCGACCGTGGCGTGTTCGATGCCCAGCACCATCGCCTCGGCGTCGCGCGCCGTCTTGCCCTCGCGGGTCGCAAAGGCCATCGCTACGGCGTACTGCACGGGAAAGTAGCTGTCCAGAAACAGCGCGCCCACGTCGTGCAGCAGTCCGCCGATGAACGCCTCCTCGCCCGCCGAACGGATCTTAGGCAGTCGCTTTTTGGCGATGATGCTGCCCGCGATGCCCGTGGCGATGCTGTGTTCCCAGAACTGCGCCCGGTTCAGGCCATACGGCATACTCTTCTGACTGAGCAGGCCGAACGCGCTGACGCCAAGCACGAGATTGCGTACCGTGTTGTAGCCCAAAATCACAACGGCGTGCGTGATCGTGCTGATGCGCTTGGGAAAGCCATAGTACGCGCTGTTGACGATACGCAGCACTTTGGAGGCCAGTCCCTGATCCATTGAAATCAGCTTGTTCAGCTCTTCCGCCGTGGTGTCCGGGTTGTTGATGGTCTGCATGATGCGCGCGACTACGGCGGGCAGGGGCGGCAGGTCGGCCAGCTTTTTTTCCAGCGTCTGGTTGAAGACCGTGCGGTCAATACGTATGGATTTTACATCAGGCGGCATGTGCCTTCCCCTTTTCCCCTGCGGCAATGGCAGTCAATCCGTTAATGTCGGCGATCAGCGCCACGCGTCCATCGCCCAGAATGGTCGCGCCCGCGATGCCTCTGATTTCGCCGATGAAGGCTCCGAGTGTTTTAATAACCACTTCCTGCTCTCCTACCAGCGCGTCCACGACAAACCCGACCTGCTTTTCCGCCATGCCCGCCACGACCACATACAGCGAGTCAGGCTGCGGCGGCGAGGTAAGGCGCAGGTCCTGAACCTTGTCGGTCAAATGTTCCTCGACGCGTTCTGCGTTCGCGTTCCGGGCGTCTGCGATGGCATACGCTGTCGGCTCCGCTCCCCCCCTCCTGCCGCCTGCCGTTAGCGGGGGCGCGAACACGTCGCGCAGGCGAACCAGGGGCAGCGTCCTGCCCCGCTGCAAGATCACCTCGCGATGGGCGATCACGTGAATGGTGTCCACGTCGATCTTCAGGGTTTCCGTGACCGCGTTGAGCGGCAGCGCGTACACGCTCCCCGCCACGTCCACAAGCAGGCCGCGTATGATGGCGAGCGTGAGCGGCAGCTGTACCCGGAAGATCGTGCCTTGCCCGACGCGGCTGTCAATGTCAATCAGGGCGCCCAGCTTTTGCAGGTTGCTGCGCACGATGTCCATGCCCACGCCGCGCCCCGATACATCCGTCAGTGTTGCGGCCGTGGAGAAACCGGGCGCGAAGATCAGCGCAATGGCCTCCTTGCGCGTCAGCCGCTGCGCGGCCTCCTCGCTGAGAAGACCTTTTTTTACCGCGCTTTGCTTCAGTATGTCGGGGTCTATGCCTCGCCCGTCGTCCTCGATCTCGATGACAATGCTGTTTTCCTGATGGCGCGCGCGCAGATGCACGGTTCCGGCGCGCGGCTTGCCCGCGCGTTCGCGCTCGTCCGGCATTTCGATGCCGTGGTCAATGCTGTTGCGCAGCATGTGGATGAGCGGATCGCCGATCACCTCGATCACGCTGCGGTCCAGTTCCGTTTCCTGGCCTGCGACCTCGAACTGCACCTCTTTGCCCAATTTCTGGGCCAGGTCGCGGATCATGCGCGGAAAGCGGCTGAACACGCTTTCCAGCGGCAGCATACGCGCCTTCATGATCTCGTCCTGCAATTCGTCCGTGATGCGCCCGATGTGAACCGAGGTCTCGTTCAGGCTTTCCAGCAGCACACTGCCCGAATACTGCTGCTCGAATTTCAGGCCGATGCGGGCGATGCGCGTGCGGTCAATCACGAGTTCGCCGATCAGGTCGAGCAGTTTGTCCAGGCGGGCCACGTCCACGCGCACGGTCGCGCTCTGGGCTTTTGGTTTCGCGTTTTCGTTTTTGGCCTGGGCGGCAGGCGTGTGTGTGGCCGTCCCATCGGCGGGCGCTTGCTGTCCTACTAGTGTCTGCCGCGACGACGGCGCAGGCGCAGAGGCCGGACTGTCCGCCCGCGCGCCTGCCTGCGCCGTCGTCGCGGCATCCGGCGTGGCCGTCACGCCCTGCGCGGTCGCCCTGTCCGGCGCGTCCGCGCTCCCGCACTTCGCCTCCACGTTCGGCGTCGTCGGGGCTTCCCATGGCGCAAGCAGGATGCAGCGTATTTCGTTGACGCTGTGCGCCGCGGCCGTTATTTCGTCCGGGGTGGCTTCCGAGGCCAGAGCCACTTCAAAGGTGGTCTCGAAGGCTTCGTTTTCCAGGCCGTCCTCATCCGGCAGCGAGGCGAGAACGGTTCCGATGCGATCCAGGGCCTGCAGCGTCATCAGGGCGCGGACGGATTTCATGATGCAGTCGGTCGCCACTTCCAGTTTCAGGCCGTAGACCGCGCAGCCCGCGCCACGCGCTTCCGCTGCCGCCTCATACGCCGCCTCGGACAGCTTTAATTCAAAGCCGGTCAGAGTGCGGTCTTCAGACAGGGAGACAGGGAGACAAGGGGACAGGGAGAGGGCTTCGCCATCCTTTGTTATTTGTTGATTGCCGCTTGTTGCCTGCTCCGGAGCAGCGCCCGCTTCCTGTGTCCCTATTTTCTTTCCTGATGTTAAAACCGCCCGCAAACTGGCCGTCTCGCCCGACGTATCACGCGTGGTATTGCCGGCGTCCGCGATGTCCTCTATCATAGCTTTGAGGCTGTCGAGGGAGGCGAACAGGGCGTTAATCAGCGCGCCGCCGACCTCCAGCTTGTTCTGGCGCAGTTGGTCGAAGACATCCTCCATCGCGTGCGTCAGTTCGCCCATCGGCACAAACCCCATTGTGCGCGACGAGCCTTTGAGCGTGTGGGCGGCGCGGAATATCTCCTGCAAGAGCGACTCGGAGGACGACTGCTCCAGCTTGAGAATATCTTCCTCCAGCAGGGCGAGCTGCTCGCGGGCTTCGTCCAGGAATACTCCCAGAAATTGGCTCATGTCCTCGTTCATGCGGCTTCCCTGTTGCTAACATTGTTGCTAACATTGTTGCTAACATTGAGAGAACTGGCAGCGTTAATGGCGCTGACGGCGCTCGCGCTCGTCGTATCGTGAGGCTGCACGGCTTCGCAGTGTGCCTCGGCGACGCTCGGACGGCGCAGCACATTGGCGACGTGCAGCATGATGATTAGTTTGTCGCCGGTCTTGCCAACGCCCCGAATGTGGTCTTCCGAAGCGCCGCTGACCAGTTCCGAGGGCGCTTCGATGCTGGACGCGGGCAGGCATAACACACCCTGTACGCCGTCCACGACCAGGCCGACCGCGCCTTCGGGCGATTCTACGACGATCACGCGGGCCGTGGCGGGCCGCGCCTTGTCGCCCAATCCCAGGCGCGCGCGCAGATTGACGACCGGCACGATCCGGCCCCGCAGGTTGATGACGCCCTCCACATCGGGCGTGGTGCGCGGCACTCGCGTGATCTCCGGCAGGCGGATGATCTCCTGTATCATGGCGATGTCAATGCCATAGGTTTCCGCGTCCAGATGAAACGCCACGATCTGTTCTTCGCGCTCCGCGCGCTCCGCATCCGCTGTGGTCATGCTGTCCTCATAAATCAAAACTTACAAATCGAAACTCGCCAACATCCAAATAACATCTCAATCAAATAACATCTCAATCAATGCCTCAATCGGGCAGAGCGCGCCCGCCGCGCCTGCCTTGACAGGTAACGCATCACGCAGGACGCAGGTATTTTCGGACAAACGCGCCTGCAACTTTAGGCGCGTGCCTCATAACCGGCCAGGAGGATTTCGGCACGGTCGAAATTCATCGGGATTTCGTGTCATAATCAGGCGGAGTGTAACAACACCTGGCCGATGATCTGACGAAACGTAATCCATGTTCATTGCATATCCTGTAAACGGACGCTAAATAGTGAATGTTTGATTGATTTTGGCGGGAGGTTCTATATGCCCAATGCGCGGGCGCATGACGTTATTACCCTGGTGACGGCGGGGATCGGAAACGGCCTGTATTTCGCCCGCGCGCCGCACCCGCAGGCGGGGCCGGCGGCTTTGTTCACGGTCGCGTATGTGTTCGCGGGTTACGCCTGCGCGGGCGACCTGGACTTGATGAGCCGGGAGTACAAGCGTTGGGGCTGGCTGCGCTGGATCTGGAAACCTTATCAGATGCTGGTTCCGCATCGCTCGTGGGTGTCGCACGGCCTGATACTCGGCGGCATCATCCGCGCCCTGTATCTGGGGATCGTCAGCACGGGGCTGATCTGGGCGGGCGTGTGGCTGATAAGCCGGTTGGGGCCGCACTACGATGCGGGCGAGTTTACGCGGCAGCAGTGGCAGTCGCTGTGGGCGCTCGGTCAGGCGCATCCCCGCGAGGCCGCCGCGCTTGCCGGCGGGTTCGTGCTGGCGGGAACCACGCACTCGGTCGCGGACATACTCTGGTCGGGGTTAAAACGACGTTTCTAACATTCAGAAAGTAACCAGAGAAGATAGATCAGGAAAGAGTAAATCAGGGAAGAATGAACGCGGACAACAGAACAATAGCAGGAGAACTGAGGAGAAGCGATTGATGCTTATTATCGCCGGGCTGTTGATGTTACTACTGATTTTTGCGCCTGCCGCGCTGGCCCTGAGCGCGTTCGCGCTGGCGTGCGCGGGCGTATTTCGCAGACTGCTGCGCCGTCCCGCCCTGTCGCGCGGCGTTCGCTGTCTGATCTACGCCCTTGTGATCGCGGGTGTTCGCCTTGCCTGCGTGTGGCTGACGCGCCATCCGAGCGACGACTGCATAGCGGGCGACATCCTCGTTGGGGCGGTCATTTTGCCGGAAGCGATACTGAGCGGCTCGCTCGACTCACCTTCGGCGCATCTTGCCCTGAGCGGCCTGGTCACGCTGGGTGACAGCGTATTATGGGCCATGCTGCTGACCCGGTATGTGGAACGCGTCGGAAACGCGCAAAATGGCCGCAGTACACATACCATGTAAAGCAACAAGTAAGGCAACAAGTAAGGCAGCAAAACCGGGGTTTACATCCAATGCGGTCGTGGCATTGGATGTGAACCCCGGCTGCTGTCGTTTCCTTGCCTTCAACAAGCGACAAGCAACACGCAACTATCCGCAGCTATCCGCAGCTAGCGCGTTCCGCCAAAGCCGCGCACGGTGCGTGATTGCGTGACGCGGCTGTTGTCATCGTAGCGGTTCGGGCTGTTCTGTCCGACGCGGTAGCCGCCGGTATTGCCGCTGTCATGGGTGCGATTGTTGTCGCGATAGTTGCTGCTGTCGCGGTAATCATCCCGGCGGTTCGCGTCGTTCTGGCCGTAGCGGTAGCCGCCGGTGTGATAGTCGTCGTGGCCCCGGCTGTCATACCCGGCGTTGTAGCCGCCGCCGCTGTAACCGCCGCGATAATCATCGTGGTTCCGGCTGTCGTAGCCGTCATTATGGCCGTAGCCGTAATCGTCGTGATGCCGATTGTCGTTGTAGCCATAGCCGTCGTCATGGCGGTAGCGATCCCGACGGTCGTGGCCGAGCTGAGAAACAGCGATGACTGCCGCGCCCGCCGCCACGACGCCGGGCAGCTTGTTCTTTTGCGTCAGCAGCAGGGCTGCGGCTGTCGCGCCCAGAGCGAGGGCTGTGTTGCGCTTGCCCTCTTCGCTGGCGCGGGCCGCGAGCGGCAGGGTCACGATACCCGTTCCCAGGGTCAGGGATAGTGTCAGGGCGGCGAAACGCGTGGTTGTTTTCATGGCGCGGCTCTTTTCTTTGGCAATGCTGCGATGCTATTGAATCCGATGGTTGTTCGGCTTAATCATCCCGGCGGTTATGGGCTTCTGCTCCGGTTGTGTTGTACGTGACGGAAGAGGGGTTGTCCATCCACAGCGCTGTTTCATTTGCTTTGGCTGTGAGTTCTCTTTTTGTCTGTTTCCAAGCAACGGCGGCGGAGGGCGGGCGTGACATCGCGGAGGTTACAAAAGCAAAATAAAAAACGCGTTCGGCCTGCAATCACATAGCAGGCCGAACGCGCACTCTCCGTATGGTGATAAAGTGTTGTAATAGTTGTAATAAAGATGGTGTCGGGTTTACAGGTATCGGCTCATATCAGGAAGGAACTGAGTACAGTGGGTGGTGAATTATTCGTATTTGACTTTGACCGGCTGGCCTGTGGCGACGCTTTCGTTGGCGGCGAGGGCCAGCAGGGTCGTGCGCGCGCCGTCCTCGTAGAACGCCTTGATTTTGCTTTGGTCGCCGGTCTTGACGGCGTCAATGAACACGCGGTCTTCGGTGGGGAAGATGTCGTCAATGTCGCCCTTGATGGTTTCCGGCTCCTTTTGGCCCGCCGTGTAGATCTGGACATGGTGCGCCCATTCGGTGAACTTGGCCCCGTGCTGCCCCGCCCACACGTTCAGGAAGATGCCGCCGCCTGCGGGCGTAGAACACGATGCCATCAGGTTGCCGATCCCGCCATGCGCGAATTTCAGGGACACGACCATCGCATCGTCATTGGTATAGTTGCTGACAAGCTGCGGCACTTTCTGATTGAAGCCCCGCGCCGCGAACGCGTACACCTCTTCGACCTCGCCGCCCAGATACCGCGCCAGATCAATGGTATGGATCACCTGCTCGACGAACTGCCCGCCGCTCAGGTCCTTGACGGGCCACCACTGCCCGATGGGGTTCTTGGCAAAATAATCGCCGTCTTTATCCAGGGGCGGGCCGCTGATCCACGCGCCGTCCATAAGGATGGCGGGGTCGTCGGCCAATAGGCTTTTGACGCGCTGCACGCTCTGGCGGTAGCGGTTCATGAATCCCGACATGGCGATCAGACCGGACGCCTTGACCTCGCTGTTGAGTTTACGCAGGTCGTCGGGGTCAATGCCCAACGGCTTTTCCACGAGGAACGGGACGCCGGCGGCGATGCAGGCGCGTTCGGGGGCGCCGTGCTTGTAGGTGGGGATGAGAATATACGCGGCGTCGAGATTCTCTTTGGCGAGCATCTTTTCGGCGTCATCGTACACGTTGCCGCCGTATTCGTTGGCGCGGTTTTGCGCCCGTTCCACGACAATGTCGCAAAAGGCGGCGATGTGTACGTCGGGCGAGGCGGAAAGGTGGGGCAGATGCGATTTCGAGATGCCTCCGCTGCCGATCAATCCGACGCGGATTTTGTCTTTGGGTGTGCTTCCTGCGGTCATTGCGGGAATTCCTCCTAAGTAAGTGAGTTGTCTCTGTGGAATAGAAGCGGGGCGAAAGAAACGCGCCGCTTGTTCCTGCTTGTTCGGCGTTGGGCCGCGCGCCTCCTGCCTGAAATTACACCCTGCCTCTATATGCTCGTAAAATCGCAAATCCAGCGCAAACGAACTTGACACATTATGCGTATATGTGGTATATGAGATTATAAGCGCAAACGAAGACTGAAAAAGCAAAGGTGTAGACAAATTCTCGTCCGCGCCGTCATGCTGTGCCGGACGTTGATAGGTTTTCGACGCGAGGCAAAATACATCTTCGCTCGTGTGCAAAGTGTTTGAAACTGTGTGCGTCTTGGACTGTAAACGCTGTTCTCCTTTGTGTGGAGAGCGGTCTTGCAGCGCCCGGAGAACAACAATGAGCTGTGCCAGTCTGAAGCCTCCCTTTGCGGGGAGGCGGATCTCAACCCCTGTGAATCCCGTGTAAGCGCTTCGGCTGCCGCTCTTGACTCGCGCGGCCGTTTCGCCTGTTGCGGAGTTCGCTCTAATGAACACGCGGCGCGCGGAACGGCCTGTTTGTTTGCCCACCCCATCGGGCAAGCCTCGCCTTCCTCCCGTCCTTTATTTCCGGTTTGACTATCTTTTATAGTGTCTGTTGTAGTGCGCCTCTTATCTGGCGTTTGTAGATTTGCGTGGCTTTAGCGGGCCTGTTTGCGCCTGCGCGCCGCGTATGCCGCCGTCGTCCGCCCTGAGCGTACAGGCGGGCTTTTTGCCTGCCTCCTGCAAAGCGGCAGGAGCGTCGGGCGCGACACCAAACAAAAATACATAAAAAGGATCACACACCTATGAGTTCACAGTTGAACGCGTCCACATACGGAATGCATCTCACTCTCCGCATCGCCGACATCGAGCGCAATCAGGCGCTGGATGGCCCGGCAGAAATCGGCGGCCTGCTGACCACGCTGGTTGACCGCATCGGAATGCGCGTGCTGGCCGGCCCGCTTGTCGGGCAGGAGAACGGCGACCCGGATCACGCCGGCTGGTCGGGCGTGATTATCCTCTATGAGAGCCACGCAGCCATCCACTGCTACACGGATCGGCGCGAGGCGTTCGTGGACATTTTCTCGTGCGTGGAGTTCAGCGTCGAGACCGTGATCGAGGTATTGCGCGAAAAGCTGCGCGGCTTTTCGGTCGTGGAGCAGAACGTGTTTCATCGCGGCGTTCACTGGGGTACGGATGTCGAGACCGAAATGCGTAAATGGGCGTTGCAGCGCTAACATTATACGGGAGGGCAGACCTCCGTGTCTGCCCCTACACCATTGGGCAGACACGGGGGTCTGCCCCTACACCATTGGGCAGACACGGGGGTCTGCCCCTACTTTGTTGATTTGCGTTGACAAACGAAAAAAGAACTGGATACGAATTAGTGGCGGAGCATGGCGTGAAATTGAACCCCGGCCCCATAGCGGCGGGATTGAGTGTGCGCGACCTGGTAGACAACTACCTTCTGGCCTACAACGCGGCCCGGCTGCGCGAGGCGTGTCAGCTATTGGCGCGTGACGTGCTGAAGCCGGAGGTCGTTGTCGGCGTCACCCTGACCGGCGCGCTCACGCCGACGGGCCTGGGCGTGGCCGCGCTCGTGCCGCTCATCGAGGCGGGCTTCATTGATTGGATCGTCAGCACGGGCGCGAACCTGTACCATGACATGCACCGCGCCCTGGGCTTCGACCTGCACGGCACGACGCCGTTTGTGGACGATATAGCCCTGCTCGATCAGAAGCTAATCCGCATCTACGACATCGTGTTCGATCAGGACGTTCTGTTTAAGACCGATGACTTTGTGGCGCAGACCCTGCTCGCGCCCGAATTTCAGACGCGCATGGGAACGGCGGAAATGCACTATCGCCTGGGCCGCTACGTTCGCGCCCGCGAACTGCTGCTGAACCTGCCGCACAAAAGCGTACTGAGCGCGGCGTATGAGGCGGGCGTTCCGATCTATACGTCCAGCCCCGGCGATTCGAGCATCGGCATGAGCGTGGCAGCGGCCCGACTAAGGGGCAGCGAACTGAGCATAGATACCGAACGCGACGTGAATGAGACCGCCGCTCTGGTGTATCACGCCAAAACCGGAGGCGAGGCCACGACGGGCAAAAGCGCCCTGCTCATCTTCGGCGGCGGCAGTCCCAAGAACTTCGCGCTCCAGACCGAGCCGCAAATCCAGGAGATTATGAAACTGGAAGAGAGCGGCCACGACTACTATATTCAGATCACGGACGCGCGGCCCGATACCGGCGGATTGTCCGGGGCCACGCCCAGCGAGGCCGTGACGTGGGGCAAGGTAGACCCGGACAAACTGCCCGATACCGTCGTCTGCTACTGCGACAGCACGATTGCCCTGCCCATCATCGCGGCTTACGTGCTGGACCAGTCCAAGCCCCGTCCCTTGCGCCGATTGTACGACCGGCGCGATGACTTGCTCGCCCGCCTTACCCGCGCCTATCTTGCCAACATCGAGCGATAGGAGATCGTTTTGCCTGATTACGAGTTTGGAACGCCGCGCAACTTCCTCGGCCTGCCGCCCGAACACAGCGGTTTTGAACACAGCAAGGCGCTGGTTCTGCCCGTGCCGTATGAGGCCACGACCAGTTACGGGCAGGGAACGCGCCACGCCCCGCAGGCTATTGTGGACGCGTCACGGCAGGTGGAACTGTACGACATGGAACTGTACGGCGAGCCTGCGCTGGAGTGGGGCCTGCACACCCTGCCGTTCCTCGCGCCGTCCCTGCATTCGCCTGAAGCCGCCATAAGGGAGATCGGAGCGGCGGTCGCCCACTATGCGGCGAGCGGCAAATTGCTGGGCGTCCTGGGCGGCGAACACGGCCTGAGCGTCGGTACGGCGCGCGGATTGAGGCAGGTCTATGGCGACTTTGTGACCGTGCAGCTGGACGCCCACGCCGACCTGCGCGACGAGTACGAGGATACGCCGTACAGCCATGCCTGCGCCGCGCGGCGCATTGCGGACTTCAGCCCGATTACGCAGCTAGGCATCCGCTCGCTGGACAGGACGGAGGCGGAGTTTCTAAGGGACAATCCAGAGCAGGTATTGTGTATGCCCGCCCGAACCCTGCTGCAAAGCGCGAGCGCGTGGCAGGCCGGTCTCGACACATTGATGCAGCGCGTCGCGGGCAAGAACGTATTCCTTACCCTGGACGTGGACGTGTTCGACCCGGCCATCATGCCCGCCACCGGCACACCCGAACCCGGCGGTCTGTCCTGGCAGCAGGTTTTGGACATCCTCCACGTCGTTGTGCGGCATGGCAGCGTCATCGGCTTTGACTGCGTGGAACTCGCCCCCATCCCCGGCCTCCACGCCCCCGACTTTCTCGCCGCTAAACTCGTCTACAAAATATTCAGCCTGATCCTCCACGCCCGCAAGCAGAAATGAATCTTTACCGCGAATGACACGAATGAAACAGATTGACGCAGATTAGCTGTTGAATCATCTGCGCTTGTTCGTTTCATCCGCGTTATCTAAGGTAAAACTTTCCCCGTTTCGTGACACAATAAAAGCATGAAGACCACGCGACAAACCGGCCCGGACAGACGCCTTTCGCTGCTGCAGGCCGCGCTGCACCTGTTTTCTACGCAGGGGTACGACGGCACGACCACGAAAGCCATTGCCGAGCGGTCGGGCGTTAGCGAGGCTATGCTGTTTCGGCACTTTCGCAGCAAGCCTGAGCTGCTGCGCGACGTAGTTGCGGAGTTCGGGCCGCGCCGATTGTTTGCGCCGCCCACCGTCTCGTCGCACGCCCTGCCCCCGCGCGCCGCTCTGGAACAGCTTGTCACGCGCTATTTGGACGCCTTCTGGGAGCATCGCGCGTTTATGCGGATGGTGTTCACCACGCCTAAGAAGGATCAGGAAGTATACGCCGAGTTGTGGGCCGACTTCGGCAGGCAGGGATTGTACCTGTATGCCGCCCTGCAGGAGCGGGCCGACCGGGGCGAGCTAAAGCGCGACATCGCCGGGGCAGGCACGGACATTATCTCTGCGGCGACGAGCGGCTTCTTGCAGCGCGTCCTCAGCGACGAGCCGGAGGATTGGGACGCGGCCCGCGCGCAGTTTGTCGCCAATTTGATGCAGGTCGTATTCGGCGGCATCGGCGCATGATAGCGCATCGGCGCGGCGCGGTTTAGGGATAAGCAAATTATTTTTGCCGCACTCACTGGCGTTTTTCGGATCGTTGTGTTACAATGACCACTAAGTAAGTGTTTACTTACATTCAGGGGGAGGGCGCGGATGCAGCAGGCCGACAACAGATTTGTTTTTGTGGCGCGGACGCGGGGCAGGCTGATTGCCGCCGGGGCGCTTGGCATGTTGTATGCTGTGTCGGCCTCCGGCTTCGCGGACACTTCCGCTGACCCGCTAAGGGAGGCGAGCGGCAAAAAGGCGATTGTTTTGTTGTTTGTTGCGACGGACTGCCCCATCTCCAACGCGTATGCGCCCGAAATCCGGCGTATCGCAGCGCAGTACACGCCGCGCGGAATTGGATTTTACAGCGTTTATCCCGACCCCGCGCAGACGCTTGCCAACGCCCATAAACACGCCGGGGAGTACGGCCTGCCCGGACAGGTACTGCTCGACCCCAGCCATCGTTTGACGCATAAGACCGGTGTGACCGTCACACCCGAAGCCGCTGTCCTGACTTCGGGCGGCAAACTGCTGTATCGGGGCCGCATTGATGATTTATATGTCGGGTTCGGCAAACGGCGCGAGACCGCCACGCGCCACGACCTGCGCCTTGCTCTGGACGCCGTCCTGCGCGGCGAACCGATGCCGCAGCCGTTTACCCGTTCCATAGGCTGCTACATTCCTGATGCCATCCCCGCCACAACTCACGCCGCGCATTAGCACACGGTATGGAGGGCGACTCAACTTGTCTGCGCCTATACCATTACATCTCTCGTGAATACAAATGTTTTTAGCGGAAACGATGGCATTTGCGGCGGGGGACAGGCCTCAGCCCTGCGCGCATAGGTACAAATCGCGCGAAACGCCGCCTGTTTGCCCCGGCGTAACAATAGTGGCAATCTGCCTGACAGCACAGCAAGCGAGGAGCAATCATGGACAAACAGCGCGGTTTACACTTTGGCGGAGGACTGGCGCGGTCAGGCCGTATAAGCGGCTTGCGCGGCGTCTTTATGGCCTTTCTTGCCGTGATTGTGCCGGTTTGCGCGTGGGCGCACGCCAAAACCCAGGTGACATTCGGGCGGGACGTGGCCCCTATTCTTTACAGCCAGTGTGCGCCATGTCATCGGCAGGGCGAGGTGGCCCCGTTTACGCTGACCTCGTATGAGGACGCCCGCAAACGCGCCCGCCAGATCGCCGAGATCACAGCCCAGCGGACTATGCCGCCGTGGCAGCCCGAACCGGGATACGGCGCGTTCCAGCACGAGCGGAGATTGACGGACGCGCAAATCAAGACCCTGGCGCAGTGGGCGGCGCAGGGCGCCCCGCAGGGCAGCGAAGCCGATGCCCCGCCCCCGCCCTACAAAGACGGCTGGCAGTTGGGCAAGCCCGACCTGATCCTGAAAATGCCCGCGTCGTATACTATCTATGCCGAGGGCAGGGACATCAATCGCAGTTTTGTGCTGCCCGTGCATCTCGACGGCGACAAATATCTGCGAGCGGCAGAGTTTCGGCCCGGCAATCGGCGCGTCGTCCACCATGCCACCCTGATGCTGGACAAAAGCGGCGCGGCGCGGCGACTGGAAGAGCATCAGGGCGGATTGGGCAAAGGCTACGTGAGCTTTGGCGGGCCGGGGTTTATACCGGCGGGCGGGCTGCCCGGCTATGCGCCCGGTATGGGGCCGGAGATCTTCCCCGCCGACGCGTCCGGCGTCCTGCCCAAAGACGCTGATGTCGTGTTTGGGATGCACTACCACCCGACCGGCAAAGTCGAGACCGATCAATCGTGCATCGGCCTGTACTTTACCGACAGGCCGCCGACTCGAACCGGCTCGCTGATTACGATGGGCGTACTGCATCTGGATATACCCGCAGGCGAGGGGGGCCACCCGGAACACGACGACTACACCCTGCCTGTAGATGTGGATGTCGAGGCCATATACGAACACATGCACCTGATCGGCAAGACCTGCAAACTGTGGGCCGAACTGCCCGACCACACCACGCGCCCGCTTATCAAAATCAACGATTGGGACTTTAACTGGCAATCTACGTATCACGTCAAAGAGCGCGTCCATCTGCCCAAAGGCACGGTCGTTCACGCCGAATGGACGCACGACAACACGGCGAGCAACATCCACAATCCCAACCAGCCGCCCAAACGCATCCAGTACGGCGAGAACAGTACGGACGAGATGGCGGGCGTATTAATCAATGTGTACGTCAACAATCCCGGCGACAACGGCATCTTGTGGCTGACGAACCTGGGGCATCTGGCCGGACAGTCGCTGCGCCCCGCCGCATCTTCCAAAAAGGCTGGCGCGGAACCCAAATCGCCCGCCCGATAACGAAACAATGAAGGGATGTTCTAGCGGCCCTGCCCGCGCTTGAAAGAGCGTTGGCGGGGTTTTCGTTTTGCAGCAGGAATCCACGCGCGCTGCGCGGAACTAGGATTTATCTTTTTCGTAAGCGATGGAGCGAGTAGGTTATGCGGTATGTCCTGGGCATTTATGGCGGTCAGACGACGACGGCTGTTGTCGCAGACGAAACCGGCTGTCTGCTCGGAACCGGCGCGAGCGGAGCCGGGGCCGCGCCAGACGAAGCGGACAGTGGACGCGGCCTGTCGTATGCCGTGCGCGAGGCCGTCACGGCTGCGATACGCGCAGCGGATTTGCAAAACGCGCGCATCGCCTGCGCCTGCCTGAGCGCAGGCGGCACACGCGCCCTGATGGCCGAGGAGCAGATCGAAGTATTGTGCGCCCCCCATGTTCCCGCCGGCTTGCTGCTGGTTCGCCCCCGTCCGCTGATCGCCTTTTATTCGGTAACGTTTGGGCGTCCCGGCATGGTGATGCTTGCGGGCAGGGAAGCGGCTGCGTATGGGCGCAATGCGGCGGGCGTGGAAGCGCACTGCGGCGGCTGGGGAGCGCAGATGGGGGATGAGGGCGGCGGGCTTTGGATCGCGGGCCGCGCCCTGAACGCCTGCTGCCGCGCTCACGACGGTCAGGCCGCGCCCACGCTTCTGCTGCCCCTTGCGCTGGCGCATCTGGGCCTGGAAGATTTGAAACAGGTGCAGCGCGCGTTGGGCGGAGAGCGGGAGGAACGCCCGGATGTCGCGGGCCTGTCCGAAATCGTCAGCCGGGCCGCGTCGCAGGGGGACAAGGCCGCGCGCCGCATTCTGCGCGAGGCGGGCCGGGAGTTGGCCCTGAACGCGCAATGCGTATTGAAGCGTCTGGAGATGGAGCGCGAACCCGTGGTTGTCGGCACGGTCGGCGGCGTGTTTCGGGCGGGGCGGGGCGTACTGCGGACGTTTCGCGAGATGGTTTTGCAGACCGCGCCCGACGCGCAGATCGCTCCCGTCCGCGTTCCGCTCGCCGTAGGCGCGGCCCTGATTGCTCTGGAAGCCATTGACGTGCCGCTCCGGGATGATGTCACCGCCAATCTTCAGTCCGCCGCGCCGCGCCTGCAAGCGGTAAAAGCCTGATTGTGTCCGCTATTATCAGCTTTTCACTGCCTGTTTTCACTGCCTGCCGCGGCTTTTCACGGCGCATAGACGCCTCCATTGTCTATGGCAGACTTCCGCGACAACCTTGTACGCTCGTAATGCGTAGTGAGTATTGTGCGCGAATTCACAAATTACAGCGCTTTTGGATTATGGCTCGGAATGGATTGCGCCACGTCAGATTGCAATGGTCAGATTGCAGCGGGTCACATAACAGATAAGGGGTACGTTACTTACGCCTATGGAAACGCACTGGGCCATTGATATGGGGACGACCAATACGCTGATCGCCAAGTGGGTCGGCACACACGCCGTGACGGTCGCCCTCGAAGAACTCGCGGACTATGAGCCGGCCTGGCGCACACCGCTGATCCCCTCAGCCATCTATTTTCAGGACGAGAAACGCGCCATCATCGGACGGCCCGCGCTTGCCGCCCGCGAATTCATGCACGGCGCGGACATGCAGGCGATGAGTCCGCTCGCCCGTTCGTTCAAAAAGACGCTCGCCCGCGCCAGTCAGCAGGCCGTCGCGCAGGTCGGCTCGCAGACCATCTCGGCCCGTCAGTGCGCCACGACGTTTTTGAAAGAGCTTTTGGAGGCGAGCGGCGAGTACGAGCGGCAGCGCGCCGACCCGAACCGGACGCGCATGGAAAAGATCATGCGCGCCCTGCGCTGGTGGCAAAAAGAGGGCCAGGTCACGGACCTGACGATGACGGTTCCCGTTGAAAGCTACGAGCCGTACCGGGCCGAATTGTCGCAGATCGCCAACAAACTGGGCATCGCCCGCAGCCGCTTTCGCACCCTGGACGAACCCGTAGCCGCCGCGCTCGGTTACGGCGTAGACCTGACCGACGAAAAACATATCATGGTCGTGGATTTCGGCGGCGGCACACTCGATCTGGCTATCGTGCGTACCCACCCGCCCAACAGCAGCGGGGGCCGCGAGGGAATGGGACAGCATCGCGCCACCCTGCTTGCGGCGCGCGGCGCGACATACGGCGGCGAAACCATTGACGGCTGGATCGCCGACTTCGGCTGCGAGCGGCTGATGGCGCATCAGGACACCCTGCGCCCCCTCCTCCTCAATCAGGCCGAGGCCATCAAAAAAGACCTGAGCAACAAGGCGGCGGTCTCGGACAGCAGCTTCTTCCTTTTGCAGGGCGGCGGGCGCATCGAGATCAGCAAGCAGGAGTTTCTGAACCTGCTGGACGAAAAGGGGCTGTACAAAACTCTGGAAACCCTGAGCGACGCCACGCTCGACGACTGCAAACACGAGATCAGCGAGGCGCAGATTGACGCCATTTTGCTTGTCGGCGGCAGCACCCTGCTTCCCGGTGTGCGCGAACTGTTTGAGAAATTGTTCGGGCCGCAGCGCGTCCACTATTGGGAGCCGTTCGAGGCGGTCGTCAAGGGCGCGGCGGTTTTCGGCGCGGGATTCAGCGTGGATCAGATCGTTCACCACGATTACGCCATCCGCGTTTATAATGACAGTCAGCAGCGGCCCGAATACGAGCGATTGGTAAAGCGCGGCACGGGCTATCCTACGCCCAACCCGTTTGAAACGCGCTACTACGCGGTCACGGAGGGGCAGCAGTTGTTCCGCCTGCCCATCTGCGAGGTCGGGTACGGCGGGCGCGTCAGCCTGCCGTGGAACAAGCGCATCAACGGCAACGAATACTGGCTGCCCAACGGCCAGGAAGAGGGCGAATGCGTGATCACGCTCAACGAGGGCGACGCCCTGCGCCTTACGCCCCCCGGTTCGGGAACGCAGGCCCGTCTGAGGATTGATTTCACCATTGACATCAACCGTTACTTGTGCGCCACCATCCACGACCTGCAGCGCCAGCGCGACCTGCGTACCGAGGAGCGTGTCGTAAAATTACGATGACCAAATCCGACAAAGTTTAGAATATAATTTGTGAAATAGATATGGCTGTCAGCGCCGTGGCTGCCGATAAAGACGGCGGTACATGAAGACAGCAGAGTGAGACCGGGGAGAAGAGCAATGCCCAACGAGCGCGAAGAAGGATTGGCTGCCCTGCAGCGGGGCGATTTTCAGACTGCCGCCGTCCACCTGGAAGCCGCCACGCAGGCGGACCCGGGGGATTTTCAGGCGCACCTGTATCTTGGCGGCGTGTTCCACCAACTGGAGCGTCATTCCGACGCCGCCCGCGTTCTAGGGCGGGCGACCGAGTTGCAGCCGACGAGCGCGCAGGCGCATTATAATCTGGGCGTGGCGCAGGAGCAGACCGGCGAAGCGCAGGCCGCCCAGTCGTCGTTCCAGAAGGCGCTGGACATTCAGCCGGAATACGCTGTGGCGCGCGAATCGCTTGGCCGCGTCAAGGCGCGCATTCAGGGCCTGACCTCGACCGGGAGCGCGGCAAGCGCGGGCAGTACGGACGGCATCGGAAACGCGGTGAACATTGTAAGTACGGGCGAGGAAATGCCGCTGTACAGCGCGGGCAGGCCCGGTTCCGCCGGTTCGGTGGAAAGTACGCGCATGTATCCGGCGACGGGCGGTTCTTCCTTTGGGAACGTGCCTGCTCCCTCTTCTCCAACGGGCGCAGCCGCGTCGGGGATCACAGGCCCGTCCGCCTATGGTACGCCGCCCCTGAGCGCCGGCAATCCGAATGCCAATATGCCTGATGCCAACGGCCCGCAGGGTTCGCCCGCACAGACGCCGGGGCTTGCGGATTACGGACAGCCTCCGAACGGCAGTCCCGCGCCCTCCCCCTACGGTCAGACCGGGCCGGGGGCTTACGCGCAGCCCGGTCAGCCTGCTTATGGTCAGCCCGCCGCCCCGCCCTACGGTCAGCCGCTCGACATGGCGGGCAACCCGATGAACATGGGAATGCCCGGACAGCCTGCCTACGGTCAGCCCGCGTATGGCAGCCCGCCCCTTCCCTACGGACAGCAGCCCGGTTACGCCAGCCCGCGCCAGCAGGCTTACGGTCAGCCCGGTACGTATGGTCAGCCGCCCGTCGGGTACGCGCCCGTTCCGTATGGACAGCAGCCGTATGGGGCCGCGTATGCGCCGCCCGGCAGTTACGGCTACGCGAACGCGCCGCAGTACGCCGTGCCGCGCCAACCCTGCAAGGAGGCCAACGCGGCCCTGATCCTGTCTATTCTGGGCATCGTTCTTGTGCCGACCGGCGTGTTTCTGCACCCGCTGGCACTGTATTATGCCATTCGCGCCAAAAGGATGATGACGCAGAACCCCGGACTGACGGGCGACACCGAGGCCACGGTCGCGCTCGTGATCTCCAGCATCTTCACGGCCCTGTACGCGGTCGTCGGCCTGCTGCTCGTGCTGACCATGCTCGCCACCATGCGCTTAACAGGTTCCATCTATTGACAGCGTCCGTATGGCGTGGGCATCTATGCGGCGCAGCAAGGCATGTCAAACCGGGGAGAATGCAGATTAAATCAAGCATCCAAAGCGGCCTTCGCGCGGCCCTGTTCTGTTTGCTGCTGGGCGCGGTGGGAAGCGGGCGGGGCAGGGCGCAAACGCCTGTTCCGCCTCCCGATGCGTCTTTGCCTCTTCCCCCGGCCATCGCGGCCTCGCCTGCCCCCGATGGCCGTCTTGCCGCCTCCCTCGACGCCATTCTCGATGCGCCCGCCCTGCAGAGCGATTTCGTGGGCGCGTATGTGGCGCGTGTGCGCGACAATCAGGTGTGGTACGCCCGCAATGCCGACCGCGTGTTCCTGCCCGCCTCCAACAATAAACTGCTCACGTCCTTTGCCGCGCTTCAGACCCTGCCGCCGGATTTCGCATACCATACCCGCATTGTAACGCAGGGCGGCATAGACGAGAACGGTCACCTGCGCGGCGACCTGATTCTTGTCGGGGGCGGCGATCCGCTGCTCTCCCTTGCCGATCTCGACGCTCTGGCGCAGCAGGTGGCTGCTTCGGGCGTTCGCGATGCGCGCGGCCTGCGCTATGACGACAAGCGCTATGACCGGCAATGGCTGGGCGACGGCTGGACATGGGACGACGAAGCCGCCTCGTACTCGGCGCAGGTCAGCGCGCTGAACGTCAACGCGAATTGCGTGTCCGTGCAGGTATTGCCTGGGAAACGGGCGGGCGACGCGGTTCGTATCGCGATCACGCCCGCCGACGCGCCCGTTCGCGTCGAAAACCGGGGCGTGACCGGAGCCGTCCAAAGCGCGTCTTCGGTGCTTATTGACCGGATGCGGGGCCAGAACGTGATTACGGTCACAGGAACCTTGCCGCTCGCCGCCGCTTTGCAGACGCGGCCCGCCGTGGATGTGACGATTGAAGACCCGGCCCGCTTTACCGCCACGCTGTTCGGGGCCGCGCTGCGCCGCGCGGGCGTCCATCTCCACACGCGCAAAATTCTGTCCGACCCCGACAATCCCTCTTCGCAGGGTGCGTCCACGCATACGCGCCTGCTTGCCGAACACGTCAGCCCGACTTTGCCCCTGCTGTTGTCACGGATGAACAAGCCCAGCGATAACCTTATGGCCGAATGCCTGCTGAAAGCCGTGGGCGCGTTCGGAGACCCTCCAATCGGCGCTTCAACGCCTGACGCCCCGCTGTCCGCGTCCGCTGATGCCGCCTCCGCGCCTGCCCTGCCCGCCGCGGCGCAGTCCACGCTGCGCGTCGGCACAAGCGGCCCTGGTGGAACCGGAGCGCAGACGGCGCGGCGGGCGTTCGGGGCGGCGGGACTGAACCTTGCCACACTGCGGCAGGTGGACGGGTCAGGCTTGTCGCGGGGTGATTACGTGTCGCCGCGTAATTTTGTCCGCCTGCTGATCCGGGCGCAGTCTCAATCTTACTTTCCCGTTCTGTACGCTTCCCTTCCGGTCGCGGGCGTGGACGGCACATTACGCAACCGCATGAAGAACACGCCCGCCCAAGCCAACTGCCACGCCAAGACCGGCTCGCTCAGTCACGTCAGCTGCCTGAGCGGGTACGTGACGACCCGCGACGGCGACCTGCTGGCCTTTTCCCTGCTGATGAACAACCATCTTGGCCCCTCCCGCGCCTGTACGCTCGCGCAGGACAACATCATCGCCCTGCTGGCCGCGTATACGACCAAAACGCCGCAGGGTGCGGCAGTCGCGACGCCTTAGCCGGTCGCCGGCCAATCCGGCTCCTGCACATACCCTGCGATGAACCTTCAACATTCCACAACGCCCAGCGTATAATCAACATACACTTCATGTACATTCGATAAACGCGCAATATATGCGTGGCGAACATGGGCGCATCACCCAAAGGAGGATCCAATGCTGAAGCAAACGATGGGATTGGCGATTGTGGCAGGCGGGCTGTGCCTGCTGGGATGGAAGCAGGGGACGCCGCAGGACGCGGCACAGCAAAATGCCATTGCGCGGACATGTCTCTCCAACCAGAGACAACTCGGACTGGCCCTGATGATGTATGTGCAGGATTACGACGACATGCTTCCGCGCAAAAGCGCCCCTTACAAGGCGCAGCTGATGCCGTATGTGAAGAACGACCAGGTGTTCCACTGCCCTCTGGATGCCCCCGGCGCTCTCAGTTATACCTATAATTCCAGCCTGTATGCGACGAACATCAAAACCGTCAAGTCACCCGCGCAGACCGTCCTGATCTACGAGGGCAAAGATATGCAGATGGATTTCCGGCACGAGGGCAAGGCCACTATTACGTTTGCCGATGGACATGTCAAACAGATTTCGCCGGACGAGGCCAAGAGCGCGTTCTGGTACGCGGGCGGCAAAACGCCCGCGCCTGCCGCCCGGCCAAGCGGTAAGTCGGTCAGCAAGAACAAGAAAAAGACGGGCAATTAAGACGGCAGGCATCAAGGGGCCTGTGTGGGACGCCCGACCGGGAACCCGGCCTCTTTCGGCGCAAGCGCCGCGCGAAAATCATAAGAAATGGAAAATGCTATGTGTAAGACTGTAATCAAACTGCTCACGGCGGGATGTGGATTGTGCTTGATCGGGTGGAAGCAGCAGGCCCCATCCAATCAGAGTTCCCCCAAAAGCACGGTACGTTATTTTGTGGCCTCCGTGGTCGCAAAAAACGCCGACGCGGTCGCGGCCTGCGTTCGGGGCGCAAAGCCCAACGCGGCCCTGCAAGCCTACTTTCACTCCGACACGCGGCCCTCCGCGCTGATGACCAATGCCGCCGTCGGGGAGATGATCGCCGAGGGAGACGCGAATCATGCCAGGGTGGCGGCGGAGATTGTAGTGCAAGCGCCCGCTAACTCCAGCGCAAATGGAGCCAAGATGGGCTATTCGCTCGTGGAGATGTTTCAACTGGAGCGCGAGGGCGACATCTGGCGGATCGTGCCGGACGCCGAGATCGAAAAGCAGATGGAGCAGCAGCCGCTGAGTCCCGGCTCCAGCAAGGATCGCTATTTAATGCGGCCCTTT
Source organism: Chthonomonadaceae bacterium (assembly GCA_965277875.1). Lineage (GTDB taxonomy): Bacteria > Armatimonadota > Chthonomonadetes > Chthonomonadales > Chthonomonadaceae > CAWFQB01. Next base: position 3,913,120 of record CBDIDV010000002.1, on the reverse strand, counting down.
GCCGCCACCGTCGTCAGCGCGTTCCTGCCCGCCGCAAACCCCAAAGCGGCAGAGCAGATACGACAGGCGACGGCCTCCGCCGCCTGTCTTTCCAATGCCAAGCAGATCGCGCTTGGCCTCACGATGTACCTGCAGGATCACGACGAAGTGTATCCGCCCAAGAACGCGCTATATGGCAAGAGCATCGCTCCCTATGTGAAAAACGCCGACGTGTTTACCTGCCCTCTGGATGCAAAGGGAACCGTCAGCTACACCATGAACCCCAACATGCAGGCCGCGCAGCTTGCCGCCGTGATGTATCCCGCCCGGACTGTCCTGGTTTATGAGGGCAAAAATAGGCAGTTGAGCTTCCGCCACGACGGCAAGGCTGTCGTCGCTTTTGCCGACGGTCATGCCAAACTGGTCACTCCTGCCGAGGCCAAAACGCTGTACTGGTATCCCAACGGTAAAACGGCGCAGTTTGAGGTTCCTGCCCCGCCGTCCATCAAAAGCAAACCAAAATCCGGGCGCTGAAAAGCAGACGCATTCTGAGGAGGACGCCATGCGGCGGCTCGCTTATGGCAAAAACCAGAAGGTGGATAGCAGAAGTATGAAGGTGGAGAAGTGAAGCATACAGGATGGAGCGGACGGAGTATGAAGGCAGCGCTATGCAAATAGTAATTACGGGCGCGACGGGGTTTGTGGGGCGTCCGCTGTGCGCGAAATTGGGCGGCGAGGGGCATAGCGTCACGGCCCTGGTGCGCGACGCGGCAAAGGCTCAGGGGCTGCTCGGCGCGTCCGTCAAGTGCGTGGCGTGGAACGAGGGCGCGAGCGACGACTGGAAGCGGGCCATAGCCCAGGCCGATGCGGTCATCAGTCTGGCAGGCGAAAGCGTGGCGGGCCAAAAATGGACGCCCGATTATAAAGCGAAAATCCTCAGCTCGCGTACAGACGGTACGCGCCGACTGGTGGACGCAATGCGCGAGGCCGAACAAAAGCCCGCCGTATTTGTGAGCGCGTCGGCCATCGGCTATTACGGCGACCGCAAAGACGAGGCTGTAAGCGAGCAGGCCGCGCCCGCGCATGACTTTTTGGCGCAGGTTTGTATCGCATGGGAGGACGAGGCGAAGCGGGCCGAGGAATTAGGTGTGCGCGTGGCCCGTATGCGTATCGGCGTCGTCCTGGGGCCGGGCGGCGCGCTGGAAAAGATGCTGCACCCCCTGCCGCTGCCCCTCAACCCCTACAAGCTGGGCGCGGGCGGGCCGATGGGCAGCGGCAAACAGTGGGTGTCGTGGATACATCTCGACGATGTGATCGGCCTGCTGGCGTGGGCCATGAAGAACGACCAGGTGCGCGGCGCATGTAACGTCACGGCCCCCAACCCCGTTACGAATGCCGACCTCGCGCACACACTGGGCCGCATCTTCCACCGGCCTACCCTGGTTCCGGTTCCCGCGTTCGCCCTGCGGGCAATGCTGGGCGAGTTCGCCGAATCGCTCTTGACCGGGCAAAAAGTCCTTCCCGCCGTGGCGGAAAAACTCGGCTACCCGTTCCAGTGGACAACGCTCGAACCCGCCCTTCGCGCCCTCCTTCCCGACGCGTAGTTTCCGCTTCCGGGTACTTTCAGTACCCGTGAACCAATGTACTCAGGTGAAAGACGCGCAGGCATCAGCCGGTGATTGCGCCGCCGGACGGCTCCGGGCTGACACGCTGCTGAAAAATACCCATGAACGCCGAGCGGACGCTGTGCGCGACGACAAGCCACAAGACCGCTACAACGATACCGGGCGCGATGCCTTTGGGTTCCATCAGGCCGTGGTACAGCAGGATGTTGACGACTATGGGGCCGAGCAGGGTCAGGCCCAGCGGCACAAACTGGTTGGTCAGCAGCAGCAGGCCGCCGATAAATTGCAGCGCGAAAACGGGAACAAAGTAGTGCGTGGCCGCAAGCGCCCCCATGTACTCGCTGGCCGGACCGGCGGGCGGCGGCGGCTGAGGTATAAAGCGCAAAAATCCGTTTAGTCCGAACACGACAAACATAAGGCCGAGCAGAACGCGGGCGATGGCCGTTCCGATTTTCATGATATGATCCTGTCTTTTCAAAATATCGCGCTTGATTGGTGTTGACGCTGTGCGGACAATCATGCGCTTAAAACGTTTGGAGAGTGGCTTGATGGCGTCGAACGCGGTTGAGCCACTCTCCATGTCACTGCCCTTTTGATTAACCCACATCACAACTAACGTAGTATACGCAGCGTCTATTGTATACTACGCTAAATACGACGCTAAGAAATCACAGGGTTCAACTGACAGAGCAGGATTATTGCTATTCACCTAAGAGTTAATGCATAGCAGGGCGGAGAACGCGAGATCATGCCGTCGCTTTTGTCTTGTCCGCTGACTATGGAATGTATTGTGTGACAAGTATTGTATTTTGTCATTTGATGGAGTATACTTGATCTATGAGCGAAACGGCTCTCACCAAAACGCGGATACTGGAAGCGGCGGAAGAGGTTTTAAGGCGTTATGGGCCGAGCAAGGCGACGGTCGTGGACGTGGCCCGCGCGCTGGGTGTCAGTCATGGCAGCGTGTATCGGCATTTTGCAAGTAAGGCCGAACTGCGCGAGGCTGTTACCCGCGTCTGGCTGGCCCGTATTGTTGATCCGCTTGAAGCCGTGATTGCTCAGGACGCCCCGGCTCAGACGCGGCTGCACGACTGGCTGCGCGAACTTATCGCGATCAAGCGCCGCCTGTACTTCAACGACCCGGAACTGTTCGCCACGTATGGCGAACTGGGCCGGGAGGCTGGGAATGCGGTTGAAGAGCATGTAGACCACATGACCGCACATGTCACCCGCATCATCGAGGCGGGGGTGGCGCGGGGCGAGATGGTGTCCCAAAATCCTGCCGTGACCGCAAGGGCCGTCCTGATGGCGACCGCGCGCTTTCACCATCCCGCCCACGCTGCAGAATGGGCGCATCCCGACATAGACGCGGCCTTTGAGGAAGTCTGGGCGCTTCTTGTAAGCGGGTTGGGGGCCGGCTCCTGACAGGCGCGGGGCATGAACAGACCGGCGGCGCGCGTTCCGTTTTTGCAATTCACAACTTACAAATCGGCAGAAGAAGAGTAAACAGCATGATAACGACGAACAACACTATTCTCATCACGGGCGGCGGGTCGGGCATCGGGCGCGGGCTTGCCGAAGCTTTTCACGCGCTGGGCAATCAGGTCATTATCGCGGGGCGCGGCCAAAAGAATCTGGACGCCACCACCGAAGCCAATCCGGGCATGAAGTCCCTGACCGTGGACATGACGGACGCGAACAGCATCCACGCCTTTGCCGCGCAGATGACACGGTCGTACCCGGCCCTCAACGTCCTAATCAACAACGCCGGCATTATGATCGGGGAGAACCTGACGGATCAACAAGAGCCGGTTACGGACGCGGAGGCCATGATTACGACCAACCTGCTCGGCCCGATCCGGCTCACCGCAGCCCTGCTGCCCGCCCTGCAAAAACAGCCGTCGTCCACGATCATAAACGTCACATCGGGGCTGGCGTTCGTTCCGCTGGCGATGACGCCCACCTACTGCGCCACCAAAGCCGCCCTCCATTCGTATACGGAAGCGCTGCGTTACCAGTTCAGGAATACAAATGTCGAGGCGATTGAACTGATACCGCCCTACGTGCAGACGGAATTAACGGGACAGCACCAGGCAAGCGACCCCTCCGCGATGCCGCTTGGCGAGTTCATTGCCGAAGTAATGAATCTTTTCAAGACGGAGCCAACGCCCCACGAGATCAATGTGGAGCGGGTCAAGCCGCTGCGCTACGCCGCAGGCCAGGGCCAGGACAAATATGAGCAGATGTTCCAGGGCTTCAACGACGCCATGACGGCGGCGCGGGCAGGTCACCAGTAGTTTTAAGGCAGGAGCCGTCGGCACGCTCCGAGCGAGCGCGATCCAACAAGCACAGCAAAAATGGCACAAATTCAACAGGACGAAGCAGGGCAGACCACGATGAGTTATGCGCGAGCAAGGTTGTGGCTGGGCATCAGCTGCGTGGGAACTATGGTCGTCATGTCCCTGCTGCTGCTGCTGTTTCAGGTTCCCCGGCATTTGCTTTTTACGCAGGGCGCGGGCGGCCGGGCGGAAGCGGGTCAGTTGGCGAGCGTACTATTCGCGTATGCTTTTTTGAGCGGCCCGTTCGACCTCTTTGGCGGCTATGTCCTGCCGAAAGAGTACGGAAGGAGCCAGGCGCGGTTTGGGGCTTTTCTGCCTGCGTGGCTGCGCGGCGTGGTTTTGCATAGCCTGATCCTGATGCTTGTGGCCCTTGTTCTGCTGCGCGCCGCAAGAGCAGGGGGATTCCCGCTGTTTCTTGGCGCATTCGCGGCGCTGAACGTCGTCCTCATCGGAGCGCAGGCGCTTATGGCGAGGCTGTTAAGCGCCGCGCGTTACGGGCGCGCGGCAGCGGCAGCGGGAGATGTTCTGGCAAAACTGCCCGGACGCAAAAAGCCGATGCTGGTTCTCGCCTCAAGTAATGCGCCCTACTTTACGGGCGGCATCGCGGGACTGCCCGGCCTGGAACGCGTGATTTTGCCGGAACGCTGGACGCAAACGCTTACACCCCAACAGAATGAGGCGATCATGCTGCGCCGGGTCGGGGTACTCGCAAACGGCTCCCGTCTGCGCGGCCTGCTGCTCGCGCTGGGCTGGAACTCGGTCGGCTTTTGCCTGGCCGCGCTGCTGTCCTCTAATGTGGCGAGCGTCGCGGGACTTATCACCTGCGGCCTGTGGTTCACGCTCTGGAACTTTGCGGGCCTGCTGATCCTGCCCACCCCCTCGCAGCGCGGCGTGTTCAGCGGCGACGCGTTCGCGCTACGGCATGGGTCCGATAAGCCGACTTTAGAGACCCTGATACAGACGCTGGACAGGGATCAGGACGACGAGTACGCCCGCGCTCAGGGCGTCGAGACTTACTTCCATCCGCTCCCCTCTGTGGAACGCCGTATCGCGCTGCTGAACGCGGGCGGCACACAGGACATCGGGGCCTGGCACGGCGCCAGGATGGCGATCTACCTGTCCTGGGCAGGGATGAGTTTTCTGTCGCGCGCCGTACACTGCAACTGCGGCCGTCCCGACGTGTGGGTCTTTTTGCCCTCCGATTAACTCATATCGCGGGGCGGCGCTTACAGGGTCATTCCTTTCCGGCAGCCGAACGGCTCTGATGCGTGCCGCTATGTCGGCGCGCACTGCATTTCCACGCCGCAGGCGCGCAGAAGCTGAGCGGACGGCTCTATGAGAGCGATGGGCGAGCCTGTCGCGCCGAGCAGGCGGCGCTCGGAAAACGCGCCGTCTATCAGCAGCAGCAGACCGTTCGCCAGCGCTTCCGCGCCCCGCGCCTGCGCGAAATGAATGTCAACGCGCTTGCCGCTAAATAACGGTAACAATTTCAGACAGCCGCATCAAACAAGTTGACAAGCAAAACTCACAGAAGCGTTCAACGCGGCTACGCGCTGCTGCTCGTGCCGGGTCATTTGAAAGATTTGAGGGAGGCGTCATGATAAATTCTCAGGGGTGTAACTATCCAGCCTTGCGCGATACGTGGCGACGAGTTTATATCGCCACGAGTCGGGGCAGTGTTTTTGTTCTGCTGTGTCTGACGCCTTGCGCCGTGTCGGGTCATACCGCGCAATCGTCCCGCCCGCAATCGTCCGCCGCTCGATCCTCTGCCGCCCACGCTGCCGCTGTTCAGCCGCCTGCCCTTTCAACCTTCCCGAATGTGATACCGTGGGCAGACCTGGGGCCGGCAAATGCGATGTTCGGCCCGCTCGACCCGCGCCGCAGTCAGGCCGAGATGCTGCTGACGCGTGACGATGTGCTGCGCGAACTCGGTCTGAACATCCGCCAGCAGGAACAGCTTGCAGCCCTGGACACGCAGACCACGCAAAATTTGCAGGCCATTCCTCGGAAAACCATTGCAGATAGCGGCCTGCTGCGCGGGGATGGCAGTCCGTTTCACCTGGTCATAGACGTGAACGGGCAGGTCGCGGGGAGCGCGGACGATGGTGCGGACACGCCTGCTGTCCGCGCCGTGGCTGCCACAATGCAGCAGGCGCTCGTTCGGGCGCGGCAGGAGGCGGACAAGCAGCGGGACATAATCTTGACGCCCGCCCAGGCCGCGCGGCTCAGGCAGTTGGAGGCGCAGTGGCGCGGCCCGTTTCTGCTAACCTCAGAAGGAAACGGAACGGAGCAGACCAAGGAAGCAATGAAACTGTCGGAGGCGCAGGAGGGCAGGCTGAAAGAGGCGTGGGAACAACTGCGTACCCGCATGGCCCAAAACGAACAGGCTCTGTCCTCGCAGGCCAACGTTTTCCTGCGTGACTACGGCAACGACGCGTCTAAGCAGGACGGCTTTCTCGCGCTGACGCGTCAACTGTGGCGCGAAGACCGCAAAACGCGGGCGCTTATGGAAAAGCAGGCTTTGGTAATACTCACCCCGACGCAGAAACGACAATGGGCCGCAGCCATCGGCAAGCCGTTCGCCTTCCGCAGCGAGGACAGCGCGTTCGGCCAGGACCTGCCCCGTTGATGACGTGTCACGCGCCCGCCAGCAGCACAACATCACCCTGACGGGCAGCGCGCACATGACAGCGAACGACGTGGCATGACGGCAGACTACGCATCCACCGTTGCCGGTCAAACGTCCTTGTTCTGCATGCCCTTGAAGACAGCAAGGAGCAGGGCGGACAGGGCCAGCGAATGCTTTTCGCCGTCAAGAGTGAGGCGGTAATAGGCTTCCCCGCTGTGTTGTATGCCCTCTTTTCTAAGCCGTCCTGCAAGCGCGGCGCAGCAGGCATCCACCAGGCCGCACAACTCCACGATTTCTTTGAGCCGAACGCTTTTTATTTCGTCGTCCTCCACGGCCTTGCTGACATCCCGCCGGCCCCTTTCAAATCCTCCGCATGGAAGCGACTTTTTGAGACATTCATCGAACCAGCTTTGAGCGTTGCCCGCGCTGCGCTCGAACAGGGAGAACCACAGGCGTTCCATCTGAAAGCAGCATTGCCCGAAGGCGTCCGCAAAACTTTTGATTTCGATGAGAGCGACAAGGTGGCTTTGAAGAAACTCATACCCCTTTTCGGACATGCTGACCTCCTGAGGCGCAGGAACAGAGTGAACAGGAAGCAATGAAAGCAAAAATAGACAGGAACCGACGATCAAGAAAGAGAACGCGCGACGGAGCCTTTTGCGGCGGCGGACAGTAGTATTCTGTTTTAAGAAGGAAATTCCTGCTTAAATAAGAAAGTACGGTTGTTTGTACGGCAGGCGTCGGGCAGACAATAATAGCTGAAGAGAAACGCGAACAACCACCGCGTGGATTACACGGTCAGGAGAGGAGGAAGTCATAATTATTGCCGCGCAAATGTGGATTTTCAGCCGACTGCCGGATTTGGACGCGCAGGTCGTTGACCTGCTGCGCGGGCTGTCCGAGTGTGGCTACGAGTCCATAGAAACCCTCGCGGGCAAAGCGCCCCACGATCCGGCGACATTGCAGGCCGCGCCCATTATGTGCGGCGCGGTTCACCTCGTTCCCTCCGGTCTTGCCCCGCTCGAACCACTACGGAATTTTTTGAACGCGGTGGGCGCGCGTCATCTATGCAGTTCCGGCCCCCTGCAATGGAACGCGCGGACGGCAGAGGATTACCGCCGGACCGCCGTGACCCTCAACGCCAGAGGCCGGGAATTGCGCGAACACGGCATCGGTCTGCACTACCACAATCATGAGTTCGAGTTTGAAAAGGTGGACGGCGACCGGACGGGAATGGACATACTGCTAAGGGAACTCGACCCCACTGCCGTGACCCTCTGCTTCGACGCGGGATGGGCGGAACGGGCGGGTCAAGATGCGGCGGATTTTCTTGTGGAACACGGCGCGCGTATCCGGTTTCTGCACCTGCGCGATTTCAAGGGAGCGCAGTCGGTTCCGCTCGGACAAGGCGACATAGATATTGCCTCCCAGATCGCCCTGCTGCCAACCCTGCCCAACCTGGAGTACCTCGTCGTGGAACAAGACCCGTCCGCAACTCCTCTAAACGACATGTGGGCAAGCCGCCGCTACCTGCGCGACACGTATGGCCTGTAATCTCCGGCTTAGAAAACGCTGTGTCACAAGTTCTTGAATTTGCGTCCAACATCGAGAGGAATCTGTACATAGTGGCAGCGCAGCCTCGAAAGAACTGTTGCGGCGTGCTGCCGGCGGCTCGGAAACGCCCATCGAACAGCTTGTACGTCCCGCAGGAATGCAGGACTGAATACGTTATACGATGCGGTACGCTGATGAGAACGGCATAGCGTTCGTCACCAGCATACATCTGCGTTTTGCGGTTAGGGGTTGCCCGTTACGGCGTTGATGATGGCGGCGAAATCGGCGGCTTTGAGGCTTGCGCCGCCCACGAGCGCGCCGTCAATGTGGGGCTTGTTAAGCAATTCCTGGGCGTTGTCGGCCTTGACGCTGCCGCCGTACTGTATCCGTACCGCATCTGCCGCAGGCTGCCCGTACAGCTTGCCTACCGTGTCGCGGATCACGCCGCATACGCGGTCAGCCTCGTCGGACGCGCACACCTCGCCCGTGCCGATGGCCCAGACCGGCTCATACGCGAACACCACCGTCGCAGCCTGTTCCTCGCTCACGTCATGTAGGGCGTTGCGCGTCTGCTCGATGACAACCGCATCCGTATGCCCGCTCTGCCGCTCGATCAGCGTTTCGCCCACGCAGCAGATCGGCACAATTCCGGCGGCAAGCGACGCCCGCAGTTTTAGATTGACCGTCTTGTCGCTGTCGCCGAAGTGGGCGAGGGTGGGCGCATCGAAGTCGGGTTCCGGTACGCCGAAGCGCCCGCGCCGCTCGGAGTGGCCCACGATCACGTAGCGGCAGCCCGCATCCAGCAGCATGGCCGTGGAAATCTGGCCCGTATACGCGCCCTTTTCTTTCCAGAACACGTCCTGCGCGCCCAGGTGCAATGAGGTTCCCTGCAAAATGTCCTCGGCGGTATACAGGGCCGTATAGGGTGGGCAAATAACTACTTCGGCGGGGCTGTCAGGAGCTATTTTGGTCAGCAGATCGCGCAGTAATGTTTGCGCGTCCTGCCGTGTGCCGTTCATCTTCCAGTTGCCCGCGATAATGGCCTTACGCATGATGTTTATTCCTCTTCCTCTGGATAAATTTTTGTTGCTGATGAGTTTTCGTTGCTGCGGCTGTTTTGCGCGGCGAACATCGCTGTAAGCCGCACCGTGGATTCGCTCAGACCAGTCGTGTTTCACTTTGTTCCTGCACGATTTCAGGCGTGACTGTGATCGTCACATCGTCAGCAAGCGCGTTCGACACCAGGCACACCCGTTCCGCCGTATGCGCCAGTTCCAGAACCTTTGCCTGCTGCGCCTCGTTCAGCCCGTATACCGTGATGCGAGGCCGCAAATGGATGCCGGTAAACTTTAGCCGATGATCCGGCTGCCGCGTGACCGTGCCGACCGCCGTTACCACGATAGGGAACGCAGGCAGGCGGCGTTTCTCCAGCAGCATCGCCAGTGTTATACTATAGCACGAGACGACCGCGCCGACAAGCATCTCTTCGGGATTCGACCGCCCCGGCTTTCCGCCCGTGCCTTCGGGTATGCCATACGCAAGCGTCGCATCCCGTTCCGCCGTCAATACCCCGTCCCCGTCGCTGCTGCCGCGCCACTCGCTGTGCAGCGTGAAGAGATGGGCTTCGGGCGTCTGCATTTCGTCAGTCGGGGTACTTTCAATTGGCCGTCTCGCGTCTTGTCCGTCCATGTTCCGTTCCTATCCTGTTCGTTTGTGATCTGTCCGCTCACGATTTTACTCCCCTGCGCGGCCCGCGCTTCGGTTCCAGGGCATTCTCGCCAGCACAATCCCCATGCCGCACCAGTTAATGGCCGAGGTAAACATCAGCCCGCCGCCAACTATAATGGCAAGCAGCAGGAGCGGATGCCAGACGAGACTGCCCGCCGCGCCGAACAGGGTCAGCAGCCCCGCCGTAAACCGGATTTGCCGTTCCAGACTCCAGATGCCTCCGGTCGCGCCTGTTGTGACACCCTCCAGCGGAAATCCCCGGCGCTGCCATTCCGTCGTGCCGCCTTCCAAAACCCGCGTATCGGAACGCCGCGTCCCGATACGCTGATAAACCTGCGCCGCTCGCGCCCCTCTCTGGCAAACCAGAACCAAGGGGCGGCGGTCTGAGAGGACGATTTCGCTGGACGCCGCCTGTTCCATCGGGATGTTCAGCGCGCCCTTTAGATGCCCTGAATGGTACTCTCCCGGCTCGCGCACGTCAACCAGCAGTATATCCTCGCCCGCTGCTGTTCGCGCGGCAAGTGCGTCTGCGGTCAGCACATTCATCATAAACCCCCTTACATTTGACACGTCTGGCTTCGCGTCAGTGTTGTTTGTCTTCATGCCGGTTTATGGGCCAGCAGACGGACGACGGCGGCCCTGCCGGAATGATCTGCCTCGCCGTAACGCGCCTCCCAAAACGAATTATCAAACGGATTCATCCCGCCCCTCCTTGTGTACGTTCTCACTTGTATGCTGCCAGTTACACAGGGTATTGTGGCGCGATAACAGGCCGTCGTCTGTGACTCAGGTTCCACAGCAGCAAAATTCCTGTTTGCTATTAAGGAAATGCTGTTCAGTATCAAGGAAACGACTGGTAGAAGCGGGCAGGAAAGTTAAGGGCGTCTATTTACGGGTCAGAGGAGAGCGCAAGGATGTGCAGGTTGGGCGCGTTGAGGATTCGTATCTGTTCGCGGCCCAGCGCAATCAGGCCCTGTGTCTCGAAGCGCCGCAGCAGGCGGCTGACGATTTCGCGCACACTGCCAAGTTCGTCCGCGAGTTTCTGGTGCGTGGTGTGGATGATCTGCGTTTCAGAAGAGGAATGAGGCGGAGGGGAGGAGTCGGGCCGGAAAGTGGCCGCGCCGCTTTTCGCCAGCAGCAGCGCGGCCAATCGCTGATCCAACCGCTGAAAGGCGACGGCTTGCGTAACCTGCATCAGGTCGCCCATACGTGCCGCGAACAGGCCGAACACATACGCGCGAAACGGGGCGTGCTGCGCGAGCAGTAGGTCGAACAGCGATTGGGGCAGCATCACCGCCGTAACGTCGGTATCGGCGACGCCCCGCGCCGTCTGCGCCCGCTGCCGGAGAAAAGCGGCCAGTGTCAGAACGCACAGATCGCCGGGCGCGATGCGGTACAGCGCGAGTTCGCGCCCGCGCTCATCGCCCTCCACGATGCGTACCGTGCCGGTCAGCAGCAGGGGATACGCGTCACAGGTTTTGCCGCTGTCGAATAGAACGTCGTCAGGCGCGTAACGCCGTGTGCCGGCCTGCGCTGTCAGTTGCTCCCAGAGCGAGGCGGGCAGGGAGTGCAGGGTAGGAAAACGTTCGCGCAGAATGTCCTGTGTCACAGCAGACAGCATTAACCGCTCCGTACCTTCCACTAACAGCTTGCTTGATCGCCTGTCCGCCGATTGTCGCTGATGAAAGGCGTACAATGCAGCAGGGCGCTGTAGCAGCGCAATGCCGTCCAGCGCCCTGATGCGAGGCAGCCTGCAAAGCGCGGCTGCCTCGACTATTTATCCTGCTATTTATCCTGCTATTTGTCCTGCAGTGCGAGGACGCCCGGAAGCGGCTTGCCTTCCAGGAACTCCAGGGACGCGCCGCCGCCCGTGCTGATGTGCGTCATCTTGTCGGCAAACCCCAACTGCTGCGCGGCTGCCGCCGAGTCGCCGCCGCCGATGATCGTGACCGCGCCCGAATCCGCAAGCGACTGCGCCACGGCCCGCGTTCCCTCGGCGAACTTGGCAAACTCGAAGATGCCCATCGGCCCGTTCCATACCACCGTTCCCGCGCCCTTGATGGCGTTCGCGAATTTTTCGCGCGTCAGGGGGCCGATGTCGGCGGCTTCCTGATCGGCGGGTATGGCGTCTATACTCACGATCTGCGTATTGCAGGCCGCGTCGCCAACATCGAACGGGTTGGCGTCGGTCGTCACCACGTCAACCGGCAGCAGTATCTTGTCGCCCGCTTTCGCCAGCACGGTCTTGCAGTATTCCAGGTTACTCGCGTCCAGCAGGCTTTTGCCGATCTCCTTGCCCTGCGCCTTGAGGAAGGTGTACGCCATGCCGCCGCCGATGATGAGCGTGTCCACCTTGTCCAAAAGTTGGTCAATCACGCCGATCTTGTCGGTCACTTTCTTGCCGCCCAGGATGGCGACGAAAGGACGCTTGGGTGTTTCCAATGCGCTGCCCAGATAATCCAGTTCTTTTTCCATCAGCAGGCCGGCCACGCCGGGAAGCAGATGCGCCACGCCCTCGGTACTCGCATGGGCGCGATGCGCAGTCCCAAACGCGTCATTAACGTACACATCAGCCAGAAACGCCAGGTCTCTGGCAAAGCCCGGATCATTCTTTTCCTCTTCGGGATAAAAGCGCACGTTTTCCAGCAGCACGACATCGCCGTCCGCCAGTCCGTTAATGGCCTCCGAGGTCTCGTCGCCGACCGTCTTATCCAATAGTTCAACGGGCTTGCCAAGCAGTTGTTCCAGCCGCAGCGCCACGGGTTCCAGCGTGTACTTGGGGGTCACGCCTTTCGGTCGGCCCAGGTGCGACACCAGAACCACCTTCGCGCCGTGTTCCATCAGATACCTGATGGTCGGCAGCGCGGCCTGAATGCGGTTGTCGTCGGTGATAGCGCCGTTTTCGTCCTGCGGCACATTGAAATCTACGCGGCACAGCACGCGCTTGCCCGCCACGTCAATGTCGCGGATCGTTTTCTTATTCATAACTAACTCCAAAATAAACCACCCGCTGTGTCTCTAGCGCAGCGGGTGGTTAATCTTTACTTAAAGCCCTTTGCCGGCGAGGAAGTTGACCAGGTCGGCCACGCGGCAGCTATAACCCCATTCGTTGTCGTACCAGGCGACCACTTTGATGAGGTTGCCGCCCACGGCTACGGTGTCCACGGCGCTGTAAATGGACGAGTGGGAGTTGCCCTTCATGTCGGTCGAGACCAGGGGCAGTTCCGTATACTCCAGAATGCCTTTCATCGGGCCATCGGCGTACTCTTTGGCGACCGCATTGAGTTCCTGAATGGTGGCATCGCGGCTCAAGAGGGCCGTAAAGTCCACGACGCTTACGGTCGGGGTCGGGACGCGAAAGGCCATGCCGTTGAACTTGCCCTGGAGTTCAGGGATTACCAGACCCACGGCGCGGGCCGCGCCTGTAGCGGAGGGAACGATGTTCTGGGCCGCGCCTCTTGCGTCGCGCAGGTCGTCTTTGGCCGCCGTGTCCTGCAGTTTCTGGCTGTTGGTGTACGCGTGAATCGTGGTCAGCAGGCCCTTTTCGATGCCGAAGCGGTCATTGATGAACTTGGCGACGGGGGCAAGGCCGTTCGTGGTACACGACGCGTTGCTGATGACATGATGCTTGGCCGGGTCGTACAGGTTCTCATTGACGCCCAGCACAATAGTGATGTCTTCCTGCTTGGCGGGCGCGCTGATGATGACTTTCTTGACGCCGCGCTCGCGATGCGCGGCGGCTTTGGGGCCGTTCGTGAAAAAGCCTGTACTTTCGATCACGATTTCCGCGCCGACCGTGTCCCAGCCAATCGCGGCGGGTTCGCGCTCGGCAAACACTTTGATGCTCTTGCCGTTGACGATAAAGTCGTTGCCTTCGGTCGCCACGTCGCCCGCAAACGGGCCATACGTCGAATCGTACTTGAACAGGTGGGCATTGGTCGCGCTGTCGGTCAGGTCGTTGACGGCCACGACCTCGATGTCGTTGGGGTAGCGCGCCAGAATGGTGCGAAGCGTCAAACGCCCGATGCGCCCAAAGCCGTTGATGCCTACTTTCACTGCCATGATGGGTTCCTCTCTTCTTGTCCTCTAATGTATCTGCCGGAGATTACATTTTGTTATATTCTTACGAACCGCGTGAATGATGCGGTGTAAGTGCGACGAGAATGTAATCCGAATATAATCTCCAGTGGATGCCGCGCCGACAGTCATTGTCGTGTCGCGGTCTCTCGAAACAACGCTCAGTACAAACGGTCAAAGCAGTACAGGATCAGGCGACGCGCGCGATCCTGCCGCCGACAAAGGAAATCCGCGTAGTCTGCGCGAAACAGTCTGCGGGATGTATGGCGTGATTGTAGCACTTTTGCAGGCCGGGAATCAATTCGCGCACAGAAACGCGTACAGAATAGACAGGGCAATATAAGCGCAGCAGAGGAGTGGAGGCACTGAGATGCGATTTGGCGGACCGACTTTCGGCGACGTTTCCACGCCGGAGAAATGGATTGCATCAGTACGAAAGCAGGGGTATCGGGCGGCATACTGCCCGGTCAAGGCGGACGCGGGCGACAGCATAATCACCGAGTACGCGGACGCGGCGCGACAGGCGGATATTATCATCGCCGAGGTGGGCGCGTGGTCGAATCCCATCAGCCCCAATGACGACGAGCGCAAAAAGGCCATAGATCACAACATCGGGCAGCTTGCGCTTGCCGAAAAGATAGGCGCGCGCTGCTGCGTCAACATCGCCGGCTCGCGCAACCCCGACCAATGGGATGGTCCGCACAAAGACAATCTGCGTATGGAAACGTTTATGATGATTGTGGAAACAACGCAGGGCATTATTGACGCCGTCAAGCCGACGCGCACCTTTTACTCGCTGGAACCCATGCCGTGGGTGTTTCCCGACAGCCCCAAAACTTATCGTGACCTGATAAAGATGATTGACCGACCCGCCTTTGCCGCGCATCTTGACCCGGTCAACTGGATCGTCAGCCCGCGCCTGTTCTTCCACAACGGCGACTTCATCGAAGAATGCTTCTTACAGCTTGGGCGGCATACCAAAAGCTGCCATCTCAAAGACATTACGCTGTCGGGCAAGCTGACCGTGCATCTGGACGAGGCCGCACCGGGGAAAGGGAATCTGGACTACCGGACGTTGCTGCGCGAACTCGGCCGTCTCGACGCCGACACGCCCGCCATGCTGGAACATCTGCCGAATGAGCAGGAGTATGCCCAGGCTGCCGCGTATGTGCGCTTGATAGCGAATGAACTTGGCATTACGCTGTAAATATCGGGCGTACACACATAATGAGGGAACGCAGCAGAGTTTCTGCACGTCGGTCAGGTGGATTTGCCGCGTCCTGCTGTTCCGCCCTGCCGCAATCCCATACTAACAACCTTGACGCCAACGCCCTTGATGCCAACAACCCTGCCATTAAAAAGCCGGATGCTGAAAAGCAGGACGCTCTAAATAGACGCGCGAAAGATACGAACCATGTATCGGTACAGCCGGTTTTCTTCGTTTGCCAGCCGGGTCGCCCGCACATTGGGGCATCCGGCTACCTTTATGCTGTTTCTGGGGGCCGCGCTGCTGTGGCTGGCGACCGGGCCGCTGTTTCATTTCAGCAGCAACTGGTACGGAGCGTACAGCAACACGGCCACGATTGTCACGACCCTGTTGCTGTTTATAATTCAGCATACGCAGTCGCGCGAAATCGCTTCCATTCAGTTCAAGCTCAACGAGATCATCCGGGTATCGGAAGGGGCGCATAACGCCCTGCTGGACATCGAGGAGATGACAGATCGCGATTACGACCGCATCAAGGCCAGTTATACCACGCTCGCCCGGCAGGCCCGCGAACAACTGCAAAGCGGTAAATTAAAATGGGCGACCGCCCGCGTCTCGATGGAGTCGCTCGACTCGTTTTTCAGCCCGTCCGCGACAGAGGAAGATGCGGAAGAGGGGACGGTTGAAGCGTCCGGCGAGAATGACGAAGCTGCCGAAACAACGGCTCTGCGGCGTCAGCGAGCGTATGCCGCTCGCCTCGCCTCCTCGCTGGATCGCATGACGCGCATTGCGGCGCACAGCGGACACGCGCCCATGTCGCTCATAGCGGCCGGCGATTGGAAGGAACTGCGCGTGGAGCGGCGAAGCGGCTTTGGGGAGCAGGCGGACGCCGCGGGCGTGGGAGAATGGACGCCGCTGGGACAGTTCCTTGTGGCGCAGGTCGGCTCGGCAGGACAGGCGTTTGTGGTTGCCGATACCGCTAAAAACCCGCTGCCGCCCGATGCGGGTGGGGGAACGCCGATTGCCGCGCTGCTCGCCGTTCCGCTGATCGGCGCGCACAAGCGCAGCATGGGCTGCCTGGCCGTTCTCGACACGCAGCCGCATGTGTGGCGATCTGAGGAGATCGCCGCGCTGCACGATCTGGCCGCGCTGACCGTGGATCAGGTCAGCGAGCAGGCGCGGCAGCGTCCCGCCCCGCCTGCCCCGCAAACCACGGTCGGCACGGCAGTCGAATCGCTTTTCTCTAACACGCCGCCTGCCGCTGTGGGCGTACCGGAAATGAACAGTGAAAAAGCGGAAAAAGGCGAACCCGTCCTGCCGCAAAACACGGTCGTTGTCAACCCCATCACGCCGGAAGTCCCGGCAGAGACACCCGGCGCGGACGCGCCCATACCCGGCGCGATTCTTGTTGTGGACGACAGCAGCACCAATCGCGACCTCTTGCAGCGGCGCCTGGAGCGGGAAGGCTACCGTATCCTGACCGCAGGCAACGGCCATGAAGCGCTCGACTGCCTGCAAACCGAAGCTATCGGCCTGCTTTTGCTCGATGTGATGATGCCGGAAATGGATGGCGAGGAAGTCTTGCAGCACATGCAGGCCGACGACCGGCTAAAAAACATTCCGGTCATCATGGTCACGGCCCTGGACGAGCAGGACAGCGTTCGCCGCTGCCTGGAGGCCGGCGCGAAGGATTACATTCTCAAGCCGCTCGACCCCGCCCAGTTGCGCGAGCGTGTTCATGCCTATCTGCCGCCTCCTATACGCCCTGCACAAAAGGCGCAGGAAGCCTCTAAAAGCTAGATAGCGCCCTCTATTTCGCAGACATCACAGCAGGTTCCATGTACGCTGCAAGTCGCGCGTCATGGGCAGGGGACGCTGCCAGAACCATGCCACATTGATTTGCAGTCCTGGCAAAATGCGGCTATGGAAAACGCCGTCTTGCCCGACGGGTATCTCCTCATACATCCCGACGCTTGCGTTCAGGCCATAAAAGCGCGCCTGCTGAAGCTCATAATCTACGATCCAATATTCCGGTACACCGCCCTGCGCGTATTCCGCCAGTTTCTCTACCGTATCCGCGCGGCGATAGTCCGGGCTAACGATTTCAACGGCGAGATCGCAGGGGCCGTCAAGAAAACTGCGTTTCAGACGATGGCGGTTGGCCTCGGCGATAAACATAGCGTCCGGAGAACGTCCGGGCAGGTTTGGCCCGGTCTTCATATTGAAGGGTTCGCCGCGCACCACGCCTGCCTGATGCTCCTCCACCCACAAACGCAGCAGAACCAGAACAAAAAGAGTGATGTCGCTGTGTTCATCGGAAACCATGCTGATGTCAATGACCTTTCCATTTACCCACTCCGTGCAGTGGTTTTCGCTTTCGTCTGCGAGATACTGCTCGTAGCTGATGTAGCCGGTGGGCCGCGCCTGGTATTTTGTATCAATCGCCATGTCGGTCTTGCCTTTCGCCCCTGTGCTGCTCCCTACTTACCGTTTCTTGTCTTGCCTTCTTATACGCAGTATCGGGGAGGGTTCGCCCGGAAAGCCCTTAACCTCCGCTTTTCTTTTGCGTTATTTGCGTTTGTTTGCGGCCATATCCTGTTCGATGCGCGCGACAAGATCGGGTAATTGGTTAATGTTCTTGATCTTGGCGACGATGCCCGGCACGGTTTCTATGGGCTTATGCGGCAGAAAGTCCGCCTGAACTGCCCGTGCGCCGACAGTCAACGCCCAGCCAATCGCGTTCGGATCGTTATCAATCACAAGCGCGTCGGCAGGCGAGATGTTCAGGGCGCGAAACAGGCGGGCGTAATACTCCGGCCCCTCTTTGGCGCAGTCAATCAAATCAGGGCCGAACAAGCGGTCGAAACAGGGCGCAAGCTTCGCCCCGGCAATCGCCCCGCACAGGTGGCCCGAATCGTTGCCGGACGCCAGATGCAGCGTGTATCCGGCGGCATGGAGAGAAGCGACAACGTCCCGCGCGCCCTCGAAGCAGGCGTCGCATTGCGCCAGCGCGATCCGCTGCGTTTCGCGTGACAGAGCCTCGGCGTCCGGGGGAACCGTCAGGCCCATGCCGCCGAACACAAGCGCCATCGCCGCCGGGTGCATCGTGTCGTACCACGCGTTATAGCCGGTCGGGTCAGGACAGAACCGGGCGACATACTGCGCTTCAAGCATTTGCAGCATATCCACTGCGGCCTGCGTCCAATCCTCCGCGTTCCCGCCAAATCGGGGCGACAGCGTTTCGCCGATGCCCCGCACATATTGCAGAACAAACACGCTTTGCTCGCTCAGAGTATCATCAAAATCGAACAGCAGGACAGGATGTTTCACAATCTAACCTACTCCCCGGCACATTAAAGGCATCTTTGTCTTTTACCCTGAACCACTGCCTGCCGCCGCTTCACAGGCCAGGCGCTCAGGGAGGACGAGAGCGACGCTTAGCACTTTTTCAGCATATCAGTGTAAATTCCGGGTGTGCTGTCGGGGATCAGGGCCGCGCCCACGGCCTTTTCATAGAACGCAGCGGGGCCGACGCCGCCGATGATGGCATACGCGTAGCCCATGTCGCGCAGTCCGGCCATGCAGGCCAGCAGGAGGGCTTTGCCGATGCCGTTCTTGCGCTCGGTTTCCAAAACGCCGGTCGGCCCGAAAAAGTTGCGCCGCGTCGCCTCATACGCGCCGAACCCGATCACTTTGCCCTCTTTGACGGCAATATACAGGCTGATGGGCTGCCGCGCATAGCAGGGTTCGATCTCGTCGGCCCAGCCTGTGGAAAAGTTCGTGGCGATGAACCCGCGTATGGCCGTGCTTTCAAACGGAAATGCGCGGCGCACCACAACGCCCTGTTCGCGCAGATCGGCAATAAGGGCGTCATGGGGCGGCAGTTTTAGCAGTGGAACAAGCATATCCGGCATAATGTTTACCTTTACGAGAATTGTTGTGAACCAAACTATAGACCGTAAAATGGCAGAAACTTCCGGGCCTATTGGAGGAAGTTTGCCGTGTGTAAGCGAATCAACTGACGCGGGTATGTTCTCCGCGCCGTCCGTCTGTTCCTCTAACTTTTATGCCGTGGACACATCGGCAAAAGGAGATTCGCTATGACTGCCACAAATACTATTGTTCAGATTATACGCCCTTCTCGTTTCCGCGTGGTAATTTCCTGCGCCTCGTTTGTGTTGGCAGCCAGTCTGCTGAACGGATGCGCGCGCGGCGTGGCCGTGACGACCATAAACGCCAATGGCTCGTGGACGCGCAAAATCACGTTCCACGGCGTCAAGCCCGACAAGAACGGCGGGGCGATGGGCCAGAAGATCGAGGACGCGGTTGTTCTGCCCACGGGCGCGGAATGGAAGATCACGCGCCATGACGAGAACGACGAAAGCAGCGTTACGCTGGAACGCGCCCTGTTGCCCGGCCAATCTCTGAACGGCGACATCTCCATCAAGGGCGGCAAAAAAGGCGCGTCCACAGTCATGGTCAACGCGGTCAGCGTGCAGCAGACCGCCCCTGGCATTTTTCAGTATACGGAAACCCTGCACTGGAAGGGCGAGCCGGTCAAGGAACTGACTCCGGATGCCGATGCCGTTGCGGTGGTTAAAAAAGCTTTGCCCGCTGCGCTCGCCACGGACGCCAATGCGCGCGAGGTCGCGACACGCGCCGCCCGCGTGTTCTGGCATGTCTTATTCGGGCCGGGAGATCCTCTCATCGCGGAATTCTCCGCCGTGATGATGCAGCCCGAAATAATGGAGCGCAAAATGCTGCGCCGCATGGCCGGTGACATGGACAAGCTATTAGCGGACAAGTTCGGCGCGCAGATGAGTGGGGAGCAGCGGCTTGCGGTCACGCGCCGTATCGTCGCGGCCTCGCTCAATACCGTTTCCGCCAAAAGCAAAAGCAATGTCCCTGGTGGCCCGCCGCAAGATCAGAACGGCAACAATAAAAACGGCGGCGATCAGGACAGCGCGGTCGCCCTGACCCTGTCCGTCAAGATGCCGGGACGTATCACGCAAACGAACGGCGAGCGCGACGAGCTTAACAGTGACATATACTGGTCTCTGTATCCGCAGGCCGCTGCGACCGGCGACGTGACCCTGTCCGCGACATGCGACACGAATAAATGAACAGTTCGTACAGCGTCCTGTAAATTCGCAATGGGAATTTACAGGACGCTTCGCATGAAAATCTAAACAGAAACGAGAACGCTACATATGACCGACAGTGTGGAACTTGTAGGCCGGTTGACCGCCCTTCCCGCCCCGCCCGGACAGGAGCAGGCCGCGCAAGTATGGCTGACCGACTACTTGACGACGCTGGGCTATAAGCCCACAATCGACAGCAAAGGCAACGTGCTTGTGGACATGCCGGGGAACGCGACCGGGCCGACCGTGCTTGTCACGGCCCACATGGACGAGATCGCCCTGATGATCACGCGCATCGAAGACGACGGCAAGATCCGCGTGGCCGCTTATGGCGGCGTGTACGCGTGGAAGTGGGGCGAAGGGCCGGTCGAAATAATGACGCGGGAGAGTATGCTTCCCGGCGTCCTGTCTTTTGGCTGCATTCATACCAACGATGAAAAGAGCGTGGCCGAGTATGCCCGCCACCATCCGCTGGGCCTGGATCGCGCGTATGTGTTTACGGGCCTGACCAGGTCGGAACTGGAAGCGCAGGGTGTGCGCGCCGGCCTGCGCGTCATCATCGCCCGCTCGCGCCGCGCTCTGAACCTGTTCGGGCCGTATGTGTCGGGCTATTTTCTGGACGACCGCGTGGACATCGCCGCCATGCTGCTCGCCCTCGAAACCCTGAAATCACCTGAACAGCAGAACGCCCTGCGCTGCGGACGCGTCACGTTCGCCGCGACTACATCTGAAGAGGTAGGCGGCGAGGGCGCGCTGTGGATACTCAACAATCGTCCCGCCGACATCTGCGTCGCCCTGGAAATCGGCCCGCGCACACCGGAGGCCGATTTTGCGATTGACGCCCAGCCCACCATCTGGGTGCGCGACGGCTACGCGGCCATGTCCGCGCAGGACGGCGACATCCTGACCGACGCCTGCCGCGCGCTGGGCCAGACGCCCCACTGGCAGTATCTGTCACGCGGCGGCAGCGACGCGAGCTGCGCCGCCTCCAAAGGCCTGTGCGCCCGCCCCGTTACCCTGGGCTTTCCCGTAGAGAACTCGCACGGCTACGAGATCATGCACCAAAACGCGCCCATCGAACTCGCCCGCCTGCTCGTGCAGTACCTGAAATCCATTTAGACAGGATTAACAGGATTTTCAGGATTGACAGGATTAGGATAAACGTACAAGAACTGTGCCTGCTCACCGCCGCTCAAACTCACACCACAAGCATCTAAACTCGCTTCGTGAAATCCTGTAAATCTTGAAAATCCTGTTAATCCTGTCTCTGGATTGAATATGCTTATCTACCAGATCATTGTCACACTATTGCTGCTGAACTTCGCCGGGCTTGTGGTTCGTAATTTGCGCGATTATGCGCCGCTTGCGCCCGATGCCGTGCCGCCTCGTCCCGAGGAACGCCTGTTCGTATTGATTCCCGCCCGCAACGAGGCCGCGAACATCGGCGACTGTCTGCGCGGCCTGCTCGCGTCTGCCGACCCGCCCTGTCCGCTCAGTCTCACGTTTCTCGTCTTGGACGACGGCTCGGACGACGGCACGGACACGATTGTCGCTGACATCGCCGCCCATGACGCCCGCGTGACCCTGCTGCGCGGCAAGCCTATCGAGCCGGGCTGGGCGGGCAAGGTGTGGGCGTGCCATCAGTTGGGTGACGCGGCCCTGGAACGGGGCGCGGACTGGCTGCTGTTTCTGGACGCCGACACGCGCTCGCAGGCTGCCCTGCTGCCCGCCGCGCTCGCCCACGCGCAAACCACGAACGCGGGCATGGTCAGCACGTTCCCCTACCAGGAAACGCATACCTTCTGGGAGCGCGTCGTGCTGCCTATGCTGCACTTTTTGATTATTACGTTTTTGCCCGTGCGCATGGTCTGGGAAAGCAAGTTCGCGCAGCTTGTCGCCGCGTGCGGGCAGTTCGAGTTGTTTTCCTCGGAAGCGTACCAGGCGGTCGGCGGGCATGGCAGCATACCGCACTCCTTCCACGACGGTTTGCAGCTTGCGCGGCGCGTCAAGGCGTCGGGGCGATCTGTGCGCTTGTGCGATCTGAGCAGCCTGATTTCGTGCCACATGTACGAGGGCGGGCTTGCGGTCTGGAACGGCTTCACGCGCAACGCCTACGAGGGGCTGGGCGGAATCGGCCCCCTGGTCGTGATGAGCAGCCTGCAAATAGGGCTGTTTCTATTGCCGTTTGTGTGGCTGGCGTGGGGCATTGAAGGTCTGATGGTGGGACGAGGCTTCGCGGCATGGTGCTGGCTGTGCGCGGTTCAGGTGGCCTTGATCGCGCTGATACGCGTTTTGCAGGCGCGACGGTTCGGGCATGGCGGCAGCGTATGGCTGCACCCGCTTTCGATTGCGGCCCTTGTCACCATCCAATGGGCGTCCCTGTGGAAGACGCTGCGTAAATCCCATGTCGCCTGGAAAGGCCGTATCTACTCCTGAAAACCATTTGGTAGACTGAAGCGGCAGGCTAAAGTGGAAGGAAGCGAACGCAGGGAAGCGTTGTTGAAACCAACCATATAGCCTTTGGCCGTAACGCGTCTACTTCTGCTATAATGACAGATCAAAAACAACGTGCCAGGTCTGCTGGAAATAGAAAGACAAGGAAGCAAAAATAATGGCGGAACTCCAGATATTCGAGGGGACGACAGAAGACATCGCGAAACTGCTGCAAAATGGCGCGTTCGCGGGCAGCAAACTGAAGCTGATCGTCGATCCCGCGCCCATAGCAGAAGGTGAGGAAGAGGATTTAAGCGACAGCCTTCCTGATCCTCCTAACACCATACGCGACAGGGCGCACTTGGAGGAACTTTTACTTGAAGGCATCAACTCCCCCAAACACCCGGTAACGGATCAGGAATGGATTGACATACGCCGTGAGGTACGCGAACGTCTTGCTAAAAAGAGCAGAACATATGAGCCTGATGATTGTTCGCTCCCCCGGCGCAAGGGCAGATGTGCTTGACAACGCCTATTACATCGCTGAAAGCACAAACCTTAACGCCTCCGATAGGTTCATCGCGGCGACAGAGGCCGCATACAAGCGTCTTGCAGAGATGCCGGGGCTGGGCGTTCCGCGTGACTACAACAACCCAATCTACGCAGGAATGCGTATGTGGCCCGTTCCTGGATTCCGCAAGTATCTCATCTTCTATCAACCGGACGAAGACTATATCGAGATTATTCGCGTCCTGCATGGTGCGCGAGATCTACATGGCATCTTTGCCCCGGAAGATGAAGAGTAAAAACACTAAAGCGGCGTGAAAAAATATACATGGTGGAAAGAATAAAGATGCGTAGTATTACCGGGCGGCGTTCGCCGTTTCTGCTGGCTTTATTGTCTGTTGTGGCGTTGTGCGGCGGGGTTCGAGCGCAGCAAGCCCCCGCGCCGCCCGCCTTCAATGTTCAGGAAACCTATACCAAATCGGAAATGATGATCCCGATGCGTGATGGGCTGCGGCTGTTTACGGCCATTTACACGCCCAAAGACGCAACGCGCAAGCATCCCATCATCATGACGCGCACACCGTATTCCAGCGGGCCGTATGGCGCAGGCAGCTACTTTACGCCGCGTGGAACCGACCTGAAATTCATGCAGGCCGGCTACATCGTCGTGCGCCAGGACGTGCGCGGACGCTTTCTGAGCGAGGGCAAGTTCGTGGACGTGCGGCCCAACGACGCCGACCGCAGAGGCAAGGGCGCGGTTGACGAAAGCACGGACACCTACGATACCGTAGACTGGCTGGTCAAGTGCGTACCCAACAACAACGGACGCGTGGGCATCTGGGGCATCTCGTACCCCGGTTTTTACGCGGCGGCGGGCGCGATCAACACGCATCCGGCCCTCAAAGCCGTGTCGCCCGAAGCGCCCGTATCCGACTGGTTCATCGGCGACGACGACCACCACAACGGCGCGCTGTTCCTGATGGACTGCTTTTCGTTCCTGACCTTCTTCGGCCCCGACCAGACCGGCCCGACGACAAAGTCCGAGCAATTCATCCCCTACAACCCGACCGACGCCTACAAATTCTATCTCGACCTGGGGCCGATCAAAAACGTCAACCTCAATTACTTTCACAACAAAATCGCCTACTGGAACGAACTGACCGAGCATCCCAACTACGACGCCTGGTGGCAGGCCCGCGCCCTGCCGCCGCACATCAAGAACGTGCATTGCGCTGTGCTGACGGTGGGCGGCTGGTACGATGCCGAAGACCTGTACGGCCCGTTTGCCGTCAGCAAGGCCGTGGAGAAAACAAGCCCGGACGCGCCCGACAGCCTTGTCATGGGGCCGTGGCCGCACGGCGGCTGGGGAAATGGCGACTTTGACCGCTTCGGCGACGAGGCGTTCGGCCAGAAGACCGGCGCGTTCTACCGTGACAACATCCTGCTCCCCTTCTTCAACCACTATTTGCTGGACGACAGCTTAGACAAGAGTACGAACGCAGCGGCGAATAGCAGCATGACAAAGAGCGCGGCACAGCCCCGCGCAACCGTGTTTCTGACGGGCGCGAACCAGTGGCTCACGTTCGCGCAGTGGCCGCCGCAGAACATTACCAGTATGTCGCTGTATATGAACGCCGACCACGTTCTCGCGCCGACCGCGCCGACCGGCACAACAGACAAAGCGTTCGACGCGTGGACAAGCGACCCGGCCAACCCGGTTCCCTACATCGGCGAGGTGCGCGGACGCCGCAAGAACGAGTATTTGAACGACGATCAGCGCTTCGCGTCCGCACGGCCTGACGTGATGACGTACCAGACGCCGCCGTTGTCCGAAGACGTCACCATCGCGGGGCCGATCAAGGCCGACCTGTTTGTGTCCACGACCGGCACAGACGCCGATTTTGTTACCAAAGTCATAGATGTGCTGCCCGATGACGCACCGGATGCCCCGGACGCGTCGAACGACAAAATCAAGATGGGCGGCTATCAGCGCCTGGTACGGGCCGAGATCATGCGCGCCCGCTACCGGGACAGTTACAGCAAGCCGAGCGCCATGCCGTCAGGCAAAATAACACGCGTTGCGTATGAACTGCGCGACGTGTGCCACACCTTCAAAAAAGGGCATCGCATCATGGTGCAGGTGCAAAGCAGCTGGTTCCCGCTCGTGGATCGCAACCCCCAGACGTTCGTGGACATCTATCATGCCGACGCAAGTGATTTCAAATCCGCTACGCACCGCCTTTACCACACTCCTGCCCAGGCGTCCCGCATCCTACTGCCGCGCCTGACGACGCTGCCCGCCCCCCTGCCCGTAGCGGAAACGTACCTGATGCCCAATCCAAAATAGTCTGCGCCGGAAATTGTGTGCCGCCCGTTGACAACGGGCGGCACTGTGGAGTACACTGTAAGGGTTTGCAAAAGTCAAAGCGGAAGCTTTGACGCGGGCGCACAGAAACACATCCACGCGAGGGGGCAGCCACACGAGGCGAACGGCCTTTCTTAACGGTTACTCAGCAGCCAGATCGTATTTTCGGATCAGCAGCTATGTCTTCTGTCGTTCCGCCCCTGCGCCGCCTGCAAGGGGCTTTTTGCTGTCTGTTGTCGCCCTGGTTTGGCGCGGCGCGGATTTTCATGATTTCTACAGTGCTGTTCTCATAATGTCCCATAAATAAGGACAAAGCCATTCCGCCATCACGCGGCGGCGATTGTCCTGTAAACCTGTATAAAGGGGATTGGTTTCGTATGCCTACCATCAATCAGCTGGTCCGCAAGGGCCGCAAGCGCGTGATTAAGAAGACGAAGGCTCCCGCGCTCAAGGGCAACCCCCAACTGCGCGGCGTGTGCCTGCTTGTGCGTACCGTGTCGCCCAAGAAGCCGAACTCCGCTCTGCGCAAGATCGCCCGCGTCCGCCTGACCAACAAGACCGAAGTGACGGCCTACATTCCGGGCATTGGCCACAACCTGCAGGAACACAGCGTCGTGATGATCCGGGGCGGTCGTGTCAAGGATCTGCCTGGCGTCCGCTACCATATTATTCGCGGTACGCTTGACACGGGA
This sequence comes from Chthonomonadaceae bacterium, assembly GCA_965277875.1. Lineage (GTDB taxonomy): Bacteria > Armatimonadota > Chthonomonadetes > Chthonomonadales > Chthonomonadaceae > CAWFQB01. The sequence continues at coordinate 3,886,844 of CBDIDV010000002.1, read as the reverse complement.
CCGACCCGCGACCGCAAATCCAGCCGTTCCAAGTACGGAACCAAGAAACCCAAGTAAGAGCCGGGGAAAGGGAAAAGGAAAAAGGGAAAAGCGCCTGCCGCGTTACTTTCTCCTTTCTCCCTTTTCCTTTCTCCTCTCCGAAGGAGATAATTCATGCCGCGAAAAAGTAAAAACACGCTGCGCGCGATTACGCCCGACCCCGTGTACGGAAACATTCTGGCCCAGCGCTTCATCAACCGCATGATGGTTGACGGCAAGAAGAGCATTGCCGAAAAGATCTTCTACACCGCCCTGGAGCAGTGCGAACTGCGCGCCAAGCGCCCCGGCATCGAAATCTTCGAGGCCGCGATCCGCAATGTCGCGCCCGTATTGGAAGTGCGCCCCCGCCGCGTCGGCGGTTCCACGTACCAGGTTCCGACCGATGTGCGCCCGGAACGCCGCTACGCGCTCGCCCTGCGCTGGCTCGTTACCAACAGCCGCAAGCGCGCGGGCCGCACGATGGCCGAAAAGCTGACCGGCGAACTGCTGGATGCCGCGAACGGAACCGGCGCGTCGGTCAAGAAAAAGGAAGACGTGCATCGCATGGCCGACGCCAATAAAGCGTTTGCGCATTATCGGTTCTAAGCCGTATTCACAAACCAATATGTTTTCTGGATGTACGCCGGAAAGCGCAACAAAAAGGAAGACAATCCTGTCTTTCTTTTTGTGTGTCGGCAGGTTTGAAGTTTTAAGGTTCTGTTAAGGTTGAAGTTTCGCCTGCGTTCGTCCGGCACGAGGAGGATTTCATGTTGTATAATAGAGCAAGAGGCCGCGCGGCAAGGCGCTCCATTCGCTGCAGAACGGGGTGTCTTCGGTAGGCCAATCGGCGGCAGGCGTCTGGCCCCAAAGGTCGGCGCACCGCATCGCGGCCTGCATCGCGCGATTGGCACGAACATCCTGTATTTTCATCTGCATGACGGGCTGCGTTTGGAAAGCGTTTTTGTGACAGGAACGCGCCGCGCACACGCATGAAATCTTCGGAGTGATCCACGTTTCGCCTGTATTCCCATTATCAAAACAGTAATAGATGATGATCGAGCAGGCGAGGATATGAGACGAGCAAACCAATATGGCACGACAACTACCTCTCGACAAAACACGTAACATCGGCATTGCCGCCCACATTGACGCCGGCAAAACCACCTGTACCGAACGCATCCTGTTCTACACGGGCCGCACGCACCGCATCGGCGAAGTGCATGAGGGCGCGGCAACGATGGACTGGATGACGCAGGAGCAGGAGCGCGGCATCACGATTACCTCGGCAGCTACCACCTGTTTCTGGGGCCTGAATACGGACCCGGCCACGAACGCCCGCGAGCAGTCGCATCGCATCAACATCATTGATACGCCCGGCCACGTAGACTTTACCGTCGAAGTGGAGCGCTCCATGCGTGTCCTCGACGGCGTTGTTGCCGTGTTCTGCGCGGTCGGCGGCGTACAGCCGCAGTCCGAGACCGTGTGGCGGCAGGCCAACAAGTACAAGGTTCCGCGCATCGCGTTCGTCAACAAGATGGATCGCATGGGCGCAAACTTTTACACCGTCGTGGACAAGATGCGCGAGCGACTGGGCGCGAACGCGGTTCCAATCCAACTGCCTATCGGCGCGGAAGCCGAGTTCGAGGGCGTGGTTGACCTGGTCACTATGAGAGCTATCCGCTACCACGACGATCAGGGCCAGACGTTCGACGAGACCGACATTCCCGCCGATATGGTGGATATGGCGAACGAGTACCATACCAAGCTGATTGAGGCCGCTGCCGAAAGCGACGAATCGCTGATTGAAAAATACCTGGAAGGCCAGCCGATTTCGGTAGACGAGATCCGCATCGCGCTTCGCATGGGAACCATTGCCGGTACGGTAATGCCGGTCGTGTGTGGATCGGCCTACAAGAACAAGGGCGTACAGCCCCTGCTCGACGCGGTCATCTACTATCTGCCGTCGCCGCTCGACGTGGACGCCATTCCGGGAACCAACCCGGACACGGGCGAGGTGGAAAACCGCCAGCCGTCCGACAGCGAGCCGTTCAGCGCGCTCGCCTTTAAGATCGCGCAGGATCAGTACGGCCTGCTGACCTTCTTCCGCGTGTACAGCGGCACGCTGTCCACGGGCATGACCGTGCTGAACGCCACGCGCGACCGCAAGGAGCGCATCGGGCGTCTGGTACGTATGCACGCCAACACCCGCGAGGACGTGAGCGAGGTATACGCGGGTGACATCGCCGCCATCGTGGGCCTGAAGGACACCAAGACGGGCGACACGCTGTGCGACGACAAGAAGCCCGTGCTGCTGGAGAACATCTCGTTCCCCGACCCGGTCATCTCTATCGCCATCGAGCCGAAGACCAAGTCCGACCAGGACAAACTCTCCACGGCCCTTGTAAAACTGGCGAACGAGGACCCGACCTTCCGCGTGGCGACCGACCCGGAAACCGCGCAGACGATCCTGTCGGGCATGGGCGAACTTCACCTTGACATCAAGGTAGACATCCTGAAGCGCACGTATGGCGTCGAGGCCAACTTCGGCGCGCCGCAGGTGGCGTATCGCGAGACGATCCATCAGATTGCCCTCGCCCGCGTTCCCTTCAAGCGGCAGACGGGCGGTTCCGGTCAGTACGGCGACTGCGAACTGGAAGTGACGCCCCTGGAAGCGGGACAGGGCTACAAGTTCGTCAATAAGCTGACGGGCGGCTCCATTCCCAAGGAGTTCGTGCCGGCCATCGAAAAGGGCGTCAAGGAAGCGCTGGAAGCGGGCGTCATCGCCGGGTTCCCGGTCGTTGACATCCAGGTCGCCGTGACGGACGGCAGCTACCATGACGTTGACTCAAGCGAGATCGCGTTCAAGGTCGCCGCCAACCAGACCTGCAAGGAAGCGCTGCGCAAGGGCCGCTCGTACCTGAAAGAGCCGATCATGGCGATTGAAGTGACGACGCCCGAAGGCAACATGGGCGACGTTATCGGCGACATCAACCGCCGTCGCGGACACGTCGAAGGCATGGAGCCGGAGCCGGGCGGCAAGCAGGTCGTCCGCGCCCAGTGTCCCCTAAGCGAGATGTTCGGCTACGTCAACGACCTGCGCGGGTTTACGCAGGGCCGGGCCTCATTCGCCATGACGCCCTCGCACTACGCCGAGGTTCCGCGCAACGTGGCCGAGGAAATTTCCGCCAAGACCAGCGGCAAGCAGCCCGTCAAGGCATAGCGCCTCATACACCCCTGTATGCGTTCATCGCGAACGTATACAGGGGTTTCTTTTTAGGTTCGTATAGGGTATAATAGCAAGCCGGTCGTCAGACAAGCGTGCGACGACCGGCTTTCGCTTTGACTGGACGGCGGCGAACTTGTCCCCGCAAGGACATTGCCGCCCTATCGTCATGACTGACAGCACATACGAAATCAACATCAACATCGCATTCGCAACGTGAAGGAAACCAGACCATGCACTGCCCTCATGATGGAACCAGGCTGGAGCCGGTAACAGGCGCTCACGAGCAGCACAAGCATCCGAACATGCAGAACCAGGTGGGCGAAGTGTTTCGCTGCACCAACGAACCCAACCATCACCGCTTCCACATGCACATACGGGACGGTCAGCGGTTCTACAAAGAGGATCTACACGGCGACACAGGCAAGGATTATCCGGACGACGAGTCGTTCGACCTGCCCAGCCAGCCCAAACATGCGTAACAAGCGTTGAGTGTCAAGCATTGAGTACAGGAACGCAAGTTGTCTGAATACTCAAAGCCTGATGCTTAACGCTTCACGCTTAACCCAAGGAAAGAGGTACGTATGCCCCCTGGACGACAGGACAAAGTTCGCATTCGTTTGCGCGCCTTTGATCACCGTATCCTGGATCAGTCGGCGGAAAAGATCGTGGAGACTGCAAAGCGCACCGGCGCTAGGGTGGCCGGTCCCGTTTTGCTTCCGACCGAAAAGCTGATCTTGTGCGTGAACCGCAGCCCAACCATTGACAAAGAAAGCATGGAGCATTTCGAGCAGCGCACCCACAAGCGCTTGATTGACATTCTCGAACCCGGCCCCAAAACCATTGACGCGCTGATGCGGCTTGACCTGCCGAGCGGTGTAGACATCGAAATCAAGCTGTAAGTGTGAGCGGAGGAGTCTGTTGTGCCGGACTGGAAACGATGGCGCGACATGGCCGATGAGTCAATCAAAGCTGCCCGCGACCTACAAGAAAGTTGCCCGCGAAGCGCGGTAAGTCGTTCCTACTATGGAGCTTATCAGGCTGCAACGGCTTTTCTGTTGTATCGAAAGCAAGTGCCTCCCGATACGCGTGAAGCATGGTCTCATATCGAAACACCCAATATGCTGGCAGTACATCTGGTCGAAGTGGGTGTGCGGCGAGGAGTCGCAAACAATACAACTCAGAAACTCAAGTTGCTCTATAAACGGCGTGTAGATGCGGATTACACCAGTTCGTTCGAGATCACACAGACGAGCGCACAGGACGCATGTAAAAACGCTGGATACCTTATCAATGTGGTTGGAGATCAACTTTCGGAGAGGTAAGATGCAGGCAACCGGACAGCGCGAAACAGTTGAAGAAGTTACCACTTGGCTGCAGAATGCAGCTAAGCAGCACAATCTTGGCGACGAGTTCAAAGCAGTACACTTTCGCACAGACGGGCATTGGCTGCACTATTCAGTACGTCAGGGCAGCCGTGACCCTGGCGAGAGAGCAGAAACACTGCTGATGTTGGAAGAGGAATGGGACGCTCACGAGCCGCACTCGGAATGGCGTTTGTTTCTAGTACCGGGCAGTTAAGACAGATAGAAACCAGGAGAAACTATGGCAGTCGACACAATTCTGGGCAGAAAAATCGGCATGACGCAGGTCTTTAATGACAAGGGCGAAGTGGTTCCGGTTTCCGTGATAGAGGCAGGCCCCTGCATTGTCACGCAGCTCAAGAGTGTTGAAAAAGACGGCTACGTGGCCGTTCAGGTCGGGTTTGGCGAGATACGCCCCCGGCTTGTCAACAAACCCGAAACGGGGCATTTTGCAAAGTCGGGTATCGCGCCCACGCGCTATATCCGCGAAATCCGCACCGAAGACGCCAGCGAATACAAGCTGGGCGATGCGATCACCTGCGACATCTTCGCGCCCAATCAGCGCGTCAAGGTGACGGGGACATCCAAAGGCAAAGGTTTTGCCGGCGTCGTCAAGCGCTTCCACTTTCATGGCGGCGACATGACACACGGCTCTATGATCCACCGTAAGCCGCAGTCGAGCGGCGCGACTGACGCGGCCCGTACCTTCAAGGGAACCCGCAAGCCCGGACAAATGGGCAACAAGCAGGTCTCGGTACGCGGACTGCGCATCGTGCGCGTGGATGCCGCACAGAATTTACTGCTCATCGAGGGCGCGATCCCCGGCTCAGAGGGCGGACTCGTGACCATTCAGCGATTGGCGCGGCGCTAGGAGACATCAGACATTATGGCAAGCATTCCTTTAATCAATGCGCAGGGCGCCGAAATCGGCACGCTCGCGCTGCCTGATGCGATCTTCGGCGTTGCGTACAACGAAGCCCTCGTGCATCAGTCTATCATCATCGAACAGGCCAATCAGCGGCAGGGAACGTCCAACACCAAGCAGCGTCATGCGGTGCGGGGCGGCGGACGCAAGCCCTGGAAGCAAAAAGGCACGGGCCGCGCGCGGCAGGGAACCATCCGCGCTCCCCAGTGGCGTGGCGGCGGCGTCGTCTTCGGCCCACATCCCCGCAGCTACCGCCGGTCGTTGCCGCCTAAGATGCGGCGCGGCGCGATGCGCAGCGTACTGTCGGAAAAGGTGCGTGAAGGCAACGTCGTGGGCCTGGACGCGCTGAAGTTTCAAGAAATCAAAACCAAGAACACCATCGCCCTGCTCAAAGCGCTGAACCTGACGGACACCAAGCGTGTGCTGTTTGTGATCGCCGAGCATGACGAGACGTTGCTCAAGTCCATGCGGAATCTGACAAGCAAAGGCATCGAACTGAGGTTCGCGCCCAACTTCTCAGTGCGCGACGCCCTGGTCGCCAACAAGATCATTCTTGTACAGGACGCACTGCCCAAGATCGAAGCGGTCTGGACGCCCGAAAAGGCGCGCAAGGCGCTTGTGGCGAGCGGCAGAACCGCGACGAACGGCAGCGCGACGACAAACGGCAGCAGTGCAGCGACGGGCGACCTGGCCGGCGTGACGCAGGAAGGCTCGTTTATCGTAGCCGGCGATGACGCGCAGACAGCGGAGGTAACAGCATGAGAGACCCGCACGAAATCATTATCCGCCCGCTGCTGACGGAAAAAAGCACGGCGCAGTCTACGGAAAACAAGTTCCACTTCAAGGTGGACGTGGACGCCAACAAAATCGAGATCGCCGAAGCGGTCAAGGCCATCTATGCCAGTGATGCGGTGCGCGTTCTCGCGGTCAACACCATCACGGTCAAGGGCAAGAAAAAACGGGCGATGGCAAAGGGCGGCAAGTCCGGCTACTCGCCCGACTGGAAAAAGGCCATCGTCACGACCGACAAGCCGCTGAGCGTCTTTACGGATATGGGGGTCAACTAAATGCCAATCCGAAAATATAAACCCAATACGCCGGGTACGCGTTTCCGCTCGGTCGCCACACATACCGAACTGACACGTCAGGAAGGCAAGAACCAGCCGGTGCGCCCGCACAAGCCCCTACTGGAGCCGCTGAAGAAAAGCGGCGGACGCAACAACAAGGGCCGCATCACGACCCGGTTCCGGGGCGGCGGCAACAAGCGGATGTACCGCGTGATTGACTTCAAGCGCAACAAGTATGACATCGCGGGCATCGTCCGCACCATCGAGTACGATCCCAACCGGACGTGCCGCATCTCGCTCGTCGAGTACACGGACGGCGAAAAGCGCTACATCCTGACGCCCATCGGCATGAGCGTGGGCGATACCGTGATCGCGAGCGACACAGCGGATATTCGTCCGGGCAACAGTATGCCCCTATACGCCATTCCTGTCGGCACGATCCTGCACAACCTGGAACTGCATCTGGGCAAGGGCGGACAGCTTGTCCGCTCGGCGGGCGTCGGCGCGCAGCTGATGGGAAAGGGTACGGGCAGCAAGTTCGCGCAGGTGCGCCTGCCCTCCGGTGAAACGCGCCTGATCCTGATGACGTGCCATGCTACTATCGGCCAGGTTGGCAACCCCGAACATGAGAATATCTCGCTGGGTAAAGCGGGCGCGATGCGGTGGAAGGGACGACGCGGCCATGTGCGCGGCGTCGCCATGACCCCCCGCGACCATCCGCACGGCGGTGGTGAGGCTCAAAGCCCCATCGGGCGCAAAAAGGGTCCGGCAACGCCCTGGGGCAAGCCGGCTCTGGGAGCCAAGACCCGCCACAACAAGGCGACGGATAAGTTCATCATCAGAAGAAGGAACAGTAAGTAAGCGCTAAGTGTTAAGCGTCAAGCGTTAAGAAGCAAACGTTTCTTAATGATTGATGCCTGACGCTGAATGCTCACCGGAGATACCGATGGGACGTTCACTCAAAAAAGGGCCGTATGCCGATCCCAAGCTGCTGGAGAAAATTCGGGGCATGAACGCGCGCAACGAAAAGAAGGCCATCAAGACCTGGTCGCGCCGCTCGACGATTTTCCCCGACTTCATCGGGCATACCATGCTCGTCCACGACGGGCGCAAGCACATTCCAATATTCATTACCGAAAACATGGTCGGTCACAAGCTGGGCGAGTTCGCTTTGACGCGCCTTTTCCGGGGTCATGCCGGGCAGCAGGTGGAACGCCGCTCCGGCGTCAAGTAGAAAGGGACGTTAAACGTCATGTCCAATGTGACAGTTGACAACGACACGGACGTCATGGAACGTCCGCGCCAGCACCGGGAGAACCGGAAAAAGAACATCGGGCGCAAAGTGGCCGACAACCAGGCCCATGCGGTCGCCAAGTTCATTCGCGTACCGCCGCGCAAGGCCCGCCTGGTCATGGACGCCGTGCGGGGCAAGTACGCCAATGACGCGCTCGCGTTTTTGCGCTTCATTCCCAACCGCGCCGCGCAGTACATCAGCAAGGTGTTGACAAGCGCGGTCGCGAACGCGGCCAACAACCACGGCCTGAACCCCGAAAACCTGCGCCTGGTCGAGTGCCGGGTAGACGAGGGGCCGCGCATGAAGCGCGTACATCCGCGCGCGCAGGGCCGCGCATATCGCATTCTAAAGCGCATGAGCCATATCACGGTGATCGTGGAGGAAGTGGATCCGAAGCCGCGCAAGCCCAAGAAGACCACCCGCCGCGATCAGCCCGGCTCCCGTCGTCAGGCGACTGCAACCGCGGCGATTGCGCCCGCAGCCGTAACGGATGAGGCAGCAGCCGACACGCCGCCGATCACGACCGCAGCGGAAACAGCCGCGCCCGTGGAGAACACGACGGCTACGACGACCGAAACGACCGAACACGCGGACACTCCGCAGGGGCCGCAAACCGCCAATCCGGCGACCACCGATGAGATCGGAGCGCCTGCGACACCGGAAGCGACGGAGCCGACAACGCCCTCCACAAACGGCGAAGCGGGTACGGATACGACACCGGAAACAGCCAACGCACAGGACAAGACCGACGAAATCGGAGCGCCGACGGAGTAGTTACTAGTTACTAGTTGTTAGTCGTTAGTTGTTGGTTGAATGCTTCGGGCGTTTGACTGGTGACTGACAACTAACAACTAACAACTAACAACTCTCCCTCTGCTGGAGAATGAACGTGGGACAGAAAGTACACCCAATCGGGTTTCGTATCGGCGTCATCCGTGACCCGGACAGCAAATGGTACCTGCCGAAGCGCGGTTTTGCCGAGGCGGTTTATGAGGATTACAAAATCCGCCGCTTCGTTAAGAAGAACCTGTATGCGGCGGCAATTTCGCATGTCGAGATCGAGCGCGCGGGCAACCGCATCAAGGCGACCCTGAACACGGCCAAGCCCGGCATTATCATCGGGCGCGGCGGCAAGGGCGTAGACGACCTGAAGGCCGCGCTGGAGAAGCTGACCAAAAAGCAGGTTCATGTCAGCGTCAATGAAATCCGCCAGCCCGACATGAACGCGCAGTTGGTTGCCGAGAGCATCGCGCAGCAGATCGAGAAGCGTATCGCGTACAAGCGCGCCATGCGCCAGGCGATTTTGCGCGCCATGAAGCTGGGCGTCAAGGGCATCCGCATCATGTGCAGCGGACGGCTTGCGGGCGCGGAGATGGCCCGAAAAGAGCAGGATCGTCAGGGCAAAATCCCCCTGCACACCCTGCGCGCCGATATTGACTACGGTTTTGCCGAAGCCGCAACGACATACGGCAACATCGGCATCAAAGTCTGGATCTATAAAGGTGACGTACTGCCGGGCCAGCCCCGCCAATCCGAGCCGGAACCGGCCCGCGCCCCCCGTGGCGAAGGCCGACCGGATCGTTCGGGCGAGCGTTCCGATTCGGGACGCGGCGGTGACAGAGGCCGTGGCGGTTCGGGCGGCGGCCGCGGCGGCGACCGTGGCGGACGCGGCGGCGGTGGCGGTGGACGTCCCGGCGGCGGTGGCGGCTTCGGCGGAGATCGTGGCGGTCAGGGCGGCGGCGGAGGCTACCAGGGTGGTGGCGGAGGCGGTTATCAGGGCGGCGGCGGTCAAGGTGGCGGTGGCTATCAAGGCGGCGGCGGCGGTGGACGCCCTGCCGGTGGCGGTGGTGGCTACCAGGGCGGTCAGGGCGGTCCCGGTGCAGGCGGACGTACCGGCGGACGCAGTGACGGCTTCGGCGGCGCAGCTCAGGGTGGCCCGCGCGCGGGCGGCATGGGCGGCGCGCGTCCCAGCGGGCCGGCGGGCGGCGGAACCAGTGGGCGCGGCGCGGGCGGTGGGCCGAGTGGCCCGGTCGGCGGCGGCGGACGCCCTGCCGATGCGCCGGGCGCGGGCGGCAATGGGCCGCGCCAAGACCAGAGTGGCACGGGGCGCGACGCCCCGCAGGGCCATCAGGATCAGCGTGGCGGGGCAGGTCCCGGCGGTGGTCATCCCAACGACAATCCTACACCCAGCGAGTAGGTGTACGGCGAGGAGTAGGAAGTTAGGAAAAAGGAAAAAGGAAAAAGGAGAAAGTAACAGCCCGTTGCATCTCCCTTTCCTCTTTCTCCTTTCTCCTTTCTCCTGCATTCTTGCTACATGGAGGAAAAACGATTATGTTGATGCCAAAGCGCGTCAAGCGCCGTAAGCAGCACCGTGGACGCCGGCAGGGCAATGCCTCCGGCGGTACGCAGGTGTCTTTCGGCGAGTTCGGTTTGCAGGCACAGGAAGCGTGCTGGATGACGGCCAATCAAATCGAGGCCGCTCGTATCGCCATGAACCGCTACATCAAGCGGCAGGGCAAGATCTGGATACGCATCTTCCCGGACAAGCCATTTACCAAGAAGCCCGCCGAAACCCGCATGGGTTCCGGTAAGGGTGCGCCCGAAGGCTGGGTGGCCGTTATCAAGCCGGGCCGCGTGTTGTTCGAGATGGGCGGGGTCAGCGAGGCTATCGCCCGCGAAGCCATGCGTCTCGCGTCCCACAAGCTGCCGATTGATACCAAGTTTATCCTGCGCGATGTCGCAACGGCTGTAGTGGACGAACTGAGCGCGAAAGAAGCCGCGCATGTCATGATGGAGGGCGACGACAATGGCGGAGCTTAAAATCAAACAGGTGCGCGAGAACCTGCGCCAGATGAGCGACGCGGAACTTGTAAAAGAAGTCGCCGCGCAGCGCGCCTTACTGTACGATTATCGCCGCCGCAACGCAATGCGGCAACTGGAAAACACGGCTGCCATTCGCACGGCGCGCAAGCAGATCGCCCGCGCGCTGACGATCCTGAGAGAGCGCGAGCTGGCCGTCGAGGGAGAAGCGAAGTAGCTATGTCCGACGAAACAATGAACACGGAGACCCCGGCTTCGGTTGAAGCTTCTATTGAAGGCGCGGTCGAGACCATGCCCACCGAAGCGCAGGTAAACGCGCCCGACGCCACACCCGCCGATGCGGCCATTGGCGCGATGGCGACAACGAACGAAGAAGCCGCAAGCGATGACTCGGCCACTGTTGGCGAGACGACCGACGTTCCCGCCAGTGTGGACACCACCACGTCGGAACCGGCTCCGGTCGCGGCTGCTCCGGCAGCGAAGGTCACTCCGGCCCCCACGTCCACGCAGCGCACCGGCAACCTGTCTATCGCCACCGACCCGGCTAATGACATCAACATCATTCGCTTCGACGGCGAGGGCGTGGACACGGAACGCGGACGCCGCAAGGTGCGCGTCGGCAAAGTGGTCAGCAACAAAATGATGCAGACGGTCGTGGTCATAGTTGAGACGCGTGTGCGGCATCCGCTGTACGGCAAGTTCATGCGCCGCACGTCCAAGTTCAAGGCGCACGACGAAAAGAATGACTGCGGCGAAGGCGACACCGTCGAGATCATGGAAACCCGCCCGATCTCCAAAGAGAAGTGCTGGCGCGTGGTGCGTATCCTAGAGAAGGCGAAATAGGTCTAAACCAATGATCCAACCCTATACCCGTATGAAATGCGCCGACAACAGCGGCGCGCGTGAAATCATGTGTATCCGCGTCCTCAAAGGCTCGAATACACGCTATGCGTATGTCGGCGACGTGATCGTCGGCGTCGTAAAGTCCGCCACGCCCAACCAGCAGGTCAAGAAGAGCGATGTGGTAAAATGCGTTGTGGTGCGTACCCGGCAGCCCATTCGCCGCCCGGACGGCAGCGTCCTGCGCTTCGATGACAACGCGGCTGTCGTGCTTGCCACCAACAACCAGGACCCGCGCGGCTCGCGCATTTTTGGCCCGGTTGCCCGTGAACTGCGCGAAAACAGCTTCATGAAGATCGTTTCGCTGGCCCCGGAGGTGCTGTAATGCCCAGACTGAAAAAGAGCATTCCGCTTGAACCGGTAAAGCTCAAAATCAAAAAGGGAGACACGGTCGAGGTTATCTCCGGCAAGGACAAGTCCGCGTCGGGACAGCCGCCCAAGCGCGGCGAAGTGCTGGCCGCGTATCCCAAAGAAAACAAAGTGCTGGTGAAGGATGTCAACAAGATCATCAAGCACCAGAAAGAAAAGGCGCTCAACCGGCCCGGCTCAAATGCCGCGCAGCCCCAGAGCATACCGGGCGGGCGTATCGAAAAAGAAACGCCCATCTTCGCCGCCAAGGTGATGCTGGTCTGCCCTAGCTGCCAGCGTCCTACGCGCGTCGGCTACGCCTTCAAAGAGGGCGCGGAAAAACTCTCGCGCCGCAAGTACCGCGTGTGCAAGCACCCGGACTGCGCCAAGCCGATTGACAACATCGAGTAAATGCAGGAAAAAGGAGAAAGGAAAAAGGAAAAAGTAACGGACTGTTACTTTCTCCTTTCTCCTTTTTCCTTTCTCCTCACATATCCCGTTTGCCGGTCGGAAATCGGCAAGCGTATCGGGAGTATCCACGCACATGGCCCGTTTGAAAGACCGCTACAACGCGGAAGTCGCGCCCGCACTCATCAAGCAGTTCAACTACAAGAACGTGATGCAGGCGCCGAAACTGGAAAAGATCGTTATCAACATGGGTGTCGGACGGGCGGGACAGACCGGCGGCGACAGCAAGGAACTTGACGGGGCTGTGCGCGACATGGCCGCGATTGCCGGCCAGAAGCCCATGATCACCCGCGCCCGCAAGTCGGTCGCTAACTTTAAGCTGCGCGAAGGATCGCGCGTCGGCTGCAAAGTCACGCTGCGCGGCGAGCGCATGTACGAGTTCTATGATCGCCTGGTCAACGCGACCCTGCCCCGCATCCGTGACTTTCAGGGCATCTCGCCCAACTCGTTCGACGGACGCGGCAACTTCGCGATGGGCATGAAAGAGCAGCTTGTCTTCATCGAGATTGACTACGACAAGATAGACAAGGTGCGCGGCATGGACATCATCATCTGCACGACCGCCAACACCGACGAAGAGGCCCGCGCCCTGCTCAAGTCAATGGGTATGCCTTTCCGCGAAAAGTAAGCCGTATTCGCCGCTTGTGTGAGGAACGCATACATCGCTCATGCGGAACGGTGTCGGACGACGGTTTGTTCAAAATGGGAAAACCCGCTGTCAGCCTACAAAGGCGGGCAGCGGGTTTTGCTGTGTGTGAGGCAATAGGGCGGCGTTCAGGGGGCGGCAACAGGAGGTACAACCGGGGACGAGGGTTTGCCCTCTGCCGTCGTCCAATCTCCCGACATCTTGAGCAGGGCCAGGCCCGTGCCTTCCATTGTAACCGGCTTGCCGTTCGTCGTGGTTTTGCCGCTCATCGTCAGCGGGCCGGTGAAGACCAGGGACAGCATCCGCTGTATATCGAGCGCCTGGTAACTGTCGCCCTCTAACTTCATGTGCAGCGTGTACTCTTTATCCGGCAGGTCGGCGGACAGTTTCCAATGGACATGGGCGCACCGATGCCCCGCAAAGGGAACGATGTCTATTAATTTCCCCCGCAGGCTGAGGTTCTTCGCGCCCTTAAATGCGCGCGAGACGCCTACGCTCTCCGGCGACCACTCTTCGCCGAGCGCGAGCGCGTGGTCTGGATAATATTTTATGTCCGGCTCTAAATCCGAGAGCAGGCTCTGTCTGTCGCTTTCCTCGACAGGGCCGTCCTCGCTTTCCACAACGGTTTTGCCGTCCTTGCGGTAGATGTGCAGCGTCCTCCCCTGCAAGGACGAGGTCGTGTTTTTGCTGCCCTCCGTGCCGTTCTCGCGGTGTATGTAAATGCTGTATGTCCGCCGCACATCCGTCGCCTTGCCTGCCGCGTCTACGGCAAGTACGTATGTGCGGGCCTGTTCCAGATCGTTGGTGGCGTACTTGAAAGGCGTTGTATGCCCGCCGGATTTGACCTTCAGCGTCAGGCTCATGGTCAGGTCTTCCGTGGTCTGCCGCACATCACCCGCCGCCTCCTTGTTCAGCAGGCGATATGTTTGCTGGGCGTGAACAGGAACCACGAATGCCGCTGTCAGGCCGAGACCAAGCAGAATGCCCAATGCGTTTTGTTTGAAGTTCATGGCCCGCCTCCTTGATTTGGATAAACATTTGGATGAACGTTGATCTGCACCGCATCATAAGATTTCTAGTGGGCCGGGGCCGGGCCGCTGTTGGTAACGGGCTTGCCGCTCGCCTTCGTCCAGTCCGCCGCCATCTTCATGTCCGCCGTACCTTCCGCCGTCATGGGGACGGCTTTGCCATTTGTTTTGGTCGCGCCGTTCATCAGCATCGGGCCGGTAAATACCATAGACAGGGTATGGTGAATATCCAGCGCCTCGTAGCTGTCTCCCTGCATCTTCATCTTCAGGGTGAACTCCCCCGCAGGCACGTCCGCAGACAGTTTCCATTTGACATGCGCGCATTTGTGACCGCCAAAGGGAACGATGTCTACGATCCTGCCGCGCAGGGACAGGTTCTGCGCGCCCTTGAAAGCCTTCGCCACACTGACGCTGTTGGGCGACCACTCCTCTCCCACCGCGACAGCGCGTTTTGAATAGTATTCGATGTCGCTGTCCAGCACTCCCATCAACTCCTGTCGGGACGCTTCATCAAGGGTTCCGTTTTCGCTCGTGACAGTGACCTGACCGCCGACGCGCCGGATACGCGCCGATTTTCCCTGCAAGCTGTCCGCTTTGACATTCTTGCCTGCCGTCCCGTCCTGACGCTTGACGTAAACGCTGTACGTGCGCCGCACATCGGTCGCGCGGCCCTCGGCATCTACGGCAAGGATCTCGGTGCGATACCTCTGCTCCTCGGTTTCCGTCATTTTGAAGGGTGCTTTTTGCGCTGCCGAGTGCATCGTCAGCGCCATCGTGAAGCTCTCCAGATTTTGTCTTATGTCGCCTGCGGCGTCTCTTTCTCGAAGCAGATACTTTTGCTGCGCGGACGCGGAGACTGTAAGAAGCGTCATCAGGCCCATTCCGAGCAGAGCGCGGACGGCGTTCGTATCAAAGTTTGTATCGTGGTTTATAGTGCGGCGCATTGTGTTTCCTTTTGCCCATAGAGGCGCTGTAATGTTCGGCAGGCATTCACATACTAAATACGCGGCTGTTGAGGGAACGTTGCCGCCGAATGCGCCGCGCTAACCATGAGTATGGATGCAGGCTCAGGCGAGCCGCTTAACTGCCCTTTCGGCTAGTTTGCAAACGAGGCGGGATACAAGCAGGCATAGCCATGCGTTGTAGGGAAGTATGCCTTAGTGGAACGTACTTATTTTAAGGTTTGATGATTTTTGATGATTAAGGTTTGATGATTGTGCAAAGGAACACTGATCCTGAATGGTGAAAACGATGCTCGTGTCAGAAACGCAGCCGCGATAGGAATTGCGAAAGGAAGCGCCCGATGGCAATGCCCGTGCTTTGGACGATAGATGATGACACCGATGTTTTGCAGGCCGTTCGCAGCGACCTGCGCCAGTATGTCAATGAGGCCGCCCGCGCAAGCGGCAAGCCTCCGCAATATAAAGTAATGGCCGCGTCTTCGGGAGCGTCCGCCCTGGACGCTTTGCGGCAGCTCAAAGAGCGCAATGAACCCGTGGCCCTGTTCCTGGTAGATCAGCGGATGCCGGAAATGACGGGCGTGGAGTTTTTGGAAGAGGCGCGCAAGCTGTACCCCGACGCCAAGCGCGTCCTGCTGACCGCATATTCCGACTCGGACGCCGCCATACGCGCCATCAACAGTGTGCGCGTAGACTACTTTCTCGTCAAGCCGTGGAGTCCCGCGCAGGAGAATCTGTATCCTCTGCTGGACAGGCTGCTCGCCGCCTGGCAGGAAGATTACCGGCCCGACTTTGACGGCATTCGCGTGATCGGCAACCGCTGGTCGCCGGCCACGCACGATGTCAAGGACTTTCTGGCCCGCAATCGCAGGCCATACCAGTGGCTGGATGTCGAGACCGACCGCCGCGCCTGTGACCTGCTCCAGACGCTGAACGTCGAGGATGACGCCCTGCCCGTCGTGCTGTTCCCCGACCGTACTTTTTTGAGCAAGCCGACAACGGAACAGATCGCCGCCAAGCTGGGCCTGAAAACGCAGGCGCAGGAAGATACCTACGATCTCGTTATCATCGGCGGCGGGCCGGCGGGACTGGCGGCAGCCGTGTATGGCGCGTCCGAGGGCCTGAAAACCCTGATGATCGAGCGGGAAGCGCCGGGCGGGCAGGCCGGAACCAGCAGCCTGATCGAGAATTATCTGGGCTTTCCCAAAGGCGTATCGGGGTCGCAGCTCGCGCAGTTGGCCGTGGAGCAGGCCGAAAAATTTAATGTCGAGATACTTGCCCCGCAGGAAGTGGTCGGTATGCGCGTCCAGGATCCGTACCGTATTCTGACGCTGAAAGACGGCACCGAGATCAAGGCGTATTCCGTTGTCCTGGCGACCGGCGTGACGTGGCGCAAGCTGAACCTGCCTGGCATGGAAAATCTGACGGGCGCGGGCGTGTATTATGGCGCGGCCATAACCGAAGCGATGGCGTGTCAGGACGAGCGCGTGTACATCGTGGGCGGCGCGAACTCGGCGGGGCAGGGGGCCATGTACTTTTCGCGCTATGCGGCCCATGTCACGATGCTGGTGCGCGGCAAGGGGCTGTGCAGTACGATGTCCAAGTACCTCATAGATCAGATCGAGAATACGCCCAATATCACCGTCCGCTCGTGTACGCAGGTCATCAAGGCGCATGGCGACAAGCGGCTGGAAGCCTTGGAGATCGCGGACGCCAACACGGACAAGATAGAGACCGTGCCGGCCACGTCCCTGTTCATCTTCATCGGCGCGGAACCCTGCACCGACTGGCTGGACGGCATCGTGATGCGCGACGACCACGGCTTCATCCTGAGCGGCCCCGACCTGATGAAGGACGGCAAGCGTCCGCAAGGCTGGAAGCTGGAGCGCGATCCCATGATGCTGGAGTGCAGTGTGCCGGGCGTGTTCGTGGCGGGCGACGTGCGGCGCAGCAGCGTAAAGCGGGTGGCATCGGGCGTGGGCGCGGGCAGCATCGCCGTGCAGTTCGTCCATCAATATCTCGCCGAGGTCAAGGGCTGATTGCCGGCTGATTGCTGGCTGATTGCCATAAGTTTGTATAAGGACAAAGCACATGAACGTGACACGCGACGGACTGCTGTTTCCCACACTGTCAGACCAGCAAATCGGCTACCTGAGAACGAAAGGCCAGGAAGTTGACGTGGCGAGCGGCGACACTATCTTCGCCGAGGGAGCGCCCGCCGACAACCTGTACATCGTGCTGGACGGGCGTATCCGCGTGACGCGCAAAATCGGCGTAGAAGAAACGCTTGTGGCCGTGCATGAGCCGGGAGGATTCACGGGCGAACTGTCCCTGCTCACGGGCGGCACTGCGGTTGCCACCGGGCGCGCGGACGGGCCGGGGCGCGTCCTGAAAATAGACGCGTCCACGTTCCGCAACCTGCTCGGCCAGTGTTCGCCCCTGACGAATACGCTTGTCCAGGCTCTGGCGGGACGCAAGCACGACGTGGACGTGATGGAACAGCAGCGCGAAAAACTCGCCTCGCTGGGCATGATGGCGGCGGGACTGGCGCACGAACTGAACAATCCCGCCGGGGCCGCCCTGAGCGCCGTCCACACCCTGCGCGACACCTTCCACGCGCAGCAGATCCTGATGCTCGCCATGCACCGCGCGGCCACACTTACGCCCGACCAGCACGAGTTTCTTATTCACTTCGCCTGCGAGGCCACGGAAAAGAACCTCAAAGCCGCGCCCCTCGACCCTATCGCGCAAAGCGACCGCGAAGACGCCCTCATAGCCTGGCTGGACGAACATACCGTCGCCAACAGCTACGAACTCGCCCCTACTTTTGTCGCCAATGGCCTGGAAATCGGGGATATGGAACGCGTCGTCAGGCAGGTGGAGGGCGATGTGCTGTGCGACGTGCTGCAATGGCTGGAAGCGATGCTCAAGATGCGCGGCCTGCTGGATCAAATCGAAAGCAGCACAAGCCGCGTCGCCAAGCTGGTAACAAGCGTTAAGAAATACTCGTTTATGGATCAGGCCCCCATACAGGAAATTGACGTTCACGAGGGGCTGGACGACACGCTCACGATGCTGGGCTACAAGCTGAAAAAAGCCGGCGTGACTGTGGAACGCGACTATGCCCCCGACCTGCCGCGCATCTGCGCGTGGGGCAGCGAACTCAATCAGGCGTGGACAAACATCATCATCAACGCCATTGACGCCTTAGAGGGTCTGCCGACAAAACCCCTGCTGCATGTGCGTACCCGGCGCGACGATAAGGGCGTGATTGTAGAAATCGAGGACAATGGGCCGGGCATCCCGGCTGCCATACAGGATCGCGTCTTCGACCCCTTCTTCACGACCAAAGACGTGGGCAAAGGCACGGGCATGGGCCTGGACATTACGCACCGCATCATTGAAAAGCGGCATCACGGGACTTTGCAATTGACCTCGGAGCCGGGCAGTACCCGCTTTACCATCCGCCTGCCCATTCAGCCGCCCCAAACGCAGGAGCATTGATACACCCTCTGAAAACGTATTCGAGTTGACGCTTGTTGGAATAGATTTGTACGCCGTACCCATTTCGAGCAAGAAAATACAAAGCAAAAGACTATGATCAAATTCACCATTCTGCTGATTCGCAATTCCGCGCTGACACAGGAGCAGTTTGTCGCGCACCACAAAACCGTTCATGCCGCCCTGTTTATGTCGGTTCCCGCTGTTAAGGAAACGGTACGCCGCTACGTGCAGCAGCACCGTGTAGACGCCGAACTGCCGGGTATGCCCCCGCAAAAATATGATGGCGCTACGGAACTGTGGTTCGACGACGTGGCCGCGCTTGCGCGCTGCTTCTCCGACGCCGAATACCTGGCGCGTATCCGCCCCGACGAGGAATACTTTCTCGACCTGCATAAGTGCGACTTTTTGGTTTCCACGGAAAACGCCGTCAAGGCATAATGGGAAACTGCGAGGCGTTTGAGTTAGAAGAATGGCCGCGAACAGGATACATAACAGGCACAGGAGGAACGATCTTGGCACAACCGACCGAACAATGTACGCACCTTGACCACATCCACGACGTGAAACCGAGCGCGAACGGCTGCGAGGACTGTTTGAAAATCGGCGGGCAGTGGGTACACCTGCGAATGTGCCGCGAGTGCGGACACGTCGGCTGCTGCGACAGTTCGCCCAACAAACACGCCATCAAGCATTTCCACGCGACCAATCATCCCGTGATGCAGTCCCACGAACCGGGCGAGGACTGGTACTGGTGCTACGTAGACCAGATAACTTTTGAGATGAATTAGCGTCTTTACAGTTTGGGCGACGGCAACAGAAACAAGTCTGGTTTAGGGGAGACACAGCACATGGAGCGCAAAACAGCAAACGATTATCCGCAGGAACTGCTGGACATTTTCGACATCTACGTACATGGCGGCATGGATCGGCGGCAGTTTTTGGAAGCCGCGCAGAAGTTCGCGGTCGGGGGCGTCACGGCCCTGGCGATCTGGGAGAGCCTGCGCCCGAACTACGCGTGGGCCGAGCAGGTTCCCAAAGATGACAGCCGCATCAAGACGGAAACGGTCAGTGTGCCGTCGCCTAAAGGCAACACGACCATCAAGGGCTACCTCGTGCATCCTGTCCAGAAGACCGAGCAGAAATCCCCCGGCGTTCTGGTGATCCATGAAAATCGCGGCCTGAACCCCTACATCGAGGACGTGGCGCGGCGGCTGGGAACCGAGGGCTACATCGCCTTTGCGCCGGACGGCCTGACCTCCGTGGGCGGCTACCCCGGCGACGACGAAAAGGGCGGCGCATTATTTCGCACCGTGGACAGGCAGAAAATGTCCGAGGATTTCATCGCCTCCGCAGAGTGGCTGAAAGCGCGTCCCGACTGCACGGGCAAGATCGGCGCGGTCGGCTTCTGCTTTGGCGGCGGCATAGTCAATATGCTGGCGGTGAAAATGGGCCGTGACCTGGCGGCGGGCGTTCCCTTCTACGGCGCACAGCCCTCTGCCGAGGACGCGGCCAAGATCAAAACGCCTCTGATGCTGCACTATGCCGGCCTGGATACCCGTGTCAATGCCGGCTGGCCCGCCTACGAGGAAGCCCTGAAAGCCGACCACGTCAAATACGAGGCGTTCTTCTACGAGGGGGCCAATCACGGTTTCCACAACGACACCACGCCCCGCTACGACGCGCCCGCCGCCAAACTCGCCTGGAAACGCACCCTCGACTTTTTCGCCAAAAACCTCAAGACCGGCAAAGACGAAAAGGAAGTAAAGTCCTCGGCAGGTTAGCGTGTTCGGACGTTAGGACATCTTTTAGTCGTTTCTACATCCGGCATATAAAATGCCGGATAGCTAGGCCTGCGGCTAACCGGACGAAGAACAAAAGATTGTCGGCGTATTTAGCGGCGCGGCCAACTCACCGGCATATATGGACACTGTCTGCAACAGCCTCAATCAACAGGACGATTGGCCGCAGGCCTAGCTATCCGGCATTTTATATGCCGGATATATTCTTACTGGTCATCCCAAAAACATGAACCTGCCGCAACTGCTCGACAACCTGAACAGCCGCGACGCCAGCCTGCGCGAAGACGCCGAACGCAGGCTGCGCGCCCTGTCGCCCGACGAGTTGATGCAGTTCGCTCTACTGGAACAAGCAGGCTACAAGCGATGGATCAACAAGGCGTGGACTAAGATCATCGTCTACATGATTGTAGCCTACTTGCCAATAGTTGCAATGCTCATTCTAGTGGCACGATTATCAGGGTTGCCCAAAGGAATGGAAGGAACATTGCTTGCCGCACCATTGGGGTTGACTTTTGGCTTCTTGTTTGTACGCTTCCGTTTCATGCAGCAGCCTCGTTCGCGTCACGCCCTTGCGAACGTCATCAATGGAATGGATGATGTGCGGTTTGTACCTGTTTTGCTGTCCATGCTGGAAGGGGCAGGATGCGGTGTTGCGGTAAAATCCGTGCAAGAAGCGTTGATACGACTGTTGCCGCAACTGCGTGTGGGACAAGCTGACCAATGGACGGCAAAACAGCGACAGGTGGTTCTCGGCTGGCTTGCGTCGCCGCTACGCAATTTTGATGTGAGCATGACCGCCATGCACACTCTCGAACAGACTGGCGGAACCTGGGCCGTTCCCGCCGTGACAAATTGTGCCAACATAAAACTTAAAGCAACCTTTTGGAACAAGCAGCCGGGACTTAGTCATGCTGCGACATTATATAGAATAGCGGAGCTAAAGCAAACGGCGCAGGAATGCCTGCCGTTTTTGGAACAGCGGCAACAGGAAGCGAAGCAATCGCAAACTTTGCTGCGCGCCTCGGCTCCTGTCACGCCGTCCGACACGCTGCTGCGTCCTGCCGCGCCCGTTGTGCAGGAAAAGGGCGGCGAACAACTGCTGCGTCCAAGTGCGGACAGCTGACCCCGAACCTTGACAGTTCCACCCCTGCCCGAATTTGTGATATAATGTGCAGTACAACACCCCCCGAATTCATCTAATCACGTTATTTCGGCAAAAGGACGCAATGGAGTTACGCAATCTTTTGACGCCGCTCGCTCTGCTGGGCATCGCGGCGACCATGTTTTATAGCGAGTACACGCTGTCCCCGCCCCCGAAAGACAAGCGCGTCCACATTCAGTATTGGGAAAAGTGGACGAGCTTTGAAGGCGACGCTATCAAAGAGACCGTGGACGAGTTCAATCGCTCGCAGTCTCGCATCCAGGTGGATCTGCTGACGGTCAGCGGCATCGAAAACAAAACGCTGCTGTCCGTGGCAGGCGGCGACCCGCCGGACGTGGCTGGCCTGTACGGCACGAGCCTGGCGCAGTTCGCCGACGACAACGCCCTGATGCCGCTGGACGACTACTGCGCCCGCAACAATATCCGCCGCGACCAGTACGTTCCGGTCTTCTGGGACATGAGCAGCTACCACGGCCACCAGTTCGCCCTGCCCACCGTGCCGGCCTCCACTGCCCTGCATTACAGCAAAAAGATGTTCCGCGACGCGGGGCTGAACCCCGATATGCCGCCTACGACCATTGAAGAGATGGACGCAGACAACGTCAAGATGACCACGTACAAGGAAGGCAAGAAGCTGGATAAGTGCGGCTTCATGCCCTCGGAACCGGGCTGGTGGAACTGGGACTGGGGCTGTGTGTTCGGCGGCAGGCTGTGGGACGGCAAAACCAAAATAACCGCTAATAGCCCCGAAAACATACGCGCTTATGAGTGGGTGCAGTCGTACTCAAAGAAGTTCGGCGGCACGAACCTGCAAAGCTTTCATGCGGGCCTGGGCAACTTCTCCAGCCCGCAAAACGGCTTTCTCGACGGTCAGGTCGGCATGGAATTGCAGGGCGTGTGGATGTACAACTTCATCAGCAAATACGCGCCCAAAATGGAAACGCCCGTGCGCGAATGGGGCGTCGTGCCGTTTCCACACCCCGCCGACCGCCCCGATCTGGCGAATATGACCTTCGCTGACGAGGACATCATCGTGATCCCGCGTGGTTCGCGACACCCGGACGAAGCGTTCGAGTTCATCAAATTTTTGCAGTCGCAGAAAGGCATGGAAATGCTGTGCCTCAAGCAGCGCAAGAACTCGCCCTTGCTGGCCGTCAGCCCCGACTTTTATAAGAACCATCCGAACCCGTTCATCAAATTGTTCAGCGACCTGCCCAAAGGCGTCAACACGATCCCGCCGCCCAAGCTCGGCATCTGGCCTGAGTATAAGGACGCGCTGACAAACGCCTACGACGAGATCTCGCTGGAAAAGAAAACGCCGAAAGAGGCGCTGGACGCCGTGCAGGCGGCCATGCAGCCCAAGATGGACGAGTATTTAGAGCAGCTTGAGCGGCGAAAACTGGCGGCGCAGGCCAAGTCCGGGAATTAGCGGGAGTTAGCAGAAACCTATGGCATTGCGTAATCTTCTTACCCCGCTCGCCTTCCTTGGCATCGCGGCGGCCATGCTGTACAGCGAGTACGTTGTCGTTCCGCCGGTCAGGGACGACAAAGTCCACGTCATCTATTGGGAAAAATGGACGGGAGCCGAGGGCGACGCCATCCGCGAGGTCGTGGACACCTTCAACCGCTCGCAGAACCACATTTACGTGGATTTGCTGACCATCAGCAGCATCGAAAACAAAACGCTGCTGTCCGTAGCCGGAGGTGACCCGCCGGACATCGCGGGCCTGTACGGGCAGAATGTGGCGCAGTACGCGGACGACAACGCCCTGATGCCGCTCGATGATTACTGCGCCCGCAACAATATCCGCCGCGACCAGTATGTTCCGGTCTTCTGGGACATGGGAACGTACAACGGGCATCAGTACGCCCTGCCCAGCACACCCTCGACCACGGCCCTGCACTACAATCGCAAGCTGTTCCGGCAGGCCGGCCTCGACCCCGACAAGCCGCCCACGACCATTGAAGAAATGGACGCGATGGCGCAAAAGCTGACCACGTACACGCCGGATAAGAAACTGGATCACTCCGGGTTTCTGCCCTCGGAACCGGGCTGGTGGAACTGGGGCTGGGGCTATGTGTTCGGCGGCAGATTGTGGGACGGCAAAACCAAAATAACCGCTAATAGCCCCGAAAACATACGCGCTTATGAGTGGGTGCAGTCGTACTCAAAGAAGTTTGGCGGCACGAACCTGCAAAGCTTTCAGTCGGGATTAGGCAACTTCTCCAGCCCGCAGAACGGCTTTCTCGACGGCAAGGTGGCGATGGAGATACAGGGCGTGTGGATGTATAACTACATCACCAAGTACGTGCCGGAGTTCGACGCCCCGGTTCGTAATTGGGCCGCGACGCCGTTCCCGCACCCCGCTAACCGGCCCGACATGGCCGACGCCAGCTTTGCCGGCCTGGATATTCTGGTGATCCCGCGCGGCGCAAAGCACCCGGACGAGGCGTTCACGTTTCTCAAGTTCATGCAGTCGCAAAAGGGCATGGAACTCTTGTGCATGAAGCAGCGCAAGAATTCCCCGCTGCGCGATGTCAGCGAAACGTTTTTGCGAACGCATCCCAATCCGTTTATAAAACTGTTCACGGACCTGTCCTACAAGCCGTCCGTCATCACATCGCCCAAGATCGGCATCTGGCCCGAATACCAGGACGCCATGAAGAACGCTTACGACGAGATACAGTTGGAAAAGAAGACGCCGAAAGAGGCGCTGGATGCCGTGCAGGCGGCCATGCAGCCCAAGATGGACGAGTATCTGGAGCAGCTAAGGGCGCGGCATGAGCAGGCGGCGCGTCTGGCAAGCAAGCAGTAGCAAGTGGTTCTGATTCGAGTGGTTTCAGTTTGGATGAAAGAGGGAGCATATCTAATGAAAAGCAGCCGGCGCGAGGCGCTGACCGCTCTGATGTTTATCAGCCCGTGGATCATCGGATTCAGCCTGTTTTTGCTGTACCCGCTGTGCGCGTCCATCTATTATAGTTTCTGCGACTATTCGGTACTGCGCCCGCCGGTCTATACGGGATTGTCCAACTACACAAACCTGATACACGACGAGGTGTTCCGGCAGGCGCTGGGCAATACGGCCGTGTACGCGTGCTGGGCGCTGCCCATCAGCGCGGTCGTGGCGTTGTGTCTGGCCCTCCTCCTCAACAGCAAAATCAAGGGCATGACGTTTTATCGCGCCCTGTTTTACGTGCCGTCCCTGGTTCCCGCCGTCGCCATCGGCGTCCTGATTACATGGATCTTCAACGGCGAACACGGTGTTCTGAACGAACTTTTGGGACACCTGGGCATTACCGGCCCCAAGTGGCTGGCCGATCCTGCCTGGTCCAAGTGGACGCTCATCCTCATGGCCGCGTGGGGCGCGGGCAACGCGATGGTGATCTATCTGGCCGGTTTGCAGGACGTGCCGCAGCCCTTGTACGAGGCCGCCGATCTGGACGGCGCGGGCTGGTGGGCCAAGACCTTCCACGTTACCATTCCGATGCTGTCCCCGGTCATTTTGTTCAACGTTATCATGGGCATCATCGGCACTTTGCAGGCGTTCACGGTCCCCTACCTCGTGTCGCCCGCCGGATCGCCCGCGCGCTCGATCTACTTTCTGACCATGTACCTGTTCGACAACGCGTTTGTCTATCACAAGATGGGCTACGCCAGCGCGATAGGGTGGGTGATGTTCCTCATGATCCTCTGCCTCACGTTTTTGTCCGTGCGCCTGTCCAAGCGCTTCGTCCACTACGGCTCATCATAAGAAGATACTGAGCAGACAGGCACTAAGTAGACATACTTACAACAAGGTTAAATTCGATCCATGCGACAAAAGAACGCCATACCGCTGCATATCATCCTGATTTTATTGTCCGTCATTTTCGCTTTTCCGCTCGTCTGGCTCGTCTTGACTTCGGTAAAGCCGATTGCCGAAACGATGAAGACGCCCATCGTGTGGCTGCCGTCACATTGGGAGTGGTTCAACTATCCCAAAGCGTTTACATACAACAGCGACAAACTGGGCTACATCCCGTTTCTGGTGTATGGGCGCAATACGCTGATGCTCGCCGTGCTGACCGTGAGCGGAACTGTGATCTCGAACGCCCTTGTCGCGTATGGGTTTGCGCGTCTGCGCTGGCCGGGGCGTGATGTCGCCTTCGCCCTGACCCTCGCCACGATGATGGTTCCGTTTCCCGTGCTGATGGTTCCGATCTTCGCGCTGTTTCAAAAGCTGCACTGGATCGGCACGTTTCGCCCGCTGTGGGTTCCCGCGTGGTTCGGCAGCGCGTTCAACATCTTTTTGCTGCGTCAGTTCTTCGCCACCATCCCGTTTGAATTGTCGGAAGCGGCCAAGATTGATGGCTGCTCGGAGTGGGCCATTTTCCGGCAGATAGTGATGCCCCTGTGCAAGCCCGCGCTGTCGGTCGTGGCCCTGTTTACATTCATGGGGACGTGGAACGACTTTCTAGGTCCGCTGCTGTACCTGTCGCACCAGAACATGTTCACGCTGGGCCTGGGTTTGCAGGCGTTCACCAGCCAAAACGGCGGCACGGAGTGGAACCTGCAAATGGCGGCGGCAACCATCATCGTCGCCCCTGTCGTCGTCCTGTTCTTCTTTACGCAAAAGCAGTTCATACAGGGTATCGCGGTTACGGGGCTGAAATAAGCGTGTACTTTGTTGCCGCGAATTTATTCGCCCGTCTCAAATTCTCCAAACACAAAACAGCCGTTCGGATACATTCCTCGTATCCGAACGGCTGTTTCGCACAAAATGTCGCTTGTGCCTTGTTACTGTCCCTGATTGATGTAGGAAAAGTCCACGGTCGTATACTTGCCGCTGGCGATGGTGTGGGTCTGGGCGGGGGCGACGGTCACCTCGGTGGCGGAAACACTCTGGGCAGTCAGCAGGAAGGTTCCGGCAACCAGAGGAATGGTATACTTGCCGCTGCCGTCTGTAGTCGCCTTGCCGAGGATCGTGCCGTCGCCAAGCTGCGCCACAATGGTCGCGCCGCTGATGGGCGTGGTCGTGGTCGCCGTCGTGGAATTGGGGATCAGGTAGGCATGGCCCGTAAAGCCGGAACTGCCGTCGCCCGCCGGGTTGATGGTGGAACCGCCCAGGCCGTTCGAGCCATTGACGAGGTTGACGGTCTGCGCGCCCGTGGTTGTGGAATTGCCGCCCCCGCAGCCGGCGACTCCCATCGCGCATAATGCGCCCAGCAGAAGCGCGAGGCGAGGCCGCGCGGCGCGCCCGACGTGCAGCAGTCTTGTCCGCATAATAAAACCTCCGTATGAGTCGCGCAAAGACCGCGCTCAATCTGTATTTGAATGCAAAAAGTCGAAACGGTCAGCCTTGAGTCCAAAACTGCAAAGCGAGGGGTGCAGGCAACGCTTGCCGAGGCATCGCGTCTCGCGCGAGCGGTGGCCTCGTGAGTTTGACTGTTCGGTGGGGCATCTCTTGGTATTTTGGGGCTGCGACATTATAGCAATTATAGGGCCTGCCGCGCAAGCATTTTCGATGTTTTGACCGGCGATTTTGGGGAATTGTGCGCTGATTGCGCCGCAGGCATGGGCAGCCACGCGAATAATACCGGGTTTCAGCCGCGGCCCGCTCTGCCACAGTATTATGTTTGCTTTGGATGCAGCGAACAGTGGCATTATAGCGGGAAACGTGTTATGCTATAACAATCCGGCGCAACACCTCGCTCCTCCGGTACAGATACTGCTGCAATATGAGACCGCCTACAGGAGGAAACGTCCAAAGATGCTCGTCGAACCCTGGCGCGTTACCCTGTTCGGCGGCCTGAGAGCCTGTCAGGGCGATCTCGCCGTCACGCGCTTTCGCACCCGCAAAGCGGCCAGTTTGTTTGCGTTCCTGGCCTGCCATCCACAGCGCGACCATGCCCGCGAAGAGATCGCCGAACGCTTCTGGCCTGACGACGCCCCCGCAGCCGCGCGCCAGAAACTGCGGCTCGCGCTCACATCTTTGAGGCATCAGTTGGAGCCGGAAGGCGCGCAGGCCCAGACCGTTTTATTCGCCGACCGCACCCACCTGCGCCTGAACGCGCAGGCTGTCGAGACCGATGTGGCCGCGTTCGAGGCGGGCCTGCGCGCCGCCCGCGCCGCTTCTCTCCCCGCATCGAAATTAGATTTGCTGGCAGGCGCGGCGCGTTATTACGCGGGCGACCTGCTGCCGGGAGATTACGAGGAATGGGCGCAGCAGGAGCGGGAGCGCTTAAAGGACGCTTACATCAACGCGCTCGGCCAGAGCGTCGCGCTTGCCATAGAACTGTGCCGAAACGAGGAAGCGATTGACTGCGCCCGCCGCCTGCTCGCCGCCGACCCCTTGCAGGAGGACGCGCACATTGCGTTGATGCGCGCGTATGCCCGCGTATCCCGCCCCGGCGATGCCCTGCGCCAATACAAAGAACTGCAAACCCTGCTCAGGAAAACCCTGAACGCCGAACCCTGCGAAGAAGCGCAATCCCTGGCGAAGCAGCTGCGTGTCGGCAGTCTGCAATCGTCCGGGCAGCAGGTAAAGCAGGTTCCGCCTGCGCCGTCTTTGCAGGTCTCGTCCGCTCGCCCTGCCTCAGTCGCTGACAAGTCAAGCGCTCCGGCATCCGCTCCATCGTCGTCCTCAGCGTTCCCCGCTGCGCCCCTTGCGGTATCAACGCCTGCCCCCCTGCGTCTGCCCCTGTTCCTCACGCGCTGCTTTGGCCGCGACAACGACATCCGCCTGCTGACCAATATGTTCTCCCCGTCCGCCGCCTGTTTGGTAAACACTCCGCCGGATTGTGCCGCCGAGTTGAAAGCAGAAGCTGAGGCCAAAGAATTCAACGCCGACACGCAGGACGATTACAAGCCCCGACTGGTGACGCTGACCGGGCCGGGGGGCGCGGGCAAGACGCGTCTGGCCGTGGAAGTCGCCACGCGCCTGCAAAAGCGGGGCGGCTGCGAGGTCGCGTTTGTGCCGCTGGCTGATGTAATTGAGCCTGCGCGTATCCTGCGCGTTGTGGCGGACGCGCTGCATTTGGCCCGCGTGGAGGGCGCGGACGTTCTGGCGCAGATCGCCGATCATCTAAGAGACGCCCCGGCCCTGCTTGTCTTAGACAATTTCGAGCAGCTGACGCCAGGCGGCCCGAATGTGGTTCAGACCCTGCTCGCGCGCCTGCCCCTGCTGCGCTGCCTGATTACGTCGCGGCATACTCTGGGGATTGCGGGCGAGCGGGCGTATGCCGTGCCGCGATTGCCGCCCGCGTCCGGATCGCAGATGTTCGCTGACCGGGCGCAGTCCGTCCGCGCCGATTTTCAGATCACGCCGCGCAACGCGCAGACCGTAGCCGACCTGTGCGAGCAGATGGAAGGCATACCTCTTGCCATTGAACTGTGCGCTGCGTGGATCGGCGCACTGGCCCCCGCACAGATGCTGACAAAGTTTCGGCAGCGTTTCGATCTGCTGGTCAGCCGCCGCGACGACCGCGTGGCGCGGCATCGCACCCTGCGCGCCACTATCGCCTGGAGTTACGACCTGCTGCCGCCCGACCTGCAAACCTTTTTTGCGCGCCTGTCGGTCTTTCAGGGCGGTTGGAGCGAGGAGGCCGCGCAAAGCGTTTGTGACACGCCCCACGCGCTGTATCTTCTGGCGCAGTTGCGCGAACGGTCGCTTGTCGTCGCCGAAGAAAGTTCAGAAGAGAGTTCAGAAGAGAGTTTAGAAGAGAGTTTAGAAGAAAGTCTAGACGACAGAGCAGTAAGCGAACAGACGGGTAGGAGGCAGACAGGAAGCGGCGGCGAAATGCGCTTCCGCCTGCTGGAAAGTATGCGCGAGTTCGCGAGCGAAAATCTGAGCGCGTCCGAGCGCATCCGAACGCGCCGCGCCCACAGCGCCTACTACACCCGGTTTGCCGAGGCCGCGCACAGCCGACTGGAAGGCCCGGAGCAGGCGTTCTGGTACGCCCGCCTGGAGCGTGAACACAATAACATCCGCGCCGCACTGGACTCCTGTATGCAGAACGCGGGAGCATTGGAAAAGGAGAGAGAAAAAGACACAGGACGGAAGACAGAAGAGGAAAGCGCGGAAGACGCAGCGGAGGAGATTGGAACAGAGGCGATTGGAACAGGGGAAGGGGGAACGGAAAGGGCGCTGCGGCTTGCCGTTTCAATGCGGCTGTTCTGGCGCACGCGCGGCTATCTGAGCGAGGGGCGACAGCGGCTGGACGCCATTCTTGCCCTGCCTGACGTCGCGCGCTATCCGCGCCTGCTCTGCGTGGCGCAGATCGAGCGGGGGCTGCTCGCCTGTACACAGGGGGATACTGACACGGCGCGGGAGTATCTGGGTCGTGCCCTGCCCGTGGCGCAGCGCGAGGGCGAGGAGCAGGCGGTCGCAAGCGCCCTGAACACGCTGGGAAATGTCGCCATTCGCCTGCGCGAGTACGACGAAGCGCAGCGTCTGTACGGCGAGTGCGCCGCCCTTGCACGGCGCATCGGGTATATGCGCCTGTATGCCAGCGCAATGGGCAATCTGGGCAATGCGTTCTGGCGGCAGGACAGGATGGCTGAGGCGCGTTTCCACTACGAGGCCAGTCTGGACGCGCAGCGCGAACTGGCGAACAAGCAGGGTATCCTCATCGCCCTCTACAACCTGGGCGCGATGGTCGGGCAGAGGGAAGATTGGGATGAGGCCGTTACGTATCTGGCCGAGTGCCTGACTCTGTGCCGCGAGATCGGCGACCTGACGAACGGCGTGTATGTGCTGGAAGTGTTCGGGCATATCGCCGAGGAGCGGGCGCAGTGGGCGCGGGCCGCCCGCCTGTACGCGGCGGGCGCGCGCCTGCGCGAACGCCTGGGAACGCCCATGACCGACCAGGGCCGCACCTCGCAGAAGGAGCGGCTTGCCACACTCCGGCGGGAGTTGGGAAACGCGCCGTTCGAGGCCGCATGGCACAGCGGCGTACAGTCCAGTCTGGAGCAAAGTATTGCCTTTGCTCTCCAGTCTGTGCTGTCAGAGGCGATTCCTGCCGTTCCACAAAATACCTGAGAACTCTCTCAAAAGCGTACAAAATCTTGTGCGGAACTTCTGAAACTCCCCGGTCTTGAAACGATGTGTATACGGACGGGCTGTAAACTGTGGGTGGTTGGGACAAACCAGGCGCGCTTTTGCCGGGTAGCGCCGGACGAAGCCCGGCGAAACGCGCTTTCGTGTTCCCCGCCATCATCACCCGCAGTCGCTCACAGGAGAGTCCCGATCATGTTCACCACCTTCCACAGTTTCGCCGCGCTAAGTGGCGCTTCCACCTCGCGCCGCGCCTGTTTCTCGTCACGTTCCGTCGCCCTGTTCGCGTTTGCGGTTTGCAGCCTGCCGGTTGGCCTATCGCTGACCGGCTGCACCGGGGGCGGCACGGTCTCGCCCTCTACGATCACCGGCACCTCGACTCGACCGCTGCCCACGACGGCGACCGGCACAACGCCTGCCGCCTCGAACGGTACGCTTGACCTGACATTCTCCAATCCGAGCGGAACCAATGCGGATACCTCGGCGTTCCACGCGTCCTCGGCAATGGGCGGTCTGAGTCAGGGTTCGTTCAGCGTTTTCACTATCGCAGGCTTCGTGCAGGCCGGGGGCAATCTGCGTACCGCGCAGATCGTCCTGACGACGAGCGGCGGGCCGCAGCCAGGCACGACCTACACGATTGGCGGCGACAGCGCGAACTCGCTCACGTTTACACAGCAGCCGCTCTCCGCCGCTGCCGCCGGCACGGCGTCCGGCTGGGGCGCAACAAGCGGCAGTTTCATCGTGGACAGCGTGACGGGTAAGACCTACAATCTGCGGCTTGTCAACGTGACGATGAGTACGCTGGCGGACGATCCGCGCAATACCGCAACGGGCAGCTACACGCTCAACGGCACGGCCACTGTCACGCTTCCATAGCCTGCGCTGCCGAAACGCGAACAGGCAGGCCGCACTCACTTTGAGCGCGCCTGCCTAAACGTTAAACAAGCCTGCATCCGTTTGGGATGCAGGCTTGTTTAGCTTACTGATTGGCGTACTTCACTTGTGTCGCCACGGTTGTCAACTGCCGATTACCAGTAGTACAGGCCGTAGGGACGCTCCTGGTTGCCGATCTGCGGCGTCCATTCGTACCACCAGAACCAGCGGGGCGGCCCAATACTGAACGCCGACTGCTTTCTGCGGCGTACCGGATCGGACGGGTTCTCGTCGCTTTCAAGGTTCTGATTGTATGTTCCCGCCTGCGCCACCTGGCTTTGCACGCCTCTGGCATTGTCCTTGTCGCCGCGGCTGTTGGGATCTACTTTGCGGAGCGTCAGCGGAGTGGAAACGCCGTCCTGCTTCCATACGCCCCGTATTTCGGTTTGCGCCCGGTTGACGACGCCCTCGAACATCGTTCCTGCGGTACGCATTTTCAGCAGAACGTGGCTGTCCTGAACGTCGAAGGTGTCCACGAGAACGCTGAACGGGCTTTGCGCGGATGTGACGATGTTGGCGGCAACGCTTTCATTCGGGCCACCCTGCGCCACGTCAAGCGCGACGCGATGCGTTCCGGAAGCGTTTTTCAGTACGCCCTGCCACATGCCCGCGTAAACGCTGTTTTGCACAGCAGGCGCGGCGGGCTTAATGTTTGTACCGGTGAGGGCGCTGTCAGCGGTCTGCGCCTGAGCGGAAGCGATGCCGGCTGTCCCCATCAGGAGGGATAATGCAATCAAGTTGGACGTTCTCATAATCTGACCTCTTGCGCTTTCATGCCAAGACGCGACTGAAACAGAAGAATATAGGCGTCGGACACGGAGCGTCATGACCCATGCCGACGCGGCCTTTTGACGGGCGGAACTGCGCAAATGCAGACATTAGCATCTTGGAAATGTCCTCCTGCGCCCCTGCGTTCGCTGTACGGCTTAGAGACTGTTCCATGCGCTCCATAGTTCCACAGAATTTTGCGTTTTTGGCGGCAAAATCGCCTGACAGGGGCGCGTGACGCCGAAGGGTGAAATACAGCAAAAAAGCGGGGATCAGGAGCGCGCAAAATCAATCTCTTAGGGCGATACCGTGCCGCGCAGGCCGCTGCCCCGCCGGGTTTTTTGCCCGCTGCGCTGCGCGGGGGTGTCCGAAGCAATCAGGTCGCGGGCG
This sequence comes from Chthonomonadaceae bacterium, assembly GCA_965277875.1. Taxonomy (GTDB): domain Bacteria; phylum Armatimonadota; class Chthonomonadetes; order Chthonomonadales; family Chthonomonadaceae; genus CAWFQB01. Next base: position 3,854,193 of record CBDIDV010000002.1, on the reverse strand, counting down.
ATACGCCGTACCGTGTTAATGGGCAGGGCGAATCCCAGGCCGATGCTGCCGCCGTTCGGCCCCGAACTGAGTATGGCTGTGTTGATGCCGACAAGCTGCCCGTTGATGTTGGCAAGCGCGCCGCCCGAATTGCCCCGGTTGATGCTGGCATCGGTCTGTATCGCGCCATCAAGATTGTGCGCGTCGTCGAGCTGCAGGCTGCGGCGATCCAGGGCCGAAACGATGCCCGACGTGACCGACGATCCCAGGCCCATCGGATTACCCACGGCCACGACGGTCTCGCCCACCTGCAAACGATCCGAGTCGCCCAGGTCGGCGCAGGCCAGCCGCTTTTCGTCCACGCGCAGCACGGCGATGTCCCGTTCCTGATTGCGCCCGATTACGCGGGCATAATCCCACTGCCCACTTGCGAACGTCACGCGCACACGGGCCGCGCCCGCGATTACATGGTCATTCGTGACGATGTAGCCGTCAGGCGACAAGACGACTCCCGACCCCTTGCCCTTGACTTCCTGATTCACGTACACCGCATTGCCGCTCTCGTCCTGCTGACGGACGCGCCCGACCGTATCAATGTTGACCACGGCGGGGCTGATGCGCCGCGCGGCCAGCACGATGCGACTGTCGCCTGCGGCCTCGGCATGGGGCGCTTGATCCAGCAGGGCCAGGGCGCGGCGCTGCGCCTCCGAGGGCGACACGGACGCAGCCGGCAGTACGCGCCCGAACAGTACGCCCGCTGTGGCTCCCGCCCCGAACAAAGTCAGAAAAGTCAGTATGCGCCCTGCCGCCATTTACGCCGCTCCTTAAAAATCAGTCGTGTAAGCGACTAACATAAGAGACTGAAAACACTGAAAACAATGTTGGATGGGTTACTTAACCCTCCGGTGTATCAATAAGTTCCTGTAACCGCATAGCGAGCGGAAGAGGAAAGCGCGTCGTCCAATCGGCGTCAATCAATCCAACATCCAGTAGGTCGCGCAGGTGCATACGGTCTTTGTCCCGAAACGCCGTGAGTTTGATCTGCACCAGGCTTTCCAGCGCGAGGATGCGAAAGTCGTCCGCAGGTTCCGCGTTCGTGACATCGGGATTGGGCAGCAGTTCGTCGGGCTTGACGCGCTCATTGGCAAAGACGATGTGAACGGCGTCCCGCGCTTTGGCTTCCGGACCGTCCAGAAACATATCCAGCTTAACACCTGATGTAGCGGCACGGCGGTACACGAAGCCCGCGTTCTCAAGCGCGGTGCGGGCAGCCTGCAAGTCGTCGCGCCTGAGCAGAATATCCACATCCCGCGTGTTGCGAACAGCGGCCTCGTCCACGCGCGTCACCCAGGCCGCGACCGCATTGCCGCCCGCGACCGCATACGCAATTCCGCCCTGCTCCAGCGCCTTTGTGGCGCGTAACAGCCGCGAACGTACCTTCTCTATGGCAGACACCATCCTGTCCAGCGAAAACGGCGCAAGCGTGACCGCCATTCTTACGGCTCCTTTTGCCTCAGTTTATAACGAAAAAAGCATCTGCTGCGGCAGTTCTGATGTGAGTTCAGACTTTTGAATGCTCCACTTGGTTATCACGTTCAACACGACATGTCAGGAACGCGCTGCCAGTGTCTACTTGCTTGCCAGGTCAATGCCGGACGCGAGGCGGTGCTTGAAACGCTCGAAGCGTTCGCGGTCATCGTAGATGAGAATGGCGTTTGTCAGCTTGCGCGAGGGCGCGATACGCATTTTGGCGTGGTCGTAAAAGCCCAGCGAGCCGCCCGCGTCCAGGTTCAGGGCGTCCACGCAGCCCAGAGCCTTCATCACCTTTGCCATTTTGCCCAGTTGGATGTGGTCGCGGGTGGCGACGAACAGCAGCTTGTGATGCGCGGTCAGGCCGACGGCGAGCCGGGTCGCGCTGCCCAGCAGATGCGGGTCGCGAAATCCTTCCTCGCCCGGATGCACCTCGGCCACTCCCTCTTTGACAAGTCGCGGCCCTGCCGAGCATACAAAATCGTACTGGCTCCAGTCCATGCGGGCGTAATTATAGGGCGGGCGCACAAAGTCGCACTGGTTGTCATCGGTCAGGCACAATGCCGTTCCCACGCCGCCCCGGTGCGCCAGCTTGCCGTTGACGACGATGTCGCCGATGGGGATGTTGTTGTTTTCAGAGAAATACGTTCCCGTAAAGGCCGCTGTGGGGTGCGAACGGCTGATCATGTCGGCAAACCGCTCGGCGTGGCCCCTGCCGTACTGCGCCATGATGCCCGTCACCTTGATGTTCGGGTCGTTCAGGTCTACGGTCAGCACCATCACCGGCACACCCGCCAAATACGCCCGCGTCATAGCGATGCTTCCGGCATGGCTCGTCTGTACGCCTCCCATCAGGCACAACCCGCCCAGCGCCACGCGGCAGGCGTATATTGCTATATACGCCCTGCCTCGGCAAAGGGCTGTTTTCGATGCTATTTTCAACGAACTTGAGAGTGAACCGGTAAGGGTTGCAAACATCGTCATTACGCGCACATTCCCCGATCTATGATAATGCCTGGTAGGATGTCTGTTGGTGTTTGAGTGAAGGATTGTGGAAGAGAAGTGGCACGTTGCGCGTTCCCTATGGCGGCATCGTTGCGGCCCGGTACATTTCGACGTGGCGGACGTGGTTTCCTTGCGCGGCGCAGGAAAAATCAAAAACGCGTTTGGCACACATCCTGATTGTATTGTCCGGCATTCACGGCGGGAAAATGCAGGGGTACTTGTCTTGAACTCGGATCACACGGATTAGAAGGATGGACAGGATGGACAGGATGGAATGCGGCACAATCCTGTTCATCCCAAAAATCCGTGTAATCCGAGTTCAAGACAACAGCATCTACTCGTAATCGGGGCGGACGGCGTAGGCGATGGGGTCGGGGATGCCGGCGCGCGCAAAACCGCGCAGGCGCAGGGCGCAGCTATCACACACACCGCAGGCCAGATCTTCACTCTGGTAGCAGCTCCACGTCAGGTTTAGGGGAGCATTCAGTTCCAGTCCTTTGCGGATGATGGCCTCTTTGGGCAGATAGATGATGGGCGTCTCGATGCGAATGTCACCGCGGGCCGTGCCAAGCCGGATCACCTCATTGAAGGCCGCGTAGTATTCGGGGCGGCAGTCAGGATAGCCGCTGCTGTCCTCGTAGACCGCGCCGATGTAGATGCGCTTGGCGTCGCACACTTCGGCCCACGACACGCCCACGCTCAAGATATGCGCGTTGCGAAACGGCACATACGACGTAGGTATCTCGGTGTTTTCCAGATCCGCCGCGCTGACCGCGATGCTCGCGTCCGTCAGGCTGCTGCCGCCAATCGCCGCCAGGTGCGCGATGGAGCAGACAAGCCGCCGCGCATGAGGAAGCGCATAAAAATCGGCGAGCGCGTGAAAGGCCTGCAACTCGCGCTGCTCGGTGCGCTGCCCATAGTTCAGATGCAAAAAATTGAGTTCATGCCCGTCCGCCCGCGCTAATGCCGCCGTCACGCACGAGTCCATGCCGCCCGAAACCAACACTATCGCCTTCATCCGTCGTTTCCTGCTTTCATTGTTCGTGTCGTCAAGTCTGGATTGTCAGGGCAGCAAGTCCGCGACGGTAATAAACGACTGTGGGGCGGCGAGGGGAGAGACAGCATCGGTCTCGATGTGGCGCGTGATGCTGCGGTAGCCCCAGCCGAGCGGCTGATCCGCCATCTCGGAGGACTGACGATGCACTTCCAGAACGCGGTCATTGAGGTTGAGTATCCAGTAATCGGCGATGCCGGCGCGGGCGTACAGCGCGGCCTTCGTAGTGCGGTCGTAGCGCAGGGTGCTGTCGGACACCTCGATGATGAGAACAGCCGTTGTGGGGTGGGCGCGGGCGTAGTCGCGGGCTGTGCCGGTCACGACGGCGATGTCGGGTTCGGGTTTGCTGTGCGGCCCGAACACCAGCGGAAGCTGTGTGCGGACGATGTACCCTTCTGTAAACAAGCGATTGACTGCGTCGGCTGACAGCCAGGTTCCGGTAGCATGGGGACTTTCCTGTGGACTCATTTTGTCAATCACCTCTCCTTCGATTAGTTCCAGCCGCTCTTCGGGCTTCCAGATACCTTTTAAGCCCGCACAGTCGAACTCCTCCACCGTCATCCTGCGAAGCCGGGGTGTTTCTTCGCATCTATTCGTCGAGAGATTTGCAAACGCTTGTATAGCCATACTGTTCTGCCATTTCCTGCGCGCTCGCCGTCGCGCCGTTCAAAGCCATTCACACAGGGATGCTAACGAACAAGTACAGTGTACGAATTATGCCCCTGCTATGTCAAGCCTGTATCAGCAGATGCCCCCACGGTGTTTGCCGCTGTACGCCTTTGCCGCAGGAGCCAGAACAAATCTGAGGTACAATAGCGTAAAGAAGTTGCAGAAAATCGCCGCTATTGTGGTCTTGCAGTTGACCTGCCTGCCGAGTCTGTGATAAACTTCACAGAGGCGAATACCGATACAACACATAACAGCCGTTTTCGGTACGCCGTACCCGGCTCGGACAATATGAGACGCCATCCACAATGCTCCTGTAAGGAACAATTCCCCCGCCTCCGGCGTAAATGCAGGAAGATGTAAAGGATATATCAGTGAACAGTTATATTCCGATTGCCGTGATGATCTTTGTCGCCGCCGTAATCGCGTTTGCGATGGTGGGCGGCTCGTTCTTCCTCGGCCCCAAAAAGCCCGGAGTGCAGAAGGAAACGCCCTATGAGTGCGGCATGACGCCCGTAGGCTCGGCCCGCGAACGCTTCCCGATTAAGTTCTACCTGATCGCCATGCTGTTCATCGTGTTCGACATCGAGACCATTTTTCTCTATCCGTGGGCCGTCAACTACGGTACGCTCGGCCACAGCCTGAAGGTGTTCAACCTGATCGAGATGGCCGTGTTCGTCGTGATCCTGTTCGTGGGCTACTTTTATATCATCGGCAAGGGCGCGCTGGACTGGGACGAGAGCGAACAGGCCAAGAACGCCGATCAATTGTCAGCCCGTGTCATCGCTCCCCGCGCCGCCCTGCGCTTTGGTAATGAGATAAGCGGCCCCGCTGACCTGTCCAAAACGCCCGTCGGCCCGCGTGTCCCGACCTACGGCGCGAGTGCGCAGGAACTGTATCAGCGCCTGCCCAATCAGGGAACGCCGACCGCCGGCCCCGACGTGCCGCGCATCGGCACAACGCCTACAATCAGCTCATAACTGCTTGCTGTTTCGGTAACTGTTATATCGGTAATTGTTATAACGAAAAGCGGTATTGCCCGCGCGCTGTCGGCTGGCAGCACACCATAATTGAACTTTGGAGAGGCCATCATGGCACAGACAACTAGTGCGCCCGTACCCGTCGGCTCGCCCACGACCGAAGACCGGCTCGAAGTGCAGAAGATACGCGCCCACTTCCCGGATGCCATCCTGGACGTCAACCTGTTCCGGGGTGACACGCGCATTCTGGTTCAGCGGCAATATCTTATCGAAGTTCTGCTCCTGCTGCGCGATGATCCTGACTTGCAGTATAACTGCTTCATCGAGTGCATGGGCGTAGACTATCTGGAGTTCCGCGACGACTACCGCTTTGAGGTTGTCTACAACCTGTACTCGCTGCAGTACAAAAAAGGCGGTAAGGAGTACGGCTACAACACGCGCATCTACGTCAAAGTCCCCGTGCCGGAAGAGGATTGTGTCGTGCCGAGCGCGGTCAGCGTGTACGCGGGCGCGAACTTTCCCGAACGCGAGATTTTCGATATGTTCGGCATCCGCTTTGCGGGACACCCCGACCTGCGCCGCATCCTGATGGCCGACGACTGGGTAGGGCATCCGCAGCGCAAAGACTTTCCGCTGGGCGGCGAGCGCGTACAGTTCCCCGCCGGCAAATTCGGCCCGTCCGTGGGCGAAGCGCCCGTGCAGCATCCCGGCGAGTCTTTCTATGGTAAGACGGGCGACGCGCAGGGCGAAAAGTATGGGCATGTCCGCACCCCCACGCCCGACAGCGGCCCCGGCACACTGCTTCCCGCTCCCGCCGCCGAAAACAAACGCGCCGGGGAGTAGTGTCTCACAGCTAAATAGACAATATCCGAATACTTGAGCCGAACGAATGAGCCGACTGATTGCAAGGATGATCCATCATGGCAATTGATGAACGACGTTTGAATGAACTGAATACCGAAAGCCTGAACGCGTCGGGTGTGCAGATTGACGCCCTCGATGACCAGACAATGGTTATCAACATGGGGCCGCAGCATCCCAGCACACACGGCGTTCTGCGTGTCGTGCTGGAACTTGACGGCGAGGTGATCGTGCGGGCCACGCCCCACATCGGCTACGTGCATACCGGCATCGAAAAGACGATGGAGTACAACACGTACATGAAAGCCGTCACCCTGACGGATCGCGTGGACTATGTGGCCTCCCTGCTTGAAAACGCCGCGTACTCACTTTCCGTGGAGAAACTGCTGGGCATCGAGCCGCCGCCGCGCGGTCAGGTGCTGCGCGTGATGCTGATGGAGCTGGAGCGCATCGCCAGTCATCTGGTATGGCTCGGTACGCACATCCTCGACCTGGGGGCCATGACGGTATTCTTTTACGCGTTTCAGCAGCGCGAAAAGATACTTGACCTCAAAGAGATGATTTCCGGCGTCCGCATGATGACAAGCTGGATCGTGCCGGGCGGGCTGCGCGGAGACATTCCCGCCGGGTGGATGGAACGCGCCAAAGACTTTGTGGACGATTTTCCGCGCGGCATGGAGGAGATCGAAAGCCTGCTCAGCGCCAACCCCATTTTCCGGGGGCGCACACAGGGCGTCGGCACTATCAGCGTTGAAGACTGCCTTGCGCTGGGTGTAGGCGGGCCGACCCTGCGCGCAGCGGGCGTACCGTTCGATCTGCGTAAAGCGGCCCCGTACAGCGGCTACGAGAACTTCGATTTCCATATTCCGACAGGCGAGTTCAGCGACGTGTACGACCGCTTCCGCGTCCGCATGGCCGAAATGTACCAGAGCCGCGAGATCATCAAGCAGTGCATTGAAAACATGCCGACCGGCCCGATTAATGCCGATGACCGCAAGGTCGTGCCGCCTGCCCGCCAGGAACTGGACAACAGCATGGAAGCGGTCATTCACCACTTCAAGCTGTGGACGGAGGGTTTCCATCCTCCCGTAGGCGAGGCCTACGTGCCGATTGAGAGCGGCAAGGGCGAGGCGGGCTACTACATCGTCAGCGACGGAACCAACCGCCCGTACCGCTGCCATCGCCGTCCGGCCAGCTTCATGAATTTGCAGGCATTGTCCAAAATGTCCGAGGGCCGCCTGCTGGCCGATGTGGTAGCCATCATCGGCAGCATTGACATCATCCTGGGTGAAATAGATAGATAGAGGAAGATAGCAGATACCAGATAGCAGGCATTAGGGAAGTCCCTCCCCACGAATGCCTGCTATCCGATGTCTAGCGTCTTTCCCGGAGTTTGTTATGTCTTCCTCTCCTTCCATATCCGGCGGGGCGCGCGAACCGCTGCCGATGCCCGCCAAGCAGTACCGTTTCTCCGAAGAGGCCTTGAGCGAACTGGAGAATATCGCAGAACACTACCCGGAGCGCAAAGCGGCCTGCCTGCCCGCGCTATGGATCGCGCAGCGCGAGTACGGCGGCTCTCTCACTCCCAACGCCATTCAGGAAGTGGCTGACCGGCTGAACCTGTCGTTCCAGGAAGTGGAGGGCGTGGCGACGTTCTACACGATGTACAACCTGCGCCCCAAGGGACGGCATCATGTCGAGGTATGCACATGCCTGACCTGCGCTGTGCTGGGCGCGTATGATGTCGTCCACACCCTCGAACATGAGCTTGGCATCGGTATTGGGCAGACCACCAAAGACGGTGAATTTACGCTTTCCGAGGCCGAGTGCCTGGACTTTTGCGGCGCGGCGACCGTGGCGCAGGTGGGCGACAAGTATTTCACCAACCTGACCTCCTACAACGTCATGAACCTGATTGAGGAACTGCGTCGCAGCCCCAACTACACGCCCGCGAAACTGGCCGACAGTATCGTCAAGGTACATATCCAGGGCGCGAGCGAGACTGGCGGCGGCAGCTTTACCCCTGAAGACCTGGCATAGTAGATTTAGCATAGGAACAAGTGTAAAAATGGCTGAATTAAATCTTTTGTTCAAGAACCGGGCTGTGCCGGGCATCGAAAATCTGGACGTGTACGAGGCCAACGGCGGCTACGTGGGCCTGCGAAAAGCCGTCGCAATGGAGCGGCAGGCTGTCATAGACGAGTTGAAAACGTCGGGCCTGCGCGGGCGCGGCGGCGCAGGCTTTCCTACCTGGATCAAGTGGAACGGGATGCCCAAGAATTATGACAAGCCCCACTACGTCATCTGCAACGCGGACGAGGGCGAACCCGGCACGTACAAAGACCGCGAACTGATGCTCAAACTGGCGCACACGCTTGTCGAGGGCATGATTGTCGCTGCCTATGCTACGCATAGCATCAAGGGTTTTGTGTATATCCGGGGCGAGTACACGCAGCCCGCGTGGATGGTACGCAAAGCCATAGATCAGGCGTACAAGGCCGGGTATCTGGGCAAGAACATTCTGGGCATAGAGGGATTTAACTTCGACCTGTACATTCAGATGGGCGCGGGCAGCTACGAGTGCGGCGAAGAGTCGGCCCTGATGAGCAGCCTGATGGGCGAGAGGGGCAATCCGCGACTGAAGTTTCCCCATGCCCCCCTGCCCGTTGTGGAGGGCGTGTGGAAGTCGCCTACCCTGATTAACAACGTCGAAACGTTCTGCGGCGCGACATGGATTCTGGCGAATGGCGGCGCGGAATACGCCAAGTACGGCACGGAAAAAAGCAAGGGCAGCAAGGTGATGAGCGTGAGCGGCCATGTCGCGCGCCCCGCCAACTTTGAGATCGAACTTGGTACGCCTCTAATGGAACTGATTGACATGGCGGGCGGCGTGACGAACGGACGCCTGAAAGCCGTGATACCGGGCGGCTCGTCCGTGCAGATCATGACCGCCGAGCAGTGTACCAGAATCAACCTGGACTACGAGAGCTGCGCCGCGAACGGAACCCTGCTCGGTTCAGGCGGATTTATGGCGTTCAATGACCTGACCGACATCCCCCTGCTGATGAAGCGCACAGCCGAGTTCTATATGCACGAAAGCTGCGGCAAGTGTACGCCGTGCCGCGAGGGGACGCGCTGGATCTTCAAGATTCTGGATCGCGTCACATCGGGGCAGGGGCAGATCGGCGACATTGACCTGCTTCTTGACGTGTGCAGCCAGATTGACGGGCGCTCGTACTGCGGCCTGGGCGACGCGGCGGCCTGGCCGATTGTCGGGGCCATCAAAGCGTTCCGCTCGGAGTTTGAATACTGGATCGCCAACAAGAAATCGCCCGTCGGTCCGCGCCACGTCCCACCCACGCCCGAAGTCGTCAACCCGCTCCTGGTGCTTTCCGCCGCGTAACATTATTCGGTAGCTCAGGCGGTACAAGGCTGACACACTATGCTTGGCCCCTCTGAAAGGAAGAACAACATGACGGCAGCAGCCCGAACATTTCCTGGTTACCATGAGGTTGTGCAGGAGTTGGTAGAAGAGCATCTAGAGATCAAAGATCAACCTTTGCTATTGGCACTCTATTATGCGCCGGATCGCGACTCCAATGATGTGTTCTTGTTCGAGGTGGCAGATAAGTTTGGCGGTAATCGGGTCACGGAAGAAAAAGCGTTTATGGAAGTCACCTTCGGGGCTGATTCGGAACTGCGTATAGGCAAAAAACAGCGACTGCATTTGGTTATTACAAACCCGAATGAGTTCCGCGCGGCAATTCGGAACAGGTGGCCTGATGTAGTTGAAATCGGCAAGGCTGTCGCGCAGCAGCGTTACCAACAGATCTATGCCGCGCCTGGAGATGGCGAAAACTTGTTGAGAGACCTTAACTATTACGCTGCGCCCGATAGAGACCTTTGATATGGAATTGCCGTCGGGTAAGGTCTGGCTGCAGCAAGCGCTGTCCGACCTGGATTGTGCAAGGTTTCTTGAAACAAAGCCGGAACTGCGCTGCCACGCTATTGCAAAATACCAGCAGTCCGTTGAGAAAGGTGTAAAGGCGTTGGCGGCAGCTGTAAACGACAACACGAAGACGCAGATAACCATTCAGTTCAACCACGATGTTGAGTCGTACATCAACGTTATGCAGCGTCTGCCACTAAAGCGAAACTCCAACATTCCGCAGCGCATACGCAGTCTATTCAATGTACGAGACATGCATGTGCTGGTTTCCTTGCCTGCCACCATCGGCTATGCCACGCTGGTCAAGAACATGAAAGCGGGTTCGTCGCGGCTGGTATCGCAGGAACTCAAACCGGGCGAGTGGTTTGCCTGGCAGGGGCATTATGGCGCGTTCAGCCTCCGTAAAAAGGACTTGGCGAAGATCACCGCTTATATTGACAACCAGAAACAGCATCATAACGGCGGCGACCTGTGGCCTCATGCTGAAGAAACGTATGAGGAAATCTGCGATACAGCAGACGAGAAAATAAAGGGCAATGTCGAACAAACCAACGAACCTGCCTGACGTGTCCGCGTAGGCGGACACTCGGCGGAACGCCCCACAGCGCAGGAATTTATTCCGGGCGCAACGTTGGCGGCGCATCATTGGATCACATAAATCAATGGCGCGAAGGAGCGGGGATTGAAGCAGCAGTGGATGTATTTGAGCAAGACGGACATCGAGACCGAACGCCTGCAATGCGAGCAGGAAGGCCGCGATCTGGCGAGCGTACAGGCGGATTTCGAGCGCGTTCTGGCGCTTGACCTGGAGGACGACGCCAATCAGCCTTCGGCGCAGGAACTGCTGGACAAGACCATTGCGCTGCCCATCAAGCCGGGTTTCAAGTTCGTGGAGCCGTCCGATCTGGAAGGCATCCGCGCCGCCCGTCCCCCTAGTGCGCCCAAACTGCCATCCCTCGCCCTCACGGACGCGCAACTGCTGGATAAGGTGTACGGGGCATGGGCAGGACGCTGCGTGGGCTGTCTGCTGGGTAAGCCGGTCGAGACCTGGAAGCGCCCCCGGCTGTACGGCTACCTTAAAGACCTGAAACGCTGGCCGCTGTCCGATTACTTCCGACTGGACATTGCCACCCCCGAAACGCGCGCCAAGTACAAGATGGAAGGGCAGTGGAACAGCGGCTACTACGCCGATCTGCTCGACTATGCGCCAAGCGACGACGATACCAACTATACCACGACCGCGCTTGCCATTTTGAAGAAGTACGGGCCGAACTTCACGCCCGCCGATGTGGGCGCGTTCTGGCTGTCCGACATTCCGATGGAAAGTACCTGCACGGCGGAGCGCATCGCTTGGCGCAATCTGAAAAGCGGCATCGCGCCGCCGCAATGCGCGACGTTTCGCAACCCGTACCGCGAATGGATCGGGGCGCAGATACGCGGCGACTTCTGGGGCTACGCCGCACCCGGCAACCCTGCGCTTGCCGCCGAGTTCGCATGGCGCGACGCGAGCGTGTCGCATGTCAAAAACGGTATCTATGGCGAGATGTGGGTGGCGGCCATGACTGCTGCTGCCTTCGTGACCGACGACATACCGACTATCATTCATGCCGGACTGGCGCAGATACCCGCGCACTGCCGCCTTGCCAGCGCGGTCGAGGACATTCTGGAGTGGCACGAGGTCGAGGTGGACTACGACACAGCGGTGTACCGTGTCCATGAGATCTGGGACGAGGGCCGCGACCACGATTGGTGTCATACCATCTCGAACGCCATGATCGTTGCTACGGGCCTGCTGTGGGGCGAACGAGACTATGCCAAAACTATCTGCCGCAGCGTACAGGCGTGTTTCGATACCGACTGCAACGGAGCTACGACCGGCAGCATCCTGGGCATCCTGCACGGGCGCAAAGCCCTGCCCGCCAAATGGATAGATCACATCCACGACACCCTGCACACGGGCGTGGCCGGATACGAGAACGTGAAGCTCGCCGACATCGCCCAGGACAGCCTGCGCGTCGTCCAGCAGACCGCGCAAAAATAGACATTGTGCAAACCTGCACAAATGCCGATTAGAATACGGTACAATAGCGGTGAACAAAAAGCGAAGAAAATGACGCGCCGCGTCAATACGCGTTCCCGCTGTTAGAGGAATGAAACAAAATGTCGGAAAACAGGCTGACCATGTCCGATGTGTCGCTGAACCCTCTGGTAAGCGACCTCGTTAAAATCAAGATCAACGGCATCGAAATCCAGGTGCCGAAAAACGAAAACATCATTGAGTCGGCCAAGCGGGTTGGCGTAGATATACCCTATTTTTGCTATCACCCGCGCCTGGGCAAAGGCGACGCGGCGAACTGCCGCATGTGCCTGGTAGATGTGGCGACGACCGCGCCCGATGGCAGCGTCCGCAAGATGCCCAAGCCGCAGACCGCCTGCACCCTGCCCGCGAATGAAGGCATGGTAATCGAGAGCGAGAGCGAGCAGGTCGTGCGCGACCGGCGCGGCGTACTGGAATTCCTGCTGATCAATCACCCGCTTGACTGTCCCATCTGCGACCGGGGCGGCGAATGCCCGCTGCAAAACAACACGATCTTCTACGGCGCGTCCACGACACGCTACATCGAGGAAAAACGGCACTATCCGAAAGCGTACCCGCTTTCGGATTATGTCGTCTTCGACCGCGAACGCTGTATCCACTGCGCCCGCTGTACACGCTTTACCGAGGACATCAGCGGCGACTCGCAGCTCGGCTTCTTGAAGCGCGGCGCGGATATGGAAGTCGGCACATTCGCGCACACGGCTTACAAGAGCAAGTTCAGCGGCAATGTCATCGAACTATGTCCGGTCGGCGCACTGCTGTCGCGCACATACCGCTTCAAGGCGCGTCCGTGGGACCTGAACACGCAGCGGTCGATCTGCTCGCGCTGCGCCAATGGCTGCAACGTCAAATTCGACTATCGCCTGGATCAGCTTCAGCGCGTGAATGCCCGCCTGAACGAAGATGTGAACGAGGAGTGGACGTGCGACCGGGGCAAGTTCGGGCATGATTATGTGTCGAGCGCGGCCCGCATCCAGTCGCCCCTGCTCAAGGACGCGAACGGAACCTGGCAGCCAGTGGACTGGGCTACCGCTTACAACGTCCTGCTAACCAAACTGAAAGCAGCAAACGGTAACGTAGGCGGCATTGGTGGCGCTCGGCTGACCAATGAAGACAACTACGCGTTCCAGAAACTGTTCCGCGAAAGCATCGGTTCGGGCAATCTCGACAGCCGGGTTGGCGCGTACAACGGGCCGACAAACGCGCCGCTGTACGACCTTACCGGGTCGCATGGCATGGGCAACAGCATCGCCGACCTGGAAAACATGAAGGCCATCTTTGTGCTGGGCAGCGATCTGGTGGACGAGCAGCCTATCCTCTTCCTGCGTATTCGCAAGGCGTGGCGGTACAAGGGCGCGAGCATCATCAACGCCGTAACACGCTTTGATGCCGACACAGTGCGCGTAGGCGACTTCGCCGATGTGGAGATGGTATATCGTCCCGGAACCGAGATCGCGCTGCTCAACGGCCTGCTGCATGTGCTGTTTGATGAAAACCTGCTGCCCGCTTCCGCGACCAATCTTACGGCTCTGCAAAACAGCGTCGGCGCGTGGACGCCCGATAAGACCGCACAGGAGACCGGCGTACCCGCCGCACAGATCACAGCCGCCGCTCGCCTGCTCGCCAAGTCGCCCGCCGCCATTCTCGCAGGCCGTGCCGTAACCGAACACGCGCACTACGCTGACATCGTGGCCGCTCTGGGCAATCTGCTCGTCGTGACCGGAAGCCCGATTACGAACCTGAACGTTCCCGGCCTGGAATGCAACACGCAGGGCGCTTCAGACATGGGCATTTTGCCGGACATGGGACCGGGGTATACGCCCGTCGCTAAGCCCGGCATGAACACGCATCAGATGCTCGACGCAGCGGCGAACGGAACTCTGCCCTTGCTGTGGATCGCGGGAGCCGACCTGATGACGAAGTACCACGATCCGGCCCTTGTGCAGCGGGCGCTGGAGAATGCGTTTGTGGTCATCAGCGAACTGCAAATGACGGACACGGCGAACCTGGCCGACCTGATCCTGCCCGCCGCGAGCGTGGCCGAAAAAGACGGCACGTACACGAACTGTGAGCGGCGCGTCCAGCGCATCTACAAGGCATTCGACATCAACGTGACCATCAAACCCGACTGGCTGATCTTCTCGGAGACCGCCACGCAGTTGTCAGGCAGCGTTCCTTACTTCTCGGCCCGCGACATTCTGCGCGACATCGCCGCGCATGTGCCGCAGTACAGAGGCATCACGCCCAAGTCGCTGGGCGAAAGCGGCGTCCGCTGGCAGTACGAGGGCGGCGCGAAGACATACGCTCCGGCCCCGGTCACGTACAACGCGCCGGCACAGCGCGCGACCTCTGGCGCGGCGGCGTACTGAGTTTATGCTTGCTGAGACGGGTACGTTCCTGTACCCGGCCTCTGCCTGCCTTGCACCAGCTATATTCTTCATAACGGAAGTGGTACTCGCCAAATGGGTGTTGTTGAGCAAATAATCGGTTATCATGTGGTTCTGCCGGAATACTGGCACGGCATCTATCTGCCCACCCTGATACCGTATATCGCGATGGCCGGCATACTCGGCTTTATCCTGACCGTTCTGCCCGGTCTGATCTGGATCGAGCGCGTTGTAATCGCCCTGATGCAGGATCGGTCGGGGCCGAACCGGGTGGGGCCGCGCGGTCTATTGCAGGCCACTGCGGATGTCGTCAAGCTGTTCTTCAAGGAAGATTTCAGCCCCAAGAGCATTGACCGCACGTTGTATTACCTTGCGCCGTTCCTGACAATGGTAATCGCGCTTTCGGCAGCGGCGGTGATGCCCGCGCAGTCCCTTGTATTCAGGCACGATTCAGGGATGTATGCGGGCCAGGAGTATCTGCTTCCGGTCACAGTGGGCAACGTCAACATCGGTTTTCTGTTTATTCTCGCCATGTCGTCGCTGGGCGTGTACGGCATCGTCCTCGCGGGTTGGGCGTCCAACAACAAGTATTCGCTAATTGGCGGACTGCGCGCGTCGGCGCAGCTTATCAGCTACGAGCTTTCGATGGGCTTTTCCCTGCTGTGCGTGGTCGTCCTCGCAGGATCGGTGAACCTCAGCGACATCGTAGCCGCGCAAAGCGGCCCGCCCTTCGGCATCAAGGCCATGCCGCACTTTTTGTGGGGCAGCATGTTCTCGTGGTTCTGGCTGCAAAGCCTTATTGTCCCGGTCGTGATCTACACGATCTCAATGATCGCCGAGACCAACCGCGCGCCCTTTGATCTGCCCGAAGCCGAGTCGGAACTTATCGCGGGTTTCCACACCGAATACTCGTCCATGAAGTTCGCCACATTCTTTGCCGCCGAGTACGTCAACATGCTTGTTGTGTCCGGCCTGAACGCGGCGATATTTTGGGGCGGGTCCTTGCCGCCGATCAATATCTGGCCGCTCAACGTGGTTCCGGGGTTCGTCTGGTTCGTCACCAAAGTGATGATGGGTATCTTCCTGTATACGTGGCTGCGGGCTACCATGCCGCGCCTGCGTTACGATACCCTGATGAATCTAGGCTGGAAGCGTCTGCTGCCGCTCGGTCTTGTGTGGCTGTTCCTGCTGTGCGGTTACAGTCTGGCCCGCGATACGATTGCCGACCAGCCCAACTCGCCCATCTATCCGACCACGGCAGGGCGGCGCACTATGGTCACGCCCGGCAACGAGATCGAAACATCCGCGCCGAATGCCAATACTGCCTCGTCGTCTGCAAACGTGGACGCGAATGTACCTGTTGCAAGCCCTTAGTCTTCCCGACGTGCCATAAACCCTAGCTCCCGCCGGTCGCCGCTCTGCGAACGGCGGTCGAGGAATCGCAAACGCCATGCCCTTTACTCCCGATGCCATTTTGTTCTTCATCCTCGCGACGATTTCCATAATCGCCGCGATTATGATGGTCGTCAGCCAGAACCCGGTACGCAGCGCGCTTTATCTCGTACTGACGTTTATCTGCGTGGCCGTATTTTATATCACCCTTTCCGCGCAGTTCATCGCCGCCGTGCAGATCATCGTATACGCCGGGGCCATCATGGTGCTGTTTCTGTTCGTCATCATGCTGCTCAACTTGGGAGCGCCGCAGGCCCTGCGCGAAACGGGAACCCTGCAAACGCCGCTCGCGCTCGGATTGGGCGCATTGTTCGCCGTGGCCCTGCTGATCTCCCGGTCGCTCGTCACCCTGCCCGAACAGAACGTCCATGCGGCTGCCCTGACTCACCGGCTTGGCACGGTACAGGCCATCGGCGCGAACCTGTACGACCCCGCGCAGCCCTGGCTGTTCCCGTTTGAGATCACGTCCATACTGCTGCTCGTCGCCATCGTAGGCGCGATCATCATGGCGAAGAGGAAAGTCTGATCCACAGATTAACACAGATTTTCACAGATTTAAGAATACAATATATACAATCAAATGAGCCGCACATCGATGGGTACTCCTGATTACTGGTAAATTGTAGTATTCAATCTGTGAAAATCTGTGTTAATCTGTGGATAAAATGGAGTTCTTATGGTTCCGACTTCTTACTATATGGTGCTGTCCGCGATCTTATTTATTGTGGGCGTAATGGGCGTATTGGTCAAGCGCAACCCGATTGTGATTTTCATGTGCATCGAACTGATGCTCAACGCGGCTAACCTGTCGTTTGTCGCGCTGGGCCGTCACTTCGGGCAGATCAACGGGCAGATGTATGTTATTTTCGCGCTGGCAGTCGCCGCCGCCGAGGTGTCGGTCGGGCTGGGCATCATCATCGCCATCTTCCGCGCCAAAGAGACGATCAATATAGACGAAGTCAATTTGATGAAGTTTTAGACCGAAGTCGTAACGGAGTGTTTCCTGATGCAATCATTGGCATCGTTTATTTTGCTGCTGCCGCTGTTCGGCTTCGCCTTCAACGCCTTTTCAGGGTTCTATTATAAAGGCGACCTGATCGCGCAGAAGAAGGCCGTATCGTATGTGGGGCCGGGCGTCATACTGTTGGCGTTTGTACTGGCGCTCGTGGTGCTGGGACAGATGCTGAACGCGCCTGACCACCGCCTGATCGTGCCGCTCATCCCCGGCACGTCCATTGACCAGCCCTGGATCAAGTTCGGCAGCTTTCAGGTGAATTTCGCCCTGCTTCTCGACCCGCTTTCCATGCTGATGGCGTTGATCGTTACAGGCGTGGGCGGACTGATCCACATCTACGCCACCGGCTACATGGCCGACGACCCCGAACAGCCCCGGTTCTTCACCTACTTCAACCTGTTCATCTTCATGATGCTGCTGCTCGTGATGGGCGAAAACTTCCTGCTGATGTTCGTCGGCTGGGAGGGCGTGGGAAGCTGCTCGTACCTGCTCATTTCGTTCTGGTACACCGATGTCAACAACGCCAAAGCGGGCAACAAAGCCTTCATCGTGAACCGCGTGGGCGATCTGGGATTCGCATTGGGCATCATGGCCGTGTGGAGCGTGTTTGGAACATTATCGTTCTACACGCAATCGCATACGGGCTGCATGGATCTGGCGAAACTGCACATAGATGTGCTGGGCCACGACCTGACCGCCCTGCCGATGATCGGGCCGTTCTCGTTTGTCACGGCGATGTGTATGCTGCTGTTCGTGGGCGCGATGGGCAAGTCGGCGCAGATTCCCCTCTGGGTCTGGCTGCCCGACGCTATGGCAGGCCCGACCCCGGTATCCGCCCTCGTCCATGCGGCGACGATGGTAACGGCGGGCGTCGTGATGCTGTCGCGCTGCTCATGGCTGTTCGTGCAGTCGTCGCAGGCCTTGCAGCTTGTCGGTTGGATAGGGCTTGCGACCGCCTTTGTGGGCGCGACGGTAGGCTTGGTGCAGACCGACATCAAGCGCGTCCTCGCGTTCTCGACGGTTTCGCAGCTAGGATACATGTTCCTGGCCTGCGGCGTGGGCAACTTCACCGGGGCCATGTTCCACATCACGACCCACGCGTTTTTCAAAGCCCTGCTGTTCCTCGGATCGGGCGCGGTCATTCACTCGATGCAGGGCGAGCAGGACATGCGGCGAATGGGCGGACTGAGGAAACTCATACCGAACACCTGGGCAGTGATGTTCATCGGCACATATGCCATTGCCGGCTTCCCCCTGCTGTCGGGTTTCTGGAGCAAGGACAACATACTTGACAGCGCGGCGCGTTCGCCATGGGGGTACGGCCTTGTCCTGTATGGCGTCGGGCTGGCAACGGCCTTTATGACGGCCTTCTACATGAACCGCCTGATGTGGAAGACGTTCTACACTGAACCGCGCTTCACGGACGGCGAACTGGTCGCGCACCACCACACCAACTTTGCGGACGATGACGACGCGCACGGACATGACGCGCGCGGTCACGGCATGGCCGACACGCACGACATCCACCGCAACCCGGACGGCGAGCAGACCGGCCATGAAGAGGCCGGTCACGCCGCCAACACCGCTCACGTCGTAGACGCTCACGCGGACGCGCACGGGCATGGACACGGAACCGGCAAGGTACACGAGTCGCCGCCTTCGATGATGTGGCCGCTCTACATTCTGGCCGTGCCGTCCCTGCTGTTCGGTTTGGTCGTCGGACCGCTGTTCGGCAACACCTTTGTAAAGTTTTTGGAGCCTTCGGTCTGGACGTATGAGCAGGCAAAGAACGTCGGCATGATCGAGGAAGGCCGCGACCTCTTAGGAGGGCCTTTCCTCGGCTACATCATCTCCAGCATCATTGCCATTGCAGGTATACTGCTGGCGCGGGGTATCTACAAGACGCGGCTGAGTACGGGGGCGTGGTACCCGGAAGCGACGAAAGAGAAATGGCTCAAATCGCCAGGAACGCCGATCTCGTTCCTGTACGACACGTTTACGGCCAAGTGGGGTTTCGACGCTTTTTACAACGCCGTGTTCATACGGGGCGGCGGCTGGTTTTCGGAAAACATCCTATGGAAGATCGTGGATAAGGGCTTGATTGACGGCATCGTCAACGGCGTAGCGGGAGCGGTCGGCGTTTTCAGCCAGAGTACGCGCCGACTGCAAACCGGCTATGTCCGCAACTACGCGCTCGCCATGCTGCTCGGCGTTGTCCTCGTAGTCTTAGGTCTGATATACACTTTCAACACCGTACCCATTATCAACCATTAGCCAGTGTGATTACGCTATAAATCTCCCATCAATGGGACGGTTGGCCGCAGGCCTAATATCCGGTATTTCATATACCGGACTTCATCAAGAGAATTCTCATGCCGCAAACCCAGATACCTAACATACTCAGCCTGCTGACGTTCCTGCCCCTGATCGGCGCGCTGATCCTGATGTTCCTGCCGCGCCCGGTTGATCTAGTGGAACATCATGGCGGACACGGCGACGAGGCACATGGCGAGCCAGAACTGGATGCGCCTGTCGCGCCCGCTACTGACTTCGGGCGTATGCTCGTGAACGGCGTCGCGCTGTTTTTCAGCAGCATTACCCTGCTGCTATCGCTTGTGCTGTTCGGCGCGTTTCAGATACACAATGACGCGCCCGCAGCCGTGCATGGCGTGGCGCGTAACATGCAGTTCATGGAAGACTACCGCTGGATCGCCATCGGCAGCAATTACGTGCATTACAAAATGGGCGTGGACGGCATCAGCCTTCTGCTTGTCGTGCTGACCACGTTCCTGATGGTGCTATGCGTACTGTTTTCCACGCAGGTAAAGACCCGGCTCAAAGAGTTCATGGTGTTTTTGCTGCTGCTGGAAACCGGCATGATCGGCGTGTTCTGCGCCCTGGACTTGGTGCTGTTCTACATCTTCTTCGAGGCCATGCTGATCCCGATGTACTTTCTCATCGGCATCTTCGGGCATGAAAACCGCATCTACGCCGCGCTCAAGTTCTTCATCTACACGTTCGCGGGCAGCGTGTTCATGCTGATCGCGATTGTGGCCGTGTACAACTACACCGGCACATTCGATATTCTGGCTCTGTCCGACCACTCGCAGGGCGCGGGACTGAAACTGCTGGCGGTGCGCGGCAACGCGCCGATGCTGATGTTCGCGGCTTTTGCGGTCGCCTTCATGATCAAAGTGCCGATGTTCCCGTTCCATACGTGGCTGCCGGACGCGCACGTTGAAGCGCCCACGGCAGGCAGCGTGATCCTTGCGGGCGTAATGCTCAAGATGGGAACGTATGGGTTCATTCGATTGTGCCTGCCCCTGTTCCCGCAGCAGGCCAAAGACGCCGCGCCCCTGTTCATCGTGCTTTCCATTGTGGGCATCATCTACGCCTCGCTTGTCGCCGCGATACAGCCGGACGCTAAGAAACTGGTCGCATACTCGTCCGTGGCGCATCTTGGGTTCGTCGTGCTGGGCATCTTTACGTTTACCCGCGTCGGGCTGATGGGCGCACTGGTGCAGAACATCAATCATGGCATTTCCACGCCGATGCTGTTCTTCATCGTGGGCATGATGTACGAGCGGCGGCACACGCGGGCCATCAAAGAATACGGTGGCCTGAAACGCTATGTGCCGATGATGGCGACCATGCTGCTCATCGCTACGCTCAGTTCGATTGCCGTGCCGTTCTTCAACGGGTTTGTCGGCGAGTTTCCCATCATGCTGGGAACGTGGATGTCGGAGCCTGCTTATCTGCTGGGAGGCTACTGGCCTGCTGCGCTGTGCGCTACGGGCATGATCTGGAGCGCGGTCTATATGCTCTGGTGGTATCAGCGCCTGATGCTCGGCCCCGTCACCAACCCAATCAACAAGCGCCTGCCCGACCTGACGCCCATCGAATGGGGCGTACTGATCCCGCTCACCTGCCTGATCTTCTGGTTCGGCCTGGGCAGCAACTATTGGACGCAGCGCATGGATGACACCGTCGAGACCCTGTTGCCCGCGCAGTCCAGTGGCAAAGAACTGTCCGAGCAGCTCAACGAAAACGTGCCGATGACAATTCAGATACGCAAGGAACGCGCCGCCGAAGAGCTGGGTGGCCGCTACCGTCGCATTCGCACCCTGCGCGCGCCGGGTGAACTCCCCGTTACGCCGACAGCCGCACCGCCTGAAGCGCCGCGTCCGAACCAAACAAATAGCCCGCCAACCCTGGACGCCGCGCCCGCAGGTACGGGCAACACGCCGGGTACGCCGGAAGGCTCCGGCCAGCCGCACACCGAACCGACTGGCGCAGGCCAATCGCCTGACGTGACGCCGCCTGCGATGCCGAGTCCTGGTGCGCCCGTGTCTACTCAGCCAGCCTTGCCAGTGCCAGCAGGGGACGCCGAAAAGCCGACCGGAACGCCTAGATAGACGAACCAGACAGTCAGTTTCATCTCTTATACGTTCTGCTCACGCTGTCGCATGAAGATACAACAATAATTCGCGTGTTTATGCGTTCATTTGCGGCTATCCTCGAATTAGAAGCCGATAGAGGTTTTGCAATCCATGATAAGTAATGCTGCCAGCGTCAACGCCATGCTGCCTATCCTGATTATTATGATTACAGGAATGGTGGTGCTTGTCGGCGACGCGTGTGTACCCTACTGGCGACGCCTGACTGTTCTCAGCGGCAACGTCAGTCTTGTGGGCATCGGGCTTGCCGCCCTGTTTTCGGTTCGCAATCTGCTGTCGGGAGATCCGGCCTCGTCCGCGTTTCATGGCGCGGTCGCCTCGGACGGATTCGGTTCGGCCTGCAACCTCGTCTTGCTTGTGTCCGCCACAATCGCCGTACTGCTCGCCCTGACGTACCTGGAAAACAAGCGGCTGAACCTGGGCGAGTATTACGCCCTTGTGCTGTTTTCCACGTCGGGCGCGATGCTGATGGCGTCCGCTACCGACCTGATTGTTCTGTTTGTCGCCATTGAGATTTTGTCTGTCGCGCTGTACGTGCTGGCCGGGTTTGCCCGGACGGAAGACCGCAGCGAGGAGGCCGCGCTCAAGTATTTTCTGCTCGGCGCGTTCGCGGCCGGATTTTTGCTGTACGGCATCGCCCTGATCTACGGCGGCTCGGCAGGCGCGATGACGGGCGGCGGCGGCACGACCAGCCTGAACGTCCTGACTACGTACCTTGCCCACAGCAAGGCCCCGACCGCGATGCTGATGTCGGGCGTGGCCCTGCTGCTCGTCGGCCTGGGCTTCAAGGCCGCGCTCGTCCCGTTCCACATGTGGACGCCGGATGTATACGAGGGCGCTCCCACGTCGGTCACGGCGTACATGGCGGCTTCGGCTAAGATCGGCGCGTTCGGGGCCATCCTGCGCGTGTTCTACGCCCTGATGCCCATATCGGAATACTGGCTGATTGCCATACAGATTCTGGGCGTACTCACGATGTTCGGCGGCAATATTCTCGCTGTCACACAAGACAACCTGAAACGTATGTTAGCGTATTCGTCTATCGCCCACGCCGGGTATCTGATGGTGGCCGTGTCGGCGGCGACGGACAAACGGGCGAGCGAGCAGGCGCACAGCGCCGCCCTGAGCGCGAGCGTGTTCTACTTGCTGGCCTATACCCTGATGACGATGGGCGCGTTCGCTGTGCTGATCTATCTATCGCGGCGTGGCAAAGACTATCAGACAATCGCCGATCTGAAAGGCTTGGCCCGCAAGGATGCGCCTTCAGCCTACCTGATGCTGATTTTCATGCTATCGTTGGGCGGCATTCCCGGCACGATGGGCTTCATCGGCAAGTGGTACATCTTTAACGCTACGGTGCAGGCGGGGCAGTTGGGACTCGCGCTCGCGCTCGCCATTGCCAGTATCATTTCGATCTACTACTATCTGCGCGTCATCAGCATGATGTGCTTTCAGGAACCGGACAATCTGAACGAGCAGACTCATGCGCTTGCGCCTACGGGGGTCATGCTCTCACTTGCCATCACGGTCGGCGCGAGCATCCTCCTGGGCGTGATCCCTGCCCTCGTGTACCCGCTGATAAACGCCGCCACGAACATACTGCGCTAACGTCTCAAGTTGTGCGTCTAAAACAGTGGCGTATGTGCAGACGAGACGGCGATGCAGGCTGTCTCGTTTGCTTTTGTCCGTATTATGCGATACGATGTGAGAACTATTCGATACTGAACCGCCTGCCGCGCTATTCTCGTTCTAACCGGCAGCAAAGCGAACGCGGCAATCATACACATAGAGCGAGGAGCAAGACCAGATGAGTTCGGCACAGGGCATCGAGGCGGCAGACGCGGGGCATCACAACGATTGGCCTGTGCGGCTCATGGGCATGATCGTATTCGCGACCGGCATCGGACTGCTGCTGCTCGTCTTCAGCATCGCCTACCACCTGTTCACCGCAGCGCCGGCAACGGCGCTGGGCATCACGATTACCGGCGACCCTAAGCATGATCCCGGCGCAATGCTGATCGGACAGTCATTCGGTTTCCTCATAATCAAGATACTGCTGCTGTTCGTAATGAGCGCGGCGGCGTCGCTGATCTCGCAAAAGGGCGTCAATCTGTACTTTACCTGCTCGCAGGCTACTAAAGCGGCCCGCACCGTCAAGCCTGCCGCGTCCGTGTCCGCCGAAGCCTGAAACCACTCGTATTTGTCCACCGCGAAGCACGTAAAACAAACGAAAAATGGATGCGAAGCACTGTTTGAAGACGGTCGAAACAGCGTATCGGATACAAAGAAGACGCGCAGAAATCAAAATGGATTTCTGCGCGTTTTGACTTTTACAATGTGGTAAACTGCTCTTATTTGGGAACAAAGCACAGCCTTTGCACGGTATTGATAGTAGTACACAATGAAGTGCGCGGTTTGGAAAGGCAAGACAGACAATGAGAATACAGTCCAATATGCTGGTGCATCTGGGGTTCGGAAAGTACGTGCGCTCGGATCGCGTGACGGCAGTGCTACCGATTGAGGAATCGCGGGGGCCGGGGCGGCGCACGTTTGTGCATATCGAGGGACAGGGCGACCCGATGGTCGCGTCCAGGGCTGAGGACAGCATCATTCGCGATCTGGTGCAGGAACCCCGCGAGGTCACGCAGTCCCGCCAGCAGCAGGAGATATTGCGCGACCTGCTCCTAGACCTGGCTCAGGTGAACCCGACAGTTCGGCGCATCAGCCGTGACGAGGGGCTGGACCTGGAAAAGTACGAGCGGCGCATCCGCGAGGTCGTTGAGGATTAGCGTTCTACTGCCGACTGTCAGGAGGGGTGCGGCGGGTCGGCGTTTGAAAAGACGGGAAGCTTGTAGGGAGCGCGGTAGTGCGGCGTGAGCAGAGCATTGGCTTCCGCGTCGCCGGTCACTTGCCATTGCGCGGCGTTCCAGTGCAGCTTGCGATCCAGGTTGAGGGCGATGTGGGCGAGGTTCAGGGCGGTGTGCAGGGGCAGATGGCGGGCGAAACTGCACGAGCATTCCTGTCGCGTTTTGATGCTGTCTACCCACTCGCGCTCCTGTCCGGGCGAGCAGGGCGTGACGGATGGATACGTCTGCCCCTCGACCGGCTTTCCCTCCCTGTCCAGAACCTGACACAGGCCGTAGTTGGCGAGCAGCGTTCCCTCCTTGCCGTGAAACACGATGCCCAGCTTGCGCCCCTTGCCCGGCTGACCTACGCCAAATGGAAAGCTGCTGGCCTGCATCAGTTCCCACGTCATCAGCATGTCGGGCCACTCCCACGTTACCTGCATCGTGTCCGGCACGTCCGCCATGCTGTCCGTGGCGTAGCGCCCGCCGGACGCGGACACGGATGTCGGGCAGCCGAGTTCTAATGCCCAGAACGGCAGCTCGACGATGTGCGGGCCGAGTTCGTGCAGCCAGCTATCCACATAATCTTTGAAATAGCGGTGCATCCCGTCGCGAAAGCGGGCCGTGTTGAACGGCGCGTCGGGGGCGGGGCCGAGCCAGGTTTGCCAGTCCAGGCCGTCCGGGGCAGGCGCGTCGGGCGGCGACCCCAGACCCTCCGAGTCGTCGTTCATGGCGCAGAAGTTGCTGACGCGCGTGATCTGTCCCAACACGCCCGACCGTACCACATCCACGCACTTGTGGTAGTTCTCCGTGGCGTGTATCTGCGTACCGTCCTGCGTGATGCGTTTGCAGCGCGCGGCGTATTCGGCCATCAGGCGACCCTCTATGGGCGTGCGGCACATCGGCTTTTCGCAGTACACATCCTTGCCTGCCGTCATTGCGTCCAGGCTCATCAGGGCGTGCCAGTGGGGCGGCGTGGCGATCACGACCGCGTCAACGGAGGAGTCGGCGAGCAGGTCGTGATAATCGGTGTACGCCTTTGCCCTGCCCTGTGTGTACGCTACGGCGCGTTCGCGGTAGGGCGCGTACACGTCGCACACGGCTCGGACTTCCACATCTGCGAACGCGCTGAACGTTTTGAGGTGCGCTTCGTAGCCCCGTCCCGCCAGCCCGATAATGCCTATCCCTACTTTGTCTTTGCTTGCGCTACTGTCGTTTGTGATCGTCATTCGCCGCCGCCTTTGATACTGTCCTTGATGTCGGCTTTTTCCACGCCTCGCCCCTGAAATCCTGCGCGCCCTTCGGTTTTACCTGCCCGCTTCGCTGCCGCGCGTTGACGATGCCAATATATAATGGTACAATCAGCATTCACGGCACACAATTGAGACGGGCAGCGATATAATCCAGCAGGTAGCAGTGGAGAACTGTTGCCTGTAAGGCACTTTACAGCCCCAAAATACGTAATGGTTGGAGACAGCATCCTTCCCGCGCCGTAAGAAGATAAACGCCGACAGCAGACGTTCCAACAACAGCATCCCAACACCAACGCCCATGTAATCGCATGATTCACCCAACTCAACACACTATTCCAAACCTTCAACCTTGAATAAAACATTCATCTTGAAAAACATTAATGCGCGGCCTTTGCGCCGCGACTGTCCGCCCCCGCTTTAATCCTCACCGCTGCTATTGCATGTGCGAACGGGGTCTATGGAGTATACACAATGTCCCGTCCGCTCGTCGCCGTCGTTGGCAGGCCC
Organism: Chthonomonadaceae bacterium; assembly: GCA_965277875.1. GTDB lineage: Bacteria > Armatimonadota > Chthonomonadetes > Chthonomonadales > Chthonomonadaceae > CAWFQB01. The sequence goes on along the minus strand of CBDIDV010000002.1, from coordinate 3,828,154 downwards.
AACGTCGGTAAATCCACCCTTTTCAACCGTCTCGTCGGCAGGCGCATTGCCATTGTCGAGGACACGCCCGGCATCACCCGCGACCGCCTGTACCATAACAGCGAGTGGCAGGGCCGCGAGTTCGCCCTTGTGGACACGGGCGGCATCATCCTCAACGAGACCGACCCGCTGATGATTCAGGTACGCGCCCAGGCCGAGATCGCGATGGAAGAGGCCGATGTGATCCTGTTCGTCGTGGACGCCGCCGACGGCATGACGGCCACGGATCGGGAACTTGCCGACGCCCTGCGCGGCTCAAAGCGCCCTCTGCTCGTGGTCGTCAACAAGACCGACAACCCCCGCATGATCCTGGACGCCGCAGAGTTCTACGGCCTGGGCCTGGGCGAGATACACACCATTTCCGCCGCAAACGGCATCGGCATCGGCGACCTTTTGGACGAGGTCGTGAAGCTGCTGCCGCCCGTCGAGGAAGTGGAACCCGAAGACGAGGACGCCATTCGGCTCGCCATCATCGGGCGTCCAAACGTGGGCAAAAGCAGCCTGCTCAACGCGATTTTGGGCGAGGAGCGCGTGATCGTCAGCCCGATTCCCGGCACGACTAGGGACACGATTGACACCAAGTTCCAGTACGAAGATCAGGATCTGGTACTGCTGGACACGGCGGGCATACGCCGCACGGGCAAAATACAGGGTACGGTCGAGTATTACATGGTGATGCGGGCGCGTACCGCTTTGGAGCGCAGTAATGTGGGCGTTCTTGTCGTGGACGCGCAGGCCGGCCTGCTGGACGGCGACAAGCGCGTGGCGGGCATGGCGCAGGATGCGGGCCGCGCCTGTATCGTCGTAGTCAACAAGTGGGACCTGGTAGACCCCGGCGTGATCTACGAAAAGGGACGGCAGCGGCATCCCAATCGCCACAAGATTGAGGAGTTCACCAAAAAGTTTCGCGACGACTGCCCCTTTCTCTCCTATGCGCCGCTCGTGTTCGTGTCCGCGCAGGAGCGGTTCGGCGTCCGGCTTGCCATTGACACGGCCATCACCGCCGCACAGAACCACGCCCACCGCATCCCGACCGGCGAACTGAACCGTATCGTTCGCGACGCCACGGAGCGCCGCCCCCTGATGGATCACGGGCGCAGCTTCAAGGTGTACTATTCCACTATGCCCCGCGTCAAGCCGCCCACGATACTGATGTTCTGCAACGACGCGAACATGCTGCACTTTTCGTACCAGCGCTACTTGGAAAACCAACTGCGCGAAAAGTACCCGCTCGAAGGCACGCCCATCCGCATCGAGGCTCGCAAGGTAGAGAACAAGGACAAGGAAGAAAAAGCGTAGCACAGGAAAAATCATAGGAGTGGAAAAGGAGGGCTGTCAATGAACGAGATACAAGTTGATTCCGTGCTGCTCGATAAGAGCAATTCGTCTTTCGATGCCGTTATTACTCTGGAGTCGCTTGCCTTGCAGCGGGGAGTTGCACCGGTTGCAGATCCTTCTACTCTGTTCGGGGATTTTTGGCCGGAAGAAGAAAGCACGGACGACTTTCTACGGACGCTGCGTTCTTGGCGTCAGGATAACGCCGATACGGAGGCACGTTAGTGGCTGCTGTTGTTGATACCGATGTGGTCTCATTTTTGTTCAAGAAGGACACGCGGGCTACGCTTTATATGCCGCACTTGGCGGGGCAATTACTTGTAGTTTCTTTCATGGCCGCTGCCGAACTTGACCGATGGGCGCTGCAAAGCAACTGGGGCGCGACGCGTCAGGCGCTGATGGAGGAGCATTTGCGCGGTTCTGCCGTTCATCCGGTGAACCGCGCTTTATGCCGTAAGTGAGCTGAAGTCACTGACAACGCTCGCCGCATTGGTCGCCCAATCCAGACTGCCGACGCTTGGATTGCGGCAACCGCCTTGCTGCATGGGATTCCCTTGATTACGCACAACGCCGATGATTACGCAAGCGTTGCCGACCTGACGCTTATTTCATATTCGGAGTAACAATGCTAAACGGCAGCCCAGCATCCTTCCTGATCCGCAAGCAGAGTCGTAGTAACCCAATAAACTGTCTGGGGGCATGATATGAACACCGATGCAAAGCCTTTCTGGGCTAGAAAATATGGCTCGGAACCAAAATACAAAGACTTTAGCCGCCTGACCAGGCACGGTTACATTGGTGTTGGATGGACATATGCAGGAGACATCTCGCATGTAGGCGCAATAGCGGACATCGAGGGAATCCTGAAAGAAACCATGCCTGCTGCAAGACAGTACAAGGAGAACATAATCCGCCGAGATGCGGGCATTCTCAATAACTTTATTAACATTGCACAAATTGATGATTTGGTCGCTTGCCACGATCAAGAGGCAGACCGTTTGTTTATTGGGCGCATCAAAGGAAGGTGCGTTCACGAAACACGACTGCACAATCATTTTCATCTTTTACGAAGGGTGGAGTGGATTAATCCTCTTCACATCGTTATGTACGAGGGAGCGAAGGCTATGCTAGACATCAGTAGCGTCTTCTGGCAGATAAGCAACCCTCAAGTATTGCGAAGTGCGTATGAAAAGAACGCTTCTCGTATAATGCCTGTAGAAACAATAAGCGAGCAATAAATAATATGGCACGATTGCAAACAAAATACATCTGTCAGAACTGCGCTTACGAGGCGGCCAAGTGGCTGGGTAAATGCCCGGAGTGCGACTCGTGGGACTCTTTTGTCGAGGAAGTGACGCTCAAGGAGAAGCCCGGCGCGGTCGGGAAATCTATGGGCGGCGGAGGCATGACGACCTTTAGCGCGGGCGGCAGGGGCATCGTGCCGACATCCGGTATGCCCGTCCCCATCACGCAGGTGCAGATGACGCAGCAGGCGCGGCTTTCCAGCGGGATCGGCGAGTTCGACCGCGTACTCGGCGGTGGCATCGTGCCGGGGGGATTAATCCTTGTCGGCGGCGAACCGGGAGCCGGCAAATCTACATTGCTCAGCCAGGTGGGAAACTGCATCGCATCGGGCATTCAGGCCGAGCCGGACACGGAAGGCAGGAAAGCGCCCGCAAAAAAAACCAAGTCGGAAGAAAGCGCCCTGATTGGTAAACAGGTGCTGTATATATCCGGCGAGGAGAGCGCGCAGCAGATCAAACTGCGGAGTGCGCGGCTTGGCGCGGAAAGCCCGAACTTTCTAATCAGCGTCGAGACCGACATCAGCATCATTCTGCATCACCTGGATTCGGTGCGCCCCGCCCTTGCCGTAATTGACAGCATACAGACTATGTCGGACAGCAGTCTGGACAGCGCGCCCGGAACCGTCAGCCAGATACGACAATGCGCCACGCATCTGGCGCGGTTCGCCAAGACCGTGCATGTGCCTATCGTCCTCATCGGGCATGTCACCAAAGAGGGCAACCTGGCCGGGCCGCGCGTTTTGGAACATATTGTGGATACCGTGCTGTACTTCGAGGGCGACCGGCATCACACGTACCGCCTGCTGCGCGCGGCCAAAAACCGCTTTGGCAGCACGGACGAGCTGGGCATTTTCGAGATGCGCGAAAACGGTCTGGAGGGCGTGGACAATCCCAGCGCGGTTCTGCTCGCCGAGCGGGCCGAAGGCGGCACGGGGTCGGCGGTGGCGTCCACGATGGAGGGTTCGCGCGCCCTGCTCGTCGAGGTGCAGGCATTAGTGGCCCGTTCCAATCTCGCCAGCCCGCGCCGCGTAGTCACGGGCATGGACCCGAACCGTGTCAACATGATTCTGGCCGTTTTGGAAAAGCGCGTGGGCCTTAAAATCGCCGAACAGGACGCGTTTGTGAACGTGGCGGGCGGCGTCCGTATCATGGAACCGGCTGCCGATCTCGCTACGGCGGTTGCCGTCGCCTCCAACTTCCGCGAGCAGACCGTAGAGCCGACGACGATTTTATTGGGCGAGATCGGGCTTGCAGGCGAGGTGCGGGCCGTGTCGCAAATCGAAAAACGCCTGAAGGAAGCGGCGCGGCAGGGCTTTACCAGAGCCATCATATCGCGTCATAACATGGGCAAGCTGCCCAAAATCGAAGGCATCACCATCATCGGCGTCAACAACGTCAACGACGCCCTGCACGCCGCCTTGTTGCCCGCCTCCAAAAGCGAATAAACACGTTCCTGCAAGTGTGGCAAACATAAAACGTTCCCGGCGCAAACACCGGGTAGAATGCTCTTATGGATCACGACAAACTTTTTAAGGAACTGCTGACCACCTTCTTTGCCGACTTCGTGGATTTGTTCCTGCCGGACGTAAGCGCGTACTTAGACCGCGACAGCCTGGAGTTTCTCGACAAGGAAGTGTTTACGGACATCGCGCTTGGCGACAAGCACGAAGTAGACATCATCGTTAAAGCGAGGTTTCGGAACGAGGAGGCGTTCTTCATACTCCATGTGGAAAACCAGTCGAGCGCGCGACCGGGATTTCCAAAGCGCATGTTCCGCTACTTTGCGCGTCTGTATGAAAAGTACGATCTACCCATTTACCCTATAGTGATCTTCTCTTACGACGCGCCTCTGCGCCCCGAACCGAAACAGCACAAGGTGACGTTCCCCGGCTTTACGGTGAACACATTCAATTATCGCGTGATCCAACTGAACCGTCTGCCGTGGCGGCGTTTCGTTAATCAGTCCAATCCCATCGCCGCCGCGCTCATGGCGAAGATGAAGATCGCGCCGCAGGATAGGCCAAAGGTAAAATTGCAGTGCCTGCGCCTGCTGCTGACGCTGCGCCTCGATCCGGCCAGATCCGAATTGATCAGCGTATTTGTAAACAGCTACTTGAAGCTGAGTGCGGAGGAACAGAAGCAATACCAGCGGGCATACGACGCACTACCGCAGCCTGAAAAGGAGAAAAGCATGGAATTTGTTAGTGAGTGGCGCCTGGAGGGCCGCGTGGAGGGCCGCGTGGAGGGCCGCGTGGAGGGCCGCGTGGAGGGCAAAGAAGAGATTGTGCTGCGGATGCTGACGCATCGTTTTGGCGCATTGCCGCCACGACTGCGAACCCGGCTGCATGACCTATCTTCGCCCCAATTTGACGACTTAGGTATTGCGTTGCTGGACTTTTCCGAACTCAAGGATGCAGAGGCGTGGCTTGCGAGTGCTGCACAAGACACACCCTGACTGCAAAAGTCGCCTGCGTCCGGCAATGAGACGCAGGCGGCCTTTGCATTGTACCGCAAACACTGTGCAGGCTCTAGAAGCTGCGGCCAATGCCGAAGTGGGTGTGCGCTCCCTCGCTGCCGAAGCCCAGGTCAAGGCGGATGGGGCCGAGCGGCGTACCGACGCGCACCCCGAACCCCGCCCCGATATGCGGCGCGAAACTGCCCTGACTGAACCCGGACAGGTTGACATGGGAATAGTCGCCGCCCCATGCCTCGCCCGCGTCCACAAACAAAACGCCTTTCAGGCTGTGCGTGATGGGCTGCCGGAACTCCATGGAGCCGCTGATCAGGTAGCTGCCCCAGAAGCGGTCTTCGCGATAGCCGCGCAGGGTGTCAATGCCGCCCAGGAAGAACTGCTCGCCGAACGGCAGCTTGCCCAGGCTCGACCCGGCCAGCAGGCGCATGGCGAGCGAGGTTTTTTCTTCGCTCAACTTGCCCGGATGGCGTGGCCCACTCAGGCTGAGATACTGCCGCATTTCCAGGTACGACTTGCCGAAGTTGCCCGCCCCGAACGCTCCCGTCGGCAGGATGCCGCCGACAGACGGCGAACTCAGGTCGGCGTGGCCCAGGCTCAGGTTGAGTGACTGGTAGCCGCCCGCGACCGCGTCGGCGGGAAAGTCCCGCGTGTCGCGCTGGAGCAGTCCGCCTATCTGGAAAACAGGGCCGTTCTGGATGATGCTGTTGTTGAGCGTGGTCAGGCCCGAAATCGCGTCCGTGTGCGTGTTCTCGGCTTTGAGGGTAAAGCCTGCATGAAGGGTCTCGCCCAGAGGCCGCGTTAGGGCGAGGCTCGCACCTGTCCGCTGCTGATTGAAGCGTCCGCTCTGACTGGAACCTCCCAGACCCCCCAGGCCGTTTTGCAGGCCGTCCGCGAATCGGGGAACGTTCTTGTCGTACACGGCCAGATCCATCTTGGTTCCGCGCTTGTCCACATACGGGCGGATGTAGCCCAGTTCCACGCTGTGCTGCTTGAACGACGATGTGCCGAGCGCGCCGGTCAGGCTCAGGGTCTCGCCCATGCCCCGGAAGTTGTGATCGGCAATTGAGGCCGTGCCGACCGGCCCCTGACTCGCGCTGTAACTTAACCCGCCCAGGACGCTGCCGCTTTTCTTTTCCGGCACGTTCAGAGTCAGCGCCACTTTGCCCGGCCCCATATTGCGCTCTTCCACTCCCACATCTTCAAATAGATCCAGATTGTAGAGGGTGACGCGGTCGCGCTGCACCAGCGAGCGGTTGTAGTAATCGCCTTTTTTGGTCTTTAATTCGCGCAAAATCACGGCGGCTTTGGTGCGGTGGTTCTTGGCGATGCGAATGTCGCCCACGCGGGCCACAAGCAGGGCTACTTTCAGATCGCCCTTGTCGCCTATGTCGGCGGACGGGTCGGGCGTGACAATATAGCCGCGCTTATTATAGAGTTCCTGAATGTCGGCGTAGTCGCGGCGGAACTGAAACGGGTTGTACACCATGCCGATTTTGGAGTGTACCAGGGCGCGCACGTCATCCTCTTTGATCGGCCCCGACCCGATGACATCCACGGTCGTAATAGTCGGGTTCTCGTCCACCTCGACGATTACCTTGTAGCGCTTGGCCGCATTTGGATCGCTCGCCCCCGCCTGCGCGCGTCCGGCCCTGTCCTCGTCCATGTTGGCAAGCCGCGCCAGGGTCTCGCTGCGGTCCTCCATCGGCTCGATATGTACGCGTACAGCGTCCTCGACCGACGCGCTGCGCATCCCGAAGAAGCCCTTTTGGAAAATGTTGGCGCGCATCTCGCTCAGGTTGGATTCGATGCAGGCGTCACCGGGCTTGTGGCCGCTGAATAGCGTAATGGCCGTCTGCGACAGCGTTTTGTTGCCCACGATCACGATCTGGCCGATGCGCGGTGTGCCGGGCGGCAGTACCGGTTCCGGGTCGGGGTCCGGGGCAGGGCGCGCGGCAGGTACGATAAGCAGGGCAGGCGCGGAGGCCATAGATTTGACGCCCGCTGACGGTGTGGTCTGCGCGAGACAGGGCGACACGGGCAGTGTCGCCAGTCCGCACATGGCAAGCGACAGGCGCAGACCGCGCGGACGGGTGGGCGAAACTAAAATAACAGGCGCGCGGCCCGATGTCGGCAGGGTCATGGCAAGAAACTCTCCCCAGCTATGCAAGGACAAAGCAAGAACAAAATCAACAACAGAGGCGCGCTAAAGCGGCGCAGGATGATACCGGTGCTGCAAGCGCCACGGCGGGGTGGGGCAAATCGAAAACATATTGGAACCGTTTAGATCGGATGTCAAATCGGATGTGCGGGGCGGCACTTTCTTTAACATCTATTTTGAACGTTTGTGACAGAGCCTGTCAAGCATTTTCGAGGGGGCAGGAAGTTATTTCTGTACGCCTGCCTCAAATTCCTGCATCAAAAATAAGTTTCAGGTTTGAAAAGCGACCGAGATGCGAGAACGCGTCCTGGTATTGAGTCGTACTTCAAGTAGTACATAGACACATCAGCAGATGTAAATGTGTAGGGCGGGCTTCGCGTTGACACACCTGCGGCGCAACTGGTATAATGCCGATAAAGATTGTGAAAAATGCAACGAAGTCTCTGGGTGCAGGACAGCATAGTCTTGCGCGAGGAACGGAGCGGACGATGGCAGGCCAAAATGCGGGCAGTCTGGGCAAAGACGCAAACGACAAACCGCTGTATACGGGCGACAAAGAGCATTATGTGCGCGACATGTTCGCGGCCATCGCCCCGCAGTACGACAAACTCAACGCCATCCTGAGCTTCAATCAGCACAAGGCGTGGCGGCGGCGCACCGTAAAACTGGCTGGTGTACGGGCGGGCGATGCGTGTCTGGACGTGTGTACGGGAACCGGGGATTTCGCAATAGATTTATCGCGCGTGGTCGGCGCGACCGGGCATGTGATCGGCGCGGATTTTTGCGAGCCGATGATTCTGAGCGGCCTGGACAAAACGGCGAGGGCGAGCATGGCCCCGAATGGCCCGATTACGATGATGGTTGCCAATGCCGAAAGTCTGCCCTATCCTGCGGAACGCTTCGATGTCGTGACGGTGGGCTTCGGTGCGCGCAATGTGGCGCACCTGGACAAGGCCGTTGCGGAAATGGCGCGGGTCACGAAACCGGGCGGGCGCGTGGCTATCCTGGAGTTCAACCGACCCCGCGACGTATGGTACAAGCCCTTCGTGGATTTTTATTTGTTCAAGGTGCTGCCGGGCATCGGCGGTCTGCTCAGTCGGCGCGAAGCGTATACCTACCTTCCCGAAAGCATGAAGCGTTTCGTATCGCGTGAAGAGCTTGTGGCCGTGATGGAACAGGCCGGCCTGCGTAACATTCAGGTGCGCGACCTGAACCTCGGCACGGTCTGCATCCATCTGGGAGTGAAGCCGCCCCGCGCCGCCTGATGCGAAATAAAACATAATCGGACAGCGCAGAAATCACAAAAAGCTCCAAGTGGGCTGAGGAACGCGGATTGATAAAAGGCCGGCGAGATTTTTACATTGAAACGCGGCGGCACAAGACGGCCCGCCGCGCAAAGCCGTGCTTGAACGAGGGTCGGACGAGAAAAGAAGGCAAACCATGAGCGCCACAACGTACATTGTTCCTCCCGGTCTGACAGACGCCTATGCGACAGGGAGTTACTCTAAGGAGAAATCCACCTCGCAGGAAGACGCGCAGGAAGACCGGACATGCGAGTGTTCCAACGAACACTCGGCTCATGTTGCGGCGCTCTCGCCTACGGCTTTTCTTGATTACGTGCGCCCGGACCTGGAGGCGGTCGAGGCCCGGCTGAGCGCGGACGTCAGCGCGGACGTGCGCACAGTCTCGGCCCTGACGCGCCACATCCTCAACGCGGGCGGCAAGCGCCTGCGTCCCGCGATGGTGGCTTTATCTGCCCGCGCTGTCGGCAATCCCGTGGACGATGCCCGACTTGCCACCGTGGGAGCCGCCGTAGAATTCGTTCACATGGCGACCCTGGTGCATGACGATGTCGTGGACAATACGGCCACGCGGCGGGGCAAGCCCACGGCGAACGCGGTCTGGGGCAATGGCGTCGCTGTGCTGAGCGGCGATTACATTCTGGCCCGGAGTATGCGCCTGCTGGCCGTAGACGGCGACCTGCGCATCATTCGCACCGTGTCCGAAATCACCATCGAGATGAGCGAGGGCGAGGTTCTGGAGATCGCCGCGACCGGCAACGCCTATCTGCCGCTGGAGGAGTATTACGAGATCCTGCGCAAGAAAACGGCCTGTTTCGTGGAAGGCTGCTGCCGTTGCGGCGCGATACTGGCGCAGGCCGACGAGCGTATCGAAAACGCCCTTGCGGATTACGGCTACCGGCTGGGCATGGCGTTTCAGATAGCCGATGATCTGCTGGATTATACGGGCGACCCGTTGATTACAGGCAAGCCCAGAGGCAGCGATTTGAAAGACGGACGCGCCACCCTGCCGTTTTTGCTGGCAATCGAGGCCGCAGCCGAGAGTGAGCGCGCGTTCCTGCTGGACACGTTCGGCTGCGCCACCCTGAGCGATGACAGCGTTCTGGCCGTGTGCGACGTGCTGGCCCGCTATGATGCCTTCGACCGCACCCGCCAGATCGCCCGTGAGTTCGTCGAACAAAGCGAACTGGCTCTGTACGCCCTGCCTCCCTCCACGGCCCGCGACTGCTTCGCCGCCCTGACCGACTACGTGGTACAGCGGGATAGATAGGAGTTATCCACAGATTACGCAGATGGCACAGATTACAATGCAAATTTTTACCAGAGTAGACAATCAATACAACTTCTACGGAATGTTTGTACCTTCGTCAATCTTAATTTGTGTTCTTAATCTGTGCCATCTGTGTAATCTGTGGATAAGTTCGCATCGCGTTTCCGGCTTGCAAACGGCGCGGCCCTGTGCTATACTGTGTGTGCATTCGCATAGTTGGAATGACGCGCGCCCGTAGCTCAGTGGATAGAGTGCTTGCCTCCGGAGCAAGAAGTCGTTGGTCCGAATCCAACCGGGCGTATTTTGCTCTGAACTTATTTTCCGCATACAAATCGCTGACCAGAGACCCCTGGCTTAACGCTCTGGGTCTCTGGTTTTGGTTTATCCCGTTGTTCCTTACCTCAATTCCCGCTCCTCATCCGGTCGCTGCGACATGGGGCCGAAGGACGGCGGAGTTGGCGGCGCAGGTGGGGACGGGACATTCGGCGGAGTTGGCGCGGCGGGCGGCGTCGGAGCCGTCGGCGGAACCGGGGCTGCGCTGAACCAGTCGGGCATAGATTGCCGCAACAGTGCGCTGAACTCCGCGCTGTCCATGTGCGGGGCCAGCGCGACAAGCATTTTAGGGTCGGTCAGCGGCTGTTTGGCGAGGCAGGCCCGCGCCATCTGTCCCAGCGTGGCCTTGTCTACGTGTGGGGCCAGCGCGATAATGGTCTGTATGTCCGCGTTCCCCGGCGCGGCAGGCGTTTCTTCTTCGCTCGGCATTGTCCGCCCCGTGAAATGCTTGAGAACGATATTGGTCAGTTCGCTGCGCTCCAGAAACGGCGCGAGCGCGACCATCATGCCCAGGTCAGGACGCTTGCCCTCGCCTTTTTTGCCTGCTTCCGGCCCCCGCGTCGGTTCTTCCTCATCGGCCAGATCGCTCAAATAGTCCGCCAGCAGCTTGGCCTCGGCTCCCAACTGCCCCGAATCGCTGTCCTCGTCCAGTTCGGGAAACACATCTTCGGGCAGTATGTCCTGATCCTCCAGATGCTCGACGATGTTGTTGTAGCGTTTCACGTTGTTTTGGATGCTGCTTTCAAAGCTGCCGGTCTGCTCGACATGTTCGGCCATCTCGGCCATCTTCGCCAGCAGGGTTCGTATGCGGCGTATTTCTTTCTTCTTGTCCTGTTCAGCCATTGGTTTGCTCCTTGTTAGTTGTTAGTTGCTTATTCTTGTTGTTAGTTGCTTGCTGCTTGCTTCGTTCGACCGACTTTTTGCGTGGCGTCTTCTGTCCTCTGTTTTCTGTCTTCTGCTCTCCCTCTTCCACTCCTCGTCTCATTCGTTCAGCAGGACGGCGAGCGCAATCGCGACACGTTTGCGGCCCTCGCGCAGACGCCACTTGATGGTGGTGAGGGGCAGGGCAAGGAAGGCGGCGATGCGCGGCGCGGGCCACTGCTCGTAGTAGAAAAGCTGCATCACGATCTGGTGTTCGGGCGCAAGTCCGGCAAGCGCGGCGCGTACCCCGTCCTGGCTTTCCGACTGGAGCAGCGTTTCTAAGGGGCCGGTTTCCAGAGAAGAATGCCCGCAGTCTTCCAGAACGGCCAGCGGCGTAGTCGGCGTTCGGTCTGTGACTTGCGCCGCGCGCCGCGCCCTGTGCCGCGTGATGGCGTACAGCCAGCCGCCGAACCTGGCCGCGTCCTGTAATTGCGGCAGGGCGCGGAAGGCGGCCAGAAACGCCTCCTGCGCCACGTCCTGCGCGGCCTCGGCGCTGTCCACGATCTGGCGCGCGGTCAGCAGCACGGCGGGCCGAAACCGGCGTACCAGTTCGTCGCAGGCTTCCAGGCTGCCCCGCTGCGCCAGTTCGGTCAGTTCGGCATCGGAGAGGTATTGCAGGCGGTGCATCGCCATCGTCGCGGCTCCTTCTATCTATACAGAGACCGCACAAAGGGAAAAGGAGAGTGGAAAGAGAGTAGAAAAAGAATAAAAAGAACAAAAAGAGTAGAAAAGCAAGGCGGCGGCAAAATAATTCGCCGCCGCGTTTTGGACCATGTGGAGTTTTGCCCGCGCAAAGCGAGCAGTACCGAGGGTTGTTTTGGCGAGGACAAAGTGAGGACAAAATGAGGAACGCCGCTTGCTGCGCGGCGTACACGCTCAGACGCCGCGCCCACCGGCAAGCAGGTCGCGAATTTCGGTCAGCAGCGTTTCCTCGCGGGTGGGGGCGGGCGGCGCGGAGGGCGCGACGGCCTCCTTGCGGCGCAGGCGGTTGATGGCCCTGACCATGAGAAACACGACAAACGCGACAATGACAAAACTGATGACGTTGTTGAGGAATAAACCGTAATTGATGGTCGCCGCGCCCGCTTTTTGCGCTTCCTGCAGCGTGGCATACGGCTTGCCGCTCAGGTTGATATACAGGCTGGCGAAATCCACCCTGCCCGTCACCAGGCCGATGGGCGGCATAATAACGTCTTTGACCGCGCTGTCCACGATCTTACCGAACGCCGCGCCGATGATGACGCCGACCGCCAAATCTATGACATTGCCTTTGGCCGCAAACTCTTTGAACTCACCTACCAGTGACATACGCCTTCTCCTTTTTGCCTGATGCGCAGGCGGCACAGCCCATTGCGCCCCCAACCGGGTACAGCAATCGCCGGGAAGCCGTTCGTATTTCGCGTTTCGCCTGCCGGAATCCTGTGTAATCCTCCGGTTCGACGGCGTATAAGAGGGTATAAACGCTGATTGGAAAATCATTTCGAGAGAAGGTTGAGAGTAAAGCAGTATGAATACCCCGTTTTCGGTTTTGGATTTGGTTCCGCTTGCGGACGGCGACAGCAGCGGGCAGGCGCTGCGAAACAGCCTGGAACTGGCCCGGATGGCTGACCGCCTGGGCTACGCCCGCTACTGGTTTGCCGAACATCATAATATGTCTACGGTCGTCGGCACGGCCCCCGAAATCCTGATCGCGCTCGCGGCGGAACAGACCCGGCGCATTCGGGTCGGCAGCGGCGGCATCATGCTGCCCAACCATACCCCGCTCAAAGTGGCCGAGACCTTCAAGATGCTCAACGCCCTGCATCCCAACCGTATTGACCTGGGGCTGGGACGCGCACCCGGAACCGATCCCGCCACGGCCCTGGCCCTGCGCGGCAGCAGGGACAATGCGCGGGGCGACGACTTCCCGGAGCGGCTGAGTGAACTGGTCGCTTTCGGCACGGGCGCAGTGGCGGGACATGGCCTGGCAAGAGGCGTTGCGGCCATGCCGCCCGATGTGACCCTGCCGCCCGTGTGGCTGCTGGGTTCAGGGGATTTCAGCGCGCAATTAGCGGCCTTGCTGGGCATGGGCTTTGCGTTCGCCGCGCACTTCAGCGATTTTCCGCCCGACATCCCCCTGCGCCTGTACCGGGACAGCTTTACGCCCGGCATGATGGCCGCGCCTCACGCCATACTCACCGTGTCGGTCGTGTGCGCGGACACGGACGCCGAAGCCCAACGATTGGCGTCCAGTCTGTTCGTCGCCTTTGCGCGGCTGCGAACCGGGCAAAAGTCCCTGCTGCTCAGCCCCGATGACGCGCTGGCATATCCATTCACGCCCCAGGAACACGCCGTTGTCGAGGCAATGCGCCCGTTGCACATCATCGGCTCGCCCGCGACCGTGCAGCGCCGCATCGCGGGCCTTGCCGCGCGTACCGGGGCCGATGAGGTGATGGTAACGACGTTCACGCACGGCCACGCCGAACGCCTGCACTCCTACGAACTGCTCGCCGACGCCTTTGCGCTATCGGACGCCTTGCCGCTCGCCGCCTGAATTGACGCAGCGAATTACAGCAGGAAGATTTGCCCTGCGCGTAGAACTGCACCACACGCGCAGGGGCATCGCAGAAAGTGGAAGGCAGCGGACTGGAGGAAACAAAATGCCGGTGTTGGAACTGACCGATGAGCAAGTCATCACGCTTCTACAGCAGCTTCCCGAAGATCAAAAACAACGCGTCTTGTCACGGCTGCAAGAACCTTCCACCTATACCGTGCCGCAGTTCGGCATTGCAAGGGGGGCTATTCTTTATATGGCCCCTGATTTCGATAAGCCCCTCGACGACTTTGAAAACTACATGAAATAAGGATTAATTACATCCACATGACCGTACAAGATGCGCCGCGCAGTGAAGCGGCGAACGCCCTCCCGCCCCGGCCCGCATTGGCGCGGCAGGACAATGTAACCGAAACCCTGCACGGCGTTACGCTGACCGACCCCTACCGATGGCTGGAAGATCAGGACAGTTCGGAAACCCGCGCCTGGATCGAGGCACAGGACGCGTACACTCGCGCCGTGCTGGCGCAGACGCCCGGACGTGACCGAATCACGCAGCGCCTGAACCAACTGGCCCGCATTGACAGCCGGGGAATGCCCACCGTCCGCAATGGCGTCTACTTCTTTTCGCAGCGCAGGGCCGACCAGGAACTGCCCGTGATCTATCGCCGTGTCGGACTGGACGGGGATGACGAAGTCCTGATTGATCCGCACGCCCTGAGCGCGGACAAGACCACGACGACCGCCATGCAGGACATCTCCCACGACGGCGCGCTGCTGGTTTACGGCATCCGGCGCGGCGGCGAGGACGAACTTGAAATCCGATTTTTGGATGTGGCAAGCAAAACCGATCTTGCCGACAGCCTGCCCCGCGCCCGCTACATGAGCGTGGCCTTGAGCCATGACAAGCGCGTCGTGTACTACGCCCTCGAAACCGACGACGGCCCCCGCGCGTATCGGCGCACCCTCAAAACAAACGCGCAATCCGACTCGGACGCCAGCGACACGACCGATATAGAGATATTCGGGCAGGGCTACGAAAAAGGCAAGTACCTGACGGCGGGTGTGTCTGAGGACGGCGACTATCTGCTGTTCACGGTCTACTACGGCTCGGCGGGCAATAAGACCGACCTGTACATTCAGCGGCTCGACACGCCCGACACAGCGACAGACGCGGCTTCGGACACGAAGGGCGTTGCTGCTGAGTTCCCGATAGTGCCGCTTATCACCGAGATCGAGGCCCGCTTCAGCGGCGACATCGGCGGCGGCACACTGTACCTGCAAACCAACTGGAACGCGCCCAACGAACGCGTTCTGGCCGTGACTCTTGCCGACCTTGACCTGACGCGCGCCGACGCCCCGCCGCTCGCCCCCGAACGGTTCCGCGAGATCATTCCGACCCGCGCCGAGGCTGTGCTGGAAGGATTTTCACTGGCGGGAGGGCATCTTGTCGCCAACTATCTCGTGGACGTGACCGCGCGTATACAGATTTTCGACGCGCAGGGCGTATTCGCGCGCGACATCGCCCTGCCCACGCTCGGTTCGGCAAGCGGCCTGTACGGGCAGTGGGACAGCCCGCTCGCCTTTTATTCCTTTACCTCGTTCGCCTACCCAAATGTCATCTTTGGCTACGACGTGCAGGCCGCAGCCACGACCGAATGGGCGCGGCCCGATGTGCCGGTAGACCCCGAACGATTTGCGGTCAAGCAGGTATTCTACGCGTCCAAAGACGGCACGCAAATCCCGATGTTTCTAATGTATCGCAAAGACATAACGCTGGACGGCGCGCGGCCCACCCTGCTCTATGGATACGGCGGCTTTACGGCCAGCATGACACCCTACTTTTCCTCGTTCGCGACCGTGTGGGCCGAGCAGGGGGGCGTGTACGCGGTCGCCAATCTGCGCGGCGGCGGCGAGTACGGCGAAGCCTGGCATCAGGCCGGAATGCTCGCCAACAAGCAGAACACGTTCGACGATTTCACATCTGCGGCAGAGTATTTACAGGCCGAGGAGTATACAAACCCGGACAAGCTCGCCATCATGGGCGGCAGCAATGGCGGCCTGCTCGTGGGCGCGGCCCTCACACAGCGGTCCGAACTGTTCCGCGCCGTGATTTGCGCCGTGCCATTGCTCGATATGGTGCGCTACCATCAGTTCCTTGTGGCCCGCTACTGGATACCCGAATACGGCTCGTCCGAGGATGCCGAGCAGTTCCAGACGCTCTATGCGTACTCGCCCTATCACCATGTCACGCCCGGAACCCGCTACCCCGCCGTAATGTTTGTGACGGGCGATGCCGACACCCGCGTCGCGCCCCTGCACGCCCGCAAAATGGCCGCCCTGCTGCAATCCGCAACACAGACGACAGGCGCGGCGGACACAAACGCTGTTTCTCAGCGTCCTATCCTGCTGCACTACGACACCAAATCGGGCCACGCGGGAACCAAGTCGGTCAGCAAAACCATTGAAGACACCACGGATCAATTGTGCTTTCTGATCGCGCAGTTGGGCGTGGATGTTCAGTAGGAATGTGAAAATGAGTAAGAGCATCAGTATGTTGGAACGCGTGTCTAAATCACTGAGGCGGGCGCTATACCTGCCCGTCGCGGCTTTGCTGCTGACAGGCGTGATGCGAACCGGGGCGCAGGTACAGCCAATTCCCGGCATTCCCGGCGCGCCCGCAGGCGGCGCGGTGCGGCCAACAGGCGGGACGCGCAACGTCCCCGCCCGCCCCGTGTTCAACGACCGCAACGTGACGCTGCATTCCAGGGGCGATCTGCGTGTCGCCATAGACGCCTTGCTCACCCCCTCGCCCGTTAATTACATGTACGCCCTGCGCGTCCTGCCCACCGTTACGGCTCCGCTTGACCTGAAAGACGTTCCCTTCGATCAGGCATTAAGCGCCGTACTCAAGGCGTATCCTGCTATTCCACCCGTGCGGGCGCATCTGGCAGGCAGCGTTCTCAGTCTGGTACAGGATGACCCGCCCGGTCAAAAGCCTGATGTGGCGGCGCGGCGCGTCACGCTGCGCCTGAAGAACATCCCCTTGCAGGACGCATTTCACGCCCTGTTCGCCGCGCTGGGAACCGACTTCATGCTCGACAGCACCCTGAGCGGACAGATTACGTTTGCGGGCCGCGACCTGACCCCATCGCAGGCCGTTGCGGCCATGACAAAGCAGTACCCCGGCCCGCTCCAGGTCGTGCAGCGCGCCAACATCATCATCATCCGCCGCAAAGCCAAATAACGGCGCAAACCACGCCGGCAAACAGCAAACATCGCTAACAAACACCAATCAACAGGCAACAAACAACAAACAACAAACAAGAAGGCGGCAACGGCATGGCATCGGGTGAATTGGGCGAGACGGTCCTCAGCAGCGAGAAGATCTACGACGGCAAGATCGTGCATCTGCACGTAGACACCGTGCGGCTATCGGACGGTAAAGAGGCGAAGCGCGAAATAGTGTCGCACGGCGGCGCGGTATGTATCGTACCCGTGCAGGAGGACGGCACAACGATGCTGGTGCGGCAGTTCCGCCTGCCCGCCGGCAAAATCCTGCTGGAAATCCCCGCCGGCACATTGGAAAAAGGCGAGGAACCCCAGGCGTGCGCCCTGCGCGAACTGGAAGAGGAGACCGGCTACAAGGCCGCGAACATCCGCTTGCTGTTCGCCTGCTACCTCGCGCCGGGCTACTCCACGGAAAAGATACACGCATATCTTGCGACCGGGCTGACTAAAACGCAGACCCACTTCGACGAAGGCGAGAACCTGGAACTGGTGACGATGCCGCTTGCCGAGGCCGTGCAGCGCGTCCTCGCCGGCGAACTCGAAGACGCTAAAACCATCGCTGCCCTGCTCGTCGCCAATGAAGTCCTAAAGCAGAAATAAATCGTGAAATACGCCAAATAAACGAAAAGGAACAAAAGGGGAGTTGTCCACAGATTAACACAGATGTTCACAGATCAGAAATACATAGGGAAGAAAATTTTCTAAATGGTTCTTCTCAATCTGTGTTAATCTCCATAATCTGTGGATAGGGCTTTTTGCACTTTCTTTTTGTTTGTTTCGCGTGTTTCGCGGTTTACTCTCCTCTATCTTGTGTGCAGGCCGCATTCCAGTTTGGCGAAGCCTGTCCAGCGGCCGGCGCGGTCGTCGTCGCCTGCCTGCACGGGCTTGGTGCAGTGTGTGCAGCCGATGCTGGGGTAGCCCTTATCATGCAGGGGGTTGTAGGGCACTTCATTGATGGTGATGTAGTTCCACACATCGCGCTTTGTCCAGTTCGCAAGCGGATTCACTTTGACGAGATTAAACTTTTTGTCCCATTCCAGAATGTCGGCCTGGGCGCGGTCAGGCGTCTGGTCGCGGCGTATGGCCGAAATCCACGCGTCGTAGCCCACGACGGCCTGCTTCAGCGGCTCGATTTTGCGGATGCGGCAGCACTCATCGGGACGCGTACCGTAGATAGGCCCGCCGAACCGCGCTTCCATCTCCTGCACCGTCTCGTAGGCGCTCACATATTCGACCGTGATGCCGTACTCGGTGCGGAACCGTTCGCGCAGATCCAGCGTTTCCTGAAATTGATAGCCGGTATCCAGGTTGAAGATATGCGTGTCACGCCCGCCGGGTGTCTCGGACAGCATCGCCAGCAGGACGCAGCCCTCCGCCCCGAACGCGGTCGCCATCGTCAGTTTTTTGCCATACGTATCCACGGCCCAGCGCAGTATCTCATCAGGCCACTTGTCTTCCATTTGCAGACTGAGCGTGTGCAGGGCGTCCGGGTCGGGAGCGGTTCCGTTCGCTATGCTGTCCGCTACGCTGTCGGCAGCGGACAGAGAAACGGAAGCGGAAGCAGATGCGGAAGCAGATGCGGAAACAATGTCAGCCATTGGTGTTTGCGTGTCCATAGCGGCCTTCCCACGAGGCAAACGGCCCCGCGTTAATCTTGACTAATCTAATCAGATTATAGTACAATTCTGCCCCGGTGTCAAATATAGACGGCAGTACACGCAGGTTCCCGTTCCAAAGAGCGGCATGGACAAGCGCTTCACAGTCCACGACGCGATACATAGGCGCGACGGTACAACATTTTGAGGAACGCGAGCGGGAACAGGAAGCATAGACATGGGTTTGCAGACGGGTGATGAAAAGCAACAATCCGCATCGAAACAATCCGCGTCAAACGAGCATCAGGGATTTGTTTTGTGGTTTACGGGTATGTCTGGCGCGGGCAAAAGCACGCTGGCCGCGCATCTCGCCACCGAGCTAAGGGCGCGCGGCTGCAAAGTGGAACTGCTGGACGGCGACGAGGTGCGCGAACATCTCTCCAGAGGGCTGAGTTTTTCCAAAGAAGACCGCGACACGAATGTACGGCGTATCGGCTGGATCGCCCGCGTACTGGCCCGCAACGGCGTGATCGCCATTACCGCCGCCATTTCCCCGTATGCCGATGTTCGCAATGAGATCCGCGCCGATGTGGAGCGAGAAGGCAGGGCCGCGTTCGTCGAGGTATTCGCGTATGCGCCCCTCTCGGCCCTTGTCGAGCGGGACGTGAAGGGTTTGTACAAGAAAGCGCTGGCGGGCGAGATCGCCCACTTTACGGGCGTGTCCGACCCCTACGAAGCCCCGTCCGCCCCCGACGTAACCGCCCTGACAAGCGTAGAGTCCGCCGCCCAATCCGCCGCCAAAATCCTGAACCATCTGGCAGAGCGCGGCATGATCGCGCCCATTCAATAAGAGCATTCATCCACAGATTGACACAGATTTTCACAGATTAGAACGAGCCTGATGTTAAGTTGAACGATACCCGTTTCCACTTGCTGTGAAATCCTGTTAATCTTGAAAATCCTGTTAATCCTGTCTATGGATTTTTGTATTCCTATCTTTGAGGGAGTTCTATATGCCTGCGCCTGACGAACGCTGTATTGACCTGCACACGCATACCACGGCCTCGGACGGCGATCAATCGCCCGCGCAATTAGTCGCGCTGGCAAAGGAAAAGGGGCTGGCGGCTATCGCCGTGACCGACCACGATACCACGGACGGGGTGGCGGCGGCTGTCGAGGCGGGCGCGCGGCTGGGCGTTCTTGTGGTTCCGGGCATCGAACTGAGCGCGGACATCGAGCGGGGGCAGTGCCACATTCTCGGCCTGGGCATTGACCCGCACAACGCGCCCCTCCAGACCCGCCTGCGCGACATCCAGCACAGACGCGCCAATCGCAACGCGCAGATGGTGCAGAAGCTGAACAAACATCTTAATATTGACCTGACGCTTGAATACGTGCAGGCTTTTGCGGGTGGGGATATTGTGGCGCGTCCGCACTTTGCCAAAGCGTTGATTGCGCGCGGGTTGGTTAGCAGCGTCGGGGAAGCGTTTGATAGGTATCTTGGGGAGGGCAGGCCGGGCCATGTCGCCAAAGCGCGGGTCTCGCAGCAGGAGGCCATTGCCCTGATCCATCAGGCCGGCGGCGTCGCCATCCTCGCCCATCCCAACAACCTCAAGCGCGACAGTGACGCCCTGACCGAAGCGTACATCGTGGGCATGAAGGAGTGGGGACTGGACGGCATCGAGGCGCGTTACAACCTGCACACGTCCGAGGACAACGCGCGCTACCTTGCCCTTGCCGCCCGCCACGACCTGCTCACTTCGGGCGGCTCGGATTTTCACGGCCTCAGCGTCAAGCCCAAAGTATTTCTCGGCGAGGTGGAGGGCCGTATTGCCGCCCCTTATGGCCTGCTCGCCTCCCTGCGCGCAACAGTGTAATGCCAATTGTTATTCCACCCTGTTTTGAGGCTAAGGCATGTCTACGGCGACACGAAGCGCCTGCTCAACCTGTGTCAGCGTCGCTGCGGACACTTCGCCCATGCGCCGGATAAGGCGCGTGTTATCAATGGCGCGGGCCTGATGGCAAAGGGCTACGCTGTCATTCGTCAGCCCACCCTCGCCCACCGCCATTTGGACACAAAACGGGTAACGCGCCCAGTTCAGGTTCGAGGTGAAGGGGACGATTATGGCGGTACGCAAAAACGCGTTGAGCGGGTCGGCCTGGAAGATCAGCACGGGGCGCGTTCCCGCCTGCTCGGAGCCGCGTATCGGATCGAGGGCAGCCATGCACACTTCGCCGCGCTTCATGCTTTGTCCGCCTCGTTCAACTGGCGCGCATAATCGTCCATGCCTGCCTCGGCAAGCGCCACATCTTCCTCGGCAAGCTGGCTGTACAGGGTGACAAGGGCAGGGTCAATCGGCTGCCGCCTGCGCTGTTCGGCCTGTACGTACCGATGCAGGACATCCGCAACTACATCGGACTTGGCGCGGCCTGCGCGCAGAGACACCTGTTCAAGCTGCGCGTCCAATGCCTCATCAATCGTAAGCGTGACCATAGCGTCTAATTTCCCCATCGGGTTTACGAGAGTTCGAGATGAGGAGATTATAACACGAAGCCGCGCAGGTGGCAAGCCCCCTGCATCAACGTAACGGACGGAGGTAAAAAGTTTCGGGCATTGTTCCATTATCTATGCGCTTGAAGAGGCTCTGGGGCAGTACCGATTGTATCAGCGCGTCTTGAGCGTTACCAGCCCCCAGGCGAAACTGTATCTTGCCCTGCCGCTTGCCGCGTATGCCAAGCTGCAGCAGCGCTCTTCCTTTCGCCTGCTGATGCGCTTGGGCGACCTGGACTTGATTGTCGTAGCCATGGAAACGGAGGAGATCACGTCATGGATCGAAGCAGCGAGTACCGGGCCATCATCGTAAACGCGATCACGGCCTCCAACCCTTACCGCTACCCCTCACCCAACCCGAACGTCGAGACGCTGTTCTATCAGGACGACAAGCATGACCGCTATATGCTGTATGTGACGGGCTGGAACGGCCAGAAGGCCATCAGCAATGTCATTCTGGCGGCGCGGATCAAAGCGGGCAAAATCTGGATTGACGAAGACGCGACCGAGGAGGGGCTTGCAAACGCTCTGCTCGCGGCGGGCGTGCCGGAAGAAGACATCGTGCTGGCGTTTCAGCATCCTGCCCTGCGCGTATCGGGCGCGGAAGCCGCCTAAGTCGTAATGCGAAGGTAGGCGCGGAACCACAAGGCGGCACATAACGCCATTAAGCGCAGGCAGAAGGGAACGTTTCTTCTGCCTGCGCTGTTGGCGCACAAAGCGCGGCAAACAGAAATGTTCTACCAGGTATAGTGCAAGATGTGTGCCAGATGCGTGGTTTGAAGGTTTGCGGCATACTATTTTTTGCACATAATCGGCTGGCGGCTACAATCGTTCTATGCTGACAAGGCCATTGTCAGCGACTTGCAGCCGTACTTCATAGCCTTTTAGCAGCGTCATGCCGATCAGCGGAGCGCCCTCCAGCGCCAATACTTCCACGTCGCGCGCTTCGCCGTCCCACTGCAAAGTGGCGATGTATACTGCCAGCAAAATCGAACTGCTGTCGGCCAGCAGAGAGGGCTGATAACGCGCAAGGGGAAGCTGGAGGGCGGCGCAGGCGGCGGGCGGCAGGGTCGTCACGCCTGTAAAGCCGGTGTCCAGAACAAACTCGACATCGCCCTGCCCGCCCCGCCCGGACAGCGGCAGGGAAACATAGGCGCGATTGTTCAGCACGGTTCCGGTCATCATTGCTTGCCGCGCCTCAGTCCGCCTCCGCTCAGACTTTCCACAGCCTCATAGCCGACCCGCACACCGTAGAACGCGCCGTCCGGGTGGCGGGCAAGCGCCTGTTTGTTGGCGGTCAGCCCGTCCGCATTGATTGTATACTCGCCGGTCTCGATGTCAATAACGACGATCTTGCCCATGTTTTCCGGGGTTTCCACAGACGCGCGGATGGTCTCGTCGTACCACGCCTGCCCTCGCCTGCCGATCTCCTCCCCGCTGTATCGCGTGTGCGGCATTTCACATTCTCCCTCTGCCAGAACAATTCCTCTGAGGACAACACAACAAGTGTAACAGCAAAAGGCACAGACGGCAACTGCGTATCAAGGTGGGGATGCAGTATTGGCAGGCGCAGGCGTGTCGGCGAGTACGCGCTCAGGCAGTTTGCTGTTCGAGGAGTGTGCCAAAGCGCTTGCCGATGGCAAGGGCGGGGTCGAGCGGCACGTCTACGGCGATGCAGTCGGCGGGAATGCTGATAATGGGCATGGGCCGGATGCTTTTGCCCGCGAACTGCGGCAGGTACGGGCGCAGTCCTTCCAGCATTTCGCTCGCCATGTCGCGTATCTCACGCAGCGTGCAGACGGCAGCCGTAAGCGGGTCGAGCGCAAGGGCGTGAACAAGGTGTTCGGGGTCGCCTGACAAGGCCGCGTGGGCGCAGAGCTGCTGCACGATGATGTTGGTCAGGCACGCGCCCGCGCACTGGGGCGGCAGGTCGCCGATCACGGTGGGATGCAGGCCCGTGTCGTCGGCAAACGTCGGCACTTCCACGCACGAGTCGGCGGGCAGGTTGGTAATGTAGCCCTTGTTATAGACGTTTCCCATCAGGCGAAACGGCTTGCCGGTCGTGACGGCTTCCAGAATATACGAGCAGTATTCCACGCTGCGGCCCGTAATGGCCGAGTCCTCGAACTGGAGTGGGTCTGTGTGGGCGTACTTTTCCGACATGGCCTTGCCCCACTTGTAGTACGCCCCCGACTCGCCGCCAAACGCGGGTTCGTCGCAGTACAGATCCAGCGCGGCCCGGCTTTTGCGAAACCACGGCACGTACTCGCTCAAATGCCCCGTGGACTCGGTCATAAAGTACCCGAAGTGGCGGAACACCTCGCCCCGCACCTTTTCGTTTTTGTAGTATTCAGGCCGCTCGAACAGATCGCGCAGTTGCGGGTACAGGTCACGCCCCTTGTGTTCCAGCTTCAAAAACCAGTCCATGTGATTGATGCCGCCGCACACATACGTGATCTCGTCTTTGGGGACATCGCAGTACCCGCCGATCAGGTCGAGCGTGGTCTGGACGCCGTGACACAGGCCGATGAACGGCACATCGCTGACCCGGCCCAGCGCGAGACAGTTCGCGGCCATCGGATTGGCGTACTGGAGCATGATTGCGCCCGGTTTGGAAACGGCCTCCATGTCGCGGGCGATGTCCACCAGCACGGGGATGTGCCGCTGGCCCCGGAAGATGCCGCCCGGCCCCAGCGTGTCGCCGATACACTGATCCACGCCGTAGCGCAGGGGGATCTCGTAATCCACGCCATACGCATCAAACCCGCCCACCTGGATCATCACGACCACGAAATCCGCGTCTCGTAATGCTTCGCGTCTGTCGGTCGTGGCCCACACCTTGCCTGCCAATCCGTTGTCGCGGATCATGCGCTGGCCGAACGCTTCCATGCGCCGCAGCTTGCTTTCCGTGGGACTCATCAGCGCGAACTCGCTATCCGCAAGCGCGGGCGTCGCCATGATGTCGCTCATCAGGGTCTTACAAAAGACCACGCTGCCCGCCCCGATCATCGCTATTTTCTTCATCTTCGCGCAGTGGCTTTCTTGCAGCAGTTTGACGCCGAGACAGAGTTAATCACCGATTCTTGTATCTGCTGCCCATTTCCCAAGTTCAGTAATCTTCAAACGTACCGCATCGAATCTTTTAAGCGCATCTGCCGTAGACTTTTGCCTTTCAAAGTCAAAATTAGCACCGTCTATGCTGGGGATAGCAACTTCAAGCGTTTTTACCCGATTGTATAACTTCGCCTCATATTCAAAGTTTCCTGAGAATATGGCAGAAGGCAAAACCTGTGCCAAATAGTCGAGATCTATATGTTTGTTGATGACCTCCACAATCATTACGTCATCATGGATGATGCACCGTTCACGGCGAACAAAACAGGCTCCGACAAACCCATTTGCGTTAATGGTGACAATCGGGTTCTCTTCTATTGGGATTGCATGTTGTACTGCCCACTCCTCGGATACGGAACATATTGGACGCTTGGCGTCTTTTGACCCTGAATATACAGGGATCAAGCCAGGGTTACTGTCCCCAATACTGCGCGTCACGCGTTTACCTCGCCGGATTCGGAATAGCGTTTCATCGGCAAGACTCACTAACTTTGTGGGGCCAGCTTCGAGAGTAGCAAGTTCCGCCTTCACCTGTGCAAAATCTTCCGCAACTTCAGCTATTTGCTCGTCAGCAATCTCCATGAATGAAGAGCGGTCAATCGCCGGGTCACGCGCCCCAAGCGAAACCAACTCATCATCGTCCCAAAAACGGTTGACATCCCAACGATCCGAAGCGCTAAACGAAGATGCAGGCACAATCTTGACACGTTCTTTGTAAACGTCGGGAATGGAATGGCTGTTGGTGTGAGCGAGAAATGCAGAAACGACTTCTTCAAGAGTGTTGTCAGCAGGCGTAGGCACACGCCGCTTGTCCAGCGTTTCTCCTATACTTGACACGATACCGCAGAACACATCAGGACGTGTATCAGCAGTTGTATGCCGCTTCTCCAGAACAAGAATGTACGTCTTCTGAGGTGTGTTGAAAAAAGTTTTCCTCGGAATGGAAATAGAGGCCAAGAGATTACATTCCGATAAAATCTTCTCCTTTGTTGTTGGTTCCGTTCTGGTTAGCAGACCTTGAGGAACAATAACATAAGCACGGCCTGCTGGTTTCTGGCCTGCTTTAAGTGCGCCGGATATATAGCGGAGGAATAAGGCTTCAAGCCCCAGACCTGCGCGATCATAGTAGGCTCGTAAATCAAGGCCATTGCGGGAGTCATGTACTATGGCAATTTCATCTTTGTATATTTTAGAGCCTTGAGTCACGTAGGGGGGATTAGTCAAAATGACGTCCACTCCCGATTTGACCGGGTACTCCAATGTTCCAAGATGTTCATTGAAGTTTAGCAACAGGAACATATCCGCCATAAGTTGACTAAGTCCCTGCACGGTCACGTTGGGGTCACGAACAAATTCTGTAAGGTGAATCAAGGTGTTCGCCTTTGCAAGAATGTTCGTGTTAGCATCGAGATCAGCGCCAAGAAGTCGAATGCGCTGTTTGGCCGTTCCATTGGCGAACTCAATGTTGTTGATGAGAGCGTTGCTTTCAATAAGAGGCTCCAAGATGAAACCTCCTACTCCGGCAGCCGGATCGAAGACGATAGAGTCAGGGGGAAGTTTATTTAGTTCAGCCATACGAATCATGGCGCGAACGACATTACGCGGCGTGAAGAACTGCCCAAGTTTGGATTGACGCACCGACTTCTTTAGAAATGTTTCATAAAGCCGTAGTTTGAACTCAGGATCAATGTTGGAAAGCGTACCAAAGTCTTGGAAGTAGCCGAGGATTTCAACGAAGGTACGGTTGAAGGATTTGAGGGAATCTTTGCCGGAGGAGCGTAGAAACGCAAAGCCATTGATGACAGACGGCTCAGAAATCAATGTTGATAGACCGAACAGGTTTAGGATGCGCGGATCGCGTACAGAAGTCTTCTCAGGAAAGATGGTTTTGATACGCGGCCTTATCTCTTGAACGTAAAACTCTATTTGTGTCTTGCCGTACCTGCTCTCGAAAGCCGCGAGATCATACATGGTGAGTTCATAAAAGGAGTAGTTACGCGGCAGAACAGTGTTCGGTAGATTGTCAGAAAGGAATTTGAGAATGAAAATTTCCACAAAGGTCATAAGACACTGACGCGGCTCTTCTTTCGTCGCGTGCCATATTGCCTGCCAAACCTTTTCTGCGAGCGGTCCTGGGTCGCGCGCCGCTGTTGCGCCGCCTGTAAGTAAATCTTCAAGTACGCTCGGATTGAAATCTCTGCGTTCATTATAATAAATAATTTCCTTCTCATGCAGCGATGCTTCTACGTCTATGTAGAAGTAAAGTGTGCCGTCCGAGACAACTGCAAGGGGTGAACTGCAAGCAGCGGCAGAGTATAACCCTTGCTCGATAGCTTTCAACCGCTTTTCTTCGGTGTTAAATTCGGTCGGTCGCTTCATTTCCCTAACAGCCGCAACTGTGACGTCAGTTCTCTGCCGACGAAAATATACGTCATCCGGCTTTGAGGAGCCTGTCTTCTTAGTGCATAATTAACAAACATGTTGTGTTAAGTGCGCTTCGTACTCGCACTGGTAGTAAGCGCAGATGCGCTCGATCAACTCAGCAGCCGTAAGCGTACTGGCCGGCTCGACAACAGCGCGTTTGCCGTGTACCCACTTGGGTTCGATGTTGTTGAGCCACGGACTCTTACTTGGCAAGAAGCAGACCAGCAGGCGACAACCGCCGTCTTGCTTGACTGTTCGGTTGTGCGCCTTGAGCCAGTTCCGCACGATCCGGCTCTTGTGCCAACTGGCGTTGTCCCAGATCAGAACCAATGCCTTCTTGCCTAACGCCGTCATCTTCTCGGCCAGCCAGGTAAGGTAGTCACAGGTCACTTGGCTGACCGGGCGACCGTCCACAAAGCGCAACAACATCTTGCCTGTTTGCTCGCCTGACGCGAGCAAAACGCCATAACAGCAGAGGGCTTTCGGCTCCGTATCCGCTTTGTCAGCCTGTTTTTCGACCAAGCGCAGCGGTTTGTCCTGCGACCAGGCCGACATATTGGGCTGCGCCAGACGACTCCACCAGACTTCGTCCTGGAAGGCGAGTTGCCAGTCGGGATGCTTGGCGAGCAAGCGTACTATCCGGTCGCGTCGGTTTTTTTTCGCGTGTACGCGGGATCGGGGCTGCTGATCCAGTGCTTGGCCCGCTTCCACGCGACATTCAGACGGCGAATGGCGTCTAATATCGTGGGTTCGGAGAGTGCCTGCTCGCTTAGACCTTGTTCGCAGGTCACTTCTGCCAGCAGTTTGAGCGTCCATGTCGAGCGGTTCTTGCCGTAAGTGCGCGGGCTGTGGTGCAAAATGGTATACAGTTGTTCGCGCTTGTCGGCTGTCAGCACCGGTTGCAGGCTGGTCGGCACACGGGAACGTTCTTGTAGAGCGGCCATGCCGCGCGCGTTGAAGGCGTGAATGACGTGGCGGATGGTCTGTCCGGCAAAGCCAAACCGCTCGTTTATTTGTTTGACCGTTTGCTGTGACGCGCTGGCAAGCAGGATTTGACAGCGTTTGAGCGTGAAGGCGCTCTTGCTGTGCAGTCCGGCTTCGAGTTGCAGACGCTCTTCACAAGTAAGTTTTCGAACAAAGACAGGGGCTTTCATGCCCCAAAGCATACCCCAACAAGGCAGCGCATCACAACATGCCTGTTAAGACTGCATTAGGAACTGTATAGGACTGAAAAGGAAAATCTACATGGGCTGGAACAGTGGGAACAACGCCAACGCGGTTCAACTCTTCTACTGTTGTTGCGCCAAGATTCAGATACTCGAAAGTTCCAAACGAAGCACCTTTGATTTTGCCGTCGTTGTAATATCCAAGTTGTATTAGTTGTTCATTAGCCAAGATGAAACTTAACCCCTTTCCGAAGTCAGAAGACAATTCGATATAACAAGTAGTTTTTCCTGCTCTTGCGCCAGCCTGTACGCATTGATACGCGACCAATTATTGTCGCCGCACAATGCGGCTGTTTTGGGCAGTTGACTGGAGGCAAAATGTGTCAAAATAAGCCTGTCAGCACACTGCGTGTACGGTGTATCGAACGTCATCAAGGAAACATAACATCATGCTTCAAGCCAAATCTAGAGTCAAAACATATACCCTCTGCCGCCTCGCTTTTCTGCCTGCGGTTCTAGTCATAGCGGGCCTTGCTCGAATGGCAGAGGCTCAAAATAGAACGAACGTTGCCAAGAATGGCTGTTTCGCCAAAGACGCCACCATCAACTACGCCGTCGCGGGCGATGCTGCGGTCGGCTTTGCGGTTCCGGATGATATAGACGCCAAACGTAACCCGTTTAGCCCCGCCGTCCGCTTCATCGCGGGCAGCAGCGTCAACGGCACGATGCTTGTTCTCAACCGCAGCCGGGTCACGATCAGCGGCATCAAGATCACCACCGACCTGGTCGCCAATGACGGCAGCGTCCTCGTTTTCAGCGGCGGCGATGTGGGCGGCAGCGTGCTTGCCCAGAACAACAGCACGATCAGCGTGACCGGCGGCAGCGTGGGAAACGGCCTGTTTGCCTCGGACGCCACCACGGTCAACCTGAGTGGCGGCAGCGTCGTTGTGGGCCTGGTCGTCGAGAAGCGCGGCACTTTCAACATCAGCGGCGGGCGTGTGGGCGGCAAATCATACGTCAACGACACGGGCGTAATGAACTTCGCAGGCTCCGGCCTGCGAAAAACCCTCGCCGACCCAACCGTCACCTGGCAGGGCATCTCTTACAGCCAGTACACGCTGTCCGGCAAACTCCGCGACGGAACCAGTGTCAGCGGCAGGCAGGTTTTCGTCCAGAATAAAAGCGGCGCAAAGCTCATACTCAACAATGCCCCTGTCGCCGCCGCGCCCGCCGTTCCTCCAAGCGGCAAGATGCGTCCGGCGCATTAGTATGCCGCCGCGCTTCCCTCGAACAAGTGTAGAAGATAGAGTAGAAGATAATGAAAGCGCCTCTTCAAGCGTATCAACAGCATACCGCGCGCAATCATTCGCGCCCCGAAAATAGTACAAAAGAAAAGTTAGGAAGCGATATGTACGCCCAACACTGGCTGCTCTGGGATGGCGACTGCAATTTTTGAAGGCGGGTCGCCGCCTGGGTCAGGTGGAAAGACAAACATAAGCGGTTCCTGACGGCCGCCTATCAGCAGACGCCCTCGCCGCCGATGACGCCCGCCCTCTATGCAGCCTGCGAAAAGGCCGTGCATGTGATTACCATAGACGGCCAGACGCTGCGCGCAGGTCGGGCCTGCCTGTTTGTATTGGCCGAACTCGGCTGGCGCGGGGTGGCGCGCGTCCTGCTCTTCCCCCCGATTTTGTGGTGTGTCGAGATCGGGTACGGTATCGTGGCGGCGCATCGTGACTTCTTCGCCGGGTTCATGTTTACCAGAGATCACTCCACCCAGGCCCCCGAACCGCCGCCGGTTCAGCCGACGGAGCCAATCCAATCAAGTTTGCCCGTTCACTCGGAGGCGCGGCCTTGAGTATCATCCACCCACCGGCCGCAGAAGAACAATCGCTTGCCGCCTCAACCACACCCGCTGCCCCGCGCACGCCCGTCATAGATCGCATTGCGCCCACATGCCGCCCGCCGGGGCGAACCGTGATGCGGCAGCAATGGCGCGACCTGCTGTTTCTGCACTGGCGCGTGGAGACCGACCTGCTGCGCCCCCTTGTCCCCTCGGAACTGTCCATAGATACTTTCGAGGGACAGGCGTATGTCGGGCTGGTTCCGTTTACCATGCGTAATGTGCGCCCGACCGGACTGCCCGCCTTCGCGCCGCTTTCCAACTTTCATGAGATCAATGTGCGTACCTATGTCCATCATCAGGGCCAAAATCCCGGTGTGTGGTTTTTCAGCCTCGACGCTGCGAGCGCGACTGCCGTGCGGATCGCCCGCGCCCTGTTCAAACTGCCCTATTTCCACGCCCGCATGAGCGTAGAGGGGGGACGGAAGAGGCTTCAAGGCTTAGAGGAAAAACGGGAACGGGAGGCGGCGGGGCGGATCAACTATGCGAGTGACCGGCTGTGGCCCGATCCATTGCCTGCACAGGCCCGCGTCGCGTGGACGCCGAGGGGCATGGTGACGCAGGCCGCGCTGGACACGCTGGATCATTTTCTCGCCGAGCGTTATCTGCTGTATTCCTACAAAAACGAACGCCTGTACCAGGGACAGGTGCATCACACCGCGTACCCGCTGCAAACCGCGACCCTGCACAGTCTGGACGAAAACCTTGTAGCGCAGGCGGGCATCACGCGTCCCGATACGCCACCCATCATCCATTACGCGCGGGGCGTAGACGTGGACATCTATCCGTTGCGCCAAGTCACGAACGACAAAAACGCAGAACGGTAGCTGTTCAGGAAGATGACCGGGCCGTGAACGACCCCTTAAAGGCTTCGTTGGGCGTCCAAGCGCAGCGAAGGGTAAACCGTCCTGCGGACGGAGTAACCCTCGGCCAACAGCGCATTTCCGTCCGAAGGACGGTCGGCGGAACGACCTACAGACCCGTACTTTAGTGCGGGGCCAAAACGATAAGGACAACGCGAATATGCCACTGGAACGCCTGCTGGATTTAACGAATGATCCGCCCGACGCGCCCGACCTGTATACACGCCTCGATCTGCCCGCCGCCACACCGGAGCGCCCCTGCGTGTTCATCAACATGGCCGCGACCTTAGACGGCAAGATCGTTGTGGGCGACAAAGACGGCACGGCCAAAGGCGTAGGCGGGCCGACCGACCAGATTTTGTTTCGGCGCTTGCAGCAGCAGGCGCAGGCCGCTATGATCGGCGGCACGACCCTGCGCGCCGGAACCGTGATCTATCCGCCCCATGTCAACCGTTATGTCATCTCTCGCGGCGGCGATGTGCCGCTAAATAATCGGTTTTTCACGGATGCGCCGGAACGCGCGTTCGTCGTGGTTCCCGAAGATTTAGATGCACCGGCTCTTGCGCGTCTGAGGGCGGGCGCGAACGTGCTTACGGTCGGGCATGGCGGCGTCAACTTACCCGGCCTGCTGCGCGTCATGCGCCAATCTCACGGCATTGAACGCCTGCTGTGCGAGGGCGGCGCGAGCCTCAACGACGCCCTGATCTGGGATGGGCTTGCGGACGAGTTGTTTCTCACCCTCGCCCCCAAACTCAAAGGCGGCGCGAACCTGCCGACGATCCTGGGCGGTCAGGGCTTTGCATCCGGTATAGTCTTGCCGCTCGCTCTTCGCTCGCTCTACCATGACGGCGACGAACTCTACTTGCGCTACCGCCTCGCCCTCGCCCCGCTGAAAGTCTGACCACAGCCGCGCGCCCCTCCTGCGGAACGCGCCCTTGTGATTTCAGGTATCTTGTGGTAGCCTGTACGCAGGAAATACCTGCGTACTTCCCCGCGCCGGGCCGTAGGGCTGAACAATAAGACACACAGACCATCATGCGCTTCGCGTACCCTGTCACACAGGACTATCCAGCCGATTTGCGTTCATTCGCGTTTATTTGCGGCTGTCCCTTCCGGGCCATTTCCGGCTTTCCGGCAGCAGGTTATCTCTTTTGTGAAGCGGAGTTGTGGAAAGGAAGACAGCGTTGTTTCGTTTTTTAACGGCGGGCGAGTCGCACGGCCCCGCCCTGTCCGCCATCATCGAGGGGATTCCGGCCAATCTGCCCATAGACTTTGCGTACATCAACGAGCAGCTGAAGCGGCGGCAGGGCGGCTATGGCAGGGGCGCGCGCCAGCAGATCGAGACCGATACCGCTCAGATCACATCGGGAGTGCGGTTCGGGCGGGCAATGGGCGGCCCGATTACGCTGAATGTCCGCAACCGCGACCACGAGCAGAGCTGGCAGGATCGCATGTCCGTTGGGCCGATTGACGACCCGACCCCGCCCATCACGCAGCCCCGCCCCGGCCATGCCGATTTTGCCGGGATGCTCAAGTACCATTACGACGACCTGCGCCCCATTCTGGAACGGTCGAGCGCGCGCAATACCGCCGCGCTCGTCGCCGTCGGGGCAATCGCCCGCCTGCTGTTGGCGCAAATCAACATCGAGATCGTAAGCCACGTCGTCACGGTAGGCGGCGTTCACGCCCGCTTCGACGGGCTGAAAAGCCAGGCCGATTATCGCGACATGGCCCGCCGCGCCGAGTCTTCCCCGGTGCGCTGCGCCGACCCCGACGCCGAGGCGCGCATGATCGCGGCCATTGACGCGTGTATGCAGGAAGGGACGCGGGACACGCTGGGCGGCACGTTTGAAACGGTCGCGCTGGGCTGCCCGCCCGGACTGGGCAGTTTCGTGCATTGGGATCGCAAATTGGATGCCCGCCTCGCCCTCGCCATGATGAGCATACAAGCCATGAAGGGCGTGGAGATCGGCATGGGGTTCGGCGTGGCCCTGGTTCCCGGCTCGCAGGTGCATGACGAGATCTACTTTGACGCCCAATCGGGCTTTACGCGCGGCACG
The DNA here is from genome assembly GCA_965277875.1 of Chthonomonadaceae bacterium. Lineage (GTDB taxonomy): Bacteria > Armatimonadota > Chthonomonadetes > Chthonomonadales > Chthonomonadaceae > CAWFQB01. Next base: position 3,795,520 of record CBDIDV010000002.1, on the reverse strand, counting down.
AACAACGCGGGCGGCATCGAGGGCGGCATGACGAACGGCGAGCCGGTCGTCGTCCGCGTGGCGATGAAGCCGCTGTCCACGCTGCCCACGCCGCTTGCCAGCGTGGACATGCAGACGCGGGAACCCGTCAAGGCGCATTTCGAGCGCTCCGACGTGTGCGCCGTGCCGGCTGCGGGCGTGATCGGCGAGGCCATGATGGGCATCGTATTGGCCGAGGCCGCGCTGGAAAAGTTCGGCGGCGACAGCATCGAGGAGTTTACTCGCAACGCCCGCGCGTATCACGCCGACATTGCGGCGCGCGGCTACAAATCCGAAGCATAGACGCCCGATTATAGAAAGACATGACAGCAGCGCCTAAAAATCTTGTTCTGATCGGGTTCATGGGAACCGGCAAAAGTACGCTGGGCCGTTTGTGCGCCGCGCAGTTGGGCTACGCGTTCTGCGACAGCGACAGCGAGATCGAGGCGCGCACAGGCTGCACGGTCGCGGAACTGTTCGCGTATGAGGGTGAAGCGCAGTTTAGGCAGCGCGAGCGAGACGTGATCGCCGACTTGGCCGCAGCATCGGGCCTGGTCATCGCCACGGGCGGCGGCGCGATCTTAGACCCGCAGAACGCGGCCCGGCTGCGCGCGACCGGCCTGGTCGTGCTGCTCACGGCCTCGCCCGAAATCATCCTGCGGCGCACGGGGAATGGACGCTCGCGCCCCCTGCTGGCAAACGCGCCCGATGCGCGCGCCCGCGTCGAGGAACTGCTGGCGCAGCGCCTGCCCCGCTATCGCGCCGTCGCCCACTGCCACGTAGACACGGGCATCGCGCCCACCCGCGACATCGTGCCTTACATCATCATGCTGTACCAACTGGCGCAGGGCTGAATCATTTAAGGAGGACGGGCGTGGCAGAGCAAATCAGGGTGGAGTTGGCGGAGCGCGGGTACGATATTGTGATTGAGGCGGGGCAGATTGCGTCGGGTCGGGCGGGCGAGCGGCTGGCGACCCTTGCGAACGGCGGGCGCGTGTGTCTGGTCACGCATCCCGAACTGCACGACTGGTACGCCGCGCCCCTTGCGGATAGTCTGAGCGCGGCGGGCAATACGCCGCAGGTTCTTGCCGTGCCGTCGGGCGAGGCGTCCAAGACATTAGCGACCGTGGCGCAGTTGTACAGCGGATTTGCGGCCGCGCGGCTGGACCGCAAAAGCCTGATCGTGGCTGTGGGCGGCGGCGTGCTGGGCGACATGGCAGGTTTTGCCGCCGCCTCGTATATGCGCGGTCTGGACTTTGTGCAGGTTCCCACGACCCTGCTGGCGCAGGTGGACAGCAGCGTGGGCGGCAAGACCGGCGTAGATCTGCCCGAAGGCAAAAACCTCGTGGGCGCGTTTCATCAGCCTCTTTTGGTGCTGATTGACCCGGACACCCTGCGTACCCTGCCCGACCGCGAACTCAGGGCGGGTTTGGCCGAAGTAATCAAGTATGGTATAATTTACGACGAGGCTTTTTTCCTGCGCGTTGCAGAACAGATGAGCAGGCTGCTGAGTGGCGATACGGACGCGCTTGCTTGTATCATCGCCCGGTCGTGCGCGATCAAGGCCGACGTGGTCGGGCAGGACGAGAGGGAGCAGGGCCTGCGCGCCATCCTGAACTTCGGGCATACGATAGGACACGCCCTGGAAGCCGTGACACGCTACGAGCGTTACAAGCACGGCGAGGCGATTGCGATAGGCATGGTGTCGGCGTGTCTTATCGGGCAGCAGGTCGGCGTAACGCCCCCTTTGGTGACACAGCAGACGATAGGCATATTGCAGGCGGCAGGTTTGCCGACCGCGTTTCCCGCCGACATCGGCGCGGACGCGATTTTAGAGGCCGCGCAGCAGGACAAGAAAACGCTCGGCGGCAGATTGCGCTTTGTACTGGCCTCGGCTGTGGGCGTTGTGCAGCCCGGCTGCGATGTGCCGGAGACCGCCATCCGGGCCGCGCTCGCAGACCAGCAGAGGTTGTCTTGAACTGGGATTTTTGGGATTAATCTGAATACTAGGATTGCTGACTGCTGCTCTGGCCTGCTGCATCATGGGTAGTTTGATAATCAAGCGGGCAGCTAATCATAGTGTTCCTAAAAATCCCAAAAATCATAGTTCAAGACAAACGAGAAAAGCGCGAACAAGACAGACGTGGAAGAAAACACTAACACAGCCAATCCTGTTGAGGATGCCGAAAAAGACGTGCTGCCCGAACCGCTGAACAATTTCATGGCGTGTGCGTGGGTCGTTTTGTTCGGCGGGCGCTGGCTGCTGATCCCCATGATACAAATGACGGGCCTGCTTCCCCCTGACCGCGTGGCCGCGTGGGACGACGGCCCGCTTTTGAAAACGTATTTGATTTTGTTGTCCATCACCTGCGTGGTGCTGGCTTTGCGCGCTGTTCGCCGCGCTCAGTCACCCCGTCCGCTTGGCTGATTTCGCTGGGTCGCACACTAAAAGCATCCCTTTGTAACGGGATGCTGTACTCCGGTGGAGGCGCGGCGAAGGGAAAAGCAGGAAGACGAATCCTTGATAAATCATTTGGTCGGCCAGCGATACGAGGTGCTGGAAAAAATCGGCGAGGGGCCGCTGTTCACGGTCTACAAAGCGCGCGATAAGTCTATGAACCGCGTGGTCGCCCTGAAAACCGTGGCGGGCGCATTCGGGCGCGACATGCCGTTTTTGCAGGGTCTGGAACGCGGATTGGCGAGCGCGGCCAGTCTGAACCATGCGGGTATCGCCCGCCAGTTCGAGACCGGAGAGTATGCCTCCGACAACGCCGCGCCTGCCTTCTACGCCATCAGCGAGTTCGTGCGGGGCATCAACCTTAAAGAGCGCATACGCCGCATCGCGCCGTTTACGCTGAGTGTGGCAATAGACGTGGCCTGCGCGGTCGGCGAGGCGCTGCAATACGCGCACAACATGGGCATGGCGCATGGCGACCTGCGCCCTCATAACATCATTATGAGTCCCGAGGGCGGCATCAAAGTAACGGATTTCGGCGTGATGACCGGCGTGGCCGCATCGCCCCGCGCTCAGGCCGACGTGCTTGGCCGCGCAAGCGCGTACCATGCGCCCGAACTGTCCACGACGCAGCCCGGAACACCCTCCGGCGACATCTACGCGCTCGGCGCGGTCTTGTATGAGATGCTGACCGGTACGCCGCTGTATTCGGGTGACACGCTCGACGCCGTGGCCGACCTGCACGCCTTCGCCCCGATCCCCCTGTCCCGCGTCCTCAACCCCGGCGTTCCCCGCAGCGTCGAAGGCATCATCGTCAAATGCCTGCAAAAGCGCCCCGATGCTCGTTATCTTAGCGCGACCGATCTGCTGACCGACCTGAAGGCGGTGCGCGACGCCCTGCGCTTTGGCAAGCCCCTCTCGTGGTCGCCCGTAGACGTGGACAAACTCGCCAACGATGTGCCTGCGCGCCCCGCCGCTTCCATGCCGTCCGCGCCCGCCCTCGCCGCTGCGGGCGCATCCGCAGGCGCACAGGCTGCTGTCAAATCCGGGCGCGGGGCCGCAAAAGCGCCCGCGAACACGGCTGGGGCAGACTTTAACCCTGCCATACCCGATCAGGCCAACCCTATGCCCGCCAAAAACCGTTTGCGCGAAACCGATGAGCGCGTCAGCATTTATCTTAAAATCGCTATCGGGGCCGTGACCGGCCTGATCCTCGTTTGCCTGCTCGGAATCGCAGGCATTTACAGTTCCAAGTGGATTGACCCGGAAACCGTTGTCGTCCCCAAACTCGTCGGCAAAAGCATTGACGAGGTACGCCTGCTCGCGCAGCAGAAGAAGCTGCATCTGCTCGAACACGCCGAATACGTGGACAAACCGCGCGGCATCGTGTTCCGCACGGATGAAACCGACGGCGAAAAACTGCACGAGGGGCATGATGTCAACGTCTGGTACAGCAAGGGCAGTATCTACGTGCCGGTTCCCAATGTCGTGGGCCTGTCCCGCGAGCAGGCCGAGCAAACCCTCAAGGATGCGGGCCTGACGCTGGGCAAAGTGACGCCCGAATACAGCGCCAAAGTAGCGGCGAACATGATTCTGCGCCAGAACGTATCGTATAAAAAGCAGGTGCTGCACGACCAGGCCGTTGACCTGGTTATCAGCGACGGGCCGAAGCCGGATTACGGCACGGAACCCGGCACGGATGCGGGCAATACTCCCGCCCCCAACCCCGACAGCGCGCCAGGCGATACGCCAAGCGCCAACAATGAGGCCGGCACGTCCGGCACAGGCAATTCGGGCATCACAGGCGCGGACACCGGCTCCGACCCGAACGCTAATCCAAATCCGCCCGATGATCCCGGCAACAGCGAATCGCATGAGTTCCGGCGCGTGATCCGCGTTCCCAAAGACGGCAAAGGGCCGCGCAAGGTGCGCGTGGAGTTTGTGGACGCGAACGGCCTGAGTATTACGCCCGTGGCCGATGAGTCACACGAAGAGGGCGACGCGATGCACGTCCAATTTACCTACTATGGCAAAAAGATCACGCTGCGCGTGTTCTACGACGGGCAGTTAAGCTGGACGAAAACGTTTGATCCCGCCGCCACAAAGAACGAAGTTGTGCGCTGAACGCCAGCCGGCGACAGCAGACCTGTGAAACGATTATGAACCAGAGCAGTGACATCATCATAGCGCCATCCATCTTGTCCGCCGACTTCGGCAATCTGGCCGAGGCAACGCGGCAGGTGTGGACGGCAGGCGCGGAGTATCTGCACATTGATGTGATGGACGGGCAGTTCGTGCCGAACATCACGCTCGGAACGCCCGCCGTCAAGTCGCTGCGGCCCGTCTCGGACGCGTTCTTTGACGCGCATCTGATGATCGCGCAGCCGGAACGCTTTGTGGAAGACTTTGCGCGCGCGGGCGCGAACGGCGTCACGGTTCACGCTGAGGCCTGTACGCATTTGCAGCGGGTTCTGGCGCAGATACGGGATGCGGGCGCACGGGCCGGCGTGGCCCTGAACCCCGCCACGCCGCCCGATGTATTGGAATATGTGATGGACGACGTAGATTTGATTTTAGTGATGACCGTCAACCCCGGCTTCGGCGGCCAGAAATTTTTGAGCGCGATGCTGCCCAAGATCGAGCGGATACGACAGATGATCACGCAGTCGGGCCGCGCCATTCAGCTGGAAGTGGACGGCGGCATATCGGTCGAGACCGCGCCGCGTGTCGTCCAAGCAGGCGCGAACGTTCTGGTCGCCGGCACGGCGGTCTACTCGCAGCCCGTCGGCGTGGCCGAAGCGGTACGGCGTCTGCGCCAGAGCGCGCAGGAGGTATTTGCAGCATGACAGACCCCCAGGCAGATGATACGACTTCTCACACTCCTTCGCCAGTCACATCCTCAATCACGACGAGCTTGGACACGACAATGGCGTACCGGTCGCTGGTTTCCGCGCGGTCGCGGCGTCTGCGCGTTACGGGCATTGTGCTGCTTGTCGCCGTGCTGGGCATGTCGCTGTACGGCGTGGTTGGGCTGATGCCTTCGCTGCGCCGTACCGTGCCGCATCTGGCAGGCAGCGCCGATTCTGTAAGCGCAAAAGAGATCGCCCTGAACCGCGCCAATGCGAACGAGGATACCGCGCAGCGCAAGGGAACCGCAGACAGGGCGGGCGCAACGCGAACAATCGCGAATAAGACCGACACGCCCCGAACGGGCGAGACCCTGCGCGCATCTAAGGGCCTGACCGAGCGCGAACGACGGGCCGCGTTCTCCAAAATCCTGTTCATGTACGGGTATTGGAGCGTGTGCGGCCTGCTGATCCTCGCCCTCGTCATCGTATCGTGGCTGGACTTCCGCGAACTGGGCCGCAACTACGACGCGTACCGCGCCCGCCTGTTCGCGCAAAGCGTCGCCGAAGCGGAAGAGAAATAAAAAGAGTTTCACGCAGAGACGCAAAGACACAAAGGAAAAACAAGAGGAAGAGTTATCCGCAGATCACGCAGATTAACACAGATTACAATGCAAATTATTAAAGAAAATGTACGTTTGTATTGTCAGGCATTTACTTGTTTCAAAGCAGTCTTGTTCATCCTGAGAAATCCTGTTAATCCTGTGTATGTCTCCTCTTCTGTCTTTCTTTGCGCCTTTGCGCCTTTGCGTGAATCTTTGCTCATGGCAGGTAGGATGTGAACGAAGATGAGCGGTGGATGCGCCGCGCCCTGATGCTGGCGGAGCGCAGTTTTGCCACGCCCAACCCCGGTGTCGGGTGCGTCCTGGTGCGCGACAGCCGGGTCGTGGGCGAAGGCTGGACGCAGCCTGCGGGCCAGTCTCATGCCGAGGTGATGGCGCTCAAGATGGCCGGGGAACAGGCAAGGGGCGCGACCGCGTATGTCACGCTGGAGCCGTGCTGTCACTGGGGCCGAACGCCGCCCTGCACGGACGCATTGATCGCGGCGGGCGTTCGGTGCGTAGTTGCGGCCACGATGGACAACGATCCGCGTGTCGGCGGGCAGGGTCTGGCGCAGCTAAATGCGGCGGGGATCGAAACGCGCGTAGGCGTCCTGGAAGCTGAAGCGCAGGCGAGCAACGCGGATTTTTTTCATTTTCACGAGACGGGGACACCCCTTGTCACGCTCAAAACGGCCATGTCGCTGGACGGCAAGATCGCCACAAGGACGGGCAGTTCACAATGGATCACGGGGGCCGAAGCGCGCGCCTATGTGCATCTGCTCAGGGCGAAAAGCGGCGCGGTCATGGTGGGCATCGGCACACTACTGGCTGACGACGCGCAGCTATCGGCGCGGATGCCGGACATGCCCGCGCCGCGTCAGCCCCTGCGCGTGATTGTGGACAGCCGACTGCACACGCCGCCTGGCTGCCGCGCTGTGCGCCGGATACGCGATACGGCGCAGACCGGAGGCCTCGCCGCCCCGCTGCTGATCGCCACAACCACAAATGCAGATAGGGAACGTGAACAGGCATTGGCCGCAGCGGGCGCACAGGTGGTACGCCTGCCTGCCGCAAATGAGGGGCGCGTAGACCTGACCGCGCTGATGGCGCATCTGGCCGAGCGCGAAATCATCAGCGTCCTGGTGGAAGGCGGCGGCGAGTTGGGCGCGGGCCTGCTCGCAAGTCGGCTGGCGCACCATGTCTTGTTTTTCATCGCGCCCAAACTGGTCGGCGGGCAAAACGCGCCCACGCCCATCGAAGGCGCGGGCGTGGCGCAGATGGCCGACGCGATCAACCTGGATGATTTGAACATCAGGCAGTTTGGCCGTGACCTTGCCATCAGTGCGCGTATTCGGCCATAATGATTAGCTGTGACAATTGCGCTATTTGTTTACAAAGGGTATAATCATGTTTACCGGACTGGTGGAAGCGACGGGAACCCTGCTGGCCGTCACGCATGGCGAGCGCAGCGCGCGGCTGACCGTGCAGGCTCCTGTGGTCTCCGAGGACGCGAAACTGGGTGACAGCATCGCTATAAATGGCTGCTGCCTGACCGTGGTAGCCCGCGAGGGCGAACGGTTGACGTTCGACGCCGTGCCGGAAACATTGGCGCGTACCAACCTGGGCGCACTGACACCCGGCAGCCACGTCAATCTGGAGCGTCCGCTTGCGGTCGGCGCGCGGCTGGGCGGGCATTTTGTGCAGGGGCATATTGACGGCGTGGGCATCGTGCGTGATGTCGTGCCGGAAGAAAACGCCGTCGTGATCGAGATCGAGGTTCCTGCCGTCCTGCGTAAATACTTTGTGGAAAAAGGGTCGGTCACGGTAGATGGCGTGAGCCTGACCGTGGCCGAAGTGCGCGCCGATTCGTTCACGGTCTGGACGATCCCCCACACGCGCGAGATCACTACATTGGGCCTGCGCGTACCCGGCGACCGCGTGAACCTGGAATGCGACCTGCTGGGCAAGTACATCGAACGTCTGCTGGAACAGCGGCAGGCTGCCACGTCTGTCTGAGCCGCGGATATTGGATTGCAATTTGAGAGAGTTTGATTTGAAAGAGTTTGATTTGAAAGAGTTTGAATAGACTACGTTATGCTGAACCCTAGCCCTCCCCTGCCTGCGTCTTCGCGAAGGTTCCTGTGCGGTCAAAGTGTCGCCGTCCGGGCTGCTGCCGTGTTGGGAAATCTGTTTAGTGCGCCGCGTCTGTGGCGTCCCATGCCGCGCCGGTTGGAGCCGCTTTCACTTCGCGGTTGGAGCCGCGCCTGCCGTTGTCTCTTCGTGACGCTGATGAGCGCCGTACTACTGCTGTGCGTCGCGCGCTCGCAGGCGCAGAACGTGCCTTCCCTGCCGGACGCCGCCCTCAAACCTGCGTCCGCGCCCGCGTATCGCCTCATCGGGCCGCCCCGCCCTCTGCCCATTGTGGGGCCGAGTGTGCGCGTCACGCTGTCTCATCCGGTCTACTACATCGCCATTGATCCGGCTTCCGGCACACCGCAGATGCCCCGCGATGTGACGGCAAGCGCGGACGTGCAGAACTGGCCCGCCGACCTGCCGCATCCCAAAACCTTTACCTGGCATATCGCGCTCGATTGGGATTACCCGGCCTATCCCACGCATCATGACATCCGTAACAACGTGTGGAATCGGCCCAGCCCCCTGACCGTAGATTGGGGCAAGCAGATACGTGGCGGCACGCTGACCGTCACGGCCCAGACGCCGCTTGCCGGTCGCGACGTGGTCGGGCAGGCCCAGGCCCAGGTGCGCGGCGTCAATCCCACGCATGACGAGGTTCTGAAAGCGTTTCCGCGCACTCGTTTCGGCCTGATCTGCTCCAAAGTGGCGATGGCCGAAAGCGGAATGCGGCAGTTCAGCGAGGCGAAGGGGAACGATCCGGGCGGACTGCCGGAAATGTCGCGCACAAACGACCTGGGCATCATGCAGCTCAACGCGCCCACGGGCAGCATCACGTCGCAGGATCAAATCTGGGACTGGCGTGAAAATGTGCGGCGTGGAATGCAGGAGCTGGCGGGCAAACAGCGCACATCCCTGCTCACGTCGCGGGGCATGGCAGCCGAGGACAAACTGCCCTTCCGGAGCGCGGCGCAGCTAAGCCTGCTGAACTTCTGTCGCCGCTATATCGGCCTGCCGCCGCTTTTGCCGCCCCGTTTGACCGCTCTTTCCAATATGCTGGGATCGGGCCTGCTGCCGGACGACCCGGATACAGACCATCTGGCTCTGAGCCAACTGGAGCGCGATGCCATCCGCCGCTACAACGGCGGGCGCGAATACGCGTACCGCGTGATCGCCGATCCCCTGCGTCCCGACATCGTCTTTGCGGGCTGGCAGGTAGACCCGTCGCGGGGCGGCCTGCGCGACCGTTCCGGCGACCTGGACTACGTGCGCCACGTCCTCCGCGCCCACAGCGGCCTGACCCTGCCCCCACCTCCTAAGAAAGAGACAAGGAAACAAGGGGACAAGAAGAAGGGGAGTCGGAAGCGCAAGGGAACGTCTCGGCATAAGCCTCATTAGATGCAGGATATGTTCTTATAAACATGTTCTTATAAACGCCTGCATTCGCGTCCGCAGGACGCTCGGCGCGCAGCGCCACTCAGACGGGTGTTTTCAACACCTGGAACTCTGCTGCATTAGAAACTCTCCAAGCTATTTTCGCCAAAAATCATGACGCCTGCTGACACCGACACCCCTGCTTCCAATCTGGCCCGGCTGGAAACCGAGGCCGTAAATCCCCGTACCCTGCTGCTGGATACGCTGCCCACAAATGCCCTGGTACAAACGCTGCATCAGGAAAACTATATTCCCGCCGATGCGGTAGGGGCGGTTCTTCCGGTCATTTCTCGCGTTGTGGACATCGTGGCCGAGCGCATGGCGCGGGGCGGGCGCTTATTTTATGTGGGCGCGGGAACCAGCGGTCGGCTGGGCGTACTGGACGCCAGCGAATGCCCCCCCACGTTCGGCGTTCCGCCCGAACAGGTGCAGGGCATCATCGCGGGCGGCGTCACGGCCCTGACCACGAGCATCGAGGGAGCCGAGGATGATCCGCAGATCGGCGCGCAGGACTTACGAGCGCGGAACGTGGACGCGAACGATGTTGTCGTAGGCATCGCGGCCAGCGGGCGGACGCCCTATGTGATCGGGGCATTGGACGCGGCCCGACAGGCCGGGGCCGTCGCGGTCGCCCTCGTCAACGTCACGCAGTCCGCAATGGCAGACCATGCCGATCACACGATAGCGGCTGTGACCGGCGCAGAAGGCCTGACCGGCAGCACGCGGCTCAAAGCCGGGACCGCGCAAAAAATGGTTCTCAATCTGCTCACGACGGCCGCGATGGTGCGGCAGGGCAAAGTGTACGGCAACCTCATGGTGGATGTGCGCGCCACAAACGTCAAGCTGCGCGACCGCGCCGTTCGCATCGTCACTGCGGCAAGCGGCGCAGACCCCGATCAGGCCCGCGCCGCGCTCGCGTCTTCCAACTGGCGCTGCAAAACCGCCATTGTGATGCTGAAACGCGATGTCAATGCGGCCCGCGCCACGCAGTTGCTCGCCGACGCGGATGGCTGGGTACGCGCCGCCCTCGAAGAGTAGCCATTGAAACCAGCAATCGGAAGCCTTGCAGCCCCGTAATGTTGTCGGATTTTTGTCGGATTTTCTTCTGTCCGCTTCCGCCTGTGTACATTTCCACCTGCGCGTGGAATAAGGTTAGTGTGAGACGCAGTGGCCGCGAATACGAGGACGGCGGCGTACACTAACCCGCGACGGTCGCAAAAGCAGGAGACACGGACATGGCTATTCCCCTCGTGATGATCGTGACGGCGCTGATGTGCGTGTTCAGCGCAATGAAGATGGTGACGGAAGATTTCTGAAACAGACTTCTAACAGCCGTTTTCAGCGGCTTCCCGGCAGATAGTATCTCAGCTTAAAAGTAGATAATCGTACATAAACCGACAAGCCAAAATTTACAATCAAGTTTGTAATCTAAAGCGTAATCCAAATTGTTCGCGTGAGGCCGGGGCAGACCCGTTTACATATAAAACACCAAAACAAGCCCCGGACGCAGCGCCTGTAAAAAGGCAAATCTGCGTCCGGGGCTTGTTTTACGTCCGGGCGTTCAATGCGGACGGGGGCGTTTAGCGCGTTTGCGCCTGAAGGAACGCGGGCCAGTTGGGAACAGCCTTGGCGAAACTCAGACTGCCGTACTGCGCGCTGTAGCCCACTGCGCCATCGGCGTTCTGCTGATTCGTCAGGTCGGGCAGATAGATGCTCAGGCCGGTCGCATAGGTCTCGACGTTGTTCTGTGTGCCGCGCTCGCTGACCAGGGTCGCGCCGTTCGTGCCAAGCAGCGCGGTCTGGACATTCGCCGCCGCCGTCACCAGATCGTTGGGTGTGCCGCTCGCCGTGCGAATGAGGTTGGCGAAGTGGTACAGGTCCTTGAACTCTTGAAAGTCGAAATACTGCGCCGTGTCGCGGGCGTTGGCAATCAAAGTCGCCTGCGAGGTGGCATACGTGCGCAGGCTGCCGCCAAAGCTGTTGACCGCGCTCGCCAGAGCGTCCATGCGCGACAGGTCGGTCATAGCCTGGGTGACGTTCGCCTGGGTGTTGGACTGATAGAACTTGGTGTTATCGCTGATGAGATTGCGGCCCGAATCGCACGGCCCCGCTGTATTTTGCTGCAAATAGCCGAGCCAGGCGTCATACGGGTAGCCGGTTCCCGCCGGACTTTCTTCGGTGGCAACCAGGACGCGGGCCGATTTTCGCACCTCATAGGCCACTTCAATCGTATCTTCCAGCGAGCAGTCAATCACCAGTTGGTCAATCGGCTGCGCGGTTCCCGTAAGTCCTGCGGGCAGATCAGTCGTGGCGATCTGGCTGCCGGTCTGCGTGTCGAAGGACAGGGCGCGGCCCCGCTTGCGCGCTGCGGCGAGGGCCGCGCCGGACAGGGCCGGAGCGCGGGTCACGCCGCGCGCGCTTCCTCTGGCAGCCACGCGGGCGGCGCGGTCAGCGGCGGGAATGCTCAGGGCCGCGCTGCCATGATCCCAGACCACGACGGCGAGATGATCGGCGGGATACGTGCGCGAACCCCACTGCACAAAGTCCGCGAGGGTGCGGTAATCGCCCATATCTGCGGTAGTTTGGCCCTGATCCGTCAGCGTGTTGGTGGGCGGGTCGGGCAGGCGATCCGCGTCCAGAACCGTCGTATTGGCGTTGGGAACGGAAGCGGCGTCCTGGCTGCCGGGCGGCGAAATCTGGTTCAGATCGGCCTGGCTGTGTTTTGAAATCAGGTAGCGGCGCGTACCGACAAACGAGACGACGGCAGGCGGCGCGATGCCCGCGTTCTGCGTGTTTCTCACGCCGAAGAAGTTGTCCGCCGTGGTCTGCTTCCACTGCACGACGATGTTCAGGTCGGCGTTTGTGCCGACAGACGCCATCTGCGCGATGTTGAACAGGCTGTCGGGCTGCAGGTTGCTGGCCGCGTTGAGGTAAACAAGCACCGTCCAGCGCGCCCGCCCGTTCTGGTGGGCGTTGGCCGTGCAGACGCCGCGTGTAGAGATGTCGCCAGCCGTAAACGGCGTTGTGCCGGGAGCGGTAAATGCGCCCTGCGCGGTTCCGCCGGGGTTGATAACTGTTGTGCCGGGCGAGGAACCGCCTCCGCATCCGGAAAAGCCGCCCGCCGCCGCGCCCGCAAGTCCGGCGCAGATCGCCAGGCGGCGCGCAATACGTGAAACTGACATTATAAGATAACTCCCTTCCAGAATTTCAATCCTCCCCCGTGATTATCCGCACAATCTTAATCTGTATAATCCATGATTATCCGAGATTGATGACTGATAACGAGCGAGCAAAAGAACGCAGGTTCGCAGAAGCTGCAAACCATTTACACAGCGACAGTAGGACATCAACAACCAAACACTAACAGGAAAAATCACAGGCTGCGGTGAATAGACGCTGTGATCAAGCCGGATGCCCCCGGCAGTAAAAACCGATAAAAACCGATGAAAGCCGATGAAAGCCAACGAAAGCGTCAGAGCCATTCTAAGGTCCGGGACACGGCCTTTGATATAGACGCTCGCAATGTGCAAACGTGAACAAGAATGTAAACAGAATAGGGGAGTAGTCGCACAGGTCAAAGCTGCGTCGCCGCCTGTATCAATTGTTTGTTTGCCACTGGCGTTTGTAGATTTACAATCGGCGTGACGTGGTTATGCCTGTGCGCGGCAAGAGTTTAAGCAGGGGGAGTGTACCGCTGTGTCACTTGCAAAACGGGGGTGTTTCCTAGTGATACGCTGAACGGGCTGATTTTGTCACCTGATTACCGCGTTTTCTGTCAAGTATTTGCAGCGCGGCCAGCCTGCATCCTGGAAAAGCCGCCTGTATTTCTGAAATCAACATTATCTTCGTTTCTGCCCGCAGGGAAATGGGGACTTTTCATCGTCGTAGTTCAGCAACGAACAGGGGAGGCGCGTTGTGGCGTCCGACGTAGATAGTGCGCCTGCCATGCCTGCCCAAAAGTTCGACCCTGCTAAGGCCCGCGCTGCCGCGCTTGTGCTGCTGGCCGTGGGCTGCGCCGTTTTCGAGATCGCCCGCCATTTGCCGAACGCGCAGGAGTTCGGGTTGTTGGGCGTGTCCGCGCTGCTGCTGCTGGCCGCGCGCTGCCTGCCGATCAGCGCGCCCCGCGAGCGACCGCTGACGCTGATGGCTCCGCTTGCGTTCGCGCTCGCGTACTGGTTCGGGGCCGGCCCTGCCGGATTGGGCGCGCTGCTCGCCTGCCTGCTGTACGCTCGCATCGGAACGACGGGCGGCAATACGCGCGGCTGGTCGGTGGGGCCGGAACGCCTGTTGGGGGCGCGATTTCTTGTGTCCGTGTCTATAGCGTCGTGGGCGATGCGCGGGCTTGGCCTGTACCCGGTGACGTATAGCGGCCTATCGCCTGCCTTATCCATCACGTCGCGTATGTTCGCCGCAGGCGTGGGCGACCTGGTCTTTGCCTGCTGCCTGGGCGGTGGTTACGCGCTTTTATATGCGCCCACTCTTGTCCGTGACGGCAAAACGGCGAACGCGCGGCGTCATCTGCTGCGTCTGAGCGGGATACTGACGTTGGGACTATTGCCGATTGCGCTGCCGATCCTGCTGACCGTTCCTTTTGATTCTCGTCCTTTCGATGCTCAAAAAGGCGCATGGATCGGCCTGCCCCTCCTGCCCCTCCTGATGCTGGGACTGCGTCTGTATCGTCTGCACCACGAAGCGCACAGCCTGCGCAGGCAGCTGCGGGCCAGCGAAGAGATGGGGCGGGCCAGTGTCCAGGCTCCTGACAGCGTCCACGGCATGGCGTTGCTGGAACAGTTCCTTGACCTTAGTGACCCCTTAGTTCCCTCGGAACGTTCGCTCGTGTGGGTCTTCGACCCCAAAACAAACGAACTGACGCCCGAAGTGGCCCGCAACGATCTGGGGCCGTTCGGACGGCTTACCGTTTTGTACAATGAGGGCGTCATCGGGCGCGTGGCAGCGCAGCAAAAGCCACGCCTGGTGATGGACGCGGCCCGCGACCCCCACTGTCTGGGGCCGGACGACCCGGACCGGCTCCCGCGTCCCCTGATGTCGGGAGCCTGGCTGCTGTACCCGATTGTGATGCGCGGGCAACTGCTGGGCGTGGCGCAGTGGACGCGCCCGGTCAACAAACCCTTTGCGCAGGCAGACATCGCGCACCTTGAATCGCTTGTGCCGCAGGCGGCGATTGCCCTGGAAAACGTGTACATCCGCACGCAAATGCAGGATCTGGCTTCGCTGGACGGCCTGACCGGGCTATGGAACCACCGGCGCATGTACGATTTGCTGCGCGAGGAGATGCGCCGCGCCACGCGCTACCATCGCGCCCTGTGCATCCTTATGATGGACGTGGACAGCTTCAAAACGTTCAACGACACGTATGGACACCCGCGCGGCGACGATCTGCTGCGCGTCGTGGGCAGCGTACTGCAAAACAGCGTGCGTACCGTGGATCATGTGGGACGCTACGGCGGCGAAGAATTTTTGATCGTGCTGCCCGAAACCTCCAAAGACGCGGCCTGCGGTCTGGCCGAGCGCATCCGCGCCGAGATCGAGGCGAACGCTTTTGTGGTGATCGAGGGGCAGGCGATCCATCGCACCCTGAGTATCGGGGTCGCTTCCTACCCGGAAGACGCCCTCAACCCCGCCGAACTGGTGGAGCAGGCCGACGCCGCCATGTACCGCGCCAAGCGCGGCGGCAAAAACCGCGTCCATTGGGCATAAAAAAGCCCCGCGCAGCGGGTGGTGAATAACTATGGAAGGAAACGACGATGAAGTTAGCGTGTCAGGAAGGTCTGGCGGTCGGGGCGACGCTGGAGGCAAAGCTGGACAGTCTCGCGCAGGCGGGCTACGAGGGTATCGAGTTTGGCGGTTCGGGACTGGCGGAACGGGTCGAGGCGATTTTGAAGGCGACAAACGCGCACACGGTCAAGCCGTCCACGATTTGCGCGGGGTTTCGGGGCTGCCCCCTGGACGCCGACAAAAAGGAGCGGGACAAGGCCAGTCAGGACATCCACGACCTGCTGCGCGTGGCGGGCGACCTGGGCATGGTGGGCCTGATCATGGTTCCCATTTTCGGCCTGCCTCGCCTGCCCGACCTGTCTCCCTTCGCTACGGCCATTCAACTGGAAAAAGACCTGACGTACAAACTCATGGACGATTGGGGAGCCACGGCGCAAAAGGCGGGAACGCTGCTGCTTCTGGAACCGCTCAACCGCTATGAGACCCATCTCATCAAGACCTTGCAGGACGGCGTGGACGTGTGCGAAAAGGTGGGTAATCCGGGCGTCAAGATTATGGCCGACTTTTTTCACATGAGCATTGAGGAAGCAGATATTTCCGAAGCCATCCGCAAGGCCGCGCCGCACATCGCGCATGTGCATCTGGCCGACAGCAACCGCCTGCTGCCCGGCCTGGGCCATACGGACTTTCAGACGGGATTTGCGGCCCTGCGCGACATCGAATACAGCGGCTACATGGCGCTGGAATGCGGCAACCCCGACACGGACAAGCAGGCCGGATTAACAAAGTCCGCGCAGTACATCAAGGCGCAGATGTAGCCGGTCAGTGTGCAGGCTTCCCGTTCAGGGACGTTGTATAATAATGGCATATAGCGTAGGGGCAGACACGGAGGTCTGCCCTCCCTGTGATTGTGTTCGCAGACACGGGGCGATGCCTCCCCTGTGATCGTATTCGCAGACCCCTGTGTCTGCTCTCTTGTTCCTCTTATGGTGGACGGAAATAAGCGTTTAGCAAGTGCGCGAAAAAGGAAGCGGGCGCGTATAAAAGGTAACTTACCTGGCGTCGCGTCCTTCGCGACAGCCCTATGTCTGAAAGGACACCCACTATGCCGCCCGTCACTTCCGAGGATAATCCGTTTGCCGCCCCCGTCGCCCTGAACGGCGCAAAAATGCCGATGCCGCAGAACGCAGCCGCCGCGCGCAAGAGCGGGCGCGTCATCATCTCCATGTCGCCGCATACATCCGCCTGCGTAAACGAGGCGCGCGATCTGCTGACGCGCGCCGGGTACGAGGTGACGGTTCTGGACATCGGCTGGTCGGACGCCGAGACCATTATGGAAGCGATTGACATACAAAGCGCGGCGGGCGTACTGGACGTGACCCTGACCGGACTGGCGGACGAACTACTGGGCGGGGCGAACACCATAGGGCTGGCATTGCTGGACGCGGCGGGGCAGGCGGGCGTGCCTATCGTGCTGGCTCCGGGCGGGCTGGACATGGTGACGTTCCGCTCGCGGGCCGAGATTCCGCCGCAATGGGGGCGGCGCAAGTTTGCCAATGTCGGGGCCGGTGTCGTGATGCGTACCGACACGACCGACAACGCCCGCCTGGGCCGGCTGCTGGCCGAAAAAGTCAATCAGGCGCGGGGACAGGTGGCCGTCGCCCTGCCCCTGCGCGGCCTGTCCGACCTGGGCGCACCGGGCGAGCCGTTTTCGTCCGCGGACATTACGATGGCCCTGTTCGGCAACCTGACCACGCACCTGCGCCGCGACATCCGCCTGTACGACTGCAACGTCAGCATCAACGACCCGGCCTTCGCGCAATTATGCGTCGAGGCTCTGGAAGTCCTGATCGAAAAGAACGGGCAGGCTGTTTAAGCGTCAATGGATCGCCGCACGGAACGCACCGGACGTTCCGTGCGGCGAGCTATGCCGTAGAACATGCAGGCTACGGGCAAACACGCGCTTTGCCCGCGCTGTCGTCGGGGCCAGGTGGCCCCTTACGCATATTGTTCAGGTCATTACTGTCCGAACGCATTTTTGCCAAACAACGATCAATACGCGCATTCGCCCTCTGTAACTTTTCCGTCGCTTTTTTATATAGCACATCCGCTCTGTCGTAATCAACAGGTTTCTGTTTCTTCTGCCACAGACTCATTACATACCTCCTGTCATGTCCCTGCTCTTTTTGCCCATTCCAAAATGCAACGAGACGCCAAAATCTATTCTGGCGTCTGAGTAAAATATTTCCCGCGCGGTCAGCAAACAAACAATCGGGTATGCTAATTAGGCTGGCAGTCAAATGGCAGCGCCTGCCCTAACGGCAGGAACGGGGCGGCTGTCGAAAAGGGCTGTGCGCGCGGGCGGCAACCCGCGCGCACTCGTCAACTGCGCCCCATGAGGAGGATAGGAAGATGGAATTCTACTTCCATCTGGCGGGCTTTCTGTGCTACACGATGGGCTTCGTGTATTACTGCATCGCCCTCCGCCAGCTGCTTGCCAAACGCGATAAGCAGTAGGTAGATCGAAGACCTCGCCGCAGTATGCAAGCTGCGGCGGGGCTTCCTCCGAAAGCCGTTTTCATTATACCATGCTTTTGTACCATGCCTTCACCCTTGTTTTGCCGGGTACAATCAGGCCATAACTCTGTATTCTGCGATTGAGGCTATTCTATGTTCTGGACGATATTGACGGCGGTAGCAACGATAATTTCGATGTTCGCGTACCTTGTGACCGTGCTGTATGTGCGGGCCGAGTTGAAGGGTCTGGACAAAGACCGCTATGTGACCGTCACCAACCAACTGTTCACGCTGTGGCAGAGCAAAGAGTTTATGGAGGCGCAGCTATGGATCATGCACCGGCTGGACGAAACGACGTGGGAGGGGTTCGTGGCCGCGCATCGCGCCGATACGGGCGAGCTGGCGTTTCATCGGGTGGGCGCGTTTTATGATCGGGTCGGCACGCTCATCAAGCTCGGACTCGTGGACGACAAGGAGATACTCGCCACGATGGGCGGGTTTGCGATTGCCGTGTGGAACAAGATCGGCCCGCTTGTCCACGAGGCGCGGCAGATAGAAAACTCCGTGCTGTTTCAAGATTACGAGCGGATGCTGCCATCGTGCCACGAGTGCTATGTGCCGTCGCTGAAAATAGATGCGCCCGTCGCGCCGTTTTCGCTCGCGCAGCGCGAGGATCGCGTCAGCATCGCGCAGCTAGGGCGGCAGTTAAAGACACAAACGCCGCCCCTGCTCCTGGATGTGCGACGGGCCGAACAGGTCGCGCCCGACAACCGCGTCCTGCCCGATGCCATCCACATCGCGCCCAACGACATACAAACGCGCTGGAGCGAACTAAATCCCGACCGTGACATCGTCGTGTACTGCGCTTGACCGGACGAGGCCACAAGCGCCCGTGTGGCGCTTTTCCTGCAATCCAAAGGCTATAAGGCCCGCGCCCTGACGGGCGGCTACGACGCCTGGAAGAACGCGGGCCTGCCGCTCACTCCCATTCGGACAGTTTCAGCGGCTGCAACCCCGCAAACGGTCTCGCGTCTCCATGAAGGTATATAGAAGCAGGGGCCATGATAGCGAGAGGCCGACGCCACGAAGCATTGGGAACCTCTGCGGGTCTAAAAGAAAACCGGCCAAGGGAAATGCCAGCATCAGCAGGCGCAACGAGAGGGCTGCCGGTCTGCTGATGCGGCGCACAATCTTTGTGTGTTCTGCGGGGGCGGTTCCGCCATTGTTCATGCCGGCTACCAGCCCCAGGTTCCCGGCTCGCCTTTGAAGGGGCCGACGATGTCCTGGGTAATCCAGCCGCCGTAAAAGTCGCCCGCCTGCGCCGTGACGGTCTCGCCGTCCACGATGCAGGCGTCCATTTTGCTCGGATAAAAGGCGACGTAGTCTTTTAGACCCAAAAAGGCGGGGGACGGATCGGCGTAATACCAGCCCGCGTTCTCGACGCGCTTTGCGCCCACTGTCAGGGTGACGTAGCCCGCCCGGCCCTTGAACTCGCAGAACGAGGAACCCGCCGATGGGGTCAGGTATTCCGCGCGTATGTCGTCGCGGGGAATGTAGTAGACGGGCGGATGACTGGTTTCCAGCACCCGTTTGGCGCGCTGCGTATTGGCGATCTCCACCCCGCCGAACACGATCTGAATGTGTCGGGCGCTGTCCTCCAGCCGGGGCGGGCGCGGATAGTCCCAGACGGATTCCTGCCCCGGCCCCGGCGCGATACGTGTGCGATTCATGGTCTGCTTTCTCGTCTAGCGCAAATTGGGCGCGTCTACTTGACGCCAATCAGTTCCACCTCAAACACGAGCGTGGCGTTCGGGGGGATCACGCCGCCCGCACCTCTGGCCCCGTAGCCGAGTTCGGGCGGAATGGTCATTTTGCGGACGCCGCCGGCCTTCATGGTCGCCACGCCCTCGTCCCAGCCCTTGATGACCTGGCCCAGTCCCAATTTGAACTCGAACGGCTGGCCCCGGTCGCGGCTGCTGTCGAATTTTGTGCCGTTCGTCAGTGTGCCGACATAGTGGACAATGGCGGTCTGCCCCGTCTTCGGCTCCGCGCCCGTGCCTTCGGTGATGTCCTCGTATTCTAAACCGGATGCTGTTTTCATGTTGATGTTTCCCTTCTATTGCCCTGCTGTTTTCTTTGCGTGTTTCTTCAGGGAGTGATTGATGTCCTCCTCTACTACGCGTTTCGCCTGCGGACGGTTGCAGGGCGGCTCCGCGCTGCGGCGCGAATAATCGCAAATCGAACAAATCATGCGCCCCTGAAACCAGTGATTTCAGGGGCGCATGGCGGTATTCCTGCGGCTTGACGCCGCCGTCGCGTGGGAAATAATCGGGTCGGCAGGTCAGGGTTTCGCTTCCAGTTCGATGCTGTCCGGGGCAGTGGCGAAGTCCTGCTGATACACCGCGCCGCTGCCGTATTCGATGCGTACCGTGAGAGTCGCGCCCTGAAACTCGCAGGCGAGTTCGAGTTGGCCCTCCTCGCCGAGCGCTTCCGACTCGAATTCTTTCACTTGATCTTTGAATTTATACGTGACATGCAAAATGCGTTCGCCGTGTCCGTCTTTCGGCACATGGGCGATGGTCTTGAAAGAGTGCCACACGTTCTCCTCGTCGCCGGTTACGGTGGCGGGCTGAAGAGGCAGCATGGGGTCAGGCGCAGGAAGCGCCTGCGCGGGGATATGTTTCCCCTTGTTTCCCTTGTCGCTTGTACGTCGGGGCAGCGATTTCGGCGCGCTTTTTGAATCCTGCGGGCGACTTGGCCCTTCGGCCCCCGGTGTTATGGCAACATCGCTTTGCGCGCCGAGCGTCAGATCCCTGACGCCCGTGTTCTCCGCGTCCTGGCCTGCCGCTTTCACGGCAGGAGAAGCGGCGGGCAACGCAAAGGCTGTGCGGCAAAGTGTGCGGAAGCCGGGGGAAACCGCCCAGCCCGCCGCCCCCGCCGTGCCGAACAGCATCAGGAACAGCGTGAGATAAATCAGCGCGCGCTGTCCGGTCTCCGGTTCGACGGGACGCGCGGGCGTGAGATGAACCAGGGGCGGGGCTGAGGTGCGATGCGTCATTACCTTGCGGGGAGCGCGCGGGTTTCCAAACTCTTTCCCCACCTCTCGCGACGCCAGGCTGAACAGCGGAATGGTCTGGCCGTGCTTGATGCCGCACTCGCCCACGTCGGTCAGGTACAGCGACCAGGGCTTCACTTTGCCGATCATGGCGGCCAGTTCGCCGGAAAGCAGAATATGGCCGTCGTCGCCGCAATCCATCACGCGCTGCGCCATGATGATGCCGTCGCCATGCACATCCCGGCTGCCATTGATGTCGTGGACGATATACACTGGCCCGCTGTGAACGCCCATACGGATTTTGATGCGCGGGCGGGCGCGCAGTATGGTCGCGATTTCGATGGCGCAGCGCAGGGGGGCCAGCATGTCGTTGAGGAAGACCAGGGCCATGCCGTCGCCCGTGGGCCGACAGATCAGCGCGGACTGTGCATTGGCCCGCGTGTACTCCTGCGTGGCGCAGACAATCGCCTGAAGCTCGCCGATAAGCGACCTTTGCAAATCAATCTGAAGGCGGGAATAGCCGATCATGTCCATAAAAAGGACGTGCGCCACCTGAAGATCGGAGGCGAGGATCTGCGGCGTGGAAGTTGAGGGCGCAGCTTCCTGCGGCGTGGAAGCGGGAAGGGAATCGGCAGGCATGGAAACTTCTCCTGGGGCAACAGCATATTCCATAACGCGTATAGCAGTCAAAGGACAGCGAAATCATACGCGCGGCCACACCAAATGCGCGAAACGATATATCCATGTCCAATAACAATTTGCGTTCTGCATTATACCAAACACGGATGTGCATTGCAATACCACTTCCAAGTATTTTCCAGGTATTTTCCAGATATTATTCGGTATATTTTACAGGTGGTGCTACGAAGAGGATTTGCCGGGAGACAATGCGGGGCGGACAGGAGCGACGATAGGAGCCGCCGCAGGAGCGTCAGCAGAATTGGTATTGGAAGCGTGGTTCGCGCCTGTCGGGGGACGGTGCGCCCTAAACAGCAGGGAAAGCGTCAGCACGAATCCCAGGCCGATGATGACGCGCCGCACATTCTGCTGCCCGATGCGCCGCGCCACGCCCGCGCCCGCGTAGCCGCCGAAGATCGCGCCGCCTGCCATCAGGGCCGCGACGCGCCAGTCCACCAGTCCCTTGAACACGAAGATGCTTGCCGCGATGCCGTTGATGCACAGCGTAAAGATGTTCTTAACGCCGTTCATCTGGTGGATGTTGGTAAAGCCGAGAAAGCCGAGCGCGGCCAGAGTCAGAATGCCGATCCCCGCGCCGAAGTAGCCGCCGTAGATGGCGATGCCGAACGCGAGCAGGCCAATGGCAATCGTAGGACGCCGAAAAGCATCCGGGGCCTTTGTGTCGGCAGTCGGCGCGTCGGTCGAAATGACGGAAGATGGGGAAATGGAGGGGGCAGGGACGGAGGCGGAAGACGCGTCGCAGTTTTCGGGCGGCACTGTCTGCCGCGCTTCGGCATCAGCGGTTTGGGCGCTGCCCGCCTGAGACACCGTTGCCGGTTTTGCCAGTCGGGCGCGGTTGCGGCGGGCCAGCGGCTCCTGCGCCATAAACAGCGCGGTCGCCAGCAGCACGAGGAAGGGAACCAGTTTGTCGAAGGTAGACGCGGGCGTTATCAGCAGCAGCCACGCCCCGACCACCCCGCCCAGCGTTCCCAGGACGCTCAGCGGCACGATCACGGCCCGCGTCTGCCCGATCTCTTTGCGGTAGCCCCACAGACTGCTTAACTGACCGGGCCACAGGGCCACCGTACTCGTCGCGTTCGCAATGAGCGCGGTCTGCCCCATCGCGATAAGGGCGGGAAACGTCAGCAATGTGCCGCCGCCCGCCACGGAGTTTACGCCCCCGGCCAGCATGGACGCCACGAAAAGCGCGAGCGACTGCTGCCATGTCAAAGGTGAATGCTGTCCTATCATGGCATTCATTATGCCATGTTTGCGCCGCAAGTGAAGCAGCCGGACGGGACGAAATCCGCTCCGTCCGGCGCGTGTGTCAGCGCCTCGCATCCAGCAGGCGGCTGGGGCGCAGGTTTTTGGTCTGCGCCTGCCGCTGGACGCGCATCTGCCGGACACGACTTTGGTGCTGCCGCGTCTTGTTATAGCGGGCCTGAACGGGCAGCATCGCCAGTGACACGGCCTGCTCGCAGTCGGCCAGCGTCTGCTGCGTTTCGTGCGTGAGCCGGAGCATGACCGCGTTATCCGGGGCCACGCCCGGACGCGCCTGCGCCCATTGCGCCAGGGAGGGCGCGAGCAGGGCGGCGGCTTTGCTCATGATCTCCATGTCGCCGCGCGCCACGGCCTCCTGTATTTCTAAGGCCAGTTGGCGCATCCGCCTTAGCGGGCGCAGCAGGGATGCTTCGTCTAAAATTGCGCTCGGCATTGCGCGCAGACTTTCGTCGGGTGTTTTGCCGTCGCTTCTCGGAAAAGTCTGGCTTCCATGCTCCCCCGCACTCTGGTCTTTCCCGGTAACGATTGGCTTGGTTACAGCGGTGTCAGGCATTGCGGTTCCCCAGACGCGAAGCGGACGATCCCGCTCCACTTTGCTCTTGATTTTCTTCCGCCCCGCTCACCAGTCGTTCCACTTCCATCCAGGACTCGCACAGGGCGCGCAGCGTGGCCTGCACTTCGCGCACGGCGGCGGGCTGATCGTAGCGGTTCGCGTTCACCAGTCCGTCGTGCAGCGAAGGGTACAGGCCAGCCAGGCTTTTCGCCACCTCGCCGCCCTTTTCGTGGTTCAAGGACGCGAGCAGATGCGCGATGATGCGCTGCGCTTTGAGCAGATTGACATGCTGTGCGTTCAGGTCTTTGCGCGTCATGGCATCCAGGGCGGTCTGGCAGAAGCGGATCGCCCCCTCGTGAAGCATGATGATAAGGCGCGTGGGCGACGCGGTCTCTATCTGCGCCCGCTGGTACTGCATGGCCGTGTTCTGCGCGCGGTTTTGCGGGCGCGCGGGCGGGGACAGGCCGATCCCCGAAGACGTGCCGCCCGAAATCGGGGCGGGAACTGGAGAGTGCGCGTGCCGCGCGTAGCTGTCGGCAAGAGCCATAAGTGATTTCCTTTATTGCTGGCGTGACCGGAGGTTACTGACGTAACGGGTGTTACGAATGTTATGGACGTTACGAATATTACATAATCTACTTGCTGGCCGAGCTGCTGCTGCTGGAGCTTGTGGTGGACGCAGGAGTGATGCCCAGCGTCGCCAGGCCCGCGCTGGCGGATTTCAACTGCGCGACCGCCACTTCCATCGCGGTAAACTGGTCTTTGAGCGTCTGCTGTTCCGCCGTCAGGCTGGTTTCGATGTCGTCAATGTTGCTCTGGTAGTCGTCGATGTTGGTTTGCAGGCCGGCAACCGCTTCGGTCAGCGCGCCGGTATATCCGTCCGTCTGGGTCGTGATGTAGTTCTTGATGATGTCGGCCACGCCGCTTGTAAACGTGGTCGCGCCGTAATCGCCCGCTGTGGTCGCGGCCACGCGCAGCTGCAGGCCGAGCGCCTGCCCGTTCGTGCCATACGTTCCGCCGATCTGCGCGCCGGTGAGAAACTGGCCTACGCCCGTTGAGGTCTCGCCGTTGATCGTGCCGACCACGTCCACGCCGTGCCGCTCCTGAAGCAGTGTGCCGACCCCGCTGGTGTCCGTGCCGATACTCGCGCTGGACACGACCGCAAAATCCGCCAGGCTGCCGTACTGCTTGCTGATAAGCCGAAGCTGTCCGCCGGGATCGCTCCCGTTTGCGGGCGCGAGCGAGGCCGAAATCTGCGCCCCGATGAGGGGGTCGCCATTGATCTGCGAGACGATGTCGGCGGCGCTGGCCCCGGCGCGCAATTGCAGGCTGCGGCCCTGCAGCGGCGAACCGACCAGCGTATTGAACAGCGGCCCGCCAAAGGTAAGCGATTCGTCCGCTGTCAGCGGCTGCGACTGGATGCTGGCGCTCTGGTACACGGCCTGGCTTGCCGGCGTGAATACATGTACGGCGTAACCCGCCGAGGGGCTGGGAACCGTGTCCTGCGTGGCCGAAACAAACTGAACGTTGGGGTCGCTGGACACGCCGGACGACTGGAACAGTTTGGCGACGCCGGCCAGATTGGTAGACAGCGCCGTAGACAGGGCGGCATCGTCTATTTGCAGGTGGTCGCTGGTGTCGGTCGTAATGCCGATCTGTGACAGCAGGCTGAGATTGGAAGGCAGGCCCGTCACCACGCCGTTCGCGTTCGAGACCAGGTCGTTGTAGATGTTCTGCGTGAGCGAGTCTCCGAACAGCGGCCCGGTCTTGCCGGAACCGCTGTCGTACTGCGAGTTGGTGTCAATGGTATCCAGCACGTCGTTGTACGCCTTGACAAAGCCCTGGATGTTGGCCTTGATGCTGGCAGTGTCGCTGGCGACGTTCAGGCTGGTCGTGCCTGCGGCCACAAGGTTGATGGTCACGCCCGAAATGGCATCCGTAAACGAGTTGGTCGGGCGGCTGGCCTGAATGTTGTCGATGGTAAACGCGGCGTCCAGGCCCTGCGTGAGTTCCGCCCCGCTGTTCAAATTGTTCTGCGTCACGCCCAGGTTCGCGAGGACGTTATTGCTGTCCGTGTAGGCTGTGACACCGGTAAGCTGCAGCTGCTGCTTGCTTGTGTTCGTGATGGGGTCGGTCACGGTAGCGACCGTGGCCGCCCCCGCATTCGCGTTGTTGATAGTCTGGGCGATCTGGCTCAGGGATTGGCTCAGGTCAATGCTGACATTTGTGGTCGTGCCGCCGATGGTCAGGCTGACATTGCCCACGGCGGGCGCGGTCTGCCCCTGCAATGTGCCGATGCTTGTGGCGCTGTCCGCAAACAGGGCCGAGCCGACGACGTTTGCGCTTATCGTATGCGCGAAACTGCTTGTGTTGGCATAGATGCCCAGGCCGCCGCTCAGGAGTGTGCCGCTCCCCACGTCGCTTGCGCTGATTTTGCCCTGTACGCCGCTGTTGTTGCTGCCCAGCGTAAGATAATACTGGCCGGTCGTGGGCGTGATGATGGAGGCCGTCACGCCGGTCTGTGCGCTGTTGATGCTCGACGCGATGCTTTGCAGGCTGTCGGCGTCCTGATAGTTGATAGCCTTGCCGTTGATGATGATCTGCCCGTGCTGGTTCAGCGGCCCGGTCTGCGTAGACTGTACGCCGCTGGAAATCACCTGCGCCTGGGCCAGACTGGTAACATTAATGGCGTGTGTGCCGGTCTGCGCCCCGGTCTGCGCGCTGACCGTAGCGACCGTGGGCGCGCTGCTTGTCGCGTTGACAATGTTGAAGGCGCGCAGCGCGTCCAGGGGAAACGCGGCCGCCTGCAAACCCAGCAGCTTGGCACTGACCGTGTTGTACGCCGTCTGCCGCTGCTGCAAATACTGCTGCTGGATTTTGATGCTGTTTTCCGGCTCCCGCCCCACCGCGATCAACTGATCAATGATGGAACCGGTATCGATGCCCGAAGACAGGCCGGAAAAGTTAATGCTGCCGCTCATGCGCGTTCTCCAGAAAGATAGGGGATAGGGAACAGGGAACAGAAGATATGTTCTCCTGTTACCTGTATTATTGGCAGCGCAGGCAGGCAATCTTACAGGATTTTGCCCTGTTCCCTGTTCCCTGTTCCCTAGCCCCTAACCCTTAACCCCTGCCTATTTCAGCAAACTCAGCACCTGCTGCGGAGCCTGGTTGGCCTGCGCCAAGACCGATGTGCCGGCCTGCTGGATGATCTGGTTCTTGGTCAGCTTCACGACTTCCGAAGCCACGTTGGTATCGCGTATCTGGCTCTCCGACGCGCTCAGGTTCTCGACGCCTACGCCCAGGTAGCGGATGGTACTCTCCAGCGTGTTCTTCTGGAACGAACCCAGGTTGGCCCGCAGTTGTGTCACC
Source organism: Chthonomonadaceae bacterium (assembly GCA_965277875.1). Classification (GTDB taxonomy): domain Bacteria; phylum Armatimonadota; class Chthonomonadetes; order Chthonomonadales; family Chthonomonadaceae; genus CAWFQB01. Next base: position 3,768,840 of record CBDIDV010000002.1, on the reverse strand, counting down.
TGCCCGATGGCCTCGTCCGTGATCTGGATGGCGTTTGTCGCGCCTGCCGCCGTGGTCACGTCAATGGTGGACAGGTTCTGCCCCGCGATGCTCGTGTTGCCCAGGTTGGTGGTGCGGATGTTGCCCAGGCTGGCCGTGACCGTCTGCCCCGCGTTGCCGCCGATCTGGAACTGCAGACTGCCCGCCGTGATGGTTCCGACCGTCTGCTGCACGGGCGTTGTGGCGCTGTACGTGCTTTGAATGGCCTCCTGCAGCAGAAGGCTGTTGCCGAACTGGTCCGACACTTTCAGGCCGCTGTCGGTTGCGGAGCGTCCGCCGCTGAAAGTGGCGACCACGCTTGTGACCGCACCGTTGACAAGGGCGGACGCGATGACCGTGACGGTCGCGTTGTTGCCCTTGACGAGCGTGGGCGAGCCGGAACCCGTGAGAATGGTAGAACTCTCGCTCTCATTGATCTCGAAGTTGCTGCCGTAGCTCTGCTGCGTCAGGACGATTGCGCCCGAACCGTTGCCGCTGGTGAAGTCGGCGCTTACGCCCGTCGTTCCGGCCAGGTTGTTGATCTTGTTGATGAGCGTCTGTACCGTGTCCGAGCCGTTGATCGCGATGCTCTGGCCGTTGAGGACGACCGTGCCGCCGCTGCCGGTGCGCACGCCATTGACCGTGCTGATGCTGGCATTGACGCTGGCGTATGTGGCAAGGCCGCTGCCGTTGACCTGGGCGCGGGTGGCGACACTGTTGACGACGACGTTGACGGTTCCGGTCTGCGTGACCAGGTTGTTGAACGTGCCGCCGACGCTGATGCCGGCGATGTTCTTGGTGTCCACGACTGCGGCGGCGATGCCCGATGAGCCGTCGAGCAGGCGCTTGGTTCCGAACTGCGTTTCTTCGGCGATGCGCTCGATGCTGGCGACCGCGCTGCTGATCTGGGACTGGTCGGCCTGTACCGCTGTCTGGTCGTTGACGCCGGTGTTGGCGGCGTGAACGGCAAGCTGGCGCACGTTTCGGAGCAGGGTGTTGACTTCGGTCAGCGCGCCTTCCGACGTCTTGATCAGGTTGGTGGCGTCCTGGCTGTTGCTGACGGCCTGGTTCAGGCCGTCTATCTGCGCGCGCAGGCTTTCCGAGATGATCAGCCCTGCCGGATCATCGCTGGCGCGGTTGATGCGCAGGCCCGACGACAGTTTCTCGATGCTGCTTGATACGGCGTCGGCGGTCTTGTTCAGGTTGTCAAGGGCGTTGAGCGCGGTGACGTTGGTGTTGATCTGCAAAGACATGGCGAAATGATTCCTCCGTGAGTTGTGCCTCGGTTCGGCATCCTGCCGGGTCGGGCTGTCTATAAAAGACGATGTGTAAAACCTGGCTCGAAACTTAGATGAGAACAGGTGAGTTCGTTCTCGCAAACAATTGTCGGCGCACTCCCCCGTAAGAATTAGGGGAACGCGCCGGTAATTTTACAGACGGGCAGGAAGGGCGTTTTTCGCCTCCAAACAGCAAAACGAAGCAGGCAAATGCCTGCTTCGTTTTTGCGCTATATCGCTCATTCAACCCTTGTGCCGATTACGCGATGAGTTCGGGGATTACATTGCCGTACACGTCGGTCAGGCGAAAGTCGCGGCCCGCGTAGCGGTACGTCAGTTTGGTGTGGTCGAAGCCGAGCAGCCGCAGTATGGTGGCGTGGAGGTCGTGGACGTGAACGGGCTTGTCCTGCGCTTTGAAGCCAAAATCGTCGGTCGCGCCGTATACCTGCCCGCCTTTGACGCCGCCGCCCGCCATCCACATCGAGAACCCGTAGTGGTTGTGGTCGCGCCCGTTCTTTTTGCCCGCGTTCGCGCCCGGTGTCGGCAGTTCCACGGTCGGGGTGCGCCCGAACTCGCCGCCCCACACGACAAGGGTATCGTCGAGCATTCCGCGCTGCTTGAGGTCTTTGAGCAGTGCGCCGATGGCCTGGTCGGTCTGCTTGGCGAGATTGCGATGGCCGTCGGCGATGTCGTCGTGGTTGTCCCACGGCTGGCCCTCGCCCGTATACAGTTGGATAAAGCGCACGCCCCGCTCCAACAGTCGCCGCGCAATCAGAGCCTGCCGCGCATACACGCCCTCGCCGTACATCTCGCGGATGTGGGCCGGTTCCTTGCTGGTATCGAAAGCGTCTGTCGCGTCCATCTGCATCCGGTAGGCCAGTTCGAACGACTGAATACGCGATTCAAGCTGCGCGTCTTCCTCGCGCTGCGCCAGATGCTTGGCGTTTAGCTGGTGCAGCAAATCAAGCTGCTGCCGCTGCGCGGGCATACTCTGGTAGTTGTTCTTGATGTACTCGATGATCTTCTCCATGTCGGTCTTGGAGGGATCGATGTACGTCCCCTGGAACACGCCCGGCAGGAACCCCGCCTGCCAGTTCTGCGTGTCCTGGATCGGGTAGCCGCCGGGACACATGGCGATAAATCCGGGCAGGTTCTGGTTTTCGGTTCCCAATCCATACGTGACCCACGAGCCGAGGCTGGGACGCACAAGCCGGCCTTCGCCGCAGTTCATCAATAGCAGGGAGGGTTCATGGTTCGGCACATCGGCGTGCATCGAACGGATCACGGCCAGTTCGTCCGCGCTTTCGGCGATGTGGGGAAAGATCTCGGAGATTTCGGTTCCGCTCTGCCCGTGTTTGTCGAACTTGAAGGGCGAGCCGAAGCAGGTTCCGGTTTTGCGCTCGGTCGGCAGGGTGGAATAGGGCAGGGGCTTGCCATGATACTGCGTGAGCATCGGCTTGGGATCGAACGTGTCCACGTGTGACGGCCCGCCGTTCATAAACAGGAAGATCACGCGCTTGGCTTTGGCGGGCAGGGGCGCATGTTTGGCCGTGAGCGGATTATTAGACGCCAGAGGATGCGCGGGCGGCTTGGCATGGGAGACAGGCTTCTGCCCTTTCGTGTCTGCGTGGGCCTGTTCCGCCAGCAGTCCGGCCAGGCCGAGCGAGGCGAAGCCGTTGCCCATGCGCCCCAATAGCTGCCGCCGCGTCTGCAGCGCATCTTTCCAATCGTAACCGCCGTGTGTCATGCGTACTTTTCCCTGTATCTGTTCAAACCTGAAATCGTCGTAACCGATTGTATCATATCTGCCGGTCAATGCTTCATTGGACACACCTGTTCTGCTTTGGTGACAGCTTTCTCCATGCGGGCAGCGTTCAGGGAGTTCATCTGTTAGCGTAAGAACGCGTTATAACGCTGTGTAAACCTGCCATTATGCGAAATACTCCCTCGTAAATAGATATGTGGAAACTACGAAGATGAAGCGAAGCGGAATCTATTCCGCTGCGCTTCTTATTGGGTTTCGTTATAAGTTGTTCCCTACATTGTGACGCTGAAGCGGTCTAGCGCAGAGAAGTCCGGCTTGCTGTGACGCGCTGCCCTGCCGTCGTCGTCGTTGGTTCGCCGTAGAGGATGCCGCGTCCGTCCGTGCCGATGTAGACGCGCCCGAAGATGCGGGGGTCGGCGGCGATGCAGCGGAAGCGCGTTCCCCACTGATGTTGGGCGTCGTTCAGGCGCAGCCAGGTCGCGCCTGCATCGTCCGAGCGCCAGATGGCCCGCGCAGCGCCCTGCCGCCCGATGGCGAACAGGGCCGGATAATCATGGCCCGTCGGCGCTTTGCCGAAGCTCAGTTCCTCGACGCGCAGACTGCCGCCGACTTTGCGGAACGTCCTTCCGCTATCGGGCGAGTGGAACAGGCCCTGCCCGCTCACGAGCCACAAATCACCTTCTTTCCCGTCCGTGGCGTGCAGCGGCCATTCGGCTTCCGCATTAGTCGTCCGGTCGCGGCTGATGTCGGGCAGACCTACCGGGGGCGAACCCGTGAACGTCGCGCCGCTGTCCTTGCTCCGGTACATCGTGCCGCTGCTGAAATCCAGCGCGTAGAAATCTTCAGGGTCTACGCGGTCGGCGACCGGGCGCGCGTTCGGGGGCAGTCCCTGAACCTGCGTCCACGTTCGGCCCCGATCCCGCGTGATCTGCGGGGTGGGCGTCATCGCCATGAACGTTTTGCCGTCCGCGCTTGTAATTAGCGCGGGCGTTCCGCCGCCCCGGCTGCGTCGCGGCCTGCCTTCCGTCGCGGCTGCGGGTGCGGCGCTTAGCGCGAGCGGCTGCCAGGAGTGTCCGCCGTCCTCGGAATACGCGAGCGCGGCCTGCCCCGATGCGGGCCGTCCGCTGCGCACGATCACATTGGGCTGATGCGCCGCGTATTCCAGCGTATTCGTATTGCCGAACTGCGGGTTCTGGTACATGCCCATCGGTGGCGACTGCGCCAGGTCGTCATGCACGAAGCCGCCGATGTCGCCGAAGCCGCTGAGAAGATGCGCCCCTGCGCTCGGACTCATCAGAGTAATGATGGCGGTCTGCTCGATGCCGTTCACCCATGGGAACCACGTCGTCGGCTGCCCCTTGCTGACATCGGAAAACCTGCGCGTGGCAAAGACCGTCGCGCCCGTGGCATACGTGGCGAAATCGCTATCGAAGGGATCAATTGCGAACGCGGCCATCCACCAGCCCAATTTCGCTTCCTTCAATCCCCACTTCAGGTAGGGCGTATCGCGCACGTCGCGCTGGCTTTTGCCCACGATGTCGGCCCAGGTCTGCCCGCCGTCTATACTGCGCCATACGGTATCCACCGGCCCCCAGCGGTTCATGGTCGTGACGCCCAGCGTACCGGTATGCTGACGGTCCAGACTCAGGCCCATATAGCCGCCCTGCGGGTGTCCGGGCCGCTTGTCGGGCGTGATGTCGGTCCACTGTCCGCTGCGCGTGTCCAGCTTCATTACCATGCCATCGGTGACGCCGTTCGGCCCGATGCCGTTGCCATACGTGACATACAGAACGCCCCGGTCATCTAACTGCGCCTGCGCGGGCAGCATTTCGGGTTTGGCTTCGCCGGAAATGGGCTTCCAGGTCGCGCCCGCGTCGTCGCTGCGGAACAGATGCTGCGGGCCGGGATCGGCGCTGCCGACGAAAATGGTTTTGGTGGCAACTCCGCGCCTGCCGCTGCGGGGATCGAAAACAACAAAACTCAGGCCCCCATTGGTCGGGCCGTTCTGGGGCAGGCCCCTGCCCGCAAGCGGAAAACTCATGACTTTTTGCCACGTTTCGCCCTGATTCGCGCTGCGCATCAGCCCGTCATGGCGCGATCCGAAGTACAGGATGCGGTTGTCGTTAGGGTCTACGGCCAGCCGCTCGCCCAGGCCGCGCCCGTCCTCGTTGCCGCCCATGCGAAACGAAACGGGAAACGCCTGCCACGTCCGGCCCTTGTCCCGCGAGCGCAGGATGGCAGCGGGGTCGGAGCGGTACATGCCCGCCGCGATATACACGATATTGGCGTCAATGGGATCGGGCGCGATGCTTTCCGTGCCGAAGTAGCTGCTTTCGGCGAATTGATCGTGCATGGGTATCCAGGTTTTTTGCGGGTTGTCCCATCTGTACGCGCCGCCCATATCCGAGCGCAGATATACCAGCCCGCGTTCTACGCGGCTGAACACGATGCCGGGAATAAACCCGCCCGCCCCGACCTTGACGCTTTTCCACACATACGGCGCGGGCGTCTGCGCCCAGGCTCCTGATACGCCCACGTATCCCGTCATACCCACGAGCGCGGCCAGCGTCACGCCGGTCAAATATTGCCCCTTCATGCGGAAATGGTTCTCCTGTTATAGCCGCCTGCCGCTAAGGAACGCATCGTTGCGCCTCCCGCAAGCAGCGTCTACCGCTCAAAATGGTAAAGCGTCGTAATTCCTGCTGTCAGGCAAGCCGAGCCGCATACTCTGTGATGCTGCGGACGCTCCTTTGACGGACGCGCCTGTCCAGCCTTAGTAACGATATTCTACATCATGCGCGGCGGTTCCTGCTGCACAACATGCCCGCAGAGCCACTCACCTTGCCCGCTGCCGCAAACGCTTGCGCCCTTCGCCGATCTCACGGTTGGGGAGGAAGGGAGAGCGGCAGCGGACAAGGTGAGTGGCTCTGCGGGCATGTCAGGCGGTTTGATTTACTTATGACGCGTCGCGATGGCGCAGCAGATCGCGGACGTACAGGCCGGTAACAGGCATCTGCGCGTGGTCGTGGCCGAGCAGATGGTTCAGGCGCTCGATGGCGACACGGCGCGGCGTGTGGAAATGCCGCTCGTAATCGGCCCAGAACCGCTCCCACCAGTCGGCGGGCTGGATGTGCGCGCCCTCGTATTCTGTGACGCGGCCTGTGCGCCCGCCTGTTACCAGGCTGCCCACGCTGTCACTGTGCGCGTACACACGATCTATCTGCGTTTTGATGGCCGCCATGTCGGATGGGCTGACGACGCCGTTATCAGTCGCCTTGTAGAACTGTATGGTGACGCGAACGGGAAAATGCGGGTCGCGTTCAATGGGCAGATCGTCCATTTCAGTGTACGGCCCTTCCAATGCACCATGCCCGATCACGGCGTTTTCCACGTTGCTTTCCGCGCTGGCCGCTCGACGGGGCATCGTGCCGCCGGCGGGTGGGGCTGCCATCGCCTTGTCCATCGCGTACATCCTGCGGGGCTGCGGCTTTTGCTTCAGCGGAACCTGGATCAGCAGCACCATGTTCAGGCCGGCAGGCGTGTTGGGAGCAGACGGGCCTATCGTATTTGTTCCATCGCCGCCGTGCGCCGTAAAATCGGTTTCGCGCTCGCCGGTCAGGCTGGCCCGCTGCCCATGCTGGTTGTGGAACAGGCGCTGCCCCCACAGGCTGCCGTTCTCGAACGCGTCCCGCGTGTTATCTATGACGGTCGCGCTCGTACCTTCCCGCGTGGCGAGGATCGTCAGGACGGCGGGGTTTTTGGCGTAGCTCTGGTAGTTGAACAGCACAGGATTGAACGTGGCCTTGTCGTGGCGCGGCACGGGCAGAAAGCACGCCTGCGCGCTGACCAGGACTTTGCTGTCCCGTTCGGGCGCGAGCAGAGTTTTGGGTTTGTCGCCCTTCCACGACCTCGGATGCGACAAAAACGCGGTCGGCTCCTGCAAAAAGTCGTACAGCGACACGCGCCTTAGCGGATACGAGCCAGCGCCGCCATCGGGAGCGCCATGCGCCGTCTGATTGCCGACGAGCAGGGTAAAGTCGCGCGGGTCGAGATCGCAGGTCTTGTCGGAAAAGTTGGGATAGCGGATCACGGGCATACAGGTCGCCTGCGTCTGCCCGGTGCGCGGGTCGCTCGTGGCGACCTGAATGGTCATGTCGCTGATGTTCGGGCCAACCGAAGAATTGTCGTAGCGGCCCGTGTCCTCCCACGTCAGGCTGAGAATGTCCAGGCCGGCGCGCTTCGCCAACCGCCGCGCCTGGGCGTCCTCAGTCATCTGCGCGGTGCGCTGCACTGCCTGCCGATATTCGGGCGAGTGGGGGGCGACGGGGCGAGTCATCGCGGGCGTGGGATCGGACGGCTGCGCCATCGCGCGCCACGCGCAGGCGCACAGCGCGCCTACGCCCGCAATTTTTGCCAGTCCGGTTCCCAATGTAAAGAGCTGCTGCTTGTACGGCATATTATTGTCCTGCTTTTCTGTGCTGCTGGTTTTGTCGCTCATTTTTTTGTTCATTTTTTGTTGTTCATCCTCTTATCCAGCGTTACGTTTGTTGGTTCCGGTCACGACTGGAAAGGTTCATGCCGCCTGATCTTATATTCCGACTGCCGCCAGCCGCTCGTTCCGACGCAACAAGGGCGCGTCTACAATTTAGTAGACACGCCCTGTACACCGAACAAACAACTGACAACGAACAACTAATTACCCGCGCCCTCGGTGGAGCCGACCTGTATGGTCGCGCCGCGCTCCGGGGTGATTTCCCCGTCCACAGGCATGGGGACAGCGGAAAGCATCGCGCCGCCCCGCTCGCGGGCCGAACGGCTGTTGGTGCGGATGGACATGGCCGAATGCAGGCTCTTGCCGATCTCCATAAATACCATGCGCCCGTTGCGCCGCATGTAAACGCCCGTGTCCGTGATGCGCGCCAGCGACATGCCGTAAGGCAGTTTCTCGCCGCCGACCAGTTCATACGAACGGTCGCCGATGTGCAGCACGGCTACGGCGTAGGGGCCGGTAATCACGCCCGCAAGAACTACGCCGTCGAGTATGGATTTGCCGCCGGGCAGCATCAGCGCGCTGTCATTGTTCAAAGTTGTATTGGCAGTGGCCGGAGCGCGCGGCGGCATGGTGGGCATGACTGCCGTTCCCGGCAGGCGCGGCCCACTCGGAACCGCTGTAAAGGTCGGGCGGACAGGCTGAATGCGGGCTACGCCCTGATTGGTCTGGGGCAGCACCGGCGTAAAGGGATCGCGTGTCGCGTTCGGATCGTTGAGGTTCTCGGCGTATAGATCCAGCTTGGTTCCTTTAACGCTGCCGCCATAGACCGGCACACTGCCGGGGGGCGTGATGGAGGCCAGGGGCGCGCCCGGCGCGTTCGGTACGCCGATGGCGGACGACGCGGAGGGTATCGCCTGATCCGCCATGTGAACCGTCTGCCCCGACGTTATGTTTTCCGCCGTGGCGGAGGGTGAACTGGTGTGCATCGCGCTTACGATCCGCATCACGCCAAAGCCGAATACGGCGGCGGTAGCGATCCCCAGACCAATGGCCTTGGCGCGTTCTTCGGGTTTCATCTGCATGGTAATCTGCTTTCGTGCCTGCGGAAAGTATTCAGGATTAAACTACGGTTTCTGAAGAACCTTTTTATAAAAGCTCTTTGTACAAAAATTATACGAAAACTGCTTGGAAATAACTGCGTCGCCCCAACTGTATCCAAGGCCGGTTCTATGAATGTACGACGATACAACCTGCTACGGAGTTCGCACCGGCGGCGTTGGCACGGGCGGCGACTCGCCATGCGGGTCACGGGGCAGTTGCGAGTTGCGCGGAACAGGGATGTTTTGATGCGTCTGCTCGACCGATACGGCGGCGGCGTTGCCCTTTTCCACGGCGGTCAGCGGCACGCCAATCGTCGTGATATGCGGCGTGATGAACACCTGCACCTCGCTGCGCCTGCGATTGTTGGCCCTGTATTTGAACAGTTCGCCGATCAGCGGAATGCGCGACAGTACGGGAACTTCCTGCAATGACTTGGTGAACTCGTCGCGTATCAGGCCGCCGATCACGATGGTCTCGCCGTCCTGCATCAGTACGGTGGTTTCCGCCTCGCGGTTGCTGGTGTTGGGGATGTTGCCCGCCCCCAGCGATGTGACCGTGCTGACGACCGGATGTATCCGCATGGTCACGCGCCCGTCCGCGTTGATGCGGGGGCGCACCAGGAGAATAATGCCGACCGGAAATTCCAGCACCTGAATGGTCGTGCCGGCGATGCCCGACTGCGCGATCTGTGTGCGGATGGTGTCGCCAATAAAGATGCTGGCGTCGTCGTTATCAATCACCTGTACGCGCGGATTTGCCAGCAGCTTGCTGTTGGTGCGGGTCGCGATAGCATTGATCTGGGCGGCGAACCCCGGCCCGAAGCGCGTAAAGACCGCGTTGCCGGCTGTCTGCGTTAGAACCGAAGACGCCTGCTGCCCTGTCGTGGGATCAATCGCGGTTCCCACCGGCACGTTGGCAATGCCAATCGGGGTGAATCCATACGTCAGACCGACCGAGTCGTTGAACTGCGGCGTGACGTCCACGACCTTGACTTCGATCATCACCTGGCGCGGCGCAATATCTACCTGGTCGAGGAGGGCGACGACCGCGTCCACTTCTTTGGTCGTGCCGCTCAGGATCAGGGTCTTGGCGCGGTCGTTGACCTCGCCTTTTTGCGGCGTTGTGGACGTGTTCCCCGTGGTCGCGCCGCCCGGATCATTGACGCTGTTAATGCCGCTGTTCGCGCCGACATCGCTGATGTTTCCGGCCAGTGTGCCGCCGCCGCCACTGGAGGAACCTGTCGAGTTACCGCCCACGCCTGTACTGGCGGTTCCCAGGGTCGCGCCCGTGATGGGGTTGAAGGTGGGGCGGGGCGGCGAGTAGTTCTCCGGGCCGGTCAGCACGGTCATGCGGGGCGCGGCGTTTTGCAGGAAGATGCGCAGGGTGCGCGCGCTGCTGTATTTGATGTTATAGATACGGAAAACATGGTCAGGCGTCTGCGCGCCCGCTGATGCGTCCGCGCTCGTGATGCTTTCCCTGGCGCGGTTGATCTGCGAGCGGCGTCCGGCAAGGCCGATTGTGCCGCCGGGACGCATCGGGTCGCCGATGCTTTCGATTTTCAGGTCGGGATACAGACTTTTGAGCAGGGTGATCGCTTCGCTCGCCTTGACGTTTTGCAGATTCACCACTTCGGACGTGTTCGGGTCGGGAACAAGAGACTTGTCCTGATCCTGAAGCAGCGCCTGCGCCTGCTTCAAGTCGTCGGGAGCGCCCACGAGCAGCACGGCGGTTCCCGCGGGGCGCGCGGTCACGTAGGGGAACGCGCCCTCGATGGTCTTCACGGCTTCCCCGCTCGAAATGGACGTGAGCGGCACGCGCGTCTGCTCGCCCAGCGGCTCGATGGCCTGTTTCAGGCCGGACGCGGGAGCCACGACATACGAATTGCCCACCTGCCGGAACGCAAGACCCGCCGCCGAGGTGACGTAGCGCAGCGCCTCTTCGGTCGTAGACGCATTGACGTTGATGGAGATCAGACGCTTGAACCCTCCCGCCGCCGCGCCTGCTCCCGCCGCGCCCGTGCCGAGACTGGAATAGATGATGTTGCTGCCCGTCCTTAGACTGAGCGCCTGCAGCACCTCAGCCACATCGGTATCCACAAAGCGAATTTTGATGTTTGCGCGGCGGGGCTGGCCGACCTGCGCCGATACGCCCTTGAGCGCGGCGGTCTGGCTGCCCACGCCGAACGGAGCCTGCGCCACAAGCAGGGCGGTCAGCGGCAGCATCAGGCGCGTAATATGGCGGTGCGGCCTGCGCGCGCGCTGTTTTGCGCCGGCGCGGCGTCTTGCATAGAAAGGAAGGGCGGGATGCGATTTCGTCCGGGACGATCCTGAATGCGGTTGTCTGAGTGGCATGTTGATCCGGTCTGCTTCTAAAAGATACTGCTAGAGATATAAAGGCAATCAGGGCCGCGCGGACGCGCCGGGGCGGGTCGCGGCAGGAACGGCGCGGGGCGTAGTAGTCGGCGCGGGCGCATTACGCATATTGGGTCTGGCTTGTGTTGCGCCGGAAGGGTTTTGCGCGCCGGGAAAGGCGCCTGTTGTGCCGGATGTGCTTGTCGCGCCATTCGTGTCTGCCGCGCCGGGTGTCGCGGCATTTGCAGCCGGTGTCGCCGCGCTTCCACCGGGCATTCCGGCAGCCGCCGGCCCTGCGGCGGCGGCTGTATGGACGTAGCGCGTCAGGGTAAAGGCCAGGCGCGTGGCCGGCCACTTGTCCAGACCTGCCGACCATTTCAGATCCGTGGTGTTGAACAGGCGCGGCGAACGCCACAGTTCCATCATAAACTGCCGTACCTCATTATAGCCGCCCGCCACCTCCACGTTGCTTGTCAGGGCGATAACGCCGGGCGGCATCGCGCCGGCTTTCGCTTCGGCGCTTTCGGGCGCGGGAGGGGGAACGGTTTTGTTGTCGTACTTGGTAAGCTGCACAAGGCTGCTGTTGGCAAAGCCGCGTATCAGGTCGAGAAACACGGGCTGCTCATCGGGAGCGGGCGGGGCTGCGGCCATTTTAGACAGCGGCGGACGCGCCTGTATCTCGCGGGCCAGCAGGTCCAGGCTGGTGATCTGCTGCGTGATCTGCGCCCGCTGATCCTCCAGGGCGTGCAGTCGGCGGTTCTGCGTCACGATCAGAAAGATCGCCAGAATGCCCGACAGCAGCGGGGCCAGTATGGTCACAAGCCGGAGCGTGGAAGGTTTGTTCATCGTGTCCCTCCCTGCGTCGGCGTAGAGGCTGAACCTGAAGCCGCAGGAACGGTTCCGTTCGGGCCGAGGGCCGTGGCGGGCCGCATATTCGCGAGCTGCGTCAGGATTTTGAAAGAAATGTACGAGGGCGCGTTCTGCGTGGGGGCTTTGCGGTCGAAGCTGTCCAGGGTGGGTATCTCGAACCAGCTTATCGAGCGCATTCCGTCCAGTGTGGTCACGATACCCCGGTCGTTGAGGGCGCTGCCCATCACGGTCAGCTTGCCCGTTTTGTCCAGGTCCACTTCGGTCAGGGCGGTCTGAGGCGCGAGTACGCTTGTCACCGCATCCATCATGCGCGGAAACGGAAAACCGCGTTTTTGCAGTATGGTGAGTTCGTTCTGCTGCGCCTGAATGCGGTTGATGACGACCTGCTGCGTCTGCTGCCGCTCCAGTAAATCCGCCTGCAAATGCCCGACCTCGTGGGCCACATCATTAGCGCGGCTGCCGATGGCGATGGTGACGCCCGCGCCCGCCAGCACCATGACCAGGGCGGCGGCAAGGGCAATCGTCAAATAGTGGCGGGACAGTTCCAGCGCGGCATTCGCCCGCTGCTCGCCGGCAAGGTCGAAATGCGGCACACCGACCGGCTGATCCGGCAGCATTCCCAGACCCAGGCCCAGCGCGGGCAGCAGGGCCAGTTCGCCGTACCCGGACGGGTTGGCATTCGGGGCGGTAACGTAGGCGGGGGGAACCTGCCCCAGCACGGCGACCTCGGACGGGCGGACAAGGCGCACGTCCAGTTCCAGTTCCTGCATCAGCCAGGGCGCGAACGGCGCGATGTCGGGCGAGTCGGACATCAGCAGCGCCTGCATGATCGGACTGCCGGAGGGATTCTCGCGGCGATAGTATTCCAGTGAGCGGCGCAGCTCCTGGGCAAGCGAACGGGCCGCCGGTATGCTCAGGGGAACGCCTGTTCCGATGTCGTCACCGCTCAATCCGCTCGTCATCGGGCGGGGCATGGAAGGCGAACCGGGCGGCGCACCCGGAAACGGCAGCGTAATGTCCGGCTCCGGTTCCTCGCCTATTATGGACGGGCGGGCAAGCGGGGACGCGCTGCCCTGCGAGGCCGTGGCTGCTGTCGGGAACAGGCCGTCGGTTCCGAGTTCCACGCGCCGGTACAGCCGTATCTCACCTGCTTCCACAAGCGCGATCTCGCACTTGTTGTGGTTGACGCTGATGTACACGACGCCGGCCTGCTCGTGTCCCAACTGCCACCCGATGCGGTACATGGCGAGCAGGGTCGGTTCCAGGCCCAGCATTTTCAGGCCCGCAAATCCCGCCACATCGCGATACGTGTTGACAACGGTTTTGTCCGCCGCCATCACGAGCATCTGCACTTCGCCCGCATCCGCGCCATTCGCCTGCCCTGCAGGCCCGACAAGGCGCGTATAGTTGAACACGCCCTCATCGGGCCGGATCACCTTGAGATGTTCCAGTTCGTTTTCCAGCACACTGAGCATTTCGTTGTCGGGGGCGGGAGGAACGACGGCCACCTGCGTGGTGATGCTGCCGGGAGGAATGCCAAAGACGGCCTCGCGGGACGCGGCCCCCATGCTCTCTACCAGACGCCGCAGGGCCGCGCCGACCGCGTTGGCGTCGGTGATTCGGTCGCCCGAAAACGCGTTTTCGGGCATCGGGCCGACGGCCGTGCGCAGGGTCTGCGCGGACGACGCCCGCCCCTGCATCTCTACGACGCGTATCTGGTGCGGCGTCAGGTCTACGGCCAGCAGGGATCGTTGATTGGATCGCATAAAGGGTCTTTCTGAAACCTTTCTAAACACCGTGCCGCCTGCCGAATCATGCCATGCTGCGTCTTATGTCGTCTATGTCGCAGGCGAACGCGCAGAACACCGTCATATTGTCAGGAGTTCTCCAGATGTGGAGTGAATTCCTTCTTGGCAACCTCTACCCTGCACATTTCTTTACGGGTTAAAAACCCATGTCCGAGTGGCCTGCGGCCAAGCATCCTACGAACGCGATACACTTGTCTACAGGTATTTGGGTCCGCAGGACGCTCGGCGGAACGCCACTTAGACGGGTACTGAAAGTACCCGGAACCGATGTATGGGGTAATAAAACAGATAATTTCAGGGGCGGGTGTAGGGACTGTTGCGCAGGCGGACGAAACTTTCCAGAGTGCGCGTATTGCCGTTGTTGTTGAACGTGGCCTGTATATCCGCCGCGCCGATGCCGGGCAGATTGCTGTTCGGGGCGGTACTCTCGCTCCATGCGGCATTGGCGGCATTGTACGCGTTGCCCGCAGGCGTATAGTAGGTGATTCGCAGGCTTTGCAGGCCGACTACAAGCGTCTGCGCCGGGCCGCCGTTCTTGGAACGTTTCAGGACGTGCGGCGTGACTGATGTATCCAGCCAGATGCGCGACGTGCCTGTCGTGCCGTCCGGGTTCAGGGTGTTGCACGTCACATCCGAAGTGTCCGCTTCGACAAGCGCCTGATAGATCGTGCCGTACTGAATGCTTTGCGCGTTACGCAGGGTATCGGTCAGGGTGTCGAGCGGCTGGCGCGTATTCGCGTTGGCGAAGTTCTGGCCCGTGACCGCGCTGCGCGACGCGTAGTTGCTGGACATCAGCGCGAACAGGGCCGCGCCCGTCAGCAGGGCGAGCAGCATTCCGATGAGAAGTTCCACGAGGTTCTGGCCTGAACGCGCCCGTCGGGTGAGGCCGCGGCGTGAAGGGTTTCGCATGATCATATCCCCGCTTTCGACAACTGCGTTCCGCTCTGGTAGAGAACATCTCTCGTGTTCTGGAGCGTGACCACCTTGATGTTGACGATACGATGCGACGCATATGAGCCGGGAGAGCCACTTGTGCTTACCTGTGTCGCGGCCTGGAACACGGCGACCGAACCCGCAACGGCGGGATTGCCGACCTTATCATAGTTCGTAACGGTCGTGCCATCCGGCGCAAACTCGAACCCGGCCAGCTTGACCTGCTCCATCTCGCGCCGCCCGATGGTGTACGCCACGCCCTGATTGTCGGCCTTCATGGTCATGTTGAACGCGAAGTAGAACAGGCTGACCATCGCGCTCACGCTCACGGCCATGATAAGTGACGCCACCAGCGCCTCGATAAGCGTAAATCCGCCCTGCCGCCTGCGTCCGCTTGCGGCGCGACGGGAGCGACTGCGCGCTGATACGCTTGCTGGTCGGCGCATTTGTCCGGGTTGAGTTTTCATTGGTTGCCTCCCCCGTAGATGCCGCTGCTGCCGTCCCCGGCCCATTCCCGCCAGTTGCCGCTGAACGCGTAGTACTCATCCGGCGTTTCGAAGTAGCCCGGCTGACCCTTGATGTGTACATTATTGGAAATATTGACTTTGTTGGCGATGATTTGGCCCTCGAAATTCAAATTGTCCTGTAATGTCACACTGCCAAAAGCTTGGGGGCCGTTACTTTGCTCGACCGTGTCATAGGCATAGATGCCCATTTCGACAGGAGCATTCGTGCTATCGGGCGCCATCAGCAGCGATCCCGTGGCCGAAGAATAAAGGTTGACATTGTGGCCGAGGACATCCGAGGGGGACACCTTCGATTCGCCGCCGCGTATAGCGGCTCCCGCTCCCGAACTCGTACTTGGCGCAACATAATAGATGTTGATAGGGCCGTTGGTGTTGTCGAACTGGATACTGCCTGCCTGAGTCACCTGAAGACGCGTCAGGTAATAATTCGTAGTTTGGACGACCCCATTTACAGGCGGCTTGCTGTGAAGCGTTATAATCTCGTGGCCGGGAACACTTCCATCGGTAGTGAGGCCGGTTCCGTCGATGGCGGGTGTGCCATCGTTGAAAGTCGCCAGCGCATTGTCGTTGTTCTGAGCAAGCGTACTTTCCCCGCCACTGAAATTGCTGTTGATCTTTTGCGTCACGGACTGCCATGCGACCGGCTTGACATTTGTTATTGATGTGTATCCACCTGGGTCTTGGTTGTTGTACCATCCCGAATTTGGCCCATTGAATACCAATTTTTGCACTACGGGCCGGGGTGCCGCGTTCGGGTTGACATATACTTTGCCGTCCGTACCGACAATGCCGTCAATTATATCTCCGCTGCCGTTGAACGCGGTTTGTCCTCCCTTGTTGGCTGTACCTGCGCCGTAGACAGTATAGAAGGTGCCGCTCGGCGCAGCGTTTATGCTGACCGTGCGCTGCGCTCCATTGATAATCCCCGTGCTGACGATAGTTACTTTGTCCTTGCCGTTCCAGGTTCCGCCCGTAGCCGGGTCAACGCAGCGTACATAGAAGGAGCCGCGCAGGGAGGCGTCAATGATGGTGGCGGGCTGATACTGACCGTTCGGCTGGTCGGCGTCCGCAGTATTATTGGTGATGCGCGTCAATTCGTAGTTGATGCCCGCTTCGGCCAGATCCATCGCCGAAGTCGAATCTGCCTCGACATGGGCAAGCGCGTAGTGCGACACTGTCAGCGTTCCCACGCCTGCGAGTGTGAGTGCAACGATCAGAGCGAACACGATAGCGGTAATCAGTGCGCTGCCCCGCGTCCGCCGCTCACGGTCTGCGTTCGCAGAGCGACATGTAGCCCGCGCCGTAGGCGCAGGCAAAGGCGGAGGATATAAAGTTGATGGTTTTGGCCGGTGCATCATCTTGCTCTTTCAGGACACAGGCCGACCGGGGCCGCGTCACTTCCAGGCAAACGGTTGAACTGTCATCGTATCGAACTCGGATTACACGGATTTGGTGGATGGACAGGATGGCGCGTAAATTCCGGCTGTCTCTATAACGCAAATACAAAATGCCGCATCATCCAGAACGAACTTGGAGAACGCCGCATGCAATCCGATTAATCCGAACAATCCGCGTAATCCGAGTGCAAGACAAAAAATAGGAAAGAACTCCAACACTGTCGGACGCGAACGCCCGACAATGTTGGAGAGCGAGTGTAGCGGAATGAACTCCGTTACCATCGGGCTTACGGTGCGCCACCGGCGCCTTTGTTAGCAGTGTTAGTGACACCGACACCCGGTGTGAACGTACCGTCACCGTTGCCGCACATAACCGAGAAACTCGCGGGAGCGGTTGCGGTAGCAGGTACGGCTACAATCGTGTACTTGTTGCCGCCAGCGGGTGTGTTGTTAGGGCAGATAGGTACTGCCTGTAGATCAGGCTCCGCTGCGGTTGTTACTGCTCCATTGTAAGTAGAGTAGTCCACATCCGTGTTTTTTACATGGGCAGCTTGTACGGCGTTGGCGATGGTCTGCATATTGGCCTGGCAGGTCTTGGTGCGGGCGTCCGCCACGCTGCTGAGGTACAGCGGAATGGCGACTGCCATCAGGATCGACAGGATCAGCGTCACGACGAGCAGTTCGATGAGCGTGAAGCCGCTTACAGGACGGCGAGTAGAGTGTGTGCGAGTCATTGGTTTCTTCCTTTTCTGGTCAGTTCCCGAAAATTCCGGGTTCCTGCCGGCTGCCTGGCCGGCACAGTGAGTGTGATTGTATACGGTGCGGAAGGCGCGAGTCTGTCTACGCGGATCAGAAACGCGCGAGCCACATGGATAGTGGGACGTGAGCAAAACGCTCGAACAAACGTCGGCAATCTGCTCGGTTTGTTGGTACAGGCCGTCCGACGGGTTGGCTCCGCAGGGCTGCGTGGCGTGTAAGCGACCGATCTAAGGCCGCGTGTACGGTCAGGGACACGCCGGAACGGGGTGGCTGCAGGGTGCAAGGGAATGCCGGAATGCGTTATCCCTTGACGACCTGCCCCAGGCTGAAAATGGGCATATACAGGGCAAGTAGGATGAATAGAACCAGCATACCGACAACGATTGTCATGATAGGCTCCATCAATTTGGTAAGTTTGTCTACTGTATATGCTATATCTCGGTTATAGAACAGGGTGATTTCGTTGAGCATCTCATCGAGATTGCCCGACTGTTCCCCCGCGGCGATCAGCCGCGTCACCATCAGGGGAAATTCTTTGGTATTCTCCATTGGCACGGCGAGACCTCGGCCCTGCTGCACCTGCTCGGCCACGTCGCGGATGGCGTTCTGAATCACGACATTGCCGCTCGTGTTCGCTGAGATCGCCAGACCGCGCAGGATGGGAACGCCCGCGCTCGACATGCCCGCGAATGTCTGCGTGAACCGCGCCACGGCCATCTTGCGTACCAGCTTGCCCAACAGGGGCAGTTTCAGCTTGATACGGTCGAACAGCAGGCGTCCACGCGGCGTTTTATTGGCGTATTTGATGCCGAAGAACAGTCCGATGGCGGTCAGGATCACGCCCCACCAGTAGTTGACCACAATCGCGCTGACAAGCACGAGCGACTGCGTCACGATGGGCAACTGCGAGCCGAATTGCTTGTACACCTGCGCGAACACCGGCACGATTACGACCAGCATGAACGCGACCACGCCCACGGCGGCTACCATGACCAAAAGCGGATACGTGAACGCCGCCTTGACCTTTTCGCGCAGGTCGGCTTCCTCGCTGAACTGAACCGCCGCGGTTTCCAGCGTTTTGTCCAGCAGTCCGCCCGCCTCGCCTGCATCCACGAGAGACACATACATTTCGTTGAACACGCGCGGGTGCTTGCGCATCGCTCCGGCCAGCGTACTGCCCGTCAGCACGTCCAGCCGCACCTGCGTGAGCGTATCGGCAAGCGTAGCGTTTTCGGTCTGTCCGGCCACGCTGTACAGGCATTCCGTAATGTTCAGGCCGGCCCGCACTAATGTGGCAAGCTGCCTGCTCATCACCACCATGTCGCCGAGCTTCACCTTGCGCCGGGAGAACAGTCCGCCCTGTGCCTTGCCTGTCTCGTTCGCTGCCTGTTCGCGGGCGTCCGTGACAAACAGGTTCTTTTCGCGCAGTTGGGATTTCAGTTCGCCCATGCTGGCCGCTGTGGAAGTCCCGGTCTGCTGTGCGCCGCTGCGATCCCGCGCGGTATAGGTAAATGTGGGCATCTATCTTTCACCCTGCCTGTAAAGCGATTCCATTATACAGTATAATTCCGCAATTATACTGGGTTATGACTGCATCTTGCAAATTTTTTTAATAGGTATTATGAACTAGTCTTCTAAAACGAACCCGCTAAACCAGGTTCGTTTTATCTGTGACTTCTTCAGTATTCTTCAGCATTACTCTTCCAGGAACAGAACGCGGAGCATCTCTTCGGGCGTCGTGATGCCCTCCATTACTTTGCGCTGGGCGGCCTGCCGGAGCGTCACCATGCCGTCTGCGATGGCCTGCTCCTTGATTTGCGAACTTGGAGCGCCGCTCAGTACAAGGTCGCGCAGGCTGTCGGTCATAGTCATGATCTCATACACCGCTGTGCGGCCCTTCATGCCCCGCCCGCCGCACTTGACACATCCCCGGCCTTTAGCGAGCAGGGGCGGCTTGCCCTCCTCGAAGGGCAGGCCCAGCGATTTGGCGGTCGCCGCGCTGACCATGTGCGCTTCCTTGCAGAAGGGACATATCTGGCGCAGCAGACGCTGGGCGACCACGCCGATCACTGCGCTGGTAATCAGGAACGGCTCCACGCCCATGTTCTGCAAACGCACGAGCGCGCCGGGGGCATCGTTGGTGTGCAGGGTCGAAAGCACCAGATGGCCTGTAAGCGCGGCCTGCACGGCGATTTCCGCCGTTTCCCGGTCGCGGATCTCGCCCACCATGATCACATCCGGGTCCTGCCGCACCAGGGTACGCAGGCCCGATGCGAACGTGACGCCGATCTTGGCGTTCACCTGCATCTGATTGACGCCGGGCAGATGGTACTCGACCGGGTCTTCGACCGTGTTGATGTTGCGCGTCGCGTCGTTGATCTCGGTCAGTCCGCCGACAAGCGTGGTGGACTTGCCCGATCCTGTCGGCCCCGTGACCAGCAAAATACCATGCGGCTGCGCTATGAACGCGCGAAACTGCTCCAGTTGCTCCGGGTAAAAGCCTAACTGTGTCGCGCCCGAAAAAGTCCCCGATTTGGACAGGACGCGCATGACGATTTTTTCGCCATGTATCAGCGGGATCACGCTCACGCGAAAGTCGAAACCGTTGCCGTTGTCGTCGGCGGCAACAAAGCGCCCGTCCTGCGGCCTGCGATGTTCGGCGATGTCCATCTTCGCCACGATTTTGATGCGCGAAACCACAGCAGCCAAATGGTGCAGCGGAAAATTCATCTGCTCATGCAGCAGGCCATCCTGCCTAAATCGCACGCGCACACTGTGTTCCTGCGGCTCGATGTGTATGTCGCTCGCGCCCGAATTCGTTGCGGCATGAATAATGTTATTGACCAGGCGGACAATCGGCGCGTCTTCGGCCAATCCGACAAGGTCATCCACGCTCAGGGCGGCCTGGGCCTGCGTGTCATCGCCCATCTCGTCGAGTACGCTCTGTGTTTTCAGGCGAACATCGTAGATACGGTTGATAGCTTCCAAAAGGTCGCGCCGGAAGGCCAGATGCGGCTCGATGTGGCTGCGCAGGCGCACGCGCAGATCGTCCACGGCGACCACGTCCAGAGGGTCGGCCATCGCTACATGGATCACCTGCTCGACGTTCGCGAAGGGCAGCAGCATCTTGCGCCGCGCGATTTCTTCGGGCACCCTTTGCGCGAGGCTAGTGTCAATGTCGCACTCGGCGATGTCCACAAAGGGAAAGCCAATCGCTCTGCCCAGGTGAGGGCCGACCTCGCCCGCTGTCTTGATACCCTGCGCCACGAGCGCTTCGCCGAAGGGAAGCCGCGTATGCCGCTGATATTCTAAAGTCTGATTAAGCTGCTCGCCGGTGATGACATGGGCGGCTTGCAGACGCTCGCCAAAGCGCAGGCGAGTGATGGGTGTTATAACTGCCGTCATGGACTCGTTTCTAAATTACAGGTGTCAGTCAGGCGCGGCGCGAAAAGCTCGCTCGCTCGCTTGACATAGGAGGACAGTATTCAGGTTGACTTGGCTTGTGAAGTAAACCCGGCGGCAGGACCGGAGGCGTGATGCAAAGCAGGCACTGAGCAAACAAACGTGTAAGCCGTGGTGTGGGAACTTTAGTATCCATGCTCCACGAGAATTGATGCGCGTATCGGCGCTTCATCCACAAATAAGCAGGAAAAGAGCGCGTCATTGCGAACTTTCTCGCAATTGACAGGGGTTTTACACCTGATTCGCAGGGTAAATCCTTACTGTGTTCTTGGTCTGACGTAAGTATAACACAAATGTTCCGGTATTTATTCGGGGCGGCTCAAATCCAAGAGATTTATTTTGCCTCATGGACATTTACACCGAGCCTGAGCGTCAAAAAATGGCGGAACAGCCTGAGTAACTGAACACAAGAAGTGACGCATTACAGCAGAAATTGTAGCCGAAGTTATAGGAAGGAAACGTGAAAGGGCAAATACAGCGAAACACGCGTGACAGATGGAGTCTGTCGCGCGTGTTTCGACAGGTATTGCAGCCAGAACAGCCGTTTCCCATATGTTAGAAAGCAGCCAGCGACCAGGCGGCGAGTGTTCAGCGAGGGCGACGGCGCGCAACCAACAGGCCCATCGGCAGGATCGCGCCGGCAAGTAGCGCCAGCACACCCGGTTCAGGAACGGCAGTCGCTCTAACACCCAGCTGGATCGGACTAATTACAAAGTCGTCCGGGGTGGTCGTCGTGCTGCCTGGCGCCGCCGTCGCGAAAATTTGAATAGACGTGATTGAGTTACTGCCGTCCATCGCGCGAACGCCAAAGAACGGCGCACTGCCATCTTCATAGTCATTGTTCGTGGCAATCGGAATGGGGGGCGAAGTGAAAACGGTTGAGGACGCGCCCTGAAATACAGTGAATGTAAAGTTTGCCGCCCCCATAGCGAAGTTGGCGTTCGGCTCATAGTTGAAGCCCAGAGCGTTCACTCCTGCGTTGAAAGCAACTGTGAGCGCGGAGCCGGCTCCGCTGCCAGTCCCCGGGTTCCGCAAAAGATGCGTTCCCGGCGCGAAATCGCCGCCGAAGTTATCGCCCTGCCCCGCGCCTATGCCCTGCTGGTTGATGCGGCTAAAAGTGCTGGAGGCTCCATTGTTGGTAAAAGTCAGCGTGATAGTTGAGCCACTGGCTGCAACCTGATAAGGATTGGCAACGAGACCGACCGGGTCGGTAAAGTTAGCAGTGCTCGTGGGCGTCAACTGCGCGCTGGTGATCTGCATGACCTGAGCGTGGGATGCGGAAGCTAGCAGCGTGGCGGCGAGGGCCATTGTCGGGACAAGGGCCAGTCGCAGGCCGGAGTTCAGTCTCGCTCTCGACTTGGATGCGCGGTAGGTGTTTAACATGGTTTGGGTTCTCATTTCAGCCGGCCTCCTTCCCGTTCGCGGGGAAAGGACGCTTCAGGACGTGCCCGGCGTCGTTGTGACGGGCGGTAGGTGTGACGATGCGGCGCGGCATCACGTCAGTGACAGAACACAGGGGAGCGCGCCGGCCATCAGGGTGAGCCGGGGCTTTTTTCGCCTGGTTCTCAAGAGACATGTTGCAAGAAGTGTGCCAGATGACACACTTGCGCGATGAACTCCCGCTTTCCCGTAGGACTACCGGAGCAGGGACGGAATGAAAAAAGACAGTGCAGCCGCTAAAATTCACGGGGCAGCGCGCTTGATTTCCATGCCATGAGTGAGCGTGGCAAACAATCCCCGCGCTTGCGAGTAGACGCCCAATAGCCCGCTGTTGTTCCCTTGTTATGTGCGCGTAAGAAAGAGGTTTGAAGGGCGTCTTGGAGGAAGTTCAGGCAATCGGGAAATTTTGCGCGGGCGCGGCGTTTCGGCCTCATGTGAGAATCCAGGCAGGCGGGGATGTGTAGAGGGACGCATGAAAACGCCGCGCGAACAAGACCCGGTGGGGTTTGTTCGCGCGGCGCTGAAGTGTTGTATCGGGTTTAGTTCAGGCCCGAAGAATGCGGGCTGTCACACAGTCGGTCTAGCCGTTGCGGCGGAAGCCGCCGCCCCTGTTGTCACCGCCGCCATTGCCGGGGCGGTGCGGGCGCAGTATCGGGCGCGCGTTGCGGTCGTCGCGTCCGCCGAAGCCTCCGCCCCGGTTGTCACCCCCGCCGTTGCCGCCGTTGCTATTACCATTGTAGCCGCCGCGATTGTCGCCATAGCCTCCACGACTGTCGCCGCCACGGTTATCGTATCCTCCGCGATTATCACCGCCACGGTTGTCGTAGCCCCGGTTGCCGCCGAAGCGGTCGCCGCCCCGATTGTCGGAGTCGGGCCGTCCGCCGCCAAAGCCGCCCGGATCGCCCTCGGCGCGCGGGCGGGCGATGTCCACATGGATGCGCTTGCCGCGCAGGGTCGCGTGGGACAGGGCTTCCATAACGTGGGCCGCTGCCGCTTCCGGCACTTCCACAAACGTGCTGCGCTCCATGATGTCAATGGTTCCGATGGCATTGCCGGAAAGACCGGCCTCATTTGCAATCGCGCCCACGATGTCGCCGGGACGTATGCCGTCAATCCGTCCGATTTGCAGGAACAGACGCGCCATGCCCGTCTCGGTGCGCTCCACCTCGACATCCGCCTCGGTCACGTCGTAATCGGACGCGCCCTTTTGCAGCTGCCACAGCATTTGCAGACCGGCGGCAGCGATCTGCGAAGCGTCGAACTGCCCTTCGCCGACCAGTTCCTGTACGGTATTCAGATACCCGTCGAAGTTGCCGCCGTTGAGCGTTTCGCGCAGGTTGGTCTTGAAGATCTCGCGTCGTCGCGCAGATATGTCGGCTGCGCTCGGCACACGGGCCGGCTTGATGGGCGCGTTGATATATTTTTCGATTAGCTTCAGCTGCCGTCGCTCGCGCGGGCTGATGAGCGTAATGGCGTTGCCGCTGCGCCCCGCGCGGCCTGTGCGCCCAATGCGGTGGATGTAGCTTTCCACGTCCCACGGAATGTCGTAGTTGACGACGTGCGTGATCTGGTCAATGTCCAAACCGCGCGCCGCTACGTCGGTCGCGATGAGCAGGTCGGCCTGGCTGGCTCGGAAGCGGTTCATGACGCGGTCGCGGGCGGCCTGGTTCATTTCGCCGTGCAGGGTCTCGGCCTCGTAGCCGCGCAGCTGCAGCGACTCGCCAAGTTCGTCTACTTCGCGGCGTGTGCGGCAGAAGATGATCGTGCTGCCCGGTGATTCCATGTCCAGAATGCGAGCCAGCGCCTCTACCTTCTGGGAGGGGGCTACCTCGTAGTACGTCTGCGCCACCTGCGACACGGTGCGGTGCTTGCTTTCGATGCTCACGCGCTGCGGGTTGTTCAGATAGTCGCGGGACAGGGCCGCAATGCGCGGGGGCATCGTCGCCGAAAACAGGGCCGTCTGCCGCTCTTTAGGCGCTTCCTTCAGGATCTCCTCGACGTCTTCGAGAAAGCCCATGTTAAGCATTTCGTCGGCCTCGTCCAGAACGACCATCCGCACCTGGTTCAGCTTGAGCGTTCCTCGTCGCAGATGGTCGAGGACGCGCCCGGGCGTGCCGACGACGATCTGCGGCCCGCCCATCAGAGCGCGAAACTGCCGGTCAATAGGCTGCCCGCCGTACACGGGGACAACGCGCATCCGCTTGTACTTGGTCAGGTTGTGCGTTTCCTGAGCCACCTGAATACACAATTCGCGTGTAGGCAATAGAATAATGGCCTGCACATGGTTCTGCGTGGCGTCCAGGCGTTCGGCGAGGGGCAGGGCGAAGGCGGCTGTCTTGCCGGTTCCGGTCTGCGCCTGCCCGATCATGTCCTGGCCGGCAAGCAGGATGGGGATAGACTGTGCCTGGATGGGCGTGGGCGCTTCAAAACCGCTTTCGATGATGGCGCGCATGGTCGGCTCGCTCAGGTTGAGCGCGCGGAACGCGGCGGCCTGCTCGACGACTTCACCGGACGCGTCAGCGATTTCAGCCTTGATCTCGCCGCTTTTGGCATCGCCTTTCGGCTCGCCGCTCTTGACGGGATTGCTTTTAGCGTCCGCGTTTTTGACGTCGGTACTCTTGGCTTCAATGTTTTTCGGTTCGGTGTTTTTGGGTTCGGCGCTCTTTGCCTCGACCGTTTTGGCCGGGACGTTCTTTACTTCTGCGTTCTTCGGCTCAACGTTCTTCGATTCAGCGGCTTTTGCGTCGGCCTTTTTGGGCTTGTCAGTCTTGGCTTCAGCGGCCTTGACCTCGGATTTGGTTTCGTGTGTCTTGACTTCTTGTGCTTTAACTTCTTCCTGAACCGGCGCGACGGGCGCGGCGTTCATCGCGGGAAGTTCAAGCGGCTTGGCTTCTTGTGTAAATTCTGCAACTGGCATAGGATTCGGTTCGGTTCTTTCGTTGACTTCCTCCGCCGTGTTCTTGACAGCGCTGACATCATCAGCAGGCGCTTTCGTCTTGGAGACCGCGCTCGCGGCCTTCTTTTTCGGCTTGTCCTCGGACACGGGTAGAGGGGCAGCGGACGCATCGGTCACGGTCTGCACGGGTTCGGCGGAGGTTATCTCAGATTGTGCCGCTTTAGCGGACGCCTTTTTAGCGGATTTGGCAGCGGGCTTCGCGTCTGCAACGGCTGGCTCGCCTGATGCCACGTCTGCCGCAAACTCTACGGATGGGGCAGGGCTGACGGCTGCGGGGGAAGGCTGCGCCTCATTATGTTCCACGGGCGCAGGGGCGAACGCTTCGGCAGTGAATGTCTCTGTCGGCGCGGCGGCGTCCTGAACGGTGGAAACAGGTTTCTTCTTGGTAACTTTGGCGGCGGTCATTGGGATAATTCTCCTTGATGTACCTTTAGTATACCAGATACCGGCAGAGCGCGTCGTGTCCGCATACGCCCCAGATGCTTTCTCCTTCTCCCATTATGCCTATTTGCGCCGATAGCAAGAAAAATAGCGTTTATTAGCATTGATTGTTTGCGTTATTTTTGCAATGTCACCTTCAGCAGTTGAAGCCAGTAGCGGTCACTGTCTACGTATGTAATGTAAAGTATGCGACCGTTCGCCTGTCTGAGTTCCGGGTGTTCCTTGCCCGCGTAGCAAAAGGCGCGCGCAAACGCCTTGTGCGGAGCGCCGATCTCGCCAATGGGTTTGTACGGCCCCCACGGATGCGGCGCAACGCTCAGGCGCACCTTGTCCGACACGTTGACGCTGTGAACGGCCAGCCAGCCGCCAAGATACGCGTTGTAGGAGACGCTGAGTTCGTTGGGAAAGTCGTTCAGCCCGTCCACATCGGCGGCCTCGCCTGCGTCGCGGCTCCAGCGCGGTCCTGTCCCGTTCTGTTCAGCCTGAGCATAGTATTCATAAGCGCGAAGATTGGTGATCTGCTTTGGCGGTACGCGGGCGAGCTTGCCCCATTTGCGCTCTCCCCGTTCCTGTACGCCCACAATATAGAGGAAGCCGTCAGTTGTACCCGATACGACCGCGCTGCCGAAGAGCGGCAATTTTGCGGGAATAGGCTGCGCGGGGGGCCGGCCAGCCGATGGGTTCGCAGTCGGGCTTGCGGATCGGCTTGCAGATTGGCCGGGAGGTTGTTGAGGAACCTGGGCGGAAGGAGATTTCGGCAGGTCGTTCCACCAGAGCATTTGATCGGGAGCGGCGTCCAGGCGTCGGAATTGCAGATCGGTGGGCGCAGCGGCATTGGCGGGCGCATCGGCAACGGCAAGGCCATGCCCCTCGATGCGAAAGTCCAGCGGCCCGCCGCCCGTGTTCCGAATGCGGGCGTAATACAAATAGACCTGATGGGCCGCGTTGTCGTACCAGCCGCCGAACGGCCAGTAGCGGATTTCGTTGCCTTCGCCCGGCGCGTTGGGCAGCAGGGAATGCGCCAGCCCGGTCTTGGCGTCGGTCAGGAACGTATACTTGTGTAGAGGTGCGGCCCCCTGCCCCGCAGGCGCGAGCAGGCCGCAGTTGCTGACTCCGCCCACATACGACTTGGAGGGGTCGGTTGGGGCAAGCAGAAACACATCCCCGAACAGCCACAGCGTCCGGTTCCCCATAGGCAGCGAGTACCCCGCGTCCACGCCCGATACGCCCGCCGGATTATCCGTAAACAGCAGGCCCGCGTTCTCCACCTTCTGCACCGTGGCGTTTTGCGCCATAGCGTTCTGCGCCGGGGCGCTGTGCGCGGGCGTTTGGCGGCAATACGCTGCGTTGCTCTGACACGCCAGACAACACAGGAGCAGCATAGACTGCCTGACGTATCTGTGGAAACTGCGTTTGTACTGCTTTTGCTGCGCTTTCAAATTTGCCGCCTCTCCTGCGTCACTGCTTACATTAAGACAGTATCGCACAGATCACAGTAACGACAGTGAACAAACCACCAACATTTCGGGTGACTGCTCCGCACGCAGTAGCGGCGGCTTTTATCCTGACGGTTCAGGAACGCTGTGCAGACCCACAGCGAGTATGTTGCGCGCGGCGTTGACGTCCCGATTCAGGCGCAGCCCGCATGTTTCACACGCGTGCAGACGCTCGGACAGGGGCTTGGGCGCAATGTCGCCGCACCCCGAACAGCGCTGACTCGTATACGCTGGGTTCACTAGGGCGACCCTGCGACCGGCTCTTGCAGCCTTGTCCGCCAGCGTCAGCCGAAAGCGCGACCAGGCCGCGTCCACGATGCTCTTGTTCAAACCGGATTTCGCGCTCATGCCATTGGGCAGGAACGCGCCCGTGTCGCCGTCCGGTCGGGGCGAAGGGCAGGCCATCATGTTCTGTACGGTCAAGTTCTCGACGCACAGCACATCGTAACGCGCTACCAGTCGGCGCGTCGTCTGGTGGATGAAATCATGCCGCCTATGCCGAACGCGCTCATGGACGCGGGACACGGCGCGTCTTGCCCTACGCAGTTTCGCTCTCTGATCCGCGCTCCGCGTATGCTTCAGCCGCTCTTTTAGCCGTTCCACCTTGCGCTGCGCCTGCGACAGCCTTGCCTCATCTTTGCGGAAGAAGCGCGGATTGGCAATCAGTTCGTCGTTCCCGGCATCATCGGAAAGCGCGGCAAACGTTTCCAGGCCCACATCTATACCGACTGCGGCATTTGCCGGCGGCAGCGGTTCGGCCTCCACCTCGTAGTTGAAACAAGCGTACCACTTGCCTGACTGCTCGCTGACGACGCAGTCCTTTATCCTGCCCACGACGCGCCGATGCACCACGGCCTTAATCGTGCCGATTTTCGACAGCGTAACGCTGTTCTCGCCCATCGAAAAGCCGCGCTGCGGGTAGCAGAAACTGCGGTACTGCGACAGGGCTTTAGAGCGCGGGAAGCCCGGCTTGTCGCCCCGCGCTACCCGCCGGAAAAACGCTTCATACGCAAGATTGACGCGGTACACGACATTTTGCAGCGTCTGGCTGAACACGTCCCCAAGTTCCGGGTGCGCCAGGTCGCCGTCAGCGGTTGTTTTCCGTTTCCAAACCGGAAGCGCGGCCTGCTGCTCAAAGCGCGTTACGCCTTTGCACTCAGTTTCCCAGGCGAACTTCCGCCAGTGCAACAGGGCGTTGTACACATCGCAGCAGGTACGCAGTGTCTGCCGCAGCTTGGTTTTCTGCGCGTGTGTCGGGTACAGCCGGATTGTTGAGCAGATCAGGAACATGGCAGCATCTATCAGTATTAGCTAACAAACACATAAGTTGCTCTTAGAACGACATAAAACGATAGCGCCAACTTCCTAGAGAAGCAGGCGCTATGTGATAGTTTATGTTACTCCCCGTGGAAGACTCGAACTTCCAACAACCCGGTTAACAGCCGGGTGCTCTGCCATTGAGCTAACGGGGATCAGCGCGTTTGTGTCGGTTCTAAGGCTGACATTGTGGAAACGCCTGATAGTGTGGCACGACAGACCCCATTTTGTCAAGAGGCCGACCGCGCTTTTTCTGCGCGGAAGAATAGGCCAAACGGGACGCGGCTACATTTGGCCCAAGCGGTTTTTGGGGATGGCGACGCCTTCGGGGGCGAGCAGCATGTTGTCTATCAGGCGCGTTTTGCCGATGCGGACGGCCAGGGCCACGAGGGTAACGCCGTCCAGAGCCGTGACGGGTTCGAGCGTGTCCGGGCTGACAACGGCCACATAATCTAAGGTGGCAAGCGGTTCGTCCGCAATCATGGCTTCGAGTTCGCGGCGCAGGCTGTCGGGAGTCGCCAGACCCTGCGCTATTTGTTCCTGTGCGCGGCGCAGGGCGCAGTACAAAACCGGGGCCGCTTTACGCTCTTCGGGGGATAGGTAGGCGTTGCGCGAGGACAGAGCCAGGCCGTCCGGCTCACGCACGGTGGGAACCAGAATAATCTTGGCCGTCAGGTGCAGGTCACGGGCCACCTTCTCGATGACCAGTAATTGCTGATAATCCTTTTGCCCGAAGTAGGCGCGATCAGGCTGCACGATGTTGAGCAGATTGGTGACGACCGTGGCGACGCCCCGAAAGTGGCCGGGGCGGATTTTACCCTCCAGCAGCGCGCCCAGGCGCGGCACGTCCACGATGGTTTCGGCTCCGGGCGGGTACATCTCTAGAGGGTCGGGCGAAAACAGCGCGTCCACGCCCGCCTGCGACGCCATGCCCAGGTCGCGGTTCAGGTCGCGGGGGTAGGCGGCAAAATCCTCGCCCGCCCCGAACTGCGTGGGGTTGACGAAAACCGACATCAGCACCAGTTCGCAGTCGCCGCGCGCCCTGCGGGCAAGCGTAAGGTGGCCTTCGTGCAATGCGCCCATCGTCGGCACGAACCCGATGGTCTTGCCCTCCTGCCGCACCGTTTTGAGGTAGGTACGCAGCGCGCTGACCTGTTGAAACGTTCGCATTATTAGGAACTATGCTCCTCTGTGGGAAAGCGGCTTGCGCGCACTTCCTCGCCGTACTCGCGCACGGCCTCTTCGATGATTTTGCCGACCTCGGCGTAGCGCTTGGCGTGTCGAAACGTCCGTCCTCCGCCCAGGCCCAGCAGGTCGTGCCACACCTGAACCTGCCCGTCGCAGGCCGCTCCCGCGCCGATGCCGATGGTAGGAATGTGAACCGCATTCGTAATGTCGGCGGCAAGGGCAGCGGGAATGGTTTCCAGCACCATGCCGAACGCGCCCGCCGCTTCCAGGCTGCGCGCGTCATTGAGCAGGCGCTGCGCGTCCGCGTCTTCAACGCCCTGCGCGCGATGCCCGCCCAAAAGATAAATGGATTGCGGCGTCAAGCCCAGATGCCCCATGACCGGAATGCCCACATCCGTCAGCCGCCGCACAGTAGGCAGCATGGCCTCCCCGCCCTCTAATTTCACGGCCTCCGCCCCCTCTTTAAGCAGCAGGGCCGCATTGCGAACGGCGTCCTCGACGCTGGCCTGATAGGTACCAAAAGGCATATCGGCGACAAGCAGGGCGTACTTTAGCCCCCGTCGCACGGCGCGGACGTGATGGATCATGTCTTCAAGAGTCACGGGAACCACGTTTTTGTAGCCCAGCACGACCGCGCCCAGCGAGTCGCCCACCAGGACCATGTCCACGCCCGCGCGGTCCGCCAGCCGCGCCGAAGGGTAATCGTAGGCCGTGAGCATCACGAGTTTCTCGCCGCGCGCTTTGCGGGCGCGAACATCGGGAACCGCGAACCGCTCCCGCCGCGTCTCTGCGCGTCTTTGCGCACTTGTGCTGTCCTCTGCCAATTCTTTGTGTGTATCCGCATCCATAAGCGTCAAAAACTGACAGTTCCTCTCGCTGATCCGCTCACCGGCCTGCATAGTATACCCTGCCCTGGCTTACCATTGAGTTTTCCGTGCTGCGTTTATAGCGCGGCCCTACACGCCGTCATCGGAGAACGACGTCTCTTCGCCTATTGGCTCGCCGCGTCGTTCCTGCTCGCGCCAGTAGCGGGCGCAGCGGGGCAAAAAGTCGCACGAGGGGCAGATGTCGAGCGGCACGGGACGCAGCGCGTCGTAATCTTCATCCAGAATGTGGTGGCCGAGTTCCGTCAGTTCGCGCGCAAAATCAATGAGCGTTTCGCCCTCCAGCGCATACGAGGCCTGATTGCCCGACCGCAGGCAATAAAGCGTGGCGAATACGGGCGTGTCAGGATACATACGCGTCAGGATGAGCTGATAACAGCACATCGCCAGGCTGTTGGCGACTTCGTCCGCGCTGGTTTCCCAGCGTCCGCTTTTGTAGTCAATGATTTCCAGCCGTCCATCCGCGTGGCGGTCAATGCGATCCACGCGGCCCGACAGCTTGAAGCGTCCCATATCGCAGCCCAGCGTCTTTTCGGTAAACATGGTCTCGACCTGAGCCTGAGCGCGCTCCTGGTGGGCCAGGTGGTACGCCTGAACGATCTGCTGCCCGCTTTCACGGTGTTCCTGCTCCTGCTCTTGACTTGCGTAACCCGCGCTGATCCACTTTTGCTCCAATTCCGCGACCATCTCCTGCGGCGAGTGCGTGGCCCCCTGCTCGTGAAAATCCTGAAGGACATTGTGCAGGGTGCTGCCAAAGCTGAACCCCGCCCGCGCTTTCGTGTAAAATTTGCCTATTTTGTCCTGATAGATGTATTTGTACTTGACGGCGCAATCGAGATACGTGGCGATGCGCGTGGGGCTGAGGGTCGGTTTGCGTCCCCCGGAGCGCGCGGCAGTGGTGGAAGTCGTGTTGGTTGTCCCGGTTGTCGCGGGTTTACGGGCAGCAGGCATGGCGCGCTCCGATAGGAATTTTGTCAGGAGGTCGGTTTGAAGTTTCGCTGCAGGCAGATAGCGTTCTGAGGGATTGTGTTCCTTAGAATTTTAGAGGACGAGACAAACTCAAGAGTAGATACGTTTACAGGAGAACAAACCAAGCAGGGAATGAACATGAATGCAGGCATAATGGACAAAAAGGACGAATGACGGGATGGAGGAAAGAACTTACGCTGCCGGTCAGCGCGAACTACAGAAAGGCCGGCAGCGTCGTTATGCGAGGGCAAACGGGAAACAGAAGGAGGGGCGGCCAGAACAACATTGCGCTGACCGTCCACGCATTCAACAAGCGCCGATAGGCGGGAGCAAGGCTGAAGAAAGTCCGGAACCTCTCATCACTTATGCCAAGCCCGGCAGCACGACGCTCGAAGGGGGCTGCGATCTAAACGTTCTCCTCACA
The DNA here is from genome assembly GCA_965277875.1 of Chthonomonadaceae bacterium. GTDB lineage: Bacteria > Armatimonadota > Chthonomonadetes > Chthonomonadales > Chthonomonadaceae > CAWFQB01. The sequence goes on along the minus strand of CBDIDV010000002.1, from coordinate 3,736,965 downwards.
CTCTTGTAGTATTGCAAGAAGTGTGCCAGAAGTTCCGATTTCGCTTCTTCCCGGTAATATTTTTTGTTTTTTTCATAATTCCGACTAAATAAAGCGGATTTCAGGCTTGCGAAACACAATTAAATGCTATTAAATGCTTTGATATTGTAACCGCAAGCACAATAGGCGCGTTATAACCAGGGCCGTTTTCAGCGTGGATTGGCGCGCGCCAGAGCGGAAATGCGTTCGTAGCAGGCGCGGTCCGACAGACCGTTCAGCGACTCCCAGACGCCGCGCATCTGGCTCATCTCCGCGTCCGACAGGATAAAACCTTCCTCGGCCAGCGCCATGCCCATGTTGGCAAGACTGCGCCGCCGAAAGTCCGCATCCTCTGCCGCCCGCCACAACGCCTGCCGCACGATCCCACTGTGTATCACGTTGTCTTGCTCCTCGCTGAACTCCCGCGCCGCTGTTTGTGTCAACTTGTGTTCGTTTACGAACATCCGCGTTCATGGTTGTCTGTTCGCGGTTGTTCCTGTTGCGCCCGTCGCCGTTCCACGCACCCGCGTTCGTTCTACTGAGACGCGAAGGTTTGTACTTGGTTTATACTTGGTTTATACTTTCTATTATACCTGTGGCTGCGCTTCTGCGCGCGTCGCGGATACGTTTATGGATGTGGCGAAAATCAAGTGGCGCGTCCACACAGGGATCAGGATCACACAAAATTCCGGCGCGAGAACGCAGGCGCAGACGACACGGCAGGGTACAATTCAGCACAAAAAACGGTTTGCCCCAACCCTTCCATCAGGGACGGGCAAGCAGGGATAGCAAGCAGGGATAGAAGGAATAAAGGCATGGAAGAACTGCAAGGACGAACCGCGCTTGTTACGGGGGCGTCGCGGGGCATCGGAAGCGCGATTGCCCGCGCCTATGCCCGGCGTGGAATGCGCGTGGCCGTGCATTATAATGGGAGCGAGGCCGAAGCCCGCGCGGTCGTGGCGAGTCTGCCCGACTGCGCGGCTGGCCCGCATATTGTGGTGCAGGCCGATGTCGCCCTACCCGACGCCGTGCGCGGGATGGTGGAAAGCGTGGTAGATGCGTTCGGAAGGCTGGATGTCCTGGTCAACAATGCGGGCGTTTTTGAGGCCGTGCCGTTCGACACGCCGGATTACGTGGACTGGCAGGCCGGCTGGCAGCGTACCTTAGACACCAATCTGATGAGCGCGGTCAACGCCACGTTTTGCGCGCTGCCTCACATGAAGCGGCAGGGCGGCGGCAAGATCATCAACATCGCGTCCCGCTCGGCGTTTCGGGCCGAGACCGAAGCGCCCGCGTATGCCGTGAGCAAAGCGGGCATGGTCAATCTGACGCGCTGCCTGGCCCGCGCCGAAGCGCACAACAACATCCTGTCGTACTGCATCGCGCCGGGCTGGGTGGAGACCGCAATGGCCCGCGAGGGCATGGCGACCATGTCTAGGGACATCCTGGGTCAGATCCCGCTGGGGCGCATCGCAAGCGTCGAAGATGTAGCGGGCGTGGCCCTGTTCCTCGCCTCCGACGCCGCCAACTATTTAACTGGCGTGACCATCCCCGTGACCGGCGGAAGCTGGATGTCAACATAGGGCGGCGGGCGAGGCCGCGCTTGAAGGGCCAAAACTTTATTCCACGTACCCGCGCGTCACCTCTTGATGTTGAGCGAGTCGCAAAAAAGGACTATTATGAACGTGAACACCAGAAAAACCCCTCTCAACGCCTCCCTTTGCGCTGCCGCTGCTGCCATTTTTAGCCTGCTGGGCGGCTGTCATTCTGACCATACTGCGGGACAGCGTCCTGCTGACAGCGCGGCGCAGCAGGCCGCAACGCAGCATCTGGAGGCCGGAGCCAAACTGGGCGACAGCGGACAGCCGGATGCCGCTATTGTGGAACTTCAGGAGGGATTACGCCTCGACCCCAATCATGCCGGCGGGCATCTGGTGCTGGGACGCGCTTACAGCCAGAAGAAAGATAATGCGCGCTACGAAGCCGAATGCCAGGAAGCCATACGTCTCAAACCGGAGTGGGAAGATCCCTACGTGGAGTTGGGACGCGCTCGCATCCTTTTACATCGGTATCAAGAGGCGCTGGCTCCCCTGAACACGGCCTTGCAGATCGCTCCCAACAGCGCCTTTGCACATTATTATCTGGGCAATGCGCTCGTCAAGTTGAACAAGCGCGCTGAAGCCCGCCAGCAGTGGCAGATTGTCGTACAGTCCGGCGACGCGCGCATCGTGGACGGGGCGCAGAAGCAGTTGGCGAGGTATCCCTGACACGACCAAACCGTACTTGATCCGTACCCGCCGACAGTTCTCCAAACAAGCAGAGGATTACGCCTGCCCGTTTGTCTCTAAGGGCGTCACTTAATGCCATATCTACGGCTGTTTTGCAGCCTGACCACGATCTCAGCGCTGCGCTCTCCTCAGGCGAACGTAGTTTTTAATCGGTTTGTTCGGCGCAAACGAGGTATATGTTTCGATTGGCGAACCGGCGGAGGACAAGCCCCCCGCACTACGGGGTTATGTTCGTTTAAGAGTAGTCCGTCCACATTGCTCCCACATCCATTGTGCGGCGTTTGAGTTTCCAGCCCTGTGCGCCCTTGACCCACACTTCCTCATCCACCTCGTGGCGCGACGATATAGCCTGTCCCTGATAGAGCAGAAGTACATGCTCTATGGTCAGTCGCAGCTCCGTGACTTTGCGGTTTGAAGTCGCCTTCTCAACATAGGAGGTAAAATCTACCGCCTCAACAGGGTAAGGGAGCGTTGAAAGCGGCGACAGCCGTGATCCCACAGGGTCAGACCAAATACGCTGCAGTTCCTGACGTTCCCCGGCGAGATCATGACGCTTCGGAGAATGCTTTGCTTGCGGTGTCTTGCGCCCCACGACGTGAAAATCATGTAGTTTATCAGAGACTCCGCTCATGAGAAAAGTGCAGTCGGGGGCATAATGGCTGAGGATGCCCTCGACATCTTTGCGGGTATACGCAGCCTGTATTTCACGGACAGTGGAAAGAAGGTCCGGCGGCAAGGCGGCGAGCGATGGCGATGCGGCGAAAGCCGAAACGCCCGTCAAGCATAGTCCTGCGAAAGTCAATCCACACCGTCTTAACATTTGCATCCTCCGGGACAATTTCCTATCCCAACAGAACGCGAGCAAGCATACATAAACCTGAATGGGGCAGGATACAGTCAGGATACGGCAGGTACGAGCCATTGTGACGCTCAACTGTGCGCGGCTGTCGGGTAAATGACAGATTGGGAAAAGCGTTCCATTTCTTCCAGTTGCGGGCTGCATTGCAGCAGGAGGAAATCTACGCCGACCGCCTCGAACTCGCCCACTTTATCCTGCACCTGAGCGGGCGTACCGACCAGGCCGGAACGCAGACCCCTGTTGGACACGCTATAATCTTCCAGCGACACCTGCTGTTCCAGCTTTGTGCCGGACAGCCACTGCTGGTAATTCGCGCAGCCCAATGCAAGACTTTTTAACACTCTCCGGTGTATAATGAATTGCAGTACGCGCGCGTTCCGAATGCAGAGGGACGTTTATGCCCATACCGGAACTTCTTGCAGAGGGTTTATTGCCCCCAGGGATCCATGAATGTACCCTGGCAGAACTCAAGAAACACTTTGGCAGCTTCCAGACCAGCAATCGTCGCCCGGAACTCTTTGCGCGACTTGAAGAGTATGTTGAGGAAGCAAAATTTAGCGGTCTGCTTCAAGCCCTCATTGTTGATGGCAGCTTTGTTACTGTAGAAGCGTCCCCAAACGATGTGGACATGATCGCGGTTTTGCAGACCGACCATGATTTCAGCATTGACTTACGCCCTTTTCAGGCAAATGCCATTTCAAATTGGCATGTCCGGCGGAAGCACGGCTTTGATCTGCTTGTCGCGCGAGAAGGATCGGCAGAGTATATTGAATACACAACGTTTTTCCAACAAGTACGTTCCAAGCCTGCACTCAGCAAAGGCATATTAAGGATCACATTATGAGTACGGATGACGCCCTTCTCCAGCAGGCATGTGAGCAAATGGATCGCATGGTTCGCGCGCTAATGGCCCTGCACACAGAAGTTCTTCCCAAAAGCCGTCAGCAGTTCGCGCTTATGGCGGAAGGCCCGCTGGAAGAAATACGACGCCTAGAAGAAACCATCAGCGCGTATGTCAACCAGACGCTTGACGCGCTCGATGACGCCGTTAGTGTCGGCGCCGCCGCATGACCTTTCAGTCTCTTGCGCCAGCGTCCTTCAACATTTTGTAAAGAACTCCACACTCGTATGCCAGATTGCCCCAGACGCTCTCATTTATTCGGCATAACTGATACCGCAGCCAGGTTACTCGAAAATTTGATTGCTGCACATCGGCGCGCCACTGCTCCTGCGTCATGCTGCAATAAGGAGGTGGCTGCCAGAACCATTGCAGCACCGAATTTTCGTTGTCGCTTTTTGCGTTGACATCCGCGCCGTTTCCGATGAGAAGTCTGGCAGGAAGGTTGCGCTGCCAATGAACAGCGTGTATAACAGGGGTTTTACCTTCGTTGTCTCTGGCCTCTACGCTGGCCCCGGCTTTTATCAAAACACGGATTGCTCGTGGACTGTCATCAGCAGCGGCGTTGTGCAAAGCCGTCATTCCGCCATCGTCACGCGCTTCAATATCGGATCCATGCTTCAGAAGAGCGGAAACGACCCTGGCAGACCCTCCTCTTGCCGCTTCCATTAAAGCTGTTCGCCCATACTCACCGCGGGCATTGACATCCGCGCCACGCTCCAAGAGCAAGCGAATCAAGGCGATGTTACTTCCATAAGCCGCAGAAATCAGCGGCGTCCCACCCTGTCCCCGGCAGGTTGCGTTTACGTCCGCGCCCGCGTCTAAGGCAACTCTGGCTTGTTCCGTATCCAGATCCTCGAAATGTACCGCGCTGCACAACATATCGTTGGCAGTATCATAATGGCGGATTATGGTCATCCGAGGTGGCACTTTTATCGTGCGTGATAGAACGGGATCGCGGGGCGGTTTTTCAGGATCATTCGGCATAGGGCTTTTCTGCTCACGAAAAATCAAGGCGGGTGTGAATACAATAATGTTAGTTTTGACACGCCCTTCTTGTTTAGGCTCCGAGACCGCAGCGAGTATGCAATTTGTCGGACGGATGCTCTTAGGCCGATGAATAAATGACGGCCTGCGAGAAGCGTTCCATTTCTTCCAACTGCGGACTGCATTGCAGCAGCAGGAAATCTATGCCGACCGCCTCGAACTCGCCCACTTTATCCTGCACCTGAGCGGGCGTACCGACTAGGCCGGAGCGCAGGCCCCTGTTGGACACGCTATAATCTTCCAGCGACACCTGCTGTTCCAGCTTTGTGCCGGACAGCCACTGCTGATAGTTGGCGTAGCCCGCAGCCGAACTCTTGACATCCGTGATACGCTCTTTCTCGGCCTGCGCCTCGGCCTCGGTGTCGCGCACGATGCCGTATCCCGCCACGCCGTACAGCATCGGGCCAAGCCCGAAGCCCTCGCGCCGGCGCTTCATGTCCGCGATGCGCTCGCCGATCTTGGCGGGCGGGTCACCGTGCATCACATACCCGTCGCACGTCCGCGCGATCAGGTTCTTCGCCGCGTCCGATTCGCCTCCCGCGTACAACAAGGGTCTGTCAGGCGCGGTTTTCGGATCGGTTCCCCCCTGTTTCCTCCTGCTCACCGGCTTGGGCTGTAAGATATTGTCCTCGACGCGATAATAGCGGCCTTCGTGCGAAAAGTGATCCGCCTGCCACACGCCATTTAAGACGGTCAGCCACTCCTCGGTGCGGGCGTACCGATCCTCGTGCTGCTCGAACTGGACGCCGTACTTTTTGGCCTCGTCCGCCCACCACGAACTGACCACGTTGAGCGACAGCCGCCCCTTGCTGATCTGATCTATATTCGCCGCCTGCTTCGCGAGCAGGGCCGGTGAATGGAACGTGGGCCGCACCGCAACCATGATCTCCTGCGTCTGCGTGACGGCGGCAAGGGCGGCAGCAGTTGACCACGCATCCAGGGTCGGGGCATCTGCGCCATTGATGTCGTTGAGGTTCAGTTCGGCCACAAGGCACAGGTCATAGCCGATCTGCTCGGCGCGGCGGGCCACTTTGGACGCGTATTCCCACGTCGCCGCCATGTTCTCACGTTCCACATTCCGCAGCCACCCGCCAAACACGGGCAGCCAGTATCCGTATCTCATGTTATCGCGCCTCCGCCATCAAATAATCTACCAGACGCTCGTGCGGGTCGAAACCAATCACGCGGCGCGCGTCGGCAACGAAGTTGGACAGGGCGTTGACATCGTAGTACACCACGCGCCCGTCCCGGTCATCCACCATGATCTCGATGCCGCCCACGTCTATCTTTGCGGCCTGCATGATCTGCTCGACCGCGTGGATGATGTCGGGCGTGGGCGTGGTCGCCTCGACTGTCAGGCCGCTTTTGGGCGCGTCCAGGGCGCAGGCGTTGCGGGCCAGCGCCACGCCGCCGCTGGTCTGGCAGATGTCGGCGGGACACAGGTTGAAGCTGTCGCCATTGGTATAGACGTTGATGGCGTACAGGTATTTGCCGCCCAGCGTTTCGATGCGCGTGATGTAGCCGCCCCGCGCCGGAACGTACTCCTGCACCAGGGCCGTGCTGTCTATGCCCAGGTCAATCTCGCCGTTCTGCGCCGCCTGCTTTAACTGCGCCATGTCGTCGTAGCGCACGATGCCCGCGCCGCTGCCGCCGATGTTGGCCTTTACTACTACCGGAAAGCGCAGCCCTTCCGCCGCTATGGGCGCAAGGTGCGGGTGGTTGATGACGCGGGCGGCAGGGTACGCGATGCCAAGCGTCTGCATCATTTGCAGTTGCAGGGCCTTATTCGTCTCGACCGTGTACGCCTGATACCCATTGACGACGCGCAGTCCCTGCCGCTCCAGATGGGCCAGCCAGCCGAGCGTGTAAAACAGGCTGTTGCCCGCGTCCCTCAGATACGCGGACGGACTCATGCGGTTGAAGACCAGGCTGTACTGCGCGGCATCCTGCGTAGACGCGGGATCGTAAGTGTGCCGGCGGGCGTCCAGTTTCACGTAGGGCAGGCCGCGTCGTTCCAGTTCCGCGAAAAGGGGCCGGAACCAGTCGGGATGCTCATGGTAGATGGCAAAGGGTTTGTTATTTGTAGTCATAGCGCTTAAATTCCTGATGCTGCATGATCTATTTTTGTGGTGTCTGCCGGAGTTTTCCCGGTTGGACTGCTTATCAGTATACTGGAAACCCTGCCGAAAGTAATTCCAGTCCGGAAGCGTTGCGGGCCGGGCCGTTCCGACAACGCGCGTTTCGCTCCGGTTCGGTCATTCGATTCGGGCATACGTACAAAAACTTTACCGCAAATTACCAAAAAACGTTCAGCCAATTGACATTACGCGCGTAACCTGTTATAATTTGCGCCACAGCAGAGTTGCTGCACCTTATTTGATTGGTTTAGTTGGATTGGCATAGATAAGTTGTGTTTGCGCTGTTTTGTCAGCCATGCCTGCCCCAGGCGACGACGCCCGCAGGCATCCCATCGGAAAACATGCACCAGGGAAAGATAATCATTGCGGACGATGACGCCGTACTGCGCCTGGACCTGCGCCACACGCTGGAAGCCCTCGGACACGCCATCATCGGGGAGGCCGACAATGGCGAGGCCGCCTGCCATCTGGCGCGGCGGCTGCGCCCCGACCTGATCATTCTGGATGTGATGATGCCCGGTCTGAACGGGCTGGAGGCCGCGCAGATCATCAGCCAGGAACGGATTGGCCCCGTCCTGATGCTGACAGGGTACAGCGACATTCCTCTCTTGGAACAGGCCGGTCGCGCGGGCGTTCTGGCCTATCTGGTCAAACCGTTTCGGCAGCAGGAACTTCAGCCGGCCATCGAAATCGCCATTACGCGCTGGCGCGAACTGCGCGCCCTGGAAAACGCGCGGGACATGGCGCAGGATCAGATCGAGACGAACCGTCTGGTCGGACGCGCCAAGCGCCTGCTCATGGATCGCCATGATATTACCGATCAGGAAGCGTACCGCAGGCTGAACGCGCAGGCGTTTGCGAGCGCGCGGCCCGTGCGCGAAATCGCCGAGTGCATCCTGTTAAGCAGCGGCGTTTGCGACGAAGCGCCCGACACAAAGCGCCCACGCTAAGGGCAAGCCGCTTTGATCGGGTTTGTTGGAAGCGGATTTCGTTCTCAACTGATTTGAGTTTTCTAAGCCTGTCACATAACGGATTTGTTGTATAACGGGTTGTTCTGTTTTGCGCTTGTCGGCACACTCTCGCCGGCCCGCGCTTTGAGCGAGACGGCTCTCACCCTGCGCCGCTCGCTCCCACCGGGTGTACCACACCCTGCTTCTCTAGTTCTGCGGCTGGTTCGGGGCTTTCGTTTGCGAAGAATGGTCTTTGCGAGCGATTGTCCGCCGGGCCTGCCGCCAGCCACACTGTAATACAGGTCGGCTTGCGCGTCACGGCGCAGGCCAGCATGGCAGCGCTGCCAACGCCTCACCTTCGCAACTCCAAAGCTGTAATGATCGCTGCCCGACAACGCTGCCGTTGTCGCATACACGCAATGCCGACCCGTCTAAAGCCGCCGCGCCGATGAGTCCGCGCCCGTCAGGTTCCTTCCCGACGCGCAGCGGTTCCGCGCCCATCTTAGGACAGGATTGTCGGTGTCATTTCATCTCTCGCTGTTTATCGTTCCTCGGAGGACACAATACACCATGCGCGGATACTCTTCTTTCAACGCTCGTATCTTCAACGCTTCGCTCAATGCTTCACTCAATGCTTCCATCAGTGCTTGTTTGCGCCGCTCCCCTTCTGCGGGCGTTTGGCACAACGGCCCTGCCGCTTCTGCGCCGACGCGGCGCGCTGCCACCCTTGCCGCGCATCCCCTGCTGTTGCCCGTCCTGTCCTGCGTTCTGCTGGCGACGGGCGCGGCCCTGAGCCGCGCAGACACGACTCTACCGCCTGCCGCAAGCGACTCCTCATCGATAAAAGCAGGCGGGGTACAGCCGGTCGGCGACACAGCGGCATCAAATGCGGTCACGCCGTCGAATGGGGCAGGCGCGGCAAGCGCGGCAGCTCCCGCAATCCCATTGAACAGCAAGGCCGTCACGCCCGCTGCTGATACGCTTCCCGATGCTATCTCGCGGGCGGCGGACAGGGCCGCGCAGGCCGTCAGGCCAAGCCCCCTCTCCGGTTTGCTGCGTCTTGCCAAACCTTCCCTGCGCCTCGCCAGCCTGCTGCGCGCCCAGGACGCCCCGCAGACAACGCCCGCGCAGACCAACCCGCCCCAGACCAGTACGCCGCCCCAGAAGCCCTCCGAAGGCCAGCCCAACCAGACTACCGCCGCACCCACCGCCGTTACGCCCGCCGCGCCCACGCCGCCCGGAACCATCACCTATTCGGGCCTGATTGATGTGTACTACGCCATCAACGCCCGCGCGCCCTACTTTGCCGGGAAGTCGCCCTTCGGAGGCCACTCGTTTTCAGGCTACGCCACGCCCAGCGGCGAACATTTCGGCATTGACAACGTGGGCCGCAGTTTCGATGTCAACGACCGCGAGTTCAGCTTCAACCTGGGTGAGTTCAACATCACGCGCACCGAGGGCAAGGGCTTTCCCCTGGGTTTTACGGTGACGCTGACGACCGGCGACACGGCCCGGCTTGTCCACATCACCGAGCCGGGCGGCACAAGCGCGTGGCAGAACATTCAGCAGGCATTCGTCACCAAGACCGTCAACGTCGCCAAGCGCGACATCACGTTCGACGCGGGCATCTTCGTGACGCCGCTGGGCCTCGAAGTGATTGAAAGCACGAGCAACGACAACTACTCGCGCAGTTTCGGGTTTCAATACGCCATTCCGTTTTACCATGCCGGTCTGCGCGTGGGCGTTCCCATCACGTCCAAATTGCAGCTGCTGGCCGCTGCTATCAACGGCTGGAACAACATCGCCGACGACAACGACGGCAAGAGCGGCCTGATACAGCTGACGTACAAGCCCACGGCCACCTTCACGGGCATTCTGGGCTTTATCGGTGGGGACGAGGGGACGGGCGCATACGGCCCCGGCCTGGCCCCCAAAAACGACGGCAGCATCAACACCTACGTGACCGAGGCGCAGGGCATTCTTCAGGTGACGCCCGCCCTGAAACTGTCGGGCATCATTGACTATGGCACGGGTTCGGGCAACGTTCCCGGCCCCAAGCATGTTTCGGGAACGTGGCTGGGATATGCGGGCTATGCCCGCTATCAGATCAATTCGCGGCTGGCATTCGCGGGACGTATCGAGCAGTTCGAGGACAGCGCGGGCGCGGGCGGCGTGGGCCTGCGGACGGGCGGGCTGGGCTACAACCGCCTGCGCGAAGGTACGGCCACTCTGGAATACACGTTCCTGCGCAGCCATCTGGTGACGCGCCTGGAATATCGCCACGACGCCGCCAATCAGTCGTTCTTTGGCGCGGCCACCAATGCCGTCCGCGACCAGGACACCGCCCTCGTCAGCGCGGCGTACAAGTTCTAGTTGTTTGTCACTTATTGTTTGTTGCTTGCTTGACGAGATACTGTTTGCTCGCTTTAAAACAATGCGCCACAGTTATTCGCATTAATGAGTAGCAAACAACAAGTAACAGCATTCCCCGCTTCGGGTAAGTTTGGAGGAGGAAGAAACCTTGTTTTTAAGATCACGTTCACAGCGTCTGCATTGCGGCGCCGATAGAGAGATTTTGTCGCGCAGCCAGAAGTTTGCGCGGCTCGCACAGCGGCTGCGGCAGCCGGAGTGGCGGCGCTACGCGGGCGCGCTGCTGCTGGGCAAAGCCACAGCGCTGGCCCTGATGCTGACTGCTTTCGCGCTGTATATGGCCTTTGCGGGCAGCGCGGCGCGGGCCGACGACCCGGTTCTCAAGGGAAACGACATCGTCAGTCCCCTCAACACCGTGTGGGTGCTGCTCGCGGCCTTTCTTGTTTTCGCCATGCAGGTCGGGTTTACCATGCTGGAAGCCGGGTTCTGCCGGTCGCGCGAGACCGTCAACGTCCTGATGGAATGTATTGTGGATACCTGTTTGTGCGGACTGCTGTTCTGGGCGTTCGGCTTCGCCTTTATGTTCGGGCATGGCAACGGCTGGATCGGCAGCGGGGACGGCACGGCCCACACCTGGTTCTTCCTGAACAACGCGCCCGCCACGTATGAGACGTCGGGTGTGGCGTTCCTGGCGTTCTGGCTGTTCCAGTTTGCGTTCGCGGACACCTGTTCCACCATCACATCGGGCGCGATGATCGGGCGCACCGGCTGGATAGGCGACCTGCTGTACAGCGTGGGCGTGTCCGGTTTCATCTACCCGATCATCGGGCATTGGGCCTGGGGGCCGGACGGCTGGCTGAACGTGATGGGCAGCACGGGACACATGCTGCCCTCGCTGGGAACGAGTTTCCATGACTTTGCCGGTTCGACGGTCGTGCATACCATCGGCGGCTTCATCGCGCTGGCCGGTTCCATCGTGCTTGGCCCGCGCCTGGGACGCCGCTTCAAGCGCGACGGCGGCGGTCCGATGCTGCCGCACGACCTCGTGATCGCGGCTGTCGGCGGTTTGATCCTGTGGTTCGGCTGGTATGGCTTCAATCCGGGCAGTACGCTGTCGGCAATGGACTTTCAGGGCATCGGGCGCGTGGCGACGAACACCACTCTGGCCGCGTGCGCGGCGGGTCTGGCGGCTATGTTCTACGCGTACCCGCAGACGAAGAAATGGGATCTGGGCTTTACGGTCAACGGCTTTTTGGCCGGACTGGTCGCCATCACCTGCCCCTGCTACTGGGTCACGCCGACCGGCGCGGTGATCCTGGGCGCGGTCGCAGGTGTGATCGTAGTTATGGGCGTCAATCTGCTGGAGTACCTGCGTATTGACGATCCCATCGGCGCGGTTCCCGTGCATGGATTTGCGGGCATCTGGGGAACGCTGTCGCTGGGCCTGTTCGCCAGCGGACAGTTCGGCGCGACCGGCCCGACCGGCGCGGACAACTCCGCCACGGCGGTACTCAAGGGACTGTTCTACGGCGGCGATATGACGGTGATGAAGGCGCAGCTTATCGGCAGCGTGACCATTACGGTCAGCACCTTCGTCGTTGCCATGATCCTGATGCTGGCCGTCAAATCCCTCGGCCTGCTGCGCGTGTCCCGCGAGGGCGAGCTGGAAGGTCTGGACATCCACGAGCATGGCATCCCGGCCTATCCGGAGTTCGCTTTGCAGGAAGCGGGCATCCCGCACGGGGCCGTGGACAGCAATCTCGCCTCCGTTGGCTCTTCGCAGACCTCGCCCCGCGTAGATACGCTGTAAACGGTTGAAATCCCGGCGTTCGCCCCGCCTGATTTCGGGCAGAGCGGAAGCCGGGGCTACTGCTGAAAGGAATTATATATGATTAAAGTGGAAGCGCTGATACGTCCGCAAAAGCTGGAAGACGTCAAAACGGCCCTGTCCGAACTGGGCGTGATGGGCATGACCGTAACCGAGGTGCGCGGCGCGGGCAAGCAGAAGGGCTTTACGCACAACTACAGAGGGGCCGAATACACGGTCAATCTGCTGCACAAGGTGAAGATCGAGATCGTCGTGCCGGACGACCAGGCGCACACCATCGCGACGACGATTGCCGACGCGGCCCGCACAGGCGAGATCGGCGACGGCAAGATCTTCCTGATCCCGGTCGCGGAAACCATTCGCATCCGCACCGGCGAGCGGGGCGACATCGCCCTGACCTGATGTATCTCCTGATACAGCATCCTAAACGCTTGGCAGTCCTTTATTGGAACGCGGCAAATAGCGGCGGCATTGTTCTCACCGGGAACAATGCCGCCGTTTTGGGTGTCAAAAATGGGTTGTGAAATAACGCACAATGCTGCTGTCAATGTTGCTGTCAATGCTGCTGTCAATGCTGCTGTCAATGTTGCCGTTGGCGAATAGGCGCTGTACCGAGTTGCATCCGCGCGCCGTTTCGGGTACATTTGCAGCCAAGAGGGTTAGTTTTCGTTAGTTTTCACAGGGTTGACCAGGAGTTATCGTTCCGGCCTTTTAGAGCCTGCCGAAACGTAAGATAACAGAGAAACAAATCGCCGCGCTTTTATGCGGATGCGCGACGCGGCGTGAGGAGACATAGCAATGCGTGTGATACAGGCGGGCGTGGGCGGCTTCGGGCAAAGCTGGATTTACGCCGTGCGCGATGCCGACGGGTTTCAACATGCCGCCCTCGTTGATCCCAGCCCCGACGCCCTGCGCGCGGCGGGCGAGATCGTGGGCGTATCCCCCGAACACCAGTTTACGCGTATTGAGGACGCGCTCGCGAGTGTCGAGGCCGAGGGGCTGATTGACTGCACCCCGGTTCCGTTTCACGAGGCGACCAGCACAGCCGCCATGCGGCACGGCCTGCATGTCCTTTCGGAAAAGCCGCTCGCCGAAAACATGACATCTGCCGTCAACATCGTGCGGACGGCCCACGAAACCGGGCGTACCCTGATGGTGACGCAGCAGTTCCGCTACCACGACCAGCCGCGCCAGGTACGCAAATTGATCGAAGAGGGCGCGATTGGCGACATAGACCATGTCGTCGTGGAGTTTCAGATACAGGGGCTGCTGTTCGGGTGGCGACAGCAGATGCGGCATCCGTTCCTGATGGACATGGCCGTACACCATTTCGATACCATGCGCTATCTATTGGGCCGCAATGCCGAGCGCGTCACGGCCCGGACGTGGAACCCGACCGTCAGCAACACTCAGGGCGATCTAAGCGTGTTCGCGTGGATCGAGTTCGCGGGCGGCACAATGGTCAACTACACGGGCAGTTTCGCCAGTCCCGGCGTGGACACGGGCTGGAACGGCAGATGGACGTTTACCGGTACGCGGGGCAGCCTTGTCTGGAACCAGCGCGACGATTGGGGGCCGATACGCCTGTTCCGGCAGAACGCGAACCCGTCCGACTACCAGGAGATGCACTTCTTTACGCCCCTGCCGGAACCGTGGGGCGAAACCATCTGGGCGCCGTCCATCGGGGCGCAGGGCCACCAATTCGACCTGTACCACTGGCGGGCCTGCATCGAGAGCCACACCGAGCCTGAAACGAGCGGACGCGACAACCTCAACACTCTGGCCCTGACCTTTGCCGCCTGCGACGCCGCCGACACGGGCAAAACGATTGAAGTGACGCAGCCGGACGCGCTGTAAACCTGTGACACTATTTACACTTGACAGATAAGATATAATAGAAGCAGGAGGATTTGCAGATGGCGCAAGGTATTGATTTGTTCTACCAAAAGTGCGATCCCGCTGAACCGTTAAAACCCGGCGACGAACGTTATGTCCCCTGTGATAACGTGCGCGGCACGGGTGACCTAATAGAGCGGATAGAAAAATCCGTGCGGCGGGCAGGCACACCCATGCACCTACTATTTACGGGGCAACGCGGCTGCGGCAAAACCACCGAGTTGCAGCGTCTAATTGAGCGGCTCAAAAAGGCTGCCCCAACCTCACGTCCATTCTTCGTCGTTTACTTCGAGGCGGATGCTGTTGATGTAGATGTGAACGACGTGGATTTCGCGGACGTCCTGCTTGCCATTGTACGCGCGGTCGGTACAACAATGGATACAATGCTAGGCGTAAAGCTGCTGCCTACACGTTTGACGCAGTTTATAGACGGAATGAAGCGGTTTTTGGGCAGTGAAGTAGAGTTCAACAGCCTCACCTTCGATATGAAGGTTGCAAAACTAACTGCGGCCATCAAGAGCAGTCCATCGGCACGAGATGAAATCCGCAAAGCATTGGAACCCAACGTCTCCAACCTGATAGACGCCGTCAACGAACTTCTTGACGAAACTAGAATAAGGCTCCAGCAAAGAGGGTATCAAGATTTAGTTATCATCGTTGACAATCTAGATCGTATTACTTTGCGTTCCATTCCCGACAGCCAGTACAACACGCATGAGCAGTTGTTCATTAATCGTGGCTCACAACTCACACAACTGCAGGCCCATATCCTTTATACTTTGCCGATTTCCATGCTGTTCGCGCCCACTGCGCCTGCACTTACGACCATTTACAGCAAGCAAGCGTTTACCCTGCCTATGATTAAAGTGACAGGACGCGACCGGCAGGACAATCCTGCGGGGTTGGCTGTAATGCGTGAAATGGTACGTAAACGTCTCATTACCGCTGGTATCGTCAGCGACACAGCTTTTGACACACCTGACACCCTAGACCATTTGTGTCGTATGAGTGGTGGATATTTACGCAATCTGCTGATCATGGTGCGTTCAGCCTGCGATTATATTGACGACTTACCCCTTTCACGTGCTGTCGTGGAACAGGCAGTGAATGGAATGCGAACAGATTTTGAACGCGCTCTAAATCGCCCTGAATACTATCGCATCCTGCGGGAGGTGTATGATACACAGGAACTGCCCGGCAGTTTGGAAGATCAACTGCTAATGTATAACACGAGTATTCTGGAATACCTCAACGGCGACGTTTGCTATGCGGTGAATCCTGTCGTGCAGACACTGCGCAAGTTCATTACGCCACCTGAACTGCCGACGCCCGCCACAACTCCCGGTACGATATGACGATAAGCAGCGACATAACTCCCGGTACGATATGACGATAAGCAGCGACATAACTCCCGGTACGATATGACGATAAGCAGCGACATAACTCCAGAGGTTGACGAGGTGTTTTCTCGTCTGGCTCGCGTTGTACGACGCGCAGACGCTTTTGTGCTTGGCTTTGTTAAGTGCAACAGTCCCGCACAGCAACAGCAGTTAAGCCGTATTCTCTTAGAGCGTCTGGCAGATAAACGCGGCTTGGAAATCGTACTGGATGAACCGATTATCAGCCTTTTGGATAAATTAGAAGCCGTCATTAACGTGGATAATCCGCCTGATTTCGTGAACGTCTATGGGCTGGAAAAATCAATTTATGGGTATGTGGATTATTCTCCTGTACTTGGACGCCTGAATAATGACCGCGACCTGATCCGCCGCGCCTGTCCTACTGTTCTGCTCCTCTGGCTTCCAGACTACGCGCTTGATAGAGTCGCCATAAGCGCTCCCGACTTTTGGGCATGGCGTTCCGGCGTCTACGAACTTCCAACGATGCCTCATCTATGGCGAAATGACAGTGTCAATGCTCTTGAGTCTGATGTGACAGGTTTTGAGTCGCTCTCCTACAATGAAAAAACAGCAGAGGTTGAAAGAGTCGAAGAGCTGTTACGAACAGCACAGTCGCTCAATAATCAAGACCATCGCGAGCAAGAAATAATCGCTCGACTATTGGTTAAATCTGCGATGCTCTGCAATGCGCTTGGTAGACCTGATTTGAGTCGTCAACGTCTTCATGACGCGCTTGCTCTAGCAAATAGACTAGGAGACAAGTACATGACTCAATTGATCGAGCGTATGCTTGCGGAGCAATACTACCAAATTGGAGAGATTGACCAAGCAGAACAATTATTTTTACTTAGTATTGAAGGTCGTGATGGTTCATCTCACCAGTCATCTCAAACTGCCAGCTACTTTCGTCTAGGAGAGATAGCAAAACAGCGTGGTGAATTTGATAAGGCAAAATTATACTACAAGCAAATTGCTGCCTTCTCTCAAGAGCCATCTAGTAGCATGGCTGGCTCTGCACTATTAGCATATCTTCATCAACAACAAGGAGAACTAAAGGAAGCGCTTGCCCTATATCAGAAGATGCTTGAGCAACTTAGCCATACCAATGACAAGTTGAGAGTCGCGCACATTTTGCTACAGATAGGAACGCTCGAAATCCAGAGGGGGAATTATACCGAGGCAGAGAGAAACGTTATTGAGGCATTAAGTATTTTCAAAACGTTGGGTGACGATCAACAATCGGCTATAACCTATGGAATGTTGGGTCAAATCAAGGCTGAACAAGGGTTTGCCCATGACGCATATCTTTATTTTTTGGACGCTTGGAGGTTGTCTTGCAAACTTCAACTGCCTTTTGCGAGATTAGCGGCTCAAAGCATTTTTTCTTTAGGTCAGTCTGTCGGCATGGAACAATTAGAACAATGGATCAACAGTAACTCTTTTGATAAGCAACAACTTATAAAAGAGTTGAACCAAATATACGATGGTATCATTTTGGAAGGCGCCTGTTCACACGTTTCTGTTGCTTTGAAAGGGAATGATAACACTTCGAAAGAGCAATTGATACAAAGCCTTGATGAACTTACCGCATCAGACGTTGACAGTCAGGTCAAAATCTTTTATGAGGCACTGCAAGGATTATTGAGGGGAGAACAGCCCTTGGAACTGTCTGAAAGATTGTCACCAAAGTACAAAGATTTGTTTGATGAGGTATGGCGTCCCAGTGTCAATTAGAGACTACATGCGGCGTGGATGATGCAGATGAAGTGACGAAGCCGAAAGTACAGGGGTTGGTATAGGAAACCGTATGAGAAGCATAGCGCCCGCTCTTAGAGGAAAGCGGGCGCTATACTTTTACTGCTTCTTCTCTCCAAAACTACGTTTATTTTTTGGCTGGGATGGGCGGGGGCGGGGTGGTGACGGTTAGGGAAACGGGGGCGGCGTACCAGACTTTCATCACGAAGTTGATGCTGACGTTTGCCATGACCGCGAGAGGCCAGTTGACGATGGGGGCGGCGTTGGGCGCGGCTTTGAGCGTGATCGTGCCGGCGTTCTTGCCTTCGGGGATGGCCGCGCCGTCCTCGACCGTGACGCCGGGGGGAAGCGGGTCGGTAAAGATGCCGCCCAGATGGTTGACCCGCAGATCCAGCGTGACGGCTTTGGTATAGTCGGGACGCCGCTTGATGGTCACGTCTATCTTCACGGTCTCGCCGGGTTTGATGGTGATGTTGGGATTGGCGACCGTAACTTCCAGGTCGTTGGCCTCGGTCACGGCCACGCCCTGCGTGTTCACTTCGAGCAGGCCGCGCCCGCCTCCCGGCATGTATATTTCGCTCAGGGCGTGGGCGGTTCGGGTCTGCATTTGCGGCGTTTTGCCGTCCGCGCCGACAATGGGCGCCGTGCCGATGACGCGCACCGCGCCCATGTTGATTTTGGCGTCCGGGGCCGCGCTCAGGATGACAACGCCCTGCGTCATCTGCGGCGGAACCGTCAGAGCCGAAGCCGTGACACCCGGTGGCAGGCCCTGCGCGTCTATTTTGACCTCGCCCGCAAAGCCGTATTTGCGTTCGATCTTGACGAACCAGGCCGTTCGGTTTCCGGGCGCGATCAGGGCGCGGTCGCCGTCGCATTGCAGCACGAAATCGGGACGCAGCGGCTGGGCGGTCAGGTTGTAAAAGTAGGTCGGGCCGGCGTGTCCGGTCAGGTCGCGCAGCTCTATTGTGTAGTCGCCATCTACGGGGCATGTCCATTCGATGCGGCTGTCTTTGCCCAGCGCGTCGTCGTTGGCGGCGATGACATTGCCTTTGGCGTCGCGCAGCTTGAGTTCGCTGTCCATTTCGCTGTCGAGCCGCCGCGATGTCACCTCGAAGCCCCAGGCCACGCCCTTTTGCGCGTGAAATAGATAACGGTCGATCTCGCCCGGCGCAGTCAGGACGGCATTGACGCCGCCGGGCAGCCGCAGCGGGGTTGGGGCAGGACGAGGCGCGCTAAACGAGGCGAGGCGCGTTGAGGCCGGGTTAGGAGTTGTAGACAGCACGACAGTTTGCGCCCTGCCGTCGCTCCGGCTTGCTGCGATATTCGCGTCGGCATTCTTCCCAATCGCGTTTCCTCCACTCGTGTTTGTAATCGCGGTCTGCGGAGCGGTCGTGACAAGCAGGGGTATGGCGTTCGTGGTTCCGTTGGGCATTTTCAGCGTGGTCGTCCACAGTCCGGGAGGCGTATTCGCAGGCACGTCAATATGCGCCGTGCCTGTACTATTCGCGCTCCCCGCCGCACCGCCCAGATTAAAGCCCGTAACGCGCAGGTCTACGCCGGTTCCCGGCGCAACGGCGCACGGCACAACCCCGGTGACGTAGGGGCTTGTGGTCAGGGTCAGCCGATATATCCAGAACGGGTTGCCCTGATAGTTCACATCCCGGATTTGGATGACGTATTGCCCCGCCTTGTCGAACTTGTAGTGCAAAAGAGAGTCGGCGCGGTAATAGTCATCGTTGCGGGCCAGTTCCAGGCCGTTCAGGTCGCGCAGGATTAGGACAGGGTCGGCGTGTTCCTGCAGGTCATGAATTTTGTCCAGCAGGCGGGCGCACTGTACGACAAACGTGATTTCCTGCCCCGCCGTCACGCTGAACTTGTAGCAGTCCACGTCCTCGCCCTGCCCGATGCGCCCGTTGATGTCGCAGGGCAGGGTGACAGGCTGCGCGTGTTCCACATCGTTGTTCGGCTCGGCTTCGAGAACCTGTGCATCGTCGCTGATGACCAGTTGGGCAAGCGTGGACGACCCCATGCGCGGCGTGGCGACGCGAAACTCGCGCGGGCCGAGCGGGGCGTCAGCCGCGACCGTGACGCGCATCTTGATCTCGCCGACAACCGGCAACCCCCACTCTTTCTTGGGGTCTTTCAGGTCGGGCGTAGGCTTGGCGGGCCAGCCTTTTTCCGGCGGCACGATGATGGCGCTCACGCCCTGGCCCGCAAACAGCGCCTTGTACGCGCCGTATAGGTTCGCGCCGCCGTTGCCGCCCGCGTACACGGTAACATCCGTGGTCTTGCCCCGCTGTACACACAGCGGAAATGCGCCGCCGAGCATGGGAAACGAGGTCTGCGCGGACAGGGGAGTTATGGCCGCGAAAAGGCACAAAAGGCACAAAGGGAAGAAGCGCAAAGCAAGTATTTGGCAGGCGGAATTGGGCTTTTGCATGGGTTGTCGGCTATCCTGTATACTGTACTATCCGGTGTGAGAAGCTATTCTCGTTCTCTCTTAGACGCTATCGTTGGCACAAGAAAGATTTTGCCCATGAAGATACGCCGCGCTTATGGTACACAGGTCATTTTGCCCCTGATGACCGCGCTTGCAATGACGGGCGGGCGCATCGTTCGGTCACAGGACAACACGCCGGCACTTCCGGCTGCTGCGTATCCGCTCGCCGCATCCGCTTTTCCCAAGTTTCGGGGCGGCCTGCATAACACGGGGCTTGCGTCGGGACGGCCCTTGAAAGCGGTTCAGGAGTGGCGGTTCTTTACGCGCCCCGCGCCCTTTGGCTCGCCCGTTTACGACGGCAACGGAACCCTGTTGTTCGCATCCGACACGCTTCATGCTGTAAACGCCGCAACGGGCGAGCAAAAATGGGAGTTTTCGGTCGGCCTGTCCGGGTTCGGCAGCGCGGCCCCCGTGCTTGGCGCGAACGGTCTGGTTTATATCGCAAGTATAGAGGGCCTTCACGCCATAAACAGCAGCAGCGGCAAGGCCATCTGGAAATACCCGGCTCAAAACGCCGCAAACGCCACGGGCGCGGTCGGCAAAGACGGCACGGTGTATGCCTATCTGGGCAGCAGTTTCGTCGCGCTGAACGGTAAAACGGGCGCAAAACGATGGGAGTTTTCCGTTCTCGACCCGCATCCCGACGTGCAGCATATCCCCTGTTCGCCCACGCTGGACACGCACGGGGCCGTGATCTTCGGCGGCGCGGATCGCAGCGTGTACGCGCTGGACTGCGCCACGGGCAAACTGCGCTGGGCGCGTGACATAGGACAGGCCGTGATAAACTCGTCGCCTGCCATCGGCGACGACGGCACGATTTACATCAGCAGCAGCGGCCCCCTGGACAGCAGGATTAATGCGCTGGACGGCGCAACCGGCGAGATCGTCTGGCGCATGGGCTTTCGCGTTGGGGTGATAAGCTCGCCCGCGCTTGGCAGCGACGGGCTGCTGTACTGCGGCAGCGGCAATCGCAGCGTGTACGCCCTTGACCAGAAAAACGGCGATGTGCGCTGGAAGTTCACGACCGGCGGCTGGATCGAGAGTTCGCCCGCCATTGACCCGAACGGCACGGTCTACATCGGGTCGGGCGACCACAAGTTATACGCGCTGGACGGCGCGACCGGCGCAAAGAAGTGGGAGTACGAGACCCTGTCCGGCATCTTCTCGTCACCCCTGCTCACGCCCGACGGCGCGTTATTTTTCAGCAGCAGCGGCGGCGCGTATCACGCCCTCCCTCGCCCGCTTCAGGATCAACTGGCAAAAGAGCAGTCCGCCCCGCCCCCAAAAGAACAGGATCCGCCGGGGTGAGAATTTCTGTTTGGATGCGAAGACGGGTAGAAAGAACGTACCCGTCTTGGAGGCAACTGCGTTGCCAAGCGTCCTCGTGGACGCGATACGCTGTTCCATGCAGCATCCAACTGACTGTTGCCGTATTGTTAAATTTGACATTGACTGTGCGTTTGTCGTGACTGCTATTTGGATGTTGACGGCGGCGCAACCGGCTTTGACGCCGTAGCGGACGCGACGGGCTTGACGGGCGAGGCGATGGGAGCGGGCGACTTGGGCGCGTCAAGTTTCGCGGGTTCGAGCGGTGCGGCCTGCCAGCCTTTCGCCACGCTGTCAGGCTGACGCAGGGTATGTATCCAGTCCGCAGCGCGAGGATTAGATACACTCGTTGGCATGGAGGCTTGCGCGGCTAGTTGCGGACGCAGGCGCGCGGCCCACATCGGCGACGCGTTATAGTAGCCCTCCGGCGTGATTGCGGCGTACTCTATCGCGCCCGATTTATTGGATGGAGGCCATGCGAGCAGGGACAAGCGCAGCCGGCCCGTTGCGGTTTCCCAGACACGCGTGACACCGTCCGCGCCCGCGCCCGCCACGAGCTTGCCGTCCGGGCTGACGCTTGCCGCATAGATCCAGTCGCTTCCGCTGTCGAGGGCGCGTATCTGATTGCGATTGCCCGCGTCCCAAAGGCGCACCGTATGATCCGCGCCCGAAGTGGCGATGATCTTGCCGTCTCGGCTCCACGCGATGTCGTTGACCTGCGCGCCATGTCCGCCCTGCCGCTGCGGTTCGCCCTCGGCAGCCGTGTTCCACCAGCGTATTTCGGGTTCGGGGCCGGATGTGAGCAGGGCGTCGCCTTTGGGACTGAGCGCAAGGGCCGTGATGCCGTCGCCATGTCCCGTAAAGGCGCGTATCACTTTGCCGTCCGCGCAGTCGAAACGGCGCGCATTATGATCCAGGCTGGCCGTGTAAACGCTTTTGCCGTCCGGGGCGAAACACACGCGCGTCACGGCGTCGGAATGATCCTTGAACGCCATTTTTTCTTTGCCGCTCGGCCAGTCCCACAGCCGCGCCGTTTTGTCCTGGCTGGCCGTGGCAAGCTGCGTTCCGGCTGCGTTCCAGGCCACGCTGAAAACCACATCGGTATGCCCGACAAGCGGCGATCCGACCGCTGCGAGCGATTGTGCGTCCACAATCTTGACTTCGCCGCTCACGCCCGGAACCCCGCCCCCGACCGCAAGCTGCGCCCCATCCGGGCGAAACGCAAGCGACTGCACCTGCCCTGCCAGACTGCCCAGGCAGCCGCTCGGCTGGCCCGTCGCGGTGTCCCACACGATCACAGCGCGATACCCGCCCACGGCCAGGTGTTTGCCGTCCGGGCTGAACGCGATGGCCGTCTGGGGCGGCAGCGGCCCGATCTTCATAGCATAACTTAGGGCGTAACTTAAAGCGGGGTTCGGGGCGGGAACCGGCGCGGCGGTCTTGCTCACCGCCTTGCTTACAGGAACAGCAGCGGGGACAACGGCTGCACTCATTCCGCTTTTGCCCGTTTTCTCCGCCTTCTCTGCTTTGCCTGTTTTCTCCGTCTTACCTGCGCCAGCCATCCCATACGCGGGATGCGTCTTGCTTACGCTGTCCGTACCGGCGATCTGGTCGGGGGTAAGCGTGATACGCGTCGGCAGGGTGACATCCAGACTGCCGACCAGGGCGGGCATGGGCAGAACAGGCAGGACGTTGCCGATGGTTTTCAACTCGGCCACGACAGGGCCGGGAGCGCCCGCCATGATCCATTTTCTAAACAGCGCGATCTGTTCCGGCGGCAGGGCCGGCCCGCCTTTGGGCATCAACTGCGCCGAGCTGCTCGTTACCAGACGCTTGAGCAGTTCGCTGTCTTCGCGCTTTCCGGCCATGTATATCGGATGCGCGTTCTTGTCCGTGACCACGCCCTTACTAAACGCCGCATACGTGTCCAGGGCCAGACCGCCCGACACGGCGGGCGTACCGATCATCTCCGCGCTGTGACAGACCACGCACCGCGCCTTTAGAAGGGGCTGCACGTCCTTATATGTCACGGTCGAGACAGGAAGCGGTTTTGCTATTTGCGCGTGTGCGCCGCCCGCCGCGAAGACCCCCACGCCGGAAAGTATCAGCCGCAAATGAACGCGGATAAACGCGAATGAAATGCTATATATGAAAGGCACATCGTTTTCAGCAGGGCCGCAGGAACAGTCACTTTCGACACGTGCGCCTGTAGTCAGACAGCCCTTTATTATGTTCGTATTGTATTTGCGTTCATTCGCGTTCATTTGCGGCTATCCGATCAATTCCGTAATAGGCGACCCGTCGTAGTTGATTTTGAGCGGGCGCTCCTGCGGTGACATGTACTCTTTTTCGCTGTTGATGCCCATTGCCTTATAGATGGTGGCGGCCACGTCCTCGACGCGCAGCGGACGCTCTTTGGGGTATTCGCCCCGCTCGTTGGAACTGCCCACGACCACGCCGGTCTTGACGCCGCCGCCGCCCATGCACACGCTGATCGCGCCGGGCCAATGGTCGCGGCCCGCTGCCCCGTTGATGCGCGGCGTCCGCCCGAACTCGCCCATCCACACCACAAGGGTCGTGTCCAGCATACCCCGCGTGTGCAGGTCGTTGAGCAGAGCCGCATAGCCCTGATCCAGGGGCGGGAGCAGGTTGTTTTTGAGGCTGTTGAAATTGTTTTCGTGCGTGTCCCAGCCGTTGTAGTTGATGGACACGCAGCGCACACCCGCCTCGACCATGCGCCGCGCCAGCAGGCACGACTGCCCGAAGGCCGTGCGGCCATACTGATCGCGCAATTTGTCCGGCTCCTCTTTGAGGTCGAAGGCGCGTTTGGCGACGGGCGACGTGACCAGGCTATACGCGCGCTGATAAAACTCATCGTGCGTCTGCGTGGCTTTCGACGCCGTTTCTTTGTCGCGCTGCCAGTCGTCGAGCGCGCCTCGCAGGGCGCGGCGTCTGTCCATGCGGATCATGTCGTTGTTGGGCGGGGCCACATCGTCCACGCGAAAGCCGGGGTTGTTGGCGTCGCCCATGATGAGGAACGGGTTATAGGCGGCCCCCATGTAGCCGCCGCCGCCGTGATTATTGGGCATTCCGCCGAACATGGCGTAGGGCGGCATCCCGTTTTGAAAGCCGCGCTCGCGGGCCACGACCGCGCCATAACCGGGGTACTCGTTGGCGGGCGAGAAAGGGTAGCCGGTCAAGAGATAGTGCGTGGCGGTCTCGTGCGTGCCGTCCGGGGATGTGACCGAGCGCAGGATGCTGAACTTGTCCATCTGTCGAGACAGCTTGGGCAACTGGTCGCTGATACGGACGCCCTTGACATTGGTTTCGAGTGCGCCGAACGTGCCGCGTATCTCCTGCGGGGCATCGGGCTTGGGATCGAAGGTGTCAATATGGCTCGGCCCGCCGCCCATCCACAGCAGAATGCAGGCCGTGTCGCGTTTGGGCTTGCCGCTGTTCGCGCTGCGCGGCGCGTCCTGCGCCTGCGCCCTGAGCAGTCCGGGCAGGGTCAGGCCGAACGCGCTCAGTCCGCCGATCTTCAGTACGTCCCGCCGCGTAAACCCCTCGCAGTCCCGCTTTTCTCCGATTTCAATATCCAGCATTTGCCCGTTCTCCCGTTCCGTCCCGCATTGTCCACGTTTACGACGCCAGCAGATCATCCCAATCAGATGCGCCCAGCAGCCGTTTGACCATCTGCTCCAGAATAGCGGCGTCCCCGACTGCATCAATGGCCCGGCGCACCTTCGCCGGGGGGTTGCCGAAGCGCTCTTCTCCCAGCAGCAGCAGAATGTTCCTGGCTTCCTGAGTGCGGCCTTCCACAAGTCCCTTGTCACGGCCTTCCGCCAGTCCTTCCGCCAGTCCTATATCGCGTCCTTCCGCGCGTCCCTTTGCGCGTCCCTCTGCCAGTCCCTCTTTTAGAATCGCTTGATATGTGGATGAGTCCCTCATGTTGATAACCCCCTGAAACAGTTTCTCGATGGTTCGCGAAGAGTAGCGTAAGCCTGCCAGGATATACGCGGCTGTCCAGAGCGTTTTCGCCTCGTCAGGCGGCGCTTCCTGCTGCAATCTGTCGCTGATGCGCCCGATGACACCCGGCAAATCCTTTTTGGCGACATTGCTGACAGCGGCCAGAGCGACCAGTCCCAATCCGCCATTAAGAAACGTTTCCGGCGGTTCCTGCCAGACGCGAATCACCTGATAATGAAACACCAGACCGTCGCCGCCGAGCGGCGAGGGACAGCGCAGCGTTCCCGTCAGCCTCGCATTATCGGCTTTCGAGCGCACCAGAACCACGAGGCTGAGAACCGGCAGGTGATGCGTCTCATACGTCAATACGTTGTACCGCAGGACGCGTAGATCCAGATACTCGTCGGCATCAGCCTGCAATTCCACATGCAGTATCGAGGGCGCAGGCCCGTTGACGCGAATCACCTTGTCGGCCTGTGTCGTTACCGTTGACAGGTCGGCGTCAATTACATCCACGCTGCCGTTGATCGTCATCCCGGCCTGCCGCAGCCGGTCTAAGGGGTGATCCTGAACAAGCGTTTTCAGCGTGGCATCAAACGGTTTCGACATGAACCTGCGTTGTCCTTGCTATGTCGCACTGTCCGGCGGTTCAAGGCTTCCGCCAGGTTGGTGGCTAAGACTTCAATGCTTGAACCTAATAATTGAACCTAATGATTAAACAGGAACTCTTTGCTGTTGAGAAGAGTGAGCAGCACGTCCTCGAAGATAGGGCGGGCGTCGGGCGCAAAGGCCAGCGCGCCCATCACCTGCATTCGCTCGGCGCGCGTCGGCGGACGGCCCAGCGCGCCCGTATATATGTCGTTGAGTATGGAGTCACTGGATTTGTGCGCGGCGATCAGGTTGGCGATGCGCCCGCTGCCGTCGCCAACCTTGCCGTTGACCGTGCCGCCGTTCATCAGGCGCAGGGTCTGCGATAGATTGGGTTCGCTGCTGCGCTCGCATTCGCAGGAAATGACACGCGCGGGACGCCCGAACGTGTCCAGGAAATCGTTGCCGACATTGGGATCGGGCAGGGAGATGGCGCGTGTGCCGAGGGGCAGGGGCGCAAAATGTTCATGTGTGCCGCAGGCGGTATCAATGGCGTCGAGCAGGGTCTCTGCCTGTAGACGGCGGGGCAGATAGTGTGTAAAAAACAGTTCGTCCTTCACGCTGCCGGGCATGGCCGTACTGCTGCGCCCGTATGTCTGCGTCGTACAAATGATTTTGAGCAGGTGTTTCAGGTCGTAATGGCTGCGTGTCAGTTCATCGGCGAGCAGATCGAGCAGGGCGGGGTTGGTGGGCGGGTTGGTGACGCGCATATCGTCAATCGGGTTCACCAGCCCCTTGCTGAACAGATAGCCCCAGTAGCGGTTGGCGAGGTTGCGAGAGAACAGGCGGTTTGTCGGGGCCGTCAGCCAGTCGGCAAGGGCCGTTCGGCGGTCGCCGTCCGCGTCCACATCGGGCGGAGCGGTTTTGCCCGCAAAGGCGGCAAGCTGAACGCCGGGGGGCGTGGGCCGCATCTTCGCGCCGGTCTTGGGATGGTACACCTCGCCGCCGTCGTTGATGCGGACGATCTGCTCATTGCCGAACAGCCCGAACTCCGTGCTTTGCTTCAGGCCCACGCGGGCGAAATAGGCGGCGAACTGGTAGTAGTCGGCCTGGCTCCACTTTTCGAACGGGTGGTGGTGACAGCGGGCGCACTGCATCCGCACACCCAAAAACACCTGACTGGTGGTTTCCGCCAGATCCTGCGGGTTGGACACGACGCGATAAAAGTTGGCGGGGCCGTTCGTGAACGTGCTGCCCTGCGCGGTGATCAGATCATGCGCGAACTGGTCGGCAGGGCGGTTCTGCCCCATCTGCGCCCGTATCCAGGCCGTAAAACTCCACATGCCCTTGACGCCCAATGTCTGCCGATTACTCCGCAGCAGGTCGCCCCATTTGAGCGTCCAATAGTCGGCGTATTCGGGGCGGTCGAGCAGGGCGTCAATCAGGCGAGCGCGTTTGTCCGGGCGCGTGTCGGCAAGAAACGCATCTATCTCCATCGAGGCGGGGGCCGTGCCGATCAGATCAAAGGACACGCGGCGTATAAAGGTACGGTCGTCGCACAGCGGCGAGGCGGTCAGCCCAAGCTGCCGCTGCTTGCCCGACACAAGCGCGTCAATGGCATCGGGAACGCTTGCAGCCCCGGCCTTAGCAGCGATTTGCTGTCCCTGTGCCATTTTGGAAGATGCAGCCTGCCGTGCTGTTGCTTTTTCTCCTTTGAGCCTTTTTTTCTCTTCTCCCTTTCTGTTATCTGCTCCAAATGGCACAAGAACCGTCGCCACGGTCGCCTGCCCTCCATAACGGGCCATGATGGCGGTCTGGCCCCTGCCGATGGGCGTAACAAGTCCGTCCGGCGTACAGCCTGCGATGCCGTCATTGAGCGTGTTCAGGCGGGTATCCGAGGTCACGTCGCGAACGGTTTTGTCGCTGAAGGTGGCCCTCACTGTAAGCTGCTGCGGACGGCTGTGCATCAGCAGGACGCGTTCGGCGGGCGCGATGTCAATACGCATCACAATCGGATCGGCGGGATTGGGGCCATGCGCGCCCTGCTGCAGCCAGCGCAGGAGAGTGGTGTAGGCGGGCGTGTTCGCTTCCAGGCGTCGCCCGCCGCCGTGCGGCACGGCCATCAGGGGCTTGAGCAATAGCAGGCTGCGGGCGGGGTCGGCGACCGAAATGCGCCTTGCGCGGGACTGGCGCACCGTGTTGGCGAAATCGAGGTCGGGATCGAACGCGGCCAGCGACAATTTGAAGCCGCCCTTGCCGTACTGCGCCCCGTGACACGCTCCCTGATTGCAGCCCAGCCGCGTCAACAGGGGTTCCACGTCGTTATTAAAACTTACGGCGGGCGTGGGCGAGGACATGGCGGGACGCGCGGCGGCGGGAAGGGGCGTGGGAAACTTAGCAGTAGGCGCAATGTGAGAAGAAACGGCGGAATGCGGCGCGGCAGGCGCAGACCAGAGCGGTGCAGCGGCGAGACAGGCGCAAACGCAGGCGGCGGCAGTCATCATGACTCGCGGCGCGGCGGGAGCGGACACAACGGCGACAGACAAGGCGGGAACAGAACGTAACGAGCGCGGCATTGCTTGTTCCTCAACAAAATTCCTCGATGGGAGTACAGAAAACGGAAAAGCGGCGGCGTGTGATACAGCACAGCCTTTGTGACGCGCCGTGTTTGCGCCCGCAATACCGAATGTGACATACGCCGCTGCGGATTGTTACAAAAATTGCCGCGCGCAATGCCCTCCGCGCCTCGTTAAAATATCCTGTTTGCGGCGAACATCCAGCAGACCGCCAATTGTTTTAAGTGTCACCTCGCCAGCGTTTCAATGTTAGCTATGTACTGCACATGTACTGCACATAGAATCTGTTCAGCTACACTTGACAGTATAACGCTATTGCTTATATAATGACATTGTGCTATAAGATTTACCTGCGCTTGTTGATCTATCCGGTACAGATTGCGGCCGGGTGAGACTTCGACACCGGCGTAAGAAAACGGCGGTATCTTAGAACCCGCCACTATCCGGCAGAACACATGACCGCGCGTATCGCCGTCAGCGCGGCACACGCGCGTTCCCTCCTCCGCAGCAGCCTTTAGGCAACCTGCCGCTCACGCTTCGACAACGCTCTAAACAGGAGAAAGAATGAATCTCAAGCAGTTTCTCAATGCAAGGCTTGCTGCGTTGTGCGTGGCAATCTTCCTGTACGCCTGCTCTCTTCACCCTGCCCGCGCGCAGGATAAGCCCGCCGCTAAACCCGCAGTCGGCAAAGAGGCGCGCGTCCTGGTGGGACGTTTTTCGCGACCGCTGGGCCGTTACTCGCCGCAAAACTGGCCGGAGTGGCAGCAGCGACTGCAGGAGACCCTATCGGAAAAGCTCAACGACAATCAGATCAGCGTCGTGGAGCGCGAGCGGCTCAAGGAAGTGACGGACGAACTTTTACGGGCGGGCGACGCCGTGGACGCGGAACAGGCGCTTCAAATCGGGCATCTTTCGGGCGCGACGCATCTGCTGGTCGGACGGACGACGTTCGAGATCAACAAAAACTTCCTCACGTATGAGTACGTCTTTGTCCTGAAGGCGCGCATGATTTCGCTGCGTACCGGCAAGGTGATAACGACGTTCGAGGCCAGGGGCAAAAAAAACGGCAAGTATATCAACAATCAGGATGAGGCCGAGCATTTTCTCGAATCAACGATGGATCAGGCCTGCGCGGAACTGGCAAAGAAAGTGGCGGCCAGCCCGCCGCCGCCCGAAGAGGCGGAGGTAGTGCGGAGCAGTGACGAACCGGGCGACCAAAGCAGCGGACAGGGCGGCTCTATCGTTGTGGAAGGCGACGGGCGCGCGAACGTGCAGAATGGCGATGAGCAGGCGGCAAAGGGTGCGGCGCGCGAGGAGGCCGTTCGGGAAGCCGTACTGCGCATGGGCAAAATGCTGACCCGCTCCGACAGTCAGCCGGACACGCAGCGACTGATTGATGCAGACCCCTCCCGCTATGCCGTGGCCGAGGGCGAGCCATTGTCCAGTTCGGTGCGCGATGGCGTGTGCAATACCACCGTCCATGTGCGCGTGTTTCTCTCCCATGCGCCCGACGGCAAACTGGCCCTGGTAAACCGCCTGCGGGATCGCGGCCTGCTGACGATGCCCAGGGTCATGGTGATCGTGCCGGAAACAATGCTGGCCCGCCCGCGCATCCCCGATCCCGCCGTAGAAACCGAAATCATCCGGCAAGTGCAGAATGCGGGCTTTCAGGTGGTGGATGCCGCACAGACGGCCAAAATCCGCGATCAGGACTGGATACGCGCCCTTGCGACCCAGACCGCGACGCCGGACGAGTTGAGCCGCCTCAAGGCCGACTACGGCGCGGATATTCTGATAACCGGCGAGGCCATCAGTCAGCGCGCCGAGGCGGACCGCATAGGCAACGCGATTCGCTGCGCGGCGCGCGCCGAAATCAAAGCCTTCCGCGTGGACAACGCGGAGATGATCTTTTCCGATGCGGTTCCCAATGAGCAGGCGACCGGCATTGCCGAGGCCATCGTCGCCAAAAGCGCGCTGCAAAACGCGGGCAAGCGTATCGCCCCCCGCATCGTGGACAAGCTCTTCGCGCGCGGCTTCGGGAGTGTCACGGCCGGCCCCGCCGTGGGAAGCCAGGTCATCGGAACCGCAATGAACATCAAGATCAGCGGGTGGGAACGCACCGGCGACATCAGCGCGTTCCTGAAAGCGCTGGTCAAAGTCAAGGGCGTCATCAAAGTAGCCGACCAGACGATTGAAGCCGGCGTTCTCAACGTGAAGCTGCTGGTGGATCCCTCCTCGGCAGCGACGTTCGGCTTCGATATGCCGGACGACCCTGCCATGAAGATGTTCCACCTGTCTATCACGACGTTCAAAGGCACGACGATAGACGGCAAAGTAGCGTCCGGCGGTTTCCGGCGCCGAGAGTAGGCCGTTTGAAAGCAGGATGCCTGCGGCAATCGGGGCGTTTATTGTACGCAAAAGGGGAAGCGAGCTGTAAAATGTTACGGCTCGCTTCCCTTTATTTTGCCTGTTTGCCGGCGGACTGAACGCGCGGTGTTGGCCGAACGAGTATCCGCCCAAACGGACGCCCCCGCCTAACGCGCGCTGACCTGCTTGGCGGCGGGCTGTTTGGCGAGTTCGGTCGTTGTCTGGTCGAAGAAGGCGACACACTGGGGCAGGTTGCTTTCCAGTTCCGCCACGCTGCCGACCTCGTACTCGATGCTCAGATAGCCCTTGTAGCCCTGACGCTTCAGTTCGGCCAGCATCCCCTTCGCGTCGCCTTTGCCCGTCCCCCACGGCACATCATGCGCGTCGGGGCCGTACTCGTTCAGGTCCTTGAAATGCACATGCTCGACCCTGCCTTCCAATTTCTTGAACTGCTCGACGGGAACCAGATTGCGGCGCATCCAATGCCCTGTATCGGAACATGACCCGATGCGCTTCACCCGGTCGGCGCAGGCGGCAAGCACCTTTTCGGGCGGCCAACTCTGCGGGTGATTGTGCAGCGCCATTTTAATCTTGAACTCATCGCACAGCTTGTCGTGCATTTCGGTCGGCGTGGTTTCCGTGACCAGCACCTTGATGCCCATGTTCTTGGCCCACTCGAACTCTTTACGCGCCTCGGACTCCTCGGCCGGGATGCCGTCCACGCCATACGCTACGAGTTTCAGCCCGCCCGCGTCTTTAAGTTTCTGCTTCACGTCCGCAATCGTCTCGTCGCTCATGGTGCGGTTCATCATGGCCGTGGAACCGGGCTTGAGTCTTTGGCCCGGATAGATTTCCAGGTACTTGATGCCCATCTTGGCGGCCTCGTCCACGGTCTCGAAGAACGTGAGGGCGCGGAACGTGTAGCATTGCAGCGAGAGCCGCATCCCCATCTTTTCGGAAGCCGCATCGCCGCGTTTGGCGGGAGCGTCGTCCGCGCCGCCGCGCAGCGTAAGCGCGAAGAAAGCAACGGCGGACAGCGTGGCCGTCCGGGTCAAAGTGTTAAGTCGCATAAGGTTCCTCCCGACACGCGGCAATGCGTGTCGTCGTTGTCAGGCGTATGTATAGATAGGCGTATGTGTAGATAGGTAGACTTCTGATTGGATCTTTGGTTGAACTCAGGACGCAAAGATGCCATGTTGTGCTGGAAACTAGTTTCGCCTTGATGCGTCCTGTTTCCTGCGCGGTTGACCGCAAAGACCGCAAAGCGGCTGCAATCAAAATGTAATACCAGCGCAATACAAAGTGAACTTTCGTAATCAGCGACGCGTCATTAAAATGGTACGGAAATTTGCCGGAGCGACGCTGTATTTTGACGCGTCAATCCAGGCGAGGCATTCTTTCGACTCCTATCGGTCTGAATGGCAGTATACACTTTTTGTATCTTTATCCGAACATCTGTATGTAAGCATCCCAATCTAAGCATCCCGATCTAAGCATCACTCAGTCCAAGCGTCTCGACTAGCATCTCTGGAAGGATCCTGACAATGGTATACCTGGTAATCGCCGCCGTATTTCTCGGCATCACGGCTCCGGCGCACGCGTACATAGACGCCGGCAGCGGCAGCTACATGCTGCAAATGGCGATGGGCGGCATTCTGGCGTTGGCCTTCACGATGAAGATGTACTGGCAGCGGCTAAGGGCCTTTCTGGTCAAGTCCTTTACGCGCCGCAGCGATCCCGGAACCCGTGAGTAAGCATGGACACTTCCGCCCACGCTGTCGCTGACAACGGTTCTGCTCTGGCCCTTCCCGGCGAAGCCGCTTCTGATAAGGACGTTTTCGCCGGGAATGTTGCCGACTCTGCGGCAGGCAAACTTTCTTTAGAGCCGGGTTCGTTCCGCGATCCGAGCGGATTTATCTACTACCGGAACGGTACGCTTTTCCGGCAGGTGCAGAACGGCTATCGGGACGAATACGATCTGCTGATGGCGTCGGGATTGTATAACGTCCTGACCGAAAAAAAACTGCTGGTCTCGCATGTGGAGGAACCGACCAGCGCGGCGATGACGGAGGGCGCGTATCGTGTCCTGCGTCCGCAGCGCATTGACTTTCTCTCCTACCCCTATGAGTGGTGTTTCAGCCAACTGCGCGACGCGGCCCTCGCCACGCTCGACATTCAGAAACACGCCCTTGAGTGCGGTATGTCCCTCAAGGACGCCAGCGCGTACAACATCCAGTTTAGCGACGGCAAGCCCCTGCTGATTGACACGCTCTCCTTTGAAATGTACGAGGAGGGCAAATCGTGGGTCGCGTACAGACAGTTCTGCCAGCATTTTCTCGCTCCCCTCGCCCTGATGAGCCGCGTGGACGTTCATCTGAACCAACTGCTGCGGCCAAACACCGACGGTATTCCCCTGGCCCTGGCAAGCAGGATGCTGCCCGTCGTCACCAAGTTCCAGCCGGGACTGCTGACCCACATCCATCTGCACGGCGCGGCGCAAAAACGCTACGAGGCGAAACCTGTCAGCAATGCGTCCGGGCCGGGGCGATTGGGCCGCACCGCCCTGCTGGGCCTCATTGACAGCCTGGAAAGCACGGTGCGCGGCTTGGCCTGGAAGCCGGACGGCACGACCTGGGGCGATTACTATAGCCAGACCAACTACTCCGAGGACGCGATGGACGGCAAACGCGCTCTTGTTGCGGAGATGCTGGACGCGGTCACGCCGCGCCCCGCCCTCGCCTGGGACCTGGGCGCGAACACGGGCCTGTTCAGCCGCCTCGCAAGCGAGCGCGGCATTTACACGGTGGCCTGGGACATTGACCCCGCCGCCGTGGAGAAAAACTATCTGCAATGCCGGGCCAAGAACGAAACGTGCCTGCTGCCCCTGCTGCAAGACCTGACTAATCCAAGCCCCGCCCTGGGCTGGGCGCTGGAGGAACGTCGTTCGCTGCTGAAGCGCGGCCCCGCAAACGTGGTTCTGGCCCTCGCCCTCGTGCATCATCTGGCAATCGGCAACAATGTCCCGCTGGGCCGCGTGGCGCAGTTCTTTCGGACGGCGGGGTCGTGGCTAATCGTGGAGTTCGTTCCCAAAAGCGACAGTCAGGTGAAGCGGCTTCTCGCCAGCCGGGAGGACATCTTCACGGGCTACAACCAGGCCGACTTCGAGACGGAATTTCGCCGTCACTTCACCATCGTCCGCGCCGCCCCCGTCCCCAACAGCGAGCGTACCCTGTATTTGATGCAGGGTATTTGATGCAAGGTATTTGATACAGCGCGTTTGATGCAGGGACGATCATGCTGCTGCTTGCGCCTGTCGAGGGCGCGTCTACTGCTCGGAAGTTTCCTGTGCAGAGGCTTCCTGCTCGGAAGTTTCCTGCGTGGCAGGGTAGGGTGTATTCATGCCCTGCACGGTATGCCATAAAATATGGTTCAGTGTCAGAGAGTCGGCGCGGTCGGGAGCGCTCCAGTCAAGGGCCACGGAGCGTTCCGTCCATTGACGCTCCATCCCCACCTGAGTACGAGCGGGCGGGTTCATGTCGTCCAGAGCGATCATGTTGGGAACGACGGTGTAGGGCGTCAGGTTGGGAGTGTCCGCGAAGCAGTCGCCGAGCGGGGGGGTGAGCGCGTCGAAGCGGTTCATCGGGTCCAGGCCCAGCATCAGTTCGATGCTGCGGATAACGCTGACCGTATTGCACAATTCATGATCCACATACGCGCGGCGCGTGTACGGACTGAGCGCAAGGCAGACCGTGCGATGCCCGTCCACATGGTCATAGCCAAACTGTGCATCGTCTTCGATCACGAAAATACACGTATCCGCCCACTGCGGGCTTCTGCTGACCGCTTCCACAACGCGGCCCAGCGCCAGATCGTTGTCGGCCACCATGCACTGCGGCTTGGGATAATCGGGATTGCGGCCCTCGGTATGGTCGCAGGGCAGGGTCAAAAACATCAGGTTCGGCACTTTGTTGGCGCGGCTGAACTTGCTGTACTCGGCGATGAACAGGTCGGCGCGTTCCTGATCGCTTTGCAGCAGGGGCCAGCACAAAACGCGCGTGTTGATGTAGGGACGGATGCTCGCGACGCGCGTTCCCGAACGCGTCTCGATGCGGTTTTTGCCGCTCACCCGGTCCCGCCATACCTCCAGCCAGTTTTTAGCGGACGGTGTGAAGGAGGCCAGCTTGGCGTCGCAGAATTCGCCATAATCGCGCACGGTACGCTTCTTTTTAAGGGCCGCGTCCCACAGGCAGCCGCCGCTTGAAATCGCCATGCCGTCCGTGCCGTCGAAGGGATACGTGCGGTAGCCCGTGTAAAAATGTTCGATGTAGTCGTTGGCGAGCGCCTGCGTACACCACTGATGCCCGTCCGCGCTGTTGGTTCCGCTGACATATGCATTGTCGAACAGGGTAAACTGTCCGGCCAGATAGTGATGGTTGGGCGTGGTGCGCCCGCCCAGATAGCACAGGCGCGGGTCGCCGTTGCCCTGCGGCATGTCGCCTAATATCTCGTCGTAAGTACGGTTCTCCTTGATGATATACAGGACGTGCTTGATGGCTCCGTGATACACGGCGAGCGGGGGGTGCAGGGCCGCGCGATTACGGTTCCAGCCATTGTTGCTCGCCACGCGCTGCGTTGCGGCGTCCAGATCCGCCCCTAAATCCACAACGCTGACGGTTCCCTGAAAGTCATGCGCGCTTTTCTCCCCCCGGCGTCCGGGCCGCACACTGCCGTTGCCTTTGGTATTCAAAACAAAGGCCCGCGCGCCGCGCGGGTCCAGCGCAATCGAGATCGGGTAATAGCCGGCGGGCCGAAATCCGCGCACCCTGCCGCTGTCAAGATCCAGTTCGCACACGGCATTGTCGCCGCCGTTGCAGATGTAGGCGGTCGTGCCGCGCACCGCGAGGGCGCAGGGCATGCTGCCGAACAGCCGCATATTTCTCCAGTGCAGCGGCAGGGTGCGCGCCACGGCCTGCGCGTTCAAGTCTATCTCGGTCAGGCTGTCGCTGGCCGCGTTTGCGACATACGCCATGTTGCCCTGAATGGCGATGCCGGTCGGGTGCAGGCCCACGTTCAGCCGCGTGGTCTCTCCGCTGCCGCGCCGTATCAGGCACACGGTTCCCGACGCGGACGCGCCGCGCGGGTCTACCACGACCACGGCATTGCCGCTGCCCGTGCGCTCGTCATCCTCGGTCGCCTCACGCCCGCCCCAGTTGCTGACGATCAGGGTGCGCTCGTCCTCGCTGAGTTTCACGGTGAACGGCAGGTTCTGTACGCGGTACTCCCGTATCCAGCGGTTCGCCACAATATCTATTTCCGCCACCGAATTGCGGTTGCAGCAGGCCACAAACAGGCGTGTGCCGTCACGCGTGATCGCCATGCCGCCCGGACGCGCATTGCCCCCGGAGGCGGGCGAGCGGACAGGAATGATCTGTCCGCGCACAAGCAGCCTGTCCAGCAGCCCGAACTCCTGAACATACCCCTCCGCGACGCTCACGAACAATCGCCTGCCGTCCGGCGACCAGACCACGCCCCGAAATCCTGCGGTGACGCCCACGCCCAGCGGCACAACGGAACGGTCGATCACGCGGTCAGGCGCGACAAGCAGTACGCCCCTGTGATCAAGAACGGCCATAAACGCGCCGGAGGGATGCAGCGCCATGTCTATGGGACGGCCCGCAAAGGCGATTGCGCCGGGTTCCACGCGCTGCAGAGTCGAGACGACAAAGCTGCCGTCCGCCTGCCGCCCCACGCGCAGGTACGCGGCGGGTTCGGCGTAGGCCAGCCCGATACATATGAGGACAGCGATGAGCGGCCCTAGAAACCTGCGCTTTGCCGCCCGCATCCGAGCGCGCGCCGTCCTTTGTAGATCAGAGTACATTCCCATTCCTTCATACTGCATTTACCGCGCCACATAAGAAAACATCCGCCGGCGGGCGGTGTGACAGGGGAGCCGCTCAGGGCGGCGAAAGCGGCTGCCCCTGATCCCCTGAAACATCGGCGCGTGAACTTTTCGGCACCGCATTCTTGCCCTGCTCGATTACATCCGTCACGTCCATAAACTCGAAGGAATGATCGACGAGAGCGAAGAAACTGCGATCCGGCAGGGGAGGATAGTCGGCGCCGAATTGCGCGGACAGCACGATGCGGAACGAGTTTACCGGCGTGATCGTGTCGTACAAACGTTCACGCACATGCGGAGGCACAAAGTAGGCGTTGAGAATCGAAAACGGCTCCCTGAGATCGGTGCGCGCAAGACTTTCCCAATCCAGGTTCATTCGCGAACCATGATCGCCCTGAATAATAATGATCGGGGGATGGCTGGACTGCCGCAAGATCGCGTCTACGGCTTCCAATACCCGCTGATTGATGTACTGAAGCTGCCCGATATAGCCTTGAATGTACTGTGGACGGGTGATCCGCTGCAATAGCTCCGAGGCGTCGGCATCACTATAGATGTAATGAGGATTGACCGCTTCGCCATGCGGCCCGAACACAAACGGGGGATGCGGCGCGAGTATGTGCGCGAACACGAATTTGGGATAGGGAAGACGCGCCACGCTGTCCAGGTTTTTGAAGGCGGTTTCGATGTACGCCCGATGTTCTCCATACTTGGCCTCCTGCACATGACCCATCTGCGGCGGCGGCGGCGCGGCGGCCAGGGCGGTCAGGCTAAACACCTCCTCAGCGAAGGACTCCGGCGGCGTAAGCGTGTTGTTGTCAAGCTCCAGATCGGCTGTGTCTACGCGGGTTACGCCCGTACCCGTCCAGATGTAGACATAATGGTAGCCTACGCCGCGCAGAAAAGCGGCGACCGCGTTCTCGTCAATCAGTTTGCGCTCGACCTCGAAAACATCGTCTTTGTTCTTTCCACGCAGCAGAACATCCCAGTAGTTCATGTTCAGGTAGGAGGGCAGACAGTAGCCTGTCTGATCGTAATTGGATCGGCTATGGCGCGCGACGTAGAAGCCGCGCGATTCGAGGGCCTGAACAAAGGGCGTGTTGTCGAAATCATAAAACATCTTCAGTCTGTCGGCGCGGCCATACGCGTCGAGAATGATGTAGTAGATGTCGGGCAGCTTGGCTGCCTCCGCAGCGGAGATGGTTTTAGGGCCATGAGCAATGGGCGAGCCGGATGCTGCCGCGCCATTATTTGGCGGGTCGCCTTCTTTGTTGTCGCCTTCCCTTCTGAATACGAGATGCGCGGCGATGGCGGCGTTCCGATCCCGGTCGGACGCTTTGGCGGCGAGCCGGCTTCCCATCGTCAGAAGGGAAGGAAGCAGCAGGCCCACGGCAGCAACGTTGAGAATAGACGTGGCGCTGCCGAGCGTCCCCCGGTTTCTGAACAGAAGGAAAAGCAGGATGACAAGTCCTGCGATACACAGGGGAGCTGCAAGAGAACGCTGATCCCGTGGCAGCAGGTTTGCGATGTGTCCATACGAAAAGAAGATCAGGCTCGCGACAGCGGCGGCGATGGCGGCTTTGCGGACATGGCGCGTTAAAAGCGCAAAGAACGCCCACGCCACGCCCGTTCCGAGCAGCGCAAACCCCAGAGGCTGCCATAATTCCTTGAGCGATACCTCACCGATGTTATGTGAGTACAAGTTCAGAACGGGAAACGCGGCAAACAAGAGCGGATGCGCCGGGATCGGCAAGCGACTTGAGGGGGACGGTGACGCGGCCTGTCGCTCGGAGGATGTTTCCTCCTGCTTGTCGAGAATGTCTTGCGGCGCATCAGGCCCGGACGTGCGATTTAACATATTGATTTTGAACTCAGGAAGGGTCT
This sequence comes from Chthonomonadaceae bacterium, assembly GCA_965277875.1. Taxonomy (GTDB): domain Bacteria; phylum Armatimonadota; class Chthonomonadetes; order Chthonomonadales; family Chthonomonadaceae; genus CAWFQB01. The sequence goes on along the minus strand of CBDIDV010000002.1, from coordinate 3,698,412 downwards.
GAAGGCTCTATATATTCAGGACATACGCAGTTTTCAAACATTAGAGCGCATTTATAGCAAATAGGAGTATCACAACGCTTACAGAATGAATAAGACTGTGTTATTCTACACGAACTCGTCACGCCGCGCAAGCATTATCGCGAAGCGTGTGCGTTTGTACGCCGCGCGGGTCAGGAACGAAGTATTTTGACGCCTGAATAGGGATTGTGTATCGAAATTTTGGTAAGTGTGTACTAAAAGAGTATAAATCGGAAGCAGGTCAAAAGTGTACCAAAAAGCACATAAAAAGCATATCAAGGGGAACAAGCCGGAAAGGGACGCATACAATGACAGCGAACAACACGAGCAAGGCAGGCGGGATGCGACGGCGGTGGCATACGGCATTCACGGCGTTTGCAGCCGGCGCGTGCGCGCTTGCGATGATCGGCGCATTGCGCGGGCGGGCGCAGAGCCGGGGAGCGTCGTCCATGCCGCGCTACGTGTGGCTGCCCCGCGAGGCCGTTGTGGTGCAGCCGCCCCAGGTAATTGCGGACGCGAACGCGCTCTGGGCCGACTGGTCCCCCGACGGCAGCCACCTTGTGGTGTTCCGCGCCGAGCCGCCATTCAAACCCGATGTGCTGCAAGACACGGGGCAAAGCGCAATGCCGGACACGACCCTGAGCCTGCTTTTGTGGAACGGCGCGGCGCGGCGCGCGTTCAGCGTGTGGAAACACGACGGCACGATGCAGAGCGGCGACCGCGTCGCCTGGCTGCCCAACACGCAAACCGCCCTGCTGCCTGTTCGCTGGACGGAACATGTATTTGTAACGAACACGGACGGCACGCAAAAGCCGGTCGCGACGGAACATCAAACGCTGCTGTTCGTGGACACGGCCCGCGAACGGGTACGCGAAACCGTCCTGCCCAAAAACGCTGGCCTGGAAATCTCCCCCGTCAAGCCGCAGGTTCTGCTTTACGATGACGATGATAGTACGGCCCGCATTCTGGACAAGGACGGCGTACCGGGCGCGGCCCTGTTGATCCCCAAAAAATCACCCGCTATGAGCGTGGACTGGATGCCGGACGGCAGCGCGTTAAGGCTGACATGGCGAGAAAAAACCACGGATACGCCCGTCCGCACTTTAAGGCGCAGGGCGCGTTTCGACCTGACCACGCATGACGTGACCCTCTTGGACAAAGCGGCGGCGAATGAGGAAGCCACTCCTGCCCTCCTCGGCATCTACGCGGGGCCGCTGCGCGTCCGGCAGACCGTGCAGGTTCTGCGCGAGGCCGCCTCCACGCACCGCGTCCGTCCGTTGTGGCTGGAAGGCAGCGCGAACGGCGCGCAGACGCAGGCGCTGGTGTGCGCGGACGGCGAGGAAGCGCGCATCTCGCCGCGCGGCCATGCCGTCGTGTACCTGTCGCAGGGCGTGGCCTGGGTCACGCCGCTGGCCTATAAGCCCCGCGAGGCGTTTACGCAGGCCCTGCGCGCCATAACCTACGCCAATGCAAAGCAGGCCATGACCGCCGTGCTGATGTATTGCCAGGACTACGATGAAATCTATCCTTCCGCTAGCGACCGCCTCGGCGACGCCATTTCGCCTTACCTGAAAAACGCGGATATTGTAGACGGTCTGAACTATACCTACAAGGGCGGGCCGCTTGCCGATATGGAACACCCCGACACGACCGTGATGGGAACGTATACTGGCCCCGGCGGAACCGTTATCATCTACGGCGACGGGCATGTAAAATGGAAGGCCGACTGAAATTTGAACCGGACAAGAGGAACCATAATCAACAAACCTGCGTCTCAAGGCGTAATGATTACCTAGGGACCGCGTCCAGCATGTGCAAAGCGGGAACCTGTTCCACTTTGAGAAGGTTCAGATATGAAAATAGTCATACCGGGCGGCACGGGACAGGTGGGAACCCTGCTGGCGCGCAGATTTCACGCGGACGGGCATGAGGTCGTGGTACTCAGCCGCAATCCGGTAACGCTGCCCTGGCGCGTCACGCTCTGGGACGCGCGAAAATCGGGTGACTGGACGCGGGAATTGGAAGGCGCGGACGCGGTCATCAATCTTGCTGGACGCAACGTGAATTGCCGCTACACGCCCGAAAATCGCCGTGTGATTATGGCCTCGCGGGTCGATTCGACGCGGGCTGTGGGCGAAGCGATTGCCCGCGCCCAAACTCCGCCGCGTGTCTGGCTGCAGGCCAGTACCGCTACCCTGTACGCGCACCGCTACGATGCGCCCAACGACGAGGCGACCGGCATCTTGGGCGGAAACGAGCCGAACGTACCGGAAACGTGGCACTTCAGCATCGGCGTAGGCAAGGCATGGGAACAGGCGTTTGACGAGGCCGACACACCGCACACGCGCAAAGTCGCCATGCGCTCGGCAATCGTCATGAACCCGGATAAAGACAGCGCGTTCGACGTGTTGCTGCGTCTGGTGCGCTTCGGGCTGGGCGGACAGGCAGGAAACGGGCGGCAGTATGTGTCGTGGATACATGAGGAAGATTTCATCGCCTCTGTACGCTGGCTGATGGAACGCAACGACATGACGGGCGTTGTCAACATCGCCGCCCCCAACCCGTTGCCCAACAAAGATTTTATGCACACCCTGCGCCGCGCATGGGGCATCCGGTTCGGCTTGCCTGCCCTGCGTCCCTTCATTGACATCGGGGCGTGGGCCTTGCGAACCGAGACAGAGCTGGTGCTGAAAAGCCGCCGCGTGGTTCCGGGCCGGATGCTGGCGCAGGGGTTTGCCTTTCAGTTTCCCGAATGGTCCGGCGCAGCCCAAGATCTATGCCGTCAATGGCGGCAAAACCGGCGCGGCGTCTGACCTGTCCTACTAATTCACCGTAGAACAGGGTTCACCACTGAATATGGCGGCGCAGCACGTTCACGCCCCACGTCTCAAAACCCAGCCTGCGATACACCTGCTCACCTACCCCGCCCTGCTCTGTGAACAGATAGGCTGTCGTGCAGTTTAGTCCCGCCGCGTCCTCAACGGCCTGCGCGACAAGGCGGGACGCGATGCCCCGACGCCGAAAATCCGGGTGGGTCGCAACGCTGTCTATCTGCGCCCAATCGCCGCTCGTAAACAACTGGCAGGCCCCTGCCGCCTGCCCGTCCCACTTTGCCAGGTACAGGCGGCAGTCGAGCGACCGCGCTTCCCTTAGGGCGACGGCCCGCCAGAAGGCCGCTGCTTCGAGATCGCCCTCGACTTCTTCCTCCATGCCCGCCAGACGAACCCACTGCTGCGTTTCGGGACTGTCGGGATCATTGGGAACCTGCCGTATGCTCAGGTGTCCATTCGCCGCATCTGCGCCCGGTACAACGCAGTCGTCTATTATGGGTCGGCGCATCAGCAGCGTATTGCCCACCACCGGAGTAATGCCTCGCCGACGCAGTTCCCGGCCAAAACCCTGCGCCTCGGCTATCGGGTCTACGTCTACGACAACGGGCAGGCCGCACGTCCGAAAGTGCGCGACTATACAGGAAACGGTGTCGGATACGATGCGCTCCGCCTCCTGCCCGCTTGTTTCCCCGACGCGCAGGTGCAGGGCGCAGTTCGCGCTGCGATAATCGGGCAGTTCGGCGCTGTCCAGAAACCAGACAGCAGGCGTTTTCGTCACCTGCGACCACGCCTCGAAATAACGCGCATAATGCGCGAGCAGCCGCTCCAATTCCACAGCGTCTATTGTCATTCGATTTGCTTCCACAGCCTCTTGAGTAGTTCCTTGCACTGTCGTTATATTAACACGGCTTATAATAGGCTTTAGAAACATTCCGCAGCGTGGCGGCTGTCGTCCTGTTCAACCTTTCGCCGGCATGGTATCATAAAGCTACATAACTGTGACTTTATGCCGGAGGTTCTCATGACGACTTATACCGCGCCGCAGAAAGAGACCGCGCGCGTCCCCGTGCCGGTTCCCGATAATGCGCGCAAGGACAACTGGCGCGTGGCTCCCTATGCCACCGTGACCACGTTCATCGTGTTTATTATCTACTCGACATTCCGCGCATTCGCGGGCAACAACTTTTCTACCTTCAACCATGAGGGCCAGAACTTTCCGTGGATAGCGAACCATCTGGCGGGACAGGTACAGCCGCACTACTGGTCGCCGTTCTACTCGCCCTATGTGCCGGGATACCTGCCGTTTTTGAACAACCTCAAGTACCCGTTCATCGGCGGCGTGATGTCCGGCGCGCTGTACGTGCTGATTATACCGCTGAGTTTTCGCGTATCGTGCTATTACGGGCGCAAGGCGTATTATCGCGCCATCTTTGGCGACCCGACGGCCTGCGCGGTCAAGGAAAAGTTCGCGCGGCTGAACTACAAGGGCGAGACAGCCATGCCCAACCGTCTGTTCAACCTGCACCGCTACACGCTGTACCTCGTCATGATACTGGTCTGCTTCCACTGGTATCACCTGTTCGAGTCTTTGCACGCGACCGCGCCCAACGGCAGCGAACACTGGTACTTCGGCCTGGGAACTATAGTGATCGGCTTCGATACGCTCGCGCTGACCGCCTACGTGTTCTCGTGCCATTCGATGCGGCATCTGATCGGCGGCGTGATTGACCGTTTTTCGCGCAGCGCGGGAACCCGGCGGCGTTTTGAACTGTGGTCGAAGGTGAGCCTGCTCAACGTCAATCACGGCCAGTTCTTCTGGGCCAGCCTGATCTCGGTCGGGCTTGCTGACCTGTATATATGCCTGCTCGCGTCAGGCGTCCTGCACGACATAGGCCACATCTTCTGAGGTCGAAGCGGCCGCTCTGGTTGTAATCCCTTATGCTTTAGAAGCGCAGGTCGTTCTCAAAACGGCCCGCGCTTTTTCTGCGTCATTTATTCGGCGCAGACAGGCTGCGTACCTTCCTGCGCTGCCTTGACGCCCACAGCGTTCCCTGCGTCGCTTGCGAACGAACCCCGCGCTCGTGACAACTGCACCGACCCTATACATCCCGGCGAAGACGAGTTTAAGGGCGTGTTTCGTGCGGACACTCTTTTCTAAGACTGTGACTGCTCTCGGATGAGGCAGCAAGTTCAGCCCGCCAAACAAAGTCTGACCGTAACTGTCTCCAGGCAGTTACGGTCAGACTTTTTGCTGGCATCGTCTCAATGCAACGGGGCGGTCAGGCCAGGTCGAAGCGGCCCAGGTTCATTACCTTGTTCCAGGCGGCGACAAAGTCCTGTACGAACTTCTCCTGACCGTCCTCGCAGCCGTACACCTCAGCAATGGCCCTTAACTCGGAATTCGAGCCGAAGATGAGATCCACGCGGGTTCCCGTCCATTGGAGTTCGCCGGTTGCGCGATTGCGGCCCTCGAACATGTCCTCGGCCTCCGACGTCTCGTGCCACCTGGTTCCCATATCGAGAAGGCTGACAAAGTAGTCGTTGGTCAGCGCGCCGGGACATTTGGTGAACACGCCCCGCTTCGCGCCGTCGTAGTTCGTATCCAGGACGCGCAGCCCGCCTACCAGGGCCGTCATTTCGGGGGCCGTGAGCGTCAGTAGCTGCGCCTTGTCAATCAGCAGTTCCTCGGCAGATGCCGTATGACCGGGCTTGAGGTAGTTGCGGAACCCGTCCGCCGCTGGTTCCAGCGCGTCAAAGGACAGCACCTCGGTCTGCTCCTGCGAAGCGTCGGCGCGTCCCGGCGTGAAGGGAACTGTGGTGTCGAAACCGGCTTTTTTTGCCGCCGCTTCGACGCCCGCGCATCCGCCCAGAACGATCAGGTCGGCTAGCGAGACCATCTTGCCGTTTGTCTGCGCCGCATTGAACTCGTTCTGGATGCCTTCCAGCGTGGTCAGCACACCGGACAGTTGCGCGGGATTGTTGACCTCCCAATCCTTTTGCGGCGCCAGCCGAATGCGCGCGCCGTTTGCGCCGCCCCGCTTGTCGGAGCCACGGAACGTCGAGGCCGAAGCCCAGGCGGTCGAGACCAACTGCGAGGTGGACAGGCCCGATGCCAGCAGTTTGCTTTTCAGGGCCACGACATCCTGATCGTCAATCAATGTGTGCGTGACAGCCGGAACCGGGTCTTGCCAGATCAGGACTTCCGCAGGCACATCGGGGCCGAGGTAGCGCTCAATCGGCCCCATGTCGCGGTGCGTCAGCTTGAACCAGGCGCGGGCGAATTCGTCCGCGAACTGATCCGGGTTCTCGTAGAACCGCCGGGAAACCTTCTCGTAATCGGGATCTACCCGCATGGCAAGGTCGGTCGTCAGCATAAAGGGCGCGTGGCTCTTGGAAGGGTCGTGCGCGTCCGGCACGGTTCCCGCTCCGCCGCCATTTATGGGCTTCCACTGGAACGCGCCCGCCGGGCTTCGGGTCAGTTCCCACTCGAAACCGAACAAATTCTCAAAGTAGTTGTTGCTCCACTGCGCCGGCGTCGTGGTCCAGGCTCCCTCCAGGCCGCTCGTGATGGTGTCGCCCGCATTGCCGCTGCCATACGAGTTTTTCCAGCCCTTGCTCTGATCCGCGATTCCCGCTTTGGCGGGTTCCGCGCCGATGTACTTGCTGGGATCGGCAGCGCCATGCGTTTTGCCGAACGTGTGACCGCCCGCGATCAGCGCCACGGTCTCTGCGTCATTCATCGCCATGCGGCCAAAGGTCTCGCGAATGTCGCGAGCCGAGGCGGCGGGGTCAGGCAGTCCGTTCGGGCCTTCCGGGTTCACGTAGATCAGGCCCATCTGCACGGCGGCGAGCGGGTTTTCCAGTTCGCGATCCGCCGTATAGCGCTCATCGCCCAGCCACTGCGTTTCGGAACCCCAGTACACGTCCTCCTGCGGCTCCCAGACATCCTCGCGTCCGCCGCCGAAGCCAAACGGCTTCAGCCCCATCGATTCGAGGGCGCAGTTGCCTGCCAGTACCATCAGGTCGGCCCACGAGATCTTTTGGCCGTACTTCTGCTTGACGGGCCACAGCAATAAACGCGCCTTGTCCAGGTTGGCGTTGTCGGGCCAACTGTTCAGGGGCGCAAATCGCTGCTGTCCGGCCCCCGCGCCGCCGCGTCCGTCCGTGATGCGGTACGTGCCTGCGCTGTGCCATGCCATGCGAATGAAGAACGGCCCATAGTGGCCGTAATCGGCGGGCCACCAGTCCTGTGACGTGGTCATCAGATTGACGAGATCCTGCTTTACGGCCCCCAGATCCAGTTTCTTAAATTCCTCGGCGTAGCTGAACGACTGGCCCATCGGATTGGACAGGCAACTGTGCTGGCGCAGGATGTGCAGGTTCAGTTGATTGGGCCACCAGTCTCGATTCCGGGTTCCGCCGCCCGCTGTCCCTTTGAGGATACCGCCCATAAACGGGCAGGTCGGCCCCTCATGGTTAAGAGCGGAGATGATGTCGGTCGGGCTGCAGTCCGCGTTTGTGTCGGGCGTAGTCTTGTCGCTGAGTGTGTCGCTCATAAAAGTCGTCCTCTTTGTTTCCAGATTTGTTTCCAGAATGGTTTTCAGATTTGTGGTGAGGTGTCGGTCTGCTGCTGGCAGTGGGGACACAGGCCCCAGAAAATCACTTCCGCCTCGTGGACAGTAAATCCATGCGTGGCGGACGGCTCCAGGCAGGGGGCCGCGCCGACAGCGCAGTCCACGTCCTGGGTCAGGCCGCAGCCCCGGCAAACGATGTGATGGTGATTGTCGCCCACCCGCGCCTCGTAGCGGGCGGGATGGCCGGAAGGCTGGATGCGCCTTAGAAGGCCGGCCTGCTCCAGAATGTGCAGGTTGTCGTATACGGCCTGGGTGGAAAGCGTGCCGAGCCGCTTACGGGCCGCGTCCGCGATGGCTTCCGCGTCCCGGTGCTGTCCCTCGCCCATGACGAGTGTAAGTACGGCGAGACGGGGCGCGGTAACACGCAGACCGGCCCGGCGCAGGGCTTCGTGAATTGTGGATTCTTCAGAGGTCATACTGTTATTATAACCTCGTAATCTGGAATAAGTCAACTGTACGATGAATTCAATTTTGCATCGGAGGAGGCGACAGACCTGCGGCCTGCGCCTGCGTCTGTGTCTCTGCTTCCAGCGCAAGGAGGCCGCGCGTGTGCAGTTCGTCCGCAATCACATCCACATTGCGCGCCATAGCGGCGATCTTTTCTTCGTACCCTCTCCCGCTCCCCCGGAGTTCAGCCAGCAGGCTGACGAAATAGCGGGCATCCACATCGCTTTCACGGAGTTTGGGTGCGAGCGAGCGCTCGACCCACGCCCGAACGGCCTTTTTCGACGCTTTTTTCGCGATGATGAAGCAACATACGATGACCGTCGCAGTGAAGAACGCCCCCCACAGAAGCGATGGCAGGAACGGCGCCACGACAAAAAGTATCATCACCGCCGCGAGACAGGCGACGTAGCCGATCCATTTGGGCGTGGGGGTGGGCAGCAGCCGCAGCAGATAGAGGGCCGACTTCATAGCGCGGTCTTCCGCGACAAAGGCGTTGATCTCGTGCAGCAGCACCTCGCCTTCCGACGGCGTCAGATAATCCCACTTTTGCAGCCGATCCAGGAACTGGCTGACATTCTGTTGGCGAGCATCCATCGCGCCGAGGGTTTGCAGAGCCGTGAGCAGGCGATGATCCGCCTGGCGCGCGGGAAGGGCGGCAGGCGCGAGGCCGTCAGCGGCTTGTTGGCCCCCGGTGATGCGCTGGGCGATCTGATATTCGAGCGCGCGCTGTTTATGCACCTGCGCCAGCAGGGGAGGGTTGGTCGCCTCCAAGACCTGGTCAATCCCGCGTCCAAGCGCCTCCTGATGCGTCAGGGCGCGGCTGTAAGCCGACGCTGTGCAGGAGCTGGTCGTTCCACACTGCGTACACTGCCGCGTGGTTCCCACATGCTGCCCCTTGCCCAGCGGAATGTAGTAGACGTGGCTGACCTTGAAGTAGTGGGTCAGCTTGTGAAAATTGGGAGCGCGGCAGCCCTCGCACCAGTCTCCCACGACCCCGCCGTCTTCCTGACGCGACTTGGTTCCCCACACGATAAACATTGCTTTCCTCCCGCAGCGCGTTCAACATCCGAAGACAGCCTGACGATTAGCTCGGTCATACGTTGCAAGCATTATACGCCTGCTCCAAGGCGGCAACGCCGTCGCCTTTGGGCGTGAATTCCTGGCCTACGTAGCCGTCGTAGTCCGTATTTGCGATGGCGCGGCAGATGGCGGGATAGTAGAGTTCCTGGTTGTCGTCGAGTTCGTTGCGGCCCGGATTGCCTGCCGTGTGGAAGTGGCCGATATGCGCGATGTTGTCGCGCAGGGTGCGGATCACGTCGCCCTCCATTGCTTGCTTACATCAACTGCTTTGGTATTTGGTTCAATCTATGCTGTGGCGTAGGCGCAAGGCTTAATCTATCTCCATACCGCCGGATAATCTGATAATCGTGTTTACAAATGCCTTTAGCTCGGCGCACTTTGAGATGGCGACGCCAAGGTCTTTGTCTTTCAGGATTCTTGTAGCGTCACGAACTTTAGAGTAAGATTGCGGCGATTTACCCGCCTCAAATATGTCCGCAAGGCGTTTAGCGGGCGGCTTGGAGTGATTAACTGTCTCTGGATTCAGTGCAGGCGCATTCCGATTGCTTCCTGCGAGCCGCTGAATATCCGACCAATAAGGCAACAGCCATGCTTCAAAGTCATGCAGCGCGACATGAGGACTAAAGCGCGGTTCCTTTCCGACCCAATCACGCATCTTCTTTTTGGCGTCTTCGGCGTCGGAGAAATCTGTTGTGCCTGTATATACATCTGTCAATGCAATGACATGATCCGAGGGCCGCTTGTCTCGAAGAAGTGTTTCCACTTTCTTCTTTAAATCATCACCTTTAGGAATTCGCCCATCATACGGGAAAAAGTCAAGATTGGGCATATTTTGTCCCAAGCGCTTCTTCAAGAACTCTTGCAGAATCGGCTTGAACGCTTTCTCGGTTCTTCCCTCAACCAGGACGGTAATTTTCACGCGCGTCCTCCCATACGTCCCATGCGCCAGATTTCATCCAGCGTATAGTCTGCCAGCCACTTTTCAAGGTCCAGTTGGTTTGCCCATGTAGCGGTGGTTTGTCCATCTTCCGCAGAATCCATAACTAGTACCTCCTGTGGCTCCAAGAAACGTATGAGGCGATCCGAGTGTGTCGCCACTATCAATTGTGTACGTGTGGACGCTTCGCGCATCAAATCCGCCAGCAGACTCAGCAACTCAGGATGCAAACTTATTTCAGGCTCGTCAATCATTGTGACCGTCGACAGGGAGGGACTCTGCAGTAGCGACGCCAGCCACAAAAATCGCAAGGTTCCCTCTGATAGTTCGTTCATATAAAGCGGCTTATCGAAGCATTTGTCCTTCCATGTCATTGCCAGTGTACCAGCGGCAACAGGAGGGAAGCTAAGAGCTTCAAAGGTCGGGAACGCGGCGTGAAGGGTATCTACTATGGCCTCGAACCGAGAGTTATCCCCTTCTCGAAGGCTATAGAGGAGTGGTACAAGATCCTCTCCGTCGGCGCCTGGCAGAACGGCAGGTTTCATAGGTTGCGGCAACTTAACTAGTGCTCTCGGCCCCACATCAAGTACATGATAGCGCGTTGCAGTTGAGAGTACCTTCCGGAACTCTTCAGGCTCGCGGAACATCTTTGGCACCTGAGAAAGGGCGCTCTCCTCCACCTCGAAATCCCACGAAGGAGAAACCAGACGCTTCCCGTCATGATACCAAATTCGCGCGCCAGCCGTAGTGATATGTTTGAACGGCTCCTGGCTGCCGCGATCTTGACTTAGTTCCTCTCGCGCAATCTGATAGCCATTTCCTTGCGGCTGAAGTTCAAGCGAATAATTAAGCGGATTACGTCCCGGAACCTCCATCGAGATGTCGAAGCCAACCGAGTCAGCAATGCCGCGCGTTAACAACGAACCAATGCCTCCCAGAGCCGACAGTTCCGCGTTAAGATTCCCTGAGGCTGATGCGGAGAGCAGGGAGACAGCATCTAAAATGGACGTCTTACCCACCCCATTGGCTCCAATCATAACCATCATGGGCCGAAGATCAAAGTCTACATCGTAAAGGCGACGAAAGCCGCGAACACGTAAGTGGTTAAGATTATTCACAACATTATCATTCTTCATAAGCGCAGCCTCTTCCGCCTTCTTGATCTCATGTTTGACGGCCTTGTTCTTGGTCGGGCCGAAGCCTGATAAGCGCAGGAGGGAAGACAATCTAGGCCGCAGCAGTAAACTACAACCTATTCTCATTCGTTCTGACACCTACACGTCACAGGCTATGTACGCCTGTTCGAGCGCGGCAACGGCGTCGCCTTTGGGCGTGAATTCCTGGCCTACGTAGCCGTCGTAGTCCGTATTTGCGATGGCGCGGCAGATGGCGGGATAGTAGAGTTCCTGGTTGTCGTCGAGTTCGTTGCGGCCCGGATTGCCTGCCGTGTGGAAGTGGCCGATGTGGGCGATGTTGTCGCGCAGGGTGCGGATCACGTCGCCCTCCATGATCTGCATGTGATAGATGTCGTACAGCAGCTTGACGCGGGGCGAGGCCACGAGTTTGCACACGTCCACGCCCCAGCTTGTGTGGTCGCACTGGTAGTCGGGATGGTTTACCTTGCTGTTGAGCAGTTCCAGCACGAGCGTTACGTTTGCCTGCTCTGCCGCTTTGGACACCCGTTTCAGCCCTTCCGCCGTGTGTTCAATGCCCGTAGCGTCCGGCAGGCCCTTGCGGTTGCCGCTGAACACGATCAGGGCCGGGATTTGCCACTTGACGGCCAGTTCTAGGTTGGCGTTGATTTCGCGCTCGATGCGGTCATGGTTCTCGCGTCGGTTCAGGCCGTCCCCAAGCGACTGATGCCCGCCCATCGTAATGATTTTCAGGCCGCCGTCCGTGATCTGCGGCCACAGTTCGGGGGGGGCCATTTCCACGCCCTCGTACCCGATGCGCTTTGATTCGGCGATGAGCTTGTCCGTACCGATCTTGTTCGCCAGCGCCCACCACGCCAGCGACTGCTTTATTTTTGCCATAGTGAAAACTCCCTTGTAATCTCTTCTCGCCAAACTGCAACCATGCGCTAATGATGCGCTTCTGTTGGACGCGGCGGCGGCAAACTCCTGCGCGGCCCGATGATTTCGGCAAAACAAAGCCGCCTTTCACGCGCCCGACTTGATAGGTGGCGCATAGCAGGCGGCGATAAATAAAGAAGCCGACAGTGGTATTACTGCGCCGCCAAGCGCAGCATCACCTGATTCTGTGACGTGCTAGGGCGCGTTCCCCCTTTGCCATTTTGCCCGTCCGACTGAACGACAGAACCGAGCCGGGAAACACGCCCAGCGCGTCGAGTGTACAACCGGCGGCGTGAGCTATATCTTCGGTTGGCAGAGACTCAGGAAACTTTATCGGCGCGGGAGTTACATCTGTAAACCAACCTTTCAGCGGGATATGAAAGCGCGTCAGCAGACTGCTGACCAAAGTATTTCCCGGCATTTCCATCAAAAATCTTTCTGGCTCGTCAACGTCACGGACGATCTGCACCCAAAAACGCGTATCCTGCGCCGTAAGCAGTTCCAGAATGTTGATGCGCTGTGTGGCGACATCGAACAGCACATCCGGTGCGACCAGATGAATGGCAAGGACGGGCAGGCGGGCGCAATCGGCGTCTTGTCTGCGATACCACGCCGCATAGCCGCGCGTCATCTCGATTAGGGCGGTACGGGGCGGGAGGTCAGAGCCGGGGCCTGCCGCAAGCAGTTGGCAATGAATGCGTGTGTATTTTTTCTGCTGCGCTTGCTGCATCAACTCCTCAACCGCGCGGGCAATCGTGCGGGCGTCGCGGTGATCGCCTTCCGCTCTGGCGACTACGAGGAAGACCGGCGCGTCCTTGTAGTGGCGTACAAACTTTAGGGACGCGGGCGCTTCCAAATCCTTGTTAGATACATAGCCTGTAACAGCCCGGCCAGTCATGGCCTTGATATGCTCCCACATCACCTCACCCGGCCACGGATCCTGAACCGATCCGCCCGCGCTGATCGCGACGGCCTCTGCGCCCGTCTCGGACTTTGCCAGACGGGGAAGCCGTCCCCTGATAACTTGAAAATGCGTACAATCCTCCGCTGCGCCAAGCTGTTTTTCACACTTTAAGGAATAGTCCCAGCGCATCACCCGGCTGTGTGCGCCGTTGACCCGCTGCGCAAATTCATCCAGAGCCGCATTGATGTGAGCGTGTTCTGCAAATTCCACAACGATCATGCCGAACCGCTCCTGCATGAACTTTGCGTCTACGTCGCCTTTCCTGACAAAAGCGTAATGCGGCACGAGGTTCGGGCCATACGTTTCCAGAACCTCCCCGAATAAGTTCAGGAAATAGTCTTCGGACAAGCTGGTTCCCACGAACAGCAGCGAGCGGTTGCGGAACACCTGGGCGAATGCGCGGCGGAAGTGCTGCGCATTGTTGGTGACGCGCCGGTACTCCTGATGCCCGACGACCAATTCTTCCTCCAGGCGCTTTTCCCACGGGGTCGTATCGGGAGAAAGTTTTTGTCCTTCGGGATGCTGCCCGCCGACAAATCCCTGCAAAGCCCAGAGTATCGAGTCCCGTGACGCTTCCAGCGAGTACAGCACCTTCTGACAGTCCTGCGGACCGCGCCCGACGACTTCCAGAGGACGTTTGTCCTTGCCTGATGCCTCCGCATTGTGGCCCGTGTAGGCGTGGTAGAACCAGTCATCATAATTGGTCGTCAGCAGCAGGGGCCACCAAACTTTTGCCAGTGTGGTCGTCAGGGCCGGCGTTGTTTGGGGGCTGATAAATTCGGAAGTGGCAGCGTCCGCTTTTACAATTTGCAGTGCTGTGCGAATGTGCTGCGCGAACGCTTCCGGCGCGTGGTTTTTAAGCGTTCGCACGGCGTCGTTGGCGCGACGTATTTTGTCCGCGTCTCCGTTTGTGTTCATCGCCGCGTCGGGCTGCGGCCCTGTGTACTGCAAAGCGAGGCGTTCTAAATTTTGAACAAAGTCGTCCCACAGGGGGCAGGCGTTATAACTCGTACCCGCGCCCGTAAACGGCACAAGCATTCCTTGCTCGTAAGCTGTGACCAGTCTTGGCAGCACATGCTTTAGTTTCGCTTCGCCCACCGCTTCGACCAACTGCGTCTCCTATCAATCTTGCAGTCTTAATCTTGCTCTGAGCGTGGCAGCATATCGGCCACATGGATTACAGTGTCCTGCGCGGCAAGCGGAGAAATCTGGCCGTCGCGAAGAACGATTTGTACGCTGCGGTAGCCGATTGTGCCGCCTTCAAGCAAACCGGGATCGCGGCGGACTTCCAGTTGATGGGCGGGAATGTTGAGCAGCCAATAGTCCACAATTCCGGCGCGGGCATACACTTCGGCCTTAACTGTCTGGTCGAACTTCAAGGTGGAAACAGATACTTCAATAAGGAGTACAATGTCGGCAGGAGTGGGGTGAACGTTGGCCTGCTGCTCCCAGCCGCCGCGCGCAACAACGATGTCCGGTTCCGGCTCGGTCAAGTCGTTCAGGACAATAGGCTTTTCTTCACTGATGCGGAACTCCTCTTCACCAAACGCCTGACGCATAATCCTGCCGGAACGCCCGATGCTGACGGCGTGAGGGGTGCTTTGTGGGGACACTTTGTAAAAGACCTCGCCTTCGATGAGTTCCAGCCGCTCTTCCGGGCCAAAGACGCCTGCTTCTGCGGCCTGATAGTATTTTTCCCGCGTCCATAGCCAGCGCGTGGGCGCAGGCGTTCGCAGTTCCGCCAGCATCGCGGCCTCGAAATTGCCCGCGTATTCCAACGCGCCAACAGCGTCCGTCACAACGCGCGGCGTGTCCGTCGTTTTGGATGGCGTTTGCACAGCGGTCATGGCAAGGTTCCTTTCCTTATATCGTCAGTGTCAGCCAACAGCGTTCAATCCGCGCCGGCTCCCTCTGCATCGGAGTTCGGAGCGTCTTCGGGAGTGTCACTCACCAAAATAAACGGCAGCATATCGGCCACGCGAACCACGGCATCCGGCATGACAAGCGGGGAAATGTGACCGTCAGCGGGGACGATTTGCAGCGAGCGGTAGCCAACCTCGCCGCTGTCGAGCAAACCGGGGTCGCGGCGCACTTCCAGTTGACGGGCGGGCATGTTGAGCAGCCAGTAGTCGGCAATGCCGGCGCGGGCGTACAGCGCGGCCTTGCGCGTCTGGTCGAACTTCACAGTGGAAACAGACACTTCGATGAGAAGTACAATGTCGGCGGGCCGAGGGTGTCTGTTTAATTGGCTGAACTGACGCGCCGTGCCGATTATGACCGCAACATCCGGCTCCACTTCTGTTGATCCGTCCAGCACAACCGGTTTTTCTTCCCGAATGTGATAACCTGTCGAGAACACGGTACGCATTGCTTCGGCAGTCAGAACAATGGCGCTGGCATGGGGGTCGCTTTGCGGGGACACTTTGCGGATTACCTCACCTTCGATAAGTTCCAGCCGCTCATTCAGGCCAAAGATGCCGGCTTCGGCAGCCTGATAGTACGTCTTGCGTGTCCATAGCCAGCGGGCCGTCGCCCCGGTCTGCTGTTCCGCCTGCATTGCGGCTTGCATCCAGGCGTCGTAAGTCAGTGTGTCGTCAGCGTCCGGCGCAGACAGAGACATATTCTGCACGTTGGGCGGCGCTTGCGTGGCTGTCACGGCACGGTTCCTTTCCTCTTCGATCCGGTTTTATTTTATGTTGAGTTTCTGCCGAATTCTCATGTCCCAGGCGTGGCGAAAATGCCGACTCAGACGCGTTTGCTGCGCTTTAATCCTTGAGCAGATCGCCAAGAGCGTTGACGACGCGGTCGCACTGCTCGTGGGTGACGATCAGGGGCGGAACCAGGCGCATCACCTGGTCACTGGTGGCGTTGACGATGATGCCGCCGTCAAGCATCCGCTTATACAGGGTTTTCGCTTCCGGCTGTGTAAACTGTATGCCGAGCATCAGGCCCTGGCCGCGCACTTCCGTGATACGGTCGGGAAACTGCGCCTTTAATCGGTTCAGGCCCTGTCGCAGGTAGCGTCCGGTCGTCTGGGCGCGTTCGATGAGGTGTTCGTCCTCGATAACATCCAGGGTGGCAAGGGCGGCGGCGCAGGCGAGCGGCTGACCGGCGAACGTGCTGCCATGATCGCCCGGCACAAGCGTATGGGCCGCGCTGCCCCGCGTCAGGCACGCGCCCATCGGGAAGCCGTCTGCAATGCCTTTGGCGAGCGTGACGATGTCGGGCTGGACGTCGGCGTGATGCGAGGCGAGAAAACAACCGGTGCGCCCCATGCCGCACTGTATCTCATCGAAGATCAGCAGAACTTCGGCCTCGTCACACAGGGCGCGCACACCCTGCAAAAACTCCGCGCTTGCAACGTTGATACCGCCCTCGCCCTGTATGGGTTCGATCATCACCGCACAGGTTTTTTCGCTGATAAGATCGTCGAGCGCGTGCAGGTTGTTGAAGGGCGTATAGTGGAACCCCGGCACAAGCGGGGCGAACGGCTGCTGATACTTGGGCTGCGCGGTCGCGCTGACCGCGCCCATCGTGCGCCCGTGGAACGAGCCGGTAAACGTGATGATCTCGATGCACTCCGCGCCCCGCTTGGCCTTGCCCCACTTGCGCGCGATCTTCAAGGCGGCCTCGTTCGCTTCCGCGCCGGAATTGCAGAAGAACGCTTTTTCCATGCCGGACAACTGGCACAGGCGTTTGGCGAGCGGAGCCTGCAATGCGTTGTGGTACAGGTTGCTGACCTGCATCAGGGTACGGGCTTGATTGGCGATGGCATCGGCGATGCGCGGATGACTATGCCCTACCTGCACGACCGCGATGCCGGCCAGAAAGTCCAGGTACTCGCGGCCCTCGCTGTCCCACAACTGCGCGCCCTCGCCGCGCACAAAGACAAGGGGCTGACGCGCATACGTACCCAGGACGTACTCGCTGTCGGTCTGCATGATGTAGGCCGCGTCCACATCCGTCGCGAGAGCCGTGTCTACATCCGCCGTGTGCGCTGCGTCGGCATGTGGCGCACTGACAGGCCGCTCCGCCTCGCTTGTACCCGTCGCCCCTGCGCCCACTTCGCTTATGTCAGTATCCTGCGCGTTCAGCGTCAACTCCATTGTCGGCTCCCTGTTTCTATCGTAAACCCGTGTTCTTATCGTACATTTATCGTGTTCATATGGTATTGCTATGAGGAATCGCGGCCCGCCCCGGTGTTGGGGCGCGTAGCCTGCTTCTCGTTCCTGTCGTTCGGCTCTTTGTATCGGTAGTTTTCAGGGCGGCGGGCGAAGACGCCGTATGCCGTACTGAGCGTGTTCACATCGCGAACCGTCACGCCCCTGGAAGACGACGAACTGTAGTACATCAGGTCGTCGGGGTCGGGGCTGTGGCCGTTGATGCCCAGCGCGTGTCCGAACTCGTGGGCCGCCGTGTTCTGAAAGCGCATCAGGTCGCCGCGCGTCATGTTTTCCCACACGTTGAGGTGCATGGTGGCCCGCGTCAGCAGCAGGCGGCTGCGGTTGTAGGTGAATCCGGTCTGTCCCAGGCGCTCGCCGTTGCCGGGACGCGCGGGCAGCACGTCATACGTGACGATGATGTCGGCGTCTTCGCGATTGTTGATGATCTCGAAGCGCACCGCGCCGCTTGTCGCCTTTGTCCACTGCTCGAAGCCGTTTCGCGCCAGTTGATCCAGGTCTTGACTGCCGCTCATCATGCGCCGGGCAAATGCTACCTTGAGCGGAAAATGCCCCCAGTGCAGCACATTGGTCAGGGACACACGGTAATTGTCGCCGCCGTTCAGGGAACGAACAGACGCGTCATTGATTTCAAAGCGCGGCAGCGCATCGCCCCGGCTCCCGGTCTGCGCGGACGGAATCGCTAAGGCGAACAGCGCGCAGACAACGGTAAAAAGCCGCTTTACGTCCGGCGGCTCGACAGGTTTGTACTGCGCGGGACGCGCTTTTGTTCTATTCGGTGTATTTGTATCCTGGTACTGCATGGCTTTCTATATCTCAAAAAAGTTGGTCTTGAAAGAGTTGTCACGGGCGTACCATCGTGCCGATACCCGCGTTTGTAAAGATTTCTATGAGCAAGGCGTGAGGCAGGCGGCCATCTATCAGATGTGCGCGGGGTACGCCGCCCTCGACGGCGGCAATGCAGGCTTCCAGCTTGGGGATCATGCCCCGTTCCGCCGCGCCGCTCGCGATCATGGCCTCGGCCTGCGCGACATCCATCTCGTTAATGAGACTTGATTTGTCGCTGTAATCGGCGTACAAACCCTCTACATCCGTCAGCATCACCAGTTTGGACGCGCCCACAGCCGCCGCGATATGCCCCGCCACATGGTCGGCGTTGACGTTGTAGCTTTCGCCGTCCGGCCCGATAGCGACCGACGATATAACGGGAACATACCCCTGTTCACTCAGCAGGGTCAGCAGTTCGGGGTTTACTTTAGCGACCTCGCCCACGTAGCCGAGATCGCCCCTCGCGCTGTCCATTTTGTAGGCGACGATAAGATTGGCGTCCTTGCCGCTCAGTCCGACTGCCTTTGCGCCCTGCTTGTTGAGGAGACTCACGATGCCCTTGTTGGTCTTGCCCGTCAGCACCATCTCCACGATCTCCATTGTGGCCGCGTCGGTGACGCGCAGGCCACCCACAAAGTTCGGCTCATGGCCCATCTGCTTCATCAGGGCGTTGATTTCCGGCCCGCCGCCGTGAACAAGTATGGGGCGCACACCCACATAATGCAGCAGGGCGATGTCCTGCATCACCTGCACCTTGAGCGTTTCGTCAAGCATGGCGTTGCCGCCGTATTTCACCACAATGGTCTTGCCCGAAAACTCTTTGAGGTACGGCAGAGCTTCAATCAGTACGGCGGCATGGGCGGCGGAGTCGAGTGTCGGCATAAGCGATAATGCACCTGTTCAATTAGTTTGCCGCAGTTTTGCAAACGGCGGCTGCGGATACATTGTACAACATGAGACAAAATCAAGAACGAAAGCGAAAGTGCGGCGTTACACGTCTTTCGACTATTGGCTATGGTTCATGCTGGGCGCGTACCTTTGCCATCTATTATAGTGGAGTTGTCGGCCGGCTGGCACCGCTGCATTTCCGCACAAATGTCGTTGATGTGGACGGCCAGGGTCGTACCCATTATATTAATTGGCGGGCTGCCCGGCCATAACTTGCGCGTCAGCATATTGAATTGTGTGAACAACGGCTTGCCCTTTAGCAGTGCGGACTGACTGCGAGGCGTGATGTAGAGGAGACGCATCATACCATTATCCTTGATTTCAAACCGCGCGATGTTCTCCCAGGGTATCCATCCGGTCGTTCCCATAATGGCGGTATTGTCCAAGATGCCTTCTCTATTGATTAGCAGGGCGGGAGGCATATCAACAAGCAGGCGAATGGCTTTGCACAAAGCGGGAACGAAGAACAATTCCGCTGGGATCAGGAAAACCCACATTCCTGCATCAGCGGTGTGGTGTTTATACGCCTCTGTAATCAAAAACAAAGGCAAACCCATCACAATCAGAACAATAAAAACAGTCAGTGCGGCCAATTTTGGCTTGCTGTAGTAAACGACATATTCATCCTGTGCCATGACAATTTTCTCCACGAATTTTGTTGCAAGAGTGGCTTTATGTATGGTATTCGGCGTTGATCTTGATGTAATCGTAGCTGTAATCGCATGTCCAGACGGTCGCGGTCTCGTCGCCGTTGTTGAGGTCGAGGACGATCTGCACTTCCTTGTTGGTCAGATAATCGTGGGCGGCATCGCGGTCGAACTCGACGCTGCGGCCCTGAGAGCAGACGAGGTGCGGGCCGATGCGCGCGTCTATGTAGTTGGGATCGAACGGCACACCGGCGCGGCCTGCGGCCATCAGCAGGCGGCCCCAGTTCGGATCGTTGCCGAACAGGGCCGTTTTGACAAGGGGCGACTCGGCCACGGTGCGGGCGATGGCGTGGGCGTGGGCAAAGGTCGGGGCGCTGCGGACAATGATCTCGGCCAGCTTGGTCGCGCCCTCGCCATCGCGAGCGATCTCTTTTGCCAGGCCGATGCAAAGCCGGGTCAGGGCGTCCACAAAGTCCTCGAAGGCGGGGCCGGGACGCGAGATTTCGCCCTCGCCCAATCCCGATGCCATCAGCAGGCACATGTCATTGGTGCTGGTGTCGCCGTCTATGGTGACGCTGTTGAACGACACGGCAATAGCGCGTTTAAGGGCTTCCTGCAAAAGCGGGGCGGGCAGGCGGGCATCCGTCGTCAAGAAGGCCAGCATAGTCGCCATGTTGGGCGCGATCATGCCCGCGCCCTTGCACATGCCGCCGAACCGGATGGGCGCGACCCACTGGTCGCTGTCGGCATCGGCGGCGCGAAACTTGGGCCGCGTGTCGGTCGTCATAATGGCGCGGGCTACGGCCTCGTCGGTCTGCTCATCCCTGTCCAAATGCGCCACGGCGTCCGCGATACCGGGCTGCAATTTCTCCATCGGCAATAAATGCCCGATGATGCCGGTCGAGGCGATCAGCACGGCGTCGGGGGCGACGTTGAGATGCCGGGATGCCCACTCGGCCAGAGTGCGGTTGTCGTGGTCGCCCTGTTCACCGTTGCAGGCATTGGCGTTGCCCGCATTGATCAGCACGGCGCGGGCCGTGCCGTTACGCACCACGCGGCGCGAATACTGTACGCACGCGGCCTGTACGCGGTTCGTCGTGAACACGCCCGCCACGCTCGCCGCGCTGTCGCTGACGAGCAAAGCCAGGTCGGCCCCCTGCGTCTTTAATCCGCACCGGACGCCTGCCGCCACAAACCCTTCGGGGTACGTGACGCCAGCCGCTGTCTCATTCCATTGCGTAATCACGACTTTTGCCCTCCGGCATTACCGCCCATTACATCTACTCCAGACAGGACGGGTACAGGAACGTACCCGCCTTGGAGGACTTCGTCCAAGCGTCCTCGCGGACGCCAATGCAGTCTCCCGCTCAGACGCGAACGCGAACGTCTGTTCAGCACAAACCCTTACGCGGCGGGCTTTTCTTCGGGGTCGGACAGACGCTTGCCCCAGAACTCCAGATGATCGCTCCATTTATAGCCGCGCCGCGCATACATGCCCCGCGCGATCTCATTGGCCGTTCGTGTCAGCAGGCTTACACCCGATAAGCCGATGTCGCGTATCTCCTGCTCTGCCCTGTCCAGCAGGCGGGTCGCGATGCCCAGGCCGCGCGCCTGCGCGTCCACGGCCAGACGCCACAGGATGCCGATGCTGCCATTATGTGACCACAAGATTATGCCGACGACCTCATTACTCACGACTTCATTACTCACGATCTCATCGTTGATGTTTGTGTCCGGCGCTGCGTCATCCGTGTTGGCTTTTGTCGTGGCCTGCCGCGTCGCCACCAGGGCGTTGCCGCCCGCGCCCATCAGCCGCTCGATCTCAACCGGGGTGAATGGCTTTAGATTGGCCTCCTCCCACAACCGCAGCACGGCCGGATAATCCGCAGGCCGATAGGCCCGCACAATGACAGGCAGGGAAGACGGCGGGAGGACAAAAGGCGCTTCCGCTGTCCCCTGTTCCTTTTCCCTTGTTCCTTTTTCCTGCGTCTTTAGCTTCTCTTCCATTACAACGCTCACGGCCACATTCCCCCCAGGTCAAGGCCCGCAGTCTCTGCAAAGCCGCACATCAGATTCATGTTCTGAATGGCCTGCCCCGCCGCTCCCTTCACCAGATTGTCAATACAAGATACAATGGTCACGCGGTTCAGGCGCGTATCCAGCGCCAGCCCCAGCAGGCAGTAGTTCGTTCCCTGCGTGTGTTTTGTTGAGGGCAGGCCGTCCTCGATGACGGCCACGAACGGCGCATCCGCATAAAATTCCGTATACAGATCAATTAGTTGCCGAACATCTTTGGCCTCGGTCAGCGTGGCGTAGCAGGTCGCCAGAATGCCCCGCGTGATGGGAATCAGGTGCGGCGTGAACGTCACGGCAAAGTCGCCACTCACATCGGCGCTTTTCCCGCTCCCATGCTGCCCGTTCTGCCCGTTTATCAAACTTTGCAGCGCCATTTCGATTTCGGGAGAGTGGCGATGCGTACCGCCGATTTTGTACGCGCTCACGCTCTCGTTGACCTCGGCAAAGTGCGTGTCCGGGCCGAACTTTGCGCGCCCCGCGCCCGACACACCGGTTTTGCTGTCAATAATGATGCTGTCCGGGCGAATTAAATTTTGCGCGACAAGCGGCGCAAGGGCCAGGATGCCCGCCGTGGCATGGCAGCCGGGATTGCCGACAAGCTGCGCGTTGCGTATAGCGTCTTTGTACAATTCGGGCAGGCCATAAACCGCGAGGGCGTTCCAGTGGAGGGACGCGTGCGGCACACCGTACCATTTTGCATACGTGCCGACATCCCGAAACCGAAAATCCGCCGACAGGTCTACGATTTTGCAGCCCGCTTCAGCCAGATGCGGCGCGGTCTGCATGGCTTTGGTATTCTCCTGCGCCAAAAACACGACCTCGCATTGCGCCACGCGGCTGCCGTCCTCATAACTTGCAAACCGCGCGTCGCCCGTACCCCGCAGGCCGGGGAACGCGCTCGCAAGCGGCTTACCCGCATACGTTTCGGACACGGCGCACGTCACGCGAGCGTCGGGATGACGCGCCAGCAGCCTGAGCAGTTCCCCTCCCCCATACCCGGACGCCCCAACGACCGCAACTTCTACCATACGAAACACCTTTCAAAACGTATCAAAACGTATTTATGACAAAAAAGAACGACGAAAGCCGCGCGGCGTGGCGACCGGCGGCTTGGAACAGACAAAAACAAAAACAGCCGCAAGCCTCCTTCTTCGGACTGGCCCACGGCTTCCCTGATTGGCAGGCAAACGATTATCGCCGCGCGGCGTGGGCTAGTGGCCGAAACGCTCGCGGCGACGGTTGGCAAGGCAGATCGGGCTGCCTGCAAAATAGCTGAACTGCATCAAAACGTTTGCTGTCATTGGAAACGTGACTGCTCTCAAGTAACTGCTCTCAAATCAAAACACTTGTGTAAACTTTTTTGTCAGTCCGGCTTTGCCTGACTCGACGACAACAGTATACCCGCAGGGAAAACAAAGTGTCAATGCCTCAAATGTAAAACTTGCTTATGTGGATACAAACCTTCATCTCTCCTGTTCCCTCTTCAACCCAAAACTGACTGAAGGAGGAACCCGGGAGACGAAGGTCTGTATGCCTACGTCACCGTGTCGCCTTAGCTCGGCAGGGCCAGCAGGCTCGCAATGTTGGCGTTGACGCCGTTGGGGAAGAACCCGCCGGGTGTCGGGCTGGCGCTGTCGGGCTGCAGATAGAATACGCCCAGCACCTGCAGGACAGTGCGGATAACCGCATACGCGTCGCCGGTCGGATCAACGTAGAAGTAGTCGGTGGAGGCGGGCGGCGGCGGCACATCCTCGTTGTCCAGTTTGGGTGCCGTTATCCCTGCCTGCGCGATCAGCAGGCGCAGGTTACCGGCGTGGTAAGCCTCGACAGCCAGAATACGCGCCGCTCCCTGGATCACGGCAGGCGTCAGCAGGTACTTGGACGTACCCGCGTAGGCCGAAACGCCGACATCACAGAACGACCGCCCGCCGATTAAAAAGGTGGACTGCGCCGCAGGGTCTACATTCAGTTTCTGCGCCAGCGCGGCCACATTCAGGCTGGGTTTTGCAATGGGCGTACCGCCCAGGGTGGTGATGGTCGTGCGCACGAAGTTAACATGCTTGCGCTCATCGTCGGCCAGTTGATTGGCGATGGTCTGGATGGTTGGATCGGTAAAATTCACCAGCCCGCCGCCCGTGGTCGTACCCGGCGTGGCGGTCGCGCCCGTGCCGTTCTGTCCCGTAATACCTACGCCGAAGGTTTCAATGCCTTTGCCCGCCGTAGCGTAGCTGTAAAACTCCGACTCCAGGTACTCATCATTCAGGGCGAAGTTGAGGATGTCAATGTCGCGGGCGATGCTGGCCCCGGTCGTTGTCTGCGCCTGAGCGGGAGCCTGTCCCATCGCAAGGCCTGCCATTACGGCAAGCGTGCTGCCGCTGAGGTTACGCAGCGCGGCGCGGCGCGACAGCAGGCGGGTGAGCATATCATCCTTCTTGATCCCCTCCACGGCCTCCTCTGTCGTTTCATTCAGGATGCGCGCGTCCTGCTCTCTCTGCTTGTTATTCATTCCGCTGTTCAATGTTCTTCTCCACAAAAGAGTGTCTGACTATTCTAATACAATTCCGGCTGCAATCCCGGTGCGTGGCCCGTCCGACCCGTCCCTGGCGGCGATTGCGCTTCGAAGCGTCCGGCAGGCGTCAGACAAGCGACGTGAGCGTCGCAAGGTTGGCGTTCGCGCCGTTCGGGAAGAACCCGCCCGTGGTCACGTTCGGATTGCTGACCGGGGCCGCAAGTACGATATTCAGCACCTGGCGCGGCGTTCGGATGATGGAAAGCGCGTTGACCGGCTCGACAGTGAAATACAGCGACCCGGTGGGCGGCGGCGGCACATCCAGGCCATCGGTAGCGGTGGATGCAATGCCGCGCTGCGCGATCTGCAGCCGGATGTTGGCCGAGTGATACGCTTCTATAGCCAGAATGCGCGCGGAAGCGCGCAGAATATCGGAGTTGTATATGTACTGGGCTGCGCCGCCATATGCGCTGACGCCCGTATCCTCGAAAGCGCGCGACGCCTGCAGGAAGCCGGTCACGGTGCTGATGTCTATGGCGGGGGCCAGTGCGGCCAGGTTGATGGCGGGTTTGGCGACCGGAGCGCCGCCCAGACTGACAATCGCTGCGCGCAGGTCGGTGACATGCGTGCGCTCGTCGTAGGCAAGCTGCGCCGCCACGGCTGCCAGCGTGGGGGTATCGAAATTGACTTTGACGCCGCCCGTGGTCGCGCCGGCGGGTATGGATGTGCCGGTTCCGTTTTGACCGTCGGTTGCAATGCCGTGCGCCGTAAGCCCTGTGCCGTCCACAGCGTAGTTGTAGAATTCGGCTTCCAGATACTCCAGGTTCAGCGCGAAGTTGAGGATGTCAATATCGCGGGCCACGCCTTTGCGCCCGCCGTTGTTGCCGGAAGGGTTAAGCGTGGTGTGATTGGTGCTGGATCCGCAGCCGGCAGCCACCGCGCCGCCCAGCGCCACGACCGCACCCGCGCTCAAGCCACGCAATACGTCGCGGCGCGAGGCTTGCTTGCGCTCAAGTTCCGCTTTCAGCAAAGAACCCGTCTTCTCATTGTCGAACGCTTCTATATCCACTAGGGTCATGCTCCTTGTCAGGGCCGACTTCAGTCAGCCCTGAAGTATAAAAACCGAAAGCGCGGGCAGATGTACGGCGCGGGACAAAAGCTTGTCTTCAGCCGACGCGAGCATCTTAACTTCACGCTGTACGCTGCGCCGCGCAGGAGGACGTGGGGGAGCGTCCCCAATCGAACAGTGTCAGGATTATATAACGCACGGCGGGGCGTTTGTTCGTCAAAAAGCGGAGTAATCCCATACGCTCAATATGGCATACATTATTTTATATAAATAGTTTATAAGCCGGGTAAGGGTGAAAAAACCGCGTGGTTTCAACTGTTTTAGGATGAGAATACGATGAGAATAGGCTTTTCTGGAGGGTATATTCTGCAAACGCGCCGACACTTTGCAGAGCGGTGCAGCCGGGACGTAAAGCTTGGGAAGAAGAGATGAACGCAACTATTTCGCAGGATTATGCGTTTTTGCATGTATGCTGGAGCGCACTTGTCGGACGTGCAGATAGACGTGTAGAGGTGTGCAGAAAACGCGCAGAATAGAAAGGCGATGTGATATGTTGACGGCAAAGACATATAAATGTAAATGTGGCGGCGGGCGGCAGTGTGGCGCAGAGGGTAGGAGCCGTGTCGGCGTTCGGCGGACTGCGCGCGGGCTTTCCCTGGCGGGAGTATGTCTGGCGCTTGCGCTGGGCGGGGTTACAGGATGTACGCATGGCTCCGATGATACGGGCGGCGGCAGTTCCGCCGGTTCCATGAGCGGCGCGACCGATCCCCAGGGGACACAGGCGATGGCAAACCGGCAGGGGCCACCGCCCGGCGGCGGCCCCAATCCTCCCGCGGCTGGTACGCCGCAGAGCGCGACCGGCACGGTCGGTGACAGTGGCATCAGCGCGGGCGGCAGCGGCACGAGCGGCGGCAGCATGGGAACGTCGAGCGGCGCAGATGCCGCGCCGGGCGGCGCGCGACCCGGCGAACCCGGCAGCGCCCCGACTCCCGCCCCTGCCGGTGGTCACTGATTTCCTGCAAATCTACGGGAACTTTTCGCGGCGTACAGGCGTCCTTGCGACGCCTGTTAATCGGCGGTACAGTGTCGCAGCTTGACACCAGCCCTGCTAAAGAGGCTCAGAGGTGATAATCCACTTCTAAGCCTCTTTTTAGTGACAACATCATTCAGCAGCAGCGTTGTCACTCACTACAGGCGCTTATGAGCATTGATATGAGCATCGAGATGTATGCGTATTGAAAAGCGCAAGCGGAAGAATGGCATAGTCCGCCAAGAAGACAGCTTTAGAAAGCTTAGAAAGAGCAGTTATGGCCGATTCACAACAGCCGTCCAACGTCAAGATATACGACAGGCCCGAACGCAAAGGGCCGTCACCGATATTGCTGGCGATTGGACTGATCCTACTGCTTGTCTTCGGATTTATAGCGTACAAGTTCGCGACCCGCTCGTCCGACGCGTCTGCGGCAAGCAGCGCGACAGCCCCGGGCGGCGCGGCAAGTTCGAGCGCGGCGCGGCCCGCAGCAAGTAGTCCGTAGCAAGTAGTCCGTAGCAGGATATGACAGCAGATTTGGACGCAGTACAATCCAAAACAACCCTCCGGGCGCAAAGCCGGATACACAATCACAACAATACAACAACCAATAGCAGCGCCGCACAATGGCCCTGACAGGAGTGGACAGATGAAAACTATCGTAGGCGTATTCGACACATTCGACGAAGCTAAAAAAGCCGGCCTGGACCTGGAAAAAATGGGCCTGGCGCACAACGACATCAGCATCGTCGCCAACAACGAGAGCGGTCAGTACGCGGCCAACGAGACCTCGACCGTAGACGGAACCACGTCCATGACAGGCAGCGTCATTGGTCATGACGCGAAAGTCGGCGCGGAGTGGGGCGCGGGCGTCGGCTTTTTGGTCGGACTGACGGGCCTTGCCATACCGGGCTTGGGCTGGTTCGCGGCAGCGGGTTGGTTCGCGGCCACGCTGGGCGGCGCGGCGACCGGCGCGATTGCCGGCGGACTTATCGGCGCGTTGACCCATGTGGGCGTACCCGCTGACGACGCGGCCCATTACAACGAAGCGGTAAAGCATGGCGGCGTGATGCTGGCCGTGCGCGCCGAGGACAGTCAGGCCTCCGGAGTGGCGCAGATCTTGGGCGACGACGGCGCGATCAACATTGATGAGCGCATGGAACAGTACAAGGCGTCCGGCTACGTTCCCGGCGCGGCGACCATGACGGCGGCCCCTGCCATGACGGCGGCCCCCGCTATGCCCGCCATGACCACGAACATGACGGCCACCACGCCGGTCGCCGCCAAGAGCGTCAACGCGGCGGGCGAGCAGACCCTCAACGTTGTCGAGGAGAGCCTGGAAGTCGGCAAGCGCGAGGTGCAGAGCGGCGGGGTGCGCGTTTACAGCCACGTCACCGAGAAGCCGGTCGAGGCCAGCGTCAACCTGCGCGAGGAGCATGTCACGGTCGAGCGCCACGCGGTCAATATTCCCGCAGACGCGAGCGCCTTCAACACCGTGAAAGAGGGCGTGATCGAAGTAACGGAGACGGCGGAAGTGCCGGTCGTCGCCAAGGAAGCCCGCATCGTTGAGGAAGTAGTTGTCGGCAAGGCCGCTACTGAGCGCACCGAGACCATCCATGACACCGTGCGCCGCACCGATGTCGAAGTGGAGCAGATCGCCGGTCAGACCACGACTACGGGCGTTACAGGCATGACCACGGTCACGACCGACAAGACCCTGTAAACGGCTTCTCTGTAAGCTGTTTGACACAAGTAGATCGCAGGCCGCTCGTTCAGCATCAGGAACGAGCGGCCTGTTTATGTCGGAGTGAATACGGCACGACTCCGATTCGGCGTTTTGCAGGTATGCTTTGCCTGTCACATCGTATTTCTCTGTCTTTGTGCATACTCTGTTTGCTGTTTCCCTGAGAATGTGTTAATCTGTATGGGCAGGGGAACATATCCCCGCTTGTCATTGCGTAGAAGATAGAGAAGACAGAAGCCCGAAGACAGAAATGCCGACATTATACGATGTGTGAGACGGGGCCGCAGAAACGCATGGGCGGGAAACGGGATGAATTTTAAAGAATTTATGAAATCCAATTTTGAATGGAAATCCGCGCTTGCGTTTGCCCTGGTCTGTCTGGTGCTGCTTGGCGACGCCCTGATCTCGGCGCGGAACATGGCGACGGTTCTGGACAATGGCGGCTGGGTCACGCACACCTATCAGGTGATCGGGGAACTGCAAACCGTGCAGTCCATGCTTAAAGAGGTGCAGGCAGCGCAGCGCAGCTACATCATCACGGGCGATAAGAATTACCAGAACGCGTACAGCGCCACGCAAGTTCCTTTGCGTAAACATTTGGACAGGCTGAAGTTCCTGGTCAGCGACAATCCGCCGCAGGAAGCGCGCATGAAAAATCTGGAGGTGCAGGCGCTGGCCGAAATAAGCCGATTGCAGCAGGGAGTAGATCTTTATAATACCAACCCCGCCGCCATAGACCGCGCCGTTCTCGCCGATGACAGCAAGGCCCGCATGGGCGGCATTACGGATACCATCGCGGAAGCTACCCGCATCGAGCAGGACTTGCTTGCCAGGCGTCAGGTCGCTGTAACGGCGAGCGAGCGTAACATGCGTCTGGCTTTTGCTGCCACAACGGCGGCGAGCCTGCTGCTGTTGAGTCTGGTGTATGGCATGACGATGCGGGCCATGCGCGAACGGCGCGCGAGCGCCGAGGCCATCGCGCGCCGTGAGGAGTGGCTGTCAACGACCCTGCGCAGCATCGGCGACGCCGTGCTGGCGACCGACGCGCAGGGCCGCATCCTGTTCTTCAACAGCGTGGCCGAGCGCCTGACGGGGTGGAAACAGCGCGAGGCGGTCGGCAAGGCTTCCGACCTGGTGTTCGTCGTCAACGATCCTGAAACCGGGCAGCGCGTCGAGGGGCCGGTCGCCGCCGTCCTGCGCACGAGCGCGGGAACGATCCTGGACGACAACCGCCTGCTTGTGGCCCGCGACGGGCGGCAGGTGATCATTGACGACAGCGGCGCCCCGATGCACGACGCCAAAGGCCGCTTGATCGGCACGGTCGTTGTGTTTCGCGACATCACGGCCCGCAAAGAGGCCGAGGAAGAACTGCGCGCGGCCAAAGAAGCGGCGGAAACCGCGAACCGCACCAAAAGCCAGTTCTTAGCCAATATGAGCCACGAACTTCGCACCCCTATGAACGCCATCATCGGGTACAGCGAAATGCTGCAGGAAGAGGCCCACGAAGAGGGTCAGGACAGCATGGTCGCCGATCTGCAAAAGATACACGGCGCAGGCAAGCACCTTCTCGCGCTTATCAACGACATCTTAGACCTGTCCAAGATCGAGGCCGGCAAGATGGAGCTGTTCCTCGAAACCTTCGACGTGCCGGCCACGGTGCGCGAGATCGTCACGACGGTGGAGGGACTTGTCGAAAAGAACGGCAACCGGCTTATAGTGCAGTGCGACGACGCGCTGGGGACGATGTACGGCGATCTGACCAAAGTGCGGCAGAACCTGCTCAATCTGCTGTCCAACGCAGCCAAGTTCACGTCCGAGGGGCAGATCACGCTCAACGTTACGCCCCACGCGCAAAATGGGCGCGCGGGCTACGCGTTCCAGATCACGGATGAGGGCGTGGGCATGACGCCCGAACAGATAGGCCGCTTGTTCGAGGTGTTCAGTCAGGCCGACGCCAGCACGACGCGCAAGTTTGGCGGCACGGGTCTGGGGCTTGCTATTACGCGCCACTTCTGCCGCATGATGGGCGGCGACGTGAGCGTACAAAGCGAGGCGGGCAAAGGCTCCACGTTTACGATGTGGCTGCCCGCCGTAGTGTCCGAAATGAACGGCGAAAGCGGCGCGATTGGCGCGGACGCCCCGGTCACGCCCAACGATGCGGTCACGGCTCTGGTGGGCGGAATGAACCCTGTGGCGCAGAACGGGGACGGGTTGGCGGGTCACGCCGGGATCGTGCTGGTGATTGACGACGATCCCACGGCGCGCGGCCTGATGCAGCGTCTGCTGGGCCGGGAAGGTTTTCGGGTCGAGGTCGCCGCGAACGGGCCGGACGGCCTGCGCATGGCCCGTGAACTGCGTCCCGTCGCCATTACCTTAGACGTGATGATGCCCTCGATGGACGGCTGGACGGTGCTGACCACGCTCAAGGATGACCCGGAATTATGCGATATTCCCGTGATCATGCTGACGATGGTGGATAACAAGAATCTGGGCATTCGCCTGGGCGCGTCCGATTACATGACCAAGCCCGTGGATCGCGACCGCCTGAACACCATTCTGAGCAAGTATCGGTGCAAATCACAGCCGTGCAACGTTCTGCTTGTCGAGGACGACGAGACCACGCGGCACATGATGCGCGAGATGCTTCAGCACGCCGGATGGACGGTCACGGAAGCGGAAAACGGTCAGGCCGCGCTGGACCTGGTAAAAGCGCATCAGCCTGAACTGATCCTCCTTGACCTGATGATGCCCATGATGGACGGCTTTGAGTTCGTGTCTCATTTGCAGCAGAATATGGACTGGCGCGAAATCCCGATCATCGTGCTGACGGCAAAAGATGTCACTGCCGAAGATCGTTTGCGTCTAAACGGCTATGTCGAAAAAGTGCTGCAAAAAGGCGCCACAAGCCGCGAGGAACTGCTTGACGACGTGCGCTCCCTGGTCGTGCGCTCGGTCAACGATCATGCCGCCCGCAAAAAATAAGGCTTGAATCGCCGCATCCGGGGAAGCATTCGGCGCACAGCGCGTATAGTCCGTATGTGGTATGCCTGAATCAATTCTGACAGGCTGATAGACACTCTCCAAGCGGTTGGGTTCGGAAATATATATGACGAAGATACTTCTGGTGGAAGACAACGAGGACAACCGCGATATGCTGTCGCGGCGATTACAGCGCAAGGGCTACGAGGTCGTCGTAGCCGTGGACGGGCAGCAGGGCGTCAACATGGCGCAGTCGGAAAACCCGGCCCTGATCCTGATGGATATGAGCCTGCCCATTCTCGACGGCTGGGAGGCCACGCGCCAATTGAAAGCCCTGCCGGCCACGCAGGCGATTCCCGTGATCGCTCTGACCGCGCACGCCATGTCGGGTGACCGCGAAAAAGCCCTGGCGGCAGGCTGCAACGATTACGACACCAAGCCTATCGAGATGGCGACCCTGCTGCACAAAATTGAAACGCTGCTGGGTCAGGGAGCCAGTGGATGACCGAACCTGCGTTGCCGGACGACGCTTCGCAAACGAAAGCGGACAACAGCGCGCCGGAACTCATCGGAGCGCCTGCCCCGGCGAATACGTCTTTGCCTGCGCCCGGCCATGCCGCGCCGCCTGCCGCGCAAGGCGGAACGTGGGCTGCGGCCATGCCCAGTCAGGCCCGCCACGATCTGCGTAATTACGTCGGGCAGGTAATCGGGTACAGCGAACTGTGGCTGGACGACACCGTAGACGAGGGCGAGACCGAGCTGCGCGGCGATCTGGCGCGCATCCATGCGGCGGGCAAGCAAATACTGGCGATGATCAATACGCACGTTGACCCCGTCCACATGCGCGTCGAATATACCGTTTCGCCTCATGAAAATGCTTCCGGGGCGGATGCTGAAATCATGTCCTCGGCCCCGACCGGAATGCGCGATTATCTTTCTCACTGGCGCACACCGAGCGACGCCCCGCCGTCCGCCGTCCCTATTCCTCCCGCCCAATCCGCAGATACAAAGGCTCTGTCCGCCCTGCACGGCGCGATTCTGATCGTGGATGACAACGAGGCGAACCGCGAATTGCTGTGCCGACGTTTGGAACAGCAGGGGCATCAGACCACGGCGGCGCGGGACGGGCAGGAGGCGCTGGCCCTGCTGCAAGACCGTGCTTTCGACCTTCTGCTGCTCGACATCATCATGCCCACGCTCAACGGCTACGAGGTGTTAAGCCGTATCAAAGCCGATGACCGCTTAAGGCATCTGCCGGTCATCATGATTTCCGCCCTGGACGAAATGGACAGTGTAATCCGCTGCATCGAAATGGGCGCGGACGATTTCCTTTCCAAGCCGTTCGACCCCGTTCTTTTGCAGGCCCGCATCGGCGCGTGCCTGGAAAAAAAGCGGCTGCGCGACCGCGAAATGGAATTGTTCGCGCAGGTGCAAAGCAACTATCTGCGCCTGAAGGAATTGGAAACTCTGCGCGACGACCTGACGCACATGATCGTTCACGACCTGCGTACCCCGCTCACGTCCCTGCTGACCGGCCTGCAAACCTTGGAATTTTCCGAACATATAGACGGCGACGAGCGCGAAATGCTCGACATCAGCGTAAGCGGCGGGCGTACCCTGCTGGGCATGATAAACGACCTGCTGGACGTGGGCAAAATGGAAGACGGTTCGCTGACGCTGGACAGAAAGCCCGTCAGCGCATCCGCCCTGGTAGAAGCCGCCCTGGGCCAGATAGCGAGCCTCGCCAAAGACAAGCATATCACCCTGACCCGGGACATCACGCCCGATCTGCCCGCTTTTTCAGGCGACGAAGAAAAACTTGTCCGTACCCTCGTCAATCTGCTGGGCAATGCCCTCAAATTTACGCCGTCACAGGGGACAATCACGGTTTCGGTGAGGAAAGAGTTGAGGGAGGGAGAAGTGACGGGAAGCGGGCAAGAGAACCCTGCCAACACTTCTTCCCTGCTCTTCGCCGTGCGCGATACCGGCGAGGGCATTCCCCCCGACGCGTTCGAGCGCATTTTTCAGAAGTTCGGACAGGTGGAGTCGCGCAAAGCGGGCCGCAAGATGTCTACGGGATTAGGACTGACGTTCTGCAAACTGGTCGTTGAAGCGCATGGCGGGCGTATCTGGGTGGAAAGCGAACTCGGCCAGGGCAGCACGTTCCTGTTTTCCCTGCCTGCTTCATAGAAGCTTTCACAGTGTTTGCAGGTTAAGGGCAGACACGGGGGTCTGCCCCTACAATCATTTATACCGAAGGGCAGACACGGGGGCTGCCCTTACGATGATGCAGGGCAGATATGGGATCTGCTCCTACAATGATGCCCTGTTGACTTCGCGCTACGGATAGATGCCGCGCAGTTTGCTGGCGTCGGCCACGCGCTTGACGCCGATGAGATATGCGGCAAGCCGCATATCCACATCCTCGCGCTTTGCCATCGCCCGCACGTCGCGGTACGAGCGTACCATGATTTCCTCCATCCGAGCGTTCACCTCGGCCTCCTGCCAGAAGAAGAACTGCAAATCCTGCACCCACTCGAAGTACGACACCACGACCCCGCCCGCGTTCGCCAGCACATCGGGAATCAAAAATACGCCGTTTTGCTGCAAAATGAGGTCGGCCTGGGGCGTAGTCGGGCCATTTGCGCCCTCGATTACCATGCGCGCCCGAATACGTCCTGCGTTCTCGACCGTGATTTGATTTTCCAGCGCGGCGGGAACCAGGATGTCTACGGGCAGTTCCAGCAGTTCATACGACGTGACGCGCTCGCCGCCCGTGTGCGTGGTCAGCGTTCCGTCACGGTTAGCGCACTCCATCAGGGCCGGAATGTCCAGGCCGTCGGGATTATACAATCCGCCCGCCACATCGCTGACGGCCACGACTCTGGCCCCCATCTCATGGAAGATGCGCGCCGCCACACCGCCCACATTGCCGAACCCCTGCACCGCTACCGTGACATCTTTGAGTTCCTGCCCATAGTGCTTGAGCGCCTCGCGGGCGATGAACACGATGCCCCGCCCCGTGGCGTCACTGCGTCCCTCCGAGCCGCCGACCGCGACCGGCTTGCCCGTGACCACGGCGGGAACGGTGCGGCCTTTGGTCATCGAGTACGTGTCCATGATCCAGGCCATCGTCTGCGCGTTCGTCCCCATATCCGGCGCGGGAATGTCGGTGTCCGGCCCGATCAGCATCCCGATCTCGGACGCGTAGCGGCGCGTCATACGCTCCAACTCCCCCGGCGTCAGGGTTTTGGGGTCGCAGATCACGCCGCCTTTTGCGCCGCCGAACGGGATGTTGACAAGGGCGCATTTCCACGTCATCCACATCGCCAGGGCGCGCACCTCGTCCAGAGTGGTATGCGGGCTGAAACGCAGCCCGCCTTTCGAGGGGCCGCGCGCCGCGTTGTGCTGCACGCGGTAGCCCGTAAACACCTGCGTACTGCCGTTTTCCAGCCGCACGGGAAAGTGGACGGTCAATTCGCGCTGGGGATATTTCAATATCTCGTGCAGGCCGGGATCGAGTTCCAGATGGCGGGCTGCGATGTCGAGCTGTTTGAGCGCGTTGTGGTAAGGGTTGCTGCCCTCAGGCGGCAGGGCAGGCATTACAGGGGGCTGCATTGCGGATACGGGCGCGTCCAATGGGGAGCGGCGCGGCGCGTCGGGTGCAGCGGTCAGGGTTGGCATTGATTCCTCCTCGAATCGGTGTTGACAAACGGGTACATAAAGCGAATGGCTGCGCGGCGGGCTTCTTTGCCCCCGCGTTTTCCTCTTCCGCCTTCGACGGCTTCTTTGCCGCCAGTCTATGGGCGCACCAGTGGTACGCCTACTATTCCTTACGCAAATCGCAGAGAAATCGGTACAGCAAACAATACCGCCACTGCAAACCAGGCCCAAACACGCTGCCGGGTGACATACTCGGAAGCGGTACGCGGGAGGAAGCGCCTTTGCCGACCAGAGCAGATCCTACCTTTATGCAATTCAGGCAGGAACACGCGCCTGTTAGTGCGAACAAAGCAAGCACTGGTTGAGCCGCATACACATTGCCTGTTCAACCCGCCCATCTGGCTAAGAGAAGGAACATACAAGGAGAAACTGTGCAATGACGCCTGAAGAACTTGCCTCGTACCATGAAAACGGTTATTTTGTGGCGCGCGGTCTGCTGACCCCGCCGGAAGCCGCCGAACTGAGGCGCGAATGTCACGAACTGGCCGCGCGGCTGGGCGCGCAAAAGAGCATTGACTCGACGTGGGGCGCGGCGCGGCTGGCCGTGCCAGGAGTGCAGGACACCAAAATCCTGAACTGCCACAACGTGCAGTTTTATTCCGCCGCGTTCACGCGCCTGATCGCCGACCCGCGCCTGACCGACATCGCCGCTTTGGTGATGGGAACGCCCAATGTGCAATTACACCATACCAAAATGTTTATTAAGCCGCCTGAAAAAGGCTCGCCGTTCCCCATGCACCAGGACGTGCCGTATTTTCCGCACGACAACCACAGCATGATTGCGGCCATCATCCACTTCGACGACGCGCCCATCGAGCGGGGCTGCGTGCGCGTCGTGCCGGGCAGCCACAAGCGGGGCGTACTGGAACACAACAAGGAAGGCGGCTGGCATCTGCCGTTTGCCGAGTACCCGATTGAAGATGCGGTGGCGTGCGAGGCCAAAGCCGGCGACGTGCTGTTCTTTTCGTACCTGACGATCCACGGTTCGGGCGTCAACGTCAGCAGCGAGGCGCGCACCACCCTGCTCGTGCAGATGCGCGACCCCTGCGACCCGCCTACCATCAAAACGCACGAGTCACGCGGCCAGGGCATGATGCTGCGCGGCATAGACCCCGCCGCCGTCCCGCGCGGCGTCGAATAAACGCCAACCACGAAGCGACGGGATTTTGCAGCCAATAGACGGCAAACTCCCGTCCGGTATCACACAGGGAGAAGCATTGATGACAACCACATCCAGGCCTGACGCGCAAACGCCGCCCATGCCGCAGAAACGCATTACCCTTGCGGAGTTCGTCGCAATGGGCGAGGGGCCGCCGTACTACGAGTTTGAGGACGGCCTGCTCGTTCCACGCAATGGAGAAGACAATCCCATGAGTTCCCCTAAAGATCGGCATCAGCTTTTGCTCGCCTTGCTATTCGTTTTTTTACGCCAGTTTATCGTTCAAAACAAATTGGGGCATGTCAGCATGGATTTGGATGTGTTTCTGCCGAACGGCGATTTATATATCCCCGACATCACCTTTATCACTGCCGGTGGCAGCGCAATCCTTGACCCTGCCGACGACAAAATTCACGGTGCGCCGGAACTAGTCGTAGAAATTTTGTCCAACAATGTACGGCGTGACCGCGTTCATAAGCGCAACGTATATCAGCGTAACGGGGTACGTTGGTACTGGATCATTGAACCAAACACGCTGACGCTGGAGGAGTTCCACTTTATGCCGGACGGAACCACGTTGTCAACAGTTAAAGACACCGGAGAAGATTTTCAGCCGTCTATATTCCCTGGCCTGACCCTTAATCTGGCCGCATTGATGGGAGAACTGCCTGCCGCAATGGACACACCCGACGCGCAGCCGTAACCGCGCGGCGCAACAAAATCATGGGCGTCCTGGGTTGACGCTCCGCCGCGTGGTAGTATCCACGTATATCACCCATCTATACTCTGTGCCTGTGCTGTACTTTATTCCATTTGCAAACAACATTCAGGAGAACCGCCCGTGACCGTGCCGCCCGTTCCCGTTTCCCCCGTTTCGGCTGTTTCCGCCGGGGCTGTGATCGCCGCGCCCGACGCCCCTGCGCCTGTCCCCGTACTGCTGCCGCCCCCGGCCCCACTTGCCAACTTCGCCGCCTCGGAGTTTCGAGCGCGGCGTGACAACCTGCGCAAGCTGTACCCTGACGGCATGATCGTGCTGCGTGGCGCGACCGACGACGAACCCGTCAAGCCCGCCACATACAGCCAGAATAACGCGTTTTTCTATCTGACGGGCGTAGATACTCCGGGCGCGTTCCTTGTCCTGCTGCCGCCCGACCTGCGGGCGAGCGCGGCCTTTCGCAACAGTCCGGGCGAGGTCAGCGAACTGCTGTTCCTGCCCGCCCGCAACCCGAACGCGGAACTGTGGATGGGGCCGCGACTTGGGCCAGGAGACGAAACGGAAAAGTTGACGGGCATCGAAAAGGTGATGGACGCAGGCGGGTTCTGGCCCGCCCTGACAGCGTGGCTGCGTCGCAATCCGGTCGTGTATACGGTTGCGCCGTATGGCGAACACGCGCATCTAAGCCGCGAGTTCGCCTTAATGCAGCACATCCTCCACGCCGCGCCCGTGGCGCAAATCCGGGACCTGTCACCTGGCATGGCAGACCTGCGCGTCGTCAAGTCGCCTGCTGAAATCGAGCGCGTCACGCAGGCCATCGCGGTCACGATTGAAGGACACAAAGCGGCCCACGCCCTGATTACAAACGGCGCGGGGCGGCGCGAGTACGAGGTCGAGGCGGCGATCTTCGCGGCCTTTCGGAACCGGGGCGCGCATCTCGCCTTTGCCAGCATCGTGGGCGCGGGCCGCAACGCGACCGTGCTGCACTACGAGGACAACCACCACATCATGCAGAATGGCGAACTGGTTGTCGTGGACATCGGGGCCGAGGTAGATCATTATTGCGGCGACATCACGCGCACGTATGCCGTGGGCGGCGCGATGTCGCCGCGCCAGCAGGAGATATACGGCCTGGTTAAGGCCGCGTTCGACTACACCGTTACGGAGTACAAACCGGGCGTGGACAGCCTGAAATCTATTGACGACAAATGCAAGGCGTTTCTGGACGCTTCCCCCCTGCGCGCCCGTAATGCGGACGGCAGCGAGCAGACCGGGCAGACCATGAAAGCGTTCATGCCGCACGGCCTGGGCCACCACCTGGGCCTGGACGTGCATGACGTGATCGCCAATGCCGACAAGGAAGCGCCGCTTGTTCCCGGCAGCGTGATAACCGTCGAACCGGGCGTATACATCGCAGCCGAAAGCATCGGCGTCCGCCTGGAACACGATTTCCTCGTCACGCCGACCGGCCTGCAATGGCTCGGCCCGCAGTGGGACATGTAAGGGGTTGAAATGCGCTGTTGGCACACACGAAGGCGGTTTGTACGAATGACCTTCGTATATGCCCACAAAGTCTCTATGGAAAGACAGCGTCGAAATAGTGGCAATGCAGCGCTTCCAGCACGGCGTCTCGTTGGTATATGCAGTTGTGGTCGAGGCGTCGCGACCTCGTGCGTGTTATGGGGGCCGTGGAAAGCGGCCGCGCATAGGTATTCGTGTCGGCAGCGCTAACCTCCTTTTTGTCTCTGTTCTTCTCCCGTTCTCTGGTCTTTCTGTGTTCAAGCGTGTCGTACAGCGCAAAGAGTGCAGGACGCAACAACGCCCCCGCACATGGGCCGCAACGTTGGGCTGCTTGTCGTGTGCGAGGGGCGGTAGGTTGATGTTTGCTGTCTGATTTTGCTGGTGTCTGGCGTCCTATACTATATGTTGTGATTTGCACCCGTGTTTAGAAGGTCGAAAACGGGCGAAACGCCACTATTTTTGAAATATTTTTGAAGCGGTCATCGAAATATGTTTGGAAACAGCCGCATTTCCAAACAAGAACCATCGGCGCAGAAACCATACGGCGACTGCGCGAGAACACGCTATGCAAAATCAATTCCTGACCGAAGAACCCGCTCCCGCCTACGTGCCGTTTGCCGCGCCGACCGGTGATTTACTTGAAGCAGACGCGACTACACAGCACTTTGACGTGCAGGCAGTAACAGCCCTGCTGGACGCGACGAAGCGCAAAATTCGTCGCAGGAACGTCAAATATTGGACAGCCTCAGCATTTGTTCAGGTAATCAATGTTTCTATGCAAGTGCTTGTACACTATTTACATGCACCTGTCAGACAATCAACAGCAGGCGATTTGCTGATTCTATTTTTTGTGATTACAGAAGTTGTTGCGGGAATAGCGCTGCTCTACGCGCTTAACAGCCCTGTTGACTTTGATGTCAACGAACTGGCGCGTTTGGGGGGCGTCGGCGCGGTTCCTCTGCTGCTCGACTCGGTACGTGTCGGCAGGACGCAGAAAGCGCGTCAAGCTTTGTTTCGCGCCTTGACAACGCTGTTACCGCAGATGAAAGCCTCTGACGCCAACCTATTAACAACCGCTCACCGTCGCTATCTAAACACGATGCTGAAGTTGGAGATGCGACCGTGCTTGGGGAAGAGAAAAGAAGACGGCTTCGCTGTCGCCATTCTCAAGGCTTATGACCAGGTAGGCGACGCCAAAGCAATTCCAATAGTCGAGAAGCTGGCGAACGACCGGGGAAACAGTGAGCGCAGGCGTGAAATACAGCGAGCCGCGCAAGACTGTCTGCCCTTGCTCCAGACGCACCTGGGCGAACTGAGTACGACGCAGACCCTGTTACGCGCTTCCAGCCCGTCCACATCCGCGCCCGATGTGCTGTTGCGTCCCGTTGGGGAAGCCGCGCCCGTTCCCGCCGGGGAACTGCTGCGCGCCGCCGATACTTCCTCTGCGGAGTGAAAACGCGGAAAACGGAAACAGAAGGCAACGCGCCACGCGCAAAATGCCATCGGAGAAAACACAATGCAGCAGCAATTTTCGGAGCCGGAACCGTCCGCTCACCGGTCGCCCATTAGCGGCCCGGAAACCCGAACGGAAAATGAGAACACAGCCGAACAAGAACTTGCGGCGGAAGAGTCGCAATCGGAGGCCGTCACCGCCCTGCTTGCCGCAACGCAGCGCAAAATCCGCCGGCGCAAACGCAGGTTCTGGGGCGCGTTCGCCCTCACGGAAGGAACCATCGCGCTCTTCCTCGTTGGGATGCAGATGTTAAGGCATACCGACAACGATAAGGCTTTTGTTATTCTGCTGTTGCTGCTTCCAGTCGCCCTGGTAGCGCTTGTTGTCATGATACGCACAATGCAAAGCCCACTGGACTTCGATCTTGAGGAACTGGAGAGGGTCGGAGGGGCGCGCGCCATCGGCCCGCTGCTCGACTCGATGCTCAGCGGGAGAAGTCCAGGCAGCCGAAAAATCGCTTATCAAGCGCTGACCCGGATACTGCCAAAACTGAGAGCCACGGACGCTAATCTACTCAACGCGGGTCATCAGCGTATGCTAAATCGTTTTCTCAATATCGAAACTTATCCTGGATGGTGGGGGCCAAAACCGACGCCGCCGCCACTTGCGCTTGCTATCCTTAAAGCTTACGAACAGGTCGGGGACGCGAAAGCCGTACCCGCCGTGGAAAAACTGGCAAACCTCAAGCCGCGCAATGAACGCCAACGCGCCGCGCAGCAGGCCGCTGCCGAGTGCCTGCCCCTGCTGCACTCCCACGCCATGCCGCTCGACCAGAACCAGACCTTGCTGCGCGCCGCCGGCCAGAGCAAAGCCGCAGCAGATGTCCTGCTGCGGCCCGCTGCCGAGACACTAAATGTTCCTGTGGAAGAACTGCTCCGCGCCGCGCCTTCGGAAATCGAAACAACCCCGTAGGGCGCTAAAGATTGATTTTGGCGATGCGGTCTACGGCCTCCTGCAAACGCTCGCCGTTCTTGTCGCCTACCACGGTCAGGGACATGCGAATGTAGCCCTCGCCGAACTCGCCGTAGCCGTTGCCGGGGATCACCAAAACGCCCGCCTGCTCCAGCAGCAACTTGGAGAATGACGCGGACGTATGCCCCGCCGGTACGCGCGTCCACACATACAGCGCGGCGTCGGGCTTGCGGATGCTCCAGCCCAATTTCGCCAGTCCGTCGCACAGGATGTCGCGGCGTTTTTTGTACAGGGCGATTGTCGGGCCGTTGTCGCCGTTAAGCAGGGCATACGCAGCAGCCATCGAAATCGCGGGAAACTGCTTGCTATCCAGGTTGCTTTTGAGTTTGTTGATGACGCCGATAGCGTCCGGGCTGCCCATCGCGAAACCGATGCGCCAGCCGGTCATGTTAAACATCTTGCTCAGGCTATGCAGTTCCACGGCCACGTCTTTTGCGCCTGCCACCTGCAAAACGCTCGACGGCGGATTGGCCGGATCATAGTACACATCGGCGTATGCGGCGTCGTTGATAAGCAGCAGGTCGTACTCGCGGGCGAACGCGACCGCTTCCTCGTAAAACGACAGCGGGGCCGAGGCTCCCGTCGGGTTGTTAGGATAGTTGAGCCACAGCAGTTTTGCGCGGCGGGCGATGTCGGTGTCAATCGCGCCCAGGTCGGGCAGAAAGCCGTTTTCCTCCAGCAGCGGCATCGGTACGACCTCGGCCCCCGCCATCAGGCTGTTTACTTTGTAGACCGTATACGCGGGGTCGGGACACAGCGAAATGTCGCCGGGGTCCAAGTATGCCCAGGCCAGGTGCGCCAGCCCCTCTTTGCTGCCGATAAGCAGCATGGCCTCGGTCTGGGGGTCAATGTCTATACCAAAACGCCGTTTGCTCCACGTCGTGACCGCATTCAGGAACGGCGTCCAGCCCGCGTTCGTCTCGTCGTAGCGGTGCGTGTCGGGGTTGTGCGACGCCTGATTCAAGGCTTCTATAATGGGCGTGGGCGTGGGCTGATCGGGGTCGCCGATGCCCAGGTCAATCAGGTCACGGCCCTCGGCCAGCGCCTTGCGCTTCAGGGCGGCGATCTCTCCAAACAAATACGGTGGAATTTTATCTAAACGCGCGGCACGGGTAATCACGACAAACCTCCAGAAAGCTTTTCCACCACCAGGAACAGGGGAATGCTTTACCGCTGATGACACGAATGAAGCAGATAAACACGGATCATCTTTAAGAGATCTGCGTTCATCTGTTTCATCCGCTCAATCTGCGGTAAAATCGTTGTATTTTCCTGTGGATGGGTATTGTTGTACCTCATTTGTTGGCTCTTTTGGGGCTAGGACGCGCAGAGCGTCGGGAACGAGGCTGATGACGACGGGGGTGCGGGCGGCGATGTGGTCGTCGGCGTGAACGGGCAGGGCGTGGTGCGTGTGATGTACGCGGCGAATTTCTACGCACTGCGCCTGTACGCGCCGTACAAACGGCAGTTCAAGATGCGTGCCGTGCAGCACGGCGCGGGCAAATGTCACCAGTTCGCTACGGCTGATTGCGCCCACAAGAATCACATCGAACAGGCCATCGGACAGGGCCGCGCCCGGCGCGAGCGCGACGCCTTCGCCCAGATACGGGCCATTGGCGACCGCAATCATAACCGCCTCATCCAGTTCGCGCCTGCCGTCTAATGTGATTTGCAGGGTGCGGGCGCGATGGTTCCAGAACAGCGGCCCCAGCACGCGCAGCAGCCGCCCGATCTGCCACGGGCGCGGCTCTTCCCTGCCGAATCCCTGCATGGCGTCGGCGAATAAACCCACGCCCGCCGCTTCCAGAAAATACTCTCCGCTGACAAGCCCCGCGTCTATGCGCCGTTCCGCGCCTTCGGCGAGAACCTGCATGGCGGCGTCAAGGTCGAAGGGAATCATCAGCGAATGCGCTACATTATTGGCCGTGCCCAGCGGCAAAATGCCCAGGGCGAGCCGCTCACTTAATCCGAATTGCAGCAGCGTCTGCGCGAACGCGCGTACCGTGCCGTCTCCACCCACGGCTACAATCGTGTCAATACCCTCCTCGCAGGCCGCGCGCATTCGCCGCGCCAGACGTTCGTAGTCCTTGAACGGGGGCGCTTCCTCCACCTGCGCGATGACGCCCGCCCGCTGCGCCGCATCCGTGAGCAGTTCAAGTCCGGGAGAAACGCCGTAATCGGGACGGCGGGGCAGCAATTCCAGTATGTCCGCCTTCGCCCACAACCGCGCCCGCCGCGCCTTCCGCGACAAAGCTCCCGCCTGGGGATTGGCAAGAATCAGACACCGCCGCGTTGAAGCTGTCATGGCCGCTTCCTTTGCAGACGGCGCAGGCCCAGCGCAAAGGGGCGGCGCGCGATGGTGATGGCCCCGCCCCATTTGCCGCGCCGTATGCCGACGATCTTCGCGCCGCTCATGCCGGCCAGAAATTGCTGCGCAGTAAAATCGGCGGGCAGTTCCAATTCGTTGTAAACGCTGCCGATGTCCCTTAAGCTGTGCGCGTCGCTGCCGCCGCCGCCGAGTTTGTGATGTCTTTGCGCGAACTGCGCGGCAAGGTCGTTATAATGGTCGCTGCCCACCTTGCCGTTGAACGTTTCGATGATGTCTATCTGCGCCATGGCCTCGGTCAGGGACGCGCCCCCGCTCGCCCGCGCCCGCTTCTTATCGAATGGATGGGGAACGTACACGACGCCGCCCTGCGCGTGAATGGCCTGCATGGTATCTAAGGCGGACATGCGCGGCTTGATCGTCTCTTTGAGGAACAACCCGACAACATCCCCGTCCCGCGTCGTGATCTCCTCGCCCACGATGACCCGGATCGAACGCGCCCGGTCGCGCAGGCGCAGCGCGCCCTGGATTGTGTCATGGTCGGTCACGGCAAGCCCCGTCAGGCCGCGACGCAGGCAGTGCGCCTCCACAGCCTCGATGTCGGTATCGCTGTCAAACGAGTATTCGGTATGCAGATGCAAATCTAAACGGCAAAGGGGCATAGATAAGTATTTCTGTTGGTGTTCATTTAGGAGTTGTACTTGCGGGAGGCGTCAGCACGTCCTGGGGAGTGAGAACCGTAATTCCTGTGTAGCGGAGAAAATCGCTCTTATTGAAAGTGAGCAGAGTTGTAATGCCATGTACCATCATAGCCGCTACGATCCGGGCGTCATGGTTCTGCTTGCCCTCCGAGCCGTAGAGACTTACCAGGCGTTCCCACTCGGCAAGTATGGCAGGTACGTCCAGAAAAATAGGATAAAGCAGTTTCATTCGTACTATTTCGGCGTCAGCGGTTGCCTGGTTCATGCCCAAACCGTTTACGGCGGCAGGCCGCGTCGCCACTGCCCGGAACTCGATGAGGTTTTGCGCGACAAGGCAAGGCTGTGCACCGCGTCGTATCAGTTCCTTCTGCGCGTCTATCGCCGCCTTGTGCATCGGGTGCGTTGGCTGTGCGCCCCGCAAAAGGATGTTCGTGTCCACCTCTACGAAACTCATTTGCCGCGTTCCTCATAAATGCTTTCACGCTCGACGGCATCATCCGAAAGCAACGGAATTGTGGCATCGTGACTGGCAGCCCACTCGCTCAAAGCGCGTGACCACTCTTCGGGCGTGGCGGTTTCGTAGAAGGGAAGATTTTTTTGATTGGCAGACGCGGCATCGTCGTCTACGATTACCTTCAAGCGGCGGCCATTCAGTTCTTTGCCGTAGCGGGCTACAATCTCGTCAAGGGTTCCCTCGTATATTTGTGGCAGAGTCATGTATAATCCTCCAATCTTAAAATGTATCTTCTGCACTATTATGCCACACGCCCTGACGCGGTACGCTTGTCATTTGCTGACTAGGAAACACAATTCATTGGTGAACTCATGGCGTTCGATGTGCCAAGGTTCTTCGGCGATCAGGGCGCGGAAGCGGGTTTCGTAATGTGCGCCCATGTTCTTGTTCTTGCCGCCCAGGGTGCGGGTCGGGAACGATACAAGGATGTGCTCGGCCTGCAAAGATCGTAACAGGTATAGGGCGGCGGCTTTGTTCGTTTGTTCCAGGGGCGGCAGGGCTTTGAGCAGCAGGGCGACATGCGCGGACTGCGTGGGCGGGGTGTGCGCCGCGTCC
This sequence comes from Chthonomonadaceae bacterium, assembly GCA_965277875.1. Lineage (GTDB taxonomy): Bacteria > Armatimonadota > Chthonomonadetes > Chthonomonadales > Chthonomonadaceae > CAWFQB01. The sequence goes on along the minus strand of CBDIDV010000002.1, from coordinate 3,653,719 downwards.
CACGTCTGCGCGTGTCCGGTTACGCCCGCGAGCGCGAAAAAAGCGTTATGGAACGCCATCATGTCGCCGTAAATATCGCAGGCGTAGTACGCGGCATCGGGGGCGAGCGGCATCCACGGCAGAGCGAGCGGGTTCAGGCCGCAGCACACGTCCAAAATCGAGCGCACGGGCGCGATGCGGGCCAGCGTCTGCGCGTAAAAGGTTTCGAGCAGGGGCAGGCGTTCCCGCGTGGACGCGTGATTGTCCATGATGTTTACGCACACGGCCTTTAATGATTGCGGAAAAACAGAAGAGGGGAGGAGGGGAAGAGGAGAAGAGGAGACAGAGGGCGTGTCGGCGGCCTGTTTTAGTTGTTCGCGCCAACCGGCATAATGCGGTGGACGGTCGAGGAACGCGCCGCCGATCTGATGCAGGGTGTTTTTGGTTTCTTTGACGGCCTCTTTAAGACTGCGTTTTGCGCCGAGTTCCTTTGCGCCCAGACGCCGTATTAGATCGGGGCAGACATGGCGGTATTTGGCGCTCGCCTGTATTTCGGTTACGAGGGCGTCCAGAGCAGTCGCGGCATTGGGGGTGGATCGTTCCGTCGCGCCGCTCATGGCTGCGTTCCTGTCGTATTCGTCGTACTTGCCGCATCTGTCGCGTCCATTGTATGTGTTGGCAGGGCGTCCTGTGCGATCTTATGTTCTGCCTGTCCGTTTTTGCCCTGTCGTAGCTGCGCGATGAGCTGCGTCATGAAGCGCAGGTTGTGCAGGGTGGCAAGGCGGAAGTACAGCGTTTCGCCTGACTTACGTAAATGGCGCAGATAGCCGATGGCGTAGCGCTGACACGTAGGGCAATCGCAGTACGGAGAAATCGGCTTGTTGGTCTTGATGTGCTTTTCGTCGTCAATGTACAGCGTGTCGTGCCAGTCGCGCTTGACGAGCAGGTCGGACGTGAAATCCGGCGTGGCGGGGTCGGACTTCCACACGTACAAACGACCGTTGCGGGCGTCTCTTGTGGGCAGGGCGCAGTCGAAAATGCCGTACCCCATGCGCACGCACTGCACCACGCTGTCGGGCGACCCGATGCCCAGCGCGTGCATCGGGTACTCGGCAGGGACGGCCTCGCGCGTGGCCTGGAGCATGTCGGCAAGCAGGCTGCCGTTCGCGTCCAGGGGCCAGCCGCCGTACCCATACCCGTCAAATCCGATCTCCAGCAGGCGGCGGGCGCATTCCTGCCGCATACTCGCCTGCCCGCCGCCCTGTATCACGCCAAAGAGCAGGGGGCGCGGCGTGTCGCCCGGTTTGCGCGTTGGCGTGTACGCGATTTTGCGCGCTGTTAATTGCTTGACGAACTCATCCTTGCAGCGTTTGGCCCATTTCACGGTGCGCTCGACCGACTGCCTCTGCTCGGCATCGCTGTCGGCGACATTGGTGCAGTCGTCCAGACAGATGACCACGTCCGCGCCATACGAGAGCTGTAACTGGACGCTTTTTTCGGGCGTCAGCTGAAACTCGCGCTCCGCGCCTTCGGGCTTGAAGTGGATGCCCTGCTCGTTGAGCTTGCCGAACTTGGCGTTTTGCCGTACCAGGGAGTACGCCTGAAAGCCGCCCGAATCCGTGATGATGGGGCGCGGCCAATGCGCCATGCTGTGCAGCCCGCCCAGCGCGGCGATTGTGGACGAGCCGGGTTTCTGCATCAGGTGAAACACGTTCATCACAAGCGCCTCGATGCCTACCTGTTCCAAATCACTTGCATCTACGGCCCGCACCACGCCCAGAGTGGCGTCCGGCAGATAGATGGGCAACTGCAATGTGCCATGCACAAGCGGCAGAGGGGCGAACGACGCCTGCGAAGCGGCAGGCGGCGCATCCATACGGGCCAGTTCCGAGACCAGGTCAAGGCTGACGCCCTCCGTTTCCTGCTCCCTTGTTTCCTCTGTTTCCGCTTCCCTGTTTGCCGCTGCTCGCCGGGTTTTAGTCGGCATCGCCCGCGCCTTCGTCTTCCCACTCTGCGCCTTCGTCATCGCCGGTATTTCCGTTTGGGTCTTGATCGTCTTCGTCGTCTTCCTCTAAATCCTGTGCGCCTAAACGGGTGTCATCCGCGTCGTCGTTGTCGTCCCTGTCTTTGTTTTTGTACTTGTTGCCCCGCGCCGCGCGTTCCACGCGCTCGACGCCCGCGATTACAACGACGTACTCGCCTTTGAGGGTCTTGCCCTTGACTTTTTCCAGCAGGGCGGACAGGGGGCCGCGCTGTACCTGCTCGAACTTTTTGGTCAGGTCGTTGGCGAGCGCGGCCTGCCGGTCGCCGTACACGTCCAGGGCGTCGCGCAGAAACGATTCCAGCCGGTACGGGCTTTCATAAAAAATCAGGGTGTGCGGCGCGGCGATGTCGGTCTCGAAAAAGCGCTTGCGCGGCCCGGACTTGCGCGGGCCGAAGCCTCGAAACGTGAAGCTATGCACCGCAAGCCCCGACAGCACAAGGGCCATGATCAGGCCCGTCGCGCCCGGTATCAGCGTGAACTCGTGTCCGTCCGCAATCGCCTTTTGCACCATTACATAGCCCGGATCGGCGATGCCCGGCGTTCCCGCATCCGTGACGATGGCGACGCTTTTGCCCTCGCGCAGCATGTCCAGGATGCGCTCGCTGGCCCGGTCTTCATTATGCTCGTGAAAGGAGATCTGCGGCTTTTGGATCTCGAAGTGATGCAGCATCAGGCCCGTTTTGCGGGTGTCCTCGCTCGCAACGACATCCACGGCGCGCAGGGTGTCGAGCGCGCGCAGGCTGATGTCACCGAGATTGCCGATAGGGGTTGCGACGAGATAAAGCATAGGCAGTGTGGAACAGTTGAAATGCGCTAGTCCGCGTAGATGGAGTACGTGGGCGTGGACAGGTAGCGCTCGCCGGTCGAGGGGATGATGACCACAATCAGTTTGCCCGCATTCTCGTCGCGCCGTGCCACCTGCAAAGCGGCCCACACCGCCGACCCGGACGAGATGCCCGCGAACACGCCCTCCTCGCGGGCCAGACGCCGCGCCATGTCCATCGAGTCCGCTTCCGAAACTGTAATGATCTCGTCGTATATTTTGGTGTTCAGGTTGTTGGGGACAAAGCCCGCGCCGATGCCCTGGATCGAGTGCCGGCCTTTAGGCTGGCCGCTTAACACCGCTGACGCGGTCGGCTCCACGGCCACGACCTTGAAGTCGGGTTTGCGCGCCTTGATGACCTCGCCGATGCCCGTGAGCGTGCCGCCCGTGCCGACTCCCGCGACCAAAAAGTCTACCTGCCCATCGGTATCGCGCCATATCTCTTCGGCCGTGGTGGTGCGGTGGATTTCCGGGTTGGCGGGGTTATCGAACTGGTGCGGGATGTAGTAGTGGCCGGGGTCGCTTGCGGCCATCTCTTCGGCCTTGTTGATAGCCCCCATCATGCCCTCTGCGCCCGGCGTGAGAACCAGTTCCGCGCCCAGGGCGCGCAGCATGGCGCGGCGCTCGTGCGACATGGTTTCCGGCATGATAAGCGTACACTTGTAGCCTTTGGCGGCGCAGGCGAACGCCAGACCGATGCCCGTATTGCCGCTCGTCGCTTCCAAAATCGCGACGCCCGGTTTCATATAGCCGTCCCGCTCCGCCGCCTCCAGCATCGCCACGCCGATACGGTCCTTGACGCTCGAAAGCGGATTAAAATACTCTAATTTGCACACGACCTGCGCCTTTGCGCCCTCGGTCACGCGGTTCAAGCGCACAAGCGGCGTATTGCCGATCAGTTCCGTCACATTTCCCGCGATCCGCATGATGAACTCCCAGAGGAAAGGGGAAAGGAAAAAGGAGAAAGCAACGCCGCTGCCACTTTCTCCTTTTTCCTTTCCCCTTTCTCCTATATTCCCGACATAAGACTTAATGAATCGTCAACCGTAGTTTTGCGCTGTACAAGGTCTGTGAGCGTAGTCGCGTCCATGTGACGGGTAAGCAGGATTTCGATCTGCTCCTCGAACTCGCGCACCACCCACGTCACGCCCGGCGTCTGCACATCGGCGGTCTCGTCCTCGCTGTGGCAGGAGAACAGGCGGTCGCCGCGCATCAGGGCGCGCACGATGTCGCCCACGCAGATACGTTCGGGCGCGCGGGCCAGATTGTAGCCGCCGCCCGCCCCACGGACGCTGCGGACGATACCCGCGCTTTTGAGCGACGCGAGTATCTGATCCAGATAGGGGCCGGGAATGTTCTGGCGCGCGGCGATCTCGCGGCTCTGACAGGCCGCGCCGCTCGGCTGCATCGCCAAATCTACCGCAGCGCACAGCGCGTAGCGTAACTTAGAATTGAAAAACCCCATGCCGGATACGCCTTGCTGCACTGTTTCGCTGACGCCCTGCGTGGACAAAGTCAGACCGAAAAACACTAAAAACAATGCTGATAAAATCTATCGGTTTTATTGTGTACTATTTTAGTATACTTTAGCCGCCTGCCGGTGTCAAGCCGCGCAAAACCGCAGAGGCCCGCCAGGAAGATTACTCCTGGCGGGCCTTCATCGTGCGCCTGAGCAGCCACCGATTAGCCGGTATACTGCGGCTTGTCATCGCTGCCCATCAGGGAAATGCCGCCCGCAGGCGCGGCCAGTTTGACGGTCAGGGTCGAGCCGTCCTCGAAGTCAATGTCCAGTTCGGACTCGCGCTGCCGCACACTGTCTACCTTGCGGCCCACCAGCAGTTTGGTCAGGGCTTGAACGGTTGCCATGTTGTCCTTCTCCTTTTCACGCCCAAATACAGTCTTGCGCCCACTGTTTTCAACATAAGCCGAAATGCGGGGCAGTGTCAACATTGCCTGCTCCTCTGTTCACTGCACTTGTTCAACGTAATGGGAAGAAAAACCTGCATTACAACGCGTGTTATATGCTGATTACTGAAGGGTCGGGCCGTGTTTCCAGAAGTCGTTGACGGACAACAAATAACAGACAACTATTCTCTATCCAGTCCCCAGCGTTCGCGGACACGGGATTCGAGTTCCACAAAAATGGTGCGGTCTACGAGCAGGCCGAGCGCGATAATGACGATCATTACGGCGATCACGCGGCTCATGTCGGCCAGGTCGCGCCCCGCCTGTAATTGCTGCCCCAGACCCAGGCCGGACACAAGCAGCTCGCCCGACATCAAGGCCCGCCACGCGAACGACCATCCCAATTTCGCGCCCGTCATTATCGCGGGCAGGCTGGCCGGCAGCAGCACCTCGGTGTACAGCGACAGTTTGCGCGTCCCCATCATGCGCGCGGCCCTGGTATAGACCGGCGGAACGTTCTTGACGCCGTCCTGCACGGCCACGGTTACTGCCAGTAATGCGCCGGTCACGACCACAAACAGGATGGCCCGGTCGTTCAGCCCGAACCATAACAACGCAAGCGGCAGCCAGCAGATCGAGGGCAGGGTTTGCAGGCCCAATACCAGTGCGCCCACCGTATCCTGCGCGGGCTTCGAGCGCGCCAGCAAAATGCCCAGCGGCACGCCCAGCACAAGCGAGATGCCATAACCCAGCAGTACGCGCTGCAAACTGACGTGTATGGCGATCAGCAGCGAGCCGTCGCGGCCCATCGCGCCGATAGTGCGCGCTACCTGCCACGGGGCGGGAAACAGGGCCGGATCCCACACCCTGCGCTCATATAGAATCGCCCAGAACGCCATCAGCGCGACGAAGAACGCCAGCCTCCGCAGGATTCCAATCCGCATCATATTCCTCCTGCCGCGTCTGGCCCGCGCTCGCTTTCAGGGCGTTCGAGATCGTCCGGGCCGTCCGGGCCACGTCCGCATCGTCAATGAAGCGAGGCCGCGCGATCTGCACTTGAAACGTCTGCTGAATGCGTCCGGGCCGGGGCGACATCAAGACGACGCGATCCCCCAGGCAGGCCGCCTCGCGCACATTATGCGTGACGAACACGATGGTCTTGCGCGTGCGCTCCCATATCTCCTGCAAAATCGAGTACAGGTCTTCGCGGGTCTGCGCGTCAAGGGCGGAAAACGGCTCGTCCATCAGCAGAACGCCAGGGTCGAGGGCCAGGGCGCGGGCAATCGCCACGCGCTGCCGCATCCCGCCCGACAGTTCGTGCAGATAGCTGTCCCGAAACCGGGACAGATGCACCAGATGCAGGAAATGACCGGCCCGCTCAGCCCGCTCGGATGCGGATACGCCCATCTGTTTCAGTCCAAATTCCACATTCTTCTGTGCCGTGAGCCACGGGAACAGGCCATGCTCCTGAAACACCACGCCCCGCTCGCGCCCCGGCCCGGTCACAAGCCGGTCGTTTTCCCATATCTCGCCCGCGTCGGCGGGGTCCAGGCCGGCCACGATATTGAGCAGGGTGCTTTTGCCGCATCCCGACGGCCCGATCAGCACGACGAACTCGCCGTCCTGCACCTCTAAGTTGATGTCGTCCAGCGCCAGCACGGCATTGCCGCGCCCCGCAAACCGCTTCGTGATACCCTTGATACACAGATTTGCCATAATGGACTACTTTTGGGTGAACTACTTCTTCGCATACTCGGTCGGCGCGGCCTGCTGCAAGGGGCGCATGTCCAGAAGCTGCGCTACGTCTACAATAGCGGGCAGGTAGCCGGCCTCGTGCTGCGCCTGCATAAAGGCGGCGATGCTCGGCGCGTTCGGGTCGGCGGTAAAGTCACAGCGCGTCCAGGCTTCGCGCAGGACGACATCCGACAACGCCTTGCCCGTGATGCGCTTGAGTTCCGTGTTGACGACATGCCGCGCTTCATCCGCATGGGTCTGCATCCAGGCCAGCGTTTGCAGATGGGCGGATAGAATACGTTCCACCTCGCGGGGATGCTGTTCCAGATAGGCGCGACGCGCGACTATGACAGTCGTTGTCACCTTGTGGTCGGGCCATAGATCGCGCTCATCCAGGACAAGGCGGGCATTGGCGTCGTGGATCAGGCGCGCGGCCCACGGTTCGGGAACCCAGGCCGCATCCAGTTCGCCGCGCTTGAACAGGGTCAGCATGTCGGCGTTTTTCACGGCCAGTATCTGCACCGCGCCGCCATTTTCGGTTCCCTTTAGTCCCTGCGCGGCCAGAAAGTGCCTTAGCGAAATGTCCTGTGTGCCGCCCTTTTGCGGCACGGCCACGCGCCTGCCTTCCAGGTCGCGCACAGTCACAACGTTCAGGCCGTCGCGGGCGATCAGGGCCGCGCCGCCGCTGCACGCGCCCGCCACGATCTTCAGGGCTTTGCCACCCGATTTCAGGAATGTGTTGGCGGCGGGCGCGGGGCCGACATAGCAGACATCTATCTCGCCCGCGAGCAGGGCTTCCATCGCTTCCGGGCCGGCATTAAAGACTTTCGGCTCCAGCGTGGTATCTTTACCCAGACTTTGCGCGAATGCGCCGCGTCCCACGCCGATCACGGCGGGCGCGTGCGTTACATTGGCAAAGTAGCCCAGGCGCAGGCGGGCCGCGCCGCTCCGAGGGGTGTCCGGCGGTCGCCCCACGACAAACGCCAGCACGAACAGAACACCCGCCCCAAAGAGCGGCATGGCATTGCGCCTGAGCGAGTCTATTGAGGCAGCGATAGGGCGTTGTGTTCGCGGCTGCGGCCAGTCGGTCATGCGATTGCGGCCCCTTCAAGCGTACTCACACGTACTTACAATAACTTTGACGCTCTACTACGTGCTATAAAATTGCAGGTCTGGACATTCCCAATCCTGAATACGAGTGCGATGAGATAAAGTTGACAAAGTCTATCAAATTGGTAAGGTATTTTAGCATGGTGTTACCGGTTGTGTCAACAGACGGCGCTATTTTCCCATAACGAGTTGTCTTGAACGCGGATTACACGGAGTTGGAGGATGGACAGGATTGGATTATACAGCGGTTTGTAGTTTAACCTTTGTGGAGCAGGCAGAGGTACAAACAAGTGATCCTGTTCATCCCTTGATCCGTGTAATCCGCGTTCAAGACAAAGAGGGGAGTGAGATTTGAGCGAGGAGAGGAAAGCAGGGCATGATCCGTATGCCGCGCTAAGGCTGCGGGCGTTTCGGGCGTTTGTCATGGGGCGCAATCTGACGGGGCTGGGCGACGCGATGCAGGGCGTCGTGGTGGGCTGGAGTCTGTACGACCGCACCGGCAAGGCGCTGACGCTGGGCTGGGTGGGACTGGCGCAGGCGCTGCCGATTATTTTGTTCGCGCTGCCCGCCGGCCATGTTGCGGATCGCTATCCGCGCAAAAAGGTCGCCATGTTCGCGCAGCTTGCGTTCTGCGTATGCAGCCTTGTCCTGGCCGGATTGTCGGCGCGTCACGCCCCGCTTCTATTCTTTTACGTGTGCCTGTTCTGCGCGGCGACAGCGCGGGCGTTCGGCAACCCGGCCCGCGCCGCCCTGCTGCCGCAGCTTGTTCCCGCCCCCTTGCTCACAAATGCGATCTCGTGGGACACGTCCATACGGCGCATCGCCGTGATGTCGGGGGCCGCGTTCGGCGGCTGGCTGCTGGCCCTGACGCACACCGCCGCCAATGTCTATCTAGTCGCGGGCGCGCTGGGAGCGGGCAGCGCGTTCCTCATCGGCCTGCTTCCCGATCCTATACAATCCGATCCTGCACAGCCCGACGCGCGGCGTGAACCGGCGACATGGAAAACGCTGATCGCGGGCGTGGTCTACATCCGGCAGACCCATATCATTCTGGCGACCATTACGCTCGACCTGTTTGCCGTGCTGCTGGGCGGGGCCACGACCCTGATGCCCGTGTACGCCCGCGACATCCTGCATGTCGGGCCGGGCGGGTTGGGCTGGCTGCGGGCCGCGCCCTCGATGGGCGCATTGATAATGGCCCTGACTCTGGCCCACCTGCGCCCATTCCGGTTTCCGGGCCGCGCCATGCTGTGGGCCGTGGCGGGGTACGGCGTGGCGACAATCGTGTTTGGCTTTTCGCGCAGCCTTGCCCTGTCGCTCGTGGCCCTGTTCGGTGTGGGCGCGTTCGACATGGTCAGCGTGGTCGTGCGCCAAACCCTCGTGCAGACCCTGACGCCGAACGCGATGCGCGGGCGCGTCAATGCGGTCAACAGCGTGTTCATGAACAGCAGCAACGAGATCGGCGGCTTCGAGTCGGGCGTGGTCGCGCAGCTGACCTCGTCCGTGTTTTCGGTCGTCAGCGGCGGTGTCGGCACGCTCGCCGTTGTCGGCATGGCCGCACTGATCTGGCCCGTGATCTGCGGCTACCAGCCCGGCGACAAAGCGCAGCCAGCCGCGGAAGACTGAATTCCCCAAACTTCACAGGCTCATCATGACGCGGGATGGGCGTGTGAATGATTTGCAGTACTAGTTCAAAACGGCTGCGCCGGGCAGGTCTGTGGCTGCGGGCGCGTTCGTGATCTAGTTGTTCTGGTTGTACTGCCCGCCGCCGCCCACGTTGAGGCTGCCGCTCGCATCGTATGTATACGCGCCCGCACTCTAGAACAGGACCATTACACGCCGAGTACACTTATGTTGATAATTTATTTGTTCAATAAGTTCTCCAGTTCAATTTGCGTGACTGGGAGTGTGAGATAACTGCTTATGGTATTTCGGTAATCTGAGAGATAAGCATCTATGCCAGGATTATACTGCACACTCAGAGGAACCAACAAAACAATCGCTACATCTTGCCCCCGTATATCAGATTTGATACGTCCAATAATTTGAGCAGTATCATACAACTCACATTCACCTTGCAATATGAATATATCAGGAGTTTGTCTGAACACCTGATCAACGATGTTTTCGTTGGCTTCATAAGCAACCACCTGACAGTGTGCCTCGGCCAATCTTTTTATTGCTACATTTAAGTAGTTTATGCAAGAGAGTACACCAACAGTACGTCGAAATGGAACTGCGGATTGTTGGCTGCCTACGTCCAATTTCCCTTGGAACTCCTAAGCCAAGTGTTAGTTTGGCAACGTACACCCCGAAACTTGGCTCATTATACTCTTTGATGCTGTCTGTAAATGCAAAAAAATCAAGTAAATATTCAGCCCTAATGGGCTTGCAACATCTGTGATGTTTCTAACGTGAAAGGCTACATGTTGACTACTTGCGTTCATTTGCGGCTATCCTCACGTCAGGAGATCATCGCAACCCACTGTGCGACTTGGCGGGTGTGATAGCCGTCATGTCCCAGGATCATTACGGCGAGCGACTCAATCGTCATTGAGCCGAGATTTTCGCGCCTTCCGGGCCGCTCCCAGGCGTCTGTGGGCAGGCCGCGCAGCCTCTCGACGGTCAGGGCGCGTTCGCGGCGAAAGCGGGCGAGGCTGTCCAGCGGGTTGCTGTGGGCATAATCGCGTTCAATGGCGATCTGTCCCTCGTCCATGTCGGGCAGGGAAGGATCGGCCTCGTCGCGCATCCGTTCCAGTCGGCCCCGGAAGATGCTGTCCCAATCCGCCAGATGCGCGACGATCTCGCGCAGGGTAAAGCGTTCGGGGTCGGGGTGGAAGTCCCAGCCCGCGCCCTCGGCAGGCTGATCGTGCAGCAGGCGTTCCAGTACATCGGGCGTACCTTCCAGCCCCGCTAATACATAGCGCAGGGCGGGTTTTGCGGGCAGTTCGGGCATGATGTTCTCCAGTGCTGTATAGGTCGAGCGTACAATGTTATATTTCGGCGTTACTCTGGGTGCTGCAATGCTGCCTTATTATGACGCTGTTATACCACAACGGTATTATGAAGCTGCTTCTGCGTGGCGCGCGATGGCTTTGGCGGCGATCCAGCGCGCCGTGTCGCGCGTCTGGTAGCTGTCATGCTGAAAGGTCTCGGTAATCAGGCTCTCCATTGTTATCGAACCGAATGTCGGGTGTGTCGCGGGCCGTTCCCAGGCGTCGGCGGGCATGGCTTGCAGCACAACGATGGTACGCCCGCGTTCCTGACGAAAGCGGTCAAGGCTGGCGAATGGATCGCTGTGGGCATAATCGCGCTCCTCCGCCATTTGCCATTCGTCTATGTAGGACAGGGAGGGATTGTGTTCGTCGCGTATGCGTTCCAGCCTTTCGCGGAGAATTACCTCCCAATCGGCCATGTGCGCCAGCATCTCACGCGAGGTAAAGTTTTTGAGACTAAAGCGCAAATCCCAGTTGGGGCTGTCTGCCGCCATGCCCCTGAGCATGGCGTCCAGCAGGTCCGGCGTACCTTCCAAAGCAATCAGCATATAGAGAAGACCTTGTTTGCCTGCGAAGCGCTTTTGCATGATCCTGCCTTATGTCCTTCATGTTCACGGTTCGCGTCCGCCGCAGCATGTCCTGTCAGCGTCTCAACCCCTACGTGATGTCCTCAGACCGCGCATTTATCTTCAGCATAGAGCAGTCGTTATCCTGTATAATTGAGATGGAGTTGCCTGTATAAAGCTCTGCATAGAACGCATTGCTGCACAGGCGGACGGCGCACTTATAGAAAGACAGTTTAGACATGAAGAACACAAACATAATTGCGGTGATGGGGCTGATTGGAGTGATGGGCGGCGCGGCTTCGGCCTACGCGCAAACGCCGAACGCTGCCACACTGAATGGCCCCAGGTCGGGCGCAAGGCTGGCGACGGGATGGGAAGCAAAGGGAACGCTGTTCGAGGCGTGTTCGTGCAGTGTGCCGTGTCCGTGCAACTTCGGCCAGCCGCCGACGCGCGGGTTCTGTCATACCGTGTACGCCTATCGCCTGAAAACGGCGCACTATGAAGGCGTTGTGCTGGACGGACTGGCGTTTGGGGGCGGCGAGGGAACGCAGGGCGCGATGGGGTTTGTGGATGCGCGGGCCACGCCCGCCCAGCGTCCGGCCCTTGAAAAGCTCGCGCTCGCCGTATTCGGCAAGGGCGGCGCGTCGGGCGGGCCGCGCAAGTTCACATCTGCGCGTGTGGAGGCGGGCGACACGCCTGGACAGTTCCGGCTGAACCTGGGCGACGCGGGCGGCTTTGCGGCAGACATCCTCATCGGGGCCGACGGCAAGAATCCAATCATCGTGGAAAATAATACCACATGGCCTGTCCGCCGCTTCATCAAAGGCAAAACCACGCGCTTCGACTACAAGGACTCGCTGGGCAACAGCCTGCACTTCGACGGCGTAAATGCCAACCTAGGCGAGTTTAGTCTGTCGGGGGGCGCGTCAGGCATGGCGAGCAAAGCGGGCGGCACGGGTTCTTGCTGCGCCGGCAAATAGGCCGGGCAGCCTTTTGTGGCATTTGCCTGCTTACAGCGACCAATCTTCATGACGCAGTCCCGGCACTCTGTCAAAGTCGGCGCGGTTGCGGGTCAGCAGGGTAGCGTTGACGGCAAGCGTAATAGCGGCAATTTTCAAATCCATTGTGCCTATGCGAACCCTCGCTTGCCGCAGCCGCTCGAACTCGGCAGCCGCGAGGGCGTCGTAGTCGAGCAGAGGAACGTCACGCAGGCGATCCACGGTTTCACGCAGTTTACGATAGGCGCGTACCTGCTTCTCTGGCGTATCGGCTCGCGCAATGTACGTTAGCCAACCCCGCATCTGCTCTTCATAGGTGACGATGGTGGTAGTAATCTGTTGCGCGGCTGCGTCGAGCAACCGCCGCTTCAGGTTGCCGCCTTCGGGAGTGTCCTGGATGGCAATGCTCACATGATCGGTGTCCATAATGTATATCAAGCGGCGGCTTGCCTGTCAATAGCGCAAACAGCCTTTGCTTCAATCTCTTGCTCTTTATTGTCGGCGTAATCGACAGGACGCAGGGACTCGCGATACTCCCTGCCCAGGCGTGTCGCTTCCGCATAATCCATATCATCTTTGAATGCTCCCCAGATACTCTCCCACCAAGGAACTGGTGATCGAGCTGGTTCGGCAGCTCTCTGCGCTTTCATCTCCGTCAGTTCTTTTTCAAGTGCGGTAACGCGTTCATCCAGCGTGAGCGTTGGCGTTTTCACTGTCGTTGTCATGGTTCTGCTCCCTGTGGGCGCACTCAACAAGCGTTCTCTGCTCTTGCCTGTGTCTGCATAGTATATCACAGACCGGACGCTAAAACACCCTGCCGAATACTTGATCCGGCAGGGCGTTTACGGTCGCATTGTGGTTGGCAGGTATCTTACCAGGTCTCGACAACGATGGGCAGGGGCTTGTTGTCTTCGTGCTGCAGTTTGTGCAGGGCGTTGATCAGTTCATGCAGGCCCTCATCGGTGTCCGCGCTCTTCTCGGCTCCCGCTTCAGCCTTGACAACGGGCTTGCCCGCCGCGTCCGATTGCAGGCGCGTCAGGATGTAACCGAGCGGCTGCCCAGTCAATCGGCGGCTCACATCATTCATCACATCGGCTACAACCTCGGCGCGTGTGCGCGTCGGGCCGTAATAGCCCTTGCCGCCGCGCGGGCGACGTTCCACGGTCAGCAGGCCCTTTTCGACCATACGGCTCAAAGTTACCGCTATCGTCGATGGCGACTGCATTTCGCGTTTTTCCTTGCGGCGCGCAAAGTGCATGGACTCGTAGACCTGTACCGACGACTGCGGCTCGCCCGCGTCCCACAACAGCCTCAAAATGTCGCCTTCTAAAACCCCCAAAGAGGGGACATCGTCGCCGCCGACGCCAATGTACTTGCGGCGTTTTTCCTTATCATGTTCAATTTCCATTTTGTTCCATCCTTCAAATTCCGCTCTCTTTGGAGCGGTTTGTATTTTGACGGCGCGTTCTGCCGACAATCTTTACGCTCTGCTCGCGCCTGTACGGATCGTCAGACACCGGGCAGGCGTCATCCATGTATAGCGTACTGCCTGCGCTGCGGTTGACAGCCAAACACAAGCCGACACGCATCTACGGATATGCTGCTTATATATACGACTATATCACGCATAAAGTTCAATTACTGCAATGCAGTCAAATAACTTCAATTATGTTTGAGCATGTTTTCGGTGTTTATATTGCAGCCTTATAATAATACGGTATTTATTACCTATAACTTTAGTGGTACATTATTGTATACTGTTGTATTGCGAATGCAGGGATCGTTCCTCGCGGCGCAGACCGTGCAACGCGCAGGCGCAACTTGATTCGGTTCATCAGTACCCGGCAGGGTTGGCAGTGGTTCAGTGTGACGCCGCAGACAGCGTAGGTGTATTCGCCGCGTCGTCTGCCCCGACAGTCTGCCCGAGCGAGGCTTCTTCCGGGGGACTCGTCTTTAGCGCACCGCGTCCGGCAAGCTGCGCGACACGGGCCAGGGCGACGAACGAAGCGACAGCCAGAAGAACGAACACCAGATGCAGGCTTTGCGCCAGCGCGTTCTGGGCGGCGCGCAGCAGAGCGGGAGGCATGGCCGCTCGCGATGCGGCGTTGAGCAGGGCGTTGGGGCTGACGCCCTGCGCCTGCGCGTTTAGTCCCGCCGTCAGCCGCGCGTTCAGGATGGCCCCTAAGATGCCCACGCTCAATGTGCCGCTGATCATGCGGAAGAACTGCGCCGAGGCCGTGACCACGCCCCGCTGCTCCCACGATACCGCGCTTTGCGCCGAGACGAGAAAAGCGATGCTGCACGGCCCCAGCCCCATTCCCAGCAGCGCCATGATCGCCACGATAAACGCGGTGGGCGTATGGATGGAAATGCCCGCGAGGCACAGCGAGGCTGAGAAGATGCAGCACACGCCGAACAGGGCCACGCGCCCAAACCCGAACCGCGCCAAGGCTCTCGCTCCCGCATACGCCGACAGCGACCATAATAGCACAAGCGGTGTCAGGACAAGACTGGCGCTGTGCGCCCCCCCGCCCCGCACACCCTGCATGAACAGAGGCATATAGCTGTCAATCGCGTACATCACTGTGCCGATAAGGATGTTGCCGACGATAGACGCGGCGATCACGGGATGAGAAAACAGGGCGAGGGGGAGCAGGGGCGAGGGCGCGCGGCGTTCCTGCCGGATGAACGCCCACGTCAGGCCGAGGGAGAGCAGCAGGGGAACAAGCACCGGGGAGGTGAAAACAGCCAGTCCCGCCCCAAGCTTCAGCATCAGCCACAGCAGCGAGACCACGCTGCCTGTCAGCAGGACAAGTCCCGCATAGTCCATCTGTATTTCGCTGTGACTGGTGCGCGGGCGCTGCGGTTCGCGCAGAAACGCGCCCACGAGCAGCATGGACGCCACGCCAAACGGCAGATTGATATAAAACACCCAGCGCCACGACAGATGCTCGGTCAGGAACGCGCCCAGTATCGGCCCGGACAGGCTGGCGATTCCCCACATACTCGTAAAAAGGCCCTGTACACGGGCGCGTTCGCGCAGAGTGTAGATGTCGCCGATCACGGTCAGGGTCAGGGGAAGGACGCCGCCCGCGCCCAGCCCCTGCAAAGCGCGAAACGCGATCAGCTGCCACATGGAATGGGCCGCGCCCGACAGCATCGAGCCGAGCAAAAAGATGCTGGCCGCGCCGAGGAATACGCTGCGCCTGCCGAACAGGTCGGCCAGTTTGCCATACACGGGTACGGTCGTCGTGCTGGTCAGCAGGTACGCGCTGAACACCCAGGGGTACAATTCGATGCCGTGCAGATCGCCGATTACCGTAGGCATGGCCGTGGAAATCACGGTGCTTTCCATAGCGGCGATGAGCATACCGAGCATCAGACCAACGGTAATGAGGGCGCGGCGGCGCGATGGGCCGGAGGAGGGCGGCAAAGCAGTGTCAGTTGTCGCGGGCTGCGCCGACTTGATGCCGTCCGGCGACATCCTTAACGCAGGTTCGTATACCTCATTCGCGGTTGTTGCGGCTGGAATTGCTTTGGTCAGAACTGCTTCTGCTGGAACGACTTCGTTTGTGAGTATTTCATTCGCGGCGAGTTCGGTCGGAGTAATATCCGGGGGCGGCGAGGACTGCGGCATTGCTTGCAAAATGTCACCTTCTGGGGGACAGACACGTCGTTTCGGTATCTGAAATCGTTAATATAACTTAACTATACCCGCTTCTACGCGCCAAAGCAAGTGATTTACGTCCTGCATTTTGACATATTATTGACTTGTTTTATTCTCGTTTTGCGAAGCAAGTTCGAGACGAGTTTTCCAGCCCTCACCACTCAATGATAAGTTCTGTCATACCGCTATGCGTGACCTGCACCTGAAGCAGATGCGTGTCTCCATCGTACTGAAAGACGGTATCCGCCTCCCGGCCCCCGGCCTCGCGCATGGCAACCCGCGTCGGCGGGCTGTCACACCATGCGAAAAAACGCCCGCTTGTTCGCACCCATAGATTTCGGAATACAGCCTTGCCCTTGCGCTGCCATGTTCCATGATACATTATCGTGCCGCCGCTGTTGTACATATCCGCGATGCCGATAGGCCCGAAACCGTCCTGAATGGGCGATATGGTAAATACGTCGCCGGTCAGTTGGGGCAGTTCGATCTCCCAGCGTTCCCCGCGCAGCATGGCGCGATGCTCGCCCGTGCCATGCCGATAGACCACAAATCGCTCGCCCTGAATATCATGCGCGTCGGCAGGCGAAACATAGCCGCGTGTAGCATGGAAGTCTGCCGCGCTTTCTACTGCTGGCGGTTCCGGCGCAGGCGCGTCCTCAAGATCGAACAGCATGGCGGCATTCGCAGCCTCTGTATCTACGATATTTGCGTCAACAGTTTCTGCATCCACCGCTTTTGCATTGTCTGACACCTCGACCGTTCCATGTTGTTCATTTAAGACGGGCGGCGTCTCCGGGGGCGCATGATAGCGGGCATTGAAGACGCCGATCACGCCCATGCTGCTGGCCCCATTCTGACTTACCATGCCGTTGCGGTTGAAAATTTTGAGCAGGACATCTTCTCTAGTCGGGTCGTGGAACAGGCAGTCCCTGGTGGGCCGGCCCGGATTATCGGCCCGCGCAATCGTGCCATCGGGGAACACCAGTTTACGCAGGATGTCGGCGTCGTGGGCATCGGGTTTGTCCGACACGTACACGGGGCATCCGCCGACCGCGCGGCCCATCGCATGAAACGCGCCCATCTCATGCCCCGACTGAAACATGTCCCAATCGGGATGTACGAACTCGCCGAACCACAGGCTGACAAGGGCGTTGATATACAGGTGTTCGCCATGCGAGGCGGGCAGCTTGGGCCAAAAGTCGGTGCTGGTGCGGGTCAGCGTGGACGCGAGGGCGCTGTACAGCATTTCCGAGGAACACGACATGCAGTTAATGAGCGAGCCGCCGCGCTGCCAGCCCTCTTCCGCATTGTTGAACTGTACCTGCACCGAGCCTTCCAGGGCGGCATGATAATGGCGCATCATGGACACGCGCCCGCCCGAACCGCGCGACACGCTTTCCAATGTACTCTGACTGTCCACTTTGACGCCGTCCACGCCCTGCGCCCTTAGATGCCGATGGTAGTCCTGATAAAAACGATAGATGGCTGTGGGCGAGACCACGCCGACGACCGGCCCCCACCAGCGATCCACGGCGGGCTGATGATGTACAATGCCCTGTGAACTGCGCCGTTCCACGCTCCGCACCTCGTAGCCGGTCAGCGCATCGCCGTCCACGCCGCCCCAGTAGCCGTGCAGGGCGTGCCAGACCAGAAACGTTTTGATGCCGAACTCCTGCTTGACCATCTGCACGGTCGGGGCCAAGCCGCCGGGAAAACGCTCGTTGGCCGCAAACGCGGTCAGTCTTGTTTCGCCGGAGGGCTGCTTTTCGACGGACTGCCAGCCGTCATCGAGGATAATCAGGCGCGGCTGTATGCCGATGCGCTTGAACGATTCGAGGCCCATCCGCACCTTGTCTTTCGACACCTCCTGATAAAACGCATCCCACGTACACCAGCCGAAATCATTGATCCAAGCAGGCAGGGGCTTGTCGCGGCCCAGGCGTCCGGTCTGCATCCGCGCCATCACGGAGGGCGCGGCCTGCTTCATCAGGCGGTACACATCGGTATCCACAGCGATAAACAGGCCCGTTATTTCGGACGCGCACACGGCCAAGTCGCCGGTTTCGCCAACAAGTTCCAGGCCGTGTTTGCCCGTTCCTTGCAGGCTCGTCCGCATATCTCCGTCGAGTATCGGCACGAACAGCACGACCGGGGGGTAAACGTCACCCTCGCTATATTCGTCGCCCCCATCGTTGTCTTCGTTGTCTGCATCCCCCTTGTCTTCCTCGTCGAACCCTGCCGCGTCGTTTCCATCAATGATCGCTTTGCCTGCCTGCGCGTTTGTGGCGTTGCCGCCGCTCCACTCGCACAGCAGGAACTGCGTTTCGGGCGGCACGTCGCCGCCCTTTGTACCCACGGCCCCCCGCATCCAGAACGGCTCGTAGCGGTGCGCGAAAGTCAGGCGCGGCCCGCAGCGCAGGTCGCCCAGCGCGAAGACGTGGCGCGAGGCCGCTTTGTCCGCTGCAAAGCGCAAAAACACGCCCACGCCCTGCGGATCGTCCACAAGCGTAACATTCGGGGGCAGGCCGGAAAGCAGGACATGCCCGTTCAGCATCAGCGTGCGCGTCGCGCCCTCAAAAAGTTCGTACTGGCTCATATTATATTGACTCATAATCGGTTCGGAGTGGAAGGCTTGTATTAGAATACTGTCTCAGAGTACAGGCGTGTTGATGACGAACGAATGAAACGCTTCCTGCCCGCTGCTGTCGCGCACCGTCACCAGAATGCTTTCCTGCAAAGCGGCGTCGAGGGGAACCTGCCATTCTAAACGGCCTGTCTTTGAAAGCGTCATGCCTTTGGGGGCGCTGTCGAGGGTGAACTGGACGCCGCCTCGCTTGGATTTCACGGCCAGTTGGTACGTGTAGCGTTTGCCCCGCGTGGCGCGACGCTCCGGCAGGGAGGCGACGAACAAATAGTCTATGCCCGCTTTTTCCAGCGCGTCCAGGATGTTCAGGCGGCGCAGGACAATCTGGCTGCCGCCGTCGGCGAGCGTGACGAGCAGGTTGGCGGCGGGCGCGAACAGAACGCGTTTGTCCAGCGTCATTTTGCCGCGCGCCCACTGGTCGGGCGTATCCATCTCCTCAAAAGCAGGCAGGGTGACAAGCAGCCGCCGGTCGCCGGCGGAGTACACGCCCACGGTGGCCTTTTTGTACGCGTCGCCGTTCTGCGCGAACACGCCCAGAAAGTACAGGCTGTCAAAGGCGGGCAGGCACTCGACGTTTTTGAAACGGTCGGGGTCAATCTGCTTTAGCTCCGCGTTGTAAATGCCCCGCGAGGTGCAGACAAGACTGCCATCCAGATTCGGAACCACGTACCCGCACGAGTCCCACCCGGTGCGCGGCTCGGATTTGCTGCCGTGGAGCATCATGTACGCCAGGCCGCTGGGCGACAGGTCGGGGCTGCACCCCGTGAACACGGTCCCATCCCCCGACGCCCATATCCTGTATGGGTAGGACGGATGATTGCCCGAAAATCCGCCATGTGGAAATTCCACGTCCAGACGGCTCAGGGTCGCGATGTCCAGATAGCTGGCCTCGCCGCTGCGGGGCAGCAGCAGAAGAGGGCCGTCGGACGCGGCGCCCAGAGCGATGGCGCGCAGCGAAGCCGCGTCGGGCAGCGGCACGTTCAGTTCGCGCTCGCCCGTCAGCAGGCTCCAGCGCTGTATGATGTTTTGATCGTTGAGCGTGACGATCAGTTTTTCATTGCCTGCGGCAAAGAAGATGTCATCGGACCCAAGCGAGATGTAGCGCGTTATTTTAGCGGCGTTGACATCGAAGATCGCCAGTTTGTGCAGCCTGGGCAGATGCAGGATCATGTAGCGCCCGCCGCCGCCGAAAGCAGCGTTTTCCGCTTCGGCAGGGAGGGCTACGATAACCTTGTCTGAGGACAGGGCGGGCGGCGTAATCACGGCACGGGGCGTCAGCAGCGTTTTATGGGCGGGCGCGACCGGCGCGGCGGGACGGCCTGACCCACGCGTACCTTCTCCTGTTGTGGGCTGCCTGTCGGCCCCGGACGCTATGCTGCGTTCGTCGCTGCGCGTGATGCCGCCGTCGCCCAGGCTGCCGGAAGTTGAGGCCACAACCTCATTGCCCTGCCGCGCCTCGATGCGGTACGAGACGCTGCTTTCCGTCCGGGCCGCGCTGTCTTCCACAAGAACAGTGGCAAACCGGCTCAGGTTCATGGTCTGCGTGACGCCGCCGAAATGGGCCTCCACGCTTTCCAGGCCGCTGATCCGGCCTGCGAGTTCCGTGCCGTCCGTCAGCGTGACTCGTCCCGCCCCGTCGCTTTCGATGCGCTGGATCGCGCTTAACAGGAAGGTTTTGCCGCCCGCTTTCAGGGGCGCGTCGGCGACATAGCAGTCTACGCTGCCGGTCTGCGACTGTGCCGTGACGTGCAGCATACGGCCTGCGGGCAGGGGAGGCGCAAGCGTGGCATGAACGGTATACCTGTCGCCACCGCCATACTGCGCGCGATAGGTACGGGCATTGGGCGTGTCGGGATTGACGATCAGCGTCACGGCCAGGATGTCGGCTATCTTGCGGAAGCGGGCCACATGGATAATGTAATCATGCGGCGAGCGGAGCGAAGCGGCGAACGTTTTGGGATCGGGCGACGCAAGCGTGATTTCGGGCTTGTCGAGGAACGCGCTGACCCGGCTGACGGGGATCGCCAGATTGACGCCCGACCCCGGAATGCCCGCCTGCACTACGCCCACTACCAGCCCTCTGCCGTCCAGAACCGGGCCGCCGGAACTGCCGGGATTTACCGAGGCGTCCAGTTGAATGTGTTCCAGTATGCCGTCGTGTTTTCGCAGGGCCGTGATATGCCCCGTGCTGACCGTGATATTGGGATAGTCGTTTTTCTTTTCCGCCAGATCGGTCCCGAACGGATAGCCGAAGGCGGTCAGTGACGCGGTTTCGAGCAGGCCGTCTATGCCGCCAAGTTCCAGCAATGTCAGCGGTTTGTCAGGCTGAACGCGCAGCAGGGCGAGATCGGCCTTTTTATCGGCGCGGACTATGGCAGCGCGGAGTATCTGCTGATCGGGTTCGCCGGAGTTGAGGACGATGCTGATCTTTTCGCCGGGCGGGATGTCGGCCACGACGTGTTCATTGGTCACAAAGAACCCGCCGGCATCTATGCAGAAGGCCGAGCCGGTGCGATGGGCGTTTTTCAGTTCTACGAGAGCGGTAGCGCGTTTGCCGCGTGTCACCTGATCGGGCGTCAGGTCGGCGCGGCACAGGGACGCGCTCAGACACAAAGCCACGAGGCACGACAGCAGGACGGTTCCGGCATGGCCCGAACGCGGCAGGGTCGAAAAGGAGAGCATACGGTTTTCCTCGCCACAAACCTGTCATGACACAAAGCCGCAGCAAACGCCGTTTACGCGCGGCTTGATGGGACGTTATCGTCTTACAGCAGTCATCTTACAGCATATAGGTGTTGATTTTCAAGAAAGCGGGGCGGCAATCCTGCTTTGCTTGGAAAGTCTGAGAAACAACTGTTTTAGGCCGAAGCCGCGCCGTCCCTGCCCCGCATCAGCACGGCGGGCATAAAGGGAATCACGAGCAGGACGCAGGCGGTCGTGACCGCGTTAAGCCATACCAGATGCGCGAAGGTGAGGTGCAGGCGGTCGGACAGCCGCGAACCGCTCACGTCGGACAGGGCGTTGCTCAGGTTCCATACGCTCATCATCACGGAATAGCCCAGCGCCTCGCAGCCGAGCGGCGTGGCGCGGACAGCCAGGTCGTAGATGGGCAGGGTGGCGAGCGTGACGGTCAGGCCGCTGATGGCCGAGATCACAATGGCGCTGGCTGGAGTATGGTAGCCCAGATACAACAGTGTGCCGAGCGCGTGAAGCACGATGCTGCCGCCCAGCAGGACGCGCAGGGGCAGGCGGCGGCAGACCGCAAAATAGAACACGGCCGCTAAGAGTCCGCTGCCTGCGCCGATTGCGCCCAGCCAGCCGACAAAGGGCTTGGAAAAGTGCAGCACATTGGTTTGAAAGTACAGCAGGGGCGTGTTAAATCCGGGCGACGCCCCGACCAGAAACGCCATGCCCGCCGCGCTGAGCAGGACGCGGCTATGCGCCAGGGTTCGCAGTTGGACAAGCGCGGTCCGCCACACCTGCCGGTTCAGGCGCGCGGTCGGGGGTTCGGGCAGGGTGACGTAGTAGAGCGGAACCAGCACCAGATGCAGCAGGGCCGCTATACTCATCGCCAGTCCGAAAGGGTGCTGGGTCAGCGCGCCGCCCAGCGGATTGCCCAGCAGAATACCCAGGCGGAACATGCCGATGCGCTGCGCGGTCAGGCGTCCCGCCGCCCGAAACCGCATTCCCGCCTCGACCATGACGCCGCCGAGCGAGGTGCTGGTAAAGACGATGGTGGTGTAGAGTACGGTATACATGGCGAGCAGCCAGGCGTACTCGCGTGGCACGACACTGAGCAGCAGCCAGCCGACGCCCGTACCCAGAAGGGAGAGCAGCAGGTAGCCGCGCCGCCGGGTGCGAAACAGGGGAACGCTGTCGCACAGCAGGCCCGCGACCGGCTTGATGTAGTTGGTGAACTCGCCGATGGCAAAGAAGCCCGCTACAATGGGCGCAGCCAGATGCAGGCCGTCTTTGAGCAAAAACGTCAGCGGCAGTTTGGCGACCGCGATGCCCAGGTTGGTTCCCAGCCATCCCAGACTGAGCAGAAACGCAAGGCGCGGAAACGCGCGAGATACATCCGGGGCGGCAGGATCGAGGCCGACAGGAGCAGCAGCGGCAATAACAGAAACGGCAGGAACAGGCACGACGGCGTCTGTTTCTGCGGCGGCGAATACGAGGGGTATCTGCAAGTTGTCTTCCATGCAGAAGAGTACATCATCCACCGCCCGCTTTCCTGCTAAGGAACGATTAAAAGTGCAATCGCGCGGCTAAAACATACAGTTTGTTTCATTCTGCCGGACAACCAGGAAGGGCCATTCGTGGGAAAGCGGTATAAAGAGAAAAGGGTTGAAAAATGGCAATACAGCGCTCCTGCCGCATGTTCTCGTTGTGGTATGCAGTTGTATTACCGTCGGCAGCGGGGCCGATCATGCGCATCAGGGTGGCAGGGTGATCAGGCAGAGCATAGGCGGCTGTTCCTCCTTACTATTATAGCTCTTTATAGTAGACATTTGTACATTATGGACATAGCGAAGGCGGCAAAAGGTTCACTCTTTTGCACGGTTTTATCATCTTCAAGATGATTTTCCACATCACTCCGCAAGCAGGGCGTTCAGCGTGGCGCGGACGGCGGGGCGGGGTTCGCGCAAAATCCATTCAGCTTGCAAAGTGAGGTCGGGCAGCGCGGCAAACGTGACCGGACCTTCTTTAACAATGGATTCGGTGTAGCCCTCGTCCCCACGGCGCATAATGCGAATTTCCTGCTTGTGCAGGTGAACCAGAACGAACTCCGGGACGCCGAGCCGAAAGTAATCTGCTTCCAGAGCGCGGAAATCGGCGGGATAATCGTTGGGCGAAGCGATCTCGATAACCAGATCCGGTGCGCCATAGACGGCCTTTTGCTGCACGATGTCCCCGCGCTCCTGCCGCACAAACAGCAGGTCGGGCATCCTGCCGCCGAAATCATCCGTCTTTACCATGATACGCGAGCCGAGCATTTCGCCCAGCCCCTTTTCCTGCACATAGACGCCCATCACCTGATACAGCCAGCGCGAGCATTGTTCGTGATTTAGTTGTACCCCGGTCTTCTCCACAACAACGCCGTCCACCAGTTCAATAAAACGGCCATCCGCCATGTCAAGGAAGCGTTCAAAAGGAATGAGCCGCTCACCGACGTGAAAAATACGGGCTTCCAGGCTGCGTTCGGTCTCGGTTTCCAGTAATAGGTTTGGCATGATTTGCTCTCCTGTGCGCTGCTCTCTTTATTATAACACGGCAGCCCCACAAATCAGGGAGGAAACAGGCGGCACAAAGTGAACTAATGAGCGGCGGGGCAGGCACAACGAAATGCTGGCAAACGCGCTGATTGTCTGTGAGCATAAAAAGCAGTTTTTGTATTATGAGTGTGGGAGGCAGGCGATGAACGCGGAGAATACAGCGGCTTTTATTATGGGCGAAATGGTCTGCCTGCGTTCCGATGCTGCTGTGATCGGCGTCGTGATGGAGATTATGGCCGGCAGCCCGGAGAACCGTTATCGCGTGTTCCTGAACGGCAGGCCGTCCATATACTATGCCAGCCAGTTACAGGCGCAGGCCGCGCCCGCCGATGTTTCCGACATTCTGCCCCTGTCCGCGTTCGAGGCGCATCTCAGTGCGCTGCAAATCCGGCATCCTTCCCTGTCCACGCTGTATTCCCTCCAGGCCGCCCGCGTCAATTATATACCCTACCAATTCCGGCCCGTGCTGAAATTCATCCGCGCCGACCGTCCACGCCTGCTGATCGCGGACGAGGTGGGCGTGGGCAAGACCATCGAGGCGGGCCTGATCCTGCGCGAATTGCAGGCGCGGCGCGAAATCAACAGCGTGCTTGTGATCTGCCCCCGGTCACTTGTCAAGGAACACAAGTGGGCCAATGAATTGAAAAAGTTTGACGAGGATTTTGACGCGCTGGACGGCCCCAAGCTGCGAATGTGCCTGAACGAACTGGACCTGGACGGCGAATGGCCGCGCAAGCATCGCAAGTGCATCCTGCCGTTTTCCGTGTTCGACAATCGGCTTGTGTACGGCGAGGACGGCAGCAAAAAGACGCGTAAAAAGGGCGGGCTGCTCAATCTGGACACGCCGCCCAAATTCGATTTGGTGATCGTGGACGAGGCGCACCATCTGCGTAACAGCAGCACGTTCCTGCATCAGGGTGTCAAGACGTTTTGCGACAACGCCGAGGCTGTGCTGCTGCTGACGGCCACGCCGATACAGCTTGGGGATAACGATCTGTATACCATCCTGCACCTGCTGCGCCCCGACCTTATCTTAGACAAGGCGGGATTTGATAGCATGTCCGCGCCTAATCCAAGTATCAACTTTGCGGTGGAATGGGCGCGGCGCGGCGGGAGTGACTGGCAGAAGACGTGCTTCGACGCGCTCATACAGGCAATCGGAGGAACAAGCTGGGGGCAGAATGTGCTTGCCAAAATGCCGGAAGTACACGATATGCTGATACGTCTGAGCGGCCCCGCTCTGGACGAACCCGGACGCGTCGGCTGCATACGCCCCCTCGAAGACCTGCACACGTTCGCGAACCTCATCAACCGGACGCGCCGCCGCGACATCGGCAGCTTTACGACGCGCAAGGCCGAGACCGTAACCGTGCCGTTTACGCCCGCGCAGGAAACCTTGCACAACGCGCTTTTATCCGCGCAGGCCCGCATCCTGCAACGCGCCCACAACGTGCAGGCCGTGCAGTTCATGATGACCACGCTTCGGCGGCAGGCGGCAAGCTGCCTGTACGCGCTGGCCCCGATGATGGACGAGATACTTTCGCGCCGCTATGACTTTAACGATGCCGACGCGGGCGATCTGGAAGGCGCGGACGGCGAGAGCGCGGAGTACGACGGCGTTGCAGGTTCCGACATGGCCTCTCTGCAAGCCGAGATCGCAAATGTCCTGATCCTGGCCCGCAATCTCAACCCCTACGACCCCAAGCGGCAGGCATTCGTCGGTCTTGTGCGCGACAAACAGGATCTGCCCAACAACAAAATCCTCGTGTTCAGCACGTTTCGGCATACGCTTAACTATATGGCGGCGAGTCTGCAAAATCAAAATATGCGCGTGGGCCTGGTGCATGGCGGCGTACCGGACCTGGAGCGTTCCGAACTCAGGAGGCGGTTCGCGCTGGATCGCGGCGAACCGGACGCCATAGACGTGCTATTGTCGTCCGAGGTGGGCTGCGAGGGGCTGGACTACCAGTTTTGCGACTGCCTGATAAACTACGATCTGCCCTGGAACCCGATGCGCGTGGAGCAGCGCATTGGCCGCATTGACCGCTACGGTCAGAAAAGCGAGACCGTCGCCATTTACAACCTCGTGACGCCCGGAACCGTGGACTTCGACATCTATGATCGGTGTCTGGAACGCATCGGCGTCTTTCGGCAGGCGCTGGGCGGCAGCGAGGAGATACTGGGCAAACTCACGCAGGAATTAAGGGCGGTCGCGGAAAATCTCACCCTGACGGACGAGGAGCGGCGGGCGCGTCTGGATCAGCTCAGTGACAACGAGATCCGCGTCGTGCAGGAGCAGGCCATCCTGGAAGAGCAGCAGGCGGAACTGTGGGGCGGCGCGATGTCGTCCGAGCAGACCAATCAGGAAGTGAGCGACGCCACGAGCAAATGGCTTACGCCCCGCGCCCTGCAAAACCTGATACAGCATTATCTCAGCGAGACTTGCGGCGGCGATACGCACATCCTGGGCGCAAAGGCCAACAAGACCCTGCGGCTCAACCAGGACGCCCGCAAACTGCTGCTGGATGATTACAAGCGTCTAGGTGTCGTCCGCTCGCCCATGACTGTGGAATGGGAACGCTGGCTCAAAGAGGGCGAATCCCTGCTGCCCCTGACATTCGAGGCCGCGTATGCCAGTCAGGAGCGGGGCGTGACGTTCATCACGCCCGTTCACCCCCTGGCGCAGCAGGCCGCCCGTTTTCTGGACGACGCGCCGCCGTTCCGCACGGCCTGCCGGGTGCGCGACAACGGGGTTCCTCCCGGCGCGTACCCGTTCGCGATTTATCAGTGGCACTGGCGCGGCCTGCGCGAAGAAGTGACCTTGCAGCCCGTGTGCGCCGATGCCCGCCTGACCGAGCGGTTTTTGTCCCTGATCGAGTCGGCAGAACCCGCGCCGTTCGCGCCCGCCGATTTCCCCGGCCCGGATGTGTTCGACGCCCTGGACACGCAGCATTACCCGCTGTGGACATCGGCGCGGACCGAGCATCAGGAGCGGACACAGCGCACCGTGCAGGGGCGGCGCGAAAGCCTGCGCGTCAGTCATGGGGCGCGCATCGAGCAGTTGCGCCAGCAGCGCGACACCAACCCGGACGACAAAATCCGCCGTATGCGCGAGTCGGAAATCCGCAGCGCCGAGGCCGACTACACCCGCCGCGTGTCCGACATGGACACCGCCCAGGGCCGCGCCGACCTGACCGCAACACAGGCAGCCATTGGAATACTAATCGTGGAGGCAGCACAATGAGCGACTGGTTTGACGAACTGAGTACCATTCATCAAGATTTTGTAACCGCCAGCAAGCGTATGAAGGGCAACTTGGACGCGTTGTTGGAGAACAACTACGCCGATCCAACCCACTTCGTCTACGAACTTCTGCAAAACGCGGAAGATCAAGGCGCAACATGCGTTGAGTTTATAATCGACGTGGATCAACTAACGTTTGTGCATAACGGCGACCCATTTAGACGGCAAGATGTGGATAGCATCACAAACATTGCGTACTCTACCAAATCCAGCGAGTCGAACAAAATTGGATGTTTTGGAATCGGCTTCAAATCGGTGTTTGATGTTACAAATCGTCCACGTATCTACTCTACACTGGAAGGGGAGCCATTTGCCTTTGCAATAGAGGACAAGCTTGTTCCTATTCGTCTCTCCTGCCCCACTAGTATGCTCAAGCCGAAAGAAACACGCTTCATTTTTCCGTTCAAGCCAAAGCAGGAAGCCGATATTTACCAAAAGATACAGAAGAAGCTACGCGAACTTGGCCCGGAGACCCTGCTGTTTCTCGACAGGTTGGAGGAGATTCGTTGGCGTGGCACACTAGAGGAGGGCGCTTACCTGTGCGAACGCGCTGACACAGAGAGTGGCAACGTATCGCTGGTATGGGAACAGGGAAAGCGCGGCGACAGCAAAGTAACCCAACAAGCCCATTTTCTTCGCTACTCAAAAACAAGTAATTTCAAACGAGACGAAAGCGATCTGAAGGTCAGCATCGCATTTCGTATCGAAGCCGGGCATATTGTGCCAGAACAAGGCTTGTCAGTCCTGCACGTATTCTTTCCGACGCGTGAAAAAACGAACCTGAAATTTCTGCTTCACGCACCAATGCTACTTACCGCAAGTAGAGATAACATCAAAGATACAAAGGAGAACGAGCAGCTATTACAAACGTGCGCTCGCCTGCTGGCAGAGAGTTTGCCCAGACTCCGCAACGCAGGTTATCTGGACACTGACTGCCTGAATTGCCTGCCAATTCGCGCCGCCGATTTCCCAGAAGGTTCCTTTTTCAGGCCGATGTATCAGGCTGTCAAGGATGCGCTTGGCGGCAAAGAACCGTTACTGCCAACAGCAGCGAACAGTTCGCGTCGTCATGTCACCAAGCAGTACGGCAAAATACCTGATAACACAACGCGCGGGTTGCTTAAAGAGCCGCAGTTGATTGACCTACACAGTTCTAATCTGGCAAACCCTGTTTGTTGGCTGGAGGAAAAAATTCGAGAGCAGACTACGGCAGACCTTTGGAACTACTTGCAAAAAGAAGTCGGCGTAGCAAGCATAGATTTTGAAGATTTCGCGAGCATGGTACAAACGGATTTCTTCACTCGGCAGGATGATGTGTGGATCAACCAATTCTACACAGCGTTACTCGACGCGCGCTCATTATGGGACAAAGGACGACCAAACCCGCGACTGCGCAAAAAAGCTATTATCCGACTGGAAGATGGCACACAGGTTGTTCCATTTGACGAAGTAGGCAGACCTAACGCTTACTTTCCGACAGGCGGCCATTCCAAAGTAAACACCATTCGCCTGGACATATACCACAATGAAAAATCGCGTGAGTTCCTCACTCTGTTAGGTCTGTCTGCGCCTGCCGCTACAGATGAAGTGATTCGCGTTATTTTACCGGCTTATACGCAATCGCCTCCTCCTGTATATGAACGTCAGGAGTACGCTCTGCAATTACAGACTATTGCCGCCGCCATTAACACCTGTCCGACTGCTGAGGTTGCGGAGTTAAGGAAATGTCTGCTGGCAACTCCATTTTTGCTTGCCTACAACTTCGTTAGCGGAGAATTGACATGGAGCGACCCTGTTGACGGGATTTACTCGCATTCAAAGGAACTGGAGATATGGTTTGAGGGAAACGAGGACGCTTATTTTCTAAAAGACGCAGTCCTTAACAATCCCGCATGGCCCACTATCTTGAAGTTTCTAAACACGCGAGAACGACACTCTTGGCAGCAGGAAGATACTGGCTATTTGCCTGATAAGTTGTGTTTTCGCGCCAGAACATCGGGCGCTCACGACGCCCTAGAGTTACCTTCTGCTCGCGCTTCGTACCAGATGACTGCTGACGGCTTCGATCCAAACGGCGTAATTGATGGGCTGGACTTTGCCTTGCAGAACATCAACCACGAGAAAGCACAAATACTCTGGCGCTTGCTGGTGAAAAACACGCATCTTGTTCAAGGCCCCATTTTTAAAGCGACACGTAAGGATTACAGTAACGCGACGCGTTCTTTGGAATGGTCAGATGTTGGGAACCTTTGCCGTCAGGCCAGTTGGCTTCCCTCTAAGGGCGGCGACTTTCGCCTGCCTTCCAAGATAATGCTCGTCGAACTTCATCCAAGCTTTGACACGACCTCCGCAGAAGCAGAAATATTGTCAAGACAACTAGGAATGAAGCAAATCGTCAAGTCCGTGCAGGAGGCTGAGGCAGAGAAGCTTGGCTTAACACTATCGGTCTTGGAATACATCAAAAAGCACCCGGAGCAGATTGCGGAATTTGTGCGAAGTACACAAATGCCCAAGCATACCCCACAATTCCCACCCGATGACCGGGTTCACTATTCGGACAGTCGTGGCAACAAAATGCGGATAGAAGGCAGAAACTCACCTGAAGTTGAGCGTGAGGTGCGAGGACGAATTGTTCGCTGCTCTGCGGGGCCATACAAATTAGAAGCAAAGGTGTATCTTCAAGCTTCGTATATGGACGACGCAGGGAATATGTTCTGCCAGATATGCGAACAGTCAATGCCTTTCAGTTTGAACGATGGCACTCCCTATTTCGAGATGGTTCAATTTGTCAAAGGATTACGCAGAGAGACAATGCGGCACTACTTGGCGCTATGCCCAACCTGCGCGGCAAAGTATTTGTATGCCAACGACAATACTTCTGAGGCTTTGCACCACACGGCAACAAGCGCAGACTTGAATGCCGGTATTCTAAGAATATCAATGCGCCTCGCGAATAAGGATTGCACCATTCGTTTCCACAAGACGCACTTGGGCGACTTGCAAAATACGCTCATCGGAATGGCAGTGCCAATCGATGAAGACGACACGGAGTAGCTGGAAAAGAGGGACAGGATGGGGCGGCGGGGTTGGCGCTATTGCATCTTTGATAAAGTTGTTGCGTTGTGCAATGCACTATAGTGCTTCGCTACGGGCCTGCGGCCAAGTGTCCTGCGGACATGTACCATTTACCGTTAGATGCACCGTGTCCGAAGGACACTTGGCCGCAGGCCCGCAGCCCAGGAATTTATTCCGAGGGGCAATCTGCATCGCACAACATCTGTGTTAAAATCGCATTAGGGGCGCGGGTCAGGGGCGGACGATGAAAGCGGAGCCGTCCTGCCTGCGATAGCGACAAGCGGCCCGGTGTCGGTAATCAAGCGTTGTCTTCCTCCGGCGTGTCGCAGGCCTCTTCCAGGTCGGAATAGTTTGTCATCTGCCCGTTCTTCTCGGCGTCCCAAAAAGGCTGGAACGCGCCTTGAATGCGGTCGAATAGTGTCGGCGCATTGTCTTCTGGAACGTCGCAGGCTTCTTCCAGTTCAGAGTAGTACGTTGTAGGGCCATCTGGCTGCTCTGCCCACATCGCCTCTAAAAAGTCCTTCGAGCGTTCCCATAGCGTCGGCCCTTCCGTGTCCGTTTCTGGCGGCGCGGATGGCGCGGGCATTTGCCTCAGTGCCTGCTGCACAATGTCCTCGACCGGAACGCCTTTGACTTTGGCGGCGGCGAGCGCCTTTGCTTCCAGTTCCGGCGGCAACTCCAAAATAATAGTCATTGGTTCCCTCCTGCGTTATTATACGCCCCGCGTCCAGTCCTTTAGCTTCAGATTTGCAATGTTCTCGAAATCACGCGTATTTTGCGTAATGAGCGTTGTGTTGTTGACAAGCGTGACAGCGGCTATTTTAAGATCGGGCGAACTGATACGGCGATGTGTTTTGCGGAGTTCTTCATACTGCGCGGCGGCAGGCTCATCAAACGGCAGAACATGCAGGCTGCAATAGTTTTCGAGTTGTGCCAGAAGGAGGCTGTAGGGCAGTGTTTGCGTTTTGGAGTTACGGGCAGCTCCCAACACCGACATCCAGCCGCGAATTTGCTCCTCGTAAGAGATCACAGTGACATGAATATCTTCCGGCGGAAGGCTGTCCAGGTAGGCGATGAGACGGACAGATTCCGGGCCGCGCCGTTCCAGAATACTGACGGCGTTGGTATCAAGAATTGGCACTCAGATAGCCTCCGCGTCCGCTTCGTCGAACTGGCTCTCGCGCCATGCGCGCCCCAGCCGCATCGCTTCCTCATAGAGCGGCTCGTTGGCAAATGTGCCGACGATGGCCTTCCATCCGCGCTTCGGTTCGGAGGGAACCGGCGGCAGTTGAACCTCAACCTGACGCTGAAGGGCGTCAAAGCGCGTTTCCAGGGTAATCAAGCGTTCTTCAATGGATTCGATAGTCATTGTTCTTCCTCCCACGCCATTATACGACATATTCTGTGACATCATAAAGGCCAGGTCCTCAAACCGCTATGGTTGTTTTGCGGCGGCAATGCAGGAAACGCGGCGCCGGCAGGCGAAAACAGAGGCCGCAGACAAGCGATAAGGACGACACGAAATAGTTTGGAAAGAGGGACAACATGGATCGTCGGGAGTTTATCGCGGGGGCGGCGGGGCTGGCGCTGGGGGCGAACGGCACGGTCGCGTTTGCCGAGGAGTTTGCGGAGCGCAAACCGCGCGTCGGGCTGATCGGGTGCGGGTGGTACGGCAAGACCGACCTGATCCGGCTGATACAGGTGGCGCCGGTCGAAGTGGTATCGCTGTGCGACGTGGACAGCCACATGCTGGCCGAGGCCGCCGACATCATCACGGCCCGGCAGCTTTCGCACAACCGACCGCGCGCGTATGCCGATTATCGGGACATGCTCAAAGAACGCGATCTGGACATTGTCCTCGTCGCCACGCCCGACCACTGGCACGCCCTGCCCATGATCGCCGCCGTTGCATCGGGCGCGGACGTGTACTGCCAGAAGCCCATCAGCGTGGACATTGCCGAGGGACAGGCCATGCTTGCAGCCGCCCGCAAACACAAGCGCGTGGTGCAGATCGGCACGCAGCGGCGCAGTACGCCCCATTTGCAGGAGGCCCGCGACATCATCAAAGAGGGACGGCTGGGCAAGATCGGCATGGTGGACACTTGCTGCTACTATCACATGCGGGCGACCGACAACCCGCCCGATACCGCCCCGCCCGCTAACCTGGATTGGGAACTGTGGACAGGCCCCGCGCCGATGCGACCGTACAACGCCCTCGCCCACCCGCGCGGCTGGCGGGCGTTTATGGAGTACGGCAACGGCATCGTGGGCGACATGTGCGTTCACATGCTGGACATGACGCGCTGGATGACCGGCCTGGGCTGGCCCCGTTCCGTTTCCTCGACCGGCGGCATTTACGTGGATAAGGCGAGCAAGGCCAACATCTCGGATACGCAGTCGGCCCTGTTCGACTATGGCGATACCCAGATCGTGTGGCAGCACCGCTCGTATGGCGCGGCCCCCGATCCGCAGTACCCGTGGGCCGCCACCTTCTACGGCGATCAGGGGACGCTTAAAGCGAGCATCAACAGCTACGACTTTATCCCGAACAAGGGCGCGGCGATCCATAAGGACGTGACGGACGAGTACGCGCAGTACCCGGAAGACCGGACGGAAAAAGACCTGGAACGCACCGTCACGCCCGCCATCCGCCGCCACATGCAGGACTTTCTACGGGCTATCGAAAGCCGGGGGCGTCCGGTCGCCGACATCGAGGAGGGGCATATTTCCACGGCTTCGTGCATCCTGGCAAACATGTCTATGAAGCTGGGCCGCAGTCTGGCCTGGGACGCCGAGCATCAGCGCGTACTGCACGACGACGAGGCCAACCGCTTATTGCGCCGCCCGTACCGCCACGGATGGACACACCCCGAAGCCGGCCGGGCGTGACAGGCGTTGATTAAGAGACAATTTCCGGGTGTTGAAAACACCCGGCTGAGTGGCTCTTCGCGCCGAGCGTCCTAACCGCGATCTTCGGTCGGTATTTTGGGACGGTCGCCGTGCGAACGGTTGTTGATGCTGGGTGCTTCCGATTCCGCCGTAGGAACGTCGCTGCGCCGCACACTGAGCGGGTTAGCGGCTTCCGGCTCCTGCTTGCCGGGATTGTCCGCCTCGTTGACGCGCGGGTCGCTCGCGTTCGCGCCCTGATGCTCGTCTTTATGCTTGTCTGCCTGTTCCGGCTTGTTCTGCTCTTCTGCCTGTGCCATATCAAATCTCCTGTGGCAAATCGCTGCCACTGTCCCAACGGTGGGACGTTGCAGGGTCACGCCTATATCCTAAGTCATTGTCCAAAAACGAGTTCGGCGTTTAGTGGTCATGCTAAACTTGAAAACACCGAAGTAGATTTTGGACAATGACTAACTACTCTACTCCAACCAAATTACAATGGCAGATCGAAACAGCGGCGCAAACAGGCACAAACATAAGTTATATACGGGGATATACAATTCGGCGGAGAGGGCTTATCGTTTTAGTCTTTCAAACCTTGCAGGGCCATGCCCTTGACGATGTGGCGCTGAAACAGCAAAAACACGATCACGAGGGGGAACGTA
The DNA here is from genome assembly GCA_965277875.1 of Chthonomonadaceae bacterium. Lineage (GTDB taxonomy): Bacteria > Armatimonadota > Chthonomonadetes > Chthonomonadales > Chthonomonadaceae > CAWFQB01. The sequence goes on along the minus strand of CBDIDV010000002.1, from coordinate 3,620,048 downwards.
CACAACACGCTCGCGGCCAGCGTGAGCGCGTACTCGGCGGAATACGAGGTCTGGAACAGGGCGATGCCGACCGGAAGCGTAAACTTGTCCACGCTGTCCAGAAACACGAGCGGGCCTAGAAAGTCGTTCCACGAGCCGATGAAGGTGAAGATGCCCAATGTGGCAAGCGCGGGGCGCGACAGGGGCAGGATCACGCGCCAGTAGATCGTGAACGGGCCGCAGCCGTCCAGGGTCGCCGCCTCTTCCAGTTCTCGGGGGATGCCGATGAAAAACTGGTGCAGCAAAAACACGCCGAACGCGCTCGCCCCCGCCGGCACGATCAGGGACACGGGCGAGTCCAGCCAGCCCAGGCGGTTGAGGATCAGGTACACGGGAATAAGCAAAATCTGGCCGGGTATCATCAGCGTGGCGACAATGAAGGGGAACAGCCATTTGCGACCGGGCAAATTGAGGCGGGCCAGGGCATACGCGGCCAGCGAATCCACGGTCAGCACAAGCAGAGTGACGCTCGACGAGATCAGGACGCTGTTGAGGAACCAGCGCGCAATGGGTATCTCTTCGGGATGGAAGAGGATGTCCTGAAAGTTCTGCGTCGTGGCGTGATGAGGCCACAATCCCTGAAAATGGATGATCTCCGCATCGGGCTTGAAGGCTGTAATCAGCATCAGCAGGACGGGAGCCAGAAACAGCAGCGCGCCCAGCGCGACCAGCAGTTCGACCGCGAACTTCCGCGCCCGGTTCCGCGCCGCTTCGACTTTCCTGCTATTCTGTTTTTGCGCCCGCCTCCCTGCCTGAGTCATTTTTGGCCGCTCCTATACGCATGTTAGGGTGTTGCCGCTATGGCGCTGATTTTATTTTCACCGCTGCGAGCGTTATGAACTATTGTGGCCGTCAAGGTGGAATAGGGAGTGTGTCTAGTGAACGTTGCTGTTGCGCCTGCCCCGGTGGACTTGGATAGGATCATATAATCAACGCTCTGCCCATCTTCCAGCAACTTTCCGACGCGCTCCATATCAGGTATTTTCCCCGTAGTGTTTATTTGCTGCATCAGAGTTTCGTCTCTGTAACCGACCTGTTCCAGGTAATACTTCCACACCAGAGTGTACGGAACTGTCAGGGTCATATTCCTGAAGGCCAGGTGGCTGTCGTCGCTGCTGGAAAGTTTCTTCGCGCCCGGAAAAGACCAGGAGGACAGCAGTTGTGGCGCAGTATCGTACTTACTGCGAACACTCTCCCGTATCTGATAAGTTTCAAGCGCCGCAGACGTCATACGATACTGCCGCGTAATCGCCACATTGATGACGAAAAGAGCGGCGGCTACCAGAGATGTCACGATTGTCGCGCCTGTCAGCAGCCAGAGGGGAAGGTTACGATTCTTCCGTCGCGTCATGGCCGCGTCCTGATGCGCGATGCTGCGCTGCATCTGCACCTCTTTGAGCAGTTGTTCCGGCGTCACATCCATGCGGCCCTGTTCCAGCGTCTGCCGGATCACAGCCGGGTCAATCGTAGCTTGCGTACCGCTTTCCTGCCTATCCTCGACCGCGACCACAGCCTGCGCCAGTTCGTAGGGCGTGATCGGCGTGTAGTTGGGAGGCGCGTAGTTGAGGGGCGCGGTCGGCGGGGCTTGTTCGTGCTGAAGCATATTCGGCTCCTTATCATAAAACAAATCACGGAGCAAATCATAAAGCAAAGGCGCACCTACACATTACGCTCTTTCATTAAACGCAGTTGGGCGAGCGAAAAGCCCAGGACGAGAATGAACAGCAGCCAGCTCATCGCCGCCGCATAGCCCATGCGGTAGTTGTTAAAGGCGGTCTCGTACAGGTACTGCACCAGAACGCGCGTGGACTGTTCCGGCCCGCCCCGCGTGATCATGAACGTCTGCCCGAACACCTGAAACGCGCCGATCAGGTTCATGGTCAGCACGAACAGCAGTATGGGTTTGAGCAGGGGAAGAGTGATGTAGCGGAAACGCTGCCAGTTCGTCGCGCCGTCCAGACTGGCCGCTTCGCGATAGTGGTCAGGAATGTTTTCCAGGCCCGCAAGCAGGACGACCATCGGCCCGCCGACCGTCCACCACAGCGTCATCATCACAATAGACTTCATCGCCCACGACGTTTCGGTTATCCAGGGCGCTTTTAATCCGAATGGGGCGAGCAGACTGTTGAACAGCCCGAACTCGCCATTATAGAACCAGCGCCACACCAGGCCGGTCACGCTGATGGTAATCATCGTGGGCAGATAGTACGCGGCCCGGTACAATGCCTGCCGTTTTTGCGGCATCGCCTGTATGCCCAGCGCAATGAGAAGGGCTGCCGCGACCGTGACCGGCACGGCCATAGTCACAAACCGCAGCGTGGCGAACAATGCCTGCCAGAAGTTCGGGCTTGACAGCGCCTCGTGATAGTTGCCCGTCCCAATAAATTTGGGCGGCGCGGGCGACAGCAGCTCCCACCGGCAAAAACTCAGCGTCAACCCGTAGAGTAGTGGCAGCAGCAAAAACCCGCCGAACAGCGTCAAATACGGCAGCAAAAACAGATACCCCGCATAACGTCCCAGCCCGGACGCGCGACGATGCGGTACAACCTGCGTTGTTCCTGTCTCCTTGTCTCCTCTTTTCCTTGTCTCCTCTTCTGAAATCACGCCTGCCCTCCCGCTTCGATCCGTTCCTGCCGCTGCCGCGCAATAATGGCGTTGACGTTAGCCGTGGCGGTGTCTAAGGCCTGCTGCGCGGTCATGCTGCCGCGCAGGGCGTGTTCCAGGGCGTCGTCGAACTCGGTCACGAACTCGAACACGAAGGGCAGGCGCGGCATATAATCTACAATGGGGATTTGCGCGGACAGGGCGTACTGCGCGGTCATGCTCGCAAAACGGGGCGTGGCGCGCAGGCTTTTGCGCGCCGGTATCTGCCCGCCCGCCGCCCAATCCAGGCTGTTGTCGGACAAGAAGCGCGCAAAGCGCCAGGCCGCGTGACGCTGTGCATCGTTCAGGTCGGCGCGCAGGCAGATGTTGTGCGAGTTCGCTTCTACGGCCGGGTGAATGCCCATTTGCGGCACGGGCGCGGCCCCAAATTCCAGGTCGGTCTGCTTACGCAGGTCGTCGAGCATATACACGCCCTCCCACGCCATGCCCACCTTGCCCTGCCGAAACCCGATCCACGAGTCGAAGTTTTCCGGCGGAGGCGCGACTTTCAGTTTGCGTACCATGTCTATGCCGAATTGCAGCGCGGCCACGTTACGCGGATCATTAAGCAGGCAGCGGCTGTTGTCGTCGTTAAAGAACGTCCCGCCCCACTGCCGCATCAGGGTATAAAAGTTGCTCTCGAAGTTGGCAAAGACAAAGCCCCACTGCCCCGCGCCCGTCTGTCCTTTGCGGGTGATGCGCTCGCAGGCGTCCAGAAACTCGGCCCGATTGGTCGGTGGACGCGCTTCGCCATGCGCGTCCACGATGCCCGCCTGGCGAAACAAACGCTTGTTGTAGTACATGCCCATCACATGTACGTCGAGGGGCAGGCCATAATGTTTGCCGCCGACTTCGACGCCCTGCCAGACATTTGCGTCCAGATCCAGCACATTCAGGCCGTCCGGCCCCGCTATGAGGTCATCCACAGCCCCGACAAAGCGGGCCTGCGCGAAGCGCACCATCGCGTTTGTGTGCAGGACAAACACCTCCGGGGCGCGTCCGCCCGCCCCTGCCACGAAGATCTTCTTGTATAATGTGGCCCAATCCGCTCGCTGCATCAGGACGTTGACATCCGGGTTCAGGTCGTTGAAGCGTTTTACGATACGCAGCATGGTTCTGCCATCCGGCCCGGTAAACCCGTTCCAGAAACGCAGCGTGATCTGTTTGCCGGACGCGCGTCCGCACCCCGCCAGCAGGGGCAGGGTCGAAAATCCGGCAAGCCCGGTCAGCAGATTACGTCGGTTAATGTCCATAGTCGGTGTCGGCGAAGAATACAAAGGAAGAATACCAAGTCAGCGTGGTGTCAACAGAAGTGGACACTTTCAAGTGAAGCGAAACATCGTACTTTACCCTGCGGCATTTGCGACTGCACAGACGTGCTGCAAGCAAAGCCCCTACGCTTTTATGATTTGCCATTTGTCTCTGTACATATTACACAGAGACGCGAAATAACCTCCTTCTTGATACGCGTTGGCCGTGCTGACATTGGATGAACTCGAACTTCAACTATTCATAGGAGAAGCAAAAGGAGGGCAGGCCGATTAGTTCGGCCTGCCCCCTTGTTTTGTTACAGCGCAGAGTGCGCGTAATTAACTTGTGCCCACGTTGCCTTTGACACTTAGCGGTTCGTCTTTACGACGGCCTTGCCTGCCGTTTTGGCGGACAGGTCAATCATGTCCTGGAGGATGCGCTCGCTTTCGGTCAGCGTGGTGTCCACGGCGGGCGTGGCGGGGCCGTCTACGGCTCCGCTATCGTCGCCATTCGGGTTCTGCGTCTTTGCTCCGGCGGCTTTGAGCGCGTTCTTGGGCGGCGGGGCAAGGGTCAGGCCGGGCTTGTCCAGGTTCTCCAGCGTGACCAGATACACCTTTTCGCGGGGGGCAGGGCGCTTGAGCAGTTCCTCGCGCCGCGCCTTGACGCGCGCCTCGGCTTCCTGCTTCTCCTTGACGCGCTGCGCTTCGTTCAGGCTGACGCTCTTTTGCGCGACCAGCTTCTTGAACTGATCCACTTCCTGCCGCAAATAGATAAAGTCCCGGTCGTTCGCGATGCGCGCGTCCGAGCGGCGCTTGAGTTCCGGCAGGATGGGCGCGATGCGGTTCTCGCTGGTATACGACGCGGCGGGAATCACGTCGTACTTGAGCGGATTGTCCAGCGTCTTTTCGCCATAATCAATGTACTGTGTCAGGGATGGGAGGACGATGTCGGACTCGACGCCCTTCAACTGCGTGCTGCCGCCGGATGCGCGATAGAACTTCTGAATGGTCAGTTTCAGCGCGCCCGGATCGGTCTTGACGCTGGCCCCGCTGCGCTGCATGATGTCGTTCAGGCCCAGCACGGTCTGGACGGTTCCCTTGCCGAACGTGGAGGTGTCGCCCACGATCAGGGCGCGGCCATAGTCCTGCAAAGCGCCCGCCATGATCTCCGAGGCCGACGCGCTCATGCGGCTGGTCAGCACGACAAGCGGGCCGGTATACAGCACGGCGGGTTCGTGCGAATCGTCCGCCTGGATTTTGCCTTCGTTGTCCTTCACCTGCACTACGGGGCCGGGCTTAACGAACAGACCCGTCAGGTTGATGACTTCCTGCAGGGAGCCGCCGGGGTTGCGGCGCAGGTCAAGGATGATGCCCGCAACGTTCTCGGCTTCCAGCTTCTTTACCAGACGCGCCACGTCGGTCGTGGTGCTTTTGCGCGCGCTGTCGCCCTTGCTGTCAAAATCGGCGTAGAAGGAGGGCAGGTCAATCACGCCCATGCGCGCCGTCTTTGCGCCGGGAGCATTGTCTACGGGCATATCAATGATACGCGCCTTGGCCTCCTGCTCTTCCAGTTTTACCTCGTCGCGGACGATCTCGATTACCTTGCGCGTGGAGGGGTCGGGGGCGGACGCGGGAATGATGGTCAGGCGCACTTTCGTGCCTTTCGGCCCGCGTATCATCTCGACCACTTTGTTGAGCTTCATGTCCACGGTCTCGACCGGGGTTTTATCGTCCTGGCCTACGCCCGCGATGCGGTCGCCGACATGCAGCTTGCCGCTTTTGTCGGCAGGGCCGCCCGGTGTCAGTTCCTCGATTTTGGCGTAGCCGTCCTCGACCTGGAGCATGGCCCCGATGCCGTAGACCGACAGACGCATCTGAATGTTGAACTGATCCAGTTCCGATTTGCCCAGATAGTCGGAGTGCGGGTCGTAAGCGTGGGCAAGGGCGTTCAGGTACAGTTCAAACACATCGTCCGAGTCGTAGGCATGAAGGGCTTTCGACTGGCGGGCGTAGCGGCGGGTCAGCGTTTTCACGATCTCTTCGGGCTTTTGCTTGTTGAGTTTTTCCTGCAGGTACTCGTAGCGCAGAAACTCGCGCCATTCCTGCTTGGCCTGATCCAGACTGGCGGGGCGAGGCGTGTTCTTGCGATCTATCAGGTAGTTTTCATTGCCTGCGAAGGTGAAATCGTTGTTTTTCAGCGCGTCGTTGACATACGCGCTTTCCTCGTCCATGCGCTGCAGCAGGCGCGCGAAAATCTGGTACGCAGGCGTGACATCGCCCTGCCTGAACAGCAGGTAGCCCGCCTGGGTGCGGTATGGCTCGAACTCTTTAACATCGGACGCCAGCAGATACAGGTGGCGCGGGTCCACGGCGTCTATGAACTCGTCGAAGAATTTGGCGGACATTCGCGCGTCCAGAGGCAGGTGCGAATAGTGGTACTTGGTCATCAGCTGCGCGGCGATGTTGGCGGTCTTACGCTGATCGTCGGATTCGACAAGTCCTGTATCCGCGCTCCCGATGCGGGGAGCGCGCAGGGTATCCGGCATATCAAGCGACACGCTGCCGAACGCGGGGTCGTGCAGTGCAGCGGCAGGCAAGGTCAGATTGATTTCCTGCCGACCATGCTGGACACAGCCGCTCAGGGCCAGCGCGGCCAGGGCGGGAACGCACGCGAGCAAAGGGGTTTTGTTTGTTTTCATAGTCAGGATGTGAGCCTTATTGAAACCTCAGAAATCGCGCCCGCAACGCTAACGATAATGATGCACAGGGCGGATGGCAATGGCAGGCGGGAATGGGTCGGACAGCATCGGCGACTACACGCCGCAACGCGAGAACGTATTTTCACATCGGTTCTCCGGGTACGTTGTTTTTAGTATGTTTCTTGGTACGTTTTCACGCATTTTTTCTTATACGTTAAATGCAAGTACGATGTTGCCGCGCGATTTCCTCCTGTCGGCGAAATAATAAGGCATTTATTTTCCACCCCGCCCTCCAGTGTGGCCGCGTACCTGCAAATGCGCGGCATGGAACACGCCGCGCAGGCAAAAAAGGAGTGACGACAAAGCCGCAGGATACTAATTTCCTGCGGCCTTGCGCTGAAGCGCACATTTTTTATACGGCCTCTTATGTCGTGACATCTTGATCAGGTTTGATCAAGCTTCACCGGGTCTGATAGGGATTAAATTCTACTTTTCGTTTTCGACCAGCATCGGGGGTTCCATAGGGATCAGGCCCAGCGCGACGGCGCGGCGGAATGCCTGAACCCGGTTGGTGACATTGAGCTTCTCATAGATGTTGGCAAGGTGGAAATCCACGGTGCGCTTGCTCACATACAACAGCTCGGCCACTTCCTTGCTGGCTTTCCCCTCGATTACCAGTGTCAGCACTTCTACCTCGCGTTTTGTCAATCTGATTGGTTCGTTCGTTGGCTGCTCGCTCATGATTTCATCCTTGCTTTAATAATTACCTTATTTCACGTCCTCAATTTCCGTTGTTGGTTCCTGATGCTATATTTCTGGTATTCTTGGCAGGCTATACCTCCGGCAGAACTTACATTTAGTGACACAAAAAAAATTTATAGTGCTAATATCTGTTTTTAATTGACCACGCCCCACTGTAACCTCGACACATACATGTTTCCACAACGCCCCGCAAGTTCAACACGATTCCCCGTGAAATCACTGCTGGTAACGCAAAACCGGAAGGGTTACGGGGGTGAGGCAGGCACACTTACGGGGGATCGGCGTTCTTACGGGCCTGTATTGGTTTTGCTGTGGCAGGGCTGATTTCTGTTGTTTCGCGCCAAACGGTGTACAATGAAGAGGGTCTTTGCGCGCAGCGCGTCAATGCCCTCTTCCGCATGGGCGCGAAGATCGCAGATCGCCGTATATGTCACCCGGCACAGCGCTTTGAAACAGCGGTCGGGGGCAGTATCAGGCACGTACAGGAGAAGCAAATGGACAAAAGGAAAGCAGCCGCATGGCTCGCTCTCGCCGCCTTCGGAGCGTCGGGCGCGGTCGTGACGGCGCAGCAAAAAGCGGTCGCGCCCGTTCCCAAAGTGGCTGCCACGGATCATGCCGTGATTGACAGCCCTATCAAGGACTTTACGCTCAAGGACATCGCGCATGAGGCCAAAGATACCGACAAGACCGATGCCGCAAGCATCTCGCTGTCGTCGTATAAGAACAAGAAGGCCATCATCCTGTTCTTCATGAGCGAAAAGTGCGGCACGACCTGGCGCTACGAAAAGCGCGTCGGCAAATTGCAGCAGAAGTACGGCAAGGACGTGGCGTTTCTGGGCGTGCGGTGCAGCGCCAACGACACGCCCCAGGAGTTATGCAAGTTCGCCGAGGCCAAAAACTTCGACATGCCCCTGCTCAACGACGACAAAGGCCGGCTCGCCACGTACTTCAAAATCTACTGTACGCCGAGCTTTGCGCTCGTTGACAAACAGGGCGTACTGCGCTACTTCGGCTCGTTCGACGACGCGGCCAACGAAGCGCAGGTAACGAAAGCCCTGCTGCCCAACGCGGTCTCCTCCATACTGACGGATAAGGTGGTCAGCATCAAAACAAACCGCCCCTTTGGGTGAGGCATCTCGTCGTTGGCTGGTTCAGCCAAATAGCGTTTGGGGATTGTTCAGCGCCCTTAGACCCGCACTGAAGTACGGGTCTGGGAGGCGCAAGTGCCGACCGTCCTGCGGACGGGACATCTCTGGTTCACAGGGCATTTCCGTCCACAGGACGGTTTGTCCTTCGCTGCGCGTGGACGCCCGGCGCAGCCTCCCAGACCCGTACTTCAGTGCGGGGCTGCGATGGTTAAGCACGGTCGTAATTTTGTGATTGTAGATTTGTGATTGTAGATTTGTGAAGGAAGCAAACTTTGCGTACCAAACCGTTTACCGTTGTGCCTTTGCTGGGGTTATCGGGTTTGCTGGGAGGGGCTTTTGTTATGGCCCCGCCTGTCGGGGACGCGCCCCTGCCCGCGCCCGCCGCGCCGATCCTGTCCGCCGCGCAGAATTTGCCCGACCGTGACCGCTCGCCCATTGACCTGGCCCTCTCGCCGGACGGACATCTCGCCGTATGCGCCAATGCCACCTCGGACACGGTCTCGCTCGTGGACATCGGGGCGGGCAGGGTGGTCGGCGAGACCGCCGTGGGCAGGCGTCCGTTTGGGGTCGCATTTGCCCATAACGGCAGGCGGGTTGTGGTCAGCAATCAGTGGGGCGACAGCATTTCGGTTCTGGACGTGACGCCGGATGGCCTGCGCGTGGCGCGAACGATTGCGGTAGGGGATGAGCCGCGCGGCGTGGCCCTGAGCGCGGATGGCACAGTCGCATATGTCGCGCTGTCGGGTGAAAACAACCTCGCGTTCGTCAACATCGCGCAGGGCAGAGTGACGGATCGCGTGGCCGTGGGCGTGGAACCCTGGCACGTCGGCATGACGCCGGACGCCAAGCGTCTGGCGGTCGGCTGCGCCCGTTCCGAGGACATGACCGTGATTGACGCCCAATCGCGCAAGGTATTGCACACGGTACGGCTGCGCGGCCACAATGTGCGGCACGTCGCCGTTTCACCGGATGGCGCGTGGGCGTACACGGCGCACATTTCCGAGCGGCTGCGCCCGACCACGCGGGAGAGCATCACGGAAGGCTGGGTCGTGGGCAACCGCCTGAGCCGCGCGCCGCTAAACGAGGACGGCCCCCGTGAAACCCTCGCCCTCGACCCGCGCGGCGAGGCCGTGGGCGACGTGGACGGCGTGGCCCTCAGTCCCGACGGCAATACGCTTGTCGCCACGGCGGGCGGCACACACGAATTATTGATATACCATCTGCCCCTGCCGTTCGTGGCCTATGGCGGGCCGGGGGACCACATCGAGCCGGAACTGCTCGGCCATCCTGAACGCTTCCGGCGTGTGCCATTGGGCGGGCGTCCGCTGGGCGCGCAGTTCATGCCGGACGGCAGGACGGTCGTGGTCGCCAACTACCTGAGCGACGCGCTGCAACTGATAGATGCCCAAACCGGCCAGATTACGAAGACCATTCCGATTGGCGGGCCATCCGCGCCTTCCCTTGCGCGGCAGGGCGAGGCGCTGTTTCTGGACGCCAAACGCTCGTTTCATCAGTGGTACTCGTGCGGTACGTGTCATGTCGAGGGGCATACCAATGGCAGCACGTTCGACACGTCCAACGATGGCAGCTACGGCACGCCCAAAAAGGTGCTGAGCCTGCGCGGGGTTGGGCAGACCGCGCCGTATACGTGGCACGGCTGGCAGTCCAGCCTGCGCCAGATCGCGCATGACAGCATGGTCAAATCCATGCAGGGGCCGGAGCCGACCGGCGCGGAACTCGACGCCATCACGGCTTATTTGCAGACTCTGGATTTCAAGCCCAACCCCAACGCGCACCCGATTGGGGAACGCGCTTTGCAGGCCGCACGGGGCAAAACGGTCTTCGAGGCGAAAGCCTGCAATACGTGCCATGCCGCCCCCAACTACACCACCCCTGCCGCCTATGACGTGGGCCTGGAAGAGCCGCTCGACCCGTACAAAGGCTTCAATCCGCCCAGCCTGCGCGGCGTCTATAATCGCGCCCCTTACCTGCACACCGGCGACGCCCGCACTCTCGAACGCCTGCTGACCGAGTACCACAAGCCTTCCCGCCTGACCGGCAAGCCCGACTTAACGCCTACGGAATTGACCGACCTGGTCGCCTTTCTGAAAACGCTGTAATGAAGTGTTATGATTAGGACTTTCGCTTTGATCGTTCGCTTCGAGATAGGAAATTTTCCAAAACGGCGACATTCCGCCGAATTTCCAATCTCGAAGCGAAAGTCCTAATTATGCGGGGCCGGGGATTGAAAAATCCCCGGCCCCGCTACGTCCTACATACCGCGCTGCGTTTACTGCGGGCTGAAGGTGGCTCCGACATTCGCGCTTGTGCCTGCCGCAATGCCATACGAGGCCGCACAGGTGGGGCCGGACTGATCCTGGGCGCACTGCGGGTTGTTGTTGGCAAAGCCCGTGGACACGCGTGACCGCTGGAAGAACTTGGAATGGCCGTCGCACAGCGCGAAGTTGCTGCCAAGGGAGTGTCGGCCCGCGTTCGGGTCGCGCACCCAGACGCCGATGCGGTCGGGACGCGGCGGCGTTCCCATCACGCCCGTATCATACTGCGCCAGCCCGCCTGCGGGGATGCACCAGTCAATAAATCCCGCCCCGCTGCCGTCGCCGCCGTTCGCCGCTGTGGAGCGCCAGTCCGCCGCCCCCGTCACATCCGTCAGGTTCTGCGTCACCTCGAACAGCATCACGGTATTGGCGGGCGCGGCCTGTCCCGCCAGCAGTCCGCCCTGCATCGTTCCCGCCACATACATGTTCAGCCCATACGAGCAGGCCACGCGGGTCGGATTGGCTTTGTCGAGCGGAGTCAGGTCGTCGGGGCATTTATAGATCTGCTTGTTTTTGGTATACGCGTAGGTTTGGCCGGCCCAGCCGCGCCCCGGCATGATCGAACCGGCGCACGGCTGGCCTGCGGGAATCACGACGCCCGAAGGCATCTGCTCGTCATAATCCTGAACATACTGCAACACGCCCAATCCCAACTGCCGCCCGTTGGACAGGCACGATGTCTGACGCGCTTTTTCGCGGGCCTGCCCGAAGACAGGGAAGAGAATGGACGCCAAAATCGAGATGATGGCGATCACCACAAGCAATTCTATCAATGTGAAGGCGCGATGCGCCGAGCCGGAGCGAAATTGCATCAAAATCAACCCTTCCGTATCCTATCGTATCCTATCGTATCCTATCGTGTCCTGTCGTATCTTGCGTAAATGTTGTGTTGAACCTGTTGGCGCTCATTTGAAATAAGTGGTTCCGCTAGTCTCGGCGGGTTCAAACGCGCGCGGGCATTCGGCGCGAACACAGGCATTCATTTCGGCAGTGTACGCCGTTCGGTTTAGCGTTGAGAATGCCTCCGATGAGTAAAACACGGATAAAACGGCATTGCTACGGGGCGGTATCCAGTCGGGGAATACTTGGCGGGCAAGAGGACGCCGCGCCGGAAGCAAAGCGTTTTGCTTCCGGCGCGGCCATTACTGCCTGTCAATCGTTGGTGCAAGTAGATCGTTGGTGCAGGTAAATTGTTGATGCGGGGCTTTATTGTGGCGTCAGCAGAACGGCGTGGTACAGCCCTTTGTAGATGCCTGTGCCGCAAATCTGGCCTTTGCTGTTAATGCCGGTCGCCGTGCGGATCGTCCAGCCGCTGTTTACGAGCAGCGTATTCAGGTCGTGGAACTTGCCGTCACGGTAGACGAAGGCGCGGAGTTCGTATTGCGAGGGGACGAAGAAGCCGACGGTCTGCCCCTGATCGTTAATGGCAGTGGCGTAACCGGCATAGGGCGCGCTCATGTCCACTACTGTGCCGTTTTGCCACAGCGCGGCGTGCGAGGAGACAGGCGGCGTGTCTAAAAGCGGAGTGCCGGGTTTGTAGCGGATGGTTGTCGGGATGCTGCCGACCACGTCCGAGTAGCCGACCGCCTGCCCCCGGTTGTTGAGGGCCGTGGCGCCGCTGTTGTCGCCGCCCAGCGTTCCCAGATCGGTCGTAAGACCGTTATTGTAAAAGAACGCGTGTGTTTTGCCCTGATTATTGGCCGAAGCGTCGTTGGTGTAAAAAGCGCCTGCGACCTGCCCCGCGCTATTGATGGCCGCCGGGGCTCCGTCAGGCGTCACGGCCGCGACGCCCCCTGGCTGCGGGAACAGGTCAAGACGCGTGACCTGCCTGTTCTGATACAGAAACACGTAACTGAGAGCCGCCTGCTGCACATTCGGGCCGAAGGTTTGCAGCACGGCCGCTGTGGACGTGCCTGCGATCTGCCCCTGATCATTGATGCCGCCCGGAGACGTCTGGCCGAACGTGTCGTTGACATCGGCAAAGGAATAGACGCTCATAACGCCGTTTTGCGAGGTGCCGTCGAAACTGACAGCCTCGCCTTTGTTGTTGATGGCGACCGGATTAATCAGCGGCAGCGACGTATACTTGCCATTGTCATACAAAAAAGACTGTCCCGAATTCGGCCCCGATATGCCTCCCCCGATCCTATCGGCTGTAATCGTCACCTGGCCGACATCATTGAGCGCGGTGGCATCACTGTCTTGCGCCGGCTGCTGCGGCCCATACGGCGGGTTCAAATCGGTAATCACGTACCGCGAACCGGGGGCGGCGGGCGTCCCGCCTCCTTTGCCGCATCCCACAGGCAATAGCGAACAACACAGCAGGCTCGTAATGGCAAGCCGGGCGCGACCGATGACTGAGGTTTTCATAACTGAGGTTTTCATGGAAGATGCTTTCCGCAGAGGACATGCGTGATCCGGCACGGGGGACTGTGCGCCGGATCACGCCGATGATGAGCAAACAATAAGAGCGCGAGGAGGAATGCGCGATTGTCAAAAGCGCCTGGAACGTCTGCTATTTGGGCGTCAGCAAAAAGGCGCGGTACGATCCTTTGTAGACGCCGCTGCCCACGATCTGGCCTTTGCTGTTAATGCCCGTCGCGGCCTGCAGCGTCCATCCGTTGATGTTCGTCACCTGCTTGTTCAGGTCGAGCATTTTGCCTTCGCGGTATACGAAAGCCTGGAACGCAAACGTTTCGCCGCTGAACAGTCGGGACGTGCCGACAACCTGCCCGGCGTCATTGATGCCAAGCGCGTAACTGTTGTATCCCTGCGGTGCGCCCAGGTCCTGAACCTGCCCGTTCTGCCACACTGCCGCGTGAGTTCCAGGCTTGGGGGCCGCCTCGGAGTATCCTGCCGCCTGCCCCTTGTTGTTGATGCTTGTCGCGACGCTGTTCGCGCCGCCGAGTGTGCCGAGATCGGTCATTTTGCCGTCCTGATATAAAAAGGCGTGCTGTACTATACCGCTGTTCACATCGCGCTCGCTTGTACCGGATACGCCCACAATCTGCCCCGCGTCGTTGATGCCGAACGCCACGCTGTTGCTGTGATCGCCGGGCAGGTTCGCGTTCGGGGACGTACCCGGTAAAAAGGCAATCGGTGTCGGCTCGCCCAATGTGCCTAAATCCGTGGTGGTATAGCCCGCGTACAAAAACGCGTGGTAGGCGCTGGGAGCAGAGGCCGTTTGTGCGTCAGTGAGCGGAGATGTGCCGACTACCTGCTTCGCGTTGTTCAGCGCGAACGGCTGCACCACAACCGAATTGCTCGAAAGCATAGTCCCGATAGACGGTATCTGGACATAATAGTTGAAGTCGCTGTCAACGGCAGGGCCGATGCCGTTGCCTCGCGCGATTGTCCCGCCATCATTGATCGCGTAAGGAATGCCGCCGCTCAGTTCTACAAAGTGCGCGCCGTCGTACAGGTAGGAGTACGTTGGCAATGGGGTTTGGCTGGAACGGCGTCGAACGGCCCGTGAGGCATTGGAAGCGGCGTAGCTCACGATAAGAGGATTTGTGCCGCTGGAAGTGACAAGCGCCTGCCCCGCGTTGTTAATGGCGACTGCGCCATCGTCCTTGCCGTTGCTGATGTCGGTGAGGACATAGGCCGGCCCGATCACGACAGCGGGTGCGGGACTGCCGCCGCCGCACCCGGCAAGCAGAACGGCAGACAGGCAGCACGATGCGGATGTTGCGAACAAAGATGTTGGTGTTTTCATGTACAGGTGTGTTTCTCCTCGCAAAGAACAACAAGAGTAGGGACGGAACGGCGCATCGGGAGGGACGCGGCCTGCTTCCGGCGGGAGTGATGGAAGGGGAAGTACAGCCGAACCGAATACATCGTGTCCGCCTGCAATCTTGAGTTTTGCTCTATTGCGGCGTCAGCAGAACGGCGTGGTACAGCCCTTTGTAGATGCCCGTGCCGCAAATCTGGCCTTTGCTGTTGATGCCGGTCGCCGTGCGGATCGTCCATCCGCCGTTTACGAGCAGGGTGTTCAAGTCTGCGAGTTTGCCGCTGCGGTAAACGAAAGCGCGACTGTCGCCCTTGCTTGTCGTGTACGAGCCGACAATCTGCCCCTGATCGTTGATAGCGCTGGCGTTTCCATCATTGGGCGCGCTCAGGTCAACCGCCGCGCCGTTCTGCCATAGCACGGCGTGGGTAGCGATAAGAGGAGGGCCGGGAACTGTATTGCCAAAGCGGTCTACAAGCGTTGTCGGGGTGCTGCCGGCCAGTTCCGCGTACCCCACGATTTGTCCGTTGTTGTTGATGGCTATGGCGCCGCTATTGCTGCCGCCCAGCGTACCCAGGTCGGTTGTTACCCCATTGCTGTAAACAAAAGCGTGTCCCTGCAAGCCTCCGCTTGGCAGAGTGCCGCCCGATCCAAAAGCCCCGACGACCTGACCTGAATTGTTAATGGCGGCAGCCGAACTGGCGGCGTTCGCGCCCGCCCCACCTGCTGACGGACTGACAATGTCCAGATTAGTCGTCTGCCCATTCTGGTACAAAACAGCATGGGTGAAGACCTGAAATGTCGGCGAAGCGCCATTTTGCTCCGATTGGACGGACGATGTGCCGACTACCTGCCCCTGCTCATTGATGCCAGCCGGGATAACTCTGCCACTGGGAGAGTCGCTGCTGGAGATATTAGTGGGGAGCAGGACAGGAATACTGCTCAGGACACCATTTTGAAACAGGCCATTGTAATCTAGAATCTGGCCCTTGTTGTTGATGGCTGTGGGGTTGAAAAGTGGCAGCGCGGTATACGTGCCATTGCTGTACAGAAAAGCCCCGCTCACATCCGGGCCGGACGGGCCGCCTTCATGGCGGCTGCCGATCAGCGTGACCTGACCGAGATCGTTGAGGGCGGAGGCACTGCTGCCTTGCGCCGGCTGCTGCGGCCCAAACGGCGGATTCAAATCGGTAATCACGTAGCGCGAGCCAGACACGGCGGGCGTCCCGCCTCCTTTGCCGCATCCGGCACAGAGAACGAGGGAACAGCACAGCAGGACGGGAACCGCAAACAGAGGCTGCGGAATTTTTGAAGACGTTCTTGAAGGTGTCATAGGAAGATGCTCTCCACAAAGGACGTGCCTGCGCGGACGCGGCAGGGGGATTGCCGCGCCCCGTCAGGCGAGTTGTGAGCAGGGGGAAACACGAGTAAAAAAGAAGCCCGTGACAAGGAACAGAAACGCCGAACTATGGCCGAAGGCTACCAGTCGGACGCCACATACTCCTGCCAGCAGCGCGCGTACACGGCGTGGGTCTGGAGGGCGATGCGCTTCCAGTTGAACACGGTCTGGACGCGATGGAACGCTTCATCGGCCATTTCTCTGGCGCGGTCGGGATTGTGCAGGTCGAAGAGCAGGCCGTCCGCGAGACTGTCCGCGCTGTCGGCATACGTCGTAATGCCCGTGACGCCGTTCTCCACGACTTCGGGCAGGCCGCCCGCGTCCGAGACCACGACGGGGGTATGCGCGGCCATGCCTTCGAGGGCCACGATTCCGAACGGCTCGTACAGGCTGGGGAAGCAGGCGAGGTCGGCCACTTTATACAGGCGCAGCAGGTCGTCGTCGGGAATGAAGCCGGTAAAGTAAACGTGCAGGCCCACGCCCAATCCATACGCCTGATCTACCAGGTGCTGCCGATACCCGCCGCCCGCGATGACCAGCTTGGCGTCGTGGTAATAGCGGCGCACTTTGGGCAGGGCGGCGATCAGCACCTGCGCCCCCTTTTCACGCACGCCCCGGCCCACGAACATGATGATCTGCTCTTGGGGCGCGGCGTACTTGGCACGAAACGCGCGGGCCTCGTCAGCGGGAAAATCAAAGACGAACTTGGTGGCGTCCACGCCGTTGGGGATGATGTCGAGCTTGTCGGCGGGCGCGGACAGCGCGAACATGGCCTCGTTTTCCATAAAGCGCGTACAAACGATCACGCGCCAGGCCTCCCGCGTCAGATGCTCCTCGATGCTGTGGATGTACGCCTGCGTCTCGTTGTGGATGCCCTGATTGCGCCCGAACTCCGTGGCGTGGATGGTGGCGACAAGCGGCAGCTTGTACTTGTGCTTGAGTTCGTTGGCGGCGAAATACACAAGCCAGTCGTGCGCGTGCAGCAAAATGGCGTCCGAGTCCGCGAATGTCTTGGGATCGGCGGGCAGGGACGGCAGGCCGGCGGATTGCAGGGAGGTCTTTGGGCCTGACGTGGCGATCCATTCGCGGCACAGGGCGTCGGCCCGGTCGCGCATGGCCGCATTCAGCTGGTGTATCCAGTGGATAAAATCTTTATGCCCGCCAGGCGCGTCATACGGGGCCACGCGATGCAGATGGACGCCTTTCACGATCTCTTCCCTGTCCGCGTCGGGATGCTCGCACGTCACGACATGCACCTCGACGCCGGGCAGCAGGGCCAGTTCCTGGCTTAGTTCTTCGACATGACGGGCAATGCCGCCCACGATCCGGGGGGGATACTCCCACGATAGCATCAGTATGCGCACGACCGGCCTCCTATGGCGCTTCGTCAACAAATGCGCCGCGCCTTTATTCCACGCCCGCCCCGTTCCCTCCTGCCAGAAACTTGGAAGAACCGCGAAACACGCCAAACAAACGAAAAGAACAAAAGACAAAAGCCAGCAAATCCAATCCATAGACAGGATTAACAAGATTTGCAGGATGAACAGGATTTCAGAACATGTTGGGATGACAGTGAGCAACTATCTGTAATTGTCTTTCCCTTTGTGTTTCTAATCTGCGTAATCTGCGTAATCTGTGGATAACTCTTCTTTTGCATTCCTTTTCGTTTGTTTGGCGTGTTTCGCGGTTTATATGGTATTTACTGTTTTACATCAGATGCCCATAGTGGAGGAGGTAGTAGGCGCACAGGACGCCGCCCACGCTGGCAATGAAGTTGACCACATCGTTGTTCATCCACGGCAGGCCATGCGCGCGGCGCATCCAGCGCCCGTTGATCTCGTCGCGTTCGGTCAGGTCGCCCGTGACCGTGTCGCGGTACTGCACCTGCAGGCTCGCGCCCAGCAGACTGTCAATCAGGCTGCCCAAAAATCCGGCCCACGCCACGCACGCGAACTGCGCGAAGTTGAGCGGCCAGATCAGGCACACGGACAGGGGAATCACAATCGCGCCGGCGAGCGCGGCCAATGTGCCGACCGGGGAGATCGCGCCCGATGTGCCGGATGTGACCGGCTTGCCGTCGCGCAGCGAGCGCGGAACCTGCCCCGACAAGCGGCCCAGTTCCGTGGCCCACGTATCCGCGTTCACGGTGGCGAGTGCGGCCAGAAACAGGACGGGCAGTTGTTCCAGGCGGAACGCCGGGTAGCCGCGCAGCACAAGAACGCGGTGCAGCACGACAAGCGCGACCGCCATGCCGCCGTTCGCCCACACCTGCCCCTCGTCCCGCGTGCTGCCTTTGGCCGTGTGAATGTCGTCGTCGCCGTCAGGCGTAGCATAACGCGCTTTCAGGACGCGCCCCGCGATCTTGGACAGGATCGAGGACGACAGGAAAAACGTCAGCAAGGGAATGGTCGCCTTGCCGCCGCCCAGCCAGAAGATGGCGAAGCCCACCGTGAACGTGGACAACGCGCCGCGCGTGTTCAGCCAGCGCATCCGCCACGCTCCCAGCGCGAACAGCCCCGACAACAGCGCGGCCAGCCACGCGGGCGGCAGGGTCAGCATATAGGATAGATTTTGCGCGGTCAAAGGGGTTGCCTGCTTCTTGGATGTTTGTCTTTGTCTTGAACTCGGATTTTTAGGATTTTTGGGATGAACAGGATTGGACGCGCTATAGACTACAGCCTGCCTCCTGATACGGCAGATTAGCGTGACATACGCGTAATCCTATCCATCCCAAAAATCCTAAAAATCCGAGTTCAAGACAAAAGCTATTTTCGAGAGATATATGGGTCGTTTTTCAGATAGAAGCGCCATTCGTAGTCGGCGGCTTTGGTGATGCCGATGCGCCCGCTCGCATGAATGTCGTCCGGCGCGGCGTGACCCACGCTTTCGATGGGCGGCGCAATCCACAGCGTTTGCCCGGTCGTCAGGTCGTGATGGTTAAACGCCGCGCCCAGGCCGAACGCCACGGTCAGCTTGCCCGGCCCGCCGCACAGGAAATGCCCGACGCGGGCGCGTTGTTTCGCGTCATGCGCGGCGGCATCTGCGTTTGCGGGACAGGGCGCGTCTTCCTGTGTCAGACCGCGACGCTGCCGCATAAGTTCCACGCCCACGAGCGGTTCCACGGCGCGGATCAGTACGGCCTCGGCGCAGTCGGAGGGGGCGGTCACGGCGTTGATGCACCAGTGCAGGCCATAGTTGAGGTGCATATACGCGTGACCGGGCGGGCCGAACATGGGCGCGTTACGGGCGGTCTTGCGCGTAAAGGCATGGCAGGCCGGGTCGTCGTGGGTGTACGCCTCGGTTTCCGAGATGCGCCCGACCGTCAGGCCGTCCGGGCTGTCATGGACGAGCAGGCAGTTGAGCAGATTTCGCGCCGCGTCCAGCGTGGGCTGCAAATAAAAGTCACGGGGCAAGGCCATTAGATGCGCAGCGTCCCCAAGTTCTTGATTAAGCATGTTGATTAAGCATATTGATTGAGTAGGATGTATAAGCGTATAATCTCAGGCGCGCTTTTTCAGAAGTTGCTTCAAACCTCTTTTTCCAGGGCGTAGACGATAGCCTGCTCGGTCGTCATGGCATGGCCCTCGGACCAGGCCAGCGCAAAAGCGTCCTCGCCCAACATCTCCCGAATAGGCGTCATCTCGCGCTCGTGTTTCTCCCGGTCCGCAGGTGACAGGGGACACTCGATTGCTTCCCGTAGCGCGGCAGCCGCTCCCCACAGGCGGACGCTGCGTTTCGCCTGCGCCTCTTTGCCGGCAAGAGCGCCGAACGCTTCGAGCGAGCAGGCGATGTACCTTCTGTATCCCAACTCCCGCGCTATCGCCAGACTATCCTTGTGCAGTGTTCGCGCGCGCGCATAGTCACCCTGCTCAGTAGCTACATTGCCTAGGTTGCTCAGATTAATTGCAACAAGGTTCTCATTGCCCAATTCACGCCCCAGTTCCAGGCTCTGCTCAAACAGAACACGCGCCCTGGCATGGTCGCCCTGAAAATAGGCTACGTCCCCCAGATTGTTCAGACAGTTACCAATGTCGCCCTTGTGTCCCAACTCGCGCGCCAGTGCCAGACTCTGCTCGTATAGAACGCGCGCGCCGTCGTAGTCCTGCTGATTAAGAGCGCAAATCCCCAAACTGATCAGACAGCTCGCAATGCCCTTCTTATCCCCCAGCTTACGTCGCAGCGTGAGGCTCTCCTCTAGCAGAACACGCGCTTCAGCATAGTCATTTTGCATCCGGGCCAGCACCCCCGCAACATTGAGTGCAGCGGCGCGCGACGCGGGGGGTTCCTGCCCCTGCGGATGTCGCAGCGCCGTGTGCAGACGTTCCCTCCCTTCGCTCGGATACCCCCGCCTCCAGAACATCTGCAAGACCACTCCCAGCCGCAGTCCCTTCTCCACTGCCGCCTCGTCTTCGTCTGCATCTTCGGCGTACAGGGTCAGCGCCTGCCGCAAGTTGTCGTGTTCCTCTTCCAAGACCTCAAACCACTGCGCCTGCTCCGGCCCATAGAGTTTTGAGTGGACCTCTTCTGCCAGCCCCAGGAAGCAGTCGGCGTGCCGCGTTCGCGCCGCCGGCTCTTCCCCGCTTTCTGTCAGGCGCTCCCGCGCATATTGCCGCACACTGACCAACAGGCGATAACGCGTGCGTTCCTGATCCTGTTGCGCGACCACGAGGCTCTTGTCCACCAGGCCGGTCAGCAGATCCAGTACCTCCCACTCCTCGATGTCCTCCTGGGTGTCACTTGCGCCCACGCAGACCTGCTCCGCCGCGCCAAGCGTCCAGCCTCCGGCAAAGACGGACAAACGACACAGCAGCATCTTCTCCTGTGGCGTGAGCAGGTCATACGACCAGTCAATCAGGGCGCGCAGCGTCTGCTGACGGGGCAGGGCAGTGCGGTTGCCTCCCGTGAGCAGGCGAAAGCGGTTGTCCAGTTTGCTGTTGATTTCTTCGATGGACAGCGAACGTATACGGGCGGCGGCGAGTTCGATGGCGAGCGGAATGCCGTCTAGCCGCGCGCACAACTGCGCCAGAGCGGGCGCGTTAGCGTTCGTCACGGCAAAGGTGGACTGCACGGCCAGGGCGCGTTCTACAAACAGACGCACGGCCTCGTACTGCGTGACGCTTTGCAGTGTCTGTGTCTGCCGCGTGTCGGGCAGGGTCAGGGATGGGAGACGGTACGCCTGCTCGCCCGCGATGTGCAGCCCCTCGCGTGACGACGCCAGTATCCTGATGTGCGGGCAGTTTCTGAGCAGCGCGTCCGCCAGCAGCGCGCAGGCGTCCAGCAGGTGTTCGCAGTTGTCCAGCACGATCAGCAGGCGTTTGGCTTTGAGCGCATTCGCGAGGGTCTGCACAAGCGGCCTGCCCGGTTCCTCGCTTACACTCAGGGTTTGCGCGAGGGTCGGCGCGACAAGGGCGGGATCGGCAAGGGGAGCGAGTTCCACGAACCACACGCCGTCGGCATAGTGTTCCAGCACATCGGCGGCCACTTGCAGGCTCAGGCGCGTTTTGCCGCAGCCGCCGCTGCCCGTGAGCGTAAGCAGGCGGGTCTTATTCAGCAGGGTCTTGACGGCTGTAATCTCCCGTTCGCGCCCGATGAAGCTTGTCATCTGCCGGGGCAGGTTGTTGGGCAGGTCGGGGCTGTCCAAAGAGCGCAGGGGCGCGAACGTGTCGGGCAGGCCGGGATGCAGCAGTTGGAATACAGGTTCGGCCCGCCCCAGGTCGCGCAGCCTGTGTTCGCCCAATGCCCGCAGAGTTACATCGGGCGGCAGGGTGTCGCGGGTCAGGTCGTGGGCCACATCCGAAAGCAGCGTCTGTCCGCCATGTCCTGCGTTGAGCAGCCGGGCCACGCGGTTGAGCGGCTGTCCGAAGTAGTCCTTGTCGCGCAGTTCGGCGGCTCCGGTGTGCAGGGCCATGCGGACGCGCAAAATCAGGGCGTCGGGCCAGACTTCGGCGCACAGGGTAAGCTGTGCCATGAGCGCGGCGTTCAGGGCGTCGGGGGCCGTAGCAAAAGCGGCGCAGAACGCGTCGCCCACCGTCTTAAAGACCGCGCCCGCATTGTCTTCGATGGCCTGCCTTAGCAGGGCGTCGTGACGCGCAAGGGCTGCGCGCATCTGTTCGGGATATTCTTCCCACAGCTTCGTGCTGCCTTCGATGTCGGTAAACAAAAACGTGACGGTTCCGTCGGGCAGGATCGGCATTGGTATTCCCCTGTGCGATTAGGCAGGCAGCTCATTCGGCATGATTAGAGCATCATTCGACACAGCATCATTCCACAGAAAAAGTCGTTTTCCTGCCTGCGTTCCAGACCGTCTTAGACCTGTCTTCAAATCGTGTCGTCTGCAAAAGGATCAACTTCGTCGCTTGTATCGTCTTCTTCCTCACCATCGGCCTGCGCCGCTGCGCCGCTTGCTGCATCGGGCATACCGAGGTTTGCCGCGCCCGTTTCAAACACGCCCTGCGCCTCCACGGCGCGCAGTATCTGGGCGGCGTCCTCGACTTTCAGGGTCGTGCCTTCCAGGTCGGACAGTTCGCCACGGCTGACGAACGCGCACAGGGCGTCCATGTCGGTCAGGTTGAACTCCAGTTCCAGCAGGCGCACCAGGCGCGGCGTCAATCCCGGCACACTCAGCATCTGCCGCACTTCCAGACTGGTCTCGTCCTTCAATCGCTCGTACAGGGCGCAGGTTCCGGTCTGGAGGATTTCGCCGATTTTGCCCGCAATGGCGTCCCCCACGCCCGGCAGCGTTTGCAGTTCGTCGCGGTCGGCCAGTTCGCGCAGCGGCGTTTTCAGTCCCGTCAGCGTGAGCGCGGCGCGGAGATACGAGCGCACCTTGAACTGGTTCTCGTCCCGGTACGCCATCAGTTCCGCAATGCGTAAAAACACCTGCGCGGCTTCGTTGTTTGTTGTTTGCTGCTTGCTGCTTGCTGGCGGCGGGTCAGTCATAACATACTCTCCATCAAACATTGCTTCAGTTTCGTTCCTCGGCATCCATCAACACTCAACAAACAACAAACAACAATCTTCTCACTGCGCCACGAACAGAAACGCGAGCGCGATGATGACATAGACCGCCAATAGCTGCGCGCCCTCCAGCCAGTGGCTTTTGCCGTCGAGCGAGATCAGCACGGCGACCAGAATGGCCGCGCTGACCGCGATCAGTTCGAAGTTGCTGAACAATATCGTGATGGGATGGCCCATCGCCAGACTCAGGAAAATCAAGAAGGGGGCCACGAACATGGCGATCTGCGTACTCGACGACACGGCGATATTAAGCGAAATGTCCATCTTGTCGCGCAGGGCCATGATGACCGCCGTGCTGTGTTCTGCGGCATTGCCGATGATCGGCACGACGATGATGCCGACGAATATCTTGCTCAGATGCCATTGATGTACCACGGGTTCGATGCTGCCGACAAGCATCTCGCTCTCGTAGGCGATGGCGACGGTCGCCAGCAGCAGGACAAGAACAGCCTTGCCCTGCGACCAGAGCGCGGGTTCTTCCGGCTGGTCGCCGCCCGCCCGAAACAACTGCTCATGCGTTTTAAGCGCGAACAGCAGACTGCCCACATAAATGATGATCTCCACAGCCGCCACGCCCACGCTCAGGTTCTGGATGCTCGGATTACTGGCCTGCTCGTTCAGACCGGGGATGCTGCGCGCGAACAGGGCAGGGACTAAAAGGGCCACGGCGGCAAGGGCCAGCATGGTCGCATGGGCCTGCGCCACATCCACATTGAACTTCTGGATTTTATATTTTATGCCGCCAAGCAGGATTGACAGCCCCAGAACCAGTAATATGTTGCCGATGATGCTGCCGATCAGCGATGCCTTGACAATATCGAGTTCGTTGCGCTGCAGGGCGACGATGCAGATGATAAGTTCGGTCGCGTTGCCGAAAGTAGCGTTGAGCAGGCCGCCGATAGCGGGGCCGCGCGCTTTGGCGAATTCTTCGGTCGCCACACTCAGCAGGCCGGCAAGCGGCACAATCGCAAGACTCGACACGACAAACAGCCACAGCGGCGGCACATGCAGCACGGTCATTATTAAGCTGACCGGCACAAACAATAGCATCCAGCGCATCAAGGCGTATCTGCTCCTCGCTCGCGGAGAGCCAAACTTTGTATTACAGCGTCCCGGACGGCATCAGGCTGCCCGCTGTTGCGTATTGTTCTGTATTGTTCTGTTTCCTGCTATGCTAATAGGGCCTTGTGCTAGTTAGGGCCTCGGTTTATAGAGTGTGCCTCCGAAACGTACAGACGTTTATCGCCAAACAAACCCTGTACTTCTCGGAGGACACACAAGATGATAACGCATTTTGACGACTTCTGCCTATGGGTGTATGTCGTTGTGGACGAAATCTGGCAAACACTCGCGCCCTACTTCGCGCATCCTGGCCCTACCTCGGTGTGCAGCGACAGCGAACTGCTCACCCTCGCCCTTGTAGGCGAGTGCCGAGGGTGGGACAAAGAGACCGACATGCTGCACGAGTGGCAGGCGTACCGGCATTTGTTTCCGCATCTGCCCGAACGCAGCCGCTTCAACCGCCGACGCAGGCATCTGTGGCTGGCCTTCAACCTGATACGTCAGGCCCTGTTGCGTCTCTTAGATGTCGCCCAAGATCGGCAGTGCCTGCTCGACAGTTTGCCGGTTGCGGTCGTCGGCTTCCATCTGGCTCCGCAGGCAAGCCGCGCGTGGAAAGAACACGGCGCGACGTTCGGACGCGTGAGTTCCAAGAAGATCACTATCTTCGGCTACAAACTGCACCTGTTGTTGGCTGTGAACGGAACCATCCTCGACTTTGAACTCGCGCCTGCCAACGAAAGCGACTTGGCCGTCGGCGAAGAACTGCTGTCGGCTTATTCTGACCTGCTGGCGATGGGCGACAAAGGCTACATCAGCCAGGAAGTGCAGGAGCAATGCACGACGCGCCATGTGCGCCTGCTGACCCTGCCGCGCAGGAACCAGAAACAGCAGGTGTCGCGTCAGGAACAACGCCGCTTCAACCGACTGCGGCAGATCATCGAGACGGTGAACGGACAACTGACGCAACAGTTCAACGTGGAAACCAACCACGCACGTAGTTTCTGGGGACTGTGTACGCGTTTGTACACCAAGATCACGGCTCATACGCTGTGCATCTACATCAACCGCTTGCTCGGCAAGGCAGAGTTCTTGCAGATCAAGGCACTGGCCTTCCCTAACTAGCACAAGGCCCTAATAGTGCGCTTTGCTGTTCCGGTTTGTCATGTCGGCGCAGCGGAGAACGCCGGTACAGGGAACTTTAGCCGGGGCATGTCCGGTTATCATTACGTAACAGGCGGTGAATAGTTGGGACGCCGGACTGCGTAACCGCGTGGCTCCAATGGATGTCACGCTTTTTAAACACGCGCTTTACATCGCAGTGCGTTTCTACGCGTCGCCCGTTATTTCCTGTTGTTGAAATTTTGCCTTCCGTTCGTCGGCATCCCGTGTTTTTAGAAAGGCTTCGTTCTTATGCGCCTGACAACTTCGCAACCTACTCCATCGGCTGCGTCCACCCGCCGCGCCCTCCCGCCCGGTACGCGCCTGCTCTGGCTGGGCGTACTGGCGCTCCTGTGCGGCGCCTGGCTTGTGCAGGCGCGGAACGCGCGCGTGCAGGCTGCTCTTGCTGAACATCAGATCGGCATGGACGACGCGAGCGGGGTGCTGGAAGCGAAACTGGGCGGACAGCAGGGGGCGCAGCGACAGGCCGCAACCCTGCGCTACGCCCGCGACGAAAGCCCTGCCCTGCGCTACGCCACCATTGACACTCTGGCCGCGCAGCCTTCGCCCGCATCCCTGGACGCCATCGAGCGGGGCTTTACCGACCCGGCCTCGGAAGTGCGCAAGCGGGCGATGGAAAAATTGATTGATGTGCCGGGAGGCGAAGAACGAGGATTTCGGCTGCTGCTGGCCGGCCTGCGCGACGAGGATACGTGGATACGCGAGGACGCCACGACGCAGATCAATCAGCGTATCGGCAAACTCCATTCGCCCGTGGACAAACGCGCCGTGCCGAGCCTGATCGTGGCCTCAGCCGACCCGCAAGTTACGGTCAGCGCCCCGGCAATGCGCGCGCTGAGCAAACTTACGGGTCATGCCTGGACGGTGTCGAGCTTGGCATCCCCGCCCAAACGGCTGGAAGTCGTGGCGAAATGGCAAACATGGTGGCAGACCGCGCAAAAGAGCTGGCCCGCGCCCCCGGAGTTTTTTCACATCACGGCCCTCGTCCCGACCCGTACCGACGCCGCGCCCGACTTTGCGCTGCCGGACCTGAATGGGCGACGCTTCAGCAATGATGATTTGAAAGGCAAAATCACGCTGATTAACTTCTGGGGAACGTGGTGCGGGCCGTGTCAGGCCGAAGTACCCGACCTGACCCGCCTTTATGCCGCTTATGCCGACGGCGCGGGCGATGCAAACAGCGGCACAGCCGCGAAAAGCGACGGCGACAAAAATACGCCCGACAGCAAGGTCGCGATTATCGGCATGGCGTGCAGCGAAAAGAGCGCCGACAGTGTGCGCGTGTGGTGCCGCGAGCATCACGCGCCGTACCGGCAGGCTCTTGCCGAGAACGATGTCCGCATGGCCTTTGGCAACATCGAAGAGGTGCCGATCACGTTTCTCCTGGACGCGCAGGGCCGCATCCGCCATCGCTGGGACGGCGACCGCGATTACGACACCTTTCATGCCGCCATCGAACGCCTGCGCCACGAAACTCAGAGTACGTCACAAACGCGCTAGACGTGAGTTCATAAATGCACAATTCCGCTTTCTGCACACTGCCCGACTTGCGTACCCTTTCAGCGGTGCAGCCACTGGCTGAAAACTCAATTTGCAGTTATAATGAGAGCGCGATACATTCTGACCGGAGGGATTCACATGGTACAGACCAGCGAACAGGTTCTCGCAGGCACAGCCAGCGAGATCGCTGATTTCTTGCAGTCCGCCGACTTCGGCAATCGGCAGCTTACTCTGATTGTTCCCCTTGAAGATGAAAGCGATCTGCTGCCCGACCCACCCACGTCAATCCGGGACAAAGCGCACCTTGATACCCTTCTCTCGGAAGGACTTGCCAGCGGCGACGGTACGCCCATGACGAGTCAGGATTGGGACGACATTCGCCAGGAAGTACGCGCCCGTCACGCGCAGCGTCAAGGGGCGGCCTAGCCAATGCGGAGGATTATCAAACTTCCGGCGGCAAAGCGTGATCTGATTACCGCCGCCGATTTCATTGCAGAGTCAAGCATGAACGCTTCCGATAGGTTCCTCCGGGCCACGGAGAATGCTTTCAAGCGTCTGGCAGAAGTGCCAGGTTTGGGAGTTGCGCGTGACTACGATAACCCTCTTTATGCCGGAATGCAGATGTGGTTTGTACCCAATTTCCGCAAGTACCTTATCTTCTATCGGGCAACAGACGATTGCATCGAAATCATCCGCGTCCTGCATGGAGCGCGCGACATACAAAGTATATTCGCTCCAGAAGTTGAGGACGCAGAGGATTGAAATGACGTTCCTGCCCAACGTTGAGATACTTGCTTTCTACTTGTAGATATTCAACATGGTAGGCCGTCTTCCGCATAAATGCAGATGCAGGCTATGCGAGCAGAAGGCCAGTTAGTGCTTTCCGCTGCCACAACAATATTCTCTACCTCGAAGCACCACCCCGGCATTGCCGTAACTCCGAAGCAATCCTCCTCGTCCTCTTCTACGAAGCCAAAAGCGGCCATCACTTCAGTCACCGTGGACCCAATGCCCACGCTTCCAGCGATTTTGCCTGTATAACCTGCAAACACGCATATCTGGCTGATGACGCCTTCTTTTTCAAACAGCCAGACGCTGCCGAATTTGAAGGCGCGACAGCCAACACGCGCCTCAACAGCTTCCGGCTGCGTCACATCAAGGACGGACGCAATGGATTGTCCGAGCGTTACGCCTGCGCCTGCCCTGTCAGGAATAAGTTCTGCATTCAGGTCGAGCATGAAGTGCCCTGTTGTCAGCGTCCGGCTGTCGGGTTGTCATGTTCCGGCTTGGAAGTGAAGGCGTCCAGGAAAAACTCGATCATGCGGTTCTGGTTGACGCCCGTATGTCCCGCGTCCGGGCCGATTTGCAGATCGTAGCTTTTGCCCGCCTGCCCCAGCGCACTGATTAATTGCAGGGTATTGGCGGGATGGACGTTGTTGTCGGCTGTGCCGTAGTACAGCAGCAGCTTGCCTTTAAGGCTTTTTACATGCGCCATCGCGGACGCGGAGGCGTAGCCTGCGACGTTCTGCGCGGGCAGGCCCATGAAGCGTTCCGTGTAGATGCTGTCGTAGTTGCGCCAGTCCGTGACCGCCGAGGACGCGCTTGCCGCCCGAAACACGTCCGGGTAGCGCAACAGGCACATCAGGGACGCGTACCCGCCATACGATGTGCCATAAATGCCCACGCGGTTCGCGTCCACATACAGGCGCTGATCCAGAAACTTTACGCCCGCCGCCTGATCGTCAATCTCCGCCTGCCCCAGCCTGCCATAGACGGCATCTCGAAACGCCGCGCCGCGCCCGGTCGTGCCGCGCCCGTCGAAGGACGCGACCAGAAAGCCCATTTCGGTCAGGCCGCGCCCCAACCGAAAGTTTTCCGTGACCATCTCGGCCTGCGGCGTGTCCGGGCCGGCGTACACGTCCACGAGCAGAGGGTATTTGCGGTTCGGGTCAAAGTCGGACGGCTTGTACAGCAGGCCGTACAGGTCGGTCTTGCCGTCCGCCGCCTTGTACGTAAACTGTTCGGGCGGCGCAAACCCCGCCTGTCGCAGCGCCGTCGTGTCGCCCTGCGCCAGCAGAATGGGTTGTGGAATGTTTTGAAAACGCGCGTCCGGAACGCGGACAAGCTGCGTGGCGGGCGGCTGATCGTGCGTCTGGTAAACGTCCACGAACGCGCCGCCGTCCGGGGCCAGGTCTATGCGGTGCTGAAAATGGGGATCGGTCAGGCGCGTGTCGCCGGTCCCGTCCAGGAGGACGCGGTGAAGCTGCTGCTTCATCGGAACATCGCCATCGTGTGCCATGTAGTACAAAACGTTCGCGCCCTCGTCCACGCGCGCGATGCGTTCCACGTCGCAGCTTAGATGCGTCAGGCGGGCAAGGTTCTTGCCGCTCAGGTTGTAGAGGTACAGGTTGCGCCAGCCGTCGCGCTCGGACGCCCACACGAAACGCTGTCCGTCTTTGAGAAAAGCGATGTGGGGGCTGTTCGTTGTCCAGGCCATCGGGGAGGTTTCGCGGACAATGGGCCGGCACTGCCCCGTTTTAGGGTCGCAGGCCGTGAATTCCAGCGCGTTTTGCAGGCGGTTCGTCCGGTTGAACAGCAGCAGCGATCCGTCCGGCGACCAGCGCACATCGTACACGTAATGGCCCATCGCGTCATCCGTAAACGGCCTGCCGCCGCGCACGTCCATGCGCTCGCTCCGATGCGTTTCGACATCGTACACGTACAGATCAACGACCGGGTTGGGCGCGCCCGCCTTGGGGTAGGGTTCCGCGTCCAGCGTGTCCTGCACCTCCAGGGTGTCGAGGGTGACGTAGTAATCCGGCACTTTGCTTTCGTCGAAGCCGTAGTACGCCAGCTTTTTGCTGTCGGGCGACCACCACATGGCCGTGTGCTGCTCCAACTCCTCGCCGTACACCCAGCTTGCCGTGCCATAAAACACGCGTTTTTGCCTGCCGCCATCCGTGGTCACGGGCAGGACGTCCGCGCCGCCCGCATGACGCAGCGAAATGTTGCCGCCCTGATAGGTCGCCGTCCATTTGCTGTCCGGCGAGACCGCCGTAGTCGCCTGCCGCCCCCGCTCCAGCATGGCCCCGCCGCCGCGTCCGGTCATTCCCATGCGGCCTGCGGGAACCGGCTCCTGCGTTTCGGTTATCCGGCCTGTGGCGATGTCGCAGCGATAGCGCTTGTCGCCCTTGCGGAACAAATACGCTTTGTTGTCATCGCTCCACGCCCCGGACACCACGCCCGCCTGAGAAGCCTGCGTCAGGTCGCGCAGCTTGCGCGACTGCGCCCGATAACGGGCATAGCCGGGCATCGCGGGCAGCCGATCCTGCGTGTGCGCGATATTGGAAGATATTGCCGTCAGCAAGGCCGCCGCAATAAATGGCGCAGCAATCTGTCGTGTCATGGAACGAGGACAGCGCGAAGCGAACGCGAAACGCACAGGCGCAAACTTCTGCGACAGGGTTGATGAAGCAAATGGCATGTGTGACAAATAAGTTCTCTTCTTTCCAAAAAATAGTGCAGGCCGAACAATGGCACAGGTATTTTGCGTCTTATAACAATACTACGCCGCCCGTCAACGCTTAACGTTACCTTGCTGCGGCATGAAAACTTCTGCAAGGACAGCCATAAACTCTTTCAAGTCCATGCCATCGAAGAAGTCGGGATGTTCGCGCATACGCAGCATTCCTCGCGCCTCCAAATGCGAAAACTGCTGGTTTACAATATCCGCCGCGCTTTTGAACGTGGCATCGCCCTGATATATCTTGCCAAGCTGCTGCGCCAGCTTGTACTCGTCGGCGGTCATCATGGCGACAACAGGGTATAAATCAAAAGCGTGTTTCATGGCCTGTGGGCTGTCGTCCCTTTTGAACTCCCTGTCGTGAAAAGCAGCCAGCTTCATTATCAGATAGGTGAATGGGTGCGGCAACAGAACCGACGCCTCGTACTGCTCCCCTGTGGAGCGCGAACCATGAACAGGAACTGCGATAAGGCCCGTTTCCATGCCCAGCGCTTCTATGGCAAGATGCGCGTGCAGCAATATGCCTCCCCTGCCGGGTTTGACGCGTAACACTCGCCTTCCAATATCGATACGAACGCGTTTTTGCTCAATGTACTCGTCCGGCGGCGGAGGCGTCAGCAAGTCCAGCTTCACGTGCGGCGCGGCGGCAAACAGGGCCGCGTCCGGGAACGACTTGGCGAACTGCCAATACTCGCGTTTTTCTACGACAAAGTAACCGGCGCGTTCCAGCGCTTCCTGCATTTCTGTGGGCCTGTCCGCCAATATTTCCGTTTGCAGGAACACATCAATGTCATTCGTCGAGCGGGATTGCGGGTACAGGTCGAACAGCGTCCGAAGCTGATTGGCGCGTACATAGTTTTGTTTCAGATAGAGACCATACCCGCCGCCGATAACCAGGGGCATATTCGCGTCGCGCAGTTCGTACAGCAGATCGAGCAGGCCAGTATTCAGCAGATCAAATGGGTTCATGGCTGCCGTCCCATGTTGTCAAGTATATACCGCTTTACTTGTTCGGCTGTTTGTTTTTCTCTGGGGCCGCTGCTCATCAATTCGAGGTATGTTTGAATGGGTGGGGCGGCATGATAGAGAGCCATCGTGATAGGCAAACCTTTAGGACGCTTCTCTTTGATGCGAATATCAAAATACGCTGCCTCTTCCTGCGTCTCGAAGATCTCTATATCCGGGAAGCGAGCGATTTCTTCAAGCGGCACAGGGTTTTCGCCGCCTTGCAGAGTAAGCAGACCGTCAATGCTGGTGCAGTAAAGAGATATTTTATCAGCGGGTGTCATTGACGCATATAAATTAACGGAATTAAGCCCTGTTAAAGCATGGCGCTTGTGGTTTGCTCCGGCGTTTGTGACAAGCGCTTCCATTACGCTGCCCTCGTCCGCCAGGTATCTGGCCTGAAACCTCCTGCTGACGGCGAAACTTCGATAGTTCGCCGCCAAATTGGCAATGAGTTTTTCAGGCTGAAGCAGGCGAATGGTTCCGCTGTCACGACCGACGATTAGATCGGCCTCCAGCGCAGTCAGCACTTTGGAAATGGTAGACAGCGCCATTGTTCCTCCCCGCCGTACAATCTCCATTTGGATTGCGTTGACCGAGGGATACTCTGAACAGGATAGGAAGACGCGGGCGGCCAGGGAACTGACCCCATTGTATATATTTTTGATCGGCTCTGAGGAGGGGTATTTGTTCGGGTATCCCGTCCGCAGCAGCAGCAACTTATCGGGTATGACAATGACGCCATTTCCGCATAGATCTATTCCGCTTACGGCCTGCTCCTCCAAACGCTGCAGCGAATTTTCGTTCAGGTATGGCACGATTACCATTGGATGCACGTCTGGATTTTGACTTGAGTAACGAGCTGCTGCTGCTGCCGCTTGTTCTATGGCCTGCTGTGTGTAACGCGCTTTGATTTCAGCGCCGAACTTGAAGACGTGTTTGCCCCACCGGACGCGCAGCCGTAGGTCGGGCCGTGCATCGCTTCTTAGCGAATACAGGTCGTCGGCGTTGTGCATCCACTCTATGTTCAGTGGAGGCAAAGCCAATTTGCCTGTCTGGATGGTATGAGCGATCTCTTGTTCGGTAATCATTTTCCTGTTTAAGCCTGTTTTCTGTATTAAGAAAATACCTTAAAACAGGAAAATAATCAACCATGATACCAGTCCCGGCCTTGGCGTAATGCTTCTTACAACGCGACTTCCTGGCGGGTGCGGGCGGATTCATAAGCGGCGAGGACGAGGCGCAGGTTTTCGCGCCCGTCTTCGGGGCGGGCTTGCAGGGCGACGCCGTTTTGCAGCACGTCCAGGAAGTGCGTGACCTCGCGCACGAACGAGGACTGCCAGCTTGACGGAAGAGCCTCGGCCTGCACCTCCTGGCCGGGTCGGAACAGCAGCAGGGCAGGACTATGATACGAGTCCAGGCTGAGAACGCCTTCCATGCCGTATACGGTCAGGAACGGGGCCGCGCCCCGGCCCTGCGTGGCGTGACACGCGAATATCTGCCCATAATGCCCGCCCGCGTAGCGCAGGTTGATGACCGCCAGGTCCTCGCCGTCGCCCGTGTCGTCGCGAAACGCGGCTGTCATGGCCTGTACGCCGATCACATCCCCGCCGATGTGGCGCATGGCGTCCACGAGATGGATGCCGCCATCTATGAGATGCCCGCCGCCCGCATGGGCCTGCTGTCCGCGCCAGCCCTGGTTCATGTGGGCGCGCTGCCAGTACGTCATGGTTCCCTGCAATCCGACGATCCTGCCGATCTCGCCGGATTGTACGATTTGGGCCGCGCGCTCGATGTTGGCCGCGCAGCGCAGGTTCTCGCCGTGCATCAAAACGACGTGGTACTCGCGCGCAGCCGCGATCATGCGGCCGCATTCCGCTATGGTCATGGCGAGCGGCTTTTCGCACAGGATGTGTTTGCCGGCCTGCGCCGCTCGAACCATCATGTCGGCGTGGAGGTCGTGGGGCAGGCACAGGTCTACGGCGTCCACGTCGGCGCGGGCGAGTATCTCGTCGTAGGTCTGATCGGTCGTCGCGTCAGGCCGGGGCGCGGAAAGGGCATCGCCGGTCGCGTACACGGCCTGCGCGCCGGGGGCGGCTTCGGCGGCATCCGGCGCAATCGCATTCAGGGCCAGGGCGTTCGCATACGTGTCATACGCGGCCTGCGCGCGGGCCGCGTCCGTATCGCAAAAGGCGACAAGACGCGCCCGGTCACGGTTGCCGCCCGAATCAGCGAACGCCCGCGCATGATCGTGGCTGATGACGCCGCACCCGACAAGCGCCACGCGTAAGGGCTGCATGTTCAATGTCTCACTTTCGTTATATAGCTTTTATCGGCTTGTTCTGTTATGCTTGTATTGTGTTTGCCGCTAAACTGTTCGCAGCGTTGTTTTTGAGGTGATTACCGCCTGCCGGGGCGCGTTTGTCGTGGGTTATTTTACCCGGTACAGGCGAACCTCCCGTCACGCCCTGTACGGTTTGCCGTGACCTGAACAAAATCCTTTGCCGCGCCGCAAAAATAATCTGAAAAATGTCGTTTTAAAATATTTTTCATGCAGGCATTTGGCATACAAAGGTCGAATCCAGAGTCGCAGCCCCCCGTCCGACA
Source organism: Chthonomonadaceae bacterium (assembly GCA_965277875.1). GTDB lineage: Bacteria > Armatimonadota > Chthonomonadetes > Chthonomonadales > Chthonomonadaceae > CAWFQB01. The sequence goes on along the minus strand of CBDIDV010000002.1, from coordinate 3,586,152 downwards.
ATGATAAGGCAGACCCTGGAGAAACAACCGGGAGAATTTTACGCAGCAAGACGCGTTCGCCCGCCCTTTTTGCGCTTTTCCACCTGCCGACTCGCCACTTCTGGAAACGCCCTTTGCGCCCTGCGCCCGGAGCGTTGCCGCGACTCACATCTATTATTCCCTTTGTTTTTGCGCGTTAGTGTCGCTGAGTGCGTCCCTGACTGTGTCGGGTTGATTATGTTCGGCCTGTTCTGTCCTGAGCGCGTCCGTTGTGCGGCGTGAGCCGGGACCGCTTCCGTTCATACCGTAAGCCCGTATCAAGCCCGTTCTGTCCGCCCATTATTCGCCATTATTCGCCTTGTTTGTGGGCCACTTTTCCGCTTTGCTTGCTGCCCGTGAAAGGAAATGTTTTCATGGTGACCCGGCGTGTCTTTGCTTTTACCCTGCTTGTCGTACCCGCCGCGCGGCTGTGCGCTCCCGCGTATGCCGCGCAGCCGTTCGCCCTTGCCCTGCCCGCTCTTGCTCTGTCCGCCAAAATGGGCAGTATATCACCTGTCCTGCGAACCCGCCTGACCGGACAGGATACTTCTTCGCCCTCTTCGCAATCCCTTTCGCAATCTCTGTCAACCGCGTCCGCGCCCGGACTGAGCATCGCCGTGGCCGATTTCTCCGGGGCCGATAAAGAGCTGGGCCGCTTTCTGGCGGATACCCTGCTGACCGACCTGACGCAATCCGAGCGTCTGCACATGGTCGAACGCGCCGAGATCGGCAAGGCGCTGACCGAACTGAAACTGCAATCTACGGGCCTTGCCGAGCCGCAGGACGTAAAGAAGGTGGGGCGACTGCTGGGCGCGGATCGCCTGATCGTCGGCAGCTACCTTGTGCGCGAAGGACAGTTGATCGTGAATGCCCGCCTGCTCGATGTGCGTACCGGACGCGTCACGCCGGGCGGCGCGGCCAATGTCACAGGCAGCCGCGACCAGATGCTTGTTCTGGTGCATCAACTGGCGCACCGCTTCCACCGGCGCGTGACGGGCGCGGATTTGCTGCTGGAAAACGAGCGCGTAGACCCCGCGCAGCGTCCGCAAATGGACGCGCATTCCGAGACGATTCCGGACACCCCGCTTACGGACAACGGCGACATCGCGCGAAACCAAAATCCTGATGGCAGCGCGCCCGCCACGCGAGCCGGAGAGGCGGCAGGACGCAATAGCGCGCAGCCCTCGCGCAGCGGCGGTTACACCGGCGGCTACAACGTGCGCGAACCCGAAACGCAGAACGCCGGCCCCGCCTTGTCTTCTCCTATCACTTACAGCGCCGCGCCGCCGCTGTACATCGTCCCTCCGCCCTTCGCGCCGCAGCGCGTCGTGTCGTCGGGCGACATGGCGCGTCTGTTGAGCCGCAGCGGGGGACGGGAAGTGACTCGTTTTTTTACGCCGGGGCGCGACGGCGACCCTATCAGCCGTTTGCGCGCCCTGGTCGCCCTGGTCAAAGCCGGAGGGTTTACTATCCCGCTCGCCGCCGGTGACGCGCGCAGCCTGAACGGTCTGCTGCCCGACGCGGCAAGCGTTCCCCTGTGGGCCGTGCGCTACGTGTCGGTCGCCCTGCATCATGGACTCTGGCCGCTGTATCGCCCGCTGCATCCGCAGTCCGATGCCGATTGGGACTTTGTGGGCGGCATGGCGCGACGCCTGAACACGGCCACGCAGCTTGCGCGGCGCGGCCTCGTTCCCAACCCAAGCGGCAGAGCGGGTCGGGGCGTCGTAACGCAGGCGAGTATCGGGATCGGGGCGCGCGTCACATCCGCCTCGTTTCCCGTTCGTGTCGGCACACCGCCGATCATCGGTTCCACTAATGACGCGTCTCAGGTCGTATACACCGGCCTGCTTATCGAGGCCCGCGACCTGGCCGTACAGCGCACCATGAGCGCGCGGATCGTGGACACTGACGGCCGGCAGGTATACCCCGACCCGAATCACGTTCCCGACATTGACTATGTCGAGGATCACGGCATGGCCGACTACTATCACAACGGCGGAGACGCGCGCCGGGCGGGCGACCATCCGCTTGTGGTGCGCGCCCTGGGCATCTCCGGGGACGCCATCGTCATCAGCCTGTCCGCCGCCGCCCGCATCCGCGAGGAGGAACGCCGTGACGGCTTTTTGCGCCTGTGGCGCGTCGGCATCCTGCTGGACGAGGGGAAGTAGGACAGACAAGGAGAAGAGGAGATAAGGAGAAGAGGAGACAAGGAGAAGAGGAGACAAGGGAACGAAGTTGCAGGTGATTATGGGCGGCGGCATGAGACAAATCGGGCGGGCTTTCGCGTCAGGCATCAGGCGTACTATATGCCTGCCTGCCTTCCTGTGCCTGCTGCTTCCTTCCGCCAGCCATTCCTCGCTCCCTGTCTCCTTGTCTCCTTGTCTCCTTGTCTGCCCTACTCCCCCCCCTCCTCCCGTCTCGGAGCAGGCCGACACGACGACCACGGTAATGGGAGACGGCGTGGCCGCGTTTACGGGCGACATTCTTGCCGCGCAGGAAGAGGCCGTGTGGGACGCCAAGCGTAACGCCGTCGAGCAGGCTGTGGGCATCTTTCTCAAGGCGCGGACGCTGGGGGCCGGGTTCAGCGTACAGGACGACGAGCTGCAGGCGCGGACGCAGGGCTTTGTTCGCAAATGGGAGATCGTCGAGGGGTCGCGGCGCATCGAGACCGTGACGCATGAGGGACGAACCAGTCGCATCCTGCATATTCAGGTGCAGGCGACGGTGGGACTGCAAACCCTTGTGCAGCGGCTTGCCGACATCGCGGACGTATACAAAGACCTGGAACGCCCCCGTGTCCGCGTCATCATCACGCCTCCGGTAAAGAGAGGCCCGTCTGCGAAGAGCGACGCAGTCAAAAACGAAACGACAAAGAGCGTCACTGCCCCGGATGCGGCCCTGCGCCTGCAAAATCAACTTGGCGGCGCACTCAAGGCGCAAGGCTTCGATGTTGCCGACGAGGGAACTGCCGAGGTCGTGCTGACTGGAACCCTGGAGATCATTCCAACCGTGCATATCGGAGATACGTCCGCGCCCTATGGCGTGGGCGACATGGTAGCGGCCTGCCGCGCCCGCCTGGTTTTGCAGGCCATATCCACATCGGGCGAGGACGTGCTGTTTGTCCGGCGGGCCGAGGCCGCAGGCCGCAGCTTTCAGAGCGATGCCGACGCCCTGGAGGACGCCCTGACCAGGCTGGGCCAGGACGTGCTGGGCGACAGCGAGACGCGCTTTGTACCGCAATTGCTGGCGCGCTGGGCGCGCGAGCGTCAGGAGGGCCATGTTGTTGTTGTGCGGGTGGAAGGTCTGGACGGCGCGGGGCTTGGGCGACTGAAGCAAACGCTGGCTGACATGCGCGGCTTCCGGCATTGGACGGACGAGCAGCAGGACGCGCATCGCGTCACCCTGCGCTTCCTGACCCGCCGCGACACGCGCAGTGTGCGCCGTGATTTGGCCGCGCTCGCGCTGACACCGACACATCCGGCAGACGCCATTCAAAACGCCCCGTCTTCCACGCTGCTTGTTCTCAACGACCGTGGGCCGATCATCGAATGCGCCGCTCGCGTTCGCGTTCCGGCGCATCGCTGACCTATTTTTCGTCCGAACCCTTTCCGCCCTATACTATCAGCGCCCGACAACTTGTGGCCTTTCTTGTGGCCTTTCCGTACTTCCGTATTTATTTGAAGGAGTTTAGAGTATGAAGCATTTCTCATTCCCGCGCTTGTGGGTGACGCGCCTGCTGTGCGCCGTGTGCGTGACCGGCCTGCTGCTGCCCGCAAGCGCGGGCGGCAAACAGACCCCCGACGTCGAGCGCATGGGCGAGCGAGGCAAAATAGACTGGACGAACGGCGCGCTGTACGCGACCGGACTGGGAGCCATCCCGCATGACGAGACCAACGAGGCCAAAGCGTACCTGCGGGCGCGCACCTTCGCCAAATTGGACGCGCTGCGTAACCTTATCATGGTCGTGGATCACGTCCGCATCGACTCCCATACAGTGGGCGCGGATTTCGAGGCGCAGAACGACACTATACGGGCCGAGGTTCAGGGCATCGTCAAGGGGGCGCAGGTGATCGGCGAGCGCGACATCAAGCGGGGCCGCGACACGATGGTGGAAGTAACCATCGTCACGCACATGTACGGCGATCAGGGACTGGCCCGCGTGTTCCTGCCCGAAGAAGCGCGCCGCAGCGCCGACCGCGCCCCGGAGCGTACTCCCGAACCCGAACCCGCGCCGCCGGTACTGACGCCGCGTAACGGCTACCGCGTGCCGGAGGGCATCGAACCCGCGCCCGAAGGAGCCGCCTTTACGTCCGTCATCATTGACACGCGGGGCTACAAGGTAGATCGCTGCATGTCGCCCAAAATCCTGCGGCAGGACGGCAGCGAAGTGTGGGGTACGGTCAGGGTAGACCCCGATTGGGTGCTGGATCACGGCATCGTGATCTACGCGCACAACATGGCCGACGCCCGCGCCCTGGATCGCGCGGGCCGCAACCCGCTCGTCCTGCGCGCCTGCGGCACGGCCCATACCGCCATCCCGTCCGACGCCGTTCTCAGTCAGGCCGACAGTGACCGCCTGCTCAGTCTGAACGCCCGTGACCGGTTTATGGACAAGTTCAACGTGATTTTCGTTGTGGACCCATTGCATTAAGCATCTCAGCAGCATCTCAGCAGCAACTCAGGAGAATTTTGTTGTCACTCAAAGTAAAGGAACTCAACCACGTCGCCATTCATGTGCGCGATTTGGCCGCTTCCATCCACTTCTACGAGAACATTCTGGAACTGCCGCGCCTGCCCCGCCCGAACTTTTCGTTCGGCGGGGCGTGGTTCGCATTCGGCAGTCAGGAACTGCACCTGGTGGAAGACCTGACGCTTGAAGAGGGCAAACGCGCCCATCACCACTTTGCCCTGCTCATAGACGACACCTATAAAGCGCGAGAAACCCTGGAGCGCAAAGGCATGACAACCTTTCGCAGCCACGGCCTGCGCCCCGACGGCGCAGTGCAGTTGTTTTTCTACGACCCCGACGGCTATCTGCTGGAAATGTACTCGGCAGTACCCGAACATGACGAAACAGAGGGCAGTAGTTCTGCCGGATAGCCTTCTCTTTCGGGCTTGATGGTGCGGACGGCTCTCGCATGGTAAAAATACAACGGATAAACGCTGCGCCTGCCGCGTAATCGGCAGGTTCGACGATCTACGCCCTGATCCCGGCCAATTCCAAAACAATTTTCAAAACTACTGAAACGCAGCGGCGGAAAAAAGCATAAAAAACATAGCAGGGAACCATACGGCGGAAGACCAGAGGGAAAGGCAGGGAGGAATCGTTGACAATCCCCTCGAAAAGTGTGATAATACAAAATCGTATTTCGCCGCTGCCCGCTTTCAGGCATCAGGGACAGTGAGCGTTTGTAGGATTTCCTCCGCGCGGGCTTATCCGCAGGCGACATTTCACGCAGCCGCAACGTAAGAATAGACAATCAAAACGAAACGAATTGTCAAAGAACAATTCGCTGGAAACAATCGCACTGTCAGCAACCCGGTCAGACCGCGTCTCGCCGACCGGCCCGCCCCTCACAGTGGAAAGCATCGCGCGTTCGCAGGTTTTAGGCGGCCTGCAAGGACGCAAAGGAGATTGGCTGCAATGGCAAACCCATTTGTTCGGGCGTGGCGCTATCTGAGGGCTTTGATTAACGGGAACCTGGATAAATGGGAAGACCCCGAAATCATCCTCAATGAAGCCGTTCGCGATATGAAAGAGAATCAGATCAAGAACCGCGAACTGGCTGTGCAGGCGATCACACAGAAAAACAACTTGCAGGCCGAAGTGGACAAGGAAGAGCGTCTTGTCGCCGAATACGAGCGCAAGGCGACCGTGGCCCTCCAATCCGGCAACCGCGAGCTGGCAAAGCAATTCTTAAAAGAAAAAGCCCTGCACGACGGTACATTGAACAGTATGCGCACGAATCTGGTGTCTGCAACAGAGGCTTCGGAAAAAGTAAAACAGGCCATCCGTCAGGAAGAGGAGCGTATTCGCGTCCGCACGTCCGAGGCTTTAGCGATGAAGGCCAACATGAAGCAGGCGCAGATCCAGATCAAGATCAACAAGGCGCTGGAAAGCTTTCAGTTCGGCAACGTGGACGATACCTGGAACACGGCGAACGAGCGCATCCGGGGTCTGCAATCCGAGGCCAGCGCGCGCAGCGAAATCCTCAACGGAACCATTGACAGCAAGATGCGCGACATGGAAGTGAACCAGATGGATGTGGAGGCAGAGCGCCAGCTTGCCGAACTCGAATCCAAGATGTCGCTGGGCAGTTCCCCCGCCAACAACTACACGACCAACAACGTGCAGCAGATGCAGACGCTGGGCGGCGGAGTCACGAACAGCGGGGCGACCGGCGGCAGCAGCGCGGGCGCGGAAAGCGACATTGACCGCCAGCTTCGTGAACTGGAGTCCCGCCTGAGCGGCCAGAAGTAGGTTTGCCTGCGGTTCCGCGCAGGTGCGGCGGAACACAACGATACAGGCAGCGCAGGGCGCGGAGGGAGGAGAGAGCAGCCGTTCTCCTCCCTCCGTGCGGCTATGTCACCCACAATACTACAAACTTCAAGAATACAAACTTCCAAGAATATCGTCCCTGCAAAAATCAAGCGTATAGAAATAGCGTATAGAAATCAGGAATTAAGTTTTATGAGCATTCCAGATCGCTTTTATCGCATCGCCAAGCACAAACTAGGTGAAGTGAAAGACTGGTTCGACAAAGTGGATGAAGAAGAGGACGCCGACACGCAGCCCCGGCGTCCCGAACCGCGCCCGGACGCGCGGCGCGAATTGAATGACGCGCTGAGTTCCCCACCGTCCTTAACAGGCCCCGCGTCGTCGCGCCCCAACACGGCCTCGGTTCCTGTGAATCCGCCGCGTCCCAATCAGCCCACGGCGGGGTATGGCGGTACGTCCTCCTACAACAACGGCAGCACGTACAATCCGCGCGGCACGTATCCAAGCACGGGGGGCGGTACAAACCCGCCAACCGGAACCACGCCGACCGGTGGAACCATGCCGCAGGGCGATCCGCTGGACTACCACTATAAGCTGCTCGGCCTCCAGTCGGGCGCGGACTTCGGAACCGTGCAGGCCGCGTATAACAAACTGGCCGCGCGCAGCGACCCTGCCCGCTTCCCTGCCGGCAGTACGGAACAGCAGCAGGCGCAGCAGATCCGTCAGCGGCTGGACGCCTCGTTCAAGCAATTGCGCGACACGCTGGACTCAACGGCGTCCCGCTTCAATCTGCTGGAGTTTGACGACGTGCCTAAGCCTAAAGATGACAAAAACGACCCGAACAAACCGAATGCGTAAATAGCCGCAAATGAACGCAAATGAACGCAAATGCTCCATAAGTCTATTTGCATATTTTCATATAGAGTGGTGAACCAGGTTCATGAAGTCTAATTCGAGTGACGAAAAGCAGAAGACAGGCAGGCGCTTATGCCCCGACCCGCAAAGATGAACGCGGAACAGATCACGACGGCGCTTGCCACGCTGGAAGGCTGGACGCTGCGAGACGACAAACTGCACCGGACATTTACCTTTCCAGACTTCATTGCGGCCTGGGGCTGGATGTCGCGCGCGGCCCTGATCGCGCAAAGCATGGATCACCACCCGGAATGGTCGAACGTGTACGGCACGGTACGCGTAGACCTGAACACGCACGACGCGGGTGGCATCACGCGCCTTGACGTCGAACTGGCCGCGAAAATGAACACCCTCTAACAACGTAACCCTGTCGAATATCGCCTTCTGTCGCCGCCCGGCTGCGGTTGGGAACAACACCTATGCAACTGCCCGTCTATCTGGATCATGCCGCTACCACGCCCGTTCTGCCCGCTGTGATCGAGGCCATGCTGCCCTACTTTACCGACTTTTACGGCAACCCGTCCGCCATTCACCAGATCGGCATGGCGGCGCGCGAGGGCGTCGAGGAGGCGCGGGGCATAGTCGCCGAACTGCTCAATGCCAGCCCGGATGAGATCGTGTTCACGTCCGGGGGAACCGAGTCGGACAACACGGCCATTTTCGGCGCGGCGAGGGCGAGCGCAGACCGGGGGCGGCATCTATTGACAGTACGCACCGAACATCACGCCGTACTGGAACCTTTCGAGACCCTGGCGCGTGAGGGGTACGAAGTGGAATATATACCCACGGACGGCGCGGGTAATATCACGCTTGCCGATGTGGCGTGCCGCCTGCGCTCGGACACCACCTTAGTTTCGATTATGGCGGCGAATAACGAGATCGGAACCGTGCAGGACATCGCGGCTATCGGAGCCTTGTGCCGCTCGCATGGCGTCCGCTTTCATACCGATGCGGTGCAGGCGTTCGGGCGCATTCCGCTCGATGTGCGGGCCATGAAGATTGACCTGCTCAGTCTGACGGCGCACAAGTTTTATGGCCCCAAAGGGATCGGAGCTTTATATGTACGGCGCGGTACGCCCATGCTGCGCTTTCAGGAGGGCGGCGGTCAGGAAAAGGGGCGGCGGGGCGGAACCCTGAACGTGCCGGGTATCGTGGGCCTGGGAATGGCTGCCCAGGTGGCGCACGAGGACATGGCGGCGGAAAATTTGCGCCTGTCAGGTCTGCGCGACGATTTTTTCGCGCGGCTTGAGCGGCGCATCGAAGGTATAAGGATCACGGGCAGCCGTGCCAATCGCCTGCCGCATAACATTCATTTTTGTCTGGAAGGCGTGGAGGGCGAGCCGCTGCTGCTGGGGATGGACGCGCGCGGCATCTGCGTGTCGGCGGGATCGGCATGTTCGGCGGGGTCTACGGAGCCGTCACATGTCCTCAAAGCCATCGGCGTACCCCGTGAGTGGGGCCGGGGAGCCTTGCGCCTGACACTGGGCCGAACGACCACGCAGGCCACCCTGGATTACACGCTGGACGCATTAGCAGACGTAGTCGGCGACCTGCGCCGGATGGCACAGCCCCCGAAGTCTTCGGGAACGCGTCAGGCTGCCACAGCGAGCGTGTAGAGGTGGATCACGTACTTGCTGTACATGGCGGCTGAAACAGAGAGAGTGGCCGCTCAGGACAGCGCGACTCGCTTATGCGAACAATATTGCAATTAGAAGCGTAGTACGTTATAAGTGAGCATAAAAACAAATTTTTCGCCAAATGGTTCAAAAATACACTAATGGCGAAAAAGATGCTTGACAAATCCGTAGGGCTGTCTTATAATACGTGCGTAGACGCCTAATTCTCGTTCTTTCGACTGAACTACAAATAGACTCTGTGAACAAAAGCACAAGTCGCGTCATGCGGACGTTTTTCGTTGCTGCAGACGTGACGACGGTACAGACCCCTTCGGCCCTGCTTCCAAAATAGCCGTTGAGGACCTGATCACCCGTCCCGGAACACTGGCACTATTCATTTGTTTTTATATGCCGGGTGCTTGACGGCTTGGCCGTCGGTTTTGTTCCCCTGGACTGCCGTAGCCCGCGAAAGCGATACGCCACCAGACCATCTCAAACCCTGCCCAGAGGAGTGGCCTTGATGAGTAACAATCCCGCGATACTAGATCGTCCCCAGCACACTGCGCCCGACGCGCGCTTCACCCGCCAGCCCCTTTCCGAACTGCCCGAAGACGATGCCGAAGATGGCTTCGAGCAGGAACCCAACGATGACCTCCTGCACCTGTACGACAGCAGCATGGCTCAGTCCGAACCCGCGTTCGACACCAACCGCAACTCCGCCACTCCCGCCGATCTGGAAAGCCGCACTCGCGAGCGCCATTCCCGCGATACCGTCAACAACCTGCTTTCGCCCGAAAGCGACAGTCCGCGCAATGACGAGAGCCTGCAAGTGTGGATGAGTCGGGCGCGCGGCGCGCAGTTGCTGACCGCCGACGAAGAGATCCGCCTGGCTCGCGCCGTACAGCGGGGCGACAAAGCCGCTAAAGACAAACTGACCGAAGCCAACCTGCGTCTGGTCGTAAGCATCGCCAAAAAGTACAGCGTGCGCGGCATTCCGCTCCCCGACCTGATCCAGGAAGGCAACATTGGCCTGATCCGCGCCGTAGAAAAGTTCGATCCGAGCAAGGGTTATCGCTTCAGCACATACGCGACCTGGTGGATACGCCGCGCCATCGCCCGCGCCATCATCAATCAGGGCCGCACCATCCGCATCCCCGTCTATGTCGCCGAGATCATTCACAAGCTGGTCAAGGCGTCCGGTCGGCTGCGTCAGCAGCTATTGCGCGACCCCACCGTTGAGGAGATCGCCCGCGAACTGGAAGTGACCGTGGATCGCGTGAACGAGATCATGCGTATCGCCCTGGAACCGCTCAGCCTGGAAACCCCGGTCGGCGAAAAAGACAACAGCCAGCTTTCCGATTTCATACAGTCCCATACTGCCGTCAGCCCCTCCGAGGCCACGCTAAACCTGATCCGCCGCGAGCAGATTGAGGAAGTGCTGAACAAACTCACGGGCCGCGAAAAAGACGTGCTGCGGATGCGCTTCGGCCTGGACGACGGCTACGCCCGTACTCTGGAAGAAGTGGGCGTTCGCCTGCAGGTGACGCGTGAACGTGTGCGCCAGATCGAATTGCGCGCCCTGAAAAAGCTGCGCCACATTGGGCCGTGCGAACTGATCCGCCAGTAAACACGTCCGTCTCGCTCTCCGCCCATTGCCCCGCACTTACGCCACGGAGCCATTATATCACCGAACCGCAGGCTTGCCTCCCCGCAAGCCTGCGGTTTTGTCGTGTGGAGGGAGGCGGGTACAGGAACGTACCCGTCTCGGAGGTGCTGCGCACCGAGCGTCCTCGCGGACGTAAATGCAGTCGCTCCTGTATCGCGTCCGCGAGGACGCTTGTCGCGCAGCGACTCCAAGACGGGTACGTTCCTGTACCCGCCTCCCCCGAAACTCCGGCTCAAAGAAAACTTCCGCGAAATCAACTTTGTATCGTCTTATAATCGGGGCGATAAACGTACAGGCAAGGGCGTACACCAAGATACGAAAACAGCAAATGAGTGGGAGGAATGCAGCCATGCAGCCCGAAGCGTCAAAAGTAAGACAAAGTAAACAGCGGCGCGGTCAAAATCGCGTTATGCGGCACACATTGTGCAAGGGCATAATGAACGGCATCGTTGCGGGAGGCATGATTGTGGGGAGTGTGGCGGCGGGACATGCGGACGTTGTCGTAAAGACCATAGCGTATAAGGGCTGGAACAACGCCGTGCAGATGTCCAATGGCACGGTTGAGGTTGTAATCGTGCCGCAGATCGGGCGCATCATGCGCTATGGCCCGCCGGACGGCCCCAACGCCCTATGGAACAATCCCGATCTGTTGGGCAAGACCACCGACATGAGCGGCACGAGCAAGGAGTGGGCCAATTATGGCGGCGACAAAGTGTGGCCCGCGCCCCAGGAGCGCTGGGGCTGGCCTCCCGACCGCACTCTGGACAGCGGCCTCCAATCCGTCAAGACGCTTCCCAATCATCACGTTTTGATGACCGGCCCGGTTGTGGAAAAACTGGGCGTCCAGTTCCGGCGCGAGATCGCGCTTGACCCGACCGGAACCGGCGTGACCATCACGAACACGCTTGTCAACGCGGGCCAAAAAGACGTGGACTGGAGCATCTGGGAGGTGGCGCAGACCGATGACCCAATGGAAGCGCGGCTGACCCTGAACAAGCCGGGGCGCTTTCCCACGGGCTACTACGTGTTCGGCGAAGACCCTCTTGCGCCCGACGCGTTCAGCCTGACCGAAACGCAGCTTGTAATGAAACGCTCCGCCACGCGCAGCGCGAAAGTGGGCGGCGACGCACCCGGCGGACAACTGGAGGCCCTTGTCGGCGGCATGAAGTTTACATTTTCCTCCCCTGTCGAGCCGGGAGGCACATACCCCGACAAAGGCTGTTCGCAGGAGATATATACCAATCCTGACCCGGCCCGCTACGTGGAACTGGAACTGCTCGGCCCCATGAAGCCGCTCAAACCCGGCGCGTCCCGTCCCCTCGTCACCCACTGGAGCCTGACAAAATAACGATACTACTGCTTCCATATGAGGTTCTGTCACTAAATACAACTTCGGACAAACAGCCATGACGACAAAAGAACGCATCTACACCGAGATCGAAACATTGGATGAAGACGAATTACAGCAGTTGCTCGGCGTAATCGAGAATCTGACGCAGGCCAAACCACAAACGACTGCCGCCCGCAAACCGGGCCTTCTCTCACGCCTCAAAGAAATTCATATCAACGCGCCGGAAGATTTTTCGGCCAACATCGACCAGTATATGAACGGAGAAAAGTCTATTGTCTCCTCCGACGTTCATTGATACGCAGTTTGTCATTGCGCTCATCAACTAGCGGGACAAAAGCCACAAACTGGCTGTGGAAATGGCGGCTCTCTACGACGGTGAGCCGCTGATAACTACGGAGGCAGTGCTGCTCGAAATCGGCAACGCCCTGGCGCGTGAGTACAAGCCGCAGGCAGTAGAGGTAATTGAGGAATTTCTCGCTTCGGAAGAAGTAGAGGTTGTGGCTTTGACACCGGAGTTGTTCGCGCAAGCCTTTGCGTTGTACCGCTCGCATGAGGATAAAGAGTGGGGTCTGGTGGATTGCCTGTCCTTTGTTGTTATGCGCGAACGCGGCGTGACCGATGCGCTCACGTCCGACCGCCATTTTATTCAGGCAGGCTACCAGGCTGTAATGCGCGAGTAGATTGTGTAGTCATTCCGTTAAAAGGACGGCACGGACGGCTTGCTGCGGATGCGGCGGGCGGCGTACCACAGTCCGGCGCATATCAGGGCGAATAGCAGGGAAAGCGCAATGGCGAGGGATTTCCGTGTGGTAGCCGCTGCCTGTGCGGGCGGCGCGAGTATCACGACATCCGCGCCGGTACGCGGCAGAAGGATAAACGACCATGCGCTTGTTTCAGGCGGTGTGCCGGTGTGCGTCAGACTGGCCTGCAGCACACCTGTCACCTGGACAACAGAGCCGACAGTAGGCGGGGAGGGCAGCAGGCTTTGCGACTCGACGCTGAAATCCTTGCGGCCTGCGAGCGGAACTTCGGCCCGGATATTCTTGGCGGCGGCGAAGGTGAAGCTGCGTATGTCGGAGCGCGTCACCGTGCCGCGCGCACGGGAGACCTTATCGGCCACTGTGGGCGCGAGCGCAGCATTCGGCAGGCGCATCAGGGGCAGAATCGGTGACAGGTCAGGGGCCGCGATGTCATCAAGGCAGGCCGTGGCATGGTCGAGAACCACATCTCCCTCCACCAGGGCGGGTGTTCCCCTGAGCGTAACAATGTCTCCGGGCTGGAAGGGAACGACCGGCGGCGCAAGCAGGCGCACACGCAAAATCAGATCGCGGGCGTCCTGAACGTATAGATTGCCGGGGTACGTGTCCGTGCCAAGAACGACGGTCGCGTTTTCCACAAGCGCCGCTCTCTGCCGTCGGGATGCGGAAGAGTTGGGCGCAGAAGCATTGAGCGGTGCGGCATTCAGCGCTGCGGGGGCGTTGCGCGCCAGTTGCGCTACCTGTGCGCTCTCAACCATTTCGGCTGCGTCTACGCCGGGCGCGGCGTCTGCCGACAGCCGGAAAGAGGCTGTAGCGACACTTCCCGCCCTTAGCTGAACCTGGTTCCCACTTGCATTTCCCCCCTCCTCTACGCGCCTGGCTTCCGACTTCGCCCGTGCTGTGACGGCGCTGACCCGGTACGTACCGACCCGCAGATTTACAAACGCGTAAAAGCCGGTCGCGTCCGCGCGCCGGGTCTGGCGCGTGGCGTGTCCCGCTTTCCCCATTTCTAACGTCACCAGGGCGCCATCGCAGGGCCGCAGCATTTCGTCGCGCACAAAGCCTTTTAGGATGCCGCGTGTCGGGGCGTCCTTCCACGGCATAGGGGGCAGCGGCACGTCAGACGGGAAGGGCGGGGCGGATACATCGCCGGATGGCTTGCCGAGCAGGGTGTAAAAGGCGGGCTGAAGTTCCAGTTCGTGCAGGCCCGGTCGTCCGGGTATCGCGCCCAGGTTGGTTCCTGCGTAGGAATACAGCATCACGCCATACGGACGCCGTCCGTCCGGGCCTGGCTGACGCGCAATGGCGATTTGGCCCAGTGTTTGGGCGGGTGATAATTGCCAGTTGCCGACCGCGACCGCGCTTGCCCGCCCATACTGGTGCGTGACGATCCACGCCTGCCACGTCCGCGCATAATCCGTGCCGTGCCGTCCGGCGAAATACGTCATGGGGCAGGCCATATCCAGGATGCCCTCGTCCAGCCAGCCGCGCCAGTCCTGAAATACGCGGGTCATTGCCGCCGACTTGTTCTGCCACTCCGCATCATTGTGCGGCCCCTGCCCCCATGCGATAGTGGCTGCGGACACGACAAGGCGCGGCTTGAGGGCGATGGCGCAGGCGTACACCTTGCGGACAAAGTTCGTTACCTGATCGCGCCGCCACTGTTTCCAGGCGGCATCGTCCGGCGCGGGCAGGATTGTAATGCCCTGCGCGGCGAACACGGCTGCAAGCGGCTGCGCGTGTCGCGGGATGTACGGCTTCATCTTGTAGCCGGGCGGCAGGCTGTCCAGGAACCGTCGCACACTGACCGGGTTGTAGCCGAAATTACGACCGCCATAGCGCACAAAGTCGAAGTGAATGCCGTCCACAGCGTAATGCCGCACAACGTCCAGGTACAGGCGAAACGTCCAGTCGGCGGCGTCAGGGTTGCCCAGGTCTATTTTGCGTACCTCGCCGTCGTCCGCCTGTCCGCGCAAACCGAGGGCGAGCCATTCGGGGTGCAGTTGGGCGATGTGATAGGCGGCGTGTTTCGTGCCGATGCCGACCGCGCAGGTGTTGATCCAGGCGTGGACCATAATGGGCGGCTGCATACGGTGGGCGCGTTCGATCAGGCAGGCGAGGGCGTCGAAATGGGATGGGTCTTCGCTGGCCCAGGGTTCGTAATGCGAGGCGTAGAAAGCGTCGCCGCCTTTACGCATCTGCGCGAAGATGGCGTTGCAGTGCGCGTCATGCAGGCGGGCAAGCAGCACTTCGATCTGCTGCGGGGTTCGGTATCCCTCGTTAAAGCCGTCGGCCCAGAACGCGCGCAGTTCCGGGCGCGGCGCGTCCTGAGCGTTCGCGCCTGCAAGGCACAAAAGGGAACCGCACAGGGTCAATAGCAGCGCAAACAGCAGACGGGGGAATTTCATAGCGGGTTCTTGTGCCGAGCGCGTCTGTGCGAATTTTCGTCCGAATCACTGCCCTCTTATGAGGGAATGTAGATCTTCGAGTATCTCCCGGCGGTACTGCACGACCAGCGAAATGTGTCCCTGATCGGCGACCATTCGCGCCTTTGCCTGCGGGATGTTGGCGGCAAGCCACTGTCCATGCGCCAGAGGAACCATCCGATCCATGTCGCCCTGCCAGACCGTGACCGGAGCCTTGATAGCGGAAAGCGCGAACCCCCAGGGTCGGACGAAAGCCAGGTCATCATCCATCCAGCCCTCGCAGCCCGGCGCAAGCGCGCGGCGGGTCGTCGCGGCCATCCGCTCGGCATAACCGCCGTTCAGCGCGTCTTTGTCAACGAGCGGCACAAGGTCTCCGAAAGCCTCGGCGATGTCGTCGCCCGTGACGCGGCGCAGCGGATCGCCGTTGGCGTCCATCCAGGCGCGCAGGGCGTCTTCGCCCGCATATGCGGCCCCGAACTCCTCCACGTTCTCTTGTCCCATGTCGGCGAGAAAGTCCAGGCCGTTTGTATTGGACGGCCCCACTCCCGCCAGCAGCGCCGCGCCCGCGCACTGCTGCCCCAGCCCCGCCGCGCACGCAAGCGCGTGCGGCCCGCCGCCCGACCAGCCTGCCGTCAGAAAGCGAGTGTGATGCAGCGAATGAAGCAAAGCCGCTGTGTCTGCTGCGATGTCTGAGGCCGAACGGCCCCTGAGCCGGGTGGAATTCGCGTATCCGGGGCGCGTCGGGCAGATCAGGCGCAAGCCCTGCGCGCGGCAGGCGTCGTCCCAATCGGCAAAGGCGCCGGCATCGCTGGGAGTCCCGTGGTGCATCACCAGAGGGAATCCTTCAGGGTCGCCTGCCAGCAGATACTCAAGGCCACGGCCATCGGCAAGCTCAAGCATTTCCCATTGAACCGACATAGTCTGTTTCTTGCCTTTTGACTCGTCTTTTAGAAGTGCAGGCCGAACTCGGCGAGCAGGCTGCTGTTGTGATAGTTGAGGTTGGTCAGGGTGCTGTCTTTGTTGGCGCGATCCGTGGTTTGCCAGCCCAGCGAGAACTTCAAAAACTGGTTGAGGTAGAAGTCCATGCCAAAGCGCAGGTCGGTCTCGATGTCGCCCAGCGACCCCGTGGACGAGCTGTTCAGCCAGTCTATGAACAGGGCATGGCGCACCGACAGGGGATAATCTATGCGCGCGGCAAGGCTGCTCAGGTTGCTCACCCCGCTGATGCCGGTCAGCAGACTGCCCGCCGTTGTCGTGCCTGTGGATACGCCGGTCAGGGGAATGGCGGCAGCAAGGGTGTTGAGCGCGCTGTCGGTCTTCACGCTCTGGTAACTCAGCGTGGTCGTGACGCGGTTGCCGAACGGCCTGCCGGAAAAGCCGAACTGCATCTGACTGCTGCGCGTGGCCCCCAGGCTGCCGGTATAGTTGACGTGCGAGATGTTGAAGCTGCCGTTGAAGGCCCACCGCTCCGAGGGGTTCCAGACCAGGCTGGCGAGCGCGTTCTTGCGGCTGTTGTTGTACTGGTAATCGCCCACGCTGCTGGCGACATCATAATTCGTTTGAAGACTCAGGCCGCGCCGGATGGCGTAGTTCATGCCCAGGCGGTTGGAACTGGTGCGCCCGCCGATGCTGGTCAGGCCCACATTGGAGTAGCTGCTGCCCAGAAAGCCGCTGTAATTGCCCGCCGCGCCCAGTGTGCTGTTGATGCCGCCCGCTGTGGACGCGACCGAAGTTCCAAAACCTGATGTGGCCGTTGTCGTGGTAACGCCCGTTACGCTGTCGCGCGTGACCCACGGCGTAAAGAAACTGCGCGTACTCGCCACGCCCAGCGTACCGCCCGTACCCGTGCCGGTCGTCGCGCTCGTACTTGCCGCGCCCGATGCGGTCGAACCGACCGCGCTGACCGTGCTTCCGGTCGTGCCGAGCAATGAGGACGTGCCGCCCACCGTCTGCGCGTTGCCCGTGTCGGACAGGTCGTAGGAGTAGCTGAAGGTCAGCCCTTTGATGGGCGGCTGGAAGCGGGCCGTGATCTGGCGATCCGTGGCGTTCGTGTTGGTCAGCGCCGTCGTGCCGATGCTGCCCGTGTTGGTGATGGCGTTTTCCGAAAAGCTGCCGTCCAGGTGCAGCCATTTGAGCGCCTGCCAGTTTGCGCCCAGGCGCTTGGTCAGCGTGGATGTACGCACGTCTATGAGGGTATTTGTGCCGGTCGTTCCTGTCGCGGTCGTCAGCCCGTACAGGCTGGCGAGCGTGTTGGTGTCGTTGAGGCTGCGTATCAGGCCCGCGTCAATGCTGAAAGACCGCCTTCCCCACGTCAGCGAAAGGTTATCGCTTGTGGACGTGCTTTGCCCTCCCACGAGATACTGCGTCCCCAGGTTGCTGCGGCTCAGGTTTACCTTGAGGTTGCGGGCCAGGTCGTAAGACGCGCCCAGCGTGTACTGATTGTAGCTGTCGCTGCCCGCGCTCGTCAGGCTGAACGCGCCCGTGGCCGTGGTGCCGGATGAAAGCGAGTACGAGGGCCGCTTGGCCTTGAGCATCTCGAAACTCAGGTGCAGCCTGGAAAATGGCGTGTACTCGCCCGACATCTCTAAAGATTTTTCGTTGCGGTTGAAGCCGGGTGACTGTACCGAGGAGTATGTCGCGCCCACGTCGCGCACCGTGAAATGGGTGGTAAGGTTTTTGATCGGGTTCAGGTCCAGGCGCATCTGCGCGGCCTTGCCGGGATAGTTCGTGCTGCCCAGGGTCAGGCCCGACATGGCGGTTTCCAGCGTCACGCCGCCCCATTTGCCCAGGCCCATGTGGCCGTCCAGTCCGATCACGCTGCGGTTGCCGGGGTTCTGCGTGGTATCGAGCGGGAAATAGGTAATGGTTACGGTCTGCGTCGAAGGTATAGGGCTTTTCAGGTGAACCACGTTGCCGAACGTGCTGTCAACGGAGTAGTCTATGTTCTTCTGTAACGGCAGGCCGTCCACGTCTACGGTGAAGGGTTTGGTGGTGTCAATGGGAGTGTCCACGGTGTAGGAGGCGAGCGCGGCCTCCTGGCCCTGAAACTTGCGCGCGACCTGCTGCGATAACGTGCCGCGCGGCGTCTGCTGCGTCACGACCGTCATGCCGAAATTGGAGGTTCCCCCCGGCGCATACGCGCTGCGGAAACCGTAGATGCTGCCCAACTGCTGCCCATAACCTAGCGTCTCATAGGTGATGGCTATGGTCTGCGACTGCAAAATCACGTTGCCGTTGAGGAAGCGCAGTTCGCCGGTCGTGGGGTCGAGGGTGTAATCTTTGCCCGCCTGCAGGTCACGGTTGTCCACGCGCACATGCGCGCTGCCGTCCACGATCTGGCCGGAAAACATGTAGTAGGGGCCTGCCGAGTTGTTGCCCTGCACGGAAAGCGTCTTGGTCTCGGCCTTGATCTTGGAGAACAGGGTCGTGGTTTTAAGCTGCCGGCTCCATTTGTTTTCCACCTGAACGCCGCTGAGGTAGCGGTTGAAATCAATCAGGCTGTTGCCCTGAAAGCCCGCGTTGATGTCGCCGATCTGCATCCGCGCTTTCGACGTGCTGTAATCTATCTTGAAGCGGTTCTGTCCGGGCGTGGTATAGGGGTTGGTGCTGAGGGTATAGGAGGTATGAAAGGATTTGAACAGGGTAGCGTCAACGTGCATCTCGGCGTTGCTGTAAACGCCGTTGGATCCCTGGCCCAGATAATACTGATCTTTGTACGCCTGCGAGGCCTGACTGCCGCCCGTAAAGCTGTCTTTGCGGAACTGCAGGGACGCGCTGCCCTTGGGTTCAAAGCTGCTGCCCGTGGCTTTCAGAAGCATGTCCCACACGCGGTTGACGCTGCCGAGGGGGCCGCGATACACCTTTTTGCCGCCCGCCACAGCCGTTCCCGGATCGCCGATGCGGTCAAGCGCGGGAAGCGTAAAGCCCGGAACGGCGCCGAGCGGCACGCGGACAGGCTCATCGGGGTCGGTAGTGGATTTGGATTTGCGCTCGACGTGGCTGAGCGCTTCCCAGAGCGTGATCGCCTCTTCGACATGCGGGGTACTCGCGACGCCCAGGGGCGTTCCGGCCGGCGTGACATTGGCGGGCGCGACGCTTGTGGGCGATCCTGCAGGCGCGGTGTTCGCCGATGTGGCCGTAGGCGCGAAAACGGCGAGCGCGATAAAGGCGCGGCGATGATAGGAGTTGAGCATGATTCCACCCGTGGTGACACGATATGCGACGGCGCGGCGCGGGCGGGCGAGCGGGGGCAGGCGCAGCCGCAGCAGGGCCGGGATGACGGCAAAGGGGGGAGGAAGAATTTGGCGCAGGGGATCGGTGCTGCTGACCGGCGCGGCGTTCCTCTTGAAACGCGTTTTCGACGGTCGGGGCGCAGCTTCCTGCTCAAAAACAATCAGAACGACATACGGCGGTGGAAATACTCGAAAGAAGCAGTCCGCCGATTTCCCGATGCAACTGCATTATACCACAGGTTTGCGCTGTCTTGAACGGGAACAGTAAGAAATAAAATAGCAATTAACAGAGCAATGAACAGGGAAACGAAAAGCCGGACAGTGTACTTCATCGCGTACACCGTCCGGCCTTTTCATTCCTCAACAAGCAACAAGCAACAAGCAGCTTGCCTAGTCGCCGTCGAACAGCAGGTGCATGGCGTCGGTCTGACCGGGTGTGCTGAGGGGGGCTACGCCGCCGCTCCACAGGGGGGCGGGGCTGGTTCCGAAGTTCTGCGGAACCTGAACGACGCCGCCGAACAGGCCCGAAGGCGTAAACACGCTGTCGCCCCAGCCGAAGTTCATAGGCGTGGCGTAGTCCGTCAGTTTCTTGTCGCCCAGATCGCCGCCCCAGCCGAAGTTCGAGGCCGAAACGTCCTCGCCGGTCAGTTTCTTGTCGCCCAGATCGCCGCCCCAGCCGAAATTCTGGCTCAGGATGCTGCCGCCGCCCCATCCGAAGTTGGCGACGCTCACGCTGCCGTCCATGTTGCGTACCAGATTCGGGCTGACCGCGCCGACCGCGCCCACCTGCGTCAACTGCAGCGCGCCCACGACGTTGAGGTAGCCCGCGCCGTAGGTCAGATAGTCCGAGCCGGCGATCTTGCTGGCCGACAGCATCAGGCGGGCCTTGATGGTATCCGGGGTCAGGGTCGGGTCGGCCTGCAGGAGCAGGGCTGCGGCCCCGGCCACGACGGGCGCGGCCATTGAAGTACCGGACAGGCTCAAGTACGTCCGCCCGCCCGTTCCGCCGTACAGGGCCGGGTCGAGCAGATTGACTGCCGCCTGCGTGTACAGGGCGCTGCCCGGCGCGGCCAGACTGATGATGTTGTTGCCCGGCGCGACCAGGTCGGGCTTGAGAACAAGATCAACCGCGCTCGGCCCCCGGCTGCTGTATGAGCAGATGCGGTCGTCGCTGCGATCCAGTGTACCCATCGTGTTCATAGCGCCCACCGTGATGACGTGCGGGTCGTTGCCCGGACTGGTGATGCTGCCGTACTGCGGCGCGCTGTACTGATCGGACGGTACGCTGCGGCCATAGTTGCCCGCCGCGCACACGACCGTGATGCCTGCCGCCCAGGCCCGCTCGCACGCCTGGCACATCGGGTCGGTGGTGTAGCTTTCCCCGACCGGATGGCCCACGCTCAGGTTCAGCACGCGGATGTTGTACGCGGCTTTGTGCGCCACGCACCAGTCAATGCCCGCGATGACCGTGCTGACGCTGCCCGCGCCATTACCGTCCAGCACCTTGACGCCGACGAGATTGGCGAGCGGCGCGGTACGGGACAGCAGAGCCGTATAATGGTTCTGTGCGCTGTCGGCCCCGCTGCCGCCGACAAGCCCCGCCACATGCGTACCGTGTCCGTTGTCGTCGTAGGGCGCGGGCCGGTTGTTGACCAGATCGGCCCATCCCGTCAGGCGCGACGTGGGCAGGGTCAAGTCATCGTGCGGATAAATGCCGGTGTCTACTACGGCTACGGTCACGCCCTGTCCGCTCAGTTGATTGCTGGTCTGCACAAAGTCCGCGCCCGTCGCCTGCATCGCGTAATCCAGAACGGGCGTACCGGCATCGCAAGCCTGGATAGGCAGGTCGGGAGAGATATGGCGCGTGTGCGCGTCCGCGCCCAGACGCGCGATGTCCACGGCGGTCAGGCGCGCGGCGAGCGTTCCCCGGAGGTTCAGCGCGACAAACGTGCTAATGCGCGCTTTGTCCGTCCGATACGCGGACAGCGACATCTTGCCAAGCAGTGGGCGGGCCAGTTCGGGCATCGCGCCATCGGTCTGCACGATCACGGGGATCAGGGCCTTGTCGTCTTTCTGCTGCGCCATGCGGCGAAGCTGCGCGCTCAGGCCGGGCGCGAACCTGGCCGAATGCGCCGCGATCAGGCGGTCAACACGCGTGTACGCCGCGCTCTGCGCGTGCGCGGGCGTGACGGTCAGCAGGGCGCCTGCCAGAAGCAGGAATGTCAGTGGCGTTAGAGACGCCTCGATCAGGCGTCGTCGCGGGGAAACCGTTTCGCAAACGGCGGGCGTACCGGAAGGATAAGAGACTGGAGAACAGGAAAACGGAGAACAGGTCGTTTTGCCCGGCGCCGGGAAAGCAGTGGGCAGTTGGTTGGGCTGCAAAGCGAACATTGGACTCTCCTTCGGAAGAATAAAAACAAGAAATAAGAGGACGCGCACCGCAGATTACTTGAACCCGCATTCTACAAACCTGAAACACGACAAACAGAACAAACCGAGTACACAAAGCAGAAAAATACGGGGCTAAAGGCTGTACCAACCGGGGGGAAGGAACCAAGCCCTGTTAGGCCGAATTAGGTATTTTCGCTTCTGAATCTAATTGTTGGGTGACGCAAAGCCGCTCATTAGGGTAAATTGGTGTAAAAATAATAAATTTTTTGAAAAAACCGTCTTTTTACCTATAAAGACCTTGCCCCTTTCTGCCGACAATTGTAATTAAACAGTTGTATCCCCGGTAGGGGTACTAATGCTGATAACGCCTTCGTATCTCAGCACCAGTAAAATAGGCAACTTGTAACGGGAAGATCAAACACGAAAGAGACCGCTCATGAAGTCTTATTCTACTGCCGCGCGCGCCTTTATCTGTTTCGTCTGTGCATTGGGCCTGACCGCGCTTTTGTTCGCGCTATTAGGGCCTGTTGTTCAGGGCGACAAATTTCTCCCCCTGCCCACGCTGCTGGCGATGGCGGCGGCGGGCGTAGCCGGCACACGCAAGATCTATCTGCTGCGTACCAGGGAGCAGGGGCAGTCACGCTATGTCACGCTGGGATTTCTGGTGACGTTCGCCGCTCTGCTTGCTTTAGGAGTGCGCGCCGGCGTACTGGCCGGCATCACGTCCGCCTTTTGCGCCGACCTGTATACCTACTCCACGGACAAATACAAGCGGCGTCTGCAATGGCATCAAATACTGTTCAACGCGGCCTCCATCGTCATCACCGCCTGGTGCGCGGGGCGCGTCTTCGCGGCCCTCAACGGCACTATCGGGCATGTCGAGTCGCGGTCGTTCGGGGCTGTCATGTTGGCGATGCTGTGCTACTTTCTCATCAACACCTGCGCGCTGGCCCTGGTGCTGTCGCTGTGTTCGCATCGCCGCTTCCTCTTGATATGGCGCGAGGATTTTTGTTGGGCCTTCCCCCTGCATATCATGGGCGCGGCGTATGTGGCCCTTGCCATCATGTTCATCCATGACGTTCCCATGATTCTCTTTGCCGCCAGCGTCGTGCCGTTCGCCTATCACTACTACAAAATGTACGGCGACCATGTGGCGCAGAAACAGGCGCTTATAGAGGAACTGGAAGCAGGGCGCGAGATGCTCGGCGACCTGTATTCGTCCACAGTAAAATCTCTCGCCACGGCCATTGCCGCCAAAGACCAATACACCCACGCGCACATCCACCGCGTCCAGCATTACGCCGTGGCCGTGGCGCAGAAACTGGGCGTTACGGGCGATAAGATGGAAGCTATTCGCACAGGGGCCGTCCTGCACGACATCGGCAAGCTCGGCGTACCGGATTATGTCCTGCTCAAGCCGGGCAAGCTGAACGACGACGAGTACGCCAAAATGAAGCTGCATCCGGTTATAGGCGCGGACATACTGGAGCCGGTCAACTTTCCCTGGCCCGTCGTGGACGTCGTGCGTCACCACCACGAGCGTTGGGACGGCAAGGGCTACCCGGACGGTCTTGCGGGCGAGGCGATCCCGCTGGGGGCGCGCATTCTCACGGTCGCCGATGTATACGATGCTCTGACCACTGCCCGCCCATACCGGCCCGCATGGTCGCATGAGCAGACCGAAGAATATCTGATCGCCCAGGCGGGCATACAGTTCGATGCCGGCGTTGTATCCGCTTTTATCAGCATCATCGGCGACATGGCCGCCGCGCCCCAATACGCGGAAAACCAGATGCAAAGCGCGCGGGACGAGGACGGCGGGCAGGCGGGCAGCGCAAGCTCGCAGACCTCGCGCCAGATCGGACGCACGGCCTCGGAATTGTGGGTGCTGTATGACGTCGGCAGTACGCTCGGCAGCGCGGCCCCCATGCAGGAGCGGCTGAGACTGCTGGGCGGCAATCTGACGAGCATCATGCCGGGAACAACGTGCGCGTTTATGCTGTACGACACCCCGGAAGAGGTTCACTGCGCGGCCCCTGCGCCCGAACGTTCCGCACCCGTAGAGTATGGGTATGCCCCTGCCCCGGAGATGAGCGAGCATCGTCCGGGCAGAAACACTGTGGGCGTGACCGACGATGAAGAGGGTGGAGACGCTGTGGGCAGCCTGAATGTGGGTGCGCGAGGACTGCATTTGATCGCCGCCGCAGGCTTAAACGCCGATCTGCTGTACGATCATCCTTTTATACAGGCAGACGCGCCCTCGGCCCGCGCCGCCGCCGAAGGCAAAACATACCGGGGCGCGTACTGCGCCGACGGACTGGCCCTGTCGCTGTCCCACCCGCCGGAGCGGCCCATCGAGTCCATTCTGATCGTGCCGCTCAAGTCGGGAACAGCAGACGACAGCGAGACGCTGGGCGTGATGACGTTTTATCATCGCGCGCCCGACGCTTTCACCAAAGACGACGAAAACCTGCTGACTATGATCGCCGACCAGGTGCAGGCCGCGCTCTGCCAGAACCGCGCGCACGACCAGACGCGCAGCGAGGCCAATACGGACGCGCTGACCGGCCTGCACAACATGCGCTATCTGCGCCACGCGACCGACGCCCTCCTGCGCGCGCCCGATGCGTCCGGCGCGACGGGCTTTTCACTGCTTTATCTGGACCTGGACAACTTCAAAAATGTCAACACCCTGTACGGCCATCCCACGGGAAGCCAGGTGCTGAGCGATGTAGCCGGGCTGCTGCCGCGCGAACTGCGTCCAAGCGATGTGGCCGTGCGCTACGGCGGCGATGAGTTCGTCGTGATCCTGCCCTATGCTTCTCTCGAAGGAGCGCGCGACGTGGCCGCGCGCATCCGGGCCGCGATCCGCAGCTATCGGCCCGCATTTCTTACCGATTTCGACGCGGCCTGCCGCCTGGACGTCAGCATCGGTATCGCCTGCTGCCCTCACGACGGCGCGAGCATGGAAGAATTGGTGGCGGTCGCCGACCAGCGCATGTACGAGAACAAAATGGCGCAGAAAGGACTGGAGCGCCACATAGACACCCGCCATGCGAGCGGACACGCGCCGCCGCTTGAGTCGCTGTCCCTGCAATCGCTGCCGCTGGAACCACTGTCCATAGGGTCATTGCCTCCGGAGGCCGCGCTGCGAGCAAGCGCCCCGGCGCAGTCCCTGTCCCTGGACACTGCCGTCGTCGCCGCCGTGTTTCAGCGCTGGTCGCCCTCGGAGGAGGAACTGGCCGCTGCCCCGGCACACGCCTGATTATCGTGTCCGCGTCGCGGATTGTCTCGGCTAAATCCCCTAAAACTGGCTGGAAACAAGTTTCATCTAAAGTGAAACCGTTTCCAGCCGGCTTCGTCTGGCATAACAGGGTCTGCCATAGAATATAGAACCGTTAAAGAGAATTATTGAAGAGAATTATTGAAGAGAATTATTGAAGAGAACCCTTGAAGCCGTTGCAGCCCTGGGAGGCATTATGTCCGATTCCACCACTTTCGATTCCATCACTGATCCTGTGTCTGATTTAGCGCCCGAAACCTCGTCAGCCTCGCCGGACGTGAACGCGCCGCCCGCCTCGCAGCCTGCAGCCAAGTCTGACGCCGATGCCGCCGCCGCCCCAGGTCTGACGCTTCAGGAACAACTGCTTCTGCTGTGCGTCCGGCCCCGCACGGGCGACATCGCGCAGCCCCACTTTCGGTATATGCTGGCGGGCGCGGCCCTCGCCGACCTGCTGCGCGGCAAACGGCTGGGATTGGAACTTGGCAAGGTGCAGGTGCGGCAGACCACGCCAATGGGCGACCGCGCCGTTGACGACGCGTTTGTCCGCTTTGGAACCACGTCGCGCCCGCGCACCCTGGCATGGTGGGTGCGGCATCTCTATTCTTCGGACACCGAACCCGTGCGAATCCTGGGCGAGCGGCTGACCGAGCGGGGCATCCTGACGGCCAGCGAACACCGCGCCCTGTGGGTCATCAAATGGACGACATACCCCGTTCTGGAACCCGCCTATGTGCAGAAGCTGCATCGGCAAATCCGCGCCGCGATTATGGACGATGGCCCCATCGCCCCATCCCTTGCCATTCTTATCGCCATCCTGCACCACGCCCGCGCTTTAGATACAGTGCTGGGCGCGGCGGAACGGATGGAACGGGAACACCGCATCGCCGCGATTGCCGCGAGTGATCCCGTCGGCTACATGGTCGGCAAAGCCCTTGCGGACGTGCTGATCGAGGAAGAGATCGAGCGCGAACAGGCGCGGCGGCGCGGGCGAAATCCGGTCGTGATCGTGCGCCCGCCCCGGCCGCGCCATCCCGCCCGCCCGCGCCGCCCGTGGAAGAACGCGTTCCCCGGCGCGCGCCCCGACGAAAACGGCGTTTGGAGCGCGGACACGGAGGAGCAGGCGGATGAGTCCCGTCCGGTCTGAGCCGGGATTGATGACTTCTATTTGAAAAACCAGCGTCGTAGGGATGCGCGAGATCATAGACCCGGCGCGTCCCTGCGACGCTTGTACTTTGCCGCCGGGTACTTTCAGCAAGCGAAACGCGCCGACAGCTCGAAGGCTGCCGGCGCGTAAGTTTGCCGCCTTGACATTGGCCCGTTCCGCGTCTATAATGTAAGGACTGTTTTTACACACTGGCCTGTTAGCTTTTTGTTGACCCTTTGTTCTTTTCGACACTCATTCAGCCATCTTTGTTGAGCGGTTCGACCCTTATTCGCGGCGCTGATTACGAATTGTTTTGAATCGCTCCCACTTTTTGTTTTGATCTTCGTTTCTTTTGGAGGTTCGTATTGACTGGCAAACAGAATCGAGGAATGCTTCTGTTAATCCTCGTGCTGAGTATCGTGGCGGGCATTGTCACGTTTTCCCAAAAAGTGGCGGGCAAATTCCGCACCGGCCTGGACATTCAGGGCGGCGCGCGCATCGTCCTGCGCGCCAAGACCGAAGAGTATAAGGGCAAGTGGGACCCCAACACGAGTCTGGAAGCCGTGCGTAAGGTAATGGAAAACCGCGTCAACGCCACGGGCGTTGCCGAGCCGCAGATCATCACCAAGCCCCCGGATCAAATCATCATCGAACTTCCCGGCCTGAAAAACCAGTCCGAAGTGCGCGATCAGTTGAAATCCACGGCAAGTTTATTGTTCTACCTGTTGCCGCAGCTTGGCGACGAGTCGGGCCGCACCCCGGCCAAATGGCGGATGTCGATGCGCGACCCGAAAGCGGGTACGCCCGAAGAGCAGATCGTAGACGCCCAGACCCTGCAGCCCCTTCCGCCACAGGTACTGCAGGAGGAGGTGTTCAACAACCAGCCGATTGCCACGGGCGGCGATCTGGCGAGCAGCAGCGCAGTGCCTTCATCGCAGGGCGGCGGGGCCGAAATCGCGTTCAAACTCAAAGGTGAGGCGCGCGACCGCTTTCAGGAAGTCACTCGCAACAACATCGGACGGCATCTGGGCATTTTCCTCGATGGCAAGCTGCTTACGGCCCCGACCATCCAGAGCATTCTTCCGGGCGAGGGCGTCATTACGGGCAGCTTCACGCTGGCCTCGGCCAAAGCCCTGTCCGATCAGTTGAACGCGGGAGCATTGCCCGTTCCGCTCGAAGAGATCGAGTTCCGCAAGCTGGAGGCCACGCTCGGACAGGAGGCGGTACAGACCACGTTTCGAGCGGGCATTCTGGGCCTGGGCCTTGTGCTTGTTGTAATGGTGGCCTGGTATCGCCTGCCGGGACTGCTGGCGGACGGCGCACTCTTGCTGTACACGCTGTTTTCCCTGGCCCTGTTTAAGATATGGCCCATCACGCTCACGCTGCCGGGTATCGCCGGATTTATTCTCTCCATCGGTATGGCGGTAGACGCCAACATTCTGATTTTTGAGCGGTTCAAAGAGGAACTTCGCAGCGGCAAGAACCTGCGCTCGGCTATTGACGCAGGATTTAAGCGCGCGTTTACGGCCATCTTCGATAGCAACGTGTGTACCATCGGAACCTGCTGGGTGCTGTATCAGTATGGGAGCGGGCCGATACGCGGCTTTGCGCTCACGCTGGGCCTGGGCGTTCTGGTCAGCATGTTCACGGCCATCGTCGTGACGCGCACGTTCCTGTTCGCGCTTGTCAGCACCAATCTGGGCGAAAATCCCGCCGTATTCGGCGTGGCCGGGGCCGAGAAGGTGCGGCATCTGCATGTTATGCGCCACAAGGCGTGGTGGCTGGGCGGCTCGCTCGCCATTATCGTGCCGGGCCTGATCGCATGGGGCGCGGGCGGCATCAAGCAGAGCATTGACTTTAAGGGCGGAACCGAACAGCAGATCCCGTTCGCGTCCCGGCATCAGGCCGGCGATATTTCCGGCGTCATCAGCAAACTCGGCGGCAAGTTCAAGGACAACCGCGTGGTCGTGTCGGAAGACCCGACGCAGCAGTACAGCCATCTGGCGACAGTAACGACCGAGCGCCTTGCGGAGTCGGAACGCCTGAGCCTGCTGAACACTTTGTCAACGCAGGTCGGGCCTTTGGACAAAGTGGGCGGCAAGCAGCTGACCGCAGCCGATATTCCGTTCAGCGATGTGAGCGGCACGGTCAGCAAGGAACTTACGCAGAACGCCATCTGGCAGGTGCTGGGCGCGTCACTGCTTATCGTGCTGTATCTGGCCGTTCGCTTTTCGATGGGCGGTCTAAAAGAGGGCTTCAAGTACGGCATCTGCGCCGTGATCGCCCTGCTGCACGATGTACTGGTATTGTGGGGATCGTTCGCGCTGCTCGGACTGCTGTTCGGGTGGCAGATAGACAGCCTGTTCGTCACGGCCATGCTCACGGTGATCGGCTTTTCCGTGCATGACACGATCATCGTATTTGATCGTGTGCGCGAGAACCTGACGCATCGGCAAAAGGGCGAGACGTTCAGCGACCTGACCGACCGCAGCATTGACCAGACCATCAGCCGCAGTATACGCACGTCGCTTACGGTCGTGATGACCCTGCTGGCCCTGTTCTTCCTGGGCGGCAGCGTGGTACATCAGTTCGCGGGCGCGCTGCTCATCGGCATCGTCAGCGGAACGTACTCGTCCATTTTCAACGCGAGCGTCCTGCTTGTCATGGCGAAGGGCAACGATGTCGCGCCGCCGCTTGCCGCCCCTGTTGTTCCCGCTCCGACGCGGGCGAGCGACGCGGGGCGGGGTACGCCGAATGGACGCGCAGCCATTGCGCCATCTAAGCCTGTTGCCACACCGCCCGCAGCGCCCCTTAGTGGCAGCGCGCAGGTCTACGACGCGCCTGTGTCCTTTGGAACCGGGCCGGAAGCAGAGGATGAGGAGGCAGCCGAAGACGGCGAAACGTCTCGATCTGCCTCCGGCGGAATGTCGCCGGCTTCGCCGACTGCCACGCCGCGCCGACAGCCTGCCCGCCGCCGCCGCATGTAACTTGATTTGCAGGAGAAGACACGCCACTATGATCCCTCCCTATGGACGCGCAGAGAATACGTTTAACGCCGTGTGGCGGTTTCTGCTGCGTCTGGTCATCATCGGGGCGGTGTGCTTCGCCTGCTATCGGCTGCGCAACATCATCACCACGGTGTTTATTGCGGCCATCATCGCGTATGTGCTGAATCCGCCCGTGGACTGGCTGTGCCGACAGGAGGGATTCGTCCGCGCGCACGATGTTCTGGCGCTGGTCAGTATGCGCGTCAAGGTGGCGTATCGGCGCGTGTTCCTGCGTCAGATCGCCACGCCGGAGGGGCGTGTGCGTATCGAGCGCCATCTGCTGCGCGTGTATGCGTCGCTGTATGTATTTGTTTTTGCCGTGTTTTTGCTGTGGCAGGGGACGCGCTTGATCGTGACGCCCTTTGTCGCCGAACTGCGCGTAGCGACCAGCCCCGGCAAGGTCGAGGAGATACGCGAGGCGGTCAATGCGCGCCTGAGAGAGTACGACGACGACGCGCCGGAATGGCGTCAGTCCGACCGCATCCGCGAACAGATCAAAAAAGTGGATTTCGCGCTGATGGCAAAGTCTATGGCGGCGGAAGCTGGACAAAAGGTTCTAGAAAGCGCCAAAAACATCGTTGAGATCGTCGTTCTGCCCGTTCTCGCCTTTTATTTTTTGATTGACGGGCGTAAACTCAAGCATGAGTTCGTGGCGCTGGCTCCGCGTCGGCATCTGCGTGAAACGGTGCGCGTTATCAACGAGTTCAACCGCATCATGGAGGCGTTCGTCAAGGGGCAGGTGATCCTGTGCGCCCTTGCGGGCGTGGTCGTGGGCGCGGGGCTTGCCCTGCTGCATGTCCAATATCCCTTTGTGCTGGGCGTACTGGCGGGCGTGACGCGCGCCATTCCCATCATCGGGCCGATCATCGGCGGCATTCCCATCGTGCTGCTGACCCTTGTGACCAAAGGGCCGGGGACCGCGCTGGCCGTGCTGGGCTTTTTCACGTTTCTGCATTTTGCCGAAAGCAAGTTCATCATGCCCATGCTGATCGGCGACCGCATGGAACTGCACCCGTTTGTGGTCATCATCGTGCTGATCGCGGGCGGCGAGATCGGCGGTCTGATGATCGGCGGCACTATCGGCAGCCTGCTCGGCATGTTTTTCGCCGCTCCGCTCGCCGCGATTGCGCGCGTGATGGTGCGCCGCTACTGGCTGGGCCTGAAGCATACCGCGCATCCGGCTCTGGATGGGGGGCAGGCTCCCATCACCCTGCCTACGCTCACGCACAAAGAGAACTATAAGGAAGCGTAGCAATCGCGCTATACCGTCGCGACAGCAAACCCCAACGCGCATCATACATGCCGCTCTGAGAATATCTTCTGCTGCCCTTAGAGGGCCGGACTACGAGCGCAAATGCCAATACAGCAGCCAACTTTGGAATGCGGCAGGAAATACACCGGCAGGAAGCGAAGATACAGGACGCAATTCGTTCAAAAAATATGCTGTTTATCTGGAATCATGCTATAATAGCGTGTACGATTTCCAAAACAGGTGTTTTGAAGCGCTTTTGCGGCTTCCATGTTCGCCAAGCTGTCCCTGTTAGGTATTGAAGTTTATAGTGTGATGAATTATTCGCGCATGACGCGCAGCCAACCTGTGAAAAAAATACCTGTCGCGCCGCCAAAACCGCACGTCGTATGCCCGAACTACCCGAAGTCGAATCGCTGCGCCATCTGCTCACGCACCGCCTGCTTCATGCGCGCATCCTGGACTCCCGCTTCCCCTCCCCGGTAATCCTGCGCGGCACGAATGCGGAACATTTTGCGGCGCAAACGACCGGCAAAACAATATCGTCCCTGACGCGAAGAGGCAAATATCTGCTGTTCGGATTGGCGGATACGGAACGATTGGATGCTGCCAGCGGTAAAAAAGAGGCCGGCATCGCAAAAAGCAGCGGAATTAGCGCTGTGATAGAAGATGAGGAACTGCGTCTGATCGTGCATCTAAGGATGCGCGGCGGATTGCGGGTGGAAGACGAAGAGCGGATACCGGGCAAATATTTGTGCGGACTGTTGAGTTTGGACTCCGGGCGCGAACTAAGGTATTATGATATGTGGCGCTGGGGAGAGTGGTGGCTTGCGCCGCCTGCCCCGCAGCCAACAGGCATCGCGGGCCTAGACGCGCTCGGCGTCGAACCGTTTAGCGAAGATTTCACGGCGCAGTTTTTGTACCGCGCGCTCTCGGAGCGGCGCGGGCCGATCAAGCCCCTGCTGCTCAGTCAGCGGATCGTAGCGGGATTGGGCAATATCTACTGCGACGAAAGCCTGCACCGCGCCCGCATCCATCCGGCGCGCAGGGCAAGCGAGGTGGGGTTCGAGGAATCGCAGCGTCTGTACGCGGCCATTGTCGGTGTGCTTGGCGAAGCCATTGCACAGGGACGCGCGTTTGCCGACGAACTTGCCGCGCACAATGGGAACCTTGAGCAGTTTGAAGGTATCTATACGCCCCAGGTGTATGATCGTCCCGGCCAGCCCTGTACCCACTGCGGGCAGGAACTGACGAAAATAACGTTTCACGGGCGAGGCACAACCTTTTGCCCCCAGTGTCAACCTGCCGTGGCAAGCGCCTGATCCGGTTCGCCGGACACGCGCCCACGCTGAAAAGGAGTAGACAGACCTATGTCTGATGAGATGGTTCAGGAAAAGACAAATCCGGGTATGGCGACGGAGCTAAACGGCCATGAGGAGGGCCAGACCAGCGCCAGCGCTACGGCTGTCTTCTCCGCTGCCCCTGCCGGAGCCGCAGGAGTGGATGAACCGACTCCGGCCCAGCCGGTCGCCGTGGAACACGCCGCCCCCTCAGTCGAGGCCGCGCCGCCCGCCCCCGCCCGCACCACGGCGGAAGATGACGAAGACGCCTTCCAGCGGGAAATGCGCGCGCTGGACATGGGAACGCAATACGACCGTTCCCTGCAGCAGTTGCGTGAAAACGAGGTCATTACGGGAACCGTCATGCGCGTAGATCGCCGCGAAGGCGTTCTCGTGGATGTCGGCGCCAAGTCGGAAGGCATAATACGCCCTAACGAACTTTCGCGTGACGGCAACCTCAACCCTGAAGATATTGTGAAAGTCGGCGACAAGATCAAGGTTTATGTGCTGGAACCCGAAAACCAGGATGGTGTGCCGATCTTGTCTAAAAAGCGCGCCGACTTCGAGCAGGCGTGGGACAAGGTGCAGCAGGCCAAAGAAACGCAGGAAGTCCTGCAGGCGATGGTCACGGATCGCGTCAAGGGCGGGCTTGTGGTTGACTTGGGCATACGGGGCTTCGTTCCCGCGTCCCATGTCGGCAACGGCAGCCTGAAGACCAACCTGGATAAATATGTCGGGCAGTCTATCGCGCTCAAGGTGATCGAGGTGGACAAGGAGCGCCGCAAGGTGGTTCTGTCCAACAAGGCCGCCGTGGAAGAAGAGCGGATGGCGCGCAGCCAGGAAACGAAAGCCGGTCTCACGCCCGGTCAGGTGCGGCATGGAACCGTGCGCCGCCTGACCAACTACGGCGCATTCATTGACCTGGGCGGCATTGACGGACTGCTGCACATCAGCGAAATGTCATGGACACGCATCAACGACCCCAAGGAAGTGCTGCGCGAAGGCCAGGACCTGGATGTCGTCGTCCTGAAAATGGATCTGGAGAATAACCGCGTCAGCCTGGGCCTGCGCCAGATACTGCCCGATCCGTGGGCGGTTGTCGGTGAACGGTACAAGGAAGGCGACGTTATCAAGGGTACGGTCACGCGCCGCGTTCCCTTCGGCGCGTTCGTGCAGGTCGAGGGCGATGTCGAAGGCATCATCCCCAACGGCGAGATCCCGCGCAATCGGGGCGGCAAGCCGGGCGGCGATGTAGTGCAGGGCGAAGAGGTGGAAGTCAAGATCATCGGCCTGCGGCCTGAAGAACGCAAGATGACGCTGTCATTGCGCGCCCTGCTGCCGCCGGAAGAGCGCGAGGCCGAGCGTCCGCGCGAACCGCGTCCCGCCGCTCCCGAAGCGGGCGCGTCCCGCGAACCCGCCGCCACGACGACGACCGGCGCGCCCAAGCGCGAACGGCCGGCGCGCGGACGGGCCGGGGAAGAAGAACCCGACTTCGGGCGCTTTGTGCCGGGCCGCGTGGAAGAACCGCGCTTCAACCAGCTTAGCGAAGCGTTTGCCACGGCCCGCCGCAGCAAGCGTGAACAGCGCGCCACGGAAGAAGAAGAAGAGTTCGACGCCAACAGCGTCACCATCGAGGATGTGGAGCCGGAAACGGAAGAGTAGGGAACGAGTTGTTTGTTGTTTGTTGTTTGTTGTTTGATAAATACAGGATGCCCCGGATTACAACAGGCTCGCCTTTATAGTCGAACAATAAGCAACAAACAACAAACAACAAATGACAGGCAACAAACAACATCATGCTCACTGTCGGCATTACAGGCGGACTGGCGACCGGCAAAAGCCTGGTGACGCGGCTGCTTGAGGAACAAGGAGCCGTCGTTTTCAGCGCGGATCAGGCGGCGCGGGCCGTACTGTCGCCGCATGGACAGACTCTGGCCCGGATCTCCCGTTCGTTCGGAACGGATGTGCTTTTGCCCGATGGCGGACTGAACCGAACGCTGCTCGGACAGCGCGTGTTTGCGGATACGGAGCAGCGCGAAACGCTGAACCGTATCCTGCATCCCCCCATAATGCGCCTGCTGCGCGCCCAGATGGACGCCTGCCGGGAAGACCTGCCCCGGAATACCGTTGTCGTCGTAGAAGTCCCCCTTTTGTTTGAAACAAAAATGCAGATGTGGTTTGAACGAATCGTGGTTGTGACCGCGTCCTTAGAAGTGCAGGTGACACGTCTCAAAGCCAGGAACCTGCTTGAAGAGGAGGACGCGCGCCGCCGTATCGGGGCGCAGATGCCTCTGGAATACAAGGCCGCTCAGGCCGACTATGTGATCGCTAACGAAGGGTTTGCGCCTGATATACGGCAGGCCGTGGCAGCACTCTGGCGCGATTTACAAATAATCCGTCCCTAATAAGCCCGGAAGCGCAAAAACCCTTGCGAAACTGCTTGCTTTCTCCTGACCGTTATGCTATAATCCGAACTTGACAGTGCATGAAAGCGCAGACGGCCTCATGGGAGGCTTCCCGAACGTCCTCTGACGCGCTTTGACCCGGTCTAAAGCGAGATGGCAAGCCCACCAGCCATTATCGCCGTTCGATTTCCCGCACCACCCCGGTCGCTACGCCGGGTCGCCTTGATACAATCAGCAAACCCCCAGGATTGCGCCGAAATGCGCGTTCGACCCGGACACTCCCTTGCAGGCGACAGGCTTTATTCGTCGCTCAACCGTCTGGGCCGGATTGCGCCTTCGCCTTGTTCTCAGATAATCCATCCAGGCCGGAAAACACCCCACCCGGCAGCGCAGGCTTTTCCCTTCAAGCGTGCCATTTGCGATCTTGCATTCAGATCTTATGAGGAGGTAGGACTCGCCTTGAATAGAGCCAAACCAATCAATGTCGCCTTGCATCTGCTAATGACCGTCGCCCTGCTTGGCGTCGTGGTGTCGCTTGTCGTCGCGCAAAGCAACCGGCGCGTCAAC
Organism: Chthonomonadaceae bacterium; assembly: GCA_965277875.1. Taxonomy (GTDB): domain Bacteria; phylum Armatimonadota; class Chthonomonadetes; order Chthonomonadales; family Chthonomonadaceae; genus CAWFQB01. The sequence goes on along the minus strand of CBDIDV010000002.1, from coordinate 3,551,245 downwards.
CCACGCTCCACACCGCGCCGCGCCGTTACAGCTACGACTCGTCCCAACACCCGGCAGTTTCCTCACACCGGCATCGGACTGATGCACAAACTGCCGGCGTGGGTCACGCACCGAGCGCTCAGCGCCAAACTCAAACAGTTATCGCGCTCCTGGCATCCCAAAGGCACGCGGTCGCGCGTGGCGGGCGACGCCGGCGTTACCCGGCAAACCATCCTGCTGACCAAAGTGAACCCCAACGACGCCGCCGTCACGTTCCAGGGTTCCACCTCGCAGGATCAGCACCCGTTCTACTCGATGGACGAAACGTTCGTTTACTTCGATAGTGACCGCAACAGCGCGACCGACAGCACGGAAAGCGTGTCCAGAACGTTCAACATTTTCCGCATGGCCCCGGACGGCTCCAATGTCCAGCAGCTCACCGGCACGACCGCCACGGATGTGGGCCAGCATCTGGAACCCAACGTCGCCACCAATAACAAGCTGCTCGCATATGTGGCGGGCGGAACCATCACCTCGACCGGCGATCCCACCGTTCCCGTCACCAGCGCAGGTTTCAATCTGTTCTTCGTGGATGTCAGCAATGCGGGCGCGACGCCCACGCAGTTGACCGGCAGCGGTCCGACCAACACATTCGCGGATGTGCGTCATCCCTCGTTCTCGCCGGTCGGCACATCCATCGCATTTGCAGGCAAGCGCAACGGCGAAACGGCCTACCACATCTATACCGTGGATTTCAGTTCGGGAACCATCACGCAGTTGACCGGCGGCATCGGAAATGATTACTCGCCCGCATGGTCGCCTGCCCTGCCCACCGGCGGAAGCGTGATCGCCTTTACGTCGAACGCGACGGGCTTCACATCCACGGCAGCTCCGGTCGTGTCGGGCGGCGCCAACGCCACCGACGACCTGTGGGTCGTTCAGGCGGTCGCCCTGCGCCCCGCCCCGCGCCGCGTCACCAATTTCAGCATCGGAACGCAGGTTTCCAGCAACCGCAATCCGGCCTGGTCCACCATCACGCCCGACCCCCGTACAAATGGCGTCATGCCGTTCCCGACGACGCCGCTGCTGGGCAGGCTGATACTCGCCTTCGCCAGCACCCGCGTGGACGGCCAGAACGACGGCATTCCCAACGGCGTGAGTCCGACGGGTACGACCGACATCTATATGCTGGACGCGCCTGTTGGCCCCGACCCTGCCACGGGTGGCTCCACTATCACCGTAACGCAGGTGGAGCAGCCGTTCAGCAGCACGGGAACATATACCGGCGCGCGCAAACTGATAACTTCCAACCCGCAGGCCGATCTGGACGCGTTTGACAAGCCTAATACGGGCATCAACGACAACGGCAACAATTTCGACAACAACCATTCCAGTTCGGAAGACTTTCCCTCGTTCCCGCAGTTCCAGACCACGTACCGCGTGACGTACCAGAGCGACAGAGGCGCGAACCTGAACATCTGGGCCTCGTCCATCCTGGACCTGGAAGCGCCCACGCTGCTCAAGTACAATGAAGGCACGAACGAGATCGTGCGCGTCGAAACCATAGACGGAAACGCGCTGCCCACGGGACGCTATGTGGACGCCGGGACGACGGTCCGCTTCCGGGTACGCGCCGTGGATTATCAGAGCGGCATCAAGTACGCCTACCTGCAGATCAAATGCCCCGACAGTCAGCAGCAGAGCGACGACAGCCTGGAACATAAGATCTTCTACTTCGGGCCAAATACGCCAAGTCCCAACTTTACGGGACAACTGGACACCACTCTGTTCCTACTGGATCACTCGCCTTACGAGTGGGACGCGCAGGCCATCAAGGCGACCGACACGCAGACCGGAGCCAAGTTCCGCCCCTACCTGGATATCATAACCGGAATATCCGCGAACGCGCCGAGCATTCTTAATGCGGAACCGGGCAGCCCGGAGTTCAACTGGTACACGCCGGGCATCGAGGACTTCAACGCCTACTCCGGCAGCGCCTCGCCGCCCGATGACGCCAACATCATTCAGCCGGGCAGCAGCTACAAGGACGGCAACCCCGGCTTCTGGCTGCCCCTGACACAGAACCCCGACCCCCTGCACAGGGATGAGTGGATCGCGACATGGCAGACGCCGGTGGGCTTCCACTCCGACATGATCATAGACGTCGTTCTATACGACAACGCGGTCTACCCCTTCGACTCGAGCGGAGGCACGCAAAGCAACTGGAAGATTTACGATAACATCTGGGGCTTCACGACCAAAGCGTTTTCCACCAACTCGCCGCTGCTGTACGTCAGCGACTACGACACGGGCCAGAAGTTTCTGAACAACCGCTTTGGTTTCGGCACGTACACGAACGGCGACACCAATACCACGAGCGGCATCCAGAACGCCGCCGGTCTGACCTTCGAGGGCAATCCCACCGAGTCGTGGATGACGGAATTCGACAGCAGGCTGTTCCCGACCCTGGCTTATAATCCCGGTACGCCCATCACCGTACACCAGATGCTTCACTTCGAGACGCCTCTGGGCGCGAACTCGTATGGCAACAACGGACAGGATCCGCTTGTCGGCGTCGGCCCGAACAACGTGCCGATCACGGGGCAATACGACATCTGGCGCATCCAGTGTCGCGGGCCGATCCCGTCCGCCGTCCTTAATCTGTATGGCCCGCGCACCTCGCAGCCGCAGCCGCCCGACATTCTGGCGAACCCGCCTGAAACCGCCCTGCGTAACCCGCTTGTCGCGGATCGGTGCGTGATCTGGCACGCTCCCTACGCGGGCGACCTGTTCGTGGGGCCGGGAACCATTCTGGATCAGGACACCCAGACGCTGCTGGCAGGCTTTGTCGGCGGCGGCGGTCGCCTGTTTATGAACGGTCAGGACATCGCCTTCGGCCTGAGCCTGGGCCAGAGCCAACTGCCCGGCCCGACAGGGATCATTCCGCAGGGCAACGCGTTCCTGAATAATACGCTGCGCGCTTACTTCATCTCGGACAGCGCGATTGCGGGCGGCGGCGGCGCACAGGACGGCATCGGCGCGGGCGGCAGCGCGCGCGGCAACAATCCTATCGGCATCACCACGTTCTTCCTGCCGGCGCAGCACAGCGATTACATCAATCCGGGCGTTGTCGGTGACAATCCGCCGCTGAGCCAGCCGCCGCTGTATATCTCGCCCACGACGTTCCCGGTGACCAACCATGATTACGGGTGTCCGAATCAGGGGTATGAGCTGCAGAACATCGTGCCGGTCGGCTTTCCCAACCAGATCGCCTTCAATCCGCCGGTTCCCGCCACGCTTCCCGCCGGGGCAAGCGCCACCTTCTATCCGGGCCAGTATGGCATTGACGGCACGTACTCCAACGGTTCGCCCGCCATCATCTGGGCGCGCAACGCGGCGGGCGGCAAGATCGTCTTTTCGCCGGTCGGGTTTGAAAGCTTCAACGCGAATCAGCAGGCCATACCCAACACCAATCCGACGATCTACGACTTTCTAAACCGTCGCGTAGAAATGATTCACAATGTGCTGGACTATCTGCGCACGGGCCGCATCGTGGGCACCATTCGCCTGCGCAACGCCACGGGCAGCGTGACCGGCGTGGCACAGCACGCTTTTGTGCGCGCTCAGGGCCGGGACTATCTGACCGGAAACACCGTGACGTATGGCACGGCCTATACCGATAACAGCGGCAACTACCGCATCGAAGGCCTGGACGCGCAGGGGCTTTATACCCTCGACGCGGCCAAGCCCGGCTTCACCACGCAGCATGTACAGGGCGTTGTCTTCCACGGCGGCTACCAGGCGCAAAGCGACCAGTACATCATACAGTCGCAGCCGGGCCAGGTGACGGGGCTTATCACGTCGCTCGCGACAGGGCAGCCCGTCTCCGGCATCGTCGTACAGGCTACGGACGCGAGCGACCCGACCAACACCAGTCCCCCCGTGTTCTTCTCGCAGCCCACGGATACCAGCGGCAACTATACTCTGCGCAACCTGCCCACCTCCAAGTATATCCTGACGGTGACACAGGCCAGCCTGACCGCCGCGGGCTACAGCGGCAGCATCCCCGTATCCAGCGCCATCACGATAGCGGCAGGCCAGACGGTTTCGGATCCAACCCTGACCAACTTCAAGCTGACGCAGCCGCCCGTCCTGAGCGTGACCGGCATCGTGGTTCAGGCGGATGCGAACGGCAATCCCATCCAGCCGCTCGTGCCGATCATCGGCGCGACCGTGACACCGGCCCTGACGGTAGGCGTCACGGGCGGAACCCTGACGCCCGTGCAGACGACGGCGCCTGCCGGAACCTTCACGTTTAGCGGCACAACGGCCCTCGCCCCCGGCACGTATGGGCTGACGGCCAGCGCGCCGGGCTACTCGCCCAGCAATGTGGCCGCGACCGGCAGTACGCCGCTGCCCTTCACGGCGGCATCGGGCCAGGCCGTCACAGGTATCATCATCGCGCTCAAGGCGCTTCCGCCCGGTTCGGTCTCAGGATTGGTGACAAGTTCGCCGCCCCTGAGCGCGCCCATCGGCGGCGCCACGATCACGGTGGCGGACTCGACCGGCAAAACGCTGACGGCCACGACCACGGCTGTGCAGACAACCACGCTACCTGACGGCACGACCTACAAGTTCAACTATGTCGTGACGGGAGTAAGCGCGGGTTCGACTGTGACCGTGACCGCGAGCAAGGCAGGCTTCACGCCCAAACCGAACCCGGACACGCAGACGGTGTCAGTGGTTACGGGAACGGAAACGCGCAACATCAACTTCATCCTGGACGCGCTGTACACGTACTCGCCCTCGCTGACCCTGGTAAGCTCGCCCTACCAGTTCCCGGTCAACGTCACGGACCTGTTCAGCATACCCGGCGCGGACATCAACACCACGTTCGCCTTTGTGGGCTGGAATCCCGACACGCAGAAGTACGTGTTCTATCCTACCCCGCCGGCGGACGGCTTCCACTATGGACAGGGCTACTTCCTGCAGGAAACAAACACGCTGACCACGCTCGCGCTGACCAATCCCAACGGCGTCCTGTATGGCGATGACAAAACGCTGAACATACCGCTGCGCATCGGCTGGAACCTGATCGGCGATCCGTATACGGTCTCTCTTGACCTGACGAAACTGCAGATCATAGATACGACCGGCAAGCCTGTAGATGTGCCGACCGCGCAGAGCGGCAGCAGCCCCACGCTCGGCGGCGCGCTGTACACCTACGAGAACGGCAGCTACGAGATCGTGTACACGATTGATCCATTCCGTGGCTACTGGATACGCGCTTTCAGCCCCGTCACGCTTGTCCTCTCGCCCGGCGCGCAGCAAACGCGCGGCGCAGTCGGATTAGCAAGAGGCCGCGCTCTCGAAGACATGGCAAAGGACAAGAACGGCGCGTGGAAGGTGGGCCTGAAGGCCACGGTCGGCGACGGCAAAACGCAGATCGCCGGCAAAGCCTACTTCGGCGTGTCCACCCATGCAAGCGACGGGTACGACATCTACAAGATGCCCACGCCGCCGGCCATGAACAAGCAGTCCGTGCAGGTCAGCTTCGATCACAAGGACTGGGGCGACAAGGCGGCAGGCTACATGGCCGACATTCGCAGCCCGCAGAATACGTCGTGGGACTTCACCGTTACGTCCAGCGTTCCCAATGCGCCCGTGACGCTGTCCTGGCCCGGCATGGCGACCCTGTCACGCCGCATAGACATGAAGATCACCGACCTGGATACACAGCAGACATTCAGCCTGCGAAGCCGCAGCAGCATTGCGCTTCCCGTGTCCGGCGACACCCTGACCAAGCATTATCGCGTGGAAAAGGTATTCGCCTCGCACAACAGCGACCTGCAGCTGACCAACCTGGCCGTCACGCCGAGCAGTACGGGGCGTGGGGTGGGCGGAGTTTCGACCCCGGTCGGTATCTCCTACAACCTGTCCGGCGAGGCCACAGTCCAGGTCAGCATCCTGCAGGGCGGACGTCGCATTCGCACGGTGCATAGCGTCACGCGGGCGGCGGGCGCAAACCAGGAAAGCTGGGACCTGAAAACAGACGGCGGCAGCACGGTCGCAACAAACGTGTACACCGTGGAAGTGCGCGCGATCAATCCCGCAACCGGACGCACGGTGCGCCAGGTGCAGAACGTGCTTGTGACGCGCTAGGCGGTCGAGCAGAGCGACTTCGCAGATCTTACACCTTGGAACTCACCTGTTTAAGATCTGCGAAGTCGTCCTGCAAGCCGATTTAGACGCGCTAAACCTGCTTGTGACGCGCCCGGCGCACACACAGAAGATAGCAGAAACACACTAAGAAATCGCAGGGAGCGCGTCCGTCCCGCCCGCTAAGGGCCGGACGCCCCCGACATTTCAAGAGGAGACAAACAGAGTGGATTCATTACGAAAGAGTCCGGTTGTCCGCGCAACTTCGTGGCTGCTGACAATGGCGATGATCGCGCCCATGCTGATGCTGGGCCGCAAAAGCGCGCAGGCGCAGGCGCAGCAGGCGATCACGGTCATCGTGTCGGACTTTGTGGACTTGCGCACCAAAAGCACCGACGCCCTCGCCATCCAGGCGCGTGACGCCGTGTACAACGAACTGGCCGCGTCGGGGCAGGGCCGCTTTAACCCGGTTCCCGAAAAGGAAGTGCGCACCGAGGCCCGGCAGCTTGGCATCCGCGTGCCGAGCAATCCGAGCCAGCCCGCCAACTTCACGCAGTCGGACCTGATCCGCCTTGCCAAAGCTCTGAATGCCGAGGGAATCGTAACTGGCCGCATCAATGTGGCGACCAACAAAAAAGGCGCGGCCACGACCGTGGCGATTGACAGCGTCATCACCGATGTCGCCGCCGGCGACCCGATCAACGGGGCCGTCACGCGGCTTGTGATTTCGCCGCGTCCCGGCGAGGCGCTGGAAGAGGCGACGACGCGCACCGTGGGCGACAGCGCGCTCGATCTGGTGCGCCAGATGGTGCAGCGGCAGCTGGTCACGGCGACCATCCTGAACGTCAATGTCGAAACCATCATTATCAATCGCGGCACACGCGACGGCCTGCATGTCGGCGATGAATTGGCCGTACTGGAATATCAGACGAACGGCAGCACTGTGAGCAAAGGCCGCATCAAGGTAGCCCGCGCTTATGCCACGGATGCGGAATGCGACGCGATTGTCAACAACGGCATTCGTCCCGAAAACATCGCGCGCGCCCTGTATCGGCCCAACCTGATCCTGGACATCAACAACACCCCGACTCAGGACAGCGCGCGCAGTACGCGCATCAACTTCAGCGGCATCGGGCGCACTCTTTCCGTGATCGGCCTGGGCGTGCTGATCGCCGTCGCCATTCGGGGCGGGCAGCAGTCCAACACGAACGTCACGGCGGAACCCGGCTCGGAAATCAATTCTCCGACCATACGCGTGCGCTTCCAGGACAACATTTTCAGCCAGGCGGGTATCCTGCAATACAAGATATACCGTGACCCGGACTTTCCGTTTTCCGCTTCCTTCGCGGCCGGCGGCACCACGGGCGGCACGGGCGGCACGACCGGTGGCACGGGAACGACAGGCACTATAGTCAACATTCCCGTCGGAACCGCGCCCGCCTCGACGCGCGAGTTCATTGACCGGGGTTCGCCCAACCGCTTCTTCGCGACCAGCAGTTTCCTGGTCGCCACCAGCAACGGCGGCAACAATACGGGCGGCGTTTCCACGGGATCTACGAGCGGCAGCGGCACGGGCGGCACGGGTGGTACCGGCGGCACGGGCGGCACGGGCGGCGGCAACACGGGTGTCACAGGCTGCGGTTCCTCGGGCGGCTTTCTAAACGATACAGGCTTCACGCCGGGCCGCAGCTATCGGTATGAGGTGACGGCCATCATCCTGCGCCAGATCGTTACCAACTCGGCAGCGAGCAGCGGCGGCGGCACAGGCGGTCTGGGCGGCGGCGGAACCGGCGGCAGCGTCGGCACGGGCAGCGGCAGCGGCAGCAGCACGGGCGGTACGGGTACGGGCGGCGGCAGCACGGGCGGCACGGGCGGCGGCGGCAACACCAACAACACCACCAACCAGTGCATCGAGACCGACCCGGCCCGCAGCAACCTGGCGACACCCATCACGCCTGTTCTGATCACGTCGCCGACAAACGCGTCCACGACCGTGAACATCGCGTCGTTCAGCCCCAGCTTCGGCAGCCGGGCGGGCGCCGATCTGTTTCAACTGGAAGTGTCTACGGATCCGTCGTTTACGAACCCGAAGACCATTTTTCGGCAGCAGCTGATCTCCACGTCACCCACCATGGACAACGTGGCGCAGAACATCTCGACGCCCATCAACCTGCAGACGGCTACGGAACTGCTGTCGAATGCGACGTTTAAGAACTTCGTCAACAACACCAACCAGACCGTGACGCCGGCTCTGCCCACGCTGTACTTCCGCGTCGGCGCGCGGCGCGACGAGGACGTTCCCGGCCCCATAGCCGCCCTCGATCCGAACAATCCCGGCCAGAAGGATCGCACCTTCCGCTTCGTGTACAGCCAGATAGTCTCGTTCACCCCGGTTCCGCGCCCTCCAGGCAACCCCGGCGCGACAGGCACTACTGGCACGACCGCGAGCGCGTCCGCCATTCTGCACAAGCAGGTGGCGCGGACAACGAACCCGGCTATCAAGGCGCGCACAGTCAAATCGCTGAACAGCGCGCCCCGCACCCTGGGCGGTCACTCCACGCTGTCCGCGCAGGAAATCCTGACGGGCCGGGGCCGACTGAACCGTAACTAGGTCTGTCTGTTCAAAAACCAATCGGCGCTTCCTCCCCGCTTCGCATCGCAAAACCGGAGCGGGGAGAAAGAGCGGTTTACATTTTGTTTGCGGCACATTTTGCCGCGCCTATATTTTAAGGGTGTCTCGAAAGTATCTGTAATGAATCTTGCAGGGTTCCATTTCGATGCGATATGCAGGTAAACTATCTGCACCCGTTTGCGAAGGTCAGGCCGTTCCCCCAATCGTCCTGCCTGCTGGAAGCCGACAGGGCCGCGCACAGCAGCCCCTGCGGAATATCGGCGTCCAGCATTATCGTTTGACCATTTACGCTCTTCCATGAAATCCGAACGCACTTATCCTGATGTCGCTCCCTCCGCGCTGACACAGTCTGCTCGGCGGATGCTCGCGCAAACCGCACGGACAAGGAGTTATCTCTATGCCAATCAATTATCGTTCCTCCCTTAGCCGCATGATGCTTGTGACCGGCGCCCTGCTGATCGCCGCGCACACCGCTTCCGCCCAGGCCAGACCGCGCCTGCGTGGAGGCCGCGCCGCTGTGGGACAGGCCATTTCCGACAGCGTGGCCGGGGATGTCGTTTTATACTGCCAGCCCGGAACCGCGCAGGCGGATGTCACGCGGCTTGCCAATCTGGTGCAGGCGGCGAACGTGACGCCCCTTCTGCTCGCCGACTGCTATCAGCTGCAGCTTGGCCCGGCCCATTTGAACAAAGCGGACACGGCCGCCGCCATCGCGCAGCTGCAGCTGGACCCCTCCGTGAAGTTTGCAGGTCCGAACGTCATTTTCACTGCCAACCAGACAAGCACCACGATAGCAACGCCCAATGATCCCCGTTTTGGCGATCAGTACAACCTGAGACTGATCAACATGCCGCAAGCCTGGGCGCTGCAAAAAGGCGCGGCGGGCGTGACGCTTGCCGTGATGGACACCGGCTTCGCTCTCAGCCACCCGGACAAGCCTGCGTTTCTGCCCACGGGCGCGGGCAGCATGGACTTTTCGGGCGGCACGACCGACATCAATTATGATACGGACGATCATGGCGTCGGCACAAGCGGCATCATGTCCGCCAACACCAACAACGGTATCGGCATCTCCGGCGTGACGTGGCAGGGTATCAAGGTGTCAGGGCTGAAGATCGGCGACATGCTCCTGACAACCCGCCTGATCAACGCGTTTGCCTTTCTCACCGCCAACGCGAAAACATACAACATCGTGGCCGTCAACTGCAGCTACGGCGGCCTGGTGCCGGCTATCAATCCGGCAGACCCTTTCTACGTGGCGATTCAGCAGGCGGATGCCGCAGGCGTTCAGGTGATCGCTTCGGCAGGCAACTCTTCCGCAGATGACACCCTGCAGGAACCCAGCGGATTTCCATTCGTCGTCAGTGTGTCCGCCGTGAACCGCAATGCCCACCTGACCTACTTTTCGAGCTTCGGCAAAGTGGAGATCGCCGCTCCCGGCGGTGAACAATTCGCGAACAGTGATCCGAACGGCATCCTGACGCTCACCGGGGCCGGAGGCTATGACTATTTTCAGGGGACATCCGAGGCCGCGCCGCATGTAACAGGCGTGGTGGGCCTGCTGCGCTCGGTTCCCGGCGTCACCAAAGCTATGGCCCTCAACGCCCTGCTGAGTAAAGCGAATAAAACAATCACGGGACAGTCCACCTCGGCGACCACGCCGGACGCGCAGTACGGCTTTGGTCTGCTGGACGCGTATGCGTCGCTGAGCGTCATCTCGAACACGATCCAGATAAATACGCCTGTCGGCGTCAATCCCTCTACGGGACTGTCCACATCAGGCACACAGCAGGTTCCGCCTCCTATCGAAACGCTGCGCCCGCGTGTGCAGCTGCACATGACGAACGTAAAAGTGGTTGCGGGCGTGCCGCAGTTTACGGTTGCCGTGACGAACAGCGGCAGCTCCACGGCACAGGCCCTGATCACGAACGGCGTGATAAACACGGCGGCGGTGGGCAAAAACGGCCTCCCCCTGGTAACGGATCTGTACATCAACGATGAATCGTCGAGCGGCTTTGCGCAGTATGACATTTCGTTTCGCTACAGCGCGCCGGACATGCCTACCTCGCAGCAGCAGCAGCTTGTCGCCAGTTCAACGCCCAATGATCCCACTCTGGCGTCGGTGTCTTCCACGGTGCAGTTCAACATCACGCCGCATTCGTTCAATTCCGGCTATTCGTTCATCTCGTTCCCGATAGCCGAGACCGCAGCGGATGCGCCCACGCTGAATGCCACCTCGCCCCGTGACATCAACGCCATCCTGGGTAACGCCCCGAATGTCACGCTGTTCCGCTGGGTGAACACGCCGACCGTAGACGCGAGCAAAAATCCGACCGTGACCGGGGCGTATGCCATTTACAGCCCCGGCGCGACGAACAGCCCACTGGCGACGCAGGCCACCCTGCACCCCAAAGATACTTCGACGAATACCCAGGTCGTGACCACGCCGGTTCCGGCCATAAACCCGCTGGACAACCCCGCCGTCCCGGCAAACACCGTTACGGACGCGACGCCTGTCGGATTGGGATACTTTATCAATCTGCCGTCGGGGGCCGCCGTGCAGACGTTTGGCCGCGATTTTTCGCAGCAGACGATCCGCATTCCGCTGCATGAGGGCTGGAACATGGTCGGCGATCCCTACCTGTTTCAGGTGGCTTTCGCGACTACGGCCTTCGAGACGGCCAATGGCACGCGCTACACGGCCACGGACGCGGCGGCAAACAAGTTGATCCTGCCCTTCATCTATCGCGCCGTGGGCCTGGATTACACCTTCGACACCCTGCCCAACGGCACAATGAACCCGTGGGAAGGCAACTGGATCTACGTGATCCCGGCCAATGCGAACGCGGTCAGTGTCAACCCGAACATTCTGACGATGGTCGTAGCGCCCACATCAACCGGCAGCGCGGACGCGTCACGCGGTGTCAAGGGCAATCCGGCAGCCGCGCGAATCACGCGCAGCGTTCTGACATCGGGCGCGAAGCCCACGGTGCGCGGCGCGGGCGCGTGGGCATTGCGCCTGCAGGCTACGGCGAACAACCTGACCGACGCGCATAACTATATCGGCGTGTCGGCGGACGCCTCAGCCGCCAACCCGTACAGCCGCGCGCCCAAGCCGCCCCGCATGGGCGACCATGTCAGCCTGGGCATCGCGCAGGCCGGGTCGAGCGCCACTTACGCGCAGGATCTAAGGCCCATCGGCGGAAACCAGACCTGGGATGTCGTGGTCTCGACCAATCAGGCCGCGAGCGATACGGCGGTCGCGTGGCCGGACGTTCACAGCCTGCCGCGCAGTGTACGGCTGACCCTGACCGACAAGGCGACGGGCCAGAGCGTGGATATGCGCTCCCGCAACGCGTACCACTTCAACGCAGCCGGAGCCTCGACACGCGCCTTTACCATCACGGCGCAGCCGGGAGATACGCGCGAGCGCGTAGCCTTCAACAGCGTTGTGGTAACGCCGCATACAAGCGGGCGGGGGACGGGCGCGGGGTCTGTGTATCAGATAGATTACGAACTATCCGGCCCGGCCGAGATGGAAGTCACTATCCTGAATACGGGCGGACGCGTTGTTACACAGGTGGAGCAGGGCCGCGCCGCGATAGCGGGCGTCAACCGCAGCGTATGGAACGGGCGGGACAATCAGAACCGCACCCTGACCACGGGAACCTACATCGTCAAGATGGTGGCCCGCACGGCGGAAGGCAAAATATCGCAGTACCATTATCCACTGACGATTACGCGCTAAAATCAACCCTCTCTCGCAAAGCGCGGCGGTACATCTGCTGAAGCAAACGCCGCGCTTGTCTGGATCAATCATCTTGTCAGACCTCGAATTGAATTTGTTGAACCTGGATTCGGATGCGGCCTCGGACTCGACGTTCGAGCGGCGCGAAGCCGATCCTATACGCTCGAAAGCATGGTGGTTCCCCCAGCTATGCAGCGAGAACACATTGCAGTCAACTGCGAAGCGAAATAGACAGCATAATGTCTTGAGGGAGGAAACCCGAATGGGGCGGACATCAATGAAACGAAAGCAGGCGACCGGCCTTCGCGATACACTGCGCTTTATGATGGGGGCGGCGCTGCTTACGGCTGCTGCGAGCGGCCTTCGCGCGCAGACAACCGTCGTGCCGCCGGGGGGTATCGGCACATTCAACCCGGGAACCGGCGGAGCGCTGGGCGACGACCAGTTTACAACCATCGGCAACACCGAATTGTTTCTGACGCTGGGCGCGGGCAAAAATCAGGGCGGCAGCATCGGCCTGTTTACGACCACAACCAATGCGACCGATCCCAGCGTGGCATTTTACAACCCGATCTTGTTCTACGGCCCGCTTGTCAAAGCCGCCAATCAGACACGCCTGCTGGGTACGCGCGTATTTGTGCGCGTAGATGGCGGCATCAACGGCGGCAGCGGCGGCTTCGACTATGAACTTGGTCAGCCCGACATAACCAAAGGCGGCGCCTGGCTGTTGATCCCAAGCATCATCGGCAACCGGATCGTGGCAAGCTGGACGACGTACCCCATTGTCAACACGTTCCAGAACGGCGCCGCGGGCGGCACGGGTACGGGTGGCGGCGCGGGCGGCACGGGCGGCGGCACGACCACAACCACGGGTCTGACCGTCAACCCGAACATCGAGATAGACATGACGCTGTCCCTGGTGCATAATCAGGCGCGTTTCCAGTTCAATATCGTCAACAACGACACGGGCCGGGCGCACACGGTCGGACTGGTATTCAAGCAGGAAGAACTAGTCAACCTGAATGACGGTACCATCAGCGCGCCCCTGCGTATCCCGAACCGTCCCTACCTGCGCACGGAACAGCAACTGGCCGGCGGCGATATTCCCACTTACTACGAGTCGCTTTTCCCCGGAACCCCCAGCCCGACAGGTCCGCCTAATCCCGTGCATTCCGTTCGGGGAACGCTGCGTCCTACGGCGACATCGGGAAACGAACCCACGCTGCCGTCGCGCTTTGTCCTGGGACGCTCCAATTATCTGGAGGGGGACATTCCCCCGGCCTCCAACCTGACATCGGGCGGCGGATTCGCCAATGTCTATACCCCCGGCCCCTCCGGGCGCTACTTCGATACCATCTGGAGCTTCGTGCCGAACCCCACGATACGCTTTGATACGCCGGGATCGCAATTCGGCTCAGTGGCCCTGTACTACGATGAGCAGCCCATAGCGCCGGGGCAAACGATCCCCATCATAGCCTACGTGGGGCAGAGTCAGACGAGCGTTGACCTGGGTACGCCCATCAGCCTGGTCGTGACATCGCCGGATGTGCTGAACTTCAACGCCACGACATTCCCTGTCAACGCCTATGTCACCAATCTGCTGGATCTGCAGCAGGGCGGCGGCATCGCCGTCAGCCCGGTCAACCTGTCCATTGATCTGCCTGCCGGCCTGACACTGGCGCCCGGCGATACCGTCACCAAAACCATTCCCACCATCGCCGCCGGCACGGAAGGCAGCGCGTCATGGAACGTGGTCGCCGATGGAACCAGAGTCGGCAATCTGACCTATACCGTGACCGCGTCGGCCAATCTCGGAACAGGCAAGGTCGTGCAGCGCAGCATCTACGTGCCGACAAATCCTGCCGTTGACCTGAGAGGCAACGCGGTCGCCAAGGGCCTGTTCCAGATGGTATCCTTCCCGCTCGACTTTCAGGGCGATCCGCTGACCACGGTGCTGTTCCCCGGCCAGGACAAGAACCTGGTGACGCCGGATGTGGCGCGCTATGACCCTGTGACGGGCAAGTACGAGACGGTGACGACGTTCCAGCTTGGGCAGGCGTACTGGATACGCAGCCGACTGGCAGCGGACACGCATGTGGTGCTGCCGTCCAAGTATCTGCCGCTTGCGAATCAGGTGCAGCCCAGCGCGTCCGCGTATCGCGCCAACTACACGCAGGGCTGGAACCAGATCGGCAACCCGTACCTGTATCCGATCAACTTCTCCGAGGTGGAGATCTTCAATCCCACCACGCTCGCCATCGTCCCCATCGCCGAGGCCTCTACCTCGACCAACCAACTGGTGTCGCCTGCCGTGTACGAATACGATACAAGCGATCCGAGTCCCGCCAACTGGCATTACGTCCTGGAGCCGAGCATCGGCTTTCAGATGCAGCCGTTCGCAGGCTACTGGGTGTTCGTGAACCAGCCCAACCTGCAATTCCTGTATCCGGGCGTAGACGAACCGGGCGTGATCGCGAGCCGCGCCGCCGTGATGGGAGTGGGCTTCAGCAAGCGGCTGAAATCCGTCACGCAGCCCGAAGTTCTGGGCAAGGGGACAAGCGACAACTGGCGCTTGAAGGTCAGCGCGCGCAGCGCGAGCGGCTATGACCCCGATACCTTCATCGGCGTCGCTCCCAAAGCCACGGACGGCAACGACGTTTACAAATACTCGAAGCCGCCGCAGATGAACAAGACCCTGACGATGGACATCGTTCACGATGACTGGGTCAAGGGCGGACGCTACGCCCATGACCTGCGCTCGGCGATTCTGACCGCCAAAACGTGGAACATGGTGGTGCATTCCGACAAACCCAACGAAAGCGTGACGGTCACATGGCCGGGTATCTCCCGCGATGTGCCGCGCAACTACCGCCTGACCCTTATAGACCCGCAGACCAACCAGCAGGTCAACATGCGCAACTCCCCGTCGCATGTGGTCAGTACGGGTATAGACGCGACGCGCAGCCTGCAGATCGTGGCCGAGCCGGTCAGCCACCACGACGCCGTGCAGATCACCGAGTTCGAGGTGCTGAACAACGGCGTTTCGAGCCGCGCCGTGGCCGGAGCCAGCGCGCAAAGCGCCAACATCCGCTACAGCGTGAGCGGCGACGCCGAAGCGCAGATCGTGATTCGCAACCCGCGCGGCCAGGTGATCCGCACCCTGAGCAATGTCACAAGCCGGGCCGTGGGCGGCGTGTCTACGGGAACCGCGCTGTGGGACCTGAAAACGCAGCAGGGCGTCACGGTCGCTACGGGACAGTACCAGATCGAACTGAACGTGAAAACCGCGACCGGACGCAGCGCGCGCCGCGTAACTCCGTTCATGATTACGCGCTAAATGGAGTCGGGGCGTACAGACCCCTGATCCGAATGATGCAGGCGCGAAAGGAGGCACGTCTTCCTTTCGCGCCTGGGAGCAAATCCCATGTTTGATTTGAAGCAAACCAATCCCAATCGCGCAAACAATGGACATGAGGCGTTTTGTGCGCGTTCCACGCGCCGCATCGCGCGGCTGGGCCTGGGTGGACTGTGCGCGCTGACATTGCTGCTGGGCTGCGCCAACATGGCCCACGCGCAGGCCCAGGAAAGCAACGAGGCCGGACGCGCAGGCGACGCCCCCAACCCGACCATCAAAAAAGACAGTGTACCGATGGGCGTCAAGCCCAAGATGTCCGCTAAAAAAACTGCGAAAATGAAAACCGGCGGGCGCGGCAAAATGATGGCAAGGCGCATCGCGCTTGTGTTTCCCGTGGATGCCAAAGGCGCGGCGGCGGAACAGCTCTCGGATGTCGTCACGGACGTGGAAAAGTCTCGCCTGGGCGCGACCGGCCAGTACGGCGGGATCTCGTTCCTGACCTCCCTTCCGTCCATACGCCGCGCCGTAGGGGAGCAGTCGCTTACGTCTGCGGATGTGCAGCCGCCCTTCGCTACCCGTACTAAAGCGCAGAAGCTGACCACGACCGCGGGCTACGATCTGGGCGTCATCAGTTCGCTGGATCAGTACGAATACAACGCGGACAAGCAGAACGTGTCCATCGTCCTGAGCATACAGATGATTGACTTTGCCCAGGACCCGCCGCGCAGCTACACGGCTGCCGACAGCGTTACGACCGCGCCCAAGTCCGCCAAGAACGCCACGGACACCACCGCTGCCGAGGAAGCCACGCGCAACCTGACGGAAAAGCTGATGACGAACGTGCTGAACAGCGCTACCGGGGCCAAGTCGCCGTCGCCTGCGGCCATGACCCCGACCGGCAAAGCGGGCATGGGCAAAACCATGACGGGCAAGACTAAACCCGGCGGCAAGTAAGCCGGCCCGCCAAACTGATCCAACGCCCCCCGCCATCCCCCGACCCGGAGATGATCTGCGCCATGCAAAAATGCCCGCCCGCTTCGACACTGCGTACTGCCTCCCGCCTTGCTGAACCACGTTCCATGCCCCGCCGCCCGGCGGGAGCATGGGACAGGCTGACTCTGTTTTGGGTCGCCGCGTTTATACTGCTGTCCGTCCTGGCATCTCTGCCCGCAAACGCCGTGCAGACGATTACGTTGCGCGCCACGCGCACCACCCTGCTCGCGGATGGCAAGCAGCAGTGCGACCTGTTCGTGAACATCCAGGGTGCAGGGCTTACCACAAGCGCGGACGTACAGTTTACAACCACCAAAGGCACACTCAAACAGACTCGCGTTCGCGCTCTGGGCGGCGTCGCCACGACCTCGCTGACGAGCGCGCCACTCGTCGGGTACGCCGATGTGACCGCGTTCGTAAACGGGGCCGTCAGCAACGTGATCCGCATTGAGTTTACCGATGATCCTGACGCCACGTTCGAGGGCAACAACTACATGCTTGTCACGGGCGCGGGCTACCTTGCGTACAGCGCGACAGACAAGATCATCGAGGCGCAGGGCCAGAACGGCGGCGCGCACCTCAGTTTTCGCAACTTTGAACTGACCGCGGATCGCCTGCGCCTGGAATGTAACGATCTCGCCAACATCCGCGCCAGCGGTAACGTGGTCTTCAAAAAGGGCAAGGATGTCATTCGGGGCATCAAACTCAACTTCAGCCTTGCCAGCGAAGAAGGGCAGGCCATTGCCGAAATTGGCGGCAAGTTCCAGGCCGTGAAGATCGCGGGTTCGCACCTGCACACCACACCCGATCCGATCCCCACGCCCACCACGCGCTACACCTTTCCCGAACTCCAGGTGAAGCTGGTCATCGTGGCGCGGAGCATCAACTATTTTCCGGGCGACCGCCTGCAATTCCATCATGCCGTGTTTATGCAGGATCAGGCCAAAATCCTGACCCTGCCGAATTACGAACTGGCCCTGAACTCGCAGGAACTGTTCTCCGACCAGTTTCTCAGCATCGGTACAAAGGGGCTTGGCCTGGACCTGCCGTTTTATATGGGCCTGTCGCCGCATACGTCCAGCATCATAGACCTGCATCACGGGCAGCAGCTTGGGCGCGGCAGCTTCTCGACCGATCCCGGCTGGGCCGTAGACCTGGTAAAAGGCTACTCCATGCAGGGCAGCCAGCGGTACGAGGGCGCGTATGGCTTTACCGGCCTGCTGCGCGGCGATTGGGACTTTAACTGGACGCACAATCAGCAGCTCAACTCGCAGACGCAGGCCTCGATGTACCTGGACTTTCCCCACCATGACAGCGTGTACGCGAATACCAGCCTGTCGCAGCAGAACAAGGTGCTGCGTTACGGCCTGAACGTGTCCGAGGGGCAGTCGTTTGTCAGCACGGGCCAGAACACCTTCAACAACACCGCCTATATAGGAACGCAGCCGCATCGCCTGTTCGGGTCGGAAAGTCTTAACTACACGTTCGACATCAACAACACGATGGCTCGCCTGACAAGCCGTGACCCGCGCATCTCGGCCTACAACGACACCTCGACACAGATCGCCATGCGGGCATACACGCGCCCCGTACAGTTCGGGACGCGCACCACGCTGACAACAAGCCTCACGGCGGGACAGTTGTTCAATGGCCCGCAGAATACCGGACTGATGGGACTGGCGACCATGTCGCTGGATCACACACTGGCCGGAGGCGGGCGCATCAACATGACGTATGACTTTGTCACGCGCCCCGAACATCTCATAGACACGGGCGGCAAGCACCGCATGAGCATGACGTACAATGTCGCCAACAACAAGCACGTTTCCCTGTCGTTCTTCGGCACGGCCTACCTGGATTCGCCCAACGCGAGTTTTCTGGCGGATGCCTCCTACCGCCTGAACAACGACTGGCGGCTGCTGACCACGGCCACCTTCCAGCACGCCGAGGCGCAGAGCTACAACGACATGCAGTTTACGATAGGCCGCCGCATCGGAGCGCGCGAATTGCAGTTCACGTACTCGACATTCCTCAAGCGTCTATCGTTCGACTTGACAGCCACAAGGTTCTAAGCAAGTTGTTTATTGTTTGCTGCTTGTTGTTTGAAGACGCCCTCTGCCGAGTTCTATCATCAGCAGAGGGCGTTCCACATTAACGAGCTGCATCAGGAAAAAATGATATTATAGAACAGGTAATCTTTACAGCACGAGAACAAACGTGAAGACGGCATAACCTGATTGGAAGACGTTTAACCGCCGTGGCTCCTTTCGCACGGTTGGCGCGGCGGGTGTTTGTGCGGGCGGCAGAGGGTCGACATATCGCATAGATGCGCTGAGAGGCACCAGCGCAGGCGTCTTCCAATACTTTGTTACTTGTTGTTTGTTGTTTGTTGCTTGATGTCTCCCAGGTGATGAATTGAAGGGCGGGACGACCTGATTGGTCGTCCCGCCCTATTTGCTTGTCGGCTGCAGTGTGTTCGTAACATTACGCTCGCCACGAACGGCGCTCAAACAACTTCTGCCACGCCGCGTTTCCAGAGGGGGCGGCGCGACTCGTAGGCGGCAATCGCATGGTCGTGCTGCAATGACAGGCCGATGTCGTCCAGGCCGTTCAGCAGGCAGTGGCGGCGAAAAGCATCCACCTCGAACGGGATTTCCTGCCCCTGCTCGTCCGTGATGCGCTGCGACTGAAGATCAACTGTAAGCCGGAAGCCGGGTTTCGCTTTTGCCGCCGCAAGCAGGGTATTGATAGTATCTTCCGGCAGGACGACGGGCAGAATGCCGTTCTTGAAGCAGTTGTTATAAAAGATGTCGGCAAACGAGGGCGCAAGAACGGCCCGGAAGCCATAGTCCAGCAAGGCCCAGGGCGCATGTTCGCGGGACGATCCGCAGCCGAAGTTCCTGCCTGCGATGAGAATGCCCGCGCCCTGCATACCGGGCGCGTTCAGTTCAAAAGCCGGGTCGGGCGTTTTGCCGTCGTCCAGGTACCGCCAGTCGAAGAACAGAAACTGCCCGAACCCTGTGCGCTCGATGCGCTTCAAAAACTGCTTGGGTATGATCTGGTCGGTATCCACATTCACGCGATCCAGAGGCGCGGCCACACCCGTCAGCCGTACAAAAGGCTCCATAATAATCACTCCTAACCGCAGATGAAGCGGATCAAACGCATGAACGCCGATAAATCAATCAAGCAGCTATAGTCCTATTGACTTCTCTCTTGATTCGGGTTCATCCGTTTCATCCGCTTCATCTGCGGTAAAATCCTAATTCTTTCAGGTACGAACATCGGTGAGGTGTCCCGTAATGGCGGCGGCGGCGGCCATACGGGGACTGACCAGATGGGTGCGCCCGCCCTTGCCCTGCCTGCCCTCGAAGTTGCGGTTGGACGTGCTGGCGCAGCGTTCGCCGGGCTGGAGGATGTCGGGGTTCATGCCCAGGCACATGGAACAGCCCGCCTCGCGCCACTCGAAGCCCGCATCCTTGAAGACCGTGTCCAGACCCTCGGCCTCGGCCTGCCGCTTGACGAGGGCCGAGCCGGGAACCACGAGGGCGCGCAAGCCCGCCCGTACTTTCTGCCCGCGCAGAACATCGGCTGCATCGCGCAGATCTTCGAGCCGTCCGTTTGTGCAGCTTCCGATGAACACGGTATCTATCACGACGGATTGCAGGGGTGTACCCGCTTCCAGTCCCATGTATTCCAGGGCGCGGGCAATGGCGCGGCGGTCGCCTTCGTCGTCCGCGTCGTCGGGGGAGGGGACATTAGCCGTGATGGGCAGCGTCATGCCGGGGCTGGTTCCCCACGACACATAGGGCGCTATGTCCGCGCCGTCCAGAACAACAGTCGTGTCATAGACAGAGTCGGGATCGGAGGCCAGGGTTTGCCATTCCTGCATGGCTATGTCCCACTCCAAGCCCTGCGGCGCGAACTGCCGCCCCTTCAGGTAGGCAAAAGTTTTCTCGTCCGGGGCGATCATGCCTGCCCGCGCGCCCGCCTCGATGCTCATGTTGCAGACCGTCATGCGGCCTTCCATCGTCAGGCTGCGAATGGCCGCGCCCGTGTATTCCACGACATAGCCAGTCGCGCCCGCCGTGCCGATCTTGCCGATGATGGCGAGAATGATGTCTTTGGCCGAGACGCCCGCGCGCAGTTCTCCCTCCACGCGGATCTCCATTGTTTTGGGGCGTGATTGGGGCAGGCACTGCGTGGCGAGAACGTGTTCCACCTCGCTGGTTCCGATGCCGAAGGCCAGCGCGCCGAACGCGCCGTGCGTACTGGTGTGGCTGTCGCCGCAAACAATCGTCATACCCGGCTGCGTCAAACCCAGTTCCGGCCCGATCACATGCACGATGCCCTGGCGCGGATCGTGGATGTCGTACAGCGTGACGCCGAACTCGCGGCAGTTGCGGGCCAGTGTGTCCATCTGATTGCGGGCGATGTCGTCCAGAATGGGCAGGCTTCGATCCGTAGTGGGTACATTGTGATCCATTGTCGCGATGGTCAGATCGGTGCGGCGCACTTTGCGCCCCGCGAGCCTCAGCCCCTCGAACGCCTGCGGGCTGGTCACTTCATGCACAAGATGCAGATCAATATAAAGCAGGGCGGGCTGTCCGGTCTGTTCATGGACGACATGCGCCTCCCATATCTTCTCGAACATGGTTTTGGGAAACACGGTCTTGGACGAAGCGGCAGGCAGGGTCGGTGTTTTCGCGGACGAGGCGGGCGGCAGGGTCGCAGTCATAGCAGCATCACTCCTACAATCCAAATATGGTCAACTCTAATAGAGCGCGAACGGGTTGTGGTCTGGAACTACTCTAGTATAACCTGAACTCGCTGTGTTGTTCAAGCTATTGTTCCGATGCTGTTGATAGTCACAGCCTATGATGTGTGTAAGCTACGAAGCATTGTCGCGGCCCTCGACGGCCCTTAGCAGTTGTTCCGGCGGCGGCAGCGTGGCCTGCGGCGCGGCAGCGCGTAAAAGCTGCTCCTGCGATGTCGCTGTCTGCTGCGACCCGCGCAGCAGGAGGGCGTCGTCCTGTTCCAGGCGCAGGCGTTCGCGCAGCAGGGGCAGCAGGGCGCGAAGACGTTCCTTTATGCCATCCCTGTCAGCGTACAAAGGTTGCTTATCGGCAAGCATTACTTCGATTTCGCGTACACCGGAGCCGTCGCCAACTATCTCCAGCGCTTGAACAAGTAAAAGGCGAGTGCGATTGGGAAGCGACGTACATTGAAGGGTGCGGCATACGTCCCGCGTGGTTCCGGCAGGCATTCGTCCGTACCATTCCGGCGTGAGAGCAGCGACCACGGTGGGCAGTGCTATTATGGCAGCAGACCACACCTCGCCTTGACTTTCTCGTAGTGCATCTGCCAGCACGTTCAATCCTTCCGGTGATGCCGATTGCCCTATGCTGCGTATCGCCGCCGCGCGCATTTGGTCTCGATACCGCCTATTGGTTTGCCCAAGCGCGATAACAAGGATTAGAGGTGAGAACAGCAAAGCTATCAATATACCTAACACAAATGACCCCTAACGACGCCGTACAACGCAGCGTGATAGCCTGTGCCTCAATGTAACTTTAACAGTAACATCCCGTAAGGCCGGGGCTTGTCCCCTGCCGAAAACGCCTTCGAGAGCGCAAGGCTGTGTCGAAGTAGAGCTTTTTCAGCGAGGGACAAGCCCCGGCCTTACGGGATTGCTGCGGCAGCTCTGTTGACGAGGCAAGCATGACTCAATGCGTTCAATCGAACCTTCCCGTCGGTAGAATGGTTACGCGTCTTGCATACCTCGCTGCATCGCCGATCTAGCGGACGCCGAGCAGCAGTTCCGTCGTGAGTTGGTCCAGCTTCTCGTAGGGGATGCCCTTTGCGCCATACGCGACGCGGTCAATCGGCATCTGACTGATCTTGTCGGCGTTGTCTTGGGAGTACGACGCCAGCAGAGGACTGACGCCGTCCGGGTCGGCGCTGACCTGCTGTATAATGGCCTGTATTTCCGGGTCGGCGTTGAACTGCCGCGCCTTTTCCTTGAGGATCAGGTACGTCCGCATACAGCCCCGCGCAAAGTCCCACACGCCCGCCTCGTCCTCGGTGCGATAGGCGTGGGCGTCGAAGTGGCGCATCCCCTCGTAGCCGCTGTCTTCGAGCATCTTGACCAGGAAGAAGTTGGCCTTGATGTCCTCGGCCCCAAAGCGATAGTCCTGATCGTAGCGACCGGGCTTCTGGCCGTTCAGGTCTATGTGGAACAGCTTGCCCGCGTCAATGGCCTGCGCGACGGCATGGACGAAATTCAAACCGGCCATCGTATCATGCGCGAATTCCGGGTTGACGCCGAACTTCTCCGGCTTGTCCAGCGTGGCGATAAATCCCAGCGCGCTGCCGACCGTGGGCAGATAGATGTCGCCGCGCGGCTCGTTGGGCTTAGGTTCCAGGGCGAACTTAAAATTGTAGCCCTGCGCCTCGTCGTAGCCCACCACGAAGTTCAGGCATTCGCGGAAGCGTTTCATGCTGTCGCGGGCGTCCTTGCTGGCGTCGGTCTCGGTTCCCTCGCGCCCGCCCCAGAACACGTATGTTTCGGCCCCGAACTCCGCGCCCAGATCCATCGCCCGCATGGTTTTTTGCAGGGCATACGCGCGTACTTTCGGGTCGTTGGACGTGAACGCGCCGTCCTTAAAGATCGGATCGGAAAACAGGTTTGTGGTCGCCATCGGCACGACAAGGCCGTTGTCAGCCAGCGCCTTTTTGAACTCGGACGCTATCTGATCGCGCTCGCCCGGTGTGGCGTCAATGGGAATCAGGTCGTTGTCGTGGAAGTTGATGCCATACGCGCCCAACGCGCCCAGCTTTTCCGCGATGTAGGCGGGCTGAAAGCACAGGCCGCCGGGGGAAACAATCGGGCGCGTGTTCGGCCCGAACGGATCGCGGCCCGGATTACCGACCGTCCATAATCCAAATGTAAACTTGTCACTCTTTCTGGGTGTATAATCGCTCATGATGCGTCGTTGCTTCCTCTCACATATTATAGTGTTCGCTTTGCTGCCCGTGTCGTCACATTGCAGCGCGGACAGGCTCTAAGACGCACATTCGCTAAATCTGCCGCGTTTCCCTGCAAAAACAAAAGACCGCCGCGATTGCGGCGGCTCTGCTTTCATACGCAGGGGACAGGTTCGTTCATGGCGGCGATCATCTCTGTAAGCGCAATGAAAATCCGGTCGCAGCGCCAGGCTCTGGCGCGTACTTTGCCGACATCCAACCGTACATAACCGTGAGATCAAAGCGCGAACAGGAAGCGATATGCAAAGGCAACGACCCGTGAATACTCGACACGACAATACGCCATCGGACAGTGTAAGCCAGAACACCAATCAACGCAATCCCGCCCCAACTTCCGCCCTGTCCCCGGAACTGCGCGACGCCCTGCGCCAGTGGGACGACACGGACGCCGACACCCTCGCCGCCTCAAAAGGACGCCTCGCCGCCCTCGTTCCCGATGCGTCTGATGAGTTAGCCGCGTTCATTCGCCGCCGCGCCCGTATAAATTTCACCTGCTTCGGCGCCTTTTTTGTCACCTTTGCCGCAGCTTGTATTATCGTGTTTGGGTGGTCACTTCGTCATGGTCCGCACGAGCCTTTTTCGACAAGCGTCATCATAGCGTTGCTTGGGCTATTCGGCATGGGTGTTGCCAGTATGTTTACGGGTATCTGGGCGACAAGTGAAGCGAAACTCCTCAGCGCGGCAAAAGCGTTGGCAGATATGAACCCGGTTTTGGCTGTGTGCATTCTCACAGAACCAGGTTTAATCCTTTCTTCACATGATTCTGCCACCAGTACCATTGTCAGAAGACCTTTACTAATCGCATTACAGCACTTGCTGACCTGCGGGACCTTTCCTCGCGTTTCTCTTACACAAGCGCAACGACGGAATTTGCGGGGGTATCTCGACGGCAGGTACGGCGACCTGACGGCTGCTGCGATCCAATTCTTCACAAGAATGGAAGATGGTTCCGCCGTGGCGCAGGTGCGGCGCATAGCGAAGCAGTCGCGTGTATGGGAGGTAAGGGAGGCGGCGGACGAGTATCTAGCGCGTTTCGCGCCCAACGATGCCGCGCGGCAAAACTTGCCACAACTGCTGACGCTTCCGCAGACCGGGGAAGACAGCATCCTGGCCTGCGTGATGCGCCTGGGCAGCCGGAACGAGGGCGAGCGGCAGGCCGCGCAAACAGCCCTGCATCACATGAACGCCGCGCAGTTGGAACAAGTCCTGCACATGCTGGGGCGCGAACCCGCCGAGGGGCGGCGATTGAACAATATCCTGTATGCCATCTGCATTGCTGTGGGAGCCGTCATCGGCAGCCTGACGTACTTTCCCTGCATCCACTCGCCCTACTATGATCTGCGTATGTCCCTGATTGTCGCGTTCGGCTGTGCGTTCGGCGGCGGCGCGTTTGGCTGGCTGGCCGGCGCGAACGTCAACTATGCGCGCCGCAACCGCGACCGGGCGCGGATGCTGGGCTGCGACAACGGCGTATTTCCCGAAAAACGCCTGGTCGAATCGCTCGAAGCCCTAGACAACCCCGCCCTGCTCGGTACGCTGATCTGCCAAATGCCTCAGCAAAACAGCGTTTTCGCGACGGGAATGTACGTTCGCAAGGCGCTGCAAACAGCGATCACGCGGATTTTGCCGCGCTTGCAGGCAAGCGACGCGGCCCTGCTGGACGAGCCTGCGCGCGGCCTGCTCAATCAGCAGTTGGCAAAAGGCCGGATGTCTCTTTCCGAGATATGGGGCGTGAAAAGAGAGATCGAGGAACAAGCCGCCTACGATGTCGCCATTTTGAAGGCGTGGGAGCAGGTGGGCGATGAACGCGCCCTGCCTTTCGTAGAGAAATTAGCAAGTCTTAGCGCCAGATCGCCCGCCCAGAAGCGCGTTCAGCAGGCCGCGCAGGAATGCCTGCCCTACCTGCAAACCCGCGCCGACCGGCAGCGCACAGCGCAAACCTTGTTACGCGCCGCCCAGCCTCCCGTGGAACCGGGCGACATACTGTTACGCGCCGCCACACCCCACGCCGCGCCTGTCGAGACCGAACAGTTGCTGCGAGCGTCAAGCGTTGATCGTTGAGCGGCGGGCGTGAGCGAGTGAGGAGGCCGGGTACAGGAACGTACCCGTCTCGGAGGCTTCGCCAAACGTCCTCTGGACGTGAATGCCCCGATATATGCAAGTGCATCGCGTCCGTGAGGACGCTTGGGCGAAGCCCTCCGAGACGGGTACGTTCCTGTACCCGGAACCCTGCGCCGGACACATCCAAGACAATACATCCAACGTGAAAGGAGGTGAATACCCGTGTCCGAGAACATACCCCACAATCCATCCGACAGTTTCCAGAACGCCGGAATTGTGGATCAGCGCCCGCGCCTGACGCACTTAGTGCGCGGCGGCGGTTGAGCCAGTAAGATTGGGCCTGCCCAACTCGCGCAAGTCTTGCGCGGCCTTAACCTGCCTCCTGATCCCAACCTGCTCGTCGGCCTGATAACCGGCGACGACGCGGGTATTTACCGCCTGACCGACGATCTCGCGCTCGTGCAGACGGTAGACTTCTTCACGCCTATCGTGGATGACCCCTATCTGTTCGGGCAGATCGCCGCCGCCAACAGCCTGTCCGATGTGTACGCGATGGGCGGCAAGCCGATCACGGTCATGAACATATTGTGCTTTCCCATCAAGGAGCGGCCCATCGAGGAGCTGACCGAGATCCTGCGCGGCGGCGCGGACAAGGTGGCCGAGTCGGGCGCGGCCCTCGTCGGCGGGCATAGCGTGGAAGACCCGGAACCCAAGTTCGGCCTGAGCGTGACCGGCCTTGTCGAACCCGCCCGCGTCACCACAAACGCGGGGGCGCAAATCGGCGACGTTATCGTCTTGACCAAACCGCTCGGCACGGGTATCATTACCACAGCCGCCAAGTTCGACGAGGCATCCCACGATACCCTGCGCGCCGCCTGCCTTAGCATGGCGACCCTGAACGCGGGCGCGGCGAACGCCATGCGGCACGTCGGCATCGGCCCCGACAGTGCCGTTCACGCGTGTACCGACATCACGGGCTTCGGCCTGCTCGGTCATCTGTTTCAACTGGCGCGGGCGTCGCATGTCGGCCTGGAACTCGACAGCCAGGCCCTGCCCGCCCTGCCCGACATCGAAGCCCTGGTTGCGGCCAAGAACGTGACGCGGGGCGACCGGGACAACCGCGCTTATCTGGGCGAGCATCTGCTTGTCAACAGCGATGTGGCGGCGTGGCGTCTGAGCCTGATGCTCGACCCGCAAACGTCGGGCGGGCTTGCCATCTGCGTTCGCCCCGACGCCCTGCCTGCTCTGCTCGCCGCCCTCGACGCGGAACATACGCCCGCGCAGGCCGTCATCGGGCGCGTCGTGGCTTCTCCAACGCCCACCGTGCGCGTTATATAGCAAGACCGTCTTGAACTCGGATTACACGGATTATCAGGATGGACAGGATTAACGCTGCATCCTATCCTGTCCATCCGTTCATCCGTGTAATCCGAGTTCAAGACGAAAAGGAGTAATCATCATGCCGCGACGAACAGGACGTATATCAAGAAATACAGGCGAGACACGCGCCCTGCGCCTGTTGTTCCTGCTGCTGTTCGTCTGCGCGTTGTGTGGCGGAGCAGGCATGTCGGGCGTACTCGCGCAGGCGCGGTTTATTACCGAGTACAGTCTTGACCGCAACAGCGTGGAAGTGCCGTTTGAGTACAAAGACCATCTTATCTTCATCACCGGCACGCTCGACGACCACAAAAACCTGACCTTCCTGTTCGATACCGGGGCCAGCGCGCCCGTGATTGACCGCGCCCTCAACATCCACGCCTACCATCTCGGCGATACTACGATCCAGGAGGCCGAGGGCGTGACAAATGCCGAGTCGGTGTGGGTCAGCGACCTGAGCGTGGGCGCAAGCGGCAGTCAGGCCCGCGTTCACGACATGGCCGCGCTCGTCACCGACCTGTCGCAGATTTCGCGCGTCGTGGGCCGCAAGGTAGACGGCATCCTGGGCATCCCGTTCTGCACCGGGTTCGTGGTCGAGATAGATTACGCCAAACGCGTACTGCGCTTTTACAATGAGCGCAGCTACTCGCTTGCGGGGCGCGTAGGCGACGATCAGCGCGCCTTTGTTTTTGACGTAAAGCCCATCAGCCCGACCCGTAAAGCGTCGCCCGTGCTGCTGTCGGGACAGTTGCACGCGCAGTACACCTATGACTTCCTGCTGGACACGGGCTTTGGCGGCTACGTGAGCGCGGCCCATGCCGCCGCCCAGGAAGCAGGCTTGATACGCGACGAAACGCCCCGCGTGGCGTCCACATCGTATGGTGTATCGCGCACGTTCCGCACCGAAAAAATCCGCGCCCCGTTCCTGATGCTCGGCAGCATCAACCTGAGCGGGCGCGTGGTCGGCATAGATTATCGCAACAACGATGTGAGCGGGCAGACCGGCATCGTGGGCAACCGCTTCCTGCAAAACTACAAAGTGACGCTGGACTATCCGCGCCATAAGCTGCTGCTGGAACGCGCCACGACGAAAGAAGAGGCGGATGAGGCCGAAACGCCCAGCTTCGGCCTTGTCATTCGGGCCGGCAGCCGCACCGTCCTGGTAGACAGCGTCAAGAAATACTCGCCCGCGTACCGGGCGGGCATGAGACCGGGAGACGAGATCGTCCGTATCGGCGGGCATAATGTCGGGCAGTTGACAACGGGCGAAGTAACCGATATGCTGGCGGCAGGAACCGGAGACGCCACGCTCGTAATCGTTCCCGCCCCCGACCCCAATCTCGGCACACGCGGCAAAGAGTTCACCATCACGCTCGCGCCCCGCTCCCCGCTGGATTGGAAGGCGGAAGGCTTAGAGGGGGAGAAGAGGAGACAGGGAGATATGGGAGCGGGGAGCAGGTGAGAAGCGATGGAGCAGAAATAACAACGCCTGTATCCGCGCCGGACTTGCTTTCTGCCGATGCCGCACCCGAAGCGGGGCTAAGTACAGGATCAAATACGCGCAGGGCGGAAATCGGCGCGGTCGCGCTTGTCACGCTGCTTGGCATCATTTTACGCCTGCTTGCGGCCCGGCATAGCCTGTGGTACGACGAACTGTGGACGATCAGCTTTATGCGGGGCGGGCCGGTCTACGCCATGACGCATCAAGGCAGCTACAACAACCATCTGCTCAACTCGTTTCTGGGCAGTCTGCTCTTGCGCCTGCGCCTGCTCGTGACTGGATCAACGCCCTCGACCGGAGCGCCCGCGTGGTGGGTGCGCTTTCCCTCACTGTGTTTTGGCGCGTGTTCGGTTCCCCTGCTGTACGCCATGGTTCGCGCCGTCGTTAATCGCCCGGTCGCATTGTGCGCCGCGTTTCTGCTGGCCGTGTCCCCGGTCGCCGTAGACCTGTCGGCCCAGAGCCGGGGGTATGCGGGCGTAATGTGCATGGGCATCGCGCAGGCGTACTTTCTTGCCCGCGCCCTCCAATCCGCGTCACAGAGGGATTGGATGGGGTGGCTGCTCTGCGCGTTCGTGGGCGTGTGGGCGCACCTGTATATGCTGTTCATCGTATTTGTGGACAGCCTGCTTGTCGTCGGCTTGATTGTCGGCCACATACGAAAGCAAGAGACGCCGCGCGCCCTCGGTCTGCTGAAACAGGGCGTTGTGATGTTGGGGGCGTGGCTGTGTCTGACCGCGCTTTGCTACGCGGGCGTTCTGGGCGCGCTACGGCGGGAGTTTGGCCGCGTGTACGAGACCGGCCCGATGGCCCGCGCCCACAACGTCCTGCTGCCCATGCTGCAATTATGGGGCGGACTGCCGACCGGGGCGGGACGTCTCGCCTTTTACGCGCTGGCCGCCCTCCTGCCCACTCTGGGAGTGTGGCTGCTGTGGCGTTCGCGCCCATCCGTAGCGGCGTACCTGGTCGGCCTGCTGCTTGTGCCGCCGTTCCTGGTCGAGATCGCGCACCCGCATTTTGTGTATCCCCGCTTTTTCGCGTTCGCCCTGCCCGCGTTTCTTACGCTTGTCGCCTGCGGCCTGTGGCAGATCGCCCTGTTGCTGACCGCCTCAGACACCCAAAAACAAACGCCGCGCCTGTGCCTGCTCGCCGCAGGATGCCTGGTGTTTCTGCTGCCCGGCTGGAACGGCCTGCGCGACGTCGTAGTTCTGCCCAAGCAGGACTACACAAACGCGGCCATGCTTCTCGTACAGGCGCAGCGCGAACACAGAGCGGTCGCGGTCGTAGGCACGGGCTGCGAATACTTCAAGTCGTATGGTATCCGTCCTCTGTACCCTCGCACCGTGGCGGAACTGACGGCCCTTGCCCGCCAGAACCGCACCCTGCTCGTGGCCGATACGGGCCTGATTGTCAACGCCCACTACCCGCCGCCCACTGTTACGCAGTGGCTATATCAAAACGCCGGCCCGCCCCTCGCTATCTTCCCCGGTCGCTGCGCCGACTGGCCCCACCGCTGGCTCGACGGTGACAGCGACATTAAGATCTACGAATTGAGGGGTAAGTGAACTACGCCACAGCGCGTAAACGCGGCCCGTAATCATCCTTGCCGACGAGGAGGAACAGGCATTGCCCGTCGCTGCGCTCCTGCCAGAGTTCGCCTATCTGCCGCTTTTCGTCCGTGTCCGGGTTCATCAGGTGCGCGCCTTTGTACTCCACGGCCAGGACGCGCCCATCTTCCAACTGCGCGACAAAATCGGGATAAAAGCGGTCGGTGCGGGTTTGCAGCCAGAACGCGCTATCGGGGCGGCGTTCCAGGTTGCGTACCCAGTGGCGGACGCCCGGAAGATGATCCAGCAGCCACGCGCAGTCGGCCTCCTCGCCGTTCATGTCGGCAATGTCGGCGTAGTAGTGGCGGTCAAAATGTTTCGCGCCCTGATAGCGCGTATTGACGGGGTAGTTGTCGGGGGCGAACGTAAACGCGAATTCGGGGCGGGCGTGTAGCTCGGCGGGCGGCTGCGTGAATAGACGCGCCTGCACATCCCTGCGATGCTCCTGCCGATAGGCGTTGATCTTGTCGGCGCAGGCGCGGGCCAGGCGAAGGCGGCTGCGGGACAGTTCGCGCACCGGCAAACCGCGCTGCGTCACAAGATAGTCTACAATGTGCAGTAAAAATAACTGCGCCTGCGTTTGCGTGATGTCCTCATGCTCGATATGTTTGTCCAGCCACACGGTCAACTGTGTATTTGTGTGCAGGTCGTCGGGCATCAGCAGGGCAAGCTGCGTCTGCGCGGCATGGGCGAAACTGGTAGACACGCGGCCTTTAGCGTTAATGTCCACGTCTACGTCCTGCGCGTCGGGATACAGGCTGAACTCGGCCTCGCTTAATTCGGCCTTGTGGTCGGCGAGGTTCCACTCGGCCTCCAGATAGTACGTCTCGTCCAGCAGTTCGGGGCCGTCGTCCGTCCAGAGTGCGAGTTGAGGCACACTAAATGGCGCTTTGTGCTGCCCGACCGGAACAGCCACGGCGGATGCCGGCTGCGTTTCGCCCCACAGTCCGCCCATCGGCAACGGGGATTGCGGAAGCATGGCCCGCGCTTCATACGCCGTAAACCCGTTTTCTACAAGCGCGTCCACAAGCGTGTTTACCGTGGCGACAAAGTCCGCGCTGCTGACGATGGCATACGCGTGATTAAGCTCCTCGTGCTGTTTGCGCGTGGCGCGGGGCATCCGCAGGACGCGCCCCAGTATCTGCTCGACCGCGCCCCGCGAACGCATATCCCGCACACTGCCCAGCACATACGCGAACGGGCAGTCCCACCCCTCGCGCAGTTTGTCCACGGTGATGATGTAGCGGATGTTGCCCGGTTTGCTCAGGTCAATGTCGCCAAGTTCCGACTGTGCGCCCGTTTCCACAGCGATATGCTCGCGCGGGATTTTAAGCTGCTTCAAGGCGTCAACGATGCGGTCGGGCGTATACTCCTGCCCCTTCTTGTCGGCCTGCAAAAGCGCGATGGGCCGGATGTACTCGCCCGTGGCAAGCGCCTCCTGCCCCGCGATGCGCTCCAGGTCTTCGCGGCGCGTCTTGACGGCCTCGATCACGGCCAGCGGGTCGGCCACCTGGCTCAGGCGGATGGGCAGTTTTATCATGCCCTCGGCTTTCAGTTCGGCTGCCGATACATGGTGCAGGACGTTGTGAAAGCGGCCTTTGCGTGTCGCGTCCTGCAGGGGCGTGGCGGTCAGTTCCACGATGCAGCAGGGATCGAAGCGGGCCAGAGTATCGAAACTCAGGCCGCTGCGGGCGTTCTGCGCCTCGTCCACGATCACGAGCGGGCGGCGCAGGCGCAGAGCGCTGCACAGCGAGTACACGGGCGTACCGTTCGCATACGTTTCGGCCTGCGCCGCAAGCGCGGCGGGCAGATTGAAAAAGTGCGACATCAGGCTGCCGTTCTGCTCGTACACCTTGCGCCCGTCCGTGTCCTCGACGCGCAGAGCGGCGAACGTGCTGACGATGACGACGGTATCGGCGTCCAAAGTGCTGCGCTGTACGCTCAGGGCTTCGCGCATGTCCAGGGCCGTGACGCGGCCTTTGA
Organism: Chthonomonadaceae bacterium; assembly: GCA_965277875.1. GTDB lineage: Bacteria > Armatimonadota > Chthonomonadetes > Chthonomonadales > Chthonomonadaceae > CAWFQB01. Next base: position 3,518,806 of record CBDIDV010000002.1, on the reverse strand, counting down.
GTTCGCGCTCCAACACCTGCCGGTACGAATGCGTGACATCGCGCAGGGCGTTCAGGGTCTGAGTTCGGATGGTGTCGGTCGGCACAAGCCACAGCACGACAGCCCTCTCTTGGGCCAGCAACTCGCGGGCCACAATCGCCACGGCGCGGCAGGCCATCACAGTCTTGCCGCCGCCGGTCGGCACGCGCAGGCACACATACGGCAGACCGGGCAGCGCGTCTACGTCGGTATACGGCTGTCCGGTCTGCATCACGAACGCCCGTTTCGCGCCCATGTCCCCGCACAGGTGCAGATAGTCGCGCAGAGCGTCCAGCGACTCGTTCTGATAGGTTTTGTAACCGAATGGCGTCATAAGCGTTGTTAAGCGGCTTCTTCCTTCATTGCAGGCTCGGCGGCAGGCGGCGTTTTTTTGTCGCGCTTGTTTTTCTTCCTTGTGACGCTGAACGCGTGAGGTTTGTTAAGTTGATGCAGATTCCTTTTGCCGTAGTTGATTTCGCCGGATACACCTACCTGTAAGTTGTTCTTGTGGGCGTCGCAGGCCCGCGCATAATCCTTATCATTCAGGTCAACGCGAACCCTGACGATGACTTTCTCAGTCGTTTCGCCGTCGATAATGACCTCACCCTCCATAAGGTTTGCATCGCCTTCATCCCCGCTCAACACGGCGACGCGCCCGGTTATCCGCTCCGACCTGGCGGCTTTCGACGGCCTGAGTTGTTCCGCCACCTGCTTGAACACCGCAAAGTCTTCGGAGTGCAGCACAACGCTGCGCGGGACGCCCACGGGCGGTTTAATGGCCTGCGTCCAGTCTACGGAGATCGTCAGTTCCGTGAGCGTATCCGCAAGTTGGATGTCGCCAAGCGCCTTAAAAAAGTTGTGACTGGCAATGTTGTCCGGGCTGCTCGGATGAACAAGCGAGTCCACTTTATCCTGCGCGATAGCCTGCGCGGAACGGCTGAGGTTTTGCATAGCGCGTACCGTCACCTGACGCGCAAAGTTGCGGTCAATGTCCGGCATAGGAAGCGCGGTCTGCTCAATCGCTGCAAGGTCGGCAGGACAATAGATGTTGGCAACGTAGCTGCCTGGAGAAGCGGCTCCAAGCTGACAGGCTTTCAGGTAGCGCAGGGGTTCGGCAAGTGTAAGCTGCTTGTGGAACGCTATGGGTCTAACCTGATCGTGCGCGGCGGCATTGAGCAGACCCATAGCCGCTTGGTACATTAGTACGCCTTCCTTGAGACCGACGCAATTTTCCCGAACGGCGGGGCCGTCCAGGTGAAACATCAGGTGATCCATCCTGAAAGAAAGGATTTCGGTTAGAATCAGATGTATCGGGCGCGACTGGAACTCGGCCAGGTCATGCACGGCCTCGGCAACGCGGCGCGAATAATCGCGGAAGGAAGTCTCAGTTGGCACGACAACTTCGGCGTCACGCTGCGAGGGCAAGTGATAGATGACGAATTTGCCCGGTACGACATTGACGTTTTTCCAGCCCCACGCTTCCAGATAGCGCTGCATCTGATCCGGGCGAACGCGCGTAAGTTCCTCCTCCATAAGATTATAGTACATTGCCCAACTCCTCGCCACGCCCGATGCGGCGCATCATTTCCAGCAGCGTTGCCGGAGAAAACAGGTTTGCCTCCAACAGATGTATTCTGCGGCTTTCCGCATTGTCGGTTCCCGGCATTCCATTCATATTATGCCAGTACATAGCATGTCGCGTAACAAGGCAATCTTTCGAGTGTTCCAGCCATTGCCTTAAATCTTTTGGCATCTGATACACCAGCAGAATGCCGGGGTCTGAGCCGGGTTCCCGAAAATCGTTGTAATTCTTAATGGGAACATCAAAGGCGCATTTGCCTTTTTTCCACTCGTAATCAGAGGTCGCTTTTATCTGCACGTCAATGGACTTACGCAGCAGAACATCCGCCGGGTCAAGCCGCTTGAAGTGCCTAATGGTAGCGTCCACACTGCCGATGTCTACGCGAATGTGTTCCACGGTGGCTTCGCAGACGGCTGCAACGTAGATCAAATGTGCAATCGACATTTGTTCCTTGATGGTGTTAGGATGCATCAATGGCCCCTTGAATGGTAACTGCCAACCAGGAAGCATCTAACATTTGTCTACCTATTCTACCACGGAATTGTAGGATTATAGTAGACATTTTGTACTTCACTATGCAGACAAACGACAACAGGTATAACGCAGCGCTATTCGGTTTCTAACTGATACGGGAACTGCCGGAAAACGGCGTTTTCGGCCTGCAAGCGGGCGCGGGACAGGCGGCAGGACGCGCCGTAGAGGATGCGCGGGCCGACGTGCGGGGGCAGGCCGCGCAGCCGCGTGGCCGTAAGCGTGTCCGCGCCCTGCCCGTTCCACAGCAGATAGATGGCCGTTCCGTTCGCGATACCGAGTAGGGGCGGCGTGGGCAGGGCGTCGTCGGGCAGCGTCTGCCCCGTGCCCGTATAAAACACGTACTGCGCCAGATCGCCCATCGTCACAGACGGCGAGATGTTCCCCTCGTCCGTAAATAGCGGCTCCCCCAGCGTGTAATAACGGAAGCCTGTTGCGGGAGTATCCGAAGGGAGGAGGCTTAGAGGAGAAGAGGAGAGGGGTTCGTCCGTCGTTGGCCCATTCTCCGCGTCCGTCGCAATCCCGCCTTCAGCAAGCGGAAACAAGTTACTGTTCTCCGTCTCCTTGTCCGCTTGTCCCTGTGTCTCCCTGTCTGGAACGCCGCACACGACCCGCCGCAGCCGCTCCGCCGTGACATTGCGAGCGATATGCGCGTCCATCTCCACGAGCAGAAAGCGTCGATTGCCGCCGTCCTCCCGGTTCAGCTGCATTACCGCATGGCCCGTCGTGCCACTTCCCGCAAAGAAGTCAAGCACGATGTCACTTCCCTGCATGTCGGTCGCTTGCTGCACAATCATTTTGATTAGATCAACGGGTTTCGGAAAGTCGAAAACGTCCTGACCATCGAAGATGTACTTTAGCTCCAGTGTTGCTTGTGTATTGTAAACGGTTTTCAGGATGGACGATAAACCCGTAAACTCATCTGTCAACTCGTACTGAAAACGCTTTAGACGTGGACGCCCGGAAGGTTTTGGAGGCCAAAGGATGCGTCCGTCTGCAATCAAACGCGCCATTGTATCTTTGGAGTAGCGCCACCCGGCAGATGTGCAGGGATAAACAAGATTTGTCGCTGGATTCACCAAATCATAGTGCAGGTTTGGACGCTGATCTTTTGTTGCAAGGCCAACCAGATTATCACTTGACCAAGGACCGCGTACATCTCCATCAGGGTTGTTGTATTTCGTCAGGTCTTTATCTTGTCCGCGCAAGCGGCCTGCCTCGGAAACGCGATAGATGATAATGTACTCGTGGTCAACAGACAAGCCATTCTTTGCTCTGCTGTCAACATTCTGCCTGCGCTTCCAAACCAATGTACCGACGAAATTACCTGCGCCGAAGATTTCATCCATTATCATGTGCAGGTGGGTGCGCTCAACATCGTCAATGCTGACGAAGATTAGACCGTCTCGATGAAGAAACTGACGGGCGAGCTGCAAACGGGGGTACATCATGCACAGCCATTTGTCGTGGCGGGACAGGTCTTCGGCCTCTTTGCCCACGGCGTGATGCAGCCACTTTTGCATTTCCGGGGCGTTCACGGCGTCGTTGTAGATCCAGCCCTCGTTGCCCGTGTTGTAGGGCGGGTCAATGTAGATGCACTTCACCTGACCCGCGTACCGGGGCAGCAGGGCTTTGAGGGCCAGCAGATTGTCGCCCTCGACCAGCAGATTGCCTGTGTCGCTCGCGCCCGCCGCCAGTTCCGGCGCGGCGCGCAGCAGGCGGAACGGCACGGTCTTGTGATGGTTGACGACGGCATCCTTGCCGATCCAGTGCAGTGTGGGCATGAGCGGGCGGCTCCTCGTATGGTATGGCGGTTGGCTGTATCATAGCCTAAACGGGGCGGCGTAGTCAAGAAGACACAGAGGGAGGAAGGGAATAGATGCAGGCCGATTACGCACGGTATTCAAGAGAAATCCTGTTCATCCTGAAAATCCTGTCTATGAATTGGTCTTTCCTGTTTTTATCTGTAATGCTGCGCCTGCATCTCGAACAAGTGGGCGTATTTGCCGTTCTGTGCCATCAGGGCCTCGTGTGTGCCGCTCTCGGCGATCTTGCCGTCTTCCAGGACGTAGATGCAGTCGGCCATGCGGACGGTGGAAAAGCGGTGGCTGACCAGGACGGTGGCGCGGTCTTTGGCTAAGATGCGAAAGTCGCGGAAGAACTCGTACTCGGCTTTGGCGTCCATCGCGCTTGTCGGCTCGTCCAGAACGATGATCTGCGCGTCGCGCAAAAAGGCGCGGGCCAGCGCCACTTTCTGCCACTGCCCGATAGAGAGTTCCGCGCCGCCCTCGAACATCTTGCCCAGCGTGGTTTCGTAACCCTCTTTCAGTTCTCCGATGACCGCATCCGCGCCCGCATAACGCGCCGCCTCGGCGATCTGCTCCCGGACGGCTTCCTGCTCCAGGGGCAGGGCGATGTTGCCCAGCCAAATGTTTTCGCGGGCCGAAAGCTGGTACTTTTCGTAATCCTGAAAAATTACGCTGATCTGGCCGCGCAGAGCGGTCGTGGTAAACTCGCGCAGATCTATGCCGTCCAGGGTGATGCGGCCCCGTGTCGGGTCGTACAGCCTGCACAGCAGCTTGGTCAGCGTGGTTTTGCCCGACCCGTTTTCGCCGACAAGCGCGATCATCTCACCGGGGCGGATGGTCAGGCTGACATCGTTCAGAACGTGGCGGTTGCTGCCGGGATAATCGAAGCCGATGTTTTCAAACTCCAGGCCCTGCCGCATGGGAACGGGAACGGCGCGGGGCTGCACGGGTTCCTCCACCTTGCGCTTCAAGTCTAAAAACTCGTCCAGGTCGGACAAAAACAGGCTGCTTTCGTACAGGTCGGCCAGGCTGCCCAGCATCTGCTGCACCAGTCCCTGCCCCCGCTGAAACGCGCCGAAGTACATGGTCAATCCGCCCAGCGTGATCGCGCCCTGCAAGGCCCGGTATGCGGCAAAGGCATACGCGCCGTACATCGAGACCGTCGCCAGCACCTGCGCCCCGAAGTCGAGCAGGGTGTTGCGAGCCTGCATCTTCAGGCGTTCCTCGCGTATCGTGGCGCGCAGGACTTTGGCGCGTTCGAGAAACATCTGCCCCAAACTGAACAGCCGCACCTCTTTGGCGCTGCTGCCGCTCGTGAGCAGGCTGTCAAAGTAGTTGGACAGGCGCTCGGTGGGCGTCCGCTTGCGCTGCCAGCCGTACATGCGCCCACTGTACCGCATCTTGACAATCGCGCCGGGGACGGTCGAGAGAAACAGCAGCAGGGCGATGCCCCAGTGCAGCGAAAACAGCAGGCCGACAAGGGCTAAAAGGGAGAACGCGCTTTGCGCTGCCGACAGCAGATTGTTGACGATGCTGACGGGCCGGTAACTGGCTTGATTCTGGGCGCGACGCAGCGTATCATAGTAGCGGGCGTTCTCGTAGTATTCCAGGTCTACTTCGATAGATTTGGCGTGTACGATCTCGGTCACATAGTCCGTGACATGTGCCGACTGCCCGTTCCGCACCAGGCCGGCCAGGGCCGACAGGATCGCGCTCACGAGCATCACGACCGCCTGCAAGCCGATGTACATGCCGACCTGCCCGAACGCATTTGCGCGGATGGGCGAGCCGAGGGGCGCGCGCAGGCCGTTGGCGACCGCGTCCACGACCAGTTTGCTCAGATAGATGGGCAGGGCGGTCAGCGCGGCCTGAAGCGGAAGCAGGCCGATGCTCGCAATCGTCCAGCCCCGCGCCCCCAGCCATACCAGATGCAGGGCGCGTTTGATGGTTTTGAGTTTCTGCCCCGCGCTCGCGGACGCTACCTGCCCGTTCCCGTCCGGGCTGCTTCCGTCCGGTTTGGCTCCGTCCGGCTTTCTCCCGCCGCGTTGCCCCGGTTCCCCACGTCCACGTCCGCCTCGGTCGCCGCGTCCGCCCGGTCGCTCTGAGGAAGCCTCTTGATTGTTTGTGTTTTGCTTGTTCATTGCCTCTATTGTATGCGAAATGCCGAGCCGCGTCAACCTGCGCTTTGGGGAGGGGCGGAAAGCAAAGCCTCCCTCTACTTTATTCCGAAAATAGTGTATATTATATATATTATACAAGGATTTCGGATATGAACTCAAACACATCACAGCAGGTACTGCAGCTTGTGCGGGAACGTGGCCTGCTTCGGGCGCGCGATCTAAGGCACGGCGGTTTTTCGCCCACGCATTTGCAGCGGCTATACGAGCAGGGATTGCTGATCCGCTCCGGGCGCGGCGTGTACCTGCCTGCCGAGGCGCAGCTCGACGCGAACGGCACATTGGCCGAAGTAGCGCTGCGCGTACCGGCGGGCGTAGTCTGCCTGCTGTCAGCCCTTCAGTTTCACGGCCTGACCACGCAGCTTCCACATCAGGTGTGGATTGCTCTTTCGCCGCGCGCCTATCATCCCTGTTTGGACTACCCGCCTGTACGCGTGGTTCGATTGTCCGGTCTGGCGCTGACTGAGGGCGTTGAGGCACACGACATCGGGGGCGTGTCCGTGCGCGTGACCACGCCCGCCAAGACCGTGGCCGACTGCTTCAAGTACCGCAACAAGATCGGATTGGATGTGGCTCTGGAAGCCCTGCGCGACGGCTGGCACAAACGCGTGGTGACAATGGAGGAATTGTGGCGTTACGGCGGCATCTGCCGCGTCGTCAATGTAATGCGCCCCTACCTGGAAAGTCTTACCGTATGACCACTGATCCCTTGAACCCTGCTCCGCCTGATGAGAGCAGTATCAATAAAGACAATGCCAGGAAAACGCCACAGGGCGAGCGCAATCCGGGCGCGTTGCTGCAGCAAAAAACTTCGCATGATTGCGAAGGCGCATGGGGAAGATGTGGCATTGGTTCTTGTCCGTTATCTTAACGAACGCTTTCTGTATCGCCTGAGCGTCTCACCGTACAAAAGCCTCTTTGTTTTGCGCGGGGCCACCCTGTTCACCGTGTGGAATGCAGAGCCGCACCGCGCCACGCGTGACATTGATCTGCTGGCGACCGGCGACAGTTCGCCCGACGCCCTGCGCCGTATCGTGGAAGCCGTCTGCGCACAGCCCGTGGAGGAGGATGGAATACTGTTTTTGCCCGACACGCTCCACATCGAAGAACGCGCCGAGGGACGCATCTATCAGGGTCTGCACCTGGAAATGACGGCCCTGCTCGCCACCGCCCGTCTTCGGCTCGAAATAGATATTGCGTTCGGCGAGGCCGTGGTTCCGGCTGCCCTGGAAGTTGAACTGCCTTCTCTTCTGGACAAGCCCACACCCCGCCTGCGGGCTTACCAGAAAGAAACCGCCATCGCCGAAAAGTGTCAGGCGCTGGTGACGCTAGGCATGACGAACACGCGCATGAAAGACTTTTACGATCTGTGGTATCTCAGTCGCGCCTTTGTCTTTGACGGAGCGCTTCTTGCGGACGCCCTGCAAGCTACCTTCACGCACCGCAAAACGGCGTATCCTGCAAACGGCCTGCCGCTCGCGCTTTCCGAAGCGTTTGTCAGGAACACGCAAAAACAACAGCAATGGCGCGCATTTTTGGGCAAAGCCGTGCTGCGCAGAGGTGTGGCGGAACTTGAGCCGGTCATCGAGCAGATACGCTCCTTCCTGCAGCCGCCGCTCAATGCTCTTGCGGACGAGTCCGCCTTCGCCCTGCATTGGTCGCCGGAGGACAACTGGCGTTGAATTCAACGACAAAGTCCGTTTGCTGCATCGTTACTGTTTGTTATCAATGTGTTCTGGAGTATCAAAAATGAGTATGAAAAAGCAAGGGACTTCGGCAGGCGGGCGGGCAACAGCAATCCCTGAAGAGGATGTAATGAGCGAAGCCTCTAAAAAAAGGCTGTAATAGTTCAGCACGTCCTATCGAAATACGCTACACGAGCCGATGGCAGCGTCTGCTTCGACCAAGATGAGTTGGTTGCTGGCGTCAAAGGCTGGGTTGAACGGAATAAGCCAAGCGAAGTTATTGTCACCTACGAATCTAGCGAAAGTGATATAGACTCGCAACTTCGTCAGATAGCCACCCAAGTTGTTAAATGGAAGTGGGTCGCTGACTTCAATGAGGACAGCGATACGATTGCTCAGCAACTTGGTGTGCCAAGTGGCGATTTCGTTCTTACGGGCGAGTTTTACAGTCCTATTTACCAATGGATGAAAGACTTGAAGGACTACTCTGTTATTACTACGGGAGGATTCCAAGATGAATGCCTTCAAGGTCTGGAAGATGGTTTGGACGAACTCGACATTTATTATAAGAGGCACAAGAGTCTAGTTTACTGACACACGAATATAGCGGAGATTATGGACATAGATGGTCAGCAAGAACTTAGTTTTATTTGCGAGTGCCAAAAACGACCGCCTTCCATGTTTAGGAAAACGGTCGTTTTTGTACGATGGATAATGTCGCGCCGCATTCTTCCCCTCTCTATGTTTTGAACTAGGCAGGAGAACACCGAACTAACAAGGAATTTTGAAACGCCTTATACACAAATCGCATAGAATAGATCAATACTGAGGAAAAGGAACCACACTGATATTGAGAATACGAATATACCGCTTTAGCAAACGCACCACTTTCAAGAGATATGGCACGGCGCGGACGCTGCTGAGCATGGGACTGGCGCTGTCCCCCCTTGCGGCGCATTCGCAGGCCGCGCCCGCGCCCGCGCATCCTCATGCCGGACTGCTGCGCTATCCCAGCGTGAGCGCCAAGCAGATCGTGTTCGTGTACGCCAACAAACTGTGGGTTGTGGGGCATGAGGGCGGGCAGGCGGTTCCGCTTGCCACGCCGCCCGGCAGCGTCCGCCAGCCCAAATTCAGCCCCGACGGCGCGCGCGTCGCCTTTGCGGGCAACTACGATGGCAATTCCGACCTGTATACTATTCCGGTCGAGGGCGGGCTGCCCACCCGCGCCACGCACCACCCCGCCGCCGAACGCCTGTGCAACTGGACGCCCGACGGCAAGCTGCTGTTCGCCACGAATGGGCTTGCGGGGCAGGCGCGGCAGGATCAACTGTTTACCGTGTCCCCCGACGGTGGCCTGCCCGTCAAACTGCCCGTGCCGTATGGCGACGACGCGGCGCTTAGCCCGGACGGGCGCTTTCTCGCGTATACGCCCTCGTCCACCAATAGCCGCACCTGGAAACGCTACCGGGGCGGATGGGCGCAGGACATCTGGCTTTTCGATCTCCAGACTAAAACGGCCAAAAAGATCACCGATTGGGAAGGCACGGATACCCTGCCGATGTGGCAGGGGGCGCGCATTTACTATCTGTCCGACGGCGGGCCGGAACATCGCCTGAACATCTGGCGCTACGACACCAAAAACGGACAGCGGCAGCAGGTCACGAAGTTCGCCGATTACGATGTGAAATGGCCTTCGATGGGGCCGGGGGCGCATGGCGCGGGCGAGATCATCTTCGAGTACGGCCCCGACCTGGAACTTCTTGATCTCGCGTCGGGCAAAACGCACAATGTCAATGTCAGCATTCCGGGCGATCAAAGCTCGCTGCGCCCGCGTTCCGTGGATGTGTCGCGCTTCGTGACGAATTTCAGCCTTGCGCCCAGCGGTACGCATGTCGCCATTGAGGCGCGCGGCGACATCTGGACAACGCCGGTCAAGGACGGTACGCCCCGCAACCTGACGCATAGCAGCGGCAGCGCGGAACGCTCGCCCGCGTGGAGTCCCGACGGGCGCTGGATCGCGTACCTGTCCGACAAATCGGGCGAGTACGAGGTGTATGTCACGCAGTCCGACGGGCGGGGCGAGACCCGGCAGATCACGACAAACGGCAATGCGTTCCGCATCGATGTCGGCTGGTCGCCCGACAGCAAATACATCACGTTTGCCGACAAGACCGGAGCTTTATATTTGTGCGCCCTGAGCGGCGGACAGCCGAAACTGATCGCCACCGACCCCCACGCGGCCACGCTCAACGCGAACTGGTCGCCCGACAGCCGATGGATCACGTATGCCAGCGCGACGGGGCGGCGCAGCGCGGGCGCGGTCTTTCTCTACAACGTCGAAACCAGTAAATCCACGCAGGTGACGAGCGGGATGTTCAGCGACTCGGCCCCGGTCTTCGATCATAAGGGCGACTTCCTGTACTTTGCCAGCGGGCGCAGTTTCAATCCGCAGTATGGCGACGACACGACATGGATTTATGGCGGCACACAGGTTCTCGTAGCGGTTCCGCTGCGTAAGGACGTTCGCTCGCCGTTCCTGCCCAAGCTGGAGGAAGAGCCGTTCAAGGACACCAAAAAGACCGTTTCGACTAGTGACATTTCTGCCATGCCGACGAGCGAACTGCAAACCGCGCTTGCTCGCGCCAATGCTGCTGACAACGGGAGTTTCCTTTCGCTCGCCGCGCCTGCCGAGGATGAGGTTTCGGGCGATTGGAAGGGAACGGCTGGCCCGGTCAGCTTCACGATGCGGCTGATGCTCGGCCCCGGCAACATGGTCACGGGCAGCATCGCCTCGGACATGGGCAGCGGGGGCGTGACCGGCACGTATAATCCCGGCACACATGAGTTGACCCTTAGTATCAGTCTGCCCGGCGGCGAGATGGGGACATTGACGGGCAAGATCAGCGGCACGACCCTGACGGGAAACGTGGCGGCACTGGGCATGAACCTGCCCGCGCAGGCGCAGCGCGTCGCCTCGTCGGTCGCGCCCGCATCTGCCACGCCCGCTGGCGGCACGGCCAAACCCGCTACGCCCGCCGCCCCCGCCCTCAACGTCCGCATTGACATGGATGGCTTCGAGGCCCGCGCCATGCTGCTCCCCGTTCGGGCCGGACGCTTCGGCGGGCTGGCCGTCAATGACCGCAATCAACTGCTGTTCGCGCGTATTCCCGTTGTGGGCAGCGAGGAGGGCGCGGGCATCAAGCTGTTCGACATGATGGACGAGAAGCGGCAGGAACAAACGGTGGCGACCGGCGCGTTCAACTTCGAGATCACGCCCGACGGCAAGAAAATCTTGATCGTGCGCGGGCCGACCGCGAGTGTGCAGGATGCCGGCGTAGGCGGGGCTGCCGAGACCCTTAGCACAAGCGGCATGACCACGACCATTGACCCCCGCGCCGAATGGCGGCAGTTGTTCGGGGATGCGTGGCGCATCGAGCGCGACTTTTTCTATGACCCCAACATGCACGGCGTCAACTGGAAGGGTGTCCGTGACCAGTACGCCAGGATGCTGGCCGACTGCGCGACCCGCGACGATGTCAGCTACGTTATCAGCGAAATGATCTCGGAACTCAATGTGGGCCACGCCTACTATTCCGGCGGCGATGTTCCTGCCGAACCGAGCGTGTCGGTCGGCCTGCTGGGCGCGGATTACGCCCTCGAAAACGGCGCGTACCGCATCCGCAAAATCTATCAGGGCGCGGCGTGGGACGTGGACGCGCGCGGGCCGCTCGGCGAGCCGGGCGTCAATGTCCGCGAGGGCGACTATCTATTGGCGGTCAACGGCACGGCTCTGGACACGACGCAGGACCCGTGGGCCGCGTTCGCCAACCTCGCAGGCCGCGCCGTTACGATCACGGTCAGCGACAAACCGAAGATGGACGCGACCGCCCGCGACGTGGCGGTGCGGCCTATCGCCAGCGAACACGATCTGCGCTATCGCGCCTGGATCGAGCAGAACCGCAAGTATGTCGAGCAAAAGACGAATGGGCGCGTGGGCTACATCTATGTGCCGAATACGGGCATAGACGGCCAGAACGACCTGGTGCGGCAGTTCATGACGCAGTACGACAAGGACGCGCTGATTATTGACGAAAGATGGAACGCGGGCGGGCAGATTCCCGACCGCTTTGTCGAACTGCTCAACCGCCCGGTCACGAACTATTGGGCCAAGCGCGACGGCATGGACTGGCAGTGGCCGCAGGTGTCCGCGCCCGGCCCCAAGTGTATGCTGATCAACGGCCTGTCCGGGTCGGGCGGTGACGCGTTCCCCTGGCTGTTCCGGCAGGCGAAGCTGGGCAAATTGATCGGGATGCGCACCTGGGGCGGACTGGTGGGACTGTCGGGCAATCCCGGCCTGATAGACGGCGGCAGCGTCACGGCTCCCACCTTCGCGTTCTACAAGCCCAACAGCACCTGGGGCATCGAAGGCCACGGCGTAGACCCCGACGTCGAAGTGATGGACGACCCGGCCCTGATGACGAACGGCGGCGACCCGCAACTGGACGCGGGCATCAAGCAGATGCTCGACGACCTGAAACGCGCCCCCTACGTCGCGCCCAAGCGCCCTCCCTATCCCAACAAAAGCGGCATGGGCATCGCCCCGCAGGACAAATAGCACAATAGGGGCGTCATGCCTGCCGTTCAGCATATCGATCTGAACCTCCTGAACGGCAGGCCATGTAAAGGGCGCTTTGTGAGTCGGAAAGAAGCAAAATGGCAGACGACAACAAGCCGGAATTATTTACCATCGCGCTCGTGCAGATGGACCCGCAGCGAGCGGATGTTGCGGGCAATCGGCGGCGGGTCGTGGCGAAACTGGAAGCTGCGGCGCGGGCCGGCGCACAGTTGATCGTGTTCCCGGAATGCGCTCTATCGGGCTACGTGTTCGACAGCGCGAGTGAAGCCCTGCCCGCTTCCGAGTCGGTTCCCGGTGAAACAAGCGAGGTATTGAGCGACGTGTGCCGCCGCCATAACGTATACGCTATCGTGGGCCTGCTGGAACGTGACGGCGACATCCTGTACAACAGCGCCCTTGTCGTCGGGCCGCAGGGCGCGCAGGTGTACCGCAAATGCCACCTTCCCGTTCTGGGGATAGACCGCTATGTTGGCAGCGGGCAATCCCTGCCTATCTTCGACCTGCCGTTTGCGCGCGTCGGCGTCCTGATCTGCTACGACATCCGGTTTCCCGAAGCGGTGCGCTCGCTGACGCTGCGCGGCGCGGACATCGTCGTCGTGCCGACCAACTGGCCGCAGGGGGCCGACAGCGCGCCGGAGTTTCTGACGCGGGCGCGGGCGTGGGAGAACCGCATCTATGTCGCGGCCTGCAACCGCGTGGGCGTGGAACAGGGAACACGGTTCATCGGGCGCAGTCAGGTCGTGGCCCCGGACGGCGCGTTTTTAGCGCAGGCGGATGGCACAAACGAGACCACGCTGTACGCCGAGATAGAGGTAAGGCAGGCGCGGCAGAAGAAAGTCGTGTTTGTGCCGGGCGTGTTCGAGCTGGACCCGGTCGGCGGGCGCAGGCCCGAACTGTACGGCGACCTTACGACGCTGTAAGCCGTAAAATGCTGCAAAGTTTATGTATGGAGGATGCCGGCTTCCGACGCGCCCAATAATAGTGGGCTGCTTCTTTAGCAAACACCATCGCGCCGACGATAGGGCATGTGAAAGTTCGCTTTCATACGGCCTGACTCTCCGAAACCGGAGAAACTACAGGCTGCTCCCTGCAAAGCGCTCGGAAAGGAGGCCGGTAAATTGGTTACTCGTATGTTTACCCGCTTTCCTTACCTCGCGGTCATCCGCTAAGGTAAGAAAGTGACGAAAAGAACCCCGGCGGCGCGGACGCGCGCTGCCGGGGTTCTTTTATGTGTCTGGCATAACGGCGCGTAACGCGGGACATCTCAGGGGCGCGCGTTCTCGGCGTCGCGCAGCAGGCGAATAAGGGTCAAAAAGGCATTCAGGCCGCTCACTTCCGTGTCACGCTCCGCCTCGCGACTGATGTAGCGTCCAGAGCTGGGAGCGTAGCCATGTCGCACCAGGTTCTGCATCACAGATAATTTCAGGATCGGTACGCTTGTGCTGTCCTGCGTCACGGCGATCTTTCCGTCCGCGCCGATGTTCTCAAACTCGATTATGTCGGAAAGCGCGTCGCGGTCTTTCTTGTCTTTCCGGGCGGCGTCCGCGCCCTGCGCGAGCAGCAGCCGCACGATTTCGACACTGCCTAAATTCGCGGCAAAGCGCAGCGCGGTCTGTCCGTCTCTGGTCGCTGCATTCACATTTGCGCCCCGCTTGAGCAGCAGGCGGACGCAGGCGATTTTGCTGCCCTGCCCGGTCGTCGTGCCGGACCCGTTTGCGCCACAGGCGAGCATCAGCGGCGTTTCGCCCTGCCGCGCCGTGGCCGCGTTTATATCCGCCCCGCTGTCCAGAAGCATCTGCGCCGCCTGGACGCTGCCCGCTTCCACGGCGCAGTGCAGGGCCGTCCATTTCTCCGCGTTCGTGGCTTTCACGTCCGCGCCCCGCGCGATCAGCGCTTTGACGACGCCCGCATCTCCGTTTCGCGCCCCTAAAGACAGCAGGGGCGTACCCTCCACGGTCGGCATCAACTGCGTTCCGAACTTCGCCTGATACAGTTCCCGCAGGTCTTCGTCGCGCCCTCGCTTCACAGCTTCTTCGATGGCTTTCAGGTAGCCGTCGCTCTGGATGAACGCAACCACAGCATACGAATCTTCCCGCCGTCCCGCGTCTTTGTCCTGCTGCTGTTTGCTTTCCGCCTGACGCAATCGCTGCATAAAGTCCAGGTAGCGAAACGGCGACTGCTGCCCAAACCCGCTTTGCAGCGACAGCGGCGTCAAAAACATAACGAGCATGATACCGGTGTAAAAACGACGATGGCGCATGATTATCAGGTTCCTCTCGCGATGCGTGGCTGGCAGATTGCGGGATGCTTCTACCGAACTCGCGTTTTAGACGCCGGGGCGAGGAGAAACGTTACAGCGTATACGTTCGGTCAAGCCGAGCGTCTGCAAAGCGGATACACCTGCCATGCAGCGGAACTCGCTAGATAGCGCTCTATGTCCAGGCGCTGTATTTGCAGGAAAATGCCTGCCACGAAATGAAATGCATCTCCAAGTGAAGTAGAAGAATTGTATGCTTCCGTGTACAGAATGGAGAACGCATGTCCGACTTTAACTCGCCTCCTTCTCCCGGCCCCATTGAGACGACCAACCGCAAAGGCGCTCTGGCAGCATTTGTTATTGGCGTCGGGCTTATAGTCTTCAACCACTGGTCAGCCATCAATTCTCAGTGCTACTATCCATTCATCATATACTTCTGCCCGCTGCTTGCCATGATCGGGTTAGGCGGCATCATTGATCCTCGGATTATGGATGCAATGGGCGCGGAGGGCAAATCCTACCCGATGCGTTTCAAAGTGTTAGGCATCGCTTTTGCGCTCGCGGGCGGCGTATTTGCCTTGTATCTGGCAAAATTTGTGTATGTCATGGGATCCTGAACAAGACTGCAGGCGGAACGTTCCAAGCATCGTTCCCTCTTGATTCCCTGCTGAGTTGACAGTATACGCGCTTCCTCCACCAAGCGTCTATTTCGCGCAGGAGTCGGCCCGCCGATGTCGAATGTATAGGCAGCAGCAGTCACTTGTTCGCCCGCCAACAATACCGCAGCAGGTCTATCCCGTTGTGAGGCGGGCAGTGACGTAATCGCTTTGAAGGAGGACACAGGAACGGTCATGGCAAAGAAGCAGATCAATATAGCTCTCGTCGGCTATCAGTTTATGGGCAAGGCGCACTCCAACGCGTACCGGCAGGTCGGCAAGTTCTTCGATCTGCCCGTCGAGCCGGTGATGAAGGTGCTGGTGGGGCGCAGCGAGGCCAAAGTCAAGGCCGCGTCCGAGCAGCTGGGCTGGCAGGAGTACGCGACCGATTGGGAAGAGGTAATCGCCCGCGACGACATTGATCTCGTAGACATCGGTACGCCCAATGACAGCCATGCCCTGATCTCGCAGGCCGCGCTCAAAGCGGGCAAGCATGTCTTGTGCGAAAAGCCGCTCGCCACCACCCTCGAAGACGCCCGCGCCTCCTATGAACTGGCGAAGCATACGGGCCGCGTCACGGGCATCTGCCACAACTACCGCTTCGCGCCCGCCATTGCGTATGCCCGGAAACTTATCGCCGAAGGCGAGCTGGGCGCGATACGGCACTTTCGGGGCGTGTACTTGCAGGACTGGATCAACGATCCGACTGTTCCGCTCGTGTGGCGATTAGACAAAAAAATTGCGGGCAGCGGGGCGCATGGCGACCTGAACGCGCACTTAATAGACACGGCCCGCTTCCTGATGGGCAGCGAGTTTAGCGAAGTGAGCGGCCTGAGCGAAACGTTCATCAAAAAGCGGCCCCTGCTCGCCGACACGGGCGGCGGGCTGTCGGGCTTTACATCGTCCGGCGAAATGGGCGACGTGACCGTAGACGATGTGACCGCGTTTTTGGCCCGCTTCGAGAACGGCGCGACCGGAACGTTCGAGAGTACGCGCCTCGCGCCGGGCCGCAAAAACTACAAGCAGTGGGAGATCAACGGCGAAAAAGGAACCATCGTCTTCAATCTGGAACGGCTGAACGAAATCGAAATCTATCTTACGGACGCCCCCCAGCACCAGCAGGGCTTTGTCACCCTCCCCGCGACCGAAAGTTTTCTGCCCTACATGGACGCGTACTGGCCCGTGGCCCACATCATCGGGTACGAGCATACGTTTGTAAATATGATGAAGGAACTGCTCACGGCCATCGGCGAGGGCAGGCCGTTTACACCCGACTTTGAGGACGGGTATCGCAATCAGGCCGTGCTGGATGCGGTAGAACAGTCCGCCGCGTCCCGTCAGTGGGTCACTCCCGCGCAATGACGGACATACGGCGCAATCGTTCGGTCTACGCCCTGCTTGCGCTGTGCATAATCGTCCTGGGTCTGGCCTCGCGCCATTACGCCCGCATTCTGCCCCTGTTTTTGAGGAAGAACGCGGGCGACGCGCTTTGGGCGCTGATGGTGTTTGTATTGTGCGGCCTGCTGTTGCCGCGCAGGCCGACATGGTGGACGGCGGGCGTGGCCTTTGCATTCAGCGTCCTGATCGAGTTCAGCCAGATCTACCATGCGCCGTGGATAGACGCCATACGCGCCTACCCGCTCGGCCATCTCGTCTTGGGTTCGGGCTTCGCGTGGGGCGACATGGTCTGTTACGCGGTCGGCATTGCGGCAGGGGCAGGCGCAGAGTGGCTTTACCGGAGGCAAACGCTGAAATCACGGCAGAAAAACGAAAAGTCTGTATCCTGTTCGCTCTCGAAAACCCGATAGTTCAGGCCCTCCCACTGCCTGTCCCGTATGGAAATGATTTCCAGAGAGGAGAAAGCGAAGACATTCGGCGGAAAATACTTAAACTCTGTTACGCCAGTAAACGTCAGCAGCAAGCGCCGGTTGTCCGTCGCGTTCCTGGCGCGCAATTCGATCTCAAGGATAATCTCTTGCACACCATCGCGCTTCCCCTGGCGTACTTCCAGCCTTTCCAGATCATGGAAATTGATTGGACGTAGAGCAGAATACGAGGCAATGGTTTCGTCTACCTGTGTCATATTTATAAAGCGACCCTTCGCAGCAGAACCTTGTTGAAGCGGAACGGGTGTCACACAATGAGCTATATTCTTCTCGCGTGATAGGCGAGATAGATGTATTCGGCACACGCGGCGCAGGTGAACGCGCTGGCAGCGAGGGGCATTCCCGGCCAACGCAGGATAACGCCCACCACAAGCAGGCTGACATGCGTGGCAAGATTGATCGCCATGCCCCGGTAGCGATACTGCGTCTGCCCGCCCGCCACAAGCAGACCGCCCGTGTGCGAACCCAGGGCCGTAATCAGGGGCAGCAGCACGCCCACCCCCACGCCGACATGCGCGTAGCCCCACAGGTCGGCGGGCAGATGCAGTACGCGGCCCAGGTACATATCCAGCAGGGGCGAAGCCGCAAGAACGATGGTGACGAGGCTGGTGACGATGCCGACCATGAGCGCGAAACGGGCAAGGGCAGGACGCGCATCCGGGTTCTTGGCCTGCGACACGGTGATCTCCTGCAGGGCCAGCCCCCAGCCGCGCATCACGAGCAGGACAATCGAAACCACGGGCCAGACGGCAAGCGTGGCGACCGGGGCGGGCAGCCGGGCGAGGGCCGCTGCGGTCAGAGGCTGCGCGAGCAGGGTCAGCAGGGTTGTGGCGGCAAGCGGGGCATGAAACTGCCAGATAGCGCGCTGCGATAACGGCGTAGCGGGCAGCGGGATTTCAGTCACAAAATCGTCCGACTGCGGCGCGGCATAATCCTCCTGCAAAACCGCATCGTCTTCCAGAAGCGCGGTCGTTCGCGCCGGATACGCAGACGCGCCGCGCAGCGTCTGCGTGTTTGTTCGCGCCTCCAACCCAACCGGGGCAAACGCGCCCTCCCCAACTTTCTCCTTTCTCCTTTCTCCTGTTTCCCCTCTGAGCAGTTGGCGGCGCGCGACAGGCAGGGCAAAGGCCGTTGTGGCAAGCGCCTCGGTAATCACCGCCGTCATGATGGCGACCGCGCCCACCTGGACGCCGCCCAGATGGCCCCATCCCGCGAGCAGGGAGGCCGTGCCGACGGCAGCCGTCAGGCGGATGGCCGTTCCCCACGACACGCGCCGGGTCTGCCCCGACCGCACCAGAACGCCCTGATAGAACCGCCGCCACGCAATCGCCGCTGTCCACAGCAGCATGATCTGCATACCGGGGCGCGCGATATGGACAATCGGGGCGGGCTGGCCCATGAGATGGATCGCCACGTAATCGAACAGAGGCGTAAAGGCGACGAGGGCCGTGAGCAGGGTACAGCCGACGGCAAGCCGCAGCATGAAGCGGCGCAGGGCTTGGTACGAGTCGGCGTCCTGCACCAGAGCGATGGCGGTCGCCAGGAGCATGATGACCGGGCTTTCGATCAGCAGGGAGAGCGAGATCACCAGTCCCCACGCCGCGAGGTTGAGCTTGGGGTCGGGCAGCCTGCCCATCGCGCCCTGCACGGCGGGGCCTTCGAGCATCATCAGCTCAAAACTGACGGCAAGGGGCAGCCAGAGGGCAAATATCTGTCGGACGCGCATAGGGTGTTGTTTGTCGCTTGTCTTTTATTTGAATGTTATTGTTGTGTGCCGGTGTCGCTCTTAGGATAGCACGGCCAGGCCGGTTTTTGTCTGCTGCATCCGGGAGTAAAGACGAACTATGGGCTTATTGCAGAACGTTAGCCTGTATGTGCGCTTGTTACGGGAAGGGCGCGAGTGGCGGGACATTTTCAAAAATACCGCCAACTGATGCAGGTATTTTTGCGATTTGTGCGGAACTTGATCTTATGTTGGGCGTAACAAAGATGTGTCAGGGGTTTTGCCTCGCTGCTATGCGCGTGTACGGTGCGCCGCCTTTCCCATGCCATTATGATGGCTTCGCGTTGTTCCCGCTTTAGAAAACTTCCGCTTCGCGTCCGCGTTTGTGTTTTTGCCTGTCGTTGCTTCGTGTCTTGTGGAGGGTCTATGCTCTGCTCACCTGCCGCGTCTTCTTTTTCCATCTTTCCGACATCGCTTCCCGCAGCGTTCCTGCTGTCCTATCCCCCTGTCACTTTAAGGCGCGTGGTTCATCGTCACGCCTGCCGCCGCCTGCAATGCGCCGACCTGGAAGATTGTACGCTTGAGTTTGCCGAACACATGCTTTCGCAGTACGGCGGGGAACTGGAACGTCGGCGGGACGGCCCGCGTTTCGAGGCATGGCTGGATCGCTGCGCCCGCAATCATGTGGAAGATTTTTGCCGCCGCCTGTCCCGCCGCCGCAGGCGCGAGACCGCGTTCCCGGAACAGGAGGACGAAAGCGGCGCGTCCGCGCAATGGGAGCCTGCAAGCTCGGACGCGTCCTGTGATGCCGTCGTACTCAGCGGCGAATGCGGAGACTGCATTCGGCAGGCCGTCCGTCGGCTCGATCCCCTTGTCCGCGACCTATTTGTACGCCATTATATGCACGGCGAAACGCTGACGGAACTGGCCCAAGCGACCGGAAACACGCCGGATGGTGTGCGTATGATCCTGTCCCGCGCCCGCAAACAGGTTCGCGCCACGCTGGAACGGCAGGGGATGACAGAGGGCGACGCAGATGATTACCTTGCCGTGATACGGCGCGGGGGGGGGGGGGGGCAGGTAGAAGGAGGCTGCGCGGAGCGGGGCGGAGTTCGGTAAAGTCCGCGCAGACTATTTCAAAATATCTTGCAAATACGCGAAAATCACCCGTTCGGTTTGCTCGGCGAGATTCGTTATAGATAAGATGTCATGCGTAATTAGGGTAAACTCGGCTTATGATCACAGTAGCCAAGCTGCGGCGCAAGCCGCGTCACTTTCAAGCGTTGACGGGCTTGTCCGTAGCGGAGTTCGACACGCTCCTGTCGCATGTCACTCCCGTCTATGAAGCCGCCGAGAGTTCCCGGCGTACCCGTCCAAGTCGGGTGCGTCAGGCCGGAGCCGGTCGCAAGTTTCGCCTAGCCTTGCCCGAACGCCTGCTGCTAGGGCTGATGTACCTGCGCTTGTATGTACGCCAGAGCTTGCTGGGCTACCTCTTTGACCTGGACGAAAGCAACATCAGCCGCGAACTGCACGAACGGCTGCTGCCGATCCTGCTTGATGTGCTGCCCACGCCCCTGCGCGACGCCCCCCTGCGGCACATAGCAAGCGAGCAAGGACACGCCGGAGCGAGTGCGAGCGATGCGCCTGCGCCCTCGGACACGGCCGACGTGAGCAAGCCGCGCAAGCGCATCGGCACACTCGACGAACTGTTTGCGGCCTATCCTGAGATTGAAGAGGTTCTTCTGGACGCCACCGAGCAGTCCGTGCGGCAGCCGACCGACAAACTCAAGCGTAAGCAGGCGTACAGCGGCAAGCAGCAAGACCACACGCTCAAGACGCAGATTGTAGCGACGCGCAAGCAGATCCTGCATGTGTTCGGCGGTTTGCCCGGCTGCCTGAGCGACATGCTCCTGCTGCGCGCATCAGGCGTGGTGTATCGTGTGCCGCCTGGGTGCAAGGTGCGCCTGGACAAAGGCTATGAAGGTACAGACGCGGCATACCCTGCTCAGGATGTCCAACAGCCGATCAAGAAGCCGCGCAAGCAGACCCAGAATGTACTGGAGCGCGCCTACA
Source organism: Chthonomonadaceae bacterium (assembly GCA_965277875.1). GTDB lineage: Bacteria > Armatimonadota > Chthonomonadetes > Chthonomonadales > Chthonomonadaceae > CAWFQB01. The sequence continues at coordinate 3,497,774 of CBDIDV010000002.1, read as the reverse complement.
ACTACATGCTGTCTACGCAGCGCATCTACGTAGAGCATCATTTCGCCCGCCTCAAACGGTGGGACTGCATGGCGCAAGTATGGCGCGGCCATGACCGTGACCACGAGGACATGTTCTGTGTCGTCGCGGGCTTGCTCAACTTTCGCCAGAGTGGCTGTATGGAACTCACGGCCTAGAGCAGAGACTACAAGAACAGACCGCGTCTGTGCCGCAGACGCAGGCGACCGTCAAAAACAGCTTGGTGGCTGTACCGGCGAAGCCACGCAGCTAATTACGCAATCTATCTATAGTAGGAGGCGCACTTACACGCTGCCAAAGCAAAAGCCACCCGTTTCCCCCATCCGACCAAGAGCAAAGGAAACGGGCGGCCTGCATCCTCCCGAAGGAATGTACGTGCAGTATGACACACTCCTTCGGGCGCGTCAACCCTGTCACAGCGCAATCATTATGTCCGCGCCGTGACGATGCCGACACGCAGAAACCGCATAAGGTTCCTGCCTCGCCGCAGAAGCCCATGCCGCTTCTGCCCGATCCGCAAAGCCTCCGATGGTTTTGCACCGCCCCCGAAGGAGTATCTGCCATGTCCTGTTTGTTCAACGCTGCCGCAACGCGCTGCCTACGCGTCCTGCTTCCCGTGCTGTTCTGCCTCGCCTGCCTGGTGGGCGTCCGCCCCGCCCAGGCTGCCACGGCAACTATAGGCGACATCACCGTTCAGTATAACGTGCCGCCGCCGCCGATGTCGTCCCGCGTTCCGGATTTCGTGACGTGGAGCTACTCAACTTCTTGGGATGCCGTTGCAAATCCGGCTATTTACTGCAACTACACTACCGTTCTCGTCGCGCAGTACCTCGGCGCAAATGGCCGACCGCTCGACATCGGCCAGGGACATTTTGAAAGAACGTACCCCGTGCCGGAACTGACAGGAACCGATACCGCGCCTACCTCCAACTCGCACAAGAGCGCCTACCTTGATCGCGGCCAGGGCAGGATTGCCGCCGGACCTGGCGGCACAGTAAGTACCAAGTACTTCTACCGCGTGATTCTCACCGTAAGCGATGGCAGTCAGACATATGCCTCCGACATTAAAGAATCGTCCGCGAATACGTTTTGAGGCAAACGCCGCCACGCAGACAGAAAACAGACATGCTGATGCGTGTTGAGAACAGAAACCAACTGCCTGCTTCTGCCTGAAACGTTCTGCCTGTTTTCTGTCCGCGTCGCGGAGTCTCTGCTGGACTTTGGAGTACAGTTGCCTGTACTCCAAAGTTTGGCAACAGATGGGTAATGCCGTTCAGACTGGTGTTCTACATCTATAGGTGAAGATGCGTTTAGAGCGTACAAGTTTGCAGGCAGGCCGCTCACCCGCCCTAAACGAGAAAGGATTAGTGCTATGCCTTCTTTCACTAAGAGCCTGTTCACGCTGGTTACAGTGGCAGGAACTACCATAAGTTGCCCTCTTACTGTTCGCGCGCAGCACCCCGCCGCACCTAAAAAAAACAGCGTTCCTACGTCCGCCCCGGTAGAATCTACCGATGCCTTCCTACCCGCGGGTTGGCAGCATCTGCCGCGTATGCACACGCTGACCACGTTCATGCAGCGTGACACGACGATTAGCGAGGCGGTACGCGCTCTGCGCCTGAGTACAGGGGCGAAGCTGCAGGCAGAGGGCAATGAGTTGCTGCCTGCCCATGTTTCCCTGCACTATCGCAATGTACCGCTCGCGGATGTGTTGCGTGGCATTGCAGCGGCGCGTAATCTGGAGTGGGTTAAGACAGAGGCAGGTGAACTAGTATTGCGGCAACATCGCGCCCACGTTCTGGACGCGCACCATCCGCATAGCGAGGCTGAAGCCGATATGATCCGCAAAGGTCAGGAACTGGTCAAGCAGGCTATGGCCCTGCCGCCTGCCTTGCAGCAGGATTTGCAGCGTTCGGCAAGTACGAACCATACGACTGCCCCGGAGGGCGCGGCTTTTACCGACCTGCCGCCCGCCATGCAGCAGGCAGCGCGCGCCATGTATGGCGCACGAGCGCAGATGCTGCCTGACGAGGGCGCACCCTTGCTTTTCGCTCCTGACGAACTGCCCTCCACGCGCCTGCGTATGGACGTCAACGTACAGGAAGGCGTGACATTCTATGGTTTCCAGATTGATGGAGACGCCAAAGGCCAGGGAATGTGGACGCTTACCTTTCATGATCCCAAAGAGGGCTATGCCGTCGTCTCGAAGGAGGCCGCAGAAGCTTTTTACAAGCCACGCACGTATCCCGAAGACGCCGCGATGCAGCAACAGGCGCAGGCCGAGGCCACGTGTTTGAAAACGCGAGTTCACCTGCCGAGCGGAACGTACACCCTGCCCGAAGTGTTGTTCGCGATGGCAGCACAGGCGCACTTCCACTTTGCCCTGCCGCTCGACCGCAGCATCGGAACGCGTAAATTCCGCTGTGACGACGAGACGCTTGGCGATGTGCTGCCGCGCCTGTGCCGCGCCTTTGCTTTCACCACGCCAATGACAGGTAAACGGTGGGAGTGGAGTTGGAACTGGCGCAAGGACGACTTTTTCGTGTTCCACTGGAGACCGCAAGCCGACAAGAGGCAGACAGCAGGCAAACTCGACACGACACGCGGCAGCCGTTCGATGTCGGCGCAGGACAAACAAGCCGTTTCGCCATAAACATCAAACGACGCAACATACTATGCGGAATAAAGTAGAGCGGAATAAAGTAGATTATTGCAATACGAGTGGGACACGGGCGCGGCAGAAGATTTCTGCCGCGCTTTTTCGTTGCGGATTGGGCGAATGTATGCTACACTTTTAAGGCTGTATGCCGCGCATTGCTGCGCTTCTTTTGCCTTGCAGAACCATTTTGCGCTGCTTTATCGAAAGGGCGCAGGAACTAGCGGCGCGGCGCAAAGGTAAACAAGCGTACAGTGCCGTAATTTGAAGAATGCGCTCGCTGCTGTGTGCGTTCCGTATACGCGGCCTGAATGCCAAAGGAATTTAACCCATCGTGCTTGCCCGCCTGCGAGAAGATGTTCATACGGTTTTTGCCAAAGACCCCGCCGCCCGCAGTCTATTGGAAGTGCTGACGTACCCCGGCCTGCACGCGCTGTGGCTGCATCGCGCCGCGCACGGGCTGTGGCAGTCCGGCCTGAAGCTGCCCGCCCGCCTGGTGTCGCAGTTCAGCCGCTTCCTGACCGGAATCGAGATCCATCCCGGCGCGACGATTGGACGCCGCTTCTTTATTGACCACGGCATGGGCATCGTGATTGGCGAAACGGCCATCATCGGCGACGATGTCCTCCTGTACCATCAGGTGACGCTGGGTGGCACGAGCCTGGACAAAGCCAAGCGCCACCCCACTCTGGGCAACGGCGTCCTGGTCGGCATGGGCGCAAAGATTTTGGGGCCGATAACCGTGGGTGACAACTGCAAGGTGGGCGCAAACGCGGTCGTCAACAAGGACATTCCCGCCAACTGCACGGTCGTGGGCATACCGGGCCGCATCGTGCGCCGTGACGGGCAGCGCCACGACGAGGACATCGCTATGCTCGGCCTGACAAGCGCGGCGGTCTCGTATGACAGCGGCGTAATGGACAACGTCATCAACCGCGTAGACCCGCAGGACGCGACGATACGCGAACTGCGCCAGCGCCTGGAATTTGTCGAGCAGCACAGCGAGAAACTGGAACAGCTTATCGCGCGCCTCGAAGCGCACGAACGCGCCCACGACTTTTGCGGCCATCGGGAATAAGGGATGATAGCCGCAAAGGAACGCGAATAAATAGTTGAAAATGAAGCGCCGGTTCAAAAACGCTCGGTCGGCTTAATCGTTTGATGCGCCCGGATATGTGCGCCCCAAAGTGAGGTTCTCTTTCGTGTCAGCAACACCCATGCCCTACCCTCGTTTGCGTCGTTTAGGCTCCCGCCGCCTGCTTGTCGTCACGCCTGTTGCCGTCGTTCTGGCGGCGGGGATGGGGATGCTGGGGGCGCGGGCGCGCGTTCCCGATAATCAGATCGCGCCCGGCGTTCAGGTGGGCAGCCTGAAACTCGGCGGCAAATCCCTGGAAGAGGCCCGCGTCCTGCTGCAGCAGTGGAGCGCGACGCGGCAAACCTCACCCTTGCACCTGAGTTTCGCGCCCGATACACAAATCACTAAGACGTGGACGGCGGACGCGCACAAGCTGGGCCTGGGCCTGGATGTTGGGGCCACGCTGGATGATGTGAGCCGAACCGGGCGTGAGGGGATGCTGGGGCAGGTGTCGCATCTGCTGACCGGAAGCAAGATTTTGTTGGTTCCCGCGCATGTCACCGTAGATGAGACGCAGCTGCGCGCCTATCTCAAACAGATCGCGTACAAAGTGAACCGCAGGCCGCGCAACGCCCGCCTGAAACTGAGCGGCACATCTATTGCCGGTTACATCCATGACAAATCCGGCCTGAGCATGGACATGGAAGGCAGTATCGCCGCTGTCACACAGACTTGGACGCGCTATAATGGCGGCGTTCTCCCGTCTTCCCCGCCTTCCGACACGCCCACACCTTCCACCGCTCCCAACCCTGCCACCTCGTCTACTGCCTCTACAGGAACGGATACGACCGGCGCAAATGTGCCGCCCACTGCCCCGCCTATCGCCGCCGACCCGAACGCGCACCAGAAGCCGGGTTCAGCGAGCGGAGGAGAAGAGGGGAAGAGGGGAAGGGATAAGGCAGAGGCGAGCGTGGCGGCAATGGATACCGCGCCTTCGGCTTCTACTTCTACGGAGAATAGTGGGACGCTGGATGTGAAACTGCCGGTCAAGACCACGCCCGCAGCCGTCACGTATGAGGACATCGCGCAGATCAACGGCGTGATAGGCAAGCGCGAGACCGACATCGGCGGCACATCCAATCGCTTGAAAAACGTCGCCCTGGCCGCAAGCCGCATCAACGGGACTGTGCTGCGTCCCGGCGAGGTCTTCTCTTATAATAAAACCGTGGGGCATCGCACCGTGGAAGCGGGCTTCTTTGAGGCTCCCGAAATCGTCAAGGGCGCGCTAAAACCGGGTGTGGGCGGCGGCGTATGTCAGGTATCCAGTACGCTGTTCAACGCCGCCCTGCTATCGGGCCTCAAAATCGTGGACCGCTCGCACCACGCGTTTCCCGTCCACTATCTGCCTGCGGGCCTGGATGCTACGGTCGTGGACGGCGACATAGATTTCCGGTTCGCCAACAGCACGGACGCGCCTATCTACATCTATGGCAACGGGCATAACGGTGTACTGAAGTTCCGCATCTATGGCAAGACCAACCCTGCGAAACAGATAGAACTGGTGCGCGGCGTCCGCAAAGAGGGCGACTATGGAAGCGAGACCGAGTCCGACCCCGGCCTGCCCGCCGGTCATCGCGAAACCAAAACCCCCGGCCATCCGCGCATTGACGTGGTCTGGTATCGCGTCATCAAGGAGAACGGCGTGGAGGTGAAGCGCGACACGATCACAACGCATTACCGTTCTATTCCCGCTATTGTCGTGGTCGGCACACGCGCCCCGCGTGTCCGCGCCACTCCCGCCACCTCTACGGCCCCCGGCAGCGAGGCCCAACCCGCCCCGGACAATAACGCCGTTCCCAATCCCAACTAAACGTAGAGCTTGTGCGGGCGCGAGTCTCTACTCTCCGCGCCGTCTTGAACTCGGATTACAGCCTGTCTTCTATGCGGCAGGCAGAAGCAGTACACAGAAATCCTGTCCATCCTTCAATCCGTGTAATCCGAGTTCAAGATTAACACGGGCGCTTTGCCTGCCTCGATCCTGACGTTCGCATCAACTATCTGCTCTGTCCTGGCTGCCGTGATCCAACAATACAACGACTACGAAATAGATGAGGCGCGGGAGCGGCTGGATTTTACGCAGATACATGCCTGGCTGCGCGAAACGTACTGGTCGCCGGGTATCGAGCGCGAACGCGTGGAACGGGCGGCGCAGTTCTCCTCGCTTGTCGTGGGCGCGTACCACGCCGCGACCGGCATACAGGCCGGCTATCTGCGCGTGATTTCCGACCGTACCACGTTCGGCTACTTTTGCGATGTGTATGTGGACGCCGCGCACCGGGGACAGGGACTGGCGCGGGCAATGGCGCGTTTTGCCCTGACGCACCCCGAACACCAAAACCTGCGCCGATGGCTGCTCGTGACACGGGACGCGCAGGGCGTCTACGCGGGCGTGGGCTTTGCGCCTCTGCCCCTGCCCGAACGCTGGATGGCGCATGTGCCGGAAAAGCGTTGAGCATCAAGTATTGGGCGTCAAGTACGAAGTGTCGAGGGTTGTGAAAGCCTGAAAATGCGTTGAGTTAGAAGCGTTGTCTCTTCACTTAGCCCCCTTGCCTTCGAGGGGTGTGAGCAGGGCGGCGAGAGCGGCGATGGTGTCTCTATTCGCGCCGGGGTCGAAGCGGGCGGCATTGTAAGCGCGGACAAAGGCGAGCGCGGCCTGTATAGCGTCGCCTGTGCCTGCTTTTGCGTCTGGTTTTCTGTTTGTGTTTGTCGGCGCGTCTGCGGCATCTGAGTGATGCGCGTTTAGCAGGGCGAGACCTTCCAAATACTCCTGCCATGTCTGCGTATCCGGGCAGAGCAGGCCGCGCAAACGGCACAGGCGTTCAAAACGGGATTTCAGGGCCGTCAGTTCCTCGCCTGCGCTCGCGTAGCGGAACGGCGCGCGTCGTTCGCCGCCGGTTCGCCGCGTCTGAAGCAGCCACTGCCAGCCGAGCGCGCCGAACACCAGCACGGTCAGCCCACCCCCGATCTTGACGCCCGCCGGCCCCTTGAGCGTTTCCAGCAGCCTGCCCCACGTATCCCCGATCCATTCGCGCGCCCGCTGCCAGGAGGGGATCGGGCCGGCGAGCGCGTCCGGGCGTCCGTCTCCGGGCGTCCCGTCAATCACGATCCAGCCCTGCCCGTCCAGCCACGCCTCGGCCCACGCGTGCGCGTCGCGCTGCCGCACTATCGTCGTATTGTTGCCGCCCCCCTCGTGCGCGTAGTAGCCTATCACATAGCGGGCCGGAACTTTCTGGCAGCGCATCAGCATCACGGCGGCAGCGGCAAAGTATTCGCAATGGGCCGCGTTCCCCGGCTTCAGCACAAACGCGCTCAGCGGATCCTTGTTGGGCGGCGAGCGATACCCCAGGCTGTAATGATAATTGGCGATGAGATAGTGTTCCGTGGCCCGGGCGCGAACGAGCGGCGGAGCGTCCTGCGGGGCGATGCTGTGGGCGAGCGCGAACACGCGCGGGTCAATGTCGCGCGGCACGTCAAGCATCGCCTTTAGCTGCTCGGCGTTCGGCGCGTCGCAGAACAGCCCCTGTCCCGGTTTGAGCGGCCTGTCGGACGTGGACACGATCACGGAGTACGCAGACGGTATGCGGCCCGCCGTGGTGATCGGCCCGCCCTGAAGCGGCGCCCAGTTGGTGTCGCCGCAGTCGCCCGGATCAAAGTCGGTCGCGCCGAGCGGGGCGGTCAGCAGGCCGTTGTTGCCGACCAGACGCGTCACGGTCGTGCGCGGGCGCGGCGGGATCGTGATTGCGCCCTCTCCGCCGTCCAGGGGAGCCGTGGCGCGTTCTTTGCGTGACGGCCCCCATCCGCCCTTTGCGTATCGGGTAAAGGACAGCGCGCGCCAGTGGCTGTCGCCGATCTCGCCCGTGATACGCGCCACGCGCTCCGTAGAGCCTTTCATGTTGTCGCGAGATCCCAGGTGCGGAGTCGTGGACAGCCCGCCCGAACGCCAGAACTGCTGCTCGTTAAGAAAGCGCATTCCCCAGTAGGTAAGCTGCATCCGGTACGTGTAGAAGGTACGGTGCGCCCCCATGCCCAGCGTCAGGGCGACTGCCACGGCCATGACATAGCCGATCTGCCGCGCCCGTGCGCCCCGTTGTTGCTGCGCCGTCACGCCGCCCGGCGCGTCCGCCTCCTCATCCTCGTAACCGTTTGCGCCGCGCTTTCTTCCCGCCGATGCGACCGGGAAAACATCCCCCTGAGACGCGGCGTGAAAATGGCGCACGGCCAGCAGCGCGAACAGGATATAGGCGGGCGCGAAATACAAGATATAGGGAAAGCGGCGCGGGTCCTGAGACACGTCGCAGGCCAGCAGGAAGATCAGTCCCGACCAGAACAGCGTGACCACGCCCCGCCCGCCGCCTTCGGGACGGCTGCGCCACGCCTGTATCACAAGTTCTGCGGCAAATAATTCCCCGGCCCAGTTAAGTTTCAGGTCGAAAAAGTTGTTAAGCCGGTCGTCGGGGCGCAGGCTGTCCAGCACGAGAACGGTTCCGAACAGCGCGATACGCAGCATCCAGATGGGCGCGGACGCTTTTCCCAATCGAAATGGCACAAACACGGAAGCGAGCAGAAGGACGATCAGGAACGGCAGGATGTACGATTGTCCCTCGCTGAGAAACAGGGTGACAAACGCCAGCAGGGACATGACAAGGCCCGTCCAGTGCAGGCGCGCGGGCGGTTCGTTTGTATCAAGCGTATCAGGCAGCGCGTTATATTGCGGGTACATATTATTTGCCACGTCGCGTATTCTAAATTCCTATTATCACTGTGTTATCCCCGTCGTTCAAAATCTCTTGCGCCTAGATTTCCTCGATGCCGTTCCGATAATCGGCTTCACTGATGACCGTGATGCCGCCGGCGAGGTCGGATAGCTGCGGGTCGAGGGTGCAGGGCAGGTCGCGCGCGATGATCACCTTGACGCCTGCGCCCTCACGGGCCAGCCGCTGCACAAACGCGCGGCGCGTCTCGTTCCAGTCCAGGAAGATGCAGACGAGCGTGGTTATCTGCGCGATGTACGCGGCGAGCTGCGGTTCCAGCGCGTCAAACGGCTCGTCCGCAACGGGCGCGATGCGGGCCAGAATCTCCAAAATTTGATCCAGGTAGGCCAGATTGCGGCCCGCGCTGAGTTGGTGCAGGTCGGGGCCGGCCCCAAGCAGGTCTACGATGTAATCCTGCCGCGCCATATAATCCGTGACGCTTGCCGCAAGCGATACGGCCCGCTCGAAGTTGTCTTCCTGCGCCAGCCGGTCGCGCGGCCTGACCCACACGCCGTAGGGCGCGGGCGGTACGCACGTATCCAGTACGATGCCCGCGCGCAAAAAGTATTCCTCGCGGAACTCGCGCACGATGGGCAGGTTCAGGCGCGCGGTCGCCCGCCAGTCAATGTCACGGATGTTGTCGCCTTCGCGGTATTCGCGGTTGCCGATGTATTCCAGCGACTCGGCGGTCGTGGACGCGAAGACGATCCCGCCCGGCTGATAGCGCAGGCTGAGCGGCAATGCGAGCCGGATCAGCGGCGTAAAGGTCGGGTACACCAGAACCGTATGCCGATGGGGATAGATGCGGTACGCGCGTATCAGGCTGAACGGAAAATCGCACTCCACCCGAAACCCCTGCCACGCGTGCAGGCCGCGCCGCGCGCACAGCAAGCCCGTTCGTATACGCGTCTTTTGTCCGCGTGTCAGGGGCGGTATGCGCGTGCCGTCTTCCGGCACAGCGTCGAGGGAGGGCGGCAGTTTGTGGGGTATCAGGGTCTGTATCGCGCCGGTCATGCGCCGGTTTTGCGTTACGTCTATGTCAATCGGCAGGATGTCGCCGGCCCGAACGCGATCCACATGGCGGATATGCAGCGTGACGCGCGGGCGAAACAGAACGGCGCAGGCCACGGTCACGATCCACACGCCCAGGGCATACGTGAACGGAACATAGATTTGCAGGTCCAGACTGTTGCTGCCGAACGTCATCCATAGCATTGTGAGTATCAGGAACCACCGGCAGGGGGGCGTCAGCCGCCACGTAAAAAAGCGCCACAGCCAGCGTGAAATCGCGCCCCGAAAAAAGGGATGATACGTGATGTCTTTGGCGCGGGAATGGGGAGGCCAGCCCGCTGCCGCGATCTGCTGACTCGTCACGCGTGAGCGTGACGCCGCCCGCGCCCGCGCCACAAGAGACACAGCCCCATTCTTCATTCGCTCGCCCGCGTTTTGGCGACTGTTCAAAGCCGCCCGCGCCGAACGAACCCGTTCCGACATCATTTTCAGCATACCCCGTCCGTTCACCACAACCCCGGTGAAATCCTGCCCCAAGCGCAGTGTCAAGTACGATGCAGAGATCGATAACCTTGCGTGTCATGTCCTGACGCGCTGCGGTTCTGTTTAATCCTTACTAAATCAGTCCGATTTGTCAGGAAGCGAATAGGCCAACGGAACGCCTCTGCAATGCAGCGCGTAACTCTAGCTATGAACTCACTTTCCCAACCGAAATCAACTTATGATACGCGCCAGGATAACATGCATCAAGAAGAAGGGCGCGGCGGCGTAGACGGCCACGCGCAGGACGCGGAACAACTGCCGAACGCGGATATACCGGATGCGCCTGACACGCGGCATGGCAATGTGGGCCTGCTCGATCTGGTCGGCAATACGCCCCTTGTCCGCCTGCACCGCCTTGCGCCGCACAATCCGCGCGTCGAGGTGTACGCCAAAGCGGAGTGGGCCAATCCCGGCGGGTCGGTCAAGGATCGGGCCGCGCGCAGCATGATTTTAGAGGGCGAGCGGTCGGGCAAACTCAGGCCGGGCAAAATCATTCTGGACGCCACGAGCGGCAACACGGGCATCGCCTATGCCATGATCGGGGCCGCGCTGGGCTATGCCGTCCACCTGTGCCTGCCGCTCAACGCCAACGAGGAGCGCAAGCGGCTGCTCAAAGCCTACGGCGCGCACCTGATATTGACCGATCCGCGCCTGTCCTCGGACGGCGCGATACTAAAGGCCCGCGAACTGTACGCAAGCGACCCCGACAAATACTTTTATCCCGATCAGTACAACAACCCGGCCAACTGGCGGGCGCACTACGAAGGAACCGGCCCGGAAATCATGCGGCAGACGCAAGGCCGCATCACGCATTTCGTGGCCGGATTAGGCACGAGCGGCACGTTTATGGGAACCGGGCGCTATCTGCGCGAAGTCAAGCCCGATGTGCGCCTGATCTCGTTTCAGCCCGACGCGCCGTTTCACGGCCTGGAAGGCATGAAATACATGCCCACATCCATTGTGCCGGGGATTTATGACGCCACACTTGCCCACGAAGATCGGGCGGTCGGAACCGAGGACGCGCATAAAATGGTCAAGCGGCTGGCCCGCGAGGAGGGTATACTGGTCGGCATCAGCGCCGCCGCCTCTCTGGTCTGCTCGCTGCGGCTCGCCGAGGAGTTGGAGGAGGGCGTGATCGTCACCATCTTTTGCGACAGCGGCACACGCTATCTTTCCGAACGCTTCTGGGAAGACGAGCGCAAAGAGGAAGACCGGCAGGAAAACAAGCAGCTTGCCAACGAGCAAGCGGATAAATTTGCGAACGAGACAACCAACAAAAGCAAAGAAAGCGCGGTTTGATGATACAACTGTCGGAACAGCATCTTGAAGCCATACGACAGCACGGCGCGCAGGCGTTCCCCCACGAGTGCGTGGGCGTCCTGCTGGGAACGCTGGACAATGCGGCAAATGGCAGCCCCGGCGTGAAAGTCGTCCACGAAGTCCGCTCCCTGGATAACACATTCGCCCCGAACGAAGCATTTGAGCGCAGCGTGTTCAGCAGCGAGGAAGCGCAGGACATACCGCAGACCATCGAGACAATCGGACAGGAGCGGCGCTATCTAATCTCGCCCGACACGATGTTTCGATTGATGCAGGAGGAGCGGCGCACCAAACAAAAAGTGCTGGGGTTTTATCACTCGCACCCCGATCATCCGGCGCAGCCAAGCGTCTATGACCGGGAATGGGCCTCGCCGTGGTATACCTATATCATCGTATCCATCCTGGGCGGCAAGCCCGACGCCCTGACCGCCTGGCAGTTAGCCGACGACCGGGCGAGCTTCTATTCGGAAGACATAGAAAATCCATAGACAGGATTAACAGGATTTTCAAGATTTACAGGATTTGAAAAACAACATAATATGGGAACACAGAGCAGCAGCATTGCATATGACTTGCATGTGAGGCTATAGTCCTTTCGTGAAAGAAATCCTGTTAATCCTGTCTAAAAACGCATTGCCGAGGAGACTATAATGGCAAAGGTGCTGATACCGACCGCCCTGCAGCAGTTTGCAGGCGGCACGGACGAACTTGATATACCCGGCGCGACCGTGCAGGACGTGATGACCAGCCTGGGGACGCAGTACCCCGAACTGAAAAAGCATCTGTTCAGCGAAAGCGGCGAGCTGCGCCACTTCGTCAACGTGTATAAGGGCGCGGAAGACACGCGCACCCTGCAGGGCATGGCGACCCCGATTAACGACGCGGACGAACTGAGCATCGTGCCGAGCATCGCGGGCGGCGCGGACGTGCTGACCGCGCCCATACAGCCGGCGCAGGGCGTTCAGAACCTCAAGTCCAATGGTCAGGTTCCCGCTCTCAATCCCTCCGTCGTGATTTCGCCGGAACGGGCGGACGCGGCGGAATTGACCAACGAGGAGATACTGCGCTACAGTCGGCATTTGATTTTGCCGGAAGTGACCCTCGACGGGCAAAAAAAATTAAAAGCGGCCAAAGTGCTGTTGATCGGCACGGGCGGTCTGGGATCGCCGCTCGCGCTGTATCTGGCCGCAGCAGGCGTCGGCACGATTGGCCTGGTGGATTTCGATGTCGTAGACCTGACGAATTTGCAGCGGCAGATAATCCACGGCACGAACGACGTGGGCCGTCCCAAAGCCGTTTCGGCAACCGAGACCATCCGCGACATCAACCCGAACGTGAATGTTCTCACGTTCGAGGAGCAGTTCACGTCCGAGAACGCGATGCGGATCGCCAAAGATTTCGACATTATCATTGACGGCACGGACAATTTTCCGACACGCTATCTGACCAACGATGTGAGCGTCCTGCTGGGCAAGCCGAACGTGTACGGCAGTATCTTCCGCTTCGAGGGACAGGCGAGCGTGTTCTGGGCCGAGCAGGGGCCGTGCTACCGTTGCCTGTACCCCGAACCGCCGCCCCCCGGCCTGGTTCCCTCGTGCGCCGAGGGCGGCGTCCTGGGCGTACTGCCCGGCATCGTGGGGTGCATACAGGCAAATGAGGCCATTAAACTGATTCTGGGTATCGGACAGCCACTTATCGGTCGGTTACTGCTGTTCAACGCGCTCAAAATGCAGTTTCGCGAGTTGAAGCTGAAGAAAGACCCGAACTGCCCCATCTGCGGCACAAACCCGACCATCCACGAACTGATTGATTACGAAGCGTTTTGCGGCATCCGGGGCGAAGAAGCGCCCGCACAGGAGGTTCAAGTGTTGGAAGAGATCACGGTTCAGGAATTGAAGGCGCGTCTGGACGCGGGCGAGCATCCCAAGATCGTGGATGTCCGCGAACCCTACGAATACGCAATCGCCCGCCTGCCCGGAACCACGCCGATACCGCTGGGTCAGGTAGCCGAGCGCAGCGGAGAACTAAACGCGAACGAGGAGATCATCCTCCTCTGCCGCAGCGGCAAGCGCAGCGCGGACGCCCTGAACCAACTGAAAGCCAAAGGCTTTACCAACCTGAAAAACCTCGTCGGCGGCACACTCGCATGGAGCGACGAAATAGACCCGAACGTTCCGAAGTATTAATGGGACGCTAACAGAACATTAGCAACGAAAGGCAGGCGTTATGACAATCACGTTAGACCTTGAGCCGGAAATGGAAGCCCGCCTGCGCGACAAAGCCGAGCGGCAGGGGCAGGACGCTGGAACCGTCGTCACAGCCTTGATTGCCGAAGCCCTGGAGTGCGAAGCGCAAGAGAGGGCAGAGACGGTCGCAGGCATTGAGCGGGGGTTACAAGACTTCGCGCAGGGTAAATCCCGCTCACACGAAGAAGTAGTCAACGACAAACACATTCGGTATAACCTTCCCACCGCGAACCCATGACATACGATATTATCTGGTCAGAAACCGCTGAAGCTGAAGCCGATGCTGCCTTCCTCTGGTTTACGCGTACCTCGCCCGACTTTGCGCGACGCTGGTACTCTGGTTTGCTGGAGGTCGCCGGGTCACTCGATGAGTTCCCGACGCGCTGCCCACTGGCTCCTGAAAACGAAGATGTTCCAACAGTAGAAGTTCGCCATCTACTGTATCGCACAGGCCGAACGGTGTACCGCATTATCTTTTGTATTCTTAACGAAGATACCGTCCGTATTCTCTACATTCGGCATGGGGCGCAGCAAACCAGACAAACCTCTGATAAGGACGACGCCTGATTTCGTTGTGAGACAAAATGGCAACAACACTCAAGGAAATGCAAAACAAAACGCCGTTTGAGGGCTGGCGCGGGTTTGTGGATGGCGAGGCGCTCGAAGACAGCGAGGCGCTGTACAGCGATACCGTGCAGGCCCTGATTGATCTCGGCCCCACGCCCGGACGGGAAGCCTGCCTGGAGATCCTGGGGCGTTACGTGGACGCCTTCAACGCCCTGGATGACAAGTACGGCGGCTTCATCGAGACCATCGAGCGGGAAAACATCTGTGATACGGTCGCCAATCTCGCGCTTGCCTGCGGCCTGCCCGACATCGGCTGCGACGACGTACCTGGCGAGGGCCGCGACTGGTAGCGGGCAGGGGAGGAACGTAGATAATGGCGGACGGGCAGGGCAAAGTAATCAAACCCGGAGCGATCAAAACCAAAAAGGCCGGGGCGGAAGCATGCAAAGTAAATGCGGTCCGCACAGGCACAAGCAGGGTAAAAGCAGGCGCGGCGTGGGCGGTCAAGACGCTGGAACAGGTGGACGAGGCGGCGTCCTTTGCCGGGTTCGGACCGGAGGACTTTGACGTGTTCGGCGTAGCGGAATTTGCGCCGCGCATGGCCGCTCTGAGGCAGCACATCAAGCCCAAGCTGATGCAGATCGCCGAAATCCTGCCCGAACGCCTGTCGGACGCGATGGGCGAGCCGCTGTACGCGCACGTCGCGCAGCATCTGCGCCGCAGCGTGAACCCGCCCGTGCATACGTGGACGGCCTTTGCCCGCGCCCTCCGCGCCTACAAGCCGTTCGTGCATCTGCGCGTGTCCATCAATCACGATCACGTCGGCCTGCTTGTCTTTGTGGAAGATTATGCCGACGAAAAGGCCGCGTTCGCTGACAATCTGGAACGCAACGCCGGGGCCCTGGGAGCCTATCTCGCGCACCATCCCGCCATACACAGTTTCGACATTCTGGACGCGAACGGCAAACCGAGTGGGGGACACGCCCTGAACGCCGACGCCCTGACCCGCTTCGCGCACCGCATGAAGCGCGTCAAAGGCCAGCACGCGCGCCTGGGCCTGATGCTGGATCGCACGCATCCCATCCTGCAAAGCGGCCCCGAATTTCTGGACGCGGTTGTGGCCGATCTGCGTAAACTCAAGCCTTTGTATGACTGCGGCAAACCGGGCCACGTCTTTACGTACACGCCCGAAATCCCCATCGTATAGGAATTTGTTGTTTGTTGCTTGCCGCTTGTTATTTGTCACCCGGCACTTGGGAAGGACATCAACGCCGATGAACGCGCAGAAATACATGGCCGAACAGATCGAGCGCATGGGGCCGATACTGGCCCACTATGTCGCTACGACCGCCCCGGACAAACTCACATGGCAGCCGCATGTCGAGGGCAGCGCGCCCACGCGCAGCGTCCTGGAACAGATAGGCGAGTGCGTTGTCATCAACCATCATTTCGCGGCCCTGCTGCGCGGCGAGGAGCCGACCATGCCCGCCAATAGTTGGCATGGCCCCGAATTTCAAGACAGCCAGGACGCCCAAAACCAACTGCTCGCCAGCACGACCGAGTTGGCGCAGGCCGTCCGCGCCTTTAGCGACGCCGACATGCAGCGCACCTATACCCTGCGGCGCGGCGTGACGATGGGCAGCAACCTGATTATGATGGCGCACCGCAACATGGCCTATCACGCCGGCCAGATCAATCTTATTCAAATGCTCGCGGGCGACCCCGACTTCCACATGCCGCCCGCCTGGTACTAAAAACATCTTCCTTTTGGAGTGTTCATGCTGACCCCGGCGCAGGCGCTTGCCCTGCTGGAACGCAATGATAAATGGAGTTTGGGCGGGGGCGGAGCGAGCGTGTATGCGCCTGCCTTTCCCCGCTGGCTGGACACGCCGGGGTTTTGGGACGAGACGTATTTTGCCGACATACGCCTTGACCGCCTGTACTGCCTGCTCGCGCTCGACGACAAGGCCCGTCCGCTTACCCTGCGCCGCGCCCTGCGCCGCTGGACGCCCGACCGCCTGCTGCACATCTACACCGTGGAAGGCCAGCCCGCCCTGCGCGTTCAGGAAGAGCGCGTTATTACCCCCAATGATACCCTCGCCTGCCGTCTGACCCTGACCAATGCGGGCTTGGCGCCCGTCCGCCTGCACCTGATGCTGTGGAGTCTGCCGCCTGCCTCTCATGCTGCCGATGTACAGCAGGATAGGGACGCGCTCAGTTTCGCGCACACTGTTCAGGACAACAATAGCAGCGTTTTCGTCGCTCTGGGCGGCAGTCGCCTGCCCGACTCGTGGACGGTGAACAGGGCGGACGTGGCGGACACGTCGCCGCTGTGGCAGACCTCGCTGTTTGGGGAAAAGTTTCAGAACCTGACCCTGCCGCGTGAAATGCAGGACAAGCGGCAGGAGAATGCGGATACGGGCGCGAACGACTTACTGCATCTCGCCCTGCATTACGTGATCGAGGCCGAGCCGGGCGGCACGGACGCGCTGACCGTGGGCGCGTCGCTCGCCCTCGACCGCGACACGGCCCTCGCTCAACTGCGGGACGACATGACGCGGGACGTGATTCAGGATAGCCGTGACGGTTGGGAACGCTATTTCGCCTCCGTCCCGTCCTGGGAATGCGACGATCCCTACCTGGAGAATGCGTACTGGTATCGCTGGTACGGCCTGCGCCTGATGACCGTAAACGCCGTGACCCGATCCCTTCCGCACAAATGCGTGTTTGAGGGGCCAGGTGATTTGCGCGCGCAGAGCGCGTCAGCGGCGCAGTGCCACATCCGCGAGACCGGCTGGATGCGCGACAAATCACTGGCCTACGGCTCGCTGCTCAATTTCCTGGACAACCAAACGCGGCACGACGAGGATGCGAACGACGGAGCGCTGCCGGGGCATTTGTTTACAGAGGGTCAAAGTCAGGCTGACAGCGTCGTGGCCTGGGGCAGCGCGGCCTTGCAGTTGTTTCACCTGACAGGTGACGTTGCTTTTGTGGAACGGACGTATCCCGAATTGGCGCGTTACGCAGAATACTGCGACCGAAGATGGGACAGGGAAGCAAGCGGGATGTATGACAGCGGCGAGAGCGGTTTGGGCGAACACAAAGTCGCCAACCGTTTTTTGCCCGTAGATGCCGATGACAGGTCGCTTTTACAGCAAAAAGGCGTGGCTTCGACCTGTGCGGTGTACGAACTGCAATCCGCGCTCGCCCAATTTGCCCACGTCCTGAACAATGGAGATGTGGACTGGTGGCAGGACAAGGCCGACGCGACGTGGGCCGCCGCCCGCGCTCTGATGTGGGACGCGCAGGCCGCGTCGTTCAAGGATGTAGACGCCCCTTCGCAGACGCATTCGCCGCGCAAGACCGTAGAGGGCTTGTACCCGTTTGCGTCGGAAATCGCCGCGAGCAGGCATCTGGACGCCCTGCGCCATTTGCAGGACCCGCGTGTTTTCGGCACACCCTACCCGGTTCCGTTTGTGAGTTTAGACGATCCCGACTTTGACGCGCAGGGATTCGTCATGGGCAGGCGTTCCAACGAGACGCGCAATGGGCGCGTCCTGCCCGGTGTCAACTCGCGTGTCGTGGACGCCCTGGCACACGCCGCCCGCACTTTAGACCCGGCCCTCAGACCGCTCGCCGCCAATCTTTTGGAGCGCATGATTCGCATGATGTTTCACGACGGCGATGCCAAACGGCCCAACAGTTACGAGCATTATAATCCGCTGACAGGAATGCCGTGCCTGTGGCGAGGCATAGACGACCATCAGCACTCGTGCATCGTGGACTTGATTATCCGCCATGTCGCCGGTGTGCAGCCCGCTCCCGGCGCAAATGGCGCACTCGTCATTGACCCGTTGCCGTTCGGCCTGCGCCGGTTCCGGCTGGAAGGCGTACCGATACGCGGTTATCTTGTAGACGTGCTATGGAGCCGCGAGACCGGCTATGTCGTGCGCGTGGACGGGCGCGAAGCCGTCCTAAAACCCGATATGGAGCGCGTTGAAATTCCGTTGTGAGGCGTGGATAGCCGCAAATGAACGCAAATGAACGCGAATAAAATTAACAATATATAGCGCGCGTTTTTCATGCCGGACGTTATACGAAGCGTATGCAGCCATATCCATATAGAAAGCCACGAGATCTAAGAATATGATTCGCGCATTGGTGTTTGATTTTGACGGAACGATGATAGATACCGAGACGCCGGATTATATCGCATGGCGCGACATTTATGCGGATCACGGCTGCGAACTAACCGAGGAAACGTGGTGTCAGAACATCGGGTTGGGGGCCGCGTCCGTCTTGTTTCATCCGTTCGAGACATTGCAGGCACTGACCGGGCAAACGCTGGATGAAGCGCGTATCCGGGCGCGGCGTCGGGAACGCTATCTCGCGCACATCCACGCGCAGCCGATCCTTCCCGGCGTGGAAAACGTCATCATGGAAGCGAAGAACCGGGGCTTAAAGCTGGCTGTGGCGTCGAGTTCCGACTGTCCGTGGGTGCGGGGGCATCTGGAACGCCTGCATCTGTTCCACTATTTTGACGCCATTCGCTGCGCCGACGATGTCGAGCATACCAAGCCGCACCCGGAACTGTATCTCGCTGCCATAAATGCGCTGGGCGTCCTGCCGCATGAGGCCATAGCCATCGAGGACTCGGCGCACGGCGTTACGTCTGCGAAAGCGGCGGGCCTGTACGCGGTCGCCATCCCTAACGCCATGACGCACCGTATGCCGCTCGGCCACGCCGACCTGCGCCTTACCTCTCTGGCCGACATACCGCTTCCCGATCTGCTCCGGCAACTCACGCAAAACGAAACGCACAGATAACACAACTCACAAATAATACAAACTAAACAACACCATCATAGAAGGATAACGGAACAAGCATGACAGGAGAACCGCTGGCGCTGACCCTGGATGTGGGGACGTCCTCGACACGCGTACTGCTATGGGACGCGCACGGGCGCGAAATCGAAGGCGTCAAGGCGCAGGTGCAGTACCAGATGCACACCACGTCCGACGGCGGCATGTTCATGCCCGCCGAGGAACTGCGCGGCCATGTGGCCGACTGTATGGATCAGGCGCTGGGGCAGATCGGCGACCGGGCCGCGTCTATCGCCTGCGTGGGCATGTCCACGTTCTGGCACAGCGTTGTAGGTCTGGACGCGAGCGGCGAGCCGATCACGCCCATTCTGAATTGGGCGGATCAGCGTTCTTCTTCGGTGGCGCAGCGGCTCAGGCACGACCTGGACATCCACGCCATACATCAGCGCACGGGCTGCGTGATCCATTCCTCCTACTATCCGGCCAAGCTGGTATGGCTGCGCGAAACGCAGCGCGACCTGTACGACCGCGTCACGCGCTGGGCGTCGCCGAGCGAGTATCTGTACGGCTGCTGGTTCGGCCCGGACGCGCGGCGCGTGTCGGTTTCGATGGCGAGCGGCACGGGCCTGTTTAATCAGGGGCAGAACCAGTGGGACGAGGAAACCCTGCGCCTGCTGGACATTCCCGTCGAAACGCTTTCGCCCGTCGTGAACCTGACCGAGCGGGCGCAGGGACTGCAAAGCGAGTGGGCCGCGCGCTGGCCGGCCCTGCGCGATGTGCCGTTTTTCCCTGCCGTGGGCGACGGCGCGTGCGGGAATGTGGGCAGCGGCTGCATCACGCCCCTGCGCTTCGCCATCAACATGGGAACGTCGGGAGCCATTCGCGCTTTATGGACGGAAGAACAACTGCCCGTCATCAGCGCAGAGCATCAAAAGACCACGGTTCACGCCCCGCAGCTTGTCACGCCGCCCGGACTGTGGCGCTATCGGGCCGACAGCAAGCGCCCGCTCCTCGGTGCGGCGTTCAGCGACGGCGGCATAGATTATCAGTGGCTGACGCGCCTGTTCCAGCTTCCCGGCGCGGACGAGGTGGAAAAGCAGGTCGCGCAGATGGAACCGGGCGGACACGGCCTCACCTTTCTGCCGTTCCTCGCCGGCGAGCGCAGTCTGGGCTGGAACCCCGACGCCCGCGCCGCGCTCCTGGGCATGAATCTGGACACCAGCCCGGTCGAGATCGCGCGGGCCGTGATGGAGGCTATCGCCCTGCGCTTCGCGCTCGCGGCGGGACGTCTGCGTGACGTTTTCCCGCAGGCCAATGAAATCGTGGCGTCCGGCGGCGTGTTCGCCCATTCCCCGGCCTGGGCGCAGATGTTTGCGGACGCCATCGGCCAGCCGCTGACCCTCGCCTTAGAAGCTGAGGCGAGCAGCCGGGGCGCGGCCCTGCTTGCCCTGGAAGCGGCGGGATTATTGCCCAGCGCGGCGGAAGCGGAGGCCCGCATGGGACAATCCTTCGCCCCCGACCCGGCCTGCCACGCCCGCTACCAGGAACTGGCCGCAATCCAGCAGAAATACTACACGCAGCTTATAGACAAAGAAACGGTATAAACCACGGGGAACACGGGGAAAGATATGAATGCTTTACCGCAGATCGCGCGGATGAAGCAGATAAACGCAGATAATCCAAAAGATAATCCGTGTTCCTCTGTTTCATCCGCGTCATCTGCGGTAAGTTCTTTGCATTCTCTTCCCCGTGTCCCCCGTGGTTAAATTATCTTCCCGGAGGCAGGAACATGCGATTATTGGATAAGGTGGCGCTGATTACGGGCGCGGGCGCGGGCATCGGGCGGGCCACGGCGGAGTTGTTCGCCCGCGAGGGCGCGTCCGTCGTGGTCGTGGATCTAAGCGAGGCGACAGGGCTGGAGACGGTCGAGGCAATTACGCAGGCGGGCGGCACAGCGGTCTTTGTGCAGGCCGATGTATCCGACGAGGGCGCGGTACAGAACATGTTCGCGCAGACTCAGGCCGTGTATGGCAAGCTCAATATCCTGTTCAACAACGCGGGCATCGTGAAGCAGGGGCGCGTCGAGGACAGCAGCCTTGCTGACTGGAACGCGCAGACCGCGACCACGCTGACCAGCGTGTTTTTAGGGTGCAAGTACGCCATCCCCCTGCTGCGCGCGCAGGGCGGCGGCGTCCTCATCAACATGGCGAGCGTGGCGGGCATGATGGGCATCAAGGATCGGGCGGTCTACTCGGCGGCAAAGGGCGGCGTGATCGGCCTGACGCGGGCCATCGCCCTGGATCACGCGCACGAGGGCATACGGTGCGTGTATCTGGCCCCGGCCACGATTGAAACGCCCAGCCTGCGCGACCGCATCAACGCCTCGCCCGACCCCGACGCGGCCCGCAAAGCGTTCGAGGCGCGGCAGCCGGTGGGACGATTGGGCAGGCCGGACGATGTCGCCTATGCCGCCCTGTACCTCGCGTCCGACGAGGCCAGTTTCGTCACGGGCAGCGGCCTGATCACGGACGGCGGCATGGCCGTTTAAGCAGTTACGGAAACGCATGAAGCAGAATAAACAAACAGGCCGCTTCCTCCCGACGCTGGAAAGGAAACGGCCTATTGTTTGTTTGCCCTGTACAACGTTTACTGCTTCGTCTGGGTCGGTGCGCCGTTGCCGCCCATGCCGTGCGCCTTCATGGCGGCCTCCATTTTGGATTTGGTTTCGGCGGGCATCGGGCCTACGCCCTTGCCCTGCATGGCGTTCCGCATGTCGTCGTTTTCTTTTGCGGAAGTATCGCCGCCGCAGCCCGCCAGCGTCAGCAGGGGCAGCAGCAAAAGTATGCGGGCGCACACCACATTGTGTTTTGCGGTTTTACGTATTTGCGTCATTATGTTTCCCATTGCCCTTTTTTCGCGCCGTTCCCTGTCCGATGCTGCGGCGCTGTCCGTCGTTCCCGCTCTGCATTACGGACGTTTGGCGTTCCACATGTTCAGTTCAGGATGGTTTTTCGGGTCGGGGTTTGTGGCGGTGGGCTTCATGGTCTTGGCGTGTCCGTCGGCGAACACGAACACGGACATGTCGTTGACCGGGGCAGACACGCCGCCGTTCTTGCTGGCAAAGGTGCTGGTGTCGGTCGGCACGCGCGTACCGTTGGGAATGTTGCCGCCCGTCCATTGGTAGTAGTTCGTGCCGTCCGTGGTGTCCCACATAATGATACTGATGGGCTGAAACTTAGTGCGATTGCCGATCCAGTCCAGGCCGTTCTTGACACAGTCGGTATTATACTTTTCCGCCATAAAAACGGTTTCGGAGGGGCGGGTGATGGCCGCCGCCGTGGCGCTGACGCAGTTGGCCGTCACCGTCGGGTCCCAGTTGAAGCCGGTTCCGATGATGCCCAGGGTGGCGTTGGCCGGATAGTTGAGTTCGCCGCCGCTAAGAGCGTTGCCGCCCACGCTGACCCACGGCCCAAACCCGTCCCACGCGACACTGGCGCTGTCACTCGGCGAACGCAGGACGCCCAGGTTCTTCATGTAGGGGTCGAGACGGTCCAGCCAGCCCTTGGCAAAGCCGTTCGGCTCGGCGGGGTCGCTTGTCCAGGTTCCGTGCATCACGTTCATCTCGTCGTAGTCCTGCAGGTACATAAGCCCCGCCGTGCCGGTCTGCTTCATGTGCGAAAGCGACGCGGCCTGTCGCGCTTTGGCGCGGGCCTGGGCGAACACGGGAAAGAGAATGGCCGCCAGAATGGCGATAATGGCAATAACTACGAGCAGTTCGATCAGCGTGAATGCCTGAGTGGCGCGCGTGACGTGCGCAGTGCGATGAGTGTGCAGCATCGAGTTTTCCTTTCGGACTTTGCAAAACAGAAAATAGAATGGAAAATAACAGGCAGGGGACGCGGCAGGCAGAGCGCGTCCGGCAAAAACGTTCCTTCAAGCGATATGGTCTGCGCCGCACGACTTACGAACGTCCAGAGTCATCGGGAAGCGGCGCGTTCCCGGCGTGACCTCCTTTCCTTCCACAAGGTCTACGAGCATGTCTATTGCGCCCCTGCCGATGTCGCCAAGCGGCTGGCCTACCGCGGTCAGCGGCGGCGCGACGCGGTCGCAGACCGGAGAGCTGTTGAAGTTGATCAGGGCCACGTCGTCCGGCACGCGCACGCCCAGAGCGGACAGTCCCACCACCAGATGCTCGGCGGCAAATTCGTCGCGCATGATGAGCGCGTCAGGACGCTGCGCCATACTTAACGCGCAAAATGCCTGCGCGATCTGCTGCATGGGCGTTTGCCATTCCCGCCACTCAAAACAGGTCAGCGACTCGGGGGCAAGTCCCTCCTCCCGCAGGGCGCGCAGGACGCCCGCATGACGCTGCATCTCCCACGAGTACGCGCTCATGGGCATCAGGCAGCCGAGCCGGCGACGCCCCAATGCGAGCAGATGCCGCGCGGCCATATAACCGCCCGTCTCATTATCGCAGTCTACGGAGTAGTACACGGGCGCGTCCGGCTGATAGGACACGCACACGACAGGGAAACGCGCTTCGAGCAGGGCCAGGGTCAGCGGGTCGTCGGCGTTTCTGCCGATGAGGATCACGCCGTCCGTGCCGCCGCCCAGAATGTCGGCGTACAGGTCCTGCCACTGGTCGTGGCTGACGCAGTGCAGCAGCATGTTATGCCCGTGCCGCATCGCGCCCTCGATGAAGCTGCTGGTCAGCGTGCCGTAGTAGGACGAGTTCGCGATGAACGCGTTAGGATGGATGGGAACCACGCCCAGGCGGTGCGTGCGCCCGGTCAGCAGGGCGCGGGCGGTCATGTTGCGCGTGTAGTTAAGCTGCCGCGCCGCGTCCACGACGCGCTGGCGCGTGGTGTCTGGTATGCGTATATCGGTGCGCCCGTTCAGCACAAGCGATACGGTGCTTTGCGAAACGCCCGCCATACGCGCAACATCAATACTGGTGGTTCGACGCGGCATGATCCCCTTTACGACCTCGCTCATAGGTATTACCAATCTGCTGTTGTTATGGTAAACTATTTGTTTGCGCTTGTCAAGCGTCTTATTTACCAAACACAAGCAAAACGCTGCCAATTTTGAACTAAATATATTAGCAGCGGCGTTGGCCGTCTTTTGGTAAGGACGGCTGCAAACGCGAGGCGGGAACAGCGTTCTGCCATCCCCGCCTCGCTATGTTTATGCCTGCGCTTCTTCGCTTTCGCGCCATGCCGTGCCGGGATTGCAGCGCCGCGCCACAAGCCCGCTGCCGCTTGCACGGCAGCAGACAAGATTATTGTACGCGCCAGCGCAGGACGCCGCCCGAAAAGCCATTTTGCAAACGCGCGCTCAGGCGCAGGGCAGTGGTTTTAACGGGCGCAAAAGTAATCGTGTTGTACTTGTCGCGCGCGACGCCGTAGTTTGCCGCGCCTGGAACCGGCTTCCATACGTCGCCGTCTTTATACTCCAGCGTCCATGATTGGGGTACGCGGCACTGCCCTGCGCCCGTGTCGTCGAACCAGTACACCGACGCGCCGGATACCGTCTGCGGCTTTTGGAACTGGTACGACACCCATTCGGTCGTGCCTTTGTGATCCCACCACGTAAAGCGGGGCGTGTTCTGGCTGCCCGAACTCGCCGGCTCGGTCGGATCGTTGAGCGCGTCCAGATTGTCGTTGGCATGGGAGGCGGTCGTCAGCGGGCCGGTCGGCACAGTCCATGCCGTTCCCGTTCCGTTTGCCGTGACCGTGGGGAAACTCGCGATACGCAGCCGCGCCGCGCCCATCGGGATCAGCGTCACGGTCTCGGTGGGCCGGTCGGTGGCGGCGGGGCTGTTTTGCAGCAGGCCCACAACGCCGTCGGCATCGGCCCGCCAGTTGGCGAGCGGCTTGGCCTGTACGGTCAGCGAAACAGGTACATTCTCCGGCGTAAACGGGTTCAGAGCGCGGTTGTACGGCTTACGCGTCACCTTGAACGCTCGTTCCGCGTCCTTCGCATGGAGCAGCAGGCCATAATTCCAGGGCGAGTTGGTGCGGACGGCGTATTCCGGCCACGCGTCCGTGCCGCCCGTGCGCTCGAACTTTTCATTGAGCCGCAGGGAGTAATCCAGCGGGCCATAGCTAACCGATACGGCGTTCTTCTGGGCGGGCCATGTTTTCACGGCCACGCGCATCGGCAGGCGCAGCGTGACCCGATCTCCGGGCTGCCACCGGCGCGAGACCATCACATACGAGGACGGCCCCGGCTTCGCGTCTATCGCCTTGCCGTTAATTTGTACGCTCGCTTGCTGACACCACGCGGGAACGCGCAGGTACAGCGGGAACGACACGGCGCGGGGCGACGCGAGCGTGAGATTAACCGTGTCCCCAAACGGGTAATCGGTGCGCTCCGCGAAAGAAACTTCCGTGCCATCGCCTACTTTTGCCCTGACTTCGCATTGGGTATACAGCGCGGCGCACAGGCCGTTATTGTATGTCGCCAGCCACGCGTTTTCCACGTAGTAGGGCCAGCCCATGCCGACATTGTGGGGGCAGCACCGATACTCGTCAATGCCAAGTTCATACGGCTGCAAGCGCATGGGGCTGTCGTCGAACTGCTTGTGCTGCTGCCCCCTGTCGCTCAGTTCGATCTGGTTGACGGACGTGATGTAGTGCGTCAGTTTGCCGTCAGCGGTCAGGGCTGCGGGCAGATTGTTAAAGGCCAGTTCCTCGTTTTTGTCGGCCCACACGGTATTTCCCGCGATGCGATCCAGTATCTCGAAACTGCGCATGTACTCCACGATGCCGCACGTTTCAAAACCCTGGCGCGGGTCTTCGTAGCCCTTGCGGGCCGTTTCGTCGCCCGCAAAGCCGCCGCCCGGCATCTGGCCCCAGGTCGCCATTACCTTGTCGTAGTCGCGCACGCTCGCGCCGTACAAGGCCGGGTCGCCGCTCACTTGCCCGAACTGCGCCGGCTCGCGAAACCCCTGCGCGAAGTTGACGTTATGCACGGACGGAATGCCGCCCACATAGTCCGCCGAATGCTGATGGATGCGCTTTGCCAGCGCCAACAGGGACGCGTCGCCCGTGCGATTGTACAGCCACACAATGCTGTCCAGATTGTCGCCCCAGCGCACCGCGCCCCAGCTTTTGTTGAACTGCGCGGCGGGAACCGTCTGCTGATACCGAAAATAGCGCGTCATAAACGGGATGATGCGCGGGTCGTTCGTGGCCTCCTGATACGAGCGCAGCGCGTCCAGAATCGGCATGTGCGGCCACAAATCCGCGCCGCCGTCCACGGACGTTCGCAGAGCCGTCGGCCCAAAGTAGCCATCCGCAGCCTGCGTCGCTAAAATGCCGTCTATCCACTGCTTGCTGATCCCGATAAGGCGTTTGTTTCCCGTGACAAAAGCCAGGTCTACAAAACCGCGCAGCCAGTAGCCGACTTCTTCAAAGCCGCCCTTTGCCGGGTCTGTCCAACCCGTGTTATGGATGTCGAGGAAGTGCGACGTTTCGGTCATTCGCCCCGTCAGCCCCTCAGCCTCATTGTCCAGTTGTATTTTCAGCCAGCCGCCCGCCGTAACCGCCCCTGGCGGCAGTTTCTGGAACGGCGACGGCTGCAAAGGCGCGCGTTCCGGCGCATACAGCCCGCCCGACCTTGTCGCCTTTACCGTTTCCATCACAGCCGCAGCGGTTTTTATGTCCTGCGCGTTAGCAATGCGTGTTGGAGAGACCGCTCCGGCCCCGATAATAGCAAGCGCGAGAACGCCTGCTGCTCCCCTGTATTTTCTTGTTTCGCACTTCATTGTGGCTTTGTTTTCCTTAATTGCTCGTGAACATAAGACGCGGCAATGCTTTACCGCAGATTGAGCGGATAAAACAGATGAACGCAGATATTCCAAAGGTAATCCGCGTCCATCTGTTTCATCTGTGTCATCTGCGGTAAAGCATCGCCTTTGTATCTTACGCCGCACAGCCCTTATTTAGCGGCGGGCGGTCTGAGTGGGCGTTTTGTCCGTGCCGGCGGGCTTGCCGATCTTGAGCAGGACGCAGCCGTGCGCGGGAACCGAGATCGTGACCTTATCGGCTTTGGCCCCCATGTTTTTGTGCAGCCACAGGTCGCGCACGGGCTGTTTGCCTTTCAATCCGAGTTCCGACCAGTCGGCGGTAACGTCCGCGGCATCGAGGCCCGTGTTGCACAGGCCCACCGCCATTGTGCCGTCCGCGAGCGGTCGCGCCCACACTTCCTTTGCGCCGTCGAGCAGGACGCGGCCTGCGGGCTTGCCCAGCGTGTCCTGATTGATGTCGAGCGCCTCGTCGTTGGACAGCAGGGCGACCGTGAACGGCGACATCTGCGCCATGTCGCAGCCGATCAGCAGGGGCGAGGACAGCAGGCACCACATCGAAATATGCAGTATCTGCTCGTTGGGCGATAGATGCGTTTCGTGCAGGTTGCCCCAGCCCACTTTGCCCACGATCAGCATGTCGGGATCGTTCCAGTGTCCCGGCCCCGCGAACTTTTCGTGTCCGTTCTGGCTTTCATAGATGCCGTGCAGGCTCCCCCAACTGTCGTTGATGTCGCCGGTCGTGCGCCAGCAGTTGCTGCGTACCTCGTCGCTCGCGCCCCACTTCCATACGTCGTCCATGCCGTACTGGCACAGGCTGTACGCGATGTCACGGTCGGTCTGATCCAGGGCGGCGCGCATCACGCGGTACGGGCGCACTTGTTTTTCGTGCTCCGCAAACGTCTGCTTGTCCGCGATGCCGCCATACGAACACCAGTCGTATTTCAGATAGTCCATGCCCCATTTGGCGTATGTGCGCGCGTCCTGCAATTCGTGCTGCCAGCTCGCTTCAAAATTGGCGCAGGTTGTGGGGCCGGGCGAGCTATATATGCCGATTTTCAGCCCCTTGCCGTGGACGTAATCGGACAGGGCGCGCATGTCGGGGAATTTCGCGTTCGTCTGTATCTCGCCGTTCGCGTCCCGCTTTGCCTCCCAGGTGTCGTCAATGTTGATGTACTGAAAGCCATGCGCGGCCAGCCCGCTCTGGATCATGCCGTTCGTGGAGGCTTTCACCTTGTCGGCGTCCACGGCCCCGGCCCAGCAGTTCCAGCTATTCCAGCCCATCGGCGGCGTCAGGTTTAATTTGTGGTCGCCGCCCACAATCGTCAGCTTGCGGCTCGCCTTGCCCTTTGCGCCCTGCACGGTCAGGGTCACGTCCGTGCTGCCCGCGCCGTCCAATGCGCCCGTAATGATGCCCGTTTTGCTGTCAAGCGTCAGACCTTTAGGCAGGTTCTGCGCGGTGAAAGTGAGCGGGCCGTCGCCCGTCGCCGGGATCAGGAACAGGAACGGGTGTTTGGGCGTGGCTCCCGTGATGCGCGGGCCGTGAATGGCGGGGCGAGGATCTGGAGTGGGCATGGTCATGCGGGGCGGGTCGTGCGGCGCGCTTGTGGCCTCGATCTTAGCGGTCGCGCCGTCCGCCATCTCAAATCTGGCTCCGGCCCAATCCGCGTGGTCGCTGCTCATGCCGTCGCCCGCGTCCGTGACGATCAGGATCATCCGCTTTGCGCCGGTCAGGTCAACGGTCAGCAGTTTGGGCGTATCGCCGCCCTTCATGCGGCCCGTGTCCGCCACTTTTTTGCCGTCCACGTACACCTCGAACGTGACGCTCGCCTCCGATTGCGCTTTTTCGTCGTCTACGCCCACGACAGCCGTAAAGCGTTTGGCCGCGCCCTTAAGGCTGACCAAAAGGGTGCTGTTGGCGTGTGTGCCGATGCCGTGCGCGAACGTCATGCCGCCCAGACGCAGGGGGTTGTTGTCCACGCTTCGCCCGATGCGCGGGCTGCCGTAGCCCTGCTCCATCTGGTTCAGGTCCAGCGATTCGAGCCATACGGCACGGGCAGGCAGCGTGTCGCCCTGCATCGCGCTCATGTCCTGTCGGGCGGATGACGACGAACCTGCCTGCTGGAAAGCGACAGGGACAATGGTGGCGCGGTTTGTGGCGAACATGTCCGCATTGGGCGCGTCAGGGATTTGATGCCGCTCTGCGGCGCAGCAGTCACTGCCTGACCGTTCCGCAGGGGAAACATCGCGGGCGCGAGCCGGGGCATTGAGAGACAGGGCGAGGCCGCAGGCCAGCGTTGTCACGAACGCCGCGCCCGTCAGCAGGGGATTACGCAAGGATGCCAAATGAGTTCTCCTTTTGATATACTCGATATAAAGGTAGGTGGGTCTAAATACAAATTGGGGCGTCGTATACCTGCAATCTATGATTTTTGTGTCAAACTGAATTTTGCCCGTTATTTTGCCCGTTGAACGAATAAGCATCTGTAAAGGTCGGGGTGATTGCCAAAGAATGCAGCCAACCTACAAACCTACTCTACGTGTATTTTGGCTGTCTGTTCACGCCACGAAACGAGCGCGGCGCAGTAACGTACTCAGTATACCCGGCTCCCGACAGCAGCACGGCGGGAACGCTGCCGACTCGCCCTGTGAATGCCATAACGGCAGTATCATAATTATAATATCACAATCATAATTCCACTTCTAAAATCCTACTTCTAAGGAGAAGCCTGTGCCATTACCAACCCCGGAGGATGCAAAAGAGGGCGCGAAGCCAGTGAGCGGAACGGGACAGGCGAATGCCGCTGCCGCCCCGCCCGAAACACCGAATGCGCCGTCACCGACACCTCCTGCTGGCGGCTGGACGCACCTGAGCGAAAGCCTGCACATCGAACGCTGGACGCGCCTGCTGATCGTGCTTGCCACGGGCCTGCTTCTGCTGTTGAGCGTGGCTGTGGCCGTGCGCCTGATGTCGGCTATCGGGCATACCCTGCTCATCTTCTCGCTCGGCGGCCTGCTCGCGTATGCCCTCGACCCGCTGGTAGAAGCGCTGCGTAAGAGCCTGCCGGGGCGCAGCGGACGGCTGTACAGCGTGTTCATCGTGTTCGGCGGAATGGCCGCGCTCGCCGCGCTCGCCGTGTTCCTGTTCGGGCGCACGCTCGCGCACCAGGTGAACCTGCTGGGCCAGAACCATGAGCAGTATGAGGCGCAGATGCGGACTCGGCTGGACGATGTGGACGAGTGGCTTGCGGCGCGGGGCGTTCACGTCAACCTGCAGGAAGACTTGAGCCATCCGCCGCCGAATGTCCGCTCGTGGGGCGAGGCCGTGGCCCGCCGCGCCGCGCGCGCGTTTTTCCTGGCGGGGCGCGATGTCGTAGAGGGCCTGATCGTCGTGCTTGTCGCGCTGTATTTTTTGATCTACAGCGAGGAGATGCGGATCGGAGCCAACAATGCCCTGCCGCCCCGGTTCCGGCCCTACGTGGAGCGCTGGCAGGACGATGTAAACCGTATCCTGGGCGGCTTTGTGCGCGGGCAGCTTGTCCTCGCCCTGGTCATGGCGGCGATGGCCGCCGGAGTGTGCTGGTTCGTTGGAATCAGGATATGGCTGCTCATCGGCCTGTTCGTTGTCGTCGTCGCCCTGATCCCGGTCGTCGGTCCGATCCTGGGCGCGATTCCCGCCGTGATCGCTGCAGCCATTACGCCTGCGGGCGTGTTTCATCCTGCCGTTCGGGTAGCGCTTGTGATCTTCGGGTTTGTCCTCATCAATGAGTTCGGCTCGAAGATTCTGTACCCGCGCCTGGTCGGGGCCGCGCTCGGCCTGCACGAAGTCCTTGTTCTGTTTATCCTATTCGCGGGTCTGGAAGTGAGCGGTTTGACGGGCGTGCTGTTCGCCGCGCCGATCACGGCTCTGGCCGGCGTCACGCTCGTGCAGTTGTACCGTCTGTGGCAGGGTCTGCCGCCGATCAGCGTGGCGAACCTGACGCAGCGCGAGGGGCAGCAGCGCAAAGCGAAGGGGACGCCGTGACCCTCCCGCTCTGTCGCGCCGCAGGACAGAGCAGCACAGGCAGGAACAACAAACGCGCCGCGCCCGCTGGAAAAGCGCAGGAGTGATTTAGCTGTTACACAGCGGCTTCGTATGATGCCCCGTGGGGTGGGGGCTTGTACCCGATGGTTCGCTGTGGACAAGGCAGCGGGCGGACTTTCAAGGCTTGCAGGACAAGCCCCGCCCTACGGGGCATCATTGTCATAATTGCACCAAGGATGCCCCGCTAGACTTTGCGTAAACACCGAAGCGATAAGGAGTAAGACGACATGCTGAAGCGAGGAAGACGGCTCAGGGGCAGCGAGGCGATGCGGCGCATGGTGCGCGAACATGGCGTGACCGTGGATGATCTGCTGTACCCGATGTTTGTCACGCAGGAGCGCGAA
This sequence comes from Chthonomonadaceae bacterium, assembly GCA_965277875.1. Lineage (GTDB taxonomy): Bacteria > Armatimonadota > Chthonomonadetes > Chthonomonadales > Chthonomonadaceae > CAWFQB01. The sequence goes on along the minus strand of CBDIDV010000002.1, from coordinate 3,466,465 downwards.
AGCCGCGAGATCCCGTCCATGCCGGGCATCATGCGCTATACGGTTGACGACCTGTGCCGGGCCGTCGAGGAAGTGGCGAGACTGGATATTCCCGCCATTATGCTGTTCGGCATTCCCGACGCAAAGGATGAGGTCGGCAGCGGCGGCTACGATGCGCGCGGCATCGTGCCGACCGCCATACGCGCCGTTCGCAAGGCCGTGGGCGACAAGCTGCTGATCGTTCCCGACGTGTGCCTGTGCGAGTATACCAGTCACGGACATTGCGGCGTGATCGAGACGCGCCGGGGCGTGCAAAGTGTCGCCAATGACCCCACGCTTGAACTATTGGCCCGCGCCGCCGTCACGTATGCCGACGCGGGCGCGGACATGATCGCCCCGTCCGACATGATGGACGGGCGCATCGGGTTTATCCGGCAGGCCTTAGACGCGAATGGCTTTGAGGATGTGCCGGTCATGGCATACAGCGCAAAATACGCCAGCGGCTACTATGGCCCTTTCCGCGAGGCTGCCGACAGCGCGCCTCAGTTCGGCGACCGGCGCGCGTACCAGATGGACCCACCCAACCGCCGCGAGGCGCTGCGCGAGATCGCCCAGGACATCGAGGAGGGGGCCGACATCGTCATGGTCAAGCCCGGCCTCGCCTATCTGGACATACTGCGCGACGCGCGTGAAACTTTTGACGTGCCGCTCGCCGTTTACAATGTGTCGGGCGAGTACAGCATGGTCAAGGCCGCCGCCCGCAATGGCTGGATTGACGAAGCCCGCGTGATCGAAGAGACCCTGACCGCCTTCAAACGCGCCGGGGCCGACATTATCCTGACATACCATGCGGTCGAGTATGCGAAGAGGTTTTCTCCATGATTGGAAGCACGGTCGCGGGCCGCTACAAAATCGAGGCGCAAATCGGCATCGGCGGCATGGGCGTGGTGTATCGGGCGCGGGATGAGCGCCTGCGCCGTGACGTGGCCGTCAAGGTGATCGCACCGCACCTGATGCAGCAGCCCGCTGCCCGCGCCCGCTTTTTGCGCGAGGCGCAGGCGCTGGCGGGCCTGACGCATCCCAACATCGTGACCGTGTACGATCTGGCTGAAGACGCGGACGCCGACCTTGTGCTGCTGATTATGGAACTGCTTTCGGGGCAGACGCTCCGACAGGCCATCGCGGACGAGACCTGCCCCCGTTCTGCGGACTGCCCGCCGTTTTCGCAGGTGGCCCTGCCGCTGTGCCGCGCCCTGGAAGCCGCCCATGCGCGCGACATCCTGCATCGCGACATCAAGCCGGAAAACATCTTCGTCTGCCGGGACGGGACGCTCAAGCTGATGGATTTCGGATTGGCACGGCTATTGGGCGATGTCAGCAAAAACCATTCCAGCACGGTTGCGGGAACGCTGGCCTACATGGCCCCCGAACAACTGCGCGGCGAAACCCCGGACGCCCGCGCCGACCTGTACGCGCTGGGCGTGGTGTTCTTTGAGCTTTTGACCGAGCGCCTGCCGTTTGTGGCGGACAATCCGGGCGCGGTGCTGATGAAGCATCTCACGGAACCCGCCCCGCGCCTGCGAAGCGTCCGGCCCGAACTGCCCGACGCGCTCGACTCTATTGTCGCAAGGATGCTGGAAAAAGACCCCGCTGCGCGGTTCGCCTCGGCCCGCGAGGTACAGGCCGCGCTGGAACAGACCTGGCCTGATGATGGCACATTAGCCCTTGCCGTAGACCGCATTCAGAACGCCCACGCTTCTTCCACTTCAAATTCGGAACCCTCCGGGGTGTCAACTCTGAACGCGTCAGCGGGATTGGCAGACCTGCCGACTGCTTCCGTGCAGGCCGACAGCGCGCAAGCCGCTGCCGTAACCGCAGAGGAACGCCCGACAGCGCAGCCGATTGCAGGCAAGAGCCATGTTTCTGTCGGCGCAAGGCGGCGTTCGGCCTCGCGCACCGTGCCGCTCACCGCCGGGTTGGGCGCGGCGGCGGTCGTCGCAGCCCTGCTCGCCGCTGGCGCGTGGTCTCATGCGCCCACCCGTGGCGGCGTTCCATCCGTCTCTTCTACCGCGCCGCATTCTGCGGTTACAAGCTCTTCGCCCTCAGGTTCCTCGATGGCTGCCCCGGCTTCTGCATTGAAGGCCTCAAAAGCTGCGGCTTCTGCGGGGCCGTCTCGCCAGGACATGTCCTCTGCACCCGCCTCAAACGCGCAGGACAAGGAAAGCAAAAGCAATACGGCGGGCGCGGGCGTACAGAACAGCGCAACGCCCGCTGCAAATAGTATCGCCACAAAGTCGGACAAGATCGTCAATGCTGCACCGTCGGGCAATGCTTCGGGTGGGGGAGGCGCGTCCGCCTTCACACCGCTGTCCAACTCGGAGCGCGCGGAACTCGATACCCTGCGCCGTGAGCAGCAGGAGGAACTCGCCCTGCTGCACAGCCTGTCACGGCGGCTCAGCGACAATACTGCCCGTCCCGTGCAGACTCAGGTTCCCGCGTCCCGGCCTGTCGCGTCGGGTATCAAGGGCAACCTTACGCGGTCGGCAGGGTCAGCCGGTGGGACACGTTCTGCCGCTTCCGGCACAGTCGCCGGTCATCCACTGCCTGCGTCAGGCATTTCAACAATGCGTCCGGCGGGAACGCCCCCGGTTTCGTCTGCGAACTCGGCAGCAGCGTCGAGGCCATTGAAAGGCGCGGCAAACGGTATGCCGAACAACGCGCCGCCTGTGGACGTCTCCACGCCGGGAGTTTCAGTATCAGGCGTCTCAGCATCAGGCACAGCCTCTTCGACAGCACAGGGGCAAGCGTGGAACCAAACGTCGCAATACGAAGAAGCGCTGCCCCACACACCGCTCGCGCTGCGCGTGTCGCGCCATGCCGCGCATGGAGATAATCGGGCCATCCATGTGAGTTTTCACAATAATACCGACTGCTACGCCTACTTCTATATCGTTGACTCGGAGAAGCGTCGCGCCTCGCGGGCTTACCCCGGCCCGGAACGCTTTCTGGCGCCGCAATCGCCTACGCCCCAGGACATTCGCCTGCCGCTGCCCGCCGACATAGACACCAACCGCAAGTCCGTCCTCGTCATCGCCGCCGAGCAGGAGATAACCAATCTGCCGCCGACCTTCAATCTGCCGCCTGCCCCGCTGGACATGCCCGCCCCCGGAGCCGACCTGCCCCATATGCGGCAGGCGATCCACCGCTACAATGACCAGATCGGAATACTGCTTCAGCAAAGCCATGTCCAGGTGAGCGGAAAGCCTCTGCACCCACACGACGTCCTTATCCGCGTTACGGGCCTGCGCCCGCCGCCCATCGCGCATTAACCCGCCGTCCACATCTATTTACGATCTACAACCGCGCAGCGCAAAACAACGACATTAGTTCGCGGATACAGGGATTTTTACGGCAGGCGTCGAATGTAACGAATACAGCGCACAGGCGATTGAACGCGGGCCGTCCGGGGGAACACAGCCGTTCCCAAGAAGGTCAAACAGGAAAGTCAAAATAAGAAATCACGACGAGAAGGTCAAAGCAGTACGCGGGTCAGGACGTGCAGGAAACGTTTTTGCAGCAAAAGCTCTACAGAAAGAATTCGCGCCGTTCCGGGTTTGCTGTGCCGAAGGAGTTTGCCAACCATGACGTCGAACGCCGTATACGAAGAGGCCGGGGGAACGGACTATCTCGCCACGCTGCTGCAACTGGGACAGCTTCTCAATTCCAGCCTGGATTTGAAGCAGGTGCTGGAGACCGCCATCGAGCAGGTCATCAGTTTTGTCGGCGCGGAGCGGGGCTTTATCCTGCTTGTGGACGTTGAAACAGGGCGCGTGTGGGGCGAGGCCCTGCGAAACATCGAGAAAAAGGCGCTGGAAGCTACGCTCGCCAACATCGGCGCGACCAGCAGCCAGGCCGAAATCAGCCGCTACATCGTGGAAAACGCCCTGGATACGCGCCAGCCGATATTGTCCGTAAATGCAATGGAAGACCCCCGCTTTGCCGCCCGCCAGAGTGTGCAATTAACGCATCTGCGCTCGGTGTGCTGCGTCCCCCTGATCGCGCAGGGGCGATTGCTTGGCATCATCTACATTGATAACCGCCTGAAATCCGGCGTGTTTACCGAGCGGCATCTCGCCATGCTAAGCGCGTTCGCCAATCAGGCCAGCGTCGCCATACAGAACGCCAGGCTGTACGACAACCTGCGCGGAAGTCTTGAAGAACGCCTGCACCTGCAGGACGCCCTGCACCGGCAGGAGACGCAGCGGCTTGCCCTGGAAGAGGCGAGCCGGCTGAAATCCGACTTTATCGGGTTTGTGGCGCACGAACTGCGTAACCCGCTCACGACCATTCGGGGCTATGTGCAGACCATACTGGCCGATGAGGAGCATACCCTGCCCGCCGAGGTGATGCAGGAGTTCCATGAGGCCATCGAAGCGGACAGCGACCGCCTGCTGGACATGATCAACGAACTGCTGGACGTGTCGCGCCTGGAAGCGGGCCGCGACCTGTCGCTTGCCGTCAAGCCCCTCAGCCTGCGCGGACTATTGGAGAAACTGGCGCGGCGGCACAAGTTCTATAAATACTACACGGCACAGCACAGCCTGACCCTTGATCTGGCGGACGATCTGCCCGACGAAGAAGGTTTTCAGGCGGACGAGGACAAGCTAAATCAGGTGTTTTCCAACCTGCTCAGTAACGCCATTAAATACTCGCCGGACGGCGGCGAGATACGCCTTTCCGCGCATGTCACGCCGGATGACCGCGTACAGATCGGCGTCAAGGACAGCGGCGTGGGCATGACGCCCGACCAGGCGAGCAAACTATTCCGGCAGTACGAGCGGCTGGAGCGGGACGCCATCAAGAACATACCCGGCACGGGCCTGGGCCTGTATCTCGTCAAGCATTTGGTAGAACTGCACGGCGGCGATATATCCGCGCATAGCGTGACGGGCGAGGGCAGCACCTTCCTCGTGACCCTCCCTTTTCGGCCTCCGGCAACGGCAAGTAGTTGACAATGTGGGTTAGGAATCAGGCGACGGGCGCGGCGGGACGTATGTCTTCGACCAGAAGCTGCGCGCTCAACATGCCGCCGTAGGTATCGCAAATCACTCGCGCCGCTACGTCCACGCGCGCGCCCGCAAGGTACGATTGTGCCTCCGGGCCGCGCCCCCACGCCATCGCCGCAACCGTCCTGCCGCCCTGCGCGTCTTGGAATGTCAGCTTGAGATGCTCGCCCTTGCGGGTCGGAAAAGCGGACGCGACGCGCACGTCCCGAAACAATACGAGCGGATCAGCGTTGTCGCAGCGGAACGGCGACAGGCGGGCCAGAGCGCGCAGGGCGTTCAGAGAAACATCCTCGCAGCGAAACTCGCCGTCGAACTCCACGACTGTCTGACCGGGAATTTCGCCCGCTTCCAGCGATTGCCTGACCTGCTCGGCGAAATACGCCTGCACGAGTTCGTCCAAACGCGCTGCAAGCAGAGGCAGATTGGCCCCGGCCAGGCTGAACCCGCAGGCGAAGGCGTGTCCGCCGCAGCGTGTCATCAGGGCGCGGCAGGATGGAGATTGCAGCGCCTGCCAGAGCGGAAATCCGCCGTGCGAGCGGCACGACCCCGACGCGCTGCCGTCCGGGTGCAGGATCGCCACCATCGAGGGCCGCGCCCACTGTTCAGACAGGTGCGACGCCAGCGATCCCGCCAGTCCGGGCAGCCAGCCCGACGCGGCCACAGCCACAAGTCCCAATCCTGCAAACGCGAAATGTCCCGCCCCGATTTGCGCCACGTCCATTAGCGTGGCGTCTGATTGTGCCGCGTCTACTTGAGCCGCGTCCTGTGCAGCCTCGACAAGCATGGCGTCGGCCTCGTGCCGTATTTGCGCGTTCAGGGCTTTGCGCTGTACGTTCAGGGCTTCCACCTGGCGGCATAGCGCGTCCGCCTCCCCATCGTCACGCGCCAGCAGCAATTCCAAAGACACGCGGGCGTCGTCCACGCGCCCGGGCGCGTTCAGGCGCGGCCCGATCTGAAGGCCGATCATGCCGCTTGTCAGCAGGTCGGCCTCGATTATCCCGCATGTCTGAAGCAGGGCGCGCGTGCCGGACTTTTGCGTGTGGATGAGCCGCTGTATGCCCATCTGCACCAGAGCGCGGTTTTCGTCCTCCAGACGCGCCATGTCCACGACCGTACCCAGCGCGACCCATTCCAAAAGCCGGTCCTGTACGCTCGCAAGCGTCATGCCCCGCCGCTCGCATAAGGCCATCATCGTCTTATAGGCCACGCCTGCCCCCGACAGCCCCGCGAACGGATAGCACGAGTCGGCGCGGCGCGGATTGACCACGGCGACGCAGTCGGGCAGGGGCATGTCGGGGTCCGGCTCATGATGATCCGTAACGATCAGGTCTATGCCCAACGCGCGGGCAAACGCGGCCACCTCCTGCGCCCCCGTGCCGCAGTCCACGGACATCAGCAGCGTAGCCCCGTTCTCCCTGGCCCGCTCTATTGACCCTGGAACCAGACCGTAGCCGTCGTGGACGCGATGCGGAACATGAAAGGTCACGTCGCCGCCCAGCTTCCTTAGCGTGTATACCACGAGGGCCGTGGCCGTGACACCGTCCGCATCGTAATCGCCGTGAACGTGGATACGCTCGCCCTTCTCCAGGGCGAGGCACAGCCGCGTGACCGCGCTTTCCATGTCGGGCAGCAGCCAGGGCGAGTGCAGGGCCGTCACGTCAGGACGACAGAAAGCCGCCACTTTTTCCGGCGTGTCCAGGCCGCGCCGCATATAAACGCCCGCGACGGACGGGGAAACGCCCAGCGCGCAGGCCAGAGCGCGCGCCTGATCTTCATCAACCGGACGAACCCGCCACAAGCGCGCATTCTCGTCCACAGCCTTTTTGTCGGAAAGCATTGTCATTCCGTATTCCTCGCCGTATCGCGCTGACGCCGATGCTCGCATAACAAGCGAAGCCTCTGCGCCAGTCTTCCGGCATATAAAATGCCGGATGTTAGGCCTGCGGCCAATCGTCCCGTGGACGAAAGATCGGGTGCATATTCAGGCCGCAGTGTACTAGCCATTCATGTTGATGTTTGGCTACTATCTGCTACTCAAACCATACGCAAAAAAGCGGAAAGAGAGCGGCGACAAAAAGGAAGTATTTACTTTTTTGACAGCGTAAAGCGGTTGCGGAACTGGTAGCCGGACTGCCCTGTTTTACGATACTCCTCCTGTATCGAGAGTTGATTTCCCTTCAATGCGATCCGCAGCCGCACATCGGCGTTCATCGCGACGCTGTCGCCCGCAAACGCGATTTCGCCGCCGCGCAGATGCACCAGGCTGCCCACTGCGTACAGGCGATGCGAACCCTGCGGCCCGCCGTTTTGCGCGATGATCTTGCCGCTGGCCGGGTCATGGCGGAGCGAAGTCATGTCTACGCTGGACGTTCCCGCATACGCAGCGGTATATTCCAGATCGCTCGCGCCGTTCTGCAAGGTGATCGTCACCGTCGTCGGGTACGTGAAATGCTGCAAGGTGCGGTCGTCGGCGTATTCCAGCGTCCCCTGCCACCGCCCCGCCAGGCTCGTAAACAGGCGGCGCTGTTCCGCGTCGCTCAGCGTTTGGGGCAGGGTATGCCGATAGGCGGCAAAGCCGATCAGAAGCACCAGCAATGCGCCCAAGGCGAGGAGGGGACGCCACCCGGACACGGCAAGCCGCCCCGCCAGGCACGGCGTGGGCGGGCCGGACACGTTAGCGGGAAATGCAGACGTGAACCCAGCCGGAAGACCGCTATGGGCGATTTGCGGTAAGGCGTCCAGCAGGCGGGCCGGGGCCGCCTGCGCCGTATGTTCCGCAAGCAGCGCGGCCAGCAGACCCGCCGACACCGTCACGCCCGCTTTCAGCAGGTGCGCGCGTATTTTCTCGACGGCCCGGTTCACCCGCATCCGCGCCGTGTTTTCCGACAGGCCCAGTCTGCTGCCCACGTCCGCGAAACTCTGTTCCGCCACGAAGCGCAGCAGGACGGCCTCGCGGTCTGCGGCTTTCAAGCGATCCAGGGCGTCGTGCAGATGCGGCTCGACGCGCTCCCAAGATGCGCCGGGGTTCTGGTCTGCGTCTGCCACACTCAGCGCGGCCTCGGCCTCGTTCATGCGTCGTCTCCGCTCCTGTTTCATCCGATTTTTACACACGTAGCGCGCGGCCGTATATAGCCAGCCTGCGATGGTGTCACTGCGCTGCAATGCGCCTGCTTTGCGGGCCAGCAGCACGAATACATCCTGCGCGGCATCCTCGGCCTGTGTCCGGTCGCCCGTTTCGCGCAGGCAGGTGGCGTAAACCAGTCCGGCATACCGACGTCCCAACTCGGCGAACGCCTGCTCGGAACCCGCCTGGACATAGCGGCGCAGCAGCTCGCCGTCACGCCGCTCTTGCCATTGCTCAAGGGGCATTGCACCCGATTCATTGTCCGGTTTAGCTTCCACGATAACCTTTTTCTAATACGTGTAGTGTCTGTTTGTCTTGAACTCGGATTTATCGGATTGCACGGATTTATCGGATTATCAGGATTGCTGACCATCGGTGGTACTGTTGATTGCAAGATGGCGCAGGCTGCAAGCGCAGACAATCCTGTCCATCCTATCAATCCGTGTAATCCGAGTTCAAGACGACTCGATTTACAAAATAGGCAGTATGGCGCAGCCGATGGCGCGGCCCTGTTTCGCGGGGATCGGCTTGCCCACAGCGAGAGCGCGGAGGGCGTTCGGCAGGTACGAGGTCGTCACGCGTTTCTCGTCCACATTGTCGTCAAAGCCGCCGTAGTAGCGCAGTGTCCCTGTTTTGTCTACAACCGCAAAGGTAAGGGACTGCCGCACATGGAAAAGGTTTACCAGCAAGCCCGTGGCGTCGTCCACAAACGGCATGGTCAGGTACTGCGTTTCGGCCAGCGCAAGGGGCGACTGCGGGTTCTCCCGGCGTCCGCAGCGCGCGCCGACAAACACAAAATCTTTGCCCGCAAACTCTTTTTGCAGCCGCTGCAATCGCTGCTTGTAGCGAAAAGTGACGCCGCATTGCTCGCTGAAAAAGAACAGGACGAGGTTCTTTCCCGCCCCGGTCTGCGCGATGTTCAGCGTTCGCGCCTCTCTGTCGGCGCGGATTTCGGGCAGGGCGATGTCGAGCGAGATCGGCTGATCCATACGCGCCCGTGTCATCTGCCAGCCCTGTTTTTTGCCCACGGCCCGGATGATCTCATTGTTAAGCCGCCATGCGAGACTGCGGTTTTCCATCACGACGACGCCGTTTCCGCCGTGTGGACTCGTGGCGTGGTTGGCGTAATACCCATACGACGCGCCGCCGTGATATAGCCAGCCGCGAGGCAAAAAGTCGTTGTCCCTGGCTGGTATCAGGCCCAGCGTCCACGACGCGGTCGTCACCGACTTTAGCAGGCCGCGCTGTGACGCTGTCAGGATGGCGTTCGGTTTGTCGTCGAGCAGTAACTGCACCTGGCAGAGCATTCGCGCCATGTCGCCCGCAGTCGTCCACAGGCCCGACGCGCCCGACTCAGGATAGACATGAAACCTGTCCAGCATCCGTTCACCCGTGGCATAGTGTCCCAGAGCGATGGTGTGGGCAGAAGGGTTGGTCGGGTCTTTTGCGTAAACGCTGTGCGTCATGCCGAAGGGCGTAAAAATGTTTTCCTGCATCAGCGCGGCGAACGGCTGCCCGGTCGCGTCCACGAGTACCTGTTCCAGTATCGCGTCGTTGATGCCCTCGCCGCCGAATGTGCCGGGAATGCGCGTCACGCGCAGCGGCTGCATCTCGGATGCGTCGGCCCCGGCCATCAGTTCGGGCAGGGCAGGCGCGGATGTGTCCGGCGCGTAGCCAGTGAACTTCGACTGCGCCAGCCCGCTCGCGCCATTTACCAGATCGAGAACCGTTACCTTGCGCGATCTGGTAAAAGCGTTGTCCGGGATTTGGGCGTGTTTCAGATACGTGTTCGCCGCGCGGTTCAGGTCAAGCCGGCCCTGCGCCGCCAGCCGCAGAGCCAGCAGATTGACGAGCGGGCTGCCCATACCCCCGGCCTGAAACAGCGTATTTGTGCTGACCGGCTCGCCCGTCTCGACATCCGCAACGCCGAACGCGCCTGACTCGACTATGTGATAGTTCTCAAAGCGCGCAAGGGAAACGGCGGGGACGTGATGAAAGCGCATCCGCTCGGCAAGCGTCTGCGCCGCGCGCCCCGACCCTCTTTGCGCCTCTCCTGCCACTTCGATAGTCAGATCGCGAAAGGCCGTGGAGGACGGCGTCACGGCGTTTACGATACGTACAACATCGTCGCCGTCGCTTTTTGGCCGCGCATGAAATTTCAGCACACCGGTTTTGGTACGCAGGACGCCCCGCAGCGCGTTGTTCTCAATCGCCGCGCTGCCGTCCGCCGCGCCTGTCTGAGGATTGTCGGGCAGATGAAAGGCGAGTTTGCCGCCTGCGAGCGTGACATGGTCGGCGCGTATCCGACCCTGCGCGGTCGCAAACGTCACACCCGGCGACTGCGCGTTCAGGTCTACAACGGCGTCCACTCTGGTCGGGTCGTCGCGATCCTCTATCTCCATTTTCCAGACGCGGGCGGTCGGCGTAAGAGCGGATGGCTGTGCGGAAGTTTGAGACGGCGTCGCTTGCTTGTCGGCGGGCCGGGCCGGGTCGGGCTGGGTGGCGGATTGAGATTTGGCCTGCCGGGGGGCGTAGTGCAGGCCCACGACGGCCACGCCCACCTGGATCGTATCTCCTACCAGGCTGTCGGGGATGCCCTGGCTGATGCCGAGTTTTTTGCGGCTGATGTCGAAATGGGTACGCAGGACAAGCACATCGCCCTTGTACTTGCCGTTCGTGCGTTCCTCGGCCAGTCCGGGATAATAGCTGGCGGTCACGGGTATGGTCAGCTGCAGCGTAATGCCTTTGCACACGAAATCGGCTTTTACAACGGCCTGATACACGGCGGGAGAGATCCGGGTCACGCGCACTATCCGGCGCAGATTGAAAAGGATTTGCGGGTACTTGTCGCCGTTCAGGGCGTAGCCACGCGCCGTGGCCGTATAGCCTTCGTTCGCGAACTGTATGCTGGACACGGCGACCGAAATGCTGCCGGTTGTGGCCTGCGGGTTGGCGGGATCGAAGTTGACCATGCCCGCGATCCCCCTGGCATAGCCGACAATCGGCTCCAGCTTAGAGTCCAGGGTCAGGCTGATCGCGCTGATCTCTTTGGGGTCTTTGTAATCGAACGCCAGTGTTGCCGCGAACGCGCGTTGGCTCATTGTACCTGTCAGCATCGCCAGCAATGCCAGTATCAGTCTGCTTCTCATTCCCATCTCTTCCGCTCCTTCGACCCTCATCCATGCCCGTGCAAAGTTTGTACTGCCGTAGGATGTACGCGCGGCCTGCAAACCGCACAAGTATTTAGGGTTTTTTGTGCGGTTTCGAGAATGTTTTTGTGTTCGGGGCGAGAGTGGCGGCAGATCACATGCCTATCGTGGCGAGTTCACTCTGCTGTACGGCACGGGAGTGTCTCTTTTGAAGAGGCCGGGTCGGGGCAGGCTTGCGGAAATGTGCCGATTGCAGTAGAATGGGAACAGGCCACGTATCCCGCTTTGAAGAGAGACACGAGAAGAGACATACGCAACAAGGTACAAAAGGTACAAGGAGAAACACTATGCCGCAGATCGCGCCGCAAATGCCCGAAGCGCCTGAGATGACTCCTAATCGCGTGCGCTGGACAGTAAGCCAGTGCCAAGCGATTGAGGAAGCGGGCATCCTGATGGGCCGCTACGAACTGATAGATGGGGAGATACTCTCGAAGATGAGCCAGAAGCCGCCGCACCGCATTGCCGTTATTCTGTTGCGTAACTGGCTGATCGCTGTCTTTGGAGCGCTGTTCGTGCAGAGCCAGGCGTCGATCAGCGTGGGCGACGCCGATCCCGACCATAACGAACCCGAACCTGACGCGGCGGTAACTGTTGCACCGAATACCGACTACACGCAGGGGCATCCCGGCCCGGCCGACCTGTCGCTTGTCGCAGAAGTGTCTGACACGACCCTGCGGAGTGATCGCGCCGCCAAAGCCGCGCTGTACGCCCGCGCCGGGATCGTGGAATACTGGCTGCTCGACATCGTGAACCGGCAGATGCTCGTGCATCGCAACCCCGGTGCAGGCGGCTATGGCGAGGTGGTGGTATACGCTGCGGACGAAACGGCGGCGACACTGGCACGGCCTGACGCGAGTGTGCGCGTGGCCGATCTTCTCCCTCCCGTCGCGGCCTGACGCGTTAAGCGGGCATACATCTGCATGGCTTTGTATTCCCTTGCAGCATTGTTCCGACATAATGGCAAGCGACTTTTGGCGGCGGCGCGTGTCATAATAGAAACTGCTCTCAAATTGCTTATAACCCTTGTTTGTTTCGCTGCTTCGTTTCGAGAAAACTTCTATGACTAAACTGCTGCCTGTCCTGCTTGTGGCGCTCGGATTCGCGCCCGCCGCGTTCGCAAGCCCTGCCACTCCTGCCGCGCCGGATGCCGCCGCGCTGGGCCGGGAGTGCTACGCCAGAGTCGGGCCTCTGCTGCAAAGCGCGGGCGGGAAACTGACGCCGGACGCCCGGAGCGCCTATCTGGAATGGGCGGAAAAGGCCGTGCTTCTGCAACTGCGCCAGAACAATCAAGCTGTGCCGGAATCCTGTCTTGCCGAAGTTCGCAAAGATGCCACGACACGCGACGCCCTGTTCGGCAGTGTATTCCCGCCCGACCCCAGCATCCTCCAGAACTACGCCCAACTGCGCGCGCAGCTTGGCCCGGACTTTGCGGCAAAGTACCGTTCGTTTATGGTGGCTATCGCGGTCGCCAAGCGGGTCAAGGGCGTCGAATCGGAAGCGGACAGCAAGAGCATCGGACACGATTATCAGTCGGGCTTCTGGGTGGACGAGAGTTTGCGGCTGCCGGGTTCCGACGCGGACAAAGAGTTTATTCGCGCGCTTGCGGCCTACATGAAGCAAGCGCAGGTTTCGGCTGCCGACCTGTATGAGAGCGCGGCCCAGCAGACGCAGCTTAAAGCGTATCTGGCGCAAAAGATGGTTGCCGCCGACCGTATCGCGCAGGTCAGGAAATCCGTGGACTTTGGCGAGCAGTTGAAAAACGCCATGATCGCGCTGGGACAGCGACCTGGGGCGCGCGAGGCCAAGCCCGCTACGGTGGCCTGGATGCGCCATCTTGCCGCGCAGAATGCGGCCAAACCGACCTCGGCCCCGACCCAGGACGGCAGGCCGATGCCCTGGCCCCTGTTTCCCCTCGATGCTGCGCCCTGGCCCCTGCTGATGCCGCTCGCCCACCCTATACCGTTGAGCGAGGCGGATTATGTCTGGGAGGCGTTTCAGGGCGAACATGGCCCCGACCGCTACCACACGTATGGGCCGTACCGGGGCGACGACGATGTAGTTCCCGACTCGCTCAAGCCGTCGCGCTGGTTCTGGGACGCGTGGCCCGACCGCATCGTACACGGCGGCATGTGCATTCCCCTCTCCAAAGGAACCGTGGACCTGTATTCCGCGCTGGGCAAACCGGCGATGTGGGCGGGACAGCCGGGACACGCCAACTTGATCTCGTTTCAGTATAGCGGCGGGAGGTGGACTGCCGAGATCGAGCAGGCGTTTGCCGGTGGGCCGGACGTGACCTGCGCGCAGTGGTACTTTGACGAGGTCGGCGCGGGCATCCGCTACCGCGACCTGTACAACTGGACGGGCGCGGAACATCAACTGGGCCTTGCCCTGAGCATGAACCTGGGCTTGAAGTCCTACATGGACACGCGCATGGCCGTAAACATTTTTCGCATCATGCCCGACGCCGACAGGCCGACTTTAGGCGTACCTCTGCTCCGCGCCGCCCTGCTCGCCAACCCGTTCAACCCCGAACTGTGGTATCTGCTGGCCGGACAGACTATGGACGCGGCCCTTGCCGTAACGCTGTGCGAGGCGGCGCAGCAGGCAAATGCGGGACTGCTCGCCACGCCGCCGGTCGCGCCCGCCGACAAAATGCGCGGCAATGGCACGGCGAGCGCGCAATACTGGCAGACGCTGGCGCAGTTTATGCCCGTGTATTCCCTGCTGTCCCATCCCGCTCCCCTTGCCGAGGCCGACATGCGCCGCGCCCATACGTTCCTCAAGACTGTCGGCAGCGTCAGCCCGGACGCGCTGACCGCCTTTATTGAAAATCGGGCCGGAAACACGGACGTTGAGGCTCTGAAATACGACCAGACTCTTGCGCGGGAAAACGACGCGTATGGACTGCTGCGGATGGGCCAGCGCAGTCGGGACGGCGAGGGCGTTGCACCGAGCGACACACAGGCAAAAGAGTATTTCGGGCAGGCCGCAGCACAGGGCGACGCGGCTGCGGGAGTGCTGCTGGAACGGCTTAACCCCGCCATCCCCGCCGACATGATCAGCGTGGCCGCGTCAAGCACGTACAGCCCCGAACAGACCGCCAAACATCTTGTAGATGGGTCGGGGATGGTGGGCGCGATCCACGACAACGAGGAGGCGGGCAAGACCATGTGGCATACCGCTCTGCCGGCCCCGCCTAAAGCCTCGAAAGGCGGGCTGGCCCCCTCGCCCGCGTGGGTGCGCTTCAACTTTGCGCGGCCCATGAAGTTCGACGCCGTCCAGATCTGGAACCTCAATCAGCCCAGGTACACGGAGCGCGGGTTCCGCATGACGCGCATCTATGGCTCGTCCGACGGCGTGGAGTGGATACCGCTCACGGGGCCGAAGGGCGTTGAACTGCCGCGCGCATCGGGCAAGCCCGCCGCTCTGCCCACGACCATTCCCAACCCGTCTGCCGGTCAGCCGTTCAAGGCGGTGCTTATCGCTGCCGACGCGCTGAACGGAAACTATGGCGGCCCGTATTACGGCCTGAGCGCCGTCCGCTTTGCGGTTCGCGCCATGCCCGAAGTGGTTCCGTACAAGGCGATCAAGCTGACCGTGTCTTCGGTGTTTGCGTATTCACACGCCGCCGATCACATCATCAGCGGCTTTGGCATGGTGGGGGCTTTGCACGATAACATGGAGTCGGGACAGACGATGTGGCACACGGTGCAGCATCCCGCCGCCACGCCGCCCGCGAGCGGACTGGCCGCCTCGCCCGCATGGGCGCGTTTCGATTTCGCGCAGCCGCAGCAGATCAGCAACGTGCTGGTATGGAATCACAATCAGGCGGGCCTGACCGACCGGGGTTTTCGCAAGGTACGCATTTACGGCTCCTCGGACGGCGTGGCGTGGCACATCCTGACCGCGATGCCCACCGTGGAATTGCCGCCCGCGAGCGGCCTGCCCATGTCCGAGCCGACCCTGCTGCCTGTCCCTTCCGCCGAACCCGCGCTCAAGTCGGTCATCATCGCCGCCGAAGCCAGCGAGGGCAATTACGGCAGCGACTACTTCGGGTTAAGCGCCGTCCGTTTTGCCGTTCGTTAGCCTCTTTCAAGAAACGCTATGCGGACGAGGAGAAAACAGATGAAGAACGTTTGGCGCGTGGCCCTGCGGGGCGGCGGCATACTGCTGTTGTACGGGGCGGCTTTGGCTGGAACAGAAAGCGGTGCGAACGCGCAGGCGGGCATGACGCCGTTTCGGATTGGAGGCCAGACAGCCGCAAAAGAAGACAAGAAGGAAAACAAAAAGGAAAACGCCATGCCCATTGGAATGTTTGAAGATCGGCAGGATGTGGGCGTCGTCCTGCATTCCGGCAGCGCGGCGTTCGACGCGCAGGCGGGCGCTTATACCGTGACGGGCAGCGGCGAGAACATCTGGGCCGCCAAAGATGCGTTTCAGTATGTCTGGAAGAAGGTCAGGGGGGATGTTGCTCTTTCCGCCGACATCGCGTTTTTAGGGGAGGGCCACGACCCGCACCGCAAAGCCTGCCTGATGATCCGCCAGAGTTTAGATGCCGACGCCGCGTATACCGATGTGGCCCTGCACGGCGACGGCCTGACCTCCCTGCAATTTCGCGCCGCGCAAGGCGGGCTGACGCACGAAGTGCAGGCCAATGTCACCAAACCCGCCCATGTGCGTATCGAGAAGCGCGGCAAGAACGTTCGCATGTACCTGTCCGCAGACGCAAGCCCGCTGCATTTTTCCGGAGGCGCGGTGCAGATGACGTTCGAGGAACCGTTTTACATCGGACTGGCCCTGAGTTCTCACAACAAGGACGTGACCGAGCAAGCCGTTTTCACGAACGTTAAGCTTGATGCCGCCCTGCCCGTGGCGTCCGGCCAGCCGACCCTGTACAGTACGCTGGAAACGCAGGCCGTTGCCAGTACGGATCGCCGCGTCGCGTTCGTCACGCCCACGCACATCGAAGCGCCGAACTGGCTGCACGACGGCACTACGCTGATCTACAACAGCGGCGGGCGTTTATATCGCCTGCCCGTGAAGAACGGAACGCCCACCGTTATTGATACGGGGTTCGCCATCCGGTGCAACAACGATCATGGCGTGTCGCCGGACGGCACGAAACTTGTGATCAGCGACCAGTCGCAGACGGGCGGGCAGTCACGCATCTACACCCTGCCCGTCGAGGGTGGAACGCCGCACCTTGTCACGGCTAACGGCCCCTCGTACTGGCACGGCTGGTCGCCCGATGGCAAAACGCTGGCCTACTGCGCGCAGCGCGACGGCAAGTTCGGCATCTTTGCCATTGGGGCCGAGGGCGGACACGAAACGCGCCTGACCACGGCGCAAAACCTGGACGATGGCCCGGAATATTCGCCGGACGGCAAATACATCTATTTCAACAGTGACCGCACCGGCAAAATGCAGATATGGCGCATAGGCGCGGACGGCAGCGCGCCCGAACAGGTGGTTCACAGCGACGACAACGACTGGTTTCCTCACCTTTCGCCGGACGGCAAATACATGGTTTTTCTGTCGTATGATAAAGACGTTAGCGGGCATCCGGCCAACAAGGACGTCACGCTGCGCCTGATGAACCTGGACACGAAGAAGATCACGTTCCTCGGCAGCGTCTTCGGCGGGCAGGGAACCATCAACGTCCCCTGCTGGTCGCCCGACAGCAAACAGATCGCGTTCGTCACCTACCAGTTAATCCCCTGATGTAGTTGTTCAGAACGGAAGCACCTTGTAAACCGGAGATGTCCCGTCCGCAGGACGGTTGGCGAAGCCTCCCAGACCCGTACTTCAGTGCGGGGCTACAACGGCTAATCGTGCGCCAAAGAGCTTCAAGTGTCTTGGAAAGGACAAAGATGTCGTTGCTTAAACTGTTTTCCTCGGTTCGCCGTTCTCGTAAGTCCGTGCTGCCGCTCGCGTGCGTCCTTGCTCTGCCTGCCCTGATCGCGCGCCCCGGCTTGTCGCAGCAGGCGAAGCAAGCGCCCCTGATGACGCGCTTTGCCGCGCAGGTGAACCCGCAAAAACCCCTGCCTGAATATCCGCGCCCCCAACTGATGCGTTCCGAGTGGCTAAACCTGAACGGCGTGTGGCAGTATCAGCCGGGCGCGGCGGGGGACGTGACGCCCACGGGAAAAACGCTGTCCGGCCAGATCGTGGTGCCGTTTCCCGTTGAGAGCGCGTTGTCGGGCGTGATGGAGCATCATGACCGCCTGTGGTATCGCCGCTCGTTTACCGTGCCGCCCAAATGGAGCGGCAAACGGCTGATGCTCAACTTCGGGGCCGTGGACTACGAGGCGGAGATTATCGTCAACGGCAAAAGCGTAGGCGTCCACACGGGCGGGTACGTGCCGTTCAGCTACGACATCACGCCTTATTTGCAGGGTAATGGAAATAGTCCGCAGGAACTGATCGTGCGCGTGTTCGATCCCACCGATGACGGCGGGCAGCCGCGCGGCAAGCAGACCCTGCACCCCGGTGGCATCATGTATACGCCCACGTCCGGCATCTGGCAGACCGTGTGGCTGGAACCCGTCCCCCTCGCCTCCATTCGGGACGTGCATATCGTTCCCGACGTGGACAACAGCCGTGTGCGGGTTACGGTCAACGCCCCGAACGCCACGCCCAACGCCACCGCCGTCATCACGATCAAGGCCGCAGGCCGCGCCACGCAGATACTAACCTGTAACGCCAACAGAGAACAATCCATCTCCCTTCCCGACCCCCGCCTGTGGTCGCCGGACAGCCCGTTCCTGTATGATGTGGACGTGACGCTTGCCGAGGAGAAAACTACGCGGGGCAAGACGCAAAGCGATCATGTGACCAGCTACTTCGGAATGCGCAAGATCTCGCTCGCCAAAGTCGGCGGCTTCCAGAAGATGATGCTCAACAACAAGTTCGTCTTTGAGATCGGGCCTCTGGATCAGGGGTTCTGGCCGGACGGCATCTACACGCCGCCCAGCGAAGCGGCCCTCAAAAACGACATTCAGAGCATGAAAACGTTCGGCTTCAACATGGTTCGCAAGCACATCAAAGTGGAACCGGCGCGCTGGTACTATTGGACGGACAAGCTGGGCCTGCTCGTGTGGCAGGACATGCCCTCGCCCAACAGCTACACCGATCATCCGCAGCCGATTGACAAGACCGCGTACATCAAGCAGCTCAACGACATCATTACCACGCACTGGAACGCGCCTTCCATTATCATGTGGGTGATCTTTAACGAGGGACAGGGTCGGCACGACACCCCCGCCCTTGTGGACATGGCGAAGAAACTAGACCCGTCGCGCCTTGTGGACAGGGACAGCGGTTCGGGCTACGACAAGGGTGCGCTGGCCGAGATGGTGGGCGATGTCGAGGATGTACACTCGTACCCGCCTCCCGGATACCCGCCTGTGAGTATAGATCACGCGCTTGTGTGCGGCGAATACGGCGGCATCGGCTATCTGGTCAAGGGCCATACGTGGCGCGATACGGGCGGCGGCTATACCAATGTCACGAGTACACTGGAACTGGAAGACCGCTACGGCGAATACGCGGCCCTGCTCAAAGACTTCCGCGACCGGCGCGGCCTGAGCGCAGCCGTCTACACGCAGATCACGGACGTGGAGACCGAACTGAACGGCCTGCTGACGTATGACCGCGTCCTCAAATGCGATCCGGCCCAGATCGCCCGCGCCAACCGCTTCGAGTACCCGCTTCCCACGTACAAAGAGATCGTCCCGACCTCGGAACAAACCGCGCAGACGTGGAAATATACCTTTACGGCCCCGCCTGCCGACTGGAGCAAAAAGACATTCGATGACGGCGCATGGCAGAGCGGCGCGGCGGGCTTTGGAACCGAAATCCCGTCCAAGCCGCGCATCGGCACTGCCTGGACAACGCCCGACATCTGGCTGCGCCGCACCTTCCAGTTGGGCAATCTCACCGCCGAGCAGATCGGCCAGCTGGTACTGCGCGACCTGCACGACGAAGACATCGAAGTCTACATCAATGGCGTCCGCGCGTATGCCACCGGCGGCTACATCGGCGAATATGAGTACAAGCCGCTCACGCCCGAAGCGAAAAAAGCCCTCCTGCCCAACGGCGAAAACACCCTGGCCGTGCATGTGCATCAGACAGTCGGCGGTCAGTACGTGGATGTCGGCATCAGCCAGCGCATCCCCGCCGCCCGATAAGTTCGGACGGCCCGCCCGACCTCGCCAAAGTCTTTTCACTGTCAATGAGGTAAGATACTCTGCACGCAGCAAACGCCAGAATCACAATGACGGGAGTTTGCTGTGTGCAGGGTGTTAAGGAGCAGGACAGCAGATTATGATTCAAGAAGTCGAGATACGCAACTACAAATCCATCACGAACGTGACGCTCTCTCTGGGACGCGTGAATGTTTTCATAGGCGCGAACGGCTCCGGCAAAAGCAATATTCTGGAAGCCCTTGCCATCGGCTCGGCGGCGGCAAACAACAAACTGGACAACGAATTTTTAGTCTCGCGTGGCATCAGAATATCGGACGACCCGCGCTTTATGCGTTCTGCTTTCGACAAAGATGCTGTTGACAGTGACATAGAACTGGTATTTAAGAACACTGGCAACGAAAAATTTGCATATACGCTTCAGAAAGACAATGCACAACCGTACTCCTCATGGACCAGAAAGGATGATATTGCCCACGCGCAAATTAGAGCAAAGTACGGAGACCGTTTCAACAAAGCAAATTCTAGTGACTTGTTGATGGCAATGATGCAGGAAACTACTGATAATCAATCATCAGTTTCTACATTGCATAAACAACTAACGAAAGAATCCTCGAAAATAGTGCCGTCTGCAAATGAGTTGGTGTCTCTGATTATGAAAATCCTCGAGTTGACATTTTCTGGGCCAGCAGACCTAAGACAATTTCTTGTTTACTCGCCGGAGAACTCTGCGCTTCGCATCTTTGAACAAGAGGGACAGATTCAGCCGCTGGGCATACGGGGCGAAGGCTTATTCAAACTGCTTCAGGTGATGAGCGCGACGGATGCGGATGGGCTGGAGGAGATCAAGAAGCGTTTGCTGTGCATTGACTGGTTCGAGAGTTTCCAACTGGACGGCGATGTCTCTGCGTCCGAACGCTATTTACGCATCCGGGACAGGTATCTGGATGACAACCTCCCTTTCTTTGACCAGAAAAGCGCGAACGAAGGCTTTTTGTTTCTGCTGTTTTACTTTGCGCTGTTCATCAGCAAAGAAACGCCCGATTTTTTCGCGATTGATAACATAGACGCTTCTCTAAACCCCAAACTTTGCAGCCAGCTAATGGTTGAATTGGCGGGACTTGCGCGGGACAAAACAAAACAGGTGGTCTGCACAACGCACAACCCTGCCATACTGGACGGGCTTGACCTTACGGATGATCAGCAGCGCTTGTTTGTCGTGTCCCGCAATCGGCAGGGGCATACCCGCGTAAAACGGATACCCGCGCCGCAAAGCGCGTCCGGTCACCCGCCGGTACGCTTGTCTGAGGCATTCTTGCGCGGGTACCTAGGCGGATTACCGGACAACTTCTAACATGCCTACATTTGGACTTATCACCGAGGGCGTGACAGATCAGCATGTTATTGCGGCCATCTTGGAAGGCTGCTTTGATCCTGAAGAGATTGATGTCAGCCCTTTTAGCCCCATTGCAGACAACACCTACAAACACGCCCCGCAGAGTTTTAGCAACTGGGAGTTGGTGCTTGAATACTGCGCCTCTCCCAAATTCGCCGAAGCTTTTCCCTTCGTGGACTATATCGTCGTTCAGATTGATACAGACCAGTGTGATGATCCCAGGTTCGGCGTACAGAAACACGATGAAGGCCATCTGTTGCCTGTGGAGGAGATCGTTACGCGCGTGGCGGCAAAGCTGCAACAGCAAATCGGCGACGCTGTGTGGGACATGTATCACGAGCGCATCCTTTTTGCGGTGGCTGTAGACACCATTGAATGCTGGCTGTTACCTTTGTACGTTGTGGAAGCTAAGGGGAAGGCCAGAACTCTTAACTGTCTGGAGTTTCTTAATCGCTCTCTGCTGAAAAAAAATCTGCGCCCGATCAACCCACAATCCAAAGAGCCTCGTCTTTATGAGAAGTTAGCCGATCCATACAGTAGAGGCAGTGAACTGGCGAAACATGGCGGCAAAAACCCAAGTCTTGCAATCTTTCTGGAACGCGTCAAGACAGTCTTTCCGACGACGATAGAAGATGCCACGCCGGCGGATGCAGCGGGCAGTATCCCTGAGACGGCGATCTCTGCTGACGTTGAGGAAGTATAGTAAATCTGCAACTTATCGCCGCGTAGGGCAGTCAGAAGATACGGCAAACGCGCAGTGTACGTCTTCTGCGTACATTTTCTATAACATAATGACTGCCCTGAACGGTGAACCCTGATGACCCTGGCTGACTTGCAGGCGGAACTCGAAACTCTGCCGTACCCTGAACGCATCGCGCGCATGATCGCGCTGGGCCGCGCGCCCGAAAACGCGTCTTTGATTGACGAGATGCAGGCGCAGGCGTTTGATCTGCGCTGGCTGGCCTTGCAATCGTGCGAGGGCAGCCGCGACGGGGCGCGCGTCCTGCGCCTGATCGGGGACGCGTCCCGCCTGATCCGCAAGGGCGCGGCGGGCATGATCGCCCGCGTCGGCACGGACGCGCAGGTGTTGGCCGCGCTGGAACATATCCTGCCCCGACAGCGCGCCCGCCTGCTGCTCGCCCTGTACCGGGGCAGGCGTTATGATGTAATCGAAACCTGCCTGCGCGCGCTGGCGCAGCGTAATGACCGCGCTTTGATCGCCTGCCTGCCGTTCGGCGCGGCGCAGACGGTGCGCGACCTGCTGCCCGGCTTGCAGGATCGGTTCACCACGTCGCAGTGGGCGCGGCTGGCCCGTTTTCACCCCGACATCGCCCTCGAAGTTCTGCACACGCAGGCAGTCGGGGCTGACCGCGCCGACGCGGGGCTGGCGTATCGCGTCAACAGCGTCCTGCCCGTTACGAGCGAGACACGCCCGCAGGCAAGTCTCGATCTGGTGCGAACGCTGATGCGGCATCTTCCGTTGAGCGGTCTGCCGGTCGCCGAACTCGCCCCGCGCCTGCCCGCTCAGGTCGTTGATTTGATCCTGAGTACGGACGCCACCCCCCATTTGCCTCTCGAACGCGTCCTGCCGCGCCTGGACGAAGCGCGTCTTATCGCGCTTGCAGAACGTTATCATGGCAGTCGGGCCTACTCCAGCCTGTCGTATTCCAGCCGCTGGTTCGCCCGCATAACGCCTGCCCTGCGTACCCGGCTGTATTATAACTTCGGGCGCGGGTGGGAGGACAAGGAGGGCTGCATCGCGGCCTCAGTCGTGGCCCTGCTGCCTCGCGAAGCGCGCGAACAGGAGGCGCGGCGGCATCTCAACCTGCCCGCGCTTGCGGCCCGTCCCGCGCAGCGCCTGCCTTACGCCGCGTATCTTGCATGGGACGAAGCGCGGCAGACCCTCGATCCGTTTGTACGCAATCCCGACCCCGATTTGCGCGTCGTCGCCCATACCACGCTTGCCAGCGCGGTCAAGTACCATCGCGACCGCCTGCCTGAACTGCTCGCCATGCACATCGCCCGCAAGAACGAGCAGGACCCGGTACGCCTTGCCATGCTTGCGGGCCTTGCCGTATTGCCGCCCGGTATCTGGAAACCCGAACATCTGGACGACCTGGCGCAAATCCTGCGGAACGCTCTGGACGCCGCCGACCTGTCCTCGATAACCGCGAACGCAATGGAACGCCTTATCGTGTATTTGCTGCCGTTTTATCCCCACTGGTGCGCCGGGTGGCTCGCCACGCTGGCCCAGGAGCGGGGCAGCCTGACCATGCCCTCGCTGGAAAACCGTATTTCCGACGACGATATGCGGACCCTTGCGCCCTTTCTTACTCCCGTCCTGCACGAGTGGGAGCAGCGGGAAGGCTGGTACAACACCCTGCGCGTGGCCCTGAGTCTGGGCCGCAGGCTGCGCGTGTTCGACGCCTTGAACGCCATCCTGGAGCGCATGACGACGATACCGTCCGCACAGCATCTTTCGGAAGCCGCGCTTGGTCTGCTGGCGAAGCATCAGCCCCGGCGTTTTGCAGTCCTTGTACCCGCCCTGATCGGCTTAGACCCAAGCTGGGCCACGCGTCCGCTCGTATATACGCACCTGCACCGCAAGCGGCAGGATCTGCTCACGCCGTTTCTCGGCTTCAAAGCGTACATGGGGCGCTTTTCCACGGGTAAAACGCGCTTTGTGCTGCCGCTCGCGGACGGCTTTGTACGCTGGACGGCCCGACAGCAGCAGCTTTTCGCGGACGTGCTGAGTGGCGTCACCTATGACACGGGGCGCGACACGCCCTCCGTCCTGACCGTGATCGGGCAGCTTGCCGCCCTGCCCGCCCCGCCGCCCGCGCGCCTGACCGAACTGGCCGGTTTGTACAGCAAGCCGCCCGCCGCCCGTGACGCGGCCCTGCGCGCCCTGGGAAAGCTGGACAGCGGGGCCGGGATCGGGACGCTGCTCGATGCCCTCGGCGACGACCGGGGACGCGTCGCCATTTACGCCCTGCGCCGCGCCTTGCTGGAAATGCCCGCCTCCCGCGCCCTGGACACCCTGCGCGGCGTGCCGACGGAAAAGGTCACGGTCGCCAAAGAGGTGATCCGGCTGCTCGGCGAACTCAAAACCGACGCGGCGTACACGGAATTGCTGGCGCTGGACGCCCGCGACCTGCACCGGGACGCCCGCGTGGCCCTGCTGCGCGCGTTCTGGGACTTTTTGGACCGCCAGACGTCGTGGGACATACTGGAACGGGCCGCGCAATCGCCGGATGAGGCCGTCGCCGCGCACGTCAGCCGCATTCCCTCATCAGGCTTGTCTCTCACCTCGCAGTCGCGCCTGATCGGTATACTGGCCCTGCTGCTCGCGCACCCGGCCCACAAGGTACGGCTGGACGCGCTCAATCGCTGCGCCACATTGCCCGTCACGGATCGCGAACACACATTGCTGCCCCTGTTTCTCGCCGCGCTCGGATCGCGCGTGGAGGACGAGCGGGAGGCGGCAAGCGAGGCCGCGTTCATGACATATACGGGCCGCAACGCCCCGCTTGTCGGCGACGCGGCGCGAGCAGCGCTGCCCGACCGCCGCGCTCTGGCGACGATGGTAAACACCCTGATACGCAAACTAAACGACAGCCGCGCCGCCCTGCTGCCCACGGCCCGTGCCGTCTTAGACGTTCTCCTGTCCGACCCGCTGACCGCGCAATGGCAGGTTCGGCTTGCAATGCAGGCCCTCCCTGGAACGGAATTAAGTGACCTGTTCAAGCAGATGGCCGCGTCCCGCGCCTTACATGCCGACGCCCTGCATACGGCCATGCAGTCCCTGCCGTACCTGTCCCTGAGCCGCAAAGATGTCAGCGCGACCGAACTCGAAGCGAGTTTGGCCCCGAGCGATGACCGCTATCTGCGCCGGCTGGCCCTGGCCGCGCTCGTGGCGCAGGCAAACGGGCCGACCGGCTGGACGGACGACCGCCTGGCCCGCCTGGCCGCGTATCGCCGCGACCCCGCCGCCCTGGTCGCCGAAGCCGCGCAGTTCACCTTTCCCGCCAGAGAAACGGAATGATAAACCGCGAAACACGCCAAACAAACGAAAAGAAAAACAGAGGAGAAGTTATCCACAGATTAACACAGATGTTCACAGATTACGATGCGAATTAGAACGTGAAAAACCGGGATTGTAACGAGTGATTTAGCATTGGGCCGCGCCCCACTCAAAAGAAATCCTGTTCATCCTGAAAATCTTGTTAATCCTGTCCCTGGATTGGAGTTATCTTTTGATTTGTTCTTTTTTCGTTTGTTTGGCGTGTTTCGCGGTTTATTCCCTGTATTTAGCTGTTCAGGGGCAGGCTGCCGTTCAGGGCGTTTTCGCCGATGGCCTGGAGCAGGGCCGTACAGCGTTCGGTCCCGCGCAGGCTCATTTTGACGCGGGGCAGGTGGACGCCGTCGCTGGGCAGGGCGATGGACAGCGTGGGGGCGAGCGGCGTGAACAGCAGGGTCTGACTGCCGCTGCGGGCCGCCGACAGGTGCAGCGCGACGCCCTGCGCCTGCAAAATGTCCACGACCCGGATGCCGAACGAGGGATCAATGAAGTTGCGGCCCTCGAAGACGCGGATGGCGGGCAGGTCAAGCTGCCCGTCGCCGATGTTGTTGATGTAGGGTACGTCGGCATTGACGATAAGCTCTACGTTGGGCGCGTATTTTTGCAGAAAAGCCACGCCCTTGCGGGCCACGTCCATCGCGCATTCTTCGGCCATGACAAGCATGGCTCCGACATGCGGGCTGTTCAGGGCGCGGACGGCCTCGACAACCGAATACAGCGTGACGCGCGGGTCCAGCGCCTTGCCCTCGATCACATCCCCCGTAAACGTGGTTTTCTCCTGAAACGTCCACACGGTACGATAAGGACGGATGCGGTCGCCGTGCATCACCAGCCGTTCCTCGTCGCCCACCTTGACGACCTCGCCGCGCACCGCAAATGTACCGTCGGACTCGGCCAGATAGTCGAAGGCCTGCAAATTGGCATTGGCGAAGATGTCGGGCGTGTTGCCCCAGAAGCGGGCCGTGTACCCGCCGCTTTGCTTGTGCGGGCGCGCGCCGTAGATGCAGCCGCCGATCTCATCCATGTGTGCGATAAAGATCACTTTCAGGTCGGCTACGCTCGCGCCCGCCCGCTGAAACAGACAGAACCCGTCCGGCACGAGGGTACGCGTGTAATCGCTTCCGAACCGCTGCGTAAGCAGGGTGACGCACGGGCCGCAGGCCGTACCCACGGACGGAACTTCGGTCAGCGTCTTCAAAAAGTCAAGATCGAGCATGGCAGCCTTTCCAGCAAAATAGATTGCGATTCTATGGATTGCGTGTATGAAGTAGTCGTACCCCGCCCGGCAGTTTGCCAGTCGTTCGTCACAAGTGCAGACTGTTCGCCGCGCTGCGGGGTACGCCGAATGTGAGTTCAGTATACCTTGCCTGCGAACGGCGGAAGGCGCGCGAGGACAGCACGGAAGCGTTCTTGCGATACCATCCTGGAAACGGCTGTAATGCCGATAGGAAAATGTGCGGCGTCACGGCGGATGCCACCATCACGCGCGTGTGCGCGTAGTAAAAGCAGGGCCGATTGTTGGCATGGCGCGGCAAAGGCAGCGAACCGTGGCCCGTCTAATGTGAGATAGTGACGGCAGGCGGGCTGTAAGGATGCAGAGCGGCATGGAAACAGGCGAAGTGGAAGCGCTAAGGCAGCAGTTGGAAGCCCTGGTGCTGTTATATTGGCAGCGTCAGGACGCGGATATTCAGGTGTTCAGCGCGCTAAAGCCGGACGGCAAAATAGATATGCGGGTCGTATCGCGTTTGTTCGAGGGCAAGGACGGTCTGGAGCGCGAAGCCTTCTTTTACCCTGTTTTCGATCCCGTCCCCAAGACCGATATGATGCGTATGACGTACTGCCTGCTGCTGACGCCCGCCGAGGCCGCGCGCAATTTCGCCCGTCCCGACGAACGCATTGGCACGGACAATCACGACGATTGGGCGTGAGAACAAAGCAGACGAAACACAGAGAACATGAGGAGCATACACACGATGTACAGCAAGCGAAAACGATGCGGCGCGGCGGTGCTGATGGCAGTCGCGCTGGCCGCGCTGGCCGGATGCCGCAACAACGAGTCGCCGGAGCAGGATGTGGGCGGCAAGGGCATGACGGCGCAGGGCGTGGGCGGAACAGGTGTCGGTACGCGCAGCGCGCCGGGGCAGGCCGATGTGATGACCGGCAGCAGCACACAGCGGGCCGGCACGGGCTTTGGCGGCGCGGTCAGCGCTCCCGGCCCCGGACAGAGCGGAAGGTAGGAAGATAGCAGATATTAGGTAGTAGATAATAGGTGTTAAGGGAACTGCGTTGAACAACGCAGTTCCCTTAACACCTATTATCTACTTGGGCTTTGCCGGCGACCACGCGGCCTGCGTGTTGTCGCCCTGGCCTTTGGTAAGGTTGAGCGGGTTGGTCAGGTCGGAGTTGATGACCCACAGGTCGTTTTTGCCGTCGGTGCGCGTGACCTCATACAGCAGGCGCGAACCGTCGGGCGACCAGCGGGGAGTATGCGGCACACCTTCCGGGGGCGGGGGCAGCAGCGTGGCGCCGAACGCGGCCATTTCGGAGGGGATAAAACGGACCGCCTTGTCCGGTACGCTCATCAGCAGAATGCCCATTAATTGACGCTCTTTCTCGCTTTTGAGCTGCCAGATTTCAAAGGCGAGTTTTTTGCCGTCGGGCGACCAGGCCAGACTGCGCGGCTGGCTGCCCAGGCCTACGCCCACAACCAGGGGGGTGGCTTTGGGCGTACCGGCCTTCTCGAAATTGTATATTGTCAGGCCGCTGACCGGGGCCATCGTGCCTTTGTCGTCAATAACGCGCGGGCTTTCGGCAAACGCCACCATCAGGCGGCTGCCGTTCGGCTCCCAGGCGACGCTGACAGCCGCACCCGCGTCGAGCGAGTAGGAGCGGCTGGCACTGGGCGGCACGACCTCGGCCACCTGATCGCCGCCCACAAGTCCTTTGAGGCCGGGGTCGGTAAACACGTTTTCGTTGCCAAGTTCCTTGACGCCCGCGATGGCCGCGCCGTCCGTGGCATAGGCCGCGCTCAGGAACGGCCCGCTGAGTTCCTGACCGCCGCTCGCCGCGTCGTCGCCGTTATTGCTGCCCTCGACGCGGGGCGGCGGCAGGATCTGTTCGGGGTCGTTTCCGTTGGGGTACACGGTTTTGACCGCGCCCAGGGTGAGAAAGGCGACCCGCTTGCCGTCGGGCGTGGGCAGGGGGTTTTCCTTGCGCCCCGTGCCATACGTCAGCTGAAGGATGTCGCCCTTGCCCAGCGTGTAGATCTGCATTTTTTGGCGGTCGGCGCGGTTGGAGGCGTAGAAAATCTGGCTGCCCTGATTGTTCCAGGCGGGCGCGCTGATGTCGAAAGGCTCGTCCGGGGGCGTGAGCGCGCGCAGGCCGGTTCCATCGGCGCGAATATCATACAGCGTGGTATGCCCGTTGCTCTCATGCCGAACAAATGCAATCGTGCCGCTTGTGTCGAAGTCCAGGCTGCCCGTGGTTCCCGCCACGCCCTGATGGGAGATGTGGTAGAAGAAGCCGATCAGGGAGATAACAAGGACGAGCAGAACAAGCAGATGGGCCTGCCGGCGCTGCTTCTCGCGCTGCCACCAGTCGGGCAGAGTGTTGTTTGTGGTACTCATGGAAATAAAAAATAGTCCTTGCTGCGCGGAAAATAAGATGATGAACGATAAAGGAGCGCCAGGGTAAGATACGGGCAAAAGCGGCGCGCCCGTTCCGCGCCGTCCGCCGAACGCGCCAGATACTTTAATCAAAACGCTTTTAATCAAAACACTTTAATCGAAACACTTTGAGCGGAAAGTTTTTACGGGCAATTTTGCAGCCATGCTCGCGACTTGCTTTTCAGTTTCACTTGCAGCAACAGCCTTTTGCCGACTTCCGGCAAAAGGCTGATGCTGTCAGGGAGCGGCCTTGCTCTCGCAGGGACTGTCGCTTGGCTTCACGCAGGCACATTGCGGGCGCATTCGGCGCAGACGTGATCCAGCGCGCCGAGCAGCTTGGGCAGGTCGCTGGTGACATACAAGGTGGTTTCGTACAATGCCTGCACAGTCGTCAGTTTGTAGAACTGCCATGTCTGCCCATTGCTGACGATGCCGTAAACATCTATGTCATGCCCTTCCTGAAGATTGTTATCGCGGCAGACCATC
Organism: Chthonomonadaceae bacterium; assembly: GCA_965277875.1. GTDB lineage: Bacteria > Armatimonadota > Chthonomonadetes > Chthonomonadales > Chthonomonadaceae > CAWFQB01. The sequence continues at coordinate 3,437,255 of CBDIDV010000002.1, read as the reverse complement.
ATTTCCGCGATACACTGCGCCCGTCCCTGTATAAAGTCGTCGCGCTTTGCCTCGGCAGCGCATAGCAGGGGCAGGGCGACATAGGCGCGGCGCGGCGCGATGAGGTAGTCGGCCACGCCGCTGAACGTATCCGACTCCAGCGCCATAGACTTCCAGACTTTCAGGCCGGCATGATCGGGAACGATCTCGGCAAGCAGCGCATCTATCAGCAGAATCTTTGCAGGCTCCGAGTTCTCCACATCGAACACTTCAAAACGGCGCAGCGCTTCCAGTAAAAACGGGCCGGGCGGACGCGGCGGCGCGTTCATGCGCCAGGGCGTAAATTCTCCGGAAGGTATCAGCCGCATCACGTCTTTCAGCGTCATGCTCGAAAAAACGCGCTTCATGTGTCACCTTATTGGCCTTCTAAAGTCAGCCGATTTTACTTTATGCGCTGTGTTCGCGTTTTACGCCCTGCTCTGCGCGGGAACGCAGCGGGCGCACTCAGCGCAGATGTAATCCAAAGCGCCTAATAGTTCCGGCAGATGACGCAGGGCGTAAGGGTCTGTTTCCCACACTTCGTTCGCGGTCGTAAGTTTGTAAAACTGCCAGTCCTGCCCGTTGCTGACGATGCCGTAAACGGTCGTCTCGTGACTGCGCTGCCGGTTCTTCCAGACGCAGGCCGTCATTTCCGCGATACACTGCGCCCTGCCCTGCACAAAGTCGTCGCGCTTGGCTTCGGCGACGCACAACATGGGCGTGGCGATGTATTCGCGTTTGGGCGTGATAAGATAATCCGCAACGCCCTTCAGCGTGTCCGTCTCCAGCGCGGCAGCCTTCCACACCTTCAGCGCGGGATAATCCGGCACGATTTCGCCAAACAGAGCGTCCATCAGCAGGGTTTTGGCCTGTTCCGTGGTCTGCAAGTCAAAGGACGCCAAGCGGCGCAAATTCTCGTTAAGATAGTCACTGGCAGGACGCGGCAACGCAGAAAGATTCCAGCGCAGAAACTCCTCAGTCGGGATCAACTGCATGGCTTCTTCCAGTGTCATCGCCGAGTATTTGCGTTTGCCGCTTTGCTTCGCCAACCTGCACCTTCCTGAACTGCTCAGTAAGTCTCAGAGTAATTGTGTCAGCAAGCCTTACGATGGTTCATAAAGTCAAGACATCGAAATGGGCAAGTCTACGTTAGATTTGCTCCTTACCTAGCTCGTTCTTCATGAGTGCTTCGCTGCTTCATTACTGTCGAATCAAATCTTTGCGATAGTAGTAAGCGGTGTCGCCAGGAGGGCAGTTCTCCAATTTTCCGTATAAAACGTATCCTGCCTTTTCGTAGAAGCCTGGCGCTTGATATTGGCTTGTGGAAAGCCGCGCGTAAAGACAGCCTCGACGAATTGCTTCCAACTCACCGCGTTCCATCAACGCGCGGCCCAGTCCCTCTCGGCGGCGCTCCTCATCCACCCACAAGATGCTTACCTCAAACCAGGCGCGCAGGCTATGTGTTCTGCCGATGAGACCGCCAACCATCTGCTTGGCTTCATCAAGTATGAAGACATGTAATGGAGCTGCCGTGAACTGTTCATCGTAGTTTTGATCCCAAAAGGGCGCGTGAGAATTGTTGAAAGCGATAAGGTCGTCCGTTAGCGCTTGCTCACATTCCTGGCTCACGCTTAGATCGAATGTCCAGGCAGCAGGCAACAATCGTGTCATAAAATCAGCCCTCGTGGAACAGATCACAGCAGGTTTTCAGCCGCTGTAATCGCCCGTCGCGTTTTCGTCTTCGGGAATAGCGCGTTCCTCGTCGGCAAGGGGAGTGGTCATTCCGCCGCTTTCGGTTGTGGGCGACATTGTCCCCAGCAGACGCCGCTCCATGCCGCCCGCTAAGAGCGTTCCCTCCGGGTATTTCAGGCGGAAGTAGAGTTTGGACTGCATTCCGTGCGTTTTCACGATGCCCAGCGACTCGGATTGGTCGAACGTCTTGCTGTCAAAGCTCGCCAGGTCCTCGTTGTACAGCGACAATTTGCTTTGCCGCCCGATCACGACCGCACTGCCCTTTGCCAGCCGCATGATTACCTCGCCCGTGACGCGTTCCTGCACCTTGTTGATGAACGCTTCCAGGTCTTCCTTGAGCGGGTCGAACCACAGCCCCTTGTAGGCCAGTTCGCCCCATTCCATGTCCACGGCCTTTTTGAACTTGAGTTCCGACTGCGTACAGACAAGAGCCTCCAGGGCGCGATGCGCCATCAGCAGAACCACGGCGGCGGGACACTCATAATTTTCGCGCACTTTGAGGCCGAGCATCCGGTCTTCCATGATGTCCAGACGCCCGATGCCGTTTTCGCCCGCGATCTTGTTGAGTTCTACGACCAGATCGTAGGGCGCATATTTCTGACCGTCCAGGGCGGTCGGGACGCCGTTTTCAAAGCCGATTGTCAGGGTTCGGGGCGTGTCGGGGCAGTCGGCCAGGCCGCGTGTCCACTGAAAGATCTCTTCGGGCGGCGCGTAGTCCGGCTCTTCCAGGCGTCCGCCCTCGACGCTGCGGCCCCACAGGTTTTCGTCAATGCTCCAAATCTTAGACGTGGTCTGCGAAATGTCCAGGCCGTGCGCGTTGGCGTACTCGATCTCCTCGGTACGCGTCCAGGGCGAGCGGCTGCCGTCGGGCAATAGTCGGCCCTCGCGCATGGGCGCGACGATCTCGGCGTCCGGCATCAGCGTCCGCATGATGTACTCGATGCGGAACTGATCATTGCCCTTGCCCGTGCAGCCATGCCCGAACGCGGTCGCGCCCAACTCCTGCGCTTTTTCGACCGCTTTGAGCGCGATCAGCGGCCTTGCAATAGATGTGCTGATGGGATAGCCCTGATAGTCGCCATTGGCGCGCACGGCGGGCCAGCAAAAGTGTTCCACGAACAGGGCGCGGGCGTCCACGGTGTAGTGTTCCGTGCCAAAACGACGGGCGCGTTCCTCGGCCTGCGCGATGTCCTCGCGCGCCTGCCCCACGTCCACGGTCACGGTAATGACGTGGTCGAACCCATACTCCTCGCGCATCAGCGGAATGCACACGGACGTGTCCAACCCGCCCGAATAAACCAGTACAACCTTACGCATGTTTTGTCCTTGTTGCTTGTTGCTTGTTGTTTGCTGAACACAGACGCTGCCGTCTGTCTGCCCGCCTGTCGGGAACAGCCAACGCCTCCTCGGACGCGTAACAAACAACAAGCAAAGCATCGCTATTTATTCAAACTTACTACCAGTGTCGGCGCTTTGCGGTGCTGTACGCCTTTGAGGCCCGCATAGGTTTCGGCAACGCTGCCGTCTGCGGTCAGCACGATGGTGACGATTTTGCCCTGTTCCAGGGCGCTTTTAAGCGGACTGCCGCTGGTGTCGTTGGTCAGGTTGTAGGCTTCAGTCACGCTTTCGCCCTCGGCTGCCGCTTCTTTCGCCACGGCTTTGGTTTTGGAGGGCGCGCCCACGGCGATCTTGCTGCCGCCGACCGCCTTGTCTTTGGGATTGTACGGGTATTTCAGGGATTGCACGTTCAGGTCGGGCGTGGCGTCGGCATGAAAATAGATGTCCACCGGGCCGTCTTTGGAAAACTTGGCGGGGCTTTGCGTTAATTGCAGCGTAACGTTCGTGACCTTGTACTTGCCGGCCCCATACTTTTTATCGAGGTCTTTTTTCAGGGTCGCGCCGTCGAAGCGCAGGATGCCGTAGCAGGCGTATTTGCCCGTGTCCTTGCCCTCGATGTTGAAATACTTGTCGCTGTTCGCGCCCGATTTGGGGCCGGTCGCGTCAATGGTCACAGCCTGTATCGCCGTCAGGTCGGACGCGGCGGGCGGGGCGGCGTGAGCGGATAGTCCGAGCGTCAGCAGGCTGAGAGCAGCGGTAAAACGCGCAATGTTTTTGTTGCCGATCTTGTTCATGATGCGTCTCCTGTAAATCAAATTTAGCGCCACAAATTTAGCCGCGTGAAGCGGGAGCGATAAGGCTGTCAAGCACAATACGCGCCTAGAGGCCGAGTATCAGCGTGAGCAGGGCTTTTTGCGTGTGCAGGCGGTTTTCGGCCTGATCCATGATACTTGTGATGTGCGCGTCCATCGTGTCGTCTGCGATCTCCTCGCCCCGGTGCGCGGGCAGGTCGTGCAGGACAATCACGTCCGGTTTGGCGTGTGAGAGCAGGGCATTGTTGACGCAGTAGCCGGCAAAAATCTGCGCTCGCGCCTGTTTTTCGTCCTCCTGCCCCATGCTGGCCCACACGTCCGTATACACGGCGTCGGCGTTCTGCACGGCAAGGGCGGGATCGGTCACGATTTGAATTTGCGCTCCGGTCTCGCTTCCGATACGCCGCGCCTCGTCCGTGTAGATTGTAGAAGGCCCGTAGCCCTGCGGGCAGCCCGCGTTCAGATTGACGCCCATTTTGGCGCAGGCGAGAAGCAGGGCTTGCAGAACATTGTTGCCGTCACCGATGTATGCGAGGGTCAGGTTGTTGCCCAGCGCGCCTTTATGTTCCTGCAGGGTCAGCAGGTCGGCGAAAGCCTGTATGGGATGTTCGCGGTCGCTCAGGGCGTTGACAACCGGGATCGTGCCGCGCTCGGCCAACTCTACGACTGTCTCGTGCGCGAACACGCGGGCCGCGATGATGTCCACCCAGCGCGACAATGCGCCCGCCACATCCTTTGTCGCTTCACGCGTTCCCAGGCCCACGTCACCGGGCGCAAGATAGATGGCCTTGCCCTGCAGGTGCGCCATGCCCGCCTCGAAACTTACGCGTGTTCGTAGCGAGGGTTTTTCAAAGACCAGTGCCAGAGTGCGCGGATACTGCCAGTACAGGCTGCGCTCGCGGGCCAGGTCGTAGCGTTTCAATCCCGCCGCCACGTCCAGCACAGTACGCATTTGCTCCGGGGAAACGTCGAACAGACTGAGCAGCGACCGTTTGCGCCAGCCCGTCGGATCCGCCTCTATCAGCCGCCCCAGATCTTCCGATGTCAATACTTTTGCTGCCGCTTTTGTCGCTGCTTCCGTTTGCTGCTGCACCGTTGGAGCCTCCCGCCGCCTTTACCGCCTCGATTTCTATGTCCCAACAGGATACCCCGCCAGACAGCCTGAATACAAGCCGGTTTCCGGGGCGGGTCGGCGGCGGCGCGGTCACAGAAACATACGTCTGGCCCTCAAAACAGCAGAACCTCAACTAAAGTAGCAGTGAGAATGCCATCTTGGCATGAAAGCAGTGCCGATTTAATGGACGCGCCCGATGGAGTTTAATGCTGGATTAACGCTGCCCTGTTATCCTTGTCCTGACAGTCGCACTTCAGAGCGCAACACGCCTGAGCATCTTGCTCGACTGTCTGACAAGGAGCCTTTCCATGCAGTCACCGCGACGTTTCGCTGCCGCCCTGGCCCTGCTGGGCGCAAACTTCCTTTTTGCCTCCAATGCCCACGCGCAATTGTACGGCCCCGGCGTTGCCTCCGTCAGCTCAAATGCCTTTATCGAAGCGGGCAACCTGAGCTCGGACGGCAGCGGCAATATCGCCGCCTGGGAAACCACGGGGCAATACAGCCCTACGGGGCAGGCCGTTTCCACGACCGGCAGCCAGAGCTTTACGGGCCTGGACAGTCAGGGACATACGCAGACCATGACGCTTTCCGGCACGGCCCGCGCGCAGGCCGGGTATGGTGTCCTGCACACATACGCCTCCGGCCAATTCAGCAACCCTTACTACAACGCCGCCAACCCGGTTTATTACGCGGGAGGCAGCGGCCCGAACCTGGCCGGCTCCCCGCAGTATCTAGATGTCGTCGGGCAGACGCTCTTTCAGGATACTCTTACCCTCAACCCCACCATAGATCCCATCGTCGGCCTGAGGTATATATTCCATGTCGAGGGAAACATCACGGAGCAGCATGGTTACACCTACCTCGCATTTTCGTCGGGGGCGGATTCCACCACGTTTTTCGCCGATATTACCATGCCCACGACTGATTGGACGACGCCGGAATGGAACGTCACACCCGGCAATTCCATTGGCATATCCGGCAACTTTGGCGCTGTTTATGGGGCAAACACTAATTATTACACGACACCGGAGGGCGTGGACGTAAGCGGTACGACAGACTACTCTAACACGCTGCTGCTGTCGAGCATTCAACTGCTGGACGCGCAGGGCAATCAGGTGAATGGGGCCACGTATCTGACCGCATCGGGAGCGACGTACAACATCGCGGGCGCGACGTATGGCCCCGCCGCGGTTCCCGAACCCGGCAGCATGGCGCTGCTCGGCAGCCTTGCTTTGCCCATCGCGGCCTTCCTTCTGAGACGGCGCGGACGCTGAGACGCGCTCGTCTTCTGCCTCTATCGGCCCTGCCGGTCGCCACTACAAGGGCGACCGGCAGGGCTTTCTCTAATGCTTATTCTCTGATGCTTTTGTTTCCTTCTGTTCATGCGGCAGGCTGTCGTTTGTGTTGACGTTCCTTGCCAATCGTGCTATGATGTGTCTATGCTTCCGCTCGAATTTTGCGCCGCACTCTTCGCAATAATGTACAAGCCATGTCAAAGCGAATACGTAACTGTTCGGGTATGGCTGCCAGGCCGTGAACGACCCGTCCGGGAGGCGTTCCGCCAGCCGTTCTGCGGACGGAAATGCCTTGCAAACCAGGAATGTCCCGTCCGCAGGACAGTCGGCGAAGCCTCATAGACCCGTACTTCAGTGCGGGGTTAAATAGTTACGCGAATACAAACCAAGGACACCTGCATGGCCTATCTGCTCGGCATTGACATTGGAACCAGCGGCACGAAAACCATCCTGATCGACGAGACCGGGCATGTTCGCGCCCGCGCCGTTGCGGAATATCCGCTGTACGCGCCGCGCCCGCTGTGGAGCGAGCAGGAACCGGGCGACTGGTGGGACGCGGCCTGCGCCACCACGCGCAAAGTGATCGCGCAGTCGGGTGTAGACCCAACAGAAATAAAAGGCGTGGGCCTGTCGGGGCAGATGCACGGCAGCGTGTTCGTGGACGCGAACGGGCAGGTATTACGCCGCGCCCTGCTATGGAACGATCAGCGCACTCAGGCCGAATGCGACTGGATCACGCAGACCGTGGGCCGCGAAAAAGTCGTCGAATTGACTTGCAACCCCGTGCTGACCGGGTTCACGGCGGGCAAGATCATCTGGCTGCGTAATCACGAGCCGGAGATTTATAAGCTGGTGGCGCATGTCTTGCTGCCCAAAGACTTTGTGCGACTGCGTCTGACGGGCGAATACGCCACCGAAGTCAGCGACGCGTCCGGCACGGCCCTGTTCAACGTGCGCGAACGCGTCTGGGCCTGGGAAATGCTGGACACCCTGGACATTCCCCGCGCCTGGATGCCCGCCTGCTACGAATCACCCGAAGTGTCCGGCACGATCACAGCCGAAGCGTCGGCGCTGACAGGGCTTGCGGTCGGTACGCCGGTCGTGGGCGGGGGCAGCGATCAGGCGGCGGGCGCGGTCGGCAACGGCATCGTCGAGCCTGGCATCGTCAGTTCCGTTATCGGCACATCGGGCGTGGTGTTCGCGTTCAGCGACGCGCCCATCGTAGACCCGCTTTTGCGGCTGCATACGTTCTGTCATGCGGTTCCGGGCAAGTGGCACGTCATGGGCGTGATGCTCAGCGCGGGAGGCAGCCTGCAATGGTATCGGGACGCGTACTGCCAGCCGGAAAAAGTGGTTGCGGACGCGCTGGCCCAGGATCCATATGACCTCATCTGCGCCGAGGCAGGACGCGCGCCCGTGGGCAGCGATGGCCTGATATTTTTGCCCTACCTGACCGGCGAGCGCACACCGTACCCCGACCCGAACGCGCGGGGCGTTCTGTTCGGCCTGACGCGCCGCACCGAGCGGCATCATGTGGCTCGCGCCATCCTGGAAGGCGTAGCGTTCGGCCTTGCAGACTCGTTTCAGATCATGGAAGAGATGCGGCTGCCGATCAAACAGGTGCGGGCGTCGGGGGGCGGGGCCAAAAGCAAGGTCTGGCGCGACATGCAGGCCGACATCACGGGCTACCCGCATGTCACCATCAACGTGGACGAGGGGCCGGCACTCGGCGCGGCTCTCCTGGCGGGGGCGGGAACCGGCGTGTACGCGTCCGTGGAGGAAGCCTGCCGCGCCACCATCAAGGTCAAGGACAGCCTGGACGTGTGTTCGGTCAACCACGCCGCCTACAAACGCTATCACAAACTCTACCAGAACCTGTACGCGCATCTCAAAGCAGACTTCGCCGAGATAGCCAATCTGGTACAGTCGTGACGCAAGATAAACCGCGAAACACACCAAACAAACGAAAAAACAAAACACAAAAAAGAGCAAGTTCAATCCATAGACAGGATTAACAAGATTCGCAGGATGAACAGGATTTCGCAACTAAGGGCAGGCTGCAAGCAGGCGCTTTTGTCCTCAATCCCTGATGCTTCCTAATCTGTGTACATCTGCGTAATCTGCGGACAACGCTTTTTTGTATCTGTTCTTCTTTTCGTTTGTTTCGCGTGTTTCGCGGTTTATTACGTTTCCTGGGCGGCTGTGGTGGACACTACTCGGCGGCGGGAGTTGCGGTCGCTTCGGCAGCGGGCGCGGCAGTGGCGGCGGGACGCGGGGCGCGCTGCCGGGGTGCGCCGGTCGTGGCGGGACGAGAGCCGCCGGTTCCGCCCGTTGCGGGGCGGCTGGCGGGACGCGCGGCAGGCTTGGGCGGGCGGGCGGCGCGGGCCGCTTTCACTTTGTTCAAGATAAACTCGGCGTCGCGCTTGCGGCTGCGGCGGATCTCTTTGGCTCGAATACGCACGATAAACTCCTCGCATCGCTTGTAAGCGGTCTGGAAATGTGTTCCAAAGCGACGCTGTGTGGTAAACAGGATGATGACCGAAATCGGGTGCGACGTTCCGGCGTCATTTTTTAAAATAATGATGTCGGGATAGAACAGGACGCGGCCTTATACTATACCAAAGCCTGCCCGTCCTTGTCAAACCGTAAGGCTGTTTTTCGCCGCTTAATCCATGTTTTTTGGTAATGTGGCTCAAATGGGTGGCTTTATGCGGCGGGCCGGCGGTAGCGCCATGCGCCCCGATACGTGTAGCGCGCGGAATAGTAGGGATCGGCAAAGGCCGTGATGATGACGCCTTCCCTGCCCACCGCGTGCAGAAAACGGCGCGCATCGAGCGCAATACCCATGTGCGTGATGTCCCTGCCGCGCGGATTCGACTCGCCTCGAAAGAACACCAGATCCCCCGGCCGGGTGGGCGCGGCCTTGTGGTCGGCGGACAGGCGCGTTCCGAGCGGCGACGCTGCCTGCAAATGCGCGTCGCGGGGAAGGGTCACGTTCATCAAAGCATATACGCGCTGCGCGATGCCCGAACAATCGAACCCGAACGGCGTGGTTCCGCCCCACAGGTATGGCGTACCCAGGAACCTGCGCGCCAGTGTGCAGGCCAGATCGGCGTCGAATGTGGCGGCGTAGCGATTGTTCTGGCCTGCTTTAAGATGAGCGGGGTTTATGTAGCCGGTCAGTACGCGCCCCGCGTCCTTCGCCTGCCAGCCGAAGGGGATTTGCACCACAGCCTCACCGGGAGTTTGACCGCTCGGCGCGTTTACTATTTGCACCCAGGTTCCCCACGCCAGTTTGGTATGCTGCGTGTCGGGCTGTCCGGCTACTGTCCACAAGGGCGCGAGGTCGGCGTCCACGTAGTACGCCGTGCTGCCGCGCTGCGCGCGGGGCCAGATCTGAAGGGCGTTGTCAAGGGCAGGGTCGAACGGGCATATATGGCGCTGCCACACCCAGCCCTCGTAGGCGTCGGCGGTTCGCACGCGCACAAACTCGCCATTTGTTTCGAGCCGCTGCACGTTGTCGCCCCAGATCGCCTGACTGACCTGCTCGCTGCCACCGCTCGGTTTGGCGCGCAGGGCGACCACGTTATGCGTAATCACGCCGTCGAAGCGCAATGGCGCGGTCTGCCCTTCTGGCTGCAAGTCCAATTGTGCGGCGGTCTGTGTCACAATCAGCATGGCAGCTTTAGATGCGGCTTCGGATGTTGACGCCGCTGTTGGTTCGGCTGCTGTTGATTCGGCTATTGATTCAGAGGTTGGTTCGGCTATTGATTCGGAGTTGTGCATGGCCGACAGTTTAGCATCTTGCCAGCAGACTGTCAACCATGCCGGCGAAGGGAATGGCATCCATTGGCTCGTCCGCCATGTAGCCGCGCGCCAGGTGTGACAGTTTCATAATGGCGGCCTCATGGATCGGCTGCAAGTCCATATTGCTGTGCATGCACAGGTCGAGCAGGGCGAGCGTTTCCTCTTTGGACAGGTGGAGGGCGCGTGTGTGGGCGTTCGGGTTCATGGCGAATAGATCTCCTGGCACGACAGGCTGCCCCAGGGCAGAACGAATACAAACGATAAAACGACGGGCGCATAATAGAGTGGTTCTATTATGCGCCCGCCGCGTATTTTTGCCAAGCCGTCTGCGTCACAGCAGGGCTGTGAACTGTGCCACACCTGACCACACCTCACCCCCGGCCCCTCTCCTGGCCGCTCGTACCTCGCTAGGAGAGGGGAGTTACAGCAAGTCTATTTGATGCTGGCGGTCTTGTCGCCCATTGCGGGGCGGGGTTCCTTCAGGGCGCTTTCGACCGCGCTGACGATGGCGGGATCGGTGGGCTTCATGGTGGCCGGGAAACGCGCCACGATCTCGCCCTTGCGGTTGATGAGGAACTTGGCGAAGTTCCAGTCAATCGCTTTGCCGAACTTGGGGTCGGTGGCTGGGTCGGTCAGGTACTTGTACAGCGGGGCCTGCGTGTCGCCCTTGACCACGATCTTGGAAAAGACCGGGAAGGTGACGTTGTACTTGCCCGTGCAGAACGCCTTGATTTCGGCGTCCGTGCCGGGTTCCTGACCATTGAAGTCGTTGGCCGGGAAGCCCAGGATCACAAAGCCCTTGTCCTTGTTGGTCGTGTACATCTTTTGCAGGTCGGCGTACTGCGGCGTGTTGCCGCAGGCCGAGGCCACGTTGACCATCATCACGACATCGCCCTGATAGCGGGCCAGATTGATGGTCTTGCCGTCAATGTCCTTCATGGCGAACTTCAGCACGGCGGGAACGTCGGTCTTGACGTCGGGGTATGCAGTCACGGCGGGCTTGGCTTCCGCGCCGCTCGCCATCGCGTCGGTTACGCCGGCGACACGCGCCTCATAGATGTTGTCGAAGCCTTCAAACGAATTGCCGTGCGCCTTGTAGTACAGGCCCCGGTAGCCCCATGACGGGCTGCCCGGCGCGATGTGGCAGTACACGCAGTTGACGCCCTCTTTTTTGGCGAACTTGGGGAAAGCGTGGGCCGCGCCGCCCGATAGCGACAGCGCAACCAGAAAGGCGGCGAGGGCCAGGCCCAGGCGCGCGATACGCGAAATCAACATAAACATTCTCCTCCGTATACATTCCTTTTGACTGCTACTTGAATAGCATCGCAGGGAGACCGATGCGAAAACCAAACCATACGTGGGGCAAATGCCGCCCGCGCGGGTTATACAGGCTTTGCGCTGCAAAACCAGACAGAACCCGACAATATAGACAATACAAACAGACAGTCGAACAAACAGTACAAACAACCTGAAACAAAGACGCGCCGGGACGATGCCCGACAGGATTGCAGGCGGAAACCTTGCGGCTGCGTTCTCTTTTATTTCGGCATTTTGCGCGGCAATTCCTTCCAAACGCTGTTTTCGCGCTCGTCGGACACCCAATTAGTGCAGACGCCACTACTCCTGACGCCGCGCCGGACCAAAAGTTACCCTCAAAATGCCTGCTAAAACGCCTGATGTTCGCCGTACAGGTCGTGCTGGTCGAACGGTTTGCGCGTATTGGCGAACCGCTGCCACTTGGCGTGACCGTCCGCATACACGTAATTGCTGCCGCCGGTGTGCCGTTTGTCGGCAAGCGCGACCGGGTTGGCCGTGTCGTTGCTGTTTTGAGGCAGTTCCACCTCGCCGAGCCAGGGATGGTAATGGACATCGCAAAAGTCCGTGACCTTGCTCCCGTCGCTGCGCCGCTCCACGACATAGATGGACTGCGCGGGGGTGGGGATCTGCGCCAGTATCGCGCCGAACAGGTAGTAGGCGTTGATGATGTAGCTGCTCAGGGGGCCGGGCGGCGGCGCGCTGTTCGACAGGCAGTTGCCGCTTTTGTCCAGGATGGCCCTGCCGTGCGGGTCGGGATCGGAAGGACAGACATAAAGCTGCGTTTTCGCGCTGTCCCTGCTCGCCACATAGGGCAGGATTTTGTCAAAGGGCGAACCATAGTCCACAGCCTCCAACTGCCCGGTATTGTCGTCCTGAACCGGATTGCTTGTCGAGGGGTGTTCCTGCGGGTACTTTTCATCATAATCCTGAATATACATATACAGGGCCGTACCGATCTGCCTGCCATTGGAAAGGCAGGCGACCGACCTCGCCTTTTCCCGCGCCTGCGCGAACACGGGAAACAGGATGGCCGCGAGAATCGCGATTATGGCGATAACGACGAGCAATTCGATAAGCGTAAAAGCGACGCGTGTTTGCAAAGCAGGCATTTCATTTCCACCGTTTCTGCGCTTCCAGCGCGACAGTCCGTACCTCATCGCGCAGGGGCGCGTACATAGCCCATGCCATTTGCGTCACCTGGCGGGGGGCGGTGCGCGGCGTTCCCGCGTGGAAGGGCGGCTGCGGGTCGTACTCGAAGAAAAGCTGCTCCGCCTGCGCCATCTTCTCGCTGCGTAACAAAGCGGCCAGATGCAGGCCAAAGTCAATGCCCGCCGTGACGCCCGCGCCCGTAATGCGATTGCGGTCTTCGACAACGCGTTCGTTGACCGGCGCTGCGCCGAATAAAGCAAGCAGGTCGCGCAGCCCCCAATGCGACGTGGCCCTGTAGCCGCGCAGCAGGCCCGCCGCGCCCAGAACAAGCGAGCCGGTGCAGACGCTCGTAACGTACTTTGCGGTTTTGCCTTTGTGCGCCAAAAAGTCCAGCGTTTCGCCGTCCCGCATCTGCGCCAGCGTTCCCTGCGAGCCGCCGGGAACGAACAACGCGGTCAGGTTGTCGGGACATTCGCCGAATGTCGTGGTCGGCTGTATGGACATGCCTGCGTCGCTCGTTACTAGGCCGCGCGTCCGGGATACTAGATGCACCTTGACATTGCCCAGGGTGGCGAAGATTTGAAAGGGGCCGACCAGGTCAAGGGCCGTCATCTGAGGATACATCAGCATGGCGATCTGCTGCGGCGGGCCGGCGGGAATGCCGTAGCCGCCCATGTCGTGGACGGGCCGAGCGCCGGGCGCGGGCGGGAGAGAGGGGTCGGCGGCTGCGCCCTGCGCGCGGGCCGTATTCGTTTGCCGGTCAAGAGCGCCGGCGAGGGAAGCGCCCGCCGCGCCCAATGTTTGTATCAATTCTCTGCGATTCATAATTCATCTGCCTCTCGGTCTATCATCAAGCGTGGGTTGTTTGCTTACTTTTGGCGCGGATCGAAATTGCCCTCGTACACGCCGTTTGCCGCGTCCAGGAACCATACCTGCGTCCACTTCTGCCATTTGGCGTGGCCGTCGAAATAGGCGTAGTTGCTGCCGTCGGTGTGGCGGTGCAGGGCCAGTTCCGTATTCTCGCGCGTGGAGGCGTTCCAGTAGTAGCCCGTGCAGGAATAACCGGACAGGGCGACGTAGCCCGGATCGGGGTTGCCCCAGCACATCGGGCTAAAGTGGTCGAGGTCGGGCGTGGGGGAGTTCTCCACCTGTTCGGCCAGGTAGATCACGCTGGCGGGCGCGGCGATCTTGGGAGCCAATCCATACGTGAACGGGAAATCCGGCGTCGGCCCCATCAGCCACACATTGAAGACATAGGAGCAGCGGCGATACTTGGCGTATTCCGGGTTGGGGGTGTACGTGCCGGGCAGATAGTAGGGTTCGTTCCACTGCTGATCGGTCGTGGCCCAGGGCTTGCTGGTCTTGTCGGACAGGCAGCGATAGATGCCCCGGTTCTTGATGTAGGGCTGACTGGCGTTGATCCACGACGCGGACGGGCCATTCATAATGGTGATGGGCATAGTGTCGTCATAGTCGCCCATGTACATCGTGTACGCCAGTCCCAACTGCTTGATGTTGGACAGGCACGACGTCTGGCGGGCTTTTTCCCGCGCCTGCGCGAACACGGGAAACAGGATAGCGGCGAGGAGCGCTATTATCGCGATAACGACGAGCAATTCAATAAGGGTAAATGCGTTTCGTGAACGGCAAAGCATGGAAAACTCCTGAACTCTGGTAAATCGATCTCAAAAAGGCGTATGGGCGCGGCGGCTCTTTCGCGTCAAGCGGCGTCTCGTGCAGGCAGACGCGAGCAGGGGCATGCATTGCGTCGGACAGGATCACGACGCGCAGGCAGGCGCAGGCCGACGAAGGCGCTTACAAACGCGCTTTGCCCCAGGCGAACGAAAAGCCCTGAGCCAGATGAGACCGGAAAGATAAAGCCGAAAAAGGAAGAGAGTTCAGGCGCGACACGGAGGCGGTTCAGGCGGCAGGACGGGCAGGCCGCGCAGAACGTCCGGGGAAACGAACGTCAGCGGCGGGCCGAACGCGATGCAGGAGTGGGCGGGAGTAACAAAAAACGCGATAGGATGCGTGGCGTGAGACACGATGTTCGCCGTGTGCGGCTCCTCGCACCGGGCGCGGAGGAACGCGGCGCGAGCGGGCGTAGAGACAGGCTTACAGCAGCAGCGTGCGCCGCCGGGACACGCGGCGCAGTGGCAGGAAACCTCATGGACGGCGACTTTGGCAGAACGGGGCGACGCGGCAAGGGCGAGGGGCAGGCAGTCGAGCGGCCCCCAGACTAGAAAACAGCAGATTAGCAGCCACGCGGCAAACCGGCGCATCGTCACTCGTCCCCGGACAAACAATCAGCAGGTGAAAATGTTTCTGCTTATTTTCAGTATACCCCGCAGGCCGCAAAATGTTACCACAGAACTTCCAGAGCGTTCTCATACTGTCTCTGGGCGGAGGTGAGTTACTCTATTCCTTTTCGTCCGGGGTTTCATTTGCGGGGCGCAGCAGTTGTTCCGGCTCTGTGTTGTCGGGGGAGGCGGCGGCAGGGCGCAGCAGCGTGGCCGAGGGCTGCTGCATCCGTTTCGCTTCTGCCCGTTCGCGCTGCATCTTCGCCTTGTGCAGGATGCTGTAGAGCAGAGGAGCGTTGGCTGTGTACAACTCCGTATACCCGCATTTGCCGCATACCCGTGCCTGCAAGGCTCCCCGGCGCGGCCCCTTGAACATTAGGGCATCAGGGTGTTCGAGAACCTGTATATACACTTCCCCCGTGCCTTCGCCCGATCCGCCCATCAGAGGCGCGTTGATAATTGTGTCGGAACCACATTTCGCGCACGGCGTGGCTTTCCTCATCTGTCTCTTTTTCCTTTTTGCGGTACAATGAGCAGGCTTTCAGATTGAAAGAGAATGCTGCTCATTTCGGCAGTAGGGTAAGTAAATGTTCTATATGCCTACATTTTGGGTTCGGGCGTCAACGTGTATTTGCAGGAACGTGCTAGAAGATGCGCCGACCGCGTTGCCGTGTGCTAATTCGCCGTTTGCATCCTGGTTCCTGCCTGCGCTTTCGGTGTTTGTGATGTCCTGCATCACGGCTCGGACGTGGGGGCAAAACGCGTACAGGCCGGTTCCCGATTGGCCGCAGCATCAGGGTAAGGACGCGCCTGGCTACGGGACGCGCATGGTCACGGGGGTTGCTACGGATGCGCGGGGGCAGGTGTACGTGTTCCAGCGCACGCCCGACCCCGTTCTTGTGTTTGATCGGCGGGGCAAATTTTTGCGCGCCTGGGGGCAGGGCAAATTCACGCTGCCGCACGCCTGCCGCATAGACGCGGCGGGCAGCGTCTGGTTTACAGATGTGGGGCGGCATCAGGTCTATAAGTATGCCCCCGACGGCACATTGCTGCGAACGTGGGGCGTGCGCGACACGCCCGGTAATGACGCCCGCCACTTCAATCAGCCCGCCGATGTCGCCTGGAACGCGCAGGGCGACGCGTACATCGCCGACGGCTACGGCAACGCCCGCGTGGTACACTTGGACGCGTCGGGCAACTACGCGGGCGCGTGGGGGCGGCGCGGAACCAAACCGGGGCAGTTTCGGCTGGTGCATTCGGTCGCCGTAGACGGACATGGGCGCGTGTACGTCGTGGATCGCGCCAACCGCCGCATACAGGTATTCACGGGTGCGGGCAAGTTCCTCGCGCAGTGGACGCGTATCGGCGACCCGTTCGGACTGTTCCTCACGCCGGATCAGCGCCTGTTCGTGGCGGACGGCATCGCCGACACGGTTAGCGTATACAGTGTCAAGGACGAACTGAACGCCCAAACATACGGCAAACGACTGGCGCGTTGGGGCGGGCCGGGAAGCGCGTCCGGCAAAATGCGCCGCGCCCATCTGTTGTGCGTGGACGATCAAGGCGCGGTGTACGTGGCGGAAGTGGACGGCAGGCGCGTCCAAAAGTGGGTTCCCGTTCCCGCCCCGACACAGCCCGCGCGCAAGTGATGCTCGGATTTAGCCGAAAGCGTTTTCTCTTTTCCCCTTCCTGCGCGGGCCAAACTTCATCATACGAAAACAGCCGATCCGTTTGCGCTTTTTGCATTTTTTTGCGGCTGTTTACGTTCGAATACTTACATTCAGATATATTCAGGGAGCATCGAAGCATAGTGTGTTATCCTTTGTTCGCTTTTCGACGCGGTATTGTCGCCGGGGCGCTTGCTCTGACGCTGGCCGGGTGCAGGCCCACTTCTTCTGCCACGCCGTCCGTCACGCCCGACGCCTCCACTACTCCAACGCGCGCTAAGGCTCTTAATAAACCTGTCAAGCCGGGTGTGCCTTCCCCGGACGCATCAGGCGATCCGAATGCGGCTGCGGTGGGGGAAGGCGGAGGACTCAAAGTGGGAAGCGTACCGCCTCTGCTCGACCCGAACGACGTGTACGCCGCCGACCGACCTGACCTGCTCAGTCCCGTCGTGCGTGATTTCCCATCCCGCGTGTATGTGCCGAACAGCGACGGCGACACCGTGGACGTGATTGACGCCCAATCCTATGAGATCATAGACCATTTCGCCGTAGGCAGGCAGCCGCAGCATGTGGTTCCCTCGTGGGACCTGAAAACCCTGTGGATCGCGAATGACCGTGGCAATACGCTCACGCCGATTGACCCCGCGACCGGCATACACGGTGCGTCCGTACCCGTAGACGACCCCTACAACCTCTACTTTACGCCCGATGGTCGCTACGCCATCGCGGTCTGCGAACGCCTGCACAGGCTGGACTTTCGGGACGCGCACACGATGCGCCTAGTTCATTCCCTCAACGTGCCGGGCAAGGGCGTAGACCACATGGATTTCAGCAAGGACGGCGCGTATTTAATCGCGAGCGACGAGTTTTCGGGCGACATGGTGAAAGTGGATGTGCAGAAGCAGAAGGTAATCGGCACGGTAAACCTGCGTAGTGGAGACGTGTTTCGCGCCCACGTACCCGCGATGGACATGCGCGCGCCCGGTATGCGCCTGCGCGTCCACAACATGCCCCAGGATGTGAAGTTGTCGCCGGACGGCAGCGTGTTCTATGTGGCGGACATGATGGCCGATGGCCTGTGGATCATAGACGGCGACAGCCTGAAAATCATCGGCTATGTGGCGACGGGAGGCGGGGCGCACGGCCTGTACGCCAGCCGTGACAGCAAATCGCTGTACGTATCCAACCGGCACGAGGGAACGGTTTCGGTCGTGTCATTCGCCACGCGCAAGCCCGTCGCCAAATGGCGCATCCCGCATGGCGGCAGCCCGGACATGGGCGGCGTATCCGCAGACGGCAAAACGCTGTGGCTGTCAGGCCGCTACAATGGCGAGGTGTACGCCTTTAACACCGAAACGGGGCAGTTACGCGCCCGCATCAAGGTCGGCAAAGGCCCGCATGGCCTGTGCGTGTATCCGCAGCCGGGCCGCTACTCCCTCGGACATACCGGCGTCTTCCGCTAAACACCCTTTTTTTGTCCGTTTTTTCGTCCGGCGGATGTTCATGCTGTTTGCGCTGTCCGCCGGTCTGTCATGTATTCCCTGGCTGTATGTTTCCTGAAGGAGAACGCCTGTGCCGAAATCCGCTGACGCGCTGACACAGTGGCTTGCCCTGACCTGGGAACGTCCGGAACGCTCGTACAATCCCAATGTACGCGATTTTTTGGCGGCTCTGCTGGGCTACCCTAAAAACAAGGTCGTGACGGAAGACCGCGCGGCGGTCGGCTACTCCGATGTGAAATTAGTGACTTCAGAGGGAACCGCCTGGGTCGTAGGCGAATTGAAAAAAGACGATGCCTGGCTGCAAGTTCCGGCCCGACGGCTGGCGCTCTGGCAGGATAAGCGCAAATACGTGGACGGGCTGACCCGCTACGCGCTGTTTCTTACCGCGCGCTTCTTCTGGATCGTCACGCCCGACGGCGAACCGATTGCCGGACTGGAAGCGCCTCTTGATCTGCGTACCGTAACGCTGGAGGAACTGCAGGCCCGCCTGCAATTTCTGCGCTACGAGAGCGCTACTCATGCGCGTCAGTGGGCCGAGTTCGTACAGGGCGATTTGCCGTATACCTACCTGACGCTGGACAATCCCGATACCCTGCGCCAACTGCGCGGCGACCTGCGCGCCGGATTCCAGGAATTGACGGACGCGGCCACACAGGCCATGCAGACCCTGCAAACCGATTACGACGACTACATGCAGCGACGCCGGGAGATCGAGCAGAACCTTGTAGGGCATCGGGACACGCAGCATCGCGCCCTGGTGCGTATCGAACTGGAATACGGGTTTGTGCGGCGGCTGTTCGAGGAAGCGGTCAGCCAATTCGAGGAGCAGTACGGGCGCGACATCGAAGCTTCCAAACCCCAGGAACAGGCCCGACGTGTACGCGAAGCGTTCGTGGCGGACTCGGCGGCGGCATTGATGGCCCGCGTGCTGTTCCTGCGGCTTGTGGAAGACCTTAATATGCAGCCGCGCCGCCTGTCTAACGGCGGCCCGAAGAACTGGACGAAGTTCATCAAGAACCTGACCGGCGACGCCCGCGCCCTGGTGCGCCACATCTCCGAGGACATGGAGCGCGTGTACCGCGAGCCGTTCGCGCCCACCGTGTTCGACTGGATACAGCGCGGCGGCAAGGAACTGGACGTGGCCTTGCAGCGTTTGATCGTGCGCCTCAACGCATACGACTTTGCGGGGCTGTCCGAGGAGATTTTGGGCGACATCTATCAGCAGTTCATGCCGCCGCAAAAGCGCAAGCGACTGGGCGAGTTTTACACGCCCCCCGCCATTGTGGAATGGATACTGGACAGGACCGCGCGGGCGCATGGTCTGGGAACCCTGCTTGATCCCTCGTGCGGCAGCGGCTCGTTTCTGGTGCGGTACGCGCACTGGCGACTGGAAACAGCGCGGCAGAACAATTTCGACGTGGCGCAGGTAAGCCGTGAATTGCAGGCCGAAGCATGGGGTTTCGACATCAACCCCTTTGCGGCCTTTATCAGTCTGTTTCAGATGCTGTGGGCCTTGCTGCGTTTCGACCCGCAGGGAGCCACGCCGCATATCGAGGTTCACAACCTGAACAGCCTGCTCAGTGACGCGAACATCGTGGCGTTCGTGGGCCAGGAGCATCTGCCGCCCGGCTCGCAGGCGCGTGACGGCATGAAGTGGAAGTACGTGGTCGGCAACCCGCCCTACATTCGCGCCGAGCGCGTAAAGTACGGCGGCGAGATGCGCGAACTGTGGGCGCATGTCTGGGGCCAGAACGCGGATACGGGCCTGGTCGTGCTGTACCGCGCCCTGACGGAGTGGCTGGAACCGGGCGGCTGGTTCGGCATGGTGGTCAGCGGCGGCTACGCCAACTCGGAAACGGCGGGCAAAGTGTGGCAGCTCCTGCACCCCGGCAGGACGGCGGCTTTGCGTAAAATCGTGTGGCTGGAATTTGCAGGCAAACAATGGGACGCTAACGTTATTCCGATGATCCTGATTATCGAACGCGTTCCCGCGCAGGCAGACGACGAGATAGAGCTTTACGTGCCGTCGAAATGGCCTGACGATGCGCCCCCGGTCAAGGTGAATTATGAAGACTTCTTTGATCCGGCCGTCAATCCCCGCGTGACAAGCGGCGTTGCACATCACGGCGACTATCTATTGCCTTTGCTCGAACCAGACGATGTTCCTTTGCTCCGCAAGCTGTACCCTAATGGCAATGGTAGTGGGTTTGTGCCACTTAGCAGTGTGGCGAAATGGACTTATGGTGTTCAACGCGGCGGGGTAGAAGTTACCGACACACCGATAGGTACTAAACCAGTGCAGGTAATTACAGCCAGGAGTTTAGCTGTAGGTTGGGGTGGCGAACCTGCTGGCTGGGTAGACTTAGACGCTGTCAAAGCGCGTACTTCCGGCAAATTGAGTTTATGGCGCAATGAACCTTACCCAATACAATATATTGCCGTTCCAGCCGTCGCATTAACTCCAGTTGCAGCTATCGTAGAGGGAAACTTGTCTGCTTGTGCGAGTCTGAATACGATTGTAATTGCTGAAGAAGCAGATTTCGCTCTTAGCGCAATAGCAGCATATATCAACAGTAGATTGGCACGGTACTATTGGACGTTTCGCTTGCGTTCGGGTGTCCTAGCAAACTCTTCGCGTTCCCTAATGTATCCACGCACAATAGGCGGATTGCCCTGGCCCAAAACGATGACAACGGAAACAGAACTGGCGCTGGCCGACGGGTACGACCGGCTGGCGACCCTGGCGGGGCGGGCGAAAAACAATCCGAACGAATGGCTGCTCGCGGAAACCGAGCGGCGGCTCGCCGTCGCGCGCCTGCGGATTACGGAACCGTCTCTGGGCCTGCGTTTTCTGGAAACGGGCGCGGAGTCGCTTGTCGAGGAACTGCAATGGCAAGAGAACCGACTGGAACCGCTTGCCGAGTTCGCCGATCCCGCGCTTGCCGAGTACGCGTTCTACCTGCTCACGCTGACCGCCGAGGAGGGCGCGCTTGTGAAAGCCGCCGATGTGCAGAAGCTGCTCGTCCCTGTTGACTACGCCGCCCTGCTGGCGGAGTACCATCAGCGTTCCGGCGACTTCCGGCAGGTGGAGCAGGACTTCATGGCGGCGCTTGCCGCCGTTGACGGCGCGGTGTACACCGCTTTCGGCCTTACGTCCGCCGAACAAGACTTTATCACGCAACGTCTGAATCGCTTCCCGCTAAACCGTTTGCAGCCCCGCTACCCCTGGCAAGTGGCGCGCCCCCGCCCCATCAAGGCGTACATGGAAGATCGTTTCGCCTGAGCAGAACGCGGAACATGCGCTTGCAATCAGGCTATTGCTTCCTCCGTGCGCCTATCCATTCGACAAACTCTATCGAGACATTGCGCGTCTTCTTGCCGAACTATAGCCGAACTATAGCCGAACTACAAAGGTATATGCTGGTCTGTAATCCGGCTTAAACGGGAACAATGCTCGAAACGGGTACGTCTCCTCCACATACAAACACGCAGCGCAAAAATGATGTGGATATATTAGAATGAAGTGTCACGCATTCTGCGGGCGCGCGTTTGTTTAGAATGTCCCGCAGCGATGCGGACACTAACACTGAAATCGCAAACATAGAAAATTGCAAACGAGGAGTAACATCGCCATGAAGCATGTAACCGCCCATAACCGCGCCTTTCGTTTTGCGGCCCTGCTGGGCCTGACCGCCGTGTTCGGCGGGCTTGTCGCGCAGACGCCCGCAAACGCGCAGTACCCTCGTGACCGCCAGTTCCACCACGACGGGCGCGAGTTCGACCGTCAGGAACTGCGCTACGATGCGACCACTCTGCGCCGCGAACAGGATCATCTGCGTGACCTACAGGACCGCCGCAAGAACGCCGTTCGCCGCCATGACCGGAACGCTGTCCGCCGTCTGGACGTCGCTATACGCGACACGCAATGGCGCATGGATAACAAGCGGTTTGACACCAAGCACGATTACGATACGTTCTACAACGACCGAGACCGTGAATACTTCCGCAACCACAACTATCACTAAGGTTGAGCGTACATTGTACGTTTGACTGCCGCAGGACGGGCCGGGAACATAAATGTTCTCGGCCTGTTTCTGTTTCTGCTGTACGGGGGTGGGACGTACCCTGCCATTGAAACGCGCTATAAATCAGGCTCGCGCCTCGTGTCACGCGTCCGGCGCGCTGACGTAATCCTATAATGCGCCGCCGCGATGCGGCCCTTCCTTTTGTAGTTTGTCTTTGTAGTTTGTCAAAGTAGTCGTTCGTTAAACGACGTTTGCTAAAAATGCTTGTAGGCTGAAGGGGAACTCTCCATGAAGAACATATCCGGGCGCAATCGCGCCTTTCGTATTACTGCCGCTCTGGGCCTGACGGCCCTGTTCGCCGGACTGGTGGCGCAGGCTCCGGCCCGCGCCGATGATGACTGGCGTTTTCATCGGTATCGGAACGACGCGCATTTCGATGTCGTCGCCATCCATCGCGACGAAGACCGCCTGCATGACCTGTACCGCCTCCGCGAAACCCTGCGGGATCGGCATGACCGGCGCGGCGTGTCGGAACTGGATGTGCAGATAGGCGGTGTGCGCTTCCATCTCGACAACGACCGCTACGACGCGCGCCGCGACTTCGACCGCGACCGCTATGATCGTGACCGCTACGGCGCAGGTGTCGGCTACGGCTTCGACCGCGACCGTCCTTACCACAGCAACGATTACGACCGCGCCCGCGAGTACGACCGGAACCGGGATCGCTACGAGGATCGCTATCACGACGGCTATCGGATACGCGACGGCCACTAACCAGGCTATTGTTTTCCACTCCGTCCCAGCCGTCTCGAAACCCTCTGTTTCGGGGCGGCTGCTTTTTGATGCCGATGTTATTACGCCGTTGTACAGAAATCGCGCGAACATTGAGTAGACGAACGGGCCGCGTTTTGCTATAATGGCGGTGTAACCGTGTCGGTGCATCATAATGCGCCGGTTGGTCAAGCGCAAAAGGAGCCGACGCCTGTGAACGAGACTGCCACGCCCCATGAGGAAGCCGCGCCCAAACCGCCTTCTGACGCCAAGCTGCCGGTCAATTCGCCGTCTGCCCTCGCTGTCCGCTGGCAGAAAATCAAACAGGGTCTGGCAGACGCGGCAGGGAGCGTCGTCACGGCTTCTCTTGTCGAGGCGTTTCTGCTGTTCGAGAATACCGTTGATCTGCGCGTGTATGGCCGCGAACGCCTGAAGGAAGTGCGGCGGGCGGGGCGGAACCCTCTGCTCGTGATCTGGCACGGGCAGGGGCTATTGCCCATGACCGCGTTTCGAGGCGAGCGGCTGTGTCTGTACGCGTCGCCCACCCGCGAAGAGAACTATCCGCGCCCTCTGCTGATACTGCGCTATTGGACGCTGCCCTCTGATCAGAACAGAAACTAATAAGAACAGGAACCAACAGGAAGCAATTTGAAGACACCGACCAATGCAGATCCCGGTATAGTCTGCCACAATGAAGAACGCAGCAAAGAACACAGCGCTTTCCACGATGGTGAACCGGGGCGCAAAGTGCCTGCGCCGGTTCTGGTCGGCGCGGGACTGCTGCTGGCAGGGGCAGGGTGGGCGCTGGGAACGCTCGCGTTTTCCTGGCTCGCCACGCACCCGGTACGCCTGCCCGTACTAAAGCGCGACCGAGACGATGACCCCGCCTGGGAAGACGTTACGTTTGCGTCCCGCGACGGTCTGCAAATCTCCGGTTGGTTCGCGCCTGCTAAAGACGCGGATACGGCGCGGGGCAGCGTGATCCTGTGCCACGGCCACCCAATGAACCGCTCGGAAATGGTGTCGTGGGCGCGACTGCTGCACCACGCGGGTTTTCACGCCCTCTTGTTTGATTTTCGCGCAATGGGGCAAAGCGAGGGCGACCTGTGTTCCATCGGGTATCATGAAGTACACGATCTGCTCGGCGCAGTAGATTTTCTGGCCGCGCGCCCCCGGACCGCCGATCTGCCCATCGGCGCGTATGGCATTTCGATGGGCGGGGCCGTGGTCATCATGGGGGCCGCGCAGGAAGCCCGGCTGCAAGCCGTCGCCACGCACGGCGCGTATGCCAGCCTGGATCGCGCCATCGCGCAGCGGGGGCGGGCGTTTCTCGGTCCGGCGGGAATCGCGCTTTCCACGTCCGTTACGTACTGGGGGCGGCGCTGGCTGAACGCCGACCCGCGCCACGTTTCGCCCTGCGACGTGATCGCGCAGATCGCGCCGCGTCCCGTCCTGCTGATGCACGGCAGGCGCGACATCATCGTCGCTCCCGCCGACGCGCAATCGCTGTACGAAGCCGCCCATCAGCCCAAAACACTGACCGTGTGGCCCCGCTCCTGGCACGTTCGCATCCATCCCGACGAGCTGCCCGTTTATCAGTCCGCCCTGGTCGCGTTCTTCCAGACTAACTTGAAAAGCCCATAGTTACAAGAATTACTTACCGCGGATAACACGAATGAAACAGATCAACGCGGATCTTTGTTTAGAATTTATCTGTGTTTATTCGTTTCATCCGCCCAATCCGCGGTAAGTATTTCCCGCTCTTCTGGCGCATATTTCGTATCGAGGGTATCTGTCTGTGTCTACTGTCAAAGGGCCGGTCGGCTCGCTTACTGTAATCTGTGGCAGCATGTTTTCGGGTAAAACCGAGGAGTTGATCCGCCTGGTGCGCCGCGCCATGCACGCCCGCAAGCGCGTGCAGGTGTTCAAAAGCGCCGTGGACACGCGCTGCGACACGACCGTGATCCGCACGCACGACGGCATGACGTTTACCGCCGTGGCCGTGCCGGACACGCGCACCCTGGAAAGCCTGCTCGACCCCGGCGTACAGATCGTGGGCATCGAAGAAGTGCAGTTTCTGGACGAGGCCATCGTGGGCCTGTGCCAGCGGCTTGCCGACCGGGGCATACAGGTGATTGCGGCGGGACTGGATCAGGATTTTCGGGGGCTGCCCTTTACGTTCATGCCGCAGCTGATGGCGCTTGCCGACAACGTCATGAAGCTGCACGCCATTTGCAAGGTATGCGGCGAGGAGGCAAGCCGCACACAGCGACTCGTGGACGGTCGCCCCGCCGGCTGGGACGAGCCGACCATCCTTGTCGGGGCCGATGAGAGCTACGAGGCGCGCTGCCGCCGGTGTCACAAAATACGCAACATGCCCAAAACCGGCATGGCGAGACCCCTGCGTCCCGCCGGTTCACGTATATTCGCGGATGGCAATGGCGGTGAGGGGAACGGCTTGAATGGCCGGGCGGGAACAAACGGGAACGGCAAACACGGCGGCATCAGCAGAAATGGCAGAAATGGAAGCGGAACAAACGGCAGGCACGGCAAAAGCGGCAGAGCGGGCGAGGCCGCGCTGAACGGGGGTGGCGGCACGATGCTGTGCGACGACGGCACACAACTGGAGATGTTCCCCGACCTGCCGCACGAGACTTCGCATGACGCCGACGCTGCTAAGGGCGGAAACGCGAGCGTCCATGCGCCTGTCCACGCGACGGACGAACACGCGCCATGAACGCCCTGCTGTTCCAGTTCGGATTAACAGCCTTTGTCACCCTGCTCGTTACGGTTGACCCGCTGGGCCTGCTGCCCGTGTTCGCCGCCCTGACGGCTGACATGACACTGGCGCAGCGGCGCGTCGTGATGCGCCGCGCCATCCTGACCGCGCTGGGCATCGCCCTGTTCTTCCTGCTGGCGGGGGATGCGGGCCTGCGCTACATGGGCGTGAGCATCAACGCGTTCAGCATCAGCGGCGGCATACTGCTGTTTATGACGGCCCTGCCCATGCTGTTCGGGCAGCGGGGCGGTTTGCAGTCGCCGCAGCCCTCGGAGCCGTCCGCGCCCGACCACGACATCGCCATTTTCCCGCTCGCGATCCCGTTTCTGGCCGGACCGGGCGTAATGACCAGTCTGCTCCTGCTCATGGCGCAGGCGCGCGGGCATTCGGGGCAGGTGATGGCCCTTGTCGCGGCGACCGTGCTGGTGTTCGGGCTGTCGTGGCTGGCCCTGTTTATCGGCGAGCGCGTGATGGCGCGTATCGGTGAGGCGGGCGTTCATGTCGCCACCCGGA
This sequence comes from Chthonomonadaceae bacterium, assembly GCA_965277875.1. GTDB lineage: Bacteria > Armatimonadota > Chthonomonadetes > Chthonomonadales > Chthonomonadaceae > CAWFQB01. The sequence goes on along the minus strand of CBDIDV010000002.1, from coordinate 3,411,096 downwards.
TTTTGGGCGTCGCGCTCGCCGCGCTTGCCGTGCAGTTCGTCCTCAACGGCCTGACCGGCTACTACCACTCTCTCGCCGCGCATTGACACGTTTGTGAGTACACAAGATGAAAAAACCGAAGCGGAAAATGAACAAACGCTGGGTACTCTTCCACCTCAAGGAAGCCCGCGAGCAGTTGACGGCAACGGTAAACGACCTCGAAACGAACGAAGATTATAACCAGGACGATTTCTATTACGCGATGCAGCATCTCTACCATCATGCAAACTTTGCGTGGAACACGCGGAACCTGCCCGCCGAAAAAGAGAACAGCGGCGGCATGAAAAAGTTCTATCGGCGACGACGCTTTCCGAAGGATATAGACATGTCGTAGCCCAGGCGGAATTGACGCTCGTTTCCTCTGACTTCGCCGAATGCCTCCAGGGTGCGTCTTTAAGAAGGCGCGATGACCGGTCATGTCTAAACCTCTATGGTACACTTTTGACATGGACGCTTCCTTTTGCAGCGAGGGTCATAGCATGGCAGCACAGGAAACAGACGCAAGCGCGAACGAGTATACGCCGGTTTCCAGGCCGCTCACTTTGCGCGCCGCCAGTAAACGCCGGAAAAATCAATTCGGGTGACAGGCTCCTCAATGCCATGCTGTGCGCGATAATCCTCTACGGCCTGCCGGCAGGGTTCCAGTTGGCCGTAATCGTCTATGATGGCGAAGCCCCCGACGCTGAGTTTGGGATACAGCGCTTTGAGGCTGTCCATCGTGGACTCGTACATATCGCCGTCCAGCCGCATCACGGCAAGCTGCGTGAGCGGTGCAGTCGGCAGCGTGTCCTTGAACCAGCCTTTGAGGAACCGCACCTGATTGTCGAGCAGGCCGTAACGTTCAAAGTTGCCCTTCACCTCCTCCAGCGAGATCGCCAGTTCCGTGAACGTGTGATAAGGTATGTCGGCGTCCTGCGGGTAGTCCTTGCCAGGCGGCGGCAGTCCGGCGAAACTGTCCGCCACATACACTTTCCGATCCGTCACGCCATACGCCTTGAGAATGGCGCGCATCAGGATCGTCGTGCCGCCGCGCCACACGCCGGTTTCGATCAGGTCGCCCGCAATGTTGTCCGCAATCGCTTGCTCCACGCACATCTGCACGTTGTCGAGCCGCGCCATACTCAGCATAGATTGGCCGTCGGTGGGCCAGTCACTGCCTTCCAGCCGCTTCGCCGCGTCGAACTGCTTGGGCCGCACGGGTTCCATGCCACTTGCGCGAATGGCCCTGACAACGACCTGCTTCAACGGATTGCGCGGCCCGGCATAAACCACTTCCTTGTCGCCGTAGATCATGTTCAACAGCGAACGTTTCATCAAGTCCAGATACAAAAATTGCGCGGTCTGTTCCGACGGGTTTGCAGCGCGGGGGGGGACGAATTGACATTCATATTTTCATTGCCTCCATGTAAGAGTATTATAGGTGTTGCCGTTGCAAAGAACTTCCAAAAGAACTTCCAAAGGAAATATACCAAAAACAGACATGATTATTGAACTTCTTTGTATCTAGGATTCTATGGTACACCGTAACAAAGACGTTTTGTATTGCAGAGAGGGGCAAATTATGGCAGCGCAAGATATAGATACAAGCGCAAATGAATATACGCCCATCTCCAGCAAGGCGCTCACCATGACGTGTGAGCAGGGAAAGAAGTTCGAGCAGCGACAGTCGGAACCGTCGCGCCAGCCCACGCCCGCCGAACGCGCGATAGTTCAGATGCTCCGCCAGACCGTAAAACGATAGTCGCATTGCGCCATCCGAACAGCCGCAGGAACCAACCTCGACAGCTTTTCTCACAAGACAAAGCCCCGCCTTGAACTACCTGTGCGGTAGTTAAAGGCGGGGCGTCATTTTACATATCGTCAAAAAGCAGCGCGGTAAAGAGGCGCGGCACCCTGTTCGCTACCGGCTGCGGAATTGTTCCGCTTCGGCCCGGATGCGCGTCACATAGCGCAGGATGCGGTCGAAGTTGTTGGCAACGGCCTCATGATTGCGTTCGCGTTCGGCCTGTTCCATCTGCGCGACGTGATGCTCTACCTCGAACCACATCGCCTCGATGCGCTCGGTCAGGGTGCGGATGTTGCGGTTGCGGGTCAGATACCACAGGTCGCAATCGGCAATCGCGGACTTCACTCGGTCTGTTTTAGTCGGCATGAGAAGCTCCTTTTTCAAAGGACGACGGGTGAGCAAGCAGAGAATTTCAAAATAGTTCGTTAGAGGCTGCCTTGCGGCCTTCCAAAGCCGGGTCGAAATATCGAAAGGCATAGAGGCTATGTGATATGCCTGCATTGTACTGGCAAAGCGTGGCAGATTCGTGTGATCTATGCCCCGGCGCAGGTGTGGTATTTTGCACAGTCGTATTTTTCGCCTTGCGCTTTCGTGCTGTCCATAACGCCCGCCGTTCCATTCTGCCCCGGCCGCGCTCTTGGCGGTGGCCTGCACACGCGCCGGCGCGCCGCGCGCCTCTGATGACGCGCCTTAAATATTGTAAAGACGCCCCGTTTATTTACCAACAATTCCTCGTGAAGCCGGACGTATACAGCGCCGCGCTTGCGGGGAATTTCGGTTTCAAGGGGTCTTGAACCGGGACAGGGACAGCAGAACGCACGGCCTGCAAATTCGTTCCTCCCACCTCCGCTCAGAGAACTGTTTTCAAGAAACGTCACAATCGTTCAGGAGTTTCAGCGCATGGAACGAGGGCTTTACGCGGCGGCTTCCGCCATGATGGCGCAGCAGACCATCCAGGATTCGATTGCCCAGAACATTGCCAATGCCAACACGGCAGGCTACAAGCAGGACGTTCCCACCTTCAAAGCCCTGCACGGCATGATGCTGCAGCGCGGCACGAACGCGGGGGCGAGCGGCCCGCAGATCGGCGAACTCGGCCTGGGCGTCGCCAACGACCAGATCTACACCGACTGGCAGCCGGGAGCCGTGGCCCAGACCAACAACCCGCTCGACGCCAGCCTTGATAAAGGCTGCTTCTTCACCGTTCGCACCGCAAATGGCGAGCGATACACGCGGGCCGGCAGCTTCAAACTCGACGGCGCGGGCAATCTGCTCACGCAGAGCGGGCTGCCCGTCCTGAGCAAAACCGGAACGCCCGTCGTGGCGCGCGGCGGAAACCTGTCCCTGGATCGCTACGGAAATCTGCTGTCGGCGGGCAAGCAGGTCGCCCAGCTTAAAATCGTTCAAGGCGACATGAACCAGATGCAGAAGGACGGCGACAGCCTGTTTTCCGCTGTCACTCCGAACGCCATTCGCCCCAGCGTCCTGCCCGTCGTCAATCCCGGCAGCGTGGAGCAGTCCAACGTCAACAGTGTGCAAAGCATGGTGCAGATGATTACCGTGACACGCGGCTTTGACATGGCCCAGCGCGCCCTCAGCACTCAGGACGACCTGATGCGCCACGCCAGCAACGAACTGGGCAAACTCTGATTTAGTTGTTAGTTGTTTGTTGCTTAAGGATGCTGTTGTATGCGTCTTAAACAAACAGCACGCAGCAAACAACTAACAACTGTCTTGAACCGGCTGGACTGGCGGCGCAGACGTATCGCGCCGCAGAAGCCGTCCCGATCCCCGATTGATTGAAGGGATCTTCAACAGAAACCGTTCTGAACCGCCGCACCCGACCGCGCCGCCCACTCTTCCCGCCGCGCCCGGCCTGACGACTGTTCTGCACGGCGCACCGCCTGACGGACTGCCCGCAGGACAGTTTGCCGCAAAGGACAACGCCGCAAGGCGTTCTGCTGCAAATCGTCCGGGCAGTCGGTCAGGGCCAGTGCCGACCGACCTGTTTTCGGAGGACTGCCAGTTATGAATCGCGCTCTTTTTACGGCTGCCACGGGCCTTTCCGCGCAGCAGCTCAGCCTCGATGTGATCGCCAACAACCTCGCCAACGCCAATACGGTCGGTTTCAAAAAGAGCCGCGCCGATTTTCAGGACCTCGTGTATCAGCAGCAGCGCGAACCCGGCGCGTCCACCGGCCCCAACTCCAGCCTGCCGACGGGAATGCAGATCGGCCTCGGCGTCAGCGCGGGAACCACGGTCGCTTCCTTCCAGCAGGGTACGCTCCAGAACACCGGCGGCGATTACGACATCGCCATCAAGGGCGACGGCTTCTTCAAGATACTGCTGCCCGATGGCTCGACCGGCTACACGCGGGCCGGCAACTTCGCCATTGACGCCCAGGGCAAGCTCGTCACGACCGAAGGCTATGCCGTGCAGCCCGAAGTCACCATCCCCCCCAACAGCAAAGTCACCAGCATCAGTTCGGATGGCAAGGTCAACGTGATCGCGCCGGGGCAGTCGAAGGCCACGTCGGCGGGACAGATTCAGGTGACCACCTTCATAAACCCCGCCGGCCTCAAAAACCTCGGCGGCAACCTGTTTCAGGCCACGGACGCGTCGGGCCAGGCCACGGACGGCAATCCCGGCACGGCGGGCGCGGGAGCCTTGCTGCACAAGTCTACGGAAGCCTCAAACGTGGACATCGTAGATGAGATGGTGCGCATGATCATCCTCCAGCGCACGTATGACACCAACTCCAAAGTGGTGCAGGCCGCAGACGAAATGCTCAGTACGGCCAACAACCTCAAGCGTTAATTCATAGTTGATTTCCAAACGTGAATTTCAAATTGATTTGATCGTCGTGGCGGCGGCAGCGCTTTGCCACAGGGTACGGACATGCCTGCTAACCACAACCACAAACCCCAATTTCACACCGTCGCAGGGTGCGCCCTGCTGCTTCTGCCTTTGAGCGGTCACGCGCAGACCGCGCCCACACCCGGCGGGGACAAAACGACGGTGAAAATGACGGCAGGCAGGAACGCGCCCCTGGTCAGCAAGCCCGCCGCTCCCACTCACCGCCTGACAAACGCGGTACACCCTGTTACTAAGGGCGTGAACGCTGTACCGGAAAGCGCGGCCTTGAAAGGTGTTGTGACAAAACCTGCCGCGCCCGCGTTTCTCGCAAGCATCCTTGTCCGCGCCGATTCCAACGTGAACGGCAGCCATTTCACGCTGGGCAAGATCGCCGATATTCAGTGCAAAGACAAGACGCTCGCGGCCCGGCTCATGTCCGTGGAAATCGGAACCATCAGCCTGCCCGGTCTGGCGCGCATGTTCGGGCCGGGCGACATTACAGTTCATTTAAGAGCGGCGGGACTGAGCGACTTGCTCGACCACAAACAGTTGGAACTGATCGCGCCGCCCGAAGCCCGCGTCACGCGGGCCGCCCATGCCGTACCGTCCGACGAGATCACCCGGACGGCCATCGCTTCCGTGCAGCGTCTCATCGCCGACATCCCCAACGCCACGCTGGAAGCGGCGAGCGGGGGGGATAACATTACGGTTCCGGTCGGCAATGTGCGCGTGGTTGCGGGGGCCTATCGCGGCCTGCCCGAAAGCGGCACGATCACGGTTCCGGTCAGCATCCTTGTGGATGGCAATGTGACCCAGACTGCCAATGTCGCTCTGCACATCCGGCGCAAAATGCGAACAGTCATACTGCGCCGCACCCTGGAACCGCATGACATAGTGGGCGCAGACGATGTCACGCTGGCCCTGGTAGACCTGCCCGCCGGCCTCGCGCATCCCCTGGGGAACGCGAGCGCGGCGATTGGCAAGCGCACCACGCGCCGCATCGTGCAGGACGCGCCTGTTTCCGCCGACTGGCTGGAAACGCCGCCCGACATCAAGGCCAATACGCGCGTTACCATCGAATTTGTATTCGGCAGCGTCCACATCACGGCCCCCGGCCTGACGCAGCAGGCGGGCATGATCGGCGAGACCATCCGCGTATACGCCCAGGATACGCACAAGGAACTCAGCGCCCTGATCGTGGACGACCATACCGTTCAGCTCATCGAGGCCGAGTAGCCACTGCCAAAGCCGGGTACAGAGAACGTACCCGTCTCGGAGGCGACGCGGTCGCCAAGCGTCCTCGCGGACGCGATGCCGGCGATGTATTTGCGCTGTGCTTTATTAGTCGCTCCCACTCGTGACTGTTCGTAGCCGTCCGTCACCGCTCGCAAAAGGATTTGCCATGATTACACATTACAGCCGGTTTCATCACGCCGCTAACGACGCGCCCACGTTCAAGGCGGCGCGCATCGCCCTTGTCTTGTTTGCCATCACGGCGACGGCGGGCGGGGCGCAGGGTCAGTCGCTGTTCCCCGTCAAGGAGGCCGAGCAGGCGCTCAGGGGCAGCACAAGCGCGAGCGTGGCCTCGCTGTTCAGCGACACACGCGCCCATCGCGTCGGCGACATTCTGACCATCACGATTGCGGAAAGCACAAGCGCGCAGTCGTCCGCCACCACCAAGACCTCGCAGGACGACAACGTCAGCACGTTCGGCGGCACGGGACTTGTGCAGCGCTTTTTCCGCGACCTGAGCCTGACAGCGGTAAACACGCGCAGCGGCAACGGCGCGGGCGCGACGAGCCGCAGCGGTTCGCTTGTCACGACCCTGAGCGTCACGGTCAAGGAAGTGCTGCCCAACAACACCCTGAAAATAGACGGCACGCGGCTTGTGGGCATCAACCGCGAAACGCAGCGCGTCACGTTCACGGGCATCGTGCGCCCCGAAGACATCAGCCCCGAAAACACGGTTCCGTCCAACCTCATCGCGGCTGTCGAGGTGCATTACGATGGCAAGGGCATCGTGGGCGACCAGCAGAAGCAGGGCGTTCTGGCCCGCATCTTCCGCTTCCTATTCTAAAAAAGCCGGGTACAGAGAACGTACCCGTCTGGGAGGCAACTGCGTTGCCAAGCGTCCTCGCGGACGCGATGCGCTGGTATCACGATTGCATTTACGTCCAGCTCAAACGTCCAGCTCAAACGTTCATCTTAAACCTAGCCCGATGCAGAAAATACATCATGCCTAAATCATTCCTACTGACAGCCGTCTTGTGCCTTTTGCCCGCATTATGTCAGGCCGCTGACATTCCCATCGCCGTCGCCGAAGCGCCCGCCCCGCCGACCGCGCAAACCTCGCCTGGACGCACCTCGCGCCGCAGCGCAAACGCAGGGGGAGAGGGTGGGCGCGTCGTGTCGGCCCAACTGGAAGGCGGCGCGTTCGAGGTCGGGCAGGCCCGCCTTAAAGACATCGCCGATGTGCAGGGTGTGCGGCGCAACCAACTGGTCGGATATGGTCTGATCGTCGGGCTGGAAGGCACGGGCGACGGGCAGAGCGCGCTGTTCACGCAGTCCAGCATCGTCAACATGCTGCGTCGCTTTGGCGTCAACGTGTCCATAGATCAGGTGCGCGTCAAGAACGTGGCGGCTGTGATGGTTACCGCCGACCTGCCGCCCTCGGCCAAGCGGGGCAGCCGCATTGACGTGACCGTGAGCAGCATCGGCGACGCCAAATCGCTCCAGGGCGGCCTGCTCCTGCAAACGCCCATGCTCGCCGCCGACGGCAAAATCTATGCGGTCGCGCAGGGAGCCATCAGCATCGGCGGCTTCAACTTCGAGTCGGGCGGCAGCAAGGTACAAAAGAACCATGTCAACGTGGGCATGATACCGCACGGCGCGAACATCGAAAGCGAGGCTCCGGTCACGATTACGGACGGCAATACCATCCAGATCACGCTGCGCGAACCCGACTTTACGACTGCGAGCCGCGCCGCTGCCGCCATCCGCCGGCAGATACCCGGCGTGGACGCCCTCGCCCTGGATCAGGCCACAATCGGCGTCAGCATCCCCGCCAATCGGGCGGGCGACATCGTAAACTTTCTCTCGCAGGTCGAGACCGTCCGCGTCACGCCCGACGTGCAGGCCAGGATTGTGGTCAACGAGCGCACCGGCACGGTCGTGATGGGCGGCAATGTCCGGCTGGCCCCCGGCAGCATCGCGCATGGAGCTATCAGCATCCGCGTCGTCAACACGCCCGTGGTCGTGCCGGCTCCGCCCAACAGCATCAACGCGCCACCCCCCGTCGTCGTGCCATTGCAGGAGGTGCAGGTAAACGAGCGCCGCGCCCAGTTCGCCCCCATCGGCGCGACCACGACCATCACGCAGCTTGTCAGCGCGCTCAACAGCCTGGGCGTCACGCCCCGCGACCTGATCACCATTTTGCAGGCCATGCACGGGGCCGGCATGATCGCCGCAGAAATCGAGGTGCAGTAATGCAAGTAGCAGGGAACAGCCCGCAGGGAACAGGGAACACTATACGGGAGGTCGCCGCGACCTTACCCCATGATGCTAAAGTGCAGATCGGACAGGCGTTCGCTTCCCTGGATGCCATGCAGAACATCGCCGCCAAAACGCAGAACGACAAGACCTTGAAACCGGGCTATGCCGAGGCCAAAATGGAGTACGCCAAACAGCACGACCGGCTGCAAAAGACCACGCAGGACTTCGAGGCCGTGTTCATCGGCATGATGCTCAAGCAGATGCGTAAAAGCATCGCGGGCAAAAACGAACTCTTTGGCAACAGTTCCGAGGCCAAGACCTATCAGGACATGTCCGACGACGCCACGGCCAAGCAGATGAGCAAGGTCGGCACGTTCGGCCTGGCCCGCGTAATGTTCAAATCCATGTCGCGCACCCTGCCGCCCAACCCGGATGAGGATGAAACGAGGAGTAGATAACGGATGCCCCGTCCCAATACCAATCCCGCCGCGTTGAGGCGCATCCTGCAGCAGGAAGCCACGCTGGGCAAGCGCCTGCTGGCCCTAGCGCAGGAGGAAACCGATGTCATCGTCAGCGAAAACGTGCCGCGCCTGACCACGCTTCAAGCCGAGCAGCAGCAGTGCCTGAAAGAGCTGCAGCCGCTGGAGCAGTCTCGCGCCGTTGCCACGCGCGATCTGGCCTGGGCGCTGGGCATGGAGCGCGTACCGACCCTGCTGGGCCTGCTGCCCGCTCTGCCCGCACCGCATCAGTCCGAGCTGCGCGCCCTGCGCGCCGAACTGCTCGCCCTGCACCAGCAGCTTGAAATCGCGCAGGCCCGCAACCGCCGCCTGATAGACAACGCGCTCGAATATGTGCGCTTCAGTCTCGACCTGCTGACCGACGCCGCCCTGCAGCCCGCCCGCTACGGCGCAAACCTGGCCCGCCTGAGCGCGCCCACCTTTTACATTGACAGCAAAGCGTAAACAGCCAAGCTAAATCATAAAGCTAAATCATAAAGCTAAATTCTCTTGGAGCTTACTATGCCTTCCACATTTTTCGGATTGGAAATCGGTACGCGCGCCCTGCAGGCGAACCAGACCGCGCTCAACGTGGTCGGCAACAACACCGCCAACATTGACACGCCGGGCTACACGCGCCAGGTCGTCAATCTCGACGAGACCGCTCCCTATACCCTGCCGGATTCCAGCCCCACCAAACCGGGGCAGTTGGGAACCGGCGTTACCGTGGCGAGCGTGACCCGCGTTCGCGACCAGTTCATTGATCAGCGCGTGTGGGGCGCGAATGGGCAGCAGGGGGCCATTTCTACGCTCAAGGACACGCTCGCGACTGTGGAAAGCGCGTACAACGAACCCAGCGATTCGGGCATCGGGCAGGGGCTGACCGACCTGTACAACAGTTTCTCCGACCTGTCCGCCAACCCGCAAAGCGCTGCCGTGCGCTCCACGGTCATCAACAAGGCCGAATCGCTTGTTTACGCGTTTCACACCGTCAGCGCGTCCCTCGCCGCCATCACGCCTCAGATCACGTCCAAAATCGGCGTGACCATTGACAGCGTCAATCAGATCGCCGGACAGATCGCTGCGCTCAACAAGGAGATCGGGCAGAGTACGGCGGTCGGGGACAACCCCAACGACCTGCAGGACAAGCGCGGGCAGTTGATTGATCAACTCAGCCAGTACGTAGACGTGCAGGTGATCGCGCAAAAGAATGCCCAGACCAATCAGCCTAACGGTCAGCTTAACATCAATGTCGGCGGTTTTTCGCTCGTGCAGGGCGACAGCACAAACACGCTGCCCAAGACCGTAGCCGACAGCGACACGCCCGGCCTGCAAACCTTGGATGGAACCACGCTGCCCCTGCGCGGCGGTGTCGTGTACGGCCTGATACACTCGGCCACGCTCGTCAAGGGCTATCAGGCCGACCTGGATACCCTGGCGTACAATGTCGTCAACGCCACCAATCAGCGGCATCAGTACGGGTACGGCCTGGACGGCTCCACCAACAACGCGTTCTTCGGCGCGCTCACGGCTTCGGACGGCGCGGCCTCGGCCATCAGCGTGGATCCGGGCATCGAGGCCAACACGGACAAGCTCGCCGCCGCCACGCCGCCCACGCCGCCCGCAACCGTCGCGCCCGGTAATGGCGACAACGCCCGCTCGCTGGCGAGCCTGAGCAGCGCGCAGGTGATCGGCAGCTTCAGCCTGGACAGCTACTACAACGCCAAAGTGGCGGCAGTGGGGGCCGACTCGCAGACCTTTCAGCAGCAGTCCGGCAATCAGGACGCCATCGTGGCGCAGCTTAAAAACCAGCAGTCGTCCGTATCCGGCGTCAACCTGGACGAAGAGCTGACCAAGATGCTGCAATACCAGCGCGCGTACCAGGCCGCCGCCCGCGTCATTAACATGGCCGACTCGTTCCTGGACAAAATCATCAACGGCCTCGGAGCCGCGTCTACGGGCTAAGATATTAGATAATAGATATTAGATGTTAGGCATCGAGGAGGCTGCATTGAGCCGGGCATTCACTATTATCTGATACCTAATATCTTCCCCACGGAGATTTACAATGACGACACGATTAAGCACCTCGCAGATCACCGATAACTCGCTGTACGGCATACAGGAATCGTATGCGCGTTTCGATGTGGCGCAGCGCAGGGTCAATACGGGCAAGCAGGTGGAAAAACCCTCCGACAACCCGACCGGCGTGGCGCAGTCCCTCGAATATCGGGAGCGCGTTTCCGAGATTGACCAGTTCGCCCGCACCATCGCCAGCGCCAAGAACTTCGCCGCCACGAGCGAAGCCGCCCTGGACAACGTTTCTTCCCTGACCCGGCAGGCGCGCACGCTGGGCGTACAGGCGGCAAGCGACGGGCTGGACAACGAGGCGCATACCGCCATTGCGGGCCAGATCCAGAACATCATCAGCCAGATCGCCACGATTGCCAACACGACGTATGGCTCGCAGTACGTCTTTGCGGGGCAGCGCACCGACACGGCCCCCATTCAGCCCACGGCCACGGGCTACAAGTACGTGGGCGGCACGCAGGACACGAACGACGCTGATGTCACCCTGGACATCGGGCGCAGCGAAAGCATCAAGGTCAATGTGGCGGGCGATCAGGTGTTTACGCCCCTGCTCGCCGCGCTGGGCAAACTGCGCGACGACGCGGGTACGGGCGCGACCAGTCAGATCTCCAATACCGACCTGACCGCGATAGACACGCAGATCAACAACGTGCTGGCCGTGCGCGCCGACCTGGGCAGCAAGGTGCAGCGCCTGGATCTGACCGGCCTGCGCAACAATGTCGTGAAGCAGAACTATACCAAGTTCATCTCCGACATCGAAAACGCCGACATTCCCAGCAGCGTCGTGGAGCTGCAAACCGCGCAGACCGCCTACCAGGCCGCGCTGCAATCTACGTCGCGCACATTCCAAAACAGTCTGCTCGACTTTATCAAGTAAGCAGCAAGTAATTTTAACCAGGTGATTGGCGGCATTCCCGACAATCATACGGACTTACATAGAACTTGTATCGGACTTGTATCGGACTTGTACTGGACTTGTGTTGCTTTTCTGCGTGGCACGCGCTGCCGAGACAAGCGGAAACGTCCGATGCAGCCTGTTCTTTAGTGACACCCCTACCAAAGTGAGACACGGCATGGCTATGATACTGGAAAAGACAACGCAGGATCGCTCGCTGGAGGTACGGCGGGGCGACTCGCCCCCGTCGCGCGCCCGAACACCTGGGGACACCGCGCCCGACATCGCCGCCCCGCCCCAGGCGCAGGTGGCGACCACGCGCTTCGGCCTGCTGGACGTAGACCCCGACCTTGTCCTGACGTTCGCGGAGGGGCTGATCGGATTCGCCCACTGCCGCTCGTATATCGTGGTGCGCCATCATGAGGCGAGCGCGTTCCGCTGGCTGCAATGTCTGGATGAGCCGCACATCGCGTTCCCGGTCGTGGAACCGCGCGAATTCTGCGACGACTACGCGCCCACCATTTCCGACGCCGACGCCCGCTCCCTGGGCCTGACCGCAGATGCGCCGACCCTGCTGTTTACCATCGTGACCGTGCCGCCGCGCACGCCCCGCGACATGACCGCCAATCTGCTCGCGCCCCTCGTCGTCAACGGCCTGACGCGCCGGGGCAAGCAGGTTATCGTGCAGGACGAGACCTACACCACCCGGCACAAAATCGTAGACGAGATCGCACGGCGCGACCAGCGGCAAACACTTGCCGTTACACGCGGGACGCCGATGCGAAAATCCGCCTGAGCAGTCGCGCGAAGTAAGTTTGCAGAAGACAGGCAAAGGGAACGTACCCGTCTCCTCATCTTCGCCAAGCGTCGTGTCGGACGCGATGCGCTAAGGCAGAAGTGCGGACTGATTGTACAAGGTCACTTAACCCCGCGCTCTGAGTGCGCGGCTTACAAATGCGGCCATGAAGCCTGTCCTCGAAATACATCCTGAAAAACTCATTTTCGCCGGACTGCAAAAACATTCGAACAAAACGCGCCCGATTTTTCGAGAAAGGTCAAAAAAGTTAAAAAAGGTCTAAAGATCACCGGGCTGGCTGCCGATAAGGAAACAGGGCTGTTCGCGCTCGCCTTATGTTCCGCGCATCTTTAGCGCATCTTCAGCCTATTTTTTGTTTGATTTGTTTTGGCCGCTACTTATTTTTTAAGTACCCCTTTACACGCCACGGAGGGCAACGTAAATGCTGGTTCTGACACGCAAGCCCGACCAGAGCATCATGGTCGGCAGCGACATCGAAATCACGGTTCTGGAAGTGCGCGGCGAGCAGGTGCGCCTGGGTATCCGCGCGCCCCGCGCTACGGCTGTGCATCGCAAAGAGGTTTTCGAGCAGATCAGCCAGGAGAACCAGAACGCGAGCGTGGCCGACACCGACAGCCTCCCCGACCTGACCGAACTCATCCTCCACCTGTCCGCCACACCCTGAAAACTATTTACCGCGGATCGGGCGGATGAAACGGATGAACGCGGATTATCTTAGGGAGTGGCGCTCATTGTTTTGAGCAATCCTCATTAGAATAACATCCGTGTTTATCTGTTTCATCCGCCCGATCCGCGGTAAAGTATTCTCTGTTGTATTTTTGTTCACAATGCGGCGATGATGGCGTCCGTCATGTCCGTGGTTTTGGCGGTTCCGCCCAAGTCGCCGGTCATGGCGCGGCGTTCGCGCAGCACCAGTTCCACGGCGTCGCGGACGCGCTTGGCCGCGTCCGTCTCGCCCAGGTGCGCCAGCATAAAGGCCGCAGACAGGATCAGGGCGATAGGGTTGGCGAGGTTGCGGCCCGCGATGTCGGGCGCGCTGCCATGCACGGCCTCGAACATCGCCACGCCCCCCGCGCCCATGTTGGCCGACGCGGTCAGGCCCAGGCCGCCGACCAGACCCGAAGCCAGGTCGGACAGTATATCGCCGTACAGGTTCTCCATCACCATCACGTCGAACTGTTCGGGACGCAGCACCATGTTCATGCAGGTCGCGTCCACGATCATTTCCGTATACTCAATGTCGGGGTAATTGCGGGCCACGCGCCGCTGGCAGTCCAGAAACAGGCCGTCCGCCAATTTCATGATGTTGGCCTTGTGAACCGCGGTGACTTTCTTGCGCCCGTTGTCACGGGCGTATTGAAACGCGTACTGCCCGATGCGCGTACTGGCCGTTTCCGTGATGATCTTCAGGCTCTCCACCACGCCCGGAACCACGATGTGTTCCAGCCCCGCATATAAATCTTCGCTGTTTTCGCGCACGACCACAAGGTCTACATTGTCGTATCGGCTGACGACGCCGGGCAGGGTTTTGGCCGGGCGCACGTTGGCGTACAGGTTCAGGCGCTTGCGCAGGGTCACGTTCGCGCTGGCGAACCCGCCGCCGATGGGCGTGGAGACCGGCCCCTTGAGCGCGACCCGGTTCTTGACGATGTTGTTGATAACCTCGTCCGGCACGGGCGTACCGTACTTGGTTATGGCCTCCGCGCCCGCCTCCATGCGCTCCCACACGCAGGCCACGCCCGTCGCCTCCACAACGCGCACGGCTGCCTCACTCACCTCCGGCCCGATGCCGTCGCCCGCAATTAGCGTGATCGTATACGCCATAATCTGCTCCGCTCCCGAATAAGAAGAGTTATCCACAGATTACACAGATTACGCAGATTAAAAACAAGAAAAGATAAAAAAGAGGAATAGGGTTTCTCAGGATAAACAAAATTTTGCATCAACTCAAAAATTTGCCTGCACCGGACATCTACTTTCGTCTGTTCTAAATTGTATTTCTAATCTGCGTAATCTGTGTAATCTGTGGATAAACTCGTTTTTCGCTGTTGTAATCTGCGCGTAGGTTCGGCATAGGGGGGGGCGTTTCCTGTACGATGTACTCGGGGCGTTTTTTGGGTACAATAGCGGCAAGGAGAAACGCGGGTCATGGTGGAGATTATCGAGGACAACGGGCAGATCGTCGTTCGCATCGGCGGGCAGGAGTATGCGCGGTACGAGTACGGGCCGCGCCATCCCAAGCCGTACCTGTACCCGCTGCGCGCGGCGAACGGGTTGTCGCTCCTTGCGGACGCGCCCACGGATCACCGGCATCATCACGGTTTCTGGGTCGGGCATGGGCGCGTACAGCACGGGTCGGACGCGCAGGACGTGGACTGCTGGCTGGAGCGGCACAACAGCGGGCGCATCGCGGCGCGCGGCTTCGACGCGCTGACAAGCGGGAGTGAGCGGGGCGGCTGGACACAGGCGTGTGACTGGATCGGGCCGGATGGCAATGTCGTCCTGAAAGACACGCGGGCCTTTACCTTTTACGACACGCCCATCGAGGCCCGCTATTTCGATTTTGAACTCGTCCTGCGCTCGCCGGACGATCAGCCCGTGACGCTACACCAGACCAACGAGGCCGGCCTGCCCCATATCCGCCCCGCCGAGGGACTGTCCCCGCGCACGGGCGGAACCCTGACCAATGCCGAGGGCAAGCGCAACGAGCGTGAGACCTACAAGCAGCGTTCCGCGTGGCTGGATTGTTCCGGCACACTGGGCCGTCTGGTGTGCGGCATCGCCGTCTTCGATCATCCGCGCAACCCCGAATACCCGACCCCCTGGTTCACGCGCGACTACGGCCCGTTCACGCCCAACTTCATCTTCTTCCGCACCGCGCCCTACATCATCACGCCCGACGCCCCCCTGCGCCTGCGCTACCGCGTTTATACCCACTCCGGCGACGCCCGCGACGGCCATGTCGCCGAGGCCTGCGAACAATACCGCGCCGGTATCATGCGGTCTGATACGGCCTGAATTACGACAACACAGCAAGCGCGGAGGGGCGTGGTATACTGTATTTCAGGATTGTGTCTGATAATTCAGCAGGTCATCCGAGTTATAAAAGAGAGTTATCATGCAGCTTAGGAAAATCAAGAAAGACCTTGCGGTGGCCTTGTCGCCGCATCGGCGTTCAGCCGCTGTCCAGGCGCACACAGGTCGGCATAGGATTGTTGGCAGTGTTTCTGCGATTAGCGCTGCGCCGTCGCGTCCGGCTATACACCGCGCATTTGCCAGGGGATGGGCTGAAAAACAAACAGAGGGCGCCCTGCTTACGGCGCCTTCCTGGGCGCGTGTCCGCAAAGCGGTGCACGTTGTAAAAGCAAAACTGCGCGGCCTGGTCACAAGCGACGAGATGAATCGCTGGCTTGGCACACACAACAGCGCGTTCGGCAGGCGCACACCTCTAGAAGCGATATACTACGGCGAAACCGGGCGCGTTCTGGAAACGCTGGCGCAACTTGAATAGGGTATCTTCGTGTGATTAGCCCGGCACGGCGCTAAAAAGAAAGCAAGGTTTTTGCGATCCAACAGCATAATGACATAACCTTAGGTTCCATATCATACTTGATTTAGGAGGCGATAATGCTGGACATAACCGAAGTGCAATATGTATCGGACGCGGAGGGCAATAACATCGGCGTGATTGTTCCCATCGAACTCTGGCGCGAACTCGCCTCCGAGCGCGAAACGGCGTATCTGCTCAAAAGCGAGACGATGAAGCGGCGCTTGCTGGAAGCGAAAGAACGTGGCATCGGCATTTCGCTTGAGGACGCTCGTGCAAAACTTGGAATTTGACGCCAATGCTTTTGAGGATCTACAGTGGTGGGTAGAGCATGACCGCAAGATGGCGCTGCGCGTATTCAAGTTGATACAGGAAGTGCAGCGTACCCCGTATGAGGGAGCAGGACAACCGGAGCCGTTGAAGCACGAACTGGCGCGATGTTGGTCGCGGCGCATCAGCCAGGAGCATCGGCTTGTGTATCGCGTTGTCGAGGAAGAAAACAAAATCAGAGTGCTGGCCTGCCGGTATCACTACTGAATTCCAGCGAATACATCACAGCAAAATAGGTATTGCATGAACTAATGACAACGTTGATTCCAGCTTTTGGAAACAACGTTGTTTCTGCTTACTTGTAATTGTATCGCTTCTGTGTCCTTCCTGCTCTCATGCCCACACCACCGGAGGGCAAATTTCGCTTTGACAAACCGGGGTGATTGTGCTACGATAAATCCCCTTTTCACCGTGCCGCAATGGGATGCCAATGGCGGCGCGGTTTGATTGTAATCGCTGATTGTCAGGGCCGTTGACGTATCATTATAAATTGATGCGTAGATATATATGGATGCGCTAACCGCGTATCTGTGCATTCGGCTCGCACATCGCGCACCCGCTTTTTGTGCCTGCCCGCGCGCCAAATGTGTCTGTTGTCCGGCAGGACCGGCGGGGCGAATGCTGCTGTTTCAGCATAACCGTTTCGCTATAACCGTCTCATCATAAGCAGGTCACTTTGACGCTGTCATTTGGACTTGCCGCTTGATTTTGTCGCTTTTTCAGGCTGTCACGCCTGCGCCGCTTTGCCACATCGCCGCCGCTTGCTGTGACGCTGCTTTTTGATACAGGGAAAACTACCCACATGAAAATTGGACGCGCCCCAGACGCGAAACCCGGCCAACTGCCTCCCGCCCACGGACTGTACGACCCGCAGTTTGAACATGATGCCTGCGGCGTGGGCTTTGTCGCCAGCATCAAGGGCCACAAATCACACGCCATCATCCAGCAGGGCCTGGACGTGCTGCGTAAACTCGAACACCGGGGCGCGACCGGCAGCGATCCCGACACGGGCGACGGCGCGGGCATTCTCATGCAAATCCCGCATCAGTTCTTTGTCGAGGAACTCCACACGCAGGATGTTACGCTGCCTGCCCCCGGTCAGTACGGCGTCGGTATGCTGTTCCTGCCGACCGACGAATACGAGCGCGGCGTGTATGAGGCTGCTTTTGAAAAGGCCGTGCGCGCCGAGGGGCAGACGGTTCTGGCGTGGCGCGATGTGCCGCATGATTCGGCCCGCATCGGTGCGCTCGCCCGCACCGTCGAGCCTACCATACGGCAGATTTTCGTCGGGCGCGGGGCGGACTGCGCGGACGCCGACGCCTTCGAGCGCAAACTCTACATCATTCGCCGCGTGGTACAGAATGCTATCGGCGACCTGTGCCTGCCGCAGGAACACTACTTTTACGTCAACAGCCTGTCGTGCCGCACGATTGTCTACAAGGGCCTGCTGATGACGCATCAGATGGCTGCGTACTACCACGACCTGAGCGACCCGCGCGCCACGACTGCCCTTGCTCTCGTGCATCAGCGGTTCTCCACGAACACGTTCCCGACCTGGGACCTGGCCCATCCGTTCCGCTACATCGCCCACAACGGCGAGATCAACACCCTGCGCGGCAACCGAAACTGGATGAGCGCGCGGGAAAAGACCCTGCAATCGGCCCTGTTCGGTGACGATATCAAGAAACTGCTGCCGCTTGTCAACAAAAGCGGCAGCGACAGCGCGGCCCTGGACAATGCGGTCGAACTGCTCACCCTGGGCGGGCGCAGCCTGCCTCACGCCATGATGATGCTGATGCCCGAAGCCTGGACGGGCGACCCCCTGATGGACGACGAGCGCCGCGCCTTTTACGAGTACCACGCCTGCCTGATGGAGCCGTGGGACGGCCCCGCCGCCGTGTGCTTTACGGACGGGCGCGTGATGGGCGCGCTGCTTGACCGCAACGGCCTGCGCCCCGCCCGCTACATCGTTACGGACGATGATCTTGTGGTTCTCGCCTCCGAGGCGGGCGTGATGCAGATTGACCCGGCCCGCGTCAAGCACAAGGGGCGCTTGCAGCCGGGGCGCATGTTCCTGATCGATCTGGAGCAGGGCCGCATCGTTCCCGACGACGAGATAAAAGGCGAATTGTGCCGCGCCCATCCTTATAAGGAGTGGCTGGACGCCAATCGCATCACGCTCGCCAATCTGCCCGAACCGCCGTTTGTGCATCTGCCCGACCACCATACCCTGCTGACGCGCCAGAAAACGTTCGGCTACACGCTGGAAGACCTGCGCCTGATCCTGTTCCCGATGGCGACGAACGGCGAACAGCCGCTGGGCAGCATGGGAACGGATACGCCGCTTGCCGTTCTGTCGCGTCGGCCCCAACTCTTGTACAACTACTTCAAGCAGCTTTTCGCGCAGGTCACGAACCCGCCCGTGGATCCGATCCGCGAGGAACTGGTGATGTCGCTGGTGGACTTTATCGGCAGCGACGGCAATCTGCTCGACGCCACGCCCCGCCACGCGCACATGCTCAAGCTGGAATCGCCCATCCTGACGAATTACGATCTGGAAAAATTGCGTAATGTTCGCACGGGCGATTTCAACGCCATCACCCTGCCCATGTGGTTCGATGTCGAGGATGGGCCGGACGCGCTTGCCACATCCGTGGAGAAGCTGTGTCAGGCCGCAAGTCAGGCCGTGGCCGACGGGTACAGCTTCCTCGTGCTGTCTGACCGCGATACCGATAAGTTTACCGCCCCTATCCCGTCCCTGCTGGCGACAAGCGCGATCCATCACCATTTGGTATGCAAAGGAACGCGCACCAGAGTCGGCATCATCGTCGAGTCGGGCGAGGCCCGCGAGGTGATGCACTTTGCCCTGCTCATCGGCTACGGCGCGTCCGCCATCAACCCCTATCTCGCCTTCGAGACCCTGGACAACATGGCCCGCGAACGACTGCTGCCCGGTGAAATCACGGTCGAAAAAGCCAGTTACAACTTTGTCAAAGCCGTCAACAAGGGCCTGCTGAAAACGTTCGCCAAAATGGGCATCAGTACGCTGCAAAGCTACCGGGGCGCGCAGATCTTCGAGGCCATCGGCCTGGACAAAGACATGGTGGCGCGTTACTTTACGGGTACGCCGTCCCGATTGGGCGGCGTGGGCCTGGACGTGATACAGCGCGAGGCCCTGTCCCGCCACGCCTTTGCGTATCCGAAAGCCGATGTCAAGGGCAGTCTGGATCTGGATCCGGGCGGACAGTACCAGTGGCGGCGCTTCGGCGAACACCACGCTTACAACCCGGACAGCATTTCGCGTTTGCAGCATTCGGTTCGCCGCGAGCAAGTGGTTGAGGAAAAAGGAGAAAGGAAAAAGGAGAAAGGAAACGGCGCGGCGGCGAATGGAAGCGGGAACGGCAGCCATGTCCATAGCGAACTCGAAACGCAGCAGGCGGGGTTTGCCGCAGGGTACGCGTCGTTCAAGGAGTTCAGCAAAACGGTGAATGAGACGGGCGAAGCCGTGGCGACGCTGCGGAGCCTGATGCACTTCAAGACTGGCACTCCTGTTCCTCTTGACGACGTGGAACCGGCGCGCGAGATCGTCACGCGGTTCGTGACCGGGGCCATGTCGCTGGGCAGCATCAGCCGCGAGTCGCACGAGACGCTTGCCATCGCCATGAACCGTATCGGCGGCAAAAGCAACACGGGCGAGGGCGGCGAGGACGCCACGCGCTATGTGCCGGACGCAAACGGCGACAGCAGGCGCAGCGCCATCAAGCAGATCGCGAGCGCCCGCTTTGGCGTGACCGCGCATTACCTTGTCAACGCCGACGAACTGCAAATCAAGATGGCGCAGGGAGCCAAGCCGGGCGAGGGCGGCGAACTGCCCGGAACCAAAGTAGACAAATACATTGCGGGCGTTCGGCACACCACACCGGGCGTTACCCTGATCTCGCCCCCGCCGCATCACGACATTTATTCTATCGAAGATCTGGCGCAGTTGATCTTCGACCTGAAAAACGTCAATCCCTCTGCGCGTATTTCTGTTAAACTTGTGGCCGAGGTAGGGGTGGGTACGGTCGCGGCGGGCGTGTCGAAAGCCCATGCCGATCATATTCTTATCAGCGGCTACGACGGCGGAACGGGTGCATCGCCGGTATCGAGCATCAAGCACGCGGGCATACCGTGGGAGATGGGGCTGGCCGAAACGCAGCAGACCCTGGTGAAGAACGACCTGCGCGGGCGCGTTACCGTGCAGACGGACGGGCAGCTAAAAACCGGGCGCGACGTGGCGATAGCTGCTCTGCTCGGAGCCGAGGAGTTCGGGTTTTCCAGCGCGCCCCTGATCGCGATGGGCTGCATTATGATGCGCGTGTGTCATCTGGGAACCTGCCCCGTCGGCATCGCTACCCAGGATCCGATCCTGCGGCAGCGGTTTACGGGCCAGGCGGAACACGTCGTCAACTACTTCTTCTTCGTGGCCGAGGAACTGCGCGAAATCATGGCTGAACTGGGCTTCCGCACCGTGGATGAGATGGTCGGGCGCATTGACATGCTGGACACGGGCCGCGCCATCGAACACTGGAAAATGCAGGGGCTTGACCTGTCCTCCATTCTGACCGCGCCCGAAGGCAGTCTTGCACATGCCCGCCTGTGCGTCAGCAAACAGGATCACGGCCTGGACGACGCGCTTGACTACCATCTTATCGCGCTGTCGCAGGGGGCCGTAGATCACGGCATCCCGGTCGCGGTCGAACTGCCGATCTATAATAAGAACCGCACGGTCGGAACCATGCTGTCGGGCCGCATCGCCCTGAAGTACGGCGAAAAAGGTCTGCCCGACGATACCATCAGGCTGAAATTTACGGGCAGCAGCGGGCAGTCGTTCGGCGCGTTTCTGGCGCGCGGCATTACGATGACGCTGGAGGGCGACGCCAACGATTATCTGGGCAAGGGGCTTTCGGGCGGGCGCATCATCGTGTACCCGCCGCGCACATCGCTCTTCGACCCCGCCGAAAACATCATCGCGGGCAACACGCTTCTCTATGGCGCGACCGGCGGCGAAGTGTACCTGTGCGGCATCGCGGGCGAACGGTTTGCTGTCCGCAACAGCGGCGCGACGGCTGTTGTCGAGGGTACGGGCGATCACGGCTGCGAGTACATGACGGGCGGAACCGTCGTCGTGCTGGGCGAGGTGGGCCGCAACTTTGCCGCCGGTATGAGCGGCGGCACGGCGTATGTCTGGGACCCCAAAGGGCGTTTCGCCGCGCGCTGCAACCGCAACGGCGGCAAAACCGAACTGGAGGCCGTGAGCGACGGCGAGGACGCTGACCTGCTGCGCGGCCTGATTGAAACGCACGTCCGCTACACCCGCAGCGACCGGGGGGCGGCCATCCTCAAAGATTGGGAAACCACGCAGGCTCAGTTCGTCAAAGTCGTGTCCCTGGAATATCGCAAGGTACAGCAGGAACTCGCTGCCGAACGCGCCGGCGGCAAAGAAGACGTGTACGATGTCATGCCCGCCGGCGTCCCGTAATCATACCGGCTGGCAAAGCATCTATCCAGCGCGTCAAAGGAGAAGAACAATGGCCTACACGGACTACACGCCGCAGCAGGCGTCTGAAATCGGCGAGGCGCTATATGAGCGCGACATACGCGCCAGAGTGGAGCCGGACAACGTCGGCAAATACATCGTCATCAACATCGAAAACGGCGAATATGAACTTGGAGACAACGACATGGAGCTTTCGCGCACTCTACATCACAGGCAGCCCAAAGCCGCCTTGTACTGTATTCGCATCGGCTACCAAAGCATGTCAAAAATTGGCGTCAGTTGGGGCGCGTTGAAGCGATGATCCAGGGAACCGTTACCGCAGACCTAGAGGCTGTTGTCTACCTGGAAGTGACTTATGACGGCACAATGACGTTTACAGTGCCTTTCATTGTAGACACCGGCTTCGACAGTTATCTTTCATTGTCCGCTGACTTTATCGCCGCTTTGTCTTTGCCCTTTCTTGAATTCGGCAAGGTGACATTAGCAGATAAAAGCGTCGTCATAAAATCCATTTTTCAGGCCAGAGTAAACTGGCATGGTCAAAGCCGTCTTGTCAGAGCGCATGAGATGGAGGAACCTAATCTGATTGGCATGGCTCTGCTGCAAGGCAGCAAACTGACCGTGGAAGCGGAGGACGGCGGCATCGTTCTCATCGAGGCAAACCCCTAAAATGGACACTTTGGACTTGACGCGGTTTCGTATTGTGGCATTTGATCGCAACTGATAAACTGCATTCTACTTTGACGTCTTAGTCAGTATAATACGAGGTTCTTTGCAGTTGGCGCAAGGGGAACTATGTCTATCGAAAAGGCTGTTGAGGAAGCGTTGGAGCATTACAACACGCCTCCTCCCAACGAGTCGAACACATGTGACTGGATTATTCTGCCGCTGCTTCACGCCGCAGGTTATGCGCGGCGTGACATCAGTTCGCGGGTGGCAGATAACAATGGGCATTTTCCTAACTACACCGTTCTTGCCAGTAACGCGTCTTGCACGTGGTATGTAGAAGCAAAGGCTTGGAATGTTACGCTGGAAGATCGCCACGCGCATCAGGCGCTGAACTATGCGAATCAAAACGGCAGACGCTGGGTCGTTCTGACCAATGGCCGAACTTGGAACCTCTATGACAACAGCATTCAAGGGCTTGTCAACGCTAAACGAGTGCTGCAAGCGCACCTAAAGGATGTTGAGGCAATCACAGAGTTTCTGGAAACTATCGGCAAACAATCCGTAGTTTCCGGTCAGTTGGAAGCGACTGTTTACGCCCTCAAAGAACGTCAGCAAGCAGAACAGGAAGCAGAAGCGGCTCAGAAGCAGACCCCTCTAGCCGAAGTTCAAGCCGTTCAGCCAGCAGTTCCTTTGGGACGGCCTGTGGCTCGTGCAGAAAGACCGATGGACAACACGAGTGACGAAAAACGTCTAAACAGATTTTGGCGAATGTTCCGTAGACGATTGCAAGATAAGGGACTTGCCTCTGATGTGCATAGGCCTGACTGGTCACAGGCATATCTTGCAGTAGATAAGCGTCGCGGCGTTGATTGTTATTATTATGTCGCTGAGCCGCGTCGCGCGAAGGTCGAGTACGTGCTGAACAAACCAATGGCACATCAACATATAGCCCAATTTCTTCGCAGCAAACAAGCAGACATAGAAGATGCGGTAGGTACAAAACTCCAGTGGATGCCAAGCATGACCGGACAAGAGTACAAAATCAGACTGCACATAGAATGTATGCCGTTTGCTGACGCGGAAGAACAATGGCCTGAAATTCAGGAAGAGATGATTAGCAAAATGCTTTTGCTTCAGGGGGTGTTGAAGCCACTCATCATTGCCGCTGAAGCTCGCCACCGTGCAAGATAAGGGGCCGAAGATGAACATATCTTTTCAGCATATTTTCGGTATACAGAAACTCGGGAGAACCGCAAATGCTATTACCGCCTAAATACTCGCCGCAGGAAACCGCCCGCCGTGCCGAGGCATGGTACAACGGCGAACTAAGACAGCAGATCGAAATCGAGGAGAACCTGGGCAAAATACTTGCTGTTGATGTGGACAGTGGGGAGTACCTGCTTGCGAGTGATGTTCTTGCGGCGGCGGATGCCATGCGGCAGCGAAAAGCGGATGCAGATATGTTTTTCTTCCGCATCGGCTATCCGGCGGTGCAGAAAGTGGGCGGCGCACTCAGGCCCTATGAGCGGTTCCGCAGATGATTACAGGCAGCGTCAACGCGTCCCTGACGCCTTATGTGCAGTTTACTGTGCGTGGCCCGCTTGGGGAGGATCGCGCTATTCTTTTCCTGATGGACACAGGTTTCAGCGGGCAGATGTCTCTGCCTTCCTATCTCATAGGGAAGCTATCCCTGCTTTATACCGGAGTGGATGAGGTTGTCCTTGCAGACGGCACAACATTACAGGTGGAGATGTACGAGGCTCTTGTGATTTGGGACGGTCATGAAAGGCGCGTTGTCGTTACAACTCTGGAGGATGAACCGCTTTTAGGCACGGAACTTCTGCATCACCACGATCTCAGCATTCGGTTTGAGGACGGTGGCCTGGTTGTGATACAAAACAGCCCATGATTTTAGCGTCCACACAGTTTGAGCGGTTTGCGCCTGCTATCGCGTCCCTGCCCGACCATACCCCGCTCACCAAAGCGGATCTGCTGCAGCCCTCCCTGCGCCTGCATTCCGAGCAGACAAAGAAAGGGCTGCTGGAAATCTACTACTCGCCTATTGACGTGGTAAACGCGCAGGCGCAGCTTGTTCTTATCGGCATCTGTCCCGGCTTCGCGCCCATGCAGCTTGCGTATCAGGAGGCGGCGCGGGGGCTAAGGGCCGGTCTGCCGCGCGACATCATACAAGAGCAAGCGAAGCGGCGGGCGCAGTGGGTGGGCCAAACCCGCGTCAATCTGGCAGCCATGCTCGACGCCCTGGACGTTCCCGCGCATTTGAGTGTGCCGTCTGCATTGGCCCTTTTCGACACCCACGCGCATTTGCTGCACAGCTGCGCGGCCATCCGCTACCCGGTCTTCGTGGACGGCCTGAACTACTCCGGTTATGGCCCCGACATGCTCAAGACTCCTGCCCTGCGCCGTTACATCGAGACCACGCTGCCCGAAACATTCCAACATATCGGCAAAGCGGTTGTCGTACTTTTGGGCCGCAGCGTATCCGAAGCGGTGCAGGCCGTCATTGGCGAGGAACTGCGCCGTCACGACCGCCTGGTTCTCAGCCTGCCGCACCCCTCGGCAGGGCCGGGCGCGCAGCAGCGACGGCAGCAGTTTACTGACCGCCGGCCCAACCTCAAACAGACTGTGCAGGCGTGGTATGCAAACGGTCACTTGTGATATAATGCAGCATACAGGGCGGGCGGGTAGTTTTTGAGTATTGCATTTGCGGAAATGTGAAGGAGCAAGAACTTGGCACAGGAAACGGCGCAAAATACAGCGACTGCGACATCATACGAGACGCTTACAATGGAAGAGATTAACGCCCGCTTTGATGGTGAGTGGGTGCTGCTGGAAAATCCCTGGTCTGAGCCGGGGCAGCAGGTACTCGGCGGCACACTGCTGAGTCATAGCGCAAGCAAGGATGAAGTTCACGCGCAGGCGAGAGTATTGCGCCCTAAACGCGCTGCCTTTCTTTACATCGGCAGGGGGGATGAAGATATGGAATACTTGCTGTGAGTACATCTTTTGACCCGGCACGGCGACTGGTCTTTATCACGGCAAAACTACAGGGGCCGAGCGCGAACTACTCCGTTGCTCTGGCGCTGGATACCGGCGCGACAACAACAGTAATCAGCACGACAATCCTGGAAAGTATTGGCGTTGATCTCGC
The DNA here is from genome assembly GCA_965277875.1 of Chthonomonadaceae bacterium. Classification (GTDB taxonomy): domain Bacteria; phylum Armatimonadota; class Chthonomonadetes; order Chthonomonadales; family Chthonomonadaceae; genus CAWFQB01. Next base: position 3,385,369 of record CBDIDV010000002.1, on the reverse strand, counting down.
TGCGCCCGCAGAGATGGTGCGCGTAACGATGGGTAACGGCGTCGAGTACGCGCCCGTCTTCGAGATTGAAGCCATCACCGCACTGGAACGGGAACGCCGAAATTTCCCTGTTGTCGGGCGCGACCTGCCGCCTGACACAGCAATAGACGGCGTTCTTGGCCTCGACTTTCTGCGCGGCCAGCAACTGACGATTGATTTTCGCGCCCGTCTTATTACGCTCGCCTGACACTGCATTGACAAACCGCTGATTCACCTCTCTAAGGACGTACCATGTCGCTGCAAGAAGAAGTCGAGAAAATAGCCGCCGATTACCTGCCTGACCCGCCGCAGAATGAGGCCGATACATGCCATTGGATCGTGTACCCGCTTCTGCTGGCGTGTGGCTACGCGCCGCGTGACATTTCCTCGCAGCGTTCCGACGCCATCCGCGAGTTCCCTGATTACACGCTTCTGCTAAACGCCCCTCAGCACACATGGTTTGTGGAAGCAAAGGCCTGGAACGTCATGCTGGAAGATCGTCACGCGCAGCAGGCTCTGAACTACACCAACACCAACGGCAAGCGCTGGGTCGTGCTGACCAATGGCCGCGTGTGGCGTCTGTACGACAACAGCATTCAGGGCGTTGCCGATGATAAGCGGGCTGCAGAAGCAAATCTTGACAATCCAGCGTCTGTTGTTGAATTTCTTACTGCATTGAGCAAGGAAGCCGTTTGTGGAGATCAAGTTGCTGGTTACGCATTACGTTCCCGGCTTCGAGCCACTTTGGACACTGAACTTCGGGCAAGTGACAGTAAACTGATTGATGTAATAACCCGCACCCTTAGAAACGATTACGCGCTGAACAACATAAAGAGCCAAGATGTTGCCGGGTTTTTCAACATAATAGGCCCGCCTGCTGAACATAAACCAGAACAACATCGTTCTCGAAAGCGACAGGTGCAGACGCCGCCCGATGCAAAAGCATCAAAGGACGTGTCGGCTTTGCTGGAGTGTGGTTTTGATAAGGTTGTGCAGCAGACGCATACTCTCGCTCGCAGAAAGCCCGCCGCAGTTCGATTTGAAGGCGCAACGGAGTGGACGCCCCTTGTATCCTGGGCAGAGTTTGTCGCCGCCGTTGTGAAGTGGATTGCCGTTCAGAAGAAATTGCCGCCACTGCCGTTTCAGCCGACGCAGGGCAGTCGTTATTTCCTGAATACAACGCCTTACCATGTGGACGCCAGCGAACGCATGAGGACTTTCAAAGAGGTGCAGACCACCTCCGGCATTGTGTATGCGAGTACGAATACATCCACATTGGAAAAAATCGGCTGGCTTTGTGCGCTGTGCGAATCCGCAGGTGTAGCAACAACGGACATCTTTATGAAATTGAGTTGAGGAACGCCTATGACAACAATACGAGCGCACTATGATGGTGCAGCGATTGTGCGGGATGAAACAGTCGAATTGCCAATCAACCAGCCACTGCAATCTCAGGTAATCGAGGCGGCGCGGGAAGAAGGCAGCATGGATAGCGGCCTGCTTCCAGAAGCGGAAAGGGAGAGACGCAGGGCGGCATGGGAGAGGTTTCTTTCGCGGGCCATTCACTGCCCGGACGTTCCACTGGAAGCTCTCCGACGTGAAAATCTGTACGAGGATCGCCTTTGAAAACGCTGACCAATGCCAACATTCTCCTGTAAAGTGACTCTTGCTTGACAGACTGCGGGCAGTCGGCTATACTCACGCATCGAACAAATAACACTGCTGTTCTCTTCACTGTTTGAAGGAGCGAAATCATGGTTAAAAAAGGCCCCAATGTTCCCGTGTCCGTCGCGTCCGGCGTGATCTGTCTGGCGCTCGGCGGCGCGATAGGATTTTTTGCGCGCGACGCGCAGCCCCCACGCGCACAGGCCTCTTCGGTCGCGGGGCCAGGCAGGATCAGCGGCGGCGCTCCCGCAGGCGGGCCGGGCGGCGCGGCCACCCCCAACCCCGGACGTGACCTGACGCGCCTGGTGTCCGGCCTGAACACGGTCGAGAAGGTACAAAATAAGGGCCTGACACCCGCGCAGAAACAGCAGTTGCTGCCCTTGATGCAGGACATTCAGAAGGCCGACAGCCTGCCCGAAGCGGACGCCACGGCCAAGCTGGACGCGGTCAAAAAGGTGCTGACCGCCGACCAGCAGCAGATGCTCGCTGATTTGCAGCCGCAGCGCGGCGGACGCGGCGGGGCGGGTGGCGGCGGGGCGGGCGGCGGCCGTCCTGCAATGGGCGGCGGCGCACCGGCAGCCAGTGTGCCTATGGCGGCAATGGGCGGCGGCGCGCCCGGCGGCGCGCAGCAGGACCCCAACAAGCCATTCGCCTCGGAGCGCAACAAAAAGGCGTTGGATGATCTCATTACACTGCTCAAATAGCGCTCAGCATATCGTCTGAGCGGCGATAAAAGCGGCAGGAACGTTCGCAGGTGAGACATGAATGCGGCTTCATAAACCGCGCAGGCCCACTCCGTTGTGGGGTGGGCCTGTAAACAATTCGCGTTCATCTGCGTTTATTTGCGGCTATTTACACGGTATTTATAACCATAGCCAACACCGATTGAGAAGGAACCACAAACACGCATGGCGGACCCGAAGGGCTTTTTGAAATATGGGCGCGAACTGCCGCACCGCCGGTCGGTCGAGGCGCGCAAACACGACTGGATCGAACTCTACGAGGAGTTTCCCGATGCCAGCCTGCAAAAACAGGCGGCGCGCTGTATGGACTGCGGCATTCCGTTCTGTCATCAGGGCTGCCCGCTCGGCAACATCATCCCCGACTGGAACGATCTGACGTACCGCAGCCGGTGGCGCGAGGCCCTGGACGAACTGCACGCCACCAACAACTTTCCCGAATTCACGGGCAAGCTGTGTCCTGCGCCGTGCGAGGCGGCCTGCGTGCTGGGCATCAATCAGGAACCCGTCACCATACGCCGTATTGAAGAGTCGCTCGCTATGCGCGGCTGGGCCGAGGGCTGGATCGCCCCCGAACCGCCCGATGTCCTGATGCGAACCGGCAAGACCGTGGCCGTGGTCGGGTCGGGGCCGGCGGGATTGGCTGCCGCGCAGCAGCTGAACCGGGCCGGGCATACCGTGACCGTCTTCGAGCGCGACGACAAGATCGGTGGGCTGCTCCGCTACGGCATTCCCGATTTCAAAATGGAAAAATGGGTACTGGACAGGCGCTTGAAGCAGATGGAAGAGGAAGGCGTCGTGTTCACGACGGGCGTGGACGTGGGCGCAGACATCACGGCGGATGAACTCAGAGCGCGGTTCAACGCGATTGTACTCGCGGGCGGTTCCACCAAACCCCGCGACCTGCCGGTCGAGGGCCGCGAACTGAGCGGCGTTCATTTCGCGATGGAGTTCCTGCCGCAGCAGAACAAGCGCGTGGCGGGAACCTGGCAGGCCGACTTGCCCCAACTGACTGCCGAGGGCAAAAAAGTCGTGATTTTGGGCGGCGGCGACACCGGCGCGGACTGCCTGGGAACCGTGCTAAGACAGGGCGCGACCGAGGTATACCAGTTCGAGATCATGCCCAAGCCGCCGAACGAGCGCGACGAAACCATGCCCTGGCCCCACTACCCGATGACCCTCCGCACGTCCGCAGCCCACGAGGAGGGCGGCGAGCGCGACTGGAGCATCAGCACCAAAGCGTTCAGCGGCGAAAACGGCAAACTGACGAAACTGCACGGCGTTCGCGTGGCGTGGAGCGCGCCGGACGCGGACGGACGGCGCAAGATGGAGGAGCAGGCGGACTCCGCCTTTGAGATCGAGGCCGACATGGTGCTGCTCGCGCTGGGTTTCGTGCATCCGCAAAAGGAGGGCCTGCTGGCCGACCTAGGGGTGGCCTTCGACATACGCGGCAACGTCAAAACCGGGGCCGATTACGCGTCGAGCGTACCGGGCGTATACGCCTGCGGCGACATGCGGCGCGGTCAGTCCCTGATTGTGTGGGCCATCGCCGAGGGCCGCGAGACCGCACATAACGTAGATGCGTACCTGATGCAGGGCGTGTCCCGTCTGCCCCTGACCAGAACCGTGAACGTCTGAATCCGGCACGGTCAGGCTGTGGCAGTGTGCAAACTTTTATGCCTGCGCTGCTTCCCCTCGCTGACAATCTCCCTGCCGCAGTATCCGAAAATCAAAAGCGCGCTTTTCTCTTTGCCATCATGCAAAGAGAAAAGCGCGCTTTGCTATGCTTTAGCTAATCAGCCGATGCGAAATTGAATCGGCGTGATAAATTAGTGGCCGGTAATATGTACTGTATATTGTGAAAAATGTAGATGAGTGTGAGATATTTCACATCTATATATTGATTCTTCTGTTATACTTATCGGTATGTGAAATGTTATTGTTTCTGCACCACCCGTAACACCGCTTCCACCCTGTCCGCAGTAGCGCTATGCCTTAGCAGGCGGACGCCCCATAAGGAGAATGTGTATGAGACCGTGCCGCATCGCCCCCCTCGTTCTTGCCGGAACCTTCCTCGTCAGCGGCGCAGTTCATGCCCAGGACAGCGAGGCCGAGCGCCTGAAGAAACTGGAGGCCCAGGTAGAGGCCCTTCTTAAAGAACAGCAGCGGCTCAAAACGGAGCAGGCCGCCGATAAAAAGAAGATCGAAGATTTACAGAACGCCCTAAATGGCAGCCACCCTGCCGGCCCCGGCAACACTAATGTTCCCGGCGTCAATCCCAATCAAGGCCCCAATCAGCCGCCGATTGTACGCCCGGATCAGCAGACTGCGCCGCCGCCCGGAACCAAGCTGCCCATCACCATCGGCGGCGACATCCTGTTTCGGTTCGACAGCACCAATAACGGCAGTCTGCAAACCGGCCTGATTCCCGTGGGCGATCAGGGGACGTTCCGCGAGCGGGTGCGCCTGAACTTCGGCGCTCCCCTGTCGGAACGCTCCGACGCAGGCCTGCAGCTTACGACCGGGCTAAATACCAACCCCACTTCGCCCTTCGTAACGCTTGGCGACGGGTTCCGGGGCAAAAGCTTTTCGCTTGGACGCGCTTTCCTCGGCTACTACTTCGGGGACAAAGGCAAGCCGGGTACGCCGTACCTGATAGTCGGTAAAATGGACAACCCGTTCTGGCGCGGCGAAATCGGCAACTGGGACGACGAGATCGAGTACGACCACGATGTCGCGCCCGAAGGCATCGCGCTCAAACTGCCGCTGACCGGCAACAACACGCGCACCCGCATAACCAATACCACGGCGTTCTTCAGCGTTAACGTTCCCGCCCAGCAGCGGTTTGTCGGCCTTACCAGCGACACGTACAGCGTCGCCAACCAACTGAAGGTGGATTCGGGCGTGTTTCGCGGGGCCATCAATTATACTTATTATAATAATCTCAACAGCGGCTTGCTGTCCCCTGTCTTTATTCCCGGTTTCGGTATTGACACGTCCACGCCGACGAATGCGTTTTTGCTGCGCAACAGCGGTTTCCAGACAACCAACAATCGTTACAGCTATGGGTCGTCGTCCGGGTTCGGCAGCAACGACTTCCATCTGCTGCACCTGACCGGACAGCTCCTGCCCAAACTCAAAGGAGGTCTACAGCCCTTTATTACGGGCGACTATCTGCACAACTTCTCGGTGCGTTTCGACAACAGCGGCTATGGCGTCACGGTCGGCGCGACCAAAGGCGGCTCGGCGCGGGGGGCGTACACGGCCTGGGCCACGTACCGCGACGTGGATGCCGACGCCACGCTGGGAACGTTCGCGGACTCCGACCTGGGCGCAGGCACGGACTATCGGGGCTACCAACTGGGCTTCGCCTACCGCTTCCTGTCGAACACGCTGTTTCGCATCGCCTATCACAGCTTCGACGGGTCGCCCCACAAAACGCAGAGTACCGACCGCTTGTTTATAGACGTTTCACGTTCATTCTAAACACGTTCATTCTAAACACGTTCATTCTAAACACGTTCATTCTGAACACTTCCATTCTGAACACTTCCATTCTAAATTCGCGCTCATTCTAAAAGGTAAAGCAAGAAAAATGCAGGACACGAGATTAAAAAAATGGTGCGGGGCGGCGGCGGGGCTGACGGGCCTGCTGCTGAGCGTCGCCGTGGGATGCGGCAGCAATGGCAGCATCACCAATGACCAGAAAACCATCGCGGACACCGATGTCAGCAGCCTGAGCGGGCCGATTGACCCAAGCAAAGTCGTGGACGGGGAAACCATGCCCCGCGACACCTTCGGTAAATCGCTCAGCGTAGACGGCCTGGTATTTCCCGGCGCCAACAGCGACGAGCGGGCCGCCGTGCAGCGCGGCCTGAACCTGTTTACCGCAGCGCGCACCGATGCGTTCGACGGCGAAGGCCCCTATTTCAACCAGCGCAACTGCCTGGGCTGCCACATGTCGCAGCTTGGAAGCAATCCGGCCACGCCGGTTTCGCGCGCCCGCACCGAGGACGCCTTTTTGATCTTTGGCGACTTCGACGCCAGCACAGGCGCGTTCAATCCGCGCGCCGACGCGGGCGGGCCGGTGCTTCATCGCCATCAACTGCCCGGCTTCCCGGTGCAGCAGATGCCCCCCCTGCCCGGCGCGCCGCTTGTGCGCGTCACGGGGATGCGCGCCGCGCCGCCCTATATCGGGCGCGGTTTGATCGAGGCCATACCCGACGATGAGATCCTGGCAGGCAAGCCCGCCAGCGTCAACGGACTTGGACACGAGGGCTTTGAAAACCGATCAAGCGAGCAGAACGCGCTTATCGGCGGCAGCCCGGTAATCAGGCTGGGACGCTTCGGCCTGCGCGCCGCAGGGCCGTCCCTGGAGCAATTCGATACGGGCGGCACGAACGGCGAGATCGGCCTGACCAGTCCGTTCACGCCCGGAACCAACACCAACACCAGTACGCCCGCGCCCAAGCCTTCGCCTTCCCTGAGCGCGAATGACCTGCGCGACCTGCGCACGCTGATCCGCCTGATCGCGCCGCCCGCCCGCGCCGTCGTCAATCCCGGCAGCGCCGAGGAGCGGGGCATGGCGCTGTTCGGGGCCGATTATACGCAGCCGCGCGGTCTTGCCGTCAGCCGACAACTGAACTGCGTCGGCTGCCATACGCCCATCATGATCACAGGCGCGTCGCCCGCCCGCATCGGCGGACGCCTGCTGAGCAACAAGCGCTTCTATCCGTTCTCCGACTTTTTGCTGCACGACATGGGCGCGGCCCTTGCCGACAACACCCTGCCGGGCCAGGGACGCGCAAACGGTCGGCAGTGGCGCACGCCGCCGCTTATGGGCATCGGGGTCGTCGGCCCGCCCCACCTGCACGACGGGCGCGTACTCGCCAACCAGTCGCAGCAGAACGCTCTGATGGAGGCCATCCAGCGCCATGACAACATGGGAGCCGACACCGACAGCGAGGCCAGCGCGAGCGCCCAGGCGTTCCGCGCCCTGCCCGACAGCAGCAAGCAGGACGTGATCGCGTTCCTGCTGTCCCTGTAAGTGGTTTAACAAAGTCGTTTAACAAACCTGAACCAAGCGGTCGAAGCGGAGTGACTTCGCAGTTCTTTGAGAGGCACAATCTGCGAAGTTACTCCAAAACCGCGCTTAGAGTTAATTTACAGTTGATTTGAGGAGGTCTGCATGATGTTTTCTCGCCGGCACGTTTTGCGCGCGGCCTGCGGCGTATTCGGCATGGCGGCGCTGGGGCTGACAGGGTGTGGGGGCGACAGCAACGGCGTCAATCCTGTGGCCGGCACTCCGGCTAAAACCACCAGCCGCGTGCGCGCCTTCAACGGTCTGATCGGCACAGCCGACAACATGGTTGACATCGCCGCGTCGGGATACACGCAGCAGGCGCTGGCGCTTGGCGCGTCCACGCCCTATACCACGACGACCAGCGCGCAAGTGACATCTACGTCCGTAAGTTCGGGCGGGCAGTCGGTCGTACAGACCACGCTTAAATTGACGCCGGGAACCAACTACACCCTGGCCGTGATGGGAGCGCTGGGACAGAGCGGCGCGTACACGCCCCGCATCATAGCCATCGGCGACAGGATACCCACTGGACTGCCCCCGGACAAGGTGGCCCTGCGCACCCTGAACCTTTCGCCCTCGCCGACGATCCCGACCATCTTCGTCACCGGCACATCGCCCGACGTGCAGAACGGCGCTGAGGTGGTGTTCATTGCCAGTAACCCGTTCGGCTACAACGGAACCGACATCGAACCCAATATCAACACGAACAACTACGTGATACAGGCTGCAGGAACGTACACGCTGCTCATCCGCGACAACAATCACAATCTGCTGCTGCAAATGGACAACGTCAATCTTGTGGGCAGTCAGGCCTACACGCTGTACTTTTACGGCGTGAACACACCGGGCGCATCGCAGCCCCTCGCCGCGAAGATCGTGGCGGACGCGCCTTAAACCAGGCGCGTTTGTCAGCGGACACAACCGCAAATAGTCGAAAAGAATCGGAAAGAACAGGAACCACCATGCCCGGTCTCGGACGAACCCAGCAAGTCGTGCTGATGCTGCTGCTCTGGGCGGCAGTTTTAATCGGCGTTGATCTCAAGTACAACAAGCATCCTGAGCGCACAGTGTCCGGCGTGTCCGTGGGACACCCGCGCATCACCATTACCCTCGGCCATCTGTGCTGCAGCGGCTGCTACGAGATTGTTTACAAGGCCATTAAGCAGTATTCGTGGCTGACAAAGCCCACGTACCTGGACAAGAAAAGCCTGCCCACGCATGAAGAGGCTACCAGAATGGTCGTTCCGGCGCGTCTGAATCCGGCCACGTACAGCGGACAGGTAGGCGCGGACCTGGATCCCACGCAGGTTCGACTCGTAGACCTGATGCTCCTCCCCAAAGCGATTGAAAACGAAGGCCTGGCGCCTGCGGAGTTCAAGCTGACGGGCATTCCGCATTTCGTGCTGCATGTGACGCTGCCCCATCTGTGCTGCCCGACCTGCACCGAGGCCGTCAACATCATGTGCGACACGAGCGGCAAGAGCGCGATTGCCACGGAACTGGCGAAGCTGAATGCGGTGCATACGGTTGTCGGATTGGATTCGGTGTCGCTGGAATTCCGGGATGAGGCTGACATCGCCGAGCTGAAGCGCGTTCTGTTTCGGGTCGGGTACGTGCCGCGTGAAATCCACATCGAAATCCTAAAGTAGACGCCGGTTTGTACAAACTCGCTTGTCAAGCGAGTTTGTACAAGCGAGTTGTACCAGTAAGTTTAACCCAGGAGATATACAATGGAAACCGGCAAGCGCGCGCGCGTCCGATGGCTGCCCATCTTGATTTTGCTGCTGGTCGCGCTGCCCTGCGCGGCCCTGGCCCACGAGCGGTTCATCCCGCACGCCGCCAAGTGGCCCCTCGACGAAACGTTTTTCGCCTCGCTCAATCCCGATATGCTCAACATCGCCCTGCGCGTTATCGCGAACATGGCCGTGATGCTGATTGTATGGTTTCTGCGCGATCCGATCTATGACTTTATCATGGATCGTATTTTCCCCAATGTAGGCCTGCGCCTGCAGGATTACGTGGAATATATCGCGGCCTTCGTCTTTGACAAGCCGGTGCGCGCGCCGCTCTTTATGTCCTTGAGCCAGTGGGTCGTCGTGCTGTTTCTGCGCTGCCCCGCCCTGGTGCTGATGTTCGCCGCCGCCAACAACTCGCTCGTCATGCCCAGTTATCCTCTGGAGCCTTCCACGCGATTTCTGTTCCAAATCGTGCAGGTCATCATGGCAATCGGCATCCTGACGCAGACGGCCCTGCCGCTGGGCGGCGCGACCATCATCGGCACGTTTATGTATCTGCTGTTCGCCTTCGACTGGAAAATCGCCGTAGACGTGCTGCCCGTGCTGACAGTCGCCGTCGTCTATGTCTCGTCGTCGTGGGACTCGTGGAAACGCGCCATCACCAACATCACGCCTCAGCAGATGCGCTGGGTACGGATCATACTGGGGTTCGGGTTCTTCGCGCTGGGCTGGATGAAGATTTACAACTACTATCTGACCGTAGGCGTGGCCGACAACTTCCCGCAGGTGATGAACGACCCTATGATCAAGATATTCTGGATGGGAACGGGACATCAGCCCTGGCTGCACGCGAACGGGCAGCCCTTTCAAGCCAACCATTTCCGCGAGTGCTGGATACTCGGCTTTGCCATTGCCGAGGTGATGACGGGATTTCTGCTGATGCTGGGCGTGTTCTGCCGCGTCTGGTGTCTGATGATGGTGTACGTGTTCACCAAGCTCATGGTCGTGGACTTCGGCTGGGCCGAGATCCCGCATCTGTATCCCATCGCCGCGTTCCTGGTCGTGCTGTTTTCCAACAATCTGAGCAGCGAGTTCGGAAGGATACAGACAAGCGTGTCGCGCAGCGCGCGGGCGGGGCATAAGGATGTCGCGCTGACGCGCGCCATTACAATGGGCATCCTCGTCGCCGCCCTGGCCGTTCTGCCCATCCTGTACCTGCTGACCAAAGTGCAGCATCCGCCTTTCCAGTAAGGCTTTTCAAGCAAACAGTGTTGGTATAAACAGATTCATCCAGATCCATCCTTAGATTTTGCGATGAGTCTGTTTATACCGACACGGGCAAGCACGAACGTGACATCAGCAGGAACGGGAAAGATCGCGCATGATTACAAAAGATAGAAAACGCATCGTGATATTGGGCGCGGGCTTTGGCGGCCTGTATGCGGCCTTGAAGCTGGAAAGCCTGCTCAGTTGGCATGACGATTACGAGATCATTCTCATCAATCGGGAAAACTACTTTGTGTATCAGCCGATGCTTGCCGAGATCATTTCGGGCAACGTGGGCATCTTCGATACCGTCAGCCCCCTGCGCCAACTGCTGCGTAAAACGCAGATACTGGTGCGCGACATCGAACACGTTGACCTCGAAAACAAGGTGGTCACGACCAGTCCGGGCATCGTGCCGATCCCGCACATGGTGGACTACGACCATCTCATCATTTCGCTGGGCAACGTCACGGATTTTCGGGGCATGACCGGGCTGACGGAACACGCGCTGCCCTTCAAGAACATGGAGGACGCGCTGAACCTGCGCCATCATGTGATCCATTCGCTGGAAGAAGCGTCCATCGAGGCGGACATGGGCGTGCGCCGCGCCCTCCTGACGTTCGTGGTGGCGGGCGGCGGGTGGAGCGGGGTGGAGTGCGTCGCGGAGATCAACAGCCTGGTGCGCGGCGTGATCCATACATACCGCAGCATCAATCCCGAAGAAGTCAAGATCATTTTGCTGCACGCGGGCGAAAACATCCTGGAGCAGCTTGTACCCAACCTGCGCGACCTGGCGCGGCAGGTGCTGGAGCATAACGGGGTCGAGATACGCTTCAAATCCATGCTGACGGCGGCGACAGGCACGGAGGCCGTTGTGAAATGCAACGGCGAACTGGAACGCATTTCCACCCGGACGCTGGTGTCCACGGTGCCGAGCAGCCCCAACCCGATAGTCGAGTCGCTTAAACTTTCCAATATGCGCGGGCGTATCAAGACCGACAAGTTTATGCAGGTGGAGGGCAGCGATCATCTGTGGGCCGTGGGCGACTGCGCGGCCATCCCCGACCCGTCCGATGCTACGGGAACGTGCATCTGCCCGCCGACCGCGCAGCACGCCGTGAGGCAGGGCGAGGTGGCGGCCTATAACATCGTGGCGTCTATTCGGGAGGCCAAAAAGAAGGCGTTCACGTTCAAGGGGCTGGGAACGATGGGCGCGCTCGGTCATCATTCCGCCGTGGCGCAGGTGATGGGAATGCGCCTGAGCGGGCTTCCCGCCTGGGTGATGTGGCGCGGCGTGTACCTGATGAAGATGCCGGGTTGGGATCGCAGGATACGCACGGCTGCGGCCTGGGCCATGAGTCTGATACTGCCCACCGACATTGTGGAACTGCGCCTTGAAGAGTCAAAAGGCGTGATACAGGAGCATTACGAAACCGGACAGGTCGTATTCAACCAGAATGACATCGGGGATCGCCTGTACATCATTCTCAAAGGGCGGTGCGAGGTGGTGCAGATGGAGAATGGCTTTCCCCGCAGGCTGGCGGAACTGGAAACCGGGCATTTCTTTGGCGAAATGGCCCTGCTGAACAATACCAAGCGGGGGGCCACGGTGCGGGCCATCGAGCCGATGGACGTGCTGAGCGTACCCAAGCGGGACATGAGCGCGATGGTGGATCACCTGCCGGCCCTGCGCGAGAGTTTTCAGCACATCATCGCGGAACGCGACCGCCAGAACCTGACGCGGCGCAAAGCCAGCGTCTATCCCGCCTCCAATGGGACGGACGATTCAGCTGCGCCCGGCCCGCCCGCCCTGAGCGGCAGTGTCCCCGACATCGGCCTGCTGACCGAGGGCAACGGCCACGCCCGCGACATAGACACATCGCAGGCCCAGGAAATGCAATGCGAACCCGAACACGCCGCTCCTGCCGCCGTCAACTAACCGCTGCCGTTAATTGACTGCCGCTATCAAGCGCCTGCCCGAAAGAAAGTCAGCGTTTGGTTCCTATTTGTGCCACTATAATAGAGACGCTGTAAGGCAGAATGGCACAATCGGAGGCATGACAATGAACGACGCGCATAAACCGGGCAGGCGGATCGTGAGCAAGGGCGAGTATGCGCGGGCGCAGGGCCGGCGTTTCGGGCTGGCGGCGGACGCCGTCTGCCTGTTCATCGTGGCCGGCCTCTGTTTCGTCAAGGCTCCGTTGTTGTGTTATATACTGGGCGCGGCGGCGGCGAATTGGCCGTCTGCGACCCTGTTGCTGCTTTTGATTCCTCTTCCCGCTATCGTCATTTATGCGCTGGGCAAGACCGCAAGCGTCCGCCTGCGAACTGCCCTGACGCTCGACACGGGCGTTCCCCTCACCCGCGCCAATGTGGGCGACTTGCCCGCGCCCGCAAGCCTGGTACGCGCCGCCGAAGAACCTGTACAGGCGCAGCAAGCCATCCTCCTGCGCCCGTCCCCGCCCCGTCACGAGCGGCAGGAAGAGCAGTTGGTGAGGGCCGTCGCAGGCACAAACGGCGGCAGCGTTTAGGCCGTGCCTCCCTGCTTGATTTCCGAAAGGATGGCAGAGCGTTCTTCTTCCGAAGCGATGTGCCGTGCCAGCACCTGCGCGGTGGTTTCCAGTACATGCTCGGAGAACAGCCGCGCCGCATCTTCACGCAGCCCCTGCCCGACGTAAAACTTCAGCAGTCCCTGTACCGACATATCGCGCCTGAGGGCGACTTTCTCCAACTGCATCAGCGCTTGGACCGAAATAGACAGCGTTACAGAGTGCGATTCGCGCGGACGTACCTTCAGGCCGGGTTCTTCCAGCGCTATTTCAGGCTCTACTATACAATCTTGGTGAATGTCCATACAGTCTATGATAACATACCTTTGACACAAATTTGATGCGGCTACTACGCAGGAAAAAGCCGCGCCACAACCAAAAGTTGTGACGCGGCTTTTTGAGAAGTGACATAGTTTGGTCAGGGCGTAAAGACGGCGCGGACGCAGCCGCTGTCGCGCTTGCCGAATGCCTCGTAGCCTTTGGGCGAGTCTTCCAGGCTGTAACGGTGCGTGATGAGGTACGAGGGGTCGAGTTCTCCCTTGGCGACGTGGGCGAGCAGGCGTTCCACGTACTTCTGACCGTGCTGCTGCGCGCTGCGCAGCGTCAGCCCCTTGTTCATGATCTGGCCCAGCGGGAACTTGTCCATCAGGCCGTACACGCCGATGACAGACACGATGCCGCCCTTGCGGCAGGCGAAAATCGCCTCGCGCAGCGCCTGCCCGCGATCCGTTTCCAGGCGCAGCATCTGCTTGACGCGGTCATACGCGTATTCCAGGCCCTCGCCCTCGGCCTCCATGCCCACGGCGTCAATGCAGGCATCCGGCCCGCGTCCGCCCGTGAGTTCCTTGAGAACCTCCTGCACACTGTCCACCTCGCGATAGTTGATGACTTCGGCATGAGCCTTTTCACTCGCCATTTTCAGGCGTTCGGGGTAGGCGTCAATGGCGATCACGCGGGATGCGCCCATCAGGTACGCGCTTTGCATAGCCATCAGGCCCACGCCGCCCGCGCCCCATACGGCCACCACATCCCCCGGCTTGATGTCGCAAAAGTCCGCGCCCATGTAGCCGGTCGGGGCCGCGTCCGAAATAAAGATCACCTGCTCGTCGGTCAGGCCGTCGGGAACTTTGAAGCAGTCTACGTCGGCATGGGGTACGCGGACATACTGCGCGTGCGCCCCCGCATAGCCGCCGAACGCGTGGGTGTAGCCGTAAATCCCGGCTGTCGGGTAGCCCAACAGCGGGTCCTGCATCTCGGCGTTCGGGTTGGTGTTGTCGCACAGGGAAAACAACTGGTTCTGGCAGTACCAGCAGCTTCCACAGCAGATGAAGGACGGCACGACCACGCGGTCGCCCTTCTTTACCTTTTTCACCTCGCGCCCGACTTCGACCACCTCGCCCATAAACTCGTGACCGATCACATCGCCGTGCCGCATACTCGGTATCCAGCCGTTGATAAAGTGCAGGTCGCTGCCGCACGTCGTGGACATGGTGACGCGCAAAATCACGTCGCGGGGGCTGACGATCTGGGGATCGGGTACAGTCTCGACCCGCAGGTCATTGATGCCCATCCAGCATAAGGCTCGCATGAGAATACTCCTCTAGAACGTTATATGTGTGCCTGCTTCACGCGTTCGCCTCTTTGCGGGCGGACGGGTTGTGCGCGAGCGTGGGGATCTCGCCAGTCTCTACCAGGCTCTTGAAGGCGCGCAGGGCTTTGAGCGCGAGCGTGGCCGGCACAAGGCCGGGAAGGTGGGCGAGAAGACTGCCCCCGACCCCGGACGGCGCAAGCCGCAGCCACAGCGTCACTTCGGTTCCCCGGTTCCCCTCGGCGGGACAAAAGCGCAGCGCCATCTCGACGGGCATTTGCGTGCCGCTCTTTCCGTGCCAGCGCAATAGTTCCCCAGGCCGTTCCTCGTGGACATGCGCGTCCCATTCTACGGCGCGGCCCAGCGGGGCGTTTACCTTCCAGTGCGCGCCGCCCTGACCGTCGGGCGTGACTTCGGCCCAATCGCCCACGATCTGCCCGATGCGGGCGGGGTCGCGCCAGAAGGCGAGGAGTTCTTCGGGGGCGCGTCCCACCGTGACGCTTTTCTCCACAACTGTCGCGCCGCTGTCGCGGGCCGCGCCGTGCTGTCCGCTTAACTGCGCGGCGCACAGTACATCTAAGGCGGTGATGCCCACGACAGCGGCGGTCGCGGCGGCCAATCGGTTCTGCCCTGCCCCGGAGGAGGGAAACGCCGCGCCCATCGTTGTCAGATCCATGACGTCGCCCGCCACGCGTGCCTGCACCCAGACCGCAGGATCGGCCTGCGTCAGCAGGCCCAGGCCCGCCGCCATCTCGCGCAGGCCATACGCGCGCAGCAGGGTGTCATTGGGCTTTGCGCCGATAAATCGCGCCAGAGCGCGGGGCGCAAAGATTTCCGTCAGTCCCAATCCGACGCTGAACCAGCCCAATCCACGCGCCAGCATCAGCCCCTGCGCTTTTCTATTCGCGTTGCCTGCCGCCTGCGACGCGCCACCCTTTATCTGCTGCGTTCCAATATTCGGATGCCGCTGTCCGCACGGCAGCAGCGTGTCGGCAGGCGTCGCCTGCGCCCCGCCCAGATGTTTGTCCTGTCCCGTATCCGCCACTTTCCGCCTGTTCCTTCCCCCGGCAGCCCGCCTTCCTGCCGCAGACGCCGTTCGATTCGCCCACGAAACTTTCACCAACATAACCAACGGCCCGCCTGCTCACAAGTATACTGTCGCTGCCAGTCCGGTCCTGTGAATAATCGCCTGCGAATGCCCTGTAAAGACGGGAATAGAAGGTACTTTGTTGGTATATATTGTTGCAGGCATTTTGTAGTAGGTGGGGGTAGGCAAGGCAGTATAGGTTCGCGCCCTTGCTGCCCCTAACTTTCCGCAGTGGGAACGGGCCATGTCGAGAAGTGAAAGCGAGGCGCGGCGGCGAACTATATAAGAACTATATAACGGGATCATTGAGAAGAAGGCGGTCATTTTGGCGAAGAGGAAAAAGCTGCGTCTTTTAGGGACAGCATGGATTACAGGCGCGGCGTTACTTCCTGTAGCAATACGGCCCGTGTATTCCGCGCCTCGTATTCAAGCAGGCGATGCGCGTAAGAGTGGACGAAACGAAGCGCGAAGCGGCCGGGGCGGCGGACGCGAACGTTCCGGCGCGGATCAATCGGACGCGAATACAGGCCGTAAATCCGTGATCTGCATTGATCCGGGGCATTCGCGGCAGACCGTGGGCGCGTCCGCCAACAATTTGCAGGAGTACAAAGTGTGCTGGCAGATGGCGAAACAGCTCGAATCCGCGCTGCAAGCCGAGGGGGATACCGTGATCCTGACCAAGCGCGATCAGGATGAAAACGTCACGAACGAGGAACGCGCCCGCATTGCCAACCGCAGCCACGCCGATCTGCTGATCCGACTGCACTGCGATTCGGGCGGCGACGCGGGTATCGCCACCTTTTACCCCGCCACGCAGGGCGCGATACGGGGCGTTCGGGGGCCGAGCGACGACGTGATCGCGCAGAGCCGCCGCGCCGCGCGTTTGTTTCACGCGGCCCTGATCCGCGCCCTTGCCGCGCGTTCACTTGCCCTGCGCGACCGGGGCGTTCGCACCGACGCGCAAACGTATGTCGGCGGCAAATTGGGCGGCGCGCTGGAAGGCAGCATTTTTTCCGAGCGGCCCGTCCTGCTCGTCGAGATGTGCGTACTGGACAACGCGGCCAATGCAAACTTCATTCGCGACAAGGCAAATCAGGCCGCGCTCGCGCAGGCGATGGCTGCAGGCGTGCAGGCCGCCGTTCGGCAGGACAGATAACGCGCCTGCCCCTTTACGGCGTGTCGCGCAGATTGTGCGCGTCCTGATAGTCGGCTGCGAATTTGACGTTGCGGCGTTCAAAGTCGTTGAAGCGGCCTGAAACCACGTCCTGATCGCCGCTGTCGGGCCGATACCACGCTTTGCCCCGGAAATAGGTGGTGAGCCGGGGTGTGCCAAAGCGGAAGCCATGCCGCGCATACGGCGTGTTACGCAGGATGGTAAGCTGCCATGCGGTCTTGCCGCTCAGGTCGTTTTCGGTCAGATTGCGCTCGCTCACAGCGGTTGTCAGGGCGGGCAGGCCGGGACTGTCACCCCCCTGCATCTTTGCGCTCGTCGCGCTGCCCCGCTGCCGCTTCTGGAACGCGATGATGGCGTTGACATTGCGGTTCTCCACGCCCGAACAGCGGCGTTCCGCCACGGCCTCGCTGTCCGTATTGGGGCGGTACCACGACTTGTTGCTAAAGTAGTCCCGCAGTTTGGGCGCGCGAAATCGGTAGCCATGCCGCGCAAACGGGACGTTCCGCAGGATGACCAGATCGCCGTCGGCCAGGCCGAACAGTTCGTCCTGAGTTAGCCGCCGCGCGCTGATGGCGACGCTGAGTTCGTCCAGGTCGGCTTTGTCATAGGGCAGCGGCTGGCAGACGGCAAAAGCGCGGCGCGGCCTGTTTTGTCCCACTTTTTTGCTGTCTTCTTTTTGGCCTTTGTCGAAATCGTCCACTTCTTTCACATGGCTTCGCACCTGTGCTGCGATCTGCCGGGCGGCAGTTGCAACACGCGCTTCCTTCGAGGACGACAAAGCATTCGTCTCGCGCAGCAATGCGCGAATACCGCGCGGACTGTAACTGGTATAGATCAAAGCATCGGTCAGGCTGGCAGTTCTTCCCCGCGAACCACTAGCCGCACACAACAAGTCTGCTTTGTGCCGCTTCCATAACGCGCCCAACTCATCTTCACTAATTTCAGCAGGGTATCCGTCGTATGCCTGCCTTAACCACGCCTTTAATGGGTCCAGATCGTGACGCTTCAGGTACAGCAGGTTTAACGGCAGCCATGTTTGACCCCACCCCGTCCATATTGTAAAGCAATCAGTATCACGGTACTCCTTGTTATAAGCCGCAGGACGATACCCATGAAGCCGGGAGGGTCGCGTCACCCGGAGTAGATTCGCCGCATAATCTTTGCCATAATAGGCGAGGGCGAAACTGAGTTCAACGTACTGTTTGCTGTTGGGCGCAACCCTGCGCTGCAAATGTTCCCACGCCGGAATGTCGGAGGGGGGACACTGCTGCTCGAAGCGGGTAAACCACGCCTTTTTGTCGTTGGCATCTGACAGCGCGTGTTCCAGTCGTCTGAGAACCGGCGTATCCTGGGCCGAGACACGCAGTGCCGGCAGCGTACAAACAAGGGCGGCGACAATAGGCAGCATGATTCTCTCCTGAAAGCGGGCATAAATCAAAGTGGGATGCACAAGGTACGGCAAATTTAGGTTGGCAGTTTCACCTCCGCTCGTCCTTTCGCAGCCTTTTCATGCAGCTGGCAGACCTGATATGCCGCATTCCTGCGCACCATGCGGTTAAGTAGTTCGATTTGCTGCATACGACCGGATTGAGCTTCAGCTTTTACAAATTTGACATATACGACACTTCTGTTGTACAACAGAAGTGTCGTATACATTTGACCCAGATTGGGGCAGGAACATGGATAACAAAGTCGGGCCGCCGGTACGTGGAGAAAACTGCTATGGACGTGACAGGTTTGTTGATCTCGTCTGGCAGAAAATTGCGATGGGGCATGTGCTTCTGGCTGCGCCGCGCCGGTTCGGCAAAACGAGCGTAATGTACCGCCTGATAGATACGCCCCGCGACAACTACAAGATCGTCCATGCCGACCTTGAACACTATACGAACGCGGCGGATTTTCTCGCTGAACTGGTTGTACAGCTTGCAAAAGATGATCGCTTCAATGCCTTAGTGACAGGCGTAAGCGGTTTGCGCAAGAATGTATGGGCGGCTTTCAGAAACAACTTCTCCGAGGTGGAGTTGCTGAAGCTGAAAATCAAACTGCGCGAGGAACTCACGCGTGACTGGCAGGGTATTGGCGAAGAGCTTTTCAGGAAAATAAGCGCGCAGCAGCATCCTGTCTTATTCATTTTGGATGAGTTTCCCATGATGATTGACCGCATGGCGCGTTCAGCGGCGCATCGCGAGGAAGCGAAAACCCTGCTGCGCTGGCTGCGCAAGCTGCGGCTGTCCCCGGACATCAAGAACGTTCATTTTGTCATCGCCGGTTCCATCGGTATCGGGCAGGTGCTGAACGATCTTGGCGAAATCGCCGCCATCAACGATTTTGAGCAGATGCGGCTTGAACCCTTTACACGCAAAACCGCCATGCAGTTTCTCGATGCCCTGGCTGTCCGGCAGCAGATAACACTGGATGCGGCCTGTCAGGACAAAATGCTCGATCTTCTCGGCACACTCGTCCCTTATTTCATTCAAATTCTCTTTTCGGAGGTTCACAAAACTTACGTGCAGGACGAGCAGGCCATTACGCCGCAGAGCATCGAGCGAATATACCGGGACAAGGTGCTTGGCGTGGACTGCAAGACGTACTTCGATCACTACTACGGACGCCTGCGCGATTACTACCGTCCGCACGAGGAAAAAGTCATCAAGCATCTGCTGCGCGAACTGGCTGTCTCCTCCGACCTTAAACGCGAAACCGTGTACCATCTTTACCGCACGGAACGCGGCGAACAGGCCGACATCGAAGAGTTCAATACCATGATGACGAACCTGGAAAACGACTTCTACATCCTGTTCGACAGCGAAACACAGCAGTACGCCTTCTCCTGCAAACTGCTGAGAGACTGGTGGCTGCGCCACTACGCGCTTCAGGCCGGCTGATCCAGAACGCAGAGCAAAGGCAGAACCGTGGAACATCTTTATAATCCCGACCGCATGACGGAACAGGAAATCAAGCGTACCTTTGTCGCGCGTCAGCATCTCGTGGAGGACTTGACCACGCAGATAGAGCGTCAGCCGCAGGGCGCGGGCGTGCAGCATTTCGTCATCATCGCGCCGCGCGGCATGGGCAAAACCACTATGCTGTTGATGGTGGGCTTTGCGGTTCGGGATCGCGGGCTGTCGGCAGACTGGCAGACGGTGCGGTTTGCCGAGGAGTCGTACAGCATCACCAGCCTCGCCGACTTCTGGCTGCAGGTAATCCATCTGCTTGCCGAGGACACCCAGGATGTTTCGCTGCGCGGGCAGGCCGACGCGCTCATTAAAGAATTCCGCAAAGACGATGAATTGCAGGAAGCGACGCTCGCGCTGCTCAAAGATTGGTGCCGCCAAAATCACAAGCGCCTGCTGCTTCTTGTGGATAATTTTGACCTGATTTTAGACCAGATCAACGACGAGCAGGAAAACGCTCGCCTGCGAAACGTTCTGATGAACGACGGCATGATAATGCTCATCGGGGGCGCGACCACGTTCTTCCGCGAGGCCCGCGCCTACGACCAGCCGCTCTACAACTTCTTCAAGATCATCCATCTGGACTCCCTCAAATTCGAGGAGATGCAAGACCTGCTCAGGCAGCGCGCCGCCCTCGACGACCTGCCCGACTTTGAAGCGACTTTACGCGCCAACCGAACCCGGCTGAAAGTGCTGGAATACTTTACGGGCGGCAATCCGCGCCTTGTGCTGATGCTGTACCGCATCATCACCGACTCCGAGGTCGTGGACGTGCGGCGCGGCCTGGAACAGCTTTTGGATCAGGTGACGCCCTACTACAAGGGCAAACTGGAAAGCCTGCCGCCGCAGCAGCGCAAAATCCTTGACCAGATCGCCCGCGTCAGCGGCGAAACGCACGAGGGTTCCACGCCCACGCAGATCGCGACCGCCACGCGCCTGACCCCGAACGCCGTCAGTTCGCAACTGAAACGCCTTGCCGAGCAGGGCTACGTTCGCAGCGCGAACCTGCGCGGGCGCAGTTCCTACTATACCCTGGCCGAACCTCTGTACGCCATCTGGCATCAAATGCGCTTTGGCCGCAGCGCGCGTCAGAAGATGCAATGGCTGGTCAGCTTCCTCAAAGGCTGGTACGACACGACCGAACTGGAGGGCGAAAACAAGCGCCTGGAGGGACGTTTCGCCGAACTGCTGCAAACCGGGCTGATGCGCGAAGCCCGCCAGGTACTCGAACACCGCTTCTACGTCGTAGAAGCAATGGACGTCGCGGCCTGCAACAGCAACATGAACAGCGTCGTCAGCGGCTTCCTTGCTCTTCAAGCCGTGGATATGCTAAACGCCGAAGTGCTGCCGTCCCTGCAACTGGAAAACCTTTCCGCAGATACCCTCGAAAGGTTGGTTCAAGCCGGATGTATCCGTCGCGAAGAGGCAGCCGAGGCCGTGGAAAAAGCAGTCACATCTCAGAAGGAGAAGGAAGATGCAGAAGTTGCAGCAACGTTTGAACTAGGTAAAAAAGCGTATGTATCAGGACACTATCAAGAAGCTCTAGAGCATATGAATCATGTAGTCGCGCTTCGTCCAACGAACCGACCTGCTCAACTTGTTTGTGGTATGGCATTGATAGAATTTAACAAACTCGATGAGGCAACTATTGTTGCGAACGCATTAGAAGCATCCCATCCTAGTAAGGCCGACCACCACATCCTGCAAGTAGTGATATACCAGGCTACAGGACGTTTTGAGGATGCTTTATTGTCTGCTGATCTCATTATTAGCAAGACACCTGAGATTGATGCGGCATGGCAACTTCATGCCAGCGTCCTTGCTAACATGGGCAGGTATGAAGAAGCAATGAAAAGTGTTGACCGGGCTATCGAGATTGACTCTAATGTTTCAGCGTTCTGGCATTTTCGCGGGCAAGTTCTTAATCAACTTGAGCGATACGAAGAAGCAGTCGAAAGTCTCGATCAAGCGATCCGTCTCGACAACAATAATACTGAGTCTCTGCTTCTTAGAGGAACAGTATACAGGAAGCAGAGAAAATACGAGGCGGCACTCGCAGATTTGAATGTTGTTGTGAAACGTGAACCCAGAGACTTGGAGACCAGATTAGAGCGGACAACAACGTTGATAGGCATGAACAAACTTTCAGACGCCGTCAAAGAATACAATGCTGTTTTGAAGATAGCAGATGATACAGATTTTGGAGGCTTTCGGGCAATCATCAATATCGAAAAAATACCTTTGTACGTAATGCTCAGAAAGTTAAACCCAAGTGTTCGCGCTTGGCAGAAAGCTCTACAAGAAGGCAAAACAACAGAGGATTGGCATCAGGCGGCAACAAACGCGTTGTTGTTCGTGGCTCGTACCGGCAATATCAACTTAGTGCATAAAATGATTACGATGCCAGGAGTGCCGGAAGCGTTTCTGCCTCTTGCCCGTGCCGTGGAGTATGTACTTACGGGAGATGAGGAGGTCATTGAAAAACTGTCTCCCGAAATTCGTGGCATTGTTGATGAGATGATCCAGAAGATACGACCGGCGCAGGGTGCGTCGAAGTAAGCCGTTCAACTACCGTTCTGGTACAATACAACCATGTCTACAAACACCCAAAACGACCGCGATCCCGCTGGCGCAGGCAGCGCGATTGACGATAAAACCATGAAGTGCATCCGGTGCGGGTTCTGCCTGGACGCCTGCCCCACGTTTCGCCTGACCGGGCAGGAAACCAAAAGCCCGCGCGGGCGCATCTATCTTGTGCGCTCGTGGCGCGAGGGCGTGATCCCCTTTGATGAGAACGTCGTCAACGCCCTGGATACGTGTCTGGGCTGCCGCGCCTGCGAGACCGCCTGCCCGTCCGGCGTAGAATACGGCAGCATATTGGAAATGGCCCGCGCGCACATCGAGAGCGAGCATCTGCGCCCGCGCTTGCAGTCGTTCGCCCGCGCCCAGATGCTGCAAACCCTGACCAATCCCGGCCTGCTTGTCGCCTCCCTCAAAGCGGCCAAACTGCTGGGCAAAGTGACAAAGGGCAAGATGCCGGGGTTCGCGGCCAAAATGCTGTCGGGGTCGTCCGAGGCCGCCGTTAATCTGCCAATCGCGCAGGGCGAGGCCAGGATACACAACCTGCCCGAACGCAGCCCGGCAAGCGGCGCAAAGCGCTACACGGTGGGCGTATTGGCCGGGTGCGTGATGCGCGTCCTGTTCGGCGGCACGAACGCGGCCACGGTGCGCGTCTTGCAGACCAATGGGTGCGAGGTCGTCGCGCCCAAGTCGGCGGGCTGCTGCGGCGCATTGCACCTGCACACGGGCTTTCACGAGGATGGGGCAAGCCGCGCCCGCACCCTCCTGGACTCTTTCGCGCCCTACATGGCCGAACTGGACGCCATCGTCATCAATTCGGCGGGCTGCGGCTCGACTATGAAAGAATATGGCGACCTGCTGGGCGAAGATTCGGCCTATGGCGACAAAGCGCGGGCGTTCGGGGCCAAAGTCGTGGATGTCAGCGAGTGGCTAGTGAAGATCGGACTGACGGCCTCGCCCGGACGCCTGGACGCCGTTGTCTCCTACCACGACGCCTGCCACCTCGCCCACGGCCAGAAGGTGCGCCTTCAGCCGCGCCAATTATTGGGGCAGATACCCGGCCTGAAATTCGTGGAAATGGACGAGGCGGATACGTGCTGCGGCAGCGCGGGCGTGTACAACATCACGCAGCCCCAGATGGCCCGCCAGCTTCTCGACCGCAAGATCGCCAACCTGCGCGAGACCGGCGCAAGCATCATCGCGACCGGCAACCCCGGCTGCCTGGCCTGGATACAGCAGGGCGCGCAGGAGGCCGGAATCAACGTCCGCATCTGCCACCCCGTGGAGCTGCTGGACGAGGCATACAGAGGGTAAACCGCGAAACACGCCGAACAAACGAAAAGAAATACAGAAAGAGTTTAACCACGGCGACACGGGGAACACGGGGACGATGTGCAGCAGATTATAAACAAGTCTGAGACAGGAACGTACCTCTTGTGCTAACCGCAACAACCTTTCTGAAATATGCGCGTATGTAAATGTTACCCCTGACGCTAAACGGGAAAACCCGGCTCTTCAGGGTGACGCCCTTATACCTGTAGCAATACTTACGCCTATCACTATTTCAGGAGTTTAAGATATGCCACGCTCGCGCAAGTCCAAGACGGACGCGTCCGATACCGAGCCTTCTCCCGAAGCCATCCGCATCGCCCACGCCGCCCTGGAAGAACTGCTGGCCGAAGAGGAGGGGCAGGACGAAAACGGTTTCCCCGACATCCTGCCCCTGCTGCCCACGCGCGATCAGGTGCATTTTCCGCACCTGATGTTCCCCCTGCTTGTCGGACGCGAAAAGTCGGTGCGCGGGCTGGAAGAGGCCGCCGCCAATCAGCGGCATATCTTTGTGGTCGCGCAGCGCGAACTGCAGGCCGAAGACCCCGACCCCGAAGAGATCTATACGGTCGGCATCGTGGCCGAGATCATGCAGGTGTTGCGCGTGCCGGACGGAACCGTGCGCGTGATGCTCGAAGGCGTGATGCGGGCCAGAATCATCAAGTACGTGCAGCAGGAGCCGTACTTCTGCGTACAGATCGAACCCCTGCCCACCGATGAGACCAAAGACCTCGAAACCGAGGCCCTGATGCGCGACGTTGCGCAGCAGTTCGATCATGTCGTCGGCATCAGCAAGACCATTCAGCCGGAAGCGCTTATCAACGTCGTCAACACCGATGAGCCGGGACGACTGGCCGACGTAATCACACCCTATCTGCGCCAGATACGCGTGGAACAGCAGCAGGACATACTGGAAACCCTGAACCCGCGCGCCAGATTGGAAAAGCTGTCCCGCGTCCTCAAGAAAGAGGCGCAGATACAGGAGATCCAAAAGGGCATACGCGATCAGGTGGAAAAGGAGATGGGCGAGACGCAGCGCGAGTTCATCCTGCGCGAGCAGATGAAGGTGATCCAGCAGCAGCTTGGCGAGCGCGACGACAAGGCCAGCGAACTCGATGATTATAGAGAAAAAATCGAGACCGCCAAAATGCCCGAACCCTCTAAGGAACGCGCCCTGCGCGAGGTGGATCGGCTCGAAAAAATGCCGTTCGCTGCGCCCGAAGGCGTTGTCATCCGCACATATCTGGACTGGCTTGTGTCCCTGCCCTGGAGCGCGGCCACGCCCGACGACATAGATATTGACGAGGCTGGCGATGTGCTGAACGAGGATCACTTTGGGCTGGAAAAGGCCAAAGAACGCATCATCGAGTTTCTGGCCGTGCGCAAACTGACCGGCACGTCACGCGGCCCCATCCTGTGCTTTGTTGGGCCTCCCGGCGTGGGCAAAACAAGTATCGGCAAAAGCATCGCCCGCGCCCTGGGCCGCAAATTCATTCGCATTTCGCTCGGCGGGGTGCGCGACGAGGCCGAAATACGGGGGCATCGGCGCACATACATCGGAGCCTTGCCCGGCCGCATCATACAGGGCATCAAGCAGGCGGGCGCGAACAATCCCGTGTTCATGCTGGACGAGATAGACAAGCTGGGCATGGACTTTCGCGGCGACCCGTCTGCGGCCCTGCTCGAAGCTCTCGATCCCGAACAAAATACCGAGTTCAGCGACCACTACTTAGAAGTGCCGTTCGACCTGTCGGATGTGATGTTCGTCACCACTGCCAACCTGCTCGACCCGATCCCACCCGCGCTCAAAGACCGCATGGAAGTGATCACGTTCGCGGGGTACACCGAGGAGGAAAAGCAGAACATCGCGGCCCGCTTTTTGGTTCCCAAGCAGCGCAAGGATCACGGCCTGTCGGCGGAAGAGGTGACGATTACGGACGACGCCCTGCGCGTCTTGATACGCGAGTACACGCGGGAAGCGGGCGTCCGCAGCCTGGAACGCGAGATCGCCGCGCTGTGCCGCAAAGTCGCCCGCAAGGTGGCGGGCGGACAGGTGGGACACGTCACCATTGACATGGACGACCTGAAAGAGTATCTGGGCAAGCGCCGCTACCATTATGGCGTGATGGAAGAAAAGGACGAGATCGCCGCCGCGACGGGCCTTGTGTATACCGAGGCGGGCGGCGACATCGTGACCATCGAGGTCAGCCTCCTGAAAGGCCACGAGGGGCGCGTACAGCTTACGGGACAGCTTGGCGACGTGATGAAGGAGTCGGCGCAGACCGCGTTTTCGTTTATCCGCTCGCGGGCTTTAGAGCTGGGCATTGACGAGGATTTTTACCGCAAGCTGGACGTGCATGTCCATGTACCGGCGGGCGGCATCCCCAAAGACGGGCCGAGCGCGGGTATCACGCTCGCCACGGCCATCGCCAGCGCCCTGACCCGCCGCGCCATCCACAAAGAGTTTGCCATGACGGGCGAGATCACGCTGCGCGGACGCGTCCTGCCCGTGGGCGGCATCAAGGAAAAGATCCTGGCCGCGCACCGGGCGGGTATTCGCGACGTGATTTTGCCGTCTGAGAACGACAAAGACCTGGAGGAACTGCCCGACAACGTCCGCAGCGACATCCATTTCCATCTGGTAGACCACATGGACGAGGTGCTTGCCCTGGCCTTGCTTCCCGCGTCCCAAGCTGCCACGCCCGCCGAGGCGCGCAAAGATACGCCTTCGGGCGAAAGCATTCTGCAATCCTCCCCGTCCAAAATGCCGGTCGCAGTTGGCGGCAAAGGCAAGGGTAAGCGGGAGAAGTAGGAAACAGGTGAAAAATGATGAACGTGAAAGCCAACAGCGCCGCAGGTAAAAGAAGTACATGCTGTCTCGCTCTCATGGCAATATTTTATCTGAGCAGCGAAAGCCAGGGACAGAACGCGTCGGCCGTAAACGCAAACAGAGTGGAGATGAGCAAAGCGGCATTGAGCCAGGTAGAAGTCATCAAGAACGTGGAGTATGGGCAGGCGGACGGCGAAAGCCTGAAACTGGACGTGTACCAACTGCCCGCGCAGAGCGACACGCTGCGCCCCGGCGTCGTGTTCGTGCATGGCGGCGGCTGGACGGGCGGCGATAAAGGGTCGTGGGCGGCGCAGGCGCGTGACCTTGCCGCCAAAGGTTATGTGGCCGTGTCCGTCAACTATCGGCTCGCGCCCAATCATTCCTACCCGGCCAACATCGAGGATGTGCAGCGGGCTGTTCGCTGGCTGCGGTCGCAGAGCGCGGCGTATCATGTGGACACGGCGCGA
This sequence comes from Chthonomonadaceae bacterium, assembly GCA_965277875.1. Taxonomy (GTDB): domain Bacteria; phylum Armatimonadota; class Chthonomonadetes; order Chthonomonadales; family Chthonomonadaceae; genus CAWFQB01. Next base: position 3,358,303 of record CBDIDV010000002.1, on the reverse strand, counting down.
CTCGGCGCGATGGGCGACTCGGCGGGCGGGCATCTGGCGACGATGCTGGGCGTTACGGACGCCAAAAGTGACGCGGCCCCGTTTGTTTCGTCCCGCGTTCAGTGCGTTGTAGACTACTATGGCCGCATGGACCTGACTTTAGACCCGACCGGAACCGGCGGACACGATTACCGTCCGGCCTACATCGGCAAAAGCAAGGCGGACGCCCTTGCCGCGTATCGCGCCGCCTCGCCCATCTTCCATATTGACGCGCAGACCTGCCCCATCCTGATCGTGCAGGGGACGCATGACCCCCAGGTCGAACCGCAGCAGTCGAAGAACATGCTGGCCGCTCTGGACAAGGCGAACATCGAATCATCACTGCTGCTGCTGAATGGGCAGGGACACGGCTTTTCGGGAGAGAGCGCGCGGCAGGCGTGGGCTGCGGCCTGCGAGTTCTTCGACCGTCACTTAAAGCCGACACGTCCCTCCGCTGTGCAGACCGCGAATAAATTATAGCGCAGAGCCGCGACTGTGAAGCGGGCAGGCAAAAAGGAGCGGAAGCGCGTTTGCGCTTCCGCCCAACAGAAAATCAAATCGAACACTGGTATGTTCTGCTTCTTTTGTTGCAAGGGGACGAGAAAAGGTTCATCGCTGCCAATCAGCAGTTTTACGGCAGATGCTGCGCCTGCGATCCGCTGACTTTGCCTTGTCTGCCTGCGACGCTACTTCTGGGTTTTCAATTGGCTGACATCCAGTTTGTCCACGCCCCGTATGCCCTCAACGGTTTCCTTGACGATATGCTTTTCGTTCGCGTCGCGCACATGGCCGCTGATGGTGACAATGCCGTCTTTGGCCTCGACGTGCAGGCCGCTCATATCCACGCCTTTGCGCTCTGCAAGCGTACTGTTGACGCGCCCCGCAAGCTGCGCGTTGCCTGCTGACTGCCCGACATCTTTGGCGATTTTGCCCGTGTCCTGCGCGATATTGCGGGCGTCGTCCGGGTTGCAGCCTGCGAGCAGCGGCAGGGCGGCAAGGGCCAGCGCCCCGATTTGTAATATGTGGATCGCTCGTTTCATCTTAATGGTGTCGCTTTCCGTTGAACCTGATGGGCTATGCTTGGTGAGAACGCCGGTTAGACGCGCCGGGCAGCGGCAGGGTTTCTGCAAGTAGAGACAGACACAAACGGGCAGGCGCAAATAGACAGGCGCAAAACGTTTGCGGCGTTTTTGTTTGATTTGTTTAGAGCGTTTCGGGAGCGGGAACGGTAAAGTCGCTCGGTGTGGCGTCACCCGTATTCAGCGTACCCGCCGGCTCGAACAGCATTACGGCGACTTCCTCGTCCGCGACGGGCCGATGTTCCACGCCACGCGGCACAATCAGGAACTCGCCCTCACCAAGCGTAATGGCGGGTTGATCGCGCAGCTCCATGCGAAACTGCCCGCGCACTACAAGAAACATTTCGTCCTCATCGTCATGTTTGTGCCATACGAACGCCCCCTGAAACTTGACCAGCTTGACGTGCTGCCCGTTCAGTTCCCCGACGATGCGCGGCTGCCAGTGTTCTTCAAACCGCGCCAGTTTCTCCGCAACGCTGACTTTTTGCATGATATTCGTCTCTGTTTCTGCAGCTATGGTTCGGAATAGCTCCCGGTCGGAATAGTTATGGTTCGACATAGTTATGGTTCGGAATCATGTGATGCCGGTATAATACCTGCATGGATTTTAGCATTTATCTGCGCGGCCTGAGTCTGGGGCTGAGTTTGATTGTAGCGATTGGGGCGCAGAACGCGTTTGTGCTGCGTCAGGGGCTACAGAGGCGCTTTCTCTTTCCGGTCGCGCTCAGCTGCTCGCTGTGCGACGCGTCCCTGATCGCGTTGGGGGTGGGCGGGTTCGGCGCATTGGTCAGCGCGTTCCCGGCCTTGACCCGGCTTGCGGCCCTGCTGGGCGCGGCGTTCCTGCTGTTCTACGGCGCGCGTTCGTTCCGGTCGGCCCTTAGACCCGGCGGCATAGAAACAGGCGAGTCGGACACAGAAAGCGAGAGCCTGCCCACGCTGTCCAAAACGCTGCTGACCCTGCTCGCTTTCAGTCTGCTCAACCCGCATGTGTACCTGGACACGATTGTTTTGCTCGGCGGCATCGCGGGGCAATACGCGCCGAGTTCGCGCATCGTGTTCGCGCTAGTGCAGTCTTAACAGGCATGTTGTGATGCGCTGCCTTGTTGGGGTATGCTTTGGGGCATGAAAGCCCCTGTCTTTGTTCGAAAACTTACTTGTGAAGAGCGTCTGCAACTCGAAGCCGGACTGCACAGCAAGAGCGCCTTCACGCTCAAACGCTGTCAAATCCTGCTTGCCAGCGCGTCACAGCAAACGGTCAAACAAATAAACGAGCGGTTTGGCTTTGCCGGACAGACCATCCGCCACGTCATTCACGCCTTCAACGCGCGCGGCATGGCCGCTCTACAAGAACGTTCCCGTGTGCCGACCAGCCTGCAACCGGTGCTGACAGCCGACAAGCGCGAACAACTGTATACCATTTTGCACCACAGCCCGCGCACTTACGGCAAGAACCGCTCGACATGGACGCTCAAACTGCTGGCAGAAGTGACCTGCGAACAAGGTCTAAGCGAGCAGGCACTCTCCGAACCCACGATATTAGACGCCATTCGCCGTCTGAATGTCGCGTGGAAGCGGGCCAAGCACTGGATCAGCAGCCCCGATCCCGCGTACACGCGAAAAAAAACCGACGCGACCGGATAGTACGCTTGCTCGCCAAGCATCCCGACTGGCAACTCGCCTTCCAGGACGAAGTCTGGTGGAGTCGTCTGGCGCAGCCCAATATGTCGGCCTGGTCGCAGGACAAACCGCTGCGCTTGGTCGAAAAACAGGCTGACAAAGCGGATACGGAGCCGAAAGCCCTCTGCTGTTATGGCGTTTTGCTCGCGTCAGGCGAGCAAACAGGCAAGATGTTGTTGCGCTTTGTGGACGGTCGCCCGGTCAGCCAAGTGACCTGTGACTACCTTACCTGGCTGGCCGAGAAGATGACGGCGTTAGGCAAGAAGGCATTGGTTCTGATCTGGGACAACGCCAGTTGGCACAAGAGCCGGATCGTGCGGAACTGGCTCAAGGCGCACAACCGAACAGTCAAGCAAGACGGCGGTTGTCGCCTGCTGGTCTGCTTCTTGCCAAGTAAGAGTCCGTGGCTCAACAACATCGAACCCAAGTGGGTACACGGCAAACGCGCTGTTGTCGAGCCGGCCAGTACGCTTACGGCTGCTGAGTTGATCGAGCGCATCTGCGCTTACTACCAGTGCGAGTACGAAGCGCACTTAACACAACATGTTTGTTAATTATGCACTAGGGGCGATGTCGGCCTCGTTTGCATGGTTTTTCGGCCTCGCATATGGCGCGGCGCGTCTGGCCCCGCTATTTAGCAAGCCCGCCGCATGGCGCATTTTGGACGCGCTTATCGGCTGTACCATGTGGGCCATTGCCTTTTCCCTGCTCCGGCCGTTCCTCCACCGTTAGCGTCAAGCCGCTACACCGCATATGACACAGCATGTTTGCATATAATTCTCTGGCATCCTGATATGTTCCTCGCTATCTTTTCTCTGCCCATGCTGAATGCCATAGTTCGTATGCGATTTTGCCTGAAATCGCATACTACATTCAGCCTATCTTTTTGATTTTCCCATTGACAAGCGCAAATAAGTTTTGTATACTTTACTTACTCCCGCTAACTCAAACGGTGGGTCACACTTGCCGGGTTTAACTCTAACGGTGGGTCAAGAGGTGTCGGATGTTGGAAACCGCAGCCCTATATTCGGACAAGAAGACTGCCGCCACGCTGGAGGATGTCGCCCGGACTGCGGGCGTGAGCAAATACACGGTGTCGGCCGTCATTAACCGCACCAATTCCAACACGCGCGTGTCGGCCCAGACGCGGCAGCGCATTCTGGATGCCGCCGCCACGCTGCAGTATCGACCCAATGCCATTGCCCTGTCGCTCAAGCGGCGCAGGACGGATCTTATAGGCCTGTACAACGGGTACGGGGGCTTCGATGCCCGCAACCGCTTTTTGGGAGAGATCATCGGCGGCTTGCAGGAGGGGTGTGACCGGCACGGCAAAGACCTGGTGCTTTTTCGCATCTTCAAGGGGCATACGGCAGACCATATCTATCCTGCGCTCGTGGACGGCAAAGTAGACGGGCTTGTCATCTATGCGCCCATGCACGACGCCCTGACGGAAAAGCTGACCGCGTCTCACCTTCCCGTCGTCGCCATATCCGACGCCCTGCCCAGCCTGCCTTCCGTAGTGATTGACGACGCGCAGGGCGGCAGGCAGCAGGCGGAGCATCTGGCCGAGCGCGGACATGAGCGTATTCTGTATCGCGCCGCCTTTCATGCGCGCCGCTCCACGACGCGGCGCATGGAGGGCTTTTTGGAAGCGGCGGGACGGCTGGGCATGACCGTGCATATCACGCGCCCATCGTCGGCGCAGACGCACGGCGTCAGCGAGGAAGAACGCGCCCTGCTGCAAGGGCCGAAGGGGGAGCGCCCGACCGCCGCCGTCTGCTGGGAGGACGAACACGCCGACGCGCTGATGCTGGAGTGTCATCGGCTGGGCATTCGGGTTCCCGGCGATCTGGCGGTCATGGGCTTCGACGGCCTGGAGCCGACGCGCGCCCCCGCCTGGCATCTGACGACTGTTCGCGCGCCGTGGGTGCAGGTGGCGGCCACAGCGGTCAGCCTGCTCATGGAGCAGATGGAGGGCAGGCCCGTAGCCCTGGAAACCATCCTGCCCGTGACGCTGTTCGCCGGGGAAACCACCTGACGGCCTTGCCGCCCCCCCTGCAGGGCGGCAAGGTGCGGTGCATCACGCTTTTACGCGCTTTTACTGACGATTTCACTCACACGACGCAGATACGGGTACGCCCTCGCAGGCGGCCCGACAACCGAGGAGAAAAACAACGATGAATTCCGAGATGATTTCCAAACCGAGTTTCGCGCCTGTGCGGCGCGGTTTTACGCTGATCGAACTGCTTGTCGTAATTGCTATCATCGCAATTTTGGCCGCGATACTGTTCCCTGTCTTCGCGCAGGCGCGCGAAAAGGCGCGGCAGACGTCGTGCCTGAGCAACGAAAAGCAGATCGGAACCGGCATCATGATGTACGTGCAGGATTACGACGAGCATTATCCGCAGTCCGTGGACGGCCAGTACCAGTATTGGGAGAACGCGGTTCAGCCTTACATCAAGAACGGCGAAACGTACCAGGGCGAAAACTACGGACGCGGCGGCGTGTGGAACTGCCCGTCGTGGCCGGGCGACTACGGGCAGGGCCAGAAGTACGGCGCAAGCGACGGCCTGTTCGTCAGCAACTTCGGTGTGGCTCCCGCGAACGCGCGTCCTACCTGGGCGCTTTCCGTGGTGGACAGCTCTGCGGATACGATCATGGTGGCGGAAAAGGGACGCAACGGCGCGACCTGGGGCTACGAGACTTTTCTCACGCTGCAGGGCTGGTGGGCCAACAGCGTTCTGACGAACGGCGTCTACGACTCAAGCAAGGACAACAGCAGCATCTCCGTCCAGCCCGGTTATGATCGTGACGTTGATGTGCCGAACACGCCGTGGGAAGGGCCGCGCACGGTGCGCTACCGCCACAACGGCGCGTGCAACGTCCTCTTCGGCGATGGACACGCTAAGGGCATGACCAAAGGCAGCATCAAGTGGTACAAGAACATCTACATTCCGTCCGTGTATGAGGCGAACGTAGCCGCGCAGTATTCCTGGGCACCCGCCAAGCCGTACTAAACCAGTCCGTACCAACATACCGCTTGGCCGCGAGGGCGCGGAAGATGACCGCGCCCTCCCGCCGACACGACCTCAAGGAGGATTTCGATGCCTCGACGCACAAATTCACTTTCGCTGCTTTCTATTTCTGTTTCTACGGGCCTGTTTCTGACGCCATTGCTTTGCAGCATGGGCTGCGGCGGTAAAGATACGTCCGCGACCAATGCCGGCACGTCCGCCGCTTCGAGCGGCACAGCCACCGCCCCTGTCGCGCAGATGCCTGCCGAGGCCCGTTCCGCGATGCAGGCGCAGCAAAAAACAGAGTCCAATGAACGCGCCATGCACAGCAAAAAACCCGGCTCCTGAGAGTTCAAGCCGGGTCAAACATAGCGGTCACAATCCATGTTACCGCCAAACAGGGGCTTGTTGCGGAGGGGTTGACGGAACGTTCCGTCAACCCCTCCGCAACAAGCCCCTGCACTGCTTATGTACCCTGTTTCATCCGGGGCGCGGCGGGCGGCGAGCCGGTGGTTTCGGTTCCCGCGCAGACGAGGCCGGGCGCAAGCAGGGCAAGCGCCATATACGCGCAGGCGCACAGGTACAAGCGGGATCGGGCGCGACGCAGACCGACACGGCACACTCCGTTTGCCAGGGTCAGGGCCGATGGCGGCGTACTCGGCGGCGTCATTACCGGTGTCCTAATGGATGGTGATATATCGAACGGTGTTATAGTCAAGCCTTTTATGTTTGGCGCGGTCATTATAGGAGAGGTTCTTTCTGCCCGGCGACTGTGGCGCTGCAAAACATCGCGAGGCGTACTGTATGCGAACGCTCTTTTTAACGTCCGCATGTCTCTCTTGTGACAACCTTTGCCTTGACGTGGCTGCGGGCCGGGGCTGTTGTCCGCCGCTTCGGAACAGCGGTGTCCTTTTAGCGGCTTCAGCCTGGGATTTCGCGCAGCGAGGACGCGGAACGAACGTTGAGCAGGCGGCCATCCGCTGCGCGCAGGCATAACGCGCCGTCGTCCGCGACGCCCTCGGCCACGCCGCGCACCGGCACACCGTCCTCAGCTCCCTCCATCGTTTCAAACACCCTTCCCGGCGTTTGATCGTATCGCCGCCAAGAGCGTAAAATCGAACCCAATCCTCCGCTCTGCCATATCCGCCCGCAGCTGCTCAGAGAATGCGCGATATGTCGGGCCAGCGCCTGCGCTTCCTTTTCATCCTCGACATCCAGCAGGAAATTCCCGCCTTCGCGCTTTATCGAGGTGGCGAACGGCGCGAGTTCAGGCGGAAAATCCATGATGCTCAGGTTGATGCCCACGCCGACAAGGGCCACAAGCGCGGGCGTTGAAGCGCCAGTCTTGCCTGCCGTGAGGGTCGTTACCATTCCGCTTGTTTGCGCGTGGACATGCGCCATCTCGATCAGTATGCCGCCAACTTTTTTGCCATTGAGAAGTATGTCGTTGGGCCATTTCAGGCCCAAGCCTGCTGCCTGCGGTTCTTCCCGCAGGTCGTGCAGCGCGGAACACACGGCAAGGCCCGCCACAAAGGAGATTTCTGCCGCCTGCTGCGCGCTGTTCAGGACATGCCCGAAATAGTACGTGGCGCATAGGCACTCGCCCGGACGCGCGAACCACGTCCGCCCCCGCTGGCCTCGCCCCGCCGTCTGCTCGCGCGCCATCACGCCGCAGGGCAGCGCGTACAGGCCGGGAACAAAGCGCGTCCGGCCTGCAAGCAGTTCGTCCCGCGCCGCGTCCATCGTGGACGGCGCGCTATCCAGAAGGATTATGTAGGGTTCCTTAGAGGGTTCCATCTTGAATTAGAAAATGAGGCTTGGATGGTAATCTACGCCAGGGACAGGTCGAGGCTGATGTCGAGGGCGACTGCGGAATGAGTCAATGCGCCCACGCTGATGATGTCTACGCCTGTGCGCGCGATGGCCGCGACCGTGTCCTCGTTGACGCCGCCGCTGGCCTCGGTTCCGGCCTGTCCCGCCACGATTTCCAGGGCCTGTTCCATCTGTTCCACGCTCATGTTGTCCAAGAGAACGATGTCCGCGCCCGCGTCTACGGCCTCCTGCACCTGGCGCAGCGTGTCGCATTCCACAGTCACGGTCATGGTGTGCGGGGCCTGGGCAAACGCGCTTGTGACGGCCTGCGCGATGCCGCCGCTCGCCGCGATGTGATTGTCTTTAATCAGCACAGCGTCATACAGCCCGAAGCGATGGTTGTAGCCGCCGCCCACGCGCACGGCGTACTTTTCCAACACGCGCAGACCGGGCGTGGTCTTGCGCGTGTCCACGATACGCGCCCGCGTTCCCTCGATCAAAGACACGAAATGCGCTGTTTTGGTGGCGATACCGGACAGTCGCTGCACAAAGTTCAGGGCCACGCGCTCGGCGGTCAGAATGCTTTGCGCCGATCCCGTAATCGTCAGAATGGTATCTCCCGGCTGTACGCTCGCGCCCTCGTCTATGCCGACGACGACATTCAGCGATGGGTCAACCTGCGCGAACACGGTCAGGGCGACCGGCAGGCCCGCAATCACGCCCGCCGACTTGGCGACCATGCGGGCCGTGGCCTGCGTGTCGGGGGGAACGGTAAACAGCGTCGTCACATCGCCCGTACCCACGTCTTCCCGGAGCGCGTTCTGCACCAGGATCGTCAGCGTGGCGCTGTCCGGCGGAAAAAAAGACATTCTCAACTCCTGCTTACGACCCAAACAATAATCCAGAACAGCAATCCAAAACAATGGTATAGAACAACAATTCAGGCTGCGGCCCTGGTTTTTCAGCCTCCCCCTCTTTCCAGTTCGAGAAGGGGAAGCGGAAACCGCGTGATCAGGGGTTCTGACTGCCGCCGGGCAAAGGAGGAGGTGATCCCGGCGGGCTGGACGAGGGGGGCAAGCCCTGTCCCGGATTGGCCGGCGTTCCCTGCGGCGATGCGCCGGGCGGGAGAGTGTTGTCGGCGGGCTGCCCGCTGCCCGACGCACTGCCCGACGCGGAACCCTGCGCCGGCGGCATACCGCTCTCCTGTGGCGCAGGCTGTCCGGTGGGCTGACCTGTCGGCACAACCCCATTTGCAGGAGCGGAGCCGCCTCCGGCGGGAGGGACAGCCGCCGTGTTATTGAGGGCCGGTACTTCCGGCGCGCCTTGATTCGGGTTCGATCCTGGCATGGTGGCTGCCGGACGTGGACTCAGCCGGAGCAGTTCATTTTGCGCCGTCTCAATGGCGCGCATCATGTGGACGCACTGTTCATGCTCACGCAGCGGCACCACTTCCAGCGCCTGTTTGATGATCTGGTAGTCCCGCTCCAGCGGCTGAATGAAGGGCCGATAATCGGGCGGGCGATCCGTCCGCATCCCTTCCCCACCCGCTGAGAACAGAACATTTTTCACATCGGACCAGGCGTCATTGACGCGCCCGATGGCCGCGCGCAGATCCTGCGATTCGGCATTGAACGCGATGGGAGTCGCGGCGGCCTGCAGAGAGTTGCGCGCGGCGGCTATGCCATTTGCGCTTGCCGCAGGCCGCGCAGCCACCCTTTGCGTCGGCGTGTCGGTATCGGGCGTTTGCACAGCGGCAGAATTGGAATGTGCGCCTCCCGTAAACCGCGTAATCACGACAAAGAGACCAAGCACCACGCCCACCCCGGCGCGAAGCGCAAGACGGCCCAACACGCGTGACGCAAATCGCTCCGCAAACGTATTTCCGCCCGGCAGCGGGTACTTGCCGCCCTCAGCCTGCTTCAATTGTGCCAACAGCGCATCAGGATCGGTCGTGGCGCGGCCATACTGCCCCTGATAGGTGTTGCCACCCGGATTTTGCGGCAAATAGGGAGTGCCTGGCGGCATGGAAAACGCAGCGGCAGGCGCGGGAGTGTCCGGCATGGAAATGTCCGGCATAGGTTTGCCGCTCAGATCAAGGCGGTAGTGTGCAGGCATGTCGGGCGGAGCCTGGGCTTGCGGGGGAAGCGTATCCGAGGGCAGGGACACCCCTCGATAGACCGAAGTGTTCTGCGTTGGAGTGACCGCCTGGACAGGAGACGGCGACGACGGATGGGACGCCGGGTAAGCCGAGGGAGGCGGTTGATACGGTAGCTGAGATGGTAGCTGAGGTGGCTGCTGAGATGGCTGCTTGCGCGCTTCTATACGCGCTGTACACGCCGCGCACAATAATTGCCCGGCAGGGGCGGGCTGTGAACATTCTACACAACGGTAGGTGGGCTGAGGCATGTCACTCCTGAACGTCTCTCAACAGCAATCCGGCTTGTGCCGAGACTGACCATGTCTACTTATCACTCAACTCCCGATTGTTAATCTTTGCTCAATCGGCCCACGATCACCTCGCAGGGGGCGCGGTGCAGCAGGGTATCTACGAGCGCGTCGAAGCGGTCATGGTCGCCGTGATCCATCGCGTGCTTGGACGCGCCCACGACGATCTGCGTCGCGCTGTACGTTTTGACGGCGGCCAGCGCGCCGTCTACGGCCTCGCGCACACGCTCGATATGCTCCTGCGGCACGATGTTCTGCCGCCGCGCCATGCCGACCGCTTTGGCGAGCGACTCCTGCGCGGCCTGCTCCTGCTCCTGCAACGGCGCGTTGAGGGGCAGGGTACGCGTTACTTCCAATAGATAGACCAGGCGCACCTCGGCCCGCGCCGCCTTGGCGAGCCGCGCGGCAAGGTCGGCCCCATAACTTAAATCCACCTCGGCCATCAGGGGAACCAGGATCACCTGCCCGCTGCGCGTGGCGTCGGGCGTGGGGGCCGGGGCGGGGGCTTTGCGCTGCATTTGCAGGGACGCGCGCGCGGCCTCGACCGACGCGGCAACGGGTAATTGCGAGCGCACGCCCGGTATGGTCTTGATGACGCTCAGCACGTTCTGGGGCAGGCTGGCGACGATGATGCGGGCGCGGGCCTGCTCGATGTCGCGCATGGCTTCCAGAAATGTCCTGGCTCCGTCCTCGGAGATGTTTTCCAGGCCGGCGCAGTCAATGATGATGCCCTGCGGAAACTCGTGCAGCAGCAGATTGGCCGCAGCGCGAATGGACATCCACTGGTTTTTGTGCAGCGAACCCGACAATCGCACCACATCGGAACGCGTTTCGATAATCATGGCCGGCCTCCCGGCGCGTCGTCCCGGCCCTGCGTCCTCTGGTTCAGACCGTCGCGCGTGTCCTGCTTGTCCTGCGTGTTTTGTCGGCTGTCATACGCCGCCTGCTCTTCCAATGTGCCGGTGACGGGCGGGAGCGCGCCGTCTCGCAAGCTGTTCAAGCCGCTGCCGTGTAGAGACGCGCCGCGTGTTTGCCCGGCGGCGTTTGTCCCCGAACCATCCTCGGCTTTGTAATCGGAGGCGTCGTCCTCCGCGCCTTCCTCAATCAACGCCAGATCCTGCGCGCTGCCCGGAACCGGAGGCCGCTCGTCCGGGGCGAGAGCCTGCTGTATGGGATTCAGGGACGCGGTCAGGCCCACCGCCTCAGCATGTCCGTTATGCCCGCCGCCTCCATTGTGTCCGCCATTTCCATTATGAGCGTCCTGTCCGTTGTGGCCGGATGCGCCGGTTCCCGCATCCTCTTCGGCCAGAGCGTCGGCGGGCGGCGGGTTGTCCGTATGCTGCAAATAGTAGCGCACGTTCGCGACTACGACATCGCGCCGCGCCAGCAGGGCAAGTTTCAGGCGCAGGCCCGACTGCCCGTGCAGCAGGGTATGCCACGATTTGGTGGACACGAACTCCGGCACGACCACGGTGACGGTGTGGTTGCGCCGCTCGTGCTGCACGGCGTCCAGGTAGCGCATGACCGGGCCGATAAGCGAGCGGTACGGCGAGTTCAAAATCACGAGCGGCACGTCATGGCCCCACTGCTCCCAGCGTTCGCGCAGTTGCGGCGTGCGCTCCGGGTCGGTGCAGATATGAACGGCGCGGCAGTCCGAAGAGAGCGAGCGGGCGTATTCCAGTGCGGGCATCACGCCCCGGTGCAGGGCGGGAACCAGGACAAGAACCGTGTTCTTGAGCGGCGCGTTGGGCGCGACGTAGTTGGCGAGCTTGAGCTGCTGCGCGACATCCATATAATGCGTATGGATCTTGCGGAACATGAAAAACAGCAGCGCGATCAGGAACACGATGATCCACGCGCCCTCGGTAAACTTTTCATAAACAATCGTGCAAAGCACAAGCAGGGTGGCGACCGTACCCACGCCGTTGACAAGGGCCTTGCCCTGCCAGCCCTTTCCACCCAGCGTCTTCCAGTGCTTCACCATGCCCGCCTGCGACAGCGTAAAAGCCGTGAACACGCCCGTGGCGTACAGCGGGATCAGCGAGTCTACGCTGCCCTTCTTGACCACGATCAGCACGGCGGCAAAGAGGCCCAGCAGCATGATGCCGTTGTTGAACACCAGCTTGTCGCCCAGATTGCTGAACTGCTTGGGCATAAAGCGGTCACGGGCCAGGATCGAGGCCAGACGCGGAAAGTCGGCGTAGCTGGTATTGGCGGCGAGGACGAGGATCGCGGCCGTGAAGAACTGCGTCATCAGGTAGAAGATGCTGCCCGCGCCGTTTTTGCCGAAGATGGCGCCGCTGATCTGGTCAATCACGGCAGGAGAGGGATTGGGGCCGTCGATGTAATAGACGACATGGAACTGCGTGGCGAGCCACGAGATACCCAGGAACAGGCTGCCCAGAATCCCGCCCATCGCCAGCAGCGTCAGTTGCGCGTTGCGCGACTTGGGTTCGCGGAAAGCGGGAATACCGTTGCTCACGGCCTCGGTTCCGGTCATGGCCGCGCAGCCGTTTGCGAACGCTTTGAGCAGCACAAGCCAGCCGAAGTTCCGCGCTGCCTTGACAGCTTCGGCCTGCGCCTGCGGATGCTCGTTGTAAACGCGCGTGATTTCCTTCGTGTCGGCGTGCAGGCCGAGTACGTGAAAAACCTCAAGACCGCCTACAATTATCATGATGTAGCACATGCCGACGAACAGATAGGTGGGAATAGCGAATAATGCGCCTGACTCTTTCAATCCGCGCAGGTTAGCAAGCGTCAGCAGGGCAATGAACAGCAGGCAGTACCACACAAGATGTGTTTCCGGGTGTAAATGTTCCTCGACAAAGGGAATGCCCGTCAGGTTTTGTACACCTGCCGCAATAGACACCGAGACCGTCAGCACGTAGTCAATCAGCAGCGCGCCCGCCGCAATCAGGCCATAGTTGACGCCCAGGTTCTCTTTGGAAACGATGTAGCTGCCGCCGCCACTGGGGTACGCATGAATGGTCTGCCAGTACGACGTGACGACGATCACGAGCAGCAGCACGATCAGGCTGGCGATCAGCATAGTATAATTGCTATACTGCGCCTTGTTCGCCGAGAGCCACAGCCCCGCCGCGCCCAATGCGAGAATAATTTCCTGCGTGGCATACGCGGTCGAAGAGATGGCGTCCGAGGCGAAGACGGGCAGGGCGATAAGTTTGTTCAGCAGTGTATGTTCAGCGTGTTCGCTCGATATAGGATTGCCGAAAACAAGCCTGCGAAACCGCCGGTACAGCGTGACATCGGCGGCGGGCGCGGGCGCAAGGGGCGAGGCGTCCTGTTCCTTGGCTTCTCTGGGGGAAAGTGGCGGAGGCGTATCAATCATGGCTCGTTCGACTCCTGTGTCAATAAAACGGCAGAAAATTCTTGTATCCACTATGAATGCGAATTATCAATGCGTAATCATACGATACGTAATCATACCCCGTTCTATCGGCAGGCGGTATGCTTCCTCAGAGGCTAATCCCTTCCTACATAAAATAGTGGCAAAAAAACGCAAGGCTTGCATTCATTTTGCAAGCCTTGCATCAGCAGGAGGTTTACGCCTTGTGTGAAGAACTATTCAGGCGCGGTACGCCGGGAGTATTCCCGGAGGACTATTTGCACTTGGAGGCCGAAAGCGGGTTCGGGTTCGGCGTGGGATACCAGTGATCGCCCCACTGCGGGTTGCTCACATCCAGCGTCTGCTCCAAGCGCATCCACTTGGCGTGTCCGTCGAAGAAATTGTAGTTGGCGCCGCCGACGTGACGATCAAACTGGACGCGCACGATTTCCGGGTTGTCGTTGCTGTTGCTGGGCAGAAGGCCCGCGTTGACATCGGCGAGCGTGGCATAGCGGTACGTATCGCCGGGGCAGACCTGTCCGCTGCCGCTGCCGGTTCCGTGGGTGCTGCTGGTGGCGATAAAGGGCGTTGTGCCTTTCCACTGACCGATGAGGGTCATTTTGGGGTCATTCATGTTGTTGCGGCGTTCGGTCAGCACAACGGTGTTGGCAGGCTTTTCAATCGCGGCCTCGGCGGGAGAAAGCCAGTCGTGCGCGGGCATCACGTTGTAGCTGTTGATATACGAGAACTTGGGAGCCTGCGCGTCGCACAGCGTCACGCCAATCGTGTCGTTAGGCCCGCACAGGGGGTTAAGCGGCGTGACCGGGTGGGTGTCGGACGGGCAAACGAAAATCTGCTGGTTCTTAACGTAGGGCTGCACGAGATAAGACCAATGCACTTTGGCCTTGAAGCTGCCCAGTTCCCAGGAGGTCTGCGACAGTGTGCCATCATAATCTTGCCCGTACATGTTCAGGGCCAGTCCCAACTGCTTGAGGTTGCTGAGGCAACTCGTCTGGCGGGCCTTTTCGCGGGCCTGGGCGAAGACCGGGAACAGGATGGCGGCGAGTATCGCTATAATGGCGATCACGACGAGTAATTCGATCAGCGTAAAAGCGCTGCGGCGATTCGGACGGTTCAAAACGATTCTCCCTTAAATACTGACAAACGGCTAAAAATAAATGCTGGCGGTAGATGCTGATATGACAGCACAACGCCTGTAATGCCGACGAGTTTAACATACGACAAATCAATTATATCCGCCTTTGTGTTAAGGGAGTGTTAAGTTTGCATTAAGATTAGATTAAGACCGCTGCAAGCCTAAAGCAGCTTGGCTGCGTCGCGGCGAGTCTGCCCTGCGTCGCGGCATGGACAAGGCGCGTCAAACAATGTTATAATCTGACTATGATTTGAGAGCAGTTTGCGGCGGCGACATTAGCTGCATCCGGGCGCGGAACGGCGTGTGGGCGTGGGGAGGATGCGAGCGCGTTGAGAGTTGAGGAAGTAAGCGGGCGGGACGCCTTAAACATCGTGCGGGCAGAGTGGCAGGCGCTTCAGGCAGATTGCCCCGGCGCGACGCCCTTTCAAACATGGGAGTGGAACGCGGCCTGGTGGCGGCACTTTGGGGCGCGCAAACACGCCCGTATTTTGCTTTTTCGCCACGACAAGCAGGATGCGGAGAACGCCGCGCAGGATACTCTTGTCGGTATCGCCCCCTTTTATACCAGTTTTCATCTTGGCACGCCCCTGCGTCGGCTGGCCTGGATCGGAACCGGCCACAGCGATTATCTCGGCCCGCTTGCCTCTTCCGACCGGCAGGACGACGTGGCCCACGCCCTGCGCGAACATCTGGATACCCATTTGCGCGGCTGGGACATCGCCGACCTGCAGCAGATGCGCCCGGATGCTCCCCTCTTGATGCAGGCCATGGCGGCAGGCGCAAACTCCAGCATAACTTTAAAGCCGGACAGGAACGCAGGTGCAGGCAAATCGGCGCGGCGGGCGAAACCCGCTCTGCGCCCCGCCCATACGCCAAGTGTACTGCCCATCGAACCCTGCCCCTTTGTCACCCTGCCCGCGCAGTGGGAAGCGTTTACGGCCCGCCTGGGCAAAAAAATGCGCTCCAATCTGGGCTATTACGACCGTCTGCTGCAAAAGACTTTCGGCGTGGTCAGTTTCGACATAGCCCGAACCGATACGCTGGACGCGGGCATGACGGCCCTGTTCGACCTGCATCAAAAACGCTGGAACGCGCGCTGGCTGCCGGGTGTGCTGGGCAGTCGGCGCGTACAGGACTTTCATCGCGACATCGCGCAAACGTTTCTCGACCGGGGCTGGCTGCGCCTGCACCTGCTGACGATTGACGGCGCGATCCGCGCCGTCTTGTACTGCTTCGCGTATGGCGGGCGCACCTTCTACTATCTCGGCGGATTCGCGCCCGACATGGGCAAATACAGCCTGGGGACGCTGCTGACCGGGCGCGCGATCCGATGCGCGATTGAAGAAGACTGTACGGAGTTCGACTTTTTACGCGGCGACGAGCCGTACAAATACAAATGGCTGCCCGACGAACGCATGAACCATCGCCTGCTTCTTATTCGCCCGCGCAAAAGAATGGGGGGATTGGGCGAACTGCCGGGGCGGGCAGGTTTTGCGCTCAACCGCGTCGAACGTTACGTGGCGCAGCGCGCCAAAGCCTTTGCCGAGGCGCAGGGCGGCAAACCCAAAGCGCGCAATCCCGAAACGCCCGCCGAGCCTGCTGTATAGCATCGTCAGGCATTTTATTTTTCTATACTGTTGCTCTGTTTGTTGCTCTGTTTGTTTCTGCATTACCCGGCATTGTACAAGAGAGGTTCTTTTTCTCATGCGTAAATTCGCCGCATCCCTCCGCCCCGCCCGCCCTCATAGTTCCTTTTCAGGTGTTTGGCCTGCCCGCTCGCTGCGTCCTGCAAAACGGGCGTTGGCGCTGATCTTCCTGTTTGCCGCAGGCGTCAACCTGACCGGCTGCCGCACCAAGAGTTTCCTGTCTACCAAGCAGGAGGTAAATCTGGGCAAGGAAGCGTCGCACGAAGTGGAGCAGCAGTTTCGCGTGGACACGAAATCGCCTGACGCCGAACGCGTCCGCATGGTCGGGGCGCGGCTATTGCCGCATCTGGATCGTCCCGGCATCAACTACACGTTCAAGGTGCTGGATAACAAGGAGATCAACGCGTTTAGCCTGCCCGGCGGTCCTGTCTATGTGTTCAGGGGACTGCTGGATATGATGGGCGACGATGACGACGCGCTTGCCTGCGTTCTGGGCCACGAGTGCGGGCATGTGGCAGCCCGCCATGCGGCGCGGCAGCTCTCGTCGAGTCTCACTACAAGCATCCTCATTAACATCTTCATTCCCAACCCGACCTACAACCAACTGGCCGGCCTGGGCGCGGGCGTGGCGGGCCTGAAATACAGCCGCGACGACGAGTACGAGGCGGACAGGCGCGGCCTGTCGTATGCGAATGAGGCGGGCTACGATCCGAACGGCATGGTGCGCTTCTTCGATAAGCTGGCCCGTATGGAACACCGGCAGGGCGGCAACGATCCTGAATGGCTGCGCGACCACCCTCTTACACAAGCCCGCATTGACAAAGCCCAGACCATCATTGACAAGCAGGATTACCGCTATGGCGTCAAGTAGCGCGGCCCGAAATGCAAAAAGCAGGATGAACCGACTGAATTACCTTGATCGCGCACCAATATGCGCCAAGACCCGCAAAGCCTCAACACACCGGTATATCAAGCTGATTGCGGCATTCGCGGGCTTGCTGGCAACGCCTGTTTCCCTGACCGCTTGTAACAGGGCGCAGGCAAATGTCGCCATTGCCGCTTCGTCCACTTTGCAGGAGAAGCCCCCCTCTATGCCTCCGATGCCAATTACGCCGCTTAAAGAGGCTTTCAAAGGGAAGTTCCTCATCGGCACGGCGGTCAGCTCTAAGGCGATTGAGGGCAAAGCGGCGGACCTCGTCGCTATCGCGCGAATGCACTTCAACGCCTTTACACCGGAAAACTGCCTGAAGCCTGATGCCACGCAGCGCGCTGAAGGCGTTTTCACGTTTGCCGAAGGAGATGCTCTGGTCAATATGGCGCAGCAGAGTGGCGCTATCGTCGTCGGGCATACGTTGATCTGGCACTCGCAAACGCCAGCCTGGTTCTTCGCAGGCCCGGACGGTCAGCCTGCCGGTCGCGAACTGGCCCTCGCGCGCCTGCGACAGCACATCGCGGCTGTGGTCAGTCACTTCAAAGGGCGGATAAAACAATGGGATGTGGTCAACGAAGCCCTGAGCGACACACCCGGCGAAGACCTGCGGCCCACGCCCTGGCTCAAGGCCATCGGGCCGGAGTACATCGAAGAGGCTTTTCGCGCCGCGCACAAAGCGGACCCGAACGCCCTGCTCATCTACAACGACTACAACATCGAGCGAGACTACAAGCGCCCCAAAGCCCTCCGCCTGCTGAAGTCCCTGCTGGATCATGGGGTTCCGGTCGGCGCGGTGGGAATGCAGTGTCACTGGCATCTTGACAACCCGGACTACGCAGAAGTAGAGCGGTCTATCACGCAGTTTGCCGCTCTGGGTTTGAAGGTGATGATTACCGAAATGGACATCGGCGTCCTGCCCACCAAATATCAGGGGGCCGATGTTTCCGTCAAAGAATTGCTGACCCCGGAAACCGCTGCCGTCGTCAATCCCTATACGGCAGGACTGCCCTCAGACGCCGCCCGACAGCAGGCGGATCGCTATCGTCAGGCCTTCGAGATGTTTCTAAGGCATCAAAAGGACATTGGCCGGGTCACGATCTGGGGCGTGGAAGATGGAGGTTCCTGGCTGAATAATTTTCCTGTGCGGGGCCGCACCGACTATCCGCTTCTGTTCGACCGCGACAACAGGCCAAAGCCTGCCTTCTTCGCGCTCCTGGAAGCGGCCCGATAAGAGAGTGGCTTCGACCTGCCTGTACAGCGCAAATTTGTATGAACTGATACAGTAGAACAGCAAAGTTGTTCTCGATCTGCATCGTGTACCAATGTATTTTGTTGTCATGAGATGTTAAGCGCCATTATCTGTTTTATCAATGAGTTTTTCGACACCATCAATGAAAGTCTTCAGGCTCGGCGATTTAGGGTCTGTCAAATCCAAATGAGGCGCAATAAGGTTCGCCCATTCCAGCTTATCGCCTCCACTGCATTCACCAGGCTTGTATCTTAATACCTCTGCCAAGCGTTCCCAAGCACCTATTACCCGATCAGGATCACCTTTGGGCAACTTACTCATGTCCACTCGCATTCCTGCTCGGCTTATAGCAGTACGGTCGGCAAGGAACCATGATTCAATTTCCTCAACGGCAATCCGAAACAGCACTTGTGAAGGCTTTTTAGGCAGATTTTCGTAGAGTGTCACAAGTGAAGATTTCAATTGTTTGCAGTCATCATCGTCTGCATCAACTAGAGAGTGTTAGGCACTTTGGGCTACATATCGCGCTACAAAGACCGTACAGCGTCAGATGTAGCGGGGCTGGTGTATCAGGCGTCTAGCAAACTGTTTATCCGCTCGCCTTGTTGACATGTAATGTAAGCAGATGCGTCAAAAAAGTGCCTAACACTCTCTAGTACAATCACCGCACATCCTGCCGGTAGATGCGCGTATCCTCTGAGCTTGGCGGGCAATTGATCGAGTAGCCCTTGTAATTTCTTGTCAGGTTCGGCATGTGGATTGCCTGGTAATTTTCCTTTTCCTCTGTGTGGATGTATGCGAAAATGTATATCTTCGTCTAAATTGAAGCGTCTATTTAGAATGCTCCTTACAGTTGGCACATCAGATTGACCTTCAAGTAAGACCTCAAAGAACATTGGGATTACCTCTGCCAAAATGATTGCTGTACCATAAACTCCCAAGAGGAATTCCCTCGTCATACAGTTGCTTTACGGAAGGAATTTCTGACGCGCGCTCTGCTGTGCTGAAGCCGCTTGAATTCTTTTCAAGAATCCAAACGTCATCAGGAGACAAGGCATCTACAAAGTACGGGGAGTGAGTTGTTACTACAATCTGTGGCCCCTTGCCTTTAGAATGTTGCTTCATTTCTCGTGCTAAAGGCTCCAATAGTTGATGATGCAGTCCGTTCTCTGGTTCTTCGATACCAATGAGAGGAGCAGGATCAGGATCCTCAAGCAACAAGAGATATGCAAACATCTTCAAAGTGCCGTCAGACATATCAGGCGCATAGAAGGGGTCAAAGAAGCCCATGTTATTGAATTGTAATAACAATCGGCCATCTTTGGAAGCCTCGGATTTGATCTGTTGGATTCCTGGTATTTTTTTTGCTACACCCAACAAAACATCTCCAAACCGCTTTTTGTGTTGGCGTTCCATAAACTGGACATAGTTTGCTAGATTATCCCCTCTACCATTTAGATGCTTTTGCGCCCCAGCCACTGGCAACGTTCGTGCAAGGTCTGGTACAAAGTACGACAAATACCATCCTTCGAGGAACTCACGAAAAGCGACAATTCTTGGATGGTCTGCCAGATTCCCATACGTTGTGATACCTAAGCGTTGCTTATCTTCGAGCTTAACTTCAATTCGTGACGTCCCTTCCTCTGTTTCTGTTTCCTCACCAGCCCAAGCATACCCCTGCCCATCGTTGACTTCAAGGAAAGAATAGGGCCATCCTCGGCTTGCCCCTTTGCGCCGTTGTCTTAGCCTTTCGCGTGAAACAAAAGGACTACCATCTTCCCTTGCGTCAATACTCAAGGAGTAACTTATTGGGCGCGATTGAATCTCTTCACGATAGTAGATCTCGAACTGAATCGGTCCATCCTGTCCCCGCGTTCGAAGACGGTCGAAACCGCCGCGATGTGGTTTATCACAAGCATCTTCTACACCGCCTGCTAGACAGTCACTTATGAATCCGAAGGCATCCATTAGGGTTGATTTTCCGCATCCATTTACCCCGATGAAAGTCAGTAAGGAAGGCAAAGGGGCAACCTGACGATTTTCGAAGGTTTTACCTATTGTAAAATCTTTTAGCGCACGATAATTTTGTATGTGAATGCCTTCGATTCGGGCCACATCAATCTCCGACCATAAGAATTTGGCTTGCCTGTACTCGTGGAATATAGTACACATACAATACTGCGCCGTCACAACTCAAATTGCCGCGCCTAAACCAAGAATAATCTGTCTGCCTGATTATGATTCATCAGCCTCAGCAAGGCATTATATGCCCGCTTACTCTATATGGAAATTATACCATGAACAATACGGACATCGGCTGTGTGACAACAACTCGTAGCAATTTGATACACGACGCTTTGGTTGGTGCGTAAGAAGCATTCCCGCAGTCAACAGCCTTGATGATAAGCTGCTGACCACAAGGATCGGTAGTTTAATGCAAATGGGGCTATATCGTCAATAATGCAAAGGCACACAATAGATATTCGAATTTCACTGCTTGAAGAGCTTATTCACATGGCAACAGCTCGATTGTTAGCGTAGTGTTTTGCTCACTACTTACCCGTCAACTGCTTGAGTTCGGTGTCGGTGAGGGTGGTTTTGCCTTCCTTGCCGATCTGCACGGCGCGGCTGCCCACGCGGACGATGATCTCGTCGCCGACCGAGGAATACGCGGCGAGGGCAGGCACGGCGCGCAGCAGGGCGAAATGCGCGTCGCTGAACGCCTGGATTTTGGTCAGGGAGTTCTTTTTGGCGTCGTAGGATTGATCCTGCCACAGCGCGTTCGCCTGTCGGTAAAACGCTCGGTCGCCCACAGCCTGCACCAGGACGCCATTGTCTTTGGCCGCGTCCCGATTGGCGAACGCGCCGCCGCCCTCACGGCGCGCATACCCAAAGTTACCGTTTGTGGGCTTGCCGGCGAAGACCGGGGCGGGCAGGCCTGTCGCCAGACTTTGCGGCGTGGCGTTGAGCGTGGTCACGCCGCCGTTCGCCGACTGATAGCGCGAAGCAACCTGATCCGCCGCCCGGTACGACCTGGCCCGCCCGCTCTGATCCGTCGCGCTCTCCCCGGACATTCCAAACTGGTCCGCGCGTCCCAGCACTTCGCGCCGTATTTTCTCCTGCTCCACAACTCCCAGGCCCACTGTCCCGCCGAAACCGCCCCCGCCGAGTCCCAGTGTGCGCTGTTCGCGGTCGTCTACGAGAAAAGAGGTGTATTCCGTGATGATGCCGTACTCGCGGGACAGGCGCACGATCTCGTCTACCACTTCTTTATTCGGGGCGGGGGCGGGGTTTACGCCCGGACTGCCCGCCACATTCGCCAGTCGCAGTTGGTCAATCAGGTAGCCGATTTTGCGCTGCGCCCACAGCCGAGGCACAAACCCGTTCGCGCTGTCTGAGGAACCGAATGGCGCGGGCGTCTTGAATGTTTCCTGCGTTCCGTTCGCCATGCCCGACAATCGCGCCGTACCGGCCCGCTCGCCCCGGAAACGCCCGGTAATCACAAGCTGCGAACCCTTGAACAGGTCGGGCAGTTGGGACGGGTACACGTCGTACACATCGGCGTTGTCGAAGGCGAGCTTGACACTGGACAGGATCGGCGACGACACTTTGGCGAAGAAGGCGGACACCTTCGCTTCCACATCTTCCTGCGGCTTGATAAAGTCGCTGTCGCCCTTTTCCTGCTCGCCCAGCCTGTCCAGAAACGGCACATTGACATCGTAGCCCAGGCCGAAGCAGAAAATCCGCGCCGCGCTATGCCCGCGCGCCGCGCGCTTGGACGTATCTTCGATGTCGTCCGGGGCCATATTACGACTGACCGGAAGGCCGACTGTTCTTGTCTGCGCGGCAAAAGCGGCGGGACGGGGCGCAAGGCCGCCGTTCTGTGTCACGTCCGCCGCGCCATTGGTTTCTTTGTTCCGCTCGTGGACGTGCTGCAAGATCGTGCCGATGTTGGTTTCGCCCACAGTGGGCAGGCCGTCCGTCAGGAACACGATCATCTTTTGCGCGCCGTTATCGTTCTGCACCAGTTTGAGCGCGGCCCTGAGCGCCTCGTCAATGTTCGTGCCGCCGGACGCCTCGGTGTTCTCCACGAACTTGCGGGCCTTGCCGATGTTTTCCTCGCTTGCGGGCGCAAGGGCGGGCAGCAGGACATCGGGCGACTCGCTGAAGGTGATCACGTCGAAGCGGTCTTCGCGGTGCAGGCTGTTGAGGCAGAACAGCAGGGATTTACGCGCCTGTTCGATCTTCGGGCCGGCCATCGAGCCGGTGCGATCCAGCACGAACACGATCTGCTTGGGCAATATCTTTTCGCGCGGCACGACCACGCGGGGCGCGGCCAGCAGGACAAAGTAGCCGTCCCGGTCGCCGCTCTTGTAGGTCAGCAGCGACATGCCGACATCGTCGCCGTTCGTGCTGAAGTATAATGTCAGATCGCTGTCGGACGTGTCGCCCAGTCCCTCATACGAGGCCGAGGCCGTGTGTTCGTCGGTCTTGCGTACCGACATGGCGTGTGTGGGCGAGTACACGTTCTTGATGGGCGTGGCCGTGATAAGTTTCAGGTTGATGCTGACGCTGCCGACCGGACGCGCGCCAAATCGGGACGTGGACAGGGGATAAGCGTACTTGTACAGGCCGTTTTCCGGCTTGAGTATCTGCGTGTAGCGCATGAGGATTTTGCGCTCGCCGTTCGGGGGGATGGGGTACACGCTAATCTTGACCAGGTCGCGCCCGACGTATTCAAGCAGGGCCGGGTCGCGCCTGCGCCGCACGATGTCCTCGTAAATGGCGCGGGCCTCGCCGCTGCTTAGCACTTTGGGTTCCAGCGTCCGGTCGCCTACGGTCATGCTGAACGCGGTCGGGGCCGCGCCGGACGGCAGGGGGTACAGGTACGTGCCTTCCTGCTCCACATTGCTCGTATTTACCCACGTCTGCTCGACCGTGGTTTCGGCCACGGCGTCATGGATGGTGGTATTGACGCGCAGACCGCGCACATAAAACGGCTGAATGCGAACGTCCGGGCGCGGATACAAAATGCCCTGCGCGGTTACAGTACGGGGCGCGAAGGCCAATAGAGACAGCGCGAGCATCAGCGCCAGAACAGCGGGACGAAGCAGCGACAAACGAAAACGATGCGGTTGCGAATCAGGAGAATAATCAAGAAAAGGTGTCATGCCGCGCGGCTCCTTTGTGTGAGCGTCCGGGCGCGGCCCTGTAAACGAACAGGGCCGCGCCCGGACGGGAAATCCATCTGCGCGTTAGACGGCAACGGACGCGGGCGCGTTACATGACGCCGGATATATCGGCAATATATTGTGAGATATGATCAGGCGGAACGCAGATGCCTGTTGTGCGCGGCGGCGCGTTCAGGCCATGCGGGTCAGTACGGGAGCGGACGCGCCGTTCGGCAGGACCGCAGATGTGCCGTCCGGCAGAGCCGCAGACGTGCCGGCATCGTAGAGTTCGCTGCGGTCGCCGGTCATCTGACGGGTTGCGGCATACGCGCCTGAAAACGCCACCAGCCCAAAGCCAACCTTGTTCACGATGTCGCCGATGTTGTCCAGAAGCTGCCCCGCGTCCTGCGAGATATGCAGCACATTGCCCAAAAACACGACCGGATACACCAGCCAGCCGAACACGATGAACCACGAAAGAACCTCAATCGTGTGCCGGACAATCGGCGTCTGCGCGGCAGCCATTTTCTTCACGGTCGTGAATACCAGGCCGATGATGCCCAGCCAGGCCAGGCAGCCCGCAATGTACAGGGGCCAGCGCAGCGGATTGCTCGGCTCTTCCGCCAGATAACCCGTGATAATCATAATCAGGTCCAAGGTGACCAGCAGGGTCAGCAGCTTGCGGCAGCCCGGCTTCCATTCCAGCAGGTCGGGAAATTTTGCCAGCAGCAGGGGAGTCGTTACGGTCCAGTCCACGTAGCGCAGGTTCAGCGGATAAACTTCCCCGCCCCGGTAAATGTCCTTCATCAGATAATAGCTGATGGCGGCGACGAACGTAATCACGCCGGACAGCGTCATGGACAGGCGATGCTTGGGCAAAACGCTGTTGCGTTCCATGAAAAAGAACAGTGTAAATCCTGCCATAGACAGAAAGCCGATATAAAACGAGTAGCTGACAAACTGCTGAAAAAGATCGCCGGGAAAATGTGTGTTCACTCAAAACCTCCTTGCAATTCTCGTGACAATTCTTATAAACGCTCTGTGTTCTTGTCTTCCGTGTTGTGTCCTGATGTTCTGCTGTCTTTCAACAGGGTCTCAGGGATTGGAAGCGTACCAACTGCCGTCCGCATGGCGGTGGGCAAGACCGAGTATCTGATATTGTCCGTGGTACGGGCCGTCGTCGGTGAGCGTGAAGGCCGGGGCCGGCTGCCCGTCAATGGCCGTTCCTCCCGCCTGCGCGCCCCCTGCCCCGGTTCGCGGCACGACATGGACGGCGCGGGCGTGTCCATCGGCAAAGCTTGCGTTCAGCAGGCCGCTGTGCCGCGCCGCGACCGGCGTATCGAACGCCTGGTAGCCCGCGCTTCCGCCGGGAAAAACCACGGTTCCCTCGTAAATCAGCCCCGTGTCGGCAGGATACTCCACCTGCGCCAGTGTCTTCACGGGCCGGCCCGTCGGCCCGAACAGGCTGCTCGGATCGCCGTAATCTATCAGCGCGAAATTGAAGTCATAGCTGATGTAGGTCAGAGCGGGGCTGCAGATAGGCGGAAAGCCTGCGTTTGCGAACCCCTGCCCGATGGCAAGCGCGCGCGGCGCGGAGGGGCAGCGCATGATGTCGCCGTTCTTCTGGTAGGGCAGCAATTCCTGATAAAAAGAATAGACGCAGGGCGCTCCGCTCCCGGCCTCGCGGCTCAGGTAGAGGTTGATGGGGAAGGTCTCGTCGTAATCCTGAATGTACATCAGCACGGCTGTGCCGGACTGCTTCAGGTTGGAAAGGCACGATGTCTGCCGCGCCTTTTCGCGGGCCTGCGCGAACACAGGAAACAAAAGCGCGGCCAGAATAGCGATGATGGCGATAACGACAAGCAATTCAATGAGCGTGAAACCGCGACGGCATGAAAGCATAAATTTAGGCCTGAGCGCGCTCTGCCCCGTGACCGTATAGCAATCGGGCTAAAGTACAACGAAAACCCGGACGGCGTCAGGAAACGTTGCGCGCTGCTGTACAAACATTTGCGGCGTAGCCTGTATATCACTGCTTTAAGGGTTGAAAAAAGCCTTGACATGCCAAGACAATGATATATCGGGACAATGATACACAGGTTACGCCTTTCCTGCCGCGTGTGTTTCGCCTTGCAGCCTCCATACGCTATGCAATGCGACATATATCGTCACAAAAGCGTCTGCTAGAATGTTCGCGGACATTACGCCGATGTATCCTGCTGAGCGGCCTGCTCGATCCAGCCTCTGGGGGAGTTGACGCACGTAGATGTGGCGTAGCGGGGCTTGGGCAGGGGAGCGGCCCATTCCGCGGCGTTCGCGAGGATCTGCTGTACTTCTTTCTGGTGGTAAACCGGGTACGTTTCATGGCCCGGCCCGAAGTAGAAGATGCGGCCCTGGCCGCGCACAAAACAACACCCGCTGCGGAACACCTCGCCGCCCGTGAACGAACTCAAAAATACCAGTTCGTCGGGCTGCGGAATATCAAAGTATTCGCAGTACATCTCCTGCTGCGGGATCACAAAAACCGGCGGCACATTGCGCGTGATGGCGTGGCCGGGGTTCACGGTGAACACGGTCTCGCGGTCGTCGTCGCGCCAGCGCAGGGCGCAGGTCGTCCCCATCAGCCGCGTAAATATTTTGGACCAATGCCCGCTGTGCAGCACAAGCAGGCCCATGCCGCTCAGAACGCGGTTGTGTACGCGGTCTACAACGTCATCCTGTACCATGTGATGTCCCATGTGGCCCCACCACGTCAGCACGTCGGTCTGCGCCAAGACTTCGTCGGTCAGGCCGTGTTCCGGCTGATCTAAAGTGGCGGTTTGGACAATGGCGCGTTCGCCCAGATGATGGCGCAGCGCGGCTGCAATGGTGTTGTGCATCCCGTCCGGGTACACGGTTTGGACGCGCTCATGTTTCTGCTCGTGCAGGTTCTCGCCCCACACGGTCACGCGTATCGGCTGTTCGGTCATGGTTACGTTCTCCTATTTGTGAAAAATGGCTACAATGGCTATATTTGAATGATTATGCTTGAATCAAGTGGCTGTGCTTACTCGACAAGTCCGCCGCGTGACGCGAGCATGGCGGCCTCGGTGCGGTCGTTGACCTGGAGTTTCATCAGAATGCTGCTGATATGGTTTTTCACGGTCTTTTCGCTGATGAACAGAACGTATCCGATCTCGCGGTTGCGCTTGCCGGTCGCCACTTCCCTTAACACTTCGATCTCGCGGTCGGTCAGCGTGGAAAACAGTTTCAGGTCGGCGCGGCGCTGATTGCTGATGCGGTTGAACTCGGCGAGGACGCGGGACGCGATGCCGGGATGCAGCCTGCTGCCACCCTCGGCCACGTCGCGTATTGCCGCAACCGTTTCTTCGAGCGGACTGTCCTTTAGCACATAGCCCCGCGCACCCGCTTTGATGGCCTGAAACACGTTCGCGTCGTCATGATAGATGGTCAGGATGCACACGCCTATATCGGGGAACTCCTGACGGACGCGGGCAGTCAGTTCGATGCCGTTCATTTTGGGCATGTTGATGTCGGTCAGCAGCACATCGGGCTTACGCTCGCGCAGCAGGCGCAGCGCGGCCTCGCCGTCCGCGCACTGCCCCATGACATGCAGGCCGTCCTCCAGTTCCAGCAGGCGGGCAAGGGCGTCGCGCGTCAGCCGCTCATCCTCGGCGATCACGATGTTGATGGGAATGGGCGGGGTATCGCCTGTGCGGGAACCCGTCGGGTCGGTCGGCATTTCGGTTGGAAATCACTTTCTGCTGTCCGTGCTGTCAACCATATTACGCATGTCACGCATGATGTTGTGTTCGCTGCGTGGCCCGCAGGTTCCTGCCTCGCAGTCAGCAATGGTCTGCTCTATACTATGCAGGACATCTTTAATGCAGCTTTAACGATGATGTCGTGCAAGTGCGCGAACAAGCGCGAATGTATGGCAGACCCCTGTGTCTGCCCAATGGTGTTCGGTCAGTACGTGTGGATGGCTCCGTACACAGGGAGGGCAGACACGGGGGTCTGCCCCTACAAACCCATCACAGACACTTTGTTAAAGATGCATTAACAACGTTGTGAATCCCTACACCGAATCATTTGCAGGATTGTAATAGCGCAGGCGGCACAGCCCTTATTGGCGTCCAGGACAATGCGGACAATGCGTACCAAGAAGATTTTCACCTTCGAAATCGCCTCAGTGAACGGAACCGGCGCAAAGTGTAGCGGAAAAGCCGTATTCCCTGATATAATCCTGATAGAATCAGGTACAACCTAATGGACGCAGCGTATAGGTAATAAAACGGCGATGCGCGCGTTTGTGTCGGCCCGTAAATTTGACGCGCAGCGAAGCGCGCAGGACGCGGCGGCACGGGATTTGTAAATACAATATTTGAGGTTACAGGGATTGTCTGGTATCAACTGGCTTGTGTGGACACTGCTGATTCTGGGCGTTGCGGGCATAGTGGGAACGATTGTGTGGGTCGTGGGCGGCTCATATGTGATCGCCTACCTTGCCACGTTTCCACCGCGCCGCCGCTTCAAGCACACGCCCGAACAGTTCGGCGCGGCCTACGAGGATATTACGTTTGTCTCGCGTGACGGCAAGCTGCTGTCCGGCTGGTTTATTCCCGCGCAGGACGCGCAGGGCATCGTCGTACTGTGTCACGGCATGATGGCGAACCGCACCGAAATGCTGCCGTGGGCTGAAACCTTGTGGAACAACGGCTTTACCCTGCTGATGTTCGATTTTCAAGGCACGTCCCTGAGCGAGGGCGACAGATGCACGGCGGGCTGCTATGAGCCGCAGGACCTGCGCGGGGCCGTAGATTATCTGCGCTCCCGTCCCGACTGCGACCCGCTGCCGGTCGGCGTCTTCGGATTTTCGATGGGCGGGGCGGCGGCTATCATGGCCGCCGCCGACGAGCCGCGCATCGAGGCCGTTGTTACGCACGGCGCGTATGCCACGCTATACGGCGCGATTCAGCAGCGGTGCAAACACCACTTCGGGCCGCTCGCGCCCATCGCCCTGCGCCTGATGCTGCGCTGGGGCGACCGCAAGCGCTGGTTCGTCGCCTCGCCGTTCAGCGTGGCCCCGCTGAACGCCGTAGCCCGCCTGAAACGTCCCCTGCTGCTGATGCACGGCGAGCGCGACCGCATTATTCCCGCCCACCATGCCCGCACACTCCATGCCGCCGCCGCTGTGGGTCAGGCCGAACTGCATGTCCTGCCCCGCTCGCAGCACAAGCGCATTTACCGCAAAGTCCGCTCCGAGGCCCATGCGCGCGTGGTGCAGTTTTTCAGCGACCATCTGGATCAGGCGCAGGCCAAGTAGCGGCAGGGCAGAACAGGATTTTCCGATGCCAGTTTTACCCCGCCGGACGACGCCTGCCGCGCCTGCCGTGTTTAATTTCGCCCCTTGTTTTACCCTGGTGTCTCTTGCGTTGTTTTCTGCGTGTACGCTCGGTCTGCCTTCTGTCTGTCAGGTCGCCCCGCCTGTCGCGCCCAGGCCGACGCAAAACAAAGCGGGCCAATCGCCTTTGCCCACAAAGCCACAGGTGGGTAGAGCGTTCGCTCCGCTCCCTCCTGCCGTAAAAGCCCCCGACAGCAAATCACCCCCGAACGCCGGACTGCCTGGTGCGCCGGTCGTGCCGCCCGCCCCGCCCACCCTGCCGCCTGCCGGCCCGCCCCTTCCTCTATTGCCCACGCTGCCGCGCCGCGCATTCCTGATCGGGGCCGTTTCGCCCGCACTGGGGGCGCAGACCGCGCGCCTGGACGTGGATGCCGCGATCCTGGAAGGCGCTTTGCCCGTGCTGTGGCGCGGCACGGCCTACGTTTCGAGCGCAGATGCCTCAGAGCCTGTGTCGTCCGCGCCGCCTGCCCTGACGCGCCTGAGCAAAGCGTCCGGCGCGACGCTCGCCCGTATCAGCCCGTTTGCCCGCGCAGGCGTGGTGACGCCCGGCGCGGACGGTGTGCCTGTCGTGCGCTGGGAAGATATAGATGCCGCACTAAGGCGCGCGGCGCGAAATCAGGCGGATGTAGTGTTCATTATTCAGCCCCCGCCCGTGTGGTCTGAAAGCGCCTGGAACGCCCTGATCGCGGCCACGCTGCGCCATTATCGCGCCGGGTCGCCCACCCCTATACTCCGCTGGGAACTGGCGGGCGATGCCGCTCAGGTTTCGGCCCGGTACGCGGCCTTTGCGCGGCAGGCCCGCGCGCTGTATCCGACCGCGCCGCTGGGCGTGTACCTGACAAGCGGCGACATCGGGGAAGGGACGCGCCGAACGGCCCTCGCCTGTGCGCCTGCCCATATTCCCCTGGACAGCATCGGGTGGCGTCTGCCTTTCGATCCGAGCGCCGCCGAAGCCTCGGCGCGAACCGTCCGCGCCGCTCTGTCCGCGTACCCTGCGCTGAAAGGAACCCTGCTGCTGCCCACGCTGCCCGTACAACATTCCGGCGGGGAAGGCGTGTCTGCGGCCGGTCATCTTGTCGCCCTGTGCGCCCGAGTGATCGAGGCCGCTCCTTCCCTTCCTCCGAACTCGCTTGGCGGCGTACTGGCCTCGGAGGACCGGGGCGCGGACACGTCAAACGAAAAGTCGGCAGGCGCAAAGACAGGCGGCGCGGGGCATTCGGAAGTGTCCGGGGGCAGCATGGCAGGGGAGGACGCGACAGGGACACTCGCCCTGCTCAACCGCCTTGCAGGAACGCGCCTGCGCGCGCGCAGCGACGATGGCGGCGTAGGCTGCCTGGCCTCGCAGTCCGGGGCGCATACCCGCGTGCTGCTCTGGCGCGCGGCAAATGAGGAACGCGCAGGGACGCGGCTTGCCCCGTCCGCAAACGCGCCCGTGCTGGTGCGCCTGCATCATCTGGCGGCAGGCGAAGCCGGCCTGCGCGCAGCCCGTATAGCGTCGGGCGATGGCTTGTCCCTTTCCGCCCTGTCTGCCGCGCTTGCTTCTACTTCTACTACTTCTACTTCTCCTGTTGCTTCAACGAACGGGGTGGGCGACGGCATGGCCGCCGATATACCGCTGACGGGCAATGTCGTGCCGGGGGAACTGGAACTGACCACGCTGCTCGCGCCCGGTGAAGTGTGCCTGCTCGACATTGCCCCCCGCGCGCCCACCTTTCTGCAAACTACGCTCGCCGTGTCCGCGCAATCCCTGCGTGGCGGCGATCCTTTTGAGGTGGTGCTTACGGCGCGGAACGTGTCCCCGACGCCGCGCCCTATCGAGACCGTCCTCACGTCCAACACGACGGGCGTACTGCCCCAGGCCGCTGTTCGCCTGACCCTGGGAACGCTGCCCGCCGGCGGCACGCGCGCCTTCCGCTTTACGCTTCACGCGCCCATCGTGGCCTTTAATGACACGCTCACAGTGGGCGCGCAGACCGGCGACGCGCAGGCGCTCGTGACCCTGCCTGTCGCGCCTGCCCTCCTCGCCGAACTCGCCTCCGAACGGGCCGATGTGGGCGAGGGCAGTACGACGGCCGATGTGCGCGTCCGGCTGATAAATCGGGGCCGCTCGCCGCTCGCTCTGCGCCTGCACGGGGACGGGGAAGCATCGGTCAGCATCACCCTGCCCCCGGACGGCAAGCCGCAAACGGCTGCCATAGCCGTCGCGCCGCCCGCAAACATCCCCGGCGTTTATCCTGCCCGTGTGCAGGTCGAAAGCGGCGGACGCACGCTGCAAACGCTGACAGCTTATGTCGGCGTGCCATTTGGCTGCCCGCGCGCGCAGGCCACGCCCGCCATAGACGGCGACCTGGGCGAATGGACAGGAGATATGCCGCTGGGCATGGGCCGGGCAGAGCAGGCGCATGGCAAAACCTGGGGCGGGCCGAGCGACCTCTCCGCCTATGCGTTCACGCGCTGGGACGCGCGCTACTTTTACTTTGCCTGCGCTGTAACCGACGACGTGTTTGTCGCCCCGACGCTTGCGTCCAAACTGGAACAGGGCGACTCGGTCCTGATCGCGCTTGCGGCGAACGGCGGCGGCAAGGCGAATGGCACTGTGGGCAGCAATGGGACAGCAAGGCCAGGCAGGGCCGAGACTGCTTACGCGATGTTCGGCATGGCCCTGCTGCGAAACGCGAAAGGCGGATTGGAGCCGGTTTTGGCGCGTCTGTCACGTCCGAACGGCAGGGCGGGGCAGACGGTGGCCGAGGCCGTCAAAGACGGGCGGGTCGCCATACGGCGTGAGGGCAGCCGCATATTTTACGAGGCCGCTATTCCCTGGACGCGCATTCTGACAACTTCACAGATGCTGGGACAAACTCTGGGCCTGTCCATCCTGGTCAACGATATAGACGACAACACGGTCGGCGGCAAAGGGGTGGGAGCGCGGCGGGGATGGATGGAGTGGGGCGGCGGACTGGCGGGCAGTGTGCAGCCCGCCCTGTTCTGGCCCCTGCGGCTTACACGATAGGGTTTGGGGGAGCATAGAGGAAACAGCGCAGGCGCAATACCTGATAGAAAGATGACTGCTCTTCCTCAGATATTGCGCCTGCACAAACGTGTGTCGGGTCGCGTTCTCCGGCGCGCGACTACATGGCGCGTTCGGTGTACTCGCCCCGCTGCTGCGCCCGCATCTCTTTGAGCAGGCTGTTGCCCGCGGCGGCGAAAAAGCCGACCGATATAACAACGCCCAGCACCCAGCCCAAGCCGCCCAGAATTCCGCCCAGCACAAAGGACAACAGCAGCGGCAGGATCAGCCGCAACGGCAAAGTCCATAGGCCGAAGGCGGCATAGCGCAGCGCCTTCTGCCCATTACGGCCCTTGACTTTGTTCGACAGCCACCACGCCCCGGTTCCCAACAGAGCCGGCCCGATCCAGGCCAGCAGCCATAACAATAAGATTTCCATTGCTTTCTCCTTCGCCACACGCCAAAGCACACTTCTAAGCCTATTATACCTATTATACGGTGTATTGTTTTTTTAGACAAGAGGAGCAGGCGAGCGCAGCCTGCCTGAGCCTCGCGGGTTCTTCGTTATCTTTCGAGCCGCTCTTCCGACACAGTTGATTTCCAACCCGGAGGCGTTGCGTAAACTAAACGTCCTCACATCAAGCATACGAGGCACAGCCGCCTTTGGTGTCACACATTTCAACGCGCGCAGAGGGACTTCCTACCCAAAAATCAAAAATACCGGAAACATTTTCATGCGGCAGGCTGTCACAAGTCCGAACCTCTGCGCGTTCCTGTGTATAGACCGCGTCAACACCCGTAGGGCCGCGTCTGCCGACTGTGCCTACCGTCTGTTTGTCTTTGTATCTTTGTCTTTGTTTCTTTGTCCCGGTATCAATTTTGTATCTTCTGTGTCACCATATCCGTATCGGGCGGCGGCGCTTCTCCTGACTCGCATTCTCGCAAACACACTCGGAGCCACGGCATCGTCTGCACAAAATCCCGCCGGGCGCGTGTCTCGCACAGGCGAAGTCACCCCGGAATTTTATATCAAGAGAGGAAAACGGTTTATGATGTCTCGAAGCATGAGCGCATTGGCTGCGCTTGGCGCGCTGATTTTACTTGGGCTGGTTCTGGCAGGCTGCGGCGACGGCGGCAGCAATTCGGTGGCGAACGTGCGCGTGTTCAATGGTCTGATCGGTTCGGCGGGCGCGGGCGGCGTCAACGTCACGCTGCGTAATCCCGGCGCGGTTCCCGTGAACGCAGCTCCCGTTTCGTTCGGCCAGATTTCCGTCACGCGCCGCGCCGGCTCCGGCGATGGGCAAAACACGTACCTGTTTCTCGCCAACAGCGCGACGCAGCAATCCGTACAGAAATTCGACTATCCGCAGGACAACACGGGCGCGAACTCCACAAGCGAACTGCTGGTCGCCACGGGCATCGTCGGGCAGAGCAGCCCCGGCCCGCAGTTGATCTATGTGCGCTCGTCCGTACCGATCAGCCTGGTGCGTAACGGCAGCGGCCAGCCGACCGCGAACGCCCTGCTGCGCGTCATCAACGCCGCGCCCGGCACGAACAACGGCATTTCGATCTTCAACGAGGCGGGAAATACGCCCGCAGTTATTACGGACCTGTCCAACATCGCGTTCGGGCGTTACTCTTCGGGCGGCAATACGAGCAGCAACTACGCCACGCTGCTCGGCGCCACGTACAGCCTGTCTATACGCGACGCGCAAAGCGGCGCTGTGCTGATGGCCCTGCCGACTGTGTCTTTGCAGTCGGGCTTCGCGTACACCCTGGTCGTGTACGGCTCTCCCAATGCCGCGCTCGCCGCTCCCGTTGTTGGCGGACTGGTGCAGGATTACCCGGTTCCGTAGGCGGCTGACCGGTCTGTTATGTCTCCGCCCGCGCGGGCCTTCGCAAGCCGAAGGCCCGCTTTCTGCAATCAGCTTAGCTCGGCGGCATCCTGTGCTGACGACCTGCGTCCGTATCCGTAACATTCAACGCGCGCCATCAAACGCCCATTATTTCACGACTATCATCTCAACTCCTGCCGCCAGCCACGCGCTGAGTATCCGCCGACCATTCTATGCTGCTAACCGAACCCATCCAAAAACTACAGGACAATCTGGGAAGCGTGATCCGGGGCAAGCCCGACAGCATCCGGCTTGTCGTGATCGCCCTGCTGGCCGGGGGGCATGTCCTCCTGGAAGACGTGCCGGGAACCGGCAAGACCACGCTCGCCAAGTCGCTTGCCCGCAGCATTGACGGCATTTTTCGGCGCATCCAGTTTACGCCCGACCTGCTGCCCGCCGACATCACGGGCAGCAGTTTTTACAGTCCCAAAGAGGGCGTGTTCGAGTTCCGCGAGGGGCCGGTCTTCGCCAATGTCCTGCTCGCCGACGAGATCAACCGCACCAGCCCGCGCACACAGTCGGCCCTGCTGGAGGTGATGAGCGAAAACCAGATCACGATTGAGGGCCGACGACGCGATCTGCCGCAGCCGTTTTTCGTGATCGCCACGCAGAACCCGACCGAGTTCCACGGCACATACCCCCTGCCCGAAGCGCAGTTGGACCGTTTTGCCGTGCGCGTCACGCTGGGCTATCCCGCGTTCGCCGATGAGATCGAGATTTTGTTCAGCCACGCCGAAAACGACCCCTTCGACCGCCTGGTCCCCGCCGTCACGAGCAGCGAAGTGATCCACATGCAGCAGCAGGTAAAGAAGATCCGCGTAGAACGCAGCGTGGCCGAGTATCTGCTGCGCCTGGTCGAGACCACGCGGGCCGACGCGAGGCTGCGTTTGAGCGTCAGTCCGCGCGGGTCGCTGGCGCTGTACCGCATGGCGCAGGCCCGCGCCCTGCTCGCGGGCCGCGAGTACGCCCTGCCCGAAGACGTGCGCGCCCTGGCCGTCCCTGTCCTCGCCCACCGCATCGCCCTGGACACCAAAGCCCGCTACGGCGGCCTGTCCGCGCCTGACATCATCGAGGAAGCCCTGACGCAAACCCCCGTGCCGCGTTAGTCGCTTGCTGCTTGTTACTTGTTACTTGTTGTTTGTCGGCGTGACGATGGAGCGGTTAATCTTCGTCTTCCAAAATGCTGTTGACATTCTGCGCCCCGTGGAGCAGGCGTATGATTTCAATGTTCCCTGCCGGCGTCATGTAGAACATCAGTTAGTTGCGGAAGTTTGGCACGACCCACATCCGCAGGCCGGGAAGACGCGGGTTCCTCACTTTGCGAGGCGATCCCGCGCTTGGCATAAAGCTGATTTGATCCAGCGCGTCCGCAATAGCTGCGCGAAAACGCGCGGCTGTTTCCGGCGTTGCGTTTTCTTCCAGATAGTCTATGCAGTTTTCAATATCGGTCGCGGCTCTGGCCCGAACGATTATCTGAGGCTGCGGCATGTCTTCATTGCTCATAATTTGCCCGCCGCCTCGCGTTTTGCTTTGTGCTTCGCGTCAATGCGCGCCCAGAACTCTTTCCAGAACTCAGGTGTCGCGGGGATGGCCTCACTGTCGAGACCTTCCAGAAGCAATGCCTCCAGATGGTCTTCCGCTTTGCGCTTCTTGTCTTCGCGTATCAATTCACGCAAATACTCGCTCACCGTCCCATATCCACCCTGCGCCACCTGATTTTCAACGTACTCTTTCAGAGTCTCCGGCAGCGACACGTTCATGTTCGTCATTCATCAACCTCCCGATTTTCTGTACAAATAATAACATAAAATGACATAAAAGCACAAGATATACTTCGGCATAGTGGGGAAAATAGTATGTCTTTGAAGTTAGTCTTCTGGCAGGACAAAATCAATACTCAACATGTCACGAACTGCCCGCCGCGCTGTCTACAAGAGAAAGCGGCGTATTGCAAAGCGTTAGTGAACAGCAAACAGCATCGTCGGCGAGCCGACAGGGGAGTAAGCGTGAAAACATCGGGAATGACGGTAATCGGGAGCGTACTTGCGGTGTTCCTGATGACAGGCCCGGCAGATGCGCAGGAACTGACGCTAAAGCGTGAGGGCAAAGACACGTACCTTGTTCAGGGAAAAACGCGGCTGCGTATTGCCAACCCCGGCAAAGCGCCGGACGCGCCTGATGTGTTCTACCTGCCCGACGGCGACACCGTGACGCTTGCGGGCGACAGCATTCAGGTGCGAACGAAAGCGGGGCAGACCGGCGCAATCTCTCTGACAGAAACGCTCAAGCAGTGGGTACACGATGACAGCAAGTGGGGCGGACACGCTTTTGAAAACTTTATATTAGGCGTTTACAACAACGGCGGATTGAACGTCAGCATCGGGGATACCATAGTTTTCAACGGCGCGCTGCTGGCAATACTCACAACCCAGGCGACACGCGGGTCGGGGAACGATCTAAAATCACAGCAGTTGGTGCGGGTGCAGACTACGCCCACGATTGCCCTGCAAATGCTGCGCGTGTTTACAGCACCGTCCACCAGCACGTATTCCATGCCCCCGGCAATACCGCGTCTGTTTCTGCGGGGCAAAAGCCTGCTGCTGTTCGCTGACCCCGGCGATCCCGACACCTACAAAGCGCTGAAATCGCCCCAAACCGCGCCCACGAGCCAGATGGAAGAGATAGACCGGGACGGCAAAACCCTGCGCGTCGCCGCCACGTTCCCAAGCCCTCTGTACCCGTCCAGCCTGATTGCTGACCGCTGGCTTGTGCTGAATATGACGCTTCCGCTGGACAAAGCGGATGTTTCTCCCCTGTGGCTGCACGACATGCAGCGTCATGTAACGCTTTCCCTGCCCGTGAAACGGCAGGAATACCGCGGCTACATGAGCGTGTACCTGCCTTCTGCCGGTTCTACAATGCCGTATGTCGCGCTGGAACCCGCCCACGACGAGCAGGGAGAGGATGCAAACGGGAAAGCAGTGCGGCTTCGTATTTTGCACCTGCCCGATGGCAGGCGCGCGGCAACGCTGCCCACCCCGCGTCAGCCCGCCGACGTTCTGCTCTGGAACGGTCTGGTCGTGGTCGTGGAGCCGCGCCTGCGCCGCATCGTTGTATATACAGCGCAAACAGGGCGGCGCGTGAAAACATTGGCGCTAAATGGCGGCAAATAAAGATGAACACTGTGCGCTTTGTACTGCTGAAAAGTTGTTACTTTTTGCGGCGCAGGTGGGCGACGATGCCTGCCGTCACCACCGTACCGATGAGCAGCTTGGTCACAAAGTTCTGGCGGTTGTGCTGCCAGTCCGCTTTCCAGCCCATCTCAGCGGGGATGTTGGGGATGTGGCCGTGCGCGATGTCTTCGACGACTCCCTCGATCATGCCCACCTGATCCGCCAGTATTAACGGAACCCAGTGACCATAACTGCCCTCGCTGTACTTGAACGCGTACCGCCGCATTGCGCCGCTCAGACCCGACGGCGGCGTGGACGTGCCGAACACTGCTGTCGTAAAGGGCCGCTCGTTGGACTGCAAAATCTCGACGCTTGGCGGCTGCTGCGGCGGGCGTTCCCAGCTATACCCCGCGTGTTCGCCGTTGTTGCGCGTTTTCATCGGGTACGTGGGATCGTTTTTTGGGTCGGCGTCCACGCCCCATCCCCTGACCTGCGCGGGGTCTATGGTTGTATTTTCCATGCTGTTTGCTTTCGTTTGCTTTCAGTTGCAGTTACGTTCCGCTGCTTATGATTTCTTGCGGGTTGGCTTATGGTTGACCTGGGCTGATGTACAGGCTGCGCGCTGTTTACATGCGGGCGGAGGGCGGGATCAGCACGGGCTTGATGCAGTTGTCCAGCTTGCCCGAAAAGATGCGATACCCGTCCGACACTTCTTCCAGGGGGATGCGGTGCGTGATAAGCGCTTTGGGATCGAGGACGCCGCTCTGCACATGCGCGATCAGGCGCGGCAGCAGCCGCTTCACTGAGGCCTGGTTCGCCCGGATGGTCAGTCCCTTGTTGACTACGTTGCCGATGGGGACGAGCGCGCCAATCGGCCCGTACACGCCCACGATGCTGACGATGCCGCCTTTTTTCACGCCGTTGATGGCCCAATGCAAAGCCGTCGCCGCGCCGCCGACCGCCTTCAAGCCCGGCCCAAAAGGGTCTGCATCGCCGCGCCCGCCGCTTCCGCGCCCACGGCGTCAATGCACACGTCCGCGCCCAGCCAGTCGGTCGTTCGCTTGAGGAACAGGACGGGGTCGCCCAGGGATTTAAAGTTGTACGCCTCGCAGGGGCAGTATTTACGCGCAAAGTCCAGGCGGTACTCCACATGGTCAATGATAATCACACGTCCCGCCCCGAACAGCCACGCGCACCGGGCGGCCATGATGCCTACCGGCCCCGCGCCGAACACGACGACCGTGTCGCCGGGCTGTATTCCCGCCATTTCCGCCGCCTGATAGCCGGTCGGAACCACGTCCGTCAGCATCACGGCGTCGTCTACGTGCATCCCCTGCGGGATCACGGTCGGACTCACATCGGCATACGGGACGCGGGCATATTCCGCCTGCCCGCCGTCGTAGCCGCCCGCCGTGTGCGAATACCCGAAGATGCCGCCGACAGCCGTAGCCTGGGGATTGGACTCGTGGCAGTTGCCGTAAAGTTCCTGCTGGCAGAACACGCACTTGCCGCAGGCGATGTTAAACGGAACCAGAACGTGATCGCCGACTTTCAGCTTCTGCACGTCCGGCCCAATCTCCTCGACGATGCCCGTAAACTCGTGTCCAAATGTCATGCCGGGCCGCGTGTCCGGCACGCTGCCGTTATACAGGTGCAGGTCGGAACCGCAGATGCATGAGCGCGTGACCCGAACGATGGCGTCCTGGGGGTGCAGGATCGTGGGCATAGGTTTATGGTCAATGCGTACCCGGAGCGGCCCCCGGTAGTTCATTGCAAGCACGCTGCTGACTCCTATTCTGGCGCGGTCTGCCCACAAGCGAAACAACCGGACGTGTACACACGGATGTTCCGCAGAATGGCAGACTTGCGCCCCTTCTCCGCTTTTGTCCCTCCGCGCTTCTTCGGGGGAACATTCCGCGTAAGACGCAGTCAGCAGGTACATCAGTCTCTTACCTGCGGCCTATTTTGAACACCACTTTTCCGCATACCAGATAGAGGTTTTTGTAAACAGAAATGTATCGCCTCTAGCTCCTAGCGGCATAATGAACTCTTCACCTATGGCGTAGCACTGTCAGCTTTTACGCGTTTGTTGATGGCGGCATACATGGCACTGCCAATCGAACCGCTTCAAACGCTTGTTCCAAATGGAGGTGTACGCTCCGCTGCTCTCGACTTCGGCGAACGGACGGTGACAGTTACGGCACATTTCCGCCCACTCCTCTTCCACGGCTTCTTTCGGATCGCCGCCGCACCGGGGGCAGCGCAAATCAGGCGTAAGCACACTGCCCAAATAGACGCTGTCGCAATCGGCCGCAGTGACGGGCGCGACAGGCTTGTACGCGGCGGGATGTCCATAATCGTCAACATACCATTCGTAGGGGAAATCAAGGGTTCGCCGCAACCCCTGCTTCCACACGGCAGGAAACAGGTCTTCGAGCATCGGCCCTCGTATCAGGGGAATTCCACAACTCGCGCAGTTGTCGCCAAGATGATAAGCGGTTCGCTTCATCCTTTTATAATTCCGTGTTGTCTTCTCGCGGTTCGGCTTCCAGAGGGTTCAGCCCGTCGAGCCGTTCGCGCCATGCGTCACGGGCGGATTTCAATTCGACCATTACAGCCACATGGTTTAAGTTTCGCGGACAGTAGATGCCGGAATGTACGCGGTGTCGGCGGCAGGCTTCCCCGTCGAGCGCGATAATTAGTTCCGCTTTGCACATCGGACACAAGAATTTCGACCTCGTATGGTACAGCGCAAAGATGCGTCGCAGCCCTTCCGAAGTGTGGTCGTAAACTTCCTCTACGGCGCAGAGAAGACGTCCTGCCAACGACACCAACTCTGCGGAACGGTACGGCTTGTTCAGCCAGGCGCCGTTTGCGTTCCATTCCTCGTGCCAGAACGCGCTGTCTTGCGCCGTGAGCGTCAAGGCGAGAATGGGCAGAGTACGACCGTACTCACTCCCTTTTAGTCTGGCAAGGAACTCATAGCCGTCCATATCGGGCAGGGTCATGTTGAGAACCACAAGGTCAGGCCGCTGTGTTTCCACCTGTGTCAGCGCGTCATTTCCCGTCATGGCTTGAAAAACGCCATAGCCCCAACGCTGAAGGTTTATCTGCACAAGGCGTTGAGTACGGGGTTCCTCGGCTGCAATCAAAATGGTCTTCATAATCGTCGCCTTTAACTTTCCCCATCGCTTCGCACGGCAGGCAATTTAAAAACATATTTTGAAAAACCTTGTTTGACACCTTCTAAAGAGGCCAGCAAATGTCAACGTATAATAGAGACGTTTGATTTTGACAGGGAAAACGGCTGCTTTGTGCGCCCAACTGTTTTTCTTTTCGTGTTTCTGCTGTACAATACCTGCAAGACTGTTCGCGCGTCCGAACAAATCCGTATTTCGCTGTCACCTTCCCGTTCGCGTTGCTTCTAACCCACCATGAATACATTCCATTCTTCTAAGAATAAAGCGTCCCGCGCCACGCTCGCCGTCTGGACGGGGGGCGGTGCGCTCGCCCTCGCCTGCCTGCTGCCCGCGCCGTTTAGCGCCCGCGCGCAGGGACACGCCAATGCCGTGCAGAACGCTGCCACAAACGACGGCCAAGGCGCGGCGGCAAAGCGAGCGGGCGGGGGTGAGCTCGTCGGCAAAGCGGGGGCGGGCAAGCCGCTCGCGGTCTCGTCCTCTGTCGCGAAAGTGCCGCTCGTGGACTTCGACCATGATGTACGGCCCATTCTGTCGGAAAACTGCTTTACGTGCCACGGCTTCGACGGCAACAAGCGCATGGCGGGCCTGCGCCTCGACCGCGAGGAGGGCGCATATCAGAAACTCGATTCGGGCGAAACGGCGGTCGTGCCGGGGGATGTGAAGCACAGCGCGCTTGCCGTCCGCGTCATGGCGACCGACGCCCTGCAAATGCCGCCGGTCAGTTCCAACAAAACGCTGACCAAAGCGCAGATCGCGACCCTGCGAACATGG
The DNA here is from genome assembly GCA_965277875.1 of Chthonomonadaceae bacterium. GTDB lineage: Bacteria > Armatimonadota > Chthonomonadetes > Chthonomonadales > Chthonomonadaceae > CAWFQB01. Next base: position 3,317,309 of record CBDIDV010000002.1, on the reverse strand, counting down.
ATTGCGCAGGGCGGCAAGTACGCCAAGCACTGGGCGTATATGACGCCTACGCGCCCCGCTTTGCCCGCCGTCAAGAACGCCGCATGGCCCAAAAACCCGATTGACCGCTTCATTCTCGCGCGTTTGGAAAAAGCTAAACTCGCGCCGTCGCCCGAAGCCGACCGCGCCACGCTCCTGCGCCGCGCCTCCCTCGACCTGACCGGCCTGCCGCCCACGCCCGCCGAGGTGAGCGCGTTTGTGGCCGACAAAACTCCTGGCGCGTATGAGCGTCAGGTGGATCGCCTGCTTGCCGGCCCGCATTATGGCGAGCGCATGGCGCAGTCGTGGCTCGACCTGAGCCGCTATGCCGACACGCACGGCTTTCATATCGACAGCCAGCGCGACATGTGGAAGTGGCGCGAGTGGGTCATCAACGCCTACAATACCAACCTGCCCTACGACCAGTTTACGGTTCAGCAGCTTGCGGGCGACCTGCTGCCCAAAGCCACCCTCAGCCAGAAAGTGGCGTCCGGCTTCAACCGCAACCATCCCATCAACTTCGAGGGCGGCGCGATCCCCGAAGAGTACGCTGCGGCCTACATCTTCGACCGCATAGACACGACCGCGACCACGTTCATGGGCATGACCATGCGCTGCGCTCAGTGCCACGATCACAAGTACGACCCCATCACGCAAAAAGACTTTTACCGCTTCTACGCCTACTTCCACAACGTCCCCGAAATCGGCCTGGACGGGCAGAAGGGCAACGCAGTCCCGTTTCTGAAAGTGCCGTCCCCCGAACAGGAGGCCAGTCTTATCGAGGCGGCAAGCAAGATCACGGGCCTGGAAAACGCGCGCAAAAACCGTCAGGCCGAGGCATCGCCCACGCTTGCCGAATGGATCAAGACCGCGTCCGCAAACGCCGACAAAGCCCCCGCCGTGACAGCCGGACTTGCGGCCCGCTATGCCCTGGACGAAAATGCCGGAACGGAAACACGCGACACATCCGGCAAAATCACCAATGCCGCGCTTATCAAAGGCAAGGCCGACTGGAAACCGGGCAAGATCGGTAATGCCCTGAACTTCGACGGCGGCACGTCTGTCGAGATCGGCAATGCTCTAAAATGGGAACGGGGGGACAAGTTCTCGTATGGCGCGTGGGTGTACCCGACCAGCATGGACGCGATGGCCGTCCTGTCGCGCATGAACGATGATGACAGCTTCCGGGGCTACGACCTGTACTTATCGGGCGGCAAAGCGTTCGTGCATCTGATCCACAAATGGGACACGAACGCAATCCGCGTCAACACCAAAAACGCGTTCGAGATCAACCAGTGGCATCACCTGTTCGTCACGTATGACGGCTCCAGCAAGGCCAAAGGCGTCCATATCTACCTAGACGGCAAGCCCGCCGAACTCGACATCACGCACGACGCCCTGACCGACACCATACAAACGACCGTGCCGACCGTGATTGGCCGCCGCGCAAATTCCGCCTCGTTCAAGGGCCTGATTGACGACGTTCGCGCGTATGACCGCGAACTGACAACCGGCGAAGTGGCCGCGCTCGCGGGCGAGGACGGCATCCGGCAGATCCTGCTCACGTCCGAAGCCACGCGCACAGACGCGCAAAAGGCGCAGCTGAGCGCCTACTATTGGGACAACGTGGACGCCACTTACAAAACACTGACAACCGAACTGGCCGACTGGAAGAAGAAGCAGGCCGAGGTTGACGCCCAGGTTCCAAACACGATGGTGATGCAGGAGATGGACAAGCCCCGCGACACCTTTGTTCTCATCCGGGGCCAGTATGACAAGCCGGGCGAAAAGATCACGGCAGGACTGCCCGGATTTCTGCCTAAGCTGGGCGACTATCCCGCCAACCGTCTGGGACTGGCGCAATGGCTTGTCAATCCCAATCACCCGCTCACAAGCCGCGTGGCCGTGAACCGCTACTGGCAGATGCTGTTCGGGATCGGCCTGGTCAAGACCGCCGAAGACTTTGGCACACAGGGCGAGCGTCCTTCCCACCCCGAACTGCTCGACTGGATGGCGACCGAGTTCATCCGCACCGGCTGGGATGTCAAGGGCATGATGCGCCTGATCGTAACGAGCGCGACCTATCGGCAGGTCTCGCGGACAACGCCCGCCCTGCGCGAGCGCGACCCGGAAAACCGACTGTTGGCGCGCGGCCCCCGCTTCCGCCTGTCTGCCGAGTCTATCCGCGACCAGGCGCTTGATGTAAGCGGCCTGCTTGTGCCGACAATCGGCGGGCCATCCGTGAAACCCTATCAGCCTGCGGGCTTGTGGGAGGACATCGCGTTCGGCGGCAACTTCTCCGCGCAGACATATCAGCAGGATCACGGCGACAACCTGTATCGTCGGGGCATGTACACGTTTTGGAAGCGCACCTGCCCGCCGCCCTCCCTCCAGACGTTCGACGCGCCCGAACGCGAGTTCTGCATGGTACGCCGCTCGACCACGAACACGCCCTTGCAGGCCCTTGCCTTGATGAACGACCCGACGTTCGTAGAGGCCAGCCGCAAACTCGCCGAACGTCTTTTGACCGAGGGCGGCAGCACGACGGCTGCGCGGCTGAACCTCGCGTATCGCCTGTGCGTGGCCCGTCCCGCCGCCCCGCAGGAAATCAAAATACTATCCGGCCTGCTGTCCGATCAGCTAATCCGCTTCCGCAAAGACGCCACCTTGGCCGATAAGCTGCTCGCCGTCGGCGAAAGCAAGCGCAGCGCGACCCTGGACAAAAACGAACTTGCCGCCTGGACTTTAATCGCCAGCACCGTCCTCAACCTGGACGAGACAATCACCATCAACTGAAGCGCCATCAACTAATTCGCACTGGAAGCATTTGAGCGTATGAGAGGAGGGCAGGTAGTGTCGGACATGATACGGGCGCAACAACTGCACAACAAAGTGGCGCATGGCGATACACTCACAGAGGCCGAGCGCAGCGAATTAGAGGCCTGGTATGTACAGCAAGACGCGGAGGAGAGCAGGCAACTAACACAGGCAGATCCATCGTCCCTGATTAGTCTGCATGAGCAGGTTGACGAAGCAGCAGCGCAGATGACGGTGACTGCGGCGCATATCCAGACGCTTGCCGCCGAGAACGAGGCTATCCGCCGCGACATTAACGCGCTTTATCAGAAGTTGGCGCAAACAGCGCATCCATCCGCCGCATGACCATATCGAGTACCCTCCGCGAACAGGTGCGGCAAAGGGCTATATTCGCCTGCGAGTATTGCGGCGTAACAGAAACAGACGCGGGCGGCAGTCTGACGATTGACCATTTTCATCCTGTGTCCGAGGGCGGTAGCGACGATTCGACAAACCTGATTTACTGCTGCAATCGGTGCAACGAGTACAAAGCAGCTTACTGGCCGCGAACTGCTAATTCACCGTCGCTTTGGAACCCACGTCAGGAGGCGGCAAACATCCATTTCGTCGTACTGGCGAACGGATCCGTTCACGCGATTACGGATGCAGGCCACTTTACTCTTCAGCATCTGCGCTTAAACCGTGCAGCCTTGATAGCGCATCGTATGCAGAAGCGGCAGCGTGAGCAGGAACTGCGTCTGCTGATAATGTACAGGGACATAGTTGCTTCGCTTCAACAACTGCGCCGACACGAAGCCGAGCTGATTCAGGAGCAGCGCGTCCTGCTGGAAGAACAACGCAGAGCGCTGCGTCTTCTGCTTGAAGAGCAGGAATAGCCTCTACGCATTACGACGTTCGATGACTGGAAATTAAATTTCGATAGAGAAAGAGGATTACATGCGACATAAGCGTTTTCTAATTTGCCTTGCGTTGCTTGGCGCAGGAGCGTCTTTGGGCGTCCAGGCAAATGCGTATACGGGGCAGGACGCTGCGCCCAAGCAGGATGCCGCCGCCAAGCCTGCCCAGGCGGACACAGTCAAGGGCGCGGACGTAAAGGCCATAGTTGATCCGCAAAAAGAAAAATCCATCCGTAAGCTGATGGAAGTCACGGGCAGCGGGAAGGTGGGCGTGCAGGTGGGCCAGCAGATCATCGCCAGCCTGCGGCAGTCGCAGCCATCCCTTCCCGAAGAGTTCTGGGAGAGCGTGAACAAAAAGTTCAACGCCGACGCGCTGATTGACCTGATCGTTCCCATCTACGCGAAATACTACACGCAGGAGGATATAGATGGCTTGATTGCCTTCTACCAGACGCCGCTGGGCCAAAAAGTCGTGTCCACGCTGCCCCAGATCTCGCAGGAAAGCGTACAGGTCGGGCAGGCCTGGGGGCGAAAAATTGCTGAACAGATGATAGAGGAGATGCAGCAGCGCTATAATGCGGATGGCACTCCTAAAACCGACGCCAAGCCCGCCGTAAAGAAGAGTGCGGCGAAAGCGGCCCCGCCCGCCAAACCGAAGACAAAACCTAAAGACGGCGGTTAGCGCGGCGTTCGCGCCTTGTCCTGTACCAAAACCACGCGCCCGCCTGTCATTGCTCAAGGAAGCGGAAGGCGATAGACGCAGCTGATTAGCGGTGAGCAAGCCGCTTTTGATGTAAGTGAGTGCGGCGGGACAACCGGAACGGACGGCGAAAGGAAAAACGGCGATGGCGGAGCGCGTGTGCCTTGTGGGATTGGATGAGGCCGAGGTCGAGGAGATACGGGAGCGGGTGGGAGCCGGCGTGGGCATTGTGGCGCATCAGGCGCTGCCGCGCATGGCCGTGCAGGGCGGGGAACTGCGCGTCGAGTCAAGACGCGGCCCCGCCCTGGTTCCGGTGTCCAAAATCGTGTTTCATTCCCTTTATGAACGCGACCTCGATTTTATCTGCGGCCTTGCGCTGTGGGGCGGGCCGTGCCTGCCCGACGCCCGCGCCATGATGGACTGCCGCCTCAAATTTCCCTGCCTGATCCGCGCCCTGCAGCACACGCGCTTTGGTATGCCGATGCGCGGCTACGCCGGCCCCAACGCGCCCTACAATGGCGACGGCGAGGGCGAACACGTCGCCAAATGGGGCAACTGGCATTGCGGCGAAAACAAGGCCCGCTTCACGCAGTCGTGGGAGAGCGAGGACGCCTGCATCATCGAGGACTTCTTGCCCGGTCGGGCCGTGCGCGTCGTCCTGATCGGCGAGCAATACTGGCAGATACGGCTGGAAGGGCGCGACTGGCTGAAATCCATCCACGACGACCGGGCTTGCTTCATGGATGTGGACGCCGAATTGCTCGAAGACACGCGAACCGTGAGCAAAGCGTTCGGCCTGGAGATCGTCGCCAACGATTACATCATCACGCCCGACGGCACACCGCACCTGCTGGAAGTGAACCACATCCCCAACGTCACCCGCTTCCCGGCGATATGGGAGGCGTATCGGGATTACGCCGTCGCATGGATCGGCACAGGCGGGTAGGCCATAGTCGCGGGGTTGAGGAGGCCGGGGCAGGGGCGGCACAGATACTGCCCCGGCCCTTGTGCCTGAACTGCTGCCCGAAACCGCGCCGAGAGTGAGGAGCGCGAAACGATGAGCGAGGCAAAATTTCTTGCGTTCGATCTGGGAGCGGAAAGCGGGCGAGCTATAGCGGGATTTTTTGATGGCGAAACCCTGCGGCTTGAAGATGTTCACCGCTTCGCTACAGGCGGTACGCGTATTTTAGATACGCTGCACTGGGACGCGCTGCGCCTGTTCGACGAGATCAAGCGCGGGCTGGCTATGGCTGTATCCACGCATGGGGCGGAGTGGGCGGGCCTGGGCATTGATACCTGGGCCGTGGATTTCGGCCTGCTGGGACGGGGTGACGCCCTGCTCGGCAATCCGCGCCACTATCGCGACCATCTTAACGACGGCGTGATGGAGGCCGCATTCGCGACCCTGTCCCGGCAGGCGATCTACGAGCGCACCGGCATACAATTTTTGCAGTTCAACACTCTGTATCAACTGCTCGCCCTGCAAAAATCCGCCCCGTACCTGCTCGACAACGCACGTACCCTCCTGCTGATGCCCGACCTGTTCGGCTTCTGGCTTACAGGCGTCAAGGCGACCGAGTGGAGCAACGCCACGTCCACGCAAATGGCCGACCCACGCGCCCGCGCCTGGGCCAATGACCTGATCGCCGCGTATGGTCTGCCTCGTTCCATCCTGACCGACATCATTCCCGCTGGTACGCGCCTGGGCGCATTGCGCCCGGACATCGCCCGCGAAGCTGGATGCGGCGCGTTGTCCGTAATCGCGCCCGCCACACATGACACGGCCAGCGCGGTCGTGGCCGTTCCCGTAGATACTGCAAACAACGCGGCGGGCGGGAATTGGGCCTACATCAGCAGCGGGACGTGGTCGCTGGTCGGGATCGAAACAGACACGCCCCTTATCACGCCTCAGACCCTTGCCGCTGACTTTACGAACGAGGGCGGGGCGTGCGGTACGGTGCGCGTTTTGAAAAACGTCATGGGCCTGTGGCTGGTGCAGGAGTGCCGGCGGGCGTTCGGGCGGCAGGGACACGATCACAGCTACGCGCACCTGACCGCTCTGGCCCACGACGCGCTCGCATTTGGGCCGCTTATCGAGCCGGACGATGCCCGCTTCCTCGCCCCCGACGACATGCCCGCCGCAATACGCGCGTTTTGCATCGAGACCGGGCAGACGCCGCCCGACACCGAGGGCGCGTTCGTCCGCTGCTGCCTGGAAAGCCTCGCCCTCAAATACCGCTGGGTTCTCGAACGCCTGGAAGAGGCGCGCGGACAGCCGATTGACACGGTTCATATCGTGGGCGGCGGCTCGCAAAATCGCATGCTGTGCCAACTGACCGCAGACGCCGCACAAAAGCGTGTTGTGGCTGGCCCCATGGAGGCTACGGCCATAGGCAACATTCTGATGCAGGCTGTGGGAACCGGACACCTTTCCGGTCTCGCTCAGGCGCGGGCCATCGTCGGCCGCTCGTTCCCCCTCGACACCTATACGCCCGACACCTCAAACGCGCAACGCTGGCAGGAAGCGTATGCCCGCTTCCTGGTGATACGACAGCACACCGCCGCGCAGGTTTTCCCTTGATATATTAATCAAATTTTGGCTTGACAATACGCAAAAGAACTTTACGATGTGCGCTTTCCCCCGGAGGAGAGTAAGTCAGAGGAAAACAAATGAGCGACACAAAGATCGAGTTTGTTGATTCCAGCGGCAATGTGTTTGCAGACTTGGGTTTGTCCAATCCTGACGAACGCATGGCGAAAGCCGAACTTGCACTGGCGATTACACGCCGCATCAGAGCGCGAGGATTAAACCAGACAGAGGCGGCTACGCTGCTGCAAACAAGCCAGGCAAGAGTATCAGCGGTTACGCGAGGCCGTCTGACAAACTTCAGTTATGATCGCCTGCTGCGGTTCTTGAACAGGCTGGGGTGTGACGTGCAGATCGTCGTTAATCCTGTCTCAAAAGAAAATACGAACGGCAAGACCGTGGCGACCGTGGCCTCGTAAACCTGTTTGTTAGTGCTTGTTAAATAGTGATGCGCTTTAAGGCAGGCTGTGCGTCCAGGCGTCGGTGGCGTATTTGGCGTGGACGAGCTGCTCGGCCTCGGCCATGTCGTGAGGGGTAAGTATGGTGTCGGACAGGCCGAAGCGTGTGCGGAAGTTTTCGGCCAGGGCCGTGACAAGCTGTTCGCGGGGCAGGTCGGTCTGACGGCGCAGGGGGCTGACGCGCTTGGCCGCGCTCTGGATGCCCTTGTCGCTGAGTTTTTCGCGCCCGATACGCAGTACGCGCAGCATCTCGTCTGCACTCATCTCATACGCAATCGTGGTGTGGTGTAAAATCACGCCCGGACGCCGCGCCTGCGCCGCCCCCCCGATCTTGCCCTCCGCGCTCGTGATGTCGTTGAGCGGCGCGTACCAGGCGTCCACGCCCAATGCGCGAAAAGCCTCTACTACCCAACTGTCGCACAGCGCATACGAGTCGGCGATACTCACGCCCTGTAAAAGCGCGTCGGGAATGTACAGCGAATACGTGATGGTCAAGCCGGGCTGCACGAACATCGCGCCGCCCCCGCTCATGCGGCGCACAATCGCGATGCCCATATCGCGCGCTGCCTGCTCGTCTATCTCATTGCGTACCGACTGAAACGAGCCGATGATGACCGCCTGCCCTCCCCATCCCCAGAAGCGCAGCGTAGGCGGACGAACTCCCTGCGCCACCTGTGCCATCAGCGTCTGATCCAGGGCCACGTTCAGAGCGGGACTGAGCGGCGTTTCGCTTAGTAACTGCCAGCCGGCGCCCTGCCAGCGGTCGAGGCGCGTGTCAGGTTCTTGCGGGGCGGATTCGCGCGGAACTCGCCAGAGCGGAGTCGTGATGCCCGATGCGTCCATCCTCAGCGTCTCCTGTGTCGTCAGCGTCTCCTGTGTCGTCAGCGTCTAAGGCATCATCGGCAGTGACCGGGCCGTACCCCAGCGCGTTACGCACCGCGCACCCAACGGCAAGCGGTGAAAAACCCAGCAGCACGGTGTCGGGAGCAAGCGAGCGCTGAATATAATCGGCGATAGTATTCACGCTTACATTCGTCGGCAGACCTTCCAGGCTGTCGTTGATGTGGGCCAGGGCGTCCTCCGGGTACAGGAAAAAGTCGCCGCTCACCTGCATATCGAACAATGCGCCCTCCGCTACGGCAAAATCAACCACGACCATCTTCCCGCCCGGTGTTTTGTACTCGCCATGCATTACGTCCCCCTTACAGGCTTTAGACCTCTGCGCCAAGAAATGTACCCACAACGTAGTTATAATGGGCTACTCTCCTACTTGACTTATACGGGCGCGAACAGGAAAAAGGAACAAAATAAGCACCGAATCAAGTAAAAAATGAGGTGTAGGGGAAACAACGACGAATCGCAGGCCGCACACAGGATAGAAACCCTGCGCGCGGCCTGCTTTTGCCTGCTATTCGACTATATTTCGGCCAGGACGTTTGTTTCTTCTATCTCCTCTTCACTCCCGCTATGCACCAGGGCGTTGAGCAGCACGTCATGATGCGTCACGCAGTTGCGCCCGAACTCTTTGGAGATGTAGAGCGCCTTATCCGCTTCCTCGATCAGCGCGGCCACGCCCGCTGTGCCGGGCCGCATGGAGGCCGCGCCCACGCTGACCGTGACGGCGCGCTTGTCCCAGCCCGCGCTTTCGATGGCCGCGCGAACGCGCTCCCCGGCCTCTTCGGCTCCCGCCTCGTCCGTGTCGGGCAGGATAATGACGAACTCCTCGCCGCCGTAACGCGCGGCCATGTCGGTCGCGCGCGCGCTCGCCTGCAAAATCCGCGCCACCTGCTTGAGAACGTCGTCGCCTGCGGGGTGTCCATACGTGTCGTTGTACTGCTTGAACTTGTCTACGTCGAGGATCAGCAGGGACAGGGGCGAATGATAACGCGCGCTCCGGTCGTATTCCTGGGCCAGTCTGTCCTGAAACGCGCGATGGTTTTTCAGCCCGGTCAGGCCATCCGTCGTGGCCTGCGCTTCCAGTTGCGAATTGGCCGTTTCGAGGCGCGCATTCGCGGTTTCGAGTTCGGCGCAGGTATGCGCGACCAATTCGTTCTTTTGAAGCAGTTCGGCCTGCTGCCGTTCCAGCGCGGTCTTTTGCGCCCGGATCATCGTCAGATTCTGCTCCATTTGCGCGTCCGCCTGTTTGCGCTCGGTGATGTCACGGGCGATTGTGGACAGGTAGGCTAATTTGCCGTCCGGCCCCTGATGCGCGATCACGACCTGCGACACGGGTACGGTGCGCCCGTGCCGCGTCCTCAGCGCCATCTCGCCCTGCCATACGCCGCTTTCCAGGCCGATAGGGAACACGTCATCCTGCAAATCCGAGGTCTCGATACCGGGCAGGGCAGGCGTATGCTCGGCCTGATTCGCATTTGCCGCACCCTCCTCTGAGGCTGCGGGCAGGCCCAGCATCTCCCGTCCGGCGCGATTGAAGTAGCAGATTTTGCCCCGCATGTCGTTGATGGCGATCAGATCGGGCGTGGCCTCCAGGATGGCAAGCAGCCGCGCCTGCGATTCCTCGACCCGTTTGCGCGGCGTGATGTCGCCGACCGTAACGGACAGCCCGCCCGCGACCGGGGCGACGCCCACGTCATACCACGTATCTATGGTCTCGTCATGGCACTCGAACTGCGCGGGAGTTCGGGCGGTCACAGCAGCCTGGCATCGGAGGGCGAAGTCAGGCGAAAGCGTTTTGGGCAAGATCTCCTGGAGGCTTTTGCTTTGCAGTGTGTGGCGCGGGCTTTGTAGAAAACGCTCGGCCTGCGCGTTGGCATACGTGAGCCACCCATTCTCATCCAGCGCGAAAAACGCGCAGGGCAGGCTTTCCAGCAGGCGACCAATACATGACTGCGCCGCGTCGTCCGCGCGGGCCGCTTCCGTTTGCCGGATGCTGTCGCGCAGCAGTATGCCCATCATCGTTACAGAGGCGGCCAGGGCGATCCAGATCAAAACCAATCCGGCCCGCCCGAAATGTCCGGCTGCCGTCAGCGAAGAAGAGCAGGCCGCAAGCAGGGCCGCACCCACCAGCAGGCAAAAACAGACAGCCATCTTCGCCTCAGGCATTCTGCTTATGCGCGCGGACGCAGCCTGCGCGTGGCTCTGATTCGCGTCGCCGACAGCGCCTCGCGTGGCAGGGCGTGCAGTCTCATTCGCCCGCGCGGCAGGACGCGGGCGAACGTCTGCGCTCGTCTTTTGTTCTGGATAGTCTTGTTTTGTGCGTTCTTGTTTTGTATAAACGTTCGTAAATTCAGGTGTATACTCTTTGTTGCGCGTCATGGAACAACACTCCCGTTCAGGAAGATGCGCCGGTGTCAGACCGTCGCCGCAGGGATGGAAGAAGAGACAATCTTCCCTGTGTGTTCTCATTATCGGCAGACGCCCGACAAAGATTATACTGTTCTGGATTTACTGGTATTTTATTGACTAATAACTTATTAAAATCGCTTTGTTCGCTTGCTCTTCCTGCCCTGCCCGCGCCCTTCCCGCAACTCTTGAAGTGTCCCCTGCGTGTGCGTCCGTCTGTTACCGGCCCACAACTCACCCGTGCTTTCCTGCCTGGCCGCCTGTTTGCGTGATAAAGTCGCTGATTTGCTCATGCAGGACGCTGTACGGCTGCTCGGCAAGCCAGCCCGACGGCAGTTTCCAGGTCGGCACGTTCCAGATACCGGCCTCATGGGCGGGGTCGTCGAAGGGAACGATGCGGTCGCGATACTGCCGCGTTTCAAGCGCGAGCAGGAACGCGTTTACGTCCAGCCCCGTTTGCTCGGCGATCTCGGTCAGCACGGATTTGTCGCCGATGTCGCGGTCTTCTTCCCAATACGCGTGATACACGGCATCGTGGTACTCCTCGGCCTTGCCCGCTTCGCGCGCGAATTCCGCGCCTTCGAGGGCGAGAGCCGAGCGGGAAAACGAGCGTGTCCGTTTGGGAATGGCTAATCCGTCGCACATCAGCAGGAACTCAAAGCGGGTGGGGGCGCGCGGCTTGCGTTCGGCATCGGGGTCGGGCGGCGGCGGGTTGTACTCCAGACCTTCGGGCAGCAGTTCGTACCCCTGCCAGTGGAATTGCAGCGTGGGGAACGCGGCGCGGAGCTTTGCGGCCTGCCGGCGCGCGACCCAGCACCAGGGGCAGATGTAATCGTGAGCGACTAAGAGCGTGGGCATAGTAGTATCCTTTGAGGTTTATCTTTATGTTCTTTTGACCGCTTGCACATCAGCGTAGAATTTTTACACCGGGCGGCGCGTCAATGACCGATACGACTGATCCGTTCGCCTGTTTGTCGTGGCGTATAGTTACCACGCCGCAGGGGGTGGGAAAGGTTCCCTCGGCCCATTGCAGATCGCCCAGATGCGGCGTAACGCGCAGGGTCTTGCAGCCCGCAGCAACGATGTCAACACCCAGAACATGCCGGGTCAGCCAGGGCGCGGGGCCGGACGCCCAGCCGTGACACAGGCTGTGCCGAAATCCGCCGTAGCAATACGCGCCGAAATCGCCGTGTATGTCCTTTTTACCGGGCGGCGTGATCTCGTCAACGCGTCCGGCGTCGGGCGTCCAGTCGAGATCGAAATCTTCCCAGAACGTGGTCGCGCCTACGTCCAGCATCCCGCCCCAATAGGCGCGTATGGTGTCCAGGCAGCCCTGATAGTCGCCCGCTTTCGCCCGCGCTTCCAGCACATAATAGCCGTAGAACGTGGACAGGTTTTTCGCGCCGCCTATGGACAATACGTTTTGGTCAAGACTGACCGGGTCGCCGAGTCCGGCAAGCGACATCAGGGCAGCGGCCTGCTTGCTGTGGTTCGGGTCGGGAACATACTGCTTCATGCGCGCCTCGGCCCGGACACAGGCGGCTGTCATTTCGCTATACGGAGATGTGGGTTCCTTGCCCGCGCGGATGGCGGCAAAAAACAGTATCCAGCACAGCTCCGCGCCCGCTTTGAAGGCGAGGAGAAGCAGGGCGTGTAAGCCGGCATGAACGGCGGGCTTGTTGTCGCTTGACGGCCAATCCAGAAAGCGGCCTTCCGGCAGCGTTTCACGCCCGTCTGTGCCGATGTACTTTTGCAGTTCGGCCAGCAGGGCGAGCAGGTACACGCCCTGTTCCTTCAGATATATCGTATCGCCGGTATGTTTGTACCAGTCGCGCTGTATCAGTATCCACCACAGCGAGTAGCTGCTGATGCCGTTCATCCAGCCGGGGAGGGGCGTGGCGTCGCGTATCAGGTCGAGACTGCGCGGCACGATGCCGACATTGCCCCAGACCGCGCCGATTGTCATGGCTTCCGGGTGCATATCGCCCACCCACACCAGGCGGTCGCGCTTGATGCCGTCCCATAAGTAGTCCTGCATGTTGAGGTGCGTGGTATAGGCCGCTGTGCGCCAGATGTCGTCGAGGCGTGGGTCGCTGCACCGGAACGAGCCGATGTAGGGCAGATCGCGATACACAAAAATGGCCCGCACAAATGCCAGGGTGACGCTCGCGTCCGGTTCCAGCAGATCCAGGCGGACGAACCGAAATCCCGTGCTGCCCACGTCCACGGTTCCCAGCCACGGAACCTGCAAGGTCTGGTCGCGAACGGCATGGTCGGACTGCGAACCCCGTTCCCCTAATTCGCTCATCGCCTCGCTCGCCGACTCGCCAAAGCGAACGCGCATCCGAACGGTCTTGCCATTGGCCCCGACCGGCTTGAGTTCGGACACGGCGATCTGTACGCCGCCCTGCAGCTCGCATCCGAAGTCCAGCAGAATACCCGGCGCGTGTCCCTCATGGCGCAGTACGCAGGTCGGGGGCGAGCCTAACGTCACCTGCCCGCTTGTAGGCAGCAGCAGGCGTTCAGGTGTTATGACAATCGCGCCCTTATCGGACGAATGCCAGACGATGCGCGTGGGCAGCACGTACTGCCGAACGCGCGGGTCGGATACAGTTCGGCCCGCAAGCCCGGCAGCGGACGGCAGAGCAGGCGTGTCGGGCGGGTCAGGCATTGAGGCGGATGGTGTCATGGGCTTGTTTTCACGGGCGAGTTTGCACAGCGTTTGTGGCGGGCGTATCCGGCTTATCCGGCTTATCCGAATCATCAGGGTGCAGGCGGTCGAGCAGGACGGCCACAGTCATGTCGCTCAGAACGTTCGTGGCGGCGCGGCAGCGCCCGATGATCCAGTCTACGGGCAGGATAAGCGGGATGATGGTGGCGACGAGCGGAGCGGGCAGGCCCGCCGCGCTTAGCACGAGCGGCAGGGTGATCAGGCCCGCTTCCGGGATGCCCGCGATACCGATTCCCGCCATGACCGAGGCCAGCGCAATCGTGATCTGCTGCGCGGGGCCGAGGTGATAGCCGAACGCCTGCGCCACGAACAGGGCCGTGACTGCCTCGTACAAAATAATGCCGTCGTGGTTGAGGTTGGTTCCCACGCAGGCGGCAAGGCGAGCCGAGTCGGGCGAGACATGCAGGTTCGCATCCAGGCAGCGCAGGGTGACGGGCAGGGTCGCCAGACTGCTGCCGCATGACAGGGCCGTGACAATCGCGTCCAGCGCGCCCGCGTAAAAGCGGCGCGGCGACATGCGGCCCACGACGCGCAGCAGCAGGCCATAGTACACCACGGCGTGAAGGAACAGGCCGAAGAGGACGGTCAGCAGGAACACGCCCAGGATGCCGAACACCTGCGCCCCGGTCTGCCCGACCACGCGGGCCACGATGCCGAACACGGCAAACGGTATGATCTGAATGATCCAGCCCAGCATCAGCCCGAACGCGGCAAGCAGGGCGCGTAACGCGCCGTGCAGAGCGGCCACTCCCGCCAGGGTTTCCGTGTCTTTCTGCACTTCGGCCCGATCCCCGACACGGCGCAGGGCCACGCCCAGCAGCACGGCCAGAAGGACGACGCTGATCAGACTGTTTTCTACAAAAGGCTTGAGAAAACTTTCCGGCACGTATCGGGCGAGATTTTCAAGCGGGTTGAGCGTGGGCGGCTTGGCTTCTTCGCCCGGTTTTTTCGCCGCAGCGGGGGCGTTACTTCCAATAGAAGCTGGGTTTACAGGTGACGTAGTGGCAGGCGGCGAAGCGGCGGGCGGGGGGCCGAGCGTCAGTTCCGCAAGCGATGACCCGGCGGCAGCGGCCCGCGCCGGGGCCGTAAGTGGATCGTCGGGCGCGGGCGCAGCGTGGGGAGGAGAAGGTACAGACGCTGCCGGGGCAGGTACAGCGGCGGTCGTGACAGGAGCGGATATGGGCGCAAGCTGACGGGCGTAATCTCCCGTATGCCCCTGCCAGCGCGTGCCGCTGTGCAGGACGTTGGCAACGGTCAGGCCGATGGCGATGGCGACAAGGGCGTTCAGCGCGCTCAGGGCCAGCAACGTCGCGCCCTTGCGGGCCGGAATGCGCGTCCGCAGAAACGCGTCAATGATGGCGAGGAAGATCAGCGGCGTGGCGAGGGCTTTGAGCAGTTGGATCGCCAGCATTCCCGCCTCGCCCAATGGCGCGGCGCGCGGCCCCAACGCCGTGCCGACGCCAACCCCCGCCAATGCGCCGATCAGGATGCGGACGTACAGCGGCAGGCCGCGATGCGCCGGCGGTATGGACGGCAGGGCGGCGGAATCATCAGGGGTGTCGGTCGGATTAGAATTATGAGGCGTGGAAGCAAGGTCGGCAGACAACGGCGGCCCTTTCGCGGGAATGTTCTTCGGGGGAACCGTTCCTAATACAGACCAATACAGACCAGTGCAGGCCGTTTCGACACAGACGCTATGGTTTCCTCTATGTTCAGCGTCTGTGTTCCCCGACCGAAAAGAAGGACGTTATGCGGGGAAATCAGAGGCGGCGAGACCGCGTATAGACAAATTCTTATGTATAGACAATATTTTGCTTGAAACAGCAGGAAACAGCCTGTGCCATAATCAAATAAGCGCGTGAGAAGCGCGAACGCGCTTCCGTTACACTCACCAACCTCTCGTTTCGCAGCAAAGGAGCGCAATATGCCATCCGACGACGTGATCGCCAACCAGAAGATGATCCTCGACAACCAGAAAAGCATTCTGGAAAATCAGGAAGCCATCAAAACCAATCAACAGGACATCAAGGACAACCAGGACAAACTCGACCGCATCCTTGCCAATCAAGAAACCATTGAAGCCAACCAGCAGGAAATCAAGACCAAACTAGATGCAATGAAGCAGGCTGAAAAGCCACTGGCCTGAGAAGCAATAAGCCAACGCGCCGCCCGCAGACGTTTTGCGCCTGCGGGCGGCGCAATAGGTTCAGCTTACATCAGCAGCGACTCCATAGCCCATTCAGCGCCCGATCAGCAGGGCGATAGGGAGCTGACCGGAAAGCGCAACGCGATTTCAGCCCACCGGCCCGACATCGTCGCCTAGGTCATTGTCGCCGAACAATTCTTTGTCGGCATCGTCGCCGATGTTTTCGGGCGCGTGGAGGGTGTGAACGTCTTCGGCTCCCGGATGCGCATGTTCCTGAAAACCGGCGGGAAAATGTTCCTGCGCTAATGTGTGCAGAGTGTCCAAACGCTGCCTCAGCGACATTTCGCGCCCGAACTGGTCCCGGAACGCGCCCAGCTTCACGGCATACGCGTCATCGAACGCGGCCCGCTGCATGGCGTCGTAGTGGGTGGCAAGATAGGCCGTCAGTTCGGCAAGCGCTGCGCTCATTGTGGTTCCTCTCCATGTTGTATGTTTCCATGACAGGCCAAGTATAGCAGTTTTGATTCGCGGCGTCAAGAAGACGCTGCGCCTGCCTGGTTCGCGCCTCACCCTTACAAAATGCTTGCAAAAGGATTTAGGCGGCATCCGAGTATTTGGATGCCGCCTGAGTTCTGTTGACACGCTCACAGAGTACGACGCTAAAGGTGTGGTGCGGCGCTAATGGCCGTCGTCCTCGCCCTTATCGTCGTCAGGCATGAAGGTGGGGACAAAGTCCGTCCAGATCAATTTCGGCTCAAACACGGGGGTGGAACCGGTTCGCGTCGCGCCGGGGATTATGAACGTGTCGCGGGTGATGGTCGCCGAAAGGTTGTTGCTGTACAGAACGTAGCCGTCGCTGCCTACCCCGCTGCCCTGCGCGGTCAGCATCGGGTCGTGGATGGTGGCGACAGGCGAACCGCCTCCCGGTACGGCATACGCCGTGACGCAGTTGAGGAAGTTGAAACTCAACCTTACCGCTCCGCCGCCCGTGTCCACGATTCCCGACACGATGAAGCCCGTGCCATACGGCGGATTCACGGTTCCATTGAGGCCAAACGGCAGGTCGGCGCTGAGAGGCCCGGACCAGGTCGCCATCGGCGGCGGATCGCCTGTGACGGCCCAGTGACACGTAGATCCCGGCGCGGCGCGGAAGTCAAATGGGCCGGGCGTGTTGCGGCCCTCGCCCGCCTGATTGCGGAATCTATGCACATCGCCCCGAAAGTACACGTCGCAGACGATGGTGGATACCGCATTGGATACCTGCGGCGGCAGCAGGTCTATCGAGTAGGTCAGTTTGCCGTGCCACTGCGTCAGCGGCACGGAGTTGCCGGGACGGCCCTGCGAGATCACCAGCACGTCGCCCGCGAACCCCGGCCCCGGCAGGTCGGCAGGCTCGCATTCGATCTTGTCTTTTGCCCAGGTTATTATCGGCACTTCCACGCCGCCAATCTTGACGGTTCCTTCGTCGGTTCCGAACTGCCCGTTGATGGTCAGTTTCGATTTGCCGCGCAGGGGACTTTCCTGGATGCGCTCGCTCATCGTCATGTTGTAGATGCTGGGCGCGAGGGCCGGAGCGCCGTCGTCATGCTCGATAAGCACACAGGAGTCGCCGCCTTTGTCCAGTCCCTTGTTCTGCATCTCGGAGTACACGTTGGCCGCGTCGAAGGGGCGCTGGGGCGCACTCTCTTTCGGCTCTACCTGATTGGCCCCTAATAGCCGGTCGAAGGCGAATGCGCCCGCTTTCCACGCGGCCAGTACGCCTACTACATTGCTCCATCCATACGTGGCCGCGCTCCCATCGGATCTAGCGGCCATATCCGCGACGATAGCGCCATAGTCGCTATAGCAGCAGGCCATATAGAGGAAGCAATTGGGCGCGAAACTCCAGTTGTACTTGGCGATGAATTTTGTCGTGATGGCGTAATGCGCCCTGACGATAACGCCATTGCCGACGCCGCTGCGCTGGTAGGCGGCGGAGAAATGGACAAGAGAACCGTCGTCCAGATCGGCCTTGTAGAGAATGTTGTTGGTTCCCGTTACATCGGTGGCCGTCCACACGGCCCAGTACGCCATCTGAGAGCGGTCGTCCATGCCGATAGTGCCGTGCGCGCCCCAGTAGAACGCGCCGTCCCCCGACACGCTTTTCAGGTTTTCCACAGTCGCCAACTGCTGAATTACATTGTAGTGATAATCGCTGAGCAGACCGGCGACCTGGTCATTGGGCGGATTGTAAAACTCTCTGTCCAGCGACAGCAGAACGCGGGCCTGCGCGTTGTGGGGCAGTTCGCTGGTGGCATCGCGGCCTCGCATCACGCCGCGTTTGCCGGACGCGGCAGCATGGCTCCGCTGTGCCATACGCCGAAACGGAAAGTTGGTGGGCGCGATTTTACGCGTGGGGACGGGAAGGGCGGCGCGTCCATTTGCGGCCCTGCCGTCCTCGCCCGGAATAAATGTGCTGGTGGCGACATACAGATGCCCGTTCTTCAGGCGTCCCCACACGCTGTCAACGGACGTGACGCCCGCCGCAGCGAACTCCGGGCGGCTTTGCAGCCAGGCCGCCATCTGCTGATTGCGCGTGGCATGGTCGGCTGTGCCGTTGACGATGCTGGAGAACTGCACATCGGCGGCGTCCAGCACGGCTTTTTCCGTGCCGGGATCCAGGGGCGTATCGCCCGCCCCGGCTCCCGACGGGCCTTGCGTGGTTCCGCCCATCCCGCCTGCCGTCTGTGTTCCCGTTGCCGTCGTTCCGGGTGTCTTCCCCGTTGCCGTCGTTCCAGGTGTCTTTCCCGTTGCCGTCTGTATCCCCGTGCCGATTTTGGCCGGCGCGTTTCCGCTGCTGCACCCCGCCAGCAGGCCGCCGCCCAATGCCGCGACGCTCCCCAAAAGGCCGTAAATCCGATGCTTTCTGAACATGCTGAACATGGCTGCTCCCTGGCAGCATCCGAACCGCGTCTGAATCCGGGTCACGAATGCGCCGCGCATAAACAAGATGGCGTCGCCGGTCGCACGACAGCGCGGACGGCAGACATGGCATTGTAACCGGGCAGCGTTTCAGATGCGTTCCAAATACAGAAACGAGCAGGCCGAACGGAAAATAATGCAGCAAGTCGAGGGCGAAACAGGAAAAAGGGCCGGCGGTTATCCGGCAAAGACGCTGCAAGCCTACCCACCGGGGTAGATGTCTTTGCGGCACGAAAACCACGGACGCTGCAAACTGTCATAGAGAACGTGTTTGACGTGGCCGTCGCACCACAGGCATGTCGCGCCGTTGCGGTGCAGCAGGTGAAAGTGGTCGCGATAATCGCCGTTGGGGGGCGTGGTCAGCCAGTCGGGTGATTGGAGGAAGTTGCATTCCGGGGAGGCGTTCTGGTGTTCCCAGGCGACAAGCGTATTGGAGGGCTGCTGGATTTCGGCATCCAGCGCGCCGATCACGATGTTCTGGCCCGTAACGGCGTCTGTTTGCTGCGAGCGAAACGACGGCCCGAACTCCTGGCTCTGCGCCCCAGGGTTCGTCGCATAGTAGGCGGACGCGAGATAGGTATTGAAGCCGTTAAGCCCCAGCGCCATCTGCCATGCGGTGGGCGCGTCGGGGCATTTGCGTATTTGATTGTTTTTGACATACGCGTCAATCGAACCGGGGTGCGGGGCATGGGTGGCGGGCAGGGTCATGTCGCCGCCGAGGGGCGACGCGCTGGGCGCGTTGTTGTTGTCGAAGCCGATCCACGGCTGTACGCTCGACCCGTTCGGCCCCGCCCCCTGCGTATACGCGGATACCCAGACCTCGTCGTTGTCCTGGCAGTACATCCGCATGGCAAGCCCGATCTGTTTCATATTGCTCGCGCACGCCGTCTGCCGCGCCGATTCGCGCGCCTGAGAGAACACGGGAAACAGAATGGAGGCGAGAATCGAAATGATGGCGATGACAACAAGCAGTTCGATGAGCGTAAACCCGGCGCGCGATACGCATTGGGCGGGCGGTCTTCTTTTAACGTGACAGCGCGGCGCGAAGGGCAGGTAAAACGCTGCACGGCATGAACGGCGGAAACGATGGAGCGAAAGCATCTACATTTTCCTATGGCGGGAGGTAGTACAGAACGACATGACGTGAAACCGCTGATCGAACCATCCACAAAAGCCGCGCCTGTTTACTCGTCTTTATTCGTCGGTCAGGCGCTTTTGCTCCACAGAGGGGCGAAGCAGCGTTTTGGCCGGGCTGCCGGCGTCCTCTGCCTCGATCTCCCAGGCGTGATCGGGATCGGGGTAGAAGGCGGGGCTTTTCACGTCGTAGCTGTTGGACATCAAGAGCAGCCATCCGCCCGGAACGCGCGCCCGCCACATTTCGGGGCGGATGGTGCGGCTGACCTTGCCCTTGCGGTCGGGAAGCTGTTGTGTGCCGATGTATTCCCACTTCATAGCGGCTCCTGCCTTCCCACAGATGCTCTTAGCAACTGCTCTTCCTGCCCTTTCCGCGCCTCCCCCGCTGCCGCCCGCAGAAGAACGCTCCCCTGTGCCTGTGCGGGTTCCTGCGAGGCGCGTACCAGATTGTCGTTTGCGGGAAGGTCGGCGGTGTTGGCGCGGGTGACAGGAACGCCAGGGTCTATTTGATTGGTTATCTTGATAGTCTGGCCTCCCAGGCACACTAACGAGATTGTAGTTGTTCCACCTACAAGCAATAGAAACACTCTGGCAAGCAATTTAATCACCAGTGGGTTGTTCCCAGTGAAAGGAATCATAACACACATTACACCAAACATCAGACCAATAATACAAATTCCCATGCCAACAAGCATTCCATAAGTTTTTTGCTTGATATTAGAGATATACTCGCCACGGCTCACGATCCGCCTGCCCGGTTGCAGTTTCTGTGTCATGGTGTCTGTGGCTCCTGTATGCTCGCAGGCTGAGAAGCTGCAGACTTGCGCCGATTGCGAACCTCCACGACTACGGCCACGGCCACGGCTATCCATGTCGCCGCGATCTGCGCTGCCAGCACGGGACGCCAGAACTTACCGGGCGCAGGAAAGCTGTCCGCCGTCGAGAGGCAGGCGGTAATCACAGAAAGGGGGAGTACAAGCCGCTGCGCGTTTTGACGAAAGCGGGGGCTGCGACGCAAAGCAATAATTTTCACTATTGATCTTCCTGCTCTGTTCATCTTCCTAATTTTTTATTCTCAAACATTGTTTTGCTATCGCGGGGCGTACTGACGTGAATGCGCCTTCAGCCTCCCTTAGTGGCGCGCGTGCAGCCGCTGCTCGCCCTCTTGTTTCAGCGTCAGGGCCAGATGAAATTCCTGCGCGAGTTCGTCCACGGCGGCTTTGTCGCGGCTGTCGGCAAGGGGTTCTCCGGCCCGCATTCTCTCGATGGCGACGGCAAACTCATAGCGGGTGAGCGGGCGGCGACCCTGGAAGTAGCCGGGGGGATAGCCTTTGAGGACGCCCTGCGCCTGCAATGCCGTGACAGCCGCATACGCCCAATGTTTGCGGCTCACATCTTCAAACAGTTCGTGGTTGAGAAGCGTTCTTAGATGCTCTACTTCCACCTCCAGAGCAAGCACCTGTTCATGCGGCGGGGAAGGGACGCTCTTGTCCTGCTGCGCGCGCGCCGGCCACGCGGCGGCGAGACCGACACCCAGGAGGCAGCCCAGCAGAACTTGCCAGGACGATGG
This sequence comes from Chthonomonadaceae bacterium, assembly GCA_965277875.1. Taxonomy (GTDB): domain Bacteria; phylum Armatimonadota; class Chthonomonadetes; order Chthonomonadales; family Chthonomonadaceae; genus CAWFQB01. Next base: position 3,295,988 of record CBDIDV010000002.1, on the reverse strand, counting down.
TAACAATTTCATTCGTTTCTCCCCGTGAGCTTCAAACATTGTGGAAAGCGGCGGCGTATGCGGCGGCTTCAGACAGCAGCGCGGCGCGACCGTACCTGTAAGCAAGTCCTGTACGCGATGATTCCACGCGCATCATTGCGTTTCCTACCCGATTTGCGGTTTATGTGCTGCGGGGAGGAGAAATACGCGGGCCGCGTGAGAATGGCCGCCGCCCGCGTCCCTCCTCAGCCTGAGAACGCGAAAACGCCCCTGCATAATCTATGCAGGGGCGTTTAGCAACATTGGCGGTACTGGGTTCGAACCAGTGACCTCTTCCGTGTCAAGGAAGCGCTCTACCACTGAGCCAACCGCCATCGAAATCACTGACCCCCTGAAACGCGGGGTGTCACTCGCAACTGACCACCCAAGTAGTGATCTGCCAGTGCAGATTATACCCGAATTCGGCCCACCGGTCAAGAGCGAATATATGGATTTGTCCTTCCTTTCCCGACCCTCCGCGCTAGAGGTGCAGGAAACGAGACACAGCGTACAAGGCGCGGGTAAGCGCGGACAGAGGATCAGGCGTGACGACATGAATTTCGCTTAAACTGGCAGTTTGTTTGGTTTGGGGACGCTTCAGGGCAGTATGCTGCTCAGAATACTTGACGTGCCTGCTTTTATAGTCTTCCAAACCGCGACTGTCAAACCTTGTCGGCCTGGCGCAGTCGCTACAACGGGATCGTCAGCGGAGGAGTCGAGCATTGCGGCGGGTTGAGCAGGCAGCCGGGCCATGAGCGCGCCCCCGCGCCGTTGCAGCCAGACAAGACACGCGCCCGCTGCGTCGTTTGCGACCCAGCCCTGTACGCCGCTGCCGACCTCGCGTTCTTCGCTTCCGGGCGCGCACGCGTACATCTTCCCATTGCGCTGCCAGAACGTTGTTACGGTTCCATCGACTCCGACCGCAACGGCCCCACCATCCATCGGGCAGGCGTTGAGGGGCCAGGTTCCCATACCGAGTTTCTGCGCGGGCGCGAACGTTCTGCCGCCGTCCTCGGAGCGGGTCAGGTACATATCGCGCGCGCCGCCGAGCCAGTTGCGCCACATCACGTACAAGCGTCCCTGTGCGTCATAGGCAACGGACGGGTGACAGCACTCGCACACCGTTCCATCGGGCGACTGGTACACAAGGCGGTTCGTATCCCAGGTGGCTCCGCCATCCTTCGAGAACGCGGCGTAGATTCTGGTTCCTTTGCTGCGGAGGTCGAGCCACGCGCAGGCAAGCATTCCCTCCGGTGAAGCGGCCATTGTGTGCAGACCCTCCCGCGCCGCGCCCGCAACGTCATTGACTCTGGACGGCCCCTGCCACGTTTTGCCCTCGTCCTGTGACCGCCACGCCAGCAGGTCGCCGTCACGCCCCATGCCCTGCCCGCCGTACACCGCTGTCACAACGACAGCCTTGCCCGCAACGGCGATGCGCGGCCCGCGCCGCATTCCAAGTGACAGTACGCCCGCCTCTCCTACCTTGACCGGCGTGGCGTAGGTTTGCCCGGCGTCGCGTGACACGGAGCAGTAGAGGGCGTTCTTCACGCCATACGTGACGAACACCCTACCCGTCGCGCTCACAGCGGCCTGCGGCTCCCGCGCCTCGGCAAGCGCGCCCGCCGGGGTGACAGGGACTATCCTGGAACTCTGGGCCGTCGCCCACTCAGGCGCTGACAGGCTCCAAATGGCTGCGATAGCGAGCAGCAAAGGCTGGAAAGTTCGTCGCATAGTTTCTCCTGTTTGCCGACCTCTTGTTCACATACGCGGCATTCGTTTATCTGTCGCAGAGAGCATCAGTATACTGTATGCCGCGAGGCGTTTCTATGGGCGATAGAACCGTCTGTGGTAAACTTGCGTATGGAAAATCGTATTTAAGGCAATGCGGGGAAACAAGTGACCAACAAAGCGCGGCAGAGATTTCGGCCCGAACGTACCGGCGTGAGCGGGCCGCTGGGTGAGTTGGAAACGGCGATCATGCGGGAGGTGTGGGGCTGTGGGGAGTCGGGCTGTCTTGCCGCCGATCTGCAACAGACATTGGGCAAAGAACAGGCCACTGCCATAACTACGGTGCTGACGACCCTGGATCGGCTGCTGAACAAGGGCATCGTGCGCCGGGACAAGGAAGGCAAGGCGTACCGCTACTTCGCCGCCATAACCGAGGCGGAGTTGGAAACGCGCATCGTTTCGGGCGTACTTGACGGCCTCATCGCGCGTTTTCCAAAAGCCGTGGCGACCTACTTTTCGCAGATCGGGGACTCCGACGCCGATCTGACCATATTGACCCGGCGCGTAGAAGAACTCCAACGCCGCAAAACGGAGGAGGAGAAAGCGCCAACGAGTCGCGCAGAAGGCGTCGAGTCCGTGCCGAATGCGGGCGCGTAAGATGTCACAAAGAACGGGATACTCTGTTCTATTGACAGTAGGAGGGGCGAACGCCTCAGAAGGACAAAAAGGACACGACATGAAAACTTCAATTCTCACACTCTCAGCGTTGACCGTTATCGCGGGCGCGGCGTTTGCGGCTCCGGGCCAGGACAAAGCGCCGAAGACAGCCAAGCCAGACACGAAGGCCGCAAAGACCGCGCTGATCTGCCCCGTCACAGGCGACAAGATCGCGTCCGTGAAGGACTCCGTAGGCCACACAGCTTATAAGGGGAAGACATATCATTTCTGCTGCGCCATGTGCAAGCCGAAGTTCGACAAAGCCCCCGCCAAGTACGCAACTAACGCGAAGATGGGCAAATACGAAAAGATGTAGGCGTTATGAACGCGGCATCTACAAAAGGCGCGGGTGGAAGAGATCTCCACCCCGCGCCTTTTAGCGTGGCTGCTTGTCTGAACTGCATGATACGCGAATCGAACGTGGCTCTGCGCTCTATTTTCTACCATCGGTAGAACCAGTGGAACTTCGCTTTGCCACTATGCGTCTATTTAGGTGTGTTATACCCCCAGGGGGTACATGCGAATGTTTACAGGAAGGGTGTATATGGCGATACAAAATGAGCCGAAAGAAGATGCGCTGCGCCGCCTGAACCGCATAGAAGGCCAGATCAAAGGCATCAAGCGGATGGTCGAGGAGGACACGTACTGCGTGGACGTGATGACGCAGGTGTCGTCGGTTCACGAGGCGCTGCGCGGCGTGGGCAAAATCCTGATGCGAAACCATTTGCAGCACTGCGTCACGGACGCGCTGCGCGACGGCGACGAAGCAAGAGCGGAGAAGACATATCAGGAAATGATGGACTTGATCTACAAGTTTGCGAAGTAGCCCTGCGCCGGCAGGGTGTGTAAAGGTGGGTGAGAGATGACCGGAGACACAGTGGCGGTTTTGATAGGCGGCGCGAGTCTGATCGCGTTTTTGGCGTGGTTCTTCTTTGGGCCGAAGGAGGGCAAACGCGCCGCGACAAAGGCCGGGGTTCAGGAAATCACGATCACAGTGGAAGGCACGTACCAGCCGGATCATATTCAGGTGCAGGCCGGGATTCCGGTGCGATTGAAGTTCGACCGGCAGGAGACGGTGGGCTGCTCGGAGCGGGTCGTGTTCCCGGATTTCCAGATCAACCGCGAACTGCCCGCCTTCCAGACCACCACGATAGAGTTCACGCCCGACAAGCCCGGCACGTATGCGTTTGCCTGTGGCATGAACATGTACCGAGGTCAAATCCTCGTCACGCCCGCCGCGCAGCCCGCCACATCAAATGGCGTCACGGCAGAAACGCTCGTTGCCGCCGCTCCCTTAAATCCCGCGCAGCCGTCCCTGGAACGCTGCGACCTGACGATTACGGGGATGCACTGCGCGGCGTGTGTAGGGCGGGTGGAAAAGGCGCTCACGCGAGTTCCGGGCGTTCAGGACGCGACCGTGAACCTGCTGGCTGAACGCGCCGCCGTCACGTTCGATGCGGCACAGGCCACGCCCCACGATATGATTGCCGCCGTGGACGTTGCCGGGTTCGACGCGAGCCTGGCGCACCTAAACCATTTTGCGCCCCCGGCGGAGGGCGCGCAGCAGCCGCCTGCCGACAGGCGCAGCGAAGCGCAGGAATTGATGCGCCGCTTCCTTATTTCGCTGGCGCTGACGCTGCCTGTCCTTGTGATGGGTATGGGGCCGCATGTCGGCTTGATCCCGATGCGCTGGACGATGGTTGGGTGGTGGAATGTGGCGCAGTTGCTGCTGACGACTCCCGTTCTGTTCTGGGCGGGGAGCGGGTTCTTCCGGGGAGCGTGGGCTGCGCTAAGGCAGCGGGCGAGTGATATGAATACGCTGATCGTGGTCGGCACGTCTTCGGCCTACCTGTATTCGCTTGCCGTGACCGTTGCGCCCGGCTTCTTTGCGGCGCGCGGACTGAACGCGATGACCGGCGGCGTGTACTACGAAACGGCAGCGGTCATCGTGACCCTGATCCTTATGGGCCGGTTGCTGGAAGCGCGGGCAAAGCGCGGCGTGGGAACCGCCATCGCCGCCCTGATCGGCTTGCAGCCCAAGACGGCGCGCGTGATGCGCGGCGGACAGGAAATGGATGTGCCGCTTTCGGATGTGCATGTCGGGGACAGCCTGCTGGTGCGCCCCGGCGAGAAAGTGCCTGTGGATGGCGTCGTCGTGTCCGGGCAATCGTGGGTGGACGAAAGTATGCTGACGGGCGAGAGCCTGCCCGTCGAGAAGAAAGCAGGCGCGAGCGTCACGGGCGCGACGCTCAATCAGCGCGGCGCGTTCACGATGGAAGCCAGGCGCGTCGGCAGCGATACTGCGCTGGCGCAGATCGTGCGCCTTGTGGAGCAGGCGCAGGGCAGCCGCGCGCCCATCCAGCGACTGGCCGATGTGATTACGGGGTATTTCGTTCCCGTTGTCCTGATGCTTGCCGTTGTGACGTTTATGGGCTGGTACATCCTGGGGCCGGAGCCGAGGTTTTTACACGCCCTGCTGGCCTTTGTCGCCGTGCTGATTATCGCGTGTCCGTGCGCCCTGGGCCTGGCAACTCCCACGGCGATCATGGTGGGAACGGGCCGGGGCGCGCAAATGGGCGTCCTGATAAAAGATGCCGCGGCGCTTGAATCGGTGCATCGGGTACAGACCGTCGTACTGGACAAGACCGGCACGATCACGGAGGGCAGGCCCGCCCTGACCGACATACTCACCGCGCCCATGTGGGCCGAGGCTGACCTGCTGCGGCTGGCGGCTTCGCTGGAACGGCACAGCGAGCATCCCCTGGCGAGCGCCATTGTCGCAGACGCGCAGGCGCGTCGTATCGCGCTCTCAGATGCCGTGCAGTTCGAGGCGCTTGCCGGGCGCGGCGCGCGGGCGCGTGTCGAAGGCCACGGCATCCTGCTCGGCAATGCTGCCCTGCTGCGTGAGGTCAACATAGACGCGGCTGCGTTCGAGGCGGACATGGCGCGGCTGTCGGGCGAGGGCAAAACGCCCGTACTCGTGGCTGTGGACGGCAGGGCGGCGGGCGTACTTGCCGTGGCCGACCCGATCAAGGCGACAACCCCGGCCGCCATTGCCCGCCTGCGCGCGATGGGTATTCAGGTCGTGATGCTGACGGGTGACAACCGGCGCACAGCCGACGCCGTAGCCCGGCAGGTGGGTATAGAGCAAATCCTGCCCGAAGTGCTGCCCGCGCAGAAGGCGGACGAAATCAAGCGCCTGCAAGGGGCGGGACGAGTCGTGGCAATGGTAGGAGATGGCATCAACGACGCGCCCGCGCTCGCGCAAGCCGATGTGGGTATGGCTATCGGCACGGGAACGGATGTGGCAATAGAGGCCGGCGATGTCGTCCTGATGCGCGGCGACCTGAACGGCGTGGCCGACGCCGTCGAACTGTCGCGGGCAACGATGCGAAACATTCGGCAGAACCTGGGCTTCGCGTTCGGCTACAACACGCTGGGCATTCCGCTCGCCGCGGGCGTCCTGTTCCCATTCACGGGCTGGCTGCTATCGCCGATGATCGCGTCCTTAGCAATGGCCCTGAGCAGTGTCTCTGTTGTAACCAATGCCCTGCGCCTGCGTGGGTTCACGCCCACAAGCGCGCGGAACGATTCGCCGCTGCGTGGCAGGCCCGCAGCAGCAAAACAGCCCGAAGCCCCTCCTGTTGAACGCTTGCTTCGAGATCGCAAATAGCCTGAAATGGCGGTAAACCGCCAAAATCTCCATCTTGCAAGCGAAAGTCCTGACTATAATATTCTCGGCGGCAGGTTCCCTCCCCTCTTCGATTTGTCAGAATGGATCGCCTGACAGGAAAGGCAATGCTCTGCAAACCCGTTCTATCCGTCATAATGAATACGTGAAATCCAAAATAAAAAATATTTCGGCGGATGCGCCCGCTGACAGCGTCTCTTTAGAAGATGTCGCGCTTGAAAACGTTGCTCTTGAAAACGTTGCTCTTGAAAAGGCAGCCGATAAGGCGAAGCCCTCGCCCGACACGGCTCGCCTGTTAAGGCAGATGCCGTCCGTAACGCGCCTGCTCGCCCAGCCCGCCGTGCAGGACATTGCGGGTGTGGTTTCCCCGGCCCTGCTGACCATCTCGGCCCGCGTCGTTTTGGAGCAGGCGCGGCGAGCGCTGCTCGCCGCTATTCCTGTGCCGGACACCAAACGCAACGGTGGGGCGAACCCGGCAGCCAGTGCCGCCGACCCTGCCGCGAACGTACTGCCGGACGACGCCGAACTTGCCGAACTTGCCGCCCTCGTCGCCCGCGAGGCGCTGCGCCGTCACGCGCCCACGCTGGCCCATGCCGTCAACGCTACGGGCATCGTGCTGCATACGGGCCTGGGACGGGCGCGGCTGGCGGATGCAGCCCGTGACGCGCTTGTCAATGTGGCGTCCGGACATGCCATCGTAGAGATCGAGCGCGAGACCGGGCGGCGCGGGTCACGCCGCGACCATGTGCGCGGCCTGCTGTGCGAACTTACGGGGGCCGAGGATGCTGCGGTCGTCAACAACTGCGCCGGGGCCGTGTTCCTGGCCGTCAACGCCCTGGCCGCAGGGCGCGAGGTGATTATCTCGCGGGGCGAACTGGTCGAGATCGGCGGCGCGTTCCGAATGCCCGACATCATCCGGGCGAGCGGGGCAACGCTTGTCGAGGTGGGAACCACGAACCGAACGCGCACTTCGGACTATGAAGCCGCCATCACGGAGCGAACGGGCCTGATACTGCGCTGTTCGCCGTCGAATTTCGCGCTTATCGGCTTTACCGAGGCCGCGCCCACAAGCGAACTGGCCGCGCTGGGACGGGCGCGTAACATTCCCGTTCTGGACGATCAGGGCAGCGGCGCCCTGCTCGGCCCCGACATCCTGGGATTGGCCGACAGCCTGCCCACGATGAAAGGCACGCTGCGCGACAGCGTCCGGGCGGGCAGCGACCTGATCATGGCGAGCGGCGACAAACTGCTGGGCGGGCCGCAGGCCGGTTTATTGCTGGGGCGCAAAGAAATCATAGACTGCATCGTCGCCCATCCGCTCGCCCGCGCCCTGCGCGTGGACAAGTTCACGCTCGCCGCCCTGGAAGCCACGCTGCGTCTGTATCGCGACCCCGAACAGGCGATGCAGGCCATTCCTACATTGCGCTACCTGCGTCGTACCGAGCCGGAGATCAGGCGCATGGCCCAGAAACTGCGGGCCAAATTGCGCGCCATCCTGCCCGACGACCTGTTTACGATTGATCTGGTCAGTGAACGCTCGCAGGTAGGCGGGGGCAGCCTGCCGGGGGAAGACCTGCCTACCGTGTGCGTCAGGCTGCGCCTGGCGCGAAACGTGGCAGGCGGGGCGAATGTAGTGAAAGGTGCAGCGAATATGCCGGGCGGCATGGATGTGGACGGCATCGCCCGCCTGCTGCGCCTGCACACGCCCGCTGTGTTCGCCCGCATCAAGGAGGGGGCCATTCTGTTCGACCCGCGCACCCTCGAACCCGACGAAATTACCCATATCGTCGAAGCGGCCCGTTCGCTGCTTTCGTAATCATGCCCTGTGTCCTGCACCGCCGTTCAGCGCGGGCGACTTTCAGCCGCTTTATAGTGATTAATTGTAATTCATTGTAATTCGTTACGTTTTGTTGCAACTTGCTGTGTGTTGTTGTAATTCAACGTGCCTCACTTGTGATTTACGCCGGAGGAGCCGCCGCCATGCTTCAGCAGCAAACCACCGAAGCCCAGACCCCGCAGTTCACGCTGCCGCCCGATCATGAGCCGTCGCCGACGCATACGCCCGCGACGATAGGCGGTGAAGCGCCGACGCTTCTTGCGGAAACACTTCTTAGTGAAATACCTCTTGCGGAAATCCATGAAGTGCAGACAGGCGCAGAGGAACACGTCACGGCGTCCGCTTCCGCGCTGAACGCCCTTATCAAGCAGGAGCTTCGCCTGAAGCGGCGCGACGACTACGTTATGCTGGTATGGACGGCAGCGTTTACGCTCGCCATGTTCGCGGTTACGCATCGCGTTGTTGCCGAGGCAGGCTCCGGTTCCGGCATAGACGCCACGATTGCAATGATATGTACAGTGACATTTGGCATGGTCACAGTTGCGCTGATTACGCGACGCTCATACCGCCGCAAGACCGCGCTGACACAAGAACTGAGCAAGAACCATGACACGGCCTTGATTGGCCCGCTCGTGGATACGCTGAATGTGGAAAGCACGCCGGTTCGCAACCTGTCCAAGCGCGGCCTGATACCCCTGCTTCCCACCCTGAAGGCCAGCGATGCCGACTTGTTGACGGATGCGCGCCGCGCGCGCCTGCTGCGCCTGCTCGCCATCTCTCCTAACTCCAGCGGGCATCGGGACATTACAGAGCTTTTTTCCCGCTCCGCATATCGCCGCGAAGTGGATCTGCGCGTTTCCATTCTCAAGGCATTCGAGCAGACCGGCGGCGCGAAGGAACTAGCCACGGTGGAACGCCTGTCACGCGGCCTGCCCGGCCTGCAAGGGGGAACTGTTCCCGCCGAAGTGCGGCAGGCCGCTGCCGAGTGCCTTCTCTACCTGCAAAGCCGCGTTCAGGGGCAGCGCGCCAGCGAGCAGCTTCTCCGGCCGTCCAGCGCAGACACTACATCCGGCGATGTTCTCCTGCGCCCCGCGAGTTCACAAATCGAAGTCGTGCCGGAACAGATGCTGCGCGCCAGCAAACCGGACGCGGCTTAAACGCGGCGTGTACGTTCAGCCTGAAAGTTTAGCGTATGGCGATCCGCGCATGGTAGCCCGCCGTGAATTTGCGCGTCCTGCTTTTGGCGAGAGTTCTTGATGCCGTACAGTGTGCCGGAGTCGGAGGCGCCGCGCTTCCAACCACGCTTCGGGCAGCTAAACCGGAAATCCTGCCTCAGACATTCTGAACAGCGACGTAATACAGCGTCCTAATCACAAAGTTTGACCCGAACCTACGCTGGAGAAAAGGCAAAAGCAGATGCTGCAGCAAACTAAGGAAGACAAAGCACAGACAAATGCGCTGTACAGTTCCTTCCTGCCTGTCGGTCAGTGGTTTGCCGATACGCCGACGCAGGCGCGGGAGCAGGAGCGTACCCGGCAGGATCAGGAGTACGTCGAATCCCTGCTGAACACGGTACAGACGGAGGCCCGCAAACTGCGGCAGTCCCGGCGCAGCGCGCGTATCGGGTGGGCTGCGTTCGGAGTGGTAATAACTCTGATAGCCGTGGGGTATTGTGTGCGAGTTGCGCGTACCGGCAATTGGGATGTGGGCGACTGGTGGATGAACTTTTATATGTTCAGCGGCTTCTGGGGCGTGGCGGCCGCCACCAAAACACACAAGAAGGCAGCAAGCGAGTTGACCGCCATTGATGACCTGCGCGCCGTCGGCCCGCTGGCCGAGTCGCTGGACATTGAGGAACACGACATCAATGCCCAGGTGCAGACCGCGCTTATCCGACTATTGCCGCGCCTGCAATCCTCTGATGCCGCCCTGCTCGACGCCAACAGCCGCGCCTGCCTTAATCGCGCCCTCGGCGGTCTGAACGAAACATTCACTCTTGCGATATTGAAAGCCTATGAGCAGATCGGGGACGAGTCGGCCCTGCCATTCGTGGATAGACTCGCGCGGGGCGAGGCCGCAGCCGGCAAGGCGATGCTGGAACCATCGCCACGCATCATCGAAGCCGCGCTTGAATGCCGGGAGTTTTTGCGCCTGCGTGTCGAGCGGCAGCGGGCCAGCCAGACCCTGCTGCGCGGCGCAAGCCGACTGGAAGCCGCGCCCGACACCCTCCTGCGCGCCGCTCAACAAACCACGACCGACCCCGAACAACTGCTTCGCGCCGGGGCAGGCCCGCAGTCATAAACCGGCCCCCGTTGTCTTTCTGATAAGGTCATCACGTAATGACCCTCTCCCCAACTGCGCGAGGCCCTGCGCCAGTGGGACGACACCGACGCAGACACCCTCGCCGCCTGAAAGAACGCCTCACCGCCCTCGGCCCGCAGGTTTCCGATGCGTTGGCAGCGTTCATTCGCCGCCGCGCCCGTCTGCGTTTTGTCGGCGTCATAATCGGGATGATGAGTTTACGCTTTTGTTCAAGTTCCCGGCGGCGCAGTAGTACCAAAATGAAAAAGCGAACGGCGTTTATGATGAGCGTTGCTGCGCCGTCCACGGCAAATTCGGAACGGACAATCAAAACCAGCCGAAATCAGCATGGCGCAAAATCAAGGGCGATTGGGCCGCATTGCAGCATCCGAGGGAAACATGCGGCATGGAGATACGTAAAAAGAGTACACGAAAGAACGGCGGGAGGAACAAGTTATGGAAACAATCGGGTTTGTCGGGCTGGGGCAGATGGGAACGGCGATGGCGGCCAATCTTCTCCACGCGGGTTTCGGCCTGCGCGTGTACAATCGCACACCGGAGAAAGCGCAGCCGCTTGTCGCGCAGGGCGCAAATTTGGTACACAGCGCAAAAGAAGCGGCTGAGTCAGGCGGCATTGTAATCTCGATGCTGACCGATGACCGCGCCGTAGAGAAGGTAACGACCGGCGGCGAGGGGTTCGGGGACAGCCTGGGGCCGGACGGCATTCACGTCTCGATGAGTACCATTTCGCCCGCCACGGCCCGCAATCTGGCGGAGTATCACGCGCATCATGGCGGGCAGTATGTGGCCGCGCCCGTGTTCGGCAAGCCCGACGCCGCTATGGCGGCCAAACTGTGGATCGCGGTCGCGGGAAATGCCGCTGCGAAGGCGCGGATACGTCCGCTATTGGACGCGATGGGGCAGGGCGTATACGACTTTGGCGAGGACGTGGGCGCGGCAAACGTGGTCAAGCTGGCGGGCAACTTTATGTTCGGGGCCGCGATAGAGGCGATGGCCGAGGCGTTCACATTAGCCGAAAAGAACGGCGTGGCGCGGCAGCAGATTTTCGAGATGTTCACGCAGACCCTGTTCGCCTGCCCCGCGTATGTCAACTACGGCAAGATGATCGCGAGCGAACACTATCAGCCGGTCGGGGCCTCTCCCGCCCTGATCCGCAAGGACATGCACCTGGTTTTGCAGACAGCCCTGAGCAGCGACGTGCCGATGCCGCTCGCCAACCTCATTCAGGATCGGCTCACCTCCACTATCGCCAAAGGCCGCAACGACATAGACTGGGCCGGCTTCGCTCAGGAAGTCAGCGACAGTGCCGGAACCGGGTCGAAGTAGGCGCGGCACGGGCTAATGGCAAAATATACACACGAAAATAGAGGCTTAAAGCGCAGTGCTTTAAGCCTCTATAAATAACAATAACTATCAACTAAGGGCGACTTACGGGACTTGAACCCGTGACCTCCTGCTCCACAAACAGGCGCTCTAACCAACTGAGCTAAAATCGCCGCACCTATTTTCACCGCAGCAACCTACATTTTGCGCTAACAAAACGTCCGCGTATGTCCCTGCAATGGTATGTATTATATCATGCCTGAGCGTTGTTGTCAATATGCGGAGCGTCTTGTTTACGCCGGTTGTCGGGCGGCCTCAGTTCCTCGGCTATTGTGGCGCCGTCTGTCAGCAGACCGGGGTTCTCTTCTCGCGCCAGCATATCGCGAATGGCTTGCACCACCTGTTCTTTGTCGTCCGGTCGCGTGATCTCCCGAAGCGAGTTTATCGTGGCGTAACGCACCGAAGAGGCTTCGGAATGCAGATGCGCCAGCAGGGGCGTGAGGTACTCCGCTCGTCCCAGCGCATACAATGCCGCTGACATGTCCGCCTGCGCCTGTTCCCCCTTCTCTGCGGTCAAGGCCCGTTCCAGATCAGGAACAACGTCGCCGCGCCCGGCATACGATAACGCGAACGCGGCGTCGCGGCGCACCACGGAATGCGGATCGTTCAGCATGGCTGTTTTAAGTTGAGGATGTACCGATGTGCCGCCAATCCTTCCCAGACTGTCCGCCACCGTTGCGCGCATCACCCAACTCTTGTCACTAAGAGCATGGCGCAGACGGCGAATGTCCTGCTTGAAACCGATTCGCCCCAGCAGTTCGGCGGCGGCATACCGCGCGCAGGCATCAGGGTCGTCGAGCAAAACTCTGGCCGCGACGCGCCCCAACGCTGCGCTGCGTTCCCCTAGAGCGTTCAATGCCGCTTCCCGAACCCTGGCAGTGCGGCTGTCCAACAGATGCAGCAAAATAATGTCGGCAGACGCGTCCGCGCTTGTTGTCAAGGTCTGTATGGCCTCGTACTGCTGCGGCCACTTCTGCCTGCGCAGCACTGCAAGCGTGGCTTTGACATCGGCCTGCCCTTTGTTCTCTGCCTTTGCTGTCCTCATGGTTGTGTTCCTGCGGCCCCATTCCATGTCGTTGAGCCGTTCACATGCCCCGGCAAATGGCGCATCAGGAACGCGAGCGATTTCTCGAAAGCATTTTCCTGAGCATTCATTGACAAAAGACTCGGCGCAGGCTATCATTATGCAGTAGACATTTCACCACACAGCGGCGCAAACGCTTGTCTGGTAAAGGAGGTGACGTATCATCAATGCACATACTTTGCTGGGAAAAGGCGTGTATAGCGTACCCGAAGCCGCGCGCATCATCCATGCCGATGCGCGCAGTATCCGCCGGTGGATCAATGGCTATGAAACGCCAAAGGCACATCGTTTATCGCCTCCCATCCTGATTACAGAAGTTGCCAGAGTGGACGACACCGAGGTATTGACATTCCAGCAGCTGATCGAAATAATGTTCATCAAGCTGTTTCGTGAACATGATGTGTCTATGCCGACAATTCGAGCCGCAGCCAAAAGAGCGTCCGACACTTTCAAGACTTCGCATCCGTTTGCCGTGGAAGGACTGCGAACCGATGGCAAAGATATATTTCATCTGACGGACGAACAAGTGATACAGGCGGCGGGCGACGAAGAACCTATCACGAAAAAGCAGATCGCGCAGGACTTGAAGAACGGGCAAACGGTACTGCTAGAGTTTGCACAGGCGTACTTTCATAAGATCGACTACGACAAATTGGAAGCCGCCCGATACTGGCCGTTGGGAAAAAACAGGTCTGTAATCATAGACCCGCAGCGTTCCTTCGGGCAGCCCATTAACGCGGCGACAAGAGTTCCGACAAAGGCGCTGTACGGAATGTACAAAGGGGGCGATCCTGTTGACAGTGGATTACGTCAGGCCATCAGCGCATGGTACGGAGTGGAATTGCAGGCGGTCACGGACGCAATCGAGTTTGAAGAGTCATTGCGCAGAGCTGCATAAAATATTGTGCTAGCCAAAACAACTTCGGAATAAGATGTGTGCCAAAAACGCAAATTTCAACGAAATTAGTTTTGAGATAAATAAAAACCCTGACTAGCGCAAGGCCACGTAATGTACTTATTTGACGAGAATGTAAGTTATCACATTGTAAATACGCTGAAGAATTTAGGCTGCGATGTGTCCCACATCAAAGACACATTTGGATTAGGTATTCTGGACCAAGACTTTTTGCCTCAGATTGGAAACAGTGACACCGTACTCGTAACTTGTGACCGACAGATGAATCGTTCTCAAGGGAAGGGCGGGCATGGGCAAATACTGCGCGAATACAATGTCAAGGCGCTGTTTCTGCCAAAATCCTTTGTTTCCAAACCCATCGGGATACCGGAAAGCCTCTACCCGTCCGTAGCCTGGGCGCAATGCGTATGGATGCTGCGTTACTGGCACGAGATTGATTCCCAGGTTTCTCCGCTAAAGAATTTGTCTCTTGCTCAGATTAATGACCGTGGAAAAGTCGAACGCCTCTAAGGGGGAGATAATCCTGCGTGTTTGTGTCGATGTGAAAGCAAGTGTATGGATTGGGACGCATATTTGTGTGAAGCCTTTAGCAGCAACGACTTGGAACAGATGCAGGCCGCTCTGGAACAAGGGGCCGACCCGAACGTTTTGTGGCACGACAACACCCTGCTGTACTGGGCGGCAAGCCGGGTATGGACTGACGCGGTGCGTCTGCTGCTGCGCTTCGGCGCTGAGGTGGCGCGGGAACCGGAAAACGACTCGACCTCCGTACATGCCGCCGTGGAGAAGAACGCGGCGGACATCCTCGACCTGCTGCTTGCCGCCGATGGTAGGACGGCCCTCGACCGCTACGATTACCTCGATTATACGCCTCTGATGGTGGCTGTCAGAGAGAAAAACCTGGAACTCGCGCAGCGCTTGATTGCGGCAGGCGCAAACGTCAACGCGCGCGATGAGGCGCACATCGGCACGACCGCGCTCAAAATAGCCGCCGAACAGGGCGACAGCGAAATCACCGCGCTGCTGCTCAAGGCCGGGGCCGACCCGCTGATCCCCGGATGGATGGGACTGACGCCCTACGACAAGGCGCTGTTGCGGACAAGCCCTGAAGGCCGTATCGTGCGCGAGATGATCGAAAAGGCCGTGCCTGAAAACAAGCGCCGCCCTGGCCCAAAGGGCAAGCATAAAAAATAGCGCGGGGCGTCACAAGGCCGAGCGCGCGAGGGCTATGAACAATGTGCAGTTTTACGTGTTCTGCCGTTTACATGTCTTCGGCGAATGGCAGAGGGTAGGATATATTCATCTGTTCAAGGATGTCGTCAAGGCTACCCTTCCACTCCTGTGGATGCGGATAGTTGCGGTAGGGCAGCAGATAACGCCCTAAAATGACTACAGGTCGGCGGCGATGAGGCTTTGCGCGGCGGTAAAAGGTGACGAGCGGCCCCTCCTGCAAGTACCACACGAAGCCCCGCGCCCGCGACCGTGAATAACGTCCGCGCAGAAGTGGACGGCAAAGTTCGATGTAGTGTTCGACATCAAAGGGGTTCTCGCTGCAAAATACTTCTGCAAACCGGGCCTGCCAGTGTGACTCGGTCAGCTCTTTGATCTCCCATCCGTTCCAATTGTCACCGCCGTCAAACGTTTTCTCCCACTCCTCGATGCATGCCAGCGGATGTTCATAGACGATCTCTCCATCATAGCCGTCCTGTACTATAAATCTGCCGTCTTCACCCAAGTCTGTGTGCTGATCCATTACGTACTGCTGGATCGCGTCACGCAGCGAAGGCGCGCAGCAGCCACGTCGCGCAATGACCGTCCGTGCGATTGAAGATGATGAAGTGTCGTAAGTCGCTCATACCGCTATATCGCCATCGCGGCCTCTAATGCTCAATCTCTTTGACATTGGGATGTGTGATGCAAAAAGCCTTCACGATACTCTCTGTATCGCAAAGGCTTCTGAAAAATCGTATTTTGTTCTAATACAACAAACGTCTGTATAAAAGTGTATGCGCCCAGAGGGACTCGAACCCCCGACTGACCGGGTAGAAGCCGGTTACTCTGATCCACTGAGTTATGGGCGCGTTTATTTACAACTGTAAACAGCGTTCAAGGCTAAGAGCGGGAGACGAGACTCGGACTCGCAACAGCCTGCTTGGAAGGCAGGTACTCTACCATTGAGTTACTCCCGCAAAACACTCTCCTAATATAGCATGGAACCGCCCCAACGTCAAGTGGATAAAAATAAAGTTTTGTATTTCGCTTCGGGCGCTTTAGCGGCGTGACGAGAAACGCTGCTTTTCGTTCGATACCGCTTGTATTCGTTTGTCTCTGCATGAAATGACACGTCCGGCGCGGGGAAAGTTGCGCCGGACGTGAGTTATATTTTATACCGCTGATTGTTTGTAATGGAACGCCTGCGCCGGAACCGTCAGGCGGCTTTGGAGGTGCGCCTGCGGACGCGCTGCTTGGGCGGCGCGGTGGGCATGGCAGGCATGGTCAGTTCGGGCAGGAGGTCGGGCTGCGCGGGCTGTATGCTGTTGTGGCAAAGCATCTGCCGCGTGGTTTCCAGGTCGTGTTGCAGCGAAAGGTGTCCCGGCAGGCTCGAAAAGATGTCGGCGTACTGCGCGTACTCCCGCGCCGCGTCCTCAAACAACGTATGCGCCTGTTCGGTCTCGCCCATCAGGGCGCGTGTTTTTGCCATCGCGATCTGCTCGTACAACGCATCGAACAGGTCGCCCGCCGTCAGTTCCATGTCGCTGCCGCCCGCGTCGCGCTGTGCCGCCTCGTGTCGCGTGTCTTCGCCGCGTGTATCTTCATGCCGCGCATCTTCATATCGCATGTCTTCGTGCCTGGCTTCGTACCGTATATGTTGTGTTTCCAGTTGTGTTTCCATAGGTTCGCTCGCTGCCGCCGCTCTGCTGCGCGTTTTGATTCTCGTATCAGTTCTTGTTTCAACGCTCATTGCTGTGCCGTCCATCCCCTGCGCGGGTGTTTCCTGCCGCCTGCCGCTCCGCCCCGCGAACGCAGGATTTTGCCCTGCTTGTAAGGTACTACACGCGGATGCGCGCAACCGGAAAGGGCGCGCGAACAATCCCCTTAAAAAGATCAAAAAGGGTACAATATAGCGGTTCACAGCGTTCCGGGTTTGCCCGTCACAACGGAGTACATCACTGTATTCTGCTGATTCTATTATCCCAGATGCGGCCCGTAAATGCCGTGTTTCGGTATGGGTTTTGAGGGTATTTTGAGATTGAAACGGGTGTTTCCAGCCCCGATTTTGCCGGACGGGGACGCGGCGTTTTCAGCCCGGTTCCGCGTGATGTTCCGCAATGTTTGAAGCCCTATTCGAGCGATAACGAATCCTTCGGCGGAGAGAATTATGTTGGAGCAGACCCTATCGGCCCCGGCGGGCGTGGCCCCGGCCCTGGCCGATTTTCAGACCGAAGGACGCACCCGCGAGCCGCAGGTGGAAGCGCAGGTGCAGCGCCTGCTCCACGCGCCTCTTTCCGCCTTCTGGCAGCAGGCGCGGCAGGCCGACCGCAAAGCGCCCGGATGGGTGCAGGAAGAAACGCTCGTGTGTATGCTGCGAATCTGGCAGCGCGGCCCACAGCGCGCGGACAAGGAGAACGCGTGGGAGATCGCCGACCTGCTTCTGGAGCGCAGCGCCCGTTTCGTGCATCAGCATGTGATGTGCTGGAGACTCTCGCCTCAGCATATCGAGGACTGCAAGCGCGATGTGCAGGTGCAGATGATGCAGGACCTGTTCAATGACAGCCGGGGCTGTGAGTTCTGGGAGGTGCGCTTCTGGCTGTGTCTGAAACGGCGTTTGCTCAACATCGTGCAAAAGTACCGCGCTCTGGCCGAGGCCGAATTCGCGCCCGCCCCCGTCGAGGACGATGAGGGGCATACCACCGATTATTTTGACAGGGTCGCCGCTCCCGATCCCTTGCCCGCGTCCGAGCGCGTCGAGGTACGCGAAGCCCTGCGCGCCCTGCCCGAACAGGAACGTAAAGCCTTTGTTCTCTACCATTACGAGGACTGGCCGCAGGACGAGATCGCGCAGACGCTGGGCGTCACCGACCGCACCGTCCGCAATCTGCTTGTCCGCGCCCAAAAACGCCTGGAAGAATGGCGCGCGGAAAAGGTGCATTGAACAAGACAAGCTAAGTCAGCAAAGCGCGTGGCGTGTTGATGTATTCTGCGGGCAGGTGCGCGTTTCAATCGGCACCTTGATAGGCGCACAAAAAGCGCGACAGGAACAGCGCGGAAATAATTCAGACGCGGCTTTCCGGTTTGGTTCGACGCCGTGCAGTGACTTGTCAACAGCCTGAAAACGGCGTCCGAACAAGAGCGTTAAACCGCACAGACGGATGCGGCAGGCGGAATACACATCAGCGGAAGCGCCGCAGTGCGCGATGACAGCGAATGGCGCTCTTCCCCCCAACCTTTCTTTTTGTTTTGCGCGTTGCGACCAAACGAATCAAGAGTCAATCCGATGAAGATATACAATGCAGCCAACCTGAACAGTGAAAACAGCGAAAACAGCGATGCGGCGATGCCGCGTGATGAGGACGCGCTGTTCGCCGCCTGGAACGAGGATCGGCAGGCGCGCGCTCCCCGCTCCCTGCGCGAGTGGGTAAATCGTTATCCGCAGTACGCGCCATCCCTGGTCGCCTGGGCCGCCGATATGCCCCTGCTGGAATGCGCCCTGGAGTCCGCCGCGCCTGACCGCAGCGCGGAAGCGCGCACCCTTGCCGTGGGTCGGCAGGCGCTGGCCGAGATGCGCGCTCAGTATTTCGCCGCACAGCCGGAGGCCGCGCCCGCACCTGCCATAGACAATCTGCTGCAAACGGCCAAAACACAGGGTCTGACGGCGGGCAAACTGGCCGCGCGCCTGAATGTGGGCCTGCCGCTTGTCGCCAAACTAAACCAGCGGCTTGTTCGTCTTGCCACCATACCTCAACCGCTCTTGCAGGGATTGGCGGACGAGCTTCATACCGGCGTGGAGCAGGTACGCGCCTATCTCGCCCGCCCCGCCACGCTTGCCGCGTCCGCGCAGTACAAGGCCGACGGCATACCGCAGGTATCCGCGCCCGAAGACTTTGCCGACGCCATCCGCGCCTGCACCGACATGACAGGCGACCAAAAACAGTTCTGGCTCGAACAAGAATAATTGCGCCGCCCGCGCCTGGAGGCTTATGCCCGATTGGAATGCCCTGCGCCGCCGCGCCTATCGTCAGCATCAGGAACTGCGCGTCCATCTTAGCCCGGACGCGCCCCTTTTGCCGTCTGCCGACAGCCTGCTGGCGGCAGCGGCGACCGCTGCGGACGTGGAGCGGCGCGGCGTCCCTATGGGCGATAGCCTGCTTGCCGGGGCGCACGCCGTGCTGGATCGAGACATCCCCGGCATCTGGTACGCGAGCGGCGAGGGCGTGAGCCGGGCGCGGCAGCGGTTCGCGCAGGCACATGAGTTCGGGCATTTCTGGCTGCATCCTGAGATCGGGCAGGACGCCTGCATCGCCCCCGATACCCCCGACGCCTTTGCCCCGCCCGAACTGCGCCTAAACGCCACGCAGGTTGCCGAAGGGTACAGCAGCCGTGAACGCCGCGAGGCCGAGGCCAACCTGTTTGCCGCCGAATTATTGCTGCCCGGCCCCGTGCTGCGCCGCCTTGTCCGCGACGAAGGCTGGAGCGCGTCCCGCATCGCCGACCAGTCCGGCCTTTCTCTCTCCTGTGTCGTTTCGCAGCTTGCAAGCGCGTTACTGACAGGAGAAAGGAGAAAGGAGAAAGGGGAAAGGGACGCGGTTACGGCTGTTCCTGTTCAGGATAGCGATGCTTCCAACACGGCAGTCTTTGGGGGCGATAAAGAACCGCAAAACAACGCAGCCCCTTTCTCCTTTCTCCTTTCTCCTTTCTCCTCTCCGAGTGACCTGGACGCCAGCCAGCGCGAGGCCGCGCACATCGCGGATGGCCCGGTTCTCGTGGACGCCGGGCCGGGAACGGGCAAAACCCGCACGCTGATCGCCCGTATCCTGTTTCTGCTGGGTGAGAAGCACGTATCGCCGGAGAACATTCTCGCGCTGACATTTTCCAACAAGGCCGCTGAAGAGATGCGGACGCGCCTGCGGGCAAGCGTGGGCGATCTGGCCGACCGCGTATGGATCGGCACGTTTCACGCGTTCGGCATGGAATTATTACGCAAGGAGGGTCATGCGCTGGGCCTGTCCTCCGCCCCCGAACTGCTCGACACGCCCGACGCCATTTTGCTGCTGCTGGAACATCTGGATAGGCTGGAACTGAACCGTTTGCAGTACCTGAGTTTTCCCATCCTGCCGTTCGGCGACATTCTGGCCTGCATCTCCCGTGCCAAAGACGAACTGCAAACGCCGGACGATTACGCGCTTGCGGGGCAGGAGCAGCTAGAGCAGGCGGCGAGGCAGACGAAAAAGCCGGACGCCGATAAGCTGCGCGAGGCCGGGGAAAAGTCGCTGGAAGTGGCCCGCGTGTATCGCGTGTATCAGGAACTGCTCAGGCGCGAGGGCAAGCTGGATTTCGGCGATCTGCTGATGCGGGCCGTGGAACTGCTGGACGCGCGGCCCGATGTGCGAGCGCGGTGGCAGGCGCAGTACCCGCACATCCTGGCCGACGAGTACCAGGACATCAACCGGGCGAGCGCGCGGCTGGTGCAGCGTCTTGCCGGGAAGGGGCGTGGCCTGTGGGCGGTCGGGGACCTGCGTCAGGCCATCTATCGGTTTCGGGGCGCGTCCTCGGCCAATGTGCGCGATTTCGAGCGGGACTTTCCGGGCGGGCGGCGTGTGCAGTTGACGCGCAACTATCGCTCGCTGCCGCCGATTGTCGCCCTGTTCGGCGGCTACGCGGGACGCATGAACGGCACGTCTACGACGTTCGCCGACTGGCAGCCGCAGCGTACAATGGAGTTTATAGAGTTTGAGTGGGCGCAGCGCGTACAGGAAGCGCAAGCAGCGCAAGGCGTAGACACAGCGCGGGAAGCGCAGGCGGAAGTATCCGTGCCGACGCAAACAGGAGCGCGAACACAGCAGGTTCAGGCCGGCGCGCAAACGCAGGCGCAAGTCAGAACAACAAATCCCATGCCTGCCGTGACGCTGGCGGTTGCGGACGATGAGGAAGCGCAGGCGGACGGGATCGCCGGGTCTATCAATCTATGGGAAGCGCGGGGCGTGGGGCGCGGCGAACAGGTGATTTTGTGCCATACGCACCGGCAGGCGGCGCGGCTGGCCGATCTGCTGGGCGCGCGCAACGTGGAAACGCAGCACCGAAGCGGCCTGTTTGAGCGCGACGAGATCAAAGACCTGCTCGCCCTGCTTTCGCTTGCCTGCGAGCCGGAAGGCACGGCTCTGCGCCGCGTGGCCTGCTTTGCCGAGTACGCCATCCCTGCCCCGGACGCATTATCCCTGCTGCGCGCAGCCCGCGCACAAAAGAAGACGTTCCCTGCCGCCCTGATTTTGGCCGCCGATCTGCCCGGCCTGTCCTCACAGGGTCGAACAGGGTTTGCGCGGCTGCTGGAACACATTCGGCCCTATCTGTATCACGGCTCGGCCTGGGCGCTGCTGACGGGGTATCTGTTCGAGACAAGCGGCTTTCTGCGTCCTCTGGTTTCTGACGAGAGCGTGGAGGGACGGCAGAAGCTGCTGGCCGTCAACGAACTGCTGTCCGTGGCCCTGCGCCTGTCCAAACGCTTTGAACAGGAGGCGACCGAGGAAGAGAACGCGCAGGCGTTGTTTCTCAGGTACCTGCGCTTTTTGCAGTCCTGCGGACAGGAGAAATCCCTGCGCGTTGGGGAGGGCGAGGGCGCGGCGGACGGTGTGCGCCTGATGACCGTGCATCAAAGCAAGGGGCTGGAATTTCCGGTCGTGTACCTTCCCAACATGATCAAGGGGCAGTTTCCGCCGGGTAAGCACGGCAGCATGGTCGCCCCGCCCGACGTGTGGACGCAGGCGGACAGGAAAAACATTGAAGACACTCAGGACGCGCAAGGCGAGGGGGATGGCGCGGCGCGGGCGCGTACCGGGAAGATAGACGGCCCAACAGACGACGACGAGGACGACGAGGCGCAATGCCTGTTCTTCGTCGCGCTGTCGCGGGCGCGGGATGCGCTGATCTTGTCGCGCCCCCTGACGTGGAACGGCAAGCCGGTCGAGCCAAGCTATCTGCTGCAAAACTGCGAGCCGGACCTGAACGCCTGCGGCGCACAGCGCGTATCCTGGACACGCGCAAATGCCGCAATGGGAAATAACACGGAAAAGAACATAGAAGACAATTCCGCTGTGGAAGACCGCGTTACGTTTAGCGGCGAAAATGTGTCGAAAGCTGACAATGAGGCGGACAGGGAAGCAGACGCAGGCGCGGAGCCGCTGACGATTTCGGCGTCCGCCGCCGAGCAGTACCGCCGCTGCCCGCGCCAGTATTATTACCAGCGCGTATTGCGCCTGCCCATACGAGACGAAGCCTCGGCGTACCTGGCCTACCATCAGACTCTGGAGGCGGCTGTCACCTGGATGCAGATGGAGGGAACGGAAGGACGCGCGCCCACGCTCGACGAGTCCCAAGCGCGTCTGGAGCAGGAGTGGCGGCAGGGGCATGTCGCGCTGCAATCCGCGCACGGGCGCGTACTGCAAGACAAGGCAAGGCAAATGCTGACCGGAGCTTATCAGGCGACCGAGCAGGCGCAGGCCGCGCCGACAAGCCTGGAACTGACGGCGCACCTGGAGCATGGCACGGTCAATCTCCGCATGGATCACGCCGAAGAGGGGGCGGGCGGCGAACTGCGTCTGGTAGACTACAAAACAAATCGGGACGACAAAGACCATCTGCACCCGCGCCTCGCCCTCGCCCGCCACGCCGCCCGCCAATCACACGGCGCTCGCTCCATACAGATTTTCCTGGGTTATTTGCAGGACGACGAGCAGATCGAAGTCAAGGAAAAAGCGACTCTGGAAGCCGCCCGCGTCGAGAAATACAATCAAGACCTGAAAGGCATTCGCGCACGGCGTTTCGAGCCATCGCCGGGCAGCGAATGCGCCCGCTGCCCCTACTTTCTGGTCTGTCCGTTCTGAGCGGCAGGCGATAGCGAACTCGGTAAGAGGACGCACTTGGGGCAGGGCAGAAGCGAGGACAATGTTGTTGCGCGGCACGACCGGACGTACCAACTCCGATGCGACGCTTTCCTGTGTCTGATCTTCATCAACAAAAAGACTTTTGCTTAGGACTTTCGCTTTGATCGTTCGCTTCGAGATAGGAAATTTTCCAAAACGGCGACATTCCGCCGAATTTCCTATCTCGAAGCGAAAGTCCTATTGCTAAAAAGTGTTAAGCAGAACTTCGAGGAGGTAGTCGAACATGCTGCGAAACGCCCTGCTCCTTGTGTCCGCTCTTCTGGGGGGCTGTGTTGGCGCGCATGTCGGTTTTTGGCTGCTGTTCTGGGCGCAGTACGTCTGGCAGTATTTGACCCGCACTCTGCCGGACGACGACTTGACCGGCGGTTTTTCTGGCCTGCCGGGTATTCCTCTTGGTTTCATATCGGGCGTTCTTATGGTAGTCTGGATTGTGACTTGGACTGGCAGTAAACAACACCTGAAAAGGAAGATAAACGGGGAATGCTGATGTTTTCATGTCGTTTGTATCCGCTGTCTGTGTTCGCGCTGGGCTGTATGACGGTTCTTGTTTACGCCCCGAATGCGGACGCGCAATCTTTTCGATCCTCTCGCTCTTCTCAACCGTCTTATTCGTCACAGGCAGCCGCGCCGCAGGCCAAGTCCGCCGCGTCCGCCGCGCAGTCTGCCGTTCTGCCTGCCGCTGCGGAGGCCGACCTGATCGTGTCGCAGGAGGGGACGCTGCCCATTATCTTATCCGCGCCGCACGGCGGGCAGTTGTCCATACCGGGCGGAACGCTGCGCAAGGGCGAGGGCATGGGCGGCGGCGGAGCGGGGTTCGTGACCGTGCGCGACGTGAATACCGACCGACTGGCCCTTGCGCTGGCTGCGGCTATCCAGTCCCGCATGGGCAAAAAGCCGTATTATGTCGTGGCGCATTTTCAGCGCCGGTACGCCGACCCGAACCGCCCGCCCTATATCGCGACCGAAGACGCGGCCTCGCGCAAGGTATACGACGCGTATCACCAGAAGCTCGCAAATGCCTGCAAAGCCGTCAAATTGATGTGGGGCAAGGGGCTGCTGATCGACATACACGGGCAGGCGGCAGCCCGCGATACCATCTTCCGGGGAACGAACGACGGGCGCGCGACCGTATTGCTGACCATGCGCTACGGGGCCGGGGCGATGGATGGGCCAAACAGCCTGCCCGGCCTGCTCATGGCGCGCGGCTGCAAGGTGTTTCCCGCCACATCCGGCGTCAAGGAGAACCCCAGTTTTTCGGGCGGCTTTATCGTGCAAATGTATGGCAGCCACGAGGGGTACGGCATCGACGCCATGCAGTTGGAGTTCGGGGCCGACTATACGAACCGCAGCCAGATCGCCAAAACCGCCGAGATCCTGGCTGACGCCATTGCGGAATACGCCAAACTGTACCTGCCCGACAAGCCGCTTGCGAATCCCGTCCCGCCTGCGATAAATGCCGAAACGCCCGCATCCTCTGATGGGTCTAAACCAGCGGGAGTGAAATAATCGCAGGCAGGGACAATGCCGTCCTGCCTTCGGGCAGGATTCGAGGCGCAATAAACAGAACAACATATCACTCCGGGGCGGCGCGGCCTGCGGAACTGTGATATGATAGAGGATATGTTCTATCAGCGTCCCGCCGCGCGCCTGTCACATTCCACGTACTATTGTTTGATTTTCCCTTTTGTTCTCTCTTGACGCGTTCCTGTCAGCGCGTTCTTTCCAGCTTGTTCTTTCCGATATGCTCTTTTTCCGGCGTGTCTGCTGCAAACTCCTTGCGTATGTTTTGCAGGGCTTTGTTTGCAGTGCGCCGGGAGCTATTGTTTGTCGTCGTCGCAAGGAGAAATGCGTGAACCGCAGGAAACACAACGCCCCCGTTACCGTTCTCGGATTTGCCGCCGTCATGGCGTGCGTGAATGCCGCGTGTCTGAGCCAGGACAAGCCCGCCGCGCCTAAAGTCCCGCCCTTAGACGCCAAGACCGCCACGCCCGCGCCCGCCAAAAGCGCGGACAAGATCACGCTCGTCTACAAAGCCAAGAAAGACCTGATCGCCCGCTACAAGAACACGTCGGAACTCAACATCGAAGTGTCCGGCATGAAGATCAAGGCCGAATCCACGTCGTCCGAGCGCGTTACCGTGACCGATGTGGCGACGGGCGGCAATATCACGTTCGAGCAGCAGACCGAGAGCCAGGAGCGTATGGCGAACGGCCAAAAACAGCCCGCCGAAGACCTGAGCAAAAGTAAAAGCACGTTCGTTGTCACGCCGGACGGTACGCTCGTCAGCCTGAAAGAGGCCGACAGCGACGACACCAAAGAAGCGGTGCGCGAGTACGTCGCCAACAGCGTCATTTTTCCCAAAACGGCGGTCGGCGTGGGCGACAAGTGGAGCCATGACTACAAGGCCAGCGACATCGGGCAGCGCGACGCCCACGCGGACTTTGAAGTCGTCGCCAGCGAAACGAAGGCGGGCGTGGACACCTTCAAAATCAAGATGGAGTTCAAAGAAACGTCCGGGACGAAGCCGCTGCATGTGACCGGCACGTACAGCGTGGAAAAGTCGTCCGGCGACACGGTCGAGAGCGATGCGGTCGTAGAGAACATGGCCTTCAGCGGCGCGGACTCCATTACGGCAAACGGCAAGATGCACAGCGAGCGCACGTCCGGCAGCCCTTTTGACCTGGAAAAATCCAATGCCAGCAAGCCGGAAACCAAGACCATTGACGACACCGTGAAGGGGTTTGAAAAGTTTCCCGGCCTGTTCACGCTGTACCGCAAAAAAGAGGCGGGGCGCGACACCATCTATGCCGAGATCAAGCAGGATCAACTGGAAAAGCTGATGCTGCTGGAAGTGACGGCCAGCACGGGAACGTCCTCGGCGATTGTGGCGGGCGACCCGATCAATGACCTGCTGTTCAAGTGGGTGCAGAACGACGACAAGATTTTGCTTGTCACGCCTAACATTAATTTCCGCGCCGATGAGAAATCGCCCATCAACCGCGCCTTGAAGCGGTCGTTCGCGGACGGCATCCTGGAAAGCTTCAAGATCGAGGCCAAGCAGATCGAGCGCAAGAGCGTACTGATCAACCTGAGCGAGTTCTTCCGGGGCGACATCGCGCAGATCAGCCAGCATCTTTCGGGCGGCGGCGGACTGGCCGCCATCTTCGGGGGCGGGGGCGGCGGCTACGCGATGGATCGCGAAAAAACGTATGTGGCCGCGCTCAAGAACTTTCCCGAAAACATGGTGGTCGAGACGCAGTACCACTTCATGGGACGCGGCGGCGGCGACGCGGGGCAGGCGGACGGGCGCAGCCTGCCGCTCAAAGTGAACTACACGCTGTTCCCGCTGGCCGATAAGACGTATCGCCCGCGCCTGGCCGATGGGCGCGTCGGCTACTTCCAGACCGAATACCAATCCTTCGACGACGACAGCAAGGACGACCCGACGGTTCGCTACATCTATCGCTGGAACCTGGAAAAAGCCGACCCGAAAGCGGCCCTGTCGAAGCCCAAAAAGCCCATCGTGTTCTGGCTGGACAACGCCATTCCGGTCGAGTACCGGGACGCCGTGAAGGAAGGGCTATTGTGCTGGAACAGCGCGTTTGAAAAGGTAGGGATCAAGGACGCGATTGTCGTGAATCAGATGCCCGACAACGCCGACTGGGACCACGCCGACATGCGCTACAACACGATCCGCTGGGTGGCCTCGCCCGATGCCGGGTACGCGGTCGCGCAGTTCCGCGTCAACCCGCTGACCGGCGAGATACTGAACGCGAATATCACCGTGGACGCCAACTTTACGCGCTACATCAAACTGGAGCGCAAGCATCAGGTGAACCCGGCCAGCTTCTTCGACAACCTGAACTCGCCGCCGTCCCCGGTCGCCATTGACCCGCGCAAGTGCGAGATGGCGCAGGGCATGATGGAACAGGGCTGGTTCGGCAGTACCGCCCTGCGCCTGATGGACCCGGAAAACCGCGTGGATGACAAGGAGTATCTGCACCAGTATCTGCGCCATGTGGTGACGCACGAGATGGGGCATATCATGGGCCTGCGCCATAACTTCATCGCCAGCACGACCCTAGACATGAAGGAATTGCAGGACGAAAAGACCATCGAAAAGATGGGCATCTCGGCGTCCGTGATGGATTATACGCCGTTCAACGTGTTCGCGCTGAAGCACAAGGGCGTGGCGTTTTATCAGCCGACCATCGGCCCCTACGACTTTTGGGCCATCCAGTACGGGTATACGGCGATTGACGCCACAACGCCGCAGGGCGAAGTGGCGCGGCTGCGGAATATCGCCAGCCGGTGCAACGAGCCGGGGCTTGCGTACCAGAGCGACGAGAGCGCGGACAGCTTCGATCCCGCCGTTGTGCGCTTTGATCTGGGCAAAGACCCGCTGGACTACTACCAGAAGACACTGGAAGTGTCGCGGCATTTGCTGCTGCACCTGGGCGAGCGCGTACCGAAGAACGGCGAGTCGTACCACGAGTTTACGCGGGACTTTCAGGGCTTGCTGGGGCAGTACACGCGGGCGGCGAGTTTGGCGGCGCGGTATGTGGGCGGCCTGCACATGAACCGCAACTACAAGGGCGACCCGAACGAGAAAGCGCCCCTTGCGCCCATCGCGGCGGGGGAGCAGAAACGCGCCCTGCAAATGGTGAATACGTACATCCTTGCGGACGACGCGTTTACGTTCCCGCGCAGCTACTATACCAAGCTGACGACCGACCCGAACGCGGGCCTGGACTTTGCCGCGTACCTGTCGGGCAACATGGGCGATTACCCGATCCGCGACCAGTTCAGCCAGATACAGGCGTCGGCCCTGCGCCAGATGTTCAACGCGTCCGTGCTGAGGCGCGTGGTCAACAATGAGTTCAAGGTCGGGGATGCGTCGCAGGCATTGACGCTGCCGTACCTTTTCCACACGGTGGGCGGTACGGTGTGGTCGGAACTGGACGCGCATAAGAATATCGGGACACTGCACCGGCAATTACAGCGGGCGCACCTGGATACCCTGATCGGCATGGTCACGGTGACGAACAACGCGGCCCCCGACGACGCCAAGCTGCTGGCCTGGGATCAACTGCGCCAGATCAAGAGCAAGATCGGCGTGGCGGCGAGCGGGCCGGGCGCGGCAAGTATGGACGAGTACACCCGCGTACATCTGGCCGAAAGCCTGATGCGTATCAGCCGCGCCCTGGACGCCAAAATGACGATAGGCGCGGCGTCCTCGTCGCGCTCCAGCAGCCCGTTCGCGGCCCTGTTCGGCACGGAAGAGGGCGCAAAGAAGAGCGAGTAGCGCGTACTTCACGTCCAGGACTGTGAGATGAGGAAGCAGGCAGGGCCGGGTGTTCTTGAACGAGCATCCGGCCCTGTGTTATAGTATGGGCGCATCAAGGCAATGGATGCAAAAGCGGTATGCAGAGAAAAGTGTGGAAAAATGGCAATGCAGCGCTCCCACGGCATGTTCTCGTTGTGGTATGCAGTTGTTTTACCGTCGGCGTCGGGGCCGATCTTGGGCGTCAGGGCGGCAGGGGGATCAGGCAGAGCATAGGCGGCTGTTCCTCCTTCCTGTATAGCTCTGTATAGTAGACGCTTGTATAGTACAGACATGGGGTGAGCGCGAAAGGTTTCAGCTGTTTGTGAAAATGACGTATGACGCTCAGGCAGATATTTTGTATGTCCGTTTGGAAGGCGCGCAGGTTGTGGAGAGCGACGAGGCGGAAGAGGGCGTTGTCGTGGACTATGACGCAGACGGGAAAAGCGTCGGCATCGAAATTCAGGACGCGTCCGATTACGTGCAGGCGTTGAAATCGCGCGAACTTTCACAGGCGGACATTGCCACCACCTGACATTGCTTTGAAGGACATTAATTTATGCTGCAACGGCAGGCGCAAACATCGAAACCGGCAGAGCGGTTTGTGGAGTTGTTTCAAGAGGTATTCGGGCCTGCCGCAGCCGCGAAATTGGAAGCCGAAGTGTACTTTCGAGACATTTCGGGCAAAGACCGCTATATTGATTTTGCCATTGACAGCCTGCTTGACCGCTATGCCATCGAGATAGATGGCGAAACGTACCACCATCCCCGCGTTCTCACTTCGGAAGATTACGAAGACCAACTTCTAAGGCAGAACAGTCTAATACATCAGGGCTGGCGCGTCCTGCGCTGGACGGACAGGCAGCTTGCCGAACGCCCTGACGATGTAAAAGAGCATCTTGCCATTCTGCTGGATCAGGCCATCCGCCTGACCGTGCCGCAGGAGTATCTTCCCTGCAAACGGGCCTCGCTTATCGAACTGCACGGCCATCAGACCGAAGCCCTTGTCAGCCTGGAACGAATGCGCGGCGAGGGCAGCGCCATCGCTCTGCTGTCTCATGCCGTCGGCACGGGCAAAACTACGACCGCCGCCGAAGACGCCCGTAAAATGGGACTGCGTACCCTGTTTCTCGCGCACACGCAGGAACTTGTCGAGCAGGCGCTTGCCCGGTTCGCGGAACTGTGGCCGGAAGCGTCCAGGGCGCGGCTTGGCGAGGCGGGCGACAATCAGGCCCAGGTTGTCGTCGGCACGGTGCAGTATATGAGCGGCAACCTCAAGCAATATGAACCCGCGCAGTTCGGCTACATCGTGATAGATGAAGCGCACCATGCCACATCGAAAACGTACCGCGCCGTACTGCGCTACTTCGACCCCGAATTTTTGCTTGGCCTGACGGGTACGCCGGAACGCGCCGACGGCCAGAACGCCCTCGAAGTGTTCCAGCAGGCCGCGCACCGCATGGATATGGAAACCGCCGTTAAGTCGGGCATACTGTGCGACGTGCGCTGTTTTCGCGTTCAGACGAACATTGACCTGCGCCGCTTGAAGTTCAACGGCAGCATGTACAACTACAAAGATTTGGAAGACAAGGTTTCCATACCGTCGCGGAACCAGTTGATTGTGGACACGTATGCGGCGAACGTGCCGAATCGTCCCGCTGTCGTGTTCTGCGTCAGCGTAGATCATGCCGAAGCGATGGCGCAACTGTTTACGGGCGCAGGCTATCCGGCGCGGGCCGTGAGCGGTCGGCTGAACAAAGACACGCGGCAGGCGATTTTGAAGCAGTACGAGCGGGGCGAAATCAAGCTGCTGTGCGCCTGCGACGTATTGAACGAGGGCTGGGACGCGCCTCAGACCGAGGTTCTGCTGATGGCGCGTCCCACGCTGTCAAAGGTAATTTATCAGCAGCAGATCGGGCGCGGCATGAGAACGTATCCGGGCAAGCAATACCTTGTTTTGTTTGATTTTGTGGACATGTTCGGGCGGCATAACGCGTCGCTGAACATTCATCGCCTGACGCAGCGCGACAAATACCGACCCGGCGACCGCATCTTTGAGCCTGAAAACAACAGCGACATTGTAGAACTGCCTCTGCATCTGTGGGCGCAGAACTACGTTCCCGTAGACGTGTTCGACTGGCAGCAGACAGTAGAGGGCATGATAACGCTGTCGGCCCTGTCCAAGCTGCTCCGGCGTTCGCCCGAATGGGTTTCTGACCAGTACCGCGTCCACAAGCTTAAAGATACATTCAAAGCGGATGAGGTAATCGAATTAAGTGAGGACAGAGAAATTCCGTATTTTGCGCTTGGCAGCGTTCCTCAGATACGTAAAGACTTGGGCATTGACCCGCCTGACGATGACGACATATACAAAGAGTTTGTGCGTTTCGTTCAGGATATGGATATGAACGCGTCGTACAAACCTGTCTGGCTGCTATCGGTATTGAAGTGTGTAGATGAACAGGGGCGGGCGAGCGTTGCGGATGTGACAGCGGCGTTCTGGAACTTCTACCGTGAGCGTAAGCAGGCAGGCCAGGCGGCGGAACGGGACAGTTCGCAGTTGTCTCAGCCGGACGCCTGCTCGCTTGCCGCTGTTCAGCAGACCATCAACCGGGGGCCGTACTTTCGTTTCAGCCATCTGGATTACATCGCCTACGCCAACGACAAAGCGTACTACCGTATCAACAAGGACGTTTGGAGCGAACTATCCCAGCCCGCCGAACGTCAGCGCATCGAAGCTTTCTGCCTGCAAGCGATAGCCAGCTACTATCAGCGGCAGACATTAAACGTCAACCGAGCAGAAGGAGAGTGAGGACGCCATGAGGCAGACACCTACACCGGGACTGCCCGAAGCCTCTGAAGTGCGCTGATGCAGGCCACGCGGAAGGTTTGGTATACTGAATGTATTCTGAACCGAAGGAGTAACCATGATACGCACACTGGAAGCCACCATAGATGAACAGGGCGTAGTGCGTTTGCTGGAGCCGATTGCGCTTGCCCAGACCCGCCGCGCTTTTGTCACGATTCTGGAAGAGCCGCCTATCCGCGTGAATGAAGCGGCTTTGTTGAGCGAGGCCGCGCTTGCCGGGGACTGGAACCGACCGGAGGAGGACGCGGCATGGTCGCACCTTCAGAGGACACGGTAGTTTTCGTTTTGCTTTTTGCCTGCCTGATGAGGAGAATAGCACTATGACATTCACATTAGATTTGCCGGAGGAACTGGCGCGGCAGTTAACGGCGCTTCCCGATGCGGAGCGCAGCCGCTTTGCCACTGCGGCCCTTGCCGATGCCCTGGACGCCCGTGTGCGCGAAGGGGAGGCGCGACTTATCGAATCGCTGCTTGCCGAACTTGACCCGGAACAGGAACCGGAGCGCGAGGCCGCCGAGTGCATCGCCATCGTGGAACAGGAGCTGGCGGACATGGAAGCGGGGAGGGGCAAAAGCATTACTCTTGAGGAAGCCCGCCGTCAGTGGGAAGCGGAAAAGGCGGCGCGGCGCGGATTGGTTCAGAAGTAGGCAGGGCGGGAGAGGATCTCCTGCCCTGCCGTTTTGCGGTCTGTGAGTTGTGACGGGCGCGGCCTAGATGCTGTTCAGGCCGGCCACGATGTCGCCCAAGCTGTCGGCATTGGTGGTGTAGCGGCTGAAGCTGTCGGGCATGGCGCGTTCTGCGGCGCGGAGGGGGCGCAGGGCGCTGTCAACGGGCAGCCCGCCATCATCCTTGCCGTCCGGCCCGACACTGTACAGCACATACGCGCCCTTGCCGGGGTATGTGGGATCATACGGCGGCTTTGCGGGCAGGGCTTTGCGCCGCGTGACTGCCTGCGGATCATCGGGAGTGTTAAGCCGCGCTAAAATCTCTTGCAGCCCTCTTCTATTCGCCTCGTCTATGGTGTAAGATTGTTTCAAGTTTATCGCTCTGTCCTCGTCGGAAAGAAGCCGTTTGTAGCGCAGCGGTTCGACGCCCATAGCGAGCGGGTCGGCGGGAATGTTCGCGATGTATTTAGGCGCGATCTGAGCCAGGGTATCCGGGTACGCGCCGCCGTTGTCCAGGGCATAGGCGTGCAGGGCCAGACTGGTGAGCAGCAGGGCGTCCTGCGTTTCGCTGCCCGCAATGTCCTTGTAACGCGCCTGCTCGAAGACCGGGAACAAAATCGCACACATTGGGTCAAACGGCTCCGGAATCGGCGGCAGGCCGTGGGCGATATAGTAGGGCAGTCGCGCGCGCCGCAGGGTCTCACGCTGAAACTGAGTCATGTCGTTGATGATAATGCGGTTCGACCAGCCGAACAGCAGCAAGCCCTGCCACTGCGTATTGTCCCCTTCGCTGCCGAAGAAGTTGGAAGCGTGCAGTCGCCACTTAGGGTCTTTCATGATCTCGCGCAGGCCCGTCTGCGCTCCCCAGATTTCCTCCTGCATGGTGTCTACATACGGTGTGTGCTGTGCGCGGATGCTTTCGAGGCGGGCGATGGCGGCCCTGGTCTGGAAGGCGTTCAGGTGCGGAATGGCCTTCCATGCCTGTTTGCGCCCGATGGCCTCACACGCGATGCCGACCAGACGCCCGATGAGGGACGCGCCGCGCGGGATTTTTACGCCCAATTCCACGCTGTCCAGACCGCTTTGCATGGCCCCGCCCCAGTCGCCGCGCGCAGCCCGTACCTGTGACTCCAGCGAGAGCAGGCGGGCGATGGCCCGAAACCGCGTATAGTAGTCGAACCTTGTGTTGAAGCTGCGGACGTACACATCCATGTAGGGATATTTCAGACCTGCGCGGAAGGTGGCAAGGGCCGCGCGGTTCTCGTCCAGCAGCATTTGCTTGTCGGCCAGCGTGTACAGATGATCGTGTTCAAAAACGCGCCACTCGGACACTTTTTTGCCGGTGTCCAGATTTGCCGATGTAACGAGGTGGCGATTGGGCGGGCCGGGTTTGGCGTCCTTGTTCGGTTCGCCCGGCGCGGTTCCGACCTCGTCCTCGTACACCAACTGTTTGCCCGCCGTCTTGAAGTAGTCGAGGGCGTTTTGCGCGGGGACCTGTTTTGCGGGGATGTGCAGGGCGGGCGTGTAATCCATATACGCGGCCCAGATGCCCACGCCGCACAATCCGAACAGGGCAGCGCGGGACATGTTGGCAAGCCGGCGCAGGCCGACACGGCGGGCGGCGCGGCGGACGGCCTTGCCGCCCGTTTGCAGATCCAGCGCGGCCAGAGTGTGCGCCATCCCCCCCGGCGTGGGCGGCGTGTCCTGCATCTGCACCATGCCGAACCCGATCATGGTATCCAGATCCTGCGCGTTGCGGCACGTCCGGCACCACAGGCGATGCGTCCAGCGCGTGGCGTGGCCCTTGCGGTTTAGTGTACGGCACTTCATTAGCCCTGTTCTCCTTTTGCGCGTCCCATTAGCCGCGCGCACAATCCCAGCGCGTAACGCCCCGACCCGCGCGTATCGCCGCCCGAAGCAGACTGTGTCGCTGTGTGGTGTGTGCTGTTTTGCTGT
The DNA here is from genome assembly GCA_965277875.1 of Chthonomonadaceae bacterium. Classification (GTDB taxonomy): domain Bacteria; phylum Armatimonadota; class Chthonomonadetes; order Chthonomonadales; family Chthonomonadaceae; genus CAWFQB01. The sequence goes on along the minus strand of CBDIDV010000002.1, from coordinate 3,262,324 downwards.
GTGATAGGCAGCGCGATACGTTGCTGTGCCTGCTGTTTCAAAGGCTCTCTCGAATGCGGCCCATTTTCCTGATTCAAAATCTGGTTTGTGTTTTGCGCGAGGGGCAGAACGGCGGTCGGCTCCGGTTCTACGCGATACACGGCGGGGATCTCTATGGCATTTCTCTGGTTTGTCACAGCCTGGGTGGGCGTCTGCGTGGCCTCCAGCCTATATTCCGATTTGGGCGTCGCGGTTGTGTCGCGCATTTCGCGTTCCAGCAGGCCGCGCAGTTGTTGGCGGGCCGTGAACAGGCGCGATTTCACGGTTCCACGCGGCACGTTCAGCACGTCCGCCACTTCCTTTACGCTGAGTTCCTGCACGTAGAACAGCAGGAACGTGTCGCGCAGTTCCTCGCTCAACTGTGCCAGGGCGTCCGGCAGCAGCACGATCCCCCAATCGTTGACGACCGCGTTTGCGGAGGTGTCGGCGATGTGATGCGCGGCTTCTATGGGGGCGTGGTCGCGGCGGTCGCGCAGCCAGTGCGTGTATTCGTGGTAGGCGATACGGTGCAGCCACGTTTGCAGCGACGCCTCGAACTTGAAGGCGGGCAGCGCCTGCCACGCCTTGACGAAGGTTTGTTGTGTCAGGTCGCGCGCCGTATCCGGGCTGCCCGTCAGGCAGCGCAGCAGGCGCTCGATGCGGGCATAATACGTCTGGACGAACTGCTCGCCCGCGTATCTGTCCCCACTTACCATCAGCCGTATCCAGACTCGGTCGCGCAATGTAAGTTCCTCGTTTCGGGTGAAGCGCCTGGGGCGGTTGAGCGCGTGGTCTTGATGCTCAACGCTTGATGCTTCTTAATTGCATAGAGCCATCAGCCCGCGCCAGGGTTCAGGCACAGATGGAGGAGAGTAAAAATAAAATGATGTGTGCAGGAAACTGATTGACTGCCGCCTAAAGTATTAGTGCGCTGTGTTATGTAAGCCGTTGCTGTACTGTTGTTCGAGGGAGGTTTTGCTATGTCCCGCCGCCTTGTGTATCGCGCCATTTATATTCCCAGCCTGCTCGCCATTGCAGGCATGACCGCGCTGTTCGCGCACCCCGCCCGGTCACGGGCCGCGTTCAATCCCAAAGACATGAAGGCGTTCGTGGCCGATGACAAATCATTTACCGTGAGCTATCCGAGCGCCTGGAAGGTGAGCGTAGCTACGCTGAATGGAACCGGCACACGGGCGCATTTCAAGCGCGACGCGACGAGTGAAATCGTTGTGACCTGCGATCTGGCCGATTCGCTGATGCTCGACGTGTCCAAACTCAACGCGTCCTCGCCGGGGATGGGCGGGGCCGGTCCTTCACCCGATGGCAGCGCGGTTTCACAGATGCCGCCGCAGGCGTCGCGCAGTACGGAAATGAGCGGGGCCGGGGGCGTGTACAGCCTGGAAGGTCTGGGCGGAGCGGGCGCGAAGACGCCGATTCAGTCCGCGCACCAGACGGGGGCGGGCTATATGATGAGCAAATTCCGGCATTACAAACAGGAGACCGCCGTGCCGTCGCAACTGGCGGGCGGAGCCGCGCTGACCTCGGCCTTTACCGCGAACACGTCCGACTTTATCAGCCCGCAGGACATCGTCGGCAGACACATTACCGTACTGGTCGGCAGCCGTCCCGTGACCATAGACGCGTACTGCGTCAAGGGCGAAAACGAAGACGACCTATTCCGCGCTCTGGGGGCCATGCTTCCCACATTGCGCGTCAACGAAACGGCTCAATAGGACGGAGGTTGATCATGCTGTGCCGCGCCTGTGGTATGGAAAGCCGTACCGCGAATGTGTGTGAATGGTGTAACAAGAATATACAGGGGTCAGGAAGCAAAGAACAGGGAACCGTTCGGCCCGCGCCCGCTGCCTTAAACGCGTCATCCCTTTATGCGCCGCCTACTGTCGCGCCGCTCGCGTCTTCGGCGCAGCCCGGAGGGGTGGAGCAAACCACGGCTTTGAACGCCGCGCCCACTCCGACCGCCCGCATCCAGCGCACCACGCTGACGGGCGAGGTGATTGATGTGCCGACATCGGGCGAAGCGGCCCCGCTTAATGCGCCGGGCATGTTCGCGCCCCCGCCCGGACAAAACGCCACGACCGTGATGACACCCAACGGACAGTATGCGGGCGCTCCCTATGCGGCCATGAACAGCGCGGGCGCGTCGTATCACGTGATGGCCCCGCAGATGCTGCGCGACGAGGCCGGAATGCCCTCGGCGTCCCTGAGCGAAAAATGGGAACTGTTTCTCGCCATTGCCAGCCCCCTGCTGCTCTTGTCGGCCTACGTGGTTCACCTGATGCCGCATCTGGTGATGTGGATGGGGTTTGCCGATATGTTCGTCCTGAGTCTGATCCTGGGCGCGACGGGCGCGGTTCCGTCCTACGACGAGTCGTACTTCGATGTGACCGTCATGCTGGTCGTGACGTTCCTGTTGGGGCCGATCATCGCGCTGGTGGTGTACCTGATTACGGCGGCTATCAAGCAGGAGTGCAATGGCGCGGTCGTGGGCCTGCTCGCCCTGCAATTGATCGTGTTTCAGGGCATGACGCTCGCCTTTGCCAGCAACACGGACGCCATCAAGCACATCGGCATGTTCGCGCTGTTCGGGTTCGCGCAGTTCTTCGGCGTATGCGTGGGGTTTCTGGGCTGGGTGTTGAGCAGCTTCCTGCGCCCGGTGGGAGAGTAGTTGTTTGTTGCTTGTTTGTTGTTTGATGAAAAGCCTGTGCGTTATGCAAGAGAACGCACAGCGCACAGGCTTTTCATCAAACAACAAACAACAAACAACAACTTTGTCATCGCGCCATGACGACGGCGCGGTCGTTGAGGGAGAGCAGGCGCAGGGCTTCCTGGTGCAGGTTGCATTCGTGGGTGATGAGCTTGCGCAGCGTGACGCCCATCGGCATGTTCGCGTCGGTGGGAACGGCCATGTCCTCGATAGCCTGAACCGCGGACAGCCGCCCCTCTGCGACCGCTTCGATTTTTTGTGCGGCCTGCGCGTCTCCAATACGTACCTCATAGCCATTGGCGTTGAGGAAGGTGAGGGCGGCGATATAGGCGGTGCGGCGATTGCCTTCCAAAAACGACACGCGGGTCAGGAGGCGTTCCAGCAGCAGAGCGGCCTGTGTGACAGCGTCCGTGCTGCGGCCATACGCGTACTGCCCCGCCATCGCGGCTTCCAGCGTGACATAGTTGTAGGGCTGTATGCGGCCCGTGACCGTTTCGTTGATCCAGATCAGATCATGGGTCGTCAGATACTCCATGCGTTTATCGGCTCCTGTGGATTCCAAAAAATCAATTACAAATAGTTGGCATTACGCGGCGCGACGCCTGGTTTAAGCGTACCCCCTGCGCCCCGCCGCTGTCAAATCTTCCTGTCTGATGTAACAAAGTTTCGGGTGTTGGAGTTCCGGGCAAAGGGAACGTACCCGTCTTGGAGTCGCTGCGCGACAAGCGTCCTCGCGGACGCGATGCAATTGTAATCGTGGACGCATTTACGTCCAGAGGACGTTCGGTGCGAAGCACCTCCCAGACGGGTGCGTTCCCTTTGCCCGGAACCGCAATGTCTTAGAAACGTTTCAGAAACGTTTCAGAGGCGCTGTGCCGCGTCGGTTTCGGCGCGGGTGGGCAGGGAGGGCTGCGCGCCGGCACGGGTAACGGACAGGGCGGCGGCGCGGGTGGCGAAACGGGCCGCGTCCGCAAGCGTTTGGCCCTCAGCCAGCGCGACGGCCAGCGCTCCGGTAAAGCAGTCGCCTGCCGCCGTGGTGTCCAGGGGCGTTACCGCATGGGCCGCGATGTGCTGCACTCCGGAATCGGTCGCCAGCAGGCAGCCGTTCGCACCCAGCGTGACCACGACGTTTGCCACGCCCAGCGCGCGCAGGCCAAGTGCAAGCGCGTTCATATCCTGTCCTTCGGCAGACCCTAGACCGAGCAGGCTTGCGGCCTCGTGCTCGTTGGGCGTCAGCACGTCTATGTGACGCAGCAGATCGGGCGGCAGGGGAACGGCGGGGGCGGGCGCGGGATTAAGAATTACGCGCGTACCCAGCGAATGCGCCAGGTTGACGGCATACGCCACGGTGTCGGGCGGTATCTCCAGGGGAATAATGACCGCGTCCGCCGCGCCGATCACGTCCCGCGCCGCGTCCACGTCGTCGGGGCTGACCTGATGGTTGGCTCCGGGCGCGACCGTGATGGCATTCTGACCCTGCGCGTCCACGACGATCAGGGCCACGCCCGTTGCGTGAACAGTATCCTGTTTTAGATAAGCGGTTATCACCTGGTCGCCGCGCAGGGCGTTTAGCAGGCGTTCGCCGTTCGCGTCCCGGCCCACGCGCCCGACAAAGGTGACGATTGCGCCCAGCCGCGACGCGGCCACGGCCTGATTCGCGCCCTTGCCGCCCGGCACGGCCTGGAACTCGCCGCCCAGCACGGTCTCGCCGGGCCGCGCGATGCGCTCGCAGCGTACCACCAGATCCATGTTCGCGCTGCCGATAACGACAAGGCGCGGCTGTGCTGTCATAGAGCGTCCCTTACAAAGAGTGTGAACCACGGGGAACACGGGGAACACGGGGAAGAGAATACAAAGAACTTACCGCGAATGACCCGGATGAAACAGAGGAACACGGATGTTTTGAACTTCAAACATATTCTGAATCATCTGCGTACATCCGTTTCATCCGCCCAATCTGCGGTAAAGCATTTGTTTCTTTCCCCGTGTTCCCCGTGGTTTATCTCCTGCTATTTCTTCACTGCCTTGCTCGGAGTTTTGGCAGCGGTCTTGGACTTGGCGGACTTGGCGCTTTTGGCTTCGATGGTCACTTTCCAGCAGACCGACTCGCCCGCGTAGTTGCGGCGCAGGCGCGCGCCCACGTTCTGGCCCGGTTTCAGGGCGGGCCAGCCCACGGCGCGGCTTTTTTGCACGACTTCGGTATCCGCGCTGCCCTGCAAGGCGCGCATGTCATTGGTCGGGGTCTGCACGGTCAGCACAAACTTGCCCGCGTCCACGCTGCGAATGACGCCATGTACCGAGGTGGCCTGCCGCTCCTTCATCTGCTCGCCCGCGCCCGGCGTGTCGGTCACGGCCCGCGCCATGATCGCGCCAGAGGGAAGCGCCCTGGGCAGGACATACACTTTATCGCCTGCCTTGAAGTCCGAGGCCGCGCCCTCCTTGCCGCCTTTCGACCACATGGTTTTTTCGCTGACCGTGTAAGACAGCGGGATTTTGTCCGGGCCGACGGCGACGGTCAGGCCGTCGTCATCATTGGTCACGACGACCGCCTCCGTCATGTTGTGCTTGATCCCGTCTATCCAGGCCCAGCTTTCGCGGTCGGCCACTTCGGTCGCCTGCGGATCGCCGCCGTCGCGCGCCTTGCGGATGTGGACGACGAGCATGTCACCGGGCTTGAAGGCGGAGGCGTCCGCCTCGCGCTTCGTCTTCATGAAGCGCGTCTTGTCCGTAAGGTCGTAGGTCTCGGCCTTGCCCAGCTTGTCTTTAATCTGGATCGTGCCGGCGTTTGGGTCGAGCGCGACCAGTTCACCGGGCTTGACGTTGGGCGACTTGGCGGCGGACTTGCTGCTTTTGGTGATCTTGGGGGTGGAATGGACGGGCGGCGGCGTGGTCTGCGCGTATCCGAAGGGCGCGAACGCCAGCAAAGCGAAGAGAGAAGCAAGGGAAAGAGCAGGAACGGAATGTGAAAGGCCAGGCGCGGCGGCAGGGCGAAGGCGCGCAGATGTCATCAGGTGGTTCTCCTCAAGAATGGATAGTTACTGCCGAGGGTTGGATTGCCGTGCCTGCCGCGCTTCGCCGGGTCAGCAAACAATAAGCAATCAGGCAATCGGCGGTAACATTCTCGATGGAACTTGAAATTCCTGCCTGTCCGTGAAATTTTGTTCTGCACAACACAGCAGCAACGGATCTGCGCTAAAACACGGCTTCGAGGGCCTGTTGATCGGTGTAGCTCGCCCCCTCCGCCATCAGGGCCGCGCACACGGTTTCGCCCAGCGTGGCGCGCAGGACGCTGACTGCGGCCTCCACGCTCTCGCTGTCCTGCGGCGGCAGCGGTATGTGGTTCCGGGCGCGCGCGCTGTACATCGCGCCGTACAAGCGCGCCGACAATGCCAGATTGTTTTCTGTAAAGAGAATGTTTGCTGCGGCTCCCAGCGCATACGCGTATTCCTGCGGATTTCTGAAATAGCGCACCAGAGGCAGGCTCTCCTCCAGGCAGCGCCGCGCCGCCTGTGTGCGTCCCTGATGGCAGGCGGTAAAGGCCATGCCGATCAGCACATTGCACACGTTTTCCCTATTGCCCTGCTCCCGATAGATCGCCACGCATTGCGCCTGCAATTCCCAGGCGGCGTCGAAATCGCTCCTGTTGGCGGCGATGTTCGCCAGACACGTCATGCACATCGCCATGCCGGTCACATCGCCTAGCTGCCGGTACAGGGCAAGGCTCTGCTCCTGAAGCGACTGCGCGCGGTCGTTGTCGGCGTTCTCCTCGGCCAGGTTGCCCAGGTTGCCCAGGGTTCTTGCCATGCCGAGCAGGTTGTCCATGCCGCGAAAAGCGTCCAGCGCGTTTGTAAAGTACGCGGTCGCGGTCGGGTAATCGCCGGACATCCAGGCCACCATTCCCAGGCAATTCAGCGCCTGCGCGCGCTCCGTAGTCATGTCCTGCGCCCCTGCATGGGCCAGAGCAGTCTCGGTTCGCTGCCGCGCCTCGGCCAGATAGCCGCGCAGCCGCCAGAAGCGCTGCATCACAGCCACGGCGCGCAGCCCCTCCATGCCGCCGCCCACGTCCGCCGCGCAGCAGGTCAGGGCGGCGCGGATGTTGTCGTGATCGCGTTCCAGGCGCTCAAAGGCGGCAGCCTGCTGCGGCCCGTCCCACGCGGCCCTGGAGTCTGACGCCATTTGCAGAAAGTAACGCGTATGCTGTGCGGCGATACGGTCAGCCTCGTCTGATTCGGCCAGTTTTTCGCCGGCGAACTCGCGCAGGGGTTCCAGCAGGCGATAGCGCGTTTCTTCCTCCGGATCGGAGGGGGAAGCGGTTTCGTAGAGCAGGCTTCGCGCGCCGAGTTCCGCCAGATAGTGCGGGGCGTCGGGGCCGATCAACTCAAGCGCCGCGTCCAGTGTCCAGCCGCCCCGAAACACGCTCAGGCGGGCGAATGCCTGTCTCAGCTCCGGGGAAAGCAGATTATAACTCCACTCGCACGTCGCGCGCAGGCTCTGCTGACGGGGCGGCAGATCGCGGCGGCGGCTGACCAGCAGATCCAGCTGCCGTTCCAGGCGCGTCAGCATCCGCGCGGGCGGCAGGGTCTTGATCCACGCCGCCGCCATCTCAATCGCCAGCGGCATTCCTTCCAGCCTGCGACACAGGGCGGCGACCGCATGGGCGTTCTGGGCCGTCAGCGCGAAATCCGCTTTGGCCTTTTGCGCCCGATCCACGTACAGCCGCACGCTCGCGCATTCCAGCAGCCCATCGTCAACATATTTGCCCGCCTTCCCCGCGCGGTTCACGGGCGCGGCGTTCAGCGTCGGGCCGCCCATGCCTGCTGTCGTTCGCTCGTCCGGTACGGCGAGGGGCGGCAGCGCGTATTCCTGCTCGCCTTCCAGACCAAGCGCGTGGCGCGATGTAACGAGGCAGACCAGATCGGGCAGGCGTTGGAGCAGCCTGCGGACGGGCTTTTCGCCGTCCGGAAGCAGGTGTTCCATGTTGTCCAGAATCAGCAGGGCGGGCGTGCCGGTCAGGGCGGTAATCACCGCTTCGAGCGGGTCGCCCGGTGCGGCGGGCAGAGCGAGGGCGCTGTGCAGCAGCGTAAGAATTTGAGACGGCAGGACCGCATCCGCCAGGGCCACGAACCAGACGCGCCCTTTATACTGCGGCGCGGACTGACGCGCCAGTTCGAGGGCAAGACGCGTTTTGCCCGCGCCGCCCGCGCCCAGCAGGGTAATCAGGCGCGTATCGGACGCGCACAGCATCCGGTTCAGCTCTTGCTGTTCCCGTTCCCGCCCGAAGAAGCGCGTCAGGGAGGGCGGCAGGGCAAGGGGAAAAGCATCTGTCACTTCTACGGGCAGAACTGGCGGCGAGGCGGGAATAGGGGGAGCCATAACAGACGGCGCATCGTCGGGCGCATCGTTCGACACGGCTTCGCTGTTGACGGGGAGCGCCTGCGAAGGGGAAACGACAAAGCTGTCCGGGGCGTCGCGCAGGCGGGCGTACAAATCACGCGTCAGTCGTGACGGCTTGGCCGCGACGCTGTCTAAAAGCGCGCGTTCCAGACGCGCATACGCCTGCATCGCGGCCTCGACGCGGCCCGATGCGGCCAGGGCGCGCATTTGCAGGCGGCAGGCATCCTCATCGCAGGCGTCCATGTCCAGGGCGAGGGCGGCGTCCGCGCGCGCTTCGTTGTGCCGTCTCAGGTCGAGCAGCAGGCCCGCGCGCAGGCGCAGGCTTTGCGCCCGCCGCTCCAAGGTGTGCGTTCGCGCATTTAGCGCCCAATCCTCGTAGCAGCCGGGCAGCAGTTCTCCACTCGCAAGCGCAATCGCCTGATGCCAGCATTGCAGGCGCGCGTCGGGTTCGGGGGCGCGCTCGGCACGTTGGCACAGCGCGTCGAACTCGGCCACATCCGTCTGAACATTGTCCGTGTTGAGCGCCACAGCCTGCCGGTCGGCCTGCAATATCGCGCCGGTCGGCGTGCCTTTGGGTTCCAGGGCGCGGCGCAGCAGACTGAGCAGCGTACTCAGGTTGTTGCGGCCCGCGTCCGGTTCCAGGTCGGGCCACAAGACATCTATGATCTGTTCGCGGCTGCGCGGCCTGCCCAGACTCAGGGCGAGGTACGCCAGCAGCAGGCCGGCCTTTTGCGTGGGAAAGCGTGTCGTGACCTCATCTCCCCGCACAAGCCGCAAACCGCCGAATAGTTCGATGCGACAGACCACTTCCACTTGCTTCTTCCTATGATTATTCCGCCATGCCCGCCCCGCACTGAAGTACGGGGCTGCCCATCTTCGCCGACCGTCGTAGGGACGGGAATGCTTTGTGCTTCAGAAGTGTGTACGGCAGTAAATTTTTCGAGTTATTTTTCGGAAAATGTTTGCGTTAAGGGATTTCTTAGGAGTGGCTTAGGAGTGGCGTGTTATGGTAGGCATGTAAGTCCAATCCACACCCAAGTATACAGAAAACCTGTATGCAAAATCAAGTTTACACTCGACAGTGTACGAGGAAAATCCTATGTCTGCGTTTCGACCCCGCAAACCCTATCGCTTTTCGCCGCGCGTCCACGGCATGACGCGCCCCGCCGCCCGTTGGGTTCGCGTCCGTACCTGTGTGCGGCTGAGCGGCGACTGCACCGATGCAGCCGACTTCGCGCACAAGATGAAGGGCGCACTCGCTTTCGCTCTGACATCCACAGTCAGTATGGCCCTGCTCGCGCTCGGCAGTCCATCCCGCGCCCAGGACCCGCTCGCTCCCTACACGCATGACGTGGCCCTGCACTTTTTGACCGACGACCTGGCGCACCCCGGCGGCGGCGCAAACGGCGGCAAGTTGGCGAGCATGTGGGGGCCGGATCTCCCCGGCGGGTTCAGTTACACCTACAACCTGACGACCGGCTGGAATGCCAACAGCACGTTCGGCAGCTTTACCGACTTCAAGATCCCGGCCATTGACCTGGGACTGCTGGGAACCATCCCGGCCACAGACCTGGGCGAGTGGGGCGCGGGCGGACAGCTATTCACTAAGGGCAAGAATACCGGCCTTGTCTTTCAGGCGCTGGCCTCGGCGGGCGGCGTGAGCGTGGATTATCCCCTGCACCTGCAAATCTCCACGCCCAAGTACGTCCGGGCGGGCTTTCCGGTCAAGGTGCATGTCACGTATACGGGTGATGCCGCCGCCCTGGTCAGCACGTACTCGCCGCAGGCCGCCGCGACCATGAGCTTCAATGCCGACGTGCAGCTGTACGCCAAAGGCCGGCTGGAACTGGCGGGTTTCGACCTGTTCAACAGCGAGATCATTGACGCGTGCAGCCGCACCGATGCGGACTCGCCCAAACGGGGACAGGGCGGCAGCGACAAAAGCCTCAAGGCCAACATCACCCTCATTGACACCAACCAGCTCATCAATCAGGGACTGAGCAAGGCCACCATCAAGATCGGGCCGGACCCGGCCAGCCCCGAAGCCACGATTGGCTTTAACCTGCCCATCGTCAACACGGTCGGGCAGCCCGGCTCGTACACCAACTATCCGAGTGGGGCGGGCGGAACGGGCAGCGTGGGGCATGGGGCGAGCTACGAGTACACCACGGGCATCGTCACGCCCGACGCCGTCAAGAACAATCCCAACGCCACGTATGCGCGCGGCCAGGACACCCTGATCACCGTGACGGCGGACTTTACCAACATCCTGACCACGCAGTTGGAGGAAGCGGGCATCCCCGTGCCGCCGCTAAACTTCTCGGCCAATCTGGGCAAGGGCGTCACCATTAATGCCGGCCTGCTGGACTTTACCGGCACGCTGTCGCTGGGCTTTTTGCAGGAGTTCGGCTTCGTTCCCAAACCCCGCGTGTCCCTGACCATTGACGGGGTGGGAACCACGCCCGAAGTCGAGATAGACCCCATTAACGGCAACGACATCACGTTTACCATGCCCGGCAACCCAAACGCGGCCAATCCCGACGTTCCCCTGAGCGTGCGCTGTACGCCGCACATCACGCTGGGCAACGACTTTTTAAGCAACACCTATTTCAATCTCAGCGGCAGCCTGGGCCTGGACCCCATTATCCTGTCTACGGACAGTATTGATCTGGGCAGCGGCGTGCGGATCCCCTCGTTCAGCTTCGACCCGTTCCCGCTGTCCGTGGGGGCGACCGTGCCGATCCCGCTGTACAAGACCACATTCGAGATACCGTTCGCCGCGCAGGACGGCGCGAGCTTTTACATCCAGACCAAAACGCCGCCCCTGGCAAACCTGATCCGGCTGAATCCCGACCTGCTCTACGTCAATGAGCGGGACACCATCAACACGGGCGTATCGTCCCTGGGAACCACGCTCTCCACGTCAACGGTTCCGCTGCCCGGCAACGATTTCGCCGCGCCGTGGTACGGTAACATCTACCCCGGCACGGCCAGCCAACTCCACTATTACAGCAGCGCGTACTGGGACCAGGTGGCCGAAACCAACCATCTGCTCTGGGACGGCCCCCTGACGCCCGGCGTCGTGCAGTACGACTCGTATGCCGCCCTGTTCTATAGCGCGACCACAACACGACCCGACCTCTCTCCGGGCATACACCATGTCTATGCCGTCAACAACGTCAGCACCACGACCGCGCCGTTCGGCCCGCAGACATCGAGCCTGCCCATCAGCGTGGCCTATCCCGCCCCGCACATGGACGACATCGGGTTCATCAGCACGACGGTCCCGAATACCAGCGCCCCTTTGCAGGACAGCACCGACCCGTTCCGCTACTCGACGTACTACCATTATGAGAGCAATCAGGCCGTGCGGGGCAAGGCGTTCGCGGGTGACGCGGGCTTTACCATCGTGGCCGTAGACAATACCGTCTTCAACCCGCCCAATACCACGCTGGACCCGAACGTCGGACATTTGCCGTTCGCAGAGGGCAGCTACTCGCGCATCAAACTGAACGGCAAGCTGCTGGCTCCCGACCCGGCCTTCAACACCTTCGGGCGCTCGTGGGTCACGGGCATCGTGCCGGCCAGCATGATCGCCACGCCCGGCCTGAAGACGATTCAGATCAGCAATCCGACCACGGCGGGACAGGGCGGCGACAGCAATAGCCTGTTTTTGCGCGTTCGCAGTCCCCAGCCGAGCATCAGCGATGCGACCGTGGTGCAGCAGGGAACCGTGGATCAGAACAACAAGGTCAGCATCAGTCTGAACGCGCATCAGATCGTGGCGGGCAGTTCCAACACGCAGATCAGTATCGCGGGCAGCGGCCTGACAGCCGACACGCAGGTGTATTTCAACGACGCCGCGCAGTCCAATCCGCTGGCGACCAAGTTCGTCAGCCCGACCCTGATGTACGCCACGATCCCCGCAGGCGTCATCACGCAGCCGCTGAGAAGTCCGGTACTGAACCTGGTAAACGCCGGGTCGGGGTCGAACGAGTTTACGGACGGCGGCACGGCGAGCGACACTAAACTGCGCGTCATCGCCAATACGCCCAAAATCACGGACGTGCAGGCGGGCGGAAGCAGCATCAACGCCCTACCCCTCGATGCCCCGACCGATACGACCCTGACCATCAAGGGAGTCCACTTCTGGCCCGCGCTGGGCGTCACGTTCGGCAAAACAAACCTGAAAACGACGTTTGTGGACGAGCAGACCCTGACGGCCCTTCTGCCCAAAGGCGCGCTCTCGGATCAGAGCGTCAAGCCCGCCCAGATCGCGCTGCTGGCGCAGGGAAGCGACTTTGACAGCAACAAGCAGCGCTCCAATCCGTTCGGCATTCAGGTGCTGTACGCCAAGCCCCTGCTGCAAGGCACGAACAAGCTGAACGCCGTGCTGCCGTCCGCGATGCAGGCCGGAACAAGCGCGCCCACCCTGACCGTGACCGGCGGGCTGTTCTATCCGAACTCCCAGGTGACCCTCAACACCGTGCCTTGCCGCGTACAGTTTGTGGACAGTATGCACCTGAGCGTGACCGTGCCGGCAAGCGTCGCGAGTACGATAGGCAATTACCTGCTCGTCGTCACCAATCCCACCTCGAACGACACGGACGGCAAGCCGCTCAACGACGGCGGGCCGAGCAACGCGGTTCCGTTCCAGGTGCTGAAATACGCGCCCCAGGCGCAGTTGAGTATGACGGCCACGGTGCAGCCGCTTTTCAACGAGTTCGTCCAGGCGCAGGTGACGCTGACCAACACAGGGGCCGCAGACGCGACCGGCCTTGTGGTGCAGTATGCCAGCCTGAGCGGGTCCAACTCCTACAACTTCAGCCTGCCCTCTACGCTGTCTGTGGGACAAAGCGCCTCGACACCCATAACGTTCCTGATCCCCGCCAGCGCGCATGGGACCCTCCAGACGCTCAAACTGGTCGGCTATATGAACGGCGCGACGTTCAGCAGCACAGTCCGCGTCAAGGTTCCGTAAGCTCCACGGGTTGAAAACCCACGTCTAAGTGGCGTTCCGCCGAGCGTCCTACGGACGCAATGCGTCTGCAAAACGGCGAATGTCGCTGTCTAGAACATTTGCGTCCGCAGGACGCTCGGCACGCAGCGCCACCCAGACGGATACTTTCAGTACCCGGAACCGATGTGTAGGGTAGTGAAACAGCACACAAGAAAGCACGTTCATGCTCACCAAAACATCCACCCAAACTATCTCAAACCGCGCGGTCGGAATTTGCGCCCGTCACACTGCTTCCCTGCGGCCCTTTGCCACGTATTTGCGCGGCGCGGCCACGACCACGCTGCTCGGTCTTGCGCTCGTCTGCGGCGGCACACGCGCCGCCCGCGCGCAGTTCTTTTTGACCCTGCCCGCCAACCCGATTGTCCTGGACGCCACGCATGGCGGCACGGCCATGTTCACGGCCACCCTGACCAACAACAACCCGTTCGCCCTGTACCTTAACAGCGACACGTTTACGCTGCAATCGCCCGGCAGTTTGGACGACACGCTGTTCCAGAACCACTTTGTCACGCCGCCCAATGGCGGCGCGCAGCCCACGCTGGCTGCAAACGGCGGAACCATTACGCTGTCCCTGTTTACGGTCAGCCTGCCCGCCAATACCCCGCTCGGCATCTACTCCGGCACGATCACTTTGCAGGGCGGGGCGGATCAACTCGCCGCCGCCGATCTGGACACCGAACAGTTTGCGGTGCAGGCCGCGCTTCCTGCCGCGCCCCCGCCCCCGCCTGCCGTTCCCGAACCCGGCAGCGCGGCAGCACTGGCGGCCCTGCTATGCGGCACAGGACTAGGGGTGGGGCGCAGGCTGTACAGACGCATTCGCACACACCTCCCCGCGTAACTGCGGCCTGCGCCCCTGCCGTTAGAAGGCGACAGCCCTGTATCCATCTGGTACAGGGCTGTCGCCGTATCGTGAAAAAGTATAGATCCTCAGTGTGCGAGTTCGATCAGGGTCAGGCTGTTGGCGGGGTAGGTGGCAGTAAAGCCTGCCGCGCCGACTGTCTGCGCGGACTGAGGCGTGATGGCCTTCAAGTTCGCGCCGCTGTAACGGAACACGCGGGCATTTGGTTTGGCAGTGATGCCGGTCAGGGCCAGTCTGCTGGTCAGGTCACCGCTCGTTTTATTGATGATGACGAGGGTAACGGCCCCATCATTCGTCCGCTCCGCGCCATAGATCGCCAGTCTGGCCTGATCGCCGCTTTGCGCCCGAACGCTCGTGTCGCCGAACTGCGCGCCCTGCCCGTCGTAATTGCGATACAGCCTCAGCGCGAACGCGCCCGGATCGGTCGGCCTGGGAGGTCCCCACAATGTCGCGAGGTCCAAGCCCTCGCGCCCAAAGATGCCCAGCGCGTCGGCCTGGGCCAATGCGCCGTTCAGCGCTTCCAGCCCGCCGAAATTGTACTCGGTGATCGCGATCTTCGTGCCGGGGTAGTATTGATCCGCCCATTCATGAAACCGGGGCAGCAGGCGAATCGCGCCATTGTACTTGCCGATCCAGTTCTGCTCGATGTACGTGGAGTCCCATAGCGAGCGCGTGGATTGCAGGCGCAGGCTTTGCGTTGCGGCGTCGCCGACAGGGCTGTTGGCAAGCCCGCCCACGCCGTCATTGCTCACGGGATAATAATGCTCATCGAAGTAGTCCAGCAGACGCTTGTGGTGCAGGGTCTCCCAGACGCGCATCTGCTTGAGATAGTAGGCCGCGAAACCCAGGCCGTGGCTTTTGGCGTCGTCGCCCGGTTTGCCGCCGCCCATGTAGACCGGCCAGCCGAAGTCGCCGGGGCCGAGAACATCTGCACCCGCGTCCACGCCCTTGACCATCGCGCCGAAAGCCAGTGTTTTGGTGACGAGTTCGTCGTAGCCCGTCGGGCCGGGGTGAATGTCGCGGTGCGTGTTGCTCCAGCCGCTCGGCTCGTTGTCCATCTCGTAGATCGCCACGCCGCCGTTCTTCGCCATGCCCCATGTGCCGACAAGATGCTGCACCCACGCTTTTTGCGCGTCGGGCGTGTTCGGCACATGGACGCGCAGGATGTCGGCCTGCGATAGTGTGATGGGCGTACCGTCCGGCCTGCGCCCGTTGCCCGCATCCGTGGGTTTGCCGTCCACGACCGGATGCACGTAGGGGTTTACCTTCTGCTGCGGGCCGAAGCGCGACACGGGAAATGTGCAGTCCCATGTCACGGATTTGTTGATATAGTCAATCAGAGGGATGGTCAGCAGGGTTTTCGCGCCCGCCGCCCTATTGGACGCGATAAGTTTGTCCACGCTCGCGCCCGGCACGGCCTGCGTCTGTGCGCCGCCCGCCATGAAAAACCAGTCGTCGCCCGCGTTTGATGCGTCCGCCTGCCAGTTGTAGCGCGTGGCCGCATCGCCGCCCCAGCGATTGACGGGAATACGCAGCTCTTTCATAAAAGCCCCGAACGCCGCGTCCGCGCCGAACGCGTTGACGCCGTAGATGTCGGGGCTGATGCGCCTGCGTCCCATAGCTACATCCACGGTCAGGGCGGGGCCGTCCTGCGCCCGCGCACCGACATGGCAAAGCGGCAGCAGCGTCAGTCCGCACAGCAGGCCGGTGCGACAGCGAACCTGACGCCGGCGAAGGCGAACCGAAAAACCGGAAGGGAATAAGTGCATCATCGCGTAGTCTCCTTTTGCCTGTATGGCAGGGTTGTAAATGCGGTCGTCCGCCTTCTACACATTGCCTTCTACACATTGCCTTCTACACATTGCCTTCTACACATTGTATATTGGGTATATTCGTTTTGCAGGATTTGTATCCCTGCCTGCCGTAATGCCCTCACAAAATGCGTATGTATAAGAAAAGGTCGGCTCGATTTGTCTTGAACTCGGATTACGCGGATTGGTGGGATTAGTATGATTATCGTCGCTGATAGTCTGTACCATTTCTCGGTCAATCAAACCAACTGATAATCAGGAAATCATGTAAATCATTCTAATCCCAAAAATCCCAGTTCAAGACAAAAATGGATGCGGACAGAGCAAAGCGCGGAGCGCGTCATGCCGGATACGGAACAAGCTACATCAACACAAGCAGCGCATTCGGCGGATGCGGGAACCAAGCCGGACAGCCTGACCGACGCCGCGCCGGACAACATTTCACTCCGGCGTATCCGGTATGTCCTCAGCGACAGCCGCGACACAAACGAACGCCGCGAGGCCGCGCAGCAGCTTTTACCTCTGCTATGGGATCGCCTGCCGTGGCGGCGGTATGCGGCGGGCTGCGCGCTGACGACGCGCGTGTATCTCCCCTCCGGCCTGTTTGTGCTGGAGTGGCAGTCGTTTCCGAATGTGCTGACGCGGGAACTGCGCCGCAATCGTTATGTCACCTTGCCGGTTACATCCGAAGAGCAGCGCGACGCCCTAGCCCACACGCTGGGCGCGATGCTCGCGCACTGGTATGGCCGCTATACGCCGCGAAGCCAGACGGATAAGCCGCGCATCAACATGGACGTGGCCGCCGATGTATGCGAGGCGATTGGACGTTTGGGCATCGTAGAAGCCGAGGCCGATCTGCTCGACATCGCGCGGCATTTTCAAAGTGACACGCATCAGGTGCGCTCTGCGGCCCTGCTCGCGCTGGCCGCGCTGCCGCCTGAAGGCTTGACGCGCACCTGGCAATGGCTGAATACGGGCAGCGCGTCCGAAAAACGCCTGGTGGCCGCTGCCCTCGCCTATATGACGCTGCCCGGAGCCGTCCCGTTCCTGCTGGACGCGCTGCCCGGCGTCGTGGCCGACCCCGATTTGCATACATCGCTGGGCATTCCGCTTCTGCTCGCGCTGGGCCGCATTGGCGACGTGGCCGCGCTGTCCGACCTGAACGCGCTGGCCCGCACCGCCGATCATCCTTTGCAGCCCACGGCCCGCAAAGCCATACAGCGCATCATGAAGGAGGCCGAGGGGCATGAGGAAGTGACTCTGGTACGCGCGTCCGGGGCTTACGCGCTTGGCGAGGACGCCCTGCTGCGCCCGTCGAGCGGAACCGACACGTCCATACGCCCCGAATTGCTGCTGCGCGCCGCGCCCACCGCCGCGCGCCCGCCTGCCCGTTCCGCCGGTGAGCAGGATAACTCGCCGCATGGTTCCGAGGAAAGGAAGTAGCGCGATGCCGCCGTGGCGCGATCTGCTTGCCGCTGTACGCCGTATCACAACAAGCCGCTTTGCCGCGAAGCGGACGCAGAGGCCCGATGAATGGGTCTCGTTTGCGTCCGGCGCGCTGTCCCTCGACCAAGCCGCGCTGCGTGATCCCAAAGCGACGGCCCTGCTTGCCCTGCTGTGGCAAAGCGATCCTGCGGTTTCCTCATCCCATCACGCGGGCCTTGAGGCTTCGCGCATCGTCTGGCTGAACAGCGCAGAATGGACTGTGCCGCAGTCGTCGCAAAGCAGGCAGGAAACGCACTCCCTGAAGGAACTTGTCACCTTCATCGAACGTCATGCGCCCTGTATTCCGCGAACCGAGACGGAACGCGCCGCAGCTCTTGTCCTGGGACTGAGCGCGTCCCTGCGCCATAACCTGCGCGAACTGCGCCAGACGGACGAGATCTTTCCGCTTTTACATCTGTCGGATGCGGTGCGCGTTTGCGGGGCTTTGCAGCTGACCGAACTGCATGAGCCGCTGTGCGAGCTTCTGGTAGGCGCGCATCAGGCGATACGGGCGGATCGGGACGGCCCGCGTGTCGCCCCCTGCGAGACCCTGCGCCGGCAGACGCAGACCCTGCTCGCCGCCCTGCCGCCGGGTGACATGCCGATTTTGTGGCGAATGCTGCGCGACCCGGAGATGTCCCCGGAGTTCTGGCCCGTGCTGGAAAAAATGCGTCAGCCGGCGTCAGTTCCCTATTTGCTCGACGTGATCCCCTCCCTGAACGACGGGGGCAGGGCCAGTGTTGTGATCGCGCTGCAAAACATCGGCGACGCGCGGGCCATCCCGTATTTGCAGCATCTGGCGCAGGGCGAAAAAGGGACCGTGGCGCGAATGGCCGCGAGCGCCATCGCCCACATCCTGAAGCACAATCGGGGTGACGCGGCGCAGCTGCTGCGCGCGTCCAACGCCCGCGACATACACGCGGCCCGCGCAACCCTGCTGCGCGCCGCCCGCCCCGCCCCGGATGCCGCGCCCGATGAACTGCTCCGCGCCGCGCAATCGGGGCTGCATGGCGCAGACGACAAGCCCCTTGCCGCGGCGAGTGGACACGAGAAAGGTTAGCAATGCCGCTTGTCTTCGCCGTTGAGCGCTGGATGCGAACCGCCGCGCGTCACCTGTCCCTTTTGCCGGACACAGGGCGCGACGAACAAAGCCCGCGCCCGCCGCGCCCCGGCGCACCCGCCTGGGAACGCGTCCCGCCCGAACTGCGCGGCGTCATCGCGCGGGGGCGCGCGTGTCTGGCCGCAAGCGCGAAGGAGGAAGCGGATAAGATAGCAGCGGATAAGATAGCAGCAAATGAGATAGAAGCGGATGACAGGGCGGCGGATACGGCGCGTGATCCGCGCCGCGAAGACAGCCCTTGCGCGCGCATGCTCGCTTTGCTGTGGCACACGGATGCGAACGTTCGCGAGTGCGCGGCGCGCGCCCTGTGCGGCGGCGACGGCGTACAGGCGCATATCGGAGAGTATGGGCATTTTGTCGGCGCGTTCGGGCGCGGATTGAGGGACACAGCAGAGCGCGGCCTGAACCATTCTCCCCTGCAAAGCGACGCAGGCGGGCGCGACACAATACCCGACGCCGCATTCAGGGATAGGCCCGCGACGATGCCCGCGACGGCATCGGCCCGTTATGAATGCGTGGCGCGCACTCTCTGCGCCCTGCTGGATCAGAGCATCGGCGAGATACGCGGCATGAGCAGCATGAACTACTCGTTTTTGAGCAGCGCCCTGTATCTGGCCGTCCTGGCGACGTGCCGCGATACGGTCTGCGCGATAGGGCGTCTGCGAGTGATAGAGGCGCACGGCGAATTGTGCCGACTGCTGTGGAACCTATCGCAGATGAGTGTGCTGCGACGGTGCAGCGGGCAGGATCTGGAAACGCTTGCGAGGGCCACAGGCCAAGCCCTGGCCGCCCTGCCGCCCGATGCCATACCCGACTTCTGGCACGGTCTGACGTGTGCCGGTCTGCCGCGTCGGCTGGCCGTGGCCCCCGCTCTGGCCTATATGGACGACAAACGCGCCGTTCCCTATCTCCTCGACGCCCTGAACGCGCCGGACGCGCATGGGGAGTTGACCGGGCTTATCGCGAGTTGCCTGGGCCGATTGAAAGACGTCCGCGCCCTGTCCGCCCTGCGCCCGCTGGCGCAATCGCGCGACCGCGTCTTGCGCCAGCAGGTGAATGCGGCCATTGCGGCCATCGAACGGGCGGGACGGGGAAAGCCTCAAAACCTTTTGCTGCGGCCCGTTATCGAGAACGCAGACCGCAATTCTGAAACCATGCTGCGGCCCGCGCCCGTAAATGAACATGATACCGCGCCACATCCGCTGCTGCGCCGGTCGGCTGGTACTCACGCGACGCGGCCTGTTGTTTCATCTGTTGTTTCATCTAAAGAGAGCAGGAGCGAATCGCCGGGGCATCCGCGTACTGGATAGCATAGCCGCGCAAGCCCACGGTCTGCAAGTGTAACGTATTGAAACGTATTGAAAGGAATTGCTTTTCGAGCGTCCGATTCGCCGGGAGAGCGTCGCCATGAGTGATTTTTCGTCCACGTCCTCTTCTTCTGCGCCGCTGTCCGCCGCGCCCTCCGCGCTGGCGGCGGCGACCGAGGCCCTGGAGCGTCTGAACGCTCTGGGCGGCGAGCCGTGTCCGGCAGGCGATGGGCCGAGCGGCGAAATGCCGCCCGACGCCGCAGGCATCGCGGCCAACAAAGAGGTCTGGACGCCCGACGGGGACGCGCTGGCCCGCTGGGATGTGTGCCTGCGCGCCCTGTGGAGTCCGAGTTTGAGCATCGCCCTGGCCGCAGCGGGGGATTTATTCGCGTCCGATACCCTGCGCGACGAGGGGGGCGGGCAGCGCACGGCCACGCCGGGGCGCGTCGAGTCGCACGTCTGCGCCGAGTTCTGGCGTTTGTTGACCAGCCGGCAAACGCGCGCGCCGGAAACGGCCCTTGCCCGCTATCAGTGCGTGGCCGTTACCCTGTGGCGCCTGCTGCGTACCATGAGGCAATCCCCGACCGCGCCCTTTGTCGAGGAGCATCTGGCCGTGGCGATGCGGGCCGTGCGCGCGCTTCACGCGGGAATGGTCGCGCCTGAAGTGTGCGCGGCCCTGTACGACTTTCACCGGGGATTATGGACGCCGCACCTGAGCAAGCCGCAGCTATGGATACTGCGTACCGCCCTCGCCCAGACGCTCGCCGCCCTGCCGCCCGATACGCTTGGCCCTTTCTGGGACGGCCTGCAAAGCACGGACAGCATGATGCAGCGGGCCATGACGCTGGGCCTGGACTTTCTGCGCGCCGCTCATGCCGTGCCGCACCTGCTTGTGGGCCTGGAGCAGACGCGCGAACACGCGGTTCGCGTCGCCATCGTGGAATGCCTGGAGCAGATCGGCGACCCCCACGCCCTGCCTGTCCTTGCCCGTGTGCGCCGCGAAACCGCCGCCTCGGATTGGACGCTGTCGCGCCTGATCGCCCGCACGATCCGCGTAATCGAGCAGCAAAACCCCGGCGCACAGGTACGCATTCTCCTGCGCCCCTCCAACACGCCCCCCGACTACGACGACCTGCTTCTGCGCCCCGCCCCCGACACGCCCGCCGACACTCAGACACCTCCCGACCGCGCCGCCCTGCTTCGTCCTGCCGGTTCGGGCGAGAACGAGTAATCAGACGCGAATGTGAGCCGGAGCGGCCATGTCTCACTGAAATCAGCCTATTTATCCTGAGAAATCCTGTTGACCCCGTCTGTTTCGATTTTGTCTGTTTCGATCCTGTCTGTTTCTGCTTGTTCTTGCGGCTGTGCGATCCTCTGCCTGCGATTAACGACGGTGCAAACCAGTATGGCAAGGGTTGCGCCGAGTGTCCAGCCGGCCAGAACGTCCGAGGGATAATGGACGCCAACGTACACGCGGGAGTAGCCGATAACAAGCGGCAGCAGCAGGGCGAGCCAGGCCAGGCGCGTTCGCTTACGATACGCCCAGATCAGGATGGCGGCGGCGGCAGACGTTACGGCGGAATGCGACGAGGGAAAGGACGACGTGCCGAGCGGGGCCGAGTGCGGCGGCAAACGCGCTCCGGCAACGACGTACTCCTCCTGACCGTTGACAAGCACGCTGGCCGTGGGGCGTGGACGCTGAAACAGCGGCTTGACCAGTCCGCTGCTGACGAAGTTTGCCAGCGGCAGCATCACGACGAGCAGGGCCAGTACGGTACGCCCATGCTTGCCGTCGCGCCACATCATCCAGAGCAGCGGCAGCAGGATGATCCAGAACCACACGGTCTTGTGCGCGTTCGTGATGTTGGGCAGAATGGCGTCGAAAAGGCGGTTGTGCCAGTCTTCATTTATCAGCGCGAAAATAGAGCGGTCGAAACGCAACGGCGGTCGTTCCTTTCAGCAGACACATACTTCTCCGAAATAGAAGTGATGCGGTGCTGTGGGACAGACTGCCGTTGCCGTTTGTTTCCGAAATTTCTGTTTCAGGATTTGCGCTGTATTCAGATTGTAGGCGCGAGTTCGGGCGTGAGCGTGGCGAGAAAGGCGTCAAAGTCGGCAAGCGCGCGTTCGCCTTTGAGCCGCGCTTTTTCGCGCTTGTCGCGGATCACGGGGTTGGGCAGTTCCGGCACGACGCCCCAGTTGCTGTTCATCGGCGCAAAGTGCTTGGGGTCGCTTTCGACGAGGTAATGACACAGCGAACCCAGGACGCTTGTGGGCGGCGGCACGGCGGGCGGCAGCCCAACGGTCTGACGGTGCGCGTTCAGGCCCGCGATCATGCCGATGGCCGCGCTTTCCAAATAGCCTTCCACACCCGTCATCTGGCCTGCGAGGAAGATGCCGGGATGTTCGCGCAGTTGGCAGGTCATGTCGAGCAGGCGGGGCGCGTTGACATACGTGTTGCGGTGCATCACGCCCAGGCGCACGAACTCGGCGTTTTCCAGGCCGGGGATCATCTTCAGGATGCGCCGCTGCTCGCCCCATTTCAGCCGCGTCTGAAAGCCCACCAGACCCCAGAGCGTACCTTCTTTGTTCTCCTGCCTTAGCTGCACGACGGCGTGCGCCCATCTGCCGGTGCGCGGGTCGGTCAGGCCTACGGGCTTCATCGGGCCGAAGGCGAGGGTGCGGGGGCCGCGCCGCGCCAGTTCCTCGACGGGTACGCACATCTCGAAAAACACCATTTTGGCGTTGTTCTGCGCGGCGTCCTCTTCCTCGAAGTTATGCACCGGGGCTTTTTCCGCGTCCACGAGCGCCTGCCAGAACGCCATGTACTCGTCTTTGCTGAACGGGCAGTTCAAGTAGTCGGCGTTATCCTGGGGCGCGCCGCCGCAGCCAAGTGCGCCGTCCGGGGGAACATCACTGTTTTCCTCGACGCCCTCAACCGCAAACGCGTCCTGCCGCGCTTCCTCAAGGGCGGGGTCGGGGGTAGGCTGAAACTTGTTCTTGCCCTCCTGCATTCCTTTGCCTCGGCGCGAGGCGCGGAACACCTTGCTCAAATCCAGGCTGTCATACGTGACGGTGGGCGCGACGGCGTCGTAGAAGCTCAGGCTGTCGCCCCCGGTCAGGCTGGCGATTTCCAAAGCCAGGGCGTCGCTTGTCAGTGGGCCGGTGGCGAGGATAAGCGGGCGGGATGTGGGCAGGGCCGTCACCTCCTCGCGCACAAGCGTGATGTTGGGATGCGCCTCCAATGCCTGCGTGACGGCGCGGGCGAATGGCTCGCGATCCACGGCCAGAGCCTCGCCTGCGGGGACGCGATGCTCGTGCGCGATGGGCAGTATCAGCGAACCTAGCCGCCGCATTTCTTCCTTCAGTACGCCGCTGGCATTGGTGAGCAGGTTCGACTTGAAGCTGTTGGAGCAGACCAGTTCGGCCAGATCGCTTGTCTGATGCACGGGCGTATTGCGGACGGGCCGCATCTCATACAGCGTTACTTTGCTGCCCCGCTGCGCGCACGCCCACGCCGCTTCCACGCCCGCGAACCCGCCCCCGACAACCGTGATTTCTTCCTGCATTGCTTGCTGTCTTTCTGTGCTAACTTTATCGTGCTGTTTCTTTGCGCTAACTTTTTGTGTTATCTTTGTCGTTTGATTTGAGTTTCGCAGCATTTGCGGCGAGGGACAAGCCCACGCCCTACGGGTGCATTTCGCGCTGTGGCGTTTGGGCGAGGGACAAGCCCCACGGGGCGCGTTGTTGCGACGAGGGACAAGGCGAGTCACCTTACGGGATTGTTGTTGTCGGCTGCTTTGCCGGGGCGTCCGGGGCGGTCTGTTTGCCCAGCCACGCGATGGCCTGCGGGATGCCCTGAGTAATCATGGATTGATAGTGGTTGCCGGTCGGCACACGCGCAAACGTGACCTGCGTGTTGGTCTGGCGCAGTCTGGTGACAAAGGCGGCGTTGTCGGCAAGCGGTACATTGCTGTCGTCGTCGGCATGAAACACGAAGGTGGGACACTGAATAAGTTTGGTGTTGTTGATGGGCGCCATGTTGTGAATGAACACGTCGAAGCCGGGCTGGTGCCGGGCAAAAACGGACAGTATTTCGGGGCCGATTCGACTGTCGAGATCGCAGCAGGGCGCGTAAGCGATACAAGCCGCGACGCGCTTGTCTGCCGCCGCCGCCTGCAGCGACAGCGTTCCCGCCGAACTGTGTCCTGCCGTATACAGCCGCTTCGGGTCTATGTTGGGGATGCGCGCCAGGGCATACGTGATGGCCTGCTGCGCGTTTGTCACGCCCATGTACGCCTGACGGAAGGCATACGAGGCCTGACGAATAGCTAAGGAGTTCTGCTGCAAGGCGTCGGGAACATCCCCGTCTATCTCGTAAGCGACGACGCAGTAGCCCACATTCACATAG
This sequence comes from Chthonomonadaceae bacterium, assembly GCA_965277875.1. Lineage (GTDB taxonomy): Bacteria > Armatimonadota > Chthonomonadetes > Chthonomonadales > Chthonomonadaceae > CAWFQB01. Next base: position 3,238,174 of record CBDIDV010000002.1, on the reverse strand, counting down.
GGCATGTACTCACGCGGAGCGCCGAACTCGCCAAGCGCGTTTCCGTACAGCAGCGGCGTTCCGGCGGGCGCGATAAAGATACAGGGCAGGGGAGTGGCGGCCTGTGCCGCGCGCATGAAGATAAGCAGTTTGGTGAAGCCGTTGTTGTGCGGCAGCCTGACCGTATACAGATTCGTGTGGGGCGCAAACGCCTGCGGAGCGCCGAGGGGCGGCAGGGCGGCAGCCGGATCGCCGCCCGCGCGCTGTGCCTGTACGCCTGTTTGACCGCCCGACAACAGGCACAGCAGGACGCCCAAGAGTGTCAGAAGACGCGCCCTGCCCTGCACTTGCACACAAAACTGACGAACAAAACGAAAGGTACGATGATTTCCGAACGCCATGCGCCTGTATCTCTTTCTGCTGCGGTTTGCGCGGCCTGTGTTGTCTAGACTGTGTTTGAAAGGCAGGGGCCGCGCCTGCCGCTACATGATACCCTGCCATGCCGGGAAGGGCAAGGCGCAGACGACATCCGCAAATCCAACGCGCAAAGCAGGACGCAAACAGGGTCACGGTGAAGGTATCATCAATGTGCGTTCCGCCTGACCATACCTATTTTGACCGCGCCCATTTTGAGGAGAATATAATCATGCTGCATGTTGGCGATATGGCCCCGGATTTCACGCTGCCCGACCAGAAGGGCGAGACCGTCAGCCTTGCCGGACTTGGCGGCAAAACCGTCGTGCTGTTCTTTTATCCCAAAGCCGATACCCCCGGCTGTACCACGGAAGCCTGCGCGTTCCGCGACGCCAAACAGGAGTTTGAAAGCGAAAACGCAATATTGTTGGGTATCAGCCCCGACGACAGCGGCGCGCAGCTCGCGTTCGCCGAAAAGTACAATCTGCCGTTTCATCTGCTGGCCGATGTCGGTCACAAGGTCGCAGAAACGTATGGCGCGTGGGCCGAAAAAACCAACTACGGCAAAACCTATATGGGCATTGACCGCAGCACGTTCATCATCGCGCCCGACGGCAAACTGCGCTTCATCTTCCGCAAGGTGAAGGTGGACGGCCACAGCGACGCCATCCTCAAAGCCATCCGCGAAACGGCGGCCTCGGCGTGAACAGCCCTTCACAACAAGAAGAGACGCTGACGCCGCAGCTACTCTTACAGCGGCACTTCGGGTTTGACGCGTTTCGGCCCGGACAGGAGGCCGTGATTGACGCGCTCGACCGGAGCGGGGCTGCGCTTGCCGTGTTCCCGACGGGCGGCGGCAAGTCGCTGTGCTACCAACTGCCCGCCCTGACCTACGAGGGCGTTACGCTTGTCGTGTCGCCGCTTATCGCCCTGATGAAAGACCAGATTGATTTTCTGCGCCGGCATGGCATTCGGGCGGCGCGGCTGGACTCGTCGCTGTCGGCAGCCGAAACGCAGCAGGTGGGGGCGGATATGCGGTCGGGCGCGCTCAAACTGCTGTACGTCGCGCCGGAACGCTTCAACAACGAACGGTTTCTGAGCCTGATACGACAATGCAAGATCGCCCTGTTCGCCATTGACGAGGCGCACTGCATCTCGGAATGGGGCCACAACTTCCGCCCCGACTACCTGAAACTGGCCGAGACCGCGCGGACATTGGGGGCCGAGCGCGTCCTGGCCCTGACTGCTACGGCCACGCCCTCGGTCGTGCGCGACATCTGCGCGGTTTTCAATATCCCTGCCGACAGCGCCATTGTGACCGGGTTTTATCGCGCCAACCTGAACATCGCCCTGACGCCGACACGCGCAGCGGAACGTGACGCCCTGCTCCTCAAACGCCTGCAAGCCCGTAAGCCCGGCCCGACCATCATCTACGTCACCCTGCAAAAGACCGCCGAGGCCGTGGCCCGCACACTGACGAGCGAGGGCTTTGAGGCTCGCGCCTATCATGCGGGTATGGAGAGCGAAGACCGCTCGCAGACGCAGGAATGGTGGATGGCGGGCGACACGCGTATCGTGGTGGCGACTATTGCGTTCGGCATGGGCATTGACAAGGCGAACGTGCGCTACGTGTACCATTACAACCTGTCCAAGAGCCTGGAAAGTTACAGTCAGGAGATCGGGCGCGCGGGCCGCGACGACAAGCGTTCCACGGTCGAGATGTTCGCCTGCCCCGACGACGTGGCGACACTGCAAAACTTTGCGTATGGCGACATGCCCGGTGAGGGGGCGTTTCGGTCGCTGCTGGGGGAATTGCTGGGGGAGGAAAAAGGAGAAAGGAAAAAGGAGAAAGGCAGTTCCGCTCACTCTGAGAGCGCTGCGAAGCGCGACGCGGAAATCGAAAATCAAAAATCGAAAATCGAAAATGAATTCGCCGTGAACCTGCTGGAACTCGCCAACCGGCACGATCTGCGCCCGCTTGTGCTGCGAACGGCCCTGACGTATCTGGAACTTGGCGGCGTGATCGCGCAGGGGACGCCGTTTTATGCGGGCTACGCGCTGCGGCCCCTGATCCCCGTAGAAGAAGTGATCGCGCAGTTTAAGGGCGAACCGGGGCGACTGGTGGCGGACCTATTTGCGAACGCGTCCAAAGGCAAGACGAAAGCTGCGCTGTGGTATCGCCTGAACCCGGACGATATGGCGACCTTGCTGGGGCAGGAGCGCAAACGCGTCGTCCGCGTCCTTGAAGTGCTGGAAGAAAAAGCCCTGGTGGAACTCACGGCCTCGGATGTGCGGCAGCGGTATACGCTATTGCCGGGGGCGGACGGCGCGGGACATGACGGCGGGGCGCTTGCCGACGACCTGACACGCCGGTTTGCTCATCGCGAGCAGCAGGAAATCAAGCGTCTTAACGACGTTCTCGCGCTCGTCACACATGACGGCTGCCAGACCAACGCCCTTGTCGGCTACTTTGGGCAAAAGCGGGACGCGCCCTGCGGACACTGCACGTACTGCCTGACCGGACGCGCGCAGACGCTGCCCCCCTCCCATGCGCTGCCGCCCCTCCCCGGCCCTCTGGATGTCGCCCTGCTCGAACAGGTACGGGACGCGCACCTGGACGCGCTGGCCCTGCCCCGGCAGATCGCCCGCCTGCTGTGCGGTCTGAGCAGCCCCGCCCTGACACGGGCAAGGCTGGGCCGTCACGCACTGTTCGGCGCGCTGGAAGCGTATCGCTTCGGCGACGTGCTGACGTGGTGCGAAGAGCGGTTTGCCTGAACAGGAAACGGACAAAAGAGTTGATAGCCGCAAATGAACGCGAATGAACGCAAATATGCTGAATGCAGAGTCAAAGCGGATACGATTTGTGGGATATAGCCGAAACAATGGATTGGTGTGTTTGTCACACAGCGTAATTCGCTATGCAGATGGCGGGGCGGATCGCGCCTGCCTGCAACGTCGTCAAGGAAATTAGATGCGCTTCGCTCACTCGATTTTGTCTGCTCATGGTTCGCCGTTCCGTAGTTCCGTTGCTCGGCTGGCAGCTGGCTTTGGCATCCTGCTTGCGGCGGGATTGTCCTTTTCGGTTCAGGCCGATACAGCCAAACCCGCTGCCACTCCCATCAGCTACCATCGGCAGATACGCCCGCTGATACAGGCCAAGTGCCAGGGCTGCCACCAGGCGAGCATTGCGGGCGGCAAGCTGGTAATGACCTCGTATGCCGAGTTTATGAAGGGCGGCGAGTCGGGGCCGTCCATTGTCAGGCAGAAGCCGGACGCCAGTATTCTCATGGAGTACCTGAACGGCAAGCGCGACCTGATGCCCAAAGGCGGCCCAGCGCTCGCCAATGACGAACTGGCCCTGTTCCGAACGTGGATCGCGCAGGGCGCGAGTGACGATACGCCCGTTACCCACGACCCCATTGACCCCGCCCACCCGCCCGTGTATATCAAGCCGCCCGTGATTACCGCGCTCGCCTATGCGCCGGACGGCCAGACCATCGCCGTATCGGGCTATCGTGAAATCCTGCTGGACAAGACCGACGGCAGCGGCGTGGCCGCGCGCCTGATCGGGCAGTCGGAGAAAATACTCAGCCTCGCCTACTCGCCGGACGGCAAGATGCTGGCCGCATCGGGCGGCGCACCGGCTCGCTTCGGCGAGATACAGCTATGGGACACAAGCAGCAACAAGCCGGTCAGCAGCCTGCTTAACACCGCCGACACCCTGTTCGGCGTGTCGTTTGCGCCGGACGGCAAGGCGCTCGCGTTCGGCTGCGCCGACAATAGTGTGCGCGTCATCAGCGTGCCGGAGGGCAGGCAGATGATGCGGCTGGACAATCACAGCGACTGGGTATTCTCGACCGCCTGCGTCGTGGACGACAAACATGCCCTGCACGTTTTAAGCACGGGCCGCGACCAGGCGATTAAGCTGACGCTTGTGGAGGGCGCGTCGTTTATTGACGACATCAACACGCATACGGGCGCGTACCGCAGCATGGCCCGCAACCCGAACCCGCCCAAAGGCGCGGACGGCAAATTGGAAGAGCAGGTCGTGGCGGCGGGCGACGACGGCATCCCGCGCCTGTATAAGGTGTTCCGCACCCAGGTTCGCACCATGAACCAGGAAGACCATAATCTTATCCGCGCCTTCGCCCGACAGCCCGGCGTGGCGACGTGCGTCGCATTTTCTCCTGATGGCAGTCTGATCGCGGTCGGCGGCGAGAGTGACGTGGTCAACGTGTACAAGGCGAGTGACGGCGCGCATGTCGCCACGCTTAAAGGACACAAAGGCGTTCTGTACGCCCTGGCGTTCCGGCCCGACAGCAAGCAGCTTGCGACCGGCGGCTTCGACGGCACGGTACGCCTGTACGACCTTCCCGGCGGCGCGTTGAGCAAGGCGTTCATCCCGGTTCCGCTGTCAAAGTCTGTGCCTGCCGCCCGCCCACAGACTACCATAGCAGCGCGTACCAAGTAGTTGGTCATGGCGTGAGAACTATAGTGCAGCAACAGGATTAGTCTGCGAGCAACCAGCCGCAGAGTGTTTCAAGAAGCCGGGTACACAGGACGTACCCGTCTTGGAGGTGCTTCGCACCGAGCGTCCTCACGGACGCGATGCAATCACACCTGCGAATGACACAGTCAGAGCGGCAAACTTTGCCATTAGCCGTTGGGCAATTTGTGATTGACAGTCTGTTTTGTAGTATAGTATCGTATCTGAACTCGTGAGCGAGGTGCTGCATGACCACGAAAACGCGCGCTACCATTGAAGACCTGTACCATGTGCCGGACAATCAGAAAGCCGAGCTTGTTGATGGAGAGATAGTGCTGATGTCACCCATTGGACGTGGGCCGGGACGCGCTGCCGACAATATCGTTATAAGTTTAAGGCAGCATGAATCAAGGCATCGTGGAGGATACGCCTTTAGCGACAGTGTCGGCTTTGCCGTTAATCTACCACGCCGGGGGTCATTCAGCCCGGATGCAGCATGGCACACCGGCCCGCCACCCCAGGATGACGCCGAACTAATGGACTTTGTAGAGGGTGCGCCTGCATTCGCCGTGGAAGTCCGCAGCAAAGGCGATTATGGCCCCGCCGCCGAACGCGAGATGGCTGCCAAACGCGCCGAATACTTTGCCGCCGGTACGCTCGTGGTGTGGGATGCCGACCTGCTCAGTTCCGATGTCATCAAAAAGTACACAGCGTCCGATCCTTTATTGCCTACTGTCTTTCGGCGCGGCGATATAGCCAATGCGGAACCCGCCGTACCCGGTTGGACAATGCCGGTTGACGCTCTTTTCGCCTGATTTCGTTACTCGCTCGCTCGGATTACTTTTTGTTTGTTCTTTTTCGTTTGTTTCGCGTGTTTCGCGGTTCATCATCGCATTTCGAGGAAAGTATTCGCATGGCACTTACCCGTACCTTATCGATTGCGCTTGTCGGTCTGGTCTCATCCCTGACGCTCATAGCCCGCGCCGAAGACGCCGCGCCCAAAAAGCCCGCCCTGCCTAAGATCGTGCGCCTGAGCGTACAGCCCGCCGCTCTTACCCTTGACGACAGCCGCGACGCCCGCGCCCTGATCGTTACGGGAACGACGGCGGCAGGGGTTACGGTAGACTTATCGCCGGTCGCGAGTGTCAAGAGCGGTTCGGCCCTTGTGCGCGTGGACAAGGACGGCTATGTGCAGCCGCTCAAAGCGGGGCGTACCCTCCTGACCGTGACCGCAGCGGGGCAGCAAATAGAGGTTCCGGTCGTGGTACGCAGCATGGCCTCCCCGCCCGTCAGCTTTGTGCGCGAGGTGGAACCCATACTCAGCAAGGCCGGATGCAATCAGGGGACGTGCCACGGCTCGGCCAAAGGCAAAAACGGCTTCAAACTCAGCCTGCGCGGCTACGATCCCGACTACGACCATCACGCCCTGATTGACGACATCGAGGCGCGGCGCTTCAACCGCACCGACCCCGCGCAGTCGCTGATGCTGCTCAAGCCCATCGCGTCCGTGCCGCATAAGGGCGGGCAGGCGATCCTGCCCGACTCGCGCTATTACAATGTCCTCAAGCAGTGGATCAGCGAGGGTGTTGTGGGCGACATGGACAAAACGAAACGCGTGGCCTCCCTGCAAGTCCTGCCCGCCGTCCCCAACCTGACCCTGCCCGGCATGACGCAGAAAACCCTTGTGATCGCCCGCTATCCCGATGGCACGACCAGGGATGTGACCCGCGAGGCCGTGCTGTCGAGCAGTATGCCGGAAACCGCGACTGTCAAGCCGAACGGCGAGATCACGGCCATACGGCGCGGCGAAGCGGCCCTGCTCGTGCGCTACGAGGGAACGTATGCGACGACGCCCCTGACCGTATTGGGCGACCGCAGCGGCTACCAGTGGGCGAACGTTCCCGCGCAAAACTACATTGACGGCCTGGTAGACAAGAAACTGCAAAAAATCAAGGCCACGCCCAGCGGACTGTGCGACGACGCCACGTTTCTGCGCCGCGTGTCCATTGACCTGACCGGCCTGCCTCCCACGCCCGCTCAGGCCCGCGCCTTTCTCGACGACAAAACGCCGTCTCAAACCAAGCGCGAGCGGATGGCGGACAGCCTGCTCGCCTCGCCCGCGTATGTAGACAGATGGACCAACAAATGGGCCGACCTGCTGGACTGTAACAGCAAGTTTTTGGGCGACCGGGGCGTTCGCAAATTTCGCAACTGGATACATGCTTCGGTTGCCGAGAACATGCCTTACGACAAGTTTGTCCGCGCAATGGTCACGGCGTCCGGCGATGCGTATTCCAATGCCCCCGCCAACTATCTGCGCGTCGTGCGCGATACGGCGACCGCGACGGAAAATGTCACGCAGTTGTTTTTGGGTGTGCGCTTCTCGTGCAATAAGTGCCACGACCACCCGTTCGAGCGGTGGACACAGAACCAGTATTATCAGTTCGGCGCGTTCTTCGCGCAGGTCAGCTTCAAGCCCGGCGAACAGGCGGGGGATGAGGTGATCTACGATAAGGCGGGCGGCGAGGTGATGCACCCCAAAACCAACCTGGCCGTTCTGCCTGTCGTTCCCGTCGGCAGTCTGGCCCGGACGGCGGACTTTACGACGGGAACGCAGCGCCGTGACCTATTCGCTGACTGGCTGACATCCCCCGAAAACCCATTCTTTTCGCGGGCAATGGTCAATCGCCTGTGGAGCTATCTATTGGGCCGGGGCATCATTGATCCCGTGGACGACATTCGCGCCTCGAACCCGCCCTCCAATCCCGAACTGCTCGAAGCCCTGAACCGGGATTTCGTGCAGAGCGGCTTTGACCTGAAACACATGATGCGCCAGATCGTGCTGTCACGCACGTATCAGGCCGCGCTCAAAGCCACGCGCTGGAACGAGGACGACAAAACGAATTTCTCCCATGCCGTGCCGCGCCGACTGGAGGCCGAGCAGTTGTACGACGCTATCCACATCGCGACCGATACCAACGCCCATTTTGCGGGCGTGGCGGCGGGAACGCGGGCCGTGGCCCTGCCCGACGCCAACAGCGCGACCGGCGAAGGCTTCCTCGACCTGTTCGGCAAGCCGGCCCGCGAGACGCCCTGCGAATGCGAGCGTTCCAGCACAGTCAGCCTGGGGCAGGCGCTTAATCTCATCAATGGCCCGACCATTGCCGACGCCATCGCCGACCCGAACGGACGCATCGCGCAGCTATTGAAAACAAACCCGACCAATGCCAGACTCGTGGAAGACATTTTCCTTGCCGTGGTGTCCCGAATGCCGACCGCAAAGGAAATGGCGAACGCCCAATCGCATCTTGGCAAAGCGGCCAGCCGCAGCGAGGGCGCGCAGGACCTGATGTGGGCGCTCATCAACAGTCCCGCCTTTCTGTTCAATCGCTAAATCAAAGGGGCTTATATTTTGTCTGTGCGGCAAACTTCGTCTCGTCATTTGCAGTAGAATCAGGTATGGCAACACAAGCAAACCCAACAACAGGCCACAACGCGCCCCGTACCCGCCGCCATTTTTGCGGCGTCGCATTCGGCGCACTGACTCTACTTCTCGGCGGATGTATGACGCCGCCGACAACGCAAACACAGGACAACAAAGACGTGAGACAACTCCCCATAACCCAGGCCGTCGCGCCGCAGGGCAAAGAGATCGCTACCTTCGCGGGTGGCTGCTTCTGGTGTACGGAAGCCTTTTTCAAGGACTTGAAGGGCGTGGACAAAGTGGTATCGGGCTACACGGGCGGCATGGTGGCCGATCCCTCCTACGAGCAGGTATGCGGCGGCGGCACGGGCCACGCCGAGGCCATTCAAATCACGTTCGATCCCAACGTCATCAGCTTCAGTGACCTGCTGCACATCTTCTTTACGGTTCACGATCCCACGACCCTGAACCGTCAGGGCAACGACAGCGGCACGCAGTACCGTTCCGGCGTGTTCACGCACAGCGACGAGCAGAAACACGCCGCCCAGGAAGTCATCAAGGAGTTTAACGACAAGCATGTCTGGGACAGTCCCATCGTGACCGAGGTAACACCGTTTACCAACTTCTACGCGGCGGAAGGGTATCATCAGGACTACTTTGCGCTTAACCCCAATCAGGGTTACTGCCGTGTCGTGATCGCGCCCAAAGTGGTCAAATTCCGCCAGCATTACAGCAATCTGCTGAAAAAGTAGGATTGTCTTGAACCATGATTTATGTGATTAGAGTGATGACCATGATGAATGCTTTCTCTTAATGATAGTCCATCACAATAATCACAATAATCATGGTTCAAGACAAAAACAACCGTCGGGAGAACCCCGCATGAAAAATATTGCGCCGCTTCGTTCAATCGTTTTGTTCGCTATGGTTCTGCTGTGCGGCATGGCTGCAAACGCGCAGCAGACCGTGATACACCCTAAAGCAGGCGATCCAATCCGCAAAACGCTGTTCAACGCGATGCGGCCCGCCTTTGAAAAAGACCTGAACCAAAAAGTCATTTTCAAGGTGGATGAGATTCGCGTGTATCAGAATTGGGCGTATGTGGGCGGCGAACCCCTCCGCCCTGATCAAGGCCCGCTCGATTACAAGAGAACCAAGTACGCGGGGGCCGTGCAGGCCGAGATTTTCGGCTACGATTACAGCGCCTTGCTGCACAAGATCAATGGCAGTTGGAAACTGGTAACGTTTGACATCGGGGCCACGGATGTTGTGTACGCGGACTGGTGGAAGCGTTTTCGTGCGCCCAAAGCCGTGATGCCTTTTAGTGAGTAGCGCTTATATTGAACAGGAGAACCGACCATGCTTTCCATCCCCGGCAATAATCATCGCGACTGCGACGGCGTCACGCGGCGCGAACTGCTGCGTATCGGCGGCGCGGCCATGCTGGGCATCAGCCTGCCGGAGATCCTGGCCCTGGAAGCCCGCGCCGACAAGAGCGTGTCCACCAAAGGACAGAGCGGCTTCGGCACGGCCAAAAGCGTGATCTTGATTTATTTGCAGGGCGGGCCGAGCCACATTGACATCTGGGACCCCAAGCCCGACGCGCCCCTGAACGTGCGCGGCGAGTTCAAGCCCATCAAAAGCAATGTGCCGGGTATCTGGCTGTCCGAAGTGATGCCGCAGTTGGCGCAGCAGATGGACAAAGCGACCCTGATACGCAGCGTGTCATATACGCCCAACGGCCTGTTCAACCACACAGCGGCCATTTATCAGATGCTGACCGGCGAGCAGGCCGACAAGGTCTCGCCGTCCGGGCAGCTTGAACCACCCTCGCCCACCGATTATCCCAACATGGGTTCGCATATCGCCAAGTTTCTGCCGCCCCGCGTGCCGATGCTGCCATTTGTGATGCTGCCGCGCCCTTTGCAGGAGAGCAGCGTCATCGGCAAGGCGGGTACGGCGGGCTTTCTGGGCAAGGCGTATGACCCGTACTATTTGTATCCGCCGGGCGCGGACAGCGACCCGATGGCAATGGAAAAGATCAAACTCGATGACCTGACCCTGCGCCCCGACATCAGCAAAACGCGCCTGGAAAACCGGGCGGGCCTGCGTAAGATCATTGACGACGGAATGCCCGAACTGGAAAAGGCCGTGAGCGGCTACGCGCTGGATAGTTATTACGACAAGGCGCTGGGCCTGATCCTTTCGGGACGGGCGCGCAAAGCCTTCGATCTGAACGAGGAACCCGTCAAGGTGCGCGACCGCTACGGGCGGCACGTCTTCGGCCAGTCGTGCCTGATGGCGCGGCGGCTTATCGAGGCCGGCACACGCTTTGTGCAGGTGAACTGGCCGAGCGTGGCGAACGGCGACCCCAAAGTCACTGCCTGGGACACCCACGCCGCGAATTTCGGCCCGCTCAAGAACCTGCACTGCCCCAAGCTGGACAGCGCGCTTTCGGCCCTGCTCGAAGACCTGAGCCAGAGGGGTATGCTCAAGGACACGCTCGTGCTTGCCATCGGCGAGTTCGGGCGCTCGCCGCGCCTGGGCGTGTCCACGTCCGGCAACGGCAACGCTCCCGATGGGCGCGACCACTGGCCGTACTGCTACACGGCCCTGATCGCGGGCGGCGGCGTACAGGGCGGGCGGCTGTACGGCAAGTCCGATGCTACGGCCAGCAGCCCTGCGGAAAACCCCGTGCATCCGACCGACATACTTGCCACGGTCTACCATTCGCTGGGCATCTCGCCCGACACCATCATCTACAACCACCTCAACCAGCCCCGCGAACTGGTCAAGGGCAAAGTGGTCAGCGGTCTGTTCGTGTAAACGTTCAAGGCAGACGCGAAGACTGCTTTATTAACGCTTCCTCCCAATATAACATGATTTGTTCAACATAGTTTGTTGAACAATAATGGTGCGAATTGGAAGATCGGCAGGAGAAAAGCTCCCGCCCTGCGGGGCGCTGCGTTATGGAAGTGGTAGAAAAGCCCCTGTCAGCATTGACAGGGGCTTTTTGTGCGAGCGTTGTGGAGATACGGCGTGGTCTCTATTGCGTCTTCCTCAACAAATAACAAGCAGTGAACAACAATTACTAAGCCTGTGACGGCTCTTCGCGCAGCCATGCGCCACGGCCCACGCGGCGCATTCCGCCACCGGTCGCCAGCGCGTAGGAAGCGCGGGCGGCGCGCAGGCGGGCCAGTTGGCTCAGTTCCACGCCGCACTCCAGGATGTTGTCGGCGTGTTCGTGAGCGTAGCCGCCGGCTCTGCCTTCCAGCAGGTTTACCAGACGGGCCAGGGCCTGCTCGCGGGCCTCGGTCTTTGTGATTGTCGTCGTCCGCAGTTGGCAGCGTCCAGGCTGATTTTCGGTTCGGGTTAAAATGGCGTTCATGGCACGACTTCCCTTCTGTATTCTGCGCGCGCCCTCTAAGGTGATGACGCATTCGGTGACGGCCTCGCGGGGCGCGTCCAGATTCAAACTTGTATCGCTTGTACTGCCCTCAGCGGCCTCGGCCCACTCGCGGGCGATGCGCTCGGCCTCAGCCCGCGCATTTTCGATTCGCGCGTCCTCGTGGAGCGCGGCGTTCGGCATATCTAATGCCCATCTGTCTAATAAGTCCATAATAATTCACTCAATTTCTCGTCGTTTAGCCGGAAAGTGTCACTGACCTCTTTGCGGCCTTTTCTGCCATAACTTGTTGGCACAGTCTCTCAACGCAGTCTCGTTTGCGCCGTCTTTGCCAGCATGGACTTCCTGAGCGCACATCTCCCGCGTCACGCTTTTGTGTCTCCAACGTTTGCCGCGTTCGTTTGTGACAGCATTTCGTGTAAACAACTGCCTTGTTTGCCTGCGCGCGTTCGGTTTGGCTAAAACAAAACCCGCCCGGAACGTGTGGGTTCCAGCGGCGGGCGCAACGTACCGTGCGGTACACGAACAGTATCCCGTTCGTGTCACGTTGTACACGCGCTTATCGCCGCGCGGCCCGCCATTACGCCGATGCCGCCATGCTGTGCTGGTTTATGCTGATCGCCCATACGAAAAGGATTGCTCCCTGCTGCCGCCCCGCTATGGCAGCGGGTACGGATATTGTCACAAACGGTTCCGAAACAGTACAGAACAAACACTGTACGGTGAGACATTTTACAGGCGTTCGCAGGTCGGATTAGTTCATGCCGTCCCGCCCTGTTTCATTGAAATTCTACCCGAAAGAATGATTTCGCCTGTGTCCTGACTGATCTGATCCTTGTTCCATCATTGGTTAATTTCAGGTCATTTTACAGGCTTATCTTCTTGTCCGGCTACTTTCACTCACATAGACAGTGCGTACTACGCTTTGGTTTCACAAAACTTTGCGGCCTTTTTTGCGCTCTAAGTGCGGTCTATCAGTGCGCGTTCTGCGTATCCTGTTTGTATCGGCTTTTGGGCGCGTTTTGCTAAACGAACTGTGCAGACGTATTTTGCGCCTGTGCCATAAGGTTCTATCGGCAATTACCGTCCGCCTGCGTCTCCTCTTTATATACGTACAAAAGACATGAATGATTACATCAGAATGCACAATGATGCGCGTGCAGGCAATCGAGCGCAGTGCATTCTCTAATGATACGCAGAAGCGTAGATTATGGACGACGCCTGTATACGGGAATAGATGATTATGACCGGTAGGATTCACGACAACATCATACGCGACGCGCAAGACGCGAAAAGGCGGCGAGCAATGCGGCTTATGCCGCTGCTGCTTGGCGCGGTGGGCCTGGGCTGCATGGGATTGCGGCTGAAGGTGCATCAGCCGCCGCCCACTCTGCCTGCCGCGCCGACTGGCCCGGCACAAAGCGTTCCACTGCCCGCCCGAACTCGTGATACGCCCTCAGAGATAGAAAGAGCGAAGCGCGTACATGATCCGTGCATCATTCGCGACGGCGTGTTCTTCTACGTCTTTTCGACCGGCGGGGGCATCCCCATACTGCGCTCGCGGGATCTGCGCCAATGGGAGCCGGTGGGCAGCGTGTTCGGGCAGGGCCTGCCTGAATGGACACGACAGGCGATCCCCGGCAGCCGGGGGGCGTGGGCGCCCGACATCTCGTTTGCCAATGGGCGTTTTCAGTTGTACTACGCCGTGTCCCGCTTTGGCAGCAACCGCTCGCTGATCGGGCTGGCGTCCAGTAAAACGCTCGACCCGGCCAGTCCGGATTACGGGTGGCGCGATGACGGCAAGGTGTTCGAGTCAGGGCCGGACACGGATTACAACGCGATTGACCCGAACCTGATCCGCCTTGCGCCCGCTCCCGCCGCGTTCGACCCCCCGGCCCCCGGCCGACCTGCCAAAACTCCTGCCGCGAACCCTGCTGCCCCCGGCGCTGCCGCCGATGCAGGCGATCCTGCGTCTGCCCGCGCCGCGCTCACGTTCGGCAGTTTCTTTTCGGGCATTAAGCTGGTGTTTGTGGACGCGCAGACCGGCAAGCCCGCCCCGAACGCCCGCGTGTACAGTCTGGCGCAGCGGCCCTCGCCGGACGCGGTCGAGGCCCCGTTTGTGATCCGGCACGGCGCGTACTACTATCTGTTCGTGTCGTTCGACTTTTGCTGCCGGGGGGTCAACAGCACTTACAACATCCGCGTGGGGCGAAGTCCTGATGTGACCGGCCCGTATGCGGATCGCGACGGCAAACCGCTAAGGGAAGGCGGCGGCAGTCCCGTTCTTGCCGCGCAAGGGCGCGAGATCGGCCCCGGCCACTGCGCCGTTTTGCAGGACGCTGCCCTTCCTGCCGAACCGGGCAAAGCCGTGCCATCGGCACAGGATTACCTTGTCTATCACTATTACGACCGGGACGCGAACGGCGCGTCCCGCCTGCAAATCCGCCCACTGACCTGGACGCATGAGGGCTGGCCCCTCGCAGGTACGCCTATGGTAGGCGCTTCGGAAACAACATCGAAACAAACATTGAGATAGCACCTGTTTAAGCAACAGCGGATTACCAGCATGATTTTGCACGATCCTATACCCGAACTACGCGGCGGCGTTTGCAGAAGACTGATCCGACAGGAGTTCTGGTACAGGGGCGAACGGCAGGAGGAGGCCAATGTCGTTTTCCTGCAAGTGGCGCGGGAAAACACAACAACCTGGCATCGCTTCTTTATTGATGCGGGCGTTTGCTTCTGGAAGACTGTGGATGAGCCGGACGCTTGTACAGCCATGCCCGAAGAGGAGTGTCACTATCCGCAAATCGAGACGACGGAACAATACGGCCTGGCGGGCCGCGAGATTGAAGCCGTATCCGCCGTAGACGTCGGCATGGCGTCGGCACTGCGGATATGGCTGTCAGGCGGCGTAAGGCTTGCCCTGCGAAACGAACGGGATTGCAGCACGTTCGCAATTTTCTTCTAATGCCGAACGGCAATAAGTTCAAACGCTCGGCTGTTGAGCGGGGCAGTTGTTTTGCAGGCTGAAAGTCGGGAGGGCGGGGGCTGTTATTATGTGCTTCTTTATCACTCTGAAAATAACTCCACAGCGGAAAGCGGACGAGGCGGAGGCGGCGCTTGCGCGGCTTGCGTCGGGTCACGGCCTGCATCTGCGCGGCGTGTTTCCGGTTGTGCAGGTCACGGATGGGCATTGCTCGTGCGGGTTTGTTGTGGAAAAGGAACGGGCTGTTTCCATCGCGCCCTTCCTCGCGCAGTTGTCCGGAGCGCCGGAGGTCAAGAGCGTACACGTCGGGTGGGCGTGGGGCGGGCAGATGCCTATAGAGGCGAATGTTGAGCGGTTGTCCGTACAGGAGTTTCTTACGCGCAACGCGCAGGCTGGTCTCGCCCTAAATACATGGTATCGGCTGCACGACGCGGCAAGGTATGTCTTCGTATCAGAGTGATACAGGGCGGCTGTACGCGATAATCAAGGCGCTGGCGAAACTGCCAGCGTCTTTTTGCGCCGATACAACTATTCAGGAGGCAGAGGAAAGGGCGTACAAAAAATAATTTCAAAAATAGTTGAAAATAGCTGACTTCCGACCTTCTAAAACAGGGTACAAATGTCAACATATTATATACGTGCTGCATTGTTTACCTGATCCATCGTGTCCGCAAAGCAGCAAGCGGCGGGGAGGAGGTGAGCGCCGATTGAGACGCGCAGCAAAGGGGAAGGACGCTGAGGAAGCGCGAAGCAGTGAGGAAGCGGGCGCGCGCAGGGACGCGTTTGCAAAGTATCGAGACGACCCGGCGGCGTATGCCCGCGACGTGCTGAACGCGCACTGGTGGGACAAGCAGGAAGAGGTGGCGCGGATGCTGATACGGCATCGGCGCGTGTTTGTAAAGGCCAGTCACAGCGTGGGCAAGAGTTTTCTTGCCGGCGGACTTGTGAACTGGTTTTTTGACTGTTTCGATCCGGGGTTGTGCATCACGACCGCGCCCACGGCCAGGCAGGTGCAGGACATTTTGTGGAAGGAGATACGGACGCAGCGGCCCGCGCGGATGCGGGATGTGCTGCTGCCGCGCGCCTGCCGCATGGAGACCGGCCCCGATCATTTCGCCGTGGGCTACACGGCCCGCGACGACAGCGGTTTTCAGGGGCGTCATGCGGAACACATTCTGATTGTTTTCGATGAGGCGACGGGCGTGGCCGCGCCGTTCTGGGACGCGGCGGAGGGGATGATGACGAGCGCGAACGCTTACTGGCTCGTGATCCTGAACCCGACCGACCCGGCGAGCCGCGCGTATGAGGAGTGCCAGAACACGCAGAAATGGCATGTGATGGAGATTTCGGCCCTGGAGCATCCCAACATACGGGCCGACTTGGCAGGGCAGCCCGCGCCGTTTCCGCGCGCCGTGCGGCTGGACTGGGTACGGGGGCGCGTGGCGGAGTGGTGTACGCCGATTGCAGCGGGCGACGACCGGAGCGGGGATGTGGAGTTTCCGCCGGACAGCGGGCAGTTTCATCGGCCCGGCCCGCTGTTTGAAAGCAAGGTGCTGGGTCTGTGGCCCACGCAGGGCAGCGCGAGCGTGTGGAACGAAGCGATGTGGCTGTCGTGCCTTGTGCCGCAGCCGCTTGCCGAGGCCGCGCCGCTGGTGCTGGGGTGTGACAAGGCCCGTTTTGGCGATGACTTTACGAGCATTGTGGTTCGGCGGGGCGATTGCGCCCTGCACCACGAAACGCACAACGGCTGGGACAACAATCAGATCGCGGGACGCTTGAAGCAGTTGTGTCGGCAGTACGCTCACAGCGAGGAAGAAGCGAAGCAAGCCCCGGTTCGCATTGACGATGTGCAGGGCGCAATCGTTGATCTGGCGGACGGGTACGGCTTTCAGGCCATCAACAGCAGCAGCCGGGCCGTGCAGGAGGAACAGTTTCCCAACAAGCGCACGGAGTTGTGGTTTGCGGCGGGCGGGCGGGCTAGCGAGGGACGCATGGATCTGTCGCGCCTGAGCGAAGCGTCACGTAATCTGCTCAGGGCGCAGGCGATGTCGCCGACGTGGAAGGTGGACGCGCAGGGCAGGCGGGTCGTGGAACCCAAAGCGGATACCAAGAAGCGTCTGGGCCGCTCGCCCGATGACATGGACGCGCTGAACCTGGCCTATTACGGGGGCAGTGACTGGCACGAGGCTGCACAGGGGCTGTCGCTTGCGGCCCTGATGACGCCTGCCAGGGCGGGGGCGGGATTGTGGTAGTAGGGGTGGGATGCAAGTAGAGCGGTTGGAGCGGGTACAGGGAACGTACCCGACTCGGAGGGCTTCGCCCGGGCGTCCACCGCGCAGCGGAAGGACAAAGCGTCCTCGCGGACGCGATACACTTACTGTTCGACTGCATTCACGTCCAGAGGACGTTCGGTGCGAAGCACCTCCGAGCCGGGTACGTCCCCTGTACCCGCTCCCCAGGCCGTATTCAGGAAAACACGCATGTCGGAGGGACATCCATGCCAACACGAACCATGAAACATCCCGTCGGCGCGGCGACAAGCAAAAGCGCGCCCGACTTGACCACGCTGGTCATGGGCAGTTACGACGGCATCTTTGTCAACTCGTACCGCTACGCGCCGTTCAACCCGGACAAGCTGACGGCGCAAAAAGGCTTCGATGTCGCTGATGACATGCTGACGTATGCCGCCTGCCGCGCCAACTTCAACCTGAAACGTTATGCGGTTCTTTCTCAGGGCTGGCAAATCGTGCCGGCTGTTGTGGACCCGATGGACACGCGCCACGCGCAGGCCAAAACCTATGCCGATTTTGCGTCCTGGTGTCTGAACAACATCGTGTCCGCGTCGGGTGTGGTACAGGATTTTCGCGGTGTGCTGTTCGAGCTTTTGCGCGCGGGGTGGGACGGCTTCAAGGTAAGCGAGATCGGCTATCGCTATCTGGATGAGGGGCCGTACCGAGGGCGGCTGGGCTATGACGGCTTTTACGCCAAGCCCGCCAAGCAGATAGATTTCGACCTGAACCCGCGCACTTTGCAGGTGGAAAACATCACGAGTTACACGCCGTCCGAGGGCTACGACTTCGGGGTTCCCGTCGCGCGGTGCGTGCTGTATACGCACAACCCGCAGGGCGGCCTGCCGCACGGCATGGGCGACTGGCGCGGCTGCTACAAGCACTGGTTCAGCGGCGACAACCTGACGCGCTTTCTTTCGATGGCCCTGGAACGCTGGGGCGCGCCCGTCCTGATCGCGCAGTATCCCGCAGGCAACACGCGGGCCATGCAGGACGCGCAGCAGGCCCTGGACAGCATCCGGCAGGGGGCCGCGCCCGTGCTGCCCGAAAACGTCAAGTACGAACTGGTCAGCGTCACCTCGCAGGTGTTCGACGGCTTCCTCAACGCCATTCGCTATCACAACGAGCAAATCGCGCTGAACATCCACTCAAACACGCTCACGACGGGCGCGGGGCAGAACAGCCTTGCGCTGGGCCAGGTGCATCAGGATACGGGACAGACGATCTATGACTTTATGCGCCGCGACCTGGAAGGCGTGGTCAACGCGCAGATACTCAGGCGCTTGTGCCTGCTCAACTTCGGCCAGTGCGACACGGCCCTGCTGCCGCGCCTGCAGCTGGCGACCCAAGACAACGCCGACCGCCTGAAACTGGCGCAGATGTACGACCTGCTCATCCACGACGGCGTGATCTGGAAGCGGGCCAAGTACATCCGCGAAAGCCTGGGTCTGCCGCCGCTCGACCCGGATGAGGAGCAGGGACTGGCGACGGAAGCGCGGGCAAGGCAGGAAGCCCGCGCTCGTCTGGCGGATGCCCGCAACAGCGGGCAGGCCGCCGCGATGAACGACGCGCAGGCGGAACGCGCCGTAGACCTACTGACGACCGCGCTAAGTCACACACAATAAGTAAGCAGGAGGTAAATACCATGCAAACCGAGGCGATTACGGACGCCCCGCCGCAGCCTGACGCTGCGCGGGGCGATTTTGTTGTGCGGCGCGGCACGTTCTTTCAGGTAGGCGATTACCCGGACAAGCAGTTTGCGCTGACCGAGGCCGAGGCGGACGCGGCCATTGCCCGCTTTGCGCCCGTGCCGCTCAACATCGAGCATATCCCCACCATCTTCGACGGCAAGCTGGGTATGGTGCGGCGGCTGTGGCGCGAGGGCAAAGACCTGCTGGCCGAGTACGTGATCCCGCGCTGGCTGCATGAGGTGACGCGGGGCGAAGCCATCAAGATCAGCAGCGAGTGGAGCCGCACCACCAAATGCCCGCAGGGCGGCGCGTTCGTGCTGCACCCCCGCGTGGCCGACGCCGTGATGCTGGCCGCGTTCCACAACACAGCGCAGCAGCAAACAACGGACGCGGCGGATGCGAGCGCGGCACAGGAAGACGCCGCGATGTCAGTCCGAGCGACCGGTGAGCAGGCGAACGGCGCGGCCTTTGCCCTGTGCGCGGAACGAGAGGGACTGTCGCAGGAAGAGCAGTCGCAGGCGGAACATACGCAAGCGCAACAGGCGCAATGCGGGCCTCCAAGTCGCAATCATGAAGTGCATTACACCGAGGGGGCGCAAACGCGGATGCGCCCCGGAAAGGAACTGGAAACGATGTCGCTGCTTTCGGGCCTGAAAGCCCTGTTTCAGCGGGCGGGCGTCCCCGCAAGTGAGATTGACGCGCAGCTAAATGGAACCGGGGCGCAGTCGGGGGAAGGCGAAGACGCGCCCCAGACCGCGCCCCGGCAGTTCAGCACAACGGACGGTGAAGGGACAACAGGCGACCCCGGCCTCACCTTGGAAGGGAATGAGGGGAACGAAGCGAACGAACCTGATGAGGAACGCGCGAATGTGTCCCACTACGCCCCCGCCGCGCAGTTTGCCCGGATGGAAGCGGAGCTGACGCGACTGCGCGAGGAAGCGCGGCGGGCGCAGGACGCGCAAAACGAAGTCCGTTTTGCCGGTGACGCGCAGGCCATCGAAACGCTTGTGCGCGGCGGACGCATGACGCCGGCGGAAGCGGACGCGTGGCGGCAGATCGCCCGCGACAAGCCCGCCGCGTTCGCGATTGTGCTGCCTGCCCTGCACGCCCGCCCGCGCCTGCCGCATCTGGGCGGCGCGACCGTGCGCGCAGGGCAGGCGCACGACGCCGACCGATTGGAAACCCTGACGCGGCAGCGTATGCGGGAAAAGGAACTGGATCACGCGCAGGCGTTCCGCGAAATCTGCGGCGAAAACAAAGACCTCGCGCTTTCAGTACGCACCCAATCTCAGGAAGGCAGCTAAAAGCCCGCTTCGCTGGACGCTTGTATTCGCGTCCGCAAGAGACTTGTATTCGCGTCCGCGAGGACGCTTGGACGAAGTCCTCCCAGACGGGTACGTTTTTTGTACCCGTCTCTTAACCCGTCCTCCGGCAACAGAAAGGAAACGCAAACATGGCAAGACAGACCCCGGTTCTGGTGAAATCGTTTGGGGGCGACACGCCCCTTGCGCTCAACACGGTCGTAGTCGCCTCGGCTGCGAACGCGGGCAATGTGCGCCTGCCGCCCGCAATGGGAGCAGTCGGCGTGATCGGCGTGACGCAGCAAAACACGGACGGGCTGAATTACGCGCCCATCGTGATGCAGGGCATCGCGCAGTGCCGCATTCTGACAGGCACGGCCATCAACTTTGGCGACATGGTGAAGGTCGCGGACACATCGGGCCGCGTAACAAAAGCGGTTCCGGTCGCCACGGGCGGCGCGAACGTGCGCGGCATCGTCGGCATCGCCATGCAGTCCCTCGCTTCGACGGCCACGACGGACACGCTGCTTGACGTGCTGCTCGCCCCCGGCATCGTTGTGGAGTAGGTGCGTTATGGAGTAGGTGAAAGGAGTTTCTTATGCCCGCTTTGAGCCAGATATACATTGACCAGGCTTTGACAAACGTGAGCGTGATGTACCGCAACCAGAGCTACATCGCCGATCAGGTGCTGCCCGCCCTGCCGGTCGCCAAGCGCTCCAACAAGTATTTCGTCTACCGCAAGGAGGATTTCCTGTCCGGGTCGCCCTCGGACGCCAACAACCGGCCCACGAGCCTGCGCGCGCAGGGCAGCGAGGCCGCCGAGATTGATCTGTCGCTGTCGAATACCAACTATTACGCCGAGGAATACGCGTATCGCGGCCTGGTCACGGACGCCGAGGTCGCGGTCGCAGACAACCCGCTTCAGCCGGACACGGATCAAACACTATACACAGTTTGCGATTTGAGGAGAATAGACACCCCACCGCCGTCTTTGGGGATGATCTTGTCCACGATGGTCGCGAGAACGGCCTGCCGCTCGGCCAGGTTTTCCTCGTCCGTGTCGGTCAGAACCAGTTCCACGTCGGCCAGTACACTCGCGATCCGTTCTGCCGTGTCTTTCGGCGCTTCACGGTTCTCGATTGCCTGCGTCGGCGTCAATGCCGCTATGCGCGCCTGCACACGCGCCTTTTGACTGTCCATATCGGCCAAGATGTTGTCATACACTTCGGTGCTGCGATTGTTCATCATGGCGTTTACCTGCGCTTCGGCGGCGACGCGCTCCCGGACAAGCAACGTTTTTAGTTCGGTTTGCATCTGCTCCAGTTCCTGCGTGTCGGTATGGCTTGGTCCCTGCTTCTCGGTGGATAGATGCGCGTTGAGTTGCGCTTCGATCAGGCCCGACGCCTGTGCTGCGCGCCGGAATGTTTCGGCCACATCCTGCTCGACTTGCTTAACGGGATAGTTGCGCTCCGGGCAACCGTTCCGCTTAGGATGGCAGATGAAATACTGGTACACGACGGGTACACCGTTCTTGCGGCGCTTGTCCGTCTTGTTCGCGCCTGCCATCTTGTAGCCGCAGACAGGGCAGCGTACCAGACTGGTGAGCAAGAACTTCCGGCGAGGATTTCCGCTTAACTTGTCCCGGTTCTCCTGTAATCTGGCTTGCACTACATCCCAGGTGGCCTCATCAACAAGCGGGGGCGCAGGAAAGGTAAACCATTCGGTCTCAGGGCGCATCCGTACATACTCATCCGTCTTGCGCCCCCGCTCGGTAATCAGGCGCTCGTCGTGCAGCGTCTCGCTCCGGTTGCACGAGCCAACGCCTTTGTAGGTCGTATTGGAAAGGAGAACTTGCAGCGTCTTGTATCCCCACTGCTTGCCGCCGCGCGCCGTGGGAACGCCCTGCGCTTCCAGCCAGGCGCTTGTCTTACGAAGCGACATACCGCCGGCAATTCGGGCGTACATTTCCCGTACCCAGCGCGCCTTTTCCTCGATGATAAGGTAGGTTCCGGCGGGATATTCGGCGTACTCGCCGCGCAATTTGTCTTTGTTGGTGACGATGTAGTAGCCATACGGCGGCCTGGAACGGTACGGTTGGATACCCTGCTCGGCACGGCGGATTTTACCGCTCATCATGCGCTCGCGTATCACTTCGCGCTCGTACTCCGCGAACCCGGCCAACTGCGTGAACATCAGCTTGCCCACGGCGTTCTGCTCGAAGTTCATGCCGTCCGCAAAGACAAGCTGCGCGCCGGCCAGTTCTACGCGCTTGCGGATGTCGCGCAGTGCGTCCACGTCGCGCCCGCTCCTGTCTAGCTTGGCGACAATCAACACATTGGCCTGCTTGCTCTCCAGCAGACGCAGTGCTTCCTGAATGCCAGTCCGCGTCGCATACAGTTTGCCGCTTACACCCGGATCGCACAATCTGGCGACAACCTGCGCTTCCATCTCGGCAGCCTTACGCAAGCAGATGAGTTCCTGCCCCTCCAGCGACGTGCCATGCTCGACCTGCTCGTTACCTGAAACGCGTGTGTAGGTGATTGCTTTGAGTGTCTGCATCAATTTTCCTTTGAGGAGTAAAAACACATGAACAACTTGTACGACGATCTGATGATTACGGCGCGCATCCTGTCCGCCTTGAAGGTCGGCTATGAATTGTGGCGCACGTACCAGGCACGACGCCGAACCCGGCGACGGCAGCACCTACGGGAAATGGTGAACAAACGCCGTTCCGCATCTGACTAAGTGCATCATATATATTATAGCCGAACGTTTGGCAATACGTCAATAAGTAATTGCGTTCTTCCCGACGTTCGGCTATAATAGGAGGCAGGAGGGAACGAGCATGTTGACGACATCGGACGCGGCGCGCATGATGGGCAGCGTCAAATCAGAGAAGAAGGCGGCGCAGGCCAGGGAGAACGGCAAAAAAGGCGGCGGGCAGATGAAGCAGCTTGCGGATATTCCCTGCTCCTGCGGCGGCGAGGGGCTGGATCACAAGAGTACGTGTCGGCGCGGCCAGGCCGTGCGGTATCGCACGAAAAAGGGGCTGCCTCTAACATAGACAGTACAAGCCTCCGCAGTGTCTACGCGGAAAAGTTTGATGTTTTTTGCCAAACCCTCTTGACAGACTACCCCTAGCGGTGTTAAGATACACCGTACCTACATTTAGGCAGGCCGATTCGCACTAATCGTTTGTGGCGTTCACTTTAAGCGAAACTGACCTGCACGTTTTACACTGCAAATTTTTATGTCTGAAACAGCCAAAAACCGCAAATCATCGGCTATTTCTTCTCATCCTGGAACAAAGATCACGGAGGAGTTGCTGCGCCGCGCTTGGACGCAAAGAGATCTGTCGCTTATCATGGGGCGGCCTGTCAGCGTTATAAACGAGATCGTGCATGGCACAAAGATAATCACTGCGGATACAGCACTTGACCTTGAACAAGCATTGGACATTCCGGCAGAAACATGGTTGAAAATGGAAGCGGCTTATCGGCTAGAGGAGGCCCGCAATCGCAAGCAGGATGCAGGCATTGATCGTAAAAGACGGCTGTACGCGCTCGCGCCAGTCACAGAACTTGTCCGACGTGGCTGGATACCTGGAAGCAAGTCTCTCGATGAACTGGAAAAACAGGTTTTTCAACATCTCGGTATCGCCTCCTACGAGGAAACACCCGCTTTAGCAATCAACCTGAGATCACAGAACGAGGAAGGTATCTCCCGCAGCGCATTGGCTTCCTGGGAGAAGCGGGTCGTTCACCTAGCGAAACAGCAAACACTCCCAGCGTATGACCGGGAGCGTATGCGGGTTGCACTCACAAAGATCGTCGCTTGTACGGAACACGCCGCGCATGTTGCGCACATACCGTTCTTGCTTGCGGAAGCGGGCGTACATTTCCTGATCGTTCCGCATCTTGACCGCACATTTTTGGACGGCGCAGTAGTAGAGGTAGAGGGGCGACCGGTGATTGCTCTAACACTCCGCCGTGATCGCATTGACTCGTTCTGGTTCAGTTTCTTCCATGAAGCGGCCCACGTTGTTCAAAAACACACCTCGTTCCATTTCGACAACTTGGAGGATACCACCAGAAAGTCGAAGCAGGAAGAGGATGCAGACCGATTATCGCGCGACTTACTTCTGTCGCAGGAGGCGCTTCAATCCTTTACGCGCCTGACAGCCCCATACTTTTCCAAAGCGCGCATTGAACGTTTTGCGAAAGAGCAGAGACGGCATCCAGGGATCATCTTGGGGCGTTTGCAGCGGGAGGGGTTAGTGGACTGGTCGCACCTTCGGGGATTGCTTGTGAATGTGCGCCCGCACCTTGAAAATTTGATTGATGTAGCACCAATTTCTAAGCTGTCGGCATGAAAAAAGGACAGGAGGGTCATCACCCCTCCCGCCCTTGTTTCGTGACCGTGCAATTGCTCACGTTGGGTCACGTAGGTTCCTTTGTCGGAATCCTATTATAGCAGGAACGTGAGCAAATTACAATACCGGTTTTCGACCTGCTCCTGGCCCTCGTACTCGGAGGGAGGGGAAACCGGATGCCAGGGTACATATGGCTCGAATGCTACTGCTGCGGCAAGCGCCAAAAAGTGAGTTATCTGCTGCTCGCGTGTGAGCAACAGATTAAAGCGATAACGTGTAGCTGCTGCAACATGCCGCTGTTCAAGGCTAAAGATGACGCCGACACGTCAACGCGCGTCTAACGATCATCGTGTATCACTTTGCCCGGTTCCTTGCAAACAAGGAACCGGGCTTTTTTCCTGATATAGTTTGTTGCCGTACCACACGCGGGCATTTAGACGAACGCTTCGTGTCAGGCGGCAATGTTGAGCAGGGTATCACAGGCGTCTTGCAGGCGCGTGGCGCGGGCGTGGCGCGTGTGCAGGGCGTCCCAGGCCGCGGGGAGGATGCTTGCACCTTCCTGCTGCAATCCGGCGAGATCTATGTAATCCTCGTTTACCACTTCCAGGGCGAGGGCGGTGGATGCGGCGGCAACGTTCACGCCGGCAGGCGTCAGTTCCAGCACTTCACGCAGGGCGCGGCGGGTGCAGCGGATCGGGCGTACTTTTATCATGGTTCGGGTTCCTTCTGTTGATGTGTCGGGCAGATATGGGCAAGGCCGGGAACGCTGTTCTGTTCCCGGCCTGCCTTGCGATGGTGGCGATTAGAAGCCAGCGTAGCGGCCTTTCATGTTGGCGCGGGCGCGAAGTATAGCGTCAAGGCGACTGCCGGCCAGTGCTTCCCATTCTTCATCACTGTCGGCATACGCGTCTGCGTAGCGCGTCAGCAGGGTCAGCGCGGCGACGTGTCCGCCCAGACTGCATTCCTCTGGCGTAAACTTGTGGCGCGGCTCGTATTCCCCTTTGCCGATGGGCGTGACTTCGTACTCTATCGGCGTGTCGGGCAGCACGGCGCGGCTGCCCTCCGGCGTGGGCAGGATGCGGATGTCGTCGGCCTGGGCGCGGCGCGTCGGGCGCGGGAAGGTTTTCATCTACTTGCCCTCCTGTTTGTTCAGACGGTCGGCTATGTCCTGCGCGGCCTGCTTCGTGGTGATCTCCGCGATCTTGCGCCCGTTGGTATCGAGCAATGCCCAGGTGCGCGTTTTCCCGGCAGTGTCTATCCAGCCCCGTTCTGTCGTAATCATCGTAGGCGTTCCTTCTCCCGTTAGGGTAGAATGGGAACTGTTCAGGCGTGAGAGTTTGAACAGTTCCCGCGTGTCGGGTACGGGGCATAGGTAGATTGGCGTCTATCTATGCCCTCATTGCGTTTAGGCGCGGACGTTGGGCTTGTCGAGGCCGCGCTTGTAGAAGTCACAGAGGATCTTCATAGTGACTTCATCGTAGAGTTTCAGGGCCGTCGTGGTGTCCTGAACGCGCTTGCGCCATTTCTCTGCCGCCGTGCTGAACGGTTCCATGCAGGCCGCAAGGCCGCGTTCGGCCCGCCTCACTTCGGCAAGCATCAGGGCGCGTGTCGTGTCCGCCGGCGGCATCTCCGGGCCGTGCAGTGCGTCGTATTCGGCACACTGCGCTTCCAGGCCGGCCAGCTCCTCTGCTTCCTGCGCTTGTAGAATGTCCCATGCGATCATGTGCTTGCACGGTCTGCTGTTCTTCATGTAGTCGGGGCAATCACAGCCCTCTGTAATCATGTTCAGCCAGTAGGCCGCCGCCGTCGTTCCCGGCTTCACAACCGCGACCACGTCGCTGTCAGCGTCCTTGTGGAACGTGTAGCCGTCTGTGAGCAGTTGTTTGGCACGGTCAAAGCGATTGGCCTGCGCGATAGCGTCCGATGCGTTGCGGGGTTGATAGGTGTTTGTCATTGTCGTATCTCCTGTGTTTTGGTGAGTGGTTTAAGAACGCTTGCTTGTCACTTCCGAATGTTCCTGCGTGGTAACAGGTAGAGGTCGCCCGTTTCGGAAGTCTCTGTATGAAGTTGTCTGCGTCTTATGTAGCTATTATACACCATAATGGTGTGCTATACAAGTAGACAAATTATCATAATAGCAAAATAATACATCTTTTTGCCGTTCTATGCACATTTTTTTAGTGTATAATGATAGGCAGGAGGATCAATCAATGGATGCTAACAGAGGAACCACGCCGACAACGCTTAAGCTGCCCCGGCATATAGATGCAATGTGGAATGAAGTCGCTCGTCAGATGGGCATGAACAAAACAGCCGTGTTCACGCTCGCCATACGAGAACTGGCAAAGAAAGAGGGCGTGAAGATACCCGAAGCAGAAGGAACGGAAGCATGACGAAAGAGGAACTGGAAACCGCGTACCTGGCCCTGTGTAAGCGGGTCGAGCAGGACGGCAGGAAGATCATGGGCAAAGCCGGCGCGGGCTATGCGGATGCCGCCGCCGTCGCTGCGCTTGCGCTCGTGGATCACGCCGTAGATTGTCGGCAGCAGTACCAGATGCAGCAGGAACAGACAGCAGGCGCGTATGATCTGGGCGCGCTGCGCGTGGATGCTGCCGCCGCGTCGAACTCGGAAACCGGCTGGGAGAAAGACGACTGACCTGTTTGTATGGAGGATGCTATGAACAAGCGTTTTGTTTTGTGTGGTGTGGCGTGTGCGCTGATGCTGACAGGAGGATTATTCGCGCAGGAAAAGACAAAACCTACTGTCTTTTCCTTCCTGACTGAAGAACAGAAAAAGGAGTTTGGTCTAAGCAAGTTAGATGCACAAGAGTGTCAACGCTTCGATACTTGGACAACCCTGCTGTTGACCACTACCATAAAACAACAAACGCTCGAACCTGAAACGCTGGAGGGAGCAATCATCATTGCAGGCGATGACGAAATGCTCGGCAGGATTAGCAGCAACAAGTTTGACGACAAATCCATAGCAAACCAGTTCGGAAAGTACGGAAGCCAATTTGAAGCCAACAGTATCTTCAACAGGTTTTCCCCGTATGCCGGTAAGTTTTCAGATTTGAGCATCTTCAACAGACTGGCAACCAAACCACCAAAAATACTGCTTAATGACCACGTTGTAGGATACCTGACACTTAACAAGAGCTTTACGCCGCGTGCTAATCCTTACGCCGTCATAGGATATGCGAAATACAGTGAGTAAGCTCACGAGCTAACGTTGATCTGCTTCTCGCCGACGTTCACCTGCCCCGCGTTCTGCACGATGATCGGCACACGCCGCATGTTCTGCAAGGCGCGCAACGTTCGCAGGAAGATGCGGCTGAACTTGTCCGCCATCTGGCCGGCCTGCTCGACCGCCTGGGCCGTGGTGACACGCAGCGGCAACGGATCGGCGTTCTTGGGCGTTTCCCACTCGTCTGAACCGAGCAGGTAGATCATTCTCTGCTGCCAGCGTAGAAGCTGCACATGCGCCATTGCCATCTGCTCGATCAGCGTGCGCTCGATGCCGTTGCGCGGCTGCCACTCGATGCCAAGTTCATCCCGAACGGCCTGGTACTCGGCCTGTTGGAACGGCGTGGCGTTCCCTACGGCTGCCGCGCCCATTATGCCGCCTTGCAGCCGCTGTTCGACATACGTCAGGATGCTGTCCCACTTCTCCCACGCCTGTTGCGGCTCGCTATCTTGCATCTTCTCCAGATGCTCCCACGACACGCGTTCCGGCGCAAGGGTTCGCAGTTCCTCGACCGTATAGGGAACCTGGATCTGCCGCGCCCTGCGCGCCGCTTCGTCCGGCTGCATCTTCGAGTAGCGTACAAAGTCTTGGGCGCGCTCCTGGTACGACTGCGCCAGCCGATGCCCCAACAGGACGGCCTCTGCGTCTCTCGCTGTTTCCGGCAGAACGGGCAGTAGTTCCCCGCCTGGCTGTGTTTCCTCGTTCATGCGCCACCTTCCAGTTCGCGCAGCATCTGCCGCATGGAGTGCAGCAGTTCACGCCCCTCGTCACGTTGCCGCCGTTGTTGTGCCTGCTGTTCTCGATGCCGCTCACACGCCTGTTGCATGGCCGCCGCGTCAGGACGCCGCACGTACCGCTTATGCAGCTTGCCGTTCTGCCGCCAGAAGTGGGCGAGGTACGGCCCGTGCAGGCTCACACCGTCCCGACAGCGACAATTTGGTTTGCCGCACTTGCGCCACTGCACACAGATTGCACCCGGCAGAACGAGCGTCTTGGGTAACGGATTGTGCGTTTCTGTTTGCATCTGCGCGCTTCCTGTTCTTACCGAACAGCCGGTACATCTTTTTGTGTCCTTAGTGGATCAGGCTTTGCAAGCGGGCCGCGTAGTCGTTGCGGGAAACGAGCATGAATAAGCATTGTCCGTTACTGCGCTGCTCCCATAGCTCACCCAGCGCTTTCTTCTCCCGCGTGTCGTCGGTCGTCAGTCTGTCCGCGCCTTTGTACTCGACAACCAACGTGCGTCCATCTTCCAGTTTGGCAATTAGATCAGGGTAAAACTTGTCAGTCGCCGTTTGTAGCCAGAACGCGTTGGGTCGCCGGTCCAAGTTCCGAACCCAATACTTTACGACTGGCAGCGCGTCAAGCCTGAGCGCGCAGTCTGCTTCCTCGTCGCTGTCCATCTTCCCGACAATAGGGTAATAGTGCTTGCTGAACGCATAATTGCCCCGATAAGGCGCGCTGGGCGTGTATAGCAGGGGATCAAACCGAAAGACGCACTCCGGCCCGACTTCCAACTCTTCGGCAGGCTGATCGAAGAGCAATTGTTGGTACGAAGTCGCTTTCACCTGACGGCGGAACTGCTGTATCTTCGACGTGGCCGCGTCGCGCAACGCCAGCCGCTTGCGGGAGAGTTCGTCCAGCGTAAAACCGCGTTCCTGCATCAGATGATTTATCATCCGCAGCAAAAATCTTTGCGCCTGGGTCTGCGTCGTGTCTGCATGGGGTACATGCCGGTCAAGCCATACCACCAGGTCAGGCACAGAGCCGATGTCATGCGGCGTCAGATAGGTAAGCTGCTGTTGCAGCTCTGTGACGAAGTTGTACCCTGCGAGTTTCTGTCGGCCCTGCGTGTCTACATCAAGCAACGCTTTCTCGACGCGCTGCTTAGAGGGAAATTCATCGTCTGTTAACACAGGATCGCACTTGTCCAATTTCAGTGCGCCAGGCAGCAAGTAACTCTCGTCTACTGGCTCCAGCACATCCCCAAACCGGAACGCTAGTTGCGGCACTTCAAACCGCTCCCCACGTTCAGATGGCGAGGGCAGTCGGGCATCCGCTGCGCCACCCAGCGCACCAAGAATGTCCTCCATTGTGTGCTGCAAAGGTGGTGAAACTGCTTGATCGGCCTCAAATTTAGTGAAGCCGATACTCACAAGTGCATCCTGCAATTCGGCGGCAACTTCCAGCATGTGCGGCGACGCAGCGCGCGCGTACCCGATGTTAAGTGCCTCCTGTGTCTTGCGCTTTGCCTGGGGCATCCGCAAAACACGCCCTAGAAGCTGCTCCACGGCCCTGGGAGAGCGTGTGGCGCGTACCGAGCAGAGAATATACGCAAAAGGACAATCCCACCCTTCGCGCAGCTTATCAACCGTCAGGATGTACCGGATCGGGCAGGTTTCAGCAAGGATCTGTTTGCCGTCCAGTTCGTGTATCGTGCCTGTCTCAATGGCGATATGTTCCTCCGGTACTTTCATATCTAGGAGGGCTGCTTTCAGCTTCTCGACTGTCAGCGTTTCGGCGGTTTTGCTGTTCGCCTGCGCCTGTACCAGAGCAATCGGGCGTATATACTCGCCGGTCGCCTCCCGCTCGATAACAGCCAACTGCTCCAGCTCGTTCCGCTTCTCGATGGTCGCGATCAGCGTTGCTTTCCAGTCAGGACGGTTTTCAATGTCAATCGGCATTTTTATCATGTGTTCCGCTTTCAGTTCGGACGCGGATACATGATAAAGTACGTTGCTGGGGTTGTTCAACTGATCTGGGGTTGCCGTAAACTCCAGGATACAAGAGGGATTAAAGCGAGCGAGCGTATCAAATGACAAGCCGGTACGCGCATTGTGCGCTTCATCTATGACCATAATAGGCCGGCGCAGTTTCAGCAGGTTCGCCAGCGAAGGGATAGGCTTGCCGTTTTCGTACTTGTCCAGCGGGGCGGCGGCTTCGTCAGTCAGGTCACGGAAGTGCGCCATCAAATGCCCGTTCTGTTCGTATACCTTGCGCCCGTTTGTATCCTCGACGCGCAGCGCGGCCAGCGTAGACACAATAACCGTTGTTGTGCTGTCCAGCGTCGGACGCGTCATATACTGCGCCTGGGTCAAGTCCAGAATGGTAACGCCCGCCTCCATTGTGCTGTCCAGTGCCTGCCGGTACGGATGCTGCCGGTCACGTAATGCGGCCAGCGTCTGCGCCTTGATTGTGTTCGTTGGCACGAGCCACAGCACGACGGCGCGTTCTTGGCGCAAAAAGTCCTGCGCGGCAACCGAGATCGCATGGCAGGCCACGATAGTCTTGCCGCCGCCCGTTGGGATACGCAGGCACACGTAGGGTAGCCCCGGCAGTTGATCGACGGACAGGTACGCTAAACCGCGTCTCTGCGGTTGTGTCCTGCGCGTGTACTGGTAAAAAGCATCGTCGGCGCTGTTGATCTTTACGGCGAGCTGCAGGTACTCATGCAACGCGTTGAGGGCATTCTGCTGATAGGTTTTGAGGGTGAGCGAAGTCAACGTACCTTGACCTCGTAAGGCACTTGCTTGAAGATAATCCCGGCCTGTTTTAGCCGTTCCGCCGGCAGGCAGCAGCCATCGGCGTAAACGATCTTCGGGCCGTCGTGCGGCGGCAAAGTTCGCAATGCTGCCATATCCAGAACACACTCCTCTTCGGCCCCGCCCCACAGCAGATAGTAAGCTATGCCGTTTGTCGTTCCAATGTGCGGCGTCTGGTCTTTGGCGCGTTGCGGCAGCGGCTCGCCAGTCTCAGTAAAGTGGATGTGATGTGCCAGATCGCTGAACAGCACTTCCGGGCAGATTTTACCGTCTTTATCAAAAAGCGGGACGCCCAACGTACAGTAGCGAAAGCCGCCTCCCAGCCCCGGCGCATTTGGCGTTTGTGTTGCGGCTAATTCCTCCTCCTGGAATGGTAGGCTGCCATTGCTGCCCCCACTCCGAACAGAAGCCCCGGACACGCTGACCTCGTACAAAGTCGCCGCCCCTCTGTCGGCAACATTTTCAATCGCGTACAGCTCCGCTCGACTGGCTTGTTCTGCAATGTCCGCGCCTGGCCCTGGTACAACAGCCTCCTGTCCCTGAATGACACGACGTAGCCGTTCAGCCGTGATGTTGCGGCAGATGTTGCTTTCCATCTCGATAAGGATAAATCGTCTGTTGCCGCCGTCTTCTGCATTGAGCTGCATCACAGAATGTCCCGTCGTGCCGCTTCCACCAAACGAGTCAAGAACAAGGTCGTTGCCGGTTGGGGAAGTACAATAGCGGATTAGGCGCGCAACTACTTCATGATCTTTGGGATTGTTAAAGACGTCTGCACCCATCAACTTGCGGAAGTGTTTGACCGCTACTTGGGACTGTTTGTAAATTACGCTCGACATCACCTGCAAGCCGGCAGGCTCCTGCTCATCCCCATCATCCTCGTCAGGGATAGCATCGTCCATGCCTTCGATAACAGGTACAAGATGTGCTTTCCGAAATGGGGGTTGCCGATGATCTTCTCGAAAAGCAATCAAGCCTAGCTCAATTTGCTTTTGCATAGTGTCAGGAGTAGAAAACCCCCATCCACGCTCAGGAACAGCGCAAGGTTGGTTTGTGATTGGGTGCAGAACAGCGTATCTTGGGCCGCCGCCACCCGGCCATGAAATATCTCTGTCTCGCCAGGGGCCACGTTGATCTATATGTTTGTACCGGCTCAACTTTCGTGATGGATGGTTTTTAGGCAAGTCCTGATACCACTTTTGCAGCATCTTCTCGACGGTTTCATCGTTCGAGCCGTGAATACGACGTAACCGTCGATACTGCTGCATTATTTCGGCAGCGCCCGGTTTCGCCTCGCGCCAAACAGTGTTTTGCTCCCGTAGGGTGTTCAACGAACGAGCAAATACCAAAAGGTACTCGTGGCCGACTGAGAACAACTTGGCGTCGTTCTTGCGGGTCTTCTCCCACACCAATTCAGCAACAAAGTTATGCTCACCAAATATTTCATTCATCAGCAGGCGTAGATTATGGTTCTCGTTGCTGTCAATGCTAACGAAAATCACTCCATCGTCACGCAGAAGCTGATGCAGCAAATTCAGCCTGGGGTACATCATGCACATCCATTTGTCGTGCCGAGAAAAATCCTCTGTTTTGTCGCCCACAACTTTACCCAGCCAGGAACGAATCTCCGGTGCGCTTAGATTGTCATTATAAACCCATCCTTCATTACCAGTGTTGTAAGGAGGATCAATGTAGATGCACTTTACCTTACTCGCATAGTACGGCAACAGGGCTTTCAGGGCTTCAAGGTTGTCCCCTTCCACAAGCAAGTTCCCCTCGCCTGCATCCCCGATGGACAGGCCGCCGTCGCAGTGGATCAGCCGGTACGGAATTTGTTTGTCGTGGCTAACGACGGCAGATTTGCCAACCCAATCCAGCGTAGGCATACAGAAAGCGCTCCTTATGGGCGAATGAAGGTGAACGGCGGGACGCCGTTATTGTATCTCACACCAGGCAAAACGGTCAAGCAAGATGTTCTCCCAGCCTGAAAACAGGAAGAATGACGGGCCGGAACGTGTATGAAAACCATCAGTCAGCCGGTACACATCTCCCCGTTAAGAGTGCAAGAGTGCAAGGGTGCAACTATGCAAACGATATGTGGACTGATTGCATAGTTGCCGTAGATCCCGATACAGCCAACAATGCGATGTTCTCGAATACGTTTGCACAGTTGCACCCTTGCACTCTTGCACTCTTGAACATTGCTGTTTATCCCTCGTTTTCGCTTGCCGGCTCCGAAGTCGGTGGCAGGGATATATACCAGATGTTGCCCTTTTTACGTGGAACAACGCCCAGGTGTGTGCGCGCCGTTTTTGCCGTTCTCAGTTTGATGCCTCGCCTTTCCCGTTCCGCGTCAGCTTCGTTTGACGGGCGCTCACCGTCCGCCAGGTACTCCCGGTAGAACGATTTCGCTTCTTCCAGACGCGCGCCGCCTTCCTCTGCTGCCTTTGTGGGCATGGGCGCAATTAGATCGGCGGGTGTATGTTCACTCGTGCCGTGCCAATCCAAGCGGGGCAGGTCGTTATACCATACGCCATCCTGCTGCACGTTGACGGTTTTGATGCTGAAGGACAGGCTAGGCGGGCGAGGACCGACGTTGAGTTTGTCGTTCGCCAGAACGCGCCGGTTCTGTTCGGGCGTGTCATCGTCAGGATCAGCCCCGACGAAATACAGGGCGCGCACGGCGTTGCGGATGCCGCTGCTGCCGGACACGCGCTGACTAGCTTGTGTGCTGACACCCCGGTTGATGTGATGCACAATCAGGGCGGCCACGCGCTGCCGCTCGGCCATGTGTTTCAGTGGCGTCAGAGCCTGCCGAACGTCCGTGTCTTTGTATACATTCAGGCGTCCGCTCATGTAAGCGTTCAGCGGGTCAATGACAAGGAACGCGATTTTGTGCCGGACAATAAACGCTTCCAGTCCCTCGACGCTCTCCGGCAGACTGACAAGCGCATCTTCCGGCGGCGTGAAAATGCGGCACATGTCTGCCTCGGCAGCGAGCAGGCGCGGCACGACGGTACGCTGCACATCATCTTCGGCACTGACGACAAGCAGCGTGTTCCCTGGCTCGCGCCGCGCTTCGTTTTGCGGGAACGGATCGCCCCGTGACAGCCGCGCGGCCAGGTCAATGGACAGCGTTCCTTTCCCTAACCCGCCGTCACCAACAATCATACTTAAGATAGATTGCGTAATTAGCTGCGTGGCTTCGCCGGTACAGCCACCAAGCTGTTTTTGACGGTCGCCTGCGTCTGCGGCACAGACGCGGTCTGTTCTTGTAGTCTCTGCTCTAGGCCGTGAGTTCCATACAGCCACTCTGGCGAAAGTTGAGCAAGCCCGCGACGACACAGAACATGTCCTCGTGGTCACGGTCATGGCCGCGCCATACTTGCGCCATGCAGTCCCACCGTTTGAGGCGGGCGAAATGATGCTCTACGTAGATGCGCTGCGTAGACAGCATGTAGTTGTAGGCGCGCTCCAGTACATTCTGGGTCTGCTTGCGCGGCTTCTTGATCGGCTGTTGGACATCCTGAGCAGGGTATGCCGCGTCTGTACCTTCATAGCCTTTGTCCAGGCGCACCTTGCACCCAGGCGGCACACGATACACCACGCCTGATGCGCGCAGCAGGAGCATGTCGCTCAGGCAGCCGGGCAAACCGCCGAACACATGCAGGATCTGCTTGCGCGTCGCTACAATCTGCGTCTTGAGCGTGTGGTCTTGCTGCTTGCCGCTGTACGCCTGCTTACGCTTGAGTTTGTCGGTCGGCTGCCGCACGGACTGCTCGGTGGCGTCCAGAAGAACCTCTTCAATCTCAGGATAGGCCGCAAACAGTTCGTCGAGTGTGCCGATGCGCTTGCGCGGCTTGCTCACGTCGGCCGTGTCCGAGGGCGCAGGCGCATCGCTCGCACTCGCTCCGGCGTGTCCTTGCTCGCTTGCTATGTGCCGCAGGGGGGCGTCGCGCAGGGGCGTGGGCAGCACATCAAGCAGGATCGGCAGCAGCCGTTCGTGCAGTTCGCGGCTGATGTTGCTTTCGTCCAGGTCAAAGAGGTAGCCCAGCAAGCTCTGGCGTACATACAAGCGCAGGTACATCAGCCCTAGCAGCAGGCGTTCGGGCAAGGCTAGGCGAAACTTGCGACCGGCTCCGGCCTGACGCACCCGACTTGCACGGGTACGCCGGGAACTCTCGGCGGCTTCATAGACGGGAGTGACATGCGACAGGAGCGTGTCGAACTCCGCTACGGACAAGCCCGTCAACGCTTGAAAGTGACGCGGCTTGCGCCGCAGCTTGGCTACTGTGATCATAAGCCGAGTTTACCCTAATTACGCATGACATCTTTATCATCCCCAGCGGTAGATACCCCGGCCAGAACCATTCCGTATGCAGCGGCTGCACGTCGGCCAGGCATACGGCTTGTAGTTCCGCCGTGGCCGGGTTCATTTCGCCTATGGTCTTGGCTATGTCCATATTGGCGCGATAGGCGAGCAGGGCGTTCAGGTCGCCGTTACGGGCCAGCCTGTGCGCCTGCCGCGCCTGTTCCATGATATGCCGCCTGCGCGCGTTTTGCATGACAATATGCGCGTGTGCCGCGACATTTGCAGGGTTCTCGGCGCATTCTATCAACTGTTGAACGTTCGCATTCCCCAACAGGAAGTAAGGCGTTCCAGGCGGCGGCTCGCCGTGCATCTTGTGATACGCGTCGCACACTGTCGTCATATCTATGGACGTCTTACGCTTGTGCAGGACGCAGAGAACATCAAACACAAGCGCATAGTCGGTTAGGTGGAAGTCGCCTCCGGTCAGGCCCAGGTCGCACACGGTTTTGATTGCGCTCTTCGGGAACTGAAGCATCGCGCCCAGCACTTCGGCCTCGGCGGTATCGTTCGCAGGAAGCATCAGAATGTTGCCTCCTGCTCTGCACGAATGGCTTTGGCAGCACGGCGCGCGATCTCGACGCGCACCGCAACGGCCAAAAGATCACATTCCGAACGTAAAACGGTAAAACCGCAAAGCGCAAACAGACTTGCATCAGAAAGTTTTGACAGCATGGGGAAGCAGTCAGCGACTTCGGGAAGTTGCGGCAGCAGCCATGTGGACTTCCACAGCACACGGCGAGTAATGATCCTCATGTTGTATGTTCTCCCCAAGAGAACAGGGCGCGACAAACCACTTCGACACGCTTTGTGCTAAGATAGCAATATTAGCCAATCACTTTACGTGTTCTTTTTCGCGCGCCTGCTCTCCCACAAGATCAGGCGCATTTTTCTGTCTGCACGGTTGGTTGCGTTTGTTCTTCGGTCTGGGCCTGCTGCCGCGCTGCGCGCCGTTGCCTTATCTTCGCGGCCAAATCAATACATCCGGCGAAAAACGCCTCCCACTCTCTCGATGATACCAACGTTGTGCCAGTGTCGAGACCAAGCGTAATCGGGTGATGATGTTGCGGTACGGGTTCGTCCTGGTTCATCATGCAGCTTCCTTGTCCGACACCTCAATGCTTACCTCTGCCCATCCCTGCGCGTGGCGATCCAGGTACTCGATGCACGCCCGCCGCACAATCACGCTGCGGCCCCGAAACAGCCCTTCACGAGACGCTTCTGCGTCGAGCGCCCGGATCATCAGCGGCGTCAGGCATACAGGCGTCCCAACTACCTTTGATTGCTCATTCATGTTGTTCTCCATGCTCTCTCCTTTCAGCAGGCCAAACACAAAGAGGCCGAACACAGGTAGTCTCTGCGTTCGGCCTCTAAAACAAAAGCCGTGACTATCCGCCCCTATCATCAGCGACGAAGGGGTATCAGCCATCGGCTCCCAGCTAATCTTAAATTTTTGTGCGCGCGCAGGAAACCTGCGTGGTTATGTCATTATAACAATTAGTGATGCCCATTGTCAAGGGGTGTTACAGAGCAACAAGGCACAACTGGCGTAGATGTGACACGGAGGCTACATGGAAAGTCCTGCGGATTGGATCGAGAACGATAGGCGCGAGCATTCAGAAAGTTGTTCCTCTTTCAGCAGCATTGAGGAGTGGGTACGACAAAATTTTGATTACAGCGTGGTTCCAGACGCGATACGCCCCACGCCGCGTGGCCGTAAGGGATACCGTGTATTTGTCTGCAAGTGTGTCATTCCAAACGGAAGGGCATTGCTGACCCTCCATCGTGACGGTTCTGTCCACTGGCTCCTCAAGAACTGCAAGGGAGAGGTAACGCTGCCCGACGGCACGATCCGACTGACTGGCAACTGTCCAGAATGTGACAGGCATTGCGAGTTTTGCTTGGTCGATTATCTCAATATGAAGTGGAGCGACAATGTTATCAAAACACCTTTTTACTTCAAAGAGATTGAGCAGAAGCGTAGATCAGGAAAGAGATTGGCCGACTTAAAACGAGAATTAGAGGAAGAGTTACGCGAAGCACAACCAGTCGATCCCCGTTACAGATTGGTGCTGACAGGCTATGCGTCAAGCCGTCGGCTTGAACTGGCATACGGTATTGGCACAAACGACTTGGGAGAAACGGTAAAGTTCAAACCCCCGGCAGGTCTTCTATGCCGCATCCATGCTGCTCAAAACACGCCACCTTCACAGCCTCCATCTCACGCCGAGGACGGCAACCGCTATGAGTTTTCGGGGTCAAAGCAGCAACGGATCACGATTGATCCAGCATGGATAGTCAGCATTGAACGTCCTGCACAGGAGTAATTCACCCCCTAATTCGTCACATGACCATGCGAAGCCAACGACGCTCCTGCCTGATGCCATCAACGATCAAGTAATGCGAGCGCCTCGTGAAGCCCGTGAACAGTCTGCCGTGTCATTTGATCCACCATATCTAGGCATCGCGTTTGGATGTTGCTGTCATCACTCTGTTCGTAGGTTCGTACTACCAACTTGCTGACCGTACTGGCATCGCCCGCCGTACTGGTACGGACACCACCTGCCTGGCTGCCTGCGGCGGCAAGGAAGCGTTCACAGACTTGACAGGTTACGTCTGGAAGTTTTGCTGTCGTTTCCTCAAGTGCATGAATGAGAAAGAAGGCATTCTCCGCAAGCGTTGGACTTTCTACGAAAGCCTCTACCTTTAGTTTCCGGTAAATGAAGCGGCTTGCGCCGCCTGTTGCGGCGTTGCTTGTGCCTTGTGGCGTCTGTGGGCGTCCACTCCGGTCTTCAAGTGGGCCGTGACGCTGTTCTTTTTGCGCAGTTGTGCCGCCAGGTCGGGCAAGTCCGCACAATGCACCTGTCCAAGTACGCGCCGCAGCCGTCCGCCCGTGGGCCGCGCCGCCCGATCCCAGAACCCCGAAGCGACCGGCTGGCTGGTCGCGGCGACATACGACAGGAGATTACCCGCAAGCAGGGCGAGTTCAGGCAGGCGAAAGCGGCTTTCCTGTCCCCACACATACGCCCGCTCGCAGCCGAGCAGCGGCTTGGCGGCCAGGGGCAGATGCTCCACGCCCCAGCGTTCCTTGTATAAGCGCCACAACGCCCACGCACTCACGCTCAGGTTCGTTGCCAGCAGCAGCGGTTCCTTGTAGCGCGGGTCGTAGATGGCGACCAGCCGGAACGTGGGCACGCCCGGTTTGGCGTCGGGCAGAACCAGGTTGTTCCATATCTGCGCTGTCAAACGGTGTGCGCCGTCGTGCCAGCGCGCCGTGGCGTCACAAGGCGTGGCCGCAATGTCCTTGCCGGCCCGCGTTCGCGCTAAGGGCCGCACGATGTCGCCGCGTGTGGGGCGGCGTCCGCGTCCTTTGTAGGCGGGCAGTTCGCTGCGCCGCGCCGTCTGGTTGGCGCGGGCGCGGGCCACAAAGCGTAGGTTCTCGGCGGTCAGCAGATCGGCGAGGGCAAAGCCCGCATCTACAATCAGGGCTTCGCACGCGGCAAGCGTTCTGGCCGCCTGCGCGACCAGCCGCGTTTGCAGGTCACTCTCGCTTTCGCCTGCCTTGCGCCGCACGAACAAGCGCGGCAGAGCGAAGCGCATGTTACCGATGCGCCCGACGGCCACGCCCAACCCGAAGCAGACGGCAGGCAGGGCCTTGCCCGCCGTACTCACATAGTGTTTGCTGTCCAGGCCCTGCAAGTGGGGGCGAAAGAAGGCGGTCAGGTCACAGGCGACCGGGCGCACGCCTTCATAACAGGCGGCAACGAAGCGGCCTTCCTGTATTACCGTCTGCTGCCAGCGGGCGAGCAGGTCGGCGGTGTTCCAGCCGCCATAGCACAGGGCGGCACTACTGCGGCGCACCGCGGCAGGCGCAAGGCCCAAGCTGTCCAGAGCGGCAAACACGGCTCCGCGCGCGTGGAGGAAACGCCCGGACATAAGCGCGAGGAACAAGTGCAGCAGGCCCAGGTTCGTGCCGAGCGGCACATCTTCCAGCACTTGCGTGAGCAGGGTACAGATACGGTAGACTAAGAGTGACATCAGGTAAGCCTCGGCCAGTGTAGTGTGGTAACTCTACTGTACCGCAGCCGCTTGCCTGATGTCGCACCCGAATTGTGTCTACATACTTTTACCGGAAACTAAAGTCTACTAGCTTGGTAAAATCTTTTAGCGAATCTTCCTTGAAATTCTGAAAACAACGAGAGGCTGCTTCCCGCACCTGCGCAGACTCATCGCTAAAGAACGCTATGAGTGCTTCCTCACAGAGTATCCGGTTGCTCGCCCCAGAGATGTTATGTGTAAAAATAGTGGCCGCGCCCTTACGCTGTGTTACCGAGCCTGTGAGGCAACGTTGAACGAGAGGTAGTGCTTCCTCGTGGCTCAAGGCAATCAAGCAGGCGCGAACTGCCCCTGCTTCAGCTACCTTCGGCTCAGAAGAAGTTAACATTCTTTCCAGTAAGGGTGTCAGCTCTTCAAGGTGAGTATGCAGCGCGTAATGAAGGAAGTTGTCAACATATCCGGTGGCAAGCAAGGTGTCGTCTGTTCCTTCTACCAAGCGCAAGAAAAGTTGGACTGCTACGTCGCGATCTGCGTTGAGTGCCGCCGTCAGTGCTGTGACGGCGCAGGTTCGCACCGCTGGCGAAGGATCTTGCACCAGTCTTTTGAGAGCAGGCATGAAAAATTCTGTGCGGGATCTATCATCGAACATCAGGTCGGCAATTGCTATCGTCGCCGCCCCGCGAACTGAGTTAATGCCTTTGAATTCAAGTTCGGTTTCGCGCTGCCTCACATCGCTTGAACCACCGTCGGCCAGCGGATCCGTTGCCTCGGTGGCGTACCAAACTACCATATCCAGCAATTCATCTGGCACTTGTTGCTGCCCCAACCTCTTGATAGGATCAGTAATCCACCGACCGCACGGCCTACCAGGAAGTGAGTGGCAGAAGCGACAAACCTTTACGGCGATCTCAATATCATCGTTTGCACTCCCCAAACCGCGTACTACTGCCTCAAAGTATGCCAGATGGGTCGTGACGGGAAAGCGCAACATCAACTCGGCGAACCGTATAGGCTCTTGTTTCGTCTTGGCTTCCAGTTGATAAGAGAGCTGATGCGCACCACCCACCATCGGATCACGGCTCCAGCGTGTCTGCTCGCTGTCGTACTCTGCAATAGCTGTGAGCCACTGTGCGTCCGTCATACGCTGGCAGGCATCGATTGATATGGGAGGGCCGACAAATCCGCCCCGGATGCCCTGCGCTGGGTCGCCATCTTGACGGCGGAATTTGCGCCGCCACTCTTCTAACTGTCGCTGTAAGGATTGCGAGCGCCGCTCCGAGACGATACCATTTAGGAGGACAAATTGATAGTACCCAAAGGCCGTACCGTATCCTTTTTTGTAGCTCTTAGCGCTCCGTTCGTAATCGGTGTAGTAGCCCATGACTGCGTCCCCCAATTGCTTGAGATTGCCGTCAGAGCAGTGAGGGGTAATCGCTTCAAGGAGTAGTCGAGAGGCCCAGTGGCCCTCGTCCATCCATCCGGTATGGAACCGCTCTGGCCTTTCACAGAGGTACGCTGCGGCCTCATCTGCAAACCGCTGTCCATTCGCCGTATACGCGCGCACGAGCAGGTACTGCGCCGTCTGAGTATCAGAGGTACGCAAACGCGTAGCGTAAGGCACAAACTGCTCAGGGGAAGAGGCAGCAACTTGGCCCAATGCTATCTCAAGACCCCATAGCAGCGAGTCAGCTATTCCTTGAGCGGCTCCGTAGTAACGCCAGGGCCATACCGTATCTTGGTAGGGTGGGGAACCTTCTCGCACGGCGTTCCTCTCGGCTACTGTCAGCACGAAGTCAAAGACCTGAGCCGCGAATACGAGAGGAGCCTTCTGCGCTACCGAGACGATATTGTGGTCGTATTGCGTTTCTGCTATCGTTCCCATAGGTTGTGGAAACGGTTCGCTTTCTGGGGCATCCGTCTCGCTTACCTCCCGAAAGCGATATCGGGGCGCAAACGGGTTGCTGATGCCACGGGCCTGATTGAAGTCCAAGTGATAGGCGAAATACGCGCCCAGTACCTCGCAGTACCATTCGGGCTGATCTTCCGCCAGCGAGTACACTGCGAGCCAAAAGTCGCCGTTTGCAGCAATAGGCGCGCGCACCTCTTCCGACCCCTCCTGCCGGAGCAATGTAAGAAACAGATCAAACAGGCGGCGCGACTTACCTAACTTCGCCCACGATAACACGTATCGGAGCCGGTTCCGCCAGTTTTCCTGCGTCGCATCCCATTCTTCAAGTAGAGCCGCGACCTCATCGGGCGCTTCCGGCGCGACGAAGCCAATCAGCCTGACAGCTTGGTCGGCCCGCGCCTCTTCCTCTGTTAGCCATCCCTCAATTACGCCTAGAGAAGCGGCAAGCCGGAACCATGCAGGTTGGGCAAGAAGGTGCCACGCCTCGCCGTACAGTGGATGATCTTGACTGACCACAAGAGGAGCAATGATCTCCCACTCCTGTGGCGTCGGCGCCGAGAGCTGCCGAAGCAGCGCAAATACGACCTGCTTGATATGAAAGCGCACATTCGCGCTAGACAGAAGTTCTGCCACGTCGGAATGGTAACGATCAGGGTCTGCATCGCGGCTGTATGCCAGTATTTGCCGAACCTGCGCACGGCGGAACAGGTGCTGCTCCTCCGCCAATAGCAGGGAAAGAAGTGAGTCGCCTGTTGAGACAAAGCGGCGCGCGAAAGCATAGTCGAAGAACGTCTCGTGGAAAAAACGGTACTGTTGCCCGTCCGCAACTAGGACGCGCTCCGAAGCCATTGCATCTGCATCGGCTTCATGCTCCTCCACGAGCGACTTGGGGGCGAACAGGCGTCGAGTCCTGCTCATACTCTCGCAAAGCGTATCTATAATCTGTGTCCATGCGACTTGGTGACCAATGCGCTCAGTAAGTATCCAACGCTTATGGTTCCAGAACGTCTTAAATAGATCGTTTGCTGTGGCAAAGTCAAGGGCACGTACCTCCTCAGTGTCTGCCACCTCTGACAGCAGCTTGAGGTGCAGAGGAATGGAGAGCAAATCAAGTTGGCGAGGGGTGAGCGACTGTGCCGCTAAACCTAGCCGTGTAGCCACGTTGCGGACAATGTCAAGATCTAGGCGGCTTACCGCAACCTCGGTGGCGAAGCCCCGATCACCAGTAAGTTTCCGCAGGCGATTGTCGTTAGCAATGTCGAACTTGCGGCAGAGCAGAACAACGCGCATGGCAGGGTGCAACTTCGCCTGCTCGATCATCTCTGCGACGCAATTGAAGAAGTGGGTATTTCGCCCCGACGCCTTGCTAATAGCGTCTAGTTGGTCGATCACGAGTAGAGCTGGCTTATTCTGAGCCAGGTTAGCAAGCACAGTTATAGGAGATTCCGGAAGTTCTAACTGTCGCCCCACGTCTTTAGGCGATTGCATCGTTACGAGTTGGTCAATGCGGAACGCCAACACGGGCCATCCACGTTGCTTCATATAATCAGCGATCTGCAACCCTATACCACTCTTGCCGACACCTGCCTCACCGGAGATCATCACCCCTTGCTTCTCTCCCGCCGATTCGAGAATTGCAGCTACCTGGGTGACCTCGCTGCGAGGAATGACTGAACCAGCTACTGCATCACGCCGAAGCGGCTCTAGGTAGCGGTCGTTCTGAGCCGCGACAGCAGCAAGAACATGTGGGTCGTTGTTCCATTCGCGGCGACGCATTCCTTTGCTTTCAAGTAGCTGCCATATGTCGAATGCCCGCAGGTCGTGGTGTATCTGATCAAGCGCGTACTTGCTAAGTAGCCCCGCCACCTTACTTGGATGTGCGTCTACGAGAGTTGCCAGTCGGTACTCAACATCGTTGTGCAGTGAATACTCGTCCATAGTCCGAACGAACACCCGTTGCAGTGCGCTATAAGCTTCCTGCTCTGCGCAGTTGCCCCAATACTTCCTAATCTCGCCAAACCAATTCCTCCGATCCTGAGATGCACCGATAAATTCCTGTTGGAACAGAGTAAGGTCAGTCGCAGATCGTGCGTTTTCAGTTAATTCCTGCAGCTCATTAGCGGCGAAAGTGGAGACAAAATGGCATTGGCACGAGGTGTCCGTCTGAAGCTTGTCCCAGAAGCGTGACAGTACCCGGTCGCTCTCCATCGCGGCGAGCGACCAACGTCCGAGATTACTTTGCTGCCGCTTGACTTGGTGGTACTCACGTACCATGCCACGCGTCATGATGAACTCAACCCCATCTCCTGCTCG
Source organism: Chthonomonadaceae bacterium (assembly GCA_965277875.1). GTDB lineage: Bacteria > Armatimonadota > Chthonomonadetes > Chthonomonadales > Chthonomonadaceae > CAWFQB01. The sequence continues at coordinate 3,194,391 of CBDIDV010000002.1, read as the reverse complement.
ACCAGGTGGCTCTAGGTAGATGGTAGCGGCTGCTTCCCTCATAACGTCGGTCATGCACAGCACCGTCCACCGAAGTTCAAACCTGTTGCCGAATTTATCAGTCGCGCCGCCAGGAAGAGGCATAGATACTCCAAACAACAAAATGTCGTGTTCGTCTATGTTTTCGTCAGTGCGAAGTGGATCAACCAACGTTGAGCCGTCGTTTCTGCTTAGGTTTGTCATTTCTGCACCCTTACCTGGAATCCCTCTTTAACTGTGTAGAGTAACCAGGCTTTGCAGTTGACCGAACGGCTGATGATTGACCATGAGTATCAGGTGGCCCTGATGACGCTGGGCGCATCGAGTTACGCGGCGTCCAACCGCAAGCTGCTCGTGAACGCGGCGGGAGCCGCGCCCGGTGACGTGTCGTGGGCCAAGAACAACGCCAATACCAGTCCGCTCGCCAACATCCGAACGGCGCGCACGCAGATCATCGGCGGCATCGCCCGCGACGCGAACACGATTGTCATGGGCTATGACAGCGCCCTGGCCCTGGCGGAAACGTCCGAAGTCAAGACGCTGATGCAGTACACCAACCCCGATATGGTTTCGGGACAGGGTCTGCCCAAGACCATACGCGGAATGCGAACGGTCGTGGGTATCGCGCAGCGTAACGGGGCGGGCGAGGGGCAGCCGTATTCGGGAACGTACCTGTGGAACGCGCTGGATACGGGCGCGTTCTACGGGGCCGCGCTGGTCTGCTATGTGTCGCCTACTCCCGGCCTGAAAACCGTGAGCCTGGGCTACACGTTCGACGCGCCCGACGATACGACAGGACAGCGGGGCGTATCCGTGCGCCGGTGGCGCGAAGACAAGCGCAAGGGCGACATGATCGAGGCCGCGTTCCTGCGCGACTGGCGCTTCCTGGCCGTGGACGGCTCCAGCAACGGCTGGCAGAACGCGGGTCTCGCCACGGCGGGCTACCTGATCTACGGTACAACGCTGTAGGAAAGGGGTCAGGGGTCAGGGGTCAGGGGTCAGAGGCGATGCGCTGCGTTACCCAAGCATTGTACGGTACGCAGGCATTTTCCTGACCCCTGACCCCTGAATCCTGACTCCTTCGGAGGATTTTATGTCCCGTCCATCGTTCGCGGCCATCGGCATCTATGCGCCGGGGCAGAGCAAGCCTTCGCTGATGTCGGCCAACTCGCGCGTGATCGTGTTCGACCACGCGGAGCAGGCGCGGCAGTATCTGCCCCTGCTGGGGGCGGTCGTCCGACGCGCTGGCAAAATCAGGACAACGTCTACTGGCTGCCCCTGCATATCGCGGGCGTCAACCGCGCCTGCGTATTGACCGACTACGATCCTTACGCGTTGCCGCCCGGTCTGCCTGTTTGTTCCGAAACGCATGGCCGTGAATGGCGCGGCCACGTTCACGCCGCCCATGTCTTCCACGACTGCGGCCAGATGCAGGCCAGGCCGGACGGGAGTTGGCGGAATACGGCAATAGAGAGATAATAGATAATAGATAACAGATAACAGATAATAGTGACAGGCCTTGTTTTGCGAGCCTCCTTCCTGTATGCCTATCATCTATTATCTATTATCTACTCCGAAGGAGGTTCTTATGGACTATACGCGCTTGAAGGCGGAGATACGCGACGACCCGAAAGGGCTGGGGTATGCGGGCAAGAGCGAGGCGCAGGTGGCGGAATTGCTGAACGCGCCGGGTGTGGAAAGCGTGGCGCGGGGAACGGTCAGCCGCAACACGCTGATCGGGGATCTGGCCCCGGTCGTGATGACGCTGGTGCAGCAGGCCGCGTCCAATCCCAAAGCCGCCGCGTGGCTGGCAATATACGACCGTCTGCTTGCCCCTAAAGACAGCGTTAATCTGCAAAACGGGGTCGTGCAGCAGATGTTCGCGCAGATCGCCACGGATGGGTACATGACCGTGTCGCAGCAGGCGAGTTTGCTGCATGATCCGGCAAGCCGCGCCGAGTGGCTGCTGGGACAGGGCAGCGTGGTCACGGCCCAGGACGTGCATAACGCGCAGACGGGAGAATGGTAAATGGCGATCACGCGCACAACCGGAGCATTTGTCGGCATGGACGAGACGAGCGGGCAGGCGATTGCCGGCAGCGCCACGTACAGCGGAACCGAAATAGACGTGCTGGGCGACAATGCGAGCGTGGGCGACCTGTGGCTGTATGCCGTGATCACCAGCACGGTGACAAGCGGCAGCCTGGACATCACGCTCAACAATCGGCGCGTGTCCGGGCAGGCGTATGCGCGGCCCGCGATCTCGCGCAGCCTGCCGCCCGTCAATGGCACGCAGAAGGTTCCACTGGGCAAACTGCCCGCAAGCCGCTACATGACCGCTGCGGTCACGAACAACAATACCGGGGTGTCGGCCACGGTCGCGCTGCTGTACGAACTGGAAAAGTACAGCTGACGGCGAAACAGGTTTGCAAGTGAAATATGCCTGAGCGCGGAAGCGCCTGCATACAGCACGTTTGATTTCGGAACATAAGTCGGAACATAAGGAGGATGGCAGCCATGCCCGCGATGATACCAACCGAGGGCAGCTCCGGGTCGCAGCCTGCGCTGTGGCGGCGCGGCATGAACGACCCTGCGGTCAAGCCGCTATGGGGCGCGGGCCTGGACGAAACACACCCGATGGCCCGTGACCTGGCATGGTTTTATGCCATTAACGAGGAAAGCGGCGGTGTGCTTTCCGACCTGACGGGACGCAGTGATGCGGCCCTGAGCGGCCCGCTGTGGACGGCAAATGCTCGCGGGCCGTGCCTGCGCTACACCAATGCCGCCGACATCGCTGCCGCCCCATTCAGCCCGTTCACGCCGAGCGGGTTTTCGCTTGTATGCCGGTTCCGCACAAACGGCGCAGACCAGCCCCATACACTGCTAAGGGCGGCAGGCGGCACGGCGCAGGGTTATCCTGCTTTGACGGATGTGCTGATGTCGGTGAACCATGCCGTGCTGTCGTCCTCGGCGGCAAACCGCCTGCTGATCGGCGGCTTGAATCCTGCGGCATCCGCCTTTGCGTTTATTGTCGGCAGCACACCGGTCAATGACGGGCTGTGGCATACGGCAATCGGCGTGCGCGACGGCGGCATGGCGCGGCTGTATGTGGACGGCGTGCTGGACGCGCAGGGCGCGCTTGGCGCAATACAGGCGTCCGCAAGCATGGCATGGGCTATTGGCCGCTACCCGCCGTCTGCCGTAGACACCCTTGCCGGGAACGTGGAATCTGCCGCCCTGTATAATCGCGCCCTGACCGACGAGGACGCGGCGCAGTTGTCCGCCGCCCCTTACGCCCTGATGCAGTCCCAGGCGGCGCGGCGTTCGATCCTGCCAGCCGTTTTGCAGGCCCTGCTGACCGAGACGCTGGCCCTGTCGGAAGATCGGCGGGCCGCACTACGCCGCGCGCTGAACGAGGCATGGAGTCTGCTGGAGGGGCGCGGGCTGTGGGCGGGCAGATTGCTGACTGAGCCGTTGGGCGTGTCGGAAACGCTGGCCCGCGCCCTGAACGGCGGCGGTCAAAGCCTGCTCAAAACCCTGGCGGAAGCCGTGGCGATTGGCGATGCGCGGGCGAATCTGCCCGCCAAGCCGCTTGTGGACGGCCTGCCCTTCGGGGACACGCGTGTTCTGGCCCTGGCCCGCCGCATCGGCGAGATACTTGGTTACACGGACAACGCGCAGGCGCTGAACGCGGGCATGGCCGTACTTGCCATCGTGACCATATCCGCGCGCGGCGACGGTTTGAACCGGGGCGGCGGCAGAGCCTGAGACATTTTCGATTTATTGACTTTCGGTTTTTGATTTTCACCTGCTGATTTTCAATCAGGTTTTCAATCAGGAAGAAGGGAAGAGGAACTTGGAGACTATTTTGGAAGGCGCACAGGCGCAGGCGCAGCAGACATTGCAGGCCAGGATCGCGGATGTGCTGCGCGAACTAAGGCAGATACAGGACGGCTGCGAGCGCGAAAGCCTGCCGTTCCACGCCAATCTGCACATCCGTATTCACGATGCGGATGGGGCCGTGACGCAGGAGCGCGTACTGCACAACATCATTTGCCAGGCTGGTAAAAACCGGCTGCTCGCGGCAAGCGGCGGCGCGGCCCTGAGCGCGTTCGCCTATGTCGCTATAGGAACCGGCACGACCACGCCCGCCGCGACGGACACCGCCTTGCAGTCCGAGGCGGCGCGCAGCCCGCAGCAGACGCCGACCAATCCGAGCGCGTCCGTGTATCAGGTGCAGTACGCGTTCGGGGGCGGGGTCGGGACAGGCGCAATCACCGAGGCGGGGCTGTTTGACGCGGCCACGGGCGGCAATCTGCTGGCGCGTCAGACCTTTGCCGCCGTCAACAAAGGCGCAAGTGACACGCTCACGATTCAGTGGAGTTTGAGTTAGGAGCATCTTATATGTACGATGCGAACATTACCCTGCGGCAGGGGGAGATACGGCCTGTGTACGGGCAGGCGATTGCCGCGCCGGGTGACACGGTCGCGATACAGGCGGCCCCGTCCGCCCCGTACAGCGCGCCCGCCTTTACGCTGTTCGACAGCATGGGGGCGGCGCTTGGCGGCTGGAACAATGTGAGCATAAGCGCCACGAACTACCAGGCGGGCGCATCGTCCGCGCCCCTGATCTGGTTTATGCTCAACACGGGCGGGCTGAACGCGGGCGCGTATGTGGCCCGGTTCGTGTTCGCCGCGCGCTCCACGCAGGACAGGCTGACGCGGGAACTGGCCTGCGAGGTGCAGATCACGCTTCTGGCCCCCGTCGAAATCGCGGCGACTTATGATCCCGCGACAAGCATAGGTCAGACGCGGCTGTACTGTCTGGACAACGACCCGGCCCGCGCCATTTTCTCGGACGCGGAGATCAGCCAGTTTCTGAGCGACGCGGGCAATGTGCCGCTGTTGGCCGCCGCCCTGGCCTGTGAGGCTCTGGCGACCGACCAGGCCCGCTGTGCGGGCGTCCTCAAAATCGGCACGTTCGGCGGCAGCGAGGCGGGCGTGTATCAGGCGCTTGTCGAGCGGGCCGCGCAGCTAAGGCGTATCGCGCTCGTCACGCCCATCGTCGCCTCGCCCGCGCCCGTATTTCCCGCCGTGGCGGACGGAGTGTGGTAGAAGGAGCGGTGGGCGTGAGGCGTTAAGCGCGTATTCTTTACGCTTGACGCTTGATGCTCAACGCCTGCGGCGTTTGTATAAAAGGCGAGGAGGAGTGTATGCGAACTGAAAGCGGCTGGACGCGCAGCGGGAACCTCGATCCGCAGGAGGGCGCGCGGCAGGCGCGGATTGCCGCCGCGCGCATCGAACGGGCAGGCGAGCGGCTTGGCGTAACGCCTGCGGGCGGAAATGCGGCCTTAGCGCGGCAGATCGCGTTTTTGCCACAGCCGATCAGCCCGTCCACCTTGACGCGCCTGCAATTCGAGGGCGTTATCAACATCAGCGCGGCCATGACGCTGGACTTTGTGTGCGCCGGGAGCAGCCCGATTGCCGTTGGCGACCTGATCGGCCCTTACGACGGCGCACAGTGGCAGGTGCTTGGCACACCAATGGAACGTTACGCGGGCGTCACGCTGCTGCGCCACGCTATCGCGCAGAGACAATAGTGAGGGAAGGAGGGAAGAAGGAGGCTTCATGGCGGGAGAATACGAAGACCTGGCCCGCGAGATCGTGCGGGCGCAGATGCAGTTTCAAAAAGAGCAGTTTCAAAAAGAGCAGATGCAAAAGGAGCCGGCGCAGAAGCCGACTCCTCTTAATGTCAACGCGCTGTTCGACCGCGCGCCCGCCTGGATCACCCTCCTGGTCGCCGCCGTCATAGGCTACGCCAGCCTGAACACGCGCGTCAGCACCTGCGAGTACCAGAACCAGATCAGCATCACGGATCGCAGCGACCTGCGCCGCCGCCTGGACAAAACCGACGACACGCTCACCGAAGTGCGTACCGACCTGGGCGAAATCAAAGTTACGCTCAAACAGCTTGCGGAACAGAAGACGCGGCAGTATGAGGAGAGATAGAGTGTCAAAAGACGGAGGGCGAGAAGACGGAATATAGGAAGACAAACATGGTTGGTCAGGAAGACGGATACCAGAAGACGGACATCATTGGAAAGGCATAGTGAACGCGCATGTTCAAGCATTTAAGTGGTTCGCTGCATGGCTTCGACTTTAGCAAATTGGGCAAGAACATCGTTGGCGCGATACTGACACCCGCCGCCACGGTATTTGCCACGACGGGCGATGTCGCAAAAGCGCAGCACGCTACGCTGCTGGGAGTAGGCGCGGCGGCGCTAATCGTGCTGGGGTTCATTCAGCAGCCCTACAAAACCGCAGAGGGTACGCCGTCTGCGCCCGCCCCGGAGCAAAACGCCCCGACGAACGGAGCGACGCTGTAGGGGATGAGTGGCTGAGAAAAAGGACGATAAAGAGATCGAGAAAAAGGCTGAGAGAGGAGGACGAGGATGAGTCAACTGCCGACACGCCCGCAGCTTGCGGATGCGAGTGTCAGGATCGGCCTGGAGTTCGCGGCAAGCGGCGCGATCCGCGAGACGGCGGGCAGCAACCGCAGTCCGGTTTTGGACAAGTACGAGGCCGTTTTCGACCTGTGCGGGGCCAGTTACTGCGAGATCGGACACCACATCCCGCGCCTGAAGGCCCTGTGTTATGCCGTGTTTCCCGGACAGCCGATAGATGCCGCCCTGCTGCGCCGCGCCCGCGTCCTGCACGAGCAGCGGTACGGCCCGTGCCTGACCGGATGCACGGACACGATTGCGGCCTACACCCGGCGCAAACGCTGGCGTCCGTATGCGGGAGCGTGTAAGAAAGATCAGGATGAGAAAGGACAGGACGAGGCGGCGGCACAGGCAAACAGAGCGGCGTGGATCGCGCAGATACGTGCAGGCGACGGCGTGATCTATGATTTCAGCACACCGGGTAATTTCGACCGTCACTTTGAAACGTTTGTTGGCATGGAGCGTGACCCCACAGGCCAACAGGTGAAAAACGAGGACGGCCTGCCGGTTCTGGTGTGCATCGGCTGGAACACGGTTCCCGACGCCGGATCATCAGACGGCGCGGCACAGGGCTGCTATGTTCGGCATCGCCCCCTGAACCATGCCGTTCTGGGCAGTCTGGACGAGAACAGCCTGTGAGCGGAGGGCGGGCAAGATATTGACCGAACTGTCGTCGGTCGTCTACAAACCCCGTAGAAACGTATACAGCCTCCTGCGGGCATAGATCACTACGATCTTCATCCGCAAGAGGCTGTATGTGTTTTTCCTATTTCAGATCGGGGTGACAGGATTTGAACCTACGACCTTCGCACCCCCAGCGCGACGCTCTACCAAGCTGAGCCACACCCCGTTACCAACCACGCCCCCGTATGCAAATACAACCCTGCGATCTATTGTTCGTACACTCTCCAATTCGTTTCTGGTTTATATTTGCTCTTGCAGTATACCCTTAAATCGCGCAAAAAGGAAGAAGTTTTTTCGTCGCGATTTCAAACCCTGCCTGCCGCTATGACGCCTGCCATCATCGTATTCAAAAGAAGCGCGCAGCGATGCAGCGGCTCACGTCCGCCCCTCTCCCGCCCTGCTTTCTGAGTTGACACAGGCCGCGTCAGGCAAGTATACTTTACTAACCGATTATATTTGACTAAACCGATAAACATTGTTTATGTTGGCGAGAAGGGACATTTCCTTTTCAGATAGCCTCTGCGTTTGTACGCGATTTGCTCGAACGCGCAAGGAGTTTTGCGATGGCGAAAGCCGATATTGAAGCGATCAAGAAGGCCAAAGACGGCCTGGATGTGTGGCCCGACATTCTGCGGTACGCGCAGACCGGCTTTGCCAGCATCGAACCCGACGATTTCCCCCGAATGCGCTGGTACGGCATCTATCAGCAGCAGCCCAATCAGGGCCACTTTATGATGCGCGTCAAAATCCCCAGCGGCGACATGACAGCGGAGCAGATGCGCGCCGTGGCCCATGTCGCCCGCGAGTGGGGACAGGGCATCGCCGACATCACCACGCGCCAGAACTTTCAGTTTCACTGGCTGACGATTGAAACCCTGCCACTTGCGGTCGCGCATCTGGAAGCGCATGGTCTGAGTACGTCGGGCGCGTGCGGCGACATCACGCGCAACGTGTGCGGCTGCCCGGTCGCGGGCGTAGACCCCAACGAGATCTACGACACGCGCCGGATAGTCGAACAGGTGACTGCCTTCTTCCAGAACAACAAAGATTTTTCCGACCTGCCGCGCAAGTACAAAATGTCTATTTCGGGCTGTCCTATCCACTGTAATCAGCCGGAAATCAACGATCTGGGCATACAGGCCGCCAGACAGGTTCGCAATGGCAAAGAGGAGATCGGCTTCCATGTGCGCGTAGGCGGCGGGCTGAGTACGCAGCCGTATCTGGCGCAGAAGCTGGATATGTGGATCACGCCCGAACAGATACTGGACGTGTGCCGGGGCGTCACGGAGATTTTCCGCGATCACGGCTATCGGCAGAAGCGCAACCACACGCGCCTCAAATTCCTCGTGGCCGACTGGGGCGCAGCCAAATTCCGCGAAGTCCTGATTGAAAAATTAGGATGGACACCCGAACCCGCGTTTATTCTGTCCGACCCGGTCGGCACGGTGCAGCAGGATCACCTGGGCATCCACGCGCAAAAGCATACGGGGAAGCACTGGATCGGCGTATCGGTCATCACGGGTCGCCTGACCGCCGACCAGATGGAAGTGGCCGCCGATGTCGCCGACCGCTACGGCGAGAGCGTCCTGCGTACCACCAATCAGCAGAACTATCTGTTTCCCAACATCGCCACGGAGCATCTGGAAGACGCCAAACGCGAGCTGAAGGCGGCGGGCTTTCATTGGGACGTGTCGGAGTTCCACCGGGGCGCGGTATCCTGCACGGGCAACGAGTTTTGCAATCTGGCGATTACCGAGACCAAAGCCCGCCTGCGCGACATCGTCACGCACCTGGAAAGCGTGATGCCCTACGATGAGGCCATCCGCATTCATCTCAATGGCTGCCCCAACTCGTGCGGCCAGCACCACATCGGCGACATCGGCTTGCAGGGGTGTCTCGCGCGGCTGAACGACGGCACGCAGGTCGAGGCGTATGACGTGTGCCTGGGCGGGCGATTGGGACACGACGCCAAGTTCGCGCGGCCCATCTCGCGCAAAGTGCCTGCCGACAAGGTGAAGTACGCGCTGGAAAACCTGCTGCGTAAATACAAGGCCGACCAGTCGCCTGCGGAGAGCTTCGGGCAGTGGGTAGACCGGCACGACAACGACAAATTGGGCGAGTTTTTGGGCCTGCACCTGCTCGCCAATGACGATCCGACCTGGACGCCGCCCCCGCCCCGCGCTCATGCCCCCGCCGGAGCCGAATAACGCGGCACAAGTCCTCAAGCCGGACAAGTCGAAAACAGCACAGAAATGATGAGCGCGCCGTGACACAAAATCACGGCGCGGTTATTTTTATTTATGTGCGCTCTACGGGAACATTTCAGCAGAGGAACCTTTCTAAAAGGACGATGGTGTCTGCTGAAATAACCCTTTATGCCGATAATCTCCTGTACACTGTGGCGCTTTCTCGCGAAGGAAGGCAGCCGGGGTAGTTTCCGCCTGCCGCCGCTTGCCATCATCGCGAGGAACCATGAGCCAATCTATCGCTTCCACTGCTAAAATACCGTTTATGTACCTGCCGCCTGACCATGTGGGGGCGGAAGACGAACCGCCAAGCGGACAGGCAGGCAGTACACCCCCTATCGCCTGGAATGTCGTGGCGAGCAGCAATGCGAAGGCGCTGGAGGAGAGTAACGAGCGGCTGCAATTTGCCTTGCGCGCGGGCAGTATGGGCATCTGGGAGATCGAGTTGTCGGGGCAGCGAGTGCGCTGGTCGAAAGAGATAAGCGTCTTGTTTGGTCTCCCTCCCGATGAGGGGGATGTCTCGTTTCAAGATTTTGAGCGGATCATCCATGCCGAAGATCGCGCGGGCGTCTGGGAGGCGGTACGCCGTACCGTTGAGACCCGGCAGCCCTGCGAGCATGATTATCGCGTTGTATGGCCCGATGGACAGGTGTGCTGGATGCGTTCCAAAGGCAGCGCGGTTTATGATGCTGCCGGGCTGCCCGCGCATCTTGTCGGCACGACCCTGGACGTCACGCCGCACCGGCTGCTGATGGAACGGGAGCGCGTCGGGCGGCGGACCGCGGAGGCGCAAAACCGTGTTCTGGAGATGATGGCGCAGGGCGAGTCGCTTGGCGGTATCCTGACGGCCCTCGCCCGTCTGATCGAGGAACAACTGCCCGACGCGCTTTGTTCCATTTTGCGTCTGGAAGGCGCGACTCTGCGGCATGGCGCGGCCCCCGGCCTGCCCGCCGCTTATTCGGCTGCCATTGACGGCGTCCAGATCGGCCCCGATGTCGGCTCGTGCGGCACGGCGGCGCACCGGAAAGAAACAGTGATCGTGACCGACATCGCGACCGATCCGCTATGGGCGGCGTATGCCCCGCTGGCCCTGTCGCATGATCTCAGGGCGTGCTGGTCCACGCCCATTTTGGGCGAGGATGGCACGGTATTGGGAACCTTCGCCGTGTATCATCACGCCCCGCATACCCCTACGAGCGAGGAATTTGCATGTGTCCGCCGCGCCACGCACCTTGCGGGCATGGCCCTGGAGCGGCATCGGCGCGAACAGGCGACACTGCAAAGCGAGGCGCGGTTTCGCATTTTGTTTGAACAGTCCTCCAATGCCCACCTGCTTTTCGATACGAACGGCATGGTGGACTGCAACAATGCCACGATAACCATGCTCGGCTGCCACGATAAAGCCCAGGCGCTTTCGCTGCAGGCCGCCGACCTTTCCCCGGAGTTCCAGCCCGACGGCAGGCGTTCGGAAGAAAAGCAGTACGAGATGTCGTCGGTCGCCAGGGAAAAGGGCTGTCACCGTTTCGAGTGGCTGCACAAAAAAATGGACGGCAGCCCGTTTCCCGTAGAAGTCACGATCACGCCCGTTGTCGTGCTGGGCAGGCCGCAGCTTCTGGTCGTGTGGCACGACCTGACCGAGCGCAAGGCCGCCGAAGAGGCCGTGCGCGAAAGCGAGGCCCGCTTGGCAGAAGCGCAGCGCATCGCGCGGCTGGGAAGCTGGGAGTACGACCCTGCCACGAGGAAGATCTTGTATTCAAAAGAGATGTTTCGCCTGTTCGACCTCCCCCCCTCGGAGAAAGCGCCCGGATACGCGGCTACAATGGCTTTGTATCACCCCGAAGACGCGGTCGTGCTGGACGCGCTGATCGGGCGCGCAGTCAGAGAAGGCGTGGGTTATGAACTGGATATGCGGCTGTTGGGCGCGGACGGCGCATACGATACGGCCTGCCGCTGGCATCACGCGCTGGGCCGGCCCGTTTTCGACGCGCAGGGACGTGTCACGCGTCTTGTCGGTACGCTGATGGACATTACGGAGCGCAAGCGCGACGCGCAAAAAATGGAGGCCGCGAATGCCCGACTGGCCCATGCCAACGCGCAGTTGGAGGCGCTCGCGACCACGGACGGGCTGACCGGCCTGAAAAATCACAGGGCGTTTCAGGACCGGCTCAAAGAAGAGTATGCGCGGGCCACGCGCCACCATGCCGCGCTTTCCGTTGTCATGCTGGACGTGGACAAGTTCAAGCAGTACAACGACACGTATGGGCACCCCGCAGGCGACGAGGTACTCCGTCGCGTGAGCCAGATTCTACAGCAGGGCGCGCGCAGTTCCGACCTTGTCGCGCGCTACGGGGGCGAGGAGTTTGCCTTGATCCTGCCCGCGACGAACGGGGAGGAAGCGCGTCTGCTGGCCCAGCGGCTGAGGCAGGCCATAGCATCCGCCGCCTTTGCCAACCAGCCTGTCACGGCCAGTCTCGGTATCGCCACGCTGACCCTGCTAACTCCCAACGCCGCGGCCCTGACCGCCGCGGCCGACAAAGCCCTGTATCGTTCCAAATACCGGGGCCGCAACTGCGTCACGCACATTATGGACGCGCTGGAAAACGAGACCGTGGACGCCCGCACCCTGGAGTCGTTCAACGGCCTGGTGCAGTCGGTCGTGGCGGGGCAGGAAGAGGGAGGGCCGTCCGCTTCCGAGCAAATGTCCGATATGCTGCTCCAATCCTATGACGCCACGATTGCCAGTTGGTCGCGCATTCTGGATATGCGCGATAAGGAGACCGAGGGCCACAGCGAGCGGGTCACGGAAATGATGGTGCGCCTGGCGCGGCATCTGGGCATGAGCGAGGAAGAGGTGACTCTGGCGCGTTGGGGAGCGTGGCTGCACGACATCGGCAAAATGGCCGTGCCGGATCGCATCCTGCACAAGCCCGGCAAGCTGACCGAGGAGGAATGGAACGTGATGCGGCAGCATACTACCGTGGCCTACGAGATGCTCGCCCCCATCAAATTCCTCGGCCCCGCCATTGACATCCCCCACGCTCACCATGAGAAATGGGACGGCACGGGCTATCCCTGCGGCTTGAAGGGCGAGGACATCCCCCTGATGGCCCGCCTGTTCGCCGTGATAGACGTCTATGACGCCCTGTGTTCGGACCGGCCCTACCGTCCGGCGTGGCCCGCCAAGCAGGTGCGCGACTATCTGCGCGAGCAGGCCGGCACGCACTTCGACCCCCGCGCCGTGGCCGTGTTTTTGAAGATGCTGGAAGAAGAGCAGGCAGAGCTGCTGGCCGGCCTTGATGCCCGCGCCGCCTGACCATTCTTTGCGATTGTTCCCCTGTTTACATCCGATGACAATAATAGGGCGTCGTACAAAAGTTCCCTTGTTCGGCGGTCAAATCATGGTTGTTTATATTTGACACACCGGCAAGAGGGGCAAAGCAACTCCGAGGCAGGTTTACTGCACCGGGCCGAACGGAATGCGCTTTGGAGCCTGATCGCGCAGCCAGAAGACCGAGGCGATGTCGAGCGCGCCGCCTTTCGCGTTGATGCCGTCCACGGCGCGGGCCAGCATGGTTTTTTTTGCGACATCGTCGAACAGGCTCAGGTTTTGATCCTGCTCGCGCAATAGACCGCTGAACGTGATGCTGACGCGCAGGGGCTGATAGTTGAAGCGGGTGTACGGCAAAGTGTCCAGCAAGGGCCGCAGGGTCTTGATCCAGACCATATCCGCGTTGGCGTGGATGTGCTTCGCGCTGCGTCTGCGCCAGCTATACTCGTCCCAATCCTTTTGGTGACGGTAGTCCACGCGGATCTCTAAGGCGCTCGCCACCTGGCCGTACTGACGCAGGCGCTGCAGGGCTTTGGAGAACAGGCGCACCAGTATCTGCTGCGCCCCCTCTCTGTGCCGAAACTCATGCGGCAAAACGTGCGAATGGCCGACCGACTTGCGCTTTTCGCGCCCGATGTGCAGGCCGTAATCGGCCTCCTGACTGCCCCGCAGCATCCAGTACCACCTGGCTCCCACGATGCTCCCCCACGCGCGGCGCAGCTTAGTCATGTCCGCATCGCACAGGTCGCGCACGGTGCGTATGTCATGGCGTTCCAGCCGTTCCAGCATTCGCCCTCCGATGCCGGGCAGATCCAGTAAATCCAGACCGAACAGGGCGTCAGGCAGATCGGACGGCGTGTAGATGGTCAGGCCGTCAGGCTTCTGCCGGTCGCTCGCCACCTTTGCCAGAAACACATTGGGCGCGATGCCGATGCTGCACCGCATCCACTCGCCTAATTTCACCTGTATGTCGTGCCGGACGCGCTCGGCCAGCCTGCGCTCATCTGCGGTCGTCGTGTGCAGGCGGTTCACCTTGCAGGCCATCTCGTCCACGGACAGCGGCTTGACATCAACAAAGTGTTTGTCCAGAACCTCCATTATGCCGGCATGATATTGCAGATACAAGTGGGGGCGGGCCTCGACGATCTGAATGTCGGGACACGCTTTGCGGGCGGTCTTGACGCCCGTACCCGTTTTGATGCCCAGCGCTTTGGCCTCATACGAGGCCGCGATGGCGCTGGTCGTATCCGCAAGCAGGGGAACCACGATCAGAGGTTTTCCCCGCAGCTGAGGCCGCTCCTGCTGCTCCACCGAGGCAAAAAACGCGTTCATATCCGCAAACAACAGCCTGCCCATGCCGTGCGCCCTCCCGCAGTCGCGAAAATGCTGTCGCCCCACACCAGGCAGGCGGCTGACTTTCCAAAAATTATGCCCGAATTGTTTACATCCTAATATGTCTACTATTGTGACATAAAAGCGCACAATAATGTTTCATTTTGTTACATCAAGCGGGCAAAATGATCGAGGGAATGTATGGGTGTGACAAAAACAAGCCGCCGACACCTGAAAGCATCAGGCATCGGCGGCGAACAGTAAAGTGGATCAGCCAGAGCGGGCGCTACGAACGGCGGGCGCGTCTGCGGCCAACAAAAACCTTTGTTCCCATCACGCTTCCAGTTCCGCAAACGAGGTGCTGTGACATAGCGTTTTTGTAGGACATTCTCCAGCCTTTGCGCTGCCCGCGAACCCTGTCTCACACCGCCGATGTTTACTTCTCTAAGGTGATGGCGGCGATTTTGATGTCGGGCGCGTTGGGAAGCTGGAGGGCGACCAGATCGCGCGGCTCCTTGATGCGCACGACATAGTGGTAGAGCGCGACCGCGTTGTTCTGGACGCCCGTGGGCGTGTGCAGACGGCGCGACAGAAAGCCTACCTCCTCGCCGTGCGCGGGCGGCTGATCCCATCTGCTGACCGCGAGCGTATACAGGTCTTCGGATTGCAGCGTCGGCTCCTGAAAGATCAGTTTCAGGTTGGCGATCAGGTCTTTGCCCGTGCTGGCGGCCAGAATGTGCAGCACGGCGCACTTGCCGCCGGATTTGCCCAGTTCCAGGCGCTGGCCCTTGCAGGCAAGAAAGTTCTTGCTTTTGGCCTGTTTGTCGCCCCAGTGGAAACTGATGCGGTGTCCGCTGTCGGGACCGCTTTTTTCGTCGGGCAGCCAGATTCCGCTGTCCGCTGTCGGCCCGGTCGCGAAGGGCGGCAGCAGGGCGGCGGGAAGCGTATGCCCCTGCCCGTCCAAGTCGCCGTCAGACGGGTTGTCGTCGTCCGAGATGCCGTCCACGTTGAACGCTTTGCTCAGGTCTACGAAGATCAGCCGTCCGTTCCGCACCTGAATCGTATGCGTCACCTCGTCGAAGGGGCGTGTGGCCGCAAGCGTGGAACCCCACACATCGCCTACTTTCACGTCCCAGACAAGGGTGTACGTGCCGTCATAGGGCGGGGCCGTGACCCATACGAGCATGTCATTGAGGGTCTTGCCGGGGGCGACATCCTGGGCGAGCGGCGTGGTCTCGTCCTCCCACTGCACCTCGGAACCGTCCTGATAGTACCAGTGGTAGCCGATACGCACCTGCTCTTTTTTCCAGATCTGCGGCCCATTGTTCTGAATCGCCATGCGGATAGGCTGCCTACGGTCGGCGGGCAATACGAGCGGCGTACCGTCCGTGATGAACCGCGCGCCGAAGTCATAATCCACGACGGCAAAGGGCGTGGGCGCGGTCAGCGTTCCGACCGGGGAGGTTGCGCTGTCGGACGCTTTACCCGCTGCCACTTCCCACCGGGCGGCATACGTCCAGGCGTCCTCCTGTTTCCATACGGGCAGGGGCTTGCCGTCCGCGTCCAGGGCTGCGGCCGTCAGCCGCGCTGTCACGGTCTGACCGGGCAGGACATCGGACACGAGTTCAAAGGTGGCGTCCGGCGTGGCAAGGGGCGTCTCGATGGGTGCGCCTTCCGGCGTGGCGGCGGGCGCGATGCGGGACAGGCGCAGGGTCACGCGCGCCCCATCCGCCTTGCGCCACGTCTGCGAGCCGTCATTACGCAGGGTCACGGTCGTGGGATACGCGCCGCCCGCTTCCAGAAACGCGGGCAGGTCGGAACGCAGCACGGTCGCGGCATAGGCAGGTGATTGAGCTGTCGTGTTCTGGGCCGTGATGGTAATGGGGATTTGCAGCGTACTGCCCGCCACGCCCTCACCCAGCGCGGCAGGAGCGACGCGCCCCCGCCTGTCGGCCTCAGCCACGCGGAGTTCCAGCGTGTACTGCCCCGGTGTCAGCGGGGCGGCCCCCGCGCCGGATGTCAGGATCGTCATCTCCGCTAAGGCGTTCTGGCCGGCAAGCGTAGTGTTGGGCAGGCTGAAGCCGGTTTCGCCCTCGGCCACAGTCGCGCCATTACGCAGCCAGCGATAGGCCAGCATCACGGGAACGCCGAACCCGGTCTGCGTCTTGCCCATACTGCCTGCCTTGTTGTTACTGCCTGCATCCTTTGCGCCGCTCGCGTCCGCATCCTTGCCCTTGCCGCCCTTTTTGCCGCCCGAAGGTTTTACGTCCGGGGTAAGAACGGAAGTGGGCGCGGCGTCGTTGTTCCACGCTTCCACGCCCGTATTCTGCACACGCGCGTTTATGGTGTACGCGCGTCCGGCCTGCATCATGGCGGGCGCGTCGTGGGCGAGGAATTTTGCGCCCCGCTTGTTTAATCCCATGTACAGGCGCACATATTCGCGCGTGATGTCGGACGCGCTGTAACCCGTTTCCAGCGTGGGCGCGACCTCGGCAGCCACATCGTAATCGTTCCAGCCGTCAATCATCACCCAGTCGGGACGCTGTGCAATCGCGGCCTTCCAGTTCTGGCGGTACGTGTCGCCGTTGCGGCGCGGCAGGAACGGGGTTGCGGATTGCGCGTCACCGGGGGCGTACTCGCGATACGACGCATCGTACCCGGCCCCTACACTGGCGATCTTGACCAGGCCGCTGCCGTCGAAGGCGATGCCCTTTTCTTTGGTTTCGGTAAAGTAGCCGTCCAGCGCGGCTTTGGGCTTGAAATCGCTGCCGCCTACGATGAGCAGGTCGGCCCCGTCGAAATCCTGCGCGAAGCGGGCGCGCAAATACGGCGCGAAGCTGCCGTCAAAGTCCTTGAACGCGTCCGAGGATGACAGGAAGATCGGGTACGCGGTATGTCCACCGCCCACGCCGTTTATACCGCCCAACGTCGCGTTCAGCGTCACGGCGTAGCGGAACGGGGCGGGCAGGGCGCGGTAAAAGTCGCGGATCATGCCGTACAGCGCGTCCTGTGTCGAGACTTGTTTCAGGTCGGGCTTGTCGCCGCCGAACATTTCGGGCAGACTTGCGGTATCCAGGTACAATGCGGCGAGCGGATAATCCTGCCCGGTCTCGCGCAGGTTTTGCAGCGCGCCCGCAAGCACGCGCAGGCCCATGTCGGCATACGTCTGCCGCGAACGGGTGTCGCCCCGGTATTCGGGCAGGATCACGTCAATCCCGGCGCGGCGCAGTTCCCTTAGCTGTCCCCGATGCCAGTCGGCGCGGTCATAACTGAGCCACGGGCCTACGCCTTCGAGGGGATGATGGGCGAGGGCGCTGCTGCCATTGGCGCGCAGCACGGCATTCAGGGGCGCGGCCTTGCGCGGGTCGGCCTGATAGCGGTAGGCATAACGCGCCAGAACGGTATGCGCGAACGCCTGCGCGTTGTGCGGCGGCAGGGCCGGGTTCAGGGCGGGCAGGACAGGCAGCAGCAAGGCGGGCCGGGGCTTGACGACATTGTAGGCGGGGCGCAGGCGCGCGTCCTGTGTGCGCTGCACGGACTCGGCAGCCGACGCCACTCCGGCCGCTTCGCCGAACCCGAACCCGGACAGGCTGTTCCACTCATTGCGCCCGATGTCGCCGTCAATCACGGGCCGTAACGCGCCCAGGCGCGGGCTGTACAGCAGGCCGGCGCGTGACGGCTGCGCGCTCGCATCGAACTGCAATTCACCCCACAGGGAAGGGTTGTCAATGTCCGCCGGCGTCCGTACCTGGGGCGACAGCGACTGCACGGGCGGGCTGCCCGGCCCCACGCTTTGCGCGGCGATATTAAACCCGATGCGTGACCCCGGCGCGGGCCTGCCGCCCAGGTCCGCCCACGGAATGGCGACTTCGAGGGTGTACCCGCTCAGACTGCTGCCGCTGGCCCGCCGTGTGCCTTTGGGCGTGACGACGAACTTGAGGACTTTGCTGAACAGGGCGGCGCGGGCCGAGTCCTGCTGCTGGCGATTGAGGACTTTGCTGCCCGTGATCTCGCCCAGCCGGGCCTGAATGTCGCTCAGGCCGTTGAACAGGGGCGTTTTAGCCGCGCCCGCATACAACTGCGCCCCGCCCGCCGCGCTCGCAGACACGATCACGGTGCGCGAGGTGGGCTTGCCGTTGGCGTGGTCGTTGTCGGTCTGGATCTCGATAAGAACGGCGTCGTCTTCGAGGGGGTTGGAAAACGGCAGGGCGTTTTTACCGGACAGCGTGGGCTTATTGACCTGCACGGCCACATAGAAAAAATCTTCGTCCCAGGCCGTGTAGCCGCCGACGTGATTGGCGGCTTCGCTTACATTGGCCCCGGTCGCGTCAGCGGCAGCGGGGCGGGCCTGCGCGCGGACGGGGGCTGCCTGCGGCAACATCAGCGTGGCCGCAAGCATCAGGGCGTACTTACTCATAAAACGTCTTCCTTTACAAAACTTTCCAAACCTTACAAAATAAAATCCACAGAACAGAGGGAGTTCACCACATGAAATCAGGACAAAATGGAACAGGCCATAAATGACATGTATAGATGGCGGATAGTAGCACACAATCGCCCTGCTGTCAAGGCGAAGGCGGGGGACTGTCACTGAGCAAAACCAGGCCACGGCGGGAGATCAAATCCTGCACTGCCTTACAGGGTATACCACATCCGGCTTCGTTCGTGACAGCAAAATCACAGCGCGCTGCTTGCGCGGATGGCCTGACTGCGCTACAATACAGCAGCATTAAACATACGAGTCAACCACACGAACGCGTTACAGCAGATGTTCACGAACGACGACAGCGTAAAACAAAAGCTCTCACTGCGGGCAGTGACGCAAATCAGGCGGCGCGTAAGCGGACGGCGGACGGCGGCTTTGTGCGTCCTTTTGATGGTGTGCGCCTGCTTCGTCCAATGGGACGGCTTTACGCTGCTGGCGTGGCGGCGGGCCTGCGCGTCGGGGGTCGTGCGCCGGCAGAGCGAAGTGTCAGCAGACGCTGCCGCCGCGCCGCGCGTCGCCCTGACCTTCGATGACGGCCCCGACCCGCGTTATACGCCCGCCGTCTTAGCCGTTCTCGCCCGCTATCATGTTCACGCCACGTTCTTCGTCGAGGGCCGCTTTGTACGCGCGCATCCCGACCTGGCGCGGCAGATCGTGGCGCAGGGACACGTTCTGGGCAACCACACGGACACCCACCCCTACCTGAACCGACTGGACGCGCCGGGCGTTCGCGCCGAACTCGATGCCTGCGACCGCACATTGCAGGATACTCTCGGCCTGCACACATACCTGTTTCGCCCGCCGCGCGGGTTGTGGAACGCCGCCATCTACGGCGAAACGGCACGGCGCGGCGATCACCTTATCCTGTGGACGGCCGCCCTCGAACACCACGACGCGCCTACACCCCGCGCCATGTCCGAACGCGCCCTGCGCCTGCTCGCAGACGGCGGTATCCTGCTGATGCACGACGGCGGCAGCGCGCCCCGCGACACCACGGTCGTTGCCCTGCGAATGCTGCTTGACGGCCTGCGGACGCAGGGCTATCAATGCGTCACCGTACCCGAACTGCTGCACATACCGGGCAATGTCAAAGCCAAATAGCGCACACTTCTTATCCTGACTCTTGGATGTATCTCAAATTTCTTCTCTGCGCGGGGTGTCTCCAGCGCAGCGGGTGGTAAATAACCCTGATTTGGAGGCTGACCATGCCGCTGTACGCGGGAGTGTGCGAAACCAACATTACGCCGCCGCCGGATGTGTGGATCGGCGGCCAGGAAACCATACGGCGATGTGAAGGCGTCCATGACGACCTGTACGCCCGCGCCCTTGTCCTGGATAACGGCCACAAACGCGTGGCGCTGATCGTGGCCGACCTGATGGCAGGGTCGGAGGAGTGGGCGCGCGGTGTGCGGCAGGCGGTCGCGGACGCCCTGCACACGGACGCGGGGGCCGTGATGCTGCATTGTACGCACACGCGCAGCGGGCCGCGCCTGCCCGCCGTGTACGGCCCGGACAAACACGACGGCGCGACGATGGAAACGCTGACGCGCAAGATAGCGGGCGTGGCGCGGCAGGCGGCGGACAATCTGCTGCCCGCCGGCCTGACCTACGGTGAGGCGTCCGCGCAGATCGGCGTTGCGCGGCATTTGAGCGGATCGAATGGCAGTGTACTACGGGCCGACAACTACGGCGGGGCAGTTTCGTCTCTGGTGCAGACGCTGTGCGTTGTGGGCGCGGACGGGCAGACGTTCGCCCTGCTGTTCGCCCATGCCTGTCCGCCCGATACAATGACAGGCGACAACGCGCACATCACGGCGGACTGGCCGGGAGCCGCCGTCGCGCATCTCAAAAAGCGATTTCAAAAAGAAGCGGCGGATACGGGTATCGCGGATGACGCCCTGCCCTTTTGCCTGATCGGGTGCGGCGGCGACATCGCCCCCGTTCGGCGCGGCAGTTGGGACGCCGTGCAGACAAATGGGCGCATCATCGCCGACGCCGCCCACACCGCCCGCTGGAACGCCCACGGCAGATTAAGCGAAACCCTCGACTGGTCCGAATCCACCCTCGCCCTGCCCCTGTTCCCGCCACCTTCCTTGCAGGCGTTTACGATTCAAAAACTGAACCTGGGCGGCGTAATACTATTAGGATTCTCCGCCGAGATGTTTACTGCGTATCAACAGGTGTTTCTCGCCATGTCAAACACGCCCGTTTTCTGCCTCAATACCACAAACGGCAGCCTGGGCTATATACCGGACGAGGCTCACGCCGCCGCGCTAAACACCGCGAGCGGCTGCGAAGCCCTCCTCCATACGGCGGTACGCGAACTGCTGCCCACAAGCGAATACGACTGAGGATTATCCACCGCGAAACACGCCAAACAAACGAAAAAAGACAAAAAGAGCAAATTCAATCCATAGACAGGATTAACAAGATTTCCAGGATTAACAGGATTTCACAACAAATCCAAGCCAATTATCAAGATCATTGGTTTTCTGATTGTATTTTTCAATCTGTGTATATCTGCGTAATCTGCGGACAACTCCTCTTGCTCTTTTCTTTTCTTTTCTTTTCTTTTGCGTGTTTCGCGGTTTATTTTGCTTTGGGCGGATCGGTGACAGTGAGGGCGAGAGCAGGCGTGACGCGGTCGAGCTGCACGTTCGGGGCGGCGGAGACTATGCAGTCTATGCTGATCGGCGCGTTTCCCAGGCGGGCGGCGAGGGTGGCCTTGAGTTCCAGCGTCCCTTCCGATTTATCGCCCGCAACGATTACGTCGGCTACGGTGACGCCGTCCGGCAGTCCCAACACGCGCAGGGTCACGGGCTTGGCGTAGCCGCTGCGGCGAACGAGTTTCACCTTTATAGTCGCGCTCTGCCCGCGTACAAGCGAGACAGCGGGCGTGTCCACAGCGGGCGCGATTTCGTTGGGTTCGCACACGGCGAAGTCCAGCAGGTTGGCGGGAACCGGCACATTCACACGCGCGCCGCCGTTCCAGACCCAGTCCGAAGCATTGTCCAGCGTGTGCTGCACGGTCGTACCCTGTACCTGACTTGTGCCGACGATGTGCAGCGCAAACGCGCCGAGGGGCGCGTCCGGGCTTGCGGAAATCAGCACTAGCCCCCTGCCGACGCCGGGCGGCACAACGCAAGTCGTGGCCGTCACCCCCGGCGGCAGATCGCGCAGGCCCAGCACGACCGGCCCCTCCCACCTGTCACGTGTCACGTTTACTTCCAGCGGGGCGACGTTCCCCTGCCCTATGGAGCGGGAGCGGGTCTCTGCGGACAGGGCGAAACCGGGCGGCGGCATCTGTACGGTCAGGCAGTACACGTACTCCGGCCCTGACTTGCCGCGCGTTTCGGCCACGCGCAGGCGGTACTGACCGGGCGCGGGCAGGGTCATATCAAGGTGCGAGTCGCGCCCGTTCGTGTCATCGTTTTCCGCGATCTGCTTGCCGTCGGGGCCGTACAGGGTCAAGATGGGATCGGCGGGCGAGCCGAGCGCCTGACAGCGCGCGTCAAATATGTACCGCTGCCCGATTTCGCCCGCGAACTTGTAATAGTCCACGTCCTGCGCGTTTGCTGTGTCTGCTTTCATTGCCTGCGCGTTTTGTTTTTGCGCTTTTCCCGTCGGCGTCCCGGCCCGCTGCGTTTTCACTTCCGGTGATTTCACCTGTATCGGGTTTGCTTTACGCGCTGTGTCTGCCGCGCGCCAGAAGCGCCCATTAGCGATGCCCGGCGTGGGCAGAAGGGTAGCATGAGCCGGGTCGTCGTTGGGTTCCTGTTCCAGGATGGCAGGCAGGGGCGAGTACAGGACGGGCAGGCTGTTGGAACTATTGTGGTTGCCTGTAGTGACAAACACGCGGCCTGTTCCCGCCGCCTCAGATGCTCCGAGGGGAACGCGCACCGTCTGCTCGCCCGTCCCGATTGTCAAATTCAGGCCCAGAGCCGTGACCGCGCCCGCCTGTCCTGTCTGAGACGCGGCGGGGTATATCGCTGTTACAAGCGGCAACGCGCCCATCTCCAGGCGATAGCCATGATTCGGCCCCGCCTGCCCGTCCGAGGAAGTCAGGGTGACATAGTAGCGTCCAGACGCGCGGGGCGTGTAAACGAGCAGGCTGTCGGGGCCGTAATAATCATCGTTAGAGGCGACTTCCTGCCCATTCGCGTCGCGCAGGGTCAGCAGCGAGTCGAGGGGCGAGCCGACACGACTGGCCTGTACCTCGGCCACAAACGCCTGTCCCGCTGTCAATTCTACGGCATACGTGTCCTGATCGCCCGTTTCGCTGATATGCCCGTTGATGGCGACTGGCAGGCGCGCGGTCTGGGCCTGCGCGATGTCGTTGTTGGGTTCCTTTTCCTCGACCTGGGACAGATTGCGCCCGATCATCCAGCGTTTCGCGCTGCTGACGCCCGACGGCGACACCACGCGGAAATAGCATAGGCCGGGAGCCGCTGAGGGAGTGACGGCGACATCGGCAATCGCGTCCGGGTTGCCGTCGCTGTCTATTGTAGACGCGCTCAGGCGGGCAGGATTGGGCGGAACCAGCGTGGCCGTGATGCCGGGGCGGTCGAACAGCAGCCGGCTTGCCCCGCGCAGGCTGACGCCTGAAATCGTGACGCGCGTGGTCGCGCCCGCGCTGCCCCCGACCGGGTACACGCCCCGCGCTTCAGGCGGATGCCGCTGCGCCGCAGCAGGCGGCGCGAACAAAATAAACGTCACAAGCAACCCCAAACAGAGTAAACTAACCGCAAGACCGGGCAGGCGAGCGAGTCCGGTGTACCCGCCGCCTGCGCCCCCCGCAGCGCGGCGGCATACAGGCTGCGCGGCAGGGTTCCGCGACAACATATTTGAGAACTTCTTTGAGAACTTTAATACGGAGTTGGTGGCTGATATTGGCATTATGTTCGTACAAAATGTAAAGTGCAGACGCGCCCTGAACGCCATGCGCGTGCGGATCTCGCGCCGTTGGGCCTGCCGACTTTGCGCCTCTTGTGGGGTAAGATGTTGTCGGCAGTTCGCTGTCGGGGCAGCAAATTCCTGCCTGCTCTCGCGAATGCTCGCCGACTGTCTGTTTTATGTCTTCTTATGTCCGGCAGGCAGAGCATAAACAGGCAGAGCATAAAAAGCCCGAAGTCTCTGAGGAACAGCCTGTTTCAGATTGAGTCTTGTTCAGATTAGATGCCCGGATTGAATTTAGAGGCCGCATCGGATAAGGAAGTCCGGTCGCATTCTAAATCGCGCAGGGAACAGGAAAGAAACAGGAAGAGGAAATTGTTTGAACCCCGATAAGATGAAAGTCATAATGATAATGCTGGTATCCGTGGGAGCGGTCTCTACGGGCGAGGCGATGCTGTCACGGGGAATGAAGCAGACGCTGGACGGCCCGTTCCTGACCGTGATACGTTCCATACTGACAAACGGGTATGTGGTCGGCGGAACGGCCCTGATGATCATTTATTTTCTTGCCTACATGTACGCCCTGCGGCTGGCGGATTTCAGTTTTGTCCTGCCCCTGACGGCGATCTCTTATTTCATGGGCGCACTGCTGGCAAAGTTTTTTCTGCACGAAGTGGTCAGCCCCGCCAAATGGCTCGGCACATTTTTCATTACCATCGGGGTGATTATCGTGGGCGTGGGGAGCGGCGCAAAACATTGATTCTCTGGCCCCTGCTGCTGCTGGCGCGGGTTCTGCTGGGCCTCTGCCTGAGCGGGTATGTCGCCTATGCCGTGCTGTCCGTCTGGGCCGCGCGGCTGTGGCAGCGGGAACGCCGCTCTTTAGACCCCGCCTGGACTCCGCCCGTCACTATCCTCAAGCCCGTGTTCGGAGCGGACGCGCACGCCTACGACAACTACGCAAGTTTCTGCCGCCTCGACTATCCGATCAGTCAGATACAAATCGTTTTCGGCGCGCTGGATCCCGACGACGCAGCCCTTGATGTCGCGCGCAGGCTGCAGCAAGACTTTCCGCAGCACGATATTACCATCGTCACGCCCTCCTCTGCCGCCCCGCCCGCCGGACAAAATTTGAAGGTCAGCAACCTGTTCAATATGCTGCCCGCCGCCAGGCATGAGATCCTCCTGATGTGCGACAGCGATGTGCGCGTCGGGAGCGAGTATCTGCGCCATGTGGTCGCGCCGTTTCAGCCGCGCCCGGATGGCACAGCGAGCGGCGTGGGCCTTGTCACCTGTCCCTATCGCGGATTTCTGCCCGAAAGTCTGCCCGCCCGCCTGGAAGCGCTGGGCATGGGCGCGGAGTTCATCCCCGGCGCGCTTGTGGGCCGCATCACCGAGGGCATGAGTTTCGCGTTCGGCTCGTCAATGGCCCTGCCCCGCAAGGTGCTTCAAGAGATCGGCGGCCTGGAAGCGATATTAGATCATCTGGCCGACGACTATCTGCTGGGCTACTACACCCGGCAGGCGGGTTACGATGTCGTCTTGTCCACGTATCTGGTCAACAATGTGCTGGGCGCGGAGGGTTTCAGGCCGATGTGGGTGCGGCGTCTGCGCTGGGCGCGTACCGTGCGCGCGTATCGCCCGCAGGGCCACGCCGGCGCGCTCGTGACGCATGGGACCGCGCTCGCGCTGCTGTTCTGGGCCGCGATGGGAGCGACGCCTATCGGTACGCTAACCCTGTTGAGCGTCGTCGTGCTGCGCATCGTCACGAGCGTCTGGATCGCAAGCGCGTACACCCAGGACGATACCGTATGCAGTTCCTGGTATCTCATTCCCCTGAGCGACCTGCTGAGCGCGGCCCTGTACGTCGGCAGCTACCTCGGACGGCAGATCACCTGGCGCGGACAGCGTTTCCGCCTGTCACCCGGCGGCAAAATCGAACACCTCACCTGATGATCTTCGCCATTTGTTTAATCTGCCTTAACTTTTTTCAGTCGGGCGGCAAACACGGGCGTACTATCGCATCATCTGTTCGTACAAGGGGTAGAAATCAGGCAGGTACGCGCGGCTACGCGGTCTGCCACTATCTGCCTGAACAACATCTACTTTGTTCTTTGCTCAGCGCGCCTGTTTTGTCGCCAATGTCTTGTGCCGTCCGCCCGGCGGCCTTCCGGTAATCCCTACGGATCATCCTGGGTCTTGCCGGGTTTGAAACGGGTTTGAAAAAGGCAGATTAGAATAGCAACTTGGGTGGCTGAAAACCTGTCAGAGGAGTGTAGCGTATGTCTCAGGATGCGGAATTTGTGTTGACACCGGGCGGCTATGCCAAACTGGAACAGCGGCTGGACCATTTACGCAATGTTCTGCGTCCCGAAGTGTCCGTGCGCCTGCGTGACAGCAAGCAGTTCGGCGATCTGACGGAAAACGCGGAGTACGAGGACGCCAAGCAGGAGCAGGCCCTTGTGGAAAGTCAGATACTGGATATCCGCCGCGTTTTGCAGGTGGCGCGCGTTCTGGACTACGCCGACATTCCCACCAATAAGATCGGCATCGGCAGCATCGTCAAAATGACCAACCTGGAAAACGACGATGAATGGGAATTGACCATCGTGGGCAGCGTCGAGGCCGATCCCGACAACGATCTGATCTCCGACGAGTCGCCCATTGGCGAGGCCATTATGAACAAAAAGCCGAACGATACCGTGTTCATTCAGGTTCCCAATGGCGCGTTAAAGTACCGCATTGACGGCATACGCAAGTGATGACGTTTGAGATACTGTTCAAAGATACGGCATTATTAATCTTGCAGGCCCGCTCCGTGTAAGAAGCGGTTTGTGAACGATTTGCGTTTATTCGCGTTCATTTGCGGCTATCAAAGTGTTGTTTTATGCAGGGTATCGAAAAGTAAACGCTGGAGAGTGATTGTGGAGCAGGCAGCAGAGCAAGCGGCAGAGCAGCCGGAAGACGAGTTGAGGGCGCACCGCCTGCGTAAACTCGACGGTTTACGAGCGCAGGGACAAGACCCTTTCGCGCTGGAACGCTATGAGCGCACACACCTGGCGAATGCGGTTGTCACGCCCGACGCGCCGCACTGGCATACGGACGAGGACGCGCAGCGCGCGCTGACCTTTTCCGTGGCGGGGCGCGTCACGGCGTACCGGGTGGCGGGCAAGGCCATTTTCGCCGATGTGCGCGACGAGAGCGGGCGCGTGCAGATTTACGTTCGCATCAACGATGTGGGCGAGGCCGCGTTCGAGCAGTTCAAAGAGATTGATCTGGGCGACATCATCGGTGTGCGCGGCTTTCCGTTCCGCACACGCACGGGCGAGCCGAGCCTGCACGTCAAGGAGTTTACCCTGCTCGCCAAAGCCCTGCGCGTACCCCCCTTCGGCAAGCAGGACGATCAGGGCCGCACCTACAACACGCTCGCCGACAAGGAAGAGCGCTACCGCCATCGGTATTTGGATCTGCTCGCCAACCCCGACTCGCGGGCCGTCCTGACCCGGCGCAGCAAAGTGGTCTCGTCCATGCGCCGCTTCCTGGAAGGACGCGACTTTCTGGAAGTGGAAACGCCCGTTTTGCAGCTTGTGGCGGGCGGGGCGGCGGCGCGTCCGTTTATGACGCACCACAACGCCCTGGATCACGACTTCAAGCTGCGTATCTCGTTAGAATTGTATCTGAAGCGGCTGATTATCGGCGGCTACGAAAAGGTGTTCGAGATCGGGCGCGTGTTCCGCAACGAGGGCATGTCCACGCGGCACAATCCCGAATTTACCCTGATGGAACTGTATCAGGCGTATGCCGACTTGGACGACGTAATGGAACTGGTCGAAGCGATGTACGAGACCATCTGCCGCGAGGTGAACGGGATGCCGACCTTCGTTTATGACGGTCAGGTAATAGATGTATCGGCCCGCCCTTTCCGCCGTCTGCCCATGCTCGACGGCATTGCTGAATATGCCGGCATCGCGCCCACGGAACTAACCGACCTGGAAACGGCAAAAGCCGCCTGCCGCCGCATCAGTGTCCCGTTTCCCGTGGACAAAGAAGACACGCTGGGCGGTCTGATCGAAAAGCTGCATGAGGTCTACACGCAGCCCAACCTGATACAGCCGACCTTCATCACGGACTTTCCGACCGAAACCTCGCCGCTCGCCAAAAAGCGCCCCGACAACCCGGCCCTGACCCGCCGGTTCGAGATCTATATGGCGACGCAGGAGCTGGGCAATGCGTTCAGCGAGATCAACGACCCTATAGACCAGCGCGAGCGCTTCGAGGGGCAGATGACGCAGCGGCAGGGCGGCAACGATGAGGCGCACCCGATGGACGAGGAGTTTTTGCGCGCGATGGAATACGGTATGCCCCCGACCGGCGGCCTGGGCATCGGCGTAGACCGGCTCGCTCTTGTCCTGACCGGGGCCGAAAGCGTCCGCGACGTAATCCTTTTCCCCCTGATGCGCCCCGAAACCGGCCACTGACCCGATACAGAGGAGCTATCCACAGATTACACAGATGGCACAGATTAACAACAGAGATAATTCAGGGCTGTGGCTGAACGAACAGTTGCATCGTGTTTTTGTCTTGAAATGTAATCTGTGCCATCTGTGTAATCTGTGGATAAGACGAGTTTTCCTATGCCACTTCTCAGCCTGGAGCGTCAAAAGCAGTTAAGCAAATTCCTGTCGCTTGTCCTGCGGCACGAACCGGAAAAGATCGGCCTTGTGCTGGGAGACGAGGGCTTTGTGCCGCTTGCCGAGTTTGTGACCGCTGTAAACCGGCAAAAGGCGTATGGCTGGGTCACGGAAGCGCCCATCCGCGAGGTCGTCGCGGCCTCGGATAAGCAGCGGTTTGAAATCGTGGATGGGCGCATCCGGGCGCGGTACGGGCATTCGGTCGAGGAGGCCGTCACGTACCCCGAAGTCGAGCCGCCTGAAATCCTGTACCACGGCACGACGCCGCAAGCCGCCGCCCTGATCTTGCAGGAGGGTCTAAAGCCGATGCAGCGTCAGTATGTGCATCTATCCTCCACGCCCGACATGGCCGATGTCGTGGCCCGCCGCCGCACCAATCGCCCCGTTATCCTCATTGTGCGGGCGCGCGAGGCGTGGCAGGCAGGCGTCAAGTTCCACAACCCCGAACCCCGCCTGTACCTTGCTACGCCTATAATCGCCTCTTTTGTAGACGCTGACTAAGGTTATTCGACAAATCATGCTTTGGAGAAGCCGGGGCGCGTAGCTGGGGGGAGTGAATGGCGTTTAGTTCCTCTTTCGCATTGGGTAAGCTTAGTAAGCTTCTGGATGTCCAAGCGCCGGACATTACTGTTGGCCCTTATGATGTGATACAAAGCATCGAAAACATACATCGAGTTCCTTTAGCGCCTATTCTTGTTCCAGTCAGCCGCGAGTACATTACTGACGGCGAGGGCGCGTACTATGATGTTCCTGGCAAGCCGTTGCGTATTGTTGTTGTTCCTACTGCAACATGCCCTGAGTTGACATTAGTTCACGAGCTGGGCCATCTTATTGACCACCAACTACTAGGAACATCTTGGAGGTATGCTTCTGCTGATCCTTCTTTACTGGTAACGTGGCGGCAAAGAATTGAAGCAAGTGAGACGTTTCAGACTCTGAATGCGGCCTCAACCTTTATCGAACAAGGGGAGAGCGAAGTTGTGGTTGAGTTACCGGACGCAGAATCGTACACATTTAAATTTAGTGAGTTGAACATTCGTATGGTACAATATCTCCTGAAACCCTGTGAGCTTTTTGCGCGCAGCTATGCTCAATATATCGCGTTGCGCAGCCAACATAATGTATTGAGGCATGGATTGAACGCACAGCAAACCGCTTTGAGCAGAGCTGTCATTCCCCGCCAATGGGAAGATGAAGATTTTGAGCCTATTGCTGAGGCATTTGACGCTTTGTTTCATCAACAAGGATAGAATTTATGAAAGCCAAAGTAACTTTCCGCAAGCCTACCGGTACTATCACGGCTGCCGAGCAGGAGCGTTCGCTGCGAGCGCTTGGAATAAGCGACGCAGAACTACGCCTCTGGAAAGCTATCTCAGAGGGTGTGCTTGATGGAGACATAATTAGTACGGCGTCACAGGCCAGATACCAGAGTCGTTCTTATATTACCTGTGCCGCCACAAGCGACCTCAGAGTGTATGTCGAAGAGGCGTATCAGGCAGCGCCTTCTATTGCGCGCAACCGAATTTTGCCAACTTTTAATCGGTTTTACACAGGGGTAAGTACGCCCGATTTTGACTATCGCAGTGAGCCGCTGATTGTTGGTGGCAGTGACAAACGTTTGAGCAACACCACACAGTACGCGCTGGTAGCTTGAGGAATGTTGCATGCCCACTAGCCTGATGTTTGCAGCCTGTCAAAACGTCCTTACAGACGAGACACAGGGCAGCTATTCCTTGATTTCGCTTCTCGACGGCATTAGTCTGGTAGTTGCTCAAGGCCAAGATGTTCCGGTGGACGCAACAATCCCTCTGGCATGGTACGCTGTCACCACATGGCTACGAGTACCTGAGGATGAAGGGCGCGATTATGAAATCAAGATAAGTACCACCTATCCTGATGGATACGAAACTGAGGGGACGGTGCTTCCACTGCAGCTTCCTGAGCGTGTTACCAGGTCATCCGTGAAGATTGCAAGCCTGCGTGTAGGTCCGCCCGGCGAGTATGTACTACGCGTGTATCTGCGCGAAGCGCAGACAGATCAATGGAACGCAAGTGGTCAGCACATCTACATGGTTCGTCATGTACCATCCCAACAGGGATGACACGCACTAGATCCGAATTCAAAGCGACGATGAGAAATCTCTCATCGTCGCTTTGGTTTCGACAGATGGTGTTTTCACCACAAAGTAGTGAAGGAGCAACAGACGCAATGCTTCCCACTGTTGCGCGAAACTTGCTGCCCGCCTCGTCCGTAGCGTAATCAGAACATCCCGCACTGGCATTCACTTTGATTTACTCTAATTCACTCTGATTCGCGAGCGACACCGGCAGACACCCGACGCCGTGGTGACGCGCATAAAACCCGCCGGTACGCCTTGCGCGCAAACCGAGCCGCCGGGACATACGAAAGAAACCTAATGGCACAATCCACCCCGGTCAAACCCAAAACGCGCCAGGAGAAGGAGGCGCTTCTCAAAGCGGCCCGCCGCGCCGAGCAGGCCAACATCCTTGCCGGTACGCGCCCCTTGCTGGAAAAGGACGAGCAGCTTCTCGCCTTCGCCCGCGCCCGCATCGCGGGCGGCTGGAAAAGCAAGCTTAACGTCGGCCCCGAAGCCTTTTTCGCGCCGTTTGTCAATGTCGCTCTGACCGAAAAGCGCTTTTTGGTGCAGCATGTGCAGCATACCACGGGCCGGCCCAGCCAGATGCTGCCCCACGCGTATACCTTCGACAAGATCGCCCGTGTCACGTTCACGGACATCGAAACGTATGGCGGCGAACTCGCCTGCCGCTTGATCCTGCACCTGGAAAACGGCCTGTACGTGCGCCTGCGCCTGCGAGGACAGCTTAACTTTGCGGGCGCGAAGAACATGGCGGAACTGTTCGACTCGCTGACCACGGCGCGGCGCAAAACGCCCATTTCGCCCACACATTCCCTGTGTCCGCAGTGCGATCATGTTCTGGAACAGCCCTACAAGTTCTGTCCGTTTTGCGGCACGATTCAGCCGTCCCGCAGTTCCAATGTGCAGGCGGATGCCGAGACGCCTACCCTCGCGCACACGGGCATCACGATTGCCGTGCCGGACGAGGCCCCGCTTGCGGAAGGCACGGCGGGCGTTCTGCCGACAGCAGGCGGGGAAGCCAGTGCAGCATTTGGCGGCGTTGGCGAAGCGTACACGCCTGAAATGACGATTGTGCGCGAAACCGATTTCGCCTACGAGCGCGACGATCTGCCCGCCGAGTTCGGCTTCGCCCTGCCCACATCGGGCGGGGACACGGAAGACGTCTTGGAGGACACAGAGGAAGCAGTTGAGGCGGCATCCGGCGAGACGGGCATTACTGTCAGCGCGGACGGTGTCATAGGCGTTGTTGCGGAAGACGCTGTTTCAGGCGAGTCAAACACGCTTGCGGGCGGCATGAACGCGCAGGACGACGCTGACTTTGCCTCCCTCGCCGACGACAGCCTGTTCACGCCCACGGACGAGGCCAAGCCCCTGCCCGGTGAGGCGGAGCAGGGAACAGCGGACAGGGGGCAGGGAACAGAACAAGATAATGCCGCTTCTGCCGGGCTTGATCTCGCCGACGCTGCCGACTCTTCAGCAGACGCTTCATTCGAGACGGTCTCGTATGACGACATGTTCGCGCCCGATGAGCCGGTTCAGGCGCAGGACGCGGCGGGGACGGGCGGCGTGGCCTTCGAGCAATACGATGAACAAGCGTTCGGGGAACTGCCTTTCAGCGACACGCCCGACGAACAGTTTCCGGGTTCCGTTGGGACTGGCTTTGAGGTGCAGGAGGACGTTGGCGACGTTGTACGCGACGATACTACGGAGGCTTTTACGCCGCACTCCGCAGCGGACGGATCAGATGGATCTCCTGATGGCGTCGGACACGATACGTTTACGTCAGCGGGAAACGCGCCAACCGGCGACGACAACGTAGACTTCAATACTAATCACAGTACCAGTCCTGACGCCAGCCCTGTGGTTGACAATGCCGGTTCAGGTGCGCCCGCGCCGAATGACACGCCGCCGCCAACGACCGAAGCGGCGCAGTCCGGCACATCCGGCGCGACGAGCGACACAGCCCCAGACACGGACGCCACCAACAGAAAGGAAACGGCATGACTGCCACGCCCCCGCTTGCCATACCCGCGCGCCTGCGCTTTCCCGGCCTGGCCTCCAGCGCTTTCGAGCATCCCGGCGACCGCGCCGCCCTCGAAACCCTGCGCCGCACACCGGGCCTGGACAAACTTATCCGCTCCCTGAGCGACATCGGCATCGAGCGTTATGTGCGCCTGCAATATGCGGGCGACGCCATCCGCGTCTCGCCGCGCCAGTGTTCGCGCCTGTACAACGATCTGCGCGAGGCCTGCGCCGTACTCGATGTGCCGGAACCCGAATTCTACCTGAGCCAGAACCCGCAGCCCGGAGCCATCGCGTTCGGAATGCAGCGTCACACCATCGTGATGACGACGGCAATGGTGGATCTGTTGGGCGACGAGGAGCGGCTGCACGTGATCGGGCGCGAACTCGGCCACATCAAGGCGGAACACATGCTGTACCGCACCGTGGCCCGCGTCCTCGCCGACTCGCTGACGGAACTGACCCGGCTGTTTCCTGTCCCGACCAGCCTGCTCACGCAGGGCCTGCTGTACGCATTTTATGCGTGGTTCCGTAAGTCGGAACTGACGGCGGATCGCGCGGGTGTGCTTGTCGTGCAGGAGCCGAGCATCAGCATCGGCGCTCTGCTCAAGCTTGTGGGCGGTACGCAAAAGATGATGGACGACCTGAGCGTCGTGGAGTTTACCAAGCAGGCCGACCTGTTCGAGGACCTGGACGAAGACCTGCTCAGCATGTACTACAAGTTTCGGATGATCGCCACACAGCCGTTCCCGTTTCCCGCCGCCCGCGCCCGCGAGATGCGCGACTGGGGCGAGTCCGAAGACTTCAAGCGGCTGCTAAGAGGCGAGTACCCGCGCAAGGATGTGGATGCGGGGCGGCGCGTCTGCGCTAACTGCGGCCAGAGAACCGACAACGTCACCTTCCGCTTCTGCCCCGACTGCGGACAGCCCCTGCCCCCGGTTCCTTCCTCCCGGTAGCGCCTGCAAGCGGAATCAGGATCAGACAATAAGAGCAGCGACAAAAAAATGCCCGGCTTCGCCATTGAAGCCGGGCTGACTGCAAACCGCAGGAGCGGTCTGGAGACAAATTAATCTGAGGACGAGAAAGAAGGATACCTTCGCGTTTATTATGCCACGGTTCGCATTCTGTGTCAATAGTATATGCCACAAAATGCCGATTATTTTAAGAATTTCACGTGCTTATTTAGATGAACTGCTATATACCACCTGCTCTCCGTGCGCTTCGTCCCTCTTATGCCACTTTAGACTTCTCTTTTAACCCCAAAAACATTGCCAGAATATGCGATTGATGCGACTGCAATGCAAAAATCTGCCTGAAATCTCAATTAGCCTTGCTTTGTTCACCGCTTGCATCTGCTATAATAATAGAAGATACTGGTACGCGCGTGTGCGGGGTGAAAGGATTTAGCAGAATGACGACCACAGGGGACAAGCGGCGCGGGCGCAGACCCGCCCTGGACCCAACCGATAGAAGACGCCTTGCGGCGCGTATTGCAAAAATGGTGTTGGTAGACCGCCTCGAACAAAAAGAGATTTTGCAGCAGTTGACGAAAACCGAGCCGGGTCTGTCACATATAGATGCCAGCACGGTTTCTCGTTTGTATCGCTTCGCATTGGATACGGGCATCGTGCGCGTACATATAGATGAAAACGCGCCCTTCAAGCCGCCGCGCCTGGATCATCTGGAGCGCGAACTTGTTGCGGCTTACGAACTTCAGTCGGCAATCGTGGCCGATACGACCGGACATGAGGAGGCGCTGGAAAGCAGCCTTGCCGACGACCGCCTGCATCAGGCGCTCGGCCAGTTATGTTCCGATTACCTGGACACGATTGTGCGCCAGAACGAGATCGTGGCCCTTTCGTCAGGGCGCGCCGTATTCTATGCGTGTGAAAGCCTGTTCAACAAGCACATCTTCGACAAGCGCAATGTACGCGGCGTCAAGGTGGTTTCGATGAACGGCAACATCGCTGCCGAGGTGTGGAGCATGGAAAGCCCGGACGCGCGCCGCGCCATGGACGCCGACATCAGCGGCGCGTGGCTGGCCCGCGCTTTTCCCGACGCGCAGTTGATCCGCCTGAGCCTGCCGGTGGCCGTCAAGTCACCGGAGATGATCGCTGATTGGCTGGCCGAGGGGCCGGGGCGCTGGATCTCGCCGCAGGTGTGGGAAGAGAAATCCAAGCAGAACGTCACGTCGAACGGCAACATCATCGAGGACGACGAGGTGTTCGTGCCGACCCTCGCCCTTGTGGGCATCGGCGGCGTGCGGCCCAAGTCGGGACACCGTTTCATCGTGGGCCTGCATGAGCCGATGCTGGGCAACCTCCAGCCGGAACTGGGCCGCATGATTGACCTGATTGAAAAGCACAGCAGCAACGGCAAGCAGGGCGTGGGCTGCATCATCGGCGACCTGTGCAACCGCCTGTTCATCACGCTGGCCGCGCGCAAGCAGCTTCCTCCGGCTGTTCTGACCGAACTGGAAGGTCTGGTCAACGGCATCAACGACCGTTTGCTGTCCGTCACGTTCGAGCAGTTGTACCTGGTTCCCAAAGTGGTTGTCGTCGCCGGCGGCGCGACCAAAGTGGACGCCATACGTTCCGTACTGGAGTGGCAGGCAATGGGCTGGAGCCAGCCTATCGTGCATGACCTCTGCACCGACCGCGAAACCGCCATGCGCCTGCTCGAAAGCAAGCGCAACCCGCGCCGGGGCTAGCCGTTTGCTGTGCTTGTCGAAACACCCGCTTCATGTGTAGAAGCGGGTGTTTCGTTTTGACGTAACCTCTAACAGAGGAAACGCAAGTATTGCTAAAGAATACATGTGACTATTCAGGCGTGGCGACCGGGCCGTGAACGACCCGTCCAGGAGGCGTTTCGCCGACTGTCCTGCGGACGGAAATGCTTTGTCAACCTGGACTGTCCCGTCCGCAAGACGGCAATTCTTCGCTGCGCGTGGACGCCCTCTTTCGCTGCGCGTGGACGCCCGGCGAAGCCTCACAGACCCGTGCTTTAGTGCGGGATATGGCCGAATAGTCACCACAGAAGAATATACACAGAAGAATACACAAGAATGAGCCAGGACAAATCAATCCGTCCTTGCCTGCAAAACAAAGTGCAGGACAAGGGCGATGGTAAGCAGCGTAATTCCCACGCCGCATACCCCGTTCCAGCCCCACACGCTCCATCCCCACACACCCAGATACGCGCCCACCGAGCCGCCCAATGAAAACGATGCCCGGTACACGGTATACAGGCGGCTGTGCGCCTCGCTGGACAGGCTGTATACGCTGGCCTGATTGGAAACCGTGGCGGCCTGGTTCGCCATGTCCAGGACGATCACACCCGCGATCAGTCCCCAAAGTCGCGTTCCAAATGCCCAGAGCAGCACATACCCGGCCAGCATACTCGCGGTCGCCACGCCCACGAGCAGGCGCGGACTGTATCTGTCCGCTAATTTGCCGATGCGTGGCACGAGCAGCGCGCCGCCCGCCGCGACCACGCCGAACAATCCCGCTGCGGCAGGGCCGTACCGGTATGCGGGCCCTTCCACCAAAAACACGAGCGTGGCCCAGAACGCGCTCAGAGCCGCGTAGCACGTCATGCCGTTGAGCGTGGCCTCGCGCAGAACGGGCTGAGTGCGTAAAAAGCCGAGCATCGAGCGCAGCAGAGGGCCATACGCAAGACGCGCGGCGGGCTGACTGCGCGGCAGCAGTCGGCGCAGGGTAAATGCGAGCGCGACCATCAGGCAGGCGGCGATGGCGTACATCACGCGCCACCCGTACACCTGCCCGATAGCTCCGCTCAGGGTGCGCGACAGCAGAATGCCGATCAGCATGGCGCTGGCGATGCTGCCGACCGTGGCTCCCCGCTCGTCCGGGCGCGACAGCGCGACCGCAAACGGCAGCACGAGCGTGGAGATTACGCTGGTCACGCCGATGGCAAGGCTTGCCACGGCAAGGTACGGCAGGCTGGGCGCAAGTGCGGCCCCGACCAGCGACAGCGTGACAAGAGCGAGCATCGTGAGAATCAATCGCCGCCGTTCCAGCACATCGCCGAGCGGCGCGATGAAAAACACGCCGATGGCAAAACCCGCCTGCGTCAGCGTGGGCAGTATGCCGACTTGCCGCTGACTCGAATGCAGGCCGCGCGCGATCTGCGCCAGCAGGGGCTGATTGTAGTACAGGTTGGCGATTGCCAGCCCGCAGGCCACGGCCATTGTAGTACGCAGGGCGGGCGTCAGCAGCGAAGTCTCTTCGGCGGGCGTATCCAGATTTGAATTCATGCCTTTAAGAATACCCGACGAATGCAAACCACCCGATGGGAATGCTCCCATCGGGTGGTTTGCATATGTTTTAATCCCTGCCACAGATGTATAACAGATGTAGACAGGAAAGATACTGTGAACTCAGGGCAATGATTTCGCGCAGCGAAACCCGGTGTCGCGTCAAGTCGCTTCCGCGCCCTCGATGGCATAAGTATAGGTACGCAGGTCGCTCTCGCCGTAGCCTACCGCCCCGCCGCGCAGCAGGCGCATCTGCGGGTTGTTGTCGTGGAAGCCCTGCACCCATTCCCACGCATTACCGGACATGTCCAGACACCCGTAGGGGCTGACGCCCACCGGAACCGAGCCGACCGGACGCACACGCGACGCGCCCACGGCGCATTGCCCCGGCTTCTTTACTATGGAAACGCGCTGCGTCGGAGTTTTGCCGCCGCCCGCTCGCGTGGCGACAAAGGCCGGGTTCCACACATTGCCCCACGGGTAGCGCCGCCCGTCCGTGCCGCGCGCCGCCTTCTCCCACTCGTCGTTCGTGGGCAGGCGTTTGCCGGCCCAGCGCGCATACGCGGCGGCCTCGTCATACGTCACGTTCGTGACCGGCAGGTTCGCCTCGTTGTGCGGAAAGTCGTAGTCGGGTTGGAAGCGCTTGTACTCCGCGTTCGTGACCTCGGTGCGATCCATGTAGAATGACGGCACATCAACCCGGCGCAGGGGCCGCACATCCTCGTCTGCATCCAGGTCGTTCGTACCGATCAGGCACGTCCCGCCCGGTACATACACCATGCCCCGCGGCGTATGCGCCCGTTCTACGCTCTGTCGTGCCATATCCGGCGCAACGGAACGATGCCGCCATGCCGCCACACCCCAATTTGTCACGCCGACAAAGGCCGCTATACCGAGCCACGCCCGCCGCCCGCCTATACGCTTCTTCATATTCGCCCGCCT
This sequence comes from Chthonomonadaceae bacterium, assembly GCA_965277875.1. Lineage (GTDB taxonomy): Bacteria > Armatimonadota > Chthonomonadetes > Chthonomonadales > Chthonomonadaceae > CAWFQB01. The sequence goes on along the minus strand of CBDIDV010000002.1, from coordinate 3,156,853 downwards.
TCCGAAGCCGCGCCTCTTAGTGCTGATTACATCAATCATTTGCTTTTGTACTCGAATTTATAACAGAACAACAGTTCAGGAAGTTCGGCGCTGTCAAATGTCTATACGGCAAATGCAGTGGTGTAAGCGTCCGGCGCAGTAGGTTTGCAGGGCATCGTCAAAATGAATTTGGCAGTTTATTCGTAATGGGGCGTGGTCTCGGTTGTCAATGAGGCCGTGATTTCAAACAGGCCCAGGCCGACGAGCGCCATAGTGGTCGCCTGATCCTCCTGCAAAAACACGAAGGGCGCGGCGGCAAGCAGCAGGCCGCTCGCGCCGTCCAAGGCGAGATGCGTTTTCATGGGCAGCACGCGGGCCGCGCCCAGTTCGTAATCTGTGAGCAGGCTGTAAACCAGCGTACCGACAGCCGCGCCGGTCAGCAGATTGGTCGCTTTTTTGTCCCACTTCAGCACACGGGGCAGGGCGATCAACAGCCCGACCGAAAGATAATCCAGAACGCCATGCGTCCGGGTCGAAAACAATTTACCGCTCATGTGTGTCTCCGGGTTGTTACTTATTACTTGTTGCTTATTGCTCTTCGTTTGTCGAAGATGCGGGTTGATGTCGCTGCCGACGCGTGGAAGCGAGGAACAGCAATGCCGCCGGTCTTCCCGTTAAACGGAAACCGGCGGCATTTTGTTTCTCAAAGGTATTTGTGCTATTCGATGCTACTCTGTTGACGGGTTGAGCGACGGCCACCTCAACAGCAGAGTAACGATTTCTTTGTCATACTGCCACGCGCCCTCTGAAGTGGCGCTTTGCGCTTGATGAATGGCCGCGCCGACAACGGCGGCGAAAGCGGTCTGCCATTCCGGGTGCGCCTGCCAGAATGCAGCGGGCAGTCTCAGAACCTGCTGCAAGAGGTCGCCCTCATAAAAGTCGCCCGACACCCACGGGTCGCGGGAAAGCTCTTCCAGCGCCAGTGGAAGCAGATACTCCAGACTGAATTGCTGACCGATCAGCATCCGCAGGTTTTCAGGCGTGAAGTCGCACAGGGGAACGCGGCGCAGGCGATGGCACTCCGCGACCAGGAAGGAAGGATAACTCGGCTCGCCCCAATTCTTGCCGTCCAGTTCCTGAAGCGTTCTGTTGAGATGAAGCGGTTCCGCCTCAACTTTGTGCGGGGCATGTTGGGAACAGTTTTCATTGGGCATAAACCACACACTTTTCTGACGGGCGTGGGCTGAAAACGGCTGATTAAAGCGAGACGCTAACGATAAATGTTGCGGCGATGGCCTACGTTTATCACCGTAATGGTAAGGGCAGCATCCTCTATATTGTATATCATTCGATAATCGCCAACGCGAATACGCCAGCCTGTGCGCCCTTTTAGCTTTGCGCAGCCTGGCGGGCGTGGATCTTCTGCCAGCGCATTGATTGCACTGATGACACGCTCGGCTTCCTGAACAGGCAAGTCGTCCAACTCTTTTTGAGCGCGGCGCAGGATGGAGACGGTGTAACTCATGCGCGCTTTTGCCTGATTTCCTCGACAGCCTGCGCGAAGGGAATGGCTTCGTCGCCGGAGGCCATTGCCTCATCGTAAGCGCGAATCTCCTCCAGTTCCTCCAGCGCGTCCAGCATCTTTTGGTACACGGACATATTCAGCAATACGGCGACGCGTTCACCCTGAGTATTTACGATAAAATGCTCGTCAAGAACCTCCATATTCCCAATCTCCTTTTTGGTTATAAGCGCGGCTTGGCGCATCTTGGTGTACTTGGCTTGGTTGAACTTAGCCGCTACGTCACGGCAGATTCGGCATTGCCGATCTCCGGTCGTCGGGTTAGTGTACGTGTTTTCCTCGGTCAACGCGTGGCCGCGCTTGCAGTGGGTCGCGGGCGTCTTTATCCTTTTGGGCATGGCTATGTTCCCATATCGTACAGCATCTTGGTATTTTGCACAACAGTTATACGAATGCTTAAACAACACCAACCCATATCGATATATAATGCCAAGTAGCCCTAATACAACAGTATACGGCAAATCAAAGGCCGGCACAACTTAAGTTTGTGTATTGAGAGCTGCGACAACTGCATTGCCCATTTCGCTTGTGCCTAATGTCGGCATACCGGGGGCGGCGATGTCGGCTGTGCGGTGTCCCGCATCAAGGGCGCTTGCTACGGCGTTTTCGATGTCCTGGGCGGCGGCTTGCTGGCCGAGCGAGTGGCGCAGCAGCATGGCGCAGGATAAAATGGTCGCAAGCGGGTTGGCGACGTTCTGGCCGGTCAGGGTGGGGGCCGAGCCGTGGATGGGTTCGTACAGGCCGAACGTGCCTGCGCCGTCCGCGCTTGGGGCGCTGCCCAAGCTGGCCGAGGGCAGCATTCCCAGGCTGCCGGTCAGCATGGCGGCCTCGTCGCTCAGGATGTCGCCGAACATGTTTTCCGTGACGATCACATCGAACTGGCGCGGGTCGCGCACAAGCTGCATGGCGCACGTATCCACGAGCATGTGCGACAACTCTACGTCCGCGTACTCAACTGCTATTGCGATGCACGTCTCGCGCCACAATCGGGACGTTTCCAGCACATTGGCCTTGTCCACGCTGCACAGTTTTTTGCCGCGCCCACGCGCCGCCTCGAAGCCCACGCGCGCGATGCGCTCGATTTCGGGCCGGGTATACACGCAGGTATCTATGGCCCGCATCCCGTCCGCGTCGCGGCTTTTGGGCTGGCCGAAATAGATGCCGCCTGTGAGTTCGCGCACGACGAGAATGTCCAGGCCATCCGCGACAAGATCGGGGCGCAGCGAGGACACGCCGCTCAGGGCGGGGAACAGTTTAGCGAGGCGCAGATTCGCGAACAGGCCGAGTTCGCGGCGCAGAGGCAGCAGCGCGCCCACTTCGGGCCTGAGTTCGGGAGGCTGTATGGCGTCGTACTTCGGCCCGCCGACCGCGCCCAACAGCACGGCGTCACTGGTACGGCACAGCGCGAGCGTTTCGGGGGGAAGCGGATGCCCGGTCGCGTCGTAGGCCGCGCCGCCCACAGGCGCGGGTGTAAGTTCCAGTGCGAAGCCATGCCGGGACGCCACGGCCTGCATTACTTTGGTCGCTTCGGCCACGATCTCCGGCCCGATCCCGTCCCCCGCCAACACCGCGATTCGATATGTCATAGTTTCAACTTTTCTCGTGTTTGATTGTCGTCTGCCGCTTGCGTACCAACTGTGTTTATGTGTATTTTGTTCGCCGAGGCGCATTAGTGACGTCCGCAGTTTGCTCGCGCCGAGCGGGTCATAAGTCCAGATGCACCAGTTTGAGGAACGGCTGGAAGCCCATGCTCTGCCAGAAGGCGAGGGCGGCGGGGTTGTCTTCGGCCACGTACAATTCCAGGGCGGTAGCCTTGTGCGCGGCGCACCACAGACGCATCTCCTCGAACAAGGCGCTTCCGACCCCGCGCTGCCGCCACGCCTCGCGCACATACATATCGGAAATGAAGCCGTACACGCCCGGCATGGTTTTGGGCGGGCGCGTTTGCAGTTCACCCAGCACAAAACCAATCAGGTCGCCCGTGGCGCTCTCTTCCGCTACAAGCACGTATCCGTTCCGTTCGCGCATGGTTTCCTGCGCGTGGCGGGCGTATTTCTGCTCGCCGTCCGGGGCCATCTGAAAGCGCGCGTCCAGGCCTGTGTGCAGCGTCATCAGTTCCCGCCACAGTCCCGCAATCGCGAATCGGTCGGCCACCCGCGCCCTGCGAACACGAAATCCATCCATGCCATCCATCCATGCCATCCATCCACATCATTTCCAGCGTTGTTTGCAGTCATGCTGTCGCTCAGAGGGGACAGCGTTAAAGGTTTGGAAGTCGTTCGTCAGCGATCTTTTCAGGGTTTTAGCGCGTGTCTGCCTGCTCTGCCGGCAGCACAGGCAGATACGGTACGCGTTCTGCGCTTCCATAGGTTATTCGGCCTGCGGCGGGAAGGTTCCTGCAAAATGCGCGGTGTATGAGTGATTGGCCTGAATATAGCGCGTTGCCTGTGATCGGTGACTAAGGCGAATCAGGAGAGGAATGGGGAGAACATACGCAAAGATGAGCGTGAAAGTCAGGTGGGACAGGCGCTTGACGAGGCCAATAACCGCCGGGAAATCAACGCGCAACATTCGGAAACATTTTTTCATTTACGCCCGTCCCACATGCGACGAGCAAACCGAACGCGCAGATACTCTTTTGCTCATCTAACATATGGCTCCCAATGTGAGGCAATATCATACGCAGATAACCAACAAGGCGCGTTTCGACCTGAAAGGGTCAAGGACAAAAAGATGATAAACACAGTAAACAGCTCCAGGAAAATAGCGATGTTTGCGGGCGCAGCGTTTGCAATGGGCGGCGTTCTGCCGCTGGCAGCGGGCGCGCAGACACACCATAGCATTTTCCATCGTCACCCCACTGCGACGGGCGCGGTGGGCGGCTACGCAGCTTACCGGGCGGCCAAGCGCACCGGCAGCAGCCGCATGGCGTCCGGACGCCATCGCAACATCCTGCAGCGTCATCCGGTCGCAACCGGCATCGGCGCAGCGGCTATCGCGCACCACTACGCCAAGAAGCACTAAGCACACAGGCGTACTGGCTGTTCAGACAGTGTACGACTATTGACGGGGACGGGGGAAACATTCCCCCGTCCCTTCGTTGTGACCCGCTTACGCAGCGTGGGTCTTGCGCGGCGCAAGTGTTCTACAAGCCAATGGGCCGGAAACAAAGTATATCTTTGTTTCCGGCCCTCTTAAAGGATGTATATAGTGACCCCATTTGTCAAGACAAATTTTCGTCCTGTTTAAGGTGGTCGGTGTGCCGATCTTTGTCGGCCTAGCAGCCGAGCGATTGACGGTACACGGCTGCCGGTGTCTGGTAGCCCAGCGCCTGGTGCGGACGCGCTTCATTATAGAAGTGGAAGTAGGCGCACAGTCCGCTTTGCACTTCGTTAGGCGTTTCATATCCTTTCAGATATACGTCTTCGTATTTGACGGTTCGCCACAAGCGTTCTACAAAGATGTTGTCTAAGGCGCGGCCTCGCCCATCCATGCTGATTGCAATGTCTTCCGCCAGCAGGCGACCGGTAAACTCCCTGCTCGTGAACTGAACGCCCTGATCGCTGTTAAAGATATGCGGCTTGCCGCTTGTCAGTGCCTGTTCCAGCCCTTCTATACAGAAGGCGGTGTCCATTGTGTTGGAAAGCTGCCAGGCCAGGACGAAGCGGCTGTACCAATCGATCACAGCAAACAGGTACACAAATCCCTTCGGCATGGGAATATACGTGATGTCGCCGCTCCACACCTGATTGACGTGGTCGATCTTGACGCCGCGCAGCAGGTAAGGATAGGTCGGGTTCTCAGGCGACGGGCGGCTTGTATTCGGGCCGGGAACCATTGCCTGCAAGCCCATGACCTGCATCAAGCGGGCAATCCGCTTCTTGTTGACCTCGTATCCACCCTGGCGCAGCATACGCGTGACCTTGCGGTAGCCGAAGAACGGGTGCGCGGTGTACTCTTCATCTATCAGGCGCATCAGGCGTAGGTTGAGTTCGCTCTCGCCACGCGGTTGGTAGTAGTAGCCGGAGCGAGACAAACCTAACAGTTCACATTGGCGCGCGATGCTGATCTGCGGATGACGGGCTTCGACGCGCTGCCGCAGTACATCAAGAGAGCCGTCCTGATTTTTTTTTGAGCCAGTCGAGTTCGACCTTGAGCTGCCCGATCTGCTGGTAGAGTTGATCCGTGAGTTCTTCTTGGTCTTTGTCGTCCTTGACGCGCTTGTCGGCAAAGACGGTGGGCAGGCTATCGAGCAGTTGCTTCTTCCACTGCATCAGCAGATTGGGATGCACTTGCGCTTCGCTTGCGATCTCCGCGAGAGTGCGGCTGCCTTTGACCACTTCGAGCGCCAACTTGGCCTTGAACTCGGCAGAATAGCGTTTACGTAGTGTGGACATGATGGGTTCTCCTGTGTTCTATTTTGACACAGCCACCACCTTAAACCATTGTCCAGTTTCTTGGGGTCATTATAGTACATGTAAACCCGAAACTACGTGTCCGTCTGTGCTTTGTCAGTCGAGGGACGCGCCGAACATCTGGCGGAAGTGGACGCGCCAGCCTGCGGCACGGGGATTGTCGTTCATTTCTACGCGAAACGGCGCGGATTGCCCGACGGCGAGCGGGTCGAGGGCGACAAGGGCGGACTGCACCTGAAGGGTGCGGTTCTGGCTGTCCAGCAATTCTACGACCGCCTCTACCTGGGAAAGATTGTGCTTTGCGCGGCTGAATACGCCTCCCGTTACCGTGACAAAGCCGAGTTTGCGTTCCAGCGCGGCGTTTGTCAGCGCCACCTGACCGTTCGCGGCGGGCAGAGACACCATGCGCAGCGTGGGCGTGTTGGCGGCGTTGGCCTTGCCGATCTGAAAACCGAGCGCGGTACACGCGCTCATGGTCAGGCAGGCGGCTCCGAACGCCAGGGTCGCGCGCAGGCCGTTAAGGCGGCGCGTGGCGCGGCGGCGCAGGGGGACATGGGGCGCGAAAAGCGGCTCCTCGATAATCTCCGGTTCTTGCCAACGCATTGGTACGCTCATGCTCGTATCCTCATCCTTCAAAAAAGTCGCGGCGGCGTCACGGGACGCACACATTGCAGGAACCGGGCCGCACATATAGTGTATCAAAAAACACGTATACTTGTCAACCTATTTTTGAACCATGCGCGTCTATTTCACTTAGCAGACGCAGGATTCTTTTCCAGAGTTCCCAAACCGTTCGGCGACGCGCTTACGCCGGAGGACGGCCCTTGATGTGTCACTACGATTTATCGGCTCGAACCGGAAAGAGCATACCTCACAATCTCCAAACATTTTTCAGACCTTTTGCAGTATGGGGTCAAACGACAACAAACAGGCCTATGTAGCCTGTTTGTTGCATGTTTGTATGCTTTGTTTTTGGCGCGGCGGCATTGCATCAGCGCTGTCTAAGGTACGCCGCGCTGAGGAGTGGGCTGGTCCTGTGTCAGGGGCAGGCGATATATGCTGACGTTTCGGGCCGCGCTGTCGGACACAAGCATCAACACAACTTGGGCGTCGCGGCCTCCGCTTCTTGTGCGATGGACGTAAAAGCCGGGCCGGGCAGGCGTTTGAGTGGCGGGCAGCAAAGCGGGCAGGCCGCGATCCAGCAGGGAAGCAAGGGCCTGGTGCGCGCCGCCGCGTATGTCCGCCATTGCCAGCCCCCCGGTTTGTTCCGCCTGCGACCGCTGGGTCAGGGAAAGCAGGCCGTAGAAGTGCAGGATGGGATACAGGCGCTGCATGTTGGTGGAAACCGCCCTTTGCGTTTCGCCGTAGCGCGTGGCGGCGGGCATCTGGCTGCATTGCAGGCGCGTCAGGCCGGCCAGCATCACATAGTCGTCCAGTTCCATCGGCAGTTTCTTGACAGCGATCTCGGTCATGCGCGCCACGGCCTCGTCCGGCGGCTCGCCGCGCAGGTCCAGGCCGGGCGACACCGTAGAAACGCGCAGAACGCCCTCGCTATAGCGCATCCGGTGCGCGAAGGCCCGCGCCACCTGATCCAGTGCCTCGGTCGGCGCATAGTCGTCCCGGTCGGTCAGCAGCCAGCTATACGACATAAAGCGGCTGCTCAAATAGTCGTCGCTGACAATACTGATGCCGGTCTGCCGCGCAATGTCCGCCAGCACGACCGGAAGCAAAAAACGCTGCAATTCTTTGGCAGAGCGCAGGCGTTTTGCCCGCTTTGCCGGAGGCAGACCGTCCAGCGAAACCATGTCGGCGTCCATCGCCTGATTGATTTCCGCACTTGAACTGTTGCTGCCGTCAATGCCGGGCAGCCCCTTGCGCTGTACATGGAGGTGCGTGGTGTTCAGGTCTTTGCCGTCGGCGTTCACGATACCGAGCCGCACATCCCCGTTCATGGCGACGATGCCCACCTGCAAATTGCCCATGTCGGGATAGTCGGGCAGTTTGCCGCCCGATGTCGGGCGCGGCTGCGCGAGTTGCGCCCGAAGGCTCTGCTGCGTTTGAGGCGGAAGGGAAGCGAAGGGGCGGGCGAAAAGCAGATGATCGTGCATATACGCGTTGTTGTCGGCGGCGATCACGGCGACATCGTCAGGCGCGGCGCGTCCGGCGAGCCGCTGCAACTGTTCGGGGGAGAAGTCGGCCAGCATGTCGGCGAATGAGGGCGTGTCCTTCGACCGCGCTCCCAGATTGGCGTTGATCGCGGCCATCACGGCGTCGCTTTTGGCCTTTAGCTCGCGCTGTTCCCATACCTCGGAGTTCTTGATGGCCGCCTGCTCGACAAGACGCGCCTGATTGGACTGATACAGCTCATAGTCGGCGGGAACCGGGGCCGGAACTGCCGGACTTGCTGCGTTTGCGGAAGCTACGGGGGGTGGCGTTGCCGGGGCCGGCCTGCGCCACGAAAAGCCATGTACGCGCGCCAGGGCGGTCATCAGGTCGCGCATTTGCAATCCGGCGACAAAGGCCGAGACGCGGCGGGTCTTGATAGGAGCGGCGACCGTAAGCCGAACGCCGCTGTTTTTTGCCAGTCGGCTCAGGCATTGCTCCAGCGTGATCGAGGGCGCGGACAGGGTGACGGGAACGGCAAGCCGCGCGTCCCGTTCCAGGTCCGCCCGGAAAAGCGCGGGCTCGCCATCCGGTACTTGCCGCGCCGCGCGTTCCCCACTCGTCGCCCCGGCAGCCGCTGTCGGGACGGCAGGCGGGGTAGGTGTCGGGCCGGAGGTTTGCGCCCCGCTTTGGCAGGTCGGCGTCAGGGCGATCAGACACAAAGCCTTGAAACGCCATGCCGACCTTTGCGCCCCGCTAAGAAGGTTTGCTGTCATACTTGCTTCCCCGCTTCCTATCGTTCCGTCGTCGTTTTACCCCGCCCCCGGCCCGTGCCGGAGGAATGTTCCCGCAGCCTGCTTCTATCGCCCCGGTCGGGTTGTTTTGGTTCGGGCCGCAGACAGGGCCGCGAACAGGGTTCAAGCGTTTTACTTTGCGTCCGGCACATACGTTATTTTGTTCGTAATCGCGTCCTGCACCCACCGGGCCACACCATGAGGCAAAGGAATGTCCTTGATGATCTCCGGCAGAAGCACCTTTTGTCCGGGGGCGATCTGGAACCGGGACAGGGGAATGCTTTTGAGGAACGTGAGTTTGTGAACCTCGAAGACTTCGCGCCTGGGGGGAGTGCGCCGGTCAAAAGAGGGAAAATGCTGCTCGCATTTGAGGATCAGCTGCGTTTTGGGTTCCAGCCAGAAGCGAACGCCCATATGTGGCGGCACGTAGTCGGGTGTATGCGGGCCGCGCGGCGTAATGGTGACGGTTCCCTCGTAGCGCTCGCACAAGAAGCCGGCAATCGTTTCTGCGCCGGTCTTATGCACATCCACGGGGCCAATATTTTCCAGTTTTGCGCGCGTCGGAATGCGGCTGTAAGCGGAATGCAGAATGTAAGTTGTTCTTCTCAGAGGGTCGTCAATGTAATGGTAGCGACGTTTCATGGTGGCCTCACCGTCGCGCTTGAAAGCCTGATAGTAGGCGTACTGGACAGTCATTATAGATGGACAAGGCAAGCCCTTCGGAAATATATCCCAAACCACGCTTTCGGTCGTTGCATCGTAGATCTCGGCGAAGTCTTTAACAGGGTCGAGAGGCGCAAGGCCGTGTCCAATTCCGTCGCTGCCCCACTTGCTCGGATTGTACTCCATGCGGTAGCGTCCGTTATCGAAAAGGACGCGATACATCAGAGAAGCCATACCGTTGCCGACTTCAAACTCCGTCTCATAGGTTCGATAAGCAGAGCCAACGTCGGCGCGTCGAACGTCAGTGTGCTGGACGTTCGCTTGCTGTGACTTGGCCTGACCTGCGGCCACCGTGATCGGCATAAGCAACAGCCATTGGAAATATCGCTTCTTCATAACGCCTCCAGAAGTCTGTGGATGGAGCAGATAAAAAGGGACACGCCGCGCAGCGTATCCGGTATTTAACCACCGTTGCCGTAGCCGCCCCACGAACCCGATTGGGCGTACTCACCTCCATCATTATAAGATTTGGCGTACCAGGAGTAGCATCCATAAGCCTGATTCACCACTGTCCATGCCTGACCTGCGGAAGAACCGGTTACGTACACCGAATATTTCGCGTTGCCGCCATTTAACGGAACCGTCTGAAAGCCCGTATAGTAGTCACGTTCGGTGGCGAACAAATCAATCGCTGTGAGCATGACGGTGGGGTCATGAGCATCAGCCTCCGCCAGCACGGTGTAGTCTACGTTCAGGTTCATGTTGCCGGGCGTGAACGCAGTGTACGGAGGGTTGGCATCGGGCGGATTGTACCAGGAGTGGAGGCTTACCGTCATGTTGGCGCTCAGTGACTGCTGCGCCTGCGCTTTGTGTGGCAGGTAGCTCAGGGAGGCAGTGATGATGGCGATGCCAATGCACCGCAGGAAGGCAGATGTGGGAGAAAGCATACTGTGACCTTTCTAACACGAGAAAGGTGTACACGAGAAAGGTGTACACGAGAAAGGTGTACACGAGAGGCCGAGTACGTTGCGCGGCGTACCGTAAGCCGTGCGGCTTGATCTTATTATAGACCTGAATGTACAGGCTGTCAATAGCAAAACGCTGTGTATGTGTGCTGATTTAGTATTATTTCTTGATTTTTATTCATCGGATGGCTTTGCTTCGGCGCGAGGTCGCAACATCTCTGTATTTTATGCGTCCGCCCGGACACAGGTATACTAAAAAAGGAATGTAATCAGTGCAGGGAGAGCCTATGCCGCGCAAAGACACGAGCCACGATGCCGTAAAGAACGCACTCGTCAAAGACGGCTGGAATATCACGCATGATCGGTATATCATCAATAGTAGCGCCCATAGGCTTCATTGTCTTTGCGGGTGGCGGGCATCAGTCCGACCGCCCATAGCCCCTCTAAATCCTGTTCGGGCAGACGAGTCAGGCAGTCGCGCATGTCTTCCGGCGAGCAGGGGTACATCCAGCCCGCAAGGCATTCGCGTTGAAAGAAATGAATCGCATTCATTGAGGTTTACGTTGAGGTTTACGTTGAGGTTTGTGCGGCATACGCGCTGACGCCTGTTGGTACTGCTGCCGCGCTAAGGCCGCGTCCATGTTTGCGCCCAAGTCCGAGGCGGGCGCGCGCAGGGCGAGGCCCAGCATGTCGCGCGCTGCTTCCCATCGGCCCTGCCGAAAGTACAGGCCGCCCAACTGCGACAGGCGGTACGCATCGGCGCGGCGGGCGACCTGCGCGATCAAGACCGACTCGGCTTCGGGCCAGCGCCCCGCGTGATCGAGGGCATACGCCAGCCAGTCGCCGATGTTCGCGTTTTCGGGCAGCAGGGCCTGCGCGGCGCGGTAATCCTCGGCGGCGTCGTTCCAGTGCGCCAATCGCTGACTTAGCCCGCCCCGCGCCAGCAGGCTGTTGGCGAGATAGGGGACATCGTTGTAGCGCAGGCTGCTCGCGCTCGCGATGCGCCGGGGCATATCGGGCGCGCGTCCCGCCCGAATGATGACATCGGCAGCGTTGTCGCGCCCTTGCTCTTTTTCTGTACGTTCGTCGCTGATTTCGGGAAGAAGCTGCCTTAACGCCGTGTCATAACTGGCAATCGCCGCCTCGACATCGCCGTTTTGATCGCGCAGAAACGCTTCGCCCGTGCGCGCCGGCACAAAGTTAGGGTCGTAGCGCATCTCGGCCTGCATCAGCATCCCGTCGTTTTTCCACCACGCCACATCCGCCAACGTTTCCCATCCGAATAGCAGGCACACAAATACCAGCAGGGCAAGGGCAGGCGCAAACAGCGGCCCTGAGTAGATAGACGGCGCTGTTTCGCCGGGTGTGCGCCGCGCGGTCCATTGCCCTCGCCCCCTTAAAAAACCCTGCTCTATCAATGCGCCCGCCAGTCCGCACACGCCTGCAAGCGGGATCAGGGCGCGATACGGCGCGATAAACTGCGAGGGGACGGGAATGATATTGAGGCAGGGCAGCAGGGTCAGGCCCGTCCACAGCAGACACAGGCGGCAGGCGGGATGCTTCCAGGTTCGCCACGTCAGCCACAGCCCGAAGCCGAACGCGGCAGCCCCGCCGACCGCCAGCCACAGCGAAGGCGGCTGCGGCATTTGCGGCACGCCGCATCCCCCCGGCCCCAGCGCCCTACAGTCCCACGGGCCGAGCGTGGACTGGTGCATACGGCTGATCGTGGGAAACAGAAAGCAGCAGACATAGTACCAGCACGTCCGCCCGATCATCTCGATGTGCAGACCTGCTCCCCAGGGCGCATGAGCAAAGAACGACCGCGTGACGGCGTGGCTCGCTTGGTCTTCCGCCTGCATCGCCTGCCCTACCTGCCGCCAGAACCACAGGTGCGCGAAGGCGGGAACCGCAAACCACGCCAGCCACGCCAATCGCCGCCAGTCCGCCCTCACATCATCATTGTTGGGCGTATCTTCTTTTGACTCTGCCTCTTTTAATAGTGCATCAACATTCTCCTCGGCGTCCTCTCTCGCGTTGCTGTCTTCGTTACTGTCTTCTATGCTGCGCCACGAGGCCAGAGTGGGCGCGAGCAGCAGCAGCAGGTAACATTGCTCTTTGGTAAACAGCGCGCCCGTAAACGCCAGCAGCGACAGGCCGCGCCAGAACAAGGAACGCCGTCCTTTTATCAATCCAATCGCCCACAACGCGAGGAAGATCAGGGCCAGGTTGTCGGTGCGTCCGCCGATAAAGGTGGTGACGGGAACGTTGAGCGGGTGCAGGGCGAACAGCAAACCGCCGATCAGGGCCGGCAGGCCGCGCCCGATGAGCAGGCGCAGCAGCCAGAACACAAGCCAAACGGCCAGGCCGTGCATCAGCAGGTTTTCAATATGGAAGGGCCGCGCTTCACCCGGCGCGATGAGCGCGGCCAGCGGATGCAGGCGCAGACCCAGCACGAAGCTGACGGCCACAAGCGGGCGATAGTAGTAATATAATTGCGGATGCCGAAAACACTCCCAGGCGTTCTGCCCGCAGCCCCGATACGCGGCGTCGCGCAGCCAGCCATGATCGTCAATCACGGCCTCATGTCCCAATCCGCCCATTTGCAGCGCCATCGAAACCAGCGTTGCGAGCGCAGCCAATGCCCAGAAGGAAAAAGGAAAAAGGAAAAAGGAAAAAGGGGCGGAGGGTACAGATTGTGCAGAACTGCCGACAGCATTGGCGCGTGTTTGAACGGGAGCAGCAGTAAGCGCATCTGCATCCCCTTTTTCTTTTTTCCTTTTTCCTTTTTCCTCCTTCTCGTTCATCGTCGGCCTGCCTTCGGCGCGGGCGGATTGGGTCGGGACGGCGGCGGGGCGGAAGCCCCATCCCGATATGCCCCGAACAGACGCGCTCCCAGAACAATAGCCCCGAACACGAACGGGAGCAGGGCCAGACTGGCAAACCAGAAACCGGGCGTGGCGAGACCCATTCGCGAGCGTATCCACTCCACGCCCAGACCCAGCCACACGACGCCCAGCAGCCAGGCCATGTCTCGGCGCGGCGCATAATCGTCATCGTAGGCATCGGTGCGGCGCATCCGCACTATCCCGGCGATCAGGACTATCAGGAGCAGGGCGAGCAGAAGCAGCCGCGCGTCCGGGTGAAAGGGCGCGGCGTGGGGCGCAAGGTCACGCAGGGGGTCGTGCAGTCCGGTGTTTGTGTTTGTTTGTGGGTTCATAAGAATCTGTTTGTCGCGAACAGCGAGCCGATAAGCAGGCATAGTGTACGCCATCGCAGGCCGCTTCTCCTTGTTGTCGGCGGTCGCTTAATGAACATGTTTGTCTTGAACCATGATTTGTGGGATTGAAATGATTATTATGATTATCTGCGCTTGTAGTTTGTAGCGTTGAAGATGAATGTGCCCCATTGGCAGACAGGAAATCATTGCAGTAATTTCAATAATGCGAATCATGGTTCAAGACAAAGACGGTATGCGCCGGCAGAAGGATTCGCGCGGTCTGTGGCGAATTAGGGGATTATGGACAGCGGCAGTCAGTGGCGGGAAATCGCAGAGTGGTTGACGGATGCGGGGCTGCACGAGGCGGGCCTGCTGCATTCCACGGGCATTGCCGCCCATCATGCGCGCTGGGAGCAGGGGCAAATAGATGCCGACACATTGATTCAGTATGCCCATGACCTGAACGCGCTTAACACCTCGAAGGCGGAAAGCGGCCTGCCCGCCGCTTTCTGGGATGTGCAGAGTGAGGCTATGCGGGCGGCGGGAACGAGCGAGTACGCCCTTGTTCACTCTCTGAGCCAGCCGGAGTACGCGCCCTACATCCAATTTTTGGGTTGCTGCCACGCGTATACCAGGGAGTGGAAGCGCGGGCCGCAGCAGACCGCCGTTGCCACGGCCCTGCATCTGCTGCGCGAGGCGTGCGCGTATGTGCAAAGCGCGTACCCTCTTGATATGACGGCCATTCGCCCGCGCCTGACCGCGCGGCAGCAGGCCATCGTATTGTGGCAGCAGGTCGTTACGGGAACCGGGCGCGAGGTCCCGTATGTGCATCGGGACGCATACACGCACGGGGTCTGGGGCCGCTTCAATGTCGTGGAAATGGCGCAGTACGCGACCGGAACCGAAACCGGCGCAGACGCGTTCTGGGGACTAAGCGGCTTCGACGCGCATTTCATTCGCGATGACACGAACACCAACCAGATCGAACACATGACCATCAGCGCCCTGGCCCAGATCGTGCTGCGCCTGCCCTGTCTTTTGCTCGACCTGCTCGAAGACGCCGAATGGATGCTGCACAAAGGCACATATCAGGCCAGCCAGGGCGACAAAGCCCTGAACCGCGCCGTGGCCCGCCACTTTTGTCCGCTGTTCGACGTAAACGACCCGCATCCCGCCTGCGACGGCCTGGAGCGCGTTCTGTCCGCCCCGCGCTGAAAACACAACAAACAAAATATAGCAAACATAGCAAACATAGCAAACATAGCAAACATAGCGAACATAGCGAACATAGAAGAAGTGAAGACAACATCATGCGCGTTTTGATTCTGGCGGACGGCGACCCGCCCGCCCCCGCTCTGGCGCGGCGCGTGGCAGGCGAGGCCGACGTTTGCATCGCCGCCGACGGAGCCGCGCACAAGGCAATTTTGCTCGGCATCACGCCCGACATCGTGTGCGGCGATTTTGACAGCGCGCGATTGGAGGAGGTGCGCGCCGCGTTCCCCCATGCCGCCATCGTGCCGACACCCGATCAGAGCGCCGCCGACCTGGAAAAAGCCATCGCCCTGGCCCGCGAGCGGGGCGCGACGCAGATTGCTTTGCTGGGCGCGACGGGCGGGCGTCTGGATCATACCCTGACCAGTTTTTCCCTGCTGCGCGCGTATGCTGAAATGATGCCCGTCTGCCTGCTGGACGATGCTTCCACGGTGCGGGTGCTTGTGGGCGGGCAGGAGCATAAATTTGTGGCCGTACCGGGCGAGACCGTATCTCTTGTCACCTTTGAGGACGCGGTTGTCAGCATTGCGGGCGTAGAATGGCCGCTCGACCATTCCGCATTGTCGCCCGGCACGCGGGGCGTCAGCAACATAGCGCGGAATGCACAGGTCATTGTTCACGCCCACGCAGGCAGCGTGTACGTGATTCATTTTTCGCCCCATTCCATGCCCTTTGAGAACACGCGGGATTGACGACCTTTATAACGACCTTTATAACGATTTGACTGTACACTTTCCGCCCTCTGTCCCCCGTCCGTAGTATCTAACATATATCTAACATATACTTTAAGCTTTTGCATTCACGTCCGATACGACGTTTTGGCCTTCCGGCTACGCCCTTTAGACGCCCGGCGCGCAGCGGTGGGGCGACGGGTACGTTCTTTGTACCCGGCGAACTCCCATCCTGCAAAAGACAACATCGAAGACAACATCGAAGATAATATCAAAGACAATCAGCCATGACAACAACCCAACCGCTGCAATCCGACACCATTCAAGCCGATACAGAGACGATCTCCCGCGCAAATAGTGAGGAACGCGACCTCGCCGATACTCTGCGCGCGCAAATCAATCACGCCAACTACCTGTATTATGCCCAGGACGCGCCCGAAATCTCCGATGCCGCCTACGACGCCCTGATGCGCGAACTGCGCCTGCTCGAAGAGACGTATCCCGAACTGGTCAGCGCGGACTCGCCCACGCAGCGGGTCGGAGCCGAAGTCACCGATACATTTCAGTCGTTCCGCCATCGCGTACCCATGCTCTCCCTGGACAACGCCTTCAGTCTGGACGACCTGCGCGGGTGGGAAGACAAAATCCGCCGCACACTGGGCGCGGGGCCGGAATTACAGGTGGAGTATGTGTGCGAACTCAAGATAGACGGCCTGAGCGTGAACCTGACATACGAGAACGGACGCTTTACGCAGGGCGGCACACGCGGCGACGGCCTGACCGGCGAAGACATCACGCTTAACCTGCGGACGGTCGCGGCCCTGCCGATGCAGCTACGAGAACAAGGTTCTTCTGTACAGACTTCTTCTCTGGTCGAAATACGCGGCGAGGTGTTTATGACGCACCGGGAGTTTGCGCGCATCAACGAGGAACTGGAGGAGAAGGGCGGCAAGACATTTGCGAATTGCCGCAACATGGCCGCCGGCTCGCTGCGCCAGAAAGACCCCAACATCACGGCGGGCCGCAAACTCGACATCTTCCTGTATGCGGTCGGGGCTTGCGAGGGATGCCATTTCACAAGTCAGTATGAACTGCTGCAAACGTATCGCGCATGGGGCCTGCGTACCAACCCGAACGTGCAGGTATGCGCCAATCTGGACGACGTAATGGCGTTCGTTGAGACGTGGGGCGGCAAAAAGGACAGCCTGCCCTACGACATTGACGGCGTGGTCATTAAGGTCAATGACTTCGGTTTGCAGCGCGAATTGGGTTACGTCAGCCGCTCGCCCCGGTGGGCCATCGCCTACAAGTATCCCGCCCTGCAGGTCAGAACAAAGGTGGAGCGCATAGACGTGCAGGTAGGCCGGACGGGGGCGCTTACCCCCGTCGCCATCCTCACCCCGACCGCGCTCGCGGGCGTGATCGTGTCGCGGGCCACGCTGCATAACGAAGACGAAGTGAAGCGCAAAGATGTGCGCGTCGGCGATACGGTCGTGATTCAGCGCGCGGGCGAGGTAATTCCCGAAATCGTCGAGGTCGTGACTGCCGAGCGAACGGGGGACGAGGTAGAGTTTGAGATGCCGCATCAGTGTCCGTCGTGTCATACCGATGTGGAGAAGCCGGAAGGCGAGGCCGTGACGCGCTGCCCCAATGCGCTGTGTCCGGCCAAATTGCAGGAGGGACTGGAACTGTTCGTCAACCGCCGCGCAATGGACATCGAAGGATTGGGCGAGCGGCACATCCGGCAACTGGTCGGCACGGGCCTTGTGCAGGATTTCGCTGACCTGTACACGCTGGACAAGGAAAAGTTTCTCACCCTGGAGCGCATGGGCGACAAACTGGCGACCAAGATCCTCGTCAACATCGCAAACAGCAAAACGCGCCCGCTCGCCAATGTAATCTACGCCCTGGGCATTCGCCACATCGGCGAACACAGTTCCGAAGTTCTGGCCGCGCACTTTGGCACGCTGGAAAAGATGCGGGCCGCCGATGTGGACGCGCTCGCCGCCGTGCATGAGATCGGACGGACGACAGCGGAAAGCATTATGGCCTGGTTCGGCGACGCGCGCAACGCGCAGATTTTGGACAAGCTGCTCGCAAACGGCGTTAGCCCCGCCCCGCATCAGAGCGCGCCTTCCTCGGACGAGTTGAAAGGCAAGACGTTTGTGTTCACGGGAACGCTCGCCCGGATCAAGCGCGAGGAGGCCGAGGACATGGTGAAGAAGCGGGGCGGGCGCAGCGGCGGCAGCGTGAGCAAGCAGACCGCTTATGTCGTGGCCGGGGAAAGCGCGGGCAGCAAACTGACGAGAGCGCAGGAGCTGAAAATCCCCGTCCTGACCGAAGACGAGTTTTTGGACATGATCGCCGCTCTGGACGCCCCGCCCGCCGACAACGAAATAAGTGTGCAAAGTGACATGGGTTTGCAGGCGGACGCCGCCGAATCGTCCGGTTCCGATGATGTGCAGGCCGCTCTGCCCGGCCTGTAAGCGACACAAGCGCGCAATCACAGGAGCGGCTCCAAGACACGCCCTGCCTGCGCCTCAACCCCGACGCGCCCTGTACCACCAGTTCGTACTACATGACTACGGTCGTGCTTGCGCCCACGCTGCCCGTCGCGCGCGCTGTCGTGATGCAGGAACTGACAGGCCGGGGCGTGGGCTGCCGCCCGTTCTTTCATCCGCTCAGTTTTCTGCCCGCCTACGCCCACCTGCCTCAGAGCGCAGTCGCCGCGCGGCGTAATCGCCGCGCGTATGCCATCGCTCCGCAAGGCATCAATCTGCCCGGCGGCTTCAACATGACGCCCGAACTCGCAGACCAGGTTTGCGACCACCTCCGCGCCGCGCTCGGCGCGTGAACTCCTGCCGCGCTCGGCGCGTGAATTAGGGCCGCGCTACGCGTGTGAACCCTTTACCGGTTTGCTGCAACAAATTAGTTAAGCTGTCAAAGGCGGCACGGGCAGTATTTTACAGGCGGACGGCGAAAATAACAGGAACCGGGGCGGCGGGTGTTGACACAGACGCGCAAAACTGTTACAATGCAGGGTAACTCCCGCAACACCCGACATTTTCAACTTGATCTTTTGGTTTTAGAACCGACAATCAAGTCCGGCGCATAGGGCGCTTCGGCCCGGCTCTCCCCTGCGGCGCACCTGCCGCAACCGTCTGCGCCCTGCGCGCAGACCCTGAACGTAACATTTCCATCATCTTACGCCGCCCCGTAACCACGCGGGCGCGGCCACAATCAAGGATAGCAAATTATGGCAGGCGGCTCCTACATCGGTCTGGACATCGGCTCCAACCTTATCAAGGTCGCGGAAGTGCGCAAAGGGAGCAAGGGCTTCGAGGTCACCAAACTCGACGTCGGCCCTACGCCGCAGGAAGCGTTCGAGAACAGCATGATCATTGACCCGCAGATGCTCGGCAAAGCGGTCAAGGCGCTGCTCAAGAAGGCCGGCATCAGCGGCGGGCAAGTGGTCAGCAGCGTGTCCGGGCAGAGCGCGGTCGTTGTGCGCGTGATTGACGTGCCGCAGATGAACCCTGCCGAACTGGCCGAAACCATGAAGTGGGAAGTGGAGCGCCAGGTTCCCTTCAACGCCAGCGAAGTGGTCATGGATTATCAGCCCATTCAGCGCCCGGAAGGCTACGCGGACGGGCAGAATATGGAAGTGTGCCTGGCGGTCGCGCAGCAGGACATGATTGACCGGCACGTAGACATGCTGTTCGCGGCGGGACTGAAGCCCAAAGCCATTGATGTCGAGCCGTTGGCCTCGGCCCGCTGTATGCTGGAACTCAACAACAGCAGTTCCGCCGTAGGCCACACGGTCGCCATCATCAATGTCGGCGCGGCCAACACGGACGTTTCAATTTTCCGCGACAAGCTGATCGCATTTCCGCGCACCATCAGCCTGGCCGGCGACAATCTTACCAGGGCCATCTCCAACGATCTGCATGTAGACCTCGCCACCGCGGAGCAGATGAAGCGCGATGTGGGCGAAGTTATCATGGGACAGGCTCCTGCACAGGATAATTTCGGCTTCAACGACGGCGGGTTTAGCGGCGACAGCGGCTTCATGGACTTCGGCGCAGGGAACACGTTTACCGACCCCGCCGCGCCCGCGCCGTTCGTAGACCCCGCAGCCCCGGCCCCGTTTACGGACCCCGCCGCGCCCACACCCTCCGGCACAGGCCCGACCTCATCGCCGTCCGGCAGAATGCCGTTCGACTTTTCGACGCCGGACCCCACCCCCGCCGCGCCGCCCGCCGCCACGCCCTTCGATTTCAGCAGCGAGACCGAATCGGCCGCCGCGCCCAACTATGGCGGGCTGAACCCCGTGCAGGACGCGCCGGACGCGGGCAACTTCTTTACGCCCGACGCCACGGGGCAGTTCGCGCCAAGCGGCGCGACCGCGTATGCCGCGCCGGACACTGCTAATGCAGGCAGCAACCTGCCCGTGACCGCGCCTGTGGGCGACCCGAACCGCGAGGCCCTGCGCATCAACGTGTTCAATGCGATGGCCCCCGTGCTGTCGGAACTGGCCCAGGAAGTGCGCCGCAGCATTGACTACTATCGTACCAAAACCGGCGACGCGCCCATCCATGAGATCCTGCTTGTCGGCGGCTCGGCCAACCTCAAGAACCTGGACGCGTTCCTTCAGGAGCAGCTTGGCATTCCTGCCCGCGTCGCCAGCCCGCTGGAGTCGATTACCGTGCTTGCCAAGAACCAGTCGCCCGATTATCTGAAAGGCATCGCCAGCCTGTTCCCGGTCAGCATCGGCCTGGGCGCGTACCCGCTGCTCGCGCCGTCTGCGGCGGCCATGAAGAAAAGCAAGCCCGGCAAGGCTCCCAAGCCGCCCAAAGCTCCGAAAGCGCCCAAAGGCAGCAAGCAGCCCGCCTAGCCGCGCTTCCGAAGCGGGGTCAGGATGAGCAAATCCTTGCAGCGATGTCCGTTCAAGTTGTTTGTTTCCTGTGCTTTGCTTCGTGTGTTTAGTTTGCACGATGTTTAATCGTGATTTTGCATACGTTTGTTTCGCGTGATTCGCGGTGTTCGTATACACATACGCGCTCTTTAATCCGGCACGAACGATGTGACCGGTTCCTGTCGGGGAGACATTCTGGATGCTACCCATTAACCTGCTGCCGAATTACATATTCGACAAAAACAAAAAAATTAAGATGATGGCCTTTTGGGGCGCGGCCCTCGCAGCCATTGCCGTGGTACTGTTCCTGAAAATGGGCAGCGTCTCAACGGAACTGGCGGCTGCCAAAAGCGATCTGGACGATGCCACGACCAAACAGGGCAAGTACACTGCGGTAGACGGCAACATCAAAAAGGTGCAGGGCGAGATCGCCGAGATCAAGACCAAGCAGACCTTTATCGCCAACGCGCAGACCTACAACAGCGCCTGGCCCGCCACCTTCGAGCTGGCCCGGAACCTGACCGCGTCCAATATCCTGCTCAAGAGCATGTCCATCGAACCCGACCACAAGACACTGCTGTTGTCGGCCTTCGCGCCAGGTGACGCCAACACGGCCGAGTTCGCCATTGCCAACTGGGTCAAAGCGCTGGAGAAGAACGGCGGCATCGTCGAGCAGGTCAACTTCAAGACTCCGCCCCATCCGTTCACTGGCACAGCCCCGGCTACAAACGGCGCTGGCGCGGTGGGCGGCGGGTCGGGAATACCCGGATCGGGCGGAGGACGTGTCGGCCCGCCGGCGATGGGCGGCCCAGGCACCCCCAAAGGTATGGCACTCGGCCCCGGCGGCTTGGGAGCGCCCGGTCCGGGCGGCTCCGGCGGGTCGGCGAGCGGCAGCGACGCGGTCGGCTATGCGGAAATCGAGGGCAGGCCGGGCATCAACTTCAACATGAGCATTCGGCTGAAAAAGGCGCTTGCAGAAGGTATCGCTACGGCGCCGTCGTGGCCTTCGGGCGGCGGGGCTGCGGCTCCGGCAGGCGGCGTAGGGGCCATCGGCCCGCCCGCTCTCGGCGGCTCCGGCGCACCCGGCGCGAGAGACTAAGAGGAAACAACTATCATGGGAAAATTAACCCTGCTGCATATCAACATCATCGGCGCCGTTGTAAGCCTGCTGCTGGCCGGTATCCTCTGGTTCGCGCTGATTAAGCCCAAAATGGAGGACGTGGAGACCACCAAAGCGTCCGCCGAGTCCACCAAGCAGTCCGGCGGAACCGACGAGAAGATCAAGGAAAAAGAGCGGGAACTGGTTAAAACCAAAGCCGACGCCGTGCAGACACGCGCATCGTGGGCCGTCAATGACCGGAAATACATGCCGGCCCTGCCTTACAATGCCAACACTAAGGACCTGGATCTGTACTTCTTTCCGGCCGTGGGCAAAGGCGGTAAAGGCGAACTGTTCGGTTTTCGCGACATCCCCACCGTGTGGGGACAGTGGATCACGGCCTGGTTCGACGCGCAGCGCAATGAAGGCGTAACGCGCGAGGCCGGCACGGAGTTCCCCATCGCCGAGTTCGCGCCCGACCCGAACCAGTTGACCGGCGTACTGAAGGATCATCTGACGTTCCCTGCCGACGGCAAGACATGGCCCGTCAAACTGGAATGCAAAAGCTTTGATGAGGCCGTCGCGCACTTGAAGCGTTTCAACGGCATGGAACGGCACGGTATGCCCGTGATTGATAACGCCAGCATATCCGGTCAAAGCCCCAACCTGGAACTGGCTTACAGTCTGGCACTATATGTGATACCGCGCACGGCTCCTCCCGTTTCCGATCCGATCATCAATGGCGGAGCGGCGACCGGCGGAGCGACAGCCGGAGGGGGAGGGGCGCCTATCGGCCCTCCCGCCGGAATGGGAGGCCCGCCTGGCGGGATCAGTTCCGGGGGCAGATCGTCTGCCCCCGGCGGCAAGGGCAACGCGGCGGATTAAGTCGGGCATTCGAATTGGGCTGGACAGATCGGGCATGGAAAAGGGCAGGTGTGGAGAAATGCTTAAGAATAGTGGAATATTGCTGACAGGCGGCGCGTTCGCGGCCCTGCTGCTGGGCGGGTGCGGCGGTAACAGCGCCGACACCGCGGACACCGCGCCCGTGACGCCGCCTGTTCGCGCGGCCAAGCCGACTGCGCCGGGTACAGCCGCAACCGATGCGGCAACCCCGGCTGCCGACAAATCCGGCGCGGCGGCGGGCGGTAAGTCCGATCCTTTCCAGCCTGCGGGCGGTAAGCAGGCGAAAGCGGCTCCCAAGAGCGGGGCCAAAAAAGCTCCCGGCGCTCCGACAGCGGCGCAGGCGGGAATACCGGGCGCGCCCGGAGCCGCGCCTGCCGCACCGGGAGCGCCTGCGGTTCCTGGCACACCTGCCGCGCCGGGTGCGCCTGCCGTACCGGGTACAAAGGTAGCCTCGATAGATCACAAAAAAGACCCGTTTTTGATTGACTGGAAGCGCATTCCCCCACCGCCGTATGTGTTTAATGACCCCAGCATTCAGCCGCTGCGCATCGCCAGCCAGGATGTAGAAACGCCGCCCGTGGGCGATGTGGCCGTGCGCGAGGTCGCCAACCGGCGCGTTGCCGGCATCATGAGCGGCGATGGCGTGTTCGCCATCATCGAAACGGCGGGCAGCCCGGACGCTGAAATCGTCAAGCCCGGCAGTCAAACTCGTGACGGGTATCGCGTCGTCTCTATCAGCGCGGACAGCGTGAAGCTGCAGCGCAAAGATGGCAACATCGTGCGCACGCAGATCGTGCCTTTGACGGATCAGTCTCTAAACGGTCAGCCGACAGGAGGAGGATCGTTCGGGGGCTTTCCCTCTTCGGGTGGAGGGCGCGGCGGAATGCCGGGCAGTGGACTGCCGCCGGGTGTCGGACGCCGACCCGGCGGCACTCTGCCCGGCGGCGCCGGACGCCGACCCGGCGGTGGCGGCGGTGGTGGCAACGCCGACTGACATTCGCGCTTGCCATGTAATTTCATAATAACTTGTCAAAAATAATAGATACAGGGCGAAAAAATGGTCTGGCAGGGGTATAATCAACCGAATATATGTTGCCGCGCACTAACGCCGGGTTTGCCTGCCTGTCCATATTTTAAGTCGCCGAATAAGCGCATCAGTTTTCAGGTTCGATCCCTGGAGGAGAATACTATTGAAAGCACGTAATGGAACGTTCGGCGCTGCCTGCATCGCGCTGGCAGGCATTGGACTGATGACCCTGCCCAGCATGGCGCACGCGCAAGATACGCAGGCTCCGGGCAGCGACCCTAACAGCAACAGCGACGCCTCTAATCAGCCCATTAAGCTCGACCTGGAGAACGCCGACTTGTACTCGGCGCTGAAGCTGCTGTTCGCGCAGATCAAGGCCAACTACGCCCTTGATCCCAGCCTGCGTCAGCTTGCCGTGACCGTGCATCTGACCAACATCCCGTTTCGCATCGCGCTTGACACGCTTCTGCGCAGCGTGGCTTCGCCTGTTCCGCTCACCTACAAGGTGGAGAACGGCATCTACACCGTGCTGGAGAAGAAAGAAAGCACGGATGCGCCCGTGGACACGAACGGCACGGACACGACGCAGGCCACAAGCAACAAGTTGCAGTACAAGAAGTTCTACGGCACGACGGGCGAACTGAAGTACAACTCCGCTTACATCGCCAAGCTGCTCAACGCCAAGCTGATCCCAAGTATCGTGGCCGAGCAGCAGCAGGGCGGCGGCGCGGGCGGCTTTGGCGGCGGTGGCCTGGGCGGCGGACTTGGCAGCGGCGGCAGCAGCGGCTTCGGTGGCGGCGGCGGCGGTCTGGGCGGCGGCGGTGGCAGCTTCGGCGGTGGCGGCGGTGGCCTGGGCGGCGGCAGCAGCTTCGGCGGCGGCGGCGGCGGCGGCGGACGCGGCTTCTAATCTGCGGTTACTTGTCCGGATTATTTCTCTTGATGGATTTTCCTAGAGCGCTCCAGCGCAGGTGACATAAATCATCTGTGCGCCGCGACACTCCGATAGCAATGGCCGGGGCTTCAGTGTACAAGAAATTGACACAGCCCCGGCAACCTCTCCAATTTTTGAACATGGCATAACCGCCTTTGCTTTACCCGGCCTTCCGGTCGGAATCAAACAACATGTCTGGCTTACCCATTCGGCTGTTGTCGCCTCGTTTTGCCTTCTCGGCGCGTCCCCGACGCGCGCCCGCCTTGCAGCCTCCATTTTCCGGACGCATTACAAAAAGTTTCGGCATCCGTCCGACACAATGCAGCAGGAAAATAGGTCGCCCGCCTAGAACATTTCGCTTGCAATGCAATTTGGTTGCGGCATTACCCCGAACGACTGGACGGCCTCAAACCGTCTCGATAGTGGCTGCCGGTTCGCTGACAGCCTGATAGGATCCGTGCTGGACTGAGTGACAGGGCGCTCGGCATACAGCATACGGAAGTGAACAAGATGATAAATGCGCCTGCCGACACCGTGCAAGGCGCAAGGGAGACTGGTATGAGCTTGCAACGAATCGGAGGGCGGAAGCCTCGCCTGACACTGACGGCAGCAGCCGCCGCATCGCTGCTCGTGGGCGGCGGAATAGGCGCGCGCGCGCAGACAGAACGGAATGGCGACATGGGCGCGAATGAGGCCGTACTCAAAGATGTAAATCTTGTGGGTACGCCGCTTTCCACCGCGCTCCGGCTTATCAAGCAGCAGGCGCACATTGACTATGTGCTGAAGCAGGGCGATTACGACCGCGTCAACGTTTCCATCTCGCAAAAGTCCGTGCCGGACGCCCTGCGCATGATCGCCGATGCTGCCGGCGCAGACCTGTGGGAGAGCAACGGCGTGTACTTTGTCGGCCCGCGCGGCAGCGCGCCCCGTCCTGCCGCTCCCGCGCAGTTCGCAGCGGCGGCGGTCGAGCCGCAGGGCCAGAAAGCCCTGAAGTACGAAAAGTTTTATCTCAAGTACACGCCTCCTCACCGTATGCTTCGTATGCTGGGCCTTGCCGGTTTCAACCCCCTGGATCCCAACGACCAGTACGAAATCTCCGCGAACCGTCAGTTCATCGAGGGCATGAACCCCGTCCACTTTTATACCCCGCCCAGCAACACAGGAATTACCGTTCTTCCTAACGGCAATAGTCCCGCGCAGGCGGTTACAACGCCGAGTGGGGTTCCTGTCGGCCCGGCAGCGCCCACAACCGGCAACTCCAACGGCAATTCCAGTGGAGGGGCTTCAGGCACGCCCAATGGAACAAACTTCAATGGCTCCCCCTCCGGCGGAGACACAGGGCTGAACGGCGACCAGGGCGCGCACCGCGATGCGGGCGACATGCAGAACTTCGGGCGCGGACAGGGCGCGCTCGGCGGCGGCGGCTTCGGTCAGGGCGGCGGCTTCGGCGGTCAGGCCGGGCCGGGCGGTCAGGGCGGGGCGGGCGGTCAGGGGCCGGGCGGCGCGCCGACAGGAACAGGCGCGGGCGCGGGATTTTTGCAGGGCATTTCGGCCAACGACATTTTTGCGCTGGATGCGGACAACTCGCTTGTGCTGCGCTACGACGACCCGCAGCAGATTCTGAATCTGCAGGAAGTGCTGCGCGTTCTGGATGTAAAGCCGCGTCAGGTGCAGATCAAATCCGAGTTCGTCACGGTCACGCAGAACGATGTCAGCAGCTTCGGCCTGAACTTCAACTTTACCAAAGTGAACCTGCTGGCGGGCGCGAACATCGGCTACCAGGCCGCGAACACGGCCTTTCTCCAGTATGCCACGGGCAACCTGCAGACGCAGCTAAGTTTTATTCTGACGCAGGGACGCGGTAAAGTCGTCGCCAGCCCGCTCGCCACCACGCTCAACGGCGTACCGGCGCAGTTTACGAGCAGCCAGCAGATCCCGGTTCTGCTGTCGGGCGCGATCCTGACGGCCAACGGCCAGAGCGCGGTCACAAGTACGGTTTCGTTCATCAATGTGGCCGTGCAGTTGTTCGTCACGCCCCGCATCAACGGCGACGACAGCATCACGCTGCAGGGTCAGGTAGTTTTCAGCGACGTTACGGGCAGCATCACCAACCCCAGCGGCGGCAGTATCCCGATTACGATCACGCAGCCGGTCGTCATCAACCGCATCGTGCGCAATGGCGACTCGATGGTCATTGCGGGCCTGACCCGCAAGCGCGACAACGTTTCCACCAACAAGGTCCCCCTGCTGGGCGACCTGCCCCTGATTGGGACGCTGTTCCGCTCGCGTAACGTTACCACGGACGACAGCGAACTGGTCGTGTTCATCACGCCCACCATCATCCCGGATCGTCCGAGCGGCGGCACGGCGGGCAGCGGGGTCGGCAGCGGCGTGGGTGTCGGCGGCGCGGGCGGCGGACTTCCCCCGGTCGGCGGCGGCCTGATGCCGTAAGGCGAGCCTGACGCTGCGCTTGGCAGTACAGCCGCAGGAGGCATTCGCTTCCTGCGGCTGTTGTTACGTTAGCATAATGACGATACTATAGTTCATAGCGTCTGCACAAACGCTCGAACCACGACAGCAATCCAGGAGCCAACGCTTTGCGTCCGCCAAAGAACCATCCACATCTGCTGCACGCAGACAATACTATTCTCGTCGTCATAGACATGCAGGAACCGTTTCTGCGCGGCATACATGAGCCGGAGCGCCTGCAAACCAATGTGCGCGCCCTGCTGCGCGGGGCGAATGTGCTGCGCCTGCCCATCATCGCCACGACGCAATACGCCGAAAAAATGGGCGATGTGATCGAGCCGATAAAAAGCCTGCTGCCCGTCCAACTGCCGCCGTTCGACAAACTGACCTTCAGCGCGATGGGTTCGCCCGCGTTTGTCTCGGAACTAAGGCGCGCGGGCCGCAAACAGGTGCTGCTGTGCGGGCTTGAGTCGCATATCTGCGTCAGCCAGACGGCCCATGACATGCTGGCGGCGGAATATCAGGTGCATATCGTCAGCGACGCTATCTCGTCGCGCACCGAGGCCAACTGGCGGATGGGCCTGGAAAAGATGCGGGCAGCCCGCGCCCTGGTGACATCGGTAGAGACCGCGCTGTACGAACTGCTGCATCAGGCCGGTACGCCCGAATTCCGCGAGATCCTGGAGATCGTCAAATAGCCGCAAATGAACGCATAAACACGCGAATAAATGTCAATGGCTCGCGTCCTGTGCCTGTAATGAGGCGTGTGCCGCGCACAAGCCGTTGATGCGCTGTATGCAAACCTCTTATTTCAGGCCGCCGTTCGCAATCAGGGTCTGCCCCGTGATCCAGCGCGCCTCGTGACTGCACAAGAACGCGACCACATCCGCGATGTCGTCGGGCTGTCCAAGCCGGCCCAGGGCCGTATTCTGCGCCATCATCTGCTGCGCGTCGGCGGGAATCACGGACTGGAGCATATCCGTTTGTGTGACGCCGGGGGCGACCGCATTGACCGTGATATTGCGCGGGCCGAGTTCCTGGGCGACGCAGGCGGTCAAGGCTTCAAGCGCGGCCTTGCTTGACGCGTACACGCCCCACTGCGCGGTGGGGGAACGCGTGATGCTCGACGAGATGTTGACGATGCGCCCGCCCTGCCTGCCAAAATGCGGGCTGGCTGCGCGCATGGCAAGCAGCGGCCCGCGCACATTGATGCTGAACATGCGCTCGTAAAAGGCCGCGTCCATAGCTTCCAGCGGGCCGAAGTCGGACACGGCGGCATTGTTCACGAGAATATCCAGCCGCCCAAATCTTTCTACGGCCTGCGCGGCAAGGCTCTCGATCTGCGCCGGTTCGCCCATGTCCGCCTGTATTG
Organism: Chthonomonadaceae bacterium; assembly: GCA_965277875.1. GTDB lineage: Bacteria > Armatimonadota > Chthonomonadetes > Chthonomonadales > Chthonomonadaceae > CAWFQB01. The sequence goes on along the minus strand of CBDIDV010000002.1, from coordinate 3,128,476 downwards.
TGACCGCCTCGCCGCCTTCCTTCTTTATTGCGGAGGCTACACACTGCGCCGCCTGCGCGTTTCGGGCATACCCGATCACAACTGCGGTCCCGTCACGCGCCAGACGCCGCGCAACCGCCGCGCCGATGCCCCGCGAAGCCCCCGTAACAATCGCCACCCGCCCTGCCAGACCTGCCATACTCTTACACTCCTCAGCGCAAAAAAATACAAAATGCTTTACCGCAGATGAAACGGATAAAACAGATATACGCGGATCTTCTTTTGAATCATCTGCGTGTATCCGTTTCATTCGCCTAATCTGCGGTAAAGCATTTTCACTGCCCCTTCGCTTCGTATTCGTCGCGCAGGATGCCCATCTGCACCTCGTCTACGTACTGCCCGCCGATCCATTCGTGCTGGCGCAGGCGTCCCTCCTCGACAAAGCCGCAGGCGCGGTAGCAGCGCAGGGCGCGTTCGTTCGCGCTCGACGTGTTCAGGCACACGCGCCGGACATTATGGATGCGAAACGCGTAATCCAGCAGCAGGCCGATGGCCTCGCGCCCGTATCCCCGGCCCCAGTATTCCCGGTCGCCAATGCCGATGCCTAATTCGCAGACGCCGGACGCGGGCCGATAGCGCCACAGGCCACAGGTTCCGATGCACTTGCCGTCCGCCTCGATGACGAAATCAGCCAGCAGGCGGTCACGGCGTTTGTCCGGCTTGTTGTCCTCGTCGAACTCGGCCTGAAGGGAGGCCAGTGACGAAGGGCGCGGGCTGGGACTTCCACCCAGCAGTTCCACTTCCATGTCGTTGAAAAACTGGTGCAGGCGCGGCAGGTCTTCGCGTTCGCGCGCCCTTAGTGTCAGCCGTTGTCCTTTAAGCAATCGCGTGTCCTCCCTGAACGTCGTGCAGATACTGTGAAAGTCAAAGCGGGCGGCGTCTCCCGGTGGAACGTCGCCCGCTTCGTTATATCACAACGGTATCGAAACCGTTCTGCTTTTTGCTTAATGGCGGCTATGCCACGAGGTAGGTTTTTCGTAGTGTGACCAACTGCACGGCGTGAAAGGCGGCGAGGGGCCGGTTCGTGGAAGGCTGCGCGGCATCGTACAGGATCGTGATAGGGAAGCCCGGCAGGGTCGGCTCGCCCGGAACGTGGGGTAGATACGCCTGTCCGCGCCACATCGCGCCGTTCGGCAGCGCGAACGCATACGTCAGCGAGTAGCCGCGACGCCGTCCGCGCCACGTATGCGGTTTACACGCCTCGATCACGCCCGTTATGAGAACGCCCGCCCTCGCCAACCGCAGTTGCCGCCTTAGCCTTACCTCTATCGTCAGGGCCGGAAGCGCGGCGTAAAACAGCACAAGAGCCGAAACCACAAGTCCCGCCAGAACGCGCTGCCGTATAACGCCCGCATCCACGCGTCGCCACAAGTGAATGAAAGGGTCGGAAGGCAGATATGTGACCGGAAGCTGGCTGCCCGTTCGGTACTGCCCGATCAGGGAGCGCGGCGCGCGGAAATTGGCCGCGACGGGCAGGCCGTACCGCGTGGGGAACGAGTACGTTACGGTCAGGCTTCGTCCGCCCTCACGAAACGACGTTCCTGTGACCGTGGCGTTTGTGACGATGCCTTCGCGCTTTAGCAGCAACAGATTGCGCGTCTGCGTCACGCCCGCCGTCACGCCGTAAAGTACGCCGCCCACAGCCCCAAACGCGAGGACGAGGCGCAGACCCTGTATGGACATGCGAAAGTGGGCCGGACGCAGCGGGCCGTATGCAGGTATCTGCGACTGCGCGGCCAGCCGACGCGCGACCTGCACGGCCTGCCATTCTCCCCTCCAGCGGGGCAGGCATAGCGTCGCCACGCAGCACGCCTGCCCGACCAGGTGCAGTATCAGGCCCGCCGTGAAGCGCGGCATCCCGAACACACTGGTTCCCAGCAGCATGGCGCTTGTCAGCAATAGGGCGATACCCGGCATGGCGAGCAGGCAGCGCAGCATCAAGATTTGTTGTCGTTTAGTTCCCATAGGTATCTTGCAAACCACTTACAAAAAACATTTATGTTTGCGAACATGCCGCTTACGCCAAAATGGACGTATCAGGCATTAGACGTCGGCGGAAAACCGGCCTGCGTCAGCCGGTCATATATGGCCTGCGCGTTTGTCGCGTCCTGATCGTACTGCACGGACACGTTCTTGTTTTCTACGTCTACGCTTACGTCCTGTACTCCCGGCAGCCTGCCCAGCGAGCGCTTAATGGACTGCGCGCAGCCATCGCAGGAAATGTCGGGCGTGTGTGCCTCGAACTGTTCCGTCATGATTTTCACCTCTTCACCAGCGTTGCTTAATGTTTGATAATCTTTGATAATCAATGCTGTATTGTACCAGACCGGAGCTATTCGCGTTTATTTACGGCTATCCTCGGAGGATTATGCGGCGCTTCGCAGGCGGGCGATGTCGCGCAGAGGGGCCGCGCCGAACAATCGGCTGTACTCCCGGCTGAACTGCGACGCGCTCGTGTAACCCACGCGATACCCCGCCTCGCCCGCGTCTACGGCCTCGCACAACATCAGGCGGCGGGCCTCCTGCAAACGCAAATGCTTCTGATATTGCAGCGGACTGAGGGCCGTGACCGCCTTGAAGTGGTGGTGCAGGCCGGACACGCTCATGCAGGCTTCCTGTGCCATAGTCGCGATATGCAGCGGTTCATCATAGTGACGCTTCAGCCAGTCAATCGCCCGAACCACGCGCTGTGTCGGGCTGTCGTCCAACGCGAGCTGGCGCAACTGCGCGGCCTGTTCGCCGGTCAGGAGGCGGTATAAAATTTCGCGCAGGGCCAGCGGGGCCAGGACGGGAATGTCACCGGGCGTGGTCAGCAGGCGCAGCAGGCGCAGCGTGGCGTCGAACAGCGGCGCGTCTGTCGGGCTGATAGACAGGCCCGGCGCGGGCGCGGCATTCGCAGAGTGTCGCAGGCCATTCTCGGAGGCATCCATGTCCAGGAGCAGCGCGCCGATCTGACGGGGTTCGAGGTCGAGGCAGAATCCCAGATAGGGCAGGACGGGCGAGGCCCGAACGATCTGCGCCGTGATAGGCAGGTCTACGGACACCAGCAGATAGCGCATCGGGTCGTGCAGGTGCAGCCGCTCGCCCAGCGCGGCCTGCTTGCCTCCCTGCGCCACGATGCAGAAGGTCGGCTTTTGTACGCCGTGTACGGGCGGCGAAGGGGCCGACATCCGGTACAGGGTCAGGGGAGCGATCCGGGTAGGGTACACGCCATCCGCGCCGGTCAGCCGTTCAAGCAGCGCGACAAGTTCTTCCTGCCGCCCGCACAGCGCGTCTTCCTGCCTGCGTTCCATACTTCTTCCTTTAACAGCAAACCTCTGACAGCAAAAATTCAACAGCAAACCAATGGCAGCAAAACGACGATTTGCAGGATCAGGCAAAAACCTTGCAGATTTGGGCTACACGCACGCCCATCCCTAAAAGTAAACTACCTATACTACGAAAGCGGTACGGCAATGTTACGCCGTATCGCCCGGACAGCGCCGCCCTGCGCAGCGTTCGTTTACATTCGTGGCAGGTACAGCCAAAAACGTTCGCGATTGATAAAAGGAGAGCCACGATGAAGTACAAGTTATTGGGCAAGAGCGGCCTGCGTGTGTCGGAGTTGTGTCTCGGCACGATGACGTTTGGCGAGGACTGGGGCTGGGGGGCGTCCAGGGACGAAAGCCGCGCGGTCTTCGAAGCCTTTACTCACGCGGGCGGTAATTTTATCGATACCGCCAACCTGTACACCAACGGCAGCAGTGAGACCATCACGGGCGAATTGCTGGGCAGCGACCGTGACCGCTTTGTCCTTGCCACCAAATTTTCGCTGCCCGACAATCCCGTGTCTCCGGCCAATGCGGGCAACCCGAACGCCGCAGGCAACCACCGCAAAAATCTCATGCGTTCGGTAGAGGGCAGCTTGAAGCGGCTCGGCACGGATTACATTGACCTGCTCTGGCTGCACGCATGGGACTTTATGACGCCGGCTGACGAGGTGATGCGCGGCCTGGATGATCTGGTACGCGCAGGCAAAATCGGCTATGTGGGCATTTCCGACGCCCCGGCCTGGATCGTGTCGCAGGCCAATACGCTGGCCGATCTGCGCGGATGGACGCCGTTTGTGGCCCTGCAAATCGAATACAGCCTTGTGGAGAGGACGCCTGAGCGCGACCTGCTTCCGATGGCGGAGGCGTTCGGCCTGACGGTCACGCCCTGGTCGCCGCTGGGGCAGGGCGTTCTGACAGGCAAATATAATGGGCCGCAAACGGCCTCTGAGCCACGGCGGGGCGACGCGGCGGGCGCGGCTCCGATCCCCGAACGCAGCCTGTCTATCGCACAGACCGTCGTGGATGTCGCCACGGAGATCGGCAGAACGCCGGCCCAGGTGGCGCTGGCATGGCTGCTGGCGCAGGGGCCGGATGTAATCCCGATCATCGGTTCGCGCAAGGCGTCACAGATCGAGGACAATCTTGCCTGTCTGGACGTTACCCTTGACGCGGCGCAGCTTGCGAAACTGGACACGGTCAGCAAAATCGAACTCGGCTTTCCGCATGATTTTCTGGCAGGACCGCTCCTGCGCAGCTTTGTCACGGCGGGCAATGACGCGGCCATCGTCAAACGCTGAACAGGGACGCCAAGTACCGGTGCAAAAGTGATGCGACGTTTTATTGTCAGTTTGTGACGTTTTGCGTTGCGGCGCGTAATAGGCAGGGCGCGTCCACTCGCGCCCTGCCTATTACGCGCTCTGCCCGTCACGCGCATTTTGAAAACAATGACAACCGATCAAAACAGAATTTTGGAAACAAGATTTCCGAGGGAGCATCATGTCAGATACCCGATTAACCAAACAAGACCCGCGCGAGCAGTATCCCAAGCCGCCGTTTCCCAAACAGCCGCAGCCGGCTCCCGGCATCGCTTCGGAAATGGTCCCCAAACCGGATCACGGCGAGGAGAGCTATGTGGGGCATGGACGCCTGGAAGGGCGCAAGGCGCTGATTACCGGGGGTGACAGCGGTATCGGGCGCGCGGTCGCCATCGCCTTTGCCCGCGAGGGCGCGGACGTTGCCATCAGCTATCTGTCCGCCGAGGAAAAGGACGCGCAGGAGGTCGTCAGGCTGATCGAAAAGGCGGGCCGCAAAGCCATCGCTATTCCGGGCGACATCACGACCGAGGGATTTTGCGTCACGCTGGTTGCCGCAGCGGTCGCGGGCCTGGGCGGGCTGGACATACTCGTCAACAACGCGGGCAAGCAGGTCAGCACACCCAGCATCCTGGACATCACGACCGAACAGTTCGATTTGACGATGAAAACCAACCTGTACGCGCTCTTTTGGATTACCAAAGCCGCTTTTCCGCACCTGGCCCCCGGCTCGGCCATCATCAACACCACTTCGATACAGGGCTATGAGCCGTCGGAAGACCTGGTAGATTATGCCATGACGAAAGCGGCCATCGCGGACTTTACCAAGTCGGTCGCCAAGCAGGGGATCGAAAAGGGCATCCGCGTCAACGGCGTCGCCCCCGGCCCGTTCTGGACGCCCTTGCAGTCGAGCGGCGGCAGTACGCAGGAGAAGGTGGAGAAATTCGGCGGCTCGGTGCTGCTGGGTCGCCCCGGTCAGCCGGTCGAGATCGCGCCCGTGTACGTGCTGCTCGCCTCGCAGGAGGGCAGCTATATCACCGGCGAAATCTACGGCGTGACAGGCGGAACCGGCATCGCCTGATTTTGCCCCCCTCTATTCGCTTGTACGCTTCACTTCACGCAGACCCGCTCAGAACAGTGAGCGGGTCTGCGCGTTTCGACGGTACGCGCTAGGCGACTGCACAAAGTGTTTCTGAAACGCGGCGGAAAAATGCGCCGCGTTTTGGTAGCCGCACGCCTGCGCGACTTCCAGAACGCTGCTGTCCGTGCCGGTCAGCATGTCGGCGGCGGCGTCCATCCTGATTTTGATAAGATAACGATGCGGCGTGACGCCCACGCTCTTTTTGAAAAGCTGCACGAAATGAAAGGGGCTGACGCAGGCGAGGGCGGCAAGCTGATCCAGGGAAAGCGGTTCCATATAGTGCGCCTGCATGTACTCCAGAACCTGCGCGACCCGGCGGCCGGGCAGCGTTCCCAAAGAACGCGCGTCCGTCGCGTCGCTGCGCCACCAGCTGTGCGTTGAAATCAGATGCGCCGCCAGAAATTGCGCGGCGGAAGCGGCATACAGGTTGGGAGCGCCCGTTTTTACCGCCTCCACTAGGCCAAGCGCCACCTGTGCAATCACGGGGTCATGGAAGGAAAGCACGTTCAGGGACTGAGTTCGGGAGGAGGCCCCGGTGCCGCGATACGCGTCCTGCGCCCCCTGCAAAAAATGGTGTGGGATGTACACATGCAGGGTTTCCAATACCGGGGATTGGGGCGACTGCCAGCGCAGGCTGCTTGTATGCCCGCCCGGCGTCATGCCCACCCATCCCGGCAGATACGCGGCCCGCTTCCAGGCTCCGCGCGAGCAGCTTTCCAGGGTGGCCCGCCCTTTTATCAGCACCCCGATAAAGTGGTCGGGCGTGGGCAGGGTATCGAAGATTTCCGTGTCGCGTCGAATTTCAAAGGTCTGCACCAGAAGAGATGTCCAGCCCGCCGCGCGGCTGCACAGCGTTTCGCGTCCCGGCATAATGCTTCCGCACACTTCGCTCGCCGCCGAAATACCCCCGTCAGGTCTGCCCATGCCGGCCTCCTCTTCGCGATTGCCGCGCGGCTGTCATTATCTGGCCGCATACGCAATTTTTCTATATATTTCCCCTATTTTTCAATAGACAGAAACTATGTCATCCCGCACAATATACACCATGTATATACGATGCAGGCTGTAAGAAGTTGTATGCTGCGCCTGGTACTTTACGCGCGCAGGTTTGCCGCGTCTGCAAGCCTGCGCTATGGCCGTTTACGGTGTGTCAGGCGCAGCGCGAATTGCATTGCCGCGCTTCAAAAACAGAGAGGGAAATAACATGTCGGATCAGGAGAATGGGCCGGGCGGACGGCTGCCGCAGCTCGCGCCATCGGATTTGACGGGCGCGCAAAAAGAGGTTTATGATGAAATCAACGGCTCGCTGCTCGAAATGGCGCGCAAGGCCGGTTTTGTCGGCGAGTTGGCGGATGGCCGCTTTGTCGGCCCCTTCAATCCATTTCTATACAGTCCCGATGTGAGCAAAGGGTTCATCGCGTTTCAGCAGGCCGAGGAAAAGCATACCACGCTGGACAACCGCGTTCGTCAAGTAGTGATCCTGAGCGTGGGCGCGGTCTGGGCCGCGAAATACGAACTCTACGCCCACATCGCCGTGGCGCGCAAAGCGGGGCTGGAGGAGCAGGCGATACAGGCGCTTGCGGATGGCCGGACGCCCGAAGGCCTGACTGTGGAGGAAGACATCGCGCATCGCTTTACCCGGCAGCTGACGCTGGAGCATCGCGTAGGCGCCGATCTGTATCAGCAGGCGCGGCAGCAGTTCGGCGAAGCCGGATTGGTGAACATGGTTTATCTGATTGGAGCCTACCTGTTCACCTGCGCCCTCCTGAACGCCTTTGAGATTCCTGTACCGGAAGAAGCGGCTTAACGCCGGTCAAGCGGCTTGTCGTTCGCTAAATTGGTTTCAAAACGCGGCTGTTCCGCGCCGACAAAAAAGGAAGGCTCTGCATGACCTCAAGCATCGGAACGCCGCTCAGCCGCGTAGAAGGCCCGGCGAAAGTGACGGGGCGCGCGACCTACGCCGCCGAGTTTGCGCCCGCGCGCCTCGCTTACGCCGCGCTCGTGGAAAGCGCGATCCCGGCGGGGCATATCACGGCCATGCACACTTTGGAGGCCGAGCGCGCGTCCGGCGTGCTGCTTGTCCTGACGCATCTGAACGCGCCCAGACTGCCTTACTTGGCGGCTCAGGAGCGCCCTGCCGTGGAGCCGGTGGCAGGCGAGCCGCTGCGCGTGTTGCAGGACGCAAACATAAAGTTCAGCGGCCAGCCCATCGGCTTGGTCGTGGCAGAAACGCGGGAGCAGGCCGAGTACGCCGCCTCGCTCGTGCGCGTCACCTATCATCGCGAACCGGCCTCGCGCACCCATTTCGACGTGGCGCACAGCCGCCCCGCCTCCGAAGCGGCGGCAAAGCGGGGGCGCGGCCCCAAGTACACGCAGGGCGACCCTGACGGCGCGTTCGGCGCGGCTCCGGTTCGCGTAGACCAGACGTATACGCAGCCGCGCGAACACCACAACGCTATGGAGCCGCACGCGACCGTAGCGCTGTGGGAGGGCGAACGCCTGACGCTGTGGAGCAAAACGCAGTGGGTGGACAACGAACGCGACGAAATCGCCCGCGTGTTCGGCATCCCGTCCGAATCGGTGCGGGTGATCAATCCTTTCATCGGCGGCGCGTTCGGCTCGGCCCTGCGTACCTGGCCGCATGTTACCCTTGCGGTTATGGCGGCGCGCGAATGCGCCCGCCCGGTGCGGCTGGAACTGACGCGGCAACAGCTCTTTTACTCTGTCGGTTTTCGTCCGCAGGTGCAGCAGCGTGTCCGGCTGGGCGCAGACAGGACGGGCCGGCTGACGGCCCTAATTCACGAGGCCGTGGCGCAAACCTCCACCTACGAGGAGTTCGCGGACACCACCCTGGATGTGCCTGCCGTCACGTATGCCTGCCCGAACCGGCGCACCGGCTACCGGCTGATCGAGATGAATACAAATACGCCGACTCCGATGCGCGGGCCGGGCCACGCCACGGGCCTGATCGCTCAGGAAATCGCGATGGACGAGCTGGCGTATGAACTAGGCATGGATCCCATCGAACTGCGCCTGCGTAATTACGCCGAGCGCGACCTTAAGAAAGACCTGCCCTGGTCGAGCAACGAACTGAAGGCCTGCTACGCGCAGGGCGCGGAGCGCTTCGGCTGGAGCAGGCGCAATCCCGTTCCGCGCAGCATGGTCTCGGACGAGGGCTGGCTCGTCGGGTACGGCATGGCGACGGCGATCAATCCCGCGCCCCGCTATCCCGCCCAGGCGTCCGCCACCCTGTTTGCGGATGGCCGCGTCGTCGTGGGCAGCGCGACGAGCGACATGGGACCGGGAACGTATACTTCTATGACGCAGGTGGCCGCCGACGCTCTCGGCCTGCCTCCCGGTCAGGTGCGCTTTGAACTGGGCGACACAATCCTGCCCAAAGCGCAGGAGCATGGCGGCTCGACCACGATGGCAAGTGTAGGCAGCGCGGTACGCGCCGCGTGTCAGGCGCTCAGGGCGAAGCTGGACGACCTGGCGCGCCAGCAGGGCGGCGACACCTCGGACGGCGCGGGTTTGCTGCGCCGGGCCGGGCTTGCGCGTCTGGACGCGGATGCGAGCGCGCAGCCGGGCGACGAAAAGCAGGCGTATGCGAGCTACTCCTTCGGGGCCGTGTTTGCCGAAGTGCGCGTAGACCCCGACTCTGGCACGATGCATGTGGCGCGCATTGTGGGCGCGTATGACATAGGCCGCGTGGTAAACCCCAAATTGGCGCACAGTCAGTGCATCGGCGGCATGGTGGGCGGCGTGGGAATGGCGCTGCTGGAAGAAACGCTCTGGGACCCGCACCTTGGCCGTGTGATGAACGCAGACCTGGCCGAATATCATGTGCCGGTGTGCGCCGACATCGGCCAACTGGACGCGATTTTCGTTGCCGGCGAAGACACGGTTTTGAGTCCGCTGGGCGTCAAGGGCGTGGCCGAACTCGGCTTGTGCGGCGTGGCCCCCGCCATCGCCAACGCCATCTGGCACGCCACGGGCAGGCGCATCCGCGACCTGCCAATTACAATAGACAAACTGCTGGTGTAGAAGAACAGCAGGAAAACAGTCCCTTTCCTTCGGAGGAAAGTACGTTGGTCGCGATGTGCAACATAATGCAAACTTGTTCGTAAATTATATTAGCTAATCCCTACTATCAGAATACCTTTTGTATCCCGTGCTGTCGGTTCAGGATGCTGAAGTGTCAGCAGCCTGAACGCTCGCCACGTTACGCGACATTAATTTTGTGTTCGCAGCAGTATCTATCGGCAGCAGCATACCTAACCCCTCTATACCATTCCCATTTTGTGCCGTCTTGCCCTGTCTGTTTTATGGAGGTTCCCATTGGAAGAAACCCATCTCAACAACTCTTCGGCTGAGGAAGCGTCGGCCCGCCCGCACGTCCTGGACTTGAAGCCGGACACCCCGGTTGTGGAAAACGCGTCTGCGCCGCACTTTGCCACATCGCGCCGCGCGTTCATCGCGGGGGCGGCATCCGCCACCGCCGCGCTCGCCATCGCGCCCCTGCTCGGCGAGGGCGAGGCCCACGCGCAGAACCTGACCCCTAATTCCCTGCCCGCCGCGCCGAACGTGCCTCCTGTAGATGTCACGCTCAACATCAACGGCGCGGATCACGCGCTGTCCATCGAACCTCGCGTCACCCTGCTTGACGCCCTGCGCGAACGCCTGCACATGACCGGCAGCAAAAAAGGCTGCGATCACGGGCAGTGTGGCGCGTGTACCGTTCACATTGAGGGGCGGCGCGTCAATAGCTGTTTGACGCTCGCCATCATGCACCAGGGGCAGAAGATCACGACGATTGAAGGCCTGGCCGAGGGCGAGACCCTGCACCCGATGCAGGCCGCGTTCATCGAGCATGACGGCTACCAGTGCGGCTACTGTACGCCCGGGCAGATCATGTCCGCCGTGGCGGTCGTTAAAGAGGGCCACGCGCACACCGAGCCGGAAATCAAGGAGCAGATGAGCGGCAACCTGTGCCGCTGCGGCGCGTACCCCAACATCGTCGCCGCCGTCAAGTCGGTATTGGACGGCACGAACCGCAAGGACACGGCCTCGAACGCCGCGATGCCGAACGACAATGCGTTTGCCGCTTCGGAATTGAGTTCAGGATTGGTTTTGGCAGGTTCGGTTTCGGAAGGGAGCAAGTAGTTTATGCAGCCATTTACATACAGCCGCGCCACGGACGAAGGCCGCGCCGTCGCGGACGTGTCCGCCAACCCGCAGGCCGCGTTCCTCGCCGGCGGAACCAACCTCATTGACAACCTGAAACTCAACGTGCAGACGCCGCTGCAAATCGTGGACATCAATGGTTTGGCCCTGAACAAGATCGAAACCCTGCCCGGCGGCGGAGTGCGTATCGGCGCGCTTGTCCGCAACAGCGACCTGGCGTATGACGAGATGATCCGCAAAAACTACCCCGTACTCAGCGAAGCCCTGCTGTCGGGCGCGTCGGCGCAGTTACGCAACGCGGCCACCACGGGCGGCAACCTGCTTCAGCGGACACGGTGCTACTACTTCCGCGACACGGCCACGCCCTGCAACAAGCGCGAGCCGGGGTCGGGCTGCCCCGCCATCGAGGGCTACAATCGCATCCACGCTGTCCTCGGCACGAGCAGCAAGTGTATCGCCACGCATCCCTCGGACATGGCCGTTGCGATGAACGCCCTGGACGCCGTTGTACTGACGCAAGGCCCGAAGGGCGCGCGGCGCATCCCCATCAACGACTTTCACCTGCTTCCCGGCGACACCCCGCACATCGAGACCGTCCTGGAACACGGCGAACTGATTACGGGCGTGGAACTGCCCGCGTCGTCGTTCGCTGCCCATTCGCACTACATCAAGGTGCGCGACCGGGCCTCGTATGCGTTCGCCCTTGTTTCGGTCGCTGCTGCCTTAGACATACAAAACGGCGTGATACAGCATTGCCGCCTTGCGATGGGCGGCGTGGCGCACAAGCCCTGGCGCAGTCTCGAAGCCGAAAAAGCCCTGACCGGCAAGCCCGCCAATGAGGCCACATTCAAACTGGCGGCGGAAGCGGCGATGCACGGGGCCAAAAAGTACAAGTACAACGCGTTCAAGCCCGACCTCGCCAAGCGCACCATCGTTCGCACCCTGTCCGTCGTGGCAGGCATGGCCCAACCAGCATAACCGGAGACAAATCTCATGCGATTTGGAAATGTAGGCCAGCCCATCAGCCGGGTAGACGGACGCCTGAAAGTGACCGGGGCCGCTGTCTATGCCGCCGAACATCCGATTGACAACGTGGCCCACGCATATCTGATTGAAAGCGCGATCAGCAGGGGCCGCGTCAAATCCTTCGACCTGAGCCGGGCGCAGGCCGCGCCGGGCGTACTCGCTATCATCACGCACCTCAACGCGCCTAAACTCAACCTGCCCGACCCCAAAGACCCGGCAGGCGGCAAACCCGGCGAGGCGTATATACCGCTTCAGGATGATGTGATCCACTACAACGGGCAGCATCTGGGCGTCGTGGTCGCGGACACGTTTGAACACGCGCGTTATGCCGCCGACCTTGTCGGTATCACGTATGAGGTGGAAAAGCCCGCCGTGGACATCGAGCAGAACATGGGCAAGGCGTACAAGCCGCCCGCCTTTATGGGCTACGAGCCGCTGCAAACCAAGCGCGGCGATCCAGTCGCGGCGCTTGCCGCTTCGCCCGTCAAGATAGAGCAGACGTATGCCACGCCCGTCGAGCATCACAATCCCATCGAACCTCACGCCAACATCGCGGTCTGGAACGGCGACAAGCTGACCCTGTACGCGACCACGCAGGGCGTCGTTTCCGACCGCGCCATCTGCGCTCAGGTGCTGGGCATCTCGCCCGACAATGTGCAGGTGATCTCGCCGTTTGTCGGCGGCGGGTTCGGCTGCAAGGGTTCGTTCTGGTGGCATTCTATGCTGGCGGCAGTCGCGGCCCGCAAGGTGGGCAGGCCCGTCAAGCTTGTGCTTGCGCGGCAGCAGATGTTCACATCGAACGGGTATCGCGCCCGCACCATCCAGAAGATCGGCATGGGGGCTACGCCGGACGGCAAGCTGACCGCCATTCATCATGCCACGATCAGCCACACCTCGACCGTGGACGAGTTCAGCGAGCCGTGCGGCCTGACCACGCGAATGCTGTACGCATGTCCCACTCTGGACATATCGCACACCCTGACGCGCCTGAACCGCAGCACTCCCACGTTCATGCGCGCGCCGGGCGAGTCGCCGGGCATGTTCGCGCTGGAATCGGGCATGGACGAACTGGCGTATGCCCTGAATATAGACCCGGTCGAACTGCGCCTCCGCAACCACGCCGATACCAACCCGCAGGTCAACAAGCCCTGGTCGAGCAAGAACCTGCTGCAATGCTACGCTCTGGGCATGGAAAAGATCGGCTGGAAACAGCGCAATCCCAAACCACGCAGCATGGTAAGCGACGACGGCTGGCTGATCGGGTACGGCATGGCGACCGCCACCTATCCCGGCTATCGGCAGGCGGCATCCGCCCGCGCGCAGATGTTCGCCGATGGTCATGCCGTCGTATCGAGCGCCACGCAGGATATTGGAACCGGCACGTACACGGTAATGACGCAGGTCGCTTCGGACGCGCTGGGCCTGCCCATCGAGCGGGTGCACTTTACGCTGGGCGACAGCAGCCTGCCGCCCGCGCCCATATCGGGCGGGTCGTGGTCGGTGGCGAGCGTCAGCCCCGCCGTGCAGTCCGCTTCAAAAGCCCTGATTGACCGCCTGATCTCGCTGGCCCTCGCGGATTCGAGTTCGCCCCTGTACGGCACGTCGCCGTCCGACATTGACGTACAAAACGGCAAACTCATCGTGCGCGCCACGCCCGCCCGGATGGTGTCGTTTGCGGACGTGGTAAAGCAGACCGGACAGGAGCGCGTCGAGGTCGTCGTGAATGTCAAGACCGCGCCGCCGCCCGCCGCGCAGGACGCGAGCGCCTCCGACGCCAGCGGCGGCAGCAAAAAAGGTCACAGCGCGAACGCCAACGACAATGCGGGCGGACAGGGCGCGGGTAAGCAGGGTGGTCAGGCCGATACGCGAACAAAAGTCGCGCCCGCCGGCAGCGCGCCCAACGCCCTTGCCACCGATATTCCCGCCGACAGCAACGCGGACGCGTCCAAATACGCGTTCCAGTCGTTCGGGGCGCAGTTCGTCGAGGTGCGCGTCAACCCGAAATCGGGCGAGGTGCGCGTTGCGCGTGTGGTGAACGTGTTCGACATCGGGCGCGTACTGAATCCCAAGACGGCCCGCAGCCAGATACTCGGCGGCGTGACAATGGGCATCGGCATGGCCCTGCACGAGCATACAATCGCCGACAGCCGCACCGGGCGCATCATGAACGCCGATCTGGGCGAATACCATGTCCCCGTTCACGCCGACATTCCGGCCTTTGACGTGCATTTCCTGGACATTCCCGATGTGCATATCAATCCGCTGGGCGTGCGCGGCGTGGGCGAGATCGGCATTACCGGAGTCGCCGCCGCCATCGCCAATGCGGTCTATCACGCGACCGGAAAGCGCATCCGCGAACTGCCGATTACGCTGGACAAACTCGCGTAAATCAATATAGCCATATTGCAGAGCGGGCGAGGGCGGCAGCACGACCCCGCCTCCTTCAGCATGTGAACTACGTGCAGAGGAGCATAATGCAGCAGGTCAAGATTATTGTTGAAAAGCATACGGACGGCTATGTGGCGTATCCGCTTGGCGTCAGGGGCGCTGTTGTCGGCGAGGGCGATACCTACGAAGAAGCCCTTGCGGACGTAAAATCCGCGCTCGCGTTTCATATCGAGACCTTTGGCCCGAAAGTAGTGGAGGTGCAAAAAGATGAATGAGCAGGTACGGCAGGTTCTTGCGGAACTGGAACGGGCGGGGCAGGAGCATGACGCCCGCGAAACTGAACATGGCCGCAAAATGCTGAACCTGGAACCCGATACGGCAAGACTCCTCAGCATCTTCGTGCAGAGCGGACAGCGCAGACACCTGCTGGAAATTGGCACATCAAATGGCTACAGCGCCATCTGGCTGGCGCAGGCCACACAGCCGTTTGCGGGGCATGTAACCAGTGTAGACATCAGCGCGGACAAACAGGCGTTGGCGGACGCCAATTTGAAGCGCGCGGGCCTGCGGCACTTAGTCACTCTTATTCAGGGCGATGCTTTAGAGATCATCGGCAGTTTGGAAGGTATTTTTGACTTGGTGTTTTTAGATGCGAACCGTTTGCAGTACCCGGCTTTGCTGCCCCAACTGCTGTCCCGGCTCGCGCCCGGAGCGTTGATACTGGCCGATAACGTCCATTCGCATCCACAGGAGGTAGCAGGCTATCTGGAGGCCATCAACGCTCTGCCAGACTTCGACCATGTTGTTGTGGGTGTGGGTAAGGGGTTGAGTATCGCCCACAAGCGGGCAATTTAGTGAGCAGCAGTATAGACGAAAAAGTAACTATGGAGTTGTTTCCCATGCAAGACAAAGCGGGCGCAGGCATTCAGCCGAGCAGCAACGATACAAACGCGAGCAACAATACCACCATCGGCTTTACCGACACCGTAGTCGGCAAGCCTTTAAGCCGCATTGACGGGCGGCAGAAAGTGACCGGCACGGCGCGTTATTCCGCCGAGTTCAATTTTCCCAATCTGGCCCATGCCGTGATTGTGCAAAGTTCGATTGCGCGGGGCGTGATTGTGGCAATAGAAACCGGCGAGGCCGAACGCTCGCCGGGTGTGCTGACGATCCTCACGCATCTCAACGCGCCCAAACTGAACCCGATGCCGCAGCCACCCGCAAGCAAACCGGAAGACGCGCAGCAAAAAGCGCCGCAGGGCAAGGCCGGACAAAAACTGCTGCCCCTGCAAGGCCCGCAGATCTACTGGAACGGGCAGCACATCGCCGTGGTCGTGGCCGAGACGCTGGAACAGGCGCAGACCGCAGCCGCCCGCATTCAGGTGCGCTACAACGCCGATCCGCCTATAACCGAGATGGAGCGACATCTAAGCACAGCCTTCAAATCGCCCGATGATCCGGGGCGCGAACCCAACGACCATCGGCGCGGCGAGCCGGAAATCGCCCTTGCCACGTCGCCGGTCAAAGTGGATAAGCTGTACCGCACGCCCGTCGAGAACCACAATCCCATTGAACCCTCGGCTACGGTTGCGGTGTGGAACGGCGACAACCTGACCCTGTACGACGCCACGCAGTGGGTAAACGGCGCAAAAACCGTGGCCGCGACTATGCTGGGCATTCCGCCTGAAAACGTCCGTACCGTATCGTACTTTCTGGGCGGCGGGTTCGGGTGCAAGGGCTTTACATGGCCGCATACCGTGCTTGCCGCCGTCGCCGCCCGCAAGGTGGGCAGGCCCGTCAAGCTGGCATTGACGCGGCAACAAATGTTTACGAGCGTTGGCTACCGGGCGCAGACCCTGCAGCGCGTGGCTCTGGGCGCGACGCGTGACGGCAGACTGACAAGCATCATTCACGCTAATACCAACCTGACCTCGGAGTACGACGAGTATACCGAGAAAAGCGCGGTCGCTACGGCCATCCTGTACGCCTGCCCCAACGTCGTCGGCACGCACAAACTGGTGCGCGTCAACCGGGGAACGCCGACCAGTCAGCGGGCGCCGGGCGAAGCGCCGGGCGTGTTCGCGCTGGAGTCGGCGATGGACGAACTGGCGTATCTGCTGGACATAGACCCGCTCGAACTGCGCCTGCGTAATTATGCCGATCAAGACCCGCACAAGAACCTGCCCTGGACAAGCAAGGAACTCAAAGCCTGCTACGCGCAGGGCGCGGAGCGGTTCGGCTGGAGCAAGCGCGATCCCAGGCCGCGCAGCATGGCAGCGGACGACGGCTGGCTGATCGGGTACGGCATGGCAACAGCGACCTATCCCACCAACCGTTCCGAGGCCCATGCGACCGTGCAGATCATGGCGGACGGGCGAGTGCGCGCCCTGAGCGGCACGCAGGACATCGGAACCGGCACGTATACCATCATGACGCAGATCGTGGCGGACATACTGGGCATATCGGCGCGTATGGCGCGTTTTGAACTGGGCGACACGCGCTTTCCCCAGGCTCCGGTATCGGGCGGCTCGCAGACGGCGGCGAGCGTCGGTTCCGCCGTCAAAGCCGCCGCCCTCGCCGCCCGCAAAAAGGCCGTGGAACTGGCCGTGGCGGACGCGGCCTCGCCCCTGCACGGCGCGAGCGAGGCGCAGATAGACATCAAGGATGGACGCCTGTTCCTCAAAAGCAATGCCACGCAGGGCGAAACGTATGCCGACCTGCTGAAGCGTCAGAAGATGGACATGCTGGAAGCGGAAGGCGACGCCAAACCGGGCGTGGAGAAGAAAGAGTATTCCATGCACGCGTTCGGGGCGCAGTTCGCCGAGGTGCGGGTCAATCCCCGTTCGGGCGAGGCCCGCGTCACGCGGATGGTGGGCGCGTTTGCGGCAGGCCGCATTCTCAACGCCAAGACCGCGCGCAGTCAGGTATTGGGCGGCATGGTCTGGGGCATCGGCATGGCGCTGCACGAGCAGACCGTGATGGACGCGCGGCTGGGCCGCATCATGAACCCCGACCTGAGTGAGTACCACGTTCCCGTAAACGCCGACGTGCCGAACATTGACGCGTTTTTCGTTGAGGAAGTGGACACGCACGTCAACCCGATTGGCGTCAAAGGCATCGGCGAGATCGGCGTTGTCGGGTCGCCCGCCGCCATCGCGAACGCCATCTATCATGCGACCGGCAAGCGCGTTCGCGACCTGCCCATCACGCCCGATAAGCTGCTGTAAGCATGAAGCGGCGCGTTAATTTTGCAGGGCGACTCATCTTGTCCTCCGCCGATCTGCTGCACTTTGGTTCGGCGGGGAACAAGCCCCTGCAACATTGGTTGGGGTATATTGCCAACTGTTTCGGCGGGGGACAAG
The DNA here is from genome assembly GCA_965277875.1 of Chthonomonadaceae bacterium. Classification (GTDB taxonomy): domain Bacteria; phylum Armatimonadota; class Chthonomonadetes; order Chthonomonadales; family Chthonomonadaceae; genus CAWFQB01. The sequence goes on along the minus strand of CBDIDV010000002.1, from coordinate 3,110,712 downwards.
ATGAGTCGCCCTGCGACATTGTTTGGAGCGTATGTTGTGAACGAACTTCAAGCGGTTGTGGCGGCGTGGGGAAACCTGAAATGCGCGGGACACGGCGCGATGCTGGCGACCGTGGTACGCACATCCGGCAGCACGTACCGGCGGGCGGGCGCGCGGATGCTGTTCACGAAAGAGGGGCGCGTAGCGGGCAGCATCAGCGGCGGCTGCCTGGAGTCCGACATGGTGCAGACCGCCCATGCCCGCATACAGCACGGCCCCGCCCTTGTCACGTATGACAGCACGGCCAGCGAGGACATCGTGTGGGGTTTCGGCCTGGGCTGCGAGGGCGTTGTCGAGGTTCTGCTGGAACGACTGGAAGCGGGCCGCGACAATGATGCGCTCATCTTCATCAGGCAATGTTTAGAAGAACGCAGACCAGGTGTTATCGCCACGGTTCTGCGCGTGACAGGCGAGCGCGGCGAACGCGTTGGGCAGCGGTGGCTGTTCACGCAAGACGGAACCTGCCGGAACATGCAGGGCGAGAACGCGCTGTTCGAACGCGTGTGCGCGGACGCCGAAAACGTCCGGCAGAATGGCAGTCCTGCCGTTCACCTGTACACCTTCGCGAATGGGAGCGTCGAGGTCGGTTTTGAACACATCGCGCCGCCAAGCCCGCTCGTGATCTTCGGGGCCGGACACGACGCGTTGCCGGTCGCAAATCTGGCGAAACAGATGGGGTGGCATGTCACGGTTGTAGACCCCCGCGCCCTGCCCGCCACGCCCGCCCGCTTTATGGGCGTGGACAGCGTGATCGGCTGTACGCCCGACGCGGTTCCGACACGGGTTCCTCTGGACGCGCAGGCGTTTACCCTGCTGATGACGCACAACTTCCTGCACGACGCCGACCTGCTGGCCTATCTTGTCGTTTCGCCCGCCCGCTACATCGGCGTACTTGGCCCCCGCCGTCGCCTGCTGCGCCTGCTCGCCCACATCGAGCAGGAGGGCATCGTTCCGACCCCGGAGCAAACGGCCCGCCTGTATGGGCCGGTCGGTCTGGACATCGGCGCGGACAACCCCGACGAGATCGCGCTTTCCATCCTGGCCGAAATGCAGGCCGTCGCTACGGGGCGCGTCGGCATCGCCCTGCGTGACCGCCAGGCTCCACTTCACGCCGAAACGCTCGCTTCGAGCCTGCGCCCGAATGGTCAACATTCTGGCGAGGGCTTTGTGTGCGGGCTGACATAGAGCAACCCCCCTTATATTACGACAAGGTTGTTAGAGATTGAAAGTACCGGATGCTGTGATCCAGTACGTTCCATTCCTCCTGCTGCACGGCTTCCGAGTCTTTTCCCCGCTCCCATGCGCTGGAATAGGGCGCGTCCGCCGGGTTGCCCTTTGTCCACAGCAGGCGCAGGACAGGCAGCAATTCCTCAGTCTGCCGGGGCGGATAACACGCCCACCAATCGGGTTCGAGCAGTGGGACTGTGCGCGTGGCCTGCGCGGCGATCTCGATACCGGGCAGGATGTCGTGACCGTTCGCGCCCACAACATTAAGAATGGCCTGGAAGTCAATCACGCCTTCGCCCGCCGCGCACCGCGCAAGCCTGTACCCATTGGGCGCATAGTGCAGCGTATAATCCTTGCAGTGGATGTGTCGTATAAGCGGGGCCAGGGCTTGGGCCGCTTCGACAGGGTCTTGCCCGACCGCGAGAGGGTTGCCCGTGTCCAGCGTGACGCCGAACGCAGACGACTTGCCGCTCTGTTCGTACAGCCACCAGAAATCGTCGTTCGCGGCGTCCTGATGGTTTTCCACAGCCAGGACAATCCCTTTTTCTTCGGCATACGGCAGCAGCTCGCGCAGGCGGACGGCAAGCGCGTCCCGGTGCGCGTCCCACCCTCCCGGCATGGCGCGACGGTCGCCGCACAGCAGATGGCTCAGGATCGCCCGCACCACTTTCGCCCCGCATCGCGCCGCTAAATCCAAATAGTCCAGGGTATGCTGCGCGTCGTAGTCCAGCAGCGCGCCATAATCCGCCACCAGTTTCAGATTGCGCGTGTGCAGTTCCGCCCCAATATCGTTGGCAAACGCCGCTGTTTCTACAGTTGCGCCGTCGAACGAGGGGATGCGCGACATCAGCGGTATTTCCACGCCCCTTAGTCCCCATTTCTGTGCCGCGTCCATCAGGGCCAGGAGGGACATAGGAGTAGGGTTCGGCCTACCATCCTGCATGGGTATGTACCCCATCGAATACGGCAGGCTGTACGCCGTTAAAACAAAACCTTGCTTCAGAGACATGAGAACTCCGTATCAGCCGCAAATGAACGCGAATGAACGCAAATACAATCCAGACGAAACATCGCCGACAAGCCATTTAATGACCTAATGCGTCCTTTCCTCATTTGCGTTCATTTGCGTTCATTTGCGGCTATCTTCGTATTGACTTTCAGGAGGGGAACAGCACCATGCCGCCGTCAATGCAGATCACTTGGCCCGTCACATAATCGGAAAGGTCAGTGGCAAGAAACTCTATGACGCGGGCGCAGTCTTCCGGCTCGCCCATGCGGCGCAGGGGGATTTTGGGCGCGTGTTTGGCCTTGCTTTCCTCGCTGTTGCGGCTAAATTGCTTGTTGGCGCGGCTGGTCAGGATCAGGCCCGGCGCGATGGCGTTGACGTTGATGTTGTCGGGGCCGAGTTCGGCGGCGAGCAGGCGCGTATATTCCGCAATACCCGCTTTTGCCACGCTGTAATGCGCGTACCAGCCCAGCGGATTGCCCTGCAAACCCGCCTGCGAACTGACATTGATGATCTTGCCGCCCCCCTGCGCCCGCATGGGAACGGCCGCGCACTGGCAGCACGACACCGTCTGCGTCAGGTTCACATCCATGATGAAGCGCCAGTCGTCCTCGCTCACGTTCGACGCGTAACTCTGTTTCTCGTCGCGCAACATCCCGCCCGCGTTGTTGATCAGTATATCTATGCGCCCGAACGTGTCCAGGGTCTGCGCGAACATCCGCTCGACATTGGCCCGCTGCGTGACATCCGCCTCGATGCCCAGTGCCCGGACGCCCCTCTGCTCGCACTCCGCCATCACCGATTCCGCGCCGAGTTCTTCGTCAAACTCCAATGCCGAATCCAGCCTCAGATCGGCGACAACGATGTCCGCGCCCAGCGACGCCAGCCTTAGCGCATACGCCCGCCCCAATCCGCGCCCCGCCCCCGTGATAAGGGCCACCTTGCCCGTTAGTTTGCCCATGTGGTTCCCTCCTATGCCTACAAGATGGCTATAACATACCCGCAAACCGAGCAATTTGGCACGGCGGCATACAACTCTATGCGGTCAGAATCGACAAAGCAAGCCTTCTGTTCGCCTGAACAGAAGGCTTGCGTCATGGCTCGATTACCAACGGTGTTTCTATGCCGCCAGCGAAGGCGTCTGGCGCAAAGATTGCTGCCAGACTTGCTCGAACTCCTCCCGTGTAATCTCTCTGGGCCTGAATTGCGGATCGGCAGCGATCTCCTGAAGCGAAGGTACAGGCATCTCGCCTAACAGGGTACTGCCTGTGCGGCGACCGGCCTCCGCATAGTGCGCCGCGCCGCTGCGATAGACTTCCACTTTTCTGACTTCCCATCCCTCTTGATCCAATTCGGAGTAGAGAAGTATAGGTTCTTCGTCGTCGTGAAGCCATTCTACCGCGACATAGCGCATAAGTCACTTCCTTATCATGCCGGCCCGTGCCTTAATATGCGTCCTGTAAGATCAAGTTCGCCGTCGCCGGGAACAACGTATACTCCCGGCCTTCCCTGCTGTATCGGGAGGCCGATTACATTAATCTCGACGTAGTGCGTAAAGCGACGCCCCTGAAATGGGTTGTTGATAAACTCACGAGACAACTGCGCCGGAGTTTTGGTTCCCGGCACAATGTCGGAAAGGTACTGCCCATTGCCGTAGCGCACATCGTTAGGGTTTGCGGCAGCGGTTGAGGCGCGTAAACTGTTGGACAGCACAATGCCGTTCATCCCATTTTCTGTTGTGTAGTGGTACAGTCTCGCAGGAATGTCACTCTGCACCCATGCGCCTCCGCTTTCTTTACCAATCAACCACAGATAAATTATAACAAAGCCGCTTCTTTATGTCAATATTGCCACCTTGCCCGTCAATTTGCCCATGCGTTTACCCCTCCCGTGAATACAAGCTGTCTATAACATACCCGCAAACCGAGCAGTTTGGCAAAGCAAGCCTCCTGTTTATCATCCACAGGAGGCTTGCATATTCGTTCCACGACGTGTTGTGCAGGTTGGTGATAAACTTATGCGGATAGCCACACGATCATGCCAACAACTATCCCGACCACAATTTGTGACATAACGACGGCCTGCACGAACAGCGTACTATGCACATTCGGCCTGTGCAGAAGGCATGACCACTTCGCGGATGTTTCGGCAAATTGCTCACGCGTGTGCGCTTCCACTCTGCCGCTAATCTGCACTTGCCGGGCGACCTGTTCCAGGCGCTGCATACAGGTGTCACGAACAGCTTTACCTTGAATACGTTCTTGTTCGATGCGAGCGCGCAGGCAGACCATTACACGGACGAAGCCCAGCAGCAACAATACACAGGCTCGTTCGCTCCATCTACGCGACTCTGCCACGGTCAGTTCATGGTTAAGCAGCAAACAGGCGTTGACACATTGCGCCATAACAGCGCACCACAGTACGTAAGAGCGATACTTGCCGAAATGTAAAGCCGCGCTCACGCCAATAATCAAAGTGACTGCAATCCACATAGCTCTCCTTGCCTGCTTTATCAACTCGATACATAATGCTATTGCGCTTGTCAGTCAAAAATTCTTAGGCGGCTTCCACTCTGCGGCGACGCTCAAGGCGCTGACTGCTACGCCCGGAAGCCGCTTCCAACATTTCCACAACAAGGCTTGGATGCCGCCCGCGTTCTACTTCGGCATCGAACAGGCTGCGTTCTATGTCGCTCAATCCACATCGGTAGGCAAGTACGCCTTCTATGGCTGTTTCGACAGGAACCGGACTGATCCACTCCAGATTGTAGAACGCAGAGACTATTTGTTGTTCTGCATGGTCAAGACACGGGTTCATGTTTTGTTCACATAGCGGACATCAGGAAGCGCGGGCAAGAGTAAACTGCTGTCTTAAGGCCGTCACCACTTCAGACCACCACTGCTGACGCCATACAGAAACGGTTTCGGAGTACAAATCCGTCTCTGGAACCTGACGCGCGGGCGATAACACGACAGTAACGCTGGAATCGAGGCGCAGGCGATCACGGATCTCCCGCTCGGTCAGCGTATCGAGGGTTGTGTCGTCAAAGCGTGTTATCCAGTCCGATGTAAACATACCGACGCTTCCATCCTCGACAAGCAGCGCGGGCGCAAAAGGCACAATTGTTCCATCAGGCAGCCATCCTGCCGGGTAAGTAAGCAATAATCGCGCTCTCATGCCGTTCCTTTCTTTATCTGCTGCCAGAACTGACTTGCAGCCTGCAACTCCGAGAGTGTCGGCATCAGCCAGCCGGTTTGTGTCTGAACATCCTGCACAAAAAGCTTGTGAGAGCCGTAGCCGCCGCGAATGGGATGCTGCATTTCCAGCGCCAGTTCCGGCACCTCTTCGCCTAATTGCCGCGCCCACACCCGCAGGTATTGCAGTTCAAAAAGAACGGCCCTCAAATGCGGCTGTTTCCAGTGCGCGTTCCATTGTACTCGATCAAATGGATTGACTGCCTGATTCGCAAACTCCTGCAGTTCCGCCGCCTCATGCACCGCATAGAGCCACGCGTAGAACTCATCCTCCACAATCGCCTGCCAAACCTCGTCTATGCGCCCGGACAACATACGCGGACTCAAGGCTTCACGATAGACGCCTATGAGCCGAACCTCGCCTTCTGCAAAGGCGGGATAGCCGACTGCCGGGCTAATTTCCAGAACGCGCTTTGCTTGTTCTACTTCTTCATCAGGCGGCACAAAAATCCCTTGCGCCAATAGCAGCAATGCTTGTTCGGCTGTGACGTAATATGCCAATGATTCAGCCTTTGTAACTTAAACTGCTGTCGGTATGAGCATAGAAGCCTTCCGTCCCGAAGAACGAAAGGCTGCCTGCATTCGAGATCACTTCTGACGAGAGTACGGAGTTAGCCGAACAGTTCGTGGATGATGCTGCCCTCGTTGGCGAGTTTGATGGGGCGGCCTGTGGGCGTGATGTACTCTTTGTTGGGGTCAAGGCCGACGCTGTGGTACAGGCTGGCCGCGATGTCCTCGACGTGGACGGGGCGCGAGGCCGGCCCCATGCCCCGCTCGTCCGTGCTGCCGATGATCTGCCCGCCCTTCACGCCGCCGCCCGCCATTACGACCGACATGGCGTTGGGCCAGTGGTCGCGGCCCTGGTTCATGTTCAGTTCCGGTGTGCGCCCGAACTCGCCCATCCAGACGACGAGCGTGCTGTCCAATAGTCCCCGGTCTTTCAGGTCGCGCAGCAGGGTGGCGTAGCCCTGATCGAGCGAGGGCAGCATCCCGTTTTGCAGAGCCGGGAACACATTGGTGTGCATGTCCCAGCCGCCCATCGTGATCGTCACGAAGCGCACGCCCGACTCGACCAATCGCCGCGCTAAGAGGCACGACTGCCCGAAGCCGTTACGCCCGTACTCGTCGCGCAGTTTGTCCGGCTCCTTGCCCAACTCGAACGCTTCCTGCGACTCCTTGCTTGTTACCAGGCCATACGCGCGGTCGGTAAAGGTGTCCATGCTCTTGATGGCGTCGCTTTTGGCCCCTTTGAGGCTGTCAATCGCGCCCAGCAGTCGGCGTCTGCGGTCGAGCCGCGCCTGCGTCACGCCGCCGGGTAATTGGAGGTCGCCCACGCGGTAGTTCGGATCGCCGGGGTTGCCCGCGTAAAAGGGGTTGAAGCTGCCGCCCAGAAAGCCCGCGCCCTGACCGTTCGCGCCGCCCAGAACCTGCATGTATGCGGGAAGGTTGTTCTGGACGCCCTTTTCATGCGCGATCACGCTGCCATACGAGGGAAATTCCAGGGTCGGCAGGGGCAGATAGCCGGTCTGCATGTAGTGTTCGGCCCGCTCGTGCGCGCCGTCGCCGTGCGACACGCTGCGTAAAATCGCCATTTTGTCCATCTGCCGCGCCAGCTTGGGCAGATGCTCGCCAATGAACACGCCGCTTACGTTCGTCTCGACCGCCTCAAACGGCCCCTTGATCTTGCTGTCGGCTTTAGGCTTGGGGTCGAAGGTGTCTACGTGCGACGGCCCGCCCGCCATCCACAGCATGATAACGGACACTTCTTTGTCCGCCTTGCCCCGCGCCCCTTTCGGTTTGGACTCGGCGGCGTGGGCTTTGAGGGCCAGAAATTCCGGCAGGCTCAGGCCCAGAAAGCCCATCGCGCCCACTTTGAGCATGTCGCGGCGCGTGACGCCGTCGCAGGTGCAGTCCAGGTACGATCCAAACTGACGCATCTCTTTGTCGTTCATGGCGGTTCTCCAGGCGGGTCGAAACTAGTGATTGAACAGAAACTCTTTGGTGTTGAGCATCACCCACATCAGGTCTTCGTAACCTTCTTTGGGCGTGGCGGATTTGGCGATGTATTCTTTGGCCTGCGCGCGCTCCCGGTCGGACGGGTAGCGAGACAGGGTAGCCAAGTACATCTCGTCGAGTATGGCCTTGTCGCTGCGGTCGCCCAATCGGGCGAGCAGGGCCGCGATGCGGCCTTTGGGATCGGTTATTTTCAGGTTCAGGGTCGGGCCGTTCATCATGGCGAGCGCCTGCGACATGCTGGTATCGGGGCTGCGCTCGGCTACCTGCAAACGGCTGGATCGTCCGAACACGTCCAAAAAGCCGCTGCCGACGCGGTTATCGGCCAGATTGATGGCGCGTGTGCCGTCGCGCAGGCCGGGGAACTGCTCGTTGACGCCCGTGGCTATCGAGATCGAGTCCAAGAGCTGCTCCGGGCCGAGCCGCTTGACGTAGTAGTGACTGAAGTTTTTCAGGTCGTCGCCGTTCGTGCTGTTGGGCGCGCTGCTCAACTGGTATACGCGGCTGTTACAAATGGTGCGGATGAGATGTTTCAGGTCGTAGTCGTGGGCCACGAAATCCTCCGCGAGTTTGTCGAGCAGGGGCGCGTTGATGGGCGGGTTGGTGGCGCGGAAATCGTCGGCGGGATGCACGATGCCCCTGCCGAACATCTGCTTCCACATGCGGTTTACGGTGGCTTTGGCGAAGAACGGGTTGTCTTTGGCCGTGATCCACTGCGCGAGTTTTAGCCGCAAATCGCCATTCGTGTCACTCAGCGGCTGTTCCGACGTAAGCAGCTTGGGCGGCATGGTCTGGCCCGTGCGGGGCTGCTTCACCTCGCCGTTCGCGTCGCAGTAAATCGTGACTTCGTCCTTCTGGTCGCCGCCCCCGACGTGCGTTTTAGCGAAGAACGCGGCTACGCCGTAAAAGTCATCCTGGCTCCATCGGTCGAAGGGGTGATTGTGGCAGCGACAGCATTCCAGGCGCACACCCAAAAATATCTGACTGGTGCTGGTCGTGAGTTCGGACGGATCGCTCGTGACGCGGTAATAATTCGCGGTTGCGGTCTCGTTGTGGTAGTTGCTCCCGGTTCCGGTCAGCAGTTCCGTGACGAACTTGTTAAACGGCTTGTTGTCGGCGAAACTGGCCCGGATGTAGGCCGTGTACGCGCTCACGCCTTCCTCTTTAAGCAGGGTGCTGGTGTTGCGAAGCAGGTCTGACCACAATATAGTTTGGTAGTCCTTGTATTCGGGTCGGTCGAGCAGTTCGTCAATCAGCTTGGCGCGTTTGTCGGTCGCTTTGTCGTCGAGAAACTCGCGCACGGCTCCGGGCATGGGCGGTGTGCCGATGATGTCGAAGTACACGCGGCGAATGAATGCGGCGTCATCGCACAGGTCGGACGGAGTGAGATTGAGGGTTTTAAGTTTCGTCCAGACGGCCTCGTCCACGTAGTTGTTAATAGGCAGCTTGGGATAGTTGGCGAGCGGGGGCTGAGGCTGCACAACGGCAGTGGACAGGCCCACCTTGCCGCCAAAGCGAACCATCACGTTCGCCTCGCCGCGCCTCAGGGCTGTCAAGCGCCCCGTACCGTTGATCTGCGCGATGCCGTCGTCGTCGGACGAGAAGCGGGCAAACGGGGTTACGTCGCGCTCGGTTCCGTCCGTGTACTTCGCCATCACGATAAGTTGGTGTTTGCTGTTGGCGTCGCGGATCAGGCGTGTGCCGGGGATCACGTCGAGAGACGCGAGGCGCGGGGCGGGCGTGGCGTTCGGGGCCGGGGCGGGTGTGGGGCCGAATGCGGCCAGTTTCAGCCCCGGTTTGGAACCATTCAAAGTGGCCTGCGCCTGCTGTGCGGCCTGGGGCTTGTAGGGCGCTCCGGCCTTGAGCCATGCCGTGAACACGCGGGCTTCCGGGCCGTCCGGCGCGAACCGCTTGCCGCCGCCGTGTCCGGCCAGCATGGCGGGCTTGCGGAAGAACAAACTTTGCGCGGGGTTCTTCGGGTCTATGCGCCGCCCGCCATTGCCCTTGACGATGGTGTCCCAGTCTTTTTGCGCCTCGTACCCGAAGAAGCTGAGTTTGAAGCCGCCCTGACCGTTCGGAGCGCCGTGACACGCGCTGCCCGTGCAGCCGTTCTTCACCAGAATCGGCGTGATGGCCGTTTCAAATCCCAGGTTCGCGTCGGTCTTGCTGTTCTTGACGATGATGTGCGACTTGGCCGTATGCCCGTTTACAGTCACCGTGACATCTGCCGCCCCGTCGCTGACCGGATAGGCCACATTGTCTTTGCCTATCTTGACCACGCCCGCATTGGAGGACGTAAAGACCGCGCCGTCCGACAGGTCGCGCTGGCTGCCATCGCTCGCCTGCCCGACAGCGGCCAGGGTCTGAAACGCATACGAGCCATCAAGCGTGGCCTGCGCGGGTTCCAGCACGACGCTTTTCACATTTGCGGGCGCGGCGGCAGCGGCGGCGCTGGGAACATGCCTGTGTCCCGCCCGGCCCGCACAGGCAGGCGCGACCGCCGCACCCAGCGCAATCAGGCCGAGAAGCGGGGCGAAACGCGGACGCGGCGCAAGTGATACAACCTTTGTATTCGACCGAGGCAAACGGGCAGCAGTCATGAAGACAGCCTCCACGGTGAGAACGACTCACGCGTAAATCACGAGAAAAGTGCAAGAAACAAACTACGAAACACAACGAAACTAGGGTGCAAAAGGGCGAACGCCGCGAAACGCTGGTTGAGCGACAAGCGGCAGCCGAAAACAGGGTCGGGAGGCAGAAAATGAGTTTGCGCGTCCGATTTGCGGCAGGGCAATCGAGGACGGCAGTATCCAATCATTATAGGCCGAATCCGCGCACATTGCAAGTGAAAAACAACAAAACCCGTATCTGCTAATAACTATTTTGCAATAGATGCGATCAGATGCTCCCAGACAGGCGGTGCGGCTTGCAATCAGAGGCGTAATCATCCGCCTGTCTTTGTGACGCGTGCAGGCATTCCATACGTTCGCCGCAAACGCCTACGCCATGACGGGCAGGCATGATTTGCAGGCTGCTCGGATCGTACAGAGGCGGATTGCAGAGGCGCAAAGCCGCAAACACGAAAGCAGGGGAGGTATGCAGTGAGGCGGACGCGAAACTTTGTCCGCGACACAAACGTCAGACAGCACAACTTCACAGGACATATCGCCAATAAAGCGGAAGCGATAAACAAATTGGCGATAAGCAGCAAGGAATTCTCTATGAAAAACTGGATTACGCGCTGGATCGTAAGCGCCCTCGCGCTGTTCATCATTACGCAGATACCCGGCGTGGGCGTGACCCTGACCCACCACGACGCCACGGCCTTTAGTGCGCTCGGTCTTGCTACGGTCGCCATCGGGCTTGCCAATTCGCTGATCCGGCCCGTCATCATGTTGCTGGGCGGCAAAATCGTGAATTGCCTGACGTTCGGATTGTTCGGCCTCGTCCTGAACACCGTTCTGTTCTGGCTTGTGGGAACGTTCGTGCCGGGGTTCAAGGTGTCCGGCCCGATTGCCGCGCTAATCGGCTCGCTGGCAATGGGCGTCATCAGCGGCCTGCTCAATTTCCTGCTCAAAGACCGGGGCGAAAAAGACAGCCGCTAAGAGGCGGACATTTTCAAACTTGATTGTTCTCGAATGACAGCAGGATTTTAGCGAAGTGCGGAGAATAAAGAACGCATGAAAACACGTCGTTACTCCAAACCCATTGTCGTTTTGATGTTTCTGCCGCTATCGCTGCCTTTATTGTGGCTCCTGGCGCGTGAACAGCGGCAGTATGCCCTGAACCGGGGGCTTGCCGACGCGATGCACCATACCGACAACCAAAACGCTCTCGCGCTTGTCAACGCAGGGGCCGATCCCAATATCCCCTACACCCCATCGTTTATGGGCCAGTTCGAGTATCTGCTGCACCTCAACCGCCTGCCGCTTGGCAATGCCAACAGCGTATTCATGAAGGTATGCAATAGAGAGGTCGCCACGTATGATCGGAAAAACGACCCGAATTTTGAAAGGGACGATCTGCCTTTGCTTCAGGCGATGGTGGCACATGGCGCGGATATAACGGCCGCAAACCATGGGGACACAGCGCTGCACTTTGCCGTTTGTGCAGACCGCTGGCGCATCGTGGAATGGCTGTTACAGCACGGCGCGGACATCAACGCGCAAGATGAGGGGGGCTACACACCGCTGATAATGGCCGTCTCGCAGGAGCATACAAACATCGCTCGCCTGCTGCTGGCACACGGCGCAGATCCCAATTTGCAGAACACGCATGGCTGGACGGCCCTGTATTATGCGACCCATCAGTTTCCCGCTCCGGCTGAGATGATCACAAGCCTTGTCGCGCACGGGGCAGATACAAACCACCGGCATGATTAGGGGCCGGTCACTACGCGAAGACTCCGGAACTTGAAAGTATTTTATTGACATGCGGATGACAACGGATAAGCAGCCAAACAGTGTAAAACGTATCTTTATCGTGGTTCTGGACGGCGTAGGGGCGGGGGAACTGCCGGACGCCATTCAGTACGGAGACGTGGGCAGCAACACGCTCGCCCATACCGCCGAGGCCGTGGGCGGACTGAACTTGCCCGCAATGCAGAGCCTGGGACTTGGAAACGTGACCGACATTCTGGGCGTTCCGCCCGACCCTGCGCCGCGTGGCGGGTGGGGCAAAATGCGCGAGGCGTCGCCGGGCAAAGACACCATCACGGGGCATTGGGAAATGGCGGGCGTGATTTTGCCCCGCCCGTTTCCCACCTACCCGCAGGGCTTTCCGCCCGATGTGATCCAGACGTTTGAACAGGCCATCGGTATCGGCACATTGGGAAATTACGCGGCCAGCGGCACGGTCATCATCGAGCAGTTAGGGGCTGAACACGTCCGCACCGGCAAGCCCATCGTGTATACATCCGCAGACAGCGTGTTTCAGATCGCCATGCACGAAAGCGTGATCCCCCTTGCGCGGCAGTACGAAATATGCGAGACGGCGCGCGGCCTGTTGACCGGGCAGTACGCCGTAGGCCGCGTGATCTGCCGTCCGTTCGCGGGCGAGACCGGGCATTTCAAGCGTACCGAAAACCGCAAGGATTACCCGCTGCCTTCACCGCCTAATGTCCTGGACGACCTGCATACGGCGGGGCTTGCCGTCCATGCCATCGGCAAAATCTACGAGATATTCAACGGGCGCGGCATCGCCACATACGACCATACCACCAATAACGCCGCGCACATCGCCGCCCTGCAAGCGGCGGCGCAGTCGAATGACAGTCCCCTTATCTTCGCCAACCTCGAAGACTTCGATATGCTGTACGGCCATCGCAACGACCCGCGCGGCATGGCAAACGCCCTCGAATCGTGGGACGCGGCCCTGCCCGCTCTGCTCGACGCCCTGCGAACGGGCGACCTGCTGCTCCTCACCGCCGACCACGGCAACGATCCCACGACCCCTTCGACCGACCACTCCCGCGAGTACCCGTTCCTGCTCGCGTATGGCCCCGGATTGCGCGCCTCCGTAGAGTTGGGCATCCGGGCGACATATGCCGACATCGCCGCCACGGTTCGCGACGCGTTCGGCGTGACAACGCCCATAGACGCGCCGGGAGAAAGTTTCCTGCCCCTGCTGACCGAAGAACAGGATACGTGAATAGCCGCAAATGAACGCAAATGAACGCAAATGGGTAGGCTAGACCAACGCAGCAGGCGGCGGAAATCATACGCGCCGCCAACGCAGAAACAACGAACAAGTTCTGGCAATACTTCTTTTGTGCTTCTACTATGCTTCTTTAGACGGGGCGGGGGGCAGCAGTTCGGCGGTGGGACGCGGCGCGTCCGCCTGAGTCGTGCCGCGCAGCAGGGTCGCCGGGTCGCTGTGGGAGGAAGTATGCGGCCTGAGCAGAGTCTGGCGCGCATTTTCCTGCCCGATGCGGGCGCGCAAAATGGGCAGGCACTCACGGGCCGTGGCTTTGAGCAGTTTGTGACGCGCGGCCCGCGCCCGCATGTCGGCCACGCGTCGTACCGCGCCAAGAACATGGGCGTCCCCCACCTGGGCAAAGGCCCGCAGGATCGCCTCGGCCAGTTCGGGCTGCCGTTCCGCGTCTTCCAATACCTGGCACAGGCGGTCGCGCTGTTCGGGCAGCAGCCAGTGCGCGTCACCAGGCGTGAGCAGGGGCAATAGGCGGATCAGGCCGACGCGGGCCGTTTTACGCAGGCGCGGATCGGACGCTGTGAGCAGGTCGGCGAGGGGGCCGACGGCGCGCACGTCCTCATACTCGGCAAGCTGCGCGGCCAGTGTGCGGCGCACATGCGCCGAGCGCAGCGGATATAGCACACATGCCCCGAATATCAGCACATTAACAACCCATAGCCACCACATCGGCGCGAAGGGATAGCGCTCTGTCTGCATCAGCGAGATCATGGCGGCGATATTGACAAGCATCAGCGCGAATGCCCCCGCCACCCCCATCCAGATCGCCCGCCGCACACGCAGCCGATGCAGCCTGCTCGCCTGCTGAAAACGCCGCGCCAAAGCCTCCAGTTGCGGCTCGATATTCAGTCTATTGCCGCCGGTTATCTCCACCGCCGCCTCTTGAACCGATGCCTCCTGAACAAAAGCCCCTTGAGTTGATTCAGCCGCCGTATCCATTCGCGACTCGGAGGCGCTGTCCGTCGCGGACGCGCCAAAATCAACCCCGCCATGTTCCGGCACGGTCAGCGAAGACGAGCTATTATGTCCATTCAGGCGTGTTTGAGACAATGTTTCGCTGGAAGATACAAATTCGTGCGGCACGTTGCGCGCCTCTCTATTTTGAACTCGGACTACCCGGATTTATAAGATGAACAGGATTGTACTATCTTGAACTCCGGCCCAACAAAATTTTCAGAACAACCAGGATTAAAGGCAGCGTTAATCATGGTAATCATTCTAATCCCCTAAATCATGCTATTCCCCTGAATCACAGTTCAAGACATCAGCAGGAATACAGCGGGAATACATACAGTACGTTTTACGCCAGGGCGGACGTTCACGCAAATAAGGCGCGGACAGCCCGGAGCAGTCACCGCATTAATGCCTGTCTGCATCGCAAAACTATTTTTGATGCGAAAGGAGGAATCCGGTATTTCAGCGCGTACATGGGAATAGGAGAATGGTTCAGGGAATGATTCAGGACGCAGCCAGCCATACCTGCTCGCTGCGCCCACGCCGGTAATCTTGCCGGCACAAGTCCGAGACAGGAGGCGTGAGGATCATGGGACAATGGAACATCGAAAGCCGGGCCTGGCAGCAGGTTCTGACCCACAACTGCGAGCATCTGCGCGGCGGCGACAGCAGCCAGATACTGCGCCAGGACATCGGCGGCGGCTACATCCGCTGCGAGCGGTGCGGCGAAACCTATCTGCCCGACGCCTCGCCCGGCAATTCGCGCCTGTTGCTGCGCGTCCAGGCCGCCGAAGCGCCGGACGCCTCGCCGCCCGCGCCCGCCCCGGCGCAAACGCCCACACCTGCCCACCGCTGAAACATCGCAGGGTCAGATCATGATTGGCCTAATCATTGCCGACTGATCCGCTATGTATTTCTTTAATACAGCTTGATTGCGTGGCGCTGTCCGCCGAAAAACCGGGTATACTGATTTTCGGCAGGCAGCGCTTTGTTTGCGTGTTCGTAATACACTCACATTAAATGTTCTTAATAGAATGCTTAGTAAAACGTTTTAAGGAACATAGACGTGTGTTCGTCGAACACGATTGTCGCCAGCGCAAACGCCGCCGCATTTCTCCCGCAAGGCTTTTATCCGCCGCGCGTTACCATTCCTCCCCGTACTCAAAACCGCGTTTCACTTAATCTAAGGGGAGTTGACGAGGATACAATGGCTCAGGCAACACGAGCAGGATTGATACAGCGTCCCGGCGTACAGCAGTTCATCAAATTTTGCGCCATCGGCTTTACCAGCGCCATCATAGATATTGGAATCTCTTACACGCTGCTCTACAAGTTCGGCTTTAACGCCACACTGGCGAAAGCGATCTCGTTTCTGTTCGGCGTGACGAACGGCTTTATTTGGAACAGCCGATGGACTTTTCAGGGCATGGGGTCGGGACGGCGGCACGAGATGTATGTCAAGTTTCTGCTTGTCAACATGGTAGGCTTCGTTCTGAACATCTTCCTGTTCAAGTCCGTTCTGTTTGCGTTTACAGGCAGATTCATCGGGCAGGGAATCCCCGACAAGCCGCACTTCGCCGTGGCAACCATCACGGCTATCGTGTTTGTGGCTGTCTGGAACTTCCTCGCCAACAAAAAGTGGACGTTCAAAGCCCCCGAACCCGCTCTGTAATTCCCTTTGTGCAAATCCTCCGCGTGATTTGCACAACTACCCGCGCCCGCCTGCACTCTTGCCGGTGGGCGCGTTTTGCTTTTAGGGTGTTGGGTTCAGTAATCTACGGGGCGCAGATAGTAGTCGTTAATGGATGTGGAGGACAGCATGGCTGTCGTGGGCAAATGCCGTTTCCAGTGCGTCGAATCCACCTTGCGCTTGACAAGCGCGACTTCGGCGTGAGGAAAGCCCATCTCGGTCATGCGCTCGACCGTGTAGCCGCGCAGCAAATAATACAAAATGCGGTCGGCGCGGGGGTACGAGATGCCGAAGTCAATCTCGTCCGTCTGCCCGACGATCAGGTCCGCGCTGGCCGGTTTGTTGACGATCACGTCCGGTACGCCGATGTAGCGCGACAAGGCCCATACCTGCGTTTTATACAGGTCGCCCAGCGGATTGACGGGCGGCGAGTCGTCGGCATGCCACGTAAAGTAGCCAAACAGACGTTCCGTTTTGTTGCCCGTGCCGACCGGCAGCGTGCCGAGTTTCTGGCTCTGATCGAACAGGACGATCATCCGCATACGCGCCATCACATTGCCGCGCCTGCGCCCGTCCGCATCGGACGCTATGCCAAGATACCCGTCCACGGCGTCCGTGATCTCGATGGTCTCCATGTTGATGCCCGTCGCGTTCGCCACGAGTTCGGCATGATCCAGACTTTCCCGCGCCGAGGCTTTGTAGGGCATACGAATCGCGTACACGTTCTTGGGGCCGAGCGCGCGGGCCAGCAGAAAAGCGACCAGAGCGGAATCTACGCCCCCGGACAGCCCGACTACGGCTTTGGTAAACCCGCGCCGCCGCGTGATCTCGTCCTGCAAAAACGACACGAGCCAGTCCGTCAAGACGGGCGCGTTGACATCCAGATTATCGTCCGCCTCGATATTAATAGGCGGCGGGGAGAGTACGGGCAGGGTGTTCATAGTTACTCCTCATGCGGCTTGCGCGCGATTTGTTCCAGTTCCATTGTAATATCGCCCAGCGCGGCTTCCAGATCGGCCAGCAGGGGCGAGGCGGCGCGGGCAGCCGATACGTCGTCCAGGTCAATCGTGGCGCGCAGCAGGCACTCGTCCATAGCGTTCGCGCCTACCAGGACGTTGCCCCACGGATCAATCACCTGCGAGTTGCCCGAAAACCCCTTGCCGCCCTCGAATCCCACCAGGCCCGCGTATACGACCCACACGTTATGCTCGTCGGCGATGCCGGGAAGCAGGACGTTCCACCGGGCCACGTTGCCAACGTGCGCGCCGCCAAAATCGCGGCCCGGACTGGCGCTGATGACATAAATCACCTGCGCCCCTTTTAGCGCGGCGAGCGTGGCCGTGATGCTGTGCCACACGTCCTCGCAGATCAGCACGGCCACGGTTCCAAAACGGGACGCAAACGCCCTTACCGCCCGCCCCCGCGACACGAACCGCTTTTCGTCGAATACGCCATAGGTCGGCAGAAAGAACTTGCGATGGACATGCCGAACGCTTGCCTGCCCTTCTGTGCTTAACGTCGCATACAGGCCGCTGTTGAAATACTTACCCTCGCCGAGTTCATAAAAACCCAGGCAGATGTCGAGCATTGCGCCATGACGCGTGACGCGCTCGCGGTATACGCGCAGCAGATCGGCGAACAGATCTTCCTGTGACTTTGCCGCCTCGCGCACGCCGCCTTCCAGAAAGTAGCCGGAAAGCACGGTTTCAGGCAGGATCAGCACGTCGGCGGGCGGCGCGGTCGTATCCGCCTCCAACTGCGCGAACAGGTCTCCCACGCGATTGAGATTGTACGCGTAATCGCCCTTCTTCGGCTTGATCTGCCCGATGGCAACATTGATTTTCACGGCCCTGTTCTCCCCGCCTGCGCTTGGTTTGTAGTGGCTGTATTGTACCCCAACAGGCGCAGGCACTTGCGTTGGCCTCATGCCGACGCAGGAGATACCAAATGCCTTAGAGAATAGTCGAAGACAGAATCGCTATATATTTTCGCCTGCAGAAACGTCTGACATATAGATTACGAACAATGAAAGCCGAATGCAATGGCCGCCCGCGATAAAATCCATGATGCTGTGAAGAACGCGATTATCAAAGACGGCTGGATAATCACCGCTGACCCTTATACGATCCAGTTCGAGGATGTAACGCTGGAAGCAGACCTGGCGGCGGAACGTCCTTTCGCGGCAGAGCGCGAGGGGCAGAAAATCGTGGTCGAGATCAAGAGTTTTATCAGCCCCTCTCCGATGCGTGATTTAGAGGGGGCGCTAGGGCAGTATCTGATTTATCGCAGCCTGCTTGAACAAATCGCGCCCGAACATGTGGCCTACCTTGCCGTTGGAGAAGCCACATACACCACCCTCTTTCAGCGTAAAGCAGTACAGTTCCTTGTTAAGAAGTTTCGCGTTGCGTTGTTGGTTGTGCGTCTGGAACCGGAGGAGGTTGTACAGTGGATCAGATAGCGCGGTATCAAGTGTTGATTGAAAATCTGCTTAGAGCGAAAGCGCAACGGGATACGCACTGCCCACGTCCCGGCATTGAAACGTGCTGCATCTTCGACGAAATCAACCACCATTATATGCTTATGGATGTCGGCTGGAACGGAGAGAAACGCGCGGAGTACATCCTTGTCCACGCCCGCATCAAAAACAGCAAAATCTGGATTGAGGAGGATGGAACGGCGGAAGGGTTCGCAATCGAACTGGTGCGCGAGGGCGTTCTGCCTGACGACATTGTTTTAGGCTTTCAGCACCCGAACATGCGGCCCTACACGGACTTTGCCGCTGTTTGACACGGGCAGTGGAAAAGCCCGAACAGGCGCAAATTGAAACCTGCTGTCTGTACGGCAGGTAAAGAGTAAAAGCCGAGTGCGAACAGGATACCGCCCTGCCCGCGAAAGGACTGCCATGCTGGACGACATCACAGGAACGCTGCAAAGTACGCCGCTGCACGAAGCGGCAGGCGAAAATGACGCGGAGCAGGTGCGCCGCCTGCTGGCCGAGGGCGCGGCAGTGAATGCCAGAGCCTTCTACAATCTGACGCCGCTCATGGATGCCTGTTCGCCGTTGATAAACAATATCCGGCACAGGATGAAGCAGGTACGCGAGTCTGTGGCGGCAAAGGAAAAGCCCCGCAATGCGGCGGAAACACTCAAAAACATGCCGCGCCTAGATTTCAAGCAGGCATTCGCCGAGATGAACCAAAAGCGCGAGTACGACGATGTCCTGCCTGCCGATGATCCGACTGTTCCAAGCCTGCTGCTCGAATACGGCGCGGACGTGAACGCCCTGGATCAGGCGGGCGACACGGCCCTGATGAAAGCAGCGTCTGCGGGGCGGGTCGAAACCATGCAGGTTCTGTCGGAACACGGCGCGGATTTTCGCGCTACGAACAGCGACGGCCTGACGCCGCTGATGCTGGCCGCGCAGATGCGCCGCCTGGAAGCCGCGCGTCTTTTACTGTACTGGGGCGCGGACGCGGACGCAAGAACGCCGCAGGGCCGCACGACCCTGATGACGGCAGCGGAAGGCGGGCGCGTGGAAATCGCGCAGATGCTGCTTGCGCGCGAGCAGGACGTGAACACAGTCGGCGTCAACGGCCTGACCGCGCTGCTGGCCGCTGCCATCAAGGGACACGACGCCATGATCGCGTTCCTCAAAGGGGCCGGAGCCGGTGTCGGTTTTCTTGAAGCGACCGTTCTGGAGGACGAGAGCGCGGCGCAACTGCCTGCGCCCGACCCTTCCGAGCGGGGGGCGCAATGGGGCTGGCCGGCCCTATTCTGGGCGGCCAAACAGGGTAAGCCGGACGCCATTCGTTTGCTGACCGCGCACGGCATCAGCGCCAATGCGACAGGCAGATCCGGCCAGGCCGTGCTGCAAACCGCTGTGATGCGCGGCGACCCCGAATGTGTACGCGCCCTGCTTCAAGCCGGAGCCGACCCGAATGGAGCGCCCGACTGCCGCTTTACGCCGGTTGGCTGGGCGGCGCAAAATGGGCAGACGGAGATCATGGAACTGCTGCTGGCGCATGGCGCAAGCGCTAAGACCAACAGCAGGCAGGACAAATCAACGCTGTCCGGCGCGGTTATGTATGGCAATCACCAAACGGCGCGGCGACTGCTGGAGTCTGGAGCTGATCCAAACGAGAAAGCGGCGGGTACGATGCAGCTGCTGACGCTCGCCACGGTGCGCGATGATAAGGAAATGGTGCGCCTGCTGCTCGATTTTGGCGCGCAGCCGGAAAAAGGAGACAGGGCTGTAATGCTGTCCGTGATGGCGCGAGACAAGCCTGAAATTGCCGCCATGCTGAAACAGGCGGCGGGGATCAGCCTGCACGACCTGGCAAAGGAAGGCAAGACCGCCGACCTGATGCAGCATCTGGAGGGGAATGCCAATATCAATCTGCGGGGCAACTTCGACGAGACCCTGCTGATCGCGGCCCTGCGCGGTAAGCAGACCGACACGGCTCGCGCCCTGATCGAGGGCGGCGCGGATGTCAACGCCACAGACCGGATCGGACACACAGCCCTGCTCTGCGCTGCAATGCGGGGAGATATGGAAGTCGCGCGCCTGCTTATTGCGCGGGGCGCGGACCTTGCCGCGTCCGACCACAGCGGGCAGACGCCCCTCTCATGTGCCGCCCTGAATGGCAAAACCGACATGGTCACGATGCTCATTGAGGCGGGCGCAAAAGCCGGACCTGTCGAAGCGGCCCTCCTGGGCGATCTGTCTTTTGTACGCAATCTGCTGAACGCGGGAGCCGACGTGGACACGCGCGCATTGGGCGGCATGACGCCGCTGATGGGCGCGTCGGCGGGCGGACACGCGGACACTCTTTCGACCCTGCTGGTACGCCGCGCCGACATCAATGCCGTAGACGAGGAAGGCAAAACCGCGCTTGCCTGGGCCGTCAGCCACAAGCGCCTGGAGGCGATACATCTGCTGCTGGATCGGGGCGCGGATGTCAACCTGTCTGGTGAGGACATCAGGCACGCGCACTACATGGAAAAGCATTTGCAGAAGCAGGAAGGCGGCGAGTCAGACATCGTCAGAAAGATGAGGTTTCGCCGGGGTTCCACTCCTCTGGGCCTGGCTGTGGCGCATGACAACAGGGAGATCATTGCTTTACTTCTGCAACGGGGCGCGGACGTCAACTCGCCGCACGGCTTTCATGGTAACACCCCCTTATATGCCGCCGCGATGGCAGGCCGGGCCGAAATGGTGCGCTTCCTGCTGGAACACGGCGCAGACACGACCATCAAGGATGCGACCGGGCAGACGGCCCTGAGTATGGCCGAGCAGTTCGGCAAAAGCCCGGAAGTTGTGGCCGCGCTTCGAGCGCATGACACAGCCTGCGCGGAAAAGGCCGCGCAAAGTTGACATCGCGCCTTGACAAAACGCGCCCGTCCGCTTATACTGTAAACAGTTTTATAGTTTTGAGGGAATGAGGACGCAGCGAGTATGTGGCACCACAGCGCGAAAATCTACAAATTTCAGGAGGCGGCGCCAGTGTCGGTTAGCACTATGCGGGCGCGCGGCCTTTCGCTGCGTGTCGTGGGACGTTTCGCGCCCTAGCGAAACCCGAACCGCCTCCTTCCCTTCCCATTGATACACAATCCGATGCCGCTTTCAAGTTTCCCGCCTACAACACAAGTTTGGGGGAGAAACATTGAGAGCGGCGTTTTTGTTTTGAAACAGGTTGTTTTAGATCAGGAGTTTCTCATGTCCGACATTCCGCAAGACCCTCCGCAAGACTCACTGTATGATCTGCGCCACAGCACGGCGCACCTGATGGCGCAGGCCGTCGGGGAACTGTTTCCCGGCGTCAAGTACGCCATCGGCCCGCCCATCGAGGACGGCTTCTACTACGACTTTGACCTGCCCATCCCGCTCAAAGAGGAAGACCTGCCCCGCGTCGAGGAAAAAATGCGCGAACTGGCCGCGCGGGATTTCGCCATCACGCGTGAGATCATGCCGCGCCCACTGGCCCGCGACTTTGAACTCAGCCAAAACCAGCCCTACAAGGTGGAACTCATAGACGACCTACCGGAAGGAGAGGAGATTTCCTTTTATCGGCAGGGCGACTGGATAGACTTGTGTCGCGGCCCCCACGTTCCGAGTACGAAGCGCTTGAAGCATTTCAAGCTGCTGCACACGGCGGGCGCATACTGGCGCGGGTCGGAAAAGAACAAGATGCTGACGCGCGTATACGGCACGGCGTGGCAGTCGCAGGCCGAACTCGACGACTATCTGCGCCGGCTGGAGGAGGCCAAAGCCCGCGACCATCGCAAAATCGGCAGGGAATTAGGGCTGTTCGTGTTTGCGTCCGAGGAAGTGGGCGCGGGCATACCCCTGTTCCTGCCCAAAGGCGAAATGCTGCGGCACACGATGGAAAGTTATGTGCGCGAGGTGCAGACGCGCTACGGCTATCAGCACGTCTGGACGGGGCATCTGGTGCGCGAAGATCTGTATAAGAAAAGCGGCCATTACGACAACTACGCCGAGGTGATGTTTCCGCCCATGCGCGACGAGGACGCGAACATCAACTACCGCCTGAAACCGATGAACTGCCCGTCGCACATGACACTGTTCAACCACAGCGGCCTGCACTCGTACCGCGACCTGCCCCTGCGCTTCGCCGAGTTCGCCACGCTGTACCGCTACGAGAAAAGCGGCGAACTGAACGGACTGACGCGCGTCCGGTCGCTCACGCAGGACGACTGCCACATCTTCTGTACGCCGGAGCAGATCGAGGCCGAGTTCGGGCTTGCCCTGGCCCTTATCCGCGAAGTCCTGAACAAATATGGCTTTCACGATTATCGCGTCCGGCTTTCGCTGCGCGACGAGAACCCCGACAGCAAGTTCGTCAAGGACGACGACAAGTGGACGCAGGCCACGGACGCCCTGCGCCGCGCCCTGGACGCCAACGACATCGCGTATTACGAGGGCGTGGGCGAGGCCGCGTTTTATGGCCCCAAAGCCGACTTTCAAACGAAAGACGTATTGGGGCGCGAGTGGACGGCCAGCACGATCCAGGTGGACTTTATACAGCCCGCCCGGCTGGGCTGCAAATACATTGACGCCGAGGGCAACCCCCAGACGCCCGTTGTGCTGCACCGGGCCGTGACGGGCAGCACGGAGCGCTTTCTGGGCCTGCTCATCGAGCAGTACGCGGGCGCGTTCCCGTTCTGGCTCGCCCCGGTTCAGGTCGTGCTGATCCCTATCGCCGACCGCCACGCCGAACACGCGCAGGGTATCGCAAAGCAGTTGCAGGCGGCAGGGTTTCGGGCCGAGGTGGACGCGCGCAACGAGAAGATGGGCAAGCGCATCCGCGAAAACGAGATGCAGAAGGTTCCCGTGATGCTCGTCGTGGGCGACAAGGACATCGAAAACGGCACGGTCAGCGTCCGTGTGCGAGGTGGAGGAGGCAAATTATCAGCAAAGGCCGACAGGTTGGTCGGCCTGGCAAAGGATAAAGACGCCGAAGAGCAATACCAAAAAGCAGATGAAATAGACAAAAAGTTGTTTGACATCGAACCCAACGAAAAAACCGGCGAGATGGGCGCATTAGCATTGGAGGAAGCAATCAGGCTTTTTCAGCACATGCTCAAAGCCTAATCAGCGTACACCAACCGCCCTTACTTCTGATTGCGAATAAGGGCGGTTGATATTGTCTAACACAGCAACATTCAAAGCATTTATCTGCTAATGTTCTATGGATAGTCAGCAAGGTACTTGACGAAAGGAAGGTCTACGTGAACAATGTCGTAGTAGGCTCTGTCTGCCGTCCAGAAGTCACAACCGCGCAGCTCTGCCAGAGCGGCGTAGGTAGAGTCATAAACGGCGCGTTGACCAAACTGAGCCGCAATTTCTCTTGCGCGCGAACGCAGTTCCGGTGGATTTAACATCCTGATCGGCAGAGCATCCAGCAAGCCGTAAGCGAAGTGCGCCTGCACTGCTGTAAGACGACCCTCGTATACACGGCGGCGTATAATGCTGTCGATTTCGCTCTCGAACACAGGCGGCGCAATCAAACCTGTGGAGGTTAAGCCTGCATCCTGCACCAGACGCCGTGCTTTGTCGCGCATAGACTCGCTTTTCAGAACGAGTTTCACAACCATGCTGGCATCAACGCACGTCTCACTCATTCTATTCCCGCCGATCTCTCCTCACGAATTTTACGAATGTCATCAACGGAGTCGAACTCCCCTTCGATCTGCTCTGCCAGAGCGTCGCATTGGGCAAGATATTCTTCCATCGAAAACTTGGGCCTAGGCGTAGCGGCGGGCGCAGGCACTACATGACGGACATGTTCGCAGATGTACGCCGCCAACTCTAATTGTTCACCAATAGGCAGACTGTTTGCTGCCCTTTGCACTTCCGCTAGTGTAGTTGTCATGTTGGGTTTACCTCGTTCCTGATGAAAAACACCCGTCCACTCATGCTGTTGTGTAAAAGAGCCTTTTACGTTGTCTTCGTCAAGGCTGCTTGTCCTGTGTATTCCTGCGCCGCCAAAACTGTAAACAGCATCATACCCGATGCGAAAGGCGTAAAGCGATTGCGGATTAAGACGGGGCAGGCGCTGACGCAAACGGGCGTTTGCCGCAATGCCGTCTAAGTCAATATCATATTCGCCGGTGTCTACATCAAGAACAAGCATCTTGCCAATGTTGTCGCCGTGTTCTACCTGGGCGCGAAGTGTCCGTTCGTACATTTCGTGGGCGCGTTTGGATATGTTCGGTTCCGTATCAATCGTTTGTGCCATTGCTTGCTCCTTCAATTTGCGCTACTTTGCCTGCCCGTTCTGGCGGTACACTTCTTCGCACAATTCTATGGCGCGGAGGCCGTCATCGCCGGTCACCAGCAGGGGCTGAAGGCCGCGCACGGCGTCGGCGAAGTGGGCGATAAGGCGTTCGTAACGGTTGGGGCCGCCCTCCTCGCGGTTCTGGTAGAAGGGCTGGTCGGCGGTCAAATAGCGGATCAGGCCCGTGTCGTAATCCACGATACACGCGCCCGCCGTGCCGTAGATTTCCACGACGCTGCGCCCTCCCGGCTGGCTCCAACTCACTTCCACAACGCCTAATGCGCCGCTTTCACCCGTAAGCAGCACGGCGACCGTGTCTTCCACCTTTACTTCAGGATTGACATGCGCGATCCGGCCTGTAACACTTGCCGCCTCGCCGCAAAAATAACGAAACAAGTCTATGCCGCTGCTGGCCGTGTCGAGCAGTGCGCCGACCCTCGGATTATCCGTGTCATCGGAATCATTTGCCTCGGCCTCTTCGGCCAGATAGCCGCTGAAACGGCAGCGGAACATCGTCACGCGGCCAATGTCGTCGCTGTCCACGAGTTCTTTGGCGAACAGGAGGGGAGGATGGAAGCGGTGCGGAAAGGCCGTCAGCAGCAGGCGTTCGCGCTCCTGGGCAAGCAGCACCAGGGCGCGGGCCGAGTCACTTGTAAGCGCGAGCGGCTTATCGCACACGACATTAGCTCCGGCCTTTAGCGCCCTGCTCGCGATGTCGAAATGCCGCGCCGCGCCTGTGCAAACGTCCACAATGTCGAAACGCTGCGAGGCCAGCATATCGCCCACGCCGGTAAACGCGGCTGCACCATTGTACTGCGCCGCCGCTCGCGCTGCCGCGTTCCCGTCCGCGTCGCACACGGCGGCGATCCGCACGCCGACCAGATTGTTCCAGCAGGCCAGATGCACGCCGCCCGCCGCGCCGCATCCGACCACGGCAATGTTAAGTTCCGCCATATCATCCTGACTTTGACTTGTAATTTTGAGTGCGCTTTTGAGTGCGCTTTGAATGGCGCTTTTGAAGCGGTCCGGCGGTACAGAGGAAACATTTAGAGAGGGGGAACGGGAGGCTGACCGCCAAACAGGGGGTGGCCCTGCAGCTTGCGCTGCACGTCCTCATACTGATCGCGGCTGATGGTGTCGCCGTTACGCAGATGAACGCTGTTGTCCATGCCGGAGGAGGGCGGCAGGCCAAGCCGGGGCAGGGCGCTTTCAATGGCATGGCGCGCGGCCATTTCGTTGGGGTCGGAAGAGGGCGGCAGCGGCTCGCGGGCGGGCATGGACAAACGCGCTCCGCCGGGATCGGACAGCCCGCTCTGCGGCATATCCCGTTCCGGCACGACGCCATGCGCCTCGGCGTTCAGGTCGCCGTAACCGCTGCGGTTCAGCCCGGACGCCGCAATCGCAGCCGAAGAGGGCGCGGACGAATGCCGCGCGACGAAAATCAAGACGATGGCAGCCGTCAGCAGGACAATGCTGATAACGAGCGGCAGGATGCCGCGCCGGGTCTGACCGCCCGCCGCACAACCCGGCACAAAGGCCGGCGGGTTCGGATAGACGGGCGGCAGGACGGCGGGCAAAACCGCAGGGCGAAGGACAGGCGCGGGAACAGGCCGCGCCTGCTGCACCGGCGGCACACCCGCACTGAAGGCTTCCGGCGGCGGCAGCGAGTTCCCGCACTGCCAGCACTGCGCCTGCCCCACAAAATTATTGGCGCGACAGCGCGTACACGCGACGCGCTCCCCGCTTCGGTCTGTCCTCATGCCCCGCCTCCAAAAAACACTTGTCCGCAGATTACGCAGATTAACATAGATTAGATGCCAAAAGTAAAGACGACGCGCTTACATACAGATACTCCTTGTGAATATCGGCAGTTTCATTCCTTGCTTCTCATCGTGTCCGTATCCAATCTGTGTTAATCTGCGTAATCTGCGGATAAACTCCTATTTTGCGGTGGCAGAGGATGCGGAGGTTACGGTATTACCCGGCGTCGCGGAGCCTTTTGCCAGGCCCAGGACGTACAGGATGCCGCCCTGAATGTGCTTCTGGTAGTAGGGATCGTTCCACATCTCGCGGCGGTGTCCCAGCACCGTGTAGAAGATGTGGCCCTTGCCGTACATCTTGGTCCAAGCGATGATGTGCTGACCGGGCTGACCCGCCTCGGCGCTCTTGTCGGCGGGGTACTTGTCCAGGTCGAGCAGGACGTGCAGCTTCGAGGGATCGTTGTGCTGCAATAGATAAATCTCGTCATACGTGCGCCACGTCTGGCCTTCGGGGGCCGTATTGTTCTGAATGTTGACATTGCTCGTAGCGGGCGAGCCGTTCTTGCCCGCGTCCGCAACGGCCTTCATCGCGGGATGGTCCGGGTCGCGGATGATCATGCTGTTTTCGCTTTGCGCGTGGTGGGTCAGGAACTCGCCGCCCAGCATCTGCGCGTAGGGCGTAGGCAGTCCCTTGTCCTTGCCTTCGTAGGGCGTGGGCCAGGTGTGGAACGTATCGCTGCCCGCATGGATGGCGACAAAGCCATGTCCGTCTTTAACGTAATCGAGAAACGCCTGCGGGTCGGGCAGGGGCAGTTCGCCCGTCGTATTGTCGAAAACGATGGCGTCGTACTTCTTCAGCGCTTTGGGCGACATCTTCTCCTGGAGAACAAGAACGATAGCGTCGTGCAGCGTTTTCTTTTCCGCGTCCGTCGTCTGATGCTTGTAGAGTTCGGGGTCGCAGTCGGCATAGTCCGTGTCCCACCCGCCGCTGTCCGCGCCGAGCTTCTGGATCACCTCGCGCCCGATGGCAATGCTGTCGTGGCGGAAGCCGGTCGTGGCCGTGACGACAAGGATGTGCTTCTTCGCCTTTTTATGCGCGGCGGCGTGGGCGTCGGACACGGCAAGCGAAACAGTCATTGCGCCCACTGCCAGGGTAGTGGCTGCGCGTAAAAACGTTTTGCGATTATGCAGGGACATGGTACGTTCCTTTAAGATTTATTGTTGATTGGGGAGGACGGGTACAGGGAACGTACCCGCCTCGGAAGTGCTGCGCACTAAGCGTCCGCGAGGACGCGATGCACTCGCATTCTAGGGTATCCACGTCCAGAGGACGTTTGGCAACGTAGTTGCCTCTCAGACGGGTACGTTCCCTGTACCCGGCCCTCCGTATTTCACGGCTTAATGTTCAATGTAGTTGCGCGAAAAGCCCATCTCTTCGGGCGCGTGCAGGCGCAGCATCTTGACGTGAATGTCGCCGGGAACGTGCCTGCGCGTCACAAGGGAGACGCCGATCATGATGCCCAGCGAGAGCGGTACGCCCCAGATGGCGGGCTGTTCCATCAGGGCGCGCGCTAATGGGCTGAGTTCGACTGTCAGGATTTTCTTGTCCAGCAGCATGGAGCCGACAATGGCCGCAAGGGACAGCAGGCCGCCCGTGAGCATCCCCAATGCGGCCCCGTAGCGGGTCAGGCCGGGCCACCACGCGCCGAGCAGCAGAAGCGGGAAGTACGACGCGGCGGCAATCGCGAACGCCCACCCGACCAGCATGGCGATGTCGAACGACTCGACCAGGACGCCGAGCAGCATGGACACGATGCCGATTGCGATGGCCGCGCCCTTGAACGCCTTCAAGCGTGACGCGGCGGAACTGTCGGGACGCAGTATTTTACCATAGATGTCATGGGCGACCGCGCCCGACATGCTGACCAACAGCCCCGAAAACGTGGACATGAACGCGGCAAACGCGCCCGCGCTCGTGACGCCCATCAGCACGGCTCCGAGAACGGGATTTTGCAGTACGCCGGGCAGCTTGATAAGCAGCTTGTCGGTCTCGTTGTTGGCGTACAGGGCCGGCAGAATGGCGCGTCCCAATACGCCCCACAGCGGCGTGAACACGTAAAACGCGCCCAGGAGCGCCATCACAAGCAGGGTTGTGCGCTTGGCCGCGCGCCCGTCCGGGTTGGTGTAAAAGCGCACGAGGATGTGCGGCAGCCCCGCCGTGCCGCAAATCAGGGCGATAATGAGCGAGTACGTGTAGAGTAGCGGATACCCGTACTTGCCCGTAAGCGTCCCGAACGGCTCCAGCCACTTTTTATTGTTCTGCGCGTTCGGCACATACGTATTGGCAGGGATTGTGGCGGTTGTCGGATCAATAAACGCGATTTTAGGCGATGCCTTGACAGGCTTGCCGTCCTTCATCACCGGTACGCCATGTTTCGTCACGATATAAGGTTCGGCAGAAATGACGCGCTTCATAAACGGAGGTGTGCCAGGAATGTCATGGCCGACGCTGTCGTGCTGCCTCTCCTGCTGCAATACATAGTGGGGCATTGGGTCTTCCCCTGGCTCCGGCTTACGCGCAGAACTTAATTCTGTGGGGAATGCGCCATTTGTGATGAAGCGCGTTGTACCTAGCGGAGATATTGTAATGGTGTTAGCAGGCGCATCCTTTGCACCTTTGAACTTAAAACTTGTGTCCTGCGTGAGTTTGGGCGCGTCTTTGGGCTGCGCGGCGAACAGGGCGAGGTTGTGTCCGTAGCCGCCGTACAGCAGGACGAGGATAAACACGGGCGCGCTGATGGCGAACATCTTAGCCCAATACTGGAACGCCTGCACGACCGTGATGCCCTTCATGCCGCCCAGCGCGACATTGAACGTAATCACGCTGCCCACGACCACGATGCCCGCCCAATACGGCCAGCCGAGGAGGGCGCCAATCGTAATGCCCGCGCCCTTCATCTGCGGCATGGTGTAAAAGAACCCGATGAGCAGCACGAACGACACGGCCACCTTGCGAAAAAGCGGGCTGTCAAATCGCCCCTCGGCAAAGTCGGGAATGGTATACGCCCCGAACCGGCGCAACGGCCCCGCGATAAACAGCAGCAGGAACAGATACCCGGTCGCATAGCACACGGGATACCACAGGGCGTCGTAGCCGTTCTTCATTACCAGCCCTGCGATGCCCATGAACGAGGCCGCGCTCAGATACTCGCCGGAAATCGCGCTCGCGTTCCAAAACACGCTGACCGAGCGCCCCGCCACAAAAAAGTCGCTCGCGGTTTTCGACGCGCGTGTCGTATACAGGCCGATGCCTATCGTGGCGACGATGATGGCGACGACGAAAAGCAAAGGAATCCAGACCAGACCATTCATCGCGAGTTGCCCTCCCGGTTGGCGGCGTTTGGCGTTATTTGTCTGCCGACGCTTTGCGCGGTCTCGGCCTCGATGCGGTCGGAGTGCCGGACAAAGTAAATGGAAAGCAGGACGGTGATGGGGTAGAACAGTATGCCCAAAAACAGCCACGTCAAGGGAAAACCCAGCACGGACATGGACGCGAGGCCGGGGCTGTACAGGTTGGCGAGCGGCAGGCCCAGCAGCAGCACGACGAACACAGCCGCCACGCGCACACTGAGAGCGCCCTGCCGCCGCATCATGTACCGCGCCAGCCGCGCCTGTTCATCCGGGGAAAGTTGAGAAGTGTTCGGGCCGGCGTTTTCCATAAAGGACGCCTCATGCGGCAGAGGATCATCGAAATCAGGTGGGGGAACGCGCATTGCAGGCATCTCCTTCGGCGTGCAAAATCAAAGTCCGCGCGCCACGCCTACAATACGACAACGCCCATTGATTTTCCTGTCAACAATTTTGAGCGGCCACTGATCGCTACGTCATGCCCTCAGTACGCTGCTCGGATCGCTTTGATGTCTTCCGCTGCCTGGGGCGAGATAGTGTAACGCCTCATCGGATGCCCGCGCGTTCCCGCTCGGCCTGCTCGTCCTCAGCGCGGATTTCTTCGTCGAGTTCGGCGTTCATCTGCGCGAAAAACTCCTCGCCGTCAATGCCTTTGCCCTCCGCCAGCGATTTTAGTCCTGCCGCGATCTTTTTGCGGAGTTCGTCTTTGTGCATCTCCTTCATCTGGTCGCGCTCGTCCATCAGGCGCAGGGCTTCGCGCACGACTTCGCTGGCAGAGTTGTAGCGCCCGGTTTGTACTTTGCCCTGTACCATTTGTTCCAGTTCAGGCGTAAGGCTGACGTTCATTGCTTTCCCTTTCGGCATACATTCGACACATAGATGTACCGTACTATACCTCTGCGTAGCGAAGATTGTCAATGTATGCTATATGGATACAGAGTTGATACGCGTTTAGTTACGCGCGGATCAGCGTAGCGTGAGGTTTGTACAGCATCTCGCGCCGCATCGCTTTTGTTGAACAGGCTGCGATACGAGCGGGCAAGGGTTAGCTGCGTTTGCCGTTTGCGCCGTTCAGGGTCGTGTCGAACAGTTTGAGGATGCGCTTGTACTCGTCGGCCCAGCTTGCGGCCCGGACAAATGCGTGACTTTCCACGGGGTAGGGCGCGATCTGCCAGTTTTCCTTACGCAGTTCAATTAGCCGTTCGGTCAGGCGCACCGAGTCTTGAAAGTAAACATTGTCGTCCACCATGCCGTGACAGATGAGAAGGTCGCCTTTCAGGCCCTCCGCAAAGAAGATGGGCGAACTGCGGCGGTACGCTTCGGGATCGTTTTGCGGCTCGTTGAGAATGTTGGCCGTGTACTCGTGGTTGTAGTGCGCCCAATCCGTGACGGGACGCAGGGCCGCGCCCGCCCGGAACGTGTCGGGCTGCGTGAACAGCGCCATCAGCGTGAGAAAACCGCCGTAGCTGCCGCCGTAGATACCGATGCGATGCGCGTCCACGCCATACGCGCCTGTCAGCCAGTACGCCGCGTCCGTCATGTCGTCCAGGTCTTTGCCGCCCATGTGCCGATAGATGGCCGTTCGCCAGTCACGCCCATAGCCCGCCGAACCTCTGTAATCCACGTCCAAGACGAGATAGCCCCGTTCGCGCAATAGATGATGGAACATGTACTCGCGGTCATAGTGGCTCCACCAGTCATGCACGTTTTGCAAATAACCCGCGCCATGCGCGAACAGAACGGCAGGCCCGCCCCGCTTCCAGTGCGCGGGCTTGTAGATGCGGGCGTACACGGTCGCGCCGTCACGCGCCTTAAACTCCACAATCGGCGGCGCGATCCAGTTGTAGGACAGCCACTCCGATGTGGGCGAGTGCGTTACCTGAACCGCCTGCGCGTCCGCGACGAATGAAGCGGGTGATGTGGAAGAAGTGGGCGCGGCAGCGGCAAAATTCGCCGAGGCGCGAAAGGAAGTGCTTGCGCGGGAGGACACACTCGCCGGGCGGGAGGCATAACTTGCGGGATCAAGCGCGGGGTTGGGGGCGAGAAACAGTTCCGGCGGACGGTTAGCGGACGAGCGCACAAGGGCGGTATGCTTTTCGTCCGGCGACAGCAGCCACAGGTCTTCATCGGCGCGGGACAGGCGCAGCAGGCGCGTGCGCGTTCCGCCCGCAACCGGCATGGTATACAGGTCGCGAAACGCCGGCCCCGCTTCGCTCGACGCAAAGTAAAAGCGCGTCTTATCCTGCGAGAGCCGCACCTGCGACACCTCGAACTTGCCCTGCGTTAGCTGCGTCGGTGTGCCGCCGTCTATGGATACGGTATACAGATGCGCCCAGCCGTCCCGCTCCGACACATACCACAGGCGCTTATCGTCGTCTAGAAAGCCGTAAGTTGACCAGTCCGGGCCGCCGATCCAGCCCGCATCGTGCGTGTTCGCCAAAATGCGCGTTTTGCCGGATGCGGGGTCAACGCCCAGCAGCCACACGTCTTTGTTGTCGCGCGCCCGCGCCAAAACTGCGGCCTGTTTGCCGTCCTCCGACCATTGCCAGTCCAGCCAGTCCAGAGCGCGCGGCCCGGCTTTCAAACCCGCATACGCGCCCTCTTTGCCCGCCGCTTTGATCTCCTCGGCGGTAATAGGCGGCGGCGCAAAGTCTACCGGGTGTGCGGCCCCCGTGGCGACATCCAGCACGACCACGCGCGACCGCGATTGCACATCGCCCACTTTGGTGCGTCCGCCATTGTCCTCCACATAGCCGCTCTCGGTGACATAGGCGGGAACGACGCCGTTTTTCGCGCCCTCACCGCCCTCGACCACGAACAGACTGACATGCGTGGCGTCGGGCGACACGCGCAGCCCCGCCGCGAACTGACCTGTGGCGAGCAGATACGGCCTGCGCTGTGGGATGCTTTGTTCGCGTCGCCGCGCCGCAAACGCGTCCCGCTGCGCTGCCGCGTCGCGGAGGGGTTCAAACAGTTCGCGCTCGGTATTGCGAAGCGCGTCCTGGCTGGACGCGGCCCCGCCTGTCCCGTTCGCCGCGCCTGCTCCGCCGCCCGCGCCTGTTGTTCCGTTTTGCGCTGTGGGCGGGGGCAAAGTCAGCCCGCCGCCTCCCGCCCCGCCGCGTCCGCCGCCGCGCCGACCCGCGAACGCGCTTGCAGCCGGGGCCGGAGCGCCCGCCGCGCTTGCGGCGCGTATATCGGTCAACTGGCGCAGCAGTCCGCCGTCCAGGGCGAGCAGGTACAGGTTGCCGCCCCGCTCGAACGTAATGCTTTTGCCGTCCGGCAGGAAATGCGGACTGCTTTCTATCTCCGTCGTGGCCGTGACCTGCCGCCGCGTTCCGCTCGCGTTGTCATAGATGTAAATGTCGCCCGCGTCCGCGTAGACCGTCAGGCGCTTGTCGCGGGACAGGTCGCCATTCGTCGGCGCGGCCTGTTTCACTTCGGCGTCCCCTAGCAGGCGCATTCCGCTGCCGTCCGTGTTCACGACATAATGCGCGTACTCTTTCCATTCGGGCGCGTCCGCCGTTTTCCAGTCGAAATACACGCGCTGCCCGTCCGCCTGCCACCGCACGGCGCGGGGCGCGTACCCGACAAGTCCCGGTCCGCGCATGATGTTGTCCACGGTCAGCGCGAACGACTTGCCCGCAGGCGACCGGTTGGCGGAAAGCTTGCTGGCAACGGCGGACGGCATCGGCGTACCGCTTTGCGTTCGACCAGGCAGGGCGGATATTGACAGCAGGCACAATGTAAACAGACGAATTTGTATTTTTGGCATGGGTTTATGGCTGAAGAGATGCGTCAAAAGAGATTGAAGATACCGCTTGCAGTATTAGACTGATGATCCTGTGTTTCCTGCCGGGATGCCGGGATGATTGTATCGGCTGTATAGATTGTGCAGAAAAAGGCTCCTTGCCCCCGCCTTTGTGTGTAAACCGCGCGGGCAACAAAACGCGCCGCACAAGTAGGTGCGGCGCGTTCTGCGCGTCCATAGTATTGAAACGCTCGGCTGTGTAGTGTCTGTCAGACCTGACCGGCGAAGCGGTAGCCCAGGTCGTTGAGCGCAAGCTGCGTGCCGTGCAGCATCTGGTCTACGTGTTCGGGTTTCTCCAGGCCCACGACGAACGCGTCCACCACTCCCGACTCGATCTGCCATCGGTAGCAGGCGTCGCGGTAGTTTGGATCGTCCTTGAGCAGGTCGCCCTGACCCACCACTTTCATGCCGATCATGCCCTGCCCCTTTTTGCGCATTTTGGCGAACAGGGCGCGGCAGGTCTCAACATCGCTGTCCATGTGCGCGGCCTTGGGGTTCCAGCGCACCTGATTGAACTCGACCCAGTCGCTGGCATACGCGGCCTGCAAAGCGGGGAAACTGTGGCACGTCACGCCATGCGCCTTAATTTTGCCCTTCTGCTTGGCTTCCTCCATCACGTCCATCACGCCCCGGTACTTGGTCGTCCAATCCGGTTCCGTAACGCAATGCACCACGAGCAATTCTATCTGCTCCACGCCCAGTTCCACAAGATAGCGGTCTATGTCGTCTTTGGCCTTTTTAGGGTCGCGGCTGTCGGTCTTGGTCTGGATCACGTACTTGCCCCTGTCCACGCCTTTGAGGGCCTCGCGCATAAAGGGGTTGCTGCCGTACTGGTCGGCGGCGTCGAAGAACGTGATGCCGTTGTCAAGGGCGTGGCGCACCAGGCGCGTAAAGGCGGGCTGCCCTAAGCGGGTCTGGTTGCTCTGGTGGTTCCAGCCGATGCTGCCGGTTCCCATGCCCACGAGCGACACCTTGATGTTGGTCTTGCCCAGCTTCACCTTGTCGGCAGGCGATTTGGGACGCGGCAGGGCGTCCGCCTCGGTCTCGACGCTTGCACCCAGCGCGACGGCCCCGGTCGCCGCCAGCGCGGTTCCCACAAACTCACGTCGGTTCATTTTGTCCATTGTTGTTTTCTCCTCAAAACATATCAACGCTGCACTTGCGCTTATTACGTGTGAATGTAGTTATTGTTCCGCGAACTACTGTGGCAGCTTGATGACGCTGCGGATCACGTTGCCGGTTTCCATTTCGTGGAAGGCGGCTTCCACGTCGCCCAGGCCGATCTCGCGGGTAATCATCTCGTCTAGTTTGAGTTGGCCCTGCAAATACAACTGCGCCAGCAGGGGAAAGTCATACGAGGGCAGGGTGTCGCCTGCGTGACAGACGGCCAGGCCGACCTTGTTCCAGTACACGCCCGTGTCAATGTTACCGACGTTGAGCGTGACCTCATCGGTCGGGCCGGGAAAACCTATGTTGACGGCCGTGCCGCCGTAGTTGACCATGCGGACGCACTGCTCCACGCACAGCATCAGGCCGGTCGCCTCATACGCGAAATCCACGCCGCCCTCGTAACCGGGCCACGCGTCCGTGACAAGGTCGCGCACGGCCTTGACCGGGTCGCCGTCGCGGGCGTTGACTATGTGCGTCGCGCCATAATCTTTGGCCCACTGCAGCTTGACCGGGTTCACATCCACGGCGATGATGGTTTTGGCGCGGGCCAACTTGGCCCCCTGGATCACGCTCAGGCCCACGCCGCCGCAGCCCACCACGGCCACGCTCGCGCCGGGCCGGACATGCGTGGTATTCATGGTCGCGCCCACGCCCGTAATCACGCCGCAGGCGATCAGACACGCCTTGTCAAGCGGCATTTCTTTAGGCATTTTAATCGCCGCTTTGCTATGCACGACCGTATGCGTGGAGAACGTGCCGCACCTCAGCACCTGCGAACACAATGCGCCGTCGCGCTTGCGATGGATGCGCTGCTTGGGACGCAGGGCCGCGTAGCAGTGGCGCGGATCGCCGCGCCGACACGCGGGACACTGCTCGCAGGGCGCGCGGTACGCGATCACGACCGGGTCGCCGACCTGTAAGTTCGTGACACCCTCGCCCACCTGCTCCACATACCCCGCGCCCTCGTGTCCCAGCACAATCGGAAACGGCATCCCGCTGCCGTTCTGGTTTTTGATCGTCAAATCGGTATGGCATACGCCGCTCGCCGCCAGCCGGATCATCACTTCGCCCGGCCCCGGCGCATCTACGATAATGTCCTCGACCTGCGCGGGCGTTCCCGCCTCGTTCAGCAATACTGCCTGTCCCTCAACTGCCGCCATGCTCGTATCTCCTTGTGTCCACCAGGAAACACGCTAAACAAACGAAAGTAAGAATAAAAATAAGAGGAGTTATCCACAGATTACGCAGATATACACAGATTTCACTACCCTACACATTAGTTCCGGGTACTGAAAGTACCCGTCTGAGTGGCCTGCGGCCGAGCGTCCTACGGACGCAAACGCTTGTATATAGGTGCATCGCGTCCGTAGGACGCTCGGCGGAACGCCACTCAGACATGGGTTTTCAACCCGTGGCAGGATATGTAGGGTAGTGAAACACAGATTAGAAAGAACTAATAAATATCAATAGACAGAATTGACAAGATTTTTCAGGATGAACAAGATTTCACGACGAACAAACGCGTGAGCGTACAATCCGCGTTCTCATCTGTCCTCTTCTTGTATTTCTAATCTGTGAACATCTGTGTTAATCTGTGGATAACTCCTCTTATTTTTATTCTTACTTTCGTTTGTTGGGCGTGTTTCGCGGTTTATTAATCGTGTTGTTCTGTGGTTCTGTCGCCTATTGCCGATGTGGAGTTCGCGGGAAGGGCGGGGATTTCCTCTGTTTCGAGGATCAGTTTGGCGGTGTCCTGCAAATGCCGCATCAGGTCGGCCATGATGGGGCGCAGCCAGACGCGCTCCACGATCAGGCCCAGCGGCCACAAGGGGGCGGAAAACGTGAAGCGGTCGGTCAGGCGCATAGCGCCGCTTCCGGTCGCCTGCATCCAGTGGTCGTGCCGCCACACGCCGAATGGCCCGCGTACCTGCTCGTCGCGAAAGTAGGCGCGGTCGGCATGAGGCTGTCCGGGCGGCTCGAAGGCCGTGATGCGCGAGGCGAGCGGCCAATAGATGCCACCGTACTTGCCGCGCAGGCGTACCGTTGTCCCAAGACGCAGCGGAATGTCGCCGGCGTCTATGAGTTCTTCGTGGCTGTGCGGCGGCGACAGGCGTTTGTGGTTACGAATGTCCGTGAAAAATGCAAACGCGTCTGTCAGGGAAACATCAATGTCAACCAAACGTTCCAGCGTCTGCATTTACCTGTCCTTGCGTGTCGTCACCCACCTGTGTCGGCGTCATGTCCAGTCCCCGACGTACAAAACTTCCTCTTCCAACTCGACGCCAAACCGTTCGCGCACACGCGCTTTCACATGTTCCGCGACGTGCCTTACATCGTCTGATGTGGCGTTGCCCCGGTTGACTAAGAAGTTCGCGTGTCGGGCGGATATGGCCGCGCCGCCGTGCTGATACCCTTTGCACCCGCATGCTTCCGACAAAAACGCGGCGGGAACCTTGCCAAGTTGGCGGAGCATGTCGGGCAGATCGGGCAGGCGCTCGGCAAGCGTATGGTCATTGACGTTTTTGAAGAAGCTGCCTGCCGAGGGTTCCCACGGCTGTTTGAGGATACGCTGCATTTGCAGGTCTCTGGCTTTGAGGCGAATTTGCGTTTTGGGCGCGGGCGTAAGCCGCAATTTGACCGAAATCAGGGTGGCGGGCGCGGCCCCGCCCCGGCGCAGCCTACTGTTGCGGTACGCGAACCCCATCCACTCCGGGCCGACCCACCGGCGCGCGCCTCCCTCGACGACCTCGATACATTCGACGAGGCCGCAAATCTCGCCCCGGTACGCGCCCGCATTGGACACAAGCGCGCCCCCGACCGTGCCGGGGATGCCCACGGCAAATTCCAGCCCCGACAGTCCCGCCCGCATGGTCTTGTGAAACAGGGCCATAAAGTTGTGGCCCGCGTCCACATGCGTTGTCAGGGCAATGTCGGCGGCATGGCAGGCGTTGCGGATCACCAGGCCGCGCACGCCCCGGTCGCTCACGCAGACATTGCTGCCCATGCCCAGCAAAAAGTGCGGCAGGTTACGGCTTTGCGCCAGCATCACGATCTCGGCCAGCGTGTTGGTGTCCGTGGCGTTGAGGAAGTAATCGGCAGGCCCGCCGACGCGCAGCGTGGTATGGTCGCGCATCGGCTCATCCCGCCGTATCTGGCCGCGCGTCGAGGGTGACAGCAGAGACAGCGCCTGTTCCCATTCGCGAATCGGGCCGACGGTGGCCACCGAAGCAAGCGCCGCATCGTCCGATGCAGACGTGTTTGACGCAGGCGCATCTAATATAGAGAATGGGGACGTTGAAGTGGTCATCACAGCAAAGATTTTAGCACAGATTTAATCAGCATGGGTGACGCGCCGCAGCAACAATGCGATACAGATGTCACCTGGCGCGTTCGGCAGATGTCTACAGGCAGTGTACGCGCCGGCATTGTATTAGGTTGTATTAGATTGTATTAGATTATATTAGATTGTATTAGAAAGCGGTTTGAAATAAGGAACGGGTGAGGCTAAGAGGCCGGGTTGGTGGAGCGCAGCAGTTCGTCAGGCCGCGTAGTCTGTTCCATGCGCGACACCGTGGGACGCAGCAGTTCGCGTCCTCCGGCATCCGCGCTGGGGCTGACTGCGCCCCGCAGCAGGGTAGCGCTCTGCTCAGCCTTACGCGCTCGTGTAGTGAGGAACGGCAGGCACTGCCGCGCTTGTTGGCGCACGGCCCTGTGGCGAGAAAGAGCGAGGTTCTGCACCACGGGAATAGCTCGCCCATCCCCGATCTGTTGCAATGCCTGCAAGACGGCGATCTGCATGGAGGGATGCGAGCGGAAAGCCAATTCGAGCAGGGCGTTCATCTGTATGGGCGCGATATGAATGGCGTGATCGGGACGTACACGGGGCAGCAGAGCAAGCAGGGCCTCCGACGCGGTATGCTGGATGGAGCCGCCGCCCTCTTTTAGCGCCACGGCCAGCGCGCCCACGGCGCGTGGATCGGCAAGGCTCAAGTCGTGACGTACTCGCGCAGGAGCGGGCATTCCTATGCCGCGCGCCTCGCCGCCTTCTCCCGTCTTTGCCTTAGCTGGAGGTCGCTTGGTGGCCTGTTCCATTGCCCACCAGCCGCCGCTGAGGTTAAACAGCAGCCAGAGAGGACCCAGAAACCGCCCATGCGTCATTGCCAACAGGAACACACAGGCTGACATCACAAGAAGGTTCCTGGCCCAGATCGCATTACGGCGTTGGCGGGCAGCCTGTGTTTCCTGAGTCAGCAGCGCGATCATGCCGTCTACGCTCTGCTTTTGCAGCGTGGCGGATTGCAGCGTTTCCAAAAGCTCGCGCGCCGCCTGTGAGGCAGGAGTGTGATCGGAGGCCGGGACACTGTGCAGCGCGTCTGTCACATTAGTTCCTGCTTCATGCGCTTCCCTTAAATCGAATGTGACAGCCTTAAACTCCGGCGCGTATTCCGCGCCCACAAGTTCTGAACAGGCGTTTTCGTCCGGGAGTTCTGCGTAGGCGTTCGCGCCTGCACAGAACTCGCCATCCGGCGGCGTTTGCGCGATGACGCGCCGCGCCTGCGTGAGCGCGTCCTCTCCACCAAGCGTTTGCGGCTCTGTGCTTGTTGTAAACAGCGAGTCACCCGGCGCGGCGCCATTCGGATTGTTCCGGCCCGACTCGTTCTGGTACAGGGGTACATACATCAGCATATCCAAAAATTGACAGGCAAAAATAAATAATAAGCAGCAACAGTGCAGCGGTGGATAAAAAGACACGAACCAGCAGGCAAAACGTTCGCTTAAGTAAAGGGCTGCAAAGCGCAGCCAGGATGTGAGCTTTACAAACGCGCAGACGTGATCAGGCACGACGAAAACGCAGGCGCAGAAGAGTGCGCCGAAAATGGGTACACTCTTCATAGGACGCCGGAGAATGCGGAAGGTTCCCATCGGTCGCCCGGCACTGAAAATCGCATCGCGGTATTAGCTCAGATTATGAATAGGTTCAGGCGCAAAGCAGCGTTTTTACGGGGTAGCGCTGCAAGCAGGACACATAGAGAAACAGCAGCAGACAACTGGCGCTCGCTCGCTGTTGGAGTCGTAGTTGGCCGCGGGGTTGAAGGTAATGATGTTGAAGGTAATAATATGAACACACACGAACACACACATACAGATTGTATCGAAGACAGGAGGACAGCAGAGTACACGGTCGCCTTGGTGCAGACGCTTGAGGAACGCGAGGCGATTTTCGCCGTCCGCATGATCGTTTTTGTCGAGGAGCAGGGTGTGCCTCCCAGCGAGGAACTGGACGCGCTGGACGTTACCGCAACGCACTTTGTGGCGCGGCGCGCGGATGCCGCTCCCGACGGTCCCGAAGGCGTTATCGGCACGGCGCGGCTGCTGGACAAGGGCGAAGGCAAAGCCAAGATCGGGCGCGTGGCCGTGCTGCGCGAGCATCGGGGGCGTGGCGCGGGCGCATTGCTGATGCGCGCGGTCGAGGCCACGGCTCGCGCGCAGGGCTTTACCTACCTGGCCCTGGACGCGCAATGCTACGCCATTCCCTTTTACGAGAAACTCGGCTACGCGGTGCAGGGTGACATCTTTCTGGACTGCGACATCGAGCATCGCTATATGTCCAAGCCGCTCACGCTGCCATAGTTAGGTACTGTAGTTTAGCGTTTCAGGCGTCCTGAACACTGTGGCATCGAGATTAGCCCCTGCTTTTTTAGCAACTTGGCTGTACAGAGTGTGTACGGCCAGTGTGCAACAAAGCGTCCTGAGAGCGTGACAAACGCTTCTGCTGGTTGAGCGTCAGGTAGTCGAGCTTCTTGCGCCAGCCGCCATACTGCTCGGCAGGCACTTGGTGGTGACAGCGCAGGCGCAGCAGGGTTTGCGCCCACAAACACAGAGGTACCAAGCGTACAAAGCCGGTCTGGTTCCTGACCTGGTACGTTGCCAGGCCGAAACTCTGCTTGGCATCGCGGAAGCCGGTCTCGATAGCAAAGCGGGCGCAGTATGCCTGCACAATCTGCGCGGCGGTCATACTCGTATCGGTACAGAACAAGAACACGATCTTGCCCGGCTTGTCCGGCTTCCACTGCACCGCCACCAGACGCGCCTGCACTCCCAAGCGGCGCAGCATGACCATGCGGCTCTTGAGGGCGAGGGGCTTGGCCCGACCGTACAGGCATAAGGTGACGGGCTGCCATTCGCCGGGTTGTGCCGCCCACTGCGCGGCTTTGTGCTTGTCGCCGTACTTGCGCGGCGCTCCCTTCTGCCCCGGCCTTCGTGCAGGCGGCAGGTCATAGAACACGCTGTCGCAGCGCAAACGTGAGCAGACGTGCTTGCCGGACGCGCATACCGGCTGCACGAACGCTTGCTTGGCATACGCGCCGTCGCCCACCACGACCACCCGCAGGTTCGCCACAGCAGGCAACGCGTCGAGCAGAGCCACGCCTAGTTGCAGCTTGGCGCGAAAAGACTGGCCCTCGCCGCACACCTTCTTTTGTATGTAGAGGGCGCACGCCACGAACAGGGCTGTCCAGTGCGCCGCGCCCTGCTGCGCCAGGACGGCCAGACACACAAAGCAGTGACCGCGCGACAGATGCTTGGGATGCGGACGGTTCATGGGATCATGGTGCGTACTCAGCGCGTCAAAGCACTCGCCGTACTTGGCACAGACGGTGTCATCTACAACCAGGAACACCCGCCCGCCCTGCGCGGCAATGTCGAGGCACTGCCGGTACAGCACGCTCGCTACGGCCTGCGGCGACCAGGCGGGCGAGCGCAGAAAGCGATAGAAGTTCGTCCAGTGCCGCGTGAGCAGACCCGCCAAGACGGTGTGCGTGACCCACAAGCGTCCATCCAAATGCGCCAAGACACGCACGAACACACGAAAGTAACGAAAACCCGGCTTAGAAAACAGGGATTGGAAGGGTGCAAGGAGAACCTCCCATTCGGGAGAAGCAGGCGCGTTCATGTTCAGTACCTCTTTGGCGAGAAGTTTCTGAACTAGACGCGGCTACTCTCCCTTTCTGTTCACTCAACCCAAAACGCTAAACTACAGTAATAAACTGTGCGTGTGCTAAAAAAGAGCGTGCACACACAGCCGACCAACACAAATTACAGGCGCTTCTCAGGCAAGTTCGTCAAGAAGCAGACCTTACACAACGTGAACTTGCCGACCTTCTGCAAGTGCCACAAAGCCGCGTGTCGGATTACGAACGAGGTGAAAGCCTTCCTGATGTACTCGTGTTGCGGCAGTATTTGTCTGTGATGGGCGTGTCCTTGAACGATTTTGTAGCGCGATTAGAGCAGGCTATAGAGACTGAGTAGATTTTCGCTTGCTTTGCGTACTTTGCGGTTTTTATGTTCCTCCCTCACTCTTGCATGTTCTCCGTGGTTCCGCCTCTTCCGGCATGGTATAATGGGCTTGACGGCGTTCAGGCTATCCACTAAGAAAAAGCAGGGGTAACTATTCAGGCATGGGCAGAGGACACGGCACGTTGCCCTCGAAGACGTGTTGAAGTGCCGTGAGTACGTGTCTGCCCTATTTACGGACGGTTTTACGGACGCAGAAACGCCCCGGATCGGTGCTGATCTAGGGCGTTTCTGTGTCCGTAAAACCTTCGTTTTACAAACAAGCAAAATGGCATGCTACGCAGTTCCTTGTATTAGATTTAAGGCATCACGATACAAGAAGGGTGTCCAATATACGGGACTATCTTTTAACCCCTTCCTCTCAAAGAACCCCGCATCTACTAGCTGTTCAGCTATTTCGTAAGCCTTCTCAGAAGAACATTTCCATAGTCGAGACAGAGAGATAAGCGTTTGCTGGGTCTTCTCACTTTCAAGTTTATCGAGATAAACTTTCAGGGAAGGATTTTCTGCACAAAGGGTTTGTTCATACCTTACCTTTGACACTTCTCTTAATGCAGATTTTATTGCCGACTTGTCGAACATGGTTTCGAGGGGTGGCTCCGAGTTACCAAGATCGTATAGCTCAAGTTGCTTGTCTCGTGTAACTGATAGCAGGTGAATCAGTTCTCTTGGTGTTGTTCGCTTAGAAGCATCCGCAGTCCGAGAAAGCATCCAGTCTAAGGTACTTGGTTTACTTAGCCCAATGTCAATCTGCGCTGGAAAGACACGGTAGAAAAAATCCTTTTGAGAGTTTATGTTTCTCAGGATAACATCCCTATTTATCGAATACAGCGCACAAATATTGTTATTAGGGCCTTGTGCTAGTTAGGGAAGGCCAGTGCCTTGATCTGCAAGAACTCTGCCTTGCCGAGCAAGCGGTTGATGTAGATGCACAGCGTATGAGCCGTGATCTTGGTGTACAAACGCGTACACAGTCCCCAGAAACTACGTGCGTGGTTGGTTTCCACGTTGAACTGTTGCGTCAGTTGTCCGTTCACCGTCTCGATGATCTGCCGCAGTCGGTTGAAGCGGCGTTGTTCCTGACGCGACACCTGCTGTTTCTGGTTC
This sequence comes from Chthonomonadaceae bacterium, assembly GCA_965277875.1. Lineage (GTDB taxonomy): Bacteria > Armatimonadota > Chthonomonadetes > Chthonomonadales > Chthonomonadaceae > CAWFQB01. The sequence continues at coordinate 3,067,416 of CBDIDV010000002.1, read as the reverse complement.
CTGCGCGGCAGGGTAAGCAGGCGCACATGGCGCGTCGTGCATTGCTCCTGCGCTTCCTGGCTGATGTAGCCTTTGTCGCCCATCGCCAGCAGGTCAGAATAAGCCGACAGCAGTTCTTCGCCGACAGCCAAGTCGCTTTCGTTGGCAGGCGCGAGTTCAAAGTCGAGGATGGTTCCGTTCACAGCCAACAACAGGTGCAGTTTGTAGCCGAAGATAGTGATCTTCTTGGAACTCACGCGTCCGAACGTCGCGCCGTGTTCTTTCCACGCGCGGCTTGCCTGCGGAGCCAGATGGAAGCCGACGACCGCAACCGGCAAACTGTCGAGCAGGCACTGCCGATCTTGGGCGACATCTAAGAGACGCAACAGGGCCTGACGTATCAGGTTGAAGGCCAGCCACAGATGCCTGCGTCGGCGGTTGAAGCGGCTGCGTTCGGGCAGATGCGGAAACAAATGCCGGTACGCCTGCCACTCGTGCAGCATGTCGGTCTCTTTGTCCCACCCTCGGCACTCGCCTACAAGGGCGAGGGTGAGCAGTTCGCTGTCGCTGCACACCGAGGTAGGGCCAGGATGCGCGAAGTAGGGCGCAAGGTTGTGCCAGATTTCGTCCACAACGACATACACCCATAGGCAGAAGTCGTCAAAATGCGTTATCATCTTGTGTGTCCTCCGAGAAGTACAGGGTTTGTTTGGCGATAAACGTCTGTACGTTTCGGAGGCACACTCTATAAACCGAGGCCCTAACTAGCACAAGGCCCTACTATGATAGCTAGTCATTAGGTTTCGTTGCTCCTTGCAAATTCGTCCTGCAAAACTACATTTTCCAATGCGCCTTATCAGGCAAGATGCGGCTCTGCCTCTAGGCGGGACTGCTATGGCTGACCGGGTTTTGTAATTCGGGTGTGTCAGGCGAGTTCGCGACCGCGCTGGGTGGCGCGTTCTACGGCATCTATGAGGGCGGCGCGGACACCGGAGTGTTCGAGGCTCGCGAGGGCTTCAATCGTGGTTCCCGCCGGGGTTGTGACCATGTCGCGTAGCTGTGCGGGGTGCAGGCCGGTCTCGATCACCATTTTGGCCGCGCCCAGCACGGTCTGCGCGGCCAGTTGCGAGGCGATGTCGCGGGGCAGGCCCACTTTGACGCCACCATCCACGAGCGCCTCGATCATCAGGTACACATACGCGGGGCCGCTGCCGGACAGGGCCGTGACTGCGTTCATCAGGCTCTCCGGCACTTCGACCGCGTTGCCGACCGAGCGGAAAATCTCGGCGGCCTGCATCCTGTGCGTGTCGTCCGCGTGCGTCCCGGCGCAGTACGCGCAGGCTCCCGACCCGACCTGCGCGGGCGTGTTGGGCATAGCGCGGATTACGGGAATGTTGTCTTTGAGGTGCGATTCGATCTTGGCGAGGGGAACGCCCGCCGCGATGCAAATGAGAAGGGGAAGGGGTTTGCCGCCGTCGCGCTTTAGCGCGTCCGCGATCTCGTCCAGAACGGGCGCCACATTGTAGGGCTTCACGGCGAGCAGGATAATGTCTGTGTATTTGGCGATCTGCGCGTTGTTGTCGGCGACCTTGATGCCCAACTCCGTATGCAAATCCTGCACATGATCGGCATGCACGTCGCTGACTACGATGCGCTTGGGGTCGGCGGCGCTGGCATGGATCAGGCCCCGGCACATGGCGCTGCCCATCGCGCCCGCGCCGATGATGCCGATGCGCTTGCCGCCCAGCAGCGAGGCCGCGCCCGATGACAAAGGCGGGGTGGCAGGCGCAGACGTTTCGCTGACCGAAGTGGCAGCCTCGGACGGCTCCTGCTCCTCGGTTTCAGACGGCGCGGGCTGATTTTCGGCGGGACGACGGGACATAATCACGTATCCTGGAAAGACACACGGAGAAGACACAGCGCAGATGCGCTGTGCGTCTTCTCGTTGAAGGAGCAATGCAGGGCTATAGGAAACACGGACGCATGGCGTAGATACAAGTATGAATACAAAGCCTCAGACGCGGTCTACTCGCGCCCGTCGCTGAACGCCATCGCGCGTCGGCCTGCCGTGGCGTTCGCGGCCATCGCGCCGTTGTCCACTTCGACCTGCACGTTCGCGGGAACGAACATATACACCTTGTCGCCCACGCGCTCGACGGTTCCGTCCAGAGCGTAGCAGACGCCGTTCAAAAAGTCAATGATCCGCTCGCCCATCTGCGGCGTGGCGCGTTCCAGGTTGACGATCTGATGTTCGCCGCCCTTCAGCCCGTCTGCGGCCAGCTTGGCGTCCTCGAACACCTGCGCGTTCAGGCGCACGGCTACGCGGCCCGACCGCGACGTTTGCAGGCGCAGGGGCGCGGCCTGACGGCGCGACTGCGGGTTCGCTTCAGCCTGTGTGGACGGGGCGGCATGATGCGCGTCCATGTCGTCTTCGTCGGGATCTTCCGTGCCTAAGAGGCCGTTTTTGATGCGCGTCCAAAGACTGGGCCGATCCATCTCGTATTCTTCGGGAATGGGTTGTGAGTTCACCGCTGCGTTCCTCCCTTTAGGTGTCGTGTCCGTGTGATGTCTATGTTGTCAGCCGTCTGCCCGCTGCACTACGATATATGTGAGATACGCGGACGAACCGTATTTGTTCGTTTGCCGCCAATGCGAGCGGAAGCCTGAAAGCGACTCCGCCCTCCCTCCGGGTCTCGTACTAAATTTGCCCGGAGAAAATCGGTCGTATGAAAACTCATCCGACTGAAACCTGTTCAAAACCTAGTTTAGGGCTTGGCGGCGCGGCTGCCGAAGATCGCCGTGCCGATGCGAACGTGTGTCGCGCCCTCTTCTATCGCCACTTCAAAATCGCCTGTCATGCCCATCGAGAGAACGGCGCGGCTGTCCGGGGGCATCTGCGCGTACAATCCGGCGAGCCGGCGGAAGTGGGGCCGCGCCATTTCGGGATCGCTTGCGAACGGGGCTATGCCCATCAATCCACGCACTTGCAGCCCGTCTATTTGTGCGATCTGCGCCATATCGTCGAGAACGCGTTCCGCATCGAAGCCGAACTTGGCGGGCGCATCGTCGAGTTTCACTTCCAGCAGGACGGGAACCGTCGTTTGCGCGCCTATGGCCCGCCGCGCCACTTCGCGCGCCAGTTCGATGCTGTCCAAGCTTTGCAGCAACAGGGGCGTTGTCTGGTGCAGGGCGACAATGCTCCGCGCCTTGTTGCTTTGCAAATGCCCGATGAAATGCCAGCGCGCGTCCGGCCAGTCCAGGCCGGGCTGTCCGATTTTGCCCTGCGCTTCCTGTAAATAGTTTTCGCCAAAATCCCGCAAGCCCGCCGCATACGCGGATGCGATACGCTGCGGAGGCTGCGTTTTGGTGACGGCGATCAGGGTCACGTCATCGGGCGCGCGTCCCGCCCGTTCGCAGGCCGTAAGTATTCTCTGCCGAACCCCTGCGATGTTGGCGGCAATGACTGCGGCGTCTCCGCTCGGTGTGACTGCTGCTTCCGTAACTTCTTCCGTGACCGCTTCTTTCATACTTCACGCGCCGCGCGCACAGCAGCCGAAGATCAAGTTCGTTCCGCTACCTACAGGCAGCATCGCGTAAAGGTGCGTCTAATCGCCTGTACACATCGCCTGCCGGCGTTAAGGTGTCTCTATGCGTAGGTAACGAATCAGATTCGCCCTCTATATGCGTAAGTTGACTAACAGTTTAGCAGATTTAGTGGCAGTGTGCAAGAGTCTAGTGGATAAAATAGGGAATATTTCGACTTTTTTCACGTTTGTTGGGAATTATCGTGCCTAAATGCGCCATTTGAGGCCTGTTGCGAATCGCTACGGGTAGTGATACGGCAGGAGCCGCGCCCTAGCTAAGATCTAGCTAAGATAAGGATTATGCAGTCTTTCTACAACGCTGAAGCGCAAAAACCGCCTTCTGCGCTTGTCACAGGAGGCGGTTTCACGTAAAGGCAGAGGAAGTGAAGAAACGGAGATGAAAAACAGAAGCAGAGCGGTTTACCGCCCGCCGCCCGCCCCACCCATCGCGCCGAGCAGTCCGGCGCCGTTGGTTGCGCCCTGACCGCTCATCCCCGCGTTGTCTTTAGACACTTTCCAGATGCCGCCGAAGTTCTTCATTTTCACTTCGCTTGTTTTGTCAAGAGTTTGTGACTTCGACTGCCCGAACATGCTGAAAGTAACGGTTCCGGTAGTCTTGTAAGGAACCGTCGCTTCCGTCATGCTGCTGTATTTGGGTTCGCCTGCCGTAAGCGTGACGTCGGCAAGCAATTGCGTGACGAACTGTTTGGCTGCCGCATTGCCGTCAACCTGATCCACAAAATCTTTTTCAGTTTTGTATTTGTCCGTGTCCACTTCCATTGTGGCGTACATGCCCTTGGCGTCCAGAGTCTTGGTTGCTGCAAGGAACTTTTGCAGTTGGTCTTTCGGGTTGGTACGGTGCATCCAGTAGTACCAGCCGCCGCCCCCGCCGCCGAACAGCAGCAGAAACACCAGACCCACGACAACCGGGTTCGCGCCCGATTTTCCCCGCTCCTCGGCGGGCTGGGGGCCACCGTAACTGGCGCGGGGCTTGTACTGTGAGTTGCCGGCGGGCGGGGCGGACATCGGAACCGGGGCGTCAATCACGTCGCCCGCTAATGTCATGCGCTGATTGGCCCCCAGGGTGGGCGCGGGCGGGGGGGCGCTGAGAGGCGCGGAAGGCGCGGACAGCGACACGGCAACGGGGCCGTTCAGCGGCATCGCGCCCCGCAGCTGTGCGGGCGCGGCGGGCGGCGCGGACGGCCCGCCAAGCGGCTGTGGCTGCGCCGGGTCGCCGGATGCGGAAATCGGCGTAAAGCACATCGGGCAGGTGGTGCGCGTGGTCTCGTCAACAGGCTGTTGACAACGGGAACAAATCACCATACGAAACTCCTTCACAGCGAAAAATAAGGGCGAATAAGGCACTGAGCGCCAGACATAAATTAGTGAGCGTCAAGCATTAAGCATCAACCGCGAAACGTTGAGGCGCAAACAAGAAATAACAAATAACGTAACCATTCACGCGTGGCAACCGGGCCGTTCAGTGCGGGGCTGCGGCGGCTGAATAGTCAGCCAGGTGACAAACAATATGTCAGAACGAACTGCCGGGCGGGTTGGGCTTTTGCAGCAGCAGGTTCTTGGGCCAGCCTTTCGTCAGGGAGATCTTCCAGAGGCCTTCGGCGTCTTTGTGCAGCACGTACTTGTCGCTCGCTTCCGAGGCCTGCCCGTTATCTATGAGGTCTTTGCCCGCCGGCCCGCGCATATAGATGGTGGCCTGAATAGAGCAATACGTCGGGTCTTTGGCATCGGGAACCGGGGCGGCGAAGTTCATGCCCGTGACGCGCTCGGTATAGCCGCGCGACTGGGGGCATTTCTTTTCGTAATCTTCCTGGGTGGGGAGCAGGCGCTTATCGGCGGCGTCCAGCAGGGCGTATTGCCGCTCGACATTGCCCGACTTGATGCCCGCAATATAGTCTCCCAGCGCCACGCCGGGAGATTTCTTGTAATCTATGAAGTACCATTTGAGGGCGAACAAGATGGCGATGCCGGCGATAATGAAAATCCCGGTCTCCGAGAGTTTCATTCCCGAACCGACGCCCTCCTGCATAGGGCGTCCTCGGCCTACAGTACGTGCCATGTGTTGTTTCTCCTGGACAAGCGGTGTAAAATCGGAGAGAGTACAATTTAGAACTCTTGTACGCGTCCGAGTTTATTCTTTAGTGAGATAGATGTTTGCTTGGTCTGATATGCGTAGATCGGTATCGGTTTCCCAGCTTTCGCCGGACTTGGCATTCTGTACCCATGCAAGAGCCTGCTCGATGCGCTGAGGGTGAAGCTCGCCGTGCCGCCTTAGCGCCATTTCTACTTGCTCGATGGTCAGTCCCGATTGTGGACCAAACACATTTATGTATCCAACTACTGAAAGTCTGAATGTAGACAGTATTTTATTCCCTATTGTTTGCTTTTCTAACCATAGAGACGCTGCCAGCGCGGGATTCGGCACTGTCCTGGCACTGCGAACGCAGGTTTTGTTTGGTTTGCCAGCGTCGCGCACTATCCGCGCCCACGAACCGCAGGGTCAGCGTTCGCAGCAGCCGGGTACGTTCCCTGTACCCGGCTGTGATGCTTCGCCAGGCGTCACGTGCGAACGCAATGCGGTATTTGTATCAGAGCGTTCCCGCTTTATACAGCGCGGGGCAGAAATCAGGGTCGGCGTAGTCCGGGACGCCGGAGGACGTGCAGCGGCACAGGCGGTCGTTGTCGTGGTCGGCCAGCCTGCCGTCGGGAAAGTGGTACTCCATCCAGTGGTTGGACGCGTCCTGCATGTGGACGGCGATAGACCGGCGCGGATTGGGGCTGTGATTGGGGCCGCTGCCGTGAATGGTCAGGCAATGATGGAAGCTCACCTGCCCCCGTTTCAAATTCATCGGGATTTTTACCACAGATGCACCGCCCGTGTCGAATTTGGCTTCCAGTCCGTCCAGATCGTTGCTGAAAAAGTTAAGGTTGTGGGTGTTGTCGGGCCATTTGTGGCTGCCGTCAATCATCGTAATGGTTCCCATCACATCGTCGCAGTCGGTAAACGGAATCCAGGCGGTCAGCAGATTCGACGACGAGCAGGTTTTCCAGTAGCCTTTGTCGGTGTGCCAGCCGACATTGGCGGCGCGTTCCGGGTCCTGAGTCGGCTTGTACAGCAGTTGGTCATGCCATAACCGGACTTCGGGCGTTTCGGCCAGCCGCGCCGCGACCGCGCCGAGCAGAGGATGCGTGACCAGGGCGCGCAGCCCTTTACTGTACATGGAAGAGAAATCGTTTTTTCGCAGCCCCCGGTACTCGCCTTTCGGCCGGAACCTGTTCAGGGCCGGAACCCGTTCCAGAATTTCGGTCGGCTCGTCCACGTCTACGGCGTAGTAGCGTTCGCTCGCCCTTAGTACGGCGTCCATCTCGTCCTGCGTAAACAGCGTTTTCGAGTGATACCAGCCGTGTTCCTGATAGAAGCGCACATCGTCGTCGGAAGGCAGCAGCGCCTTTTGTTCGTCTGTCAGTTGTGTAGTTAGCATCATGGTTTTGTCCCTCGGCGTGGGTGTTACTTGTTGTTTGCTAATCGTTGTTCAACGTCTAATGCTTACCGCTTATTAGACCTCTTGCATAAGTCTTCAAAAATGCAGTCTTTTGCCTCTCGAAGAGAGGACTTATTCAAGAGGTCTATTGAAGCCGTGTGCTGACATCGCATAGGGCGTCAATGGCGCGTTCGATGTCCTCGGTGTCCGCGTCCAGATGGGTGACAAAGCGGATGCGGTTGGGAGCGGTCGGATTGCACAAGATCTTATGCCGCTCTTCTAGAAGATGCTTTACCTGCGCGGCGGGGGCGGTTGTAGTGAAGTACACCATATTGGTGGGCGTGTCCAGGGTGTCGGGCGTGATGCCGGGCAGGTCGCGCATCCCCTCGGCCAATCGGCGGGCGTGTTTGTGATCCTGCGCCAGCCGCTCGATGTGGTTGTCCAGCGCGTACAGGCCCGCCGCAGCAAGAAAGCCCGCCTGCCGCATTCCGCCGCCCAGCATCTTACGCACCCGCTTGGCGCGTTCGATAAAGTCATGCGAACCGCATAACACGCTGCCGACCGGACAGCCCAGCCCTTTGGACAGGCAGAACGTGAGTGTGTCCGTGCAGGCCGCGTACTCGCCAACCGGAACGCCCGACGCGACCGAGGCATTGAACAGCCGCGCGCCGTCGAGGTGCAGGCGTAATCCATTCTCCTGCGTCCACGCGAACAACTGTTGGTGAACTTCAAGTGGAATCAAATAGCCGCCCGCCCGGTTGTGGGTATTTTCCAGCACGAGCAGAGTGGTTCCCGAACCGTGCAGCGACTCGTGGTGCAGCGAGTTCTGTATCTCGGCAACGTCCGGCACGCCCTGCGCGCTGCGGAACTGCCGCGTCAGGACATGGGCTATCGTGGCGGGCAGGCCCACCTCGTACAGCATGGAATGCGCTTCGCCGTCCAGCAGTATCTCGTCGCCCGGTTTGGTATGCACCTTGATGGCGATGGCGTTGCTCATGGTTCCCGACGGCACGAACAACCCGGCCTCTTTGCCCAGCAGAGCGGCGGCCCGTTTCTGCAAAAGGTTGATACTGGGATCGTCTTCGTACACATCATCGCCCACAACGGCATTCAGCATCGCCTCGCGCATGGCCGGCGTGGGCCGTGTCACGGTATCGCTGCGTAAATCTACAAACTCGTGCATGATTATAACTCCAAAAAAGTGCAGCGGGTATTCAATCCGTTTTTGTCAGGTTCCACTGAGCGAGCAGGTTTGGCTCGACGAGGGTAAGCGGCAGGCGGGGCGCAAGCCGGACAGCCTGCGCGGAAAAGCCGCCGCGCCCGATAAGATAGGCTTGCTGTGAGCCCGCCTGCTGCCGCCGCTGTTCTAAACTCTCGACATCCGCCACGACACCGGCGCGGTCATGGGGCAGGACGCGCGCCACGCACATGCCGCCATCCTCCACGCGCACAAACAGCATATCGCACATACCGCCGGGCAGGGCGTCAGAAGCGGTCAAAGACGCGTTCATCGCAAACTCGGCAGATTCACTGGAAGCAGCGGGGGCGGCATCTGTTTGCAGGCGCAGGCCGCGCAGCGCAAAAACGTCTGTCAGGGCCGAAATCCATGCGGGTTCGGGCAGGGCCTGCAAACGGGCGGCTTCTGCGCTAAGGGCTGTGAAACGGGCTGAACGCTGCGCGCGTTCCCTGGTTCCGCGTTCGTTCTGCACGTTCCGTTCGGTACGCTGCGCCTGCGCCCGCTCGTGAATGGCGCGGCGAAGTGTCTGGCGTTCGTGCCGTCGTTGTGTATTCTGGTTGGTTTTGCGTTCGCTGCGCGTGATTTTGAGTTCGGTTCGCGCCTGCGCGCGGGCGATTTGCAGGGCGTGACTTGCGCGCTGCTTACTAAGACTACGCAGCCGCCGTGCCAGTTCCCAGGCGCAGCCACCGATGCCCGTAAGCAGTGTTACACTTCCCGTTGCGGTCGCGCCCGTCCTGTGTCCCGCCAGCATCGCCGCGCCCAACGCTGTTACAATGGCATACGCCCCAAATTCGCGAACGCGGAAGCCATCAGGCGCAGGGGTGCGAACAGTCGGGCGGGACACAGGACGAGAACGGCGCGCGTCCGTCATTAGAAGAACCTCAGTCCCACGCTGACGCCGTCCGTGTTGATCGAATGGATCTCCTGCGTGACGCGATACGCCGCATAAAGCGTGGTGTAGCGCGTAAAGGGATATTCCACGCCGCCGCTGATGCTGGGCGCGAAGTTGTTGCGGGTGAACTGCGGCGTGGCCGTAAACGAGCGGGCGCGGCCCAGGAACAAGCCGCCCGTGACAAAGGGACGGATGCGGTTCACGGCGCGGGGCGTGGACACGCGAAAGGCCGGCCCGATCAGGCTGAACTCGTTGCCGCCCTCGAATGGAAAGAAGTGGTCGCCCGCGCTGACGAGTTCCAGCCCGCCCGTCAGTTCAAAGCCGCGCAGATGCTTGGGCTTCACGAAGATCTGCGAGTCGTTGAAGAACTTGGGCGTTCCCAGCGTCTGGGTGGCCCTGCTGCCCGTAAAGTAGTAGCCTCCCACATTGAGAAACCCGGCTGCGATACGCAGGGCAGGGCTTTTGGTGGACAGGTTATTGGCCGTAAAGCCGTCGCTGACGACCGTCTGCGTGGAACCCGACGCGTCCTGCGCGCGGGCGGACTGTGTCAGGGCAAGCGCGGCGCACGCGGCCAGCGGGACGGCAAGGCGCGTGAGTTGACGGGCGGAACTGCCGCCGCAAAATGAAAAGCGAGTGGACTGCATATCGGGATGATCTCCTTTATAACTCTCTTTGTAACTCTCTGTAACTCTGTAACCTCATCTGCATCGGCGCGGAACAGGAAGCCGGGGCCTGGAAAAACAGCATGTACGCAGCCCCGGAAAGCGGCCTGCAAGAAACGGTTCTTGATTTTGCCATAAATCCGCGCAAAATAGCAGGTTTCACTAATTATTACGCCCGGCAATCCTGCCGCGCTCGTCCGTCCGCTTGAAATCGCGGGCCGTTTGAGGTACATTATGAGGGTTTGCGCGGCGTGTGCCGGCTGCCGGTATGCCGCGCCCGATTTGTGTCCGGCCCTCGTGTCCGGCGCAAATCGTACCGAATCATCCCGCGCAATTTACGTGTCGGGGAATCGTGGGCGATTTGTTTGCAAAACACACTTAACACACTGGCTGCGGAACGGACGGTGGGTGAGGCAACGGTACACGCAAGCGTGTCCGCGCTTTGACCGGCTGATTACGATGCGCCAGGAGGAGCTTTCGAGGCAGGAAAAAGGAGCAAGGAAAAAGGAAAAAGTGACGGGCGGTTACTTTTTCCTTTCTTCTTTCCCCTTTCTCCTCCCCTGAAGCGGTCAACCCCAGGAGAAACGATTTTGGCATCTCTCAGTATGAAAGAATTGCTCGAAGCGGGCGTTCACTTCGGCCACCAAACGCGCCGCTGGAACCCCAAAATGAAGCGCTACATCTATGGCGCGCGCAACGGCATCTACATCGTAGACCTGCATCAGACGCTCAAGCTCTTCGATGAGGCGCAGCGCAAGGTGCAGGAGATCGTGGCGGACGGCGGCAAGGTGCTGTTCGTGGGAACCAAGAAGCAGGCCCAGGATGCCATCGCGGAGAGCGCCCTGCGTTGCCGCCAGTATTACGTGAACCAGCGCTGGCTGGGCGGGATGCTGACCAACTTTTCGACCATCCGGGGCCGCGTCAAGCGGCTGGCGGAACTCAACGACATGCAGGCCAACGGCACGTTCGACCGCATGACCAAAAAAGAAGCGGCTATCCTGACCGAAGAGCGCGACAAGCTGGAGCGCTATTTGGGCGGCATTAAAGATATGCCTCAGCTTCCTGAATGTCTTGTCATCGTGGACTGCAAAAAAGAGCACATCGCGATTGCCGAGGCGCGACGCCTGGAAATCCCGATTGTGGCCCTCGTGGACACCAACTGCGACCCCGACGAGATTGACTTTGTGATCCCCGGCAACGATGACGCCATACGCGCCATCAAATTGATCGCGGGCAAGATCGCCGACGCCATTGCCGAGATCAAGCAGTCGGAATGGGACGCCGAGGAAGAAGCGCGGCTGGCCCTGCTGCCGCAGCCTGCCGAGGACGAGATCTTCGAGAAGCCGGACGTGGACGCGCTGTTCGCGACGCCCGCGCCTGCCCCCGCGCCCACGTCCGCGCCTGCTCCCGCCGACAGCGACTTCGTGTTCACGCCCGGAGCCGAGGACGAGTATTCGCGCATGGGCGCAGCCGATGATTTACAGCCGATTGCCGCAGAGTAATTGCTGGTTGTTAGTTGTTAGTTCCTGGTTGTTAGTTGGTGTATGTGAAGATTGCTTTTGCAACTAAATGCCTGCTGCAAATGTCTGTACCTTCGGCAGGGCTAATCGTGCAGCAACTAACAACTACTAACTAACAACTGGCAACTGTATCGAAAGGAAATGAAAATGGCGGAGATTACGGCCAAGATGGTGATGGAGCTGCGCGACCGGACGGGCGCGGCCATGATGGAATGCAAGAGCGCGCTGAAAGAGACGAGCGGCGACTTTGAAGAGGCCATCGTCTTTCTGCGTAAAAAGATGAGCGGCAAACTGACCGGGCGCGGCGCGGAGCGAACGGCAGGCGAGGGCGTGATCGCGGTTGTCGTCGTGGACAATCAGGACGCGGCCATCATCGAACTCAACAGCGAGACCGACTTTGTAGCCCGCAACGACGACTTCAAGAATCTGGCCCGCGAAATAGCCGAGCAGGTGGCCCGCACGAAAGGCCACAGCGTCGAGACCGTATTGACGCAGGATTCGTTCGCGCAGCCCGGCGTGACCGTGCAGGAGCGGCTGAACGACGTGTTCACCAAACTGCGCGAAAGCATCGTTTTCAAGCGCTTCGAGTTCGTCTCGACGGACGAGAACGGCGTGCTGGCCGGCTACGTTCACGTTCCCGCAGCCGACAAGATCGGCGTTCTGGTAGAACTGGAAGCGGGTTCGCCCGAAGCCGCCAAGAGCGACGCCATTCAGGCGCTGGGCCGCGAGATTGCCATGCAGATCGCGGCGTCGCGTCCCACATACCTGAATCGCGACGAGGTTCCGTCCAGGACTTTGGACACGGAGCGTGACATCGCCCGCACGACAGCCGAAAACGAGGGCAAGCCCGCTTCGGCAATGGACAAGATCGTCGAGGGCCGGCTGAAGAAGTTCTACGAGGAAACGGTTCTCATGGAGCAGCCCTGGCTGCGCGAGCCAAAGAAGACCGTGACGCAGGTTCTCAAGGAAGCGGGCAACGTCACCTTGAAACAGTTTGTGCGCTACGAGGTCGGCCAGGTGGTCGGGGTCGAGACCAGCGGCGACATCAAAGCGACCGCAGAGTAGCAAACGGCGCGGACAGACCCGACCGGGTTTGTCGCCGCGCAAGCGGCATAGCGGGGCGCTGGCGGATTTTCTGCCAGCGCCTTCCTAGCGTCAACACATCTGGCCGTCAAAATATCCGGCGTTCCGTTGAGTGAACAGCCCCCAAAAGTCGGGTACATTCTGTGTACTCAAAACCAACAGGATAGCGCGAAATCAAGGGATGAACGCGCAGCAGGGAGAGGACAAGCAGAATGGGCAAAATAAGCGAAATGGACGAAGCGAGCAGGCCGGATTTGCGCTGGCAGCGCGTGTTGCTGAAATTGTCGGGCGAGGCGTTCGCGGCGGAACATAATCCCGATACGACAGCAGGCGGCGAGCCAAAACGTGAAATGGGCGCGGCCCCGCGTGTCGGCCTGAACTACGGCACAATTCGGGTGATTGCGAGCGAGGTCGTGCAGGCGCATCAGGCGGGCGTGGAAATCGCCATCGTGATCGGCGCGGGCAACATCGTGCGGGGCGAGCGGGCTGCCGAAGCGGGCATGGAACGTGCCGCCGCCGATTACATGGGGATGCTCGGCACGGTCATCAACAGCATGGCCCTGCAGGACGCGCTGGAAAAACAGGGCGTACCAACGCGGGTGATGAGCGCGATTGCCATGTCTGAGGTCGCTGAACCTTTCATACGCCGCCGCGCCATCCGGCATCTGGAAAAAGGCCGCGTCGTCGTGCTGGCGGGCGGAACCGGCAACCCCTTCTTCACGACGGATACGGCGGCGGCCCTGCGCGCCAATGAGATGCGGGCGGGCGTTGTCCTGAAAGCCACGAACGTGGACGGCGTATACAACAAAGACCCGCGCAAGTTCGCGGACGCCGTTCGTCACAAGCACGTCAGCTACGACGAGTGCATTACCAACAATCTGCGCGTCATGGATCAGACCGCCTTTACGTTCTGCAAAGAGTACGACATTCCCATCGTGGTTTTCGACATCGCGCAGACCGGCAACATCCGCCGCGTGGTCGTAGGCGACGACATCGGCACTCTGGTCAGCAGCAAGGCGTAGTGTCAGTGTAAGAGGTGCAGGAATGACAGCTTTAACAGATATTCAACCGCTGCATGAGTGGCTGGCGGAACCGCAGACAAAAGAGGGTTTGCAGCGTTGCGCTGTGAACGCTCTTGCCGTAATTAACGCGAACCTGGCTCTGCGTGTACCTAAAACGGAGCAGGAGCGGCAAAACGCCTTCTCCATCTGGCTTGAAGGTTATCGTGACAAGATCGGCCTCGAAGTTCAAAAACAGTTTGCCGTTGAATTTCCTGGTATCTTTCAGAACCTGAGTGAAGACACCATCAGGACAACTATTGACGAGCTTGTTTGGCCTAATGTTGAAAGTTTTTTGCGTTCCTACGCAATCAGGTATCAAGCGGGACTGTGGGGGCGCAGGCGTTTTGGCGACGCCACAATCTACGGGGAGCCTTCGCGTGATGGGAACACCTGGGTAGTACCGTTGAGCGTCGCTCGCTACGGAAACAACCTGGGGCGCATCGTTCTTGATGCCGATGGAAACGTAATCGAAAATCTGAGTACGACGCCAATGCAACTGCTAGAGAGCATCGATGATTGTTGACTTTCCTCTGCTGCAACAGCCTCCAGGCAGTAATAGTTGTCTGCCCAGCGTTGTTCGCGCTGTTTTGCTCTGGTATGGCAGACAAATTACATCCGAGGAAGTGGCGGAACTATGTCTGGAACGTTCCGGCGGGTGTGTGCTGGATCGGGCATTAGAGAACCTGGGGCAGGCCGGCTTTGATGTCGAAGAACTACAGGCATCTGAGGACATGTCAGCGGCAGAAACGCTGCTGGCGGTTGTCATGGACGAAGATGATCCGCAGCCTGTCATTGTCACACTAATCAATGCGCTGGTGACGGTGGAAATGGATCATGCTGTCGTCATTACGAGCATCATCCGTCAGCAGGGTTCCGAACGCTACACCACCATGTATATGGACCCACTGAGTGGACGTATCGAGACGGAAACCACGGGCATGTTCTGGATATGGTGGGAGTATGCGGGGCAGCGCGCATTCACCATTCGCCCCTGAAAGCGTTTACCAGGCGGCGGTACAGCATTCGCACCGACAGAAAGCAGCAAAACATGAGCGGAGGCATTTTCGTGCTTCAGGAGGGCGGCGGTCTGGTCGCAATGACCGAGCAGGCGTATGACGCGGAAGCTGTGCTGCAAAAGCTGATTGAGGATTATCCTGATCTGCTGGCGGGCGATCAGATGAACAGCGATGCGCCGCGCCGCTGGCTGCTTGTGAAGCGCGAGATGAGCGTCCCCGACGCGCAGAACGGCCCCGGTCGGTGGTCGCTGGATCATCTGTTTCTGGATCAGGACGGCGTTCCCACGCTTGTCGAGGTAAAGCGCAGCACAGACACGCGTATACGCCGCGAGGTGATCGGGCAGATGCTGGACTACGCGGCAAACGGCGTGGCCTATTGGCCTGTAACGACCCTGCAAGCCAATTTCGCCGCAACGTGGAAAGAGGAGGCAGATCAAAAGCTGACTGACTTTCTGGACGCAGAAACGGATGCCGACAACGCCGACGAAGCGGACACGGAAACAAACCCCGCCTTTGAAACATTCTGGCAAAAGGTCAGCGCGAACTTACAGGCCGGACGACTGCGCCTGCTGTTCGTTGCGGATGAGATACCCACGGAACTCCAGCGCGTTGTGGAGTTTCTAAACGAGAAGATGAACGGCGTGGAAGTGCTTGCCGTAGAAATAAAGCAGTTCGTTGGGCCGCAAATGAAAACGTTGGTTCCCCGCGTTATCGGGCAGACCGCGAAAGCTGTAACGCAAAAAGCAGCGAGCGGCGTCAGCGGTGGGGGCAGACAGTGGGATGAAAAAACGTTTTTTGAGGACATGACGGCCAGAGGCAATGTAAAAGCGACGCAGACCACCCGCACCGTCCTAGATTGGGTGCGCTCGCAAAACATTGACGTGTGGTGGGGGGCGGGCAAGCGGTATGGTTCCTGTGTTCCTAACCTTCAGCACAACGGCAAAGACAACAAGTTGGCTGCTATGTGGAGCAATGGTTATATTGAGTTCTACTTCGAGCATTTGAGCGGCAAACCGCCGTTTAACGTTGTGACAAAACGCGAGGAGTTTCTCGACAAGCTGAACGCCATTGCCGGCGTTGACATTCCCAAAAGCAAAATCATCGGGCGTCCCAGCGTACCGATAACAGTATTCAGCGAACCCGCAAGCTTGTCACAACTGCTGCAAATTTTGAGCTGGGTCGCTCAGGAAATCAAAGCGGCCTGAGATTAAGAAGGCCGTTTCTTATACACATCAAAACTATTCTCCTGAAGGAGGTTTGCATGATACCGGAACTGATTAAAGAGACTGAAGAGAAGATGAAGAAGGCTATCGAGGCCACCAAGCACGAGTTTTCGCAGGTACGGACGGGACGCGCCAATCCAGGCATTCTGGAACACATCCGCGTGGACATGTACGGGTCGAGTATGCTGCTGTCGCAGATCGCCGCCGTGTCCGTGCCGGAACCGCGCCAACTGCTCATCACGCCGTTCGACCGGAACGCGCTGGGCGTGATCGAAAAGGCCATCCTCAAATCCGATGTGGGCATCACGCCCAACAACGACGGGGTGGGCATCCGCCTGAACATTCCGCCCCTGACCGAGCAGCGGCGCAAAGACCTCATCAAGCAGGTCAGCCAGAAGACAGAGCAGGGCAAGGCATCCGTCCGCACATCACGGCAGGAAGCCATCAAAAAATTGTCCACCGCCCGCAAGGACAAGGAAAACCCGATCTCCGAAAACGACGAGAAACGCGCTGCCGACCAGGTGCAGAAGCTGACCGACAAGTACAGCGCCGAACTCGACAGCCTGACCAAAGCTAAAGAAGCCGACTTGCTGGAAGTGTAGGAGTTTGTTACTTGTTGTTTGTTGTTTGTTGCTTGTTGGGGAGGCGGCGGGTTTGATGAGGAGGTTAAACTCCGTAACATAACCCCCTGCAAGAATAGGCTGTTACAGCACGTCACAACTTCGCGGACACTCTACAATCGATGGGACAGTTGGCCGCAGGCCTAATATCCGGTATTTTATATACCGGATGCCCGCATACTTCCGCCATGCTGTACCAGTCAATCGTTTGCGTTCATTTGCGGCTATCTACGTATCGGGGGCGGGTGACAATGGCAGGGGATGATTTGATAGCGAGAGCGGCAGGACTGGACCCGGCCCGCTTGCCCGTTCATGTCGCCATCATCATGGACGGCAACGGGCGGTGGGCGCGGACGCGCGGCCTGGGACGGCTGCACGGTCACGATCAGGGGTATCGCACCCTCAAAAACATCGTCTACGCCGCCGACGAATTGGGCGTGCGCTATTTGACCGTGTACGGCTTTTCGTCCGAGAACTGGCGGCGGGGGCAGGACGAAGTGGGCGGCCTGATGACGCTGATGCTCCGGGCCATGCGCGACGAGATTGAGGAACTGATACAAAATCATGTCCGCGTCCGGGTGTCGGGGCGGATGCGCGACCTGCCCGCCGACTTGCAGGCCGAGTTTGCGGACGCCATGCGCCGCACGGACGGGTTCAGCGGCCTGACCTTCAACCTCGCCATCAACTACGGCGGGCGGGCCGAAGTCGTAGACGCCGTTCGCGCCCTTGCCGAACAGGTGCGTCAGGGAACGCTTGGGCCGGACGACATCACCGAAGAGGCCATCGCCGCGCACCTGTACGCGCCCGACATTCCCGACCCCGACCTGCTTATCCGCACGGCGGGCGAACTGCGCCTGTCCAACTTCCTGCTGTGGGAGACCGCGTACAGCGAAATATACATCACGCCGACGTGCTGGCCCGATTTTGACCGCGACCATCTTATAGCCGCCCTGCTCGACTATGAGAAGCGCGTTCGCAAGTTCGGGGCCGTCGTGGAGCCGATCTGATTTCCGGTGCATCTCGTTTGTAGGGGCAGGCCCCGTGCCTGCTCTCCTGCATGGGGCCGGTCTGTTGGGCAGGCACTAGCGGATCAAGGGGCCGGTCGCGCGGCCAATGGAACTGAGGGGATCAATAGCCGAGCCGCCTGTCCCACCGCTCGTAGATGAGTAGGGCGAGTCGGCGGGCGCGGACGCGGGCAGGACGCCCATCTCCTGGCGCAGCGGGCCGGCAATCGTGACCTCATCCCCCGGCGCGGCATCCGGGTTGTTCCAATACTGCATGTTCAGCAGTTCGCGCATCTGTAGCGTTTCGCGCAGCCCCTGCTCAAACTCTGCGCGGGCGGGTTCTTCCGGGGAGGCCCGGTACTGCTGCTCATAGCGCAGGACGAGCGCAATAGCCTGCTGCTGGGCCGGGGTCAGGCTAGGTTTGTACGCCGTGGGCCGGGGAAGCGTGTTGCCCGTGTCTTCGTCGTCCGTGGAACGGCTTGCATAGGGGTTGGCAGGCGCGGACGCAGTTTCGGGATGCGCCGCCAATCCCAGATTAACGAACGCGCGCTGCATCTCGGCCACGCCCATGCCCCACGGCAGCAAACGCCAGTTCAAACCCCCCGCTTCCAGGGTGTCAATCTGCCGCATCTGCTCCAGCCCTGCCGCAAAATGCTTCAGGGCGCGTTCGGCGGGTTCCGCACAGCGCGCGCAGGTCGCGGAGGGGCTGAGATGCCATAGCGGGTCGGGCTGTTCACGCGAGTCCTCGCGTTTGAGCCGTTCGGCGTGGGCGAGCGCGCGGCGCACGACATCGGGCAGATCACGTGACACGCTGCCGGTCAGCAGGGACTTGCGCGCCCAGTTTAGTTTGAAGTACACGTCGAAAACGCCGATCCACCCGCCCGCGCGTTCGCCCGCATCGCCTGACGTGTCCCTCGTGAGCGCGTCTATCTTCTTTTGGATCTGCGCGGCCCTTTTGCTTTTGACGAGCGCGGCCTGATGCGCCTTCTCGCCATCGGCCGGTCCGTCGTTTGCGTCGTCCGCGCTGCCCCCCGGCACTCTCTCGCCTTCCACAAAGCGAATATACTTGAACGCTCGCTTTCTTCTGCCGTAACCCATGTGCGGCGGCTCCGGTTTGCAGCCGCCGAGCAGGGACGCGATCAGCAGCATACTCGCGGCACGAAGCAAACGCGCCTTTCGGTTGGCGGTAGAAGAGGTGGCCGCAGGAGGAGCAGGCATCTCATTGCCGGGCATGCCGCCGGACATAATACTCAAGCGTGAAAACAGACGAACCGGCATTTGCAGCTTCAGGCCCGCATACCGAACGTAACGAACAGGGGATTGACCGGACACGTCCACTCCTCGCATAATAGCGCCTGCACACGCTGAACGAATCCAGCCGGAATTTTCCGGCGGCGCAGGCGAAACGAAAAACATACAAAAAGACATACGGAAAAAGATTTACGGAAAGAAGCGCAAAAAACATCATGGCGTCTTTTGAACTGATTTATGAGGCCGACGAGGACGTGCTGGAAGTGACGTTTACCGCCTTCGACGAACATTTCGCCCGCACCCTGCCGCTCAACGACAACATTGTTTTGTATACGGATACTTCCGTAAGAACGGCATGGGGGCTGACGATTTATAGCTACGCCAGCCTGCTCCAGGTAAGCGAGACGCATCTGGACAACCTGCGCGGCCTGCCTCCGGAAGCGGCGCGGCAGATTGTGGCCGTGCTGCACAAACCGCCCATGACCGCCTTCCTCAAAATCCTGGACGCCGCCGAATTTCGCGCCCTGGTAAAATCCCCCGGCCTTAAAGACCTGATGTAGACAGTAAATAAAGATCGTTTTATTCTACCATGTTGTGTTTCCGATTTCCGGCAGGCCGCGCCCAAAGCGGTCGCTGACGGTCAGGCTAAACGCGTAGGGTTCCGAACCGCGCACCCACTTCACGAGCAGGGTGTTGTCGTCGGCGCGCAAATTTACATCCGCGCTCCACGCGCCGCTGCCCAACTGCGGGCGGAACTGCTCGCGATTGAAGCGCCTCAGCACGAGTGCGCCGTTAAGCCACACCTTGACGCCGCTGTTGGTGTTGGCGACAAGCCGCGCGTCGCGGCCCGTGGGACTGCGTAGAATCGTCTGCCCGTAGCACACGCCGGACGCCCCCTTAAACAGCGGCTCCAGATCCAAAACATTTTCCGTGTACGTCCGTTTTTCCCAGCGCGCGTTCTGCATACTGCGGCTCACGTAGCTTTCGTTGATGCCGGGCCGCTCTTCGGGGGCATAGGCGCGGTCGAAGCCCTCGCCGTCGAAGTTGGCGAACGGGCCGACCGTCCACCAGCAGGCCGCGCCCAGCAGGACGAACTCGGCTTCATAAGGCGGGTTGCCGTTGTCGGGCGCAAAGCGCAGCGTGACCGCATTGGCAATGTCCACGCGGGCCATGCCGTCCGGGGCTTGCAGCGAAAAGTCGGCGCGCAGCGTCCCCTGATGCGCGGCCAGAAACTGCCTCTGGCCCAGGTTGGCGGGCGCGCTGATCCGCCATCCGGGCGGGGCCAGCAGGGTAACGCGCCCGCTGAACGCCTCGTCGCTATGGTTGGTGATCTGAAAGGACAGCGTCTTTGGCACATTGTAGGCCAGCGTGGGCGAGTCGCCCGTATCCAAAATTACATCAAGCGTCCCGGCCCTGCCGACAAGCGCACATGTCGGCGTGATCAGCAGCGGCTTGATGCGCGCGCTGTCGGCCCAGGCAATCGCGTCTAAGGGATCGGACGCCGGGACGGGCGCGTTTCCGTTTGCCGCCGCGCTCGCGAACATATCGCCGCCCATGCCCTCCGGCGGGGCCGCGCTGACCGCCTGCGGCCGGAACCCGCCCAGAGCGGGCGCGGTCGGCGTGTTGGTCGTGGCATACGTGGCCGACTGTGCGGCCAGCGGGTCGGGCAGGGTTTGATTCGCGCTCGTTCCTGTAATAGCGGCGTTGGGCGCAAAAGGATTGTCGGCAGGCGCATCGTCGGTTTGCAGCGTCAGCCCTGTTTCTTCCCCGTCCGTCTCTCTCCTGCCTGACGCTTCCCCTCCGGCAGAGGCCAGACCCGGCGCGTTACCGGCGGCGATCAGGTTGGGGTCGGGCGTGACGGGCTGTTCCTCGGCCTGCGCGGCCTGCATATACGGCACGGCCTCGCCCGGAGCCACCTCCAAAATCACCGACGGCAGCGTTTCCGAGGCCAGCGGCGAGTCGGGCAGCGGCAGATACGAGGCCGGTACACCGTCTCTGTCCGCATTCTGGCTGTGTTCTGTTCCGTGTTCCGGGCGTCCGCCTGCGGACATGTTTCCTGTTCCCTGCCCCGGCGTCAGATCCAATTCGGCAAAGCGGCCCGCAATATCAGCGGGAGCATCCGGAGAGGACAGCGAAGCGGGCGAGACAGGGAGAGAGGGAGAAGACGCGCTCCCGCCGCCTGCCGCCCCGGTGGACGCGACTCCGTCAGTGATGTCCACATCCGGGCAGCGGGCAAGGGTGACGCTTCGGCCCACCGTGACGGTGCGCTCGACCACCTCAATCAGACTCAGGGGAGCGTCGTAATCGCGCATCCCCAGGCCGGGGATGACCAGATCGCCGATGGGCGCGATCCACGCTTCGGGCAGGTTCGCGCTGCCCTTAATGATGCCCAGAACGGCCCCGATGGCCCCGCCCGTTGTTTCGGCGTCGTAGCCGCAGTTGACGCTGGCGCACAGGGACGTGCCGAAGTCGCGTTGCCCGTACAATAATCCGATGGCGAAAAAGCCCAGGTTCTGGGGCGCGTCCGTAAAGTTCTTGCTGCCGGCCTCGTTCTGGACGCTTTCGCGCGCTTCCAGCCACGACGCGGCCCGCTGCCACGCGGCGATGGCGGTCTTGACGGCCCTTGCCGTCCGGCAGGTGCGCGGGATCATGGCAAGCCCGATGGTGCAGAGGATGATCGGATCGCTCAGGAAGAAAGCCGCGCTGCTCACAGCGGCCAGAAACATCGCCGCCCACACGCCGTCCTCGCTGTGATCGAGTTTGGCGTCATGGTAGGCATACGCGGCGGCGGTCTGGGGTGCGCCGGGCGCGATCATGGCCCAGAAGTCGGCTCGCAGGACACCGCCCGTGGCGTGGCGGAACCAGTTGGCATACGCCCCGGACGCGGGCGGCGGCAGGCCGCGCCGCAGGTTCAGCGCCGCGTAGCCCCACTCGTCCTGTGAATAATCCAGATGCTCCAGCCACGCGACGGCCAGGTCTTCCGAGGCCACGTCCGGCCCTGTCTCTTCCAGGGTGTGCAGCCAGACAAGCGGAAAATCCAGGCCCACGCTTGCGGCGGGCTGGCCGGGAACCGGATTATAGAAGTTATTGCGTCCCGGCGACATCTGCCCGCGCTGCGGCGCGCCGAGCGTGATGCCCGCGCTTTTGCCCTGCCATCCGCCGAACACCTTATCGCGGTAAGTCTCGACCGTCATTGTCAATGCCGCCATGTATCGCTCCGTTGCTTGTTATTTGTTGCTTGTTATTTGTTGTTTGTGGCTTGCTGCGTAGTAAGCGTTGTGTGCTGGCATTATAGCCGCTGAGGAAAATGCCGTCAAGTTTGTGTGTCTTTCGATAGTTTTTCGATGTCAAAGTACGTCACGAAGCGGGCGAATAAGCGTAGAAAGGTAAATTGGCGTCCTGCGTCCGCGCTTCTATTCAGGACGAACTGGAACGCGCCCGGTTTCACGCGCATTGACAAACCGATGTTCCACTCGATGACCACTACTTTATTCACATCCGGCAGCACTACTAAGGGGGAGAGCGAGTATGCGTGTGCGAGGCACAGGGCGCTGGACGCGAATAGCGCTGTTAAGTATGGCGCTGGGCGGATTGCAGGCGTGCGGCGGGGGCGGCGGGCTGGGGGATCAAACGGACACCAGTACGGAGCAGTACGCGCTCGCCATCTCGCCCGATGGCCGCGCCGTCGCCAGCGGGGGAACGTTCGTCGTGACGCGTTATGGCGGCATTACTCCCTACGGCTACAGCGGCACAGACCCGAACACGGGAACCTCTGTGCCGACCGACCCGACCGGCGGTTCGTCAAGCGATAATACCGGCCCCGTCGAAGACGTTCCGCCCGACAGCCCTGCGGACACCGGAAACAGCGACACAGGCAGCAACGCCCCCGCCGATGAAAGCAATGCGGGCGAGGGCGACTTGAACCGGCACAACCGCAATCGCCATGCTCTGTCTGCCCGCGCGTCCGCGCCTGCCACCCTGCCGACCGGGCGCAGGCGGGGTTTCAGGGCCGCGCATACGTATACCGCCGCGCAGGCCGCGACGGCGGCGACCTCGGCGCGGGGGCAGGCGCTCGCGGCCCGCAACAACTATGTGTACGCGGGCGAAGACCTCAACGGGCGCTTGTGGTTCGCGAACGCGCAGACGGGGCAGTCGCAGGGCAGCAAAAGCCTGGGGCAGATCGTTTACGCCCTGGCTTACTCGCCGGATGGAACCCTGCTCGCCGCAGGCTGTCAGGATCAAATCCTGCGCCTGCTCGACGCGCAATCCGGCACGATCCGCCTGGAACTCAAAGGGCATACGGATCGCATCAGCGGCGTGGCGTTCGCCCCCGACAGCAAACGCGTCGCCTCGGCGGGCTACAACGACCATACGGTTCGCCTGTGGGATGCCGCCACGGGAACCCTCCAGAACACGCTGTCTACGGGAACGTTCGGCGCGACTGCCGTGGCGTTTTCGCCCGACGGCAAGACGGTAGCGGGCGGCGTGGGCAACGGCGACGTGATCGTGTGGGACGCGCAAAGCGGGGCTGTGCTGCACACCCTGACCGGCCACAAATACGCCGTATGGAGCGTGGCGTTTTCGCCCGACGGCAAATCCCTCGCCAGCGGCAGCGCGGACAACACGGTCAACATCTACGACACGAACACGGGCGCGGTAAATCTGACGCTGACCGGGCATACCGGCTTTGTGTTCGGGGTGCGCTTCGCCCCCGACGGCCAGACGCTCGCGACCGGCAGCGCGGATCGCACGGTCAGGCTGTGGGACGCGCGCACGGGCGCGCAGATGCGTACCCTCAACGCCCCCGAATCCGTGCAGGCCGTGGAATACACCCCCGACAGCCTGAACGTTGTGGCCGCAGGCGTGGGCGGCAGCATCCGCGCTTATGGCCTGTCCGCGGGACAACCGATTTGGGATCAACGGGTAAAGTAGTTGCTTGTTGTTTGTTGTTTGTTGAGGATACGCCCACTCTCTGACTGGATTTAGACCTTTGTATCCAGCCAACAAGCAACAAACAACTACCCGCCTATCGCCTGCCGCACAAACGACTCGATGGCAGAAGCGGGACGCGCGCCCATCGTGCGCGTGACTTCCTTGCCGCCCACAAACACGGCCATCGTGGGAATGGACTGTACGCCGTACCGCTGGCCCAGAGCGGGCAGGGCCTGCGTGTCCACTTTGGCAATCAGGAAGCGGCCCGCGTTCGAGGCGGCCACCTTCACGAGTTCCGGCGCGACGGCCTTGCACGGCCCGCACCACGGCGCCCAAAAGTCAATCACGACCGGCAGGACGGCATTTGCGACCAGTGCGTCGAACTGCGCGATCTGCACTACATCCAGGGGCGCGGACGGCGGGCGTATGTCGCTGTGGCAGCGCCCGCAGGCTCCCGTCTCGCCCAGCCGCGCATACGGCGTCCGGTTCTTCTGCCCGCACTCCGCGCACGCGATCACCACGCCCTTTTCGTCCAGTGTATCTTTGCTCATTTTCGTACTCCGTATTTGCTGTAACTTTCGTATAAAAACCTGTAAGTATCTATACGTGGTTTGCAGTGGCTTCCTTCCTGTCAATGGAAGCTTTTACCCTCAACCCCGGCCCTTCTCCCTGATTCGCTCGTACCTCGCTAGGGAGAAGGGAGCGAGGGCGCAAGTGGGTTCGCCGTTGTATGCAAACTTCATTCAACGCGCCAGATGAACAAATTGGCCTTCTCCCTCCGGGAGAAGGTGCGCGGAGCGCGGATGAGGGTTCCCCCTGTGCAGGAAAACGCCGTCATGTGCCGAATACTACGTCATGCAGACCCAACCGCCACTCATATCCAACCCGCCCGCCGAAGATACCCTGCTCACCTCCGCCGAGTTCGAGGCGCTTTTGGCATGTGTGCGCCGCAATTCCAACCGCTTATAGCGGTTGGATTGGATTATGATTATTACAGCTTGCTTTGTTATTGTTACTGTTGCTATCGTTGGTACAGTTTGGAGGAGCGTTCATATTTTGAATATACTGATGCCCTTTTTGGCTGTCGGCACACTTGCCAATACTCTTGTAAAATGTTTATTCATGCACCCTGCTCATGTGGAGGACAAGAATGCAAAACAACTGATAATTTTTATGGAAAACACGCAGGATGCCAGACAGATTGGCACAATGCTCAATCTTTACGACACGGTTGCACATACCAGCGTTATGGTTCATCAAGCTCGCAAGGCTTCGAAAGAAGCGGTTGCGCGTCTACTGCCCTTGCTCAAGCCCGAAGATGCAGACACTTTGAATACACAGCAACGCGCTCGTATCCGCCGCGATATGTTCGTTCATGGTTTCAACGTGCCTATGGACGACTGCTCTGATGCCGTCTACTGTTTACTCGTGCTATCCGCACTGGAGCAAATCGGTGATAGGCGCGATTTATCCGATGTTGAACGCCTCATAAAAAAATACTACACTACGGACAAAGTGCGCGCCGCCGCTGATCAGTGTGTGCAGGTAATCAAGGAGCGTATCGCCTATGAGAACCTGAAAGATGTGCTGTTGCGCCCTGACCATAATCCCGATGCCCCTGCCACGCTGCTGCGCGCCTTGGCAGAACGCGCCGACAGCGCGCCCCAACAACTGCTTCGCGCTTCTGCTTCTGACGATACGGAATCGCCTGTCTGATTTTGTCACGCTCTTAGAGCGAGTGCAGGGCGCAGGCGTTTACCCTCATCCCCGGCCCTTCTCCCTGATTCGCTCGTACCTCGCCAGGGAGAAGGGAGCGAGGGCGTAAGTGGGTTCGCCGTTGTATGCAAACTTCATTCAACGCGCCAGAGGAACGAGTCAGCCTTCTTCCTGAAAGGACGAAGATGGCCCCATACGGCTGAGGGCGCAAACTTTTGGAAATCAGGGGAGCAGGCGGGCGCATTCCGCGCAGACGTATTCCAGAGCGCCCAGCAGGCTGGGCAGATCGTTCATCGT
Source organism: Chthonomonadaceae bacterium (assembly GCA_965277875.1). Lineage (GTDB taxonomy): Bacteria > Armatimonadota > Chthonomonadetes > Chthonomonadales > Chthonomonadaceae > CAWFQB01. The sequence continues at coordinate 3,041,839 of CBDIDV010000002.1, read as the reverse complement.
GTACAGGCCCGTCTCGAACACTTCACCGTCGGAAGTAAGTTTATGGAATTGCCAGCCCTGCCCGTTGCTCACGATGCCGAACACGTCGGACGCGCTGCCGCCCTGCTGATTATTCCCCTGGCAGGCGAGCATTTCAGCAAGGCACTGGACGCGGCCCTGCACAAAATCGTCGCGCTTGGCTTCGACCGCGCACAACAGAGGCGTTGTAAAGTAAGCGTAATTCGGCGCGATAAGATAGTCGGCGATGCCCGTCATGGTTCCCGACTCCAGCGGCATCGCCTTCCACACCTTTAGCCGGGGGTAGGTGGGAACAACCTCTGCAAGCAGCGCGTCAATCAACAGCAGTTTGGCCGCTTCGGTATTGTCCAGATCAAACACCCGCAGACGCCGCAGAGTTTCCAAAAAATGGTCGCTTGGCGGGCGCGGCGGCGTTTCCAGTTGCCAGCGGGTGATCTGGCGCGTGGAGGTCATCAGCAATACATCTTCCAGCGTCAGAGTCGTGAAGGCGCGTTTCATCGTTTTTTAACCTTCCCTCGTCACAGCGGCCCTGATCCCTGTGTTTCTCCGCCTGTTTTCCTGCAAACTATTGTACCGTTCCCTGCCATGTCCGTCAACCGTAACAGGGAGGCGTAACGTCTGCGCTGAGGGAAAGCGCCTGAACGGGTACGAGCGGGTACAATGAGGCAGGAGAAACCAAACGCACATCATGAAAATTTGCCGTCATCGTCTCGCCATGTTCCTGCTGCTGTCTGCCGCATTGTCGTCTGCTCGCTTTGTCGGCGCACAGCAAGTTTTGGACAAACAGGATAAACCCGCCATGCCGCCCAGCCAATCCCCGCTTGTCGTGCCGCCGGCGGTTCCGCCCGCCGCGTACAATCCGCTGCCCAGCCTGCCCGCCATCGCGCTGGACGAGGCCAATAACAATGTGGGCATCGCGCAGCAGACGGCCCGCGCCCGCCATTTGCAGGCGCGTATTTTGTGGATTGACGGCACGGCCAACATGAACGCGGTCAACACGCCCGAAAAGATCGCGGCCCTTGCCCTGCAGATCAAAACGGCGGGATTCAACACGGTCGTGCTGGACGTGAAACCGATTGTCGGGTACACGATGTATCCGAGCAAGTACGCGCCCAAACTCACAACATGGAAAGACCGCAGCATTCCCCTCGACTATGACCCCCTGCCCGATATGTTCGCCCGCTGTCACGAGAACGGGCTGGGGCTTGTGGTCAACATGAACGCGTTCAGCGAGGGACACCGGGGCGACAACAATACGGTGAAAAAGCAGGGGCCGGGGTACGAGCATCCCGAATGGCAGACCGTCCTCTATACGGCTGAGACGCGCGTTCGCAGCACGTCCGGCGCGACGTTTGTGGTTTCGCAGCGCGTCAATGCGCCCGCTCAGAATGAAAACGAACTTGCCGTGGTCACGGACGTGAAGAACCTGCCCGCCAAATCGAGCGGATTTGCGGTCGCCCTGGACGAGAGCGGCAAGGTGATTGCGCAGGTCGAAGGCAATGCTCTGTCGCTGCTGGGTAGTGCGCCGTGGCGGGGCGCGTACCTTGTGGGCGAGGGGGCGGGAGCCGCGTGGCTGCGTCAAAATGCGCCGGTCGCGGCCACGCTTGCGCTGGACAGTACGCCCGCTTATGTGCCGATGGCGCAGGCGCAGGAGCAGGTTCCCCTGATGGTCAATCCGCACCGGGCCGACGTGCAGGCGCGGATGCGGGCCATGCTGACCGAGGTTTGCACCAACTACGCCATTGACGGCGTGATCTTCGACGACCGCTTCCGCTACGCGGGCATCAACGCGGATTTCAGCGAGGACACCCGCAAACAATTCGAGGCGTACCTGGCCCCCGTCCTGAACGGCAAGACCCTGCGCTGGCCCGACGATGTGTTCCGCTACGACTTCGCGTTCCCGACCCTGAGCAAGCGCGTCACGCCCGGCCCCTACTACGACGCGTGGCTGGCCTTTCGCGCCCTGACCCTGCGAAACTGGCTGGCGACCGCAGCGGCCACGGTCAAGGCGATACGCCCCAATGCCACAGTCAGCACGTACACCGGCTCCTGGTACGGCGATTATGCCGCGCTGGGCGCGAATTGGGCCGGTGACGACTTTCGGGCCGGGTTCCGCTTCCTTACGCCCACGTACATGCAAACCGGGTACGCGGGCCTGTGCGACTGGATCACGACCGGCTGCTATTACCCGACCGCTACGATGTCGGACGCGCTGGCTTCGGGCAAATCTGTCGGCGCGACCATTGAGGCCGCAGGGCAGTTATCCAACCGGGCCATAGGCGATCAGGCGTGGGTGTACGCGGGCATCAATGTCGCCGACTACTTAAAGCAGCCCGAAACGCTCAAGCCCGCGTTACAGGCCGCGCTCGCGACCACGCAGGGCGTCATGATCTTTGACCTGTCGTACTTCAATGACGCGCTATGGAGCGTGATAGGCCAGTCGTTCCACGAGGCCGCGACCGCGCCCCACGCCGTACCCGGCCTGCTCGCGCAGGTACGACAGCAGCGATTAGCCCGCAAAGCGTCGGGATCCATAGACCCGCCCGTCATCATCCACAACGGCACGCCGGGTACGGGATTATAGAACTGGCGACGCGGAAGGCAAGGAGATATTTATGTCCACATCACAACGGGCGCTTTGCGGCTGCGTCCTGCTGCCGCTGATGCTGATTTCCTCGTGCTGCGGGAAGATGTATTACAACGCGTGGCGGTACGAACTGCCCGGTCAGGTACTCGCCTCAACCTCTGTGCCGACACAAAAACTAACAGCCCCGATGCAGGTGGCCGAGGCACTGGACGCTTACGTACAACCCCGCTTCGAGATACTGCGCGACATGAACTTCGGCGCACTGCGTATCGTGTACCGCGAACACGCCGGTCTTGTGCAGCTAAAGGTGGAGTCGCCCGAAGAAAGGCGGCAGATCGCCAACGTCAACGCGGCCCGGCGTGATTACGCCATCAGCCTGCTGCGTTGTGTGCCAGTGCCGGGGCGTGAGGGCTACGCGCAAGATCCAAAACTGCACATGCTGTATTTCAATCAGCAGTCTATCGAAAACGCGGGGTACTTTTACCACCCGACCCCAATCAGCTTCGATAGAATGAACGGGTTTGACCAGGATGCTATCGAGAAGAAGGCGATCAAGGCGCTGCCTGCACTGATGAAAGGCCGGGAACAACGCGCCCATGACGGCGAGTGGAACGTGCTGATGCGCCCCGTCCGCGCGTTCAAGCCGGAATGCCTGAGCTGTCACACAACCGCGAAACCGGGCGCAACGCTTGGCGTCATGGTGTACGCCGTCCGAGACACGCGGCGGGACGAGGTCGCGAAGAACAGCAGCAAATAGTGTTTGAGAGCTTCATTGGTGTAAAACTCCCTTCCAGTACAATTTGCATCCGCGTCCGCGAGGACGCTTGGCGCGAAGCGCCTCCGAGTCGGGTACGTTCTTTGTACCCGGCTCAATCTCAAACCGGCGATTTGGGAATGACAGCGGGGCGCAGGAGAGTATAGGCCCGAACGTCGGTCAGTTCTTCGACCGGGCGCAGCAGATCGGCGTTGGGCGCGAACGGAATGCAGGCGGAGCGCAGCAGGGTCTGGTTTTCCGTGTCGTAGACGGCGCGGGCTTCGAGGATGGGCAGGCAGTGCAGGGCGGCGTGCAGCACGTCCGCGTTGTAGCGCGCGCTGCCCTTGCCCGCCGCCAGCCGGGACACGGGCGCAATCGCCCGCCCGTCGCCGATGCGCTCCAGGGCTTTCAGGGTCTGTATCACAAGGTCGGTGTTAGACTCGCTCAGGGCGCGGTTCAGATTGACGCGGTGGATGTCGCTGAACAGCACGGCGTCGGCAGGCACGAGGCAGGGCAGCAGATCGAGCAGGGCGCGCTGGGGGATGCCGTCCATGTCGGCATAGTGCAGGGCTTCAAGCAGCGGCCCGATGGCGCGTATGTCCGAAACGGGAAGCTGCGCCACGATGTTCGTCATCTGCACATGCAGCAGGGTTCCCAGAACGGCGGCGAAGAAAGAGATTATGGAGGCGAGCAGAAACGGCGGGGTCAGGGCGTCGGGCGGGGCCGCGCTGATCAGCATCATCAGGCCCAGGCCCATACTGACGATGCCCGACGAAACAAATACGCGCCCGCACCGCCTGCGCCGCCGCGCCGTGCGTCCCATCTGTATCAGCAGGCGGGCCAGCAGTTTTTGATCCCGCTCCTGCCGACTGCGCTCCCATTCCGCCTGCTCGATTACCGTCTGCGTGGCGGGCAGGGCGGCGATATGGGGCGGCAGGGGAATGCGCTGACCGCACAGCCCATGCGTATAGCGTACCATCGGAGGCGCGTTCCCCTCTTCACACACCTCGTCCTGATTATGCTGCCGTGTCGTCTGCATTGAAGTTGTATACGGATGCTAAACGGAAAAATGCGAGTCGCTGCACTCAAACACTCCTGCACGATTGGAACGACCTCAAATCAAAACAGGAGCGAAGACGGCTGTATGTTCCGTGTTCGCTCCTGTTATTCCTGCACACTTATCTATGTGCGCCAACCCTGCTAAAGAGGCGTTAGCCGCCCTGCGCGCCGGGGAAGCCGGGCTGCGCGGGAGCGGGCGGGGGCGTCATGTAGCTGGCGACTTTGGCCCGGTTCTCCATCAGGTTCTTCATAAAGTCCTGGAGAAGCTGCGGGTTCTGCTGCTCGTAACGCTGATACAGGGCGGTGCGGGCCGTGGCGCGCTGTTCGGGCGTCAGGTCTTTGCCCAGCTTCTCCACCTGAATCAGGTGGTAGCCGAACTGCGACTTGACCGGGCCGGTGATGTCGCCCGGCTTGGCGGCGAAAGCGGCTTTAGTAAATTCGGGAACCATCGTGCCGCGCACGAACACGCCCAACTCGCCGCCCTTGAGCTTGCTGCCGGGATCGTCGCTGCTTTCTTTGGCGGCAGCCTCAAAGGTCTTCTTGCCGGATTTGATGTCGGCGGCGATCTTGTTGGCTTTGGCGAGCGCCACAGCGTCCGCGTTCTTATCGGGCGGCTGTGCGCCCGGAGCGCCGGGCTGCGCGCCCGGAACAAGGACGAGGATATGCCGCGCCTGCAGGTAATCACTGTCGGACAGCGTATGTCCCACGGTCTGCACGGTCTGCTGCGCCAGAGCCTTTTGCAGATTTGCGTCCTTATCCATCAGTTTTTCCAGTTCCAATTGCGAGCGCAGGCGCTCCATCAGCACGGGGCGGGACAGCTTGCGCTCGGCCAGGAACTGATCGTCGGTCTGCGCGGCGGGGATCTGGCCTGCCTCGCGCGCTTTGCTCAGAAGGTTTTTAAGGTACTCGTCTACCTGCGCGTCCGTGGCGATGACGTTTTCTTTGGTGGCGGTCTGAGTGACGGCCTCTTCCTGAAGTATCTGCTGCAGGGTGCGGTACAGGGCCAGGTTGGGCAAATCGCGCAGGGCCGTCATAGCCTCCACGGATGTGACCGTGACGCTGGCCTGAGGCATGTCACCGTACAGGCTGTTCGCGACCTTTGCGCCAAGCGCCTGCGCCATCGCCTGCTTAAAACCATCAGGGTTGTCGCGGCGCAAACGCTCTGCGACCTGCATAAAGAGAATGTTCTTGCCGCCCACGCTGCCGACGATATTAGGGTCGGAGGGCTTGGGTGGAGCGACCGGCGCAGTCGGCATCGGCGGCGCGACGGCGGGCCGGGCGGGCGCGGTCTGGGGCGCAGGCGTGACAGTGGGCTTGGCCGGCGTGGTCTTGTCCTGAGCGACAGCAGCTGTCAGCGAACTAAGATACAGCGCCGCCAGCGTGGCGGGTAAAGCGAAACGTGACATGCAAAAAACTCCTTGAGGGAGATGACAGATAATAGTTAATAGATGATAGATAATAGTGGATGCTCTGTTGAGAGGAAGCCCTTTGCTGCTATCTACTATGCAATATCTTTTATCTCTTATCTAACCCGTAGCGTGGAAACAGCAGTTGCTGAAGGTCATGCACAGACTGCGCGGCGAACGTTTGGGCGGTGACGGCGTTTTTTGCGTTCACGCTGCCACGTTCGCGGGGCGTCTGGTGGTCGGTTAAGGTAGGTATTTCGGCCCGGTGTCGGTAGGACGCGGGAACCGCATCGGGTACGTCAATGCCGGCCAGCGTAGTGACGGCCAGCGTCCACATGCGCGGCACGGTCGTCAGATTGTAGCCGCCGCCGCCAACGGCCACAATGGGTTTGCCCAGCGCCTGCACGTCCTTGATAGCCGCAAGCCATCCCTGCGCGCTCAGGCAGACGTGGGCGAGGGGATCGAACTCATGGGTGTCGGTTCCCATTTGCAGCAAAATCGCGTCCGGGTCGTAGGCTTTGAGAATCGGCAGCGCGCTGTTGCGCCACGCGTCCAGCCAGATGTCGTCCGTGGTATGGGGCGCGAACGGCAGGTTGACGCTGTATCCCTCGCCTTCGCCCTCGCCGATCTCCTCCACGAACCCGGTTCCGGGAAACAAAAACTGCCCGCTCTCATGCAGCGATAGGGTCAATACGGTCGGGTCGCTATAAAATAGTTCCTGTACGCCGTCGCCATGATGCACGTCAATGTCCACATACGCAACGCGGTCGAACTTGCGGCGCAGTCGGCGCAGGCCCATCGCGCAGTCGTTTAGTACGCAAAAACCTGCGGCGCGGGCGTAGTGCGCGTGGTGCAGTCCGCCCGCGATGTTGAAGGCCACCCGTTCGCCGTCCACGACCGCCTGGGCCGCGTCCACGCTGCCGCCGGAATACAGCAGGGAAACATCGTACATGCCGGGAAAAATAGGGTTGTCACCCGTGCCGAATCCGAACTTACGCGCCTGCCGCACCTCTTCGCCCCGATCCAGGGCGCTTAATACTTCCAGGTAGTCGCGGCTGTGCGTCAGGGCGGCTTCCTGCCAGTCGGCGGGCGCGGGCGCGGTCAGGGCCAAGCCGTTCTTGAACGCGCCGTAGCTGTCCAGCAGATCATACGTCATACGCAGCCGGCGCGGCTTGAGCGGGTGGCTCGGCCCCATATCATAGCCCATCAGGGCATCGGAATAGAAAAACGGCGGTCGGCTCATAGCGCTCCCTCAGAGAACGGCAGGCGGCAAAAACACGCGCAAATCACGCCGCATTATTGTACCAGCAAAATCAGGCGTCTGTGTCGCAGGTATATACCTGTATATACCTGTATACAAGTGACAGGTTAGGAACAGCATAGATTTTTTTATGATTGTTGGAACTATGGCGCAAAATATTGGAACACGGCACACGAAAGGCCCGTCTGTATCACATCAAAGCGATAGGAAAGCGCACAGCGGCGAAAGTCATTTTGTTTTTTGCTCTCTATCGCAGCGTAAAACAGCCTGCCGCTCATCGCGGCACAATCAAACACGGAAGCAGAACAGCCCTGCGCTGTCACCGTCTTCCCCAACAACTAAATAAGTTTGTGTCCAGCCGGTTTACGCGACGTTCATGAGGGCGACGCGAACGGCAGAGGAGAATAGAAAATGGGCTTCATACTCTGGGTTGTGGTCGGCATCATCGCGGGCGCGCTTGCCAAAGCAGTCGTTCCGGGCGAAGGCCCCGGCGGCATGATCGGTGATTTCCTCGTCGGCATTGCCGGCGCGATGATTGCGGGTTTCCTCGGCGTAGGCTTCGGCGGACTGATCGGCTCGGTCTTTACGGCGTTCCTCGGCGCGGCCCTGTTGCTGTACCTTCTGCGCCTGTTTACCAAGAACCGCGCAGTCTGAGCCTGCTGTTCGATACGCCATATGCAGGCTGGCTAAAGATACCTGTGATTTCAGCCGAACATGAGGGTGCATAACTTAATAAAGACATCTTGCACTTCCGCCCACAACTTCATAGCGCACAAAACCGAATAACGATAACCACATACTGCCCAAAAACAAATAGCGACCCTGGCTGAGACACAATCGCATAGCCTTGCCACACATTCATTTGTCGAACAGACAACAAAAATGAGAGCAGACCGGAATATACTTCCGGTCTGTTCGCGTTTGGGTTATAAGCCGCGCGACTATGATGTAAGTGTCACTGGTAGCGAATAAGCGAATGGATTTCGTACTTGCTGAGTACCTTGCGGCCTTCCAGGAAATCCAGTTCGATCAGGAAGCCGCAGCCGACCACGATCCCGCCCAGGCGCTCGCTCAGGCGGCAGGCCGCGCCCGCCGTTCCCCCGGTCGCCAGCAGATCGTCAATCACAATCACGCGCTGACCCGGCTTGATGGCGTCCGTGTGCATCTCGACCGTGTTGGTTCCGTATTCCAGGGCGTACTCCTCGGTAACGCGCTCGCCGGGCAGCTTGCCCAGTTTGCGCAGCGGCACAAAGCACACGCCCATTGCGATGGCGAGCGGAGCGCCAAAGATAAATCCTCGCGCCTCGATGCCGACAATTACATCCGGCTTCAGCGCCGCGCCCCACTCGGCGAACTTGTCAATCGTTTGCTTCAGCGCGGCTGCGTCCTGCACGACGGGCGTGATGTCTTTGAACATGATGCCCGGCTTGGGAAAATCCGGCACGTCGCGAACCAGGCTCTCGGCCAGCAGTGTCTCCATGTTGTGTCTCCTTGTCCTCAGCGTCCAAACTGTCCGGCGGTACGGTTACAGGGTTAGTAAGAGCTATATCGCGTTGGCTAAAGCGGCATCCTCCGGTTTGATGCTATCAGTATCGGCAGGTTCACCGGGTTCCGCAAGAGCGTTTTGCGCGGCGGACTGACGCAGGCTGCGCTCGAACGGCGGCTCCAAAATGCCCCGTTCCGTGATGAAGGCGGTAACAAGCTCGCCCGGTGTCACGTCAAAAGAGGGGTTGAGGACGGCGACGCCTTCGGGGGCGACGCGCAGGCCCTCCACATGCGTCATTTCCACGGTCTCGCGCTCTTCGATAGGGATTTGCGCGCCGCCGGACAGCTTCATGTCAATGGTGGAAAACGGCGCGGCCACGTAAAACGGGATGTTATGGTGTTTCGCAAGCACGGCAAGGCCATACGTGCCGATCTTGTTGGCCGTGTCGCCGTTTGCCGCAATGCGATCCGCGCCCACGATAACGCAGTCCACTTTGCCCTGCCGCATCAGCATCCCGGCCATATTATCGGCGATAATGGTCACGGGAATGTTATCGCGCTGCAATTCCCACGCGGTCAGCTTCATGCCCTGCAAGCGGGGGCGCGTCTCATCCGCATACACATGAATGCGCCTTCCGCTCTCCGCAGCCGCTCGAATCACGCCCAGCGCGGTTCCGTACCCCACGGTCGCGAGCGCGCCCGCGTTGCAGTGCGTCAGCACATTGCCGCTCTGGGGCATCAGCCGCGCGCCATACTGCCCCATACGCCGGTTGGCCTCGATGTCCTCGGTCAGCATCCGCCGCGCCTCACTGAGCAGGGCGTCCTTGATGTCAACGGGATTTCCTTCGGTCTGCGCGGCCACGGCGAGCAGGCGATCCACGGCCCAGAACAGATTCACCGCTGTAGGGCGCGAAGCGCGGAACGTGTCCGCGATGCCTTCCAGACGTGTCAGGAACGAGGCGCGGCTGTCGGCGATGATGCCCCGCGCGCCCAGCGCCATGCCCAGAGCCGCCGTGCAGCCAATAGCGGGCGCGCCGCGCACCACCATCGCGCGAATCGCCTCGGCCACCTCGCGCCAGTCGCTCATGTCCACATAGGTCAGCTTTTCCGGCAGCGCGGTCTGATCTATCAGCCGCACCTTGCCCGCCTCCCACGCGACCGTTTGCAGCGGCTTATTTTGCGCTCCAATCTGCATAGCTCATCCACTCCTGAAAAACAAGGCTTATCCACAGATTACACAGATGCCACAGATTAGAAAAAACAATTTAGAAAAATACAATGCAGAAATCAGTTGCTGCGTCTAAGCCCCGGTTTATTGTTCTAAACTGCCTGGCATCCTAATCTGTGGCATCTGTGTAATCTGTGGATAAGCCTTGTTCGTATTGGTTAATTCGCATTGACTTTGGCGTGATCCAGGGCATGGTGGCAGGGGCTGTCCAGGTCGAGCGGGATGCGGCGGATCAGTTCCACGACCACGTTTTTGATGCGGGCGGCGTTCTTGAGAAACACGCTGAACACCTCTTCCTGCGTGACCGGGGCTACGTCGCCGTCCGCGACCAGGCCGCTGTCATAATCGGTGATCAGGCTGATGTTGACGACGGCCATGTTCTGTTCCAGGGCAAGATACGCTTCCGGGTACTGCGTCATGCTGATCACTTCCCAGCCCGCCGAGGTAAACCATTTGCTTTCCGCTTTGGTGGAAAAGCGCGGCCCCTGCACGACCACGACCGTGCCGGTCTCATGAACCGTGATGCCCTGCTCGCGGATAACGTCAATCGCGAGTTGGCGCAGGTGCGGGCAGTAGGGGTTCGCGCTGCTGACATGGTACACGTCCGGGCCGTCGTAAAACGTATCTTTGCGATTGCGAGTCCGGTCTACGTACTGGTCGCACACGACGAAATGTTCGGGCGCGACGTGCGTTTGCAGGCTGCCTGCCGCGCAGGGACTGATGAGAAACCGGACGCCCAGCCGCTTCATGGCCCACACATTGGCGCGATAGTTGATGGCGTGGGGGGCGATGGTATGCCCGCGCCCATGCCGGGGCAGAAAGGCGACGCGCTTGCCTTCGAGTTCGGCCAGAAACAGGCTGTCGCTGGGCGGGCCAAACGGCGTTTCCATCGCGATTTCGCGCACGTTGTCGAGCAGCGAGTAAAAGCCGCTGCCGCCAAAAACGCCGATGTCTGCGGAAGGCTCCCCATGCTCTATCTTGTTCGCTGTACTGCTATCGTGGACGCTGAAATTCTCTTCGTGGAGTGACATGAAAACGCGAGGCTCCTTTGACTGGACGGCGCTGCGGCAAGGCACGGACAGCGGCTGAGGCTTATTGTACCCGCATTCTCACCTGGGAATGCGCGATCATAGTTCTATCACAGGGTAGTCTTGCGCAGAATGTAAGGTTGTGGCCCTCATCCGCGCTCCGCGCACCTTCTCCCGGAGGGAGAAGGCCAGTTTGTTCATTGAGTGCGCTGGATAAAGATGTATGTATCTGACGCACTGCACAAGGATTGGATTTGACGGCAAACCCACTTGCGCCCTCGCTCCCCTCTCCCTAGCGAGGAACGAGCGAATCAGGGAGAGGGGCCGGGGGTGAGGGTAAAAACCTGCGGCGATGCACTCAAACTGCTGTTCTTGTCTTCTGCATCCGAGTTGCCGCTTGTCTCTGAGGATGCCGCCAGTACACTGCCGCCGGCCTCCTCGGAAAGCGGAAGCGGAAATAAAATGGGCAGGTTGTCGAGGGCGTTGAAGGCGGCGGCCTGCTCGGCCTCTTTTTTGCTCTTGCCTTCGCCCTCGCCGATCTTGGTTTCGCCTACATACGCGTGGGCCACAAACGTTTTGTCGTGTTCATGGCCGATCTCGCCCGCGATGCGATACACGGGCGTGATCCGCAGTTGCGCCTGCGTATGTTCCTGCAGAGACGACTTGTAATCGCGCCGGTGCTGATCGAATGCGACATCCTGTATGGCGTTCGCCAGGGCCTGCCGGATCACGCGCCGCGCGGCCACGATGCCGCAGTCGAGATACACAGCCGCGATCACGGCCTCAAACGCATCGGCCAGAATGCTGCGTCGCCGCCGCCCGCCGCTGGACGCCTCGCCCGAACTCATCACCATGAAATCTTCCAACTGCATCGCCTGCGCCGCGTCGGCAAGGGCCGTTTCGCTGACCACATACGCTTTGGATTTCGCCAGGTCGCCCTCGCTGAAATTGGGAAACATACCGAACAGGGTCTCGCTCATCACCAGGCCTACGACGCTGTCGCCCAGAAATTCCAGGCGTTCGTTGCTGTCGAGGTTGTTGTCAACCGAAGCCGAGCGGTGCGTCAGGGCGCGATGCAGACGCGTAAAGTCCTTGAACTCCACGCCCAGCCGCTCCTGCAATTTTATCAGGTTTTGTTCATCGTTCATAAGCATCGTTCATAAGCATCGTTCATAATGGAATTCGTATTTGGTTGTTCACTGTTTGTCTTGAACTCGGATTACGCGGATTGGAAGGATGGACAGGATTAGCTGCGGCATTCAATCCTGTTGATCTTATCAATCCGCGTAATCCGAGTTCAAGACATCAGCGGCGCAGGGCAAATGTTGTTAGTGCCAGCAGCGCAAGGGTTTTAACTACGCTCGCCGCGACGCCCGCCCACTGCCAGTGTTCGTCATCCCGGACAAACGCTGGTAAGTCCGAATACGCGCCCTGTCGCCATGCGATCCGCCCGCCCCGCACACCAAATAGCAGGGACAGCAGCAGGCCTGAAATGGGCAGACTGAGACCAAGCGGGCCGAAATATGCCAGTGGGGAAAGCAGGGTGAGGCCAAGCGCGATCAGGCCCCATCCCGACAGGCGATGCTTCAGCAGCCACAGCGACGACAGGCCGAACGCGCCCCAGTGCCAGCGTCTGCGCGAAACCTCACCTGGAACGGTGTATCCCGGCGCGAACTCAACGGCGTCCTTAGCGCGGCCGGACTCGCCGAGGAGAGCGGCGTAACCCGCCGGAAAATAGGTGGCTGCCGCGCTGTCATTGGGATTCACAGTCATGCCGAGGGGTGTGCCGCACACCGCGCATACGGCCCGCCGCGCGCTGACCCGCGCGCCGCACACGCGGCAGGGAAACTCCTGCGGGGCGTTCTGCCCCGAAGCTCGCGCCTGAGCGCGAAGCTCCGCGCTGACACTTTTACCCCGGACAGGGACGGGAGGAACATTCGCCCCAACTGCCCCATTGCCCGCGCCGGACGCGCTCGGCCCGTTCAGCGCGGGCGGAGCTTGAAAAGGAATCGCGGACGACGGCAATGGCGCGGCGCTGAAACTTGCAGACTGTTCCGCAGGCGCGGCGTTTCCCACAGGCGCGAGCGGCTGTCCGCACCGGATACAATACAGCGCGCCCGACGCATTTGATTGTCCGCAGCGACTACATGGCATACCCGTCCACTCCTGTCCATTCAGCAAGACTCACGCAAAACGCCTGCTTAAACTTAGTTTACCTCTAGACGGGGTAAATACTGCGAATTGCATTCAAGTCAAATGCGTCGGTTCTCGTTCGTCACAACGGCCGGATTGCACAGGCGACAACACAACAGCGCACAGAACATTTTGTCAGTTCTGTACGCTGTTGTGCTGTTGAGAGCATTCTATTGCAAGCATCATTGGGAAACGCTCCACCGTGATGCGTTCCGGCCTGTTACTTGCCTGCGGCGGCGGAGAGGATGGTGATAATGTCCTGATACAGTTTCTTGGTCACGGCCTGCATTTTGGGGTTGCTGATCTCGTCGGGCGTGGGATAGTTCTGCATCCGGTTCACCTCGGCTTCCACCAGGGACATGGCCGTGTTGCCGCTGTAATCGCGCAGGCGCGTGTCGGCTCCCCGGTTCAGCAGGATCATCATGGCCTCGTGCTGGCCCTTGCTGGCGGCGAGCATCAGGGGCGTCATGCCGCCCGCGCCGCGCCCGTTGATTTCGGCTCCCCGATCCAGAAGCTGCGTGACGACATGGGTTTTGCCGTACTGCGCCGCCCGCATCAAAGGCGTCATGCCGCTGCGGAAAAATCCGCCGTTTACGTCCGCGCCCGCCGTGGCGAGCGCTTCCACGAGCGCCACCTGCCCCGCCTCGGCGGCGGCGACAAGCGCTTTGTTGCCGGCCTCGTCATTGATCAGCCGCCCGTTGTCCAAAAGGCGCATTACCTTTTCGGTATCGCCCTGTGAGGCCGCTTTCAGCAGCTCCTGATTAGCCACAATTCCCTCCCGGCATTCGTGTCCCCGCCGTTCACGCGGCAAGGCCCCGGTTCTTATGATAGTTCAAAACAGATGGTTCAAACAGAATGGTCAAAACAAATGAAGCGAAACAAATGTAAAGCAAAATAGATATAATGCGGAACAGATGGCGCAAACGACAACTTGGAAGTGGATGTACCGAAGTACGATATTGTTCAGAGATGTCGTCGGCAGGGGATTGCCAAGGTAGCCCTGATAGTCTCAGCCGCGCAGCATGTCCGCAGACACGCTATGCCGGGTTGTGAAGTTCGCGTACCGCACTCGAATGCCGTGATCGCGCCTGTGCGGCGCAAGCGCTTAGAGGAGATGAAACAAGGCCTGTACGCCCTGTCTTAGTATATACTACGCGCCAAAGCGCTATCGGTTTGCAAAAAGAAGCATTGTTTTCTCCTGTCGCTATGCTCTGTCGTTATTCTAACGTTGGCTGGGGGCCGGAAGGTTCCGCAGCATGAAGGATACCGCTGTTTTCCCCTTCTGTTTTTTTCAGCGGCGATGGGAGACGGCAGGAAGATTGACGCGTGGGAGGCTGATCTGCCGCAATCAGCCCCCCTGAAACCGCGCCTCGCCTGCCTATTCGTGAACGAGGAAGGGGAGGTTGGCGGTGGCGGCGTGTCCCTTGCCATCGTAAACATAAACGAACACGCGGTACGCGCCCGGTGTCATGGGGGCGCGGAACGAGCCGTGCAGGCCCTTCGACTCGACGAACGCCTCCGGGTGCGCGGATGGGGCGGCTTCGGCGTCGCCGCCGGTCTTGCGGTCGGTGATCTCCGAGCGGACTTCCCAGCGCGTCGTCAGGGCGTCGCCATCCGGGTCGCTCGCCTCCAGTTCGGCGGTAAAGGCCGCGCCGGGAGCAAGTCGCCTGTCCAGGCTGGAAATGTCCAGGCGCGCAATAGAAGGGGCGCGATTGGCGGGCCATTTGCCGGTCCAGGCGTATGTCATGCTGTCTACGGCCCCCAGGCGCTCGCCGGACGGCAGCACCATGCCGAACCATGTGGGCGTGGTCTCTATTTTATCGCCCCACAAAAAAGCATACGAGCCGAGGCATTTGCCGGTCTGCGAGCCGATAGCGCCCTGATAGCTGGCAAGATAGGTTTCGGCCTTGCGTGTGCTTGTCGGTTCGATGGGCGCTTTCCACGCGGTCTTGCCCACTTCCCACGACCCCGCCGGCCCATATTCCGTGACCACATAGGGCCGATCAAAGCCCGCGCCCTTCAAACGCGCGGGGAGGGACGCGCACCCGGCATACGAGTTGATGCCCAGTATGTCCACGTCGGGACACTGCTCCATAAACCGCTTCGCTTTGGTGGCGTTCGCGCCGATCTCCGCGATCACTGTCATGGTGGGGTGGGCCGGGTCTTCCTGCCTGACCATTTTGGCGACATCGTTGATCGCGCGCCAGATGGCGGGGTTTTCGCCATTTCCTTCCATCTCATTGCCCAATCCCCACATCAGCACGGCGGGATGCTTGCGGTACCTGCGGACAAACTCCCGCGTTCGCTCCAACTGCGCCTTGACCTGCGCGGCATCGCCATAGTTGAAGCCCTGCCGCTCCTGCCCGAACCAGATGCCCACGGTCACGGTCAGGCCAAGCTGCTGCGCGCGGTCGAGGAGGGGTTCCAGATCGTCCGCGCCCCAGGTACGCAGGGAGTTGCCGCCCGTGGCCTTGAGGGTCTCGAGATAATTCTGCCCGCCCACGCCCCGGATAAAATAGGGCTGACCGTTACGGAGCAGTTCGTATCCCGCGCTCGCGCGCCGCACCTGCACAATGGAACTACCGGACATAGCGGCAGGCTTGGCGTCCTGCGCGGCGCATGGCGGCGTCGTCACAGGCGACACGCTGAGACACATTCCGGTCACTGTCGCTGCCGTCGCAAATCGTGTTTTCATATCGCGATAACTTCCTTCTTTGTAGTGACTATTCAGATGGCGTAGCCCCACACTGAAGTACGGGTCTGTGAGGCTCCGCCGACCGTCCTGCGGACGGGACAGGTCTGGTTTTTGGGGTGTTCCGTCTACCGGACGGTCGGCGAAGCCTCACAGACGGGTCGTTCACGGCCCGGTCGTCACGTCTGAGTAGTTACGACTAAACACTTTCCAAAATCAGCACCCAATCCTCCGGGGTGTTAGTTACGCCGGGGGATACAAAGGTCATCGTTCCTGACGCCGCATATCCATGAGGCATCTGTGCCTGCTCTCCTGTGCGCGGACTAAACCAGGAGTAGCGAACGCGCGGCCCTGCCAGTTTGTCTAAATGAATGCCGATTCCATGTCCCGCCTTCGGCATGTAGATCAGGGCGCATTTGCCGCCTGTGTCCCGCGTGGCGCAGATGTGGGCCGCGCCTTCGCCTGGCGGGGAGGCGAGCAGGGTCTGGTCGGGTACGCGCCCTGTTCCCAAATACGACTCGACCAGTCGGCGCAGATAGCCAACTTGAAACGCGCCGGGACGATCCAGCGCGTCTGTCCAGTAGCGGTCGGCGTGATTGATGTTTTCGCGCGTATTGTCCCAGAACTGCCATACGGCGTGGTGTCCGTAAATGACGCCGCACCCGCCCGCGAACACGGAGCGGTAGCACTGCCTGCGTACATCGTCGTCGCGAAAATAGCCGTTCGCGGGATCGTAGACGGGCCACAGATTGACGGGGTGATCTTCGTAGTTGGGTTCGGCGTCTAAAGTGGGCTTGATAGGTCTTAGATCGTAGTCGCGCGTGATGCGTTCCCAGACCGGAACATCGTGTCCGCCGCCATGCCCCGACTGCATCATATTGATGTGCAGCCATGCCTCGTTGTGCAGAAATTGCGACGAGGACAGCGGGCCGCCCTGCGGATGATAGGCGAACAGGGCCTGTCCGTTTGCGCCTTCCGCAATGCCCTCGGCCATCGCGCGCCACAGCGGAGTCCAGTCGGTGTCCGGCGTAAATCCCGCCTCCCACGGATGCTTCCATGTGGGCGAGATGCCCGCAAGACTCGGCGGACGGTCGCCGCCAAGTATCCACAAAATGTTGGACGCGTGTTTGTATCGCTCCCCAAGCCAGCGTCCGTATTCGCGCCCTGTTTCCGGTTCTCCAACATGAAAGATGCGCGGCCCCGCTCCCCACGGCGCGGTGAGCTTGTCGCCCCACGTCGGCAGCAGGCCGACATACAAACCATGCGCGTGGGCCTGCGCGATCAGGGCGTCTATGTGGGCGAAGTAGGCTTCATTGGGCCTGCGCGGGTCATCGTCGTGCAGCGGAACATCCCCGTAAGCATTGGGAACGCGCAGGCCGTCGAACTCGGCGAGCGCGACGGCGCAGATGAGATTGAAGCCTTTCGCCGCCCGGTCTGCAAAGTAGCGGTCTGCCTGTGGGCGCGTCAGGCGGTGGAACAGTTCCCAGGCCGTATCGCCAAGCAGAAAGAACGGCTGCTCGCCGGTCTGCTCCTGGCTTCTTTGTTCCTGACTTTGACGGGTTCGGGTCGCCAGCAGATGCGGGTTCTGCTGGCTGACGCACAGGCGCGGGAGTGGGTTCATAAGGTCAGGTTCTTCTTTGAACATGAATGCGCCAACAGGCGCGTAATCAGCATACAATAGTTAGCGGATCACTTTGCCCTTGACATCGAGGATCTGCGCGGCGCAGGTGTCGTTGCCGAACGTGGTCATGTTCTTCATCGTCCAGATGACTTTTTTGGCCTTGTCGTGCGTCACTTCGATCAGCTGCGGGTTGTCGGGGCCGGCGTGGGTGTTGCCGAATACCAGATGGTTGTTGGGCAGCATTTCCAGAGACGTGACCCAGCACAGGTGAATACCCGGCAGTTCGTCACGATCTATGCTCCACACCACTATGCCGGCGGGATTGACCTCGATCACGCGATTGTTGTTGCCGCCCGCGATCAGGGTATTGCCGCTTTTCAGTCGGACGGCCCCAAAGACATTGATGCCGTGTCCGTCGTGGTTGGGCGTTTCGGGCTGACCGTTCAGATCCATCACGTACTTCCAGACGACGGTTCCATCCGGGGTATACTCGCGAACGACGCCGTCGCCCTCGTGACACACAAGATAGTGGCCGTTGTCGAGCTTGCGCGCCATGCGGGTATCGCGGTGCGAACTGGGATGATCCACGGTCAGGGGCATCTCATGGACGATGGCGTCGTTCTTATCCACTTCGATGATACGCCGGTTGCCGGTCTCGGCGATCATGGTCAGGCCGTCGCTTAGGCGCTGAAAAGAGTGGATCTCGACAACGCCCGTATAGGGGGATTTGGGCGCGGACTTGTGCGTCCACACGATTTGCTTGTCGGGCGTCATCTCGACAATCGTAGCGGGGCCGGTGTGCGCGAGAATGTTGCCGTTGGGCAGAACCGTCACGTCGTGCGATGTAAAGGGGCAGGGTGCTTCCCATTCCACGTCGCCGTTCGCGTTGAGAATGGCGAGATGGCCTCTGTCCTGTGCTAAGAGCCGATGTGTGACCTGAGCTTTGGGACGGGCGGGACGGTGCAGGGCGAGCGA
Source organism: Chthonomonadaceae bacterium (assembly GCA_965277875.1). Lineage (GTDB taxonomy): Bacteria > Armatimonadota > Chthonomonadetes > Chthonomonadales > Chthonomonadaceae > CAWFQB01. The sequence goes on along the minus strand of CBDIDV010000002.1, from coordinate 3,023,532 downwards.
GGACAGGGAGAGCGTACCAAGAGACAGCAGGCCGACAAAAGCGGCCACAGCGCCGACATGTTTCATTAAGCGAGTTCCTTTGCGATAGTGCGCGACAAGAAATGCGCGACAAGAAAAGTGTAGATTTACGATAGTTTACGATAGCATGAATGGAACATGCAGTGTGCAGGCTTATTTTGATGTATTTTCACCGCTTTTGTTGCATTTGCAGCCACATCTGCCTGTCTTTGATAAACGTTCCTTTCGCAGTCATCCCCCTTCTTTCCTGCTTGTGCGCCGTCCTGCTTGAAAAGAGTATGAAGATAAGCGGGCAAATCGCAGTGTGGCATGGTTTGCGCTGCGCCTGAAGCCTAAAGTTTAGCAGGAGGATGCGGGCGGCGAGGCGAACAGATACGATAATGGATACCACAATATAGAACCTTAATATAGAACCTTTGTTTTCCGTAAAAGGCAGTCGGAACGGACGGAGAACAGCCCCGCGCCAAAAGTACGACCGCGCGCAAATAACAATAAACCGTCAGCCACAAACCTACTGACCGCCAGCCGAGGATAACCGCGTGACGACAACACAACAAGCCGCTCCATCTGCGCCGCCGACCGATGTTCCCGCCAAAAAGCGCCGCAAGTCCGGCAAGGCAATAAAAGAACATCTTGAGGAGGGAAGCGGCCGGTACGCCTCCGTGCCGATGTCTGAGGCGCTGTCGGCCATTGTGCCGGATGCGCTGTCCGCTCCCATGCCGGACAGCGGCGCAGGCGACACGCCGGACTCCACAGACGAAAAGCCCGCTCCACGCGCGCCCGCCGCGCGTTACACCGTCACCATCCATGAGATGCCCGCCACGGAACGCCCCCGCGAACGCCTGACGCACTATGGCTCAAGCGCCCTCTCCACAACCGAACTGCTCGCCATCCAACTGCGTATCGGTACGCGGGAACGCAGCGCGGTCGGGCTTGCGGAACTGCTGCTCAGTCATTTTGGCGGACTGCGCGGCGTATCGAATGCGAGCGTGGAGGAGTTGGGAAAGGTAAAGGGGATCGGGCCGGTCAAGGCCGTGGAGATCATGGCGGCTGTGGAACTGGGCAAGCGCCTGGCCGCGCTGTCGCCCGAAGAAAAGCCGTGCATCCGCAGCCCGCAGGACGTCGCCAACCTGCTGATGCCGGAAATGCGCGACCTGAAAAAAGAGCATCTCAAAAGCCTGCTCTTGAACAGTAAGAACCAGGTAATGCACATAAAGACTGTTTCGGTCGGCATTCTGGACAGCAGCCTCGTCCACCCCCGCGAGGTGTTTAAGGACGCCATTCTCGCCTCGTCTGCGGCCATCATCATCGCGCACAACCACCCCAGCGGCGATCCTGCGCCCAGCCCCGAAGACAAGCGTGTCACGCAGCGCCTGCATGAAGCGGGCCAACTGTTGGGCATTGACCTGCTCGACCACATCGTCATCGGCGATCAACGCTGGGTATCACTAAAGGAACGGGGCGTTATCTGAAAAGTGGCCGGTGGATATGTGGCTGTTGCTGTAGCGTTTGAGGGTCTCGCTGCAATGTGTGTGAGGTGAAGATGGCCTTGATTGACATCGTGCAGGCAAAAGAGAAAGAGCTTCGCCTGCTCCGTTCCGAAACCGGGATCGCTTATGACAGCAGCGGAAACATCATCCTGCAAAAGAGTTCGCAGCCGAACAAGGATTATGAAATCGAGTTTACGGACGCCGAGGTGGAAATGTTGAGAGCTGTTTCCGAGGTGACATTTACGCACAATCATCCACGAGGCTGGAACTATGATCCTGAGGATGTCCGTCATGCAGGCAGTTCATTTTCACCGGAGGACATTCTGCTGGCCTGCCGGGCGGAAATGGCTGAAATTCGCGCTGTCGGCCCCTTAGCGGTTTATTCGATGCGCCCGTCCCCATTGGGCTGGACGGAACTTACTTGGAACCAGGAGATACAGCCGCTCTACGATGTCGTCTATCGGCAGGTCAAAACCGAATTGTACGGTGCGGCATTGCGCCACGCCATCAGCCCGCAAGAAGCCTCCGCCCGCCTTGACCATGAAATATGGACGCAGGTTGCAGGAATGGCTGGGCTGCGTTACAATAGGACTGAGGAGTAATGGACATGCCTATCACGATTGACAAAGAACACGAAATCCCGGCTTTTAGCGAAGTCTGCACCTTCTGCCTCCACTGGAATACAAACGCGAAACGCGCCTGCAGCGCTTTCCCCGGCGGTATACCACTGACCATTTGGATGGGCGAGAACCCGCATCGTCAGCCATACACCGGCGATCACGGCATCCAATTCGAGGCCGTTCAGGAGCCTGTCGCCGCCAAGTAAAGTGTTCGTGAGCCACCATCATCGCGCACAACCACCCCGGCGGCGATCCTGCGCCCAGCCCCGAAGACAAGCGCGTCACGCAGCGCCTGCACGAAGCGGGCCAACTGTTGGGCATTGACCTGCTCGATCACATCGCCATCGGCGATCAACGCTGGGTGTCTCTTCGCTGGGTGTCTCTTCGCTGGGTGTCTCTTCGCTGGGTGTCTCTTAAAGGAACGGGGCGTCATCTGACATGAACACATCAGACACAAGCAGGACGACCGCAAAGCCTGCAAACTTGAGCAGGCGTGAAGTGTTGACTGCCCTATTGGTTTTGCTGACCGCACAGGCGGGGAAAGCGCAGGCCGAAGGAGGTGAACGTGTGAACGAGACGCTGCCGGAACAGGCGCAAGAGAAAGGCGCGACCGAGGAGTTTACAGGAAACGCGACTGCGCCTGCTGAATCGCTGACGCTGTGGTATCGCCGCCCCGCACACAAGTGGACGGAGGCATTGCCCGTCGGGAACGGGCGATTGGGCGCAATGGTCTGGGGAGGGGTAGGCCTGGAGCGGCTTTGTCTGAACGAAAGTACGCTGTGGGCCGGACAGCCCCGCGACGGCAACCGCAATACCGGGCAGGATGTGCTGCCGCAGGTTCGCGAGGCCGTAGCGCAGGGGCGCTATGTGGACGCGGACACGCTCGCCAAAAAGATGCAGGGGCCGGACACTGACCCCTATCAGCCCGTAGGCGACCTACTGCTGGAGTTCGGGAACAGCGCGGACGCGCACCCTGCCCCCATCCAAAACTACATGCGCTCGCTGGACTTGAAGCGCGGCGCAGCCGTGACGCGGTTTCAACGGGAGGGCGCGTGGTATACGCATGAAGTATTCGCCAGCAGGCCCGATCAAATCATCGTCGCGCGCCTGATGTGCGACCGACCGGGGCAGATCCATGTTCGCGCCCGCTTCGACTGCCCGCACGAACACGAGACCCGGTCGGAAGACGGACAGCCGGAGGCGCGACCCCTGCCTCGCCTGACCCTGAGCGGACGCTGCGCCACTCCCTACGACGGTACGCCCGACAATGCGGAACGCTTTGCGGTCTGCCTGGAGGCCGTATCGCAGGGGGGAACCGTATCGGGCGATACGCAAGGTTTGTACATCGCGGGCGCGGACAGCGTCACCCTCCTGCTCGCCATCGCCACCAGTTATACGGTCGTGGACAACACGCCGCACACGCGGGGCAGTGATCCGCACAAAGCCGTTACCGCAGCCCTGGATGCCTGCGCGGGCAAATCCTGCGAACAGCTTCTGGCCGCGCATCAAGCCGACCATGCCCGCCTGTTCGACCGCGTTACGCTGAACCTGGGAGAGAACAAAACCGCCAGCCTGCCGACTGATGAGCGCGTGGCCCGGTTTCACGAGACCGATGATCCTGCACTGGCCGCCCTGCTGTTTCAGTACGGGCGCTATCTGCTCATCGCGTGTTCCCGTCCGGGCGGCGTACCGGCCAATTTGCAGGGCATCTGGAACGACCGGATGAAACCGCCGTGGAACTGCAACTATACGGTCAACATCAATGTGGAAATGAACTACTGGCCTGTGGAAACCTGCGGCCTGTCGGAATGTCACACGCCGCTTTTGGATTTCATCGAGCGGCTGGCCGTGGCGGGACATAAGACGGCCCAATCGGTGTATGGTCTGGGCGGCTGGTGCGCGCATCATAACGCCAACATCTGGGGCGTGACATGGCCGGTCGGCAATGGCACGAATGATCCGGTCTGGGCAAGCTGGCCGATGGGCGGCGCATGGCTGTGCCTGCACCTGTGGGAACACTACGCCTTTACGCAGGATCGCAAGTTTTTGCAAACGCGGGCCTGGCCCCTGATGCGCGGCGCAGCGCAGTTCTGCCTGGAGTTCCTCATCGAAGACGGGCAGGGCCATCTGGTCACGTCCCCCTCCACGTCTCCCGAACACCACTTCTACGCGCCACAAGCCCCGGCCCTGACCTCCGCTGACGTTGGCAGCAAACAACAAACAACAGGCGGCAGACAGCATACCGCCGCCGTCAGCATGGCGTCCACAATGGATATGGCGATCATTCACAACCTGTTCGGGCATTGCATCGAGACCGCGCGCATTCTGGGGCAGGATCACGCGTTCGCCGACAAGTTGAAAGCCGCCCGGGCCCGCCTGTACCCGACACCTATTGGCGCGAACGGGGCCATACAGGAGTGGTTCAAGGATTTCGCGTACCCGGAACCGCAGCACAGGCACGTTTCGCATACCTTCGGCCTGTATCCGGGCAATCAGATCACTCAAATGGGAACGCCCGAACTGTGGACGGCGGTACGCAAGACCTTAGAAGGGCGCGGCGATGGGGGAACCGGCTGGTCGCTGGCCTGGAAACTCAACCTGTGGGCAAGGCTGCGCGACGGCGATCATGCCTACATTTTCGTTCGCAATCTGCTCACGCCCGCCGAAGGCACAAACATGCAGTACAACGGGAGCGGCGCGGGCGTGTATCCCAATCTGTTCGACGCGCACCCGCCCTTTCAGATAGACGGCAACTTCGGGTACACGGCGGGCGTGGCCGAAATGCTGCTGCAAAGCCAGAATGGGGCTTTGGAGTTTTTGCCCGCCCTGCCGCGTGCTTGGCCGAGCGGAAACGTGACGGGGCTGAGAGCGCGCGGAAATTTCGGCGTAGACATACGCTGGCAGGACGGCAAACTTACGCAGGCCGTAGTTCACGCGCAGCACAGCGGGCCATGCCGCATCCGTTCCGCCGAACCCATCACGGTGCAGCTAAATGGACGTTCCAACGTACATTTGTCACACGATCCTTCTGCTCACGAGTACCAATTCACCGCCGCTGCAGGAGGCGCATATCACGTTTCAACTGTGCGGAACTGATATTCAGGAGCCAAAAATAAAGGTGGAGGAAGGCGGATGCTTAAACGTCGTTGGGTATGCGGGGCGGTTCTTTCCATTGCCCTTATGGGCGTGTGGACGCACTGGCCGGGGTTTGTATCTGCCGTTTTAGAGCCGCGTGACCCGATGGAACTCGGTGTGATATGTCTAAATGAGCGGGAAGCGACGGCATGGACAAAGGAGCAGTGGACGGGCGACAATCAGCCTTTTGAGCAGGTAAGAGAGGATCTTTCCGGCGTCACAGTCAAAAAACTGACCCTGCCTGTGCTGTTGGCGCGTTACAAGGCCCTCGCCAAGCAAAACCCTGCCGATCCCGTGGCGCAGTTCCGCTGGGGTTATACGGCGTACCTGATGCTGGAGTCAACAATGGATGGCTCCATGCAGCATCATATTCTCTATGGTGTTCGCGAAGCACTGGGACGCGCCAGTCCGCCGTGCGCCTACGACTATGCGCGGCTGCGCTTCCTGATAGAGGGATGTCAGGGACGTGTATACGGGCTGGATGAGGTAGGGGAGCGTTTACGCGTCCGCCGTCCTGACGACTATGCTGTCCTCTATTACCTTGTCGGCGCGTTAGACCAACGGCCCGACATAGCAGCAAAGCGCAAGGCGCTGGGCTGCGCTCTGAGACTCGTGCAGCTTAGACCGGATTTGCCCCATCCCTACTCTGCGTTGGGAGGCGTGTATCAGCGCATGTGGGATGCAAGCCACGATAAAAGGTACGCCGCCAGCGCTATAAGCGCGTACAAGACATACCTGGACATGGCCCCGGCATCGTACACATGGCGTCCGATGGCCGAACGCATGATCAAGATTATTCAGATGGGAGAGGCTGAACAACAGGCGAAAGCCAGTTCCGTTTCCAGCCATTAGCAAAGCGTTGGTTTGCCTGTCCGTTCCATTGCCTGCCCCTCCTGTATGACACTTGTTGTATCATGCGTGAGCGGCAGGCTATTTTTTGCCGATGCAGACAACTTCCTTCATGCTGCGGTGATACAAACGGCCCTCGGCGTAGCTGATGCTGTTCAGGCTCCACGTCTGACCGGCAGGGCCGACATCGTTGACGGCAAGCAGGGCGTGTTCGTCCAGGGTTTTGGCCGTGCCGTCAATCACATACGTGACGCCCGCCATCGTGGAAAAGAAGATCTTGCCGTTGACGGCGGTGGGCGCGGGCAGCATACACCAGTACCAGCCATCCTGCTTGGAACGCACATCGCCCGCCGCGTCTATGCCCCGCGCATTGACGGTCGAGGCGGATTGGGGCGTGTCCCAGATGTATTTGGTCAGGTCGCCGGACATGTTGGCGTCGTGCGCGGCGAACGTGGGCAGTTCCAGGTACTCGACGCGATCCGTTTTGATGTTGACGCGCCCGACGCAGTGGGGCGGGCCGGCATGAGATTTGGCGTCCGTGAAGCACAAAAAGTAGTGCCAGTCGCCCATGAGAATGTTGGTAAACCAGCCGGGAAACACGCTCACAGCAGGCTTTAGCTTTTGCAGGTCCGCGTCGCGCAGCAGGACGTACTTGCCCGTCTGGGTGTCGTAGCGGCGATAATCCACCTGGTCGGTCAGCGACTGCGTTTTGATCCATCTGTCTGTTTTGGCCGCGCTCGTGCTGTCCACAACGACATGCTGGCCCGTGTCGGAATTGAACCAGTACGCGTGCTGCTTGTCCCAGTGCATGTTGTACAGCGCTTTGCCTTTGGCCTCGTAGCGCCACAGCGTTTTGCCCTCCTGACCGGGCGCGAGACTGACGAGCGACAGGCCGCTCGGCCCTTCGGGTACGTCGTGATAGCCGCCGCGTCCCATAAGCAGGGCGGGTGTACCGTCCTGCGCGGTTCCCATGACCGGCGTGTTGTAGTGCGTCAGGGCGTCCTCGGAAACCCAGAGCGTTTTGCCCGTGTTCTTATCCAGGCCGCGCACATAGTTCCACGGGTCTTTGGCTTCGCGTCTTGGGTCGGTAGGGTCGCGGGGTTCCATCGTCAGGAGGGTATCGCCTATAAGCATCGGCTTGAACTGCTTGTTGAAGGGCCGTCCGCCCGTCGGCTGCCACGTATGCAGCCACACGCTTTTACCGGCGTAATCGTAGCATCCCACCGAGCCGCTGGCATTGAAAAACCAGACGTGTTTGCCGTCCGTGATGGGCGAGGGCGTCGTGCTGTCGCTAAAGCCATACGCATATGTGCTGTCCTCGCTGCCGGGCAGGTCACATGTCCAGAGGATTTTGCCGGTTTTGGCGTCCAGGCAGTAGCCGACGACATCATGCCCCTCTTTTTTGGCGCTCGCGTCGGGCAGGGGCTTCATGGTCGTCAGAAACAGGCGATTGCCCCAGACGGCGATGCCGCTCTGTCCGGCTTCCGGCAGACTTGTACGCCACACGATGTTTTCGTCGCGCGCCACGCTCCAATGCAGGGGCGCGTCGCGCCCGTCCGGCGTGGTCACGGCCCACGATCCGTTTGGGCCTGCCGCCTGCGGCCAACTATGCGCCATCTGCTTGGCCTGCGCGTCCGGTTTGGAAGCGGATTTCTCGGCGGCAGGCAGCGCAGCGGGGCGGCACAGGCACAACACGCCAATTACGGGCAAAAACAAAAATATCTTGACTGAACGCATCAGATGGTTCCTTTGATTGAGACATGGGTGAGCGGGTACAGGGAACGTACCCGTCTCGGAGGGCTGCGCCCAAACGTCCTCGCGGACGTAAATGCCTTGTTACGGAAGCGCGTCGCGTCCGTGAGGACGCTTGGCAACGCAGTTGCCTCCAAGACGGGTACGTTCTCTATAACCCGACTCAGCCCTTACATACCCGCACAATTCAACAACCCCGCCCGACTTTCCTGTATTCCGAGATGGAGAGAAATTTGCCCTTGACAGCCGCGCCTTCCTGTGGCATACTATCATCAATCTGGTGGCCTTAGCGCCGGTGTCCCACCCGTTCCCATCCCGAACACGGTCGTGAAAGCCGGCAGCGCCGACGATACTTGGGGGGCAACCCTCTGGGAAAATAGGTCGCCGCCAGAATAAATCTTATAAGATGCCCCGCATAAACATTTTCATGCGGGGCGTTTTTGCGTTTGGGACGTATCTACTCTTCTTGTGATGGCCTGTCGTGGCTTCCGTTGTCCTGTTGTCTCACCTCCCGCCATTTGATTTTCGTTTTTGCCCCGACCTGCAGGCTTTCTCTCCCTCCTCTTTGGGCTTGTTCCGCCGATAATAGTACCGGATTCATTGACGGTAATTTTAACGGGCGGACGGGGGCGGCGGTGCGTACAAAGGCGAATACAATCCAGCTTGCGCTTGCATTTATTCTGATGCCGGCGCTAGGCGTTCCCCGGCAGGCAAGGGCGCAAAATGCCCCGGTTGCGCCGCCGAACATACGCGCGTCTGCGGCGATTGTGATAGACGGCAACACGGGCGTGACGCTGTGGGCCAAAAACCCCGACAAGCGCCTGCCGCCCGCAAGCACCACCAAGATCGCCACGGGTCTGCTGCTCGCCCGCGACGTGCCACCCGACCAGCCAATAACTACGTCGGCGCAGGCCGCCCGCACACCGGGCCACGCGCTGGGAATGCGGGCCGGTGAAACCTTCCGCGCTCGCGATCTGCTGCGCGCTATTTTGCTCGCCAGCGCCAATGACGCGAGTGTGGCGGCAGCGGAGAAAATGGCCTGTACCGAATCCGCCTTTGCAGATGGCATGAACGCGTGGGCGCGGCAAAGCGGCGCGTCCAACTCCCATTTTGCCAACGCGAGCGGCCTGCCCGCCCCCGGTCACTATTCCACGGCCCGCGACCTCGCCGCAATGGCCCGGATAGCCCTGCAAAATCCTGCCTTTGCGGACGTGGTTCGCACCCGCTCGTATCTCCTGCCCCGCGCCGCACCGCGTCATGCCACCCCGCTTACCAACGAAAATATCCTGTTAGGCACTGTCCCCGGCATGGACGGCGTCAAGGCCGGATGGACACAGGAAGCGGGCGCGTGCTTTGTCGGCTCGGCCACGCGGGGCGGGCGGCGCATCATCACGGTCGTGCTGAACAGCCCCGACTGGCAGCGCGAGACCACGGTCCTGCTCGATTACGGTTTTGCAGCACGACCTCAGACACCGACTGGACAGGCGCAAACCGTTCAGGCCGCTGCGACAAGTGGCAGCGCCGCGTCACAAACGCGCCTGTCACCACCAAAAACGCTGCCCCAAACGCATCCCAAGATTGTCAGCGCAAAGCCTGACAGTGTAAAGCCTGACGGCGCAAGGCGCGGCAGCGCAAATCTCAATAGTATAAAGCTCGATGGCGCAAAGCCTGACATCGTAAGATCAACACCAGGCGAACGGGCGCAGGTACACGCCCGTGACGCAAACATCCCGCCGCAGGTGCAGCCTGCCGCCGGTTTGCCGAGTGGCGATGCCACTTCCGCCGACACGACGCCCGTTCCTCACACAGCAGGGGCTGATTCTGGGGTGACAAACGCATCGAATGTATCTGGCCGCGTCCCGCACATACCAGTAAAAGAAGCTGCGCCCTTCGCCGCGTCGGGAAATCCGAAAGGAACAGGCGCAGCTCCCGCAGAGGTTCCCTCCCTGCTCCCGCATCTGCCCCGCCCCGCCCCGGATGCAGATATGGGCCGGGCCGGGATGTCCAGCCCTGCCGCCCCAGGCGCTAAACCTGCGATGCCGCCTGCCGTACCTGCTGTACCTGCTGCACGTGCTGATCCGCCGCAGGCCATCCCCCAAACGCGACTTATGCTGCGTTCCCCTGTGCCCGCCGCGCAAATCACAGGAACATCCCGCGCGCTGCGCCCCGCGCCATTATCAGCCACCGCTGCACCGTGGAGAATGGGCATGTTACTTGTACCGGGAGTATTCGTATTCTGGCTCCTGGGCGCGTGGAAAGGACATTGGACGATGCCGAACTTTCTTGCAGGACTATGGAAAAAGCGGGACAAAAGCGCCGCGCCCGTCGCTTCCGATCCGTCCTCGCTGATGCGCGCCCCCATCCGGCCCGCCACGCCCGCCGCTGCGCCTGCCTTTACCTTCGCCGCCCCTGTTCTGGAACGGCGATACGCGAGCGCGTGGCTTGAAAGCGTTCTCGAAACCCCGACCCGCCTGCTCGAAGCCGCCGCCCGCCGCATCGCAACCGGCCTGCGCGACGCCGACCCGCGCGTCTGCGCCGACAAGATACCAACCCTGCTGTCCGCGCCCAATGCGCGCCTGCGTATCGCCGGGGCCGATCTGCTGGGCGCGCACGCGCCCCGACTAGCCGAGGAAACCCTGCTCGCCCTGCTTAAAGATGAGCGTACAGCAACTGATACGCGCAGTGAAGCCATACAAAATCTGGCCGACCTGAGCGGCGACCGGCATGAGCGCCTGCTGCTTCACATGCTGCTGCGCGACGGCAGCCCCGCCGCAGCCCATGCCCTCGCCCGCCTGCCGCAACTGGAGGACGCGAGCGTACAGGCCATGCGGCTGATGCTGGAGGGCAATGGCGACACGCGCGAAACCGAGGGTGAACTGAAGCGCAACCTGCGGAACGCGCACATTGCCTGCACACTGGTCGCGCAGGGACACTTTACCCGCCCGGACGCCGCCCCGCATCTTAACGCCCTGCCCGCCAATCATGGCGAGCCGATCCTGGTCACCACCCTGCGCCAAAGTCACGCGCCCCAGGCCGTCGAATGCCTTGTGGACATCGTGCTGCACGGTCACGCATACCCGGCCCTGCAATCCCTGCTCGAAACCGATCCGCGCCTGATCCGCGCCGCGCTTGCCGTTGAGGGCAAACCCCTCGACCGCGCGCAGCAGACGCGGCTTGCGATCTTGAAATGGCTTACGCTTGGGGAAGGAAATGCGGCGCAGATACAGGAAATAGCAAACGCGGGCAACGACCTGGCGCGCGGGGCCTTGCAGCTAAATCGCCTGCACCACTGGGAACCGGCGCACGTCGCGCCTGACGCCCTGTGCGCCGCGTCGCAAATCTACTCCCTGCGGCTGGGCTTTTCCAGTCACGCGCCCGCTGACATCGCGCTCGCGTTTCGCAAAGCGGCCACGGACGGCGAAGCACAGTCGCTTGCCGCCCTGCCGCCCGAACTCCGGCCACTGGCGCAGGCGTATGCCCACCACGACGTATACGACGCGGTGCAGGCGCTGATGCACACCGACGACGCCCTAAGCGCCCTGCTCGCTGTCCTGTCCCGCGACGCGCAGCACCCGGCGTATCGGCGCGAACTCGCCTTTTGGTGCGACAAGATGCCCCGCGATACGCGCCTGACCCTGACACAGTCTCTTGCCGCCGACACAGCCGACACACTGACACCGCAAGACGAAATAGTGACACGCGCCGCCATCACGACGCGGGCCTGCGACCCCGCCGCGCCCATCCGCAATGCGGCCCTGCGCTGGCTGCACCACCATCCCGAAACCGCCGAACAAACAGAACAAGCAGAGGAGTTATCCGCAGATTACGCAGATCAACACAGATCAAGAACAGAGTAGATGAACCGCGAAACACGCAGAACAAACGAAAAGAAATGCAAACAAAATTCAGGAGAAATCCTGTTCATCCTGCAAATCTTGTTAATTCTAATCTATGACCTCTCATTTTCTAATCTGTGTTAATCTGCGTAATCTGCGGATAGAACTCTCCTCCGAGGAGTGACATGAAGATCACGCGCATACAGACCCTGCCCGTGCAGCCCCGGTGGCTGTTCGTGAAGATAGAAACCGATGAGGGCATTGTGGGGTGGGGCGAGTGCCTGGGGGACAAGGCCTTTGTCGTGGCCGAGGCCGTCCGCAGCTACGAACACGCGCTCGTCGGGCAGGACCCGCGCCGCATCACGCACCACTGGCAAAGTATGTATCGGGGCGCGTTCTGGCGGGTCGGCCCGTATGTGAGCGCGGCCATCAGCGGCCTGGAAATGGCGATGTGGGACATTCTGGGCAAGTCGCTGAACGCGCCTGTGTGGCAATTACTCGGCGGCAATGTGCGCGACCGCATCCGCATGTACACGCGCCCGCATGGCAGCACGCCCGAAGCCCTGGCGCAGAGCGCGAAGGAAGTTGTGGCGCGCGGTTTCGGGGCCATGAAGTTCTGCCCGTTCGAGCAGGTACACGTTCTGGATCGCAGCGGACTGATAGACGAGGCCGCCGCCCGCGTACAGGCTGTGCGCGAGGCAGTCGGCCCGAACATAGATATTTTGCTGGACTTTCACGGGCGTGTCGGGCCGGCAATGGCCGTGTGGATGGAGGAGGCCATGCGTCCGTTCCGACCCCTGTTCATCGAGGAGCCGTGCCTGCCTGAAAACGTGGACGCCCTGGGCCGCCTGGCGCAACAGTTCAAGACACCCATCGCGACCGGCGAGCGGCTGATTACGCGCTTCGGGTTCCGCGAGATACTGGAAAAAGGCGCGGCCACGGTTTTGCAGCCCGACCCGTGCGTCGTGGGCGGGATCGGCGAAACGCGGCACATCGGCGGCATGGCCGAAACGTACTACGCCGCCCTCGCCCCACATAACCCGTATGGCCCGATCAACCTCGCCGCCTGCCTGCACGTAGACGCGAACGCGCCCAACTTCCTCGTACAGGAGTTTGTAGACCCGGCGGGATTGGGCGAGGGCTATCTCAAGAAGCCGTTTGTCATCAAGGACGGGTACATTGACCTTCCGACCGGGCCGGGATTAGGTATAGAGCCGGACGAAGCCTTTCTCGCCGCGCACCCGCTCACTCCGCTCCCCGACCCCGGACGCTGGTTCCATTCTGACGACGGCAGCATGGCCGACTGGTAATATCTCACGCAGACGTACAGCAGTTGGTTACGCTTGAACGTTGGTGGCCTGTTGCGCGGCCTCCTCAAGCATCGCCAGCAAAATCCCGACTATTTTTGCTGCTTCTTTTAGATAGTATTCGGTTCTCTCGATGTAAACGGTGGTTCCGAGCAGGCGCAGGAACTGCCAGTTGGTTCCCGTTGTAACCACGCCATACGTGGTGTTTGTCATGCCCCGCGCCGCATTGAAACGCTGCGAGGCCAGCATTTCCGCGACGCACTGCCCGACGCCGCTCTTGATGTTGTCGTTCTTCGCTTCCACGACGGCGACGACGGGGGCTTTCACCGTCCATTGCTCCGGCGAAAGGCTCAGAAGAAAATCACACACGCCGCGCAGGCCATTCTCCGGGTCGGGACTAAACTCCACGCCGGAAAACAAACTGCATTCCTGCCCATAGAGATCAAGCGCTTCCAGCAGGACAGGCATTATCAGCAGTTCGGATCGCGCCTTTTCCGTGCCGATAGCGAGCGCAAGAGGGGTGCGTTTTTCAAGATGCTCGCGCAGAGGAGCGCGAATCGGAGCGGGGGCCGCACTCGCAAAGTAGTCGGTTCTGCTGTCGGTCGCCAGACCGAATTGTGACTCGACGCGCTCCAATGTGAACTCGTTATAAGCCATTGTTCTGCTTCCGCTCCCGTTTCCAGCAAACTCTTAAAACCGGCGTCTTCGGAAGAAAACACCGGTTCATTTGGCCTTTATCTTTCGCCTTGCAGCGTTTTGTTTGCTGCCTGCTGCCTTCTGTTCCTTACACTTCGTCGGCGTAGCCGTACTGGCGCGTGTGGGCTTCCTGCAGGTAGGCGGCGAGCAGTTCGATGGCGGCCTGTATGTCGTCTACGTGCGCCATTTCATTGACGGTATGGATGTAGCGCGTAGGAATAGACAGGGTAAAACTCGGCACACCGCCCCGGCTGCGCTGTATGCCGCCCGCGTCCGTGCCGCCGCGCGGCAGCATCTCCAGCTGATACGCAATGCCTTTGGCCTGCGCCACGTCGCGGAAGTGGCGCACTATTTTGGGGTGCGACAGCGTGCTGCTGTCCACGATTTTGATGGCCGCGCCGCCGCCCAATGTCGTGACGCGCTCACTTTCCGAGGTTCCCGCAAAATCCACGGCAAGGGTCACGTCCAGGGCGATGCCAATGTCGGGCTTGAGCGCGTATGCCGATGTGATCGCGCCGCGCAAGCCAACCTCTTCCTGCGTGGTCGCCACGGCATAGATGTTGGCCTCAATGGGCGTGTTCTGGAGCAGGCGCAGAGCCTCGATCATCACGAACACGCACAATCGGTCGTCCAGCGTTTTGCTGACGACCGTATCGCCCACGCGCTCGCACGTCCTGTCCATTGTCACCATGTCGCCCTGCTCAACCTGCGCTTTTACTTTGTCGGCGGGCAGTCCCAGGTCTACAAAGAAATCCTCGATTTTGGGCGGCTGCTTGGCCTCGTCTGCGGTCAGCAGGTGAATGGGCTTGCCGCCGGGCATCAGGGTTCCGCGCAGGGTCTCGCCTCCGAAGCCATGCACGAACACGCGCTGCGCGACCATCACGCGCGGGTCCCAGCCCCCGACCGGCAGCAGACGCAAAAAGCCCCGGTCATCAATGTGCTTGACCATGAAGCCGATCTCGTCCATGTGCGCGGCGATCATCACGCGCGGGCCATTGTCGTCCCCCTTCTTGAACGCGATCACGTTGCCCATCGCGTCGGCGGTCAGGGTGTCGGCGAGCGGGCGCAGTTCGCTTGCGACCAGCTTCCGCATCTGCTCTTCGCGGCTGCTGATACCCGGCATCTCGCACAATTGTTTCAGCAGCCCAAAATTCAATTCGCTCATTCGCGTGTCCTATATAATAGTAATGCTTTACCGCGGATGAAGCGGATGAAACTGATGAACGCGGATTAGATGCCATTTCGGACTTATCTGCGTGTATTCGTTTCATCCGCCTCATCCGCGGTAAAGCATTGGGAGTGTGTTCTTAGCGGTCGCGGTCGCTTCTGCCGATGTGCAGCAGTTCGCGCAGGTCGCTGACCTTCATGTCGGTCATGCGGCGGCGCTTGCGGTTCGCGCGGGTGCGGCGCGTCTTGAACTTGAAGAACTCGCGGCCCAGTTTGGACTCGCGGGCGATGCGCGACAGCCGCGCGCCGGCTGCGGCCCGCTTGCGCCGGGGCTTGCGCTCGGCCTGTATCTTGCCGCTGTCAATGGCGGCTTCGCGATTGGCTTTGGTCTTCGCCAGGCTCTTTTCCGTGACCAGCGTGCCGCACATCCAGTCGGCGACGGGCAGCAGAACGCAAAAATTCTTCTGGTAATACGTGTGGTGCAATCTGTGGTGGGTACGCAGAAACTGGAACCAGCCGAACCGCTCGACAAACCGCCCGCGCGGTACGTGCATATTAAAGTGCAGGTACTCATAGACCACAAAGTACGCGATCATGGCCGTGACCGCGCCGATAAACGTATTCGGAATGAAGTGGTTGATGAGCAGCATGATCGGAACGTGCATGATCACGATGCCGGGAAACGCATAGGGCTTCAGCAGAATGTGTTCCGGGTGGCGATCCTCGCGGCAGAAGTAGTCCACTTCGCCTTTGTACAGGCCGTGATGCACGATGGTATGGCCCTTGAACGCCTGATGCGGGAAGCGGGGCTTGTGCATAAAGAAACGATGCCAGTAATACTCGAAGAAACTGCCGTACAGCATCCAGACGATGCCGCTGAGAACCTGCGTCAATAAACTCACGATGGGTACGTCTCCTGTCTGCAAGAGGACTGCGCGGGGCGGCGGGCGACACAAAGGCCGCTATGCCGGGGGAACCCCGCCGCGATGCAGAAAATGCGCTAGCCGCCGGGGCTAGGGTTGGGCTGTGATCCGTGTATTGTACCGTCTATTCTACCTTATGAAATCCGTGTTATCCAATGGCAAACGGCAGGCCGCGTCCTAAATACGCGCCGAAACCGCGCCGCGTGTCATTATTCCTTTGTTTCGCGCCTGAGTTCACCGCTACACCTTTATATTACCCCGCAATGATACGAAAATGGCGACACCTGGACGCGAGTATTTGCGACGCTGATTGCGCGGCTTGCCTTTGCTCATGACACGCAGCCTGTATGTTCAGGCCGTCCCGATACTTTTGTCGCCCCCGCCATGCGGAACGGATACAGCACAGGCGCGTAGTCTGAACAAAGCCGCTTACACAGAGCCGTTTGACTGCCGCCTCTGTTCATCTTGGCGCAGCTTATTTTGAATGCCTCTGTGCTGCGTGACGCTGCCGTAAGACCGCGCCCCAAAATGCAGCCAGCCATGTAAGGAAACGCCCGACGAAACGACTTGTCGAAAGGAAGATAACCCTGATGCAGCCCGATACAAATGCCCAAATCCCGCTTGAGGACGCCGATCCCTCCGACCCGAACAATGCGCGGATGCCCGTCGCGCAGGACGCCGCCCAACCCGCGTCCGCCGACTTGCAGACCAATCCGCCGTCCGTCGCGCTGCCGCTGACCAGCGGCACGGGCCAGGGCTTCAACGCGCCGGATGCCTCAACCACGCCGCCCGTTGACCTGACGACAGGGCAGACCGCGTCCGGCCAACCCGCGCCTACTCCCGCCGCGACGCCCGACAACGCGCCCGACCCGCAGGTAGGCAATATAGATCGGGACGCGCTCGACGGCGAACGCGCCCCTGCCGGTTCGCAGGCGAACGCCGAGGCCGTCGCGTCCACCGGCCCCGTGTAGCTAAAGCCGAACGCAGTCTGCTCCGACTATAAAAAACGTGTGAAAAATACCGGCAGGCATGGCATAGATCGTTATCACCATCGGGCTTTCTTGAATCCGCCCGAAGAAGGAACGCGATCATCCGCTATCCCGCCGGTATTTTGTTTGTCGAAATGTTGATAATTGTCTGCGCCGGATGGGGGCTGCTGCACCTGCCGCCTTCACCCACCCAACCCCGCCAGAACGCGCCAATATGCCATAATAAAATAGCAAAAACACGACACAAGGAGGCCGGACAATGGGACACCCTCGTTTCAGCGGAGAAGAGGTTTGCAGGCGGGGCCGAGAAATGGTTGAGAGCAGCATACGCGCACATATTGACGAGCAGGCCGACCGGGGCAAGCCGCTGATCATTGACATCGAAACCGGCGACTACGAAATCGGCGAGGACAGCCTAGCGGTTACAAATCATCTGCTGGTAAAACATCCTGGAGCCGCTCTATACGGTATGCGTGTCGGCCACCCCACGTTTGCAAAAATAGGCAGTTGGGGATTCAACAAAGTATAGCGAAGTGGGGAGTCAACTTGCCGTAATCAGCGTGGCATGGTATCCTGTCGTAACAGTGTGACATAGGAGAAAATCATGAGCAGCGAAGAAACTCTACATAAAATATCCTATTTCGAGTCCAAAGTCATTAATGAACTGATGCACTCCCACGCTGCGGAGCTGGGCAAAGCTCTGCGCGCCATCATAGTGTTCGGCAAGTTGAAAACCGAAGGTGGCACATTCGACATCGAACTTTTGGAAGTTGTTGACGGATGGGAGGGGCCATCCCGCGTCCAGTCTGGAAGCACTGCCGATTTGCCGACGCGCGGTAAGATCTACTTCCACTTTATGTCGTCCGTAGAGTTCGAACAAGCGACGATGCGTGGCCCTGCCGCCGCCGATGGAGTCGATGCGAACGACGCCGATAGGCTGCTTGCGCGGGTTCTGGAAGGATATGAGGTCATCTATCAGGTTCCCGCAGGCTATGTCCGCGAACTGTTCAGCGCGGCGTGGGCCGCGCAGGAAGCGCAGGCGGGCGGCGTCTTCCTGTCCGACCCGCGCAGGCTCTCTCTTGTGGGCAGTGTCGCCAGAGGGAAGGCGAGCTAACATGACGCCGCCTGCCCCGCCCCTGCTGCCGCTTCCCAGAGAAGGGCAGATGAGCCGCGCTTTGTACGAAGAAGCCGCGCGGCATTTGCAGGACGCTCGTATTCTGCACGTAAACAAGCGTTAGTCCGGTTCCATTACCTCTACAATGAAGGCCGTAGAACTTGCCTTGAAATCCGCGCTAACGTTGTACGGGGCTGCCGGATGGCTCGACTCCGCTTTGCTGTCGCATGATGTTTTCGGAGAAGCCAGCAGATCGCCCGATGTGACAAAAACGTTTTTAGATGCTCTGGAGAACTATGATCCTTTTCTGCCGGATGACATACGGCGTTTAGAACGTCTCGTACCCAACAAGACCAACATCAAGAAACTCACCTACGATGATGCCGCGAATACGGAGTACCCGTTCTTCGCCTTCGTATCCGGCACGACTCCCAGCCTTTCCCTCAAACTCTACTCTCCCGCGACAGAGTTCAAACTAGATGACAGCCGAAAGCATTTTCAAACTGCCTTTCGTTTGCTGATCGCGCTATCATCTTTGTCGCCGGAAATGAAAAGCTGGAAAGTGCGTTTTTGCCGTCCTTTGTGATGGCGTCAGTGCGCGTTGTTTATGGTCCCCCAAACCTCCTGAACATATCCTCAACGCAGTTACCGTCAGTGGCTTGCATCAAAAGCGAATAGATTAAGCGGTATAAATGTGTCTATTTGTCTTTGGGCGCGAAACAGAATAGAATAGGCGTATCTTCCACATCTATGGCCAATGATGAACAATAAGGCTATATAGCTGCCTGTTGACCATTCTTTAGGTGTACGCTAGATTGAACAATCGAACCCGCACAATGATGGATAACAGAATGCCGCAGAAGATCACTGTCCGCAACTATTTTGTTGATGAAGCAGGCAACGGAGAGCTATTTGACAAGAAGGGGCGAGTGATCATTGGAACGGAAGGGTGTTCGCGCTTCTTTATAATGGAGTTGCTGGACGTGCCGAACCCGGAGAAACTCACGCAGGACATGGAGAAATTGCGCCTACGTCTGCTGACCGATCCTTACTTCAAGGGCGTACCATCCATGCAGCCACAAGAGCGCAAAACGGCTTTGTTCTTTCATGCGAAGGACGACGTTCCCGAAGTGCGCCGGGAGATGTTCTCGCTTCTGCGGCGGCATTCCTTACGTTTCTACGCGGTTGTGCGAGATAAGAGCGTCGTTGCGCAGTATGTTCGCCAGCGCAACGCCGAGGAGCCGACCTACCGCTACAAACCGAACGAACTGTACAATGATCTCGTCAATCAAATGTTCAACGGCCTGCTGCACAAGCATGATGTATACAACGTCTGCTTTGCGCGCCGCGTGAAGGCCGACCAGACCGCCGCGCTGCGAACCGCGCTGCGGAATGTGCAAAGCCGTTTCAATGACAAGCGAGCAAGCGCAGAGGCGGCAGAACTGAACATTTCGATACCTCTGTCCCATGAACGCGCTGAACTCCAGGCGGCGGATTACTTCCTGTGGTCGCTTCAGCGGCTGTACGAGCGGCGCGAGGATCGCTACCTTGAACTGCTCTGGCCCGGTTTTCGGCTGGTGCATGATGTAGACGACACAAGGGAAGCGCAGGGCGGGGCGGAGTACACGCAAAAAAGGCCGCTATCGTTAACGGCCTTGAAAGATTTACCAGGGATATAGGAACTTCCCACCCTGCGAAACATCCGGCCTTATCCCGTTTGGTAACAGGCGCGGCGCAGAGTAAATGCAGGACAAGACGCTCACACGGCATGGAGCCTAAGTTTGTCCCCAGTGTTTATAGTGTAACGCTAAACGTTACATTTGTCAACATCAAATGTTGCGTTCTCAACATTTGATGTTGATTTCCTGAGGAGGAGCGCCAAACATGAAAAAGAAAATTTTTCGGTCGGCTTTAAGTTTCCTGGTGGATTCGCCGATAATTTTTCGCTTAGATCGGATCGTTCCCTACTTGATGCTGACATCATCGTGTTCAAACCGACACTGCGCGATTTTTACAGTACGGGAGAATACATGGGGAGGAGATTGCTGACAGAGTCGGAGTCCTTCAAATATGTCGCGGCAGTAAAGCATTGGCTCTTCCAGCTAGCAGAAGCTGCGGATGCAAAAAAGACAGTTATCATATTCTTGCCGGAGTACGAGGAAGCTTTCTACGACACTGGCAGGCCAGATCGTTCCGGTAAGATAATGCAACGCTATTTCTGTAAAACTGTAGTTTAGCGTTTCAGGCGTCCTGAACACTGTGGCATCGAGATTAGCCCCTGCTTTTTTAGCAACTTGGCTGTACAGAGTGTGTACGGCCAGTGTGCAACAAAGCGGCCTGAGAGCGTGACAAACGCTTCTGCTGGTTGAGCGTCAGGTAGTCGAGCTTCTTGCGCCAGCCGCCATACTGCTCGGCAGGCACTTGGTGGTGACAGCGCAGGCGCAGCAGGGTTTGCGCCCACAAACACAGAGGTACCAAGCGTACAAAGCCGGTCTGGTTCCTGACCTGGTACGTTGCCAGGCCGAAACTCTGCTTGGCATCGCGGAAGCCGGTCTCGATAGCAAAGCGGGCGCAGTATGCCTGCACAATCTGCGCGGCGGTCATACTCGTATCGGTACAGAACAAGAACACGATCTTGCCCGGCTTGCCCGGCTTCCACTGCACCGCCACCAGACGCGCCTGCACTCCCAAGCGGCGCAGCATGACCATGCGGCTCTTGAGGGCGAGGGTCTTGGCCCGACCGTACAGGCATAAGGTGACGGGCTGCCATTCGCCGGGTTCTGCCGCCCACTGCGCGGCTTTGTGCTTGTCGCCGTACTTGCGCGGCGCTCCCTTCTGCCCCGGCCTTCGTGCAGGCGGCAGGTCATAGAACACGCTGTCGCAGCGCAAACGTGAGCAGACGTGCTTGCCGGACGCGCATACCGGCTGCACGAACGCTTGCTTGGCATACGCGCCGTCGCCCACCACGACCACCCGCAGGTTCGCCACAGCAGGCAACGCGTCGAGCAGAGCCACGCCTAGTTGCAGCTTGGCGCGAAAAGACTGGCCCTCGCCGCACACCTTCTTTTGTATGTAGAGGGCGCACGCCACGAACAGGGCTGTCCAGTGCGCCGCGCCCTGCTGCGCCAGGACGGCCAGACACACAAAGCAGTGACCGCGCGACAGATGCTTGGGATGCGGACGGTTCATGGGATCATGGTGCGTACTCAGCGCGTCAAAGCACTCGCCGTACTTGGCACAGACGGTGTCATCTACAACCAGGAACACCCGCCCGCCCTGCGCGGCAATGTCGAGGCACTGCCGGTACAGCACGCTCGCTACGGCCTGCGGCGACCAGGCGGGCGAGCGCAGAAAGCGATAGAAGTTCGTCCAGTGCCGCGTGAGCAGACCCGCCAAGACGGTGTGCGTGACCCACAAGCGTCCATCCAAATGCGCCAAGACACGCACGAACACACGAAAGTAACGAAAACCCGGCTTAGAAAACAGGGGTTGGAAGGGTGCAAGGAGAACCTCCCATTCGGGAGAAGCAGGCGCGTTCATGCTTAGTACCTCTTTGGCGAGAAGTTTCTGAACTAGACGCGGCTACTCTCCCTTTCTGTTCACTCAACCCAAAACGCTAAACTACAGTTAGGTAAATAGTAGGTACAAAGGGACACTGCTTGTGATGAAAGCGCGGCATGGACATTTGCGTCCATGCCGCGCCGTTTATGTTTCAGGTTGATTGTGCCTTAGGTAAATGTCATAAAAGGATACTTGCGTATCGGGCCTTCTATTTGACGGCCAGAAGTTCTGCGGCTTCGGGGTGCGTATAGCCGAGTTCCGCGAGAATATCGTCCAGATTCGTTTCCAGCAGTTCCGCGACTGCGCGGATAAAGTCGAGCGACGGCCCTTCGGTCGTCACGGCTTCTACGGTTTTCCATTCCATCTGATCGGTGTTCATGTGAAATCCTCGATATTCTGCGCGTGTATTCGGGACAGCACCACGTCGTTCTGTCCGGCTTGGTTGGAGAAAAGAGACGGAAACGCCTGGCTGGAAGCGGCCGTCAACAAGGCTAGTATAACATATCACACCTCGTAGGTCAAGCATATTTTCGCCCGGTTCGCGGCAAATTTTCAGGCTGCTTCCCGCTTATCTCGCGCTGTTTACGCTTCGGGCGGCGTGTCCGGTTCGCTCTGCTCCTGCGCGTATTGCAGGATGCTGACCTGCGCGGCCACGGTGCGGGCGATGTCACGGAATGAACGCGCCTGCTCGCTGTCGGGAGCGGCGAGAATGGCAGGCTGGCCCGCGTCGCCCGCGTCGCAGATGGCGGGATCAAGCGGAACACGGCCTAAGAACGGCACCTGCAAACGTCCCGCCGCCCGCTCGCCGCCGCCCGACCCGAACACGCCGCCGCTCATGTTTTCCACGACCCCCAAAATCGGGATCGCGCGGCTCTGGCTCTGGCCGACCGAACGGAACATCTGAATGCTTTTGTTGGCGATCTCCTGCGCCACCTGCTGCGGCGTCATCACGACAACCACGCCCGAAAGCGGGACCTGCTGCGCCAGGGTCAGCGAAGCGTCGCCCGTACCCGGCGGCAGGTCAACGATCAGGTAATCCAGTTCGCCCCAGATCACGTCAGCTAATAATTGCCGCACGGTTCCCGCCACCATCGGGCCGCGCCAGATCACGGCCTTGTCCGGGTCGAGCAGAAAGCCCAGCGAGATCAGCAGCACGCCATGGCTGGCAATCGGAACCATCTTGGGGCCGTCGGGGGTCTCTTTGAGCAGGGGCTTTTTGTCCACGCCCATCATCAGGGGCAGGGACGGGCCGTAGATGTCGGCGTCCATCAGTCCGACTTTCGCGCCCATCTGCGCCAGCGCCACGGCCAGGTTCACGCTCACGGTGCTTTTGCCCACGCCGCCCTTGCCGCTCGCCACCGCGATAACGTGCCGCACTTT
This sequence comes from Chthonomonadaceae bacterium, assembly GCA_965277875.1. Classification (GTDB taxonomy): domain Bacteria; phylum Armatimonadota; class Chthonomonadetes; order Chthonomonadales; family Chthonomonadaceae; genus CAWFQB01. Next base: position 3,000,695 of record CBDIDV010000002.1, on the reverse strand, counting down.
GGGGATCAGCTCCTTGCCCGTGCGCCGGGGGGCGCGCACCTGCGCGGTCATCTCCACCTGCACCTGCGTCACGCCCGCAATCGCCGCCACGGCCTCAATCGCCTGCATCTTCAGCAGGTCTTTGACGGGACAGGCGGGCGTGGTCAGTTCCACCTTGAAGGCCACATTGCCGTCGCAGATTTTCACATCCTTGACAAAGCCGAGCGTGACGATGTCCCGGTGCAGATCAGGGTCCTGCACGACCCTGAGCGCGTCCAGAACCTGCGCCTCCGTCACTTCGCCCGCCGCTATGGTGCTGTTGATTGCTGCATTCGCCATGAAAATTCTCCTCTGATACTGCATTGTACCTGTCAGGCATCAGCAAGTCAATTTTTGCAGTCTTCGTTACCTCCTCACAAGCAAATGGCTTCGCTCGCCGCCATGAGCATGGAAGCAAAGCAAAGCCGTTTATTTATTGGCAGCACCGGAGGGGCAGCCAGTGCAGGTGCGCATGTTGCGTACTCTTCGGTGGGTCAACGTTCCAGTGTATCCAATGCAGAAGTGAGGAAGAGGAACCACGGAGAACACGGAGAACGAGTATAAAAGCATTGCGGATCAGGGAAACAGACGCAACTCAATCCACAAACGACGGGCGACAAGCTGCGCGGCTCGATTGATTTGCAGGCGAATCACGGTCGCGAGTCCGATTGGCGTTGTCCCCATGATTGCGGCAGCCGCCATGTCTATGCGAAAATGGTCAGCCCACGCCTCTTGTCGGGGATGGAATAAACGCGTATCCGTCTGCGTGTCGGCATCATGACCGATGACAAAATCGGATTTGTAGAGATTGCAGGCATGACAGGCAAGCGCAAGGTTGGCTTCGTCGTCCGCACCGCCGCGAGACGTGGGAAGAATATGCTCTACCTCATGCAGCATATTGAAGATGTTCTCAGGCGCGTGGCAGTATTCGCAGCGATGGCCCGCTCGATCCGCCACACGCGGGTACAATGCGTTCATGTCCCCGTATGTCCCAAGAGGGCAGCGGCGCGCAGTCCCGTTGCGCGTGTTTCAGCATCTACAAGCTGTTCCAGTTCCGCGCGTTCCGCATCCGGCATGGCAGCGCCTGCGTCTCGATGCGCGCGAAAAACGGTCATCAGTTCCGTTAGCCTCTGCTGCTGCGCCGCGTTGAAAAAACGATCCGGGCGCAAACTTTGCACGATAATCAGCGTGGCGGCGTTACCATCGCTTTCCAACTGAGGCGTCAGCGCGTCTATGGCCTCGCCCACGGTTCGCCCCCGCAGGCACAAGGCTGTGCTGTCCGTTCGTGGCGGTCTTGGTTGTCGGGGGGGTTGTCAACGGTGTGTTCATAGGAGAAGTCCTGTTCTCCGCCCTGGCGATCTACACTCTTTCGTGTACGGGATTTTGTCTCACACCATTGTGGCACACAGGGAACGCAGTTACTGTCAGCGGCTTGCATCAAAGTAGAATAGATTAAGCGGTATAAATGTGTCTAGTTGTCTTTGGACGCGAAACAGAATAGAATAGCGTATCTTCCACATCTAGGGCGCGCGGTCTGCGCGTGTCCTAGATAGGCGGGAAACGGCGCGATTGCCGCCGCTGTTCGGCCATCATTCGCTATTCGTACCCTGACCGTCTTGCAAACAAATTTCTACTCCGAGGCACACCCCCATAATGAGCGACCATAGCAGCGATTTTGTGCATCTGCATTGCCACAGCGAATTTAGCCTGCTCGACGGCGCGAACCGTCTGGATCCCCTGATCCGGCGCGCGGCGGAAATGGAAATGCCCGCCCTCGCCCTCACCGACCACGGCGTTATGTACGGCACGGCGGACTTTTACGAAAAGTGCAAAGCTAAAGGCGTCAAGCCGATCCTGGGCGTCGAGGCGTATGTCGCTCCGCGCAAGCACACTGACAAAGTGCCGCAGGTGGACAAATCGGCGTACCACATGGTACTGCTCGCCCGCAACAACGAGGGCTACCAAAACCTCCTTAAACTGACAAGTATCGCCGCCCTGCAAGGCTACTACTACAAGCCCCGCATTGACCGCGACCTTCTAAGGCAATACGGCGCGGGACTCATCGGAACCACGGCCTGCCTGGGCAGCGAGATCAACAGTCATTTGATGCGTAACGACTACGACTCGGCCCGCGACGCCTGCGCGTGGTACGCCGACAACGTGTTCGGGCGCGAAAACTACTATGTGGAAATACAGAACCACAACCTGCCCGAACAGATCGCCTGCAACATACACCTGCTCAAGATCGCCAAAGAATTGGGCTTGCCCGTCATCTGCTCTAACGATGTCCACTATCTCACGGGCGGCGACGCGGACGCCCACGACATTCTGCTGTGCATCGGAACCGGCGCGAACGTCAACGACACCGACCGCCTCAAATACGCCACGCAGGAGTTCTACCTGAAATCCTCGCAGGAGATGAAAGACCTGTTTCATCATCTGCACCCCCACGCCATTGAAAACACGCTGGGCATCGCGGAACGCTGCAATGTGGAACTGGAGTTCGGACGCGCCCCCATGCCCTCGCCCGGCATCCCGGACGGATACACGCCCCTCGAATATCTCACAAAGCTGTCCGAGGAAGGGCTGATGCGTAAGTACAACGGCAATCCTTCTCAGGTCGTGGTTGACCGAATGCGCTACGAATTGGGCATCATTGAAAAGACCGGGTTCGCGCAGTACATTCTTATTGTCAAGGACTTTGCCGAGTTTTCCGCCCGCGAAAAGATCGTGTACGGTGTGCGCGGGTCGGCGGCGGGCTGCCTGGTCTCGTACCTCGTGGACATTACCGACATTGACCCCGTCGAGTACGGCCTGACGTTTGAGCGCTTCCTGAACCCCGAACGCGTACAGATGCCCGATGTGGACATGGACTTTGAGGACACGCGCCGACAGGAAGTGATCGAGTACGTGACGCGCAAGTACAGCCCCGATCAGGCCGACCCGACCGAGGCCCGCGTCGCGCAGATCATCACATTCGGAACGCTCGCCGCCCGCGCCGTCCTCAAAGACGCGGGCCGCGCGCTGGGCTACCCCGGCGGCGATGTGGACAAGCTGTGCAAGATGATCCCCACTATCCCCGTCGGCATGACCATTGACAAGACGCTGGACGCAGTCGCCGAGTTCAAGAACGCATACGTGCGCGACCCCGCCGCCCGTAAACTCATTGATACGGCCAAGCGCCTGGAAGGCATTTCACGCCATGCCAGCGTTCACGCCGCCGGTGTCATGATCTCGCACGATCCGCTTGTCAACTACACGCCGCTGACGCGCAGCGCGGACGGCGGCTGCGTGACGCAGTACACAGCCGGTATGCTGGAAAAAATCGGCCTGCTCAAAATGGACTTTCTGGGCCTGATTAACCTGACCATTCTGGGCAAGGCCGTCGAAAACGTCTACGCCACGCACGGCATCAAGCTGGACGTGCGTAAACTGCCCCTGGAAGGCGACACGCCGGACGTGAAGCGCACGTATGACCTGCTGGCGCGGGGCGAGTGCGTGGGCGTGTTCCAGCTCGAATCGCCCCAAATGCGCCGGTACGTGCAGGAACTCAAGCCGACCAGTGTGCGCGACGTGGCCGCTATGGTCGCCCTGTATCGCCCCGGCCCGATGGCGCATATTCCCCGCTTCGTGCGCTGCAAGCACGGCATGGAAAAGATCGAGTACCCGCACCCCCTGCTGGAAGAACTGCTCAGCGAGACGTATGGCGTGATCGTGTACCAGGATCAGGTGATGCGGATCGCGCAGATCATATCGGGCTACACGCTGGGCCAGGCCGACCTGCTGCGCCGCGTGATGGGCAAAAAGAAAAAAGACGTGATGGTCAAGGAGCGCGAAAACTTTTTGCGGGGTGCCAAAGAAAACGGCGTGTCGGAAAAGAAGGCCAACGAAATCTTCGACCTGATGGAACCCTTCGCGGGCTACGCCTTCAACAAGGCCCACGCCGTGTGCTACGCGATGGTCGCCTATCAGACCGCGTACCTGAAAGCGAATTACCCGGTCGAATACATGTGCGCCCTGCTCGCCTGCTTCGTGGAAAAGCCCGACAAATTGGTAACGTGCATGGACGAGTGCAAGCGCATGGGCATTTCGGTCCTGACCCCCGACATCAACGCCAGCAGCGCGGACTTCACCGTCGAGGGCGATACCATCCGCTTTGGGCTTGCCGCCATCAAAGGCGTGGGCCGGGCGGCTGTCGAAATCGTTTTAAGGGCGCGCGCCGAGGGCGGAGCGTTCGGCAGTCTGGCCGATGTGTGCAACCGCGTGATGAGCAGCGAGGCGGGCGGCGTATCGCGTGGCACGATTGAGGCCCTGATACAATGCGGCGCGTTCGCGTCCCTGCCCGGACACACGAATCGCCGCGCCCTCGTGGACATCCTGGATCAGTGCGGCCAGCAGGCGCAGCGCGCCCAGAAAGACAAGAAGAACGGGCAGGCCTCCCTTGCCGATATGTTCGGCGACGACACGGACACGGGCGCGACCGTGGAAAACATTCCCATCCCCAATGTGCCGGACTACCCGACCGCGCAGCTTTTAGGCTTCGAGCGCGACCTGCTGGGCCTGTACCTTTCGGATCACCCTTTGCAGGCGTTCGCGGCCCGCTTCGAGAAGGCCCGCGCCCTGCACGTGTCCGATCTGCCTGAAATGCCCGACCGCGCCGAGATCACGCTGGGCGGCATCATCACGAGCATCAAGCCGTTCACATCCAAGAAAAGCGGCGACCCGATGGCCTTCTTCACCCTGGAAGACATGACCGGAACCGTTAGCTGCACCATGTTCCCCGCCGTATTCGCGCAGCAGGGCCAGAACCTGGAAAAAGACAAGATCGTCCTGCTCAAAGGCAAGGCCAACCACCGCGAGCGCGTGCGCGACGACGACGAGGGCGGCAACATCGTCGAGGTGCTGGCCGACGAGATCCTCCAATTGGGTGGTGGCGCGAACAATCAGGCGGGGCCAAGCAAGATCGTCATCAAACTGGACCCGTCCAAGCGCGACATGATGCGCTATGTGCGCGACACGGTCGAGCAGCATCGGGGCAACGGCAGCGCGGCCCCTGTCCACATCAAAGTGGCCGAGGGCGGGCAGATGCACGAGGTACGCACCGAACTCTTGGCCGAGTTCAACGAGGGTTTCCGGCAGGCGCTGGAACGTATCCTGGGCCGGCAGACGGTCTGGGTGGAGTAGGGGGAAAGAGTTATCCACAGATTTACACAGATTTAACACAGATTATGATGCAGAGGGAAGAAAGTGGATAGCACCGATAAAGATCAGCAGACCTACAACATCATAGGGGCGGCGATGGAAGTGCATAAGCAGTTGAAGCATGGGTTTTTGGAAGCCGTGTATCAGGAAGTATAATGACCCCAAGAAACTGGACAATGGTTTAAGGTGGTGGCTGTGTCAAAATAGAACACAGGAGAACCCATCATGTCCACACTACGTAAACGCTATTCTGCCGAGTTCAAGGCCAAGTTGGCGCTCGAAGTGGTCAAAGGCAGCCGCACTCTCGCGGAGATCGCAAGCGAAGCGCAAGTGCATCCCAATCTGCTGATGCAGTGGAAGAAGCAACTGCTCGATAGCCTGCCCACCGTCTTTGCCGACAAGCGCGTCAAGGACGACAAAGACCAAGAAGAACTCACGGATCAACTCTACCAGCAGATCGGGCAGCTCAAGGTCGAACTCGACTGGCTCAAAAAAAAATCAGGACGGCTCTCTTGATGTACTGCGGCAGCGCGTCGAAGCCCGTCATCCGCAGATCAGCATCGCGCGCCAATGTGAACTGTTAGGTTTGTCTCGCTCCGGCTACTACTACCAACCGCGTGGCGAGAGCGAACTCAACCTACGCCTGATGCGCCTGATAGATGAAGAGTACACCGCGCACCCGTTCTTCGGCTACCGCAAGGTCACGCGTATGCTGCGCCAGGGTGGATACGAGGTCAACAAGAAGCGGATTGCCCGCTTGATGCAGGTCATGGGCTTGCAGGCAATGGTTCCCGGCCCGAATACAAGCCGCCCGTCGCCTGAGAACCCGACCTATCCTTACCTGCTGCGCGGCGTCAAGATCGACCACGTCAATCAGGTGTGGAGCGGCGACATCACGTATATTCCCATGCCGAAGGGATTTGTGTACCTGTTTGCTGTGATCGATTGGTACAGCCGCTTCGTCCTGGCCTGGCAGCTTTCCAACACAATGGACACCGCCTTCTGTATAGAAGGGCTGGAACAGGCACTGACAAGCGGCAAGCCGCATATCTTTAACAGCGATCAGGGCGTTCAGTTCACGAGCAGGGAGTTTACCGGTCGCCTGCTGGCGGAAGACATTGCAATCAGCATGGATGGGCGAGGCCGCGCCTTAGACAACATCTTTGTAGAACGCTTGTGGCGAACCGTCAAATACGAAGACGTATATCTGAAAGGATATGAAACGCCTAACGAAGTGCAAAGCGGACTGTGCGCCTACTTCCACTTCTATAATGAAGCGCGTCCGCACCAGGCGCTGGGCTACCAGACACCGGCAGCCGTGTACCGTCAATCGCTCGGCTGCTAGGCCGACAAAGATCGGCACACCGACCACCTTAAACAGGACGAAAATTTGTCTTGACAAATGGGGTCACTATAAAGCATTGGCGCTGGAATGTGGATTGCGCGGCATACCATTCGGGCGCGAAGTACACCTGCCCGTATTCTACAAAGGGCAGCCGCTCGCCTGTTCCTACCGTGCCGACTTTGTCTGCTATGACGACATCATTGTCGAAACAAAAGCCCTGGACAAAATCGCCGGAGCCGAACGCGCGCAAACGTTAAACTATCTGAAAGCCACCGGCTTCCATCGCGCCCTGATCCTGAACTTCGGCGCAGTCAGCCTCCAATACGAACGCCTCGTCCTCTAATCTGTTTTCAATTTGCATTTAATCTGTGCTAATCTGTGTAAATCTGTGGATAACTCTTCTCTTTCTGGAGGCAGCGATGCGGCTACAGCCCGGCAGTAAACTGGTGATGATCGGCGACAGTATCACGGACGCGGGGCGGGCGCGTCCGGTCGGCGAGGGGCTGGGCGAGGCCGCCCTGGGACGGGGCTATGTCGCCAATGTCGCCGGACTATTGGGGGCCGTGTACCCGCATCACAACATCCGCGTGGTCAACATGGGCGGAAGCGGCAACACCGTCCGCGACCTCAAAGCGCGGTGGCAGACGGACGTGCTGGATCTGGCCCCCGACTGGCTTTCCATTATGATCGGAACCAACGACGTGTGGCGGCAGTTCGACAGCCCGCTTCAGCGGCACGGCCATGTGTACCCCGAAGAATACGCCGCGACGCTGGAAGAACTGGTCACGCGCACCCTGCCGCATCTGAAAGGGCTTGTCCTGATGACGCCCTTTTACATCGAGCCGAACCGCGCCGATGCGATGCGGGCGCAGATGGATCGCTACGGCGCAATCGTCCGCGACATTGCCGCCCGTCACGACACCCTGTTCGTGGACACGCAGGCCGCGTTCGACACCGTTTTGCAGACCGTCTACCCCGCCACCCTCGCCTGGGATCGCGTCCACCCCAACCACGTCGGCCACACCCTCATCGCCCGCGCCTTTCTCCAATCCATTGATTTCGCCTGGTAACAACTTGTTTTCTGTTTGTAAGGCGGTGAAGGAACCTTTAGAGCGTTTGTAGAATTATGTAACCACTTCTTATGCAGAATCCTGACGGAGCGATCTATGCCTAGCCAAATCACATTCGATGAGTACCGTAATCAGTGGTTGGAGGATGTTGCATTAGGTACCCCATCCACAACAGAGTTAGGCAATCGCTTTTCGCGTAAATTGCTAACACAGTGGCTTGAAGTGGATGCCGCCTCCGATGACATTGTTTACTGCGACGGCGCGAACGACGGTGGAATAGATCTTGCCTATTTGCACCGCAGAGAGGATGTTGATGTTGACGATGACAGCATCGCTGAAGGAAATATTTGGTACATAGTCCAAAGCAAGTATGGAGCTGCTTTCAAAGGAAGCACCACACTTTATACCGAGGCTCAGAAGATTCTCGATACTCTTTCGGGAAATCGAACCCGACTATCCTCCTTAGCAGAGGGGTTAGTTGATCGCTTGATCACTTTCGTTCAAAGCGACGGCCATGATCGTATTGTGCTGGTTTTCGCAACAGAAGCTCCACTCACTGAGCCTCAAATGCGAAGTCTACAAGATATTGAGGCAATGGGTAGAAGTAGGTTAGGAGCAGCTTTTAGCGTTGAAGCAGTGTCCATTGCGACAATATATCAACGTACACTCGATGAAGTGGATGATGTTTCAGCAATTAGTGTGGCAATCAAACTACCGACAACGATTGCGGATGATACTTTATGGGTAGGGGCTATTCCACTCCTCGCAGTTTACGATTTTCTCAACGCTTTTAGAGCAAAAACGCAAGACTTAGATCGTCTTTATGAAAAGAACGTGCGCCGATTTCTTGGTAGCCGTGGGCGCATAAACAGCAAAATCCAAGAAACGTTGAGTAAGACGCCACAGTTGTTTGGATTGTACAACAATGGCATCACCATCGTTGTCAGCGATATACGTCACGTTGGGAATGGAAGTGTGGAGTTACTTGAGCCATACGTCGTAAATGGCTGTCAAACAACACGATGCGTTTGGGAAGTCTGTAATAAAAAACTGAACACAGGAACCACGGGATTCAACGCAGAGTTGGAGGAGTGGCGGCATCAGGCAAGCCAAGGAGTTGTCGTAACCAAGATTGTAAAGGTTGGTAAAAGCGGCAAGGATACATTAGCAAACATCGCCCGCTACACTAATCGGCAGAATGCTGTACGCGATAGAGATTTCATTTCTTTAGAATCCGAGTTCAAGGACTGGGAAATCGAAATGGCACGGAAATACAATCTTTACCTTGAAACTCAGAGAGGCGGATGGGACGCGCAACGCGCGCGGCAAAAGCAAAACCCCAAGTTTTCGCCTCGGTTCGACAAGTATGCTAATTCATTTGATCTGCTCAAGGTATATGCGGCTGGCTGGTTGAGAGAAGCTGGGACGGCATGGAATAACAACAGCGCGTTTTTACCGAGCGGTTCCATTTTTAAGGACATTGTAGACGGCGTGACAGATGATCGTCCCTTTGGTATCGATGATTTGTACGCGGCGTACCGTCTTCAGCTTGTCGCTGATGAACTCAAGTTCGGGCGTGGGGGTAAACAGACACGCCGTTCGACGCGTTATCTCTACTATATGGTAGTAGTAGAACTTTTGCGCGAAGTGCATCTGCGTGCTGGCCTTGAAACAACGCCTAGAAAACTGACGCATTCTTTGCTCAAGCTTTTCTGTGCTGATGACTCTGAGCCGGTTCATTGTTTGTTGGACACTGGCGTCGAGATAGTTGATGGCTACCTTACGCCAAACACAGATAACAACATCTTTGATGAACCCGCGCTGCAAAACACCTTTGGTGGTAATCTTAACGCCTATTTGAAGTGGGAGCAAATGGGCAAGACAAAAGATTGTTCACCTCAACTGCATCAACTACTCTCTGATTATAAGAAGGCGCTGAGCCGTGGAATGCGAGGACAGGAAGCACCTCTAAAGTTAATCACAGAAGTGCTTACAAAACCGTAGAGCATACGGTCTCACAGTAATGTCGTTGATGCCATAGAGCGAGATAGAGTTTGTGCAAACATTCATCATAAATCTACGGCGCACTGCGTCGTAGATTCATTTATTGGTCGAGCATTGCGAACACAAACCTATCGCGTTCATGGTTGAGTTAGGCCTCTACTCCCTTTGTATGTACAAACGTACAAGGAGTAGCCACAGCAGAATATTGTTTTTATCTGTAGGGAAACTTCAATGACTATAACCAAGTCGCGCATGACGGAAACAGAGTTCATGCGGCTGCCGGACAATGGGCGTAAATATGAACTGGTGGATGGGGAGGCGAAAGAAGTGCCGGGAAGCGTCCGAAACGCTGAGGTCGCGGCCATCGTCATTTATCGCCTGACGCCCGCTGCTATCGGGCGCGGCATCGTGTGCAGTTCGCAGGCGGGATTTCGCATGGCATCGGGCAATTTGCGCGCCCCGGATGTGTCGTTTACGCGGCGGGAGCGTCTGCTGGGAGGCGTCGCGCCGGGTACGTTCGGCGACGCGGCTCCGGACTTGTGCATCGAAGTGGTGTCCGCGTCCTTAGAGCCTGCCGACATCGCCCGCAAACGCGGCGAATACTTTGCGTCGGGGGCGCAGCAGGTCTGGTATCTGTACCCGGACATGCAAGCCGTAACGGTCTACACCACGCCCACGCAGTCGGTACAGTACGCGCCCCAGGACGAACTGGACGGCGGCGCACTCCTGCCCGCTTTTCACTGCCGCGTATCGGCATTGTTCAGGCTCGAATAAGCCGCCCTCGCCTGACATTTTCCGGGCATCAGGGCAGCGATTTGCCAAAGTGTGCGTTTTTACACGAACCCTTGCCGCTGCCCAACATTCAGGCGAAGGTGTATGGGCTGCTCGACATCTCGGAGGAGTGGCAGCAGGAGAATAAAGTGGGGTATCAGGAAGCGTTCCGCGATATTGTGTTGAAGCCGTTGCGTGAGGATGAAGAAATCAATCAAGAAGTCCATCAGTATCTTGTCGCCTACCAGCAAAGCAGAACCGAATTTTCGTCGTTCGATCATTATATCCGCATGAAAATACTGGGGTACGCGCGAACTCCTTGCGAAACCCGGGCGCTTGCGTTGTTATACAGTTATACCTACATGCCGATGCACCTGGACGGAAACGAAAAGGTGATTGAGCGCGAGTATGAAACATTTTTCAAGCCGTACATCTATCAAAAGCCCGCGAATGTTTGGATGATTGATGTCGGCTGCGGTCCGATGACCGCGTGTATGGCTCTCGCGGATTTTCAGCAAAGTTTACCTGCAAAAAAACGGCTTGAGCTTGATTATCTGGGGTGTGACCTCCATTCCTTTATGACGGACATCGCCTTGAAGTTCCACACAAAGCAAAACCAAAAGGATCTTTTTGGAGATCGTTTTCGAGGATGCTACCCGGACATCAACAATCCGCACTGGATGGAGCAAGTGGATTGCCGGGGCAAAGACGGAGGAACACTCGTCTTTTATTTTTCCTACTTTTGGGAGCAAGGCGGGGTCACGGAAGAAGTGGGCAAATGGGTGGAGTGCGTCAAGCGTATTTCTCTTCAAGCCCGCGCCGAGGACACGTTCCTTGTCTACTTGAACAGGGATTTGGACGACAAAAACGGTGCATACAGCGAATTCAAGCACAAATTAAGTGAATATCCCGACACGTTGGCAGTGATGGCCTCGGAGAAGTGTAACCACAAATATCAGTCATGGAGCGGGCTGGAGGAATGGCTCACGCAGGGGATATTGCCCCAAGCGAGACCCAAAAAAAAGACAGACTTGCACTATGAAATTCTGCGCGTGGATTGGAAGCACTATGAAGACGCCGCAACGGACACGAACACTCCCGTTTGATCTCTTCGATGAACCTTAACGCGCATTGGTTTCAACGGGTACGACAAAGCAAGACCAAGCCCAAAAACAAAGGAGTTGTCATGCGTTCTTCGCTTTGCGTTGCGAGGAGAAGCGGCAAGCCGACAATAAGGGCGCAGGAGCGTCGTGAACCCGGCCTCTGCGTAACAGAATGCTACATGTATAGACACTTGGTTTTTGTCGAGTCAAAAATATCCCCAAAATAGTTGCGTTCTGCCCGTCTTCTACCTTCTAAAAACCGACGCATACCACAACATATAGTAGAGCAGCGCTAAACACCAACAAAAAACACCAGCCGCGCCCTCGCACAGAACAGCCAAACCACGGCTTCCCTTGTGCGGGGGCGTTCTTGCGCCCTTCTATCCTTGCGCCGCTTGACGCGCTTGCACAGCAGAGGACTTGGAAGCAAACGAAAGGAGGTTAGCAGTGCCGACACGAACGCCCAGGGACGGCTTGTATTCACGCCCCCCATAACGCCCGCGAGGTCACAACGCCTCAACTTATAACCGCATACACCAACGAGCCAGCGGGCTGGAAGCGCTGCATTGCCACTATTTCGACGCTGTCTTTCCATAGCGATTTTGTGTAGGAACATCGTTTCCTGTCACCTTCTCGCCCGTCTGCGCGTTACAAACTGCGGATAAAGTTTATTGTTCATACGCCTATTTCTCAGGCGCAGAATACACAGGCTTGCAGGAACTGGAATCAGCAGGAGGCATCCATCGAAATGGACGCCATTTATTCGTGGTCGGGGCGTGGGGTGCCGCGTACCGGACGCGAGGCGGGAATGGCGCTGACCGGGGCAGCGGTCACTTCCGCCGTGTCTTTGGCCTCGGCGGTCAGGCGATGCTCGTTGTGGCTGTTCAGGGCGAGCGTGTAGATGTCGAAATGACCGGCCCGGTTGCTGTGGAACAGCAGTTGCTTGCCATCCCAGGCGGGCTGACGATCTTCGGCAGGGCTGTCGGTCTGGCGCGTGGCCTGCGTTCCATCCGGGCGCATGGTGTAAATGTCGCCGTTGCCCTGTTCGTAGCCCGTATACGCGATCAGCCTGCCGTCCGGCGACCACTGCGGCCAGCGGCTGTCCCACTTATCCGTGGTGATCGCCTGTCGGTTCGCGCCGTCCGTATTGACGACATAGACGCGCCAGATGTTGTTTTCGTGGCTCTCGTAAATGATTTTGCGTCCATCCGGCGACCAGGTGGGGCAGTCCTCGGAGGGGCCGTTCGTCAGCCTGCGCGGGTTCGTGCCGTCTGCATTCATTACCCAGATGCAGTATCGCCCGGTACTGTTGCTGGAAAAAGCCAACTGCTTGCCATCCGGCGACCACGCGCACAATCCCGCATCGTGGCTCCACCCAACGGGGCGCTGTTTCGTGCCGTCCGGGTTCATCAGGTACAGGCTGCGGATGCCGTCGCGGTGGGTGGTAAAGGCGAGGGTTTTGCCGTCCGGGCTAAGGACGGGACGGTACTCCGCGTCTAAAATTGGGGTCAGGCAGACACGGTCTGTACCGTCCGAATTCATGGCGTGGATCTGCGCGTAGGCGCGCGCTTTGTCCTTCCACTGAACGCTGAAAAATAAGCGTGTCGTTACATGAGGCGGCGTCTTGCTCTGTGTCTTGCCGTTGGGCGCGGCAGTCGTCGGCGCGATGATGAGCAGCGCCGCCACAATGAACAACCCTTGCTTTAGCGTGTACATATTCAGCGTTCCTCAATTTCTTACTCTGAGTTTTCGTCCTGCGAATTACCGTTAGTTCTACTTTCTCTATGAGTATAACACAGTCCCCGGCGGGAATTGTTCAGCACAGGCAGACACTAGAAGTTCACGGGGCAGGACGGGGGGCGCAGGCCGGCAAACGCGCGCTGCTGGAGGGCGAGTTCACGGGCAAGGGGTTCGTAGAGCGGGCGGTTTCCCTGCGCGTCGGCGTAGTCCCACAGGCCGTTATATAGATGGTGGCCGTCGTCCCACCAGGGAAAGTTGACGACCGGGTACAGGCAGATGCCCTCCAGGGCCACGCCCGACCGGATCGCGGCCCGCGCCTCGCGGCCCACATAGCGCAGCCAGCCGACCCGGTCGTCGCCGTCGGCCCCGGTCTCGGCCAGCAGTATGGGCCGCTCGTAGCGCTCGTAGATGTCGGCTAAAATAGCGCGGAATGGGCGGTAGCGCGCATTGTCGCGAGGCATTTTGAAGGCGGGATTAAAGGGCAGGTCGCAGAACACCCACTGGTTATGAGGATAATAGTTCAGGCCGATGATGTCCAGGTAGCGGGGCTGCCCGCCCAGGTGCGGGGCGAGGCGTCCGCTGATCATGTCCCAGCCCTCGTACATGGACAGGGTGTAGTCGTGCGCGGCCTGCGCGTATGCGGCGTTTCCCGACTCGGCGTGAACATGGATGGCGGGGTCAGGATGGACGAAGCGGGCGTTGGGACACACGGCAAGCACGGCTTCCATTGCTGCAATCGCGGCCCGCACTAACTGCGCCTTGAGTTCCTTGCCCCGATCATGGGCATGGGGAAAAATGTAGCCCACCTCGCCCGCCGCCCACGAAAAGAATGAGATCTCGTTGACGGGGGCGAGGAAGGGAACTGTGTCGGTCTCGCCGTTCAGAACGCGAGCAAACGCGCCGGCCATGCGGGCAAAGCGCGTGACAAACGCGGGCGAGAACAGATTTATGTCATCCGGCCAGCCGTAATGACATAGATCCCAGATCACCTGTATGTTGGCATTGTGCGCGGCGCGAACCATCGGCACAACACTGTTCCAGTCGTACACGCCCGCGCTGCGCTCGATGACGTGCCAGCGGATGCCGTCGCGGACGGTATGCAAATGCTGCGATTGCGCCCGCGCATAATCCGCCCCGGCATAGCGGTCGTGCTGCGTGGCCGCGATCAGATCCAGCCGCTGCCCCGCGCCGTTGATGTGCGTGGAACACTCGAACCCGCCCATGAAAAACGACTTGAACAGCGACCGTTCAGTGTGTTGAGAGGCCGGCTGCAAAACGGACAGCGGCAAGGGTGGAACTGTGGATGATAATGCCGCCTGAGAGGACGGCGGTAATGGCGAATCAAACAAAACGCGCCTCCCGAACGTCCACGTGCTACTCCGGCGCGTGGGTCAGTTCGTCCGTGATGATCTCGTCCAGAATGCTTTCGGCGGAGGGAACGCCATCTATCTCGTCTACGTCCGTGCCGGGCGTAGCGAGCGCGTTTACTTCCTCGTCGCTGAGTGTGCCGTCCTGTATGCTGAATATCTGCGTGGACATGGCCCGCAGGCTTTCCAGTCGCATGGTCAGCGACTCCACTTCCTCGGACATTTCGGTTATCTGGAGGTCTATTTGTCCGGCCAGGTGCAGGATGGCCGCGATGCGTTCCTGAGTTAATTGCGCCACGTTCGTGTCTCTTTTCTGTTTTTGCGATTTATTTTACGACCGGGTTTGTTGTCTGCCGGAAGCGGCGTGTTGTGTCGAAACAAACCTTGCGCCCGCAAGAGGACGCATCCGGCGGCGTCTTTGTTCGTTAGCTTTCTTTGCGTCAGCTTCCTATGCGTCGGCCTTCTTTGGCCTTCTTTGGCCTTCTTCAGTTTTCTTTATCAGCGGGTTGTAACTGCGCGGCAAGGGCTTCTCGATAGGCGTTGTCCTGGCGCGCGGCCATCTGCGGGGCGGTGAACCGCTCGGCGTACCGCCTGCGTCCCGCCTGTCCCCAGCGCGTTCCCGTTTCGGGCATAAACGCCCGCGCCAACCCGTCCCCAAACGCGTCCGGGTCGGCAATAGGGGTCAGCCAGCCGTTCAGGTCGTGCGTCACGACATCGCGCACACCGGGCGCGTCGCAGCCCACAATCGGCAGGCCCATAGACATCGCTTCCAATCCGGCGAGCGGCATTCCCTCGAATTTCGACGGCATGGCGAGCGCGTCGGCTGCGGTCAGCAGGTCGGCAATACCCGCGCACTCGCCCAGGAAGCGAACGCTCTCCCACACGCCCAGCCGCCGCGCCTCGCCCTCACAGGCGTGCCGCGCCCAGCCGTCCCCCGCGAAAAGCGCAAACGCGGCCTGCCCCCGCGCCTTCAGCCGGGCAATCGCGCCCAGGAGAACATAGGGGTCTTTCTGCTCGACAAGCCGACCCACAAACAGGGCGACCAGCACATCAAGGGGCAAATCCAGTTTGCGCCGCGCCGCCGCGCGTGATAGATTGGGCGTGATCGGCTCGACACCGTTCTCCAGGGTAAACGCGCGTTCTGCCTCGATCAATCCGCACTCGATGAGCGATTGGCGCACGCTTGAGGATACGGCGAACTGCCTGTCCAGCAGTTGATTGACGCGTTTGCGCCGGTGCAGTTCGTGATCCAGGCGCAGGACGCAGGGAATGTGATCCGTGGCAACGACAAGCGGAACATGAGCGCACCGGGCGGCAATCGTTCCCCAATCGCCCTCCCATGTCGCGCCGATGTGGTTATGGAAAATGTCAATGCCCCACGCCTGTAATTGCGAGACGAGAGCGGGCAGGGCCGCGACATCGTCGTCCCAGCGCACCGTACAGCGCATAATGTCCGATACATAAGGGCGCATCGCGTCCGCAAGGTCGTCCGTACCCTCATGTGCGGCGCAGACCAGGAACGGCTTATACCGTGAGGCGGGCAGATGTCGGGCCAGCGTGGTCATCACGCAGCCCACGCCGCTCGGATGCAGGCTGTCGGTAAATAGGGCTAATCGCAGAGGTTTATCAGGGGAGTTCATAAGCTTTTTGGCAGGAACGCTATTATGATGCGGCGAGCAGGCCGGCGAAAAGTTGCTCCCACTGCGGCACAATGGCGTTCGCGCTGTACGCGGCGATCACATGCACTTGCAGGGCGCGGCCCAGGCGAGCGCGCAAATCGGGATCGTCTATCAGGCGCGTCATGGCCTGCGCCACGGATGCAGGATGCTCGTGCGGCACGAACAGGCCCGAAACCTCGTCCGTGATCTGTTCGGTCGTGCCGCCGTCCCGCGTGGCGATCACGGGGAGACCCGCCGCGCCCGCCTCGGCGATCACATGCGGCATTCCCTCGCCCTGCGACAGCCACGCGAAAACATCCACGCCACCCAGCAGGCGAGGCACGTCAGGACGGTCGCCCGTCCACAGCAGGCGATCCTTCAGCCCCGCATCTAAGGCCTGCTGTTTGAGCGCGTCGGCATAATGGGGCATAAACGCGTCCGGCCCGCCGATGATGACAAAACGCGCGTTTGTCCGCGTTTGCGCCACAAGCGCGCAGGCCGCGATGAAATCCTCGACGCGCTTTTTGGCGTCCAGTCGTCCGACCCAGCCGATGACGACGTTGTCAGGGCCAAAATTCCATTCCTGCCTGACCGCGTTCCGCGCATCGGGCGCAAACTCCGACAGGTCTACCATGCTCGGTATCTCCAAGGCGTTTTGGCCTGGCATGACACTCGCTGCCGCGTCACGTATGGCCCGGCACACGCCTACATACGCCGACGTGTGATGCTTGGGGTTGTGAAAGGCTTCCGACACCAACCCGCCGTGTTCGATCAGGGGCGGGGCGGGAAACGACTGCGCGGCCAATAGATCGTAGGCGGGATAGACGGGACGCACACCCTGGCAGGCGATCACGAGATCGAAGCCGTCCTCGCGGATGCGGCGCGCGATGTGCGGGGCGTGTTCGTGTTCTGGCAGCTCGTAGCAGCGCGTGTCCACGTCCACGCCCAATGCGCGTAGCTGCGCGTGGGTCTGGTCGGGCATGTTGTCGCGGCGGTATGTGGAGATCACGGACAATCGGTATTTGCCCGCGTCCAGACAGCGGGCCAGCAGGCGAACCTCGGTCTCTTCGCCCCCGACCACAAGCCACGCGAACACAAACAGGATTTTCACAATGTTTTGCGGCGGCTCCGCGTGGTTCACAACGTTATTGACAGGCTCATTGACAGGCGCATTGACAGTTCCGTTGATAAGCCCGTTGACAGGTGCATTGACAGGCTCCGCGACGAATTCATTGGCAGATTTATTGGCAGATGGGTTGACGGGTTCATTCACAGTCCAGTACCACCTGCAGGGCATCCGCTCCCTCATGGGCCAGCAGATCATACGCCTGCTGCGCGTCCCTAAACGGCAGGACGTGCGTAATCAATTCGGTTTTGACGGCCTCGCCCCGTTCCATCAGGAAGGCCAGCGTGGTTTCGGCGAGTCGGCGATGGTTCCATGCGCCCGCCAGACTGCGCGGCACACGATAGATCTGGGCGCAGATGTGTTTCAGGCCGTTGTGGTGGAACTCGCGGCCCAACTGCAAACCGGGCGCGCCGCCCTGATAAAAGCCCAGGTCAATCACGGCGCACTGCGGACGCAGGGCGCGCAGGGTGTGGGCGAGCAGTTCGTCCGAGCCGGAACACTGAAAGGCCACATCCGCGCCCCGGTTTCCCAGGCTGTCGTGCCAGCGCGTTTTGGCCCAAAGCCCCGCGTCTACGTGCTGCGTATTTAGAGGCGTCATGCCCAGGCGCGCGGCCCGTTCCAATTTCCACGCGCTGCGGCCCACAATCGCTACCTCGCTCGCCCCGGCCCACTGGCACATCATGCCCGTAAACAGGCCGATCACGCCCGTACCCGCAATGAGTACGCGCTTGCCCCGGACGCCGCACCCAAACGACTGCGCGTTTGCGCCATACGCTTCTTCGTCCGCATGAAGAATGCCATTGGCGCAGATCGGCCCCATTTGCGAGACGTAGATGCCGAGCATCGGATCAAGTTCGGCGGGCAGTTTATAGTACAATTCGTTACGGGCAAACACGGTATGCCCGCTTTTGTGTCCGTATGTCGCGCTGACGATGTCGCCTTCGCTGACCCTATCCCATCGGCTCGCCACGACGCGCCCGACCTGCATGTAGCCCGTAAACGGCAGGGGGTAGTGGGTGACGCCGTCGTTTTCCACAAACAATTTGAGGTCGTCGTCCCAGCGGCTGTGCAGATAGGGGTTCGTGCCTTGAAAGTGGGTCAGTTCCGTGCCGGTCGAGATGCCGCAGTAGAGGGTTCGCACGCGGAACGCATCGGGAGCCAGATCCCACTCGTCGTAGTGCATGATCTCGGCCTGCCCCGGCGCCCGAAACCCGATGTGATCCACGCCCCACGGCCCGCCATACGCCCCTGTGTCCTCGCTGCTCATACGCGTGTTCGGCCCCCGGATGAATTAAAAAGTGATTGCATCGCCGTCAAGGGAAATGTTGCTTTGTCCGCGCCTTACCGCGCAAACGCCCTTTCAGTTTACCCGCCCACGCGCTGTTTCTAAACATAACCAGACAAGGAAAGACAGCTAAATCAGCCTTAGCGGGGGCGCGGCCAGAAGGTCTCCCATACCTGCCATGCGAAAACGGCGAGCCAGAACAGCGTGACGTAAGGCGGCTTGGCCCAGCAGCGCCATTGGGTGACGCCCTTCCAGGCGGCGAGCAGGTAGAATATGGCCGCCAGTCCGGACAGGGCGAGCAGAGCGTACCGCTGGAATATCAGGACAAGGAACGCGGCCTTGCAGAAGGTGAACGCGTAGCCCTCGTATCGCTGCCCCTGCTGTTGTCTGTCCCATGCGCTCATTGTAAGCTGCGCCCCTTCCGTGCTTTCTTTGCCGTGCTTCTCTTGATTATTGTACGGAACCGCACAGAAGAAGGGCAGACACAGGGGTCTGCCCCTACAAGTTGTGTGTGCATTATGTCTTTAGGCCCGCGGTGTAAGGGTCAGGGGAATGATGGCCTGAGAAGGTTTGCGGCCCTGGTGGAAGACGTTGTACTCGCAGAACGAGATGGCCTCGCCCTGCTCGTTCAAGATTTTGGTGCAGCACTGCTCGATGCGTTTGCGGTCATAGGTGTGCGCGTCCATAAACGGCTTGACGACCACGCGGAACACGCGCCGCCCGAACTGTTCCGGCTGCCCGATGAGCGGCAGCACGTCGCGCAAACCGCCCTGCGCGAACAGCGTGGCGAGATCGCGCAGGGTGCGGCGGGCGCGCAGATGGGCCACGTCCGACCACACGCGCCGCGCCGCGCCGCCCAGCATTCCCGCAAAGCTGATGCGGTCAGCGAACAAGTCCAGATAACGCGCCACGTCCAGATGCCGGGGCAGTGGCACGATGGTCTCGCGTTTCGCGTCCAGAAAGCCATACGTCAGGGCGCAGCAATCGGGGTGCGAGCAGGGCAGGCCCACAAAATCGGTCGTCCGCAGCGCGCCGTTTGTCTGGATTTCCAGTTCACGCAGCACGTCCGTGAGCGTCATGCGCTCATTCGCGGGAAAGTCATGCTCGTAGCGGCCCGCGCTCATTACGGGCTGAAAGGTCAGGCCGTTGATGTTGTCTAAAGACAGGGCGTAGCGGTACAGGTCGCCGATCTCGCCGTCATTGACGCCCCGCTCGATGGTCGGCACAAGGGTGACGAACAGGCCCGCAGATTGCGCGCGCTCCAGCGCCTGCCGCTTTATAATGGTCAGGTCTTTGCCGTACAGGCGGACATGCACATCGGGCCGGAAACTGGCGAACGAAAAGAACAGTTCCACGCGGTCGCGATGCGCGGCCAGCAGAGCAAGAAGCGCGTCGCTCTGGGCCAGCCGCAGGCCGTTCGTGTTTACCAGAATGCGCCCGATGGGATATTCCAGGGCGAGCGCGAGGATGTCGGCAAAGTGGGGATGAATGGTCGGCTCGCCGCCGCTGAGCATCAGCACGTCTAAGGTCTTCTGGGTACGGAAGAAGGTGTCCAGGCGCAATCGGGCGGTCTCAACGGGCATAAAGTCGTGGCCCCGCGCATCCGCGTAGCAGGTGGGGCAGCGCAGATTGCAGGCCAGCGTGATCTCCAGGAGCAGCACGCAGGTCGGCGGGCCGGGCGGGGCCTGTCCATTCGTATCCGCGCCGTTCTGATTGGACGCCCCGCCACAACAGGCCGAGTCGCTGCCGCAGCATCCCATGATCGCGTTCGGTACGCCCATACGCGGGGCGACGTACTGCCTCAGACGCAGGTACTCCGGGGCATCGGAGGCGATCAGGGCGCGATGAACGCCGTGCCGCATACACGTCTGCTCGATCCAGACCCGGCTTTGCGCGACGA
Organism: Chthonomonadaceae bacterium; assembly: GCA_965277875.1. Taxonomy (GTDB): domain Bacteria; phylum Armatimonadota; class Chthonomonadetes; order Chthonomonadales; family Chthonomonadaceae; genus CAWFQB01. The sequence goes on along the minus strand of CBDIDV010000002.1, from coordinate 2,980,106 downwards.
ACAGCCGGGCCGGAACTGCCCTCAGACAGACGGGGCATAAGCCCTCCGTCTGCTCCGTCCAGTCTGCCGCTTCCAGGGCTTTCATCTCGCTCGCTTTTGCCTGCATATTGTATACTTTCATCTATCCCTTGAAGCCGCTGCACAGCCAAAAAATGCCCAGCACAAGCAGCAGAAGGAGGAGGCCGGAAATCGCGAGGCCGCGCGCCATTAGCGGATAAAAGCGGCGTATGAAAAAGTACAGGCCGACCGCGAGAACAACTTCAAAAATGGCGATCCATACCCAGCCCTGCGCGACCGCGTTAAACAGCAGCAAGCCGACCCAGCCTATCGTCATCAATGCGCTGAAACCGATTATTACGCCTAAAAGCACATCCAGCCAGCCGATGCCGGTCAGGGTTCGCGTCGGCTTCATCAGCATCGCCATTGCCGTGCCGCACTGCGGGCAAAAGGGCGCGGTCGGCTCCATCGGAGTGCCGCAGACAGGACATTGCTGCGTGGGCATGGGGTTTTGTCTCCTGTCGCCGCTGCGAGGTTGACTGCGGTGTTTCTATGAGCGTATTTAGCGTTCCGCTTTAAAAGGCGGACCGAAGGCGGGCGGCGGAATGGGCGCAGAGGATCGGCCCGGCGCGGCACAAAGAGGGGGCTTACGCCGGATGCGCGCCAGCCGTACACCAAAAAACAAGCCGCCCGCGACACAGGCGTATTGCGCTGTGGAGAGCGTCGAAAGCAAAAAAACGTTTGGCAGCAGGGGCCTGGACTCGCGCCAGAACTCGACCCCAAACCGCGCCGCGCAGTAGAGCAGACCCTGTACGCAGAACAATATGTTTTCCGTGAGAAGTTGGCCGGGTACGCGGTCAGGCCGCGTTTCCAGCCGCACAAGCGCGATCAGGATGAGCAGGCACGCAAGCGATAGATAAAGCTGCGTGGGATGCCGCCACGCGTGATGCTGCCACACGCCCCAGAGGGCAGCCGTCGGCCTGCCGTAACAGCAGCCGCCGAAGTAGCAGCCCCACCGCCCCACGGCCTCGCCCGCGCAGATCGCCACGGCGAACAGGTCGCCGGTCGGGCGCGTGATGCCCATAAACCGCTTGGCGCACAACACGGACACATAGCCGCCCGCGATGCCGCCCAGAATGGTCTTGCCCGCTTCACCGGTAAATACGCGCTGCGCCAGATTCGCGCACAGCAGGCCGCCGACAAGGGCAGCCGCAAGCAGCAGGAAAATACCTTCCGTCGCCATGCCGCGCCGCCGCGCCATACACACAAAAGCGGCCAACCCGGTCAAATATCCCGCCGCGTAACAGCCCATCGAAAGCGTCATGCCACTCTCAGTCTTGTACCAACCCTGTTCCTTGAAATACCTCTGTGGTGACAATCAGGCTGCAACAGTCAAGCCGCAGCAGTCAAGCCGCAGCAATCAAGCGTATCATGGAGCGTTTAGTTACGCAGGTCGTTCACGTACTTTTGCCATTTGCGCGTTTGCAGATCGAGGGGGCGCGCGATCAGGACGCGCATTCCGCCCTCCGTTTCTTCCCCGCCCGCCTCATTTTCGTTGTCGTCTTCGTCTTCGTTTATGGTCACGCTGTCCGAGGATTCGAGAACGGCGATCTGCTCGCGCAGTAAGCGCACCTCGTCTTCCAGACGGGCCTGCGTGTCCGTCATTTCGAGCAGCGTCTGTTTTTCTTCGGGCGGCAGCATTGCCACAGACGCCACGCAAAAGGCGAGCGACTGCGGATCTTCGGGCAGTTCCACTTCGGGCATGGCGATGTTGGCGCGTTCGGCCAGCAGGGCCAGATAGCGCGCAAACAGCCCCGACAGGTCGGCGGTCAGGTCGCTTACGTCCTCCATCATGGGCTGGTCGTCCAGTTCCTCGACCTTGCCGATGAGGTAGGGCAGGTCGCCCTCCATGTAGTCCAGGACGCGGAACCGCTGCTCGCACACGGCCAGCAGGTTCATGCGCCCATCGGCGAACCGCTCCACGTCCAGGATACGCGCCACGCAGCCGACATCGTGCGGCATAGCGGGCGCGCCCACCTCGCGCCCCTCGCGGATAAGGACGACGCCGAACGGCATATCCTTATCAATACACTCGCCGATCATGGCCTTGTAGCGATCCTCAAAAATATGAAGCTGCAAGGGGAACTGCGGAAACAGCACGCTGCCCAGCGGAAACAGCGGCAAGGTGTATATTTTGGGCGGCGTTACGGGCATGTCTTTCTCCAAAAACCGGGTTTGAACCCTGTTACAGCGGTGTTTCAATGTCGGCGTTCGCGTCGTGAGAACTACTCTGCAAGTGTGCGGCGGCGCAGGTCGGACAGGGCGCGGGCGCACAGCAGGCCATCTTCCTGAATGCCCTGCTCTAAAGTTTCGGGATCAGCGTACAGGGCAAGCGCCTGCTCGTAATGCGCGACGGCCTGCGCGATGCGGTCAGGCGCGTCAATCAGCACGTTCGCCAGCAGATTGCCCAGGCGGTGATGGCACTCGGCCTGAGATGCCAGGACAGGCGCGGCCTGCTCGGCGCGGCCATACAGCGCCAGCGCGTCCGTGTACTGCGTGAACGCTTCTTGACTCCGGTCACGCCTCAGAAAAATGCGGGCGATGTGCAGGCAGCAGTTGGCCTGCTCCACCCAGGTATCGGGCTGCATCGCGAACTGCTGCCGCTGCCGCTCATAGCGGGCGATCAGCAGCAATAAACGATCCTGCGGATTGGCGCGCAGGGCCGTCACACTGGCAAGGGCTTTGCGGGCGCACACTTGCGCGGCTTGTCGGTCGGTCTGCGCGGACAACGCGCCGTACAAATCCGCCGCTTCTTGAAACACGCTGGCCGCTTCGGGGTGGCGTTCCTGATGCGCCAGGGCGTCGCCGTACTGCCGGCACGCGTCGGCGCGGGCGCGCGTCAGCAGCGTCGTCACGCCCTCTTCCTCCCCGGCCAGCCGGTACACTTCGGCATACAGCAAAACGGCCTGATGCAGCAGGGGCAGCGCTAAGGCATAATCGTCCGAGGCGATCAGGCGCGCGGCCTGTGCCAGACAATCCGCCGCCTGCTCCTGCTGCTTCACTTGTAAATTACTGATAGACATAACTCAAATTTACAGAGTTTATCCACAGATTACGCAGATTACGCAGATTATAATACAAATCAGGATTCAGGATTGAAGAATATCCCCAACTTCAATGACACGCTGCGTCAATCCGAAATTCGGTACTCTCAATGGGCTGTTCTCATCTATTGTATTTGCATTTCTAATCTGCGTAATCTGCGTAATCTGTGGATAACTCCTCTTAGACGGACTTGCGGTGCAGGCAGGCGGCGAAGAACGCGTCCAGCCCCTGTCGGTGCGGCCAGGTACGCAGGAATAGGCCGCTCGCCATGCTGTCATAGTCGGATTGGGACGCAGGGATCGGCGCGTCCAACCCTGCGGGCAGGCTATCCATAGTCGTGACGGGTTCCTGAGCCTGCCGCTCGGCGATCTTGCGCTGCGACTTTTCACTCCGCATAAACAGCGGTGTCAATGCCTGCGCGCGGGCGCGTTCGCGAGCGGCTGTTAGCCTGGGCAGGACAGGCGCAATCTCGAATTGTTCGCCCAGCTGCGTGGCGAGAAAGCGCGTCACGATGTCCTCGTTCTGGGCCGGCTCAAACGCGCAGGTGATGTAGAATAAATGTCCGCCCGGCTGCACCAGCGTGGCCGCCTGATTGAGCAGATTGAATTGCAGCTGCGTCATGTGCGTCATATCAAAGTCGCGCCAGCGGGCGTCGGGACTGCGGCGCAGGACGCCGCTGCCCGTGCAGGGCGCGTCCACAAGCACGACATCGGCGCGGTTGCGCCATCTATTAACAGTACGCCGCATACTGACGGAGGGTTGCCATTCGCCCTCGTAGTCGGCGGGCAGCTCGCAGATTTCGATGCACGACGCGCCCGCCCGCTCCGCCCGCTTTTGCAGCTCTTCCAGGCGCGCTTTGCTGGTGTCAATGGCGAAAATCTCGCCCTGATTCTCCATCAGCGCGGCCAGGGCGAGGGTCTTGCCGCCCGCGCCCGCGCCCACCTCGGCCACGAGCTGACCGGGCTGCGGGTCTACGAGCAGGGACACCAGTTGACTGGCCTCCTCCTGCACCTCGAACCAGCCGGTGCGGTAACCGGGCAGGTCGTACACATTGACGCGGCGCGGCAGTTCCAGACCCCACGGCGAGTACGCGGTCGGCAGGGCGTCGGGCAGCGACTTACGCAGGTGCGCCCAACTGACGCGCAGGGGATTGACACGCAGGGTGGTCGGAGCCTGCGCGTTGAACGACCGGGCCGCTTCAATGGCTTCGTCGCCCAGCAGGGCTTCCAGCGCGTCCGCCATCGCATCGGGAAACGACAGCGTGATACGCAGATATTCACGCGGCCTGTCTAATCCGGGCAGCAAATCCAGCACAGAACGCCCCGCAAGCAGAGCAGTGTCGGAGTCGGCATCTTCTGCCTTCTCTTCTTCTGTGTTCTCCTCGGCCCACAGCCGTACCACGTTTTCGGGCGTGGCCGCGTGACCCAGCGCTTCCAGCAGGAACACCTGCCGCCGCCACAGCCTGGCGCAGCTATAGACCGCTTCGCCGATCCAGCGCCGCTCGCCGCTGTTGAGGTACTTGCGCGAGCGGAACTCGCCCGACACGATGCGGTCAAGCGGCACGTTCTTTTCGTCGTTTTCCCAGCGCGTAAATATCTCGATGGCGGCGCGCAGGGCGCGTTCACTGGCCCCGCTGCGCTTAGGCTTTTCTATGACATCTATAATGTCCACTTCGGTGTCCAACACGATCCTCTTCCTGATTGTTCAATTCAAAAATGCTTTGTGCGGCGTAAGTCTGCCGAAAACGTCGGGTACAAAGAACGTACCCACCTTGGAGGCAACTGCGTTGCCAAGCGTCCTCGCGGACGCGATACTGTCGGCGTACTTACGTCATGCTGTACCGGTCCTGCGCTCAACTGTCTTGTGAATAATAGACCGCCTGTATTCACATCGTTGTGATCCGGCTTCTTCCGGTAAATGCTTTGTCCTGCTATTCTATCCTATTCGGAGGCGTTCTGCGTTGTCTTTGCGTTTATGCAGGTTGTACGTGGCGGTTTTAGCCTTTTAATCCTGTGAGCGCGATACCCTGTATGTAGGTGCGCTGCGCGAAAAAGAACAGAATAAGCATCGGCGCGGTCATTACCATGCTTGCCGCCATGAGCAGGCTCCACTCGCCGCCGTGCCGGCCCAAAAACGCCAGCAGGCCGATGGCGAGCGTGTACGTGCGCTCGTCGTGGAGATAGATGAGCGGGCCGGTAAAATCCATCCAGGCGGACGTGAAGGAGAGCAGGGCCACGGTGGCGAGCGCGGGGCGGGCGATGGGCGCGAGGATGCGCCATAATATGCCGATCTCGCCGCAGCCGTCAATGCGGGCCGCGTCCGAGAGTTCCTGCGGGATGGTCAGAAAGAACTGGCGCAGCAAAAAGATGTAGAACGCGCTGCCAAAGAAGGACGGCACGACAAGCGGCAGTATGGTTCCCGTCCAGTGCAGGGCGCGGAAGATGAGGAACACGGGCAGCATCGTCACCTGCGAGGGCAGCATGATAGTGGCGATAAGCAGGAAAAACAGGGCTTCGCGCCCCTTCCAGCGCAGGCGCGCAAAGCCATACGCGGGCAGGGCGGCGGAAAGCACGGTTCCCAGCACGGTCAGCGTACAGATAAGCAGCGTGTTCAGAGTATAGCGCACAAAGGGGAACGAGCGCAGGCTGTCCGGGTAGTTGTGCCACTGCGGCGCGAACCGATGCACCGCGCTCAAATCAGTGTTTTTGACCGTGCCGGACCCGGTCAGCCTGCCGCCCACAACGCTGCGAACGTCGCTTGTGCCGTTGTCGTTTTCTTTTGCGACGACAACTTCGTTCGCGCCTTGATTCGTGCCGGAACCGGGGGAAGCGGACGCCTGCATGATCGGCTCATATACGTCCTGGGCCGCGCCGTTTTCGTCCTGTTTCTGTACGCGCATGGTCGGAATCGTCGGCAGCCAGTGCGTCTGGGCGCTGAGTACCTGCGTATCGGTCTTGAGCGACGTGGACAGCATCCACACGAACGGCCCGACAAACAAAACGGCGAAGAGAGACAGCACGGCGTATCCTGCCGCGTCCCGCACCGTTCGCCGCCGATGGGTGGGAACGCGCGCCCACAGCCACCGCCCCAGGCAGATACTTGCCCACGCAGCTATCAGCAAGCCCAGGATAATCATGGCTGCTCCTTTTTTAACATTCTATTCGCTTTGCGTTACATTCGCGCTGATGCGCGCTTTCCTGCCGTTACGATCTGATGCGCTATCCCGCCGTTCGTATAACGTATACTGAACCATCTGCGAGTATGGCGAAAGCAAAATCAGCAGTGTGGCAGGGGGAAATGTGGTATGGGCATGTTGTTCAAACTGGTGTTCGGAATGCTGGGTCTGCTGTGGCTGGGATTCATGGCGGCGCAGGCGCTGCGGAGCGCGCGCCGTCTGAATGGGCGCATCGCGCAGTTCAAGACCGAACAGGAGGAGATGACCGCGCAGGGCCGCATCGCGCACCCTTATATGGCCCTGGCGCAAAGCGGTGAGGAGAGGGACGAGAAGGACAGCGTTAAGCGGCGCAAAAACCGTTGAAGCAGACACTTTCGCTGCTGAACAACCCTGGCACACTGCAGCGTAAATCTCCGCATAGTAACCGGCATATAAAGCGCTGGTTATGCAGGCCTGCGGCCAACTGTTGGCTGGGTGGAAACTTACACGTATATCAAGGCCGTGCCGCACTGACTCCGCTTAACTCTTTTCGGCCCATCACTTTCGGTTCATTGTCTTTTGTCAACCATTTCCTGATAGAGCGCCTCGATCTGATTGACCATGACGCTTGCGGAAAAGCGACAGACCGCTCGCGCCTGCGCCGCCTCGCCCATCCGCCGCTTCTGCGCGGGGTCGGCGAGAATGCGGATAATCGCCTGGGCGACCGCGTCGGGTGTGCGCTCGATGAGCAGGCCGGTCTCGCCGTCGCGGATCAGTTCGGGGTTGCCCCCCGCCCGCGTGGCGACGACGGGCTTGCCCAGCATCATGGCCTCGATGATCGCCATGCTGCACGCCTCGTAGCGCGAGGGGAGGGTCACAAGATCCATCGCGGCCATCAGGCGCGGCACGTCGTCGCGCCCGCCGGTAAAGCGCAGGCGAGCCGCCACGCCGTCACGGTCGGCGATCTCCCATAGCGCCTGCTGCACGTCGGGAGCAACGGGGCCGACAAAGAAGAAGTAGGCGCGGGGACGCGCAGCCACGATCTTGCGTACCGCCTGTGTCAGCACAAACGGCCCCTTGAACTCCTCGATGCGCCCGAACAGGCCGACCAATTCGGCATCCTGCGGAACGCTCCACTCGGAATGCACGGTCAGGCGCGTATTGCTTGCTTGACTGCCGCGAATAGAGTCGAATTCTTCCCCACGCGTGTCTTCCCGATCAACGGCGTCGTCGCGCAGGCGCGTCCCGGCCCCGCGTCCCACGCAGGCCATTCGCTCTATCTCCCGCGCTTCCAATATACTCGCTAATTCCCTGCTTCGCGGTTGACTTTCTTCCGCCTCGTCGAAGCGCATCCCTTTGTAATGCGTATCCTCCAAGTCTGCTTCGACCGGAGGCGCAAAGAAGTTCGTTCCATTATGGATGGTGCGGACGCGGGCGGCGGGAATGCCCTGGCTAATCAGCGAATCGCGCAGGTACTCCGACACCGTGATGATCTGGTTGCCGGGCTTGGGGAACAATCGGCGATACACAAAATCGCGCGTCATCACATGGACGGAAGAGACCACGGGCAGGCGCGTCAATCGCCCCGTCAGGTAGCCCATGTACGTGGCCCGTGTCAGGTGCGAGTGGATCAGGTCAATCTTGTTGTCACGCGCGAATTGGGGCAGAACGCGGGCCGCGCCGCACGACTGCCGCATCCCGTGCATGTTTATTTCCTCGACGGGCAGGCCCGCGCCGCGCATCTGCGCGGGCAGCCACTCCCCCGGCGGGCAGAATGTCATGACGCGATGGCCGCGCTGACGCAGCAAATCGCTGAGTACCACGACATGCCGTTCCACGCCGCCCGTTCGCGAGGCGCTGACGATTTGGAGAATATTCATGCTGAACCAACGGAATAGGAGATGTAATGAGAGCTAAAAGCAAGATGCAGACCGCTTGTTACGGCCATCAGGAGGAAAATGGCCGCGTTCCGAGCGTAACAACGTTTTATAATAGCACCGTCGTCTGATTTATTGCAACCCTGCTGACAGGAACTTTCTCTGCGCGACATAAGGGCAAGAATTTACCGCGGATGACACGGATGAAGCAGATGAACGCAGATGATTCAAAAACATCTTGATTCAAGAATATCCGCGTGTATCCGTTTCATCCGTGTCATCCGCGGTAAAGCATTTCGCATCACTTATCCTGCGCTGTCCATTGCGCTTGCAGGGCGGTCTGTTCGGGCGTAGGTTGGGGCAGGGGCATCAGGGCGGCGTCGAGGCCCGCATACGACAGGCATTCGGCGAACGGCATCTCCTGCGTGGAGCGCGCGAGCAGGTTGTAAAACTCGCTTAGATCCTGTCCCGCCACCCTATTGACGGTGTCGCGCAGTTCGTCCTCGCCATAGCCGGGGCGGGGCAGTCCGCCCTTTTGCAGCAGGGCGCGCATCACGTCGTCGAGCGATTTGCGATTCTGCGTGACGTGGCGGATTTTCAGATCGAGGCACAGGCCGATGAGTTCGCCCTTGTCGTAGTAGGACAAACCGCCGCTGCCCTCGCTGCCGCCCGCTTCCCACACATCCAGGCTGGCCTGATCCGCGGTGACTTTGAGGCGGGCGGGGTTGCGCTGCATTCGGGCGATGGCCCGCCGCCAGTGCGCGAGGAATTGTTCGGTCGTGTATAATCCCGCCCGGCGCGTGGCGATGTGCGCGTAATATTCCGTGACGCCCTCGGCAAACCAGAGATTGCGCGTGTGGGGCGGATGCACATAATCGAAGGGGCCGAGAACGTAGGGCCGGATGCGCTTCACATTCCATTGATGGAAAAACTCGTGGGCCACAAAGGGCGCGAATCGCTGCGGGTCGGAGCCGGCGCGCAGGGGCAGGCGGCAGGCATTGAGATGTTCCAGGCCGCCGCCGCGCCCGCCGACCTCAAAGAAAAAGTCATAGCGCGGCGTGGGTGGCCCGCCCATGATGCGGTTTTCTGCCCGCGCCAATCGCATCAAAACGTCGTCCTGCGCGGCTGCGTTGGGTACGGGGCCGGTACTGCCGAAGTAAACGGCGCGGTACAGCGTGGGCGTGGTTCTGTCGGCGCTCAGGTCGTATGTCTGCATGGCGGTCTGGTCGGCCATCACGAGGGGGGAGTCGGCCAGCGTGTCGTAATCGGGCGCGGCAAAGCGTACATCCGCGGCTTTCACAGGAAGCTGCGGGAAGGCGTGTTGCGGGTTCGGAATGGCGACCGTGGGCAGGGGCGTTTCGGCCTTCCAGCCGTCTGGCAGGTGAACGGTCAGCGCAACGGGCAATTCTTTGCCCCCGCTCAGGTACAGCAGGGCGGACGCGCCGTTGACGAACGCGTAATGCTCGCTCAGTTCTACATTCTCGCTAAAATATCCCGGCGGCATCTGCGGCAGGTCATACGACACGGTAATATGCGCGGGCTGCAAAGGCTTGAAGCCCACATTGACGACCCAGGTGTTGGCGTCGGGGTGCGTGACAGGCCGTGTCTGGGACGCGGTCTGCGGGTTGTCCAGCGTGTAGACGGCCTGCAGGTTCTGCACATACTTGCCGAAATTCTGGACATGATAATCGCCGGGACACCAGACGGGCATCTGGAGGGATATGTCGCCGGTTGCGGTCTGGAGCGAAGCCGAAAACGACACGGTGACATGCAGCAGGGCCGCGGAACCGTCAGGCCGCGCCGCGACAGGCGTAACCTCGTAATTGATTTGTTGTTTGCTGCTCGCGGCTTGCTGTTTGCTGCTCGCCGCGCGGGATTGGGCAGTGCGCCGGGATGCGGACGCCGGAGACTGCGAATCACATCTTAACCCCGTTAATCCCACCGTCAGCGACACACAAAACAAACCTGACAACACGAGCGATCTCGACGACACTTGCAGCAAACTTTTCAATATTCGATCCCTTCGTCTTTCCTCTGTGTCTCTGCATGAGATATTTCTGCTGTTTGTTCTTCACGCCCACGTTCTTCTTATCTTTAGTGTCTTTTCTTTGTGTCTTTGCTTCTTTGCGTGAAACCTGTCTTTCGCTCGACTCGATCCGTTTTACCCGATCTATTCTACCCGGCAGGCGTGATGTCAATGACAAGGGTGGTGTTGTCGGCGGGCAGGGTCAGGGTCAGCGCGCCGCCCGTGTCGGCGGTCTGCGTTCCGGTCATCGCCCCCGACAGCAGATATTTGCCGCCCGGCTTGCCCATCACGCTCAGGACGACCACCTTATCGGTCGGGTGCAGCCTGCGAACCACAAGGTGCATCGTGTCTCTGGCCGCGTCATAGCCGTTGTCGAGAAAATGCGCGTTCCAGCCGCTCGTAAACGCGCCGGGACGATGGTACGCGGCCTGCATGGCGAGCAGCGCGCCCGCGTCGCCCGCGTAATCGGTCGCGCCGCCCGCCGCGCCCGTGTCGCCGTTGAGCCATTCGGGGCAGGTATCGCTCGCGGCCTGAGCGCGGGCGTAGGCGGGCAGCAGATTGTCGGCCAGTTTGCGGGCCATGTCGGTCTCGCCCAGGTCGAGCAGGGCTTTCCACAGCAGCCAGTTCAGGCCGTAGCGGATTGCGCCGTTCGCGCCGTCATCCGGGCGGTACAGGGGCGAATGCAGGGACACCGAGCGCAGGCCGTTCGGACTCCAGAACCGTTCGGGGTCGGTCAGGGTTTCGAGCAGGGCGGTGCGCTGAAGGGGCGGCAGGGCGCCGGCTCCCGCTATCAGGGGCAGCAGGCCCGCCAATGTGTCGGCGCGACCGGGCAGTCCGGGCTTGTCCACTGTGGCGTCAGGCGTGACCGGCACATACGTCTTATGCTCCCCATCCCAGTTCAGGGCGTTGAGAACGCGGGCGACTTCGGAGGCGTCCACGGCGTACCGGCGCGTCACACTGGCGTCCTCGCCGTTGAGTTCGCTCATGGTCTGCATAATGCGGGCGGCGCGGATCACATACGCGGCGTAATCCGGGGCGACGACAGGCGCGTTCGCGGGAGATGCTATTGGGTTTGGGGGCGCATTCGCAGTGTCTTTTTTTGCAGGTATGGCATTTGCAGACGCGGCAGACGCGGGCGCATTCGAAACAGGCAGGATGGATAGAGACGAGATAGAACCGGGCGAAATGGAACCGGGGAGAAATACGGCGTCCTTTGTGCCGGTGGGCCATGCGAAGCGCCAATCCTCGTCCTTGATGCGCCCTGCCCTGAGCAATTCCAGGTAGCGACGACGGGCGTAGGGATAGTAGCGTGACAGCAGGGCGCGGTCGTGAGTGCGCTCGTACAGTTCCCAGAGGGCGAAGAGGCCGAGGGGCGGCGTGGCGCGGAGGTTGCGGGTCGCGATCTCGTCAGGGTCGGTGTCGTTTTTGGTTTGAAACCACGCGTTAAGCTGCGCGGCGGCAAGGTCGGGCCGGTAGTTGATCCAGGCCAGGGCCATCAGGCTGTCGCGGGCCGGGTCATACAGGCTGCTTGTACTGTCCGGGCGGGTCTGGCGCGTGGCAACGCCGATGCGCCGTCCCGCGCTATTGGGCGTGTTGGCAAGCGTCTGGGCCATCAGGCGATCCAGGGCGGGCAGGCCGCTGTGATAGCGGGCCGCGTCACGCGCTTTGAGGGCCAGGGCGTACGCCCCCGTCGTACCGGTTCCGTTCGCATCGCCCGCCGCGCCCAAGAGAGATTGGGCGGACGCGCGGGCAAGATCGGCGTCTCGTCCAACGCCCACGCTCAGGAAAAACGTGGTTGTCTGTCCGGGCGCGACCGTGATGCTGTCCACGCGGGTCAGGGCGTACTGCGCTTCGCCTGCCGGTTCCACAGAGGGCAGGGTAGGGACATCCAGAGACTGCGCGTTCGCGTTTTCCGCCTCGCTTTTCCGCCCGCGTCCTCGCGTTCTCGGCTTTTTGCCATCGTCACCGGTTGGGTCGGCGTTCGGGGTCGGCGTGGCGGGGGCGAGCAGGCCGTTGGGCAGGGCCGCACCGACCACGTTCAGGCGCGCTGCCGCGCCGGAGGGGCCAAAATAAGCGTCGCTGACCCGGTACGCCCGCGTCCGCAGCGGCGCTCCGGGGCCGGCCAGCGCGAACACGGCAGGCGATTTGGCATGACTGATGGTGACGCCGCTCCCGTCAGGCGCGGCCCGAACGCTCAGACCCTCGCCGCTGAACGCGGGGTTGGGCGTGTCCATGCCGCCCAGCAAGTCCACGCAATACGTCTGTTCGGTTGTGGAGGCGTTTGTCAGGGACACGCGCAGCAGCAGGCCGTCGCCGTCCGGGTCGGCAAAGGCGGGAAAGCAGTCTACGGTGGCCTCGCCTGCCCCCCATGCCGCGCCGGGGGGAGAGTTCGGCACATTGGCGGGCGCAGCATCCGCTGCCGATGGGCGCAGCGTGGCGTTTGCCTGCGTCAGTCCCGCAGGCGCGAAATGCGTGCGGTACGACCACAGCAGACCCTCGGCGTTGGCGTCCACGACAGCCGCGCGCCGGTTCAAGGCCGCATACGTGCCGCCCGCCGCGCGATCATCGGCCTGACCCTGAACAGAGGACAGGGCCATTGCGCGGCGCATCAGCATCACGGGACTCAAACGCGATGTGGCTTTGCCGCCCACGCCCACGCTCGGCACGGGCATTACGGCCTGCTGCTCCTGCGCGATCACGAGCGGAAACACGAATTGCTGGCCCAAAACCTGATCCACGGCGCAGGCCGGGCCAAGATGCGCCCGCGCATACGGCCCCCACGCCTTGAGCGGCAGTTCCTTCATGGACGACGCAGCCACAACCGACTGTGTCCCCGACTGCGCGAGTACCGTGTTGACAGACAGGCAGGACGCCGCTAAACTCAGGCCCACAGCAACGGCAAACACACGCGGCAACCGTCCTGTCAGCCTCTTGGTTTTGATGCCGGGAATGTTGATAGGAATGTTGATGGGAACATGAATAATGTTAGTATTAGGTTGGTGCTTCATTTTGTGATGGGTGTGATTTGAGATGGATGTGATTTGCAATAGATGTCGCGTGATACGCGCTGCGCGTGGCGCAGGGGATTTGCGAATGGGAGCGGCGGGTTTGATGCAGGCGGCGTGTCTAGCGGGGAACTCGCCACAGCGTCAGTACGCCTTCATGGTCGGTAACGGCAAGCAATCGCCCGTTCGGCGAAAGGGCCATGTCGAGCAGGTAAGGAACGCCGTCGGCCTTTTCAATGAAAGTATACCCCGCCACGCAGCGACCGGAGGGCAAGTCGTAGACGGACACGCCGCGATTGGGATAGTCGCCGCCGCTGACGACATCGTTCAGGCAGACGGCGAGCCGTCTGCCATTTGCGGCAAAGACTGCTGCCACGGTTGACGTAAGCTGTGAGTGTGGGTCGTCCACGCCCTTGATGGCGTGAACGCGGCCTGTGCGGAGGTTCCACGCGCTCAGGTCAAACGCGCCCGCATACGTGCCGTTATTGGCGAGATCAACAAACGCGCTTCCCTTTGAGCGTACATTCTTTGGGTGTGCATTCTTCGAGCGTGAGTCTGAGGTAAGCAGATAAGCGCCGTTGCCGCCCCAAACCTCGCCGCTGCTGCGTTTCAGACGTCCCGACACTGCATTCCAGATGCTGACGAAATGAGCCAGTCTACCGACCGAGGAGCCGACATGCTCCTGCCGCACAAGCGCGAACATACTGTCATCAGGAGAGAACAACAGCGCGGAGGCATGAAGGATGTTGGCGGCGGCGGGCGGGACAGGAACCGCGACCACCGGACACGCCCCGCGCGCCAATTCCAAAGCGTCAGGGCCTTGCCCGCGTAACAGACCGCGCATGTCCGGGCGTCATGCGAGAACTGCACCTTTGTCTCCTCGACATCAACCTCCTCCCTGTCAGACAGAATCAGATGCGGCATGGGCAGCGTTCGGATCGGCCTGTCACGCGCTATATCCCAGATCTGTATATCGGCTCCGCCGTCCCTGCGCGTAACGACCTGCGCGCCCACGGTGACATCATCGGTGACGGCGGCATACGGCAGATGTCGTATGCGTTCCTCACCTAAAGCGGCTGCGGCGGGCCTGTTGGTGGGCTGAGAGCGCAGCATTCGACCCGTGTTCACGTCCCAAAAGCGGTACGTTCCTTCCGATGCCAGGGTTCGGAGGACACTGCCGCCATGCAGAAACACCGGCTCATTGTTGCCGTTGGGCATGGCTGCAAAAACCCGGAGCGGCGGCTGCCCGTTCTGATCATGGTGTCCTGCTGCGGTCAAGGCTCGGCGGCGCGTTTTGCCGCCCTGCGTGTACGTAACGGATGGCCGCGCTCTCTGTGACAGGGGACGCGCGGGCAGGGCCATCGCCCTGTGACAGCCATACAGCAGGCCATACACGGCGACAGGCAGTGCAAAGCAAACCAACGCGCGTGGTTTCAGCATCAACATGCCAGCCCTTTCCCTCAGTATCGCGCTAACTTTCACGGCCTATTTGTCGGGCATTGCCTTGCGCCACGCCGACAGTGGAGGCATCTGCCACAAAGTCACTATACCGCTCTCGTCTATGTCCGCCATAAGCCGATTGTCTGCGGAGAGGGCGATGTTGTCCGCGTTCGCGCCCATCGTTTTCCCGGCCCGGTCGTAGAGGCCGAGACTGCGGCCTGTCGCCACGTCCCAGGCGGTCGCATGGCCTTCAAAGGTGGATACGAGCAGCGTACCGTCGCGGGAAAGTTCCATACTGGCGAAGCGCATAGCTTCACTGTCCTGATGCACCGACACTTCGCCGCTCTGTCCGCCGCCGAGATCGTATTTGCTCAGGTAATAATCGGAGTGTCTCCAATCGTAGCATAGGGCAAGCAGAGTACGACCGTCGCCCGCAAATTGGATGTTCCCCACCTCATACTCAGTGGCATACTCAGAGCGCACCCTCCATAAACGTGTGTCCCATATCTTGATGACATCTGCTCCGTGTGAGGGTTCGCCGAACCAATGTCCGTTCCGCGTCGCCATCAGCCTGCCCTGATGACTGAAAACGAGTGTGTCAAGGCGGTACTCACCCGCTTTGAGGATGTGCGCCAGACGTCCCGACCTGACATCCACAACATAAATTGTACTTTGTCCCTCGTCCCGTCGCTCGCCGCTGTGCAT
This sequence comes from Chthonomonadaceae bacterium, assembly GCA_965277875.1. Lineage (GTDB taxonomy): Bacteria > Armatimonadota > Chthonomonadetes > Chthonomonadales > Chthonomonadaceae > CAWFQB01. The sequence continues at coordinate 2,964,797 of CBDIDV010000002.1, read as the reverse complement.
AAAAGCGGCGGCGAGCAGCCAGCGACTGTCGGGCGTAAAAGCGACCGCCTTTATTTCGCCGTGGCGTATCGGGAAAACGCGCCATCCGCCCGTGCTGCGGTTCAGCATGACAATACGATGGCTGTTCGGAACAGTGACACGCGCCGCGGCATTTGGCGATGAAAGAGGACGCGGCAGAGCATCTAAGGGAGTTTCTGCAAGGCGCTTTGGCCCGGTGTGGAAGGCCACCCACCGCCGGCGCGCGATGTCCCAGGTCATGTCCGCGCCCGCGCCAGTGCTAACAAACAAGCGCCTGCCCTTGTCGGTGAACGCGACCCTGCCAAACTGCCCCCTGCCAATGTCAAGTGTCTCCAGCAGCTTTGCGTTCCGCTTCTCCTGCCCGACGACGGCGGCAGGCAGCTTTTGGGCATCGGCGGTACGAACGCCGCCCGCGCACATTGCCGCCAGCAATGCGACTGCGTATCCGAGTGTCTTTGCGGCCCTTACAGCAACTCTTGAATGCGCCATGCTAACCCTCTCCCTCGAACAACAAAGCGGCTTGCCGTGTCACAATTCCAGACCGCCGCCGCAATTTACAGAGTGCCGCAGCTTACAGACTGCCGACATGAGGCCGAAAGGTGGCAACGTCTATGGCGCAGTCGGGGCCGTAACCGCTCGCCTTGTAGATTTTGCCGTCCGGCGTGAACTGCGTGGAGCCGTAGTTGACATCGCCCTGATTTTCAAAAATTCTCAGCATTTTGGACTGGCCGGTGTTCAGGTTGATTTTGCACAGCGTACAGATCGTGCCGTACCTGTATATGCAGTCATACGCAAGCGTACTATCGTCGGGCGTAAACGCGAAACTAAACGTGCTGTCGTTCTCGTCGGGGATGGGCGGCGAAATTTCGCGTCCGGTGCGGGTATTCCAGACCGTTATTCCTGACGCGCCGTAGTTCGGCCATGCGCCGCCTGTGCCGACGTTGTAACCGTCTTTGATGAGCAGCCATTTTCCGGTGCGAGAAAATTCGATCACGCCTACGCCGCTATAATGATACATTTCGTCATCTCTGGGTACGTGTTTGAGCGTGTGCAGCAGTTTGCCGGTACGCTTGTTCCAGATACGGACTTTGCTTTTGCCGTAATACGACGCGGCCAGGCGACCATCTGGGGAAACGGCGGCGTAAGCGATGGTGCGCGGCTTGCCTGTATGCTGCGGTTTAGCGTGGCGTGACGTTGCTTTGTGATTGCCAATCAGGGCGCGGGCGCTCAAACCCCCTTGCAGAAGTGGAACCATGTACAGGCAGGCCGCCATAAACCGGAAGCCATAGCGCATGATTATAGATTTGAAGGTTTGCATACAATAACCCTTTCCTGGCCGCTTTCAATGGCGATCTGACCGCCTGTGAATACTCTGCATCGGACACAAAGTTTCTACAACGTTCTTGCCGGTTTGAGAGTGGCGACATCAATGATGCGATCCGGCCCAAAACCGATTGCTTTGTAGGTCTTGCCGTCAGGCGTCAGCATTGTCTCGTACCCGGTGTTAGCCTCTCCTCCATTATCGTAAATATTCAAGGGTTGGCATCGCCCGTTGGTCAGGTTTACCTTATACAGAGTGCAGGTAGAGCCGTATTTGCCGATGCAGTCGTATACCAGAGTGGCATCGTCTGGCGTGAACGCAAAGCAACTGATAACATCGTCTATATCGCGCATCGGGGCCACTATCTCGTATCCCGTAGCCATGCTCCAGATGTGCAGTCTATTTGCGCCATGATGAGGCTCAAGCGAGTTCAGCGCGACATAGTAGGCATCTATAATCAGCAGCCATCCCCCGCTTCGCGAGAAACGAAACGTTTCTGTTGACACTTGTTTGAAGTTCTCGTCATTAATCAGCGTATGTTTCAATGTGTATAGCAGACGCTTCGTTCTTCGGTTCCAAACGCAGATGTCACTCGGCCCGCGAAACGATGCGCCTAGGCGACCGTCCGGGCTGACCACTGCGTAATGGATCGGGCGCGGCCTGCCTGTGGTTTTCGGCTTGGCATGGCCCTTCGCGATCTTGTGAATGCCTGCCCCGGCCTGCATGTTCAAAAACAAGACGAAACACAGTATGCCGACGCCCCGCAACAGGCGTGTCAACTCCGTATGTGTGAAGGCCGACAACTTGCCGCGCCAAAGCTGCCTGATACGCATTGGCGTTGTTTGTGCCAGATTTGCCGCCCGCGCTTGTGTCAGTCGCCGCGCATCTATCTGCTGTAGAACAGCCAGAGCAATCACTGCCTTTGCCATTTCTTCATCGGGATTGGGCAGGCCGAGATCGGCAAACACATTGCCGCTGCTGTGCAGGATGGTTTCGTTGTGTCTCATAAGTTCCGCCCCTCCCCGCGAATCACCTTAGTTGAATTACCTTAGTTGAGGATACGCTTCACAACATCTATGACGTTGCCCGCATCGCCGGTGTCCTGGGCCACGGTCAGTTGGGCGCGTACCTGGTAGATGCGGAGGGCTTTTTTCATGGCGTTGGCGAACAGTTCTTTGGACAGCGACATGGCCTTGACCGGCTCCATGCGGTACGTGAACTGATCCTCGCCGAACCAGCCCTCATAACCCGTATCAATGGCCGCGTAGCAGAACTCGGCCAGACGCCAGATGTCGTCCGTGCCGGTCACGCGGTCCTCGTCGTTGCTGTTGTACTTGGCCGCGTTGATGTGAAAATTGGCGATGGGGACGCGCATTCGGCGCAGCAAATACAGGCTGTCGGCGGGCTGATTGCCCGCCATCTGCTCATGCCCATAGTCTATAATGACGCCCATCACGGTCGCGCCCAGCGTTTCGTTGACGGTCCTGGCGACAAGGGCGGCTTTGGCCGTGGTGTTGAGGATCATGTTGCCCTCGCGCGGCTCCTTTTGCTTGGCTTCCGTACCGAATTTCAGGCCCAGACTCTGCGCCTTGCGGGACAGTTCCACGCAGCCGTCAATGAACCAGTCCAGTTGCTTGCCGTAGTTCACCTCGAAATGGTAGTCCCAGCCGTCCGAGCCGGGCCATAGCTGCGCGCTCGGACAGTTCAAACGCGCGGCCAGTTCCACGGTCTGCAAACAATAGTCCAGGCCGTCGCGCCTGCGGGCCGGATCGGGATTGGTGATGCCGCCCATGCGGTAGCGGGCGCGCGTCCAGATGTTCGTGTTCATGTTCGTGGCGGTCAGGCCGTAATGGGCCAGCGCGTCCTGAACCTCGCGTATCTTGGCGTCGTCAATGGTCAGTTTTCCGTCGTGTTCGTTCAGGAACATCTCATTGTTGAGTTCTACGCCCTGAATGCCGGCCTGCGCGACGCGCGCGATTTGCCCGACCGCGCTTTCGTCCATTTGTTCCTCCTGATACGAGCGGCAAAAACGGTCGCTGAACCCGCCCGCGCACCAGTGGCCTGCGGAAAACTGAATGCCATACGCGTCGAAAAAAGTGTTAACTTGCTCGCCCTCCAGATAGCCGCTGAAATCGGTGTCGAGTTGTTTAAGGTTGTCGTCGTTGACGTTCATGCGTATCCTCTTTCGCGAAGGGAAGTAAGGCGGTCAAAATAGGTGCTGGTCGGGTTGTAACGCGTCTATGTTCGCGCCGATGCGCCCCGGTTCCTGCCTGCTGCATCATTAACAGGATTGTTCTGTCGTTGTAGGGGCAGACCCCCGTGTCTGCCCTCCTGTTTATCGCGCAGACACGCACCGGGGGAGGGCAGACACGCACCGGGGGAGGGCAGACACGTACCGAGGAAGGGCAGACATGTACCGAGGAAGAGCAGACATGTACCGAGGAAGGGCAGACACGGGGGTCTGCCCCTACATTGTGTGCGTTCGTTCAGGCGTCTGTACAACAACATTGTTGATTCTGCGCTCAGCAGGCCGCTGTCCCTGTTCTCCCGCTCAACACAACAAAAGCCCTTCTCCCGGCACTTACCGGGAGAAGGGCAAAATAAACGCTCGTTACTTCTCTTGTTTGTGTTTCTCTATTTGCGCTTGCGGCGACCGACAAAGACGCTCATGCCGATCAGACTGGACACGGCCAGGCTGACCGCGCCCGGTTCCGGTACGCTGGCCGGCCCAATCAGGCTCTGCCCGTTATTGCCGCTGTGCGCGGCGTTGAGGTAAGTAACATCGCCCGCATAGTTGGTCCCAAACAGGCGCAGGCTGTTCAGATCGGCGTTGGCCTGGTTCATTACCGCCGTATTCAGGGTTGGGTCAATGGTGTTGAGGAACTTGAAGCTCCCGCTGCCGAAATCCAAGCCTTTGTTTGTCGTATCTGTGGCGTTGTAATCGTATTCCGTCTCCCATATAGAGAGCTGAAGGGCGGCTCCTTTCACCACATCCGCGCCGACAAAGGGCGCGAACGTGTTGTACAAGTAGGCGATCTGCGCGCCGTTTTGCAGGTTGGCGCGGGCCGAAGAGACCGTAGTGTCCTGCGTGGCCTGAAGATAATGGTTCAGGTCCACGCAGTACGCGTCGAAATGCTGCGTGGACGGTACGCCGAACACGCCGCTGATGGTCGCGTCGAACGGGCCGGCCCCCACATTGCTGAGATTCAGCGCCCCGCCTGTAAAACTCAGGTTCACGGCGAGATCGGGCTTTACGGTATCGGTTACGGTCGAGGCCTGCGCGCACAGGGCAGGCATGGCAAGCGCGCAAACGCCCAGGATAGTCTTGATGGTCAGGTTGTTGATGTTTCGCACGGTCTGGCTCCTTATACTGCGGATGCTGTCGGCTGTGAGGCAGCCGAACGCCCTTGATTGTCGTCGCAGGAAGGACAAGCCATTCCCCGCAACAATCCGGGAAAACAAATCGGCAGAGAAAGCAGGGCCGGGCAGGGCGAAAAACAGGTAGGGACGCAGGGGCGCAAAGCGGATTTATGCTATAATGGAAGGGGCTTCTAAGGGCGTATACCGATGCCTGCCGTGCCCCCTCGTGAGTATCGGGCAGCTTTCCCACAGGCTTTGCAGCCGAATTTATCTAAATTTTGTTTGACAGATTTTGTTTGACGAATGGGACGCGAGACCGCGTCCGGTCTAAAGGGACGGCGAGCCGCGCAGCGGAGACCGCCCATCGCGCACAGCGAGGCGAAAGCGGCATGAGACTATTTGCCAGCGGTTCCAGACGGCAGTTCGAGCAGCAGACGCGGCCCTATTTTCAGCCGCTGTATCATGCCGCCCTGCGTCTGACGCGGCAGGTGGAGTGGGCCGAAGACCTGACCCAGGACGTTCTGGTACGCGCCTACGAACGCTACGACACCTACACGCCGGGAACTAATTATCGCGCGTGGCTGTTTACTATTCTGACTCACACTTATTTGAACGATTGCGAGCGGGCCAAGCGGCGTCCTGTCACGGCGGGCTTTGAAATGGCAAACGCGCGCGAGGAACGCCGCATCTGTTCGGGCGATGATGAGGAAAGCGACCCGGTCGCCATTCTGATGACGCAGGTACTTGATGAACGCCTGCAGGGCGCTCTGGACGCGTTGCCGGAAGAATTTCGACTGGCCGTGATCCTCGTAGATGTGGAAAACCTGACCTATCAGCAGGCCGCAGACGCCCTGCATGTGCCGATTGGAACCGTGCGCTCGCGCGTCTTCCGGGGCAGGGCGCACCTGCGAACGGCCCTGGAACCTGTCGCCGTCAAGATGAACGCGTAGGGCAGGGTCTGGACTGCTGCCTCTGTTCGACAAAGCGAAACACTGTCAAACTCTGCCTGACAGTGTCTCCAAACCCTGTACGCCCTTGACTCACGGGCGACGCCACATAGATTTTTAAACGCAGCCAGCCTGAGCGCGGAATATATTGGCGAGTGAAGAACTCTAAACACAGCATTCAACCGTGAACATAGAAGCAAACGAGGACAACGGCCTGATGGGTGAGTGTCAACAGGATGAAGCGAAACTGGCGGATTTCATAAGCGGGTACGCCGATGCAGGCGCGGAAGCGGACGTGCGGGCGCATCTCGAATCCTGTCCGCGCTGTCGCAGCTCCGTGGCCGCACAAAGCGCGGTGCGTCAGCAGATGCGCCTGCTGGCGCAAAAAGATGGGCAGAGTGTGCCTCCCGCGCACCTGTGGAAACGCGCTTCGGCGGCGTGGGACGCGCGCGACGCGCGGCGGCGCGGCGGACAACTGCGCTGGGCAGCAGCAGGCGCATGTACGCTCGTACTTCTGCTCGGAACCGCCTGGGCGCGTCTGACCGCGGATCGCGAATTTCCCGTGGAAAGCGTGATGCAGGACTTCGAGAATATGAAAGGAAAGCCGCCTGCCGTCCGGTTTGTGACCTCGGATGCCGACCGCGCCGCGCGGTGGCTGCGCCCGCGCCTGCATTCCGACCTGCCGCCCATCAACCTGTCTCTCACACGCGCCGAACTGCTGGGCGCAGACATCATTACTACGCCGCGCGGCGATGTCGGGCGTCTGATATACCGCGCGCCGCAGGGACTGACCGCGCTATATATGATTCCGGGCCGCGCGCACTTCGCGCTGGCGATGCCGCTGATGATCGAAAACCAGGATTTTCAACTGCGAAGCAAAAACGGCGTTAGCCTGTACGGCTGGGAAGCGGGTGGGGTGGGGTATGGCCTGACAAACCTGCTGCCCGCAGGAAGCGGGCGCAGCGTCGTCATCAACGCGGAACACGCGAGCGATCAGCCGGCGTCAGGCGAGTAGAAAGCACACAGAAGGCAGAAGCAGACGCGCTGCGCGCCGCTTCACAACAAACAACGCGCAAGCTCCCTGATAAACAACAACTCAAAACAGCACGTCCGCTCCCTGAAACGCAGGGGGAATGCTTGCGCCGGTCGCCATCCAGTGCAGGTCGGGGCCTTTGCCGTAGCGGGCGTTCGTGGTATCCCCCAGCCGCAGCCAGGCCGCGTGTCCGTCGCCGAACGCCACATTCAGTTCCGCCCTGCGGTCGTATTCCGAATAGCGCTCGCCGTCGTGGAAGGCCCATTGCTCCCACAGCATCACGGTAGCGGCAGGCAGGCGCAGGTCGTACAGCGCAAATCCCGCCGCCATCTGCATTTTGAATTCATACGAGGATGTGCCGACGCGCTGATCGTTGTCGTCCGGGCAGTGGTAAACGTCGCGATTGTCTTCGGTCTGCGCGGCGTGGGCGGCATGACCGCTGGTGACATAGGGGCGTGTCAGCGTCACCCACGAGTGCTGGCCGGTCAGGGGAAGCAGGGCGCGGCAAAAGCGGTCGTGCCAGAACAGCAGATCGTCGGGATGGGCGGCGTTGTGGGCGTCTACGCGGTACGTAGGGTACACGTTGTCGTAGTCTTCCACATACATGTTTATCGCCAGCGCACACTGGTGCATGTTGCCGGCGCAGTTGGAGCGGCGCGCTTCCAGGCGGGCATGGGCCAGAAACGGCAGCAGAATCGCCAGACTCAGGGTCGTCACAGCCAGCGCGATCAGCAGTTCCACAAGCGTCAGGGCGTGTCGGGCGGCAAGGCTTGGGCTATGCACACGGGGCGCAAAGCATTCGCGCCTGTCGCCGAACGCCGCGCAGCTTGACACCCTTCGGCAATTCTCCTGTAGATTGTGCTGCTGTTTCAACCGCTGCTCCCCCTGCTCCTGAATTCAAGCCGCAAAAGCCCTCCGTGTACGGAGAGTATACCGCAGATGTGTCTCAGGGCGCTGTCTGCCATCCTTGCATACCGCTTCAACGGCCCTGCCGCAACTTTCCACGCCGCATAACATCCTCATTCTCCCTATACGGCATGGCATTTCAACTTTTATGACAAACTCACCTTCTCCTGTAAGTAGTTTTACAACCCATCCCACGCCAAAACGCGCATGGGCCGAGATCGGGCTGATGGCCCTCTGCCTGTTTTTGTTCTTCTGGCGTCTCGGAAGCATACCGCTGATAGATTACGATGAGGCGCTGTATGTAACATGCGCGCGGCAAATGGTGGTCAGCGGGGATTGGATCACGCCCCGCCTGAACACGCGGCAGCCGGAACGCCCCGGCGTTACGGCCATCCCCTTCTTTGAAAAGCCGATCTTCGTTTACTGGTCAACAGCGGGCGCGATGCGTGTTTTTGGATTTCGTCTGTGGGCCGCGCGCCTGCCGGTCGCCCTCGCCTCCCTGCTGACCACGTTGCTTGTCTATACGGCAGGCAGGCGCTGGTTCACGCGCCGGGTGGGTCTGCTGGCCGCCCTTGTCTACGCCACGGCCCCCATGACCCTCCTGGACGCGCGCCAGATGACCACGGACGCCCTGCTGGTGCTGTGGATCACGGGCGCGCTGCTGTGCTTTTGGCAGTCGGCACAAAAAATGTCCGCTTTCTTCTTCTGGCTCTTCTGCGCCCTGGCCGTGCTGACCAAAGGCGCGGTCGGCCTGCTGCTGCCCTTCCTTGTGATAGGCGTGTTTTCGCTGTACGGAGGCGTGTGGGCGCGCCTGCGGGTGGCGGGCGAAGGGGGGCCGCGCCTGCGGATGGGCCTGCGTCCCGTCGTGCTGCGCGTCCTGAAAGCAAACCTTCTTCGCCTGCGGCCTCTGCTGGGAATTGGCATTGTCCTGGCTGTCGCCGCGCCCTGGCATCTGCTGATCGCCGCGCGCCCCGACGTGGACGCGCAAGCGCGTACCTGGATGCTGGAGTACATTTTAAGGCAGCACATCGGGCGCTTCCGGGGCCTGGACGCCGTGCATAATCAGCCCCTGCTCACCTTTGTTCCTTACTTTCTTGTCGGGTTTTTCCCGTGGGCGTGTTTCGTGCCGGCGGCGTTTGGAGGAGAAAGACTTAGAGGAGAAAGGAGAAAGGAAAAAGGAGAAAGTGGCCGCGCCGCGCATCCGGGGGCGGCGAACGATGCCGTAAACAGGCTCGATCAAAGCGCAGCGGCAGGCGAAACGGGCTTTCTCCTTTCTCCTTTCTCCTTTCTCCTCGTCTGGTTCTGGACGATATTCGTGTTTTTCAGCCTGGGCGCGGCCAAACTGCCAACCTATATCACGCCCGCGTACCCCGCTGCGGCCCTTCTCGTGGGGCGCTGGCTGGATCGCGCGTTATCCGGCAGGCGCACAGGCAAGGCGCGGCGGGCGGAAACATCCGGCGCAGTGGCGAAGGACGGCGAAGGTCGGAGCGACGATCTTAACGACGACGACAGAACGGCGCGGGTGCTGCAATGGGGGGCATTGGCCGCGTGTGGAACAGGCATTTTACTGCTGATCGCCGCCATTGTCCTGCCCGCCCATGTGCCGGCCCGCGCGCCGCTGCCGGACGCGCTGTTTCGATTTGCGCGGCATTTCGCCCTGCTGTTCACGCTGGGAAGCGCGGCGGCGTGGCTGTGCTTTGCGCGGGGCAGGCACGACGCGCGTTTGAGAGTTGCGGGCGTGGCGACGCTGGCCGTAATGATGACGCTGTTCATTGGCCTCGTCGGTACGGAGGGGTATGAGATGGCGGACGAGACCATCATGGGGCCGTATCAGCAGCTGGCGGTCGCGGCCCGGCCCGACGCGCGAGCCGGCATTCCCATCGTGTTTTACAGCATCGTTCCGCGTCGGCCCAGCATGTTGTTCTACGGCCAGTATTCTCCCCTGGAACACAAGGAGACCGGCCTGCTCGCGTTCCTCGCCCCGACACTGTCTGCCACACGGCGGCAAGCCGATGTGATCGTGCCGGGGCGGGCTTACGAAACCCTTCTGCTGCCGGAAATCCGCAGCGTACCCGGCGCGACGATCCGCCTGATACAGCGGCGCGGGTTTGGCGACGGCTGGGTTCTGGCGCGTATTACCGTGCCTGCCGACTACATGCCGCGACCTCTCCCTCACTAAGTCACATTGAAAAACACCTGGTATAAAGCGCGTCCTCCTGGAACCCCTCCTTCCCTCACTTTAGGGAACATCCGCAAGCGGGCAGCGTCTTTCACGGTGAAATACCTGCAAGTCTAACATGCCTGCACATAGGGAGAATTCAAAAATGATGATGATACTGCGGCGCGGGCGTACCCTGCGACCGACGGCGTGGCTGTTAGCGATGTCGCTGCTGCTGCCCGTGTGCCTGATCGGATGCGGCGGCAAAGGCGGCGACAGCGCGAGCGTTCCGCCTCCCGTAGACGACACGGCGCGTGGAACAAAGGCTCCGATGTCCACGCAGGCCACGCCCGCCCCTGCCAAGACCGGTATGTCTACGGGCAAAAAAGTCGTGATCGCGCTGGCAGGCGCGGCCCTGCTCTACTATCTGTACAAGCATCATGAGAAGCAACAGGGTCAGGAAGTCCAGTATTACAAGTCGGAGAAGAACGGGCGCATCTATTATCGTGACGCGCAGCATCAGGCGCATTATGTCACGCCGCCGCCCGGTGGCTACGAGGTTGACCCGCAGGAGCAGCAGGAACTGAGCAAGTACCAGGGCTACAACAACAGCACGGGCGGCGAAGACTACAAAGCGCCCGCTCCCGATGCCGCCGGGGAACCGCAGGGCTAGTTCGTCGTGGCGCGATTTACTGTTCAGTCAAACAGAGGGGAAAAGTGACGATGTTAAATATGCTTTTGGATCAGGTCAAGAACGCGGTCATCAACGACCCGAACACTTCGTATAAACAGGGTGACACGCACGGCTTGATCGGGCAGCTAGAGAGCCTGTTCGGTCAGCATCAGGCCGCGCAGACCCAGCCGCAGGGCATGGATCCTTACGGCGGCGTTCCCAACGAGGCCGGACAGTTCGGCAACGTTAAGTCGTCCAATCAGGATCAGTACGGCGATCCCGCCGACCAGGAAGCGGGCCAGTTCAAGAACGTCAAGTCGTCGAACCAGGACCCCTACGGCGACCCCGCCGACGGTCGGTAGTACAGCCTGCGGAACAGAATCAAAATACTTACCGCAGATGACACGGCTGAAACAGAGGAACGCGGATTATTCTAAAGATAATCCGCATTCATTCGCTTGATCCGTGTCATCCGCGGTAAGTTTTGTTTTGGCTGTTTAGATATTGATGCCGGGGATGGGGAACGCGTCGCTCAGGCATAGGTCGCGTACTTCGCTGCGTATCTGCCGCAGGATCGTTTCGTCGAAGCGGTACTCCGTGCCGTCCTTGTCCTTGCCGTACAAAACGCCGTTCGGAATACGCGCAGCCGCCACGCGATCCATCCAGTCGGCGATCTGCACCATCTGGGTCTCGCCAAAGCCGCGCGTCGTGGTCGCGGGTGTGCCGATACGCAGGCCGCTGGGCGAGAACGGTTTGCGCGGGTCGTTGGGAACCGTGTTGAAGTTGGTTTCCAGGCCCGCTTCATACAGGGCGCGGGCAAACGGCTTGCCGGGAATCTTGCGCGAGCGCATAACGTCCACGAGGATGAGATGGTTGTCCGTGCCGCCCGTGACAAGCGTAAAGCCGCGCGCAAGCAGGGCGTCCGCGAGGACTTTGGCGTTACGCACGATCTGGTGCGCGTACTGCCGGAACTCCGCGCTCGCCGCTTCTTTGAAGCACACGGCAAGGGCCGCAATCGTGTTGTTGTGCGGGCCACCCTGCAATGCCGGGATGATGGCCTTGTCAATGCGGTCGGGCAGGTTCTGAGCCGGATCGTCTTTCATCGGGCGATTTTTGCACAGGATAAAGCCGCCACGCGGACCGCGTATCGCTTTGTGACTGGTAGACGTAACCACATCCGCATACGGAACCGGGTTGGGATGGACACCGCCGACGATCAGGCCGTTGATGTGCGCGATGTCGGCCACAAGATACGCGCCCACCTCATCGGCGATCTCCCGAAACTTTGCAAAGTCCCACTGGCGAGGGTAGGCCGTACCGCCTGCGAAGATCAGCTTGGGGCGTTCGCGTCTGGCGATCACCATCAGTTCGTCGTAATCCAGTTGCTGCGTGACCGGATCCATGCCTGTGACGCCCTGCTCGACGTGGTAACCATACGACACGGATTGATAGTAGACGCCGCTGAAGTTTAGATTGTAGCCGTGGGTGAGGTGTCCGCCGCTTTGCAGGTGCATCCCCATCACTTTGTCACCCGGCTTGATGAGCGCGAAGCAGGCGGCGAGGTTGGCAGGCGAGCCGCTGTACGGCTGCACGTTCGCATGATCCGCCCCGAACAGGGCTTTGGCGCGGTCGCGGGCCAGGTTCTCGATCTCGTCTACGAACTCGTTGCCCTCATAATACCGCTTGCCGGGGTAGCCTTCGGAATATTTATTGGCGAACACGCTCGCCATAGCCTGCAGCACGGCGGCGCTTGTATAATTTTCGGACGGTATCAGGCGCACGTACTCGGCCTGTCGCTGCGTTTCCGACACGGTCGCCGCGTACACCTGTGGGTCGATCTCGCGCAGCTTGTCGAAGTTGGAGGCCGTCGAGACAAAGGGCGCTTCGGAAAGGACGGCGTCTGTCATTTGAGGAACGGGCTGCACCGACAAGGGCGCGACCCGATCCAGTACATCAATGGGAGGCATAAGGGTTCGATCTCCTGTTCAAAAAGCCGTTCGCTCACCCGGCGGAAGGGACGCAAAGCGGCGCAAAAAGCGGCGGTATTAAAAGCTCTGGAATTTACAAAGCGTCGCAGCAGACACACTAAGTATAGGTTGTGAACGGGCGTAATGTCAAGGGATAAAGCATGTTCGCGCAAACATGCCGGACCCGCGTTTTGCCAAAAAGCGCGTGTCACAAAACAAACCCGAAGCTGATTGTAACATCGGCTTCGGGTTTGTTGCTCTTGACATTACTGTGTGTCAGGCGCGGTGCGATCCCGCGTAGAGGGGCTGCTGCGTCATGCCTGTGGGCGCGGCTGTCGTCGGGTAGGATACCACATCTACAACCTCGTCCTCACGAATTACTGTATTCGCCTGCCCCCGACTCAGGCCGCGTTCGGCGCGTATCTGATCCACGATTGCCCGGGGCGCGACATAGGCTAGCGACAATGCCATGAACAGCAGGGGCAGGGCCACGAGTTCCGCGCCGTCCAAGAGGAAGTCCAGGGGCATCAGAAGCGGCGCGAGGAGCGTGACGATTGCTTCAATCGGCAGTTCAAACACCATCAGCAGGGCCAGCAGACCTATGCCTACCCCGAACGCCAGCAGCTTGGATTTGACGGGTACGCGGCGGTCACGCAACAGCGCAGCACCGAATTTCACGTCTAAAGGGTTATTGTGCGCGCCATTTGCCACGGCTTTGTGCAGGGCGCGTTCGCCGACAGTCTTCCATATTATGTTCAGCATGTGTTTTTCACGCTTTCTCTCGTCAACCTATTTTGTTGTTGGTGTGAATGCTGTCTGCTTTACGCCTGGCGGGAAGCGCGGCGCACATCAGCAGAACTGATACACAGACGCGGGAACCGCGCACTTAGTTTCAGCATTCGCGGCGTCGCAGCATCCTGAATTTATTATACAAGGTGGGGAATAAGGCCGCAGGAAATCTTTATCCAACGCGAATATAACGGCACAATGAGCGCGGCATGAAAAACCCCGCACCTTCTTTGAGAGAAGATGCGGGGTTGATTTTTGCGCTTCCGAAGCCACTCCGTCAAGGCTGATTGTCGGGTTAGTTCAACAATCAGCCTCGATACAAAGGGTTTAGAAGTGAACCGCGAGCTGCGTGGTGAACACGGTAGCGTTGGCATCGTGTCCGATGGCCCCGCCGTCCGCCGTCACGTTGCCGAAGCCCGTACCGTTGTCCTGCTGATTGAGGATCTGGTACGCCACCTTCAGGACGGTGTTGCTGGCGAGGTTCAAGCCCGCGCCGAACGTCAGGTACTGCTCAATCGGCTTGGCGCGATGCGCGATGCCGGTCAGCTGGTTGAACGCGACGGCCGAGGACAGGTCGTACTGTACGCCCTCGTAGGTTGCACTGACGTTGATCGTCTTGTTGATGTTGTACTTGACACCGCCGGTCGCGCGGGCGATGTTGCTGCCCGGCGTGAAGCCGGCCAGGAACGGGCGGTTGCGCGCGCCGTTGTAGTAGTCGCCGCCGATGAAGCCTGTCAGCGCGCTGTTGAAGTTATAGGTGACGCGGGCATACGGCCCCGATATGTTGGTCGGATTGTAGTCGTTGCCGATCTTGTTCCAGTAACCCGGCGCGGCGAAGCGGGGGTCAATGTACTGGTAGCCGACGATGGCGGTGATGGGGCCGGTGTTGTAGCCGACATTACCCAGGAACGCGAAGTTGTCATCGTTGGTGTTGGCCGTGTCCGCATGACCGGAGAAGCCGATCTGCGTTACGCTCTTGGCGGCCTCGCCCTGTACGCTGAAGCGTCCGAACGAATTCAGCTTCACGTTCGCGCCGTAAACGACCACGTTGTTGAAGTTGCCCAGCGCGGGAAGGTTGCTGCCAACATTGCCAAAGTCAATCGCCGTCACGCCGATTTCGCCGAAGCGGAACAGCGGGATGCCGATGTGAATACCGGCGCTCTCACCGGCACGCGCCTGCTCCGGGTAGAGGTTTAAGCCCGTGGGCTTGATGTTGCCGATCCGGCTGATGGGGCTGTAGTTCGCGCCGACCAGAGGAGCGTTCAGCTGTGTGCCGTTCGTAGAACCCGTGTTGTTGTAGCTGCCCGCGAAAATCGAGGTCTTGGCACTGCCGAACTTGCTTTCCAGCTTGAAACCGTCGGAAATAAAGTTGCCATCATCGTACCAGGGCAGATCGAAGTAGGCATCCGTATCGGGGCGGTAGTAGGTCAACGGCGTGACCTGGTTCTTGTAACGACCGACGGACAGGACGGTATTGGAGCCGAAGCCGCCAATCGGCACGTCCAGCTGCGCCTGATACAGGCCGACCTCTTCGTTCAGACCAGGGCCATTTGCGCCGCCCGTGAAGCCGTTGGGGCCGCCCAGAGAAAGACCCAGGCTGTCACGGTAGTTCAGGTAGTTGGACGCGAACAGGTCGCCGGTGAACTTCACGCCGCCAGCCAGGTTGGCCTTGGCGATCAGGTGGAAGTCGTGCAGGGCGTTGACGTTCTCGAAGTGATCCGGGTTCGGACCCTGCGCGGCGCCGCTGTAGTCGAAGAACGATGTGCGGCTGCGGTTGCTGCGGAAACCCACGAACGCGTCACCGCTGAACTTGATCATGCGGCGAAGCTGGTCCTGGATGTCGGCCACGTCGCGGCTCAGGGCGTCCAGACGGCTGTTGATGTCCTTGATGTTGGCACCGATGGCGGCCAGTTCGCTGCGGAACTCGTCGGCAAGCTGGCGGAAGCGGGCCAGTTCTTCGGGAGTAACGCCGGGAGGGCCCACGGGGCCGGCTTCACCGGGAGGTCCCTGCGGACCGGCGGGGCCGACAGTGTTAGTAGGCGACGGCAGGTTCTTGAGCAGGCGCTCAAGGGCGACGGCGAACTCGTAGCGGGTCAGGGGGCGCTTGCCACGGAAATACCCATCCGGGTAGCCGAGCAGGATGCCTTTGCTTTGCAGGTCGCTGACGGCCTCGTAAGCCCAGTGAGACTGGGGGACGTCCTGGAACAGCTTGCTGTTGTCCTGAGCCTGTGAGGGCGCAGCCATGCTGATCGCGAGGACGGAAAGGGAAGCGCCCAGGAGGGGCAGAGCCTTTCGCATTGGTGGAAACCTCCATGAAGTTGTGCCGGAGCGTTCAAAAAAGAAACTTTTGAATCAAAGGAACGCCTGCCGACGGTTGGTGAGAGTTGGAGCGCGCAAATGCCCGCTGCGCGGTTCCCTGGTCTTAAAGGACGCTATCGCCTGCGCGGAAAGAACGCGGCCTTGCCCCGACACTCGCCATTCATGGAATCGTAACCGATGCGTTGAGAAGAGTTGCCTTGTATCCTGCTTCTCTGCATCCGCTCCGATGCGGAATCTTGGCGTCTTGGCGCGAACCGTGTGATTTTCTTTGCGTGGACAACGTGGGCAGCCGGGGATTACATGACCGCCTCAAATCGCGGGACGCGACATACTGTGTCTTTGTTCCACGATTTCTGCCGTTCCGCAAAACCATGCGAGGACATTTGCAATTCGTTGTGCAAATGCCGCAAACTTGCGGGACAGCGGCAAATCACTTTCCCATTCCGCTATTTCAAGTCGCGCCCGATCCATGAGTGACAAACCAAAGGTTACTTCCAGATCAATCTAGCGGGAAACCCTTAACTCAATTCGTGGACTGGCGTTGACAGCAAACAGGTTAGCACAACCATAAAGCGCGCGTCAAGAGCCGGAACCCAATTTTTATGAAAATTATATAAATGTTCGTAAAAATAGTTTTCGGAAGCGAACTTTGGCTGTACTGACGTAATTTACGAATGAGCCGGGCATTTGTGACCTGTTTTTTGTAGGAAACAGCGGCTTATTTCGGGATTTATTCTGTTGTGGCTCAACGAATGCCTGATTTGGCTGAAAAACAGGAAACAAACACACCACAATGAGTCTCTAATGAGCGTATAATATAAGCATACTAAAGAAGATCGCCGGCCGAGCGGCCTCCGATTATCATACGCTCGATACCTGAGCGCGGCCACGGTCGGCAGCCATGCCGCAGAACGTGGTGGAGGCGGTATCAAGCCCCGGCATTCATAGCAGCAAAACAAGCAGTTACGGATCGAAAGCAGCCTGAACCTTCATGACGAGACAGGAACTCCGCACAAGACGGCGCGGTTCCGCAGGGCAGGCCTCGCGGCATTCGATCCGGCAGTCCCATGCGAGGAGTTCCAAGATGAACAGCACACAAACCATCGGTACACGGTACGCGGCATCGGTCCTGGCAATCGGCGCATTTGCGCTTGCCGGTTTGCAGGCGCAGGCGCAGAGTGCCGCCACTTCGCGCAGCGCAACGACCAACGCGGCGACCAATATTCGCAGCAGCGGCGGCGTGTCCTCGGCGCGCGTCGGCGCAAACGGCGTCACGTCCGTCAGCAGCAGTGGCAGCGCCAATAGCAACAATAGCGGGAACGTCTATACAGGCAGCGCCCTTTCGTATTTCGGTTATCCTGATTTCAGCGGGTTCGGCTCCTATCTCGGCCAGTCCTCGTTCAGCGGCTTTAATGGCGGCACACTCGGCGGCGGAAACATCACGTTCATCGGCTCGGACACGTATGGCGGATTTTCCACGCTCGGCCCCTCCGGCACATACTCGTTCGGTCAAACCATCGGGTACAATCCCATTGCCGATCCCGCAAGTCCGGCGTACAATCCGAACGCCAACAACGTCAATTCTGCCAGGTCCCGGTCGGGCAGCCTGAACGGCGGAAGTTCGCAGGACACGCAGGCCAAGCCCTTAGAGCCTTCGCTTGTGCAGTCTCTGTTCGTGCGGCGCGGACGTAACTTCGACGTGTCCATCGGCTGGCGCGGCGATTCCAGGCTCATCAGCAGCCTGACTGTAACCCTGCTCAACCGGTATCATCTGCCCATATCCCAGCAGACTGCCGAGGCCGGAACCGAGGCTTACTTCCCGGCCAACAAAGACACCTTTTCGGCGCAGTATTATCGCGTAGACGTACAGTATGCTGATGGCGCGGTCGCCTCTCTCGTAGCCTCCCTGCAAAAATAGACGGCTGCATCATTTTCGATCCAAAACGCCTCCTTCTTTCGCTAATGCAAAGAAGGAGGCGTTTCTCGTTTTGGATTGTTTATTTGGATTGTTTAACCGCCGGTACTCAAGTGGCGGGATAGTCAATCGCGGCCCACCAAGACGGATTGACATCGGCAAAGCAGCGATCCCTGTCCAGGGCTTCGCCAAGCGCGTTCCACTCTTGCAGGGCGCTAGGTTCGGAATTGTCTCCATTGCGGCGTATCAAGGCGGCTATCTGCATGAACCGTGCATGGTGGTAGTTGACGCGCTGTTCGGCGTAGTCGCGGCTGCTCCACGTACTGATGCTGAACTGCCAGTCCGACGATTCCAGCAGCAATAGTTCGCGGCAGGCTTGCTTGAGCAAAATGCGCGCGGAGGGCGTGTCCGCATAGTCGCGGGCAAGCTGCGCCATCTCCTGTTCCGCCTGATAGATTTTCTCCCATGTCCACGCCGTCCACTCGTTAAGCCATATCCAGTGATAGCCGCCCTCGCCCCACGAGCCTTCCGGCAGGCCGACCACGACCGAGGGCGGGCTGGCGCTCAGGTAATCGCCGCATGTCGTTAAGGTGACGGACGGGTCGGCATGGATCTGTTTCAGGGCGTGATACAAAAACTCCGGCCCCTCGAACCACCAGTGTCCGTACAGTTCCGTGTCGTACATGGCCGTGATGATGCCCGCCGTGCCGCTCGCCGCCCTGTGTTCGGCCAGCGTGTCGCGCACCAGTCGGGCGAAGTGCGCGCCATGCGCCTGTGTCCGATGAAGGGCTTCGCGCGGCTCGTACAGGCTTTTGCCGCCCAGGTCGCTGCGGTCGCCGGACACGCGCCAGTAGCGCAGGTCGCCGGGATAATGCTTTTTGTGAAACTCCAGATAGTGGAAATCGCCGGGATAGCCGGTATCGCCGCTCCACACCTGCGCCCCCGTTTTGTGATCGCGGCTGAAAAAGGCAATGGGCGGGCCGGGCTTGCCGCCCGAATTGACGAGGTAGGGCTTGTAGGGCGTGCGCTCGGCTATTTCGGGGGCGTAGGATTTGGCGAACTGCGACCAGAGGGATTGCAGGCCCGCGAAGCGATCCGCGTAGACGCCGATGGCCTTGCCGCCTTTGAGAAGATGCGCGTCCACAAAAAAGTATTCCAGCCCGTTTTCGATTAGAAACTCGTCTATGCCTTTGCGCGGGACGGGCGGGGTAGTCTGGTACTTTTCGACCGGAGGGTTCCAGGCGTAGCGGGGACGGTACGCGCATTCGGGCAGCCAGAAGCCGCGCGGCGCGCGTCCGTAATGTTTCTGGTACGTCTGGACGCCCTGCTTCACCTGCGCCTGTACGCTCTGGTCGGTCAGCAGCAGGGGCAGATAGCCGTGCGTGGCCGCGCTCGTGATGATCTCGATGTGACCCGCGTCCTGCAAGTCGCGAAACGCGCCCACGATGTCGCGCCCATACGCGTCCTGATACTGCCGCTGTACGCGGCTGTAAAATGCCTCCCAATAGTGCGCCAGGCCCAGCCTGTGCATGTCGCCGTCCGCGCTGAACTGCGCCTGATTGTCGCGAGCCGACTGGATTTTGCCGCTCAGATACGCGTCGAACTCGGCTTGAAACGTTGTGTCCGCAAGCTGTTCGGTCAAAATCGGCGTCATGCCCAGAGTGACGCGGGGCGAGATACCTTCGGCGATCAGGCGGTGAAAAACGTCGAGCAGGGGGATGTAAGATTCGGCTGCGACCTCGGCCAGCCAGTCCGTGCCGTGCGGGCGACGGCCATGCGCGAGAACATAGGGGATGTGCGAGTGGAGTACAAGCGCGAAGCTGCCAACGGCATCAGGTTCCAAATGAGCGATCCTTCCAACTGTGCTTTCCACAAATGACTTGCAGGCAAATCATTTTGAGGAAGCGATGGAACGCTATTCGACAACAAGCGGCCTTTGCCCTGCTTTTCTGCTCTTCTACGCCTGTGCGGGGGGAAACAAATCGGCGACGCGCACAATGGCGTCAGGGCGGGCGGCAATGGTAACGGTGTCTTCCACGCCGTATTCCGTGACCTCGCCATAGCCGGACGGGGCAGGGTTGCGGTGCGCGATAAGACGCCTGCCTGCGACATCCGCGACCCAATACTCCGCAACGCCGGCGCGCGCATACAGCAGGGCTTTGCTGCTCATGTCAAATCGCAGGGTCGAATCGGACACTTCCACAAGCAGCAGAACGTCGGCGGGGGCGGGGTCCGAGGCCGTGAATGTGCTGACGGGCCGCGACAGCGCGACGATGTCGGGTTCGGGGGCGTTCGTGTCGAAGTCGGCAGAGCCTGTGTCAATCGGAAGCTGACATTGAACGAACTCGTCGCCGAACAGGCGCATCAACAACAACGTGAAGAGCATGACGGCGTTCGCATGAGTACGGTTTTGGCCCATCTTGGAAAAAATCTCCCCGTCTATAAGTTCGTAGCGCTCGGTCAGCAGGCCGTTCTCTTCCAGCAGTTTACAAAAGGCGCGCGTGATGGGAATGCGGTTGGGCGCAACGGGCCAGGGTGGCGGGGACATTGTCTGCATACTCTCTCCTTCCGAAAACATCCTGAAGCACCATGCCAAACGAAAGCCGTCCGGCCCTGACACTCTTTACAATAGTCTACAGTAGTCTACAGTAAAAAGAAGCAGGGCCGGACGGAAATACAACGACTATGGGAACGAACTAGGCCGCGACGATGCCGGCTGCCACGCAGCACTTGCGATACATCAGGGCGCGGCCACCCGGCGTCAGGCGGCGGACGACATCCGGCTTGTTGCCGCAGATGCGGCAGGAGATCTGCGCGGCCTTGGCTTCGGCGCGGGCAGTAACGTTGGTTTTGGATGTGCTTTTGGCGGCTGCTTTTGCCATAATGTTCTAAATCCTCCGTAGGTTTGTTTACAAATCTATTCGTTAAAGATTTGGCAATGTCTATGCTTCTGTGTATATTGTACCATAGATTATTGTACAATACTGTTGAATTTGATTTTGAAAGCGCAGGTTCAGCGTTCCACAAAACCCTTGATAGCCTTCGGGGAACGCGGATGTGAAAGTCGTATTATGCCGCCCAATGTTCGCCTGCTGACCCCTGACGATGCGCCCGCGCTGCAACGGTTGTACCGGCGTGACCCGCCGCGGTTTTTGACGCCGCGCATGAACCTGGAGGTTTATGGCTGCACGGGTGACGTGGTACAGCCGTGGGGCGTGTTCTCACCTGATGGGCAGGAAGTGTTGGGGATGCTGCTGCGTTACAGCAACACCATCATCGTGACCGACCTGGACGGAAGCTGCGCCGGCGCGTTCGCGTCTCTGATTGACACACAGAACGGCGTGGTCGGCGTGCGCGGCACAGTGGAGACTGTGCGGCGTGTCAAGGCCTGCCTGCGCCGATACACGGGCAACGGCCTGGAGCAGAGCGTCTTTATGCGCTTGTCCGCCCCGCCCCGAATTGCGCCTGAACTTTTGCGTCTTGCTCGCCGCGCAGCGCCGCGCGACGCCGACCTGCTGGCCGCGCTGTACGCGGGCGCATCGGCGATGTTTCGCACCCGCGCCAATGTCGCCGCCAAGCTGGCCGAAACGCGGGTATGGGTCGTGGAAGAGCCTGCCGGGGCCAGGCATCCCATTCGTATCGCGTCCTGCGCCCTGCTGAACATGGAAGGCAACGATGCCGCCCTTATCGGCGGTGTGTTCACCAGTCCCATCGGGCGCGGGCGCGGTTATGCGAGCGCCTGCACGGCGGCCTTGTCCCTCGACTTGCAGCGCGATGGCAAACTGCCCTGCCTGTTCTACGAAAATCCCGCCGCAGGCCGCATCTACCGCCGCCTGGGCTTTGAAGAGATCGGACAGTGGGCCGTTCTGTATCTCAACCCACCGAAAAGCTAGGGGAAAGGAAAAAGGAGAAAGGAAAAAGCAGCGGCGACGTGACTTTCTCCTTTTTACTTTCTCCTTTCTCCTCTCCGAAGGAGAACCTATGTATCTTTCCATACGCGACGAGATCGTATTCGCGGCGGGGTATGACACGCTCGCGCCCGCCCTGCACGACCTGGGCATCAAAGGCGTGGAACTATGGGTAAGGCGTGACGATACCGTCCCCGCCATCGCGCCGCGCCGTGACCCCGAACATCGCGCCCGTCTGCACCTGTCCCGGCCTGACGACTTGGACGAACTCAGCGGCCAGGCCCATGCCGAGAACATCCGCATTTCGGCTCTGTGCATGGGCAACAATTTTAACGCCGAGGACAAGGCCGAGGAAATCGCGTGGGCCGCGCGTACCGTTCAGGCCGCGCACACGCTGAACGCGCCCGCCGTGCGCATTGACGCCATTATGAGCGGCGAGAAAGATCTGCCCCTCGAACGCCGTCAGGAATTGGTGGCGGACGCGATAAATCAGATCCTGGAGCAGACTCATACGACAAACGTAGACCTGGGCATTGAAAACCACGGCTTGCAGGGCAACGATCCCGACTTTCTTGAGGGCTTGCTGGCGCGCGTTTCTTCGCCGCGCCTGGGCCTGACCCTCGACTCCGGCAACTTCTACTGGCGCGGCTGGCCCCTGTCCCGCGTGTACGAGATTTTCGCGCAGTTCGCCACTCACGTCAAGCATACGCACATCAAAAACATCGCGTACCCGCCCGAACTGCGCGAAGTGGAGCGCGAGATGGGCTTCGAGTACGGCAAGTACGCCTGCCCCATCCATGAAGGCGATATTGACCACGCCCACTACATTCAAATTCTGCGCCATGTCGGCTACGACCGCGACATCTGCCTCGAAGACGAGTCGTTCGGCAAATACACGCCCGACCAGCGCAAAGCCAACCTCCGCGCCGCTGCCGACTTCTTCCGCCCCTTGCTGTAAAGCGCGAAGAACCACAATGCTTTATCGCGGATGAAGCGGATGGTGCGGATGAACACGGATCAAAATTGAAGCGTCGATATTTATCTGCGTCCATCTGTTTCATCCGCTTCATCCGCGGTAAAGCATTTTTGCCGCCTTGTGACATTGACGCGGTTTGCGCGTAAAGACAGGGACGACTATTTTGCGACGGAGGTGTTTGCATGGAAAAGCGCACATTGGGCAGGACGGGCATGGAGATCAGCGTACTGGGGTTTGGCGGGGCCGAGATCGGGTTTCAGGGCGCGACCCGCGAGACCGTGGAAGCTCTCCTCAACAGCGCGCTCGACGCGGGCCTGAACATCATTGACACGGCGGAATGCTACGCGGACAGCGAGGAGAAGATCGGGCAGACCGTGGCGCACCGGCGAAGCGATTTTTATCTGTTCACCAAGTGCGGCCATGCGTCCGGCCTGAACCTGCCGGATTGGGACATCAATCTCCTGGAGCAGAGCATAGACCGCAGTTTGCAGCGTTTGCAAACGGATTATGTAGACCTGGTGCAGCTGCACAGCTGCAGCGAGGAGAAACTAAGGCAGGGCGACGTAATCGCCGTGCTGGAGCGGGCCAGGGACGCGGGCAAGACGCGCTTCATCGGGTACAGCGGCGACAACGAGGCCGCGCAGTACGCGGCAACGTGCGGCGCGTTCGACACGCTGCAAACCAGTATCAACATCTGCGACCAGAGCGCGCTGGACAAGACCCTGCCGCTCGCCCGCGACAACAACCTGGGCGTAATCGTAAAACGTCCCATCGCCAATGCCGTCTGGCGGCACAAGGAAAAGCCTGATAACGGCTACGTGATTCCCTATTGGGAACGCCTGCAAACGCTGGGCTTCGACTTTACGCAGTCGGATGTCAACGACGCGACGGGCGTGGCCCTGCGCTGGACGCTCGGCCTGCCCGGAGTGCATACGGCCATCGTGGGAACCACGCACCCGGAACGCTGGAAGTCCAACGCCCGCCTGCTCGATGCCGGCCCGCTGCCCGCCGAACTGGAACAATTGATCCACGCCCGCTGGGAGCAAGCCCGTCAGCCCGACTGGGTCGCGCAGACGTAAGCACAGGATAAACCGCGAAACAAACGAAAAGAACAAAATACAAAAAGGACAAAGACAATCCAGAGACAGGATTAACATGATTTGCAGGATGAACAGGATTTCTTGTAAGCAGGATCAGGCGTCGCATCTGTTCTACCCCTCATTGCATTTAATCTGTGTTAATCCCCTTAATCTGTGGATAACTCCTCCTGCATTTGTTCTTTTTCGTTTTTTTGGGCTGTTTCGTGGTGGAACATTGCTGTGTACTTTAGGGCGATTTCGCGGTCATAAAGTTTATGAAGATCACGTTTTTAGGAACCGGGGCGGGCAGTCCAAGTCGGGCGCGCAATGTCACGAGTATCGCCCTGCAACTGCCGCAGGCGGCGCGGCTGTGGCTGTTCGACTGTGGCGAGGCCACGCAGCACCAGATTCTGCGCTCGTCGCTGCGCCTGAGCCAACTGGAACGCATGTTCTTTTCGCACCTGCACGGCGATCATCTGTTCGGTCTGCCGGGCCTGCTCGCCAGCCGCTCGATGCAGAACGGCGGCACGCTGCCGGTCACGCTGTACGGGCCGCAGGGTCTGGACGAGTACACGCGCTGCGCCCTGGAAATCAGCCAGTCGCATCTTGCCTTTCCGCTCGCCGTCAAGACCGTGCGGGCCGATAAAAACGGCGCAGTGCAGACTGTATACGAGGACGCGGGGTACAGGGTGGAATGCGCGCCGATGGCACATCGCGTCGAAGCGTATGGGTATGCGGTCGTGGAAAAAGACCAGGTCGGGCATTTCGATGTAGAGCGGGCGCGCGACATGGACATTCCCGCCGGCCCGGTCTATGGGCGCTTGAAGCGGGGCGAAACGGTCACGCTCGACGATGGGCGCATGATAAACGGCGCAGACCTGATCGGGCCGACCATCCGGGGGCGCAAAATCGCGTATTGCGGCGACACCATCTACACGCCCAATGCCGTGCAACTGGCGCAAGGCGCGGATGTGCTGATTCACGAGGCGACGTTTTTGCACGAGGAATTGGCGCAGGCCGTGCGCTCCAGGCATTCCACGGCAGTGATGGCTGCTGAGACCGCGCTGCACGCGAACGCTAATCTGCTTATTCTGACCCACTTCAGCGCGCGTTACGAAGTCGGCCCCTTTTTGGACGGCCTGCTCGCCGAGGCCCGCGCCATTTTCCCCAACACGATCCTGGCGCACGACTTTCTGACGTATGAAGTGCCGCGCTGCGACGGCAGCAGTTGAACACCCCTTCCTGGATGCGCTTGAATGTGGGACAATAAGCAGGCGAAACAGAGTTATACGGGCGAACGTAACAAACGTAACAGAGGAGAGGAACATGCCTCTCCTTTTGATTTGAGAACGCGCTGAATGAACAGCGAGTGATTTTAGAAGCGAGTGGGATACAGATGAGCAAGGGAATGGTTGTGGCCGCCATGAGCGGCGGCGTGGATAGTGCGGTGACGGCGGCCCTTCTAAAGCAGGAGGGCTATGATGTCGTGGGCATCACGCTGCAAATCTGGCAGGAACACGCGGAGCAGGGCAAGTACGGTGGGTGCTGCTCGCTGGGCGCGGTCGAGGATGCGCGCCGTGCCGCAGCCAAGATCGGCATACCGCATTATGTCTTGAACTTCCGTGATTATTTCGCCGACAAGGTGATAGACAAGTTTGTGAGCGAGTACAGCAAGGGGCGCACCCCCAACCCCTGCGTCGAGTGCAACCGCAGTGTAAAATTCGAGGAACTGCTAAGACAGGCTGAAGATCTGGGCGCGGACTATCTCGCCACGGGACACTACGCCCGCATTCGCTACAACGAGACCAGTGGACGTTACGAACTGATGCGGGCCGTGGACAACGACAAGGATCAGTCGTATGCCCTGTTTACGCTCACGCAAAAGTCCCTGAGCAAGACCCTGATGCCGCTGGGACACCTGAGCGGCAAGCTGGAGACGCGGCGACTGGCGCACGAACTCGGATTGTCGCTGGCCGACAAGCCCGATTCGCAGGAGATCTGCTTCGTACCCAAAGAGGGGTATGTATCGTTTCTCAGCCAAAAGTCACCCGGCGTGATGCGTCCCGGCAAGATCATTGACACGAGCGGCAAACTCATCGGCGAGCATCTGGGCATCGCGTTTTATACCATCGGGCAGCGCAAGCGTCTGCCGGCCAGCAATAACGGCCCTCTCTTCGTAGTCGCCCTGGACGCAGACGCGAACACGGTCATCGTGGGGCGCGACGACGAACTGTTCATGCCCGGTTTCGTGGCCGACGACTGCAACTGGAGCGCGATTGACGGTCTGGAAGCCCATGTCGAGCGCACGGGGCAGGGCCTGGAGTGCGCGGCCAAAATCCGTTACAACGGTCATCCCGCGCCCGCCACGCTGAACATCGGGCAGACGCCCGGAACCGTCGAAGGGCGCTTCGTCGTGCCGCAGCGTGCCGTCACGCCCGGTCAGGCCGCTGTCTTTTATGGCGGCGAGGGCGACGACGCGGGCCAGGTCGTGCTGGGTGGCGGAACCATCGAGCGCGCCATTCTGCCCCAAACTGCCGCGCTTGCAAAGCAGTCCGCGTAGATGCTCGGCAGCCGAAATCAGATAGCTCTTACCGCGCAGCAGATTGCGTCATGTCAACGCGCCTGGCAGGTGCTGTGTGGTGAGCAAGCAAGAACGTTGATTGTCTCTGAGGCCGCGCTATTCGGCTCACGAACGCGCTTCAATGCAGACAAGAACGTAGTCTACTTGGGCGCTGACGCCTTCGCCAGTATGTTTGCCGCAAGCGCTAACTCTCGCATGTCAATGCTCGCCTGCCTCGCGCATGAATTAGCGCACATGGAGCGTTTTGAGGCTGGCTATGTACGTCCTTACACCGGACAGGGCCGTCTGCTGGACGAGGCGGAAACAAGTATTCGGGCTTCTTTCGCCCCCGCGTTGAGTTCGCGTGACAGAGCAGACTTAGTGGAAGATGCAAAGGATCGCCTGCTGGATTGGCTGGCAGAAGAGCAGAGGATGCGAAATGATGAGAATAGAACCTAGCGGAGTTGTACTAATCGACGAGTGTGAAATACGAACATCCAAGTGTCAGGCGCTGACACCTAAACCGATCACCGCTGTTTGGTCATCGCCGGGACGCAGACAGATCAATGTCTGTGGCGCTTGCCTGAACGAGAAAATACGCATTGGAGAGTGGGACGTGGAAGGCGCGAAGGCGCTGCGTTAAACCCGTTGTCTTTGAAGATGTGGTGTCGGTTTCTGTTATGAACGAAAATGAATTGTTGGAGCGGGCGCGGGTGGCGGCGCGGGCGGCGTACTGCCCGTACTCGCATTTTCCTGTCGGGGCCGCTGTCGAGTCGAACATCGGTGTGACTACGGGCGTCAATATCGAAAATGCCAGTTACGGGCTGGCCGTATGCGCTGAGCGCGTGGCCCTGTGGAGCGCGATTGCCCGGGGCGCGACACGCTTTCACCGTCTCGCCGTGTCGTGCATCGCGGCCAAGCCCGATGATCCGCCGGGCAGCCGAATGCCGTGCGGCGCGTGTCGTCAGGTGATGGCAGAGTTTTTGGATGCCGACTGCCTGATCCTGATTGACGGCGTGGGCGCGATGCGCGTAGCCGACCTGTTGCCAGACGCGTTCCTGCTCGCTGCCCGTCCCTTTCTTGATGCGGCGCAGACCGAGGCAAACCAACAGACAAGCCTGCCGACGGTTCAGCCGGAAGAGATGGTCTAACCGGAAGAAAGGAGTTCGTGACTATGACAGCGCAGCCGATCCCGCCGCCCCGCGCAACAATCGAAGACCTTTACTGCGTTCCCGACAACAGAAAAGCCGAACTTGTGAATGGAGAGATCGTCCTGATGTCCCCGACTGGAGATGAACCGAGCTACGCGAGCGGAGAAGTATTTGTTTCGCTGCATGAGTATGTGCGGCGGCGGAGAGTCGGGCGGGCTGTCCCCGACAACGTAGGATTTTACGTGAATTTGCCCAACCGCAAGTCCTTCAGTCCGGACGCCGCATATTTTACGGGGCCGCGCGCCGGAATGAGGTTTTTCGAGGGCGCACCCGCGTTTGCCGTTGAGGTACGCAGCGAGAACGATTATGGGCCGAAAGCGGAGCGGGAGATGGCTGCCAAGCGCGCGGATTATTTTGCCGCCGGTACGCTCGTGGTCTGGGATGTGGATTTGCAGAGCGAGGACGTTGTCAAGAAGTACACCGCCGCTGACCCCTCCAACCCGACGATCTTTCGGCGCGGGCAGACAGCCGAAGCGGAACCCGCCGTGCCGGGGTGGACGATGCCCGTAGACGACCTGTTTGGGTAGGAGGCCGCATCCCTCGGCGCATGGTACGCGTAAGTACGAAGACAGCCAAAGTGCGGCGGGAGAACAGAGGCCAGACCGTTGACGCTGACGATACAGATACTAGTGACCATATTGTTGTGCGTGTCCATTGTGGCCGTGATACGATTGTGGAGCGTGCTGGGCAGTGCGCGGGTCACGCTCGCCAATCTGGAGGCCACGCGGCAGGAGGCGGACAAAACGCTCAAGCAGCTTGCCGATGTCGCCGCGTCCACGGACAGGGTAATGCGCGAAGAGGTCGCGCCCACCCTGCAAATGACGCGGGCCACGCTGGAAAACGTCGAGGTTACGACCCGCGCCCTGGCGCAGACCACGCGGGCCGTGCAGCGCATGACCGGGCGGGCGGAAAGCCTCACCTCGGCGCAGCGTCTGCTCGCGCTCGGTGGCAGCATCGCGCAGAATGTGTTCGCGGCGAAAGCGAAGGGTGGGCGCGGCGAAAACGCGGGCCAGGCGGATGGCGGGAACAAAATCTCTGCGCCGCCGTCCGGCAGTGTCGGCTTCAACATCGCGTTCGCGGTGGCCTCGCGTCTGCGCGGCCTGTTCGGGCGGCGCGGCGACAATGGCGCGAATGCCCCAACCCAGACCCGGCAAATCGCGCCTGCCCCGGACGCAACGGATGTGCAGTTTGAGGGCGGAATGCAGTCGCTTGCCGCCGCGCCGCCCTTTGCCTTGATTGCCTCGGATAGTTCTATGCCAGGACGCTTCCAGGACGATCTACACGCTGCTGCACAAAGCAAGACGCCGCTCACTCCCGATGGTAAGGAAAAGCAGAATACGCATTTGTCCGACTGACACGACTGGGTAAAAGAAACAAGTGAAGCAGAGATAAACCACCAGGAACAAATCAACAGGAACAAATTAAGACGAAAAGGAGAGCATTCATGGATCATGGCAGCTATGGAGACGAAGACCGCAGCATCGCGCTTGGCGTACTGGCGGGCATCGGTATCGGCGTACTGGTCGGGGCCGCAATCGCCCTGCTTTACGCGCCCAAAGCGGGCGAAGACACGCGCGGCGATGTGGGTAAATCCCTCAACGACCTGAGCGACAAAGTGACGGAGATGGGCAAGACGCTCAGTTACCGGGTCACAACAGCCGTGGACCGAACGCGGGCGCAAATGGCGCAAAAACTTGGCGATGTGACCGGCGACAACGAGGAAGCAGTCAGCTAACCGTATGGCCGATGCAGGCGAAGCGATCATCATTGGAGAGGGCGCGGCGAACGGTTCCGAATGGCCCCGCCGCACGTCCGAGGCGGCGCGGCAGGAAACGTCCCGCGCAGTCGCCGCGCCTCCTGCCGTTGCTGCGGCATCTATGGCGTTCGCTGATTCTACTGTCTATGACAGGCCGGGGCGGGACAGCGCGGCGACGGGGAAATCAGCGCCTGACGCGGACAACGAAGTGTTGGGCGACATCGCGCTTGACATCACTCACCTTTCCGACGTTCCACTTGGCCCGACAGTACCCGTGCCGCAGATGCAGCCTCGCTCCCTGTTTCCATTCGGCTGGTCACGCGGCGACATGCGGCGCGGCGCCTTGCTCGGCTTTACACTTCTGGTCGGCTTGCTGTTCTTGTGGCGCGTACAGGCCATACTGCCGCCTTTCCTGATCGCGTTCGGCCTGGCTGCGCTGCTCGATCCCACCCTGCGGTACAACGAGCGGCGGGGGCGCTCGCGCGTGTATACCATTCTGATGCTGTATATGCTCGCCCTGAGCCTGCTGGCGATCACGATTTTTTGGGTCATTCCCCAGGTGGTGCGGCAGGTCGAAGACATTACAGGCAACCTGAGCCGCTACTATGCCAGCATTCAGACCAACATCAACGCGATCATGCACGACAATGCGCGCCTGTTGAACTTCGCGGGCATCCGGCAGCGCAAGGTGGGCGATCTGCTTAACGCCAAAAGTGGGCCGGTGCAGGCCAGCATCGCGACCGTGTTGGGCAGCGTGAGCGGCGTGGCGGAGGCCCTGCTCGCTCGCGCGCTGTGGCTGGTGATTATCCCCATCTCCAGTTTCTTCTTTATGCGCGATTTTCCGACCCTGCGCGCCCGCCTTATCTCGCTGTTTCCCGACTCGCAGCATGGCCGCCTCGACCAGATCAGCCATGAGATCGTGGATGTGTTTACCGCGTATCTGCGCGGCCTGGCGAAAATCTGCGCCCTGTATGCCTGCGTCGCGGGTATCTTGTTCACGGTCTTGAATGTGCAGTACGCGCTGCTGCTGGGCGTAATGGCGGGCGTGTTTTACGCCATACCCTATGTCGGCAATCTGATGACGGCTACGTGCGCGGCGACATTAGCGTATTTAATGGACGCGCATTCCGTGCTGCTATGGGGCGTCAAGGCGCATTCGCTGGGGTATGCCGTTCTCGTGGCCGTGTGCTGCGTGTTTATGGCAAACATCATCTTCGATCAGATCGTGTATCCCCGCGTCGTCGGCGCGTCCGTGGGCCTGCACCCGGTCGTGAGCATCTTCGCATTGATGGCGGGCGCGACCGTGTTCGGCATCTGGGGGATGCTGCTGGCGACGCCCGTTGCCGCCTCGCTGCAAATCGTGCTGATGTGCGCCTTTCCCAAACTGGCCCGCAGGCCACCCCCCGAACTTATCGACTCGCCACCCCGCACTCCTCAAACATAGACAGACCTACACCGCGAAACACGCTGAACACACAAAAGAGCAACAATGTCTTTGCGACATTTGCAGGCAAACGGAGCTATTTTATGCCGAACCCACAAGCAAAGAATGTGGAACTTCATATCAACGGAATGCCGCGTACCGTGGAGGCTGAGGCGGATCAGAGCCTGCTCAGTGTGCTGCGCGACGACCTGGACATGACGGGGACGCACTATGGCTGCGGGCAGGGGCAATGCGGCGCGTGTACCGTCCTCCTGGACGGGCAGCCCGTCCGCTCGTGCATCACGCCGGTCGGCACGGTCGGCAAGCGGCAGGTGCAGACTATCGAGGGATTGGAAAAGGATGGCAAATTGCACCCCGTTCAGCAGGCGTTTCTGGACGCGGACGCGCTGCAATGCGGCTATTGCACGTCGGGCATGATCATGTCTGCGGTGGGACTATTGCACAAAACGCCCAATCCAACGGAGCAGCAGATCACGCAGCACATGAACGGCAACGTCTGTCGCTGCGGCACGTACAGACGCATTTTGCGCGCCGTCAAAGCCGCCGCGCAGTCGCCGTCCTCGTTGCAGTCACAGGCGAAGGAGGCGCGACGATGACACGAGATATTGATAATTTCAATTTGCTCGCCCCGGAACAAAACGCTTCGCTGAAAAATGCCTTACATACCGGCGGCGATTACGACGCTGTGAACAACAATGCCGGATTATATCGGCGTGACCTGTTCCGCCTGTTGGGGGCCGGATTGGTGATGCTGGTTGCGGCGGGAGATGCCAACGCGCAGGAGTCGGGCGGGGGAGGACGCCGCCGCCCGGACGCCGCGCCCCAGAATATCGGCGCATGGCTGCACATAGACGCGCAGGGCAATGTCACCGTGTATACGGGCAAGGTGGAGGTGGGCCAGAACGCCCGCACGTCGCTGACCCAGGCTGTTGCCGAAGAACTGCGCGTTCCCGTCTCGGCTATTCAGGTCATTATGGCCGATACTGCCCTCACTCCCTACGACTTCGGCACGGTGGGCAGCCGCACCACGCCCTCGATGGTTCCCCAACTTCGCCAGGCTGCGGCATCCGCCCGCGAACTGGTGATTGACCTTGCCGCCGCGCAGTGGCAGACCGACCGCGCGGGCCTAACCGTTGGGGATGGCAAAGTACATCAGGCTAGTCCGAACCGTACCGTATCGTATGGCGAACTGCTTAAAGGGCAGAAACTCACGCAGACGATTCGCCCCGACATCGCCCTTACTTCGGCTGCGGAGTGGAAGGTGATGGGAACGTCGGTTCCCAAAGTGGATGGGCGCGCGTTCGTCACGGGCCGACATCGCTACACGTCCGACATCAAGCGCGAGGGGATGCTGTACGGCAAGATTTTGCGTCCCGCCGCTTTTCATGCCACGCTGAAAACACTGGACGCGAGCGCGGCGAAAGTGATGCCGAACGTTACTGTCGTGCAGGACGGCGATTTTGTGGGCGTTGTAGCGGCGTCGCCCAGAGATGCGACGCGGGCGCTGGCCGCGCTCAAAGTGGAATGGCAAATCGTGCCGCAGCCGTCCGTCCGGACGCTGTACGCGCAGTTACGCCCCGCCGCATCCGATGCCGCTAATGCCTCCGGTGTTTCCGGTCAGGCGCAGGCATCCGCGCCCATCGGCTTCACTGGATCTTCCACTTCTTCCGGCCACAAGGTACAGGCCACGTATACGGTCGCATACATCGCCCATGCGCCGCTCGAACCCCGCGCCGCGCTTGCCGAGTGGAAGGACGATGCGCTGACCGTATGGACGGGTACGCAGCGGCCCTTTGGCGTTCGCGGCGAACTTGCGTCCGCCCTGCACATTGCCGAAGACAAAATCCGCGTGATTGTGCCGGACACAGGATCGGGGTATGGCGGCAAGCACACCGGCGAGGTGGCTGTCGAGGCCGCGCGGCTGGCGCGGGTTGTGGGCAAGCCCGTTAAACTGGTGTGGACGCGCGAGGAAGAGTTTACGTGGGCGTATTTTCGGCCTGCGGGCGTGATTGATGTCAGCGGCAGCCTGAACCCGAACGGAACGCTTGCCGGCTGGGAGATGCACAACTACAACAGCGGGCCGTCGGGCATACAGTGTCCCTACGACGTCGCCAATCCCGTAACGCAGTTTCACAGGGCGCAGGCTCCGCTCAGGGAAGGCTCGTATCGCGGCCTAGCCTCGACCGCCAACCACTTTGCCCGCGAGTCGCACATAGACGATCTGGCCCATGCCGCCAAAATGGAACCGCTGGCGTTCCGGCTGAAAAACTTGAAGGATGAGCGGCTCCGAAACGTGCTTCTGGCCGCAGCGGAGCGTTTCGGGTGGGACAAGTGCGTATCCACGCCTGTGTGGGGATACGGCCTCGCCTGCGGCACGGAGAAGGGCAGCTATGTGGCGAACTGCGTGGAAGTGAAGATAGATGCGGCAAGCGGCAGGGTGCAGGTGACGCGCATCGTGACCGCTTTCGAGTGCGGCGCGGTCGTCAATCCCACGCATCTGCAAAATCAGGTGGAGGGCGCGGTCGTGCAGGGCCTGGGCGGCGCGTTATTCGAGGCCATCCACTTCGACGCGGGCAAGATCCTCAACGGGCAATTCAGCGCGTACCGCGTCCCTCGTTTCGCGGACGTGCCGCCGATTGACGTGGTTCTGCTGGATCGCAAAGACCTGCCCTCGCAGGGCGCGGGGGAAACGCCCATCGTCACCATCGCCCCCGCCGTCGGCAACGCCATCTTCGCCGCCACAGGCCGGCGCTTACGCGCCATGCCCCTGGTTCCCGACGGCTTGAAAGCGTCGCGGGCATGACTTTCCTGTTCCGCCACAGACCACAGGACACAACAGACCTCTTGCATAAGTCCTCAAAAATGCAGTCCTTTGCCTCTCGAAGAGGAGACTTATGCAAGGGGTCTAACAAAACGCGCCTCTATACCGGACAGCTTTCATAATGAGAGTGTACGCTTCATGGCTCTGGAGTGACAACGTTTTTTCTTCATGCCGTATGTGCCTCCTGCAAGCCAAGTTTGGTGTGTCTGCTGCCGTGCCGCAGAGGCACAGGGGCGTGACAACGCGCCCGCATGTTATGCGTTGTCATCGCCGTTGAGGTGGATGTAGACTTCGCGGATGCGGCGGACGTGGTACGCGACGTTTGCGGACGTGCAGCCGACAATCGCGCCCGCCTCGCGCCACGTATAGCCTTCCATCAGGGCGCGCAATATGCGCTGCTGTATCGTAGTCAGCCGCGCGAACAACGCAGGCATGTCCGGGCCGCTGTGGCGCGTGTCCAGGTAGCTTGCGAGCGCGCTAGGCACGTCTTCGAGGGCAACGTGCTGACGCCTGCGCTGACGGCGGATGCTGTCCAGAATGCGCCAGCGCGCCCGCTTGAGCAGATGCTGTTCCGGTACGCCGACCGAGTGATCCAGGCGCGGCAGCATTTCCAGCACGGCGACCCACGCTTCCTGCCTTAGATCGTCCTCGTCCACGCCGCACCGCCGCCCGAAGTACGCGGCCATCTTTTCCACGCGCAGTTCAATCGCGCACAGCAACTGATCCTGCGTTTGTGTCTGCGGACGATCTGCCCGCGCTTCCGTTGTCAGCTTGCTTGTTCGTTCATTCGTTTCATTCGTTGGTTCATTCGGCGTAATCGCGCTGTGCGTTCGCGCCAACCGCGCCGGTTCGTTTTGTGTTTGCTCATTGTGGGCCGGCATGATACCGGCCTCGATGCGCTCCAGAAGGGATTGCATTGCACACTTCTCCTCAAGAAGAAACCCGACATAAGAGATCAAAACCGGAACCCAGGCTCTCCATACTCACTCTATGCGCTCTTGAACTATCGTGTCGGATAGTGGGAGGCATAAAGCCGGATAGGGGCGTGCGTTCGCTTTGTCCGCCGCAGCGTTTCCTGAATGCGTTCGATCTACGGGAAGTCAGGGCTAAAGAGACCTGATCCGTTTCCAGCGAAAATCAAACGCAAAAAGCCGCTCCGGGGAGGCTCGTGTCCACCGGGGCGGCTTTTCTCAGAAAACGCAGGCAGCCGCGCGTACCGTCTATCCGTGCCGTGTGTCGCATTGCGAAACACAGGACGGGACAGACCGCGCGGCCCTTGTCTTCCTGGGAAGAAGCACTCGCGTTGAGGCAGTCTCAACTCGCTTGTACGGCGTGATTACGCCGCATGTCCACGCGCTTGCGGCGCGTGTTCAAACGAGAGAGATCTGTCCTCGCGGTGGACAGGGCCGGACTCGAACAGTGATCGGCGCGCAGGGCGTAAATGCCCCACGTCGCTTGGTGATCGGCGCCCACGGCGCAATTTGGTTCGTTCGCAACACTTTCCACCTCCAGCGAGAATTTACAAACATTTCAAACGTAACAATCAAAATTGACAAATCAAATCTGTCGAAGCATTATTCGCCGCGTGATTACAAGGCCGCAAATGCTTCGTTTCTAGTATACGCCCTTTGCCGCGTGTTTCCTGCCTGCTTCACAATGAATTAAAATGAATTAACGAAATCAAGAGAAATCAAGAGGAATCAAAACGAAAACGGCGAAATTTTCTGCCGGTCCTTATGCAGGACGCGGCAAACTGCGTCTACGCCCTCTGTATCGGCACATAGGCGAGCCGTGCTAAAGAGCAAAAAACAAATTTCTAAAAATTCTTTTTGTGGCCGCGCAGGGTTGGCGCTTGGCTCCCTCATCTCCCGAATGCGCCCTCCAGCCTGACACTACTAAACCTCCCGCCGCTGCCGCCAAACACAAACCTTGTACTCGGACGTGAAATAGAGTATACTAACACGATAAATTGACACTTTTCGAGGGTGAGTGGGTTCACCATCGGGCAGCACTCGGCAGGATTTCGCGTTTACGCGCCTGCAGTCGGATCTTCTGCCGTGTCCTTCCCGCTCCGGGCAGACCGGAGCCGAAGCGTCTTTTAAGATGCTATTACGACCGAGGGGAGGTGAAAACAAATGCGCCATTACGAGGCGATGTACATCGTGGACGTTGACACGTCTGACGAGGCTCTAGACACGATTCTTGAAAAGTACAAGAAGGTCGTGACCGACGGCAAGGGCGAGGTCACGGAGGCGGGCAAGTGGGAAAAAGGCCGTCGGCAGTTGGCTTACGAGATCAAGCACGATAACAAAAAGAAACGCGAAGGCATGTACCTGCTGATGCACTTTACGGCGGGCAGCGAAGTTCCCAAAGAACTCGACCGCATCTTCCGTATCAACGACGAGATCATGCGGCACATCATTGTCCGACAGGACGAGTCGGAGGAGTAACCGCGCTTCTCGGATACGCGCTGAATAAAAAGTGAAAAGAAGGCAAAAGTTTACTTTTGTTGCTTTCCGCTTCCGCTTTCAGGGCATGAGTATCAGCAGTATGTTAAACAAGTAATCATCGCAGTGGCGCAGTCGGCGTCGCTATTCATAGCAAAGCACCATGAGAACCGTTGTTTTGACGCGGGATCGCAGAGCGCAATGTCTGCCCCGCTCAACCATCAGGGAAGAGGAGTCGGAAAATGTTGAATCGTATCGTCTTGATTGGTCGTTTGACCCGCGATCCCGAAATGAAGTACACGCCGCAGGGCATTCCGGTCGCGCAAATGAGCATCGCCGTGGATCGCATCACCAAAGATGAGAACGGTCAGAAAGAAACGGACTTTTTTGATATTGTGGCGTGGCGGCGCACCGCTGAATTCGCCAGCCAGTATCTCACGAAAGGTCGTCTGGTCTCCGTGGAAGGCCGCCTGCAAACCCGTTCGTGGGTAGCGCAGGACGGACAGAAGCGCAAGTCTTTTGAGGTCGTGGCGGATAACATCAACGGTCTGGATCGCAAGGGCGACGGCGAAGCGCCTAGCGGCAGCATGGGCGACGGCGCGGGCATGGACAACGAACGTGCCGCGCCGATGGAACGCAGCGCGCCCGCCGAACGCTCCGCGCCGCAGGAACGCAGTGCGCCCGCAGCGCAGGCAGCGCGTCCTGCCGCTGGCGCACAGGCGACGCGCAAGCCGGTCGCCACACCCGCTGATGACGATATGGACGAATCCGATCCCTTTGCGGATGAATAGGAAGCAGGAAACAGGGAACAGGGAACAGGGAACAGTGGATGCTCTGCTCCCTTTTCCTGTCGCGTGAAAGCAACATTGAAATAGTGCGGGGTCTTTACTGTTCCCTGTTCCCTGTTTTCTGTTTCCTAATTTAGCCGACTGCCCGTGCCGTTTCTGGAAGGAAAATCCTGATGGCTCCTGGGCGTGGACCCC
The DNA here is from genome assembly GCA_965277875.1 of Chthonomonadaceae bacterium. Classification (GTDB taxonomy): domain Bacteria; phylum Armatimonadota; class Chthonomonadetes; order Chthonomonadales; family Chthonomonadaceae; genus CAWFQB01. Next base: position 2,928,206 of record CBDIDV010000002.1, on the reverse strand, counting down.
GTCCGATGGGCGGCAAACCCAACAACAAGTTCCGTAAACCCCGGCGCAAAGTGTGCATGTTTTGCGTCGACAAAGTGAAGAGCATTGATTACAAGCAGGCTACCCTGCCCAAGTACCGCAACCGCTTGATTTCGGATCGGGGCAAAATCGTACCCCGCCGTACCACGGGAACGTGCGCCAAACATCAGCGCATGGTCACGGACGTTATCAAGCAGGCGCGGCACATGGCCCTGTTGCCGTTCGTTGTAGATTAGCATACTATGCTGCGAGTTCGTTGGCAGTGACCGGTATATAAAATACCGGTTAGCTAGGCCTGCGGCCAACCGTCCTGTAAACGAGAGGTTGCCTGTGTCTATGCAGTGCGTCGGCGTGTTTGCAGCGAATGAACTCTATTGCATAAATTGGCCGCCTCGTCCCTGACGAAGCGGCTTTTTTGTGTCAAAATGGTTAAAGGAAGTTACAAAACGGACGAGATGGGGCGCATAGGGAGAACGAGCGTGATGGGGAAATATCCGCTGCTGCTGGAGCCGGTAATCAAGGAAGTGGTCTGGGGCGGGCGCTGGCTGGCCGACACGCTGGGGCGGGCGGGGGCCGAGGGCGCGCGGATGGGCGAAAGCTGGGAAGCGTTTTCCGGCAGCCGCATCGCCAATGGCGCGTGGCAGGGGCAGACGCTCGGCGACGTCTTTGCGCGGCATAAAGCGGAGTGGGCGGGAACCGGGGCGCAAGGCTGCCCGAAGTTCCCGCTGCTGGTCAAGTTCATTGACGCCCGCGAAAATCTGTCCATACAGGTACACCCCGACGACGATCTCGCGCAGCAACTGGAAAACTACCCGTATGGGAAAACCGAGTTCTGGTACGTGCTGGAGGCCGCGCCCGACGCGCACATCTACTATGGCCTGAGCGGGCATGACATACGCCGCGAAGATTTGCAGGCCGCGCTGCGCGATGGCGACCTGCTGCGCTATTTGAAGCGGGTTCCGGTACGCGCGGGCGATGTCGTGTATATGCCGGCGGGAACCGTTCACGCGCTTACGGCGGGCGTGGTCGTATACGAATTGCAGCAGGACAGCGATATAACGTATCGCCTGTACGATTGGGGACGCACCGACCGCGCCATCCACCTGGACAAAGGCTTGCAGGCCATTGACCCCGCCTGCGCCGACCTGGAACTGACGCGCCCGCAGTTTGGCGGCACAGACAACGCCCAACTCGCCACTCTGGTAGACTGCTCTTTCTTCCGCTCCGAGATGTGGCGCGTGATGCGCTCGCTGCCGGTCGCGGCTTGTGCGGAGAGCTTTACGTTGCTGACTACAATCACAGGAAGCGGCAGCATCGTGTCCGACGCGCAGGAGTTCGCGCCCGTGCCGTTGAAAATGGGAACGACCGTGTGCCTTCCCGCCGGACTGGCCTACACACTGCTCCGGGACGCGGGTGACGAGGGCGCGGCTTTGGAAGTGATTTCGGGGCGGATAACGCCCACAGAGTACGGCGGATAACGCGCATACGAACTGCCGCCGCAAACGCGAACCGGCGCGGGAGAGCAGGAAAGACATGGCTCCAATCTGGCAAGTGCGGCTTTTCAACGGCCCGACTATGGTGTCGGCGTCGGGCCAGGAGACGCGTCGTTTTCGCTCTCACAAGGTCGGGGCGCTGCTCGCGTACCTCGCCCTGCATCTGGATAGCCCCTGTCCCCGCGAAGAAATATACGAGGCGCTGTGGCCCGAAGAGGAAACGCGGCTGGCGGCAAATCGCTTTCGGGTCACGCTCGCCTCGCTGCGCCGCCATCTGGAACCGGAGGGCGTCCAGTTCGGAGCCGTGCTGGATGTCAGCGAACCGGGGCGCGTTCGGCTGCGCGGCAGCGCCGTTACCTGTGACGTTCGGGAGTGCGAGCGCCTGCTGCGCGCAGGCCAGGCGGAACAGGCCGCGCAGCTTATGATTGGTTCCCTGCTTCCCGGCTTCTACGAGGAGTGGGCTGTGGCGGAGCAGGCGCGTTACGAACTGTTGGCCGAGGACTTCGCGCCCGCAAGCGGTATGCCGCGCTCTTATTTTTCTTCTACGGATACGATGGAGGCGGAAACGCCAACGCGCTCGAGGCTGCAAACGCCGCGCTTGCTTCTGCCCGAACTTACTTCCGAGGCTTCTTCCGAGATCGCCTCCGGGTTCGCTGCCGAATATAATCCCGACGCGGCGCACAACGCCTCGCTCCCGCTGTACCTGACCCGCTTCTTCGGACGCGAACAGGAACTGCAAACGCTGCGGGAACTGATCTGCGCGCAGCGGCAGGTATCGCTGATCGGCATGGGCGGCATGGGCAAAACGCGGCTGGCCGCAGCCCTCGCCCGGACATGGCGGGGAGCCTGTGTTTTCGTCTCCCTGGTGTCGCTGCCGGATGCCGAAAGATTGTACGATACGGTACTCAGAGCGCTTGGCGTCGCGCCTCTGCCGGACGCCCCGACCGACGCGCAGTTGATACGCGTTCTTGGCCGTCGCGCTCCCCTGCTGCTGATCGTGGACAATGCGGAACATCTTAGCGACGCCGTCGCCGCAATGACGCTGAGGCTTCTGGGCGAAGTTCCCGAACTGCGCCTGCTCGTGACCAGTCGGCAGCGGCTGAACATTGCCGGTGAAAGCGTTCTGCTGCTCGCGCCCCTCGACGCGCCGGAATTGCCGGCGCAGACCAAACGCCTGCTTGAGTTTGCCTCTGTGTCCCTGTTTGTGGACAGGGCAAAAAGCGCGCGCCCCGACTTTGCCTTTTCCGAACGCAACGCTCCCGCCGTCGTCAGCATTTGCAGGCGGCTGGAGGGCATTCCGCTCGCGCTGGAACTGGCCGCCGCCCGCATCACGTCGCAGACGCCGCAGCAGATCGCGCTGTCGCTGGAACATAGCCTGACCGACCTGAAAGCGCATCAGCGCGGACTGTCGCCGCGCCACCAGTCGCTGCGGGCCGTGATCGAGGGGAGTCTTGCTCTGCTGACGGGCGCGCAGCAGGAGTTTTTCTTCGCTTTGTCCGTGTTTCAGGGAGGCTGGACGCTGGAGGCGGCGCGGGCCGTCACCCTCTGCGAACAGGCGGATGAGTTCCTCAACGACCTGACGCTTTGCAGTTTGATTGTGGCGCGCGAAGACGAGCAGATGGGAACCATGCGCTATGTCCTGCTCGAAATCCTGCGGCAATACGCGGCCCGAAGTTTGGACACGGAACAACGGGACATCTGCCGGGAACGCTGCGCGCGCTTTTATATGGGAATGGCAACCGCGGCGGATCAGGAGGACTTTCGTTTCATGAATCGAATGGAGGCCGAGCATGACAATATCCTGCAGGCAATGGAATGGTACTGGCAGCATGACCGTGTCACGCTCATGCCGCTGCTGGAGGATGTGCTGAACATGTGGGCCAATCAGGGGCGCTATCGCCTGGCTTTGGAATGGGGCGAGCGCGCCTTTCCGGAACCTGCGGCGACGGCGAGCAAGCCCAAGCAGGTATTATTTCGCATCTATGCGGATGTTGGGTGGTACGAGGAAGCGGAACATCTGGCACGGTTTGCCGCGCAGGAGATGGACACCCCCTTGCAGACTACATGGGCATATAGCGCCAGGGGCTATTTACGGATGCTGCAGGGCGTCTGGAATGAGGCTGTCGAATGTCAGCGTCGCGCCCTGGCGGCGGCTTACAACATCGCAGACCGGCGGCGCGGCATTATTATCCGCCAGGTATCGTCCAACACGGCACTTGCCCTGCTTGGCCGCGCCGTTTACCTTGCCGACAATCCTGCCTCTCTGGAAGACTTTCAGGAAGCGGAACGCTGCACAAAAGCAGGTTACGCGGATATGCCCCAGGACAGTCGGCTCACATCGGCTTACCATTGGCATTTGATGTGCGCGCTCTGGGGACAGAATCGTGAGGAAGAGGGCGATATTTGTTTTGCCCGCGCCCTTGAGACCGCGCTCGCGCACTGCCATTCGGAACTACTGATGAAAATCATAGGCGATGGCGCGTTCCGGCTGGCGGCGAAAGGCTGCGGGCCGGAAAGCGTTCAGATGTTTTCTGTGAACGCGACGCTGCGTGAAAAGATGGGCTACCGCGCCCCCATGTATTTTGAAGCGCGCGTCGAGGAGCATCTGCAAGCGCTGCGAACAACGCTGGGCGATGAAACATTTGACAGGCGCTGGCAGGCCGGCCTGTACACGCCGCTTGAAGTCTTGATCCCCGCGATCCTGCCGCAAATCCTCGCCCGCAAGACGGCCTGATTTCTCTTGCCTCTGCTTTCTCCCGCGTTTGCGCCCGTTTGCGCGCGAAAGTAGTGCAATGTCAAGCGTTCCTCTCCAAGCGTTAATGCGCGGTAAGGTGATAGGAGGAGCTTTACACTACTTACGACCATAAAAGGGGGGCGGGACAAATCACGTCCGCCACGCAGGAGTTCGCGCCCCTGCCGTTGAAAATGGGAACGACCGTGTGCATTCCCGCCGATCTGGAATATACGCTGCACAACGACATCAACGACTCAGGCGCAACCCTCTTAGTGATTACCGACCGCCTGACCCTGTGACCGCGCCAAGAGCGTCACGGAGAAACAACGCTATGAAACCCCCTGACCGCGATAAATCCGTTCCGTTCGCCAGCCTGCTGACGCAGGACAATGTCGTTTCCGTCGCCAGTCTGCGCGAGGCCGACAGCGTTTCTCCCGGCAAAATACAGAACGCGAATGAGGCGAAACCAGGCGATGTCGTCTTAGTCGGCGGCATTCCATTCCTGATTATCACAGACGAGGAGGCTGAGACCGCAGACGCCATCATGGTATCGCGCCGGGGGCCGAGTCCGTGGAAGGACAACCTGTTCGGCAAATGCGCCGAGTGCCGCGCCGAGGTGATGTACCGCCCCCACGCGCCCAAAACCCCGCGCAAAATCTGCGTCGAGTGCGCGGAAAAGGCGGCAGACAAAGTTCTGAGTGGTACAGATGCTCCCGATACTGCGCTGCCGTTGCCGTCAATCGGGACGAAGTCAGGCGGCACCATGCCCGGCGGCAAGTCCGGTGGCAGCAAGTCGGGCGGCACCATATTTCACTGAGTGCTTGCCCGCACCGGTTCAAGCGGCGACACAAACAAACACTCCCTTTGTGGCCTGCGAGGCTGCAAAAGGAGTGTTTGCTTTACTGTATATTATTCTGTTGTGACTTGCTTGGTAATTTCGATATTCAATTTTAATGCGATATTTAATTTTGTCGGCGCGGTTTAGTGCCGCCTGAGCATGTTATTTAGTTTGCCAATATGCGGTTTTAAGCAGTGTTTAGTTTTGTAACGGTATGAGATTGTTGATATTTTGTTGTCTGTATTCGGTTAGCTGCTATTTGGTTATAGGTCGTGTCGGGGGACACTAGTTTTGTGAACACGTATTTGGTTGTGCGCTCTATGAAGTTAGGGATCGTATCGAAAAGAAGCGCCTGCACAGTGTCCATGATAGAACACACTGTACAAGCGCTCCTGGCTTGAACCTGACTCCGACAGACTTTGCCGGGGCAGGGGACTGTATATGGTTGTGGGTTCTGGGTATTCGATTGTGCTGCGGCATTAAGTACGCAGACGGTGGGACTATTCGATTTTGGTAGTGCTATTTTGTTGTGGCAGCCAACTTTGCTGATTGGATGTTGGTTACAATGCTACTGACGTGTGGCAGCAAAGCATTGTTCCCCTAATTTCGGCAAACTGTTCAGTATTTTTCGTGCCGCTCTTTTACAATGCCTCGTCCACTTGTGCTGCAGCCTTCATGGACGCTTTCTGCCCGCCGCGCGTCCGCATGGCGACCGTGACTTCGCTGCGGTTATGGAACAACTGCCGCGCCCCGATGATGTCGTAGTCGCGTTCGAGGCGTGATACCGACTGCCGCACCTCGGCCAGAATGTCGCGGTGGGCTTCGGTGCCGCGCGTCAGTTTCAGCGTCATTACGGCAAGGTGGCCGGGCAGCAGATGCCGGGATACGGCAAGCATCCGTTCTACGCTCTCATCGGCCTCCATCCGCATGTCGTTGACGACCAGATCAAAGCGCGTTTTCAGGGTCGGCAGGAACGCCTCGATGATTGCGGGTATGTGCGTGACATTGGGATCGCGGCGGAAGCGGGCGTCCAGGTCGGCGGGGTCTACGGCCACGACGCGGAGGTTCAGCTGCCTTAGTACGCGCGTCCAGCCTCCGGGCGCGGCCCCCATGTCCAGGGCTTTGCCGGGTGTGGGCATGGCTAGCCCGAACACGTCTATGGCTTCCAGCAGCTTGAACTCGGCGCGGCTGATCTGCGCGTCGTCGCGCTTGAAGCGGTGTTCGCCCCCCGGCCACGCGCTCAGGTTCTGTGTGGTGCGCGATACGCCCACATACGCCGTATCGGGCGTACACAGCACACTGACGACATAGGCGGGAGTCTTGCAATCCATTTGTGCGCCGGTCTGCGCGGTCAGTCGGGCCGACAGCGCCTCGTTGAGCGTGAACTTGCGATAAGGACGCGGCATGTCGCTGAGAAAGCGCGACTGCACGGCAAACGTCTCGTAAGGATTAAGCAGGTACGCCAGTTCGCTCGCCGCGTCCGTCAGCAGCGCAACATCGCTCTCGTCCCCGCTCAGCGCCACGATACGCTGAACCGGGGCGAGATGCCGCAGGAAGATCGTGCCGCGCTCCGCAGCCCACACCGCAATCGCATCGAACGAAACGCCCGTCTCACACAATGCCGTGCCGTCGTCCAGCCATGTCGGCTCCGCATCCGTCGTGCCGGACAGCAGTTCCTTCCACTCCCTCAATGCCACGCTCGCAAACTCCGGGTCGCACGAAAATACAACGCCTTCCGCATCCTGCCCCGCGTCAGACACAATGCCCTGCTTCCTGACCCCTGGCCCCTGAATCCTGCTCATGCCACACCCAATGCTTCCCCATACGATACGGCCTGCTCCCACGCGCTCATGGCTTCAGTCAGGGCGGATTGTACGCCGCCATGTTCCTGCGACAGGGCCAGGACGTTGTTTGTGGCCGAGGGGGTAGACAGAGCGGTTTCGATGTCGCGCAGGCGCGTTTCAAGGGTTTCGACTTTCCGCTCGGCCATCGTTATCTGATTACGCGCCCGCTGCCGCTCCTTGTTCATCTGGTGGTGGTTCAGACCGGTGGGTATTGCTATGCCCGCGTCGGGTCTTTCCGCCAGCAGCGTTTCAATCGCGCTGCTGCCGTTACTGCCGTTCCCGTTGGCTGCGCCGTTCTTGTGATCGCTCCCATTGCCGCTGCTGCTCCCGTTTCCGTTGACGCCTGCGATAGACGTAACGGGCGCGGTTTTGGCGTTCATCTGTTCGCGGCGCACCTTGTCCCGATACTGGCTGTACCCCAGGTCGAACAGGCGGGCGCGGCCATCCGCCACCTCTAAGGTTCGGTTCGTCACCTGATCCAGCAAATAACGGTCGTGCGAGACGAGCAGCAGCGTCCCCTCGTAATCGCGCAGCATCTGCCCCAGCGCTTCGCGACTTTCCAGGTCAAGGTGGTTGGTCGGCTCGTCCAGTACAAGGAGATTAGGTTTCAGGTACGTCAACTGCGCCAGGACGAGCTTGTTCTTTTCGCCGCCGGACAGGTGCTTTACGGCGCGGAATACGTCATCGCCGGAAAACAGGAATCTGCCCAGATGTGTGCGGGCGTCGGTCGGCAGCATGTCGGCCACATCCAGCATATTGTCGAGTACACTCGCTTCCAGGTCCAGATCGCTCGTGTCCTGCGCGAAGTAGCCGACCGTGACGCTCGCGCCCATCCGCGCCATGCCGTCCGTAGGCGTCTCCCTGCCAAGCAGGATCTTGACCATCGTAGATTTGCCCGCGCCGTTCGGCCCCACGATGCCCACGCGCTCGCCGCGCCGTATCAAACCGGTCACGCCCTCGAACAGGGTGCGCGTCCCCCACTTTTTGCTGACGTTGTCCAGGATCACGGTCTCGTTGCCGCTTAATTGCGTGGGCTTGATGCCCAGCTTGACGTTCTTGCCTTTGGGCGCGACCCGCTCGGTGGCGGATGCGTCCAGCTTCATACTTAAACCGTGTTCCTTGATGCGCTCGGCCCAGCGCATCCGCATCACGGCCTGATTTTTCTTGGAGGGCGTGTTTTTCCACTTCTCGAAGAACTCTTCCAGCCGCTTAATCTCGCGCTGCTCGCGCCCGTACAGTTCGGCCTGCCGCAGCCGCGCGGCCTCTTTCTGCTGATGAAAGGCCGAAAAGTTGCCGGGATACGCCACGAGTTTCTGGTTTTCGATTTCGGCAATGGACGTGACGACGCGATCCAGAAAGTAGCGGTCGTGGCTGACAAGCACCATCGCGCCGCCGAAATCCTTGAGAAAGCCTTCCAGCCACTCAGTCGCTTCGATGTCCAGGTGGTTGGTCGGCTCGTCGAGCAGCAGAATGTCGGGGCCGGAAAGGAGCAGGCGGGCAATACCCAGGCGCGTCTTCTCGCCGCCCGACAGTTTGCCGCACAGCTTGGTCAGGTCGGTCGGCCCGAAGCCTAATTTTTTCAAGACGGCGGGGATGTCGCGCAGGTTGTCGTAGCCGCCCATCGCCTCGAAGCGGTCGCGCAATAGCCCGTACTCTTCCATTACGCGGGCCAGGTCGTCGCCCGTATGCTGCCCCATCTCATCCGCGAGGGTATGCAGGCGCGTCTCCATCTCCATGACATGCGCGAACGCGACCTCGGCCTCCTGAAGTACGGTGCGGTCGGGGTTGACGCCGTCCTCCTGCTTCAGGTAGCCCGCCCGGATATTGGCCGCGTAGTTGACGCTGCCTTTTTCGGCTTCCTGCTGTCCCGTGAGGATACGCAGGAGCGTAGTCTTGCCCGCGCCGTTGCGCCCGACAAGCCCCAGCTTCTGCCGCCACTCCAGCTTGAAGCCCACGCCCGAAAAGATCATGTCCGGGCCAAAGCTCTTTTGTAAATTGTTGACAACCAGAAGACTCATCGCGTGTCCGTTCCCTCATGCCGACCAATGCGCCCCGTGTCCTGCGCCATCGGCTTCTTCATGCTATCGCTCGTGTCGTACTTCTATTATATCGCATTGGCAGGCAGTATGTGGTAAAGCCCGCCGTGATCCGGCAAAACCGAATCATAGCGGGCGTGAATCATAGATGTTTTGTGGGGGCGTTCAGGGGTGGGCGGCGGTTAAGGTTTCAGGTGTCGTACCCTTCCAGCGCAAAATCGGCGAGGGCGCGGGCGTGGAGGGTCGTGGTGTCTATCAGGGGCAGAGTGGAATGTTCCTGTTCGAGCAGCAGCATCAGTTCCGTGCAGCCCAGGATGATGGCCTCGACGCCGTGTTCCGCCTGATCCGCGATGATGTTGTTCAGCGCCTTGCGGGATGCGGGACACACGATGCCCTGACACAATTCTTCAAAGATGGTGGCGTGAATGGCGTGGCGCGCGGCCTCGTCGGGGATCACTATTTCGATGCCCCACTCCTGCTCCAAAGGCGCGCGGAAAAACGCCTGCTCCATCGTGTAACGCGTACCGAGCAGACACGCCTTGCCCACGCCCTGCGCGTGCAAAGATCGTCCGGTCACGTCGCGGATGTCTATGAGAGGGACGTCTATCGCAGCCTGCACCTCTTTGGCGACTTTGTGCATGGTATTCGTGCAGATCGCCACGCATTCGGCCCCGGCCCGCTCCAATGCCCGCGCCGCCTCGCTGAGTTGCTCGGCAAGCGCGTCCCAGGCGTTGGCCTTCTGCAAGGCGGCGATGGCGGCGAAATCGCACGAGTGCAGCACAAGCCGGGCCGAGTGCAGGCCGCCCAATCGTTCCCGCACCGCGCGGTTGATCTGCTGATAGTAGATGATCGAGCTTTCCCAGCTCATGCCGCCGATCAATCCAATGGTTCTCATGCGCGTGTCCTGAAGTAGTTATTATGAAGTAGTTATTATGGCGCTGCCGTCTGCCGTCTGCAAGCGTTTTAGCAGCAAGTCGTTCCACCTGCCATACCAGTATACTTCTTTGGCAGATTTTCTTTGACAAGTTTCCTTAGTCATGCACTTGTTCGCTGTGATTTTCGCGACAGCAGAGGCCGGAACGTCTTTCGTTCCGGCCTCTGCTCTGCTGATCTCTGTTCCGAACTTGCGTCTTCGTCGTGTTTAGCGTCGTAACTTCAGGATACGCTTGTGTGCGGACTACTTGCCGACCTGCACGATGGAGAAGGAGCCGGGAACCATTGCGCGGCGTCCTCCGCGTCCTGCCGGGGGCGCAGGGGTGGCGGGCGCGGCTGTTCCCGCTGCCGGGGCGGCGGGCGCGGGAGGGGCCTGGTACTCGGCGGCGATCAGGAACACCTTGTCGGTCTTGCTGTCCAGCGTCATGGTCTTTGCGCCGGGCATGGTCGTCACAGTCTGCTCGACCACGAAGCTGGCCGGCTTGTCTGCCGACGCTTTGGTTTCCTTGATGACGGTCAGCGTTCCGTCGCCCTGCGAACTGAAGCATTCCAATGTTTTGGGGTTGAACGCGGCCCCGTCGCAGCCCCGGCCAATGGGCAGGTCGCCCAGGTACTTGCCGTCATTGGCGTCCAGCATCACCATCACCTGCGGGTTGCGGCAGGCCACAAATAGAACGTGGTTCTTGGCGTCCAGGGCCAGACCCGCATTGCCGCCGCCCTTGCCGTTCAGACTGTACGTGGCGGTTACTTTCATGGTCGCGGCGTCCACGACCGCAACGCTGTCCTTGTCCTCGATGTCCACATAGATGTGGCCCTTACCGTCCGTCGCGGCCTGTTCGGGCGCGCCGCCCAGGTCAATCGTGCCGAGTACGGCCCCGTCTTCGGCGTTCAGGACGGTGACATTGGGCGCGCTATGGCTGAAAATGTAAACGTGGTGGTTGAAGGCGTCGGCCAGAATGCCGTCGGGACGACCCTCGACGGGAATGGTCTTGATGAGGGCCATCGTCTTGGTGTCCCACATCGCGACCGGGCTGCTCGACGCGAAGCCATGATGCGATTTGGCGTCCGAGGCCGCGCCGCGCGCATTGGTCATCGGGATCTCGCCGGCGGGCGCGAGCGTGTCCAGATCAAAAGCGTTGACGCGCGGGCTGGGGCCGCTGCGGGCCACATACAACTTGCGTCCGTCCGCGTCCGCATACACATAATCAAAGCCGCCCTCGCCGCCCACTTTGGCGGTCTTCTGCACACGGTAGGGGCCATCTCCGGCGGGCGTTTGTGCAAGTCCGGCCGTGCCGAAAACCGCAAGCCCCATAGCCAGTATTGGAAGAAAGTGTCGCATCGTTAATGCCTCCATAAATATACAGCGCAAAATACATCACGCATAAGTACCCGGCAGAATACCGACGTTTCCTCAGTCGGCGCGCAGCCTGTATGCATCGCCTGCTGCGGTCAGGCAGTCTCCCGTTCCCGCCTTGCGAAGCATGACAGACTAAGCTCTAGAATAGACTGCCGCGCCCTGCATTTGTTAGCATCATTTGCGGCAGCATTATTTGTGCATCATCTACTGCATGACTTCATTGGCGGAAGAGACCTGCTCAGAGGCGGCGAAAAGCCCGCTCTAAAAAGAGCGGGCGTACCGGGGTAAATCTTGCTCACCCTTAAAGGCTGCATCCTTGCCTGGCGGCGCATATCGTGAGAAGTCCAGTCGGACGCAGCCTTTTGATCGGCTGTCTGCGTCTTCGTCACTACTCGTAACCGGAGGCGACGGGATTACCGAATGCGGAAGCGGGCCGTGGTGGTGTCGGACTGCTCCTCACTCGCGCTGATGGCCGTGGCGGTAATGGTGTACTCGACGCCTTTGCTGCCCAGAATGCCGCCGACATTGATGGGCGCGGACTCCCAGTTGCCATTCTTGTCCGCAGTGACAGTCGCATCAGCGGCGGTTCCCCGCATGGAGACCAGACCGAACACCTTGTTCTGGTAATCTATCTTGACGCGCACCCTGCTGTTGGGCGTGGCCTTGCCGCGCACGATGAGCGGGTTGGCGGGCGCGTCATTAGGGCCGGGATAGGTGACGGTGGGGGCAGACGGCTTGCCCGTGTTGATGCGGATCGCGCTGCGTCCCGCCTGCTCGAACTTTTCGCCGTCAGGCGTTTTCAGCCGGAACGCGAGGGGTTTGTCGGCGATGTCATCGCCCCGGCGGATGGTGTAATCCGCGACATAGTGACCGGGCTGATCCTCACGCATCGGCACGTTCTGAATGCTGCCCGCGCTGAACACAGCCTGACTGCCGGGTGTGCCGCTGAGTTCGACGTGCATCACGTCTCCCGGCTGCAAGGCGTGGTCGGCGTTGTCGGACACAGACCGTATGCCGCCTGCGGCGCGGGGCCGCTCGTTAAACGTCCAGCGCGCGTCGGCCAGGTTGCCCGCCATGTCCATGACTTTCAGTTCGATCTGCTGCGGCCCCGCGCCGAGCGGCGCGTCGGGCTTGTAGGAGATGAAATCGCGCGTTACATTGGCCTCATTGGTGACATCGCGGCCATTCACGAACAGATGCACGGATTTGCGGTCTACACCGCTGCCCTGATCTTCAAAGGTGGCCGATATGTTGGGTCGGGGATCGCTGACGTTAGTATTTTCGGGCGCGGCGTCGCGAATGCGCGGGTCAATCGCATCTACGGACACGGTCTCCGCCGCCTGCAATAGCGGGGCCATTCGATTGCCGATTTGCAGGCTGCCGATTACGGCGGCGGCTTTAAGCTGCACGGGCTTGCCGGCGGGAACCTGCCAACTGCCCACATAATGCCCCGGCGTGGTCTCGCGCATGGGAACCTGATCCATCAGGCCGGGGATGCGAAAACTCGCCTGTCCGCCCGGCGTACCCTCCAGGGTGGCCTCCAGGGTCTCGTTCGCGCGCAGCCACCGCCCCGCGCTCTGCGTAAACGAGTTGATGACGGGGGCGGGGCCATTGCTTCCCGGACGATTATCGGGTGTGCGGCGGTCGCCCGCAGGATCGTCCTGTGGACGCCTCCGGGGTCGGTCGCCCGCCGAGTCATCTTGTGGACGTCTGCGGGGCCGGTCGTCGCGCAGGGTAGGATCGGGGGGCGCGCCCGCGCTCGCGTTCAGCGCGTCTTTGGTCAGGATGCGAACCGTGCGCGTTGTGGCATCCCAAGACAGGTCGGCTCCCAGCGCCTCGCCGATGAAGCGCAGCGGCACGAATGTATGGTCGTGAATGGTCTGCGCGGGCGTATCGAGGGTTATTTCTTTGCCGTTGACCGTGGCGGTCTTACTGCCGATTTTAAGCTGAATGTCTACGTTGGGCGTACTGGCAACTACGGTCTGTGTACGATTGTCGAATGAAATGGTCGCGCCGAGTTTTTCGAGGACGCCGCGCACCGGAACCAGGGTGCGTCCATCTATCTGCTGCGGCCCGATGTCCTGAAATACGACCGGCTGCCCGTTGATGGTCACGCCGATGGCTTGCGCGCCGCTGCGGACAGGCGCGGCCAGCATCAGCAGCAATCCTGCACCGGCGACAACAGGCCAGCCGGTTCTAATGCGGGCGCGGTTTTGCAGCGTATTTGATGTGAATTTTGATTTGTTCTGTTTCATGTTTTGCATCCCTCCGGGGTCACAGGATCGTTTCGGCGCGACGAACCTTGGTATGCGCCGCTGTAATACCCTGTGGCTGTATCGCTGTTGGACGTTGTGCAGCGTTACACAGTTCCGTAGTTCCCGCTCGCTGCGAAAAACCGGCGTGTCAGGGCCGCGCCGCAAAGCAGGACAGCGACCAGCAGGCAGATCTGCCCGAAGCGCCAGCCGCCGCGTACAAACAGGGTTCGGCCTGTCTCGCGGCCTAAGAGCGCGTCGAGGGCGGCGGGCTGCGTCGTGCCGATGCGCGCGATCTCCTGCCCGGTCGGGGCGGCAACGGACGTTCCCCCGGCCACGTCCGCGCGTCCGAGCCAGCGTCCGCACTCCACGGCCCGCATCTGGAACAGCAAACGATGCTGGACGCGCTGAACCGGCCCCCACTCCGGCGGGTCATCGTTGGGAACCAGAAACACGACGGCCCCGTCCTGCGCCAAACGCCGCGCCACATCAGGGTAATCCATATCAAAGCAAATCGCCACGCCCAGCCTGCCGAGCGCGGTCGGAATGGCCCGCGCCTGTGTTCCGGCCACGCCGTCGCGTATGAAGTGTACGGGATGGTTCTTGACATGCCGCCCGATTACGTCGCCGTTCGGGGCGAGCAGAAAGGCGGTATTGCGAAACCCGGCCTCGTCTTTGGGATCGAACTGGTCTTTGGCCCCGAACAGCAGGTACGCATGGTTTTCCTGCGCGATGCGCTTGATTTTGGGCCACAGTTTGAGTGTGCGGTTCGGATCGCTGTAGAAGCTGTACTCCGGCCACACGATGATGTCCGCAGGCACATCTGCCAACGCGCCTGTTGACGTATCCGCCGGCACGTTCGCAGATCCATTCGCAGATAGGTTCGCAGACAATCCCACAGGCGGACGCGACAGGCGGTAAAAACTATCTTCGTCCTCGGAGTTGGCCTGCACAAGCCGCACATGAAGGGGATGTGATGGAGAGGGAGCAGGAAGGGGGATCAGGCACACCGCGAGCCAGACGGCGAGAACCGGAGCGACACGCCACAAGGCTTTACGACGTTGGGGTACGCCCGTCTCGCTGGTAAACATTGCGAGCAGAACCGCGCCCAGCAGCACGATCACAAACGACAGACCATAACAGCCAAACCACGACGCGAAGTACGCTAGTAGAGGAGCGTTCACGACGCCGTAGCCCAGGCCCAGCCAGCCGAATTTCAGCACGAACAACTCGGAGCGGTAGTATTCGATGCCGGTCCAGAGCAGAGGGGCCAGCAGCCAGACGGGGACGCGGGGCAGGCGAGTTCGCAGCCACACATACAGGACGGCGTAGAGAGCGGGAAACAGGGCCAAAATCACGCACAAACTCAGCGCGGCGGGGCCGAACAAACGCGCAATCCAGAACAGGTCGCCGCAGAACCACGCGGTTCCGAAGCCGATGCCGATGTAAAAAGCCTGCCGGAGCGTGACGCCGCGCAGCAGGCCGAGCAGCGCGCCCAGGCACAGCGGCAGCAGCGCGTACAGGCCGACCGGCGGAAAGCAAAGCGCGAGCAAAACGCCTGCCCCGCAGCCGAACAGCAGGCGGCGTCCGAAGGGAAGCGTCTGCTGCGCCGGTATCGAGGGCAGGCGTTCATTGCCGGGTTCGGCCAAAGGCATGTCGCGCTCAGGAATGTTCGTGTTCGATTGCCCAATCCTTTTTAGTTGCCCAAGTTTAGTTGCCCAGACCCTTGCGGTCGCCCGCGCCCGTGGAGGGATTGGCGATCACGCGGCCCGTACTGTCTTTTGTGGATCCCGTCTCGCCCGAATCCTGCGTCCCCTGATTGCCAACAACGGCGTCCGGCGTGTGCGGCACATTGCACCCCGTCAGCAGGCCGCCGCCGATTATCAGCCCCGCCGCGAACAAGCCCCTCGCCCCGTTACGCCCTGCCAGCATACGCATTACCGCTTCTCCTAAAAATCAACTTCCATTTGTAACGTCAAGATACCCAATTCTACGCTCAACTCGGCGTAACAATCACAGCAAAGGAGTGATCCACAGATTAGGGGGATTAACACAGATTAAAAGACACAGGCGAATGAAATGCAGATTGTACCCTCACGCTTTTGTTCGTCGGGAAGTCTTATTTATCCTGTTTCTATTACCGATTGTTCTTTTTAATCTGTGTTAATCCCCCTAATCTGTGGATCACTCCTTTTGTCCTCTTTTCGTTTGTTTCGCGTGTTTCGCGGTTTATTCCCGGTCAATCTCGCGCAGGACGTGAACGGACACGTCGAGGGTGTGCGCGAAGGGGCCGCGATACAGGCCGCGCACGGGCAGCACGTCGCCATAGTCGCGTCCGTGATGCACTTTTACGTAATAATCGTTTGTGACCATGTTATTGGTCGGGTCGAAGCCGCGCCACTGTCCGTCGGGCATCAGGCATTCGATCCAGGCGTGCATGGCATTACCGCTAATCATGCCCTGCCCGTCCGCGCCGCCGCCGCCGTCGCGTCTCGCGCGTCTGTCGTCTCGCTGTGACGGGGATTCGCCTGCCATCAGGGAAGACAGCGCGGTACCGCTATCCCCTGCGTCATTATCGGCGCGGCGGCCCGTGTTCGTGCCGCTCGCGCTCGCGGGCGCGTGTTCGCCCGTATACAGGTAGCCGCTGATGTAGCGGGCGGGAATGCCCTGTCTGCGGCACACGCTCAGCATCAGGTGCGCGAAGTCCTGGCACACGCCCTGCTTGTTTTCCAGCACCTGCTGCAGGCTGGTGTTGACCGTGGTTGTGCCGGGGGCGTAGCTGAACGCGCGGTGCAGCAGGCGCGTCAGCGAGATCAGGAACGAGGCCGTTCCCACGCCGGCCTGATTGCGGGCCAGGGCCGCGATGCGGTCGGTTTCCGGGTCGAGCGGCACGCGGCGCGTGGGCTGCAAGTAGTCGTAGTATCGCGAGCGCACGTCCGCCTGCTCATAAAAGCGCATGTCGTCGGACACAAGGCGCAGGTCTACGAACGGGTTGGCGCGATGCGTGATGACAAGCGCATCCGTGTGCAGGGCCAGCTCGGAATGCCGCGCCAGGACGTTGAAATGGTGGACGCGGCCCGTGGGCAGGTCGTAGGCGAACACATTCGCGGGCGGCGTGGTCGTCAGGTGAAAATCCAGGCACGTCTGATCGCCGTCCGAAAGCGGCATCAGCCGCGCCTCGTTGTAGCTGTGACTCGCCGGCGTCGGGTACAGATACCGCGTTGTATGAAGTACGCGCAGGCGCAAGGGCATTCCTCAAGAGAGGAGAAAGGAGAAAGGAGAAAGGAGAAAGTGTCCATCCGACAGCATGAGCGCGTAAGTACAGGTAAAACCTGCATCTGCGGCCTTTTTCCTTTTTCCTTTCTCCTTTCCCCTAATACGACAGATACGTTCGCGTAATGGCGTTGCCGACCGTATTGCAGCGCGTCTGCACGTCTTCGAGAAATTCGTGCAGACCGGTTTTGATGATGTCTTTGGGCTGCGCGCGGGCAAGGTCAACGCGCAGTCGTTCCAACAGACGTTCCGGCTCCGTGGAAGGTTCCTCACCCTGGCAGCCGCTGATGCGCTTGAGGCAGCCCTCGACGCGGCCCACGCCGTGCCGGACGCTGGCGGGAAAACTGGCGTTCAATACCAAAAAGTCCACGACATGCGAGGGCGTAATGCCGTCCTGATGGGTTTTGCGGAACATCTCGAACGCGCTGACCGATTTCAGCACGGCGATCCAGCCGTGCATGTCCAATGCGCCTCCCACGCCATACGCGCTCAGGGTGGGCGGCTCGGCCCGCGTCAGCTCGTGATCCCCCTCCACGCCCGCTTCCACGACATGAATGCTCTGCCGTTCCCCGGCCTCCACAGCGTGCTGATAGGGCGGCAGCAGGTCGTGGTACTTGACATCGAGCAGGCGGGCGGTCTGGTCGGCGCGTTCCAGAAAGCGGCCCGTGTCCAGCCAGTCGCGGGCCTCGCTCATCAGCATCGTGCGGTTGAGGATACCCTGAAACAAGTACGACGCGTCTTTGACGGTCTGAAAAAACGCGTGAGGGCCGTGGGTCAAAACGCTGTCCACGTCCCACTCGCGCAGGCGCAGGTACGACACATTCAGGCTCTCCCACATTTCGGACGCGATCTGCTCGCGAATACAGCGGGCGTTCTCACGCGCCTTTTTCCAGACCGTGAGGATGGCGTTGGAATTATCGGGATCGAACGCGAAGAAGTGCAGGATGTTACGGTCGCTGTCATCCTCATAGCGCCTGCGAAACGCCTGCTCGGTATCGGAGATTTGCAGGATGGACTGCCAGCGCAGGGTGCTGAGTTCGCTGTCTGTGTCGCCGTCGCGCAGGGGCGATAGGGGTGATTCGAGGGCGGCATGGTAATGCACATCCACCATGCGCGCGGTCGCTTCGGCCCGCTCCACATACCGTCCAATCCAGTAACACGAATCGGCATCCCGACTTAACATTCCGCTTTGCTCCAGGGTTCGCTTTATTTATCGCTGCGCAGGCCGCTTTGTTTATGGGTGTGACGCGCAAGGCTTCACACCCATAATTATACTCAGTGTTCGGGCGATTTTCCGCTCGCGTATGCCGGAACGGGAAGCGAACTGAACTCGTCTTCTGCACACGCCATTTTGATAGCCTCTTCAAGCAGGAACAGCGTAGAACCTGCATCAAGAACAGTGTAATCGTCCGGGTGGTTCGCCAGCCAATCGGCCCGCGCCCTGCGCGCCCTGCTGACATCTGCGAGTGTGTCCGCAGAATAGCACAAATCAAGCACCTGGTCTCGGTTCATCCCTGCCCTCGCAATCCTCGTAGAAGAGAAACGATACGCGCCAGAACACGCGCCTCCGACTCATGCGCGTACTGTTGTTTCGCCCATTGTACCACAAGGGCTTCGCGGCCCTCCAGCGGTGTTTGCAGCAGGCCAAGATAGAACGCGTGGGTGTCCATTTGCGCGAGACCACGGAGTTGTTCGAGGCTCAAGATATAATTGTCGAAAGCGTCCCTTGTCTCGGAAGCCACGGCAATATTCATTGCGCCTGCGATTTGCGGATGAAGCAAACGCGTCAGGCGTTCCACGACGCCTTCTTCATAGCCGCGAAATCTTCGGAAACCAAGCGGCGTCAGGCCCACGCTGACCGAGTGCATCATCTCATGCACTATAGTTTGGAACAATCCCGGCGTGTCAAGGTAAGCAGCGTGAAGCGTGATGCTGCATCCCCATTCCTTTTTTGCGCGGCAGGCCGGAACGTTTTCGACATCTACCTCCTCTGTGATGTGCAGGGTTCCGTTCCAGCGAGAGGGCAGGCCCGTAAGCTGTTCGATGTGCTGCTGAACTGTCTTCAGGTCATTGAGAGTTTTGCTAATGTCAGGTGGCATAAGGACAGGCTCACGGCAGTCGAACGGGCATACTATTATAATTAAGAGGAGGGAAACGCTTGTGTTCCCCTCCCCGGACTACGCATGTCGGAATACAGCATTGTTGTTACAGCGTGACGAGCTGCGCGGCTTCCATGCCCGCTATGCTGCGGAGTTGGGACAGCAGGTCGGGGGACACGTCGCCCTCGATCATCAGCGCCATGACCGCCCTGCCGCCGACCGCCTCACGGCCCACGTTCATGCCCGCGATGTTGATGCCATTGCTGCCCAGCAGTGTGCCGACCTTGCCCACGATACCCGGCGCGTCCGTGTGCTGCGTGACGATCATGCTGCCCTGCGGCACGATGTCCACATGGTAGCCGTCAATATGCACGATATGCGCCTCGCCGCCATAGACCGTGCCGCAGATGGTTCGGTCGCCGCCCGGCAGGTGGGCGCGTACCGACAGCAGGCACGTATGATCCGGCGCGGCGTCTCGGCGCAGTTCCACGACTTTGATGCCCCTGGCTTCGGCAAGCGAAGGCGCGTTGACCATGTTGACGCCCCCCGCGCTTCCGGGTGTCATCAGGCCGCGCAGCACGGCCCGCGTGACCGGGCTTGTCGGTACGCCGCCGAAGTCGCCGTGAAAGACCACCTCGACCTCGTTGATGGGCCGGCCCTCCTGGGCGCTTTCGCGGGCAAGCTGCATGTGCAGGCTGCCGATCTTTTCGGCCAGCGTGAGATACGGCGCGACGGCCTGCATGTCCGCCTCGGAAAGCGCGGGCAGGTTCACGGCGGTACGGGCGCTGCGTCCGGCCAGCACATCGGCGATCTGCTCGCACACGTCCACGGCCACCTTGATCTGCGCTTCCTCGCTCGACGCGCCCAGGTGCGGGGTCAGGACGCTGTTGACGGTCGCGTCGCTTGCCAGCAGGGGATTGTCGGCGTCGGGCGGCTCTTTGGTGAATACGTCCACGGCATAGCCCGCCACCTTGCCGCTCCGGGTCGCCTCGGCCAGCGCGGCCTCGTCAATGATGCCGCCCCGCGCCACATTCACGATGCGAACGCCGTCCTTCATTTCGCCAAACTGCGCGGTTCCGATCAAACCCCGCGTGTCGTTGTTGAGCGGGGCATGTACGGTGATGTAATCACTGCGGCGGACGAGGTCATCCAGCGAGACGGGTTCCACACCCAATTTGCGCGTTTCGGCCTCGCTGACAAAGGGGTTGTAGGCGATCAGTTCCATTTCAAAAGCGCGCAGACGCTGCGCCACGGCATACCCGATCTTGCCGAGGCCGATAATGCCGACCGTTTTGCCGTACAATTCGCTGCCGACAAACTTTTTGCGGTCCCACTTGCCCGCCTTCATGGTGGCGTCGCCCTGCGGGATCTTGCGGGCCAGGGCCAGCATCAGGCCCACGGTCAGTTCGGCAGCGGCCAGCGTATTGCCGTCCGGCGAGTTGACGACTACAACGCCCTTTTGCGTGGCCGCCGCGACATCAATGTTGTCCACGCCCACGCCCGCGCGCCCGATGATTTGCAGTTTGTCGGCAGCCGCGAGAACATCGGCGGTGACTTTGGTTTCGCTGCGCACGGCAAGCGCGTCGTACTCACCGATAATGGCTTTAAGTTCGTCGGGTTTCAGTCCCAGCTTGACATCTACGGTGATGTCGGGATTGAGGCGCAGTTTGGCGATACCCGCGTCGGCGAGGGGATCGCTGACCAGCACTTTCGGCATGATGACACTCCTAAATTCTACAATCTTAATGAGAACCGCGAAATACCCGAAACACACAAAAAGAGGGCAAAAGGAATTATCCACAGATTATGGGGATTAACACAGATTAAAGTAACTAGAAGTCAGACATAGGATAAATGGAGTTTCACGACGAACAAAGGTGCGAGTGTACAATCTGCGGTTTCATCTTCCTCTGTGTATTCTTAATCTGTGAACATCTGTGTTAATCTGTGGATAACTCCTCTTGTTTTTCTTTTTTTCGTTTGTTTGGCGTGTTTCGCAGTTTGTTCTAAACGGGTGGGACGCATGATGCGCCTGCCCGTCAAGCATACCGGAAACGGGCAGGGGGTGTCAACGGTCAGGGGGAAACGCAGTTTGGTAGGCGTTCAGGGTTTCCGTATTGAAGCAGACAAAGACAACCTGCGCGATGCCGGGATTGGTCTGCAAGGCCGCGCGGGTTTCGCGCAGGGCGATGCGAGTGGCGCGTTCCAGGGGAAAGCCGTAGATGCCCGTGCTGATGGCGGGAAAGGCGAGCGTCGAAATGTCATGCGGCGCGGCGAGGGCGAAGCAGGCGCGGTAACAATCGGCGAGCAGTTCGTCCTCGTTGCGGGTACCGCCGCGCCAGACCGGGCCGACGGTGTGAAGGATCCACTTTGCGGGCAGGCGAAAACCGGGCGTGATTTTGGCCTCGCCCGTGCGGCAGCCGTGGAGCATTCGGCAGGCGAATTCCAGTTCCGGCCCCGCCGCGCGATGGATGGCCCCATCCACGCCCCCGCCGCCCAGCAGGGATGTGTTGGCGGCGTTTACGATGGCGTCCACTTGAATTTTAGTGATGTCACCCTGCACGATTGTGATTCTGTCTCGCTGCCTGTGTGAGTTGTCCGTATTTTGCACCCTGTTTTCCTCGCCTGCTTCTGATTGTTTGCCGCTTTCCAGTTTGCTCTTGCTGTCGTTAGTGGTACGCTGTACAGACGTTGTTCCTGTGCGCCGCTCGTACTGTGTTTTCTGTCTTGAACTCGGATTACACGGATTGGAATGATGGACAAGATTAGAGGGCGTGTAATCCTGTCTATCCTGGTAATTCCTGTAATCCATGTGATCCGAGTTCAAGACGAAAGCCCTTTTCTCGACCCGCCTGACCCGCCTGTCTATTGGAGGTTTTCATGTCCCACACCATCTACAAGTCCATCTATCCCATCGGCGAGAGCGATCCCGGCAATCTGCCCGTGGCGGACGCCTTGCAGGCTGCCGCGTATTACCAGGAACATCTCGGTTTTGCCCTGGTTGAGCAGACCGACGCGCCCGTTCGCGCCGTGACCCTGCGGCGCGACGGCGTGACCCTGACCCTGGCCGAGAACGGCGGCGACCCAACCCAGGCAAGCTGCTACATCGAAACCGGTGATGTCAACGCAGCCCGCGCCGAACTCGACGGCAAGGGTCTGGACATCTCCCCCCTGCACGACGACACGCATGGCGGTAACGTCCAGCGCGTCTTTTTTGTGCGCGCCCCCGACGGCCTGTGCTACTGCCTGGGCCAAAAGCAGTAAAGATTTTTTACGCACGACAAACCAAAACGAGGCTGCCCCAACGCCCCTTGATGTCGGTACTTTACAGCAGCGCATCGCGTCCGCAGCAGCGCATCGCGTCCGTGAGGACGCTCGGCGCGCAGCGCCTCCAAGCCGGGTACGTTCTTTGTACCCGGCTGCCCGTGACGGCAGCGTGACAGACGGATCATAATAACGTGAAGTGTTTGCGTCCAATGGATGTATACTGAAAGCGTAGTTGATTTTTGCGTCGCCCACCGCTCTTTCAAGGAAAAATTATGCTGTCTTTGCGCGCCGTGTCTCTTATCGGCGTTTGTTCCCTCGCCGCCGTCTTTGCGGGCGGGGTCGGGGTGGCGTCTCATGCGCCTTCTCCTGCCGCGCCTGCCGTTCCTGCCGCCGCGCCTTTTGTGCCGCACTGGACCAAGATGCCCCTGCTGTCGCCTGCTCAGGCCCGCGCGGGACATGCGGGCGGCGAGGGCGGGCAGTGGCCGCGCGGCGCGGTCGCGGTCAGCCCGGCTGACCCGAACTTTCTTCTGCTGCCCATTGATGTGGGCGGTTTGTACCGCAGTCTGGACGGCGGGCGAACATGGAACAGCGCCCTTGTCGGCTGGAATGCGCGGGGCGCGAACGGCTTCGCCATTGATCCGCGTAATGCCGACCGCGTGATCGGCATTGCGGGCAACTCGATGGACTGGAATCAGGGCTGGGGCGCGTCGCCGCACGGCCTGTATCTGTCTACGAACAAGGCCGCGTCGTGGCGGCAGCGACTGGCGTTTCTGAGCGGGACGGGCGGGGCCGCAGCCTACGACCCGACCTCGTATGACGCCGCTAAAAAATATTGTATGGCGGCCTACTACCTTTCCTCCCGTGACGGCGTGTTTCGCAGCCAGGATGGCGGCACGACGTGGCAGCCGCTCGCCGACAGTCCGCGCCCCGGCACACAGGAGCGGGACTGGACGCAGGGAGGCGGCATCGCTCCCTGCCTCGCCGTGTCGGGCAAAGACGGGGCCGTGTACGTGGGCGGGGCATCAGGATTGTACCGCTCGGCCAATCGGGGGCAGACCTGGACGCATGTGCGCGAAGCCAAAGTGTACAGCCTGTGCCTTGCGCCCGATGGGACCGTTTATGCGAGCGGCCCGGACAAAATCACGCATTCACGCGACGGCGGCAAGACATGGCAGGCCCTGTCCTGCACGGGCCTGGACACGCTGGGCGACAAGCCGATACAAAACGTGGCCCTTAGCCCCGCCGACCCGCGCCGGATGCTCTGCTGGGTGGCGGGCGCGAACTTTCAGTGGCCCCGCTATCTCAGCGAGGACGGCGGCGCGACGTGGCAGGCCGTTAGTCTGGAAAAGGGCGAGGCGTTTCTGCCCTCCAACGCCCGCCAGAGTTACGCGACATGGCATCCCGCCGACCCTAAAATCGCGTGGACGCTGGGCGGCGACTGGATCACGCGCTCCCAGGACGGCGGCAAAACCTTTCACTGGTCTAACGACGGCTACAACGGCATCATGGCGGGCGGGCTGTTCAACCTTTCGGTTCAGCACCCGGACGCGGCCTTTGTGGGCTTTCAGGATTACAATGGCGCGACGACACTTGACGGCGGGCATACGTGGAACTGGCGCGACGTGTCGGGCAAGGGGTGGGGCGGGCATGTGTACGGCGGCTACGCCCTGGACGCGCAAACGATGTGGGGCGGCGAGGCCGAGTCGTGGGGTACGCCGCGCCGTCTGCGCGTGTCCCATGACGGCGGCGCGACCTGGGCCTATGCGAACGGGGCGGACGGCAAGCCGCTCGTTTTTGCCGGCCCCGATGTCAGCCTGAGCGACCCGACCGATGATAACATCTGTTTCGCCTCCAACTTCCGCTCGCATGACAGGGGGCAGACATGGCAGCCTATGACCGGCTGCGACGCTGTATTCACTTACGGCATCCGCACAGATATGATGTTCGGCAAAAAGGATGACTGCGTCGTAGGCTCCGTACACAAAGGTGTACAGTGGTTGAAATTGACGGGCAGGGTGGAGGGCGGCTTCGATGATCTGGCCGTTGACCCTGCCCATCAAAACTGTTACGTGGCGTCGCAGGAGCGGCTGAAAGTATGGGAGCCGGAACCCGTACACGACATCGCTTCGGCCCACCCTCTTATGGGCAAATGGAAAACGCTGGACACGCCCCGCGACCAGTATGGCAACATCCGCGTCACGACCGTAGCCGTAGACCCGCAGGCCCCGAACGTGATCTATATCGGCGGGCCGCGCAACACCTATGCCAGTCAGGCGACCGTCTGCCGCAGCGCGGACGGCGGCGCGACCTGGACGAACCTGACCGTGACCACGCCGCTGGACAGCAAGACCGTGGACGGGCCGCACGAAGTGAGCGCGATTCGCGTTCACCCCATCACGCGTGAAGCCTGGGTGGCGGGGCAGTGCTACGGCCTGTGGCGCATCGCCCCGCCCGCAAAAGACGAAAAGGGCGTGTCTGCAAGCGCCGCTTCCGCCCCCCGCGTCCCCGCGCCATAGCCCTGTTTCCTGGAAGGGGATTTCCACGCGGCGTAGTCGGCAGTGTCCTGAACCGCCTGCGCGCTGTCGTCAGCAGATGCCGACAGAGTATCCGCGCCGCTGGAATATATCTGGAATATATGCGGATACAATACCCGTCGCTGGCAACGGCTGACATTTTCACCTCCCTCTTCGTAAATAACCCAAGTTGCTACCTTGATTTTTCAATCTCGAAAGATCAGCGCAAAATGCGATTTTCACGACGCTGCTATCTCAAAAGCGGTTTAAGGTAGCAACTTGGGTTGAATAATAGGTGTGAGTCCTTCGTTTTCGTATATGATCCGCGTACAGGATGATCCTCGTTATGGCCGTGCCGCTTGAGCAGGGTTCTATTTCTATTGAGCCGATGCGTTCCACGGATCTGGAAGCCGTGACGCGCATAGACCGTCGCTGTTTCCCCTCGCCGTGGGTTCCCACCTCGTACCTGACGGAACTCTCGAATCGCGCCGCCTGCTACCTCGTGGCGCGGCAGGGCGAGGCGGTCGTGGCGTATGCGGGCGCGTGGGTCATCATGGACGAGGCGCATATCACGACGGTTGCCGTAGACCCTGCCAGTCAGGGGCGGCGCATCGGCGAGCGTCTGCTTCTGGCCCTGCTCGATGAGGCCATTTTGCGCGGCGCGTCGCACGTCACCCTCGAAGTGCGCGAAAGCAACCGCGTGGCGCAAAGCCTGTACTGCAAATACGGCTTTTACAACGCCGCCATCCGCAAAAACTACTACACCGACAACGGCGAAAACGCACTCGTGATGTGGGCCGAGGAGATCAACACCCTCGCCTACGCGCAGCGCCTGCGCGACCTGCGCCAGCAGGCGTTCGCGGCTAAATGAGTTGTTTGCTGCTTGTTGTTTGTTGTTTGCGGCTTCGTTTGCTGCGTTTCTTCTCCCCTCCGCTTGAATAGATGCCCCGCCTCGCTTTGTCTCGAAGTTCCTTTACAATACGCCGCGATAATGCGATATACTAAAAGCCCAGTGGCAGCTTAAACAGCGGCTCATCGGCAGCAGACAACAAGCAGCAAGCAGCAAGCAATAAGCAAATAACTAACAATAAACCCATGAACTCCCTGCCCGGCGGAACCGTTACATTTTTGATGACGGATGTGGAACAAAGCACGCGTCTGACGGATCAATTTCCCGAGCCGATGCGCGCGGCCCTGGCACGTCACGACGCCTTGGCGCAGGAGGCTGCTGCGGCGCGCGGCGGCGTATTGGTCAAGCCGCGCGGCGAGGGCGACAGCCTATTTATGGTGTTCACGCAGGCCACGGATGCCGTAATGGCCGCGGTTGACTTCCACAACGCCCTGCTCGCCGAGCCGTGGGACATGCCCGCGAGTCTGCGCGTTCGCATGGCGCTGCATACAGGCGAGGCCGACCTGCGCGACGGCGATTATTACGGCGCGGTCCCCAACCGTTGCGCCCGCATCCGGGGCGTAGCGCACGGCGGGCAGGTACTCGTGTCGCAGACCACCAGTGACCTGACGCGCGAACTTCTCCCCCCCGATGTGACCCTGCGCGACCTGGGACTGCACGGCCTGCAGGACTTGCGCCACCCCGAACGCCTGTGCCAACTGCTCTGCCCGACCTGGCGCGACGACTTCCCCCCCCTGCGCAGCCTGGAAGTCTACCGCCATAACCTGCCCCGGCAGCTGACCTCGTTCATCGGGCGCGAGGACGAGATGGCGCAGGTCAAAACTTTGCTCGCCAAAACGTGCCTGCTCACGCTCGTCGGGTCGGGTGGCAGCGGCAAAACCCGCCTGTCCCTGCAGGTCGGGGCCGATGTCGTGGACGCGTATGCGGACGGCGTATGGCTTGTGGAACTAGCCCCGTTTTCCGATCCCGACCTGATCGCCCGCGAGGTCGTCAAAACGCTGGCCTGCCGCGAGGAACCCGGACGCCACGCTCTGCATACGCTGTGCGATTATCTCAAACCTAAATCCCTCCTGCTGATCCTCGACAACTGCGAGCATCTTTTGGAGGAAGCGGCGCAGACCGCGAACACGCTGCTCAAAGCGTGTCCGGACCTGCGCGTCCTCGCCACAAGCCGCGTCCGCCTGAACGTGCCGGGCGAAATCGCGTGGCGCATCCCGTCCCTCCTGGTTCCCGATACGGACGCGCGGCCCGATGTGGACGCGGCCCTGCGCTACGCGAGTCTGCGCCTGTTCGCGGAGCGGGCCGCGTCCGCCCGCCCGCAGTTCGCCGTGACAGCCGCCAACCTGCCCGCCGTGATGCAGATCTGCCGCCGGCTGGACGGCATTCCGCTTGCCATCGAACTGGCCGCCGCCCGCGTCAATTCGCTGAGTGTGCAGCAGATAGCGCAGCGACTGGACGATGTTTTCCGCCTGCTCGTAGGCGGCAGCCACACCGTTCTGGAACGCCATCAGACCCTGCGCGCCCTGATTGACTGGAGCCACGATCTTCTTTCCGCCCGCGAGCGCGTCCTGCTGCGCCGGCTGGCCGTGTTCGCGGGCGGCTGGACGCTGGAGGGCGCGGAGGCCGTATGCGCATGGGCCGGGATCGAATCTGATGACGAGATCGAACCTGACGACGTGCTGGAACTCCTGTCGGGGCTTGTGGAAACCTCGCTTGTCGTCGCCGAAGAACAGCAGGACGCGCAGCGCTACCACCTGCTCGAAACCGTGCGCCAGTACGGGCAGGAAAAGCTGCGGACGGCCCAAGAGGACACCTCGGCGCGCGAAAGCCACCTGCGCTATTTCCTCGCTCTGGCCGAGGAGGCCGAGCCGCACCTGACCGGGGCGCAGCAGTCGGCCTGGCTGCACACGCTGGAAACCGAGCATGACAACCTGCGGGCAGCACTGGCATGGGCGGTCACGGGCGAAACGCGTCTAAGGCTGGCTGGCGCGTTATGGCGCTTTTGGGCGACGCGGTACATCGCGGAAGGGCGAGGCTGGCTGCAGGGCGCGCTCGCGAACGGTCAGGACGCATCCGCCGATGTCCGCGCAAAAGCGCTGAACGCGCTGGGCGTTCTGACGCTGCGGCAGGCCGAGTATCCGACAGCCCTGGCGCTTTTTACGGAATGTCTGGCGCTCAGGCAGCAGTCGGGGCAGGCGCAGGGCATCGCGGAGGCGCACAACAATCTGGGGAATGTGGCGCACAGTCAGGGAGAGTACCGGCAGGCGCTCGTACACTACGAAAAGAGCCTCGCGTACCGGCAGGCCGCGCAGGACAGGTGGGGTATCGCCGCTTCCCTGAGCAACATGGGCATGGTCATGCGCCATCTGGACGACCTGCCGCAGGCGCGCGCCTATTACCATCAGTCCTTGGAATTGTGGCGCGATCTGCAGGACACGGCCAACATCGCCGGAACGCTGAGTAACCTGGGGATGCTGCTGGACGACCTGAAAGAGTATGAGAAAGCGCGCGCCCTCTTTGTGGAAAGCCTGGAAATGTACCGGCAGCAGGGAAATTCCTGGGGCGTTGCGATAACAATGAACAATCTGGCCTCGGTGTCCTACCATCTTGAAGGCTGCGCCCCGGCCCATCCCCTTTTTGTCGAGAGTTTACGACTGCTGACGGCGCTGGGGGACAAAACCTATTTCGTGTACGCCCTGGCCGGGCTGGCAAAGATCGCCGGGGACAGGGGAGAGTGGAACAAAGCCGTGAACATCGTCTCTTTCCTCGTGGCGCAGTGCAGGGCGCTGGGCGTTCCCGTTCCCGCCTCGGAACAAAAGCTGTGCGCCGTCATCTCCCAACAGGCGCGCGAGCATCTCACGGCGCAAAGGTTTGATGACGACTGGCGCGAAGGCGAGACTTTGCATATCGAGCAACTCTTCTAAATACTGCCTGCGATTCAACCACGCAAAGTTTTACATACTGTTTAAGTTTTACATATTGTAAGGTATGCTGTATCAGGCGCAATGTACGTCGTGTCATAAATGTATAAACGCGACGCAGCAAACACTATTTTTGCTGAACATTATGCTCACTGCGAGGAGGATTACATGGCAGATGTGAGTGGGGACGGCGGTGTGATTATCACCAAGGTGATTACTGAGAAGGTGACTATCGAAGAGACGGTTATCATAGAGGAGAAGCCTGATACTGTTGCTCCGATACCTGTCTCTTTTTCAATATACGACGACGGCGTCGCCTTGCCAGTCGTGTCGGAGAATGATTCACGGGCGACGGCAGCGGGCGGCGGAACGGCGATAGTAAGCGGTGTGGCGCGGTATGGCGACAGGCTGACGGGCAAGGCGTACTACACCAATGTGATGTCCAGTCGGCAGGTGGTCATATCTCACAACCCTTCCAGTTTCGTTGACGAGCCGGTGCAGCACACAACCTTGCCCATCGGCTCCGGCGCAAACCACGCGAGCCACATCGAGTTCGACATCATAACGCGCAAATCCGATGCGCCTCAGGGAACGCAGACCGCCTATGTGACGCTGACCATTGACACGGCAGCGGGCGCCGGCATACACACTTCCTATACAATCAGGGACTGACGGTTGTAAGCAGTGCGGCGGCCTATATGGTACAATCCGCTTATGAACGTACTTGGGGTTGAAACGAGCTGCGACGAAACATCGGCGGCCATTGTAACCGATGGCCGCCATATTCGCGCCAACATCATCGCGAGTCAGGCCGACCTGCACGCGCGGTACGGGGGCGTCGTGCCGGAAGTGGCCTCGCGCAAGCATGTCGAGCGGATGCTGCCCGTCGTGCAGGAAGCGCTGGGCGCGGCGGGCATGACCTACGATGATATTCACGCGCTGGCCGTGACCAATCGGCCCGGTTTATTGGGTGCGCTGCTCGTGGGCGTGTCGTTCGCCAAAGCCTTCTGCTACGCCCGCCGTCTGCCCCTTGTCGGCGTGCATCATCTGGACGGCCATGTGTACTCGGCTTTCCTGGCCGCGCCCGACTTGCTGGATGCGCCGGACGCGTTCCCCCTGCTCCTTCTAATCGTGTCAGGCGGACATACGCAGATCGTTCGCATGGACGGCCACGGACGCTACTCCCTGCTCGGCGCAACCCGCGATGATGCCGCCGGTGAAGCGTTCGACAAGGGCGCGCGCCTGCTTGGCCTGCCCTATCCCGGCGGGCCGAACATCTCCCGCCTTGCCGAGTCGGGCGACCCGCGTCTCGCTCCCTTCCCCCGCGCCTTGATGGGCGAAGGCCTGGACTTCAGTTTCAGCGGCGTGAAAACGTCATTGCGGGCATTTGTGCAGCGAGCAAATGCAGAAGAGGAGACGAGGAGACGAGGAGACGAGGAGACAGGCGATACAGACGCGGCTTCAGGTGGAACAACAAACAAGCAGCAGGCGGCAAGCAACATCTCTGCCTCCGACGTGGCGGCGGGGTATCAGGCGGCGATTGTGGACGTGCTGGTCGAGAAGATGCGGCGGGCGGCGCACCTAACGGGCATCCGAACGCTGTGCGTGGCGGGCGGAGTAGCGGCCAATCGCAGCCTGCAAAGCGAAATGCAGATGATGTGCGCCCGCGAAAGTTTGCGCCTTGTCGTCCCCGACCCTGTCCTTTGCACCGACAACGCGGCCATGATCGCCTGCGCCGGTTACTTCCGCCTGCGCGAACACGGCCCCGACACCCTCGCCCTCGACACGTATGCCAGCGAACCGCTTACAGGGAAGATAGAAGATAATAGATAGAAGATAATGGCAGACGCTTTGATGGTGCGGAATTTGCCGCCGGTGTCGTATGTCTCAGGACAGCATCTATTATCTGTTGCCTACTATCTATCATCTTCTATGCTCTACCATTTTTCCGAAGAACCCGACATTGCACGGTTTGTGCCGCGCGCCCCGCTCGCTCATCCGCAGGGCGAACCGCTGGTGTGGACGATTGACCAAGCCCACGCGCCGCTGTACTTTTTTCCCCGCGACTGTCCCCGCGTGGCCTTCTGGCCCCTGCCCACAACCACAGCCGGCGACCGGGAACGCTTTTATACCGGCGCGACCGCGCAAATGGTGATCGCCATCGAATACGCGTGGCTGGCGCGTTTGCAGCAGGCCCGCCTGTACCGCTACCACATGCCATCAGAAGGTTTTACGGCCCATACTCACGACCCGCGTCAGCATTACGGCGCGTTCGTCAGCCGCGTTCCCGTCCTGCCCCTGCGCGTTGAGCCGATGGGCGATCTTCTGGAACATCTAAGGCAGGCGAATGTAGAGCTGCGCCTGTGCTGCCGTCTCGCGCCCCTTGTCCGCGCCCTCCTGCCCTCCACACTGCACTATTCCTGTATCCGCCTGCGCAACGCCCAGGATTGGCCCGAACTCCAGACCCTCTAAAATGCTTTATCCACAGATTACGCAGATTACACAGATTACAAATACAATTCAGGAAAGCAATGGTGCAATGAGCGTGTGTCTACTGCCGCACTAATTTTCTTTGTTAGATTTATTAAGATTGTATTCTAAATCTGCGTAATCTGTGTAATCTGTGTAATCTGTGGATAAACTACTTCTTTGCGAGGATCTCGCGCAGGCGTTCGGCAAGAACGCGCATCTGGTAGGGTTTACGGATGATTTCTACCACGTTGGGCGGCAGGCCTATACTGGCTTCGTCCAGGTCATGGCCCGTGGCGATCAGTACCGGCACGTCGGGCAGCAGGGCATACAGTTTATGCGCCACGGCCAGACCATCCATTTCGGGCATGGTCATGTCCGTTAAAATCAAGTCAACTTTCGTGTCCGGGAGGGCGAGCAGGCGCAGGGCGTCGGGGCCGCTGGACGCGGTCAGCACCTGAAATTGGCGTTTGGTCATGGCCTGCCGAAACATGTCCGTCATCAGCGGCTCGTCGTCAATCATCAGCAGTGTCGGGGCGGGCGTATCCTGCGGCAAGGCGTCCATCGTATCCTCCTGAGCGTTCCCAATCTATCACTATCCACATTATATCAGCGTTCGGGTCGGTCTGTGTCAAGGAGGGGATGCTGGCGTGTCCTTGCTGCCGTGAACCGGAGCGTATTTCGCGCTGCCACTGACAGATTCCTGTCTCATCACAGCGAAATGATTAACGAGGGGAAGAAAAAGACTTCACCGCAGAGGACACGGCTGAAACAGAGGAACACGGATTATCTTTGTGGATTATCTGCGTATATCCGTTCCATACGCTTGATCTGCGGTGAAGTTTTTCCTCTTCGTGGTTAAGTGTTGTCTTCCGGGGGCAGGATGGCAAAGGCGGTCTCGCCGGTCTGGAGCATACGGGCCAGGTAGGGACGGCAAAGGCCGCACCCGCCGCCGCAGCCCACGTCCCGCGTGATGTCGTCCACGGTCGCCCATCGGCGAGCCTGGGCGAGGGCGTGGAGTTCGGCGAAAGTATGCGGATAGCACATGCAGGCGCGGACGGGTTTGCGGTCGTTCATGGTTTGCAACGGATTTAGATTTTGACAGGCTTTGCGGCAGGGCCACTCGGAATATGGTCAGCACAGTGTAACAAATTTGAGCGTAGGTGTCAAGGCGTTTTGACAACACATGAAAATAGCTGGCGACCTCAAATTCGTCACTTTAGCTGCCGTTTCCAAGCATGTTACTGATCTGCTCTATAATGACCCCAAGAAACTGGACAATGGTTTAAGGTGGTGGCTGTGTCAAAATAGAACACAGGAGAACCCATCATGTCCACACTACGTAAACGCTATTCTGCCGAGTTCAAGGCCAAGTTGGCGCTCGAAGTGGTCAAAGGCAGCCGCACTCTCGCGGAGATCGCAAGCGAAGCGCAAGTGCATCCCAATCTGCTGATGCAGTGGAAGAAGCAACTGCTCGATAGCCTGCCCACCGTCTTTGCCGACAAGCGCGTCAAGGACGACAAAGACCAAGAAGAACTCACGGATCAACTCTACCAGCAGATCGGGCAGCTCAAGGTCGAACTCGACTGGCTCAAAAAAAAATCAGGACGGCTCTCTTGATGTACTGCGGCAGCGCGTCGAAGCCCGTCATCCGCAGATCAGCATCGCGCGCCAATGTGAACTGTTAGGTTTGTCTCGCTCCGGCTACTACTACCAACCGCGTGGCGAGAGCGAACTCAACCTACGCCTGATGCGCCTGATAGATGAAGAGTACACCGCGCACCCGTTCTTCGGCTACCGCAAGGTCACGCGTATGCTGCGCCAGGGTGGATACGAGGTCAACAAGAAGCGGATTGCCCGCTTGATGCAGGTCATGGGCTTGCAGGCAATGGTTCCCGGCCCGAATACAAGCCGCCCGTCGCCTGAGAACCCGACCTATCCTTACCTGCTGCGCGGCGTCAAGATCGACCACGTCAATCAGGTGTGGAGCGGCGACATCACGTATATTCCCATGCCGAAGGGATTTGTGTACCTGTTTGCTGTGATCGATTGGTACAGCCGCTTCGTCCTGGCCTGGCAGCTTTCCAACACAATGGACACCGCCTTCTGTATAGAAGGGCTGGAACAGGCACTGACAAGCGGCAAGCCGCATATCTTTAACAGCGATCAGGGCGTTCAGTTCACGAGCAGGGAGTTTACCGGTCGCCTGCTGGCGGAAGACATTGCAATCAGCATGGATGGGCGAGGCCGCGCCTTAGACAACATCTTTGTAGAACGCTTGTGGCGAACCGTCAAATACGAAGACGTATATCTGAAAGGATATGAAACGCCTAACGAAGTGCAAAGCGGACTGTGCGCCTACTTCCACTTCTATAATGAAGCGCGTCCGCACCAGGCGCTGGGCTACCAGACACCGGCAGCCGTGTACCGTCAATCGCTCGGCTGCTAGGCCGACAAAGATCGGCACACCGACCACCTTAAACAGGACGAAAATTTGTCTTGACAAATGGGGTCACTATACTCTTCGCTTGTTTGTGTGGCCTGATAACGTGGAGGCGTGACAGTCAGGGAACGCAGCAATTCGTCGGAGCTTATGACGTGCGTGTTGTGGGCGTCCGAGGCGGCGCACAGCAATTGTTCTTCGGACGCGGGCGGGGCGCTCGCGCCGCGCAGCAGGGTTCGGCCCACCTGTTCTTTTTCCAAGCGCGCTTCGAGCAGGGGCAGAACCTGGACGCGCTCTGGCCCGTACAGCGCGATTGTAGGCCGTGGAACCGTCGTGGGCGAGCGAGCGGACATGAGCCGCATCATCCCCGGTTCCGATTTGCGCCAGGGCGTTTAGCACAGCCAGTTCAAAGTCGGGGCCGAAGCGTCCCAACAGCTCCTCGTTCACGCTGCTGTTGTGATTGTCGCCGGCAGCAAACAGGGAAAGCATCAGCCTGTGCGCCCATGTCAAGCTGTCAGGATTGGGGGCAGCAGCTCGCATCCGGACCGGATTTGCGCGAACCCGGCCCTTTATGTTAAAATGGCGGCATGTCTCAGCCTCTTTCTGTGAAGGTGGAGAATCGATTTTGTACGCGGCAGGGCATAGGAGAAGCAAGAACATGACAACCACTGTTGAAGCCATTTACGAACAGGGCGTTTTGCGTCTGGCGCACACCATTCCTCTGGCCGAGGGAACGCGCGTCGAGGTCACAGTAAACGTGCCTGAACCTATCTCTATAGCCCGTTCGCCCGCCGAACTTTTGGCCGCAATTGCCGCCATGCCGCCTGCCGATATGATGGACGCGATTGCCGCCATGCCGCTGGAAACGGAGGGCGTAGAGTTTAGCAGTCGTGACCACGACCGCATTTTGTACGGGAGCGCAGGCGCAAAATGATCTTTGTTGACACGAGTGCCTGGTTTGCCTCCGCTATTCCTAGCGACACCAACCACACGGTCGCAGAAAAATGGCGGCGCGCTAACAAAGAACCTCTACTTACTACCGACTATATCGTTGATGAAACATTAACACTATTGAAAGCGCGTGGGCATCCACAGCGGGCATTGGCTCTAGGCATATTGTTCTTTCAGAGTTCAGTGACAACAATCTACCATGTCAGCGAAGACGATGTGCGGCAGGCATGGGACGTGTTTCGCAGGTATAGCGATAAGGAGTGGAGTTTCACGGACTGCCTAAGCAAAGTGGTTATGGAACGGCTTGGCATCACGGTCGCTTTTGCCTTCGACCATCATTTCCAGCAGTTTGGCTCGATTCGCGTTGTGCCGTAACAAACACAGGCGTCTTGTAAATCTTTCTGCGGGGCAGGCTGTAAGACGCGCATAGACCATAGCAGTGACTGTCAGCAAATGCTTGGGTGGATAGAGCTATCATGTATACGGACCAAGTACGATTTAAACCTTGGATTGGAAAGAGCTATGGAGAAGTCAGCACATGGGGAGCGCCTTTTCTAATACTCGGAGAGTCCCACTACGACCGAGAAGGAATTCATACAAGCCGAGATTTCACCATCGAATTGATAAAGCATTATGTGGGAGGTTATAAGTTTGCGAACTGGAATCCAAGCTTCCTGACAAAGATTTTGAATACGGTTGTTGGTTCACAAGGCTCTCCGGCACTGGATGACAAGCGCATGTTTTGGGAGTCCGTGGCTTTTTACAACTACATCCAGGAGTTTGTGGGTGACAACCACAGTCAGGCTCCTGTAGAACGGATGTGGAACTCTGCTCAGGTTCCGTTTGAGGAAATTCTTGAGACTCTAAAGCCTGCCTGCATACTTGTCATCAGTGAACGCCTTTGGAACAATATGCCTGCGTCAGATCACGCTTCCGAGGCAGTTTCAGCGAACGGTAAATCTACTCAAACAAGGATATACGGAACAGCCTTGGCAGGACGTATACATCATCCTTCTACTACAAGAGGCTTCCGCCCCCTTGACTGGCATCCATTAGTAGCAAAACTGTTAAATATGTCCCAATTTACAAAGATGGGCATGGGAGATGAAGAGTCTGGAGGTAAGAACGATGGCGCAAACAAAAGTGTATGAAGGGACATGGGAAGAACTTTCGACCCATGCCGAGGAGTTTCGCGGCCTGCCGAAACTTTGGCTTATCGTTCCTGCTCCTACACAAAACAACATCGAGGCCCCTGTCGAGAGCGAGCCGGGAGTGACGCTTGCCGAACGACTTGCGGGACGGGTGGGGTTGTTTGACTTTGGGGACGCTCACCTTTCCGAAGACACGGGCCGTAAGTTTACCGAGTTGTTGGCCGTTCCGTAAACTTTGTTTCTCCTACTTTCGCAAGTCATTGTTCAGGATCGGACGACGCGTTTTGCTGCAAGCGTCCTTGTAAGCGTTGGTTGTCGCAGCATATCGGGCCGCATTCGCGCAGGGTTTGCGTGAATGCGGCCCTTTGTGTTAAAATGGCGGCATGTCTCAACCTACTTCCCATGACTTGAATATAAATGTGGCGTCAAGTAATAGCGCAAACGGCGTCGCGCCCGCCCATGCCCCCGCGCCGGAATACGCGCCCCTCCCGAATATGTCGCGGGTACGCAGTATACTGGCGACCGACTGCGGCAGCACGACCACAAAAGCCATTCTTATCGAATTGCAGCCGAGCGGCGAGTACCGGCTGGCCGTGCGGGGGGAAGCGCCGACAACCGTGGAAGCGCCCTTCGACGATGTTACGGTCGGCGTGACGAACGCGGTGCGCGAGGTCGAGGAACTCAGCGGCAAAACGATTTTGGGGACGCCCGACTCCAACGGCGGCAAGCCGATGACGCCCGCGCTGGACGCCAAAACCGGCGTGGATCTGTATCTGTCCACGTCCAGCGCGGGCGGCGGACTGCAGATGACGGTGGCGGGCGTGGTCAAGAGCATGAGCGCCGAGTCGGCGCAGCGGGCCGCATTGGGCGCGGGCGCGATTGTGATTGATGTGATGGCCGTCAACGACGACCGCAAGGAGCATGAGCGCGTGGAACGCCTGCGCCAACTGCGCCCCGACATGATCCTGATGGCGGGCGGCACGGACGGCGGCACGGTCAGCCACCTGGTGGAAATGGCCGAGATGCTGGTCAGCGCCGATCCCAAGCCGCGCCTGGGCCTGGGCCTGAACCTGCCCGTGATCTACGCGGGCAACAAACATGCGTTCGCGGCCGTGGCCGAACTGCTCAAAGATCGTGTATCCCTCAAACAGGTGGATAACCTGCGCCCCGCGATGGAGCGCGAAAACCTCCTCCCCGCCCGCGAGGCCATCCACGAACTGTTTCTGGAACATGTGATGCAGCAGGCTCCGGGCTACGGCAAACTCTCGACATGGACGAGCGCGGGCATCATGTCCACGCCCAACGCGGTCGGCAAGATCATGGAAACCATCGCCGCGCAAAAGCAAATCAATGTGCTGGGCGTAGACATCGGCGGGGCGACGACAGACGTGTTCAGCGTATTCGGCGGCGTGTTCAACCGCACCGTGTCGGCGAACCTGGGCATGTCGTACTCGATCTGCAATGTGCTGACCGAGGCGGGCGTGGCGAACATCCGGCGCTGGCTGCCGTTCGACGTGTCGGAAGCGGATCTGCGTAATCAACTGCGTAATAAGATGATCCGTCCCACGACGATTCCGCAGCGCATGGCCGATCTGCACATCGAGCAGGCCGTGTGCCGCGAGGCCCTGCGGCTGGCCTTTGAACATCACAAGTCGCTGGCGCGCGGCCTGACGGGCGTGGCTCGCGACAAAAACATCGGCAGTCTGTTCGACCAGAAAAACACGGGGCAGACACTGGTTAATCTGCTGGACCTGGATATGGTCGTCGGGTCGGGCGGCGTGCTTTCCCACGCGCCGCGCCGCGCGCAGTCGGCCCTGATGATGCTCGACGCGTATCAGCCGGAAGGCGTGACCCTGCTGACCGTGGACTCGATTTTCATGATGCCGCAGCTTGGTATTTTGTCTACGGTTCACCCCCAGGCGGCCACTCAGGTGTTTGAACGCGATTGTTTGATCTATCTGGGAACATGCGTGGCCCCGATTGGCGTAGCAAAGGCGGGAGAGCCGTGCCTGAGCGTGCAATGGAGCGGTACAACACATGACGTGCCGTTCGGCGAGCTGCGCGTCCTGCCGCTGGGCGTGGGTGAAAGCGCGGACATTGTCGTTACCCCCGCAAAAGGGTTTGATCTGGGCGAGGGCAAAGGCAAAGCGATTGCGCGCCACGTACAGGGCGGCGTGGTCGGCCTGATTCTGGACGCGCGGGGCCGTCCCCTGCAGCTGCCCCTCGAAGATGCCGCCCGCGTCGGCAAGCTGCGCGAATGGCTGCGCGCTCTTGACATCCCCGCCGGAGAATAAGAGCCTTCCAGGGAAACATGCTTTCAGGGAAACACCCCTTCCGTCCGCGCAGGCCGACTTTGCGCCCTTGCTGCTGCGGGTTCAGCCGCCATTCCCATAGAAACATCCCTGTCGGGAAGCCTCCATGAGAGTACCGGAGAAGTGCATTCATTATGAAAATCGCGTCCGCTACCGAATCCGCCAAGGCCCGCCGGGAGGCTGTTCCCAGCGAGCCGCTGACAATGGGCGTCGAGGAATGG
The DNA here is from genome assembly GCA_965277875.1 of Chthonomonadaceae bacterium. Taxonomy (GTDB): domain Bacteria; phylum Armatimonadota; class Chthonomonadetes; order Chthonomonadales; family Chthonomonadaceae; genus CAWFQB01. The sequence goes on along the minus strand of CBDIDV010000002.1, from coordinate 2,890,171 downwards.
CCTTCGCCGCCCGAAGTCCATGCCATCAAGCAGGTGCTGAACCGCTACAACCGCGAGCGCATGGGCGAAGACGACCATCAGCATCTGGCCGTCGTGCTGCGCGACAGCGGCAATCATATCGTGGGCGGGCTGTGGGGCGAAACGTACTGGGACTGGCTGTACGTGGATGTCCTGGCCGTGCATGAGCGCGCGCGCGGTCAGGGCTGGGGAACGCGCCTTTTAGCCGCCGCCGAGGCCGAGGCTATAGCGCGCGGCTGCCACTACGCGCACCTGGACACCTTCGACTTCCAGGCGCTGCCCTTCTACGAGAAGCGGGGCTATGAGATTTTCGGAACCCTGGATCATTTCCCCGGCGAGCATAAACGCTATTTTCTCAAAAAAGAACTCAAACAAAAGGCTTGAGGCAAAGCAATCCTGTCAGAGCATCCCAGGCAAAATATTCTAGGCGCAGCATTCATTAAGCAAAGCAGTTATTGCAAGATTCATTGCAAGATCAAGAAAGCAGAGTTAGACCATGACCCCGCCTGCCAATTCCTTTGAACCCCGGCCCTCCGAAGAGCCTTCCACAGAAATGCCGTCCGGCGTATCACAACCGGGCGATACGCCGTCTATCGGCGCGTCGTCCTTTGAACCGCAGCCGCTCGCGCGGCCCGAACGCAAGGCCACGCGTCGGCTGGGGCCGCGCCAGCTAAGCCTGATTTCCGCGTCTGGCGTGCTGTTTGTCGTGGCCGCGCTCGGCTTTGGCGCGTACCGCCTGTTCGTGGACTTTAAGAACACGCGCGACATCATCGTTGCCGAAGACAACCTGCGCGCCCTGCACAAGGCCGTACAGGGCTACGCGGCGGACTGGGACAACAAGCTGCCCGATGCGGCGCAGTGGACGGATCAGGTGACGGGCTACCTGTCCGCGCCGCCCAACACACCGGGCGGCAAAATGGCGTACCTGCACGGCGAGGACGAACACGGCCAGGCATTGCACTATGTGTACAACGATCTCGCCAGCGGCTACAAGACCGAGCGCGTTACGCCCGATGAGCAGCGCACGGCCATTGATCCAGGCCGCATGGTGCTGTTTATCGAGATGCCCGGCGAGGGCGCGAACGCCCATATCCGCATCCCGCCGCGCAACACGCCCGAAGGCGAGGACACCCTTGCCAAGCTGCTCACGTTCCCCCACGATCCCGGCGACCCCAACAAGGCCGTGGCCGTCATCATCTACGCCAACGGCAGCACGGAACGCCTGACACGTAACGATTTCAAGTAGGTAGATAATAGATAATAGATAATCTTTAGTTTCCGGTAAAAGTATGTAGACACAATTCGGGTGCGACATCAGGCAAGCGGCTGCGGTACAGTAGAGTTACCACACTACACTGGCCGAGGCTTACCTGATGTCACTCTTAGTCTACCGTATCTGTACCCTGCTCACGCAAGTGCTGGAAGATGTGCCGCTCGGCACGAACCTGGGCCTGCTGCACTTGTTCCTCGCGCTTATGTCCGGGCGTTTCCTCCACGCGCGCGGAGCCGTGTTTGCCGCTCTGGACAGCTTGGGCCTTGCGCCTGCCGCGGTGCGCCGCAGTAGTGCCGCCCTGTGCTATGGCGGCTGGAACACCGCCGACCTGCTCGCCCGCTGGCAGCAGACGGTAATACAGGAAGGCCGCTTCGTTGCCGCCTGTTATGAAGGCGTGCGCCCGGTCGCCTGTGACCTGACCGCCTTCTTTCGCCCCCACTTGCAGGGCCTGGACAGCAAACACTATGTGAGTACGGCGGGCAAGGCCCTGCCTGCCGTCTGCTTCGGGTTGGGCGTGGCCGTCGGGCGCATCGGTAACATGCGCTTCGCTCTGCCGCGCTTGTTCGTGCGGCGCAAGGCAGGCGAAAGCGAGAGTGACCTGCAAACGCGGCTGGTCGCGCAGGCGGCCAGAACGCTTGCCGCGTGCGAAGCCCTGATTGTAGATGCGGGCTTTGCCCTCGCCGATCTGCTGACCGCCGAGAACCTACGCTTTGTGGCCCGCGCCCGCGCCAACCAGACGGCGCGGCGCAGCGAACTGCCCGCCTACAAAGGACGCGGACGCCGCCCCACACGCGGCGACATCGTGCGGCCCTTAGCGCGAACGCGGGCCGGCAAGGACATTGCGGCCACGCCTTGTGACGCCACGGCGCGCTGGCACGACGGCGCACACCGTTTGACAGCGCAGATATGGAACAACCTGGTTCTGCCCGACGCCAAACCGGGCGTGCCCACGTTCCGGCTGGTCGCCATCTACGACCCGCGCTACAAGGAACCGCTGCTGCTGGCAACGAACCTGAGCGTGAGTGCGTGGGCGTTGTGGCGCTTATACAAGGAACGCTGGGGCGTGGAGCATCTGCCCCTGGCCGCCAAGCCGCTGCTCGGCTGCGAGCGGGCGTATGTGTGGGGACAGGAAAGCCGCTTTCGCCTGCCTGAACTCGCCCTGCTTGCGGGTAATCTCCTGTCGTATGTCGCCGCGACCAGCCAGCCGGTCGCTTCGGGGTTCTGGGATCGGGCGGCGCGGCCCACGGGCGGACGGCTGCGGCGCGTACTTGGACAGGTGCATTGTGCGGACTTGCCCGACCTGGCGGCACAACTGCGCAAAAAGAACAGCGTCACGGCCCACTTGAAGACCGGAGTGGACGCCCACAGACGCCACAAGGCACAAGCAACGCCGCAACAGGCGGCGCAAGCCGCTTCATTTACCGGAAACTAAAGATAATAGATAATAGAAGAATGCTCCGCGCAAACAGGCTTCTCACTATTATCTATTATCTATTATCTTCCCGAAGGAGAGCCATTGGGAAGCGCGTATACGCCGGGCCTGACCGTGAGCGCCCGCACGACCGTGGACAAGGTGCGCCGTCTGCCGCTCAAAGGAACAGTCGTGGTGCGCGAGGGCGACGCGGTCGAGCCGGATACCGTGATCGCGCGCACGTTCCTGCCCGGTTTGATGCAGACCGTGCGGCTGGCCGAGCGCATGGGCATCGAGGCTGCGGAAGTGCCGTCCGTGCTGCAAATCAAGGTCGGGGACGCGGTCAGTCCCGGCGATGTCCTGGCCGAGACAAAGGGCATGTTCGGCAAATACTTTCGCACCCGGCTTACGTCCGCCCACGCGGGACAGATCGAACTTATTTCTGCCACGACGGGCCATGTCGGCATCCGCGAGGCTCCGGTTCCCGTGGAGCGCACCGCGTACATCAAAGGTACGGTCACGCGCATTCTGCCGGATGAAGGCGTTGTCGTGACGTGTCAGGGAGCCTTAGTACAGGGCATCTTCGGCGTGGGCGGCGAGCGGTTGGGGCGCATCGAAGTAATTACGACCGATGCGCGGCAGCCGCTGACCGACGACCTGATAACGGACGCGCACCGGGGCAAGATCGTGGTCGGGGGCGCGAACGTCACGGGCGCGGCCCTGCGAAAAGCGGCGAGCGCGGGCGTAGTCGGCGTGGTCTGCGGCGGCGTGATTGACCGCGAACTAATGGACTACTTGGCCGACGCCCTGGACAAACCGGGCTACGACATCGGCGTCGCCATCACGGGTCAGGAGCCTATCCCGTTTTCGCTTGTCATCACGGAAGGCTTCGGCGTGATAGACATGGCCGCGCGCACGTTCGGCCTATTTCAGAGTTTGCAGGGCAAGATCGCGTCCATCAACGGCGCGACGCAAATTCGTGCGGGCGTGATCCGCCCCGAAGTGATCGTCCCCCTTGACGATGTTTCCCCCTCCCGCATCCCCCCAACGAATTTGGACACGGCGGGGCAGTTAAGCGTCGGCACGCCCATCCGCATCATCCGTGAACCCTACTTCGGCCTGCTCGCGAATGTGACCGGCCTGCCCTCGGAACTCGTGCAGGTCGAGTCCGAGACCCTCGTGCGTGTCCTCCACGCCCGCCTCGCAAACGGCGAGGTTGTGACCGTTCCCCGCGCCAACGTGGAGATCATCGAGGAAGCGTAGGAACCTTGCCGCCTATCACCTTTTTGTTCTGGAACATTCACCGCAAAGATTTATCGGTTTCGATTGTGCGTCTATGCCGTCAACACAGCGTTGATATACTGATGCTAGCCGAAAACCGTATATTCCCCGGTACGCTTCTCAATGCACTAAACGATACAGAAGAAGCAGAGTACCACTATTTACAGGATAGCAGATGTGAGAAACTGCATATCTTCGCTCGCTACTCGCAGCAGATTATATATCCTTTAGACGCAACGGACAGAGTTTCTTTTCGCGCCGTAAATATTCCATCGCAGTCTGAGTTTCTGTTGGTTGCCGTCCATTTGCCGGATAAGCGTAACTTTAGCAGTTCAAGTCAGTATGCGGAAGCGGCGCAGTTGTCGGTACGCATTCGGAACGTCGAGGCGCAGCAGGGACATGCGCGTACTGTTGTTGTGGGCGATCTGAATATGAACCCGTTTGACGCAGGAGTTATTGGCGCGAGCGGTTTACACGCCGTTATGACGCGCCAGATCGCACTGAGACAAGAGCGAGTTGTTCAATCAAACACATATCCCTTCTTTTACAATCCAATGTGGGGGCATCTTGGCGACCTGCACAGCGGCCCGCCCGGTACGTTCTATTATGAACACGCGGAACATGATGTATACTTTTGGAATATGTTCGATCAAGTTTTGCTGCGCCCTACCCTCCTGCCGATGTTTCAAAATGACAGTCTTCGCATTCTGCAAACGGACGGAGAAGTTTCGCTCATGACAAACGCTGGCAGACCAAGCATAGCAACAGGCTCCGACCACCTGCCAATCCTGTTTCAACTAAACTTTGATGCGGATTTCGATTCAGAGGGGACAAAATGACAACAGCAATCAAAGATCTGTGGCCGGCTGAGTTTGGCTATGAGGATCTGACACCGCCTGTCACCATCCTGCGACAGCAAGCTACTATACTAGGCCAAAGGACCAGAAATCTGGTGGAGGGCGATGTCGTCACAGGTAGCTCCTCTGAGAGACACTTTCTGCATACTTTCTATCTTGTTGCGCCAGCAATGGATGGTTATAGGCATTGCCTGTTTACAGTACGCCATGAGATCACTTTTTACCCCTTAGATGTAATCAAATGTGGCGTGAACACAAGCATTAGTTGTGTCAATGAGGCAGAATACTTGGAACTGCTGAAAACCATCTTTGCCGAGGAACAGACGCGCAAGATAGTTTCGGCGCTGATCGCGCAAAGCAAAGCATGATTGCCCATCTGGTCAACTTGTTGAGGGAAAACAATGCCGCAAGTCGCCCTGCCTCTGCCCGAACAGCCTGAACGGTTTCCGAACCGCGTCCGCTGGACAACAAGCCAGTGCTGCGCTATAGTGGAAGCGGGCATCCTGACGGGCCGCTATGAACTGATCGAGGGGGAGGTCGTATCGAAGATGGGCCAGAAGCCGCCTCATGCTTACGTTGTCGGAACGATAATGGCCTGGCTGATCGCCGTCTTCGGCAGCGAACACGTCCGTATTCAGCTGACGGTTGACCTTGCCGACAGCAGCCCGGAATACGACGAGCCGGAACCGGACGCCGCCGTGACCATCAGCCCGCCTGTCCAGTTTGCCACGCGCCATCCCGGCCCCGCCGACCTGTTGCTTATTGTGGAGGTGTCCGACAGCACCCTGCGGATGGATCGCGTTACCAAAGCCGCGCTGTACGCTCGTGCCGGCATCCGCGAATACTGGATAATGGACATCGTGGGGCGTCAGCTTCTCATCCACCGCCTTCCGAGCGTGACCGGCTATGCGGAGGTGGTAGCGTATAACGAAGACGAACGCGCGGCGACCCTGGCGCGGCCCGATACGAGCGTTCTTGTTTCCGACCTGCTCCCGCCTGTAACTAATGCCTGACAGTCGCCTCTCTTTTTTGTGTCGTGTCCTGTGGTATCGCGCAGTCGCAGTCAGCGCAAAATAAAACAGCCCTTCATCCACTCAGATTGTATGTTCTTCCAAAGAATGGGACGCATACAAGCCTGTCGAATGAAGGGCTGTTTTGTATTCAGTTCAAAGTGGTTTAAAAGTAGAAGTTGATGTCGTAGCCGAGTGTGCGCTGCATGTTGCTCAGGGTCTGGATGGCGTTGGCCTGGGCCTGTTGGCGTATGCCGCTCTGCTCCGCTGCGACACGGAACTGCTGCGTGGCCGTCCACTGCGCTTTAGGAACGATGTTGTCGTCACGCCACAGCAGGCCCGATTTGGCGTCCTCGACGCGCACCGTGACATTGGGCGCATAGATGGCGACAGGGGGCAGGTGAACACGGATATGCGGCTTGCCGTCGGCGTCCCGCGTGGCGACGACATCGTTCGGCGCGATGCGTGACAGATCAATGCCCGCCTCGACCGTGCCGTTCGCGACCACAAGCGCCTGATTGCGCGTGGCCCAATGCACTAGGGTCGCCACGCCCGGCAGTTCGCCCACGACACCTTCCGGCTCGGTCTGCGTTTGCTGCCGCACGATGTCCTTCATCGTAAAGGAGGCCGTGTGCAGCTTGCCGATCTTCTGCATCGCCAGCACGACCGGCCCCGTTTCCGGCGGCAGTTCGCGCTTGTGCGCCTGCACATTCCACAGCGCGGCGGCGACCAGGCAGGCCCCCGCCATCGCGCCCGCCCCGGTCAGGACGCTGCGCAGGGGAGAATAACGGGGGCGGGGGGCTGTGTAGCGGCGCAGCACTGAAAGAATAGGGATGTGCATAGTATCTGACTCTCCGTTGTCGTCAACCCGACAGGGTCAAAAAGTATTTATGTTTCGTTAAGGTTCGTGACGTTATAAAGGCGGGCCGGGTTTCACTATGATTGCAAAAAACCGGCCCCGCCTATTGTATCACGTTGATTTTGCTTGTGCTAAACCCTTTTGCGCCTGCCCTGCCGCCACACTTGCGAGGCGAGCAGCAAGTCCCTTTCTCAAGGGAGAAGCTGGCTTTTGTCCAGCGTGAGCGTGACGACGCCGTCATCCACAGTCGCGATGCTGTCGGCGAGCAGCGTGGTGTCATGCGTGAACAGCAGACCCTTGCGTACCACAAGGGCCGTGGGCTTGCCCGATTGAGTGTCTATCACGATGGAATGCACCTCGCCCACGGTTTCGCCGTCGCGGCTGAGAACCTGGTCGCCCTCGGAAATGACGGCGTTCGTCTCGTCCTCATGCCTGCGGTACTCGCGCGCCTCTGAGGGCTGCTCGTCCGTTTGTCCTGCCGTTTCGTTCGTGTCGCCGCTATATGCCATCAGCGGCGCGGCGAACGGCAGAACGCCCGCGCCCATCGGGTAGCTGGCCCCCGCAAACGGCTGCGCCACATACCCGCCGCCCCATAGCAGGCCACCTGTCGGAACTGCGCCGAGTTCCGTGTCCTGAGCCGGGGCGGGCGTGTACTGCGCGATGTCGAAATGGGGCAGTGACCGGGCCTGCGCGGAGGTGTACGCGATGTAAACCTGCCCGCCGCGCGCCTCATCCGCCGATTGAAGCGCATCTAAGGGAACCTCGATGTCGTTGTGCAGCAGCAGCCCTTTTTCCACGACAACGGTTTTCACGCGCTTGTCGTCGGGGTTCAAGATCAGGTGCTTGACCGTGCCTAAGTCCTGCCCATCCTGCGAAAAAACATGATCGCCTAATTCTACGCGCATCGCTTTGCTCCTTCCATTCATCCTTTGATTCGTAAGTTACTCGCGAGTTTCCTTACGTCATACCACGCATCACGCCGAAAAAAGTTGCGGGGCAGGGCGAAAGCGACGGCTTTTGCCGCCGCCTTAATTTTGTCTTAACATTGAGCGGGTATTATCGAAAATAAGAGTTTGTCCGGGTACGTTCCTACACCCGAATATATACATGTTGAATTATAGGTGAAAGATTATAGGTGAAAGGTAACACGATGCCCTCAGATACCCCGATTTCCAATACACCTCTTGTAAAATTGACGCGTCGCCAGATGCTTCAGGCGGCGGGCGGCGTGACGTTTTTGGCGCTCACGCCCACGCATGGGGGGCTGTACGCCGCCACGTTCGCCCCGCCCAAAGCCGCGCCCGGAAAGTCTACGGAAGGCCAGTCGTCCGCCTCGGAAAGGACGGCTCTGCCCCTGTTTACCGCTCTGCCATACCTTCAGCCCGGCAGCGGCAGCAGCGCGTTGTCGGACGGACACGAAAGCATTGTGATCGCGTGGCAGACCAACAGCGTCCCGGCCAAGTTCACGCTCGATTACGGGGCCGGCTCGCTGACGCAGAGCGCCGAGATCGCCAAATCCGAGCGCATGAGCGGCGACCACGAGGACAACAGCAACCACCGCAACTATGCCGCTACCCTTGCTAATCTGCGCCTGAACAAGCGCTATCAGTATCGCGTCCGTATGAACGACGAGGTATTGATGGAAGGCTACTTCACCACGCGCAAGCCGCGCGGCGTTAGATCGCGCTTTGTGGCGTTCGGCGACAACTCGTATGGCGACATCAGCGACCGTGCCATCGCGTACCAGACGTATCGCGCCCGCCCCGACTTTGTAATGAACACAGGCGACAACGTATACGAGGACGGCCTGGATAACGAGTACGCCCGCTACTTCTTTCCCGTGTATAACGCGGAACAGGCCGGGCAGCGCACGGGCGCGCCCATCCTGCGCTCGGTTCCGTTCTATTCCGTGCTTGCCAACCACGACTGCCACGGCACGGACTCGCAGAAGCATCCCGTCGCCAACTTCACCCTGCACAACGACGCCCTGGCCTACTACACCACTTTCCACTTTCCGCTGAACGGCCCCAAACCACCCCAGGCAACGCCCACATACGGGGATCAGGACGCCATCGCGCACTTCGAGCAGTCGGCGGGCGCGCGTTTCCCCAACATGGCGAACTACTCGTTCGATTACGCCGACGCGCATTTCCTGTGCCTGGACAGCAACATCTACACCGACCCGACAAGCGAGGCATTGCAGGCATGGATCGTGTCCGACCTCAAAGGCACGGACGCGGCCTGGAAGTTCGTCGTGTACCATCATCCCGCCTTCAACGCGGGCGATGATCATTACGCCGAGCAGCACATGCGCGTGCTGTCGCCGATTTTCGAGAAATACGGCGTGGATGTCACCCTGCACGGTCACGAGCATACGTACCAGCGGACGCGCCCATTCAAGTTCGCGCCTGATGGCCTGGGCGCGGCCAAGACCGTGAACAGCAAAAAGCGTCTGGTTCCCGGCACGTTCACCGTTGACCGCAAGTTCGACGGGCAGACCGTGACCAAGCCCAACGGCGTCATCTACATCACAACGGGCGCGGGCGGCAAGCATCTGTACGACCCCGACAGCAACAACAACCCGGCCAAGTGGCGGCATCCGGAAGACAACAACGCCGATTACGTGGCCCGCTTCGTGTCGGATCGGCACTCGCTCACGGTCTTCGACATGGACGCGCAAAGCCTGACCCTGACGCAGATTGACGAATGGGGCAGTACCATAGACCGCATCCGCATCACCAAAGCGTAACGCATACTATTAAGTGTAACAAAAGACGGCACAGTCATTTTTGACTGTGCCATCTTTTTCTGCGCCTCGCCGCGTTTTTGATGCTAAAATAGCAGGAGCAAGCGTATGTTACCGCGAATGGACTGCTGACAACTGACTGCATCGGAATACTTATCAGGAGCATGGCCTTGACACAAAACTCGTCGGATCGGTTCTTTACCGCAATATCACTCTTTTCAGGCGCTGGCGGATTGGATGTTGGGATAAGACAGGCGGGTTTTGACGTTCTGGCCTGCTGCGAGATTGACCCGCATTGCTGTGACACCCTCCGAGACGCCGCCACGCGGGAACGCCGCAATACGCGCGTTATCGAAGAAGATATACGCAATGTCGATCCCGCCGCGCTGATGAACGAACTGTTGCTGGAACCCGGCGAACTAGATTTGCTTTGCGGCGGCAGTCCGTGTCAGTCGTTCTCGCAGATTGGCAAACGCGGTTGTCTGGACGACGAGCGGGGAATGCTGCTATTCGAGTTTGTCCGTTTCGCCAAAGCAATGCGGCCCAAAATAATCCTCATGGAGCAGGTCAAAGGTCTGCTGAACGCGCCTGACGCGCAGGGCAAAATCGGCGGCGTCTTTGAAATGCTCAAAGAGGAATTGAAAGCGGAAGGCTATTCCTGCAAAATGCAGGTTATCAAAGCAAATGAGTACGGCGTAGCGCAGCGGCGTGAAAGAGTGTTTATCTGCGCGACCCAGGAAGGAACGGAGTTTTACTTCCCCGCGCCTACCCACGCCAGCCTGAAAGAGCAGGGCGCGACGTTGTTTCCCCTTCCGCCCTGCGTTACTGTGGGCGAAGTGATTGCCGATCTTGGCAAGCCGATGCCGAACGGCGGCTACCAGCCTGACAACAGCCACATAGACATTACCCCGGTCGGTGATCGTCGCCGTATACATGGTGTGCCGGAAGGTTCGCATCTGGCAAAAGAACTGCATCTGCCTGCCGACCAACGCTGCAACCTGACAAAGAAAGACACGACCAAGTTCCGCCGCCTGCATCGTGACGAACCCTCCAACACCTTGCGCTGCGGCGAAATCTTCTTCCACCCCACCGAAGACCGCTACCTTACGCCGCGCGAGTACATGAGAGTACACGGCTACCCGGACGACTATTTGCTCAAAGGCCCAATCCGAGGACGATCCGGCAGAGTGCGTTTTCTCGATCAGCACCGGCAGATTGCCAATTCCGTTCCGCCGCCTGTCGCCCGCGTAATCGGCTTGTCCATCCGCGAAGCCCTCGAAAACGATATGCCCACGCGACGCATAGCCGAACTGATCTCTTCCCTGTATACCTGCGCCGCTTCTTAATGGACAAAGTTAGTTCTGAAAAGCGAAGCGAAACCATGCGCGCCGTCCGGTCGAAAAACACCGGCCTGGAGATGCGCGTTCGCCGTCTATTGCACCATCACGGCTACCGCTATCGCCTGCACAAAAGAGATTTGCCCGGAAAGCCTGATCTGGTATTCGCCGGACGGCGCAAGGCCATTTTCGTACACGGCTGTTTCTGGCATGGTCACGACTGCCGCCCTAAAATACGCCCCACATCGAACACGGACTACTGGACGCCAAAAATAAACGGCAATCGTGAGCGGGACGCCCGCAATGTCGCCGCCTTAGAACAGGCGGGCTGGCAAGTGTTTACTATGTGGGAGTGTCAATCAAAAGATGAAGCCGCGTTATTGGAAAGGCTAAAGGCTTTTCTGGACTAATCACGCTGTGACCCCAATCTCCTTGCATTTTTGTATGAAAGTTGTCTATGCCCACCATATATGATCTTTTCGGCTATAACGTCAACGACCGTACTCCCGCCATTGAAGCAAGCCGCAAGGCAAAACGCTGTCCTTTTACCGATGCGGATTGTGACGGAGGCGGAAACCGCTACCAGACCAAAATAATGCTAACGCCTGCGGAACCGCTCACACGGTATTTCAATCCGGGGATTACCGATGTTGTTCCTGGCGTGTGTTCCATTCAGGCGGGAAACGATGTTTGGGTAGTATGTCCTCGCCGGATTTTGGGGGCCAAACATAATGGCATAGGACCTCCTCCCGTCAACAGGGCTTTGCAGCAGTATGAAAGCGATCTACTCAAAAACGCGGGACTGCCGCTAGGCATAGACGTAGGGTTGTGGACGGAAGTAAATCTTGATTTCGCGGACATAAACTATCACTTCGATTATGTTGCCGCGCCTCTGCGAACAACAACTTTGCGCCAGGAAGCGCAGTTGTACAATGCCACGAATGACGATTTACGGCTGTTGGTACAATATGCCAAAGCGAGCAGATATTTCGTGCCGCGTCAACCACAGCCGGAGGATGTGCCTATACTGCTGCCCGATTTGACACGCCCCTATATCCTTGAAGTGATGTCAGCCAGCACAAGCGGTTCCAATAGGACTATGGGAACCGATATTCAAAGCGCGTTTCGCAATGCTATACTGACGCCGCAACATCAATCCCCCGGTATTAACAAAAGGCAGGTTTGGGGGCGTATGGCAACACAGCTTTTCGCGAAAACCGCGTTGGCTGAAGCATGGAGCGGCGAGGCCGTCTGGATCATTCAGGATGAACTTCTGAAAGACATCGAACGCACAACACGTCTGAAAACAGGTGGCGTGAAAACTAATCCCGGACGCAACATCAAATTTATCGTCATGCACTATGCCCTTCCAAACACGACTTCGACCTTCAAAGAAGTTTCGTTCAGAAACATGGTCGAGGGCGATGCAGGAATAGATTTCTCAGGCAGCGACACCTACACAGATATTTTATTGCCGAGTTCGACGCCTCCCAAAATCGAGCTGTTGAAATCAATAGTGCGCTGTCCTCTGGCTGGCATAGTCAATCTTTGATTTCGCCGCTAACGGCTTGGGCGCGGCCAAGACCGTGAACAGCAAAAAGCGTCTGGTTCCCGGCACGTTCACGGTTGACCGCAAGTTCGACGGGCAGACCGTGACCAAGCCCAACGGCGTCATCTACATCACAACGGGCGCGGGCGGCAAGCATCTGTACGACCCCGACAGCAACAACAACCCGGCCAAGTGGCGGCATCCGGAAGACAACAACGCCGATTACGTGGCCCGCTTCGTGTCGGATCGGCACTCGCTCACGGTCTTCGACATGGACGCGCAAAGCCTGACCCTGACGCAGATTGACGAATGGGGCAGTACCATAGACCGCATTCGCATCACCAAAGCGTAGCGCGCAGTATAGAAGTGTGGAGAAACGGGGCGCGGCATGGTTCAGGCTGAACCATGCCGCGCTGTCGTTTACAGTCGTTTACAAAGGATTTGTTACGCAGTTTTGCGCTTGCGCTGATAGTGCGCCTGCTGTTTGTGGCGATTGCCGCAGCCGCTCATGCTGCACCAGCGGCGCGCATGGTTTTTGGAGTTGTCATAGAAGTACAGGACGCAGGCGGGGTTTTCGCATTTACGCACCAGATGCGCGTCGCCGCCTGCCAGCAGTTCCGCCGCGCTGCGCGCCAGCCGCGCAAAGAGAATGTCCTCGCCCGTCCCCACTTCGTGAAAGACTAAGGCGTACTCCGTTTCGTGGCGCGATAACGTGTCATGCCCCTGCCTCAGACCCAGCCGCGCGTTGACCGCGTCCAGAATATCGCCCGAAACCACCCCGCCAGCCGCGCACACGACAGCCAATCGGTGCAGAACCTGCCGAAACTCTCGCGCCGCGTCCAGCAAAGAGTGTGCCTGCGTGGGTGCTGCGCCACCTTGCGCCGCCTCTGCCGCAAAGGCCGTAATACCGGCCTGCGTTCCCCATGCCGCAACATCCGCATCGTCGCCAAGCAAATCTATGTCTTGACCGTTCTGCATAATCGCCGTATTCACAAAATCCAGCCACAGCGCGTTGCCCACCCACAAAAACGGCTTTCCTGCTGATCTTTGCTCTGCTTCACTGTTCATCCGACTCCCCACTCTCCTATTCGTTTCTGAACTTCAATTATATTGTAACCTCTAAAGATATTTTTAGCAAGTTAGGAACTTGCGCCGCTCATCCTTCGTCGTAGTAAATAACCTTCATTAAATAAAATAGAAGGTTATATAGGTACTGTGACGAAGCGGCTCATCGGCTCGATTCACCGCCCGCACGATCCGCACATATCTCGACACAGTTTCAACATAAGGAGACGATCATGTCCGCATCCGTCACATCTAATGCCGCGCACCACGCGGCGGCGTCCAGTACGCGCATCCAGCACCGTATCGCTTTGGTAGAAGGGCTGCAAATCTTTTACCGGGAAGCGGGCGACCCCGCCAATCCGACCGTCCTGCTGCTGAGTGGCTACCCTTCTTCGTCGTTCATGTTCCGCGACCTTATCGCGGCCCTTGCGGACGACTTTCACCTGATCGCGCCCGATTATCCCGGCTTCGGTCACAGCGAAACGCCCGCCACAAACGCTTTTGCGTACACCTTCGATCATCTTGCCGAGGTCATCGAAACGTTCGCGCAGACCCTGAACCTGAAGCGGTTTGCGCTGTATGTGCAGGATTATGGCGCACCTGTCGGCTTTCGTATCGCGGCGCGTCATCCCGACTGGATCACGTCGCTCATCGTGCAGAACGGCAACGCCTATGACGAGGGCTTTACGCCCGCGTGGGCCGGGTTTCGGGCGCTGTGGGCCGACCGCAGCCCGGCTACCGAAAAGGCAGTCGAGGCCTTCTTTGCGCCCGACATGACGCGCTACTTTTATCAGGAGGGGACGCGCAGCCCGGACGCTCTCAGTCCCGACACTTGGAGTCTGGATCAATTTTTCCTGGACAAGCCCAACAATCGCGCCGCCAACCTGGAACTGTTTTATGACTATCGCAATAACCCGCCGCTGTACCCGCTCTGGCAAGCCTACCTCCGCGCGCATCAGCCGCCGACCCTGATCGTATGGGGCCGAAATGATCCGTTTTTCGGGCCGGAGGGCGCAAACGCGTTCCTGCGCGACCTGCCGAATGCCGAACTGCACCTGCTGAACACGGGGCATTTCGCGCTGGAAGAGGATGGCAACGAGATCGCGGCCCTGATACGCGCGTTTCTAAACCGGCGCAGCATCACGGCTTGACCCGCGTTGGCATTCCGATCTGTTTTCGACCTGACGGGCGCGAACAAACAACTAACACCAACCAACATTTGACGAGCAACAAACGACAAGCAACAAACAACGAGCAACAAACGACAAACGACAAACGACGAGCAACAAGGAAGAACAACCATGACCACAACAGCGAACAACACAGACAACGTCCTCATGCCGCCCGCGTTTCTGGCAACTATGCAGACCGGACATATCGGGCTGAACGTTACCGATCTGGCCCGTTCGCGGGACTTTTATACGCGGGCGTTCGGGCTGAACGTGATGCACGAGTCGCATGAGGAGGGACGCGCGTTCGTGTTCCTGGGCGACGGCAAGCGCCTTGTCCTGACCCTGTGGCAGCAGGGCGAGGGCGCGTTCTCCCCTGGCGTTCCCGGCCTGCACCATCTGTCGTTTCAGGTCAACAGCATCGAGGCGGTGCGGGAGGCCGAGGGTCGGCTGCGCGGGCTAGACGCGCATTTCTTTCATGAAGGCATCGTGCCGCACAGCGAGGGCGGCGCGTCCGGCGGCATTTTCTTTGCCGACCCGGACGGCATCCGCCTGGAGATCTACGCGCCAAGCGGGGCCGAAGGCATTACAGCGCCCACACCCGGAGCGCCCACCTGCGGCTTCTTCTAAACACAAAAGCGAGTGCGGCAGCAAGCACAAAGTAGTGTGTCATACGGTTGTGCGGGCGGGAGTTCGGCCTGCACAACCACTTGACTCGGCAGGAGATTGAGAGGAGCAAAAAGATGAAATCGGTATACCATGCGGGAGAACTGGCGGTGCAGCGGCGGGCGGGCGTGGAAAAGATGGCGGCACGAGTCGGAAACGGCATCCATGCCATGATACCGCCTTTGGCCGCCGATTTCGCCGCGCAGCAGCCGTTCGCGATTGCGGGCAGCGTGGACGATAGAGTGTGGGTATGGGCGTCCCTGCTTGTCGGCGCACCGGGATTTATGCAGGTTGAGGACGAGACGACCCTGCATATTGCCGCCACACCGCTGCCCGGCGACCCGCTGGAACAAATACTGCAAAGCGACAAAAGCGAACATGATAGCGAACAGATGCGGCATGAACTCGGCCTGCTGATTATAGATCCCGCCACGCGCAAAAGGATGCGCTTCAACGGCACGGTCGAAAGCGACGCGAATGGAACCCTGCGCGTTCATGCCCGCGAGGTATACGCGAACTGCCCCAAGTATATTCAGGAGCGCGTCATTACTGCGAGCGCGGGTTCCGATGCCGGTGGTACGCTTTCATCCTCATCCCCTCATGCCGGAATGAGTTCCGAGTTGAACGCAATGCAGCAAGCGTGGATCACAAATGCGGATACGTTCTTTATCGCCAGTGTCGCGCCGAACGGCGGGGCGGACGCGTCGCATCGGGGCGGCAACCCGGGCTTTGTGCAGGTCGTAGACGCGCACACCCTGCGCTTTCCCGACTACGCCGGCAACACCATGTTCAATACGCTGGGCAACATCGCCGCCAACCCGAACGCGGGCCTGCTGTTTGTTGATTGGGAGCGGGGCGATACGCTGCAATTGACCGGACAGGCGCGCATCCTGTGGGAGCCGGAACAGGCGGCGCAGTTCGCCGGAGCCGAGCGCGTCGTGGAGTTTCTTGTTACTCAGGCGGTACATATCGCGGGCGCGAACCCGCTGCGTTTCCGGTTCGTCCAGTCGTCGCGCTTCAACCCCTCGTAATCGCAAGGGCATCAACACCATTGACGCCCTGCCAGGAACTACACGCCGCGCCATCCTGTAAACAAGAGTGTTCCCCTTTTCGATCAACGCGCCCAATCAATCAATCTATGACTATCCATGAGCAGGGCGCGTGGCAGCTCTCGGCATCCTCTGACCGCCGCCTACGACAACGCTTCTGTGAGCGTTTACTGTAAGCGTTTAAGGACACTCTTGTGAGACAATCGTATTCTGCCGCCCTGCGCGCCGATATAGGGGGCGATGCCTCTAATGTGCCGCCCAAACCCTCCCTCACGGTATTTCGCAGGCTTGTGCCGTATCTGCGTCCGTATCGCGCCCGCATCGCGCTCGGCGTCAGTCTGCTGCTTGTCGGCACGCCGCTCGGCTCGGCTCATCCGCTTATCTGGAAGTACATCGTGGATGTCGTGGTCGTGCAGCGGCATGTCAATCGCCTTGTTCCGGCCCTGCTGTTGATGTTCGCTTTGCAGGGGCTGGCGACGCTCTTAGATGCTGTAAAGAGCGTGATATTGGAGAAGGTCGGGCAGCGGTTCGTGTTCGATCTGCGTAACGCCGTGTACCAGAAATTGCAGCGGCAGTCGCTCGCATATCTGAGCGAGAACCGGACGGGCGATCTAATTGCCCGCGCAATGGGCGATGTGGACGTTTTGCAGGAGGTTGCGTTCCAGAGTATAGACAGCGTGATCGGCAATACCCTGAGTTTCCTGGTCGTGGCGGGCATTCTGATCGGCCTGAACGCCCGCCTGGGATTCATTACGCTTCTGCCCATCGTGGCCGTGTTCTTCCTGACGCGCTTCTTTAATGTGCGCGTCAAGGCCTTATACCGGGCGGCGCGGGATCGGCTGGGCGAGGTGAACGCGCGGCTTCAGGAGAATCTGACAGGGCTTGTGCTTATCAAAGCGTTCGCCAAAGAGCGCGATGAAGCGCACCGCTTCAGCGGCGTGGCCGAGGGGTATTTGCAGACCAACTTTCGCGCCATTTATGCCCGCAACACGTTTTTCCCGACCGTGCGCTTCATCGGGTTTATGAGCAATATTCTTTCGGTCGGGTATGGCGCATGGCTCACGCTGCACGGGCAGTTTACGCTTGGCGGTCTTGTGGCTTACCGTGGATATTGGTGGCAATTGTTCAGTCCTATCAATAGTCTTGCGACCATCAATGAACTCTTGCAGCGGGCGAACGCGGCGGGAGCGCGGGTGTTTGAACTGCTCGATGCGCCGGAAAGCGTGACGGACAGGGCCGATGCCGCGACCCTGCAAATCGGGCGGGGCAGCAGCCGCGTGGAATTTCAGGACGTGTCGTTTACGTATGGCGCGAAACCTGCTTCAAAATCTAGTTTGAAACCTACTTTAGAGGGCGTGTCGTTTGTGGCCGAGCCGGGGCAGATGGTGGCGCTTGTCGGGCCGAGCGGCGCGGGCAAGACAACCGTGCTGAACCTCGTGCCGCGCTTCTGGGACGTGACAGCCGGACGCATCCTCGTGAACGGGCAGGACGTGAAGGGCGTGACACAGGAGAGTCTAAGACAGCGCATGGCAATCGTGCTGCAAGAGACGTTTCTGTTCAACGGCAGCGTCCTGGACAACATCCGCTACGGCAGGCCCGACGCCGACATGGAACAAGTAGAAAACGCCGCCCGCGCCGCCAATGCGCTGGACTTCATACAGGAACTGACAGAGGGCTTTGCGACCGAGATCGGCGAGCGGGGCGTCAAGCTGTCGGGCGGGCAGCGGCAAAGGTTGAGCATCGCCCGCGCCTTTCTTGCCGACCCCGACATCCTGATTTTAGATGAGCCGACATCGAGCGTGGAACCCGAAAGCGAGGCCATCATCACGCAGGCCCTGGAACGCCTGATGCGGGGCCGCACTACGTTCGTCACCAGTCACCGCTTCTCCCTTGTGCGCGGGGCCGACAAAATCCTCGTGTTTGAAGAGGGCCGATTGGTTGAGGAAGGGGCGCATACCGACCTGATGGCGCAGCGCGGCCTGTACGCGGAAATGTACAGCCTCCAGATGGGCCTGAACCGTGAAGAAGCGCAGGAAGAAGCCAAAGAAAAAGTATTGGTATAAACCGCGAAACACGTCAATCAAATGAAAAGATAACGAAAAAGTAACGAAAAAGTAGAAACAAAAGAACACTGTTCAGGCTGTCGGTCAGACAACGAACCACGAACTCAAGGAGAGACGATGGCAGAGGAAAACAAAGACAGGGCCGCTGTGGATGTAACGCCTGTAGAGGGCTTGAATTTGGAAATCGGGCTGCTGCTGGCGATGCTCGACGACAATACGCAGAATTGGCGCGAAGAGTTGGGGGATGTGCCGGACGAAGCGGTTATCTGGCAGCCTGCCCCGGACATGCACAGCATAGGCGCGTTGATTTTGCATATCGCGGATGTGGAAGCTAACTGGCTGTACGAGGTGGCAGCGGGCGGCGCGCGAGATGAGGAAGAACTTCGCCGCCTGCTCTCCAAAGAGACACAACAGTACGCCATCCGCTGGCCTGTACCGCCCCGGCAGCCGCTGGTCTGGTACTACGCGCAGCAGGACGCCATCCGCGAGCGGACGCGGCAAACGGTTCGCGCCCTGAACGATCCCAATCACATCGGAACGCGCCGCAACAAGGATTTCACGCTGCGCTGGCTGCTGCATCATGTTATCACGCATGAAGCCTATCATGGAGGGCAGGCCATGCTGCTGTCCCTGCTCAAACCTAAAATGCCGTAGAGTAAGGGGAACAGGCAAAGAGAGAACAGGACGCTATGAAGTATCTTGCGCTGGGCGACAGCATCAGCATTGACGATTATACGGGCGTGGAGGAGGGCGGCGCGATCAGTCAGTTTGCGCGGCTCATCCGCGCCACTCAGGTCGAAAATCTGGCGTGGGACGGGCAGACTACGGACAGCGTACTCGCCGCCTTAGAGCGCGTTACGATCCGGCCCGATGTCGTGACCCTGACGGCGGGCGGCAACGACTTTTTACACGCCGCGTTTCGGCACACTCTGCCCCCGGACGCCGCGCCGGACGCGTGGCAGCAGATGATGGACGCGCCGCTTGCCAACCTGCGCCGGATCGCCGCGCGTCTTGTCACATTTCAATGCCCGGTCATCATGAACACGGTCTATGACCCGACCGACGGCAACCATGCTCTTTCTGCTCAAATCGGCATTTCGGTCGAGGCGCGGCAGGCGTTCGACACTCTCAATGCAGGCATCAAGACTATTGCGCGTGAACATGGCTTTGTGCTGGCCGATCTGCAAACGCTGTTCAAGGGCCATGGCATCAACACGCAAAATAGCTGGGTCGTTATGAACATAGAGCCGAATTACGAGGGCGCGACGGCCATTGCGCTGTGCTGGCATCGCCTGTTTCGCTCTGTCGCCGCGTAACGAGCGAAGCCTTTTCTTGACGAATATAGAACAAGAATACGGTACAAATCACGCCCTGTTTGCTGGGATTCATTGGCGGCGGGGCGTATCATCTAGGATAATAGAACTGTGCGTCAAGAGTTGTCGCTGTGGAGTACAGAAGAGGTACAACAACCTGCCGACGCTCAAGCGCATACGATTTTGAGTGAGAAATTTCATATTTTTGAGGAGCATTACGCCGCGATGAGTAAGCATTCAAGTACAAAGATGAAGCCACGGTTGAAGATAGGATTGCTGCTGACCCTGCCGGTCGGCGTCATGGGTTCGCTCGCGCTCGTGCAGGCGCAGCAGGCCGCAAAGTCCGTTTCGCATGGCGCGACGGGAATGCAAGCCATTGGATATAAAAAGGGCGTGACGCAGACCGGACAGAACGCGCTGGGCGACTGGACGACCGACGCGCCGGGTGTACGCAGACATATCACGCTTGCCGACCTGCCGCCGCAGTACGCGACGCCGTCCGTAGATCGCGGGCCGCGCATGGTAGCGCGTCCCGATGGCGCGACCCTGAAAGTTCCCGCCGGGTTTGAGATCAGCGAGTACGCATCCGACCTGGACAACCCGCGCCAGATGGCGACCGCGCCCAACGGCGACGTGTTTGTCGTGGAAAGCAACCCCGGCATCGTGAAGGTTCTGCGCGACACGCGCAATACGGGCAGGCCCGATGTCATTCGGACGTATGCCACCGGACTTGTCAAGCCGTTCGGCATCGCATTTTATCCGTCCGGCCCCAATCCGCAGTACGTGTACGTCGGCAATACGGACAGCGTGGTTCGCTTCCCTTACCATAATGGCGACCTGAAAGCAACGAGTGCGCCGCAGACCCTCGTAGACAACATTCCCGGCGGCGGGCGATTACGCGGCGGCGGTCACTGGACGCGCGACGTAAAGTTCTCTAATGACGGAACTAAGATGTTCGTGTCGGTCGGCTCGCTGACGAACGTGCATGAAAGGCCCATTGACGAAACGCGCCGCGCCGATATTCTCGTCTTCACGCCCGAAGGCAAGAACGAGCGTATTTACGCGTCCGGCATCCGCAACGCGGTCGGTCTGGCCGTCAATCCCACGACCGGGCAGTTGTGGTGCAGCGTGAATGAGCGCGACGCGCTTGGCGATCATCTGGTTCCCGACTACATCACGCATGTTACCGAGGGCGGCTTCTATGGCTGGCCCTGGTACTACATGGGCAACCATGCCGATACCCGCGCCACGGAACCGCGCCCCGACTTGAATGGCAAAGTGATCACGCCCGACGTGCTGCTGCAATCGCATTCGGCCTCGCTCGGCATGACGTTCTACACGGGCAAGCAGTTCCCCCGCGAGTACGCCCTGGATGGCTTCGCCTGCGAGCATGGTTCGTGGAATCGCGAGCGCCGCACGGGTTACAAAGTAGTGCGCGTACCGATGCAGAACGGCAAAGCGACAGGCGAGTACGAGGACTTTGTGACCGGCTTTGTCACGCCCGGCGGCGATGTGTGGGGCCGCCCGGTCGGCGTTACGCTGGCCCACGACGGCGCATTACTGTTCAGCGACGACGGTTCCAACCACATCTGGCGTGTGGCCTACACGAGCGCGAAGCGGAACATGGCCTCGGCCCGGTAACGCTTCCGTAGGGCAGGGGCCGGGTACGAGAACGTACCCGGCTCGAAGTCGCTGCGCTACAAGCGTCCTCGTGGACGCGATGCAGTCGTAATCCGGGACGCATTTACGTCCAGAGGACGTTTGGGCGAAGCCCTCCGAGCCGGGTACGTTCCTGTACCCGGCCCCTTCGCATCAAGTGAGGAAAGAAAACCGCGCCATGCGAGTACATTCTGTTCGCTCTGGCTTTACATCTAGATTTCAGTCTGGCTTCACCCTGATTGAACTGCTCGTGGTCATCGCCATCATCAGCATTCTGGCGGCGATCCTGTTCCCGGTTTTCGCGCAGGCACGGGAACGGGCGCGTTCTGCGGCCTGCCTCAGTAACCTGCGGCAGATCGGGGCGGGACTGCTGATGTACGTGCAGGACTACGACGAGCGCCTGCCTGACCGCAAAGATCTGAAATACTCCCTGCCCGGCGGCTATCATCCCTGGACAGGCTGGCCGATCCCCGACCCGCGCAGCGGCTGGGCCGCATTGGTTTTGCAGCCGTACATCCGCAACAACGACATCTGGAGATGCCCGACTGTGGCCGGCACGATGAGCAATCTGGTGCAGGTAGCGCAGCCTTTAGATACGTCGCCGCATCCGGTCGTCACCCTATACTGGATGTGGCGCTTCGCCCGCCCGGACGCCGTGACGCCGCTGAACTACTTGTGGGGCAAAACGGATTTGCAGTCGGTCGAGGATATGCGCGCCAACAACAGCCCCATAGACGGCGTTCCCGACGGCCCCGCCGACATTGAGATGGTGGTAGACCCCTACTTTCCGCGCGGCACGGCGGGCGTACCCGCAAATCTTGCGGGCCGCTCCGTCCACTTCGGCGGGCGCAACCGCGTGTTTCTGGACGGCCACGCCAAGTTTCTGCGCGACCCTCGTACTGATTAGCAGCGTAAGGAGCAAACGCGAAAAGAGGAAGCGCAATTTGCTGCGCTTCCTCTTTTGCTTGCTTTGTGGCGCACTACACCAAGAAATTGGGTTGGCTATGCGTTGTGTCGGCCAAATACGAAGTGCAGTCCCACTCCCGGAGCCACGCGCTGGCTCATGCGGCGCAGGGCTTCGGCGTCGGGCTTGGCGCTCAGGCGGATCGGCAGGATGCGGGTCGCGCCCCTGCGCTGCACTTGCAGGCGCAGCGTCTGTCCCTCTGTCGCCGATACCAGGGAGATAAAGAAGTCGCGCCCTGAACGAATCGGACGGCCCTCGACCTGCGTGATGATGTCGCCGATTTCCAGTCCGCCCTTGTCGGCGGGGCTGCCATCATACAGGTTGGTGATGTACGCGCCGGACAGCGGCCCGTCTTCGGCGTGCAGTCCCACCCAGCCGGGAGCGGAAACCGGCTGCATGTTCTGCGCCAGGGCGTCCAGCCGGTCGCGAAAAGCGTTTACGGGCAGGGCGAAGCCCATGCTCGACAATCCGCCGAATATGCCCATTCCCGGCCCCATCTGTCGCAGCATTGCGTCAGGATCCGCTTTGTCACGCGCGTTAGTGTCTCTGCCGCCGCCATGACCGAAGGTTTGACTTTCTCCCCCGCTCCCCATCTGGCTTTTGTGCGCTTTCAGGGTGGGGCCGTGACCGGGTTTGTCCCCGATCTCGCCTTCCGGCGAACGCCGTCGTCCGCCATCTCGCCCGCCCCCGGAATTGTTCCCCTCGCCGCCGCGCCAATAGCCGCTCTGCGTCGTGTCCGGCGTGGCAATGACCATACCGACCACGTCGCCCGTCGCCCCAATCAGAGGACTGCCGCTGCTGCCCGGCCCGACCGCGCCCTGAAACTGAATCAGGCTGGCGTAAAAGTGCGATCCCGACCTGGCCCGCCGTCCCGTTTTCGCGATGAAGGCAAATCCGCTCGAATTGGCGAACCCCGCCTGATTGCCTATCGTCACGGCTACCGAACCCGGCAGAATACTTTCGCTGTCGCCCAGACGCAGGAACTGGAGCGCCTCGCTGCCCTGCTGACGCGCCACTTTGAAAATGGCGACGTTGTTTTCCCTGTCCAGGCTTTTCGCCAGAACGCGCAGCGTAGTGCGGCCATCCGCGAGCAGTACGACCGGATTGATAATGTTTTCGGCCACCTCGTATGTTGTCACGACCAGGTCGCCCTGTACGAGAAAGCCGCTGCCGATTACGGGTACGTAAACCGGCCTATCGGGTGCGGGACTTGCAGGCGGCAGCGGAGGCGCAAACGTTCGGCCCATGCCATTGTTCGGCCCGCCGAGCAGCGCTTCCTGTACGGTCAAGGCGCGATGTCCTTTGATGCTGACGACGCCGTCGCGGCTTTGCAGGATGAGAGCGTTGAGTTCGCGGCCCAACTCCATCAGCAGTCCGCCTGCAGCAGGTGTGGATGCGGAAGGTAGTGGAATCCCGGCGGGCGGTGTGGCGGGAACCGTTTTGCTGTTCAGACCATTCTGCTGTGCGCGGGCCGTTTGCGGCACAAGGCACAGAGGCAGGACACACAGAGACAGGCCGCAAAACGCGCCAAACCTGCGGGCAATCGGGCCACGCTTAATGAACATGAGAATTGAACGCTTTGCCGACTGCATTAATAATCGCCGCTTTCCTCATAAGATACAGGTCGCACCGAGCCGACGACATACGCCCCGGCCTCGTCATTCTCAGTGTTCACAGGCCGCACACGTTCCAGGGCATAGTGCGACGCGCCCTCGGTGGCTTGCGCCAGTGTCGTCAAACGTTCCTGCGGCTTGGGCGTATAGGGCCGGAAGTGGAACTTGCCGTCCGCGCGGGCCGCTGTATTTGTCGTGTTTTGGGCAATGCGCGTATCGTGTTCTTTGCCGCTCGTCTTTGCGGTTGGGCTATGCTGTCGCGCCGTATTGGACGCGAGGCGAACGACGCTGCTTTGTTCCGATTTCGCGGGCGCAGCCGCAGTCGCAACGGGCAGAACAGGTGAGGGCGCGGGAGTGGCATCGGGCGTTACGCGCGTCTCATCCGGCACACGCGCTATAGCGGCGATCAGTCCAGTTTTATCCACGCCGCTCTGCGAAATTCTCCTCATGCCGCTGTCCACATCTGCACTGGCCTGAAGGCTTGCCGCTTTCCCGATTTGAATGCTCGCCGCCAACGACGGCGCGACGAATGGGTTAGGCGCAACGGAACCGGGGCGCAGCATATACACTACGCCCAGCGCCAGCACAGTCGCAAAGCCGCCCGCCGTAAATGTTATTAAGGGCATCTGCCACGAGGCGCGCAGACCGCGCTGCGCCATATCTTGACCTGACGCAATCGACGCGGAGGCGAACGCGGCCTGCCTTAGCGGCGTGACGTTTTCCTCTACAATGCGCTGACGCAGCGCGTTCCAGTCGGAGCGGGGCGCGGGTTCTTCCTCGGCGCGGCAGGCCGACAGAAACTGCTGGGCGCGCTGCAGCGTGACGACTTCGGCACGGCAGGCGTGGCAACTTTGCAGATGCTGCTCTACCAATTCCATCGGCCCTTCGGACAGCCGTTCCGAAGCGTAATCCCACAGCACAGGGCGCGCACGGCGACACTGCGCCCACTGAAATCCCAGCATGATCTTACTCCATGAAAGAGCGTCAAGTATTGAGCATTAAGCGTTGAGGCGCGACTGGCCCGCTCTTACTTTGCAAACGCATACTTCTACACTAAGCTGCACTAAACGCTCAACCTGTTACGCCTGACGCTTAACGCCCAACAACGATTCCATACGGTCGCGGAAGCCGCGGCGGGCGCGGAACAGGCGCAGCTTGACGCTCGCCACCGAGCAGCCCAGCACATCCGCGATCTGCTGATAGCTCAAGCCCTGCACATCGCGCAGGACGATCAATTCGCGCTGCCCGTCGGGCAGGCCCGCCAGGACGCGGTACAGCGACTGATGCAGGTCTTTGCGCTCCAGAAGTACGGCGGGGTCCGCGCCCAGGTCGCCGGGGTCGGGCAATTCGGCGGCGATTTCGGGCAGCAGGGCCATCTCGCCGCGCCGGGTGCGCGTCTTGTGCCGGTCGCGGCACAGATTTCCGGCCACTTTGAGCAGCCACGTCAGCAGGCTGCAATCGCCCCGAAAACCGGGCAGGGTGCGGTACGCCTTGACGAACGTGTCCTGTTTTACATCATCGGCATCATCGGGGTCGCCCAGCATATGATAGACGTAACGATACACGGCGCGTTCGTAGCGCGCATAGATCTGCCCGAAGGCGTCCAGGTCTCCGCGTTGGCAGCGCGCGATCAGTTCCTGATCGGGAATTTGCACAAGCACCTCGTGTTCGGTTCCTTCCCGCGATGTTTTCAAATAGGGCATACGTAGGCAGTCCTGGCTAAAGGCTTGGGTGTTGTTTAATAGCTGTTATGTACGGAACTGCGTCACTCTACGCAACGCTGGTCGGCAACATTCCCGTGAGCGAGGCAGACCTGGGTAAGCATTGTGTCTGCAAGACTTGAAGGGCATCAAGTTCGCTTCTGCCAGATAGACGCCGCGCACAAAAAAAGGTTATCAATTCGCCTTAGAGTTTGCAGTTTATCGCGCCTGATTCGTGGCACGGGTTTCATACGAAAAGCACATAGATGGATTGCCCATCGGAATCATTTGCGGCTGAGTTCGCGGCTTGTCCCCATAAGATTGTGCAGTACGGTTTTGTCGCCCGGCATCCATTGGATTGCCTGCGTGTACGCGTCAAATGCCTCCTGATAGCGGTCTTGCGCGTGGTACGCGATGCCGAGGCAATTGTAGGCCGGCCCACATGCCCCATCAAGGATTAAAGCCTGCTGCGCGGCCTCGATTGCTTGTGGGTACTCGCGGCATTCAAGGTATGAATTTGCGAGATGAGTATAAGCCTTGACACTCTCCTCTGCGCTTGACGCAAACTCAATCGCCCGCTCGCTTGCGGTTAAAGCCGCCTGTAAGCGTCCGGCCTGCGTATAGGCGCGCACGAGCAACGCGTGTGCATCATAATCCTGATATTTGTGACACAAAGACGTTTCCAGAGCCACAATTGCGTCTTCCCAGCGGCCCTGCTTCATATAGAATTTTCCCAGCCCCTTGTGAGCCGTTGTAAGATCAGGCTGTAACGCGATTGCCGAATCGAGGCAGGCAGCGCCCTTCTCATCTGCTTCCTGGTTCAGATAGCAAAACCCCAGGTTGTGGTAGGCATAGGCAAAGTCGGGTTTCAACTCGATAGCGCGTTGGTATATTCTGATAGCCTCATCATATTGTTTCAGACTGCTGTATGTGGCGGCGAGAAAATAGTGTGACTCTGCATCTTCCGGTTTCAGAAGCAAAACATAGCGGTATGCTTCCAGCGCGTCTTCCAGGCGTCCTGCCATTTCAAAGACATACGCCTTAGACCGCCAGGCAAAGAAGTCTTCGGGTTCGGCCTTCACTGCCGCAGCAATGGCTGCGTTTGCCTCTTCAAATCTTCCCTCTCTTGCCAGATGAACGGCTAGATTAGCAGGATATACTGCTTTGCGCGGCTGAAGCGCGACTGCTTTTTTCAGTGCCTCAATGCCTTCCTGTGTCTGTCCTTCGTGTGCGTAGGCGAGACCCAGATCGTTCCAGGCGATGGCGTTCTCAGGGTCAAGCTGCAGGCAAAGCCGACACGCCAGCATACATGGACGATAGCGCTCAAGCGTACAGTACGACTCGCCCAGTAGCTGATAGGCGCGGGCGTTTTCAGGCATCAGGCGCGTGGCCTGCATCAGGGCGTCTGCGGCCTGCATGTGCTGCATCAGTGCTTTGTGACACGCGCCGATTTCCAGCCACGCTTCGCCGTTGTTTGGCTCGGCCTTCGCCGCCAGTTGAAAGAAGGGCAGCGCCATCTCGTAACGGTCAATCAGCAGAAACCCTTTGCCGGTCTGCATGGCGTCATGCGCCACGCCCGAGGGAGCGTTGGCAGCAGCGTTCGGCGCATTTGTTGTGGCGTCTGCCTCCGGTGCGATCTCCTGCGCCGCTGGGGGCGTGTCGGCATTCGGGATCTGTCCGCCCTCATCCACAATGCCGCCTGTACCTGCCGCATTCGGGGGAACGGAGGGAACAGGCGGGCCGGGAGCGAGCATTTCTGTGGCGTCGGCATCGTTCGCCGCGTCCTTTGTCGGGGGCGCATCCAATTCCAGAAACGAAGCTCGCTCGCTCGCATTATGTTTTTGTACGCCCACGGCGCGCAGGCTGTGCAGGGAAGGTTTTTTGCTGTTTGTCATGTGGTTTTGTTCGCGTTCGCGCCCGCATTTTCCTGTCTTGTTCGCGTTCGCGTTCCGATGCAGTGCTATACTATTGCAGACATTTACATTTTGCAGGGTAGGAGAAATACTTATGACAGCAGCAATGCCGACACAGCCGTTCGGGCCGAACAAAATACCTGTGAGCCGTATCGCGTTGGGGTGCATGGGACTGGCCGGAACCTGGAAGCCCGCCGAGGTGGGGCCGGAAAACCGCAGACGCGCCATCGCCAGTTTCGAGGCCGCGCTGGACGCGGGCATTACCTTCTATGACCACGCCGACATCTATGGCGGCACGGCCTGCGAAAGCATCTTCAAGGACTGTCTGGCGGCTGTGCCAAACAGCCGCGAGCGCATCTTCATCGCCACCAAAGTAGGCATTCGGGCCGGATACTACGACCACTCGCCCGAACATATCCGTATGAGCATCGAAAATTCGCTCAACCGCATGGGCATTGATTATGTGGACCTGTACCAACTGCACCGCCCCGACCCGCTGAGCGATCCGCGCCAGACTGCCGAGACGCTGGACGCGCTTGTGACCGAGGGCAGGATACGGGCTGTGGGCGTGTCCAATTACTATCCGCAGCAGACGCTGGCCCTGCAAAAATATATGCGAACGCCGATTGTCAGCAACCAGATCGAGATCTCGCTGCTGCATCTGCCGCCGATCTATGAGGGGCGCGAGGGGCAGGGCGGCGACGGCGTCCTGGATCAATGCGAGGAACTGGACATCACGCCGCTGGCATACAGCCCGGTCGGGGGCGGCTGGCTGTCGGGGCGGCGCGACGTACCCGCCGACCACCCCAAACGCGAAGTCATTGAAAGCACGCTCGCCATGCTGCGCGAACTCGGCCCGGTTTACAACGACGCCACGCCCACGCAGCTTGCCGTCGCCTGGCTGCTGCGCCATCCGGCCAACATCATCCCGCTTGTCGGCAGCAACAACCCCGACCACATCCGCGAGTTCGCGGGCGCGGCCTCTATTGAACTGAGCCGTACCGACTGGTACAAGCTGTGGGTAGCGGCACGCGGCGCGCGCGTTCCTTAGTTCAATTCCAAAGCGTAATACTAAACAACCCAAGTTGCTACCTTAAACCGCTTTTGAGATAGCAGCGTCCTGAAAATCGCATTTTGCGCTGATCTTTCGAGATTGAAAAATCAAGGTAGCAACTTGGGTTAAACAAGAAGATAATGTGTAGGGCCACTCGACTTGTCCCCTGCCGAAAAACGTTGCACTT
Organism: Chthonomonadaceae bacterium; assembly: GCA_965277875.1. Lineage (GTDB taxonomy): Bacteria > Armatimonadota > Chthonomonadetes > Chthonomonadales > Chthonomonadaceae > CAWFQB01. Next base: position 2,861,415 of record CBDIDV010000002.1, on the reverse strand, counting down.
GAAGGAACGTTGCGCTTTAGGAAGCGTTTGCGGCGGGGGACAAACCCTACAACTGTCGAAAGCCCGCTTGCTTGCTCCATATCTTGACCTTTGCAAACGATTTGTGAGTTCGCTTATAATACTCGCCTGTTCGGTTTGCAAACTGTGATAACGAGCGGGCCAATCTCAAAGGTCATAACCGAACAAGCGAGCTTTCGACAGTTGTAGGACAAGCCCCGGCCCTACGAGGTAAGCACGGCAACTCTGTCAAGATGCGTTGAAAATGCGCTGGAAGTTATTCATTCCGCTGTGAGGACGATAATCATGCTTCGCCTATACTCTCGCTTGTGGACGGGTCTAATCGCGTGGCCCCTGCTCACGCCTTTTCTTCCTGTGTCCATGCTTATGCCACGCCGTGAACAGGCATCGGCTTCCGTCTCGCAGGCCGCGCCCATCGCTTCCTTACGGGATGCTCTCGCCGGGTCTTTGCGGGTTGCACATTCGCCCCGGACGTTCCGCAATCCGTTCAAGCCCAATGGCCCCGATCCGTGGCTGACGTATTATAAGGGCTGGTATTACCTCTCCACGACCGGCGGCCCCGACTTCAAAATGCGCCGCGCCCGCAGCCTGGCCGACCTGCAAGCCGCGCCGGATACCGTTGTCTGGAACGACAAAGCGCCGGGGCGCGAGCAAAATATGTGGGCGCCCGAATACGATCTGCTGGACAGCGGACACGGGCCGCGCTGGTATCTGTACTACACCGCGTCCGACGACGTGGACGCGCATCATCGCATGTTCGTGGCCGAAAGTGCGTCTGACGATCCGCGTGGGCCGTATAAGTTTCGCGCCAAATTGCAGACCGACACGCACGACGAATACTATGCCATAGACGGAACCGTTCTCAACTTAAAGGCGGGCAAGAGCGCGAAAAGGAACACCGCAGCTACCAACAGTGGATTATATTTCATCTGGTGCGGGCGTCCAAGCGCGGCGGGGCAGGGGCTGTATATCTCGCGTATGAGCAACCCGCAAACATTGACGGGCGAGCGGCAGTACATCGAGGCCAGCGGGTTCGGCTGCCCCGAAGTGCGCGAAGGCCCGGTGACATTGCAGCACGGTGGCAAAATCTTCCTGTTTTATTCGGCTTGCGACACGGGCAAGCCCGATTACAAGCTCGGTATGCTGATTGCCGATGCGAATGCCGACCTGATGAATCCGGCCTCGTGGAAGCAGTATCCCACGCCGGTTTTTACGCGTTCCGATGCGGGTGGCGTGTACGGGCCGGGGCATAACTATTTCTTCAAATCGCCCGATGGCAAGCAGGACTGGATCGCGTACCATGCTAAAATCAGCAGCGCGTACACGTATGCCAATCGCTCACCCCGCGCCCAGCCCTTCACCTGAACGGCGGACGGCCTGCCCGATTTTGGCCCGCCCCTGTCCCTGGACACCGACATTCCCGTACCTTCCGGCGAAAAGCCGCAAAGCAAAACGCTGTCCCGAAGATAGACTAAGAGTACATCGATTTGATTTTATGACGAAAGGGAATGCGGCGCCTGCGGGGGCATGTGGGTACCGCCGGCCCTCTGCATGGCAGTGGCCTACGGCTTGATCGAGATGGTTCTTGGCGTGGTGACTGGCGCGTACATTGGCATATAGGACAGGCCGCAGGGCATTACTTATTCGCCGCAGTTTCTTTCGAGGCAGGGTCGGCGGCGGGCAGAATGGGCCGCGATTCGGCTTCGACAAGGCGGGCATAGCGGGCTTTCAGGCCGGCCTCGCTGCTTTCGCGCAGGCGGTGGGCGAGGATCACGCTTTTGGCAAGCCGGACGTAGCGGATAGTCAGCGAGTCGGCAACCTCCTGCTTTTCCGCGCTCTGCTCGGCTTGGTCTACGGCATCATCGGCGTCGAGAAGGTCTTTCCACTGGCCCTGCGCGGCTTCCCGCGTCAATTGCGCGATGGCGTTTTGGCGCGCGTCGCGGCGCAGAGACGCGCTGGAGAGTTTCAGGTCGGGAAACTGGCGCAGCAAGCGCGAACGACCGTCGTTTTGCAGCGCCTGAAAATGCGCGAGGGCGTTGCGCCGCGCGGCATTGGCCCTGGCCGGACGGTCGCCGATGGCGCGGAACTGCGCGTAGGCCGAGCCAAGCCGGTTGTTGCCGCCCAGGCGCAGTCGCTCCGAAAGCGCGTCCAGCGCGGCCTTCTGCGGCGTGCTCGCCCACGCGCGGGCGCTTGGATACGCGGTCTGGAACAGGTCGCGATCCTCGCCGGGTACAAAGCGGCGCAAAAACACGTCCGAGGTGCAGACGGGGACATCAATGCTGTCGTCGTGGATCAGGGCGTAGCAAAACGCCTCGTCGCCGCCGATGCGCCCGTCCTGCCGATAATCGGCTCCCGTCACAGCCCGCCCCACGCGGTCACGGCCCGCAGCAGCGGCGAAGAAGAACGATGTGAAATCCCGGTACTCGGCCTCGTTGAGCGCAGACGTGCAGCCTGCCGCCACGCGGTTTGGCACGGTCGCGTAAAAGCCGCACAGGTCGCGCTTTACCAGGTCGGCGCGCGGGTCGCCGTTTTCAAAAATGAGATTGCCGAACGCGCCCGAATAACACTGCACCATGACCAGCGTAACGGGCGTGTCGTTGGGCAGGCGGGCGATCTGACGACCGAGTTCGCGCACCGACAAAGCGGCGTCACGCCCGCCGCCGTCATGTCCTTCGTCCCACAGGTCGTACACGTTGTTGTCGAAGCTGCCCCGCCCCGGACTGCCATGCCCCGTAAAGTACAGCAGGACGCGGCGCGGGCTGGCGTTCGTGCTTTCTTCCTGCGCGATCTGGGCGAAGGCGCGGCTGATGTCGTTCAGGCGGCTGGCCCCTTCGGGCCGCGCGCCGAGGTTGGGTCTGCGATAGCGTCCGCCCGTCTCGTCAGCGGCGTAGGGGCTGACAAGCCGCAGGACGCGCTCGCCCGCCGTTTCGTGACTGGTATCGTCGTCGTACAGCACGGTCGCGTGGGCCGGGTCACCGTCGGCAAACAGTGTAGTGCGTTTGGCATCGGGCGGCAGGAGTTTGGTGACGTAGCGTACATTGCTTTCGATGGCGACCTGATTGTTCGCCAGGTCGGGGCCGCCGCCTACGATCAGGACGCGCAGGGGCAGTTCACCGCCCGCCTGTCCGGCCCGCGTGGCAAGCGGCATCAGGCACATTCCGAGCGCGGCCAGCGCAATCTCGCGCCGCCCTGTTCGCGCCACGCCAGTCGTAAATCCGCGTTTCTTTTTGTTGGCACAGCGCGACGCAAACGACAGGCGCATGATGTTAAGCCTTTCCAAAATAATCCCGTTCAAGCAATCCTGTTTACACCGTTGATTCTGCTTTTAGCTATACGCGCCGCGCATTAGCCCTGTTCCGCCTGGATTGGCGGCGCCTGCTTTGCTGTCCTGCCTGAAGCGTTTATTTGTCGTTTATGTCCTGCTTTACGTCCGCACGGGCGGTCTATGTGGCTTTTTCGCGCGCCTCGGCCTGTAATTCTTTGAGGCCCACGCGGTCGGCGGGCAGGGTGACGCGGGCCGTGCTGGCGTCGCGGGCCGCGCTGGTCAGGTCGGCCCCTGACCGGGAACGCTCTTCCGCTGCCTGCCGACCGTGCCGCATGAACTCGTAATCGGCGGCGATTTCCGCCCCCAGCAGCATCAAGGCCATCGTATAGTAAGCCCATACCACGAGTACCACGATGTCGTATAGCGAACCGTACAAAATGTGGTAGCCATGCGAGTGCGACAAATAAAATACAAACCCGATCTTGGTCAACTGCCACACGAACGCGGCCACGCCCGCGCCCAGAAAAGCCGACTTCCACGGCACATGCCTGTCCGGCAGAATCTGGTACAGCACGGCGAATAGCAGCGTCGTCACCAGGATGGGCAGCAGGCCCGTAACGCCTTTGAGCAAGGTGGCTAAGATCGCGCTGCCGATCCAGTGTCCCGCGTAATCCGCTACGCGCACGGTCAGGACGGAGGCGGCGATGTCTGCGGGCAAAAGGATCAGCGTAAAGAAGGTCGCGCCTAATGCGATCAATCTCTGTTTGACCCAGTGGCGCGTTTCCGGCACGACCCAGATCATGTTCATGGGCGGCTGCATGGCGAGAAACGTCTGGTGCGCGCCGTAGATGAGAAAGGTCAGGCCGAAGATGCCGATCACGCGCCGGTTTTCCAGCACGCTTTCCAGATTTTCTTTCAAAAAGTCGAAGTTGACCGGCACATAGGCGCGGATGGCGTTGATGGTCTCGTTCAGGGCGTGTTCGCGATTGCCCAGTACGAACCCCAGCACGGCCACGCCCACGATAATCAGCGGCACAAGCGACAGCACGGCGCAGTACGCGCAGGCGCAGGCCATCAGACTGCACTGGTGCGTGGCATAGGCGTCCGATAGGCGGCGCACATAGCGCACGACGCGCAGGCCGCGATGGCGGGGGCGCGTGGCGATGGGATCGGTATGCTCGATAAACTGGCGGACGTGATGCAGCGCGCCATGCGCGGAGGCATCAGGTTCGGCTTTTGCACGCATCACGTCCGCTTCACTTTGTGAGTTGGGTTCCTGGGAGGAGGGCGTCACGCGGATGTTTCCTGCTCGGATAGGCGGGGCGCTTGGCTGAAAGTTTCGCGCTGCATTTCGTTTGGCACGTCCTGCGGGGCAAACAGTACGCGCAAATGCGGGATCGCTAATGCCAACGCTCGCCCCCGATGACTGATCTTGTGTTTCTCGTCGGGGCGCAGTTCCGCCATGTGTTTGCCGAGGGCGGGCAAATAGACAATCGGGTCGTAGCCGAAGCCGAACGCGCCGCGCTTCTCATGCGCCACGCGCCCCTCGCAGATGCCCTCACATTCCCACTTGCGCCCATCCGGGCTTGCGATCACGACAACGCACTGAAAGCGGCACGTTCGCTCGGCGTCCGGCACGTCGCGCATCATCTCCAGAATACGATCCATTTTCAGGTCGAAGGACGTGTCCTCGCCCAGAAAGCGGTGCGACTTGACGCCGGGAGCGCCGCCCAGCGCGTCAATCACCAGGCCGCCGTCGTCGGCGATGCAGGTCACGCCCGAATGCGCCAGGGCCGCGTCCGCTTTCAAATGCGCGTTGGCCTCAAACGTGTCGCCGGTCTCGTCCACGGGCGGCATGGGCGCAAAGTCGGCGAGCGTGACGATACTGACATCGAGATCGGCTTCCGTAAGTATCTGCACCATCTCGCCGCCCTTTTTCAAGTTCGTCGTGGCAACAAGCAGTTGAGGTTTCGCGTCCTCTGTCATACCGCTGCCCACACTTGTTTCCGCTTGACCCGCCACTTTCTCCTTTTCCCTTTCTCCTTTTTCCTGCTCGCTCACAATATGCCTTCCAGGGCCGCGCGCTGCAGCCGGAACAGTTCGTCCAGGCCGATCTGCGCCAGATCGAGCAGGCGATTGAGTCGGGCGCGGTCGTAGGGCGTTTCTTCGCCCGTTCCCTGCACTTCGATGTAGCGGCCCTTGTCCGTGGCGACCACGTTCATGTCTACGTCGCAGCCCTTGTCCTCTTTGTAGACGGGATCTAAAAATTCGCTCGAACCCTGCACGACCACGCTCACGGCAGCCACCATCGAATTGAACGGCATCCGCTGTATCGCGCCCTTTGTAACCAGTTTGCGGCAGGCCTCGGCTACGGCCACATACGCGCCCGTAATGGCGGCGCAGCGCGTCCCCGCGTCGGCCTGGATCACGTCGCAGTCCACCCAGATGGTGCGCTCGCCCAGCACGGGCAGTTCCACGACGGTGCGTAGACTGCGCCCGATAAGCCGCTGTATCTCGACGGTGCGCCCGCCCGGCCCGTTTTTGGTTTCGCGGGGCGTGCGGGTTTCCGTGGCGCGGGGCAGCATACTGTACTCGGCGGTGAGCCAGCCCAATTTGCCCTCATATTTTACAAACGGCGGGATTTTATCTTCCACGCTCGCCGTGCAGATCACGCGCGTGTTGCCCATCTCGATCAGGCACGATCCTTCCGCGTTGGGCATGAACCCGCGCGTGATTTTGGTCGGGCGCATCTGATTGCTGCCCCTTCCGTCGCTTCGTGGCATAACGTTGCTCCATAGATAAATACAAAAGAATAAGTAAAGAATAAGGTCGGGACGAAATAGCGGCTAAAACAACCGCGCCCGTTGTCCTCTTACGTTTAACGCTATTTCGTTCGCAAAGTTCGCGCTGTGCATCCTATTTTCCTGCAAATACGGTACGCAGAATGTTGAGACGGGGGGCGACAAGCCAGGCAAGAAGGAATACGAGCCGATATAACGAAATAATGTGTCAGTGACTTGTTAATCCTGGTTGATGCCGCGCTGTCGGGTTTTTTTGCAGCCCTCCCCGCCGTTCTTGCAGCGGCAGGCGCGGCGGCTGCGTTCGCGGCGGGCGGCGTCCAGCAGGCTCAGGCACAGGGCCGCGCCGAAGTTCACCCAGCGCAGGACAGGCGGAAGCGGAAGCAGGGAGGGCGCGAGAAGCAGGCCAAAAAGCAGGTTGTCGGTGGCAAGTCCGCCGATCCTGTCCCATGCGCGGCGACTGCGGGGCATCTGGCGCACACTCACGCCCTGCCCGATCAGCGCACCAAGCAGCAGGCCGGTCAGCGCAAATTGATGCGCCATAAACGCCGCGCCTGTCGCGCCCAGGCCGAACGCGGCCCAGACGCACAGGGCAAGACGCAGATAGCGCAGGCGAACCGCGCGGTTAAAGTCGGGGGCGCAGTCGAAGCCGCCGCGCGCGGGCGCACAGCCCGCGATCACGCGGCGATTATAGGTGACAAGCTGATACACGCTGTAAATCAAGGCGCGGAAGCGGGCGTGGCGGAACAGCGGGTGAAACACGGGGAAGCGATGGCCGATCAGGGTAAACAGCGCGTCCATGCCATACGTCACCTGGCCGGTCTGCGTGTCGAGCAGGGGGATCTCGTGCCGCGCCCGGTCAAGATCGAGGGGCGCAATGAGGTCGGAAGGGGCGTGCGCCAGGCCGACGCGGGATTGCGGGGCGAGGATGCCCATACGTACAAAGCCCTGCGTGTACACTTTGCACATCGGGCAGTTGTCGTCGTACAAAATCACTTGGTTGTCCAGCATAACGGTTCTCCTCTTTAAGAACCGGGCGACTGCGGCGGGAACGCCTTTGCACAGTCGTCCTCCTATTATAGTAGACGCTTTAGTTTGTGCATAGTTTCACAAAGTCGGCGTGGAACACCTGAATCATCAAATCGCTTAAACAAAAACAATAAAGAGGGATCAAATCATGAGGTTTCCGCCGGTTGAATTCACGCTTTGTCTGCTGCTGTTGTGCGCGTTCGCCGTGTCCGCGTTCGCATCGCAGGATGCGCCTGCACCTGCCTCGCAGGGCGCGTCCATGCCCGCGCCCACACCTGCCGCGTACCGGCAGATAGCGGACGAGGTGGAAGCGAACTTCAAAACGCATGTGCTGACGAAGTGGTTTCCCGCCGCCGTAGACAGGACGACCGGGGGGATGGGCGGCGGATTTTATCAGAATTTTCGCGAGGACTGGACGCGCGACCCGCTTGGCGACAAGTCCATCGTCTACCAATCTCGCTTGACGTGGGTAGCCGCGCAGGCCGCGCTGCGCTACCCCGCCGAGGCCGGGACATATCAGGAGTACGCCCGTCACGGTCTCGCGTTTCTCGACGACCACCTGTGGGACACTCAGAACGGCGGCTTTTTCTGGGGTTTGGAGCCGGGTGGCGCACCACAGCGCGGCGGGGAGAAACATGTTTACGGAGTCGCGTTCGGTATCTATGCGGCGTGCGCGTGTTATCAGGCCACGCATGATGAACGCGCGCTCGCCCTCGCCAAACGCGCGTATGCCTGGATAGAAATTCATGCGCACGACAAAGCGCACGGCGGGTATTACGAGGCACTGTCCCGGATGGGCAGGCCTATCCTCGCGCCCGCTTCCAATGCGTCCGACGCGCAAAACGATTTCATCGGCACGCATTATGGCTACAAGTCCATGAATACGCACATCCATGTGCTGGAAGCGCTGACCGCGCTGGTTGAAATCTGGCCCGACGCGGGCTTGAAAAAGCGCGCACAGGAGATATTCGGGCTGGTGCGGGATCGCATCGCGGTCGCGCCGGGGTGCATGAACCTGTTTTATACGCCCGACTGGCGGCCCATTCCCGACCATGACAGCTTTGGGCATGATGTCGAGACCGCGTTCCTGCTGACCGAAAGCGCGTCCGTGCTGGGCAAGCCCAACGACGCGCCAACGTGGACAATAGCGCGAATGCTCGTAGACCACGCCCTGGAGTACGGTTGGGACGCGGAGCGCGGCGGCTTCTACGATACCGGGACGGCTTTTGGCCCGCCCGTCGTTACGGAAAAGATATGGTGGACGCAGGGCGAGGGCCTGAACGCGCTGGCCCTGATGCACGCCCGCTACGGCAAAGAGACGGCAAAGTATTGGGAGGCGTTCAACCGGCAGTGGCAGTGGATACAAAAGTACCAGATAGACAAGCGCTACGGCGGCTGGTATCCCACCGTCAAGGCGGACGGCACCCCCCCGCCCGGACACGTCAAAAGCGACCAGTGGACGGAAGCGTACCATCAGGGCCGCGCCCTGCTGCTCGTGTCCGAGGAACTACGGCGGCTTGCGGACGGCGCGAACGGTCACGCCGCCCCGCCTGCCCGTTGAACTCACAAACACATCAACTCACAGACACGTCGGAGCCGCCGCGTTCGGTCTATTCGGAATGACTCGGAAGGATTACGTATGCAGACCCGCCGCGACTGCCTGATGCAGCCGTTGAATCCTGTTCGATCCATTGCGCGGCGTTAAACATATTCGCATGGTGAGAGGTGCGCTGAACAAATCACAGGATACGTTCGTACCGATGATATAGGGTCGTTAAACGTATGTCACAGGTGTTACAGGCAAAGGAGAGCGCGAAATGCAAAAGGGCAAGATGGCGGGCGCGTGGAAGGCGGCAGGGGCAGTGGGGGCGGGACTGGGCGCGGCCTGTGTCCTGGGTTCCGGCCTCGATGTGCAGGCGCAGACCGGACGCGATACTTTGCAGGCGTACCGCAACCGTAACCGTGTGCTGCTTGTCTTTGCGCGCGGGCGCGAGGATGCCCGCTATCAGCGGCAGTTTTCCCTGCTCAAGACGCAGACGGCGGGCCTGAACGAGCGTGAACTGACCCTCATCTACGCCCTGGGCGACGGCAAGGGTCAGAGCATCGGCACACATATCGAGGGAAGCGGCGACGCCCCTGATCTGCGCCGCCGCTTTGCCGTTACGCCCGGTCAATTCAAGGTGGTGCTGATCGGCAAGGACGGGCATACCGCCTATACCTCGGACCATCCCATCTCTTCGGAGCAGTTGTTCGGCCTGATTGACGCCATGCCCATGCGCCGCGCTGAAATGCGACAGCGCGCCAGCAAAATGGGTGGCAAGGACGCCGTAGAAGTTTCGTCGTCCGCGCCTGACTCAGATGCAAAGACCGGGGCAGTCAGCGCCCGGAACAAGTCCGGCAAAACCGCATCCAATAAAACTCCGTCCAATAAAACCACACTTAACAAGAATCTGCCCAACAAGAACCTGACGCCCGCGCAGGTGGTACGGACGCAGATGGAAGCCCTGCAGCACAATGATACGCCGCATAGAGATGCGGGTATAGAAACCACGTTCGCGTTCGCCTCGCCCGATAATAAGCAGGCGACCGGCCCGCTCGACCATTTCATCGGCATCGTGAAAGCGCCCGCGTACCTGCCGATGCTCAACTGCAAAAGCATCGCTTACGACCCGATTGCCATAGAGGGCGACACGGCCAAGCAGCGCGTTCATATCGTGGGCGCGGACGGTACGCGGGGCGTGTACGTGTTCCTGCTGTCGCGCCAGACGGACGGCCCCTTTGCAGGCTGCTGGATGAACGACGGCTGTATCCGCGAGGAACCCGAACCTACCAGAGATACTTCCAACGACGCGTGACCTATCGTGCCGAGGGCTGTGGGCAGCGTGGTCGTTCTGACAGACGCTCGTTTTGCCCTTCCTCGGCGGCGTAGTGCGCCGCGCCGGATACTGCTTCGGCAGCAGACCCCGCAAACGCAAATGGCGCGTCAGGCAAGCAGATGTTCGCGCACCATCTGACGCCCGCGATACAGGCGCGTCTTGACGGTTTCCGGTATCAAATCCAATCGCTCGGCGATCTCGCGGATGCTCAGTTCCTCGAAGTCGCGCAGAACGATTACATGCCGGTATTTGTCCGGCAGGGACTGGATGGCAAGGGCGATGTCCATGCGTAGATCCAGGTCGGAATGTGCGGCGAGGTACTTTTCTTCTTCAGCAAACTCCAGGTTGGCATGGGTGGGGCGCTTGAGCCGCAGGCATTCGCGCCGAACGATCTGAAACAGCCACTGCGAAAAAGTCGCCACGCGGCGCAGCGCGTATAACTTGCGGCACACGATAAGAAGCGACTCCTGAACCGCGTCCTCGGCGTCGGCGCTTGTCAGGCAGGTCAGGGCCGCGTAGCGCCGCAGATCGGGGCGGCAGAGTATCAGCAGGCTTTCCAGCGAGGCCGCATCCCCCTGCCGCGCAGCTTCCAAAAGTTCTCTGTTCAGCCGTCCATTGGCCGGACTTTCCACGTTCAAGGCGTCCGCTCCTCGCGCTGTTTTTGGATCGCCCGCAAAGTGCGCCGCCCCGCCAGCGCGCACATCGGGCAGAAGCCCACAAACCCGGTCAGCACAGCCACGACGCCCGACGCGGCAAGCACGTACCCCAGCGGCCAGCCCTTCATTCCCATCAGTCCCCAGGCGATCAGCGCAGTCCCGCCAAGCACACGCGCCATCCGTTCCACAAGGGGAAGGTTTTTCGCATACAGCATCTTCATTGCCTTTCTCTACTTGTCGTACCTACTTGTCATACCTACTTGCCATACTTCGCCGCGTTCGTCGCGGTTCATTGACAAGAGGAGGCGAGTGGGCTGGAAAGTTTCAGACGCTTGGAATCTTTTAGACACCGCCCTGCGAACCTCGGTTCAACTTTTAGCAAGCGCAAGCGTCGTCACGATAAATAGCTGTCCTTATATTTTGCCTATATTTTGGAGAGCAATCCATGTCACATGAAGAAGACGAGTACCTGCAAATGGTCTGGCCGCAGCATCTGCTCGGTTCGCCTCCCGCTGTCGCGCTGCCGCCGGGATACTCGTTGCGCGCCTATCAGCCCGGAGATGAACCCGGCTTTCTTCGACTGATGGAGCTGGCGGAGTTTACCGAGTGGGAAGAGGAAAAGATGCTGACCGAATGGCTTGCCAGAATACTGCCGCAGGGCTGGTTCATGGCGGTGCATGATGCGTCCGGCGAAATCGTGGCGACGGCTATGGCCTGCTACGATCACACCGAACTGCATCCTTTTGGCGGGGCATTGGGTTGGGTAGCGGGAGACCCGGCCCATGCAGGCAAAGGGCTGGGAATGGCGGTATCGGCGGCAGTCACGGCGCGGCTGATCGGGGCTGGATACCTTGATATTCATCTGGACACGGAAGACGAACGGCTGGCGGCGATAAAGGTTTATCTGAAACTTGGCTATGTGCCTTTCCTCTATGGCGGCGATAAAGGTTTATCTGAAACTTGGCTATGGCCTCTCTATACGCCTGCCATGCGGGGTCGCTGGCAGGCGATTTACAGCAAACTGGACTGGCCCGCCGGTTTTGCCGTCGAACTGGCTTCTTCTCCTGCTGTTTCTGCTTTCCCCTAGTCCTGTTTCGGGCAGCCCCGTCATAGATGCGCCGATTTCGTTTGTCGAGTTTAACAATCAAGATGTGTTACACTAAAATGTTTTGACGTTGAGGGCTGTCGAAGAAGCGGTTTTTGCAATGGAATGGGGAAATGGCTGACGTGAACCTGACGAGTACCCTGCGGCAGCGCGTGGATTTGTCGCTGTATGTGGCGCAGACGGCGGCGTATGCCCGCCTGAATATCGTGGAGTTGACACGCCCTCACTGGATACTCAGTCATGTGCGGGAAGGCGAAGTAACGACCACGTCACGGGGGATCGTGTCGCTTGCCAAAGCGGGCGACGTGATGCTGCACGTTCCCGGCCTGCCGTTTTCCGAGACCGCGTCGAAACCGGGTACGCATCAGTGGATGGCGTTCGATGCCACAATCGGGGCCGGTCAGGAGATGTTTCGCCTGTACGCGCTCGGCCCGGTCACGCGGCTGAGGGATGCGGGCGCGTATGCCGAGCGCTTTGGTGTGCTGGAACAGACCTGCGCCCTGCCCGCCTCGCCCTTACAGGAACTGCGCGCCCTGTCGCTGACCCTGGAATTGTTTGCCCACGTTCTCGATGGCTGGCAGCAGATGGGCTGCCCGCCGCGCCCCGCATCCTTGCAGACCGCCCCCGACCGCTTTCAGGAAACCCTGGCGTACATGGAAGCGCACCTGCACACGCGCCTGACCCGCGACGACCTGGCCCGCGTGGCCCACCTGCACCCCGGTTCCTTTGACCGCGCCTGGCGCGCGGCTTACGGCACATCCCCCCTGACCCTGCTGCGCGACATGCGCGTGTCTCGCGCCCGCCTGCTTCTGGAACGCACGGACGATACCCTTGACACCATCGCGCAGCGGTGCGGACTTGGCGAGGCGACGCATTTCAGCCGCGTGTTTCGCGCACATGTCGGGCAGTCGCCCGGTCAGTGGCGGCAGGCCGCCCGCGCTGCCCGCCGCTACGCGCCGTCAGCCGATATGCCCTATGGAGGAATGCCGACAGACGATGAGGAATAAGCCGACAAGGTTCTAAAGACTTGCTTTGTGCCGGCCCTCTTTGTTCTCTTTGTTCTCTTTGTTCTCTTTGTTCTCTTGGCTTTCTTTGTCTGTCTTGTCGGTCTTGTCTGCAATGAAAATGCGTTGGGAAAATAAGTAGAGATCGTTCTTCCAGACCACAAAAGTATGCGGGCCGGAGTCTACGTGCCAGATGTGCGGTACATGATTCGCTTTGAGGTAGGCGTGAAGCTGCTGGCTGATGTTGATCAGGCCGTCTTTGTCGCCGCACGACAGCCAGAGCAGCCGGAGCTTTTGCGCGGCGTCGGCGGGGTTGGGAAGCAGTTTTTCCGGGGCGCGGGTGTTGGGCGCGGACGAAAACCCTCCCACCCAGGCGAAAGTGTCCAGGTTTCCCAGGCCGAAATTCAGGGCCTGCCCGCCGCCCATAGACAGGCCCGCAAGCGCCCGGTTCTCGCGCCCCGTTTTGACCGCGTAGTTCGCTTCCACAAACGGGATGATGTCTTTGAGCAGATCGAACTCGAAGGTCTCAAAGGCCTTAACGTGGCTGTAGATGTCGCCCTCAGCGCGGTCGTTCGGCTGGGCGCGGCCATTGGGCAGCACAACGATCATGGGCGCGATCTTTGCCTCGGCATACAGGTTGTCCAGGATAATTTCGGGGGCGGCGTTTCTCTCCCACTCCCGTTCGTCGCCGCCGATGCCATGCAGAAGATACAAAACGGGATACTTTTTGTCCGCTGCGTAACCCGGCGGGGTGTAGATCAGCAGATGGCGTTTGTTGCCGACTGTCGTAGAGTTGTATTCTACGGCTTCGACTTTGCCGCGCGCGATGCCGTCCCGCTTTTTGTCGAAGCCTTCGGGCGCGGGAGGGAACGCAGCCTTGTCGTCGGGGCCAAGCACGACCGGAGCATGAAGCCGATCCTGCGGCGACAGCACTGGCGCGGCGCCCTCCTGTGGCGGCAGGGGCAGCGGCACGGATGCGGGCGTTTCGTCCCTCTCCATTGATGCCGCCTGCGCGCTTTCCGCGCCGATACAGGCCGCGAACAGAAGCGCGAACGCAAGGCCGGTTTTCAGCATCTGGTTCATAGATACTCCTTTTCAAATAAGCGCGTTCAAAATAAGCGCGTTCAAAACAAGCGCGTTCAAAATAAACGTGGATCGAGATAGATTGAGGCAGAAAATGGATGAATCGCAAACGCGCCGCGCTTTTCTGGCGCAGTCGCTAATCGCAGGGGGAGCGCTGACCGCAATGCCGACAAACGCCCACGCCCGCAAAGAACGCAGCAAGAATTCGGCTGCCTTGCACAATGCGGGACAATCCTCATTTTTGAACATTATGCGTCCGCCGGACGCGGTTCGCGTGTTTACAGACAAGGATGCCCTGACACTCACCTCCGCGCAGGCGGGCGTGTGGCAGGCGCGCGACATCGAAGTGACGACGAACGCGCAGGATCATGGCCTGCATATTACCCTGTCCGCGCCGACATCGGGTGTCAAACGCGTGCATCTGCGCTGGAACGGCAGTCCGGCAGGCGCGCGGCTGTTTCTTGGCGACCACTGGGAGCGGGGATACGGCGACCTGGAATGGCGCGGGCAGGTTCCTGATCGCGCCATGCCCTGGTACTTTCTTTCTGGTGACGGCGCGAAGACGCACGGCTACGGCCTTGCGGTCAGGCCCGGCGCGCTTTGTTTCTGGCAGGCGGACGCAAGCGGCATCAGCCTGTGGGCCGATGTTCGCAGCGGGGGCATGGGCGTACAGTTGGGCGCGCGGCGGCTCGACATCGGCACGGTCGTGTGCCGCGAAGGACAGGCCGGCGAAACGCCCTATCACGCCCTCCATGCGTTCTGTCAGCGGATGTGTCCGCAGCCGCGCCTGCCCGCGCACCCGGTTTATGGAACGAATGACTGGTACTACGCCTATGGCAACAACACGGCGAAGCAGTTAGAGGAAGACTGCAAGCGCCTTGTCGCGCTGTCGCCCACCGGCCCGAACCGTCCCTTTTCGGTCGTGGACGCGGGCTGGCAGCCGGCAGGCGGGTGCGACGGCGGGCCGTGGGATCGGGGCAATGACCGTTTTCCGTCCATGCCCGGACTGGCCGAGGCCATGCGTAATGCGGGCGCGCGGCCCGGCATCTGGATACGTCCCCTGGCCGCAAAAGACAGCGCGCTGCCAAGCGCCTGGAAACAGACGCGGGACGCCTCGCTGCTCGACCCGACCCTGCCCGATGTCCGTCATCAGGTCGGCGGGGACATCGTCCGTCTGAGGCAGTGGGGCTACGAACTGATCAAGCACGATTTCACCACGTATGACATCCTGGGCCGCTGGGGGTTTCAGATGGGGCCGGAGCCGACAACGGGCGACTGGCATTTCGCGCGCAGGACACAAACCAATGCGGAGATCATACGCGACCTGTACGATGTGATCCGCGAGGCGGCGGGGGACGTGACGATCCTCGGCTGTAACACCGTAAGCCACCTTTCGGCGGGCGTGTTCGAGGTGTGCCGCGTCGGGGATGACACGAGCGGCCACGACTGGGAGCGCACCCGCAAAATGGGCGTCAACAGCCTGGCGTTTCGGGCCGCGCAGCACAACGCGTTCTACGCCGTGGACGCCGACTGCGTGGGCCTGACAGCCCAAGTGCCGTGGGAACTGAACCGGCAGTGGCTGGATCTGCTGGCGCGCAGCGGCACGGCCTTATTCGTCTCGGCGCAGCCCTCGGCTGTCGGCCCCGAACAGGAAAAAGCCCTGCGCGCCGCGTTCGCCCTCGCCGCGCAGCCGCAGCCGACGGGCGAACCGTTGGACTGGCTCGAATCAAACTGCCCGCGCAAATGGAAACTGAGGGGCAAGGAAAAAACGTTTGACTGGTTCGGCAGCGAAGGCGCAAGCCCGTTCACCGTTTGAATTCTACTTTGCACCCTATCTTGAATCTTGTTTTGCACCCTGCCCGGCCCGCTCATTTGCACTGGAGCGCGAGCGAGCCGCACCACTCAAACGCACAGGAGAGTCTTATGAGCCAAAGCGATATGAGCCGAAGAGATTTACCGTTTGATTGTCAGCCCAGGTCTTTGTCGCGGCGCGGTCTGCTTGCTATGGGCGCGGTCGCGCTTGCCGCCGCGTCGTCCGGCCTGCCTGCCGCGTCCGCCCAGAATGCGCCCGTGCAGACCGCGTCTTCAAATGACCCGTGGCATGGCCTGAAGATCGGCGTGGCCTCGTACAGCCTGCGTAAATTGCCGCTTGATATGGTAATCAAGGACATCGGGCGCGTGGGCCTGCATTATGTGAGCATCAAAGACGCGCATCTGCCCATGCACAGCACACCCGAAGAGCGCAAGACCGTGGCGCAAAAGTTCAAGGACGCGGGCATCCTGCCCGTAAGCTGCGGCAATGTCGGCATGACCAAAGACGAGGCGAATGTACGGGCCGCGTTCGAGTACGCCCGCGACATTGGCCTGCCCACGATTGTCTGCAGCCCCGACCCCGATAGTATGCCCCTGCTGGATAAGATGGTCAAGGAGTTCGACATCAAGCTCGCCATCCACAACCACGGCCCCGAAGACCGGCGTTTCCCCGCCCCCACAGACGTGTGGAAGGCCGTGCAGCCGTATGACAAGCGCATCGGGCTTTGCATTGACGTGGGGCATTCGGCCCGCGCCGGCGACGACCCCGCAGCGGCTGTCGTGAAATATCGGGAGCGCTTGTACGACATGCACCTCAAAGACATCACGAACCTGACACCGAAAGGCGCGAACATCGAGGTCGGGCGCGGTGTGCTGAACATGAAATCTATCCTGAGCGCCCTGCTGCAAATTCAATACCCGTACTACGCGAATTTCGAGTACGAAAAGGACGCCGACGACCCGCTGCCCGGTCTGGCGGAAAGCGTCGGCTATGTGAAGGCGTTGCTGGCGTCAGCCTGAACCGGGGCGCGGCAGGTGTAGAAAGTGCGTGGTGATGGAAAACGCAGCGCGAAAATCGTCAAGAACAGGTGACAACCGGCTCTGGTCGGAAATGCGGACAGGGATTATAATTAGGTGCAGGCCGGAACTTGCCCCGGCCTGAACGCAAAAATCACCTGACACAGTGATTTGAGCCGCAACCACCTGAACCCAATCCGAGGAGCAAACGCATGACACCCACCATTACGGACGCGCAGCGGCGGCAGCTAGACGAAAACGGCTACTTCATTTTGGAGAACATCTTCACGCAGCCGGAAATGGACGCGCTGGCCGCGCAGATCGAGGCGCACCAACAGCGGCACGAACAGCGCCTGTCCGCGTCGGGCGGTACGCAGGGCATCTCGCGGGCCAAAGAAATCTCGTTTACGGATCACCTGGCGGAGCGGGACGACGACATACGCGTGTTTGCCACCCGACCCGAGTTCGTCGCAATCGCCACGCAGCTGCTCGGCCCCGACATTGACCTGTACTGGAACCAGTCGGTCTTCAAGGGGCCGGAGGGCGAAAAGGAGTTCCCGTGGCATCAGGACGACGGGTATACGCCAGTCTCGCCCTCGCCGTACCTGACCCTGTGGCTCGCGCTCAACGATGCCACGACGGATAACGGCTGCATCTGGGTACTGCCCGGCTCACATAAGAATGGCCTTGCGGAGCATAAACCGTCGTCTATCGGCCTGGTCTGCCACTCTGCGGACGACCCGGATCAGGGCGTGGCCGTGCCGGTCAAGGCGGGATCGCTGGCGGTGTTCTACTCGCTCACGATGCACAAAAGCGGCGTAAACCGTTCTTCCGGCTCGCGCAAGGCGTACATTCTCCAGTACAGCCACGCCAACCTGAAAAACCTCAAGACAGGCGAGATCCTGACCGGCAACATCCCTCTGGCGCGCGAGGGCGTGGCTGTGGGCATATAGTACGGCAAGGCCGGATACGTTCAAAACGAGGTCAAAATGAACCTGAAAGCCGCTGCTCAAAGCCGTTAGCCGGATAGACGCCGGCCTTGAAAACTCCGGCTGTAAAAATGTACGGCAGCAATGTATCGTTCGGCCTGCGAACAACGTCCTATGTGTGAAGCCGCGTGCTGTCTCTCTTTTGCCGCCGCATCCTGTGATGCGGCGGCGCTTCTCAGTGGACTCTTCTTGCTGGAGGTGCCTGTATGCGAACACGTCACACTTTGTCTGCCCCCTCGGTCTTGCGGTTAAAACCCTTTCTGCGGCGCGGCCTGCCACTCGCGCTGCTGTGCGCTGCAGGGGCTGGAAGTCTGCCCATCGCGGCCCACGCGCAGCAGACGCGCTTTGTTCCGGTGTTGAGCGGCTTGCCCGTCGCGGGCCGGATGTTCGTTCTGCGCCAGGACGCGCCTGTACCGGTGGTTCTGCCTCCGAAGGCGTCTGACGCGCCGGTTCCGGTAGTTCTGCCCGCGAACGCGCCTGTCATGCCGTCCGGAGGGGTTCTCGTCAGTATTGACGCCAAGAGCGCGAGTCTTGCCACGCTCGTAGACCTGCTGATGGAGCAGGCCCACGCCAGTTATACCCTGAGCCAGAAGCTGACGAATGCGCCCATCGGCAACGTGAAACTGCGCCGTGTGCCGCTTCGCGTCGCACTGGACGCCATTCTCAACATGAGCGAGGTGCCGGTCATGTACCGGGTGGAGAACGGCATCTATCGCATTATGCCTAAAGTCGAGACCGACGGGGCGGGTGCTCATGCCGCCGCACCGACTGGACTGCGCGGCGGAGGGTCGGACAGCCCCGAAGTTTATATCCCCAAAGTTTATGTGGAGATAAATACGGTGGGGCCGGGAGTGGGAGGAGGCGTGGCGGATCCGGTCTTTACCATTAGTGCGCGGGATGTGTCGCTGTACGACGCGCTCAGGGAGTTGTTCGGCAAGTCGCACATGAGCCTGAGCGTGACAGACATGACGCGGCATAACCTTGTCACGATTGATCTGCATGATCAGCCTTTGCGCGATGTGGTGGACGCGCTGATCAAGGCAAGCGGCCAGGCGTTCTCGTATCGCGTTGTGAACGGCGTATACGACATCTACTACAAGCAGCCGACGCCCGAAGATGTGAACCGCCTGCGCTGATTTGCTGTGCATGACCCGCTCTGCATAATAGACCCTGCATGATCGGCTTTGACAGCCGACAGCCTGCGCGATGTTGATGTAACCATCCGCAGACGGCGCGCGTCCAATCTCCGACCGGCTTCCGCAGCGGTCGGAGATTTCTGTTCGGAGATTTCTGTGAGGAGGAAAACTATGCCGCTGTTCCGTTTACACTCGCGCCGTCCGCGCCGTTCGCGCCGCTTTCATCCGCAATCCTGCGCGCTCTCGCTTCGCTTCCAAAAACCGGACGTACTCAAAACGCTGACTGGCGCACTGGCAGCGGCGGCAGTCCTGGGGTTATGGACAGGTTCTGCTCTATCGGCCCGCGCACAGGACAGTGGAAGCGGCGCGAACGGCGCGGCGGGCGCACAGGGAAATGTCGCGGACAAGCGCGTGTCCATAGACGCCGAGGACGCCACGCTCGCCAGCGTGATTACCACGCTGATGCGCAGCGTGGGCGCGAACTACACGCTTGATGACAGCCTACGCCAGATACGGGTCACGGCCCATCTGCACGATCTGCCCCTCCAGACCACGCTGGACGTGCTGCTGCGCAGCGTCGCGCCGCCCACTACGTACCATGTAGAGAATGGCATCTATCGCTTTGGGCCGCGTGTCGAGCCAAATGCGCCCGCTGCGGAAGGCGTGGCCGCGCCTGAGAACGGCCTCAACACGAACGGCATCCGGCATATTCAGGTGGCCCGCGTCAACTTCATTGACGCCGCCGAGGCCGCGCGGCTGCTGGGCGGCATCCCCATCCGAACGTCGGACGGGCAGACGTATGGCCTGGTAGATCCTAACAAGCTTGGTCTTGTCGGGCCGACGAACGGGGGAGCGGCAGGAGCGGGAGCAGGCGGGGCGGCAGGAAGTGCAGGGCCGGCCGGCGCACAGGGAACGGGTGCGGCTGGAGCCACCGTCCCCGCCAACTTTCTCGACTACCTCTGGATCGTCAACGCGGGCGCGCTGCGCTAAGTGGAATGCTTGCTCCTCGCGCCCGTTTTGTGCAGACCCGTAGGGCGACACACCTTGCCCCCTGCCGGGCTTACGCGCTCGCCCCTCAAACAACGCTGCCGCCGAACAGAGGATAATTCCTGTAACGATGGTATGTGATGGAGGATCGGTACGATGGCGCGATAGGGAAGACCGGCGGGGGACAAGGTGAGTCGCCCTGCAGGGCGCTGCGTTGTGGAAGCGGTAAAAAGACCCCGTCAACATTGACGGGGTCTTTTTTATACGAGAGTTGTGGAAGCGCGGCCTGATTTTCGTCCCGTATTCCTCAACAAATAACAAATAACAAACAGCAAACATCAGGCCTGCGACGGCTCTTCGCGCAGCCACGCGCCACGGCCCACGCGGCGCATTCCGCCGCCGGTCACTAGCGCCCCGAAGTTCTGACAGTTTCGGGGCGTCGTGCCGCCAGGTGAGTTGAGCCTATCAACGTTCCGCTTGATACACGCAAAAAATCCGCCTCTTGTATGTGCCGAAAAATTGGTATACTTAAACAGGTGGTCGGGGCGTTCGGCTGCTGTCCTCCGTTTGCTCCTGCCGGCGACAAACCCCTCTGAGAACGAAACCAAAGGAAACATTTGCATTGAAGATAACAAGAGCCGTGATTACCGCTGCGGGGCGCACCCGGCGCGACCTGCCGCTGCAAATGCTCGTGGATCGCGACGGCAAGCAAAAAAGTGTGCTTGCCATTATTTTGGGCGAGGCGTGGCAGGCGGGCATCGCGGAATGCTGCGTCGTGATCTGCCCCGGCGACGAGACCGCATTCCGCGAGGCCGCAGGCGAACACGCCGAGCGGCTGCATTTCGTCACGCAGGACGCGCCGCGCGGCTACGGCGACGCGCTGTATCAGGCCCGCGCGTTTGCGGGCGACGCGCCGTTTCTGCACATGATGGGCGATCATATCTATATCAGCCACACCGAACACGGCTGCGCGCGGCAGCTTGTCGAGACCGCCGAGGCACAATCGTGCGCGGTTTCGGGTGTACAGCCCACGCGTGAGAATCTTCTCCCCCTGTTTGGCACGGTCGGCGGGCAGCGCGTCAAAGGGACGCAGGACTTGTTCTTAGTGGATCAGGTGATCGAAAAGCCCACGCCCACGCAGGCCGAGCAGACCCTGTTCGTGCCGGGCTTGCGAACCGGGCATTACCTGTGCTTCCTGGGGATGCACGTCCTGACCCCGCTCGTCATGTCCCTCCTGGAACAGCCCGTGGCCGCGTATGACGGCGCGACGCCCATTGCCCTCTCCCCCATCCTCGACGAATTGGCGCGGCGCGAGCGCTACCTGGCCCTGGAGCCGAAAGGGCGACGCTACGCCCTCGATGCGCGCTATGGCTTGCTCAACGCCCAGCTTGCCCTTGCCCTGAGCGGACAGGACAGCGATGAGGTGCTTGCCGGAATGTGCGAACTGCTGGCCCAGCGCCAGATGAGGAGCGACGGTTGACCACATCTGCAAACCCCATGCTAAACACCGCTTCTAATCCTGATGCGAACTCCGTCCCGTCTACGCCCGTAAATTCCAGCGTCCTCGTGGACATCATCACGTCGCAGGACGCCGATACGCGCAACCGCTCGCTGGGCGAATGGGCGCGAACCGCTACGCTGGAGCAGATGCTTGCCGAGTGCGACGCCCTCGAAGCGTTCCGCAGCCATTGCCCCAACCTGTACGAGCGCGTCCGGGCGTGTTTCTTCCTGTACGCCCTGCATCGTTTCCACCTGCCCGCGTGTGCCGCACTGCCTACAAGCGGCCATCTGCCCTACGAGAGCTACCTGCTGCTGCTGGAACGCCGGTTTGAGGAGACCCTGAGCCTGCTGTTGCAAACGCAGCGGACGGAGGGGCCGAGCGATACCCTTAGCAGCGCCCTTGCCGCCGCGTATCACCGACTGGCCTTTCAGACCCTGGCCGATCAGGTGCGGCGCAGCGTCCGCTCGGCGCGGGGCAACCAGTGGATGTTCCGCCTGGGACACCCCGCCGACCAGCCCCTGCGCGTCCGCCCCGAACTGCTGACCCCGGCCCCGTCCGGCGCGTTTCCCATCCTGCGCGAATCCACGCCCGTCCGTATGGACCTGACCCACAGCGCGTGGAGCGACATCTTTTTCCTGGGCATGGACTATCCCGAAGGCGCGCGTGTGCTGAACGTGAGTATAGACCTGGCGGTGAGAGAACAGGAAAAAGGAGAAAGGAAAAAGGAGAAAGGGACAGCGGACACGCGGGCGGATGCAGACACAAACAACAAACAACAAACAACAAATAACAAGCCCCGTCCCCCCGTAGAGGCGTATCTGCGCGTGATTGATGAGCCTGTTCTCAGGCTGGCGAGCGTGGATCTGGGGGTCAGTTCGGACATTACGCATCTGGACGAGGTGTTTGATTTTGCGCGGGACTATTTGGGACTGCTTAAAGCTGCGCTGATTGCGTCGGGCTTGGTTCCTCCCGGCATCGAAGGTTCGGAACAGGATCTGGGCGAGCTGCTCACCCGGCTTGTGGGGCCGGGAAATGGCCTGGAACTGGTCAGCAACGTCAACGGCATCCCCAAAGGCTCGCGTTTGGCGGTCTCGACGAACCTGCTTGCAAGTCTGATTGCCGTCTGTATGCGGGCGACCGGGCAGGCGCGCGATCTGGAAGGGCCACTGGAGGAAAACGAGCGCAGGCTTGTGGCAGCCCGCGCCATTCTGGGCGAGTGGCTGGCAGGATCAGGCGGCGGCTGGCAGGATTCGGGCGGCGTATGGCCCGGCATCAAGCGCATCGAAGGGCAGGCCGCGCAGACAGGCGACCCCGAAGACGGCATCAGCCGGGGCCGCTTATTGCCCACGCATACCGTGCTTGACCGCAATGCCGCATCCGACCTGACGCGGCAGAAATTGCAGGACAGCCTTGTTCTGGTGCATGGCGGCATGGCGCAGAACGTCGGCCCCGTCCTCGAAATGGTCACGGAAAAATATCTGCTACGCGAGCAGCCGGAGTGGACGGCGCGGCACGAAGCACAGCAAATTTTAGAGGACGTTCTCGACGACCTGCGGACGGGCGACATCGCGGGTCTTGCCGACGCCACGACACGTAACTTCTTTGGGCCGATACAGACCATCATCCCGTGGGCCAGCAACCTGTACACCGAGGCGCTGATCGCGCAGGTGCGGGAGGAGTTCGGGGCCGACTTCTGGGGGTTCTGGATGCTGGGCGG
Source organism: Chthonomonadaceae bacterium (assembly GCA_965277875.1). Classification (GTDB taxonomy): domain Bacteria; phylum Armatimonadota; class Chthonomonadetes; order Chthonomonadales; family Chthonomonadaceae; genus CAWFQB01. The sequence goes on along the minus strand of CBDIDV010000002.1, from coordinate 2,838,422 downwards.
CATGGCGGGCGGCGGCATGGGATTTATTTTCGCGCCTGAGCGCAAGCAGGAAGCGCAGTCGCGTTTGCAAAGCATCATGTCGGACACGCGCAAGCGCCTGGAACACGCCCTGCCGTTCGCGATGGAACCCGTGGTCTATGATTTTGCCATCAACGAAAACGGCACGACATCGGCCCTGCTGGACGCTCAGGCCGCGCCCCTGCCGTCCGGTTACTATACCATGATGATCCCGCGCCTGATGCGCGCCGACCCGCGCAGCCTGACCGTATCGCGCCGCGCGGAACTGGAAGCGTTCGGCGCGGCCTGTCGCACCCGTCCCGAATTGGCAAACACCGTGCAGACGCTCGTGGACCGACTATTGCCCGAACAGGCAAAATCAAGTGACGCGGCCCTGAACCTGCAAACGCTGCTGCGCGAAAACGGTTTTGACGCCGTACAGCATGAGCAGATACGGCAGGATCTAAAACACGGGCGTATCGGACTGGCCCAGAATCGCCTGCCGGTCAGCAGCGACATACGGGACGTGCAGGCCGGCGATGTGTTCGACGGGACACGCGGCATCACGCCCGAAATGCGCGAATCAGGCGCGGCGGCTTTGCGCGCGGGGCAGGTGGCCGTCGTTACGCTTGCCGCAGGCGTGGGCAGCCGGTGGACGCAGGGCGCGGGCGTTGTCAAGGCGCTGCATCCGTTCGCCAAAATGGGCGGCAGACATCGCACGTTCATCGAAACGCATCTGGCAAAGAGTCGGCAGGTCGGAACGCTCCACGAAAACCCCCTGCCGCACCTGTTCACGACCAGCTATATGACCCATGCGCCCATAGCAGACTTTATGCAGGCCGAACACAACTATAACTACGAGGGCGTCCTGCGTCTTTCGCCCGGTCGTTCCATCGGCCTGCGGCTGGTTCCCGCCGAGCGCGACCTGCGTTTCGCGTGGGAGGAGATGGCGCAGCAGCAACTAGACGCGCAGGCGCAGAAGGTGCGCGACAGCGTCCACGCCGCCCTGATAAACTGGGCGCGGCAGACCGGCGAGGCGAGCGACTACACCGACAATCTGCCCGGCCAGTGCCTGCACCCCGTGGGCCACTGGTACGAGATACCTAACCTGCTCAAAAACGGCGTTCTGGCGCAACTGCTCGCCGAGCGTCCGCAGCTCAAGTATCTGATGATGCACAACATTGACACGCTGGGCGCGAACGTGGACGCGGGCCTGCTGGGCTGGCACATCACGCACGGCGCACCCCTCAGTATCGAGGTGATGCCGCGCCGACTGGAAGACCGGGGCGGCGGCCTGGCCCGCGTGGATGGCAAACTGCGCCTTGTGGAAGGGCTTGCCATGCCCCGCGAGCGCGACGAGTTCGCCCTCACCTACTACAACAGCCTGACGACCTGGATGGACATAGACGGCCTGCTCCAAGCCTTCGGCCTGACACGCGACACCCTGCGCGACGCGGACGCCGTGACAAACGGCATACGCGCCCTTGCCGCCCGGATGCCAACCTACGTCACCCTCAAGGACGTAAAGCGGCGCTGGGGCCACGGTCACGAGGACGTTTTCCCGGTCATGCAGTTCGAGAAGTTGTGGGGCGACATGACGGCCCTGCCCGACCTGAACACGCGTTTTGTGGCCGTGCCACGCCTGCGCGGTCAGCAGCTTAAAGACCAGGCCCAGCTCGACGGCTGGCTGCGCGACGGCAGCGCGGCCCACATCGCGTCGTTATGTCAATGGTAGTCAGGGGGCGCGAACGTGAAGCAGAAGAACCGGCGCACATTGCTCATTCTCTGGTGGGCGAGCAGCGTTGCCGTAACATTCATTCTAATGGCTGTCAACGCTTACTTCGTGCGCCAGCCGCCGTTTAATGATGTCGTTTTCATTATGGGCTTTTCGCTGAGTCTGCCGAGTATACTACTCTTCGTTCTTCCTCTATTCATGCGTCGTGGGCGCTAGCCTCCAGCAGAGAACGATGTGACGCTGGAACGCGTCGCCGCCACGTAAAGAGGAACATTGAGAGCAGCAGCCGTGTGTCGTCCGTGTTTGTTTCCAATGAAAGGAACATGATGGTTCAGACAATCGAGGCCATATTTGACGGGCAGGTGTTTCGCCCAGCCGATCCGCTTGATCTGCCTTCCGACACGCGCTGTCGCCTGACTGTGGAAACACTGCCTGTTGCGGGATCAGGCGATGTCTGGAGTTTACTTGCACAGGCGGCAGGTTCCATCGAAGCGCCTGCGGATTGGGCCGATCAGCATGACCATTATTTGTATGGCACGTCCAAGCAGGAACCGCAGGAATGAATTCGGAACGGCTTCTGCTTGATACAGCCTACATCCAAGCCCTGCTTAATCGGGCGGATCAGTACCACGCCGCCGCATTGCGTCTGCTACTCAGGGTACAGGCGGCTTCTGAGGTATGGATTACCGAAGCGGTGCTGGTAGAGGTTGCAAACGCCCTGAGCGCGATCAATCGTCCGCTTGCTGTGGCCTTTATACGACAGTGCTACGGCACGGCGAACATACATGTTGTTGTCATAGACACGCCGCTGTTGATGCGGGGCTTGCAGTTGTACGAAAATCGAGCCGACAAAGCATGGGGTCTGACAGACTGCCTCTCCTTTGTAGTGATGCGGGAGCAGGGGCTGACCGAGGCTGTTACAGCAGACCACCACTTTCGACAGGCGGGCTTTCGCGCCCTGATGCTGGAGCCTTAACACTCACCACAAAATAGGTCGCCATCAGCGACGCTCCTCAAGAATGGTTTCCGAAAGAGGTCTGCCTTTGATGGAAACTAAGGGCGTTTCCTGCAGGCGGGCGGTGCGGCGTGGTTTGATCGTCGTCAGCAGCCCCGCCTGAACCAGCGCCTGCATCGCTTTATATTCCTGGGGAGAGTAGCCCTGTGTCGCCTGGCGCTCGTGGCGCAGCCGTTCGCGCACAGCGTCCTCGACAGACTGCAGTTCGTCCGCATCTAAACGGTTGATTTCTTCAAGTACATGGGTCAGAACAGCCTGTGCCATAATTGCTCTCCTTTGACGCCGCGCCGCGTCAGGCGCGGCAGAATGTTTGTAAAGAACGCGCCGGATTCGACATGCTGAACCCGGCGCGCGATCACTTTAGCCTGATGCGTCGGCCCAAACAGCGATCAGGCAGCCACTGTACCGGTGTCCTGGGGCAGCATGGGCGGGTCGAAGCCTTTGAGGGCTGTGACCAGTTCGCGCACGCTGTTGGCGCTGGCGTGCAGGCTGCTCGTCTCGTCTTCGGTCAGCTCCATCGGCACGATCTGCTCGACCCCGTTGCGCCCGATGATGGCGGGCAGACCCAGATACAGGTCGCGGACGCCATAGTTGCCCGCGTTGTCGCCCGTATACACGGCGCAGGGCAGGATGCGCTTGCGGTCGTTGAGTACGGCGTCAATCATCTGCGCGAGCGCGGCGCTTGGGGCGTAGAACGCGCTGCCGGTCTTGAGCAGGCCCACGATCTCGCCGCCGCCCTTGCGCGTGCGCGTCACGATTTCGGCCAGGCGGTCGGGTCTGATCATCTTGGCTATGGGAACGCCGCCGATGTTCGTGCTGCCCAGAATGGGGACCATGTCGTCGCCGTGTCCGCCCAGCACATACGCGTTCACCTCGGCCACGCTGATTTTCGCTTCCGCCGCCAGGAAGGTGCGGAACCGGGCCGTGTCCAGGATGCCCGCCTGCCCGAACACGCGTTCCGGCGGATACGAACTGTTGTGCAGGGCTACATGGCACATGGCATCCAGCGGGTTTGTCAGCAGCATCAGGATGCCGTCGGGCGACTTGGCGCAGGCGTTCTTGGTGACTTCGGCCACGATGCCCGCGTTCACCTTCAGCAGATCGTCGCGGCTCATGCCTGGCTTGCGCGGCAGGCCGCTCGTAATCACGATGATGTCGCTGTCCTGAGTCTCAGCCCAGCCGTTCGTCCCCGTGATTTTGGCGTCCGACCCGATGATAGGCATGGCCTCCAGCAGGTCGAGGGCTTTGCCCTGCGGCAGTCCCTCCACGATGTCGTACAAGACGATGTCTACATCGCCGCGCAGGGCCAGCCAGTGCGCCAGTGTCGCCCCCGTTTGTCCCGCGCCCGCAATCGTTACTTTACTCTTCGGCATGATGCTCTTCCTTGTGATCTTCCTTCTTGGAGTATTCTATAATTCTCCGGGAAGTTTTTGTATTGGTATTTGAAAAACAACTAAATACACGTTTCACGCGGCGAATAATGCGTCAACGGCGGCAGTCAGGCCGGGGAAAACAACAGAATGCACCGTTTGCCCCGCGCTGTACACGGCGGCGAGCGTCAGCTGCGTTTGCGTCAGCAGCAGAACCTCGACGGTCTCGGTTCCCGGATACGCCACCCAGCACTCCTGCACCTCCACGCGCTGATAGTCCGCCAGTTTCGCCGCCAGCACGGCGCGCGTGTCGCTTGGCGAAACGATCTCGACAACCAGTTCCGGCGCGGGGCTAAGCGGCGCGGGATCACCGTCGGGCGGATTGTGCGCCAGCCGCGCAGGGCTGATAAACAGCGCGTCCGGCTGCCGCGTCCGCAGGGGCTGCCGCGAGATAAGCACGTCGCAGGGCGCAGCCACGACCTGGCCCCTGCCGCCTGTCGTTTCAAACTCCCCAAACGCGCGCAAAAAGTTTTGCAGGATGCGCTGATGCCGCCGCGTCGGATTGGTCACAAGCCGTACTCCGTCCAGAATGTCGTACCGCTGATTGATCTCGCCTTCCGCCATGTACTGCGCATACGTCAGCAGTGTTGACGGAATAGGTGGCTGTGCGATTGCCATGTTTCACCCCCTCATTTTCAGCGCGTTCCAGCGTTCGATATGCGCCGCTTTGATGTCCGTACTTGCCTGATAATCCGCCTCTAACGGCTTTCAATCAGCCTTCACTTTTTCCCACCACGCCTTCAGATCCGAAGCGGCTTGCAGGGCGGCACGAACTTTTTCCTCGTCGTAATGCGGCGGCGCGACAAAAGGAACTTGCAGCCTGAACACAGCGGACTTACTCGCCTTCTCAACCACAATGCCTGTTGATGAAAGCGCCTGACTGTACTGTTCTTTCAGGCATTCAACATTGTCGCCGCGTCCGGCCAGTTCCAAATCTACGACGCAGTAGGTGTATATTCCGTTCTTTTTGTACATCTTGTAGATAATCTGGTATCCCGCATGTTTTTTCATGTAAATCCAATCCTGCGTTATACTGACATTGCGGGGTTCGCTGACACGCAGATGTGGAAATTCACTACTCGCCAGCCCCCAGATGCTTTGCTGAAACTGCAGCATATCCTCGTCTATCGGCGCTAAAGCTCCCTGCTTCTTAATTGCAGTTTCATAAATCCATGCGAGATACTGTGAGCGTTCATCGGGTCGCGCCCGAAACCAAGCTTCAATATCTTCATAGCGAATGCGATAAGGGTAGGCGCTTGAGTCAATAGAACTGTACTTCTTAGGCGCAAGCAGCACGACGTAGACTTGCTGACATTTGCCTTTTTTGACATAGTCTTCCCCTCGGACAACATAGCGTTTGTACTGATCCGGCTGCGCCGCCGCCTTTATTTTGTTTTCGATAAGACAAATGACATGCCCTTTCCCAGCTAATTCGATACGCCATAATACATCCGACTCTCCTTCCGAGTTTGATACAGACCTCCAGGCGCGGTCATGTTCAAACTTTTCGGCTTCGGGAAAAATATGCGCGGCAACCCACTGCCGGAAGTTATGGCAAGTGTTTAGCTCAATACAGAACAGCCAATCTATGTCTGCTTCTGAAATAACCTGCTGGAAATCGTCCTGCTTGCTCATGATCGCCTCTTGTGTAATGTCAGCGTCGAATGTACTGCTCCGCGCACCTTAGATCGTGACGGCAGAAAAGCCCTCGTCTACGAACAGGCGCAGGGACGCATCAGGATCATCGCCCTGCGCGATGCGCGTCTCGGCTTCGGCGCAGTAGGCCGGGTTGATGTCGCAGCCCAGGTAGCGGCGATCCAGTTGCTTGCAGGCGAGGGCCGTAGAGCCGGAACCCATAAACGGGTCAATCACGATGTCGCCCGCCCGCGTGAGCAGGCGCAGAAATTCCGAGACAACGGCGGTCGGGTAGATGGCGGGATGTTTGCAGCCCTTCACGCTTTCCACGGGCGTTTCGATCACGTCGCGCTTGAGCTTGCCGCCCATCAGCCGAATGATGGTAAAGCCGTCGCGCTCCAGGTGCATCTTGCGCCCGCCCTCCTGCCCGCCGAACGGCTCGGAGTGAATGCCGCGTATTTTCATTCTGTACCCGGCGGTCTGACCGTCGCGCACCTCCTGAATCACGGCAGCCAGCGCGTGACGCGCTTTTGTTTTGGCGTCGTCCGACAGTTCCGACGCCTCGATCAGTTCGTAGTACCGTTTGCCCATGCTGGCCGTTACGTTTGCGGCCTTGCGCTGCGGAGGCGCGTCCTCGGCCATGAATGCCTTCATATCATAAAAATAATCGTTGTTCTTGACGAAATGAAAAAACGGCTCCGTGCTGCTGACCAGCCTGCGCTGAAACTGGCGCGGGGTCGGGTTGCTTTTCACCCATGTGATCGCGTTCACCAATCGTACCTTTTCCGCGTCACACGCCGCGAGGGCGAAACGATAGGGGACGAGGGCCAGACTGCCGTTGAGGTATTTGTCGCCCAGGTTGAAGACCACGCTGCCCTGCGCGCCAACGACCCGCGCGCACTCGTGAAAGATCGGCAGCAGAGCGGCGACATACGCGTCGGGATCGGCCTCATGCCCCAGACCCTCCCCGATGTAATCCCGCTGCTGAAAGTAGGGCGGCGACGTAATGACAAGCTGCGCGCACCCATCCGGCAAACCGCGCAGCCAGGGCAGGCAGTCGCCGCAGTGTATCCGATCCAGCGTCAGCTTGGGCAAAGATGCAGGGCTGTGCGCTGTTTCCGATTCGTTAATGTCCGCTGCCGTCTGCGCTGTTTGCGAATGCGTCGCGGCTGTCAAAATGTGCGCTGCTCCTGCAAATACATAATTTCTCCTCAATGAACATCTTTGCGGTGTTTTGCCTGTGCCACATGGCCTACTCTGCAAAAATAGTGTCCACAGCGACAATCAAGTCCGGGAATACGACGGACTGCACACTCTGCCCCGCATGGTACGTCGCCACAGATATAACCGTTGTCGGCGTCAGGCTTAACACTTCCACCGTTTGTTCCACGGGCCGCACAATCCAGCCTTCACGCACGTCCACGCGCTGATAGTCTGCGAGTTTTGCGTTCAAATTGCGGTTTTTCTCGCTGTCCGAAATCACCTCTACAATCAATTCGGGAGCGCCCTGCATCGGTACAGCACTTTCACGCGGGGGATTTTGCGCGTGACGAGCATTGCTGATAAACATTGCGTCCGGCTGCCGCGTTCGCAAAGGAACGCGGCTGATAAGCACGTCACGCGGGGCGACTATCACCTTCCCGGCTTGGTGACGCCTCTGATAAATACGCAACAGTTCACCAAAATTGCGAACTATATCCTGATGCTCCTCTGTTGTTCCCACGACAATAACCGTCCCATCTACAATGTCGTATCTTCCGCCAAACTCCGGCTCCGCCAGATACTGCTCGTATGTCATGGGCTGCGGTAGGACGGCGGACGGCAAACTGGATTGCGCGATTGCCATGTGAAACTGCTCCAGGAGCGTTAAGCGTCCAGCGTTGAGCGTCAAGTTCACGTCCTTGTACTTAACGCTCAACGCCTGACACTCAACGCTCAACGCTTACTGCATCTTTGCGATGATGGCGTCGGCCATTTCGGACGTGCCAACTGCCGTGGGGTCACTGCGGTCGGGCTTCATGTCATACGTGACATCTTTGCCCTCTTTGATGACGATGCTGATGGCCTTTTCCAGGCGGTCGGCGGCCTCGGTCTCCTGCAAATAGCGCAGCATCAGCACGCCCGACAGGATCAGGGCGCACGGGTTCACCTTGTTCTGGCCCTTGTACTTGGGCGCGCTGCCGTGCGTCGGCTCGAACAGGGCCGCGTCATTGCCGATGTTCGCGCCGGGGGCCACGCCCAGACCGCCCACAAGCCCCGCACACAGGTCGGAAAGAATGTCGCCGTACAGGTTGGGCAGCACCAGCACGTCGTACAGTTCCGGCTTCTGCACAAGCTGCATACACATGTTGTCTACCAGGACTTCCTGATACTCGATGTCGGGATAGTCTTTGGCGACCTCCTGCCCGACGCGGAAGAACAGGCCGTCCGTGTACTTCATGATGTTGGCTTTGGCGACCGCGCTGATCTTCTTGCGGCCATTGGCGCGGGCGTAATCGAACGCGAACTTGATGATGCGACGCGACCCGAAATCGGAAAACGGCTTGATGCTGATGGCGGAATTTTCGCGGATCTTGCCGCCCGCCATTTTAATGATCTCGTTGGCCTCGACGCTGCCCGTATCGTACTCCACGCCCGCGTACAGGTCTTCGGTATTTTCGCGCACGATGACCAGATCTACGTCCTCGTACTTGCTGCGGATGCCGGGATAGTATTTGCATGGGCGCACGCACGCGTACAAGTCCAGTTCCTTACGCAGGGCCACGTTGACCGAGCGGAACCCACTGCCGATGGGCGTGGTGATCGGGCCTTTCAGGGCCACTTTATTTTTGCGGATGCTCTCGACGACATTGGGGGGAAGCGGTGTGCCTGCCGTTTCCATGATGTCCACGCCCGCCTCGACGACGTCCCAGTTGAAGCCCACGCCCGTAGCGTCCAGCACCTTTTTGGCGGCCTCGACCAGTTCGGGGCCGGTTCCATCGCCGCGTATCAAGGTTACGTTATGTGCCAATTCCGTTCTCCTTCGTACATCCGATTTTTGTGCATTCGGTGCTTCTTGAAAATTATGAAGCGCGTATAATGCCGTTCAGGACTTCCAGCGTCAATCTTTGACGCTTAGAGGGCCGCGTGCGGCATTTGCGCCTGTCCTATATTCGTGTCGGCGTCCGTGATTCCCTGCAAAAGACGCGCCATGAGGAGAAAGAAGAGGAGACAGGGAGAAGAGGAGACAAGGAGAGCAGGCGCAACAACCCTGGAAGGCGAAGTAAGCGCCGCAAATTTTTGACGTGTCGGGCGTGTTTGGCTGTTTGCCGCGTAGTAGAAAGAATGAATGCAGAAAAGACAGTGGAAACAGCGGACAGCACAGTGGAAGCGGCGAACCGCGGCACAAAGAGCATTGACATAAACGCGTCCGGGGAAACGTCCGGCCCGCGTTTGGGTCTGGTGTGCATTACCACGACCGATGCCATACGCTTCCGCACGATCACGCGCACACGCCTGCTGCAATTCCCCGAAAGCGAACGGCCCACGATCCTGCGCGACATCTATGAGGACAATCTGCTCAGACTCGACCGCGCAATTGCTTATTGTCGGGCGCGCAATATCGGCATGTACCGCATCTCATCGAACCTGCTGCCGTTCGCCGATGATCCGGCCTATGAGGACGTGCTGAACCGGTGCGCGTGGCTGCTGCATCAGGCGGGCGAAAGCGCGCGCCGTCTGAACGTGCGCCTGCTCTCGCACCCGGAGCAGTTCGTCGTGCTGTCCTCGGACAGCGCCAATGTGGTGGCGAACAGCATCCGCACCCTGCAAATGCACGCGCATATACTGGACATGCTGGGCCAGCCCCGCTCGCTCGCCTGCCCAATGGAGATACACGGCGGCAAATCCAATCGCGCCGACGCCCTGGTACGGACGATTGACACGCTCGACGCGCCCATACGCTCCCGCCTGATACTGGAAAACGACGAAGACGCGTACTCCGGCGCGGAGATACTGGACGTGTGCCGACGCGCCGGTGTGCCGATGGTGTTCGACGCGCATCACCATGTCTGACATGAGAAACTCGTCAGCTACGAGGACGGCAGCGTACACGAGATGTTCTGGGCGGCGCGCGAGACGTGGCCCGACCCCGCATGGCAACTGACGCATATCTCTAATGGCCGCGCCTTTTTTGCCGACACCCGCCACAGCGATCTGGTCACGCAAATGCCCTCCGTGTACCGCCGCGCGCCGTGGATCGAGGTCGAAGCCAAAGCAAAGGAGCAGGCCATTGCCCTGCTGCAATCCCGCTGGCTGGACAGCCTGCCCGCCTCCATCCACAAATAAAACGACAAACAAAACAGCGTTCCGCTGCATCTACCCACAAGTAAATGAAGTGAAACGCTGTTTTGTGTTGACGCTGAATAGAACTTATCAAATCTACGAACTTACAACCCGCAAACGAAACAATGCCGAGGACAGGACTTGAACCTGCAAGCCTTTTGAGCATACGCACCTCAAGCGTACGTGTCTGCCATTTCACCACCTCGGCGAACAGAAGGGATCAGGAGGCAGGATTCAGGGGTCAGAAAAATCTGCGCCCCCTCTTTCCTGCTTCCTAAATCCTTCCGATAGGGATACGGGGAATCGAACCCCGGCTTAAGGACTGAAAATCCCCCGTCCTAACCTCTAGACGATATCCCCACAGTGCGCGCAGGCGGCATTTCGCTCATAAAGAGATTTGTCGCCCTCAACAAGCACATACCTGCGCGATTTGCAAACACCCTATTATACGGCGGCGGCGCCCGATTTGTCAAGACCTGCGACAGGGTAAACAGGGCAAACGCACAAAGCTATGAGTAACTGGCAAACACCCGGAGCAAGCAGGCGTTATTCCCGCCCGCTTTGCTGCGCTCGACGGTCAGGCCGTTCTTGCAGGTCTTCTCCTGGCGCGGTAAGTTGAGGGCCCTCTGGCGCAGCAGCGAAAAGTCGGCGGGCGCATTGTCCCTGCGGCGTTTCGCGTGGCGCGCCGCCGAATTTTCACCCTGCGAATCGATGGGCGGGCATTGACAAACCCATTCGGCCATGCTATACTATGTGTGCTTGCGGCAGTCGGCGCGCGTGACGAGATCAACTAAAACCGAAGTTTTGCGGGCGAATAGCTCAGTCGGTAGAGCGCTTCGTTTACACCGAAGATGTCACGGGTTCAAGTCCTGTTTCGCCCATGTCTGATGTGCTTGTTACCTTGTTCGTGTTCGCTTCGGGGCATTGGTTTTGGTATTTGTTTCCCCTGTTTGTTCCTGGGGGTGTAGCTCAGTTGGTTAGAGCGCCAGCCTGTCACGCTGGAGGTCGCGGGTTCGAGCCCCGTCATCCTCGTTTGCTGATAATCGATGTTTCTCAAGAAGGCTTAGAGCATTTTGCTCCAAGCCTTTTTTGCTGCCTCTGACGGTTCCCGTTGCTGGTCGCCATGTTCCCTGTAGCCAGCGCTTACTTCCATGCAGGGAGCAGGGACTACACTGTTGTTTGCTGCCGCGTCGCACAGTGGCTTTCGACGCGGCAGCAGGAGACGGGCGCACGGCCTTTGCGTGAATACGCAAGTCGAAATGCTCGCCAACTATTTCACAGCGCCACTGGCGTGAATGTGGCGAACGGCCCCTGACACTCCGGCAGGCCGGCGAGCGGCGTGTACTCGCAGACTGTGCCGAAGCGTTCCCATAAGGCTTGTACGGCAGGGTTGTGGTGGGACGAAGCGATGGCCTCCTCAGACTGCCATGTGAACATCTCCAGCAGAGTTCCATCCGCCGCGCGCAGCACGAGGGGCGTAAAGTCGGTGGCTAATCCCTCCTGCCGCAAAACCAGTATATGTTCTCTGATAAGTTCCAGCAGCGGCTGCTCCGCTCCTGAATGCGGACGATACGCCACGATGACCATCCGTTCCGTTGCTTCCGTTGCTGCTTTCATTATGGCTCCTTTCGAGGGGCTGCTTGCTCTACGCGGCACTCTTCGTGTCCAGCTCTTGTTCTCAAATCGGCGTATCCGGCTTGCGTCACTCCTGTTCCTGCGGGACTGTGGGTCTGCCTGCGGTTCCTTTGGGCGGCTCCCAGAGTTCGATGCGACTGCCTTCGGGGTCGGTGATCCAGCCGAAGCGTCCGTACTCGTACTCTTCGATGCGTTCCTCGACCTGTACGCCTTCGGCCCGCAACTGCGCCAGCAAAGCGTCCAGGTCCGCGACGCGGTAGTTGACCATGAACGGCGATGTGCCGGGATCGAAGTAGCTGGTGTCGTGGGGAAACAGCGCCCAGACGGTGGAACCCGTCCGCTGCGGATCCTTGCTGTCGCGCCAGGTGAACTCCGTATACGTTTCGCCCGCGCCCTCGTCCGTGTTCGCGCCGATGCCCAGGTGTTTGCTGTACCAGGCCATCATCTGCCGGGGATCACGCGCCTTGAAGAAAATGCCGCCGATGCCTGTCACGCGTTCCATTCTTTTCTCCCGCTTTCTTCTGTCGGCTTTCGCAAGCCTCTTTATCAAGTGAAAAAAGGACAGCCTTTCAGCATTAGATGCTCGCCTGAAAGCCGCCTGATATGCCCACTCTTCTGAAAGAACAGAAAACGGAAATGCGGGCGGGGGAATATTCCCCCGCCCGCATTATTGCGTGGCAGACACGATAAAAAACGCCTGGCACGCGGGCTAGGCCGCGCGCTTCGTGGCGCGTCGCCTGCCCCAGGTCGCGCCCAGAACGGTCAGGCCGCCGCCCAGCAGCGCGAACGCGCCGGGTTCGGGGACTGCGTTGAGAGGCGTTACCAGAAAGTCGCCGCCAAAATAGCCTGTGGAACCGTCCGATTGTAGGCCTGCAAGCGAGAGCGTCGTCGAGGTTGAGAAGCTGCTGCGGCCATAAGAGAGGTTGGGAACAAAACGCAGAGATTGAATGCTGCTGCCGCTGAGGTAAGTAAACGTATCCGAGGTGGTCACGGCCACGATGATATAATTGCCTGCCGTCAGGTTTAACGGGGCGGTCAGCGGATTTCCGGCCCCATCAAAAAGCTGATCCGTGTACCGGAAATCACCTATAAGAGTGGAAGCGGTTCCCGCCTGAACCGTTCCCTGCACCAGCAGACTTTGCGAAGCGACGCTGAAGATGCCTACTTGATGGCTCTGGTTCAGGCCGTGAGTGGTACTGCCGTGGGCCACGAAGTTGTCATACACGCCCAGGCCATATACGGGCGTGGGCGGCGCACCGATAGTGGGGGCAATCACGAATTGGATACCCATCTCTTTGTAGCCGTTGGAAAGCGGGTAATCCAGGGTCAAGTCCGGGGTAAAGGTAAACGCCTGTGTCTGGGCATGGCTGCAAACGGGTGCGGCTAGCCCCAGTGCAATGCCAAGCGTCATCAGTGCGGTGGACAAACGACGTGCCATTCAAGTTCTCCTTCGGTTCTGTCTGCCGATGCCTATACTAAGCGTACTTGCGCGCGCTCATGTTCGACTGCCCTGCATTCTTCTCTGACGCGTACCGCCTGCGACCACCTATAGTGGAAAGAGTAGAGCGGGAATAATGAGGATTTTGCCGGTGTATATACTTGGAAGCAAGGCCCGCCGCGTGGCAAACCGCTCCTTTCTTAATTGTCGGTATTCGATATGCAGCTCTTTAGGGGCGAACAAGTATTTTTATGGATTTGTTTGTAGAAATCTTTGCCGCTGTTTGTCCGCCATCCCTGCAAACGGGGCCGTGACGTAACCGGCTCTCAAGCCCACACTATCGCCCCACAAAGCGGGCGGCGGCACGTCTACAGAGTGATGCACAATACTAATTCTCAGGAAATCAATGGCGTTCGTGCTATAATCAAACGCTCTTCCAAAGCGGGACGGTGTGCAGAAAAGCAGGTTCAGACGCAAAAAGGTGCAGGTTGGCAAAGCAGGGCAGTAAACGCAAAGACGCGCCCATCACTCTGGAAAGGCCATGCTGCTCGTTCCCGCCGAGGAGTTTATTCGCTGGCAACTGGACGCGCCGCCCCGTCTGCCGGAACTGCTCGGCGCGCTTGATTTTGTCTGCGCCGAGTGCGCCCGCAATGTTCCCGCGCAAAATGGGGCCTGAATACGCGTAGTTTGCCGCCCTGCGGCAGGTGGAAAACACAAGTGGCGAGAACAAAAGCGGCGAAAGCAAGCGCGGCGAACGGAAAGCGCAACTTTTCAGGCATCACGCTTAAAGAAGTGATGCAGATGCTGCAGCGGGGAACGCTAATGCCCTGGCAAATATCCGCCGCGCCGCGTCCGTCGAGTGACGCCCTGCAAACGCATCTGCGCAGGCTGGAGGCGTTTGACCTGCAAACCACGGAACAGGCTAAAACGCTGCTGATTGACGCTTTGTTCGCCGAAATCGTTTCCCTGTACCCGACGCTGAAAGTATGGAAAGCGGCGACATTGAATACGGACACGCTGACCGGCGTGGCAGATTATCTGATTGCGCCTAAACTGGCCTACCTTTCCACGCCTTTGTTGTGCGCTGTCGAGGCCAAGAGGGATGATTTTCAGCGCGGGCAGGCACAGTGTCTTGCTGAGATGACCGCCTGCCGTCAGAACAATCAAGCTGAGGGCCACAATGTGGACGTGTATGGAATCGTCAGCAATGGACAGGTCTGGCAGTTTTACAAGCTCACTCCGAGTACGGATGTATTCGAGTCAGACTTGTACAATATCAAGTACATGCCGGAACTGCTCGGCGCTCTGGACTACATCTTAGGCGAGTGCGCTTGCCTGATCCCCTGATAACGCGCTGGCAAGACCGCACAAAAGCCGGTGGCAGAACAGGCGCGGAAGCGCTCGCGTACCCTGCGCGTCAAAGACGAAACCAATTATTTTAGAAGGCAGTTATTAGAAGGCACTTACACGATGCGGAAACTCTGGGGCGGGCGCTTTGAGGGTAAGACCGACGCGCTCATCGAACGCCTGAACAATTCACTGGTCTTCGACGCCCGCTTGTGGCGGCACGACATCGCGGGCAGCGTGGCCCACGCGCAAATGCTCGGCGCGGTCGGCATCATCGCCCCGGACGAGGCCGCGCAGATCGTGGCGGGTCTGGAACATCTGCGCGACGACCTGCAAAATGGAAGCGTAGACCTGCCCCCGGACGCCGAGGACGTGCATACGGCTGTCGAGGGACTGTTACGCGAGCGCATCGGGGCTGTGGCGGGCAAGCTGCACACGGCCCGCAGCCGCAACGATCAAGTGGCTACCGACACGCGCCTGTATTTGCGCGACGAGGGCGCGGCCATCAAGGACGAACTGACCGGCTTGCAGCAGACGCTCTTGGATCTGGCCGCGCAGCATTTCGATACGGTTCTTCCCGGCTATACCCATCTTCAGCACGCGCAGCCTGTCGTTCTCGCCCATCACCTGCTGGCCTACTTCTGGATGCTGGATCGTGACCGCGAACGCCTGACCGACGCCCTAAGTCGCGCCAACCGTTCCCCGCTCGGCGCGGGCGCGCTGGCCGGAACCGGCTTTCCCATCAATCGCGAAATGACCGCAAACGCGCTGGGATTTGACGGCGTGATCCCCAACAGCCTGGACGCGGTCTCAGACCGGGATTTCGCGGTCGAGTTTCTGGCTTTTGCGTCCCTCGTGATGCTGCACCTGTCCCGGCTGGCCGAAGAACTGATCCTGTGGAACAGCCCGGAGTTCGGCTTCGTCACCCTGGATGACAGCGTCACGACCGGCAGCAGCATCATGCCCCAGAAAAAGAACCCGGACATGGCCGAACTGGCGCGGGGCAAAACCGGGCGCGTGTACGGCGACCTGATAACGCTTTTAACGCTGATGAAAGGTCTGCCGCTCGCCTACAACAAGGATATGCAGGAGGACAAGGAACCCCTTTTCGACGGCATAGACACGCTGCGCCTTGTGGTTCCCGCCATGCAAAAAACGCTCGCCACGGCCCGCTTCCGCGCCGACCGGATGCGCCAGTCCACGCAGGGCGACTTTTCGACCGCAACCGATCTGGCCGATTATCTGGTACGACAGGGCCTGCCATTTCGGGACGCGCATGATGTCGTGGGCCAAGTGGTACGCTACTGCCTGGAACACCGCACGACCCTGGAGCTGTTAGACGCGCCCACTTTATCCGGCTTCTCGCCCCTGCTGAAAGATCGGGCGGACGAGGCATTAAAGACGCTCACGGTTGAATCGAGCGTCGCAGTCCGCAACTCGCAGGGCGGCACAGCCCCCGATGCGGTCCGGCAGCAATGGCAGTTAGCCAATAAACGTTTACACGCGTAGGGGCTGGCATATAATCCGTTATGCTGCCCGCGGGCAAAATCGGCGCGGACTTGGGGTAAACTACTTTGGCGCATCTGCCACAACATTTTGTTATAACGTTTTGTCACGACACCACGATCCAAACATTATCAAACCAGACATTATCAAAACATAAACGCGAAGATTTGAAAAGTTGAAGATCATTTTTGCAAAGGAAGCATTCTCATGCCGACACAATTCAGCGTGGAACCCATCGTCGCGGTTTCCAAAGGCGAAGTAAAGCGTTTACGCAAAACCGGGTTCATTCCGGTCTCGATTCAGCACAAGGGGCAGGGTACACTGCACTATCAACTGGCGAGCAAGCCGCTTGACGATTTCATCCGCGCGCATGGCGAGGCCGCCATGCTGGAACTGACCGTAGCGGGCGGAGCCAGCCATCAGGCGCTCGTGCATGACGTGCAGCGCGACGGCCTGACCCGCAAGCTGCTGCAGGTGACGTTCCAGAGCGTCCAGACCGGCGATGTCGTCAAGGTGCATATCCCCCTCGTGTTTCATGGCGAGCCGGCCCCGGTGCGCCTGGGTTCCGCTGTCCTGTCGCATTCCGTGGAGCAGGTGGAAGTCCACTGCCAGCCCGGCGACCTTCCCGACCACATCACCGTGGACGTGTCCAACATGACCGCCACGGATACCCTGCGCGTATCTGACCTACCGACCAGCGACAAGTACAAGATCGTGACAGCACTTGATACGGTTCTCGTGTCCCTGACATCGCTGCACACTGAGGATGAGGCTCCGGCCCCGACCGTCGTGGACGCGACGCCCGCACATGCGGACGGCTTTGCGGCCAGCCCCGCCATGCCCCACGAGACCACGGAACCGGCAGCCGAGTAGTCCTTCCTTCGCTCTGCGCGAATTTCAGGGCGCGGCCTTTGCCTTCGGGTAGAGCCGCGCCCTATTTATTTACGCGGAGCCGGGAGGGGGCATTCGTATGCCGATTGGAACCTGACTGCCTTTCGATCCGTCTGCTCATTACATATTTCAATCATTTTGAAAAGCGTTTGATTAGGGAGCAAGGATTGAAGATGACTATAACTTCTCAGTGTCCGCGCCTGTGTTCTTCTCGGACAGCAGCTTACGCGGGCATACTAATATGCGGCCTGGGTATGACAACGCTATCTCCCGCGCGGGCGCAAAGCTGGTCGCCAGACGGCAGGCAGATCGCTGTCGGCGGCACGTCCCTGCTGCTTACGGACGCGCCAACAATGGGGGCCGCCGTTATCCCGCCTATTCCTGCGCGGGGCGCAAAGGCGATGCCGCCCCTGCCCCCTCTCGCGTCCGCCGCCACGCCCATCGCGTCCCTGCCGCAATCCGGCGTGGCGACCGCGCCCGTGTGGACGCCGGATGGCCGGTTTCTGGCCTATCTTGCAGACGGTCACGCCCTGACCCTCTGCGATCTGGCAAAGCAACAAACAAAGGTTTTAGATGCAAGCGTAATCGCGCCTGTCGTGTTCTCGCCTGACTCGTCGCTGTTCGCGAGCGTCCACAAAACCGAGTCGAACAACTTGCAGGCGCGTATCCGCTATCGGAACGGGCAGACGTTCCTGCCGCCCATCGCCCTGCCGTTTCGCAGTGTGCCGTCTGCCTTCGCGCCGCTTGCCTGGCTGCCCAACACGACCAATGTGATTGTGGCGGGCGGGAACGGCGGCAAAAACGACCTGTATCTATTGGATCAGGGCGACGTGGTGCGCCTGACAAGCACGGGTGACGTGCTGGGCTACGGCATCAGCTTAGACGGCCTGCGCCTGCGCTGGGTGCGCCGCACGCCCAACACGCATTACATTCTGCTGCAAGTGTACGAGATGAACATTGACACGCGTTCGATAGTAAAACTTCCCTACCCCGACGCGGTCAAGGCCGTCAATCCCAATCCGCACAACGCGCCGGATGCGGTTTTGTCCGTTGTCTTCGCGCCCGACCTGAGCCGCTTTGCGTTCGTGACGCAGGGCGGGCCGCAAGCCGGGGCAGGCGGCATGGCCCTGTGGCTAAGTGACATCGGAGGCCGCAGCGTCGTCTTTGTCGCTAAAAGCGGGACAGGAGCAGCACAGAGCGCGACAAATCCGACGCAAGGCGGGACGGGCGGCAATGCTGTCTTACCCACGCCAACCTCGATTCCACAGGCGACGAAACTGCCGTTTCCTGCCCTCGCGCCCGCCTTTTCGCCCGACAGCAGATTTCTCGCCGCCCTGCGCGACGAAAACGGCAAACGCGCGCTGCTTGTCGCCGCGCTTAACGGACAGATCAAAACAACGCCCCTGCCCTGAACGCCCGGATTATGTTGCTTATGCGTTGACTATGCCCTGCGCGTCTGCTATAATGACGCGCAGGGCAGACAGGCGTTCAGGTATTAGCAGTCTATTCCACGTACCTTTATCTATGCGAAGCTCTAAACGCGCCGTATTCCGGCCCTGACCCCTGCATCCTGATCCCTGACCCCTACCGAGGAGGCATTGCCGTTTTGGAAGTCAAGCAAATAAACATTACCAAGATCGTCGAAGACGCGGATCAGCCGCGTAAGCACCATAGCGAAGAGACCTTGCAGGGATTGTCCGACAGCATCCGGCAGCACGGCATGTTGAACCCGATCACGGTCACGCCGCTTGCCGACAGCGACCGCTTCAAGATCGTCACGGGCGAGCGCAGATGGCGGGCCGCGAAAATGGCCCGCCTGGACAACATCCCCTGCGTCGTTAAGGACGACACTAACAATCCCGATGAACGCCTGACCGAGCAGCTTATCGAAAACCTGCAGCGCGAGGACTTGCAGCCCCTGGAAAAAGGCCGCGCCATTCAGCACGTCAAGACCACGCTCAATCAGACCAATCGCGAGATCGCGCGCAGGCTGGGATTGTCGGATCGCACGGTCGGCTATCTGCTCGACCTGCTGGCCCTGCCCGATGACATCGGCGAGGCCGTGGTTTCCAGTCCTAACCGTCCCGCCGACGGGCAACTGACCGAAAAACACGCGCGTTTTCTCAAGCAGCTCAACGAAAGCCCGGAACTGCAAACGGCCGTGGTAGACAAAATCCGGGATCAGAAACTTTCCAGCGACGACACGGGCAATCTGGTCAAGGCGCTGAAAAAGAACCCCGACAAATCCCGCGAGATACTGGACAGCCCGACCGATCACCTGATGAAGTTCTTTGGGGACGCATCCGACCCGCTCGAAGACGCCGTGGCGAACCTGGATCTGAGCGACACCCACGCTCGCATGTCGCCGCACGCGCAGCGCGTACTGGACTTTCTGCCCTCCCTATCGGGCATAGACACGGCCCGCATGGCGCATCCCGAACTGCGCCAGATGCAGGACTCGCTCACAAGTCTCAAAATCGCCGTAGACGGCCTGCTGCGAAGCTGCAAAGAGCGGTTGGGCGACTAAACAGCAGCTAATTAGCAGCTAATTAAAGGAAAGGAGAACACGATGGCGACCGAGTTTTCGTTTGATGTGATCTCAAAAGTGGATGTGACCGAGGTGAAAAACGCGATTGATCAGACCGAAAAGGAATTGGCGTCGCGCTACGACTTTCGCGAAACCAAAAGCACACTGGAACTCGACGACAACACCGTAAAGCTGATGTCGGATGACGAGTTTCACCTGACGACCTTGATTGACATTCTCAGGGGCAAGATGGCAAAGCGCAATATTTCGCTGAAGGCCCTGGAATACGGCAAGATCGAAGCCGGCACACGCGGCACGGCCCGCCAGACAATCACGCTGAAACAGGGCATACCCACTGACGAGGCCAAGAAACTGGTCAAACTCATCAAGGACGCGGGCATCAAGGTAAACGCGCAGATACAGGGCGAGCAATTGCGCGTCACGGGCAAGGACAAGGACTCGCTGCAGGCCGTGCAGAAACTGATCCGCAGCCAGGAAGATTTGCCTTACGACGTGGAATTCAGCAACTATCGGTGACGGCAGAATAACGGCAGTTCCTCAGCAATACATCGGCATGAAAGCGATACAGCCATGACAACAGCAACACGGGCAACGATCAGCGACCTTTACAGCACAGAGGGCAAAGCGGAACTGGTCAATGGAGAAATAGTTCAGATGCACCCAACAGGCAGAAGGCCGGGGTATGCCGGCGATGAGATCTTTGCTGCGCTGCGTCTGCATATTCGGCAGCTCAGGCGCGGCCTTGCGGTCGGCGACAACAAAGGTTTCGTGGTCAGCCTGCCCAATCGCGATTCGTTCAGCCCCGACGCCGCGTACTACGTCGGACCGGACACGGGCATGAAGTTCTTCAGCGGTGCGCCGCTATTTGCCGTGGAAGTGCGCAGTGAGGGCGACTATGGCCCCGCCGCCGAACGTGACATGGCCCTGAAACGCGCCGACTACTTTGCCGCCGGCGCTCTCGTGGTCTGGGACGTGGATTTGCTGAGTGAAGACGTTGTTAAGAAGTACAGCGCGGCTGCCCCTGCCGCGCCCGCCATTTTTAGGCGCGGCGAAATAGCCGAGGCCGAGCCTGCCGTTCCGGGCTGGACAATGCCCGTAGACGACCTGTTCGAGACGCCCTGACAAAACATCGCAGATGCACAAGGCGGATCGCTTACTAAGGTGGGCGCTGATGTTTGTGCTGGCTGCCCTATGACACCTGCGCTCGCAAAACTTCATGCCGACAAATGCCCTCCTGTCTCGTAGGGTACAGGAGGGCATTTTCAGGAAACGAGAAGCCTGCGATTTTCGTTATATAAGCAGTCGCGGCTTCCGTTGCGAGCTTCTGTCTCGCCCCATCCATCAAACATCATTGCCTATTATTCGTTGAGGAATAGTTTTGAACGCCAAACCCAACCTGACCGAGAGCGCCGCCTCGCCCGATAACTCCGGTCTTCCCGATGAGAAACCTGCTGCGCCGCCTGCCGCATCGTGGCAGCACAGCATTCTGATTCTGCTGCTGGCGATTGTGTTTGTGGCGGCGAGTGCGGAACTGGCGTATGCCGTCGTGAACGTGTCGGCCATGCCCGTCTTTATCCCCACGCTCGGCCTGCCCGAAGCCGACGCCAAACGGTGGATCGGCATTATCGGCGCGGCCTTTCTGCTGACCGAGGGCGTACTGAAAGGGCCGCTTGGCGCGCTCGGAGACCGCATCGGGCGCAAGCCGCTGATACTGGCCGGCCCGATTGTATCCACATTCACGGCCCTGCTCACGCCTCGCGTTCATAATCCTTACGCCCTTGTCGGCCTGCGCGTCCTGGACGGCGTGGGCGCGGCCGCCCTTTGGCCCGCCGTGTTCAGCCTGATCGGCGACCATGTGCCGGAAGAAAAACGCGCCACGGCCATGAGCCTGTTCAACGTGTCCTATATTCTGGGCATCGCGCTCGGCCCCGCGCTGGGCGGCAACATCAACCACGTCGCGTATGAGACGTTACGACACACCATGTCGCACGATATCGCGCTCGCGGTCTCGAAAGAAGCCTCGTTTTATGCCGCCGCCGTGCTGTTCGCGCTGACCGCGCTGGCCGCGTTCCTGCTGGTTCCGTCCCTGCGGCCCACCAAAAAGCTGAACGCGCACGGCGTGGAAGAGGGCTTTAACCTGGCCGACTTCAAGCGGATGCTGGCCCGCATCCCCATGACGCTGCTGATGACGTTTGTAACGTTTCTGGGCATCGGCTTCATCATGCTGTATATCAAGACGTATGCGGGCGAACCACTCGGCCCCTTTCACATGTCGGAGCGCGTCTTTGGCAACACCCTTGTGATACCGGCCCTGCTTATCGGCGCGCTGTCGGTTCCGATGGGAACGCTTGGCGACCGCATCGGCAAGGCCCTGGCGGTGCGTATCGGCCTGGGACTGTGCGTGGGCGCGTATTGGCTGCTATTGCTGATGCCGTCACGCTATACGCTCATCGGCCTGGGAACCCTGATCGGGACGGGTTTTGTTCTCGCGTTCCCCGCCTGGATGGCGCTTGTCACGGAGCAGAGCGGCGACAGTCAGCGGGGCGCGGTCGTAGGCGCGGTCGCCACGGCGCAGGGCGTGGGCGCGATCATCGGCAGCAGCCTGAGCGCGTTTCTGTACCCGCTGGGCGCACTCGCGCTCGGCCCGCTGACCGTACCACCGCACAGCCTGCCGTTCCTGATGTGCGGCCTGTGCCTGATCGGTTCGTTCGTGCTGGCCCTCACTACGCTGCACCGCCCCAAACCTTCTCAGCCGGAAAGCGCGTCGCTCGGATAGCATCAACCACGGGGAACACGCGAAACAAACGAAAAAATACAAATACAAAAAGACTCGTCCAATCCATAAACAGGATTAACAAGATTTGCAGGATGAACAGGATTTCATAACAGAAGGCAGGCCGTAAAGCAGGCGCGTTCGCCCTTTGTTCCTAATGCTTTCTGAAATACTTTTTTAATCTGTGTACATCTGCGTAATCTGTGGATAGCTTCTCTTGTTTTTGTACTTCTTTCGTTTGTTTGACATGTTTCGCAGTTTATACCTTCCTTGTCGCGGCCAGCAGGAGGGCGCTGAACAGGGCCGTTGCCGCGCCGACATAGAAGGGCAGGGCGGCGCTGCGAACGAACAGCAGGCCGGCCACGACGCTTGCAGGCAGCAGGGCGATGCCGACGACGGTATGGTACGCGCCGATCTGCGTGGCGCGTTGTCTGGGGTCGGCCATGTCGGCGGCGAAGGCGCGCTGTACGCCCTGCGTGAGCGTGTAGTACAGGCCGTACAAGAGAAACAGCCCCCAGATAGCCGCTTTCGTGTGCGCGAGCGCGAAGCCCAGATACACAAGCGCGAACACGCCGTACCCCGCGATGATAAGCGGCCTGCGTCCAATCCGGTCGGACAGGATACCCGCGCCATACCCCAGAACCGCCTCCACGACGTTAAAGGCCGCGTACAGCCACAAAATTTCCGTCGGCTCAAAGCCCAGTGACCGGGCGCGCAAGACAAGAAACGCATCGCTGAAATTGCCCAGGTTGAACAGCAGGGTAATCAGCAGAAAGCGGCGATACGCGGGCTGCAAATCCGTCCAGAACGCGAACGAGAGAAAGTACGAAAAGCTTTTGCGTTCGCCGAGGCTAGCAGGCATACTGGTTGCGGCGTTCACGCTTGAAGGTGCGCCCTGTACCTGCGGGCTTTCTCCTTCTTCCTTTTTCCTTTCTCCTCGTACTGCTTGCGGCTCTTTCACGGCAAACCAGAGGGTGAGAACGGCGCACAGGCCGGGCAGACCAGCGAAAAGGAACAGCATCCGCAGGCTGTGACCTAGATCGGCGGGGCGATTGTGGGGCGCGATACGGCTTAGAAACCAGATGCCCAATAGCGGGCCAAGCACGGCCCCGGTCGTGTCCATTGCGCGGTGCAGGCCGAACGCCCGCCCGCGCAATTCTTTGGGCGTCGTTTCGGCGATCAGGGCGTCACGGGGCGCGGTACGCAGTCCCTTGCCGAAGCGATCCACGAAGCGCAGCAGCAAGACAAACGGCCACGCATACGCCAGGGCCATTAAAGGCTTGGAGATCGCGCCCAGGCTATAGCCCAGCAGCGTCAGCGGTTTGCGGCGTCCCGAACGATCCGACCAGTAGCCGGACACCAGGCGCAGCAGACTGGCCGTGCTTTCCGCCACGCCCTCAATCACGCCCACCGATATGGCAGACGCGCCCAGCACGGACGTAAGAAAAAGCGGAACCTGCGTATACGCCATTTCGCTGGACATGTCCGTAAACAGGCTGACGACGCCTAATGCGATCACGGTGCGGTTCAGGCGCATACGGGCGCGGGCAGGGGTGGGAGTGGGCGCAGATGTGGGCGGTGTCGTAATCGGCGGCGTTTCTTTTTCCTGATTGTCCGCGTCGCTTGTGGCGGCAATGTCGCTGCCTGTTGCCGTATGGAGGGAACTGCTGTTGGGAACGTCGCTCATGGGGCGAACACCGTCCGCAGCGCTTCGTTGATATGTTTCAGGCCCGTCTCGAAATTGATTTTATAGCCCTCCACCTCGGCGGTGACATAGCCGTCGTAGCCGATGCGGTCGAGCGCGTCCTTCACCTTTTGCCACGGCACATCGCCTTGCAGCGGATTGCAAAAGCCGCCCATATTCCCCACTCCTGTTTTGAAATCCTTGACATGAATTTTCTTGATGCGCGGGCCGAGTATTTTGATCCACTGGTCGGGAAAGCCGTACTGCAATATGTTGCCGACATCGAAGTACGCGCCCACGCTCGTCGTGCCTGCCGAGGCGTTGACCTTGTCTATGAAGCCGGCAAATTCCAGCGGCGAGAGCAGAAACTTGTTCCATACGTTCTCCACGCCGATGGCGATGCCCAGGCTTTGCGCGAGCGGGGCGAGTTCCCACAACACATCGTGGGCGCGGTTGTACGCGGCGTCGTAGGCGGTATCGGCGTTGACGATGCCCGGCACGACCAGTATGGTATCCACGCCCATCCAGTGCGCGGCCTGTAACTGCGCCCGGATCAACTTTGCGCCCTGATGACGTATCGCCTCGTCGCCGGACGTGATCGGGTAGCGCCAGCCCAGCCCGGTTGACAGGCTCGACAGTTCCAGCCCCGCCTCCTTTGCCTGCGCGACAAGGGCCTTCACCTCCTGCTCGGCGGTGTCGGGCGTAAGTTCGCCGTCCTCGGCAATGTTGATCTCGATGCTGTCAAACCCGGCCTGCGCGACCAGAGCGAAACACTCCATGAGCGGCAGGTGCGGCGGCAGCGTCCAGCGATTGATTCCTATTTTCAATGGCGTTCTCCGGTCGGTAAGAGGCAAGGCGGATATGATGACGAAATGCCGTGCGCTTTAGGGGCGCACGGCATTTCGCGTTACACGACGGTTTTTCCTCTTATCTGCTGCCTTTTGTTCTTTATGGATAGGTAAAGCTGTTGCAGATGTTGGCGTCCGCGATGGGATGATTGGGGTCTTTGTTGTCGGGATTGCCCACATTCGCGCAGCCCGCGTTCGATTTGTCGCACATGCCATTGCCGACGACGGGGTAGTTGTGGATCAGCGTACAGCCCGTAAGGACTTTGCTTGCCCCGATCATCTGTCCCTTGATGGCTTTGGCGTGGCCGTCGAAGAAGGTGCAGCTTGTGGCCCCCTGATGCCTGTCCCCGGCCAGTGCCATGCGGCTGAACGTGGGATAGTAGTCAAAGTCGCCGTTCATCGGCTCGATCCAACTGTCGGTAATCGGCTTGGGCGCGCTGCCCGCCGTCACGTCCCATTTGTCGGTAAATACGATGGTTTCCGAGGAAAACTCGATCTGCGATAGGGACAGGGCCTCGGCGGCCCGAATGGCGATGTACGACCGCTTGATGACGGCATTGCCGTTGATGTCTTTGGTCAGCGCGGGCGCGGCGTCGCTGGGGCAGGTGAACACCTGATTGTTCTTGATGTACGGCATGACCGCGTTCCACCAGTAGACGGGCAGCAGGGACGCGGAATTTGGAACGACCGCGCCGCTGCGGGAGATGGACGGGCTTGTCGTAGCGGCCCGAAAGAAGAGCGTCTCATCGTTGTCTTGAAGGTACATCTGCGTGGCCGTGCCGAGCTGCTTGGTATTGGAAAGGCAGGCTGTCTGCCGCGCTTTTTCGCGGGCCTGCGCGAAGACCGGGAACAGGATAGCGGCGAGAATCGCTATAATCGCGATCACGACGAGCAGTTCGATCAGCGTAAAACCGGAACGGTTGTTTTTGGTGCTGCCATTGGTGTAAGAGCGCATGGTTTCTCCTTTAGTCGCCGTCGTTGTCGTGCTGCGCGACTTCGGCTTTGGACTGTGTCGCGGCTTTGTTCGCGCCTGCTTTTTTGCCGGGCTTCGCGGGCGTGACAAGGGCGAGGCTGTGGCGCGGGGCGGGCGGATTGCTGTGGATTCCCTTAACGCTTTTCCAGATTACCTCGTTGAGCAGGCGCGGGTCGGCGCTGTCGGGATGCGTAAAGTCCATCGTGGACGTGAGCTTCGCAAGCCGGGCCCGCGGGCTGCCTTTGGGCGCGTTGAGCGCGATCTCGTTGATAACGGCCTGCGCGGGCAGAATGGCGTTGTAGACCGCGCTGTTGCTGTTGGTGTTGTCAAAGTCGAGGATCGGGTTGGCGATGGCGTCGTACTGGCTCATAGGCGGCAGGCCCATCAGCAGTTCCATTGTCTTCAGGACGCTGTCGGTATTGTAGAACGTGTGGTCTACGCTGTTGGCCTTGATATAGGGGCTGAGGACGTAGCATGTCGAGCGGTGCGCGTCTACGTGATCCTGGCCGTCCTGCGCGTCGTCTTCGATGATGAAGATGGCCGTGTTGTTCCAGATCGCGCTGTGACTGAGCAGGTCTACGAACTGGCCCACGCCATAATCGTTATCGGATACCTCGGCGCGGGGCGTGTGGATGCCCGCGCTCACGCCCGCCGTATGGTCTTTCATAAACCGCACCGTCATAAACGCGGGAACCGCATTGCCGGTCGCATCGTTGGCGAGCATCTGCTGAAACTCGGTTTTGAACTCCGAGAAGCGGCTGATGGCGCTGTGTTTGCCATACGTGGGCGTGGCGTACAGGGCGCGGGCCGCGCCTGTGGCGTCGCCGCTCGCAAGCAGTTGGTCATGGTATATCTGCGGCGCGTCGCTGTCGGCGTAATCGGTATCAAACCGGCGGAAGTCATAGTCCGTATTGCCCGCCAGGTCATGTCCGGGCGGCAGCAGGCCAACGGCGGTCGGGTAGTTGTCGGGAAGCAGGGGCGTATTGCCCTGCGCCACGCCGAACGTGGTAAAGAAGCCGTAGTTGCGGAACTTGCTCGTCAGGTTCGTTCCGTTCAATTTGATATTGTTCAGAACGTTGTCCCAGATGTGATGCGCCGGGGCTTCGGATACGTCGGGAATGGCGGGCGCGCCGGTGGGGAATATCGCGCTGTTAAGTCCGCCGTCAGGGTTGCGGGCCGGAAAGCCGCCTACGGGGTAGCCGTTGTTCTGGCCCTCAAAGTCGTACTGCCGGCCTCTGCCGCTGTAATTGTAGGGCAGGTTCTTGATGACGTATTCCGTAGCGATGCCCTGCGTACTCCAGGGCCAGCCGTCGCCGCTCGCCTCGCCGCAGTCGTAAAAGTTGTCGAGCAGGACGAAGCGCTGCGCCAGGGCGTGCAGGTTGGGCGTGACGCTCTGCCCGAACAGGGTCAGGCTGGGGTCGCCGTTGCCGAGCGGGTTGCCCTGCGCGTCCGTCAGGTCGCCCAGCACCTGGTCATACGTGCGGTTTTCCTTGATGATGTAGATGACGTGCTTGATCTTGCCTGCCGCAAGCCCGATGCCCGCGAGCGGATTGGCGGGCGTGGCCGTGGTCTGCGTGATAAAGTTGTTGGCCGCGACCTGCTGCGTCTCAAGCGCGAGCGTGGCCCGGTTCGGCACGCCGATGAACTCGACGTTGCCCTCCATGATGTTCAGGTCATACGTTCCCTGGCTGCCGTTCGGCCCATACGCGAAGTTGTTGGGGTAGCGCGTCTGCGTGCCTTTGGCGTTGCTGACAAGCAGTTTTTTGCCGGCTGTGGCATAAACGCCCGTGGGATACCAGCCGGTCGGGATGTAGCCGGTCACGGTGTTATTGCCCAGCGCCACGACAGCGACCGCGTTCATGTCGCCGAGCGTGACGTACAGCGTGGTCTCGTCGGGCGACAGGGCCAGATTGGTGGGCGTGGCCCCCGCAATCGTGGTCGCGCCGGTCGGACGCAGCAGGATCGTGCCGACAACCGCGTTCGTGGCGGTATTGACGACCGTGACGGTATCGCTATGGGCATTGGCAACATACAGCAGGGACTTGGCGCGATTAAGCAGCAGGGCGTCGGGGTGCGCGCCCGTGGGTAGTACGCCCGCAAGGACGGGCGTGGCGGCGGGATTTGACGCATTGAGGACGTACACCGCGCCGTCGCGCTGACTGCTCACGAACACTTTGCTGCCGTCATTTAGCGCGGCGACGGCCAGCGGGAAATTAGATAGCTGCGCGTTGAAGTTGTAGCGCGCGGTTTCCAAGCCCGTTAGGGTATTGATGACGGCCAGGCTGCCGGGCGTGGTCACGATCCGCAGGTCTACACCCAGGCTGGAAAACTCGTTGACCGCGACATAGAGATAGCCGCGATTATCAAGGGCGAGACCGGCGGGAAAGTCGCCGGTCTTCATGGCGATGGTTCCGGTCTGCGACAGTGCGCCGTTGGCCGTCACGGTCACGACCGCGATGCCGGCATTGCCGCCCTGTGCGGCATACAGCGTACTGGTTCCGTCGCCATTGGGTTGGATCGCCAGGCCGTAGTACAGGCCATTGGTCTGATTTTGTGCGGAGTTGGGAAAGTCCAGGCGGCTTGCCACCGTACCATCCGATGCGCGCAGGGCCACAAGCGACTGGCGAAAGCCCATGTCGGTCGTGATGACGTACTGACCGTCGGGCGTGGCGATCATGTTCATGGGCAGGCTGCCCACGTTCTGGGTCGGGCCGATAGGCGGCAGGGTAATTTTTTTGCCGGTCGGCAACTGCGTGTTCTGCGCGTAGGTGGCGATGGGGGCGAACCCGGACAGCGCCAGTCCGCCCGCAAGCGCGAGCCGCAGAGTGGGCCATGTAGAACGGCGCATTTTGATAGATTTCATCATCGAAAATTCCTTTTCATAACTTCTGAAAACTCGGCATACGGCACATCGTTAATCAGCAGCCTTAACAATGGTGTTGTACAGGCGCATGAACATGCGCGGATGTAGGGGCAGACCCCCGTGTCTGCCCTTCCTCTATACGGGTCTGTCCACATGACCTAACCAACCCCCATTGGGCAGACACGGGCCGAACCCCATTGGGCAGACACGGGCCGAACCCCATTGGGCAGACACGGGGGTCTGCCCCTACAAACCTATCTCTGTTAAAGATGTATTAGGCGTTGGTAAAAGTGAAGGGGAGGAACGGTTCCGTTCCTCCCCTTACGGGTTCTATTGGGCGGCGCGTCTAGTCGTCGGTGTCGCGGGGCTTGGGCGCGCTCACGACGGCAAGCGCGCGCTTGTACAGGCCGTCCTGCGTGATCTTGTAGGATTTCAGGCTCAGGGTGTGCGACTTGACGGCCAGTTTGTGCAGGTCGTCGGCCTTCATGCTCAGGCGGGCCAGCGCGCCCAGGCGATGGCTGTCCCGGTCGGGCGCGCTCGTGTCGAGTTTCTTCGCCAATGCCCAGACCCTGCGGCCCTCGGCGGACGGCGCGTACTTGATGGAGGCCGTGAACGCGTTGCCGCCCGTAAACAGCGCGGACGTGATGCCGTTGTAGGTGGGCTGGAACAGGTCGCGCAGGTCGGTGGCGAACAGGTCACCCAGGTTGTTGGGCGGCAGGCCCAGCAGCAGTTCCTCGGTTTTGACAATCGAGGCCGTGATATAGTGCTGCTTACCGATGTAGCCGTTGCCAATGCTTGCGGGCGTGGTCACTTTAGCGTAGGGGCTGATGACCGTGATAGGCGTGCGGTGCTGATGGATGTGATCCAGGGTGGCCTGCGCGTCATCGAAGCTGTGGATGATGGCCGTGCCGGTTCCGTCCGCGCTGTTATAATAGATCGGACTTTGCATGATGTGGTTGACGACCATGCCCAGCGCGACATCGCCGTCCGCCACCTGCTGTGCGGCTGTGGGCGCGGGTACGTTCGTGGCCGTGAACGGAGTACCGGTATGGTCGCTGGGCAGATACACGTACAGGAACTGCGGCAGGGTGTTGTTGGCGATCATGGCGTCGAAGTCCTTGAAGAATTCGAGGGCGCGGCGCTGATCCGAGATGTTGAAGTTGTAGCCGGGATAGTTGCGATCCAGGCGCGGTACGCCGTTGGGGTTATTGCCGCCGACTACGGCCAGGCCGGGCATGTTCAGGAAGAACGCATGGCCCACGCCCTGGGTGGGACTCGTCACGTCGCTGTTCGGTACGTTGACATTGGGCTTTTGGGCCGCGCCGCCAACTAGCTGCGGATACCCGGCTTTGCCGCTCAGGGGATCGTCAATCGTGCTGGGCGAGCTGCCGCCCGTGTCGGTTCCGACGATGCGGGCCGCTTCCAGGCCGTACAGCTTGAAGCTGACGCCGTTGCGGGCCGCGTTGTTGTACAGGTAGCCGCCTTCGGGATAATCTTCCGGCTCGAAGTTCTTGTTGACGAGCAGGCCGCGCCCGGTCTTGACGAGCAGGGTCTTCTCGGTGTAGTCGCTGGCGGTTCCCGATGCGGCGTACTGATGGCCCGCGTCCGACTCTTCGCTGTCCGAGTAGTAGTTGACGGCTGTGGCGAATGTGGTGGCGAGCAACTGCGTGTTCAGTGATACGGGCGTAAACTGCGCGTTCGTAATAGCGCTGCCATTCGGGGTCGTGGTGTTGCCTGTATTGTTGTAGGTCAGGCTGGCGTAGTTGCCGAAGTGACCGTTCGGACCGCCTTGATTGCCCAGCATACTGTCGAACGTCTTGTTTTCCTGCAGGATAAAGATGACGTGCTTGATCTTGTTGGACGCGCTGCCGCCAATCGGTACGATGCTCGTGTCTATGGCCGCCTGATTGGTCTTGAAGTTGTTGGCGAGTACCGTGGTATTGTCCAGGACAAGCGTGGTCAGGTCGATTTTTTGCAGACTGCCGAAGATGAAGTTGCCGTCCGTGTAGGACTCGACGCCCGTTGCGGTCGGGTTGCCGTTCGTGGCCGGGTTGATGTCTTCGCCCACGCCCTTGTCGTTGGCGACGTAGAGCGTCGTCGGATTGCCGTTGGCGTCGGAGGCGAGGGAGAGGGCGGTGGGATACCAGCCGGTCGGGATGCGTCCCAGCAGTTTGGGCGCGCTCGGCACGGTCGTGTCCAGCACGGCCACGCTGTTGATGCCCGCTTCGGCCACATACGCGCGCAGGCCGTTGGGGGCCGCGACGATGGCGTTGGGGTACGCGCCGTGGACGGCATGGCCGTCATTGAGCGTGACATTGACGGGGCTGAGGTTGAAGTCGGCGTAGGCGCGGTTATTGGTCAGCGAAATCAGTCCGATGGCGTCGCTGTTGGCCTTGCACACATACAAGACCTGCTGCGCGCCGCGCCGCACAACGGCAGTGGCGGAGGGGTGCGTGTCGCCGACATTATACAGCGCGTCCAGGCCGTTGGGCTGGCCCTGATACACGCTGCCCAGGAGGCTGGCATTGGCGGGGTTCGCGCCCGGTACGCTGATGATGCTGATGGAGGACGATTTGGGGTTGCCGACGCCCGTGCTGGCCGGGGGAACGAAGAAGCCTGTGGGCAGGTTATTGCCTGTGGAAGGCACGTTCGTCAGATTGCCGTTGGCGTCGTAGCTGGCGTTGGCGAACTTGTATTCCATGATGCCCCAGTTGCTGACGGTCACTTTGGTTCCGTCCGCGCTGACGCTCACGCCGTAGGGGAAATAGCCGACCGCAATGCGCTTGATGACCGCATTGGTCGTGGTGTCAATCACGGCCAGGCTGTTGTCACCGTTGCAGGCCACGTACAGATAGCGCCCGCCGTCCACGCTCTGGGGGCTGAGGGCCGAGCCTGCCGGGAACGTGATGGCCGCGCCCGCCGTGCTGTACCCCGTGGGCTTGGACGCGCCGCTTGCGGCGTTGCTGCCGGCCAGGGGAGTATAGTTGGTCACATAGCCCTGGTTGTTAGGCAGGAGGGGCGTAATGGCAATCGTGGCCGGCGTTCCGGTCGTGATGGCTCCATTGGCCGCGATATTAAACAGGCGCACCACTCCAGGCTGGCCGTTGGCCGGGGAGGGGCCACCGGACGCGTACAGCGTGTAGCCGCCGTTGGGGTTCGTCTTCACCTGCAGACCGATGTACACCTGCGCGGCGATCTGCGACACGACGCGGGGCGGGTTCTGCGTGGTATCCACGACGGACAGCGAGTAGCCGCCCTTGTTGACCGTGCTTTGCAGGCTCGTAAAGCCGCCGTCGCGCTCGTCGTCGTTGCTCGTGATGAGGAATCTACCGTCCGGGGTCAGAGCCGTGCCAAGCGGGTTCATGCCGATCTGGATGCTCACGCCCGCCGGGTTGACGATGCGGCCATTGGGCAGGACGCCATGATAGTAATTGTTGTCGGCGAACTTGAACTTGAAGGTTCCGCTCGCGCTGTCGAAATACTGGTTGGGGCCGGTGAACAGTTCCGCGCCGGGATAGTTGACGTTGGGTTCGACCGTGCCATACGTCGCCGCCGTGACGGTCCCCCAGTTTGTGGCGTCAATCTGCGCGTTCGCCGCCCGGGACGCCACAGCGCTGAGCGCGAGGGTCAGCGCGACGCCCATCTGCGCGCGTCGGCGAATAGTGGCAAGACGCGCGGCTTTGCGTGTAAATCGCATGGTGAAAAACTCTCCTTGAACAAAAAAAGAAAATGAACTCTCGGCGGCATACCTGCGTTCACTGACGCAGGCGCGAGATGCTGCTTCGTCCTACGCGATGCTCTTACGGCGCTTACGCAGCAGGGCGGTCAGGGTGAGGCCGCCTGCGGCCAGAAGCGCGAGGCTGCCGGGTTCCGGCACGGCATAGATGCGAGCCGACTGCGTGACCGTGTTCGTGGCGGTGTCGAAGAGGCTGAGGGTTCCAATGGCGAAACTGCCGGGGCCGGGGATGGTATTGTTGAAGTCGGCGAACAGGCGGGCATACGGCCCATACGTGCCGATAAAGCCGCCGGGCGCGGCCTGCGCCTGAAACGTGGTCAGATCCAGTGTGCCGGTCAGGACGACGTTTCTAAATCCGGCGGGGGGCAGCATAATGGCATCGCTTTCCAGGTCGCCGCCGCTGGTATCGAGCGTGTTTGTGGCCGTGTGGGTGGAATCGGCGGGGTCGTAGATGCTGACGGTCATGGCGGTTCCACCGAGAAAATCGGTCAGCGCCAGGTTCTGGAAGGTGATGTCGGAGATGACGGGCTGATTGGGGTCGCCGCCGGAGAGAGTTTCATTCGTGATCTGAAAAACAACCTGGGACTGCGCGCTCGCGCCCCAAACAACCAGTCCAAATCCTGCCAGCAGTGACAGCGCCGCTCGTTTCATGCTTAATGGCTCCTTGCGAACAGTTCAAAAAAGTAAATTCAAGAAGTACAGCGTCCTGAATCTTACTCCTTTGATGTTAAGCCGGTGTTAAGCGCAGGTTAAATGAACGTTAAGGCGATATGAATATCATTTTCATGGGGACATCGCCAGCGGCCTCATACGCAGCAAGCGCTTTGTTTTTACAAGAAGATAAGCCCTCTGTACCCTGATTATACAAACAAACCTGTGTCGGCGTCAATAGAAATCATTCTGATGCAGCAAGCACGGCAGGAATAGCGGCGCGCGGCGTGGAAAACGGAGGCAGGCGCACAGCCTGGAAGCACAGGGGCGGCAGGGCGGCGTAGATTGAAACCAAACAGGTGAAGGTGAGGACGGCATGGCGCGAACGGCATTGATCGTACAGGGCGGATGGGACGGGCATGAACCCAAACAGGTGGCGGAAATCACGCGGGAGTTTCTGGAAAGCAAAGGCTTCGATACGGAAGTATCCGACACGCTGGACGCGTTCAAGGACGGCGACAAACTGAAATCGCTTACCCTCATCGTGCCGATCTGGACGATGGGCGAAATCACGAACGAGCAGCTAAACCCGGTCGTGGAGGCCGTGAAAAGCGGGGTCGCGCTGGGCGGCTGTCACGGCGGCATGTGCGACGCCTTCCGCAAGGCCACCGAATGGCAGTTTATGACGGGTGGGCAGTGGGTGTCGCACCCCGGCAATGCGGGCGTCACGTACAGCGTACAGATCACCGACCCCGCGCACTTCATCACGCAGGGTACATCGGATTTTGAGATCACGACCGAGCAGTATTACATGCACGTTGACCCGGCCAACAAAGTCCTGGCGACGACGCCGTTTCCCACACCCGGCGCGGACGGCCCGCATACCACTAATGGAACCGTACACATGCCCGTGGTCTGGACGCGGCTATGGGGGGCGGGACGCGTGTTTTTCTCGTCACTCGGCCACATCGCCGCCACGGTGCGCGAACCCGACCCATACCGCCTGTACACGCGCGGCCTGCTCTGGGCAGCACAAGCCGAAGAGTTAGGATAAAAGGGTTAGGATAAAAGAAAAAGGAGAAAGGAAGAGCAGCCAACGCCACTTTTTCCTTTCTCCTTTTCACTTTTTCCTGCCCCGTATGCCGACGGTGGGAGTCGAACCCACACAGGGTTGCCCCTAATGGTTTTTGAGACCACCGCGTCTGCCATTCCGCCACATCGGCACATCTGATCCAGCACAATAAACCATTACAAACGCGCTTCTATTATACGCCACACCGGCACGGTCTGTCAATGCCGCGCCTGCATGTTCGCGCCTGTGCCTCTCAAGTTTTCGCCGGCCCGACCGCACTTTGCCGCGCCCTCGCACACCTGATTTCCTGCTCCGCCTTCATTGTATCCCCTGCACGGCATCCCCTGCATGGCCCGCCGACACTTCCGCCCATAATATATTTCAACAAAAACAAGATAACTCTTTGGATATATGTTTTATACGCCGATAATACCCGGTGTACCAACCGCCCTTAGCGAGAGATAACCCCCTATGCCCGAAACAGGTCACATTTTGATTGTGGATGACAGCCCGCTAAACCGGGAGCTGCTTCAGGTTCTGCTGGAGTGCCAGGGGCATACCTCGGAGAAGGCCGTCAACGGCGCGGACGCGCTGCAAAAATTGTCCGGCCGCGTAGACCTTGTGCTGATGGATGTGCAGATGCCCGATATGGACGGCTATGAAGCGACTCGGCGACTTCGTCAGATGCCGGGATACGCCGACCTGCCGGTCATCATGTGTACGGCTATGGCAGCCAGGGAAGACCGCATCAAGGCCGTGGAAGCCGGGGCCAGCGACTTCATCGCCAAGCCCGTTGACAAGACCGAACTGCAGGTGCGCGTCACCTCGATGCTCAAGATGAAACGCGTCCAGGACGCCCTCAAACGTCAGCACGCCGACCTGGAAGCGCAGGTGCAGCAGCGCACCGCAGAACTTCAGGACGCCCTGAACTTTCTGGTGGTCTCGGAAATGGAGGCGCAGCAGGCGCACCGGGACACCATAGACCGGCTTATCGTCGCCTCCGAGTACCGCGACGAGAACACCGCTCTGCATGTGCAGCGCGTGAGCCAATACTGCGTTCTGCTCGCCCAGCTTCTGCATATAGACGAGGAGGAAGTGGAAGTTATCCGGCAGGCCAGCGCCATGCACGACGTGGGCAAGATCGGCGTTCCCGACAGCATCCTGCTCAAACCGGGCAAACTGACCCCGGAGGAGCGGCAGATCATGGAGCAGCATACCATCATCGGCGCGCGGATTTTGGGCAACAGTTCGTCGCATCTTTTGCAGGCGGGCGAGGCCATCGCCCTGACGCACCATGAGAAATGGGACGGCAGCGGCTATCCACACGGCCTTGAGGGCGAGGAAATTCCTCTGTATGCCCGCATCTGCGCCATTGCGGATGTGTTCGACGCCCTGACGACTTCGCGTTCCTACAAGCCCGCTTTTCCCAACGACCACGCGCTGCAAATCCTGATCGAAGGACGCGGCAAACATTTCGATCCCCGTCTGCTGGACTTGTTTCTTGGCAGCATGGCGCATGTCGAGGCGATCCAGCAATGCTACGGCCTGGAGGAGTGACTTTTGGCAGGCGGGGGCAGACTGTGGCGGACTACGCTGATTTGACACCGATAGGCGCGGGCAAGTATACTGTGCCATGCCTCCCGCCAACGATTTCGATGTCGCTTCCGCCCATAATCCTGCCGATGCTTCGTCTGCCGCCGCGCCGCGCCGCGCTGCCCGCAAGCTCCGCATGATACGCGCTCTAATGCGAACGCGCATGTCGCGCCTTGCCCTGCTTGCCCTGCTGACAGGCATACTCGCCGCAGCCGCGTGGTACAATCAGCATCGGCGCATTGGATGGCGCGAAACCCTCAGCCCCTTCTACTGGCTCGCGCGCTGGCAGGGCAATGACCTGTACCTTCCCGACACGGCCTTCCTCAAGCACGGCAATCGGCAGCGGCACGAATTGGCCCTGACCTTCGACGACGGCCCGCACCCGGAAAGCCGCGCGCAGATCCTCGACACCCTGCTCCGATTTCATGCCCGCGCCACCTTCTTCGACGTGGGGGCGCGCATGGCCGAGCAGCCCGCTCTGCTGCGCCGCACACTTGCCGAAGGCCACGAGATCGCCAACCATTCCGCCACGCATCAGCGCCTGGACAAACTGGACGCGCACGCCCGCCATCGTGAGATCAACGACGCCGACATCACCTTCTTCCGTCTGACGCGGGGCCACCTGAATCTGCTGCGCCCACCGGGGGAAAGCTACAACGACGCGGTTCTGGCCGACACATTTGCCAAAGGCTACATCGTCGTGGGCCACAGCACGGCATCCCGCGACTACGAGACCGACGTAACGCCCCAGATGATTATTGACCGCACCTGCGACCGCGTCGAGGACGGCGGCATCATCTTGCTGCACGACTACCCCGCGACTGCCCAGGCTCTGCCCGCTATCCTCGCCCGCCTGTCTCAGGACGGCTACCGCTTCGTCACCATCAGCGAAATGATAAACCATCTTCCCGACGGCCCCCGCCGCGCCGCCCGCGCCTTTCAAAACCAACAGAAGTGATGAACCACAGGAGAAATACTTTACCGCGGATGACACGGATGAAGCAGATGAACACGGATTGTCTTTGAATTGTCTTTGGGTTATATTTGGACTATATTTGGAGTATCAGCGTGTATCCATTTCATCCGCTCAATCCGCGGTAAAGTATTTCTCCTCATTGGGAACTTGCACGCGAAATTTGTCCGTAACCCAAACCAGGAGGCAGCAACGGATGGACCTGACACGGCTGTTCACAAGCGCAGTGCGCAACGACCGCAAAGAATTCGACGGGCTGGTGAATCGCTGTCACCGGCAGGCATATAACATCGCGTACCGCCTGACGGGCAACCATGCCGACGCCGACGATCTGACGCAGGAAACGTTTTTGCGCGCGTACCGCTTCTTCGACCGCTACAACCGCGCCATGCCCTTCGAGAACTGGCTGTACCGGATCATGTCCCGCGTGTTTATTGATGAACTGCGTAAAAAGCCCCGTTTCAAGTGCCAGTCCCTGGATCAGCCGCTCAACAGCGGCGACAGCGGCGACAGCGACGTCCTGCTGGAAATCCCCGACTTCGAGTCCAATCCCGAACGCATGTTGATTTCCGACGCCCTGGAAGAGCATTTGCAGCGCGCGCTGAACGCCCTGCCCGAAGAGTTCCGCATCGCCGTGATCCTGGCCGACATCGAGGGCCTCTCGTATGAGGAGATCGCGGAGAGCATGAACTGCTCGCTCGGAACCGTGCGCTCACGCCTGCACCGGGGCCGCAAACTGCTGCGCCAGAAGGTGACAAGCCAAACAACAAACAGTGCGCCGCATTAAGTTTGTGCGAAGAATTGCCGTAATTTCTGTTGGGAGTGTTCAAGGTGAACTGTCGTAAAGTAAGCCACTTTCTATCGGCGTATATGGATGGAGAACTGCCGGGCGTGGAGCATCGGCAGATACACGAGCATATCGGACAGTGTTCGGCCTGCGCGCATGAGTACCGCAGCCTGCTGCAAATGAAGCGGCTGCTGGGCGGAATGCAGGTGCGCGAGGCTCAGGCCGATCTGCCCGCGCGCCTGCTGGAAAAGGTTCACGCTAATCCTGCCGCCAATGCCGCGCAGGGTTCGTGGCTGCATACCGTGC
This sequence comes from Chthonomonadaceae bacterium, assembly GCA_965277875.1. Taxonomy (GTDB): domain Bacteria; phylum Armatimonadota; class Chthonomonadetes; order Chthonomonadales; family Chthonomonadaceae; genus CAWFQB01. The sequence continues at coordinate 2,800,663 of CBDIDV010000002.1, read as the reverse complement.
AGGACAAATTGCGCGGCGACATTACGCGCCGCCTGCTGGCCCCGCAGCCCCGCTTTCAGTATTTCGCGCTGGCCGCGACCCTGTCCGTGGTGGGCATCGTGTACGCATCGTATGCCATTGACCAGAGCGATAAGATAGACTTCCATGTCGCCACGCCCGCTGAACTTGCGTCCTTGCCGCCTGCCCTGACCAATATTCCCGCGTCCGCGCCGTCATTTCTGTCGCCCGCTTCCGAGGGGAGTCCCGCATTGCAGCAGGTGGGCAGCACGTACTATGCGCCCTATTCCGCCCCGATGCTGCCCGGCGACTTTACGCCGCAGTATTCCACCCCCAACAAAAAGCGCAGTCAGCCCGCCCCGCCATTTTCCTATTGGCGATGAGGCAGGTCGCCGGGTGGTGTGCCGCAATAGATGTGAGTAGTGGAAAGATAGATCAGAAATAAGCGACGGCCCGGCATATCGGGCCGTCGCTTGTTGTTTGGCGGTTGTTTCGTTCATGCTGCCGTGTCAGGTTGTCGAACCCCGGCTGCCTCTCAAACGTCTAAGGAGAATTGCAGCATTTATAAGCGGGGGAAATGCCTGATGGCCGAAGTGGAACTGGCGCAAGGGAAAGTGACTATTGTGATCGGCGTACCGGGCGCGTGGCCGGACAGGGCCGCGCTCGTCCGCGCCATGACCGAAAACAACCTCAATGAACTGCTGATGGCGGGCAAAATCATTATGCGCCTGCCCACCCGCCACGGCTTCGAGTTTGAAGTGTACGACCACGACCCGAACCTGCGCCGCGCGTTCGCCGTGGCGGGCGAAGCGTGGATTACGGACGCGGAATTGGCGCAGATTGACGCGCATACCCTGACCGTGTACGCGCTGGGGCCGGGCGGCAATCTGGACAACGCCCGCGAAATGATGCTGGTGGCGAACGGCCTGCTGAACGCGGGCGGACTGGCCGTAAAAGTGGAAAGCGCGGGCAAGGCGTTTCGGCGGGGTGACTGGGCACGCATGTGTCAGGGACGCGGCCCGCTGGTGCTGTACGATGCCTATGTCACGTTCGCCCTGGGCCGGGGCATCGCGTACTCGTGCGGGATGCACAACCTGGGCTACCATGACGCGGTTGTCGAGGGCGATTTGGGGCCGGACGAGGCCGTCGGGCTGCTGGACGCATTTCTCAAATATCTGCTCGTGGAACAGCCCGCGCTTGCCGAGGGCCATATCTTCTCCCTCGCGCCCGACGCGCCCGCATATCGCCTGAGCCTGATCCCCTGCACCTTCTATGCGCCCGACGACCCTTTTTACAACCCGTTCGGCTTCTGGGTGCTGACGCCCGACAGACAGGATAAGAAATGACGGTACAGACCACTGGTTTGAGGATTAGTTTTCGCTATGGCAGGCATCTGCCGGGTACTTTCAACCCGTGGCCGAATGCGTCCTTAGTAAAAGAGGGTTTAATACAGATCGCAGGGACAGCATGAAACTGGCCCGCATCGCCGATAACGAGCCGTTCTACTCAGTCGTTATTGACCGGGCCGCAGGTCAGCAGCCCGATCAACCCAGAGCGGACGTGCCGCAGCGCGGCGCGGAATTGTTCGACTTTGCGATCATCGTGCCGAATACGCTACGGCCCGATATGCCGCTGAGTCACAGGGAATATCTGCCTGTCCTGATGCGGATGCAGGAGCGGGCGGGCATGATACCGCGCGCGCAATCCCGTTTTCAAGACGCGCCCGATGATGAGTATCGTTCCTTCCGCCGCCCGTTTGCAGGCGAGATCCTGCTGCCGCCCGTCGCGCCTCTCGCGCTCCGCCGGTTTAATGCGTTCGAGGCGCACACACTAACGCTGCGTCAACAGTATGGATTGACCGCGCCCGGTGACGAAAACACGCCCAACGACACGCATGAGGACATGCCCTTAGAAGTGGACGAACCTCCGCTGTTTACATTCGCCAATCCGTCAAGCCTTGTCGGGCAGGGCGCGTCAGTCGCGTTTCCGCACGCGGGCCAAGAACTGGATTTCGGGCTGGAGTTGGCTGTCATCATCGGCAAGACCGGGCAGGATATACCTATCGGGGAGGCGGACGGGTATATCGCCGGGTTCGCGCTTTGCAATGGCTGGTGTCTGCGCGATGTCGAGCGGCGTGAAATGCGGGCAGGGGTGGGGCCGGGCAAGAGCCGCGATTTCGCTATGGGCCTCGGCCCCGCCCTAGTGACGCCGGACGAACTGGCCGACCGTATTCTCGCCGGGAGAGAGAACGGGCGCGTTTACGACGTGAGCCTGACGGCGTCTGTCAACGGACGCGAAATCGGCACGGGAAATGTGCGCGACATGCGCTGGACATTCGCCCAACTGATCGCCTGCGCTTCTCGTGACGCCGTCCTGCATCCCGGCGACGTAATAAGTTCGGGTACAATGCACGGCGGATGTTTGCTCGATCACCCGCACCAAACGCATCCGTGGCTTGTGCCGGGTGATGTCGTGCGGCTGGAAGCGGAACGCCTGGGCGTCCTGGAAAATACCATCGTCAGCACATCGTCGGAAACAATCGCAGCATGAAATGACACGCAAAACCAAAGGTAAAGCGCATAAAAATTTTCAAAAGCGGTCGCCGAAAAGCGGGCAGGGCCAACCCGTGCCGCACAAAAATGCGTATAGCCGACTGAAACGCGGCCTCTTAAAGTTTCTTAGCGGCGTTATAGAAGCGATTGTAGGGCTGCTGGCCGCCGGGTCGGAGTGGCTGGGCGCTCGCTGGCGTGACCTGACGTCACGCGGTCAGAAAGCCGTACTTGGCGGCCTGTGGTTTGCAGGCGTTGCGTTTGGCGTTTACTGTGTCTGGTTTGCGCGAAAATACAGTATGCCCGCGCCTGTCGTAAAATGGGGGATTCTGCGCGTCGAGGCGCGGTGGGGCGTACTGCTGCTGCTGATACTTGTTTTTCTGCCGCTTACTGCCCTGTACGAGTGGGTTTGGCGGTGGCCCGGCAAACAAACGCTTCCACGTCTGTCAACGCCCGACTTTGTCTATCGCTGGCGCGACCGTGTCATCCCGCCGCTCGCGCAGGCGCGGTGGCTGTATGCGCGGCATCACAATACGCGCGCCCTGGAACGAACGCGCGTCCTGCTCGCGCAGGAACCAGACAACGTGGCGGCGCGGGAACTGCTTGCCCTGATCGAAACGCGCCTTGCGCGGCAAGCACAGGCGCGACAGGAGAATGCGGGGCTGGGAGACGCGCCAAAAACGTCGCCCATGAGTCTTTCCCAGAGACTGCTTGACAGCAAATTGCCGTCCATCATGGCCCGTGTCGTCGCCGCCACAGTGCTGTGCTTATGTTTGTATGGCCTTGTCTACTATGCGCGTGTCGGTATAACGCAGGGCTGGCTGGTAACAGTACGGACGGGGCATGACAAATCAGGCAATTCAACGTCGGCTTCCGCGCTTGCGGCGATGCTGGAATGTTTTGCGGGCGCGGCAATCAGCCTGCTCTACCTGGTGTTTGAAGAGAGAGTTCTGGCGAATACAGCGGTGTGGGAAAAGTATACGCATGGCGAATCAAAGGTCAGCAGACCTGTGGAGAAATGAACGTGAGCGTTGTAGACACCGAGTTTGTAGGTTTTGACCCCGCCAGTCTGCCGCCGTCCGACGTGTACCGGCTGCTGGTGAATACGGTCGCGCCGCGTCCTATCGCGTTCGTGTCGTCGCTGTCTCAGGCCGGGATTCCCAACCTCGCGCCGTTCAGCTACTTTATGGCGGGGGGCGCGAACCCGCCCTCGGTAGCGTTCTCACCGACCAACAGCCGCGACAATCAGCCGAAAGACACGCTGCGAAACGTGCGCGAAACCGGCGAGTTTGTCGTGAACGTGGTCAGCTACGCGATGCGCGACAAGATGAACCAGACCTCCGCCGAGTATCCGTATGGCATAAGCGAGTGGGAACCGGCGGGATTTACGCCTGTACCGAGTGTACGCGTCGCGCCCGCCCGCGCAGCCGAAAGCGTAATCGCGATGGAGTGCCGCGTCCACCAGATCGTGACGCACGGCCCCGGCCCCCTGTCCGCCAATTACGTGATCGGCGAAGTGGTGTACTTTCATGTGGCGCAAAGCATCCTGACGGACGGCAGGATAGACGCGGCCAAAGTGGACTACATCGGGCGCATGGGCGGCGACTGGTACGCCCGCGCGCAGGGCGACGCCCTGTTTGAACTGCCCCGTCCTGCCAATCTCTGACCGAGCAGCAGCCCTGTTCAAAGAGGCGCTGCATCTGGAACGCCTATTTTTCGCCCTGCGCGGGCTGAACTTGCACGGGCGCGGGCTTGCCCTGCCGCAGGGCCGGAAGCCAGGCATTCCAGCACCGCTGTGAGTAGGCGGCGTGCGAGTGGTTTTCGTCCTGATGCCCGCCCTGCGGAAAGAAGACCAATTCTTTCGGCGCGTGTATCTGATTCACTGCCGCAGAAACGCCCGCGGGCGGGCATACCTCATCAATAAGCCCCGCGCCTACGAGGATCGGGCAGCGGATGCGGGACGCGAAGTTGACGGCATCGAAATAGCGGCTGGCGTCATGCACCTTTTGCGGGTCTTTGCCCTGCGTCTGCCAGTACCACGCCGGCCATCCCGGCGCGCGTCCGGCATCCGGGCCAAGCATGTCGCAGCCTGCCGGAACTTCGGCCAGAGCTGCCGTGATTTTGGGATGCAGTGCGGCCGTCACCAGAGTCTGCTGCCCGCCCTGACTGCCGCCCATCACCACGAGGGTGCGTCCGTCCCAGTCCGGGCGCTCGGCCAGATATTGCGCGGCCCGGTAGTCGCCGAGATACATACGCAAAAAGTAACTGGCGTCGCGGCTGTCATCGCCGATAGACCAGTAGTTTTTTAGCGGGCCGGCAAACTGCTCCTTATAAAAGGCGTCGGGGCGATCTATGGGCAGGTCATGCGCTTCGATGTTCAGCGTCAGCCAGCCCTCTGCCGCCCGATCCGTCACCCACGATTTCGACAGGCCATACACGCCCGCCCATTGGACAATCAGCAGGGCAGGGAACTTGCCGCCGCTTGCGGGCCGCGCGAGCTGCCCTTGAATATGGGTTCCGTGGATGTTGTCGAGCGTGATCTTCCAGTAGTTCACTCCGGGTTTGCCCGCCTCAGCGGGTTCCAGTTGTGGGTTTGCAGGGACTGCTTTCAGTTCTGCTAATTTTGCCTTCCAGAATGCGTCGAAGTCGGCGGGGCGGGGCGCGGAGGGCTGTATCTGGTTCCACCCGGCGATGCCGCCGCCGACGCTGCGGATCTCGCGGCCGTCCGCTGTTTTCGCCTTCACTTCCAGCAGCAGGGTTCCCGGCTCGCTGAACCGGGCATCTACATGGGCCTGACCGTCCTGGAGAGCAAGGCTGTCCTCTTTGAGAACCGTCATCCCCCCCTTCTTGAGTGTGTATCGGCACTTGTCGGGGGCGGGCGCGGGGCCGTCCCATTTCACCTGCCAGTGTACTTCTTCGCCGGTCTGGTAAATGCCGCCGGCGTGATCCGCGCTCACGACAAACCACTGCGCGTGGGCGCATCCTGCGGAGAGGAGGAGAGTTGTCAGCAGCGTCAGCAGCGTCGTGCCTGTTTGGAAGGGGATGCGCGACCGATTTCGCTGCTCTTGCCCTCTATTGGTCTCGTTTATCGTGTTCATCTGTCGTTTGCTCCCCTGGATGTGTATAGTTTCCACCGGATACGCCGTTGCGTTCCCTATATATGACGTACCATGCAAATTAAAAGCATTGTAGCCAACAAACACGCGCATGTCAAGCGCGACGATCAGTACCAACATAGTTCCTGAAACGAACCTGAACAGTTACTGAATAGTTACGGAAGTCCGTTCCTATTCAGGCATCTACGCGCGGCGAAGGACATACGCAAAAGCAGTGAACCCCCGAATTTGCGACGGTAAAACCTTATGAACATGAGTAACTCTGGTCCTTACACCCTGCGCCCTTTTCACCTGACCCACAACCGCAGCGTAGCGGCCTTCCTTCAGCGCAATCTCAGCGCCGAAGCGATCAGCCTGACCGCAATGACACGCAAGGTTTATCTTGACCCAAACTTCGATCCCGAAGGCGCGTTCATCATACAGGATACGCAAAATGAGATTGTCGGCTTTGCGCTGGCCCTTGCGCGGCGGCAGACGCTGGAAGACGGCCCGGACGACCGCGACCGGGGCTGGATCACGCTGTTCGCTGTCGCTGAGGAGACACGGCGGCGCGGCATCGGCAGTCTGCTATTCGAGACCGCCGAGGGCTGGCTAAAGGCGCGCGGCTGTACGTCCGTGTGGATTTCTCCCTACGCGCCCGGCTACTGGACGCCCGGCGTGGACGAGGCCGCGTATCCCGACGCCCTCGCCTTTTTAGCGCGGCGCGGCTATGAAACGCAGTACCGCCCCCTTTCCATGCAGGCCAGTCTCGGTCCCGGTTGGCGCATCCCTGAGAACATCGTAGAGCGTGAGGACGAGTTGAAACATGAGGGTATAGATGTTACCTGCTATTGGCGCGGGAATTGCGCCCTGACCATCACGCAATTTGTACGGCGGGAGTTTCCCGGCGACTGGCAGCGCGTGTTCCGCGAGACGCTTTTGGACATCGAGGCGGAACGGCGCAGTCACCTTGACGTGTGGTTCGCGTATTACCGCGGTACGATTGTGGGCGTGGCACAGCATGACGGCGAACGGTTCGGACCGATAGGCGTCGCGCGTGAGTGGCGCGGCAGGGGAGTGGGAGCGATCCTGATGTACCGCACACTGGAATCTATGCGAGCGCGCGGTCTGCATAATGCCTGGTTTATGTGGACGGACGCCCGCGCGGCGGAACACCTGTACAAGCCCGCCGGATTTGAGGAAACGCGCCGCTACGCCGTGCTGCGTAAAAATCTGCTGTGAGCGGCAATATCAGGGCAGTATCAGGGCAGTATCAGGGGAATATAGTTGAATAAAGAGTTGTATGAAAATGAACTGTTGCCTGATTCACGCGTCGAATACACCATAATTGTAATAAGTTTCGCGCTTCCACTGCTGAAGCAGCCGACGCCACTCTCATCCAGCAGCATAAGACGCTTTATCAAACGTTTAGAAGGACCCGCCATGTACGCCAACAAAATCAACCCTACGCCCAAAAATTCTGCTGTGCCGCGCAGCGCGCAGACGGCATTGCGTGCCCTCGCCGCGCTCGCCCTCGCTTCAGGGGCCGGCACAATCAGTATGCGCGCCCTGTCCGCGCCCGCCGAAAAGCCTAAGACACCGGCCAAAGCGGACGTGATGAAGAGCGCGGCGACAAAGCCGCTGACGGAAGACGAGAGGATCGTCCATGTGCTGAACCGACTGGGCTTTGGGCCGCGCCCCGGCGATGTGCAGAAGGTCAAGGCGATGGGACTACAAGCCTACATCAATCAGCAGTTGTCACCCGAAACCATCAACGACAGCATGGTAGATCAGCAGTTGGCCGCGTATACGCAACTGAACCTGAGCGATGAGCAGTTGATGGGGCTTTATCAGGCCCGGCAGCAGGCGTTTGCGTCCTCGCGCAAACTTCGCAAAGAAATCATCAGCGAAAACACCAAAAAAGACGCGGCGGCGAATCCGATGGGCGCGAACCCGGCCATGACACCCGGCGCGGCAGGAGGCGCGAATGCGGACACTGCCGCCCCCGGCGCGAACGCGGCCCCCTCCGACACGCCCGGTCTGAACGCCAAAGGCAAAAAGAACATACTGGCCCAGGCCGATCCGCAGGAGCGGCAGGAAGCTATGGCCGCGCGCCGCGCCCTGATGCAAGCCTCCCTGCCCGTGGCCGAGGCGCAGAAGCAGTTTGTGGATGCCAAAGCCCTGCGCGCCATCGAGTCGGAGCGGCAGCTGCAGGAAGTCCTCGTGGACTTTTGGAGCAACCACTTTAACATTGACGTTCGCAAGCAGTCGTGCGGCGTACTGAAAATCGCCGACGACCGCGAAGTGATCCGCCCGCACATCCTGGGCAAGTTCCGCGACCTGCTGGGCGCGAGCGCGCACAGCCCCGCCATGCTCATATACCTGGATAACGCGCTGTCCACAAGTGACACGCCGCCCGACATGAACGCTATGCGAGCTGCAATGGGCGGACAGGCCGGACGCGCGAACGGCGCGATGCGACCCGGCATGATGCGGCGCAGGCTGGCCCTGATGGGCGGGGCCGCAGCGAACGGGCAGACCGCAGCAGGGCAGGCTCCCGACGCCCAAACTCCCGCCGCTCCCGCCAAAAAGAAGCGGGGCGGTCTGAACGAGAACTATGGCCGCGAGATCATGGAACTGCACACGCTGGGCGTGGACGGCGGCTACACGCAGGCCGACGTCACTGAGGTAGCGCGCTGCTTCACAGGCTGGAGCATCGGCAGGCCGGTTCCTGCGATGGCGGCGGGCGGCGGGGCAGGCATGGCAAACAACATGCGTCGTCGTCAGATGATGGTCGGCGGCAAAAAAGGCGGCGTGGGCGCGTTCGAGTTCCACCCGTACCTGCATGACAACGGCGCTAAAATGGTGATGGGACACCAGATTCCCGCAGGCGGCGGCATACAGGACGGCGAGACTGTTCTGGACATCCTGGCCTCGCACCCGGCCACCATGCAGCACATCAGTACGCAGTTGTGCCAGCGGCTCGTTTCCGACACGCCGCCTGCCTCGCTTGTGGACAAGTGCGTTGCGACATGGAAGCGCACGGATGGCGATCTGCGCGAGATCACGCGCACCATCATCACCTCGCCGGAATTCTACGCGACCGCCGCGTTCCGCAGCAAGATCAAGTCGCCGTTCGAGTTCGCCGTGTCCTCGGTACGCGCATTGGGCGGCACGTATGCGAGCGCAATCGAGAACGGCGCGATGCGCGGCAAGGGCGCTAAGATGCCCGGACAGTTGGCCGGCATCAAGCCTCCCAAGGGCGGCGGCTACCTGTATATGAACGCCACGTCGCTTGTGGGCGAGGTCGGCACGATGGGACAGCCGTTGTTCCAGTATCAGGCTCCGACCGGCTACCCGGAAGAGTCGCAAAAGTGGGTGTCGTCCGGCGCATTGATCTCGCGCATGAACTTCGCGCTGGCCCTGACAGGCGGCAAATTGGGCGACGTGAGCCTGCCCGCGAGCAACGCCGTCCTGACCGCCGCGCCCAATCCGAACGCGTTCATTGACCGCTTCGCCGAACAGGTGCTGCATGGAAGCATCGCGCCCGGCACGCGCGCCACGCTGCTCAAGCAGATCAATGACACGCCGGACGCCAAGCCCGTCGCCATGACCGCGCCCGTAGACGCGACTACGACACAGCGTATGGCCGCCCTGCTGCTCGGCTCGCCCGAATTTCAGCGCCACTAGAGCGGAAGTCGGGTGCAGAGAACGTACCCGACTTGGAGGCCTGCGGCCAAACGTCCTCGCGGACGTGATACGCTGCCTCGACACCACGTATTTCGTCGCAGGCCATCTAGAGCGGGGCCACAAACACTGCCGGATGCTGCGCGACCATCTAGACTTTGAAGAAGATTGCAAATGGAGCAGAACATAATGACAAACGTTACACGCCGGTTGTTTTTGAAAAATGGGGGCATTGCGCTGGCCTCGGTGGGGCTTGCGCCTGTGCTTGGCCCCGCCTTCCTGCGGACAGCCGCGTTCGGCGCGGAAACCAATGCCCGCAAGCGTAAAAAGACCCTGATCTGCATCTTCCAGCGGGGCGCGGCGGACGGCCTGAACATCGTCGTGCCGCACGGTGACGCCGATCTGTACCGCCTGCGGCCCAATCTGGCCGTGGCGCGTCCCGGCATGGGCCAACCCGGCAACTCCGCGCTCGATCTGGACGGATTTTTTGGCCTGCATCCGGCCCTTGCGCCCCTGCTGCCGATCTACAAGTCGGGACATCTGGCCGCTATTCACGCCTGCGGTTCGCCCGACAGCACCCGGTCGCACTTCGACGCGCAGGACTACATGGAGGCAGGCACACCGGGCAGCAAGCGCGCCCCGGACGGCTGGCTGTCCCGCGCCGTCCTCGCGTGTCCCGAAGACCGCGCCAAGCTTGCCGCCGCCACTCAGAGCGGCAGCCCGTTTAGGGCCGTGGCGATTGGCGGCGATCACGGACTGCCGCGCAGCCTGCAGGGGGACGCGGGCGCACTCGCCATTCCCGACCTGAAGGCGTTCGGCATCGGTTTGGCGGGAGTTGGCGGCGGGGGCAGACGCGGCGCGTTGGGCAAGCCGCGCATGGAAATGGCCGAGGGAGCCACAGCAGTGGCTATGCCCGCACACGCGCAATCGTCGGTCGTGAGCGGCTTTGAGACGCTGTATGACGGCGCGGCGGGTGACGTGCTGCACGGAACCGGACAGGAGAGTTTCGAGGCCATCGCCATGCTGAAAAAGGCCACGCCGGGCAACTACACGCCCGCCAATGGCGCGGTCTATCCTAATGGCCGCTATGGCGAATCGCTCAAGCAGATCGCGCAGTTGGTCAAGGCGGATGTGGGCGTCGAGGTGGCGTTCGCCGAAATGGGCGGATGGGACACGCACGTCAACGAGGGGCCGCAACTGGCACAGCGCCTGCGCGAGTTCGGGCAGGGTCTGGCCGCGCTGTACGCCGACCTGGGCGACCACATGAGCGATGTCGTGATTTTGACTATGAGCGAGTTCGGGCGCACGGCGCGGCAGAACGGCAACAACGGCACGGATCACGGTCACGCGACATGCTTCTTCGCGCTGGGCGGTGACGTGAACGGCGGGCGCGTTCTGGGCAAGTGGCCGGGCCTGGGCGCAGGCCAGTTGTACGAGAACCGCGACCTGGCCCTGACCACGGACTTCCGCGCCGTGTTCGGCGAGGTCGCCACCCGGCATCTGGGCGCGCAGGGTCTGGCCCGCGTGTTCCCCGGCTACACGGGAACGAATGCCGATTTCCGGGGCGTCCTGCGTCCGGCCTGACGTGTTCACAAACGCGCCGCGTAGTTACAACCCCCGCCTTCTGAATTCAGAAGGCGGGGGTTCTTTCATAACTCGTGTAGTAACTATTCAGCCGCCTTAGCCCCGCACTGAAGTACGGGTCTGAGGGCGTTCCGCCGACCGTCCTTCGGACGGAAATGCTTTGTCATCCGAGACGGTGGCGGGACGTCTCGCAGACGGGTCGTGAACGAGCCGTCTGCTATGCCTGAATAGTTGCTTCTCATAGATCTGTTGACTTTTCTGTAAGTGTTGCCAAATCAGCGCCCCGGACAGACTACTTCTCAAAGCGTGTCTGGTGATCCTGCGCGCGCTGCTGATAGTCGGCGTCTTCCATGACCTTTTCGTAGAAGCCGTGAAATACCTGCGCGGCCTGCGCCTTTTCGCCCGTCGCCCAATCCGCCGCCTGCGGCAATAGTTGTCGTTTGGCGGGTTTATCCGAGGGCAGGCCATCTTGCAATGAGGGGGCGGGCGCGTACTTGCGTCCGCTCGGATGGTTGGCGTAGCGGCGGGCGCGAGTATAACCCATCTGCAGGAACTTGCGCGCCATGTCCATGCCGACAAAATCCCCCGCCTGTTTGTAGCCAAGATACAACGCGTAGATTTTGGCCGCCGAGACATGCGCCTCGTCAACGGTCTTGAAGCGCCAGTGGGGCAGGATCTCCGACTTGTACGGCTCAACCGACAAAACGCCCTGCTCGCCCCTGCCGATCCGATAGCGTTCCGGCTGCTGCCGAAAATCTATGTTCTTGAAGTCTGCTTCCTGTTCGGCGGACATAACAACCCCTTCATTTTGCGCGTGTCAGGGGAGCGACACGCGAAAGTCGAGTCTGGCGGCGGCACGGGCCATGCCTGCAAACTCAGCGTTGTCAAGTACAGCGTCTTGCAAGTATTTCTCCGCCTGCCTGAGAAGCCTCTGCCCTTCCATGTCACCAGACAACTGATGCCTGCAATCCAGTACATTCCGCATGGCTGCCAGATGACCTAATCTGTCGCGGCGCACTTCGTTCAAAATCTCCCTGTCCAGTCCAAGCGCGGCTATCGTCTGCTTTGCGAAGCGATTTCCTCGCAGGGAATAAGGTATCTCTTTGCGGAAGGAAATGTACTGCTGCGGGTCTACGTGGGCGGGGTGAATAAATAGGGGATCTTCATCATCTACGCTGTCGTTATGGGACGCTGCACGATCAGCAGGGGTAGCGATAGGAAACAGGTTTCTTTTGTGCCGCTGATTGCAGGCGGAGCAGGAAAGCAGCAGATTATCCCAATCGTAGGCCAGCCAGTAGTAACCCGGCCTCAACATCGGGGAAGAAACATTCTGCCGAACGCCTGCCTTTGGGCGGAAATGCTCGACATCGCCATCCGCGCCGACTTTGCGCTCACAAAAACAGCATTTGCCATATTGTGCATCAACCAACGCCTGCTTAACGGTGGCGTGTCCATAAACGCCGCCATCGAAAGTGAACGTCCGCAGTCCTTGCCGGAAGTCCATTTCATTCAGGGTAAACTCCCGGCAGAGAGCAACGCGTTTGCGCGTTCCTGCCACACGCAGAATGGCAGGAGGTTGTAGAGGCTTCGTAATTCGGATCAAGTTGATTTCTCAAGGGGCCGGGGCAGTCAAAACCTGCTGCAATCAAATTTACTTCGGTCAAATTTACTTCGGTCAAATCTACTTCAAGAGGCTGGCGGCGTGGCGTATGATGTCCCTTGCTTCGATGTCGGCGGGCGTCTCGCCGGTCGGCAGTTCAATGGTCTTTTCCAGTTCGGCTAGTCTTGCCTTATCGGCTTTGGTCAGCCTGCTTTTGCCTAAAATGCGATCTCGTTCCTGCATAGCGGCGTCCATTTGCGGCGGGCGCGCGCTTTGCAGTCCGAACAGGTCACTGGTAAGCACCTGATCTATGCGCCAGCCTTTGATGGCCTCGACATCGTTTTCGATGACGACGTGATCTCCTTCGCGGCGCAGCAGGACAATGTTGGCGTCGGAAGCAGCCTGCACGACCAGAGGACTATGCGCCGTGACAATAAACTGTGTGTTCGGAAACGTCTCGCTCAGAAACTGTATCAGCGTTCTTTGCCAGCGCGGATGCAGATGCAGATCAATCTCATCCACGAGGACGACGGCAGGCTCGGCAAGCGGATTTTTGCTGTCGGGATAGCGCTCAAACAGCCGAGCCGCCAGATCAACCATCCACGTCAGCAGGGCGCGATAGCCCAGGCTCAAACTTTGTATCGGAACCCACCCATAAGGCGTCTTCGCCTGCACATGCGCGCTCATTCGTGATGCGGAAGACTCTGTAATACGAAAATTTTCCACATCCGGTAACAGTTCGATGAGAATGTTCTTGACCCGGTTGAAGCGGGCCTCGGCGCGAGTACGCTCTGCCCCTTTAGAGCGGCTGACGGCATAATTCGCTTGCAGTAGCCACTCTTCAGCATTTAGTAGATCTGCCGTGTCAGAAAACAAACTGACGGACGTGTCAGCATCCGGCTTTCCTGAAAGTAGAGTGGTTCCCATCCGACGATTCGCGCCATAGCCATAACAAATTAACACAGGCTCATCACCATATAGCTTTGAGCTTACTCCATAACTCCGATATACATCTGCTTCATATAAAACTCTTTTTGCGTCGCCCAAGCTATTTAATCTATGTCCTGAGCTAAATGAACAACGCAGTTGACAATGTTCGCCTTCCAAACTTTGCTTTAGGCCAGAGGTAAAGATGCCTTCACCAAGCAAATCTATACGATCATTTTGGAATAAGGCTGGAACGTAGAGACGAGTGGAATTTCCGTCCGGGTGTGAAAACGCATTCGCCGGTTGCATTGAAGCTAACAGCTGTAGTAGAGTAGTTTTACCTACGCCATTCTCGCCCAATATCAAAGTCCATCTTACAGGCTTCTCGTCACCTATTGACAGGTTTAATATCTGCTTTTGTTTGAAGCATCGAAAGTTCTCTACTGAAAGCGAAAGGAAATAAGCAGGCGAAACAAGGGTACGCTCAGCAACAACTGTCTCCGCATCAGAATTTTCAACATTTCCATCTTTAATTTCATCAGGCATTGGTTATGTCACATTCAATTGTCGAACTCTTACGATTTTGCTTCCTGCCGCATTATACCAAAAACACATACGCTTTGATACGGCAAAACCGGGAACGCTCGTATAAGGAGCATTCCCGGTTCATAATCATCAATCGTGGTATAGCAATTCGACGAGCGGCAGACTAATGGATGTCGTAGCCGGTGTCTTTGTCGCTGTTGAAGCGCGGGTCTACCGTCGTGTGGTAGGTGAAGCGCTGCGGCGCCTTGCCCCGCCGCATAAAGCGGCCCTCGCCCGTTACGGTGCGCAGGCCACCCGGCAGACGGTCTACGTGCGCGCTGAAGAACCGTATGCCGTAGCGGTCGCCGGCCTCGCGCTGTATTTTCATGCGGATGGCCCGCTGTCCCACGAATACCGCATCGGCGGCCTTCGCGGACGTGCCTGCGAAAGCGGCGGCGAACAGGATCAGCAGCAGGGTCGCCGCAGCGCGTATCTTCCCCGTAGATAGGTGCATGGTTTTTGTTTCCATTTTAGTTCCTTCGTGCAGTGTTGTGAGATCAGCGCCTCACAACACTGCATAGTACGTTTGCGCCGCTTATCTAGCGGCTGTGGTCGTTATGCTTGTCGCGGTAGATGGCATGACTGCTTCGGTTCAGTCTGCTGTTCAGACGGGCGCGCTCGGCCCGCGTCAGATGTCCGCCATGCAGGGCGCGGTCACGCTGTGCGCTCGACGCGATGCGCCGCTGGCGCTGACGGAGATTGTAGGCTTCGCGATGCGTCAGGCTGCCGCTTGTAACGCCCTGATGGATGCGGGAATGCTGATCCATGCGGCGGTCGTGAACGTCCTGCGCCTGAACAGTCATCGGAAGCAGGGCCATGCCTGCCAGGGCCACAAGGGACGGCCAAACCATTGAAATTGAACGTGTAATCATTATCTTTTCTCCTGATTATTCTCGGATGAAGTCGGGCTTCAAACCTGTACCGGGGCCTGCCGTCATGGGCGGATCATGCATTATAGGGCCTTCCGTCACACATCAAGAGACGGAACACGGGCCGAAAAGTTCAGCAAACATAGACCCGTAAGGTTATCTCCCACATAATTCACAGGAGGTATCTCGCCTTGCAGCATCGAGGTGGGGCTTTGATCCCGCCTTTATGGAAGCGTGTGCTGCGGCCTTATTTTGCGGTCGGCAGGCGGATTGCGTCCGGTCTAAGGTAACATTAGGATAGTCAGTCACTGGCGACATTCAGGGAGAATACAGACAATGAATTACAGGCGGGACGGGGCGCAGAAAGACGCGGCAGCGAACGCGGACTGGCAGCGGAGGGCGTTTTTGCGCGGGGCGGCGGGCGCGGCATTGATGCCTCTGCTTGGTGGTTTGGGCGGCGAGACGGCAAACGCGCAAACGTCCGCTTCGCTCTCAACAAATACGCTTCCGCCTGGGGAAAATATCGGCGGATCGCCCGGCCTGATCATCCGCGAAAAGATGCCGGAAAATCTGGAATTCCCCTTTTCCTCGCTCAACTCCTATATCACGCCCAACGACCGCTTCTACATTCGCAGTCACTTTCCCGTGCCGACCATAGACCGGGCAGGCTGGCGATTGAAGGTAGAGGGCGCAGTCAAAACACCCCTGGAACTCAGCTACGACGACCTGATGCGGATGAACGCGCAGACAACGACGGCCACGCTGGAATGCGCCGGGAACGCCCGCGTGTTTTTGTCGCCCGCCGCTAAAGGCGCGCAGTGGGGACTGGGGGCCGTGAGCAATGCGGAATGGGCGGGCGTACCGCTTGAGGCCATCCTGAACCGCGCGGGTGTTGAGAGCGGCGCGGTCGAGGTGATTTTCGAGGGCGCGGACATGGGCGAGATCAAAGACCCGCCTAAGCCCACGGGCGCGATCCACTTTGCGCGCAGCCTGCCCCTGTCGCGCGCCCTGCTGCCTGGAGTCCTGCTCGCGCACCACATGAACGGCGAGACGCTGCCCGTTTCGCACGGTTTTCCGCTGCGCCTGGTCGTGCCGGGCTGGTACGGCATGGCGTCCGTCAAGTGGCTGAAGCGCATCATCGTCACGCCGGAGCCGTTCAACGGCTATTTTCAATCCGTGGATTACGCCGCATGGCAGCGCCCGTATGGCATTCCCACGCGCGTTCCCCTAAGAGAAATGCAGATCAAATCCGAGATCGCGCGGCCCGATATGCGCGAGGTCGTCAAAGCGGGCAGCGTATACCGCGTGTTCGGCGCGGCGTGGACGGGCGACTCGGACATCTCGCGTGTTGAGGTCAGCGCGGACGGCGGCAGTACGTGGCAGAACGCGCAATTAACGGGCGCGCCCGCGCGTCACGCGTGGCGTTTCTGGGAGTGCAAATGGGCCGTGCCGACGCAAGCAGGACGTTACACGCTAATGTCGCGGGCGACCGACGGACGAGGCAACATCCAGCCCATGCAGCGCCAGCCCGACCTGGAAAATTACGTCATTAACTACGCCCTGCCCATTGACGTGGATGTGAGGTGACAACTCCCCACGGCCAAAGCCGGGGGGCTTCTACAACGACTTGGAAGAGAGTGGATTGCCGATCATTCGGCGCGTTTGATGTTTTTGGCAGATTGAACGCGCGCCATCAGCGCATGTGTCTGCTTGATGCTGAGAAAACGCGCAGGTATCGTCAGGCTCTTTCAGGTGTCTGCGCGTGTCGGATACCAAACTTTCGCCTGATTGCTGTCACGATCAGGGAAAGAGGCAGAAGAGTATGCGCTTGACGGGCAGCATATCAATGGGTTGGAATAATTGGTTTGAATAGAAAATGCCAGCACGGACGGTTTTCAAATCTTTGCCATGCAAATCAATGTAATTTTGCCTCTATTCGCGGTATTTACCTGCTTGGAATTTGCGGTATTCTTCGGTATCATTTATGTCAAGGTCAGCCGTAAATCCGAAAACGCGACGTTCAGCCTCTTCTGCGCTTGTATTGCCTGGATGATGTGGTACACGCTGCGCCTCCAGGAAGTGCAGCATCTGAGCCAGGCGCTTTTGCTGTTTCGCCTGCAATTTGCCGGCGCTTTTCTCGGTATGGCGGCGCTTATTCATTTTGCCGCCTGCATCACGCAGTATCGCCTTTCGGGCCTGGCGCACCCGCTTGTGCTGTATGCGGCGAGTCTCTTGATGGCGGCAATGGCATTCTATCCACACGTTCTGCATCCCCTCCCCTCCGGCATGACGCTGAAGCAGTTCCGTGAACATAACGAAGCCGCCATCGGCCCCTGGTTCTTACCCTACGCTGCGGCTCCCATGTGCGGTATCATCCTCGCCTACGGACTGATGCTGCGCGGTCTTTTCTCCAGCCGCGCGATTCAGGCTCGTGCAGTGACCAAAAGCCCCTCCGACTCACAGTATCCCCCGGCGCTGCAACATCCCACAGCCTTGACGGACGGGGCGGGGCGGCAGCAAACCGTATCACCCGGCAAAAGAATGCAGACGGCCTGCGCGCCTCTGGCTTCTGAAGCTCCGGTATTTGCGCCCTTGTCCCGGTCACTGCGCTGGATTTCGGCAAGCATCGGCCTGATTGTGCTGGGTGGCTTATTCGAACTCCTGGACATACTCGAATTTCCGGTTGGTGGAATTGATTGGCCGGTCAATCCACGCAGCCTCGCCGCCACTCTCTTCTGCGTGGTGACCGGAACCACTCTGGCAAAAGAGCTTCTGCTGCAAGAGCGGCATAAACATCGGCTGACCGCGAGCAATCGCGAGCTTTATGATCTGGCGCAGGTACGCCTGCAGACCACGTATGATTTGCAGCATCAAGTGCAAAACAAGCTTGCAGCGATTCAGTGGCCTTTGCGCAACATGCAGCGCGGCTTGCGGCTTGCGGAGTCGCAGGCTCCGCCGGACGAACGCCGGACGCATGAGACGCGTGTTGGAGCGGTCTTGGAAGAAGTGGAAGATATGTATGACATGCTCAATACCATGCTCAACATCGCCCGCGCGGAAGCGGGCTTCACCCCCGACTTGGGACGGAAGAGTGTCATAGACGTTCCCGCATTAGCGCAAAACATTGCGCGCAAATGCGCGCAGGCCGAACAGGAACAGCTGGCGGAGACGGTTTGTTTGCCACGCGAAATTTGCGTCACTTCGGAACTGCCATGCCCAACCTTCCGGCTGTACCAGATGCCCCTCAAGCAAGTGCTGATCAACCTGCTGGAAAACGCCATCAAATACTCGCCGCCCGGCACTCCCATTCGCATACATGCGTGGGAAAGCGCCGACGAACTGTATATCTGCGTTGCCGACGACGGGAAAGGGCTATGCGCTGCAGACCTGGCGCGTATCTTTGATGAAGCCTTTTACAGGGGCCATGACGGAGGCGGGACGGCATCAGGTACGGGTATCGGCCTCAATTTGTGCAAACGCCTGATTGAAGCGCAGAAGGGACATATTTGGGCCGAAAGCGCGGGGGAGGGACAGGGCAGCTCGTTCCTGTTGCGCATTCCCTACGAACGCGCAACAGCCGAAGACATAGAAGCGGCATAAACAGAAGCGGCACAACTTCCGGCTCAACTAACGGCTTTGTATCCCGACACTTACTTGCGCGGCGGCCTGCGTATTGCAGAGGCAATGTCGTTTTTACATTTTTACATATTAAAATTACATTTCAAATAACATTATTATATCAGCCACACTCGAAGGTATACTGAAAAGTATACCTTCGAGTTATTTATATCATGTTATAATAAAGACAATACTTTTTGTCTGAGCGATAGGGTAATTCTATTGTGCCAATTCTACAAGTTATTGTTGCTGACGATGAGAAATTATTTGTGCAGGGCCTTTCCGAATCGCTGGCTTACGAGCCGGATATTGAGGTCAAGGCTACGGCATCCAATGGCAAAGAAGCCGCGCGTCTGGCTGTCGAGCTGCTCCCGGACGCTGTGCTGATGGATCTGGATATGCCCATCATGAGCGGCGTTGAAGCGATACGGCAGATCAAGCTCCAAGCGCCGAGCGTGGAGATCGTTGTCATGACAGTATTTGATGACAACGTTCATCTATTCGAGGCGCTTCAAGCGGGAGCGAAGGGCTATTTGCTTAAGAATGCCAATCCTTCGGAGGTGGCTCAGGCGGTGCGTAATGTCACATCCGGGCAGGCCGCTATTCCTCCTTCTCTGGCAGTTCGTGTCCTGCTGGAATTTCAGCGCCTGTCCGGGAACATTTCCGGCTTGCACCATCTATTCAGCCTGCTTACCCGCCAGGAAACAGAAGTGCTGCGGCGGCTGTCCCAGGATAAGACTAACCGCCAGATTTGCGAGGAACTCTGCTTGGAGATGGTCACGGTGAAGAAGCACGTAGGCAATATCTTGAGGAAACTTCAGGCCAATGACCGTACTCATGCCGTTTTGATCGCGCGGCAAAATGGCGTAGAAGGCGGTCGGTCGGGGTAGTACGCCGCGCGAAAATTCACAAATTGCTTCGATACTGCTTCAACACTGCTTCAACACTGCTTCAATAACGATCACATGGGTTCTGCTAGTGAAGCGCGTCTTGAAAAGGCATCGAAATGGGAGGACATCGGCTGTGAAGGAACTTGCCATTTTTATCGTTCCCCTTGCCATCTGCGTGGGATTAATCATGTGGGCCGCAAACATGTTCCACTTACGGCTGGATGTGGCAAAAGTGGCTGTGTCATGCGTGGCGGCGAGCGCGACAACGACCCTGGTTCTGCTGGGCCTGCTGCCTTCGCTAGCCAAATGGTCCGGTGGTTTTCCGATGGCCGGGCAAATACTCGTGATGTGCCTTGCCCTGTTTGGAACGCCTCTGCTCGTGCTGGCCGCCTGTCTGGCGATAGTGGCGAACCTGGTTACCCAGGAGGCGCAGGCGCTGGCGCTGTTTGGATGGGGCGGCGTAATCACGGCTTCCGGCCTTGCGCTGCTGTCGCTTACGGATAAAATATCGAGCGGCTACATGGAGATCGAGCGGACGAGAGACGCCGGCTGGCTTCTGGCAGTGCTGGGCATAGTGTTGATGCTGCTGGGCCATCGGATCGGAACGCGCTTGAAGCTGACAGACGCGCGTACAATCGTCCCCAGAGGAGGAAACGCGCCCGCCGTAATTCTTGGAGGAGGAAACGCTGTGAGTAACGATTCGCATATAGACCCGATGACCGTCCAGCTCACCCAATACGGTTCAGACCGCAGGAACCATCCGATGACGCAGGGGCAGAATCCTACCATAGTACCTACCGGCGCAATGGCGGAAAGCGCATGGATCGTGGTTTCCGCAGGGCAGGACAAGGGACGCCGTTTCGATCTGCGCCCCGGCGACATGCACATCGGACGAAGCCGCGAATGTCACATTCGCATCCTCGGAGATGAGGAAGTAGGCCGCCAACACGCGTTGATTCGCGTTCAGGGCCAGATTTACGAACTGCATGACATGGCTGCGCGCAACGGAACCTATCTCAATGAGGCGCGAGTGACGAACAACCGCACCCTGCAGGATGGCGATGAGATCCGCGTCGGCAAATCCATTCTCACCTTCAAGCGCGTGGGCTGATCGGCAGAACGCGGCGGCGGAAACATTCCGGCCATGTTCGGGCGGGAATATTCGGGCCATGTTCGGGCGGGAACAGTTCGACTGCGAGCATACAGCGGAAGGCAAAGTTGATGAGGCATTT
This sequence comes from Chthonomonadaceae bacterium, assembly GCA_965277875.1. GTDB lineage: Bacteria > Armatimonadota > Chthonomonadetes > Chthonomonadales > Chthonomonadaceae > CAWFQB01. Next base: position 2,780,030 of record CBDIDV010000002.1, on the reverse strand, counting down.
CAAAACAATCGCTCTGGCGTTGGCATGGCTTCTGGCGGCAGGCATTGCCGACGCGCAGCAGGCGTCGCTCAAATGGCGCAGCGCATCGCTCGCGCCCGACAGCGGCGCGGCGCGTGTGTATGTAACGCCGATTGAAGACAACGGCAGCATTGGAGCGGGGCTGAACAGCCAGAACTTTGAAGCCACACTGGACGGCAAGCGCGTTCCTATACGGCGCGTCTCGGCAGGATACGCCGTGGACGAAGGGCTTGGCGTCGCGCTTCTGCTTGATACCAGCGGCAGTATGCGCGGCGCGGGCATTCACGCCGCGCGTCAGGCGGCCATTCGGTTTGTATCTCAACTGGGCAAGAACGATCAGGTGGCCGTGATCAATTTCGACGATGCCGTGCATGTTCGCCAGAACTTCACAACGGACAAGCGCGCGGTCAGCGCGGCCATTCAAAGCGCGGAGGCAGTAGGACAGCATACCGTTTTGTTTGACGCCATTCACAAAGCGGCGTCCCTGCCCGCGAGTGTGCCGCCGGGACGCCGCGCGATTGTGCTGCTGACGGACGGACACGATGAAGGCAGCAGCCTGAAAGCGGACGACATCGCCCATCTTGCCCTGGACAACAAACTGCTGCCCGTTTATGCCATCGGGCTGGGACAAAGCGTAGACCATGCCGTTCTGCACCGGTTCGGCACGGTTTCAGGCGGCGCAGATTTATACGCGCCCGATCCGGGCGCGTTGAGCGGCTTGTATGCGAACGTGGGGCGGCGACTTGCCGATGTCTATGATGTGCAGGTGGATAGTCCACCCGCTGATGGCCGCTCGCATGTCCTGGAAGTCACCTGGGTTCGTCCCGGCGGCATGCGCCTGTCGGCTGCGGGCAGCCTTGCCACGAACATGGCCCCGCCCGCCCCGACTGCCATTCCTGGAGCGCAGGCAGCCGGCACAGGCGGAACAGGCGCGGGAGCGCGCGCAAACGCAGATACAACGCCGAAGCCTCCCATTTCCCCTGCCGCAATAAGCGGGGGCGCCGGCAAGGGTAATGACCACACTCGCAACATTCTGATTGGCGCGTCCGCCGTCTTTGCGCTGGCGCTGCTGGCGGGATTTAGGATGCGCCATGTAAGCATGCATAAATCCCAGCCTGCTCCGGTCACACAGGACGCGCAGACGACAGGCGCGAATACCGCCCCAAACAGGCCCCTGAACGGAACGCTTGCCTCGGATTATTCGGAAACCGGGCGCGCCCATACAGGCGTTGAGCAGCCCCGCTACTCCTATGACAGCGCGAATGACAACGCGCGGGAGACGCAGTATGGGCGCGGCGGCTTATCGGCCGACAAGCGGAATTCGTCGTCAGAAACAATGATTATGCAGCCGGCCCAAATCCCTTCGCGCGCCTGGCTGATGGCCGTGCGCGGCCCGATGAAGGATCGGGAATTCAAAATAACGGGCCGAGAAGCGATTATAGGCCGCGCCGGAGACGTGCAAATATCGCTCGCGGACGACGGCCAGGTATCGCGCCGCCATGCCAAGATCATCACCAATGACGACGGTTCCTGTTCCATTATGGATATGGCAAGCACCAACGGCATTCAGGTCAACTCGGAGCGCGTTTATCAACAGCAGCTGCGCGATGGCGACACAATCGAACTGGGCGATTCAGCGCTGATCTTCAAAACGCTCCACTCCTCCGATCCTGCCGACAGTCAGGCCTCCGGCATCATGCAGCGCTCGTGAGGCGCATTCACTGCCGGCCAACGCATCCGCTCATAACCGATGGAGAAACGACATGCCCTACTCTGATAGCGACGACAATGAAACCATGGTCAGCCGAGGCGCGAAGAAAGCGTACAGCTATGATAGCGGCGAAACCCGCGCGTCCGGCAGTCCGCAGGGAGAGGGTTACGCGCCTCCCTACCGGCAGGAACCGGCTGGCCGCAACAATGAGACGATGGTACGACCGACCGGCCCGGCGATCAACAGCGTGGCCTGGCTGTATTGCACGAAAGGGCAGCGGCGCGGCCAGTTGTACCAGTTCCGTAAGCAGCGCAGCGAGCTGGGCCGCTCCCCGGAGTGTGACATTTATGTCGAGGACGATTTTGCCGGCAACCATCACGGCGCGGTTCTGCTCGAAGAGGGCGCGTGGAGGTTGTTCGATTTCGCCAGTAAGAACGGAACTAATCACAATGGCAAACGCCTGGGCGTGGATGTCAGCAACCCCGTAGAACTCAACGATGGCGATGTGATTGCCATTGGCGACACGGAAATGGTGTTCAAGAAGATTTAAGGGAGCGAACCATCATGCCTCAAGCAACCTTACGCGTGTTGGACGGCGTCTTGAAGGGAAAAGCCTACCCCATCGCGTTTTCCGACCTGAAAATCGGACGCAGCCCGGAGTGCAAGATCCGCCCGCCGCAGGAGTATCTGGAAGTTTCGCGCGTTCATGCCCGCTTGTACTGGAATGGCAAAGTTTTTGTAATCGAAGACCAGGGCAGCCGCAACGGAGTTCAGGTGGACGGCAAGCGCGTCGAATCGCGCCAGTTGTCGGATCGGGACGTGATCCATCTGGGGGATTTCGTGGTGGAACTGCGCCTGCCTTCAGGGCCGCCGGAATTTCCCACGTCCGATGCGCCCCCGCCTGTCCTCCCGCCTGCCGAGCCTGCAAAGTCCGCGCCCAAACTGCCGTCCTACGCGCCCGCTGCCGGAGCTATTGCCCTGCTCGCGCTGGTTATTTTCGTGGTTTCCATGCGATCCGGCAGTGGGAGCGCGAAGTCTGATACGCCGCCGAAGCCCCCGCATTTCATGCAGGACGGCAGGAAACCGGATGACGCTCCCCCCCCTTCCATGCCGGAGAGTGTCACGCCCGATGAAGCCACGCTAAAAAAGACCAAAGACGCTGTGGTGTTCATTGTCCGCCCTGTCACCGGGGGAGGCATCGCCATGGGCAGCGGCTTTTGCGTGGGCGACGGGCGTACCATTATGACCAACCGGCATGTTGTTACGGACAGAACCGGAGCGAACAGCGTTACCGATCCCCTGCCCTGCATCGTGATATTTTTCTGCGGCACGTCGCACCAGATCAAAGTGGAAGTTCCCGCCGAAAACATCCAGGTGGAATCTCCCAATGACAATCGGCCCATTGATTCCGACCTGGCGCTGATGCAGCTGCCTGAGAAAGTGGTGGAACCGCTTTCCATTGGGGATACAAGCGCGCTCAGTGAGGTACAGCGGCTGTGGGTCGTGGGCTTTCCGCTTGGCATTACGATCTACACGCCGAACAAGCAGCTGCCCGCGGCATCTGTACAGGAGCATACGGTAGAGCGCCTGCAGAGGGACGCGCAAAACCGCGCGACGATGCTGCAGATGGGCGGTTCGGCCACGCATGGCAATTCCGGCGGGCCGGTCATCAACGCGAAAGGCGAAGTGGTCGGCGTTCTGGTGGCCGGGGCCTCCGACAGCGGAAGCATCACCTATGCGATTCCTTCCGACAACATCACGGAGCTGCTGCAAACCTACGCAGACCGCAAACATCATGTGAGGATGCAGGGCGTTTCCGTGGGTTCGCCGTCCGGCGGAGGAGAGTGAGCGACATGGCCGACATGAATATACGCTATCGGGAATACGACACCGACGATCCGCCCCGCTTCAACGAGTGGGTAAAGGTGCAGACCGAGACGGCACACCCAAACGCGAGCAGCGCCGGCAGTATGAGCGTTGCGAGCGGTATGGGCGGTGCAGGCGCGGGCAAGCGCAGCGCCCCCCTGTGGGCCATGATCGCGCTGCCTGCCGTGGCCGGCATCGTCGCGGTTCCCTTTTTCCTCCACATCCGCAGCAGCAGCCCGACCGTTACGCCTCCCGAACATCCGCGTACATTCGCAGGCGGCAAAGCGTCGGGACAACATACTTTGCCGCCAAGTCCGGCGAAGACGGTAGGCGCAGCGCTACACTCCGATGGAAAGACGCTAAACCACAACTCATCCAACGATGTTACCGATGAATCGGGCGTTCACTCTAGTAATTCGTCGGAGTGGGCTGTGGATCAAGTGTCCATCAGGCAGCTAAATCGGCTTGAAGACGGCAAGCATACGTACAAGGTTCGAGTGAAGCTGAATATATCAGCGCATGAAGACGCCATTAAGGTCATCGTTCAAAGCGGACATGATGAGGTTGCCACAATTGTGTTCCCGAAAAATAAGGATGACATAACGGTGACGATCACCCCTCCACATAACATTCAACAAATTCTAGCGTTCGTGGAGAATGGAGTCGATCATGGAAAATCTTACGACGTCTCACCTCCAAAACCTATCATCTCAAAGTCAGACACATCGGATGAACACCGGTCTGACGCAACGAACACAAATCGGGAGAATCAGCGTCAAGCTGCTAGATCTTTAGGGCGACAAACACAGACGCAACGAGACCTAGCGCGGGCAAATGCCAGGGTGAAACAGACAGAGGAAGCGTTAGCAAGCGAGAGAGAGCGCAGGAAACAAGCTGAGGACGATGCAAGGCAGGCCAGAGAAGCGAAGGTTACGCCAGAAGTGACAGCCACTCCAGGAACATACGGCCCACCAGCACCGGTCATCGGAACGTCAACTCATAAGCCCAGTCAAGCAGATGATAAGACGGACAAAAAAGCAGGCAGTAAGGGCAAGGGCGCAGACAACAAAAATACCAGATCTGATCTTGGCGAGGCTGGCAGCAAGATAGAAACTCCTGCGAAACCAACGTCGGATGCTGAGGCAAAGCCGCAGGCTCCGAATGACAAAAAGAAGGGCAATCCTATAAAACCTGACGACAACAAGGGCAAAGGCGGATGAACAGGCGGCAAGGACGCGCTCTAATTTAGGATAGACCTCACAACAGGAGTATGGACAAGTGCAAGGCTACGAACTTGGAGAAAAAATCGATAAGGGTGCGATGGGAGACGTATACGAAGGGCGGCATGTGGGACTGAACCGCGCCGTCGCCATCAAGGTACTCAAGCCCTCCCTGGCCGATGACGAGGAGTTTGTCAAGCGCTTCCTCGAAGAAGCCCGCCTGTGCGCTCTCTTTGACCATCCCCATATAGTGCGCGTGTACGATGTGGGCAGGAATGCTAATGGAACGCCCTGTCTCGTCATGGAACGGCTGCACGGCGAGACGCTCAAGAAGCGTCTGGAGCGGGGGCCGCTGTCGGAAGATGACGCGGTTGCCATTGCCCATGCCATTTTGCGGGCGCTGGAGTGCGCCCATGCACAAAACATTGTGCATCGCGACATGAAACCCGGCAACGTGTTTCTGAGCAATCAGGGCGTGAAGGTGATGGATTTCGGCATCGCCAAAGCCCTCAACCAATCCGGCCTGACAAGCACGGGCGTTCTGATGGGTACACCCGCCTATATGAGTCCCGAACAGGCGGAAGGCCGCAGTCTGGATACGCGTTCCGACCTGTACGGCGTGGGCATACTGCTGTATGAGATGCTCACGGGCGACGTGCCGTTCAAAGCCGATACGCAGTTGTCGGTACTGCACATGCACATCTATGCGCCCCTGCCGCCCCTGCCCAATACGGTTTCGCCCTGGCTGCGCGAGATCGTGGTGCGCGCGCTGGCTAAAAAGCCGGAAGATCGCTACGCATCCACGGCAGAAATGCGCCTTGCGCTCGAACGCGGCCCTCAAAAGTCGCCGCTCGAACCGCCGGAATCGCACCCCAAAACTCATACAAGCGAGGCTGGCGGCGCTTCAGTCTACCTGCCCGTGGTCACGCCCATCGCGTGGGCGAAGTGGGCGCTCGGCGGCGTCATCGCGCTGCTCACGATGGGACTGCTGTTCACCCAGGCCAACAAAAAGCCGGATGTCGCATCCGCGCCGCCCGGTGTGACGGTTCCTGCGATCCATCCGGTAGACAAGGTTACAATCCCGTCGGACAAAGCGGCAGCGGATATGACTTCCTCGGCGCAAGTCCCGGTATCCGCCGCCTCGGCTACAGGTTCCCTCCCGCAGCCTCCACCCGGCAGTTCGGCGACAGACAGCGCGAAGGCGGCAGATTTAAAGGTGGCGGCGGACGCGCTGAGAGCAGCGCACACAGACGCAGTGGCGCTGGCACAGCGCGCCAAAGAGCGTCTGGACGACGCCGGCGAGCGCATCAAATACTATCTGAAAAATGGCGGCGACCAGTCTATTGTTCTGCAGGCCAGCAAAAGCTTATGTGTGCAGGCTTTGAGCTTCAGCAAAGAAGCAGTTGCGAAGGAACCCAACAACCGTGAGGCATGGAGGCAGCAAATCCGCGCGCTGGGTATGCTGGAACGTCCGAGTGAAAAAAAAGAAGCGGTATGGCAAGCGATACGGCAGTTTCCCGGTGATGCCGAACTGGTAAAACAGCGGTTGTGATTTGATACTATACACCGCAAACACTCCTGACACCGGCTGTTGAGAGTTTGGGGGATGTTGTTTCCGGAGCCTCTGCATACAAAAAGTTGCATCCTCAAGGAGTTTGCCATGAAAAGCCTGATTTCTCTATACGCCGGCAGTCGCTTCCGCTGTGGCAGCGCCGTCGCACTGCTGTTGTTGGCGTCCGTCGTTCAGGCAAAGGGCGACGACCCAAAGATCAGCGACATTCTCAAGCACAAGTCCGCGCCGCAAGCCGCCGCTAAAACGTCGTCCACCAAACCCGGCAAGCAGGCGGCGTCCGGGCATAAAACAGGCGTAAAAAAATCGAAAGCGGCTGCGAAACGAACAACCATTCTCGTAAAGAAAGACCCGAAACAAGCGGCGGAACTGGCGCGCTTAAAGAAAGAAAAGGCGGCTGCCGAACAGCGGGAAGCCGAAGCGCGCCGTCAGGCAGCAGAGGCTCAAAATGGGGCTGAAACAGCGCAGAAGCAGGCCACTGCCGACCGAGAAGCGCGTCAGGCCGCCGAAGACAAAGCCCGGCAATTACAGGACTCGATTGCGCGCTCCCAATCGAGCGCCACTTCCAAAGCCGATGAAGACGGTTTAACGGCCTCGCAGCTAATCAACAAGGCCTATGCCAGTCTGTGCCGCAACCAGCTTGGCACGTCGGTGCGGCAGGCGCGCAAAGCCATTGCCAAAAATTCCTCCAGCGCAAACGCACATGCTATGCTTGCCAACGCGCTGCTGGAAGACTACATGCTGAGGTTTGGCGACGATACCTTGCGCGAAGCGCGCGAGGAGGCCGAGCGGGCATACGACCTGAATGCAAAGTGCGCCCTGGCGCTGACCGCTCTGGCCTACATTAGAACCGTAGATGATAAACCCGACGAAGCCAGAACCTTGATACATCAAGCGTCCCGATTGTCGCCCAAACTAGCCTACATTTTCAATCAGCAGGGATGCCTTGATACAGACAATGCGGACAAGATAGCCAACTTCAAGCGCGCCATCGAACTTGATCCCGATATAGCCTGGGCGCACGCCAATCTGGCGCTGGTATATACGGAACAAAATCAGGCCACGGAAGCCGCAGACGAGTTAAAGGCGCTGCGGCAGCAAAACGAGCTGGATTTTTGGTTGTGTCTGGGTGGGATCGCGCTGGCGCGCAAGGGGTGGAACACAGCCGAGGAATGCTTTCGTAAAGCCATCGCGATCAAGCCCGACTACTGTGCCGGTTACGCGCCTCTGGCGATAGCGCTGCTGGCACAGGGAGATAAAGAAGGGGCGAGGGAACAGGCAGGTCTGGCGAAAAAACGGGGCGTCATACATAACCCTGTGTATAAATTGCTGGGAATGGAATAGCGCGTCATGGACTCAAACAGCGGCGGGTTTATTTTCGGCCTGATTTTGCTGGCCGTGCTATGTTGGTGGGGCTTCAAGCGCAATGGAGATGCGAGCGGCAAAACCCCCGCGCCGCTTCCCGTCCCGAAACAAGAGGAAAAAGAACCCGCTAAGAAGACGCCCCTCGCCGAGCGGCAGGACGGCGCGAATAGGCGGGCGAAGCCGGAAGCAGCCACGCCCTCGCTGCGCGTGAGGGATCGGGACGGGCGCGACCTCGGCATCATGCCCGTCAGCCAGTCGCCCTTTCACATCGGGCGGCACTCCAGTTGCGAGATGCATCTGGATAATTCCAGCATTTCGCGCAAACACGCGCAGATTGTTCAGGATAAAACCGGATGGCGCATCCAGGACTGCGATAGCGCCAATGGCCTGCTGGTCAATGGGCGCCCGACGACGAACGCAAGACTGGCCGAAGGCGACCGCATCGAAATCGGGCCGTTTGCGCTTACGTTCTGCCTGCTGAAAGCGCAGGGGGAGAACCGGATTTTTGATCCGCCGCCAGTCCCGGATGCGGGCCTGGAACGCACTACGCTGAAAGATATGGTCGAAGTAGGGCGCGGCGGCATGGCAGTCGTGTACTCTGCCCGAATGTTCCCGGAGAACCGACAGGTGGCCGTAAAAATGCCCAACATACAGCGGTTCGATGACCCGGAATTTATTATGGCGCGGTTCGAGCGTGAGATCAGAATCACGCAGTCTCTGAGCCACCCGCATATCGTTCGCGTTTACAATCATGGGCAGTTCAACGATGGCACACCCTATCTTGCTATGGAATTCCTGCCCGGCGGCTCCCTGCGCCACCGCATCCCGCAGGGCGGGCAGATCGCCGAAGTCGAGGCCGCGCGCATCGGGACGCAAATCGCCGATGCCCTGGCCTACGCTCACGCCCGCGATGTCGTCCATCGTGATCTCAAACCGGAGAACATTCTCTTCTGTGAGGCGGGTAATGCGAAATTAACGGATTTCGGTATCGCCTGGATGAAAGGCTGCCGCCAGGTGACCAGCGTGAACGCCCGTATGGGAACCGTTCATTACATGTCGCCGGAGCAAACGCAGGGACAAACGCACCTCACCGCCGCTTCCGACGTGTACTCGTTGGGGTGTACAGTGTACGAAATGGTGACGGGACGCTGTCCTTTTGAGGGGGAAGAACAGGTAGTGCTGAACCTGTGCGCTCATAAAATTCCTGATCGCGCCCGCGTCTTGAATCCTGCCGTCTCGAAAAAACTGGACGCGCTGTTGGCTTCCGCCCTTGCAAAATCACCCGATGACCGCCCGCGCAGCGATGAAATGCGCCGTCAGCTTGCCGGCGCCTGATGCCAAAAAACCGCGGGCAAACGCAAATATATCTGCCGTTCTCCTGTCTGTCGTTCTCCTATACGTGGACGTACCCCGCGCATGGAAGGCTGACTGCCGGCACTCTTTCTTGCTTTCGCGTGAGACACGCGAAACACGCGACAGCCGCTCTGCCATGCGGCATATTCAACATCCAATTTAACATCCAATTCAACATCCAAATCGGTACGAACAGGGAACACGCATGAAACTACTTGAGCCAATGGTTTCTATTCATTCTGAGGCGGGAAAACGCGCCAACAACGAAGACCAGGTGGGATTTTACGCCGCCCCCGACGGTTCCGGTGTGCTGCTGGTGCTGGCGGACGGCATGGGAGGCCATGCCTGCGGGGAAGTCGCCAGTCAGCGCGCCATAGACGTGCTGTTGAAAATGTTTGAAAAGTATCAGTTCGACGATGTGGAGAAACTGATGCAGGAAGCCATCTACACAGCGCATGAGCGTATCCAGCGCGACGCGGCTCAGGACGAACACAAAGAAGGTATGGGTACGACCATTGTAACGGCGGCCCTGCTGCAAAACGAGGTCGTCGTCGGGCATGTCGGGGACAGCCGCGCGCTGCAATTTCGCCTGCCTTTCGTGCGCCGCCTGACCCGCGATCATCTGTATGCGACGGACGTGCTGGAGGTGGAAGAAAGCCAGGCCAAGCATCACGCCAAAGGAAATGTTCTCAGTCAGGCGCTGGGCATAGCCGGACAGATCACGCCCACGCTCAACCGCTTCGATGCCTGCCCCGGCGACATCATCGTCCTGTGTTCCGATGGCGTCAGCGAATGTGTCATGGAGCCGCACATGGCGCAGCTTCTGGCGGGCGCGCATCTGCCGCAATCCGCCCAAAGCATCGTACACGCCGCCCTTGCCAACGGCAGCCGTGACAACTGCTCGGTCGTAGCTGCCCGAGTTTCGTAGTCGGACGCCGAAAGGTTTGCTGCGCGTGACTGTTGTCTTGCGTCCTTTCGACACGGCTGGAGGCGCCGGCGTGGCCTGCAAATGGCGTAGTGTCGCCGCTAACTTTTAGATGAAAGGCAGTCTGCATGTTTTGCCGTAATCGTCTCTTTCCGCTTGCGCTGTCGGCAGTCTTCGTTGCCGTCGCCTTTATTCCTGCCTGCGCCGACGATCCGAAGATCAGCGATATATTGAAGCGGCCCGCGAAAAAAGCAGAGCCATCCGTTCCCTATCATGCCCCGGCACGTTCAAAGCCTGTACGCTCTATCTCGACGCCCGCGCCCGCCCCCTCCCGTCGGCAGCAGCAGGTTAGCCGTCTCAGGCTGCAAATCCACCGCCTGGAACAAGATATTTTCAGCCTCAACAGGGAAAAGGCCAAACAAGAGAGGAATCTACAGGATGCAATCGCCGTCGGCGGCAATCGGCCCGAAATCGAAAGCAAACTGCGGGGCATAAAAGCACAGATAGCAAAAAAAGAGGATGAGAGACGCCTTGCGCGTATCAATTTGCCTCAGTAGTCACCAATGAGTTCGTACACGCCTATGACTAATCGGATGTGAGGAGCAAACATGAACATACATCGTTTCGTCCGCCGGAATAAAATTCTGCATCTGTGGCTCACGACCTTCAGTGTCCTTCTGGTCGTTTCGGCTTCCGCCTTCGCGCAAAATACCACCGCATTGCAGCGCGGCAAGGACTTGCTGAGAAAGAACGACATCGCCGGAGCGGTGGAAGCCGGACGCGCTGCAACCGAAGAAATGCCGCAAAGCGCGGAGGCCTGGCTGCTGCTGGGCCGCGCTCAGTTTGAAATGGGCGCGTTCGATGAAGCGGAAATATCCCTGTCGAAAATTGACCCTCTCACCGATGACCATCGTATTCTGGCCGACACCAACGATGCTATGGGTAACATCTACCTGGTAAATCAGGGAGAATTGGAAAAAGCGCAGGACTGTTTTCAGAAGGAAATGGGACATGCCCGCGAAGCGAATGACCTTTCCAGCGAGGCCCTGGCGCACTACAATATCGGCCAGGTTCTCCGCAAGCGCGACGCCCACGAAGAGGCATTGAAAGAGTTCGACGAGGCGTTGAAACTGGAAACCCACAACGCGCAGCGCGTCGTGTACCAATCCGCAGAAGCCGAGGAAAAACTGCTGACCGGCAAAATCTCGGCGGCTCTCGATACCATGCAGGTCGTCTACCAGGCGGCAGCAAAACTCCCTGACGCCAAAGTAAAGGCGAACGCCCTGTTTGCATACGGGCAGATATACATGCGCGCGGGGGAAGAAGAGCGTAAATCCAGCGTACCAACGTCATCAAGTAAGGCTGCCGGGTATTTCAAAGCCGCCGATGCCAGATTGCAGGAGGGTTTCAAAGTTCTGCGGGATGCCAGCATTCAGGATGCCTACAGCGAGGCGCTCGGATACAAATTATTCGGAAGGCTCGTGGAAATACAGGGCAATATCAAAGCCGCCATTGCGCGGTATCAGCAGGCGCTGGCGAAAGCCGAAAAAGTAGGCCGCCGCGTCGAACTGGTGTATGATCTAAGAACGCGCATCGGCGATCTAAGCCCGCTTGCAAAAAAGGAATACATCTTTGGCGCTATTGATGTCGGGTCCAAGGGCGTCAAGGGCGTTTTAATATCTCGCATCAGCGACGGCAAAGGTAAAACCGCCATCGTGGAACTGTACCGACGCAGCATCAACACGAATCTAAACGCCAGTCTTCAAGGCAACAATGGCAGCTTCGGCCCCAAAGCCATGCAGGATACGGCTCTTGCGATACGCGATTTGATTCGCGGTATGAAGAGCGCGCGGCAGCAGCCCTTCTTGATCACCGACATCTTTGTAGCCGGCAGCAGTTCGCTGGTTCAGGGCCGAAACCGCCCGGAACTTGCGCGCGAAGTCTTCCAGATGACCAAAAACGAAGCGCAGGCTCCCGCCAGTCGTCCTGACGCTACGCCGGAAGCCGCCATGCCTTACGTGAAAAGCGGGGACGAACTCTTCTATGGGATCATCGGCTCCATCAGACCGGAGGATCGGCAAACCGCCTCTTTGGTAGACATCGGAAGCGGGAATGGCCGGTGGGGGTACATCTATGTGGACTCCAATGGACGAACGCCTGTCGCCCTTGACATACGGATGGGGAGCGTCAGCCTTGCCACTGAAGCGCAGAAGAATATGCAGACGGGAGAAGATTATACGGCTGCGCTGGAACGCGAAGCCGATAAACAGATCGGCGCTCGCCTGCGCAGACAGATGAAGGAAAACTCTGTGGTTGCCAGACGCGCGAAGGTGTATATCGTTGGGGGCGCCGCGTATGCTCTGGTGACGCTGCTGCATCCCGAAGCGGCCAAAGAAGACGAGGTGGAATTGACCCATGACGATCTGCGCCGCTTCTATGACCTGGTTAAAGGAGGCAGTACGGCCATGCCCTATCGTCCGAATATCGCCGGCATTATAGACCCGGACATCCATGCGCTGGCAGCGGCGCAAATAGAGGATGTTCACAAAAAAGTGTTCGACACGCGAGAACAACTGCTGTCCGCAGCCATTTTGCTGCGAACGCTGGACATAAACGCTCTTCAGGCTAACCAGAAACTGGTGTTTCCACGGCACGGCGGCTGGGCTTTAGGCATGGCAGAACACAAGTATTTTGCCGGCACTGCCAAATAGGAGCCGCCGTTGCGGTACTGCGCTCAACATGACATCGGAGGACGCTGGAACAATAGTCGTTCCGACGCCACAAACTCAGATCAATCAAGTCCAGATCAATTTTGCTTTGTGATCTCTTTAGCTGCATGACTGCAAAGTTGTCCGCTTTCGACAGGGGCATAAAATCCTGACCTTTCTGAGAATTTGATAGCTCTGCTCGGCTATACGCAGGCACAGCCGCTGACGGCGTAAGGCGGCGTACAACATCTTTTGCGCTGTACGCCGCCCTCCTGATTGTATCGCTCACTTTAACTTGATCACATTGCCCTTGCTGATGGTGAAGTTTCCCAACGGCTCGACATGCGCCACATTTTTGTCCGTCCAGACTACGCGGCAGGAGCCAAGTATCTTGTCCTTGCTGCGCCCCAGCTTCTCGCCCGTGTCAGGATCCACGATCTCCTTGCCGGGACTGGTCGCCACCAGTTCATCACCGGACTTGAGGCCATCGGATTCGCCCCGATTAAGCACATAGATCATCTTGCCGTCGTCATCTTTTTCGGCCAGGGCGATCTTGCCTTCCCATGCCACGGCTTCCATCTTCTCGACAATGAAGTTGACGGCGTTCGTGATCGCATCGCGGGTCGCCTTCTCGATGGGATCGTTGGTGGACTTGCCGAATATCGCGCCCGCGCCGAACATCGAAATACCCACTGCGCTGGATTTGCTGTCGGAGTTGCCGCTGGCGGCAGAAGTGTATAGAATTTTGGAGGTGGCGACATCGAACATCTTGATGTCCACTGTCACCTTCGCCTTCTTGCGATTGGAGCTTCCGCCAAGAACGACACCTCCGGGCAGATGGAAGCCACCCCCGCCGCCCTCCTTGACCGAGTCATCCACAAACTCGGTGATCGCGCAGCGCACCATCACCTGCGCGCCCAGAACGCTGCCCTTCTGCGCCCCTGTTTGCACGGTCGTCTGGCCTTCGGCCGTCAGGCTCTGCTCGCCCCGAATGTCATCGAAGTTTTGGCGTTCCACCAGCACAAAGCGTCCTGTGTTGTTGAGTGCGGTGGTCAGCATGGAGTTGAGTCTCAAGCCCACATCGTCAGCGGTATGGAAATTGCCGTAGCGCTGCATCAGCTTAAACCACTCGCTGGACGTGCTGTTCTCCCCTTTGTCGGTGTTCATCACGGCCAGGCGCTTCTTTGGCCCGCTATAAGGGGCCGCTTTCTCTCCTGTCTCCGCATCGCTCTGATGGGACTTGCTCTGGGACACTCCTGCCTCACGTCCGTGATGATCGGCCCGAACCGGCAGGAGTGACCCTGTTGTCAGCAGGGAGAGCAGCGCAAAGGAAGCCATAGTGTTTCGATTCATTGTCCAGTTTCCTCTGGGCCACAGGGAGATGTGACCCGGTTATGCAAAAACAAAAGTGACAAAGCGCAGGGGTGCTGCAAGCCGCGAAATACAAGAAGGAGGAGAGGCAGGCAGCCAATACACGTGCAACGGCTGCCTGCAAAACTTCCCCGCGCGTCAATTGAGTACGATGTCTTCAAAGATACCGCTGCCGGGGGAGGGCAGGAACGTCTTCGGATTGGAATTGCCGTCCTTGTCCACCGCGACGAAGCTGCCGGTAGTGTAATCCACACGATAGATACCGTTTTGGCTGACTGCAAACAGCACCTCGTCGTTTTGTTTGAAGATCGAATTTCCGATGACGAACCGGCGTAGCTTCGGCAGCGGGAACACTCTGGGAGTGGGCGCGCCTGCGCTGGTGTACGCCACAAGCTGATTGTTGATGATGTCCGCCAGGATCATGTCGCCGTTGTGAGCGAAACCTATGGCTCCGAATTGCGAGTTCCCCGGCCCGGAGATCAGTGTGGTCTCGAAGGTCAAAGTATCCCCGGAGATGGTATAGCGGTCGATGCGCTCCGTTCCATTCTGCCGACCGGAGACATAGAGCTTGCCGTCCGTTCCCACCGTCATGGCGCGAACGAGCAGATATTGGTTCGGCTGTTGGTACGCGCTCCAGGTTCCATCCGGCTGAAGCGTCGTAAAGCCGTTGTAGCCGAAGGAGACCACGTAGGTTGCCGCCACTAGATGTCCGTTCGGCAGGACGGTCATGGCCGCGGCGGCGGAAGGGTACGAGAGCGGCGTGGGCAGGGGATGCAGCGCCTGTTTTGTCCCGCCCGTTACAGTATAGATCGTGGGAGGATAGACCGAGTAATCCTGCACGTAGAACGTCCCCGTGCCGCTCTTCGCCAGAAGATCGTTATCGCTGATGCTGCTGGTGATGCTGGGAATGATCTGATCCGGGTGTTCCGCTCCGCTCGCCGCGTCGTAAGCGTCAATGCCATGATAGGGATGTCCGCCGACATTGGGCGCGAGAATATCCAGCGTCACCGCTTTCAACGGTGCCGCCGTGACAGGTGGGACGGGCGTGACAGTCGGCTTGGCGGTGGCAGTCGTACCGGTGGCAGCAACCGGACTAGTCAGCGTTGTACCGGTCGCGATGGGGGAAGTTCCGCCGCCGCCGCATCCGCTCAATGCCCCTAAAAGGGGAACCATTGAAATGAGTAACGAGATTGATCCTATATGGTTTTTCATGATTCGCGTTCCTTTCGTGTGATCTTGATGAGAAAGACGAGGAGATAATAGGCGCAGAAGAGTGATTTCCCATTCCTCTGCGCCTGATTGGATTAGCCGATGGGAAGGCGTCTTTCCCCCAGATATTCCCAGAACCCGAAAAGCCAGTTATAACTCCAGGCGGAGATGTAAACGTTGCTCTGCGCATGGGCCGTAGGAACGCGGTAGCTCAGACGGCTTTGACGGTTGCCGTTAGAGTAGGCGAAGCCGATGTCCTGGAGCGAATTTCCGTCGCTGCGCATCTGGAAAACGGTGAACTCGCCAAGCTCCCATGTGTACTGGGCTTCCAGCGTGACAACTGTGCCGCGCGGATACCCTTGCTGGCCGGGTTCAAAGTTGATGTCGGCCTGGCTTTTCAAAGCGAAACCGAGCAGCGCGCTCGCAGCGAACAGAGTAGACAAGCTGGTTTTTACGATAGATTTCATGTTGGTTTCCTGTGCACTTGTGAATGTTTTGATCTGTTTAAGCAGCAGCCTTCTCGCGAAGAGAAACGGCCAGTGGACTGAAAGAACAGGCGTGAACCGCATAGGCTCATCGGCCTGAATGAGAACGGCTGCGACACATGGGCGGCGAACGGGACATATTCAACTCCTTACACACGGTCACGCTCTGTATCAGGCTGATGTTGCGCAGGTCGAAGTGACAGCAGAGCAGCCTATTGTCAGTCAGCAGGCGGGTTCTGTGTTCGGCCTATCTCGACTTATGGGATGGTAGACGCACAGGTTAAATCGGTCTTACAACTTCACCGTAAATTTTGCAGGATTTCTGCACAAGGGAGTGGAACCTGATAATATAGTAAAACACCCTTGTGGTTTAACAATGCAGCACAAGCACGCAAAAAGCAGTCGAGAAGAAAGGAGCGCAATCATTCATGCGTAAATGGTGGATACAAAAAGCGGAGCAGGATGTATTGTTAAAGCCGTTCTTCGCTGCCACATCGGAGCGTGAAGCAAATCTCTGTTTCGACCGATTGTGGACGGATGTGCTGCAAAAGGAAGCTGCAAAAATTCTGTCCGCAAAACAGTTGGCGGCGGAAGACAAAGAAGACCTGGTGGCCGATACGGGAAGCCGATTGGCCGAGCATCTCCATCAGCGGCGCGAGCAGAACAACTGCGCGCTCCCGGATATTTGCGCCTATACGCGGGCCATTGCCACCAACCTGTTTGTCGACTTCTTGCGCGGCCAAAAACGGGAGTGGCGTCGTCTGCGGCAATATGCAGTGGCGGCCATAGTGGAACATGCCGCGTTTGTGCATTGGAACGACAAAGGACTTGTGGGACTGAAAATCTGGCAGCAAAAGCTGCCGGGTGTGAGCGGGGCAGGGCAGCAATTTTTAGCGGGAAATTACGCGGACTTTGCGGCAAAGGCGCTTCACAGCCAGACGCCCCAGGAAGTGGCCGGAAATAAGTGGTTCACGCTGCATGTGCTGATGGAGCGCGTCTTGCTATGGGTCGAAATGCCGCTTCCCCTTAATCAACTGGTGTATCATCTGGCGGGATTGCTGCAGATCGACGCCTCCGGGCCGATTTCGATTGAGGAGCGACTGGAGGCGAGCGGAGTTGAGCTGCCGGACCCCAGAGAGCCTATCGAGGAGGCGCTGACAAGCATGGTTTCGCTGAACCTGCTGGCGCGCTTTGGGCGTTTTGTAGTGGAGGATAATCTAAACCTGTGTGAGCGCGGCGGCGTCACCCTGCGCCACTCTGCCGAGGAACTGCTTGATCAACTTCATATTTTAATCACGGAGCTGGCAAGCGGGCTGGGCTACGCTCCTTCCAATCGGGAACGGTTCGAATATTTTGTGACGGAAATCTGGCGCGAACTGCCTCTGCCGACCGATGACGACATCGCTGCCGCGCTGGAAGTGAAAGACACGCCCACGACGCGCCGCCGAACCCTGATTTCCAACGGACGCAGCACCGCGCTCACCCGCAAATGGCCTGCCTGGCTGCGGCGCAATGGGCTGGCAAACGACATAGAGGCGCTTGGGGAGAGCAAAATCGTGGTATCTACTCCCTCCGATGTAAGAACTGCGGAGAAAAGCCGTCTTGCTGATCGCGCTTCCCTTTGACTCAAGTTGACTCAAGGAATGGACGCGGCTGCGCATAAGGCTTTCGTGTTCCACACGCACCCGAAATCGAGTGTCGGCGCGCAGCAGACGATTCTATTCAGCCATCTTGTGCGGCGGTTATTATGATAGTTGTATCCAATAGTTGCATACGGTCAACTACCGTCTCGTAAACGAGGCGGCTTGTCCCCGGTCTCCGGTGATTGCCCTTGAGCGGCCCCACGTCTTATCTACTTATGGAACATATAAAAGACACAATCCTGGAACAGTATCGCGCCGGGACACTGGATGACAGTGGCGATTACGCGCGCATCGAACAGCACCTCCGCGCCTGCGATACATGCCGAGCGCGCCTTGCGAAACCAGGTATGCCGGTTTCAGCAGTCCTGGCGCGGACACTGGCGGAGTGGTCGCACGCGGATGACGACGCGCTGCTGCGATATGCCAGGAATCCCGCAAGCGCGCCTCCCGAACTTGCAGCCCATATCGCTGATTGCAGCCGCTGCCGGGAAGATGTGGCCGGTCTGCGCGCCTATCTGATGGCGCAGTCGGACACCGTTTCTGTTTTGCCTCCGGCATACGACGCGCCTGAAATACAGCCTGCTGCGCGTTCGCGCGACCATGCGAGGCATGGGAGGAGGGGCCTGCCGGTATTCGCTGCCGGCCTGACTGCCGCATGTTTCGCGGCGCTGCTGCTGTTTACCATCCGCCTGAAACAGCAGGAGAATCTACAGACTGATCGGGCGCGGCTGGCGCGCGAACAGGAACGGACATCAGAACAGGCAGCACAGCTTTCGCAGCAGAAAGCGCAGGAAACTTTGTACGCGCTTCAAAAGGCTTACGGCGACGACCTGGCTGACAAAAACAAGAGAATTGGCCGCCTGAAGGCTTCGCTGACAGCCAACGAGACCGAGACAAGGCAGATGCGGGCGCGACTCCATGACACGATGCAGCCTCCTGCACTACCCTGGCTTTTTGATTACAAAGGCGCGGCGCTGCAAGGCGCTGATCCTGAGCGGAAGCTGATGGGGCTTGGCCCCGGCGCCTCCGACAAACAAGCGCTTGAGCTGCTCGGCCCCATAGGAAGAACCCTGGAGGCGCAGCCGGTCATGCGCTGGAAACCCCTTCCCGGAGCCGTCCGCTATACGGTCACTCTTGCTAATGCGGATGCTCACGATACTCCGCTTGGCAAACCTGTCTCGGTGGCGGGCGTAACGGAATGGAAGTGGGAGGCCACTCTGGTTCCGGGCCGTTACACATGGCAAGTCGAGGCGTATAAACAGGATTCGCCCGACAGCTTCGCGATTAGGACAGGACATTTTGAGGTTCTGAGTTCCCGCTCCCTTTCTGAAAACGGGGCCGCGCAGTTGACGCCGTGGGTCGAGATGCATCTCCGATTGGGAGACGGATACGCGAAGGCCGGGATATTTGAAGAAGCCGAACACGAGTATCGCGCCGCGCTGCGCTTGAAACCCACAAATGCCGCCATCCTGAAGCGGCTAAAGGCAGCGCTAAAGCAGCAGGGTAAACTCTGAAACGCGCTGAGGGGTCTGGATTGAGTAAGACAGCGCATGGCTTTGTGGAAGCCAATGCTTCTGCCAACATACTAATGCTTATCGAGACAGGAACTGACAGGAGAAATTCGATGCGGCGCGGAAACAAAATGTTTATACGCCAATGCGCTTTCACGGGATGCACGGCCAGTCTGTTTGTTTTCGGGACGAGAACGCCTGCACGAACAGACGCCTCTTCTCTCATCAGGTCGGCAGACGCGCAAAACAACACGGCGGATACGCCGGACCAACAGGAGGCAGACCGCCTGTACGGGGCGGCAATGAGCGCGCTGGGGAAGAAAAACTACAAAGAGGCTGAACCCCGGATGATGCTCGCGCTGGAGAAAGCGCGCATTCTGGGCGATCCCCCGCGTCTGGCTCGCATTCTGCACAACTGGGGTGACGCGCTTCTGGATCAAGGGCGATTCGAAGACGCGCTAAAAATGCACCAGGAAGCGCTGCCTGTACTTGCACAGCTCAAACGCCGTAACTTTGAAGCTATAAGCTACATCCAAATATCCGCCTGCTATCGAGGACTACTGCGCTATTCTGACGCGCGCAGCAACCTGCTGCGCGCGCTGACCATCTATGAGGAGATCGGCGCTCTTGATCAAGTGAAGTACAAGGAATCCGTTCTTCACACGCTCGATCAGATTGACTCGACGCTGTTCTCGGAGGGAAAGCACGACGGCGAAGCGCTGCGCTATCACGAACGCGCCCTTGCTCTAAGGCAAAAATGGGGTGCAGATGCTCTCAATTTAGCGCGCTGCTATCGTAATATCGGGGTTGTCTGTGACAGTCTTGGCCGTTACGATGACGCCTTCCACGCCTTTTCGCAGGCGTTGGCCGCATTGGATACAGCCACTGACGCGGACAATGAAAGATTCGCGGCGGCCACCCTGCACGATCTGGGCAAAATCTACTTCGGATGGGGGCAGTACCTGGAAGCCAAAACTTACATCGAGAGGGGCATAAAGAAACAGGGCCATTTGATCGAGCAATGTCGTGAGCAGAAACTGTATGCCGACCCGACGCAGGAGCGCGGGGACCTGACGCTTCAAGTGGATATGATTGACAGCCTGGGAGGAGTAACCCTCAGCCTCCGACAGACGAAGGCGGCGGAGCGAACGCTGGAGCAAGCCCAGACTGCTGCGGATGCTCTCCACTACACGGATGGCCTGATCGCTCGGCAAAACAATTTCGCCCTGCTGGACATGATGCAGCGCCGTTTCCAAGACGCCGACAAAATACTTCGGAACATTCCGCAGCAGGGATTGACGCCCTCGCTGGATCAGGCGATAACAAAATGCAGTCAGGGTATTCTCGCGCTGCTGCAAGACAAATACGACCGCGCCATCACCTGTTTTCAACAGGCCATCCCGCAATTTGAAAGCGGAGGCAATGATTTATGTCTGGCGAAGACGTACACGGCTCTTGGCATCGCGTTCTATAATCTGGATAGAGTTCCCGAGGCGGAGGCGGAGGCTCGTAAGGCGTGCGATCACTATGAGAAAAGCAGCGCGCAGATTCCTGACCCAACACGGATGGGCTTGATGCGTGGAACGCTCCTGGACCCGTACAAAGTATTGGCTGCCGTGCTGCACCGGCAGCATCACTCTGTCGAGGCTTTGATGGAGCTTGAGCATGGCCGCGGCCAGGGCCTCGCCCGCCAAGCTGCGCGTAACCGCGTGGCGTTCGGCCAGCTTGATTCCGGGGAACGTGGTCGTCTGCGGGAATTGGAGAACCACGCGGAGGAGGCGGATAAAGGGGCGCGCGCGCAGCGATTGCCGGACTTGTTATTGCAGTGGAACCGCGCGCAGCAGGCTTTGAATGCTTATGAGGGCGAGTTACGCGTCCGCCATCCGCAGTTTGGCAGCTATATCGGGCAGCCTCCGCCGCGCGATCTTTTCGAGACGCTTACCCGTCAACACCCGGACACGCTCTATCTATCGTGGGCTATGATTGACGACAAAACCATGCTGCTGTTTGCGCTGGGCCGGCAAAATAAGCATTTCTTCGTCCATAGCTACCCGCTTTCCGTTCGCCAGTCCGTCCTCCGCGCACAGATCAACGCCTGGCGTGAAAGTATCTTCGCCGCCTATCGCCTGACTTTATCGGCGGAACATGGGGGATATAGCTTATCAAAGCGGACAGCGGCCAGTGAGCAGGCCGCGCAGGAACCGGAATTGGCAAGCACGGTGGGCCGCGCGCTCCTCGATCCCGTGGAACAAGACGGTTTGCTGCGTCCGGGACGGTTCAGGCGACTGGTGATGATCCCAGACCCCGTTTTATTTTCAGTTCCTTTTGCGGCTCTTGGCGCCGCAGGCGGCAAGCGTCTTGTGGATTGGTATCCGGTATCCTGCGGGTTGTCTCTGGTGCTGGAGCAGAGCGCCGCGCCGCCGCGCCGGGCTGTCGCTCCTCTGTTGTGCGCTGCCGATCCCGATCTGCCCAAAACGCTGACAGACAGCAGCAAGGGCGGCTCTGCGCTGATGGCATCTACGAATACGTCTCTGGACCTGACGCGACGGAGCGTTTTGAAAATCGCGACGCTGTTTCCGGGCGCGACTGTCTGGCCCGGCCCGAACGCGCTGTCGAGCCGCATTCTCAAAGAGATGGACAAATACGCTCTGCTGCTGTTCGCCACGCACGGCAAAGCAAATGCCGATGACGGACTGCGTTCCTGTCTGTACTTCGCCCCCGACTCGGCGGCGCATCCCGAAGACGCTCAATTGACGGCGCGCGACATCGTAGGCATGCAGTTGGCCGCGCACCTGGCGGTACTCTGGGGCTGTGAGACAGGGCAGGGCGAGCCACAGGAAGGCGAAGGGGAGTTGGGATTGATCTGGGCGTTCCATGCTGCCGGCTGCCACAGCGTAGTCGCCTCGATCTGGCAAGTGGATGAAGAACCGACCAGCCAGTTAATGCTCTCTTTCTACAACGGTCTGAAAGCTAAAAAGCCGAAAGACGAGGCGCTGCGCGCGGCGATACAGAGTGTGCGTCAAGACATGCGTCAAAGGAAGGGTTATGAATCGCCTTTCTGGTGGGCAGGGTTTCAAGTGTATGGTGATACTGCCCCGCTGCCTGATTGGCGCTGATCCCTCAATCAGTTTATATCAGTTTATATGAGTTTACATCAGCGCAGTTCGCAGCTTCAAGGATGCGAGCGATACCAGACGCGCTAACGCTGTGCAGGCTGTCCGCCTATCCCCGAAGAACCCGTACCACTCGCACCGGAGTTGCCGCGAAGGAGGGAGCGCAGGAGATTCTCGGCGGCCTTCTTGTCCGCATCCGGATCGTGCATCATGTCCAGCGGGTTCTCCCCCAGCGGATGGATCTTCCACACGCCGCCATAATTTGTCAGCGTCAGGGGCAGCGACTTGGCCGCGCTGAACGCTGCCGCGCTGCGCGTCACCGCAACAGTCGCCTCGCTGCCTGCAATCACCGGCTCGCCCACTGTGAAAGTGATCTTCTCCAGGCTTTTCCTGGCTCCGATCTTATACAGGCCGTTGTTGTCGAATTTGTCATCCATCATTGAGAGGAACTCGTGACGTGACTTGTTGCCGGGCGGGGTGGCGCTCAGATCGTAAACTACTCCCCAATCCAGCACCTGGACGGCGTGCAGATACCGAGTCACCTGCGCCCTGGGGTTGGTGCGATGCGTCCAGTACCAGCCGCCTCCGCCCACGCACACGGCCACAAAGAGGAAGAGCGCGCCGAGGTTGAGCAGGAGCGCCTTGCTGCCCCCGCCGTCGGGCGCACTCTCGCGGCGGGACGAGGAGGGGGAAGGGCGTACAGACGCAGGCGAAAGGGGTCTGCCTATCGAGGGCAGTGTTCCCGCCGCAGGAGCAGCATACGCGGTATTAGAGGCCGGGGCTGAAGTGGGAGCCTCCTCCAGAACTTCGCCGGTGAGCGACACGCGCACAGTGCGGCGCGCGTTCTCCGCAGGGGGCGAGGAAGGAGAAGCCTGAGCAGCGAGTGTGTTGAGGGGGGCGGCGCAGTGGGGACAGACCGAGGCGGCGCGTTCGTCTACGAGGCGCTGACAGCGAGGACAATGAAGCATCGAAGAAACGTCCTTTCTAAGGGAACGAGCAGGCGAGGGCAGAAAGGGTTCGCCTGAAGAACTAAGGATAGCGAGCGGCACAGGCACAGCCCTGGCAGGAACTTCACAGAAACCATGCCACTTTGCGAACCAACCTATAATTCAACGCAGAAGCGTGTTTTCCTCTTCCTGTTCGTCTGGCGTTCGGCCTGTTCCTCCTAATATTCAGGCTGTTGTTTTTCGCGCACCCTGTATCGCGCCGAGGTCTACGGCTGGCTGAACTGAATTGCCTGGTATTGCACCGGTGTTGCACCGGTGTTGCAATAGTGTGCCTGCCGAAATCATTGCGCCACGCGAACAAGTTGTTCCGGGCCGACGAGATAGCGGCGCGTTAAGATCGCGCACATGGGCGAAGCGAAGACAAAACAGGCGTTTTATCTTGCATTGCGGGTACAGTGAAGGTATCGTTTGACATTCCCGACGCGCAAAGGAACGCCCTTTATGCCCCTGTACCCGGATTTTGAACGCGTGTATCGCCCGGACACCGCTGATGCGCTGCCGTCCGTTGGAACGCCTGCCGTCTGGCTGCCCTTGCGCGGCCACGATGTTGTGGTAGATGTCAGTGGCGCGGCGGCAGGGGAGGGCGTTGGCCTGCTGCCCGATGCGGACACGACGCGCAGGCTGCTCGCTCCCGACGCGCCGCTGACCCTGGGTACACACAACGGCGTCACGTATCTCGCCTGCGAACTAAGCCCCGACATCGTCCTGCCCGACAACTGCCGCGCAGTAGCGCTGCGCGGTCTGTACGGTCTGCTGTCCGAAGTGGAATGGCAAATCGCGGGCTATGCCGCGCAAATTTTGCACTGGCGACACGTAAGCCAATTCTGCCCTGTTTGCGGACACGGCATGGACCCATTGGGCAAAGAGTGGATGCGGGCGTGTCCGAACTGCCGCCATACGCGCTACCCCAATGTCAGCCCCGCCGTGCTGGCCCTGGTGCATGACGGCGCGGACAAAGTATTGCTGGCTCACAAGCCGGGGTGGGGCGACCGGTACAGCATCCTGGCCGGGTTCGCCCTGCCCGGCGAGTCGCTGGAAGAGTGTGTGCGGCGCGAGGTCGAGGAAGAAGTCGGGGCTAAGGTCACGGACATAGCGTATCAGGGCAGTCAGCCGTGGCCGTTCCCCAACCAACTGATGATCGGCTACACGGCCCGCTACACGGGCGGCGATCTGCGCCTGGACGTGGAGGAACTGGATCACGCGGCCTGGTACGACGCCGACGCCCTGCCCAGCCTGCCCCCTGCCCTGAGTCTGTCCCGCCAGATCATAGACAGGTGGCAGGCATCACGCGTCTCCAAAAACCTTTAAGTGCGGAGGACTCATGTTCGGTAAAAACGGCCCGACGTTCTGGGAGTTGATGCGGCAGGCGCTGAGTTCCACGCGCACAGGTTACGACCTGATCGCGCCCAAATTCGACCTGACGCCGTTCCGCACGCCCGACAGTGTGCTGGAGCCGACCATCGCCGTGATCGGCCCGGTTGACGCCGCTTTAGATGTGTGCTGCGGCACGGGCGCGGCGATGCGGATTTTGCGCCCGCTGTGCCAGACGCGGCTTGTCGGCCTGGATTTCAGCGAGGGGATGTTGGCGCAGGCGCGCGGGCGCATGGAACTGGAAACCCACACCGCGCCGCAGGGGGAAGGCGCAAACGCTCCCCGCGTCGAGTTCGTACAGGCGGACGCGCTCGCCATGCCCTTTGAAGCCGAGTTTGATGCCGCCGTCTGCTTTGGCGCGTTAGGCCACATCCTGCCCCAGGACCAGTCGGCTTTTGCGCGGCAGATCTATCAGGCATTGCGTCCCGGCGGGCGTTTCGTGTTCGTGACCGCCGCGCCCCCGCCGCCGTACTCGTTCGCCAGCCTCATCCTGCGCCTGTTCAATCTTGTAATGAAGGTACGCAACGCGCTTCTCAAACCTCCCTTCATCATGTACTATCTGACCTCGTTCCTGCTTCCCGATGTCCAGACCCTGCTCGAAAACGAAGGCTTTACGGTTGAAGTGCGCGCGGGCCTGCTGCCCGCCCCGTTCGGGCGTTACTCCGTCGTGATCGCCACGCGAACATGACTGCTTAAATACGTCATTGACAATCCTGTTCGTAAAAGAAAATCATGAGGAAATAGCAGCATGTACCAAGTTAAAGTTCAAGCCGAGGACATAGCAGCCACTTCGCCCGGTATCCCCGGCGTCACGCTTGCCACACTGCATAAAGACGAGGCGACCGGAGCCATGAGCGTCATTCGGCGGCTGGCCCCCGGCGCGACGATCCCGGCTCATTCGCATACCTATGCCGACGAGACAGTGTATGTGCTGGAAGGCGATTTTATAGAGGACGGTATCGCGTATGGCCCCGGCGCGGTCTTCTTCGGCAAAGCAAAGACGCCGCATGGCCCGCATCACAGCCGCACCGGCTGCGCCGTCCTGACGCACTTCTCCGCAGCATTGGATTTCGTTCCCTTAGAGCAGGGGAAAGCGTCGTAGAAGCGCGGGCGAGAACAGAAGCGCATAAATCTGTGGAAGAGATCAAGCCGAAGGAAGCGAGACCGGAGGAAGCACGATTGGAAGAAGCAAGACCGCCCCTGCCGCCGTTCACGCTCGAAACGGCACAGGCCAAAGTGAAAGCCGCCGAAGCCGCCTGGAACAGCCGCGACCCGCAGCGCGTCGCTCTGGCCTATACCGAGGACTCGCAATGGCGCAACCGCGACGAGTTTTTCAGCGGGCGTGACAGCATTCGGGCATTTCTGACGCGCAAATGGGAAAAGGAACTGGATTATCGGCTTGAAAAAGAACTGTGGTGCTTTACAGACAACCGCATCTCGGTTCGTTTCGAGTACGAATGGCACGATCAGGCGGGGCAATGGCATCGGTCGTATGGCAACGAGCAGTGGGAGTTCGCCGACAACGGCCTGATGCAGCGACGTTACGCCAGTATCAATGATGTGCTGATCCGCGAGGCCGACCGCAAATTCCGCTGGGAACGGGATTAGCCGCTGCCCCGCCGCCGCTTAGACAGGGGCGAGAACCTGGGCGCTGCGGGCGGGAAGATAGACCTGTATGCTCTGTGCGCGCCCGTACATCGGCACAGGCTGGGCGGGATAGACCATATCGGCGCGGACGCGGCCCTCGCCGCTATACTGCGCGGCGTCGGTGTCCAGAACGACGTGATAATCCGCGCTGTCGGGGACGGGCAGGCGCAGGTCGGCATACGACTGCGTCGGGTGGAAGTTGAACAGGAACACGAGCGGGCCGCGCCGAAACGCAAGCTGCCGCGTATCCTCGTGCAGCGCCAGTTGTTCGATAAGCGGGTCAGACAGCAGATTATAAGCCGCGTCCAGACTTTGCAGGGCGTGGTCGAAGCGGTTCAAATCGGCGTAGCGCAGATCGGGCCGGTCGGCCAGATGCCATTGCCGCCGCGCATAGTGGTACGATTGGTTGTTGCCCTCGCGGGGAAAGTCAATCCATTCAGGATGGCCGAACTCGTTGCCCATGAAACTCAGCCAGCCCTCGCCGCCCAATGCGAACGTCAGCAGGCGGATCAATTTGAGCAGAGCCACGCCGCGCAGTACGACGGGGTTCTGCCCGCCCTGCCCCATGTCCGTATACATCGCCCGATCCATAAGCTGAAACGCGAGCGTTTTGTCGCCCACAAGCGCCTGGTCGTGCGATTCGACGTACCCGATGTGCTTTTCGCTGCGCCTGCGATTGAGCAGCGTGTCGTAGATGTCGCCCAATCGCCAATCCTCGTCCCGCAGTTCCTTGACAAGCCGCGTCCAATAGTCGGGAATGCCCATTGCCAGCCGGTAATCGAAGCCCAGTCCTGCCTCTCCCACCGGGCGGGCCAGGCCGGGCATTCCCGACACATCCTCGGCGACGGAGAGCGCATCCGGGGCGAGCGTGTGCAATAGTTCGTTGGCGAGCATCAGGTAGGCCACGGCGTCCAGGTCTATGTTGGAGCCAAAATAATCGCCGTAGCCCGCAAAGACGTGCGCGATGCCGTGGTCGTGGTACAGCATACTGGTCACGCCGTCAAAGCGGAAGCCGTCGAAACGGTACTCTTCCAGCCAGAAGCGCACATTGGACAACAGGAACCGCTGCACCTCCCATTTGCCGTAATCGAAAAGCAGGCTGTCCCAGAGATTGTGATAACCGCGCGGCCCGTCGTGGAAATACTGATAAGATGTGCCGTCAAAGCGGTTTAAGCCCTCGTCCACGTTCTTGACGACGTGCGAATGCACCAGATCCATGATGACGCGCAGGCCCAAGCCGTGAGCGGTATCCACCAGTTCCTTTAGCTCTTCCGGCGTGCCAAAGCGCGACGAGACGGCGTAGAAATTGCTGACGTGATAGCCGAAACTGCCGTAGAACGGGTGTTCCATTACGGCCATCAGCTGCACGGCATTATATCCGAGGGCAGCGATGCGGGGCAGCATAGTGCGGGTGAACTCAGCGAACGTGCCGACGCGCCCGTCTTCCAGGGCCATGCCGACGTGCGCCTCATAGATGCGTGGCGCGGCGCTGCTGTGTGGCGCGGCGTTTTGCCAGCGGTACGGCTGCGGGGGCTGCCAGTATTGCGCCGTAAAGTCGTGGCTGTCCGGGTCTTGGACAACGCGCCGAATATACGCGGGCAGGCGGTCGCGCCCCTCGCCGCAGGCTGCGATATGCACTTTCAGGCGTCCTTCGTGTGTCAGGCGATGCCCATACTCCCGATCCCCCAAAAACAGCGACCAGACGCCCTCGTCGCCTCTCGTCAGCGGGTTTGCGCCCCGATCCCATCCGTTGAAATCGCCAAACAAGGCCAGATACTCCGCGCCGGGCGCCCATTCCCTGTACCACACTCCCGGCTGGCCGTACAACTCGCCCCTATGCAGTCCGAAAACATGATGGCTCCGGCTGACCGCGCCGAGCAGACCGCCCTGCGCGTCAATGGCGGCTTTGCGCCAGGCATAATGCGCGGCCCGGTCGCGCAGCGCGTCCTTGTACGGCGCAAGCCAGGGATCGGCGGCGATCAGGGCCGCGCCCATTTCCAGCATAATCGGTCGTCTCCTCAAAGCGCCGTCCGCTGCGAAGACGCGGGCAGGGCGCGATACCTGTCTGATACGCAAAGCGGGGCGTGTGAGTTCATCCTGCGTTCGGTGAACGCCCTGGTGGGCCAAAACGACGCAGCAGCAGAATTTTCGACAGCAGAACTTTCAGGACACGCGTTTTTGCGTTTTGGTTCGTAGTAGGAACTGTCAGCCAAAAGTTGTCATTCGTTGACGTGGGTTAGGCGTTTGGGAGATCATAATGAAATATCTGCTTGTGTTTCTGGTGTTGATAGGAGGCGCGGGCATCCCCATACAGGCCGCCGCCAATAAACGGATGAGCGAGGCCGTGCAGTCGCCTGCCCTGAGCGTAACGCTGGCGTTTGCCATAGGAACGCTCGTGATGCTGGCCCTGACGCTGTCGGGCGCGATGGGGCGCGGGCAGATCGGCGCGGCCATGCAGACCCCGTGGTGGGCCTGGATCGGCGGCGTCCTTAGCGCGTTTGTCGTCGTCGTTTCCCTTGTCGGCGTGAAGCAGGATGGGGCCGGCGGGATCATTGCGGGAACCGTGTTCGGGCAGCTCGCGTGCGCTCTGCTCCTGGATCATTTCGGCTGGCTGGGCGTCAAGCAAAGTCCCGCCAATGCGTACCGTATCGCGGGCCTCATCTTTATGTGCATCGGCGCGCTGTTGATGCAAAAGAAATCCTGAACAAAAGCCGACAACAGCAAACGTCTCGTCGGAAAACGTTCTAAACAGGAACTTGGAACGCGGGAGCGAGACCGGGCGGCAGCGCGTGAACATTCGGGTGCAGGGCGTTCGCGAGGATTTCCAGGCCGTCCACAAGGCGTGGGCCGGGGCGCGAGAAATACGCGTTGCCGTCCGTCACGTACACGCGCCCGGACTGAACGCAGCTTAGTTCGCTCCATCCCCTCTGCCGCCGCAGAATGGGAATGTCCTGCAAAGTACGTTCCGTGGTAAAGCCGCAGCAGGCGATAAAGAGTACGTCGGGGCGGCTTGCCGCGACCGTATGCCAATCGAGGGTACGCGATGGCTGCCCCGCGTTTCCCAATACATCTATGCCGCCCGCCATTTCGATCAGGGACGGGTTCCAGTGTCCGCCATTGAACGGCGGATCAATCCACTCCAGAAACGCTACGCGGGGCCGTTCGCTAAGGGAAATGCCCGCCGTTTGTTCTGCAACTGTCGTGACGCGCTGTTTCAGCCCGTCCACGACGCGACGCGCTTGTTCTTCTGCTCCTGTCGCCGCTCCGACCATGTGCAGGGTGTCGTAAACGTCTTTGAGAGACATCGGTTCGAGGTTCAGCACACGCGGCTGTCCCGGCAGCGAGCAGGCCGCGTGTGTTACCTCGGCCTCGGCGACCGCGCACACATCGCATAATGCCTGCGTGACCAGCAAATCGGGCCTCAGACGTTCCAAAATCTCCATGTCCAGCGTGTACAGGGCAAGCTGTGTTTTCAGTCGCTCCCGTACCAGGGCGTCAATGTCTGCGCTTGCGGCATCATGCGGGATCAGGGTGCGCGTTACCTTGGGCAGATGTTTTACGGACAGCGGGTAATCGCACTCGTGCGTGACGCCGACAAGATCGGCCTCCAATCCCAGCGCGCACACGATCTCCGTCGCGCTCGGCAGTAAAGATACAATACGCATTGCTATGATACTCACTTGAAAGTTTGCTGCTTGTTGGTTGTTGCTTGTTGGTTGTTGCTTGCTGTTTGCCGCTTGTTCGGGAAGAGGCGGTATGAAATGTTCATTTTGCGCCGGCCTGCTTGAGAAGCGCGATGACGGCATCAAAGCCGTTCTTTTCCGCCAGTTTCAGGGGCGTGGTTCCATCTTTGGCGGCAGCATTCGGGTCGGCCCCGTTCTTCAACAATAAGCGTACCATATCGGGGTGGCCGTTTGGGTTGGGCAGATCTTTGCGGGGGACGGCCTGCGGGTTTTCGCCGTGCGCGCTCCTTAGATGGTCGTCCTGTTGTTCGCGGCGTTGTTTATACCGGGCGTTGTCGCCGTTGCCTACGGCGAGCATAAGGGCCGTGAAGCCTTCTTTGTTCTGCCGGGCTGCGTCCGCCTTGTGCGCGAGCAGCAGCATGACAAATGGAAGATCATTCTCATCAGCGGCCTTCATCAGCGCGGTACGGCTGTCGGCATCGGCGGCATTTACATTCGCGCCCTTTTCAAGCAGCAGCGCCGCCAGGGCAGATTGACCGCTATCTGCGGCCAGATACAGCGCCCGGCTGTTGTTGGCCCGCGCATCCGCTCCGGCGGCAAGAAGGTGATCTACAATGTCGGATTGATCGTCCAAAAAAGAGTCGCCGCACATTTTGTGCGGTTTGCGTTGTGGCCGTACATTACAGGCTGTATTCGACGCGGCGCGCGAAAGCGCCTGCCGGACGCGCACAGTTCGCGTAAACGTAACCCACTCGGAAGCAGTTTGCAGCGAAGCGGTTTGCAGCGGTCTGCGCCGAGTTGATTTGACCTTGATCCGTTTACAACGTTTCGTTTTGATCGAAAGGACGCCGTCATGTTTATGTACTCTACGCACAATGTTCGCCTGTCACTGGTTCTTTTCCTCTGTGTTCTGGCTTCTTTCGCCGTTACGGGCGCACAGGCGCAGACGCAGGAACAGGCACTGGACGCTGTTATTGGAGAGTATCATCGGCGGGGCGAGTTCGACGGCGTCGTACTGATTGCGCGGCAGGGGAAGATCATTTACCAGAAGGGGTTCGGGCTGGCAAATCGGGAGAAGAACGCCGCTAATGCGCTGGATACCCCGTACCCCATCTGCTCCGTCACCAAGCAGTTCACCTCCCTGCTCATCATGCAGTTGGTCGAGCAAGGCAGTCTGCGACTGGACGGCGTTATCACCGACTATCTGCCCGATTTTCGGCACGACACGGGCAGCCGCATCACGCTCAAGCAGTTGCTGAACCACACGTCGGGGCTGGCCGCGCTGGATGACGCCCTGCCCCTGGTGAACGGCGTTCCCGGCTACTACGCCGCCGTTGAACCGCGCTCTAAGGACGCTGGCTCTGCCGTCCGCGCCTATCTTCAGGGCGACCTCAAAACCAACCCCGGCGAGAAATTCAATTACAACAACGCCGATTATATCGTTCTGGAAGCGATCATTGCAAAGGTGACGGGCAAGACGTATGCGGATGTCCTGCGCGAGCGCATCCTCATACCGCTCGGAATGCGGCATACCGGCGTCATCCGCCGCGACGACTTTGCCGCAAAACAGGCGCTCGGCTATGTGAAAACGAAGGGTGTGGACGGCAAGGAAGCCTATCAGCCCGAACCCTACTTTCACCGGGCGAACTTCGGCGCGGCGGGAGCCATGTATTCCACGGTCGGTGATATGCTCCTGTGGGACAGGGCGCTCGACGCAGACCGCCTTTTGAGCGCGAAGTACCGCGAAATCATGTTTACGCCCGCGCGGGAACTGGGCTTTGTGGCGCTGGGAAGCTGGGTATTTCCGGCCTCGCTGCCCGGTGTCACGCCCTCGCCCCTGCTGATCGAGCGGGACGGCGCTATTGGCGCGTTCAACATCCTCAACCTGCGCGCGCCCAAAGAGGAGTACAGCGTGATCCTGTTCAGCAATGTGGATACCGCTAACTTCGGCGCGATTTATAGCGGCAAAGGCCTGTCCTTCGATGTCGTGAAAACGCTGTATCAAACGCCCCCCGGTACGCCGTCTATTGCCCCGACTGCCGCCCCGCCGAACGCGCCGTAAAGAGAATGTACCTGTCGGATGTTTTGCCGCAAAGGTGGGGAACATAGGGCGGCGGGCGAACGTCAATGCCGCAATTACGATGCGGTACGGTCTGGTACGAACTCTGGATGGTTACGTCGCCGGGAGATTTTCAAAAATGAATACAGCACAAAAAGCATTGCATGTTATGGGTGTCACGCTCGCGCTGGCCTGTGTCCCCGCTCTCGTCTGCCACGCCTCAGACGAGCCGGAACTCAGTTCGGCCATACGGCAGAAGAACATCGTTCGTGTGCGCCTGTTGCTTTCCGAAGGCAGCGGCGTCAACGACCGGGACGAGGGCGCACAGCAGACGCCGCTCATGCGGGCCGCGCAAATGGGCGACCTTTCCATCGCGCGAACACTTATCGCATACGGCGCGGACGTGAACGCGCAGGACGACGAGGGCCATACCGCCCTGATGTTCGCGGCGGAAAAGGGCAGTACGGGCATGGTAGACGCTTTGCTTCGCGCCGGGGCAAAAGGCGGACTGCGTGACCGCGCGGGAGAAACAGCCCTGACCTTCGCGCAGCGCAGTCAGCATACCGCCCTTGCCAAACGCCTGCGCGCGACACGGCAGGACATCGCCGCAAAGCCCGCTGTGCAGTCCGTTCGCCATGACATTGCCGCCAACCGCTGATACAACACAGTCATCAAGTTGTTTGATACACACGCAAGACGGGCCGGAAACCTCTTAGAGGTTTCCGGCCCGCCTGTTTGATGCGTGGATTGCGGGGCGCGACTACATCTTGCCGCCCTTGCCCATTTTGTCTCCACCCATCTTATCTCCGCCCATTTTATCGCCGCCCATCTTGTCCCCGGCCATTTTATCTTTGTTCATCATCTTGGTGACCTGGCCCTTGCGAACCGAGGGCGAGTAGGCGGCCATCTTCTTTTCCATCGCCATCTTGTCCGCAGCGCTCATCTTGGACATTTTCATCATCACGTACTGCTTCTGCGCGTCGCTCAGGCCCGCTGTGGCCTTCGACATCATCATGTCGCCGCCCATTTTGCCGCCCATTTTATCGCCGCCCATTTTGCCGCCCATTTTATCGCCGGCCATCTTGCCGCCCATTTTATCGCCGCCCATTTTGTCCTGCGCGAACGTGGGCAGGACGCTCAAACCGGCCAGCGTCAGCAGGGCCGCGCTCAAAGAAAGCATTCGTTTCGTCGTGTTCATTTCGGTATTTCTCCTTCAGGAAAAGTGGGTAAAGGTCTTGCTTGGTCTTGCTTCTCGGTGCGACGTAATGGCCCCGTCGCCGAGCTGTGCCGTGTGCGTGTGCTGTCTAAGGCCTTGCGGCGCATGATTGGCACAGGCATTGAGGCCGCTTGCTCGAAACGTCTTTATTATAGACGTTTTTGCAAAATTGTCAATGCCCCGCGTACCAGTCGTAGCCCTGCTCGGCCCAATAGTCGGCGGGCTGCTTGTCGGTGTACGCGATGGTTCCGATGCGCTTGATGCTCTTGATGCCGTATTTGATGGGCATGGCAAGCCGCAGGGGAGCGCCATGCTCCTCGGTCAGCGGCTCGCCGTTCATCTCATACGCCAACAGCGTCTGTGGGTGCAGGGCGCTTTGCATATCCAGGCCGACATAGTAGTTGCCGTCCGGAGTCATCATGCTTACGTAACGCGCCAGGGTGTCCGGGTTGCGCAGGTCGGGCGTCTGTCCGTCGCGAGCGGGGGGCATGTATTTGGCGGCGAAATCCGAGAACCGTACTCCTGCCCAGTGAATTATGGCGCTCCAGCCCTCCACGCACTTGTGTTCTACGACCATCTCGACGCGGGGCAGCGTCTTGATGTCGGCCAGGGTCAGCATCAGCGGCTCGGAATGCCCATGCGCGCCCTCCACCTTCAGCCGCCACGCGTCCGCGTCCAGGTCGTCCTCGACGCCATACGTGCCGTTCACCTTCATAGTCTCGGCGCGCGCAACAGGGTACGTCGCCACCAGGCGCGACGGGCTGAAAAAGGAATGGGACAGATTTTCGTTGAATTGCAGGGCGTGGCGCAGGGGCGAAAGAATGCCGTCCTGCTGCGGGTTGTGCGTGAATATCCGCCAGCCCGCAAACCCCGTGGCAAGAGTGACGCCCGCCCACAGGAAACTGCGGCGCGACTTGCGGTGCATTTCACGCTCTGCCTCATCGCCGTCACTGCCGGTCGGGATCTCTCCCGGCACTTCGGACTGCATCGCTTCGGCCTGAGTGCGGGGCGTCGGGCGAACCGCAGGCTGTTCCTGCATCACACGGCCCGAATGCGTGGCTTGGATTTGCGCGGCCTGCATGTCAGGCAGGGTGTCGGATGAATCCCCGACCGGACTGCCCGTTTCCGCTAAGGCAGCTTCGGAAGCGACGGGCGAGACGGGCGGCGTCATACCCGCTGCCGCTTCCCCCATCTCTCCCCTGAACGGCATTGCCGACGCGGGCGTTTCCTCAACGGAGGGTGTTGTTTCGGGCATGTCGTGGCTATCGGAGCCGGAGCGTATCGTGTCGTCAGACGGCGGATTCATTACGCGCCTCCTTTACTTCTACAATCTCGTAGCCCGTGACCATTGCGCGGAAGTTGTTCCATCCGGTCTTTACCACCTGCCCGACGTGGATCAGGAAAAAAGCGCAGTAGCCCATCATCAGCCAGAAGTGGAAGAAACGCGCCCACACATACCCGCCGCACAGGGCCGTGGCCCAGGCGAACTGCACGGGCTTGTAAATGGCGATCCCGGTCAGCAGCGACCCTGCGCCCATCACAATGATGCTGCTGTACGCGATCTGCTGCGCCCCGTTGAACTTGCGGCGCGGCGGCTCGTACTTCGATAGGTGCAGGTCGTGCAGCACTACCTGTAGTGCCTCCTTGATGCTGTGACGGTTGGGCAGCAGATAACGCCACTCGCCCGAAAACGCCGTATACAGCACGTACAGCAGGCCGTTGATACCAAAGAACCACATCAGCAGGAAATGCCAGCCCATGCCCTGCGCCAGCTGATGCCCCAGGTTCAGTCTGTTGTAAAACCAGTCCGGGAACAGATGGACAGGCCCGATATGGAACACGTCATCGGCCCAATAGATGCACAGGCCGCTCCAGATCATCAGGGTCAGCACGGGAAAGTTGATCCAGTGAAACCACCGGATCGCGAGCGGATGCTTTTTCTCAAGACGTTTCAAAATCGTGTCCTATCATCATAACACTGCACACTGGCCTGCGTGGGCGCCGCTGACCTCCGGCACGTCGTCGCCCGCCGAGGAAAGCACGATGGTCGTCATGGTCTGACGCACACGGGGCGTTTCGCGGATGCAGTCAATCAGCGCCTGCAAAGTGGCCGTGGACAGTGTGCGCGTTTTGAGCAGCAGACACCAATCGCCCGTGACCAGATGACATTCCTCGACAAGCGTATCGTCATTGCTCAGGCACAGCAGGGTTTCGGCCATGTCATGCAGCTTGCCGCCTGTCGTCCGCACCCAGATAAAGGCCGTGAGCGACTGCCCGATGCGATGCCAGTCAATCTGCGCTTTGTAGCCGCGTATCACGCCCTGCTCTTCCAACCGCTTGATGCGCTCGTGAACGGCGGGGCGCGACAGGCACACCTCGCCCGCGATGCGCTCCTGCGTGGCCCGCCCATCCAGATACAGCAGGCGCGCGATCTGCTGATCGGTCGTGTCGAAGGTTCGCCGCTTTACCACCCCTGTGTTTACCATGCCTGGATTTATTGTCTTCGGTTTGTATTTTTCACTCTGCAATGTCATTTCCTTTCGGCATTGCCAATCCTTAGTTTCAGCATACGCGTATATACAACGATATGATTATGAAACGGGGGAAAATTATCAAATTGTTGCTTTCAAAAGACGATAATACTCCCCGCATCCCCCGCCGGATTACGAATCGTATGCAGCGGGGGGCTTACAAACATTCCGCTTCAGAGGCGGCGCGGCAGAGTTTCTCGCCTGCCCCGCCTCTTTTCATTCTTAACTGCCCGTCCTTATCCGCCCGGACTATTTTTTACTCGCATTATTTTTCGCCGAGAAGCCCGTCTACGATGCGGGACAGCTTGCGTGTGCCGTCCTGCCCGTTGTATTCCAGCTCGCCTTCCCAGCGATAGCGCACATTGCCCTTCTTGTCCAGCAGGTACACGGTGGGCCAGTATTGCTGCGACCAGCGTTTCCAGTTGACGCTCTTACTGTCAATCAGCACGGGATACGTGATGCCGTAATCGCGAATGTGGGCGCGGACGCTGGCCTCATCCGCCTCGCCGCGCGTTTCCGGGGTATGCACGCCGATGATAGCGACATCTTTGGCCCCGAACTGCTTCTGCCACTTGCTGTACGCGGGCAGGTTGTGTCGGCAGTTGATGCAGCCATACGTCCAGAACTGCACGATAGTGACTTTGCCCTTGCGCGAGGCCAGGGTCAGGGGCGCGTCGTTCGGCGTGTTCGCCCAGGTCGCGCCGACCAGTTCCGGGGCGGGCATGTCGAGAGTGGTTGGGTTTGCGTCGTCCGCGCCGGCTGTGGAAGGCAGCAGGGTCAGGACGGACAGCCCGCCCAAAGCCGCAAGAGCGATAAGCCCGCCGTAAACGCGGCGGCGTGTTTTACAGTGAAACATACTGCATGTGGTATTCGAGTGTGACAGCTTCATGGTTCTCATTCCTTATGTATTCCCAATGTATTTCGATTCAGGCTCAATATAGTCCCGCTGTTTGCCGCCATGTATTTGTGCGAGGCGGCAGTTCTGCGTACCGATGCCTGATCCGATTGGTACGCCCAATGTACAATTTTTGGTCTAGCAGTTGTGCGGCGCTGTTCTCGTAACTATCAAGACTGCGCGTTAAGTTCCGCCCCTTCCATAATCTTTACATTGCGTAGGCGCAGTCTGCCTGCCGCGAAACGCTGACTATTATTCTGTCGGGTCGCCTTCTTTCACTTCGAGGAATGGATGTTATCAAACATTATGCTGTAAATATGCGGACTGTTTCGACATAGTGTGGATTGAGGTTACAATTCTTTATGCAAAGCGCGAATAGCGTTGCGGCAAATGAACGCGAGTTGGATGGATGTGGCTCGCAGGGCTGTAAGCCGGATCTTGGGCGTAAGTGCGGTTCTGTCAATAGGAGAGGGACAGGGTTGAGGCGCGCGGCGCGGATTGTGACAGGCGGGCGGAAAGTGCGCGGCAGTGTCAGGGAACTTTGCGGCGGGGCTATGGGTTACACAAGTGGGGCGGCGTTACGCCGCTCTCCCTCCAAACCCATGCCATGCAAAATGCCGTATAAAGGAAACGCGATGATACCGCAGACAGACCGTGCCGAAGCCTCCGACCCCGCCGCTCTGAACGGCCGACCCCAGGACAGCGAAGAAGTAGACGCGCCCGCCATTGAGCCGTGCGAACACATGAGGGAAAATATCAGCGCCCTGTCCGACGACACGCTGCGCGGGCCGGCGCGCTGGTTCACCAGCCTGCACGCCTCGTACTGTCCAAAGTGCCGTCCCGCTTTGAAATCGCTCCGACATATAAGGGCGCGATTGGGCCGTATGCGACGCGAGGATGCGGCACGGGACGCGGCCTTGACGGAAGAGCGCCGCGAGGCCGTACAAAAAGCGATGGAAGCTGCGGACTCTCCGCCCTCTTCCTGACCGCCTGCGCGACAGCAGAAACGTTCCTCAGAACAGCCACGGCAGGCCCGGCCCGCTCGCATGCATGATACGACGCAGGACACAATGCAGTGTACATTGCGCCGCGTGATATACATTGCGAATATATCACAATATACGTTTTGTGTATCGCAATGTACATCGCGTTTTACGATGGACTGACTTAGGATGGAGTGGAAACGAGCGCTATGCCAATGGAACGAGGAGGGCTGCTGAAGATGCGGGGGCGTAAGGCGTCGGCGCGCGAGCCGTCCGGGCAAGACAAGCGTCGGCAGGCTTTTACGCAGGTCATCCGGCAGCAGGAAGCGACATTGCTCCGGGCCGCGCGCAGGCTGTGCGGCGGCGAAGATCAGGCGCAGGACCTGGTACAGGACACGCTTGTCAAGGGTTACGCGGCCTACGTGGACGGACGCTTTGCGGAGGGAACGAATGCGCGGGCCTGGCTGCTGCGCATCCTGACCAACCACTATATCACCGAATACAACCGGCGGCAGAAGTGGGACGCGCCCGTAGATGTCGCCACGCTCGCTATGGACGGCGGCGCGGTTCCCGACGCCCTGCGCGCCGCCCCCTCGTCCGGCCCCGAAGCCCTGCTGCTTGCCGACACACTGGACGAGCCGCTCGAAACCGCGCTTGCGGCGATCTCTCCCGATCTGCGCGCCTGCGTCGTCATGGTGGACATCGAAGAAGTAAGCTACGAGGACGCCGCGTGCGCCCTCGACATCCCCATCGGCACGGTGCGCTCGCGCTTGTTCCGGGCGCGGCAGCAGTTACACGCGCTCTTGTACGAATATGGCTGTCAGCGCCGGATGCAGTGAAACATTTTCCTGCCTGCGCTTGTATACTCCCTGTGGGAGAGGCATCGTATACTCCCTGTGAGAGGGGCCGGGATGATTACCAGAGGCATGGAGCAGGAGGCGCTGCTACTGATTTGCGATGTCAGCGGCTACACCCGCTATATGCTCGACAACCAGGAGGCGCGCAGGCACGGCTATTTGGTGATCGCGGAACTGATGCAGGCTGTGCTGAAGCAGACGCGCTCGCCCCTGCGCGTGGCGAAACTGGAGGGGGATGCCGTATTTTTGTACGCCCTGCTGCCGGACGAGGCGCAGCCGGGACAGCAGGCGGACGACCGGCAATCCGCCGTGATCCGGCATCAGGTGGGCCGCTTTTTCACCTGTTTTAAGGAGAAGCTGGCCGAACTGGTGCAGTCGAACGTGTGTGGGTGCGGCGGCTGTGTCAACGCGGGGGAACTTCGGCTCAAAGTGGTCGCTCATCAGGGCCGAGTCGTATCTCACAACATCGGACAGTTTGCGGAACTGGCGGGCGTGGACGTGATCCTGGTGCATCGGCTGCTAAAAAACTCGCTCATTCGGGAGGAGTATCTGCTGCTGACGGACACGGCGCGGGCCATGTTGTGGCCCTACGACAACGCGCCGGGCGAGGCGCATACCGAGCAATACGACGATCTGGGAACGGTAGCGACGTTCGTACTCGACCACGCCGACCTTATGGACGAGCCGCAGGCGCAAAGCGCCGACTATACCGCCCTGACGTACAAAGTAAAAAACATCGTGTCGCGCGTGTTTCAGACGCGCCTGCTGTCGCTGGGCCTGAAGCGTATGCGCCCGCTGACCCACAATGCCGCGTCCACCGATACGCCCTGATCCCGTCTTTGTTCCTCCGCTATCCCTACACATAAACCCCTGCATATAAACATTTATACGTGTACGATTACACCTACCCCATCCACTTCCAAAACCATCCACTTCCAACAACCATTGCCGATGTTCAAAATCGCGGGCGTTCAGAAACGCTTGAGCAGCACGACACCCGCCACAAGCAGGGCGATGCCGAACAGCCGTCCGGGCGAAACGGGATGCCGTTCCAGGCCCAGCAGACCCCAGTGATCCAGGCAGACCGCCATCAGCATTTGCCCCGCCACCGCCAGCCCCGCCACG
Source organism: Chthonomonadaceae bacterium (assembly GCA_965277875.1). Taxonomy (GTDB): domain Bacteria; phylum Armatimonadota; class Chthonomonadetes; order Chthonomonadales; family Chthonomonadaceae; genus CAWFQB01. The sequence goes on along the minus strand of CBDIDV010000002.1, from coordinate 2,740,588 downwards.
GTTCCCGCGCCCAGCCGGGGAACCGTCAGAATGATCGAGGCCACATAAAACGCGCCCAAAAGTCCGCCGAACCATGCCCATACCGGCACACGCATCAACGCTGCGCTATTCGGCAACGCGACGCGAACGGCCAGGCAGTACACCATCACGAACACGGTTCCAATCGCAAACGAGGCCAGCGTCGCCAGGGCCGGATTGCCCAGTTCTCGCCCCAATCTCGCATTGACGACCGCCTGCAAGCCCACGATGCCGCCCGCCCCAAAAGCCATCACGATCCAGTTCACGCCCCGCCTTCGCCTTCCATCAGATTGCACGTCGTAAAGAGAGCATGGATCATTGATCCATGCTCCCTCATTCTACACCTATTTACTGCAAACCCACAACTTACTTGTCGCGCTCTTTGCCGTCGCCGATGGCAGCCTGCGCGGCGGCGAGGCGGGCAATCGGCACACGGAACGGCGAGCAGCTTACGTAGTTCAGGCCGATCTTGTGGCAGAACTTGACGCTTTCCGGTTCGCCGCCATGCTCGCCGCAAATGCCCAGCTTGATGTCGGGACGCACTTCCTTGGCGCTCTTGACCGCCATCTGCATCAGCTTGCCCACGCCCGCCTGGTCTATGGTGTCGAAGGGGTCGGTGGGCAGGATCTTCTGCTCGATGTAGGGGATGAGGAACTTGCCCGCATCATCACGGCTAAAGCCGAAGCTCATCTGCGTCAGGTCGTTCGTGCCGAAGCTGAAGAAGGCCGCGTTGCCGTGCTGGCATTCCTCATGGCGTGTAGCGAATCACTATGATGGAAGGACAGGCTTGCGCGTCGAAGTCTCTGTCATGCGTCAGGAGGGGCGCGCTCAACAGCAAGGCCGTTGCGGCAATCCAGCCGTCGCCTGATTCGAGACGGCGTCCGGCCTGACGCGCCTCGTGCATAATGCTTGCCCAGTCCGAAGCCAGAATATCGGAGTACGCAACAATCTGGAAATTTGCTAAGAACATTTCCAGCGCCTGACGCTGCTTCAATCCCCATCGGTCTACTCGCGCACCCAGGCGCATTTCAGCGACGGTTTGAAAACTGAGGAAGCACACTGCATTTTCCAGGTGCGGTTTGTACGGCGACAGCAATGGGCTTGCCTTAAACATGAAACTGGCAATAGAGGTGTCCAAGACGACCGCGTTCAATCTTCCTGTTCCTGCGTCATTTGCCGCCGCCTTGCGCGGTTCTCTGCGATAGCGGCTTCAAACGCGGCATACTCTACTTCACTGCCATCAAAGCGTGGAAGGGACGCCAGCCACACATCAACGTCCAGGACCGGGCGCGCTCCGCCGACGGCAGGCAGAATACCCAGCCGCGCCTGCTCCAATGTCGGTTCAGGCCGCTGTGACGTGATAGAGGCCGCTGCCTCTTTTAAATGTGTTTCTGTATCTGCTCCCAGAGGAGACTGACGCAAACCTGCCACAATCCGCGCGTCACTGCCGCGTGGCAGGCTCGCCGCGTCCGGCGTTGTCCTCGCCGCGTCTTTGCTGTCTACGATGAGCAGCTTTACCTGACGCCCACGCAGCTCGGCCTCATGCGCCGCCACTTCCTCCCACGTTCCTTCAATCTCCTGCAATGGTTCGTTCATCGTTGTGCCTCCTGCCCTTCATATTATAGCAATCGGTCATAAAAAAGGGAGCACGGGTTTATGATCCATGCTCCCTCATTCTACACCTATTTACTGCAAACCCACAACTTACTTGTCGCGCTCTTTGCCGTCGCCGATGGCAGCCTGCGCGGCGGCGAGGCGGGCAATCGGCACACGGAACGGCGAGCAGCTTACGTAGTTCAGGCCGATCTTGTGGCAGAACTTGACGCTTTCCGGTTCGCCGCCATGCTCGCCGCAAATGCCCAGCTTGATGTCGGGACGCACTTCCTTGGCGCTCTTGACCGCCATCTGCATCAGCTTGCCCACGCCCGCCTGGTCTATGGTGTCGAAGGGGTCGGTGGGCAGGATCTTCTGCTCGATGTAGGGGATGAGGAACTTGCCCGCATCATCACGGCTAAAGCCGAAGCTCATCTGCGTCAGGTCGTTCGTGCCGAAGCTGAAGAAGGCCGCGTTGCCATTCGCGGGGTCGGCCAGTTCGTCGGCCACAAGGCAGGCGCGCGGGATCTCGATCATCGTGCCGAACATGTAGTCCAGCTCGATGCCCGCATTGGCGATCACGTCATTGGCGACGCGCTCCAGGTTGGCGCGGACGCTCTTGAGTTCGTTGACGTGGCCTACGAGCGGGATCATGATTTCCGGCGGGTACACGTCCTTGCCCCGCTTCTTCACTTCGGCTGCGCCCTGCAAAATCGCGCGCACCTGCATCTCGACAATGCCGGGGAACACTATAGAGAGGCGGCAGCCGCGCAGGCCCATCATCGGGTTTGCTTCGCGCATCCCCTCGACGGCATGGAGCAAGTCTTCCTTCTTGGTCAGTTCGTCGCTCGGCCCTTTGGCGCGCAGTTCCGTGACTTCGACAAGCAGTTGGTCGTGGCTGGGCAAAAACTCGTGCAGCGGCGGGTCGATCAGGCGAATGGTGACGGGCTTGCCGGCCATCACTTCAAAAATGCCCTCGAAGTCCTTCTGCTGAATGGGCAGCAGGCGGTTCAGGGCGTCCTTGCGAACGGACTCGTCGGTCGCGAGGATCATCTCCTGCACGATGGGCAGTCTGTCCTGCTCAAAGAACATGTGTTCGGTGCGGCACAGGCCGATGCCCTCGGCGCCCAGGTCAATGGCCTGCTGCGCGTCGCGGGGATTGTCGGCGTTGGCGCGGACTTTCATGGTGCGGTAGCCGTCGGCCCACGTCATCAGTTCGCCGAACGCGCCCGATACTTCCGGGGCGATCAGCTTCAGTGCGCCAACATACACCATGCCTGTCGAGCCGTCCATCGTTATGATGTCGCCCTCATGCAAAACCGTGTCGCCGACCGTGACCGTCTTGGCCTCGGCGTTCACTTTGAGGCTTTCGGCCCCGGCCACGCAGGGGATACCAAAGCCGCGCGCCACGACAGCGGCGTGACTCGTCTTGCCGCCGCGCGCCGTGAGGACGCCCTGAGCCGCGAGCATACCGTGTACGTCGTCGGGGTTGGTCTCGTCGCGCACAAGGATCACCTTGCCGCCCGCGCCGCCGTGTACGCCCTGTAAGGCGGCGGCGTCCGCGTCAAAAACCACCTTGCCGACCGCCGCGCCGGGGCTTGCGGCCAGTCCGGTCGCGATCTTCTTGGCGGCCTCCAGAACGGACGGGTCAATGCGGGGGTGCAGCAGTTGGTCTACGTGCGAACCCGTGACGCGATTGACGGCCTCTTCTTTGGAGATCAGACCTTCGTGTACCATCTGCACGGCGATAGCGACAGCGGCGGGGCCGGTGCGCTTACCCGAACGGCACTGGAGCATGAACAGGCGGTCGTGTTCAATCGTGAACTCGATGTCCTGCATGTCGTGATAATGGCCTTCCAGCCGGTCGCAGATGTCGGTAAACTGCTTGTAGATGGCCGGGTTCTGCTGCTGAAGTTCGCTGATCGGAACCGGGGTGCGGACGCCCGCAACCACGTCCTCGCCCTGCGCGTTCATCAGATACTCGCCGAAGATGGCGCGTTCGCCATTCGAGGGGTCGCGGGTAAAAGCGACGCCCGTGCCGCAGTCCTCGCCCGCGTTGCCGTACACCATCGCCTGCACATTGACGGCTGTGCCGATGTCGTCGGGGATCTTCTCCGTGCGGCGGTACACAATGGCGCGGTCGGTGTTCCAGCTGCGGAACACGGCCTCGACCGCAAGCTGCAGCTGCTCATACGGGTCGCTGGGGAATTCGCGGCCTGCATGATCGCGAACATGGGCAAGGAACAGTTCGCACACCTGGCGCAGATCGTCGGCATTCAGGTCCAGGTCGTTCTTGACGCCTTTCGTCTCTTTGTATTCCTTGAAGATGTGGTTGTCGAAATCGTGCTTCGAGAGGCCGAACGCAACATCCGACAGCATCATAATGAGGCGGCGGTACGCGTCATAAACAAAGCGGGGGTTGTTAGTCTCTTTGATCAGGGCGTCAATCGTGGTAGGGTTCAGGCCCAGGTTAAGGACGGTGTCCATCATGCCGGGCATGGAGAACTTCGCGCCCGAACGCACGGATACGAGCAGGGGCTTTTCGCTGCCGCCGAACTCGCGGCCCATCTGCTTTTCCACGGCCCCAATAGCGTCTTTGACGGCGGGCATCAGGTCGGAGGGAACCTGCTTGTTGTTGGCGTAGTAGGCATTACAGGTGTCGGTGGTAATGGTAAAGCCGGGGGGGACGGGCAGGCCGATATTGGTCATTTCGGCGAGGTTGGCGCCCTTGCCACCCAGCAGGTCGCGCATGGACTTGTCGCCATCGGCAAACAGATAGACGCGCTTCGTCGCTGTTGCGGTCATAATTGGTCAGGTCTCCTTCTCAAACGCTTCTCAGGATGCAACTATCTATTTAGAATGCGTTTAACATTGTACCAGAAAACGCAGAGAAGGGGTGAATGCGCGGACGGGCAGGATTCACCACCCGCTTCGCTGGAGGCACAAAGACACAGAGGAAGCACACAGAGAAGGGGAGCAGGATATTTCGGCGCGATGGTGAACTATGTTACCATTAGGAACTCTATTTTTGGAGGAGAGGACAATGACTCTGACATTGGAACTGCCGGACGATCTGGCGGCGCGATTGACCGCCGCTTACCCCAATGAAACGGAACGCGACCGCGCCGTTTTGGGTTCGATTGTGGAGGCTGTCGAGGCGGAACAGCGCGACAAGGCAGAATGGATGGAGATCATCAACACCCGCCTGGATGCTCTCGAAGCCGGAGGTAAATCCTACAGCCTCGATGAAGCGTGGGAGCGCCTCGACGCCACGCATGCGGAACATTTCGAGGCGGCAAACAGGTGAACCCACAGGAAGCGGACGAACCACGCCGCTATGCCATTCGTGTCTACGAACACGCTGTGCGCGACATTAATCAAGCCTATGTTTCTCTTGCGGAAAGCGTTTCTGTGGAACATGCGGATGAATGGAAACAGGGGCTGAAAGACGCGATTGCCGGGCTGTCAGAGTTCCCGCGTCGCTGCCCTCTTGTCACAGAACGCTTTCGGCGCGAAGTGCGCCAGCTTGTTTATCGTCGCCATCGCGTCTTCTTCACCATTATCAACGAAGAGGCTTTGAAAGAGGCTTCGTTCGGAGACCCGCCGACCGTGATGATTATGCACCTTCGCCATTCTGCCAACCGCCCCTTGACCCGCCGACAGATACGTGAAATCGAAGCGGGCGAATGAAACATGTCTTCCCGGCAGCAGTCGCGCCGGCAGGAGAGGTTTAAGGTTGGAGAGAACGGGGTTACTTGTGGGCTTGGCGACGCCGGACGAAGCCTGCGCCCATAGCGCCAAGCCCTACGAACAGCGCAATGTTGCCGGGTTCGGGAACGGCGGATTGTTTTGATAGAGCGTCGTAATGCCGCCAGTCGAATTAGCGTTGAACAAAGCTACCGACCCAGTGTAGTTGAGGCCAATAAAGTTACCATTCGATGCGATGCTGCTTATGCCGAATGTGTTGTTGGCCGTGGTGGCAGTAACAGTAAAGCCTTTCTGCACAACGAAGTTACCCTGCGGGTTCCCGCCAAAACTGTTAGGGTTGCTGAGGTTTTCAAAGTCCAACGTGACTTGAGCGCGGGCAGAAGCGGCGGACGCGGCTAGGGCAAGAGCGGCGAGCGCAAACATGCAGCGAACCATGGGCGAATGTCCTTTCAGATGACGGAATGGCTGTCAGTATGTGGGCCTGGAAAGCCGAGCCGCTACACATAACGCCGAATTAGGTTAGGTTAGCGTCTGCCCTCCGTAGGCTACCACATTATTCGACAACGCCTTCTCCTTGACCTTCTGCTATCCAACGAGCAGAACATAAAACGCCCACTTGCCAGACCGTTTACATTGTGCTGCACTTTCCGTCGACAGCTTGACACAGCAGGCGGGCGCTATGACGCCATCTTGTCAGGCCGTAGCGCGGGTTTTGAGGCTTTTGGCGTAGCAGCGCAAGGCCGCGCCCCACGCCTGTTTGCGTCGATGGTCGTGGCCCCACTGTGTCCACAGATGTGGGCGGAAGCGGCGTTCCTTAAATTGTTGGGCGCGGCGCACCGTGTCGCGCTGCGCCGGGGTCAGGAACGCGCCTTCGAGCCAGATGCGCTCCATCACCTGCTCGCCGTCGCGTATCTCGTTCAGCCGCGCCGTCATCTGCGTGGCGTGCCGCCGGTATTCTACGAGCCTGTCTAAGATAAAATGAACCGGGGCATGCAGGGCCAGATGCCAGACCACCTCCACATCGTGGCCCATAAGGTTGAATTCGGGCCGGTAGCCCGGCGTCTGCGCGTAAACGTCGCGCCGTATCAGGCTCGCGGACGGGAGGATGCGGCACCAGCAGAAGAGAGCCTCGAAAGGCGTGGCGGGTTCGTCGTCGGGGATGGCGCGGATGCCGTTTTTGTACGGCTCGTACCGCCAGACCGCGCTGTACTCGTGATTTCCGGGAGTGTAGGGCTGGCTGTTTGCGTCTATGAAATCGTACTCGCAGCCGACCACGCCGACATCGGGGCGCGCGTCGAGGTACGAAATCAGGCGCGTCATGGCGTTGGGCTTCATGCGGTCGTCGGCGTCCAGATACCACAAATACACGCTGTCCGAAGCGAGAGCATGATAAGCGTTGCAGCGGGCGATGGGCGCGCCCATGTTAACCTGCCGAATCAGCCGGATACGCGGGTCGCGGTCGGCGTACCGCTGCGCCACAGCCGCGCTGCCGTCCGTGCTGCCGTCGTCTAGAATCACCATTTCCCAATCGTGATGATCCTGCGCAAGCACGCTTTCTATCGTCTGCGCGATATACGGCTCGGCATTGTAACAGGCGGTAATGATGCTGACACGCGGCATGATCTCACTCGGTCTTTACAAAGTTACGGTCGCCTTTTTTCTCATAGCGCACCTATTATATGGCGCACGTATCATCATAATTGGCGAATAGTTGTTAAAGTGACTGGGACAAAAAAGAAAGTCTACGCGCCGATAGCCCTCAGATAACTTTCGGCCATGCTGTCCACGCTGAATTGGGACTGCGCGCGAGACTGCGCCGCTATGCCCAATCTGCGTCTTAATCCGGCGTCGTCGCGCATTCGGTACAGGGCGTTCGCGAGGGCGGCGCGGTCGCGCAGGGGAACCAGCAGGCCCGTTTCGCCGCTCAGAACCGCTTCGGGTATGCCGCCCACGTTTGTCGCCACGCTCGGAAGGCCATGCAGTGCGGCCTCCACGAACACCAGCCCGAAACTTTCCGCATGAGAGGGCAGCGCGAACACATCCCCGCACGCGTACACGGCATCCAGATCCTCGCAGTGTCCGACAAACCGCGCGCTAACGTTGGGCAGGCAGGTCGCAAGCGATTCGAGGGCCGCGCGTTCCGGGCCAGCCCCGGCGACAAGCAAAACCACGTTTTTTGTGTCACCGCGCATCTGTGATACGGCATATATCAGGTCATCCACGCCTTTTTCCGCAATCAGGCGGGCGACCGTCACAATCACAAACGCGTCGGGCGGCAGCGCGAAACGCTGCCGCGCTTCCCGCTGCGCGAGGGGGCGGGACGGGGCAGGTATGCCGCACGGCACAAGATGGATCTTCGTGTCAGGTACGCCCGCGTCGAGCAGGTTGGCGCGGGTGGCATTGGCGTGAACGATCACGGCGCGGCACAGGCGGGCGGCGCGTCGCGTCGCGTCGCGCGCGCCCGTCCCGCACTCACTCCACGGCGTCACGGCATGGACGGTCGCCACGCACGGTTTGCCCGCCAGCCGAACGGCAAGCGTTTCTTTCAGGGAGATGTGGGCCGTGCCGCAGTGCAGATTGACTATGTCCGCGCCCGAACGCCGCACAAGGCCGCGAAAATCGGCTATCGCCCGCCTGCCATGCGCCTGCTGCGAACTCATCACAGCCGCGTCGATTTGCGCCTCAGCGCCCTGCGCGCGCAGCCAATCCAGGGTCGCGTCGGCATAAGGCGTCGGCGCAAGCCACGTTTCCACGCTCAAGCCCCGCTGTGTCATTTGACGCGCCAGCCCGGCCATCAGGCGCTCCATGCCTCCCACCCCCATCGAGGTCGCGAAAAACGCGATGCGCTTTGGCGGCTTTGTCATTGCGTGATTCTCTCCGGTTCCAATTCAGAACTGCGTTCCGATCTCACTGCCCGGTGGATTTCCTGTTGTTCTCCCCGGATGGGCGCATACAGCAGGCGGTCCCGATCCGTGGACGTTCGCAAACCGCGCGCAAATCCCGCCCCGAACGCCGTGATGCGTGTCCAGCCTTTTTGCGTCCGTCCGGTCAGCAGGGCGCGCGCAAACGGCACGACCGCGTGGCAGACCAGTTCCTCCAGGGCGTAGGGCAGGGCGTCCCAGCGCCCGCGCCGCAGGGGTTTGGCATAGACGGCTCCCAGGCCGTACCAGTCGCTGCGCGTGTGCGCGCGACCGCTTTGCCAGTCGCGAAAGCCATGATGCACGACCGCGCTTTGCCCCGTCTCGTACACGTCACACCCGGCCAGCAAGACGCGCAGGGTCAGGTCGCGATCCTCGGCGCTGCAAAACTCCCCGCCCGCTCCCATCAGGGCATCAAATCCGCCTAATTGCATGACCATGTCCCGACGCACCGCAAAATTCGCCCCGATTCCCCGCGCCCGCCGCTTCTCACGCGCCGTAAGACACAGATGATCGGCGGCAATGGTGTAATCGGGAACGTACCCCCGTCCTGTGTCGTGGGGGGCCGCGCGCACGGCTCCATAGCACAGCGCCACGCGCGCGTGTGTGGCGAACGCCTGCCGGTGCGCGTCCAGCCAGCCGGCCTCGACCACGCAGTCATCGTCGGTAAACGCCACGATCTCGCCCCGCGCCGCTTCCAGTCCGATGTTGCGCGCCCGTCCCAATCCTTTGCTTTGGGCGCGGATATAGCACAGCCGATCATCCTCTAAAAAAGGGGACAGCGCCTGCAGCGTGTCCGTGTCGTCGCTCTGGTCTACGACAAGCACCTCCACACCCGGCGGGCAAAAAGCCAGTATGCTGCGTAACGTGGCGACGATACGGCTGCCGCGCGCGCGGGTGCAGACTACAATCGAAGCCGAGATAGTGACCGAAACGGGAGCTGAGATAGCAACCGAAACGGGAGCCGAGATAGAAGCCGAAGTGGAAGCCGATGGAGATTGTTCCGCTCCCATCCGAGCCTGTGGCGCGCGGGCAAAGGCCGCATCAAGAGGCTGCGCGGAGATCGCTGCCTGCCCGCCGGTCGCTTTACAGGCGAATGTATATTCAGATGAGTACGCCACGCTTCTACCCTGATCGCTTCCCCGCCCGCTTCGCGCGGCGCGTTCTGCTCGATGCGCTTCCACTCAGCGCTTTTACTCGCGCGCCGGCATCAACGCATGTGCAGGTGCGATTGCCGACGGCTTGATTATTGGCTGCGCGCGACTGCGAAATACCTGTCAAATGTTTCAACTTGAATGTCTCAACTTGAATGTCTCAACTTGCATACTTTGGTCTACAGGAGAACAGGGAAACAGGCCATGCCTGCTTCCCTGCTGACTTCTCCGTTGACTCTGCCGGAGGCCGGCTCCGAACCTTCACCCGCCCGTCTCAGCTTTCCGGTCTCGACGCTCCGGGGTCAGGCTTTGCGGCCTTTCCCCTTTGCGTTCTGATTGTCACGGCTGAACGGCGCGGCAGGGGTTTACTCCCAGCACCATTTGTAGGTGAAGTTGTTGTTGTCGGACTTCTGACCGCCGCAAGGGGTGACATGCAGCGGGTCTGTGGTGCCGATCTTGATGATGCACAGGTCGGCAGGCACTTCGACGGTATAGCTGCCCGGACATACGTTCGAGAAGCAGTAGTAGCCGTTGCAGTCCGTGCAGGCCGTGTCAACGACATTGCCGCTGCCGTCCTTGAGCGTCACCGTGATGCCGCCCAGACCGGCGTACCAGTCGCACCAGACGTGCAGGGTGACGCAGCCGCTGACGCTGGCCGGGCCGTAGAAGCGGAAGTCCTTCGTCGTACAGACGCCGGCCGTGACGACCGTGGTGTCGCTGTAACCGTACACGGTCAGGCCGTTGAAGGAACCGGGAACCTGCACCCAGTATGTACCCGCCACGACGCCCGTGAACGTGTACTTGCCATTGCTGTCCGTGGTCGTGGTCGCGATCACGGTATGCGTACCGTCAATCAGCTTTACGGTGACGCCGGCCAGGCCCGCTTCGCCGCTGTCCTGCTTGCTGTTGTTGTTGCAGTCGTTGTAGACCGTGCCACAGATGCTTCCCTTGTTGGTCTGGTAGCGGAAGTCTTTGGTGGTGCAGACGCCGTTCGTAACGACCGTGGTGTCGCTGTAACCGTACACGGTCAGGCCGTTGAAGGAACCGGGAACCTGCACCCAATACGTGCCGGTCATGATGCCCGTGAATGTGTACTTGCCGTTCGCGTCGGTCGTGGTCGTGGCGATCACGGTATGCGTACCGTCAATGAGCTTCACGGTCACGCCGGCCAGGACGTTGTCGCCTGCTCCGAAGCTGCCGTTGTTGTCGGCGTCCACGTAGACCGTGCCGCAGATGCTGCCCGTGGGCTTCACATAGCCGAAGTTGTTGTTCGGCGTATCCTGTCCCGCCGTGACCGTGACGGTCAGCGTGCCGCCCGTGCTGACGGACTTGTCGCCCACTGTGGCGGGGGCCGATACGGAGTACGTTCCGCCGGTCAGGTTGGCGAAGCTGTACTTGCCGTTGGCGTCGGTTGTCGCAGTCGTCTTGCTGTTGTCAGGGCTGGTCAGCGTAATGATTACGCCGGACAGGATCGGCTCGCCCGCATCGAACTTGCCGTTGTTGTTGGTGTCGCAGTAAGCGAGACCCGACAGGCTGCCGGTCTTGGTCAGCAGGAAGTTCTCGTTGTTATAGGCGGCTGTGCCGGTCTTGGTCGCGCCCACCGCGATCATGGTCGAACTGACGACCGTACCCGCGTCGCCTGCCACGGCGGCCAGGGCCGTGTAACCGGCGGGAATGGTCTCGGTGACTTTATAGGTTCCGGGCAGGATGTTGGCGAAGCAATAACCGCCCTTGGCATCCGTGATCGTAGTCAGGGGCGTGATCGCCACGCCGTTCAGGTCGGTTCCGGTCAGGGTCAGCGTGACGGGCGTGACGGGCGTGTTGGTCGTATCCGACAGGCTGACCTTGAAGTACACGTTGCCGCAGATGGACGCGCAGGCCGCGAGCTGTGTGCTGCTGCTTGTGGCGTTGGCCGTGATGACGGGCGCGTCCGGCGTGCCGGAAACGTTGGTCGTGGTGTCGGCGAGCGTACCCGTGCCGCCGTTCAGGTCGGGGGCGCGCTCGATGTTGAACTGCGTGGCGGTTGCCGTGGCCGTGCCGCCCGTTGTATAGGCTGCGGTCGGGGCCTGGGTGATCGCCTTGCTGACGCCGGGGGCGAGGGCAAAGGCGGGCTGGGTGATGGTCGTCTGCGTGTCGGTCACGACGATGCCGGCCAGAGCGACTTCGCTGTTGTTGGTCACGGTGTCGGTGATCTGGTTGGTGCAGGCGTTGTAGCTGCGGGACACGGAAAGGCTTGCCGTCAGGAACTGGTAGGTGAGGGTCTTTTCCGTGTTGACGCCGCCGGGGACGACATTATAGAAGTTGAAGTCGTTGAAGTTCAGGCCCGCAAAGAAGCGGTCGGGCTGACCATACGTTCCAACGGCCTTGCCGATGTCGGATGTGGAATAAACGCTTGTGAACGAGCCTTCCACAGCGGCGATCTGCCAGACGCCCTGCAGCAGGAACGTGTTGGCGTATACTTTGGCGTTGGGGTCTATGCCGTATTCCCAGCGCGCGCCGAAGTCTTTGCGGCGCAGGGTCAGGCGTCCGCGCGCCTTGCTGGTCGTGGTCGCGGTGTTGTCGGGGGCGCTGGTCAGGTCATACGTCAGATGGCCCTGCGCGTCCACGGCAGGCGTGGAACCGGCGATGTCGTAGATGTAGAAATTAACAGCAGCCGGGCCGGGCGCGAACTGCACATAGCCGGGATCGCCCGCATTGAAAAAGCCATAGTCGGAACCAGGGCTGCTCCAGGGCGCGCCCTGCAGGCTCTTGACGCCGTTCGCGCCGCGCAGCGTGCCGTAAAAGCCGCCCCAGTGCTTGCCGCTGGCGACGATGGTTTCCGTGCCGATGGTTCCGGTCGCGCTCACATTGAGCGTGCTGATGCCGGGGTACGCGCCCGTGCTTTTGCTGTACAGTGTCGCGTGGTTGAACAGGTCCACAGCGGGCAGGCCCGTCGTGGTGTACACGATATGGTTGGTAGGAATGGGCCAGTCGTCCCCGTTGGGAAAGCCGCCATTGCTGACGCTGTTGGGGCCGTATACGACCGGCACTTCGGCGTGCGTCGCGGGATCCTGGGGGATGTCCGGACGATAGCCGAACCACCAGGACGTTCCCTGTCCCAGCGGCGTGGAAGCATACGGGCCGGCGAATTGTGTATATTCGGCGCCGAGGACAAAGCCTCGAATAGAAGGGGCGGATTGAGCGAGCGCGCTGGAGGCAGCGCCAAGCCCAACCAACAGCAGCAAGAATGCAGCGATGCATCTTGCCGCTCTGGAAGCGGACGATAACATTGGGTGAGGGTCCTTTACGTTCAGCGTGAGTGCAGCAATTGTACCGAATAGTGACACTACGGACACGAAAGCAGGCAGCAGCATGTCCGGGTGAGTTATTCGGGGTCTGGGTTACAAGCGGCACTCTGGAAAATAGCGGACAGCGTATTAGCCGCCGCTACCTAAAGAGTATAACGTAAGGAGTACGAAAGCATACACATTATATATACTAGGATTTGCGCTAATGCAACCCGCCAATGTTACCAGTATTTTATTTTGCAATATTTTGATTATTTAAGCGATTACATGAACATTACAGGAGGGTGAAACACAAATAATGCCGGCGGCAGTCTGGCGAAAAGCAGGGCCGAAGCAGGGGAGGCTGAATAGAGTTGATCCGGCTTTTCGTGGCGAAAAGCAGGGACAGATTACCCTGCCCCTTCTCTTATCTGTCCGGACGAGCCGCAGTGTAAACCGAAAGTTGCTTGATATACTGGCTTGCGCTGCTAAGAACTGTTGGCCTATAATGTATGTGCCTGCGCTGAATCAATGTGAAATGGGTGTGAAATGGGTGTGAAATGGGTGTGAAATGGATTGGAACTGACTTGAAGGTTGGCATGACTCGATTTGAAACCAGTACGTGAAAGTTTGCCGCGCATAAGTGGTGTTATATCGAGAACGGGAATTAAAAACCGTGCAAAGGAGCAAGCAGGCGTTGACATCCCCTTTTGAGCCGACATACGAGCAGGCGTTCGGCGCTTATTTCCGCGCACTGCGCCGCAGCCGCCGTATCTCGCGCGCCGCGCTCGCGCAGTGCGCCGGCATTTCTCTGCGCGCGGTGGGTTACTGGGAGGCGGGGGAGTGCCTGCCCCGCGCGCCGGAACTCGACGCGGCGCTCAATGTGCTGAACGCGCAGGATGAGGAGCGTATTCACGCCCTGAGTCTCGTGGCCCAGCCCCGCGCGCGCCAGCAGATACAGGTGATCCTCGCGCAGTCGCACTCGCCAACGGGCGCATCATGGGCCGGGACGGGGGACCTGCTGCGCGCGATGCGAATGCGGCAGGGACTGACGCAGGCGCAGGTGGCCGGACAAATAGGCGTGACCCGGCAGACGGTCCTGAAGTGGGAAAGCGGCGAAAGCGCTCCGGCCCCGGAAAAACTGACGCGCCTGTGCGCTTTGCTCAACGCCCATGTCCCGGAGAAGCAGGCGCTGATGACCGGGCATCTGCCTCCCGTCCTGTTCGAGGCGGATGCGCGTGGGGGTGCGGGCGTGTCTCTGGCCGCGTGCGAGGAGGGTGTGGCGCGGTTCCGGGAGATCACGCGCCACTTTGAAAATCCCCTGGTGGATTTGCAGGCGTTGGCTTTGAAACAGCATCTACGGCTGCACTGCGAGCGTTCCCCCTCGGCTCTGCCCCTGCTGGCCCATGTGGAACACGATCACAGCCTGTGGCTGTATTATCAGGATCGCCGCGCCGAGGCGCAGATGTGCCTCAACCGCGTCCTGCACATGATGACGGACGCGCTGCCGCCGCAGCGTGCGTGGATCGGCGCCCTGAACCTTGCCGGGTGGTACGCCGTGGAGAGCGGGAAGAGCTATGCGGGCGGCGCGCGCGTCCTGCGCCAGTGGCAGTCCTATCTGCCCGAAGGCTACCTGCCGCTCACGCGCTACTGCGACACGGCCCTGTACGCGGCACAGTCGTATGAGCGCGGGGCCGCCGCGCGCTATCTGCGTCAGGCCGAAATCTGTATGCCCACCGGCGGGCCGCAGCGCGCCGAGGCGGAAGAGTATCTGGAAGTCACCCGCGCCCGTGTCCGCATGTTGCTGGATGCTGACGCGGACGCGCTCGCATGGCTGCTGAAATACGCCACCGTAACCTGCAATGCCTCCACGCATCTGGTAAGCTGGGTCAAGATACTCAAAGACAGAGGGGAAGAGGCGGCGGCGCTTGCCGCGCTTCGCACAGCCCACGCGCTGCCGAAAGTGCCGCCCCTGTTGCAGCACATTCGCGAAAGGCTCACAGAAACCGTGCGTCCGGCCTCCTGAAAGAAAGATGCTCGAAAGGAAAATGCTCGCCTGATGAACCGACAACGACCTGCGGGGCGTCCAAGCCCCGTCGCGGCCCCGCCGCCCGTCTTTAATCCTGCTCTGGCGCGTCTGCTTGGGGAAGGAGCGCGGAACCCGGACGCGGACCGCCTGCCCCTGCTGCGCGAACTGCTGACCGCGCGCCTGATGGTTCCCATTTTGCAGCCGGCGGGCCGGGTGGGAGAGGGCCGCGCCGACAACATCAAGCTGGCCGTCTTGCAGCGCAGTGACGGGCTGGCCCTGTGCGGCTTTACCGACTTGGACGCGTATGCGCGCGTGCCGTCCGTCCAGGCTCTGCCGCATGTGCAGCTTGCGGCCATAGACCTGTGCCGGTTTGCGCGGCAGGGCGCTTTCCTGTGCGTCGCCATCAATCCCGGCGGGCCGGTCGGCTACGAACTGTCGCCAATGGAATACCAGATGCTGGCCGAGCGCCTGCTGCCGGGCGCGGACGGCGCGCTGCAAATCACTCAGGATACGCCCGCGCGCATCGGAATGCCCTCGGAGCGTCCGGGCGACGATGTGATTGCGGCCCTGCGCGGCATCGTGAGCCAAGCGGGCATAGAGGAAGCGTACTGGTTCTGGATCGCGCTGGGCGGCGGGACGGGACACCTGGGCCTGGGCGTCGCGAACGCCACTCCTGATACGATCCGCGCCGTGGGCGAGCAGATCAGCGTGGTATGGAAAGCGGCCAGTCCCGCCAATTTTTTGCTCGACATCCTTCCCCTGAGTGACGACGAGATTGGCCGCGCGATACGCGCCCAGGGCGAGAAACTGCTGCCATAGGCGCATAAAATACACTGCACCCTGTACTATGCACCCTGTACTATGCACGTTGCAGAAACTTATAGGAGCGCTGCAACGTCTGTTATATGTCCGTTTGTCCGTGCCGGAACAAGCCGAAAAGCAGGCGCGGCGCACAGATACCGTCCCTGACTGCCGCCGGAACGTCAATCAGGGACGCGCTGCATTTGAAAACAAAATACGCCCGGTCGCTTTCGACAGTGACCGGGCGTATTTGTTGTGAACGCTCCCGACGATGTATTGACGATGTATTGTGGAGCGACGTCTGTGCCGCTGCCTGTCAGGGCTTGCGGGGACGTTCCAGGCGGTAGCGCACATTCGAGACGATCACGTCCGAACGGCCCAGGAAGGTGAGTTTGAGGCGCAGCCCCGCCTGCCCGTGCAGCAGTTGCTGCCACCATTTTTCCGGCACGGCTTCGGGGATCACGACCGTGACGTAATCATTCTCTTTCTCCTTGTGAACCTCCTCGATGTAGCTGCGGACGGGCTTGCCGATGGTGCGATAGGGCGACGGCAGGATCACGAGCGGCACATCCTGGCCGAGTATGGGCCACTGCTCGCGCAGCTTTTTGCTGTCATCCTCATTCACATCCACATGAATCACGCGCACATCAGGACACAGCAGTTTGCCGTACTCTATGGCGCGTATCGCGCCCTGATGCAGCGTGGACACGAGGACGAGGACGGTGTTTTCGGTCGGCGGGTTGGGGTCGGGAACGACCTGATCGTTTATCGCGGCCACGTCGGTATAATGTCCGTTGATGGCCTTGAACATGCCGAACAGCAGGGCCGTCAGCAGAACGCTGATCCATGCTCCCTCGGCAAACTTTTCCCATAAAATCGTACACAGGACGACGAACGTGACGACCGCGCCCAGGCCGTTGACCGCGATGCGCCACTGCCAGCCTTTGCCGTTTTCTTTGTCGCCGCGCAGTTTAAGCCAGTGGTGTACCATGCCCGACTGCGACAGGGTAAAGGCCGTAAACACGCCCACGGCATACAGCGGGATCAGCGCGTCCACGTTGCCCCGCTTGACGATCAGCAGCAGAGCCGCGAACACGCCCAAAATCAGGATGCCGTTGCTGAAAACCAGCCGGTCGCCCAGCTTATGGAGCTGCTTGGGCAGAAAGCCGTCGCGGGCCAGAATTGACGACAGGCGCGGAAAGTCGGCGAAACTCGTATTGGCGGCAAGCACCAGAATGCCCGCCGTAAAAAGCTGCGTGGTGATGTATAACAAGGACATCGCGCCGGTCTTGCCGAACACAGCCCCGCTGATCTGGTCAATCACAGCCGGCGCGCCATCGTAATATACGACATGCAGGCGCGTGGCGAGAAACGAGATGCCCATGAACAGCGTGCCTAAAATCACGCCCATCGTGAGCAAAGTCAGGGCCGCGTTTTTGGATTTGGGTTCCTCAAAGGCGGGAATGCCGTTGCTGACGGCTTCGGTTCCGGTCATGGCCGAACAGCCATTTGCAAAAGCGCGCATCAGGACGATCAGGCCGACCGCGCCCACATTGCTGCGCGTGGCCTTCCAGGCGTCCGGCATGTGGCCCGCTACGTCATTGATTTGTTCCATGTGGGCGTGCCAGCCGAACATTCCGCCAATCAGTCCCAAGACGATCATTAGATAGCACATGCTCATAAACACGTAGGTCGGGATGGCGAACAGGCTGCCCGACTCTTTCAGTCCGCGCAGGTTTGCCACGATCAGGATGCCGATGAAGAGCAGGCAGACGGGAACGAGATGCCGGTCGGGGTGGAAGCGGACAAGGAACGGCACGCTTGCCAGGTTCTGTACGCCCGCCGCGATGCTGACGCTGACCGTCAGCACATAGTCAATCAGCAATGCGCCCGCCGCGATCAAACTCCAGTTGGTTCCGAGGTTTTCTTTCGAGACGATGTAGCTGCCGCCGCCGCTGGGATACGCGAAAATGGTCTGCCAGTACGACGAGACGACGATCACGAGCAGGGTCACGATCAGAGCCGAGACGAGCAGGGTATAGTGGGTGTACGCGCTTCGCTGCGCCACGCTCGCCAGTCCCGCCGCGCCCATCACGAGTACGATCTCCTGCGTGGCATACGCGACCGAAGAAATGGCGTCCGAGGCGAACACGGGCAGGGCGATCAGGCGCGACAGCAGGCCGTGTTCGTGCTGGTCATTGGACAGCGCTTTGCCGATCAGCAGCCGTCGTAACTGGCCGAGCGGCGACAGGTGTTCGGGCAGGGAGCTGGCTTCGTAACGCGTGGTATCGTTTGTGTCGGTTTGCTGTTCAAGCATAAACATATCCTGTCGTCGGCAAATAGGGGTGTCGGGCGCGAACCAAAATAGTAGAAAGCAAGACGGTGTTAGGAATGCGCGCCGCCTGACTGTCGGTTTATGTCATTCCTGCGCCGCGCTTTCCGAAGCCTTATACGGGGAGGCAGCGTTTTTTACGTCAGCGAGCAAGGCGAATCATGCAGGCAAAATCACAGCCCCAAAATCCAAGCGCCTCGCACATTCCGCCGCCTGACGCGCCCACGCTCGGCCTGCTGCTGCGCGTGTGGCTGACCCTGAGCGCGCAGTCGTGGGGCGGCGGCGTGGCGACGCTGACGCTGATACGGCAGGCGGTCGTGGAGCGTCACGCCTGGGTCGAGGACGCGGAATTTACGCGCCTGCTGGCCCTGGTGCGGCTTGTGCCGGGCATCAACATACTGGCTCTGACCATTCTGATCGGCAGGCGTCTGGCGGGGTGGCGGGGCATCGGCATCTGCGTTGTGGGCCTGCTGCTGCCCAGCGTCCTGATGACGGTCGGGCTGACGGCCTGTTACGCGCGTATTCAGGGGCTGCCGTTTGTGCGGGCCGCGCTGCGCGGCATCGTGCCGGCGACGCTGGGCGTGGGTTTCGTTACCATGCTGCAAACGGGCCGCGCGCCCCTGCTGGCAAGCCGACGCGAGGGAATGGAATCGCTAGTTGTCAGCGTCGCGCTGCTCATTCTAAGCGGATGGGCCGCACTAAGAGTGCAGAACGCGGTCGTGCCGATCCTGTGCGGCGCGGCATCCGTATCGGCGTTCGCGCACTGGCTTCGTTCGCCCCACGCTGCCGCTTCTGCCGACACGCAGGCGCGGCCAGGTGACACTCACGATGAGGCAGCAAACGCGCATCAAGCCCTTAGTACGACAGTAAACGCAAACGAAACCGACAGTGCGCCGGGGAGGGAGAAGACATGAATCCACTGGTGTACTTCGGGCTGTTTTTGAAGGCGTCGCTGTTTTCCACGGGCGGATTTGGCAGCCTGCCCAGCTTACACGCCGATCTGCTGGCGCGGCGGTGGGCCGGGGAGCGGCAGTTTGTCGAAGCTCTTGCCATCGGCCAGATTTCGCCCGGCCCCAACGGATTGTGGGTCATCAGCCTGGGCTATTTGACAAACGGCGTCATGGGCGCAACCTTGTCCCTGGTCGCGTTGTGCCTGCCGCCGTTTCTCGCCATCGGCGTGGAGCGTTTGTACCGCCGCGTACAGCATCATCCCGCCGTGGAGGGCTTTGTGCGCGGCCTGATGCTTGCCGGGACGGCGATTTTCGCGGTCGTGCTGACGGGGTTCCTGAAGGCGGGCGGTCTGGACGTTCGCAGCGTGGGCATCGCGCTTGTCAGCGCCCTGCTTGTCCTGTCGCGCCGCGTTCCTCTTGTCGTGATCCTGGGGCTTGCCGCCGCCGCGGGCATCGTCCTGTTCCGCTGACCTATTTCATTGAACTTGCCGCCTGCTCTTCCCCGGAACAAAATGTCCCGCCTGACAACTCGCCGGAACCTGCAAAAAGAACCTGCAAGCCGGGGAACATCAGACGAAGGAGCAATCAGCGCGTCCGGAGCCTGCATCAGTTAAAAAGCCCGTTGTTTCTGTACCTATCACTGTACAAAAACAACGGGCTTTGGACATGACAATGCCGGTTAGGGCTTCTTCTCAAATTTCAGGGCGAGCGAGTTCATGCAGTAGCGCAGGCCGGTTGGCTTGGGGCCGTCGTCAAAAACGTGTCCCAGATGACTGCCGCACCGACTGCACAGCACCTCGGTGCGCGACTCGCCCAGGCTGTCATCCGACGCGGTATGAATGCTCTGCGGCGTGGCGGCTGCCCAGAAGCTTGGCCAGCCCGTGCCGCTGTCAAACTTGGTCGTGGACAGGAACAGTTTGTTGTCGCAGGCCGCACACACGAATACGCCCTTGTCGGGAAAGTGGTTGTACTTGCCCGTAAACGCGCGTTCGGTTCCCTTGTCGCGCAGGATGTTGTACTGTTCGGGCGTGAGCAGCTTGTGCCACTCCTGATCGGTCTTGACGACCTGCGGCTTCCACGCCGCCTTGTTTTTGGCGGACGCCTCGGTTGTCTTGCCGGTTTGCGCCTGCCGCATGGCGATCAGGGGAACGGCGGATGCCAGAACAAGCAGCGCGCCAACGGGCGCTATCAACGTTGATTTCATAATTGTTTTCCTTGTGCAGGCAGCGGCGCAGCGGACAGCAACGCAAACATTGAAACGCGTTCCATATTTTCGCCTGACCTGCTAATACTATAACTGTCGGCGACGCGTGAAAGTTCAACGCTGTATTTTATTATAGCATCAGAAATTTATGCCTGCGACGATGTCGCCGTTGCTGCCTTCCGTGACGCTATGATGCTCCTGGGGCGTACTCCTCCTGCTCTTGTCATCAATGGGCCTGCCGTTGTTGTCGTATCCGTCCGGCCCGACGCTGTACAGTGTGTAGGCCGCGCCGTGCGGATGATAATGCAGGGGAGTTGTCGGCGCGAAGGGGTCGGCGGGCGCGTGGCGCAGGTATGCGGGGACGAGCGCGGCGAGCGTGGTGGGCCAGCGTCCGTGTTCCGCGTGGTAAGCACGCAGGGCGAGGGCGGCAAGCAACAGCGCGTTTTGCGCGGTATTACGCTCTTCGGCATCCAGGCGCTCATAGTCCGGTTGCGGCCCCTGATGCAGGCAGGTACACTGCGGCAGCAGGGCGACGTTGAGGGCGTCATTGGGCAGCAGGAAGGCAAGGTGAGACCAGGTGGGCGCGCGTTGGGGATTGGTGACGTTGACGGCATAGGGCAGCCGCGCCCAGGCGATGCGTGCCGCCATCATGCGGTTGTACGCGTCCAGCGACCAGCGCCGCCCGTAGAGCAGGCCCGGCAGGCTGTGCGGCAGCGCCCGCCACCACTCGGCGCGAAAAAATGGCTTGTCCTCGATGCCCTCATACTCCGCAATGCCTTCGTCGTGCAGATCGTTCATCAGGTCGTCATGCTTGATAATGGAGATCATGCCCGCCTGATACATACGCTGTTCTTCCTGCAGCGTTTCTGCATACGACACATGGGCCGTCATGATATTTTCCAGTTTTTGCGCGGCTTCTTTCGATGCCGGCGCGCTCAGGTGTGGCAGGTACTTCCACAGATCGGCCCGGCCTATTTCTTCGTACCCCGCCCCCGCCCTTTTCTCGGCCAGCACCCCGCCGCGCGCCATGTCCTCGCCCATGCGGACGGCTTGCAGGTCAGCACTGACGGCACTGCTCCAGTCACCGCACTCGGATTCCACCTGCGCCTCCAGCCGCAGCAGGCAGGCAAGCCGCCTAAAGTCGCGCAGATAAAGCAAACGTACTTTTGTGCCGCGTATGGGAGGCGACACAAACTGCCGGTGAAAGCCGTGCAGCCATAACAAGTGCAGCGCGTCGTGGTTCTGCGCGAGCAGCGCCCCTTTCGCGGTGAACGTGCCGCCTGCGGGTATCAGGCTCTCCTCGCTGCCGCTGCCCTCCCTGCCGCCCTGCCCCTGCTCGCCTGGTTTTTGGACAGGGCGCTGCGTCTCGGCGGGTAGCACGATACGCGCCACGCGCTCCGGGTCACGCATTGCGCGGACGGCACGCAGATACCAGTCACGGGCGTTGTCGGCGGGAACCGCATGAGTGGGAATGACATCGTCCAGTCGCTGGTTGTTCAGGCGCACCCCGACGAGGCAGGCGAGCAAAGCGATATAAAGTGTCAGGGACGGACTTGCGGCAAGGCGCCTGAGAATGCGTTTGGTGCGCGCGGGTGGCATTACGCCGCCGTCCGATGTTTGAGGAGTGCTGTAGTTTGGCATGGCTGGGCACGCCCTTTATGGTGACTTGCGGACAAATATTTTCAGACAGACATTTAGCCGCCAGAACAGAATACGTTATCCGTAATGATGTAACAAAGCGGGCATTCATTCGTTGTTCAGAAACTTTAATGCGGGACAAGCTACTTCACACATGCCATTGAATAGAGGCTTCCGGGACGGTGGCGCAAAGAGGCCCGCCCTTGGCGTCGGTCATGTTGATGACGGCATGAACGGGCTTGGCAGCGGCGAGGGCGGCAGCAAGCAGGGCGGGGGAGAGCAGGCGAAAAGGCACTTTTGCGCGTCGAAAACCCTCCCATTGCTGCCCCTGCCGCTCTCCCCAACACAGATACAGGAAACGTTCTCCGGCTTTGCCCTGCACAAAGGGGCCGCTGAAATCCACTGCTCCCTCCGGCGCAAGGGGCCGGACACGTACCATAGCGGAAAAGAGTACCTCCTCTCCCTGAGCCGGCACGTCCTCGATGACCTCCTTCGCCTTCTGAATACCCAGGCGAACAGCAGATTTGTCCATCCATTGCGTTCCCGGCAGGTTGCGGCAATGCAGCAGAAGCGTAAACTCGTCCATAAGAAGCCCTCTCATAAGAGACAATATATGGACTCCGGCGCGTTCTTGGGGTTGGTAATCAAGCCAAGCGGCCCGGTGTCAAGGAAAATTGCCAGGCTCATTCCGCCTCCGGGTAGTGGAGCCTCGCCCCGGCTTCCTTGCGCGGCAGGTTCATATTGCGTTTGAACTCCAGAAGTTCCTCTTCTGCCTGTCGTATCTTGTCGGGATCGTCCGTCGCATCCTCTTCAAGCCACGATTGCAGCAGCGCTATGGAAGCGTCGGCCTGTGGGTCGGCAGGCACGGCCTCCGGCTCTGTCTGCGCGTCCTCTTGCAGCCATTTTTGCATCAGGGCCATTGTCGCCGTCTGCACTTTCGGCTCATGGATTGTCGCTGTGTCCGGCCTAGATTCGTAAACCCGCAGTTCGACCTCGGATGTTTTGGAAATCTCGCTGCTGTGCGTAAGTATCTCGTCCCATGTTCCCCGGTATGTCCTGCTCGGCGTTTGCGTGTCCAGGTTCGCCATAGTGCTTGCCTCCTTTTCCTACTGCTTTGATGATTGTTGATTATGGCATTTCGACGGCTGCCGGCACAGGAAGTTCTCAGAGTTGCTGTGCGGAAGTACATCGAGAGATGCCCCCGCTCAAAATGAAGCGCACAGAGTAGTGCTTAATCTCAGCATCAGAAGTTCCATCCGGGAAGCGCGTCAATGAAAGTTGGCCTGCGAGCCTCTGGAAATTCTTGACTCAGCGCCAGAAGCTCCTCTTTGAAGCCCCACAAGCAAATCTGCAAATCCGTTTGATCTTCAATCATACGAAAAAAATGTTCGCGTGGTAT
Source organism: Chthonomonadaceae bacterium (assembly GCA_965277875.1). Classification (GTDB taxonomy): domain Bacteria; phylum Armatimonadota; class Chthonomonadetes; order Chthonomonadales; family Chthonomonadaceae; genus CAWFQB01. The sequence goes on along the minus strand of CBDIDV010000002.1, from coordinate 2,717,578 downwards.
GGGGTAGCTTTCCAGAGAATTCATCCGCACAATCAGCGTAGGATGCCGAAGATACGCATGAGCAAACTTATGCGCTACAACACAAAGACGTGCTTTTTCTGTTTGAATCTCTTGGCTCAGATAGATTGTATAGCGTACATTGGGATCATCTCCTTCTGCAAAAGTCTGGCCTGCGGCCTTGCCCGCTCGTAATATGCTGTCTCTGTAGCTGTTTGCAATTATAATAGTCGCTTTCAAATCATCCACTGCGTGGGCAGGCAGACGTTCCAACACTTGCCTGATGGTTGCTTTCAGCGCCTCATCTTCGACACAGCTCAAATTCGTCGTATCTTCCATATTTCACCTGCTATCTTGAAAATGTCTTCTTTGCTTCCTCGTCCTCCAAAAGTTTGTACTTGATGTCATCGCGGTATGTGCGCCACCCGGCATAGTGAACTACGGCAAAACGATCTATCGTACCAATCAGACTTTGCGCGGTTGGGCTGATCCATTTAATGGTTTCCAGTATTTGCGCGTGTTTTGCAGGCAAGTCCCTCCAGTACCAAATAGGCTCATGGTGGAAGATGCGATTACGTAAAAAGCGTATGTCTTCCAAGATGGGATGAACAAAGCGCCGGACGCGTAATCTGGCAGGAGCAAAGGCAAACGCCGTCGGTATGACTGGTATAGCAATGGAACGATCATAATGACGAACAAGCAAACTTGTCCAAAACCCAAAAGTGAGTTCTGCCACTACACGGCCCGGCTCCAGGGGCTTGTGCTGACGAGTGAGTTCTCCCTTCGCATGGTCCAGCATCCTTTGTTCGGGCCGCCGAAGCAATTCGGCTGTGTCGTACCAGTCGGGCTTTCCTTTCGCCACTGTGAGCGCGTCGTGGATCGAATTTCTGAGTACCACTTCCAAGCAATGCAGGGAGGGGTATAGGGACTCGCACAAAGCAATGTTCCAATAGTACCGTGCCAGCGAATCAATCTCATCATCGTCGGCAGGGCTGGTGTAAGCCGTTATTCTTGAGGCAGAAAATGCTTTTTGCATATCCAGCCATGTTTTTTCGTATTCACTGGTTTTTGCTGTCATTAGACCTTGCGTTTTTCTGCGTATGTGCTATAATACGATTATCGTCCCTGATGGAGTCCCCTCCCACCGCAAGGTGGTGCATGATGTTGGGGTGTTAAAAATATTGAGAAGCCTTTCCGAATGGAAAGGCTTCTTTTTTTACTGCACTTGACAAGTCCCGTAAGGAGCCGGTTTTTCAGTTTCGGATACCAATTCTTCTGCTTCTGCGTCGCGCTCCCGTTTGGCTTGTCCCCAGCCGCCGCCGCCGGGAGTTCGGATGGTAAGAATCGTGTCCTCAAGGCAGTCGCCGCTCCATTTGCCGGGGAGGGTCTGGACAGGCTGGCCGGGAGTCTGCAATGCGTTAAGGCCGGGCTGCCCATTCGCGCCGCCGTGTGCGCCGAACGGGGCATGGACGCGCCGCTCGGTCAGCAGGCTGATGCGCGCGGGCGTGAGCAGTTGCAGGCGGCGTATAATGCCGTTCCCGCCCGCGTACTCGCCGGTTCCGCCCGTGCCGTCCGCAAGCGCGTATTCCAGGACGCGCAGCGGGTAGTGGCTCTCGAAGCTTTCCACGGGCGTGTTGCGCGTGTTGGTCATGTGCGTCTGGATGCCGGACGCCCCGGCCTGTTCGGATGTCGCGCCCGCCCCGCCCGCGATGGTCTCGTAATACGCGAACGCCCGTCCGCGCATGGCGTCGTAGCCGCCGATGGTCAGGTTGTTCATGGTCCCCTGGCTGGCCGCCACGGCGCGTTTGGGCAGAGCCTGTGCCAACGCGCGCAGCAGAACGTCCACGATGCGCTGCGAGGTCTCGACGTTGCCCGCAGCGACGGCGGCGGGAAAGCGGGCATTAACGACGGTTCCGGGCGGCGCGATCACGGTCACGGGCGCGAAACAGCCCTCGTTCGTCGGTATCTCGTCCTCGACCAGACAGCGGGCGATGTAGTAGCAGGCCGAGCGCGTGATGGCCTCGGTCGCGTTCAGGCTGCCCCGCACCTGGGGCGCGCTGCCCGTAAAGTCGAAGCAGACGGCTCCCTCGGCCCCGACCGTCATGGTAACGACAATCGGAATATCCACGCCCCCTGCGCCGTCGTCGTCCAGCACGTCCTGGGCCTGGTACACGCCCACAGGCAGATGGCGCAGGGCATTGCGTACTGATAGGGCCGCATACGCGATGTTCTCCTGTGTCCGCAGCGCGAACATCTTTGGCCCGTACTCCTCGACCAGGGCGCGGAACCGACGTATGCCCGTCTCACACGCGGCGATCTGCGCGGCCAGGTCGCCGCGCCGCTCATCCGGTGTGCGCGAATTGGCGCAGACGAGATCGAGTATGTCATGCCGCACGGCCCCGTTCTCCACAAGGCGCACGGGCGGCAGTATCAATCCCTCGTGGAACGCCTCGGTAGACAGCGGCAGCGAACCGGGCGACAAGCCTCCGATGTCGGCATGATGGGCGCGGCTGGCGACAAAGCCCAGCAAGGAAAAAGGAGAAATGGGAAAGGGGAAAGCAGCGGCATTTGCGCCTTTTTCCTTTTTCCTTTCTCCTTTTTCCTCCGCATAAACCGGCGCAACCAGCGTTATATCCGGCAGATGCGTGCCGCCCAGGCGCGGGTCGTTGCACAGCCACATGGTTCCGGGCTGCCAGTCGAGACGCGGACGCAGGGCCTGGATCATCAGGGGCATCGCGCCCAGATGCACGGGGATGTGCGCGGCCTGCGCGAGCAGGCGTCCCTCGCTGTCGAACAGGGCGCACGAGTGATCCAGGCGTTCCTTGATGTTGGGGGAGTAGGCCGTGCGCTCCAGAGTCACCCCCATCTCCTCGGCCACGGATGCCAGCAGATGCCGCCACACCTCCACCTGTATCGGGTCGAAGTCGTTTGCCTCTGAGCCATTTGTATTCAGGCCGTTATCAAGACCGTCCGCGTCCTGCGCCGTATGGTCTGCAAGTATATTCTCTTTATTGTCCTCACCTGACATTTTCGCTCCTTGATTACACATCGCGCCGCGCTCAAACCCTCTGCATCTACATCGAATGACAGATGAACCTGACGCCGCAATCGCATATAATCTACCATTGCATTTCGTCTCTTGCGCCTTGAGTCGCAGTCTTTCCCTGACGGCCGGTGTCTATATAGGCGGGGCGCGGGCTTTATAACGCTTATTTACACGTTAAGGCCGAAATAACCTGTTCTTTTGCCGGGATAATGCGGACTATACAGTTACACGCTCAAAAGCCGTCAGGGATCAAAAAGGAATAAGAAGGAACTATTATGCGCAGTTTGCCGCGCAAAGCGCAAATATACCTGGCTGTCATCTATCTGCTCGGCCTCGCCGCCGTCGCGCGATTATGCCTGGAACTTGCCACGCAGCCCAAAAAAGCGTTCTGGGAGTTGGCCGTCTTTGCCGCCATCAGCGCCCTTGCGGGCGGCAAAAAGATCGTCCTGATGCGCCACAAAACGCAGGAGGATGCGGGCAGCATGTCGCTGGGCTTTACCATTACGTTCGCCGCCATGCTGCACTTCGGCCCGACCGGAGGCGTCCTGTCCGCGCTGGTGTGCAGCCTGTCCACGGGCCTGTACCCGCGCCGACAGGCTCTGTACCAACTGGCTTTCAATACCATGCTGGGCGGCATCGAGGCATGGGCGGCAGGGCTTGTCTTTCTGCGTCTGAACGGCGGCACACTGGAGATGCGCCCGTTCGAGACCTTTGCCGCCGTGGTCGCCTCCTCGATCACCTACTTTGTCGTCAACACGGGCGGCGTGGCCGTGATTATCGCGCTTTGCACCGAGCAAAACCCGCTGAGACTGTGGAAAGAAAGTTTCCTGTGGATGGCCCCCAGCTACTTTGCCGGAGCCTGCATCAGCACCCTCGCTCTTGTGCTGTTCGGGCAGCACATCGTTCCCATGCTGCTGTTCGTTTCGCCCGTCGCCTATCTGACTTACTCCTCCTACCAGACGTATCTGGGCCGACAGGAAGAGAAGCAGCAGCACATCGAGGAATTACAGGAGAATCAGGCGCATCTGGCAGATCTATATCTGGCGACAATCAAGAGCCTGGCGCTTGCCATTGACGCTAAGGATCAGTACACGCATCAGCACATCCTGCGCGTGCAGCGGTATGCCGTGGCGATAGCAAAGCACATGGGCCTGACCGGGGCGGAACTTGAAGGCGTCAACACGGGAGCCTTGCTCCACGACATCGGCAAGCTGGGCGTGCCGGAGTACGTCCTGCTCAAGCCGGGGCGACTGACCGATGAGGAGTTTGCCAAGATCAAGAAGCACCCGGAGATCGGCGCGGCCATCTTAGACCCCGTGGAGTTCCCCTGGCCCGTCCTGCCGGTCGTCAAGTACCACCATGAGAAGTGGGACGGCAGCGGCTACCCGGAAGGGCTTGCGGGCGAGGCGATCCCGCTGACCGCGCGCATCCTGGCGGTCGCGGACGTGTACGACGCGCTGACAAGCAGCCGCAGCTACCGCACGGCCTGGACGCACGAGAAGGCGCTGGGCGTGATACAGAAGGACGCGGGAACGCACTTCGACCCGATTGTCGTGGCGGCGTTTGTGGAGATCATCCAGGGCGTGGTCGAGGAGATGGCTTTGCAGGGGGAGGGGCCGCTTGTGCCGCACAAGGCCAAGAGCGACGGCCCCAAGACCAAGATGGAGGGCGCGGCGCGCGACATACAGCGGGCAAGTTCGGAGTTGTGGGCGCTCTACGAAGTGGCCCAGACACTCAGCAGCAGTTTGGGCTTGCAGGAGACCATAGACATTTTGGCCCGCAAACTGGAGGCGATCTTTCCCGGTGGCGCGTGCGTGTTCCTGCTGAAAGAGCTGAAGGAGGAAACGCAAAAGACCGAGGGGCAGAAGGGCGAGCCGCCCAAGTCCGAGGGCCACGACGTGTTGAGCGCGCGGGCCGCCGTGGGCTTGAACCAGGAGTTTCTGGCCGGGTCGCGCACGCTGGGCGCGTTCAGCAGATCGTTGCAAATCGCGCAGACGCGGGGAACGTATATGGGCGAGTACGACCAGGACGACCTGCTTTTGACCGGCTCGCAGTCGGCGCAGTGGGTCAACTTCCACACGGCCCTGATCGTCAGCATCGTGCATCAGGGCGAGGTGCTGGGAACCATCAACCTGTACTCGCCGCACGACGACGCATTCAGCGCGCATGACCGGCAGCTTCTGGAAACCATCGCCGAGCGGGCCGCAATGGCATTATACAACGGCCTGCTGTTCGACCGCACGCGCGGCCACGCCCTGACCGACCCGCTGACCGGCGTGTACAACATCCGCTATCTCACGGAGTATGTGGAAGACCGTTGCCGCAAGGCGAAAGGGCATGTGGCGCAGGAAGACGCGGCAGAGGATAAAGGCGAAGGGAGAAAGGAGAAAGGGGTGGCGGATACGCAGGAGGGCGCGTCAGGCAGCCTTGCCCGCCCGGACATCGCCTTTGCAGACATCACCTTTGCGAACGTTGACTGCGCTGCAAACCTTGATGCCGTAGGAGGCGACGCGGACGCGTTCGCGCTGCTGTGTCTCGATCTGGACAGTTTCAAGCCCATCAACGACAATTTCGGCCATCAAAAGGGCGATCAGGTGCTGAACGCGCTGGCGGGCGTATTTCGCGCCACCGTGCGCGACGGGGACGTTGTGGCGCGTTACGGCGGCGACGAGTTTCTGATTGTGCTGAACGGCGCGAACAAGGACATGGCGCGCGATACGTGCGAGCGTCTGCGTGTGGCCGTCGAGAATTACGACCCCGATCTGGTGCATCCCAAATTGGGCGCGCTGCGCTTGGGCGTCAGCGTCGGGTACGCCTGTTTCCCCCAGGATGGCGACGACTGCGCGACCCTGCTTTCCGCCGCCGACACACAGATGTATCGCGAAAAGACCGAGCGGAAATTAGGCAATCTGGCCGGCAAGGACAAACACATCGATCCTGGCGCGTCTCTATGCCTGCGCGCCGCCTGATTCAAAAGCGCGGTCAAAGAGCGTGTATCAATGATTGTAGGGGCAGACCCCCGTGTCTGCCCTGCATGATCGTATTCGCAGACACGGGAGCCTGCCCTTCCTCAGCATGTGGGGCAATAAAGCAGGGAGGGCAGACACAGGGGTTTGCCCCTATGGGGTGCGCTCCTGCGGACATCTGTACAACAAACTCGTTGATCTGCAACAGGCGCTGCTTGCCGATGGCCGTTGCAAACAACAAAACAGCGCGTGGCACTGTATGTCAGTGTCACGCGCTGTTTTTGTCTTTACCGTATTTTGGCTGGCACGGCTTTTCTTCCTGACGGGGCATAACCACTTAGATTTGCTGAATACGAACCCGAACGGCGTCCTCTTCCGCTCCGGCATCGCGCGACGCGGGCCGGACAGCCGTTCGTACCGGGCGCTTATATCCAATAACGCAGAGTAAATCGAATGCAGACAATTTCCCTGTAGAAACTGCATACAAACCGAAGGAAAATAGAAACATCATGTTCGTCCATAAACGCACATCCTCATCCATAGCGCACGTAAAAACCAGCCGCGACTCGGAACGCGCGGCACACTCCGTCGCCAACTCAGCCGTCGGCGCGACTATGCCCAAAGCGTCCCTTGGTACGATGGGCGGCGTTCTCTCACTGGCTGCGCTGATCGCCGCCATGCCGTGCCGCGCCGATCAGCCGGCCTTCGACGCGACGATCAACCCGACGCCGAGTGCGGCCCTGTCGCTCGCGGCCCGTCCCGAAGCGAAGACCGACATGTTCCTGGCCCGCGCCCTGTCCACCCAGCCGCAAAGCGGCTGGACAAACGTGATCGCGCACCTCGACGGCGGCGTGACCCCGGCCCGCGAGGCGCAGATGCGGGTTCTGGGCGCGCAGTCGTACCGTCATCTGGACGTAATTCACAGCGTCGCGATGCGTGTGCCGACGCGCAATCTGGCCGCGCTGGCCGCCCTGCCGTTCGTGCAGCACCTGTCCGCCGATATGGCCGTCAAGAAGAACGACGAATATACCACGCAGGCGTCCGGCGCTCCGACTGCTTGGGCCGCGCCCTACAATCTCACCGGCACAGGAATCGGCGTCGCCATCGTGGACAGCGGCATTCACGAGCAGCATCAGGATCTGACCAAACTTGTTCTCGATCCCAAAGGCCATCTAATGCCGCAAGGTGATCGCGTGGCCGTGAACGTCAACTTTGTTGACAGCGCCAATGACCCACCCCAAAAAGTCGGGGATCGCCCCTCGCCCTTTGCCTGGGACGCCACCGAGGACATGACCACGCCGAGCGGCAGCGCGGACGATAAATGCGGACATGGCACGCACATCGCGGGCATCGTCGTTGGCAATGCTTACAAGTCTACGGGAACCACTTACACGCACCACTATTACGGCGTCGCGCCTAAAGCGCAGTTGATCAACGTGCGCGTTCTGAACTCGTATGGGCAGAGCGACGTGAGTACGGTGGCGGCGGGCATCCAATGGGTCATCAACAGCGTCACCACGCCCAACGATAAGGGCGTCAAAAACCCGTACAACATTCGCGTCATCAACCTTTCCGTAGGGCATCCCGTGGGCGATTATTACGCCAACGATCCGCTGTGCCAGATGGTAGAGGCGGCGTACAAAGCGGGCATTGTAGTAGTCTGCACGGCGGGCAATGACGGACGCGCGAGCGACACGCCGCTTTCCCCGGCTGTCCCGGACAACGAGGGGTACGGCACGGGATACGGTTCGATTAATTCGCCTGGAAACGACCCCTATGTGATTACGGTCGGGGCCATGAAGCAGATGGATGGCACACGCGCCAATGACCGCATTGCCACGTACAGCGGGCGCGGCCCCGCCCGTCTGGACCTCACATTGAAGCCCGACATCATCGCCGCCGGCAACCATATCGTGTCGCTCAATGTCGTCGGCTCGTACCTGGACTTGAATTTTAACGCGCAGACCGACATCCTTCACAGTGATTATATCAACAAGGGCGACACCAAGCCTTCTACGGACTACATGCGCCTGTCGGGAACCTCGATGGCCGCGCCCGTCGTGGCCGGAGCCGCCGTCCTGCTGCTCCAATCCGACCCGACCCTGACCCCGGACACGATCAAAGCGCGGCTGATGTTCGCCGCCGATAAGTGGGCCGACCCGAATGGAAACGGCGATGTCTGCACGTATGGCGCGGGCTACCTGAACATTCCCGCCGCGCTGCAAAACACGGTCGTTGCCACGCAGCCCGCCATGTCGCCGACACTCGCCGCCGACGATCAGGGCAATGTTACCATCAACATGGACAGGGCTTTGTGGGGAACGAAAGCCTTATGGGGAACCGGGATCACGGACACGCGCGCCCTATGGGGAACCCGCGCCCTGTGGGGAACAAGTGTCAGCACACTCAATGCCACCCGCGCGCTGTGGGGAACGAGCGTGTGGAACGACCGCGCCCTGTGGGGAACCTTCGTCAGCCAAGCCGATTTCTCCCAGAAAGTTATTCAGGGCGAGTAATAAACAGAGGATGTCTGTAAGATTTGGAACGCTTGATAAAGATTGGAATGTTTGAAAGACTGACTCAGAGCGCGAGCTTTGACGAAGCAGGAGAAAAGAAATGTTCGGCGAGATGATGTTTGCTCAGATGATGTTCAGCCAGTCCTTGTTCGATGCGCTAATGCTGCACCGTAAACATGCCGACAATCAAGCGACGCGACGCGGCCGCATATCCTGGGGCTGTGGGCGGCGGTAGCGAAGCGATCTAAAGAAGCGATGCTGACCAAGCGACGCTAAAGAAGCGATAAGCACAAGCAAAAGACGATCCCCGGAGCAAAGCCTGAATGTTCAGGCTTTGTTCCGGAATATAACCGGAATATAAAAAGAGGGTCGCGCAGAGATCGAAGATGCAATACGCGCACAGTCGCTGCCCTGACCCGGCCACAGGAGAAAGATCATGTCCCAGGTTGCCGAAAGGGAGGCCGCAAAGCCGGTGGCCCCGAAAGAGCCGGTAAAAACCACTGCCCAACAAGAAGCGCTGGCCGATGACCGCCGCGACGCCCTGCGCCAAAAGTGCAAGGCCAAGACCCTGCGCGTGGAACATCCGCAGTTGGGGTCATTCGAGTGTCCCTGCGTGGACATCAGCCGCAAAGGGCTGAAACTGCGTATGCCCATCTGTATTCCCTGCGGCAGCGAGATTTTGATTTATCCGCCTCCCGACGCCGACCTGCGGGTGGGCAAGGCGCGTATCGTGCGCCAGCATCTCGTCGAAGATCAAAACACGACCTGGTTCGAGTGCGGCATCCAGTTCACCGAGCAGGCCGAACTCAGGCGGCACACCTGGTTCCTGACATTGCGCTGCGCCGGATAGCCGACAACATTAAAAGTACAAATTCGATAATAGATCAAACAAAAGGGCGCGCTTCCAAGACATAAATTGGTCTTGAAAGCGCGCTAGTTTGTTCTTACATTTGTTCTTACAAGATAAAGGCCGATCACATAAGCCTCTGCAAACATACTGCCGGAACCGCTCACAGGCATGTTTAATCAAAAAGCAGCCCGGCGCACGAAGCGTGGATAGCGGGCAACATCCGAAGAGGCTTGCGCCACACTGGCCGCGCGCGCCGGGAACGGGACGTCCCAATGTGACGGAGCGGGGCCACATCACAACACATGACGTGCAGGAACAAAAGAATGTTCCCTTACATAACTAACGTTTTTACTTGAAATTCAATCTATAGTCGGACAATTTTATAGTTCTAAAGTATTAGGCGGCGTGAAAATGACGTTGTGGTGCATCGCTCGAACGAATCTGCACTGGTTAGACAGCGGCGCGAAATACAAACGCGGTCGGCGTAATTTTGCCGAAAGCGCTTTAGAGGCAGGAAACAGACAGCCTCCGGGGGAAACTACGGGAGCCGCGCTGCCTGCGAACGCCGCCGTTTGCCGCCGCCCGCTGTGTATGCTCTACATGCACAACCGCGCGGACATTTCCAGCAGGGAAAGACGCTTATGTCCACATCTATGTCGCCGTCCACCTCATCATCAACAGCAGACGCCACAGCAGTCTCCGAGGCTGTGGTTGACGTTCTGGTCAACGAACCCATTGGCCGCATCAACCCCAACATCTACGGGCATTTCATGGAGCATCTGGGCGGCTGTATCGAGGAGGGAACCTGGGTCGGGATCGACTCGCCCATCCCCAACACGCACGGTGTCCGCAACGATGTCGTGTCCGCGCTCAAGGCCATCAAAGCGCCCCTTGTGCGCTGGCCGGGCGGCTGTTTCGCCGACGATTATCACTGGCAGGACGGGGTGGGGCCGCGCCGCGCTCGCCCGCGCCGCATCAACATCCATTGGGGCGACGTGGTCGAGGACAACGCGTTCGGGACGCACGAGTTCATGGGCTTTTGCCGCGCGGTCGGGGCGGAACCCTACTTTTGCGGCAATCTGGGCAGCGGCAGCCCCCGCGAGATGCGCGACTGGGTGGAATACTGCAACTTTCCCGGCGACAGCGAATGGGCGCGACAGCGGCGCGCAAACGGGCAGGACGCGCCTTTTAACGTCCGCTACTGGGGCGTGGGCAACGAAAATTGGGGCTGCGGCGGGAATTTTACGCCGGACGATTACGCGACCGAGTACCGCCGGTTTGCCACCTATCTAAGAAATTGGGGAAAAGACCCGCTTTATTTAATCGCCTGCGGCCCGAACGAAAACGACCTGGACTGGACGCGCCGCTTCTTTACCAAACTCCTGCGCGATCACGGAAATGGCCCCGCCCTTCACGGCTACGCGGCTCATCTGTATACCTGGAACCACGGTCAGTTCGGAACAGCCACCGAGTACGATGACGCGCAATGGTACGGCCTGCTGACCAAGTCGCTGCGTATGGAGCCGCTTGTCGTGCAGCAGCGCGCCCTGATGGACGCCTTCGACCCCGACCGCAAAATCGGCCTGATCGTGGACGAGTGGGGAACCTGGCATCCCGCCACGCCCGGCCACAACCCCAAATTCCTGTGGCAGCAGAACACCATGCGCGACGCCCTTGTCGCCGCGTTGAGCCTGGACATTTTCAACCGTCATGCCGACAAGGTCGTGATGACGAACATCGCGCAGACCATCAACGTTTTGCAGGCCCTGCTGCTCACGGACGGCGACAAAATGGTTCGGACGCCCACGTACCACGTTTACGATCTGTACAAGGAGCATCAGGACGGGCAGAGCCTGCGCCTGCTCGTGGACACGCCCGTGATGGATGTCGAGGTAAAGGAGCGGAACGGGACAGGCAAGACGGAGAAACTGCCCGTGGTATCGGGTTCGGCCAGCCTCAAAGACAAAACGCTCACGGTCACGCTTGTCAACGCGAGCGCGACGGACGCATCTGATGTGACGCTGCGCCTGTTTGGAGCGACTTTGCCGGACACCATAGACGCGCAATCGCTTGCTCATGCCAGCATCCACGCCCACAATACCTTCGACGCGCCTGACACTGTGCAGATCACGAAGGGAACGGGGAACGCGCTGCAAAGCGGCGGCATCGTCCGCCTCGCCCCCGCAAGCGTTACCTGCCTGACGCTGCAACTGTGAGTGCATCAGGTGTGCTGCTGCGCGGAGGCACAGGCAGCTTTGTAGGGTTATCTCTAAACGGCCACTCGTTGGATGTTCGCGCTTTTCATTGCACCGCGTCCGATACCACGCTTGTCGCGCAGCGACTCCCAGACGGGTACGTTCCCTGTACACGGCTTCTGTGAACATTCGACGGCTGTTCACTTAGCGCATACCCTGCGCTTTTCTCAGCGCGTTTTCGACGCGCCTGAGCTCATCGTCTGTAATCATGCCGATTCTGCCGACAAGCCTGTCCTTATCGGTCGTCATGATCTGCTCTGTCTTGGCAAATGAAATCTCGCTTAATCCGTTTTCCGCCGTGGGCTGAAGCTCTACGTGGGTCGGGATGTGAGATTTGCCTTTTGTGCTGACGGTAACAACGATTACGAGCGAGTATCTCGGATTGGTGTTGGAGGCGTTGGTGGATACAATCAGCGCGGGGCGTTTTCCGGTCTGTTCTGAACCGCGTCCGGGCGACCAGTCCAGCCAGTAGAGTTCACCCCGCTTAATGTCTGTGCGGAATGTTTGGACATGTTCAGTCACGACGGGCCACCTCGGCCTGTGCCTCGAACGCAAAGGATACGTCGCTGAGTTCCGGGTCGGAACCTAATTCAGTAAAGGCGTCAAAAAGAAGTCTTTCCTCCTGATCGGCAACAAAACGGTCGAGGGCCTCCTGTATCAGCGCATTCAGGCTCTCCCCGCGCTGCCTTGCCACATTGACGGAGCGCCCATGCAATTCAGTGGGCAGTCGAACGGAAAACGTTTGGCACGATGAACCGGGCATTGATTGCCTCCTCTGCTATTGGCTCTACACTATTTCATAGTACCACGTTTTGGTTCAGAAAACTGGTTGGATAGCTGATACCATTATCGCTGTCAAACGTCATACACCAGCATCGCAAACAGAATTCCTGGGCGGTCAACAGAACAAACCTTGAATGTCCTGATTTGTTTCAGCGGTGACTGCGTTTTGGGGCTCCGATAAACGTACTGCCAGCATCTTGACAACCCCCGGCCTCAACGCCTATACTGCTTTTGACAAATATCGAACCCGCCAGAATGCTTTTAGAAGCGGTTTGAGAAGTAAGCGAAGTAAATGGAAGCGGAAGAAGAGACAGGGAACCCTATGAAGCGACGCACGCTGCTGCGCCTGATCGTCAGTTTGCTGCTGATTGCGGCCTTTGTAATCGGGGCCACGATAGTGGAGGCGAACAACAGTCTTAACCCGACGGCCTGGTTCTGGGCGCAGCGGCAGCTTTCCGTGCTGTGGGTCGTGGACGCGTTCGCCCTGCTGGCCCTTGTGCCGGTCTGCGGGTTCGCAAGCGCGCAAAACCGCCTGTATCGCCGGGCCGAGGAAACGGCGCGGGCGCGTGACGAGCATCAGGCGCAGCTGGAACGCATGAGGCTCAACGTCGAAAGCGCCGACCGACGCAGCAAGGAGCAGATTGACCTCATCACCACATTGCAGGACACTCTGGCCGCGCTGACCGCCCGCCTGGAAACGATGGAAACAGACGGGCAGGCGCGGCAGCAGGCCCTGGAAGCCGAGGCGCGGCGTCTGGCGGAACAGGCGTTCGACGCGCTGAACGGGCAGGTGGAGGCGAACACGCGGCAGATGGAGGCCGTCAACCTCGCCATGCAGTATCAGCGCGCCGAGATCAAGCAGTTGCGGCAGGGGGTGCGCGTCGTTCAGCGTCACCAGGAGCTTTTTCATGTGGCGCAACTGACGCCTGCGGAACTTGCCGCCATCGAGAATATAACGGAGTTTGAAACCCCGCAGATCGAAGGCCAGTCCGCTGTGAAGAGTATCGCCGGTGCAGGCGAGGGAGACTCGGTTGACTTGCCCCAGGCCACCAATAATACTCCCCTTGTGGAGAGTATCGCGGCTGCAGGCGAGGGTGAGGAATCGGATGCCTCCCTCGTTTCCACAGGCGCAGGCGAACCCGGCTTTTTCGCGCCCACGATGAACGGGCAGGCCACGTTCGTCAGCGCGCCGACCGCCTACACCATCGCCCCGCCGCAAAGCGCGCCCTCCTTGAACGAGGAAGCCTTGAACGAGGAAGCCTTGAACGAGGAAGCGGCGCATTATGAAACGGCGGTTTGCGAAGGGCGGAAAGAGCATTTGCAGCAGGCGGAAACTGTGGAAGCGGCAGAAAGCGAAAAGCGGAGGCAGGACGCGAGCGAACAATTTAGCGGCAATGCGGAAATGGCGAACGCTGATATACCGCACTTGTCTCCTGCAAGCGACCGCCAACCACGCCGAACGGCAAACGGCGCGGCAAACAGCGTCGAGGAGAGTGAGAACTCCACTTCCCCTAACCTGCATGTGACGGAGGAGGAGTACCGCTGGCTGACTGGAGCCAACGCCGTGCCGCTGACTCCCGCCTCGCCCGCCGACAGTCTGCCGCCCACCGAGGAAGAACAATCCGCCGCTTCGTCTGCTTTGCCGTCCTCTACGCGCCCCGCGCGCCGCTGGAGGCTGCGCCTGTAATGCCACACTCGCCGGATGCTGCACCGCGCCTCGATGCCACGCTGTACGAGATTGTCACGGCCCTGCGCGCGAATGTGCAGGGCTTGACCGCGCAGGGCGATTGGCAGCCGTGCGCCGTGTGCAGGCTGACCACGCGCAGTGTCGGCCGCTGGCTGCGCGCGTTTGTGGGCGAGTACGTCAATGACCCCGCCGCCCGCGAGACCCTGCGCCGCGCGCGCGGCTTTTGCGCCCTGCACACCCGACAGCTTGAATCGCTGGGCGATCCGCTCGCCGTGGCTATCCTGTACAGCGACCTGGCGCGTCTGGCCCGCGAGCGTTGGGAACAGCAGGGCGGCAGGGCAGGAGGGCAGGGTGTTGCAAGCGGACTTTTACTGCGTCTAAGGCCCGGAGCGGCAGCCGGCGCGGACAAGCCCTGTCCGGCCTGCGACGCGCAAACCGAAGCGCAGGGCCGCTATGTCCATGCCCTCGCAGATGGACTGGAAAACGCCGAAGTCTTGGACGCGCTGGAAAGTGACGCGGGGCTGTGCGTTCCACATGTCGAACAGCTTCTCGCCTTCGCTTCGCCCGCGAACGCCCCGCGCTTGCGTTTGCGCGAAATCGAACGACTGGCCGCATTGCAGGCGGAACTCGAAGAGATCGTCCGCAAAAACGATCATCGGTTCCGGGGCGAAGCGTGGGGGCCGGAAAAAGACGCCTGGCGCCGCGCCCTGGACAAACTCAAGCGCGACACGCCGACATGACATTCATGAAGTTCAGCGCTGAGGCGTTGTTCTTCGCCGCCGTTTGTGTCAACGCGTCATTGCACTGCGCCTTAGAACGTTCCAGACCGTCGTTTCAAACGGCGTCTGCGTGGAAACGCGCAGGTACGTGACATTCCGGCGCAAACAGAACGTCTCTATTTCGCCGCAGTAACGGGTAAAATTCTGCCGATAGCGGGCAAGCAGAGCGGGGGTAATGCTGACCTCGCGTACTGTTCCGGTTTCGCTGTCTAAGAGGCGCAGTTCGCCGCTGAGAGCAGGCTCGATCTCGTCGGGAGCCAGGATGTGCAGCGCGATCACCTCGAAGCCGCGCGCAGTCAAGGCGTTCAGGCCGTCCTGCCAGGCCGCGTCTAAAAAGTCGGACAGCACAACCGCTACGCCACGCTGCTTTGTCGTGGCCGCGAACCGGCGCAGGTCGCCGGCAAATGCCCCCCTGCCCGCACCTGCCCCCAACCCCCCACCGGACACTTGTAAGGCGTCGAGGTATGCGAGCAAAGACCGCGTCCCCGTTCGGCCCTGCTGTGGTGGCAGCGGTTTGTTCGTATCGCCCGCGTAGGATTGTATCGTCACTCTGTCGCTGCCGCGCAGTCCGATACATCCCAGGGCCGCGCCTAATTGCGCGGCATAGCGCAGTTTACGTGGTTCGCCCCAATCCATGCTGCGGCTGGCGTCGAGCAGCAGGGCCAGAAACAGATTTGTCTCGCCCGTGAACAGCCTGACGAACATCCGCTCCGAACGCGCCGCCATGTTCCAGTCTACGGCGCGCAGATCGTCGCCCGGCGCGTACTCGCGATAATCGGCGAACTCCAAACTTCCGCCACGCCGGGTTGACGGATGCGCGCCCCGCGCCTGCCCCGCAAAGGAGCGCCGCGCCGCCAGGGTCAGCCGTTCCAACTTTTGCACAAACGCGGGGTCAAGAAGGCTTTCGGCGTCCGACATGAATACGTCTCTTCCAAATCTCAAAAGCGTCTGCATCCGCCCCGATACAGCGGCTTTGTGCGGCAATCTGTATGGTAGAATGTATCATTGCACATATACTGCGAAAACCGTTCGCACAAACAAAACCGCGCAAATCAAATAACGTCAAATAACATCAAATAAAACTATTACCGGCAAAGGAAAACAACACATGGAGCGGCGAACGCTGGGGCGGACAGGACAGGAACTTTCCATTATCGGGCTGGGCGGCGTCACGCTTGTCGGCATGTCACAGGACGAGGCTGACCGACTGGTAGCCGAAGCGTTTGATCGGGGCGTCACGTACTACGATGTCGCGCCGAGTTACGGTACGGAGCAGGAAACGGAAAAGCGACTTGGCCCCGCCCTCAAACCCTATCGTGACCGCTCGTTTCTGGCCTGCAAGACCGAATGCCGGGACAAGGCCGGGGCCGCGTCGGAACTGCGCCGCTCGTTGTCGTACCTGCACACCGATCATGTAGACCTGTACCAACTGCACCACATCACCAGTCTGGAAGAGGTGGAAACGTGCTTTGGGCCGAACGGCGCGATGAAGGCCATCGTCGAGGCGCAGCAGGCGGGTTTGATACGCCACATCGGGTTCAGCGCGCACTCGGTCGAGGCCGCGCTATTGGCGATGAACAGGTTTGATTTCGCCTCAGCCCTGTTCCCCATCAACTTCGTCACCTATTATGAGGGCGGCTTTGGCCCGCAGATCATTCAGACGGCGCAGGAAAAGGGCGTGGGCTGTCTGGCCCTGAAAGCGATGGCGCGCACCAGTTGGAAGGACGACAAGCCCCGCCCGTTCCCCCACTGCTGGTACGAGCCGCTGTCCGACCCGCGCCACGCTGGTCTCGCCCTGCGCTTTACGCTCAACCAGCCCGTGACAGCCGCTATTCCGCCCGGCGACCCGCGCCTGTTCCGCCTTGCCCTCGATCTGTCCGACGATGTCCGCCCCCTCGACGCCGGGGAACTGGCCGAACTGCGCGCGTATGGTCACGATTTGCAGCCCATCTTCCGCGCAGCGGCGTAGTGCGCGCGCCGCTGAAATCAGGTTAGCACGATGGCTTATCTCTCCGTTTATACGGCGGCATTTCAGGACGCTTGCAAACAGTGGATACAGGAGCAGGGCGAGGTATTGGCTTTGTTCCGGTACTCCTATGCTGCCGGCAGCAAAAGTTATGAGTTCTTCACCACCTATGCGGACTTACAGGAGCGCACAGGGCAGCTTCCGGCGCGTACCTGCGTTACCGTCTGGGGCGAGCCTCTGCTTCCTCTGCGTGGTATCGTGGATGACGCTTTTATCGCCCACTCGCTGGGGCAGATACCGGAAGCCCGCGAGTGGCTGTTCACCGGCTTGGATCGCGTGGTGTATGGCAAGGCCTCCTGGTTTCGTCACAACGCGGGTATGTCGCTGGCGGAACTTGCCGAAGAACTTGCGGACTACACAGAAGAACGCATTGCGCTTGGCTTATATCCTGCCTGGTCGGAAAACGGCGGCGTGGAAGTTTCCGCCGTGATTCCCGATCCTGATGGGGCGGTTGTTACAGGTACATACTAAAAGGCAGGGCGTGTTCGATGCGTTTACGTAAACTAAACCGGATCGCCCTGATGGGCTGGATAATACCGCTCGCGCTGATCCTTGCCGTGGGCGTACTCGGCGCGGCGCGCACCGCGCCCACGGGCAGCGATATTGTCTGGCTGGATGACTACGCTCAGGCGCTGCGGCTTGCCCGACGAACCAACCGCCCCCTCCTGCTGCAATTTCACACGGCGGGCTGCGTCTGGTGCGCCAAAATGGACGCTGAAACGTTTATGGATGCCGACGTAATCGAATTGTCACGCCGTTTCGTGTGCATCAGGGTGGACGACGGCGTAGACGGCGCGGCCTGCGCCCACTACGGCGTACTGGAGTTTCCGACCACCATCTTTGCGGACGCACAGGGCCGCGTGGCAGGTCGCTTAACCGGCTACATCCCTCCCGCCCGCTTCACGCAGGCCGAGCGTCAGCCGCCTGTTCCTGCCCACTTCCCCTGAGCGTCCCCTCTTACCTCCCGTGTCGGACAACCGATTGAGGCCGCGATGTCGCCGCAAACCATATATTCACCTTGCCTCTGGCCCTTTCCCGCAAAACAACAGTCCGCGCCGCCTTGACAAAGCACAGGGGCAGGGGTAACATACAGCCACAATTCAGGAGAAAGTAGAAGGGAAGAGGGGAAAAGCGTCGTTTTATCACTTTTCCTTCTCCCCTTTCTCCTTTCTCCTTCCCTGAAAAGGTGCAATACCCGCATGGCGAAAGCTTTAATCATCGTCGAGTCCCCCGCAAAAACCAAAACGCTCAAAAACTTTTTGGGCAGCGACTATCTGGTCGAGGCCAGCATGGGACACGTCCGCGACCTGCCCGAACACCGCCTGGGCGTGGACGTGAAGAAAGACTTTGCCCCCACGTATCAACCGCTGACAGACCGCGAGGATGTGCTGGAACGGCTCGCAAACGCGGCCAAACGCGTCAAAACCGTGTACCTGGCAAGCGACCCTGACCGCGAGGGCGAGGCCATCGCGTGGCATCTGGCCGAGGCGCTCGAACTCAAAAATCCGCTGCGTATCCAGTTCAATGAGATCACCAAAACCGCCGTACAGCAGGCGCTCGCCAACCCGCGCACCGTGAACATGGATCGCGTCAACGCGCAGCAGGCGCGGCGCGTCCTGGACCGCCTTATCGGCTACAAGCTGTCTCCCGTATTAAGCGCGAAAATCCAAAAAGGATTGTCGGCGGGGCGTGTGCAGTCGGTCGCCGTTCGCCTGATCTGCGAACGCGAACGCGAGATACAGGCGTTCGTGCCGCAGGAGTATTGGACGCTGACGGCCACGCTCACCCCCCAATCTCCCCTTAAAAAGTTTCCGTTTCCGTCCCGCCTGCACAGCCACGCCGGACAAAAACTCGAACCCAAGACCCACGATGACATCAACGCCGTCCTGCGCGGCCTGGGCCTGCCCGATGCGCGGCCGGTTCCGCCCGCTCCCCCGGTCGAGGGCGCTAAGAACGCCGGCCCCGCCTATGCCGTTGACATCGTGGGCCTGGCGCATCCTGACTTCAAGATCGCGGACGTAAAGAAGCGCGAGCAGAAGCGCAACGCTGCCGCCCCCTTTATCACCAGCACCCTGCAGCAGGAAGCGTCGCGCAAACTCGGATTTGGCAACAAGCGCACCATGTCCGTGGCACAGCAGTTGTATGAAGGCGTGGAACTCGGAGCGCAGGGCAGCGTGGGCCTGATTACGTACATGCGTACCGACAGCGTCCGCATCGCGGCGGAAGCGCAGGTCGCGGCCCGCGAGTTCATCGCCGCCAAGTATGGCGCGGCCTACGTCCCCGCCGCACCGAAGCAGTTCAAATCGAAGGGCGACGCGCAGGACGGGCATGAGGCCGTGCGCCCGACCCACGTTGACTACGAGCCGGATGCCATCGCCTCCTACCTCAAGCCGGAACAACTGCGCCTGTACCGGCTTATCTGGCAGCGCTTTGTGGCGAGCCAGATGAACCCGGCCATCATGGACGTAACCACGGCGGACATAGAGGCGAGAGGGAAAGAACAATCCGTTGCGGCGAATGTCCCTTATATCTTCCGCTCGACCGGAACCGTGATGAAGTTCGACGGGTTCATGCGCGTGTATACCGAGGGGCGCGACACCGAAGAGCCGACCGACGACGAACAGCCCCCCCTGCCGCCGCTCACGGCCCAGCAGATGCTGGACCTGCTGAAGCTGGAGCCGCGTCAGCATTTTACCGAGCCGCCGCCCCGCTACACGGAAGCCACCATCGTCAAAGCCCTGGAAGAACGCGGCATCGGGCGTCCCAGCACGTATGCCAGTATCATCAGCGTGATCCGCGACCGCAAGTATGTAGACCTGACCGACAAACGGTTTTATCCTACGGAACTCGGCTTCAAAGTCACGGACTCCCTTGTCAAGCACTTTCCGGGCGTAATGGACATCAAGTTTACTGCGGATATGGAAAGCAAGCTGGACGAGGTGGCCGAGGGCCGCGCCGATTGGGTCAATCTGCTGCGCGAATTTTACGATCCTTTTGAGCTTTCCGTGATCGCGGCCAAAGCCGAGATGGAGAACCTGAAGCCGCCGCCGGTCGAGACCAGTTTTCACTGCCCGCACACCGACAAGGTGATGCTGCTAAGGCAGGGCCGGTTCGGGGAGTTTATGGGATGCAGCGGCTACCCGGAATGCAAGAAAATCCTCAAGGTGGATGCCGAGGGCAATCCGGTCGAGGGGCCGAACTTCCTGTGCGGACTATTGGACACGGGCGAGAAAGTGGCGGTTGACCCGGCCACGCTGCCCAACGCCACCGAGCATGTCTGTCCGCAGCATCTGGGCGTGATGTTGGCGCGGCAGGGGCGGTTCGGCGCGTTTTTAGGATGCAGCTCGTATCCCAAGTGCCGCACGATGCTCAAAGTCAAGCCTGACGGAAGTTTGCAGGATAATCAGCAATTTGCCTGCACCTACAACGAAAACGCGGGCAAAAAAAGCGCAAAAAAAACATCCAAGACGGTTTCCAAAACCGCTTCTAAAACGGCGTCCAAGACTGCCGCCACGCGCACCCGCAAGGTTGTAACGCTGGATGCGGACGATATAGAGGATGGGGACGCCATCGCCGCGCCCGCCGCCAAGCGCGTCGCGGCGAAAACTGCGGTAAGGGCAACGGCGAAGACAACAGTAAAAGCGCCTGCCCATGCCACGGCGGCGAAAACAACAGCGGCAAAAACCGCAACAAAGACAACGGCGAAGACTACGACGAAGACCACGACGGCCAAACCTGCCGCGCCCAAAACGGCTGCCGCAAGGACAGCAGCAAAGCCAACTGTGGCAAAAGCGACAGCCGCTAAAACAACTGCCGCCAAGCCTGCCGCGCCCAGAACAACTGTTGTCCGCGCCTCGGCCAAAACAGCCGCGCAAACGCCTGCCGGGGCCGTCGCCACTCTCGACGAAGCATAACACAAACCAAATACGTAGATAGCCGCAAATGAACGCGAATGAACGCAAATCGCTTACAGGCCTGTTCTCATACCGAATAGATCTGCGAAGTTCATAGCGCTTCGTCAAAAGCAGATACAAACAAACGCTTACTATGACCCTAACACGCATTACTGCCGTTACCGCCGAAGCATTTAATACGCCGCTGCACAACCCTTTTGTCACGTCGCAGGGCGCGGCTACGCTGGCGCAGGGCGTGGCCGTGAACATCACGCTTGACAATGGCACGAGCGCGCGGGGCGAGTCGGTTCCCGTAACGTATGTGACCGGCGAAACGCGTGACACCGTGATTGACACCGTGCAGCATGTCGGCGCGGCCCTTATCGGTATGGACGCCGCGCGCTGGCGGCAGAACATGGACGTTATCGCTCGGATTGCCCCCAATGCGCCGAGCGCGCGCTGCGGCCTGGAAATGGCCGTGTTCGAGGCGTATGAACGGGCAGGCGGGCCGAATTTATGGCGATTATTGGGCGGTGCATTGGACGGCGTGGACAGCGACGTGACTATTCCCATCGTGCCGAACGCGGGCGAACTGACCGAGATCGCCTGGGCGCTGGGCATCAACGTCTTCAAAATCAAGGTCGGGGAAAAGGATCGCGAGGCGGACCATGCCCGCGTTCTGGCTGTGCGGCAGGCCGCGCCCGATGCTCGCCTGCGTATAGACGCTAATCAAGCGTTCACGCCCGACCAGGCCATTGACTTCATCGAGCGGGTCGTGGGCGAGGGTGCGAACGTGGAACTGCTGGAACAGCCCGTACACGCCGACGATTTTGAGGGAATGGCGGATGTAGCGCGGCGCAGCCCGGTTCCCGTGTTCGCCGATGAAAGCTGCCGCACCGTGCAGCACGCCCTGCGACTGGCCCACTCCGACGTGCAGGGCCTGAACCTCAAAATCAATAAAAGCGGCATCGTGTCCGTCCTGGACATCATCGCCATCGGGCGCGCGGCGGGCAAGAAACTGATGCTCGGCTGTATGCTGGAAACCCGGCACAGCATCGCGGTTTCGCTCGCCGTCGCCTGCGCGACTGGCGCGTTCGACTTTATAGACCTCGACTCGCATCTCCTCCTGGCCGAAGAGGGCCATAACCCTTACTTCGATCAGGTCGGCAGCCGCATGACCCTCCCCCACGCCGCCACAACCATCGAATAGCCGCATGCCTCGCTTTGTTCCTGTCGCACACTGTTGACAAATCCTCCGTTTGCCCCTACAATGCAGGCAGATGTTTTCATTACGGAGGTGTTCATCATGCAAAACGAAGAATCCAACACGGCCCTTCTGCCGAACGATACTGCCGTGTCTGTAGCAGTCTTGTCCGAAGAAACAGAACAGTCTCACTCTAATATGTCACAGGCAGTACAAACCGTTGCGCCTGCGACGCGCCCGCGACGCTGTCCGCCGGAACCGGCAGAAATGAAGGAAATTGCGCGGCTCGGTTGGGAACTGTACGAGCAGAGCATTCGCGCCCAGGTGGAACCCCACCACATCGGCAAATTCATGTCCATTGATGTGGATACAGGCGAGTACGCAGTCAGCGATGACCCTCTCGAAGCGGCCCACCAACTTATAGACAAGAACTTCCATGTGAGGTCGTATGGCTTGCGTATCGGTTTTCGCGCGATGTACAAGATTTAGTAGAGATAAAGGTTTTTGTACATGACACAAGGGCGCGTGAACGATAAGTACGAGGCTGTAGTTCCTCTGAAGTTCTATGCAGGTGACGGCTCCGCATACACCTTTACGGCTGTGATAGATACCGGAAGCGAAGCCGAAGTAGTGGCTTCGGCGGCAATGATCTTGTTGCTGCAATTAGATTATGTCGAACCA
Source organism: Chthonomonadaceae bacterium (assembly GCA_965277875.1). Taxonomy (GTDB): domain Bacteria; phylum Armatimonadota; class Chthonomonadetes; order Chthonomonadales; family Chthonomonadaceae; genus CAWFQB01. The sequence continues at coordinate 2,694,895 of CBDIDV010000002.1, read as the reverse complement.
GTAAACATGAAGCAGGCAGACGATATATGTTTCAGCCACATTGTTTGAAGGCGATGTGGACTGGAATGGCAGCCGGAGAACTGTTAGGATTGTTTGCACGGGAGAAAGCTTGCTGATCGGCATGGGTCTGCTGCGTGGTCATCAGATGAACATGGACATACGCCCCGGCGGACTGGTGCAGATCGAACAACAGAGTGGCGACCCACCTTAGCGCAGAACGTGTTTGCGGTAGTACGCTAGGTTGTAGGCTACAAGCCGGCTTCCAGGGCTTGGCGGGCGAGTTCGCGCATCTCCAGATCGTCGAGGGTCAGGACGGTCTGCCACTCGAAGCGGGCTTCGGCGCGGCGTCCCGCGTGGCTGAGGGCTACGCCCAGGCCGTAGCGGGTGGCCGCGTCGGCGGGGTCTATCACAAGGGCCTGCTTGTAGGCGGCGATGGCTTCGGCTGTACGGCCCAGGCTGTCGAGCAGTTCGCCCAGATCGAAACGCGCTTCCACACTGTTCGGGTCCAGCCGCGCGGCGTTCTGCCACGCTTCTACGGCCTCCTCTTCCTGTTCGCCGTAGTGCAGCATCCGCCCCAGGCTGTGCCAGAACTGCGCGTCGTCGGGGGCGAGCCGAACCGCCGACTGAAAGGCGTCTAAGGCTTCCTCTTCCTGTTCCATGTTCAGGAGGGAGATGCCCAGGTTGTGGTGTGCGCTGGCAAAGTAGGGGTTGAGGTCAAGGGCGGTCTCATACGCGCTAATGGCCTCCTCGTGTCGTCCCAATTTGTCCAGCGCGATGCCCAGGTTGTCGTGGAACAGCGGGTCGGCATCGTAAAGCTTGATCGCCCGCTCGAACGCGCCGACGGACTCCTCGTACCTCTCCAGATCGTTCAGGGCCAGTCCGAGGTTGAACCACGTATTATACAGGGTATCGTCAAGATGCAGGGCCGTTTGGTATGCCCCGATGGCCTCGTCGTCGCGCCCCAGCTCTTTGAGCAGTGTGCCGATGTTGTTGTGAGCGTGCTGCGGGTCGTAGCCATGCGCGGTAGCGGCCTGATACGCCTCGATAGCGTCTTCGCGCTCCTCCCACTCGTCCAGAATGTCGCCGAGATGGTAATACGCGCGCCCATAGTCGGGGCGGGCGCGGACGGCCTCGCGCAGCGCGTCGAAGGCTTCCTTTAGCTGTTCGCGCTCCTTGTAGATCATGCCCCGGTTGAAGTGGGCGCGGGCGTAATCAGGCGACAAGCGCGGCACATCACTGTAGATTTTTAGCGCGTCGTCGTGCCGTCTCATGTTTTCCAGCGCGACCGCCAGATTATAGAGTACGCGCGGCGCGTCCGGGCGCAGTTGCCTTAGCCGCTCGTAAATACCTATGGCTTCCTCGGACTGCCCGCTCTCGTCCAGCACAAACGCCAGATCGTGCAGCACATCGGTATCATCCGGGTCAAGTTTTAGCGCCTGCCGATAACTGCTGATCGCCTCGGCCCTTTGTCCGACCTCGGCGTACACATATCCCAGCCGCTTCCAATGCTCAGCGGATTGGGGATCGCGGCGCGTTAGTTCCTCGAACAGGGCGCGAGCATCCTCAAACCGCGATTGCTCCAGCGCGTCCATCGCCTGATTATTCAGCGCCCCGACATCCAAAGCAAACCTCCACAAAAATACTTATCCACAGATTACACAGATTACGCAGATTATGAGGACGAATTATAATGATTTAGCCAAAGAGACAATGAAGAAAGTCTAACCCCGTCTCAGATGCTGCTTATCTGTATTTGAATTGTATCCTAATCTGCGTAATCTGTGTAATCTGTGGACAACTCCTAAAAACTTCCTGTCAGCGAGAGGAGGACGCGTCGGCCCTGCTGAAAGCGTGTGCCACTGAAGCCCGATTCAAAGTTGATGACGGTGCGGTCATCGAGCAGGTTGATGACATCGAAACTCAGGCCGCCGCGCCCATTGAAGGCGCGAGGGGCCAGATTGGTGTGGAAGTTGACCTGGGTGCGCGGCGTTCGCAGAACGCTGGGCGGAATGATGCTGCTGGCAAGACCGCTGCCGTGTTCGAGGGTCAGGCCCACGTTCGCACCGCTGCCCCAGTCGTAGCCCAGGCCCACGCCCAGAGTATTACGCTGGTCGTGGTCGTTGAACGTCGGGGCGGGAGCGCCTGTGTTGTCCAGTCCGTTGGGGGCCGCCGTCGAGTTCGTATAGTTGATGTAGCTGTCCAGTCCGCTGCGGCCCTTTTTCGGCGCGACGTCGTAAGCGAACTCCAGACCATGCACGGCTCCAAACTGGAAGTTGACGGCGGAATAAATACCGATCTGGCTGCCCGGTATCAGCAGACCGGTGTCCACCTGATTGCGGATGTTTTTGTAGTAGTAGGCAAGGCTGACGGTCTGCGTGGGGCCAAGCTGGCGCTGGATGCTCACATCATACTGATCCAGGATTTCCGGCAGAACGGCCGCGCCGATGATCGCGCCCTGCGCGAGCGGAGGCGTGTTGAACAGGCGGTTGTAGCTGGCGCGCAGCGAGGTCAGGCCGTCCAGCGCATACGACAGGTTGACGCGGGGCGACAGCGTGGCGGTATCTATAACGGACAGACCCTGGCTCTGCTTGTACCAGTCGCCGCGCAGGCCGTAATTGGCGGTCAGGCGCTTGCCGACGCGCCATGTATCCTGGGCGAACGCGGCCCGGTAAAAGCCGGAACGGTGTACGTTCAGGTTCGGAATAGCGGCGGATGTGGCGTTGTAAACCGGGTTGCCGTTGACATCCTTGACGTAAACGGCATTGCCTTTGGCATCCTGCATGGGCGTTCCATTGGCGTTTAACTGCGGCTGAAATCCGCCTGCCGGGGCCAGATTGGGCGCAATCGCGGCCAGTTCGTCCAGGGCGAGCCGGCTGCCGGGCGTGAGTTGGTACGACTCGTTATCGGTCTGGTCGTCCAGGAGAAGGCCCGTTTTGTATCTGTGACGCCCCCGGTCGAAGGTCAGGCTGCCCGTAAACTGAACGTGGTGCGCGTTACGGACGGCGACCGGACTGTACTCGATGCTGCTGTCCGTGGGCAGGTTGAGCAGGTCTACGCCGGGGTTCTGGTTACGCACGTCCTGGCCGGAGTGCAGGAACGTGACGGACGCCTGCCCCGTGTCCCGCGACGACAGGCGATGCACGAAGTTCAGCACGGCGAACTCGTTGATTTCGCGCTGCGTGATGTCCTGCCCCGCCTGCTGCTGTGAACCAATCTGCAACTGTCCCGCGCCGAGCAGGTCGCCGTTGTAGTTGGGGTCGGCGGGATCGGTAATGGCGTCGGGGCGTGTGCCGTTCTGGTTACGCAGGCCCAGGTAGCCGAAGCCCTGTCCCGCAGGCGCAAAGCGGGACGACAGCCCGGTACGGTTGTTGATTTGCAGCGTACTCGGATTGCTGCTCAGGGTCATGGTCAGGGTGTCGCGGCGGCTGGGCGTGTAGCGGAACTTGCCAAAGTAACTCTGGTCGCTGCCCGCGTTGTGGGCGGTCTGGTTGTCTGGCTGCTGCGGTTCGAGGGCGTTGCGCGAGCGGTCTGCTTCTACGTTGAACACGTAGCTGGCATATTTGCCCAATGGCCCTTCCCAGGTCAGGTCACCGTTCGTGGTGTCGTAGCTGCCACCCTGAAAGTTCACGTCGGCGTGGGGCTTGCGCGCGCCGGGCAGGGTAGTGATGTCGAGAATAGCCGCTGTCTGCTCGCCGAACTCCGGCGCATACGCTCCCGACAGGAACGCGAGGCTTTGTATGGTGCTGGCGGCCACAATCGCGCCCTGCCGCCCCGAAAGCGTGTCGGGCAAGAGGACGCCGTCCACGACATACGCGATCTCGGCGTGTTCGCCCCGAACGTGCTGCTGCCCCGCCGAGTCGCTGCTTACGCCCGTCACTTTGCCGCCGCCGATCAGGCTGTTGCCCTGCGCGCCGCCGGGGTTTTTGTTGGGCTGAATTACGACGGAGGGCGTGGGTTCGGTGCGGCGCAGCAGGCTGGCCCGTACAATGATGGTGATGTCGCGCACGGGCGGCTGTCCGGGCGTTTGCGTCTGCGTCTGCCCGTTGCCTGTTGTCTTCGTAGTCGGCGCATTGGGTTGTGCGCCATTGGCTGATGTTTGTGACCCGGTGCGCTTTTGGGCTAAGGGAGCCTGCTTGTTGGTTTGCGGCTGGCGGGAGGGGGACTGCGTTTGCAAGGTCAGAGTGGTTCCCGCCGTGATGGCGATAGTGGTAACGCCGGTTTCGTCCGGGGCGTTGTCTATATTCGCGTCTAAGTTCGTGTCTGTGTCCTGGGTACGCGAGGCAGAGTTGGTTTTCCAGGCGGCGGGGTCAAAGGCGAGGGTAGGGGCGGGCGCAAACAGGCCCGTCAGCAGGCGCTGCGGCAGGCGTTTGCCCTGCGCGTCCTCGATGATGACCTGCGCTCCCGCGACCGGGCGATGCGTCACCGTGTCTATGACCACAAACCGCAGGCGTCCCGCTTTCAAGCGCATAGCTATGTTTGACGCCGTCGGCGCGTTCGGAATGGGCGCAACTGCGGGCAGTGAACTGTCGGCGCGGGCCGGGCGCATGCCCGCGAGCAGAGCGAGACCAAGCGCGGCCACTACCGGCGGCGCGATACGGGAGGACTGACCGCCCTGCGAAAAGCTTTTGTTCGCCACAGAACTCCTTTTAGCCGAACGGCTCTTGAACGCGCGGGCGCGGGGTTGTTTTTGGGTGGGCATCAGCTTACCTGAAACTCGATGTGCAGGCGCACACGGCTTTGCACGGGCTGGCCGTCACGCAGGGCGGGTTTGAATTTCCATTTACGCGCCGTATCCAGCGCGATCCGATCCAGTTCGTCGTTGCCGGTCGGCTTTGCCAGTCTCACATCGGACGGGCTGCCGTTCTCGTCCACGACGATCTCGACTACGACAGTCGTGTCCAGGGCCGTGCCGCGCAGGTCGTCGGGAATGGCGGGCTGCGGCGCGAACGTCTGCGCGGCCTCGGTATACACCGGCGCGCGCGGGACGGGCTTCGGCTCCACAATGGGAACGGGAACGGGTTTGAGTTCCGGCTTGGGTTCCGGCTTTGGCTCGGCCTTGGCGATGGGCATGGGTTCCGGCTTGGGATCGGGTTTTGGCTCGGCCTTGACAATGGGCGCGGGATCGGGCGCTTTGATGGTGGGCTGCGTTGTATCGGCTTTGACCGTGGGCAGCTCGCCCGCCTTGCCCGTGCCAACGTCGGCCACACCGCCGCCCGTGTCGCCGCCTGCGCCGCTCGCCACGGCCACATGGGGCTGGCTTAATGCTGTGCGGGCTGCGGATCGCGACTGGTGCGGGGTCGTGGCTTTGGCCTGCTTTGCCGCCGGATTGGGCTTGGGAGGCTTGGCTTTCGCTTCCTTCTTCGCTTCCGGCGGCTTCACGGGCGGCGGCAGGGGCGGCAGCGTGACCATCTTCACCTCGCCGACCGTATACATCTCCCGCGCCCGCTTGAACGCCCCAAACTTCGCCAGAATCGGCAAAAGGATGATGTGGAGCAGTATTGTAATCACGATAATCCACTTGAGAAGCGGATTGCGCTGTTTACGTCTTCGCATAATGATCTCCTGCGGAGAATAAATCCGTGGGCCACTCATCTTGTTCCCTGCCGATCCCCGACCTGCAGCAGCGTTGCATAATCAGGGACGTTTTGCGGCAGGGGACAAGGTGAGTGGCACTGCGGGCGTTTCTTACGTCTTTTCCGTAGCGTAGGCGAAGCGGGTCACGCCGGTTTTGCGGGCCGCGTCTACCGTAGCGATGACGATGCCATACGAGACGCGCTGGTCGGCGTTGATGATGATCAGGTCTTTGTCGCCGACATGCAGCGCTTTCAGGCCGGCTTCCAGTTGATCCAGTGTGGTCAGTGTCGTATTCAGATAGATGGTGTTGTCGGCGCGAATGGTGATCGTGATATTCTGGGCCGGGTGTTCGCTGCCCGTGGCGGCTTTGGGCAGGTTCACGGGAATGCCGCTCTGCACGACCATCGCAAGCGACGCCACCATAAAGAAGAACAGCAGGAACATCATCACGTCAATCATCGGAATTACGATGATCTCGGCGTCTTCGGCGGGACGGCGGCGGTTGATTTTAACTCTTCGGCGCATTATAATCTCCTTCGGAGAAACGTTGAGCAATAAAGATTTTCTAATGCTTAACGCTCAACTCTCAACGCTCTCCTAATCTATTCTTCCCGTCAGATAGTTGACGAGTTCCGCGCCGTAATACTCCATGTCCTCGACGATCTTGCGGACGAGGTTGCTGAAGTAGTTGAAGAAAATGAAGCCGACAACGGCCAGCGTGATACCCGTCGCGGTCGAGATCAGGGCTTCCGAAATGCCGCCCAAAACCGCCGTGGGGTTGCTCAAACCCTGCTGCGAGGCGGCGCGGAAACTGGAGATCATGCCCGCAATCGTGCCGAGCAGGCCGAGCAGGGGCGCGATATTGATGATGGTCTTGATGATGGGCAGGTTGGCTTCGATTGTGGGCGTTTCGTTCGCGGCCTCCTGCTCCATCGCCATTTCAATCGCGTCCGCGCTGCGGTGGGAGTTTTTCAGGCCGCGCGCAAACATGCGGCCAATCGTGCCGCCCGCTTCCTTGCACAACGCAGTGGCTTTGGCGTTGTCGGCGTCGGGGCCGGGGGGGCGGACGGCTTTGATGGCGTCGAGCAGGGCGTCGCCGTCCACGGACGCTTTACGCAGGGTAATGGCGCGTTCGATGATGAGCGAGATCATCACGAGCGAACATACGATCAGCGGGTACATCATCACGCCGCCGTTTTTGATCAGAGTCAGCACAGCATTCATAGGGTTTCTCCCGGCCTTTGCAGCATCTTGCGCCGCAAGATTTGAGGCCGTCACAAAACAGGGCCACGCGCAATCCTGACGACGCGCAATCTTACATAAGCGTTCTTACATAAAAACAAGGCGCATCAACAGAACGACAGCGTCCGGTCAAAGGAAGCAATATAGTGAAAAACAAGCAGGTTTGTATGGAAATGGTCTGAGAACAGACAGGCAGGTCACAAGGCGGCACAGGCTAGGAGAGAACGGGTGGGGCGCGAGTGGAAGCGCGGGCGGCGGCGGCAGTGGTCAGGGTGGCAAAAAACGGAACATGGGCGCAGGCAAAAGTAGGCGACGCGCACAGCGCGAACGGTGTGACCGTCCGGGCGTGACTGTTGGCCTGCCAGTCGCAGAACGCGCAGGACGCGGGGACGGACACGGTACGCCTGCTTTGCCGGACGCGCGCCGTCTTGGAAGATGTGCGCGCCGACACGCCGGCTTGTGAAGGAGTATCGCCGGACGCGTGGTTATGCCCGGCGTGCGTATGCGTGAGCGTACTGAACGTGCAGAGAAACACGTACAGCAGCGCCATCAGCGCGGATTGGGTGCGAACCCATTTGAAGTTGTCTCGAAAACGCGAGCGCAGCATCATGTTTGTATTATAGCATAATCCGGGGCGGCATTCACGCTGCCCAACTACAACAAATCCGAATGTCTATTTGCCTGTCACACGAGGGCGGTTGAGCAGGCGGACGGGCAGCCAGCCACGCACACTGTTGATCAGCCACACGTTGGAGACGTTTGCCAGATCGTCACGGGTTACAACCTGTTCGCGCAGGTCATTCCGCGCCAGCAGTTCGGCCCGCAGGACGCCGGCAAGCAGGCCGCATAGCAGGGGCGGCGTTACCAGGCGTCCGCGCCACTCCAAGACCACATTTCCCCGCGTGAACTCCGTCAGTTCCCCTTCGCGGTTCCAGAGCAGCGTGTCATAGGCGTTTGTCCAGGCCTGTTGCACGTCGGCAAAGCGGGCGTCGTACACATCCCGGCGCGTAGTTTTGTAGCGTAGAAACGGGTCGTCACGACTGACCGGGCGCAGGGCCAGGGCGACGGGCAGGGGAAAGCGGGCGTCCGCGTCCAGCGCGTACCGCTCCACGCGCACAGTTCCGCCCGCATCCGCCAGACAGCGCACACGCCATACGCCCTCGCCGGCAATCCGCGCTTCCTCGTCCAGGCGCGCCCGTACCGCTTCCTCACAAAACGAGTAGCCGAATCTCTGCGCCGCCATGTTCATGCGGGCGATATGACGCTCCAGCAGCCAGTAATGCCCCTCTTCCAGACGCAGGGTTTCGAGCAGTTCAAAGGGCGTGGCGTCGTTCGGCGCGGTGGCTATATCGGGCGAGAGCGCGGCGAGCGGATTGAAGCGCGACGACGCTGCCGAGGGGGCATGTCCGGGAAAGGCGGGAACGGGAAACGCGTTGATGGGAAACGGCGAAACGCGGCGCGGCGAGCCGTCAGCGTCGTTTGCGCTGCCCGGTTCTTCCACGTCCGCATTTGCAGGAACGCTCGCCGAGACAGACTTGAGAACATCGGCTTTCGATAATGCTTCAGCGTACTCGCTTTGCGCTTCGGAGTCCCACGTAATGCCGCCGCCCGTGCCATATGTCACCTGGTTTGTGCGCGTGTCCAGCAGCAGGGTACGAATGGCGACATTGAACACCATCTCGCCGCCCGGAAGCAGATAGCCAATCGCGCCGCAATAGATGTTGCGCGGCGTGTCTTCCAAGCTTGCGATCTGCTGCATGGCGCTTATCTTGGGAGCGCCGGTCACGGAACCGCACGGAAACAGGGCTTGAAACAGGGCGTCTAAAGGGGTCTGTATAGGCAGTTCGGCCTCGACCGTAGAAGTCATCTGCCACACGGTCGGATAGCGCTCCACATCGAAGAGACTTGTCACCCGGACGCTGCCCGTGCGCGCCACGCGGCCCAGATCGTTACGCAGCAGGTCTACGATCATCAAATTTTCGGCCCGGTTCTTTTCCGAGATTGCCAGTTCGCGGGCATGGCGCGCGTCCTCGTCCGGCGTGGCGCCACGCGGCGCGGTTCCCTTCATCGGACGCGTGACGATATGCTCGCCCCGCTTGTGGAAGAACAGTTCCGGCGACGCGGACAGGATGCGCCACCGCCCGAAATCAAGGTAGGCCGAGTAGCCTGGTCCCTGCGCCCTGCTCAAGCCGCGATACGCTGCCCACGCGTCGCCGCGTAATTCGGATTGCAGGCGCAGGGTGTAGTTCACCTGATACGCGTCGCCGCGCCCGACGGCCTCGCGTATGGCCGCGACGTTACGCTCGTAAGCGGCGGGAGGGGTCAGGACGCGCCACGCGTCAAACGTGCCGGGGGCGGCAGACCGGGGAAGCGGGCCGCGCAGGGGGGCGTCGAAAATGCCGAACCAGAGCAGGGGAAAGTTGTTCGGGGCGGCGTGACTGTTGACCGACATGGCGGGATCGAACGCGGGCGCGGCCTCATACGCCACGTACCCCGCCGCCGCTTTGCCCGCGTCCACGGCCTGCTGCACGGCCTGCATCGCCGCAGCCACATCTTTGATATGATAGGCGGCGATAACCCGCAGGGGCCGCGTAAATATCAGCGCGTCGGCTCCGCATCCATGAAACTCAAAACAAAGCCAGGGAGTAAACATTATTCATTGTACCCCGGCACACGCGCCGCCTGCGCCATCAGGCGCGTCCAACTCTACTGCCGCGCCTTCAGCATCTCGTGGCCTCCGGCAATCAGAGCCTCTATATCGCACGGCGCGTACTCGCCGCGCGCCTGCTCCTCGGCGCTGACAGCCATCATGCGGCGCATCGTGTCCACAGGATACGGGTCGTCCACATCCTGTCCAGGGTTCAGGAAACGACGCAGCGCCTCGTTCAAGGCTGCGTCTGCGGAGGGATATTCGCCGCCATCCACTTTGTGCTGAAGTTTCGCTTCTAATTCCGGGTCTATAGCAAACTGCATGGGTTCACCTCGCCGTTTATGTAATCAGGGAAGATTGGTATTGTGCTGTTCTCTTGAGGTCAATATAAATCCGCCGAGAGGTTTTGTCAAGCGCGACGAACTGGTATCAAGACGCAGCCGGAAGAGCAGGAATGCGGCTTACGCGAGTTCGCGCCTTAGTTCGTCACCGGTGACGCTGGCCGTGCCGAGTTTGCCGACGACGATGCCGCCCGCGAGGTTGGCAAGGCGCGCGGCCTGCTCCAGGCCGCTGCCGCAGGCGAGGGCGAGGGCGAGGGTGCTGACGACGGTATCGCCCGCGCCCGTCACGTCGTATACATCGCGGGATTTCTGGGGAATGTGGACGATGCTGTCGTGGGCCTCGAACAGCGTCATGCCCTCCGCGCCCCGCGTGATCAGCAGGGCGCTGCCCGCGAGGATGCCGCGCAGGTCGCGGGCGGCATTGAGAAGCGCGTCGTCGCCGCGTATATCGCGGTTCAGGACGCGCTCGGTCTCGTGGAGGTTGGGCTTGATCAGCGTCGCGCCCCGGTACTTGGCGTAATCGGTTCCTTTGGGGTCTACAATCGTGGGCTTGCCGTGCCGGTTGGCGAGCGCGATGATACTCTGCGCTACGCGGGGCGAGATCACGCCCTTGCTGTAATCGGAAAGCACACACGCGCCTATGCCTGCCATGTTCGCCTCGACCCACCGCAAGAGCGCGGCCTCCTGTACGCCGTCAATCGGATGTCGCTGCTCCGAGTCCACGCGCACCATCTGCTGGCTGTGGGCCACGACGCGCGTTTTCGTCGTGGTGGGGCGTCCGGGTTCGGGGATCAGTCCCTCCGTGTCAAGACGCGGCAATTCGAGCGCGGCCTTTAGCTGTCCCGCCGCATAATCCTGCCCGACCAGTCCGCCCAGACGCGCCAGTCCGCCCAATGCAGCCACGTTCAGGGCGACATTGGCCGCGCCACCGGGGGCATACGTGCGTCTCAGGGCTTCCACGACGGGAACGGGCGCTTCGGGCGAGATACGGCGCACCTCGCCCCAGATGTACTCGTCAAGCATCACATCGCCCACGATCAAAACGGCGGCATCGGCAAATCGGGTGACAAGGGCGGCGGCAGAGGAAGGAAGCGAATTGGTCATGAATAAACTCTAAGGGGCAGTATCTGCGCTGCGTAAAAGCACCGCAGTATCCACGGCGTCGGCCTGATGGTGGGCGGAACGCAATAAGAGATGGGGCGTCAGGTCGTACTGGCTGCCGGCGCGAAGCAGGCTGGTCTGCGGCTCTATGGCGGCGATAGCGCTACGGACGGCGGGAATCAGGCCGATGCCGCGCACGTTGTCCAGGCGGTACAGCAGGGCAAGGGCGCGACGGTCGCCGATGCGCGCCAGCGAGTTCGCCAGGGCAGCGGCCTGGTCACTCCACCCCGGCGGCTGGGTCTCGACGCAGCGTTCCAGGGCAGCGATCAGGGCCGGAACCGCGCTCGCGTCCCGCGCCTCGCCCAGCTTTTCCGCCGCCTCGATCACATAGGGAGAGAAACTGCCCTGTAAGAGAGGCGTCAGGGTCTCGGCGAGGGGCGAACACTGCGCTTTGCGGACGCGGCGTTCCCGGCGCAGACGCCGCAGGGTGCGCCGCGTCCACAAGAACCCGGCTATCGTCCCCAGCGCACACGCGCACGAAACCACGGCGGGATGCGCGGCCACGACAACAGACAAGAGAATGCACACCGCCAGCAGCAGTGCGAGAGCCAATATCACCAGAGTTCTCACGATAGATGTGGTTAGTTCGCGCATAGTTTCGTAGCTTAAACAGTTGAATGCCTTGATCAGTTATCAGCCGCCGTGACACTGCTTGTACTTTTTGCCGCTGTTGCACCAGCAGGGTTCATTGCGGCCCAGTTTGACCGGCTTGACAAACGGGGCGGACGCGGGTTCCCTTGCCTCCTGACCGTCCGTATTCTCGTCAAGCGCGGCTGCGGCCTCGGTCGCTGTAGCGCGCAGGGACAATCGCTCCGGTTCGGCGGGCTTTAGGCCAAAATGCTCCTCGACATCGCTCATGTCCACGACGGAGGTATCCACGCGCCCTTCGGCATACGCCTGCTGTATCAGCGGCAGGCTTTCTTTAGCGTCCAGATCCAGCAGATTGCAGACGAGAAACGACGCGAGAACATCGTCCGTTCCCGCAAGCATCAGGGATTGTTCCAGCAAGGGTACGATGGTCGGGCGCAGACTAGGGTGTGTTTCGCCGATCTGCTCCAGACAATCGCCGGCCCCTGTACGCAGATACGTATCCGCGTCGGGATTTTGCAGCACGCGGCGCAGCGGCTCGATAGCCGCCTGCCCCACGGCTGCGTAGAACAAAGGCATCTCTTCGCGCAGATCATCGTCTTCCTCGTCCAGCAGGACGAGCAGCGGGTCTACGGCAGCCTGGGCCGCGTCGCCCATCAGCGACAAAACGCTGATGGCGTGCAGGCGCGTCCACATCCGCGCATCGTCGCGCTCAGGATGATCCAGGTCGGCGTAGTCATCATACGACGCATCCAGCACTACGCCTGTCAGGCGGGCCACGGCCTCCTGCGGGTCGGCCTCGGTCAATATGGCGGCGATTTTAGCGTATTCCGCCTCGGCGTCCTCATACTCCATACTGCCTATAGTCAGCAGGCGGTTGTAGGGGGCGGGAAACTCGTGCTGCGGCAGGGTCTCTCTGGATTTGCGGACGGGGCGGGGAGCTTGCTTGCCGGACTGTTTGCCGATCTGCTTGCCGCCGACATTGGCCTTTGGCTTGTTTTTAGGCCCCTGATTTTTAGGCCCGTCTTTGGGCGCGGTCTTGGACATCGCAAACGCTCCTCACTCCGATGTTGTATTAACGCATTATTATGACACTGTTATACCACCTGCTGAGGAAAAAGGAGAAAGGAGAGACGAGAAAGCCTTCAGAAAAGATCGCCTGTTTGTCCGTCAAAGCGACAGGAACAGCCCGCCCAATTCCGGTTCGGGCAGGGTCGGTTCAAGCCGCGCCGCGCCGGGTTCGCGCTCTATGATCTCGCCGCCTGTTGTGCCTGGCGCTCCCGCCATTCCCGATGTGGCGTGGGCAGGCAGGGGCGCAGCTTGAACCGACCCTGCGGCTTTGCGCTCCTCGGCCCGCTGTCTGGATGCCTCCTGCTCCTCTTCCGTCCGCACGATGGGCGACAGCGACTGTACGCCCGTGAGAAAGCGCGACGGGGCGACAATGGCGTCGTTCCAGGTTTCCAGAGACGACACGCAAAACTGGTCACGCGCCCGCGTGGCGATCACATACGCGATGCGTCGCTCCTCGTCTATGTCATCGGCCTTGCGGTGCGGCAGTATCTCTTCGGACCAGCCCACGCCCCACACATAGCGCCATTCCAGCCCTTTGGCGCTATGCCCGGTCGCCAATGTCACCTCGTCCTCGATGCGCCGCTTCTTTTTGCGCTCGGCCTTGCGCCGCGCCGCGTCGTCGCGCACCTTTTGCACGGCGGCAAGATACCCGCCGATGGTGTCATAATGCGCGGCTGCGGCCTGCATTCGCTGTATGTTCTGGATGCGGTCGTTGTCCCGGTCGTTCTGCTCGTCGCGCTTGAGCCAGTCGTCAAAGTACGTGACGGCGCGAATGATGCGGATGGCGTCGCCCGCGTGTGTGATGGTCTTGAGTTTGTCGTCAATGCGCTGCAATTCGCTCATCAGTGAGCGCAGGCCCTTGTGCGATTTCAGGTCTTCGGCCCGAAAGTCCGGCAGCACGTCCCAGATGCGCTTGCCCCGCACCTGCGCGTAAACGCCCAACTGCGCCCCCGTGCTGCGCGACAGCTTCCGGTTCGGCACGTTCAGGACGGCGAGCAGCCATTCATCGGGGTAAGACACATTTTCGTTTTTTGATTTTTGATTTTCGATTGGGCTTGCAGTTACATGGTGGGCTGCGCCTGCATGACTGTGGGCAAAAAATTGGAGATACGCCAATAATCCCTGCACCTCCTTGCGGGCGTAAAAGTCGCCGTCTTCGCGCAGAGTATAAGGGATTTCGAGGGCGGCGAACAGGCGCTGGAAGGCTTCGCTCTGCGCGTTCGTGCGGTACAGGACGGCCATGTCACGATAAATGGCTCCCCGCGCTTTCAGGTTCAGTATCTGCTCGCCCACGGCCAGGGCCTCGAGGTCGGGGTCGGAAAAGCGTTCCCAGGTCACGGGTTCGCCCTCGGCGCGTGTCGGCACGAAGGCCAGGGCGCGGCGGCTCTCGTCCTGCCGTATCAGGCTGTCGGCGAAAGTCAGGATGCTTTGCGTGCTGCGGTAGTTTTCGCGCAACTCGTACACTTTGGTGCGCGCGTGGGCTGCGAAATGCTTGAACGTAGAGGTATCCGCGCCCCGAAAGCCATAAAGAGATTGGTCGAGATCGCCCACGAGCATCAGGTTCTTATGATCCTGGGCGAGCGCAAAGGCCACGGCGTACTGCGGCTTGTTCATGTCCTGGCACTCGTCCACGATGATGTGCGAAAAGCGACCGGCGAGCAGTCGGCGCAAGTCCTCATTCGCGCCAAGCAGCGCGCCCGCGTCCAGTACCAGGTCGTCGAACTCCTTAAAGCCTTTTTGCGTTTTGGCCTTTTCGTAGGCCCGCCAGCAGCGCGCAAAGTCCATGTCATCGCTGCTGCCGTCGTGCTTGTAGACGTTCGCCGTCATGCCCGTGTTCTTCTGATACCCGACTTTGGACAGAAACCCGGCCACGCCGCCGTCGAGATCGCCTGCGAGCGCGGTCTCAGCCAGATTGCGGCGCAGAAACTCGTCTGTGAGCAGGCTGAACTTGATGGCGGCGGCCTTGAGGATTTGCAGGCAGAGCGCGTGCATGGTCGTGATCTGCGAGCCGACAAGCTGCTCTTTGGTCAGCAGTTGTCCCAGCCGGGCGCGCATCTCTTCGGTCGCGTCGTTCGTGAACGTGGTGACAAGCAGTTTTTTGCCCGATTGGGCGAGGCGGGCGGCGCGCAGGGTGACGACGCGGGTCTTGCCGCTGCCCGGCCCCGCGTACACGGCGGCAGGGCCGTCGTCGTGCAGCAGGGCGGCGCGCTGGCTGGGGCTGAGGTTTTCCAGACTGCTCATAAGGATCGGACGGAAGAATTAAGAGGAATTAAGATGAAAAGAGGTTGCATCAGAAGCAGCATAGCTACGGCTTTTTAGGGGCCGCATCCGGTGCGGCTACGGGTTTATGGTCGGGCTTGCCTGTGTCGCCTGTTGTGACAGGCGGCGCAGTTGGCGGCGGAGCGTTGTCGTCCGTGTCCGTCTCTTCGGGCGTGGTGAATACCACAACGCCCTGCACACCCTCGATTCGCTCGCCGCCCGCTTTCGTGCCAATAGTCACCGGGTTTTTGTCTGAGTGGAACTTGCTGCCGTCACTATCCTCGCCCTGCACAGGCGCGAACAGCACGAGTGTCTCCTTCTTGCCATCGTATTCAGCGTGTTCGGCGGTGACGGTGCGATCCAGAGGTGATTTACCAGGGCGTAGAATGTGCTGCTTGAACACAAGATGGCCGCGCAGGATGTTGAACTTGCGCTTGTAGCGGCTTTCTACCTGATCGCAGGTCACTACGCCTCCTTGCTTCTTCGCGCCCTCGACACTCTCACCTTTTCCCGCGTCAGGCGCGGTCGCTTCCGGCTTCATCGTCAGAACGACATTACCGGTCACGACGAGCAGGGCATGATTACGATCTACACGGCTCTTGTCGCCGGTTACATGGCGCTGTGGATCGTCCATAACCAGATGGCTGTCGGCATCCAGGATTTCGTTGTTTTTGTCATAGCGCGCGTTGTCGCCCGTAATGACGGTATCACCGGTCTTGTAGATGAAATCGTGGCCCGTGCCGATGCCGGTCTGCTGATCTAACACAAAATTGTTCAGCTTGAGGTTGCTCTTGCCGGGGGCAGGTACGGAGGACTGATTGGCCGCTGTCAGATCTGCTGCCGCAGCCGTAGATTTGCCTGCCGGAGGGAAATGCGTCTGCCCCGCGCCTACCATGACGCTTCCGCACAGGAGAAGCACAACGCCTGCTGCCGCCGCGCCGCGTAAACCTATAGGAGAGCGTGAAAGCGTAAATCCTATCTTCGTCATTGTGTTGCGCTCCATTTATGTTCCCTTCCTGTGTTCGGCGCCAGCGCATTGCCGGCATGATAAACAACCGGTGAACCATTGCAAGAACAATTCAGCATAAACATCCCAAGCGCCCTGAAATTTATGGCGCTGCAAACATTGTCAGCCATCAGGGCAGCTTGCCGTTGGAAAGCGTATCCTCTGAAAACTCAAATGTGGCCTGCGAACCCTGATAACGATGCCGCTTAACGTCCAGCGTGAGATTGAAAGCAGTGAACGGCGCTCCCTGCCAGATACCGGACGCGCTTTCCGGGCAACGGATGATGTTGTCTTTAAGTGACCAGTGCATCGAATCGCCCTGGATGCTGTCTTTCTGCATCGCGCCGTGTACGCCGCCCAGACACTCCACGGTCTGCGAAGCCGCGTTGTAGCGGGCCTGATTAGCCTGCAAACTCGCGCCCTTCGCCCTGACCTGCGCGCCCTGCTCGCATAGCATTTGGCGTTCCACTTTGGCCGTGTGCCGATTGAATAATTCCAGTATCAAAATCGAGGGGGCGTTTAGTTGGTAGCCCTCGCGGGTGCGGATTTTCACATTGCCCGTCAGCCGAAACTGCCACTGCACCGCGTAAGCGAGCAGCAGTTCGGATGGCAGCCCTTCCGTCGCGCCGATCACATAACGCCCGTGCTGCGCCGAAAACGTGGCCGTCATCAGCCCCGCGCTTGCGTCCGCGCCGGACTGCGTCATCGCCGCGTCTAAACCGGGCCTCGCCACATCCGAAGCGGAAGCATGTGAGGAGAAAGCGCGAACCGGAGTATGACCGGATTGTTCTCCGCTTCCTCCTCCCTCCGGCGCGGCAAACAAGCTGCCCTCGCGGATGTCCTCGATGTCGGCGGACTGGAGGCTGGTAGCCCCGCTGCCCGCATTGCGTTCCAGCAGAATGCGTCCGGCCTTCAGCGACCAGTTTTTCGCGCCGCCCGCAAAGTTCTCAAAAGCGGCGTCTTCCAGTTCCAGATTGACGCTGCTGCCTTGCGGGGGAGTCAGGACGGCGGCAAGGCTTTGCGCGGACGGCGCGGCCCAGCGATACACGCAGTAGACGCCAAACGCGAAACAGCCTGCCCCTGACCAGGCAAACCCGGCGCGGATGACCTGACGCGCGAAACGGGACGGACTTCTCCAACTGCTGTTATTACTTATTTTCTTGCTCATCAGATGCAGTTTACCATGCCTGCCCGACGTTGGCAAGAGGCGCACCATACGGCAAAATAGAACGTCCTCCCGACCGGCAAAACACAGGGCAGGAGGACGACATAAACATCAAAGAAGGCAGCTTACAGCGGGCAGCCGTTCGCGCCTGTCGCGGGGGGCGGGGGCGGGCCGTTGACGTTCGGGAAAAGCTGTATGGAGGCAGGAAGCGGTGAGGCAGTGTGGCCTGTGCCACTAGCAGTCGTCGTCACCGTTAGGGGGCATAGCTGCGTGTCATACTGTTTACCCTGGTACAAAACGTAGCCGCCGTATTGGCCGCCCGCCGGTTGAACAACCGCGACGCGCACCGTGCCGACAGGCACATTAAGAATAACGAAGGTGCCGTTCGCGGCGCTCGTGGTTGCAAGGTTCGTGCCGACGATCTGCACCGCCGCGCCGGCAATCGGCGTGGCTGCCGCCGTTGTATCGGTGACGGTTCCGGTTACAGTCGCCAGCGTGGCGCTGCTGGTCGGAGTGGTAACAACGGGGGTGGACGGGCCGCTGCCACCCCCGCCGCATCCGGCGAAGACGAGCGCCGCCATCAGCGTCATCAGCAATGCGAGAGTGATTCGGACGTGGGGAAGGTTCCGCTGTGCGCGTTTCCTCATAGTCGTTCCTGCCTTTTGAAGTGCGTTCGGCAGGCGCGTGCCTGTCCGGGCGCGGGATAGTTCCTGTTTCGCGGCGCGTGTCTGCACCTTGCAGGCGGCGCATGTATCGGAATCAGGAGGGAAGATGCAATCCATTGGTAAGATCAATCGTCGGAGGGGGAACCGAACGCAGACCGGGGCTGTCGGCCCATTATATCAAATTTGCCGGGTTCGCGCAAGTGTTTTTGCGCCTTTGCGCCTATTTTTCTGCGCGTCGGGCAAAATCAGCGCAAATCGGCGTGATTTAGCCGCCGGTTTTCACGACTTCGGCGTCCAGTCCCGCGTCGGACAGTTTCTGGCGGGCGGATTCGGCGTTCGCGCGGCTGCGGTAAACGCCCTGCTGTACGCGGTAGACCGTGGTTCCGTCCTCTTTGGTGACGGGTACGACCGTGGCTTCGAGACCCAGGTCGGTGACGCGACCCACAGCGCGCTCGGCGGACTCGCGCAGCGCATACGATCCGGCAGCGACTCGATACCGACTGCGCTTGACCGCGCGGGCGGGTTTGGGCGTACTTTCGTCCGCGCTGTCACTCGTATCAGTTTTGGGGTCGGGCTTTATGCGGCGAGTGGCGCGCGTCTCGGAGGGCTGCGCGTCGCTCTGGTCGCGGTCTATGCGGGAAGGTTTTTGATCGCCTTCGACGATACCGCTGTTGTCCGTGCTGTCCGCAGAAGCGGCAGCGGAGACGACATCGCTCGCCGCGCTGTGCGCGCGCGTCCGGCGCGTTCTGCGCGGCGGCGTGGGTACAGTCGTCGTGTCGCCATCCGGGGTGTGGGGCGGAACTTTGGCCGTTGTGCCGCCTGTGCGTTTCGCGCCCGGTTCCGCATCGCCTGTGCTGTCGCCGTTTTTGGGCGGCGTGTCCAGCGTGGCGTCGGGTGCGGCGTCCATTTTGTCCAGCTTATCGGCCACGTCGCCGGAGTTTTTGTCCGCTGTTTTGTCTATGCTGGCAGGCTTCTGCGCGGAGGTGTCATCGGCAGGCTCGATGGTGACATCAGAGGACGCGACTCTCTTTGAGGGCGCGGCGGCGGATGTCGGCTCCCTCTGCGTGGAACCAGCCGGAGGAACCGCGGTCTGCACCGTTTGCGGGGCGGGCGTGATGGACTGCGCGGAGGCACGTGTCGCCGTGGACGCAGTGCTTTCCTCATGCCGATCCGGCACCATGCGTGAAAGCACAAAGAAGCCCAGGAAGAAACTCAGGCCGCCTAGTCCCGCCACGATGCCGACGTTACGCGCCGCGTCTTTGCCCGTGCTGCCGCCGCTGCTGGAGTAGCGGGAAGAATTGCCGCGCTTGCCTGCGCCCATAGGAAGTACCTCGTATTTCGTGATGTTAGCGGATGATGGTGATGCTGATATTGAACCGGTATCAGTCAGGAGTAACAGGGTTTGTGACTGCTGGTATTGACAGGTGGGGAGACCGTCTAAACTGATAGGGAGTGTACCCGAAACCGGCGCTAGGGTGTCAACCCCGACACACCGTTTTGTTGTCTGCTTGATGCTGAACTGCCATAACGTCGTTGTATGTACGGAACGGCCCATACGCGCGTTTCAAAACGACGGGCATTCAAACAAGCATTTCCGTGAAGACAGGCAGACAAAAACAAGCGCGGCGAGGGCTGTTCGCCTCTCGCCGCGCCGATACATCCTCTAAACAATCAAGCTCTGAATAATCAAGACAAAATCGAGACAACGGAAACATACAAACAGAAGAACCATTCCCCGTGATAGATTCGAACTACCCCCACCTCGTCCAGAGCGAGGCATTCTGCCGCTAAACTAACGGGGATCGCACCCCAAACGGTGCGCGTGTGCAATTCGCGCCCCCTCAGTATACGGCACGAGGCGGCTGTCTGTCAAGATCCTATCAGACATTCACTCTGTCGCAAGGCAATCCGCCCCGGCGCTCGTGCAGGCGCGGCAACAAATCGCCTGCGCCGCGCAGGACAGGCAGGCCGCGAATTGACAGGGCAGGCATTGGATAGGGCAGGAAAGCGCACTCGCGATGTCGAAGAAGCGGGCGTTGATTACGCGCTTCCACCGTTTGTTTTGATGGTTCACGCCACCCATCTCTTGTGACCCTTTTACTTTACACCTTGCTTTACACCCTGCGCCTGCCGCTTCGAGGAGAAGATTGCCCTATGCTCGCCCATGTTCAGTCCAGCGCCGTATTGGGAATAGATGCTTATGAGGTGCGCGTCGAGGTGGATGTCAGCAACGGCCTGCCGTCCATGAACATCGTGGGCCTGCCCGATGCCGCTGTCAATGAGAGCAAAGAGCGCGTCCGCGCGGCCATCAAAAACAGCGGCTTCCTGACGCCTTACGATAAGAGAGTTACCATAAATCTGGCCCCTGCCGACGTGCGTAAGGCCGGCCCCATCTTTGATCTGCCTATGGCTATCGGCCTGCTGGTGGCGACGGGGCAGATTTCGGGCGAGCATCTCGACGGGGCGATCCTTGTGGGCGAACTGTCCCTGGACGGCAGCGTTCGGCCCATTACAGGCGCATTGCCGACGGCTATCGGAGCCAGGGAGCGGGGCATCACGCGCCTGTACGTGCCTGCCGCGAACGCCCGCGAGGCCGCGATTGTCACCGGCGTGGACGTGTTTCCGGTCGCCACGCTTGCCGAGATGGTGCGCGCCCTCGCTATGCCGTCTACGCTCGCCCCCCTGCCGTGCGATCTGACCATGCTGGACACGGCCACGCCCCATTATCAGGCCGATTTCATGGATGTTAAAGGCCATGCTCACGTCAAACGCGCCCTGGAAGTGGCGGCAGCGGGCGGACACAATCTGCTGCTCATCGGCCCGCCCGGCAGCGGCAAGACCATGATGGCCCGCCGTTTGCCCTCGATCCTGCCGCCGATGAGCGTGGACGAGGCTTTAAGCGCGACAAAATTGTACAGCGTGGCGGGGCTGTTAAGCGCGGATGTGGCCCTTGTCAGCACGCGCCCCTTCCGCTCGCCGCATCATACGGTTTCTACGGCCGCGCTTGTGGGCGGCGGCAGCATCCCGCGTCCCGGCGAAGTGAGCCTTGCCCACCACGGCTGTTTGTTTTTGGACGAACTGCCGGAATTTTCAAGAGACGCGCTTGAAGTGCTGCGCCAGCCCCTTGAAGATGGCGTCGTGAACGTGTCCCGCGTCAACGCCTCGTACACGTACCCCGCCGACTTCTGCCTGATCGCCGCCATGAATCCCTGTCCGTGCGGCTACTACGGCGATGTGTTCCGGCAATGCACCTGTGCGCCCTCGCTTGTCGCCAAATACCAGAAGAAGATCAGCGGGCCGCTCTTGGACCGCATAGACCTGCACATCGAAGTGCCGCGCCTGTCGGAAGAGGAACTGCTGCAAGTGAGCGTGGGCGAGAGTTCCGCTGCCATCCGCGAACGCGTGTGCCGCGCCCGCGACATTCAGGCCCGCCGCTTCGCCTGCCCTCCGCCCGCACCCGCCAAAGTAAAGCCTCCCACCGAACCGCCGCATCCCGCCGACCAGCTTGCCGAGCAGGCCGACAAGCCCCGCGACAAACATGCGCCGCCCCTGTTCTGCAACGCGCAGATGAGCAGCAGGGAACTGCGCGCGTACTGCGCCCCCTCCGAGAGCGTACAGGCCTTGCTCCGCGCCGCCATCGGGCAGTTAGGCTTATCAGCTCGCGCCTATGACCGACTGCTCAAGGTCAGCCGAACGATTGCCGACCTCGACGGAGCCGACGACATCCAGACCGCCCACCTTGCCGAAGCCATCCAGTACCGCAGCCTCGATAGGAAGCTCTGGGGCGCGTGAGCATCTATGAGAACAACAGGCAGCATCGCAGGCGACTTGCGAACGTTTCTGACAAATACAAAGCTGCGCTTGCCGCGTCAGTTACCCGCTCGCCAGATTGCCGCGCTTATCTCTGCTGTTCATGCCGCAGACGGCGGCGCATCCATTCATTCCCGTTTCGGAAACTTGAAAGGACAGGCGCTGTTTGCTGTTTCGCTGTACCCTGAACGCACCGCGCGAATAAATGGAAGCGATGTTCCTGCTGTCATCGTACTGGCGTACATACGGCAAAACAGGGACTTGCTGGAGGATCCAAGAGCTATCATCGGGTCGTGGTATAATGCGGACGAAGATACGTCGTATCTGGACGTTGCTGTTGTTTTAGGGGATGAAGCGGCCGCTGCGAAGTTAGGAGAACAGTACAACCAGATCGCCATTTACGATCTGGCTCGTGAGCAGGAAATCGAATTAGGAGGAACCGGCGCGGAAGAGGCCAACATGCGCCCCGAAGCGGAACGCCTGCCGCCTCTGACGTTTTGATTCTGATGTGCTGATCGCGGAGAACCGCTTGAGGAAAAGTCATGTTACGTAAAGATGTAGTGACCAGCCGTGTTTGTGTGGTAAGTCTGCCGAACGCGAAATCCGCTTCAGTCCTGGTGGCGCAAAAAGCCGTTCGCCCCGATGGGAAAGAGCGTACCATCACGCAAAAGGTTCCTGTTCCCGATGCGAGCCTGCTGGCCCGTCTCAACGTTGAGGTCACGCAGGGCGCGGAGATCGAAGCGACCATCGTAACCGAGTGGCGTAAAAGTGGTTACACAACCTACCTTGCGGATTTTCATCTCGTGACGGTCTCATCATCACAGGAAGAACAGCCAACCCCGCTTATGGCGAAAGCCTCGTAACACGGACGTCTGCTCAAGGTCAGCCGAACGATTGCCGACCTCGACGGAGCCGACGACATCCAGACCGCCCACCTTGCCGAAGCCATTCAGTATCGCTCACTTGATAGGAAACTCTGGGGGGCGTGAAACATAACCCGTGTTATAATAGCGATGAGGAGAAATCGCCATGTGGAACGACGAACAAAAACAACGTTTTCAGATGTTACGAACCCGTGACCGACAACAAGCATTGACTAGTGCGGAGCAGGCTGAACTTGCCCGAATGATACAGGAGTTGGAAGACGAGGAGGCCGCGTACCTGCGTCCTGCAACTCAGCGCCTTGAACAGCGTAATACGCAAATGGCCGCTCAGAACGCCGCGCTGAAAACACTTGTCGAGAAAGAAGAGCGACTAAACCGTTATCTGCAAAAGGTTCTCAAAAAAGTGGACCGTGAGCGTCAGGCCCTCGCTGCCGAACTGGCGAGTATTCTGGAATCTTCCTCTGCTTCGGGAATGGGTCGCTGATGCGTTCCGATACGAGGCGACGCATCCGGGTTCTCTACGAGTATCGCTGCGGATACTGCGGCGTTCGTGAAAGCGATGCCGGGGCGCGTCTTACGCTGGATCATTTTCGTCCGCGTTCCAACGGTGGAAATGATGACGTAGACAATCTTGTCTATTGCTGTCACGGATGCAACGAGTTCAAAGGCGATTACTGGCATGAGGACGAGGCGTTGCGATTGCTTCACCCGCTGCGGGACAACATAGCCGCGCATCTTGTTCCTGCCGAAGAAGGGCAAATACGCGCCCTGACAGACAGGGGAACGAACCATATCGAGTGTTTGAGATTAAATCGGCCTGAGCTAATTGCGTATCGCCTTCAGCGACAGAATGACGAATCACTCAGCATAGAACACCAGCAAACTCTTCAATTATTGGAAACATTGAAGCAGGACAATGAAGCACTACGCGAACAGATCGCCGCCAAAAGCTCATCACGAAACAAGCCGTAGTTTTCCGGTTGCTGCTTCCACGAACCCGACTGTGTAATCTTCAATACGTTGAAGAGAAGTTAGCACCTTGTGAGCGAGGAGATAAAATAATTATGTCTATACCACTATCTAAGCTTCTTACCATTCCAAATCCAAGCGAATACAAGGTGCATCTCGCTCGCATGGCTAACAAGAGTCAGCCCCTCGACGTGTTCGCTAGAGATAGAGCGGAGTGGGATGGATGGAATAGTTGGCGCTCAAATAAAGACGAGTTCAACAGAAATTTCATACTTTCATTTGCTCAATTTTACCCCGAAATGGATGTTTGGATTTTCGCCGGCATCTACAAAGTAATCGAACGCAAACCAATCGACCAGTCAAATAGTTATACCATAGAGCTGACGACCGAACACGAGGAATTGATTGGTCGCCTGAAGCTTCATTTTCTCAGTCCGGGCAGGTCACGCTCAGTAAAACTAGAAAATTACTACGCAGAGATGTCTGTGTCTGAACTGCTAAAGGAGCCATATACCGGCGCAAAATTCCCAGGATACGAAGACATCAGCTATGACTTTGAAACGCTTGAAGCGGTATTTCGCAACAGTAGGCCAGACTGGAAGGCGGCGCTGGAGAATATCAAAGGAATATATCTCATTGTGGACAAGAGCAACGGAAAGAAATACGTAGGCTCTGCCTACGGAGGCTCTGGGATATGGTCGCGATGGGAGTGTTACATGAATACGGGCCACGGCTGGACTGATGAACTTACGCAGTTGATTGACCGTGAAGGCATTGCTTACGCCCGCAAAAACTTCCGCATATCATTGCTTGAATATCGAGCAGCAAAGACAGATGATGCGGTAATTATCGGGCGTGAGGGGTTCTGGAAAGAGGCTTTGATGTCTCGCATACCGCTTGGTTATAACAGGAACTAAAAGTTCAGCAAAGCGCGATACCTAATGTTGCCATACGATTTACCAAAGGGTAGTGCCGTAAATGACTCTCAATGTCTTTCGCTACGTTTTTCTTGCTGTACTTCTCATGCTAGGTCTGACGCGTATCGCCGACGCACAAACGTTCATTCCTTCCGACAGCGACATAAATACTCCCATCGGCGGCAGCGTCTATGTCGGTTCCGCCAATCTACACGACTTCATCAACTCTATCAATCCCACAAGCCCAATGGTCAATCTCGTGGATGGGGGCAGGATTGAAGGCAGCATGATTGTTAGCAACACAAGCACTGTTATTATCAGTGGTGGAGTCGCAGGCAATATCGATGCGCGGGATAATTGTAGGATTGCCATCAGTGGCGGCAGAATCAATGAACTTATGGCACACAGCAAAAGCATAGTAACTGTAAGCGGCGGCGAAATCGCAAACGGTATTGATGTTGATGCCAGCAGCTTTGTCACTCTTACTGGCGGCAGTATCGCAGGGCAAATAGAAGCTAAAAGCAACAGCAAATTCATTCTCAGAAGCGGGTACGTTAAAGGCGGCTTGTCTGCCCTCGGCAGCAGCAAGGTCACTGTTAGCGGCGGCAGCATTGCAGGGGGCTTGTATGCTCTAAATAGCAGTACGGTAACTGTCAGCGGTGGCAGTACCCCGCGCAGATTGTGGGCCGACGGCAGCAGCACAGTCAACATAAGTGGCGGCGACATTAACAACTTAGAAGCCGATAATGACAGCACGATCAACATAAGTGGCGGCAGCATCGGGGGCGACCCATTCGTTGTTGGCAGCAGCAGGATCAACATCTTCGGCACGGGGCTTAACGCTGTTCTTACCAAACGGAATGCCAAAGGGGGCCACTATCGTATGTACGCTCTTTCTGGTAAACTCAGCGACGGAACAAGCATCAACGGCAAGAACTTGTATGTCGAGAACGGCAAAGGTGCGCGGTTTACGCTCAACAATACTCCACCCCATGCCCAAACCAAGTAAGGTCACTCTGGTGATAAGCTGGACAAGATCACAGGAGAAAACAAGCGGTGACCTTAGTATTAGATCTCGCGCCGGAAGTAGAGCAGCGCCTCAGCGCAGAGGCGGCGCGGCGAGGGCAGCAGCCGTCTGAATTCGTTATACATCTACTCAAACGCGAGTTAGAAGCAAAAGAATTTGACCTGGAAGCGACGCTTGCCTTGCCACGTAACGAACAGGAGCGAATTATGCGAAAGGCTTTCGATGATGCGGCCCCGGAATACAACGCAGACCTCGCCTTACCTGTGGCCGAGCGCGAACTGACGGCCTTCACTGCCCTGGATGGAGATGACTTTGCCGACCGCCAGTAGCGTTCAGCGCGGCCAAATCTGGCGCGTCAATCTAAACCTGCACAGGGTGATGAGATGAGCAAGGTACGGCCCTGCGTGATCCTTTCCGGCGTCTCGGCAGGGCGGCTTAACCTCCGCCTTGTCGCTCCCGTCACCGAATGGAAAGAGCATTATACGGGCTACTTTTGGATGACGCGTCTCGACCCGGACGAGAAGAACGGGTTGACAAAAACTTCCGCCGCCGACGCCCTCTAGGTTCGTTCCGTATCCCTGACGCGCTTTGCTTCTTATGTCGGAGAAACTGCCGACGAGCGTGTGGAGCGTATTGTCAAAGCAGTGGCTTTGTGTATGCGCTAGGCAGTACCAAACTTGTTCTTTCCTTGCGGCTTGGACGGAGCGACGACATCCAGACCGCCCACCTTGCCGAAGCTATCCAGTACCGCAGCCTCGATAGGAAGCTCTGCGGCGCGTAGGCCGTAACCCGCATTATATTGGGCGGGCAAAATGTGTGACAACAGGAGGTTACATGCCGATTTTTTGGAGCCGAGTTGAGGGACTGGCGGGGAAAACCTTGCAGACGCGCGCACAAGGCAAGGAGTTTGATGTTCTCGATGTTCGTCCAGACCGGATCGTTTTTGTTCCGAAGGCGGGAAGCGGGCGTCAGCGATGGATAAGCAGGAAATGGCTTGAACAAGTGGTTGATCTTGGCCTTGACGAGAGCGAATTGCGGCCGGTTCGCTTGCGGCAAAAGTTCCCCAACGATCAGAACTTGTCGTACATGGCAGCTATCATCCACGCGGCAAACACATGAATAGTCACCACCAGCAAGACTACGAACAGCCAAAACAGCAAGTCGAACGAGAAACGGACGCAGAAATCGTGTTTGGACGGATGCTGGAGAATGCGGGCGTAGACTGTGACGCATTCATGGAGAACTGGCACATTAATCAGCATCAGTTCAATCATATCAGCCATTATCTATATGGCTTGACTGAGGATCTGGCCCCTTTGCCGCCTGCTATTGCGGTACTGCTTGCGGCAAGCAGGCAGCAAAGACCGCTCGCGGCCTAACGACTGCGGCCTGAATATGAGGAACAGTCGGAACAGAAAGGTTGTCGAAGCGTGAGAAAGCGACGGACGCGCAGCCACGTCATCGCGGATTTGAGCGCCAACCACTTTGAACGCCACGCGCTTTTGTGCGGCTACTCTGTGGAACGCATTGCAAGCGATTACGGAGTTGATTTGCTGCTCTACACCTATAATGCGGATGGCGAGATAGAAAATGAGATGCTCAAAGTGCAGTTGAAGGCAACGGACAATGTTATGCTGCGGCAGGATGGGCAGGCGATTGGGTTTGTCGTACAGCGCGCCGATTTGGACTACTGGCTTGGCGAGCGATTGCCCGTGCTATTGGTAGTCTATGATGCACCTGCCGACACAGCCTACTGGCTTCACATTCAAAGCTATTTTCAACAACAGACGGATTTTGATTTAACGTTGATTGGGGATACAATCACGGTTTACCTGAACAGAAATGATGTCGTTGATGCGTCGGCAATGCGGCGCTTTGCTCGCCTCAAAGCAGATGTGCTGTCGCAGGTGTGGGAAGGGACGAACAATGCGGATTGAGCAGCTTACCTACGCGCAACTGGAACACCTGCTTGCGGAACTCGGCTACCGGCAGGTTCCTTCGGAGCCGCAATCGCGTGTTTTCGTAAACGCGGAGTACGACGCGGTCAGCGTTCTGCCCGTCGCAAACGGCGAAGAGCCGGCGCGGCCTCATCACCTGATTACGTTGCACAAAGTCGCCACCGAAAAAGGCATTATAGACGAAGAGACATTTGCCAAACTGCTTGGCAAGGTTTGTCAGCAGTCATCTGAGCCGTTGGCAAAAGCCTCATAAGGCTAGGGCCTATCTGACAAATGCTATCTCATCGGCGGTACTTCCCGCAAGAAAGTATTTGCCTGCTTGCTAAGGTGAGGCTTTGTAAGCCGCGCATAGCGCAGTCGCAGACAAGGAACTGGTAGAAGCGCCGCGCGAACTGGATTTTACGCGCCGCCTGTATCTGGCTTTGTGCAATGACACGCGGCGGCAGGCGTCCTTGATATACGGGCAGGCCGGAGCAGGAAACGCCGAACGCGCTGCCGAACGAACCGCCGACTTCTGCAATCGCTCGCCGCTTCCAAGCATCAATTCGCGATGCGGCAGGAACGGCAGGCCGGAACGTATGACTTGGCCGCGCTGGGCGTCAATGCGTCCGAACCGTCCGACAGTGAAACCGGGTACGAGGATCGAGGCTGATTAACGTACCCGCGTCAGTGGCGAGAAGCCGAAGGGTAGGCCGAAGGGAAGCGCGAATCGGAAGAAGGAAGCGGGCGGGAAGTAGAGGCAGAGGAGCAGACATAATGCAGGAATCGAACGCGGGCGAGCAGCAGGCACAAGAAGATAAACAGGCGCGGGAGCGTGAGGCACATCTAGCGGCGCTGGCAGAGGTAGAGGCATGGAGCCGCGAGCGGCGGGAAAAAGAAGCCGCGAAACGCGCTGCTCGTTCCCCCGCGCTGACGTTTGTACTGGATCGTTTTTATCCCCTGCTTGTATTCGTCGCCGGGGTAATAATGGTAGGATGGAACCATCAAAGCATTCTGCATTACCACGTCATGTTCTACTATCCTATCGTCTTAGGCCCGTTCGCTCTATGGGGTGGCTTGGCGGCACTGATCGCCCCCGATGTAAAGTATCACGGCGTCATGCGCCAGGGCCGAGTTATATATCGGGCTGCGATTGCGTTGAGCGTTCTTTCTATCGTCTTTCTGATATGGCTGTACGCCGTGTACTATCGGGTGCGCTAGGAAACAGGCCGCAAGGAAGCGAACCGGAACAGGCAGGCGGGCGGGAAACCGAGGAGTAGACAGAATGCAGGAACCAAAAGCGGGCAGGCGGATTGTGAGCAAGGGCGCGTATGTACATGCTCAAGCTGACCGTGCAGGCAGCGTATTAGTAGGCGGAGGCTGTTTGCTTGGCGGCGTGTTTTTTGGTATGTTCGCGGTCTTCTTGCTTGCTTGCTCTATAATCGGGCTAGTGCATAATTAACAAACATGTTGTGTTAAGTGCGCTTCGTACTCGCACTGGTAGTAAGCGCAGATGCGCTCGATCAACTCAGCAGCCGTAAGCGTACTGGCCGGCTCGACAACAGCGCGTTTGCCGTGTACCCACTTGGGTTCGATGTTGTTGAGCCACGGACTCTTACTTGGCAAGAAGCAGACCAGCAGGCGACAACCGCCGTCTTGCTTGACTGTTCGGTTGTGCGCCTTGAGCCAGTTCCGCACGATCCGGCTCTTGTGCCAACTGGCGTTGTCCCAGATCAGAACCAATGCCTTCTTGCCTAACGCCGTCATCTTCTCGGCCAGCCAGGTAAGGTAGTCACAGGTCACTTGGCTGACCGGGCGACCGTCCACAAAGCGCAACAACATCTTGCCTGTTTGCTCGCCTGACGCGAGCAAAACGCCATAACAGCAGAGGGCTTTCGGCTCCGTATCCGCTTTGTCAGCCTGTTTTTCGACCAAGCGCAGCGGTTTGTCCTGCGACCAGGCCGACATATTGGGCTGCGCCAGACGACTCCACCAGACTTCGTCCTGGAAGGCGAGTTGCCAGTCGGGATGCTTGGCGAGCAAGCGTACTATCCGGTCGCGTCGGTTTTTTTTCGCGTGTACGCGGGATCGGGGCTGCTGATCCAGTGCTTGGCCCGCTTCCACGCGACATTCAGACGGCGAATGGCGTCTAATATCGTGGGTTCGGAGAGTGCCTGCTCGCTTAGACCTTGTTCGCAGGTCACTTCTGCCAGCAGTTTGAGCGTCCATGTCGAGCGGTTCTTGCCGTAAGTGCGCGGGCTGTGGTGCAAAATGGTATACAGTTGTTCGCGCTTGTCGGCTGTCAGCACCGGTTGCAGGCTGGTCGGCACACGGGAACGTTCTTGTAGAGCGGCCATGCCGCGCGCGTTGAAGGCGTGAATGACGTGGCGGATGGTCTGTCCGGCAAAGCCAAACCGCTCGTTTATTTGTTTGACCGTTTGCTGTGACGCGCTGGCAAGCAGGATTTGACAGCGTTTGAGCGTGAAGGCGCTCTTGCTGTGCAGTCCGGCTTCGAGTTGCAGACGCTCTTCACAAGTAAGTTTTCGAACAAAGACAGGGGCTTTCATGCCCCAAAGCATACCCCAACAAGGCAGCGCATCACAATATGCCTGTTAAGACTGCACTAGTAAACTTGCAGCTATTTCCAGCCTCAGAAAGCAATTTTTCAGGCTCTTTCTTCGGCTTTTTAGTTTGTAGCCCAATCGCTTATGCTCTGTTCGAATGCGGAGCGTCTAGCATTTCTCGCGCTGATGTTGACCCAGGTATTCCCTTTACCCGCGCTAACACCGCCGACCTTCCCGCGCTTGACAGTCTGGTACGCGCCAGTCAGGAACCTGCACAGGCACAGGAGGGCGTACTGCTGCGGGCCGCGTCAGGAGAGGCACAGGCAGGGCAAGAAGGGCAGTTGCTTCGGGCGAGCGTGGGAGGCGAGTAGGGCGGCAGAGGCGTACAAAAAACGTATCCGTGCTGGCGGTGAGAAGCCGAAGGGGAACAAGGAGAGACGATGTTTCATACACGACAACGCTTCACTTACAAAGGACACGCTGTTGACATCGGCGTGGAAGTTGTCGTATGTTCCCCTGATAGCGCGTCCAACACCTCTCCAACATTCATCAAAACGCCAGCCATCTACATTGACCATGTGAAGATGAACTTGGATGCAGACGCCCTAACAACTTTGCGCGAGGACGCTCTGAGTACGATGGCACGCCAGTTTATCGAAGCCCTGCCCCAACAGCCTGCGCGAAAGTTGCCTTTGCGAACCTTTCCGGGGTATCTGTGGGAGCAATGTAAGCGTACCGGGCTGAATATAGCAGCCGTAGGCATGTTGTTAGCCGCTGTAATTATGGGCATAGTTTTACTTCTAATTATCCTGCTCTTAGGGGTTTTAATAGGGGATGGACAAAATTATACAAACAGTTTTGCTGTCGGGGTTACTGTATTAGGATTGATGGCAGGCATCTGCATTAGTGGAGTAATAGGTGTAAAAAGTCTTAAACACGCCCAAAAGATAGAACCCGGTATTCTCGTTACCAGTCACGAATTAGCCCATATGCCTGCCTCTGACAGCCTGGTACGTGCCAGTCAGGAGCCGCCACAGGCACAGGAGGGCGTTCTGCTTAGGGCCGCGTCAGGAGAGGCGCAGGCGGGGCAGGAAGGGCAGTTGCTACGGGCGAGCGTGGGAGGCGAGTAGGGCGGCAGGCAGAGGCAGAGGGGCCGGAACGTGAGACAGCCTTCTCCCAATGAGGGGAGAAGGCTGTTGTCGCAGAAGCAGGAAGCGCGTTGCAGAGACTATGCGGCGTTCCTGACAGCCTTGCGGCGGCGCAACAGGAAGCCCGCGCCGGTCACGCCCATGCCGACAAGCATTGCCACACTGCCGGGTTCGGGAACGGTCGGCGGGGGAGCCGCAGGGCTATTCAACACAACGTTGTCCAGTCCCGCCGTTTCTCCACCAAACGTATATTCGCCACGAATGTACAGACCGCTCAGACTGCCCAAGACAGTGGCGAAGTCGTTTGCCGTTGCCGCAGCCCCGGTTGTCGTGTTGACCGTCCAGTTCGAGGAAGGCGTAAATCCGACAGTGACCGTGCTAAAGGTGGTGGAAGGCACAAAGTCCGGGGTGAACTTGTAGAGCAGTCGCTCTCCACCGCCGACCAGCATCACGTCTGATGTCTGGTAATTGACGTTGTCGGTGTGCTGCAAGTCGTAGGAAAGAGTGGTCGCGCCGGTCTTGTTGCCCAGGAACAGGGAAGGGGCTGCAAAAGTGAAGTCGCCTCCATCAGGGTCTGTGGTGCTGATGTAGCCGCCCGGATTGCCGCCTGTGGCATTGTAGGTCGGTGTGTACGTGCCTGCCACTCCATAATCACTGGTACTCAGGTTGTTGAAACTCACGATTTGCCAGCCTTCGGTATTGGTGCTAAAGGTGCTGGTCTGGGCGTGGGCAGGCGTGCAGGAGAGTGCAAGCAGACCAAGAAGCCCGGCAGAAGCGAAGCCGAAACGAGCCGAACGTAGAGGGTTACCAAGCATGATCGAAACGTACCTTTCACAAACATCCTTACTACGCGAGTGATAAGATCGAGCGGGCAAGTGCGGCAGAAGCAGAAGGTCAGGCGTGTACAGCACCATAGGGCGTTCTGCCTCTGCCGAGTGCGTCTCGATCACGGGCAGTATACAAACCGAACATTAACAGACCATTAACAGAATATAGTGCAAGAATCGTGCCAACTTGCACTTTATTCTGCTTCGCAAAAAAAACACGCTTTTGTTTCGACAAACAGGTAATTAGAAGCAATCAAG
The DNA here is from genome assembly GCA_965277875.1 of Chthonomonadaceae bacterium. Taxonomy (GTDB): domain Bacteria; phylum Armatimonadota; class Chthonomonadetes; order Chthonomonadales; family Chthonomonadaceae; genus CAWFQB01. Next base: position 2,662,832 of record CBDIDV010000002.1, on the reverse strand, counting down.
CAGACACAACAGGCATAAGAAGACCCGCAGGCCGGGTGTCCACGCCAAGCGAAGACGAACAGGACTGCGGCAATCCACTGTTCAAAAGGGAGTACGGCGTACTGACGCTCTGCCCCCGCCTTTGTTCCCGTCCTGCCGCCGCACTTCCGCAAGGGAGCGCTTTTTGTTGTCTGCTTGGTTTAGGGGAAGAGAAGGAAAGTCAAGGGCAGAAACCGAATCAGGGTTTAGTCCGGTTTCTGCCCTTTGCGCTGTCAGACACGCGCCTTTGAACGTCCGGCAGGGAATGCAATCGGCACAGCATCTACTTCGATACGGAGGTTCTCATTGGAAACTGTACAGTATAGCGATGTGTTCAGGCAGTGTACGCGCGCGCCCTCGCTTGTCGCCAAGTACCAGAAGAAGATCAGCGGGCCGCTCTTAGACCGCATAGACCTGCACATCGAAGTGCCGCGCCTGTCGGAAGAGGAACTGCTGCAAGTGAGCGTGGGCGAGAGTTCCGCTGCTATCCGCGAACGCGTGTGCCGCGCCCGCGACATCCAGGCCCGCCGCTTCGCCTGCTCCAGTCAAAACCAGGCTCGCTGACGCCCCGCCGACCCGTTGGCAACGTTGGAAACGCGCGCCGCCGAGCGTTCCTCCGAGATCACGCAGCAGTTCTGCCTCCTCCCCTCCTGCCCGCGCCCTCTTTCCACGCGAGTTGCCGACAAAACAAAAAGCCCGCACAAACAAAAGAAACACAAAGCAAGCACCAAAAAGATGAAACCTTTCCCGCTCGCCCTCTGTCTATAAGCGCACAAACGTCTACTTTAACGTGCTGTGCAGGAAGGAGGACCAGACGCCTATGCTTCACCTGCTTCCACTGCCGCCCTGATGCCCGCGTGGTCACGATGCCACCCTAATACAACCCCATACCACAACGAGAAGATGCGGCGGGAGCGCTGTATTGCCATTTTTTCACCTACTTCTCCGCATATTCTTTGAAAAATGTTGTCTGGAAAGTGTAGCTGCACATATCGCGCCTCCTGGCGAGCGGCAGTTTGCTTCGACGCATCAGGGCAAGCGGCAGCAATAGCGAATCCTTCACCAGAGGCAAAATCCTGAACCAGGCAGCAAAAATTCGCGCCGTTCGCAGCCCACTTCGCGCAGGTGAACCCTCTCACACCGCCGAACTTGTAAAAGTATAATCGCGAGGAACAATGTGTCGGAAACCCACACTTACATCCAGACGCCAGGCGAACCTGTGCAAAAACAAAACGCGGAGGAAGCTATGATCCGATTGGTGCAGATACAGCATGATGAGGGGGAGCGGCGCGCGGCCCGCGTGGAAGGCGACCGTTTGCGGGTACTGGCGGGGGCGTCCGTGTACGAGTACGCGCAGGCCGCGCTCTTGTGCGGCGAGTCGCTTGCCGCCATCATCAATCGGGCCGCGCCCGCCTCGGCGCAGAGGCTGGATTATGATGCGGTTTATGCCCAAAGCGGGGAATGGCGCTTGCTGCCCGCCTACGATCATCCCGGCGAACCGGCCCGTTGCCTGGTCAGCGGGACCGGCCTGACCCACCGCAAAAGCGCCGACAACCGTAACGCCATGCACCAGGCCGCAACGGTCACGAATGCGGACGCGAATGCCGCCGAGGTTTCTGTTCCTTCCGGCCCGACAGACGCAAAGCCGACCGACAGCATGACCATGTACGCGTGGGGCGAGCAGGGCGGGCGACCTCTGCCCGGACAGATCGGGGCGCAGCCGGAATGGTTCTACAAGGGCAATGGCACGATCCTCCGGGCGCACGGCGAACCGCTTGACATCCCTGCGTATGCCGACGACGGCGGCGAGGAGGCGGAAATCGCGGGCGTCTATCTGATTGACGTAAACGGCGATCCGTGCCGCATCGGATTTGCACAGGCCAACGAGTTTTCCGATCACATCATGGAGGCCCGCAACTACCTGTATCTCGCCCCCTCCAAGCTGCGCGCCTGCGCCCTCGGCCCCGAACTCCTCGTCCCGGATACCCGTACAAACGAAACCGAAAGCGAAAACCTGTTCACAGACGTGCGCGGCGATGTCGTACTGATGCGCCAAAATGACACGCTCTGGCGGCAGGAGATTCGCAGCGGCAGCGCGAACATGGTACACACGCTCGCCAACCTGGAACACCACCATTTCAAGTACGCCGCGCACCGCCGACCCGGCGACGCACACGTTCACTTTTTCGGAACCGGGGGCTTCAGTTTCGGCAGCGGTGTCGCGCTAAAGGATGGCGACACGATGACCATCTCCTTTGATGGCTATGGACGCCCGCTCATCAATACGGTGCGCGTCGAAGCCGGCCCGCCGCCCCTGCGTGAAGCGCGTCCCCTCTGATGCGTGGTGCAGCGCACAATCTGAACCTGCATCAGCCAACAACAAACACATGACAGCACAGCCTTGCAAATAACCTTCCGACTACAGGACGGTTGGCCGCAGGCCCAGTCATCCGGTATTTTATATAACGGATGCTCGCACCATCAAACAATAAGTATCAAGCAACAAGCAACAAACAATAGGATTTAACTACCATGCCGCAGGCGCTGTCTAAAGACGAACAATGGGAAAAGCTGCAGATCTGGCTTACGGAAAGCATCGCGTCCATCGAGCGCGGCGACCTGACGCGAATGCCAGCCACCTTCACTGGCGAGCGGGGCGAGGCCGCTGTCCAGGCGATGCAGGCGTGTCAGCAGGCCATGCACTTTCTGGAGAACTGGGAGCGGTTCGGCCTGCCGCGTCACGGAGCCGAAGACAACGAAGGGCATGGAAACGAAGTACATGCAGCGGAATCAGGCGGCGAACAGGTGGATGACACCGTCGCGCAGGAAATGGCGGACGCGGGCGGGCAGGGGATATAGCGGCTCTGCCGCGCCGCGCCAACACGCAGGCCGCAGTATCGGGTGTCGGCAAAACGCCCTCGGACGAATAAACGCGTGTAAATGTACGGCAGCGCCAAAGGCGGCGCGGAAGAGGAAACCCCGATGGCGGACGCGAGCGGGACAGAGCCGGATCTTATTGCGAGCATGGAAGCAAACTCGCCCCTGGAACGCGCCACGATGCGTAAGGTGACGCGTCGGCTGCTTCCCTTTATGTTTTTGCTGTACATTTTCGCCGTACTGGATCGGTCCAATGTCACGGTCGCCGTGCTGACGATGAAGAAAGACCTGGGGCTGAACGATGAGATGTACGGCTTCGGCGCGGGCATCTTTTTCGTCGGCTATTTCGTGTTTGAAGTGCCGAGCAATGTGCTGATGGATCGCTTCGGGGCCAGGCGGTGGATCGCGCGCATCATGTTTACCTGGGGACTGATCGCGAGCGCCATGATGCTGATGCGAACGCCCCTGCACTTTTACACGCTGCGCGTCCTGCTGGGTCTGGCCGAAGCGGGCTTCTTTCCCGGCATGATTTTGTATTTGACGTACTGGTTCCCCGCCGCCTATCGGGGGCAGGCTGCCGCGCGTTTCATTATCGCCGGGGCCGTGGCAAACATCATCGCGGGGCCGCTGGGCGCGTTTTTGCTGAATTTTAACGGTTTCGGAGGCCTGCACGGCTGGCAGTGGCTGTTCCTTATGGAAGGCATTCCCTCGTTCCTGCTCGGCTTCGCTGTGCTGTTTTACCTCACCGATACTCCTGCCCTGGCCCACTGGCTGCTCGAAGACGAGCGCGCCTGGCTGATGGCGACGCTGGCTCGTGAAAAGGCGCACCGCCAGAAGTTTCACCACATGTCGCTGTGGCAGGCGTTCCGCAATCCTCGCGTTTTGCGCCTGACCGCGCTGTTCTTCCTCTACATCTTCAGTGGCGCGGGCCTGGGCGTTTTCGGCAACCTGATCCTCAAACAGCGCACGACGTGGAGCGATCAGCAGATACTTATCGTGGGCGTGATACCGACCTTCCTCGGCGCGGTCGTGCTGATCGCGGCTGCGGCCCACTCGGATAGAACGCGCGAACGCCGTCTGCACACGGCCTGGGGAATGCTGATCGCCGCATTGGGAATCGCCCTGGTCGCCCTGACGCGCTCGCCCCTAATGACGATGACGGCCATCTGCATCATGGCGGTCGGCACAAGCCTCTTCAACGCCCCGTTCTGGGCGCTCACGACCAGCTTTCTGAGCGGCGCGGCGGCGGCGGGCGGCATCGCCTTCATCAATTCCATCGGTAATCTGGGCGGCTTTGTCGGCCCTGTGTTGATGGGCTGGCTAAAAACGCACACGGCCAGTTACGACGTGGGCCTGTACGGAACGGCAGTGACCTTCCTGATCGGCGCGTTCATCGCCTTTCGGCTGCCGCCCGACCCCGCGCAGGCAGCTGACCCCGCGCCTTTGCTCGCAGACACACAGCCGTCCATCACAGCCTCCACGACCGGGCAGATGTCTGACCCTGCGCCTGTGAAGATCCTATGAGTCCCGGCCGGCGACAGCACAGGGGGGCGCATCCCGAAGACCGCAGCTTGTTCGCGCCCGAACGCCTGCCCGCCGTGCGCGCGGGCGTGGCCGACCTGTCGTGGCTGATGCAACGGAGCTACTCGTCGAACGCGGCCCTGAAGCTGATGGGCGACCGCTACGCGCTGGACGAGCGGCAGCGTACCGCCGCTCTGCGCGCGGCGTGCGGCGACACGGCCCAAAGGCGGCGCGCGGCCTCGTGCCTGCCGCTCGACGCCCTCACCGGGCAGGACGTGCAGATAGATGGCTTCAATTTGCTGATCTCCGTGGAGGCCGCGCTTGGGGGCGGGCTGATAATGCGCTGCCGCGATGGGTGCTTGCGCGACCTTGCCAGTGTACATGGCACGTACAAAGCGGTGCAGGAGACGGTTCCCGCCCTGACCCTGATCGGCGAGTTTCTAGCAGAGTACAAGCCACGCCGTGTGCAGTGGCTCTTGGACAGCCCCGTATCCAACAGCGGGCGACTGGCGCAGACCCTGCGCGATGTGGGCGCGGAGCGGGCGTGGAACTGGCAGGCCGAGACCGTGCTGAACCCGGACGCCGTCCTGAAAATCTCCTCGCAGATCGTTATTTCGTCCGACTCGCTGATACTCGACAGCGCGGCGCGGTGGGTCAATCTTGCCGCCGCCCTGCTGCCCGCCTGTGTCCCGCAAGCCTGGATCATTGACCTGCGCGAGAATGCAGCCGTGCCGGATGCGAACAAGTAGTCGGATGGAATAGTCCGAATAAAAGAGTCCGAATAAAAGAGAGCAGCCATAAGGATGCGAATGCAAAGGAGATAACCCTGATGTCCGACCTTACTCCCGATGTCGCCGCAGTGTGCGCGCCCCTGTTTGAAATGCTTCCCCTGGAGCAAGCGATGCCGCATTTGCTCGGCAGTCATCCCCAATCCGCCGAGCTTACTACGTTGATCAAAACCCTTCTGCGCTCGCCTGTTCTTGCTGCCCGCCCCGCCCTCGGCGCGGCATTGTGGCTGTACGCCGACGATCTGGAGCGCAGCCACAGCATCAGCCAGGGCCTGGACGATGCGACCGGGGCGTACTGGCACGGCATCATGCACCGGCGCGAGGGTGATTTCTCCAACGGCCACTATTGGATGCGCCGCGCCGCTCGTCATCCACTGCGTCAAACGCGTCCCGACCTCGACCCGGACGCCTTTATAGACGAGGTGGCGCGGGCGCGTAACAGCGATCCCCCCGACCTGCTGGCGCGGCAGCGCGAAGAGTGGCAAGCCCTGTTCACATGGTGCGCCGCGCAGCCCTGACAGGCCTGAATACAGCAAAATTTTCATATCCCCATTTTCTATCCGCGTGTTTTCAACTGAGCGCGTTCCTGATGCAGAAGGAGACGATCATGTCTATCCGAAACAGCGCAGTCGGTGCGAACGTTGGCGCGAGCGAACAGTACGAAGAGGCGCTGTCCCGCGAGAAACAAGAGGAACAAGAACAAGAGGAACAAGAACAAGAGGAACAAGAACAAGAGGAACAAGAACAAGAGGAACAAGAACAAGAGGAACAGAAGGAACAAGAGGGACAGGGAGAACAGGAGGGACAGGGAGAACAGGAGGGACAAAAAATAGCGCGGCTAACCGCTGCCAACACGCGCCTGCGCCTGATTACGCAGATGACCAGCCAATTGATCGGATCGACCGCGCTGGATGGGCAGTTGATCGATCTGGCGCAGCAGGCCCGCATCGCGTTTGATGCCGACGCCTGCGTGATACGCGCCCTCGAAGCGGAGGAACTGCGCTTGCTCGCAAGCGATGGCATTCCCATCGCGCATCTGCATCCTTACCTCAGTATCGGATGGGGCATTTCGGGCGAGATCATGGCCTCGTCCCGCCCGCTTGTCATCCCCGATGTGCGCCTGCACCCCGCCACGGCAAACGTCACCAACACGCTTTCCGACGCCTACACGTTTTACGCCTACGCGGGCGCGCCCCTGCTGGCTGAGGGGCAAGTCGTGGGTATTCTGGGCCTGTACTCCCGCCGACCCGGCGCGTTCGCGGTTACGGCGGGCGACGATCTGCAGATCGTCGCCCGCCACATCGCCATTGCTATCGCCAACGACCGCCTGTATCGCCGCATGACGCAGCAGACGCAGGAACTGGAACAGCAGGTGATGGAGCGCCTCTACGCCGAGACCGCCCTGCGCCTGAGCATGGAACATCTGCAAAGAAGCCTGGAGGGAACCGTCAGCGCCATGTCGTCTGTGGTGGAAATGCGCGACCCCTACACCGCGGGGCATCAGCGCCGCGTCGCCGCCCTCGCCTGCGCCATGGCCGCGCATGTCGGCCTGCCCCACGCTGAAATCGAAACCTTGCGTATCGCGGGCCTGCTGCATGACATCGGCAAGATCGTCGTTCCCGCGCAGATTTTGTGTAAGCCGACCAAGCTGCTGAAGCCGGAACGGGCCATCATCGAAACACACGCGCAGGTGGGGTATGCCATTCTGAAAGATACCGCTCTGCCCGCCGAGGTAGCGCTCGTGGCCCTGCAGCATCATGAGCGACTGGACGGCAGCGGCTATCCGGCAGGGCTGAAAGCAGAACAAATCCTCCCCGCCGCGCAGATAATGGCGGTTGCGGATGTCGTCGAGGCGATGGTGTCGGATCGCCCCTATCGTGCGGGCCTGCCCATCGAAGCCGCCCTGGCCGAAATCACGCAGCAGCGCGGCACACGCTATCAGGCTGAGGCTGTAGACGCCTGCATGGCGGTACTGGCGCGGCACGAATATGAGCTGGAAATGCTGTTGGCGGGCGAGAACGGGTAAGCATCAAGCGTTGAACGTTGAGCATCAAGCGTTAAACGGTAACTTACAAACAGCAAGCAACAAGGCGCAAACAACAAACAACAGACAACAAACAACAATAAGGAGCGTGCGCTATGACAGCGAAGAACGAACAGATCGGCATCGGGTGCGTGGGCGTGGGCGGGCGCGGGCGCTATCTGCTGGAAAAGATGCTGGATATAGAGGGTGTAAACGTCGTCGCCCTCTGCGACACCAAAGCCGAAAACCGCGCTCAGGCGAAAGCGTTGCTGGCGAACGCAGGAAAGCCCGCGCCGCAGGAGTTTGCAAACTGGCACGACCTGCTCGCGCTGGACGGTGTAGATGCCGTTGTCAGCGCCCTGCCGTGCGGCCTGCACAAAGACAGTTACATTGACGTGATCCGGGCGGGCAAGGACTTGTACGGCGAAAAGCCCATCTGTGTACAGCCATCCGATTGTCAGGCCGTCATAGATGCCGCGCACCAAAGCAGCCAGATCGTGCAGATAGGTTTTCAGCGCCGCGCCGACCCGCGCTTCATTGAGACCATGCAGCAGGTACACGCGGGCGAACTTGGCACGCTCGTCGAGGGCCGTATCGCGTGGTCGAACGCCTGGGGGCCGCTGTACGACTGGTTCGGACACCGTGACTCGAGCGGCGACTGGATGGTGGAGCAGGCCGTCCACAACTGGGACGTGATGAACTGGGCCAATCAGGGTCTGCCCGTGCGGGCGATGGGCATGGGACGCGCGGGATTATACAAAACGCAGCAGTCGGACCGGGACGTGACCGACTACTACTCGGCGATTGTGGAGTACCCGAACGGCGTGATCGTCAACATCCTGCACAGCTGGGTCGCGCCCGGTCAGGATGGAGCCATGAAGCCCGCGTTCAACGACGAATACACGCGCCTTATCGGAACCGAGGCGGGTATAGATTTCAATACCGGCACGTTCTCGTATCGGCGCGAGTCGGGCAAGCCGGACAGGGTGGGACATAGCCACACGGGCGATATTCAAAACACGAAACTGTGCATCGAGGCGTTTCTGAACTCCGTGCGTACCCGTTCGCGCCCGGTCGCCACTGTGGACGAGGGCCGCGATGCCGTACTCGCCTGCCTGCTGGTGCGCGAGGCCGTGTATCGGGGCGGCGTGGTCACGATGGAGGAATTGACGGCATGAGGACAATTTTTAGCGTGCGGCTTCGATTTCAATTCTCGCCGCAGCAACAGAAACACAAAGTCCGCCTGCGCGGACTGATCCCCTTGTTTAGAGACATACTGCAAAGCAAACAGTCATTTGCGGTCTTGACAGCAATGCTGCTTTGGCCGTTTATGCCGGCGGGCGTTCGGGCGCAGAACAATGCGCCTGATCCCGATTTGCAGCGTCAGGACGTGCCGCATGGTGTCGTCACCCGTTTTACGCTGAAAGGCAGCAAAATCTATCCGGGCGCGGAACATCAAATCACGCTGTATGTGCCGGCGCAGTACGACAAGAACACGCCCGCCTGCGTGATGATTTTTCAGGACGGGTTAGGCTTCAATGCGCCGGTCGTGTTCGACAACCTCATCGCCAAAAAGCAGATGCCGGTTTGCGTCGCCATTGGTGTCGCGCCCGGTGTCGCGCCTCCGAGCGGCCCCGACCCCGCCAACGCTCTGCCCCGCTACAACCGCAGCGTCGAGTACGATACACCTGACGATACATATGCCCGCTTTCTGCTGCGCGAAGTCCTGCCCGAAATCGCCAAGACCGTCAACATTAGCCCAAACCCCGACGACCGCGCCCTTTGCGGCGGCAGCAGCGGGGGCATCGCGGCCTTTACGGCGGCGTGGGAGCGGCCCGATCAGTTTCATCGCGTGTACAGCGTGATCGGCAGTTTCACCGACCTTGCGGGCGGCGACACGTACCCGTCGAAAATCCGCAAGTCGGAACCAAAGCCCCTGCGCGTATTTTTGCAGGACAACGACCGCGATCAGGACATTTATTCGGGAAGCTGGCCGCTCGCCAATCAGGAAGTAGCCGCTTCCTTAAAGTACGCGGGCTACGATTACCAGTTCGTCGTGGGGCAGGGCGGACACGACGGCAGGCCCGGCGCGCAGATCTTCCCGACCGTGCTGCGCTGGCTATGGCGCGACTATCCCGCCCCCATCAAGGCTAATATGATGAACGGGCAGCCTGTCACGCAGCTTCTCGCGCCCGGCGAGGAATGGCAGAAGGTCAAGACAAACGATTTCGCGCTTGTCCTGACCTCGGATGCGGCGGGCGGAGTGTACGTTACGGATACCGCGCGAACCTACCGCGCCGCAGAGGGGGACGCAGTGGCCTCTTTCCCCCCGGCATGGGGAGGCATCGTGTGGGCGGCGATGCCGGATGGCCGCCTGCTTGCGAGCGATTACAACAAAAAGACGCTGATAGCGATAAGCGCGTCCGGCGCAAAAGCCACCGTTGCCCGCGATGTTCGTCCCAGCGCCCTTGTGGTCAGCCATCAGGGGACGATTTACTTTCTGGACGATTATGGCGCGGTGTGGATGATCGGCAGGAACGGGCGCAAACAGCCTGCCGTCGCCGCGCCGAAACAGGGCCAGGCGGCAAGCAAAGAGGAGAAGGACAATCCCCGGTCTGGCGGAGAGAAATCCCCGCCTGTGGCGGAGCAGGCGCTGACGCTGACGCCGGATCAAAGTCTGCTGATCGCCACGGGCGGCGGGCCGCGCAAGGCCCTGATGTCGTGGCGCGTTCAGGCCGATGGCACACTGACCGACGGCCAAACGTTTTACGACCTGACAGCCGCTTACGGTCAGAACGGAACGCATGTCGCCGCGCTGGCGCATGACGCGCAGGGCTGGCTGTACGCGGCCACGCCTACGGGCATCCAGATCTGCGATCAGGCGGGACGCGTCAACGGTATCCTGGCCCTGCCGGAACGTTCGTCACTTGTGACAGGGCTGGCGTGGGGCGGCGCAAATCACGATACGCTTTACGTCGCCTGCGGCGGCAATCTATACAGGCGCAAAATGCGCGCAAAGGGCGTACTGCCGTTTGAAGCGCCTGTCAAGCCACCCTCGCCCCGGCTGTAACTGTGGTTTAGGTCGAGCGACCGCACTGTGTCTCACCGCCTTTTCCCTTTGCTGATTGTATGGTATAATCGGCATACTATTTATAAGGCGGTGGAAATTATGAACTTGATGAAGCGCACTTATGCGCTGCCCCCGGACATGCTGGCGCGGTTTGAACGAAGCGTAGATCCCGGCGGGCGCAGCGCGGTCGTCGCCGCGCTGCTGACGGAGTGGCTGGCCGAACGGGAGCGCGAGGCGCTGAGGCGCGACATTGAGGAGGGCTGCCGGGAAATGTGGGACGTATACCGGGATACGGCGCAGGAATGGGAGCCTCTGGACAGGGAGGCGGACTGTACCCTTGACAGATAATCCCTCTTTTAACAGCCCTAAGCGCGGTGACATTGTGCGGGTGCGCTTCGATCCGACGCGCGGCTCGGAACAGGCGGGCGAACGTCCCGCCCTTGTTCTTTCTCCCGACTTTATCAACGAGCGCGCGCCCGTGATTATCGTCGCACCTTTGACGACACGTAAAACTGAGCGCGTGTACCCGTTCGAGGCTTTGATCGAGCCGCCTGAGGGCGGGGTGACGCAGCGTTCCAAAGTGCTGCTGCTTCACATCAGGGGCGTGGACAAGACGCGCATTATGGGCGTGTACGGCGTTGTGGGCGAGGAAGTCATGGCTCAGGTGGAAGCGGCCCTGCGCATCGCTACAGGCTTAACTCGCCTTTGATATGCTGCTTTCGCCTGTGCGCTTTTGCGTTTATGAACCCCGCCGCAAAGCAAGGATAAACTATGACACTCACCTTTACGCGCCACGCCGCTAACCCTATTGTGGTTCCCGGTCTGTACGACTGGCGCATGGCGGCCACGTTCAACCCCGGCGTACTGCTCGATGACGATGGCCGCTTCTATCTGTACGAACGGGCGGCGGGGCAACTGCGCCCGTTTCACTGCTACATCGGCCTGCTGGACAGCGACGATGGCGTTCATTTTCGGCACGTCTCGGATCAGCCCGTTTTTACGCCCGAAATGGCGGGCAGCGTCTACGGCAGCGTACAGGACGCCCGCGTCGTCAAAATCGAGGGCGTGTACTATATGACATACGCGTACCGGCCGTTCGCGTGGTCATCCAACCCGACCGGCGTGGGCGTGCCGCAGTCGCAGGAGAGCGAGTTCGAGGGCGTTGTTCGCGCGCCCTTCGAGACGGGAAAAGCGGGGTCGGCGAACGTGCAGGGCGCGCGGCCCGACAACATGACCCGGTCGGGCATCGCCATCTCGCATGACCGCGTGACATGGCGGCATCACGCCTGGGCCACGCCCGCCGATATGGACGACCGCGACGTGATCCTGTTTCCCGAAAAGATAAACGGCAAATTCGCCCTGCTGCGTCGTCCGCTGCAATGGGTAGGGGACAAGTACGGCACGCCGCATCCCGGCATCTGGATCTGCTTTTCCGAGGATTTAGAAACGTGGACGCCGCCCACTTTGCTCATCAAGCCCGAATACGCGTGGGAAGACAACCGTATCGGCGGCAGCACGCCGCCCATCCGCACAGACGCGGGCTGGCTCGTGCTGTATCATGGAGTCGAAACACAGGACGCGCGTTTGCGCCGCGTATGCTACCGCGTGGGCGCATTGCTCCTGGATCTGGACGACCCGACAAAAGTGATCGCCCGCACCAGCAACTTTATCATGGAACCGGAAACGTATTACGAACGCTTCGGCCTGTACATCCCCAACGTGATCTTTCCGACCGCGAACGTTGTCAAAGACGGCCTGCTTTATCTCTATTATGGCGTCTGCGATACCGCCATCGCGCTCGCTACCGTGCCGCTCGACGAACTTGTCGCCCATGTGCTGAAAGGATAGCCACAAGGTTCATGCAAGAATTTCTTGCTTGATGGCGGCGATAAGATCATAGAGGGGTTCTTCACGCTCTGTTTCAACGAACTCACAGAGTGGACGCAGGGCCTGCAAAGAAACAACGCCTCGTTGGGAGTGTTGTTTCTTTACAGGCCCTGAATAAGTTTATGGAGGCCGCGACTAAACGTGGAAACTCAGCGGTTTGAAGTGGGAACGTCGGCCTCGTCAGCAGGAGTGAGGACCGGCCCTTCGGCGGGTTCTTCCAGCAGGACGCGGCTGGCCTGCTGCTGTTCGCCCTCAACGGGCGGCAGCTTGGACAGGTTCATACGGCGCGCGCCGTACCAGTGCGCTTTGTGATAGCCGGAGTCCAAGCGGCTGAGGATCACGCCGGTTTTGGCGCTCGACGCGTGGATGAACCAGCCATCGCCCACAAAAATGCCGACATGCGACAGGCCACGCTTATAGGTGTTCTGGAAGAAAACAAGGTCGCCGGCCTGGAGTTCGTTCTGCTTGACCGAGACGCCCTTGTTAACCTGTTCGCTGGCGCAGCGCGGCAGATAAATACCCCATTTGGCATACACGTATTGCACCAGGCCCGAACAATCAAAGCCGGACTTGGGCGATGTGCCGCCCCACACGTAGCGCATCCCCTTGAACTTCTGGGCTGTGCGCGTGATGTTAACGCCGCGTGAGGGCTGGCCTGCCGTGCCGCCGCGATTTACCACGCCGCTGCGGTCAATCGTGCCGCTGCGATCCGCTGTTCCCCCGCGATTGGCGGCAGGAGCGGACACGGACGTCGGGGCGGTCTGGGTGTCGGGAGATTTCGCTGTCTGGTCAGCGTGAACGAGCAGGGGAAAAGTGGCTGATGCACACACAAGGGAAACGATGGCGACCCAAAGCGAAACGCTTTGACGCCCTGTTGAAAAGATACGCAAGGTAGGTTTTTGCCTTTCTAGTAGATCATCTCTGGCTGCCGCGCAAACGTGCTTCCTCGCGGAAACAGGATCGTCGTTGATCCACACACTGCGGCCCATCGCCTACTAGCTTCCACCGTCCGGGGCAAAAACTGTTACAGCAGACTCACATTCCGAAACGCACTTTTCGGAACCGGTTACACTTACAGACTCTATTATAACCGCATCGTTCCGGTTTTTCTACCCTTCCAAGCGATTCTTTTCCGTATTTCTACGGTTCAGACTGTGAATGTAGACACAGATATACATAGTCCTGAATGGGTGAAGCGGCGGACGCATGACGGGGAAGGAACAAGCGCCTTTCCCGTCGAACACAATCCGCAGATTACATCGCTTTTAACCCGCATGGAGAACCCGCCTCGTGAACACCCAATCAACGCCGATTACACAAGATACAATAGCTGAAGCAAACGCCTCTGGCGCAAATCTCGATACCGCTTCCGCCCCCGCATTGTTTCCGCCCTCTGAGGCATTTGCGCGGCAGGCTAATGCGAACGAGGCCGACATCTACGCCCGCGCAGCCGCAGACCCTGACGCGTTCTGGGCCGAGTGGGCGCGCGAACTGACCTGGTCGAAGCCATTTACAGAGATTTTGGACTGGAACCCGCCTCACGCGCGCTGGTTCTGGGATGGGCAGCTTAACGCGAGCGTCAACTGCGTGGACAGGCATTTAGCCACACGCGGCGACAAGCCCGCCCTGGTCTGGGAAGGGGAACCGGGCGACACGTGTACCCTGACGTACCGCGACCTGGCCCGCGAGGTCGGCAAGTTCGCCAATGTGCTGCAAAGCCTGGGCGTTCAGAAGGGCGACCGTGTTTCTTTATATATGCCGATGGTTCCCGAAGCTGTGGTCGCTATGCTGGCCTGCGCCCGATTGGGAGCGCCGCACAGCGTCGTGTTCGGGGGCTTTTCGTCTGAGGCCCTGCGCGAGCGCACTCTGGACTGCGGCTCAAAAATCGTGATTACGGCGGACGGCTACTGGCGGCGCGGCGGCATCGTGCCGCTCAAGCAGACCACGGACGAGGCCGTCGCGGACTGCCCCGACGTACAAAAAGTGATTGTGCTGAAACGCATCGGCGACGCGGCGAACATCACCATGCAGGCCGGGCGCGATGCGTGGTGGCATGACCTGATGGCCGATGCGCGTGAGGACTGCCCGCCCGCCGAGACCAATGCGGAAGACCCGCTTTTTATCCTCTACACGTCCGGCAGCACGGGCAAGCCCAAAGGCATCCTGCACACCACGGGCGGCTACCTGACCGGCGCGTATGCGACCGCCAAACTCATTTTCGACATCAAGGACACCGACCTCTACTGGTGTACCGCCGATGTAGGCTGGATCACGGGCCACTCGTATGTAGTCTACGGCCCGCTGTCTAATGGCGCGACCGTGTTTTTATACGAAGGCTCGCCGGACTGGGGAACAAAGGGGAAAAGCGACCGGGGCCGTTTCTGGGACATGATCGCGCGGCACAAGATCACCATCCTGTATACCGCGCCAACCCTGATACGCTCGTGTATGAAGTGGGGCGACGAATATCCCGCCGCGCATGACCTGAGCAGCCTGCGCTTGTTGGGCAGCGTGGGCGAACCCATCAACCCCGAAGCGTGGCTGTGGTATCACAAGCACATCGGCAATTCGCAATGCCCGATTGTGGATACGTGGTGGCAGACCGAGACCGGCGCTATTCTGATCTCGCCTCTGCCCGGTCTGACCGTCACGCAGCCCGGCAGCGCGACGCGCCCGTTCCCCGGCATCGAGGCGGATGTCGTGGACGAGCAGGGGCAGAGCGTTGCAAACGGCGAGAAGGGCATTCTGGTAATACGCAAGCCCTGGCCGTCCATGCTGCGGACGCTGTGGGGCAATGACGAGCGGTACAAAGACGTGTACTGGAGCCGCTTTGCGGGCCTGTACTTTCCCGGCGACGGCGCGATGCGGGATGCGGACGGCAATTTCTGGCTGCTGGGCCGCGTGGACGACGTGATGCTTGTCGCAGGACATAACATCAGCACAATGGAGATGGAGTCGGCATTAGTAGAGCATCCCGCCGTAGCTGAGGCCGCCGTGATCGGCAAAACACACGCCATCAAGGGGCAGGCCCCGGTCGCGTTCGTGATCGTGCGCGAGGGACACGCGCCGCACAAGGACGATAAAACCGCGCTGGCCGCCCTGAGCGCGGAACTGAAAGAATTCGTCGGCAAAAAACTCGGCGCGATCTGCCGCCCCGATGACGTGATTCTGACCGCCGACCTGCCCAAGACTCGCAGCGGCAAGATCATGCGCCGCCTGCTGCGAGACATCGCCGAGGGCCGCGTCATGGGCGACACAACGACCCTCGCTGACCCCAACATCGTCGCCAGCCTCAAAGACAAATATGCGGGCGAGGAAAATTAGCCGCAGTATAAACTAAGTGGAGAAAGACAAGCCATGACAGCCACAATCGAACCCGCTGCCGTAAAACCCGTTCTTGTACCGGCGCAGGCTGTATCGGAGGGGACTCTGTGTTCCGCGTGTGTGCCGTCCGGGCCGCAGCGCCGCCTTTGGACACGCTCTGAATATGAGCGCATGACGGAACTCGGCGTCATTGGGCCGGAAGAACGCCTGGAACTTATCGAAGGGAACATAGTCGTTAAGATGACGCAGAACAGCCCCCACGCAACCGCAATCAGCTTGATCTTGGAGGCGCTGCGTAATCCATTTTCTGCCGGATATGTGATTCGAGTGCAGCTGCCGCTTGATCTCGGCCCGGTTAGCCAGCCGGAACCCGACATCGCTGTTGTCGCAGGTTCCATACGCGACTTTACCGGCGGGCATCCCGGCACGGCCCTACTGGTGGTAGAGGTATCCGATACCACGCTCGCCACTGACCGCACACTCAAAGCCGGTTTGTACGCGCAGGCAGGCATCGGGGAATACTGGATCGTGAACCTGGCGGATAGAACGTTGGAAGTGCATCGGCAGCCCGCGCCGATGTCGGAGCGTCCGCTGGGCCACTACTATCGAAGCGTCGTGCAGTACACATCCGAGGAGAGCGTCAGCCCGCTTGCCGCGCCCGACCATGCCGTTGCGGTCGCCGACCTGCTGCCGTAAGTTACTGGAATCGAAATATGCTTGCGGCCTGTTCAGCGCGGCACGATGACGCAGGCCGTGATGCCTTTGCCGTCGGGTTCGTTTTCCAGCGTGAAGCTGCCGTACAGATCGCCTCGCACCAGGGTTTCGATGATGGACAGGCCCAGGCTGTCGGTGATCTTGGGCGCGAAGTTCGGGGGCAGCGGTTCGCCGTCATTTGTGATCGAAACGCGCAGTTCCGTGTCCGTCTCTTTGAGCAGCACCTGAATGCGCCCGTCGTTGAGCGTTTTGAAGCCATGCTCCACGGCGTTCTGCACCAGTTCGTTCAGGACGAGGGCCATTGATGTGGCCTTGTTGAGCGGCAGAATAAAGTCGTCGCCCTCGACCGTAATGCGAATGCTCTTGCCGGGTGGCACGACGCTTTGCTGCGTGGCGTGGACGATGCTTTCCGCCACTTTTTTAACGCTCACCGTATCCAGGTCGTCGCGCGTCAGCAGTTCGTGAACGCTGGAAATCGCCAGGATGCGGTTGAGCGTGTCGTTCAGCGCTTCCTCGACCGTGGTGTACTTGGAGTAGCGCATTTCCAGACGCACAAGGCTGACGATCTGCTGTAGATTGTTCTTGACGCGGTGGTGCATCTCCTGTATCACGGCGGACTTGACGAGCAGCTTGGCGTGTTCGATGGCGAGCGCGGCCTGCGTGGCGAGCGCCTGCAAGATCGCCAGTTCTTCCTTGCTGAACGCGTGGATTTTTTCCGTGTAGCAGTTGAGCGCGCCGATGGCCTCGCCCTTGATCATCAGGGGGATGCTTGCGAGCGAGCGGACGCCCGCCCGCTGCGCGATGTCGGGGAAGTTGTACTCGGACGCGCGCTGCACATCGGCGAGCGTGATGACGCGCTTTTCGGCGACCGCGCGGCCCGCCACGCTTTCGCCGATTTTCAGATTGCGCTTCTGGGCATATTCGGGGTTTTCGGCCTGCGTGGCCTTGATGACCAGTTCTTTTTTGTCGTCCACAAGCATGACCGTGCAGATTTTGTACTGCATTGTCTGGGCCGTCATGCGGACGAACAGGGACAGCAATTCCTCCAAATACATATTGGACGTGATGGCCTGGCTGACCTCGGAAAGCTGGTGCAGTTGATTGGCGTGGCGTTCAAGCTGGCGGAACCGGCGCGACTTTTCAATCGCTCCCGCCACCTGATTGGCGATGCCGCTGAGTAACTGCACCTGGTTTTTGGTGTATTCGCGGGGCCGGCGGGTGCGGACGTTGATAACGCCTAATATCTCGCCCCGCGTCACGAGCGGCACGGACAGCATACTCTCGAACTCGCCCTCGTGCATTTCGGGGAAAAACTTGAAGCGGTGATCCTCATACGCCCGCTGACTGACCATCACGGGCTTGCGCTCGCGGGCCACCCAACCCGTGATGCCTTCGCCCATTTTCAGGCGTATCTTGCCGATGATGGACGCGAAACTCGGATCGCCCGCGCGCAGCACGAGTTCATGCCGCGCCTTGTCAATCACGTACACCTGACAACTATCGGTTTCCGTGATACGAATGGCGATGTCAGCTGTCACCTTGAGCATCTCTTCGATGTCAAAAGCCGACCCGGTCGCCTCGCCCACGCGCCTTAGCGCCTCGGCCTCGCCCCGTTTCTCGTCCAGGTCGGCCTGCATCTGCTCCATCTGCCGGGACATCTCCTGTATCCTGCGCTCGCGGAGATCCAGTTCCTGCTGCAAGACGATGGCATCCGGGTCTTCATTTTGTTTCAGTGAAGCCAGGGCGCGGCGGATACGCCACGGAGCGCGCAATCGGGGGTTTTTCATAACAGGAAATCCAGGAGAAAGGAAAAAGGAAAAAGGAGAAAGCAACATCCCGTGGCTTTTTCCTTTCTCCTTTCCCTTTTTTCCTGCCTCTTAAACATTGTGCGCGATGATGATGGCTTCGGCGATTTCACGCATGGATTTGCGCGTGTTCATGCTCTGCACCTGAATGCGGCGGAACGCTTCCTGCTCTTTAAGACCGTACTGATCCATAAGGATGCCTTTGGCGCGGTCTACGGACTTGCGCGTTTCGAGCTTATCCTCCATGTCGGCAGCCTGCTCCTCGATACGCAAAAAGGCGTCCCATCGGGCCACGGCGATCTCGATCTGCGGCATCAGGTCGGCCTCTTTGAACGGCTTGACCAGATACGAGAACACGCCCGCTTCCTTGGCCCGATTGACCAGGTCCAGCTGACTGTAAGCGGTCAGCAGCAGCACGGGCGCGATCTTTTCTTCGGTGATGATTTTGGCCGCGTCAATGCCGTCCATTTCGGGCATTTTAATGTCCAGAATAATCACGTCGGGCTTGAGATTGCGCGCAGCGTCCAGAGCGCGCGCGCCGTCGCCCGCTTCGGCGACCACGTCATAGCCGCAGTCCTCCAGCATTTTTTTCAGATCCAGACGAATGATAGGCTCATCATCTGCAATCACAATTCGCAGCCGTTTCTCGTTCACTAGGGTTCTCCAGGTTCCATTACAATCCACTATAACAGGTTCCGTCACAACACGAGCGGACATTCTCAGGTGTCCGCGCAAGGCCGAAGTCTACGGCACGTTTACAAGATGCGTATGGAACATTCCGCGTACAAACGCCTATATATGGTTGAAGCCGCCGCACCGGACTGCTGCAATAAGCAGGGTGCATAAACGGGTCAGCAAAAATAAACAGCACAGCCGTGGCAGGAACAGCGTAGATTCGCAGCACAGTCGGGGAAGGCAGCGGAAAGTGCAGAGCCAGGACGCGATATGCGCGACCTCCCTGTCCATTGCAGGAAAGCAGACAAGCTCTTTGCTACAGCAGAGAATAGCGGCGGAATCTGCGTTGAAACCGCGCCGGATGGTTGCAATCAAACAAAAAACGTGAACTATTGCAGGACGCGTAAGCCACAGATGGCGTCAGGCGCACCGGATGGCGCAACAATGCCAATAGGCGGCGCACTGCGTTTGTAATATCCTTATTATAGTACATAATGGGGCGTTTGTCAAAACTGCGCAAAATGCTATTATTGGGAATGTTTGCTGCCGCGCTAACGTGAATAGACAGAATACAGACAGCAGTTTCAAGATAGAGATGGAATAAAGGAGCATAAGAGCATGGAGTACGCAAGGCTGGGCAGGACAGGGTTGAAGGTGTCGCGCATCTGCCTGGGGTGCATGAGCTACGGCGTGCCGGAACGCGGCTCGCATCCGTGGTCGCTGCCCGAAGAGCAGGGACGGCCATTCTACAAGCGCGCCCTGGAACTGGGCATCAACTTTTTCGACACCGCCAATGTCTACTCGGACGGCACAAGTGAGGAGATACTTGGCCGCGCCCTGCGCGATTTCGCCAAGCGGGACGAGATCGTGATCGCCACCAAAGCGCATGGGCGTATGCGCCCGGACGTAAACGGCGCGGGCCTGTCGCGAAAGGCCCTGATGACCGAGATTGACGCCAGCCTGCGGCGTCTGGGGACGGATTATGTTGACCTGTACCAGACGCACAGATGGGACTACGACACGCCCATCGAAGAGACATTGGAAGCCCTGCATGACATCGTAAAAGCGGGCAAAGCACGGTACATCGGCGCGTCGTCCATGTACGCGTGGCAGTTCTGCAAGGCTTTGCAGCTTGCCGACCGGCACGGCTGGACGCGCTTCGTCTCGATGCAGAACCACTATAACCTGCTGTATCGCGAGGAAGAGCGGGAGATGATGGGCCTGTGCATGGAGGAGGGCATCGGCGTGATTCCGTGGAGTCCCCTTGCGCGCGGCAGGCTGGCCCGATTGGAAACCGCAGACACTACGACGGCCCGCGCCGGAACCGACCCGTTCGGCAAAACGCTGTACAGCAAGACCGAGGATGCGGACAGGGTCGTCATCGAGCGCGTCAGTCAGATCGCCCAGGCGCGCGGCGTACCGATGGCGCAGGTCGCTCTGGCATGGCTTCTCTCCCGCCCCGGCGTTGCGGCCCCGATAGTAGGCGCGACCAAGCCCCACCATCTGGAGGACGCCGTCGCTTCCCTGTCCGTTTCCCTGACCCCGGAAGAAATCACCGCCCTCGAAGAGCCGTACATCCCGCACAGCGTGGGAGGTTTTTCCTAACCGCTGGAAGTATAAAAAGCAGGAGTAAGGAACACAAAACGAGAAGAGGCGACCCATGAAAACAAGAAATACGGCCCTTGCGGCTATCATCCTGCTTCTCTCAGGACTGTATACGAGCGACTGTCACCGGCAGTATGCGTCTACGGCCTCTGCACAGCAAGCGTCGAAACCCGGCGCGAGCGTCACCGTCGCGATTGCGATTACGTCCGTGAAACCGGAGTTCGGCAGCAGCGCCACGACCACGTATGACACCAGTACGCAGACCGAGCCTGTTGTCACGATCTACTGGGACGGAAATAAATTCACCGGCAAGTCGGAAACAGGCCGTATGCTAATGGCCTTTACTCCTGATCTCGCCTTCGACAAGCAAACCACGGCGGCGTTCAGAATCAAGAAGAAGGTGACGATCAAAAGCGGGAACGGCACGTCCACCCTGGCCTCCTCGCTGACGACGACGGTGAAGCGGGGCGTTCCCGCCAAAATGTAAAGTGAGCTGATGTTTTATACTCCCGTTGCCCTCTTTTACACCCTGTCCAGCACGGCGGATAGAGCGCGGTAGAGGTCGGCATTGCCTATGGCAGCAACTTGAGTATCTTAGCGCAGAGGTTTGTAGAGGCTGTGATTAAAACTACAAAATAGTTCAATGTTCGATAATAGATAGCAACTAAAATGCGTTCGGCTACGACCTTGTGGGCAACCCAACCACGTTCAAGGGCGCGGCGCAGACGTTCAACGCGGCCAACCAGAACACGCAGAACGCTACGCTCGGCTTTAACGGTCTGCCGCCCGGAGAGTGTCTGGAGCGGTACATGAGCAAACCCTAGAGGGCAAGACAGACAAAGCCCGCCGGACACATTCGCGTGTGTCCGGCGGGCTTTGTCTGTCTTTTGCCGAGGATGTGTTTAGACTTTGTCCGGCACGATGAAGGGGGCGCGATATTGGCGGGTCAGCATGGCGTTGGCTTCCTTGTTGTTGTGGAAACGCTCTTTGACAACGTCGAGTTTCAGGGTCGGCCCGACGAAGTACGTGGTGTCGGTCAGGCTGATGCCGTCGTCCTTGAGGTGCTGCGTCATGCGCTCGAACGTTGCCACGCCCTCCTTGTCGTCGCCGAATGAGCCGGTCTTGGCGCTGAACGGCTGCGGGCTGCCCAAACGGTACGAGATGTTGCCCAGATGACACAGGGCGCTCGATAGGTGGCCCTCCTCAATCGGGCCGTTCAGGTCGGCGTTCTTGCGGCTGCGAACCGCGCTTACAAAGTTGCCGAAGTGGTCGCCGCCGCCCGTGAATTCCATTACCTTGTTATGGTCTTTGTCGAAGGCCGCCGCCCGTCCGTAGTTGTCCGTAAAGGCCACATAGCCGTCCGGTCCGTAGATCAAGTTGCCGATCTTCACGTCCGTATACGCCTCGGTTTTCAGGCCGCGCACCTCGAAGAGGAGGTGGCTGTCGCCATAGTCGTACATGGCAATCTGGGTGTTGGGGGTCTGGCCGTCGTCCACGTAGCCGAAGCGCCCGCCCACGGACTGGACGCTCTGAGGCAGAACCGGCTTGTTCAGCGCCCAGCGGGCGATGTCCATCTGGTGGATGCCCTGATTGCCCAGGTCGCCGTTGCCATAGTCCCACTGCCAGTGCCAGTCGTAGTGCAGATGTTTACGCATCAGGGGATGTTCCGGGGCCGGCCCCTGCCAGATGTCGTAGTTGATGCCTTCGGGGACGGGCTGCGGCCCCTCGGTCTTGCCGATGCTGTTGCGCGGCTTGTAGCACAGGCCGCGCGCGAGCGTGACGTTCCCGATCTTGCCGCCGTGAATGTACGCCATCGCGTCCTGCATGGCCTTGTGAGAGCGCGACTGCGTCCCGGCCTGACAGATGCGGTTGTACTTCGCTGCCGCCTGCACCACGCGCCGCCCCTCGGTAACGTTATGGCTCACGGGCTTTTCGACGTAGACATCTTTGCCGGCCTGCAGCGCCCATATCGCGGCAAGGCTGTGCCAGTGGTTGGGCGTGGCGATGCTGACCGCGTCAATGTCCTTGTTTTCCAGCAGCTTGCGGATGTCCTCGTACCCTTCGGGCTTGGGCTTGCCCTTCTTCTCGACGGCAGCCTGAGCGCGGGCGAGGGCGTTGGCGTCCACGTCGCAGATCGCCACGATGTCCACGTCGGGTTTGTCCACGTACCCTTTAAGATGATCCATGCCCCGCCCGTTGACGCCGATCAGAGCGATGCGGATGCGGTCATTGGCCCCCAGCGGACGCCCCGAACGGCTCATAGCCTTTGCGGGCGATTCGCCGACAAGACCAGCGCCTAATCCGACCGTCGCGGCAAGCAGCGATTGTTCCAGAAAACGCCTGCGTGTAACTTGATCCATGTTTCTCCTTTTTAGCTTTGCCTATTTAGCTCTAAGTATGCAAATAGTACGCTATTACGGGCATCGAGAATAGTATTGTGTGCCAATTCGCCACATCCGTGATTCAATCCTGCAAAGCCGCGACATTTTTACCGAATAAAAAGATAATGCCGACTTCAGGCGGGGAATGCGCCGCGCAAAACGCGCGGGGCAGTCTGCCGTCATGCGGCGGATTGACCCATTGGAAACGTAGGCCCGGCGCGCGGGCGCGCGAAAAGGACGGATGCGGGTATGCAGGCAGGCGATGCGAACACAGGCTTTTATACGGCAGCCCACGCGATTTCCGAGGCGCGGCTTGCGGATGACGTGCCGCGCATCGGCGCGGATGTGGATCGGCGCATCTCGCAGTGCCGCCTTGCCGTGTGGCTGGCGTGCGGACTGCTGACGTTCCTGTTTTTGCGCGGTTTGTGGCCCCTCGCCTGGCAGGTCGCCGCGTTCGGGGGCGGCGTTTCGCTGCTGTGGCCGTTCGTTCGCCGGTCGGAAAGCAAAACCTGCGATCCTCTCTGCCACGCTATTGAGATCGGGCTGGATTTGCTGATCGCGACCGTGCTGATCGCCGTGTCGGGCGGGTTCAGCAGTCCGTTCGCGTCCCTGGTATTTGTCGTTGTGCTGGAGGCGTATGCCCTGCTGGGGCGAAGGGCGGCCATATATACCGCACTGGCGGCGGCGCTGCTCAACCTGGCGCATTTTCGCAGCGGCCTGTCGGTGTCATCGGCCATATTGTACGGGCTTGCGACCGGTACGCTGTTCGTCGCGGCCCTGCTGGCGGGACTGTCCCAAGCGCGGCCCCGTCCGCAGGAAAGCGCAAACGCACATAAAAATAATATGTCACTCGGCGGTTCCAGCCTGCTCGCGCCCGCAAGCATCGAGGAGATGCAGGAGCAGCTAGACGCGGCGGAACGCGCCGGGGAACAGATACGCGACAAGTACCGCGAAGTAACGCATCTGCACCGGGATCAGCGCGCTCAGATCCTCCGTATGCGGGTGTCGGAGCAGTTATGGGAGGCGAGCGTTCGGCAGGCAAGCGGAGACGGCGGCGGCATGGCGGCGTATGCGCGCGTCCTGCGGCTGGTAATGGAGATGACCGAGGCGGGCGGCGGCGTCCTGTGGCTGCGAGCGGAGAGCGGGAACGCGCTTGTTCCGCAGTCCTGCGAGGGGCGGGTGTCGGACAGCATTCGCCGCGAGAAGATCTTACACGCCGACACGCTCACATCTTCGGAATTGCGCGCCCGGTGCGAAGCCGTAATGCAGGGCGTGGCCCCGCCTCCGCTGCGCGCGAGTGTCAGCCGCATCGAGGCTGTGCGTCCCCGCTCGCCTGCGTCCGACGCGGCTCTCAATAGCGTTGTTTTTAATAGCGCCGTTCTGGATGAAGACGCCGCGCTTCTGGCCGCAGGCGCAGCCGTCGTCGCCACATTGGAAGAGGGGGAATGGATTTTACCCGTCACCAACGCACCTGCTGCCAACACCCCTGCTGCAAGCAGCCCGCCCGTTTCGCTGACCGGCGTGGGCGTGGTGATCGTGCGCGGCGAGGGTCTGGGCGAAGAACCCGGCGGCATCATCGGGGCCATAGGCATCTGCGACCCGCGCGCGCAGGGACGTTTTCTCGCCTCGGAACTGGAGCGCTTGCAGTCTCTGAGCCGCCCGCTCGCGCAGGCGCTGTGCAACATCGGGGAACGGGTGCAGTCCGCGTCGCGCATCGCGCGTTTGGAACTGCTGCGCGACATGCACGAACTCAGGGAGTCCCGGCCTGCCCGCGAAGAGGTGTACAGAACCGTGGTCGCCCTGGTGATGCAAAATGTGCCGTGCGACAACTGCACGCTGTTCCTGCTGGACGAAGCGCGGCAGCATCTTCAGCCCCGCGCTACGCAGGGCCGCGTCGTAGACCTGCTGGATCATATCGTGTTTGAGCGGGGCGCGGGTGTGTCGGGCTGGGTGGCGGCGCGGGGCAAGCCCCTGCACATTCCCGATCTGACCAGGGAAACAAATCTGCTGGATGTCGAAACATTGCCGTCGCGGGTGCGGTCGTTCGTCGCCATGCCCCTGTGTGTACAGGGCCGCATCGTGGGCGTCCTCAATGTGAGCCACGCCCAGGCCTACGCCTTTTCCCCGTCACACATTGCCCTGCTGTCCCTCCTCGCCGACCAGGCCGCCCTCGCCCTCGAAAGTTCGCAGGAGTAGACACAAGAATAAACCACGGAGAACACGGAGAAAAACGAGAGGGAGAGTTGTCCACAGATTAACACAGATGTTCACAGATTAAGAGGAGCAGAACAAGCCAAAAGGCGTGTTCTGCAATCCTGTTAATCCTGGAAAGTCCTGTTGATCCTGTCCAACTCTCCCTCTCGTTTTTCTCCGTGTTCTCCGTGGTTCTAAATTCTTACATACCCATCTGACTGCCCATTTTCGTTACCTCGTTCATTACCGCCGTGCGGATGGGAACGTACTGCTCTTCGGAGATGTTGAGCATGGCGAGGACGGCGGGATCGGCGCAGTGCGTGGTTCCCTCGGCCTCGAAGCCCAGGCCGACCTCGTGCGCGATCACGTTTCCGATATGCACATACGCGGTCAGTTTGTCCGGCTCCTGTCCGTCCCGGAACGGATCGTGATGATGGGCGATGGGCGGCAGGTACACGTCGGGCAGTTGCCATTTTTGCGCGGCCATGTGTCCGATGTCCTGATGCGTCAATTCTAAAAACTGCATTTCGGCGTCGAACTGCGTCAGGCCGCGCGTCTTCATCAGATTGTAAACGCAGCCCGCCTCCTGGGGCAGAAACATGCACAGGGCCAGTTTGCCGATGTCATGCACCAGACCCGCGACAAAGGCCTCCTCGGCATGGGAATCGCGGCCTACACAGGCCAGGATTTTGGCGGCGCAGGCCACGGCCATGCTGTGCATCCAAAAATGATTGGGATTGAACGCTTTATCGAGGGTCTTGGAACTCAGGGCCGACTGAAGCGACACGGTCAGGCACATGGAGCGCAGGGTGTTGTTACCCAACTGCGACAGGGCGCGGCGCAGGCTCGTGATCTGGCCGTTGCCGCCAAAGTACGACGAATTGGCCGTGCGTAAAATCTTGGCCGCAAGCGCGGCGTCCTGCACGATAAGCCGTTCGTAGTCGCGCGCCCCCGCGTTGACGTCCTCGGTCAGGGACAGTACCTGCATCACGATATTGGGCAGAATGGGCAGCGTCGTGGCGCGCGCCAGCTTGGTTTCGATGTGTCGTAGTTCCATGATCAGGTTGCCTCCTCCAGACGGTTCTCATTATCGGCGGATACAGGCGAGGGATTTAGGCCGCAGGCATACAGGGATGGCAGGGAGTGGAGGCGTTTAGATTGGAGGCGTTTAGAAACGTTTGCACAGGAGGAATCGGCGGCTCGGCGTGGAATTGGTTGGCAATAGTACAAGAGCGGGTACAAAAACGATACACAAAAACGATACACAAAATAATGCACAAAACGAACATGCTGGAAATCTCAAATTTCCCCTGGCTTCTTCTTCTCGTCGCTTCGCTTATCTGCGCTGTGGCGCGCGACGCGCGGGCCGAGGATTGGGGCTTATACAGGCTAATCCCGGTCAGCGCGCCTCAGATGACTCTGGAGGCCGTGGGCGCGGGGACGAGCGAAGGAACTGTGGTATCTATCGGCAGGCCGACCGGCGGGGCGCATCAAAAGTGGATCATCGTTCCGCGCAAGGACGGGTATTTTGCGATCCGGCCCGCTTACAGCGCCACCCTCGTGCTGGCGGCCTCTAAGGGAGGTGTGGCAAGCGGCACGGCCCTCGTATTGGAAACGGACACGGGGCAGCCCTGGCAGGAGTGGGCGCTGCACAAGAACGAGGCGGGAAATTACACGATCACCCCCGGACATGCGCCCACTATGGGAATGGATGATTTCGGCGGCAGTCAGACGCCCGGAGCCAGACAGGATCTGTGGCTGAATACGCCCGGTGACGCGCATCTGCAATGGAGGATACAGCCATTGGCGGGCAGTGCGACCGCGGGCGTAAATGCGACCGCCGACAGGGAGGCGGTTCCTTATCCTCCGCTCGACATCGCGCCGGAAAAGGTACTCAAAGGGGAGATAAAGCATACCACGTATACGCGCAGCCTCATCTTCCCCGGAACCGTTCGCCCGGTCACGGTCTTCATTCCCGCACAGTACGACGGCGCAAAGCCCGCCTGCGTGTATGTCAAGACCGATGGCTACAATGCGGCGGAAAAGCCGATCCTGGAAACGCTGATCGCCACGGGCGAGATGCCGGTCACAATAGGCGTGTTCGTGGGGCCGGGCGATGTGCCGCCTCCCATGCGGAACACGCTGGGACGCCGCAACCGCGATTTCGAGTACGACGGCATGGGCGACAACAAAGTACGCTTTCTTGTCGAGGAACTGCTGCCGTTCGTGGCAAAAGAGTTCGGCCTGAAACTGTCCGACAGGGGCAATGACCGCTGCATCGCCGGGGGCAGCAGCGGCGGCATTGCGGCTTTTAACGCGGCCTGGGAACGCCCCGAAGCGTTCAGCCGCGTGTACGCCAACAGCGGCAGCTTTGTGGCGTTTCGGGGCGGGCAGGAGTTTCCCACGCTTGTACGCAAGACCGAGGCCAAACCGATCCGCGCCTATCTCACCACGGGAACGGGCGACATGGAAAATGCGGCGGGCGACTGGTTTTTGCTGGATCAGGAGATGGACAAGGCCCTGCGCTTTGCAGGGTACGACTACTTTTTTCGCATCATCAACGGCGGACACGTCGCGGGCTACAACGAGTATTTTCCCGAAGCCATGCGTTTTCTGTGGAGGGGCTGGCCCGCTCCGGTCGAGGCCGGGATCAGCGCGCCGCGCGCTCGCGACATCGTACTGCCGCATCAGCCGTGGCAGGAACAAAAATGGCCGGAGGCACAAGCGCCATCCCAGCAAAAGGGAACCGACAGCAGGCCAAAAACAGCCGCTCCGGCGCGTCATGATTTTCAGGGCGCGGCGTGCAATGCCGACGGTGAGGTATTCTTTGTGGATACCGCAGCCAACAACATCTGCCGCATCAATCGCGACGGCGAGATTGGGGAGTTTTTGCACAACGCAGGGCAGGCCAACGGATTATCGTTCGGCGCGGACGGTCAGCTTTACGCCGTGTCGAATGTGACAGGTAAGATCATGCGCTACGATGTGTCCGGCAAGAGCTATCTGGTCGTGGACGGCCTGCCCGGTGACTACATCCTCGCAATGCCCGATGGCGGCCTGTATGTCACCTGCAATCCGAGCAGGCCGCTTAACGCACAGCCTGCCCCGCCTGTTCGTGCCGCGTTCGGCGACAGGGATGCGCCGGAGGGACGTAGCGAGGTGTGGTTCGTCCGGGACGGCAGGAAAACTCTGGTCGCTTCAGGCATGAAACGGGCGGCGGGGCTGGCGTACCGGCCCGACCGCTGGCTGCTGTCCATAGCGGACGAACGCTCGAAATGGGTTTACAGTTACCAGATCAATCCTGACGGGGCGCTTATCAACAGGGAGCGTTTCTTCTGGCTGCATGTCCCGGATGGCTGCGACGACGCGGGCGCGGCTGCCGTTTGTTATGCCAGGGAGGGCCAGATGCTGACCGCCACGCGCATGGGCGTACAAATCAGCGCGGACGACGGGCCGACACAGACGATTTTGCCCCTTCCCGACCATAGCCGCGCCGGAGCCGTCTGTCTCGGCGGGCGCGACATGGATACGCTGTACGCCTTTTGCGGCGACAAAATATGGAAGCGCAAAGTAAAGATCCATGCGATGGGCGCGTTCACGCCGTGGACGTCCGTACATGCGACCCCGCTTTGAACGGGACAGAAGCGCCGGCATTTGCCTGCGGGCAGTTATCAGGCGGTATACACATTTGCTGCGACACGGCGCGGGCAGGCTGCGCGCCGAAGTTTTACACGGATCGGAGAACAGGGCGTGAACCGAAGAGGCTTTCTCAAAAAAACTCTGCTCAGTACGATGGGAGCCTCGGCAGCGGGGCCGTGGCAGCAAACGGCCTCGGCGGGTTCCGCGCGCAGAGAAGATCGCAACGAAGACCGCAATGAAGACCGCAATGAGGAGCGCATCAATCGTTACGCGCTTGTCACGCGCCACAACGTAAAACTTGACCATGCCGATGTGATGTCGCCCCTGTCCGTGGGCAATGGCGAGTTTGCTTTCACCGCCGATGTCACGGGCTTGCAGACCTTCGAGGCCGACTACAATCAAGGCATTCCGCTTTCCACCATGTCGCAGTGGGGCTTCCACACCGCGCCCAACCCGCACAACTACTCTCTGGCTGCTTTTCCGCTGACCACGATAGATACGAGTGGCCTTCCGGTAGGGTATCTGTACTCTGACAAGGGCAAAACCCCGGATGCGTGGGAAGCGGCGGCAAACTACCTGTACGCCAACCCCGGCAGGCTTCATCTGGGGCGCGTCGGGCTGATCTTGAAGCGGGCGGATGGCAGCGCCGCGCAGCTCGCCGATGTGACCGCCATTCAGCAGGAACTGAATCTATGGACAGGGCAGATCGACAGCCGTTTCACGTTCGATTCGCAGCCCGTACAGGTGCTGACCGGCTGCCATCCCGACCACGCGCAGATCGCCGTTCGCATCGTGTCGCCCCTGATCGCATCGGGGCAGCTTGCGGTTTCGCTGGCGTTTCCGTATGGCGCGACCACCTTTGAGGGCAATGGCGCGGACTGGAATCAGCCCGCCGCGCATCAGACCGTTCTCACACGCCCCTGCGCGCGCCGCGTGGATTTCGCCCGGACGCTGGACAATGACCATTATCATACCGCGCTGGAATGGGCCGGGGATGCCGCGCTCAGCGAAGAGGGGCCGCACCGCTATCGGCTTGCGGGCGAACACAGCGCGGACACGCTGGAGTTCGTTGTCGCCTTTGCGCCCGGCCCGCTGCCCCGGACGCTGCCCGACTTTAACCATACCCGAACCGCGCACAGGGGAATGTGGAAGCGGTTCTGGAGCAAAGGGGCCGCGATTGATTTATCGCGCAGCAAAGACCCGCGCTGGCACGAGTTGGAGCGTCGCGTCGTACTCTCTCAATATGTAACGCGTATCCAGTGCGCGGGGTCGCTGCCGCCCCAGGAGACCGGCCTGACCTGCAACAGTTGGTACGGCAAGTTTCACCTGGAAATGCACTGGTGGCATGCGGCCCACTTCGCGCTGTGGGGACGGCGCGACCTGCTGGAACGCAGCCTGCCCTTTTACAAGCGCGTCCTGCCCAAAGCGCGGGCGCAGGCCGCGCTGCAGGGGTATGCGGGCGCGCGCTGGCCCAAGTGCGT
This sequence comes from Chthonomonadaceae bacterium, assembly GCA_965277875.1. Taxonomy (GTDB): domain Bacteria; phylum Armatimonadota; class Chthonomonadetes; order Chthonomonadales; family Chthonomonadaceae; genus CAWFQB01. The sequence continues at coordinate 2,632,831 of CBDIDV010000002.1, read as the reverse complement.
CGGGCCATCCGGCGATCCCGCGCCCACGTATCTGGAATGCTTCCTGATCTGGCAGCAGCCGCATCCGATCTTCTATGCGGAGTTGTGCCACCGTGCCGGCCCCAAACTGCAGGCGCTCGCGAAATATCGGGACGTGGTTTTTGCGACCGCAGACTTTATGGCCTCCTTCGCCGCCTGGGACGCGGAGCGCGGGCAGTACCGCATCGGCCCGCCATTGTCCGATGCGGCGGAAGTGTACTTCCGGGATCACGCGCACCAGTGGAACCCGACCTTCGAGGTGGCCTACTGGCGGTGGGGGCTGGAGACCGCCCAATGCTGGCGCGAACGCCTGGGCCTGAAACGAGAAGCGAAATGGGACCATGTGATCGCCCATTTGCCGCCGCTTGCCATGCATGAGGGCGTCTACGTCGCGGGCGAGACGGCCTCGGACACCTTTACAAAACCGGGACGCGCCGCCTCGCATCCCTGCCTGCTGGCCCCGCTGGGAATGCTGGATGGTATAATGGCCGACCGCGAAACCATGCGCCGCACCCTGCGCCGAGTAATGCGCGAATGGGACTGGAACAGCACCTGGGGCTGGGACTATCCGCTTATCGCCATGACCGCGGCCCGCCTGGGCGAGCGCGAGACCGCTATACAGGCTCTGCTGATGGCGCAAAGCAAGAACACGTACCTGCCCAATGGACACAATTTTCAGATCGCCGGAACGCTGCCGATCTATTTGCCCGGCAATGGCGGGCTGCTGTACACCATAGCGATGATGGCCGGGGGCTGGGACGGCGCACCCGCCCGCCACGCCCCCGGCTTTCCCGACGACGGCAGTTGGACAGTGCAATGCGAGGGCTTTGAACCGGCTCCATGACGATTCGCTTGAAGTTTCAGTCAGGTAAGCGCATTTGATTTTTGTTCGGTGCAAAAGCGTAGAATATAAGCGCGTTATAACGTCACACACTCTAATGTGACTGTTTGCAATAGACGGTTCGTGATAAAGGAAGATATTTATGAAGTTCAGGTCAGGGGCATTAGGGCTGGCGGTCGGACTGCTGCTGGCGGGCGCGGGAGGTGGGACATCGGCGCAGCAGGCGCTGAAGGTGCAGCGGCAAAAGTTTGCCAATGGCCTGACCGTGCTGGCCCTGGAGGATCACACCCTGCCTTCGGTCGCCTACTACACAGTGTTCAAGGTCGGGTCGCGCAACGAGCATCCGGGTATTACGGGCCTGTCGCACCTGTTTGAACACATGATGTTCAACGGCTCGGCCCGCTTCGCGCCCAAGCAATTCGACCAGATTTTAGAGGGCGGCGGCGGCGACAGCAACGCGTTCACGGATGCCGACACCACGGAGTATTACGAGCAGTTTTCTTCGGGTACACTGGACATCGTCCTGCAAATGGAAGCCGACCGGATGCGCGCCCTGAAGCTGGACAAAGCCAACATCGAGCAGGAACGGGGCATCGTCAAGGAGGAGCGGCGCGTCAACACGGACAACAACGTAGAAAGCGCGATGAACGAAGTCTTGTGGAACAGCGCGTTCGTGGCCCATCCCTACCACTGGGACACCATCGGGTTCATGAAGGACATTGATGCCATTCGACTGTCGGACGCCAAAGAGTATTTCCGCCTGCATTACGCGCCCAACAACGCCGTGGTCGCGGTCGTAGGCGACTTTGACACCAAAACGCTATTCGCCAAAATGACGAAATACTATGGCGACATCAAGCCGCAGCCGCCCACACTCCCGGTCGTCAATTCCGAGCCGCCGCAGATGGGGGAGCGGCGCATCGCCTTTCACAAAGCCGCCGAACTGCCGGTCGTGCAGATCGGCTACCACATCGGCTCGCAGCGTGACCCCAATGATCCGGCCCTGGACACGCTCTCCTCTATCCTGTCACATGGCGAGAGTTCGCGCCTGTATCGCCGCCTTGTGTATGAAAAGCAGATCGCCGCCTCCGTGTCCGCCTCCGATGAGGCGCGCGAGGATCCGGGCCTGTTTACCTTTGCGGCACAGGCGCAGCCCGGACATACCGCCCAGGAGTGCGAAAACGAGATCTATGATGTGCTGACCGGCATACAGAAGGACGGCGTTACACCGGGCGAGATGCTCAAGGCCAAGAATGCCGAGCGCGTGGGCTTTCTCGACGCGTTCAAGACCAACTTGGGGCGGGCGAAACTGCTGGCCGAGTACGAGGCGCAGTGGGGCGGCTGGCAAAAACTCTACGACTATCTGCCCCGCCACGACCGCGTGACCGCGTCCGATGTGCAGCGCGTATCCAAACAGTATTTCAGCGACCGCAACCGCACCGTCGTGACTCTGATCCCGGACAAAGCGGACACGACGCCATCCGGCAAAGCGGACACGAGCGGCGCACAGCCAGTACAGACCCAGAAAGAGACAAACTAATGCCGCATACCCTTCAGCAGCACCTCGCCGCCAGCACGCAAAAAGCCGCCGCCGATCTTATCAAGGCGTACCAGCAGATCCCCGACGACAAGCGCCACTGGAGCGGCGAGGACACCGCCCGTACCGCAAGCCATCAGGTAGGCGAGTGCGCTGTCCTCAACGGGCATATCGCGCGTTTGATCGCCTCACGCGAGTGGGGGACTACGCATCCTGAGGCGATTATAAAAGAGTTTTCGTATGCTTCCGCGATGGAGTGGGACACCCTGCGCGGCCTGCTGCTCGACAACGCGGCCCGCGTGGCGACCGCCATCACAGCCGTTCCCGACAGCGCGCTCGACGACGAGATTCAAACGCCCTTCGGCATGATGACGCTGGAGCAGATACTCGCGTACCCGCAGTGGAACATGACCTACCATCAGGGGCAGATCAATTACATCGCTTCCCTGCTCGGCTGCCTGAAATAGTACATGACATATTTGAAACGAGGAACAACCGCGTGAGGCTTACCACTCCTTATAGGATCGCCGCTTTTGCCGCCTGCCTGGCTTTGCCATGTGCGGGACGGGCGCAGAAGCTGAATTTGCCGCCCGTGATGCGCGTCACCTTGGATAACGGCGTACAGGTCGTGCTGATGGAATATCACCGCGCGCCTTCGCTTAGTGTCACGGCCCTGTTTCGGGGCGGCAGCGCGCTGGACGCTCCGGCCAAAGCGGGCGTAGCAGCCCTTGCCGCCGACCTGCTGCGTAAAGGCACGGACACGCGCAATACGCAGCAGATCGCCGAGCAGATAGACACGCTGGGCGGCAGCCTGGACGCGGGCGCAAGTGACGACCGTACCCAGATAACGCTGGACGTACTCAGCAAAGACACGAATGCGGGACTGGACCTGTTTACCGACATCATCCGCCATCCCACCCTGCCCGACGACGAACTGAACCGGGAGCGGCAGTTGGAAATCTCCGGCCTGCAATCGCTGGGCGAGGAGCCGGGCGCGATTGCGAGCCGCGTGGCGTCCGAGGTGGTCTATGCGGGACACCCTTACGGCCAGGAAAGCACGATCACCTCGCTTAAAAACATCACGCGGGACGACCTGCGCGGCTTTTATGAGCGGGCGTTCCAACCCAATAGACTGATCCTTGTCGCCGTTGGCGATTTCAAGCCCGCCGACATGCTGGCAAAATTGAAAACGCGGTTCGGCGACTGGCCGAACAGCAAAATACAACTCTCGTCCGCCATCCCGCCCGTGCCTGCCCGATCGCGCAAAATCGTGCTGATCGACAAGCCCGACGCCACGCAGACGCAGGTACGCTGGATACGCCCCGCTTTTGCCCGCAGCAGCCCTGATTTCTTTCCGGCTCTGCTCGCGGATACGGTTTTGGGCGGCGGCTTTACGTCGCGCCTGATTAACGAGATACGCGTCAACCGCTCGCTGACGTATGGCATCAGCAGCAGTTTCGCGCCCCAGCTTGCGGGCGGCGAGTTTCTGGTTTCCACCTTCACCAAAATAGAAACCACGAAAGCCCTGCTGGACGCCACGAACAATGTGCTAAAGCAGGCTGCTGACAAAGGCTTCACGCCCGCCGAACTTCTGAAAGCGAAAAACTATTTGTCGGGCCAGTTCGCCATCTCGGCGCAGTCGCCCGAAGCCCTGGCCGCGCAGCTCGCCAACATCGCCTTTTACGATCTGCCCGCCGATTATCTCCAATCGTACCTGCTGCGCCTGCGCGCCGTCACCCTTGCCGACGCCAACCGCATGGCCCGTACCTACTTCGCGCCCCAATTTCTCTCTCTTGTCCTGGTCGCCCCCGCCGCCAAAGTGAAATCGCAGCTTGCAAATTTACCCAACATGGAGACGCGCCCGGTCGAAAGCGTCGGAAAATAAAAGACAGAAAAGCTTTATCCACAGATTGACGCAGATGAACACAGATTAAGAACCGCGAAACAGGCAAAACAAACGAAAAGTGCGAGAAGGGGTGTTGAGGATATTTGTGTGGTTAGAAAGAAATCCTGTTCATCCTGAAAATCCTGTTAATCCTGTCTATGGATTGGACTTGTCTTAAAATCTGTGTTCATCTGCGTAATCTGCGGATAAAGTATTGCGAGGTAATCTGTGGAAGTGGAGCCGTTGTTAGCGAAACTGGCCGATGTGGTGGGCGGCGCGAATGTGAGCGCGTGGGATGCGGCGGCGGACGCGGGGCGGTTTTCTCTGTGCGCGGGCTGGCCGCGTCTGCCGCTGGGTATTGTCGCGCCGCAAAGTGAGGACGAAATGGCGAGCGTGGTGCGCGCGTGTGAGGCGGCGAACGCGGCCCTTGTCGTGGCGGGCGGCGGCACGCAACTGCATACCGGCTACGCCCCCCGGCAGGACAGGCCATATTTAATGCTTTCTACCAAGCGCATGAACCGCGTACTGGATTATCAGCCGGACGATATGACCGTGACGTGTGAACCGGGCGTCACTCCGGACACGCTGGCGCAGACCCTGGCCGCGCATCGGCAGTTTTTGCCGCTCGATGTGCCGCTGCCGACATCTGCGACCGTGGGCGGCGTGGTTTCGACCAATCAGGGCGGGTTCCGGCGCTTGCTGTACGGTACGCCCCGCGACCTGGTCATCGGCGTTCGGGCCGTGCTGACGGGTGGGGCGCAGATCAAGGGCGGCGGCAAGGTCGTCAAGAACGTGGCCGGGTACGACGTGTGCAAACTGTTCACGGGCGGGTGGGGGACGGTGGGCGTTCTGACCGAAGTGACGTTCAAGGTGTACCCCCTGCCCGAAGCGCAAAGACTGCTGTGTCTTGCCGCGCCCGATCTCGCCACGGCTGCGCGGGCCGGACTGGCCCTGCATCACGCGCAGCTTGCGCCCGCCGCCCTGCTGGTCACGAACGAACTGGACAGTTCTTTGAACGGCAGCAAAGAGGACGCCCGCGCGCCCTGCCTGCTTGTCCTGCTGCAAGGCCCGTCCGCCCGTATGGACTGGCAGACCTTAGAGATCGCGCGCCGGGGCGGGGAGGCGGGACTGGCCGCGCCTGACCTGCTCCCCATCGCCGCCCTCGATGCCCTGCGCGACCGTCAGGCCCGCCTGGGCCGGGATACACCGCTCGCTGCTCGCATCGCCTGCCTGCTCGCGGACATACCCTCACTTCTCGCCCATCTGCAAGATCGCCCGGACTGGCATTGACAGCCGATTGCGCGATGGGAACCGTGCAGGCTGCCACTTCCACTCCCGACACCGAGTTTGTCCGAACGCTGCTGTCCGCCGCCCCCGAATCGGCCAATCTGCTATGGACACGTCTTGACGCGGCCTCAAACCCTCCCGCCGACCTGCAAGACCTGCTCGACGGCCTGAACGTATGGGGCAACACGCGCGAAACAGCCCTGTTACAGCGCGGCCTCAAACAGGCGATTGATCCCCCCGGCACGTTCAGTCCGGGCCGCTTTGTCGGGCGCATATAGCGCGTCCATCTCGCCCTTTGCCGTCCGCATCTTTAGCCTGTCTTCACTTCTTTTGTGTTTTCGATGGTGGCCTGCCGATCTGATCCTTGCCCCTGACAATACTGTTCGGACAATGCTGTTCGGGCAATGCTGTTTAAGCGCCGGGGAGGGCAGGGCAGTCGCCCTCCCGGCCTCTCACTAAATTCCCGGCACGATCCCTCTCGCCTTGTCCTCCAATTCCTTTTTGAGTGTGGACACGAGGTTTAGCGGCGTAACGGCCAGGTCGATCAGTTGGGAGAGACAGGTCTGGAACAACGCGCGCCCTGTCTGCCGGCTGATGATCGTGATGACCTCTATGACGTTCTTATCCGCAAACGCGTCATGCACGGCCGCATCTGCATCCGCTCCGATGACCGTGTCAATGGCTGCCGCCGTTCCTTCGGCGAGCAGATTGTAGACGGTGAACGCGGCCTGAGCCGGATGCAGGGCCTGTCCGAGAATGTGCTGGCCGATGCAGTTGGCTGTTGCGCGGTTTATCAGATCAATCGCGGCCCCGCGCTTTTCCGTATCATCAGGGGCATCCAATTTCGCCCTGACAGCCACCTGAACAGCCGTGTCCGCCTGTAAGGCCTGGACGACCGCGCTGTGAGTATGTCCCGGAAACACGGTCCAGAACGCCGGGTTGCTGTCGCTGTCGTTGGCATACACTCGCGCCGCATCTATACCGAGAGCCATGTCGTCCTCTTTCGCTCGCCGGCAAAGATTTGCCCGCCGTTTTTAGCGGGCGCGCTCGGCGTCGCGCATACATTCTATTAGTCTGGTTATATTACCTGCTCGATGTATAAATATTTTGTAAGGCGATTTCTCATGTGATTACGAAACCTGTCCTGCTTCCTGCCCGTAGCTAGTCGCATAGTTTTCGTTTCCACAACCCGCAGGAGAACGTTTTATGCGCCCGTTTCCGCTTTCGGTTCACAGCGCCCTGTTGTCCGTCGCTCTGCTTTGCGCGACGGCGACAGGCGCGGCGCGCGCGCAGGACGCGCCCGACCCGCCGCGTCCGCCCATGTTCGCCCGTCTGTTCCCGCTGCCGACCGGAATGAACGGCTACGAGGAGTGGGTGCAGGCGTGTGACCTGATGCAAAACAAGCGGCTGCCGGATGATTGGGTCGAAGGCGGCGCGTCCCTGACTCAGCGGCGACGCTTACTGGCTGACCGCGATGTGCAGGCGGCCCTGCATCTATTGCACGCGGGCATGAGCAAGCCCGTTCAGCCGCCGCATGTGGTGGGAGACGCGACTGACGATTACGATCCTCTGCTGCCCGAATACAGCGTGTTCCGCAAGATGGCTCGCCTCGTGCAAACGGAACTGTACGTGCAGTTCGCGGATGGGCGCGTGGATGCCGCCCTGGATACCCTCGAAGACGGGCTGCGCTTCGGCCATCAGATGCAGACGCACTCGCTTGCCAGTGGAACCGTCGGCGAGGTCGTCAGCATCGTCTTGTTGAGAAAATTCGGCGAGCATCTGGATCAGTTGTCCGAGTACCAGTGCCAGCGGGCGCGGCGCATTGCCGACCAGGCTCTCGCGTGGCCCTCCCCATCCGTGTTCCTGCTGCGCGCCGAGGAGCGGAGTCAGCGGCAAATGCTGGATGCCCGCCGCGCCGATCCCACGCGCCTGGCGGAGATGTTCAACGGGTTTGTCCACGAGGAGGATCGGGACGACGCCACACGCCGGATCGTGACGCACATTCGCGCCAATCCCGCCGACCTGAACGTTTTGGTAGAGCAGACCAAAACGCGGCTGTCCGCGTACAACGACGCGCTTGCCGCCAACCGCCGACTGCCCCAAAAAGAGCGCAAAGTCGTTCTGCCCCAAAGCGACGGCACACTGGACGGACTGATGTTCGCGAGGCTTGCCGAACATGCGGAGCGAGCCGTCAACTATTATGACCGCGTCGAGGCCATGTTGCGCCTGCTGGGAGTTCACGCCGCCGTTCGCGCCTATAGATGGGAACACAACCATCTGCCCCAATCCCTTGCCGAACTGCACCTGCGCGACCTGGCCCTCGACCCGTTTACCGGCGACCCGCTGCACTACCAGAATAATGGCGCAACATACGACCTGTTCAGTCGCGGCTCCCTCTCCTACGACAGCGACGGCAAACCCGACAACGTCCCGCCGACTCCGGTTCGCCTCTAATATGTTGTTGCAATGTGCGGTGTAACATCAATTTAGAGTCGAGGCGGCGAGGTGGGGCGCGTGATACAATAATAAGTGGGAAGGCAGTGAACATTTGGGGCGCGGATGCGTCTCATAACCTGCCTCTGCGAATTTGCAAACTTTTGTAAATCAAGCAGGAACCTGCACATCAAAAACTGAAAATAGACTCGCCGCACACTTTTGTAAATGCCTAAAAAATAATTTATAAAATTTGCGGCGAACGGGTGTCACGAAAACAACGGCGCAGCGTGTCAGTAGCTATTCGCGCAAGGCAACATAGCGCGCCAGGGTATTTCGTGCTGGGGAGACAGCCCGTGACCATGCAAAACCAAACTCGAATTCAACGTCCGACCATAACCGTTCGCACAGCGCAGACCACACCCGCGCCTGTGCAGATCGAAACCATTTCGCCGCTCGAAGCCGCCGAGACCATCCTGCGACGCTATGCGGCGCGCGCCATATCCATGCTGTCGAACCCGCGCACTCTGGACGACGGGCGCACCCTGCCCGCCCGCCTGAGTGCCAACGACTGCTATGTGGCCCTGGAAGAATCGTGCCGCAAAATGGCCCGCGTGGCCGTCCGCAAGTACGAGGCCGAGCCGCACCTGAGCGCGATGGGTTTTGCGGACAGCCTGGACATCATTTTTCCCGATCCGCCCGCGTATCTGACGCGCTGTATTCGCAGCGTGATTGCGGACGCAGAGCGGGCCGGACGGCGCGAGGTCGCCACGGTCTCGATGGATCAGCCGATAGGCGGCGGGGGTGACGGCGACAACGCCCTGTGCCTGCGCGACACGTTCAAGGACGAACACAGCGAGACGCAGCCCGAAGCCGCCCTGCTGGAGCAGGACGACAAACAGCGTTTCCGGGGCGCGCTCGCCCGCGCCATGCAAAGCATCCCGAAGAATTACTTGGAAGCCCTGCAGCGCGACATGGCGCGGGGCCGCGAGCGCGAGGACGGCGTCCGCGCCGCTCCCGAATCCGACAAGGAACGCCAGACCGTATGCCGCGCCCGCGCCGCCGTGAGCGAGATCCTCAAGCGCGAGTGCGGGCTGGACAACCCGTTCGTTCGCCTGATCGCCCAGGGGAGGAGCGGCCGCGTGCGCCAGAAGCAGACCCCGTCGAAAAGCACGTCCACATGGACAGCCGAAAAGCAAAGCAGCCTGTTTCAGCGGCTGATGAGTACCACCTGGCAGGAACGCGCCCAGCAGGGGACGCAGACCGAAAGCGCTGAAAACAATGCTGACGGCAATATCGAAGAGGCCATCGTCAACGATGTCAGCACGGGCGGCAGCGTGGCCTCGCCTTCGCCCGAAATGCGGCAGACCATGCGCGTTATGGATCTGTACTACTTTGGCGAGGAGCCGAGCGCGGAAAAAATCGAAGCGCAGGAGCTGTACAATCAGGCCGAAAAAGCCCGTCATCGTGGTAAAATAGAGGTAGCGATCCAACTGTATCGGCAGGCATACGAACTGGAACCCCGGTTCTTTGCCGCGCTGAACGAAGTGGGCGTCCTGCTGATGCAGACCGGGAACCTTCGCGACGCTTTGAAAGTCTATCTGACAATCGTGGAGCATCCCGAAGCAGGTAATATGCAGTACATCGCGGCAACCAATGCCGCCGACGTGTATCTGCACTGGTTCGACGCGGGCCGCGCCAAAGACCGCAACATTGAGCGCGCCGCGCACTACGCCCAGATGGCGATGCGTAAACCGACGCCGATGCGCGCCTGTAACCTGATTTTGGCCTATGTCAAAGACCGCTACTATCAGGAAGCGCAGCAGGTGATGGAAAGTGTGCTGCACGGCAGCCTGTCCGACTGCCCTGCGGATAAGTTTTTGCAGACGCTGTTCCAGATCCGCGACGCCGACTTGGTCGCGTGGTGGAGCTGGCTGGACAGCGAAATCGGAAAGGACGAAGCATAATGAAGCTTCTTACTCAGAAAAATACCCTGCGCCTGCTGGCGCTGACCGGGCTGTTCGCAATCGGAGCGGGTGTCGCTGTGACGCAGACTGCGCCTGCAAACACGCCCTCTGTTCGCGCAGTGCAGGTCGTGGATGGAACCGAGTCGACGGGCGGCGGCAAGCCGACGAAGCCGAACCATCGTTTGATGGCTGGCACATCGCGCTCTCTGCTTGCGGACGGCAGCGAGTCCACGGGCAAGCCACCCAAGCCGCACAACGCCTAGACGTGCCTGCGATTGGGCCATTGTCCAGACGTTTTAGCCCGCCCTCCGTCCTTCGGAGGGCGGGCCGATGTGCTATGTGGCGACACCAACCATCTCACTTTGAGGAAACACGCTATGCCGCGCCCCCATGATTCATTACAACTCTGCCCGTGCCTGCTGATGCTGGGCCTGTTCGTCGTGGCCCCGGCACATAGCAGGGCGCAGGCACAACGCCCCGTATTTCCGGGGCAGCGGGCCGCAGGCGCGCAGGGCGACCGACCTGCTCCCGTCTGGACACAGCGGCAGGGGACTGTAACAGGCGGGCGCGGCGTGACCGGATGGATACAGACCGAGTCGAAGAACATAGACAATGATCCGCGCCGCGCCTATGTGCTGCTGTCCCCCGGCGGACGCTCTTACTATGGTCGCCGCCGCATCCGAAACGCGGATGGGACGTATCAGTATATGCCCCTGGACAAAGCCGCCGTTCCTACCACCTCTTCGGCGGGCCTGCTTGTCGTGCTGCCTGCGGGTGACGCCGACCCGGAAAAGACCACGCAGTTCTGGACTGAAGCCATGCGTAACGTCCTCAAAGGCCGCTATTATGTCGCCATTGCCGTGCCGCCCCGTCACGAGGGCGCGAAAACCGTTGTTTGGCTGACGGAAACCACGGTCAAAGAAACAAACAAAAACGCCGCTAAAGATACCAACAAAGACACGAAAGAAGTAAAAGAGGCAAAAGACGTAAAAGACGTAAAGGACGTAAAAGAAGCGGCCCCCTTCAGCACCGAATCTTTTGCCGCCGACATCGCCCGCGACGCCTCCGCCAACTACAACATTGACCCTAACCGTATTTTCCTGCACGGCGCGGCGGAAAGCGGGTTGGCGGTTTATGCCTGCTCCCTCAGCGATGCTTCGCCTTTCAAGGGCTTTTACATACACGACGCGCCCTTCCGCTCCGCGCAGTTGCCGCCGCTGACCCATGCCAAAGGTCGCCGTTACTTCCTTCAGCAAAGCCTTGACGATAAGGCCGACCCCTACTGGATGGCCGAGGCCGCCCGCAAACTGCTTTCCGACAAGGGCGCGAGCGTCAAGCTCACCTCCTACCAGGGCAGCGGCGCGTACAATTTCCCCGGCGACACCCGCTGGGACAAAATGACCGAAGCTCTTACATGGCTTGAGACACCTCCCAAAACGAAATAACGACGACACAGGATGAACCGCGAAATGCGCCAAACAAACGAAAAGGGAATGCCAACGTCGTGCTGAGAATACCGTCGAAAACAAATCCTGTTCCTCCTGAGAGATCCTGTTCCTCCTGTCTATTTGATCGCAGGTCATTCTCTGTGTCTGTGCGTCTCTGCGTGAGGTCCTGTTTTCTTCCATTGGCGTTTTTTGCGGTGTGCGCGGCGCGTCCGCAGGCGGTGCAAGAAACGCCGCCGATCCATGTGACGCTGAGGGTGGATGCAAACCGGACCGAGGGCAAACTGCGTCCCGTGTGGCGGTATTTCGGCTACGATGAGCCAAACTATACCTACATGAAGGGCGGCAAAAAACTGCTGTCCGAGTTTGCGAGTTTGAACTCCTCCACGACCGTCTTTGTCCGTACACATAATCTGCTGACGACGGGTGACGGCACGCCCGCCCTGAAATGGGGCAGCACAAACGCGTATACCGAGGACGCGCAGGGCAAGCCGCGCTACGACTGGACGCTGACCGACCGCATTTTCGACACGTACCGCGAACGCCATCTGAAACCGTATGTGCAGATCGGCTTTATGCCCGAAGCCCTGTCCACGCGCCCCACTCCCTATCAGCATCACTGGACGCCGGAAAAGGGCGGCGAACTGTATACGGGCTGGACGTACCCGCCGAAAGATTACGCGCGCTGGGCCGAACTGGTGTATCAATGGACGCGGCATTGCGTGGAACGGTACGGGCGCAGCGAGGCCGCGTCGTGGGATTGGGAAGTTTGGAACGAACCCAACATCGCGTACTGGCACGGAACGCCCGAAGAGTACCAGAAGCTATACGATTACGCCGTAGATGCGGTGCGACGCGCCCTGCCCGAAGCGCGTGTCGGCGGGCCGGAGATCGCGGGAACCGGCGGGGAGGGCGCGACGCGCTTTCTGCGCGCGTTTCTGGAACACTGCGCGCGGGGAACGAACTATGCCACAGGCAAGGTCGGCTCGCCGCTCGACTTCATCTCGTTCCACGCCAAAGGTACGCCGCAGTACGTAAACAATCACGTTCGCATGGGCATCTCGTCGCAGTTAAAGGACATTGACCGGGGTTTTGAGGTTGTGGCGAGCTTCCCGGAGTTCAAGGACAAGCCCATCGTGATCGGCGAGTCCGACCCGGACGGCTGCGCGGCGTGTTCGGCTCGCGTGTTTCCCCAGAACGGCTATCGCAACGGCACATTGTACGCGAGTTACACGGCGGCATCCTTTGCCCGCGCCTATGCCCTGGCCGCAAAACGGGGCGTCAACTTCGAGGGCGCGCTGACGTGGGCCTTCGAGTTCGAGGATCAGCCCTGGTTCGACGGCTTCCGGCAGCTTGCCACGAACGGCGTAGACCTGCCCGTGTTCAGCGTATTCCGCATGTTCGGCAAAATGGGCGGCCAGCAGGTAGATGTGGAAAGCAGCGGCGACCTGGGAGCGGACGCTCTGCGCCGGCGTGGGGCGCGTGACCTGCCCGACATTGCCGCGCTTGCGAGCCTGGAGAACACAGAGGGTGAAACGTTTATCGGCGGGGCAGAAAAGGATACCGCGAAAGGGACAGGCGTTTCAACGGTCGCGGCGCGTAAGCGGCTGTGCGTGATGGCCTGGAACTACCACGACGACGACATCCCCGGCCCCGCCGCCCTGACTGACCTGAAGGTAAACGGCCTGCCCGCAAACGGCAAATCCGTGCGCCTGACCCATTATCGCATTGACGACACGCACAGCAACGCGTTTACGGTGTGGAAGAACATGGGGTCGCCTGCCGCGCCCACATCGGCGCAGGTAACGCAGTTGGAACAGGCCGGTGATCTTGCCCTGCTGAACGCTCCCGAAGCGATACCGACCACAGGCGGCGAGGCAAACGTCCGCTTCACCCTGCCGCGTCAGGGTGTGTCCCTGCTCGTTTTCGAGTGGTAAAACCCCATCAACGCGCAGGCCGGGGCGGCGTTATCGGTCAGGCGACAGGATGTAAAACGTCATGAAATTGAAACTGGATCTGCACCCCATATACAGCGACTCGCGGGGCATCGAAGAATCGTTGCAGCGCATCATTGATGAGGCTGTTGAAAAGCGGGCGACCGAAATAGAGATCATTCCCGGCAAAGGGTCGGGCGCGCTTAAAAAGTCCGTGCTGCGGTTTTTGGATCGGCCCGACATCAAGGCGCGGTATCACCGGGTCGAAAAGGATGGCGACAACTGGGGCCGGCTATTTGTCCATTTCCGCCACGACCGCCCCGAACCGGGGAATACGCCGAAAGCGGCCTCCTCCGTCCCGCCCATCCCCGCCGCCTGCGCCTGCTGTAATGAGGCTATAACGGTATCGCCGCCCGACGAAGATGCGCCGCCCGCCGATACCTCCGTTCGCGTCGCCTGCCCCTACTGCGGCTCCCCCAATCGTATTTCGTTTCGCCGCGACCGCAGAGGCATCGTCCAACCCCGCACCGAACTGGATTACAGCGAATAACAACGCTATGAACATCCTCTAAACGTTTCTCTAAACCTCGATGATCTCCCCGATACGGCTTACGTCGTAGCCACCCAGTGCCCGTAATTGCGATTGAATCCAGCGGCTGCCCAGCGTTTCGAGCAGCATCTGCACGGGCGGCGTGGGCAGACTCTCCTTGAGGATCGCCAGGTCGTAGCGCACGGCCCGCAATGGCACAAAGTCCAGCCCGTACATTCCCGCGACCGAGGCCGCGCTTACCCCTGCGTCCGCCTGTCCATTCTGCACCGTTCGGGCCACCTCCTGATGTGTCAGGACAATGCGGTCGTATCCGCTGAGAGCGGCGGCGGGGATGTTTTCTGCCTGTATTTGCGTGTCCAGCAGCAGACGCGCGCCCGCGCCCTGCTCCCGGTTCACGATGCGAACGCCCGTCTGCGCCAGGTCGGCCACGCCCTTTAGATGCAGGGGATTGCCCGCCGCGACGAGCAAGCCCTCCTCCCACAATCCGATGTTCACCAGAACCACGGCTCGCCCCGCAAGCACCCGGCGCACATGGGGCGCGTTGTCCACGCCCCCGGCGGGGTCGGACAGGTGGACGCCCGCCGCGTGCGCCCTTCCTTCCGCAAGGGCGTTGAGCGCGTCCGTGCTGTTGGCATACGTCCAGTGGACGCGCAGATCGGGATGCCAGCGTTCCGCCGAACGCGCCCACAGCGACAGGGCCGGGGCGCAGCCCGCAATCACGACTGCCCGCGTCAGATTTTCCAGCACGTCCAGCCCCCGCACCCGTACCGTCCGCCCGTCCGCGCCTAGCCTGCCGACTCCGTCGGCGGGAACCATCTCGGCCCTGAACGCCGCGTCGCCAAGCAGGGGATAGGCCACCCATTGCGTTCCGATACGGGCGAGCGTGACGCGCACATTCTGTTCCGGGGGCATGGCTGCGCCACTAACCGCCTCCACGACGGGCAAATCCTCTTCCAGCCAGAACAGGTCTTCCACACGGCATTGCAGCGTCTTTGCCAATTTCAGAGCGACCTGGGCCGAGGGCGCGTACAACTCCGCCTCGATGCCGCCCACTGTCTGCCGCGCAATGCCCGCCGCCTGGGCCAGTTCCTGCTGACTCAACCCTAACCGTGTGCGAATTGTTTTGAGTTGATTCCGCAGGCCGCTGTCTTCTTTGCCGTCTTTTTGTTTGTTGTCCCCAAGATTGTTCTTTTTATCGGCCTTCATGTCGCATCTTCCTAAATAATAATGCTATAATTTCTAACACGAAGCATTAAATACATGCGTAAGTTCATAGTCTGCTCTATATCTTCTGTTTTTGCAAACAATCGCCGTCAATGACCGGCATATAAAATGCCGGTTATTAGGCCTGCGGCCAACCGTCCTGCTGATGACAGATGACCCCGCATATCTGGCTATTATACACCTGTACATGGCGACCCAATATGAAGGCGTTTCTCTAGTTGATAGTACGGTTGGCCGCAGGCCTAATAACTGGCATTTTATATGCCGGATTCCTGGAGTAATCTCTTGAAGACACGCGGTTTTACTTTGATCGAATTGCTTGTAGTTATCGCCATCATCGCTATTCTGGCGGCTATACTCTTTCCCGTGTTCGCGCAGGCGCGGGAAAAGGCCCGCTCCACGGCCTGCATCAGCAACCAGAAGCAGATGGGGCTTGCCCTCGCCATGTACCGCAGCGATTATGACGAGATCAACTGTCGCTATCGCTTCTGCCCGGATACACCTTCTGACCCAACGTGCAGCACACTGACAAAAGCGACTATATACACCGGCCCGAACGAGACGTGGTGGGCACCCTACGACAACAACCTTCCGGCGGAGCCTCCTAGACCGCTTCCCACAAATTACCAGGGGCCGAAAGCCGGGTTTTTGCAGCCGTATGTGAAGAACCAGCAGATCTTTCGCTGCCCCTCGTATCCGCAGGGACAGGTGGGCTATGCCATGTCGTACATTGCGAATGGCCCGATGGGGCAGCCGGACGCCTTTGTAACAAATCCGAATGTGTACTTTGTCTGGGATCACAAGAATACGCCGGGATGCGCGAATACGGGCGTTGCCGTCGGTTCCGCCGACTGCGCCACCACCGACCCCGACCACTGTTCACCCGCTACCCCGGGTAATCGCGGCCCGTTCGTGCTGGGACAGGATCAGACCGGAGCCACGCCGCACACGCACTACCCGGACAGGCACACGGACGGCTTCAACGGCCTGCGCTACGACGGCAGCGCGAAATACCGCAAGTACACGAGCCTCATCACTACATGGCACAGCCCCGACTTTGCCGCCAACTACACGCCCTGAACATATACACTGGTCAGGTGTGATAAGAAAGAGGGGCCGGGTACAGAAAATGTACCCGGCCCCTGCTTTACACCATGTTTGCTGTCATCCGCAAACTACTGCGCGTCAAAGTAGACCGCTTTGCCGCTCGCGGCCGACTCGTAGATGGCTTCGAGAAGCTGCGAGACGACCATCGCCTGTTCGGGCAGGACGACCGGCTGCTTGTCGTTGACGACCGCGTCAATCCACATCCGCGCTTCCACGTCGGCTTCGCTCTCGCTCTTGCCGGAGAAGAAGGCGACCCCGCCCGCTTTGGTATCTACTTTGGTGTCGTACAGCCTGCTGAACTGCTCGCCGTTCAGGCGCAGGCCGCCAATCATGTCCGCGCCGCCTTCGGTTCCACAAAGGGTCGTCTTGGCCTCGTCCACCTGAAGGGTGTTGAGCGCCCAGCTTGCTTCCAGGTTAATGGTCGCGCCGTTCTGCATCGTGATAAAGCCGAACGCCGAGTCCTCGACCGTAAATTTCTTCGGGTCCCACGGGCCGAACGCGTTGGCCGCGTTTTCCTTGTGCGACAGCTTATGATACGTGGTTCCGACCACCATTTTGGGCTGGTAGTTGTCCATCAGCCACAGGGTCAGGTCGAGCGCGTGCGTGCCGATGTCAATCAGCGGCCCGCCGCCCTGCTTTTCCTCGTCCAAAAACACGCCCCACGTCGGCACACCGCGTCGGCGCACGGCATGAGCGCGCGCGTAGTAGATGTCGCCGAGTTCGCCGTTGCGGCAGGCCTGATACAAATACTGGCTGTCCGGGCGGTAGCGGCTCTGGTAGCCGACCGTCAGTTTCTTGCCGGTCTTTTTGGCGGCCTCGACCATGCGCTTGGCGTCGGCTGCGACCTTCGCCATCGGCTTTTCGGACATGACGTGCTTGCCCGATTCCAGCGCGGCAATTGTGATGTTGGCGTGTGAGTCGTTGGGCGTGAGGACATGGATCACGTCAAGCGAGTTGTCGGCCAGCAACTTCTCATAGTCCGTGTAGGTCTTGCTGCCGACTGCGCCGTATTCTTTGGCGGCCAGTTCCGCCTTATCAGGCGCGATGTCGCAGAAGGCGACCATCTCGACGTTGCTCAGTCTCGACAGGCTGGGCATGTGCTTGCCGTTCGCGATGCCGCCGCATCCTATGATCCCAATCCGAACCTTGTCTGCCATTAGTGTGCAAACTCCTTTGTTAATGTTTTGTATCTTGATTGCCGCTCTGCGCGAATAACACGTTTTCAAACAAATCGCTGCTAACAGTATACTCCGAAGACGCGCGGAATGCACACCGGAGGCGAATACCTGATTGTTGGAAGCGCGGCATAGTCGAAGGATTGGCGAGGCCGGGGCCGGACACGGGTATACTATGCGGGCGGCGGTACGTCCGCCACAATGCCTTGCTGTCTACTCTGCTTTGTTTCGCTTCGTTCTGAACTATTTTGAACTATTTTGACACATACCGACGCTGAACAGCTATGCACATCGCCTTTATCAGCTATGAATATCCGCCGGAAACGCCCAATGGCGGCATCGCCACGTATGTGCAGCAGGCGGCGCGTATGCTGCATGGGCGCGGCCATGAGGTCGAGATGTTCGCCGGCAGTCCGACCCGTGACGCCGTAATAAACACGGCAGGTCTGCGCGTTCATCGCGTGTATGTCGAGCGGCGCGCCGACTTTGCCGGGGCTGTGGCGGAGGTGTTTGCGCGGCGGCATTCCATCGCGCCCTTCGATGTCGCGGAGGGGCCGGATTACGATGCGGACGCCCGCCATGCCATTGCCCGCGCGCCCGATGTGCCGCTTGTGGTACGCCTGCACACGCCCGCGTATCTCGCCGCCGCGCTTAACGATATGGGGACAAACTCTGCCGCGAAGGACGAAGAGAAAGCGTCGCTGCAAGGGTTGCCCCACCCACTGCCGGACTATGACCGTGACGAAGATGCGGCGTACCGGCACGTTTTGCAGGCCAATGCGATTAGCGCGCCCTCGGTTGCGATACGCGACATCGTATGCCGCGACTGGCTGCTGGACCTTGACCGCGTGGACGTATACGCCAACGTGTATCAGCCCTCGCCCGATCTGCTGAACCTGCCGCCCGCCCCGGATACGCGTGTCGTTACGTACCTCGGACGCATGGAACACCGCAAGGGCGTTCTTGATCTTGCCCGCGCCGTTCCTTTGATACTGGCCGATTGTCCTGATGTTCGGTTCCGATTTGTGGGCCGCGCCCTCGCGTCTCCCGATCCCGCATTGGACATGCGCGCGTACCTGGCGCGAATGCTTGCGCCCTTCGCGCCCTCAGTGAGCCTCGAAGGACATATGCCGCTGGAAAACGTGCCTTCCATTCTGGCGGACGCCGAGGTGTGCGTGTTCCCCAGCCTGTGGGAGAACTTTCCGGGCGTGTGTCTGGAAGCGATGGCGGCGGGACGGGGCATCGTCGGCAGTATGTCCGGGGGCATGTCGGAAATGCTGCGTGAGGGCAGCGGGCTTCTGGTTCCGCCGCACAGTCCGAGCGACATTGCGCGGGCAGTCGTGCATCTGCTCTCAAATCCCGATGAGCGCAGGCAGATGGGCGAGCGGGCGCGTCGGCGGGTGCAGACGCAGTATGGGGCCGATCAGATCGGGCCGCAGCAGGAAGCAAGTTACGCCCGCGCCATACAGCGCAGGCGCGACACCGGCCCACGTTCGCGTGGGAAGTGAGGGCAGGGGACAAGGTGAGTCGTTCCACGGAGATATACCCACAGCCCTGTCGAAAAGGCTCTGGGGGCGCAGCGGTTTCTCGCTTGATTATGTCGCTTGATTATGTCGCTTGATTATGAAACAAGGCAGGAATAATGCCGCCTTTGTAGAAACAAGTGGAAACCAACGATTTGTGTGGAGGAGTTTGCAGGATGTCGCGTTACCCTGAGTTCGACTGCGCTGCGGTTGCGGATCGCCCTTTTGTGGCCGCAAGCGTGAAAGTCCAGGCCGCGATGCTGGCGCAGCCGCCGCGCAGCGGCGCGAGCTTTGGGGAGTTTCTGGCGAGCCTGCCGCATGTCCTTGCGGGCGACACGATTCGGCAGGTGGCGGACGCCATTGTCGCGGCGCGGCGGCGCGAGCGGGCTGTTATCGTGTCGTGCGGCGGGCATGTCATCAAGTGCGGCCTGGCCCCCGTCCTTGTCGAACTGATGCGGCAGGGCCTGATTACGGCCCTTGCGGTCAACGGCGCGGTCGCAATCCATGACGCGGAACTGGCCCTGTTCGGCGCGACCTCGGAATACGTGGATCAGGCCCTGCAAAATGGCACGTTCGGCATGTCGCGGGATACCGCGCGTTTCTATAACAACGCTTTGCAGGCGGCGCAGCGGGAGGAACTTGGCGCGGGCGAGGCACTGGGACGCGCGCTGCTCGAACAGCAGGCGGAGGGGGCCGAGACCAGTCTGCTGGCCGAGGCGTACCGCCTGCAAATCCCGCTTACCGTTCATATCGCCATTGGAACAGACATCGTTCACATGCACCCAAGCGCGAACGGGGCCGCGCTTGGCGACGCATCGTTAAGGGATTTTCGCATTCTCACGGCGGCCATGCAGACGCTGCCGCACGGCGGCGTGACGCTGAACCTCGGCTCTGCGGTGATTTTGCCCGAAGTCCTGCTCAAAGCCTTTGCGCTGTGGCGCAACCGGCGCACGGACTTTACCGACTTTCTGGGCGTGGATTTAGACTTCGCCTCGCAGTACCGCGCCAATCAGCAGCTTGTACAGCGCGTACAGGCGATGGGCGGGCGCGGGGCGCAGTTGATCGGCCACCATGAGATCATGATACCCCTGCTGGCCTTTGCCGTAATGGAGGCATGGGATCGGACAACGCAGGATATAACAACCGCTGGAGTGAGCAGTATGGACACAGGAAACGCAAAGCAGGGCATGAGGAATAGGACGTGAGAAAAAAGGAATGGCCTGTACCTCAACGGATCGTCGTGCGCGGCGTTAACTGGCTGGGCGACGCCGTGATGACGATGCCCGCGCTGTGCCGTGTGCGCGAAGCCTATCCCGACGCGCACATCGCTGTCCTGACGACGCCCAAACTGGCGAGCTTGTACGAGTGCCAGCCCGCCATAGATGCCGTACTGTCCCTGCCCGACGACGAACCGCTGCTGGCTTTAAGCGCGCGGCTGCGCCATGCGCGTTTCGACACCGCCCTGATCCTGCCCCACTCGGCGCGAACCGTGTTCCCCTTCTGGCTGGCCGGCATACCCCGGCGCGTCGGATATGGCGCGCGGGGCCGCGCCGCCTTTCTCACGCAGCCTGTCCGCCCGCCGTTCGAGATCAAGATACACCGCCGTTCCGAAGCCGAGATCAGGCGGCTGACAGCAAATTCGACAATGTCGCATGGCATAATGAAGGTCGGAGAAGCCGAACATGACGGCAAGATAGCGTCGTTCCCCCCGCCGAACGTAGACCCTGCAACTTCCATATCACCCTCAGTCCATTTTCGCGACTCGCATGACGTTTCCCTGTACTCTGACCCCCTGCCGGTGCATCATCTGCACCACTATCTGTATCTGGCCGGGGCGTTGGGCGCGTCGCCGGAACCCTGCGCCCCTGGCCTTGCCGTGCCGCAAATGGACAGGGAAGCGGCGCGTCAGCGGTTTTGCCTGCCTGCTTATCAGGATGAAATGCCCCTCATCGGCCTGATCCCCGGCGCGGAGTACGGCCTCGCCAAGCGCTGGCCCCCGGAGCGCTTTATCGCCGCCGCCGTGGAACTGAGAAAACGGCTGCATTGCGGCTTTGTGATCGTCGGCGGCAAGGCGGACGCCGAACTCGCGGGCCGAGTGGCGGAAGGTATCGAGCGGCAATCCGGGGCCGAGGCGGGCGGGACGCGCCCCGGCGAGCGAAAATGGATCTGGAATCTAACGGCGCAGACGAGCCTCAAAGAACTGTGCGCCGTGCTGCACCTGTGCGCGGCTGTCGTGGGCAACGATACCGGCCCGATGCACGTCGCCGCCGCCGTAGGGTCGCCTGTCGTGGTTCCGTTCGGCAGCACATCGCCGCAGTTGACCGGGCCGGGCCTGCCGAATGATCCGCGCCATCGTCTTGTGCAGGCCCACGTACCCTGCGCGCCCTGTTTTCAGCGCGTCTGCCCCATTGATTTTCGCTGCATGAACAGCATCGGCGTGGCGCAGATCGTCGAGGCCGTGCTAAGTCTGCCCCTGGTCATCAAATGAATCCCATAAACACTGTCAGCAGCAGAAGAGCCGCAAAGAGGAAGAGCGAAATAAGGCCGTATCAAAACGCAGGCAGCAAAGGAAGCGAAATCACGACCGCAAATGGCCGATCACATTCAAAGCCCGCGCGACGCGGCGCGGCCCTGCTGTTCATCGCGTCGCTGCCGGCGGCGTTCGGGTGCGGCAAGCCCGTCGCCAAGCCCGCCTCGGACGAGCCGCCCGTTCTGGCGCGGCCCACGGCTCTGAACGATGCGGGGCAGGTCGTGGGCGGCATCCACGCGCCCGACAGCCACCTGCCCGCTTTTCTGTATGACAGCAAGAAAGACAGCATCAGGGACAACAGCAAAGGCGAAGATGACAGCAGTATAAAAACAACGCTGGAAATGCTGTCACTGCCGGATGGCGCGTCCTGGGCTTTGCCGCAGGGCCTGAACGCGCAAGGGCTAATCGCAGGCTTCGCGGGCCGCGCCGACAACGGAACGCGTCACGCCGTCGTGTGGCAGGACGGCGCAAGTCAAAAGGGCGTGTGCCGCTGGCTGAACGACCGGAATACACAAAGCAGTGAAGCGGGCGGCGTCAACGCAAGCGGTGACATCGTCGGCTCTGCTCTGGACGCGGCGGGCGCATATCACGCCCTGAAGTGGCGCGTTCCTTTTTCGTCCGCTCCCGAAGACCTTCTCCCCCTCAGCCGACTTAATGCCCGTCCTGCCGCCATAAACGACCGGGGCGATGCAGCGGGCTATATGCGTGACGCGCAGAACCTGCCCCGCCTGTTCTGGCTTCGGAACGGGACTGTGCGCGACCTGGGGCCGGGCTACAACATCGCCCTGAACAATCGCGGACAGGCGGCGGGCGCGTTCCTCACCCCGCAGGGACTATCGCGGGCCTGCGTCTGGAACGAAGCAAAAGAAGGCAAAGCAAAAGAGGACGAGAACGCGAGACAACAGGCGACAGACGACAGGAGCGGCGGGGATACGACGGCGTATGAGCGCATCGAATTGCCTTCCCTGCCTGATATGCAGCAGAGCGCGGCGCTTGCGCTGAATGACCGGGGGCAGATTGCAGGACGCGTTCAGGGCGTGGCGGGCAGCGCGCCTATCGCCGTCGTATGGGAACAGGGCCGGGTTCGCGATCTGAACGACCTGCTTCCCGCCGGGGCCACGTATGCGCTGGAAGAAGCCATCGGCATCAATAACGCGGGACAAATCCTGTGCGCGGCCCGCGACAAAAAGAACTTTCGGGGCGAAATCGCCCTGCTGACGCCCGTGGGCAAGGGCTGGCGCATCCGCGTGTTTTACTGACAAAAAATAGGCGGTCTGCAACACCGCATAACTCTGCAACACCGCATAAATACGCAGGCCGTTCTGCGTCCGCAGGCCTATGTCCTTCGCTGCGCGTGGACGCCCGGCCTATGTACCCGGCGTTTGATACGTCGGTTTTTAGTGGAAGGAGCGTACCGTGAACACATCCGGGGGGCGAATGGCGCAGATACGCGCCGTGATTCGCGTTGCCAGCGGCAACTTTCTGGAAATGTACGACTTCATGGTGTTCGGCTATTACGCGTCCGCCATTGCCCGCACCTTCTTCCCTAATGGCAGCGCGTTTGTGGGCCTGATGCTGTCGCTGATGACGTTTGGCGCGGGGTTCCTGATGCGGCCTCTGGGGGCCGTCCTGCTCGGCTCGTATATGGACAGGGTGGGGCGCAGAAAGGGATTATTGCTCACGCTTGGCCTCATGTCTATAGGCACGCTGTCTATCGCGTGTGTGCCGGGTTATGCGCGTATCGGCCTGTTCGCGCCCATGCTCGTTTTGGCGGGACGCTTATTGCAGGGACTGTCGGCGGGCGTGGAACTGGGCGGCGTGTCGGTCTATCTGGCCGAGATCGCCATGCCCGGACACAAGGGGTTTTATGTAAGCTGGCAGTCGGCCAGTCAGCAGTGCGCCGTGATTTTCGCGGCCCTGCTCGGCGTCCTATTCAGTTCGCAGCTATCGCCGTCTGCAATGGAAAGCTGGGGCTGGCGTCTGCCTCTGCTCGTCGGCTGCTCGCTGATCCCCTTTCTGTTCCTGATACGCCGCTCGCTCGAAGAGACGCCCGCCTTTACGCGACGCGAACGCCGCCCGGATGGAAGGGAGGTTCTGCGCTCGCTCGCGCTAAACTGGCGGCTTATCCTGATCGGCATGTTGATGGCGACCATGAGTACCGTGGCGTTCTACACCATCACGGCCTACACGCCCACGTTCGGCAAGGACGTGCTGCATCTGGCGGCGCGGGGCAGTCTGTGGGTGACGCTGTGCGTGGGCGTGTCCAATCTGCTGTGGCTGCCCATCATGGGCGCATTGTCCGACCGCATCGGACGCCGTCCCCTCCTGCTCGCCTGCACCGTTCTGATGCTGCTGACCGCGTACCCGGCCCTCGCGTGGCTGACGCATTCCCCTTCGTTCGCCCGTCTGCTGGCCGTGGAACTCTGGCTGTCATTTCTGTACGCCAGCTACAACGCGGCAATGGTCGTGTTCCTGACCGAAATCATGCCCTCAGACGTGCGGACAACGGGTTTTGCACTCGCGTACAGTCTCGCTACGGCCCTGTTCGGCGGCTTTACGCCCGCCATCAGCACATACCTGATCCACGTGACGCACAACCGCGCCATGCCGGGCGTGTGGCTCTCCTTCGCCGCCCTCTGCGGCCTGAGCGCCAGCCTGTCCGCCCCTCACGCCCCGCCCGACGAGCCGAATGGAATGCTCGACAGGTAATCCGGCATTGACTTTATACGCGAACGGCTATACAATGTACTGAAAATGTACTGAAAATAATGCACTGAAAATAACGCCCGTTTAGCCGCAACGCTCAGGGATTTACGAATGGATGCAGCGCTGACAGAATGCAAAGGAATTAGATCCTGTGTCGGCGCAGACGAGTGCGGGCGTATTGTCCCGGGCAGTGAGGCAAGGGAGAAGGACTGCTCCGTGTCTATCAACGACAAAGGGCAAGTTCTTTTAACGCCCATACTCCATGTGCCGGAGTACGAGGCATGGCTATATAGAAACCCGGAGGCTCTGGAACTGGTTTGCACCGGCCTGGCACGGTCGGCGGCAGGAATGGCGACGCCAGGGGGTCTTTCGGACGAACATGATGTGTTCCCAATCGCATGACGGCATTTTCCACACTGCTTATGGCCCCGACGGAGTACACAAACGAAGAGGTGTATGGAGACCCGCCCCGCGATGCGGTCATTTTGCTTGTCGAGTGCGAACGCCTGCGGTCTGAGGGGGATGCGGAACGCGCGCTTGGCCTGCTGGACGCCGCGCAAATAGAGGATTGCGCCGACCTGCTGGCGCTGCGGGCGGCATTGCTGGGCGACCTGGGGCGGCTGGAGGAGAGTCTTGCCGTTCTGAGACACGCCCGCTGCGTGGACGCGACGCACCATGCGGCCCGCTTCGGCCTGTGCTTTACGCTGTACCTGCTGGAACGCTGGCCCGAAGCCCTGTCCGAACTGGAGGCGTTTGTCGCGGACGCGCCGGATCAGGCGGACGCGCTCTGGCTTCGGGCCGGCCTGCTGCGCCGCTTATACGACGACAGCGACGCCCGCGTTCTGGACGCCTACGACGCCGTGTTGCGAGCGGATGCGTCTAACCTCTACGCCCGCCTGGAACGCGCCGACGTGCTGCGCGCTCTGGGCCGCTATGAGGAAGCCCGGTCGGTCTACGCTGATTTTGCGGATGCCGACATCTGCCCCGACGAGACCCTGCGCGTCGAGGCCGCGTTCAAAGCAGGCTGTGTCGCCCTTGTCCTCAACGACACGCCCGCCGCCCGCGTGTCCTTCCAATCCGTCATAGACGCCGCTCCCGACTACCCCGACGCCCGCGATATGCTCGCTTTAGTCAGCCTTCAACCTGCTTCCTGAATAACTGTCGTCCTGTAAACAGCGCGTTATAGCCGCGACTGCTCTTTTACTTCCAAATAGCGGTTTACTAGGTCGGCGCTGAGTTTTTCGGCAGGGCTGTCCACGATGAGGACACCGCGCCCGCGCAGGGCGGCGAGGGCGCGTTGCCGGTCGTTCAGCGTCTGCACGGCCACGGTCTTTTCATACGCATCTGCCAGGGTCGGCGGCGACTGATCGGCCATGCGCTGCAAATTGGTGTCCATCAGCGTGACAGCCGCGACGACGTGGCGCGGCTGAAGGCTCGCCAGTTCCGCAATCGTCATGCGTGACGAGTCGGGGTCCCACAGGTCGGTAAAGCAGACCATCAGGCTGCGCCTGCGAAATCGCGCCTGCAAAAAGGCGAGAGCATTGGCGTAGTCCGGCTCGACAAGGTCCGCGTGGGCGTTGTGCAGCGCCTCGATGATGGCGTGTATCTGGGCGCGGCCCTTGCGCGGCGGCAAAAACGCCTGCACGGTATCGGCAAACACAAGCAGCCCCACATTGTCCTCGGACTCCACGGCGGCATACGTCAGCATAAGGGCCGCGTTGATGGCGTAGTCCAGTTTCTGTACGCCGTCCACAAGCGCGAGCATGGTGCGGCCCACATCCAGAACGAGCATCACGTTCTGCGACCTTTCCACCTCGTACTGCCGCGACACCAGTTCGCCGCGCCGCGCCGTGGCCTTCCAGTCAATGCGGCGCATTTCGTCGTCGGGCTGATAATCGCGCAGGCTCTCGAACTCGCGCCCCGCGCCCTGCAAACGCGCCTTGCGAATGCCCGCCTGCCCCAGCCGTCCGCGCCGCGCCAGCAGGCCGTAACGGGCCGCGTCGCGCAGGTTCGGGTACACGGCCACGCGCAGGCCCGCGTTTATCCGTGTCAGGCGGTTTATCATGCCCAGCCGCCCGTGTACGCGCATATAAATGTCGCCGAAATCGTAGTCGCCCCGCGCAAAGGGGCGCAGATGATACGTGAGGGCGTGACGGCTGTTCGGCTCTAGCTCGAAACGCAGCGGCCTGTCGTTTCCACGATTGTTCGCGCTGTTGTTCTCTCGGTCGTTCTCTCGGTCGTTCTCTCGGTTGTTCCCCCTTGCGTCCCCTGTGTCGTTCAGGTTCCGCTCGTCCGCTGCGGAACCCTTTATGTCGCTGCTCGACTCGTCGTTGAGGTCTGTGGGCATGTTGTCGGGGGGCGTGTCGCGCAGCTCCACGCGCAGGGCCACGGGCGCGTTGTTTTGAACGCGCAGTGTGACAGGGTTGTCCGCGCCAAGGCTGAGTTTGGCTTCCACGTCCCGCGTCACGATCAGCAGGTTGGGGGGAGGAAGCCGCCGCCAGTCGGCCAGGGCCAAAGCGATCAGCAGGGCGTACCAGGCCAAAGCGACGAACAGGGCGGCAGGAGCCAGCCCACTCGCCAGCAGGGGCAGCAGTCCCAGCGCAAACAAGGTCAGCCACAGTCTGCTGAAAGTCAAGGCTGTGCCTCCTTGCGCGTGTCGTGCGGTGCGGCCTGGGCGGACACAAGGGGCGTGGCGAGATTTACCCTGGCATTCGCATCCGCATTCACATCGCCGCCGGGTTTGTTTTTCACATGGGGAGGGAGGGGGTCGTCACCTGGCTGCTGATCGGGCGTGTTTTGGACAGCATCCGGAGGGGCGATAAGGCGGATGGGAGGGGCGTCGGGCGCGGCGATCAGGTCGCCCGCGCGCAGCTTGCGGCCCCGGCGCTGTTCCGGTTGTCCGTTGACAAGGACGGCGATGTCGGCGAGGTACAATTTGGCCTCGCCGCCCGTGCCGATGATGCCCGCCACTTTGAGCAGTTGTCCCAGCGTGATATGGTCGCCCTGCACCTCGATCTGCTGTTCGGGCGGGGGGGCGGGTTCCGCAGTCCGACGTTTAGGGCGCGGCATAAGCTTTTTGTTGAGCATGAAAATGTCGTTTCGGCGTAGAATAGAACCGTGAGCGGGACGCGCGACACCAAAGCGCCGGACAGGGATATTCCCTCGCGGACACGCTGCTTCCTTTGCGGCTTTGCCCGCAGTCCGCTGATACGTCTGAGGAAGATAAACAATAAACAATGATACGACAAACACGCTCTAAAATGTCGAAAACGGCGATTTCTTTATGCGCGATGGGGGTGGGATGCCGGCTGTGCTTTGCGCCTCTGGCATCACCGGCGCAACAGCCGCCCATGCCCCGCGAGGCGATACCGACCGACGCCAATGTTCTGAGTGTGCGCGGGGTGGGGGATAAGCCGGTCACGCTGGGCATGAAAGACCTGGACAAGCTAACGCAGCACAGCCTCAAAGTGCGCGACCAGAGCGGAACCGAACATACGTATGCGGGCCTGCTGCTCTGCGATGTTCTCAAACGCGCGGGCATGGACTTCGGGGCCGATCTGCACGGACGCGCCCTGACCAAATACCTGCTCGTCGAGGCTTTAGACAAGTACCGTACCGTGTTCGCGCTGCCGGAGTTCGATCCCGCGTTTACGGATCGCGTTATCCTCGTGGCGACCGTATGCGACGGCAGGCTGCTCACGCCGGAACAGGGGCCGCTGCGCCTGATCGTGCCGGACGACAAGCGGCAGGCCCGCTGGATGCGGCAGGTGCGAACACTGACGCTGGTAGATGCCGTCTCGCCCGAAGAACGCAACAAAAAGCCCTGACGATACAGCAAGACAGTTCCAGCGGACGGCCCCGGTGGGTTGTCAGCGGTGCAGGAACATGCCCCGGCAAAATACCGGGGCATGTCCGCCGCGCTATATCTGCGTACTGCCAAGCGTCTGCATTGCAGCCCGACCTGCGTATGCCGTCAGGCCGAGGCCGCGAACGCCGCCAGGGTCTCGCGGCGGCGGTTCAGAAGTTTGCGGGAAACATGAAAACGAGACGCCGCCCGCCATTGGCGTTGAGCGCGTACACGCAGCCATTCTCGAAGTCACCGCCCTGCGAGGTCGCGCCGAAGTACGTGGCTCCATAGTAGCCCAGGCCCACCGTCAGCGCGCCGATGGGAGCGGCCCCGTTCTGGCTGCTGCCGCCGCTGAAGTCGCCGATGTTCTGCACCACGCTATGCCCGCTCGGATCGGTCGTGTACGTCTGACGGTACACCGTGCCAAGCCCGTACTGCCCTCCTGCAGGCGTGACGCCCCAGAACGCGCCGTCGCTGCCCACGATCAGGCCGCTGTTGGGTGTGCCGCTGCCAAAGGCGTACAAGGGGTTGAACCCGCCCTGCGCGTTCGTGGCGAATATCGTGCCGCCGCCGCTTCCCCCGGCCTGCATGGTTCCGACGAACGTGCCTGGCCCGCCCGGCAGTTCCACGAGCAGGCCGCGCGGGAAGGCTCCATTGCTCGTCGAGCCGCCGATGTACTGCCCGATGAACAGCGGTACGCTATGCCCTGATGGAGCCGTCGTATAGAAATTGCGCCACACGGTTCCCAGGCCGTAGTTGCCGCCGGTCTGCGTCACGCCCCAGTACGCGCCGTCGCTGCCCAGGGTGACGCCGTCCGTGGGCGAACTGCCGTCGTAGGGCGGGCCGCTGAAGTTGTACAGGTTTATGTAGCCGCCGTCGCGGTTGGAAGCGAAGAACGTTCCCTGACCGCTCGCGCCGCCGTTGGGCATCACGCCTACGAACGTGTAGTTGTCGGGCGTGAACGTTACGGCGCAGCGGGGATTTGTCCCGCCGCCAGGTGTGCCGCCGTTGGCCGCGCCCACCTGAAAGGCCACGCTGAACCCGCTGCCGTCGGGGTTGATGCGCCACACGGTTCCCCATCCATACTGCCCGCCCTGGCTGCATGTGCCGTAGAGATAACCGTCTGGCCCCTGCACCATGCCGCCGAAGGGGTGCGCGCCGTCCGCGCCGCCCGTGAAGCTATAGAGGACGCGCCCCGCCGCGTGGCTGTCGTTGTTGTAGGGGTCGGCCAGGAAGATGGTTCCCCGACTGTACGCGCCGCCCGCAAGCGTCGTGCCGTACAGATAGTTGCCCACGGGCAGCAGCTTGACATCGCTGCCGTGACTGGTAGCAGCGACAAGAGCGCGGTACACGTTGACGCGCCCGCCGCCGATGCCGCCGTGACTGGGAAAGGGTATCACGGGATCAGTGTTGTTTTGGATAATGCTTGTGACTTGGTCGTTGGTCAGCGAGGGGTTCTGCGACCAGATCAGGGCGGCTTCACCTGCCACATGAGGACAGGCTTGCGACGTGCCGCTCTGATAGTCGTAGTTGTAGTTAAGTGCAGGGCGGTTGGGGCCGGGATTGTTCAGTGATGCCGCGTAGGTCGGCATGGTGGAGTAGATGTTGAAACCTGGCGCGGCCACGTTAATCCAATCTCCGTAGTGAGAGAATTGCGTTAGCGTGTCGCTGCCGTCACTTGCCGCTACGGAGAGAATATGGGGGACGGAAGCGGGATAGGTGTCGTAGCTGTAGTTTCCGCTTGCGTCGGGGGTATTTGCGTTGGGCGACTGCGATTGCCCGTCGTTGCCGGCGGCGGCTACCATCAAGCATCCACTGTTATAGGCGTTCTCAATGGCATTTCCCATAGTGTTTCCAGGAGCCGTGCGAGTGATGCCTGGTGTGAAACGTCCTGTCGTCAGACTCATGCTGATAATTTTTTTGCCGTTGACGTTGAGGCTGGCAACCCAGTTGATGCCTTTGGCTACGTTCATGGTCGTTGAAGCGCCATAAGCGTGAGCAGAGTTGTCCACGTTTGCTTGACTGTCGTTGTAGAGAACTTTGACGGGGACGATCTTGACGTTGCTCGTGTCGGTCTGTCCGGCAACGCCGTTCCAGCCGGCGATGCCTGCCACGCCCACCCCGCTGTTGATCTGCGCGGCGGCAATGCCCGCGTTGATTGTGCCATGCCCGTTGTCGTCCATTGTGCTGACGGTGTCATTGGTGTGGAAGTTGGTCACGCCCACATTGTAGCCGATGACATGGCCGCTGCTGTCGCGATACATCTTGTTTGTTAAGCAGGGGTGCGTATCATCTACACCCGTATCCAAAATGGCGATATAGACGGTCTGGCGGGGCTGCCAGATGTTCTAGGCAAGATCTGCCTGAACGCGCTGCGGCCCGTACTGCTGATTGGCGTAGGCCGGGTTGTTGGGAGTAGCGCAGCCGTAGAAGTAGGCGTTAGGTTCGGCATAGGTGACATCGGGCAGCAGTTTCAGCGCAGCGATGGCGGTCGGCACGGTAAAGCCGGGAAGCAGGCGCAAACGGTGGATGTGTAGGTTGGCGATCTGCTCTACGTCTGCGCCGACGAAGGCAAGACGCTGGGCAAGACCAGCATCGTCTTTGTCGGCGCGGATGCCGACAAGCACCTCGCCAGCGACATAACCGTTGGCTTCCTGCGCGGACAAGGGCTTACACAGACATAGAATGGGTAACAGCAACAACGCCATCAAGCGTTTGACAGACCCGACGTAAGCGTACACAAGGGACGACATGAGAGTACCTTCCTTTCAGGGCATGACCATAGATCACGGGACTATGGTAATCTGGATCGGGTTTGTTGGCTGCCCGATTGCGGTATCGTTGAGTGTAGCTGTAATGGCATATTGCCCTGGGGCGGCTTGTGTGCCGCTGGTTCCTATAGTTTGCGGCCATGTTGCTTGATATGTAGAAGAGGCACCAGGAGGTATAGATGAGCTTGGCCCGAATCCAGCCCCCCCCGTCCCTACCAGTGCTGGAGTTCGCCATATCACCTGATTACCTTGTGTCACTGTGGCAAAAACATTCGGCAGACCTATTACATCTGTGATGGGTTGTGTGCTGGTGTTTGTTGACGTGTACGTCAAATTGACAGCCTCACCAACCTTGTAAACAGATTTGTCAGCGGTAAGTGTGTACTGCAAGCCATTGGAGCTGCGAGGCGCAGACGTGACGGGGCCGGTGTTGACTGGAGTAACGGGCGTTGAGGAGGAACCGCCGCCGCAGCCTGTGAGCAGGGCGAACGGTAACAGGCAGGCGCAGAGCGCGGCGGTGCGGAGTGGCACGAAGCGGGTGTTGGACATCGAGTTTCCTTTTGCCTGCCGAGCATCAGGGAGTCGTGGGCAGGCGGGTCGCGCTTCAACCGGGAAGCGAATAGACGGGCATGTGGGAGGGAACGAAATTAGTATAGCAGGACGCGGGCAGGCTGTCAATACTACCATCACCGGCCAATGTTAAATGTTTGTTAAGGCCGCATACGTCATGGCGTGGCAAAGAGGGTGTCGTTGAGGAACGCGTTGCGGAACTTGCCCTGCGGGTCGCAGGTGTGCAGCAGTTCCTTGAAGTCGGGCAGTCGGGGGTACAGCGCCTGCAATGCGGCGGGCTGCATCGTAAACAGTTTGCCCCAGTGCGGGCGGGCCTGGAACGGCGCGAGCGCGGCCTCGATGCGCGGCAGCAGACGCTCTACGCTGGGCCATTCCGGTTTCCAGGTAAAGTGAATGCCGTTCCAGCCAGCGATGCCCGCAATACCGGCCCCGCTGTTGGTCTGCGCGGCAGCAATGCCCGCAACATGCGTTCCGTGGCCGTTGTCGTCGGTCGCATCGCTGGTTCCCGGAAAGGCGACGACGGTTCGTGGCGGCGGCGGTGGTGGATAGGGGTGCGTGATAGCGTTGTAAGAAACGATGCCGTTGGCGTCCCTGAAAAGTTTGTTCACGAGGTCGGGATGGCGGTATCAATGCCGCTGTCGTTGACGGCGATAACGATCTGCTTGCGGGGCTGCCAGATGTTCCAGGCCAAGTCTGCCTGAATGCGCTGCGGCCCGTACTGCGACCGGTAGCCGTTCAGGAATGGAGTGTTGTAGTAGGCGTCGTTAGGCGTAGACAGTCCGTGCGTGATGTAGTTGGGTTCGGCGCAGCGCACACCGGGTATCTGCGTGAGCAAAGCGATGGCAGCCGGCACGGACAGGCCGCCAGGCAGATGCAGGCGAAACTCGTGTATTTCGTTGTGGTAGCTGACGATCTCGCCTACCGTTGCCAGAAGCGCCTGTCCGGCGGGGTTGTCTGCCGCTTCCGTTACGCCGACAAGAACTTCGCCTTCCACGTAGGGGCCGGGAGGCAGAACTTGTGAGTGACTGGACGAACAACAGATCAGGGCCGCTAAAGGCAGGACGCACAGTGTCAAGCGATGAAACAGGTTAGAGTGGAGCAAAGTCTTGTATCCTTCGGTAAACCGAGCAGTGATAACGGCAGGGTATCGTCTGCACAAGGGCAATTTGGATCGCCAGTGTTTGGAGGTTACTGCGTCTGAATAGTGATGGGATTTGCGCTCAGGTTGGTTTGTGCGTCAGAAGCAGAGATAAGAGTGCCGTTCGAGCCTAAGACCGGCAGGTACGCCGTTATCGTGTACTGTCCTGCGGGTGCGTTTTGCCCGGTTGATTCTACAAGATGGTCCCAAGAAGCTGTGAATGTCTTGACTCCACCTGCCGCGAACTGTTCAGACGAAGCCACTTGCGCCACAACTTGTGGATAGGATGAGATAATCTGAGAGCCTTGAGAAATCTCTATGCGATAGGTTGCGGCATCCGAGTAGTCGAAGATAACCGCCTGTGTCCCAATGTTTTTCACGGCTAGAGTGAACGTGGGTTTGTCGTGCGCCGCGTACACGGCTTTATCGGCGGACAGGGTGAATTGCAGATTGTTGTAGGTGCGTGTGGTAGATGTGACAGGGCCGTTGGTCGTGGCTGTCGCATTCGGTGTAGACGTTGAGGACGAGCCGCCGCCGCAGCCTGTGAGCAGGGGGGACGACAGCAGGCAGGCGCAAAGCGCAGCCGTGCGGAGTGCAACGAAACGGGTGTTGGACATCAGGTTTCCTTGTGCCTGCCAGGCATCAGGGGGTTCGTGGGCAGGCGGGTCGCGCTTCAACCGGGAAGCGAGTAAACAGGCATACAGGAAGGACAGGACAAGTATAGCAGGTCGCGGGCAGGCTGTCAATACTACCATCACCGGCCAATGTTAAATGTTTGTTAAGGCCGCATACGTCAGGGCGTGGCAAAGAGGGTGTCGTTGAGGAACGCGTTGCGGAACTTGCCCTGCGGGTCGCAGGTGTGCAGCAGTTCCTTGAAGTCGGGCAGTCGGGGGTACAGCGCCTGCAGCGCGGCGGGCTGCGTCGTAAACAGTTTGCCCCAGTGCGGGCGGGCCTGAAACGGCGCGAGGGCGGCCTCGATGTGCGGCAGCAGACGCTCTACGCTGGGCCAGTCCGGTTTCCAGGTAAAGTGAATGGCGACGCAGTCCTGTCCGCAGCAGGGACTGAGCCATAGGTCATCGGCGGCGATGGTGCGTATCTCGGAGATCAGCAGCAGGGGCGCGATGCGTTCGCGCATGGCGGCAATCGCGCCAAGCGCGGCGAGGGCGTGAGGGCGCGGCACAAGGTACTCGGTTTGCAGCTCGTCGCCCCGGCTCGGCGTGTACTCCATGCGAAAGTGGGGCAGGCGGTCGTACCAGGGGCCGGGAACTCCCTGAAGGGTGCAGTTTTCCGCCGACACGCCCGCAATCGGGTGCAGCGGAACGGGGGAAAGCGTGGCCCCGAACCATTCGGCGTCCGGCGCGGTTCGGTTCTCGGCAGGAAGGGAAGCGTCGGCGGGGCGAGCAGGATAGGCGGCAGTGTCCGGGGCCACGCGGCTCTTGCGCCATATCTGCGTAAACGCCGCTTCGCGCCAGTCGGTGAACAGGCTGACGCTGTACGCGCCGGACGTGATCGCGTCGAAATGCGCGTTCAGTGTGGACAAGGGCAGGTTTTCGTACACGTCCTGCCGTATAGTAAAGGCGGGAACGACATCCAGAGTCAGCCGGGTCACGATGCCCATTGCGCCCAGGCCCACGACAGAGGCGCGGAACGCGTCGCCGTTCTGGTCGCGGTCGAGCATAAGGATCTCGCCCGACGCCGTGACGATCTCCATTGCCCGAACGAATGTTGCCAGATTGCCGTTGCGGTCACCGGACCCGTGCGTGGCCGTGGCGCAGGCTCCCGCCACGGAGATATGGGGCAGGGAGGCCAGGTTATGCAGCGCAAAGCCCTGCGCGTCCAGAAACGGCCCTAATTGACCGCAGCGGATGCCCGCCCCGACCGTGACCGTGCCATTCGCGCGATCCAGACCAATGATCTGATCGAACCGCGCCAGGGAAACCAGATCTTCGCTTGTGTCGGCGATGCTGTTAAAGGAATGGCGTGTGCCGAGCGCGCGCAATTTGGCGCTGCGCGCGGCCAGTTCCTGCACTTCGCCGACCGTTGCGGGATGGTGCAGGCGGGCAGCGTGGTAGCGGTAATTCCCGGCCCAGTTGCGCTGTTCCCCGCCTTGTTCAGCGGAGGGTTCAACCGATTGCAGGGCGATGCTTTGTTCGGCGATCATGTTTGCGCTTTCCGCCTGTTGTGGCTTAGGTTATAGCTTGTTTATGGCTTGGAATGTCGTTATGACACGGCCGTTAAACGCTTGTCAGAAGTGACGGCGTGATGCTTGATGTCGCGTATGCCGACAAGCACGATATAGCGCAGGCGGAACGGACTGGCCGTGCCATTCGCGCTTTGCCTGCGGGACTCGGCGGGCAGGCTGTTGAACATCAGGTCACGCGTTTCCAGATGACGCTGCGCCACCTCGGCGGGCAGCGATTCCAGGTCTATGTCAATGGCGGCCTGTCCGTCCTCGCCGCTCCCATACAATTTGAAGATCGTGCCGGACAGGTTGCGGTAGTGTCCGAAGTACAGCCCGGATTTGGCGTCGGCGGCGGTCGCGGCCCGCTCCACGATGCAAACCGCCTCTCCCTCTTTTAGACCTGGCATAACCGTTCTCCTCCTTGAAGCGCCGGAACGTTCACTTTCCCGGCGTACATGCGTAACAATGCTTTCCACGCAAAGTATACTGTATATTTCATTGCATAGTGTAGACAAAATTCGACTTTTATGAGGAAATTTGCGGCGATAAATGGCGCACCAATGTATCTGTCAGAAACAAAGCGGATGTTTGTCGCTCATACCATTGTATCACTGTTGTATTATCTGTATTATCCGACACTTGATACAAGTGTATCAAGAATGTATATGAGCGATTGGGCGCTGCCGGGTCGCAGGAATATGCGGGATCGGCAGGGAACAAGCCCCTGCCCTACATACTACGGTCGGCGGGCTGGATCAGGAAGGAAAATTATGAAGCAACATATACGACAGACGCGTTTGCTGGCGGGCGTTCTGGCGCTTGTGGGTACGTTGGGGTTTGCCGACGAACGGGGGGAGTGTCAGGCCGCGCCGCCTGCCGCTGCGGGACAGGCCGCTTCGCAGCAGTTCGTCAATACGGCGGCGTGGGGATTGGACGCGCTCAAACAGATCCGGACAGAGTTTTATCTGACGGGGCGCCACCTGTATGCCGATGAAATAAAGGCCGGGGAACCCGCCTCGCCCGATAAGCCCGCGTTCATGTGGGCCTGCGGCGTACAGTTGTCGGCCCTGGCTGCCGCCGCGCCGCTCGACCCGGTCTGGAAGGCGCGCTTATTGGACTACGCGCAGGCCCTGGATCGCTATTGGAATCAGCCCAACACAGACAATGCTATCGGCGGCTACGACGTGCTGCCCGTTCCCAAGCCGCTCGACCGCTATTATGACGACAACGAGTGGGTGATTCTGGCATTAGCCGAGGCTTACGACGTGACCGCCGACCCGGCCCTCAAGGTACGGGCGGAACGCTGCATGAATTTTGTTTTGAGCGGCGAGGACAAGCGGCTTGGCGGCGGCGTTTATTGGCGCGAGTCGGACAGGGCGACCAAAAACACCTGCTCCAATGCTCCCGCTATCTGCGCGGCCCTGCGCTTGTACCAGATCACGCATCGGCCCGCGTACCTTGTCACGGCCCGCCGCCTGTATATCTGGACAAACGCGCATTTGCAGGACACGGACGGTTTGTATTGGGACAACATGAAGCTGAACGGCGCACTGGACAAGGCCAAATATTCGTACAACACGGCCTTAATGCTCCGCGCCAACTGCCTGTTGTATCAGGAAACGCATGAACAGCCGTATCTCGACGAGGCGCGGCGTCTGGCCCGCGCTTCCGAGGCGCAGTGGGTCAAGCCGGACACGGGCGCGATTGCGGACGGCGGGCGTTTCGCGCATCTGCTGTGTGAAGCGTTTTTGTACCTGAGCGATTTGGAGGTCGGCCTGAAAACTGACCCGAAGGCTGCCGTGCCGGAAACGCAGACAGGTACGGACAAAGTCGGCGCGACGAAACCCGACCTGGCCCAGCCGCTGACGAGCGTACCGACCACGAACCCGCTGCTCAACCCCATTCCGAACACGGCTGCGGATAACAGCCGGCACTGGCGGCAGACCGTGCGCCGCGCCCTGACGTTCGTGCATGACCATGTTCGGGATGCAAACGGTCACTACGGCGGCAAGTGGGACACGCCTGTGACCGAGCCGCTTGGCAAGATCGGCCTGCTGGATCAGGCCTGTGTCGTCCGCGCCTATCTAATGTGCGGACGATATTAAGGCGGGCATTGACGCAAAATTAACAGCTTGTGAAGACGCCCGACCAGACACAACCCGTAGGGGCAGACCCCCGTGTCTGCCCTTCCTCGGCATGGTTTTGCGGGATGAGTACGGTTCTGTGTAATAAATGGAGAGGGCAGACATGGGGGTCTGCCCCTACGGGTCGTGTCTGCATTGAAGACGCAGAAGGCAGTATGAAAACGGCGTCGGCAATTGCCGACGCCGTTTTTCTATGAGAAGGAGGCTGATATAAGAACGACGCCGAAGCGGTGAGGAAGTGGGATTAGTGCGTTGCTTGCTTTTTCGCGCTCGGCGTCGCAGTGCGCGATGCGGCAGCGGATACGAGTTCGATGCAGGCTGTCATGCGCTTGGTGTCCGCGCCGTTGTTGAGTTCGACATACACCGTCTGCTTGCCGCTTTCGCCCGTCAGCTTCCAGTCGCGCGCCGACTGATAGGTTTCCCAATTTGTCCAGCGCTCGCCGTCGTTGCTGAAGCGCATTTTCTGCGCCCACTGCGCCCCGTGGACATACAGTTTGACTTCCGGTGACACCGTCAGCGGCGCTTCCAGGTTGATGATGACCGGGAACACCTCGGCGCGGCTGCCGAAATCCTGTACCCAGATGTCCTGCAGATCGTTGTTGGGCGCATGGATGCAGGCCACGCCGATCTCGCGAAAGTCGGGGTTGAGCAGGTTGGCGCGGTGGCCGGGGCTTTTCAGCCACGCGGCTACGACCTGGGCGGGGGTAGGCTGTCCGCCGGCGATGTTCTCGCCGATCATGGAGTAGTTGGTATAGCCCAGCGCGGGAATGCGCTCATCAATATGGCGGCCAAGATGGTCTTTGTGGTCGAAGTAGTTGTTGACGATCATGTCCTGCGCGTGCCAGATGGCCGATTTGCACAGGTCATCCTGGCGCTTCAGCGGCGCAAAGCCCAGCTTTACCCGCTCAACATTGGTCAGGTGGATCACTTCGTCCACAAAGCGGTCGTTGCGCGTCATTACGTCGTCGGACGTGGGAGAACACTTGGGCGCGCGGTTTTGCGCGCGCGTCAGGGACGGCAGGCAGCACAACGAAAAAGCGATGAGTATAAGGACATTCCACGTTCGCATTGCTCAAAACCTTTCAAGATCATAGACAGGCAGAGTATCCTCGACAACATAAACAGCAGAGTGTCGGGCAGGGGCTGCGTGGCCGGTCGGATAATCAATCATTCCACAGCAGGGCTGCAAAATAATCATACTTCCGCAAAAACAAGAAAGGCTTCAGGGCGTTAGGTACAAAGGCGCAAAGATATTCTGAAGGGCGAAACGGCTGATCAAAGGGCAGAAGATCGCGGGGCCGGCGGAAAACCCGGGCCTGAGCGACTATTATTCAGCGTTGCACAGCAGCAGGCAACGGGGCAGGCTGCGTAAAATGTCACAGGCGGTTTTCAACGCCATAGATTCAGTATAACCTATTTATATTGGTATTGCGAAAAAAACACAGTGTTTTAGGGAGCTAACCCGACTATTTTTTACAACATCCCCGACTTGCTTGCTGTGCCTGTCGCCGTCGCCAATGCCTGCGCCAAAACACCGATATACAGGATGCCTTATATGGCGCAGATCTTTATATGATTCGCACTGTAAGTGTGCCTTGACTTCCGGGGCAGGCTGTGCTATAATTGACTATATATCCGGGGGAGGAAACCTTCCACCGGGTAAAAATTTGTCTGGCAGGCTGCACACGTTGTACGTCCGCGTTCTGTCATACAAAACAAGCCGGGGTCATGCCCGGATGTTTGCGAACGTGGCGAGATACCCGAGTGGACAAAGGGGACTGACTGTAAATCAGTTGCGGAATGCTTCAGAGGTTCGAATCCTCTTCTCGCCACCATACCCCGCCCACATAGCTCAGAGGTAGAGCACTTCTTTGGTAAAGAAGAGGTCATGGGTCCGATTCCCATTGT
This sequence comes from Chthonomonadaceae bacterium, assembly GCA_965277875.1. GTDB lineage: Bacteria > Armatimonadota > Chthonomonadetes > Chthonomonadales > Chthonomonadaceae > CAWFQB01. The sequence goes on along the minus strand of CBDIDV010000002.1, from coordinate 2,594,109 downwards.
GGGCCGGTCATTTACAGGTTACAGGCTTTACGTTCTTTTTGCCGTGGACTACGTATGTGTATGTAGATTACGTATCTATGCGGAGATACACAGGCAAAGTCAGGCATGAAGCCGCCGGCAGAGGACGCCGGGTTATTTGTTCGGGAGGATTTACCAGAAATGGGAAAAGCGAAGTTCGAGCGGAACAAGCCGCATGTGAACATTGGAACTATCGGCCACGTTGACCACGGTAAAACGTCGCTGACCGCAGCCATTACCCGTATGCTCGCCACCTACAACGGCAGCAAGGCGATGAGCTATGACGAAATCGACAGCGCGCCCGAAGAGCGCGAGCGCGGCGTGACCATCAATGTCGCCCACCTGGAGTATGAGACGGACGCGCGCCACTACGCGCACGTTGACTGCCCAGGCCACGCCGACTACATCAAAAACATGATTACCGGCGCAGCCCAGATGGACGGCGCGATCCTCGTGGTGTCGGCGGCGGACGGCCCGATGCCCCAGACCCGCGAACACATCCTGCTGGCCCGCCAGGTAGGCGTCCCGCACATGGTCGTCTTCCTGAACAAGGTGGACATGGTAGACGATCCCGAACTGCTGGAACTGGTCGAACTGGAAGTGCGCGAGCTGCTGTCCAAGTATGAGTTCGACGGCGACAACGCTCCCGTGATCATGGGTTCCGCCACGGCGGCCCTGACAAGCGAAGAGTTCACCCGCGAAGATCCCGGCCACAAGCCGATCTGGGCGCTGATGGACGCGGTTGACGCGTACATTCCCACCCCGGAGCGCGAGAACGACAAGCCCTTCCTGATGAGCGTCGAAGACGTCTTCACGATTACGGGACGCGGTACGGTCGTCACGGGTCGCGTTGAGCGCGGTCAGCTGAAGATCAACGAAGATGTCGAGATCGTCGGCCTGCGCCCGACCCGCACCACAAAAGCCACCGACCTGGAGCAATTCCACAAGAAGTGCGACCTGATCTTCGGAGGTGACAACGCGGGTATGCTTCTGCGAAGTATCAACCGCACCGATGTCGAGCGCGGCCAGGTCATCGCCAAGCCCGGAACCATCAAGCCGTACACCAAGTTCCAGGGTGAGCTGTACGTGCTGACGAAGGAAGAGGGTGGTCGCCACACTCCGTTCTTCGCGGGGTACACGCCACAGTTCTTCTTCCGCACCACGGACGTGACCGGCTCCATGAACCTGCCGGAAGGCGTTGAGATGGTCATGCCGGGTGACAACATCACGATTTCGGGCGAACTGATCGCCCCCATCGCGATGGAAGAAGGCCTGCGCTTCGCCGTTCGCGAAGGTGGACGCACCGTAGGCGCCGGTCGCGTGACAAAGATCCTCGAATAATACGTAGCCTGGCGTGTGATCGCCCGGAGTCCTGCTCAAAAACAGACTTCGGCGGTCACGCGCTTAACTACAGTCTGCGGTATGTCTGTCCTCGTCCGATAGGCGCACTGCACAGAATGGATAGCGCACATGGCGTCAAAAGAAGCCCGCATTGTTATCACGATGGCGTGTACCGTATGCCGCTCGCGCAACTACACGACCTCCAAGAATCGCATTCAGCACCAGAACCGGCTGGAACTCAAAAAATACTGCCCGCGTCCGACATGCCGAAAGCATCAGCTTCATCGGGAAGCCAAGTAGTTTAAGAGGGTTCAAGGTTCAGGAGGCAGGGGGGCAGGAAAAGCGAAACCCCTGCCCGTATATTCGACGTAATTGTCTTATATCAGACTATGCTTGGATAAGACTATCACATCGGAGCGAAGGGGTGTTTTTCCTAATCCCCTGATTCCTGAACCTTGAACCCCTCCCTAGGGGTGTAGCTCAGCTGGCTAGAGCGGCGGTCTCCAAAACCGTAGGTCGCGGGTTCAAGTCCTGCCTCCCCTGCCATTTTCGGGCGCAGCGTCGCCCACCCTTGCCGCAGGGCGGGAAGTCGCCTGGGAAAGCTTCCTGCGAGAAGTGTCCCGCGAACTTCCCGCCCTGCGCGGCTATTCAGGCGGGCAGTGAGCAGCGAACGGGACGGCGTCTTCGTCCCAACTGTACGCTGTTTTTCGCTTTGTATAGTTGAGTTCGTATAGATCGGGTGGCGTACTATCTGATCCCGGTCACAGTAAGTTTGCTTCTGTCCACAATAAAGGTGCAGCTATGACGATGGAACAACAGCCCGCCCCCGCCGAAACGACCCCGGCCCCGGCGCAGAATTTTCTCAGCGAAACCTACACGGAACTGCAAAAGACGACATGGCCCACGCGCCCCGAAGCCCTGCGCCTGACATATGTTGTGATCGCCGTCATTGTTGTGCTGGGTCTGTATATGGCCGCGCTGGACTTTACGCTCGGAGCCATATTCAGCCGCATCCTGCACCGTTAATTCCACTCGCGCGGCCCGCCTTGCCGCGAGCGGAACTTACCTATAACGAAGGTGGAGGAACAATGCCTAAAAACTGGTATGCCATTCATACCTACTCAGGCCACGAGAACAAGGTCAAGCTGAGTATCGAACGCCGCGCCGACTCGATGGGCCAGCGGGAGAAAATACACCGCATCCTTGTGCCGACGGAGACGGAAATCAAGTCACGAGCGGGCAAGGCCGGCAAGCCGGCCACCAAAGTGGAAGTGAAGCGCAAACTCTATCCCGGTTATGTCCTGATCGAGATGGATATGGACGACACGACCTGGTATCTGGTGAAAAGCACGACTGGCGTAACGGGATTTATTCCGCCGCCGCCGCCCGGCAACAAGCCGACGCCGATGCCCAACCGGGAAGCGCAGGACATTTTGGATGCGATGGAGGGCAGCGCCCCCATTCCGGTCATCAAGTATGAGAAGGGCGATGTCGTGCGTGTCGCTTCCGGGCCGTTTACAGAGTTTACCGGCAAAATCGAGAACGTGGACGCGCCCAAAGAGAAACTCAAGGTGCTGATCTCGATCTTCGGGCGCGATACGCCCGTAGAACTCGACTTCTCGCAGGTAGAAAAAGTAGTTTAGAAACAGTTTGTTAGAAACAGTTTAAGGAAAAGGATTGTCATGGCGAAGAAAGTCACTGCCGTTGTCAAGCTGCAGATCGCGGCAGGCAAGGCCACTCCGGCCCCGCCCGTTGGTTCCACGCTCGGCCCTTACGGCATCAATATGATGGAATTTATCAAGGGATATAACGAAAAAACGGCCTCGCAGGTCGGCAGCGTTATCCCGGTCGAAATCACCATCTACGAAGACCGCTCGTTCACGTTTGTCACCAAGACTCCGCCCGCCGCTGACCTCATCAAGAAGATGGCTGCCGCGCCCAAAGGCTCCGGCCGACCCAACCGCGAAAAGATCGGCTCGCTGACGCAGGATCAGATTCGTCAGATCGCTGAACAGAAGATGCCCGACCTGAACGCTAACGACATAGAGGGCGCGATGCGTATTATTATGGGAACCGCGCGTTCTATGGGCGTGGACATAGTTTAGTTGCTTGTTGTTTATTGTTTGTTGCTTGCTGAATACGCGGAGCAAAGAGATTACGCTTGCTCAGGCATTTCAAACAACAATCAACAAAGAACAAACGACAGTCATCAAGAGGCGATGGTATGGAGATTTCTTCGGTTGCCATAAGTCTGTTCGTGCTAAGCTGCTTCGCGATGGGGTGGATGGCTCTGCGCGAACACGTTCTTCGTCTCGACGGAAACTTGCCGTATCATGTCGGCTCGTACCAGCAGGATCGGCGCAAGGGACGGTTCTATTTTCTGTCCGTGTGGACGGGGTTGGGAACGGCTTTTGCCGCGCTTGCCTGCCTGGAACTGTTCGTCAACATTGTTCTGCCTGCCGCGAACACGCGCAACGTCATTTCCGGCGCGGCGTATGGCCTGGGATTGTGGGGCCTGCTCATTGTCGGCCTCGTCTGGTCGCAGGTCGGCGAGCGCGTCAATCAGCCCAACAGCGACGGCAAAATGCTAAAGCCGTTGCCGCAAGAAAGTAAAAACCCGGAAGGGAAAAAGTAGATTTACAAAATGTGAATCTGCGTGGAAGGAACCACAAGGGTTCCGCAATGACCACAGGAGAATAATCATGTCCGATGTACTAGCCCCCGCAAGCGCCGCGCCCGCGCCGGATACCGGAACCGAGGAAAAAAAGCATGGTCTGTCTACGGCGGCTCGCCGCCAGGCCAAGCAGAACCGCGCCCGCCACAGCAAGCGTTATCTGGCCGTCGCCAAAACCACGAACGCAAATGTCGCCCTGGATGCGACCGAAGTGTTTGTCCGCGTCAAGGAACTCGCCACGGCCAAGTTTGATGAGACCGTCGAAACGGCCATCAACCTGGGCGTAGACCCCCGGCACGGCGATCAGATGGTGCGCGGCACGACAAACCTACCTTTCGGCACGGGCAAGACCCGCGTGGTATGGGTATTTGCGCGTGGCGAGAAAGCCGCCGACGCGCAGGCGGCGGGAGCCGATCTGGTCGGCGCGGAAGACCTGCTGGAGCGCATCCAGAAAGAGGGTGGGGCCGCCTGTGACATTCTCGTCGCCAGCCCAGACATGATGCCGCTCGTGGGTCGCCTGGGACAGATATTGAAGCAGAAGATGCCCAACCCGAAAGCGGGAACGGTCAGCCCGAACGTGGGGCAAGTGGTGCGCGACATCAAGGGCGCGACACGCGCCGAGTACCGCGTAGACAAGAACGGCATCGTTCACGCGCCCATCGGCAAGGCGAGCTACCCTGCCGAAAACCTGCAGGCCAACTTCATGGCCCTGGTGAACGCCCTTGTCAAAGCCAAGCCCGCCGCCGCCAAAGGCAAGTACCTGAAGAAGATCACAATCACATCCACGATGGGGCCGAGCCTTCAGGTGGACATCGCCGCCGTGCAGAAACTCGCCGAACGCGCGTAACATCTATCGCGTGTAAATCATTCAAGCCGTTAGAGGTCTGCACACCTCTAACGGCTTTTTTGTCGCTGCAGAAATGCGCGGCGGAGCAATGTTTAGCGGCAAGTGTGGAAAAAACGACAAAGACGTAACAACGCTTGACAAGGACATACTAAGATGCAAACCACTTCTCGTCCGCATGTGCCTGATGCGCCTGACATTCCCGGCTTAATCTTTCGACACTACAATGACGCGCCGGACATCGTTGGTATGCTGGATGTCCATGAAGGCTGCCGCCTCAAAGATCAAACAGATCCCTTTTCTGTCTGCGACACGCTTCCCAATCTATCCGCAGACGAGTACGTTAAGCGAACTAGACGCTTGCTTGAAGAAGGTCGGTACGAAAATGTTGTTATCGCAGAACTCGCCGGAAACATAATCGCGCACGGGCGGTTGGAGTGGTGGAATGAACATGATGCTGCTCAGGGAGTTGACAGACGCGCTTATCTTTCCAGAGGTTGGGTCTTGCCGCAATGGCGGCGTCAGGGAATTGGAAGCGCTATTTTGCGCTGGGCCGAGGCACACGCGGCGAAGCTGGATCAAGGGCGACACAAAGGAGAGTTGGCCGCGAACGCAAGCGATGGAGAACAAGATGCCATTGCGCTGCTGACAAGCGAAGGCTACCATGTGCGTTTTTTGTCCCCTGAACTCGCCTTCGACGCCTTCGCGAACTTACCGCCGCTTGCAACACCGCCCGGCTATACTATTCTGCCGATGTGCCTGCAAGACAGTCAAGCCATAGCACACGCGCTTATTGAAGCGAACGTGGATGCCAATTGGGATCAAGCCGCTTTGAACGCGTGGATAAGCAAAGAAGAAGCAGGCTGGGTTGATTTTGTGGAGGGGTGTGACACCGACATCAGCCGTATCGCATGGCATGGGAACGAGGTTGCAGGGCTATACCTTTGCAAAGTCACACGCGGCTCCGGCGATGTGGCTAATGTGGCCGTCCGCCATGCTTACCGGCGGCAGGGGCTTGCCCGCGCGCTTATGAACCATTGTCTTTATGCCATGCGTGAGAAAGGATTGGTCACCTCGCGGGTGTATACCAGCATCGGCGCAGACCGCAATGAACCTGCGACCGGCCCCTACCTGATGTACCAGCGTTTTGGTTTTTGCCCGATTGCTTGTCACAACCGCTATCGTAAGACAATGTGAGCAACGCGGCACAAACCACTTAAGGCTGAAGGTGTTTGAGCGCGTCCGATGTAAAGGCTCCGAAGTGCGAGTCCGGGCCGATGCCGGGGACGGACTCATTGATCTCCAGAACGATCACGGGCGCGTCGAAAACATCGCGCTCCCAGTTTATTTTCGTGACATCAACGGGACGCTGCGCTGTATCGGGCGCTCTTTGCAGCCAGCGGCGGTAGTAGAAATAGTAATCGATTTGCCCGATCACGCCGTTTTTCGTCAGCATGTCAACAGGCGTACCCAGGAAGCTGCCGCCGACAAATATGGCTTTTCGCAGCGGCACACCGGCAGGCTCAACGGCGAAAACAGGCTGAGGAACCGGATAATGCGTGTCGGGGAACAGCACGTTCGTCAGACGCACAAGGTCTACATCCTGATCCAGGTAGGCAAGATGAGAAACAGGCGCGGCCTTGACCGTCAGGTGGGGCAGCGTCCGTCCGGACTCGCGCTCCATAACGCTGACAAGCTGGCGTACCGTTTGATACGCGCACAGCAAGTTCCAGTGTGTGCCTCCCCGTGGGAAAACAGGCGTGTTCGCCGCTCGTTTATCGTCCAGCGTGATCTCATGCCCATCTACATACGGCACATCGCTGCGCCTCAAACATTCCACCAGATTATTGTAGTTACGCCGTCCGCCCATCGGCAGTCGGGAAAAGGGCGCGGGTATGTATTCAGGATAGGAGGCCGCTTTATCCGGGGTAATCAGCACGACAAAGGCGATGCCGCGCCGGTTAAGGCGACGGCGCAGTTCAGCGACCTGCTCTATTTGGGCCTGCATCTGGTTCAGCGGGTACAGCGGCTTGAGGTGGCAGTAGTCGTCTATGTAGGGGCGTTCATACAGGACATTATTTTTCCCGACGACGATGGTGTTGTTGTTCATGCGCGACATGTGGAATACGGAGTAATCAATTTGATTGGCCGCTCCGATGAAATAGTGGCGCAGGCCGAAGTTGGCATTGACCCACTGCGTGGCCGTGTCCTGAAACGTGCCGTCCAGCCAATCCCGTGCCGACAGCGGCGTGACGGTCGCCTGGGTCGTCATCCCCCATAGAACGTGGCCCTCCAGAGTTTTTGCCAGCATCGTGCCGACGCGGCCCGGCAGATGGCGCGCGCCCGGCAGGGCGAGCATCACGAGCGCAGGCAGATAGAAAAGGCTGAACATGGCGAACAGCAGCAGGCGGGCGAATGGTCGTGGCCGCGTCGGGGGCATGTGACACTCCTCATGAATAGCAGTTGAAAGAACAGCAATCGGGAGAACAGCAATCGGGAGAACAGCAATCGGGAGAACAGATCAAAACCGGAAGTACAAAAAGGGATTGAACGTACTTGTGGATATTTTGCCTATCGCCAGCAGCAGCAGCGCGAAGCAGGCCGCGAGCGCGAACTCAGGCGCATACGCGAAACGAGCGCGTACTTGATCCTTGAAACGCCTCCATATGTCCAGGCCCGGAAGTACGGCAACGAGCGCACCGACCGCAATGCAGGCGTAAACGTCCTGCTCCACAAACATAAAGGTGTCAGACGCGCCCTGTCCCGGAACCAGGGCGCGCAGATAGTACGCGGCTTGCGCCGCAGTGTCGGCGCGGAAGATGACCCAGCTGAACATGATGAGCAGCAGGGTGATGGCCGCGCTGACCCAACCGGGCAGCTTGCGCTGTATTCGCAGCCAGAACAATTTATCCAGCATCATGAAGCAGCCGTGATAAACGCCCCACAGGATAAACGTCCACTTTGCGCCGTGCCATAGCCCCGAAAGAAAAAAGCAGATCCACAGATTGAAGTAGGCGCGGGGGAGCGAGACGCGATTACCGCCCAGCGGAAAGTACAGGTACTCGCGTATCCACGTTGAAAGCGAGATGTGCCAGCGACGCCAGAAATCCGTGAAACTGGTGGCGACATACGGCATATTGAAGTTTTCCTGCAAACGGAACCCGAACATGCGCGCCAGCCCGATAGCCATATCGGAGTAGCCGGAAAAATCGAAGTAGATTTGCAGCGTAAAACAGACGACACCCAGCCAGGCATTGTGAAATCCGAGCTGGCTGCCGGTCAGCGCGAACGTCTTGTCCGTGACCCGGCCCAGCGTATCCGCCAGGATCACCTTTTTTGCCAGACCCACGCAAAAGCGCATTATGCCCGCCTGCATGTCATTGATTGTAGATTGGCGTGACCGCAGCTGCTCGGCGATGTCATGGTACTTGATGATCGGGCCGGCGAGGAGTTTGGGAAAGAATAAGACGTACAGCAGGTACGTATCGAGCCGGTCGGCGGGTGTGCCGGTCTTGCGATAGATGTCCACGATGTACGTGATCTTTTCAAAAACAATGAACGAGACGCCCAGCGGCAGGGCGATGGCCGTGAAGAACGAAGGATGCAGGTGAAGCGCCCCTAACGCGCTGTTGACGTTGGCGACAAAGAAGTTGGCGTACTTGAAGTAGAGCAATAATGCGAGGTTCAGGCTGACGCCCGCAAGCAGATACAGGCGACGCTGGCGTGGGGCCGCGCTCTGATAAAGCCTGCGCCCGATCAGCCAATCCCCCAGCGAGGACAGCAGCACGACGCCGACAAAGCGAGGTTCTCCCCAGGCATAGAACAAGAGACTTGCCACTAAAAGAATCGTGTTGCGCCTGCTGCTGTGCGCCAGCGTGTAGACGAGCAGCACGGCAGGAAAAAATACAAAAAGAAAGAGGGGCGAACTAAACAGCATTGATTATTCTCTGATGTAGCGAGGGATAGTATTAAGATGTGTCGTCCTGACCACTCGAACCTGGATTTATTATGACAGAGGGAGGTTCCCTATTTCAATGATAGTACAAGGAGTTTACGTTTTTGCCTGGTTGCACTACTGGCTTCTGCTCAAATCCGACAAATCTACCTGCATACCACCTACTTGTAACAGCCGCATCCCCGCATGATTTTCATGCGAGGATGCGGCTGTGTAGACTTTATTTTTTTGACAGTCAAGGATTAGGCGTGCATCTGTGCCACCTGAATGCGATTCAGGGCGGCCTGCAAATCTTCGCGCAGTTGTTCGGCGTCTATGCCGCTGCCAGGTACTTCCAGCGCCTGCCGCATCCGCTCCGCCTCGGCGCGTTCACGCGCAACGTCTATTTCATTGGCGCGCTGCGCGCTGTCCGCCAGGATAATGACCTTTTCGCGGCTCACCTGCATAAACCCGCCCGTAGTGGCGATTAATTCCTCGCCGCCGTTCGCTAATGTGATTTTGATTAATCCGAGCGACAACTGCGTGAGCAGGGGCGCGTGTCCGGCCAATACGCCGAACGAGCCGTCAATACCCGGCGCGCGCACGGCCTGCACATCTTCGGAAAACAGCAGCCGCTCCGGCGTCACCAGTTCTAAGGGAAACGTAGCCATGTAAATCTCCTGAAACTTACGATAGCCGCAAATGAACGCAAACAAACGCGAATACAATTCTATGCAGAACGATGCAGTAAGTCTGCTCAATCCCTCCTGAATTCATTTGCGTTTATTCGCGTTCATTTGCGGCTAATTTCTATGCGCCGAGCGTCTTCGCCTTTTCGACGGCCTCATCAATGTCGCCGACGAGGTTGAATGCCTGTTCGGGCAGGTCGTCGTGCTGTCCGGCGATCAGTTCCTTGAAGCTGCGGATGGTGTCCTTGACCGGCACGTACTTTCCGGGCTGACCCGTGAACTGCTCGGCCACGCGGAACGGCTGGCCCATGAACTTTTCGATGCGGCGGGCGCGGGCCACAACGAGTTTGTCGTCGTCGCTCAGTTCGTCAATGCCCAGGATGGCGATGATGTCCTGCAGTTCCTTGTACCTCTGCAAAATCTGCTGTACCTGGCGGGCCGTGTCGTAATGCTCCTGGCCGACAATGCGCGGATCGAGGATACGCGAGGTCGAGGCAAGCGGGTCAACAGCGGGATAGATGCCTTTTTCAGAGACTTTGCGCTCCAGGTACACATACGCGTCGAGATGGGCGAAGGTGGTAGCCGGGGCCGGGTCGGTAGGGTCGTCGGCAGGCACGTAGATGGCCTGTACGCTCGTGACCGAACCCTTCTTGGTACTCGTGATGCGCTCCTGCAAGGCTCCCATCTCCGTACCGAGGGTGGGCTGGTAGCCGACCGCGCTGGGGATGCGTCCGAGGAGAGCGGACACTTCCGCGCCCGCCTGCACGAAGCGGAAAATGTTGTCCACAAACAGCAGCACGTCCTGGCCTTCCACGTCGCGGAAGTATTCGGCAATCGTCAGGGCAGACAGGGCCACGCGCAGGCGCGCGCCCGGCGGCTCGTTCATCTGGCCGAACACCATTGCGGTTTTGGTGATAACGCCCGACTCGGTCATTTCCAGCCAGAGGTCGTTGCCTTCGCGGGTGCGCTCGCCCACGCCCGCGAACACGCTGAAGCCGCCGTGTTCGGTCGCGATGTTGGTAATCAGTTCCTGGATCAGAACCGTTTTGCCCAGTCCCGCGCCGCCGAACAGTCCAATCTTGCCTCCTTTGAGGAAGGGCGTCAGCAGGTCAACGACCTTGATGCCGGTTTCCAGCACTTCCTGCGCGCTGCTTTGTTCCGAAAACGTGGGCGCGGCGCGGTGGATGGGCCAACTCGTCGTGGCGTTGATGGGGCCGCGCTCGTCAATCGGCTTGCCCAGCAGGTTCAGTACGCGTCCGAGTGTCTGATCGCCGACGGGAACCAGGATGGGCGAACCCGTGTCTTCGGCGTCCATGCCGCGCACCAAGCCGTCCGTGGACGACATGGCGATGCAGCGCACGACATCGTTGCCCATGTGCTGCGCGACCTCGACGGTGAGGTCAATCTCGCGGGTCAGGTCGCGAATGGTGACGGCGTTGTTGATGGCGGGCAGTTCGCCGGCCTTGAAACCGAGGTCTACGACAGGCCCCTGTATCTGCACGATGTGTCCGGTTGCCATGAAGGGCGATGCTCCTTGCTCACAGTGGCGCGTTCGGGTATTGGCTGCCGTAACAGGGGCAAAACGCCCAACGCGCCGATTGGATACTAATAAATGGGTACTTACGAAAACAGACGACGAAACAAACAGATCAAAAAATAGAACAGGCAGTCGCGGCTCTGCGTAAACGCTCACCTCTTGCTGAGGAAGTGACATTGCGTAAAACTTCACAAACCATGTTGCAAAAGGGAGCGGCAGCCTGTCAGGGGAATTCCTACTTGGGCCTTGTGCTAGTTAGGGAAGGCCAGTGCCTTGATCTGCAAGAACTCTGCCTTGCCGAGCAAGCGGTTGATGTAGATGCACAGCGTATGAGCCGTGATCTTGGTGTACAAACGCGTACACAGTCCCCAGAAACTACGTGCGTGGTTGGTTTCCACGTTGAACTGTTGCGTCAGTTGTCCGTTCACCGTCTCGATGATCTGCCGCAGTCGGTTGAAGCGGCGTTGTTCCTGACGCGACACCTGCTGTTTCTGGTTCCTGCGCGGCAGGGTAAGCAGGCGCACATGGCGCGTCGTGCATTGCTCCTGCGCTTCCTGGCTGATGTAGCCTTTGTCGCCCATCGCCAGCAGGTCAGAATAAGCCGACAGCAGTTCTTCGCCGACGGCCAAGTCGCTTTCGTTGGCAGGCGCGAGTTCAAAGTCGAGGATGGTTCCGTTCACAGCCAACAACAGGTGCAGTTTGTAGCCGAAGATAGTAATCTTCTTGGAACTCACGCGTCCGAACGTCGCGCCGTGTTCTTTCCACGCGCGGCTTGCCTGCGGAGCCAGATGGAAGCCGACGACCGCAACCGGCAAACTGTCGAGCAGGCACTGCCGATCTTGGGCGACATCTAAGAGACGCAACAGGGCCTGACGTATCAGGTTGAAGGCCAGCCACAGATGCCTGCGTCGGCGGTTGAAGCGGCTGCGTTCGGGCAGATGCGGAAACAAATGCCGGTACGCCTGCCACTCGTGCAGCATGTCGGTCTCTTTGTCCCACCCTCGGCACTCGCCTACAAGGGCGAGGGTGAGCAGTTCGCTGTCGCTGCACACCGAGGTAGGGCCAGGATGCGCGAAGTAGGGCGCGAGTGTTTGCCAGATTTCGTCCACAACGACATACACCCATAGGCAGAAGTCGTCAAAATGCGTTATCATCTTGTGTGTCCTCCGAGAAGTACAGGGTTTGTTTGGCGATAAACGTCTGTACGTTTCGGAGGCACACTCTATAAACCGAGGCCCTAACTAGCACAAGGCCCTACTTTTATTTTAGCAGGTTTAGCGGGTGAAATGCAAGCGGAGGTTTGGCGGTATACAGCAGACGACGCATTCCATTGCGCTGCCTGCTGTCCTATGTGTGCTGCGTCACCAGACAAACGCGGTCGAAGTTGCGGGCGGCAAGGTCTTCCTTGCGTATCCAGAAGTAGCCGCGTCCATACCCTTCCCAGATCAAACCGATGTCAGGGGCGTTATCCATCTGCAGCAGCAAACACCATTTTTCACCCTGGTTGTGCATATTAGCATAGAACTGTTTGTGTTCTGCACTGCTCGTGTTGTGCCAGTTGTCCCAGACACTTGCATATTCCGGCTGTGCGGACTCACATTCCCATCCCATATCGCTCTGTGTTTCCTGTGCATTGCCAAGCAGCAGGTGAGTAGCCTCTTTGTCCTTACCGTGTGTCAGGTCGTACAGTTTATCGTAGGCGATCTGCGTTTCTCGCTCGTCAAGACCTATACTGTGCAAAGCGACGGCAGGCAATGCGTAGTACGGCTCCAACTCAAAGGTGCAGGGTTTTATCTGGAACTCTGCGGATAAGTAACTCTCCAACTCCAGCGCGTTTCGCAGCCCTTCCGGGATAACAGGAACAGGGGTGCGGCGCAGCGAAGTCAAATCGCCGTCATAGTAGATTACCTTCCAGCAATCGGGCGTGATGCCGTCCATTGGAAACCCATCTTTCCACAGGGCGGCAAAGAAGTAAAGCATTCCTGCGTGGGGCAGCGTGGCCTCGCTATCCATTGACGCTGTATCTGTCAGGTTCACTTGCAGGAGAAACCACAACGGGCCACCCTGCCTTTGCACGTCTATCCAGTACGTCTCATCAGGCGACATGCTTTTACATTGCGGCCACGCCACATGGGCAGGCAAATCAGGCAAACCACCCAATTTCGACGCGCCCACAGGTATTTGAGCATCGTCGGAGACATGAGCAATAAGCCGAATAGAAGGTTTCAAAAGGGCTTCCACGTCGTCGGCAATGCGTGACAGCCCTGCTTCATGGATGCGCTCAAGCACTTGTTGTCTGTTCATAATATGTTACGTGTGCTGATTTACCAGGCAGGTATGGTCAAAGTCGCGAGCCGCAAGGTCGTCCCTGCGTATCCAGAAGTACCCCATGCCCCAGCCATTCCATTCCAGATCAATGTTAGGATCGGTTTCCACTTGCAGCAGCAAGCGCCATTCCTTTTTACCCTTTTCGTGCATGTCAGCGTCAAATTGTTTGTGTTCCGCGCTGCTCATATTGTGCCATTGGATCCATGTATGTGCGTGTTCAGGCTGAAAGGCTTCACATTCCCACTCCATATCGCCCTGCACATCCTGCGATCTGCCAAGCAGAAGATGAGTATATTCCTTGTCCTTGCCGTACATGAACTCGCACAAGTTGTCGCACATAATTTCCCACTCGGCCTCGGTAAGTCCTATTCGGCCAACGTCGGAGCCGGGCAGGGCGTAGTATTCCTCGAAGTGGAGAGCGCAGGGGTGGGTATCGCGTGAGTAGCCTTCGTCCGGTTTTGATGGTGGCTGCGAGGTTCGCTGGAGGGAAGATAGGGAAACCTCACTGTGAATGACGAGCCAGCTATCATCTCCATTGTTCCACGGGAAGCCGTCGCGCCAGATGGCGCAGAAGAAGGTGAGCAGGCCTGTGGTCGGCAGCGCGTGTTCTGTGTCATAGGGGGCGATGTCCGCGCAGTTGATCTGGGCGAGAAAGCGCAGCGGCCCGCCAAGCCTCGAATCGTCAGCCCATCCTGAACTCTCTGGCAAAGGAAGACAACAAGGCCATTGAAAACCCGGCGGTAAATCAGGGCTGCCGCCGATTTTTGAGGCGCCGGTGGGAATATCAGCCTCCGGGGTCGGCTGCGTGAACAGTCGAATCGAGGGCATCAGCATGGGTTCCACATCAGCGGTGATGCGCGACAGACCGGCCTCACACATACGTTCGAGCAGTTGTTGTTTGTTCATGGGCGGTGAGCGCGTTTATGTCGTCGAAGTTGGGGCGGAACGCAGGGAACGGACGTAATTGCCCACGGCGCGGCGTGTCTGGCGCAGGGCTTCGCCGTAGCGATGACGGCCCACGTTCTGCCTGGCCCATTGAAGCTGAAGCATGGACAAATAGCGCGTGGGGTTCTGGATGCTGATGACGACCATTTGCCGCTGACGGGCGCTCAGGCCGGGATTGTCGAGCAGCTTGGCGCGGACGCGGGCCTCGGCCTGCTGCATCAGCGGCTTGTTCTTGGAGGTGTTGTAGTCGTGGCTGCGCCAGTGGATGCCGGTTTTGGGCGTGGTTACAAACGCGCCGCACAGGGCCAATCGGAGATACAAATCCCAGTCATCGGAGGGCGCGCAGTGGACATCGAGACGCCCGGCCTGCGTAAAAGCCTCGCAGCGTATCAAGACCTGTCCCATCGTCCATATCGGGCAGTATGAGAGCAGGCCGTCGAAGGTCAGGGCGTCGGTATCGGGAACGGTCTCTATACCGCCGTTCGGTGGCGTTTGGTCAATAGTGGACGCCGCCGCGCCCGACGCATTTTGCCGCCGTTCCTTTTCCTGCGTGTCGGTTTTCAAGTCTTCTATTTTGCGCTGTATGGCCTGCTGCACGGCGTCCGCCTGATCCGGCTGCATCACGTTCGCTTTCGCCACGGCGGCTACCGCATTGGGACGGGCGCGGGCGGTTTGCAGCAGGGTATCCAGAGCGTCCGGCTCCCAGATGTCGTCGTGATCCAGAAAAATTACGTATTCCGAGGCCGGGTTGATGTGCGCGAAGCCGTGATTACGCGCCGCCGCGCACCCCGCATTGGCCTGCGCCAATGCGCGAACGCGGCTGTCCTGGGCGGCAAAGGTGTGCGCCAGCGCGTCCGTGCCGTCCGTAGAACCGTCGTTGACCAGCAGCAGTTCCCAATCCGCATACGTCTGCCCCAGCACGCTTTGCACGGTGGGGGTCAGGAACCGCGCGGCGTTATATACCGGCACAATCACAGAGATCATGGTTTCTTCTCGCAAATGTCCTATTGTAAACATCACAGGGCTGTTTAGCCGCAGGCTGCGCGGACAGGAGTTTTCAAGTCACGGCAATAGTTGAGTTGATGCCAGAAGCGCGGTCAGCGTGACGCCGCCATTTGCTTTGTGCGCGTCAGGGCTTCTTCCAGCCGTTCGGTCGCGGCGTCCAATGACCAGTGTTCCCGTACCCGACGCAAACCGTTTTCGCCAAGCTGACGGGCAAGGACAGGATCGAGACGCAGCGTTTGGATAGCCTGCGCCATCTTTTCCGGCTGCGCTTCCACGAGCAGGCCGTTCAAGCCGTCTACAACGGTTTCGCGCACGCCGCCCTCCGCTACGGCGATCACGGGCAGGCCGCAGGCATTGGCTTCTAAGGGGGCGTAGCCGAACGGTTCCAGCCGGGGCGCGTACACCATAGCCATTGCGCGGTTGAGCAGTTCCACGAGTTCCGCGTCGGAGATCATCACCTTCAGTTCAAGGCACACTTTGCGCGATTCGGCCAGCCGCTCCAAATGCTCTTTGTATTCGGGCGCGACCATGTTGCCGACCCAGACAAGGCGCGGGCGGTTGCCCGGTATGGCCCCAACCGCTTCGATCACAAATTCTATATTTTTGTGCGCCTGCAAAGCCCCGATGCCCACGACAAAATCTTCCCGCTTGCGGCCCTGCTCGGTGAAGTTAGCGGCGTCAATGCCCAGATAACACACCTGCGCGGCGATGTTATAGCAGCGCAGCAAACTTTCGCGGCTGAAATACGAGTTGACCAGAACGCTGTCATACGCGGCGGCGTTCTGCACCTCGTAGCGGGCCTGAAGTCGCGCCTTGCGCTGACGGGCCGCGCCAATCAGACTCTCTTTGACGCGCTGCGGCGTCTTTTGCGACAGTTCGGAAGCGTCGTATCCGATCCACGGCAGGCGCGGATTGGCCTCGTGTACCTTGCGGTTGGGTTCCTGCAGGTACAACGCGCTCGGCAGTTTGGCATAGCGTCCGATAGCCGGCGCAAAGTAAATAAAACACGTGTTGGCGAACAGGACATCGAATTTGCCCGCCGCCATCTCCTGCGCGGCCTGCGCGCACGACGCGTTCATACGCGCGATTTCGGTATTGACGCGGCGATACGACAGAACGGCGTCCGAGACGGGATTGCCCGCCGTTTCGGGCAGGCGCGGAAACGGCGTCACATGTTCGGGAGCCAGGTCGCTCAGGGGCAGATACGAGCGGTTGCCGGATTCGGGCGTCCATATCTCCACGTCATGCCCGCGCTGTATCAGGCCCCGAACGTGCAGGTACAGGGCGCGTTTGCCTCCCCCGCTGGGCAGGTTGTGCCATACGGCTATTCTCATCTACTCGTGTCCTCGCCGCCATACTTGCCAAAAAGTCTGCCAAAAAGTTTGTCAACATGCTTATCAAAAAGTTCGTCGAAAGTTTTCTTTCGTTGTCCTTGATTTCCTTTGTCCTTCATTATGGCACAAGTTAATTGTGGCATAAATTGCCTGTGGCATGACCGCTCGGCGTACACCTCAGCCCCGCTGCCCTATGGTATCCTGCCGTTCCTGCCACAATTACAACAACATCAGCGGCGCGGGGATTGGGCGCGGAAACTCCCCTGCCTATTTTTGGCGATATGTTTGGGGGTATAATTGTGGCTGTCCTCTCCCCTGTACCTTCTAAAGCAGGCAGCCCGTAAAGCGGAAATTCTGTACCGGGGCAGGAACGACGCGGCGCATTCGCGCTGTCTCGCGTCCAATGCCCTCACACGAAAAAGAGCAAACTCTTGTCTGAAAATGTTCAGCCGTACCTTACCATACGCCCCAGCAAAGGCTGGGCCGTGCTTAACCTGGGCGAAATCTGGCAGTATCGCGACTTGCTGACGACCCTCGCGGGGCGCGACGTGAAGCTGCGCTATCGGCAGACCGCGCTCGGCGCCATCTGGGTCATCCTTCAGCCCCTGCTGGCGGCGGGCATCTTTTCGTTCGTCTTTGGCAGCGTCGCCAAGCTGCCCAGCGATGGCGTGCCGTATTTTCTGTTCTCGTATGCCGGCCTGCTGGCCTGGAACGCGTTCAGCAGCTCGCTGACGAAGGTGAGCGGGTGTCTGCTCCAAAACTCGCAGCTTGTATCGAAAGTGTATTTTCCCCGTCTGGTCCTGCCCCTGTCCACGCTGTTCTCCACGCTTGTGGATTTCGGCGTCGCGCTGGGCATGATGGTCGTGCTGATGCTGCTCTATCATGTAGTTCCAGGCGTGGGCCTGCTGCTGCTGCCCGTGTGGCTGCTCCTGATCCTGCTGCTGGCGACGGGGGTGGGCCTGTTCTCGTCGGCCCTGATGGTCAGTTATAGGGACGTGCAGTATATCCTGCCCGTCATGACGCAGTTTTTGCTGTACGCCAGCCCGGTCGCGTATGCCGTCTCGCGGGTTCCTGCGGAATATCACAAGCTGTATATGCTGAACCCCCTGGCGAGCCTGCTGGAAGGTTTTCGCTGGTCGCTGCTCCACCAGGGAACGCTGAACGTACCCACGACACTGTATGCCGCCTTTGTGAGCGTGGCCGTGTTCGTGGGCGGGGCGTACAGCTTCAAGCGCATGGAAAGGAAGTTTGCGGATGTCATCTAATTCGACAAAAGGCGATACCGCTATTTCGGTGCGCGGCCTGAGCAAATCCTATACCATCGCGCACAATTCTGCAAAGCACACCACGGCGGCTGAGGCCCTGGTGCATAAGCTGAAAAACCCGCTGCAAAAGCCGGAAAAAGAGACGTTCTGGGCGCTCCAGGACGTGGATTTCGACATCAAGAAGGGCGATGTCGTCGGCATCATCGGGCGTAACGGGGCCGGCAAAAGCACCCTGCTCAAAATCCTGTCGCGCATCACGGAGCCGACGACGGGCCAGATAGACCTGCACGGGCGCGTGGGCAGCCTGCTCGAAGTCGGCACAGGGTTTCACCCGGAACTCACGGGCCGCGAAAACATCTTCCTTAACGGCGCGATCCTGGGCATGAGCCGGGTTGACATCGCCCGCCAGTTCGACGCCATCGTCGAGTTTTCCGGCACGGAAAAGTTTCTGGACACGCCCGTAAAGCGTTATTCCAGCGGCATGTACGTGCGGCTTGCCTTTGCGGTCGCCGCGCATCTCAACAACGATATTTTGATTGTGGACGAAGTGCTGGCCGTGGGCGACTACGCCTTTCAGCAAAAGTGCCTGAACCGGATGCAGGACGTTTCCAACAGCGGCAACACGGTTCTCATCGTCAGTCACAACATGGCCGTTTTGGGCGAGATCGCCAAGTCCGCCGTGTGGCTTCAAAAGGGCCGCGTGCGCGACATCGGGAACCTCAACGACATCATCGGCAAGTATCTTTCCGATCAGGCGGTCAGCGGCGGGCAGTGGGAACTGGAACAATGGGACGACGCGCAGATCGCCGCCATCACCCATCTGAGGCTGCTGCAAGAGGAGCAGGAGGTGTCCGGCGACCTGGTATCCGACAAAGCGTTCGATTTCGAGCTAAGATATACGCTGCGCCGCGAAATGCCGTTTTGCCGCGTGGGCGTGATCCTGTACACGTCCACGGGCATCGTCGTGTTTTCGACCGCCGAGCCGGACAGCGACGGCAATTCGCCATGCGACCGGGCCGCCGGCACGTATACGGCGCGCTGCACGGTTCCCGCGTGGCTGCTCAGTCCGGGCGGCTATGTGGCGACCCTGCATATTGACGATGCGCCCAACTCGCGCCACTTTACCGCCGACCAGGTATTCAGCTTTAGTGTCGTGGAGACCGCCCTGCGCGGCATGGGCCATCAAAATCGTCCCGGCATCATCAGCCCAAAACTGGATTGGGCCGTGTCCCAAGATGGCTGAATTTCGGCGCGGCATCAGTTCTGCTGAGTTGACGTTATTTTGTTTTAGATTTGTCGTTTTCGATGTATTGCTTTGAGGCCAATATGAAATCGTCGTTCAATCCTCTGGATCATCCTATTCTTTATATGACACCCAAACGGCTGATTACGCAGTCGGCGTGGCAGGAGCATGTTCCTTTTGCCATGTTTCTGATGGAAGCGGCCCGGCCCCAGGTCTTGGTGGAGCTGGGAACGTATGCGGGCGCGTCGTACTGCGCGTTCTGCCAGGCCGTGGCGGAGCTGAAGCTGAATACACAGTGCTATGCCGTGGACACCTGGCAGGGCGACCCGAACATGGCGATAAATTATGGCTCCAACATTCTGGAAGACTTGAAAAAGCACCACGACCCGCTGTATTCCGGTTTTTCGCATCTGCTGCGCTGCACCTTCGATGAGGCGCTGCTCCAGTTCGAGGATCAGAGCGTTGACATCCTGCACATTGACGGCTTTCACAGCTACGAGGCCGTAAAGCATGATTTTGAAACGTGGCTGCCCAAAATGAAGCCGGACGGCATCGTCCTCTTCCATGACATCTGCGTTGTGCGCGAACTGTTCGGCGTCATCAACTTTTGGAAAGAAATCAAGCAGAGATATGCGACAACGTTCGAGTTTCACCACTGCAACGGCCTGGGGGTACTGGCTCTGAGCGACAATCAGCCTCCCTTGATACGGGAAATGGTAGGATACTCCGAGGAGCAGGCGCAGCTTGTCCGCCGCGCTTTTGAAAGCGCGGGCATCGCGAACGAGCGCAGCATGTATCGCGATCTATACAACTGGACGAAGATATCTTACGACGCCATCTACAACAGCCGCAGTTGGAAGATCGCCGATGCCGTGCGGCGCGCGGGTCGCAAGGTCGTAAGAAGCTCCAAATCCGAGTAGCGCGTTTCAGAGCGGCGCGTTTGCAGCGGAGCAAACCGCCCTGCTAACGGTATCTCCACGCCGACTTGCAGTAAATCCAAGTAATCGGAGCGAAAAGATCTTGCTATGCCTTTTGTAACGCCGCCTGTCATCAGCGTTGTGATCCCCACGTATAACGGCGAACGCTACCTCATGCAGACTGTGGGCAGCGTGCAGGCGCAGACGTTTGCCGATTGGGAGTTGATCGTCGTGGACGACGGCTCTAAGGACGGTACACCCGCCCTGGCACAGGCACTTGCGGATCAGGACAGCCGCATTCGCGTGGTGAGGCAGGCGAACGGGGGCATCGCAAGCGCGCGCAATCGCGGCCTTGCCGAGGCCGACCCGGCCTCGGAATACATCGCGTACCTGGATCACGACGACCTGTGGAGGCCGAACGCGCTGGACGCCCTGCTCGGTGCGGCCCGCTCTCTGCCGTCCGGCGTGGGCGCGCATGGCGTAGCGACGGTGATTGATTCTGTGGGCGAGCCGTGTAACCCCTCTGAACTGAACGCCGACATGCTGCAAATCGAGCAAAAGAGCCGACGCAGGCGCGAGATCGTGGGCCGGCGCGTCGTCACTCTATCCCCGAACCAGCCTACGACGTTCGGCGTAGAGGCTTACTGGCATCCGATCTACACGGTCGGGCAGGCGCTGATACGCAAATCCGCGCTCGACGCGCTTGGCGGCTTCGACCCGCAGACCGTTCCGTGCGATGACTGGGACCTGTGGCTGCGCCTGACCCTCGCGGGCAGTCTCGCGTATACGGACAGCGTTGTGGTCGGCTGGCGCTTTCATGCCGCCAACACGTCGGGCCAGCGGGACAAAATGATTGCGGCCCAGGAGGTCGTCAGCCGCAAGATTCTCTGCCTGCCGGGTTTGAGCGCGGCGCAGCAGGCGCTTGCGCGCAGGTGTCTGTTGGGCAGTCGCCACTTCCGGGACTATGAAGACCGCCTGCAATGGGGTGGTCAAAGTCTGCGCCAGGGACATCCCATCGAGGCCGCAAGACAGTACCGCCATGCCCTTAAATCCTATGTGCGGTTCCGTAATTTCATTTGATCTCCGGTTAGCATTGCCAGGTTGCATTTCCTGTCTTCCCCTCTCTGTTTCTCTATCTCTGTTTCTCTATCTCTGTTTCTCTATTCCTGTTTTTCTATCTCTGGACTCTACACTATGAAGATCGCGGTTTGGTATAATCTGCCGAGCGGGGGCGCAAAACGCGCGCTATACTACCATGTGCGCGGACTGGTGGAGCGGGGGCATCATGTGGAAGCGTGGTGTCCGCCCACGGCAGACCAGACGTATCTGCCGCTTGGCGGGCTTGTTACACAGCACATCGTGCCGATGGATCGTGTCTGGGGGCCGCCGCGCACGCTGTTCGAGCGCGCGGCAGGCAAGTACGCGCAGGCCACGGTTATGGTGGACGCGCTTGGCAAGCATAGCCGACAATGCGCCGAGGAGATAGCGGCCGGCAAATTCGATGTGCTGTTCGCCAACAGTTGCCAGTTTTCCGCCTGCCCGCCCATTGGCCGGTGCGTGGATATGCCCAAACTGGTTTATCTGCAGGAGCCGGCGCGTCATCTGTACGAGGGTTTTCGCGCCGGCCCCGACGGACGGCCCTCGCAGGTCTGGATTGCAGGCCCGCCCGGCCAGTCCTGGCTGTCGGGCAAGGCGCTTGCATCCCGGCGGCGTCAAACGCTCGCCCTGGAGTCGGTGCGCCTGCGCGCCCGCGAAGAGGTGTACAACGCCCGCGCTTATGACGCCATTCTCGTGAATTCCATTTTTAGCCGCGAGTCCGTGTTTCGCGCCTATGGCATTGTCGGCAGAGTCTGCTATCTGGGCATTGACGCCGCCCTGTTCGAGGAGGGGGAGCAGGTCAGGGAAGATTTCGTGATCGGCCTGGGGGCCTTCCAGGACGGCAAAAACATCGAGTTCGTCATCCGGTCGCTTGCCCGAACCAAACTCCCGCGTCCCCGCCTTGTCTGGGTCGGCAACTTTGTGGACGGCGACTTTGACGTAAAGATGGTGGCGATGGCGCAATCGCTCGGCGTGGAGTTTGAACCCAGGGTGATGGTCAGCGACAAGGAGCTTGTCGATCTGTTGAGTCGCGCCAAAATGATGGTTTACGCCCCGTTCCTGGAGCCATTCGGCTTTGCGCCCCTGGAGGCGAATTTGTGTGGGCTGCCCGTGGTCGCGGTCGCCGAGGGTGGCCTGCGCGAGACGATTGTTGACGGCGTCAACGGACTGCTGGCCGAACCCGACCCGCAGCAGATGGCGAACGCGATTGACAGGCTGCGCTGCGACGAAGATTTGTACGCGCGTATCCACAATTCCTGCCGGGGCTACGTGGTGGAAAAATGGTCGCTTGCCGCCGCCATAGACCGCCTCGAGCAGAACCTGACCCAGGTAGCGGCGGCATGATTACGCCCCCGCCGCCCCTGAATCAAATCTCCAGCAAACCTCCAACAAACCTTTTTGGAACGCCTGAAATGCCTAAGCCGCCGACGCGGTAACGCGCTTCTTCAGCAACAGCGCCGGCTTTTCCACAAAGCGCCAGCTTAAAAAGGCCAGGAAAGATCCGCTCCCCAAGACGAGAACGAACATTAGCCAGGGATTGATGCCGCGAAAATACCAGGCGAGCAGTATCTGCAAGGGCCAGGCGTATAAATACAGCCCATACGAAATGTCGTGCCGCTCGCCCACTCTGGCAAACGGGCCGCCGGGCTTTAGACCCACATACAGCAGCAGATACGCGCCGCACACAGGCAGGGCGGCCAATGCGGTCAGATGATGGAACAGGGCGACTGTGAGCAGGATCAGCGCGATCCAGGCTCCGCGCGGGCTGTACACGATGCGGTCTTTGTACAGATAAAAGCAGCCTCCTGCCAGGAAGAACGTGAGGAAGTGGGGCCATGCGGAAACATCGCCGATGAGAATGTTGTTGAAGCGGAGTGGGAGTCCGTACCGGGCCGTGTAAACCTCCATTAGTAACGCCCCCAAAAGGCAGACCGCGATTATCCCGCGCTGCCGAAACAGGCCCAGCAATCCGAGCGCCATCACCAGCAGATAGCACTCGAACTCGTAGAAGATGGTCCACATCGCCCCGTTGACGACGGGGTAGGGCAGGCCGACAAAAGTGGGGGGCGTTTGCGGCCCGTGCAGCAAAATCAGATACTTGATGAAATTCTTATAGTGCATCTGCGCCAGGTACTGCCCTGCATTGGCCGCTCCCAGCGGGCCGACCACAAACGCGCTGATCAGGGAAGCCACAAGGTAGCCGGGATAGATACGCAGCACGCGCTTCTTCAAATAGTCCGACTGCGTTTTACTGCGCAGCCACGATTGCACGATCAAATAGCCGCTGAGAATGAAAAATCCGTCTACGGCAAACTCCCCAAAACTAATCGTGTGGAACAGGCGTGTCAGTATCTCCCGGTGGCGATTGCCGTCTACTATTTCGGGCGAGTGGCTGAGAATCACCAGGGTCGCGAGAACCACCCGCAGAAAGTTAAGGTTGTTCCGATGCGGGTTTTGTTTCGGCGGCTGTTCGGTCGCAGGCGGTGTTGATTGTATGGGTCTTGATTGTATGGGTATCGAGTCGGTTGCGGCCATAGAAATTTATTTGCACCTTTCATTATATGATAGCGGAATATGATAGCGGATGGGCCAGGAAACGCGCCTGACATGGCCCGAAGGGTTCGCAAACAATCTATCCCCACGGCGAGCCTTAGAGTGTTCAGGCATCCTCCGGCAAGAGAGTTAAGGTCATTGAGGCTACTAAAGCTATTTCACCTGACGCAGCATCAGGTCTGCCTGTGCAGGAGGCAGGTTTTCTCCGACAACAGAGTCCAGGGGGGTCAAAATCACCTCAAACTTTTGCGTCGTCGTGAAATGATCGGACTGCAAACTAAAGCTATGTACACGCCTGCAAGACAGCCCCGCATAGAGACGTACTACGTCCCGGCTGGTTTCTAGCAGGGGATCAAGCAGCACGCTTGTTTCGGCCATCTTCGGCGGCATCTGGTAGCGTATCATCTCCCCGTCGTCCAGGTGGATCGCTATTGTGATATTGTCGGGACGCAGCAGCGCGGCTCTGATTTTGCCTGCTGCCGTGCCGCGTGTATGCAGCTCAAGCAGGTGACAGGGCGCATCGTCCGCCAGGGTGATCTCCTGTTCCAACTGTACTTGATAGGTACGGGGCTGCCGACGCGCTATAACGGACAAGCGAACATTGCGCGCCAGCAGCGTATAGCCCTTTTCAGCCAGAATCGGGTGGTAGGAGCGCAGCAGCTCCAGAATGATCTGACTGTCGTCGAGCGTCGGGAATTTAACGTCTATGGTTTGCAGTTTGAACAGCACATAGGCCGGGGCCTGCGGGCCGCGATAAAAAGCAGCGTTGAGCGAACACAGATACGTGGAGTACGCGCTGTAACCCTGGTAGACGGGTCTGGGCCGCAAATTCAAATGGTTCGACAGCGCGATCTCCTGATCGTAGGAGACGACGTCAACCGGCGCGTTCCCCACAATCGCGCGTGTCTCCGGCAGATCGCACTCTGCGTCGAGGTGGGATTGTTTCGCCTCAAGCTGTTGTTGTACCCGCCACGGAGCGAAGGCAAAACCAGCGCTGGCAAACGGCTGGCGTATCCAGGATGCCCCCATAGAGCTGAAGCCTCTGCTGCTGATGATCGCTCCCAGGCAGAAGGCGACACATGCCCAGCTCAAACGACGATGCCACAAAGTCTGCGTTTCGTGCCGCCCGAAATAGACCGGCAGAAGCATCGTCAGGATCAGCGTCGCGCCAAAAAATATGCCTGTGTGTCCGGCATCGGAGCGCACAAAGCCCAGCTTCCACAAAACCAGCGCGACAAATAGCAGCAGCGCGATTCCGCTTGTCGGGTTGAACGCGCCGGGCTTGCGCGCCTTTAGAAGCAGCAGTCCGAACGTCGCAAAAGCAATCACGCCCGCGTACAGGGTGATAGCCCTGCTCGACACGCCCATCGCGTCATTGTAGCCAATGCTGACGGCAGCCTCATTACGCAGGGCGGTCGGCAGATCCGTCAGATGCTGCCTGAAAAGTAACCACATGCCGGCAAAAACAAGGGCGAACAGCAGCGGCGACAAAAGAAGCGCCCACAGCATTACTTTATGATTGACGATGGAATTCACGATGCTGTGCAGGGCCGCGAACGCAACAATGATAATCGCGACGGACAAGAATGAAAACTTCACCAGGGACATCGTCGTCAGCAGCAGCAAAATCGGGAGGATGCGTTCTATCCGGGGGCTTGACGAAAACAGCAGGGCGCTGCCTGCCAGCAGCATAAGCACGAAATAAAGCAAATCGGCGCGTAACAACGTCAGAGCGATGGCGCTGACAATCAGCACGGCAAGGCGCTCGGACGAACGGGGGAAACGAAGCGCAAAGTGCGTGATGCTGACGCTCAGGCATCCGGCCAACAGGAACTGCCAGGCATAGTAGAACCAGTACAGCGGGCGATCATAGGCCCCGCCGTAGAAATAGCCCAGCACCCAGGTAGGAAATACGAAATCAATGCCGGCGTGTAGGTGATGCTGGAGAAAGTAGCCGTTGCACGCCTGCCAGGACCAGTCTACTAAGGCGCCGTCACGCGCCGAATCGGCCACGCCGGGAGGCCCCATCAGCAGCAGCCACAGAATAGCGCCGACAACAACAATCCAACGGTTGCCGGAGGGTTCTAAAAAGGTTTGTATCCGAGACAGGCGTGACCCGGCCGCTCCCGGCCGCACTGGCTGCCGGGTTGTTTGGCTGCCGGAAGAAACATCGTCGTGTGGCATATACTGAGTGTCCAATTTGTTCCTGAAGAGGGGGCATCATGCGGCGAGGTTTTGTGTTTGTCCACATCTTGTGGCCGTATGATGCGCCGGTACATCACGGCGTAAACGCCAGGCGGTCTGTCGTTCGCCGGACGATGTTCTTCGCTGCGCGTGGACGCCCGGCCCTAGTCGCGTAAAAACCCGAATACTGTCCGTAGCCTTACGCCGCAGTGTGCTGTTGGCCGCGCAGATAGGCCAGCATGTCGCGCAGGGTGTCGTCGAGGGTATACGCGGGCTGCCACTGCACGGCGGCGCGCAGGCGGGCCGGGTCGCCGGTCGAGCAGGCGATGTCGAGCGGGCGCAGCCTGGCCGGGTCCACGACGATTTCGGGCTGCAGCGTACTCAGGGCGCACAGACGGGCCACCACGTCGCGTATCTGCACGGGCGTTCCGGTCGCCACGTTGAACGGCTCGCCTGCCACGCCGTCCCAGGTGTGGCGCATCATCAGGCGGGCATAGGCGCGCACCACGTCCCGCGCGTCCAGCAGGTCGCGCCACGCGTCCAGGTTGCCGACGCGCAAAATGGGCGGCTCCAGTCCTTTTTCCATACGCGCGATCTGATGCGCGAAGGCCGGCACGGCGAATTGCGGAAGCTGTCCCGGCCCCGTATGCGCGAACGCGCGGGCGACCACGGCGAACCCGCGATACGCGCGGGCCACGGTCTCCATTTCGATTTTGCTGTCGGCATACGCGCCGTAGCGCCACAGTGGGCCGATGGGATCGTCCTCGCGGGCGGGACGCTGCGCGTCCGTATTGCCGTATACATAGCCCGTGCTTGCCAGAAGGACGCGGGGGAACGGGCGCAGTTCCGACGCGGCTTCCAGCAGATTGCGCGTGCCTGCGACATTGGCCTGAAACACGGCGTCTCGATCCGCGTCCGCTCCCGACGACCGCGCCGCCAGATGGTAGATGTGGGTCGGCGCCAGGTCGCGGACAAGTTTTTTCAGATTCTCGGCATCGTCAAGTTCCAGGCCCACGACATCAACGCGCCCGTTCGCGCCGCCGCCGATCCATCCCGCCGCATCAAACGACGCGCCTGTCTCGCGGCCCGCTTCCGCAACGTGCGCGGGCAGGCAGGCCGCATAAATCTCCCCCGTCAAGACGGAGGCGGGCGGCATTTGCTCGCCATGCGGCGCGTTGGGTTCCGAACCGGGCGTGGCAGCGTCTTCGCCGAGCAGATGCGCGATCAGATGCCGGCCCACAAAGCCGTTCGCGCCCGTAATCAGCACACGCGCCCGGTTCGGCGCGTTATGCGCGGTATTTGCCGCCTCCGAAGCGCGTGTCGCGTTCGTCGCCTGCGGTTCGTGTCCGCTGCTCATGCGGTTCTCCTACAGGCTCTGATGGCTGGCCTCGTTCTTGTCGCTGCGAAGCCGGGCTTCCCAGCGGGCTACGTCGGCGTCCACCATCATCTCGACAAGCTGCTTGAACGTCACTTTGGGTTCCCAGCCCAGATGCTTGCGGGCCTTGGCCGAGTCGCCGACCAGCAAATCCACCTCGGCGGGGCGGTAAAAGGCCGGGTCCTGAATCACATACGGCGTATAGTCCAGGCCCACGCGCGCAAATGCCACCTCGACCAGTTCCCGAACCGGGTGCGTTTCGTTCGTGGAGATCACATAATCGTCCGGCGTGTCCTGCTGCAGCATTCGCCACATGGCGTCCACGTAGTCGCCCGCAAAACCCCAGTCGCGCCGCGCGTCCAGGTTGCCCAGGCGCAGTTCCTTGTCCAGGCCCAGCTTAATTCGCGCGGCGGCATTGGTCACTTTGCGCGTCACAAACTCCAGGCCGCGTCGCGGGGAGTTGTGTATCCATCCCTGGCCTACTCCGGCGTGGAACGTGCCGGATGTAGTTGCCAGATCGAACAGCCAGCCCCGGTACTCGACGGGCTGCGCTTTTACCACTTCGGCCAGCGGGCGCACCAGATGCTGTCCTTTCTGCCCGTTTTTCGTGGGGGAGTTCAGATTGATTTGATAGTAAAGCCGGTCTTCGCGCTCTTCCAGGCACACAATCGCGCGCTGCCCCAGCGTGGTTGTGGCAAGCCAGTACAGGCCCGCCGCCATCGCCGCCGACGCGGTCTTGAAGCCCTGAAACTTGTAGGTGCAGGGTGTGCTTTTCAGGCCGTCTCCCTGATGGAAGCCGTGCAGAAACGCGCGCCTCGCCTCGCAGTCGGCGTTCAGAATGCGGATGGGAATGCGCTTTTTGCCCGTGCGGGTATACAGCGCCTCGCGCAGATACCGCGCGTACACGCCTCCTCCGCACAAGCGCAGCTGTGTAACTTCCTTACCATTGTCAAAGCCGCTCGGATGCGTCGAGCGCGTAGCGGTCCCGCCGCACACGCGCCGCCAGCAGGCTTCCACCTCACACAACAGATCTTGATCCTGATTAGTGAACTGGATTTTGCCGTCCTCGTTCGCGTATCCTTCCGCCGCCATCACGCCCAGCAGCCACGCCTCGTCCTCAGTCATGCGAATGATGTTGGAAGGCGGCGGCAGGTCAATCAAAGCCAGCGTGTCGCCCGTCTGCACCTGCTCGGCAGGCGTCTCCACGGGCTTGCCTTCCTGCTCTACAAAGACGACGTGGTCACTGGTGGCATGGTAGACTGCGCCCCGCGCCGCAATGCGATGCACGGTTTT
Organism: Chthonomonadaceae bacterium; assembly: GCA_965277875.1. Lineage (GTDB taxonomy): Bacteria > Armatimonadota > Chthonomonadetes > Chthonomonadales > Chthonomonadaceae > CAWFQB01. The sequence continues at coordinate 2,565,532 of CBDIDV010000002.1, read as the reverse complement.
GTTAGGCTTGTTCTGATAGCCGTTCCATGTGGCCGTCATGCAGGTGACTGCCGCCCATCCCTTCGCGTCCCATACTTCGAGGCGATCCTGCGGGTCGGGCTGCGTGGTAAAACGCGGCGCGGTATGGGGCGTGGTACGATGCGGGACAACGTCCTCAATGGGAAGAATGTCCATCAGCCCCTGTTTGCGAATAATAACTGGCGTGGCGTCCGTAACGCACTCGTGGTTGAAAAGTATGCCCGACACCGCAAACAGGTTATAGGATTCACGATAATTGACCGTGATATAGTGTCCATACGCTTTGGCGACGCCGTAGGGGCTGCGGGGATAAAACGGCGTGTCCTCGCTCTGCGGCGTTTCGCGCACTTTGCCGTACATTTCGCTGCTGCTGGCCTGATAAAAGCGTGTTTTGGGATTGCCCAGGCGGATGGCTTCGAGCATTCGCGTGACGCCTAAAGCGGTAAATTCGCCGGTCAGCACGGGCTGGTTCCAGCTTGTCGGCACGAACGACTGCGCGGCCAGATTATACACCTCGTCGGGCTGCGTTTTCTGCATGGCCTCGATCAGCGAATACTGATCCAGCAAGTCGGCCTGCACCAGTTCGATCTTATCCTTGATATGCGCGATGCGCTCAAAGTTCTCCGTGCTGGCGCGGCGTACCACGCCCACGACGCGATAGCCTTTGCCTAACAGCAGTTCCGCGAGATAGGAGCCGTCCTGCCCCGTGATGCCCGTAATCAGCGCTGTCTTCATATGTGTTGAAATGTTCCTTTTCGCGTATGTGCCTGCGGCCTTCGGATACCGGCGCTGTCATTTGACAATGGAATTCAAAAACGAATCTGACAATAATTTAATGAGTTTAGCAATGGGAATGTATTGATTATATCCCAAACCGGCAAGCTATCCGACAAGCCGGATGTTAAATTTCGTCTCGAACGGGCAGATTATCGGCCTGCACACGTCCTTTTCACAGTCCGGCAGCTTGATTTGTCCGTGGATTGTCCGTTTGAGGTTTTGTGGACGCGTCAATAGAGCGCGCGAACAGGGTATAGTATCGGCAGATACGGCAGGGGAATTTTGCGTTTTACCGCAACAGGCGCGCGCCTGTTCCCGTATAACACAGCATGATGAGCGATCAGCCTGTCCAAACGAATTCAAATGCGCCGTCGAATGTCAACATGCCGGACGCGCTTCGCGCCGCCAAGCCCGCCTTCGATACGCCCGCCGCTATGGGGAGTACGTCTATGCCCACCGCTATGGAACCCGATTTTGTTTTTGGCGTGCCGCCCACTGCGGATGCCGCCTTTCGGATGCGCGGGCTATTCGCCTCCTCGACAGAAAGCGCGCAGGCCGCGACCGAAACGAATGGCGCAAACCACGCGCTGCGTTTTGCGCCCGCCTGGCACGATATAGATATGCTGGATCACCTCGCGCATTTGGGCGAATTGCCTGTGACCCTGCTTTCCCTGCCCGCGTATGCCCACGTTCAGGACAGGTATCGCCTGCTGCCGTGCGGGGCGCGCTTTGGCGCGGGGTACGGCGCGATGGTGGTCACGTACAATCCCTTGGAAAAAGTAGATCTGAAGAACGTGCAGATCGGCGTACCGGGCCTGCGTAACAGCGGATTCCTGGCCCTATCCCTGTTTTTCGCGCCCGATACCTTCCGCTACACCCTGATCGCCGACGACCAACTGCGTGAGGCGACCGTGCGCGGGGATGTGGACGCGGCCCTTCTCACGGGCGAGGAACAGCTTACACACCAGGCGCTTGGATTATATAATATCGTAGACCTGGGAGCGTGGTGGCAGGAGCAGACCGGGCTTTTTCTCCCCCTCGAAGTGGTCGCCGTCCGCCGCGACGTGCCTTTAGAGATGCAGGCTCGTATCGCGCATCAGGTGTATGCGGGTGTGCAGGAGAGCTTGACGCATCGCGGCCCCGCCCTCGACTACGCGCACTCGTATGCCCGCAAGATGGATCGTGAAAGCGTGGATGGGTACGTGGGCATGTACGTCGGAGCGCAGTCCGTACAGATGGACGAGACCGGCAGGCGCAGCATACAGGCGTTTCTGGAACAGGGCGCGGAGGCGGGCCTTGTCCCGCCCGTTCCCGAACTCGACTTCGTGCCATTGGCCTGAACTTTTCACGTCCGCTTTCCACGCTCACTGCGGCCTGATTATACGTCGGGCGTTGTCGGGGCGGCGTTGTGCGTATCAGGTAAGTGGTATGATTGAAATTCTGTTTGTTTAAAACTCTGTTTGTCTTGAACTGGGATTTTTAGGATTTGTGAGATTAGTATGATTATGGTCGCTGCTAGTTTGTACCGTTCTCCAATCAACGGAACCAGTCAACAGACAAACAATCATAGTAATCATCATAATCATCATAATCCTAAAAATCCCAGTTCAAGACGATTGCCTAATTACAACCTACGCCATCGAAACCGGAACCTATGTCCAATAACTCACCGTCAAATAACGCCTCCAACAGCGCTTCTTTTCCCGGCGCGTCCAGTGCAGACGCTGCGAACGCGAAATCAACCCCTGACGCTGCCCCGCCGCGCCCGAACGAGACGGGTGACGAGGCGCTGTACCGGGGAATGCAGCGCGCCCGCGCTTACGAGTGGGGCGCGAGCGTGGAAGCCTTTCGCAAGGCCGTTGTAATCGACTCGGAAAACATTGAAGCCCGGTTCCGTCTGGGCTGGGCGCTGTGGAACCAGGCCGAAACCGAAAAGCCCAGCGTGACCGATATGGCCGTGATCTATGGCGCGCAGATTTTTGGCTTTGACCAGACCGCCCGCGATGGCAAGCGCAAATTCCAGTTTTATCGCCAGTTGCTCAACGACTCGGTACACTATCTCAAGTCCGTGCTGGAACGCGACCCGAACCATGCCCGCGCCTACCATTATCTGGGCCGCGCGTATCAGGCGCTGGACCTGCGCGCCGAAGCGCAGGAGGCCGCCCGCAAGGCCGCCACGCTCGACCCGCAAAACACCTCCTATATCAATCTGGCCCAGTCTTTAGATCAAGCCCCGGCTCAGAGCGGCGGCGGCGGGACTGTCGCGCCGACCGTAGACGAGTCGCGCCTCAACTGGGACGATCTTGTTCTGAACCCCAAGACCAAGCGCGAGCTGCGTCAGATGCAGTTGATGCTGGAAAAGCCCGACCTGGCAAAAGAACTCGGCGTACAGCCGCCGACCGGCATCCTGCTCAAAGGCCCGCCCGGAACCGGCAAAACCACGATTGCCCGCATTCTGGCAAACGAGGCCAAGTGCAATTTCGTCGCCATCACGCCCGCCGACATCCATCAGATGTACGTGGGCGAAAGCGAAAAGCGCGTCCGCGACCTGTTTGCCAAGGCCCGCAGTTCACCGCCCGCCATCATCTTCGTGGACGAGATTGACGCGCTATTGCCCATCCGGCAGGGCGGCATCGCCATCCATTCCGACAAGGTGGTAAACCAGTTTTTGCAGGAAATGGACGGCATCACGCCCAACACGCGCGTGTTTGTGGTGGGCGCGACCAATCGCCCGGACATGCTCGACCCCGCGCTAAGGCGCGGCGGGCGCTTGTCTCGCGAAATCGAAATACCGATGCCCGACCTGGAAGCGCGCAAGATGCTGTTCGCGCTCATCACCCGTCACGCTAACCTCGCCACAGATGTAGACCTCGACGCGATGGCGAACCAGACCGAAGGCTACGCGGGGGCCGACATCAAGGCCCTGGTCAACGAGGCGGGCCTGCAAGCCCTGATCCGCATCGCCGATGCCGACAACAAGGCCACGGCCAAAACGCTGACAATGGCCGATTTTACCGGCGCACTGGAAAATCTAGGATAAAAGAAAAGGAGAAAGGAAAAAGGAAAAAGGAAAAGGCAGAGCAGTCGGCAGCGGCGCTTTCTCCTTTCTCCTTTCTCCTTTTTTCCTCACATGAATATGGCAAAACTGATTTTGCTCCGCCACGGGCAGTCCACATGGAACCTGGAGAACCGCTTTACGGGCTGGGTAGACGTGGATTTGACGCCGCAGGGCATGGAAGAGGCGCAGCAGGCCGGCGAAAAGATCAAGCTGGCGGGCATTCATCTGGATCAGGCGTTTACGAGTGTGCTGAAACGGGCCATTGAAACGCTGGAGATCTGCCTGCGCGCGGCGGGGCAGGAGGGCCTGCCCGTCGAATACGATCAGGCGCTTAATGAGCGGCATTATGGCGACCTGCAAGGCCTGAACAAGCAGGAGACCGCTGATAAGTTCGGCGAGGAGCAGGTGAAACTCTGGCGGCGCAGCTACGCCACGCGCCCGCCCAACGGCGAAAGCCTGGAAGATACCGGCGCGCGCACTATGCCCTACTTCGAGGAGAAAATCATCCCCGCGCTCAAGTCCGGCAAGAACGTCGTGGTCTCGGCGCACGGCAACAGCCTGCGCGCCATCGTCATGAAACTGGACAGCCTGACCGAAGAGCAGGTTATCGCCCTTAACATCCCGAACGGCGTCCCGATCATCTACGACTTTAGCGAGCAGGGCGAGCCCATCGCCAAGACGGAACTGTAATCCCTTGCACAACGCGCCTGCCACCTCGTCCATCCCGTTCGGACTCGTCGCCCTGCTCGCCCTGGCGGTTTTTGCCGCGCTTGCGTGGCTGGCGTGGGCGTGGACGCGGCTGAACGCGGTGCGGGCATGGCAGCGGCTGGGTGAAGATATAGGCGGCGAGTTCAAGGCCAAAAGCAGGCTTGCGCCGCTGCGCGTGGTCGGCACACTACACGAACGCCCGTTTGTGCTGGAAACCGCCCTGAGCCACGAGGACGACGCGCCCTACTTTCATACGCGGGGGGCGTTTCCCGTCCGTAATCCCGGCGGCTTTATTTTAGGGGTTCGGCGCAAAAGCCTGCTGGAAGAGGCGCAGACTCGGCGCGACACGCCTGCCTTCGACCTGGACGACCCGGATTTTACACGGCAGTTCTTCGTGGTCTGCAATGACAAGCCCGCCCTCGCTAACGTGCTTACCTCGGAGGTTCGCCGCGAACTGGCGCGTTACGGCGACATTGAGGTTTATGCCCGCATCGGCGAGATCGAATGGCGGCGCGCGGGCGAGGTCTCGGACCTGCGCGTGATCCGCAGGCTGAACCAGACGCTTGCCGACATGGCGACTGCGATTGACGCCCTGCCCAAGCGGACGCGCACCCTGACCGAGCGGCTTGCCGACGACGACCTGATTGCGAAAGGCGTGTAACCCGCATGGCACAGTTTGCCCGTAACCCGAACAATCTGCCCACGAAAATATGCCCCGCCTGCAATCGCGCCTTTACGTGGCGCAAAAAGTGGGAGCGCGATTGGGACAATGTCCGCTACTGCTCCGACCGCTGCCGTCAGCAGGCCCCTCCCGCAAAAAACGACGGCTCCACCGCTTCCCCTCCTGCTCCACAAAAAACGTCCCGCCGCTGATCCTGCTGCGCTGTACTCTGTGTACAGATTTGCAGCGCCTTTGCGCGTCTACTCGTCCTTCGCGTGTATCTGCTCCAGCGCTTTGATGATGTCCCCGTTTCCCATGTGGCGCGCAAGATAAAGGGCCGTATGACCGGAGGCCGGTCTGATGTTGGCGTTTGCGCCCTGCGCCAGCAGCAAACGCACCAGATCAAAGCGTTTGCTGCCGACAGCCGCCATCAGTGGCGAGGCGTAATATTTGCCGGCCTGATTCACGTTTGCGCCCTGCGCCAGCAGCAGATTTATCATAGGCAGACTGCCCTGTTGGGCTGCCGCCTGCAGCGCCGTCCTTCCCATAGCATCTTCCTGATTGACGTTCGCGCCCATTGCAAGCGTTTCGCGCAGCAAGGCGGCGTCTTCCATTTTTACAGCCTGGAGAGGGGTCAGGCGCACGCCATGTTGTCGCAGCAACAGTACCATTTCCCGGCTGACACGCAAACGCTGCGGCTTTTCGCCTGCCGATATGGGAATGGGAACGCCATTGAACGAATGTCCTGCCTGCAGGCCATAATCAATGGCTGCATCCAGCGGAGGGACATAAAGCGGAGACGCAAGGTTGGGGTCTGTGCCATGTTCCAGCAGGCAGCGCGCAACATTGACATGGCCCGACTCGCAGGCGGTTTGTAGGTAAGTAGAGTAGGCAGGCGGAACCCCACGGATGTTCGCGCCGTGGCTGATTAACAGGCAGGCAACTTCACCCGTCTCATTCGCATCTTTGTTTGCATAAAGGTTTTCCATAGCCAACTTAAATGCTGATGTTTTGTCTTGTCTGCCAGGTATGGTTCGTTCGCTGTTGGCATCCGCGCCGCCGTCAAGCAGGCAGCGGACGGCGGCAGCGTCGTGCGCGTCAACGGCATAGATAAGCGCCGTTTTGCGATACCCTTCCGGTGAGACTTGCGCGCTGTTAGGATCGGCCCCTTGTGCCAGCAGATCGCGAACCGCAGCGTCGTCCTTTGTTTCGACAGCATAGATGAGTGCGCTGTCGCGATAGTGGCGATACAGGTTGCGCCCGATGATGGAAAGAAGAGCTATAACAATCAGAACAAAAGGCAAACGGCCCCGCAGAAATTTGAGCGTCATAGTTCCCTCCCGAATTTGTATTGTCACTCCACTTTTGCGCCCGCCTGCTCCAGCAGTTTGAGGATGTCGGCGTTGTTGTGACGGCGCGCGTAGTACAATGGCGTGTGTCCGCGTGGCGGCCTGGCGTTCACGCCTGCGCCATGCGCGAGCAGCAGGCGCGTCAGGTTTGTGTTTCCCGTCTGCACGACGATTATGAGCGGCGTCTGTCCATTTGTCACGACATCCGGGTTTGCGCCATGCTCCAGCAGTGTCGGAACGCCCGCCGGAGCGTACTTCAGCGCTTCTGTCAGCGGCGTACTGCCCGCGCCCGTGGCGGCGTTGACGTTCGCGCCCAGCGCGATCAGGCGGTCGAACAGGGCGGCGCGTCCCGCGCTCGCTGCTGCCAGCAGTATGCCGGCTTTGTCGTTCCCAAGTGTCGCTCCAGCCTGCATCAAAATCTCGAAGCACGGCGGGTCGTAGGTGACAGCCGTTTGCAGCGTGGAGGGCGTTGCGATAAAGGTAAGCTGCGGCTTGGCGTGTTGTACACCTAATTGCCCTGCACTGTACGTTTGGAGTACGGACTTGGTGATGGCAGGATATATTTTTGCGCCATGTCGCAGCAGATACCGCACAAGATCGGCGTTGTGCGATTGGATGGCCGCTTTCAGGGGGCCGCCATCGGCGCTGTTAATGTCGGCATGGTGCGCCAGCAGATCCGGCACAAGAGCGGGCAGGTTCGCTGCTGCCGCCGCTAAAGGGCTTCCCCGATAATTGTTTACCGTTCGTTCCAGGTTCGGATCGGCATTGTGCGCCAGCAGCAGGCGCGCGATGTCAGGATGCTTATACACGATAGCGTTTATTAGCGGCGAATCAAAGTTTATGCCGATGCTGTTGATTTTCGCGCCGTGCGCCAGCAGCAGTTCCACGATGGCAGGATTGGCCTTGCTTTCGTGGTATCCCGCCGCCGCCGCTACGCCGAGGGCAGATTCGAAGTTGGCGCTCGCGAGGTTCGGGTCTGCGCCATGCGCCAGCAGGGTTTGCGTCATCGCCAGATTGCCCTGTTGGGCTGCCGCGTACAGCGCCGTCTTCTCACCCTGTCTCTGCTCGTTGACGTTCGCGCCCGATGCCAGCGCCTCGCGCAGCAGTCCGGCATCTTCCAACTGCACGGCTGCCAGCGCGGTCAGCCGCGCGCCATGCTGCCGCAGCGCATCTACCATGTCCCGGCTGATCTTGAGGCAGCGTACTTTCTGATCAGCCGAGGGCGAGTATCTGCTGCCGCTCATATTCCCCGCGTATAGCCCGTAGTCTACGGCCTTTTGCAGCGCGGCGCTGGAATTACCTGTATAATTAACGTTCGCGCCGTGTTCCAGCAGGCAGCGTACCACGGGAAGACTGCCGCTGTTACAGGCGTCCTGCAGATAACCGGAGTGTCCGGTTGAGTCGTCTCGGAGATCTGCGCCATGTTGGATCAACAGGCAGGCGATTTCCTGCTGTGGCGACATCTGTACCGATCCTATAGGCGAGCCTGTTGTAAATGGGTCTATCACCATATACAGCAAAGAAGAACCGGGATACCTGGGGTTTTCATCGGGTTCTTTGGTATTCGCATCCACGCCGCTGTCGAGCAGGGAGCGTACTTGGGCGACGTCCTTTGCTTCCACGGCGTGGTTGAGTACGCTCGTCAGGTGGCGGCGGTACAGGTTGCGTCCAATGATGCTCACGAGGACGGCGACGATCAGGGCAAAGAACAAACGGGATTGAGGCGTTTTGGGCATACCATCTCCACTGCTTTCTCACTTGATTAATCCGCTCTTGCGCCCGCCTGCGTCAGCAGTTGGAGGATGTCGGCATGAGGATGCCGCCGCGCAAAGTACAGGGGCGTGTGACCGTGGAGCGGCTTGAAATTCGGGTCTGCGCCATGTGCCAGCAGCAGGCGCGTCAGGGGAGCATTCACTGTCTGCACCGCCAGCAGCAGGGGCGTCTGGCCCATCGTCGCGACGTTCGGATTCGCGCCGTGCAGCAGCAGCGTTTCGATCCCCTGCGGCGCATGGACGACCGCCTCGGTGAGGGGAGTTCTGCCCTGCGCGTCAGCGATGTTGACGTTCGCGCCCAGCGCGATCAGGCGGTCGAACAGGACGGCGCTGCCCGCGCTCGCCGCCGCCAGCATTATATCCGCTTTGTCGTTCCCAAGCGTCGCCCCGGCCTGTATCAGCAGTTCAAAACACGCGGGGCCGTTCGTCACCGCCACCCGCAGCGTGGAGGGGGGCGTATGCTGTAAGAGCGGAGTCTGTCGAGATGCGCCGGCTGCGGACGGAGCCGCGTCCCGGCTCGGAAGCGGGTAGATTTTCGCGCCACGCGCCAGCAGATACCGCGCGAGATCCATATTGCTCGCCCTGATGGCATCGCGCAGCGGCAGCCCCGCGCCTGAGTTGATATTGGCTCCGCGCGCCAGCAGTTCCGGCACGAGTTCGGGCAAGTGTCCTGCCGCCGCCGCCAGAGGGCTTCTCGCGTGATCGTAGCCGGGCCGCTCCAGATTGGGATCGGCTTTGTGCGCCAGCAGCAGGCGCGCGATGTCGGGATGTTGATTGTTGATGGCGACCACAAGCGGCGGGTCATAATTCTTGTTTGTCGCGTTCACATTCGCGCCATGCGCCAGCAGCAGTTTCACAGCCTCGATATTGGTCTTGCGCTGATTGTCACCCACCGCTACATTGAGAGCAGGCCCGTAGTAAGTGACAGCTTTGTTCGCGTATGCGCCATGCGCCAGCAGGATTTGCATTAGAGGCAGGCTGCCTCGCGCGGTCGCCTCACCCAGGGCCGATACACCGTTTTGATCCTGCGCGTTGGCATCCTCGCCCCTCGCCAGCGCTTCGCGCAGCAGCGCGGCGTCTTCTATCTGCACCGCCTGAGAAGAAGTAAATCGCGCATGATGCTGTCGCAGCAGGGTCACCATTTCCTGACTGATGGGAAGACGGCGCGCGCGCTCCCGTAACACCTGAATGGAACTGCTGCCTCCGCTGACGGTGTACTCGCGATACCGGATAGCTCGGTCAAGCGCGGTTGCACGGTTTAGATCCACAAAGTTCGCGTTCGCGCCATGTTCCAGCAGGCAACGCACGACCTTGACCCTGCCCCCATCGCAGGCGTCATGCAGATAACCGAAGGAGTTTTTTGCGTCGTGAATGTCGGCGCCATGTTCGATCAGCAGGCAGGCGATGTCATCGCGCTTGTTTGTATCTATGACCGACCCGGTGCTTTCCATCGCTACAGCCAACGCCCTGTCGGTGTAGTAACTGTCGTTCTCGCGGGGTCTCCCGCTATTCGGATCTGCTCCCCTGTCCAGGAGTGCGCGCGCCGCGCCGACATTCTCTATTTCAATGGCGTGGATAAGCGCATTATTCAAATAGCGGCGGTACACGTTGCGCCCGATGATGAACGCGAGGACTGCGACGATCAGGGCAAAGACTAAACGAGAGGATGGCGTTTTGGGCATGGAAGTCTCTCCTCCGGCAGGCACGACAGATCGGGCGACACATGGCGGCGCACAGCAGGCGCGTCGCAGTAAACGGCGGCATGTTTTCGGAGGGGGAGAAAACACGGCATTCCGGTAGGCAGTGTTGTCGGGCGGAACCTTACAGGCGCAGACGGGTCGGGGGCGGACTGCGGCCTGATGAGAAAAGTGCGCGCGACAGCACAAGCGGCAGCACGAACAACAGCGTCCGCAGGCAGATAGTGTTGCATACGGACGCTGTTATTATATTGTTGCAGCCAGAACCGTCTTGGTTCTAACTTGGTTCAATATTTTACAGGCGCGGCGGGTTACACGAACAGGCTGGGGGCGACTTCGACCTTTGACCAATTTGCTGAGTTAGTTCACGCAGGTAACTATTCAGATGTGGCGACCGGGCCGTGAACGACCCGCCTGCGGGACGTTCCACCAACTGTCATAGGGACGGAAGCGCTTTGTAGACCAGAACTCTCCTCCGCAGGACGGTCGGCGAAGCCTCCCATATCCGTACTTCAGTGCGGGGCCACGGCTTTACGGGCTACCGTTTCAGCACATGGGTGATGGCATCGCACACGGCGGGCAGGTTCTTCTCGTTCAGCGCGGCTACGCAGATGCGCCCACTGTCCACGATGTACAGGCTGTTCTCGCCGCGCAGCTTGTGTGCCTGCTCTTTGGTTAATCCCGAATACGAGAACATGCCCCGCTGATGCGCGATGAAGCTGAAATCCTGTGGCACATCGCGTTCTTTGAGACCCTGCACGAGCAGGCCGCGCGTATGGAGGATGCGCTCGCGCATTTCGCTTAGTTCGCTCTCCCACATGCGGCGCAGATCGGGTTCGCTCAGTATGGTCGCCACGACGTTCGCGCCATGCGCGGCGGGGCTGGAATAATTGGTGCGGATCACGCGCTTTAGCTGGCTCAGTACGCGTCTGGCCTCGCCCTCGTCCGGCGTCACGACCGTTAATGCGCCGACGCGCTCGCGGTACAGCGAAAAGGATTTGGAGAACGAATTGGCGATCAGGCAGGCCACGTCGCCTTTCGCGAACGCCCGCACGGCATACGCGTCCGGTTCCAGCCCGGACCCGAAGCCCTGATACGCGAAATCCAGGAACGGGATCAGGCTGCTGTTCTGGAACAGTGTGACAAGCGTATCCCACTGCGCGTTTGTCAGGTCTACACCGGTCGGATTGTGGCAGCAGGCGTGCAGCACGACGATGCTTTGCGCGGGCAGATTTCGCAGGGCGGCGATCATGCCGTCGAAGTCTACGCCGTGCGAGGCCGCGTCGTAATAGGGGTAATTCTCTACCTGAAAGCCCGCCGCCTCGAACAGGGCGCGGTGGTTTTCCCAGCTTGGATCGCTGATGTACAGGTTGGATTCGGGAAAGAAGCGGCGCAGAAAATCCGCGCCCACTTTGAGCGCGCCCGTGCCGCCCAATCCCTGTATGGTCACGGCCCGCCTGTCGGCGATGATGTCTGATTCCGCGCCGAACAGCAGGCTTTGCACCTGCTTGTTGTAGGCCGGAACGCCGTCAATGGGCAGGTAGCTTTTGCTGTCCTCGCGGGCGTGCCAGCGCGTTTCGGCCTCGCGCACGGCCTTGAGAACCGGCACTTTGCCGTTCGCGTCCTGATACACGCCCACGCCCAGGTTCACCTTGCGCGGGTTCGGGTCGTTGTTAAAGGCTTCGGTCAATCCAAGGATCGGGTCGGCGGGAGCCTGCGCGATCCGGCTGAACGGCGAGACAGTCATTGTCGTCATACGTCAAAAATCCTTTCAAAAAGCGGTTTGTAAGACATTATAGTATACCGGAACAAGCAGGATTTGCGAGAGCAAAAGGCAAATAGAGGAAGGGATGCTGCCCTATATTCAGGAGATACTCAGGAGATTTTTATGCTGAAGAAGATACGCACTGCCGCTATTCTTGGCGGAATCGCATTGCTGACGGCGGGGGGCGGGGCTTGGGCTTATCGGCCAGCCCCCCGAATGGACGCGACCGGCAGCAAGACAAAGGCCAACACAACCGTAAAGCAGAACGACAGGGCCGATCCGGCGGACCCCATTGCACCGCGCGGCAAGGTGATGACGTGGGGCGAGGCGGACGATACGGACGGCAGGGTAAAAAACGGCAAACCGACAAGCAAAGGATGGGTGTCGCTGTTCGACGGCAAATCGCTCAAGGGCTGGGTGGGGGAGCCGGGATACTGGCAGGTCATGGACGGGGCCATCGTGGGCGACAAGAAGGGCAGTACGCCGCACCATCACTATATGTTTTCCACAAAAGATTACGCCGACTTCGAGTGCCACATAGACGTTAAACTTGTCGGCTATAACAGCGGCGTGTGCGCCCGCATCCATCCCAAAGATTTCGACGATGTACCGGGCTACCAGGTGGACATGGCCGAAGGGTATTGGGGCTGCCTGTGGGACGAACATCACCGCCAAAAGAAGATCGTGGACTATCCGCAGGCCGAGGCCGATAAGATCGTTCACAAGGACGCCTGGAACCATTACTACTTTACGATGCGCGGCCCGCATGTCGTGATGTACCTCAACGGCGTCAAGACCGCTGACGTGCAGGACCCGGAAGGCTACGCGTCGGGGCCGCTCGGTTTTCAGCTTTGCCACGGCGACAATACGGTCGCCAGCTTCCGCAATATCTACGTGAAGCTGCTTGCGCCCGCCCTGCCGTCAACCGCCCCCGCGCCTCCCGCAAATGTGGTTCCGTGATTTTGGGATAGCCGCAAATGAGCGCGAATTAACGCAAATCATTTAGCGGCTCTTTTTCACGCCGCAATGCTTACAATGCTTACGAAATTTATGCGGACTGGTGCGGGATGTTTTTATGGCTGATGTTCAGGCAGTGCGCCGGGGAACGTCCTGACCCCTGAATCTTGACCTCTGCCCCCTTCGTTCAGGCATTGGGGGCCGGGGTGGAGTAGGGCTGAAAGCGGGCGGAGGTGAGAAGCCTGCCGGCCCTGGCTTTGCCCGCGCGCCACAGGGCTTCTGATTCGGCAAGCGAGGCGGGGGGAGGCGGCGCAAAGACGATGGCTCCAAACTCCGCCACGGCGGGCGCGTTCGGGCCAAGCAGGGTGGACAGGGCATTAAGCGTGTAGGTTTGCCAGTCACTAAACCGCTGCGTGTCCAGGTCACGGCGGGACAGGGTGCTGAGTTCGGCCAGTGCGTGACTGAGCGCGGTCAGAGCGGGTGTCGTGGTCATTACAGGGCAGCCTTTTTGCATCTGAATAGCGGGAACTTTGGGCGGGCCGCTTCGCAGAGCCGTGCCTCCCGCACGGCATCGTGAGGCATGTCCGGCAGAAACACTAGATAGAGAGCTAGAATAGAAGACCCGGGAGAGAAACTTCGGTTGGATGCAGTTTCAACGAACCCAGACAGCACAAGCTTGGTACTGTCATCTACGAAGAAACGCGTCAAATCATTTGTCAAAAACGCACTTACCCCGTCTTCCTGTAATTTTTACAGGAAGACGGGGTAGAAATCAGCAATACGACCATGCCGCCGTATGCCCGATTCAGATAGTGGAGCTAAGCGGGCTCGAACCGCTGACCTCCTCGATGCGAACGAGGCGCTCTCCCAACTGAGCCATAGCCCCAAACATTTGCGCGCTTTGAACAACTTCTGGTACTGTTATCCAAATCGCGCTGCTGCTACAACTCGCATCCTCCACGCATCAATGATGATTACTGAGAGCCAAGTTCGCATTCACAAACTAGTCGTTGGTGTTTGCAGGGTTATTATACTCTTGAGGGCTGGAAAATGTCAAGAAGGTTTTGATTTTGGAGTTAGGAGTGTAGTGGCCGCATCCTGCGTATAAGGTGTACGTTACAGGGTTCCCAAGTGTTCGTGTCTCGCTTTTGCACAGAATATGCGGCTGACAGATTGTATAGTGTACCCAGGAATTTGGACAGTGGTTTAAGGTGGCGGTGTCACAAGGATCACAAGAGAAATTCGGGCATCAACTTCATCAGCAGACCGGCCAATGCAAGGCCGAACCGGACTGTCCTTCCCTCTGGGTGGACACCCGGCTAAAAATCAGGTCGGCTTGGTTGAGCATCGGCGGCAGCGGGTGGAAGTAGGGCATTGGCGCATTCGGGGCCGAAGACGCGGGCATACCGCTTGCCGCGGCTGCCGAACTGCGCGCCGCGCTGATCGCCGCGCACAAAACGGCGGAACTGTACGTGTACGAGGGCGCGGTCCACGCCTTCAACAACGACACCCGCCCCGCCTACCGCTCCGAAGTCGCCAAGTTAGCGTATAGCCGTTCGCCGGATTGCTTTGCCAAGTATCTCAATCAAGTATCTCAATCATGTTGTTGGTTAAATGTCTGTTTTGCAGGCTCTTGCTGTAAAGTTTACGGCCCTTGCTTCCGAAAATAGGACGCGGATGATTGTCGTTATTGCTGTCGTTCAAGGACGGGCGACGGCGCGGCAGACGGCAGGAGGACACGGCATTGGCACAGCAAAACAAACAGGGCGTACTGACCATTCGTTTCAATGAAGACCGGACGCAGGCGCTCGCCACCATTCACCCGCCCGCAGGAAATGGCGAGGCGGTCGAACTGAGCGAAGTGCTGGAACGCCTGAAGCACAATGGCGTGGCGTATGGTGTGCGCGAACAGGCCATCGCGGATGCCATTCGCCAGGTGCAGGAAACGGCCCGGCCTGTCACGGATTTTGTGGCCGCGCAGGGGACGCTGCCCCAGGACGGGGCCGACGCTAAAATCCGCTACACTATCTCCCAGGAACTGCTTTCCCGGCCCCTGCCCAAAAACGCGGACGGGCGCATTAACTGGTTCGCGCTGGGCGAGGGCAGCATGGTGCGGGCGGGGCAGGAGATCGCCTGCATCGTACCGGCTCTGATGGGCGTGGCGGGCAAAACGCTGACCATGCCATCTCAGACGGTCGCCCCCAACAACGGCAGGCCCGCCGCGCTTACGGCGGGCGCGGGTACGGCGTACACCGAGGATGGCGCGCGCCTGCTCGCGACCGTAGACGGCTACGCCTGCCTGCACAACGAGACCCTGACCGTACATGCCCTGCGCCGCGTCGAAAACGCCATGCAGGGCGGCATCCATCATTTCGCGAACGGGGCCGTGTTTCTTTCCACGCTGACGCAGGCCGACGCGCGCGCGCTTGGCTTCATTGCCGTAGGCGGCGTGGCGCGCGGCTGCTTTCTCAGGGCGCATGGCGACATCATCGTCAACGCCTGCCACGACTGCATGATTGTCGCCACAGGAGACGTGTACGTTCTGGGCAATTTGACCAACTGCCAGGTGAACACGCCCGGAAAAATCATTGCGCGTCCGACCGCGCAGATCGTCGGCGGCTCGCTGTGCGCGCGCGCAGGCATCGTGGCGGGCAACGCGGGCGCGGCGGATTTCACGCCCACCGAACTGATTGTGGGCGTGGATCGTTATTCGTGCATACGCCAGGAAGAAATCGAGGAGGAACTGAGGGGATGCGAGGCGAATAAACAGCGCATTAGCCAGGCGCTCAAGCCCTTTGCCACCCTGGCCGCGCACACCCGCATGACCGAAGAGCAGCGCGAAATGCTCCAAAAGCTCAAAGCGCAGCATACGGCGCAGGAAGAACGCATCAGCGCCCTGCACGGCGAACGCCGCACAATGCTGATCGCGAGCAAAAGCAAATCGGACGCCTGCGTTTCGGTGACAGGTACTGCCCACCCCGGCGTCTGGATCGGCATCGGAGATGTGGCGCGACAGGTCGAAGAACCGACCGAACACACCCTGTTCAGCGCCGCGCCTAATGGCAAGTCCGTACAGGCGCAGCCGCTCGACGCTCCGGCTGCCCAGGCGGCTGCATAATCAGGGGCGCGACATAAACGGCGGACGCGGCAGGGGATTGAGCAGCAGCCCAAGCAGATACTTGCAATCCAATCCTATTCTCTCATGGGACTGCCTGGCGAGAAACGGAGAGCCGTTCTCAGTGGAGACTCGCTTTAAATTAACGCGTCTTGTACGCACGCAATCCTCGGAAATCTATCTGATGTGGGACGGTGAAAAGCGCATCGGGCAGATTGACGTTCATTACGCTCACGACACCATTCACGCCACCGTTATCTTCGAAGCCGACCTGACCGTCAGCGAGGAAGAAGAACTGCTGGCGCAGATTGATGATGACATCGTGAGTTCCTACCTGCCCCGTTTCGAGCGCGAAGATTTCGTGGCCCACGTCTTTCGGGGCGAGGAGATCAGCCGCTACACCGACTGCTCCGGCGCAATGGACGACCTGGACGACGAGGACGAGCAGGAAGAGTAAAGAGAAGACACACGACAAAACATAGAAGGACGAGCAGGAGGATGGATTCAGAAGGATGAGCGCAGCGTCCAGAGTGGGTTCGCCGGAACCTATCGCCGCCCTGAACCGGGTAAAAATCCAGGAACACGCCCGCGAATGGCCGGCGCGCGAGTCGCTTGTGGACATACGCGCGTACTGCCCCGGCGTGTTCTGCAACGAGGGCATCTGTCCCTACCTGCGCCGGACCGTGGCGGACAGGCTCAACCACGCGCAGAATAGCCTGCCGCCGGGGTATCGGCTTAAAGTCGGCACGGCGCTGCGTACCCTCGCGATGCAGCAGCGGGGCTGGAACGGCTATTACAAACGGATGCGGGAAGAGCATCCCGACTGGCCCCTGTCCGCCCTGCGCCGCGCTACCAACAAATATCATGCCCCCTACGACCAGAAAGCGCCGCCGGGACACTGCACAGGCGGCGCGGTAGACGTTCATCTCCTCGACCCCGACGATAATGCCCTGGACATGATCGCCCCTACCGAAGGCTGGCAGGCCGTAGACACCTTCTCCGACAAGCTCTCCCCCGAAGCCAAAGCGAACCGTATGCTCATGGTAGAGGCCATGCTGGGCGCGGGGTTTTCCAACTGCCGCGACGAATACTGGCATTATAGTTGGGGCGACTCGGCGTGGGCCGTGCGCGTGGGCGAAACCGAATGCCCCTATGGATGGACGTATGCGCCCCCGCTTTTGGAAACTTACGACGCGGCTGCAAACGCGCAGGAGCAGTCCCTCGAAGCGACGCGTGATCGGGACGGCAAACCGCTGAACGCGAGCGGAACCTGCAAATGGCCGGACGCCGCCGAGCATTTCAGCATCCGCCTGCTGTGGACAAACAACATTCCCGTCACTCTGCGCGTCCAATACGACCAGACACAAACCCGTTTCGCGTCCACTATTCCCTTTTACACTACTCCCTTTTATATCGGCGACGGCAAAGAAACCTGGGAGCCGATTGGGGATGTGCAGCGTGACGCCGATACGTATGTCCTGCGCGTCACCCCCGCCTTCGACCGCGCCGTCATTACCACTCTCCTGCCCCCACCGCCATCCGCCCCGGAAACAAACCGCTAAACACGTCGTTGCGAACCCTTTACCCCACTCACATCGTATAGACGTTGATGAATACACCGCGAAACACGCCAAACAAACGAAAATAAACACAGGAGGAGTTATCCGCAGATTACGCAGATGTACACAGATTAAAAAAGCGAACGAAGGAGAGGCAAACACCGCTCCCAAACTTGTTCAAAAGAAATCCTGTCCATTTCTTCTTGTTTCTCTTTTGCGCCTTTACGTGAGACATGGAATCCTACTATGAGAACCCTATTATGAGCGATGCGTTTGAACAGCAGGATTGGATGAAGTTCGGCGTGGCGGCGACCCTGGGGCGGCAGTACGCGCAGGACGAGCGGCAGTTTCTCGCCCGATTGGCGACGATGCTGGAAGGCGCACTGCCCGGCGAGGTAGAAGTGACGCGCAGGGGCGGGCTGTTCGCCAAGAAGACGGTGCAAAGCGTCGCGGTCAGTCCGGGCGAAAACCGCTACACGCTCACGGACGCGGGACACGGGCCGCTGCAGGCGACCCGCACACGCGTGGTGCGCGGCATCGCCCTGAAAACCGAGACCGTGAGTGTAGCCGAATGGCTCCAGGAGGTGGGCGCGATCTTGGACGAACGCGTCCGCGCCAGCGCCCAGGCGCGCGAAGCATTGGAGCGGCTTGTCGGGTGAATACTCATCTGGATACTTAACTGGATACTTAACCAGACAACCCGACGCCGTCGGCGCGTAAACACGCATTTGTCACTTCAGCGGAGAGAGCTTATGCCGCTATTTTGTGCTTTAGATTTGCAGGACGATGACAATGCTTGACGACTCGGCCCCGCCGCCCGCACACGGCCTGCCTCGTACTTATAAATCTTTCGATTATGTGCGCGTCGGATTTCTAACTTCGCTCGGCGTGGCCCTGCTTGCTCTGCTCGCCCTCGTGGTATGGCGGCTGTCGGGCGCGGCCCTGTCCATCATCACGCCGTTCGTGCTGGGAACCGCCTTTGCCCTCCTGCTCGACCCGGTCGTAGACAAATTGGGCAGGCATGGTATCGGGCGCGGGTTCGGCGTATTCCTCGTGTTCAGCGTTTTTGTGCTGATCCTTGTCGCCATCGGGGTCTACGGCGTTCCGGCCCTGATTAATCAGGTGACGGATTTTGCCGCGAATGGCCCCAAATACCTGGAGAACTTCCGCAAAACCATCAACGGCTTTCTGACCACGCATCATAAGATTATGGGCTATCCTCTGCCCAAAAACGCCGACGCCCTGCTGACCTCATTGACAGGCCAGAGTACGACTACGCTGACAGGCACGACGGGCAGGATACGCGATTTTCTGCTCGGCTCGGTTTCCACGCTTTTCGACGCCGTGATAACGCTGATTATCACGTTCTATTTGCTGCTCGACATCGACAGATTGCGCGCGCGCCTGTTTTATCTCGCGCCGGAACGCGCCCGCGCGCCCATGAGCCAGTATGCCCGCGACATCGGCAGCGTATTCACGGACTATCTGCGCGGCCTGCTGATCGTGTCCGGGTTGTATGGCGTGGCGACTTTGGTTGCGCTGCTGGTGCTGTCCATGGTACACAGGAACATAGCCTCGTATGCCCTGCTTATCGGCGTGGCGGGCGGCCTGCTGTATACGATTCCCTACGTTGGCCCGCTTGTTACCGCCGTGGTCACGTTTCTGGTCGCCTTTTCTGCGGGCGGGCTTTCTTTTGGCATAACCGCCATCGTCGTCACCCTGATACTCAATCAGATCTTCGATAATGTGATCACGCCGCGCATCGTGGGCGGCGGCGTGGGCCTGCACCCCGTGGTTTCACTGTTCGCATTGACGCTGGGCGGCACGCTGTTTGGACTGTGGGGGCTGCTGCTGTCGGTTCCGGTCGCGGCCAGCATCCAGGCGATCCTGTTTCGCCTGTTTCCCAAACTGACCACGCACACGCCACCCGCGTTTTTACGGGCGCAGGGCGTCAAGCCCGACGATGCCGCGTCGCCCAAAATGATGGAGGGAGACGCGCCGCGCCAAAGCGATGTCTCTCCCCATACTACCCTGACCAAAACTACGGACAAAGTGCCGAACGCGGCAGTGCAGGACGAGCAGTAGCAAAGCGCCCGACTAGCATAAACGAAATAATCAGGAGGCAGATATGCGGCTTTTTGGGTTGGGCAGGGATCCCGAAGACGAGACAGTCAAACAGCGCAGGCAGGCGAGCGAACAGTCGCTGGCACAGGGCGGCTTGCCGCTCAACGCCATTGACCGCCTGCGCGAACAGCAGTCTCGCCAGAATACGCCCGGACACATCTTTACCAGTGACCTGAGCGTGAACGAACTGTTATTGGTGCGGCAGAATGGCTACGAGCCGCTGGGCCAGGTGATGGGCAGCAGCGTGTACCATGTCGGCTGGCAGTGGATGCCGTATTCAAGCTGGAGCAGCGGCGAACTGACGACGCTCACGCAGGCTTTTTATCAGGCGCGGCATCTCGCGTTGGGACGCCTGTATCAGGAAGCGGCCCTGCTGGGCGCGACGGGCGTAGTCGGTGTGCGTATAGACAAGCGCGAGTACGACTGGGGCGCGGGACTATTGGAATTCGCCGCCATCGGCACGGCCATCCGGGAACTGGATGTGCCGCTGCCGCTGGCCGCCGGTACGCAGCCGTTCCTCAGCGACCTGTCGGGCGAAGACTTTTGGACACTAAGGCAGGCGGGGTTCCGCCCGGTCGGCATTGCGGTCGGCAACTGCACCTACTATCAGGTTCCCACCTGGAACACGCAATACGCGACAAACGGCGGCTTTTTCAGCGGCGGCTGGAACAATCAGGAACTGCCCGATTACACGCAGGCGCTGTATAATGCCCGCTCGCTCGCAATGGGCCGCATGGAAGGGGAAGCGCACGGTTTCGGCGCGGCGGGTATCGTGGGCGCGGACGTCGAGGTGTCGGTCGAAACGCGCGAGGTAGACTTGGGTAACGACCGCCACCGCACGGATATGATCTACCACTTTACAAGTATTGGCACGGCCATCGCGCCTTTTGCGGGACAGCACAAGGGTTTGAACATACCCAACACGCTCGATTTGACGTAGCGCGCGCTGTGTCCGGCATATAGAATACCGGATATTAGGCCTGCGGCCAATCGTCAAGACACCGAGGGATGGCCTGCTTACTACACATGGATGCGACACGCTAGAACACAACCGTCTCAATTATATTATTTCAGCAAGGGTATATACAATTTCTTATTGTACAGGACAGTTGGCCGCAGGCCTGGTATCCGGTATTTCATATGCCGGATTGCAGCATTTCAATAGATCAAAGCCGTCACCTAGACATTTGCAGGGAGAATAATCATGCCTTACACGCCCGGTTCGGAAGAGGGATTGCCGCAGGCGGCCCGACAGCGGTTAATGGATATGCGCGGAGGGCAGGGCAAGGCCCGCCTGTTCACGAGCGACCTGAGCGTCAACGAGTTTCTGCTGGTGCGCGAGGCGGGCTTCGATCCCGTCGGCCTTGTCATGGGCAGCAGCATCTACCACATCGGCTTTCAGTTCGCCAACACCTTCCAGAATCAGGAAATGGACGTGCTGACGCAGGCGATGTACCATGCCCGCGAACTTGCCATGACGCGCATGGAAGAAGAGGCCGACATACTGGGCGCGGATGGCATTGTGGGCGTGCGCCTCGAAGTGACGCGCCACGAGTGGGGCGAGAACCTGGCCGAGTTCATGGCGGTCGGCACGGCCATCAAGCACCGCACGGGCGACAACTACCGGACGCCGGACAATCGCCCCTTTACGTCCGACCTGAACGGGCAGGACTTTTGGACGCTGCTCAGGGCGGGGTATCGGCCCGTGTCGCTTGTCATGGGAACGTGCGTATACCACGTCGCGCACCGGGGCCTGATGCAGTCTATTTCGCAGATGGGGCGCAACACCGAAATGCAGAATTACACGCAGGCGCTGTACGACGCCCGCGAACTTGCTCTGTCGCGGATGCAGGCCGAGGCCGAAGCGGAACACGCCGAGGGCATCGTGGGGGCGCAGGTGCGGGAAAGCAGTCACGGCTGGGGCAGCCACGTCATCGAGTATTTCGCGATTGGCACGGCCGTTACGTCCATTTCCGACAACCACCAGATCGCTGCGCCCACGCTGACCCTGCCGCTCACGGGGTAAAGCTGAGGGGGAAACAGGCGGAAGAGGAGAAGAGGAGACGGCGGGACCGATACATCTGTTCCTCTTGCGGGAAGTGGGGGCGGCAGGGACACGGTCTGCCGCCTGTCGGGTACGGCAGCAAAGAAACAGTGATAAGCGATGACGACGGAGGAACTGGAAAAGGCGCGCATTCTGCTTGCCTCGGCAAAGACGGAGGACAGGCTGCGAGGGGTACGTCTGGCGGCGCGGCATACCGACGAGGACGCGCAAGCCTTGCTCCTCAAGGCGCTGGGCGACCGCAGCAGCTTTGTCGCCACCCACGCCGCCGAGGCTCTGGCGGAATGCGCCGGGCCACCGTTGCTGCCCAAAATGCTGGCGTACTTTATGACGCTGTCCGAGGCGGGCGGCAAGCGCGATCCGGGCTGCCACATCCGCGCCCATCTTGCGTTCGCGTTCGGCAGGCTGGACGTGATGCAGGCCGTGGACGCCCTGCGCGTGGGCATCAAGACCGTGCAAATGGAGTACATCGGCGGTCCGCCCGCGACGGATACCGCTCTCCACCTGCGGGCGAATTGCGCTCAATCACTGGGGCAGATACGCGCCAGGGGCGCACTGCTCGACATCTCCCTGCTGCTGTTCGACCGGGGCGATACGGCCCTGCTTCCCCACTCGCGGGCGCTGTTCCTGACCGTCGAAGCGCGCAAAGCGGCGGCGCAGGCGCTCAGTCGTCTTGCCGACCCCGCGGGCGTCGTGCCGCTCGCCATCAAGCTGGCCCACCCCGACGAGGAAGCGCCCGAAGTTTTGCAGGAGTGCATGCAGGCGCTCGTAGACCTGGAAGACGAACGCGCTCTCGACATCCTGCGCCCCTACCTGGAAAATGACGATCAGGCATTGGCCGCGTATGCCGCCCTGATGATCGCCCGCACCCGCGACCCGCAGGCCGCCGCCCTGATCCGCGCCCTGATTAACCGTTTGAGCGGCGACCCCTTGCAGGCCGTCATCCTCGCCCTGTCTTCGCTGCGTACCGAAGAAGCGCAGACCGCGCTGAAGGAGTTGGGGCGCAGCCCTCGCAAAGACATTCAGCGCCTCCTGCGCGAACTCGGCCTCGAAGAACCAACCGAATAACAGTTGTTCTTATGCCGCCATGCGATGCGCTCTCTTAGGGCGGCGGAAGACGCGCGGCCTGTGAGCTTCGGTCAGGCTCAGAGGCGCGTCAGCGGACAGGACATCCGCTGTGTCGCTTATGCCCATCAAGCGCCGGTACTCCGCCTCGCCCTCTTCATGTTCGCGCTCGATACGCTCGATGCGGGCTGCCCACTCTTCAGGGGTTATGCAGCGTATGCGCTCCAGAACACGCTGGAAAGCCTCTTCGCCATCAGGATACGGATATTTACGCTCCATGCGAACTCCCTTCCACGACAATGCTATGTCTCGCTTCATTCTACGCCTATTCTACCAAGATCAGAGAGGAAACGCAAGCAATGTCTCGAACCGCTATCTGAACATGCGTCTCGCGCAAAATACGAGAGCCTTCATAAACAGGTTTCCCTTCCGGAAAGCAGCCACGAACTGTTTGGTACGGTGGATTTTCGTATGCCCACTGTCTACAATGTTCGTCCATTATCAGTCGGTCGAGATAATGACGTTTATCGGCCCGATTGATTGGCATTTTGCCTCCCGCCTGCCTTTCGTGTTCTACAACCGCCTCATACGTCCGCACTACCCCCTCAAAAAATGCTGGATCCATCAGGTTTAAGCATTTGCCTAATTGTATCTCTGCCATAAGAACAGCCGCGTCACTGCTGAAGCGCGATCTAGCCCACTCTCTTGCGCGATTGGGCGCGTACTCCCAGAAGTAAATGCCTGCGCCAAGCCAATCATACTTATTTGTGGAAGGCGATATGGGATGCCCTGCCAGAATACGCCGGGCCGTTTCTATATGGCAGCAGTGGTAGCCAACAACTTTTTCGGGGGCCAGTATCAGGCCGGAGAAGTTAGTCATCAATAAATCTCTTCTCGATTTGTTGCTTTGCTTATTTTGCTTTGCCGCGCCATTTTTGCACTTCCACGGCGAGCAGCAATGCGCCGCCTACCAGAAACCACGCCACCTGATCCTCAAAGTGGAGGATACGGACGCCGCTCAACAAGGCTCCGATAGTCAGAATGCCCAGTGCGGTTCCGGTCATGGTCGCCTGCCCGCCCGCAATCGCCGTGCCGCCCAGCACGACGGCGGTAATGGCGTTGAGTTCCAGGTACTTGCCCGCGTCCGGCGTGGCCGTGGCTTTCAGGGACACGTTGACCACGGCGGCGAGTCCGGCTAATGCGCCGGAAATCACATATACGAGGGTTTCTACGCGGACAATGGGGATACCGGACAGGCGGGATGCGGCGCGATTGCCGCCCAGAGCGAGCAGGGCGCGTCCGAACGTGGTGCGGCGCAGGACAAGGTTGCCGGCCACAAGCGAAAGCAGGCTGATCCACAAAAGCAGGGGCAAACCCACGATTTGAGTGCGGTCGAAGGCGTCGTTGAGGGAAAGCGGGATAGGAGACAGGCTGCCGCCGCCGTTGAACAGCATGGCGCAGGCGCGGGCGGCAGCGAGCGTGGCGAGCGTAACGATGATGGGCGGCAGCTTGGCCCGCGCGATCAGCAGACCGTTGACCAGGCCGCAGGCCGCGCCCATGAGGATAGCGGCAAGACAGGCAACAGCAGGCGGCCAGCCCTGCCGTACACACAGCCAGCCCAGCGTCATGGAACACAGGGCCACAAGCGAGCCGACCGAGATGTCTATGCCCCCCGTCGCGATCACGAGGGTCATGCCCGTGGCGATCAGGGCGAGCTGCGTGGACTGCTTGGCGAGCAGGCGCAGGTTTTCCGGCGAGTGGAAGGCGGGGGCGCGGCTGCTGAAACACACAAAGATGCACAGGCACACGAACGCCACGCCGATTTCGGCGGGCAAACGGCGCGCGGGCGGCGTGTCAGCAATGGGCTGCCCGTGAGATGTGGAAGGCTGCGGATTGGACATAAGCATTGAACCGAACAAAGCAGGCGTTCAGGCATCTTCAAGGAGTGTATTGTGTTGGTGGGCGACTCAAACCGCTGCAACCCCGCGCAAAGTCCACTTGCGTGGACTATAGTTGCGTCTCATTGAGTCCACGCAGGTGGACTTTGCGCTTTCTAAAGGCGCAAAAAAGATTGAAATGGTATCCGCTGGCGAAATATGTCCCTTAGTGACGCCCAGAGGTATTCGCGTTCATTTGCGTTCATTTGCGGCTATTTCCAAGCGCAGGCTTTTTAACGCCCACAGACTGGCGGCGGACGCGCCATTGCTCCAGCAGGGCGGCAGCTAAAATCACGGCGGCGACAAAGAGATCGGACTGCTCGCGGGGCCGATGCGTCAGGATCAGGGCGTTACGCAGCACGGCGATCAGCAATGCGCCCAATCCCGCGCCCAGCAGACTGCCCTCGCCGCCCGTGATGCGGATGCCGCCGACCACGCAGGCCGCGATCACGTTCAGTTCCGCGCCCTCGCCCACGACAGACTGCGTGGTGTTGTTGAACGCCATCGTGATCAGGCCCGCCATGCCCGCGCACAACCCCGAAAGCAAATACGCCCGGCGCTGTACGCCGCCCACGGGTATGCCCGAAAGCCGCGCCGCCTGCTCACCACCGCCCACGGCGAGCGTCCACCGTCCCAGGCGCGTTCGCTGCGTCAGGACGACGAAAAGCGCGGTTATCACGACGAACAGCAGGGCGGGCGTCCAGCCGGTTCCAATCAGGTCGAAGGCGTCGGGAAAAGGGCCGAAGCTGCGGGCGTGAGTCAGCAGACTGGTTCCATGCCGGAACAGCAGAAGAGTGGCGAGCGTGATGAGAATGGGCGGGAGTCTGCGGTACGTAATGAGCGCGCCATTGAGGGTTCCGGCCAGCGCCCCCGCTCCCAGGCCGCACAGGGCGGCAAGCGGCCATGCCAGACCTGCCGCCAGGACCAGCGCGGTAGTACAGCCTGACACGGCCACAATCGCGCCCACAGACAGGTCCAGCCCGCCGCTCAGGATCACCAGCCCCTCGCCGCAGGCCATGATGCCGATATACGCGGCATCCTCGCCCACGATACGCAGATTGCTCGCCCCCCGAAATGTCGGCACGAAGACAGCCATTAGCCCGCACAGCAAGAGAAGCAGGGAAAAGGTCGGCAGTTCACGCGGCGTTTGTCTTGACATGAAGTTTTGCTTCTAACCCGGATTGGCGAGCGTGCCGACGAACAGCAATGCGCCGGTCTGCCGGTCACGAATGGCATAGAGAAACGGGCGATCCATCGTCATCTGAAACGGCTTGTCAACAGGAGCCGCAGATCCTGCTGCCATGACTACGGCGGTCGCCGCTGCGGCTTCCGTACCCTCCTCATCTACGTTGACGTAGGTTTTGTGGATTACTTTGCTGATGTACAGCGGCTTGACGCGGCTCATGGCGGCAAAGTCGGCAGTCGGCTTGAACGCCTCGCCCATGCCCAGGGCGGTCAGCGCGTCGCTACAGTCCACGCCATATTCGACGCGGAAGCGGGGCAGTTCGACCGTCCCCCTTTTGCCCTTCATCTTGGCTGTCCACTGCTGCCACTTTGACAGCGTCAGTTGGGGCAAAAACGCGCTGAGTTTCGTTTGCGCGCCGGGAAGCAAAATCACCATATCCAGATCGCATTCGCGATAGGGCAGGCTGACCATCTGCAAACCCTCGTCTGCGTAATAATCAAAATACTGCGTCTTTGCCATCATTTTGCTTGGATGCGTCGCGCCGCTCGCCAGATGAAACGGCTTGTCGGTCGTGGCGTCCTTGTAGAATGGAACCGCCCACGCCGCTTTGAAGTACACGGCGTTGACGAGGACGGCAAAAGCGTCGCGCACATCGGCGGGCGAAACGATCTTCTTGATCTTGCCGCGCGTATGCGTGTTCACCCAGGCGTTAATGGTGTCGGGCGCGCCTGCCAGACCGCTCACCTGCGCGTTGTAAAAGGTTTGCGTCCGCTGTATAAAGTCAGGGCGTATGTCGCGGGCGTCGCGCAGCCAGAGCGAATTGGCGACCTCCAAACGAGGCGTGTCGGGCGTGGTGGCCGTGCCGTTGGGCTGAGGCCGCATCTGCCCGGACGAGGGCAGCGCGTTGAGCAGGGCTTCGTTAGCCCGGTTCACATCATCGAGCGTCATGCCGTTCAGTTCCAGGGCGTGTGTCATAGCGGCTTTGGTCGTGCCGTTCGCGCCGTTGTAGGTCATCTGGAGGGCCAGGGCGATACTCAGCGGCGAAATGCAGACATTGCTGTCTGCGTTCTTTGCGATGTCGGCCTTGTGGAAAGCCTCGAACAGGCGCAGGCCGAAGCGGTTGTCGGCATCCGCGATGCGGGCGGCGGGCGTGGAGGGCGGCATGGCAGCGGCTTTCTGCGCCTGCGCGCCGGGTACGGACAGCAGCGCGCACAATGCGCTCGTCATGGATAATAAGCCTGCCGCGCCGACTTGCAGCAGGCGGCGAGCAGGGCCGGTATTTGTATTTATCTTGTTTTGCGTTCTGGCTGTGTGTTTGATCTTCATGTTGGGTTTCACTCTGGTTGTCCTTGTACTCAGGGCGGTATGCTTGGTTCGCGCCGCGCTTGACACTGTCTTGCTTCGGGTTTGCTTTGATTTTGCTTCGCCCGAATGCGCCCGTTGTGTCGTAGTCGGCTGCGCTGACCTTTCTGGTACGGGACATGAGCGAAAAGTTCAGACCGAAAAGTTAGAACCATGACGTTCAGACCGTGACGGGCCGATCTTCGCGGGCGGAACGCTGACAGGCGGCGATTACGCGCTGCGCGGCCAGCCCGTCCTCGAACGTGGGCGAATGGGCATGAGGCGGCCTGCCCTCGCCATGCCGGACAACATTGTCCACAAAGTCGTACAGGCTGTGGATGTGGAAGTTGAGCCACCCGACCGTGTTCTTGGTCGCGCCGAGGCTGTACGGCCTGGGGTAGCGCGTGGCGGCTTCGATGCGCGTATAACCCCGGTCGCCTCCGAGCGCGGCTTCCGGGCGCGTGGCGTCGTAGGCGTCCAGCCAATTCGGCTCCATCAGATTGAATTTGAGACTGCCGCGTGTGCCGTGCAGCTCCAGGCGCAGTTCATCCTGTACGCCGGTCGCTAGCCGTGACGCTTCCAATGTGCCGATTGCGCCGCCGGTAAGGCGGCAGTTCGCAATGGCGATGTCGTCCACGTCCACATTACGCATTCCGCCGGTCTTAGGGTCGCGGCGCGGCGTGATGATGGTTTGCAGATCGGCGGATATGCGGGCAAACTCGCCCGCGCGGCCTACGCCCATGCTGCTGCCGCTCTCATTCGTGATACCGGGGCCAAGTTCCTGCCTGCTTATGTCCGGCCCGACAAGATAGCGCACCAGATCAATGACATGCGCGCCCAGATCGGCAATCGCGCCGCCGCCGCTGCGGGCCATGTCCAGCCGCCACGAAAACGGGCGGGCGGGGTCTACGTAACCGGCGTGCAGGTACGCGGCCCGGAACTGAAACAGGTCGCCCAGAAACCCGGCCTCGGCCAGTTCGCGGGCGCGCATCAGGGCGGGTGCGAAGCGGTAGTTGAACGTCATCTGCTGCACGGTGGGAGTTTGGCGGGCCAGGACGCAAACGTGTTCGCATTCGGCGACATCGAGGGCGAGCGGCTTGTCACAATAGATGTGCTTGCCGGCGCGTAAGGCGGCGAGCAAGGCATCTTTGTGTACGTCGTTAGGCGAGCAGATGTCTATGATGTCAATGTCGTCGCGTTTTAGCAGGTCGTCGAGGTTTGTGGTGGCGAACTCGAAATCGGCCTGCTCCTGCGCCCGCCGCCCGGTTTCCTTGGACGGGGCGCAGACGCCTATCAGCCGCGTGCGGGCCGGAAGCGGATCATAAAAAAGCGGCAGCGAACGATGCGCGTGCGCGTGTACCTTGCCGATGAAACCATACCCCACCATGCCAACCCCAAGCGTCCGCATCGCTGCCCTCCCCTGCGCGTACTTTGCTGTCAATCGCTCGTCCGCGTCCTGCCGCAGTTACAGTCTACCCTCTGACGCGCTTACGTTTGATAGTTCAGCCGAAATGTCCTGCGATTGTCTCGATACTACGCCGCAGGAAAACGCATGGCGATCCCAAATAGGAGGATTTCGGGACACGTAGCGTGTATCTAATGGCAACACAAGTGTCGTCGGCCAATCTTTACTCAAGCGCGCGCGCCGACACGCTAATCCTGCATCCTGCTGTGTACGGACGATGAGGAACCGCACATGATTATGCCCGCAAACAAGCAGATAAATTCTCCCGACACGGCCCGGCCGGAATCGCGCCCTGATACCGCGCCGGAATCATCCGTGACGGAATCCTCCCTGACTAAACCCTCTGGAACCATGCCATCCATGACGATTGCAGCCGCCCTGTACGCGCTGGGCGTTCGCGAGGATACACTAGGGCCGGACGAGAAAGCGCAGTTGGATCGCGACGGGTTTTTGGCCCTGCGCGGCGTACTGAACGCCGCCCAGATCGAGACGCTCCGAACGCGGCAGGACGAACTGCTCGACGAGGAGGGCGACGAGGCGGGCAAAGAGGTGCATCAGGAGGCGGGAACCGACCGGCTTTCCGATCTGATCAACAAGGGCAGCGTGTACCATGTCGTATTGACCACGCCCCGCGTCTTAGCGGGCATCGCGCATGTGCTGGGCGGCGACCTCAAATTGTCGTCGCTGAACAGCCGCGCTGCCCTGCCGGGTCAGGGCTTGCAGGGCCTGCACGCCGACTGGAACGCACCCGTCGCGCCGGACGCCTATCAGGTGTGCAACAGCATCTGGCTGCTGGACGACTTTACGATTGACAACGGCGCGACCCGCGTTGTGCCGGGTACGCAGCGCAGCGGCAAAATGCCCTCCGACGATATGGCGAACACCAAAGACGCGCACCCCGACGAGATTGCGCTGCTGGGCGAAGCCGGGGACGTGGTCATCTTCAATTCGCACACCTGGCACGGCGGCACGCGCAACAACACGGACAGCCCGCGCCGCGCCCTGCACGGGTATTTTTGCCGTCGGCATCACGCGCCGCAATTAGACCAGAACAGACATCTGCGGCCCGAAACGCGCGAACAGCTCAGCGACGCGGCCCTGATCGTATTAGGCATAGAAGATTGAAAATAGAGAGTAGAAGCGTAGGCTTGTGGGAGCTTCGATTATGGCGATTATGGAACGGGAATTGGGTGGGATGGACGGCGGCGAGCAGGCGGATGTACAGGCGCATATTGACGGCATCATTGAAAAGTACAAGCAGCATATCAATCCCGGCCTGGCGCGGCTGCTGCAATTCGGTGGGTTCGGCGATGTGGAAGAGAGGGCCGAGGGCTGCGTGGTCACGATGCTGTCGGGGGCGCAGTATCTGGATTTCGTGGGCGGGTTCGGCGTGTTCTCGTGCGGGCATCGGCATCCGCGCATCGTAGAAGCAGTGAAGCGGCAGCTTGACAAAATGCCGCTGTCCACGCGCACGTTTTTCAGCGCGCCCCAGGTGGCGCTTGCCGAGCGTCTGGCTCAGGTCACGCCGGGTGATCTGCAATATACGTTTTATTCCAACAGCGGCACGGAGGCAGTGGAAGCGGCCCTGAAAATGGCGCGTATCGCGACCGGGCGCACCGACTTTATCAGCACACAGGGCGCGTACCACGGCAAAACGCTGGGCGCATTGTCCGCCACAGGCCGCGAAAAATACCGGACGCCGTTCGGCCCGCTTGTGCCGGGGTTCACGCACGTTCCTTTCAACTGGATCGCCGCCATCGAGGAGGCCGTCACGGACAAGACCTGCGCCGTCCTCATCGAACCGATACAGGGCGAGGGCGGCATCATCGTCCCCTCGCCGGGTTATCTTAGCGCGCTAAGGCAGTTATGTGACCGCCGCGGTCTGCTGCTTATCGCCGACGAGGTGCAGACGGGATTAGGACGCACGGGGCGGATGTTCGGCGTGGATCACGAGGGCGTGACGCCCGACATACTGTGCCTCGCCAAAGCGCTGGGCGGCGGCGTTATGCCCATCGGCGCGACCGTTTCCAATCAGCGCGTGTGGGACGGCACGTTTATGCACAATCCGTATATCCACACCAGCACGTTCGGCGGCAACCAACTGGCCTGTGTGGCCGGTCTTGCCGCCCTGGACGTGATCGAGGACGAAGGGCTGGCGGAGAAGGCGCAGGCGCGGGGCGAGCAGTTGATGGCGGGACTGCGGCAGGTTCAGGCGCAGCATCCCGACGTGATCAAAGACGTGCGCGGGCGGGGCCTGATGGTGGGCGTGGAGTTCGCCGTCAAGGACATGGCCGAGTTGAGCATCAATCTGCTGGCCGGCAACGGCATCATCGCCGCATACACCCTGAACAACCCGAACGTGATTCGCATGGAGCCGCCGCTTATCATTACCAGCGCGCAGATTGACCACGCCATCAGCGCGTTCAGCACGTCCGTAGCGGGCGCGGTCAGCCTCATGGAAGGGCTAGAGGAAGAAGAGTAGCGGGCGTGTACAGGGAACGTACCCGTCTCGGAGGCGACTGCGTCGCCAAGCGTCCTCGCGGACGCGATACGCTCGTAATCACAAACGCATTTACGTCCAGAGGACGTTCGGTGCGAAGCACCTCCAAGACGGGTACGTTCCCTGTACCCGTCTTCAATACGCTTAAACAAAAACGGCCACACAAAGGAGTGACAATGCAGCAGGATATGAAATTTATGAGAACGCCGTTACGATTGTTCGCCGTGGCGGGCGTATCGGCGTTGGCGCTGACGGGGTGCAGCAAGGAAGAACCGGCCTCCAAGAGCGCGGCCCCGACAGGAACAAAGCAGGCAGCGAGCGCGACGGGCGCAGGCGCGGCAACCGCAGACGCCACTCCCGGCGGCAAAAAGAAAATCCTGTTTGTGTTCAAGGTCGGGGGGATCTCGTACAGCGAGGCGTGTAAGGCGGGCGCGACGCAGGCCAATGACGACCCGACCCTCAACGCCGAAGTGACGTATGAAGCGCCGGACGCGTCCTCCGATCTTGCCGGCAAGCAAAACGAGATCATCGAGCAGGCCATCGTCAGCAAAGTGGACGCCATCGTTGTCTCGCCCGACGACAGCAATGCCATTATCCCCGCCCTGAACAAAGCCAGTGACGCGGGCATCAAAATCTTCACATGGGATGCGGACGCACCCAACAGCAAGCGTCTGTTTTATGTCGCCGCCGTGGACGATGTGCAGATCGGGGCCGACATTGCCGATGCGCTCGCCACGCGTTGCGGGCAAAAGGGTAAGATGCTGCTATTGAGCGGCCAGCCCACAGCCGAAAACCTCAACCTGCACCTCAAAGGCATGGAAGCAGGATTTAAGAAGTACGCGGGCATCTCGGTCGTGCAGCCCACCATCTACAACGACGACAAGCTGGAAGAGGCCAAAAGCAAGGTGCTGACGGCTTTGCAGGCCAACCCGGACGTGGTGGGAATCGCCTGCGCTAATTCGGTCAGTCCGCACGGCGCGGGCGAGGCGGTCAAGACGCTGGGCAAAATCGGGACTATCAAGGTATGGGGACTGGGCCTGCCGAGCGAAAACAAGCCGTATCTGAAAGACGGCAGCGTGTCCGGCCTATTTTTGTGGGACCCCAAAGCCCTTACGTACCAGACTGCGCGGCTTGTGCGCGACG
Source organism: Chthonomonadaceae bacterium (assembly GCA_965277875.1). GTDB lineage: Bacteria > Armatimonadota > Chthonomonadetes > Chthonomonadales > Chthonomonadaceae > CAWFQB01. The sequence continues at coordinate 2,533,273 of CBDIDV010000002.1, read as the reverse complement.
CCCTGGATGGCAAAATGCCCCAGGACGGCGCAGCCGTCAGCGGCACGGACGGCAAACTTCTGGTCAAAGGCCCGACCGTCACCCTGCCCCTGCGCCTCGAAATCAACAAAGACAATGTAGACAAGCTGACGTTTTAGCCAGAGGGTACAAACTGTGACAACAACGCCGCTTGCAGTCAGTTTGTAAGCGGCGTTTTGTTGAAGCCTTGCAGCCTTGCTTCTGAGAGATGTTGTCGGTTTGCGCCTGCGTCAAATACCTTCCCGCTTGCGTTCCCCGACGAGGCGGCGAATGACATAGTAGAGGGGATAAGCGAGGACAGCGTTGTACAGCGTGGTCAGGGCCATGCCCCGCGCCCAATGCGTGATGCCATGCTGAGGGGCGAACAGGAAGAACAGACCGCCCGCCAACAGTGTGCCACCGGTCACGAGGGCTACGGCTAAGAGGGGATTGTCGCGCTCGATGCGCTCTTCCAGCCAGCCGACGGCGAGGCCGACCAGTGTGCGGCTGACAATCAGGCTGCCATAGCCGCCGCGCGGCGGGACGGTCAGGGAGGCGAGCAGCAGTCCGGCCATGAAACCGATCCCCGCGCCCTCATTAGCGTCGCAGAACAGGGCGCATACAATGGCTGTGGCGGTCAGCAGGTCGGGCTGCGCGCCCTTGATGTGTATGGCGTTCGCGAACGCGGCCTGCGCGATGGCCGCGATGAACACGGCCCCGCACAGCACGACCATACGCCGCGACGTGGCGCTCATGATTGCGCCTCCGGCGCTGCATCAGCATAAAGGCAGACGTTTACGGCAGTCGGTATAGACATAAAATTGTCTTGCAGCTAACAAGTGCATTCGCGTCCGCGAGGACGCTTGGCGGAGCCTCCTAGACGGGTACGTTCTTTGTACCCGGCCTCTACGAACTTACTTCGCATGACTGCTTAGGGCAGAACATACACCTGTTCCAGACGGTCAAAGTCCACGACGGGCCGGATGCGGGCGACCTTGCTGACGCTGCCTTCCTCGCCCTGTACGCTGACCACAACACCGATGGGCAGCCCCTTCGGGTACGTCTGAAAGACGCTCGGCATCCCTTTGGCGGCGGGCTGAATGGCCGTGCCAAATCCCGATGTGACGATTACATCACCAATCTTGATGTCGGCATCACCGGGCAGATCAATCAGCGGCACGAGCGCGTTGTAATCGCCCTTGCATACGCCGATGGCGTCATGCGAACTCGCCCGCTGCACCCGCGCGCCCACGCCGCCGTTCGGGTCGGTCAGCAGTATCACGGTCGCGGTGAACGGTGACACCTCGGACACTTTGCCCACAAGCCCCGCCCGTGTGCGTGCGATGCTGTTGATGTGAACGCCGTCCCGGCTGCCTCGCGAGATCACAATGGTATCAAAATCCGGGTTGACGCGCCGCGCCAGGACATCGGCGGCGAGCAGGGCTGTCTTCTGAGACCGCACAAATTTCAGGTCTTCGCGTAACTGCTCGTTTTCGTGTTCGGCTTCCTTGCAGGCGGCGTTCTGGGCCTCCATTTCCTCGACGCGGGCGCGCAGGCGACGGTTCTCGTCGCTGATGGCGCGTCCGTGCAGCAGCCAGCCGGTTTGATTGCTGAACCAGCGTGACACGCCGCCCACGGCCCGCGCCGGCGGCGCGACCACGGCCTGCGCGGTTCCGCTGACCATGTCCTGCCGCCCTCGGCCCGCCGTGCGATTGTGCCATCCACCCGCCAGACATCCCGCCAGCAGAAATATCAGGGCCACCCAGTACCGCCGGGCGTGGCGCGTTCGTTCCGAGCGCATAACTTCTCCGGGGAGAAAGTAAAAAGGAAAAAGGAGAAAGGAGAAAGTGCCGGGTTATTACGTGTCCTGCTTGCGAGGAACAGAGCAGCGGTTTCGGACCTTCTCCTTTTCCCTTTTTCCTTTTTCCTTCTCCTTAATTGCTCTGCCGCGATCCGCTTTTCAGCACCTTGCGCAGCATGGCATTGGTATCTATCTCTTCCAGGACGCGGCCCGTGCCAAGCACGACGCACGAAAGCGGGTCTGTGGCGATATGCACGGGCATGGATGTCTCGCGTGACAATAGATGATCCAGCCCTTCCAAAAGCGCGCCGCCGCCCGCCAGCACGATTCCCCGCTCATATATGTCGGCGGCCAGTTCGGGCGGCGTACTTTCCAGCGTCACCTTGACGGCCTCCACGATGCTGTTGATAGGGTCCTGAATGGCCTCTCGGATTTCGCTGCTCGTGATCGTCGTACTGCGCGGCAGGCCGGAAATCAGGTCGCGCCCGCGCACGTTCATGGTGCGTTCCGGGCCGATGGGGTAGGCCGACCCGACCTCGAACTTGGCCTGCTCCGCCGTCCGGTCGCCAATATAAAGATTGTAGGTGCGGCGCACGTAATTGACGATGGCCTCGTCTATCTCGTCCCCTGCAATGCGGATGGAACGGCTGGTGACGATGCCTCCCAGCGAAATCACGGCCACCTCGGTCGTGCCGCCGCCGATGTCCACGATCATGCTGCCGGTCGGCTCCGACACGGGCAGGCCCGCGCCAATCGCCGCGGCCATCGGTTCCTCAATCGTAAACGCTTCCTTTGCGCCGGCTTTACGAGCGGCTTCTAAAACGGCGCGCTCCTCCACCTCGGTGACGCCCGACGGCACGCCCACGACGATGCGCGGCGCGAGCAAATAGCTGCGCCGATGCACCTTCTCGATAAAACTGCGTATCATGGCCTCGGTCTGCTCGAAGTCGGCGATGACCCCGTCGCGCAGGGGACGTATGGCGATGATGCTGCCCGGTGTGCGGCCCAGCATCCGCTTGGCCTCTTCACCCACGGCCACCACTTTCTGGCTCTCTTTGTAGATGGCGACGACCGAGGGTTCGCGCAGCAAAATTCCCCGACCGCGCACATGAACGAGGGTATTGGCGGTGCCGAGATCAATGCCCATGTCGCGAGACCAGCGTCCCAGCAATCCGCGTACTATACTCATGTAAAAAAAGTTTCTCCTGACGGCAATCCGACGCCCAATTATAACATATTCAGGCGTCTAATAGAAACCCCTCTTTCACGTGAGGCGCGAACGGCTCGTATTGACGGGCGATGTAAGGACAATGTTGCATATAACTTTCGACATATTTTAGCACGCACAGCAAAACTTTCTATCCTGTGCGCAAAATTTGCATAGCGGAGAGTATTCACTATAGAGTGAGCGTCACTCGTGGCGCAGGGCCGTGATGGGGTCGAGCTTGGAGGCGCGAACGGCGGGGTACATGCCGAAAAACACGCCCACGAACGCGCTGAACGCAAATGCGCCAATGGACACGCCGACCGGCAGATCAACGGCAAGCCCCTTTGCGCCCGTCTGCGGATTGACCAGGACCGGCACGAACTGCGACAAGAAACCCATCGTGTACGCGAACCCCGCGCCCAGAGCCACGCCGATCAGCCCTCCCAGCCCGGACACAGTCGCGCTCTCGATGAGGAATTGCAGCAGAATGTCACGGCGCTTGGCCCCGATGGCTTTGCGGATGCCGATCTCGCGCGTCCGCTCCGTCACCGACACCAGCATGATATTCATGATGCCGATGCCGCCCACGAGCAGGGCCAGCCCCGCGATGCTGCCCAGCACGATACCAAACACGGCCAGAATGTTGTTGATGCTGTTGAGGATGTTCTCCTGGCTGTCAATCTGGAACCCCGGCGTGTTGTTGTGTCGGCGCATCAGGTTCTGCCAGATTTGATCCATCGCCTCGTTGAGCTTGCCGGCGTCCTTCGGCTCGGCCCACACCACGCCCACCAGTTCACTGCCCAAATACCGCTTTTGCACGGTCGTCAACGGCACATACAGCGCTTTGTCGGCATCGCCCTCGAACGAGCGCCCCTTTTTGGCCGACACGCCCACAACCGTCAGGTTCTGCGCGTTGATCTGTATGATCTGCCCGATAGGGTCGGCGTCGCCAAACAGGTCGGCGCGTATCTTGTCGCCGATAATGCACACTTTGGCCCATGTCGCCACATCCTCGTCGCTGATGAACCGGCCCCGCGCAATCACGGCGTTTCGCAGGCGGGCATAGGAGGGCATGACACCGTTGATGCTGCCGGATGTGGTCTTGTCACCCCGCTTTACGTTGTCCTCGCCGCCGGGCAGGGGCAGTTCCGCGCTCAGGTCCTGGATTAAATCACACTGTTGCCGGATGGCCTGCACGTCGTCCATTTTCAGGCCGTCCAGGCGGCGCGTGGACGCCTTGCGATCCTTGCTGTCCGGCGAATACGCGATGATGATGAGATTGGAGCCGAGCCGCTGAAACTCGCTTGTGACGCGTGACGACGCGCCCTGCACGATAGCCACCATCACGATCACGGCCCCGACACCGATGATGACGCCCAGCATCGTCAGCAGACTGCGCATTTTATTGGCGCGCAGATTGTCGAAGGCGGTCTGTATACTGTAAAGAAGGTTCATGCTGTTCCAAATCTCATCACGCGCCGCGCTGTCGTATCAAAGTTGGTCTTTCCAAAACGGTTCTTTTCAAAGTTAGTTTCCACCGATGTCAATAGATTTGCGGGGTGGGCCGCTGAACGGGTTGGGGCGTACCCGGTCGCCCTCGCGCATACCGGACAGGATTTCTACATAATCGTCACCGCGCAAGCCGACCGTGACAGCGCGGGGCTGCACTTTTTCCACGGTCTGCCCGTCTTTCGTCGTCGTGGTGACAAGCTGCACGATGCCCTTTGCGCCCTCGCCCTGTACGCAGTTGACGGGCAGGCGCAGGGCCTTGCGCCGCCGCGCCACGATGATGGCGCAGCGCGCGCTCATGCCGGGACGCAATGCGGCCTGATGCGGGGCCTGGTCTACCTGCACTTCGACCGCAAAACGGATCACGCTCGCGCCGCTCGTACTGGTTCCGCTGGCGTCGGCGAGCGCGCTGGGCGCGACCTTGCGTACATGCCCCGCGTAAACCGCCCCCTTCGACGCGTCAATAGTCACTTCGGTAGGCAGACCTGCCCGGATCTTGCCGATGTCTACCTCGTTGACGTTGAGTTTGACCAGCATCGTGGCGGTATCGGCCACCTGATACACGGGCGTTCCCGACGAAAAGGAGGAGATGGCGGACGCGATTAAATCTCCCACCTCGGCGTACCGGCGCGTGACGACGCCGGACATGGGCGCGTACAGCGTGGTATCTCCCTGATTAACCAGACGCTCGTTAAGCTGCTGCTGTATCTGCTGCACCTCGGCGGCGCTCGCCAGGGCGTCCGAGCCGCGTATTTTGTCCTGCGCGCGTCCCGCCTGCGCCTGCTGCAGCTGTGCGCGGGCCTGCGCGTAGGCGGCCCTCGCCGCGTCCAGGTCGCGCCGCTTGGTCAGGGGCAGTATGGCCGAACGCGCCTGGGCAAGCGCGGCCTCCTGCTGCTTCACCTGCGAGGCGGCGGCGGACACCTGACTGCGTACATTCGCCTCTTCCAGCAGGTTCGTCTGGGCGATACGATCCAGACGCGTTTTGGTTTCCGACACGCGGGCATTTGCGACATCCGCGTCCACCTGGGCCGTATCCACGATCTGCTGCGAGACAAACCCTTTCGCCAGTAATTGCTGCTGCCGCTTCACATTGCGCAGGGCGTTGTCGTACTGTGACTTGGCCTGATCGTAGGCCGACTGCGCGGACACGACCGTATTGGGGTGCGTGGACTGCGTCAGCAGGTTCAGGCTGTCCTGCTGCGCTTTCAGCTGCGCGCGGGCCGCGTCCAGATTGGACTGCGCGATGTCAATGGTCTGCTGCGTCAATGTAGGCTGTATGCCCGACTCGGCCTCGGCGGCATCCAGGCGGGCGCGGGCGGACGCGAGCGCCTGCGTGTACTGGTCTATGCCGGTCGTGGTCTGCGACTGCTGGAACCCCACGCCGGTTCGGGCGGACGCGAGGCGGGCCTGCGACGCGGCCATCTGGGCGCGCAGCGCGGCCACCTGACTGTTCACCTCCTGCGGATCAATAGTCGCCAGTATCTGCCCCTGCCGCACACTTGCGCCCTCCTCGACGAACAGGCGTAATAAGCGCCCGCCCGCCTTGGATTTCACTTCCACTTTTTTGAGCGGCTCGATCTGGCCGGTCTCGACCACACGGATCACGACCTCGCCGCTTTGCACGGTCTCGGAGCGTTCCGGTTTGGGCGGGTGCTTGAACAGCGAGCGGACGGCAAACGCGGCAATCGCTCCTACAAGCAGAAGGGGCAAGGCGCATCCCAGCAGTATCTTTTTCAGCATTGAATGGTTTCCGATTCAGGTGAGCAGCAAAGCATAATCTTAAAAAAGCTGCCAACGCGGCGCTTCTATGGCAGCGTCTGCTTATCGGACTCGCTGCGGGGCCGTCAGATTATAGCAGGAATATGGGATCAGGAGCATACGCGCATCGAGGGCGCGCAGGCGCAGGGGAAGGTTCACGATACTTACGGAATGTAGCAAGCGCGGGTTTCAAGATAGTCACGGCTGCCCGCAGTCGGCAGTTGGGGGAACAAGCGATTATGTCAGGCCGTCGAAACACTATGCAGCCTGTAAATGCCTGCGCCTGCACAATCCGCAGCCTGCTATACGTAAGGACGAAGCAAGACGCGGGAAATCTCCTGTAAATCGAATATCATCTCGGAAGCGATAAAAGGCGTTCAGGCAGGCCCGGCGACTGCGATTGGACGCGGAAGGGAATGCGCTATGTCTAACCTGATTACAGGCTTGTTCGATACGCCCGCGGCGGCCCAGGCTGCCGTCAGCCTGCTTCAGCAGAATGGCTATAGTTCCAACGAAATCAGCGTCATCATAAAAGACGCCGCAGAGCAGGCGAAAGAGGGCAGCGTAGTCGTTGCGGTCGCCGCGCATCCGGGCGATGAGGAGAGAGTACATAGCGCACTGCAAAATAGGGCGGCTGCCGGCGGACCTGTTACGCTTGCTCATGTCGCGCCTTTGAGCGCTTTATCGGTCAGCCCGATGCCACGGCAGGAACATACGCCGATCCGCATCCCCATTCTGGACGAAATAAGGGCCGAGCAGATGGCCGCAGTCGAGCATGAGCGCGATGCGCGGCGCGAAGCCCTGCTTGCCAGTCCGCTTTCTCATGACGAGGCTGCCGCGCCTGCTCACCCTGCATTCACCGGCCTGGAACACACATCCAAAACCCCCTGACAGCAAATGACAGCAAACGCTCAGGCAGCGCTTACAAAACCGACGCAGGGCAGCCGATGATGTACAGGTAACGAGAGTGGGCTGACAAACACGCTGAGGCGTCTCAAAGCAGGCGGTATGGAAACAAACAATGAAGTCTCACGAGACCCGCAGCAGCGATGCGGACGACCCGCAGGAACAAGCGGACGCGGATTTTGAGCGGATGGTCACAAACGATCATCCGCTTAATCCTGCCGTGTGCGATGCCATCGAACATAACATTCGTACCCTGACGGCCCTGCGCTATCGTGAACGCCGCAAACGCGGCTTACAGGATAAACTTGCCGACATCATCACCGCTTTTTCCGGCAGCATGGCGTTCGTATATCTCCATACCGTTTTCTTTGCCGTATGGATCGTAATGAATATGGGCGGCAATCGCAATGTTTTCGGCTTCAAGCCTTTTGACCCGTACCCGTTCCAACTGCTCACGCTAATCGTCTCGCTGGAAGCGATTTTCCTTGCCACGTTTGTACTTATCAGCCAGAACCGCATGGGCGCGCAGGCCGACAAACGCGCCGAACTCGATCTGCATGTCGGCCTGCTTTCCGAACACGAACTGACGCGTGTGCTGAAAATGCTGGATGCCATTCAGGACAAATTAGGCATTTCCAACGAGACCGACCTGGAACTGACCGAATTGGAAGCCGACCTCAAACCGCAGGATGTGCTGAAAGAGATAGAGCGTATAGAAACGTCGCTCAATCAGGTCAGGCGGCGGGCCAATAAACATCTTGGTTCCCCCGGTGGCGGGCCGTAGCGACAACGGACAACGGCCACAACGAACGCCCGCTGAATATCACGACGTATTCAGCGGGCGTTCGGGTTATCTACAGGCAGACGCAGAAAGCATTAACGACGGGCGCAGACGAAGTTCTTGCGATAGTATGACTCGCTGAGGTGGCTGACTTTCACCTGATGACTGCCCGATGAGGCGTGTATGAAGTACCCGTTGCCCACGTACAGGCCCGTATGATGAACGCCCAGGCGTTCGGCGCGGGGCGTAAAGTACAGGCGGTCGCCGGCCTGCAACTGATCCACGGGAACTGGAACGCCATACGCCATCTGATCCGAACCCAGGCGCGGCAGGGGAAAGCCCAGCGCGTCGTAAACGTTCTTCACAAAACCCGAACAGTCAATGCCGTTGTGCGTGTTGCCGCCCCATACATAGGGTACGCCCAGGTACTTGTACGCCTCGTTTAGAAATGACTGCGAGTCGGCAGTAAAGTAGGGCCGGTCACCGTGCGGGTAGATGTCGGCCTGCCCGATGTCACCCGGCGTTGCCCCGTCACTATTTCCCCACTGCGGCGCGTTCTGCGCGGGCGCGGGGTCACTGGTGACGACCTGATAATCCAGCACATGAATGGAAGCGCGAGGTATCCAGCCCATTGAGCCGTCCGCCATCAGAACTCCATACCATTCGCCCTGCTCGCTTTCCACGGCGATGTACGTTCCCGCCGAGGCCGTCGTTAGTTTCGCCGCGCTCAGGCTGCGGGTGCGGCGGATGGGCGTGGTCGCGTCCACCTGCCCCAGCCGTCCCATCACGCGTTCCGACGCATTCTGATGCCGTGACGGCTGCGCTTCGGTTCGTCCCGGATGATAGCGTCCCTGACTGCGTACCATCTGCCCGCTGCGTCCCGCATTTGCGCTTGCTGCCTGCGAGTGCGCCCGCGCTTCCCGCGCTTCGGCAGACGGCGGCAGGTCGAGCGTCATGTTCTGATCGGCGCGAACAGTCTGCGTCACGGACAGGGACAGCAGCAGTGCGGCAGACAAAGCGATACCAGGCGAAAAGCGTGAAAAAAGCAACAGAACCCCCTCTGCGCGTCCGCCCGCTCGCAAACGCAAGCCACGGCACGTACAAAAACGAGATTGATAAGCGTTCGGACAAACAATCGAGTGAACGACAGGAAGCGACTTGAGAACGAAGAACGATAGGCAGCAGGGCAGCAAAACGCAGTGAAATCACCGTCAGGGGGAATAACACCAAAACAACAAAGCACACTTGTTCACAACATGTATCGGTATCGGGACACCGACTCTGCAATCTTTGTGAACTGAACCTATAGACGGGCCGAGCCACTCCAAATGTGCGAAGTAGAGACAACAAAAACAGAATTGGACAGGATTAACAAGATTTTCAGGATGAACAGGATTACTCTTGTAAGTGGACTGCGCTTATTGGACGCGCCCCTCTCCTTGATGTTATCCTGTCAATCCTGAAAATCTTGTTAATCCTGTCCAAAGCGTGTTTACCGCTTGGAGAACTGGAAGCCGCGACGGGCGCGTTTGCGTCCATACTTCTTGCGCTCTTTGACGCGCGGGTCGCGGGTCAGCAGGCCGGTGCGGCGCAGGCGCGGGCGCAATTCGGGGTCTACTTCCAGCAGGGCTTTCGAGATGCCGTGCCGCACAGCTCCGGCCTGGCCCGAAATGCCGCCGCCCTTGCAGTGCGCGATCACGTCGAAGCGGCCTTCGGTCTCGGTCACTTCAAACGGCTGCTGCAAGAGCCGCGCCAGGACGCGCCGCCCCAGGTACTTTTCGGCGGGACGGTCGTTGATCGTCATCGTGCCGGAGCCTGCGGCGAGCCACACGCGGGCGACCGCGTTCTTGCGCTTGCCCGTGCCATAAAAACGAGTTCCTTCTGCCACGCTTACTCTCCTCTTTTCCCAGCCGGCTGCGGGGTCGCGCCTGAGTTGCCCTTGTTGGTCGGGTCGCCCTGTACGCCGCCCGTGTAGATGATGGGAGCCTGCGCCTCGTGCGGATGGACGGGGCCGGTGTAGACCTTCAGCTTCTTGATAATCGCGTCGCCCAGGCGGTTGTGCGGGATCATGCCCCGTACCACGCGGCGCACAGCCTCTTCGGGCTTCTTTTCCAGCTCGTCCGCGCGCTTGATGCTCTTGAGAGCGCCCGGCCAGCCGGTATGATGGTATACGGGTTCGCCCTGCTTGTTGGCCCCGGTCAGAATGGCCTTTTCCGCGTTGATGATGATGACATGGTCGCCCGTATCAACGTGCGGCGTAAAGATGGATTTGTGCTTCCCGCGCAGCACTTTGGCCGCGTCTACGGCCAGACGGCCCAGCGGCTTGTCGGTCGCGTCCATCACGTACCACACGCGCTGCGCTTCCATATCTTCGGTGCGGGCCGATTTTGTAGTTTTCATCGCTTCTATTCCCTGCTCACTCCGCTCATTGCCTAAATAGGTAATGAATGGATGTGGATTGTTAGCTTCATTGGTTCTCTCCCGCATCCGGTATATAAAATACCGGGTTATTAGGCCTGCGGCCAACTGTCTCATCGCCGGGAGAGTTTTGGTATCTATGACGCTGTATATGGTAAGCTGCGACGTAAGTACGCAGTTAGTTTCTTAACAACAGGACGGTTGGCCGCAGGCCTTATATCCGGTATTTTATATACCGGATACTGCGGGCAAACAAACATCGTCCTGCACTACTCAGTTCACTCGCTCGCGGTGTCACCCTTTGCGGCCTCTGATGCGGCGCGTATGGCCGCGTAGTCTTTACGAAAGCCGTAACGCGCTTTCAGCAGGCATAACCCCTGCGGCGGCGCGGTCGGGCCGGCCTGTCGGCGGTCGCGGGAACGGATCAGGTCGGGCAGCGAATTTGCGTCACGCCGTCCCGCGCCCACCTCCATCAGTGTACCCACGATGTTGCGTACCATGCCGCGCAGAAACGCGCTGGCCTCTATACGCACCACGACGAACTTGCCCCGGCGGTTGACCCGGCAGCGCAGCACATCGCGCATACTGCTCTTATCGGCTTCCAGTTCATTCGTAAAGCACGCGAAATCCTGCTCGCCAAGCAGATGATTTGCGCCGATCTGCATCATGTCCACGTCTAAAGACGCGCTATATTGCGCGCTGTAACGCCGCATGATCGCCGAGGGTACGTTCCGGTTCAGGATCATGTACGCGTACAGCCGGGACGAGGCCGAAAATCGCGCGCTGAATTCCGGCGCGGTTTCCTCTACATGCCGTATCGTCAGGTCGGGCGGCAGAGCGCTGTTCAGCGCGATTGCCATCTTTTCCAGCGGTATACGGGTCTCGCATCCGAAGCTGACCACCTGACCAAGCGCGTGTACGCCCGCATCTGTGCGTCCTGCCCCGACAAGGCGTAACTGCTGCCCCGTCCGTTCCTTAATCGCGGCTTCCAGCACTCCCTGCACGGTTCTCGCATCGTGCTGAAACTGAAACCCGGCAAAGTCCGTGCCGTCGTATTCGACCGTCGCTTTGAAGTAACGCATGTTGTTTGTTGCTTGTCGCTTGCTGCTTGTTGTTTGTTGAAACAGGCTTGCTGCAAACGGTCAACAAACAACAAACAACAAACAACTTTCAACTAGTTTCTATTCCTGCGTCCTAGGCCGAACAGACCGCGTCGGCCTTCGGTCGTCACGGCTGCCGTGACGGGCGCGGCTTCGGGTTCGGGAACGGCGACTTCATTGCCCTCGACGAACTCCAGCAGCACCATCGGCGCGGCATCGCCACGGCGGAAGCCGATTTTGATGATGCGCGTATATCCGCCCGGACGATCCATGTAGCGGGGCGCGATCTCCTCGAACAGGCGCGGGACCACATAGTAGGGGTTGCGGGCGATCTTCATGCCGCCCTTCGGCCCCCGGTTGTCGGGGTCGCGGACGAACTCGTCAATGTTGCTGTCCACCCACCGCCGCACCATGCGGCGCGTGTGCAGGCGCATGGCGACAGGCGCGTCTACGCCGCCCTTGCGGGCCATCGTGACCAGTTTCTCGACGATAGGGCGCACTTCTTTGGCGCGCGTTTCGGTTGTTACGATCCGGTCGTTCAGCAACATACTGCGCGTCAGGCTTTTCAGCAATGCGCGCCGCTGATCGCTCGGCAGTCCAAATTTACGGTAAGCCTTGCGGTGTCGCATCGGCGTTGATCCTTCCTTGAGGAAGACAATAAATGATGGATAATAAAGGTAAGGAAACGTCCCATTTATTAGCCATTATCTATTATCTAATATCTACTCCGTATCGGCGTCGCCTTCGGCATCGCCCTCATCGTCGTCCAGGCTCACGGTCGCGCCGCCCTTGAGAGACAGGTTAAGCTGTCCCAGCTTCTCGCGCACTTCGGTCAGGGATTTCTTGCCGAAGTTGCGGATCTGCATCAGGTCGGTTTCCGTAAACTGTACCAGTTCGTTGATGGTCAGGATATTGGCTTTTTTCAGGCAGTTGTAGGTGCGGACGGAAAAGTCCAGTTCTTCGATCCGCAGATGCGGCGCGTCGCTGCCCGGCAGGGGAAGCAGGGTCGTCCCCGCCTCAATGCGATCCGAAACACCCGCTCGAAAGCCCGCGAACATACCAAAGTATTGCTGCAGTATTTTGGCCGCTTCGCTGATCGCCGTTTCGGGCGTGATCGTGCCGTTCGTAAACACTTCCAGAATCAGGCGTTCCAGATTGGTGTTCGACCCCATGCGCGTGGCTTCGACCGTGTAGTTCACCTTGCGGACGGGCGTAAACGCCGCGCCCATCGGGATCACGCCGATACCCATCTGGCTGCGCCGCTCCTGCCGCTCCGGCAAAACGTAGCCTTTGTTCGTCTCGATGGTCATGGTCATCGAAAGCCGCGCGTCCTCGTCGGAAATGGTCGCGATGTACGCTTCCGGGTTCACGACCTCGACATCGGACGGGCATTCGATGTCCGCGCCCGTCACGACGCCCTCGCCCTTGCGGTCAATGTGGATCTTCTTCGGCTCGTGCTTCTCTTCGCTGCCGTTGGAATGCACCATCACGAACACGTCTTTGAGGTTGAGCAGCAGTTCTGTCGTGTCCTCTTTGACACCCGGAATGGTGGAAAACTCGTGCAGCACCTTGTCAATCTCTACATACGTGATTGCTGCGCCCGGTATGGACGACAGCAAAACGCGGCGCAGGCTGTTGCCCAGCGTCACGCCGTACCCGCGCTCCAGCGGCTCCACGATGAACTTGCCATACGTGTGATCGGATTCGAGCGTCTGGATGTTTGGCAGGGTCAGGTCCATATTTGTGTCTCTCCTTTGAACAGGGGCGTCAGGTATCGTATGGAAACAGCGTCGTTGCGCCGCTTCCCGACACCTTCGGCCCGATACCCTGCCACACTAGCGCGAATAGAACTCGATGATAAGCTGCTCGCGGATGTGCGTAATATCGCCGGCTGCTTTCAGCTCGTCCAGGGACGGCAGCGACATCACACGGCCTTCCATCGTTTGCGGGTTAAAGTCCAGCCAGACCGGCAGGGATTTGCGGATCACGCGTTCGCGCGCCTCGCGCACGCCGCCGTTACGGCTCATGGTCTCGTGAACGCCGATGACATCGCCCGGTTTCAGGGTGTAGGACGGGATATTGACGCGCTGACCGTTCACGGTAAAGTGGCGGTGCGTCACCATCTGGCGGGCCTGCGCGCGGCTGGCCGCGAGTCCCAACCGGTAGACGACGTTATCAAAACGCGTTTCCAGCAGGCGCAGCAGGTTTTCGCCCGTGACGCCCGGCAGGCGCAATGCTTCTTCAAGATAGTTGCGGAACGGCTTTTCGAGGACGCGGTATACACGGCGCAGTTTTTGCTTTTCGCGCAGCTGCTGCCCGTATTCCGTGACCTTGCGCGAAAAGGCGGGCTGCCCGTGCATTCCCGGCGGCTTGTCGCGCCACTTTGTTTTGCCGTCGCGGCTTTGTTTGTCTATGGTGCAGCGCGTAAAGCACTTATCGCCCTTGAGGTACAGTTTCAGCCCCTCACGGCGACACTGACGACACCTGGGATCATGATTATCTGCCATATCGAACCCGATGCTCCTTGTGGTCTGCTAGTTGCCACCAAGTGACTCTGGAGCGCGCTATCCTGTTGTGGATACTTCCGCCCACTCCGGGGTGTTTACACGCGGCTGTTTCAAATGCGGGTGCAGGTCACGGGGTTAATCCGCTCTCCTTTATCGCACAGCTCTGCGCTTCCTCCACCTTGACATCACATATTTCAATCCTCACTCGGCCTTGTGGCTAAGTGCAAACATGTACTCGATAGTACATCAACACTATACGCGGCGGCGCTTGGGCGCGCGGCAACCGTTGTGCGGTATGGGCGTGACATCCTTGATGAGGGACACTTCCAGACCGACGCCCTGCAAAGCGCGGATAGCGGTTTCGCGACCGGCTCCCGGCCCCTTGACGTACACTTCCACGCGGCGCAGGCCATGCTCCATCGCGGCGCGTGACGCGCGCTCGGAAGCGATCTGGGCGGCGAAGGGCGTACCTTTGCGCGTACCTTTGAACATACCGACGCTGCCCGCGCTGGCCCAGGAAATGGTCGCGCCCGCCATGTCGGTTATCGTCACCAGGGTGTTGTTGAACGTACTCTGAATATGTACGATGCCCTGAACGATATTCTTTTTCTCTTTGGACTTGGGGCGATTGCCGCCCTTGGTCGTTGACTTATTTGCCATCGTTGCTCCCGCTTACTTCTGATCCACTGTGTCGGCTTTACTTCTTGATTTTCTTCTTGCCGGCTACGGCGCGCTTCGGACCCTTGCGGAACCGGGCGTTTGTCTTGGTGCGCTGACCGCGCACGGGCAGACCGCGACGATGACGAATTCCCCGATAGCAGCCAATCTCGATCAGGCGGCGGATGCTCAGTGCATACTCGCGGCGCAGGTCGCCCTCGACGCGAAAGTCTTTCTCCAGAATTTCGCGTATACGGACGGTCTCGCCTTCGGTCAGCTCGCGTACCCGCGTGGTGGGCGTAATGCCCGCCTGGGCGACGATCTTCTTGGCGCTTGTCAGGCCGATGCCGTAGATGTAGGTGAGCGCGAACTCGATGCGTTTGTCGCGTGGCAGATCCACGCCAGCAATACGTGCCAAACTACCCTCCTATGCAGGAAAGGAGCAAGGAGAAAGGAGAAAGGAGAAAGCACTTGTTTGCGGCTTTTTCCATTTCCTTTTTCCTCCCCCTTAGCCCTGTCGCTGCTTGTGCTTGGGGTTGACGCAGATAACGCGTACAACGCCTTCGCGCTTGATGACTTTGCACTTCTCGCAAATCTTCTTTACGGATGCGCGGACTTTCATGATAGGTTCTCCGTTTCCGCGTACAGGCAACGCCTATGCCGGAGGCATTCGTCAAAAACGCTCCCGGCACGGCATTACCCGAACAAAACTATGCAAGCCTGCGAAATGCAGACTTGCGCCTTTTAGTATACCTCAGATTTCGCCGAACGCAAGAACGAATGTAGCAGACCGCGAGACGTGAAAACACGGGAAGTGGTAAGAAAGTGCTTTCTTCCGCCTCCCGTAGTATCGAAACGCTTATCTGTATTCGCAAGTCAAACGTTACGCCTTGTAGCGGTAGCGGATGCGGCCACGCTCCAGGTCGTAAGGCGAGAGTTCCACGAGGACGCGGTCGCCGGGCAGGATGCGAATGTAGTTCTGGCGCATTTTGCCGGATACGTGGGCAAGAACGGTTTTTTTGGTCTCGCCTACCGGGATCTCGACGCGGAACATGGCGTTTGGCAGCGCCTCGACGATAAGACCTTCCACTTCGATGCCGGCTTCCTTGCCGCCGTTGTCATCAGCGGGCGGGGGAGTCGGGGGCTTGCGCGCGCCGCCTCCGCCTCCGCCGGGACGCGCAGGGCCGCCGGGGCCGCGCCGCGCAGGCGAGCCGCCCGCGCCGCCGGGACGATATGGGCCGGATGGTCTCTTTGGTGGTGGCATTCAGTCTCCCTTTGTTAAAATCTGGACGCCATTTTCGGTGATGGCGACCGTATGTTCAAAATGCGCGGACAGTTTGCCGTCCGCAGTGATGATAGTCCAGCCGTCGTCGGCGTACTTGATGTCTTTACGGCCCGCGTTCAGCATGGGTTCGATGGCGAATGTCATTCCGCAGCGCAGCGGATCGCCCTTGCCTCGCGTGCCATGATTGGGAACCTGCAGCTCTTCGTGCAGTTCCGTGCCGACGCCATGCCCGGTCAGTTCGCGCACGACTGAATAGCCGTGTTTCTCGGCATACGATTGTACCGCATGTCCGATGTCGCCGGTGCGGTTGCCCGCCCGCGCTTTCTCAATACCTCGATATAATGACTCTTCGGTCACTTTCAGCAGACGCTCGGCCTGGGGCGAGATCTTGCCCACGCCAAACGTCCAGGCGCTGTCTGCGATCCAGCCGTCTATTTCCACGCCGCAATCCACGGTAACGATGTCACCCTCTTTGAGAACGCGCCGACCGGGAACGCCATGTACGATCTGGTCATTAACGGAAATGCACGTCCATGCGGGAAACGGAGGATGTCCACCCGGCGCATAACCCAGGAACGGGGATGTGCCGCCGCTTTCCGAGATGATGCGCGCCGCCATGTCTTCCAACTCGCCTGTTGTGATGCCCGGCTGCGCGTGCTGGCCCATCGTTGTCAGCACATGATTGACGACACGCCCCGCTGTACGCATCTTGGCGATCTGTTGCGGCGACTTCAAAGTAATCATCACAATACGTCATCCTTCAGTATCTACCAGTAAGTATCCCGCTTGATACGCTATCGCATTCGCGTCCGATACGACGCTTGCCGCGCAGCGACTCCGAGCCGGGTACGTTCCCTGTACCCGCTCTTCGCCCGGCCTGTGCTGTCTCACGCCAGCATCTTGTTCATTACCATAATCACGTTGCTAAATACCGTTTCCGGCGCGGCGTTGGCGTCAATGGTGTACAGCATATTGCGCTCCCGGTAGTAGGCGACAAGTGGCGCGGTCTTTTCCGCGTACACTTCCAGCCGCCGCTGAACGACGACCGGGTCATCATCGGGCCGCTGTATCAAAGGCGTACCGCACAGGTCGCACAGACCGGGCAGCAACGGCGGCTGCGTCTCTATATGGTATGTAGAGCCGTCACGCGGGCAGACACGCCTGCCGCTGAACCGCTTTACCACGTCCTCTATCGGCGCTTCAAAATCTAAAACGCCGTCCAGTCTGCGGCCCTGTTCGGCGAGCATCTGCACGAGGGCATCGGCCTGTGGTATGGTGCGTGGAAAACCGTCCAGCAAAAAACCATGCGCGCAGTCGTCCTGAGTCGTCCGCATTTTGACGGCCTGTATCACGACCTCATCGGGAACGTACTCGCCCTTTTCGATTTTATACCGTTGGATCACACGACCAAGTTCCGTGCCGCGCGAAACCGCGTCACGGAACATGGCCCCTGTGGATATGGTCGGTACGCCGTAGTGGATGGAGATCCGCTGTCCCTGCGTACCCTTGCCGACCCCCGGCGGGCCTAGCAGTATCACGATCATGCGCCCATCCCGCTTCTACGTCCCGCGTCTACGGCTCCAGACGGCTGCTCTGACTGTCTTCATCGGTCGGCTTGCTCTTGATGAAGCCCTCGTAGTTACGCATCAACAGCTGCGCCTCTATGGCCTGCATGGTCTCGATAGCCACGCCGACGACGATCAGGAGGGATGTGCCGCCCACAAGGGTCACGCTCGTAAAGCCCGTAATGCTGGGTACGATGTACTGCGTCACGGCGATACCGGCGAGGAAGAATGCGCCCGCCAGCGTAATGCGCGAGATCACGCGATCCAAATACTCGTAGGTCGGCTTGCCCGGACGGATGCCCGGAATGTAGTTGCCGTACTTCTTCAGGTTGTCCGCCATCTCCTGCACGTTCATGACGATGGCCGTATAGAAGTAGGTAAACACGATTACGAGCAGGGCGTAGATCAGCGTGGCATACCAGGTCGCGCCCGGACTCAGGTTCTGCATCAGCGATTTCAAGCCGCCGTAGAAGCCCCTCTCGCCTGCTGTGCCGGGCAGCAGCCCGACAATCGTTGCCGGAAACAGCATCAGCGAAATCGCGAAGATAATCGGGATGACACCCGCCGAATTCACCTTGATAGGCAGGTACGACGTGCCGGCCTGCGTCTGCCGCATTCCGATCACGCGCTTGGTGTGCTGTATGGGAATACGCCGCGTACCTTGCGTCACATATACAACGGCCATGACTGTCAGGAAGAACGCGCCCAGCAGAAAGACCAGATTAAACCACGGCACGGTTCCCGTATGAATCTGTGCATAAACCAAGCGTACCTGCGTGGGCAGACTGAGCAGAATACCCGCGAAGATCACGAGCGAGATGCCGTTGCCGACCCCATTCTGCGTCACCTGTTCGCCCAGCCACAACAGCAGACTGGACCCGGCCACGAGCGCCGTCACCAGTATGATGCGATCCATGATTCCGATGTGCGCGCCCATGCGGGCGAACAGGAAGGTCAGGCCGATGGCCTGCACGATGGCAAGCCCGACCGTGATATTGCGCGAAATCTTGGCTATCTGCTTGCGTCCGCTTTCACCCTCTTTCGAGAGCGCGTCCAGCTGCGGGATGGCAATGGTCATCATTTGCATGATGATGCTGGCATTGATGTACGGCTGCAAGCCCAGCGCGAAGATGGACATGCGCTTGAGTGAGCCGCCGCCGAACGTGTCAATAATTCCCAGCAGTCCCCCGGCGTTCTTGGTCATTAGATCCGCCATCAGTTTTGGGTTGCCCAAGCCGGGCGCGGGGATATACGCGCCCAGCGCGTACACGGCCAGCATGACCAGGACAAACCGTAACCGCTTGCGGAGTTCGGGGATCGCCCACGCGCGCTGCAGTCCCTCTAGCATGGTGTTACCCTTTACCCGGCTTGCGCTCGGATCGCTGACGGTCGGAGTTGAGGACCTCGACGGTTCCGCCCGCCGCCACAAGTTTTTCGGTCGCGCTCTCGCTGAATTTATGCGCGCGGACGGTAAACCGTTTGGTCACCTCGCCGTTACCCAGAATTTTCAGGCCGTCGTGTATTTCACGCAGTACACCGGCCTCGACCAGCGATTCGGGCGTGATCTCCGCGCCCGCCTCAAACTGCTCTTCCAGCACATCCACGTTCACGAGGGCGTAGTATTTTTTGTTGACCGGCTTGAAGCCGCGCACCTGGGGCAGTCTGCGATGCAGCGGCGTCTGTCCGCCTTCGAGGTTGGGGTTCACCTGACCGCGCGCTTTGGCTCCCTTGTGGCCGCGCGTGGAGGTCTTACCGTGTCCTGACCCGATACCGCGCCCGATGCGCTTGCGGCGGTGCGTAGATCCCGCCGCCGGTTTAAGATTGTGCAATCCGATTGGCATTGTCTTTACCTGTCTCCCTTTGCTTTGTCTTTGTGGGGTTAGCAGCTTCTATGCGCTTCCGTCATCCGGCATATAACATTTTAATTCTTTGCCGGATATTAGGCCTGCGGCCAACCGTCCTGTAAACGGCGGATTCAACTAGAACGCCAATGCCCTTCAAACAGTTCAAGGGGGATTAATCTAAATAAGTAGCTCAGAAACAGAAGTGTGCAGCGTCTGATTAGGACTATATATACCTAAACGTAGTCGCTGTAGAAATCGTTTCATTATTTTATAAGGCTCTTTGATGTATCAAGCATGAGACGTCAAAGGGGAAGTGCGCAGACCACCACCCATTCAACGGGACGGTTGGCCGCAGGCCTAATATCCGGCAAAGAATTAAAATGTTATATGCCGGATATCAAGACCATTGCGTAGCATATTACTCTTTGACTTGCTCGACCGTGACCAGATGCTGAACCTTATGGATCATGCCCCGGATTACGGCGTTGTCTTCCTGCTCCACGCTGCTCTGCATCTTTTTCAGACCCAGGCCCTTGACCGTTGCGCCTTGCCGCCGATGGTAGCCGATGGGGCTTTTCGTCAGCGTGATTTTTAGTTTAGCCGCCATGTCCTGTTCCCTCCAGTTTACGCATCCACGGGGCCAGGGCTTCTACGGTCGTAGAGCGCAGCCGCGCGACGTCTTCCACGCGCTTGAGTTTTTTCAGGGCCGACATCGTGGCCCAGCAGATGTTGGTGGCATTGGAACTGCCCAGCGACTTGCCCAGCACGTCGTGAACGCCCGCCAGTTCGAGGATGGTACGCATACTGCTGCCCGCCACGATGCCGGTTCCGGGCGAAGCCGGCTTCAGCATTACTTCGGCGGCGCCTTCGGTCTCGAAAATCTCATGGGGCAGCGTACCGCCGACAATCGGGATTTCGATGATGTTCTTTTTGGCCGCCTCGACACCCTTGCGGATGGCGTCGGGAATGGCCCGCGCTTTGCCCAGGCCGGCCCCGACGTGGCCGCGTCCATCGCCTACGATCACCAGGGCGCTCCAGCTCATGTTGCGGCCGCCCTTGGTGGTCTTCTGGCATTTGTTGGTGCGAACCACGCGCTCTTCGAGGTCGCCGAGCGTGTCAGCATTTATTCTCGCCAATAGGGTCTCCCTTTATAGGAGGAGAAAGGAGAAAGAAGAAAGGAGAAAGCGGCGATTGTCCCTGCTTTTTCCTTTTCCCTTTCCACTTTTTCCTAGAATTTCAGTCCGCCTTCGCGGGCGCTGTCGGCCAGCGCCTGGACGCGGCCATGATATTTGTAGCCGCCGCGATCAAAGACCACGGCAGTAATGCCTTTTTCCTGGGCGCGTTCGGCAATCAGTTTGCCGACTGCTTTGGCCGCTTCCACATTGCCGCCGCTTTTCAGCGCGGTGCGGAGGCTGGCATCCACGGTCGAGGCCGTGGTCAGCGTGTTTCCCGTGGTGTCGTCTATGAGCTGCGCGTAGATGTGCTGCAGGCTGCGCGACACGTTCAGGCGGGGCCGCTCCGAGGTTCCACTTAATCTATAGCGCAGACGCCTGTGCCGCTTAACGCGCAAGGCTTCCTTTTCATCAGGCTTCATGCGAACAGTTTCCTCTCGCGCCGGATTACCGACCCGACGCTTGCATGTGAAGGAGGAAGGAGAAAGGGGAAAGGAGAAAGTAACACACGGCCACTTTTTCCTTTTTTCTTTTTCCTGTCCCTGAATCTTACTTTTTGCCCTTGCCGCCCTTGCCGCTGGCCTTGCCCTGCTTGCGGCGCACGGCCTCGCCCTTGTAGCGAATGCCTTTGCCCTTGTAGGGTTCGGGTTTACGCAGCTTGCGGATCTCGGCAGCGGTCTGGCCCACGCGTTCCTTGTCAATGCCCGTGATGGTGATGACGGGGTTGCGGGATACCGGGTCGTTGGCGACCGTAAACGCGATGCCTTCGCGCGGCATCACTTCAATGCTGTGCGAAAATCCAACGTTGAGCTGCAGAACAGGACCGACGAGTGCGGCGCGAAAGCCCACCCCCTGCACTTCAAGCTGCTTGGTGTAGCCGGTCGTCACGCCCTCGACCATGTTGGCGACGAGGGTGCGGGTCAGGCCGTGCAGCGCGCGATGCTCTTTGCTCTCGGTGGGCCGCTCGACGTTCAAAATGCCGTCCTGCTGGTTGAGTGTGATGTCGGGGCTGAACTGGCGCGTTAGCGTTCCCTTGGGGCCTTTGATCGTCACCAGTCCGTCAGGAGTGGGCGTAATCACGACGCCTGCCGGAACCGGAATGGGCCGCTTTCCAATACGTGACATAGAAATCCTCTTTCGAGTCGTGGTAATTGAGCCATTACAGACTATTCAGAAGTCATAGACCATCCAGAATAGGTTCGGGCATTTGCCGAAACGATGTAAGGGCGTTTCCCTGTGTGCGTCTTTAGTAGACGTAAGCCAGCACTTCGCCGCCCACGCCGCGCCGTCGCGCGTCGCGGTCACTCATCACGCCCTGCGACGTGGAGAGGATGGCGATGCCCAGGCCGCGCAGCACGCGCGGCACGTTTTCTTTGTTGCAGTAAACGCGCAGGCCGGGCTTGCTGATGCGCTTGAGTTGGGTAATGACCTTCTCGCGCTTGGTTCCGTACTTGAGCGTAATCTTGATTTTGTCCTGCGGCGTCTGCGCAATGACATCGTACCCCTTGATGAAACCTTCTTCCGTCAGGATGCGGCACATTTCCACCTTCAGTTTTGAGGAAGAAATCTCCAGCGCATCATGGTTGGCGCGGTTCGCGTTGCGGATACGGGTCAGCAGGTCGGCGACAGGATCGGTTGTATAAGCCATTGGTTTAGTTACTCCTTTCCTTTACCAGCTCGACTTGGTGACACCGGGCAGAAGGCCATTGTGGGCCATTTCGCGGAAGCAGATGCGGCACAGGCCGAAGCGACGGATCACGCCGCGCGACCGGCCGCACACATTGCAGCGGGTATACGCGCGCACCGCGAACTTGGGCTTTTTGCGCTGTTTTTCGATCAATGCTTGTTTCGCCAAACTCGTCTCCCTTGTATTTTTCGGGGCCATTGCCCCTGTCACGGCACATCAAGCCGCGCCAAGAACTTACAGGCAGGCAGCGTATAAACCGCGCCTGTCTGTCACGCGCTCCTTCTTGTGGTTCGCGTGTCGTCCATTCTGTTGCTGTCGTTTCCGCGTTTGCGGCAAAGCCGACGACACCTGAGCAGGCTGCCATGCGGCAGACGTGCCAAAGTGCGGTTCGGAAACGAACCTTGACAGTATACCACGTTCCCGCTCGTTTTGGGAAAGCTAAATGCAAAGATGCAGGGTCAATCCATCTAGATCCGCCGCGCCGCTTACAAAAGCGGCAGGCTCTTGACGCGTTTCCGGTTTTCTTCTATACTGTGCGAGTATCAGTGCAGATACAAGCGCGTAAGCGACTCAAAGACAATCTTTAGAGGACACGCGCAGGAGGCACATCCATGACCATCGCAAGCGTACCGCGCCGCCGACAAAATAATGATCTGCAAGACAAGAACGCGCCTGATGCCGTTCTGGCTGACAGCGCGGCGGCGTTCCCGCCCACTCCAATGCAGCTTCGGCAAGAGCAAAGCAGACACAAGGCGAGTGCGCCTGCCGCCCCTGCTGTCCGAAAAAAACGGACACCCTACTATGCGACAGGAGACGGCAAGCCGATGGCCGAAGACGTATTGCACCGCAAGCTGATGGCCTACTGCTGCGACGCCCTCGAAACGCACTTTGCCGCTCGGCCTGATGTGCTTGTGGCAGGCAACGACTTCGTGTACTACGAGGAAGGCAACCCCAAAGCGCGTGTCTCACCCGACTGCTACGTTGTCCTGGGCATAGAGCCGAAAGGCATCCGCCACTTCTACAAGCTATGGGAAGAAAACGGCATCGCACCCGCTGTTGTTATCGAACTTACGTCCAAGAAGACCAAGAAGGAAGATGTCACAATCAAGCGCCCGCTGTACGAGCAAGTGTTGCGCGTAGCGGAATACTTCCAGTTCGACCCGACTGGGGATTACCTGCGTCCACGCCTGCAGGGGCAGAGGTTACAAGGCGGGGTGTACCAGCCTATCGAACTGCGCGACGACCGCATGACAAGCGAGCAGCTAGGGCTGGAACTGGTGGTCGAGGGCGAGACCCTGCGCGTCTACGACCCTGTTGCGGGCGAGTACCTGCTCACCTACGCTCAGGCCGAAGCGCAGAGGCTGCAACAACAGCAGCGCGCCGAGGAAGAAGCGCAGCGAGCGGAGGCAGAAACGCAGAGGGCAGAAGCTGCCGACCAACGCGCCAAAGTAGAAGCACAGCGGGCGCAGACGGCAGAGGCGGAACTTGACCGATTGCGCAAAGAACTCGACGCATTGCGGCAGCAAAAATAACGTTTATCGTGCCGTCTGCGCCGACGCCTTTTCGACGTATACATTCGGCAGCGCATCACATGTTCAAAGCGCCCCGCTTGTACAATAATCCCGTTCGGGACGTGCTTGAAAATTACATCGTGGAAGTTCCAGCAAGAAGTCACCACAACAAAAATCGCTGCCGTGCTGCACACGGCAGGGCAGAAAAGGCAAACATAGTGAAATATCGCGAATTAGGGACAAGTGGCGTCAAAGTTTCGGAAGTGAGTTTCGGATGCTGGACGATGGGCGGGCTGAACTGGGTCAACGGCAATGCCAATGGCTGGGCGAACGTGGACGAGGACGAGATCACGGCGGGCATCAAAATCGGACTGGATGCGGGCGTCAACCATTTTGACAATGCCGATGTGTACGGCAACGGGCGCGCGGAACGGATGCTGGCCCGCGTCCTGGACAAGCTGGGCGTACAGACCAATGACATGATCATCGCCACCAAAATCGGCCATTTTCCCGGCACGGCGGGACACGCGTATGAACCCGCACACATCCGCCATCAGTGCGAGCAGAGCCTGCTCAATCTCAAACGGGATTATATTGACCTGTACTACTTCCATCACGGCGACTTTGGCAAGAACGGCGAGTACCTCGAAGACGCCGCCGCCACGATGGACAAACTGGTCGAGGAAGGCAAAGTGCGCCTCAAAGGGCTGTCGGCCTATTCTGCCGATGACTTCGAGCAGGCCGTTCCCGTTGTGCGGCCCCAGGCCCTGCAAAGCTGGGCGCACGCGCTGGATGACCAGTTCGTTCGTCCCGGCAGCCGCGTCAGCAATCTACTGGAGAAATATAGCATGACGTTCGTGGCGTTCAGCCCGCTCGCGCAGGCCCGGCTATTGGACAAGTTCGATCCGCTCAATCCGCCCACGTTCGAGCCGGGCGACCATCGGCAGAACAGTAAATCGTTCGGCGTGGAGGCCATTGCAGCCCTGAAACCAAAGCTGGAGAAACTCAAAGCTCGGTTTGGCGGCACGACCGAAGACCTGGCCGCCGTAGCCCTGCAATATATTCTTGCCCATCCGTATGTGGCCTGCGTGATCCCCGGATTCCGCAACGCGCGCCAGGCTGCCTGCAACGTGGCCGGGGCCGACCGCGCGTTTTCGACGGCAGACATCGCCTTCATCAAGGAAGCGCTTCAAGACTAACCAGTCTCCAGTCTGTCTGCATTGCTTGATAGCCGGACAGCGCCTCAAGAGGGGCGTTGTTCGGCTGTTTCTATTTGTCTTGAACTCGGATTTATAGGATCAGTGGGATGAACAGGATTAAGGCCGCATCCATTCCTGTTCATCCGCCACTCCTACGGGTTCGGGATCAAGACAAATAGAAACAACGGTGCAGAGTGTCAAAATAACTGTCAAAAAAGAGCATCCCGGTAAACAAGCGGGAACAAAGCATTTTACATAATCGTTCTGTTCATGTTCGCGCTGTTACCGTAGCCGAATGAACCATTTAGTCACGCTTTTGATATAAAAACACCATGCCGCGCCGTGATGAGCGCAGCGACCAAGGAGTCGTGTCATGTCAGACAATGTAACGAGCGAATACATGGAAACTGCCGATGAGCAGAACAGTTCGCATGACCCCGGCCCTGCCGAAAGCGCGCAGGAAGCCGCCGCTATCATGGGCATTTCCGATGAGCCGAGTGTGGGTGACGCGCCGCCCGTTGCCGTCAGTGTGGCGGCAGATGCGAACGGCGCACACGCCACAGGCAGTACGCCAACTCTGGGAAGCGCTACGGCGGGAGTCGTTGCCGCCGCCGCGCCCATCGTGGATCAGGCCAAGCAGCAGGCGCAAAAAGCCCTGGAACAGACTAAGAACGCGGCGGGCGACGCATTGGGGCAAGCCAAAAGCGCGGCAGGCGATGCGCTGGGACAGGCCAAGCAGAAAACAACGTCGTGGATCGAATCACAGTTGGACGTGGCCGCTGACAGCCTGCATCAGGTCGCCGGGGCGGTACGCTCTGCGGGTGAGCAGTTCGGCTCGCAGGACCCGAATTTTCATCAGGTGGCCGAAGTGGCGACCAGCGCAGCCAGTACCGTAGAGGGCATCTCGGCCCGCCTGCGCGATGCTACCGTAGACGAGATCATCGTCGAGACCGAAGGCTTCGCCCGCAAACAGCCGTCCCTGTTTATCGGCGGCGTGTTCGCACTGGGCTTCGTGCTGGCGCGTTTCCTCAAGAGTACCACGGGCAGCGTGGGCAGCGTAACGCCATCAGGCGACCGCCTGCTGCCTGTGCCATTGGATCAGGAGCCGCAGGCGGGAAGGTAAGTAAACGCTATGACGATGTATCCCACTCCACAACAAGCGCCCCAACCGACGCAGATAGCGCCGACAACGCACAAGGAAGACCAGTCTATTGGCGAACTGCTATCCACGCTGACGCAGGACTTGATAATGCTTGTCAAGCAGGAACTCACGCTTGCCAAGACCGAGATGAGCCAGAAGATCGCTCATGTCACCAAGAACTTGGGTCTGCTCCTTGCAGGCGGAGCGGTAGCCTATGCGGGCGTTATTATCTTATTGATAGGTCTTGCTTATCTGCTGGATACCGTTTTGCACCATCAATGGCTCTCTTTTCTCGTTGTTGGCGCGGCGGCGGCGGGCGGCGGCGGATTTTTTGTAATGAAGGGCCTTGCCTCAATCCGCAAGGAAGACCTGACGCCGCATCAGACGATAGAGTCGTTCAAGACCCCGTAACGAAGTACCCATGAAGGAGCGGAACAATGGCTGAACAGCCAGAAGACATACATGAGGCCACGCCGGGCGCGGTTCAGGCTATGGAGCCGAACGCGAGCGAAACAGAAACGGTCGTACTGATTGCGCAGCGGCACGAGATCGAGCATACGCGCCAGGACATTTCAGCCACGCTGGACGCGCTGAAAGAAAAACTCAGTCCCACCGTACTACTGGATCAAGCGAAGGAACATGCCAAAGAGGTAGCGGTTGACGCTCTTGACCAAGCTAAAGAGAATGTCAAGGACAACATCACGGCGAAGGTCGAAGACGTAAAGGACACGGTCGGTACGGCGTTTCACAATGCCTCCGATACGGTTAGTGACGCGGTCAGCACGGCAAAAGATAAAGTTGCGGACGTGATGCACAACGTTTCCGACACGGTCACAAGCGCGGTGCAGTCGGCCAAAGATAAAGTCGGCGACATGATGGGCGCGAACAAAGACAAAAGCGGGAGTGCGGGCAGTATTGACGCGACGGTCTCTTCGATCCGCGTGGGCAGCAGACCTTACCCGACACAATATACAAATAAGACGATGGGGGGCATTATGGACGGGGCCAAGGGCGCAGGCACGACGGTCATCGAGACGATCAAACGCAATCCGCTGCCGACCGCGCTGATCGGCGCGGGCGCGTTGTATCTCTATATGCAGCACCGCGACAGCGGCGCGGCCTCCACGTATTCCAGCAGCGATTACGACTATACGGACTATGATGCGGTCTACACTCCCCTGGATGCGAGCGGCGATGATGTCATTATTGACGACATCATCATCATCGAAACCGACGAGGGCGTAGACGGCATATCCGACCTGAGTGCGGATGATTACAGGGTCTCAGCCCCGAATTACGTTCCCTCGGCCCCGGCTAAAACGGGAAGCAACACCCTGCTGGACACAATTCAGAGTAATCCCGTGCCGGCGGTTCTCGCCATCCTGGGCGCGACGTGGCTGTTCATGAAGAACCGCGACGACAACAAGACGCCGCGTTACAACGACTACTCCGACTATGCGCGCGGCGGTACGCCCGTCAGCAGAGTGGGCGATGTCGTGGACACGGTCAAGGGCAAGGCCGGACAGGTCAGCGACAGCGTGAGCGATGCCGTCAGCGCGGCCAGAGGCAAAGTCAGCGACACGGTCAGTTCCGTCAGCGACAAGGTGAGCGACACGGTCAGCGATGCGAAGGACAAGGCAGGCGATGTAATAGACGCGGCCAAGCAGAAGGCCGGCGACGCCGCAGATGCTGCCAAGCAGAAGGCAAGCGACGTGGCCGATGCCGCTAAAGGCGCGGTCAGCACGGCCAAGAGCAAGGCCGGTGACGCCGCCGATGCCGCCAAAACCGCCGCTGCCGCCGCCAGAGACAGGGCTGTTCAGGTTACGGGGCAGGCCAAGATGAAAGCCAGTGACTTGAGCGCAAGCGCCCTGGAGCAGACCCGCAAGGCGGGCGGCGCGGTTGCGGACACTTACCAGGCAAACCCGCTTGCCTATGGCCTTGTCGCGCTGGGCATTGGGGCGGCGGTCGGACTGCTGGTTCCCGGCACGGAGCAGGAAAACAAGCTGATGGGCCAGACCCGCGACCAACTGATGACCAAAGCGCAGGCCAGCGTTCAGGACATCACGACCAAAGTGCAGGCCGTTGCGGGAACCACGCTGGAGCAGGCCAAGACCGACCTCAGTACGGCTCTCGACACAGCCAAAACCGGACTGAACACAACCCTCGACACGGCCAAAACAACCGTGATGGAGCAGGCCAAAGCGCAGGGCTTGACCGGCGAGTAGTCTTATCAGCAAGCAGTACGCAATCGCGCCCCGCACATTACAAGAATGTGTGGGGCGCGTTGTTGCGTGTCATTCTGCGTTAATATGCTGTTGACGCGCCAGATGCAGGCCGGAGTAGTTCGGGTCTAAGGTCACGTCTTTGACGGCGAACGGCGGGAACGCGACGGCGAGCAGTTCCGGCACGGACGCGGCCTCGCATTCGCACAGGTACAGGCCTCTGAGCGATCCGGTATGCGCGTCTATGCTGAACCGGCGTCCCTCGTGTTCATAGGTATAGCGGCGTTTTGCGAGATCGCAGCCGGGCAGGACGCGCAGACTATCATACTCCTGCGCCGTCAAATAGATGTTGACGATGGGTTCCTCATACGCGCCCGTGCCGCCGTACTTCTTGCATAGCTTGTAGACAACTTCCGGCTCAATGAGGTTCGTTATCTTCCTCAAACGCAGACGCCCCGCTTCCAGATAGCGGTCTTCGATGTGTTGGCAGGGCAGGCCGCGCAGGTCAGGCAACTGCGCGGCCTCTATGAGCATACGGCGTTCGATTTCGGGCAGAGCGTATTTCGGCAAGTCCATTTGTGTACCTCTTACGATTTTGCTCGCCCCTGAACTTATCTGCCGCCGTTACTTCTTGTTTGGGCCGAACGCTTTCTCCAGCGACGGAGGCGTAATACGCTGGGGCCAGTGCGGCGGGTTCTTTTTGATTTCGGCTTTCAGCACGTCCAGGGCTTTGTCAAGCTGCGGATCGCGGCCCTGCACGAACTGGTTGGGGTCTTCGTCCACGACGTAATCGGGGTTGAAGCCGTAGCCGTCCGGCAGCCACTTGCCCTGCGGCGTGAAGCTGCCCTCGACCGGCGTGGACACGCTGCCGCCATCCAGGGTGGGAAAGCCGCCCACGGCCATAAAGCCGCCCCAGGTGCGCGTACCGACGGTCGGGCCGAGTTTCATAGCGCGTAATCCGGTGCAAAAGTATTCGCCGTCGCTGCTCGTGCGCTCGTTGCACAGCACGACGATGCGCCCGATGTACGCGGTGCGGTGGTAGGGTTCCGGCATCCCGTAGCGGGGCTGATCGTACTCGAATATCTCGCGTTTCAGGCGTTCCAGTATCTGCCCGGACGTGATGCCGCCGTTGTTGTAGCGCACATCAATGACCATGCCGTCTTTGTCCAGATTGGCGTAATACTGCTTGCTGAACTCCTGCATCCCGTAGCCCTGCATGTCCGGCACATGAATGTACGCGAGGTTCGGGCCGCCGTGCTGCTGCACATACGCGCGGTTTTGGCCCGTCCATGCGTAGTAGCGGGCCTGCGTTTCCGAGGTCAGGGTTTTGACGCGCACGGTGCGGGCCGCGTCTATACCGGGTTTGTCGCTCACGCTCAGGGTGACGATCTTGCCGCCCTGCCCGACAAGCTGCGAACCGGGGTCCTCGTCGCCTTTGAGCGCCGCGCCGTTGATGGCCCACAAGTAGTCACCGGGCTTGATGTTCAGGCCGGGCATCAGAAGAGGCGAGCGGGCGTCAAAGTCGAAGCCGTCGCCCGCAAAAATGCGCTGGAATTGGTACGTATGGGCCGTCGCGTTCCAGGTCAGGTCGGCCCCCAGGCCGCCGATCCCCTGCCCCGGCGCGGCGCGGCGGATGTCGTAGCCGCCGCCGACGAACTCATGCGACACATTCATCTCGCCTTGCATGTCGGCGATGATGGTGTTCAGGTCGGCGCGGCTGCCGATGGCGGGCAGCAGGGCCTCATATTTGCGGCGCACGACGTTCCAGTCCTGCCCGTGCAGCTTGGCGTCGTAAAATATGTCGCGATGCTGCCGCCATGCCTCCTCAAAAATCTGGTTCCACTCTTTGGGCGGGTCTACGTCCACGCGCCACGCGCTCAGATCCACGCGGGGCGCAGCAGGGGCAACGGGCGTTCCGGCATCCATGACCTGCAAGCCCGCACTTGTGCGGACAGCCATCTTCTTGCCGTCCGCGCTCAGGTCATAGCCTGCGATGCCCGCACCCAGCGTAGTCGTCTTCTTGCTCGCCAGGTCGTAGGATTTCAGGACGGCTCCCGGCGCAACTGTCTCGTCATCGTCGCTTGCGGACGCAAAGGACACGAATAGGACGCGGTTTGGCAGGGCGTTAAGGGCGCGATAATTGCCCGGCGCGACCGCCAATTCCATGATGCGGTCGCTGATGCCGTCCAGATCAATCTTGACATTGGGAACGGCAGGCGTGACACTCGCCGGGGTCGCGGACAGCGACGCAGGGGGAGCAGGGGCGGCAGCAGCATTCCCGGCAGGTGGGGCGGACGCGGCGGGATTAATAGTGGCCGGGTTCGCCGGGTTTGCGGCGTCCGTAATGGGCTTGGTGGTCGGCGCGGGCGAGGGCGTCAGCGGCTTGGCGTCGGGTTTGGGCGCGACGGGCTTTGTCTCTAAGGGTGTTGATCCCGGTTCCTCGTCCGTTTCTACGGGCGCGGGGGAAGGCGTGTCTTTCGCCAGCGTGAGCAGGTATATCTTGGTCGTACTGGTAAAGTTCGTCTGGAAATCCACGGCGTCGTTGCGCGCGGCCAAATTGCGTTCGGACAAAAAGTACAGGTACTTGCCGGTCGGGTCAAACACGGGGTCATGGTCGCGGGTGGGCGGAAAGGTGAGGCGCGTCTCTTTGGCCTGTGCGATGTTATACAGAAATACGGACTGCACAAAGTAGTTGACGGCGTGATCGTAGACTAGCCACTTGCTGTCGGGCGAGAATTTGGCGTCGCCTACCGGCCCGTACTGCCCTTCTTTCACCATCGTTTTTTTGCCGCTTGTCGCGTCCAGGAGCCATAGTCGGTTCGCGCCGTCCGTGTAGGCCAGCGCTTTGCTGTCCGGCGACCACAGCAGGGTACGCAGCTTGACGCCCGCATCCTGTGTCAGTTGTCTTGCGCCGCCCGTGTTCGCGGTCGAGGCCAGCCACACGTTTTCCTCGCCGCTCCGGTCCGAGATAAAGGCAATGTTTTTGCCGTCCGGCGACCAGACCGGAGCGCGGTTGCGCGAGCCTAAAGACGGCGCGATTTTACGTACCTCGCCCTTTTCAGCCGGAACCGTGACTATCTGCCCCCGGCCCTCGACCACAAGCCGCTTGCCGGTCGGCCCGATCCCGAACCCGCCGAGTGTGCCGGCCAGGGTATGAACGCGGGCATGAAGGCTGTCGGAAGCGAGAGCGAGTTTTACCTGCGTTTCTTTGCCCGTAGCGGGATCGAAGGTGTAGAGACTGTTGCCCCATTCGTAAATCAGGGTCTTGCCGTCTGTCGAGGGGGTTTTCACATCGTAGGCGTCGTGGTTTGTCAGGCGGGTTTGCTTGTTGCTGCGCGTATCGTAGCGCCACAGGTTGGCCGTGCCGTCCCGCTCCGACACATAATACACGGATGCGCCGATCCATACGGGATACTGCTCATTGACCGCGTCGTTGTCAATGCGCTTGAACTGCTTGGCGTTCAGGTCGGCGATCCACACATGGTTGGCCTGCCCACCCTGATAGCGTTTCCAGTTGTTGCTTCCGGGCAAACGGCAGAAGGCCAGGCGTGCGGCGTCCGGGCTGTACGCGGCCTGCGCGGCCCGTTCCATCGGCAGGGGCGTGGGTGCGCCGCCGGTTGCGCTGACCGAAAACAGGCGCGGCCCGACAAGCGGGGCCGCGCGGCTGGATCGAAACAGGATGCTTTTGCCGTCGGGCGTCCAGGCCACCATTTCGGCCCCGGTCGGATCGTAGGTGAGGCGTTTGGGAGCGCCGCCGGTCGTGGGCATCACGTACACATCGGTATTGCCGTCGTACTGCCCGGTAAAGGCGATCTGCGTACCGTCGGGCGAGAAGCGGGGCATGGTCTCGCTGCCCTCACTTGTGGTCAGGCGGTACGCGAAATGCTGTGACAGCGAGCCGAGCCAGATGTCGCCCTCGGCGCTGAACGCGATCTTGTCACCGTACACGGCAGGCGTCCGCACCAGGCGCGGCGGCGTGATTTGCGCGTTCGCCGCGATGCCGGTCAGCAAAAGCGGCAGGGCGGCAAGAGCAGGCAGGGAAGGAAGCAGTCGCATGAGAACTCCTATTAAACGTTTACAGGCCACAGTCGGCAGGGCAAATTCAGGAGAAAAAGATTACGGGCGGACGCGGCAGGCGTTACGACCGACGCCGTTGAATATAAGGCCGTCCCTAGTATACATCATGCGCCTGGGCCGCGATATGCGCGTCCTGTTTATTTTCAGCCGGTCGGGTGTTGGAGCGGCATAAGGCGCGAAGATGCAGAATTGTATTCTCAGCGCACCCGTTTGAACGGCGGGCGTACAGCAGGCAGGTACGACACAGGCGGAACACGCACACATTGCGCGCGAGGCGAAAACATGGCCGCACAGAAACAGCAAAATTATTTCACGCCCCGCGAGTACCTGCAATGGGAACGTCAGGCCGACACGAGAAGCGAGTACCACGACGGCGTGATCGTGGCGATGTCCGGCGCGTCCCGCGTCCATAACCGCATCACGTTCGACACGGGCCGCGCGCTGGGCAATCAACTCGCGGGCCAGGCCTGCGAACCGTTTGAAAGCGACATGCGCGTTCTTGTGCCGGACTGCAATCGCTATTTCTACCCTGATCTCGTAATCGTCTGCGGGGAAGCGCAGTTTGAGGATGCGGAACTCGATACCCTGCTTAATCCTGCCCTGATTATAGAAACGCTTTCCGACAGCACGGAGCGCACCGACCGCAGGCTAAAACTGGACTGTTACCGCACCCTGCCCACCCTGCAAACCTATGTGCTGATCGCCCAGGACGAACCGCGCATCGAAACCTTCACGCGCCAGACTGGCGGCACATGGCGGCACGAGGCCGTGACGGGGCTTGACGCCGTCCTGCCCCTGCCTGCCATCCGCTGCACCCTGCGCCTCGCCGACGTTTACGCCCGCGTTTCGTTCGCGCCCGCGCCGAACGCGGGTACAATACAGGCAGATGACGAGGCCACGCGTACCGATACAGACCCGTCGCCGTAATTCTTTGCGCTGCTAAATCGAGTAAGGCCGTTTCGTGTACCTCAAAAGAGTGCTTGTAAAAAATATTCGTTCGCTTACCGACCTCGCCTGGCAAATTGAAGACAAGCAGGCGGCAGGCTGGCACGTCATTCTTGGCGACAACGGCGCGGGTAAGTCAACCTTTGTGCGTTCGGTTGCTCTGGCTCTAATCGGGCCGGGAGGGTCTCAAAAGCTAACCGAAAATTGGGCGGACTGGCTCGCGCCCACAGCGGATACGGGCAGAATAGAACTTAATTTACTCTACGATGAAAAGATTGACAAGGTAAGGACACCAGAAAAAGAAGAGGAAGACCGTGTAAGCGCGACGCTCACGACTATGGCGCAGATGCACGAAAACATGGTGCAGATTGTACAGGACAGGGTGTATAAATTTCCCTCTGCTACTTTGCTTTTGAAGCGTTTGGAGTCGGGTTCCGTCGAATTAGGATGGGAGCAGGCGCGCGGAAAATACGATCCCTACTATTCCGTTTGGGGAAAACAAACAGGCTGGTTTAGCGCGGCATACGGGCCGTCACGCCGCTTGACGGGCGGTGACACGCGATATGATAATCTTCTTGCCGCCTCCCCGGAGATGGCGCGTTACCTTTCCGTATTCGATGAGAGGGTCGCGTTGACCGAAAGCCTCCGGTGGCTTAAAGATTTGCAGTTCAAAAAGCTAGAGGGCAAACCAGAAGGCGCGTTTCTCGACCACCTGAAAACATTTATCAATCAGCCAAGGTTCCTGGCGCATGATGCCCGGCTTGCAGACGTTACTTCTGACGACGTGCGGTTTGTAGACGGGAACGGCGTAAATGTCGCCATTGAAAACTTGAGCGACGGCTACCGCTCGGTTCTCAGCCTGACATTCGATTTGCTGCGACAGTTGCAAATGAGTTACGGCTCAGAAAACGTTTTCGACCCGGACGACCCAATGAAAGTATCCACATCAGGCGTTACGCTGATTGACGAGGTGGACGCGCACCTGCACCCGACATGGCAGCGGCGCATCGGCCCCTGGTTTCGCCGTCATTTCCCCAATATGCAGTTCATCGTTACCACGCACAGCCCGCTTGTCTGTCAGGCCGCCGAACACGGCACGGTCTACCGCCTGCCCACGCCCGGAACGAGTGAGCAGGGCCACATGCTTGAAGGTACGGAACTGAACCGCCTGCTGTACGGCAACATCCTGGACGCGTACAGCACGGGCGCGTTTGGTTATGATGTAGGTCGTTCCGAGGAAGGACAGGCGCTTCTAAGACAGCTTGCCGCGTTGAACGTCAAGGAGTTGGCGGACGGGCTGACCGAGGAAGAAGAGCAACGGCAGGACGAACTACGCGGCATCCTCCCCACATCGGCCTACACCATAGAGGCGCGGAACGGCAAGGCCGCAAACGGCACAGCAGCAAACGGTAAAGCGAAGAGGAAGGCCGCTGCAAAGTAATGCTTCCTGTCCGCGACGTTCCCCTATCCGCCCCAAGTCAGAAGCGACTGGACGCTTACCAGAGCGAAATTAACGCCATCGCGGATTATGCCGACCGTGTCGCCGCCGCTGATAAGGAGTTCAAAGCTAAAAATCGGGAGAGCAACCGTGCTTTTCGAGAGGTACGTAGTGTGCTGGCGTCCCTCTGCACGGGAACAATGCGCTGCATGTACTGTGAAGACGCGCCGCCCAACCAGGTCGAGCATATCTGGCCCAAGTCACTGTACCCACAATACGTGTTTTCGTGGGCAAATTATCTGTACGCTTGCAGTCCGTGCAATCTGATAAAGCTCAACAGGTTTGAGGTTTACTCGACGCGAACAGCACAAAGAACGAATGTGGCGCGTTCTTCTACCAATCCCATCGTTGCACCTGAACCGGGCGACGCCCTGCTCATCAATCCACGCGCCGAAGACCCGCTGGCGTTCCTGACGATAGATATACGCGACACGTTTGATTTCCAGCCGCTGCCGCATCTGAGCGGCAGAGAGCGCGAGCGGGCAGAGTACACTATTCTTACCCTCAGCCTGAACAGCCGCGAAAATCTGCGTCTGGCGCGTGAACACACTTACGAACACTACTGCCTGATCTTGAAAAACTGCGCCCGGAGCAGAACCCGCCGTCAGGAAGCATTGGAACGCGCCCAGCGTTCCGTCCTCCGCACAAACCACGCTTCCGTATGGGCGGAAATGAAGCGTCAGCATCTGCGGATTGCCGAATTGAGAAAACTGTTTATCAAAGTGCCGGAAGCGTTGACCTGGTAGCCGTGTGATCCGGGTACAAAGAACGTACCCGTCGCGGAGGCTTCGCCAAACGTCCTGCCGGACGTGCCTGTTTGCTTATCGTATATGAGTAGAGGCAGCAGAAATGTCTAAACCTGCTGCCTTTTTGCGGCAATTTGATGACGGAGAAGCACGACATTTACGCGCCGCCGGATGTGCGCGGCGCGCACTATGCAGCCCGTTATCTGGACATGTCGGAGGCACAGGTCGTGCTGGCAGATATTCTTGCCTCATTGCCGGATAGACCTCGTATTCATGCAGGAAACACGCGAACAAAGAGGAACCTAATCGGGACGCGGCACACTTCCCACACGCCGCGACAATTCACCGTCAGCAAGCGCATTTTTAGATAGTGCGCTTTAGAAGTAGGCTGACAGGCAAGGACTTTGCGTGGCCGTTATCGCCGTGCCGGATACGCCTCCAATAACCGTCAGCCAGACGCCTGCCCGCTCGATGCGCCTGCCCGGTGCGCGCTGGATGCGCGTTCTTCTGGCCGCGCTGCTTGTCCCTGTCTTGTGCGCGGGCCTGATCTATGCCGATGTGCGTTTGCGCCATAACGCCATCTATACGAGCAGCCGCGATGTTCCCGCCGCGCCCGTCGCCATCGTGTTCGGCGCGGGCTACAATCGGCGCGGTTTGTCCCCCATCCTCGCGGATCGCGTGGCGACGGGCGTGGCGCTATACAAGGCTGGCAAAGTGCAAAAGCTGCTGCTGACCGGCGACAACGGCGAGGCGACGCACAACGAACCCGAAGCCATGTGCCAGGCGGCTCTGGAAATGGGCGTCCCGCGCCATGCCATTCTTCTGGATTACGCCGGGTTTCGCACCTACGACAGCCTGTACCGGGCGCGGCACGTCTTCGGCGTCCGCAATGCGATTCTGGTGACGCAGACGTATCATCTGCCCCGCGCCCTGTATACCGCCCGCGCGCTCGGCCTGGACGCGTGGGGCATGTCCGCCGACCGCCGCGACTATGGCAGCGCCATGCCCCGCTACCTGCTGCGCGAAGTCCTCGCCGCCGAAAACGCCTGGTTCGAGGTCAACGTTTCGCATCCTCTGCCGAGGAGGAAGATAATAGATGATAGACAATAGATAATAGATAATGCGTACCGGGAGCAGTCCTGTCTAACCGGGCATTTCACTATTATCTCCCTCCTGAACCTTCCCCCCCTTTCGCCCGTATAAGCGTTGTATCCTGTGTGTCCTGTGCTTTCGGCAGTACCGAACAGATTACACGGTCTGAATCTCGCGGCTCGTTGCCAACTCACAGCGCGGCGAGCGGCCCTTTCAAAGGAGAATAACGATGAATCCCTCTATGCTCAATCTGACCTTCGTGTACTACCCGGACACCGACGAGGAGCCGGTCGTGATCGCCGAGTCCAAAGGCATCCATGTCCCCCGCATCGGTGAGAGCGTGATGATGGACGTGGACGAGGCGGAAAAGAAAGGCATCACGAACGCCTGGGAAGTGATTGACGTCTACTACGAACTGCCCAAAGAAGGCGGCGACGGCATCCTCCAGAACGTCACGATCTACATTGATCCGAGCGAGGACGAGGACGAAGATATTTAAGGGATAGTAGAAAGTAAAAAGGGGAAAGGAGAAAGCGACGGACTAGTCACTTTTTCCTTTCTCCTTTTTACTTTTTCCTGAATGGGGCTTTCCGGTTTACTTCCTGCGCGTGTAGTAAGGAAAATGAGGGTGGGCAAAGCGTGTCCGGCCTGTGCATTTTCGACCCGGACGCAGGGAGAAAACCGTAACATGTTAAAGACGTACAATCTCGACAGCGCGAATAGTCCCGCGTTCCCGGCGCAGTTTCGCGTACTCAAGGCCGCCGTTCTCAACCGCACCGACCTGCAGGCCAACAACAATAAATTCTATGTGCTGGAGATCCACGAGGCGCAGCACACGTACCGCCTGTTCACCAACTACGGACGCGTCGGCACGACCGGGACACGCGAGGGCCGCTACGCCGACAATCTACCCGATGTGCTGACCGAGTTCGAGCGCCTGTATCGCGAAAAGACCAGCAAAAGCAAGGGCTATGTGCCGGTTGACATCAAGCAGGCCACGGTGGGAAGCACCCCGATCCGGCAGTCTGTCGCGCGTTTCGTGCCGCCGCAAAGCGGCAGTGCGGCAGGTTCAAACGCTTCCTCGTCCGGCCCTTCGTCTCTGAATCCTTTTCCGATTGCGCCTGCGTTCAACGCGCCGGGTTCACACGCAATGCCTGCCGCGCCTGCCTGGGCCAATATGCCCGGACTGATACCTGCCCCGCCCGCCTCGTCTTTGCACCCAGCACTGGCTGGCTTTGTGTCCCGCATCTACGACGCCACCAAAGCCGAACTGGTGCGCCGCATCGAAACGCCGCTGGGCAGCCTGACCAATGCGCAGATCGAGCGCGGGCAGGACAAGCTGCGCGAGATACGCTTTGCCATTGCGCGCAGACGGCGCGAGCGGCTTACGGCCCTGACGGGCGAGTATTTCTCGCTTGTGCCGCACCGCCTGGGGACGCGCATTGACGCTGCCGATGTGGTGATCGACACTATACAACGGGCCGATGAGGAAGAAGACGTATTGCAGTTGATGCGCGACGTGTTCGGCGTTCAGGACAGTCTGGAAGCGGACGTGGATCGCCAGTTCCGCGCCCTTCATGCCCGCCTAGATGTGCTGGATAAGACATCAGCGGAATATGCCCGCGTGGAGCGGCGCGTCACGGCCTCCAACAGCGTGTGGCATGGCAGCGGGCTGGGCGTTCGGAACATCTTTGCGGCCCATCTGCCCGACGAACGCGCCCGATTTCACGCGCAGGGCGAGCCGCTGGGCAATGTGCAGGAACTGTTTCACGGCACATCAACATCCAATCTCGTCGGCATCCTGTCGCGCGGCCTGCTGATGGCGCCCCGTAACGCGCCGTGTACGGGGGCCATGTTCGGCAAGGGCATCTATTTCGCCGACCAGAGCCGCAAAAGCGCGGGCTACTGCCGTCTGACGCATGATGCGCGGGGCTGTCCCGAAAGCGGCTATATGTTCCTGGCCGATGTCGCCCTGGGCCGACTGAAGCGCGAGCGGTTGGCCTGCTATCGCGAACATGCCCCCATCGGCTACGACAGCGTACAGGGCTGCAAGGGCATGTACCTGGCCCACAATGAGTATATCGTTTATGAGCCGTCGCAATGCACCCTGCGCTACATCGTCGAAATCGAAAATATGTAACTCGAAACTTTTAAGCAGTAACAGCCACAGCGCGCCCGGTCTTATGACTCTTGGGCGCGCTGTGATTCTGTACATGGACGGAAATAAAATCCGAACTGTGGGGCCGTCCTGCGGCTTGATGCAGCCCTATGCGGCGAGGGCCGTGGCGGACGTGGACGCGCTGCTCGTGGACGCCGTGGTCGTCGAAGCCGTAGACGCGGTTCCGCCAAGCGCCTGATTAACCTCGTCCGTGATGGATTGGAACGCCTGCTCGATTGCCGCGCTCGGCTTGTGGTGGTGGCCTTTGTGCGCGTGTTGCGCGCCGCCGGTCTGCTGCGTCTGGCCGCTCTGCGCGTACAGCGCCTGCGCGCTCTTTGCGCCGCCCTGTCCGCCCCCAGGAGGCTGAGGCAGCTGCAGGTCGCTGCCATCCTCGGCCTTCTGGAAGGTGGAAGCCAGCTTAGAAAGGAAATCCTGATCTTTGCCGGTCGCGCCCGCCGCCGCCTTGGTCAGCTTGTCGGCGATGTCGGTCACGACCTTCTTGTACTCGTCAGGGTCCTGCGTTTTCAGTTTTTGCAGTTTGCTGAACAATTCTCCCGGCTTGGAAATATCCACGCTCGCCGCCTGACCGCTGCTGCCGCTCGTGGAGACCAGGGACGCCAGGGGGTCACTGGTGTCCTGGGTGGACGAGGTTACTGCCCCAATGGCCTGCGTCCCGCTAACGGAGTTAGCGTCCAACACAAGGCGGGCGTTGCTGATGCTGAAGTCACTCATTGCGATCTCCTTACGCTCGTTGCACAATCCATTGCACACTCTTTGCACACTCTTTGCACAGTCTTTGCACAGTCTTCGCGTACCAATTGCTTTGTACATTCCGGAATGGCGCGGTGATTTGCCCCCGCGCCGTCACACGGTGTAACCAGGTTGAGAACTGCCGCCTATCACGGGTTCTCACCAGCATTTTCGGCTGCAAGCGGGCGCAGCTTTAGCGTTTCCGCGAAAACTTTCCTGCTGATTTTGCCTGTTTGTTGTTACTTGCCGCCCTGAAATTCACATTAAAAACTGGATAAGCCCCTTCCACATTGCGCTCGTGGAACGGAGTATCTAAAGCATAGCAGGAACAAGACGCAAGGGGTTCGCAGAGGCATTTACGAATGCCAGCTGTCTGCAACGCAGCGAAGCAGCCCCGGCGCAATGCGGGACAACAGGAGAACAAACCATGTGCAACGCAAGTATTCAGTTGACAAACGTCGTAGAAAACGAGACAATGGGGCGTATGCAGGCGCGTGACAGCTTCACGGCCCTCGACATTTCCAACGCCCTGAAAACGGCCAAGTATTCCGTGCGCCATCGCGAGGTGGCCGAAGTGGTGCGCGACATCTACAAATCCGGCGCGATGCAGCATTTCGATTATGACCGGCAACTTATCCGGGTCACGACCGAGGCGGGCGTGAAGACTACCGAGGCCTACCTGTACCACCACCAGAGCGTTCGCCCGGACGATTATGCCAATCTGAACCAAGACGCGCTGCCTCCCGTTCCCGCCGATCAGGCCCGTGATCTGTTCGACTGCGTGGCCGCTGACCCGCTTGGCCTGCTGCATCGCGTTTCCACTGCCAATGCCGCCGCAATCTGCCGGAAGACACAGAACAAAGCGTGGCAGACGGGTGGGGGACGGCGCGATGGAGCATTGCCCGTGCCGTCCCGCATCATCGCGCAGTTGGGCTGGGCGGACGGCAGCGACCTTTCGATCCGCGCCGAGGCGGGCCGGCTGATCGTGGAGCCGTTGAGCGCAGCCATGACGCCTTTGGTGTTTGGCACAACGCCTAATCCTATGGTGCGCGTGTGGAGCGGGCGGCGGGTGCGTATTTGCAAAAGCAAGCTGCGGCTTGGCACAGTGGACTTGAATGCCGACGCCGTTACGGTCGTTGTGGAGGGTGGCTGCCTGTCCATCGCGCCGCTGCCCTGACAGCCGACGCAAAACAGGACGATATTAAAATTTATGCGTTATTACACGCAGGAGAAATTATGGCTCTGTCGAACTTGCAGTCACTATGATTATCCTGCTGCATAAAACGCATGACCACGACAATGAAGGTACGCTGACGTGCTTCCGCCCGGACGGAACCCGCGCCTGGTGGAAGCTGTCGGCGTACCTGGGCATCCATGACCTGATTCACCACGTCGTGGAAAACACGCTGGGTTTTGAAAACGCTTTTTACGGCCTGATTGCGTCGGGCTGGGAACAGGATTGGTTTGGTGCAAACGATCCTGACAGGGGGAAGAAACGCGCGTTGCCGGACAGGTCACATCCGCAGGCTGACCAGGCGGAGTTTATCGTGATGCAGCTTCAGGCGGAACTGCTCGCGCACGGGCGCGAGGAAGATTTCATTTCGATGCTTGCCCTGTCCTGCGCGGGGGTGGACTGCCCT
Organism: Chthonomonadaceae bacterium; assembly: GCA_965277875.1. Lineage (GTDB taxonomy): Bacteria > Armatimonadota > Chthonomonadetes > Chthonomonadales > Chthonomonadaceae > CAWFQB01. The sequence continues at coordinate 2,492,100 of CBDIDV010000002.1, read as the reverse complement.
GTTCCTGCCATAACCCCGTATCAACTCGCGCAGATGCGGGCCGACATGCGGCGGCTTGTAACGCAATGGTATGATTTGAATGCGGGCGGCGAAATTGAACTGCGTTTCGCTCCCGTATCCTCCGCATAAGCGTCATTGGTTTAGTATCGCCCTCTGATGCACGCCGCAGAAGCGGGAAGAACTCGGTTTGGACGCCGGTTTAGCTGCGCGCCCAGATTGGCGGTTCGGCCAGCTTGTACAGCATTTCTCCGGCGCGCGGCACGTACAGTACGCCGTCGTCCTCGCGGTTCTCGAAGTCCTCATGGTGGATGGAGGCGGGGTCACGGTAGCCCAGGTTGACGGCATGACAGTCGGCTTCGGGAATCTGCGTAGCGAGCGTGACCCGAACACGGGGTTTTTCGATGCCGTTTTCCATGCTGCCCACGCCCCGAACATGCGTGGAATGCGCCAGTATGCCCCAGGGTTCATCCTTGAACCGTTCCCAATCCGCAAGAAAATAATCGCGGGTGTGATAGCCGAGGCGACGGATATGCTCGCCGTGCGCGATGGAGATTTCGCTTAGATGTGGCGCGTAGATGATGAGTTCGCCGCCGTCCGCGACGACCGGTTCCAGCTTATACATGCACTTGCCCGCCACCCACAGTTCATCGTACATCGGTGGGGCGCATGACAGGACGGTATGAAACGGGCGCGGCTTGTAAATGGTGTTCAGAGTGTCGCTCAGGTCGGCAGCGTGTGACCACGCGGCTTCGGGCGTACCAGCGAACAGCCCTTTGAGCGCATGACCCTGCACCACCATGCAGAACGCGAACCGAGAAACGGGTACAAGGGCGGCAGCGCGATCCACGACGCGGCGCACGGGCGTCCACTTATTGCCGATGATGCGCGGGCTGGTAATGACCGCGCCGAGCCAGTGAAAGAAGTTGAGCAGTTCCGGCCCGCCGATGCCGGGGAACAGATATTTGTTGCCGCCCGAAAACCCCACGACCTCGTGTGGAAAGACCGGGCCGACAATGATAAGCTGGTCGTAGTCGAGGGCGGCGCGGTTGATGGTGACAGCCACAGATTGCCGAAACAGGTCGTCCGACAGCGCGCCGATCTCGTCCGCGCCGATGGTTCCGATGTGGGCGAGGGCGGCGGGATCATCCCACGCATGGTTCAGTACGCGCACATTGGCGTATTTCCCCGTTCGCTCCTCGCATGTGATTTCCAGGCGCGTGTTAATGGCATTGTCGTCCAGGGGCGGATGCGTCCCCAGCGCGATCATCACGTCCAGAGCTTTTGTCTGCTTCCCGATGTGGTCGTAAATGGCGCGAAACAGCAGACCGACGGGCGCGGTGCGCGTCAGGTCGGGGACGATTAGAAGGACGCGTTTCCCTGCCAGATGCAGGCCGTCCAAAGCCTGCGCCACGACCGCAGATACTTCGTTTTCACCTACCTCTGTACTTACCTCTGTACTTACCTCGGTGTTGACCTTTTCTGACAATACGTTCTTCCTCTGGAAGTCTTTTAGTTAGAAGTCTTTTAGATGGTCACGGCGGAAAAGCCGCCGTCCACGACGATGTTCTGGCCGGTCACAAAGCCGGACGCGCGGCTTGCGGCCAGCCACACGACCGCGCCCGCCAGTTCTTCGGCGCTGCCAAAGCGGGACATGGGCGTATGCCCGATGATCTGCGCGCCCCGCGCCGAGTATGTGCCGTCCGGGTTGTACAGCAGGGCGCGGTTCTGCTCGGCGGGGAAGAAGCCGGGGCTGAGGGCGTTGACACGAATGCCCTTGGACGCCCATTCGCGGGCCAAAAACTGCGTCAAGTTCAGGACGGCGGCTTTGGCTGCGCTGTACGCGACCACGCGGGAAAGGGGCGTCATGCCCGATAGGGAGGCGATGTTGATGACGCTGCCGCGTCCGGCTGCGAGCATGGTTTCGCCCCACACCTGGCACGGCAGCAGTACGCCCCCGACAAGGTTCAGGTCGAAGACGCCCTGCCACGCGGCAAGCGGCAGGGCGCAAAAGTCCGCGCCGGGAGGCAGGGTAGCGTCGGGCCGGTTGCCGCCCGCCGCGTTGACTAAGATGCCGCATGTCCCCCACTGCGCCGAAATGGCGTCCCGCGCCCTGAGCAGCGACCCGCGATCCAGCGCGTCCGCCGATTGAAACACGGCCTGCCCGCCCTCAGACTGTATGCTCTTGACGCGCTCCTGCCCCCGCTCCTCGTTGCGCCCGACAATGGCGACTTTCGCGCCCGCACTGGCAAGCGCGGACGCCATCGCCCCGCCCAGCGCGCCCGTGCCACCCAGCACGACGGCGACCTCGTCTTCCAGACTGAATAGATTGGAGGTTGTATTGGCTGTCATGCTTATGCCCCCGCGCCATTTGACAACTGCGCCGTGTCGCTTGTAGACTGCGCCGCGCCATTTATGCCGACGAACAGCGGTTTGAGATGGCGCTCGTACAGGTTGTCGGTGACGTTGCGGGCGATGGCGGTCTCGCACGCATCCAGCATATTCAAATAGCGGTCGCCCATCTGCGCGGCGATCTTGTAGCCGACGTGCAGCAGCTGCCGCATAGACGGGTTGAAATCGGGGTTGCTTTGGTCATGACGCACCGCAGATACGTACTGCGCGGCTGTCCAGCCGTTCACGACCTCTTCGTCAGGCAGCTTGCTCACATCCACGTCAATCACGGCGGCATATGGCGCACACAGGGCTTCGCGCTTGTGCAGGGCGTGGGCATAGATCTCTTTGGCGAGGGCAAGCCCTTCGCCGTCCGACTCGGCCAGGCCGATCAGTTCTTCCAGCCAGGTCGTCCCTGCCGTTTTGATGTGCAGACCCGCATCGAAGCGGGCCAGAGCGCGGCGGATGGGCGCATAGATGGAGAACTTGTCGCTGCCGGAATGAACGCTGAGTTTCAGGCTGGCGGGCAGGCCGTACTTTTCCACGGCATACGCGATCACGGCCAGGTCGTCGTTGAACTCCCGCTCGAACTGCGCCAAATCGCCCACGTAATCCACGCCCTTGTTAAACCGGCCCGTAAACTTGGGCGCGATGGTTTGCAGCGGGATTTTCTCGTCGGCGAGCGCGGCGAGAATGATAAGCAGTTCGGGCGGCGTCTGCGGGCTGTCGGTCTCGTCCATTGACACTTCGGTAATAAAGTTATTATCAACAAAGTTGTTCTTAGAGTCGGACGCGCCCTTCTTATCCGCGATGTAGCGATAGATCTGCCCCGCCTGCTGTACGGCGAGCAGGAACTTGGCCGCCACGCGCTGCACGTCCGCCGATGTCGTCTCAAACGGCGTTTCGATGCCGGGTATGGTCAGCCGCCCGGCCAGTTCGGGATGTCGGGCGACGAACGCGGCCACATCGGACGTGGCGGCAGGCTGTCCGATGCTGTCGGCCACGTCAATGGTGTAAAAATCGCTTGATGCTAAAAAGCCGTCCACGGTCTCTAATCGGATGTGGTCGGCGTCCACATGGTACGGCTTTGTCCAGTGCAAGGCGTGGACGGCGGCATCTGCCGCCACGCGCACACTGTCGGGTTCGCTGCCAATCGTGGTATGTTCGCGATTGGATTTGTTCCAGACCGGCACAACGTCCGCGCCCGCTTCGGAAGCCAGAATGCAGGCCCTTAGCTGCGCCCGCGCCTGATGCGCGAACCGATCCCCCACGCCAAACGAATACTTTGCCAGTGTCAGCATTGCGCCGTGATTCTCCTCATCTAATTCTGTTTCTGATTATGTTTCTGTTTCTGTCTTTGTTTCTGTTCTCATATCTGTTTGTGTACTTGTTCATATCCGCGCGGGTTCGATACGCGGGATCAGCAGGCGGAACAGGGCCAGACCTATCAGGTACGCCTGCGATAAGGAATAGCACATGGTAATTGTTCGGCGAGACTTGCAGCAGTCGGCCCGCGCTCCACGAAAACAACATGCCCCCCACCGACCCGGCCATGCCGCCGATGCCCGTAATCGAACCCACAGCCCGCTTGGGAAACAGGTCGGACACGGTTGTGAACAGGGTCGCCGACCAGCCCTGATGCGCGGCTGCGGCCAGCCCGATCAGCAGCACGGCCACCCACACGTTCTGCGCCTGCCCCGCCGCCATGATGGGAACCACGCACAGGGCGCAGAGCAGCAGTACGGTTTTGCGGGCGCGGTCTACGCTCCAGCCCTGCCGAATCAATGTGCCGGACAGCCAGCCGCCGCCGATACTGCCCACGCTGCTCATCGTGTAAATGGCGATCAGGGGCAGGCCCAGGTGTTTGAGGTCCAGGCCATAATGCTTGTTCAAAAAGTCGGGCAGCCAGTACAGATAGAACCACCAGATCGGGTCGGTCAGGAACTTGGCCGCGACGAAGCCCCATGTCTGCCGGTAACTGAGCAGACTGCTCCATGCCATGCGCGGCGCGTTCGCGCCGTCGTTCTCGTCCCGGTCGCTGCGAATATAGGCCAATTCCCTGGGCGCGACGCGCGGCGATTGTTCCGGACGGGCGTACAGGGCGAGCCATAATCCGATCCATACAAAGCCGACCGCGCCCACCACGATAAACGCGGCCTGCCAGCCATAGGTCAGCGTGAGCCACGGAACGACAGCCGGGGCCACGACCGCGCCGACATTGCTGCCGCTGTTGAAGATGCCGGTCGCCAGGGCGCGCTCGCGGCGCGGGAACCACTCGGCGACAGTTTTGATGGCGGCGGGAAAGTTGCCGGCCTCACTTAACCCCAGGCCCAGGCGGGCGAGGCCAAAACCGAACACGCTTGTGGTCAGGGCGTGCGCGCAGGCCGCCAGACTCCATAGCGCGATGGACAGCGTGTAGCCGCGCTTTGTCCCGATGCGGTCTATGATCCAGCCGAACAAAAGGAGGCCCACGGCATAGGCGGCCTGAAACGCCATGACGATGCTGCCATACTGCACCTCGTTCATGTGCAGGATGGTCTGTAACTGCGGCTTGAGGATGCCCATCACCTGCCGATCCATGTAATTGGACGTGGTCGCCAGAAACAGCAGGGCGCAGATAATCCAGCGATACCTGCCCCCCGCGCCGGGCGTGTGTTCGACCCCGGCCCGCGCCGAGGAGGACAGTTCCGCTTGTTTCAGGGCTATATCCTGGAGTTCGGTCGTGGTGGGCATGACGTTCCTTTGAGGGTGTGCAGAAGCAAAATCAAAAGCAGCATCAGGAAGTCTGACCGACGCGCAGGACGCTCGGCAGCAAAATTTGCCGGGAGGGCGCATCGGTCGCGCCGGACGGCTGCAAGCGCAGGGCAAGCACATCCAGAGCATCCGCAATCAACTGCCTGCCGGGACTGACGACCGTAGTCAGCGGCTTGTCCAGATACTGCCCTTCCTCGATCCCGTCGAAACCTACAACAGCCATGTCTTGGGGAATACGCAGACCGCCGCGCCGCAGGCCGTGAAACACGCCGACCGCAACCAGATCGTTATGGCATATCACGGCGTCGGGACGTTCCCCGGCGGGGCGGGCGGCCAGCGACAATCCGGTCTTCAGGCCCGCCTCGCGCAGCCCGGCCTGCGTGATGAGACTCAGCCGATCCTGCGGCTCTAAGGTTTCGAGATGCAGTTGTTCGGGGGTCTGTCCCGCCTCGCGGCACACGGCCTCATACACCACATACCGCGCATCTACGGGCTGCAAGTCCCTCCACGGGTACAGGTAGGCGATGCGCCGATAGCCCCGCTCGCGCAGATGCTGCATCACCTGCCGCACACCGCCGTCCCGGTCAATGGCGACATAATCCGCGCCATCGTCGCGCTGGTAGCCCAGATACACGACCGGCACATCGGCGGTCCACGTCCCCAGGTAGCTTGCCAGCGATTGATTGGGGCGCACCCAGATCAGCACGCCGTCAATGGGCCAGCCGGCCAGCCGGCTTTGCGAGCGGTACGAGGCGCGCATCTGAAAGGCCGAGTCGGTCAGCACATCGTAACCCGCCCCGAACGCCTGCTCCTCGGCCATCTCCATCAGGCTCAGGAAAAAAGGGTTTCGCAGGCCGGGGATCATCAAACCAATAACGTTCGTGCGCCCCTTGCCAAGCCCCTGCGCCAGACGGTTGGGCCGATATCCCATCTCCTCGGCGATACGCCGGATACGCGCCTGCGTGTCTGTGGAGATACGCACCTCGGCGGCGCGATTGTTGAGAACGCAGGACACCGTTCCCCGCGCCACGCCCGCCCGCGCCGCCACCTCACGAAGCGAAACCGCCATCATTCATCCTTTGCGATCACCCTCTGCTATAGGTTCAATGGGACAGGCTGAACCCTTGCCTCCCAAAACCGGGGATGCTAAACCGCTTATGCAGTCAATATAGCATGAAAGTGTTGTACTGTCAAGAGTTCGAGCATCAGTACACTAAAAACAAGCGCACATTTTACTCATAAATGCCACGGCAATCAACAACAGTTGCAATAGTAGTTCCTTATCAACCTATGCGGCAGATGTTCCCGCATCGTTCAGTTCCAGGCCCAGGTACTCGCGGACATTGTTGAAGCAGATGTTTTCGATGAGCGGCCTGACCAGATCGTCGTCGTCGGGTATCTCGCCGCTTTCGATCTCGCGCCCGATGAGATTGCACAGCAGACGCCGAAAGTATTCGTGGCGTGGGTACGACATGAACGAACGCGAGTCGGTGAGCATCCCGACGAAACGCGCCAGCAGGCCGTTATTGGAGAGCGCGTTTAGCTGCCATTCTATGCCCTCTTTGGCGTCCAAAAACCACCAGCCCGACCCGAACTGCATTTTGCCCGCCGTCTTGCCGTCCTGAAAATTGCCGATCATACTTGCGAGCGTGTAGTTGTCTATGGGATTGTTGTTGTACAGTATCATTTTGGGCAGGGCGTTGTCCTGATCCAGGCGATCCAGGTACGCGGCCAGTCGCTGCGCCTGCGGATAATCGCCGATGCTGTCAAAGCCGGTATCGGGGCCAAGCTGCTCCAGGGCGCGTGTGCGCGCGCTGCGTAATGCGCCCAGGTGCAGCTGCTTCGTCCAGCCCCGCTGCGCGTCCAGGCGTCCGAAGAACAGCATCAGGTACGAGGCGAAACGCGTGTGCGCGTCCGGGCCGATGTCCTGCCCGATCCGTGCCTGAGCGAAGATAGACGCGGCCTCGGCTTCCGTGGGGAAATCCGCATAGCACTGCGCCAGACCATGATCCGACAGGCGGCAGCCGACGCTGTGAAAAAACTGATGCCGCGCGTCCAGAGCTTTAAAAAAGTCGGGCAGGCTGCTGATATTCGTATCGCTGATCTCGCCCAGCCTGTCCGTCCACGCATTGAACGCTTTGGGCTGATTTATGGCGAGGGCTTTGTCAGGCCGAAAGGCCGGGTACACGCGTGTCGCCAGACCGGAACGGGCGATCACTTGATGCGAACTCAGATCGTCGGTCGGGTCGTCGGTCGTGCAAAGCGCGGCCACCTTAAACGTCTTGAGGATGCCCTGCGTGGTGCGTTCCGGTGTCTGTAACTGCGCGTTCGCCTGTTCCCAGATGGCGGGCGCGGTGCGCTCGTCCAGCAGATCGGTAATGCCAAAGTAGCGCTTCAGTTCCAGGTGCGTCCAGTGGTACAGGGGATTACGCAGGGTATACGGCACGGTCTTGGCCCACGCGAGAAACTTTTCGTAGGGGGCTGCATCACCGGTGCAATACTGCTCCGCGACGCCATTGGCGCGCATGGCCCGCCATTTATAATGGTCGCCCGCCAGCCAGATGTCGAACAGGTTGTCGAAGCGGCGGTTGTCGGCGATGTCTTTGGGCGGCAGGTGGTTGTGATAATCCAAAATCGGCTGATCGCGCGCGTACTCGTGGTACAGCCGCCGCGCCGTGGGCGATTGCAGCAGAAAATCTTCGGTAATAAATGCCATGATGTATCTCCTCCAGGAACGTCGGACACGGCGAACCGAGCCTTTTGTTCTCAAATTTCGCGCCTGTATACGTTCCGTTCCGCTTCAGGCATGTTCACCCTGCTATTACTCCGGATACACTCCAAGATACTTTACTTAACACAGATTTAATTTGACAGCCTGGTACGAATGTGTTACGATGGCCCTGTTTTCCTGCCGCTTCCAGGAAGGGGCGCGGAAAGCCGGCCCGCCGATAGGCGCGGGCCGTATTGGAAAGGCCCGTCTATGTTCCGTACCCTGTGCATTCCTCTTGTATGCTTACCCGTCGCAGCGTTCGCCTTGCTGCTGTGCGGCTGCGGCGGCGGCAGCCATGCCGTTACCACGCCGGTTGTCACTACGCCGACTACGACCACGCCGACCACAACGACTGCCCCCAATATCGCCGCCCCGCGCACGTTCGGCAGTTTGCAGTTTACCCTCAGCGCCGACAAAGCCGCGTATGCCCTCACTGATCCCGTCAGCCTCACCTTCACTGTCAAGAACGTGGGACAGCAGCCCGTCAAGTTCCTGTTCGGCAGCAGCAAGCGCTACGATGTCAAAGCTTTCCTCAACAACACGCTTGTGTACCAAGAGTCCACAGGAGCAGGGTATGGAGGCGCAATCGAAATATTTTCTCTACAGCCGGGGGAAAGCCGGGCTTTTACTGACACCCTCAACACTCCCAATGACAAACCCTTCACCGCCACGCCCGGCACGTACACCATTAAGATGTGGCTTGCAGTAGGCTCTCTGGATGATGTCGTCGTACTCGGCGCGGATCAAGAAGCTAACCTTGCGGCCAACACCATTCAGATCACACTCCAGCCTTGAACCTGCTGCCACTCATCTACCAACCGCTCGCCTCCCGCTTCATTCAACAAAGGACGTTCATTCTCATGTTCCACACGTAGTAAATGTTAAGTCCGCTCTGTACCCTTTGTCATACGTCATTTACCATTCGTGTTGTTTTGAGGCCGCTCCTGCGAACGTAATCCATGTTGTCTTACTTCTGGCTTGTCTTGATCGCTTTTATTGTCGCTCTCGTCGCGCGCAAGCTCCAGGTTCCCTACGCGCTGGCGCTTGTCGTCACGGGCATGGCTACCGGTATCTCGCGTGTACTGCCGCACGTCCACCTGGAACCCGCCACGCTGTTCACGATTCTGCTGCCGCCTCTGCTGTTCGAGTCGGCCCTGAACCTGCGCCTCGAACCTCTGCGCCGAGACTGGAAGCCCGTCACCATTTACACCTTTGCGGGGACGCTCGCCTCCACCTTTATTGCGGGGGCATTGATGGCCTGGCTGCTGCACGTTCCGCTTATCGTGGGCCTTGTATTCGGCGCATTGATTAGCGCGACCGACCCTATCTCCGTCCTTGCGATCTTCAAGAGATTGGGCGCGGGGCCGCGATTGACGCTTATCATCGAGGCCGAAAGCCTGTTTAATGACACCGTGGCCGTGGTGCTGTTCACCATCGTATTGGCCGCGCTGGGGGGCGCAAATGCGTCTCTGGCGCAAAGTATAATGCGCTTCTGCTGGCTGTTCGGGGGCGGTACGCTTGTCGGTATAATTGTCGGCGCGCTCGCCTCGCGCATCCATTATGAGATTGACGATCACCTGGTCGAGATCACGCTCACCTCGGTCGTGGCGTATGGCGCGTACCTGTGCGCCGACAAAATCCAGGTGTCGGGCGTTATGGCCGTGATCGCGGCGGGCATGGTAATCGGCAATGTGGGGATGCAGACCACGATGTCGCCGGGAACGCGTCTTGCCGTGGCAGCCTTCTGGGAATATGCCGCCTTTGTGGTCAACAGCATCGTGTTCCTGCTTATTGGAATCGAGGTGGCGTATGTGGACTGGCGGGCGCATTTGTGGCTGTCGTTCGCGGCTGTCGGCTGCGTGCTTGCCGGTCGCGCCGCCATTTACCCGCTGTCCCTGCTCGTGAATCGGTTTGGGGGCAATGTGCCGACCGCGTGGCAGCACATTCTGTTCTGGGGCGGACTGCGCGGCGCGCTCTCGATGGCCCTCGCCCTCGCCCTGGACAAGAGCATTCCGCAGCGTGACGCGATCATCGCCGCCACGTTCGGCGTCGTGCTGTTCTCGCTGCTCGTGCAGGGCATGACGCTCGGCCCCCTGCTGCGTAAACTCGGCTTGGCGGGAACGTTGGAAAAAGGCAGCCGGGATGACAGCGTGTATGCGCGGCGGCTGGCGGGCGAGATCATGGCCTGCGAGGCCGCGCTCGCCCAACTGGAGAGTTTCAAACGCTCCGAGGCGTACCCGAACTGGTCTGTCGAACTATTGCGCCTAGACTATCACGCCCGCCTGGAAGACCTGCAATCCCGGCTTGCCACGGTGCGCCCCGATTATGCCCGAACGCGAACGCAGGAGGCAGCAACAGCGCGGCGGCAGGCGCTGCTCGCGGAAAAAAACGTACTGCTGGAGGCGCAGCATCAGGATTGGTTAAGCGAGGCCGACTGGCAGCGCATGGCCGCCGACATAGACGCTAAACTCGTCGCCATCACGCGCCAGGAAGCGCATTAGAAACCTTTGACTAGATGATCAGAAGTTAAGCAGGAAAACGCCCGCCATCAGCCGAACAACACCGCAGTTATCCCCAATTATCCCTTTGTTTATGCCGCGCAGACCGCGTGGCGCAAAAGCGGAAATCATCCCACAATCGAGCGATGGAGAGAAATCAGAATGAAGCGTACTGCAAAGAAGCAAAGAAGCAAACGAACGCTGTGTACGGCGGCGATGCTGCTGACCGTCCTTGCCACCGTGCCGGCTATGGCAAAGCCCGCTCCACCCACGGGCGGCAAAACGATGGCGGCGAAAAACACAAGCGCCAGAGCCACGATAAGCCGCGCCCCCTTCGGCAAACTGCCCGACGGGACCGCGGTTGACATCTACACCCTGACGAACGCGCACGGCGTCAAGGCCAAGATCATGACGTATGGCGGCATACTGACCGAGCTGCACGTCCCCGACCGCAACGGTAAAATGGGCGATGTCGTGCTGGGCTTCGACAACCTGGATCAGTACGTCGCGGGCGACCCTTACTTTGGCGCACTCGTGGGGCGCGTGGCAAACCGCGTCGCCAAAGGCCGCTTTGCTCTGGACGGCAAGACATACAAACTGGCCGTCAACAACGGCCCGAACAGTCTGCACGGCGGCATCAAAGGCTTTGACAAGCGCGTGTGGAAAGCCACGCCCATGACCGCCGGCAACGGCAGCGCATTGCAGCTAACGCTGTTGAGCAAGGACGGCGACGAGGGCTACCCCGGCAATCTGAGCGTCACGGTCGTTTACACCCTGCTCAACGACAACGCGCTCGTGATTGACTATCATGCCACGACCGACAAGGCCACGCCCGTCAACCTGACCAATCACACCTACTTCAACTTGACCGGCATGAACGACGTGCTGACGTACATCGTGCAGATCAACGCCGACCGCTACACGCCCACCGACGACACCCTGATCCCCACGGGCGAAATCAAGAGCGTCAAGGATACGCCGCTCGATTTCACCACGCCGCACAAGATCGGCGACAAGCTGTTCGACCTGACCGGCGATCCCAGAGGCTACGACCATAACTTCGTGCTGAACGCCGATGTCCGCAAAGGCGCTCCCGCCGTGATCGTGGAAGATCCGGCCAGCGGGCGCGTCCTGAAAATGTACACCACGGAACCGGGCGTACAACTATACACGGGTAACTTCCTGGACAGCACCCTGAGCGGCAAGAACAGCATGGTATACGACATCCATACCGCGTTCTGTCTGGAAGCGCAGCACTACCCGGACAGCATCAACCACCCACAGTTCCCCACAACCGTACTGCGCCCCGGCCAGACCTACCATCAGCGCACCGTGTACGCGTTCTATACCAAGTAGGAGAGACGGATAGGAGGACGGGTGGAGACGGGTACAGGGAACGTACCCATCTTCTCACCCGTCTCTTTATCTGCTACTTTGCCGCGTTTTTGCGAGCCTGTTCCATCAGGGCGTGATCCGTGTCGCGCCCGGTCAGGCCCGTATCGCCTCCCGCCATTGTCGAGTCGCCCGATACCACGCTGGATGTGGAGGAGGGCGCGTTCGCTCCCGCGTCGCCGCCGGAACCCGGTACGGGCATATCTATGGCTTCGCGGCCCTGCGGGCTTGCAATCGGCGCGTCGCCCGCCGCAAGGTCATCGTCCGCAATATTGGTGTCGCCCGTCGGCTCATCCTCTTCGGGGCCGTCGCTGCTTGTGCGGTAATCGGCGGGCGTACCGCTCGCTCCCGCCAGGCCGCTGCCGTTGGTCGGGCCGCTCGTGTCCTCGGTGCGGCGGGTGTGCGCCGGATTGTCGGCTGTGCCGCTCGCCGCCAATGCAGCCGCGTTTTCTTCAACACTTGGCGTAACATCTTCGTTCGACATGATTTGCTCCTTTTCGCTGTTGTCTTGAACTGGGATTTTTGGGATTGAAAGGACTACTATGATTGCCTGTCCGCTGCTCAACTCTATGAATCGCAAGACGGCATAGAGTATTAGTGACCACAATCATAGTAGTCCTTTCAATCCCAAAAATCCCAGTTCAAGACAAAGGTTCGTCATCCATTGTTTTACGCTCATCAAAACCGGGCGGCGGGGCGAAGGTTTCGGTCGGCGTTTCGAGGGCTTCCAGGGCGCGGGGGTGGGCGCAGGGAAAGTCCTTCTCGATGAAATACGTGAGCGGCGGCGAGCCGTCCTGCGTGAAATACACGCCTTCGCGGTCAGGTTCGGCAAGCTGCTGCCTGTCGTATCCCGACAGGCGCACCAGGAGGCTGCCCGATACCAACTGTACGCTTGTCTGCGCCACGCCGGGCAGGATCGCCGCCGTCCAGCCGTTCTGGTCCCCGGCAAAGGAGAGCGAGGCGCGGACGATCTCGCTCCGCATTAGCGCGTCCAGTTCGGAAGGCGTGATTCTTAGCCGCACACTATCGTTTGTCCATCGGATTTTCATGGCTGATTATCTTTGGTTGATTATCTTTGGTTAATTATCTTTGGGGTTTTTGCGGCTTGAATCGCGGGCGGCCTGCGGGTCTTTGCCGGAGATATGCCCGCCCTGCGAGATGGCCCACCGGAGCGCAAAACCGCCTGCCACTCCCGCCACGGCCCCGACAATCCGCAACACGCGGCGCGTTTGGGGCGAACCGATGGGAACCGCGCCCAGCAGAGCCGAACCAAGCAGACCGCCCGCCACGCTCGCTTGGGCGAAGCGCAGATGCGGCGCGTACTTACCCGTCGTGATCGGCGCGGCCAGTTTGCCTGCTGTACTCAAGTACCCTGCCAGTGTCACCGCCTCAGCCAGACGCGCCACGGTTTCTATCTGTTCCAGCGGTTTGTGGGCGGGCGAGTTTTCCACATCCGGCGAAGTTGTTTCCAGGGCAAGCCGTATGGCCGAGGCTCCCGTCGCCACGGCGGAACTGCTGAATAATGCGCCCAGCCAACTGTTCCGCGCCCACAGCGGCGTGGCCGACGTACTCAGCAAAACGCCCGTATATCCCGCCAGCAGCAGCGCGAACGGTACGCCCCCGCCATCCAGAGCCGCATCCACAACCGTATTCAGCCCCGCACTCGCCAACAGGGGCGGCCTTTCAGCAGGCGGCGGCGCAAGCACCTCCCAAATTACCCTGCCTGCTCTTGCCCCCTCATCCTTCCTGCCTCCCCGGTATTCCCCGTTCCCCCCGTGTTCCCCGTGGTTCTCTTTTCCTCCCCTTCTCCGTGCGCTCCGTGTACTCCGTGGTTCCAAAACGTACTTCGCCTTCCGCGCCTCGTTCAGCGCGGCAAGCGTCACGAACGCGCCGTACCCGCTCAGCGCCCAGCTTCCCAGGTTCATCGGACTACGGGGCCTGAACACGCGCAGCATATACGGAAACCGCTTCCAGTCTCCCAGGTCGCGGATGAGCAGGGGCGGGCAGGGCGCGAACGCGGCAGCCGCAATCAATGTCCCGGCCTTTGTTATATCCTCGTACCGCTTGCCGCCGAAGCGCGATGCCATGCGCGCGATGCAGTACGCGCCCGCCGACAGACCGCCCAAGAAAAAGTATGTGGCGATCTCCCACTTCCACACGGGCGGCTGAAGCATCGGCACATCATAATAGCTTTTGGGCGTGTCATTGGAAAAGTTGTTGTTGTTGCGGGGCATCTACTTTTTGCTCCCCTGCGCGAAGGCGAGCGCGGACACGACCGTGAGCGCGGCCCCGGCCAGCAGGCTCCAGCCATAGCGCCGCGTCATGCCCGTTGTGGGCTTTTTAGGCGCTTCGGGCAGGTTGTAGGCGTTGGGATGGTCGGTCAGCAGGAAGAACGCGTTGAGCGGGCTGTACTCGTCCGTGGCCTCCGCGCCGTACAGATACGCGTCGGTCTCGCCCTTGGAATGCAGGTCATCCACGCGCTTTTTGGCCCGCTCGCGCAGTTCGTCAATCGGCCCGAACTGGATGCTCGCGGTCGGGCAGGCTTTGGCGCAGGCGGGCGTCATGCCGTCCGTCTGTCTGTCATAGCACAGCGTACATTTGTGGGCGTGACCGTCGTGGTCACTGCGCGACAGGACACCGAACGGGCAGGCCGTGATGCAGTAGCCGCAGCCGTTGCAGATGTCGGGCTGCACATACACGTCGCCGAACTCGTTGTAGATCAGGCTGCCGGTGGGACACGCCTCCTGGCAGGGCGCTTCGACGCAGTGCTTGCACACATCGCTCATCATCAGCCAGCGGCTGCTCTCGCGCCCGCGTTCCGCGTCAATCTGCTCGACAAAAGCCACATGCCGCCATGTCGTCGCAGATAAATGACTGGTATTGTCGTAGCTGTTGCCCGTGAAATCGAAGCCGTCCGAGGGCAGTTGGTTCCACTGCTTGCAGGCGACCTCGCAGGCCTTGCACCCGATACACAGGGTCGTATCCGTGAAAAAGCCCATGTGGGGCTGCGCGTCCGCGCGCCGCTCAATAACGGCAATATCTTCAGGCCGCACCAGGTTCAGCGCTTCCCGTATCAAGTCAGACATCTAACACCTCTATATTTACTGCAAAGATAACAAGGCATTTACCGCAGATGACACGGATGAAACAGATGAACGCAGATGATTCAAAAGATAATACGCGTTTATCCGTTGCATCCGCCCAATCAGCGGTAAAGCATTTTACTGTCGCTTCTTCAGATGGCCTTCGGGCTGCGCGCCGTCGGGCGTGTCCGGGATGCGGTCGCGGTTGGCCCACGGCACGGGCTGTACGCTCGGCTTGACCGGCTGGTTGGGGCTGCGGCCCGCGCGCACGTCGCAGGCGAACACTTTGGTCTCGTGCATCGAAACGTTGCTGTCAGCCGTCATCGGGATCAGGTCGTTGACGCTGCTGCCGACGATCTCGCCCGAATAGCCCCACTGGAACGGGATGCCGATCTGATGCACGATGCGGCCCTCGACCGGCAGGGGCTTCATCCGGCGCGTAACCAGGGCGCGGGCCTCGATAGCGCCGCGTGGACTGGCGACTGTCATCCAGCCGCCGTTTTCGATGTTCTTTTCGCCCGCCAGTTCCGGGCTGATCTCTACGAACATCGCGGGCATCAGCTCGTTCAGCCAACTGTTGAACCGGCTCATCGGGCCGCTCAAATAGTGTTCGGTCATGCGGAACGTGCAGGCTACAATCGGGTGTTGGGCGCTCGGCGTGTGCGCGATTTGATTGTCCGGGCCGTCAAAGTAGCGCGCGGTCGGGTTGCGCGGCGTGGTCGGGTGCAGCAGATTGTTGACAGGCGACTCTATCGGCTCGTAATGGACGGGCAGCGGGCCGTCTTTTGTGCCGCCGGGAGCGTACAGCCACGCTTTGCCGTCTGGCTTCATGATGAACGGGTCGGCCCCGCCTATCGCCGCCATGCCCTTGCTGTCCACACTGGGGCGGTAGTCGGGGGACTTGTCCGGTTCAAAGTCCGGCTCATCGTCGCCCTGCCACTTCTTTTTTGTGGCGTCCCACCAGAGCAGCTTCTTACGTTCCGACCACGGATTGCCCTGCGGATCGGCGCTCGCCCGGTTGTAGAGAATGCGGCGATTATGCGGCCAGGCGTAGCCCCAGTTCGGATGCTGCGGGTTGGCGTCGTGGCCCTCGCGGTCACGGGCGCGGTTGCGGTCGTAATCGGGAAAAACGCCGCTGTAGATCCAGCCTCCGCAGGCCGTGCTGCCGTCGTCCTTGCAGTCGGAAAAGCCGCTGAGAAGTTTGGGCTTGTCCGGGTATTTCGGATCGGGTACGCCGATGTGCCAGCCGTTGATCTCCTGCAAGATCTTGTGACCGTTCGGCTCGCCCTCGATGCGGCTGATGCGTCCATCCGGCAGACGCTGTGCGGCCTCCATGTCGTAATCCCACGTCAGGCCGAGCAGGGGCGCGTCTTTGGGATCAATGCTGTCTTTATACAGTTCGCGCAGTTTTTTGCCCAGGTTGTACACGAACCATGCGTCGGAACGGCAGTCGTCGGGCGGATCAAGGGCTTTGTCGTGCCATTGCAATAAGCGCTGCGTGTTCGTGAAACTGCCCTCTTTTTCGGGCGCGGCGGCGGCGGGCATGAAGAACACTTCGGTTCCGATCTCCGAGGGCGGCGGGCCTTGCGGGTCGTCGCGCCAGAACATCGCCGTTTCCGTCTCGAACCAGTCGGCCACGACCAGCCATTTCAGGCTGCGCAGGCCCTTGCGGACGCGCTTGCCGTTGCTTGTGCCGGCGGCGGGGTTCTGCCCGAAGACGAAATAGCCCTCCACGTCGCCGTTCGCCATCTTGTTAAAGTAGGGAACCATCGAATAATCGTCGTCAATGCGCGGCAGCCAGCTGAATCGGAATTGGTTTTCCGGCTGCGCGTGTTCGCCGTAGTACGCTTTGAGCAGGCTGACCGTAAACTCGCGGAAATTGGCCCAATACCCTGTCGGCAGCCCCTCGTAATCCACATAGCCGTCCAGGGTCTCGTGGTGCGGGTCGGCGGCAGGCTGCGGCAGATAGCCGGGCAGCAGGTCGTACAGGGTCGGTATGTCCGTGCTGCCCTGTATGCTGGCATGGCCGCGCAGGGCCAGGATGCCGCCGCCCGGACGACCGATGTTGCCGAGCAGGGTCTGCAAAATACCCGCCGCCCGAATGATCTGTACGCCGGTCGAATGCTGCGTCCAGCCGACCGCGTAGCAGATGGCCGTGGTGCGCTCGCGACCGCTGTTGTCGCACATCAATTCGGCGGTTTGTATCAGTTGTTCGGGCGTACAGCCGCATACCTGCGACACGAGTTCGGGCGTGTAGCGGGCAAAGTGGCGGCGCAGTATCTGCATCACGCAATGCGGATCTTGCAGGGTCTCGTCGCGGGGCTGCTGACCGGGCGGATTGGCAGTCGAGGCTGCATTGGGTTCCGAGTGCGTCGTGGAGCCGCCCATGATGCCGTACCCGTGCATTCCCTTTTGCGCCTTGCCGCCCTGCTCGCCGTTCGTCTGCTTGTCTATGGCCTCGGTTTCTTCGGTGCGCTGTTTGTCTTTCTCCGCCTGCTCCGGCGTTTTTTCGTAGCCCCAGTGTCCTTCTTTGCTGTCATAGGCAGCCTCTTTAGGCTGGAAGCCGCTGAAGACGCCGTCCAGATCGTCCGCGTCCACAAACTGCCCGTCTATCAGGTCGGCGGCATTGGTGTACGCCAGCACGTATTCTTTGAACCAGCGTTCGTTTGTCAGAACATAGTTGATCAATCCGCCCAGAAACGCGATGTCGCTGCCCGCCCGGAGGGGTACGTACAGATCGGCCATTGCCGACGTGCGCGAAAAGCGCGGGTCTACATGAATGATCTTGCCGCCGTGTTCGCGGGCCTTCATGGGCCAGCGGAACCCGACCGGGTGCGCTTCGGCCATGTTCGACCCCATGATAAGGATGCAGTCGCTGTTTTGCAGGTCCTGCATCGTGGTCGTGGCCGCGCCGCGACCGAACGAGGCTCCCAGACTGGGAACCGACGCGCTGTGTCAAATGCGGGCCTGGTTTTCGACCGAGACGACGCCCAATCCCGCCGAGAACAGCTTCTTGATGAGGTAGTTCTCTTCGTTGTCCAGCGTGGCCCCGCCCAGCGTCCCCATGTTCGTGACGTGGTTGAGCATCAGGCCGTCGTCGGTTTTATCCTTCCAGCCTTTGTCCCGCGTGTCCTTGACGCGCAGCGCGATCTGTTCCATAGCCCAAGCGAGCGGCTTGGTCTCCCACTTGTCGGAATAGGGGGCGCGGTACAGCACGGTCTTGACGCGGTGCGGGTTGCGGGCAAGCTGAAAGCTGTTCGCGCCCTTGGGACACAGGGTTCCCTCGTTGATGGGACTGTCCGGGTTGCCTTCTATGTCTATCAGCTGCCCGCCTTTGGTGTATATGTTCAGGCTGCACCCGACCGCGCAGTAGGGACAGATGCTCTTGGTCAGCGTGGCCCCTTCCAGTCGTGACGCCTTCTGGATGGTTTCTCGACTGTACGGTTGCGGCGGGCGGGCGGACTTGCTTTTGTTCTTGTCCGTGTTTTTGGTATTGAAAAGCGAGATAGGCAGTTTGACCATGACAGGAGGCTCCTTGCAAAAAGACATTTAGTGCCAATACGCTAAGGAAAGAAAAGCGTTTGCAGGCGGGGGATTGCGCCCTCATCCGGCCTCCGGCCACCTGCTCCCAAAGGGAGAAGGCCAGTTTGTTCATTGAGTGCGTTTGATGTAGATTTGCATTTAGCGGCGAACCCACTTGCGCCTTCGCTCCCCTCTCCCTGTGAGCGCAGCGAACGGATCAGGGAGACTAGCGCAGCGAGCCGGGGGTGAGGGTACAATCCTCTGGCGATGCGCTCCAGTTCACAACTTGTACAACTCCGTTATCCTGAAGATAATCTCCCGCTCACAGGCTGCAACCTCGTCCTGCTTCTGAAACAGAGACTCAGAGGCGGTGTGCGCATTCGCGCATTGTTGCGCTAAATTCCGCAAAGCCTTTATCTCTGCGCTGACTTCCTGCGCGGCGACGGGCGATGCAGACGCAGCCGGGGCGTTAGAGGAGGTTTGCTGCTCCTCTGCCGTTTGCGCCCCTGTAGCAGCAGGTTTGCGGCGTCTTTTGGGAACTAAGGCGTCATCTTCGTAGGCAGCTTCGTGTCGTTCACGCGCATCTTCCAGACGCCGCCAACCTTTGCTGTCGTGGTATAGCCCGCGCTGAAAAACATTTCCAGTATGGGAGGCACGGGCAGGTTCGAAGTGATCGGACAGCAGCGCGTAGGCGTGATTCAGGCTGATGGCGGGGCGATGCAAGGCGGGCAGCCAGCAAGCGCCGTCACGCAGCACGGCTTTTTTCGTGCCGCGCAGCAGCAGGGTTAAATCCGTAGTCAGAACTATGGGGGCAAAGCGATATTCCGCTTCCAGAGCGGCAGGTTCCGGGCGAAATGTGTCCGATTTCAGTCGGGCGGGAATGTGGTTGTGGCGCATTCCCAGCAGAATGACCGCCCCTGCCGGTTGTAACAGAATTTCCCGCTCTTCCTGCATAGGCCGCAGGGCGGCGGCATCCTTCACGTACTGCTCCGGCAGGATAAGGTCGCCAATCGCGCCGTCTTCCAGATCGAGCGTTTTGCCGTCATAAAAGTAGGTAATGCGGCCCTTCACGACGCGCACGGGAATGCACACGGTCTTTTCGTAGTTGTTGGAAATCATTGCCATACGCTATTACCCTCATCCGGCCACCGGCCACCTTCTCCCTGAAAGGGAGAAGGCCAGTTTGCTCATCTGGTGCGTTTACTAAAGATGTGCATGTCTGACGCATTGCACAAGGATTGCATACAGCGGCGAACCCACTTGCGCCTTCGCTCCCCTCTCCCTGTGAGCGCAGCGAACGCATCAGGGAGACTAGCGCAGCGAGCCGGGGGTGAGGGTCAAAACTCACGCTTCGGAGTCTGTGTCGGCGGTCGTGTCCGCGTCGGCGTCCTCGTCAGCGGGGGCGCTGCCCAGGATGCGGGCGCGGTCGTTGGCGTCCTGAATGCCGTAAAGGTCGAGAACGCGCAGGTCGAGGGCGGTGTCCAGCGCGGCGATCTTGTCCAGGCGGGCCGTGATGTCGGCCCCGGCCTGCGCTTCCAGAGCGAACAATCTGCCCAGAGCGTCCGCGTCGGCAGGCACAAGCGCGCGGTCGCTGATCTCGTCCCACGACCGGCCCTGCCACTGCGGACGCGCCATATAGCCGCGCAGATACCGCCGCGTGTCGTCGTCGTCCACTTCGAGCCACAACTGATTGGCGCGCAGCACGACCGTGTCGGGGTACTTATTGGGCGTGAACACGCGCCCGATCTGCGCGGCTATGTCGCAGGCGGGCGGCACGCGCAGCAGGCCCAGGGCGCGGGCGTCGAACAGCGACACGACGGGAAAGTTTTTGTCCTGCGTCTGCAAGTCGCGCAGCAGCGTGTCGTAGGGAACCTGAATGTCGCGTGTGCCGTCGCGGCGGGCGCGGATCACATAGTCCTGTTCGCGCAGCGCGTTCAGGGCGGCGTGTTCCGCCAGCAGCGCATCCACGAGCGTCACAAATTCCGCCTGCGTCGCGGCATCAGCGGCATACACTGGCAACTGCTTCACGTACTCTGGATTTATATTGACATTGTCGTAATGACGTGCATACCAATAATTAAGGAGAGAAGAGTTGAATAACGCCAGCAAGTATTTGATGTCATACTCCGGCGTTTTTGCAATCATGTTGTTGAAGTTGTGTCTGTTATATAATTTGTTACCATCATACGTCGCCACCAAACGCCGCTTCAACGCCCGGTTCCGCAAAGCGATATAAAGAAGTTTCGGCGACTCATAGTAGACTGGCTCGTAGGCACGATACAGCCATTTACCGTAGTTGAGATGTGGACGTGTTTTACTCCAAGACATCTCATAACGTCCAATATGGCTGCTGCTATCTAACAACGGCTTCCAATGTTGTTCATCTGCTTTGAGTTCGCGCTGAGGCTTGATAAAGACACCTGATCTGCCCTGCTCGCGTGAGTGATAGGGTTCAACTCCGCGATTGATTGTGACAACATTATCTAATCGTTGAATTTTCTCTACTTTTCTCTCATCAACTGCTCCCTTACCTATGGATATGCGACACGATGCCTCAATCTGTTGCAGCAGAGCGTTCGAGCGGATGTTCATGACGTGCTGCGGGTCGTCTGTCCATGCGGCCTGCGACTGCGTCAGGGTTTCTTTCCATTCACGCGCCGCGAGCTTGTCCAAGCTGTCCCGCACGTCCATGCTGTACACCTGCGTTTGCTGTGACCTGCGCTGCGCTTTGTCGCCGTCCGCCGTCAAAAACAGCAGGGCGCAGTCTACGTTCGCGTCCGCCCAGATGCCCGACGGCAGATCCACGATCTGCGTGATGCGGCCCGTCGTCAGCAGGAGTTCGCGCAGGATCTGCGTGTTGGTTCCCATCAGGTACGTGTTGGGCGTGATAAAGCCTATACGCCCGTTTTGTCCAAGCAAAGTAAATCCGAATGCGAAGAAAAACACATACGTGTCGGGATGGCCGTAGAACACGCTGCCGTGCCACTCGCGCAGACTTTGCTTGTACGCGTCCGTCAGTTTCGCGCCGTAGGGAGGGTTCGCCACCACCCACGCGAAGCCGGACGCGTATTCTTCGTGACGCCTCTTAATGCGGTCTACCACGTCCAGTTCCTCGGCCATCAGGGTATTGGCGCGGGCGTAGCGCAGGATGTTGCCGCCGGGGGCCAGCGCGTCCACGTTGTACACATGGAAACGCTGCAAACGGGGCGGGTTCTTGCCCTCGATGGCCGCCTTTACCAGATCCAGCGCCTGAATGAGCAGGTTCACCTCGGCCAGGTAGCAGGCGAAGGGGTTCAGGTCGAACCCGTACAGGCTTTCGCGCACCCGATCCAGAACCTGCCGGGGATTGGCCGCGCCGCTGTCGGCATAAGCCTTGATCAGCCGCCGCGCCGCCTCCACCAGGAATGTGCCGCTGCCGCAGGCCGGGTCTATCAGCCGCTTGTTGTGGCCCAGGATGCCCGGCCCCGATTGGTAGCCCGCCTCGTCGAGAATGTAGCGCACGATTGCGGGCGGCGTGTAATACTGCCCCTTCTGCTTTTTTTCCTTGCGCTCCACATACGTGTTATAGACCGTGCCGATCAGGTCGCTGTCCACGTCGGCAAAGTTGAAGCGGCTGAGTTGGTGCAGGACGCGTATAAAGCGCAGGCGGTCCAGGCTGTACCAGTTGAACAGTTCGCGGCCCGTAAAGAAATGCGCGTAGATGTTCTGCGCGTTCTGGTACGCCATATCGAGCAGGGTGTCGTAGGGGTTGCCGGTGGCGAACACAAAGTAGCGCTCGATGTCCTTCTGCCACTCGCGTAGGCCGCCGTCGGAGATAAAGCGGTTGGGGAAAATGCCTTTGTCCTCGCACACGCGCAGCAGCAGAAGTCGGATAAACACGACATACGCGGCCTGCAATGCGAACTCATTGCGCCGCTGATCCTCGTCCATGCCGCCGAGCATGGTCTCCTGTACCAGCGATGTCCACAGGGTATAGTTGTCGTGGACTTCAATCGCCCCCCGAAACGACTGCCGGAGCGTGGCCTGCCGCTGATGCCATGCAAAGGCCGTCTCGCCGTACTGCTCCAGTGCGTGGCCCAATTCCGACAGGCCGTTATCCCATTTCGTCCAGGGCTTGGACGCTTTTTTGTCTTTGTCCCCGACGAACTTGCGGGCGCGGGCGGCATTGATGAGGGCGAGCGTCTTTGCCTGCAATTCTTTGGTGTTCAAAAAGGCGCGGGGGTCGCGTTCCAGTTCGCGCAGGTCGGTATGCAGCGACTGAATCTCCTCGCCATTCAGCCCGACAAGCGGCGCGAGGCGTCCCATCAAATCCAAAACGCGCCCGCGCAGGTTATTCAGCACGTCCGGGGCGCGTTCGCCCGCGTCGTCCTGCAGGCGCGAGGCGCGGCTTTCGTAATCGGCATAGCGGCCCAGATGTTCTTCCAGTACGCCCCGCGCTTCGGCCTGCAGATCCTGCAGCAGGGTACGCACCGCGCCCACCAGCGTTTCCTGATTGACCGCATGGCCGCCCAGCGGCAGCGCCTGACGCAGCCAGACATCCTCGTCCATCGCCAGTTCGCGTTCGATGCGCTGCCAGTCGGCGAACGTTTCGCGCCGAAACCGCTCCCACAGCAGCGTAAGCGCCTGTTTCGTGCCGATTGTCAGGCCGTCTGTCTCGCCTTGCGCCCACTCGTCCAGCGCCCCGGCCACATCAAAGTCGAGCGTACAGACGGGATGGGCGGGGTCATCGAACTGCCACACGGTCAGGCGTCTGCCATTAGTCAGCCAGCCCGCGCGCAGCCCCCGGTCGCGCAGGTACTTTGACAGCTGGAACAGATTGCTGTCGGGGTCGGCGGCGTCCAGGGTCAATTCAAGGCCGGTGCTTTTGTCCTCCACAATGAAGCAGTCGCCCACCTCCGGCACACGGGGCGCAAAGTCGGGGCGTCCGTTCTTATTGTTCTGGTTGTAGACCTGCTCACCGGACGCGAAGCCCAACAGGGACAGCAGCGGCCCGACGATGGCGTTGTCCACGACCGACGCTTCATCGCCTGCGCGTCCGGGCGCGGGCCGCTGAAGATACTGCCGAAAGTCCACGCTTCGAAACTGTGGTTTGGTGAATAGTTCAAAGAAGCCTGCAAGGAACTGATCGAAAGTGGACATGGGAAAACCTTTTGCGGCGCGGGGGCTGTTTGTTGGCGCGATATTAGTATATCCAAACGTCTGCTGTTGCGTCAATATGGAGTGAATTGGAGAGGGGTCGTATTCGCAAGCGGACGCCCGGCAGAACGCTGCATTTTCTAATGACTCAAGGCCGAATACGACGCGCAGCGGAATACACGTTGAAGGTGTCGCCGCGCAGGAAGCCGATCAGGGTGATGTTCAGGTCGCGGGCAAGCTGCACGGCGAGGGACGAGGGCGCGGACACGGCGCACACGACGGGAATACGCGCCACTGCCGCTTTTTGCAGTATCTCGAAACTGGCGCGTCCGCTGACAAGCAGCAAATGCCGGTCGAGCGGAACGCGGTTGGACAGCACTTCGCCGCCGATCAGTTTGTCCAGCGCGTTATGGCGTCCCACGTCCTCGCGGGCGGACAGCAGTTTGCCCTGCGCGTCGTATAGTCCTGCCGCGTGCAGGCCGCCCGTCCGGTCGAACGTCTGCTGGCGGGCGCGGAGTTGATCGTTGAGCGAAGATATAATAAATGGGGATGTGGTGAAGCCGTCGTCAATCAGCGGGGCGGCGAGGCACTGCGCGGCGTCCAGACTGGCTTTGCCGCACACGCCGCAGGCCGAGGACGTGACGACGTTGCGGGACAAGCGGGCGCGGGCCATATCGGTCAGCAGGCCGGGGCGCAGGGTCACGTTAAGCACGTTCTGCCAGGCCGGGTCGCCGGGCTGTCCCCAATAGCCCATCGCGCCGATGTCCCAGCTGCTGCCGATGACGCTTTCGGCATACAAAAACCCTGCCGTGAGCGCAAAATCGTCGCCCGGCGTCCGCATGGTCACGGCGAAACTCTCGCCGTTGAGCAGGATCTCTAAAGGCTGTTCCAAAGCGACGCAGTCCTGCCGCTCGCAGGACTGCTCGCTTTGCCACCGTGTAATGGAGATTTCCGTTTCGATGGTCGTTTTCCCGATTTCAGGCAGGTGGATTATTTCTGGAGGGCGTCGAAACGCTTGCCGACCTCGTCCCAGTTGACCGTACTCCACCAAGCGGTGAGATAGTCGGCGCGCTTGTTCTGGTATTTCAGGTAGTAGGCATGTTCCCACACGTCCACGCCCAGGATCGGCGTTTTGCCTTCCATAAGCGGATTGTCCTGATTGGCCGTGCTGGTAACGGACAGCGTACCGCTGGCATCGGCGACGAGCCACGCCCAGCCGCTGCCGAAGCGTTTTGCGCCGGCCTCATTGATCTGCTTTTTCAGGGCGTCGAGGTCGCCGAACGTGCTTGTGATGGCCTGCGCGAGCGCACCCGTGGGCTGCGCGCTGCCGCCCGGTGTCATGATCTCCCAGAACATGGTATGATTGACATGCCCGCCGCCGTTGTTGCGGACTGCGGCGCGGGCGCTTTCGGGAACGGCGTCGAGATTGGAAATCAGTTGTTCGGGCGTATGCTCCATCAGTTGGGGCGTGTCTTTGAGCGCGGCGTTGAGGTTGGTGACATACGTTTGATGATGCTTGTCATGGTGCAGGTGCATCGTTTCGGTGTCAATGTTCGGCTCCAGCGCTTCGTAGGCGTAGGGCAGGGCGGGCAGGGTAAATTCCGGCATGACGGTTGGCTCCTTATGGGCTGCACCGGCGGCGGGATCGCGAGATTGCAATGCGAAAGCGGCGACGTGCAAGCATTGAACGCGCGGCGATGCGGCGTTCCGGTTTGTATTCCTTCTGAACTACGCCCCCGCTTATGGATTCGTTGCCGCCGCGTGTGACCCTGCCCGCCGCCTGCGCGTATTTTGATTATTCCAATCGGCATTAAGCGGACAGAGGCTGTGTGGCATGGACGACGACTTGAAGACGCCTGCGAGCGGCGCAGAAAACACGATAGAGACAGGCGAAGAAGAAGCGGCGGACGCGCAGGCAAGCGAGACGGAAGCAGGGAAAACGCTGCCAGACGGGGCGGAAGCGAACCAAGCAGCATCAGACGAAACCAGAGCAGATGAGACAGAAGCGAGCGAAGCCGGGGCAGATAAGACGGAACCGGACGCGGGCGCACTGTGGAGTGTGGGCCGGGAAGCGCAGCGTTTCTTTCCCGCCGCGCTGGACGACACCTTTTTGCGGGGCGTGACCGGCGGCGCATTGCGACATGGCGCGGCTCCCCTGCTACGCTCCGACCTGACGCACTGGATCGCGCCCGGACTCGCCTTTTGCGGAACGCAGGCCGAAATCGTACCTGTCCCCGTTGATGAGGAAGCCTGCCTGCAATGGTTGTGCGCCAATATGCGTCCGGGCGTGGGCGTGTGCGCGTTCGCGTTCAGCGAAACGGCAGACGAGAACGCAACACTAGCGTCAAATGGAACGACAAACAGCCGCGAACAGGGCAAACCAACGCAGGGCAAAACCGGACAGGGCCGTCTCAATCGGGGCCGCGAAATGGCGCAGAGGGATGACGGCGAGGCCGAACGATTAGCCCTGCCCCACTACACCGATCCGCCGCTTGCCTGGGAAGCCCGCATAGTGGCCCTGGATAGGGAACGCCGCGAAGTGACCCTCCTGGACAGCCATCAGCGCGCGTCCCCCTGCACCCTGCCCGAACTGCAAACCTACTTTTCGCACGTCATGCTTGTGCGTAAAGCGCTGGCTCGTCCGCGCAGGCCCCAACAGCGCGACTTTGCCCTGCGCGCCTGGACAGCCTTCGCCTGCGCGTACCCGGAACGCCTGCTGAACATGAGCGACAGGGACGCGTCGGAACGTCAAACCTGCGGCGATTTTTGGCGTGCGCTGGCGGGCCGCGAACGCTCCGAGGCGGGGCAGCGGCTGCGTAGCGCGGCCGATTTGTTCCAGAACGCCCAAAGCGAGGATGATTTAGACACGGCTCTGCGCCTGCTGTACAAGCAGATGTGCTATGAACTGCGCCTGCCGCCTCTGGTCGAAAACGCCCTGCTTGCCCCCGACGACGTGGTGTTGTCGGACGCGGAACGCCGCGAATTGATTTATCTGGCGCGGGCCGGCACACGCGACCTGAAAATTCTGGCCGCGTACCGTCTGATGCCCGAAAGCGACCAGTCCGACGTGTGCGCCACCCTGCTCCAGCTTCAGCACGACGCAGATGCCTGGGTGCGCGCCGCAGCCCGCCTGCCCTGACCGATATTCCTTTGAGAAACATCGGAATAGATGTCACAAAAACGTATAAATAAGCTCCAAACATTCAGCAGGGGCGCAATCGCGCGTCCATGATTTTGCGCGCCGGGAATGTGCCGACTATGCCCTCTTCTAAAATTCGCTCCGCCATGCTAAACATGGGGCTGTTGTGTGTGCTGCTTGCCGTGTCAGGAGCGGCCTATCCGCAATCCGTTCGGCCTGCACAGGCAAAACTCGCGGCAGTGTCTACTCCTGGCGCGACACAGGCAAAGCCTGCCACTACGCAAACTGGACCGCCGCAATTCCTGAATGATGTGATGCCCGTGCTGACGCGGGCGGGCTGCAATCAGGGGGCGTGTCACGGCGCGGCGTCCGGCAAGGGCGGGTTCAAGCTGTCCCTGCTCGGCTACGATCCCGACTCGGACTATACGAGCATCACGCGCAGCGCGTATGCCCGCCGCGTGTCCGTGGCCCAGCCCGACCAGAGCCTGCTGTTACGTAAGCCCGTTCTGGCCGTGGCGCATCGGGGCGGCAAGCGTCTGAGCCTGAATACGCCCTCGTATCGCATCCTGCGCGATTGGATCGCAGACGGGCTGCCCGGCATCACAGGCGCGGAGCCGACCGTGCAGCGCCTGGATGTAACGCCGCCCGTCCGCACCCTCGCCATTGGCAAAACACAGCCATTTGTTGTGACCGCCGTGTATTCGGACGGCGCTAAGCGCGATGTGACAGCCCAAACGGTGTTTACGGCAAGCGACGAGTCGGTAGCGACCGTGACGCCAGATGGCGAGGCGAAGGTCACGGGCAATGGCGAAGGCGCGATCCTCGTGCGTTATCAGGGATTGGTGGCGACGGCCCGCGTGATCTCGCCCTACGGCCCACCCGTAAAGGCAGGAAGAGGCTTAGAGGAGAAGAGGCTTAGCGGGGAAGGCGAAACAAATTCGGGCGATGTGAATGAAGCGGCGCGAACGATAGACAAGCTCGTTGTAGCGAAGCTGAATGGGCTGGGGCTTGCGCCCTCCCCGCTGTGCAGCGATGCCGACTTTTTGCGCCGCGCCACCCTGGACGTGACCGGACGCATTCCGACTCCCGATCAGGTGCGCGCGTTTTTAAGCGATGCCGACCCGCACAAGCGCGACCGGATGATTGATGACCTGCTGGCCCGTCCCGCATACGTGGATTTCTGGACGCTGAAATGGGGCGACATCCTGCGCTGTTCGCGGGAAAAGCTGACCGTCAAGGGCATGTATACCCTGCACGACTGGATACGCCAGAGCGTAGCCGACGACAAGCCGTGGGATCAGTGGGCGCGGGAACTGGTTTTGGCGCAGGGCAGCATCTACAAGAACGGCCCCGCCAACTACTATCGCGCCGCCAAAAGCCCGCAGGAACTGGCCGAGACCACAAGCGAGGTCTTTTTGGGCGTCCGTATCGCCTGCGCCCGCTGCCACAACCACCCCTACGAAAAGTGGACGCAGAACCAGTATTACCAGATGACCGCCTTCTTTGCGCGTACCGCATCGAAGCCGGGAGAGCGAGCGGGTGAAATGGTGGTATATGCGGGGGAGAACGGCGACGTGCGCCATCCCCGCACACAAAAGCTGGTCGCGGCCTGCGCCCTCGACGCCGCTCCGGTCGCGGACGCAATCGGACGGGACAGGCGGCAGGCGCTCGCCGACTGGCTGACCGGATCAAAAAACCCGTTCTTCTCTCACGCCGTCGTAAACCGTATCTGGCGGCACTATCTGGGGCGCGGCTTTGTGGAACCCGTGGACGATCTGCGTATCACCAACCCGCCTTCAAACACCGCCCTGTATGACTGGCTGGCCCAGGATACCACGCGGCACGGCTACGACCTGAAACGCCTGATGCGTATTATCCTGCGCTCGCAGACGTATCAGCGTTCGCCCGAACCCACGCCGAACAACGTCCGCGACACGCGCTACTACTCGCACTTTGCATTCAAGCGGTTGGGCGCGGAACAAATGCTGGATGCGGTCGCAAGCGCCACGGGCGTGGCCGACAAATTCGACGGCCTGCCGATGGGAACGCGCGCCTGCGAACTGCCCGATACCAGCGTGGCCTCGTACTTTCTCGACCTGTTCGGACGCCCTGCCCGCAGCGTGACGTGCGAATGCGAGCGCATGGACGCGCCCAACATGGGCCAGATCCTGCACCTGATGAACGACGTGGGCATCAACGCCCGCCTCGAATCGCCGTCCGGCCTTGTCACGCGGCAGATCACCATACAGCCCGACAACGCAAAACTCGTGGAAACCCTGTACCTGAACGCCCTGTCCCGCTTTCCCACCGACGACGAAAGCCGCAGGGCCGTTCACGCCCTCGTATCCGCCCCCGCCCCCAACCGCCGCCGCGTCGCCGAGGACATCATGTGGGCCTTACTCAACTCCAAAGAGTTCGTGTTCAACCATTAGACGGCGCATTGCAGGGTTCCACAACGCCGCTTCACGCGCTCCTTACAACGAACTTCTACGCGGCAATCAAGCCAATACAAAGCGCCTGCCGGTAGTCGGCGGGCGCTTTGTACGATCTGAGATTGCGGATTGTCTACGGCTTAGTAAGTCGCGCCAACGCGAGTCGCCGCGCCGCTGATGACGCCCTGCGCATGGACCAGTTCGCTCAGGGCTTTGCCTGCCGCCGTGAGGCTCGGCTGCGATTGGGACGAGCCTCCAAATCCGCCCCGCGCGGGCTGGTAAAGACGGCAGGCTTCTTTCAGATCGAGGTAGCCGCGCGCGGCCTCGCCCGCTGCGTCCGCAAGCGACTTCCTATCCTGCTCGCTTATCGAGGCGGGCGGGACGAACCGAACCGCGCTCTGGGCCAGTGAGACCAGATGCGGCAGCGCAGCCGCGATTTCTCCTTCAAACCCGCCGCCGCCGAACCCGAACCCGACGCGGGGGGGCTTGAGAAGCCGCTGCGCCAGAGCGATGTTTGCCGACAGTTCTCTGGCGTTAAGCTGCGTGGCCGCAATCCATGACGTCATCTCGACACGCGGCGCGCGCATGATCCTGAAGCCGACCGGCACGGACGCATATTCTTTCCCGTCCGACCCTGTGACCTGGGCGGTCATAACGTGCTGGCCGCTCGTCAGCTTGTCGGGGTTGAAGCTCGCGTCCGTGAACGGCGACTGCTCGCTTCGCGCCACGCTTTTCCCGTCCACAAAGAACTGCGCGGCGGTCGGCGCGACGCGTCCATCTGCCTGAATGTGTATCGGCACACTGGAAATGTCTTGCACTTGCGTCAGATCAATCGTGTCCGAGGGGAAGGGCAGGAGATTGATGGCAGGGCTGATGTGCAGCAGAAGCCCGTTTAGCGGCGTCTCATTTCCCTCCTTTGTCACGGCCCTGCACGCCAGCATATGATCGCCCGGCGGCAGTCGGGCGGCGGACAGCGTCCCGTGTCCTGCGGCGTCAACGACGATGTCTATGGGCTTGTCATCCAGCGTGAACTGATAGGCGGGCGCGGTGAGCGCGTCCGAGCTGATCAGGATGCCGATGGCGCCTTCGGGCAGGGCGGCGTGAACATCCCAGGCCAGCGTGGAGGGGGCTTTTTCGACAAGATCGACAATAATCTCCCCAATGCGAATAGATCGGGTGGCCTCTATGCGCTGCACAAACATGTGAACGACATCTCTGGGTTCCGCAGCGGAGTTCCAGGCGATCTTCCAGTCTTTCGTGGTTGGCACATTGGTTGCGGCCGCCCGAATCTGCAGGCTAATGACCATCGGGATGCTGCCGGCTTCCAGCGAACCGGACACCTCCAGAACCGCGCCGCGCACAAGCGTCAGATGGCGCGGGCCTGTTTCTCTGAGATCCAGATGTACCGACACCGCTTTTCCGGGCGGAAGCGTTTCCACCCTGTCGGGCTGTTTTTCGAAGGCAGGAAGCGCGACACCGCCGTTGGGTGCGCCCGCAATGCCGCCATTGCCGGCCAGGGTCGGATTACGCCGCGCAGGCGCCGTGTAGGGCAGACACTCTCCGAGCGCCATCTCCTGTACGATTGCGCCGAAGCTCTCCTCCCAGGCGTCGCGCTGTATCTGGCCTCCCGGCGTTCCCAGGACGCCGATCAGCTGACCCAGCTTGGATTTCTGATGAATTTTAGCCGCGAAATCGGAGGAGGATACACCTACCTCCGCCGCGGCCTGTTCCAGGCTCAGGGACGCTTGAAAATCCGTGGAAAGCTTTACCAGCGGTTCCTTATCGGCCACCTGACTCCCCACCGCCCGCACGGCCTGGACAAAGCGCGCGATGTCTTCATTCACCAGAACATCCTGCTTCTGTTTGGACACGTACAGGGCGAGGGCCTTATTACGGTCGTAGTTGACCGCACTCGGATCGGCCTGTTCCACAACGTTGCGTACCTGGTCGGAGAACCGTTTCATCCCCTGGACATGGCAGCTCATGCACGTCAGGCCGTTGTGAACCACGGGATCGGTGTTGTTCTCTTTGTTGGAGACGATGCTGATGGGGCCATCGTCAATGCGCTGTCCGTTGCCTTTGACAAGCATAAAGCCCTGCAGCCCATTGGGGAGGCTGAATATGATCTCGCCGCCCGCAGGCTCGAAACCAAGCGGATTCTGAAAGATATTTTGCCGGCCGGTACTGCTGCTGAAGTCGTGCGATTTCCAGTACGCGCCATACGAAGATTCATGTCGCTCTACGATGCGGTTATGCTGCGAAACGCCGCTTTGATTAAAGCCGGCGCGTATCGCGGTCTCGTTACGCAGGTCTTTGTCCACATCCACAAGCAGGCGCTGCTCCAGCGCCGATGCGGTCTGCGGCAGGTCGAGGAGGACGTTGTACAGCGGGGGAACCGAGCCGCGCGCAACGAACCAGTCGGCGCGGACGTAGGGCAGCGCACACTTTGTGCCGGCGCACACTTTTTTGGCGACCGGCAGCTGGCTTAACACCCCATAGGGGTACTCGCCGAGCATACTTTTCCACGTCGCTTCCGTCCAGGTGTACTTGCGCAGATCAATACGCAGTACGGATTTGGCCGGGTCAAGCGCCTGTGGGATCTCAATGCGCCGCTGCCACGACAGGCTGTTGAGAAGCTTGGCAAGGCCGGTGCGGAAAGACTCGGCCTGCGCGTCGTTCACGCCCGCGTTGAGCAGATCCGTCAGGGTGAAATAGCGCAGAAAGGGCCGGTCGCGCTCTTCGGCAGCGTCAATATCGGCGGCGATCAGATTTAGTACGGATTCTTCGGTCACAAGGTGGCGGGCAGGGCCGGCGGGCGCGGCGACCCCAGCCGGGGCGCCGGCCTCGATCCAGGATTTGAGGGCTTTTTTCTCCGCATCAGGCAGCGTGTCATGCTCGCTGAGCGGCGGCATCGGGTCGCCCGCGTCCAGAGCGACTCGGACATACACGCGCGATCCGGCGGCGTCGTTGGGCTTTATCTGCCCTTTGGCGAGCATACTTTTGTGATCCCGGAGGGCGAATCCGGCTGTGGGATTGTTGCCGTGACAGCGGGCGCAGTGTTTTTCGAGGATGACGGACGCGTTCTCCGCCAGCGCAATAGCGGCTTTGTCCGGCGTCTTACCCGCAGATTGGGCGCGAACCGCCCCTTTGTTCACGAGCAGGCAGAAAAAGGCGCATGCGAATATGCGGCACGGCAAATAACGTTTCAACTTTCGGCTCCAATTTCACATCAAGTACAGTAGAGAGTCGAAAGAACGTTCTTTATATCAATGCCTGATTCCTGCGCAAACGACGAACATTATAGCAATATTGTTTTACCTGTATAGTATTCATCGTTTATTCGCTGTATCAAAGTGCTGTTCAGCAATATACAGGAACGATGATGTTTATATCAGTTCCGTGATGGGTTCATTGTCGGGCAGCAAATAGTGGGGGCGGGCCACCGTGTCCATCACGGGCGTGTCCTTGATGTTGATGCCCATGTTGTGGTACAGCGTGGCAAGCACATCCTTGTAGTGGACGGGGCGCGAGTCGGGTTCCTCGCCAAAGCGGTTTGTGCTGCCGATCACCTGCCCGGTTCTCATGCCGCCGCCCGCGAGCAGGGCGCAGGACACGCGGGGCCAGTGGTCGCGCCCGCCCTCCTTGTTCAGACGCGGCGACCGCCCGAACTCGCCCCAGACCACGACTGACACGTCTTTGTCCATGCCCCGGTCGTGGATGTCCTGCACCAGAGCGCTTACGGCCTGATCCAGCCGGGGCAGATGCGCTTTCAGACTGCCATAGATGTTGCCATGATGATCCCAGCGCCCGTAGCCCAGCGTGACGCAGCGCGCCCCCGCCTCGACAAGTCGCCGCGCCACCAAAAATTGATCGTTCCACAACGGCCCGCCGTCGTCCACGTTGAGATTATCGCCCCTGCCGTAGCGTTCGCGTACTTTGGGGTCTTCTTTGGTCACGTCCAGAGCCTCGACGAGTTTGCGCGAGGTCAGCAGGTCGAAGGCGCGTCTGTGCAGGGCGTCCATGCCTGTCAGGGTGTCTACCTTCATATCTGTTTGTCTGCGGAAGCGGTCAAGGCCCGCGAGCAGAGTGCGGCGGTCATGCAGGCGATCCAGAGATACGCCGTTCAGCGTCATGTCGGCCATGAGCGGGCCTTCGGGTTTAAGGGGGCTGTGGGCGAGACCCAAAAAGCCGGGGTCGCCCGACTGCGCCCATTCCATGTGTCCCATCTTGGGCGACAGGCCGACGAACGGCGGAACGGTCTTGTCAATCGGGCCTTGCAGGTACGAGGCAACGGAACCCAGGCACGGCGCATGGTTCTGCGCCAGTTCCGCCGCGCTGTAACCGCTCAGGCAGATGCTGGCGTCGTGTTCGTCGCGCGCGCCGACAAGCGAGCGAATAATGGCGAACTTGTCCATCATGGCCGCGATTTTGGGCATGTGTTCGCAGATTTCAATACCCGGCACTTTGGTCTTGATGGGCTTGAAGTCGCCGCGTATCTCGGAGGGCGCGTCCATCTTCAGGTCGAACATGTCCTGATGCGGCGGGCCACCGGGCAAATACACCATGATGATGGCCTTGTGCGAGCTGCGAATGCCGGCATGGGCCTCGGCAGCCAGAATGTCGGTCAGGGCCAGACCGCCCATCGCCAGGCCGCCGATTTTCAAAAAGTCGCGCCGCGTCATGCCGTCGCAAAACCGCATGCGCCCGCCCGCCTCATTCCCATTATTGATTGTCAGCATCTGCCATTCCCCACCTTTAACCTGAATACTCAAATACCACGCTGCTGCGCCGCGCTGTTAAATGTTTGTCGTTTCCCGTCTGTCGTCTTGGGTTTGTCGTTTCCGCAGGCGTTTCGTTACACTCTTTTTAGCCAATACTCACAAACGATAACAAAAACCACCCCGATATTTGGGATGGCTTTTGTTTGAGTTGTGGGTGTCATTCGCGGGTTAGGATGCCTGACGCATCTGCATTTCCGTGTAAACAATCGGGTCCAGCCGTTCGCGCACGGTGCGTTCCTCAATCACGCATTTTTTGATGTCTTTGGAGGAGGGTATCTCGTACATAATGTCGAGCATAACTTCCTCGATGATGGTACGCAGGGCGCGCGCGCCCGTGCTGCGCTGCATGGCTTCTTGTGCGATGGCTTTCAATGCGCCGTCGGTGAAGGCGAGTTCCACGCCGTCGTACTCGAAGAACTTGGCATACTGCTTGACAAGCGCGTTTTTCGGCTCGGTCAGGATTTTGATAAGCGCTTCTTCGTCCAGGCTGTCTAAGGTGGCGACGACAGGCAGGCGTCCGATAAATTCGGGGATCAGTCCGTACTTGAGCAGGTCGTCGGGCATCACATACTGGAAGATATTGCCCCGCGTGATTTGCCGCTCCAGCTTGGTGGCGACGCTGCTGCGTATGCCCATCGTGCGCGTGTTCATGCGCCGGTCTATGATGTCTGTCAGGCCCTCGAACGCGCCGCCGCAGATGAACAGCACATTGGACGTGTCCAACTGCACGTACTCTTGCTGCGGGTGCTTGCGCCCGCCCTGCGGCGGCACATTCGCGACCGTGCCTTCTAAAATCTTGAGCAGGGCCTGCTGTACGCCCTCGCCGCTTACATCCCGCGTGATGCTGACGTTTTCGCCCTTGCGGCTGATCTTGTCTATCTCGTCTACGTAGATGATGCCCCGCTGCGCGGCCTTGACGGTCTGATCCAGGTTGCCGCCGGGGTTCTGGCTTTCCGCCGCCTGCAAGAGTTTGAGCAGGATGTTTTCGACATCCTCGCCCACGTACCCGGCCTCTGTCAGACTGGTGGCGTCGGCGATGGCAAAGGGAACCTGCAAGATCTTGGCGAGCGTCTGCGCCATCAGGGTCTTGCCCGACCCCGTCGGCCCGATAAGCAGGATGTTGCTTTTTTGCAGATCTACATCGGGGCTGGGATTGCTGATGCGCTTGTAGTGGTTGTAGACGGCTACGGCCAGAGCGCGCTTAGAGCGTTCCTGCCCGATCACATACTGGCTGAGGATGCGGTGGATTTCACGCGGCTTGGGAGGGGCGCCCCAAGACGGCGGGCGCGATTTGTCCGGCTCGCTGCCGTCGCTGTGAATGATCTGGTTACACCGATCCACGCAGTCGAGACACACGCCGCCGTGCTGCCCCAGGATCAATCGCTTGACCTGTTCGCGCGTTCTGCCGCACAGCACGCAGCGACTTTCGTTGCGGCTATCGTTCCTGTCGTAATCCCTGGGCAAGCGCATTCTCCTCGTGAGTAGGGGTCAGAGGACAAGAGGAAAGGAAAAAGGAAAAAGGAGAAAGCAGCGTGTTTCAACTCATCGCGGCATTTTGAAGCATCTAAGGCAGTGGGCAGCGCCCAGGCCAACAATGCGTACCCTTTTTCCTTTTTCCTTTCCTCTTTCTCCTTGCTTCCCCTATTATCGGCACATCAGGCGTCTTCTTTGCGCGGGTTGACTACTTTTTTTCAGTTATTTTGTCAATCAAGCCGTATTCCAGCGCCTCCTGGGGCGACATGAAGTAGTCGCGATCCATATCGCGGCGCACCTTGTCGTAGGGCTGGCCCGTGTGGTGGACGAGAATTTCGTTGAGTTTGTCGTGTGTGCGTACCATCTCTTTGAGGCGAATCTCGGCGTCCTGCACGGTTCCCTCGTAGCCGCCCGAAACCGCGTGGATCATGATGCGCGAGTTGGGCAGGGCATAGCGCTTGCCCGCGTGTCCGCCCGCCAGCAGCACGGCCCCCATAGAGGCCGCCATGCCCACGCAAATGGTCGCCACATCGCATTTGATCATCTGCATCACGTCGTACATAGCCAGACCCGCCGATACGCTGCCGCCGGGGCTGTTGATGTACATATCGATGTCGGCATCCGGGTCTTCTTTTTCGAGGAACAGCAGTTCCGCGATGACCAGGTTCGCCAGATGATCGCTCACGGGTTCGCCCAAAAAGATGATGCGCTCTTTGAGCAGGCGCGAATAGATGTCGTAGGCGCGCTCGCCTCGCGCGCTCTGCTCCACGACCATCGGAATCACGTTCTGCGGGCTGTCATACCCCGCAGAGCGAACAGACCCGGCATAAGGCGGACGTTGAATGCGATCCATGTTTCTGCTCTCCTGACGCCCCCGCCTTGTTGGCAGCAGGGGCAACGCCCCCGATAAAATACCCCGAAGGGCTACTGTTCCTTACGAATGATAACGAGAATGGAGTTTCTCCGCCATGCTCCAGCGTATCTAACCATTCGGCTAGCAGGCTAGTCGGTTTTGCCGTCACTGCCGTCCGCGCTGTCGTTGAGTTTGGGGACGTGAACGTCGTCTTGGGTGGCCGCGTCGGTTTCGACACGGTTTTCAGCAGCCTGCGGGCTTTCGCCTTTTACTTCGCCTTCCAGGTCGGGCATCTGCATCGCTTCGCCCGTAGACGTGTCCGGTGTGTCGGACGACTCAGCCGCGCTGTCAGTCAGTCCATCGCCTTCCAGTATTTCGGCTTCTTCGCTGGCTTCCAGCAGGGCGTCTTCGTCGGGCATTCCGGCCTGCTCTACGGCATTGATGGTGTTGTTGGCGAACAAAAAGTCGTGCAGTCGCTTCTGGATCAGAGCATTCGCGACCTGAAGGCGGCGGCGGGCGTCGGCCTTAAACTCGGCGTACTGATCTTCGTCAATCACGTCCTCGCTCAGCAGGCGGTCGTACTCGGCGTCTACCTGCGCGTCAGTGGCCTGCAAATCTTCCTGTACGCTGATCTCGCGCAGGGCCAGCAGGGTGCGTATCTGCTGCGCGGCCTGGCCCGCCAGTCCGTTCTGGTGCTGTTCCGCGCTCATCCCGCCCATGCTCTGAAGGTACTGGCCGTAGCCGACATTGTTCTGACGCAGTTCCTGTGACAGACGGCGCAGTTCGTCCTCGACCTCTTCGCGCACAAGCACATCGGGGAAGTAGATCGTGGACGTTTCGAGTATCTTGTTGAACAGGCGCTGTTCGGCTACCTGCTCGGAATACTGGTCGGCCTCGCCCTGAATGCTGGCGCGGATGCCTGCGCGCAGTTCCTCGATGGTATCGCCCATGCCCTGCGTTTTGGCGAAATCGTCATTGAGTTCCGGCAGCTTCTTGGCGCTGATGCTGCTCAGTTTGACCGTGAACGTGGCCTTTTTGCCCTGCCGCGCCTCTTCCTCGTAATCGTCGGGGTACGTCAGTTCAAATGTCCGCTCGTCGCCGATGGCAAGGCCCATTACGGCGTCATCGTAGCCGGGGATGTTGTTGCCGGTCTGGATAAGTTGCCGGCGCATGGGCGCGGGTTCGCCCTCATCACCTTCCACGACCGTCTGTTGCTCGACGATCAGGATGTCGCCGGCCTCGACGCCTCTGTCCGCAACGCGTTCCAGGCGAGCGCGCTCTTCGCGCAGGGCGCTCAGGCGCGTTTCGATCATGTCGTCGGTCACGGTGTAGATGGGCTTGTCCACGTTCAAGCCGGTATATTCGCCCAGCGTTATTTGCGGTTCCAGCGGCACGGTGGCCTTGTAGGTAAAGGGCTTTTTGTCTTCGAGGTCGGTGGGTTCGATGCGCGGGTCGCGGTAAGGGGCGATGCCTTCGCCCTCGATGGCCTTGAAGTAGCTGTCGCGAATGATCTTTTCCAGCGCCTGCTGGCGTACCTTTTCCGTATTTACGTAGCGCTCGACGATGGCGCGGGGCGCTTTGCCGGGCCGGAAGCCGGGGACATTGGCGTAGCGGCCAAACTCTTTGTACGTGGTTTCAAAAGCGCGCGTGACCTGCTGCTCATCAACGTTGATGTCCAGAATGACGGTACAGGGGTCGGGATGCTCGGCAGTGACCTGCATGACAGTTTCGGTTCCTTCTATGAGTTTACTATGGGTTCACTAAAATTTAGTATGATTTGTTCGTATTTGCTATGTTCGGGGTGATTAGCAGGTGACATCAGACGCGATTCGATGCGAGTGTTCATGCGAATGGCGTGACAATCCAGTTGCAAAACAGCATACACTAAAGCAAGCCGCGCTGTCAAGGTTCGCGCAGAGTTCCCATCAGGTTCAGACAGGTTCAGACAGGTTCAGGTAGGTTCAGGTAGGTTCAAACAGGCATGGGCAAGGCGCGAAGAGGCATGAATTCACTCGCATTCGTGTAACCGAACGTGTCGCGAAAGGCGGTCACGACGGCGGGAACTACGTCCGCAACGCTGATAGGCCGGTCAAGCAGACTGCACACAGACGTGACGCCGTAGTCGCGTATGCCGCAGGGAACGATCCAATCGAAATGTGTCAGGTCAGGGCAGACGTTCAGCGCGAAGCCGTGCGACACAATCCATCGGCTGGATTTGATGCCCATTGCGGCGATCTTGCGCGGGGCATGTGTGTCGCGGCCCGTCCATACGCCCGTGTAGCCCTCGAAGCGGTTGGCCTTGATCCCGAAACCGGCCAGTGCGCGTATCAGGGTTTCTTCGAGGCCGCGCAAATAAACGTGGAGGTCGGGCGTGTGCGGCACATCGCGCAGGTTCAGGATGGGGTAGCCGACAAGCTGCCCTGGCCCATGATACGTGATGTCGCCGCCCCGATCCACGTCCACAAGGGCCACGTTTTGCCGTTCCAACTCGGCGCGGGACGCGAGCAGATGTTCGGGCCGCGCCTTGCGTCCCATCGTGAGCGTGGGCGGGTGTTCCAACAGCAGGAGGGTATCGCCGATCTCGCCCCTTAATCGCTGTGCCGCCAGTTCCTCCTGTATCGCCCACGCCGCCCGGTACTCCACCTGTCCCAGCCAACGCACATCCAGATTTGCCGCTTCGCAACGGCCTTCAGTATTCCTGCTTTCATCGTTCCTGCCTTTATTCATACATGGATTATACCCTTGTCTGTGCCGAGGAAAAACTTTGCCCCACTCTTCTTGACATACATCTTGATTCTATGTATACTATGTTGGAAGGTAAGGGAGCAAGCCAATGGCAAAAGACATTGTAAAGGGCGATATACCCGCGCTTGTCCTGGCGGTCCTGGCGGAAAGCGCGTGTCACGGCTACGCCATCGCCCGCCGCATCGAGCAGCAGAGCGCGAACGCCCTGCGCCTCAAAGAGGGATCGCTGTACCCGGCCCTGCGGGTTCTGGAGCAGGATGAGATGATCGCGGGCGCGTGGGAAGTGCAGCCGAGCGGCCCGGCCCGCAAGGTGTACCAGATCACCCCGAAGGGACAGGCCGAGCTTACCAAGCGGCGGCAGGAGTGGGAACAGTACGCGCGCACCATGAACGCGATTTTGGGAAGGACGAACGATGCACAGCCCGCTTGAACAGTACCTGGAAGAAGTCCACTCGCACCTGCGCGTTCTGCCCGACTTGCAGCGCATGGAAGAAGTCGAGGAAATCCGGCAGCACGTCGAGGCGCTTGTTGCAGCGCGGCAGGAACTTGGACATTCTGAGGAGGAGGCCATCGCGCAAACCTTGATGCAATTTTGCAGGGCGCGGACGATAGGCGGACAGTTGACGAAGGCTTACAAGCGCCGCTTTCCATCCGCGCGCCGCAGTCTGGCACTGGCCTCTATGTGCGCCCTGATAAACTTTTTAGGTTTGTGCTTCCTTGCGATCTGGTCGTTTGCGAAGCTTGGGCCTGGATGGGGAAGTCCGATGTATGCAGACTGCTTTCTTGCACATCCAATTACCTGGCTGCTGTCGGCTTTGATTTTTAACTACTCGTGGGGTTACATGACTGGGGCGACTACGCCACGCCGCGCCATTGCGGGTGTCGCTCTGGTATATACGCCTCTCGCCTTGTTAAACCTGCAATGTATCGTTCGCAGCTACTACGATACGCCCCTGCATTGCGCCGCGCTTGTCGCTTTCGCCGCCGTGTCCCTAAGTTTCCATCTGTGTCTTACGATGTGGGGAGCGTACACCGGCGCAAAGTGGCGGCAAAAAAGACAGTTGGGCCGAATGCAGGCCACCCATTAATCGTCCGCTTGCTTGAAGCGTACTGACATACTTCGTAGGACGACCAGACCGTGAACGATCCTTCTGTGAGACTTCGCTTACCGTCAGGTGGACGGGAACCTCTCTGGCTTACAGGGCATTTCCGTCCGCAGGACGGTTGGCGAAGCCTCCCAGACCCGTACTTCAGTGCGGGGCTATGGCGGCGTAATAGTTGCGT
Organism: Chthonomonadaceae bacterium; assembly: GCA_965277875.1. Taxonomy (GTDB): domain Bacteria; phylum Armatimonadota; class Chthonomonadetes; order Chthonomonadales; family Chthonomonadaceae; genus CAWFQB01. Next base: position 2,451,850 of record CBDIDV010000002.1, on the reverse strand, counting down.
CATCAGCCGGGCCGTTGGTTTGCGGGGCGAAAACGACGCGCTCGTATATCTCTGTAAGCGGCAGGGTTATGCCTGCCGCTGTAATCGTCAAAACGGCTTCCAGACCACGGACAGGCACGAGAAGCCAATAGTCGTTGTCCTGCCGGATGTATAGGTCGAGGGCAGGGGCGTTTGGTTCGATTAGCACGTAATAGCGCAGGGACGGCAGGGCGCGATAGCAGGTGAATTTGCGGCCCCGATCCGCAGCCTCCGTGCCACGTGACAATACTTCGATAATGACAATGGGATTAAGCAGGGTTTCCGCCTCCCCCGCCTCATACTCCGCGCTTCCGCACACTACGGCAATGTCAGGATAGAAGTACGCGTTACAGGCCGGTACAAGTACGCGCGTCTCGCTTGCGAACGCCTCGCAGCCTACTCCGTCCAGTTGATTGCCCAGCCGCCGGGTCAGGTTACGCAAGAGCGTTTAGAAAAAGCGCCGGACAGTGTAAGGTACCCTGTCCCTTATCAGAGACAGGGTCTGCCGGTAACGTCAGGCATTTTTTTGCCGCGCCAAAAAATTAACTGCATCAATGCCTAAGCGGCAGGCAGGAGCGTTTAGCGCCAGTTGCCGACGAGAACGAAGGACGCCCAGTAAAAAGGGTGGGCCAGCGGCGCATTGGGATCGGGCGTAAAGGCGGGCGACAGCGGTTCGGCAGACGCATTTGCCACTTCCGCCCGTTGCGCGCGCGCGCTTTTCTGCGCTGCGGCATCCGGCATATCGCCGGTCAGCAAAGCCAGTTGTACCTGACGCAACGCATCGGTTTTCGTCGTTCCATTCTCGCGGGCGCGATAGAAGGCGGGCATCATCAGACTGGCGCTCTCGTCGCTGAGAGGCCACAACGCCCCCAGGATCGACTCGGCGCCCTTGCGCTGCGCGATCACGGCAAAGTTCTCAAATTCTCGTCCATCGCCGTCGCCGTCCGCAGCGGTCTGACAGGCCGAAAGCGCCAGCATATTGACGTTGGCGAAAAGGTTGTCCGGCAGACGGGCCATGTCGCGCAGTGTCAGCAGCGAACCGTCACCTAATAACAGGCCCGAATGAATGGGATCCCCCGGTATCAGCGCGAAATGACTGGCGATGTGAAGCGCCTGATAGTTGTGTCTCAAGGCTTCCAGCATCGCTTTCAGGGTGAACTGACTGTCGAGCAGTATAGCGCCTTTAAGGATGCCGCGCGTAGCATCGGTCTGCACGATGCTGCTCAGTTCGGCTCGCACGCCAGGCAGGGCTTGAAAACCGCCATGCGCCTGACTGGTTCCCATACCCAGAAGCGTCCAGGTCGGTTCGGGGGCGCGCGTCAGCCGGCTATAACTGGCGGGCGTAAACAGCGAACAGGCATAATCCTGCAGCAGATACCTCCCGCCGTTCCATAAGGCGGCGACCGGAATGTAGCGCAGCTTGCCGTCCAGCGACCACATCAGCGTTTCTACGCCGGCCTGACGCAGCTCTTTTTCCAGCGGCGCGACCAGCAGCTCGTACAACTTCCTGCCTGCCGGTCGGGGGTCAAGATTGGGATAACGCAGCGCCTGCAAAAATTGTTTCAGGTCTTTTTCCACGTTGACGCGGCTGACCTGGGCGGTATGGGCATAAATTCCGTTCGGCGTCACCAGGATCAGGTGCAGATGCGTGTCGTTGAGAAGCGTGTAAAGCGCGGCAGAGTGATGCCCCAGCTCGCGCAGGGCGTTCTGCATCCGGCGCGTGGAAGCGGTAGCAGGGAGGCCGTCCGGCGCGCCCATGCAGTGCTGGCGAACCCCCTGGAAAAACGTTTCCCAATCTTCCGGCGTGTTGTCGCGCAGCGGCCGTTTGAACTGCTCCTCACTCTTCTTCTGCCTTTCACTTTGCTGCGCTTCTGGAACTTTTGGATAAAGATTCAGCATACGAGAGGTTGTCCGGCGCATGGTGTCCGTCATAAGAACTCGCATCATCATCGTGTAAAGTTTTTCGGCATCTTCTTTCTCGCGCGGCGTCGGGGTCAGCGTTCCCATGCCGATGTTTTTGCCGCGTGTTTCGTCATTTTCCAACGCGTCCACAATCTGCGCGTCCTGCTGTCGTTCCGCCTCGGCATAGGGGCGCACAAACGCCGCCAGTCTTGTCTTTTCCTGCATGATCTGCTGCTCTACGCCGGCTTTCTCCGGCGCAGCCAGCGCGGGATTTTTCTGAAAGTAGCGTGTATACAGCGCGGCCAAGCGATCCCAGAAGGGCTTGAGTTCCGTTTCCAGACGCGGCGCGCTGCGTTTCACTGCGCTGCCGGTATCCAGAGTTTCCTCTTCCTTAAAGAAGTCCACCAGTTCCACGGTTTCCGCCATGCGCCCCTGCTCCAGCAGCGTGTCTGTCAGGAAACGAAAATCGGCCTCGCGAGTACGCAGGAACCGATGCAGTTGGCGCGCTTCCAGCAGTTGCTTTTGGCGGGCGGCTTCATCCGCGCCGGGATCACGGAGGGCTTGTGAGCGGGACAGGGAAGTGTAAGCGAAAGCGCCAAGCGCGGTCTTTCCGAACAGCGCGGCTTCAGCAGGGTGGCCTTGATTGGCCGTGCAGCGCATCAGGCCCAGCAGCGCGCCGCGCAACAAAAGACCTTCCACGGGCGCATGAATCTCGATCAGCGCCTGTTTGTATATTTTTTCTCCCACGCCATAGCGTCCCTGCGCGGTTTCCAGGTCGCCCCGCGCTATCAGCGCCTCATGCGCGGAACGCGCGTTGTTCCACTGCGCGGCTTCCGCCTGCGCCTGCCGCACCGCCTTTGCCGCTCCGGTCGTATTGCCGCCCCTCGTTTGCAGATGGGAAAGTTCGACAAGCGCGCCGCAGCGCAGGAAAACATTGGCAGGCGTATGGGGCAGCAGCGCCAGAGCGCGCCGATAATCGGCCTCGGCCCCAGCGTATTTCCCGGCAAGTCGCTTCGCCTCGGCGCGTACAATCAGACCCGGCGCAAAGTCGGGGTCATGCTGTAATATAGGCGTGTATACAACTAGGGCGTTCTCCGCATCCCCGGCGGCAATATAAAGCCGTCCCAAACGAATACGCGTCTGCCGCTCGATGTCCGGCATATTGCCCGCCCTCTGACAGGCGGTTACTACTCTTTCCAGCGCGGCGATGGTCTTGATCAGCATTTCAGGGCCGATCATGAATCCTTCGTTTTTATCCAGAGCGTCCAGCGCCTGTTTACTCTCCGCGCGCGCTTTCGCAGGATTGGCGCGCATCAGACGCGCCAATCCTTCAGCGGTGACGGAAGAGTCAGGGCGCTCCAGCCTGTCGTCGGCGGGAGTAGGAGGCGCGGCGCCAAAAAACATGCCGTCTATCTTCGGCGAGGGAGGGAAGACCGGTCCCAGCTTCTCGTGCCACAGGTCGCAGTATTCGGAGGGCAGGGACAGGGGCGGCAGAGTGATCATTTGGTACGCCTGGTATGCTTCAAGGCGCGTGGCCGTCTCAGAAACATTCAGGGATTTCAGCCGCTTCAACTGCTCCTCCTGCGACTTTTTGAAACTTTTTTCAGCCCATTCCCGCAGTTGTTTTTGGTACTTCGCCATGTAAGCCGGGTCGTTGATTTTGGAAAGGTCAGGAACAGGAGCGCCTGAAGAAGGCGGCTTCTGGCCTGATGCACAGACAAGCCCGCCGCACAGAATCAGAGCCGCGCAAAGGCCGCTGAGAACAGACCGTTTCATAAGTTACTCTCCTTGCCCCGGCCCTCTTTTGCGGCGCGGCGATCCTCAACCCGGACGGGGCAGCCATCGCAGGTCGCTCCCACATCTGCGGCCGCGCTGCAATGCTGCCGGACAATCCCGGCGGATCTCGCTCGCTTCCCGACGTTTCGATAGATCAACATGGGAAATCACTCCTGACGGAACCCTGCGCCGTCTTGCCGATCTGACGAAGCGGCGCGGCGGCAGACCTACTTGACAACCGTTCCGGGCGGCGGCAGCTTGTCGGCCTCGGTTTTCGCCTGGTCGGCAAAGTATTTGTGTTCCGCCATGCCGAGCGCCCAGCCGCCGTGACGCGGGAATACAAGCGCCTGAGTCGCAGTCAGGGCGTTGACAGCCACCGTCTTGAGCAGGATGGCGGCAGACATCCGCTGTTCGCGTGTTTTGAACACGTCGTGCAGAACGTTATCAATCTGCTTTTTGGCTAACTCCAGCGTGTCCGCGTCCGTGATCCCGGAAAGATCGGGCCGGTAGGGATTGGCTGCGCTGCCGCCCTTGACACGGTCGTAAAAGTCGAGCAGGTCTTTGCGGGTCAATTCCACCTCGTCTTCTCTGGCGTCTTCCGGGTGCGTCAGGGTTGCCAGCGCATACGCGGCCCCGCCGATGAGATAGACCTTGCTGCGCTTTGCGAAAGCCGCATTGTCTTTCATCTGCCTTCGCAGGGGCGCGCCGATCTGCTGATCGGCGATCCTTTCCAGAGCGACGGCATACTCCTCCCCCTCCTGCTTGTCCTTTTCCGCCGCCGCCGCCAGGCTGACGCTCCCCATACGGATTTCGATGGATACCGGGGTACGCCCGTCCGAGTCGGCATGGATGTATCCCCACCGCCCGTTGCCGCTGCCGATGTCCACCAGCGATGCGGTCTCGCGGTCTTCCGGGCTGATGGAACCGATGATGCCGTAGAACAGTTCCGTGCCGCCGTTGACAAAGGGCGTGGCGGTCTCCGGGGTAGCGCCCGGCAGACTGGCAGGGGCCTGTTCTTCGCCCTTTGTTTCGTCGAATATCTGCTGCGCCAGCGCGGAACGATTGGTTCCCTGCGCCAGCGAACTGCTGCCCGCCACAAAGATGCTGGTGATGCGAAACGGCTTTTTGCGCACGGCCTTCATTTCACTGATCAGATCGTGGATGGCAGCCGCAGTCTTTTTCATGGCCTCCGCGCCGAAGTTTCCGTTGTTGGCTGCCCGGCTGTCGTTCAAGTCCGTGTTGATGCTTCTGCGATACAGTTCCGTGGCAGAGGTTTTGGGCTTGGTTCCCTTGCCGGTTTTGTCTTTGCCGTCCCCTAGGACGGTGGTTACAAGAACGGCCTTGACGCCTTTGGAGCCGATGTCTATGGCTCCGAAAATGTATTCCTGCTTCGCCAGGGGGCTGATGTTCACGATGCGCGAATTCAGGTCTGCAACCAGGTCGGCATGACGGCCCGTTCGCTCGGCCTTTTCCAGCGCCTGTCGGTATCTGCCGATGGCCGCCTTGTAATTGCCCTGAATTTCCACGAGGCTGCCGAACAGCTTGTAACCAAGCGCCTCGGTATACGCGTCCTCGACTTTCGCGGCGCGCAGGACGGTAAAGCCTTTCATCAGCTTTGCGCCTGCGGTATCGAAGTATTGAGCGGCCAGGCTCTTTTCGGTCTGCACATCCGCTTTGCGCTTGTCTTCCCCGATCACGGTGTATAACTTCCCGCACGCGAAAAGCGCGTTTGCCTTGACTTGCGGCTCTTTGGCCCTGTTGACGGTATCCTCTATGGCCTGGATGACGCGCAGGGCCTCCTTTGTGTCGCCTGTCAGATACAGCTCATCGGCCAGAGAAGTGCGGTAGAGAATGCTCTGCGAGTCCTGCGAATCCAGTTTCAGCGCCTCCTCGAATTCTTTGCGGGCAGCCTGTGGATCGCTATTGAGAGTACGCTTGCGGCGCAGCACCCGACCGAGGTTATAATGGGCCAGAGCTTCCTCGGCGTGAACTCCCAACTCGCGCGCGTGGAGTATCTCCTTCTGAAAGCAATCCTGCGCCTTTGCCATTTCGCCCTGGTTCATCAGATATATCGTCCCCAGGAGATGGTTCGCTTCCATGAGAATACGATGATCGTCCGTGAGCGCGTCAATTTTCGTCAGGGCAGTGACCGACTCGTCGAAGTCCTGCGCTTCGTACAGGGAGTGGCCCAGCAGCAGCCAGGCTTCCGCGTTCTGCGGGGCAGCGGTCGTCGCTTCGCGTCCGGCCTTTGTCGCGCCGACAATGTCGTTCTTGCTCAACAGATCTTTGCCGCGCTGCAGCGCCCCATCCGTCTGGGCGCGGGCTGAAATCGAGGCGAGCAGCATGAGAAGCAAAGCCGCCGTCCATATACGCGCAAATCTGACTGCCTTACCAAACCGAAGTGTATCCATGTTCTCTCCCGGTGTTTTTTATGTATGTTGCGATCAGGACTGCGGCGCGTCAGGGCTTTTGGGGGACGGACTTTTTCGCCTCGATCTCCTTGAGGATCGATTCTTCTATGGAGAAATCGAAATCACGCGTTTTTTTGACTTTTGTTTTTTTGACATCCTGCTTCGCGGCCTCTGCGGGCGTGTCTTTGGAGGCAGTGTCAAGCGCGTACACGCACAGGGCGCAGAAGTCCACTTTGTTCTCCACGGCGATCTTGTTGAGGCGCATGAAGCTGCTCAGAACGTCGGGCGGCACAACGCCGCCCCGGTAGTCCTTGACCCAGCGGAACTGGTCCTGAAGTTCCGTGTATCCGTTTGGGCCGCTGAATACGTAGATGTCAAACGGATATTTTGTGCCGCTGAAGTCTATGGGAACCGTAAACTTTTTTAGCTCGCCTGCCCCCTCTGCCTTATCGGATTTCTCGGCACCCTCTATTTTGCCGGGCTTCTCGGTTTTCACGGCCTTCTTCTGCTCCTCAGTCCGAAAACCCTTGAAGAAAGCGGCATCGGTGGCGGAAGCGCCGTCGGGAACCTGTCCCTTCAAAGGAAGTTTGGCATAGCGCTTCAGCATGTCCTCCTTGCCGAACTCTTTAAGAAGCACGCTCCACCCGCGCTGCAGCAGCGGCTGAACAGCGTCGTTGTCGCCCAGCTCCCAGAGTGTCGCGGCCGCCGTGAGACACAGGCCCCCATAGGCATCCTTGGAGTACCAGTCCCAGGGTCTATCTTTCAGTACCCCATCGCACAGTGCAAGCGCGTCCTCCAGCAGTTGTTTTCCCTCTTTGCGGTTTCCGCCCTTGAGCAGTCCGTTGATGCAGGTATTCAGTTCGCGGATCATCCCGTCTTTCTCGCCCTGCGTGAGGTTGGAAATCGTCAGGCCCTCGTAGCTCTTCTTCCAAAACGCCTGAACATCGTCGTACTGCCCGCCTTCGTAACGCTTCTTGATCATGACAGCCGTGGCCGTGGCGAACGAATTGATGTACTGCACTTTGGTATCCTGGCTGGACTGCTGATACAGGCGGATGTAGCGCTCCAGCATCTGGTCGTGCAGGGCGAGCATCGGGTCTGTCATGCCGCCCTCCGCCGTCTTTTTCGCGGCATCGGCCTTCTCGCCATCCTGCATCTTGCCCACGGCCACCGTAATGTCATCGTTACGCAGCACAGCGTCCGCTGCGGCGAGATCCGCTCTATTATAATCAGACAGCAGGTTACGAACGGTTTCCAGCGCCGCAGCCTTTGCCGGCGGCGCGGCCTCCGCCTCGGCGTAGGACTTGAACGCGGGGCCGATGCGGTCTGCCAGAAGCAGGCCCGCCGAGTAGGTGTCGCCAGCATCCGCCGCCTGGCGGTACCACTTTTTCGCCTCCACAGGGTCTTTTGGGACGCCGGAACCATAGGCGTACAGGCCGCCGATCATTCGCATCGCTTCCGCGTAGCCGGCGTCTACGGATTTGCGGTAGGCCTGCATCGCTTTCGCGTAATCATGCTCCGGGCTGTCCGCGTCCGCGTAGGCCTTGCCGAGGTTGAGCATGGCGAGTCCGTTGCCCTGTTCCGCTGCCTTCTGATACCATTGCAGGGCCGTGGCATGATCTTTGGCAGTCCCGATGCCATACTCGTTCACGTAGCCAAGCAGGTTCATTGCGAACATGTTGCCGTGATCAGCGGCCCGCGTGGCCCATTTCAAGGACTTGGCGTTATCCGTGGGAACGGCGATGCCTTCTTCGAAACAGCGCGCCACAAGAAATTCGGCTATCGCGTTGCCTTTCTGGCATTCCTGAAACCATTCGCTGAAACGTCCCGGCGCATATTTGCGCAAAAAGGGTAGGGAGGAGCCGCCTTTAAGGCTATCCTGATAACTCCGCAGCTCCTGTTCAAGCACTTTGGGCGCGGTTTCAGCGGGCAATAGCGGAGGCAGGGCATGGGCTGGGGGCGGCGCGTTGCGGGCGGTCGTAATGAACAAAAATTCGCCGCCTGCTCCCCTGTCGGCGAATTTAGGGTTCTGCATCTGCCTGGTCAGGTCCAGAACCTCCAATTGCAGGACAGAGTACAGGGAACGGGCGGTAAACGCCGTCACCTCCAGCGCGGCCTGCGCCTCCAGGTCCTCCAGCAGTTTATATGTGAACGCTCCATGCCCCCACATAGCGCTCTCCTGCGACAACTCGCCCGCGCTGCCCGCAGTCATAATCTGCCGCGTCCTTTTGTGCGCCATGACGGCCAGCGTATTCGGTGACAACTGCGGCAGCGCCTGGGGCAGCGCTTTGTCTTCCACCAGCAGGCCACTGAAGCAGCAGTCCGCCAGCATCAGGATGTGCCGCGCCGGCGAGGCATCCAGCGTTTCGCGTATTTCCCCGACGGAAACGCAGGACCTACGATAGGGCGCGATATTAACGCTGTCGGCGAGATCAATCTTTTCGGCGTCATAAGGAATCAGATACCCGTATTCTTTACCCTCTCCGAGTTTGATGGACTGTCCATGCCCCGAAAAATAGATCAGGATGCGGTCGTCCTTGCCGATGCGTTTTGTGTCGCACAGATCATCGAGTGCAGCGCGGATCTTGTCGCGAGTGGCCTGCGCGTCGGTCAGCACCATAATGTTTTCCAATGGAAAGCCATACGAGCGGACTAAGATGTCGCGCAGGGCGGTAACATCTTTTACGGCGTAATGCAGACTATTGGCGGGTAAGTTGACGTACTGGTTGACGCCGATCAGCAGCGCGAAGGAGCGCCCGTATACTTTCTCGCCGGCCAGCGGGCCGGTCGCCGACACCGGAACAACGGTGCGCGCCTGCTGCGGGCAGGCGGGCGCGGTGTGCAGAACTGCCGCCAGCATCGCGGCGCCAAGGTAATACGGTCGCATCATGCTACTATTCCCTCCCTGTACTCCATGCAAACGGATCGCGAGGCGTCTCCTCGCAAAGCCAAACAAACGGACAGCTATTGCCGTCACGGGTTGACAGCCGTTTCCGGTCACAGGCTGACGTAATTCGTCAACATCCGTAATCGGGAACAGCTTGCATTATGGGGCGGCGCGCATTGCCAATCGGAACGGGTCTGCTCCGGTTCCCGACGGCGCCTGCGCCCAACGGCCACAAAGCGGATTGATGCTGTCGCTGCGGTATTTAGCGCTGCGCGCATTCAGCGCATCCGCGCGCTTCCTGCACCCGCGTCCACTGCGGGCCGGCGCGTCACGAAATCAGGGTTGGCGGAATCCAGAGAGCTGTCAGGGCGTCTAGGGTTTCGCGACTGGATTAACGGTGAAAATGTAGTCGGTCAGGGCAAAGTCGCCGGTCTCAATGTTGGCAGGCGGGCTGCGCCTGCCGTCCTGGCTGCTGCGAAGCATACGGCCAAATGGCGTTTCCTCCGCGCCGCGCGCCGCGCCCCGCGTCCCCCCGCGTGTCGCCGGGCTGAGGATCGGCGCAAAGTTCGTCGGTTTTTCCGTAGCGATGGCCCAGAGCGTCTCCCTCCCCAGTGGTTCCGTCACGATGAACACCAGGGTTTTGTTGTTGCTGTAAGGATCCACCAACGGCTGCCACTTCTGTCCGGCAGGCACAATCGTACTGACCTCCTGCGGCAGATTTGGATAGGGCCACAGCGCGGACAGGCTGCCATCCGCGCTCGTGTCCAGCACGGTAAGGTAAGCGGCGTTGGGGCCGAGATTCTGCGTTTTGATGTAGAAATACTGCCCCAGCGTGAACTGCGCGCCGCCGCCCGGTGATGGCGGCAAGGTCGTGTCGCCATCGTATTCGGGCAGCATATTTCCCCGCGTGTCCGGCATCATTTTGATTTTGCAGGGCGCTATCTGTATTTGCGCCTTGAGGAAGCCGTTGCCGCCGATCTGCGCTTTGAGCGCGCGGAGCATTCCCGCCATTGCGACCTTGTGCAGCGCCTCGCGCACATCGTCGGGCAACTTGTTATCGTTGTCGAGTATCTGCGCGTAGCGTGTTGTCCGGCCCGCCTGCACGGGCAGGAACGTACCGTCCTTAAACTGCAGGGCCACGCTGCCGGATGTGGTCGGGTCGCCGCCGCGCAGCAGCGTCGGGGCCACCGCGCCGCGCGTCTTGCCTGCCGGGCCGGTCACGCTCCACACGCTGTCACTGCCGCCCTCCCTCTGGAACGTCACCTTTTCGCTTCCGAAAGCGGCGGCGGGCGGCACCAGGCGCACATCCCACTCCCTGCTGCCTGCGGCGGCGATGGCGATCAAGAGACCTTTTCGCATCGGCTCCAGGGCGGCGCGCAGCGCGGCTTCCTGCGGATGGCCCGCAATGGCGCTGAGGTCTACCTGAAGGGGCTTTCCCGTATAGCGCCGCTGCGTAATCACGGCCCGCGCTCCCTGCAGGCTGTCGAACTTCACGCCGGGCACAAGCGTCGGCACAAGAACCGCTTCCGTCGAATCCACGCTTTTACCCACGAGGGCCGTACCGATCCGGCTGGCGTCGTCGGGTTTTTTCGTGTCTCTGCGGTACAGCGTGATCTGTGTCCCCGGCGTGACGCCCATCAGAAACCCGGCCTGAAGACGCGCTTCCGCGCCGCGCGTATACACGCCAATCGTAGCATCCGGCTTTTCGATCTTGTCGCTGAACAACACCTGGTCGGCGCTGCCCTCGATCTGCGGTTCCTGGGAAGGAACTTTGTCCAGCATGATGCTTTGCACACGGTTGAAGATGTCGCGGCAGGTGGTCGTGGCGGTCGCATCGCTGAGCGCGCGGCACAGGGCGTAACTGAGCGAACCCACGTCCTTGTTGTCTTCATCCGTTATCTGGTAATCCGACTGGTCGCTGCGGCAGGCCGAAATTACCGTGTAGCCCCACTGCGCCGCCTCGCCCTGTGGAACGATGCCTCCTGCCGCGTCCGGGCCGCGCGATTTTCGGACGTATGCGGGCAGGTCGCGCGCGAACCCGCGCTCTTTGCCGGGAACGCCGCCGCGCGTGATGGTTCCCGAATGGCAGCTGTCGAAGGACAAAAGCACGCTGGACGGCTGATTGCGGCTGAGGTCTTTGAGCAGGCCCGCCAATTCCTTGTCCGTGACGTCGTTGCTGCCGTCGTTCTTGCCTTTGTAGTCTGAAGGAACCAGCGTCTGGTCCAGTCCGGTCGGGTCCGCCTTGTCGGGCCACTGCGAGCCGTGGCCGGAGTAGTGGAAGAAAATCACCGCGCCCTTGCCTTTCAGGGCAGGGTCTATCAAGAACTCCTTGAACGCCTTCATGATGGCCTGATGCGTGGTCTCCGCAGGCGTCTGAAGTACCTTGATCTCATTGTCCTGGAACTTCCAGCGCGTTTTCAGCACGTTCCGCAGCCTCGTCACGTCGAGCGTGGTGTCCAGGTCGTGGACGCTCGTACCTGCGGGGTGGCGGCGGACATCCGCATAGCCGTTCACGGCTACAAGCAGCGCGCGTTTGGGCGGCGACTGGCAGAATGCCGGCGTCCGGAGCGTTCCCGCCGCCAGCGATATGCCGGCTGCAAGCAACAACCGCATCAAAGTTCGCATACAGACTGTCCTCTCCTGACAATTCGCGGCTGCTTAAACCCCGGCTCCCGCGCAGCGAAAGTGAAGCTGGCGCAGCGCAGAATCCAGCTTGTCCATATCGCCGCCGCGCGCCGTCAGCGACAGCATCCGGCCTCTGGCGAACCGGGAGTGGGCGCGCGGGCCGTTTGCGAGAGCGCCAGCCCAACAGAAAGGGAGAGCAGACTGCCGCCCAGCAACGGCATAGAAAATAGTCGCATAAAAGACGCCTTTGGAACAGAGTGAACTGACAGCGCAATCCATGAAATGACGTGATGGCTGGAAGGCGGGAATTGGGTTTCACTCTTTTGCAGAGCGCACGTGTGTTTCAACAATCTATGCTGTGAAAGTATACCTCGCACAGCATTTAAATAGACAAATAAACTAAGTATATGATGTACTGCATACCGCGTCAAATTACATACCCATCGTGTTCAAAAACTTATTGAATCAAATATAAATCTATGGGTACACTAAATGTGTATACAAAAACTATGTTTATGATGCTAACAGCATGCCCATTTCACGTCTCTATACAAGCAGGAGGCGCGACATCCGCTCCGCGTTAAAGCTGTTTTCGGCAACCGCCAGATTTTTCGCGTATCTGTGCAGCTGACCCTGACCGTCGCGCCGCTGCTTGGTTTCGGTACTCAGCCGCCGCTGCCTGAGAAGGCGGCGAGACTGGATGCGGAGGCGAACGCGTTGTCTGCCGCACAGAACGACAACGACGGCGCGCTGCAAGCGTGGAAGGTGTGGTCGCTCAAACTCAACGCCAACCTTATCGTTCTGTCGGCGTGTGAGACGGGAGCGGGCGCGAAGGTGACGGGCGAAGGGCTGATCGGGCTGACGCGGGCGTGGCAGTATGCGGGAGCCAGAACGGTGGTATCAAGTTTGTGGAAAGTCAGGGACGCGAGTACGGCCACGCTGATGACGGCGTTTCATGCGTATGTGCTGGCGGGCAGGGACAAGGACGAGGCGCTAAGGCTTGCCATGCGCGACACGGCCACAAGTAAGCAGGGCGCATGGACCGACCCGCACTTTTGGGCCGCGTTCGTCCTTGTCGGCGACACCGGCAAACTCCGCAGGTAAGACGCGTGTTTCCATTTCACTCTGACGCGGCGCAGGAGAAGACATACTGGCGGCTGCTGGACGCGGCTGAACTGGCTAAGATTAAAGCGCGGCGGATATTTGTCGCTCGGCATCAGGCGCGGCCGCCTGGGCTGCCCCTGAATCGAAAGCAGAACGCGCTATGTCGCCATACAGTTGGGGAACGCGCTGAAGGTTTAAAGGTTGCTTCGCGGACGCAAATATGCACGCATAATGGAAAGCGCGGCCCGAAACGGAAGGCTCTGAGGAATAAGGGGCGAGTTCCGGTTCCGGTTTGGAATTGACAGCGTAGTTCAGCGCAAACCGAGTGACCGAAGATAAACAATGGCCGCCGTGCCGCCAATGAGCATCAGCAGCAGGAACACGCTGTATGCGGCGAACATGGGCCAATTCACGTCGCCCCGGCGCGACACATGGCAGCGGGGGCAGGCTTTGTCCGAGGTGTCGAGTTTGCCGCCGCAGGCGTGGCATTTGGGAATGGATGTTGATGCCATGATACACGTTCCTGTCTCTCTCTGTATCCGTAAGCGCGGGCGCGTTTAGTAGTCGAGGCCTTCGAGCGGCGCGTTGCGCAGCGTGACGCGCACCGAGCCTTCCACAAACGAGGTAATCTCTTCTTCCTGGCGCAGGGCGGCGATCTGCTTGTCCATTTCCGAGATTTTGGCGGACAGTGCGGGCCGCTCGCGTTCCGGACTGCGCTCGCGCTCGCGATTGAAACCCGCGCGCCGCTGTTCCAGAACGTTACGCATCAGGCGCAGTTCGCGGGCGCGGGGGTTCTCGCCCATGAACTCATCGAGAATTTGCTCCTCGTCCAGAACGTCGTCATCGTAGCCTTCCAGTCGCATCTTCCGCTCCTCCCGCGTCCACTCCAGTGCCGCTTCAAACCACCTGGCTCGTTACTGTTTATACGTTTCCGGGACGCGCCGCGTTTGCTTCTCAGGCTCCGAATCAAAGTGTTCGGCCTAAAAAAGCCCCCTGCGCCATGACAGATAACAGCGCGCGCAACGTCTGATTTCACGTTGCGCGCGCTGTAGTGCAGAAAGCAAGTTTGTATCGGGATAATGTGAAAGTGACACGCACACGGCACAGAGTATCGAAGAGAACGGTCGAACCGGTAGGCAAAATAAAAACTCTTGCACGCGCCGAAATTTTAGCGGAGTTTAGCGCAGCGGCGAGTTGACCAGCAATTCACTCAGGTTGGCGAGGCCAATCGGCACGGTCGAGACTTTGCGCTTGATGCGGGCGAGCGCGTTGTCTACGGATTTGGTTTTACAGTGCAGTTCGCAGGCAATCTCGCGGTATGATTTGCCGATCTGATAGCCGGCAAGCACATGCCATTCAAAATCGGAAAGTACCTGCTGCAGCATTTCGTGCAGGACTTTCGTGTCTTCGCCCATCAGGACGAGGTCTTCCGGATCCTGCGTTTCCGTGGCCGGAATGATGTCGGAAAGGTTCCAGTCGGGGCCGCTGTCCTCGGCGGGGCTTTCCAGGCTGAGACTGGTGTTGAGCGGCATCTGTTTTTGGCGGGTGGCCGTTTTGATAGCCGTGATGATATGGCGCTGGATACAGACTTTGGCGAAAGCCGGGAAGGAAATCGCCTTGTCGCAGCGGAAGTCTACAATAGACTGCCAGAGACCGATCATGCCGACCTGAAGCAGGTCTTCTTTTTCGGCCCCGACAAGAAAGTAGGATTTGACTTTAGTGCGGACGAGATTACGATATTTGTAGAGCAGGTATTCCGAAGCGGATTCGTCCCCCCGCTGCGCCCGCTCGACAATGTCCCGATCCAGCATGTCGGCAAACTTGATGTGGCTGGCGGGCAGAAATTGCTGCAATTCACTGATCACCCTGTGGCCCTCGATCCGTGGAGTGTTGTTGTATACAAAGTCTGGCGCGATTAGAGGCTTCTTGTATCGTCATGGATCAATCGCAGACCCGCAGTTTGCAGCATTGTGCTTCAAATTCATTATACTGGAAAAAAAGCATTTTATACAAGCCTTGCAAAGAATTTTGCTCGTGGAGCATAACTCTTTGGCGACCGGCGAGCTGTTTGCGTCTTGTTGCGCCGCCGCAAAACCCCTGACGACAAAATATGGCACTTAATCGAGGCGCCTGATAGCGACATTTGATAGAGACGTTTGATGAGGAGTCGGATGAACGATCTGGGAAACGGCGCGAACGCGCTGGTGCGCGTCGAGGACTTACGCAAGGATTATGACAGCCTGACCGCCGTGGACGGTATCTCGTTCGCCATACGGCGCGGTGAGATCTTCGGCCTGCTCGGCCCCAACGGCGCGGGCAAGACTACGACCATCAGTATGCTGGCGGGCATCCTGCCGCCCACGTCCGGCACAATAGCCCTGGAAGACACGCTCGATGGCGCGGACAGGTACACGGGTGGAGAACGGGCAAACGGACAGGCAGGCGCAACGGCGGCGGGGCGAGGTGTGCAGACGCGCCGCGCCATCGGCGTCGTGCCGCAGGAACTCGCCATCTACAACCGCCTGACCGGACGCGAAAACCTGGCCTTCTTTGGCGAGCTGTACGGCCTGCGCGGGCAGCCGCTGCAAGCGCGCATCGGGGAGATGCTCGCGCTTGTCGGTCTGGCCGACCGCGCTGACGACCGTTCCGAAGCGTATTCCGGCGGCATGAAACGACGCCTGAACCTGGCCGTGGGCCTGATGCACAGCCCGCGCCTGCTGCTTATGGATGAGCCGACCGTGGGCGTAGACCCGCAATCGCGCAACCACATCTTCGAGGGCGTCCGCGCCCTGAACCGGGCCGGCCTGACGGTCTTGTATACCAGTCATTACATGGAGGAGGTACAGGCGTTGTGCGACCGCGTGGGCATCATGGACGGCGGCAAGCTGATCGCCTGCGGCCCCGTGCAGGAACTCATCGCCACGCTGGGCAGCGCGATCATCGAGGTGGGCGTAGAAGACGCGCAGGCAGTGGAAATCCTGCTGCCCCGGCTGCGCGGCACGGAACACATCGAAAGCGTCGAGCGCGCGCCCTCGGACTCGCTGTCAGATGTTGCGCCGACCGCGAGCAGCGGGGTTCCTGCCTCCGGCGGCATGACCTGCCTGCTGATCCGCACCCGCCGCCCCAACCTGGCCCTGCCCGCCGTGGTCGCCACGCTGAACGCCCTGAACCTACCCCTGCTGTCCCTCAACGTCCGACAGCCCAGCCTGGAAAGCGTGTTCCTCGCACTGACCGGCAAAACCCTGCGCGACTGAACTTTCTGCCGGGGCGGGTACAAAGAACGTACCCGTCTTGGAGGTGACTGCGTCACCGAGCGTCCTCGCGGACGCGGTGCAGCCTCCTGTTGGGATTAGCTCTCAGGCCGATTACGCGTCCGCGCCCCTGCGCCGCGAAAGGAAACGTTTGCCGTATGACCCGTATTAGGGTACTCGCCCTTGACCTGGAACGCACCCTGATCTCGGACGCCATGAACCGCGAGCCGCGTCCCGGCCTATATGACTTTCTGCGCTTTTGCACGCAACGCTTTGAGCGCGTCGTGTTGTTTACTTCCGTCAACCGCGCGCAGGCATTCGCCGCCCTCAACGAACTGCGCGAACAGGGCCACGTTCCCGCCGAGTTTATCGACAAAGTCGAGTATATTGTCTGGGACAGCAAATACAAAGACCTGCGTAACATTGCGGGCGCGTCCGTGGAAGAGGTATTGTTCGTGGACGATGACGCCGGGTGGGTGCTGCCCGGACAGGAAGCGCAGTACATCCCCATCGCCGAGTACGACCCCTACCTTGTGCGCGGCACAGACGAAGAACTAAAGCGTCTTCGCCTTCTGCTCGAAATCTACGCTGTATGACTGTGAAAGGTAAAAACACATGTCTCGTATCTTTGTACCTACTACGGGGGCGGCTGACTGGCAGAAGCTATTAGCTAACCCCAACCTGCACTGGGTTCCTGAACATTCCGCCTATGAGTTGGCGGTAACTTGGGAAGTGGCGCAGAAGAAAAGCAAACTTAGCGCACGGGGTCTGCCGCAAGAAGTCGCAGACCTTCTGGATCAGCAGCCAGACACCAATGGAGCGTCACTAATTTTCGCTGTTCCTGAACATCAGGTCGCTTTGAAGGGGCAAGGCTACGCCTCACAAACGGATTTGTGGGCATTGCTGAGAAGTTCAACTGGCCTGATTTCAATGGCTGTGGAAGGTAAAGCAGGTGAGCCGTTTGATGTGACGGTTAAAGAATGGCTGGACAGAGCCGACAACCAACGCTCCGCCGACAACCGGCAAGTGCGCCTAAATGGATTAGGCGACACGCTTGGACTTTCCGCAGGCGAGATGCAGGAACCAAACCTCGATCCTTTCTGCTATCAACTGCTGCATCGCACCGCTTCTGCTATTTTGGAGGCGCAGAGATGCGGGGCAGACCACGCCATTATGCTGGTGCAGTCGTTTACTAAAACCGCAGGTCATCCGTCCAAAGAATTTGACGATTTCGCCGCATTCGCACGTCTAATGGGGGCGCAGTCCGTTACGTGGGGGCAGCTAATCTCGGTGCGTGCACCGCATGGTATACGGCTTTCGCTGGCATGGCTTGACTGTTCAATCACAACGCCGGAGGATGCGGTACTTGCAGGCTTACCCGCCTCGCCGATGTCCACGGAAAGTGCTTTGCAGTCGGGCAACGTACATCCCGATAATACCAAGTAGCAGACGTATAATGATGTTGACAGAGGGGAATGGAACAAAATGCGGAATATAAGAAGTCAGCGCCTAAAGCAGAAGGCAGCAATGACAGTTGCGGTGGGCGCGGCGTGTTTGGCGGGGATACGAGGAACGGCCCACGCGCAGGAGATGGAGGCGCGGCCTGCGCTGCGGGGTGGGTTTCACCTGGGCAACGACTTCAACAACAACGGCAGCCGCAATCATCTGGAAGGGTTCGAGGTCGGGGCCGATCTGCCGCTTGTCCGCAAGATCAAGTATTTCGGCGGCATCAACTTTTCGCCGACCGTGACGCTGGGCGGAACCAATCGGTCGGGCGCGGACACGGATGGCAACATCTTCCGCTTTCTCATCAACGCCAAGTACGGCATCGCGAACAGCGGCGCGTATGGCGGGCTGGGCGCGGGGCTGGGGTTCACGCAAGCCCGCGTTCACGAGTTCCGCAACGTCAGCGGCTTCCAGAGCGAGTTCATTTTGGGCTACAACTTCCGCGTACCGCTCCCCAAACGCGCGCAGCCGTTCGTGGAAGTCACGTACTACGACGGCGAACACAACCAGATGCGCGGCTTCTCCTTCAACGCGGGCGCAAGGTTTTAGCCCTGCGGTTTTAGTCGTCCGGCAGCAGAACGTTGCTTTGGTCTTTGCTCTGTTCTTTGAGGCGGTCGGCGAGGCGCGTGTAGCGGCGCGTGGTTTTGTCGTTTTTGACGGCGCGGGCGATGGCCTTCTTGTCGCCGACCAGGATGCACAGGTCACGCGCCCGCGTCAGGCCCGTATACAGCAGGTTCCGCTGCAGCATCATATACTGGCTGGAGTGCATTACCATGACGACCGCTTTGTACTCGCTCCCCTGTGACTTGTGAATGCTTAAAGAATAGGCAAGCTGTAATTCATCGTAGTCGGCAAAGTCGTAGTCTACGGTCTCGTCGCCGTAGCGCACAAAGAGAACCTGGTCGTCGGGCTTGATGTCCGTGATCGTGCCGACATCGCCGTTGAACACGTTCTTGTCGTAGTTGTTGACAAGCTGGATCACGCGGTCGCCGATGCGAAAACGCCGCGAGCCGCGCAGCAGTTCGGGACGTTTGCCGGTCGGATCGGCGGGGTTGAGGGCTTCCTGCAAGCGCAGGTTCAGATAGTCTACGCCCATCGAGCCTTTCTTTAGCGGCGACAATACCTGCACGTCGTCGCCCGCGAAACCCAGCGCGGGCAGTGACTTACGGGCCAGCGCGACCACCTTGTCCGCGCCCTCCTCGCCCTCCTCCACTTCGACAAACACCATGTTCCGGCCCTGCCGCTCTTTGGGCGCGACGAGAGTGGGGAACTCGCCCTTGCGTATCTTGTGCGCGTTTGTCACGATCAAACTTTCCTGCGCCTGCCGGAACACCTGTGTCAATCGAATAGAGGGAACCACGTCGGAACTGAGCAGGTCACCCAGCACATTGCCCGCGCCGACACTCGGCAGTTGGTCGCTGTCACCCACAAACACGATCTGCGCGTGTTCGGGGATGGCTTTGAGAAGGTTATTGGCAAGCACGGCGTCCAGCATCGAGACCTCATCGGCAATCAGCACGTCGCAGGGCAGGGGATTGCTTTCGTTGTACTGGAAGCTGTGCGTGGCCGGGTCGAACTTGAGCAGTCTGTGTATGGTCTGCGCCTCGCGCCCTGTCACCTCGCTTAATCGCTTGGCCGCGCGTCCGGTCGGCGATACGAGCAGCAGTTGTTTATGCTGCGCGTCGAAAGCGCGGGCAATCAAATTTGTGACGCTGGTATTGTGGTTCACGAACCCGTTGGCAATGAACGACTCCTCGCCCGGTACAGCAAAATCGTACACAGGCGCGCACCCGGCGCGGCATTGCGTGACGCGATCCCAGTAATAGCACGGGCGGCAGGCTTCCTGCAAAAGCAGCGCGTCCGCTTCGTCAAGACAACCGCTGCGCTGTTCCAGCAGGTTTAGAACGCGTTCGCGGGTCGGCCTGCGCTCGCCCTTGATCTCGCGTTTCCACGGCCACCATTCGCGCCGTGTGCGCTGCCCGTCGCTCATGAACAGTCGGCGTAGTAGCTCGCCCGGAAGCGGCACAATATCGCGGTTTGTGTTGGTGTCTCGTACTTGAGAAACAACGGCTTTACGTGTTGGAATGCACTGCATCAAGCGGTCAATGTCCGCGCCACACACGAACAAGCGCCAGTAGCTGCGGCGGTCGTGCGTCTCGGTCAGGCCACTGTAATGGTAGTTGATGCATTTTTCCGTATAGCGGCCTACAATGCCCAGGTTCAGCAGCAGCATCTGCACCTGCTGAATCAGCCGCCTGCTTTTCAGCGTAATTTCAAAAACAATTTGTCCGCCTGCACGCTGATGGATGCAGCCATCCGTGTCGAACAGCCCCGCAAGGTACTGCACGACGGCAGCGCGTGACGCCTGCATCACGCAGGGCGGAACAGTTTTGCCTTCAGACTTGCAGACAGCAAAGCCTATCTCTACCAACCGCGCGCGGAATGCTGTGTTATGAACGTACAGATCAAACGTTTTGCGGGACGGGTTGCAGCGCGGCTGAACGTGGAAGTGCGTCCGCAGGGTTGTGGCACACCGTTCCAAAAGGGCTGTATCGTTGTTGGTGATCCCCATCTTGTTTCGACTTGCCTGCGAACCGTCGCCTGAAATCACGCCGAACAGGTAGGCTACTTCGGGATCGAGCGTGTCCTGCCCCCAAACATCGTCGCCACGCCGAATAGCAACATACGTGTCCGGCGTGATCGCCTCCAGGCGCATCCAACCGGGGCCGCGTGGCGTCATGGCCCAGACGCGGTGATTGAGCGTGCCTTCCAGTTCCAGGCCCAGGTGGGTTCGGAGGTAAATCGTCGGCTGTTCGCCGCCATAGTAGATGTGACTGGCGGATGCGATGCCATCTTTGGCTACGACATCAGCGGCGTTTTCGCCGTAAGTGTCCGGCACAAGTGGCTGCGCGTGGGGCCAGTGGCTTTGCAAAGGCGCAAACCCCTGTGTCGTCAGCGCGAGGCTGTCACCCGTGATGCACTTACCCGTGCCGGGGCCGCCTGTCAGAACAAGGAATCGCTTCTCCAGTGCGAGGTAAACGGCTTCGCGCTGCTCATCAGAAAGCGTCATGGCTGCACTTGCTTCCTGCTGCGCGATCCATGTCCCGATCTTGGCGCGGTTGATGGGCTTACCCGGCTCCTGGTTTAATCTGCGCCGTATCTGCGCGGCAAGGCCGACCTCGGTATAGTACAAAGCGGGATGATAAAAGGCGCGCATGGCCCGCCCCGCCATCTCTATGCCCTCGATGTCCTCGGCGATCACAGCCTCGGACGCGGCCATGTTCTCCATTATAGGCGCGATGGTCTCGGTCTCCACCCCCAGAATCTCGGCTGCGGACGTGAGCAGCTTATGTTCCGGCAGAAACAAGTGTCCGAAGTCGGTAGCCTCCGAAAGCGTATACAGCAGGCCCGCTTCCAGACGCTGTTCGCTGTCGGGGGCTACGCCCATCTGCTGCGCGATCTTGTCGGCTGTCTTGAAGCCGATGCCCCAGATGTCCTGGGCCAGACGATAGGGGTTCTCCTCGACGGTCTTGATGGCCTTGTCGCCATACGTCTTGTAGATTTTGACGGCATACGTGGCGGACACGCCATGCCCCTGCAAAAACAGCATCACGTTGCGGATCTCGCGCTGCTCGTGCCACGCCTTTTGGATCCTTTCGATGCGCTTTTCGCCAATGCCCTCGACGCGCAGCAGCTTGCGCGGTTCGTATTCGATGGTGTCTAAAGTTTCCAGCCCGAACAGGTCTACCATGCGCTTCGCCATCACCGGCCCGATGCCTTTTATCAGGCCGCTGCCCAGATATTTTTCGATGGCAAAAGCGGTCGCGGGCTTGGTGGTATTGTAGCGCTCGACGGCGAACTGCCGCCCGTACTCCTTGTGCGCCGTCCACTTGCCCTCACAAAACAACTGCTCGCCCACGACAGGATTGGAAAAGTTGCCGACAATCGTGATCAGGTCACGCGCGCCCTCGATTGCCAGCCGTCCGATGGTATAGCCGTTGTCCTCATTGTGGTACGTAACGCGCTCCAGTACGCCCGTGATCGTGTCCGTAAACGGATTGGAGGCCGAGGTATCAGAAGCGGAAGCGGCTGAAGGAGAATACTCGGACGCGGAAGGAGGGGCAGGCGCGTCATAGGACACAGAGGGTGCAGAGGGCTTAGACGGGACAGACGACAAATAGCGCGCATCCGACTCGTCATCGGGCGCAGGGGGCGGGGCGGCGGCGGTGTAAAGCTTGTTGGGCATAGCGCGGACACAAAAACACGGATGCAGAAATATTTATACAGGCACGTTCATACGAGTTGTATAAGGGCGGTAGGACGTCCCTGCCTCCCGTTC
Organism: Chthonomonadaceae bacterium; assembly: GCA_965277875.1. GTDB lineage: Bacteria > Armatimonadota > Chthonomonadetes > Chthonomonadales > Chthonomonadaceae > CAWFQB01. The sequence goes on along the minus strand of CBDIDV010000002.1, from coordinate 2,430,031 downwards.
GCCTTTAGTTTTGATTCGTAATTTTCGCGGTTAGTATTCTTGCAGTATCTTTGCGCTTTTTCAGAAATGAGATAGAAGACTACTTTACTCGTTCGTCTGCTTACACCTCGAAAATGCAAAAAGTGCAAAGATACTGTTCTTGATTTTCTCTTGATCTTCTCTTGATATTCCTCATTATACTACGCAAACGGGGCGTAAATAGGAAGCGCAAAGGCGTGAAAGTAAAATGAAAAACGATACGCCGCTTCCTGTCCGCCAGGACGCAAGGGCATACCGTTTTCAATCTCATTCCAATCCCGATACAATCAATTCGCGTACAACCCGATTACAACAAAGGCCAGCAAGCAAACTGCTCACCGCGCCAGAGGAGGAAGATCAGGTACACCACCAGCAGGGCGAGGTAACACAGCGAGTAGCGCCATATAGCCGCGCTCAAATAGTGCGATGTCTCGGTGCGGCACACATCCACGACAACGGCCCGCGTATTGGGCGGCAGTTCGGTAAATTTCGGGTTGCCGGCCCAGACCTCGTGCAGGCCGTGGCGTACCGTGGCCCAGCCATACCCATACACGACAAGCACGCCCACGCCCACCGCGACATACGAATCCGCTTTTAGCAGGGTCAGCAGGGCGGACACGAACGCGCCGACGATCTGCGGCCCCCACGGCCAGCCCAGATAGTCCATCGTGGTCTCCTGCAGGGCCTTGCGCGTTTCCCCGCTCGTAGGGGTGCGGCGCAGGCTTTCCGCATAGCTCTCGACGGCTTCGCGCAGCCGTTTTTGGCCGCGCAGGGCGTCGCCGAGCAGGCGCAGGGCGCGGGCGTTCTCCGGGTCCAGCTTCAGCGACGTTCGGCTCGCGGCCTCGGCCTCCACATACTTTTTCTGATACACGCACACATACGCCTGTGTGCGGTGCGCCAGTCCCTCTTCGGGCGCGACAGCCAGCAGCCGCGCTACGCTCGCCTCGGCCTCCTTGAGCTGGTTGCAGCACACCTGCGCCTCGGCCAGATTGCTCAGGGTAAAGGTGGCGTCGGGCGACAGGCTCGCGGCGGTCAGGGCCGCGTCGAGCGCCTGCCGAGGCTGCCGCGTCCGCATAAAGATCACGCTGCGCAGGCGATGCCCCCATTCCTGCGTGGGTTCCTGGGCTACGGCTTTGTTGGCCCATTCCAGCGCGGGCTTGTACTCGTCCAGGCTCAGGTGGGCATATGACAGCATACACAGGATCTCGCTTTGTTCGGGGTCAATGCCCAGCGCCTGACGCAGCAGGGGAATGCTCTCGCGATAGCGCCCGATGTCCAGAAACGCCTGGGCGCGGGTCTTCAGTTGGTCAAACTCGGTCTTGTCGGGCATAGTTCGCTCATTAACCTTTAGAAGTTGTTGCAGTACGGTGTCAATGCGGGTAGGAACGTGACTTTACAATACCCAGGACAAACGTCATCAGACACGCTATGACAACCTGAAACAGGCCGATCCCGAACGCCGACCAACTGGTTTGGCATTGCTGCGCCACAAGGCGCTGCGTCACGACCGGCAGTTTGCGGTATCCACGCTGGAGACTGAGAAATAGAGAAGGCTTAACGCGCATCAGCAGCGCCAGGGCCGTCATTGGCAGCAGCGACAGCAGTAAAGTCGTGCCTATTATGGCTGGTACGCTCATGTGCCGCTGTTGCAGCAGGAGTATAACAGGAAAGGTGCAAACAAAGATAACCTCGCTTGGAAACGAATTGATGCCCAGAGTAACGCACTCTTCACGAAATGCTTTGCGAGTCTTTGCATCCACAGGTTCGATTTGCAAGGCGGAAGCATACGCCTGTATCGCTTCTGCGTTTTGCCCTTGCGCCGTCATTGCTTCCCCCAGGCGACGATGCAACTTTGCTTGCTCCGCATCTATTTGCAGACCCAGGCGAGCATACTTTTCCACGTCGGGCCAGCGGCACAGGCTTGTATAGATGTGTGTCAAGATCAGATGGGCTTTAACGTTTTCAGGAGCGATCTGCATCAGGCGAAAGCATACTGCCTCCGCTTCTTTGTCATCGCCGCACATCCGCAATGTCTCTGCCAAATGGACCAGCACAAGCGGCTCGCTCGGTTTATGGCGCGCGGCCTCATTAGCGGCAGACAGCGCTTCCTCAAGACGCTTTAAGTTCCGCAGGGCGATGCTGTGCAGGCGGTGCGGCCATTCCGCGTCTGGCGACGTAGCAACGGCCTTTTCCGCATAAGACAACATCTCCTCCCACTGCTCCGTTTGACTATAAGAAGCGGCGAGATGGCACAAGAGCGCACTGTCATTGGGATCAAGAGCAAGGGCGCGCAGCAACAGAGCCGTGGTCTCGGCCTTGCGCCCGAAGTCCGACTGGATATGCGCCTGCGCCAGCAGGTTTCTGGCTTCCTCGTTCATCTGCATTTGATCCTGTGCTGAACGTCCGGTACACTGCTGAACAGTGTATCGCTGCAATCCGCATCCGCGTGTTTGGCGGTCGTCGCGCCGTGTGGACGCTGCCATACCCGCCGCCGTTACTCCTGCTTTTCTCCCGGCGGCAGGCCGCGTTCCAGGCGCAGGCCGCGTTCCAGGCGCAGGACGATGTTTTGCAGGCGCAGTTCCTGTGTCTCGCGATCCTTTTGCGCGTTTTCCCGCTGATGCTGTAGTTCGCTGCCCAGTCTGTCAACGTAGCGGGCCAGTTCTACAAACTCGACGCGCATCTGCGTGATTTCCTGGCTGATTTGCAGCAGGGCCTGCTGCATCTGCCCCGCGCCCTGACGACTCTCGGCCAGTTCGCGGCGCACTTCGCGCAGTTCTTCGCGCAGAGCTTTGATGTCCTCTTTGTTTTGCTGGGTGTCACGCGTCAGCGCGAGGATCTGTTTGCCGAAATCAAGAGCCTGCTTTAACATCGCGTCACCGTGGCCCGAATGCTGTCCAGCGCGGCCCGCGTCTGCTTTTTGAGCAGACTGCGCTGTGCCTCCAGATTTTGCAGTTCCGTCCAGAAACGCGACGTTCCGATAGGGCTTTCGGCGGACTCCGCTTTCAGCACGTCGGTCTCGTTTTTAAGGCGGACGATGTCGGCCTGATCGCGCCGCATTCGCTCATTGAGGGTTTCCAGTTCGGCGAACATCTGCCTTAGTTCCGCTTCCATTTCCGCATCGGTCTGCGGCGCATCCCGCGTAAGAATATCCGTCATGATTTTATTTCCTTTATCGGGGCGTAAACGCCCGAAGAGGGACTGTTACAAGGCACTGTCACAAAAAGCGATTGTTACAGCAGATTCTGCGCTTTGAGGTATTTGAGCAGGTCGTCGTAGACGCCGTCCTCATTGGCGAACTGCGCGTAGTGGCGGGCTGTGTCGAACCAGGCGCGCACGGACGGGCGCACGTCCTTGATGGCCTTCTGGAAATCGCGCTGCCCGATGGGACGGGCCACGCCCCGCGTCAGCGACTCTTCCAGGGCGTACTCGGTGGCCGCGTCGCATAGGTGCGCCACGTCCGCGCCCGAATAGCCGTCCGTCTTGCCCACGATCCAGCCCACATCCACGCCCTCGACCGGGCGCTCGCGCAGGTTGGCGCGGACAATCGCCTCACGGGCGGGCGCGTCAGGCGGCAGGACAAGCAATGTCCTATCCATGCGGCCCGGACGGCGCAGGGCCACGTCAATGTCCCACGGGTGGTTGGTGGCGGCCATAATGAACACGCCCTCGTTGCTGCTCGCCACGCTGTCCATCTCAATGAGAAGCTGGTTGACATACGTGCGCGCCCACGACTCGCGCATCAGGCTGCGCTTGCGGCCCAGCGCGTCGAGTTCATCAAAGAACAGGACGCAGGGCGCGTTACGGCGCGCGGTCTCGAAGATGCGGTGCAGGTTCTTTTCACTGCGCCCTACATAGCTGTCCAGCACGTCCGACAGACCCACGCTCACGAACCGCGCTCCCATTTCGCCGGCAGTGGCCCGCGCGATATACGTTTTGCCGCATCCGGGCGGGCCGTACATTAGCAGTCCGCCGCGCAGTGACTTTCCATACAGCTTCCGCATATCGGGGTTTTTCAGCGGGCCAAGAAACGCCATGTTCAAACGCCGCTTCACCTCGGTCATGCCCGCCACATCGTCGAGCGTCATGTCAGGCGATTCGGCGTCCCACAGCCCCTCGTCGTCATCGTCATCCCCCGTCCGGTTGCTGGCGCGCAGACGCGGCGTCTTGTCTTTCTGATCGTCGTTGTCCTGATCGTCGTCGTCGCTCTCATCGTCCTTTTCGTCCTCCTGCCGTATGCTGCTTTTGTAGTTCTGCTGCGGCTTGGGCTTGGGCGTGTCGGATAGGCGGTTCTCTTCCATGTCGTCAATCAGGCTTTTGGTGCGGTTCCAGGACAGAGCCTCGTGCAGTCGCTTGTAGCCTGCTGCCCGCTCGGCATCGCCTGTCAGTTCGGCGGCGCGGGCGGCGGATTGCAGGGCTTCGAGGTGCGCGGGCTGACGGTTTAAAATCTGCGCGTACTGGTCGAGGGCGGGCTGGGCCTGGCCCGCTTCGAGCAGCATTCCGGCAAGGTGCAGGCGCAGGCCGATGTTTTCGGGTTCGCCCGCAACAGCGGATTGCAGCGCGGCGAGGATGCTGGGATCAACGGACATGGCAGCCTTCTTTCACAAAAAGCGGTTTTAGGAAAATTCTCTTGAAACGGCGATTGCATAACAACAGCAGATAGACAGGACGCGCCGTTTACAGCGGGCGCAATAATCCGGCGCACGATTCTGCGTATGCTCTTGTAGTTCGCCATTTATAGTCAGGTTCCTGCCTGACACCGCCCCGGACACGCCAAATAGTCAGGCAGGCATTTCGTTGGCAGTGCGCGTGGCGTCCATCTCTGTCCGCCACTCCGCACCCGTCTGTTCTACAATGCAGAAAACGCTCGCGGGGCCGTATGCTATACTACAAACAGGATTACGTATCGTGGCGGGCGCGGTTGCACAAACCAAGAACAAAAAAAGAGGACGAAATGACGACGACACCGAGACCAGAGCAGCGTCGCTTGCCGGCAAGCGAGGAACACAAAGCAAAAATGCGCCGCATCGCCCGTGAGGCCAATGCGCGTCTGGGCATACCCGAAAAGCCGACCATGACCCATGATGAACTGATGGCAAGTATGCTTGCCAGCGGCATACGCCCCGAAGACAACAGCGCGTCGCGTGAATTGCTGCGTATGCGCTATGGCGACGACTACGATCAAGACGAGTACATGCGTAACCTGGATAAACAGACTCTGGATGCCCAGGCTCTGGATGCACAAAACGCAAAGGAGTAGAACATGCCTTTGCTACTGTGGGACGCCAGCGCACAGGTGAAACGATACTATAAAGAGGTGGGGGCCGACATCGTAGCCGCCCTATTTGCTGCTGTTCCCACATCGGCGATGACGGGTACTTTGATAGGCTACGCGGAAACAACGGCCATTCTGCGCCGCAAGTATAACCGGGGCGAAATCAACCAAAGGGAGTTTGCTTCCGCTCGCGCTTTGCTCGAATCGGAGGTGCTTGACAGCATAGATTTCGTTCTGCTCACGATACAGGATGAAGACGTACTGGAACGCATCATCCTTTCCGACACGCACAACATTAACTCTACGGACGCGTCCATTCTCGCGGCCTATCTCAATTTTGCGCGTTCCCTGCCATCCGAAGACCTGCCCTGCGTTCTTGTTGCTGCCGACCAGCGCCTGTTGCGCGCCGCCCGTGTGGAAGGTCTGGACGTTCTCAACCCTGAAACTTTCGCCGCCGCCGATGTCGCCGCCTTCCTCACGGGTAGGCCGTAGCCTGATTTCGCGCTTTGCTCCCTCGCTGGCAATAATTCGCTTTACGCCGTGTCCTCTATGCCGCACGCGCCTTATCGTCTCTTCCGTGCCTATTCCGCCTCCAATCCTCGTAACCGGCCCTGGTAAGCGGGCAAAAAGCCTCCATCCTCCTGCCCTATCAGCCCTATGCTATAATAGAGTGTACGTCAAGAAATGCTTGCCGCACTTGCCTTTTGGAACGCGCCCAGGAACGAGCCTAAATCACCATGAACCAGGATCATATACGCAATTTTTGCATCATCGCCCATGTGGATCACGGCAAAAGCACGCTGGCCGACCGCATCATTGACACGACCCACGCTATCGCGCAGCGCGACATGCAGGCGCAGAAACTCGATACGATGGATCTGGAACGCGAGCGGGGCATTACCATCAAAATGACCGCCATTCGCCTGACCTATCTCGCCAAAAACGGGCAGGAGTACGAGTTCAACCTGATCGACACGCCCGGCCACGTTGACTTTACGTATGAGGTGTCGCGCTCGCTCGCCGCCTGCGAGGGCGCGATTTTGGTCGTGGACGCCGCGCAGGGGGTGGAGGCGCAGACGCTCGCTAATGTCAATCTCGCGTATCAGAACAACCTGGCCCTGGTTCCGGTCATCAACAAGATTGACCTGCCCGCTGCGGAACCCGAACGGGTGCGCGAAGAGATCGAAAACGTCCTGACTCTCGACGCGAGCGAGGCCGTGCTTTGCAGCGCGAAAATGGGCATCGGCATCGTGGAGATACTGGAGCAGGTCGTCAAAAACATCCCGCCACCCAGCGGCAATCCCGACGCCCCCCTGCGCGCCCTGATCTTCGACAGCAAATTCGACCAGTATCTTGGCGTCGTCAGCTATGTGCGCGTCGTGGACGGCCAGATCAAAGCCGGGCAGAAGATCCGCTTCATGGCGACAGGCAAAGAGTTCGAGGTAATCGAGGTCGGCACGTTCGCGCCCGAACGCCGCGTGGGGCAGACCATCAGCACGGGCGAAGTGGGCTATGTGGCGGCGAGCATCAAGACCATCGGCGACGCCACGGTCGGCGACACCATTACGGACACCCTGCACCCCGCGACCGAGTCGCTGGGCGGCTATCGGCAGGCCAAGCCGATGGTGTTCTGCGGCCTGTACCCCATTGACGGCGCGGACTACCCGGAACTGCGCGAGGCCCTGTCCAAGCTGCAATTAAACGACGCGGCCCTGTCTTTCGAGGCGGAAACATCGGCGGCATTGGGCTTTGGCTATCGCTGCGGCTTTCTCGGATTATTGCACATGGACGTGATACAGGAGCGTTTGGAGCGCGAGTTCGATCTGAGCCTGATCGCCACCAGTCCCTCGGTCGTGTACAAGATCCATACCACGGGCGGCAAGGTCGAGGACGTGGACAACCCGGCCAAAATGCCCAATCCTACGCACATCGAGTACATGGAAGAGCCGTTTGTGGACGCCACCGTGATACTGCCCAAAGATTACGTCGGCACGATTATGGAACTGTGCCGCGACCGGCGGGGCGAGTTCGTGAGCATCGAGTACCCCGCGCCCGAACGCGTGATGCTGCGCTACAAACTGCCCCTGTCCGAGATCATCATGGACTTTTTCGATCAGCTTAAATCGCGCACCAAAGGTTATGCCAGCTTCGATTATGAATTGTGCGGCTATCGTGACAGCAAACTGGTCAAGATAGACATTCAGATGAACGGCGAACCCGTGGACGCGCTTTCGTTCATCACGCACCGCGACAAGTCGTATGAGCGGGCCAGATTAATCGTCGAGAAATTAAAAGAAGTGGTTCCGCGCCAGCAGTACGAGGTACGCATCCAGGCAGCGATTGGCGGCAAGGTCATCAGCGCGGAGACCGTGCGCGCCTTCCGCAAGAACGTGATCGCCAAGTGTTACGGCGGCGACATCTCGCGCAAGCGCAAGCTGCTGGAAAAGCAGAAGGAAGGCAAGAAGCGCATGAAAAGCGTGGGCAGCATCGAAATCCCGCAGGAGGCCTTCCTGTCCGTCCTCAAACTCGGCGAGTAATCTTTGTCCACCGCGAAACACGCTGACAAACGCGAAAGGGGTTAAATCGCAATGACTCTGATGATTGATCTAACAAGGGAAGAAGAGCGGACACTAAAACAAAAGGCGAGCGAGCGGGGTCTTGCGCCGAATGATTATGCGCGTCAACTGATTGCAGGCCATTTGCAGGCAGGGGCAGCAGAGACAGTTTCTCAAGCGCAGACACAATCGCCGCAGGAGTGGGAGCAATCTGTCAACACCTGGCTGCAGGGGAACTATATCCTGCCCGTCCTCTCTGATTACGCCGTTTCCCGTGAAAGCATGTATGAAGGGCGCGAGTAGTGGATTATGCCGCTGACACCAACATCCTGCTGCGTTACGCCACGCCTGCCGACCCGCAGCATACCTTAGTTCGCGCTGCCGTCAGTAAGATCAAGGCGCGGGGCGATGGTATCGTGATCTGTGGGCAGAACATCATTGAGTTCTGGAATGTGGCGACCCGTCCTGCGACGCGCAATGGCTTCGGCCTGACACCCGCGCAAGCCGATTATCAAGCCGGTCAGTTGGAGCTTTTGTTTCCGATGCTGCCCGATACGGCAGCGATTTACACGGCCTGGCGGCAAATCGTTGTCGCGGCAGGCGTTTCGGGCGTCCAGGTACACGATGCGCGGATCGCCGCCGTGCTGCAAGTGTATGCGATACCCCGCCTTCTTACCTTGAATGTAAGTGACTTTACGCGCTACTCGCACTTACAGGCGCTGCATCCGCAAGACATCTTAAATCAACCCTAGCCTTAGCGCAAACAACAATGAAGAGGCCGACCATGACCATTACGCTGGAACCGGAACTGGAACAAAAAGTGCAGGAAGCGGCGAAACGCGCGGGGCAGGATGTGCAGGGCTATGTCAGCGTACTGCTGATGCGCCAACTGGCCGCGCAAGAGAATGCGGCCTTATACCGCCAAACGCGCAAGGACAGAATAAGGCATGACGCGTAGGCGATGACCGCTGATCCAATGGTCATGCAGGACATCGCCGAAACAATGGAAGATTATAAGTACATCGACTTAGAAACGGCCCGAATCATGGACAAAGAGAACATGCCGCGTCGGTCGGTTGTGGACGTTCTGGCAGAAGTGCCTGGTCAGCGCCTATTCAAAACTGCTGAAGAAGTAGATGCTTATGTCAGAGAGGAGCGCGACACTTGGGAGCGTTGATCCTATCACCCTCTGGCTTTAGGAATTACCCCGCCGCTCCCTCTCAGCACGTTTTGCCTCATGCTTCTCGATATAAGGACGCAAAACATTGTAGGCGTGACCGAGTTTTTGCTTTCGCTCCTCTACATTGTACGGAATAATTGGATTGCGTATAATGTCACGCCAAACCTCTGCAAACAACGTGTGACCCTCGCTGAACTTTTCAGACTTCGTTGATGCGTAGGCTTCGACTAGAATTGGCAAGCCGGAAGATGAATGTTTTTCCTCTGCCTGCCTATTAAGACGTTGTGCAATCTTGGTGAATGTTTCACTAGCAGCCAAGCACTCACCAACATTTCGTATCGAGGAATGCGATAGTTTTTGTGCGCTAATGTGGAAAGGTTTATAGGTGTTGGTGTCCTCATTTGAAGGTACAGCAGGAGTTTCCCTCATGGGGTAAGCATCAGGTATCCATGCTCTAATTCCGCAAAAGCCTGACATTGCTATACGAGCAAAAGCACGGTTGAGATCAGAGTCTGTGCAGATAAGAGGCAAAAAGTTGTCGGTGACTGAAATATCCCTCGCAGATGCCACAGCTTCACCATTCAAAGATGGCAGATCAGGGTTGATTAGTATCGTCAGCGAAGGGGTGCTGAAGATATTTTCAGATGAGGAAAGTGCAACGCCATTCCTGCTACAGTAGAACGGTAGTACATGTTTGTTTCTATTCTGAAGCCGGGCTAGTTCCAAGTAGGATGTGAATGCTCCGAACATCGTTGTATCAAGAACAAACACGCTGTCTTGGCTATTCAAAGGAGGTAGATTAACAAGGATATGTGCAATCCAATCGCGGATTATGTCTGTAGCTAGCTCTTGCTCAAACGGCAGGCGATTTTGTAAAGTTCGGCGGTCAAGTGTTAAAGGTAAATTGCCGTCTGCATCTTCGATATACAGAGTTGGGCAGGCTAAACCTATTTCACTAAGCAACCACCTGTAAGGACGCGCGCATCCTGTAATACCGTTGCAGATAATTCCTCCGAGATTGTCGAATGCGCGGTATGCCCAACATATCGTATTGAATCCGACAAAATCTATTCTCCTCCAATCGTTGAGTAGTTCGGTTGTAGTAAGTGCGCTATAAGTGGCACTACACCTCTTCTTGTTGATGTACGTGACTATGGATGGGGTTTCAAGGCAGTACCAGTCATAAGCATCGGAAATGTCCCAAAACCGAAATGGGCCACCCATAGGGTTAGGTCGCACAGGAATGCGAATGGTTGTACCGACTTCACAATCGATATAAGTGAGGGGAATGTTACTGGCGTCGAGGGTGGCTGTGAATCTGATGCCTTGGGCCTCATCAATATGACGAGTTGTAACTTCAAGAGAGTCCCCTATAAGAAATGTTGCGAGTGCGCCAATACCAAACTTGCCGGAACGTGCCACACGCGAGTGGCCCTCTTCGTCCATAAACTCACGCGCATACGCGTCACTTTTGCGAAAGGACGCTCCTGCTGTAAGAAAATAGTTGCAGATCACATCAGCATTCATGCCAATGCCATTATCGCTAATAGTAAGAACGTACTGGCCTGCTTCGTCTTTATCCAGTGTGATGACAATGTCAGCTTCTTGCTGTTTACGCTTGATTTTGTCTTTGCGCTCCGGGTGGCAACGCAGGTACTCTTCCATTTCATTTACAGCATCAACAGCATTCTGCAACAGTTCACGAACGCCCATAAATGGATTGTCTTGGTACAGCGGCCCAACAAGCAGGGGCAATAGTTGTGCGCTATCAGTGTGGAAAGCAACTTTGCGAGGAATGTAGTCGGTGTCCGGGTTTGTTGCCTTGAACGTCGTATCATTGTCAAGATTGGAGCGGACGCGCCGTAGTTTGAGCGCAAAATGGTTCCACCCCTCATTTTGAAATCTGCCGTATACCTCACCCAGCACTGCCCAACTTGCGTCTAATTCCGATTGTATACCGGCCTGCCACTCTTTAACGCGCAGATATGCCTCGACGCTTTCCGGCTGTGCTGTTATGCTAATTGCTTCGGGGTCGTTCTGCCCATAACGAAAATTGAACACGGCTTTGTGCGCGGCCCACTCTCTTTGAGAAAGCGGGCTGCGAAGACTGCGAACGCGCAGAGTGCTATCGGCGGCGCGATCTGATTCTAATTCCAAATAGTCGGCAACACGCAGTAGCGCCATTAAATAGGGCGCGTGAACGTTGAAATACTCCTGAGTGCCGTCTTTATCACGAAGAGCGTCTACGCTATCGCGCAATGAAATACCGTGACTGCGAGCCACCAAACCAATCAAGTCGCGTTGGGCTAACGTTAGATGCCGGTCTACTTGGATTGGTTCCACTCCGGCGACACCGGGAACGCTACCGACCGCAATTTGATGCGCTAAACGAGGATGATGCCGCCGTATGAACTCGCCTATAAGATGATAGTGAGCCGATGTCCAGTCGCGTCTGTCGTCCGGGAGAGAACGTACAGCATAATCATCGCCAAAAACAGCCAGATCGGTTTTAGCATCAAAACGCTTTGCTTCACGCAGGAACTCGGCCCACTGCTCGCTCCATGCTTTGTCGCCAAACGCCGCGAGTGGCTTGCATCCACTTTTATCTTGGATCAGGCAGAGAAAACCTTCTTCAGTCAGGTGCATCGCGCAGTCATGCAACAGGACGGAAAGCGTTAGAACAGCGGCGTCTGCGGGCGTAAGTATGCCCGCATCCCATGTTTCTTGGGCAATCAGTCCTACAGCGTTTGCCATGACAATTTCAATGTGGCGTGGCCCGTGATCCGTGTACTCCCGGAAGAAGATTACCTTGTTGTCAATAATCCAGTCTTTGAAGTTTAGCAACGACCTTTGCACAGCATTGTGCAGGTTCTCATCGGCTTCAAGTATGGCTTTGAGACGGGGCGGTATTTCGATTTTGGTGTGATGCGAGATCAATATAAACACCTTTGGTAACTGCAAACAATGCCGGGTAGAATGAAGGTATTATACCGTCAAAAGTGCAGAAGCCTCAATTTTCTTTCTGAAAATGCGCGGATACATGCGACAATGTTTTAGACGTAGAACATGAAACATCAACTGAGAGAAGTACCGTCTTATGCTTGACAAGAGTAGCGACCGCAGGCCACACACGAAACGGAGCGGCAGAGGACGGACGGCGGCGCGGGAAGAGGCGCAGGCGCAGGCGCGTTCCGAGGTGCAGGAGTATCTGAACGTGCGGCAGCAGCGGCGCAGGCTGTTTCCGCGCGCCGCGCTCGTCGGGCTGCTGGCCGGGATCGTGGCCGTGGCGTTTCGGGCGATGCTGGCGGCGGGGGATACGCTAAGGGGCGAACTGCTCGCGTGGGCGCATCGGTTCCCCGCTGTCGGCTGGCTGTTTCCGGCCGTATTCGGGGCGGTCGGGGCCGCGTTTTCGGTGTTTCTGGTGCGTAAGTTCGCGCCGGAAGCGAGCGGCAGCGGCATCCCGCATCTGGAGGCCGTGCTGCACAAGATGCGTGACCTAAACTGGCGGCGCGTCCTGGCTGTAAAGTTCGTGGGCGGCACGATTGCGCTGGGCAGCGGCCTGGCCCTGGGCCGCGAAGGCCCGACCGTGCAGATGGGCGGAACCGTGGGCGCGGCGGTCTCGGAGTGGCTGAACGTCAGCGCCCGTGACCGCCTGGTATTGATCGCGGCGGGCGCGGGCGCGGGACTGGCTGCGGCCTTCAATGCGCCGCTCGCGGGCCTGATCTTCGTCCTGGAAGAGGTACAGAAAGATTTTCGGCAGGCCGTGTTCGGGGCCGTATTTGTTGCCGCAGCAACCGCAGACATTGTGGCTCGGCTGGCGTCCGGGCAGCTTCCCGTGTTCCGTGTGCCGAGTTATGCGGTTCCCAGTCTGGCCGCGCTGCCCGCGTTCGCCGTTCTGGGCATTGTCGCCGGACTGCTGGGCGTGGTGTATAATCGCAGCCTGATTGGGACGCTGAACCTGTATGCCCGCGTTCCGGCCCGTTTGCAGTTGGCTGCTGTCGCGCTTGTAGGCGGAATTGTCGGCCTTGTGGCATGGTTTGCGCCGCTTGCCGTGGGCGGCGGGCATGGCCTGGCCGAAAGGTTTCTGGCGGGTGAGGCCACTCTATTTGCCATTCCGCTGTGGTTCGGCCTGCGTTTTGTTCTGTCCCTTGCCAGCTATGGAACCGGCGCACCGGGCGGCATCTTCGCGCCCTTGCTCGTACTGGGGGCGTTGATTGGCCTGGGGGTGGGCGACGTGACGCACCTGCTGTTTCCCGCTCTGGTTCCCAACCCGGCCATTTTTGCGGTTGTGGGCATGGCGGCGTATTTTACGGCGATTGTGCGCGCCCCGCTGACCGGCATCGTGCTGATTATCGAGATGACCGGCAATTACGCGCAGATGCTGCCCCTGCTCGTGGCCTGCTTCGGCGCGTATGCCGTGGCCGAAGGCTTGGGCGAGCTGCCCATTTATGAAAACCTGCTGGCCCGCGATCTGCTGCGCGGCGGCGCGACTATGGCCCACACCGAGCCGCTTGTGCTGGAGGTGGAAGTGCAGCCCGGTTCGCCGTTCGATGGAAAACAGGTGCGCGAACTTGGCCTGCCGTCCGGCTGCCTGCTCGTGACGTGCCGCGAGGCCGACCGCGAATGGATACCCACGGCGGATACCCTGTTGGAGGCTCATGTTCGCCTTACCGCCGTGATCGCGCCGCAGGCGAGCGAGGGCGCAGCCGTCCTGCGGCATGGCTGCGAGACCCGGCAGAAGGGATAGCCGCAAATGAACGCGAATGAACGCGAATGTGTTTATGCAGGCTCAGGGATAGACGAAACAGAATGTCTGTAACTCCTGCCGTTCCCGATCCCCCCTCCTCTTATGGCGCAGAGGCGTCTGCTCTTGCCCTATTGCTGGCGAAGTGGACATCTCTCGGCGCGCTTCTCGGGTGTGGGGCAGGCAGCGCGTCCGCCCTGTTCCTGTTCCTGCTCGGCTATGCCACACACCTGCGCGAGCTGCATGGCGGACTGTTATGGCTGCTGCCGCTCGCGGGCGTCCTGATGGGGTATCTCTACTCCACCGTGGGTAAGCCTATCGAGGGCGGCAACAATCTTCTCCTCGAACACATCCATAATCGTGATGACCGGACATCCGACGGCACTTCCATCCCCTTCCGAATGCTGCCCCTGATCCTGCTGACGACCGTACTCACGCATCTGTGCGGCGGCTCGGCGGGGCGCGAAGGCACGGCCCTGCAAATGGGCGGCACAATCGCAAGCGCCCTGCATCGCGTTTTGCGCCTGCCGCCCCGCGATTACGCCCTGCTGCTCATGGCGGGCATCGCGGGCGGGTTTGGCAGCGTGTTCGGCACGCCGCTTGCGGGAACCGTGTTCGGCCTGGAAGTGCTTACCATCGGGCGTGTGCGCTACGAGGGCGTGATCGGCTGCTTTACGGCAAGCATAATTGGGGACGTGGTCTGCAAGGCATGGGGAATAGAACACGCGCGTTATGTCGTCACCGTCGTGCCGACGCTGGACGCGCGAACCTGGGCCTGCGTGATCTGCCTGGGCATACTAAGCGGACTGGCGGCGCGCGTTTTCAGCGTCCTGACACACACTGTCGGCAATTTCGCTAAATCCAAGATACCCATCCCGTACCTGCGCCCGTTTGTCGGCGGCGGCGTGATTATCGCGCTGACCTACCTCGTCGGCACACGCGATTATCTGGGCCTGAGCCTGCCCCTGATCGCCCGCGCGTTTACATCTGTTCCTGTTTCTCCGATTGCGTGGGCATGGAAAATCCTGTTTACCGCCGTCACATTAGGAAGCGGGTTTAAGGGCGGCGAGGTGACGCCTCTGTTCGGCATCGGCGCGACGCTGGGAAACGCGTTCGCGCATCTCGCGGGACAGCCAACAGCCGCCTATGCCGCGCTGGGCTTTGTAGCCGTATTCGCCGGGGCCGCCAATACGCCCCTCGCCTGCACCCTCATGGGCATCGAGCTGTTCGGCGGCGGTCTGGCCCTGCCCCTGTTCGCGGCCTGCTTCCTCAGCTACGTATTCAGCGGGCATAGGGGCATCTACCACGCGCAGAAACTGGATATGCCTAAACACTCTCCATAGCCGACATATCCGCCCAGCTATGGCCGCTTTTGGTGTCGGCGCGCAGGGGAACGTCCAGGGGAAAGGCGGCTTCCATGATGCGCTTGATGTGGGGCGCGACGGATGCGACCATGTCTTCCTCGACCTCGAACAGCAGTTCGTCATGCACCTGCAGGAGCAGGGTACAGCCCGACAGGTTCGCGTCGCGCAAATAGTTTCGCACGTCAATCATGGCGATTTTCATGATGTCGGCAGCCGTTCCCTGGATGGGCATGTTGACGGCGGCGCGTTCGGCGGCCTGACGTACCTGCGCGTTGCCGCTGTCGAGTTCCGGCACGTAGCGTCTGCGGCCCGCAAGCGTCTGCACGTACTTTTGGCGATGGGCAAGCGCGGCGGTGTCGTCAATGTACTGCTTGATACCGGGCAGACGCTCGAAATACTCTTTGATCCACGTCGTCGCCACGCCCACGCCCACGCCCAATGTGGCGGCAAGCGCGAACCCGCTCTGCCCATAAATGACCGCGAAGTTGATGGTCTTGGCCTGGCGCCGCTGATCCCCGGTCACTTCTTCTAATGGTACGCCGAAGACGGTCGCCGCCGTCGCTTTGTGGATGTCCTCGTCGGCCTGAAACGCCTGTACCAGAGTGGGGTCTTTGGTAACGTGAGCGAGCAGGCGCAGTTCCACCTGCGAGTAGTCGCAGGCGAGCAGGCGCTTGCCGGGCGGCGCGACGAACGCCTGCCGTATCTCGCGCCCGATCTCGCTGCGGACGGGAATGTTCTGCAAGTTCGGGTCGGACGAACTCAGCCGGCCCGTACTGGTCACGGTCTGGTTCAGGCTGGTATGTATGCGCCGGGTGTGCGGGTTAATCAGTCGAACAAGCGCGTCCGCGTAGGTCACTTTCAGCTTGGAGATCTCGCGCCAGTCAATGATGGTCTGGGCGATCTCGTGCTGCGGGGCAAGGGCTTCCAGCACCTCGACGCCCGTGGAATAGCCGGTCTTGATCTTTTTGCCAGACGGTAATTGCAGCTTCTCAAACAGGATTTCCTGTAATTGCTTGGTGCTGCCGATGTTGAACCGCTGACCGGCCAGTTCGTAGATTTTCTCTGCAAGCGCGTCCATCTGCCCGCCCATGCGCTCGCCCAGCGTACTCAGGTAGGGGACATCTACGGCAAGCCCCGCCTGTTCCATCGCGCACAGGACGGGGACAAGCGGCATCTCCATGTCGTCGAGTATCGCGGTCATCTTCACTTTGGCGAGGGCGTCGCTCAGGGGCGGGACAAGGGCGACTAGAAGCGCGGCCTCCTGCATCAGCATCGCGCCCTCGACATACGCATCATCCACCTCGACAACGGCGTCCAGATGCGTTTCGGCCAGGTCGAGGAGGGGATAGGAGGAACGACCCGCTTCCAGCAGGTACGCGGCGATCAGCACGTCAAACGTAAAGGGCGCGACTGCAACGCCCGCCCGTTCCAGAATGATTTCCAGCGGCTTGACGCCGTACCCGATTTTGGCGATGGATACGTCCTCGAACAAGGGGCGAAGGTCGCTTAGCGACAGGGCAAATCCGCCGGGTGAGATGGGCGGCGCGGCTGCCTTGGCTTTGTCTTTCGCGCCCTTTGTCCTGCCCTTTTTATCGGCGTCTACTGGCTCAGCGGCCACATCTGCCGCTGCGTTCGCCGGTTCCTCGTCCGCATCAAACAAGCCACCCTGCGACCCGGACGACGACACGGCGACCGTCATTGCGGCAGGCACGGGAGCGGGCGCAGATGTGTCTTCCACGCGCACATAGTAGGTAACATCTTTGGACGGGGCAATCGCAAGGCCAGTGAGACACGCCCGCATGGGCGGCTCGCCGTCAGTTTCGAAGCGGACGCCCGCCGTTTTGCTTTTCTGGACGGCCTTTAGCACATCTTCCCACTCGCCCCTTGAACTGACGGCGATGCCGACCGCGCTGAACGTGGCTTCGGGAACGGCCCGCTCCTCCACCAAATCTTCGGTCGTGCCGCTTCCGGTTTTGGCTGCGCTTGGAATGCGGCCCAGCAGCGACTTGAACTCCAGTTCGCCGAACAGGTTGCGGACGCGCTGCCAGTCGTCGTTCGTGGGCGCGTAGGGCTGGATGGTAAACTCCATCGGCACGTCGCACACAATCGTGGCGAGCTGTTTGGAGAACCGGGCCTGCTCGATGTTCGCTTCCAGAGAGGCTTTGGCTTTGGGTGGCTTGATGTTGGCGTCGCCTGCCTCGACCGCGGCGAGCAGTGCGTCCAGGGTTCCGAACTGCTGCAACAGCGCGGACGCGGTCTTGTCGCCGATGCCGGGAACGCCGGGGATGTTATCGCTCGTGTCGCCGGTCAGCGCTTTGAAGTCGGCAATGGCTTCCGGGCCGATGCCGTAGCGCTCGCGTACCGTCGCCGCATCGTAGACTTTTACCTCGGACACGCCCTTTTGCGTGATCTGAACATGCACATCGTCATTGACAAGCTGGAATTGATCCGAGTCGCCCGTCAGAATGATGACTTTGTAGCCTTCCTGCCTGCCGCGCACGGACAGTGTGCCGATAAGGTCGTCGGCCTCGTAGCCGGGCTGCTCGGCGGACTGGATGCCGAACGCGGCCACGATGTCGCGGGCCGGCTGCTGCTGCGCGGTCAACTGCGGGTCAATGGCAGGGCGGTGCGCCTTGTACGCCTCGAACGCCTGACTGCGGTGTGTGCGGTGCGGGGCGTCCCAGCAGACTACAATCGCGTCCGGCTGCTCATTATTAAGCAGGCTGAACAGCATATTGCTGAAGCCGAACAGCGCGCCGGTCGGTCGGTTGTCGGTCGTGGATAGATACCGCCCCGAAAAGAACGCTCGAAACAGCAGGCTGTACGCGTCTACAAGCACAAGTTTCTTGCCGCTGCGAGACGGAGCCGCGTCCATCTCTAAATGCGTTGCCTCACTGTGGGAAAGATCAGCCGAAAGATCATCGGAAAGATCAGCCATGCGAATCGCGCTCCTTGTCGCCAACAGGCGCATCAATATTTGTCTACCTGAACGCACCACTCCATTATACGCCTCGCAGCCGGAAAAATGCCAGCCGTAAGAGACACAGAAATGCTTTACCGCGGATTGGGCGGATGAAACGAATGAACGCTGATTTGATCTAAAGATAATCCGCGTGTATCTGTTTCATCCGCCCAATCCGCGGTAAAGCATCTTCTCGGTATCGGCAGTTTCTACTTGGCGCGGAGGGTGAAGCGGTCGAGGGTGCTGCCGTCAGCGCGGAGGGCGGTAAAGGCGGCGATGTCGCCGGTGATTTCGGCCACGACGCAGTTGTTGACGCTCTCGTACTTGTCGCCCGCGATGGCGCCCTTGCCGGGATCTACGGGGTACAGGGGCGCTCCGCCGCCGCCCGTCACGACATACGTAATGCCGTCGCGGGTTGTGTGGTAGTAGTTGTGGTCATGGCCCGTGAACACGGCGCGAACGTGATGCTGCACGAACAGGGGATGCAGGGTTTTACGAACGTCCAGGTCGCTGCCGTGCGAGCCGATGCTGAACGGCGAGACGTGGAAGAACACAAAGATGTGGGCAGGCTTGGTCTCCTGTGTCGCTTCCAGGTCTTTCACCAGCCACTTGTACTGCGCGCTTTTGGGGTCGTAGGGCGTCTGCTCGTCAATGGCGAGCGCGATAAAGTGGCAGTTGGCCTTGTCGAAGCTGTACCAGAGTTTATTGCCGGACGTGAACGAGGTATTGACGCGATCCTCGAAGTTTGTTCCGCCAAAGTCGTGGTTGCCCCGCGCAATGTAGAACGGCGCTTTTTTACGCGCCTCGCCCGTGATGTCGTCGTAGATTTTCCAGAGCGCCAGGCTGCCGCCATTGTGGACGAGATCGCCAGTCTGAAGGATAAACTCCGGGTTCTGCTTCATCATCAGGGCGACCACTTTGCGATGCACGTCATGGCCGTCCCGCGTGTCGCCGTAGATGCAGAACTTCACCGTCTTCAGGTCTTTTTTGAGCATCTTGGCAGGCTTTGCGCCCTGCCTCGGCGTATGCTTCTCGGCCTTTGCCGTCGAGACGAAGACGAGCAGCAGGGCGGTCAGCGCGAGCAGCATTGCCGCGCCCGCCGAACGAAAGACACGCTGCGCTGCAATGCGCCGCAAATTGAAAGGTGAATACGTCAAGCGAGTTCCTCCGGGGTGGGTTCCAAACGTTCCTATATACGCAGCAGGCGGCGTCCGTTGCGTTCAGTTTACCCGAAACCGATAAAGCAAAATGCCTCCTCCTCCACAACCGAAAAAGGAGGCAATAAAAAGCGCCCTTGTGCTTTCTGCACACAGATCACTCCGTCAACAGCGAACAACAAACAACGATTTCTAAACCGCCGCGCCCCGGCCTGTGGCGCGCGCGGACTGGACAAGGGTGGGCGCGTGGTCGGTTTCCCAGCAGCGCTTGCTGGTGGGAAACACTTTGCCGGGGTTGCACAGATCGCTTGTGTTGAAGACGCCCTTGATCTTCTGCATCAAGGCCAGGTCGTCGGGCGTAAACATCCACGCCATCGCTTCCTGCTTTTCCACTCCGATGCCGTGTTCTCCTGTAATGCTGCCGCCCACGTCCACGCACAGTTTCAAGATTTCCTCGCCCGCGTGCATTACGTTGCTGACCTGAAGCGGGTCGCGCTCGTCGAACATTAAATTCGGGTGCAGGTTGCCGTCGCCTGCGTGGAACACGTTGCCCACGTTCAGGCCATGCCGCGCGGCAATGGCGCGCACCTCACGGATCACATACGGCAGTTTGGTGCGCGGGATCACGCCGTCGTGCGTGACCATGCTCTTGCCCAGCCTGCCCAATGCGCCGAACGCCTGCTTGCGCGCCTTCCACAGCAGGGCGCGTTCCAGGTCGGTGCTGGCCTGCCTGACCTCGCGCGCCCCGTTGCGCCGCGCTATTTCGGCGGCATGATCGGCTTCCGCATCTAATCCTACTTCCAGCCCGTCCACCTCGATAATCAGCACGGCCTCGGCGTCCAGGGGAAAGCCCAGGTGAAACGCGTCCTCGCAGGCTTTGATGATGAACGTGTCGATCATCTCCAGGGCGGCGGGCAGGACTCCCTCGGCGATCAAGTCCGACACGGTCTGCGTGGCCTGATCCACGCTTTCAAAAACCACGAGCAGGGTGCGTATGGATTGGGGCAGGGGTGTCAGTCGGATGGTGACTTCCGTAACCAGTCCCATCGTGCCTTCCGAACCGACGACAAGACCGACCAGATCGTAACCCGGCGCGTCCTCGGCCTTGCCGCCCAGACGCACGATTTCGCCGTCCGGCAGCACAAGGGTGACGCCCGTAACGTGGTTGGTGGTAACGCCGTATTTGAGGGTGTGCGGCCCGCCGGAGTTTTCCGCCACGTTACCGCCCACGGTACACGCGCCCTGACTGGACGGATCGGGGGCGTAGTGCAGCCGATCCTTACGGACGGCTTTGGTAAGATACGTATTGACGACGCCCGCCTGCGCGGTCATGCGGCGGTTCGGCACGTCGGTTTCGAGGATTTTGTTGAGCTTTGTCGTAGCAATGATGACGCCGCCGCTCGTGGCCGTGGCTCCGCCCGACAATCCGGTTCCCGCGCCGCGCGGAATAAAGGGGATGCTCAGGCGATTACACAGTTTGATGATCTGCGATACCTGCTCGGTCGTCTGCGGCAAGACCACGGCGTCGGGATAGCGTTTTTCGGGCGCATACGCGTCGCAGTCATACGCGCGCAATTCGGCCCCGCTCGTCAGCACGTTCTCAGCCCCAACGATGGACTGCAAGCCGCGTACAAGTTCGGCATCGAGCGGACGAGCCGTATTCTGCGGAAGTTTGGAAACGGTAACAGACATGCGTATATCTCCGTGAGATGGGTACGAAGCCGGGTACGTTCTTTGTACCCGGCTCTGCGTCGGCTTCAATGTGATAAAGACACTTTGCGCGGCGGGGCCTGCCAGTCAACAAGGTCGTATGCGCCACTCTCACCGACGCGGTAAGTAATGGCAACGGTGTCGCCTGTGTTTGTGAATATAGAGCGCTCGTTGTTTTCAGTTTGCCTGCTCACTCGCTGCCCATTGAAAACAAATTGAAAATTCATAAACACGCCCGCTTTGGTGTACGTGAAGGTTTTAGAGCTGACGGTTGCCGTACCTGCCTGCAAGGACGCCTTCGCAAAGTCGGCGTCGTGCTGGCGGCTTCTGCTGACAGTCAGGACAACTGCCAGAGTGCTGAACAATACGCCAATAAGTGTAAAGATCATATAAGGCGCGGCCATCCTCAGTTTGTACCTGACGACGGCGCGCTGCGCTTTGATGCGTTCCGCTTCGGGTATGCCTCTCATACTATTTTGTCTTCCATCTTTGTATCTTCTGTGTTCGTTGAGCGCGGCTGATGCAGCCACACGGTCAACAGGGATACGACAATCAGCAGCAGGGTTTCCATTGTGGCGAGGGCGGTATAGCCCTGATGCAGGCTGTGAAACTCCGCCACATGCGCGGCGCGGCGGGCCGCATCCATGCCGGGCAGGACGGAGCGCAGGCACACTTCGGCCAGCAGCAGGGCGCACAGCGTCAGTATCTGCCGCAGGCCGCGCGCAAGAAACAACGACCGCTCACGCCCGCCCCAAAAACGCAGTCCCAACTGCGCCCCGATCAGTACGATTCCACATGCCTCGACAATCGGCGCGAACCGGCGCAGCGTTTCGCCCGTCACGGCTTCCGCCGCCCGCGTGGTCAGGCCCGCGCCTCCGAACGCCGACGGCATCAGGGCCAGCCACAGCGTCAGCAGCCCGCCCAGCCACAGGGCAAGAGCGAGAAAATGCAGCGCGTCCAGTACAAGGGTAATCACAAAGGAATTTGTTCTTTTCATGCTATGGGTAGTATAGCATACCCATCCAAAGCGGACAAGGCGGCGAGGCAGGGCAAACGCCTCTGAAGTTATAAGCAACTGTGTACGAAAAAATATAAATGACCTCCAAAACTCTTCCTTCACAGCCCATAATCTCACCAGAATACCCCGGCAAAGATCGCGAAAAATTACGCCGGTAGATTTACGAAGGAAGCAGATGACGACACACCTGTTTTACCATGACCCCAAAGTTCCTACGTCGTTCGCGCAGCAAAGCTGGCTTTCGCTATGGCCTGTGTTTCTGGCCGGGGATACCGTGATCGTGCTGGACCCCGCTGATGCACTGCCCCTTATATCGGCCCGCGCCCCTGTGACGCGGGTGACGGGCAATGTGGACGGCACGCCTCTAGGCAGTTTTGGGCAGGCTCTGAATCGCGGGACGCAGCTAGCGGAAGCGGAGGAAAACTGGATCTGCGTGTGGCGCAGCGAGTACCTCTATACGCGCGCCTATCACGCGGCCCTGCACGACGCGCAGGAGGGGGCGAACCTGATCCTGCCCTACGAGACTTTTCACGGCGTCCACTATTGCGACGCGCCGTGGTGTCAGGCCAATGCGGAAGCGATATTGTGCGCGGACGAGGACGAACTGCTAAAACATTCCGTTGTCGCGCCCGTGTACCAGACGCGCTCATTCCCGCATTTCGCATTTCGCGCCGATTTGTGGCGGCAGACGGGCGGCTTCGATGCCCGCCTGCACACCGAGCGGGCGTCGGTCGCCGAGTGGACGCAGCGGGCCTGCTGCGACCCGGCCTGCTTGCCCGCGTGCCGCGCCGATATGATCGCGTTTCGGCAGAACATCCGGCGCAGGATCGAGACCCGACCGAACGCGCGGGACAACGCGCAGGCCGAACAGGAACTGCAAACCGCGCTTTACACGCCTGAAATGGCTCGCGCCCTGCTGCATGACGCCCTGCCGCCGCTGTGTCCGCTGCGCCCTGGGGCGTGTTACAGCACGTTTCCGCGTCCGACCCAATCCCTGCCCGCCGCGCCGATAAACACCGGTGTCAAAAGCGCCGTTCTGGAGTACGCGTGTCAATGCCTGCACGATCTCGCGCTGCCCCGGGCCGTGGACGCAGCCGCTTTCATGACGGAAGTGGATGACAAATGCGCCGCAGCGTACTACATCCTGGGAACCGCCTGGTACGCGCAGGGCAGACGCTTTGAGGCTGTGCGGGCCATAACGGAAAGCGTGATACTGGATCGCGGATGTCGCGAATACGTCTGGGAACTGCTGACTCTCTGGCGTGACCTGTACAGCATCGAAGACGGCCAGCAAATGTCCGGCGAACTGCTGAAATGTTACGGCGATGACGTGGAGATCATGGATATGGTGCGGTGGTTCGCCGCGCAGGGAGAACAACGACAGCATTCCACGGCCCTGCGCCGTATGTTCCCGACCGGCGCGATGGTCTTTGACGTGGGGGCGCACTATGCCGTGAAAGCGCAGGAGATGCTGCGGCAGGGCGCGGGCGCGCTGGTCTGCTTCGACTGCCAGCCCAACTGCGTGGCTGCGTTGCAGAAGAAATACAGGGACGCGGATAATGTCGCTGTGATGCCGTATGGACTGGCCGACAAACCGGGCAGCATCGAATTTTCCATCTGCGGGGCGGGGGAGGGCATTTCTACATTTTCGACCGTGTGGAAGACGGGGCGGTTCAGGGACATGACATGGGATCGAACCATTAGCGCTCCGGTCACGACCCTGGATTTGATGATCGCGCAGTTTGGACGGCCCGCGTACTGCAAGATTGATGTGGAAGGGTTCGAACTGAACGTGCTGCACGGCCTGACGCAGCCCATTCGCTGCCTGTCTTTCGAGTTCGCAAAAGAGTTTATCGCGCAGACGCGGCTTTGCGTGGAATATCTGGTCACGCTGGGTTTCGACACCTTCAACGTCATGATTGGAAACGACGAGAGGCTGCTGTTCGGACAGCCCGCGTCTTCCGAACGCCTGCTCGCCGCGCTGGAACAATCGCCGGATCAACTGTTGTGGGGCGACATCTTCGCGTTTTGCAGCCACGCGGTCGCCGCTGCGCCCGACCTGGAACGCCTCGCCGCTGCCCGTTGCCTGCTGCCGGAAGAGATGCGTTTGCCACTGCCCACGGCGGCATGACAGACCTGTCCGCCTCTTCCGCACTTTGTCGCGCAACTATTCATGCACGTTAGAAGAGCGCGATAACAGCACAAAAGCATTGAAAATAAGGCCGCGTCCGTCTACTGATGAACGCGGCCTTATAACGTCTATACCATTCGTGTACTATGACTTATGCAAGGCTACACTGTTAAATATAGGCGGATAAGACAATAGAGAAAAGCAAAGTTTATCTGCGACAATAAGCGTGTAACGTAGGGGAGCCGCCTGCCGACCCGGCGGGCGGGGCGGCAGGGATCGTTAGAGCCGATTGCCTGTCGGATGCTTCCACGCATTTCCCGCGCGTTTGAAGAACATCCCCTGCCGGGCGGGGCAGGGGATGTTTTATCATTCCGTTGCTATCTTGATTCTTGCTCTTTGTATGCTTGTTCTTCGTGTTCACGAGTTGTTCTTCGTGTGTTTGTTCTTTGTGTTGAGGGAGCAATAATGGCGTTTCAAAACTGCGAAGTGATCGGCTGTCCGCGCCCTGCGGAATGGCAGCATACCCTGCCGGCGGGGAGCAATGCGGAGCAGTATCTGTGCTGCCACCACTGGAGCTATCTGCGCGCCTGCACCCCCGCTAAAGTCATGTTTTACATTCCTCTGTGCGTGGACGCTGAGGGCGAACCGCAAAATACCTCAAGGGTTTAGCGCGTTCCGCGCGCCTCCGTCAAAATCCTCAACGCGCCGCCGCATGATGCGTTATCATGCGGCGGCGCGTCGTGCCTGAATGCCATTCTTCCGCCGGTCCTCCTCCCACCCGTCACAAAATTGCGGCGCGGCGTTCTCTCGTATAACAACCCCGCTAAAAAAGTTTGCGGTGTAATGAAGGAAATGCCCCCGCCCCGCCTCTATACAAATGTACGACATACAACTCAACCGATAAGCAACAAGCAACACACGACACCAACAAGCAACAAGCGACAAGCGACAAACCATTGCCGGAGCCTGCCCGTGGAGGACGATGCCGAACTGATCGAACGCTATTTGAACGGCGACCGCATGGCGGCCTCGCTGCTCGTGGCGCGGCATAGCGCGTCCTTGATCGGCTGGCTGCGCTGGAAGACCGGCGGCAGCGAGGACGCCGAAGATCTGGCGCAGACAGTATGGGCGCAGGCGTTTTCCGCCCTGCCGCGCCTGCAGGCGCGCAGAGCGTTTCGCGCCTGGCTGTTTACGCTGTGCCGTCATAGCTTTGCGCGCTGGCTGCGCGAACGGCCCGCGACGTGCAGCCTGGACACTGGCGGCGAGAACTTTGCCGACCTGCTCGCCGCGCCGTCCGGCGCACTGGAGGCCGTGGAAGATGGCATCGCCCTGCAAAACGCCCTGATGAGGTTATCGGAAGAACACAGGGACACGTTTTTGCTTCGCTACGTGTCGCAGTTCAGCGCGCCCGAAGTCGCGCAGATTCTGGACATTCCGGTCGGCACGGTCGAGTCGCGCTGCCACTTCGCCCGCACTCGCCTGCGGCAATGGTTTGTACAGGCGGAAGCGCTTGCGTCGGAAGCGTTTCAGTCGGAGGGGCTGCAAACGCCCGCCGGCCTGTATGACAGCGGCACAGGGCAGAATGCAAAATCAAATGGCGCAAAGCCCGATGATGCAGGGGCGCGAAGCGCGAAGCCTGCCTTGTTTGGCATTGCACATGCTGGCGTAAAAGCAAAGAAGCGCGACAGCAGAGGACTTGGAAAATGACCTGTTTGCGTCACAAACGAAATGCGGCTGGTGAGTTGGAACGCGCAGACGACGCGGGGAGCGTTTGCCCCATCGCAAGCGGCAGAAGAGATGCCTCGCCGAACCCTGTCCCTTTTATTGTGCGTCTGCGGGGGCTGCGCTGCATGGAATGTCGGCGGGAACAGCGCGCCGAACAGCGCATGGCGCGCGGCATGGCGCAGATGCAGGCTGACCGCCTGCCGGACGCGACCCTTGCCCGAATGCTCGACGCGCTCGGCCTGCCTCCGCTTCCCGGCCTGAGCGCGGAGGAACGCGCCCTTCTCAAAGCCCGACTGCGCAGCGTTCTGCTGCTTATCGGCCTGATCCTGTTTGTCACCACCTTAGCGCAGCCGGAACTGATCGGGCGCGCGGTCGTGGAAAAACGCTGGTTCAGCGGGGCAGCGCCGGATGCGCTCGCAAATGCGCGTTTGTGGCTGGGCGCGGGATTGTTCTGGTATATGAAACCGCTGTTTGCCCTGCTCGCGCCCGTCGTAGCACGGTCGGCTCAGGCGCAGCGGGCAGGGCTGGCCGCAAGCGCATTGGGCGCGGCCTGCCTGTGGCTCCTGCTTCCCGGCGCGTCATCGGGCGTATGGATGGGGGTTTTGATTGTCGGCATCGGGGCCATGCTTGCCCTGGCAAGCACGCTGATGGGCGGGCTGCTTGTGGAGCAGGGGCAGCGCATGGGCGCGACCGGGCGATTAGGCGCGCTGCACGCGGGAGCGATTTTCCTGGCGCGGCTTGCGGGCGCGGGCTTTGTCGGCATCGCCGCGACGCCGACCTTGAATCGAGTGGCGACCGGGGCTGCCGTACTGCTCGCCGCGTTTTTCGTTCTTTACTGGCAGCTAACGCGCAAGCCGAATGAAGAAGCGTCTGCACCTCTTATCGGCACAACTAAAGGCGCGACGGAAACGGCACAAAAAACAACTGACGCCGACATGAACGGCGTAAATGGCGCTGCCGCAAAGGTCGGCAGCGCTAATGGGCGCGCAGCCTCTGCATCTGATCTGCGCGTCCTGCTGCGCTCGAAGCCTGTTTGGGGCGTGGCGGGGATCGCGTTTCTGCTGTACGCCGCGCCCAACTTTACCGCTCTCCAATCACAGGAGAATATGCGGCTTGGATTCAGTGCGGCCACGCAGGACGGGCTTGATTTCATGGGCGCGGCCTGCGGCCTGCTCGGCGTGGGCGGCTACCTTGTCTTGTGTCGGCGCGCGGCTTTGCAGACTTTGCTGCGCGCGGGCATTGTGTGCAACGCGCTCGGAACCCTGCTGTACCTGGGGTACGCTTCCGCGCCGACGGCGTTTTTCATCGAGGGCGCGAACGGCCTGCTGTCGGCTCTCGTGTTCGCCATGCTGTTCGATCTCGCCATACGCGCCATTCCGCGCGGGCAGGCCATGCTCGGCTACGCTTTCCTGACAAGCGTGTTCGCTTTTGCCAGTCACATTTCCAACGTGTTCGGGTCGTGGCTGAACATGGGTCTGGGCTGGAACTTCGCCCAGGTCGTAAGTTTGAGCGCGGGTCTGGGCGTTCCCGCGCTACTGGTGGTCGCGGCTCTGCCCGCCGCCCTGCTGGACAGGCGCGAGGGCAAAATCAACGTCGGGATGACTGCGGGCAAACCTGTCGGCGCAGGCGTACCTTTGTGGGGACATTGACAGGGCTGCGGCACGACGTCAGGAACGTCCTGCCTGCGCGCCGCGCAAAGCAGGGAAACACCGCGTAAGCGGCGAATAACGATTCAGAGCGCGCTCCTGAACCAATTTCTGAACCGAAACCAGAAAGCAACGCGCCAAGTACGGGTATAATGACGCTTACCCCGCAATGACGCGCCGCACCTTTCCCAATCAGGTTGTCTGACAGACTTTCTGTTTAGTGTTCTTTGATCTCTCACATTTCAATCTGATATACCGTTCCTGATCCTGCACTCCCTGGTTTCGTACTATGCTGCGTTCGCATTTAGAATTTCGGGTAAACAACCATGTATAATACCGCTTCGATTTCTCATCTGAACACACGCGCTTTGTCCGTTCGATCCGGCGCGCGGCTGCTGCTGGCGCCGCTTGCGCTGGGCGCGCTGGCCCTGCTGTTGTCAGGGTGCAGCAACAATCCGTATGCCAAAGGCGAGGCCGCAAACCCCGTCCTTTATCTCGCCATCAGTACGGACCCCAAGACGTTCGACCCCAGCATCTGCTACGATGTGCCGGGCGCGACCATCATTGACCCCATTTACGCCACGTATCTGGAGTACGACTATTTGAAGCGCGACCCTTACGTGCTGGAGCCGAACCTGGGCGTGACGCAGCCCGAAGTGGCCGACGCGCCCGTCACGGTGGTGGAAAAAGACAAGGATGGCAAAGAGACCCGCACTCCTAAAATGGGGCAGACGTGGACGTTTCACATCAAGAAGGGGCTGCGCTTTCAGGACGACCCCTGCTTTGCGGGCGGCAAAGGCCGCGAGATTTTGGGCGCGGACTTCTTGTACAGTTGGCGTCGCATGGCCGATCCCGGCGTCGCCTGTCCCATACGCAGCTTCTTTAACGACAAAGTGCTGGGCATGAACGACTGGAGCGCGCAGCAGAAGGCGTTGAAAAAGGACGGCAAGAAGCCCGATTACAACCTGCCGATGGAAGGTCTGGAACTCGACCCTGCCGACCCGTACACCTTTCGCATCAAGCTGAACACGCCGTATCCCCAACTGCGCTTCCTGATGGCGATGCACTTTACCAGCCCGCTCGCCCACGAAGCCGTGGACATGTACGGCAAGAAACTGAGCCGGCATTGCGTTGGTTGCGGGCCGTATGTCCTGGCCGATTACAAGCCCAAAGCCAGCATGACGCTCAAAGCCAATCCCAACTATCGCCGGGACGATCTGTACCCGTCGGTCGGGATGCCCGGCGACCGCGAGGCAGGGCTATTAGCTGATGCGGGCAAAGCCCTGCCGTTTGTCAAAGAGGTGCATTATACGGTGTTCCGCGAGGGAACCAGCGCCTGGAACCAGTTTTTGCAGGGCTATCTGGACACATCGGGCGTGTCGGCGGCAAACTTTCAGCAGGCCATCGCGAACGGTACGGAACTGTCACCCGACATGAAGCGGCGCAACGTGCAGTTGAGCCGCGACGTGGCCGTAGACATCAGCTATTTCGCGTTCAATATGAACGATCCGATTGTCGGGAACGTGGACGCGAGCGGCAAGCCGCTGGCCGTTGAGGAAGCGACGAAGCATCGCAAGCTAAGGCAGGCCGTGTCATGTTCCATGGACATGCAAAAGTACATTGACATCGTGAACCTGGGCTTGGGCAAGCCCGCGCAGCAGATCGTCGCGCCCGGATTGTTCGGCTACGACCCGAATTTCAAAAACCCGTACCTTCAGTACAACGTCGAGAAGGCCAAATCCCTGCTTGCCGAGGCGGGCTATGCCAACGGCATCGATCCTAAAACCGGCGAACGGCTGACGCTGTATTGGGACAACTCGCTGGACACGGCGGCGGGACGGCAGACCATCGGCATCTTCCAGCCGATGATCGAGGCCATCGGCATCCATGTCGTATCGCGTTCGTGGGATTTTCCGACTTTTCAGGGCAAGATAGATGATGGGCAGTATCAGTTCATGAACTTTGGCTGGGTCGCCGACTATCCCGATCCCGAAAACTTCGACTTTTTGCTGTACGGCCCGAACAAGCGGCCCGGCCCCAACGCCTGCAATTACGCCAACCCGCAGTACGACGCCATCTTCGACAAGATGAACGTGATGCAGGACTGCCCGGAGCGTAAGGCGCTGATCGCGCAGTTGCGCGACATCGCGGTCGAGGACTGCCCCTGGATCTACATGACGCACAACGAAACGTTTGCGCTGAAGCAGCCCTGGATGCACAACTTCAAGTCGCAGCCCGTGGCAATGGACAGCGTGAAATACTGGAACGTGGACGGCGCTATCAGGGCGCGTTTGCAGGCCGAGTGGAACCAGCCTAATTATTGGCCGCTCGCAGGTCTGGCCGGTCTGATCGTTGCCGCCAGTATCCCCGCCCTGAGCGTGATCCGCAAACGGCGTACCCGCTACGTGCGCCGCGAGCAAAGCGATCCCGACGTTTCGCGCCTGGTGTAGACAGGGTACGGCTGAGGATTACATCAAAGGTCTTACTTCCATACTTGTAGGAGTTTGCTCATGCTGCGCTATATGGTTCGGCGCGTGTTGTACGCCATTCCCATACTTGTCACCGTTTCGCTGCTGACCTTCATGCTGTTCTACGGCGTGTTCTCGCCCGAACGCATCGCCCGCAACAACCTGTCGGCGCGTAACCCCTCGCCCGCGCAGATCAAGGAATGGGTGGTGCAGCACGGCTACGACAAGCCCAAGATCGAGCAGTTCAAGAGCTACACGGTGCAGATGTTCACGTTTAACTTCGGCAAATCGGACGCGGCAGGAGGCGAGGACATCGCCGACCGTCTGAAATCCGGGGCCGTGCCGTCGTTTACTATTGCTTTGCTGGTTTTTTTCGGGTCGCAGCTTGCCGGTATCAGCGCGGCCCTGTTCCTGGCCTATTTCCGCAGCACATATGTAGATTATCTGGGAACGTTTTTGTGCGTGCTGATGATGAGCATCGTCAACCTTGTGTACATCATCACGGGGCAGTTCGTATTGGGCAAGCTATTGCGGCTGTTCCCGATAGCGGGGTATCACGCGGGGCCGGAGGGCATCAAGTTTTTGCTGCTGCCCGCCGTGGTAGGCGTTGTATACAGTTTCGGAAACCTGACGCGTTTGTACCGCACCTTTGTGCTGGAAGAAATGAACCAGGATTACGTGCGGACGGCGCGGGCCAAAGGCGTTTCGGAACAGCGCATTTTGTTTCGGCATGTGCTGAAAAACGCGGCCATTCCCATCATCACCAGCAGCGTCGCCACTATTCCCGGCCTGTTCCTGGGCAGTCTGCTGCTCGAATCGTTTTTCAATATTCCGGGCCTGGGCAACTATCTCATAGATGCCATCAAGAGCGCGGATTTCGCGGTCGTGCGGGCGATGGTGTTTCTGGGGACGTTCCTGACGATCATCGGCTACATTCTGACCGACATCGGCTACGCGCTGTTCGATCCGCGCGTTCGCCTCGATTAGACGGGTACAGGAAACGTACCCGCCTCGGAGGCTTCGCCAAGCGTCCTTGCGGACGCGAATGCACAGGCCGCATGGGTCGCGGGTGTTCTCTCAAAACACTCATTAACTTGCTTGATTAAATTTATGATGACGATTATAAGCAATCTATTCCCGCTCGTGTTTGTCGGCCTGCTCGTGTGGATGATCGCGCGGGCGGGGCGAACGCCGCTGTGGGCCGAAGCGTACCGGCGGCTGGCCCGCAACAAGATAGCAATGGCCTCGCTCGCCGTGATGTGCCTGTATGTCGGCGTGGGCGTCCTCGACAGCATCGCGTACCAGGACAACAAAACCTCGGATGCGAAGTCTTTGCTGGATCGCGCTTTTGCTCGCGTTTCGGTTGAGCGCACGTACTCCGCGCCATTCGCGAGCATGACCACGGGCGAGCCGCACCCGCACCCGCTGATCGGCAGGCACATCCTGGGTACGGATGGCAACGGGCGCGATGTGCTGTTTCGCACTCTTAAAGGCTGCCGCACCGCCCTTATCATCGGCGTCTTTACCACGCTGATCATTCTGCCCGTCGGCCTGCTGATGGGATTGATAGGCGGCTACTACGGCAAAACCGCAGACGACGTGGTTCAGTATACATTCACGGTCGTTGGCTCCGTCCCCGACATTCTGCTGCTGATTACCCTGATCCTCGTCCTGGGCAGGGGCCTGCCGCAAATATGCTTTGCGCTCGGTGTGACGGGCTGGGTCGGATTGTGCCGATTGGTGCGGGGCGAAACCCTCAAGCATCGTGACCGCGAATATGTGCGGGCCGCGCGCTCGCTGGGCGTCAGCAATCTACGCATCATGTTCCGCCACATTCTGCCCAATCTGCTGCCCATCGTCATCATCTCGATTGTGCTGGGCCTGAGCGGATTGTTTATGGCCGAGACGATCCTGACGTATATCGGCGTGGGCGTGCCGCCGGAAATCGGAAGCTGGGGCAACATGATAGACAGCGCCCGCAACGAGCTGGCCCGCGAACCCATCATTTGGTGGCATTTGCTGTCCGCCTCGTCGGCCCTGTTTCTGCTCGTGCTGTCCGTCAACCTGTTCGGCGACGCCCTGCGCGACGCCATTGATCCCCGTTTGAGAACGAGATAATAAGGTAACATTTCCGTGAGCCAACCTCTTTTGCAGGTGCAGAACCTGTGTACCTATTTCAACACCACGGCGGGCGTTGCCAAAGCCGTGGACGGCGTGACGTTTACCGTGAACCGGGGCGAGACGCTGGCCGTCGTGGGCGAGTCGGGCTGCGGCAAGAGCATGACGGCCCTGTCCATCATGCAGCTTGTGCCGGAACCGGCGGGCTACATTGACAACGGGCGCATTTTGTTCGAGGGCAAAGACCTATTGGACATGACCTGGGATCAGATGCGGGCCGTGCGCGGCAAAGACATCGCCATGATCTTTCAGGAACCCATGACCAGCCTGAACGCGGTCTTTACGGTCGGCTGGCAGCTTAGCGAAGCCATGAACCTGCATGGCACGGCCAGCGGCAACGGGGCGTACAAGCGGGGCATCGAACTGCTCAAACTCGTGGGTATGCCCGATCCGGCCCAGCACATGCGCCAGTATCCGCACGAGCTTTCGGGCGGGATGCGGCAGCGGGTGATGATCGCCATCGCGCTTTCCAACGACCCCAAGCTGCTGATTGCCGACGAGCCGACGACCGCCCTGGACGTGACCATACAGGCGCAGATTTTGGACCTGATGGGCGACCTTCAAAAGCGGCTGGGCATGGCGATGCTGCTCATCACGCACGATCTGGGCGTCGTTGCCCGCGTGGCCCATGACGTGGCCGTGATGTACGCGGGACAAGTGGTGGAAAGCGCGCCCGCGCCCGCCCTCTTCAAAGACCCGCAGCACCCATACACGCAGGGCTTGTTCGCCAGCCTGCCGACACGCGCGCGGCGGGGCCAGGACCTGAGTACGCTGGAAGGCATCGTGCCGCAGGCGACCAAATGGCCTCCTGCGTGTCGGTTCGAACCGCGCTGCCGCTACCGTTTTGGGTCGTGCGCTACCATCCCGCCCAAAGAGCGTCCCGGCGGCACGTCCCGCCCCTGCCGCTGCCATCTTTACGACCCGAACATTCCCGACCGTCCCGCGACCAGGGCCGAAGAAATGCCCGGCATCACCCTGCCCGCCCGCGAACCCGCCACGGTGTAGGTTCTCATCCAATTTGAATGCGGGGCTTTTGTGTGACGAAAGATTGTACCCTCACCCCCGGCCCCTCTCCCTGATTCGCTCCTTCGTCGCAGGGAGAGGGGAGTGAAGGCGGCAGTGGGTTCGCCGTCAAACACAAACTTTATCCAACGCGCAAGATGAACAAACTGGCCTTCTCCCTCCGGGAGAAGGTGGCCGGAGGCCGGATGAGGGCCAAAACTCACATTGGCAGAGAAAGTAACGTATGAACACGACTGACCAAGACAATGCTCCGCTTGTGGCGGTGCATAACCTGAAAAAGTATTTTCCGCAGCGCACCGGCCTGTTCCAGCCCAAAAAGTGGAAGAAGGCCGTCGAGGACGTAAGTTTCGAGATCGGCAGGGGCAAGACGCTCGCGCTTGTCGGGGAAAGCGGGTCGGGCAAGACGACCGTGGCCCTGATGCTGCTGGATCTGCTTGCGCCTACGGGCGGCGAGATCTTTTACGAGGGGCAGCCGTTTTCGGCGCGGCATGGCAGTGTGCGGCAGGAACTGCGTCGTCAGATGCAGGTGGTATTCCAGGACCCCTACGCCAGCCTGAACGCCCGCATGAACGTGCGCGAAACGCTGCAGGAAGGCATGATCGTGCATCGCATCGGGGCGGGAGCTATCGAGCGCGAAGAGCGGTGCAAGGAACTGCTGAAGCAGGTGAGTATGCCGCCCGAAAGCCTGGATCGCTATCCGCACGAGTTCAGCGGCGGACAGCGGCAGCGCATCGCCATCGCCCGCGCCCTGAGCGTTGACCCCAACTTTATCGTCTTAGATGAGCCGACAAGCGCGCTGGACGTGAGCGTACAATCGCAGGTGCTGAACCTGCTGCGCCGTTTGCAGCGCGAGCGCAACCTGACGTACCTGTTCGTCACGCACAACCTGGATGTCGTGGGCTATCTGGCCGACGAGGTCTGCGTGATGGAACACGGCCAGATCGTGGAGCGGGGAACCGTAGATCAGATATTCGACCATCCGCAGCAGGCGTACACGCGCCGACTGCTCGACGCCAGTCCCTCCCTCGACCCCGATTACAGCCGCTCCGAGTCGGCCCCGGCAGGTTAGCGTTATCGCCTATGCCTGACTTAGCGCCTAACTCGCCCGACCTGACTGCCACACTGCGCGATACAGCAGCGCGTTATGCAATGTTCACCCCCGACACGACGGTCGTGGTCGGCGTGTCGGGCGGGGCGGACAGTACGGCCCTGCTGCACGCGCTGCATACAATGCAGGAGGAGTGGCGGCTTACCCTGGCGGCGTGTCATCTCAATCATGGCTTTCGGGGGGAGGAAGCGGAGGGCGATGCCGCGTATGTGCGCGCGCTGTGCGACCGGCTGGGTGTCGCCTGCCGCATCGAAAACGCAGACGTGCCAGCCGTGGCGCGGCGTCGGCATTTGTCGTCGCAGCAGGCGGCGCGCGATGTGCGTCACGCTTATCTGCGCCGCGTGGCAAGTGAGGCGGGCGCGGCCCGTATCGCGCTCGCCCATACCCGCGACGACCGCACCGAGACCGTACTCCTCAACATCCTGCGCGGCAGCGGACTTGCGGGCGTGGCAGGCATTCCCCCGGTCGCCCCGCCGCTTGTCCGCCCCCTGTACGACACCACGCGCGCCCAGGTGGAAGCCTACTGCGCGCGGCACGCTCTCCAGCCCCGCATGGACAGTTCCAACCTGAAGCCCACGTACAGCCGCAACCGCGTTCGCCTTGAACTGCTGCCCCTGCTGCGACGGGACTATAATGAGCAGATAGACAACGCCCTGCTGCGCCTCGCCGACCTTGCCGGCGAAGATAACACGCTGCTCGACGCCCTCGCCGCCGACGCCCTCGATAACCTGCTGGCCCAACACGCCCAAAATCAGCCTGAACATCTGACTTTGACCGTATCGAATCTTAACGCCCATCCGCTCGCTCTTCGTCGCCGCGTCCTGCGGCTTGCTATACTGCGCGTTCGAGGCCATCTGCGCGACGTGACTTTCGAGGGTGTGCAGAACCTGCTTAACGCTTCAGAGCAAGCACAAAATTACCATGCCATCCTGCCCGCGTCAGAAAGCCCCGCCGTGGCTCTGCACTGCCGCGACGGGGCCATAGAAATCTTTCAAGCGCCGACGCAGGCGAGTTCCGTCCCGTGGAGCGCAGTTCTGAATGTAGGGTTGAATGTGCCGATGCGAACTCGTATTGCCCCGGCGGGCGTCATTATCTCCGCCGTCATCTGCCGCCGCGCCGACCTGAGGGGTTTTGTAGAGCATTGGCGCGAAGAAGCGGCGAGCGCGGACGCTGACAACGGGCAGGAAATCGCGCCGGACAAATGGCGGTCTGCGCCGAACGCGACACTCACTCTATGGGCGCGGGATCAAATCGCCCTGCCTCTTCTGGCGCGCGCATGGCAGCCGGGCGACCGGATGCGTCCGCGCGGCCTGCACGGAACCAAAAAACTGCAGGACATTTTTACGGACGCCAAAACGCCGCGTGAACAAAGAGCAACCGCGCCTGTTATCCTCGACGCCAACGGGGCGGGGCGTATTCTGGCTGTGGGCGGTCTGCGCATAGACGAGACGGCCCTGTTCAATGCGCGGCTAGCGGACGTGGCGGACGATCTGGCCGCGTGGCTGGAACGCGAGGATACACCGCGCGGACAAACGAAGGGGCTGAATGCGCCGTCTGAGGGTGCGGACGCGACGCAGGAACTATTGGCATTGCTGTTAGA
Organism: Chthonomonadaceae bacterium; assembly: GCA_965277875.1. Classification (GTDB taxonomy): domain Bacteria; phylum Armatimonadota; class Chthonomonadetes; order Chthonomonadales; family Chthonomonadaceae; genus CAWFQB01. Next base: position 2,394,172 of record CBDIDV010000002.1, on the reverse strand, counting down.
GTAGGGAATAGTATGCTATAATAGGCGGCATTGTCGTAACAGCCAGCGTCGCGCAGGCGAGGCCGGAGGAGGTTGATTTGAAGACAGGTATGAATGGAACGCGCATCATCTCCGTCCTGGTGATCGCAATGCTGATCGGCGTACTCTGGAAATCGCAGGCGCTGTCAGCGGGTGGCCCTAAAAACGTCACTTACGACGAATTTATGCGCTATATTGACCCTGCCCGACAGGCGGAAGTAGACAACGTCGTTCTCCAGAAGGAAGACGCTTTACTTACGCTGCGCCAGCCGCAGGGGGGCAAAGATAAAACCATCATTGCCCGGCTCCCACCCGGTTCCGAGTCGCAGAACGCGCTGAACGCGAAACTGATTCAGTCCGGCATCAAATTCGAATACAAAGCGCCGTTCATCAGCGAAAATGTGCAGATGATCCTGACGGTGCTGTTTTTCCCTGTTTTGCTGGTCGGTTTGTTCTATCTGTTCTTTATCCGGCAGGCGCAGTCGGGCGGCAACCAGGCGCTCAACTTCGGGCGCAGCAAGGCCAAGCGGCTGACCGACAACACCGCCAAAGTAACGTTTGACGAGGTAGCCGGCGTTGAAGAAGCCAAGCAGGAACTGGCCGAGATCGTCGAATTTTTGAAGAACGCGCGCAAGTTCCAGGCGCTGGGCGCAAAGATCCCCAAGGGCGTTCTTCTGCTTGGCCCTCCCGGATGCGGCAAGACCATGCTGGCGCGGGCCGTGGCCGGCGAAGCAGGCGTACCGTTCTTCCATATCTCCGGGTCGGACTTTGTGGAGATGTTTGTCGGCGTGGGCGCTAGCCGTGTCCGCGACCTGTTCGATACGGCCAAGAGCAATCGTCCCAGCCTGATCTTCATTGACGAGATTGATGCGGTCGGGCGGCAGCGCGGCGCGGGACTTGGCGGCGGACACGATGAGCGCGAACAAACGCTCAACCAACTGCTCGTCGAGATGGACGGTTTTGACACCAATGCGGGCGTGATTATGATCGCGGCAACGAACCGCCCTGACGTTCTGGATCCGGCCCTGCTTCGCCCAGGACGTTTTGACCGGCGCGTCGTCGTGGACGCGCCCGATGTCGTGGGACGCAAGGCCATTTTCAACGTCCATCTGCGCGGCAAGCCCGTTGAAGACGACATCAACGTAGATACGCTCGCTCGCCTGACGCCGGGATTCACGGGCGCGGACATTATGAACGTCGTGAACGAGGCCGCGATTCTGGCCGCGCGCCGCGATAAAAGCAAGATCGCGATGGCCGAGTTCGACGAGGCGCGCGACCGCGTCCTGATGGGGCCGGAGCGCAAAACGCGCATGAACAGCCAGCGTACCCTGCGCGTCGTGGCCTATCACGAATTGGGACACGCGATTGTGGCTGCCAAACTGCCCAACGCCGACCCGGTCTATAAAATTACGGTCATTCCGCGCGGCATGAGCGGCGGCGCAACCTGGTTCCTGCCCAAAGAGGAAACCCTGCGTACCAAGCAGGACATGCTTGATGACATCGCCGCCAGCCTGGGCGGGCGCGTGGCCGAAGAGATCGTCTTTGAGGACGTGACGACGGGGGCCGTAGCCGACCTGAACCAGGTAACGGACGTGGCGCGGGCGATGGTGTGCGAGTACGGCATGAGCGAACGTCTGGGCATGGTGCGCCTGGGCCGTCGCCAGGGCAATCCGTTTTTGGGCCGCGATCTGATGGAAGACCGCGATTACAGCGAGGATGTCGCCAAGGCCATTGACGAAGAAGTACGCATGTTTATTGACCAGGGCTATGCGCGCGCCCGTACCATTCTGATCGAGAATCGCGCCAAGATGGACGAAATTGCCGAAATCCTGCTGGAACGCGAGTCGCTGAACCGCGAGGAGTTCCTGGCCCTGCTCGACGGCACGGCCAACGCGGACGACATTCGGCGCAATGCCCTGACGCCGCCGACCCTGCCGCCCACGACGGGTACGCCTGTCGCTGTGGAACCGGAGCGCGCTCGCATTCAGACGCAGGGCCTGCGCCCCGAACCGGCCTAGCAAAAGATCGCGCCGTTCAAATGTCGAAAGGTAAATGCCGGAGGCCCGCTGATGATACCAAAATCATCAGCGGGCCTTCTGCCGCATACAACCCTGCCACATACAACCCTATCGCGTACAATCAAGGAAGACCAATGCCATACCCTTCAGCATATAACCCGTTCATAAAACTCGCTTTTACCTGTGCCTTAGCACTGATACTGAATTTCACGTGGGCGCAGGACAGCAAGAAGGAAACGAAACCGATACAGGAGGCCGGTCAGCAGGCAAGCGACGCGCAGGAAGCAAGAGCGAAGGCGGCGTTAACCATCCACTTTTCCGGCCTGCGCGAGCGTAAAGGCGTTTTACGCATCGTCCTCGTCAACAAACCGGAGGCGTGGATGAGCAAAAAAATCAAGCCGCTGGCCCGTAAAGACGTTGTGCTGAGTGACCTGGACGAGAAAGCGGCCCTCGATCCTTTTGTCGTCACCTTCGACAACCTCGAACCCGGCACGTATGCCGTCAGCGCGTACCACGACGCAAACGGCAATAACCGCCTGGACACCAACTTCCTGGGTATCCCGACCGAGCGCACCGGAGCCAGCAATAACCCGCGTCCGGCTATGCGCGCCCCCCGCTTCAACGAGGCCAAATTCGACCTCAACGCTGAACAAAACAAGACCCTGACAATCAACCTCCACTAACTCAGCGGAGAAGGTATACATGCAGCCATGTTTTGCTCACAGGACGGTTGGCCGCAGGCCTAATATCCGGTAAAAGAATTTAGATGATATATACCGGAACCTGCCGCAAAACCTCGAATTTGCAGCCCTACGGTAACACGATACGATTGCGGTGGTCTTTGGCGCTGGGCGGCTGAAGCAGGATGCGCTGCCGCTCGGTAAACTCCGACTCGCGGGCCAGTACGTGGGGGTCGCCATCCGCGCCCAGATAGCGCTTGTTCGTCCAGGCGATCACAGGCGGGGCGTACTTGAAGAACAGGGTGCGCCGTTCGCCCGGCCCCTGCCACGGCAGCGTTCCGTGCATCAGGGCTTCCGTGAAGATCACGCAGTCGCCCGCTTTGGTAGGCACATGCTGCACGATAGGGGACTCGCGCCGGAAAAAGCGGATGTCGTCGGGCGTGTTGAAGTTGTTTTTGTGACTGCCGGGTATTACGGCCAATCCGCCCTGTCCCGGCTCCACGTCGGACAGGGCGAACGTCGCCACGCACAGGCCGCAGAATATCTCGCCGTTGCGGCAATGGTAATAGTGGCAGGGATCGTAAGGGTGCAGCATGGTCGGGCCGTGCAGTTCCAGCCCTTTATGTCCCGGCTTGAGGAAAATGGCGTAATCGTGATCCAAACGCAGCATGTCGCCCATCATGGCGATAAGGTACGGCAGGACGCGAGGATGATCCATCAGATTGCGGAACGGCGTTCCCCACGTAATTACGTTTTCCAGATGCTTGTTGCCGGTCTGTGATTGCCATTCGGGATTGTTCTGCGTCTGCGCGTCGAGCCACGTGTTCATGCCCGCGACCGTATCGGCATCCAGCACGTTTTTCAGCACCAGATACCCCTGCAAATCGAAAAGATACCGCTCTTCCTCGTTCATAACGCTTGTAATACTTCCTTTTGCTATTTCGTCTCGTTGTAATCTTGTGTCGGTGTGAATTTTTGATGTTTTCGACTGAGCGATCAAGGTTCGATGTTTCAGATTTGATATTTCTCCGGCGGATGCCGTATGGAATCACAGTGCGCTTTGTACGCTGAAACGACGGCGCGTGGAAGCGCAAGCCAGGTGTAACACTTTGAGCGCAAAGGATAGTTTACCCGTTCCGAGACGTTTGCGCCACGCTGGATTGCAGGCGAGCAACATGCGTTTTGACACTGTTCGGGCAGAAATGGTACAATGACGCCATTCACAGCAACACTCTTGTATTGGTTTTGACGATGGCTAAGAACGGCTAAGATAGGTTAAGATACGTCCATGCGATATAGTTTTTATCCGCAAACACGTCCTGCGAGGGCGGCACTGGCGTCAGGCTTGCTGTTGCTGCTGTGCGGCCTGTGCGCGAAGAGCGATACTACGCCCAAGAATCACAGCGCGAAGGTCGGCAAAATCCCCCTTGCAGCAGGCGCGAATACGAAGACTAATAAGGCCGTTGCGCCTGCCCAACTCGCCTACCAGTTTACGCTTGGCAGTGTGACGCATTTCAAGGTCAACGCGTTCTTCGACGGGCATTTCCCGCCGTTCGCGCAGCCCGACAGCCCACCCGTTCACTTCAAGGCCGAACTGGGGTATACGGCAACGGTCAAAAAAGTGGACAAAGAGGGCGCGACGGTCGAGTTCGTTGTGGACAGCCACGAACTGTACCTGTTCAAGAGCGAGGTGGGCGAGAACCAGAAAGTAGACCTTGACAGCGAGGATGTCGTCCTCATGTCCGGCCTGACCACGCTGCAAGATATGCAAAAGGCTCTGAACGCGACCGCGATTCTGCGTTCGGACGGGAGCATCGTTCGCATTCTGACAAGCAGCAGCGTGAAAATTCCCTTTGATGTAGGCTTCGATATTCGCAAGCTGTTTCTAATGATGCTTCCCGTGACGTTCCCTGTGCAGGCAATCAAACCCGGAGATACCTGGCCCGCCACGGACGGCCTGCTGGGGGCAAAACCGGGTAAAACCGTGTATACGGATCGCCTGGACAGCGCCATAGGGGGCGCCAATACTACGTATCGTCTGAGTCAGAGGGCGCACGCCGACATTGAGGACAAACTGGACAAGGCCGGCAACAGCGCGGGCAAAGACGCCGAGGTATACCGCACCCTGAGCGGCAAGGTAGACCTGACCAGCGAGATGACGTTCGTGGTTCCTGCCGCGCCCGCGCAGAAAGCGACACTGAAAACCCCGGCAGGCAAAACGGCGCGCGGCGCGACGCAGGCCGTGCCGGTTCCGGCCGGCGAGACCGCGCAGGCGGGGCAGGTGCAGTCGGCGCATCTCGTGATGAATGCCGTGATCGTCCGTAAACGCGTCAAGATCAACCCCGAACAGCCGGAAATACCCGAAACCGACCCGCTGGATGTGAAAGCCCGCATGACCGTGACGCGCCTGCCCGATGCGCCTAAACACGTGGCCCTGTCCGACAGAAAAGCAAAATGATAGCAATCCTCTTCCATTCATGCCGCGTTCGTTTCCGGCGCGTCCGTGTATGCCGCGCAGGACGCGGCCTGTTCTGTTCCTGCCGCTGCATTATACGCCATGCGCCTGCGCTTGCTGTTCTGCCTGCGCTTTGCGTAGTTCCGTCGGCGTGGGCGCAGATGCCTGCCCAGCCTGCGCGGCAGGGGCAAGCGCCGCCCGTCGCGCCTGCGCCCACCTCGCCTGCGCTGCCCGCCCCGCTTGTCACGGAGGGCGTAACGTTCGCGCCCCTCATGCAATTCGACAAAGGGCAGGAGCGGCGTTATGGGGCGCAGTCCAGCCTCACATTCCGCTTTCCCGGCCAGAACGGCGGCCCGTCTACGTTCTCTTCCACATCAACGATGACGCTGACGCTGCATTTTCGGGCGCGCGAAACGCGCCCGGACGGCAGCGTTATCGTGCAGGCGCTGTTTGAGGGCGGGCGTATTTTGGACGCCACGGGCGCGTTCCAGAACATCCCGCGTGACCCGGAAAACACCCCGCGCCTGCTGACCCTGGATCGTCAGGATCGGCTGACAGCATTCAAGGATTCCACCTTCAAACGCGGCGGCGCGCAGGGCGGCGGACTGGACGCCCTGTTCAATCAGTCGAACCTTCTTATACCGCTCGCCTTCCTGCCTCTGCCGGACAAAAGCATAAGCGTCGGGGAAAGCTGGACGGCGCGTTACGCCACGCCGGGCAGCCCGGATACGCGCAGCAAGCTAAAAGAACGCGCGGGTAACGCCGCGGATAGCACACTGAATGGCGCAACCAATGAGGCTTCGGAGGAAGATGTAACCGCTACCCTGACCCTGCTCGGACGCGAAAAGATCGGCGCGACCGATACCATCAAGATCAAGCAGGTACTGACCGTGCCATATACGTCGTACACGGACGCGCAGGGCAAGCCCGCCGACGCCCGCAGCGCCAAAGGCAGGATTACGATGCGGCTGACGTTCACGCAGTTTGTAAACGCCCTGCCCGAAAGCGGCCTGATGGTGCGCTCGCAGGGGTTGATTACGGGAACGGTCCAATTTGCGGGCGCGCTGCTGGCCCAGCTTCCGGGCGATACCATGACGGTCAGCGGCCAATTACTAACCCTTCGCCTGGAAGATAGCCCACCGGCCTCCGCTCCCGACGCGAAAACGCCGTCACGTGATCCGCGCTAAGCAGTCATGCAAAATAAGCTCGTAAAAGACGGGTACAAAGAACGTACCCGTCTTGGAGTCGCTGCGCGACAAGCGTCCTCGCGGACGCGATGCACCAGGCAAAAGTACGAACCAACCAGGCAAGGTTACTTGCAAGGCGCAATGCCGAACACTGCTGAATATCGAAGTGAACATCAAAGCGACCAACGAATTATGAAAAATCTGCATTCTCAATTCCACGCGATCCCTTCTAAGACTGTGCGCCTGCCTGCATGTGCGATTTGCGGCCTAGTTGCTTTGAACGGGATGGGCCTGATAGCGCGGGCGCAGCAAAAGCCTGCGATGTTGCCCGCGCAGAACGTGGCGCAAAAACCTGTGCCTATGCCGCCCCGGCGCGCGCCCGGAACGCAGTTGAAGGCCACGCCCGTACCGCCTGCAACGTCCCCTCCCGCGGGCGCGCAGCCCATTCAACTGCGTATGAAGTTCAAGACCGGCGACATAAATAAGTATCAGATGACCGAGCAGGCCACGATGCTGCTGCCGGACCAATCCGCCGCAATGACCGCGCAGTACAATACAGACATCAACATGGTGGTACAGCAGCGCGTCACCAAAACGAACCCGGACGGCAGCGCGGAAATCTCCATCGCGACCCTGAGCGGCACAGGCACGGTCAGCGGTCAGTCTTTCGCGCCCGACATCAAAAGCAAACCCGCCCTGATTACATTCGATGCGCGCAACAACATCGTGTCCGCCAAAGACCTGCCGCAGAGCGAAAACAGCGCGAGCATGACGAGTCAAATGTTCCAGTCGGGCGGACTGAGTACGCAGGGCGTATATCTTCCCAGACAGCCGGTGCGCGTCGGGGACAAATGGACGCAGAAACTTAACATCGCCAGCCTGGGCAAAGGAAGCGAGGGGACGGTGCAGACCACGTTCGTCCGCATGGAGCCGGTCGGCCTGTACCAGACGGCCCGCCTGCGCTCCCTGCTGCGTATTCCTTTCGTCAACGTGGACAGTACGACCAAAACGCCGGTTGTCCTCAAAGGGATGCTGAACATGACGTATACCAGTAATCTGGCCGTGAACGAGGGCAAAGTGGTGCGCTCTACGGGAGAAGGCGATATTACCGTCGTGGTGATCACGCCTGTCGAGGGTGGCCCGACGCCCGCCCCGGCGAAACCCGGCGGCAAAGCCGGCCCCGTTTTAAGACCGTTTGCTCCCGCCGCGCCCCGCGTTACCGTAAAACTGCACATGGGCAATAACCTTATCACACAGTAGAGTATCAAGGACAGCCTGAATAAAACTCGCGAACCGGGGCGCTTTCCTAAGAGAGCGTCCCGGTTCGCCTTTCTTTGCTGACAAAAAACGTCAGGAGAAAACAAAATAAAACAGTGGCAGGAGATTACATCAGGACAGAATAATGTCATAATGGAAAGCCGACAGGGAGAGACACTGCACCCGCGCAAGGACAATTTTCATGCTGCCGTATTCCAATTCAAGCAGGCCGGAGATCGAGACGCCCGCTGCGCCCGACGCCGTTCTCGTGACGCACATCGAGGCGCGTTCCCCGGACGACCTGCGCCGCCGCTATTTCTGGCTTATCGCGGTCGGCATCGCATCCACGGCCGTGTGCAATCCCGGCAGCACGGGCGTCGGCGGGCTGCCGCTCAAAAACTTGCTTAAAACCAATCTGCAGTTGCAGCCGCAGGCGATGGCCGCGTTCTTCGCGCTGGGCAGCATCGCCTATTACTTCAAGCCCGCCGTGGGCATTCTTACGGACGCTGTTCCCCTGTTCGGTACGCGCCGCCGATGGTACTTGATTCTCAGCGGATTGGGCGCGGGCGCGTTCTGGCTGCTGCTGGGCGTCGTGCCGCAAACCTATCATTCCCTGCTGTATACCACAATCATTATCAACACTCTGCTCATGGCGATAAGCACGGTCGTGGGCGGTCTGGTCGTGGAGGCGGGGCAGCATTATCACGCCACAGGGCGCTTTGCCAGCCTGCGCTCCCTGTCGGGCAACATTTCCAGCATGGTGGCCGGGCCGATAGCGGGCTTTCTTGCCACGCGCTCCCTGATGCTTACGGCGGGCGTGGGGGCGACCCTGCCGATTATTCTGGCCGTGGGCGCGTTCTTTGTGCTGCGCGAGCGTCCCGTCGCCACGCAGAACCGGGACGTGGCGCGTAACGTCGGCAAACAGTATCGCTCGCTGATCCACTCGCGCACACTATGGGCCGCGACGGGCGCGTACTTCTTGTTCTACTTCGCGCCCGGATTTCATACGCCCCTCTACTACTATCAGACCAATACACTCAAACTCCCGCAGCAGTTCATCGGCAATTTGGGAGCCATAGGCAGCGGCATGGGGCTATTGGGCGCGTTCAGCTATGCCCTCCTTTGCCGCCGTCTGACCCTGCGAACGCTGCTGACCGTGTGCGTCAGCCTGAGCGTAATGGGAACTCTGTGCTACCACTTTTATGACACTCATTCGCATATTGTCGTCATAGAAGGGATCGTGGGCCTGACGTTCACGCTCGCGGAATTGTCTCTGCTGGACCTGGCCGCTCGCGCCACGCCGCGCGGCAGCGAGAGCGTGGGTTACGCCCTGATGCTGAGTATCCGCAACCTGTCCCTGAACCTGAGCGATGTGGTCGGGTCGCGCCTGTTCGAGCATTTCCACCTGACGTTCAAAAACCTGATCTGGCTGAACGCGGGCAGCACGGCCCTCCTGCTGCTTATCATCCCGTTTCTGCCCCGTGTCATGATGCGCTCACGCGACGGAGAGGCAAGCGAGGTGCTGGATACGCCCGTTGAGCCGCAGTCTGAAGCGTCCTAGGCCGCGGCGCACATCACGCCGTCCTAACACGGCAACAGTGATATGCAATTAGGTATATATTCTGCAAAAATCAATGCGCGAGGGCTGATATATAGTAATATAAGTAGGTGTACGGGCGTATCATGTTTGTACCGGCGCACATCGTTCCGGGTGACAAACGGAGGCATCGCGGGAATGCCCGTTGCAGGCGGGTCTGCATGCGTAAGCGTCTGCCCATTGTTTGAATAAGGAGACACGCGTGAGATTAAAAAGTCGTTTTAGGCAGGGTTTCACACTCATCGAACTGCTTGTCGTAATCGCCATCATCGCTATTTTGGCCGCTATTCTGTTCCCGGTCTTTGCGCAGGCCCGCGAAAAGGCGCGGCAGGCAAGCTGCGTCAGCAACCTGAAGCAGATCGGCGTATCCCTGCTGATGTACTCGCAGGATTACGACGAAAACATGGTCAACCACTACTATGGCGCGTGGAAGGCCGGGGCGCGCTCCAATCCCGCCGACGCCACCATATCGGGCGATCAGCAGTGTTCCATGTGGATGGACGTTGTCCAGCCCTACGTCAAGAACATTCAGATTTTCAACTGTCCGAGTCAGGCTGCATACCTTGACCCGACGGCCATCGTCAGCAGCAACAAAATCCTGCCGTTCGGCAAGTACATCGCGCCCGCGTCCATTCCCAGCGGCACGTACACGCGTCTGAACGGTTCGTATGCGCTGAACGACGCGTACTGGGGTCTGAACGGATCAGGACTTGTCGGCAGCCCGCCCGTGTCCAACGCCTCGCCGCCCAGCACATGGATCATCTCCAAGCTGGAAGCGCCTGCCTCGACCATCTGGGTTGTAGACGGCGACGGCTTTTTCTCGGTCAGTGGCGCGTCTACGCTGGGCATCAGCGGTCAGTTCGGCTACTCGGCCCCGCCCGTCGAGACCTGGAACGGCGTTCAGAAGCTGGGAAACCTGGTCGCCCGTCATGGCGGCGTTTCCAATACGCTGTTCTGCGACGGCCATGCCAAAGCGTTTCCGCTCAGTTCGCTTCTCAGCAAGCAGACCGACGACACCAAGAATGGCAAAACGCAGGGCAACATCGTGCTTTCGCCGTTCACGGTCGAAGCCGATCCCGATTAGTCAAAGTCGGAAGGCCGGAATATACCATCTAAATCATTTTCCGGTTCGACAGGCCGGCGGCCAACTGCTCGTAAACGCGAATGTGGACAACACTGCAAGCGCTGCGCTAATGCAGCGAATAGAGTGTATGCGCTGATATGTATGCTTCGCGCCTGCTTCCTTGATCGGAAGCAGGCGCGTTTTGTTGTCGGCGACGCTGACAAAAGTACGTGCAGACCTTCACAAAATCCGTTCCGCCTGATATAATGTAAGTTCTGTTTCGCGCGCACCTGTACCGTGTAATCCGTTTCGTGTGATCCGTTCCATGTAACCCTTTCCACAGGTATGTGTTCCACGGGTATGTGTTCCACGGGTACGTGTTCCACAGGCGTATGTTCCGCAAGCATAAGGAGTAACCCGCATGACGCTGATCGAAACCAGGCCGTTTCTTAAAACTGAGTCGCTGCGCTCCCGCGCGGGCGCGTTTCTGGATTATCTGGACGACTGGCTGGACGACCTGTTGCCTATGCCCTTAGAAAGCCTGATCGCGCAGGCAGGCGGGCCGCAGCATGTGGGCATTTTTTGCGTGGACGTAATCAACGGCTTTTGCTACGAGGGGCCATTAGCGAGCGGGCGCGTGGCAGATCTCGTGCCGCCGATTGTCGAGTTGTTTCAAAACGCGTATGCGGCGGGAGTCACGCATTTCGTACTCACGCACGACGCGCACGACCCCGCCGCAACGGAGTTTGTGGATTATCCGCCTCACTGCATACGCGGAACGAGCGAGTCGGCGATTGTGCCGGAGCTGATGGCCCTGCCATTTGCGAGCGCGTATACTCTGCTGCCCAAAAACAGCGTGTCGTCAAGTATGGGCACGGGCCTGGACGCGTGGCTGGACGCGCATCCCGACATTACGCATCGGGTCGTGGTGGGGGACTGCACAGACATTTGCGCGTACCAGCTTGCCATGCACCTGAAAGTACGCGCCAATGCCGCCAATCTGCCGCATCCCGTCATCGTCCCCGTAAATTGCGTGGATACTTATGACATCCCCGTCGAGACGGCGCAGAGCGAGGAGATACCCGCGCATCCCGCCGACATCCTGCACGCCGTCTTTTTGTACAACATGCAGCGCAACGGCATCAAGGTCGTCACCCATATTGGAACCACGCTCAACCCGACCGGCGAACCCGGCGCGGACAGAATCGGACTGGACGGCGACGGGTAGACCGTTCGCGAAATACGGTATGCCGTCGTCATGCCGCTTTCATCGCGCGGCCCCACAAGTTAGGAGGATGTGAGTGGCGGCAATATGGCTGAATGGAACTTCGAGTTCGGGAAAGACAAGCATCGCGCAGGCCATTCAGAAAGCCGCTTCGGTTCCCTTTTTGCACGCCTCCCTCGATACATTCACCGACCTGTTCGCGTGGAGGGGCATTGCGGACAGCGAACTTCAGGACGAATGCTACTATGCAGGCATTGATATCTTCCATCAAGCCCTGCCGGCCCTGCTGTCGAGCCGCTATCCGGTCATCATTGATCATGTGCTTGCGGACGAGCAATGGTATCCCCGGTGCTGCGCGGCCCTGGCCGGCCACAAAGTCTTGTTCGTCGGCGTTCACTGCCCGCTTGCGATCCTGCGCGAACGCGAGCAGGCGCGGGGTGACAGGGGGGTAGGACTGGCCGAGTGGCAGTACACGCGCGTTCATCGCTATGGCGCTTCTAATTTGAAGTACGACATGGAAGTAGACACGTCTACGGCCTCGCCACAGGAATGCGCCCGCCGCATTTTGCAAGCGTTCGAGGCACGGGCATAGATTGTGGCGTAAATCAGCGCAGCAACAAATTTACGCGCCGCTTGACATATCCGGCGGCTGGCGAGTATACTTTCCCTAACGTAATAATTTCGCCGCGCTCGCTCTAAGCGCAGTACGCGGCACGACCCTGTTCAAAAACAGTGTGTCGTACAAGTGACATTCAAAAGCATTGAGAAGGTGGAGTACGCGGGCGGCGCGGTCACAGCGAGCCGGGTTGGTGTGAGCCGGTACAAGCGAACCTGCTGAAATGGCCTTTGAGCTGCGGGGCAGAAAAGGAAAAAGGAAAAAGGAAAAGGAGGAAGTGGCGCACACGCTACTTGTTCCTGCATCTTTTCCCTGCGCCTGATTAAGACTCGCCGGGGGGCTCCCGTTACAGGGTTAGGGTTTCGATGGGACAGGAAAAAGAAAAAGCAAAAAGGAAAAAGCAGCGGCGACGTGACTTTCTCCTTTCTCCCTTTTCCTTTCTCCTGCCCCTTCCGGTACTCGCAAAGGCTGTGTCTGCGAGGGCGCGGCAAAGACAGGTGGAACCACGAAGGCAGACAGCCTCTCGTCCTGTGCATTCTTTGTGCATGGTGGGCGAGGGGCTTTGTTGTGCCTGTCTCGTTCGTCATGCCTCCATTCATCATTTATTGCAGAACTCCAAAGACAGCATCTCTACAATAGTCATGGTGGCTGCATAAGTTTGTGGACGAGGAGAAGATTGTCATGGCAAAAACATTGGGAATGAAATGTCGCGAGTGCGGCGAAGAATACCCGCTTGCGCCCATTCATGTGTGCGAGTTGTGCTTCGGGCCTCTGGAGGTGATGCTCAACTGGGAGCAGATCACGCCGCTTGTGACGCGTGAGCGCATCCAGGCTGGGCCGCCCTCGATGTGGCGTTATCACGACCTGCTGCCCGTAGAAGGCCCACCGACCGTAGGCAAGAACGTCGGCTGGACTCCGCTTATCAAGGCCGATAACCTGGGGCGCGAACTGGGCCTGAATAACCTGTATATCAAGAACGACGCCGTGAACCATCCGACCCTGAGTTTCAAGGATCGCGTCGTGAGCGTGGCCCTGACCAAAGCGCGCGAGTTCGGCTATGACACGGTCGCCTGCGCCAGCACGGGCAATCTCGCCAACAGCGTAGCCGCGCACGCCGCCGAGGCCGGTTTCAAGTCGTATGTGTTCATCCCCTCCGACCTGGAGCAGGGCAAAGTGTTGGCGACGCTCGTGTACGGCACGAACGTGCTGTCTGTCGAGGGCAATTACGATGAGGTGAACCGACTGTGCGCCGAGGCAGGCGACAAGTACGGGTGGGCGTTCGTCAACATCAACCTGCGCCCGTTTTATGGCGACGGCTCCAAGAGCTATGGCTACGAGATCGCCGAGCAGCTGGGCTGGAAAGCCCCGGATCATGTGATCGTGCCATGCGCGGGCGGGTCGCTCATCTCTAAAATTTACAAGGGGCTGAACGAGTTCGACCGCCTGGGCCTGCTGGACGGCGGCGTACCGACCAAGATGTACGCGTCGCAGGCCAAAGGCTGTTCGCCCATCACCACAGCCATCAAGACCGGGGCCGAAATCTTCCGCCCGCAAAAGCCCGATACGATTGCCAAGTCCATCGCCATCGGCAACCCCGCCGACGGCTATGTGGCAATGGAAACTGTGCGCAAGTCCGGCGGCTGGGCCGAGGACGTGACTGACGAGGAAGTGATCGAGGGCATCCGCTTGCTGGGCCGCACCCAGGGCATTTTCGCTGAGACGGCGGGCGGCGTGACCATCAGCGCCACCAAGAAACTGGCCGAGCAGGGCCGCTTTGGCAAGGATGATATTGTCGTGATCGCCCTGACCGGCAACGGCCTGAAAACGCAGGAGGCCGTGTTCGGTCAGATGGGGCAGACCATCGGCATTCAGCCCAATCTCGCCTCGCTCGAAGCCGCGCTCCGCACCGAAAAGATGCTTGCCTACGCGGGCAGCTAAACCAAAGAGTCTGCGATAGTGTCTGCAATAAAACGTGCAGGCACAGATTGCAGGCAGGAGAACCGTATGCCCGTTCATGTATTGATACCCACGCCGCTGCGTAAGTTTACCGGCGATCAAGACACGCTTGTTGTGGAGGGCGCGACAATCGGCGCGCTCATCACGCAGATGTCGCAGACGTACCCCGGCATCGTCAAGCCCCTCTTAGACGACAAGGGCGACCTGCGTAAGTTCGTCAACATCTACCTCAACGGCGAGGACATCCGTTTCGCGCAGAACACGGACACGCCCGTCAAGGACGGCGACGAGGTTTCCATTGTGCCGGCCATTGCAGGCGGCTAAGTAAACAATCGTTGAATGCAGGAGGCGGGTACACGGAACGTACCCGTCTTGGAGGCAACTGCGTTGCCAAGCGTCCTCGCGGACGCGATGCGCTCTTGTAAAAGCGCGAATATTCAACCGGTAGCCGCTTATTTTGCAACACTGAGGCTTTTCAAGCCGTCGCAGTCCTGCGTTTATATGCAGCATTGCGGCGGCTTTGGTTTTCGTTTGCTGCCTGCCGTAGATTCGCGGGTACAATGAAGGGCAGAGAATACACCTACTTTGCGAGGAAACGTGCCATTATGCCGCTTGTTACCGTCAACATCCATGCCAAGAATGAAACCATTGCCCTGCCCTTGATCTGGCGATTGGGCCGCAAATTTAATGTCGTGACGAACGTGCGCCGCGCCCGTGTCACCAAAGATTTTGCGTATGTCGCCCTGGACGTGGAAGGCTCGGCGCAGGAAGTAGATACGGCCACGAATTACCTGCGTTCGCTGGGCGTGACCGGCGAAGCGGGAACCGCTCTCGTCCCCGCCCGCGCCACAGAACCCGAAGATACGGTTTCGCAGGCCAACACAATCTATGTGCGCCTGGATACCGCGAATGCCGCGCAAAACAACGTTCCCGTGCTGTACCGTCTGGGCAAGGACTTCGAGGTCGTATATCGTCTTATCGAGGCGGGCTTCGACGACGAAGAGGGCGGCTATGTGGAGATCGCCATATCCGGGGCATTGGGCGAGGTGCAGCGGGCCATCGCGTACCTGCACACGACCGGCATCCACGTCAACCCCCGCCAGCGCAGCGTCACCGACTACGGCAATCTGTAGAGGGTACACGCCAGAGCGACTGCATCCTGGATCGGTACAGTTGACAGCCGCATCAACATTATTGCTGAGGACAAGGGCGGCCAGTGGTATGCCTGCACGTTCAATGCCATACTGAGAATTGCCGTATGAGCGCTATCCCTCTCAAAAGTACCGACCCTATTTGCAAGGTGAGCCGCTTCTAATCTGCTGCTTTACTTGCCAAAACAGGCGCAGACTATTCCTTTACCGCAACGAAGGGAGACCCTACACGGGCGGGGCATAAGCAAAAATAGCTAACAGCCAAAAGTCTATGTTGATAGATTTGCTGATAACAAGCCGTGCGGCCCTTACGAGATGGTAGAACGCAGGATAGTGCTTGGCACGATGGATAAGAACGCCTAGCCAGACTGAACATTCCACTTTCCGAGTTTGTACCTGCCGCTATTTCGTTTCATGCTATTAAACATGCTATTAAACAAGTGGTCACGCTGCTCAAAGCAGCGGTTGAGGTAATCAAAAAAGGCGTTTCGCGCATCAGCAATGCAGCTGACAACACGAAACGCCTTTGCACATTCAGGCATTTCCTGGCAAGTCAGTTCATCTTGGAGATGTTCGCCCAGCCGATACCAACGACGACTAGCGGGATCAGCAGTGACATCGGACTCCATACACCCTTTGCCAGCATGAAAACCTGATTTGCGGCGAGCATTGTCGTGTATAGAAGCACACTCCACTTCTTCATTTTCCACATACCAATCATGCAGGCGAGTCCGACCAGAACGGACACAAACATCCATCCCATGTAGAACGAGCCAAGCGCCTGCATTATCGGGGAAAGAAAAGCCAATACGGACATGGCGGCTCCGAGAAATCCGAGGACACAGATCACCGTGATAATAGTCGGGCGTTGCGGGGTATCCATTGCGTTTGTCCTTTGTGTAACAACAGCACGGGTGTAGCGTTCAGGCAGAAACAGCAAAGATTATGCTCTGAAGCACTGCAGATAAATGACTTCACTATAACATACGCAATAATTTTTAGTCCGTTTCGTTAAGTGGCTTTAATATGGGCATAACTTGAACCGCAGACCAGCAAATTATCGTGCAGCGATCTACACGCTCCGGGCAGATGCCGTCCTGCATTTGGGACGGTGTTGGCGTTACTGCCAGCTTTTGGATGAACCTGCAAAAAAGCCGTGAATTTAACCCTGCCTCCGAGTGGATCGGCGAAGGGATCAAGCACACCGTCCATCGTCCCACGGTTCCGCAGGAACAAATCATGTCGGCGTAAAGCCTCAATCACTTTACGGCAGCGTCAAAAAAGCATAGCTATCCTGTGAAAAGTATGTTACAATAGACGCACAGGATAATTTTATATTCGCTTATGCCCTGCACAATCCACCCCGGAAGGAGGAGATGCAACGTGGAACAGCCCGTCCAGATCGGTCTGGTGTTCCCCCGCAGCGGCCAGCAGTTGTTTGTTACGGTTCCCGCCCGCGCCGTGGAACACGCCCAGACACAGTACGCCGACCGCAAGACCGCGAGCGCCAACACCGCATCCCGCGCCGCAAATGAATCCGAAACTCATGCCTGATCCCGTTCCTCGCGAACGACCCTGAACTATTTATTATTCCTACCCGGCATGAGAATATACCAAAAACCGCTGCTCGTTAATCAACGAGCGGCGGTTTTGTTTTGCTGCCCCGGTTTGTACGGCCCTTACTCTTCCATAAACGAGGCGCGGCGCAGATCAACGCGGGCCAGGTCGCGGCTGTCCACGAAGACCTCGGCGACATCGAAGCGGCAGGCCGGTTCCTCGCCGCCCGCCGCCAGTTTGCCGAGATACGCCTGCGCCGCGTTTACCAATCGTTGCCGCTTGCGCGCGTCCACGGCCTCGGAGGGCGTGCCATGCCCCAAGCCGTGCCGCGTCTTCACTTCCAGAAACACCAGCACATCCCCGGCCTCGCTCGGCTCCGAGGCGATCACATCTATCTCGCCCTGCGCGCAGCGAAAGTTCAGTTTCAGTATGTGCCAGCCCAGCCGCTCCAGATGCAAGGCCACAAGCTGTTCGCCCCGCGTACCCAGCTTCTTGCGCGTGTCCGCCGACTTGTCATTCCCCGCATTTTGTAAAGGCTCTTTGCTGTTATTACTGTTCATAAGTGTGTCCCTCATGCCGTAATACGATAATCAGGAATGAGCGATAAGCATGGCGACCGGGCGGTACGTGCGGCGGTGCAAAGGGCAAATGCCGTGCGTTTCCAATGCTCTGAGGTGGATGGGCGCGGGGTAGCCCTTGTGGCCTGCAAAGCCGTATACGGGATGCTCGGTGTCGTAGGCGCGCATGATGCGGTCACGCGTCACTTTGGCGATGATAGAGGCAGCGGCAATGGAGGGGCTGCGGCTGTCGCCTTTGACGAGCGCGATCTGATCCAGAGGAAAGGGGCGGACAGGCAGGCCGTCAATCAAGGCTACACTGGGGAACAGGCCGGGGGGAAGGTCGGCTAAAGCAAGGCGCATCGCCTGATGGGTGGCCCGCAGGATGTTGATGGCGTCAATCGTGGGCGCGTCCACGATGCCCACGCCCACGCCCCGCGCCGTATACAGAATCGCGTCGTACAGGCGCTCCCTCTGCTCCTCGGACAGTTTCTTGCTGTCGTCCACGCCATACGGGACACACTCAAAGGGCAGAACGACACAGGCTGCCACCACCGGCCCCGCCAATGCGCCCCGCCCCGCCTCATCTATGCCCGCAATGCACATGTAGCCTTCAGATCGCGCCTGCCGCTCTTCCAGCCACGAGAGAGTTGTTTGTTGTTTGTTGTTAGTTGTTTGTTGACGCCTCATGGGGAACTTGTTACGTTGGTCAGGCATAAGTTTGCATCATGACGCATTTCACAAACAACGAACAATTTCCTCACTAATGCAGGACCCGAATGCGGCTGACGGGCCAGAAGATCAGACTGGCCTTGCCGATTACGCGGCTGTCGTCCAGCGGCCCCCAGTAGCGGCTGTCGTTGCTGTCGTTGCGGTTGTCGCCCATTACCCACAGTTGGTGCGGGCCGAGATGTACGGGGCCACCCGGAGTGTGCGCGTCGCCGCGTGATCCATCGGTTCCAAATACGAAATTGCCTTCCAGTCCCATGTCCATCGGTTCGCGGATGGAATAGGCAAATCCAGGCAATAGATTACCGTCTTTGTCGTTGTGGACTTCGTCTAAAGCCTTGCCATTGCGGTACACGCGTCCGTCTTTCACTTCGATGGTATCGCCGGGTACGCCGATAAGACGCTTGATAAGCACGTTTTCCACCTGAACGCCGCTGTACTTGTGTTCCGCATCCGCTTCTTTGGGCGCTTTGAACACGATGATGTCACTGCGTTGCGGGCGGCTGTAACGGTACACCAGTTTGTTGACAAAGATGTGATCGTGAACGCTGTCCTTGTGGAACACGCCTGTCGTGGACTGTCCCGCCTCATGGCCGAGCAGGGTGTTTTCCATCGACTCGGAGGGGATAAAGAAGGCCTGCACGAAGAACGGGCGAATCACGAGGAATACCAGAACTCCCGCAATAATCAGTGACTCAAGGATTTCGGCCAGGCCGCGCGCCCAACTGTCACCGGGGGCATTCGTCACAGCACCCATCTTCGCCATCGTGACGGGAGAGGCGCCTGAACCGTCGTTGATATATCCCCGGTTTTTCAGTGCGCCGCTTACCTGAAGGATCAGCAGGCGCAGCATGGTCAGCACAAGAGCGGCGGCGACAATCGAGCCGACGCTGAGGTTCGCCAGAAATTCGGTCGCGCCCGTATCGGTGGATGGGTTCATGAATAAAGCCTTTGGCAAGTGGGATTTACAGAAGTAGCCGACGGCTGAAAGACAAAGTCCGCCGCCTGAACAGTATGTGATACGTCAGACGGCGGAACCGCGTTTCACTATCCCCCGGCTGCAAAGCACAGAAAGGCTGCAATGTTAGCGCTTGGCGTTGCGGTCTTCCTTGATGCGGCCCTGCTTGCCGATCTTGCCACGCAGATAGTACAGTTTGGCGCGGCGGACCTTGCCGTAGCGTACCACTTCGATTTTTTCGATGCGGGGCGAGTACAGCAGAAACGTACGCTCCACGCCGATGCTGTTGGAAATCTTACGTACTGTAAAGGCTTTGCGCGCGCCGCCGTTGTTGTCGGCGATCACGATGCCCTCGAATACCTGAATGCGCTCCTTGTCGCCCTCGACGACTTTGGCAAACACCTTGACGGTGTCGCCGGGCCGGAACTTGGGCAGGGGAACGCGCTGCTCGACGGTGACGCGCTCAAAGTCAGGGCGCTTCTTTTCTTTGGCTTCCTGTTCGCGCCGTCTGTTCTCGGTGTCCGCCCAGATCTGGCGCGAGCGCTCGATTTCCTGGCGCTCAATCTCACGTATGGTTTCGTATCCCAGTGCCATGTGTTTTCCTCATATGTCGTTACGCGCTCGGCGGCGGCTGCACATCCGCGTCTGCCGAATACGTGGTTTCCGGGCGGGCGACGGTATCTGTCGCCATTGCGTCCTCGTTCACTCCACTTTGTATCTCCTCTTGTATGAGGACAGCGGAAGACATCAGCGGGAACGCTGCGCCCGGTTCGGCTTGCTCCTGCCCCGGCGTTCCCGGCGGGGCAGTTAAACGAGCAGCGGCCTTTGGATTCAAAGGAGCGGTCGGCTCCTCGGCGTCGAGCAGTTTCAGATCCTGCTTTGACAATGTTAAACGGGCGAACAGGTCGGGGCGGCGCGCGCGCGTATCGCGCAGTTGATGCCAGCGTCGCCAGCGTTCGATCTGCGCGTGATGTCCGCAGAGCAGAATATCCGGCACGACGTAGCCCGCATAGTCGCGGGGACGGGTATAGTGCGGATACTCCAGCAGATCATCCGCGAACGTATCCTTATCCGGGGCCTGTTCATCGCCTAATGCGCCGGTCTGTAAGCGGGTCAGGGCGTCCGCGATAATCAGGGCAGGCAGTTCGCCGCCCGTCAGAATATAATCGCCGACCGAAACCTCGTCCGTGACAAGATGTTTACGGACGCGCTCGTCTACGCCCTCATAATGCCCACAGAGCAGGATGAGATGCTCTTCCCCGGCCCATTGCCGTGCCGTTTTCTGCGTAAAGCGGGGGCCGCGCGGATCGGTCAGGGCGACACGGGGCCGCAGACTGCTGCCCAAAGCACTATAATTTACCTCATTTAGCGCCGTTTGTGTAGCATTCGCCGCAAAATTAGTCGCGTGGATAGCAAACGACGTATTGATAACGGGCGAAAGCTGCGCGAGATCGCCTGGCTCCGGTGCGGGCGGGTCGCCTTGTGCATCCGGGGCCGCGAGACGAGGCATTAGAGAGGCGAGGGCGAGCGCTATCGGCTCCACTTTCATAATCATGCCGCCGCCGCCGCCATAGGGAACATCATCGGCGGTCTTGTGGCGGTCGTATGTAAAATCGCGCAGGTTGACGACGTTGATGACGATCAAGCCCCTGTCCCGCGCCCGTTTCACGATACTGTGGTCAAGAGCGCAGGCGATCATTTCGGGGAACAGGGTGACTATATCTATCCGCATCGCGTTTGGGCCGCGTTTCTTTCCGACCTCTCCTGTCTTTTACAGGAGGAAAGCCCCGGCGTCTGCGCCGGGGGAGTTGTTACAAAGCTTCTTCCGCTTCGCCGGGAAGCAGACCGGGGGTAGGGGTGACGACGATACGCCGCGCCTGCGTATCCACGCTGCGTACCACGTCCTTGATGGCGGGCAGCAATATCTCGTCCTTACCCTCGCCGATCACGTAAATATCGTTCGCGCCGCCGCGCAGCACGTTTTGCAGCGGCCCCAGCGCGCGTCCCGATTCCAACACCACTTCGCACCCCAGTAGATCGTGAATATAAAACTCGTCGGCGGGCAGGCGCACAGCGTCTTTGGCGCGTACCTGTACAAAGTGGTTTCGCAGCTTCTCCGCGTCCTCAATGATGCTGACACCCTTCAGTCGCAGCAGGATCTGGCCCTTGTGCAGACGCGTACTTTCCACATCGAACAGGCGTGGCGTTCCGCCGAGAGGACGGGCGCAAATCTGTTTAAGCTGCTTAAAGCGGTCGGGGAAATCGGTTTCCAGCCGTACTTTCATCTCGCCTTGCAGTCCGAAGGGAGCGACGATTTCGCCAATCGTCAAGTTCCACTCCGCAAGCGGCGTGTTATCGGGTACAGGCGGCACGTCTTGTGGCGCTGCAATGGCCGGTTCTTCATCCGTCTGGATGGGCGCGGACTTGCGAAAGTCGAGGGGGGCGGTTCCCGATACCGCGCCCGCCTGCTGTCGGCTCTTCAATCTATCTTTTAACGACATGATGCTGCTTCCAAACAGTGTGAACACGATCTATGACACACGAAAATAAAGGCGCAAGGCAAAAGATCATCATAACCTTTTGCCAGACGCCTCCCATAAATATAACTGCGCCACACCTCTAAAGGCGGGCCACCACGCTCCCTGCAGTTGCCGAAGCAAATACTTCGACCGCACGGAGGGCGGAGGCGCAGGGCGACATGATCACCAATGTACTATAATGTACTATCAGGCAAATGCCGAAGAGTACAAACTAGGCGATGATTTCGACGTAGACCTTCCGCTTGTTCTTCATCGCGGCGGCCTTGGCAACGGTGCGTAGCGCATTCGCGATGCGGCCCTGCTTGCCGATTACTTTGCCCAGGTCGTTGGGCGCCACGCGCACTTCATACGTGGTGGACTCTTCCTGCGGCACTTCTTTGATTTCGACCAGGTCGGGTTCGTCAACGAGCGCTTTTACCAGATATTCGATGAGACTCTGCATGGTGGTGACTCCTTCGCTGTATTCCAAGATGCACCTGTATTCATAGAGTGGACGCGCAAGAGAGGCGTCCTGTTCCGGGCAATCCGCTAGGGGGTGTTGGTTTCCTGGCGGGCGGCGGCTTTCACCGCCGCGAGGCGATCCAGCAGGCCCTGCTTACGCAGCAGAGCGCGCGTGGTATCGGTGGGCTGCGCTCCATATCCCAGCCAGCGCAACGCTTTCTCCTCGTCGATTTTCACGGCGGGCGGGTCCACGTTCGGGTCATAAGTTCCGATGGTCTCGATAAAGCGTCCGTCGCGCGCCTCGGTGCTGTTGGCAACAACGATACGGTAGAGCGGGTGCTTTTTCGCGCCCACGCGCTTGAGTCTGATTTTTACTGGCACTTGACAAGGCTCCTTCACTAAGCGGATTTACATGAAATCGTAATGTACCAATCCACCCATTCGGGCGGCAGAGGGATGACGTGAGAAAAGTTGGATTGGCGATGCTGAAATGAAGGGCGAAGCGTCGGTGAGCAAACTCAGTGAGCGGATGAAGCTCGACAGGATGCTTATCTTGCTTTGACGACAACTTGCGAAAGGTTGTTCCCGATGCGGCAAATTTTTTGCCGCGGTCAGGTAAACGTTTTTACCCTCACAACTTTGCACCGTTTCGATGCCGTCCACCTGCGCGGAGCGGACGAAAGTATCGTGAACTTGAACCGGATACGACTTAAACTAAATGCGTTTCAGCGTCGGCCAAATGGGAAGCGCGGCATCTTCGTGCCTTTGCCGCCGGATGGCAGTCGGGGCGTTTTGCCCGGCCCGATGCGCCCGCCGCCCATAAGACCCCCGCCGCCCTTGCCGCCGGGCATACTGCCCATCATGGTACGGATCATCTTACGCATCTGCTCGAACTCATTCAAAAACTGGTTGACTTCCTGCACTTTGGTCGCGCTGCCCTGCGCGATACGCCTGCGCCGCGAGCCGTTGAGCAGGGCGGGATTGCCGCGCTCTTGGTGCGTCATGCTTTGCACAATCGCTTTTTTGCGGGCCAGCACCTTTTGCGCGTCCGCGCTGTTGAACTGATCCAGCATTTCGCTGTTCATGCCCGGAAGCATCTTGAGGATGTTTTCCATCGGCCCCAGCTTGTTCATCTGTTCCAGTTGGTCCAAAAAGTCGTTGAGATCGAAGCGGCTTTCGCGCAGCTTCTTTTCCATCTCCTCTGCTTTTTCGACATCAACGGCTTCCTGCGCCCGCTCAATCAGGCTTAAAATATCGCCCATGCCCAGGATGCGCGAGGCCAGCCGGTCGGGATAGAACAGCTCCAGGGCGTCCAGCTTTTCGCCCACGCCCATAAACTTGATGGGTACGCCCGTCACAGAACGAATAGACAGGGCCGCGCCGCCGCGCGTGTCGCCGTCCATCTTGGTCATTACAAAGCCCGTAATCGTCAGTTTGCTGTTGAACTCCTCGGCAAAGTTCACGGCGTCCTGACCGACCATCGCGTCTACGACAAGCAAAATCTCATTCGGCTGTACACGGGCCTTCATCTGGCCCAGTTCGTCCATCAGTTCGGTGTCAATGGCGAGACGGCCCGCCGTGTCCAGAATCACGATGTCGTTGCCATTGGCTTTGGCCTGCTCAATGGCGCGCATGGCAATCGTGGGCGGCGCTCTCTTTTCTTCGGGCGCGACCGTAAAGACGGGAACCTTGATCTGCTCGCCCAGCACCTGAAGCTGCTTGACCGCGGCCGGGCGGTAGATGTCGCAGGCGACGAGCAAGGGGTTGCGGCCCTGTTTCTTGAACCACGCGCCCAATTTGCCGGTCAGCGTAGTCTTGCCCGCGCCCTGCAAGCCGCACAGCATAATGATGGTGGGCGCGGTCTGGGCCATGTTGATGCCGACCTGCTGCCCGCCCAATAGCTCGACAAGTTCCTTGTTGACGATGTCAATGACTTGCTGCCAGGGCTGAAGACTTTCCAGCACCTCGACGCCAATGGCCTTTTCCTTGACGCGGGCGATGAATTCCTTGACGACTTTCAGGTTGACATCGGCTTCCAGCAGGGCCAGGCGCACCTCGCGCATGGCCTCGTTGACATCGGCCTCCGTGACCTTGCCGCTGTTACGCAGGCGGGAAAACAGCACCTTCTGGAGTTTGTCGGAAAGGTTCTCGAACATGGTCGCACCTCACAGCCCCGCGCAGCGCACATGGGTGAAATACTTGTCAGGCCGAATGCCCCAAGCCTGATTTTGCCTGCGTCCACACGGCACAAAGCCCGACGTCGCCTGCTTCCAGAGCGCGTGCGCCTGGGCAACATCGGGCAACCCAACTTCTGTCTCGGTACTCCAAACGCGCACGACACGCCACAGTATTTTCTTCGGAAGGATTTCTTCTAACGTAGTATACCGAAGCGACAGGGCGTTTGTCAATGTCAATGTGGCCTCGGCAGGAGGCGCGTGTTGTTTGTATAGCCTTTCCAGAAGGCAAATATGATACAATAAACAGTATCTGCATCATCATTCCTTATGAATATTTGTTGGTTTAAGCACTGCCTGAGCCTGTGACGTAAACATTTGCACGCTCCCTTGTGAGGAAAAACATGGCCGAAAAGAGAATGGCCTGCTGGAACTGCCCCCGATACAGCCGTACCGACAGACAGTGCGCGGACGGCAAGGCCAACCCCAAACGAAAATCCGACAGTGTGACGGTAGCGGAAGTGCTGGGCCTGCGCGCCCTGTGCCACTACAACCCGCATCGTGACGCGCTCGCCGCCCGGATGCACTTTCCCCAAACGCCGCTCGGCATCAACAGCGTCGCGCCCCGACGCCCGCGCAAGGGCAAATACGGCGACCTGACGCAGCCTCTGCCCGAAGAAAAGCAGGCAAGTCACTCCGAAACAATCACACCATGACAAAACAAGACGAAACGACTGTATGGCGAATGATGACCCACCATCAAGACTCAAAATACGCGTTGGAGTGGGTTAAAGAAACCAAACGTATTGCAATCGGCTGGGGACGTATTGGCGACATCAAAACGCGGGGCTATAGCTCAAACTACGACATCTCCAAGGTCGTTAAAGAATTCTACCCTGACCGCCGTGATGCCAGTGATGGCGGTTATAGTCTTTATGACTTCTGCTATAGTATGCGTTCTAGCGATTTAGTTATTCTTAATGCAGAACGCAAACGCGCTCTTGTTGTGGAAGTTGTAGGCGATTACGAATACAAACCATTGCCAGAAGAACCCCCGCTTGGGGATTATCAGCATCAACGCCAGGTCAACATCCTGAAGAAAGTCAATGCAGACGATCTGTGGCGTTCTGCCGGTAGTCATGCGGTTGCAGGGCGTAGTGTATATGGGGCGCTGGTTGAGTGCCGTAAGCCGATTGACGTAGCAACAAGAATGACGCTTGATGAGAGTTATAACCCTGCCGCCTACACATCTCAGGTTTATGTTTCTGCTGATGAAGTCGACGCCGAGGCTGTCTATAAAGAGGGGGCAGTTCGGCAGGCAGTAGTCAACGCTTACGAACGCAATTCACAAGCGCGGCGGCAGTGCATCGCTCATTATGGAGCGCGGTGCGGCGTCTGCAAACTCGATTTTGATGAGAGATATGGAGAAGTCGGTGTTGGCTTTATTCATGTTCACCATTTGAGGCCGTTGTCTGAGATCGGCGCACAGTATGAAGTAGATCCTGTGGCGGACTTGCGGCCCGTTTGTCCGAACTGCCATGCTATCATCCACCGCCGAAACCCGCCTTACAGTATCGAGGAAGTCAAAGCTATGCTGCGTTGAGTGTGTCAGTTTCTGCCGAAAAGAAATACTTCCAGCTTTGTGCCTTTGATGAGGCGGATGATTGCGAGCGGCACAAACAGGGCGAAAAGCACGTCCACGATGAACAACGGTACGGGTGGGATGTGAAAACGCGTCAAGTGCAGTGGCAGCAGAACGCAGGGAAAGTAGTGCAGCAGATACAGCGCCATTGAATTGCGGCCCCAGTACAGCAGGATCGGTTTGGCTGTGAACTGCGCGGGCAGGCGAAAACACAGGCACAACAAAAACAGCGCCATGCCGGTCGTGTATGTCCACTCGCTGACCTGAAAGTAAAATGTGTTGATGTGCGCGTTGTTCATCACGCCCACTGTAAGCGGCACATAGCAGCATAGCGCGATCAGGGCGACTGCAAGCGCTCGCCACATCCACCCTTTAAGAATATCTCCAGTCCGCTCCCCCTGACAGCCCATCCAAATGCCAAGCAGAATACTTGGCGTATGCCAGAGGAAGACGCTGCCCACATACGGATAATGGACGACATAGCGATTCAGAACATAAACAAGCAGAGTTACGGCAATCAATGCAGTCAGCATCGCACGGGCAGACGGGATTTTGCGAACCAGGGGGATGAGGAACGGCAGCACAAGGTACAACTGAAGCAGGACGCCGAGAAAATACAGATAGTCATACGATTTGCCCGTGAGGATGCGAAAGGCCGCATCGCCCCATCGGAAATGCCTGTCGGAACGCCATGTGTGCGCCAATAGCAGTGTCGTCCATAGGGCGTAGGGCCACAGGGTCGTGGATAGCCGCTTACGATAAAAGTCCCGCAGGTTCGGATGGCGCAGGAAACTTCGCGTCACTAAAAGCGAGGTGATGAGAAGAAAGGCGGGGACGGCGAACAGCAGCAGCGTGTTCAGCGCGACGGACACTGTCCACGCAACGGAGTTTCTGACGTATCCGGCGAGCAGTATGGGTAGGGCGTGAATACAGATCACGGCGAACGCGCTTACGCCGCGCAGCAGGTCGTAGGCGTCTACGCGGCTCTTCGCGACTGGTTGTGCGGTCGGTGGGCTTGCAGCCATGGCGCTGTCGTGTTCCTGCTGTGTTCCTGCTGTGTTCCTGATGTGTTCCTGATGTGTTCATCGCGGCGGGTGATAGGAGGTCAGCCGACGGGCTAATCATACTTGATGCAGCAAGGGCATGTCAACATTCAAGACAAGAGCGTACTGTCAGCGTGGCGCAACGGCGTGTACGGAACGTCTGAAATGCAAGCAGGCGAGGATAGGCGCGGAGCAATCGCTTCACATCATGGCGAACAAGGGACGAAATACGCCGGCGTCTTGACCCGAAAGTTGCCCTAGCAGGAAAACAGGGACAAAACGGCGAATACAAGGCGCAGTTTGAAGCCGAAATGAATGCGTGACAGCGTGGTCGCGCCTGCACGTAAACCACCTATTTTGGGAGAAATCTTGTATGCACACGCCACGCGTCACAATACAAACCGATGCGGTTTCCGAGCCGCAAAACAACGCATTTTCCCCATCAACGCCCTCGCGCAGGCGGCGCAATCGCAAACGTCCACGCGTTTTAGCCGGACTGCTGACCGTTTTAGCTGTTGGCGGACTGTTCTGGCGCGGCGCACACGCACAGGTGTCCGTTGGCCCACCGCCTATGCCGCTCGCCTACGAGTTCATCGCCTCGCCCAACTTTGGCGAGCGGCCCGTAAACTCGCCCATCAACACTATCGTGCTGCATTCTACCGTAGAGCCGACAACCGAAGGCACTATCGGCATCTTCCTGAACCCGGCGCGGCAGGTGTCGGCGCATTTCGTCGTGGGGCGGGACGGGCGCATTGTGCAGATGGTTCCGATTGAAAAGCGGGCATGGCACGCGGGCGTTTCGACGTGGGACGGCATGAAGGACATCAACAACGTCAGCGTGGGCATCGAAATGGTCAACCTCAACGACGGCAAAGACCCCTACCCGGACGCGCAGTATCAAGCGGTCGCGGGCATTATCCGCTTTGTGCGCTCGCGCTACCTTGTGCCGGACGAGCATATTGTCAGCCATGAGCAGATCGCGCTGCCCCAGGGCCGTAAGTCCGACCCGGTCGGCTTCGATTTTGCCCGCATTCGCGCCCTGGCGCACATGACGCCTATTGTACCGACTGTGCCACCCGCGCCTGCCGCCGATCCCGCCGCGCCTATTGTTCCGCCCGTGCAGAAGCCATAAGGCTTGCCTCTGCGTATGGCGTTCGCAACCGCGCGTTACGCCGACAACAGGCCAATCAAAACAAGCCCCTGTACTCCGATGATTTCATCAGAATACAGGGGCTTGTCTCA
Organism: Chthonomonadaceae bacterium; assembly: GCA_965277875.1. Lineage (GTDB taxonomy): Bacteria > Armatimonadota > Chthonomonadetes > Chthonomonadales > Chthonomonadaceae > CAWFQB01. Next base: position 2,366,066 of record CBDIDV010000002.1, on the reverse strand, counting down.
ACTCGCACTGTTATTAGCGGCTGCCGGCGAGCTGCTTTTCGCTGCGCTTACGCAGGCTCTGATCCAAGATGCGCTTACGCATACGGATGTTCTTGGGCGTGACCTCGACGAACTCGTCCGGGCCGATGTACTCGATGGCGCGATCCAGGCTCATTTCGGTATAGGGAGTCAGCCGGACGCCGATGTCGCTGTTGGACGAGCGCATGTTGCTCAGCTGCTTCACCTTGCAGACGTTGATTTCCAGGTCGCTGTCGCGCTGATGCTTGCCGACGATCATGCCCTCATATACTTCCGTGCCGGGGCCGATAAACAGCGTGCCGCGCTCTTCCGAATTGCTCAGGCCGAACGGGTTGGCTGTACCGGCCTCGGTGGCGATCAGGCTGCCATTACTGGTTTTGCCGATGTCGCCCACGAACGGCTTGTAGCTGTCGAACAGGGTATTGATGATGCCCGTGCCGCGCGTGGCGGTCAGGAACTCGTTGCGGAAACCGAGCAGGCCGCGCGTCGGCACGATGTACGTGAAGTACACGCTGCCGTTGGCAAGCCGCATATTCAGCATTTCGCCCTTACGCTGGCCCATCGTTTCGACCACGACGCCCTGGTACTCTTCGGCGACTTCGATCTCGACGCGCTCGAACGGCTCCAGCTTATGGCCCTTGTCATCGTGCTGGAAGATCACCTGGGGCTGTGCCACCTGCATCTCATACCCTTCGCGGCGCATGGTCTCGATCAGAATGGCAAGGTGCAGTTCGCCGCGTCCGCTGATGAGGAACGTGTCGGGGCTGTCGGTCTCCTTGACGCGCAGGCTGACGTTGGTTTCCAGTTCCTTGAACAGCCGCTCGCGCAGTTTGCGGCTTGTGCTGAACTGGCCTTCGCGCCCGCCGAGCGGGCTGGTGTTGACGCCGAACGCCATTTGCAGGGTCGGCTCGTCCACGCGCACGGTCATGACTGCGCGGGGATCTTCACGGCTGGCAATGGTCTCGCCAATAGTCACGTCGGACAGGCCGGACACAATGCAGATTTCACCCGCCTTGATCTCGTCCTGCTCCGTCTTCTTCAATCCCTCATACACGAACGTGCTGACGATTTTGGCCGCGCGGATGTCGCCGTCGCGGTTGATAACGGCCACGTTGTCGTTGGGGTGAATGGTTCCGGCATGGATGCGCCCGATGCCGAAGCGGCCCCGGTACTCGTCGTAGCCGATGCTGCTGACAAGAATTTGCAGCGGCGCTTCGGGATCGCCGGTCGGCGCGGGTATGTGGCTGATGATCGTATCGAACAGCGGCTTCAGGTCAGTTCCGGGCGTGGCGAGATCGAGGGTAGCGATTCCCTGCCGCGCCGCCGCGAACACGATGGCGAAATCTAATTGCTCTTCGTTCGCGCCCAATTCTACAAACAGGTCGAACGTCTGATCCACGACCCAGTCGGGGCGGGCGTCGGCGCGGTCAATCTTGTTGATGACGACAATGACCTTGTGGCCCATCGCGAGGGCTTTAGACGTGACAAAGCGGGTCTGGGGCATAGGGCCGTCCACAGCGTCTACAAGCAGGAGAACGCCGTCAACCATCGCCATAACGCGCTCCACCTCGCCGCCGAAGTCGGCGTGTCCGGGCGTGTCCACGATGTTGATCTTCATGTCCTTGTAGCTGACAGCCGTGTTCTTGCTGACAATGGTGATGCCGCGCTCGCGCTCCAGATCGTTGCTGTCCATGACGCGCTCGGCGAAATCTTGATTGGCGCGAAACACGTTGCCCTGGCGCAGCAGGCCGTCAACGAGGGTGGTTTTGCCGTGGTCAACGTGGGCGATGATGGCGACGTTGCGAATTTGTTGCTGAGTGTACTGGCTCATAATATCCTTGAATGGGCGTTGAGGGCGAGTGGACAAGCGTGTGACATAATGGAGTACGGTCTTAGTTCTCAACGCGCCGCGTGGTCGTACTCAACGCTATGGCAGCGGTTTCGGCAAGCGAAAGCATCTGCTTATATGACCTTCTAAAAGGGCTGTCGTTCTGCACATACGGCATACATCGGCGCGAACAGCACGATAAAATGCGCCTGTGTGCAGCAGTAGACACGACGCGCAGCGCAAACATAGAGAGATACGCGCCGCGCATAAGAAGGCAAGTTAATCTATTGTACCTTACTTTTGAGCGTCATGCCGAGCAATTGCATTCTCTTCGCCCCTGACGCTACGACGCCAAAGTCTCATTCCAGAGTTGGCCGTCTCATCACTCAGGCGCTAACCGTTGCTGCTTCTTCTATTGTTGGCGCACTGGCAAGATAATCCTCCAGGTGAGAGAGCGGCTCAAACGCGTCCCGAATGCCTCTGTCTTGCGGATGTTCCTGCATCCAGCGGCGAAGAGCGGCAGCCGCACTCTCGACCTCTTCCAGCGTGGAAGCTTCATGGGCAAGGGTCAAAACGCGCTCGCGCTCCGGGTTGTTTATATAGTCCATGTTAGTTTCCTTTCCAACATCGCGCGTGATTTAGACACCGCGCTGATAATGCGCTTGCCTTCCTCCCCGCCGATGGCAATGCCCGTTTGAAGCAATTTTGCGCTGCGGTCTTTGATTGGAGTTTGCAGCAGTTGGAGGTAGAATGTCACTTCGTTCTGTTCCCTGACGGCCTCGCGAATTTGTTGTAATGCTGCGATATACTTGTTGTACGGGTATTCTGCTTCGACCGTATTGAAGACTTGTTCATTGATGCTGATGCCGATGCCGGACAGAATAGCAGGTCGAAATAGACGCTGTAACTGCTCAACAACGCCCTCTTCCCAGCCATAGAGCAGGTTATAATCCGGCTGATTATATCCGGCGGACATGCTGTGTAAAAGCTCATGTATCAACGTGCGCCAACGCAGCTCGTCGTGGGCAAGGTCTGCGCTGAGTTCTATGTAGCACTCAAAAGGCTTTCTGCCATAAAAAGGCGCGTTCTCCACAAGGTAGAGCTTGCCGTTCCAGCGAGAAGATACGCCTGAAATGTCTTCCAGTACCGCCCTGACCCGCTGCAATTCTTCTTGAATTCCGATCGCCGCATGCTCGTCCAATCGAACATTTCTCCCCGCACCCGCGCCTGCCATTGCAAAGCAACATTATACCACGTTGCCTGGCGACCAAAACTGCATGGCATGGCTTCGGTTTCGTCTATACTGTTTACGGAGATTGGAACCAGCATCCGAGGAGGAAAACAATGCGCTTGAATACCGCGCGATTACGATGGGGTTTGTGGGTGGGTTGTTTGCTGGCGGGTGTCGGGGCGGGGGGACATGCCCTTGCCGCGCCGCCGCAAGTTAAACATGCTCATCGGGAGGCGCGGCCCGCGAACAGCAATAACGGCGGCCTGACGCAGATCGCCCGCGTCATGGTTCCCACGGGGCCGAAGTCGGTGCGCTTTACGCCGGACGGCCTGCACGTCGTGGCGCAGTGTTTGTACGGGCATAAGGTGGCCGTGATTGACGCCAGAACCTACAAGGTGGAACGCATCATCGGCGTACCGGACGAACCCGTCGAATGCGCGTTCAGCCCGGACAGCAAAACGGCGTGGGTATCGCTGTATAATACCAAGCAGGTGCTGGCGATTGATCTCGCGGCGGGCAAAATCCTCAACAAGATCACGGTCGGCACGATCCCCAAAGTGGTGGAGGTGTCGCCGGACGGCAGATGGGTCTATGTGGCGAACTGGTCGTCGGAGTCGGTCAGCGTGATTGACGCGCAGACGCAGAAGCGCGTTAAGAACGTGCATGTGGGGCATGTGCCGAGGGGCATTTGTTTCAGCAAGGACGGACGGTTCGCGTATGTGGCGATCATGGGGGGCGAGACGCTGACCAAAGTGGACGTGGCAAAGGGGCATAAGGTGGTGGCGTCCATCCCGGTCGGCAGCAACCCGCGCCATGTCGTGATGACTGCGGATGGGCGGACGCTGTACGTAAGCAACAATGCGCCGGGAACGGTCACGAGGGTGGACGTAGGGACACAGAAGATAACGGGCCGCGTCCAGGTGGGGCGGATGCCGCGCACCATCGCCATTACGCCGGACGCCCGCACCCTGTTCGTGTGCAACTACAAAAACGATAATCTGGGCGTGATTGATCTGGCGACGATGCGGCAGGTCGCTACGGTACGCACCCGCGCCCGCCCCATCGGCGCGACCGTCAGCCCGGACGGCTCGCAGGTCTGGGTCAGCAGCTACACGACGGATGCCGTGCAAGTATTTCAAATTCGCCGGTAATACAATATCAACAATCTCAACAATGATGTGGCGCGACGCCCGTAGGGGCAGACCCCCGTGTCTGCCCTTCCTCTGTATGAGATTGCGCGATGATCACGGGGGCGACGATAAATAGGAGGGCAGACACGGGGGTCTGCCCCTACGGGTTACGTTCGTTCAGGCGTCTGCACAGTAACTCTGTGTAGGATGTACCAGTATTGGAAGGGCAGGGTCAGGACAGGCGCAACATTCGCGTGCCGTGGGCGGGAACCGTCTGCCACAAGATCTGCCATGCGGCCCCTAGATCCTGCTTTTGCCACAGGTCGCGGACGCGGGACGAGGCGGGCAGGCCCATGTCGGACAGCTTGACGGAGACCGGGCGCGTGGTGTCGCCCAGGTTGAACAGGGCCACGTACTTGCTGCGCCCGCGTCCGTCCGCCGTCCAGATGATCTTGTCGTCGTCGCGGGAAAGCTGGCGGTTATTGCGGCTGCTCTTTTGCGCGTCCAGAACCTCGTCGTTGGTAATCAGGCTCAGTGTCCAGTCGTCGTTGTCGGGCAGGTGTCCGCCGAACATCAGGGGCGAGCGGGCCATGCACCAGAGCGACATCATCGTCGTCTGCTCGTCGCGGGTGAATAATGTGCGCCGGTCGCCGTGTCCGTTTTCCGTGGAGCGGATGCCGATGTGTCCCAGCGGCAGCATGTCGGCGTCGGGCCAATGTCCGGGCGCGGCGTGTCCCTGCCACCGCGCGCACAGGTCGAAGTTGTGTTTTAGCGCGTCCCACTTGTCCCAAAAGTCGTCGGAGATGCGCCACATGTTGGCGTGTGTCTGGACGTGCGCGGCCTCGGCTATGGGCGTGTCGCCGGGTGACGTGCTGAAAACGATATGCGGGCTGATACGGGTTATGGCGTCATGGATCATTTCGATCTCGGCCTTGTGGTAGGGGCGGGAAAGGTCGTCTACCTTGATGAAGTCTACGCCCCACGCGGCATACTGTGTGATCAGGCTGTCGTACCACGCCTGCGCTCCCGGCTTCTGGGCGTCCACGCCATACATGTCCGTGTTCCACCGGCATGTGCTTTGCGTGTCGGCGATCTGGTCGGCGGTGTAGCTCGTGCCGAGTATGGGCAGGCGCTCCTTGACGGCCTGGCGGGGGATGCCGCGCAGGACGTGGATGCCGAACTTTAGTTTGCGGTCGTGGCAGTACGCGGCCAGCGGCCCGAATCCCTGCCCGTCCTGTGCGCTCGGAAAGCGATTGGAGCTGGGAACAGGCCGGCCATTGGCGTCCAGATCAAGCCGGGCGAACGCATGGTAGTTGCTGCCGTTCGCGGTCGGCTCGTACCATTGTATATCCACGACGATATATTCCCAGCCATGCCGGCGCAGATTGGCGGCCATGTAGTCGGCATTGGCCTTCACCTCGTCCTCGCGCACACTCGCGCCAAAGCAGTCCCAGCTATTCCAGCCCATCGGCGGCGTCAGGGCCGCAGTTGGCCTGCCATCCGAAGCCAGTCCGTTATTTTGGAGGAGGGGATCTTGAACAAGGAGGTTAGCCTGCGCGCCCCCCGCAACTCCGGCGGCTAAAGAAAATGCGCTTGCTGCGGCCGTTTGTAGAAAACGTCGTCGTTCCATAATCAACCATTATCCTCTGGCAAAAATTTACTGACGCATTATTCGCGCTGAATGTCCAAGAAACCTGCTTTGGACGGACAAGACAAAGTGGGTGAGAGACAAAACAGGCCGCAAACGAACATGATTCGTTTGCGGCCTGCTGATCTGCATTGTTTGTCTTGCGTTTGTCTTGCGTCTGTCTTGCGTTTGTCTTACTGTGCGTCCGTCGTGTTGCTCAGGCTTTGATGTCTACGCGATGGACGGACGCGGGTTGGATCGGCGCGGGGCGGGCCGGAGGTGCAGGCTGCACATGGCTTTGCACCGCAGTGTTGGCTGAGACCCTGCTCTTGGCGGGGCCGGTTGATGCGGGAACCGCGTTGGGACGCGCGCTTCCCGGCGTGCGCGTGTGGATACCGGATGTGGTCATGGGTTGGTATCTCCTTTCCCTGTGAAAGGCGGACAGCGCGACACGCAGCATTATGATTGCCACAATCGGCGGCCAGCCTGCCCGCAAACCTGCCGGAAAAACGCGCGCTCAGACCACGTATGTCAAATTTTGCCTGCCTGGTGTAAATAGTTCCCGCATTCGCTTGCGTTTGGACGCGGTACACGATATAATAAAAGTGTTAGGACGAAAACGTACTAGTCAGACGCCCGCGATTTGCCGATAATACAGATAAGAGACTTTAGCGCTGTGTTGTAAGCGGCCTTTTGTGCCGTATGTCACATCAGGCCGCACAAACCGTTTTGTCTGCTTAGTCGGCGCGGCGCAAAGGACGCGCATTGCATGGCAACGCCACGCAGCAAACAAAAGATATTGCGGTGCGCCCGCGAGATGTTCTATCACGTCGGGTTTCAGGCCACGAGCGTAGATGACATCATCTATCGTTCCGGGGTCGCCAAAAGCAATTTCTATTATCATTTCAAGAGCAAGGAAGAACTGGCGTTCGCCGTTCTTGAAATGCAGGTGGACGAGTACGAGATTTGGATTGGGCTGTCGCTGCGAAACTCGCTGCTTGCCCCCCGCGAGCGCCTGCACCATTTTTTCGCGCAGTTGAGCGAAACGCAGCAGGCAATGCAGCAGATGGCCGGCTGCCCATTCGGTAATTTCGCCGCCACCCTGCCCGATGATGAGGAGCCGTTTGCGGACGACAAGCAGCGCGAACGCTACGCACAAAGCGAGCGTCTGCGCGAACATGTCTGCCGATTGTTCCGGCATCTGGAAGCGGCCCTGTGCGAATGCCTGATTGAGGGCGCGGCCTGCGGCGAGTTCCGCGACGACATCGCGCCCTCCGAACTGGCCGCGTTCCTGCTGGGTTCGGTCGAGGGCCTGCTGACCCTGACCAAGACGCATAAAGACATCGGGCATCTGGTGAATGGTCTGGCCGTGGCGCAGCGGTTGGTACGCGCCCGATAGTTCTTTGCTTGCGATTGTCATTTGAACTTTTCTGTGTCGCAGTCTGTTGACAGAATACGCCAGGATGCGGCAGCAGCGCAGTCGAACAGCGTGGCGTGTACAGATTGTGCAGGAAAAATTTACCTGTAAATGATGATGTCGTTTGGGGATGCCAGCCCGTCTTTACTATACCAGTATCGTCGTGATGAGGTCTGCGCGCACAGGGTCAGCGCCACGATTTCAGCCCGCATAGGCGCGGGAAACAAGATATAATAGAAGTAACAGAGTTGATACCGCAGTGTTTTGTCAGTTGGGGAGTTTGTTGTCAGGCGCGTTGTAATTGCAGGCTTATTTTGCATAGTTTGAGGATTGCAGGGGGCGCTTCATGAAGAGCGCGAATCTGGGCGCTGTGGAGGGAGATACCACAATGGCTAATGTAAAGACATGGGAACCGCAGGCCGGGGCCGAGATCAGCCACGCGGAATTTGAGAAACTTATCGGGCGGACGCAGCGCCAGGCTTATAACATCGCGTATCGCATGACCGGTAATCGCGACGACGCCGAAGACCTGACGCAGGAAGCGTACCTGCGCGCCTACCGCTCGTTTGCAACCTACAATCGGCAGATGCCGTTTGAAAGCTGGTTCTTCCGCATCTTGTCGAACCTGTTTATTGACCTGCTGCGCCGTCGCCCCAAGCAGAAGCCGCTCAGCCTGGATCAGCCGATGGGCGACGAGGAGAGCGACGAGAACCTGTTGCTGCAGCTGCCCGACGAGAACGGCAACCCGGAGCGCAATCTGCTGGAGCAGGTGATGGACGAGCGGCTTCAGTCGGCCCTGAGCGAACTGCCCGAAGCTTTCCGCATCGCCGTCCTCTTGTGCGACGTGGAAAGCAAGTCGTATGAGGAGATCGCGCAGATCATGGGGTCGAGTATTGGAACCGTGCGCTCGCGCATCCACCGGGGCCGCAGTATGCTGCGCCGCATCATGGACACGCAGGCCGCGCCCAAGACCGAAAAACGCCGCCGCGCCGCCAAGACGCCCGCCGTTCCTCTGGCCCTGGCAGGCATCGCGTAAGCAGTCAAGAGTAGAGTACAGGCACAATCAAACCGGGAGTGAACATCTGTAATGTTCCTCCCGGTTTTGTCGTCAGGCGCAGGATGTTACTTGCTCGGCGTTATTTGTCAGGAACCGCAATGGGCCGCATTTTGGTCGGCCAGAGATGCTGCGCCACGATGTCGCCCTCACCCGTGCCAATGGTTTTTGATGGCTTGCCGCCATCGTCGCGCATGTCCGTGCCGACGCTGTACAGCAAATACGCGCTTCCTCCCGATTTGAGCGTGTAGCGCAGAGGCTGATTGGCCCGGCCTGTGCAGACATCACGGGGAATAGTCTTGAGGTAAGCGGGAGCATAAGGGGAAATGAGGGCCGCAAGTGCGGTTGGATATTGCCCGTTTGCAAGGCGATAACGTTCCAGCGCGACCTCGGTTTGCAGCAGATTCATGGCGGCCTCCATGCCCGCGAACTTGTCCCGCGCATGGACGAACACGTCCGCCAGCATTTTCAGCAGGGGATCGTTACTCGTAGATACCGTGGAAGCGCCGTGATACGGCTGCCGCGCGTCGGTGACAAGGGCATTAAAGTACGTCTGATGGCGCGTTAGCAGGGCCTGCTTGTTCGCGAACATATAGTTGACTGCCTGCAGGCGTTCGCGCCACGTTGGTTTGCCATCGCTATCGTCACTTGAGTCGGCGACAAGCGCGTTGCCGATGGTGCTGATGCCTTTAAGTCCACGGCTGTCAGGACCGCTCAGCAGGTTCTGCGTCGCCCCCACGCTGAAATTGCCTTCTTCCTGCATAATGTCGGCGAAAGGTACGCGCTTGGCGACGATTACGTCCAGACGGGCGGCGACATGGGCGAGTTGTTCGGGATTTAGTTGCAGCAACAGGTCTTCCATCGGGCGGATGCTGATAGCTTCCACAGCGACACCTACAAGCCCGGAAATGAAGTTGCCGCCGCGCGGCATGGTGACGCCCATCTCCATGCTGTCGAGCAGCGTGTCTATGGCCTGTTCGGGATGTCCGCTGATCGCCTCATACCGCGCCTTGCCGGCGAGCGTGCGGGCTATCTCGCGCAGCAGGGCGAAGCTGGGGAACTGAGGATTGGTGTAGGAGCGAACGGGCGGCAGCATATACGGCTTACGCAGTCCCTGCCGTACTATGGCTTCCACGAGCGCGGCTTCGGGTACGCAGGCTTTGTAGTTGGCATACGTTTCGGTTTTTTCAGCGGGTTCGGCCATGTCGAGCGGGCTTTTGTGCTTCGCAGTCTGCGCCATCTTGCCGGCCCGTATGAAATCGTCGTAGCCGTTGTCGGCAGGCACGACCGGCATGGGAATTGCGATGTGAGGCGTCCGGTTGTTGTAGGCGTACACCGCGACGATTGCGCCTGTTCCGCCGACGACAAGCAGGGTAGATAGGCCGACAGCCTGTTTGACCCAGACTGGAATGCGGCGTTTGCCCATTGCCTGCGTCATGTTTTCATTCGTTTTTTCATTCACAGCCATAATTGCCTTGTCTCCTGCCGCCGATCTAAGGTCGGCCAGCGTCCGTATGCGCGGCCTGTTCCCCGGCCCGCCCTATCCGATGTACCAACCTGTAGACCGCCGGATGAGACCAGCGTGTATATGGGACAATGACGGCGGGTTGAGCGCGGCGCTACCATTGTGCCGACCAGAATGTTCTTGACAAGTACACTACCCGACACAAGCGGGTTCGTCTCAAATAATTGCGATATGAAATAATTATCGCAAAACGCGAGAAATGAATGGAGGACGAGGCACACAAATGCACCTGATTGATACACATTGCCACTTTAATCATAAACAGTTCGCCGACAGCGTACCGCAGGCCCTGGAGCGGGCTTTGGCAGCGGGTGTGCGGCAGATGATCGTCGTGGGCTACGATATGCCCAGCAGCGAGCAGGCAGTACGCTTATCGGAACAGTATGCCGGAACGCTATTCGCGACAATAGGCGTCCATCCGCATGACGCCAAAGACTGGAACGAGGATTGTGAAAAGCGGCTGCGCGAATTGTCGGATCATCCGCATGTCGTAGCGATGGGAGAGATCGGGCTGGATTATCACCACGATTTTTCGCCCCATGCCGCGCAGGCGACCGTGTTTCGCGCCCAGATGCGTATCGCCCGCGATATGGGCCTGCCGGTCGTGATCCACTGCCGCGAAGCGTATACGGACACGCTGCAAATCCTGTCCGACGAGGGCGCGGACGACATAGGCGGCGTGATGCACTGCTGGGCGGGCGATGTCAGTCAGGCCGATCAGACCATCGCGCTCGGACTGTCGCTGGGCTTCGGGGGGACTCTCACCTTCAAGAACGCGCAGGAAGTACGCGATGCAGCGCAGCATGTGCCGCTGGAAAACCTGCTTGTCGAGACCGACGCCCCGTACCTCGCCCCGGTTCCCTACCGTGGCAAGCCCAATGAACCCGCCTATACGCGCCTCGTAGCGGAAAAACTCGCCGAATTGCGCGGCATGACCCTGCCCGAACTCGCTCTCCTGACAACAGGAAACGCGCGGCGCGTATTCCCCCGTCTGACCGACGACGGCTAGACGGAAAGGATAAGAAAGCTGCGTCTGCGTGGAATGTCAGCCTAAGTATACAAGTCGCATCGCGTCCGCGAGGACGCTTGGCAACGCAGTTGCCTCCGAGACGGGTACGTTCCCTGTACCCGGCTTTCTATATGTTCCAGCCGAAACCGCCGTGTCCGCCGCTGTTGGACTGCGCTGTTTTATAGGTATCCACAAGGGCGACTATATACACAACAAGGGTCAGTACGCCGCACACGATCAGCGAGGTGGTAAGGCGATGCTGTCCGCCGAAGCCGTAAGGGGAGTAGGCGAGCAGATACACGCAGACTACATCCATAACCAGGAAGAAAACGCCCTTGCCGATCTCGCGATTATGAAACTGGCCCAGTCCGGGGAGGATTATAGACAGCACAAGAGCGAGCCATTTGGAATTGGTTTCCATCGCTTCGGGGTCGGTCGCGCTCCAGTTTTGCTGCAAAACAAGCAGTTCGCCGTACTTCCGCTCGGCGGAAGAGCGTTTGGGATCGGCTTCGAGGGCGCGCTTGTACACGGCCATCGCTTCCTCGACGCGGGCCACGCCCTGCAAAATGTCTCCCAGCAGTTCCAGCGCGGCGGCGTCTTTGGGAACGTACTGCAAAGCCTCGCGCGCCTTGACTTCGGCGTCTTGAAACTTTTCGCGTCGGCGCAGCATGGCCGCGTCGCGTAATAGCGGTTCCGCCTGTCGCACCTCCTGCGCTGATGACTCGCGAAACGGGGGCAGGTCTAGAGTCACTTCGCGCACGGCCTGTACCTGCGCCGCGGCTTTTTGCGCCATCAGTTCGGCGGCCAGCGCCTGCATGGACTGCATGTTGCCGCCGACAGGCTTTGCTTTGCGCGGGGGTGGGGAGGGAGGCAGGATAGGAACGGGCATATTTGCGCCGCGCCCGGAGGCGGGCGCGGCAGGCAGTTCATTGGCGGTGGGATCAAAGGAGCGCCCGTCGGCATTAAGCAGGCGCTGCACTTCAAGGGGCGACATACCCATGCGGCGCAGGTCGTCCTCGATCTGCTTGCGCTTCTGGGCATTTGCGAGCAGAACCTCGGCGTCCGTGGTATCTACGAGTGTATGATCCTCCACGCTGCCCTGCGCCATGGGAGCCTGCCCGACGGGAACCTGCCCGCCTGGCGCGCCGGCAGGCGCGTTGATGGGCAGACCCTGCGGCATGGGCATGGCGGGCGGGCTGCCTGGTGTATCTTGTTTCCTGTTCCCGGTCGGCGGTGTGTTCATGGCAGTATGCTTTCCTGGAAGCGCGTGGGCAAAGGCAAACGATCAGTACACGACAAGCGACAAATGACAGGTAACAAGCAGCAGACTACTCCAGGTCGCCGTTGTCATCTTCTTCGTCTTCATCTTCTTCATCCTCTTCGTCAAGGGCCGGTGTCAGGGTTTCAAAACTATCCGGCGTGGGACGCATGGCGCGGGCTTCGTCGGGAAGCAGCTGCAGCGTCATGCGCGGGGCCAGTTCCCAGAAATCTTCCAGGCTGTAAAACGCGCGCTGTTCGGCGGCCATCAGGTGCGCTACGACATCGCCATAGTCCAGCAGAATCCAGGTGCCTTCCCGATAGCCCTGCATCCGGGGCTTGCGTATGCCATTGTCGCGCATCTTTTCCTCGATGCGGTCGGCGATAGCGCGCAGTTGGATGCTTGACTTGCCCGTACAGATCAAGAAGTAGTCGGCAATAATTGTCAGGGGTCGCAGATCGAGAACCTGTATGTCTTCGGCGCGCACGGCATCGGCGGCATCGGCCATCAGGCGCACTTTTTCTTCGGTGTCCAGGTCGCCGAGCGGGGCAGCGTCGGTCTCGTCCTCATCTTCTTCGTCTTCCGCTATACTTTCCGTTTCGTCGGGATCGTAGGCGCGGAGGGCGGCTTCAATGTCGGCCTCGCTCGTCTCGTCGTCCTCATCTACATCGTCCGCCCCGATGTCAACAACAGTGGCGGCGAGGTTAAACGCGGCGTCGTCATGGTCGCTGTTGTGCGGGGCAGCTTCTGCGCCGCGCATGTTGGGGGCTTCGCTGTTTACGCTTACGCTCGCATCCGCAGCCTGCAAAACGCCGTCTGCGCGCGTCTGAGTGGTGCTTGTCTGATTCGTCAAAATATCTAAACTCCGTCTTCTAACTTCCGTACTTCTGAATACAGTTTTTCTGAATACGATGTGCCTGAACGCTGTCTGCTAACTTTATTCTGCTTCGGCAAGCGTTCGGGCGGGAGCGTCCGCGCGGGCGACGCTTCCCAAGCCCGCATACAATTTTTGTTTGCGTATATATTCCAGGACGCCATCCGGCAGCATATAGCGCACGGCAAGCCCCTGTGCCAGCCGCGTTCGTATCTCGGTCGAGGAGATGCCGATGGCTGTGGAACCGAGCAGCAGAATACGCTGCAAATAAGCGACCGGCAAACGCGACTTGAGACTGCTTATATCAAAGCCGGGGCGCGTGGCGGCAATAAAGGTCGCCGCCTGTATCACCTCTTCGTGACGCTTCCAGCTTAAAATGTCGGCGACCGCGTCTACGCCCGTGATGTAGAAAAGTTCGGCGTCCGGCTCCTGGACGCGCAGCTGCGCCAGCGTATCTACGGTGTACGAGGGGCCGGCGCGCGCCGTTTCCAGCGTCGAGCAGGCGAACGCGCCGTTGGAATGCGTGGCGATCAGGGCCATGTTGTAGCGGTGATTGGAAGGCGTAATCACAACGCCTTTTTTGTGCGGCGGCTGACCGTTCGGCACAAACAGCACTTTATCCAGCCGAAACCGCGCCCGCGCCTCTTCGGCAACGAACAGGTGGCCGTGATGTATCGGATCGAATGTGCCGCCCATGATTCCAAGTCGCATCAGCCGGTCACTCACTCAAAAATCGAACGCCCGTTTTGTCAATTTCAATGCCCGCATAGGTATCCGCACTGATGGCGAGAGTAAGCGGCGATGAGGAAGTCACGCTTTGCACTTTCCTCTCGTTTCCTCTTTTCTTCTTTTCCTCTTCTGATCTCACCTCTTCCGACTTACTTATTCCCCGCGTCAGATTGTCCCATGGCACAGCGGCTTCCAGAAGACAGTCGCGGGAAGCCAGCCGTATGCCGTCCTGCGATGGGGTATCAGGAGATGCGGGACGCAGATTTACCGTGTAGACGCGCGGCGCGGTCGCGCCGTCGCGGGTGAATGCGCGTATGCGCAGCGTGTACGCGATGCGGCTGCTGACCGGCTGGCGGCAGTCCAGGCGCAGATACAAGAAATGGCTGTCGCGGCAGGCGTACAGGGCGCGAATGTCGCCGCTCCCCTGCAAATCGCGCAGGACGTTGTCGCGCACGGGGTCGAGCAGGCCGGGCGGCAGGGCCTGCCAGTCGTCCGCGTTGGCGTCTATGCGGATCGCGCCGTCTGGCACGCGGGCGAGGCGGGCGGGCGCGATCTCACCGTACAATTCGCTCGCCCGCGCAAACGCGTTCAGGAAGCGTCCCATCATTGCGGTCTGGCTTGGATACAGGGCGATGCTCTGCGCTTTGCGCCGGGTCTGGGCGGGCGTGAGCGGCAGGCTGAACCAGCGCGTATCGGCGCGCGTCATCTCGACCGGCGGAGTAAGCGGGGCAAGACTGCTGCCGGTCACGCCGGACGCGGGCAGAGGCCAGTCGCCCCGGTGTACCAGATAGTATTGCAGGCGCGTGTGCGCGGCCCAGGCCGCTTCATTCGGTTCGGCCCTTAGTTCCTGCAGCGCGCGGGCCACAAAGGCGGCAGATGCGGCATGATCCGCATGATCCTCGCCGGGATGCGTGACCGTGATGAGGGTGGGGCGGAACGCCCGCAGATTGGCCTTGACGTCGTCCAGCACGTTCTGACCGCAGTACGCCACGCCCACCCTGTAGTTAAGCGCGTAGGGCGCACGGTCGCAGCGCGTCGTGAGGGACGTATACAGTTGATCGGGCGTCCAGTCATCGTTCCACAGCGCCTGTAAGCCCTGATCGGGATAGCCCAAAAAGCGCACATTATCGGATTTAACGCCCAGATTGCCCAAGGCGCGAACCGACTCCTGCTGTCGCGCCGCCGCGTATTCTACATAATCCGCGGACGTGACGTGCAGGCTGTGCGTTCGGCACTCCACAGCGGTGCGGAACCCGTCGCCATTAGTAAGCATGACAACCTGCGCGTGTCCGCCCGCCTCGATAGTCTGCTGTATCAGGCCCGCGCAGCCCAGCGTTTCGTCGTCGCAATGGGGCGCAAAGACCATCAGGCGCGTTTGGGCGAGCGGGGCGCTTGTGATGGGCAGATGTAAACGCGCGCTCAGAGCGTTCGCATGCCGCTGGCGGATCGCGAACGCAAGGCTGGCTGCGCCGACATACACGCACGGCAGGGCGACGCCAAGCCAGGCATAACGGCGCAGCAGGCACAGGCGCGATTGCAAACGGGTACGAACGGGCGGGCGCACGAGCAAGCGGTTCTCCTCACAAGTCAAGCGGCACAAACAGCATCAATCGGAAGTACAGCAAAAAGCGAACCCACAAGCGGCATAATCCCCAACACTCTCTGAAAAGCCCGGACATCTTCCGGCTTGCATCAAAAACAGAGGATACATCCACAAAGGGAAAGAGGACGCGGCATAGCGCATTGCCACACCCGTCCCCTGTGATTTCGGCAGGCCCGCAAGACGCGCAGGCGCTTTGCGTCTCTGGATACCTTTGTTCGATGCAGGCCCTGCAAAGCAGGCCGTTCAATGCAGATTAGTGCAGATTGATACAAATCAATGCAAGCGGAGTGAGAGGGATTCGAACCCTCGATACCTTTGTGGGGCATACACGATTTCCAATCGTGCTCCTTAGACCAACTCGGACATCACTCCAAAACGCGTCACACATCGCGACACGCGTTTGTCTGACTTGTATTATAGCATGACACGCGCCCGCTGTCAAATCGAACCGAACGTATCACAGGGCAAACGCATCTGAAAATGTGAACATTTATCAAGTCGCGCGGCGCCCTCATCCGCGCTTATGTCCCTGACGGTTGTGCAGGGGGTGACGCCTGCATCTTTTCTGTGGATGGAGGCAGCTGCGCTTCCCGGCTTTGTTACAGCGCTTTGCCAGTCTTGCGCCACGCTTGCTGCATGGCGCGTCCGCAGAACGCTTTGGCCTTCGCTGCGCGCGTCCGCCCGGCCGGAGGCCACTAGGACGCGGGCAAAGAAGTAAGATAGGCCACCCGTGGGCAGTTTAGATGCGCTGGCCCTGCCATCGCGCCGCGCGGTTCAGCCCAGGCGTTGCAATACGGGTATACTGATGAAAGGCCGGGACAGGGAGCGGGATATGCGCTATGGTGAGGAAGGAACACGGTTTGCCATGCCGGAGCAGGCGCTGGAAAACGACAACGTGGAGGAACTGAAGAAGCTGTCGGCGATATGCCGAACCACGCACCGGCCTGCGCGCAAACTCGCCATCATCGGCGCGTCTGATCGAGTGCGCTGATGCCCCGACCGCGCAGTTACTCACGCACGACCCCGTACCAAACGCTGCTTTCTGCCGACGAGCGGTACGTCATTGTTCCTGCCGACTCGGAAGCGGCATTCCGCAAGACCTGCATCAGGCAGGATACATTCTGCCGCCTGCGCGTCCCGCAAGTGAATGACGAAACCGCTCATCATGCCCGACCTTGACACCACAACGTCTGAAACGCCGACCATCCGCCTGTCGGTCTGCATCGTGACCTGGAACACGCGCGCCCTGCTGCTTAGCGCGCTTGCAAGCATCTACGACGCCCCGCCGGACTTCGGCTTTGAGGTGATCGTCGTAGACAACGCTTCCGGCGATGGCAGCGCAGAGGCCGTCTCGGAGCGTTTTCCCGCTGTCATCCTGATCGCCAACCCGGATAACAAAGGCTATGCCGAGGGCAACAATCAGGCACTGGAAGCGGCGCAGGGCGCGTATAAACTGTTATTGAACCCCGATGTGATCCTGCCGCCGCATGGTTTGGAAAAAGCCGTGGCGTTTATGGAAGAACACAGGGACGCGGGCGCGTTGGGTGTGCGGCAGGTGTATACGGATGGGCGGTTGCAGCGTTCGGTGCGCGGCTTTCCCACCCCGCTGTCGGTATTGTGGGAACTGCTGGGCCTGAGCAGATTGCTGTCACACAGCCGGTTCTTCGGCGCGTACCGCATGACATGGTTCGATTACGCGCATGTCGCCTCTGTAGATCAGCCGATGGGAACGTTTCTGCTGCTGCGCGGCGAGACGCTGAACGCGGTCGGCCTGCTCGACCTTGCCTTTCCTATCTTTTTTAACGAGGTAGACTGGTGCTTGCGCTGCAAGCGGGCGGGGTGGCAGATCTACTTTACGCCCGATGTGGAGATCATTCATTACGGCGGCGCGAGTACCACGCAGGTAGGCGCGGCGATGGCCTGGGAGTCACGGCGCGGGCTATTATGCTTCTACCGAAAGCATTATCGCGCATTCTGGTTCTGGCCGTTCCGCGCCCTGATTTCCGCCCTGTCCTGGCCCCACGCATGGCTCCAATCCCGCCGCCGCGCCGCCGCCAAGCAACCGATGGGCTTGTAAGTCGTTTGCGATTGTTTATGGCTTGTTTAGTGCGTTGTTCTAATGGGAGCGCTACTTGTGATTACCCGTGTCCGTGTGAAAAACTTTCGGAGCCTCGCCGACGTAGACGTGACGCTCGGCCCGTTGACCGTTCTGGTGGGCCGCAATGGGGCCGGCAAGAGCGCGTTTATTGATGTGATGCGTTTTGTCCGGGATGCTTTGACAGACAATCTGGACAATGCTATCGAGAAGCGGGGCGGCCTCTCCTCTTTGCGGCGATGGATGCCTGACAGCAACAGTTCCGAACCAATCGAAATAATTATTGATGTGGAACATTTGTCAACACCAGGTCAATACTCTTTTCAACTTGCAGCGGCGATGCCTGATAGCTACGCAATACTGAGCGAGAAGTGTAATTTCGGGGCTGAAAGTTTTGAGCGAAACACTAATCGTTGGAGTGTCCACGGCTTCCCTGCATTTCAGGATCAGATGATGGACTTGCTTGATTCTAAAGCGCTTGTACTTCCCACAGTAAAAATATTTGGTAATGGTTCATTGAACGACATCTACAAGTGGCTTACTGACAGCAAATTCTACGCATTCTTGCCCGAAGAACTGCGTAAGCCACAGAAAAAGAACGGCAGTAGATCTCTGAGAGAACGCGGAGAAAACCTTGCCGCCTGCATTCAAGAACTGCAGCGCGCGGATTTGTCCGGCAGTCTGAAAAATACTTTCAAGCATATTACGGGCATTACCGACATCGAAGTAGAAAGAGCCAGCAGCGGCTTTCTCAATATCAAAACGGAACATACATCTCCCTCCGGCGCAAGCGCCTTGTTCGATCTGGCGCAGGAGTCAGATGGCACAATACGTCTCCTCGCGCTTCTCGCGTCACTCTATCAGGATGTTTTTAACATGGTGATTGTGATTGAGGAACCGGAACTATCGCTGCATCCCGGCGCATTAAACAGCATAGTCGGCGTTATCAAAGAAGCTGCGCTCAACAACCAAGTGATTATTGCCACGCAAAGCCCGGATTTCATATCGGAGTTTGACGTCCATGATTTGCGCGTAGTAGAGCAGAGAGACGGTATGACGCATATAGGCCCTCTTCTCGCGCACCAGATCAGCATAATCAAAGACGAGCTGTTTACAACCGGAGATCTGCTTCGTATCGAGGAACTACGCACTCTGCCCGCCGAACCGGTGAGGCCCGACCTTGGCTAATATCGTACCTATAGTTGAAGGAACAGGCGAGAAAAGCGCGCTGCCCAATCTGTGCCATAAGATATTGCATGAGATGGAGCGATATGACATATCTGTAAGCGTTCCCATAGTCGCAAAAGGTAAGGGCAACATCACTCACCCCGGTGGACTGGAGAAGTTTCTCGACGCTGCATTTCGTGATCCGAACTGTGCGGCAACGCTCGTGCTTTTGGATGCTGATGACGCTTGTGCTTTACGGTTGGCAGAGAGTTTGTCAAAGCGCGTCAACGTACACGGAGCGCTTGTTCCTGTTGTGATTGTCGCTGCAAAGTGTGAATATGAGGCATGGTTCCTTGCCAGCCTGCCGACCATTGCGGGCAAAAGCATCGGCACGCATTTTGTTTTGCCCGCTGATACTGTGTTCGACGGCGACCCGGAAGCGATACAAGGCGTAAAAGGCTGGATTACAGCGCAGCTTCCAATGGTAAACGGTCGCAGGAAGGTGGCCTACAATGAAGTAGAGGATCAACTGGCTATGACACGCTTGATAGATGTCACGCTGGCGCGCAACAACTCGCGTTCTTTTCGACGATTGTGCCATGCCATCGAGCAGATTGTAGAGGCTATCGACAACAACACCATTGTGGTTACGCCGTGAGCAGATGGTGGAAGTTGACGGGCAGGCAAAGCCGACAGTACGTGGATGATTGCAGAGGGTGGTGACGGGTTGGATCAAAATACAAGTGTAGATGTGGATTTGACCGTCATCATCCTCAACTGGAACACGCGTGAACTGCTGAAAGAGAGCTTGCAGTCCCTCCTCGACCAGCCGCCCGGAGTAAACGCGCAGATCATTGTGGCCGATAACGCCAGCGAGGACGGCAGCCGCGAGATGGTGCGCGCCCTGTTTCCCCGCGTCACGCTTGTCGTGAATACCAGCAACATCGGGTTTGGCGCGGGCAATAACGCCGCCCTGCCGCTTGCGACCGGGCGCTATGTGCTGTTTCTAAACTCCGACACCAAAGTCACAGCCGGCGCGCTGCAAACCCTTGTCACCTATGCGGACGCGAACCCGGACATCGGCATCGTCGGCCCCAAGCTGCTCAATGCGGACGGCAGCCTGCAATACTCGTGCCGACAGTATCCTAATCTCGCCACAGGCTTTTTTCGCAATACGCCGCTCGGACGCCTGTTTCCGCGCAACCGCTTCGCGTCCGATTACCTGATGAAAGAGTGGGATCACGCCACGCCCCGTGACGTGGATTGGGTTTCGGGCGCGGCCCTGATGATGCGCCGCGCCCTGCTCGATCAGATCGGCGCGTTCGATGAAGATTTCTATATGTACTGCGAGGATGTAGACCTGTGCTGGCGCGTCAACCACACCGCTCCCTGGCGCGTCACGTATCTGCCCGATGCCGTGATCTGTCATTATATCGGCAAAAGCAGCGACATGGTTCCCGCGCGCATGACGTATGAGTTTCATCGCAGCCAGTATCTGTTTTATAGAAAACATTATGCCACGCTAACGCCCCTGTTGCTGCGCCCGATCATCCTGCCCGGTATCTTGCTGCGCGCTCTGGGCCAGATCGTCCGCTACCGTGTCCGCTACTGGCAGCGTAAATGGCTGGCGAAGCGCAGGCCGCAGGACGCGCCAAGCGAAATGAAGGCGAAGCAGTAAGCGGCAATACAAAAGTCAGGGCGCACCTATTCGGCGTGCTGATATGTATGCGTATAACGCGCCGTTTTCAGAGGCTCCATCCGTGACATGCCTGCTGCTTACTGGGACGCCCCGCGCCTGAATATATCTGTGGAGAAGCTTTGTGAGCGATCAACCGCCGCTGCGTATTGTGAACTATGAAGATGGGGAGAGCTTATCGTCCGCGTCCTCAGCCGGCGCTGCAGGCGACCAGCGCGCGCTGAACACGTCGGATAAGACATGCCTGGCCCTGCTGATTGCTGTTCTGTTATTAGCCCCGCTGTGCGCGGGCATGTTCGCCACGCCGAGCGGAGTGTCGTTCGGGGCGGGCGATGTCCTCAGTCAACTGCAGGTTGTGGGCGTGTCGCTATTAGATGTGCTGATCGCGGTCGCGCTTGGCGTCGCTGTGTGGCGCGAGTGGCGGCGTCCGGTCGCTATCGGGGCGATTGCGGGACTTGCGGGCGCGACCCTGCTGCTGGCGGCGTGGAGCGGATTGTCCCTGCTGACCCACACCCCTCTTGCCGCGTCCGGCCTCAACGCCTGGACAAGTCTGCTGGCCGCGTTGACGATGGGCGGGCTGGTTTCACGATTGGGTCGTGACCCTAAAGCGCTGCTTGGGCTGCTGCTTGTCGTGGTGTGCGCGGGCAGTCTGGCCGGGGCGATAGGAGTGCGCGAGTATCTGGAACACTGGCGGCAGGGCGAGGCGAACCATCGCGTGTTCGGCAGTTTCAACGACCCGAACTTTCTGGCGGGGTATCTGCTGCTGACCCTGCCGCTCGCCCTGGGATGTTTCGCCGCGTCCCGCGAGCGGCTGACGCGCCTGCTATTGGGGTTGGGCCTGTTTTTGCAGACCGCGTGCCTGCTGCTGACCGGGTCGCGGGCCGGCGCAGGTATGCTGGCTGTCGTGATCGCGGCCTGGCTGCTGCTGCTAAGTCGCGCGGGCATCCTGCGCCCGAACCTCAAACCCGTATGCGCGGGGCTTGGCCTGATGCTCGTGGCCTCCCTGCTTGCGTCCGCGCCCTTGCTCGTGCGTCTGGCCGGTTCAAGAAACGCCTCTCCACCTGTGCAGTCCCCCCGTCCGCCAAACAATACGAGCGCAGGCGGCACGGCGAACATGCCGGGGGGAAATGGTACGCCCGCCGCTTCGGTCGGCGGGGCGGAATACTCCGGCAAGTTTCGGCAGTACACCTGGATCGGCACGCTGCGCATGGCGCAGGCGAACCCCGTGGCCGGAACCGGCATTGGCAGTTATGAGACCGCGTACCCACGCTACGCCACGACCGCCTTTACCATCCACGCGCACAACAGCCTGCTGCAATGGACGGCGGAGACCGGCTTTTTGGGCGTGATATTCCTGCTCGCCATTCTCGCCGCCTCCACTGCCTTCGGCACTTACATACTATTTCTGCACAACCCTCGCAGTCGCAAGCCAAACACAAAAACCACTGATAGGGACAAAACCCACGCCACAATGCAGCCCTCTGATACAGAAGTCCCCTCTAAGCCTCTTCTCCTCTTCTCCCCCTCTCCCTCCCTAAATCCTTCCCCCTGGAATTTCGCGGAGCCGCGCCTGCTGCTGGCAGGGCTGCTCGCTGCCGTATTATCTACCACGCTGCACAGCCTGTTCGACAGCGACTGGTACATCGTCGCTACGGCCCTGACACTGGGCGCGACGCTGGGCCTGCTGTCCGCGCAATCCCGCGACCTGGCTCCGCTCGCCACGCAAACGCCGCGCCCGCTGTCCCGCGCAATGCTGGCCGGATGCGCGGTCATAGCCCTGCTGCTGGTGTGGCGCGGCGGCATGACCCTTGTATCCCGGTGGCGGGAAGCGCAGGCGCAGCAGGCCACGACACTGTTTCAGGAGCAGGCCGCGCGTGGAGAAATGGCCGCCTCGGCCAGTTTACAGGAAGCCCTGGAGGGGTATCGCGCCGCCGCGTCTCTCGATCCGCTCAACCCGGAATTGCTGCTCACGCTGGGCAGTTTGTACCAGAGTTCGGGACAGTCGGAGCAGGCGCGTCAGGCCCTGGAGCAGGCCGTCGCCATTGCGCCAACAGGCAAGTCCCTGTATCTGCTGGGGCAGTTGCATCGGCGGCAGGGGATCGCGACGGCAGGTGGGCAGCAAGCGACACACGGCGCACTGGACGACCCGCTGGCCCTCAGTGGAATTGCGGCGGATGCAAAGAACGCGCAGGCTGACACGGCGAACGCGCGACAGGCGGAATGGAAGCAGGCGCTGGACGCATTTGGACGCGCCCGTGACCGCGACCCGCACAATCTGCAAACTCTGCGCGCCCTGGCCGAAACCGATGCCTTGAGCGGCAGCCCGGCTGAGTCTGTTCTCGTGTACCGTGACATGGCCGCGCTCGAAACTACGCCGCTTGGAACCGTGCGCGCCGTTCCCGAACGCGTGGAAACGGATTTCGCCTTCGCCCATGCGCGGCTTGCGAGCTATCTCATGTCACAGCATGATCTGAACGCTGCCCTTGCCGAATACCGGAAAGCCGACGACCTGCTGAAAACCTACTGGCAGCGCCGCCATTATGACGTATACGAGTTTCTGAGCGTGGAAAAGAAGCGGCCTCTGAATGCGCTGTACGACGCCACTCTGACCGGCTGGCAAACCGCTCTCAAAGCGCAACAGGCTGCAACGCCTGTTCAGTCGTCAGCCATCGCGCAGACATTGGCGCAAGTCGAGGCGGAGCAGGCCGCGTTCCATCAGGAGATGCAGGCCGACCGGGAGGCTGCCGAAGAAGCGGCGCGCAAAGCGCAGGCCGAACAAAACGCGACGGGCAATGTCGCGCCATGATAGACTGCACCACGCACATCGTTCCCGTTCCGCATCTAAGCGCCGAACTTGCCGGCCTGCGCGTAGCGCAATTGACTGACCTGCATCGGGGCAAACTTACGTCCGACAAACTGCTGTGGAAAGCCGTAGAGCAAATACGCGAATGGCAGCCCGATCTTATCCTGCTGACGGGTGATTACGTGGACTCCGACCCGTCCGACATCGCGCCCTGTATGCACATTCTGAGCAGTCTGACAAATGGAACTGCGTCTATCACAGAGACGGTGGAAGAAGTGTTAAAGCCGTATATAGCGCCGGGACAACCCGCCCTGAAAGGATTAGAGATACGACTTGCGAAGACGAAGCGACAGGCATCTGCCCTGCCCTCACCGGAAAGCATTCCGAACGCAGATATGCGAAGACGACTCGCGCCGCTGGGCGTGTACGCCGTACCGGGCAATCATGACGCCAAAGCCGGACTGGATCTGGTACAGGCCGCACTCGAAGGCATCGGTATCGCGTTCCTGAAGAACCAGAGTGTCAAATTGCCCAATGGACTGTGGGTTGTGGGTCTGGATGAGGATTATATCGGCAGGCCGGACGTGGCCCGCGCCTTTGCCGATGTGGAACCAGACGCGCCCGTTCTTGTGATGGCGCACAATCCGGGCGAGGCTGATCTGCTCAAAGACCGTGCCTGCATCATCTTTTCCGGGCATACGCACGGCGGACAGATCAACGTTCCCATCCTGACCGCGCGGCAGTTAAGACGCATCAAGGCCAAAGGCTATCGCGCCGGTTGGTACGATGTCGGGCAGGCGCGACTATACGTAAATAGAGGTGTAGGGAATACCGAGGTGCCTTTTCGCTTCCGCTGCCCGCCCGAAGCCGCCCTGTTCACCTTGCAGCCTGCCTGACGGTATCCGCATTGCAGCCACCCCTTTTATGTTTTAGTTTTCTGCGCCTGAGTGGAATGGTTCGGGCGGAGTAATTTTGGCAAGGAGCAAGAACTATGTCTGTCGCCGCGCTGCCGTCCGGCCCGAACGCGAGTGGATTGCTGGGCGACATGCCCGCGTTTCGGCGCGACCCGCTGAATTACATGCGCTTTTGCGCCGACACGTATGGCGACATCGTGCCGCTAAGGTTTGGGCCGCGCCGCGCGTTTCTGCTCAGTCACCCGGACCAAATCGAGGATGTGCTTGTCACGCAGTATCGCAAGTTCACCAAAGGGCCGGCCCTGCGCCGCAGTACGCCTCTGTTCGGCAACGGCCTGCTGACGAGCGAGGGCGACTTTTGGCGCAAGCAGCGCAAGCTGGCGCAGCCCGCCTTTCATCGCGAGCGCATTGCGGCTTACGCGCAGATCATGGTGGACGAGGCGCAGGCGCGTATCCGGGCCTGGCAGGATGGCGCGACGCTGGACATCCATCAGGAGATGATGCATCTCACTATGCCCATAGCCCTCAAAACGCTGTTCGGCAGCGAACTGGAAGCGCCTCACCGGGTCGCGGACGCCCTGGAACTGGCCCAATCCAACTTCGCGCGCTGGATACACTACATCTCCATGCTGCCCGCCTGGGTTCCCACGCCTCGCATTCCCGGACTTGCCCGCGCCATCGGGGAACTGGACGCCATTGTGTACAAACTCATCGCGCAGCGGCGGGCGAGCGGCGAGGATCGGGGCGACCTGCTCTCCATGCTGCTTCAGGCGCGTGATGAGGACGGCGCGGCCATGAGCGACAAGCAGTTGCGCGACGAGGTGCTGACCCTGTTTCTGGCCGGACACGACACGACCGCCTTGACATTGACCTGGGCGCTGTACCTGCTCGCGCAGCATCCCGAATCCCTTGCAGCCCTGCGGTCCGAACTGCAAACCGTGCTGCAAGACCGCGTTCCGACTGTCAGTGACAAACCTGATCTCAAGTACACCGAGCAGGTGATACAGGAGGCTATGCGCCTGTACCCGCCCGCATGGACGGTGGGACGCAGCGCAATCGAGACGTGCGAGGTGGGCGGGCAGGCGATTGGCGTGGGCGATACCGTGATTTTGAGCCAGTGGGTCGCGCATCATGACCCGCGCTGGTTCGCCGACCCCGACGCGTTCAAACCTGAGCGCTGGAACGGCGAATTTGCCCGCGCGCTGCCCCGCTACGCGTATTTCCCCTTCGGCGGCGGGCCGCGCGTGTGCATCGGCAGCACGTTCGCCCTGATGGAAACCGTGCTGATCCTCGCCGTTATCCTGCAAAAATGGCAGCCTGAACTCTGTGCCGGCCAGAGCGTGATTTTGCAGCCCGCCGTCACCCTGCGCCCCAAAAGCGGCATTCAAATGACACTGCACAAACTTTAAGCACCGGCAAGTCAGGAGAACGTCAATGCGTATCGCTTGTGATATAGATGAGATGCTGATACCGTATGGCATGGAGTTCCCCGTCGAGCCGTCGGTTCCCCTGCGCCCGCTGAAACTGCTGTACCCTGAGTCGCTGCGCGTGGGCAGCCGCGAACTGCTGCGGACGTTTGGGCGGCAGAGCCATGACATCTGGATCTATACCACGTCATCACGCGAGCCGTGGTACTTCAAATCGTGGTTTGCCCTGCTGGGCATCCGGGTCGGGGGTGTGGTCAACTGCAATGTTCACGAGAAGAAGGTGCGGGCGCGCGGCGACTATTATCCTGCCTGCACCAAATACCCGCCCGCCTTCGGCATTGATCTATTGATAGATAACTGTGAGGGAGTGGAAGCCGAGGGCAGAAAACACGGCTTCACCGTACTGCGCGTTGATCCTTCTGACGCACACTGGACGGAAACCATACTGCGCTACCTCAACGGCAAACCTCGGTAGTCAGATGGTATCAACTATTTAGTAGCGCGTACACTTCGCGGGCGATCTGGCGTTCTTCGTCGGTCGGCACGACCCACACGCGCCCGCTGTCGTTTGCGCCGATGCTGACCGGAACCGGGCCGTTGATGTCGAGATTGCGCGACTGATCCAAGCCCAGGCCCAGAAACTCCAGTCCCTCGCAGATGCGGATACGGGTTTTATAAGCGTGCGCGCCGATTTTATCTGTGAATACAAGGGCATCCACGCCGCCCATCGCCGCCGCGTATGCCCCGATATACTTGCGGACGCGGTACGCGAATGATGCCAGCGCCTCGCGGGCCGCTATATCGCCCGCGTCCGCTGCTTTCTCCAGGTCGCGCACATCGCTGCTGATCCCGCCCGACAGCCCCAATAATCCGCTTTGCTTGTTGAGCAGCTTGTCCACGTCGTCCGCGCTCTGGTTCAGTGTTCGCAGCAGGTACAGGACAAGCCCTGCGTCTATGTCACCCGCCCGCGTTCCCATGACCAAACCTTCGAGGGGCGTAAAGCCCATGCTGACGTCAGCGCTTTTGCCGTCGCGCACCGCGCATACGCTCGCCCCGCCGCCCAGGTGACACAAAATCAGCCGCGTTCCGGCTGCCTCGCGTCCCAGCGCGAGCAGGCTGCGCTCGCACACATACGCATACGAAATGCCGTGAAACCCGTAGCGGCGCAGGCCATGCTGCTGTGCCAATGCGCGGGGCAAGGCGTAATCGCGGGACACGGGCGGCAGATCGTGATGAAAGGCCGTGTCGAACACGGCTACGTCCGGCACATCGGGCAGGGCGTTTTGCGAGGCCACGATGCCCGCCACGCCGCCGGGCGTGTGCAGCGGAGCAAGAGCCGTCAGGCCGCGCAGTTTCACAATCACGTTGTTGTCCACGCGAACCGGCTTGACAAAATCCGGCCCGCCATGCACGATGCGATGCCCCACCGCGTCTATGCGAACCGTGTGTCCGCCATTGGCAGCCGGATCGAGGAGCAAGCGCAGCGCCTGTTCCGCCGCGCTCGCCACATCGGGCGCGTTGATGGGCCTGCTTATCGCCTCACCCTTGCCCACCGTCAGCTTTAGCTGCGTGTCCGGCACACCGACGCGCTCTATCTCGCCCACAGCGATGACGTTTTCCGGCTCGGTCAGCGGACGCGGGGCGGGCATGTCGTACAGGCAAAACTTCAAACTGGAACTGCCCGCGTTCAGCACAAGAATGTTCATAAGACGCTCCCGGTAAACTGGTTTAACACGGCCATTTCCAGTCGCGGATTTCGGGCAGGTCTTCGCCCCGTTCGCGGGTGTAGCGGGCATGTTCGGTCAGCTTGTCCTGCAAAGTCTGCTTGAAGTACGCGCTGTTTGCGCCCAGGGACGGGACGCGGTTTATGACATCCATTGCCAGATGGTATCGGTCGAGATCGTTCAATACGCACATATCGAACGGCGTGGTCGTCGTGCCGTTCTCCTTGTAGCCGCGCACATGGATGTTGTCATGGTTGGCGCGGCGATAGGTCAGGCGATGGATCAGCCAGGGATAGCCGTGATACGCGAAGATCACGGGCTTGCTGGTGGTGAACAGGCTGTCGAAATCCCGGTCAGTCAGGCCGTGGGGGTGTTCCGTGTCGGGCTGCAATTTCATCAGGTCTACGACATTGACGACGCGTATTTTCAGGTCGGGGCAGTATTGGCGCAGCAGGGCTACGGCCGCAAGCGTTTCCAGCGTCGGCACGTCGCCCGCGCAGGCCATCACGACATCCGGCTCACCGCCATGATCGGTTCCGGCCCACTCCCACATGCCGATGCCTCTGGTGCAGTGCAGTATCGCGGCTTCCCTATCCAGATACTGCAGGGCCGGCTGCTTGCCCGCCACGATCACATTGATGTACTGACGGCTTCGGAGGCAGTGGTCGGCGACCGAAAGCAGGCAGTTGGCGTCGGGCGGCAAATACACGCGGATGATGCCCGGTTTCTTGTTCATCACATGGTCAATGAAGCCGGGGTCTTGATGCGAAAAGCCGTTGTGATCCTGCCGCCAGACGTGCGAGGTCAGCAGATAGTTCAAGGAGGCGATGTTGCGCCGCCAGGGAACGTGCCTGGAGGATTCGAGCCATTTGGCGTGCTGGTTGAACATGCTGTCTATGATGTGAATGAACGCCTCATAACACGAAAAGAAGCCGTGCCGCCCGGTCAGCAGATAGCCTTCCAGCCAGCCCTGGCAGGTATGCTCGCTGAGTATCTCCATCACGCGCCCGTCCGGGGCGAGGTGGTCGTCGTAATCGAAGGTGGGTTCCATCCACGCCCGATTGGTGACATCCAGGACGGCGTTCAGGCGATTGGAGTTGTTTTCGTCGGGCGAGAGTACGCGGAAGTTACGCGAATCAAGGCTGTTCTTCATCACATCACGCAAAAACACGCCCAGAACGCGTGTCGCTTCGCCCAATGTCGTTCCGGGCTTCGTGACCTCGACGGTATAGTCCGTCCAGGCGGGCAAATTCAGGTCGCGCAAGAGCAGTCCGCCGTTGGCGTAGGGCGTGGCTCCCATGCGGCGTTCGCCGGCGGGGGCGAGTTCGGCGATTTCGGAGCGCAGGCGTCCCGCCTCATCGAACAACTCCTCCGGCTTGTAACTACGCATCCAGTCTTCCAGTATTCTGAGATGTTCCGGCTTGCTCATGTCCTCCATCGGAACCTGGTGCGAGCGCCAGAAGCCCTCGGTCTTTTTGCCGTCCACGGTCTTTGGCCCCGTCCAGCCTTTGAGAGTGCGTAAGACGATCATAGGCCACCGGGGGCGTACCACGTTTCCATTCTGCCGCGCGTCCTGTTGTATGGCCTTGATGTCGGCGACGATGGCGTCCAGGGTAGCGGCCATGCGCTGATGCGTGGGCAGGGGGTCTTCGCCCTCCACGAAGTAGGGCTTGTAGCCGTACCCGATGAAAAGATGTTCCAGTTCCTCATCGCTCATGCGGCCCAGGATCGTCGGGTTGGCGATCTTGTAGCCGTTGAGGTGCAGGATGGGCAATACCGCGCCGTCGCGCGCAGGGTCGAGGAATTTGTTGCCGTGCCAGCTTGTGGCGAGCGGGCCGGTCTCGGCCTCGCCGTCGCCGATTGTGCAGACGACGAGCAAATCCGGGTTGTCAAACGCGGCCCCGAATGCGTGGGACAGGCTATAGCCGAGTTCGCCGCCCTCGTGGATGCTGCCGGGGGTTTCGGGGGCGCAGTGGCTGGGAATGCCGCCGGGAAACGAAAACTGCTTGAACAGCCTGCGGATGCCCTCTTCGTCCTGCGTAATGTTGGGGAACAGTTCCGAGTACGTGCCTTCCAGATAGGTGTTGGCAACGATGCCCGGCCCGCCATGTCCCGGCCCCGTGATGTTGAGCAGGGTCAGGCCGTGCTTTTTAATGATACGGTTGGCGTGAACGTAGATGAAGTTCAGTCCGGGCGTGGTTCCCCAATGTCCGAGCAGGCGCGGCTTGATGTGTTCGTGCTTGAGCGGTTCGCGCAGCAGGGGATTGTCCAGCAGATAGATCTGCCCGACGCTGAGATAGTTGGCGGCGCGCCAGTACGCGTTCATGCGGTTCAGTTCGTCCGCGTTCAGCGGCTGCGCCTCCAATGAATGGGCGTCGCGCAGGACGCTGTCCGGTTCTGTCGTCGGCGTAGTGACAGTGGTCATAGCCCCTTCTTTCCGAATATCTTTCTGGAAATCTTGCTTTGCGCGCGTGCTTACGCGCGCTTCGAGGATGTTTTTCTGCGCGCCTGCGGAGGTAACGCCCCGGTCGGGTTTACGTCGCACATACCGGCGCGCTCACCGTTGATTGAATGCTTATCCCGTATTTGCCGCCACGCTGTTCGGGAGCATGGCGTTCGACGGCCATTGTACAGCAAGTTACGTGGAAGCAGAGCAAAATGGGCGCATGATCGGCGAGTAAAAGCAAACCTTAACACAAATTTAATACTTCTAACGGCTTGATCCTAAAGATATAAACGTGGCGACGGTATAAATGCCCATTCTTCGATCCAAACCCTGTATTCTGACGCTTACACAGATTTGCAGGAGCCTCAGTCGGGCAGGTTCGTAGAAAAGCGGATCGAGGAGGCGCAGTAAGCCCTGGATCGGGCCAGCGTCAGGGCTTGCGGGGGATGCTGTCAATGGCGCGCTGGCCGAGTTCGAGGGCGGCGAGTCCTTCCTCGACCGGGATGGGTTCGGGCTCGCCCGCCCGCATGGCGCGGACAAAGTCGGCGATGTGGCGATCCGTGGTGCGCCCAAAGTCGCGGCTCTGGTCGTCGAAAAAGTGGCTGTTCCAGACCAGGGCCAGCGACTCGGCCCCCTTCTGCTCCTGATGGGTCTGTACTGTGTCGGGACGGGGCGCGTACTCGAAGCGGCGGATGGCGTCGTCCACCTTGACGCGGCCCCGGTCGCCCAGCAGTTCAAAGCCGTAGATGTCGGGGTCTTTGTAGTCGCCGTCCACACTCGCCACGAACGTGCCGACCGCGCCGCTTGTGAATTGCAGGCTGAATGTGGCGGTCGTGAACTGCCGCGTTTCGCGGGGGTCGTAGGCGTGGCCCGTAATGCTCGCGACTTCGCCGCCGAACGTTTGCAGCATGTTGAAGCCGTGCGACTGCATATACAGCATGTGGGCGAGCGGCAGGGTCTGCCGCTCCGGGTAGTGTCCGCCGGTAAAGCGCCAGTGCAGAAACAGCGCGCGCCCGGTCTTGCCCTCGTCTATATGCTGCTTGACAAGCTGAAATGGCGTGGCGTAGCGGTGATTGAAGTTGACGCCGCAATATACGCCCTGATGCCGCGCCAGCGCCACCAGTTCGCGTCCCTCGTTCACGTCCATCGCCAGCGGCTTTTCAAGCAGGCAGTTGACTTTGGCCCCTAGTGCCTGCTTGTAGGGCTGATAGTGCTTGTCGTCCGGCGTAATGATGCTGACCAGGTTGGGCTTTTCCTTCTCCAGCATCTCGCCGAAATCCAGATACCCGGTCGCGCCGTACTGCGCGGCCATGCGATCAACACGCTCCTGATTCGACTGCCCGCAAATGGCGACCAGGTCGGTGTCGGGATTGCGCCAGTATGCCTCGATGTGTACGCGCCCCCAGTTGCCCGTTCCCAGCACGGCCACGCGCAGCGGTTTGTGTTCACTCATAGTTGCTTCCTTCGATTGGTTCCTTATTGGTTCCTTACTGGTTTCTTATAACTGCTTTTATCGGTCAGCATACATTGCCTGCACGTTTTTCCACGAGCGCAAGCGGGTTTGCCCACGGATATACTTTCGATAACGTCTATGCGGCTGCAAAGGATATTCGCGGCAGACAGGTGGTTCTCCTGCCTCGTGGCATTTGCTCCGGCGCGCAAACAGGCCACTCGGAACCAAGCTGCTGGACAAGATTTTGCAACATCAGGCTGTCGTAAGTGTCTTACATGCAAAACAATGCTCAGAAAGAGCAATAATGTTGTGCCGGAGTTTGGGAATAATCTTTCCTGATTTTATCCGATTTCCTTTCTTGTGTAAGGTCACTCCCGATTATGCGTACCCTGCAACTGATGACTGTTTCCGCTTTGCTTCCCGCTGTGGCCCTTGTCGCGTGGGCCGGTACGCCCAATCCTCCCAACGCCGCGCCTGCCCGAACTGTCGTGCCGAAATCGCCTGCCAAACCCGCTGTCGCTGCTGTCGTTCCTGTCGTCAGCTTTCGCGAGACGGTCGAGCCGATGCTCAAGGCGGCGTGTACGACGTGCCACAGCGCGGCCACGCACACGAGTGAATTCAATTTGGAGAGCGTGGACGCGCTTCTAAAAGGCGGCAGGAAATTCCCCAACAAGGTAATCGTGCCGGGAAACGCAAAGGCAAGCGCGCTTGTCGCGTACCTGCGCGGCACGACGCAGCCCCGGATGCCGATGGGTGGCGAGGCCTTGCCCGAAGCGCAGATCAAAGCCGTCGAAATGTGGATCAATCAGGGCGCGAAGATTGACGCCATCAAACTCGGCTGGCCTTATACGCCGCCCGTGGCGCAGAAAATCCCCGCCGTTAAGAACATCGCCTGGACGCGCAATGCGGTTGACGACTTTGTGCTCGCCCGACTGGAAGCGAAAGGCTTGAAGCCCGCCCGGCCCGCAAGTAAAATCGCCCTGCTGCGACGCGTGTACGCCGATCTGATCGGCCTGCCGCCCTCGCCGTTGGAGGCGTCCGCCTTCCTTGCCGACGCCTCGCCCGACGCCTACCCGAACCTTGTGGACAGGCTGCTGGCCGATCCCCGTTACGGCGAGCGATGGGCCAGGCACTGGCTGGATCTGGTGCGCTATGCCGACTCGGATGGTTTTGAAATAGATGCCGCGCGGCCCCGCGCCTGGCGGTATCGCGACTACGTGATCCGCGCCTTCAATCAGGACAAACCGTATGACCGCTTTCTCAAAGAGCAGATCGCGGGCGATGAATTGTACCCCGACGACGTTGAGGCGATTACCGCGACCGGCTACGCCCGACTTGCGCCATGGGACGGCCTGAGTACCGATCCGCCCCAGCGCCGACAGGACTTTTTGAACGACGTGACCGACACGACGGGCAGCGTGATGCTGGGCCTGACCGTGGGCTGCGCCAAGTGCCACAACCACAAGTATGACCGCATTACGCAGGCCGATTACTACC
Organism: Chthonomonadaceae bacterium; assembly: GCA_965277875.1. GTDB lineage: Bacteria > Armatimonadota > Chthonomonadetes > Chthonomonadales > Chthonomonadaceae > CAWFQB01. The sequence continues at coordinate 2,333,541 of CBDIDV010000002.1, read as the reverse complement.
AGATGCAGGCGTTCTTTACGCCCCTCCAGTGGCACGACGCGCGCCTGCCCAACACCAACACGGATCCGCCCGACATCAAACCCCGTCTGGCCGAGGCGCAGGCGCATCTAGGCCCGCTCCAGGCTGAAATGAAAACGCTGCGGGACACGCATCGCGCTAATGTTCTGGCATTGAAGCAGCAGAAGGCCAAACCCGGCGAAAAGATACCCGTCAGCGACGAAGAGATCGAGGAGAGCATCGGCAAGACGCAGCAGGCGCGTTACGACGATCTGCGCGGCCAGATAGACCGCTGGGAGCGAGAGATGCAGCCTCTGGAACCCGTGGCCGAGGCCGTTACAGACGAAAGCCGCCCGCCCGTCACCCATATTCTGCTGCGCGGCAGCTTGCTTACACCCGGCCCCGACGCGCTGCCTGCCTTTGTCGCCTCGCTTGCAGGCGGGGAAGCCGCGCCTGCTCTTATTGCGCCACCCGCAAAGGGCAGCACGACCGGGCGCCGTACTGCCCTCGCCAACTGGATTGCAAGCCCCGCCAACCCTATGACGGCCCGTGTCATGGTAAACCGCATCTGGCAGCACCATTTTGGGCGGGGCATTGTGGGTACGCCCAGCGACTTTGGGCGCAACGGCGACCGGCCCACGCACCCCGAACTGCTCGACTGGCTGGCTGACAAATTTGTGGCCGAGGGCTGGAGCCTGAAAAAGATGCACCGGCTGATGCTGCTCTCCAACACCTATCAGCAGTCCACGCAGACGAACGCTCTAAACGCGAAAGCCGACCCGACCAACAAACTGCTGTGGCGCATGAACCGCATCCGCCTGGAAGGCGAGAGCCTGCGCGACAGCATCCTGACGGTCAGCGGGCGGCTTAACTCCGCGAGCGGCGGGCCGGGCGTGTACCCGAAACTGAGCGAAGAAGTGCTGGCGACGGGAAGCACGCACAAGTGGGGGACATCGTCCGAGGAGGACGGGCGCAGGCGCACCATTTACGTGTTCAACCGCCGGTCATTGGCCCTGCCGATTGTCGAGGCGTTCGACGGCCCGAACATGGTGGATAGCTGCCCGCGCCGCTCCACGACTACGATTGCGCCGCAGGCTTTGGCCCTGTTCAACGGCGATTTCAGCCGCGAAGAGTCACGCCATTTCGCCGAGCGCGTCGCAAAAGAAGCGGGCGACGATCCGACCCGGCAAATCGCGCAGGCGTACCAGATCGCGCTTGTTCGCAAACCCACGCCCGCGCAGCAGACGCTGGCCCTCGACTTTCTGCAAAAGCAGACGCGTCTGCACCTGGGGGACGGGCAGGCAAGCAAGCCCGCTGGCGTTCGCCCGGTCGCAAACGCGCCGAACCAAACAAACGCGCCTGACGTAAAAACTCTAAAGGCCGCACAACAGACCGCGCTCGCCGACCTGTGCCACGTTCTGCTCAACACCAATGAGTTCCTCTATATGGATTAGTAGCAGTCCGCAAGCCTCGTGCGCCCAAGCGGTTGAACATACAATGTTCAACCGCTACATTTTTGTCGGATGTGTATTGACAGCAGGGGGATAGATGCGTTATACTCAACTTTGAGTATGTGCGTCGTATGACAATTCAGGGGCGCAGTGTAGAAAGGGTGAACAGCGTTTATGTCGGTGCGGCTGTTTGTGTTGGGCGTCGTGAATCAGCATGATACGTATGGCTACGACATCAAGGCGACCGCTCACCTGTGGGGGCTGGAACGCTGGGCGCAGATACGCGACGGCAGCATCTATCACGCGCTGGGCAAACTGGAAGAAGAAAAACTGATCGAGGAACGGGACGTGGAGCAGACGGACAACAACCGCTCGCGTTATGTTTACTGCATCACGCCAGCGGGACGCGAAACGTTCCTGACGATGCTGCGCGACACGCTGCGAACCGCGCCCACGGAAGGACGCGGCATAGACATCGCGCTCGCCTTCATCGGCAGCCTGCCTCCCGCCGAGCGCATCGAACTGCTGCAGGAACGAAGCGAGCGGCTGCGCGAAGCGCGGTCATCACTAAGGCAAGGCTTTGAAGACATAAAGCGCTATGACAGCCTGCATCCCTGGGTTCCAATCGGCATGAACCATAGTATGCGGCGCATCGAGGCCGAAATCGAATGGAACTCGGAACTTATAGAAATCGTGGGCAAGTGGCCGTCCCACCGGTAAGCGCCCGCCGAACATGCCCGTTGACGAGCGTGGAGTAGAAATTGTGACTACTCTCTGATACTCAAATTTGAGTATCAGAGAGTAGTCAGCACAGGAGGCGAACATGAAGAAAATAGGTATGAAAATGATAGATGGGAAACTGAACGGGAAGCTGTTGGCAGGCATGTTGCTGACGATAGGACTATTGGCGCGCTGCGGCGCGGCCCGTGTGCAGGACAATCCCGCCGACAGGCCCGCCGCCCGACCCTCAACCATTCAGTTTCTGAACGGGCAGTGGTTCAACGGCAAATCCTTCGCGCCCGCGACATTCTATTCGGTAAACGGCCTGCTTACGCGCCACCGGCCCGCTGTGGTAGATACGGTGATGGATCTGCACAACGGCTATGTCGTGCCGCCGTTCGGCGACGCGCACTGTCACCACTTTGACAGCGCGTACAACGTGGAGCAGCAGATCGAAATGTATCTGCGCGACGGGGTTTTCTACGCAAAGGTGTTGACGAACTCGCTTGCAGGAGCGCGGGCCGTTGCTGGCAGGGTCAACATCCCGACTAGCGTAGACGTGTTCTACGCGCATGGCGGTCTGACCGGCAACAACAGCCATCCCATTCCTACCTATGAAGGCACCGGATTAGGCTACTACAATGGCAAAGACATGGAAGCGCACAAAGACGAGATACTGAAAAGCCGGCGGCGCGAGAACGACTGCTATTACATCGTAGACACCTCGGACGACCTGGAAAAGAAATGGCCGCTCATTCTGCAAGGCAAGCCAGACTTCATCAAAGTGTATCTGCTGCACAGCGAAGATTACGAAGCGCGTAAGGCGAAGCAGGGATATGGCGGAGGCATCGACCCGAAACTGCTGCCGCAGATCGTCTCCCGCGCTCATGTGGCGGGCTTGACCGTCAGCGCCCATGTGGACTCGGCAAGTGACTATCGCTGTGCGCTCAAAGCGGGCGTGGATGAAATGGCGCATCTGCCGGGCTACTATGTCGGTATCCATGAGAACATACTCAATTATGCACTCTCCCCACAGGATGCAAAAGAGACAGCGCGGCGCGGCGTACACGTCACGCCCACGGCTAACTTGACTGACTATCTGGAAAAAGCGGACGAGAAACAGAAGACGCAGACGAACCAGATACGCAACCTTAAACTGCTCAAGGATGCCGGAGTGCAGTTTGGCATCGGTACGGACAGTTACGGAACCGATGCGCTCAAAGAGGCGCTGTACCTGAGCAAACTTGGCGTCTGGAACAATCTCGAAATGCTCAAAATATGGTGCGAGACGACTCCCCGCGCCATTTTTCGCCAGCGTAAAATCGGCTTTCTGCGCGAAGGCTATGAGGCCAGTTTCGTCGTTCTCGACGCCGACCCGCTGACCAGTTTCGACAACGTGACCAAAATAGCCCTGCGCTGCAAACAAGGCAATATGCTGCAAACATCTCCGCCCCCAACCCAGTCCTCCGTTCAAACCCCGGCCCAATACTCTTCCCAATCCTCTTCCCCACTTGCGGCACAATCACTGCTCAAAGCGGCGGCGGACACGATGGCGGCGACAAAAACGCTGACGGCGAGTTATGAGGTGCGCCGCCGCTTTCTCGACCCTTACGAGGAAATACGCGAGGAAGGGACTATCCGGCTGGCGCGGCCCAATCTCGCCGCGCGCGAGGGCTGGACGCTGCTGCTCTCAAAAACGTCCGGCAAGTGGGAGCGCGCCGGCAAAGCGGCAGGAGTTGTCTCGAACGGGCAGAATGCGTATGCTCTAACTTCCTTGCCGAACGGCCTGCAATACCGACAAACGAAAGCGGACGCGGACGGAAAGAATGTTCTATTTGACGTTCTCCCGCTTATAGATTTCTTCGATTCGGCAAACTCCTTTGACCGTCAGGCGGCACAGGCACAGGCCGACAACACGCTGCAAAATATGCACATTGTGGGAACGGAGGAGTGCGAGGGCGTCGCCTGTCAGGTGGTAGAGTTCGACGTAGCGACCATGAAAAACAAAGCGCCTTACCGCTGCCATACCCGTCTCGCCATCGGCGCGGACAAGCGCGTGCGTCACCTTGTCAGCAGCGTCAAGATGGGCGATCTGGCGACCGAGCAGGAATTCTTTCTGCGCGACATCCACGCGGGCGACCCTCTCGGCGCAGAAGTTTTCGCCTATCAGCTTCCAGCTAACGCGGTTCCTTACACGCTCGCCCCCGCCTTGCTGACGAGAGGCGTACCTGCGCCCGACTTTACGATCAGGGATCGCGACGGCAAGACAATAAGGCTCTCGGACTACAAAGGCAAAACGGTCGTGCTGGACTTCTGGGCGACGTGGTGCGTACCCTGCCTGAAATCCTTTCCGCACACGCTGGACGCACTGCGCAAGTTCAAGGCGCAGGGCGTGACCGTGATCGCCGTCAATGTGCTGGATGCCACGGAAAACATGGCGCGTTACGCAGCGGCGCACCCGGAGTACGCCGAGTTCGTGTTTGCCTCGGACGCGCCTGACGCGCCAGCGCGCATGATGAATTTGTATCGCGTCAGCAACATTCCGCTTCTGGTCATCATTACACCGGACGGCAAAATAGCGGCAAGTATCGAGGGTTACACAGGATCGAGCAGCGAACTGGAAGCCGTGCTGCAATCCGTCGCAGGCCGCGCAGCACAGTAGATTGATACAGCAGATTACGGAGGATACAGTCGGACGCCAACTGCTCTGTGGAGTGGTTTAATCTACGGCTTGTTCAGGTGGATGCTGTCCCGCAGCAATCAGCAAACGCCGCAGATTTATAAGCCCGTCTCGATTCAAATGCAGGGCGGCTATCGTAGCGCGCCCGGTAGGCGTCAGGCCAATCAGTAGCGTATAGTCTTCGCTCCAAGCAAAATGCTCCGCGCGCGAATGCCGGCGTGGGTGGAAAAGGGCAGTTGTGGTATCGGTCTCTGAATCATGCCCCTCCGTCCGCGTCCCTTTGTGGTTGTTGCAGCCCTGACAGGAACACGCAAGATTGTCCTTATCGGTTGCGCCGCCCCTGCTCTCTGGGAGGATGTGTTCTGCCGAAAATGGCGACGGGGAAAACCGTTCCGGCGCGCTGCAATAGTCGCAGCATCGCCCTGCTCTTTCAAATACCGCTTCGCGCAATGGTCTGGAAATGTGCGCTTTAGGCATAAGAGGGGGATTTGATGCACAAGACGTCCATAAGCGTCAGGAGCGGGACATTACGCTGACGCGCCATCTCTGCCAGATACTCCAGTCGCTTTACCTCGACCTGCTCGATCCAATCTGAAAGACGCACAAGGTCTTCTCGTTGCTCATCACGCAAAGTTTCTCCCTGCTGCTGTTCGAGCAGAGCGGCATAGCGGTTGCGGCTCTCTGCGGGAACCTCGCGTACAATCTCTGCCATTCGTCTTTTCTCGTCCGATGTCAGCGCCATTGCCGCTCTCTGCTTTGCTTTCACTGCCTGAAGACGCTTCTCGACTGTGTGTATTTCGGCAAGACTGAGATGCTCGACGACTTCAAGCAGGTGGGCGACTTCATCACGATTTTCCGTATATACAGACATAATGTCATGGCTCCTCGCGTTGCTTGGTTGTGAATAATTATATCATACAAAGCTGCCTGATCTTTGGAGCAGTTTCGCGCTGAAGTGACGTTATTTACTCCTCCTGCATGGTACTCTATATTAGTACGAAATGGTTCTAGTTTGTGCGGGTTGTAGTTCCTGAAGCGTGAAAGCGAGAGTTTCAGAGGCGTTCAGGACGGCATGTTCGCGCAGTGAAAGCGAGGAGCGGCAATGCAGGGCGCAATCAAGCATGTCAGCAGTATCTCTGATGTGGTTTCAAAGAGAAGCAATGATGAGGAGCGAAACGGCAGCGCAGGCAAACTCATGCCCCCGGAAGACGGCGGATTGCTGGACGCGTATTCGCATGCCGTGGTTCACGCGTCCGAGACCGTCAGCCCGTCCGTTGTGTTTATCGAGGTGACGCAGGTTCAGCCTGCACAGCAGGGCGGCGGGCGACCGGGACGCGGAGGCCGACACCCGCAGGACGGGCGGCAGGGACAGGCGGAACGGGAAGTAAAGGGCAGCGGTTCGGGCTTTGTGTTTACGCCGGACGGGTATATTCTGACCAACAGCCACGTTGTCCATGACGCCAAAAAGATCGAGGTGTTGTTTTCGGACGGGCGGCATTTTGGGGCGGAACTTATCGGCGATGACCCCGCCACCGATCTGGCCGTGATCCGCATTGACGCGCCCGACCTAACCATAGCGCGGCTGGGCAGTTCGTCGGCCCTGCGAGTCGGGCAGCTTGCCATCGCGATTGGCAACCCTTACGGGTTTCAATACACGGTCACGGCGGGCGTTGTCAGCGCATTAGGACGTTCCCTGCGCGGCGAAGGCGGGCGTCTGATGGACAACATCATCCAGACCGATGCGGCCCTGAACCCCGGCAACAGCGGCGGGCCACTGGTGAATGCGAGGGGCGAAGTGATCGGCGTGAACACGGCGACGATCCTGCCCGCGCAGGGATTGTGCTTCGCCATCGCCATTGACACGGCCAAGTTCATCGCCATGAAGCTTATCAAAGAGGGGCGGGTGCGGCGCAGCTATATTGGCGTGGGCGGCGTGAACGTCCCCCTGCCGCGCGCCACGACACGCGTGTTCAGCCTGCTTATCGAGGGCGGCGTCCTGGTGCAGCAGATCGAAGCCAACAGCCCCGCGCAAATGGCGGATGTGCGCGAGGGGGATGTGATCGTCGCGCTGGGCAGCAAGCCCATCGGCAGTATTGACGATCTGTTAAGGCAGTTGGGAGAAGAGCAGATCGGCGTCACACTGCCCCTGGCCCTGCTGCGCCGCGAGAATGGGACCGTGGAGCGCGTTGTCGTCAACATCGTGCCGGACGACGCGCACGCGCGCAATGCTGCCGGATAGCGTTGTCATCAAGACAAAAGGCGCGTCCTGCTCATCAATAGAGCAGGACGCGCCTTTATGTGTGTGACTTACGCTTCTAAACCAGGCTTCTCAGCTACGCGTCTTCGCCGCCTGCGCCATCCGCCGTGCCGCCTGCCTCGTCCTCCATCATCTGATCGAAGTCTTCTTCCATGTCCTCGCCCATCTCGTCGCCCATCGTTCGCATCAAACGGCGCATGGCGCGGGGATCGTTTTCGTCAACCCCTTCCATCTCATCGGCAAGAGCGTCATAGGACTCGTCCTCACCCCGGACACGGGCGAAGCGGCTGATCTGACGGTTTAGCTCGGTAGACTGACAGCGGGGACATTGCAGCGGGGCGGGCTGCGCGATCATGCCCACCAGTTTGCGAAACTTGCGCCCGCACTGTCCGCACACAAATTCATAGATCGGCATAAATCAAGCCTTCGAACCTGAAACTCTGTTGACACGCCTACCGGGATGCGGCTTTCTTGGCGACAGGCTCCACTTCCTTGTCTTCCGGCAGCGCAACGCCCGCCTTTTTCAAGGCGTCTTCCACGCGCTTGTCGCCCGTGTCATAGCCGACGACGGACGCGACGACCTTACCGTCTTTGCCGATGATGTACGTGGTGGGAATGCCGCTCACGTTGTACAGCGTACTGGATATTTTGTTTGGGCCGGTGCGCCCGGCGGGGTCAAAGGCGAAATCGAACGTGTAATCGGTCTTATGTTCCGGTATCCACTTGTCGAAGTTTTCGCGCGTGTCCGACACGCACACGCCGAGTACTTCGATGTTCTGCGACTTGACGGCCTGGTATACTTTCTCCAGATGCGGCATGGAAGCGCGGCACGGCGGACACCACGTAGCCCAGAAGTCGAGGACAACGATCTTGCCCTTGTAGTCGGACAGCTTCACGGTATGCCCGTCCAGCGCCGTGGCGGTAAAGTCCGGGGCCGTGGCTCCGGGCGCGAGCAGTTTGGGACGTTCGCGCTTGACCGGCACGGGAGTGGTCTGCGCCTGCGAAGCCGGATGGCGGGCGGCGAGAGCGGACAGGGCCAGCAGGCCCACAGCGGCGCATTGAAACAGGGTGCGAGTGGTCATAAAGTCGTCTCCTCGACAGGACGTGTCCGGCGTCGCGCCGGATCATGTGGCAATCTCTGCAATACAATACCTTATAGACGCGCAAAATATAATACGCAGAATAGATTGCCGTGATAAACGGCGGCGAGCGGTTTCAGGGTATATCGGCGCGGGTGGAACGTGTCACGCCGGGTATGTCGAGTAATGGTTCGGCGCTGTCCACGACAATCGCGCCGCTTTTGCCCATCCGATATATGATATGCGCCTGATTGCCGATCTGAAAATGCTTTACATCGTAGGCGCGGCGAACATTGTACACGCCGTCCCGAAAACGCACACCCACGAGCGGCGTCTGCTCGCCTTTGGTATCGCCCTCGATGTTGGCGGGCGGAATCACAAGCGTAGTCACCGTGGCCGTGGCTTCCTGTGGCACAGCGTTCTTGAAATCATCCTTGCGATAATGACGCAGCAGAGGATCGGCCAGTAGGAAGCACAGCATCACGACCGCGCCGACCATCAGAATAAAAAGACGTATGGCCCGCTGCTGCGGCGTGATCGGTTTTGATGCGACTGTTTTGGTTTGGGAGGAAAGCGTCACCGTGGTTCTCCATTGGTTCTCGGTTGTCATTGTACTTCTCTCAGATACGACTGCGTCACGTTGATTTACGGCGTGGCACGTCGCTCCGCTGTTTCGACACCTGCCCCCGGCCAGTGGAATTTAGCCCTGCGGCGCCTGCGTATGCTATACTGAATCAGGCCCGATGAACCGGGCCGTATGCCTTATCATTCTGATAGCAGGCTGTGTACACAGTCTGGCTTGTACAAACAAACGCCCAACTTGCTATAAACAATCGACCGCTCGCCTGAAAAGGATCGAAAAGGATAGTGCCATGTCTTTGCCTGACGTTTCTTATCATCGCCGCCCCACTCGCTCCGTGCGCGTCGGAAATATCTATATCGGCAGTCAGCACCCCGTCGTGGTGCAGTCCATGATTACCGAGGAGACGCATAATGTGCCGTCCGCCGTGGATCAAATCATCGCCATGCACAAGGCGGGCAGCGAGATCGTGCGCGTCACGACTCCTAACCTGACCGAGGCGCGCTGTCTGGCCGACATCAAGGCGCTATTGAAGCAGAAGTATCAGGACGTTCCTCTTGTCGCAGATGTGCATCATCAGGGCAGCGATATTGCGGTCGAAGTCGCCAAGTACGTGGACAAGATCCGCATCAATCCCGGCCTGTTCGTGTTCCGCAAGCGCGTGGCCCGCACCCTGGACTACTCGCTTTCCGAAGTCGAGGAGGAGCAGGCCGCTATCGAGCAGGAACTGCTGCCGGTCATCAACGCCTGCAAGGAGCGCGACATCGCCATGCGCGTCGGTGTCAATCACGGCTCGCTCGCCGAGCGCCTGACCGTGATGTACGGGGACACGCCCGAAGGCATGGTGCAGTCGGCCATCGAGTACATCCAGATTTGCGAGCGGCACGACTTCCGCAACATCGTGATCTCCCTTAAAGCCAGCCGCGTCCAGGTGATGCTGCAGGCCAACCGTCTGATGGCGCACCGCATGGCCGAACTGGGCATGGATTACCCGCTGCACCTGGGCGTGACCGAGGCGGGCGACGGCCAGTACGCGCGCATCAAAAGCACCACGGGTATCGGCACGATGCTTGCCGAGGGCATCGGCGATACCATCCGCGTATCGCTGTCGGAAGACCCGGTCAACGAACTGCCCGCGTGCTACGAGATTTTGCAGGCATTGGGCCTGCGTAAGACCAAAGTGGAGTACATCGGCTGCCCGTCGTGCGGGCGCACCAAGTTCGATCTGCCTACCGTCCTGAATTGGGTACGCAATGCCACCGAGCATCTGGTCGGCCTGGACATCGCCGTGATGGGCTGCATCGTGAACGGGCCGGGTGAGATGGGCGACGCGGATTACGGCTATGTGGGCAAGGCGGGCGGCAAAATCTCGCTGTACCGCAAGCGCGACGAGGTGAAGACCGGCATACCGCAGGACAAGAGCGTCGAGGAGCTTATCAACCTGATAAAGTCCGACGGGCGCTGGGTCGAGCCGTATGCAGGCTGGCAGATGCCCGAACCGCCCGTCGGGCTGCGCGACCGCATCACGGTCGCCAGCGGCAGCGCAAACGGCATCATTCCGCTGGCCGTAAAGTAGCCAACAGCCATGCGTAAGCGCCGCACCCGCAGCCACATCATCGCCGACCTCAGCGTCAATCACGTCGAGCGGCAAGCTTTGCTGTGCGGCTACACAATGGAGCGTCCTGTTTATGACTACGGCATTGATTTGACGCTGACAACTTATGCGGCGAACGGGGAGGTTGAAGAAGGGACTGTGCTGTTCCAACTGAAGGCGACAGACTCGCTGCCCTTATCGGCTGACGGCAGCGCGATATTGTTCCAGCTCGAACGTTCCGATTTGGAATTGTGGCTGCGCCAGTATTCCCCGGTCATATTTGTCGTATATGACGCGCAGGCAGACGCGGCCTACTGGCTTTACATACAGGCTTATTTTGCGCGCCTGTCAAACTTTGATCTCGCAACGTCAAACCAGACCACAATGGTACGCGTACCCATAAGTAATGTTCTGAATCAGGAAGCGGTGCGTTCATTCGCGCGTTTTCGCGATAACATCCTTCGCCAGACGCAACAGGTGGTGCATGATGATAACTAAAACGGTATCAATGGCGGTTCTTGAGCATGTACTGTGCGAACTGGGCTATATCCGGCACGTCGTTCCGAATCCGCATGGATTTCCCTGGCAGGCCCTGGCATTCACGCATCCGGGCCAAAAGGAAGCGATGGTGCTTCTGCCCATGTATCAGGCAGACGAGCAGGTCCCTTTGTTGAGCCTCTTCACAACTCAGATTACCCTTGATAATGCGGATGTCGTTGACAGGGACACGTTTGAGCGGATGCTGGAAAGTGCGCAGCAGGCACATTGCATCAACGCCGCGCCTGCGACGGTGATGGCGTGAAGGACGATGCGACTATGACGGCACAACCTACTCGCCCTAAGCGCATGTCGCGGCTGAGGCTGTTCGGGCTGTTTTTCAGCCTGCCCCTGACCGCGTTATTGCTCGCCAACGCGTACAGCCGCTTGCAGGAGCGCAAGGCGGACGAACATCGCGCCGCCCTGACGCAAAGCCTGGGTTCGCTGTGCGCTGTTGCCTCGCTGTACGCGCAGGAAAACGGTAATCGCCTGCCTCCCGCAGACACCTGGCAGGACGCGCTGACCCGCGAGACCGGGCCACTGCCTTTGCGCCTGCCCGCCGCCCCCGGCGGCAAATCTACGTGTATCGCTATGAACCGCGCTTTGCAGGGGCGACGGCTGGACAGCATCGCCAAGCCCTCGCAGGCCATTTTGTTCTTCGAGTCCACGAGCGTCGGCCCCAACGCCTGCGACGCGATGGAAAGCCTTGTGTCCGCAGACCAGGCGCGTCCGCTGATGTTCGGGTTTGCGGACGGCCATATTGAGGAGATCGTACCCGCTACACTCCGGGCCGACATTGTAGCCCGCAGCCAGGCCGCTTCTCAGCCCCCTGTTGCGCCTGCTGCATTCGAGCATGGTTCCGCCTCTGCTCCCTCCCCGCACACTGCCCCTCAAAACGCGCCCGCTTCAAAGCCCTGAACGCTTGCGCCGTCCCATTCTTATTTCGCCTGCTAAAATCAGGAGGCGATTGAAGGAAACGCCGTGTCTGTACGTGAAATAGCGGACATGAACACCACATCCCTTGTATCCCTTGCCGATATACAGAACGCGCAGGCCGCCATGCGCGGGGTCGTCCACCATACGCCTGTGATGGGCAGCCGCAGCATCGCCGAGCGGTGCGGGCTTGACCCTGCCGACCTGCTGCTGAAAATGGAAAACACGCAGCGCACCGGCAGTTTCAAAATACGGGGCGCGTACCACCGCCTGTCTAACCTGACACCCGAAGAGAAAGCCAGGGGCGTGGCCGCGGCCAGCGCGGGCAATCACGCGCAGGGCGTCGCGCTCGCCGCCAGTCTGACCGGCGTAAAGGCCACGGTCTTCATGCCGCAATTCGCCAGCATCGCCAAGATCGCCGCCACGCGCCGGTACGGGGCCGAAGTTGTGCTGGAGGGAGGCAATTTCGACGAGGCCGTTGCGGCGGGCCATGAGCGGGCGCAGGCGACGGGCGCGACGTTCGTATCCGCTTACGATGACGATGGCATTATCACGGGGCAGGGGACATGCGGCCTGGAAATTGTCGCGGATGTGCCGGACGTGGATACAATTCTTATCTGCGTGGGTGGCGGCGGATTCTTTAGCGGCGTGGCGACTGTGATTCGCGCCCTGCGACCCAAGGCGCGTATCATCGGCGTACAGGCGTCGGGTGCGCCGTCCGGGGTCGAGTCGTGGAAGGCGGGCCGACTGCTGCCCCGCACGACCGTAAACACCATCGCGGACGGCATCGCCATCAAATCGCCCAGCCCGCGCACGTTTCGCTATATACAAGAGTACGCCGACGACATGGTGACGGTAGATGACAGCGACATCGCCCGCGCCATGCTGCTGCTGCTCGAACGCGCCAAAACGGTCGTGGAACCGGCGGGCGCGGTGGGCGTGGCCGCGCTGCTTGCGGGCAAGGTGAAGCCGAGCGGCAAGACCGTCGTGACCGTGTCGGGCGGCAATGTGGACGCCAAGTTTCTGGCCGACCTGATCGAGCGCGAGATGATACGGTCAAGCCGCTACATGCACTTTTTCAGCAGCGTGCCGGATCGTCCCGGCGGGCTTGCGGCCCTGCTGGATCAGCTTGCCCACCTGCGCGGCAACATCATCAGCGTGGTACACAATCGTATCAGTCCCAGTGTGCCGCTCGGTCAAACGGGCGTGGAAGTGCTGCTGGAGGTACGCGACGAGGAACACATCGCGCTTGTGCGCGCAGGACTAAGGGAACACGGCTACCGCGTGGAAATGCTGGACTGAAGCGGCTCACTATCCTGAACCAGTATTTACAAAATTGCTGCAATGCGCGGACATTGCCGCCGCCATGCTGCTAATCGCGGCAACAGTAACGCCACCAAATAGATTACAGGGAACATACTCCCGCCGTCGGCGTGTCCTGCAGCAGAACTGACACACCGCCGCCTGCTGCGGGATTGCGCCTGAAAGGATAGCAGCCATGCCGGAACTGCCGCTCGCCGTTGCGTTTGACATATTCGAGACCGTTTTTGATTTGAAGAGTTTGACTGCGCCGCTGGTGAAGCTGGGCCTGAAACCCGATGCCCTGCAGCTGTGGTACGGGCGCACCCTGCGCGACGGGTTCGCCATCGCGCTTGCGGGCGCGTTTACGCCGTATCAGCAGGTGGCGCGGGCCGCGCTGACCGGCCTGCTCGCCGATCATGGCTTGCCCTCCACGCACATTGACGACGTGATAAACGCTATGACGCGGCTGGAGGCGCACCCGGACGCCATCCCCGCCTTCGATCTGCTGCAATCGCATGGGATTCCCATTCTGGCTCTGTCGAACGGCAGCCAGGAAAGTACGCGCGCCCTGCTCGACCAAGCCGGCCTGACGTCCAGAGTGGCGCAGGTGGTTTCCATTGACGACATCAAATGCTGGAAGCCGCGCCGGGAGATTTATCTTCATGCTGCCCGAATCGCTCAGGTCGCGCCCGAACGCCTTGCTCTCGTCGCCGCGCACGCTTGGGACGTTCAGGGGGCGCAGAGGGCAGGTTTACGCGGTGGCTGGGTCGCGCGTCAGGAAACCATGTATTCCGCCGCCATGCCGCCGCCGGATGCGAGCGGAAGTACGCTTGTGGAAGTGTGTCACGCGCTGCTTGGCGAGGCGGGCGCGCTTTCAGAAAACAGCCGCAAATAAACGCGAAGGAGTCAATGACGATGCACACTTCTTTGCTTGGCCTGCACCATGTCACGGCGGTAGCGCGAAACCCCAGGCACAATCTGGAGTTCTATACAAACGTGCTGGGACTGCGCCTGGTCAAGAAGACCGTGGATTTCGATGAGCCGGACACGTACCACTTTTACTTTGGCGACGCGCAGGGAACGCCGGGTACGATCCTCACCTTCTTTCCGTGGCCGGACAAGCCGGACGGACGATTAGGAACCGGGCAGGCGAGCGCGGTGGCTTTTGCCGTGCCGCCGGACGCGCTGGGGTTTTGGGAGGAGCGGCTGTCGGAGCGCGGCCTGTCCTTTTACGAACCCACGACCCGCTTTGAAGGCGCTGCGATGGAAGAGCAGGCGCTCGTGTTTCGGGACGAGGATGGCCTATGCGTGGAACTTGTAGAGGATCACATCGGCGGCAAACACGCGGACGCGGCGGCATGGTGGGAGAGTGGCGGCATTGCGCCCGACGCCGCCATACGTGGCCTGCACAGCGTCACGCTGGCTTTGCGGGAGACCGGCGCGACCGACGTTCTGCTGCGGGATACACTGGGGTTTGACATCGTGGCCCAGGACGCAAACCGAACGCGCTACGCGCTGGGGGCGGGCGGGGCGGGCAAGTTTCTGGACGTGCTGAATCTGCCGGGAACGCCGCCGGGTCAGATCGGGCCGGGAACCATTCATCATGTGGCGTGGCGCGTACCGGACGACGGCGCGGAACAAACCCTGCGCGAAACGCTCGCCGAGGCGGGTCTGGACGTGACCGGCTTTCGCGACCGCAAATACTTTCGCAGCATCTATTTCGACGAGCCGGGGGGCGTACTGTTCGAGATCGCCACCGACCCGCCGGGATTTACAGTGGACGAACCACAGGCTGAGTTAGGAACAGGTTTGCAACTGCCTCTCGGTCTGGAGTCACGCCGCGAAGAACTGCTCAAGTCGCTGCCGCCACTTTGATTGGTTGTTGGTTGTACTGCCTCGTCATTGTGCCATTTGAAGCCAGTACAATTTCACAAAAAATCTATTTCGCGAGCGACTCCATAAGGGTATTCTGCGCGCTGCGGCGGCGCTGGCCGGGCAGGACACGGCGGCGGGTATAAACGCCCTGCGCGTCCAGGTCCCACGCCTGCTGATTGTCTTCGAGGAGGACGCGCAGCACGTCATCGCGCAGGGTCTTGCGGATCTCGGGGCTGATAACGGGGATCACGACCTCGATGCGCCGATCCAGGTTACGGGCCATCCAGTCCGCGCTGCCGATGTAGATCTCGTCGTCGCCGCCGTTGCGAAAATGGAAGATACGGCTGTGTTCCAGAAAGCGGCCCACGAGGGACATCACGCGGATGTTCTCGGACAGGTCGGGAACGCCGGGGCGCAGGCAGCACATGCCGCGTATGATAAGGTCAATCTGTACGCCCATCTGCGAGGCCGCATACAGAGCCTTTATCAGCGACTGGTCGGTCAGGGCGTTCATCTTGGCGACGATGCGGCCCGGATTCTCGGCTGTGTGCTTTTCGGCTTCGCGCTCGATCATCTGCGTCAGGCGGGGGCGCAATGTAATGGGCGCAACCAGAAAGGCGCGATACTGTTCCTGCCGCGCATAGCCGGTCAAAAAGTTGAACAGGTCGGTGGCGTCCATGCCCATGTTCGGGGCGCAGGTCAGGATGCCCACGTCCGTATAGATGCCCGCCGTGCGTGGGTTGTAGTTGCCCGTGCCGACGTGCAGATAGCGCCGCAACCCCTCTTCTTCGCGCCGCACCACGAGCGTTACTTTGCAGTGCGTCTTCAGTCCCAGCAGGCCGTAGACCACATGGACGCCCGCTTTCTCCAACTGCTTGGCCCAGGTGATGTTGTTTTGCTCGTCGAAGCGGGCTTTCAACTCGACCAGACAAGCCACCTGCTTGCCCGCGTCGGCGGCGTCAATCAGGGCTTCCAAAATGGGCGAGTCGCCGCTAGTGCGGTACAATGTGTGCTTGATGGCAAGAACGTTCGGGTCACTTGCCGCGGCTCGGATGAATTCAACCACGCTGGCGAACGCCTGATAGGGGTGGTGCAGCAGAACATCCTGCTTGCGGATCACGGCGAACATGTCGGTGACGCCGCGCAGGACGGGGGCGATGGCCGGCACGAACGGCTTGTCGCGGATGGCCGGCACGTCCAGGCCGGTCAGCGGCATCAGGTCGCCCATGTGCAGCATCCCGTCAATGGTATACACTTCGTTTTCCGAGACGCCCAGTTCGCCGATCAGCGTTTTACGCACGTCGTCCGGCATGGCGCGGGATAGTTCCAGCCGCTCCACCTCGCCAAACCGCCGCTTCGCCAGTTCCTCCTCGATCATCTCCAGCAGGTCGTTCGCGGCGTCTTCCTGCAATTCCAGGTCGGCGTTGCGCGTCAGGCGGAAGGGGTAGCAGGCCCGCACCTCCATGCCCGCAAACAGCCGCCCGATATGAGCCGTGATGACCTCTTCCAGCAGCACGAACTTCCAGGGCGCGCCCGCCACGGGAACCAGCCGGGGCAGGGCGGGCTTGGTCGGAACCTTGACGCGGGCAAAATGATCCTGTCCCGTCCGTGGGTCGTGGACGACGACGGCCAGGCTCAGGCTCAGGTTGGAGATGTAGGGGAACGGGTGGCCGGGATCTACGGCGAGCGGCGTGAGGACGGGGAAAATCTCGCTTTCAAAATACAGCTCCAGCCGCTGCTTCTCAAAGTCGGCCAGGGTGTGATACTCGACAAGGCGAACATTATGCTCGGCGAGTCTGGGCAGCAGGTCCAGCAGGCACTGCCGCTGCATGGCAAGCTGCGGGGCGAGTTTCTGCTGTATGGCCTCCAGCCGACGATTGACGCCCCGTGAACTCGGCGCGCGTCCGGTCTCTTCGTCGGCCCGTTCGCGCATACCGGGGACGTGGATCATGAAAAACTCGTCGAGGTTGCTGCTGTAAATGGCAAGAAATTTAAGACGTTCCAAAAGAGGCTGTGCGGGGTTGACGGCCTCGGCAAGTACGCGGGCGTTAAAGTCCAGCCAGCTTAGTTCCCGGTCGAAAAACAACTGCTGCCTGGCGGCGAGGGCGCGCGTAACAACGTGGGTTTCCGTGTGGGCATGCGGGGCAGGGCGGCTGTGATTGATGCGGGCGGGGCGCAAAGAGGGGGAACGCGCTTCCACAGAGGACGCGCTTGTCGGCTGTGCATTCGCGTCCTGCGTCGTCTGGTCGGGTGGCTGCTGCATAAGGGAAAATACTCCTCAACGCGTTTCAAACGGGGATGCTGCTGCTGTTTTGTGGATACGGAGGGGCAGCGAATCGAAACGTCAGCGGGCCGAAGACGCCGGTTCAGCCGGTAAGCGGCTGTCCGCCTCAGCCTGCATGTTGTCCCGCGCACTGCCGTCTTCTACGTTGTCGCCATCAGACTTGTTTTCGCCTTTGTCTTCCATCATCCAGCGGGACGCGCTGCGGGTTGAGGGGGCAAGCCGCACCAGACCGAGCGCCTGAGCCAGATCGCGGGGCGTGTTGCCGACCGCGCGCAAATCCAGCCCGCTCAAGTCCCGCGCCTCGTCCAGGGTGACATCATCCAGAAACAGCGTGTCGTCGCGCAGGCAGATTTTGGGAATATAGACGGTAGGATGGCAGTCTTGAAACGTTTTTAGCTGCGCCAAAATGTCCTGGGCGGTCAGCAGGCCCGCGATGTGGATGTCGCCGCCAAAGAAGTCGTTTTTGACGACGCAGACGTTGATGCTGACGCCCTCGATGCGGTTCAGACGGTCGGCAAGCGTTTGGACATGCGCGGCGGGCATTTCAGCGGTAACGAGCGTGGCCTGAACCGGAACCGGCACACGGGCGGGCAGGCGGGGCATAAGCTGCCGCATGTTCTCCAGAAACAGGCGGATCGTGCCGATACCGTCTTCCAGTTGGGGAAAATCCTCGTAATGGGTGCGGGGCGGAACCGGCTGCTGCGCGATGTGGTACCACTCATCGGCCAGCCATGCGAAACGCGAGCCGAGCGTCTGCTCAAAATGTTCCGCATGGGCGTGGACGCGCTCGATCATCTCGCGGGCATAGTCGCGCTCGACATGGGCAAGCTGCGGCAGACGTTCGCGAAAGCGGGTCATGCCGACGGGAACGATGGCGACGGAGGGGACGCCGGCCCGCTTGTTGGTGACGGTACGATGCTCCTGGGCCAGTTCGCGCAGGGTACGATCCAGGTTATCGCCGTCGTTCAGGCCGGGGCAAAGGACGACCTGAGCATGAACGTCAACGCCATGAGATGCGAGTTCGCGGATCTGGGGCAGGATGGGCGTGGGCGTTTTGCGGCCCAGCAGGGTCTGGCGCAAATCGGGGTCGGTGGCATGAACCGATACATACAGCGGCGAAAGTTTCTGCTCCAGAATACGCGCCCATTCTTCAGCACTGAGGTTGGTCAGCGTGACATAGTTGCCGTGCATAAAGGACAGGCGGAAGTCGTCGTCCATCAAATACAGCGACTTACGCATTTTCTTGGGCTGCTGGTGGATGAAGCAGAACACGCACTTGTTTTTGCAGGTATGTACGCGGTCGCCCAGATCATACTCGAAGCCAAGTCCCAGGTCGGCGTCCACGCGCTTCTGCGCCTCGACAGTAAGCGTTTGGCCGTCGCGCAGCAGGGTCAGCGTGAGTTTGACATCCGCGCTGTGAAAGCGGTAATCCAGAATGTCAATCACCGGCCGGCCATTGATCTGCTGCAAAAGATCGCCCACGCGAACGCCCGCGCGCTCGGCGGGGCTGCCCATAGTAACGGCGTTGACGATCAGGGCGTCAACATTTTTGAGGAAAATTTCCGACATATTAGCCCATTGTACCGCTTGCACGGAAGAAATGCAAACGCGACTTAATCTTCTATGTTGGCGAGGCGGGCGAACTCTTCGATGCTGAGGGTCTCGCCGCGTCGCCCGCCGTCAATGCCGGCGCGGGCGAGCAGGCTTTCCACGCGGGCGCGGTCGTCCATGCCGTAGCCCAACTCGAACGAAGCGGGGGCGCGCATCAGGGCGTTGAGCAGGGTCTTGCGGCGCTGTGCGAAGCCGGCGCGTACCATGTGGGAAAACCGCTGTTCGTCGCGCACGGCCACGGTTCCAGGAACCACGGGATCAAGGGCGAGAATGGCCGACCCGACTTCGGGCGAGGGGATGAAAACGGTGCGCGGAACCGTGCCGACGATTTCCGGGCGCATGTGGTACTGCACGTACACGGACATCGCGCCGTAATCCTCGGTGTCGTGGCGGGCCACGGCGCGATTGGCGAACTCGTGCTGCACGAGCAGGACGATGCGGCGCAGGCGGGACTTGTGTTCTATCAGCCGTTCCAGAATGGGCGTCGTGATGTAGTAGGGGATGTTGGCGACGATCACGCCCTGCCGGTCGCCGAATGCCTCGTCGAAAAGCGGGCCGGTAGAGTCTTTCAGCAGGAAATCGGCGAACACCAGGTGAACATTAGAATGCGCGGCCGTCACCTCGCGCAGCACGGGTTCCAGATGCCGGTCAATTTCTATGCTCGTCACGCGGGGAGACACGGCGGCGAGGGCAAGGGTCAGCGCGCCCAAGCCGCTGCCGATCTCCAGAACGGGTTCGTCGGGCTGCAAATCGGCGGCCCGAACGATACGCTCCAGGGTATTGCGGTCAACAAGGAAGTTTTGGCCCAGCCGCTTTTGAGCGCGCAGGCCGTGCATTTTGAGCAGATCGGTGGCCTGCCTGGGAGAAACCGGGTCGTAATCCATATCGTGAGTTACGCAGGCTCTTACCGGGTCGTTCCCTCCTGCCCGTTCGCTATCAAAAGACGAGGCCGGACAGGAGGCGAACGAGAGGATAAGGCGCGGATCAGTCCAGAATATGAACGCGGACGTGCTTCATGTCGCGCACATTCTTTACGTCGTGCTGCGAGTCGATGGCAAGGTCAATGCGATTGCCCTTGATGGCCCCGCCCGTGTCGGCGGCGACCGCGTAACCGTAGCCTTCGATATACAGGCGCGTACCGAGCGGCATGAAATGGGGATCTACCGCGACCACGCCGTACCCGGCCATGACACCCGTAAACGTGCGCCCGTGATCGTTGCTGCCGTCGTGGTAGGGATCGTACCAGGTCGCGTTCATCGTAATGATGCGCCGCCCGGAAAAGTAGCCGCGTGACGGCAGTTGCGCGGTATAGCCTTCCTCAACAATTTCAGGCTGCGCGGCTTTGAGAACGCGGGTCGCGATGAGTTCGCGCTTTAGTTCCGTGCCGTCCGGCTGGGCGAACACGCGAAACGTCTGCTCCTGCTGACCGTTGACGCCGCTGCGAATGGTGCGGTTGCTGCCGACACGCAGGACGGGCGAGGGCTTTCTCACAACGGAGTAGGGGAGTGGACTGCGCTGTACCACTTTACGCACAGTCGCGGCAGCGGTCACTTCCGCATTAGGCGGGCGCACAGAGCTTTGCGGGCCATCCTTGCCGCGCGGCGCTCCCGACAGGCCGGTCGCCAGGGACACGATTCCCAGGATGGTGAGGGCGGGGGCAAACAGCCGCGCGAGGGCGGGGGAGGTGCAGGACATAAGTTGTCCTCCTTTCCTTTTCTCCAGAACCAATCTCCGATAATCGGGTGAACAACGGTCAAATAATGCGAAACAACCGTATTATCGGCATACAAGGGGGAGTCTACAACCATACGCCCGCAATGTCAAGCGGACAGACGGCTTGCATCTGTCTGCTAAAGGGGTTGTCGTTGGCATGTTCTAATAGACGTTGCCCCTGGTTCACACGTAAAAATAGCTAGGAAATAGCGCAAAAATAAATCGGAAATACTTGTTCCTGTTGGTGACGCGGCAGTGTAGTAGATCGCACAGGTGTCTACTATCATGGTACACTAAAGTACCAAATCATGTGTATTGCCTGAACAAAAGCAGTGTGTGGTTTTATGTTTTTCAAAGCATTTTCCGGTTTTTGCGTGTACGCCGTAGTACATCTAATAGGCTGAATTTGCCGCCGGATAGGACAGTTTTTCGATAGACGTGAAAGCGTACCATGTGCTGCATAATGGACATTGTATTGACTGCTTGAACAGGCGGCATCAGCAATTTGCTGCTGGAAAGGTTCAGATGAGAAAAGAATTTTTAGTAGAGCGGCAGGGCAAACAATTTGTACTTTACTCGGGACTTTTGGCAATGAGCCACGAGCAGGGGCTTAAATCCATCGTTACGGGCCTGGTGCAGATACCCAATGAGACGAACAAGAATGTGGCGATCTGCACGGCCACGGTGACGCTGGAAAAAGATGGCGTACTGAGGGAGTTTCATGGCATCGGGGACGCCGCGCCCAACAACGTCGCGCCCGCCATGCAGACGTGCCTGATCCGGCTGGCCGAGACGCGCGCCAAAGCCCGCGCCCTGCGCGATGCCGTCAATGTCGGCATGGCCGCGCTGGAAGAACTCAGCGACGACGACATCCGCGACGGGGCGCCGGAACGGGGCTACGCGTCCGGGCCAGGCCGCAGTACGCGCAGCATCCCCGCCCGCGCCGCGACCAATTACAGTAGCGGGCAGAGCGGAAACGGCAGAAACGGCAATCCGGTTCCCGTCGGAAGCGGCAGCAACAGCAGCGGCAATGGCAACGGAAGCGGCAGCAACAGCAGCAATGGAAACGGTATCCACAGCGCGAAGACGGAATACGCGCCGACTGCGACCGTCCCTGCCGCGCCGATCAAGGCTGCCGCGCCGCGTCCTTCCGAGCCGACGCCCATTCCCGCCGAAATGCGTAATCCGCTCGCCAACCCGGTCACGGAAGCGCAGATCGAGGCCATACGCAGCCTGGGACGACGGCGCAGCCTGGATGTCGAATCGGTCGCCAAAGACAAGTTCAGCGTGGACGGTCTGCCCGGTCTGACGCAGGCGCAGGCCAGCGAACTTATCAAGACGCTGCAGGCGGCGTGAGAAAGTTGTAAGTTGCTCGTTGTTTGTTTTTTGTTTGAGAAGAGGGCCGCAGTATTATGCTGCGGCCCTCTTTATGTCTGTATACGCGAATGGGCGGTGCAAAAGAAGGATAAATACCCGCCTGACAAGAATCAAAACGCCAACAAACCACAAACAACAAGGAACAAACACTTTGCGGATACTGGCGGGGCGGATGGCGGACGCGCAGGGTGAGCGCGAACAAATGATGGTCACGGTCGAGGACGGGCGTATCGCCGCTCTGGAGCCATCAGGGGCGGCGCGTCCGCAGCACGGCGACATAGACGCCCGCGACGCGCTGCTGCTGCCCGGTTTTGTGGACATTCATGTTCATGGCGGGGCGGGGCGCTATGTGATGGAAGGCACGGGCGACGCGCTGGATGCCATCGCCGCACACCTTGCGCGGCATGGCGTCACGGGCTTTCTGGCGACGACGATAACGGCGGCATGGGCGCAGCAGGCATACGCGCTCGCTGTGACAGCGCGGCATACGCGCTCGCCTGATAATGGCGCGACCGGAGCTTGTGTGCTGGGCTGTCATCTGGAAGGGCCGTACATCAACCCGAAGAAAAAAGGCGCACAGCCCGGCGCGTATGTGCGCCCGCCGGATGTGGAAGAACTCAAGCGGGAGTGCGGGAATGATCTGAACGCGGTGCGCGTGGTCACGCTGGCCCCGGAAATGGAGGGCGGGCTGGATCTCGTCCGCTTTCTCGCGTCACACGGCATTGTGGCGTCAATCGGACATACGGACGCCACGTATGCTCAGGTGTGCGAGGCCATTGATGCGGGGGCGCGGCACGTCACGCACTGCTACAACGCCATGCGTCCCTTAGACAGCCGCGAACCGGGCGTGGTCGGCGCAGTCATGGCCCGTCCTGAACTGAGCGCGGAACTGATCTGGGACAATGCTCACGTCCACCCGGCAAGCTGCCGCGCTTTAATCAATGCTAAGACCGCGGCAGGCGTGATTTTGATTTCGGACGGCATACCGGGCGCGGGCATGGCGGAAGGATATGCGTTTTCGCTGGGGGACCTGCCGGTCGTGGTGCGCGACGGCACGGCGCGGCTGCCGGACGGCACGCTTGCGGGCAGTTTGCTGACACTCGACCGCGCATTCGCAAACGCCGTGCCGTTCAGCCTGCCCGAACGCGCCCGCATGACCTCGTACAACGCCCTGAACGCGCTTGGCCTGGCACATCGCAAAGGACTGCTGCGTCCCGGCTACGACGCCGACCTGACCCTTCTCAATGCCGACGGCACGGTACGGCAGACATACGTGGCCGGGCGGGGCGTTTATACCCAGGTTTGAAATCCTAATACTTGTCGGTTTCCACTTGAAGGCGGATCTGGCGCAGGATCCTGGCGGCGCGTTCGCAGGTTTCTTCCGTGCCGGTATAGGCGATGGCGCGGCCCCGCGTGTGCGCTTCGAGCGCGACATCGGCGCACCGCTCCACATCGTAGCCGGTGGCCTTCTGGATCTGGAGTATCACCTCGTCGAACCCGTGATGGTCGTCGTTGTACAAAATCACGACATACGGGCCATCATTGTCCACAACGCCCTGCGGCTCCCAATCGGGCAGGGCGCGTTCCTGTATGGTGGGTTCGGCGACTTCGGGCTGGACGGGCATCGTTGTACCTTCCTGGATTCTTTCTGAAATTCTCTCTGAAATTTTCTCTGATGCAGGTGACACTGATAGGACGCGCCTGCGAGCAAATCCCGGCTTGATTTCGGCATCGGGCAGCGAGCGGACGTGAAAAAGAGAACAGCGGGACGCGAAGCAAAAGCAAAGTGTAACAAGCGTCGGGCAAAAACATCTATGAAATCATGCAATTCACGGCCTCATTATAGATTCACAGCGGCGGAAATGTCAATACGGGCGGGCGCGCATTAGCGCAGGAGAAAATCATGCAGCACGACAGGCAGCGGAGTGGACACGGCGACTCGCGCACAGAGAACGCAGGCGGCAGCGCGGGCGAAATAGATCGGCGCGGATTTCTGCGGGCAGTGGGCCGGACGGTCGGCGGGCTAACGCTGGGCGGCGCGCTGGCACAGGCAGGCGGAGCATGGGCGCAGTCGGCCGCTCTCGCGGCTGCAAAACCAACCGTCGCCACTGTCGCTGCTGCGCCCGAAACGCTGGTCAAGACGCTGTACGACAGCCTGAGCGCCATACAGCGCGAGGCTGTCTGCATGGCGTGGGAGCATCCCAAGCGCAGCATGGTGCAGGCCAACTGGGGCATCGTCAAGCCCACCATCGGCAGCCTGTATACGCCGGAGCAGAAGGAGATGATCGCGGGCATCCTGCGCGGCCTGACGACCGAGGAGTGGTATCCCAAAATCCAGGCGCAGATGCAGAACGACGCGGGCGGTCTGGACAACTACTACGCGGCCCTGTTCGGCTCGCCGCATCGGGACAAGAGTGCGGGGGATAACGCGGGCGGCGAGAAGGACGGCGGCAAATTCGAGTTTGTGCTGACCGGGCGGCATGTCACTCTGCGCGCTGACGGGCATTCCAACCAGAACGCGGCTTTCGGCGGGCCGATCTTTTACGGTCATGCCGTGCATGAGACGGAAGATGCCAATCATGCCGGCAACATCTACTGGCAGCAGTCGCAAAAGGCCAACGCGGTCTTTACGGCCCTGGACGGTAAACAGCGCGGTTTGGCCCTGCTGGACAAGGCCCCCGCAGAAAGCAAAATCAACTTGCAGGGCGCGGGCGGAGTGTTTCCCGGCATTGCCATCGGGGAACTGAGCCACGACCAGAAGGCGCTTGTCCACGCCACGATGCGCGACCTTCTTTCCCCTTATCGTCCGTCCGATGCGGATGAGGCCATGCGCGACATCGGCGCGAACGGCGGCCTGGACAAGATCCACCTGTCGTTCTACAAGCAGGACGACCTGGGCGGCGATGGTGTGTGGGACATCTGGCGTCTGGAAGGCCCCGCGCTCGTGTGGCACTTCCGGGGCGCCCCCCATGTCCATACCTGGGTCAACATCGCCAAAAACGCTGAACGCTCCGACGCCCACACCTGAAGTACGTATACGCCTCCTGTAAGCGCGTTTATTGCTCAGGAAACGGTGCGCCATCAAGATGAACAACGCGTAGAGTGCGAGCCGCAGTATATCATGGTTTGCAAATGAGCGTCATTCGCGAGATGGCAAAACGGCGGCGAGTAGATCATTTAGAATCTACTCGCCGCCGTACTTCAGGCCAAGTACACATTGGTTGTGCGTGGGCTGCCAGGTGGGCGCAGGCGCTTAGTCGGCCTGTTTACCCTTAGTGGCCGTACTGCCGCCGCCGCCGCTGCCGGTTGTGCCAATAGGTTTCAGGTCGGGAGGAGCCACCTTAGGAGGTGTGCCGTCCGGTCCAACATTGGAGTTGTCCTTGCCGCCGCATCCCGCCAGCGCAAATGACGCGAGCGCTAAAAAAACGACAGTAACCGGAAGTACGCGTTTGTGCATGAGTTCGTATGTTCCTTTTCAAGTCATTGAATGCCGCTTCTGCACTTCCAGTACAGAAGCGACATCAAAAGAGTATGCTGTGCATTACGCAGTATGTTAGTCGCCGCCTCTGGCTGTCCAATAGCCACGGTCAGGCTCGAAGGTCATGGCAAACCCGCAAGCTCCATCCGGGTAGTAGGAACCTGCCGCACCCTCGGGGCTATAACCTGTGAAGGGATCGCCGCCATTCGGGTCTACGTTCTGAGGGGAAAATACACCGCCCATGTGAACGAACTTCGTATGCCCATCCGCATACGTCCAGTTTTGCCCGCCCGGATGCGCGAACCAACTCTGATTGGCTCCATCTCCGGAAGTGCCGAATATCTGGCCCATAGACCCGTTAGTTGCCCCATTACCGGCGCATGTGGTTGCGAAGGGGTAATTGCCTGCGCTGCGCGCCGTGGGCCCCTGATAGACGCAGGTCGGTGAAGACGCATCGGCACACAGGAGCAGCGGGTTCTGCGTGATACAACCCTGGCATGTGTTTTTGCCGAAACCCTCCCAGAGCAGCGGCACTTTGGCTGAACTGGGGATACCCGCCAGCGGATACGACTGCAGATAGCCGTTGTAAGTATGTGCGCCGTTGTAATAAGCCTTCAAAGGAGTGGCATACGTGATACCGCTCAACGAAGATTTGAAGGGCGTTGCCGAGGGGCAGGTATATACCTGGTAGTTCTTCAGGTAGGGCTGCATGGCATTGGCCCATATGAAGGGCGACGCCTGCACACGCGGGTGCGTGGGAGCGTTCGACCAGTCAGCGGGAATGATATGCAGGCGCGTATACGTCCAGCCGCCATTGTTGGGCAGATAGGCGCATCCCTGTGGGTACAGTTCGTCGAAATCCTGCACGTACTGCATGATTCCAAGACCTTCCTGCTTCTGGTTGGACAGGCAACTCGTCTGACGGGCCTTCTCGCGGGCCTGCGCGAAGACCGGGAACAGGATCGCCGCCAGGATCGCGATGATTGCGATAACGACGAGCAGTTCGATCAAGGTAAATCCTGATCGAGATCCGGAGTGGTTAGTGGTTCGGTTCAACGAAACCTCCTTCTGAGATTGTGTGAATGATGACAGGTGCAGGACAAAAAAATACGCCGCGCAAACTCTGCGCTTTTTTACACCCCTGTCGCGAGACAAGGATAATGAATAGTGCAGTATTTACGTGGCGGCATTGCCATGCGGAAGACCATAATCTTCCCTTAATAACTAACGACGATACTATACCTTGTTTTGTTCTACGTTGTCTGTATTTTTTCAAAAAACAGTGAAACTTTATTCGGCTTCGCTCGTCATGCCGCTTCGCTGCCGCCACCAGTCGCTTTGTATCATCTCCAGAGCGCGCCCGACCGCGCACAAAGGCAGGCCCACGACATTGAAGAAGTCGCCTTCCAAGCTCTCGATGAAGGGCGCGGCGTATCCCTGCGCCCCATACGCCCCGGCCTTGTCCAGCGGTTCGCCGGTCTCCACATAGTCGGCGATCATCGTGTCGGTCAGGGCGCGGAAACGCACACGGGTGCAGACAGCAGCGAGATGAACGGCAGAAGAAGAAGCAGTGACAAGGGCGATGCCGGTATATACGCGGTGCGTTCTGCCGGACAGGACGCGCAGCATACGGCGGGCGTCCTCGTCGTCACGTGGCTTGCCCAGCGGAACACCGACCTCGGCGTCATCGGGGGCGACCAGGGTATCCGCGCCAAGCACTACGGCCCCCGCGTTCAGTTCACGGCCCATGCGCTCCGCCACTTCGCGCGCTTTGCCCAGCGCCAGCCGCGTCACAAATTCAGGCAGATCAACGGGGGTGTCAGGAGCGGGCGGCTCCTCGTAACGGCTCGGAACCACCACATACGGCAGCCCCAGCAGCGCGACCAGTTCGCGCCGCCGGGGCGAGGACGATGCCAGTATCAGGTGAGGGCCGTTTGTGGCTTCCTGCTTCATCTGCTGTGCGGGAGTTTCTTCTTTCATTTTCGCGCGCTGCCGCTTGCTGCTGTGACCCTACTTCAGTTTTGCGTCTTATGATTTTCCGTCTTCTTAAATGAGGTCTGCCGCCGTGATGATGCTCTGGGCGATCTCGCGCATCTTCTTGTTCTGGTTGCGCGCCTGAAAATGGATGCGTTTGAAGGCCTCTTCCTCGCTCATGCGATGCCTGTCCATCAGAATGCCTTTGGCGCGCTCGATCAGTTTGCGCGTTTCCAGCGTTTCTTTCAGTTCGTCAATCTCTTTGGCCTGCGAGGAGATCTGTCGGAACCGCCGCACGGCCATCTCCAGCGCGGGGGCCAGGTCTTCTTTGCGGAACGGCTTCATCAGGTAGGCGAGCGCGCCGGTTTCGCTGGCCTGCTCGACCAGTTCCTGCTCATTGAAGCTGCTCAAAAACAGGATCGCGCAGGGCGTTTCGGTCAGAATACGCCGTGCCGCCTCGATGCCGTCCATCACGGGCATTTTTATGTCCATGATGATGACATCCGGCTTGTGGGTGCGGGCCGCTTCAATCGCCTGCTGGCCGTCGCCGGCTTCCGCGACCACCGTGTGTCCCAATTTCTCCAGACGCGCCCGGATAATGGTGCGCGTCAATTGCTCATCCTCAGCAATCACGGCTTTCAATACTTCCATCGAATTCACTCCTGGCATCGTGGCATCGGGCCGGCAGGGACCGGGGCGCGGGGCATGTGATTGCGCGTCCGAGCGGCCGGTAAATGGTGGTGTTAGTTTCCAATCCTCACCCAGTCGCAAGGCGACCGGATGCGGCATCGGTATGCGGAATGTTTCGACGCGCTGCGTTCGTATTCCTGCCTTCCTGCACCGCGATTTGCGGGTAAACACAATTTCCCGGCGATAAATGTATCTAAAATACATCTATTGGCAAGCAAAAAGACGCGGGAAGTATGAACATCATACTTCCCGCGTCCGGTTTACGCGCCCGGAGGCGAGCGTAACCGCAATTTTACCTCAAGCCGCCGCTTCAGCGGACGCGGTTTCGCTGCGGGACTGCCCGCCCTTACGTCCTATTTCCGCCATGTGCTGCCGGTCGCGCGAGACGGCCTCGCCGCCCTTGCGCCCGATTGCCGCCATGTGGTCGCGGTCTTTGGCAACCTTTTGCCCGCCTTTGCGCCCGGCTTCCGCGTGACCCTCCGGGTTGCCATGCCATCCCCTGCCGCCTGCCGCGTCCTCCGCTCCGTGTTCCGTAGCCTGCGTGTCACTCGACTGGCTGTTGTCCGTCTGCTTGTTCGTGTGCTTGTTCGTTTCATTTTCGGAAGCGGTCGGCGCGTCCTGATTTCGTTTCGCTGCCATGATGTTCTGCTCCTCGTTCGGGTGTTGCGTTCGGTTCGTGTTCCGGCCTGTCCTGCGTCGGCGTTTTTTTTGCGCCTGTTCACGGCGCATTCAAGTCGGACAGCAGTATCGGGCCGGAACGCAAACCTGTAAAGTGACTGCCCGCGTCGGGATCGTTGTCCGCTGCATGACGAACACGCGACCCTTCTGCGAACCAGCGTAGGAGCGACGCCTGCGACCTGCTGCGGCCTGAACGCCCTTCAAGCGTCCGCGCCGCGCACGGGGCAGCGGGACAATTCTTTACCCCGCAGCGTCGTTCTGAATTCAGCCTGTTTGACAAGCGCGGACAATTCCTCGCCTGTGCCTGTCAGGACGCGGGCGGCGGGCGGCTTGTTCCGCTAAATTACATGTGTTTTGTAACCACGCAGCGCGGTGAATAGACACAAGATGGCACAAAAGTAGCGGGGACACCGTTTGTGGTGTCCCCGCCATAGCTGTGTTATCTGCGCGATTGGTTCCGGGCAGCGGAAACGTACCCGTCTCGGAGTCGCTGCGCGACAAGCGTTTTGGCGGAAGCGATGCCGCCAGGAGACTTCCGTAACGTCTTAGCGGCGCGGGCGGAAGCGCGCCTTCGGCACGCCGTCCTCGTCCTCGTCGTCCGGCGCGGGGGCCGGGGGCTGCGGCTGCGTGTCCGGGCGCGGGCCTCTGTCCTGGCCTCCGAAACGTCCGCCGCCGCCCGGCCCGCCGCCATTGCCGCCACGGTCGCCGCCTCTATCGCGGTCGTTGAAGCGTCCGCCGCCATTGCCGCCGCGATCTCCGCCTCTGTCTCCGCCCCTGTCGCGGTCACGAGGCGGGCGTCCATCATCGGCCCGCTTGCTCATGCTCGGATCGAACGGCTGATCCAGGTTGATGGCCGACAGGTTGATGCGTCCCTGTCCGTCCACCTCGACCACGCGCACCTGTATCTCGTCGCCCACCTTGACCGCGTCTTCCGGGCGGCGAACGGGCGGGTTCTTTAGCTGACTGACGTGTACCATGCCTTCGCGGCCCGGAGAGATCTCCACGAACGCGCCCATGCCGATAAGCCGCGTCACCTTGCCCGTGAACAGCCCACCCAGTTCCACCTCGCCGACCATGCCCATGATGATGTCGGCGGCGCGCTGGCCCGCTTCCTGATCCACGGCGGCGATGTAGATTTTGCCGTCCTGCTGTATGTCAATCTGCGCCCCGGTGTCGGCGGTGATCTTCTTGATCATCTTGCCGCCCGGTCCAATGACCTCGCCGATACGTTCCGGGTTGATCTGAATGGTGAAGATGCTGGGCGCGTACTTGCTCAGATGTTCACGAGGGGCGCTGATGGCGTCCGTGATCTTGCTCAGAATGTGCAGGCGACCGATGCGGGCCTGTTCCAGCGCCTGCACCATGACTTCGCGGGGCAGTCCCTGGATTTTGCAGTCCAGCTGAATGGCCGTGACGCCCTCGGCGGTTCCGGCGACCTTAAAGTCCATGTCGCCGCTAAAGTCTTCCATCCCCTGAATGTCGGAGAGAACGGCGTACTTGTCGCCCAGCGTCATCAGGCCCATCGCGATACCGGCGACCGGCGCGCTGATCTTCACGCCCGCGTCCATCAGAGCCAGCGTGGAACCGCACACGGACGCCATAGACGTGGACCCGTTGCTTTCCAGCACTTCGCTTTGCAGCAGCATGGCGTAGGGGAACTCTTCGATGGGCGGCAGGACGGGAACCAGGGCGCGCTCGGCGAGTGCGCCATGCCCGATTTCGCGGCGTCCCGGCCCGCGCAGGGGCCGCGCTTCGCCGACCGAGTAGGGCGCGAAGTTGTAGTAGTGCATGTACTGCTTCTTCTCGTCCACTTCCAGGTTGTCCACGACCTGCGCTTCGCTGGTCGCGCCCAGGGTCAGCGCGGTCAGCACCTGCGTTTGTCCGCGCGTGAACAGGCCCGTGCCATGAACGCGGGGCAGCAGTCCGACTTCGCACGTGATCGGACGAATTTCGTCCACCTTGCGGCCATCGGGACGGATGCCGTCCTCGATGATCAGGGCGCGTATCTGGCCCTTGACCGCTTTGTCGGCGGCCTCGTAGATGTCGCTCTTGTTGTCGGGGAAATCGGGCAGCAGCTTTTCGACGATCTCTTTTTTCAGGTCGCCGATGGCCGACTCGCGAGCGGCCTTGTCGGGGTTCTGGATCGTGGCCCTGATGTCGGTGTCCATGCGGTCGTGAATGGCCTGCAAAATCTCGGCATTGGGCAGGTACAGCTTGGGCTGGATTTTGACGACGCCCACTTTGGCGGCAAGCTCTTCCTGCATCTCGCATTGCAGCTTGATCATTTCGTGCGCGGCGTCAATGGCGGCGAGCAGGTCGGTCTCGCTGACGAACTGCGTACCGGCCTCGATCATCAGCACGGCCCGCTTGGTTCCCGATACGATCAGGTCCATGTCGCTCTCGTTGAGCTGCGACAGGGTGGGGTTCATGATAAGCTGGCCGTCCACGCGCCCGACGCGTACCGCGCCGACCGGCCCGTCGAAGGGAATGTTGGAAACGGTCAGAGCCGCGCTCGCCGCGAACATGGCGAGGGTGTCGGACAGGTTATCCAGGTCTACGCTCAGGGGCAGGGCGATCACCTGCACGTCGTTACGCATACCGTCGGGAAACAGGGGCCGCAGCGGGCGGTCAATCAAACGGGAGGTGAGAACGGCTTTCTCGCTCGGCTTGCCGCCGCGCTTGACAAATCCGCCGGGAATTTTGCCGACCGCGTATTTACGCTCTTCGTAATCGCAGGTAAGGGGAAAGAAATCGGTTCCGACACGGGGTTCCTGGCTCATGGTGGCGGTCGCCATCACGATAGTATCGCCCTGATACAGCCAGACCGCGCCGTTGGCCTGTTTGGCGACCCGCCCGGTTTCAAGGCGCAGGGTTCGTCCGGCCAATTCGCGTTCGACGATGATAGACAACTTTTTCTCCTGAAAAAGTGGCACAGACCTATTAGGCATCGCCCTGCGAGGGGAGCGCGTTCGTTTGTCCTGCCTTTGCGTCCGCGTCCTCTTGTAAGATAGCAGGAGGGCAAAGCGGCAGCGGAACCTGAACTCCAGATCGCGCAGGCGAGCGCGGGTGCGGCCTGTGCCGCAAGTGTGCATAAGCAGTCGGCTGTCCTCTGAGGGGCAGGAGACTGACGGTGGAAAGAAGGGGGTCAGGGAAAAAGGACACGCAGCATTCGCGCGGTATCCGCTTACCCTGAACCCTGACGTTCTCGTCATCCGCGCCGGGGAGGGCCGACTGTCAGGGGCGGCGCAGGCAGTTCGCCTGCGCGCCCGCAAACCAAAGTAAACGTTTTAGAACGCTTCGACGGTATTCTGCCGCGTCGAACCGGCAAATCGTTCCTGCCGAAGGACGGCATGAAAACCAGAAACGGGCAAGCCGCGTCAGCGCATGACATTGCGCTGCCGCGAACATTGCGAGTTGAGAACGGCACACGAACAACAAAACAAAAACTAAATTTTGCTGCGGATGCTCAGTTTGCTGACAAGGGTGCGATAACGCTCTATGTCGGTCCTGACCAGATAGGTCAGCATACGCTTGCGGCGTCCGACCATCATGAACAGACCACGACGGGAGTGGTGATCGTGCTTGTGTTCGCGCAGATGCTCGGTAAGCTGGGTGATACGGGCGGTCAGCAGCGCGACCTGCACTTCGGCAGAGCCGGTATCGCCTTCATGCACGGCGTTGCCAACGATAACGTCTTGTTTAATGTCTTTCTTGAGCGGCACTCGAAAACCTCCTTATACGACCTGTACGGCACAGTTTAGCACAGTTTTCAGAACAAGTCAACTTCTACCGAAACGTAAAACGGCGCAGACAGGCCATGCGGCAGCGAAAATCAGCCCGCCGACGTGCCTGTAATTTCGCGCAGGGCCTCTTTCGCCGCCTCTTTCACGGCTTCTTTCATCACTTTCGCTTCGGGCGCGTCCTGCATATTTTCCAGCAGAATGTCTTTGATGGCTTCTTTCACGGCCTCTTTCATCGCGAGCGCGGGCGGCAGGGCAGGCGCGTCGGGAGCGGCAGCGATTGGCTCTTCCTCTTCCTCTTCCTCTATGTTTGGCGCGGCATCCATGTGCGTCGGGTCTTCCGCAACGATCTCGGCCTCGGTCAGCGGAATGTCCTGCGCGTTTTTAATGCGACTCCAATCGGACTCGAATATCTCTGTGACTTTGCGGACAATGGCGGCATCGGACAAAATCACGCCCACTTCGCGCCGCGCGTCCAGTTCCAGGGCGCGCAGGCTCTGGCTGCCCAGGTACATGGCCTCGCCGTCCCTGACGATGGCCTGCGCGTGCAGGCGCATATCCAGCGGGGCCACTTTGATGTCGGGGGCGTGTTTGCCCGCCTTGCCGATTACGCGCACCTCGACGCCGTGCTTTGCTTTGTGCGACAGCAGCTTCATCATTTCGGGATCGGATAATTTGCCGTCGTAGATGAGCAGTTGTTTCGTCGCCGCCTGAATGAACTGCGTCAACTGCTTGCGGGAGTTGCCGGGACTGACGAGGAACGTGTCGCAACTCGGAGTATACTTCTGGCGCGTGGCGTCGGCGAGAAACAGTTTCTCGGCCTCAGACACCCATTGCTTTTCTTCGTCGCTGTCGCCATTTGCGATGATGCCGAAACTGCGGCTGCGCTCGATGTCAATGTAGGTATAATTGAATCCCATCATCACGAGTTTGCGGTTGTCAATGATCATCAGCTTGTCATGGTAGCGCACCAGGTCGGTGGCCGTGCGGGCCACGCTCACGCCGTCCGAGAGCAGGCGCATTTCCAGATTACGCAATGTGCGCTCGCCGCCCTGCCCCGTGCTGGTAAAGGCGACAAGCGCGTGTACGAACACGCCGCGCCGCGCCGCCCGTGACAATGCCGCTTCGATCTCGCCCCTGTCGAAGCGGAAGATAACGATCTGTATGCTTGTCTGCGCCTGTTCGATGCCCGCAAGCAGGGGCGCGATCCCGGTTCCCGGCTGGATCAGCAGTTCCAAGTTTCTTTCCTTAATCGTCCGCACCTTAATCGTCCGCATTGCCCGGGCGGTTACGCAAAGTACGCGGAGCAGAGTCGGTTATACTATGCGCGGTGTGGATGCTTCGGCTTGATGAACTGCACGATGACGATCAGCACGACGAACAGGGCGATGTAGATGCCCGTAGACATCCATGCCAGGCCGGTCGCGTCCAGGCCGCAGGCCATGCCCGCCAATATCGCGAACAGCAGGGACGCGTTGATGCTCTTTTGATCCAGCTTGATGCGAAAGCGCACCAGAGCGATGGCGGCGGCGATGGCGAAGGCGCGGGCCAGGTTGTCGTTGACAAGCAGCATCAGACCGCACAGGCCCACGCACAAAAACAGCAGATTGGACGCGCCCAGAAACATTTGCAGCGTGGCATCGGATTTATTTCCGGGCTTAGGCGTGATATTTGTGGGGGAATGATCGTCATCGTCGTCGCTGCCGCCTGAAGAGATAAGATGCTGCTCGTACTCCGCCAGATACTTCATCTCCATAAAGGTAGCCAGTACCATAATCAGGCCGATGCCTACGGCGTTGAGCAGCAGCAGAAACATGTGATGATTGGACATCGGCACATTGTTTGTCGCATCTCCGAATTTCGCCAGTTTACCCATAGTCGAGGATTGTCCTTGTACACGCCGCAGTGGGGCATGATGAATTGTAATTGATGGTGTTGTTTGGGCAGGCGCAAATTGACCTGCCGCTTGCGTTAAGAACAGGGACGGCGCAAAGCTTCTGAATTGTTCCCCTGATACACTATACGCTGGCCGGAACATGCCTTGCAGATTGTCGCCGACGCGTATGGATGATAATACGGACGCCGGAATAGGGTGGAAAGTTATTCGCGTGTCGAATCAAAAAACAGTTTTGAAAAATATAATTGTAGGTGCGACACTTTTTGCCGGTTCGGCCCGTCGTGTCAGAAGAGGCGCGTCGTGACGGAACGGCTTTCTTACCATGCGAGCTTGTCCACGGCACACGAGCGCCGTCTGATCGCGCGTTTGCAGGGCGGGGAGCCGGAGGCGCTGGGCGTCCTGTTCGACATGCACGCCGACCGCGTGTTCGCGTTTGCGCGCCATCTGCTGGGCAGCCGCGAGGATGCCGAGGAGGTCACGTCCGAGGCGTTCCTGCGGGCCTTTGAGCGCGCGGCGGGGTTTCGGGGCGAGTGTCCGCTCAGGGGCTGGCTGTTCGGCATTACGCGCAACCTGTGCCGCGACCGTCAGCGACAGCCGCGCCTGCTGCTGCTCGACAGCGAGGAGATAGAGCGTCACAGCGACGAGGGCCGTCACGCCGAGCAGATGGACACGAGCGTCGTGGTGCGCCGCGCCCTGGACGAACTCAGCGAGGAGTACCGGCTTGTTCTGACCCTGTGCGATGTGGAAGAGTGGGACGCCCGCGAGGTGGCCGTCGTCCTGGAACGCTCGCTGCCCGCCACGAAATCTTTGCTGTACCGCGCCCGCCGCGCCCTGCGCGCGAACCTGACCGCGTTTTGGGACGAAGAAGAGGCGGACACGCCTAGCGCGGATACGTAATGCGATGCGTAATACAAGGTGAAAGACGAGGCGATGAAAAGAGGGAGAGGAACACGTTATGCGTTGTGACGACCTGCGCGACCTGCTGGATTTGCACCTGGACGGCGAACTGCCCACGGAGTCCGCCCGCAAGATGGAGCGGCATCTATTGCGCTGCCAGTCGTGCGCCTACGAACTGCACGCCTTGCAGCAGACCCGCGCTATGCTGCGCGAGGCCGTCGCGGTTGCCGAAACCACGCCCCAATTCCGCGAGCGCACTCTGGCCCGCCTGCTCGACGCCTTTGCGCCTCATGCGCGTCCAATCACGGAGAAGGGGCGACAGTGGGTTTTACCCTTTGAGAAAAAAGACTAAATTCTGTTTTGTTTCTCTCCTCCTTCCCTTCCCCCCTGTGTCTCTATTGGGCTGACGCGTAATCTGCGTATGCGTCGTCCCGCCAGTTCCGTCACCTCGACCTGCCAGTTGCCGAGTTGGGTCTTGTCGCCGATGCGCGGATTGCCGGGTAATGTGGACAGCACATAGCCGCCGATGGTCTCGATGTCGGGTACTTCCATGCCGATCTGGTACTCGCGCACCAGACGCGCCAGCGTCACCTTGTAATCCACCATATACGAGCCGTCGGGCAGGGCCTGCACCTCGGACGGCGCAAACGCGAACTCCTGCTGTATCTCGCCTACCAGTTCTTCAAGGATGTCTTCCAGCGTAATCACGCCCGCCGTCACGCCGTACTCGTCCTGCACGATTGCCATTTCCATGCGGTTTGCGCGAAAATCATCCAGCATCGAGTCGAGAGATTTATTTTCCGGCACATAAAGGACGGGGCCGCACACGGCTTCCAGACGCGCGCCGGATTCCTCGACTGTCAGG
The DNA here is from genome assembly GCA_965277875.1 of Chthonomonadaceae bacterium. Taxonomy (GTDB): domain Bacteria; phylum Armatimonadota; class Chthonomonadetes; order Chthonomonadales; family Chthonomonadaceae; genus CAWFQB01. Next base: position 2,297,332 of record CBDIDV010000002.1, on the reverse strand, counting down.
GTTGCGCTGTTTTGCGGGTCTGCTTCGCGGGCAAGGGGCAGCAGGTCGCGCACATGGACGCGCCCGATCACGTTTTCCAGGTCGCCCCGGCACACGGGGAAACGGGCATAACTGGTGCGCTGCACGATGTCCCATATTTCACTCAGCGGCTGACCCAGCACCAGAAAGACGATTTCGGGGCGGGGCGTCATCACGTCGCGCACGCGGCTGCGCCCAAAGTGAAACGCGCGGTCCACGATGTCCTCGGCGGCTTCGGGGATGGCCTGCGCCTCCTGCGACTCGGACAGCGCCTGACGCAGTTCGCCCTCGGACAGTGCGCTTTCCGACTCGCCCATAGGCCGCACACCTAGCGGCTTGAGCAGGGCGATGCCGGACGCGGTAATCAGCACGATAAGCGGGTAGAAAATGCGGTAGAACAACTCGAACGGCACGGCGGTCAGCAGGGCTATGCGGTCCGGCCTGCCGATGCTGACCCATTTGGGGCCGAGTTCCCCGAACACGATATGCAGGTAGGTAATGACTGTAAAGGCCGCGATTACGCCGATGACATGCGCCGCGCCCAATCCGGCAATCGGGCCAAGCCGCGCAAGGAAAAACGGCTCGATGGCGCGGGCAATGGCGGGTTCTCCCACCGACCCCAAACCCAGGCTGGCGAGCGTGACGCCAAGCTGCGAGGCCGTAAGATACGCTTCCAGATTGCGCTTGATGCGCTGCACGATGCGGGCGGGGCGGCTGCCCTGCGCGACCAGTTCATCTATGCGCGTGCGCCGCACGGCGACTACGGCGTATTCAGCGGCCACAAAAAACGCGTTCAGCAGGACAAGCACAAATGCCGCCGCAATCCCGTAACTGGACTTCATCGGTTTTATCGTTCTTCTTTTATCGTTCTTCTATGGTTTGCGAACAGGTTTGCGAATAGGTTTGCGAACAGGGTTGCGTACACCAGTAGCTGAGTTACTCACCTTACGCAGGCGAGCAGTTGGTAGGCGTACACCGAGATATAAAATCCCGGATAGTTGGGCCTGCGGCCAGTCGTCCTACGGACGAATACCTCTCATGGAAGTGGTCGCCCGCGTAGGGTGAGTGAGTCACATAGAACGCTTCGTTTACGGGCGCTGCCGGTCAGAACCAATTTATTGTTTTAGGTTGGTCAGCGAATAGGATCCTGGGTGAATACCGGGTTTTTCGCCGGAGGAGGCAAATAATCCTGCTGTCTACGACTTAGGGCAGGGAACGCGGGGCGCAATGTCGAAACATCTGTATGGACACACCACTCTTCCCTTCAAGTCCACGCCAAAGGAGCCGAGACACGATGACCGCCGTGATGCCCGCCCAGCCGACCCTGACCGCCGCCCAGCTTGTCGCCGACCGCTACCGCCAGATACATCTGGATTTCCATACCTCACCCCTGATACCGGACGTGGGCGCGGACTTCGACGCCGACACCTTCGGCCAGATACTTGAGGATGCCCGCGTCAACTGGATCACGCTCTTTGGCAAATGTCACCACGGCATGAGCTATTATCCCACACAGGCCGCGCTCGGACAGATGCACCCGACGTTGAAATTCGATCTGTTGGGCGCGCAGATTGAAGCCTGTAAAAAGCGCGGCATCGCCACTCCGGTTTACATTTCCGTGCGCGTGGATCAGCACATCGGCCAGACACGCCCCGACCTGATCTGCCGCCTGGCCGACGGCAAACTGTGGGGGCCGGCCTACGACGAGGCCAAATGGTATCAGGTATGTTTGAACAACACGGAATACATTGATTATGTTGCCGAACAGACAAAAGAAATAATGACCACGTATGACGCGGACGGCATCTTCTACGACATGTGCTACTATCCGCCCGATCCCGGCTGCTTTTGCGAAAAGTGTCTGGCCCGCCTGGAACGCGAGGGCCACAGGCGCGACGACGCAGCCGCGCATCGGCGACAGACGTACCAGATATTAAGAGAATACACGACCCGGCTTGCTAAACTGTGCAAAGACCTGCGGCCCAACGCCACGACGTTTTTCAACAGCCGCGTCACGCCCAACGTGCATCGCGAGCTGGACGTGCTGACGCATCTGGAGATCGAGTCGCTGACGACGGGCGGGTGGGGCTATCTGTATTTCCCGTGCTGGGCGCGTGTCGTCCGCTCGTACCCGCGCCCGATGCAGGGCATGACGGCCCGCTTTCACAAATCCTGGGCCGATTTCGGCGGCCTGAAAACAAACGCCCAACTGGATTACGAAGCGGCGACGATTCTGGCGGCAGGCGGCGTCATCAATATCGGCGACCAACTGCACCCGCGCGGCACATTGGACAGGGGCGCGTATCAGGTGATCGGCGACACCTTCAAGAAGGTGGAAGCAGTGGAGGCTTACTGCCGGGGCGCGGTTCCGCTCGCCGACATCGCCGTTTTGCTGCTGCCCGCCACGTCCGACATCGCCCAAAGTGGCGAGCAGGACACGCGGGGCATGGTCAAGATTGACGCGAGCATCGAAGGCGCGGCGGCCACGCTTGCCGCCCTCAAATACCAGTGGAACGGCGAAACTCCCGACCGCGTTGTTGTGAACGACGGCCTGAGCAGGTACAAAGTCGTCATCATCCCGGACAAGGGTTTTCTAGGGGACGAGATGCAGGCCAGTCTGCGCGGCTTTCTGGACGGCGGCGGCAAAATTCTGTTTTCGCACGAGGCTGCGCTGCACGAGGGCGCGTTCGCGCTGCCCGACGCCCCGGTGCGCTATGTCGGCGAATGTCCCTTTACGCCCTCTTATATGAAACTAGGCGACACGCTGGGAGCAAACCTGCCCGACAGCGAGTTCGTCAACTACCAGGCCGGCGCGTATGTCCACGCCGTGGAAGGGGCGACGCCGCTTGGCGAAGTTTACACGGCGTACTTCAACCGCGCCCCCGATCATTTCAGCAGCCACGCGCAGACGCCTTACGACAAACCGACCGGGCATCCTGTGGGCGTGATTAGTGAAGACAAGAACATAGCGTACATCTACGCCCCCGCCTTTCGGGGCTATCGCGAGGACGCCTTCTATATCTACAAAGAGATCGTGGGCCGCCTGCTGCAAACCCTCCTGCCCGAACCGCTCGTGCTGCCCGGTCAAAACGTTGCGTCGTCAATGGAAATCGCCCTGCTGCGCCAGCCGGACGCCAATCGGCTTGTGGCCCATGTCGTGAATTTTCAGCCGCAGCGGCGCACCGCCACGAACGAGTTCATTGAAGATGCCGTACCTGTCAACAATGTTGCGTTTGCTGTAAAGACAGACAAAGCGCCTGCCCGTGTCATTCTGGTTCCCGACAACGGCGAGACCGCGTTCGAGCAGCGCGGCGCGTACTGCCATGTCACGCTGCCCGTCGTGCTGACCTCACAGATCGTCGCCTTCGAGGGCGTGTAGTACAAAACCCAATCAATCATGCCGCTCCGTTTTAGAGGGTGGACTAATAGCAAGCATAAGTGTTGCAGGAGAGATAGATGCACTACGACTCGTTTGAGTTTCTAAAGCAGATTGTGGACACCCCCGGCCCGTCCGGGTACGAGCAGCAGGTGCAGCGCGTGTTTCGCGAGCGGGTCAGCCGCTACGCCGACCGCGTCCATACCGACATCATGGGCAGCGTGATCGCGGCCAAAAACCCGCAGGCTACGCCCCGCGTGATGCTGGCCGGCCACGCCGATGAGATCGGGTTTATCGTGCGCTACATCAGCGACGAGGGGTTTATCTACTTTGGTCAGATCGGCGGGCATGACGCGATTGTCGCCGTGGGTCAGCGCGTCAACGTGCATACCAAAACCGGCCCTATATTGGGTGTGCTGGGCCGCAAGGCCGTGCATCTGTTGGAAGCGACCGAGCGCGACAAAGTGCCTAAGACCGATGACCTGTGGATTGACGTGGGTATGAGCAGCCGCAAGGAAGTCGAGGAGTCGGTACAGATAGGCGACTGTGTCACGTATGCACAGGATTTGCAGCGGCTGCATGGCGAACGCGCCACGGCCCGCAGTTTCGATAACAAGATGGGCTGCTTCATCGTCGCCGAGGCGATGCGCCTGCTGGACGGCAAAACCCTGGCCTGCGGCGTGTACGGCGTAGCGAACGTGCAGGAAGAGATCGGCCTGCGCGGGGCGCGCACGGCCAGTTTCAGTATTGAGCCGACGGTGGGCATCGCCACCGACGTAGGCCATGCGATGGACTTTCCCGGCGCGGACAAGAAGCGTGTGGGTGACATCAAACTTGGGGGCGGGCCGGTGATCGGGCGCGGCGCGAACATCAACCCCAAAGTGTTCGAGATGCTGGTTCAAACCGCCAAAGACATAGATATTCCGTACCAGATCGAGGCGTTCGGCGGCGGCACGGGTACGGACGCGAATGCCATGCAGATCAGCCGGGGCGGCATGGCGACGGGCCTGATTTCGGTTCCCCTGCGCTACATGCACACGCCCTGCGAGGTGATGAGCCTGGACGACATCGAAAACGCCGCCCGCCTGATGGCCGGTTTTGTCGAGCGCGTCACCCCCGATATTGACTGGACGCCTTAACAACCCTCTTCTCCGTCAGGCTGCTTGTGAGATTTTGCTGGCTACCGCTTAAACTTCTTGACTTTCCTTCGCTATATGGTATAACATTGTTATACCATATTTGCATTTTTGACGCGTCGCACATCACAGCGACGGTGACAAGGAAGGATTACAAATGGTACGGACGCTCAAAAAGCATGGAAATAGTCAGGCTCTGGTTCTTGATAAAGCGATACTCGATCTGCTCAACATCACTGCGGATACCCCACTACAAATGGAGGTCAGTGGCGGCTCTTTGATCATCACGCCTGTAAGTGGAAGCATTCAGCACGATGAGGTAACAGAGTCCTTGAGCCGATTGCGGCCTCGTTATAAGCAGATGCTTGAAAATTTAGCCAAGTAGCTTTTGCAAATGAAAATCTTGGATGAAAACGCCATACGTTTTCTTAACCGCGCCAACGTTATCGCTATACACGCGGACACGATTTCGCAGGAAGGCGGCGCGCCCGGTATTCGAGATGTAGGACTGCTCGACTCTGCTATAGCGATGCCGCAACAGCGATGGGCAGGAACCGTCCTGCATCCCGGACTGGCGGCGAAAGCGGCGGCTTATCTCTATCATATCACGGCAAACCACGCCTTTATAGATGGAAACAAGCGAACCGGCGCGCTTGCCGCGCTGGTCTTTCTGGACTTGAATGGGATTGTTGTGAACGATCTGCCCTTGCAGGAGGAACTGGAGCGCGTCACTTTAGAGGTGGCATCGGGGAGCATGAGCAAAGAAGAACTGACAGTATGGATGCGGAGTGCGCTTAACGAGACAGACGCCCCTAATTCAACGCGAGACAGCGAGTAAACTCCACTCACGCCGCAGGCAAGTAGAACTGGACACGCACACAAACCGCAGAACGCTTTGAACGGCCTACCTGCTCCTTTTAATTTATTGCAATGAAGCTTCTGCTCGCGCCGTATCTTTGTGCATAGTTCACCCGTAAGTGTCGCCTTGCTACTCTTTTTCCTTCCACTGCGGCGTGACGACTTCGCCGTGTTCGGGCGTGAAGGACTGACCGCGCAGACGGGAACCCAGGGCGCGGATGGCGTCATACGTGGGGCTGATGCCGACGCGCCCGCGCAGCAGGGGCTGGAACGCGCTCAGATCGCGGGCCTGCACCGCGCCGAGCAGGGCGTCCAGTTGCGCGGTCAGGGCCAGTTCCTGCGCGTGTGTCCAGCGTTTGCGGTCAAAGCCGCCGTCCTGAGTGCAGACGCGCTCCACGGGCGAAATGCTGACAAAGGCTTCCGGCAGGCGTTCATTCCAATACTCGTAATGCAGCGCGACCCGCGTAAAATAAAAATCGCCTAGACTGCCCGCCAGATGTCCCATGCCCGGCTGGAAGATCACCGGGCGCGCGTAATTGGACAACATTTCGCCCTGTGGTGTCATCCATAGCGAGCGCCGCTTGTCCTTCAAAAGATCGTTTGCATACCCCAAAAACTCCCGCGCCCCCGACAGGCTCGTCCTGTCCACCCCGATTACGCCCAGCCGCGCAAAGAACTTGTAGCGCAATAGTTGCCGCGCGTCCATTACCGCGTACCACTCCCACCCGAACAGTTTCTGCTCGATAAACAGGCCGAGCATCACGTCCCACCAACTGCTGTGATTCATGCACACGAGCAGAGGCGTACTGCCGTCATCGTCGAAGCGGGGCAATGCGCCCATCAAATGCACGGCATGAAAGCTGCGCTGGATGTAGCGGCGCGTGTAGTGCATAAAGTAGCGCTCGATAAAAGGCCATTTGCCTGCCGGGATTAACATGCGTTTAGTTTACCTGCAAGAACGCGCCGCCGGAACACGTCTCACTCATCTTACTCGTTCATCTTACGCACACGAATTGTTGAGGGATGATTTAGTAGCTGGCAATAAAATAGCTGCTTTGGCATGTTCATCCGATCAAACCCTTGCGAACCCCTTGACATCTATCAAAATTGAGAACATAATCAGCAGACTAGAAAACATTTGCGTTGACATAGTGGCACATGCAAGTTGAAAAATGCTGAATGTACCCTGATCCGCGTTGGCAAACTCTCAAAACCGAGAAACTGGCTCTCAATTTGATTGCTCTATGACACGAGAAGAAGCTGAAGAATTTGACGACAGTTCAACCCGGCGCGACGCGGTTCTGCATCCCACGCGGCTGCGGATCATCAACGCGCTGTCGCCCAACCGTCGCCTGTCCGCGCCGCAAATCAACGCCCTGTTAAGGGATGTGCCGCAGGCGTCGCTGTACCGGCATCTGAAAACCCTTCTAGAAGCGGGTGTCGTGCAGATGGGGGAGGGCGGGCCGGGACGCGGCGCGTCGGAAAAATTGTATCGCCTGCCGGATCAAGAGATTTTGCTCACGCCTGCGGACTTTACGGATGCGCGGCCCGAAGACCTGGTGCGGTACTTTACGACCTTCGCGGGCATTCTGCTTAGTCATGGCCGCGCCTTTTACGGTCAGCCTGACCCCGAAAAGCGGCGCGGCGGCAGCTACACCACGGACGCATTGTACCTGACGGACGCCGAGGCCGCGCATTTCGACGCGGCCCTTGCCGGCCTGACCGCTCTGGCGCGTTCCAACACGCCCGGCCCCGACCGCCGCCGCCGCCTGCTCTATACAACCATCCTGCCTGACGAAGAGTGATGCGTTTGCTGCTTGTTTCACGAGAGGAGCGCAAGCCCTCATGTCAATATCGGCAAAGCACCAAAACGCGTCAACACACAACCAGCTTAAATCATAAGCGACAAAACAACTGGAGAAACCCATGTCCGCGCACGGCTATTACCGCTACCCGACCCTGCATCAAGATACCATTGTATTTGTTTCCGAAGACGACCTGTGGACGGTCAGCGCATCCGGCGGCGTGGCGCGCAGGCTGACGGCCAACCTGGGAACCATTTCGCACCCGTTCTTTTCGCCCGACGGCAGCCTGATCGCTTTTACAGGTCGTGAAGAGGGGCATAACGAGATATACGTCATGGCTGCCGAGGGCGGGCCGGTCAAGCGCCTGACCTATCTTGGCGTCAGCAGCAGCGTGATCGGGTGGACGCCGGACGGTGCGAGCATCCTGTTTTCCAGCGACTATCAGCAGCCGATTGACCGCATCGGGTTCGTGTGGGCCATCAGTCCGCAGGGCGGCGAACCGACCTCGTACCCCGTGGGCCACGCCGTCAGCATCAGCGTGGACGCGCATAGGCGCGTGGTCATCGGGCGCAACAACAACGACCCGGCCCGCTGGAAACGCTACAAAGGCGGCACGGCGGGCGACATCTGGATTGACGCTCAGGGCGACGGTATATTCAAGCGCCTGCTGCAGCTTGACGGTAACGTGGCGCGGCCCATGCTGATCGGCGAGCGCGTGTTCTTTCTGTCCGACCATGAAGGCATCGGCAATCTGTATTCCTGCGATCTGGATGGGCAGAACGTTCGCGCCTGTACGCATCGCCGCGATTACTTTGTACGCTTTCCCAACAGCGACGGCAAGCGCATCGTATATCATGCCGGGGCCGACCTGTACGTTTACGACCCTGTCGAAGATACCGAGCGCAAAATCGAGGTCATGTATTACAGCCCGCTCACGCATCGGCAGCGTAAGTTCGTCGAGGCGGCAAAGTACATGGAGAGCTACGCGCCGCACCCCAAGGGGCATTCGCTGGCCCTTACATCGCGGGGCAAAAGCGTCACGTTCGGCAACTTTGAGGGCGCGGTGACGCCGCAGGGAAACGATAATACGCCCCTGCGCTACCGCCTGACCGCGTGGCTCAACGATGGCGAGCGCGTGGTCACGGTCGCGGATCGAGGAGGCGTCGAATCGCTGGAAATCCACCCGGTCAAGGGCGGCGAGACCGTGCGCCTGGACACTCTGGACATCGGGCGTCCCACCGGAATCTGCGTCTGTCCTGTGGGCGATTTTCTTCTCGTCAGCAACCATCGCAACGAACTGCTTTATATAGACATAGCCGCCCAAACCGCGCAAGTCATAGACCGCAGCCCCGCCCGCCACATACAGGGCATGGACTGGTCGCCGGACGGACGCTGGGCCGCGTATGGCTACGGCCCGACCGCGTATACGACCGAAATACGCATCTGGGATCGGACAAACGGCGAAATGCAGACCGTGACGCGTCCCGTGCTGCACGACACCGACCCCGCCTTTGATCCCGAAGGCAAGTTTTTGTACTTCATCGGCACACGCGAACTCAACCCCATCTACGATAACCTCCATTTCGATCTGGGCTTCCCCAAAGGCCAGAAGCCCTACCTGCTCACTCTCCGCGCCGACCTGCTTTCCCCCTTCGTCCTCAAGCCAGGAGAGGAGGAGAAAGACAAGGAGACAAGGGGACAGGGAGACAAGGAGAAGGCAGACGGGGACAGCAAGGACGGCGATACGGCCGGCGACGCAATTACGGACGCGGACGACGGCAAATCGAAAACCGAAAATCAAAAGTCGAAAACTCCCCCCCCTGTGTTGATTGACTTTGAGGGCATTGCCAACCGCGTCCTGGCGTTTCCGGTTGCCGAGGGCGTGTATACGCAGATCGCGGGTATCAAGGGCAAGGCGCTGTTCGTGTCGTACCCCATCGAGGGCGCGATTGGGCAGGACTCGTTCGGCGTCGAGCGTCCGCCCAAAGGAACGCTGGAGTCGTTCAACTTCCGCGACCTGAAACATGAGACCGTGGTGGGCGGTGTGACAGATTTTCAACTGTCGCAGGACGGCAAATGGCTGGTGTATCGGGCGGCGAAGAAATTGCGCGTCCTGCGGGCGGGCGAAAAGCCGGACGAAAAGGGCGGAACCGAACCGGGCCGCAAAAGCGGGTTCGTGGACTTGAAGCGCGTCAAGATCAGCGTAGACCCCCTTATGGAATGGCGGCAGATCGCCCGCGAGGCGTGGCGGCTGCAGCGCGAATACTTTTGGACTGAAGACATGTCGCAGATAGACTGGAACCGCGTCTGGGAACGCTATTCGCCTCTTATCGAGCGCGTCGGCACACGAGGCGAACTGTCCGATCTGCTGTGGGAGATGCAGGGCGAGCTTGGCACGTCCCACGCCTACGAGATGGGCGGCGATTATCGCACCGAACCCTCGTATCCTCAGGGCTTTCTGGGCGCGAACCTGACGTATGACGCCAATGCGGACGCGTATGTGATCCGGCATATCGTCGTAGGCGCGCCCGGTGAAGCGCGGGCCTCCAGTCCTCTGATCGCGCCCGGTGTCAACATCAGGGAAGGCGACAAGTTAAGAGCCGTGAACGGGCAGCGCGCCAGCAAAGACGTGCCGCCGGGAGAATTGCTCGTACACCTGGCCGACACAGAAGTGACCCTGACCATCGAGGACGCGGATGGCAAAACGCGGGACGTGACCATCAAGACGCTGCGCTCCGAGGCCACGGCCCGCTATCGGGAATGGGTCGAGGCGAACCGCGCCCTGGTACATAAGGCGACGAACGGGCGCGTCGGCTACGTGCATATCCCGGACATGGGTGCGCGAGGCTACGCCGAGTTCCACCGCACGTACCTTGCCGAAGTCGCGTATGACGGCCTGATCGTGGACGTGAGATACAACCGGGGCGGACACGTCAGCAGCCTGCTCATCGAAAAACTGGCCCGCAAGCGCGTGGGCTACGACCTGTCGCGCTGGGGCCAGCCGGAACCGTATCCCTCGTTCTCACCGGGCGGGCCGATGGTCGCGCTCACCAACCAGTGGGCCGGATCGGACGGCGACATTTTCAGCCATGTGTGGAAACTCAACGGGCTTGGCCCGCTCGTGGGCAAGCGGACATGGGGCGGCGTTATCGGTATCTGGCCCCGCAACCCGCTCGCGGACGGCGCGATTACCAGTCAGCCGGAGTTCTCGTTCTGGTTCAAGGACGTGGGCTGGGGCGTGGAAAACTACGGAACCGACCCCGACATAGACATAGACATCGCCCCGCAGGACTACGTGCGCGGCTACGACCCGCAAATGGAAAAGGCCCTCGCCCTCGTCAACGAGGCTCTGGAAGCGAACCCGCCCGTCAAACCCTCCTTCGCGGATCGTCCCAACCTGTCCCTGCCTCCGCTGTAGGTCGGCGAACACCGTTTGCCATGTTCTCTATCCTCTTCTGTTGACAAAACAAGGCGCGTCTGTTATGCTTGACATAACAGACGCGCCTGCTTTAACAAGGCGGCCTTGTGACACCTTCTTTCGACACTCAGTCCGGCCATGAACAGCGAGACAGGCAACCCGCGCTCGTTACAGCGTCTCATGTGCCTGTATATGCGCTATATAGCGTTTGAGAAACAATTTCATCATGTATGACGACAAAGAAGAAGGCAACGATTTTAGTCCTCTGCGTATGGCCTGCATGGTTATGATGGTTATTTTCGCTGTCAACGAAAAGACCGGCCTGCTTCTACATTGTTTTGCGCTTTCTTTGATGGCAACAGTAATCCACTTGATGGGCTTTGTTGTCGCAGGTACACTCGCAGGCGTACAGATAGATCAAATTCAAATTTTTGCAGGCAGCAACGCTGCCGCTATCAAATTGCGGCGGCTGACGCTCAGTATTGGCTCCCTTCCGATTGGTGGCTTCGTCAAGCTTCAAGGAATGGACTATGAAGAGGATTGTAATGAGGGTTTTTGTTGTCTTCCCAAACTATGGCGAATTACTATAATTGGTTCTGGCGCGTTTGCACTGCTTGCTACAGCCTGCCTGCTTGTTGGCCCGTCAAAAGCGTTGAGCGGCTTCGTTCTTGGGTTTGTGCAGATCATACATGGAGCGTTATCACCGTTGACATACGGACAGGTTCTCCTGGAACGCTTGTCCAGAGTTTGCGCTGAACGCGGGCTTATCTACACTTTTGGTATACTCACAACGAAGATCGCGGCGGCCAACTTGCTGCCGCTTCCTACATTGAATGGTGGGCAGATGGTATTTGAACTGCTAGGAATTAGAGCATCGAAAAACGTGTATCGTTGGCAGCTTGTTGGTTTGACGTTGTCGGGAATTTTGTTTGTCGGACTCCTGATGGCAATCGTTGTATACATTTTGAAACATCTGTGATTTCCCGGCTTTGTAGCGGCTATTGCACTCTATAGATGTAAGGGCGGCAAATGAGCGTTTTTTGCTCTCACAGGAGGACGAGAATGCCTGAGGAGTTGGAAGAGGAACGTGAGGTACAGGCCGTTCAAGGCCAGCGACCAAAATGCGCCAAGCTGATGGCTGAGGAGTCACTGAAACGCTTGGAAGAGTTCCCGCAACGAAAGGAGCAGATTATTGCCGCCTCCCGAAAGAGCAAGGGGCAAGATTTACCTTTCTGATTTGCCCGTCTACCATTCCATCGCGTGAGCAGAAAAACAATGAACAAAACAAAGAACGGTTCTGCCGCAAAATTGATTGCGATGATGTGCCTCTGCTTGTCGTTGTTGTCAGCCAGCGCGCATTCCAGGCGTTCACCGAAACGGCGGGATGTGCCGCTGACGCCGCTGACCAGAGAACAGCTAAACACAAAAGTGCCGCACTTCTACTGCTTTGTGTATGACGCCGAGCCGCAGCCGGGCAAGCGGTACTGGCTGCGCCTTAGCGATACGACGTGGATCGAACGTTACCCGGACGGGCAGGAAAGCATGTTTAAGGTGCTGGGACACGGTATTGTCAAAGATTTTCCGGGAACGCTGGTCGTGAAAACCATGGGCGACGAGGCAAAAACAGGCGCGGACAACGGGGGCGGGATGCAGGCGTTCATACCGGACAAGGGAAGCGCGCAGATGCACCACTGGTATCGCAACACAGGGCGCGGCGATGCGGACTGGAACGACCTGGGCCGGATGCTGAGTGTCGAGTAGGCTGAGTGTCGAATAGCCCGATTGTAGAATAAATTGTAGAATAAACGGATTGGCGACCGGGATGCGGAAGGCTGCGAAGCGCATGACGATAACGCTGTACCTCAAGCCGGAACAGGAAGAACTTTTGCGCGTGATCGCGCAGACAAGCGGCGTGTCTATAGAAGGGTATTTAATGACGCTTATCGAGGCCGTCATTGACCCCAGACCGCCTGCATCGGCAAAGGGCGTAAAGGCGGCCGTGCAGCGACTGCGAAGCCCCGTTTCCTCCGGCAATCAATCGCGGGCGCAGGCAGACGACGCCATACATCGAATGCGCGCGAATATGCTTGTGTATCAGGAAAAAGCGGTCGAGGCCGTTACCAGAATGAACCTGCTGCGCGCCACGACCGAACAGCAGCAGCGCAAAATCGCCCATGCGGAACTGCGCGCCCTGACGCTCGCCCGCGACGGCGACGACGAACAGGCATTGCGCGCCTACCAGGAAAGCTGCATCTATGGCCGCAATCTCCAGAATGCCCGCAGCCTGCTCGATGACGCGGCACGCACTGCGGACGAACGGCTCGCCGTTTTTAGACACGAAGAGACGAAAGTAAAAGCGCGGCTGTCCGATCCACACCAGACGGCGCTTGGAGCGATACACAGCTTGAACGCGAAATCCGAGATGACCGGCGCGGAAATGGTGCAGCGGATCACAGAGGAAGCGACGCCGGAACAGTGGCGGCAACAGTATGCCGCGTGGGTAACGGGCATGGCGCGGCCTGACGTGGCAACGGACATAGATAGCGGGACGGAACTGGATATGGAAGCCATATAGAGGCCGTATACAAGATCGAAACAGCATGGCCCGCGCTTGTATCTTGCAAGCGCGGGCCACATTGTCACAGGGCATACTTTACAGGAAGTATAAACCGCGCGTCACTTTGCTACTTTGCTGTGGACGCGCCTGGCGCGGGCGAACTTGGAGCGGCGGGAGCGGGTGTCGGAGCCGCTTTGTCGCCGCCCTTGTCTCCTGAAGTGCCGGATGTGTCGGACGAACCTGCCGCGTCTGTCTTTGGCGTGGCGGACGCGTCTTTGGCGTCGCCGGACTTCTCGCCCGATTTTTCGCTGCCTTTGTCGGACGCGCCGCTTTCGGACTTGTCCGGCGGGCGCGAGTCGTTTATGTACCACCCGGAGCCTTTGAAAACGATGCCTACGGGATACAGCAGGCGCTTGACCGGGCTGCCGCACGTCGGGCAGACTTTGATCGGGTCGTCTTTCATGGCCTGAAAAACGCTGAATTCGTGTTTATGTTCCTCGCACTGATACCCATAAGTCGGCAAAAGCATCACCTCGCGCTCGTAGTATTGTGTAGTATTGTATTATATCTTCTATTATATCATACTGTTGTATTATACTATGACCCTGTTGGTGATGGCGGCAGGCAGGCTATTTGCGGGCATGAGGTGGGATGTTGGGTACAAAACTGGTTTTTCTTGCGCTGTTCGTCCTGTGCGGCGGCGCGGTCGGGTATGTGAGTTTGCTTAAACGGCGCTTAAACGTGGCCCTGCTGATGCTGGACGAGCAACGCACCAAGCAGCGCAGCCTGTCGGCCTCGTATGGGCGTATCACAGAGCAATGGTTCCCCCTGATGGATGGCTACCCCTACGACTCGGCTAATTTTCGCTTTCTCGGTACGCCTGTGGACGGTGTGCAGTTCGAGGAAGACCGCATCGTATTTGTCGAGTTCAAGAGCAACCGCTCGGAACTGTCCACGGCCCAGAAGAAACTCCGCCGAATGGTCGAGACGGGCAAAGTGTCGTGGGAAGAGTATCATTTCAGCGAGTAAAGCAGGGTGAATAGTATGCTGATAATGGGGCTTATGTCGGGTACGTCCGTGGATGGCATTGACGCCGCGCTCGTGGATTTCGAGGGCATAACGAACGCGGACGGCACGGAACGTTTGGAGTGGCGGCTCAGGCATTTTACCTGCGTGGCGTGGCCGGCAGCGATGCGGCAGGCGATTCTGGACGCCTGCCGCCCGGACGCGCCATTGCAGACCATTACGGCCCTGAACTATGCGGTCGGGGAAGCGTTTGCGGACGCGGCGCGGCAGGCGGCACGGGCAGCGGATATACCGCTAGGTGATGTAGACTGTATCGCCAGTCATGGGCAGACGATCTGGCATCAGCCCGTCCCCTTTGCGGTCGGCGGCGCAATGGCGCGGGGTACGCTGCAAATCGGGGAGCCGAGCGTGATTGCGGCCCGTACCGGATGCAGGGTCGTGGCGGACTTTCGGCATGGGGATATGGCGCTGGGAGGCCAGGGAGCGCCGCTTGTGCCGTATGCCGACTATATGCTGCTGCGCTCCGAAACCGAGCCGCGCATCATGCAGAACATCGGCGGCATCGCCAACCTGACGTTCCTGCCCCCACGCGGCAGACTGGAAGACGTGATCGCGTTTGACACGGGGCCGGGTAACATGCTGCTCGACGCGCTTGTATCCCGCATTACAGGCGGACGTTTGCAATACGACATTAACGGCGCGCTGGCCGCTCAGGGAACCGTGTGCGAATCCTTGCTGAATGAATTTATGCGCGATCCCTACTTCGCGCAACTGCCGCCGAAATCAACGGGGCGCGAGCAGTTCGGGCAGGCGTATGCGGATCGCTTTTATCAGGCGGCGCAGTCGCAGGGCTGCAATGACGCGGACTGTCTTGCTACGGCCACCCTGCTCACGGCGCGCAGCATCGCGCAGGCGTATCGCAACTGTCTGCCACCGCATGACATGTCCGACACGGTCGTTATTGTCGGCGGCGGGGGCGCGTCGAACCCGACCCTGATGCGAATGCTGGCATCAGAGGCCGCGCCCGCCCGCGTCACCACGCACGCCGAATACGGCCTGCCCGACGACGCCAAGGAAGCCGTCGCTTTTGCCCTGCTCGCTTTTGAAACCCTGCGCGGACGCCCTTCCAATGTGCCGAGCGCGACGGGGGCGAGCGGACGCGCCCTGTTAGGCAAGATCGTTCCGCCGCCGCCACAATAAAGGGTATGAAATGCCCGAACGAACCTGATGATACGCAAACGAAAACAGCAGGATACGCGAGCGTCACGATCAACACGTTCCACATCAAATGTCACGCGAACGGCATTCCGGTTGCGCGTATTTTGTTTGAGCGTCAACAAAGCAAAGCTGTATGGATGATACTCCGCTCATTACGATACTGATCCCGACGTATAATCGCGCCGACTACTTACGGGAAGCGATTCGCAGCGCACTGGGGCAGACCTATTCCCCTCTGGAGATCCTTGTTCTGGACAATGTCAGCGAGGATCATACGCCGGAGGTTGTGGCGGAGTTTGCGCGCGTCCCGCACCTGCGCTACATACGGCAGGAGACCAATACAGGCATCACGGGCAACTGGCGGCGCGGCATTCAGGAGATGCGCGGCGAGTATTTCTGCCTTCTGCACGACGACGATACGCTGGAACCGGAGTTTATCGCCGACCTGGCGCGGCCCCTGCAGGCGGACAGAAGCCTTGTTGTTTCGTTCTGCGACCACCGGGTAGTGAATGCGGAGGGCTTGCGTTTGGCGCAGGAAACCGAGACCTTTAGCGCGCGTTCTCAGCGGCGCGGTCTGGCGGGGGGGCGAGTGGCGGACTTTGCCCGGTCCGCGCTGATCGCAGGCTCGCTGTGCGCCGGGGCCGCGCTGTTTCGGCGCAGCCAAATAACGCCGGATATGATTCGCGAGGAGGCGAAAGGCGCGATTGACTTCTGGCTGTTCTACCAGTGCGTGAAGACAGGCGGCGGCGCGTACTACGTGCCGGAGCGCCTGATGAACTATCGCGTCCATGCGGGCGGCATGAGTGGCAGCGAACCGCAGTACATGGGCGAGGGCCACATCTTTCGGCAGCGCGCGATTTTGGCCGATCCCGCGATGCGCGCCATCCACGCGGATACGCGCAGATTGCTGGCGGGTACGCTGACCGCGCAGGGCATAGATCAACTGACACACGGCCAGGCGGCTGAGGCGCGCGCCACGCTGCGTCAGTCGCTGCGCCTGCATCCGAGCCGCCGCGCGCTGCTCGCATACGCGCGGTCGTGGGGAGGATCGTAGGGGCGCGTGGTCAGCAGGCTTGCGCCGTGATAAAGAGCATTGTGATAAAGGATAAAGGGCGATGCTGTGACAACGGCTGACCCGCAAGATCGAGAAAGTCACGGCCTGTTTTTTGGCATACAAAGCCGCGAGCCGGAAGAACCAATAAAAACATCAAGACGAAACCAGCCGCTGATGCCGGACGCGGGGCGGCTGCGAAAGTCTGAACGTCAATACAAAGGGAACAAAAAACAATGATCGTAGTGATGGCGGGCAGCGCGACGCCCGGACAGATAAAAGACGTAGAGCAGCGTATTCAGGATTGGGGCTACGGCGTCCACAGCATCTATGGCGCGGAGCGAACCGTAATCGGGGCGACGGGCGTGCCGGAAGCCGACAAATCGCGCTACATGGAATCGCTGGAATCGCTGCCGTTTGTCGAACAAGTGGTGGGCGTCCTGCGTCCGTACAAGTTCGCCAGCCGCGAGTTCCATCCCGAAACATCGGTTATTGATGTGCGCGGCGTCAAAGTCGGCGGCAGTCATATCGCCTTGATGGCCGGGCCGTGTACCGTGGAGTCGTATGAGCAGACGTGGGAAAGCGCGGTGGCCTGCAAAGCGGCGGGCGCGACTATCCTGCGCGGCGGCGCGTACAAGCCCTCGACCAGCCCCTACTCGTTCCAGGGCGGCGGGGTCGAGGCGCTGAAAATCCTCAAAGACATCGCCGACAAGCTGGACATGCGCGTGATTACCGAGGTCATGGATCTGCGTAATGTCGAGATGGTGTGCGAGTACGCCGACATCCTGCAAATCGGCACGCGCAACATGCAGAACTACGACCTGCTGCGCGAGGTGGGCAAGGCGCGCACCCCTGTGATGCTCAAACGCGGCATGTCCGCCAAAATCGAGGAGTGGCTGCAGGCGGCGGAGTACGTCCTGCTGGGCGGCAACAACGATGTGATGTTGTGCGAGCGGGGAATCCGCACGTTCGAGACATACACGCGCAACACGCTTGACCTGAGCGCGGTTCCCGCCGTCAAGGAACTGTCGCATCTGCCCATCATCGTAGACCCCAGCCAGGGGACGGGCAAGCGCAGTCTTGTCGAGGCCATGACCAAAGCCAGCGTGGCCGTAGGCGCGGACGGCCTGCTCATCGAAGTCCACCCACACCCCGACAAAGCCCTCAAGGACGGCGCGCAGCAGCTTACGACCGAAGCCATCGGCCCCCTCGTCGCGGAACTCAAACCTATCGCGCAGGCCATCGGCAGAAGCATTTAGAAGCTGCGGAAGGGGATCTCGTCATCCGGCAACTCTGTTGGTGACTTCTATTGGTAACTATCGAGCCTCCCGGACCCGCACTGAAGTACAGGTCCGGGAGGCTTCGCCAACCGTCGCAGGGACGGGACATCCCTGGCTCACAAGGCATTTCCGTCTCTGCGACGGTCGGCGGAACGACCTGTGGACGGGTCGTTCACGGCCCGGTCGCCATGCCTGAATAGTTACCTCTCTTGTTTTATCAAGAGGTTTGCTGCGATTGACGCAGCACCTCGGCGACGACGGTGGTGAGTTCCGTAGGATTGATGGGTTTGGTAAGATACTGCTGCGCGCCGAATTTATGGCCCTCGATGATGTCTGAGTCCAGGGCGCGGGCGGTCATTACGACTACGGGGATGGAGCGCAGATTGTCGTCGAAGCGCAGTTTTTCCAATAGTTCAAAGCCGTCCATATAGGGCATCATAATGTCGAGCAGGATCAGGGCGGGCTTGACCTCGCCTTTTTGCAGCGCGTCCAGCGCCTCGGCCCCGTCGTGCGCGATCTTAACCGTGTACCCCATCCGTTCCAGATTGATCTGCGCCAGCCGCGTAATCAGCGGCTCATCGTCCACAACGTAAATCGTCTCGTTCGCCATCCAGCCCATCTCCTTGCGTCATCCCTGTTAAATCCGCTTAATCCATTTTTGATGTACTTGTATCAAAGACGCATCAAAGCAAAAATGGTTCCTCTGCCGCGCAAAGGAACCATTGTCTTACGATACGTCTGCTTAATTTACGTTTACGTCCTGCTGTATTTCCTCACACGGTCAGCAGTATTTAACGGGTGCGGCGGGTTGTGGAGTTACTGACCGGCCTGCGGCTGATCTCGTTCCAGATTGATGTAGCTGTACTGGCCGTCGTTGTCTTCGGCAAGGGCTTTCAGCAGGCGCATCCCCTTGAATCTTTCGCCCAGGCCCAGCGCGAGCGTGTTGATCTGCACATGGCGCGTATTATGCTCCCGCGTAAAGGCCCGCAGCTTCATGAAATCTTCGATGCCTATGTTCGGTTCGCCGTCCGACAGCAGAAAGATGTGCGTGACGGTTTCCTCGGCCAGCGCGTGATCAATGGCATCCGACATATTCGTGTAGTTGTGCAGCCGCAGGTTCTCCACAAAATTAATGGCCTGGTTGACGTTGGCATGTGTGGCGGGCAGCATCACGGGCGAGAACGGGTGCGCCTGATTGTCGAAGTTCATGATGTTGAACGTGTCTGTCGCGCGCAGTTCCTGTATGGCGACGATCAGGGCGCGCTGCGCCTTGAATATCTTGTCGCCGTCCCTCATGCTGCCCGATGTGTCCAGGAGGTAGATCATGTGGATGGGCGCATTGCCGCCGCCGCGCAGGGTCGGGGCCTGCCCGAACACGCCGCCGCGTCCATTGCCATTGCCGCCCCCGCCGTCGGGCTTGCCGTTCGCGAAGATACCTTTGATGTCGCCGAACGGGATGCCGCGCGCCAACCCCCCCTCGTCGCCATGCGCGGTTCCATTCCCGATGTCTACGCCCTTGCCGCGCCCATAGCCCGTGCCTTCGCCTCCGGTTCCAGGCATTTCCGCGCCGGTTCCCTTGCCGCCGCCCGGCGCGTGTGTGCCGATACTATTGCCTTCGCCCGCACCGATGCCATTGCCGGGCTTGCTGTTCAGGGTGGCAAGGGCGTCGCGCCCGTCGCGGCGCGTACCAATACCCCGGCCCGTCTTGAATCCTGCGCCGCCGCCCGCTCCGGTTCCGGCTCCGCCGCCCGTTCCCGGTCCAAGCCCCGGCTTGTCTTCGGGAACCGCTTCTTTGGCGAGGGGATTGTCCACAGAGAGAATGCTGTTGCCGCCGCCCCCGCCGATTTTGGCGGGCGCCTTGGGCAGGTTCTGCCCGCCCGCGCCGCCCCCGGTATACAGCGTGTCTTCGGGCGGCGCTTCCGGCCCCGCCGCGCCGTTTTTGCCGGTCAGGGTCTTATCGGGCGCGAACGATCCGCCGCCCACGTTCGGCACGGAAAGCGCTTTGGGAGTGGACGCAATGCGCGGGGCAGGCGTATTTTTAGGCGCGTCCGGCAGGCCGAGCGGCGGCGGCGTTTCGCTGTTCAGCTTTGCCGCGTCTTCTTCCGCCGTATTGCCTTTTGGCTGTGACATGGTGGCGCGTTTGATGGGCGCAAGCGATTGGTCATCCTGCGGGGCGTCCAGGCGCACATGCTGCACGTCCCGATTGCGGGCGATCTGCGCCGGTCTGTTAGACCGTGTGGCGCGCACCGTTTCCCGCGCAGGAACGGGCGCGACCGGGGCAGGCGTGGGCGGCTCCGGCTCCGTGACCGGGGCGGGCGGCGTGGGTTCCGCCTTAACGACCGGCGCGGCTTTGGGCTGCGCGGGCTGCGGCTTTTCCACCGGCCCCGGCTCCAGAGTCACTTCCATCTGATGCGGCGGCGCAATGGCAGCCGTGTCCCCGCCGATACCCTTTGTCGAGTAGCCGACAAGGGCGTGAGCGAACAGGGACACGATCACGAATGCGAACAGCCAGTACCAGCGTTCATACCGCATTGCAAAACCTCGGTCTTTCGGGTCTCATTATGGCGTTCGTGTTTCAGCTTCCCGGCGTCGGGGCAGCGGGGATGGCCTGCCCGATTTTCGGGTCGGTGGGCAGAACGACGTGATACAGACCGGCCTGCCGCGCCAGATCCATCACGGCCATGACGCGCGCATAAATCACGTTCTGATCGCCTTTGATGAGGACGCGGGCCTCTTTGTTGGCCTGGGCCACGACGCGCAGCCGCGCCTGCACCTGTTCGTCGGTCTGCGGCTTGCCGTCCAGATACAGCATACCGTCCGACTTGATCGCCACGCTTAAATCTTTGCTCATTTCGGGCGCGCCCTCGCGGGTCTGCGTTTCGGGCAGTTTGAGAGACACGCCGGGTTTGCGTACAAAAGCGGTTGTGACCATCATGATAATCAGCAGGGTCAGGGCGATGTCGATCAGGGGGATCAGGTTCATCTCGCCCATCGGCTCGTCTTCGTTACTGTTTCCACCCTGCATGTCAGGCCTCCTGGGGGGCGCGCGTTGTTGACCCGATTCCGGCCCCGCCGACGTGAAGCGCTGTGCGCCCGGTTTCGAGATAGGGCATCAGGCGGGCAACGTGCGACTGGATTTGCAGCAGATTGGTCTGGACGCGTCCGAGCAAAAAGTTGTATGCCATGACGCTGGGAATGGCGACGAGCAGGCCCACAGCCGTTGCGCTCAGGGCCTCGGCGATGCCTCCCGCGACGACATTACCCTCCATGTTGTTGGCGACGGCAATCTTCTTGAACGCGTCGAGGACGCCAAGCACGGTTCCGAACAGGCCGATGAACGGGGCCGTACTGCCAATCGTGGCGAGCGTGCTGAGATAGCGGCGCAGGCGCATTCGCTGCATGGACACGGCCACATCGGCGGCCTGCTGCAAGTTTTCATGACTTGATCCGCGCATGGTGTGCAGTGTCGCCATCACCTGCGCGACTGGAGCCGCGCTGATCTGCGGATCGTTTACTGCGCCATCGCCGCCCTTTGCCAGTCCGTTTTGCAGCGCTTCAAAAGCCCTGTTTTCGGTCTGCGTCAGGGTCGCCAGCGTAAACAGGCGTTCCAAAATGATTGCCAGCGCGAGAATGGAACACAGGCCGAGCGGATACTTGACCCACCCTGCGTCATTAAACAAATGCCAGAGCATATAGTTTTCTTTCCTTTATCTTATGAGACTATTGTATGAGAAGGGTACAAAGAACGTACCCGTCCGGGAGGCGACTGCGTCGCCAGGCGTCCTCGCGGACGCAAATACACTATCCGCGAAATGATTTCGTTTCCGTCTGCTTAAGATAGATTGCGTAATTAGCTGCGTGGCTTCGCCGGTACAGCCACCAAGCTGTTTTTGACGGTCGCCTGCGTCTGCGGCACAGACGCGGTCTGTTCTTGTAGTCTCTGCTCTAGGCCGTGAGTTCCATACAGCCACTCTGGCGAAAGTTGAGCAAGCCCGCGACGACACAGAACATGTCCTCGTGGTCACGGTCATGGCCGCGCCATACTTGCGCCATGCAGTCCCACCGTTTGAGGCGGGCGAAATGATGCTCTACGTAGATGCGCTGCGTAGACAGCATGTAGTTGTAGGCGCGCTCCAGTACATTCTGGGTCTGCTTGCGCGGCTTCTTGATCGGCTGTTGGACATCCTGAGCAGGGTATGCCGCGTCTGTACCTTCATAGCCTTTGTCCAGGCGCACCTTGCACCCAGGCGGCACACGATACACCACGCCTGATGCGCGCAGCAGGAGCATGTCGCTCAGGCAGCCGGGCAAACCGCCGAACACATGCAGGATCTGCTTGCGCGTCGCTACAATCTGCGTCTTGAGCGTGTGGTCTTGCTGCTTGCCGCTGTACGCCTGCTTACGCTTGAGTTTGTCGGTCGGCTGCCGCACGGACTGCTCGGTGGCGTCCAGAAGAACCTCTTCAATCTCAGGATAGGCCGCAAACAGTTCGTCGAGTGTGCCGATGCGCTTGCGCGGCTTGCTCACGTCGGCCGTGTCCGAGGGCGCAGGCGCATCGCTCGCACTCGCTCCGGCGTGTCCTTGCTCGCTTGCTATGTGCCGCAGGGGGGCGTCGCGCAGGGGCGTGGGCAGCACATCAAGCAGGATCGGCAGCAGCCGTTCGTGCAGTTCGCGGCTGATGTTGCTTTCGTCCAGGTCAAAGAGGTAGCCCAGCAAGCTCTGGCGTACATACAAGCGCAGGTACATCAGCCCTAGCAGCAGGCGTTCGGGCAAGGCTAGGCGAAACTTGCGACCGGCTCCGGCCTGACGCACCCGACTTGGACGGGTACGCCGGGAACTCTCGGCGGCTTCATAGACGGGAGTGACATGCGACAGGAGCGTGTCGAACTCCGCTACGGACAAGCCCGTCAACGCTTGAAAGTGACGCGGCTTGCGCCGCAGCTTGGCTACTGTGATCATAAGCCGAGTTTACCCTAATTACGCATGACATCTTTACTAGTTCGCTACGGCTTTGAGGGCGGCGAGGCGGATTTTGGCGTTAGGGGCGCGGGGGCTGGTGGGATACTGCGTGACCAGAGCGGTCAGGCGCGTAATCGCGTCCGCTTTTTTGCCGGCTTTGTCCAGAGCGACACCCGCCCAGTACAACCCCTCCGGCTGATAACTGCCCGCCGTTTTGTCGTCGGCAACCGCGCTGAAATCCGCTGCGGCGTCTTCCGTCTTGCCAAGATTAAAAAGCGCGCTGCCCCGCTTGAACCGGGCCTGCGCTGCCGGGTCGCTCTTGGGATAGTCGTTGATTAGCTGCGTGTACTTTTCCTGCGCCTCAGCGTACTTTTCCGCCTTCATGCGCGCATCACCCTGCCTCAAAAGCGCGGTCGGGGCGTAATCGCTTTTGGGATACTCGCGGGCAAGTTGTTCCCAGAGTGGAAGGGCGGCGTCCGGCTTGTTCTGCTGGTCGCGCACCCAGGCCTGCGTGTACAGCGCGGTTGCGGCGATGTCCGGGTTGGGATGGGCGGCAAGGCTGGACTGGAGCGCCTGACTGGTGTTATAAGCGTCGTCCCACTTTTTCTGATCAATCTGCGCCTGCGCCTGCGTAAGCCGTATCTGCTGCGCCGCCGCGTCGTCGGGTTTCAAATCAAGGGCCGCAGACGCGGCTTTCTCGGCTTTGTCGGGCTGTTTCAGGTCAAGATACAGTTCGGCGAGGCGCGTCTGCGCGTCTATGGCCCAGATGGCGCGCGGGCTGAGGGCCGTGGCCTGACCCAGCGCAGTGGCGGCGGGCAGGGATTTTTGCTGCGCGTCATAAGATAGGCCAAGCAGATACTGCGCTTCCGCGCCCACCTCGCCGTTCGGACTGGCTTTCAGCACATCGTTAAGTACGCCCTGTGCCTCGGTTACTTTCTTGCCGCTCAGATAGATGCGGGCCGCGCGCAGCATGGCCGCGTTCTTGTCGGCAGGCGGGGCGTTCTTCACGGCAGCGAGTATCTGGGCAGGGTCGTCCAGCGCGCCCACAAGCCCGGTCAGGTTCTGCCGCGCCATAGACGCTTCAGGCGACTGCGGATACTTGTCAATGACGATCTGATATGCTATGGACGCTTCCTTGATCTGCTTCGCTTCGGTCAGCGCGTCCCCGGTGCGTAACTGCGCTTTGGCGGCCAGCTTGTCGTTCGGGAAGCGGCCTGTCACGAGCGCGAATTGCGCCGCGCCCTCGGCAGGGTGGTTCAGACCCATCTGCGCGTTGCCCGACCAGTACAAGCCCTGCGCGGCGACCGCGCTTTCTTTGGAGTTCGCGGCGATCTGGTAAGCAGCCAGGGCGCGGTCGTACTCTTTTTCGTGGTAGCGCGCGCCGCCCAGGGTGAGCGCGGCGCGATACCGCTGCGGGTCGTCCTGCCCCAACCTGCCCAGCGCCACTTCGAGCAGGGGCGCGGCCTGTTTGTAGTTTTGCTGCTCCAGCAGGGTCTGTATCAGGCCGTCCTCGGCGTTGTCGCGCAGGCTTTTGTCGCCCTCGCGAACGGCGCGGTCGTTGAGCAGTGTCTGAAACTCCTGCTGCGCGGCGGGATAGTTCTTGTGTCCCAAATCGCTTTGCGCGATGAACAACAGCGCCGCCCCCCGCTCCTTGCTGCGCGGGTACTTTTCCACCAAAATGCGATACCGCTGTGCGGCCTCATCGGGCTTCTGGTCGCGATACAGGGCGAGGGCGGCATTACCCAATGCGGTCGGGGCCAGGTCGCTCGCGCTGTAATCGCTCGCAACGTGATCGTAAGCCTCGCGGGCAGGGCCATACCGCTTCAAATTGAAATTAGCATTGCCCAGCCAGAACCACGCTATTTCGGCCTGCGCGGGCTTGAGTTTGTCTTTAATAGCCGATTGCAGGGCGTTTACGGCGACCTCATACTGCTCGGTCTGCATAGCCGCTTCGCCCATACCCAGTTCGGCCTCGGTTAGTACAGCGGCATCTTTCGAGGCCACGGCGCGTGAATACGCGCCCAGCGCGGCGGGATACTGCTTCAGTTCGCTGCGGCAGCGTCCCAGCACAAACGCGGCCTGCCCCGCCTTGACATGCTTGGGGTTCTTGGCGAGAAAGCCGTCCAGGATGGCGGCAGCCGAGTCGTACTTTTTGGCGTCGTACAGTGCGGACGCGGCGGCAAGCTGCTCATCGGGAGTATCGGCCCGAACCTGGCTTACGAGAAGGGGCGTCGCGCCCGCCACGCAGGCGAGCAGGACGGGCAAACGCAAAAATCGCATGGGTCTATCTCCTGAAAATAGTACGCGCAGGCATTGCCCCGTGTTGCATAATTGAATGGCGACGGCGTCCAGGAAGGGAGTGTGCGAAGGCGGCAGACGCGCAGGGCCGTACATCAAAGCGCGGCGCTAAGCCAATACAAATCCGTATAGATACTGCCGTACAGCGACTGTGCTATAAAGACACTAAAGACATTGTACTGTATAGACGTGCCACCGGCGATTTTGTTACGCGAGGCCGTTGGCTCCGCACCCAGACACAAAGACGCCTGCCCCGGACATTCGTGACGGGCGCTAAGTAAGTTCGTGAGCCGGGTACAGGAACGTACCCGTCTTGGAGGTGACTGCGTCACCGAGCGTCCTCATGGACGCGATGCACTAGGGCAAAGACACGAACCAACCGTGCAAAACGAGTTGGCACAGCGCAGCACGATATGTCGGCAGTATCGCGTCCGCGAGGACGCTCGGTGACGCAGTCACCTCCAAGACGGGTACGTTCCTGTACCCGGATAATGCCCGGTCTAGTGAGCTGCCGGGGCGGTTTTCGTCGCCAGATCAATCATTGCGTCCCAGGCGCGGACGCGCAGGGCGGCGGGCGTGGGCAGGGGCTGTCGGCGCACCTTATCCGCCATCTGCGCCCAAGCTTTATCCAGCGCGTCGTAGAAGGTGTGTTCCAGTTTGGCGGGGCCGGACCAGACCGGGGCGGGGTTGTCCTCGCGATACGTGTCCGCGCTCTGGCCGGCGGCGGCGACGCGTCCCAGCAGCGTGGTTCCCTGCATGTCGGCATTGGCGGTGACGGTCGCCTTGTTGTCTTTCGCGCTGTATGCGAGATCCAGTTTGACCGTCAGCCGGCCCGTTCCGCCGGAGCGAATGTCAATCTCGCGGGGAGTACGCAGGCGTCGTATATGGTCTTCCAGGCCGCGCGCCACATCGTCTGGCTTGTCCATCTTGATGGTTTTGTCGCAGTTGATGCTGACTTGCACCTGCCCGATTCCCACAACGCGCTTATCGTCCGGGAAAACGTCGCGGATATTGCGGGGCGGGGCGGGCTGATGCTCGCATTCCCCAACCGCGTCCTTGACATGGAACGGGGCGCACAGTAGCACGAGGGCGACGCGCTCCACGCGCCCGCTGCCCTCCACAAACGTCACGATGCCCCGTTCCGGAAAGGCCACGATGCGCCAGTCGTCGAAATGCTCGCGGGGATACCACGTTTCCGGCTCGATTTTGAGCGTGTCGGCCAGGACTTTCAGGTCCACGCCGCCCTCGGTGTAGGCCAGTCGGAACCCATTCAGCACCGATTTCGCGCCGCGCCCGTTCATCAGGACATCTACGCGAACGGGCGCATTGTCCGGCTGGGGCAGCAGCATGGCTTCGGGCCGCACCGCGCCTTTGCTGGTCTTGAACAGTCGCTTGATGTCCGCAGTGGAACTTTCGCCCAGCGTCAGCCCGCCCCACGTCTTGCCGTCGAAGCGGCTGATCTCGTCGGTCTTGAACGTTTCCTGTGCGCGGCAGGGCGCGGCCCAACCCGCCCAGACGCATAGCGCGATCAATCCTAAAAGCCTGTACCGCCACAATCTATTGCCCATCCCATTTTTCTCCCGGCAGTCCGCCGTTTCTAATCATCTCGTTTTGTAGATTGTCAAATACCTATGCGTGTAGATTAGATGTGAGAAGGCTTTTATCCTGCCTGTTCGGTGTTCTGGAGGCAGGCATGGTAAAGCCCGAAGGAGTAGCCTTCCTCCGGGCCTCTAGTTTCCGCCGATTCGTTTGCACTGACACGTTAAAGTCAGGGTTCAATTTAACATTGCCGACCGTAAGAATTCAGCTTGAGGAATCAGCGCATACGGGCCGCGCCCACGCTTGTATTTGTGAGATTGCGGTCATACAGAGATTGCGCCACATTCGGTTTGTAGTCGTCATTTGCGGACTGTTGGGCTTTTTGCAGGGCGTTTGTGGCCGCGCTGCCGGGGATGCGTTCGAGGGCCATGCGCGCGTCCTCGCGTATTTCCTTGTCGGCCATCAGCTTGACCAGGGTAGGCACGGCGCGGCCATCGCCGACCACGCCCACAAGACAAAGCGCGTCGGCGCGTACCATGCGGGGCCGCGTCGAGTCTGACAGCTTGAGCAGCATTTTCGTTACATCCCGCGCCTCTTTGCCGCCCGACCCTCCACGCGCCGCATAATGCGCGATCACCTCCAGAGCGCCATGCGCGCATTTGGCGATGCTTTTGTCCGGCGAGGCCATCAGGTCGCCCAACCCCGAAATCACAGATGCCCCTGCCGGCCCCGCGCCCTGCCATGCCTTGTACCGAACATCGGCGTCCGGCGATTGCAGCTGATCCAGCAGCCCTGTCGCGTCTGTTTGCATGATAATCCTCCGGGAAGTGTCTTATCCGCAGATTTACGCAGATGCACGCAGATTTCAATGCAAAATCATACGAGGCAAGATCAAAGCACAACACTTGATTAGCGGCTTTCAATCGCATTTATCTTTTCTGTGTTTTTAATCTGCGTAATCTGCGTAAATCTGCGGATAAGTCCTGTTTTACAAGTGGAACGGGGCGCGGTAGGGCTGGGCGAGGTAGCGGTTGGCTTCCTCGTCGCCTACGAAGCGGAACGCCGACGGGTCCCAGTTCAGTTTGCGGCCCAGCATATAGGAGATGTTGGCGATGATAGGCAGGGTGACGACGTGCAGGCCCACGGTCGGGTTCATCACGGGCTGTTCGCGGGTCTTGATGCACTTGCGCCAGTTGCGGCGATGTCGCTCTGTCGGGTCATCCACGTTTTCCGGGTCTATGAACAGGTGGACGCCGTCTGCGGGCGGCTGGTAGGACGCGGCTTTCGGCTCGGTTTCGCAGCCGCCGTCGCCGCCGGCCACAAGCAGGGTATCTTTGTCGCCGTAGTATTTCGCGCCCCATTCGATCTTGTTGGGATTGCCGGGGAAGGCTTCGGGTTCGCCGGGCTGATCCCAGGTCAGCGTCCAGTCGGGGTTCTTGAACTCCCAGGTCACGCTCATGCGCGGCGGGGCATCGTACACGCTGTCGGTCGTGGGCGTTCCCGTGGCGTGGACGCTGACCGGGCCTGTCTGATCGGCCCCCATGCACCAACTGACGACGCTCATAACGTGGTTGCCCCGGTCACGAATGAAGCCCGCGCCAAAGTCCATCATCCAGCGGAAGTTGAAGTCTACGTAGGCGGCATTGTAAGGACGCCAGCGAGCGGGGCCAAGCCACAGGTTCCAGTTCAGTTCGGGCGGCGGGCTTTGTTCCTGTCCCCATCCGCTGCCCAGGTTCGTGGGATGCCAGATTTTGACGCGGTTCACTTTGCCGATCCGCCCGTTGCGAACGTATTGCGCGGCGGCATGGGCGGTGGGATTGGAGCGGCCCTGCGCCCCGATCTGCACGACGCGTTTATTAGCCTGGGCCGCGTTCATCATGGCGTGGCCCTCCTGGATGGTTTTGCAGACCGGCTTTTCCGAATAGACATCTTTGCCGGCCTGACACGCATGTACCGTCATAATGGCGTGCCAGTGGTCGGGTGTGCCGATGGTCACGGCGTCCACGTCCTTCATATCCAAAACGCGGCGGTAATCATCCACGACAGCGGGCTTGGAGGAGCAGCGGCCCGCGATGTCATGGGCGCGTTTGAGGTTTACGTCGCAGATGGCCGCCGCGCTGTCACCGACAACGTGGCTCTGCCCCATGCCGCCCACGCCAATGTGCGCGTACACGATGCGGTCATTCGCGCCCGGTCGTCCCGGTCGCGCCAGTACGCCGCTCGGCAGGATAAGCGGCACGGCGACGGCCGACGCAGTCAGGGCCGACTTCTTCACAAAGTCGCGGCGTGTAGGAGCGCCCATGTTATTCCTGGTTGTTTCCGGTTCCGTATTGGACTGCATTTCCGTTTGCAGTCTGGTTTTTGTGGCTGTATCCAACGCTGGACTCCTAATCAGGACGCAAAACAGAGTAGTAGAATGAATTTCAATGCAAGTTTCGATAAGAGTTTCGATAAGAGTTTCTATGCCGCTGCGATTCGGCAGCAATCGGCGAAAATCCTGCTTTCTTTGCCGCGCGAATGTGGGACATGTCCGCGCAGGGAACTATACGCCACTTTTCGGTGGTATAAAGACCGTAATGAGGATACGACAAACTCACAATCACAGACTGATCGGGTGGCTGCTGACGCTGGCCCTGTTCGTGATGGCAATGCCGTCACGGGCGATTTTGCTGTGTCCGGCGGGGACGCCCTGCGCGGCAGACTGTCCGATGCTGCGCCACGCTACGGCGAGTGGTGCGCCTGATCAGGCGTTCGGTGCGCCGCGCTGCCCGCGTTGTGCGCCTGCCACCAGTGCAAACCATACCGATCTTCGTGCCGCCAAAACGCTGTGCACGACTGCCGGATGCGTCTTGAAAGCCGACACGCGGCCCTCGACCACGCTCGCGGGCGCGTTCGTTATCCTGCTTCCCCTGCTGGCGCTTCCTCCGCCTACAGTTCACTGCTTCGTTCGTTTCGATGCGCCTGCCACGGTTTCGTATCCCAGCCCCGTTTGCTCGCTTTCACTTCGTTCCGCGCGCCCACACCCCGGACGCGCGCCACCCGTCCGCCTGGCCTGACCACATCACGCGCTTTGAATGATAGGCAGGTCTCTGCCTGCCCACAAACGCGCTTCCATTTCCTTAACCGCCTCTTAAACAACTCTGTTTCAAGCAGTCCATTACCAGGCCGAACGCCCTCAGTGCGTCCGGCGACGCTGCACGGCATTTCTTGCGGGAATGCTATGTCGTCTGGTCTGCCCAATACATGAGGAACAACTATGCCAGACCGATGTATTCCGCGCCGCATTGTTCGCCGCATCGCGCCTCGCGTCGCCGCCGGGGCTTTGCTGAACGCCGCCCTTGCCTTCGTGCCGACAACCATTCAGGCGCAGACCGCTGACAAGGCGGCGGAAAACGCGCCTGCCTCAGCATCAATTTTAGCGCTTGGGGCGGACAGGCCGCAGCAAAACGGGCCGCTCACGCTCGCCCAGGCGATACAAATAGGACTGCGTGAAAACCTGATGATCCGGGCCGCCGATGCGGATGTTCGGGCGGCAGGCGAGGACACGCGCATCGCCCGCAGCCAGACGCGCCCACAGGTCTCGGCCAACACGACCCTGTCGTTCGGAGACTATAACAATATCTTGTACACGGCGGGGAACGTGACGCCCGCAAACTATTTGAGTGTGCCGTCACAGGGCTTTGCCGACCAGAACCTGACCC
Organism: Chthonomonadaceae bacterium; assembly: GCA_965277875.1. Classification (GTDB taxonomy): domain Bacteria; phylum Armatimonadota; class Chthonomonadetes; order Chthonomonadales; family Chthonomonadaceae; genus CAWFQB01. The sequence goes on along the minus strand of CBDIDV010000002.1, from coordinate 2,267,092 downwards.
TGATGGCCCCGATCTACACGAGCGGGCGGCTGCAGGCAGGAGTGCAGGCGGCGGCGCAGCGGGAACGGGCCATGATTTTGGATGCGGGCGGGGTGCGGGCCGAGATCGCGCTGCGAATCACGGACGCGTACTATCGCGCGCTGCTTGGTTTAGAGAACGTCAAAGCGGCGCAGGCGCGGGTCGAGGCGAGCGCGGCCCTTGTACAGACCACGCGGGCGTTGTTCGAGGCTGGCAAAGGGCTGGAATCCTCCGTGCGCCGGGTGCAGGCGGAACAGGCGGACGCGCAGCGCGTTTTGACCACAGCACGGAACACGCAGGCCAAAGCCCTGCTCGAACTGAAAGCCGCAATGGGTATACGTCTTGACTCCGATGTGACGCTCAGGGACGCGCTGACGTTTACGGTTCCGACCGGCGATCTGGCCGCGCAGCTTGCGGACGCCGCGCGCCTGCGCCCGGAACTGCTCGCGATTCGGTCACGCGCCCAGTCCGCGCAGTCGCAGACGCGCTCGGTGCGCGGGTCGCAGGGGCCGCAGATATACGGTATGGCGATGGCGGACGGGTTTACGTCGCATCCGCAGGGGACGCGGGAAGGCTACACGATAGGCGTGGTACTTAGCCTGCCGCTCGTGGACGGCGGACAGCGCCGCGCCGAAAGCGCGCAGGCCCGCGCCCGTCAGGAACGCGCCAATGCCGAGGCGAGCGACATGGAACTGCGCGTGGGCGTCGAAGTGCAGCAGGCGTGGCTTGACGTGCAGACGGCGGCAGAAAATTATCGCACGGCACAGGCCGCGCTCGCGTCCGCGCAGTCCGCTTACGATGTCACGGCCCTGCGCGTCCGGAGCCAGAAGGGCCTGCTCGTGGAGCAGTTGGACGCGCTCGCCACTGTTACGCAGGCGCGGGGAAACGTCGCCCAGGCATTGTACGACCATAGCATAGCGAATGCGCGATTGGCCCGCGCCGTGGGCCGTCCGGCAGGCAACATATTGAATAGCCCGTCCAATAATCCATCCAATAATCCATAGAAAGGGCAGACGCCGAACATGAAAAAACTTGTGTTTACCACGATTTCGCGCGGCCTGCCCGTTGTCGCGCTCATATTGCTAATGCCGATACTCGCTCACACAAGCGTAACCACGCAGGCGGGGCCGTACCATGTCGAGGTCGCGGCGGGTTCCAATCCGATTGCGCTGGGAAAATCCAAGCTGCTGATACGGCTGACGGACAGCGCGGGCAAGCCCGTTGACAATGCGACAATACGTTCGCTTACCAAAATGTCGGGTATGAGCATGGGCGAACGCGAGGTCAGGGCCATGCCGCAGCCCGGACAGCCCGGCGTGTATGCCGCCCCCGCGCAGTTCGCGATGGAGGGCGCGTATGGCGCAACGCTGCAAATTGACGGCGCACAGGGAAGCGCGTCGACGACCGTGCCGCTCAATACGGGGCAGGACACGGGCGCGCTTTCGAGTGGAACCACGCAGGGACAGACGCCTGCTAGTGGCCCGGTATCTACGCCGAACGGCACGACACGCCCTCTATGGCTGTGGCTTGCGGGCGCTACACTTGTCGCCTTTGTGCTGTACCGGGTGTGGCGGACGGGGCAGCGGCCTGATCTAAAAGCCGTCGCTAACCGTTCCGTTGTGGGCGGACTGCTGCTGATCGGCGTGATGCTCGCCCTTTCCACGTATGCGGTCAACAGGTTTCGGCGTCCCGGCTCCATGACGCCCATCGAGGCGCAGGGCATGGAGATGGAACTGCCCGCCCCGGCAGGCAGCGCGCCCGTGGAATTGGCGACGGTACGACGCGGAAGCATCGCAAACAGGGTGCGCTATACGGGGCAAGCGGTCGGGTTTGTGGAGCAGGACGTGACGCCGCGCATAACCGGCACGATCACCGAAATGACCGTGTATGCGGGGGATCGCGTTCGGCGCGGGCAGGTTCTGGCGCGCTTGGATACCAGTCAGGCCGCGCCGCTTGTGGCGAATCAGCGCGCGGGTCTGGACATGGCCGCGCAGGGCGTAGGTGTGGCCCGCAAAGAGTACCAGCAGACGCTCGCCGCCATCAACGAGGCCCATGCCGAGGTGGGCATGAAAATCGGCGGCGTGGAAAGCGCGCGGGCCGACCTCCGCGCCGCGCAGGATGAATGCGCCGGCCAGCAGGCGCAGCTTGAGGCGGCGCAAAGCATGACCCTGGATGCAGCCGCGCAGGTGCAGTCCGCGCAGGCCGATCAGACGTATTGGCGCGACGAGATCAGCCGTGAGGCGTCCCTGCTCAAAGCGGGGGCCGTGACGCAGGAGGAGTATCAGCGCGAACGGGCGCAGGCCGAAAATGCGGACGCGAAAGTACGGCAGGCGCAGGCCCGCGTCGTGCAAACGCAGGCGCAAATACGGGCGGCGCAGTCTTTGGTTCGCAAGGCCGAGGCCATGATCGCGTCCGCGACCTCGAAAGTGGCGCAGGCGCAGTCAGAACTCGACTCGCACTACGCCCATGTTCGCTCGACCGAGGCCGCAGCCGACTCGTCGCGCCAAAAGATCGCGCAGGCGCAGGCAGGCATGACGCAGGCGCGGGCCACGCTCGCGGGCGCGTCCGCCACGCAAGGATACAGCGAGATAAGGGCGCAGACGGATGGCGTCGTCACCGAGCGCCTGATAAGCCCCGGCACGCTTGTCAATCCAGGGCAGACTATTTTGCGCGTGGCGCAGATTTCGCCGATACGCTTGCAGGCCAATGTGACCGAGGGCGATCTGGCTCTGGTGCGGGTGGGGAGCGGGGTGCGCGTCAGCAAGCAGGGCGAAACGGGCGCGGCCCTGACCGCAGTCGTTACGTCCGTCGCGCCCTCCATAGATGCTCAGGCCAGAACCGGGGTCGTGGAGGCCGTCGTACCCAACAAAGACGCCCGCTTTCTGCCGGGGCAGTACGTCACGCTGGACGTTTCCACGGGCAGTACAGCCGACGCGCTGCTGATCCCGACGCGCGCCCTCCGCTATCACACGCCCCCGTCCGGCGGCGCGGTCTCGACGCAATCCGTTCCGTTTGTGTGGGTGGCCGAATCCGATGCGGGTCAAAACGTACCGGGACAAAGTGCGTCAGGACAGGACGCGCAGTATACCGCCCGCGAGGTGCAGGTCACGGTTGGGTTGAGCGATGGACAGAATACCGAGGTTCGTTCTGGCTTGAAGGCGGGGCAAAAAGTAATCACGGCGGGGCAGGATTATCTAAAGGATGGCGATGTCGTCGCGCCTGCAACCCCTATGGCTGCGGCAGACGCCGTTTTTATGCCCGTCGCTTCTATGCCGACTAACTCTGTCCCTGCCGCGTCTAGGCCTGCATCCTCTTCTGCGCCTGCGATGCCGACGGGCAATGGCGGCGCAATGCCGACGGATAGCAGCGGCGCAATGGCTGCGATGCCTGGGATGTCCGGCAGTCACTCTTCTGCGCGTGGAGGAAGAAAATGAGCAACCTGGATACACCGCAGGCCCGGCCCGCAAGTAATCCTCCGCACCGGCTGAACGCGCTGCATACCATACACAAATGGAGCATCGAGCATCCGTATGCCGTGATTGCGTTTTATGTGGCGATGATCGGCCTGGCGTACACGGCGATAACGGGAACGCTGCCGCGCCGGTTCGCGCCGTATGTGGAAAGCCCGCAGATCGGCGTCGTGACCATGATGCCCGGCCTGTCCGCGCAGGAGATGGAACTGTACGTCAGCAACCCCATCGAGCAGCAGATGGTGAATGTAAAGGGCCTGAAAAGCGTCCGGTCGAACTCGCAAAACGGGTTCAGCATCGTCACCCTGGAATTTCCGTATGGCTCGGACATGCAAAAGGCGCTGACCGATGTGCAGGCGCTGATGAACGTGACGCAGTCCATGCTGCCCTCGACCGGGGCCAACATGAAGCCGTCGTGGGTCGTGCCGATTGACCCGCTCAACCTGCCCGTGCTTACCCTCAGTCTGCATGGCGACCCCAAGCAGGGCTGGGATGTGGCGAGCGTCCGGGAGTTTGCGGATAATACCGTTATCAATCGGCTCAAAGGTGTGCCGAGCGTGTATTCCATCGTGCCGTTCGGCGGCTATCGGCGGCAGATGCAGGTGGTCGTGGATCGGGAGAAGCTGGCCGCTTACAAACTCTCGATTCTGGATGTGCGTAACGCGATTGACCGTTCCAATGTGACCCGGCCCGCCGGGACGCTGACGGACGGCGCGCAGGAAGGCATCGTTCGCGTGGACACCCGCGCCCGCAACGCCAATGACGTGCTGAACTATCCAATCTCGTCCGCAGCCGCGCAGCCTGCGTCATCGTCAGGAACGGCAGGAGGCGACAGCGGGGCGCAGGTCGGCATGCACGGCGGCATGGGCGGCGGGACAGGCGGGCAGTCTTCTCCCGTCGCGCCTTCCTCCGGCGCGTCCGGCGTGACACGCTCGCCCCGCGTCGTATACGTGCGCGATGTGGCCCGCGTCGTGGACAGTCAGTGGGAGCGGCGCAGCGGGTATCACTACTTCAAGCGCGAACCGGGCGCGCATCCCGAAATCACGCCCTCCATCGAGGTGTCGGTTCTCCAGAACCCCGGCGCGAGTTCGGCATCTGTTGTGCCGGAGATCATGAAGGTCGTGCGGCAGCTTGAGGACGAAAACCCCGGCCTGCATTTCGAGGCCGCGTATGACAACGCGCACTTTGTCAACATCCTGTTTCACAACGTCTGGGAAGAACTGGCCGTGGCCGTTGTGCTGACCGGCGTGGCCGTGCTGTTTTTCCTGGGCGAATGGCGCGGCACACTGATCGCCATGATTACGCTGCCGACAAGCCTTGCGATTGCCGTGCTGATGATGGTTCCGTTCCACATGACGTTCAACAGCGGTACGCTCATCGGCCTGCTGCTGTCCATCGGGCGGCTTGTGGATGACAGCATCATTGACATTCACGCCGTGGAGCGGCATCTCCGCATGGGCAAGGATGCCAAAACCGCGACCATTGACGGCATCGCAAATGTGCGCGTCGCCGTGATCGCGTCCACGCTGATGATTGTGCTGGCGCTTTCGCCCCTCCTGTTTTCGGGCGGCATCACGCAGCTGATGTTCAGGGAGCTGGTTTGGCCGCTGATCTTCGGCCTGCTCGCCTCGATGCTCGTGTCGTTTACGCTTACGGCCCTGCTGTGCGCGAACCTGCTGCGCCCCGAAGAAGCCCGCGAGGCCGACCGCCGACACTGGCTGCTGCGCTGGCTGTACGTCGTCCTCGACCCGTTTCAGCATTGGCTCGACCGGCTCGAAAGCGGGTACGGGCGCGTGATTCGCTGGATGCTCAAGCACCGTTTCGCCAATCTCGCCCGCGTCCTCGCCACACTGATTTTAGGCAGCACGTTCTACTATTTCATCGGCAGCGAAATGATGCCGCTTGCGGATGTGGGACAGGCGAGCGGCACATTGGAGATGGCCCCCGGCACGTCGTATGCCCAGACCGAACGGGCGGTACGCCAACTGGAACAGATCATGGGGCGTTATCCCGAACTGCAAAAGGCCAGTGTCGAGATCGGGGCCGAAAGCATGTTCGAGAGTTACAGCCCCTACTATACGGGCTACCAGATGCCGCAGGTGAACGGCGCGTCCCTGATGCTCACGTTCAGCGACAAGGACGAGCGCAAACGCAGCATCTTCACGATCATGGACGCGATACAAAAAGAAGCGCTGCACACGATACCCGGCATACGACGCTTGCAGATCAAGGAGATGGGCAGCGACGTGATGGCGACGGCTGCCGCGCCCGTGCATGTCAACATCTACGGCCCCGACCTGCGTACCCTCGATCTATTGGCGCAGCAGGCGCTCGGCGTGGCGCAGAAGATGCCGGAAATGGTTCAGCCCGCCACGACGTGGACGATGCGCCTGCCGGATTACGAGATCAAGGTGGACGCGCAGCGGGCGCAGGAGGTCGGACTGACGCCGGACAGCATCTCGGAGCAGGCGTACTACGCCCTGAGCGGTGGCCTGACAAACGAGTTTTACCGCCTGCCCAACCTGCGCCAGAATACCATTCAGGTACGCTACGAGGAGAAAGACCGGGCCACGGCGCAGAACCTTGAAGACCTGTACGTGACGGGCGCGAACGGGCAGCAGGTTCCGCTCAAATCGGTCGCTGCTATCGAACACAGCACGGCCCCCACCGTGATCGAACACGACGGCCTGAAGCGCGTTATCGGCCTGACCGGCTACTACCGCAATGGCTCGCTGCCCTCGATGGATGTGGTAATGAACCTGACCGCCAACATTTACGGCGGCAACGCCAAACTGCATACCAGACCCCTGAACTTCCCGCCCGGTTACGGCATGGAGATACGGGGCGACATGAAGGAGATGATGGACTCGTTTCGGCGCATGATCGGCGGACTGACGCTCGCGCTTGCGCTGATGTACCTTGTCCTGGTGGTGCAGTTTCGGGGCTTTTTGCAGCCGCTTCAGATGATTGCCAGCCTGCCCCTGGAATTGGCGGGCGTGTTCACGGCCCTGTGGCTCGCGCATCAAGCGTTTTCCACGGTCTCTATCCTGGGCATCATCGTCCTGACCGGCATGGACATCACGACGGCTGTGCTGCTGATTGATATGATCATGAAGTACCGCGACCGGGGAATGCCGCGTGATGAGGCGATTGCCACGGCCTGCCCGCAGCGTCTGCGCCCGATCTTGATGACGGCGGGCATCACGCTTGTGACGATGCTGCCCGTGGCGCTGCACCCAAAGACAGGACTGGACGCCTACCAGCCGCTCGCTACCGCCGTTGTGGGCGGATTGATCGTCGGCACGATCCTGAGCCTGTTCGACATACCCATCATGCACGCCTATTTGGACGACGCGACCCGCTGGCTCAACAAGACTTTCTTGAATCGGGAATACAAGTGGCCCATCCCGGAAGTTGAGGACAACGCTTGATGTACTAGGGGCGCACCTTGCGGGCATCGCCCGCGCTGACGACGCAGCGAAAGCCCACATTGCAGGCCCCTGTCAGAACGTCGCCCTTGCCCCGGCCTCCGGGCATGTAGCGCGAGCAGTATTGGTCGGTACACAGAAACGAGCCGCCGCGCTGGACGCGCTTGGGCAAGTCCGGTTCCTGTGGGTCGAGGCTGTCGGTCGGGCCGAGCGGGTTCTTGCGCGGACTGAGGGCGTAGTAGTCGGGGCGGTACCAGTCGGCGCACCATTCCCACACATTGCCCGCCATGTCGTACAGGCCGTAGCCGTTGGGCGCAAAGGACATAACGGGCGAGGTTCCCGCGTACCCGTCCTTTTGCGTGTTGCGGTCGGGGAAGTGGCCCTGAAACGTGTTCGCCATCATCCGTCCGTGTGGCATAAACGCGCTGCCCCACACATACGGCTTCTGGTTCAGCCCGCCCCGCGCCGCGTACTCCCATTCAGCCTCGGTAGGCAGGCGCTTGCCGGCCCACCGCGCATACGCGCTCGCATCGTCCCAGCAGACCTGAACGACCGGATGACTGAACTTGCCTCGCAGCGTGCTATTCGGCCCCTGCGGATGCCGCCAGTTCGCCCCCGGCATATAGCGCCACCATCGCGCCGCATCGTCGAGCGGAACAGGATGCACGGGCGGCACGAATACCACAGCGCCGGGAACCAGTTTGTCAGGCGGTACGCCCGGAAACAATTTCGGGTCGGGACGCCGCTCGGCGACCGTGACATAGCCGGTCGCGTGGACAAACCGGGCAAACTGAGCATTAGTGACAAGGCAGCGATCCATAAAGAAGCCGTCTAGATCAACACTGTGCAGCGGCTTCGCGTCGGGAAACATCGGGCTTGCGCTGCCCATCGTGAACCGGCCCGCTGGAATACGCGCCATGCCGGACGGCGCAGCGGCGTTTAAGTGGGCGGCATTATGGGTGGTCTGCCTCTTTGCGGCAGGCGTGGCCCAAGCGGGAGCAAGAAGGCTTGCTGCCCCAAGCGCAGACGCCGCAGCCAGACACGAGACAAAGCGAAGGGATTTCATCGTACATTCCTGATGCAATCTTAACAACAATGCGGCGTAGGGCCGGGGCTTGTCCTACAACTGGCGAAAGCCCGCTTGCTCGCCTTGCGTTATTGACAACACAAATCTGTTGTTGATATTTAATGTGCCAATGCACAACATAATAAACATCGGCATATTGCTTGCAACGTATATCAATAATTTGCAATAACGTGTGTCAGCAGACGGGCTTTCACCAGTTGTAGGACAAGCCCCGGCCCTAGGGAATATGCGTAATAACACTGTTAAACGGCTTCAATCGTTTGCGTCGCTCAATCCGATGCTCTTTTCAGGTGTCACAGAGGGAGGCTGCATAATGTATCGTTTCGATCCCGCTGTGATCTGCACGTTTTCCACCTTGCCCTTGAGCGGGTGGGGCGGCGTGTAAGCGCCCACGGCGCTCAGAATGTCCCTGCCGATGCTCAGGTCGTCTTTGGGCTGTACGCGGATCAGGCCCGCCGCCTTGCCGCGCGCCACGATCCGGCCATCAAGGGCCAGGGTCATGGTTCCGTCCTGATAGAGACGCGCCCTGAGCGCAAATCGGCCCATACCGACATCGGGTGCCGCAGCCAGATAGAGTTTGCCGTCCTCGCGCACGCCAAAGACCGGCCTGCCGTCTTGTAAATACAGCGTATAGCCCTGCTGACTTCCGCCCTGCGCCAGAATCACGCCGTTCGGGTCGTCAGTGGTCACGTCGCAGCGAAGATCGAGCGGCTGTCCCGCTATCTGCGGCGTAACAGGCGGCTGCACAGCACAGCGGACGGCCCACGCCTCCCAATCCCCGCTCAGTTTCTGCACCCGCGCCGTCTCACTCGCGGCCCGGTCGCGCATTTCCGTCGGATCGTTTTTCAGGTCGTACAACTCCCACGGCTTATTGGCAAGCGCGACCAGTTTCCAGTCACCTTCGCGCACCATGCGGTTGCCCTCGTGTTCCATGCACAGTATGCGCGGCGCAGACGCTGCGCCCTGCAAGGCCGGGACGAAACTCTCGCCTTCAACGGGCAGGACAGCCACGCCGTTACGCTCTTCCGGATAAGCCGCGCCGCATAATTTCAGCAGGGTCGGCATAAAGTCCGTAACATAGCCCACGCTTGCCGTCGTTGTACCGGGCCGCGTCTTCAAACCTGTGGGCCAGTGAACGATGAGGGGTGTGCGAATGCCGCCTTCCTGCGCGTAGTGTTTGTACAGCCGCCACGGCGTGTTACCCGCGTTGGCCCAGCCGCTGCCGTAGCTGATGTAACTGTCCGGCCCACCGACTTTTTTCAGTTCCGCGCCCGTATGCAGGATGTTGAGCGGGCTGTCGAGTTTGTCAAAGCCATACGGGTCCCACTCGGCGCAGGCCCCATTGTCGCTAAGAAAGCAGACAAGGGTGTTGTCCCATTCCCCGGTCGCTTTGAGGTGCACGGCAACGCGTCCGATGTTCCGATCCATGATCTCTACGGCTGCCGCGTACACGGCCATGCGCCGCGCAAGATCGGCGCGGCGGTCGGCGGGAAGTGATGCCCACGCGGGATTCTCTTTGTCGGCCCATCCGGTCTGACGATTGATGAAATTGGCCGGCACGACGCTGCGCGGGGTGAGGGCAAGATTGGATGGAACTAATCCGAGACGCTTTTGTCGTGTCAGGCGGTCGGCGCGGATGGCGTCCCAGCCCTTGTCACGGTACATCGCCTCGTATTTTGCAATCGCCCCTTCGGGAGCGCCAAGTGGAAAATGCGCGGCGTTGAAGGCGAGATACAAAAACCACGGCTGACCGGACGCGCGGCCCTGACTCATGAAATCTATAGCATAGTCGCCGAACACATCAGTGGAATAAAACGCGTCCGGCTTATAGAGGCGCTTTGGATGATCGGCGGGCAGGCGCGTATAAAACGGGTCTTCCTTCCAGTACGTGTTAAAGCCGCCGAGCATCCCGTAAAACTCCTCGAAGCCGCGCATGACGGGCGTATTCTGCTCGCTTAAATGCCACTTGCCCACCATGTAGGCGTGATACCCGGCGGGCTTGAGGACTTCGGCCAGCGTGACGCATTTGTCATTGAGCGGGGTCGCCAGCAGGGGAACGCCGGCCTGATGCGGGTTCAGGCCCGTCAGCAGACTGGCGCGGGAGGGACTGCACCGCGCCGAGTTGTAAAACTGCGTAAAGCGCAGGCCGTCCTGCGCCAGCGCGTCTATGTTGGGCGTACTGATCTCGCTGCCGTAACAGCCGACATCCGACCAGCCCAGGTCATCCGCCAGAATAATTACGACATTGGGCCGCTGTGTGTTTTTGGCTGCCGGGTTTTTGGCTGGGCTAATGTCGGCATTCCCGTTCGCAGGGAACTGCGCCGGATGGGCAAACGACGGGGTTTGTGGTGACAGGGGCGCGCAGTAGAGGACGGCCAGCGCAGTCAAAATCACGCGTCGCAGGGCAGTCGGAACAGCCTGAAAGGAACGGCGCAGGCATTGTTTTGGTGTTTTGTTCATCGTGTGCATCGAATGGAATGGTGCTATGGCTCGGATCCATGCGGCTGCACGGAATAGATTGGTGGGGGTATGTTAAGGAGGAGCGGTCTTGAATCCTTCCTGCGCTGCATGTTTGTAGTGACAGCAGGCGGCAGAACAGGGCGCTTTGACGGTTTCCAATATCTGGAAAGTCCGCGAAAGCGCCCTGTTTTGCCGCCTGTGCAGTCGCTATTACGCTGCCTGAGCCGCAGTTACTTCAAGCCTGGGGTCATTTCGCAGCGGAAGCCGCTGGGGTTGGTGCTTGTCCCCGCGTTGTTGACGACGAACTGAAGCGTGTTGGTTCCAGTGACGAAGCCCCTGCTGATGGTGAAGCTGCTGAACGCCTGGAAGCCGCTGCTGACGTTCGTGGCGATTGTCTGGCCGTTGAGGATGATCGCCGTTACCGTGTTGTCACCCGCCGCCATTCCGCTGATCTTTACCGCCGTCGCGTCGCCGCTGACCGTGAAGGTGGTCTGGTAGGTGTAGCTGCCGGGAGCGTCCGCGTTCGTGGACTCGTCGGCTATGGGCGAAATCCACTTGGACGTGGCCGTGTCGAGTATCCACAGGCCGCTGCTGATGGGCGACTTTTGCAGGGTCACATACGACGTGCCGCTTGTCCCGCCGGGTGTGCTGATAAGGGCATAGTGCGCGTCATTCGCGCCGTCTGCTGTCGGGCTGTTGTTGCCGTCAAGGCCCGTGTTGAACAGGCCGCTGATGCTGCCCGCAGTAACGGCCCTGGTTCCTGTGAGTTCGCAGCGAAAACCGCTGGGGTTGGTGCTTGTCCCCGCGTTGTTGACGACGAACTGGAGGGTGTTGGTTCCAGTGACGAAGCCCCTGCTGATGGTGAAGCTGCTGAACGCCTGGAAGCCGCTGCTGACGTTCGTGGCGATTGTCTGGCCGTTGAGGATGATCGCCGCGACCGTGTTGTCGGCGGCAAGCTGGCAAGCAATCTGCACGGCTGTCGCGTCGCCGCTGACCGTGAAGGTGGTCTGGTAGGTGTAGTTGCCGGGAGCGTCCGCGTTCGTGGACTCGTCGGCTATGGGCGAAATCCACTTGGACGTGGCCGTGTCGAGTATCCACAGGCCGCTGCTGATGGGCGACTTTTGCAGGGTCACATACGACGTGCCGCCACTGCCGCCGGGTGTGCTGATGAGGGCGAAGTGCGGGTCGACTGCGCCGTCCGCAACCGGATTGCCGTTGCCGTCAATGCCCGTGTTGAACAGGCCGCTGATACTGCCGACGCCATTTGCGCGCGGGGTCGCGCCCGCCGTATTGGAGGCCGCGCTTTCTCCTGCCGTGTTCATGGCCGTAACGATGTAGTACATCGGCGTGCCGTTCGGAACCTGGGAAGAGCCGTCGTAGTTGATGCCGTTGTCGGTATACGACGTGCCGCTTTTCAGCGTACAGATCGTGGCAAACGGGCCGCTCAAGCTTGTGCTGCGTTTGATGTTGTAAGAAAGCGCGGTCGCGGGCGCAGTCCAGTTGAGCGTAATCTGTGCGTTGCCCGCAGTGGCCGTCAGATTCGTGGGCGCAGCGGGAATAGAAGCGGACCCTGTTGCCGCCGCTGATCCATAAAGTTCGCAGCGGAAGCCGCTGGGGTTCGTGTCTGTGCCGCTGTTATTGACGACGAACTGGAGGGTGTTGGTTCCGGTAACGAAGCCCGAACTGATGGTGAAGCTGCTGAACGCCTGGAAGCCGCTGCTGACGTTCGTGGCGACCGTCCTGCCGTTAAGGATGATCGCCGCGACCGTGTTGTCGGCGGCAACGTTTCCGCTGATCTGCACAGTTGCCGGATCGCCGCTGACCGTGAAGGTGGTCTGGTAGGTGTAGCTGCCGGGAGCGTCCGCGTTCGTGGACTCGTCGGCTATGGGCGAGATCCACTTGGACGCAGATGTGTCGAGCATCCACAGGCCGCTGCTGATGGGCGACTTTTGCAGGGTCACATACGACGTGCCACTTTTGCCGCCGGGTGTGCTGACCAGGCTGTAGTGTAGATCTGAGCCGCCGTCTTGGGCCGGATTGCCATTGCTGTCAAGTCCTGTGCTGAACAGGCCCGTCAGACCCGACGCGCCGCTGACCTTCGCCAGAGCGGTGGCGAAGTTGACGCGTCCCGCCCCGGCTGCAAGCCCTTTACCTCCTGCCGCGACTGCGTCGGTATTGTTGATAATCAGGTCATGAACCTGCTGATTCGTCAGGCCGAGTTTCTGCGCGAACAGCAGGGCGGCCTCGCCGGCGACGTGCGGCGTTGCCATAGACGTGCCGGACAGGTAGCCGTAATACGTTCCCCAGTTCGGCCCCGTAACGTAGGTGACGAAGGTAGACAGGATGTTGTCGCCGGGAGCCGCCGTCGTGACCCAGCCGCCGTAGTTGGAGTAACCGGAGATGTTGTCGTTCGCGTCCGTGGCCGCGACCGAGATCACATTGGGCAGAGCGGCGGGATAGAAGTAGGCGCTGGTGTTGCTGTTGCCTGCCGCCGCCACAATCACGACGTTCTTCTTCCACGCGTACTGCACGGCGGCGTTGAGGGTGGCGGGAGGGCCGGGATTGTTGGGGTCATCCGGTTCGCCCAGGCTCATGCTGATGATCTGCGCGCCATGATCCGCGGCCCACACGATGCCGTCCGCGACTTCGGCGTCCGAGCCGGACCCCGAATTGTCCAGTACGCGCACAGGCATGATCTTGACATGAGAGGTATCGGAAACCGAGGTCACGCCATTCCAGCCGACCACGCCCGTCGTGCCGTAATTCGCGCTGCCGTTCGTGTAGCTTGTGCCGTTGTTGATCTGCGCGCCCGCGATGCCCGCGACGTGCGTGCCATGTCCGTACCCGTCCAGGAAGGTGCCGCTGCCGGTCGAGTCGTGTCCGATGACATTGCCCTGCGTGTCCTTGAGCATCACGTTCGTCAGGTCAGGATGATTGTAGTCAACTCCGGTGTCCACAATGGCGAGGATCACCTGTCCCTGCGGCTTCCACGCGCCCCAGGCGACGTCCGCCTTGACTTTGCGCGGCCCGTACTGCGCGGCGAAACTGGCGTCGTTGGGGGTGGCGGCGATCTGAATGCGGTGGTTGTTTTCCGCATATACGATTCCTGCCTGATGCCTCAGCCATTGCAGGGCGAGCGCGTCCGAAACGCCCGCATTCAGGCGAATACGATAAGCATTCAGAGGCGCGGAGCGTCCCATGACCTGGCCGACAGGCCCGATTTGACGCCGGAAAGCGCGGTCGTTTACTCCCGGTTCGAGGCCGACGAGCAGATCGCCCGCGATGGCCGTCTGGCCCGGAACCAGGTCTGCGACGGCCCCGGAGGCGAGCGGCGCGAGTACAGGCCGGGGAGCGTCGGCCCGACCCTGCGCCCCGGCGGAAACGCCGCACAACAAACTAAATGAGAGCCACAACCCCGTTTGAAGCGTACTTTTCGCCCTGCGGCGTTTAACGGATGGATTGGGCGACGCGTTATAAACAAAACGCGTGAACAATAATGACATGACTTGTTCCTTCTTGCGCGCGGCAAGATGCAGCAGCGGGAGATTGCAGGACGCGCCCGGCGTCACTTAGGACAGCGGCACGCGCAGCCCTGCAAAATCACCATGATTAGATGGATATCAGGTATATCGGCACAATTACAGGGGAGCAGCATCGTGACGCACGTAATGGCAGAAGCGCGCAGCAGGGCGCGGGCTTATCTCAGGCTGAAGACCGCTGGAGGGCAGCGATCCGCAGCAGCAAGCGGGCAAGGCGGCAGGCAGATAGTACAGATGAACGCGGGCGGCAGATAGAAAGTTGTATGGAAAAGATCCACAAAATGCACAGGAAAAGAGGCGAATGCGCGGCAAACATACATTCGACAGTGTGCCGTATACAGGCTGGATTACACGGTGTAAAGCATCCCGCGACTATAACAGCCTGGTTATAACAAAATGATTATATCATGGACGCTGTGAGTTTGCTTGGAATTTTCAAAAACGCGCACTATTGCGTATGAAGATCAAAGTATAGAAATGGAAGGCGCACAGGAGAGAACGCATCAGGGAGAGCGCGCAGAGGACACAGGCAGACAGCTAATCGGCGGAGAGCAGGCAGCAGAGATACGAAAGGCGCGGCAGGCCGGCGTAGAAGCCCGCCGGGTTATAGCGGGCTTCCACGACCGGCAAAATGAGGGGTGACTCAGACGATGGTAACATCGGTCATTTTGTCGCCCTGGCGCAGCGCGAGCGCATTTTCAAGCCCCTCGGTCACTTTACCAAAGACGGCGTAAGCGCCGTCGAGATGCGGGGTTGCGGCCAGGGTAATATAAAACTGGCTGGAAGCGCTGTCAGGATCGGAGGAACGCGCCATCGAAAGAACGCCCGGCCCGTCGTGCTTGAGCTGCTTGGAAACCTCCAGGGGGATGGTGCGTCCCGAACCGCCCGTGCCGTTGCCGCTCGGATCGCCTCCCTGCACCACGAAGCCGGCAACGTAACGATGGAAGGTCAGGCCGTTGTAAAAGCCCTTCTGGATCAGGTCAATAAAGTTTTGGGCGGTGACGGGTGCGCCGTCCTCGAAAAGCTCGGCTTTGATAGGGCCTTTGGTGGTGTTGATAACGGCGGTGCGGTTCGCCATGTGTAAAGTTCCTTTCGGCGGCAGGCGCTTTCCTGCTCATTGTAGCGCGTTTATTTTAGCGTGTGGCTGCGAAGCGTCGGGGCGATAATCTGATGTTCGTAGGCATCAAGCGATACGTTTAGGATTGTACGCCCGTCCTGTAAATACTTGCAGCGTTCAAATAGTGTGCTTTCAGCGTACTAGTATTGTAGCATAAACGCGCGGGGCTTCGTTGGCGTTCTGGCTCAGGAAAAGCTGTGGCGACGGCGAGGGTGCGTTTCAAAATTATGAAAGTGGCTAACATTGTAGCAGGCATAGGCGGGTGGTTGTGGCGAACATAGGGGCATCCTTACTTTTGGAGGCCCTTATGCCTGGTGAAGAACCCGTTGCTACTCCCCACGAACGCGAAGAACAGATACGTCGTCTGGTGCGCGCTTACGAACAGCAGTTGCGTCAGGCGCTGCCGAGCGGCCCGCAAACCTTAGAGCAGATCGAGCGCAACGCCGACGAAATCGGTCAGGCGGTCAAGCAGCGCATCCAAAAGGAAGTGAGCGAGACGCAAGGAACGGGCTATGCAGGACGTGTCCTTGCCTGCGCGTGCGGCAAGCCCGCTCGCTATGTAGCGGACTACACGCGCTGTGTAGTCACGCTGCACGGCCCCTTGCCCCTTTCGCGCGCTTACTACCATTGTGGCGTGTGCAAGCAAGGCTTCTGTCCGCTTGACAGCGTTCTGCAACTCGGCGCAAGTCAGTGCAGCATCGCCGCGCAAGCCTTGATCTGTCGCTTCGCCGCGTTCCTGCCGTTTGCCACTGCCGCGCGCGAACTGCGCGTGGTGTGCGGCCTGGACGTGTCGGCAAGCACGGTGCGCCGCGTGGCCGTCGCGGTAGGAGGGCAGATGCAGCAGGCTTGGACACAGCACGACCCGCGCCACGACCTACCGGCCCAAGAAGAAGCGCCCGCTCGCCCCAAGCAACTGCATCTGACCTGCGACGGGGTCATGCTTCATATTGAGGGTGTCTGGCGCGAAGCCAAGATCGGCGCGGCCTACCACAAAGCGCCGGGTGGCGGGGTGGCGCAAGCCGCCTACTACGCCACGCTGTGCAAGTCCTCGGTTTTTGGCAAGCGTCTGCATCGGCTGGCGCAACAGCACGGAGCCGACAACTGCCGCCAAGTGGCCGTGATTGCTGATGGAGCCGAATGGATCTGGCAGGAGGCGGGCAAGTATTTCGCCACACGCGTGCAGATCCTTGACTTCTACCATGCCTGCCAACATCTGTGGCAAGTGGCGCATGCCCGCTACGGGGAGAGCAGCGAGGCGGCGAAGACGTGGATGGATCGCCAGCAGGCGCGGCTTCATGCCAACCAAGCAGGTTGGGTGCTGCGCGACGTGACGCAGTGGCAGCCCACTACCCACGCGCATCAGGAAGTGCAGCGTAAAGTGGCGCAGTACCTGCGGACGCATTTACGCCGGATGCGCTACGAAACGTTTGCGCAGGCAGGCTACCACATTGGCAGCGGCGTGGCGGAAGCCGCCTGCAAGAATGTCGTTCAGGCACGCTTCAAGCAAGCCGGGATGCGCTAGAGTGAACCGGGAGCCGAAGCCATGCTGCACTTGCGAACAGCCTGGTGCAACACGCAGCAAGCCGACTTTGCAGACGCGGCCAGAGCCGCCATGCGACTTTCATAATTCTGAACTACACCCCGACGGCGAATGTAAACAGGAACCCCGGCCTCCCGCGCCGAATAGAAGCGTGCCGGCCACCCGACCGCAAAGCAAAAATGACACCGCAGAAAGTTCAGGATAGGCCATGTTTGTATTCCCTTTTCGTTTGTTTCGCGTGTTTCGCGGTTCATTCTCCGTCTGCTGCCTTTCATCTGCTGTTCTTCTGTGCGCGGCATCGCCTATTGTAAAGGCGCAGATACAGGCGGGGGCGGCGCGCGTCAGCATCACGCCGGACGTGAAAGCGAGTGCGATACCGCTGGGCGGGTATGCGGCGCGGCGCGGCGCACCCTCATCCGGCGTACATGATCCCGTGTACGCCCGCGCCCTGGTGCTGTCATCGGGCGCGACGAAAGCGGCCCTGGTATCTTTGGATCTGTGCTTTCTGCCGGCCAATGTAAAAGCGGAAGTGGCGAAGCGGCTGGTCTTAAACGGCGCGACGGGCCTGGATGCCGCGCATCTGTTTCTTAGCGCGACGCACACGCACTGCGCTCCCGACCCGCTCGCCATGCACAGCGGCAACACGTTCACAAAACTCAAAGGCTGGACGCCGTTCGATCCGGCCCTGCTCGCCTTTACCGCCGACCGCATCGCGCAAAGCATCATCGAGGCCGACAAAGCGCGGGTTCCGGTCACTTTGAGCAGCGCGGAACAGGATGAACCCGGCGCGAATCGCAACCGGCGCAACGATCCCGTCGTGGACCCGGCCCTGACCGTGCTGCGCGTGCAAAACACTGCAACCGGCGGCACACTGGCCTGCGTGGTGGATTTCGCCGCGCATCCCACGCTGTACGACGACAAGATGATGCAGGTCTCCGCCGACTGGCCCGGCGTAATGTGCGCTGAGGTCGAAAAAAAGTATACTGCGGCAAATAATCCCGCCCCGGTATGTTTGTTCCTGAACGGCGCGGAAGGCGATGCGTCCCCGAACGGCGTAGATGCTGTAAAGACCGGCGAGGAAAAAGTGACGGCCTACGGGCAGCGCATGAGCAAACTAGCCCTTGCCGCGCTGGACACGGCGGGAAGCCCAAGTAAAGACGGCGCAGCCGCAGGCGAACAACCAAATACTGAGAGCGGCAAAATTCCGCCCGAATCGCAGGCAGTGACTTCATCGGGTAAACTTTTAGAGGATCAGACGCTGGCGATGTGGACGCAGGCTGTGATTCTGCCGCCGCGCAAGCCGAACGGCCTGTATTTGCTTGCCGCCATGCAGCTTGGGGCGACGATGCCCGAAGCCCGTGACCTGGTCAACGCCCTGATGCCCACCCAAACGCAAATCACATTTTTGCGCGCGGGCGGTCTGCTGATGATAGGCTTCCCCTGTGAGCCGAGCGGCGAGATCGGCTTGGCCGCGAAGAAAATGGCGCGCGAAGCGGGCTGCAAACTTCCCGCCGTCGTCGCCCTGACGAACGACTGGCTGGCGTACTGCCTGACGCCCGAACAGTATAAGGCGGGCAAGTACGAGGCCGTGATGTCGTTTTACGGCGAGCCGTTCGGCCCCGCAATGCTTGCGGGCGTCAAGGCCGGCCTTGCGGCAGGCAGTATTCAATCGCATCGTCTCTGACGATTTGTGTTTCTGTATACAGCTTTACGCTGCGATCCCCCCGGCCAGGTGTCACCGCCTGAAACTCCTCGCCGTGTGGGATATGTTGATTTCAGGAGAGGTTCTAGTGACTGATCACACTGCCGGACAGACGCGTATCAAATTATCCTTACCGCTGCGTATCGTTGTCGGAGCCGTATCGGCTCTGCCTCTGCTACTGATGCTGGGATGCGCCTGGTGGCACACCCGTGTCTGTGAGGGGCTGGCGCGGGCGGCGCGTGAAGGACAGCCTGAACAGGTGGTCTACTGGCTGAACCGGGGAGCGAACGTGAATGCGCGGGATGGGTTCGGCGACACGCCGCTGATGATGGCGGCGCGAAGCGCGCGGCCCGGCATAGTACGAACCCTGCTTGCGCGGGGCGCAGACCCGCGCCTGCGCGACGATTTTGGATTGTCGGCAGCGCATTGGGCCACGCTGCACGCCTTGGACAGCCGCACTTTCAGGCGAACGAACGGCATTGAGATCCGGCAGGTTCCTCGTCCCGAAGCCCTGCAAACCATCGCCCTCTTATCACGCTGAAACGGTTGATGTTGACTTGTCATGGCTTGTCATGGATTACATTTGTTATGAATTGCTTCTAGAAGCAAGTCAGAGGCAGTTCAAGGTTCAAGAGGAGCAACCTTCATTTGGAACTGGCGCGCTTTTTCGGGTTTTTGCATCCTGCCCTTGTTCATTTCCCCCTTGTCCTGCTGCTTGTGTCCGTTGCGCTGGAGGCCATCGGCTTTCTGGGACGCGACCGGCGCTTTACGTGGGCCGCGCAGATCACGCTGCTTGTCGGCACGACGGCCACGCTGTTCGCGTTCGTGGCGGGCAACTTCGCCGAGGTGTGGGCAGCCCGCGACGGCATCCCGCAGGACCCGATGGAGTATCACGAACTGCTGGCGACGATAACCAGTTGGACGTTCGTGTTCCTGACGGCGGGACGCCTGTTTTTGGGAGCGGGCGCGAAACGCAAGTGGATGGCCGCGTATCTGGTCGCCGCCCTTTGCGCCTGTGGGCTGCTGATCGCGACCGGGCATCAGGGCGCGATGCTCGTAGTCAATCACGGCGCGGGCGTTCACGCGCAGGGTCTGCCGCCGCTCGCCACGCACGAGGATATGGCCGTCCTGCTCCAGAAGCAGGAACCCGACGCGCTGTTTTACTCCAACAAAATGCACCACATTTTTGGCGTGATGGTGATGCTGCTCGCCCTGACCCTGCTTGTGGACAACATCTCGCCCGTCTGGGGCGAGCGCCTGCGCCGCTTTGCGCCCCTGCTGCTGCTTTCGGGCGGCGTGTTCCTGATGATATGCAGCGATCAGGACGCGTGGCCGCTGTATCAGGTGCGCCCGTTTCGGCCCTGGTCGGACAAAGAAGTGCTGATGCACAAGACGTATGCGACCCTGATGCTGCTGGCGGGGGCGCGCGGATTGTGGCAGTGGGTCAAGGAGCGTCGAGGCAAACGGGGGGATGGGGAACGGGCAAAGCGGCAGGCGAAGGCCGCATCCGACGAGGGACGGCAATTATACGCCCGCATGATGGCGATTTTCGCGCTTGTGGGCGGGGGGCTGCTGTTTACGCACGTTCATTCCAACGCCCCCTATGCCAACGTCGCGGCGGGCGTGTACATCCACCATACCGTGATGGGCTTTCTCGCGCTGTGCATCGGGGCGGTGAAATTGATCGAGGACGCGCTTATTCAGGCGCGCGCAGAGCGTTCCGATACTGCTTCATCTGCCGCCGCTTCTTCGGACAATGTGCAAGCCGCCGCCGCGCCTCCCGGTGTATCGTCTGCGCGTATTGGGCGTGATACGGACGCGAACACGCCGCGCACAGGGTCAGTTTCGCAGCCCCTCCATGCGGTTCCACCGCCTGCGTCGCCCCGGCCTGCCCTTCGTCCTTCTCGCCTGCCCCGCATCTTGGCCTGGGCGTATCCTGTCCTGATGCTGATAGAGTCGGTGTTTCTGCTCAATTACAACGAGGGGCTGCCGTGGTTTTTGGGCTACGGCGGCCTGGCCCTGACTGCCCCGCATCAGGGCCTGACCGCGCCGCTGGGACGCGACCGCGCCGAATTTGTGTATGACCCCGTGACACAGCGCCTGGATTTTTACATTCTGAATCAGGGGAATGACAGGCCGCATTCGATACGGACGAGCAGGGCGCAGGCTCTGGTGAAGGTAGGCACGGACGCCACGGCCATTGACCTTGATGCCGCGCCCGAAAGGGATGCGTCCGGTCTGGCGTCGCACTATGTGGGAATCGCCCCGTTTTTGCGCGGAGCGGGACTGTTCCAAACGCAGGCGCTGTTTGCGCGGGACGGGGCCGGCCCGAACGTCCCGCCGCTTGTGGCCGACTTTGAACCGTGGGTGGATCAAAATTTGACGCGCCTGCATACCCGCTTGGCCTGGGTCTGCCCGATGCACGCCACGGAAGGCGCGAACGCGCCGGGAACGTGCCGGGTATGCGGCATGAATCTGGTTCCCAATCGTCCGCCCCGTCCGCTCAACAAACTCCATGACGACGCGTACCGCATGGATTTCGCCATGTACGCGCCGCCGTCAGGCGCCAAGACGCCCCCGGAACCGCTGACTTCCGCGTCGTCGTCAGACACTTCAGGGCCGCTCCCTGCCGCCATCCTCGCGCAAAACGCGCAGGGCAGGGCGAGTTCCGCACAACAAGCCCCCGCCCGCGACAAACAGGACGATACGCAGACCGGAACACCGGATGCCGCCGGCGTACCCGAACATGCAAGACAGATCACACAGCCTGCCGCAAAGCAGATCGTCACGCTGCGATTCCAGCCCCTTCATGCGGACGGCAAGCCGCTCGCAGGGCTGGACGTGGTGCATACCAAAAAACTGCATCTCATCATCGCCAGCAAAGACTTAGCGCACTTCGATCATGTCCACCCCGTACTGCACCCGGACGGCGCGCTCACTCTGGACTACGCCTTTCCCCACGCGGGCGAGTTCGTGCTGTATGCCGACTGTACGCCCACGGGAGACCGCAACCAGGTGTTCCGTATTCCCGTGACTGTGGCGGGAACTGCTCCGATTTTGCGCCCGCTCGTCGTTACGCCCGCGCCCGCCCGCGCGTTCGGCGCGTACCGCGTGGCCCTGACCCTGACGCCCGACCCGCCGCAAACCAACGACGAAACGCAGCTGACCTTCACCCTTAGCGAGAACGGCATCCCCGTCGTGGACCTGGAACCGTTTCTCGGCGCGGGCGGGCATTGCGTAATTTTGAGCGAGGATACGCAGGGCTATCTGCACTCGCACCCGCTGGACATGGGCGGCGCGCGCTTCGGCCCCTCCGTCACCTTCCACGCGCAGTTCCCACGCCGGGGCGTGTACAAAATATGGGGCCAGTTTCAGCATCACGGCAAGCCGCTGACAGCCGACTTTACCATACAAGCGCCGTAGAAGAGAGCTGCACTCAAAGGTGCAAAGACGCAAGGGCGTCTTTGCGTGAAACTCTGTTTTAGCTGTGCTGCTGGCGCATGGCGCGGAGTTGTTTGAGTTCGTCGGCCCCGCGCGCTTCCAGTTCCTTCATCCAGCCGTCGCGCAGGGGGCGCAGGCGGTTGACGAGGCATTGCGCGATGGCGATGTCGCGATACCATTTTTTGTTGGCCGGCACGACATGCCAGGGCGCGTCGGGCGTGGCGCAGCGATTGATGGCGTCCTCATACGCGGCCTGATAGTCGTCCCACAGGTCGCGTTCTTTCCAGTCGCCCGTTGACAGTTTCCACGACTTGGCAGGATCTTTTTCGCGGGCCAGCAGGCGCTGTTCCTGCTCGTCCTTGCTGATGTGCAGGAAAAACTTTAGAATGATCGTGCCTTGATCGGCCAGCAGGCGCTCGAAATTGTTGATGTCGTCGTAACGGCGCTTGCACTCTTCGGGCGAGATGAGTTTATGAACGCGCACGACAAGCACGTCCTCGTAGTGGGAGCGGTTGAAGACCGTGACCTCGCCTTTGGCGGGCGTTTGGGCGTGGATGCGCCATAAAAAGTCGTGCGCGGCTTCGAGCGGGGTCGGCACTTTGAAGGAGGCGACGCGGCAGCTCTGCGGGTTCATCGCGCTTAGGACATGTCGAATCGTGCCGTCCTTGCCGGACGTGTCCATGCCCTGCAGCACGATCAAGACCGGGGCTTCCTGCGCGGCGTACAGCAGCATTTGCAGGTCGGCGAGTTCCTCGGAGTATTTCGCCATGCGCTTTTGCGCCTCGTCCTTGTCCTGACTGCCCGTGTCGTCGGGGCTGATGTCTTTGAGCTTGACCTTCTTTGTCCCGTCTATCTTTTGCAGCAGCGCCACTTGATCCTCCATTCGCTTCCCCCGACAGTTCGTTATGATGATTCGTTCTGATAGTCCGCCCTGATGATTAAATCTGATGATTAAATCCGATGATTCGAAACCCTGATTTTGAACCCCGATGGTCTGAAATGATGTCGTGGAACCTGCCTTCGGGATAGTCCTGCCGGATGGTTACGCCTCGAAGCCGAAGATGTCTGCGAGCGCATAGGCTACGCCATCGTCTTCGTTGCTGCCGATTATGCGGTCGGCCGCGGCTTTGGTTTCGGGCTTGGCATTGGCGACGGCAAGGCCCAGGCCCGCCCATTGCAGCATCGGCACGTCGTTCCAACTGTCCCCGAAGGCCAGCGTCTGCGATTGCGCGATGCCGTAGCGTTGGGCGACGAGGGCAAGCGCTTTGCCCTTGTCGGCGGTCGGGGGCATAAACTCCAGATACTCCGCGTTGCTCAGAGTGACGTACAGCTGCTCCTTGAACCGCGCCTGCATCGTGGGCAGAAGCTGCAAAACCTTTTCGGGCGCGTCCACGATCACGAGTTTGGTGGGCGTCGTGCCGGTCAATTTCTGCTCGAAGTCCGGCAGAATTTCCGTAGGCGCGCCCGTCCGATCCTGGTACAGTTTCAGCCACGACGTTTGCGCGGCGGAATACAGCACGTCGTTCAGATAGTAGTTAAGCTGTAAACCGTTGTCGCGGGCATACGCGCGGATCTGCGCGGCAAGGTCGGCGTTTACATGCTCCTCCAGCCACACCTCGCCGTTCGCGGCATTTTTCACCATTGCCCCGTTGTAGGAGATGATGGGCGTGTCCAGGCGCATCTGCTCGGCGTAGCGCAGCGTAGCGGCGTGCATTCGTCCCGACGCGATAACCACGACAACGCCCAGGTCGCGCGCCTTCTGCACGGCGCGGGCGTTACGCTCGGAAAGATTATGTTCCCGGTTGAGCAGGGTGTCGTCCAGATCAATGGCGCACAGACGAAACGGCAGATTGGAAGAGGCGGCGGCAGGTGGATTCACAGGCAGATTCAAAGGAACATCGGCAGGTTCAGGCAAGCGGCTCTCCTCACATTACAGGCGAACATTACAGGCGAATCAGAATATACGGCTCATGTTCAGGCAGTATGTTCAAGAATATGCTCTCTGACAATGGGCGCGTCTTGCACCGGGCGCAAAGAGGCGATCTCCTATGCGGATTGGTTTGATGTGACGCGCAGCAGCGTACCGGTGTCAGCGTCCTGGGTGTGCGCTGCGGGACGCAGCAGTTCCTCCTCTGCTTTTGCGGTGTGGGGCAGGGCGGCGCGTACCAGTGTGAGCGCGTCGGGCTGATCGTCGCCGAACGCTTCGATGGCGCGGCGGGCCTCGCGGCTCAAAGGATGGCGGCGGTCAGCGGCAAGCGGCTGGAGCAGCACAAGGGCGCGTGGGTCGCGCAGCCGACGCAGGCCATGCAGGGCCGTAAACTGCACTTCGGGCGCAGGGTGCGCCAGCGCCTCGCGCAGCAGGGCGAAAGCGGCGTCAGGCTGCGTAGCCAGCAGCGCGTCTACAGTTGCGCGGCGCACGGCGACAAGCGTGGAGCCTGCGCGCCAATCCTCGTCCCTTGCGGCGCGCAAATGGTTTTCATCGCCCGCAGGAAACAGATTTCGGCACACGCGCAGGTCTTCAAAACCGGGCGCGTGAGCGGCAAGCGCGCGCCGCCACACGGCGTCCGACAGGGGAAAGCGCAACGCCTCCAGGGCGTGCAGCGCGTACACCGAGAGCGACAGACACCAGTGTTCGCGGGGCAGGGGCGACGTCTCGATGCCGTTCAAAGCGACTTCCAGCACGTCGCGGATGCGTTCGCCGCCGACGCGCTGCAAGGCGTCGGTGAGATAAGGCTTGTAATAGGCGCGTAAAAAGCGGTCGGAGTGCTGCGCGAGCAGGGCGTACAATCCCTGCGCGTCGTCCATGTCGTAGAGCAGGGCGGCGGCATGAACAGCCAGCAAACTGCGCTGCCGAAACGCCGCGCGCCGAAGCGGCTTGTAACAGCGGGGCCGCGCCAGCCGCAGTTCGGCCACGGCCTGACGGCGAGCGTCGGGGCGCGTGTCGGCCAGGCGGCGTATGGCGCGATGAATTTGCCAGTGTGCGAAGCACCGGCCCAGATAGTCAGTCAGCATAAGATACCATTCGCCTGCGCGCGTTCCATTTTCCTGCCTGAATACGAAAACTAACCACCCGCTGCGCTGGAGTCACAGAGACACAGAGGCAAGAACAAGAAGAGGAGAAGAGGGTAAAGAAGAGTTATCCGCAGATTACGCAGATTACGCAGATATACACAGATTACAATGCAAAAGAAAAAAGTCTTGTTGCATCAACTGCTGACTTGCACAAATGAAATCCTGTTCATCCTGAGAAATCTTGTTAATCCTGTCTATTTTCCCTCTTCTCTTGCCTCTTGCCTCTGTGTCTCTAGCGCGGCAGGTGGTGAATGTCCGTATTTGTACGCAGGAGCGTCGCGGGGTCGTCGTCGCGCGGATCGGCGGGGCGCAGCATTTCCTGGGCGCGCAGGGCATTTGCGGGGCGCAGCAGGGTCAGCACGTCGGGCGAACCGCTGTTCAGGCGCGCGATCAGTTCCTGCGCCTCGCCGCGCAGGGGGCTGCTCGAGTCGCCTGCGAGGGGCAGCAGGGCGTCAATGGCGCGCGGGTCGTTGAGTTCGGCGACGCCATAGAGCGTCGTTAACTGAACGGCGTGGCTGGGATGAGCGAGCATCTGCATCAGGCGCGTACAGGCCTGTTCACGAGTGACCTGACTTAGCAGAAGCAGGACGGCCTCACGGCGCACCAGGCACACATGCTCTACGGAGGGGCCGGGCGTCCCCTGCAAAACCTCGCGCACCAGACTGAGATTTTCGCCGCCCACGGTACGCAGCACAAGGGCGCGTTCGAGAAGCGGCAGCGGCAGCGGCGCGCGCAGAAAGCGCAGCATCTCGCCGGACTGACGGAAGCGCACAATCGCCGCGCAGCTTTCAGGACGCTGTTCCAGGCGGGCCAGCGATGCCGAGGCCTGCTGTATATAAAACTGCGGCGACAGCGTCATGCAGGCGGCGTGACGCAGTTGTTCGCCATATTCGCCGTGTCGCGCGCCGGGATCGTGGGCGAGATGTCTTAGCACGTCCAGGCCATGTCGGTCGCGCATCTGGTGCAGGAGGAGGGCGGCGCGTATCGAGGCCGGCACGGCAGGACGGGCGCGCGCCGCCTGCCGGAGCAGGGGCGTAACGTGGCCCGGATGCGCCTGGAGCAGCGCGTTCTCGGCGTTCAGGCGATGGGCCGTGTTCGTGCTGCCCAGATGCCGCACCGCCTGCCTTAGCGAGCGGGGGGCGCGCGGGTCAACGGCCACGCCGCAACGGGCCGTAAGCCAGTCCATTGTATCCTCGACCAGTTCGCGCAGGGGCTTTTCCTTTCCGATAACTATTCAGCCGCTATACCCCGCACTGAAGTACGGGTCTGGGAGGCTTCGCCGACCGTCCGGTGGACGGAAATGCTTGGGTTAAACAGACGTATTCCGTCCGCAGGACGGTCGGCGGAACGACCCGCAGGCGGGGCGTTCATGGCCCGGTCGCCACACCTGAGAAGTGACAGTTTCAGCATAAAAATTCCGCATAGAAATTCTGCACAGAAATGCTTACATCTATAGACGTTTATCTCACGCTGAAATGCTCACAGGGGGCGGTCGCTTTTCGTGTTCCGCACGATGGGCTTGTCCAAAGGACGTAATAGTATGTCGGCGGTTTCGGTCCCGGTGTTCCCCGAAGCCGCGCGCAGGAGCGTACCAGGCCGTGTGTCAACCGGGGCCGAGGCGCGCAAGAGCGTCATGGTTTCCGGGTTCTGGCTGCGAATGCGGGCGAGGGCAGTCTGCAAACACGCCTTCAGCAGCGGATCGGACTGACCGGATGCCATCTGCAAATGGGGCAGGGCGCGGACATCGGCCAGTTCGCCCAGGAACTCTATGCCCGTGGCGCGTACTATGGCGGGTGTCGCGTACAGGCATTCCAAAAACAGGGGAAAGCTGTCCGCGCCGTATAATGTAACCAGTGTCTGCCCCGCCGCGACGCGCAAACCCTCGGCCTGATCGCGCAGGCGGATCTCGGCGGGAGCGGACGCCGCGCGCGTAAAAGCGCGCGGCTGCCCGGAGGGACACAGATGCAGGGCGCGTACAAGTTCGCTGTGGGCATCGTGGGCCGCATCGTAGCCCAGTCGGGCAAGGGCGCGAATGCAGGCCACGCACAGATCCAGCGTCGTTTCGGTCTGACCGGAGGGCGCGGGGCGTACCGCTTCGTCAAGCGCATTCGACAGCAGCAGGCGCAGCGTACCGGACAGCCGCGCATCCGACATGTTCAGCATATTGGAAGGGGAAGCGGACGCGCTCGATTCGCGGCGCTCCGATGTGCCTTTGGAAACGCGGGAAAACCACTGCGCCGCTTCGCTGGCGACTTTGTTGGCGACCTCGGCTGCCATTTTATTTGCCACTCCGTTCGCGGCGTGGGCGGCATCCGGGCCGCCGCGCAGCAGATTTTGCAATTTGTCGCGCCAGTGAACGGGCGGCCAGGCGGCGTCGAGGGCAGTCAGCAGCGATCTGCCCAGCGAGTCCTCGAAGACGGTCAGCGCGTTCGCGGCTTCGGCGCGCGTGTTCGCGTCCAGATGCGTCAGAAGTGGCAGCATGCGCTTGCGGGCATAGGCGTCGGCGTGCCTGCCGCCCGAACCCTGCCGCGCGATGGCGCGCGCCACACCCGCAAGCAGGGCCGGTTCCTCGCAGCGGCTGAGCAGTTCGCATAGCTGCATACACCGTTCCGCGCGGGCCGAGGGCGTCACAAGCGGCATCTGGTGCAGAGCGGGCAGCGCGGCCAGTACCGCATCGAGCGTGTCCCCGCCGGACGGGTGCGGCCAGCGCAGGACAAGCTGCAGCAAAGCCTCCTGCGCTTCGGGCGTCCGCCGCGCGATCAGTATCTCTATGGCCTGCGGCGTGCTGAACCCGGACTGCACGGCGCGCAAAATCCCGGCCTGCGCCAGATCATGCGATATATGGCCCTGCCGCCGCATTTTATCGAGGGCAACTGTGGTCAGGGCGCGGATGGCGGGATCGGGATCGCGCAGCAGGGGAAGAAGGAGCGTCCCGGTCGGCTCGCCGGGAATATGGCGCAGGGTGCGGACGGCAAGACTGCGCCGAACAGGAAGCGCGTCCTGAATCAGCGGAGCCAGATGCGGCAGGGCGTGGACATGAAAACGCGGCACATGCTCTTCAAACAGTTCGGGGATTTGTTCTGCGGCGGCGGCAAGCAGAACAAGAGGGCGCGGGTCGCCCATCTTCACCCAGGCGCGGCAAATGGTGGCAAGTACGCGCTTGTTTTCCTTGGAGGCCGCGCTGTGGACGGAAGCAGGGTGTACTTTGGGCGGCAGGGTCTGCTGCCAGACGCGCATCAGGGCGTCTACGGCATCGGGCGGGCCAATGGCGACAAACGCGGCTTCGAGGTCGCGGGCGATTTCGGGCGTGGTGGCGATCTGCCAGCGCAGGGCGTCCAGCAAGACAGGCATTCCCGCCGGGTCGCCCAGCCAATGCAGCACGACGGATGCGCCGAACTGCGCGCGGGGCGCTCCCGTGCGGCGCAGGGCGGCGCGCAGGGCCGGCAGGCTCGCCGCTCCCAGATCGCGCAGGGTCTGCATCGCGCGCCAACGGTCAGGGTCGTTTTCCGAAGCCAGGGCATTCGCGGCGTTCCAGGCCCGCGCCTGTTTGAGTGTGTTGTCGAGTAGTCCCATGCGTCGTGCCGTGGTTCCTCATTACGTTCGGTGCGTACCTGTATTGTAGCACTTTTGCGGGCAGTAGCGGTGAAGCGGATATTGCGCTCAGCCGACGCTTGCTATTTCAGACCGACGAATATCTGTTGTTGCGAATTAACGCTTTGATTATGCCAGCAAATGAATTGCGATAAGTTTCAATGCAGATTAGGTATGTCCATAGAAATCTAAAAAATAGTATTAAAATTGCTATGTAATATGAAACTTTAATTTGTAAACCGCGTAGTAAGCATATCAGCATCGCAGCCGGCAGCAGGTTCGTGGACGGGTGGTACATCAACTGTGATTTTTCCATTCAAAATACAAAGTCCCCCCCCCCCCACCGTTCTGCATCCATGTTCCGTCACGCCTGTTCCTGTCCTCACGCCGGAGTATCGTCGCTTCTCACTCTAGCATTGCATCCACGTCCCCCGCCACTTCTTCTGGTCTTCACGTCATTTCTACCTGACTTATGTTGCGCTTTCAGCCTAATGAAAGCGAGCATAGTCACTTCTAGCACAGCTATGTTTGAGACCAACAAGGAGTATCCTGATGTACATTTCGAAAGTTGGCAGCGTTCTCGCGCTAGTCTGTCTCTTCCTGAGCCTCACCTGTTTGTGTCAGGCCCAATACAATCCCAATGATTGGAGTGGGCCATCCTACGAACCTACCAGTGGCAATGTAGTCTTCTCAGGGAGTGGGAAAGTAGACCTCACAGCCGACGGCAGTGCGGTGTCCTGCAGTACGGAACAACCGGGCGACTACGCTTATGGGACAGCGGACTGCAAAGTCTCATTCGTCTACAAAAGCGGGAACGGCCGGGCCAATTTCTACGGTCTGGCAACGGGCTATCTGCTCAGTCACTTCGGCAACAACTCCTATGGCTACAGCAGTAACACTATAGGCAGCTTGTCCGATCAGGGGCAGGCCGATCATAACTACAGCGACTCAGCCTACGTCGGCTTCAGCGCGGTGATTAATAGCATGCAAAACACGGTTTCGTATAACTTTACCGTGACTGCGGGATGCCACGACAGCTACGGCGGCACCTATGCGCGCGGCGAAGTGGATAGCCACCCGGACTAGCCAGTCCGCGTTTGCGTGAGAAACGCTTGCCGGGAACGGAACGCCCATTCCCGGCAAGCGTTTCTCATAAGAGGAGGATCATGAAAAACCGATTGCAACGTTTGCGGCAGACGGTGGTTCTCACCGTCCTTGCCCTAGCGGGGCTGGCGTGTTCACGGCCCGTTTCCGCGCAGGAGCGCCCGCCCGTTTCCGGCCTGGCAACTAAGCGCGTCAAGTTTACGGCCACCCACATGGCGCTCGCCGATATGGCCGCAGTCTGGGCCGAGCAGACCGGGTTTTCGGTCGTGATTGACGACGAACCGCGCAGGAAAGAGGCCGACATCGCGGCGGATGGCACGGCGCAGGAAATCCTGGAGCAGATCGCGCACACGTTCGATTATGTCTGGAAGCGCAATGCGCGCGGCATTATTCTGATGACTAAAGCGTTCCACGATCCTAACGAGTCGCCGCAAACGAACCTGCCGGAGATGCGGCAGATGGTGCGGCAGGCCATTACCGCACTGGAAGCGTTTCCCTGTTCATCTGAAGCCCGCAGCGACATGATGCAGGCGCGAGAGCTGTTCAGGATGTTTTCTCCCGAACAGAAGGCGCAGCTTGGAGCGGGCAGACGGTTGCGAACGTCCGAATTGCCGCCGCCGCAAGCCGAATTGGTGCAGCAGATTATCGTCAATAAATTGTTTGCGGGGGCTATCGCGGACTGGCAAAGTCTGCTGGACATGCTCGACGGTGCGCCAGTGTCGCATGTGCAGATACAAGCCACGGACAGAGGCGACCTGTTCCTGTATCACTGGCTTAACCACAGAAACGTGAACGACGCGGCTCTTCTGGCCGATCTGCCAAAGGAGGCGTCAAGATGAGGTGTTTGGTTGTGGCAGATACAGTCCGACTCGCACTGATGCTGTTGACCTTCGGGAGCCTTTGCGAGCCTGTGCGGGCGCAAACTGCGGCAGACGCCGCGCTTGGCAGCAAAGCACAGGCGACTATAGGCAAGACCGCAAAGCCGATTATAGATGATCAGGAAGCGCGGGCGCGGCTTGCCCGCAAGGTGAAGGTCAACCTCCGCGCGACTACTCTTGCGGCGGCGCTTGCGGCGCTGTCGGCGCAAACCGACCTGCATATCGAAGCAGTTCCTTATCTCAGGGAACACCGTTTAAGCGTTCTAATGAATGATGTCAGCGCAGCCGAAGCGCTGAACGCGCTAGGCGAGATCAATGATTGGAAATGGCGTGTCGCACCGGACGGCCATGTGACTGTGGATCGCCCAACGCCGCGAACGCCGCGTCAAATAGGCGAGGTGTCGCTGGCGTTGCAGGCGGCTATGCCGAAAGACCTGCGCCGTTTTCTGGGCAGTGAGGGAACGCTGCGCGACGTCATGCGCCACGAAAATTATGGAAGGGGCCAGATGCCGCCGAAGGTCAGCGCGTTCCAACATGGCGACACGGGAGGAATGTTCGCGCTAACGCACCAGTACGGCAGGGAACTGGCCGCCTTGCTGGGATTGCAGCTTCGGGAGCAAAAGCCGGTCGCCTGGGCCGCGCTGACGCCCGATCAGAGGCGTCTTCTTGTGCGTACCCTTGTTGGCGTCGGGCTGGGCAGAATTATTACGGAACACCACAATCTGCTTACGGGCCTGCTTGCCCCGTATGAGCGCGACCCGCAGAGCGCCGACATTGGCCTGAAGAACGGCAACAGAATGCTGATTAGCACAACAATCATCGGCACAACTTTCGACGGCAGACCCACCTATAACTCGACCTTCACGAGTTACAGAGTGGACGCGCCTGAAACAGGAGATGGCGTACTTCACTTTCCCTAATACTTCTCCTGCCGCGAACTGCACTGTTGATCTGGCGGAGTGTGTCTCGCGCAGATGTCTTGTTTGTCGCCTGCTATAAAAGCAAGCGGGCCTCCATCGTAAATGATGAAGGCCCGCTTATTTGTTTTATCGTCGCTGTTATACCCAACGGTGTTCCGCAACTTCGTGTTGTACGCTGCAAGCAACGCCTCTTCACACATGAACTCGTCATGTGCGATTAGCATTGAGAGCGTTCCCTTTGTACTGACGCACATGACACGGTGCGGTTCGTAGTAGAAATTAGGATAGAGGATCGCAAGACGTTGGTGAGTGTGTCAGGTCATAGCGCCGGCAAAGGAGTTCGCGTTGAAGTTTTGGAATCGTGTACGCAGTTGTACGCTCGCCGCATGGTTTGTTGTGGCAGGCTTTTGTACGACTTTTTGTGGGGTCTCGCAGGCCCAGAAGATCGCTGCCCCTGCGGCCTCCGTGACTGCGCCCGATGTCCGCCTGGAGGCCATCGTCCTGCAGTCGCGCACTCAGCCCATGACGCCGCACAATACGCCGCCCGCCTGGCTGGACTATGACAAAGCGCGGCTTGGCTCGGATTTCCTGAAAAAATACGGCGCGTCCATCATGCAGACGCTGGGAACGAGCGCGCTTGCCGCCTCGTATGCGGGCAAAGACACCGGGCCTATCGTGATACAGACGGGACGCCTGCCGCACGACTTTTCGCACCGCCTCAAAGAGACCGAAACGTCCATCGCCGCCATGCTGGAGCCGTTCGGCAGCCGTCAGGAGTTTGTCACCGTAAACCTTGCACGGGCGTACCAGCTCGGCCTTATACACGTCGCCGTCGCGAATCAGGTGAAAGACAGCCTCCACTGGAACCCGAAGGAACGCCTGCCCATGAGCCAGCAGGCGTTCGGCTTTGTGTTCTACACGTTCGCCTGGTGGCCCGTCGAGGCGCTCGCGGACGGCAAGCAGATCACCTTAGAAAATGGAAATGCGGAACTGGAGGGCTGGCTGCATCTGTGGTGCGCGCTTGGCTACGAAATGGGCGTATCCGAAGACCTGCTGCCCACGAGTGTCGGCAGGGCAAAAGAGATCGTCGCGCTGCTGCGAAAAGCGCAGTATCCCGCTATGGACGAAAAGCCCATAGACGGCATTCCCGTCCTGCTCGGCGCGCACCTGCGCTGGCTGTCCGAAGAGGTCGCGGCCCGCTCCACGTCCGGCAAGACGGCCCCGGAAAAGCTGCTGCCGCTGATCGGGGCCGTGTTCGGGCAGTCCATCAAGCGCTCGCCGGGGCTTGCGGACGCGCTCGGCCTGGGCAGCGACCCCGGCGCGCAACTGATTAAGTATGCCGCCGTACCCGCACAGGTGAAAGTTGATTAGTCCGGTGTGGACTGGGTTTGGAATCAGATGTAGCCATGCGGTTCTTTACCGTTTCTTCTCTTGCTTGAACAGGTGGCCCAAAATATTTTATACAAGTGCAGGAACTGCACGGTCAACGGCGAATAAGGGGGTTATGAAGGTTCCCCTCCTTTTGTCTTCCATCTGTATTCCATGCTGCAAGAATGATCTTCCCCCCGTGAGGATTGTCCCATGCCCAACAATCGTGCCTCTCGCCTTGCGTTCGCCTTTGCGGTCGCTGCCCTGTTGCTGATAATCGGGCGCAATATCTATGGGCATCATCAGGAACAGATGCTGATGGAAGCTGTGATGGATGGCGATGATGCTGCGGCGACTGCTTTGCTTGATCGAGGCGTGTCTGCCGCTGACTCAAGTGAACTGAGTTGGCTGCTCGGTTACGCGGCGATGGAGAACGAACCCAACACCGTCCGCGCCCTTTTGCGGCGGGGCGCAAACCCCAACGGCAACCCAAACAACATAATGACGCCACTGGGCGCTGCGGCTGAACATTGCCCCGGTGTCATCGGTCTGTTGTTGGACAGCGGGGCCAACGTGAATGCGCATGAGAGCGTAGGGGCAAACGCGCTTACCATCGCTCTCAATCACCATATGGATGCCGCGCGACTGCTGTTGGATCGAGGCGCGGATGCGAACTCAGGACTTGCGGAGGCGGTGTCCAAAGGCAGCAGGGAGGCCGTCGCGCTGCTTTTGGAACATGGAGCCACTGGAGACACGGGGACTAAAGCATCAGCTCTGGAGGTCGCCGTGACCTCGCCCCAAAGCGCTGATCTGGTTCCTTTGCTGCTGACGGCAAAGCCAAGCCTGTCCGCGCGGAACAAAGCCCTCGGTGCGGCGGTGAGAACGGGAAATACGCCCATAATGCGCGTTCTGCTGGCTGCGGGGGCGCACCCTGACGCTCAATCGCCCGGATGGCTGTGGGATGTGCAAACGGCGCGCGGCCTGAGCAGGAGCGGTTCCGCAGGCTGCACCGAAGCGCTTGCCCTTTTGCGTCCTCTGGGCATCACGGCCACGGCCAGTAAAGCGGAGATCGAGGCGCGGGACGTGACCGGACAAACGGCCCTGCTGATGGTATTGTCGGACGGCAACACGCAGGCCGCACAATCTTTGCTGGCGCAGAGAGCCGAGGTAAACGTCGCGGACCGACAGGGGAACACGCCCCTGCTGGCGGCCATCGCGCATGATTCGCCCCTAATCTCTGCCCTGCTGGACAAGGGCGCCGATCCAAACTCTGTTACTCGGCTGGGTGCGACCCCTTTAACCCAGGCGGTTCAGGCAAACAATGTGGCCCTGGTACAAGAGTTATTGGCGCATGGCGCAAACCCCAACCCGCATACACCAGCCCAGCCCAGCCCGCTCGCGCGGGCGCAGAAGCACCATCAGGCGGACATCGCTGCCCTCCTCCAGCGCGCCGGCGCAAAAGAGTAGCATCGGTTTTGTCGCTCATAAGAACGCGGACATCACACTCCGTTTCGAGAATGCCTGAAAGGGAGCAAGCGTTTACAGCAGTACGGAGTAGTGCGCGGGAGAGAAATGCCGCTGGTCAAAAGTGGAAGACAGCCCTTAGCCGTCGCTCGTTCGGCATAAGGGCTGTTTAGTCGCGTCGCTGCGTGGCAGTCAGATGGCCTGACGCATACGCCTGCGCCGACGAGCGAGGAAGCCCGCGCCGGATGCGCTCAGGCCGACGAGCAGGGCGACACTGCCGGGTTCCGGGACTGCCGCCACGCCGAAGCGAAAGCCATACGAGAACTGTCCCGCGTTGAAGTCCTGTATCCAGACCGAGTAGCTGCCCGCGCCGAGCGGCGTGGCAAATCCTGTGGAACCGTTGGAGGCGAGCGCCATGTCCGGGAAAATGTCGGTGTCCACGTTTACGGCCCCATAATGCGTCCAGCCCAGCAGACCGGCTGCCGTCGTCGCCCCAGTAGAGACTGTTACCTGATTGCCTGCCTGAAGGCCCAGAAAAGAGACATTGCCCCCGACCCCGGTTCCCGCGATTTCCCGGAACGACACCCACTGATAACCCGTCGGCACGACAAAGGTAAAGTAGTCGCGATCTATGCCGCCCGACCCGCGCCCGGTCGTGCCAAACACGCTGTTGTCGCCTATGGTCAGGGTTCCGAGCGAGGTGGGCGTCAGGCCAAAGTTGGAAAAGTCTCTTGAGACCGCCTCATTGTAGTCCACGGCAAAGCAGGGGGTAGCGACCACGCCGCAGGCGAGCGCGGTCAGGGCGAAACGGAATAAAAGACGGTGAAGCATAACAAACCTCCTGATGTTTGTGGCCCGGTTGGAAGCGCTATGAGGAAACGTGACGTGAGCAATGCGGCTCTTTGCTTACGTCGCTGTGCCAGTCCGTGAAAGTTGGGATGATGTGTCTGTTTCGCGGCGTTTTCATAGTTACCATAGTTACCATAATTGTTTGCCCGGCCCTTTCGCACTCCTTCATACTCGCTTCGTAAAGGAAAACAGAGCGCGTATGGTGAACTAGGAGGGCGGACAGACCTATTCTGCATCGGCGGGGAGCGAATTTGTGACGACAGGAACGGCGGGAACGGACACCGAAACAACAGACGAAGCGGGCGAAACACAGGTGACGCATGAGGCGGCGCAGTCGGACGGGCGTATCGGCGTGGCCCTGCTTTCAATGGCGCATGTCCATGCGCGGGGGTATGCGGATCAGGTACGGGATCATCCTGACCTCAAACCTATTATCATCTGGGACGACGACATAGAGCGGGGCCAGAACGAGGCCGACCGGCGTAATCTGCCGTTCAGCAATGATCTGGATGCTGTACTGGCGCGGCATGACGTGCGGGCGGTCGTCTGCTGCGCCCCCACCAGTCAGCATACCGACATTTTAGTCAGGGCCGCGAACGCGGGCAAGCACATCTTTACGGAAAAGGCGCTGACCATCAGCATCGCGGACGCAACGGATGTGATGCGGGCGGTCGAGGATGGCGGCGTCAAGTTCATGATCTCCCTCCCCTCCCGCACCCGGCCCGAAATCCTGTTCGCCAAAAAAGTATTGGATGAAGGACTGCTCGGCCAGGTCACGACCATGCGCGCCCGCATCGCGCACACGGCTGCTTTAGATCGCTGGTACGGCGGCAACACGGCCTGGACTGTGGACGAGGAGCAGGCGGGCGGCGGCGCGTTTTTCGATCTGGGCTGTCACCGCGTAGACTTGATGCGCTGGTTTCTGGGCGAACCGGTGTCCGTAGTGGCGCAAAAAAACAATTTCAGCGGCGCGTATGACATTGACGACAACATGGCCGCGCTCGTCTCGTTCCGCAGCAACGCCATCGGCATCCTGGACGTGTCGTGGGTACATCGCTATGGCCCCAATCCGCTGGAAATCTACGGCACGGGCGGCTATCTGAGCATCGAGGCCGCGCCGAACGGCCCGCGCATTCAGCTTATCAGCAGTCAGTTGAGCATGGGCGACATACAGGGCTACGTCAGCCCGACGAACCTGCCCGCCGCGCTGCCGTCCCCCATGCAGCAGTGGGTGTCGGCCATCAAGCACGGTACGCCCATGTCCATCAACATCTACGACGCGTGGGCCTTGACGCAGATGATGGAAGGCTGTTACACGGCGGCGCGTAACGGGCATGAAGTCACGTTTTGAGCGTTAATAGTCGGGCGTCAAGTGTCGGGCTTTGAGGATGTGGATGGCGGGGTGAACGGGATGCAAGACGAGGAAGCGTCGGGAGAGGGCATGGGCGAGGCGGGCGGCGAGGCGGGAATGCTCGCGATGTTCGCCCCGGTGTATACGGTCGCGCGCTCGATTCCTGTCGGCAGAGTGATGACGTATGGGCAGGTGGCGGACGCCATAACGGGTATCTCCGTGACGGCGCGGCAGGTCGGGGCCGCGCTCAGGTGGGTTCCCGCCGATGTGCCGTGGCAGCGCGTGGTGGGCGCGGGCGGGCATCTGCCCATCGCCAAGCGCAGCCCCGACGCGCAGCAGCGTCAGAGACAGCTTCTCGAAAGCGAAGGCGTGATCTTCCTCGCCCGCGACCCGAACCGCGTGGACATGTCCCGCAGCCAGTGGTTTCCCGACACAGACTCAGAGGCTTCTCCCGTTGCGGAGGATGAAACAGGAAGCCTGTTCGCGGATGACAGCGCGGTTCCGCCTGCATCCTGATTGCCGCATCTGTAATAACGCCGCCCGATTTGACATCGTGGCTGGCGCACTGCCATTATAATTTCTTGTGACACCGTGCTGTCTTTTCTCCGTACCATCACCATGCAGCCCTGCTGGAACTTCTATGTTTTCGATTATGCGCGGTATCTCATTCTGCGCCCCCTGTTGCGCGTCGCGGACACGCCGGATGCGTTCGTCTCGCTTCTGGACAGGCCGGAAGCGGACGGCATTGACTACGCGGTCGCGGAAGCCCTCGTGCAGGTCGTGGAGGAGGCAACGATTTCGCTGGAGCAGGCCCGCAACGCGTTCGTTTTTGTCGCCTGCTGTATAAGCGAGCCGCTGCCCGTTGAGGCCACATTTCCCCGCTTTGTGGCCGCGCTCGCCCGGCGCGGCGGCGCGGAAGACGCGGCGGAAACGCTGGGCGCATTGGTCAGCGGCGGCAGGCCGTTTGAAGATTGGATGCGCGACCCGCAGGGATTAATCGGCTGGCTCACGCCCGAAGAAACCGGGATTCTGGCCCGTGACTGCAAGCCCTTGCTCGAAAAGCGAGGGCGCAGCATGGCGAGCGTAGGCAGGGGCGGCAGGCGTGTTCGGCGAGGCGGCCTGTTAGGTGGATGCGTCCGCTTTGTGCGCCATCTGTTCAACAGCGGGCCGCTGCCCGACGACGTGCTGCGCTTGCTGGGCCGGCTTTTGCAGGAAGCGCACTCCGAGAACTACGGTCTGGCCGTGACTGCCGCCTGAGACAAAACATAAAAAACGGCTGTGACATTCGGATTGTTTCCTGTATAACCGGGTTCTTGACGAACAATTTGCGGGCTGATGTCGTCAACACAACAGCACATTGCGCCGTTGCGACATACTACGACGCAGCTTTTGCATCCGTAAAAGTGCAGAAACTTTTCACGCTCAAATTCCTCTATACAGTTGACATCCTCTGGAAGCGGACGCTTGCAAAGCGGTGCGATAGTGTGAAACCATTCTCTTCTCAGGCAGGTATGTCCTGTACAGGTATGCGGAAGCGGCGCGGATTAGCCGAAAATGAGGTTCGAGTTTGATGCGTAGTGGATGCGAACGAGGTATGGTTTGAGTGAGATGTGGAGTTGATGGAAAGGAGACATTGCCATGCACAACCGCCTGGAAGAACGTAACCTGCGACTGACAGAAGAAGAGGCAATGGGTCTGCTGGAGATCGCCATGACCTGTCCCGTAGACCTGTCCTCCGAGCAGCGCGCCGCCATCGTGAAATTGGGAGAGTTTTGCCGTCAGTTCATGCGCGCGGATGCCGGCTCGCAGCTTGCGGACAAAGCGGCGGAGTTGAAAGATACTATATTGCCTGTTGCTTGTGCCGCCTGATCTGTTTCCCCCAGCCTTTATTTGTTCATGACGTTTGTTACTGTGGACGCGCCGTTTTGTTGTGCCTGCAAATTCCTGCGGGCATCACAAAGCGGCGCGTTCGTCTTCTTGGAGCTGCAATATTTTACCTTGCCGGTGACTATTCAGCCGTAGCCCCGCACTGAAGTACGGGTCTGTGAGGCTTCTCCGACCGTCCTGCGGACGGAACAGTCGAAGGTGTTGGCGTCCGGCGCAACGCCTGAATAGTACCCTTTGCCGTTTACGCGCTGCGTAGGCGGGCCAGAAACTGCTCGAAATTATGCTGCGGTTCGTAACCCAGCATCGTCGCGGCTTTGGTGTTGTCGTAGCGCGTATGGATTTTGGGAACGTGCAGGCCGTGCTGTGTCAACAGTTCGGTCGCGCCGGCGTAGTACCGTTCCACGACGCTCGCGGGGTCGTGTTCCAGTTCGGGCCAGTCGTCATCCGTAAACGGCTTGGCCGACTGGATCAGGAACGTCTCGCATTTGAACTCCTCGGCGACGACCGCGCCCAGCGCCAGTTCATTGGCCTGCGCCACATCCTCGCGATCCAGCCAGTTGCTCAGTCGTCCTATGCCCGCAGTCGTCCAGTCGGCGGGCGCAAAGTGACCGTAGCGCAGCAGGGCGACCCCGACGCCATGCGCGCGCGCGTAAAACCGGCACATGTCCTCGCTCAACAGCTTCGTCAGCGCGGAGTAATTGCCGGGGATGCACGGGGCTGCCTCATCCATGACCCGAAGGCCGCGCATCCCCTCGCCATACACCTCATCGGACGACGAGAACACCAGATTTTTGACGCCGTGCAGCAGCATGGATCGCAAAACATTGTGCGTGCCGGTGACGTTGACGCTGTAATAGTCGTTGTAGTTGCGCGAGTCGGCGATACTGCTGTGGTAGGCGATGGCGTGTATGACGGCTTCGCATCCCTGCATGGCATGTGTCACCGCGCTTGCATCCCGAATGTCCGCCTGCACGCTCTGGCTGCCTTTGGGCGCGGACATGGGTTCGAGGTCGAACAGCACGAGACTGTGGCCCGCGCTCTGCAAGCGCGGCACGAGGGCCAGGGGGAAGTTGCCCCGTGCGCCCGTAATCAATATTTTCATAGTCATCCTTACATCTGTTCTCGTTGTCTGTTCTTGTTGTCGGCAGGCTAACTCACTCCAACTTAGCGTGTAATAGGTTCGTGGCAATCTGCATTGATCGTGCAGGCCCGCGCAAGAAAAGCGTTTACTTCTTATTTACTTCTTAGGATTGTAAACGGGATTTCCGATTCGGTCAAGAGCGGCAGCGAAAAAGACACAGAAACAAAGCGCAAAGAAAATCGCATACTTCAAAACCACTATCATAAAGTTCCGCGCAGTAGAGCCTTTCTCAAGTCGTTAGACGAGTCATTGAACGAATTTCCAAAGGCAAATATTGAACAAAGCAGTGGACAACAGGCGGCGCAAATTTTCTTTGTACCACTGGGCGTATACGGGGAACAAAGCGGGTACGCGGGGCGTTTGATAGGGGAGAGCGTCCGCCAAGTTCCGTCATACGGTTCCAGAGCGCGGGCGAAACACGCCACAAATTTTATCCTCCCGCCTGCTTTGTTACTCTGCGCCCTGTGGCGCGCTGACAAAGTGGGGCAGGGCAAAATTCCACGACAAAAAGGACAAAAACACCATGTCAGATGTGAACACGGCGGGCAGCGTAACGACCACCTTTACGGGCGGCAACGGCACACACGGCAGCGCGGCATCCGCCAGCGCACAGCCGGAAAATAACGGCGTCACGACCTGGCCGCACCTGGCGGAAGGGCTGTATACGTTCCTGACGGGGCGCGGCGCGGTTATCGAATATACCTTCGAGAACATGGAAGTGATGGTTCCCCGCGACACCGGCGCGAACGCGCCCAGCGCCAAGTGGAAGATGAACGGAACTATCCGCATCCGCACCTACGAGCCGGGCATGGGCGGCGCGGCCAAGCCATAAGAACACTCGGACAAGGAACAATCATGTTCTCTTTTGAAGGTTCGCTTGAGATCAGCGTAGACGATGTGCCAATTCGTTTTACGGGAGAGGGGCAGAACCTTACGCTGGATCTGGAGAACCCTGGCCCGTTCTTTCGCGCATTGGGTGGATTCCGGCGGGATCGGCTGGGTACATTGCGTGAGGCCGCCGACTATCTTTACAAGGCGGGTCTGACTTTGCGTATTCTCAACCGGGGGCAGGTGCTGATCACGCTTGGCAGGGAAGCGCAGGCAGGGTTGTCCGGCTATGTCGTGCCGCACCTACAAATCGGCGTCGCCGACGCCCTGCGCCTGATTACCGGCTGACATCCTTATCAATCCGCTTATTTTTGCCTGCCCCGCACTGTCGGGCAGGCAAAAAACATTTCAGTTGTGAAACCTCATTTTTGTGTCGGCGCTCTGCTTGCGCCGCGCTTTCCACCATAACCGTTTGTCCAAATAGTGAGCGAGAAGTGATATGACTATGAAACGTGTGCTGGTAACGGGGGCGAGCGGGTATGTGGGCGGCAGGCTGATACCACTGCTATTGCAGCGGGGCTACCCGGTGCGCTGCATGGCGCGTCAGGCCAATCAGCTTACCGGGCGCTTCGAGGCGGACGCTCCCACGCCCGCGCATCTGGAACTTGTCACTGGGGACGTGCTGGACTGCGACTCGCTCGCCGAAGCCCTCAAAGACATTGACACAGCCTACTACTTGATACACGCGATGGGCGGAGGTGAAAAGGGGTTCGAGCAGCGCGACCACACGGGCGCGGCTAACTTCGCCCGCGCTGCCGCGCTCGCGGGTGTCAAGCACATCGTCTATCTG
Organism: Chthonomonadaceae bacterium; assembly: GCA_965277875.1. Lineage (GTDB taxonomy): Bacteria > Armatimonadota > Chthonomonadetes > Chthonomonadales > Chthonomonadaceae > CAWFQB01. Next base: position 2,225,987 of record CBDIDV010000002.1, on the reverse strand, counting down.
GGCGGGCTGGGGCATCGCGATGAGAAAACATCGGCGCATCTGCACAGCAGGCATGAGGTGGGGGATGTGCTAAGGCAGGGCAGCGTTCCCGTGACCGAGTTCCGCGCTGCCGTGATCGTCGGATCGGGCAGCGCGTCCTTCGAGATGCTGCGTACCCTGACCGAAAAACTGCCGATCATGGTCACGCCGCGCTGGGTCAACACGCGCACACAGCCTATTTTCATCATTGACGCGCTCAACTATCTCGCCGCCGCCCTGGAATGCGCCGAATGCCCCGGCCGGATACTGGACATCGGCGGGCCGGATGTGCTGACATACAAGCAGATGATGCTGACGTTTGCCGAAGTAAGACATTTGAAACGGATCATCATCACGGTTCCGGTTCTTACGCCCCGTGTTTCGGCGTACTGGGTCAATCTTATGACGCCTATTCCCGCATCCATCGCATTTCCCCTGATCGAAGGTCTGCGCTCGGAAACCGTGGTGGAGAATGACGACGCGCAAAAATTGATGCACGTGCCGCTGACGCCGTTTCGCGAGGCCGTGGCACGCGCGCTCAGGGCGACGAATGAGTACCGCATTCCGACGCGCTGGTCGGGCGCGATCAGCGGCGCGATACCCCGCAGTCTGGACGCCACGCCCGCCGACAAAAGCCTGATCCGAAATCGGCAGGTCGTCGTTACGTCGGCGAGCGCCGAAATGCTGCGCCGCGCCACGTCGCGCATCGGCGGTCGCGTCGGCTGGTACTATGCGGATTATCTATGGGACATACGCGGCGCGATGGATCGGATCATCGGCGGCGTAGGTGTCCGGCGCGGCCGGCGTCATCCGGAACAGGTGGCGATAGGCGACGCCATAGATTTCTGGCGCGTGGAAGATTACAGCCCGAAACGATTGCTGCTGCGGGCCGAGATGAAAGTGCCGGGGCGGGCGTGGCTGGAGTTTCGCATCAAAGAGACCGGGGACGGCAGGCGCGAACTGGAACAAACCGCCTACTACTATCCCAACGGGTTCTGGGGCTACGCGTACTGGTACGGGTCGCTGCCGTTTCATGTGTTCGTGTTCGGCGGCATGGCGCGTAACATTGCGCGCTGGGCCGAAAAAGAGGAACGCATCGAAAATGAAGTCCATGCCAACAACGAACGCCTGAGCCGTGAAACGAGCGGAGAACGCGTGAGTTAGGGGGGCAGGTTTGTACGCGCATGGCCGCATACAGGATGCGGCCAGGATGCTGAAGGCTGAATGAACACGGACGAACAGAATACGCTGGAATATGCGGCAGTGCAAAACAAGATGCGCGGGGAAAGTGCGTCGGCGAATGGGTGAACGCGCGGAACGCAAAAGATAACCCGGCATCCTGACGATTGAAGCTGTATAATCAACATGCAGGGCTTATTTTGGAACTAATCTGCCCGCCGCCCTATTTTCCGCTTCTTCCGCGTACTTTCAATTCGTGCCTATTTTGTCGTTCCTGGATAAAACAAACCCGTGAAATCAGAAGAACCTTTTCGCCCGTTCGCTCCTCCGTCAATTGCGCCTGCCGTTTCGCATGATACATCACATCCCGCCGCGCTTCACGCGCTTACCGAAGTCGTGGCAGGTGATGAAGAAGCTATTGACCTGGGGCTTGCCTCCCTCGTCATCGCCGCCGACCATTATCCGCAACTGGACATCGCAGCTTGTATGCACCAGATTGATCTGTTGGCGCAGGGAGCGCGTGAGCGTATCGGGAGCGTTGAGAGTCCCGACCGCGCAATCGCTATTCTCAATGCCTACCTGTTCGATGAGCAGGGCTTTCGGGGCAACGAGGAGGACTATTACAATCCGTCCAACAGTTTCCTGAACAAAGTGCTGGACGCGCGCAGCGGCCTGCCCATCACCCTGAGCATAATCTACGTTGCCGTGGCGCAGCGATTGGGCCTGCCCGTGTGCGGCGTGGGCCTGCCTCTCCACTTCATCGTGCGCTGCGACACCGCCAGTGGGCTTGACGAGGACGCCATTCTGATTGATCCGTTTTACGGCGGCGAAATCCTCACCCCGGCCTCCTGTCAGGCGCGATTGGAACATATTCTGGGCCGGCCCGTCGCATTCGATCCGGCTTACTTGCAGCCCACGCCCAACCGCCTGATCCTGTACCGCCTGCTCAATAATCTCAAACAGGCCTATCTGCGCCGCGAAGAGCCGGAGCGGGCGGGGCGCGTGGTCGAACAAATGCTTGTCGTCGTGCCGGACAACGCCGACGACATCCGCGACAGGGGCCTGCTGTTTCTGCAGGAACGCGCGTACTCAAAAGCCGTGGCGTGGCTGACGCGCTACCTTGACTGCGTTCCCGACGCATCGGATGCCGCCCGCATTCACCGCGCCATAGATCAGGCGTACCATCTTCGCGCCCGCCTGAATTAAGTTCAAATAAGTTCAAACACAATAGGCTATGACAGCAAAAGCCCTGTGCAGAGATGTTGAACACTCTGCACAGGGCTTTTGACTTACTGCTTGCACGGCGGGTTGTGGGGATGCGCCCGGAGAGATTCGAACTCCCGACTCTCAGTTCCGAAGACTGAAGCTCTATCCACTGAGCTACGGACGCGCTGCATTACGCACATCAAACGCTGACATTGTACGGTGTTGCAGTAGAAATGTCAAGAGCATTTTCAAGGTGTCTCGCATTGACAGGGCATCACAATTCTGCTATATTGAGATACCGATCTCCAGTGCAAGTCGCTGGATTGTCAGGCAATGTAAACAGAGGCTGAGGAAACTGCCTGGTGAGATATACTTTATCCGTCCATGCTCGCGAACAAATGCAGGCGCGTGATTTGCCTCTGGATGTAATCGAGGACATAATAAACACGCCGGAGCAGATTCTTGAAGGCGAGGCAGGGCGTAGAATCTACCAGTCGCGCCTTAATATGATATTTTATCCGCCCAACGGCAGTCCCGGCAGGTTGAAAATGTTTTTAATTCGCCTGGTAGTAGCCGACAATCAAGACCCGGCTGTAATTGTGACCGTCTATCAGACCACCAAAATTGACAAGTATTGGAGGCCGGAATGAATATGAGTTATGACCCGATTGTTGACGCGCTTATGTTGAGATTGTCTGCCGCACCTGTTGAAGAAAGCGACGAGGTCGCGCCAGGCGTCATTTTGGACTATGACGAAGACGGTCAGGTAATCGGTATAGAGGTGTTGGATGTAAGCAAACGCGCAGGCGCGAAAGTGTCTATCGAGGCAACGCTTCGACCCCGCACAGCAAATAGTGGGGGTGAGTACACCTCCGAATTGATGACAGGCAGCATGTCCGGCGACAGACACAAGGACGGTGTACGACGTTACCCGGTTCCCGTCTACGCGAGCGGCAAAGTAGGATCAGCGGAAATGTCCGAAGTCTCCGAGGTCAAAGAACATGGGGACACGGCTGAAAATTTACAAAAACCAGTTCCGGCAGGCCGTCATTGATGTTCGCGCCATCTGTTTCGTAGAGAGATTACCGACTTTGAGACATCAGGATACACAAACTGTCGGCGGGCGTAACGCCGATGATTCTTCTGAAACTGGGCGCGCTGTAGCAGCTACAGTGCGCCCGGCGTCTGTGGAGCGTTCTGTAAGGTGGGGCGTTTGGCGGCGGCGGTTTGCTCTGGCCGCGCTGACTGCATTGAGCCTGACGGCCCTGGCATTGCTGTTTGTCATGTGGACGGTGCGAAGCGTAGCGAACGGCCTGCCCGACATCAGCAGTCTGGCCGATGTGCGCCTGAACAAAAGCACGACGCTTATATCCAGTGACGGCGAGATGCTGGCCGTCCTTCAGACGCGAGATCAGCGGCCCGTAAGCCTGTCCAACATCGCGCCCGACATGATCGAGGCGACGATTGCCGTTGAAGACGAGCGGTTTTATCAGCATGACGGCGTGGACGGGCGGGGCGTACTGCGCGCCCTGTGGAGCAATCTGCGGCTGGGACGGGCGCGGGGGCAAGGGGGCAGTACGCTGACGCAGCAGCTCGCCCGCAACCTCTACCTGACAAGCGAGAAAACGTACCGGCGCAAGATCGCCGAGATGCTGCTGGCCCGCCGCATCGAACAAAAATATTCCAAACACGCTATTTTGGAAGCGTACCTCAACTCGGTCTATTATGGCAGCGGCAACTACGGCATCGAGGCCGCCGCGCAAAGCTACCTGGGCAAATCGGCGCGCGAGTTGACATGGGGCGAGGCCGCTCTGCTCGCCGGCATTCCGCAGCGTCCTACTGCCTACACGCCTACCGTGCATCTGCGCGCCGCATTGGATCGGCGGCGCGATGTGCTGGACCGTCTGCGCGCGAACGGCAAAATCACGCCCGATCAGGAGGCGCGCGCGCTGACCGAAAAGCCGCATGTACTGCGCCCCCATCCTCAAAGTATGGCCTCGTGGAAAGCCCCTTATTTTGTGTCCGACGTAGTCGCGCTTGTGCGCGAAAAATACGGCCCGGAGTTCGTATATTCCGGCGTACAGATCACTACGACACTCAACTGGCAGATGCAGCGGGCAGCGGAAAAGACCCTGCGCGACGCGCTCAGGCAGGGCAGCGCGTCAGGCCAAAGCCCGAACGTGGGCGCAATCGTCAGCTTAGACCCGCGTACCGGATATGTTCGCGCCCTGGTGGGCGGGCCGAATTTTATGCGCGATCAGTTCGACGCCGTGACGCGCGGCGTTCGTCAGCCCGGCTCGTGCTTCAAGCCTTTTGCGTATGCCACGGCTTTCGAGACCGGGCATTGCGACCTGCTCTCCATCTATAAGGACGTGCCGCTCACGTATCCCGCCGCGCCGAAAGAGTACGTCGTCCATAACTACGATGAGCGGTACAGAGGCCGAACGGATATGCTGGACGCTCTAAGGCATTCACTCAACACGGTCGCCGTCAAGGTGGGCGAGGAAGCGGGGCCGGCTAACATCGCCGCCCTTGCCGCCCGCCTGGGCATACGCACGACCCTGGAGCCGACGCTGCCTCTCGCGCTGGGCGCAAGCGGCGTACACCCCATCGAACTCTGCTCGGCCTACACCACGTTCGCCAATGGCGGCGAGCGCTTCGAACCGGCTTTCATCACCAAGATCACGGATGCGCGCGGCCAGGATGTATTTCAGGACGATCCCGCCACACGGCGGCACACGCGGTTTCTTAAACAGCGCACGTTGGACGAGATCAATGTCGCCCTGCGCGAAGTGGTGACAAGCGGAACCGCGACCGGGGCCGCGTCCATTGACGACGCGCATGGCAAGACCGGCACGACAAATAGCCACCGGGACGCATGGTTCGTAGGCTACAATGCCGATCTCGCCACGGCCATCTGGGTCGCGCGCGCGCGCAAAGAAACCAAAATCGAGCGTTCCGATAGCGGCGCGACGCAAACCGTTGTGACGACAAACTACCTGCCGATGGAGGGCGCGACGGGCGGGCATCTGTGCGTTCCGCTGTGGACGCAGTTCATGCAGGCCGCGCTGCCCCTACAGCGCAAAAGCAACGCGGCGCGCGGTCTCGCGTCCGGCCCCGTCGCCGCACCCACGCTAATCGCGCTCACAGACACGCTCAAGTCCGAGGCGAAAACGGCGGCGGCAAAGCGAATCGCAGAGAAACCGCAGGCGCGGGACGAAGAAGGAAAGCCGCTGCCGACAGGTTTCGTCGCGGCGGAAAACGGCAGCGGGCCTATTACGGTCACAGCCCCCGACGACGCGCAGGACAAGCAGCCCACACCCGACAACCCCACTCCCGACACATCGGACGCAAAGGACGGACAGGGCGAAAAAAAGGACGACACCGGCGGACAAAAACCACCGGACAGCACGGGCGGCACATCCCCTTGAAAATATGCCGCGTATCCTTTCCTATACAACCGTCTGCGAATGAGTAGGGAGAGTAACCAAAAGGAGAAAACCATGTCCGCAGAACAGATCGTCGTTGTGCCGCCACCCCTGATAATGCCCGTAGACCCACCCAAGTTCACCGTAGAAGAGTACCTTGCTATGGATCGCGCCTCCGAAGCGCGGTTAGAGTACATGGACGGCTACGTCATGGTAAAGGATGGGCCTTACATTACCGATGCCAGTCAGGTTTACACCGAAGAGATACGGGCCATGTCAGGTGAGTCGGCGCCGCACAACCGTATTGCCTTGAACATTGCCACGCGTCTTGACCGTTTGTTTGAAGATCGCGAGTGCGAAGTTTATTTCGAGAACATCAAAGTTCGCGTGTCGCCGGGGCAGTACCGCTACCCTGATGTCATGGCGATGTGCGGCGAGGCGGAGTTCGACAACGACAAGCCACCCGCTCTGCTCAACCCGGCCCTGCTTGTCGAGGTGCTGTCACCCAGCACAAAGAGTGTTGACAGGGGAGAAAAGTGGAATGAGTACCGCAGCCTGCCCACTCTGACCGACTATCTGGTCGTGACGCAGGATCGCGTTGCCGTCACCCATTACGCCCGCCGAAACGCCACGCAGTGGATCGTCACCGACTACACCTCGCTTGCGGACACGCTGACACTCTCCTCACTGGATGTCACGCTGACCCTTGCTCAAATCTACCGCAAGATCACGTTCGCGCCGCCTGCCTCGAACGAGTGAACCCGGCTGCACAAGTGTAGATCCAGGTTCTGCTCGATACAATCGCTGTTACGCCTGACACTGTGCAAGGTTTTTTCCGCACAAAGCGCCCGTATGGTGTACCATAAGAGCAGGAGAGGCCGCGTTGCCAGGCCGCGCTGCCACTTACTTTGGCTGAGTATGGTTTTTTATGTCTTCTGATGTGCAAGGGGAGCTTGATCCCCGCCTTGTGCGCTGGAATTTCGGCGCGCTGCTGCTGGATGTCACGTTCTTTTCGCTGGGCATGGCGTTTATTGACGGAAATGCCGTGTTACCCCTGTTGCTGGAACGGTTGGGCGCGTCGGGACCGCTGATTGGCGCGTTCGCCGCAGTGCGTTTTCTGGTCTTCAGCCTGTTTCAGGTGTTTGTCGGGTACGCCGTACATGGCCGCGCCCACCAGAAACCGCCCCTCGCCTGGATCGCGGGCATTACGCGTCTGCCCCTGCTGACCCTGCCGTACTTTTTGTGGCGCGCGGGCGACAATCCCGCCGCAAGGCTGATGGGGCTTTGGGCCACAATACTCATACTTTCGTTCTGGGCGCTGGGCGACGGGCTGGGCTATGTGCCGTGGATGGAGATCGTGGCCCGCGCGTTTTCGCAGCGCACGCGGGGCCGCTTCTTTGCGACCACGCAGCTGCTGTCGGGCCTGAGCAGTATCGCCATCGCCGCGTTCGTCGTGCGCCGCGTTCTGGACACGCCCGACCTTCCGTTCCCGCACAACTACGCCCTGCTGACCGGGATCGCGGCCCTGATGTTTCAGGTATCGCTGACGGGCGTGCTGATCATCCGTGAGCCGCCCGCGCCCCGCGCTAAGGTCGTCCCGCTGCCGTCCCTGCGCGTTCATTTCGCGCAGATGCCCTCCCTGCTGCGCGCTCATCCCATCTTTGCGCGGCTGGCCGCGATCCAGCTTCTGCTCGGATTTGGGGCCGCGTCCGCGCCGTTTTATGTGCTGTACGCGACCGCGCGGTTCGGCCTCAGCGACCAGTGGGGCGGAACGTACCAGGTGATGCAGGCATTGGGCGTGGTCGTGCTGATGCCCGCCTGGGCGTGGCTGAGCGAGCGAAAGGGCGCGCATTATTCGATACGCGGCGTGGCCTGCGCCTGCCTGATTACCCCCCTTTTAGCTTTGACGGTCGGAACCCTGTCGCCCTGGCTGTTCGGGCTTGTGTTTCTGCTGATGGGCGGCAGCCTGGGGTGGGGGATGTGGATCACGTTCAACCACTATCTGCTTTCGCACATCAAGGAAAACGAGCGGTCGCTGTTCATCGCCCTGTTCAATCTGCTGTTCACGCCATCCGCGCTGTACCCGTATCTGGGCGGACTGCTGGTGCAGAACCGGCATTTTACGAGCGTGGCGGGCCTTCCTATTTTGTTCGTAATCACGAGTGTGATAGTCACCTTCGGCGCATTGCTCAGTCTGCGCCTGCCGCCGCCTCAGCCCGGCAAATAGCGGGCGGAAAATGATAACAGCACAAATAACAGCTAGTTCTTGACACAGCCTCCACCCATGCTGTACGCTGTTTTGTCTGCTGCAAACGACGCGGTTATGGCGGCGAAAGAATGATACCGGGCCTTATGATAGATCAGCCATTTTCCGAGACACCTAAAAGCGAGTTCTCCTCCGATTCCTCTATTGCGTCCTGCTCTGACCCATCTCTCAGGCCGACTGACGAAGCATTCTTGCTGCCGCGTCAGGCCACTGCCGCTGATACTACGCTGCCAGACGATTTCGCAAGCAGTCTTTCTGAGGGCGCAAACACGCTTGGCTTGATATTGGATGCAGATACGGTCGCTCGTTTTGCCCGTTTCGCGATCCTGCTGGAAGCGGGCAACCGCAAACTCAACCTGACCCGCATTCGCCCGGAAGATGTCACCTCCCTGCACTTTTTGGACTCGCTGGTTCTCGCCGCCGCGCATCGTCCCGCACCCGGCGCGCGGCTGCTGGATGTCGGCACGGGGGCGGGGTTTCCCGGCCTGCCGCTCGCTCTGGTCTTTCCTCACCTCGACGTTACCCTGATGGACGCCACGCGCAAACGTCTTGTCTTCCTCGACGAAGTTTTGCATGACCTGAACATGACGAATGCCCGCACGCTTCACGCCCGCGCCGAAGAGCTTGCCCGTGACCCCGGCCATCGCGAACGCTACGATCTTGTGACGGCCCGCGCGGTCGCGCCGCTGTCTGCCCTCGCCGGATGGCTGCTGCCGTTTGTGCGCGTGGGCGGCCTGGCCGTGGCCTACAAAAGCCGCGACGCGCAGGCCGAGGCCGACGCGGCGCGGCCTGTGATCGCCGAACTTGGCGGCGTCCTCGAACAAAGCGCCGACATCGAACTGCCCGGCACGGACATCACCCGCAAACTGATCCTGATGCGGAAAGTGCGCTCCATTCCACTTAAATCTCGCCAAAAGTGAGCGTGCCGGAACGAAACCGCAGTCGTAACTACTCAGACACAGAGCCTCCTGTACCTGTACTTCAGTGCGGGGCAAGAGCAGCTTAACAGACACTTAACAGACACCCATGAACGTTGATTGGCAGGGAGGCAAAATGAAAATCATGCGTATCGCATGGCTGACAGGGATGTGTGTTGCGCTGGGCGGGGCCGCGCTGTGGCCCCGCCCCGCCGACGCCGAACATTTCGATATTCTGCTGCGCGTCGAGGCGAACGGCGACGGCGCGAACGGCAAGGACAACAAGCAGAGCAGCATAGGGGAAGCGTTCATGGACACGACCCCGCCGCTGGGCGGCGTCAACAAGCGCCCGGTCGTCAAGACCCAAGCCGGTCAGCCGGTGCGCGTGACATGGCGGCTGAAAAGCAACTTTCCGCATGGCACGATGAAGGCCGTCACGATACACTTCTTTGTCGTGAAAGAGGCTGAAATCGCCCAGAAACCTGTTCCCGACCCCGCCGGCGAGGGCGGCGTCATGGAAAGCAGCAGCGTTATGGACTTTGCGCCCAAGTCCACAATGTCCGGCGCGGCGCGTTTCAAAGCGCCCGCAAAAGGTAATTATCTGATACGCGTACAAAGCGAAGACACGCATGAAGACCACGACCACGAACACTTTTCCGCCATTGACCTCCAGGTCGAGTAGCGCGCCGCGTCGTGGTCACAAAATTTGCGGATTATCATGCCGTTTGTGCCGCCGTATCTTACCCGCCGTTTTGAAGCCACTGTTGGCATATGGGGCGGCAGCGTTCAGGACTAAACGACGCAGCGTGACCCAACAATACCACAGCATTGCTTCCTGATTGCTTCCTGAATCGCCGACGAAGATGGTAGGAATGGGAGGGTTAGCTGTCATTCGCAACGGAGCCGCGCTTGCTGAACGCGATGGCAAGGCCCAGCGCGATTGCCGCCACGCCGCAGATGAAGGCGCGCGTACCCGGCGCGATGTCCTGGATGATGATGCCCGCGATCAGGATGCCGGTGAGGTTCATCACCTTGATAAGCGGGTTCAGGGCGGGGCCGGCCGTGTCCTTGAACGGGTCGCCGACCGTGTCGCAGATGATGGCGGCCCTGTGGTTTTCCGTCCCCTTGCCGCCGAACATGCCGTCCTCGATCTTCTTTTTGGCGTTGTCCCATGCGCCGCCACTGTTGGACAGCAGGACGGCGAGTAATTGTCCGCTGACAATCGCGCCCGCCAGATACCCGCCCAGAGCCGCCGCGCCTGTTTTCGGATCGCCGAACCCCATGCCGAAGCCGACGAGTATGGGCAGGCCGATGGCAAGAATGCCCGGCCCCAGAAGTTCCTTCTGCGCCGCCGCCGTGACAATCTCCACGCACCGCGCATAATCCGGCTTGCTGGTGTAATCCAGGATGCCGGGCTTTTCTCTGAACTGCCGTTCCACCTCGATGATCAACTCCACGGCGGCGCGGCTAACCGCGTTCATGGCGAAACTGCTGAACAAAAACGGGGCCGCGCCGCCGATCAGCAGGCCGATGAACACTTCCGGTTTGTCCAGGCGAATGCCGATGTCGGTCAGGCCCGCGTCCGTCATAAACGAGCGAAACAGAGCGACGGCGGCGATTACCGCCGTGGCAATCGCGAAGCCTTTGGTCAGGGCTTTGGTCGTGTTGCCGACCGCGTCCAGTCGCCCGACGATGCGATCCCCCGCGATGCCGCCCGCGCCCACGCCTCGCCCGTTTTGGCGATCCTCTTTCAGTACGCCCGACATCTCAAAAATGCCGTTCGCGTTGTCGGTTATCGGGCCGAAGGTGTCCATCGCCAGAATGTAGCCGGTCGTGGTCAGCATTCCCAGGCCGGCAAGGGCGATGCCATACGCGGCCAGCAGGGGGTTTTTGGGAAACATCATCAGGGCGAACATCAGGGTCAGGGCGATAGCGACCGCGCTCCAGACCGCGCTTTCCAGGCCATACGAAAAGCCCGTGATAATCATCGTGGCCGCGCCCGTCTGACTGCTTTTGGCGATCTCAATGACCGGCTTCTTTTCCGTGGACGTGAAATACTCGGTCAGCCTGCCGATTACGAGAGCGAGGACGATGCCCACGCCCGTACACAGAAAGAACCGCCACCACGGCACGATTTCACGCGCCCCGTCGGCCAGGGGTATCTCGACGCCGCTGCGAAAGTACCAGAATGAGGCGATGAGGAAAAAAAGCGTGGCAAAGCCTGCGGACACGTAGAAGCCCGTATTGATGGGCTTCATCGGGTCGAAATCTTCCCTGTCCGCGCCCTTCACGGCAAATACGCCCAGGATGCTGGCAAAGACGCCGCCCGCGCACACAAGCAGGGGATACATGGCGAGCTGCAAGACGCTGTGCTGCAATTCATGGCTGCCCGACACAAGATTAGTGGGGATGGTGGCGGCGGCGAGAATTATGGCCGCGACCAGCATCACGACGTAGCTCTCGAACACATCGGCGGCCATGCCCGCGCAGTCGCCAACATGGTCGCCCACATTGTCGGCGATTGTAGCGGGGTTGCGCGGATCGTCTTCGGGGAAGCCCTTGCCGAGTTTGCCGACAAGGTCCGCGCCGACATCGGCGGCTTTGGTAAAGATGCCGCCGCCCACGCGCATAAACAGGGCCGCGAGCGAGCCGCCAAAGCCAAACCCTATCAGGATCAGTATGGCCTTTTCACGGTACAGCAGGAAGACCAGACACGCGCCCGCAAGCCCCAGCCCGACCGTCATCATGCCTGCCACGGCTCCGGCCTTGAGCGCGGTTTCCAGGGCGCCTTTGAACGTCCTGCGCGCCTGATCTGCGGTGCGCTGATTGGCGAGGGTCGCCATGCCCATACCGATGTAGCCCGCCGCATACGACGCGGCCACGCCCAAAACGAAAAACAGGGCCACGCCAAAGGCTTCACGGGGCGTATAGCCGAGCGCGCTCTGGTTGCGGTAGAGTAAGAAAAGCAGGACGGCGATAACGCCGACGAGCGGCAGCATCGCTTTTACCTGCTTTTGCAGGTACGCCATTGCGCCGTCACGGATGGCCTTGCCGACCTCCTCCATGCTCGGCGTCCCCGCGTCCAGCCGCTTTATTTGCCCGTACCAGATACCGCCCATGATCGTCGAGACGATGCCCGACAGCAGCGCGAACCAGAGGATGCCATATTCCGGGGACGTAAAGGCGGGCAGTGCCACACCCTCCGAAGCCTGCGCCGCCTGCCCGCACGTCAGCATTACAAATGCCGTCACTAAAGTAAGGGGAAGCCAGATAGCAAACCGCCGCTCTCGTCCAAACCACCCCGACCCGACCTGGCTAAATCCCATTAAGCTGTTCGCTCCTTTTCCCGTACAAAGCAGTTACCATTGTGTAATATGCTAGTGTTGGCAGAATTATATGCGAATTAAGAGATTTAGTCAAGTGGTAAAAAGACGTATTTGTGTCTCACCGACAATAATCATGCGCTTATTCTGAAAGTCTACTCGTGGCGCAGGGCCTCAATCGGGTTCAGGTTGGAAGCGCGGACAGCAGGCGCGACCCCGAACAACACGCCTACACCCATGCAGACCGCCAATGCCATGAAGAACAGGGACAGCGTAATGATGGGCGTGAGCGGCGAATAGTGCGCTACGAGCAGGCACACGATCCACGAGAAGAACATGCCGACCAGCCCGCCCAGCAGCGAAAGTATCACGGCCTCGATGAGAAACTGCAAAAAGATGTCGCTGCGCCGCGCACCGACCGTTTTGCGAACGCCGATCTCGCGCGTCCGCTCCGTGACCGTTACGAGCATGATGTTCATAATGCCCACGCCCGCCACAAACAGACTGATGGCCGCGATCAGCACGAGCAGGGACTGCGCCATGTTCAGGATATGGATCACGAGGGCAAGCCCCTTTTCCTGCGTGATGACCCCAAAATCGTCGCGGCCCTCGTGTTCGTGCAGGATGGCCTTGTTTATCTGGTCAGCCAGTTTCTCGGCAGGGTGTTTGTAATCGGTCTGCAGCGCGATGCGGTTGACCTGACTGCCCGGCATCACGCGCTTGACGCCCTCGGCGGGCAGATACACAAGCGTGTTCAGGGCGAGCAGGGCGCTGCCGAGTGACCCGCCGCCGTCCGGCTTTGCCAGTGCGCCCACCACTTTCCATACATGCCCCTGTACGCTGACCGTTTTGCCGATGACGGGGCCGTCGCCGAACAGTTCATGGCGCGGGCGATAGCCCAGGATACAGGCGTCGGTCTCGTTGTCCTCGAAGTAACGCCCCCCCTTTTCGAGGGGCGTGGGGTTCATTACAACGCCAACTTTATTGGTTGCCACGACAAACGCACTGGCTGTTTTGTGAACCGGGTTCGTATTCGGCCCCGCTTCAATCGTGCCGGACACGATATAGATGGGCGAAATGCGCTCCACGCCGGGTACGCGCCGCACGGCCTCGACATCCGCCTCGGACAGCGACGAGATGCCCGCTAGTGCGCCGGGGTTGGGCTGCCCGTTCTCGTCGAGTTTGCCCGGCACGACCATGATGAGGTTGGTTCCCAGCCCCTCCACCTGCCGGCGTATTTCCACCTTGACACCCTGCAAAATAGCGATCAGCGTAACGATGGCGAGCATCCCGATCACGATGCCGGTCAGTGTAAGCAGAGAGCGCACCCAGTTTTGCACCAGGGCGCGCAGGGCCGACACGATGTTATCGCGCAGAAACGAAGCGGTACGCCGCGCGCTGAACTGCGGCGCGCGCAGGGCATTTTGACTGGCAGATGAATTGGCCTGTTGAGCGGTCTGTTGTGCGTCCAGCATGGTCGGGCTATCGTATCCTTTGGTTCACTATGGGATTTAATGGTTGGTTCACGATGAGAACATCAATGTGTGATGTTGTAACTCCTCTATACTACGCACAAAGGGGACGTTTTGACGTGGACGGGCGCAAAAACAAACCCGCCGGCCGAGGTGTCGTATCGGCTCGCGGGGAGAGCGTCAAGCGGGTTGCGTCTAGAGGCGCGTGGGGGGTGAAAGCGGAAGTGTATGGAGGCTTGAGTTCTGAGTTATGGGGTCGGGAGCGTCTTTTTGGCAAAATACCAGTCCTGTACGTCCAGGCCCGCTTCGCCCCCGGCGCGTCTGGCCGCGCCTTCCATCGTGCGGGGCGCGGGAACGATCACGGCTTCGCCCGGCTGCCAGTTGGCGGGCGTGGAGATGCCGTTTGCGTCACTGGCTTGCAGCGCGTTTACCAGGCGCAGGATTTCCACGACATTGCGGCCCGTGGTCAGCGGGTAGTAGATCATGGCGCGTACCATGCCCTTGTCGTCAATCACGAACACGGCGCGTACCGTGGCCGTGCTGCTCGCGCCCGCGTGGATCATGCCATAGGACTGTGCTACTTTGGTGTCAATGTCGGCGATGATGGGGAAGGGGATGGGAATGCCGAAGTTCTGCTCCATGCTGCGCGCCCAGGCAATGTGGGCATAGATGCTGTCCACGCTCAGGCCGACAAGCTGCGTGTTGACCTGCTGAAAATCCGCGTATCGGCGCGCGAAATCTACCAGTTCCGTAGTGCAGACGGGCGTAAAGTCGGCGGGATGCGAGAACAAGACCACCCATTTCCCGCGCAGGCTTGCAAGTGACAGCGTTCCCTGCGTGGTGTCGGCGGTAAAATCGGGCGCGGCCTCGCCGATGCGCGGCAGACTGCGGCCCATGCCATGCATGGTATCTTCGGACATTGCAGTTCGCCTTTCAATAACAACCTTTCATTGACACCAAGGGGGCGATTTTGCCTGAGACATACATTCCTGCTACGTTGCTTGCATTACTCCGCCTGCGCGGCATGATCGGGCGGAAGCGTGATTACCGCAAGGCGGGTAAGCGACTGTTTGATGCGGTCGAAGATTTTGTCCGTGTCGAACGGCGGGCGTCCGAATATCTCGGCATGAGCGGCATTGTCCGGCAGGGGAACCGGCTCGACATCCACGCCGTATACCTGGCCGCTTGTGCCATGTGTCGCTGAAATGCCCCGCACAGCACGCGCCGTCAGCGACAATACGCCGCTTCCACTGCTGAACCGCTGCCGCGTGTCGGCGGGGCCATTCGGACACAGCATGGCGCGATCTACGGAGGGACGCCGCCCCGCATCGTTGAAGGCAAGGCTGCTGATGCGCCGTCCACCCTGTCCGTCCTCCGCAAAGAAGCGCGGATCGTCGGCAACGGCCCGATACAAAAGCTCGTCGTCGCCGACAAAATCTAGAGAAGCAGGCGGCGCGGCAGGTACGGGTGTGTCCGGCGTCATCGCCCCGACTTTCCTTCCTGCGCTCCCTGCTGATACAGCCAGCGGGACAGGGCGGCAAAGTCGGCCAGTCGGCTCACTTCGCCATCCTCCATTTCGTCCTCGATGTGGCTGCCCCACGCTTTGAGGTAGTCTACCTGCTCTTCGGAACGCACAAAGAGGGTCAATGTGCGCGTGTCCTGCCACCATTCCAGCGTAATTTGTCCCCGCTCGTTGCTGCCGATGTGCGGCTCGGCCCATCTCATCCCCCGCGCCAATGCGCCGGCGTGCAGCAGGGCGACGACTTCGCGGGCATACGCAAGCAGGAGAGGGGCGGGGGCGGGCGAACCATGTCCGTCCCAATCGTCGCGCAATTCTTCTAATGCGGCAAAGGTTGCAGCAAGACGCTGATATGTAAGCGGCTGGTCTTTCTCCGGCACAATCAGCACGGGCGTCAGCAGGGCCGAGCCGTCCGGTTCCTCGCGCACGGCGAACCGCTTACCTGCGTACCGACTGCCCAGCAGAACGCGCCCTTTCTGATCCGCTACCTTGATGTCTTCCAGCACATCCTGCGCCAGCTTCATGGTACTCTCCGTTCGTGGTGGGAATATCCCACACGGTGTATATTATACCATGAAGCGCTAAGAACAGGTTTCTGCTGCATCTCCCACTGTTCAATGCAGGTTGCGGGCAGGTCTCGCTGACCGTATGTTCAGCGCACGAGAACGACAGGGCAGGCGACCGAAGCGATGTCCGCTTCGCTGACGAGGGTAGGCACGTAGGAGAGGGTGTCTATACTGGCGCAGTAGCCCACATCGTCGCCGAAGCCCCGGTTTGCCAGCGTCTGCGCGTGAACGCCCTCCATCCAGCCGCGCAGCAGGTTCGGCTCGGTTTCCCACAGCCTGCGAACGGCAATAGCCGAGTCCAACTGCCGGGGCATCGTCCACGCGCCCGCATGTCCTGCAATGGACTCGACGTACATGCCCGCGACCGTGGCGTCTTCCAGGGTAAATTGATCGTTGGTTCCCGAACACACGACAACGACATCCGCATCCAGTTCCTGTGCGGCCTCCCACGCGGCCCGCGCCACGGCCTGCCGATTGATGGCCGCACCCAGGAACACGCGCTTTGCGCCGCTGACAATGGCCGTCGCCTTTGTGCCGTTTGTCGTGGACAGCACGACGGGACGATCCGTAAAATCTTCCTGCGCGAACACGACGGGCGAGTTGCCGTAATCAAAATCCGGCACGCGATACCCTTCCGTTTCGCCCGCCAGCGCATACCCCTTCGCCCGCGCAAACGTCCGGGCCGCGTCATGCGACGCGGCCACATACACGCGGGGGCAGTGCTGCTCGAACAGCGTGGCGATACATGTCGTGGCCCGCAGCACATCAATCACCACGCACACGGCCTCGCTTACATCGCCCGCGAACTGCGGCATCAGGGCGGCACGGATTTGCATGATCTACGTCCTACTTGAGTCTTTTCAGTTCGTTGGTGAAGAAGGCGGCATTGCGCGGGTCCCAGCACCACAAATGAATGTTTTTGAACATGCCTTTGCAGGCGCGAACGGCGTCCACAAGGGCAAAGGCCGTGATCTGCGCGGTCTCTTCGCGCTGCGCGTCCGTGATCCAATTGGGCTGTGCGAGCAGGTTCTCGGTCATGTCGGGCAAAATCAGCGACGTCGCGCCCCGCTCGGCGGCAAGCTGCGCGCCCCGGCGCACGGCCCGGCGGATGAGGTCGGTACTGGTGCGCTTGTTCTCGTCGAACACGACGGCCAGAACCGTGTGCCGAAATCTGTACTTGGCTCCCGACCCGATGAACGCTTCGCCGGCGGCGAGCGGGGCCACCTTTTGCGCCTCGTACTGGACAGTGTCCGCGCCCCAATCGCGCACCATCTTGGCGACGCCGAACACCATTTTCAGGTCGGGCGACACCGGCACAAGCACGGCGTTGTTCAGCACGAACGTGTTGCCGATGCGGAACGGCAGCTTGCGCTGCGCCACATACAGGCTCACGCCCATGTTACCGATTTTGGCTGTGTAAGAAGGGCCGATGCTGGGACTTGCCGGACGCCAGCCTTTTTTCAGGTTGCTGATCGCGTCGGGCGGAACGAAGTTACTAAAAGGACTGCCAGCCATAAAGTTTCTGCTCACTCTCAAAATTGTGTTTGAATATATTTTAGATATATTCAGGTATGTTCAGATCAGCACTAATTTGTATTCAAGATTTGCGTTTATTCGCGTTCATTTGCGGCTATAACCCGTATTCCGCATTACACTTCGTCTTAGAATGTACCGAACAGCCGGTCGCCGAAGTCGCCCAAACCGGGCAGAATATAGCGGCGCGCGTCCAGTTCACGATCCAGGGCGGCAGTTACGACATGCAAATTCGGGAAACTCTCTCCCAGTCGCGCCACGCCTTCGGGCGCGGCGACCACGCACAGCAGCGTGACGTTCGTTGCCCCTGCCTCATACAGTTGGTTGACGGCCCAGGCCGCCGAGCCGCCGGTTGCCAGCATCGGGTCGAGCAGAAGCACGGTACGGCCTTCCAGGGGCGGCAGTTTACAATAATACGAACTGGCAATCGCCGTTGTCTCATCCCGCTCCATGCCTACGTAGCCTACGGTCGCGTCCGGCAGCAGGTCAAGTACGGCGTCCAGCATCCCCAGCCCCGCCCTTAGCACGGGGACGGCTACAAGATGGGTATCGAGTACGGCGCAGTCTGTATCTTCGAGGGGCGTAGAGACGGTAAGCGGACGTGTCGGCAACGCGCGCGTGGCTTCCATGACGAGTATCTGCGTCAGGGCGCGGGTGAGGGCGCGAAAGCGTTCCGGCGGCGTAGTCTGGTCGCGCAGCCGCGCCAGCAGATGCCCTCCGATAGCGTGTTCGAGTATGGTCAGCGGCATGTTGACTCCATTGTTGCTTGTCGCCTGTTGCTTGTCGCTTGTTGTTAAAAAAGAGGGTAATCGTTCGCAGGCAGTGGGTTGTAAACTGCAAGCGATATTCTTTAACGAACAACAAACAACACGCAACAAGCGACAAGCAGCTTCCCTATCTCCTGCATAATCTGTGCGGCGATCTGTTCGCGGGTCGCGTCCGGCGCAAAGGTCATCGGCTTGCCGATGACCACGGTCAGGCGGGCGCGTTTGAGGCGTTTTTGGCCCGTCGGCAGCATGGCATACGTACCCGACAGGCCGACAGGGATCACGGACGCGCCGCTTTTCTGCGCCAGCAGGCCGATGCCCGCCTGCGGCGGCTGAAGCGCGCCGTCCGGTGTGCGCGTGCCTTCCGGGAAAAGTCCCACGACCTCGCCCTTCGCCAGCAGTTCCAGTACGGTACGTATTAAGACGCGATCTGCGGTTCCGCGCCGGACGGGCAGAGCGCCGACGCTTTGCATAATGTACGCGGAGGCCGGATTGTCCCACAATTCCACTTTGGCGACGCCCCACATGCGGCGGCACGGGCGCAGGATGGCCCAGGCAAGGAACGGGTCAAGGTTGCTCGCGTGGTTGGCCGCAAAGATCAATGCGCCCTTGCGCGGCACGTTCTCCAGGCCCACAACGCGCCCGCGTCCGTAGAGGCGGAAGAACAAGCGCGTCAGCATGGCGAGAATGTGATGCGTTACGGTCAGGTCGAGCCGGGGCGTCAGCACGGCGACGGGAACAGGCTTTTCCGGCCTGCTTTCGCCGCCGGTTTGCGCCTGTGCGCCGCTCGTTTGCTCCGCCTGCGGTTTCACTTCCGACATGCCTGTGCCAGTTCCAGAATGTGCGTCACGACGTCGTCAATGCTCCGGCTGTCGGTGTCGAGAATAAGGGCGTCCGGTGCGGCGGCAAGAGGCGAGTCGGCGCGCTGGCTGTCGCGGTCATCGCGAACGGTTTGGTCGGCCAAAATCTGCGCGTAGTCCACGACCATTCCTTTTGCCCTTAGTTCCTCCACGCGCCGCCGCGCTCGCTCTTGGGGACTGGCCGTAAGGAATATCTTCAGATTGGCATTAGTGAAAACGACCGTGCCAATATCGCGGCCTTCCAGGACGACGCCCAGTGTGTCCGTCGCGCCCATCTGCCGCTGCTGCTGCACGATCAGGGTACGGACAGCGGGGTAGGCCGAAATCGCTGACGTCACGCTGCTGATTTCGGGTGTGCGGATCAGGGCCGTCACTTCCTCGTCATCCGCCCACACGCGCTGCTGCATCTCTTGAGACAGGGGAGAAAGCCGAACGCGCAAATCACGCGTCAACTCGGCCAGCGCGTCCGCGTCCATGATGTTTACGCCCCGCATCAGGGCTTTCCAGGCGACGGCGCGATACATGGCTCCGGTATCAATGTAGGTCAGGCCAAGCGCAATCGCAACGCGGCGCGCGACCGTGCTTTTGCCCGCGCCCGCCGGCCCGTCAATGGCGATGATAAAAGGCATACCGCATCCTAAATGTCGGTTCGAGACCCGATCCGGCGCAGGTACAAATAAGGTTGTGGCCGGACGGAACATATTCGCGCTGAAAACGAAATTCTGCACAGGATTATGACACAAACAGCGCGAAATAGTCGTCGAATACGCGCTATTCTCCCGTCCGGTTCCCCCGCCGCGTGATTTGAAGTAGAGACAAGGAGCTTCCCCGCCCATGACCCGTATTATGACCTCTTCGCAAAAAGCTGCCGGCGCGCTGCGCCGCGCCGAGGACGCGCTTCGCAACTGGCAGGACGACCCCGACAGTCCGCGCAGCGATGTGGATAAGATGCTGCATATTGTCGCCGACCTGCGTTCGTGGGTGCAGGGCCATGTACTGCACGACATCGAGCGCGTCACGCATCCGCCCCGTTCCGCCCCCCATAGCGTGGCCGAAAGTTCAGAACCCTACAACCATACGCGCCGCGAGGAAAACGAGTAGCGGAGGAGAAACGCAATGCCGATCCCGCTTAAGCTTGCGGGTGGAGGGCGATCACATGCAGGCGCGCATAGACAGCATTATCCTGTTCGACCTGCGCGACACGGTCAGGCCGCTGTTCGACGGCACAATCGCCTTGTGTGCGAAGAGGGACAGTTAGACGCGGACTGAATACGTGTCGCCCGACCTCGCTTCTGTTACGGCCAAAAGCGCGAACAGCCAAAACAGGGTAAAATAAGGATAAAGCGCAATTAGTCCGACATTTCAGCCGATAATCAGAGAAAGCGAGTGCAGCGTCCCGCCGAAACCGCCTGCGTGACCATGAAATCAGCAGGGGAAGCCACAGGAAAGGTCTGCAATTTATTATCGGTCGGAGAAATGGGTCGGAAAAAGACGTAACTATGACAAGTGACAACAGTGTCTCAGGCGCGGACAGCGCCGTTCTTTCGCCCGATGACAGCCGCGCCTTTCCGCCGCGACCGGGCAAATTATTTGTTGTGTCGGGGCCGAGCGGCGTGGGCAAAGACGCGCTGCTGGGACGGCTGTACGAGTGCATGTCCGGTATCGTGCAGAGCGTAAGCGCGACGACGCGTTCCCCGCGCCCCAGTGAGACCGATGGCAAGGATTACCATTTCCTGAAACATGAAGAGTTCGAGACCGACATCATGCGGGGCTACTTTCTGGAACACGCCCGCTACGGCCCCGACTACTATGGTACGCCGCGCCGCAAGGTGGATGCCCTGCGCGCGCAGGGCCTGGATGTCGTGCTGAAAATCGAGGTGCAGGGCGCGGAGCAGATCAAAATCCTCGTGCCGGACGCGATCTTGATATTCATCAAACCGCCCCACTTCGACGAATTGGAGCGGCGGCTCAGGGCGCGCGGCACGGACACGGATGCGCGTATTCGCGAACGCCTTGCCGACGCCCAGTTCGAGATGGCGCACATCTTCCGCTACGACTACGCCCTGACAAACGACGACTTTGATACGGCTCTGACCATTCTGTGCGCCGTCATTACGGCGGAACGGGAGCGGGGCCGGCAGCCCGACACGCGCAGGCCGTAGAGGGTTTCAAGTTAAGAGAGCGCTACTAAGATGGCGGGTTAAGAACGCGCGGGGTACAGGGCAGATGCAGGAACGAGACACGCAAACGCTTGCCGGAAAGCGCATACTGCTGGGGGTGTGCGGCAGCATCGCCGCGTATAAGGCCGCTGATGTATGCAGCAGGCTGGGCAAATTGGGCGCGGACGTGCATGTCGCGCTGACCCAGGCCGGATCGCAGTTTGTGGGCGCGGCCACGTTTCGCGCCTTGACCCGCAACCCGGTTGTATCCGACGTATTCGACGAGCCGACCGCGCAGCGCATCGCCCACATTGATCTGGCGCAGTCCGCCGACCTTGTCCTTGTCGCGCCTGCAAGCGCCGATATGATCGCCCGCATGGCGCACGGCCTGGCGGATGATATGCTGGCCGCCTGCCTGCTCGCCACGCCCCGCGCCACGCCCCTGCTCGTCGCCCCGGCCATGAACACGCAGATGTGGGAGCATCCCGCCACGCTTGCCAATGTCGCCTTGATCGCGTCACGCGGCGCGCAAATCATCGCGCCCGGTGTGGGACTGCTGGCCTGCCAGGACATCGGCACGGGCAAGCTGGCGGATGTTGACGACATTGTTGACGCGGTCGTTGCGCGGCTTACCTCTGATGCAGCGGCGAACGATAACAACACAACCATTGCTAACAATGCGACCACTGCCGACAACGTAGCCATTGCCAACGATAAGGTTGCTTCTAATGCGACTGCTTCTGACGTGCCGCAGGAGTTGACGGGAGCGCGTGTGCTGATTACGGCGGGCGCGACGCGCGAACCGCTTGACCCTGTGCGCTTCCTGTCCAATCGTTCCAGCGGCAAGATGGGCTATGCGCTCGCCCAGGCTGCCGCGCAGCGGGGGGCATCGGTTGTGGTCGTCAGCGGGTTCGCTACGGCCCCGGTTCCGCCCGGTGTCACGCTGCATCGCGTCGGCACGGCGCAGGAGATGCTGGACGTGTGCCAAAATCATTTCGCGCAGTCCGATGTATTCATCGCTGCCGCCGCCGTCGCTGATTACGCGCCCGAAACGGTTCAGCCCCACAAAATCAAAAAAAACGCCGTTATCGCCAAACGCGACGTGCTGCAAGCGCGGGAGACGGAAGACGTCATTACCCTGCGCTTGAAGCGGACGCCGGACATACTGGCGACGTTGGCGCGGGACAAGCGGCCCGGTCAGGTCGTCGTCGGCTTCGCGGCGGAGACGCGCGACATGATAGCCCATGCCCGCGCCAAGATCGAGGCCAAAGGTCTGGACATGATCGTCGCCAACGATGTCACGCAGGAGGGCGCGGGCTTCGAGGGCGACACCAACATCGTTACGCTGCTCTGGCCGGATGGACGCGGTCACGCGCTCGCGAAAGCCTCCAAAGCGGAGATTGCGGCTTTGATTCTGGACGAAATTCAATGCCTGCGCCCATAATGAACGTGCCTGAGGCGAGTACAGGGAACGTACCCGTCTTGGAGGGCCACGCCCAAGCGTCCTCGCGGACGCGGATGCAATTTGACCGTCCTATGTTCTGCCTGTGTTCTGCTCTCGAAATTGGCACACTAAGTCTGCCCATCATGCTCAATACCCAACTGCGTAAACACTTCGACTGGCCCCTGCTTCTGCTGGTCTATCTTCTCGCCTGCATCGGCGTGTTGATTATTTTCAGCGCGACACGGGGGGACGCCGCCGCCGCCTTCCACAAGAAGCAAATGGTTTGGGTGCTGCTGGGCAGCGCAGGGCTGGCGTGTACCACGTCCCTGGACTATCACCTGTACGCCCGCGTCGCCAAATACCTGTACTGGATCAACCTGGCCCTGCTTCTTATAGTAAAGTTCAAAGGACACGCCACAAACGGCGCGGCCCGCTGGATCAAGATCGGCGCGTTTCAGTTACAGCCCTCGGAGTTCGCCAAGCTGTTCGTGATCCTGACGCTGGGCGTGTGGCTTGCGCGGCGGCACGAAGAGCTAAAGGAAGCCAAGACGCTCGCGCTGTCATTTCTGTACATCAGCATACCCATGCTGCTGATTTTGAAACAGCCGGACATGGGAACCGCGCTTGTTATCATAGCCATCTGGTTCGGCATGGTGTATATGGCGGGGGCGCGACTGAAGCATCTGGGCGCGTTCGCATTTGCGGGCCTTGTGGCTTTCAGTATTCTGCTGCTGACAGGCAAGATCAACAAATATCAGGTGGATAGGCTGCAAACGTTCAGTTCGCAGATCATGGGGTCGAAGGACGCAGGCGCGAAAAAAGAGGGCTACCACGTATATCAGGCGCGTATCGCCATCGGGTCGGGCGGGCTGTGGGGCAAGGGATTTCTGCACAGCACACAGGTGCGCGGCGGCTACATCCCCGAAAAGCAAACCGACTTCATCTTTACCACGGTGGGCGAAGAGTTGGGCTTTGCAGGCGCACTGACGATTACAGTTCTATACGGCTTTCTGCTGTGGCGCGGCACACAGATCATCGCCGCCTCGGACGAGGACATATTGGGCAAGCTGATCGCTACGGGCATCGTGACCATGCTCGCCTTCCATATCATCGTCAACATCGGCATGAACATCGGCATCGTGCCGGTCGCGGGCGTCCCCCTGCCGCTGATTTCGTCGGGCGGCAGCAATATGCTGCTCACGCTCGCCGCCATCGGGCTATTGCAAAGCGTCGTGCGCCACCGCCACCAACTGCTGTTTTAATCCTTTTGTTTATGTCTACGTTGTGTGCAGGAAACTTCCTGTGCGCTATTGAATATGCGTGTGTCAGCATCTTTGCAGACACATACACGCATATTCTACGCACAAGGATAAACGCATTTGGCAACGACGCCTGCCCTGCCTGATCCGACTTATACTCCCGCATCTGCGCCGCCGACCGCGCGCCCGCCGCGCGAAGGCATCACGCCCCGCGCCCTGATCATCGGCGTCCTGCTCATCCCCCTGCTGTGCCTGTGGACGGAGTACACCGAGATCGTGGCGCAGGCGACCGACATCGCGGCCATGTCGCTGATTATCGCGGTCGTGTTCGTGCTGTTTCTCCTCCTCTTAGTCAATTTTGGCCTGAAAAAGTACCTGCCGCGCTGGGCGTTCACGCAGGCTGAACTGATGTACATTTATGTGATGCAGACGGTCTCGATAGGCATATCGGGCATCGGCATGATGCAGTTTTTGAACACGTTTACGGGCAACATCTTCTATTACGGAACGCCCGAAAACAAGTGGAAGGAAACGTTTCTGCCGTTTGTGCGCCCCTGGCTGCTGCCCGACGAGAGCGTGACAAAGGCGTATTATACGGGACAAAGCTCGTTCTGGCACATCGAAAACATCCTGGGCTGGAGCCGTCCTATACTCGTCTGGACGCTGTTTATCGTCGTTCTGCTGTGGGTGATGCTGTGCATCAATGTGCTTATCCGCCGACAGTGGATGGATCAGGAGCGGCTGAGTTTCCCGATTACGCAGTTACCGCTGGAGATCGCCCGCGACGGCGGTTCGGGCGTCCTGTTCTCGAACCGTCTGCTATGGATCGGCTTTCTGATTCCTGTCGTACTCGAATCGCTTGCCAGCCTGAACACGCTATATCCGAGCGTCCCCTTTTTCCCCATCAAGCCCTCCGACCCGCGCCTGAACCTGACCGCATTGTTCGCGAACGCCGCGCCGTGGAACGGCCTGGGAACCGTGCAGCTATCGTTCTATCCCCTTGTCATCGGCCTGACGTATTTTCTGCCGCTTGACGTGGCCTTTTCGCTGTGGTTCTTTTATCTGTTCGGCAAGTTCCAGAACGTGTTTGCAACCGGCCTGGGCTACCATGATCCGGGCGCGTCGCAGGCCGCGTCGCGGATGCCGTATGTCGGCGAGCAGTCGGCGGGCGCATTTCTGGGCGTGGCCTTTTTTGCGCTGTACGGTATGAGGGCGCATCTCAAAGCCGCGCTGTTGAGCGCATTGCGGCTGGGGCGAGGCAGGCAGTCGGACGGCATGGAGGACGCCAATGAACCGATGCCCTATCGAATAGCATTGCTGGGGGCTATGTGCGGATACCTGTTCTTGATCGGGTTCGGCGTGGCTATCGGCATGTCGTGGATTGTGCCGACCGTGTACTTCTTCCTGTACTATCTATACGTCATCACGTTTACGCGCATCCGGGCCGAGGCGGGCCTGCCGTGGGGCTTCGGCCCGAACCTGAACGTGCATGGCCTGATGAAAGCGGGCGTGGGGTCGCGGGCGTTCTCGATGCAGGATACCGTGGGCCTGCACATGGTCTTGTGGCACGACCTGGACATGCGCTGTACCGCAATGCCCAACCAACTGGAAGCCATGAAGATAGGCGAGGTGTCGCGTATGAACCTGCGGCATGTGGCGGCTGTGATCGTGCTGGCGACCGTGATCGGGGCATTGGCGTCGTGGGCGAGCGTACTGACGTGCTACTACCAGTACGGCGCGGCCACGGCCAAAGTCAACAACTGGCGCACCACATCGGGCAGCGTACCCTGGCAGCAGTTAAAAGATTTTCTGGACAATCCCGTACAGCCGGATCTGCCGCGTATGCAGGGTGTGGGGTTAGGGCTTGTGGTAACGGGGGCGCTGATCTTTCTAAGACAGCGGTTCGCGTGGTGGCCGTTCCATCCCATCGGGTACGCGATTGCCGGCACGGCCACAATGGACTGGCTGTGGTGCGCCACACTTATCGGCTGGCTGATTAAAGCCGTTGTCGTGCGCTACGGCGGCATGAAAGCGTACCGGCAGTTTATCCCATTTTTCATCGGCCTGATTTTAGGCGACTACATCACGGGCAGCGTGTGGGCCATCTACGGCAGCATCCTGGGCATCCAGACGTACCGCGCCTTTCCCATTTAAGAATTGTTGTCTGTTGCCTGTTGTCGGCTGCTTGCTGACGGCCTAATCCTCAAATAGAATGTCGGCCTCGTCGTGAAAGTCGCAGCGTTCCGCAACAGCGGGGTCAAGCGTCGTCAGCACGACATAGCCTCTGGCGAGGCGACTGCGTTCCCCGTCCAGGATGATGCCGTCCTGCCGCATGGCGTCCAATACAGCGGCTTCCTGCGGCAGAAATGCGCCCAGGTCTTCCAGTGTCTGCACAGATGCGGGCAAGGGAGGCGTTTGAAGTACAAGCGCGTAGCGTTTACGACTGCCCGATGCGGCCTCCCACAATTCACGGTACTTGTCGCGTACATACAAGTTAAGATCGTTCTTGAAATCGGAGCGCAGTTGGAACAGTTTAATCAGTTCCTGCACATCAGCCATGTCTTTGATACGGTCTGCGCTGCTCATGCCGGACGCGAGTTTGAGTTCGATGAGGGAGGAAAGGTTGAGGAACCGGACGCCGTCACGTTCCATAGCCGCGTCGTGAGGAATGGGAAATGCGACCGGCTTGGGCCTGCCGTCGCCCGGATACTCTCCGGCAATCAGAAATTCGATGCGGACGCCGTACTCGGCGTCGCGCAGGTTTTTACTGCCCCGAAACGGCGGCACATAGCCCCGCCCGTCCAGACCGTCGTGAATGACTTTCAGCCCGTCCCGCGTCACCAGTATATCCACATCTTCCGTAAAGCGCCGGAAGCCATGACTAAACAGGGCCATACCGCCCGCAATGGCGTAGTCCACGCCCAGGCGGTCAAGTTCCAGGGCGATCTTGCGGAGCGTCTGCTGCACCGCGCTTTTCTGCTCGAAGTGCAAACTTCCCTCCCGCAATGCCCATTGCAGATCATCCGCTAATTGTTTCTCGTAGGTAAGTGGCATTGTGTTCGTTGGCTCACCAGCGACGATGTGTAGGGTTCCCCGGAACGCCTGGCTCGCTGTTCTTCGCCGGGTCAGACGAACGACTACGTGTGCCTTGACGTTCATACGTGTTCCAACGGGAGTTGGCGTTCAACATTTCGAGTTGCTTTTGCCTTACCTGTTCAAGGCTTCTTTGTGGTGCGACGAACTCTAGTTTCGCTGCTTCTGTATGTTGTCGCGGTATAGGCTTCTTGATTTTCTTTGCGCCTATTTTTTGACTGCTCTTGACGATCTTGTCATTCTTTGCCTCCAAAAGGCATTCGGCTAGATACTTGTCGTTGGCATCTGACACAGCAGTAACATGATCCACAAGATCAGAGTAGGTACAGACTTCACCCGGACGTGAGAACTGCGTTAGTATAGGACGCCAGAAGCTCGCGATCTCGGGGTATGTCTCGAAAGTGGTGGTACAGGTGCGATCCCACTGCTTGATGACAACAGGCGAGACATTAAGTTGGTCTTCCCCCGAATATGTGTAAGGTAAGTTAAGCGGTACAATGGCTTCCAGTTCTCACAAGGAGAGGAAGACAATGAGCGACCGCCGAGTATACACCGAAGAGTACAAACGTGAAGCCGTGCGCCTTGCCAAGGACAGCGGCAACCTGAGCGGCACAGCCCGCAGCCTGGGCGTCAACCCCACGGTGCTGCAACGCTGGAAGAAGGCCGTCCAAGACGATAAGCCGCACGCTTTTCCAGGACAAGGCAATCCCTCCGACCCGGAACTGGCGCGTCTGCAACGGGAGAATACGCGCTTACAGGAGGAAAACGACATCCTAAAAAAGGCTGTGGGTATCTTCACCAGCCGAGCGCGGTGAGATACCACTTCATTCAAGAACAGCGCGACGCCTTTTCGCTTGCGGCTTTGTGCCGCACGATGCAAGTGTCTGTCAGCGGCTACTATGCCTGGCGCAAGCGGCCTACGAGCCAGCGACAGCAACAAAACGTGGCGTTGAGCGCGCAGATCACGACCGTGCATCAGGAAAGCAAAGCGACGTATGGCAGCCCGCGCATCTACAAGGAACTGCATGAGCAGGGCATTGCGTGCAGCGAAAAGCGCATTGCCCGCCTGATGTGCCTGGCTGGTTTGCGCGGTACATTGCCCAGGCGCTTTGTGATCACCACCAACAGCGACGCGGCCTTGCCGGTTGCCGAGAACTTGCTGGCGCGTGAGTTCACCGTTCTTACGCCCGGGCGTCCACCCGCAGGGAAGGACAACGCGCGCTGGACAACCGACATCACATATATCTGGACACAGCAGGGCTGGCTGTACCTTGCCGTGATCCTTGACCTGTTCTCGCGGCGCATCGTTGGCTGGGCGATGGGCCACACCTTAGAGCGCAGCCTGGTTCTCTCAGCCCTCGACATGGCGATTGCAGATCGCCGCCCGTGTGCAGGGCTGCTGTGCCACAGCGACCGGGGCAGCCAGTACCAGAGCAGCGACTATCAGGCACGGCTCAAAGCAAATGGCGTGACGTGCAGCATGAGCCGCAAGGGAAACTGCTGGGACAATGCGCCTACGGAAAGTTTCTTTGCAACGCTCAAGCGCGAACTGGTCTACCGCACCACCTTTGCTTCGCGGGAGGCGGCGCGCACAGCGGTCTTCGAGTGGATCGAGACCTGGTACAACCGCAAGCGCCGCCACTCGTCGCTGGGCTACCTCAGCCCCGAAGCGTTCGAGAAGAACTATCAACAACAGCAGCAACAGGAGCCGATTGCGGCTTAACTTACCCTCCATGAAAATGGGGGAGGATCAAGTTGCCCACGAACGGCTTTGATTTGACCCGCATATTTTCTCTCCAGAATGGCGTTGCAGCAATGTCCCAGATTTGCAAGAGCTTTGATGGCAACAACAAAATTTTCAGCATCTGACGACACTCCAGATGGTTTTTGCCTTGTTGTTATCGCCAAACTATGCAACCGTTCAAGCATATGCAACAAGCTTTGTGAGCAGTCTCCCCTTCTATACGCAGCCCACAATTCTTGTATCCGCATAGCCTCTGCATGGCAGATGCTGCAACACTCCGTCTTTTTTGGCAATGTTTTTCTTGTGTCGTTGACGGATTGGGTTGAGGCGCAGTTGCCACAAAATGATCTACCATCGTCCGTGTTGCTGACATAATGCCAGATATGAGCGCATCTCAGCCAAGTGGTTGAAGGCTTGGTGGCAGTTGGAGTAGGCTTCATTGGATTACCTCGTCAGGCTTCTACAGACACCGAGTAGTACGGTTTGCCGCAATGCTGCCAATCAAGGCTTGCGTCATATTAGCAATGTACTACGCCGAACTTGGTAACTCCTTCTCGTATTTAGCCAATGTTCCAAACTATTTTACTGCTTGCAGAATTTTGTTCGGTAGGCGTATAATAGGCATAGTTGAAAGCACTGATAGCAAAGGAGGTTTAGCATGGCATTAGAACGTGTGGAGGCAGTAGATTTGCCGGGAGTGTGGGAAGAAAATACAAAGTTTGGTGAGGAGTCTGCTAACCTGCAAAATCATCCTCGTGTATCCTTTTTGCAGGAGGAAACGACAACAAACGCGCCCCTTACGCAACCAAACGCGGGCTTCCGTGTGGCGTCTGGGCGATCATTGCTGCGTCACGCTGGAACATGGGAAGGCGGCGATCTGGAAGAATGTCTGCTGACAGTTTACGCGACGCGGGGGCAAGCGGAACCTTAAATGTACCTTCTGGACACGAATCATTGCAGCCGTATTTTAGAAGGAGATGCAGAAGTTATCCGCCGAGTGGCGGAGGCTGGCGAAGGTGAGGTTGCCACAGCCATTATTGTCAGCGGCGAATTGGTTTACATGGCGGAGCATTCTACGCGCAGAGAGACAAATCTTGCCAGAGTGCAAGCGTTCCTACAGGACATACGCATCTATTTCATAGACGAAGAAACAGCCGCGATGTATGGCGCGTTCAAGTCAGAACTGCTGCGACATTTTGGGCCAAAAGACAAAGCAAGACGCACCAAAACACGCGTTGAGCAGATCGGCGTCGGCGAAAACGACCTTTGGATCGCAGCAATCGCGTTACGCTACGGCCTGACGATTGTTTCCGCTGACGGCGACTTTAAGCGTATGGCTGAGGTCAGACCCCTGGTTTTGGAAAGCTGGTGGCTGCCGCCCCGCAAAGCAGAAGGTACGCAACTTTCTATTACGTGACGATTTATAAGAGAGGCTGCTGCTTTTTAAGAGTAATGTATTCGGCGAGGGCTTGCTGCCACGGCGGGAGGTTGTCGCGGCCCTGGAGTTCCAGGGAGTAGCGGCGCATCACGCTGTATGCAGGGCGGCGGGTGGGGGACGGGTACTCGCTGGCGGGCATGGGCTTCACGTGGATGTTGGCGACGTCGGCCAGTTCAAACGTGTGACGGGCGAGGTCGGCCCACGAACACTGGCCCGCATTGCAGACGTGGTACGTGCCATACAGCGGCGTATGCAGCAGCATGATCAGGGCGCGGGCCAGGTCTACGGTATGCGTAGGACTGCCGATCTGATCTGCAACGACGCTGAGTTCCGCGCGGGTTTTGGCGAGGTTGAGCATGGTCGCGGGGAAGCATTTGCCGTGGACGCCGAACAGCCATTGCGTCCGCACGATGTAATGCTTGCGGCATAATTGCGCCACGAGTTTTTCACCGGCGAGCTTGGACGCGCCGTAGTGTCCGAGGGGATTGGTAGCGTCGAATTCCGTATAGGGCGTGGTCTTTGTGCCATCGAATACAAAGTCCGTGCTGACATACGAGAGTGTAATGTTGTGCGCGCCGCAAATGGCCGCCACGTTCCAGGTTCCCTGCGCGTTGAGCAGGTACGCCTTGTCCGGGTCACGCTCGCAGCCGTCCACGTCCGTATACGCGGCGGTGTGTATCACGGCGTCGGGCTGATGCTTCAAAATCACGTCCGCTACGTTCTGCGCGTTTGTGATGTCCAGCGGCTCCCACGCCTCGGCGGGCATATCGGGACGCGCCGCAACATCCGTGCGTATCACGTCATGCCCGCCCGCGTGCAGCATGGCGCACAGATCCGTCCCCAGCATCCCGTTCGCGCCCGTTACCAGTACCCGCATTCCAAACCTCGTCTTTTCAAAATTGTCAGTTGATCAGCGTCATCCAACTGCCATTGTCGAACTTGAACAGCAGCATGATCAGCAGGAACCAGACTACGATTGCGCCCTGCAAGACACGATCTTTTTGCAGCACCTCGTCGGGCGCGCCGCCCCATCCCTTCTGGTAGACCAGGTACATGTAGCGGAAGAGGGCGTAAATCACGATGGGAACCGTCATCCACAGATGCGTATGACGATGCGCCGTTCCCGACTCGATGCTGTACACCGCATAACAGACAATCGTGATGCCGACCACGATGTTAATGATCTGATCCAGCAGAGGCTTGCTGTACTCGTCCAGGTTGGCGCGGTGCTGGCCCGCCGCCTCGCCCAATAACACGATCTCCTGCCGCCGCTTGCCGAACCCCAAAAACAGCGCGAGCATCAGAGTACACAATAGCAGCCAGTGCGAAATGCTGACGCTGATAACTAAGGCCCCCGCGACCGCTCGCAGCACAAAGCCCACGGCAATGGTGAACACGTCAATCAGCACGACGTGTTTAAGGTACAGGCAGTAGGCAATTTGCAGCACAAAATAGCCGAGCAGGGCCATGCCGAAGATGGGCCGCAGCCGAAAGGCCGTGCCCAAACTGCCGATTGCGAGAACCGCAAACTCGATCCAGGCGAAGCGTATGGGCAGTGCGCCGCTTGCCACGGGACGGCGGCATTTGCGAGGATGCCGCCGATCCTGCTCCACGTCCAGTATATCGTTGACCAGATAGATGCTGCCCGCCGTGAGCGTGAACAGCACAAAGGCGATGACCGACAAGCCTAAGCGGTGCGGGTTGAACAGGTTGCCCGTAAAAACCAGGGCCGCGAACACAAAAAGATTTTTGGGAGCCTGATGCGGGCGTATCGCCTTGAACATGGCGCGAGGCAGACCCGCAAAGGAGAAAGCGTTTGCCGGGATCGTGCCTGCCGGGTTATTCAGGGCGCTCACGACGGCAGTATCGGACGCGCCGCTTGCAGAACTGTTTAGCGCGCTGTTGGCCGCGTTGTTTGCAGAGTTGCCTGCGGGCAGGTTTGGCAGCGCGGGGTTGGGGAAATTGGTGTTCATTCGCTACGTACTTCGTCTCCGGGCTTAGAGGGTTGGCGGCGCATCAGGTTCGTCAGATTAGTCGTCGAGCGGCCCGGCACGAACGGCAGCGTCACAACCTGCCCGCCGTGCGCCCGCACGAGCGCGGTTTCAGGCATCGTCTCGACATCATAATCGCCGCCTTTGGCATGAATGTCGGGCAGGACCGCAGTAAGCCACGCAACAGGTGTCGGTTCATCGAACAGCGTTACGTAGTCCACGCAGGATAATGCAGCAAGAACTTCCATGCGCTCGTCCTCAGTGACTAAGGGGCGTGTCGGCCCTTTCAGGCGGCGCGTACAGGCATCGGAGTTGACGCCCACGATCAGCAGGCCGCCCAGTGCGCGCGCCTGCTTCAGATAGCGCACATGCCCGACATGCAGCAGATCAAAAACGCCGTTTGTCGTGACAAGTAGCTCGCCCTGTGCGCGCCTCGCATCTAACAATACGCGCAGTTTGGCCCAATCCGTTACCACAAGGCCCAAGAGAAATACCGACCGCCTTTCCTAAAGATCTTCGCCCAGATACTTGCCGTAGAAGCGCTGGACAAACGCCTTGTAGTCGCCCGTAGCGACGATGTCGCGCCACCAGGCTTGATTGTGCTGATACCATTGTACCGTGTTTGCGAGAGCGGTGTCGAAATCGTAAGCGGACTTCCAGCCCAGCGATTTCAGCTTGTCGGCATTGATGCTGTATCGCTTGTCGTGCGCGCCGCCGCGCGGGTCGCCGATGCGCTTGATGAGCGTTTCGGGCTTGCCGAGCAGGGCCAATAGCCGATGCGTGATCTCCAGATTAGTGCATTCGCCGTCTGAGCCGATGTTGTACGCTTCGCCCAATGCGCCGTGGTGCAGGACATGGTCAATGCCGGAACAGTGATCCATCACGTACACCCAATCGCGCACCTGTTCGCCCGTGCCATACAGGGGAACTTTCTTGTCGTCCATCAGGCGCGTCACGAAGAAAGGAATGAGTTTTTCCGGGTACTGGAACGGGCCGAAGTTATTGCCGCAGCGCGTAATCAGCGTGGGCGTGCCATACGTGATGCGGTGCGCGCGGGCCTGCATCTCGCCGCCGGCTTTGCTGGCCGAGTAGGGCGTATTCGGCTCAATGGGCGAACCTTCGGTGAACTGCCCGTCGTCAATCGTGCCGTAGACCTCATCAGTCGAGACGTGCAGCAGTTTTTCGACACTGTAGCGTTGTGTGGCGTCCAGAAGGGTGAACACGCCGTACACATCGGTCTGTATGAAGCTGCCGGGTTCGAGGATACTGCGGTCGTTGTGGCTTTCGGCAGCGAAGTTGACGATGTAATCTATCTTTTCGGCCTGCACGATGCCGCCCACTACGGTCTCGTCCTGGATTTTGCCGGGATAAAAGCGAAAGCGGCCTGCCGTCTGCGGGTTGTTCTGCATATCCGACATGGTAGACAAGTTGCCCGCGTATGTCAGCGCGTCCAGCACGATCACGCGGTACGTGGGATGCTCTTTGAGGACATAGCGGCAGTAGTTGCTGCCGATGAAGCCCGCGCCTCCCGTTACGAGAATAGTTTTCGTGGTCTGCTGCGCGGCGACTTTCTCAAACGGTTCTTCCATCGCGCTATACCGCTCCTGCGTACCCATTTTGCTTTCCAGTTCGGAGAGCGCGCGCTCGGCCCGCTCCATTATGTTGGGCCGCTCCAAAACGGCGGCGTTCGTCAGTGTCGTATCGCTCACAGCTTGAACTCCGAGTCTATCTCTTCGTGGCGGATCTCATCTACGGGTTCTTTTTTGCCCTTTCCCGCGTACAGTTGGTTGGGGAAATTCAGGACGGTGGCCTCGGTCTCGCCCACGTTGCGGTACGCGTGTACCACGCCCGGAGGCACGACCAGAAAAATGGGGTTGGCCTCGCCGGTCTGGATTACCTGCTTGACATGTTCACGTCCTGCGCGGTTTTCCCACAGCGTCACCTCGTACTTGCCGCTGAGGAAGGCGAAACCATCGGTCTGATCCCGATGCTCGTGCGGGCCGCGCGCCACGCCGGGATAGGTTAGCGACACGTACCCCATCACGGGCGAAAATCCGTCGGGCAGTTCGTCGTCGCGAAACAACTCTATGAGCCAGCCGCGCGCGTCCGTGAATTTTCGCAGCGACTTGATGATGACGCCTTCAATAGAAACTTCTGCCTGGTCTGTTGCGCTTGCTGCCTGCGCGTCCATGATGCTCATGTTTGCGTGTTATCCTCAAAAGTGAAATAATCAAAGTGTGATCGAAAAGTCGATGTGTTGGCGATATGGTTTCCGTGCGAGAAAGGCAGGCATGACGCGAGCTATGCGTCGGTCTCGCAGCCCGCATCGTTGTCGTGAATCAGGTTTTTCTCGCTAAGAAGGCGTACAAGATACTGCGCGTACTCGGTCTTGCCCAGCCGCGTAACCTGCTGCATCACCTGTTCCGCCGTGATCCAGCCGCACTGATAGGCGATTTCTTCGGGGCAGGCCACTTTCAGGCCCTGTCGCTGCTCGATGGCTTCGACAAAATTGCTTGCCTGCAAGAGCGATTCGTGCGTTCCCGTGTCCAGCCAGGCGATACCCCTGCCGAAAAGTTCCGCCTGAAGCAAGCCCCGTGTCAGATACTCCTTGTTGACATCTGTGATCTCGTACTCGCCGCGTGGGGACGGCTGAATGTTCGCGGCGATGTTCGTAATCTGATCGTCGTAGAAGTACAGCCCCACGGCAGCGTAGTTCGACTTGGGGTTTGGCGGTTTTTCTTCGAGCGAGATCACCTGATTTTGCGCGTTGAACTCCATGACGCCATAACGTTCCGGGTCTTTCACATAATAGCCGAAGATGGTCGCGCCGGATGTCCGTTTCGCCGCCGCGCGCAACTGCGCGGTCATGCCATGCCCGAAAAACAAATTGTCGCCCAGGACAAGGCAGGCAGGCCCGCCGTTCAGGAACGACTTGCCAATGTGGAACGCCTGCGCCAGACCTTCGGGCCGGGGCTGCGGCGCATACGACAGGTTGATGCCAAACTGGCTGCCGTCACCCAACAGTCGCTCGAAAAGCGGCAGATCCTGGGGCGTGGAAATCAGCAGGATGTCGCGTACCCCGGCCAGCATCAGCGTGGTCAGCGGATAGTAAATCATCGGCTTGTCGTAGACCGGCAGAAGCTGCTTGGAAACGGCGAGCGTGGCGGGATACAGTCGGGTTCCGGCCCCTCCCGCAAGAACAATTCCCTTCATAGGTTCCTTTTCATCGTGCGTTCAACGCGTTCTCTTAGAGCGTTTTTTAGCGGATTGTAAGCGTGGCAGTTCGCGCATATCGGGCGCACAGGCCGCTTATGGTCACGCGGCTTACACGATTATCGGTTCAGTAGCGGCGATTTTGTTCCCAATTCCAGGCAGTCTTGATGATTTCTTCGATATTCTGATATTCGGGCTTCCAGCCCAGGTCGGCCCGCGCTTTGCCCGCGCTGGCAACCAGACGCGGCGGATCGCCCGCGCGCCGGGGCTTTTCTACGGTCGGGATGGTTTTGCCGGTCACGCGCTCACAGGTGGAAACCACCTCGCGCACCGAATAACCCTGCTCGCTGCCCAGGTTGTAAAAGTCGCTCGCGCCGCCTGCCCTCAGTCGTTTCAGGGCGAGCGAATGCGCCTGCGCCAGATCCAGGATGTGTATGTAATCGCGTATGCAGGTTCCGTCCGGGGTGTCGTAATCGGTTCCGAAGATGTCTATGCCGGCCCGCGCGCCCGTCGCCACCTGGAGGATGAGCGGAAGCAGATGGGTTTCCGGCGTGTGGCTCTCGCCGATGCGTCCCTTCGGGTCGGCTCCCGCCGCGTTGAAGTAGCGCAGGGCGGTAAAGCGCAGTCCGTATGCTTTATCGAACGCCTTCAAAATATGCTCGACGAAATACTTGCTTTCGCCGTAAGGGTTGATAGGCGACTGCGGGTGCTTCTCGTCCATCGGCATATATTGTGGGTTGCCATACGTGGCGCACGTCGAGGAAAAAACAAAATCTTTGACGTCATGCCGGCGCATGGCGTCCAACACGGCCAGCGTGGCGCACGTGTTATTGTTGTAATACTTGGAGGGATCGGTCACGCTCTCGCCGACATACGCATACGCGGCAAAATGGACGACCGCGTCCACCTTGTATTTTGTGAAAACGTCGTCCAGCAAGGCCGCGTTACCCATTTCCCCATCAATGAAGGGGACGCCCTCCGGCACGGCCTGCGCGTGACCGTAGGCCAGGTTGTCCAGCACAACGACCTCTTCGCCCTGTTCCTGCGCGTACAGTACATAGTGACTGCCGATATATCCCGCTCCGCCCGTTACCAAAATCATACTTCACCCCTAAAAGCTAACCGAGTTGAGATTGCGCTAATCCACAAAGCGGTACTTGAGTATGGTCCAGATGGCCTGTACGCCGTCGCGCCACCCGATCTTCTTGCCTTCCTCGTAGTCGCGCCCGCTGTAGCTGATCGGCACTTCGTAGATGCGGCAGCGCGCCTTCGCCACCTTGGCCGTCACTTCCGGCTCGAAGTCGAACTTGTTACATCGCAGGGTGAGGCTTTGCAGTACCTCGCGCTTGAACACCTTGTAGCACACTTCCATGTCGGTCAGGTTGAGGTTGGTGAGCATGTTGCTCATCAAGGTCAGCAGGCCGTTGCCCAGCCTGTGCCAGAAGAAGTGGACGCGGTGCGCTCCGCCGCCCAGGAAGCGGCTGCCGTACACCACATCGGCGCGTCCGTCCAGGAGCGGTTCAAGGAGGGTGTAGTATTCACGCGGGTCGTACTCCAGATCCGCGTCTTGGACGATCAGGTAGTCGCCGGTTGCCGCAGCGATGGCGGTGCGGATGGCCGCGCCTTTGCCCATGTTGTGGGGATGGTACAAGACGCGCACATCGGCGTACTGCCCTTCGATGCGTGTCTGCATCAGGGCGCGCGTGCCGTCCGTGCTGCCGTCGTCCACAAGGAGGATCTCCTTGTTGATCTCCACGTCGCGCACGCGGTCGAGCAGTTCGAGGAGGGTGTCTGCCTCGTTGTACACGGGGATCAGCACCGACAGCGTGTACTCGCGGTTGACGCGGGACAAACGCGCCAGACGGCGATTGACAACGGGAGTGACATTGCTATCCTGAGCGGCGGCAGTGACTTCGACGGCGTCATGCGGGGAAGTAGATTGAATTTCCAAACGAATACTCCTCGATGGCAAGTCTATGGCAAGTCTATGGCAAGGGTTATAAACGATTGTCACAGCTCTGGGACAGGCCACGCAAAACAGCCTTATTGTACCTTTTTCTGTGGCGGTCACAATTAGCTTCTATCGTAAATTTATATGTGGAATCATGTTACAAGAGGATGCAAAAGCGCATGAAGCGGTAAATGGCCGGGGCAAGCGAAGCAGCTACAAACTGAGGTAGAACAAAAACTGGCTCGTGGGAGACAACAGACGGCTGACATACTGCACGGCTGACTCAAGCGGCTGTACCCTGCCGCCTGAGTGGCTGACTGAAGCAAAAACGGGTCACTGACGGCTCAAACGTCGTCCGAAAAATGCCGCCGTCAAAAGCCTGAACGTCAGTGTGCGCCGGAGCCTTTGAGGACAGCGGGAATGGTTTTCAGAACGATCTTCACGTCATTCGTAAAGGACATGGTTTCAATGTAGAGCAGGTCAAGTTCGACCCAGCGCTCGAAAGAGATATTGCTGCGGCCATTCACCTGCCACAGACAGGTGATGCCCGGACGAACGGCAAGTCGGCCACGCTGATAAGCGGTGTACGAGGCCACTTCAGAGGGCAGCGGCGGGCGGGGGCCGACAATAGACATATCCCCTTTCAGCACGTTAAAGAACTGCGGCAGTTCGTCAATGCTGAGTTTGCGAATGAAGCTGCCGATAGGGGTGACACGAGGGTCTTTTTTGATTTTGAAGACGGGGCCGGACGCTTCGTTAAGGTGCATCAGCATCTGTTTTTTATCTTCGGCGTCAATGCACATACTGCGGAATTTGTAGCACCAGAAATGACGCCCGCCCTGTCCGACGCGCACCTGCTTGAAGATCAC
This sequence comes from Chthonomonadaceae bacterium, assembly GCA_965277875.1. Lineage (GTDB taxonomy): Bacteria > Armatimonadota > Chthonomonadetes > Chthonomonadales > Chthonomonadaceae > CAWFQB01. The sequence goes on along the minus strand of CBDIDV010000002.1, from coordinate 2,187,772 downwards.
GGAGCCGGGCGACGTAAGTTTGATCGCCAGGGCCACAAAAAGCATCAGAGGGGCCAGCAGACACATTAAAAGGCCCGACACCAGTATATCGAAGAAGCGTTTGATGGGCGCGTAAGGAACGGGCTTGAGCGGGATCAAAGGATCCACGAAATCGCGCGCGAACTGGTTTTTGATTGCTGACGCATCCTGATAAAGCAAGACCGCCTCCGATGGGGAATTATGATTTATAGCAGACACAGGCAGGACGTACCTTGCCTCGCCGGTTTCTGCGGCTGCAAATTGTTCGCAAAATTGTTTCGAATTGTCGTTCAGGCGGTGGCCGAGTTCGTGTTCTGAACCGGCTCGCAACAAGGACGGTGCGCTTTTGTGGAGAGTTTCCATCAAGCTTGTTCTCCTCGCTGTTTTAATCAGATAGATTGTACCTGTTTGTTCGTGTTCCGGCGGCAATACGGCGGAACATTTTCTGTATCTTCGGCTGATGCGCCGCCCTTGTGCATAGGAGCGGTAGACTACAAAAAAGAAAAGCCACAGGATAATCGTTCAGGAAACGCGCGCTTGTCGCCGCGTCTCACTATATCATATTGCAAGTTTCGTGCCAGACTGTCAGCTTTCAATGAATATTCACGAAAAAAATGTAATTTTCTTGTAATCTGTCCATGAAGCGAAGGTATTGACTTCATCGCGTCAGTTGTTCCAAGATTTTCGGCATTTTTTGTCGCTGACCTTCGATGACAATGGTATATTCGCCGCGTGAACAGCCACGCTGAAAGTGCGCGGCTACTTCCGGGGCCGATCCACGTATCCAGGTCTCGTCAGGCTGAGTCAGTCGGCATGCAACTGCTACGCGCCGTTGCGGGCCGCATATTTCGCTGATGGCGCGCAGTGATGCGCGCAGGGTCGAGGCCGATTCATAAAGCACGGTCGTGCGCCGCTGTCGGGCAAGGCTCTGAAAAAAATGAACGCGCTCGGCAGTGTCACGCGGCGGAAAACCGTCGAAGACAAAGCGATTGGCGGGCAGGCCGCTCGCGGCAAGGGCGACCAGGACGGCAGCGGGGCCGGGGAGGGCAGAAACAAGAATCTTGTGGTTCAAGGCGGCGCGTACCAGCCGCAGGCCCGGATCGGCGAGGGTGGGCGTACCTGCGTCACAGACAAAAGCGACGTTCTCGCCGCGATAAAGACACATGATCCATTCCGCGTCCGGGCGGTCGGTTTGCAGGGTTTTGTAGCTGATTAGACTGGCTGTAATGCCGAATTGTTCAGCCAGCGGACGGAAAACAGACCTGTTTTCACAAATAATCAGGCGAACCTCGCGCAGGACGCGCAGGGCGCGTAAACTGATGTCTTCCAGGCAGCCGATAGGAACGGCCACCATGTACAGCGTTCCTCCGCGCGTTGATGGCGAAGGGATGGAAACAGGCGCAGTGTCGTACATGGGCGGCACAAAAGCCGGCGCGCGCGCTGCTGCGGCGTCCAACTCTTTATGAGGAGAGCCGGACGCCGACGGAGGTTGAGTTTGCCCGATGTATCGGGCGCGTTTGCGAGCGCGTATTATGCTGTTGCTGCGAAATGACACGAGCGGTCAGCGGCCTTTGCCGGCAGGCGGCGGGCTTGCGCTTTGTGTCGGTGTCGGCGCGGCGTCCGGGGTGGGCGGAGGCGTGGCAGGCGCGTTTGTGGACGGCGCTGCCTTGCCGCTATCCTTTACAGCGGGGGCAGGCTTGCCGGCAGGCGTGGGCGTAATCGTGATGGACTGGCTGCCGCCGCCCGCCGGAACGCTGACCTGCGGCATGGCCTGAACGCCCGGTGCAGGCTGCGCGGCATTGGCTTTGCGCTGCTCTTCCAACTGCTTGATGTTCGCCGCCATGATCTTGGGCTGAAGCGCGTCGCTCAATGCTTTTTCCCTGTCGGCCTCGGCAGGCTGGTTGATGGCGCGATACGCCTTTTCAAGCCGCTCATGCAGGGCATTGGCGGACTTCAACCCGTCCAGATCGTAGGGCGTGTTGTAACCAAGCAGCTTGGCGACGCGGTCAAGGTGGGTCTTCGCCTTGTCGTACTGCCTGCGTTTGCCGTATATGTCGGCCAGATCAAAGTGGCGGTCGAAGTCGTCGCTGCTTTTGGCGATGGTTTCGTCAAGGGCAATCAGCCGATCCTGCGAGGCCGCGTCCGGCAGTTTTTGCGCCTTGATACGGTCTGCTACGAGGATGGCTGCCGTCACATCGTCGGGGTGACGCTTGAGCATGTCGTCGAAATCTTTGTCAATCACGGCCTGCTGCGCGTCGGTCTCGGCTTTGGTGGGCGGGGTGGAGGCCCGGCCGCTCATCATCGCCTGGTAGCTCTCCGACTCGGCGGATTGTAGCTGGGCGTAGTCATAGTACGCTTTCTTGTCCAGGTCCTTGAACTCGATTTTAGCGGATTTAACGAGCGATTTGATGAGATCTTCCGCTTTTTGCGCGGCGCGCTGCTCGGTCAGGGATGCGATGGCCTTTTTGGGGTCGAAATCTTTAGGCGTGGTAAGTTTGCGGTCTACGAGCCTGGCGAAGCCATAAGCATGCTGCTGAAACAGTCCGCTGATCTTCACGACATCCGTGTTCTGTCCCGGCGCAAGTTTGTGAACTGCATCGGCAAGGTCTTTGCCGTATCCGAGCGCTAAATTCAGCGACATTTGACCGGGGGCATTCGCGGCGGAATACTCGTCCAGCGGATCAATATCGCCGCCTTTTTTCGCCTCGGCGGGATTGTCGGTATTGGAGCGGGCGACCGTGGCAAAGTCCGCCCCTCCTTTCACTTTGGCGTACAGCGCGGCGGCTTTCTGCTGCGCTTCGGCCTCGCTCAACGGCTTGGTTTTGCCCGGTGCGACCGGAGCGCCCGCTTCCTGGTAGGGAACGGAAATCAGGGCAAGATGCGCTTTGGCCGATTGATTGCGCGCCTCGACCTCGGTGACTTTTTCCTCGCTCTTGAGGGTGTTGATCAGGGCCACGGGGACTAAAGACTTGGCAGCCTGCTCGCGCAGGTCGCCAACCGACATGCCCCGGCTCGACTGCAAGTAGTCGGCCCATTCCGAGTCGGTCAGCTTGGTCTTGCTCATCTGCTGCGCGACGATCTGGCGGTACTGGTCAATGGCCTTGTCGATGTCGGCTTCGAGCGGTCGGGCATTGCGCCGCTGCGCTTCCTGCGTGATCACGGCGCGCTGCACCAGACTCTGCATGGTCTGGCCCTGTACACCTGCAAAGGCCGTGCCGGCGGGCGCGCTGCCGCTGCGCTGCTGTACCTGCGCGTTCATTTCGCGAAAGTCGCCCTCGGTAATCGGCTGGCCGTTCACCGTAGCGACCAGAGCCTCGGCAGGGTTGGAGTTACCCCCATTGCGCCCGCCGCGTCCGCCCTGATTGCCGCTATAGCCGATTACAAGGGACAGCGCGAAAGCGCCCAGGACGGCAAGCGTACATCCATTGCCGAATTTGTTAAAAAACTCGCGCATTCCACCAACAGAAAACATAATTTCAAACCCTCATGTCCGACTGTATGTTCGATTTTATGTACTCAGATCTATGTACTCAGATCTATGTACTCAAATTTACGTAGAGCTTACAACCTGCAAACGAAGATGTCTACTTTGCCAATGCTTTTTGCAAATAGGCGAGGCAGGGGCGCGAGCCATCTTCGGGCGTTCCCCTGCCGTCCGGGCCGCTGCCGGATTGGGGCTTGTAGTGCGTTTCCAATGAAATCCAGCTCTGATATCCGTCCTGCCGGAGCGCGGCGAACTGCCCCGCGTAATCTATTTCGCCCTCGCCTATCACGCACCATTGCGCCTGTTTGCCGTGGTCGGGCGTGTCAATCATGCGCGCGTCCTTGACGTGAACATGCGTGATATAGGGCTTGACGGCCTCGTACCCGTCGGGAAACGGCGTCTCGCCCAGTGTAAACGCGTTGCCCGGGTCCCATACGGCGCGGAGGGCGGGTGAATTTATCTCGCCGAGCAGGTGTGCCGCTTCCTCGCCCGACCCGATCAGGCAGGCGTGTTCGTTTTCCAAACCGAGTGTGATGCCCTCTTTGAGAGCCAGGTCTACAGCGGGGCCGAACGCGTCAACGATGCGCGTCTCGATGTCACGCGTCAGCGCGTCCTTGCGCCAGAAGGCGAACACGCGCAATAGCCGGGTCTCGAAAGCGTCGGCCAATCGAATGCAGCGTTCCAGCAGGGCCATCTGCTGTTCCAGCGGGCGCGCCTGCGCCAGGTGCATCGGGCCGGATGTCTCGCTCGCCTCAGATGTGACCGGCAGCAGATCGCATTTGAAGAACGGCGTGGCGAGTCCTACGACCGTCATGCCGCGCGCTTTCAACGCCATACGCGCCTGCGTCACTTGGGCGGGGGACAGGTCGGCGATGTTGGTGTCCCACAGGCCGCGCAGTTCCGCGCCCGTCGCGCCATATTCGAGCATCACGTCCAGAGCGTGTTCAAAATCCTGTGAAACCTCATCCGTAATGACGGCCAGTTGCATGGGCGTGACGTGTCCTTCCATTATACGGCTTTTTTGGGTAAAGTCATTGCAGTTTACAGCAAACCGCGCCGGTTGTCAATCAGGAGGAGGAGAACTTACCGCAGATGAAGCGGATGAAACAGATAAACACGGATTATCTTTTGGATTGATTCGCGTGTATCCGCTTGATCCGCGTCATCTGCGGTAAAGCATTCTTGCCTGCTACCCGGTGAAGTGGTGCGTGGAGGTGGGCAAGGTGTACAGGGCGAGGGTGAGGAACAGGCCCGCCAGCAGGATGTATTGCAGGCGCACGCCGCGCCAGCCCAGGCCCAGCCGCGCGCCCAAATACGCCACGTACAGACCCCAGGCCATAAACGAAACCAGGGTATGCGGGTCGCTAAACCACTGCGCGGGCGGGGTCGTGACCGCGCCGCTGTAAATGTAGATGATGCCCAGCGCAAGCCCCAAGGTAAGCGCGGGCAGGGCGAACGCGACGCTGTGGTAGGCCAGCGTGTCCAGGGCGGCGAGCGAGGGCAGCCTGCGCAGGCTTTCGGGAACGTGCCGCCGCTTGAGCAATTTGTTCTGAAACAGGTACAGCGCGGCGCAGCCGAACGCGAGCGCGAACAGGGCGAAACTCGCCAGGATCGTCAGAACATGCAGGCTGACCATCTGACTGCTCAGAAACGCGCCGTTCGCCATACCGTTTCGGGCGTGGAGGCTGCCCAAAAACAGTGTGCCGCAGGCGACCAGCAGGGCGATTGCGCCCACGGCGGGCAGGCGTCCGCGCAGGTCTACGAGCAAATACGCCAGCGCGATACTCCAGGCGAGGACGGCCAGCGTGCCGTATTCACTGGCAAAGGGCGTGTGATGCGTTTGTACGCACCACGCGCCAATGGCCCCGAACTGCGCCAGCAGGCCGAGCAGCAGGAGGGGGCGGCCCAGACGCGCCGCGCGTCCGCCGCTGCGATCCGGGGGAGCAAGGCTGGGTGCGGCGGACGCCCGTAAAAACAGCGTGGCCCCATTGCACACGGACGCGGCCAGGTACAGCGCGAAAGCGATGGCGTTCAATACAGCAAATGTCATGGCGTCCTCTCGTTGTGGCGCGCTGGCTTGCCTGTGACCTCGACCGGCGCGGCGGGCGCGAAAGCAAAGCCGCCGGAACGCGGTGGTTCCTCGTGACCGGAAACGTCGGCAGTCGGGGAGGGGAGGGACGGCATAACGCTTTGTACTGTATCCTTCGCCTCGCCTCCTTCTTCCGCTTGCAGCCCGAACAATTCGCGTGTTGCTTCCATCAGGTCATACTCTGTGCCGCCGTCCGTGCCGTTTGTCTCGCTTGCGGCGCGTTTCAGTCGGCGGGTAGGGGCAAGAGCCACCTGATCGTTATGCGCTCGAAACTGAGTCTCTATTTCCTGCCATTGGCGATCATTGAGCGGGCCTAGACGGGCGCGCAGGATGTCCAGGCGAGCTTTCGTCATGGCGTCGAGGTGTGAGCGCAGTTGGGCGATCACAGGAACCGCGCCCCGCGCCTTGAGCCACGCCACAAACGCGCTTGTCTCTTCCAGGACGATGCGCTCTGCGGCTCCGATCTCGCCTGCGCGGCCCTGCGCCTGCTGTTCCACGATCTCCTGCAAATCGTCTATGTTGCGTAAATAGACGTTGTCTAGTTCGTTCACGTCCGGGTCAATGTCGCGGGGCAGGGCGATGTCAATCAGGAACAGAGGCTTGCCGCGCCGTTTTTTCATGACGGGTGCGAGCATGGCGCGGCGTACAATGGGGTGGGGGGCGGACGTGGACGCGATCACGATGTCGGCCCGCGTCATCTCGTCTAAAAAGCTGTCATAGTGGATAGCCTGCCCGCCCAGACGCTCGGCGAGGGCGACCGCCTTGTCGTGGGTGCGGTTGGCGACGACCACAAATTGAACGCCGCTGCGTTTTAGATGCGCGGCAGTCACATAGCTCATTTTGCCCGCGCCCAGAATCAGGACGCGAGCGCGTGAAAAGTCGTCCAGGATGCGCTGCGCCAGACTCACGGCGGCATGGCCGATGGAGAATCCGCCCCGGCCCAACCCGGTCTCAGAGCGGACGCGCTTACCGGTCGCGAGCGCCTGCCCGAACAGCTTGGAAAGCACGGGGCCGCACGACTGCGCGGCCTGCGCCACGCTCATCGCTTCGCGAACCTGTCCAAGTATCTGCGGCTCGCCCAGGACAAGGCTGTCCAGACCGCCCGCGACGCGCAGCAGATGCGACGCGGCCTCGCCTTCCGCCCTGTGAAACAACCGCGCCCCAAACAGGCTTTCGGGAACCTGATGGAACCCGGCGAGATGATGCGTCAGGGCGCGATACGCGTCCTCGACCCGCTGCCCCTCGACGACCGCGTACACTTCCATGCGGTTGCACGTAGACAGCACGACCCCCTCGCGCACATTGGGCAGGGTCAGCAGGTGCTGCAGCGCGGCACTGAGCGCGTGTGGCGCGCAATTAAGCCGCTCGCGCACGTCAATGGGCGCTTCGTGGTGACTGAGGCCGACGAGAACAAGATGCAAACCGCTTTACTCCAGACCGTTTTTCGTCTTGTCTTGAACTCGGATGTATCGGATTAGTATGATGGACAGGATGGAATGCCCTGCTAATCACATCCCAATTCTAGTATACCAACAAGCAAAACCAGATACAGACATCATAGTCATAATTCCAATCCTATAAATCCGAGTTCAGACAACTATGCTTCTTTGGCAAGCGCGTCATCAACCGCGTTCATCGCCATTGTTCGCGCCCCGTCCGTGTCGCTGCTGTGAAGCAGTCGGCGCAGTTCGGCCTCGCTGTCAATCAGCCGCGCCAGCGCAGTTCGGCGCAGCGCGGGCAGGGGCGTACTTTCTTTTATATAGGCCCGCATCTGCCCCAAAAGTTCCACCAGTGCGCCGTATTCCGGGCCGTACTGTTGTCTCAGTTCCCCGGCGATTTTGCGGGCAAGCATGGGATTAGCCCCACCTGTGGAGATGCTCAGGCACAACTCGCCGCGCCGCACCACGCTCGGCACAAGCAGGCTGCCCTCGTCGGGTGCGTCGGCCACATTGACAAACAGATGCCGCGCGTTCGCGTCTACAGTCACCTGCGCGTTGACGGCCCGGTTGTTGGTGGCGGCGAACACGAGCCACGCGCCGGCCAAATGCGCCGTCTCATAAGGAACCGGCAGCCAATCAATATCGCCCGCCTGCGCCTGTTCGCGCAATACATCCGTGACATCGGGACTGATAACGCGCACAACCGCATTCGCGTCCCGCAGGTCAGCGACTTTGCGCTCCGCAACCGCGCCGCCGCCCACGACCACGCACAATTTGCCGCTGATGTCTATGGAAATAGGAAAGTACGAGGACATAGTCAGTGTGCCGCGTTTCCCGACTTGCCATGCCCGTTCTTCGCGGCCTGGGCGGGAAGAGGCGTGTCCGAGGGCAGGGTGTACTCGGTCGCCTCCGATTTGAGCAGGTTCGGGGGCAGTTCGGGCAGCATGTCGCTGGAAAGATGATAGGAGAGGACAGCCAGTTCCTGTAAAAAGGACACATTCCGCACGTACACGTTATCGGGAACGCGCAGCAGCACGGGCGCAAAGTTCAGGATGGCGTGTATGCCCGCGTGGATCATCAGATCGGCCACTTTTTGGGCGGCGGGCGCGGGAACGGCCAGAATGGCGATGCGCGCCCCGATCAGGCGGTTCGCGTCTTCCAGCCCTTGCACGTCCATGATTTCCAATTCCCACAGCGGCTGCCCGATCTTATCGGCGTTGTTGTCGAACACGGCCACCAGGTTAAGATGGTGTTCCTGTAAACCCGGATAGCCGACAAGGGCTGATCCCAGGTTGCCCGCGCCTACGAGCAGTACGCGCTGTTCGCGGTCAATCTTCAGGATGCGCGTAATGCGCGTCTGCAATTCCTGCACATTGTAGCCCACGCCCGGTTTGCCGAACTCTCCCAGGTTGCGATAGAAATGCGACAGGTCTTTGCGGAACTGCGCTGCGTTGATACCGGTCTGCCGCTCCACCTCGGCGCTGGAAATCGTGTCCACATGCGCCTGCTGCAAGTCGTTTAGAAAACGGAGGTACGTGGCGAGCCGTTCCAGGGTGGGAACAGGCACTTTCTCCGCAGGTGTTTTTTCGTTAGCCGCGTGGTTCAATAGCGCCACCTTATAAAACAAACGCAAAATGAAAATAAACACAAAATGACGTTGAAACGCCGAGTCGGATACCAGAGATGATACCGGGGATGTACGCGGCTTAAAGCGCCGGATTGTCCAGGCCGCTAACCATTTAGAAGTATACCAGATTGCAGCCGACCCGTCGAATGCCACGCGCAGACAAAGCTTTGCTGTCAACAGGGCAGCGCGAGTGAATACCAAAATGTGTTCCGTCCGGCATTAGTTGTTGGCGAAACTACATCTTTTGCCTTAACACTTTTTTAGCAAATACAAGCGAAACAGGCACTTCCTTAACACAACCTTAATAATCGAGGTGGTACAATGGAATCGCAATGATGCAAAACTAGAGGAATCCATATCCATTTACGTCTGATGAGCCACAGAAAACGGCGTTTGCTTTAAGGAGCCATTCATGCACTGTCTTGTTCGACGTTCGAGCCGTACCAGCGGTTTCACGCTGATTGAACTGCTCGTCGTCATCGCCATCATCGCTATTTTAGCCGCCATTCTGTTCCCCGTGTTCGCCCAGGCCCGTGAAAAGGCCCGCCAGTCCGCCTGCATCAGCAATCTGAATCAGATCGGCAAATCGCTGATAATGTACCAGAGCGACTACGATAGCATGTATCCGCCCTCCCAACTGCCGTCTACCGGCACGCCCGTCGTGTCCTGGCCCACAATGGTGCAGCCTTACATCAAGAACGATCAGGTATTCACCTGTCCCTCGACGACCAACGAAGTGTCCGGCGTGGATACGGCCTATATAGACCCTACGGCGCTGAAGTATACGGGCCGCACCAAAGACGGCATTTCGTTCGGCGCGCTGACGGGCGCAGATGGCTCGACCGCACAGCCCTTTCTCGTCCACACACTCTCCTACGGGCGCAACCTGATACCTGACACCGTGGCTGCCTGGAGTACGCCCAACTTCAAAACCACGGCGAACGCGAAAAGCGGATTTGTAACGACGGGAACAACCGTGTCCGTGATCGAGGCCCAAATTGAAGAGCCTTCCACAACTATTCACATTTTCGATGCAATGACCGGCAGCGCAACCATTGATCCCGGTCTGCAGGGCAACAGCATTCGGGGCATTCAGCAGGAAATCCGCACGGATCATTTCCGCAACGCCACGGCTTCTAAAGTATCTTATCGCCACGCGGGCGGCTTTGAGGCCGTGTTCGGCGACGGTCACGCCAAATACCGCAAGTACGGCTCCACAACCGCGTGTGACTGGACGATCCAGAGCGATACCTGCCCCTGACCTGAGTCGCATGACATAATGCCTGCGGCGGCTTGAGAATTGTTACTGTATCCGCAGGCAGCATTTTCCTGATAAACCTCCGCCATCTTCATGATGCGGAACTTGGTACCCTTATTTGCAGATCCACGCAAATAACGTAATGGGAGGGGCTAACCGCCGCCGCCCTATCTACTGAGGAGAGAAGAATGTCCCAAAACACCACGCGCACACGTTCCGGTTTTACGCTGATCGAACTGCTCGTCGTCATCGCGATAATCGCGATTCTCGCTGCCATCCTGTTCCCCGTGTTCGCCCAGGCCCGCGAAAAAGCGCGTCAGGCAAGCTGCCAGAGCAATGAAAAGCAGATCGGCGTCGCCTTCCTGATGTACGCGCAGGATAACGATGAGACTTTGATGTCTCCTTACTACTACGGCTACATTTATACAAACGCCAATCCGGGTTCTTCTCCGCTTGAACCCTACATCAAGAACCGGGCGGGGGGAACCAGCAAGAACACGATATGGGTCTGCCCTGACCTTGCCAAGAAATACTCCGGCACCGATGTGGTGTACCAGTATCTGCGTACCTACGCAATGAATGTTTACCTGCGTAATCCCGGCAATACCTTCAATAACATCGCCATTAAGGATCCCGATGCCTGCTATACGCTGCCGGCACAGTACCTTTCGGCCAAGTTCAGCACCTCCAATGAAGGCGTCCTGCACAACTCGGATGTTGCAATCACGCTTGCCAGCATCTCCGCGACCGCGAACACTGACCTGCTGTTCGAGGCGATTCCTGAAGACGGCGCGGGAACCAGCAAGTACACCGGATCAACCAATCAGGACGGCGATTGGATGATGAACAAAGGGTTCTGGGACACACTGGCGCACGAGACATATTACTGGTATGCGGGGCAGTCTCCCGAAGTGAGCTGGCATGGCGGCGGCGTCAACAACTACCTGTTCTGCGATGGACACGTTAAATCGCTGCATCCCGAAACATTATCCTATGACATCACGCAGCATGCCTCGGACAATATCTGGCTTGCACACGATGGACGAAGCGGCGAGGCTTTGCAGCCGCAGTCACAGTGCCATTAACTGAGGCAGAAGCAGTGCGGCGCGACGTTTGCGACGTTTACACCCCCCGACCATCTGAGTCGGGGGGTGTTTCTGTCAGCTCGTTCTTAACAACACCTTAATCTATATTTAACATCCCCTTAACATAAGAGGCGGTACACTTATATTGCAGTCCCACAAGGACGCAATTATCGGCAAGAGCGAGCGCTCGACGCCACCTATTTATTGAGGAGAGAAAATGTCTCGAAGCGCCACACCTAAGACGCGAGCCGGCTTTACGCTGATCGAACTGCTCGTGGTCATCGCGATTATCGCCATTTTGGCCGCTATCCTGTTCCCCGTGTTCGCTCAGGCCCGCGAAAAGGCCCGGCAGGCGTCGTGCCAATCCAATCTCAAACAGTTGAGTACGGCCTTCGCGCTGTATGCCGTTGACTACGACGGGACATATCCCGCTCCGATCACTAACTATGGCTCTCCTGCCGGCTCCGGCTCAATCCCGCCAACATGGGTCACGGGCGATCCCACAGCCCCCGCTACGGGTACGTTCGTGGACAAGGGCGGCATCTTTCCCTACATCAAGCAGCGTGGCAATGGCGGCGCAAACAACGTGTTTGCTTGTCCCGACGCCGTGCAGCACAAGCCCAACGGCACGAACAGCTACTCCAGCCCGCCCGGTCAAAACTACGTGATGAACCAGTACCTGCAGATGAACTGGGGTGGTTTGTACAATCCGACGCCCTCCAGAGCCAAAATAATCAAGGCTGCCGATGATGCAAACGGCAATTACGCTCCCTTCAACCCGGATTTCTCCGCCGAGCCGGCAAGCTGTATTCTGCTGTTCGAGGCCGCGCAGGAAAGCGCCCCCGGCCAGTCATACGACGGCAGCGTAAATCGCTATGGAACGCCGTTCGCGCAGGGGTTTGGCGGCGCGTGTACCTCGTATGCCAGCGATTCGTTCGGCAACGTTCCCTGCCTGCAGCCCGCCGACTACCACAACGACAACTCCGACTTTGCGTTCCTCGACGGTCACGTCAAGGCCATGCACCCCAGCGTCACCTGGACAAGCGACACAGCGACATACGTGCATACGCATGACTCGCCGCTCGGCGTCTCCTCGCCCGTCAAGCACGCCGTAGATTACTACAGCTACAAGCGCAACATGGGTTCGGGCACCAAAGACATGTGGAACCCGCAGGTCAGCGGCACACTCTTCCCGTAACCTGCCTCCGGTTACTTGAACAGGGTCGCAATGTAAAAGCGGCAGGGCTGAAATCATTTCAGCCCTGCCGCCTCGTCTTGTATAGCCCGTATTCACGCCCCAAACGTGTCTTAACCAGAAGTTAATCAACATTTAACAGCCTCTTAATCTGGGACTTGGTACACTTGAGTAGTCTCAAGAAGACAGTACGAAGGCAAGGGCGAACGCCCACTGCCCCGACCATCGAGTTCTATCCGAGTTCTATCCGAGTTCTACTGAGGAGAGTAAAATGTCCCGAAGCACACTGCGACCCAATGCACAAACGCGAGCAGGGTTCACGCTGATCGAACTGCTCGTCGTCATCGCCATCATCGCTATTCTAGCATCCATTCTGTTCCCCGTGTTCGCCCAGGCCCGCGAAAAAGCGCGTCAGGCATCCTGTTCTTCCAACCTGAAGCAGCTTGGCACGGCCTTCGCGCTGTACGCCACCGATTATGATGGCGGGTTTCCCATGCCCATCACCACCTCCTCGATTTCCAGCGCGGCTACGGGCAACTTCAGCGCCACATGGGTCGTCGGCTCGGTCGTCTGCGACGCCAGCGGCAACAACTGCAACTACAAGGACTCTGGAGGCATCGGCCCCTACGTCAAGCAGCGCGGCAACGGCGGCAGCAACAACGTGTTCGCCTGCCCGGACGCGGCCACCAAGCGCAATGACACGACCGCCAGCACGGTCAGCAGCTTCCAGGCTCCCGGCCAGAACTACGCCATGAATCAGTACCTGCAGGTCGGCTGGAACGGCGTCTTTTATGGCGCTACGGGCCAGAAAGCGACCGACTGCGGCATCGCTAAAGGCTGTGCGGCGGATAACGGGTTCTTCGCGCCGTTCAACCCCGACCAGACCGCGCAAGCCACCAACCTCGTGCTGCTGTACGAGGCCGCGCAGGAGCAGGACCCGACGCCCGGCAGTTCTTATGATGCTGTCGTAAACCGCTACGGCACACCCTTCAATCAGACCTGCTGCGGCAAGGCGGGCGCGGTCAAGGCCGGCGACCTGGGAACGCCCGCGACGTACTCCCCCGATGGCGTCCCCTACATGGCCCCGCAGGATTATCACGGCGGCGGCAGCAACTTCCTGTATTGCGACACGCATGTCAAGTGGCACATCCCCAGCCAGACCTACACAGCCTACGATGTCAAGCTGACCGAGGCTACCGCCAACACCAACCACGCCACGGCGGTTGACTTTTACGACAAGGTGAAGCATACGGGCGCGGGCAGCATGAACCAGTGGTATCCCTTCGGCGTAAACACCAAGTATTTGGACGGCGCGGTGTACGGCGATCCGAGCGCGGTTCCGACCAACTGACATAACGTATAGTCTGCCTTCGCGCCCTCAGCGCGAGGCGGTCTCTTGAAAACGGGCGGTTCGGTCAGAAGCGATTTCTGACCGAACCGCTTTTTGTTGTGACTGTTGTGTTCATATCGCTTTCATGTTGCTCCCCTACTGTTTACACGGTATAGGCGATGTTCGGGATTAGTATTCATTCTGCGTATTCATTTCGAGTTCGAGAAGGAGAGACGCGCCACGATGTTGTAATGGGAAAGGAGAACGAGCATTATAAACGCATTCGCCGGCGCGGGTACATGGTTTCGCATCGTGTACGCGCATCATCGGGGCGAAAAAGGGGATGTCTATGTTTCGAGTGGCAATGGCGGGGGCGGGCGGCATAGCGGGCGTACACGCGTCCTGTTACGCGAAGATCGCAAACGCGCAGCTTGTAGGCGTGATGGATATACGGCATGACGCCGCGCAGTCGCTGGCGGACAAGCACGCCGCGCAGGCGTTCGATGACTTCGAAGCCATGCTGACCGCGACGCGTCCCGATGTCGTGGACGTGTGCTGCCCGACTCCCTGGCACGCCGAGTATGTGGTACGCGCGGCGGAGCGGGCCGGTGAATTAGGTTTAAAAGGCATTTCCACGGAAAAGCCGATGGCCCGCACCGTGGAAGAGTGCGAGCGCATGACGGCTGCCTGCGAGACAGCGGGCATTCCCCTGTTCGTGGCGCAGGTGGTGCGCTTCTTTCCCGAATACGCCCTGGCGAAGCGGGGCGTGGACGAGGGGTATGTCGGTACGCCTGCCGCCATACGCACCCGGCGCGGCGGCGCGATGCCCCGCGCCTGGAACGACTGGTACGGCCAGTTCGACCTGAGCGGCGGCTGCGTGCTGGACTTGATTATCCATGATTTCGACTGGCTGCGCTGGACGTTCGGCGAGGTCGAGCGCGTCTATGCCAAAGGCGTCAGCAGGCAGAAACTGCCCGGCTATGATTACGCGCTTGTCACCCTGCGCTTCAAGAGCGGGGCCGTGGCCCATGTCGAGGGAACCTGGAACGATCCGAGCGGGTTCAGTGTGGCCTTCGAGATCGCGGGCGATGCGGGACTGGCCGAATACAACTTCAATCAGCCCTCCGCCACGCCGTTCAGACGCGCCCTGAATGCCGTTGAATCGGAGAACGGCGCGGCGCGGGCGGGCGTAGCCGTGCCGGAAAGCCCGGTCGCCGTCAGCCCCTACCAGACGGAACTACAGCATTTCCTGGACGCGATTGCCGCAGGCGTCATGCCCTCCATTACGCCCCAGGATGGCACGGAGGCCGTTCGTATCGCCCTCGCCGCGCTGCAATCTATCGAAACGGGGAAGCCGGTAACATTGTGAGAGTGAAATTTTCATAATTGACGAGTAGTTACAAAAAGACCTGGTTATTTGTAACTCTGTAATATGTCTGTAATCTTGCTGGATTATAATGCCCTCGGACGCATCGCCGGGGGCATCGCTTTGGCTGGCAAAACAAACCGCTTCGGCCCTGTTTCATCCTGACGTGAAACTTTGTACGAAGCAGTTACGCAGTCTGAGCGTCCGCCTGCAAACGCGCCGACACATGCGAAGAGGAAAGCCGGTTTCCGCTACAGGCGGCATGGGCCGCGTCAACAGGGCCGTGATCCTTAGTCACTGAGTTGTAATTTTCACTCTCCGTATTTTTATCAGGAAAGGCGTAAGTATGCCTCGTCGCAAGCAGTACAACATTCTCTCCGGGGTGGCCGGCGCATTGTGTCTTCTAAGCGCGCCCTGCGTCGTCCGGGCGCAGGTCTCGACGCCCACCGTCACGCTCGTGAACGGACTGTTCCACTACGATTACAGCATCAGCAACACTTCGCCAAACGATCTCTTCGATGTAGACATACATGTTCTGTCCGGCGCAGGCGTTGTCACCAATGTCTTCGCGCCCACAGGATTTATGACTGCCTATGACTCCGGTCTGGGCCTGGTCAGTTTTCTCGAAGACAGCAGCGCGTTTACCCCGGTTCCACTGAGCGGATTCGGTTATGACAGCGCGTATGGCCCGCACACCAGCACGTTCGATGGTAGCTATCTCGACCTCACCAGCGGCAATATCGTCACGGCGAGCGGGAACACGACATCCGCCGTTCCCGAACCCGGCAGCATCGCGCTGATCGGGGCGTTCGGCACGATGGCCGCCTGTGCTATGCGACGCCGCAAACGCAGCGTGTGACCTATGCGAAAGTTTGATGCGATGTTCCCGTCAAGAGGAACACGCGGATGCAGGCTCAAGCGGGCTGAACTCAACCCCATCTCCTTGAGCTGTTGTGTCGCACTGTTTGTTTCTGTTTTGCTGCCATAGTCGCAGACAAAGGAGACGGTATGAAGAGTTTTTGGAAACGCGCCGCCCTGATGCTGGCCGGAGCCGCCCTCGTGCTTCCCGGTACGCTCGCCACGGCTTCCAGCCACAGCGATGCGCCCCTGATCAAATTGGACCCGCAGGCCAACCTGACCGACGTATACGCTTTCATCCGGGGAACTTCCCTGGTCGTCGAGGTCAGCGTGCGCCCGTTCTCCGAACCCGGCGACGGCGTGATGTACGAAGCCTTCGCGGATGACGCGCTGTACAGCATCCACATCGCCAATCCCAATACGGGCGCGCAGCTGCAGCGCTATGATTTCAAGTTCTCGCCGGTCGGCGCAGAAGGCGGCAATTACAAGAACCTGAACACGATCCTGCGCTATGGGCGCGGCGCGAACGTCAATGGCGGCGCCAATGCGGGCGCAATAAATGATGTGGGCGACGCGCACCAGAACTTTGTGCAGACGTACACGCTCACGACCACAACGGCAGCCGGCACGTCCACCATCAGCACGAACACGAGCGGAGCGCCGCTTATCGTGCCGCCCTACAACACCGGCGTTCGCACCACGCCCTACTACAACGACATGAATACGGCGTCGCCGACCTACGGCTTTGCCATATCAGGCGCGTCCACGCGGGCCGGACTGGATCGCTACACTCGCGAGACGGTGTACGATGTTGCGGGCGGCCTGACGACCTTCTGCGGCGCGCGAGAAGATGGCTTCTACGCCGACACGCCGGGCATCTTCGATTTTCTCGATTCCCGCATTCTGATTCCAACGGGTGCGCCGGTTCCGGGAACCGCCGCCACCTTCGGTCAGCAGGGCAATGGCGTAGACGGCTTCAAGGGCTACAATGTGCTTCATTACTCTGTTGTGATCCCGCTTTCGAGCCTGCCCACTCCGATTGCCTATCAGGCTCCGTTCACGAACGGCGGCGCGCCCGCCATCGGGGCGCGTCTGGGCGTGGGCGTGTATGCCAGCGTCAGCCGACCGCGCATCACGCTGCGCAGCACGACCGGCGCCGCTGCCACATCCGGCCCCTTCATTCAGGTGAACCGGGAAGCGAACCCGCTGTTTAACGAAGTTCTCGTCGCCATCGCCGACAAGGACAACTACAACCGCGACTCGCCCACCAATGACGCCGCGCGCTATCAGACGTATGCGCTGAATCCCGAAGTGGCCGCGCTGATCAATGCGGTTTATGGAACCAATTTCGCCACAACCGGGCGCGTTGATCTTGCCGCTGTTTACATTCCGGACGTGATCCGCGTAGACACCACCTCCACCCCGGCGCATGTGTCGGGCGAGATGGGATTCAGCCGCCTGAGCTTCCTGGGCGGCGACACGGTCACAAATAGCGCGGGAGCAAGAATCCCCGGCGGATGGCCGAATGGACGCCGATTGGGCGACGATGTGGTAGACATCGCGCTGACAGCCGTTGCCAGCGGCCCCACCTATACCAGCCTCACCGTCGTAGGCGACAACATAGACCATAACGATCAGGTATACAACACCACGTTCCCCTACGCAGGCACACCGCACTCCGGAACCCGCAACAGCAAGGACTCAACGCCCGCCCATAATCCCTAAACAGGCAGGGCGCGCGATACGTCGGGCGTTATCACATTGGGGGTAACGCCCGACGTATTGTGCATCAGATAAGTCAGATAAGCGTGAAGTCAGCATACATTCGCGTTAAGGCAGAAGGCCATGAAGCAAACCATCAACGCCAGCAAAATAGGAATAGTCTGCGTCCTCGCCGTTGGAGCCGGGGCCGCCGCGTGGTCAGTGGGACACCGTGCCGCCAGAGCTGATGCAGGGCAGACGCCCGTTTTCCTCCCAACCACTATAGCGGTTACTCCGCCCGCCGTGCCGGTCGCCGCGCCGAAAGAGACGCCTGCCGCACCTTCCACGCCTTCGACTAATTCGCTGTCCGATCAACTTATCGCCAAGTGGACGGTTCTGGTACACAAGAACGCCAAAGACGACATGGCCTGGGTCAACCTGGGTGACTCGTACATGCAGAAGGCCCGCGAGACCGCTGACGTGACGTATTACGCCCACGCCGAAAAATCCTATCAGCGCGCCGTAGAGTTGAAGCCGAACAATGTGCCTGCCCTGAACGGTCTTGCCTGGGTCAATGGCGGGCGGCACGAGTTCGAGAAAAGTATTGCGTGGGCCACCAGAGCCATTGCCATCAGCCCCAAAGACAACGACGCGTATGGGCTTATCGGCGATGCCGATGTGGAAATGGGCAATTATGACGCGGCCTACAAGCATTATCAGCAGATGCTCGACATACGCCCGGATACGTCCTCGTACAGCCGGGGGGCGCATCTGTTGTGGCTGACGGGCGATCAGCGCAAAGCCCAGTGGCTGATGGCAAAAGCCATTAAAGCGGGCGGGCCATTCGCGGAAAATACGGCTTGGTGCCGCGCTCAGCTCGCCATCATGCTCATCAGCACGGGCGAAATGATGCCCGCCGAACAGACGCTGCAGGACGCATTGAAGTACACGCCGCACAACTACCAACTGCTGACCGTGATGGGCCGCTTGAAGGCGATGAAGCGCGACTATCCCGCCGCCATTGATAATTACAGGCAGGCGGTCGAAGCGGTTCCCACGCACGACGCCCTTGTGGCGCTGGGCGACTTGTACCAGTTGACAGGAAAGCCCGAAGACGCGCGCAAACAGTACGCGCTGGTGGAGGCCACGCACCAACTGATGCGGGCCAACGGCGTACGCGGCGACATGCAGATCGCGCAGTTTGACGCCGACCATGACCGCAATGTCGCCCAGGCTGTTCGCGAGGAAGAGATCGAGTACAAGACGCGCCCGAACGTGTATGTGGCCGACACGCTGGCCTGGTGCTATTACAAGGCGGGCCGTTATCAGGATGCCGCGAACATGAGCGAGAAGGCGCTGACCCATAACACGCCCGAAGCGCTGTTCAAGTTCCACGCGGGCATGATCGCCGCGAAGCAGGGGCAGTTCATAAGCGCCAAAAAAGATTTGTATGAGGCGCTAAACGCAAACCCGAACTTCAGCCTGCTCTATGCCACGGTCGCCGCCGACACGCTCAAGGAAATGGGCGCGCATTCCCGCGACGCGGAGCAGATGCCGCCGACCTTGACGGTGGGCCAAAATGCTTCGGCAGCGCAAACTCCGGGCGGGACACGCTGACTTACGGACTGACTTACGGCAGAAATGGGGCGCGGCAAACCTGCCGGTCGCGCCCCGCAGAAATCAAGCCGGCGCATCGAGGGTGTCGAGAGTAGAAGAGGGCGCTCCGCGCAGCGAGACCGAAAACAGGGCCGCGAAGCCTGAACAGAAATGAGCCGCCTACTTTGAGAAGAAGCGTCCGCGCGTTTACAGTGATGCTGACGGCCTCGGCCTGCCTTCTGCTGCCGCACTCACTCTTTGCCCACCCGATGGGCAATTTTTCCATCAGCCACTTTACGCGTCTTGTGGCGCAGTCCGACGCGGGCCAGACGCGCATCGTGGGCCGCTACGTGCTGGACATGGCCGAGATCCCGACCGTCAGCGAAATGGAGCGGCTGGACGCGAATCATGACGGCATCGTGTCGGACGCGGAGCGCACAGTGTATCTGCAAGCGCAATGCGCTGAATTAGGCCGCAATCTCACCCTGAACGTAAATGGGCAGGCCGTCGCGCTCCGGACAGTTGCGGACGCCATCAGCCTGCGCTCCGGCGCGGGCGGCCTGCAAACCCTGCGCCTGACGCTGAACCTGATTGCCTCGCTTCCCGATGCCGGAGCAGACACGCCCCGCGTCGTCGAGTACGCAGACAACAACTTCCCCACGCGCACCGGATGGAAGGAAATCGTTGTCAGTCCTTCCGCCCTTGTGCGCGATGCCTCCGCAGGCTCTTCAGACATAAGCCAGGAACTGACTGTGTATCCCACCGATCCCGGCCTTCCCCCGCCTCAAACAACGCAGGCGCGTTTCACTCTGGTAAAAGCGCGGCAGGGCGCACAGACCGACAAGCCCATACCATCCTCCATGATCGCTCCTCCCATTCTGAGTAATCAAAACGCAGCCACGCCGCAGGATAAATTTACGCAGTCTATCGCCACAGCGAACCTGACGCCCGCTCTGATGCTGCTGGCATTGGGCAGCGCGTTTGCATTCGGCGCGCTTCACGCGCTGTCGCCGGGGCATGGCAAAGCGATGGTGGCCGCGTACCTTGTCGGCACACGAGGCACGGCCTGGCACGCCGTCTTGCTGGGGCTTGTGGTCACGCTGACGCACACGCTGGGCGTATTCGCGCTGGGCTTGATTACCCTGTTCGCCTCGCAGCGCATCGTACCCGAAAAGCTGTTCCCAATCATCAGCGCTATATCGGGCGCATTGGTAGCCTTGATGGGCGTTGGCCTATTGGTGGGACGGTGGCAGGCGTGGCGGAATGCGGAGGGGGGACAAGAAGAGAAGAGGCTTAGAGGCTTAGAGGGGAAGGTGGCTGCCAGCATCGGAAATGACGACGAGCCGGACGAGTTTTATAATCAGCGGCGGGCAGGGGGAGAGGTCTCGCTGCGCGCGCTGATCGGGCTGGGCATTACGGGAGGCGCGCTGCCGTGTCCGTCCGCGCTTGTGGTGATGTTGAGCGCGATTGCCCTGCACCGGATCGCGTTCGGCCTGCTGCTGATCGTTTGTTTCAGCCTGGGGCTTGCGGTCGTGCTGACCCTGCTCGGACTGTTGATGATGCGGGCCAGGAACCTGCTGGAGCGTTTGCCTGCGCGTGGGCGATTAATGGCGGGCGTGTCCGTCCTGAGCGCGGGCGTTGTGACGATTGTAGGCGTAGCCCTGTTCGTCCGCGCCTTATCCGGCAAATTCTAGGCAGTGGTTTGCGTTGTCTGTGTGAAAGAGCGGCCCTGTCGAAGGCTCAAAACCACTTGATGCGGCGGAAGTAGGCGAGCAGGCCGAGCGAAACGACTGCCATGCTGCCGATAACGGCCCAGAAGCCGCGCGGCGAATGAGCATTAAGCGTATTTGTATAGCTCAGGCTGCTGATGGCCGCGATCAGGGCCGCGCTCATCAGGACGGTCGAAATGCCCGTCAGCGTTTTCACCACCTGATTCAAGCGGTTGTTGGTCTGCGCCATGATGGCGTCCAGAATGCCGTTGACGATCTCGCGATGCAGGTCTATCTGCTCCACAAGGCGCGTGGTGTGGTCTATCACATCCTGATAGTAGACGCGGCTGTTTTTAGAGAGCAGAGGCTGACCCGCGCGGAGCAGTTGACTGAGCATGTCACGGAGCGGCGCGACCGTCTGGCGCAGCAATAGCAGGCGTTTACGCAGGGCGAGCGCGGGCAGTATGTCCAGTGTGACGCCCTGCGCGTAAATGGCGTTCTCCAGCGTGTCTATCTCTTTGTCAATCACATCCATCGCGGGAAAGAAGCTGTCCACGACGTTATCGAGGAGGAGGTACAGCAGAAATCCCGCTTCGTTGGGCATCCATTCCGAGCGCTGTTCCCAGCGGGCGCGGGCCTGACTGACGGGGGCGCACTCGCCCCGGTGCAGCGTGACCATGTAGCGCGTCCCAAGAAAAATGTCTATCTCGCCGGTCACTTCCGTCAGGTCGTCCGTCGCGCTTTGAAAGCCGCGCCATGTCCGCAGGGTCAGAAACAGATAGCCGTCGTAGGGGTCTATCTTGGGGCGCTGGTTCTGCTTGTGGGCGTCTTCGAGGGCGAGCGGGTGAAACTGAAAAGTGTCCGCGAGCAGCTGCCAATCGCCGCCGTCCGGGTCCTGCATATCCAGCCATACGATCTGATTGGACTGTTTGAGCGCGTCGTGCATCTGTCCAAGCGGTACGCCGCTTCGCACCTGTTTCTCCTGCCCTACATCCACTCGCAGCATTACAGCAACCCCTGTAAAACAAAAGAATAGACAGCCGCAAATGAACGCGAATGAACGCGAATAGACAGGCTGCTTTTACGTCCCACGAGCAGGTTTGTGAATGATTTGCGTTCATTTGCGTTCATTTGCGGCTATGCACCTATCATCCTTTCATCCTTGTACAACCGGGAGCGTGGCCTGCGCTTTGGCGATCATGGCAAGGTAAGGGGGCGTGAACGGCAGGTGCAGCAGGTCGGCCATCCGCTCATCGGCCTGCGCGGGATCGTCGCAAACGATGACGCTGTCCAGTCTGCGCGTAAAGCGGACGGGCAAATGCTCGTCCTGCCGCGCCAGCAGGCGGGCGTCGAGGATGGTGAGCAGGTTGTGGCCGGTCGTGGCGTACAGGTCGGCGACTATGGCGTCCACGCCCCGCTGATGCATTTCACTGCGCATGTCGCGCTTGCTGCCGCCCAATTTGTAGTGGGCGCGGGGCAGCAGTCCAATCATGTTGCGGGTTCCCCCGCTGAACCAGCGCTGAAAGTGGTGGCTGCGGAGTTTGCACGTTGTCAGCAGGACACGCAGATCGGCCTCGACCCACATAGCGGGAAGGTGAAACCCCTCCATACGATACGGGGCCGGAGCGGGATTGGCGACGTAGATCGTGCCGCCCGCTTCGGCGTCTACAAAGCGGGCGTGAGGTATGGCGTCCAGGCCGTGCCGCGCGGCCATCGCGGTCACGGAAACGTCGCGAACGCCTCCCTCCGTCAACAGTATCCGCAAATTCGGGTTGGCCGCGTGAATTTCCTCCACCGTGCGGGCGACAAATGCCCCCGACACCGCAAACGGGTAGGGCAGATCATACGCGCATGACACCTTGATGCAGACCGTGGCCCCACGCGGCAGGGCCGCGAACCGCGCAGTGTCTGTGCCAAGCACGTCTAAAGGCACGCCCGGTTCGGGAGCGATAAACAGATCACGCAGGCGTTGTTTCCAATCAGGCATAGATTTGGCGCGGTTCGCGGGCAGTGCGGCAAACATGGGCAGGCGGCAAGCAAACGTGTGTCAGGCGATGTCTTCGCCGGTCGTGGTCGGAATGAACTTGCCGTGCAGTACGCCTTTAGTGCTGATAAGATGGTCGGCAAGTTCGGCGACTTCGGAGCGGGGGCCGCGCAGCACGATCACTTCGAGGCAGTTGTCCGGGTTAAGATGGATGTGCAGCGTGGCCTGCGAGATGTGGTGGGCGTGGTGCTGCATATCGGTAAGATGGTCGCTTAGCTGCCGCGTCGTATGATCGTACACGATGGTCACGACGCCCACCATTTCCTGATCGGGCGCGCCCTTGTCATAGCGCGTTTCGACAAGCGCGTCCCGTACCAGATCGCGCAGGGCCTCGGAACGATTGGCGTAGCCGCGTCCTTTGCGCCACTCGTCCAGGTCACGCACAAGGGGGGCGGGCATCGAAATGCCGAAGCGTACCAGTTCTTCCGCTGCACCTTCCGCCCGCTCGCCCGCATCCGGTAACGTCTCATCCTGACTTCTATGCTGCGGCATGGCGCGTGTTTCTCCTGAATTGTCTTAGGATATTGTTTCGCTTTTACCGGCACAAAATCCTCTGTTGTCTGTAATGAAAACGCGGAACCTTTGTTACAACGCCTGCCTGCCTATATCAATAGGCGTATCCGGCAGGAACAAATCATAACAAAAGACCGTCTTTGCTGATGCGCGCGGCTGACACGGGACACGCCGCCTTTGTGTATATTTGTGTATACCTTAACCCTGTCCAAACCGTGTCCAGCCGATTGTTTTCGCCGCTGAGGAAAAAACCGCAATTAGATTAAAGAAGCAGGTTGAAATCTACGGCCATTCTACGCTGCCCTGATGCGGCGCGAGCCGAGCGCCTGACAGAAAATACGAACCCCGTTGCAGGGTGTCGGCAGAGAAAGCATTGTGGCTCTCTGCCTGTGCCGCTCGGCTCTTGACGGCTCGAAAGTGCAGGGTTCCTTGATGATAGCTAAGATGATAGCTAACAAACATACGCCGCTGCGCCAGCGGTTTCAGGTGGAGGCCGCCGACAGCAAACTGCTGTTCGTCGGCTTCGCTTTGCTTATCATGGTGATCGGCCCGGTCATTACGGGCGTCTTAATCAATGTCAACGAACAGGAACTGCTTGCTTCGGTAGACCGCGCGCAGCGGCAGGTACGAACCCTGCACCCGGTCGCTCCCGCCCGGACGCCGCCTGGCGCTGGCTTGATGCGCGGCGGGGGCGGCGAAGCGCAGACCGCGCTTGACGAAGCCCTGCGCCAACAGGAACACGCCAAGCAGACCATCGGCGCAATGCACGACATTCAGGATTGCGTGATCGGCGTGTTCGGCCTGCTCGGACTCGTTGCCGCCTTTTACTCGCATCGCGCTTTGCAGGACACCCGCGCCCTGCTGCGTGACCTGGACGCCGAGCGCGCTAAACTGTCCGCCGTGTTCAACACCACCAATGTCGGCATCACGCTCTGGGACAGCCGGGGAGGGCTGCTCGACAGCAACCCCGCCGCCCTGCTGATTATGGGCCGGTTGTCTGAAGAGGAATTGAGACGGCAGATGGAGCCGCGATCCGGCGATGCGGTCGGTCTGCCGTCGTCGCCCCCGTTTGCGCTCGCGGGGCCGGAAGGGGTCGCGCTCAAGCCGGAGCAGTGGCCGCAATGGCGCGCGCTGCGCGGCGAAACCTTTTACGATCAGGAAGTCGGATTCACGCGCCCGGACGGGTCTCAGGTGGTGACGATGTTTGGCGGCTGCCCCGGTATGCGCGCGCCGGACGGAACCGTCACGCTGGGTGTCAATGTGTTTCGCGACATCACCGCGCAGCGCGAGGGCGAGCGGCGTTTCCGAGAGCTGGCTCAGGCCGATGCGCGACGCGCCCGCACCCTGGAAAGCCTGTTCGAGACGGCGGGACATCTTTCCGTCAGCGCGTCCCCGCAGGAGATGCACGCATATCTGACCCGTCACGTCGCCGGCGTATTGCAGGCATCCCGCGCCACGCTCTGGAGTTACGAGCCGGGCCAAAACACGCTCGTTCCCCTGCTGCCCTCCTGGGGGTTTGAGGACGCGCAGCTTGACGGGACAAGCGTTCCGGTCGTGCCGGGGGAGTGGGCGCATGACCTGCTGTTCGGCAACGCCACCATACTCAGCAACGATGTCGTGGGGGAGAAAGACGGCGCGCTGTACCAGCAATTGCGTGATTGGAACGTTGCAAGCGTGCTTGTGGTTCCTCTGATCGCGCATGGTCAGCCCGTCGGTATCCTGTGCGCCTGCGACAAGCAGGCGGATGCGACCGGGGCAGCAAAGTTTACGGACGAGGACGTGCGCGTTCTGCGTACCTATGCGGGGCAGGCCGCTTTTGTGCTGCACAGCGCAGAGCAGTACGCCCGCGCCCGCGCCCGAAGCGAGGAACTGGACGCGCTGGCCCGCATCACCCGTGTCCTCGTCAACAGCCTGGAAATCGAAGCCCTCGTCCCCGCCTTTTTACGCGAAGTCCGCAGCCTGATTCCCTATGGGCAGGCGCGGCTGGCCCTGCTTCCTCTCCTGTCGGACAGTCAAAGCTGGAGTCAGGAGTACCCGGACGCGGACGACGACGAGACCGATCTGCTGCGTAGATTGCGCGGAAAACCACTTCGCCCCGCGCAGCCGGACACAGGGCAGACCGGGTCGGCCGCCTCCTTTGCAGCCCCCCGGGTGGGCGCCAGGCCTGACATTCTTTCCAATGGCTATACAGCGTCGGTGGCACAAAACGAAGAACATGGCGATCCGCGGTTCAGCGTTCAAATGTGGATTGTGAAAGCCGGCGCATCCCTGCCTGTTCGCCTCATGGGACAACAGCAGTTTCTCCCTTCGAGCGACCGTCTGCGCGATGCGCTCGAAACAAGCCAGGTACAAAGCGGCGAAACGCATTCTGAACCCTCTGAGGAATATTCTGAGGAAAATTTTGAGGCAAATATCGTCGGCAGTATCACGGAAGGCCGGATCGTCATTCCGCTGATCGTTCACCGGAAACTGCTGGGCGCGCTGGAATTTGAGTCTGCAAAATATATTACAACCGACACTACAAAAAATACTGCAAAAAATACTGCAAAAAATACTGCAAAAGATAAGGAAGGAAACAGCGCGGCGTTTGGAGAAAATCATCTCGCCCTGGCCCGGCAGGCGGCAGGCCAACTTGCCGCAGCCACCCAGAACGCGCAGTCGTATGCGGAAGCCACGCGCCGCGCCGAACAATTACAATGGGCGATGGAGGAAACACACCATCGCATCAAGAATAATCTCCAGGCGGTGATTTCGATTCTCGACATCTACCGGATGGAAGCGGAGGATGCGGGCAAGCAGGAGGCCGCGTCGCCGACTGGCGCGACACACAAAAACACCGTGGCGCAGGAGGGTCTAAACCATGCCATGCGCGAGGTACGTACCATTGCCGCCGTACATGAACTGTTAAGCGAAGATATTCACAACAGCCGCGTTAATGCGCGGCACATGCTCGACAGTCTGGTTCCTCTGCTGATGACCGCGTCCGTAACGGAAGGCCGGCGCATACATACCGATATTGATGCGCAGGATATTATCCTGCCCAGCAAAATGGCATCCGCTCTGGGTCTTGCCGCCAACGAATTGATCGTCAACGGTGTGCGGCATGGCGGGCGAGGACGCAGGGAGCTGCGCCTCAGCATCGCGCTAAAACGTCTGCCCGACAGCATAGAGTTGACGGTTGGGGACGACGGGCCGGGGTTTGCGGCAGGCTTTGACGTTACCAAGAACGCCAAAATCGGCCTGGGCCTGACCCGCACACTGATCGAGCGCGATTTTAAGGGCAAACTGACGTTTGCGAACCAGACCGAGCGCGGCGAAGCGGTCGTTACCATATCTGTTCCCTACCGGGACGGCTGGCGTCAGCAATGATATGGCGGTCAGTCTCCTGAACAAGACCGCGTTCGATACGGTCAAAATGGCGGATTAGAATATTCTCAAGCGGCGTACAAAGAATTAGAACCAAAGGGCCAAGAAAGAAAACGGCGGGGTGAAACGATTCCGCCGTCTAATACGTTATTTGTACGTGTCATAAGGCTGTCCGCCTTAGAGTATAGTATCAAGCAAGGTTTATCACGGCTGTTTGTTCCGCCCGCCATCATTCGCTCGCCGACACCTGTATTCGATAACATCCGCAACCCCAATCTGTATATGTCACCGAGAGGCCCTTCAGGGCTTATCCTCACGAAAGGAATGGAGCATGACGTCCGAGACCTCGACTCCCCCGCAGCGCGCGCTCATTTGTGAAGACGAGGGCGTGACGGTGATGCAAATCCGCAAGGCGTTGATGCGCGCCGGCTACGATGTGGTCGGGGAGGCCGTGGAGGGCCGCAAAGCCATTGACATGGCCCAGGCGCTCAAGCCCGACCTGATCCTGATGGACATCAACATGCCCGGCCCCATTGACGGCATCGCCGCGACCCGCGAGATATTAAAACACGCGCCCATCCCCATTATCATGCTGACCGCCTACAGTGACGACGCGTATGTAGACAATGCCCTGGACGCGGGCGCGTGCGCGTATCTTGTCAAGCCCATTACGAGCGAACAGTTGCTCCCCGCCATCAAGCTGGCGATGTCGCGCTTCAGTACGCTTCAGGATGCCATACGCGAGGCGACAGACATGAAGGATGCGCTGGAAACGCGCAAACTCGTCGAAAAGGCCAAAGGCATTCTCATGCAGCGCCGCCAACTCAGCGAGGCGGACGCCTTCAGGCAGGTTCAGAAAATAAGCCGCGACAAGTGCCAGACCATGAAGATCACCGCGCAGGAGATCATCAAGGCCAGCGAACTGCTGTAAAATTTTATACGGCAAGTAAACAGCCAGCCCCGTGTTATCTTCTCGAACGAGGAGGTGACGCGGGGCTAACCTGCTTTTCAGGCGACGGATATGGCGGGCGTTTGACAATGTTAGCAGGCTGTACGAGTAACTATTCAGCCACAGACGCAGCGTTTGGGCAAGATCAACTTTTGTGGGAAAAATATAGCGCCCTTCCGCCGGTGTTCGGCGCAGGCGCAGGGCTGCGATCTATTCTGCACAGTCTATTCTGCACAGTCTATGCTGCACATCCGGCGTTTGTTCAGCGGGCGTCTGCAAGGGTGTTGTTGACGCTGTTTCCCGTGGATACGGTCAGCGTCTGAACGCTGGTTCCATCCAATTTTACCGTGTACAGCGAGCGCAGGGCCGTGCTTGTCGTAGCCGCGTCGAAGACCACCTGCGTCCCGTCGGCGGTGAAGCGAGCGTTGCCCACAGTAACGGCGTTCAATCTGGTCAACTGCGCCGTGCCTGAGCCGTCTGCGTTCATGGTGTAAACGTCCGATTTGCTGGCCGACTGCGCGACAAAAACAATTTTTGTTGCGTCGGGGCTGTACGTATACCAGGGAGCGACGGTCGGCCCGAACGTGCTTGTCGTGGTCACTCTGCCGCCCGTCGCGCTGATGAGATTGTACTGTATCACGCCGCTTGTAGTCGTGGAAAGAAAGCTGACGGCCCCGGATTTGGTATAGGAGGGCAGGTCAACGTTTGTTCCCGTAAAGTTCTGCGATAGCTGCGTTAATCCCGTGCCGTCCGGCTTGATGCTGTAAATCTGATCCGTGCCGCTTTGATTGTACACGAAAACAATCTTTGTGCCGTCCGCGCTAAAGGACGGGGAGCGGGGGATGGTTGCCGCCCCCGTCGCCGTCACCCCGCCGCTCAACAGCGTTTGTACGCCCGTGCCGTCCGTGTGGGCCAGGACAAGCTGCGCGGCTACCCCGCTCAGGCTGTCATAGACAGCCGTTTTGGTGTCCGGGCTGAACGAGGCGTGCGTGATCTGCTCGCTGCCGATCCCCGACGAGATCGGCAGCGTGGTCGCCGTGCCGCCCAGCGTCGTATAGTACAGATTTAGAATGCTGGTCGTCTGCGTGCCGGTTCCGGTAATCACCGTGGAACTGCCCGAATCCGATAGAAACAGCAGATGCGTGGTCTTCGAGGCGGTTGTTGTGCCGGTTGTCGTTCCCGTTGTTGTTGTGCCGGTAGATGTCGAACTGGCCGTGGCCCCGGCGGTCGAAAGCACGGCGAAGACGCCAAGCGTCGTTGTCGTGCCGGAAACGACTTTGTTGTTGACATCAAGCGTACTGCCCGTAACAAGCGTCCACACGCCGCTGACGACCTGAAACAATTCCAGGGTGTTTTCCTGTACGCCGCTGGGCAGGGCAGCCCCATTGTAGCGGATGGAAACGGTAACGGCAGCGGCCAGCGTGGTCGCCGTGCTGGTGATGTTGTACGCCGTTCCGGGAACCAGGGTCAGGTTGGCGGGGTACTGCCCCGCCGTTGCCCCCTGCACCGCAAACAGCGTGGATGCGGTAAGCGCCGACCCCGGTACGGCCACGGTCAGGTTGCCGTCTACAATGTTTCCGCCCGCACTGCCGATAGTGTTCTGCACCACGGCGGGCGTACCGCCGCCCACGCCCCCATTGCCGCACCCCCACAGGCAGAACAGCAGCCCCGCCATCGCGCACAACGCCCACAATCCGGCTTTCATTCGCATAGAAACCTCCCTGATCATTCCAACAAAGTCTGATTACATCGTCACCGCGCCCTCGGAGGCGGAGCCGACACATCTGGCATATTTCGCCAGCGCGCCCCGCCGCGCTTTGAGGGGCGGCTGCGTCCACAAGGCGCGGCGCGCTAGCAGTTCATCATCCGACAAATCTACGGAGAGCTGTTTGGCTTCGGCGTCTATAGTTACGATGTCGCCGTCGCGCACCAGGGCGAGCGGGCCGCCGACATGCGCTTCGGGCGAAACGTGGCCCACGACAAGGCCATGCGTGCCGCCGGAAAAGCGCCCGTCCGTGACAAGACCGATGGTGTCCGTAAAGCCCTGTCCCATCAGGGCGGCGGTGACGGACAGCATCTCGCGCATTCCCGGCCCGCCGACCGGCCCCTCGCCGCGTATGATGACCACATCGCCCACGTTGATCTCGCGCGCCTGCACAGCCGCGAAACACGCTTCCTCGCCCTCGAACACGCGGGCGGGGCCGGTGATCTTGCGGACTTTAAGGCCCGCTGTTTTGGCGACCGCGCCATCGGGAGCGAGATTGCCCTTGAGTATCTTGATATGACCGCTATTGTACATCGGCTTGTCGTAGGGCCGCACGACGATTTGAGGGCGGTCGTAGATGCTGCGGACGTTTTCGTGATTCTCGGCAAGTGTGCGGCCCGTCACGGTGGGGCAGTCGCCATGCAATAATCCCAGGTCGAGCAGGGCGCGCAGCACGGCGGGCGTTCCCCCGGCCTTATGCAGATCAAACATCACGTAGCGCCCGCCCGGTTTCAGGTCGGCCAGATGCGGTATCTTGTCGCCGATGCGGTCGAAGTCATCGAGTGTCCAGTTGACTTCGGCCTCGCGGGCAATCGCCATCAGGTGCAGCACGGCGTTCGTGCTGCCGCCCAATGCGAGAACGAACGTGTACGCGTTTTCCAGCGACTTGCGGGTAATCAGGTCGCGGGGGCGGATGTCATCGCGTATCAGGCGCACAAGCGCTTTGCCGGCCAGAAACGACTCGCGCTCTTTGGCCGCCGACACGCCGGGATTGCTCGCGCCATACGGCAGAGAAAGGCCCATCGCCTCTATCGCGCTGCTCATGGTATTGGCCGTGTACATGCCGCCGCACGCGCCCGCACCGGGACACGCGCCGCACTCCACCTGATGCACGGTCTCGGCGTCTGCTTTGCCCGCCTGATACTGCCCGACCGCCTCGAAGATGCTCACGATGTCAATGTCGCGCCCGTCCTCGCCCACGCCGGGCAGGATGCTGCCGCCGTACACGAAGATGCTTGGCACGTTCAGGCGGGCCATCGCCATCACGCAGCCAGGCATGTTCTTGTCGCAGCTTCCGAACGCGAGTATGCCGTCGTGGTTCATGCCGCCCGCCACCACCTCGATGCTGTCGGCGATCACCTCGCGGGATACCAGGCTGTACCGCATTCCCTGATGCCCCATCATGATGCCGTCGCTTGCGGTGGGTACGCCAAAGATCTGCGGCACGCCGCCGCCCGCCCGAACGCCCTCGCAGCCCATGCGGGCCAGTCTGTCCAGGTGCGAGTTGCAGGGCGTAATGGTGCTGAACAGGTTCGCCACGCCGATCATGGGCCGCTCGAAATCGTCGTCGTGAAAGCCCACGGCGCGCAGCATAGCCCGATTAGGCGCTCGGCTGATGCCGTCCGTCGTCAGCCTGCTCGTTCTTTTGCCGCCCACGAGATCGTGGACAGGCGGGTCTATTTGATCTTCTACCGTTATCTGGTCGGACATAGTCGTCGTTTATACTTCCTTGTTTGTTGTTGGTTGGTTTGCGCGTCGGCATTGATGTGGGTGGATGATCCGGGGGTTGAAAACCCCCGTCTGGGGTGGCGCTTCGCGCCGAGCGTCCTACGGACGCGCAAGTCGGTACATTTTATTCGTCGCCGGTGTCTTCCCATTTTGCAAGGAGGGTGCTGTCGGCATGATGTTGCTTTTGGCTGTTGACGTATGCTACAACCACTTTCAAATGAGACAGGCTGATGCTGCGAACATAGTAGCCATCCTGCCAGCGAAAACGCTGCTGATGGTCGCGCATGTCGTTGACGGCTGCCGATGAGATACCTTTGATCTGCTTCATCAGGCGTGACGCGCTTACTTCCGGGTGCAGGGCCACGACAAGATGCACATGGTCAGGTATTCCGTTCAGGGCGCAGACACGGCATTTGAGAGCCTCGACTTCACTGGCGAGGCAGCGATACACATTGCGCTCGATGTCGGGTGTAATCAGCGGCTCACGGTGTTTTGTCGCCCACACAAAATGCGCGTACATCTCCGATTTGCTGCTCATCCTGTTCTCCCAATTTATGAGACCTGCCATGAACGGCAACGCATCGCGTCCGCAGGACGCTCGGCGCGAAGCGCCACCTAGACGGGGGTTTTCAACCCCTGGATCACCAACCCGACCCATCGCGCCGAACTATCAACCGCCAGCAAACATTCAAGGCGCGGTAACTGCGGCGTTTGTCCTTACGCTGACCGTGGCTCCGTTGTTGGCGGACGGCTTGAGTTCAAACACGAACGGTTTGCTCTGGTTGCCGTAGCGGTCTACGGACGACAGGGCCACCATGTCCACGTTCAGGGCGTGGCGGGCCTGATTAATGGTCGCCCCCGCCGACGTGCCGGGCAGTATCTGCGTTCTCCACGCGCCGCCGCTGCGGGTCTGCACGATATACGCCGAGATCGCATCGCCCAAACTCTTGCTGCTTGTGGGCGATCCCCATGCGAGTTTGATGTCGTTCGTATTCGGGTCTACCTGAATCAGCGCGAGCGGCTGCAAAGGCTGCTTGCTGCTCAGCCAGGGGCTGGCCGGGATCAGGGCAGGCGATTGGTACACGCTCTGCATCAGCTTTTCGTCGAGGTTGTGCGGGTCGTCGCGCAGGGCGGCCATGCTGAAATGCACGTTGCCGGTCGCGCCGGGCTGGGCGCGCGTGGCCTTGATCTGGTTGACGAGTTCCTCGGCCGTGTACGCGCTTTTGCCGGTCATGCCCACCTTGCTCGTGTAGTTGCCCGCCCAGATGTGCCTGCCCTGCGCGTTCTGCTCGGTCCACCATTTGAGCAGGACGGGGTAGGCCTGCGGGGTTTGGGCGATGGGCCAGTAAAGCTGCGGGGCCAGATAGTCCAGCCAGCCTTCTTTCAGCCACTTGCGGCTGTCGCAGTAGATCTCTTCATACGCGTCGAAGCCCTTGATCTGCGCGGGGTAGCCGGGACGGTAGATGCCAAAAGGACTGACGCCCACTTTGACCCAAGGTTTCTCCGCCTTGATGCCCCGGTACACTTTTTGTATGAACTGGTTGACGTTTTCGCGCCGCCAGTCGCCGCGTTCCAGCGTACCGCCCGCCTGCGTGTACTTTTTGTAGCTTGCGTCGTCAGGAAACGGGATCTCGTGCTTTGGGCTGTCATTTTCGCGATACGGATAAAAGTAATCGTCCACATGGACGCCGTCCACGTCGTAGCGGCGCACGATGTCCATGACCACGCTCAGGGAATAATCCTGCGTGGCCGGCTCGCCGGGGTCAAGCCACAGATGCGTACCGTACTTGCGAACGATGCCGGGCTGCATTTTGCTGATGTGGTTGTCGGCAAGCGCGGACTTGGACGAGGGATGACGGGCGCGATAGGGGTTTATCCAGGCGTGGAGTTCCATGCCCCGTTTGTGCGATTCTGTAATGGCAAAGGCGAGCGGATCATAAAACGGCGCAGGAGCCTGTCCCTGCCGTCCCGTGATATATTCCGACCAGGGTTCGATGGGCGAGTCGTACAGCGCGTCGGCGGCGGGGCGCACCTGAAACACGATGGCGTTCAAATTGAGCCGCGCCGCCTTGTCCAGTATGGCGATCAGTTCCGCCTTTTGCTTTTCGACCGGCAGGCCCGGCTTGGACGGCCAATCAATGTTGTCCACGGTCGCCACCCACACGCCCCGAAATTCCCGGCTGACAACGGGCGGCACATCCAGGGCCAAGCCCGCCCGCGCCGCGATCTTCGCGCCTGTCCCATTTGCGCTTATATTCTGCGCGCACCCCGCCGTTGCTGTCAGCAGCCCAAGCGCCGCTCCCAATGCCGCCATTCCCCAACGCATGATTAGTTGTGTCGCCTTTCCATATTACGTAGTCCAGTCGCGCAGACGCAGGGCAGCGTCTCTCATACGCTTTTTTCAGGGCGTACACCCACAAGTTTTTCCAGCCAATCGCGATTGTCGCTCGTCGGGTCCGGCGGCGGAAGGTTGCGGTAGGTAACGTGTCCGAGTTTACGGCCCGGACGCGCTTCTTTGCCGTAGAGGTGAAGATGCGCGCCGGATAAAGCTAATATCGTGTTTGTGTCCGGCAGCTCGCCAATGAGATTCTGCATGGCGGATGTGCCGAGGGCATCTGTCGCTCCCAGCGGCAGTCCGCAAATCGCCCTTAGATGGTTCTCAAATTGGCTTGTTTGCGCGCCTTCAATCGTCCAATGTCCCGAATTGTGGACACGCGGGGCCGTTTCGTTGGCAATCAAACTCTCGCCCACTTGAAAAAACTCGATTGCCAGTACGCCCACATAGTCCAGACTCTCCAGCACAAGACGCGCAGACGCTTCGGCCTGCTGCTGCAAATCGGGCTTTAGATCAGGCGCAGGGGCTTTGGACACATGCAGGATACCATTCTGATGCAGATTTTCGACCAGAGGATAAAAGCGGATGTCGCCGGTTTTGCCGCGTACTGCCAGGAGGGATAGTTCGCGCTCGAAGGGTACAAAACCTTCTAGAATCAGTTCCTGTTCGTGCAGCGCGTGTCCTGCTTGTGTGACGCCCTCTAGGGCGCGCAGGACATATTGCCCTTTGCCGTCGTAGCCCATACGCCGCGTTTTCAGCACGGCGGGCAGGCCGAGACGCGCGACGGCTTCGTCCAATTCGCCCTGAGTGTTCACTGCCGCAAATGGCGCGGTCGGCACTCCCAGGCTTTGCAGGAACGTCTTTTCTATAAGCCGATCCTGTGATCTCTCCAATGCGGCAGGCGGCGGGTAGACCGGCACACGCGCATTCAGCCACGCCGCCGTGACTTCCGGCACGTTCTCGAACTCATACGTGACTACGTCCAGCCCATCGGCAAACCGCGCCAGCCCGTCTGTATCGTCATACGCCGCGACTATCTGCGTGGCGACCGGCGCGGCGCACGCATCCGGGGCGGGGTCTAAAATGCGGAATTCCAGCCCCAGCGGAAGCCCTGCCAGACACAGCATCCGCGCCAACTGCCCGCCGCCCAAAATCCCGACCTTCATGCCAACTCCTTCATTCTTACAATAGACCTCTTGCAAAGTCCTCAAAAATGCAGTCTTTTGCCTTTCGAAGAGAGGACTTATGCAAGAGGTCTAATTCATTCCACCCTTCTACTTCGACAGAGTCGCGCTGAAGGTGAACGAGTACAGGGCGAAGTCGGGCGACGTGGAGGCCATTGTCAGCAGATGGCTGCTAAAGGCGCGATTGCGGGCGATGCGATACAGGCGCGGCTGGTCAATCTGCATATAGCTCATGCCCTGCGCGTCGTACTGCACGTCCTGGCCTTTGTCGGCCTGCGCGATGGGCTTGCCGTCCTGCGTGACGACAACGCGGAACGGTTTGCCGCCTTCGGGCTTGATGACCGCGTTGCACTCGCGGGCATGATAGCGCAGCAGGATTTTATCCGTGGCATCCGGGGTTGTTCGACCATGCCGCAGGCTTTCGTCTTCGGTCGTCCACGCGCCCTGCACATAGATTTTGCCGTCTTCGAGGGCCGTGCCGGGGTTCTTGTAAGCGCGTGTGCGCCCCGCCTGGAAGCCGTCAATATTGCCGTGCTGCCCGTTCTGATTACCTCGCTCGCCCGCGTACAGTTCCGGCGTCATGCTCGTGGCGCTGACCGGTTCGGGCGTGTCCTGCGTGATAGGCGGCAGTTCTACTTTGGGATTGGCCTCTTTGAGCAGTTTTTGGATCATCTCCTCGCTCTCGGCATAGCCCCCTTCGCCCGCGTGGTCGGCTACGATCTCGCCTTTGCTGTTGACAAAATACTTGCGCGGCCAGAATGAGTTGCGGAACGCCTGCCAGTTGCTGTACGCGCTGTCATTGACGACAGGCCAGGTAATGTCATACTTTTTTACGGCATTAGCGATATTGGCGCGGTCTTTGGCGAACTTGAATTCAGGCGTATGGACGCCGATGATGACAAGCCCGTCTTTGGCGTACTTCTGGTTCCACTGTTTCAGGTAAGGGAATGTGCGGATACAATTTACACAGGTATATTCCCAGAAGTCTATTATATAAACTTTGCCCTTTTCGATTTGCAGCGGCTTGCCGTCCGTATTGATCCAGTCCGCACCCGTGCCAACTAATTTTGGAGCCTTTTGAGGCCAGTTCTCAGACGCGATCTGAGCAGGCTGATCCTGCCCTGCCTCTTGTTCTAAGGCATGTGCAGGCGTTCTTGGACTCCACGCGATTCCAAGCGCAGCCGTCAAACTGAGCGCGAGGAAAGTTGATCGAAAGTATTTCATGAATTATCTCCCGTGCTTCCTTGTTATTTTGAGCCGTATGTGCGCGTTTACACCTGCCGCCTAAATGCCACCGCGAACGCCCGTTCCTTCTTTGAGGGTGATGTAGCGATCCGCAGCTATGTTCTTCCAGGTGTCGGATTGTCCATCCGGCCAGCGGACGGTCAGCGACTCCACGACCCCGGCCGCGCCCAGCCCGAAGTGAACCCGTTTGTCGGAGGCCGATAGATACGAGCCGTCCGTGTGGCATAACTGCGTCAGCCTGCGCGCGCCAATCGAAGCGGTCAGGATCGCGCCGACCCCGTCGCGATTACAGTGCGTTCCAATCAGACTGACGCCAAGCCAGTGGGCCGGGGGCGTTGGCGGGCTGCCCGCTACATTCGCTGCTTGCTGCGCCGACCTGCTCCCCGTTTCACTTCCTGTTTGGTTTCCCGTCTCATTGTGCAACAGCAGGGGGCTGCCCTCGCTGTCCACGATCAGCACATCCATGCGCCCATCGTTATCGAAATCGCCAACCGCAAGCCCGCGCCCCACCAGAGGCCGCGCGAAATCCGCGCCCGCCATGCCGCTCACGTTCTCGAAGGCTACAGGAATGCCGCCCCGGTTGTGCAGCAACAGCAGTTTTTCACGATACACGGCCCCCGGCTCTATCGCCGCGATGTTGTCCTGCACATGGCCGTTGGCGATGATAAGATCAAGATTGCCGTCGTTGTCGAAGTCGAACAGCTTGCAGCCAAAAGCGACATCCGGCATGGTAATCGGCGCGATGCCTGCCATATACGTGGCGTCGCTGAACGCGCCCCCGCCGTCGTTATGGTACAGCGACTTCGCCTCGTTGCGAAACGTCGCAACGAACAGATCGAGTCTGCCGTCATTGTCGTAATCGCCCCAATCGGCCCCCATGCCGCCGTGAATGTTGCCGTCCCTGTCTCCCGCCACGCCCGCCGCAGACGCGCTGTTTGTGTAATGTGCCGGGGCATTGCGCCCCCCTGTCAAGGCTTTCGCCAGGCCAACGGTAGGCGTGAGCAGATCGCCGAACGTCTCGTCGTTCGCGATTGCTAATGTGGGCGGGGCCGCGTCGTCGAGGGGCGCGAACGCCACGCCCAGGCCGCGCCCGTGCGTAGAGGCCAGATTGAGCGCGCTGTCGGTGCGCTTGAATAGCCCGCCGCCCAGATTGCGGTAGAACGCGCCGGGCAGGGGCTTGTAGTGCGCGGGGCCGCACGACGTCATTAGATTGCGCGACTCGCAAAGCTGCGGGATGCCCGGCTCCGGCCCGAACCGCGCGTAATTGGCGATGAACAGATCCAAATGCCCTGATCCCGGCACGGTCTCGGCCCACGCGCACGACGTTCCCCACGGCTGCGGCTCAAGTCCCGCCTGCCGGGTCACGTCTTTGTAGCCTTTGCCGCCCTCATTGTGCAGCAGGACGCCGCCGCGATACGCGGAAATGTAAATATCGGGCCAGCCGTCGCCGTCGTAATCGCCTACGGCGCAGCCCAGAAAGTGGCCGCTGAGTTTGTCCAGCCCCATCGCCTGCGTGACATCCGTAAAATGACCTTTACCGTCGCCTCGGTACAGCGCGAGTTTCGGCCCGACAAGCAGGATGTCGAGGTTGCCGTCGTTGTCGTAATCTAAAAAGGCGCAGCCGTTGCCGATGGTCTGGAGTATATTGAGCGGACGCTTGCCCGCGATCTGCCATTGGTAGTCCAGTCCGGCGGATCGCGCCACGTCCCGGAAACGCGCTGAAGAAGCCATAGCGGCAGCGGTAGTCGAAGCGGGCGCAGGCTTGTTTAGCGTGTTCATTGCGTCCTGATCGGCATTCGTCGAGCGGCAGCCTGAAGCAAGTCCGCTCACTCCCATACAGGCCAGGGCGAGAAGGGCGGCACGGGGCAATGCACACATGCAGGGTTGTCTAAGAGTATAGACTTGTTTGGAAATACGTGGAACGATCCGTTTGATGACTTGTCTGCT
The DNA here is from genome assembly GCA_965277875.1 of Chthonomonadaceae bacterium. Classification (GTDB taxonomy): domain Bacteria; phylum Armatimonadota; class Chthonomonadetes; order Chthonomonadales; family Chthonomonadaceae; genus CAWFQB01. The sequence continues at coordinate 2,149,941 of CBDIDV010000002.1, read as the reverse complement.
GGCTTGTCCGGCTGCCTGTTTAGTTGCCGATGGGAAGGGCTTTGCTGCGCATGGCGCGGAAGTTTTCAAGGGCTGCTGCCGCTTTTGTCGGATCATCGTGAAGTAATTGCGCCATGCTCTGCTCATAACTTGCCTTCTTCGGCTGACCGACCCGCCCATACAGCCGCGCCAGTTCCTCGTGAATGCCGACATCCATCAGGCGCTTGGCCTCGTCCCCTTCCAGCACCTGGATACGCTGCTGATCTTTATACAGCACATCCGCCCGTTTCGAGACTTGTTCCGACAGATCGGTGCGCCCCGCCTGCCGGTACGCGCGGGCCAGCACGGACATGGCGTTGCGGTTGTAGGGGTTGGTCTGCAATGCGTCGTCAAGCAGCGCGATGGCTTCGGGTATCTGCTTTTTACCAAGCACGATCTGCGCGAGTTGCAGGTCGGCCAGGGAGTTGTGGGGGAACAGGCGCAGCGCCTCGCGGGTCTGCGCTTCGGCCTCGGTCTGGCGTTCGGGCGTGGGCGCGTTGTTCAGCAGAACCATGCCCAGCAGATAGTGCGCGAGCGGATCGTCGCTCGCGGCCCCCAGTCGCTTATGCAGGATGGCCTCGGCCTCCGGCCACCGCACGGCCTGACGCAGCGCGTCGGCGTAATCGTCGTAGTAATCGGTTCGGTCGGGGGCAAGGCGCGCGACGGTCTGAAAGGCCGCGATGGCTTTGGCGTAATCTACGCCGGTCTTGCGATGGGTGCGGCCCAGCCCGATCCACGCTTCTGCGGAGTTGGGGTACAGCCGCGTGGCATTCTCATAACTAGTCAGCGCGTAGCCGTTGATGCCTGTGTCCAGCGACGCTTTGCCGACCCCCAGCAGGGCGGGCAGCCAGTCGGGTTTGAGTTTCAGGCAGTCCATATAGGTCACGGTCGCCTGCGTGGCATCGCCCGACGCGTCCAGCCAGTCGGCGAGGGCAAGCAGGACGTTGGGGGACTGCGGGGCGAGCGTGACGGCGTGTTGGAGAACCGCGCCCGCTTCGGGCAGACGGCGATTGCGTATCAGGGCCAGACCCCACAACCGCTGCGCCTCGGCGTCGTCGGGGCGTTCGGACGCAAGGCGCGCGCGCGTGGCAAAGCCGCTCGTGTCGAGATGCCTGCGTCCCCATGCCAGCGCTATGCCGTTGAGAACGCTGCCACGCGTATACAGGGCGAGCAGGGCGCTCGGCCCGTCCGGGCAGATGGCCCGCGCCGCCGCAAGGAGCGAGTCCGCAGGCGGAAGGGCCTGAACACGACCCAGAGCGCGCAGCAGATCGGGGGCATTGGCGGGCAGGGAGCGCATACCGAGTCGGAGATCGGCGATGGCGAGGGCGCGGCTGCCCGTCGCCGCCGTGGCTGCCGCGAGGTTGAGCCAGACGGTTTCGTTTTGCTCGCCCGCCGCAACTGCGCGGCGCAGGGCGTCTGCAGCGGCGGGGTACTCGCCGGCCTCCACCAGACGACCGCCAAGAAGGGCGAGCAGGCGTCCATCCGAGGCGTCGCGCCGCGCCCACGATTCGAGTTGAGGCAGATAGGCTTCGCGCCGCGTTGTTTCGCGCCACGCGGAGGGTACATAAAATATAGAAGCCAGCAGAACAACAAACCCGCAGAGCAGGAGCGTCGTTCGAGAAGAACGACGCGCCTTGCTCTGCGGTGCAGGAGGCTGTGCATTGGTATTGCCGGTCGTGACCGACGGTTGTAAACTGCGTAAACGCCGCACGAAGAACCTCTTGCTTAGGGGGTATCAGGCTTGGTGACATACCAGTAGTAGGGCGATCCGCCCGGGTACGTGCCTGTCGGCTTCATGGTCGTCTTCATGTACTTGGCATGACCGTCGTACCACAGCACTTCGAAGCCGCCGCCGTGCCGGTAGTACGGCGTGACGGACGTGGCCTGGTCGCCATTCCAGGTGTTGCCGTAGAAGGTTCCCTTTACGTCGGTCTCGTCGGAGCGCCATACGTTCATGAAGCCGTACTTGGCGCCGCCGTTGCCGCGTCCGTCAAACAGCATCAGGGTTTCTGCCGGCGCGGTCAGCGCGGACAGCTTGATTTTCGCGCGGTCGCCGCCAAAACCTACCCCCGGATTGTCAATCGAGTTGTAGGCGTAAGTGGTCGAGCCGTCTCCATAGGCGTTGGTTGAGGGCGTTCGTGTGCCGCACGTCTTCGGGTTGGTCAGGCAAAGCAGGCAGTTGTCGTTGTTGAAGCTGTCCGGCTTGTCGGAGTCCGCGCAGAAAAATATCTGCGTGTTTTTGGTGTACGGGTAGATCAGTTCGGGGTAGTAGATGCGGCCATTGGGCGTATTGTCGTAGGAGCCACTGGTCTTCTCGTCGTAGTCCTGCACGTACTGGGTTTCGGCAAGCCCCAGCTGTTTCAGGTTGCTGATGCAGCTTGCCTGACGCGCTTTTTCGCGGGCCTGCGCGAAGACGGGGAACAAAATTGCCGCCAGAATGGCGATAATCGCGATTACCACAAGCAGTTCGATCAGGGTAAAGGCTTTGAAACGCAGTCGATTCATATAAAAGCTCCCTCAGCAAATAGGCAGGAAAGTAGCTGGCCGCTTCCCTGCGGCGGGTGTGAGCTAACAGTGGAGTTGGAACTATGGGCTTGATAATCAGCGCCGCGTGTCCCAGACCCCGCCGAAACATATCGGCATGATTGCATTCTTCTGCGACTACAATAGCACACAGCCGCAGAACATTAGCGAAGACTATCCAGCTTCTAGACAGTATAACACAAAAGCTGGAATTTTCATACACATCGAGGGCCATTTTTTGTAACAATTTTTAGTGCAGCGTGTCATACTTTTTCCCCGTGCCTTCACGCAGGGTAATCATACAATCCACTTTCTTGCTCGGCCATGTTTCGCGCCTGCCGCCGGGCCATTGTACGATGATCTGAACGCCTTCCGTCAGGGTGTCGGCGTCGGCTCCCAGACCGAAAGAAACGCGTGTGTCGCTTGCGCTGAGATAACTCCCATCGGCGTGGCAGCGCCGCCAGAGGGGCATTTGGCCCCTGCGAACAACCGCCACGCGCGCCCCGATGCCCATGCGGTTGGAACGGACGCCCTGAAGTCGCACCGAAAGCCAGTGATTATGGGACTGCGCCTGATTGAGCAGCAGGCGAACGGGGCCGTTGTTGTTCGTAACAACTATGTCTATGCGCCCGTCGTTATCCAGATCGCCGAACGCGGCCCCGCGCCCGACCCCATGCAGTTGAAAAGCCGGCCCGCCCAGGCCCGTTGTCTCACGAAACGGCCTGCCCACGCCCTCGTTGTGAAACAACTGATTGGGCTGCGCGAACGGCCAGGCGGTTCCCCTCTGCGCTTCCTCGGTGGCGACCGCGCCGTTTGTCACAAACAGGTCTAAAAGCCCGTCGTTGTCGTAATCGAACCAGTCGGTTCCAAAGCCGGTGTAGGGCATGGTGGCGTCACGTAATCCTGCGGCGGCGGTGTCATCGTGGAAATTCGCGCTGCCGTCGTTGCGGAACAGCATCGCGCCCTCGGTCGCCAGATGCGTTATCAGCACATCGTCGTGTCCGCTGTTCTCGACATCGCCCACGGCCAGCCCCATGTTGGCCTGCGGGTAGCCTATCGCGCTGTACGCGCAGCCTGTCAGCGTGGCCGATTCCTTGAATGTGCCGTTATGCCGGTTGAGCCAGAGCGTGTTCGCGGTCTGATCGTTGGCGATGAAAATGTCGGGCCAGCCGTCGCCGTCCAGATCGGCGCAGGCCACGCCCAGGCCCGCGCCGCGCACCGCGCCCAGGCCGGAAGACGCGGTTACATCCGCAAACCGGCCCCCGCCCAGATTATGATACAGCCGCGCCGACACGCCCCGATACGACAGGGGGCCGCAGTAATCGGGCGGGCCGGATTGGGCAAAGCACTTCTGGTTGTTCTTGATCGTAAAATCCACATAATTCGCGACGATGAGATCGAGTTTGCCGTCCCTGTCGTAGTCGCAAAAAGCCGCGCTTGTGGCCCAGTTGCCGTCATCGCCGACTCCGGCCCGTTGCGTGACATCGCTGAACGTGCCATTGCCATTGTTGTGCAGCAGAATGCTATGCCCGTATCCGGTCACGTACAGGTCGGGCCAGCCATCGTTGTCGTAATCGCCGACCGTGACGCCCATGCCCGCGCCGATATGCAAATGGCTCAGTCCCGCCTGCTCGGTAACATCCGTAAAATGGAGTTTGCCGTCGCGCTTGAGATCGTTGCGATATAGCCGACAGCCCCTCTCGCGCTCAGGGGGGCGCGGAAACAGCGCGTCGCCGGGTCTGGAATGCGGGTCTATCAGATCGCCCTGCACGAGAAAAACGTCCGGAGCGCCGTCATTATTGTAGTCTATGAGCGCGACGCCCGAACCCATCAGTTCGGGAAAGTACATCTGCTTTGTGGCCCCGCAGTAGTGTCGGAAATTCAGCCCGCATTCTTCAGCCGACTCGCGAAACAGAGGCGGGGAGGGCAGAGCAGGAACCGGGACAGACACGCGCAGGGCAGGCGGCGCGGCGCGGCGGCAGGACATGCCGCCCAAAACGGCTGACAGCAGCACGACCGCGAGATAAACAGCGGCTGAATGCCTGTACCGCCCCTGTGCGGGCCGCTTACTCCCTGTTCGGCGCGTGAACAAACCCATTCGGCGCGCTCTGCTCGTAAACATGAACCACTTTCTAAAGTCGCCGCGCTGAAATCTTATGCTGATCTCTGCGATCCTCTGCGGTCTATTCCGTCCACTCCGCGGGTTTGTTTCGCCGTCACGCGCCCTTTTCCCTGCAAAATCCCCGATGCGCTGGAAAGAACCGGGAGCCGAAGCCATGCCGCACCCGAGAACGGCCCGGCGCAGCGCCCATCAAGCCGATTTCGCAGACGCGCCTGGAGCCATTTTGCGGCTTTCATACTTGTGAACTGCACCCGTCCGTGTCTCTAATTGTTTGTGTCTTTCGCCCCCGCATCCGTCTTCTTATCCTCTGTCTTCTTGTCTTCCGGCTTCGCGTCCGCGTTCGGGGTCGGCTCGCCGGGCTTGAGCTGCTTGGTCATCCAGTCCACGGCGCGCGCGCGGATGGCGTCGGGAACGTCATGCCCGCCCGTGTACCACACCACCTGATTGGGCTGTGGGGCGGCTGCCTGCAAGATCTTGGCGGCGGGGGCCACAACAACTACATCTTCCAAACCATTGAACATAATAATCGGCTTGGACGGAATGTGCTTGATATACAGGCTGGGACAGACCACCAAAATCTCATTGCGGGCCTTGTCGTCCACGGTAGCGCGGGCGATGGGCAAAAACGGATCGCCGCCCACGCAGAACGCGAACGCCGAAATGCGGTTGTCCACGCTGCCCAGAATGCTGCCCATGATGCTGCCCATGCTGTACCCGACCAGGCCGATGCGCGTCATGTCTACATCCGGGCGCGTGGCAAGATAGTCGAGGGCGCGGCGATAGTTGCGGTCGCCCTCATGCACGGCCAGCGTAATGACCTGCTTGTTCCAGTAGCTTTTATTGGGCGGCTCGTTGTGGCCGTGACCGGGCGCGTCAAGGGCGAGGACGGCCATGCCTTTGGCGACAAGGGCATCCCCGAACATCTTGACGGCGATCTCCTTGTTGTTGGTCAGGCCGTGCGGAAGCAGGACGCAGGGGTATTTGCCGTCGGCTTTGGGCCGCATGAAAATACCTTCGACCGGCTTGCCATACACGCCTGTAAAGGTCAGTTTCAGGATCATGGCCTTGTCGGTATCGCCGGGTTCCTCCTCCATATCCGTGGGCGGGCCGGCAGGATAATCGTATGCGGCGCGCAGAACATCCCATGACGGCGTTGCGGCCATCTTCAGGGCCGTGGCTTTGGTAACGCGGGCTGTTTTGCCCGCCACCGCGATCCCGCTGCCCGCGACCGCCATGCCCGTGTGCGCGCCGGCCGCGCCCGTTCTTCCGGCTGCCGTGCCGGTCTTCTGCACGGCCTTGACCACTTTTTTGGCGGCTGTTGTAACGGTCTTTTTGGCGCTATTAACGGCCTGCTTTGCCTGTGTCGCCGCGTCCTGTGCGTGTACGGGCGCAAGGGGCAATGCAAGTAGAACAGCGCAGGCGCTCAGGCCCGCGTAACTTTTTAACATCATTGTCGGTATCCATTTTCCGGCGGAACTGCTGCCTGTGTGGTGTGTCGGGGGCGTGATGGCAGACGGCCTGTTGCGCCTGATTGTTCCACATTCAAACCATAACCACATAAACATTTCTGCTCTTAACGTTTTGTACCTGAACCTTTTGGGATAGGCCGGTAACAAAACAGCAGCTCGTTCGCAGGGAAAGGCCGCCCCGCAACGCTCTAAGGTGTACTGTCCGCGCTCTTTCGGAGGTTCCTGATGAAAACTCGTACTCAGAAGATTTGCACTTATAAGTTTTGCGCCCAGCAAGTCTTTGCTCGCGGGATTGCCACGCGCAAGCCGCGCCTGAACCTCGCCGCGCCTGCTCTCGCAACCGCGCTTGGTCTGCTGGCCGGCTGTAACCATGCTCGTCAGGCCGCGCCCGCAGCGGTTTCTCGCGCCGTATCCCCCTCGGCGGACGCCGCGAGAGTTACCGCCAATACCGCTGCCAATCCGTCCGATGCGGCCCCTGCCTCAGCAGCGGCTGCCGACAAAGCGGTCGTGGATATGGAGGCGAAAACCACGAATGCTTTCACACAGCGGGCTGCATTGAAGTCCGACGCGCTCGGTGCGCCTGCTGCCGCCCATGTCGCGATGCAGAGATTGCAAAGTACGGCCAACACGGCGGCGGCAGGCAAAGTTTCCGGCAATGCGGCGGCAGACCCCAATGCGACGGCAGACGCTGCGCCGCCGACGTCCGCATTCATGCCCCGCGAAAACGGCGGGCGCGGCAAGGACAGGCTTGTGCCGTTAGCAGAGGACCCGTATATGGGGGAAAGACGCTACCACGTACCGGGTGGGATGCCTGTCCCGCCCGTACCCGCCCCCCGCGCCGTGTACAACCCGAACATGTATGTGGCCGATACCTACATCGGCGGCAACGGCGAGCGCGACCGACTGGCGAAACTCATCGGTGCGGGCGTCCTTGTGGACGGCAGGCGCGTCAAACTCGAAGCCTTCACGCACAACTACGCGCAGGCGTTCCCCATCCCGCAGAGTACCGCCCTGGCTTTGAGCGCGGACACGGTGCAAAGCAAGGTCATCCAATCCGGGGCGCATACGTATCTGCAAATCGGCATACAGGCCATGAAGGGCGAACCGCTGCGCCGCCCCGCCCTGAACATCGCGCTTGCCATAGACCGCAGCGGCTCAATGGGCGACGAACGCAAGCTGGAATACGCCAAGTCCGCCGCCATACAGCTTGTGAACAGCCTGACGCCCGGCGACACGTTTTCGCTCGTAGCCTTCGATGACCGCGCCAGTGTGCTTGTTCCCGCCCGCCATGTCACAAATAAAGCCGCCGTGCGACGCCTGATCTCGGCATTGCAGCCCGGAGGCGGAACCAACATCTACGAAGGGCTAAAGCTGGCATACGGTCAGGCCGACAAGAACATCACGGCGGAGGGTGTGAACCGCGTGATTTTGCTTTCCGACGGGCAGGTCACAGTCGGCGTTCGCGACCCGCAGAAGTTTCATCATCTGACGGCGTCCGAGGTAGACAGGGATGTCGAGACAAGCGCGGTCGGCGTAGGCGTAGAGTTCAACGAGGACTTGATGCTTGGGCTGGCCCGCGATGGCAAGGGCAATTACCACTTTCTCAAGGACGGAGCCGACACGCAGCAGGTGTTCGCCCGCGAACTGGACGAACTCTCGCATGTCGTGGCCCGCGACGTGAAACTGCGTATTCAGCTTGCGCCCGGTGTCGGCCTGGTGCGCGTACTCGGCGCGCCCACCCTGGACGCGCAGCAGACCGCAGACGTGAAGCAGGACGAGCGCAAGATGGACGCGCGCATATCCGAGGAACTGGGCATCGCCCCCGACCGCCAGAACGCCCCGGAAGAGCCGGGCATAAAAATGCTGATCCCCGCCTTCTATCGGGGCGACAGCCATGTCGTGATGCTGGAAATCAAAGTGCCGCCGCAGAGCGCGTCCGCGCCTGTATGCAAAATCGCGGATGTGTCGGTCAAGTACAAAGACCTGGCGACGCTGACCAACCGGGCGGCGAGCATCGGCGTGGCGGTCGCGTACACGCCCACTAAAGACGAGATGATCTACTCCGTGAACCGCAGCGTCAAGAAGAACCTGCTCGGCTTCCAGACCGGCGAGGCGCTGACGCAGGCCGCGCAATTCATGGCGCAGGGCCGCGTGGCCGAGGCCGTGCAGAAGGTGGACGAGCGTAAAACCATTCTGGACGTAGCGGCGCGGCAGTGGCAGGACAGCGACCTTGCCCGTGACGGCGGACTGCTCGACCGCTACAAGGCCGTGCTGATGCAGTTCAGCAGCAATCGTCAGCTCGCGCAGGGCGACATGGGCCAGTACCTGCAGCGCACGCTTACCTACAACGGCTACCAGATGACGCGCTGAAATGCGGGTATCAGCCGCAAATGAACGCAAATGAATGCAAATTATTTTTTACATAATAATTTTGGTATACTGTTGGCATGGAGCAACAAAACATGCTTACAGTTCAACAAGCGGCAGAAATACTAGGCGTGGCAGCCAGCGCAGTATACAATGCGCTCAATGATGGGCGTTTGCCTTACGAGGAAGTGTTCGGACGCAAAGTAATCAAACGACAGGATGCAGAGGCGTACAAAGCACGGACGCAATCCGAGGGCAAGAGAGCGGACAGGCCGAAGGGAAGCAAGAATCAGCCGAAAGTGGAGGATGCTGCATCGTGAGCGTACCAGGTGGACTGCCTCCGGTGTCAGGGCCTCCTCCTGCACCGCAAGTAACGATTCAAACAACGACAGGCAGGGGAAAAGGGAACTTCATTCCCTCCAATCGAATGCTGCGCTGGATTTTGTTCGGGGTAATCTTTCCGCTTGTGCCTATCGTATCTACCGTTATCCGGCATTCGCTTGTTGTCTCCGCTCAGACGCGGACGGGCAATGTCTTTGACAATGGGGATTGGATGCTGATTTCTGTGGCTATCGGTGCGGCGGCGGCAGGAGAAGTGCTTGGAACAAAGGAAAAATACACCTTCATGAAGGTGTTGGCAGCAGGGGGTTGTCTGACGGTCGTGACCATCGCCGCTTTTTCCTTCGGAAACGTCGTACAGGCGAATGAAGCGCAGCAGCGATATAAGGACGGCATCGCCGCATGTTTCGATCTGCCTCAGCGCAATGCAGAGGACACGCCGATGTTTCGTGATCTGGCCGACCCACGCGTACAGGTGTGTGTGAAGAAAAATCTTGAACGCAAGCCAGAGGATCGCTTGGACTCTAACACAGTTCGGTCATTTTCTTTAATGCTCTTGGCGGCAACCCTCTTTGCAGGAGCGACCTGTATGTTTGTAACGGAGGAAAAACCATGACGCCTAACCCTATGGCGACTTCCTTGCTGACTACTGCGGCCCTTTTGCTCGGCGTCACAATTCTGACCTTTTTCTATGTTGTGATGGAACGCCTGCGACGCCGAATAAAGGCACTCCCTGACATCAACAGTGGCAATGTCAAGTTAGAGCCGGGAGATACGGTTCAGTACCAATTTACGATTACGGACGCGCAGGGACACACAATGTCGGTGAAAGTAGCCAGCAACACGGTCATCGAGCATCCTGAACTCATCCGCCTATCGTCCAACCTTGCCACAGCGATGTCAGCTTCATTTAACGTTGGCCCAAATATTGAGACGGATATGCACAGGTCACAGCAGCCAGGTTTCATCGACTCGGCGAACGGGCCTGGTCGTCGGTTTAACTTCGGCGATAACGGAGAATAGCGAGAAGACGTAACACGATGAGTATCAAAGTTGTCGTTTCTGCTATGTTGGGTCAGCCAAGCGCCTCAGATTACCCGCAGGAGGCAAGCGGAGGCCCCTCCGAACTGGCGGTAAGCAGAGTACGTTCCGAATTGGACAAGTACCCTGATGCGCCTCTGACACACGAGGTAACAAACAGCGATCACGGAATAGGGGCAAGCTGGCAAACGGTCGTTATTGAACTGACAGGAGTGTTTTTCGGCATTCCTGCGTTCCACAAGAAGTTCAAAGACACGGTTGCAGGCTGGAAGGACATCAAGAAGGATTTTGATAAGTTCGCCGCGTGGCTGAAACAGCGTGAGAGGGTCTACTTCTACTCGAAAGAGGTAGTGTTTTTGGACGCTTTGGAGCGTCTCGAAACCATTACCGATGTTTCCGAATTAGGGCTTTACGGCTTTACTGAGATCGTAGGCAAGAGCAGTAGCCGTGAAGCCAACTTTGACAATACAGCAACAGTTTACTACCTGTTCCTTTTCAAAGACGGCAGAGAAGCCCTGTACTTCATGCTCTATGACTCGAAGCGAAACTTAATCACCGAGCAGGCATTGACGCTTGATGATCGGAACATCATGCCCATTCCGCAGTTTCCACAAATTGAAAAGTAGCGACTCGCGGCAGTCAGTAGAGGCTTGCAAGGAACGTACCCGCATTAGTGGCGAAAAGCCGAAGGGGAGCGCAAACCGGAAGAAGGAAGCGGGCGGGGAAGCAGAGGATGCACAACTATGACGCAATCTCCATCAAACGATGACACATTAGAGTCTGCTAACCAAGAGGCACTGAAGCGTCTTTTTGAACAATCTTCCGAAGTCACTTCGCAGCTACTAAGAAGTGTAGCGGAAGATATTGGACATAAATTACTGCCTGAAGAGGGAAAGGTAGTCTATCAGTATACGAGTTCAACAGGTCTGATGGGCATGGTACGCAGTAATCAACTATGGACAACTTCCATTGGCTACCTAAATGATGCAATGGAGTATGAGCTAGTGCATAATTAACAAACATGTTGTGTTAAGTGCGCTTCGTACTCGCACTGGTAGTAAGCGCAGATGCGCTCGATCAACTCAGCAGCCGTAAGCGTACTGGCCGGCTCGACAACAGCGCGTTTGCCGTGTACCCACTTGGGTTCGATGTTGTTGAGCCACGGACTCTTACTTGGCAAGAAGCAGACCAGCAGGCGACAACCGCCGTCTTGCTTGACTGTTCGGTTGTGCGCCTTGAGCCAGTTCCGCACGATCCGGCTCTTGTGCCAACTGGCGTTGTCCCAGATCAGAACCAATGCCTTCTTGCCTAACGCCGTCATCTTCTCGGCCAGCCAGGTAAGGTAGTCACAGGTCACTTGGCTGACCGGGCGACCGTCCACAAAGCGCAACAACATCTTGCCTGTTTGCTCGCCTGACGCGAGCAAAACGCCATAACAGCAGAGGGCTTTCGGCTCCGTATCCGCTTTGTCAGCCTGTTTTTCGACCAAGCGCAGCGGTTTGTCCTGCGACCAGGCCGACATATTGGGCTGCGCCAGACGACTCCACCAGACTTCGTCCTGGAAGGCGAGTTGCCAGTCGGGATGCTTGGCGAGCAAGCGTACTATCCGGTCGCGTCGGTTTTTTTTCGCGTGTACGCGGGATCGGGGCTGCTGATCCAGTGCTTGGCCCGCTTCCACGCGACATTCAGACGGCGAATGGCGTCTAATATCGTGGGTTCGGAGAGTGCCTGCTCGCTTAGACCTTGTTCGCAGGTCACTTCTGCCAGCAGTTTGAGCGTCCATGTCGAGCGGTTCTTGCCGTAAGTGCGCGGGCTGTGGTGCAAAATGGTATACAGTTGTTCGCGCTTGTCGGCTGTCAGCACCGGTTGCAGGCTGGTCGGCACACGGGAACGTTCTTGTAGAGCGGCCATGCCGCGCGCGTTGAAGGCGTGAATGACGTGGCGGATGGTCTGTCCGGCAAAGCCAAACCGCTCGTTTATTTGTTTGACCGTTTGCTGTGACGCGCTGGCAAGCAGGATTTGACAGCGTTTGAGCGTGAAGGCGCTCTTGCTGTGCAGTCCGGCTTCGAGTTGCAGACGCTCTTCACAAGTAAGTTTTCGAACAAAGACAGGGGCTTTCATGCCCCAAAGCATACCCCAACAAGGCAGCGCATCACAACATGCCTGTTAAGACTGCACTAGGTCGCCGAATTTATACCGATACTATAAATGAGTACCTACAATCTTCTGAAGAGGGTGATTGGAAATGATCCTCCCCCATTTTCATGGAGGGTAAGTTAAGCCGCAATCGGCTCCTGTTGCTGCTGTTGTTGATAGTTCTTCTCGAACGCTTCGGGGCTGAGGTAGCCCAGCGACGAGTGGCGGCGCTTGCGGTTGTACCAGGTCTCGATCCACTCGAAGACCGCTGTGCGCGCCGCCTCCCGCGAAGCAAAGGTGGTGCGGTAGACCAGTTCGCGCTTGAGCGTTGCAAAGAAACTTTCCGTAGGCGCATTGTCCCAGCAGTTTCCCTTGCGGCTCATGCTGCACGTCACGCCATTTGCTTTGAGCCGTGCCTGATAGTCGCTGCTCTGGTACTGGCTGCCCCGGTCGCTGTGGCACAGCAGCCCTGCACACGGGCGGCGATCTGCAATCGCCATGTCGAGGGCTGAGAGAACCAGGCTGCGCTCTAAGGTGTGGCCCATCGCCCAGCCAACGATGCGCCGCGAGAACAGGTCAAGGATCACGGCAAGGTACAGCCAGCCCTGCTGTGTCCAGATATATGTGATGTCGGTTGTCCAGCGCGCGTTGTCCTTCCCTGCGGGTGGACGCCCGGGCGTAAGAACGGTGAACTCACGCGCCAGCAAGTTCTCGGCAACCGGCAAGGCCGCGTCGCTGTTGGTGGTGATCACAAAGCGCCTGGGCAATGTACCGCGCAAACCAGCCAGGCACATCAGGCGGGCAATGCGCTTTTCGCTGCACGCAATGCCCTGCTCATGCAGTTCCTTGTAGATGCGCGGGCTGCCATACGTCGCTTTGCTTTCCTGATGCACGGTCGTGATCTGCGCGCTCAACGCCACGTTTTGTTGCTGTCGCTGGCTCGTAGGCCGCTTGCGCCAGGCATAGTAGCCGCTGACAGACACTTGCATCGTGCGGCACAAAGCCGCAAGCGAAAAGGCGTCGCGCTGTTCTTGAATGAAGTGGTATCTCACCGCGCTCGGCTGGTGAAGATACCCACAGCCTTTTTTAGGATGTCGTTTTCCTCCTGTAAGCGCGTATTCTCCCGTTGCAGACGCGCCAGTTCCGGGTCGGAGGGATTGCCTTGTCCTGGAAAAGCGTGCGGCTTATCGTCTTGGACGGCCTTCTTCCAGCGTTGCAGCACCGTGGGGTTGACGCCCAGGCTGCGGGCTGTGCCGCTCAGGTTGCCGCTGTCCTTGGCAAGGCGCACGGCTTCACGTTTGTACTCTTCGGTGTATACTCGGCGGTCGCTCATTGTCTTCCTCTCCTTGTGAGAACTGGAAGCCATTGTACCGCTTAACTTACCTTACACATATTCGGGGGAAGACCAAAACAATGTTTGAGGCATGTTCTTCCACGGATTGTAGAGCGTGACCGTAACCAAGTCTTCGTTGCTTGTCTAACGTATCAAGGAGATCAACTTAACTGTAGTTTAGCGTTTCAGGCGTCCTGAACACTGTGTCATCGAGATTAGCCCCTGCTTTTTTAGCAACTTGGCTGTACAGAGTGTGTACGGCCAGTGTGCAACAAAGCGTCCTGAGAGCGTGACAAACGCTTCTGCTGGTTGAGCGTCAGGTAGTCGAGCTTCTTGCGCCAGCCGCCATACTGCTCGGCAGGCACTTGGTGGTGACAGCGCAGGCGCAGCAGGGTTTGCGCCCACAAACACAGATGTACCAAGCGTACAAAGCCGGTCTGGTTCCTGACCTGGTACGTTGCCAGGCCGAAACTCTGCTTGGCATCGCGGAAGCCGGTCTCGATAGCAAAGCGGGCGCAGTATGCCTGCACAATCTGCGCGGCGGTCATACTCGTATCGGTACAGAACAAGAACACGATCTTGCCCGGCTTGTCCGGCTTCCACTGCACCGCCACCAGACGCGCCTGCACTCCCAAGCGGCGCAGCATGACCATGCGGCTCTTGAGGGCGAGGGGCTTGGCCCGACCGTACAGGCATAAGGTGACGGGCTGCCATTCGCCGGGTTGTGCCGCCCACTGCGCGGCTTTGTGCTTGTCGCCGTACTTGCGCGGTGCTCCCTTCTGCCCCGGCTTGCGGGCGGGCGGCAGGTCATAGAACACGCTGTCGCAGCGCAAACGTGAGCAGACGTGCTTGCCGGACGCGCATACCGGCTGCACGAACGCTTGCTTGGCATACGCGCCGTCGCCCACCACGACCACCCGCAGGTTCGCCACAGCAGGCAACGCGTCGAGCAGAGCCACGCCTAGTTGCAGCTTGGTGCGAAAAGACTGGCCCTCGCCGCACACCTTCTTTTGTATGTAGAGGGCGCACGACACGAACAGGGCTGTCCAGTGCGCCGCGCCCTGCTGCGCCAAGACGGCCAGACACACAAAGCAGTGACCGCGCGACAGATGCTTGGGATGCTGACGGTTCATGGGATCATGGTGCGTACTCAGCGCGTCAAAGCACTCGCCGTACTTGGCACAGACGGTGTCATCTACAACCAGGAACACCCGCCCGCCCTGCGCGGCAATGTCGAGGCACTGCCGGTACAGCACGCTCGCTACGGCCTGCGGCGACCAGGCGGGCGAGCGCAGAAAGCGATAGAAGTTCGTCCAATGCCGCGTGAGCAGACCCGCCAAGACGGTGTGCGTGACCCACAAGCGTCCATCCAAATGCGCCAAGACACGCACGAACACACAAAAGTAGCGAAAACCCGGCTTAGAAAACAGGGATTGGAAGGGTGCAAGGAGAACCTCCCATTCGGGAGAGACAGACGCGTTCATGCTCAGTACCTCTTTGGCGAGAAGTTTCTGAACTAGACGCGGCTACTCTCCCTTTCTGTTCACTCAACCCAAAACGCTAAACTACAGTCAACTTAAGATAGATTGCGTAATTAGCTGCGTGGCTTCGCCGGTACAGCCACCAAGCTGTTTTTGACGGTCGCCTGCGTCTGCGGCACAGACGCGGTCTGTTCTTGTAGTCTCTGCTCTAGGCCGTGAGTTCCATACAGCCACTCTGGCGAAAGTTGAGCAAGCCCGCGACGACACAGAACATGTCCTCGTGGTCACGGTCATGGCCGCGCCATACTTGCGCCATGCAGTCCCACCGTTTGAGGCGGGCGAAATGATGCTCTACGTAGATGCGCTGCGTAGACAGCATGTAGTTGTAGGCGCGCTCCAGTACATTCTGGGTCTGCTTGCGCGGCTTCTTGATCGGCTGTTGGACATCCTGAGCAGGGTATGCCGCGTCTGTACCTTCATAGCCTTTGTCCAGGCGCACCTTGCACCCAGGCGGCACACGATACACCACGCCTGATGCGCGCAGCAGGAGCATGTCGCTCAGGCAGCCGGGCAAACCGCCGAACACATGCAGGATCTGCTTGCGCGTCGCTACAATCTGCGTCTTGAGCGTGTGGTCTTGCTGCTTGCCGCTGTACGCCTGCTTACGCTTGAGTTTGTCGGTCGGCTGCCGCACGGACTGCTCGGTGGCGTCCAGAAGAACCTCTTCAATCTCAGGATAGGCCGCAAACAGTTCGTCGAGTGTGCCGATGCGCTTGCGCGGCTTGCTCACGTCGGCCGTGTCCGAGGGCGCAGGCGCATCGCTCGCACTCGCTCCGGCGTGTCCTTGCTCGCTTGCTATGTGCCGCAGGGGGGCGTCGCGCAGGGGCGTGGGCAGCACATCAAGCAGGATCGGCAGCAGCCGTTCGTGCAGTTCGCGGCTGATGTTGCTTTCGTCCAGGTCAAAGAGGTAGCCCAGCAAGCTCTGGCGTACATACAAGCGCAGGTACATCAGCCCTAGCAGCAGGCGTTCGGGCAAGGCTAGGCGAAACTTGCGACCGGCTCCGGCCTGACGCACCCGACTTGCACGGGTACGCCGGGAACTCTCGGCGGCTTCATAGACGGGAGTGACATGCGACAGGAGCGTGTCGAACTCCGCTACGGACAAGCCCGTCAACGCTTGAAAGTGACGCGGCTTGCGCCGCAGCTTGGCTACTGTGATCATAAGCCGAGTTTACCCTAATTACGCATGACATCTTTAGCCAATGGCGCGGGTATGCAGCCGACGGTTACGGCTACTCTATCGGATTTGCAACCGATCAGTTTATGAATATAGAACCAGGCATAGTTCCATTCAATGTCCTCTACAAAGAAGACATTCAAGAAAACTTTGCTGATGAATTGGTACGACGCGGAATGGTAACTCTGGCACAAACATTGAAATTGACGTTTAGATAAAAAAGACAGCCAAAGCAGGCTTTGACTGTCCATCGGGTGAAGTTCCTAACGACCAAGAAAGGACTTTGCCCAATGGATTGTAACACACTTGCGCGCCTGAGCGCATTTCGCCAACAACTCTACGCGTGTTTTTGCAAAGCAGGCGATGCGCTCTTCAACTGTATAGACGCCCTGCTCAGCGAGACACCCGCCCGCTCGTTTGCCGAACTGTCGCTGTCGCCCTTCTTTGTACGCCAGTGGCCCAGCCTCTACCAGGCTATACAAGAGGCGAGCGTAGATCGCGTGGCCTTGCAGCGGCTGTTCTGTGCGTATGTCAGTCTGCCTGCTAGGGGCGAGCGCCTGGTGCTGGGCATAGACGCGAGTTCCATCGCACGTCCGTGCAGCAAGACGGCCCAGGATCGCACGTATGTGCATCAAAGCAACCTGCCCGAAGGCAGCAAACCGGTACGACCGGGCTGGCAGTTCTCTACGCTGACCGTTCTGCCGGAGCAGCCTAGCAGTTGGACGTACATCCTGGACAACGTGCGCGTGCCGAGTACGCAAACGCAAGGCGAAGTCGCTTGTAATCAGTTGGGTCAGGTACTCCCGCTGCTGCCCTGCCGCGCGCTGCTCTTAGGCGACGGCTACTATGGCAGCGTGACGTTTCTGCTGCTGCTGTGCGCCCTGCCCGCCGAGGCCGCGTGTGACGCGCTGCTGCGCTCTGCCAGGAACCGGGTCTTGTACCGGCCTGCCCCACCGCCAACAGGCAAGCGGGGCGCACCCAAAAAGGATGGGGCGCGCTTCGCCTGTCACGAGGATAAGACGCACGGCAACCCCGACGCGAGTTGGCAGGGTACGAACGCGCAGGGGCAGCAGATACAGGTGAGCGCGTGGCACACCCTGCACTTCAAGAGGGCGCGCGACATGGTGGTAAGCGTGATCCGCATCGTGCGCCCTGACGCCAAGAACACCGAGCGCGATCCGCGCATCAGTTGGTTCGTGTGGCACGGCCAGGACAGGCCGCCCTTAGAGCAGATCGAAGGCTTGTACAAGCGCCGCTACAGCCAGGAACATGGCTACCGCGTGGACAAGCAAAACTTGCTGTGGGAAACGCCGCGCCTGCGAACGCCCACGCAGTTGCAGACGTGGACGGACATCGTGGCAGCCACGCGCAATCTGCTGTGTCTTGCCCGCCCGCTCGCGCAGGCAACGCGTCAGCCGTGGGAGAGTACACGCCGCCCGATCACGCCGCAGCAGACACGCCGGGCCATGCCGACTATTCTGATCTACTTGGGGACACCGGCCCGTTCGCCCCAAGTACGCGGAAAATCGCCGGGGCGCGCTGTGGGCGCAGCAATCAAGAAAGCGCCCACCTATGCTGTGGTGTACAAGGCCACCAACAAGAAGAAACAAGCCGTCAACAACAAACACAAGGCGGCTGTGAAAGTCTAAACGTCAAATTGAAAGATTGCGGCATAATACCCAGCCCAAAGGCTGTTGCTGAATTGCTCCAGTTCGCCATAAACATCAGCATTCCAGGCTTCAAACATGATGGTTTCCTCGAGGAAGAAGAACTACGCTTATTTACTATTACTGAATATGATGATGAAGCAAAAAAGGGAATGACGTTTACTGAACGCAATGGATTGCTCATACCTCACATTCCATTAGCCTTCAAAAATGGAAAACTGCCCATCCGTGAGATTTATGTCGGGCCTAGACTCGACTATAAAAAAGCGGAATGGAGTCTAATACCGTTCCTTGAGCAAAATGGATACAAGGACGTTAAAATTAGGCAATCTAGAATTCCGTATCTGCCATGACTCGAGCGATCTATCCAAATTGTAGAAAGGCACGGGTAATTTACCCGTGCCTTTCTTCTACCTGCTCTACTTGTCGTGAGTGATGTACTCGTCAGGAACCCACCTCTCTGCATCCTGATAGGGTTCCTCCACAATCCTAACGCGCTGGCAACCTGACGAATGTTGACCAAGTTGTTCGGCCTTCTTTTCTGAGAGCGCATGCTCTATGTTTTCGCTTGCCGTTAGGGCGTCGAACTGGCGGGACTCGTCGTGTGTCAGTTTGCGCCCGCTGGCCCGTTTTGAAATGCTGGCGACTGTCTCACAATCGGCCTGTCTCTTGAACAGAGGCCCGCCATAAGGCTCAGGCGAAGTAATGTAAACAACTTTGCCCTGTTCTGTTGTCGTGGGGCTATCCGGCGATTTACAGCCTGAGACGCAAATCAACAGAGCGATCAAACAACACACTCGCATCATACTGTTTGCCTCCTTGTGTGGTTGTACGTAGTTGCTTTCTTGTTCGCATGACTCCTGCTTTTACGAGCAGGAGTTTTTCGTTGGAGGTCGCTCTTGGCTACAAGACATTCTGAGATCCAAATAAATTAAAAAGAACCTAATGCCGGAAGAGGCGCCGGTAACATCGTTCCCCGCCTGAATAGCGCTTCGCATTCTGTTCTTCATTGTATTCGCGTTCATTTGCGTTCATTTGCGGCTAATTTTTCCCCTGCGGCAGCGTGACCGTCACGGTCGTACCTACGCCGAGCGCGCTTTCAAAACGCATCGTGCCGCCGTGCGCATACACGATGCTGCGGCAGATGCTCAGGCCAAGACCCGTTCCCCCGGTCGGGCGTGTGCGCGACTCGTCCACGCGATAAAAACGCTCGCCCAGGTGCGCTATGTGGTGGGCGGCGATGCCCGCGCCCGTGTCGCTGACCGTGACGACAACGTTCTCATTTTCGGCGTGGGCTTCCAGCACAACCTTTCCGGTCGGGGGCGTGTAGCGCAGGGCGTTGTCGAGCAGATTGCGGAACAGGCGCGTCAGATCCATCTGATTGCCCCGAATGAGCAGGGATTGGGGCGTGACGCGCAATTCAACGGGCGCGGCATCGTCAGACGCCGACTGCATCTGCGCCGCTTCGAGCAGTTCGCAGGCCAATATTTCCACGCGATCCTGCGCCGTAAGTCCCTCGTCGGAACGCGCCAACAGCAGCAGGTCTTGTACCAGATGGGACATGGTCCGGGTAGCCTCATTGATCTCCTCGAACGACTTGCGTGAGCGTTCGTCCGTGCTTTCGCGCGCCAGCGCCATGCCCGCCCGACCCCGAATAATGGTCAGCGGCGTTTTCAGTTCGTGCGACGCGTCGGCGGTAAAGCGCCGCTGCTGTTCCAGGGTCTGTTTCTGGGCCGCGAACGCGCTGTCCAGGCGGGACAGCAGGCCGTTGAAGGTTTCGGCCAGTTCCCCGAACTCGTCGCGCCCGGCTGCGGGCAGGCGCTGCGACAGGTCATGCGCGCCGATACGCCCCGCCGCCCGCGTCAGGCCGTGTACGCGCTTGAGGACGCGCTTGGTCAGGGCCACGCCCGCCCACCCCGCTCCCAATAGTCCGACCGGCAGCATCAGCAGCAGGGCCGTGTTGATGCCCTGCACGGCCCGATCCACCTCCTTGAGCGGATACGCCACCTGCACCGCGCCCCGCCTGCCCGTGATAGTGAAGCCGGGGGACGACAGAACGCGCAGCGGCTCCTCATTGAAAACGATGTCCGTGGTCAGCGTCTCGCCCCGCTGCGCCCGTGCCAGCGCGTCCGTGTCCCACGCCGGACGCGTATCCGTCGTTATCTGCGATTTGCCCTCCGGCGTCCAGATGTGGGGACGGTACAGGTTATCCGCCTGCTCTGATCCGGGCGGGCCATGATCCCTGCGCCCTTGCCTCGGCGGTGGCCCGCCATGTTCTCCCCGCCCGCCCTGCTCGCCCTCCCCGTCGGGCGGGCCGTATCCTTCCCTGCCGTCGGGTGGGCCGTCCTTTCCTTGCCGTCTGTCCGGGCGACCTTCGCCTTCTCTGAACTGGTCTGTTCCCATGCCGGGAGGCGGGCCGTTGTCGAAAGGCGGCGGCCCCGGCTCCCGGCCTCCCTTTGCGCCTCCGATGCGGGGCGGGTGCATATACATGCCGATGCTGCGCTCCAGTTCCTTATCCACGGATTGGAGCATGTAACCAAGAATAATGAAGCGGCAGGCGACCCCCAAACCGCCCACCAGCAAGGCAACCGCGACGATGTTGCCGACGATCAACTGCGTTCGCAGCGAACCTCTGAATACGTTTTTGAACAGGTTCTGGAGGGGATGGGGAATCTTTGCAAACGCTAAACGTGGCGGGACTCTGCCCCCCTGCGGGCGAAAATCAACAGTCAAAACGTTTGTCCCTTCCCGGTACTCTCCGGCCTGTATATCCGGGTTTGTAGACGCTAAACGCTGCTGCCTTCCGGCAGGCGCAGCGTATAGCCCACGCCATGCACGGTCTGTATCAACTTTACATCGTGGCCCGCGTCTATTTTTTTGCGCAGCATCCCGATATACACGTTGACCGTGTTGGAATACGCGTCTTCGTTCATCCAGATACGCTCCTGTATCGCCTCGCGGGTCAGCACCTTGCCCTCGTTGGCGGCGAGCGCTTCGAGCAGGTCGTATTCGCGGTTACTCAGCAGGGCTTCCACGCCGTCACGCGTCACGCGCCGCTTTGCCGTGTCTATTTCCAGGTCGCCCACGCGGATCATGCGCGTGCGGTGGATTTTATCGCGCCGCAGCAGGGCGCGAACGCGGGCCATGAGTTCCTGAAAATCGAAGGGCTTGGGCAGATAGTCGTCGGCCCCCGCGTCCAGGCCGCGCACACGATCCGCAACCGTATCGCGGGCCGTGAGCATCAGGATCGGGGTGCGGCAGCGCCGCGCCCTCAATGCCTCGCACACGCTCCACCCGTCGCGGCGGGGCAGCATCACATCCAGAATGATGAGATGATAGGTCTGCTCCAGGGCGAGTTCCAGGCCGTCCTGCCCGTCGCCCCGCACATCCACGATATAGCTTGCGTCTTCCAACCCTTCGCGGATCAGGTTGGCGATTCCTTTTTCATCTTCGATCAGCAGAATTTTCATTGCGCTGCGACCCTCTCTTGTTTTGTGACGAGAATAGACGAACACCGACGCAAACAAGTGAAGCTGCCCGCCCCGCGTTTGTGCGGGCGCGGGCCTGGCCCCGTAAACATCAGCGTACCGCGCAAAGATGAAAATAAGGTGAAAACGACATCGCCTGCAAATTGTTTTGCCCGGCTTCAGGCGGAGGGCAGGGCAACGACAAAAGCCGTGCGAAAGCCGTCCGGCAGCATGGACGGATACGCGCCCGATGCGGTCTTAAATTTCGATGCCGTGCCGCCTTCCCCGCGCCCCTCGATATACACACTGCCGCCGTGCGCCTCGGCGATTTTGCGGACGGAAAGCAGGCCCAAACCCGTGCCTTCCACATTAGCGTGTGTTTCCAAACGCCCGAACGGCACGAACAGGTTTTGGGCCTGCGCTTCGGAGATGCCCCGGCCCGCTGTTCCCTGATCCGCGATGGCGATCAGCGTAGCGGCGTCCTGTGCGCGCCACGATACGCGGATTTCCCCGTCGCTGTACTTCATGGCGTTGCCGATCAGGTTGATGAATACGGATACCATCTTCATCTCGTCCACGCACATCGGCATGTCGCCCTCGTCCAGCGCGATGCGCCTGCCTCTTGCAAAGCGGGGCTGCTGAAAACGCGCGCCGGCCTCGATCATGTGGCGCAGGGACGCTTCCTGGGGCGCGATGGGGATGGGCTTGCCTTCCAATACGCGTGTCTGCTCCATCAGCGACACGCGCTGATAGTTCAGCATCTGCGCGCCTTCGATCACGATTCCCGTCAGTTCCTGAAGCGTGGCTTTGTCGGTGTCGCCCTCCTCGATGATCTGCCGCAGCATCTGCGCCCCGCCCTGTACGGCATTGAGCGGGTTGCCCAGATCATGCACGATGCCGCCGATGGCCTGCCCCAGGACATGCAGCATCTGTTCGGTGCGCTCACGCCTGCGCCGCTCGTCATTGCGCTCCTGATCCAGCAGATAGTTGGCGAGAAAAGCCGAACGCGACAGGCGTTCCAGCAGCAGGGACGAAATCATCAGCGTGAAAACTACGAGGAGCGAGCGTTCCATAAACATCATAACGTTGTGCGCGGGTAGGTGCAGGCGCAGCGTCAGCACGCTTACCGCGCTCGCCAACAGGCCGCAGTTGAGCAGAGTGGCCCAGAGAAACGGCAGCCGGAACACGACCAGACAGATCAAAATGGCGTATAGCTGTACGGCCTCCATCTGGTCGCCGGGACTGCCCCGCAGCGCCGGGGGCGCGGGTTCGCTTAGTGCAGATGGGGTGGAAACCGCGCGCCGTCCGGAGGGGCGGGGCGAGTCATCTGGGAACCCGGCAGGCGGCGCGGCATCGTCAAAAGGCCGCGTTTCCTGACCGCGCGCAAAAGCGGGGGGAGCGGGCGGCGCATCGGCTGGAGCGCGGCGCGGGCCGGTCACGGCAGGGCTGTTGAGCATGATCGTCATGGCGGCCCAGATGATAGTCGTAGTGACGGGCTGCCACACCCTGCTAAACCCTGCGTGGAAGGTCAGCCCCAAGAGCAGCAGGCACAGGGCGAGAACAAACCCGTCCATCCCTGTGGCGTACAGCGGCATTCGACTGAAGACCGCGTCCCGCACCAGAGAGAACAGGACAAAGGCGGCGACCGGGGCCAGGGCTATCCGCAGCGTAGGGCGTATGCGGTCGTAATACCAGGACTGGAACGCCGGCTCCATGTCCGCCCCAAACCGCAGCCTGCGCAGCGCCAGAGAATGTTCAAACGATTGTTCGTATTCCATACTATTTTCACCAGGATTTTATATTTGCCTCGCATACTGTCCTTGTAAGCCATGCAGGAAGCGCGCAGCGGCTATAGCTTCTTTATCATAGCTTCATTTTATTGGATGCACAGCCACAAAAGGATAGCCACGGAATAGTGAAGAAATGATGAAAAGGCTGCGGGGCAGGCGCGGGTCGCGTTCCTGTTCAGGTCATGGTTTGAAATCGGGCCGTAGATGTGATTACGGTTAAGGGAGCGAAAAAATGCAGAACACCAGAAAACGTTTGCTGTTTTCCACGCTGACCGGGCTGACCCTGTGCGTCACGCTCACGGCCCGCATGACCTCGGCGCAGGGGCCGGGAGATCCGCAGGGTCAGGGCGAGCCGGATGGCATATCGGACGGCTCCAGCCCAACCGGATATGGGGTCGGCAGGCTATAGCCCGGACAGTCCGAACGGATGCGTGGCGCAGCAGGCCGGTTTCAGCCTTCGCAACGGAGACGCGAACAAAACGATCCCCCGGTTGATCACAGACGTTCTATCCGCAGCGCGGCCTGCCAGACTTCTCGACAGGAATCTGGCAGGCCGTGTTGTCCATCCGCCCCGACTGTCGTTTCCTGCCGCTTCGCCCTAAAGCGTGACGAGGAACGCTTTGATGTCGGCTTTGTCTTGATCCGACAGGCCATGCTGAGTCGGTTGTCGTAAAAGTCCAAAATGTCCAAGATTTCACCCGAAAAGCCGTTGTACATGTAAGGTGACTGCGTTTCCAGGCCGCACAGGATGAGGGCAACGAAAGTTCTGAAAATATTTGTGGACAGCCGGTTCTTTCACCTGGATTTTATATTTACCCGTTATACTGTGCCTGTCGGAGCGAGAACAGGAAGGCGATGCCGCGTTTTATCAAGGCCGCTCCCCTTCAATAACAACTTCCAACAGCAACGCCGACCGCGCATCACGCGCCAGAAGGACAAACGCCGCACATGATGAACGCCAACGTTGACAACAGACTTGACAGCGCTATTAACAACAGAATTGATGAAACCAATGACGACATTCCGGTAGGTCGCGTACTGACTCGACGTGAGGCGATGGGATTGCTGGGCGTATCCGGGCTTGTGCTGCTCGCCGGGTGCGGCGGCGGATCGGGGGCCGTCAGCACGACCGGCGCGACAACAACCGGCACGACGAGTACGGCAACCGGCGTCACCTCGGCGGGCGCGGTTGGAGAAACGTCCGGCACGACTACGACAAGCACGGCAACCGGCACAACAACGACGAGCGGCGGCACGGTAAACCTGGTGGCGACGCCCGCCGTGACCGAAGGGCCGTTCTTTGTGGACGAGAACCTCAACCGCTCGGCCCTGGCGACCGGAACCACGCGAACGAGCGTCATCAACGGTCTGCCGCTGGCCCTGAGCGTGAGCGTGTATACGCTTGCAAGCGGCGTGGCGACCCCGCTGACCGGGGCGCATGTGGACATCTGGCACGCCGACGGGGCAGGCACGTACTCCGACGAGGCGAGCGGCGGCATCCAGAGCGAGAATACCAAAGGCCAGACGTGGCTGCGCGGCTACCAGGTGACGGACGCGAGCGGCGCAGCCAGTTTCACCACGATCTACCCCGGCTGGTATCAGGGGCGTACCGTCCATATCCATTTTAAGGTGCGTACCTACAACGCCTCCGGCAACACGACGCACGAGTTTACCTCGCAGTTGTTCGTGGACGACACCCTCAGCGACACCGTGCTTGCCAATGCGCCCTACAACACGCGCGGCACGCGGCAGACGCGCAACGCTAATGACAGCGTGTACAGCGCGACCGAATCGGACGAAACCACGGTCGGCTCGCACCTGATGCTGACCCTTGCTAAAAACACGACTGGAACCGGCTATACCGGCGCGTTCAACATCGCCCTTGTCCTCTCCTAATTTACACGACTCCTCTCAGCATCCACACAACTAATTCACAAAACGGCCTCGACAGAAAGGTTTGATAATTCATGCGACACAATCCTCGCCCGTTCGCGATCTTGCTTGCGCCCCTTGCCCTGTACCTGCTTCCCGGCTGCGGAGGCGGTTCGAGCGGCACTACCAGTCTGTCCGGCGTTACCTCCAGCACCCGCGCCGCGCTCAACGTGTATGTGACCGACGCTTTTAGCGACCAGTACAAGCAGGTGATCGCCACGCTGTACAAGATCGAACTGACGGCGGATGGCACGACCTACACGACCGTATATTTCAGCGACACGGGCCAGACACTCGACCTCGCCTCGCTCGCCAGCAGCGCGCAGTTGCTTGCCAGCCTGACCGTGCCGACCGGCACGTACACGCAGGCCCGCGTCACGTTCGGCGACCACATCACGCTTGTCACGAATGCGGGCGTCAGTTCCAGCGTGGCCGTGTCGTCCAAAGTCGGCACGGATACGAACGGGCAGGTCGCCATCGTCGTAAACACGCCCACGCGCGTTCAGGCCAACCAGAGCAACACGGTCTTCGTGGACTTCAAGCTCGCCGAGTTCCAGCTTACCGGCAGCACAATCACGCCCAGCATCGGGTGCGGCGGCGGGCAGGGCGGTCCGGGTGTAGGCGGCGAGCCGGGCGACGGCCTGGGCAGCAAGCAGCGCAACGGCCATCTTAACGGCACGATCTCGGCCTTGAGCGGAACGACGAGCTTTACTTTGACGGGCGGCAATGGCCGTACCCTCACCATAAACCTGTCCAGCGCGACGACCGTGATAGACGGGCAGACCGGGGCTGTCGCCACCCTCGCCAACGGCCAGAGCGTGATCGTAGACGGAACCTTCGACCCGACCACGTCTACCGTCACGGCCTCTGCAATCACGCTCAACGACTACGTCACCGTCCAGCACGCGCAGGCCAGGGGAACCGTCGCCAGCGTTGACGCCACGGCTGCGAGCTTCGTGCTGACCGTGCAGCGCGCCGACAACTTCGCGCCCACAGCAGGAACCATCAGGGTCGTCACCAATGCCGGCACGAACTTCGGCAAGGGAATGCACCAGAGCGGCGCGTTTACCGATGTCGCGGTCAGTGGCAGCGTAAACGTGAGCGGCGTCTTCAACACCACCACGCAGACCCTGACCGCCACCTTCGTCGGCCTGCACTAAGTTACAAATGCGCTCTGTTCCATCAGGAAGCGAAGCGCAAACAAGCCCCTTCTCCGAATTCGTTCAGAGAAGGGGCTTTTTGCTTGAAGGGGCGAGCGTGGTATATGCTGGACAAGCCGCATCACGAAATCAGCCGCGCGCATTCGCCACAGACGTAATCGAGCAGGCCGAGCAGACGGGGCAGGTCGCCAATCGCCGGCAGGTCGGTTCTAAATACGTCGCCTGCCTTCTCCCATTTGTAGAACCGCCATCCGTGTCCGTTACTGACGATGCCGTACACATCTGTGTCATAGCCGGCCTGCCGATTGTTCCAGGCGCAGGCGTACATTTCGGCAAGGCACTGCGCTTCTCCGCGTTCAAAATCGTCACGCTTGGCCTCCGTAGCGCACAGCAACGGCGCTTCCAGGTAGGCGCGGTACGGCGCGATCAGGTAATCCGCAACGCCGGTCAGCGTGTCGGTCTCCAGCGCCGCCGCTTTCCACACCTTCAAGTTCGGATAATCGGGAACTACCTCGCCAAACAGCGCATCAATCAACATCAATTTGCCTGCATCCGACATTAGATCAAACGACTTCAACCGGCACAAACTTGTCAGCAATACATCGCTTGGCGGGCGGGTGCGTTCGGCTGCCATGCGGTAAACGATTCGCGGCCCAGTAACTGCATGGCGTCCTTGAGTTTGATGACAGAATATTTATGCTTTGCAGGTGATTTTGAACGGGGCATGATAGCTTTCGATGATAGGTGCTTACAACTGCTACTAACTACTTATATTGTACCCGACGAGACACACAGGATTTTCAGGCAGGCAGGGCGAACATGCTTGCAGAAAAGTACGAGCAGAAAAATACAAGGCTGGAGCGTCTGTTCAGCGCGTTTGAGGCCGCTTGAAACAAGGGGGCGACGATGATTATTCTGGGGATGGATCCCGGCACGGCCACGACCGGCTACGGCCTGGTGGAAAAACAGGGCAGCAAAATAACCTACATCACGCATGGCGTGATATTGACCAGCAAAGACATGGCGATGCCCGACCGCTATCTGGCGATCTCCACGCAGTTCAACCGTCTTTTAGACGTGCATGAACCCGACGCCCTGGTCACGGAAAAGCTGTTTTTCAGCAACAACGTCAACACGGCCCTGTCGGTCGGCGGCACGATTGGCGTACTTCTGCTCGCTGCCGCGCAGCGCGGCCTGCCGTGGGTCGAGTACCGCCCGATGGAAGTGAAAATGGCCGTGTCCGGGTACGGCGCGGCGGACAAGAAGCAGGTGCAGTATATGGTGACGCAGCTTCTCGCCCTGGACAAAACGCCCAAACCCGACGACGCCGCCGACGCCCTCGCCATCGCCGTCTGCCACGCCCACAGCGCCCACATGCTTAACATGATGAATAAATGAAAGATGCTTCACCGCGGATTAGGCTGATGAAGCGGATGAACGCAGATCTGCTTCAAAAACCATTCGCGTTTATCTGTTTCATCCGCTTCATCCGCGGTGAAGCATTTCGTCGTATTGGCGCGTCAGTTTAGCGGCGGGGCGTCGGCGGCGGTGGGGTCGTTCTGGGGGATCTGTTCGATCTGCGCCAGCGTCAGGGGCAGGGTGGCGCGGCGGCCTTTGAAGTCGTACTCGATCTGGTCTTCCGGCATGGCGATTTGTGACTGTGTCACGTAGCCATGCCCGTCAATGACAACGCGGCGCGGGCCAATCAGGTCGCCGTGGCTGTCCACAAGGTCTACCTGCGACCCTTCCATGTCTTCGGTGTCGTCCTCGACTTCTTCCACATAACCCGCAATGCGCCCCACAAGCTGGCCGTCCGAAGAGTACACCTCCAGACCGAGCGGATTGTCGCCCCGGATGTCGTCGCTGTGCATTCCCTGTCCTGCTCTCATGCTTTTATCTCCTGTCGCGCCCATTTTGGTATGCGCCGCTGGTTTCGCGCTTTGCTGTCGGACGGGGTGGGGCATTCGCGTGTTCCCGTACAAAACAGGCGGGAAATGTTTTCCGCGTATCTGCGTGTTTGGGTAGTATCAAATAGGGGCTGGCGCGTGGTTCCTTTCAGAGCGATGGAAACAGTACGTACCATGCCGACAACAAGCCAGTAAACCAAACAACACAGGAAGAGCATAAAAGAATGGCGACAACCGAAGCGCTGGAACAACTAAACGCACACATTGAGGCCGAGGCGCGTAAGGGTGATATTTCGCTGGACGAGGATGTATACAAGGAAGCGGGCAAAGACCCGTACAAGCCGGTTTTGTACGGCGGCAGTTTGGACGCATCCATCGCGTTTTTTGCCCGCGACCTGGGACGCCATGAGGTAATACAGGGCGAACCGCTGATCGGCGACGCGGGGCAGCGCGTCCGCAAGGCCGTGTACCGATATTTGTTCGACGCGGCCCCGCCCGCTCGTGACGCGCATCTGGCCGACGCGATCCAACACGTTTTGCTGACGAATACCGTGCCGTACAAGCCCGTCGGCAACAAAGCGTACCCGGCCGGCGTCAAAGAGCGTCTGCGCCCCTATATCGCGCAACTGCTCGTGTGCCACTTTGCGGGCGATTACATTATCACGATGGGAACGGAGGCGTTCGACTGGTTCGCCGGGTACGCGCCCGCCAAAGAAGCCGCCGCGTTTTGGAAACGCTCCGACAAGTACGAGGCCGAGTTCACCTGTACGCTGAGGGCGGAATGCGCGGGTAAAACGGTCGAAAAGCAGGTGACGATTGCGCCCCTGCCGCACCCCTCGCCGCTCAATCAGACGTACATCAAACTGTTCCCTGGCCTGCTTGATAAGCGCCTCGAACAATCGCCGCTCAAGCCTATCGCCAAGCCCGCCCTGTAAGCCGCACACGCGCGGCAGAAAAGCAGGGTGTGAAAGCGAAACAGTGGAGAAAGCGGAGGAGCAGGGGCAGGAAAGGGCATGGTACACGGCGAATACAAAACGCACCATGACTGCCCAATCCGACACCTCGCCTGCTTCCCCTCCCGCCTCTGACAGAGGCGCGGAACCTGCACG
Source organism: Chthonomonadaceae bacterium (assembly GCA_965277875.1). Taxonomy (GTDB): domain Bacteria; phylum Armatimonadota; class Chthonomonadetes; order Chthonomonadales; family Chthonomonadaceae; genus CAWFQB01. The sequence goes on along the minus strand of CBDIDV010000002.1, from coordinate 2,120,843 downwards.
CTCCCGCAGCGGCCTGCGAGCCATGCTGCTCGCGCTTTTGCTCGCCCCACTCACAGCGTACTGGTCGGCCAGTCAGCTTGTGGACGTGATGTTTTCCCTGATGATCCCGCCCGTGATGGTCACGCTGCTTGTCGCCGTCTTGAACCTGATAGCGCGGCGCGTCAACCCGCGCGTGGCGCTAGCCGAGGGCGAAATCATCATCTTCTACGGGATGCAGGCCGTGCTGGGGGCGATGTGCGCCGAGTGGATGATCGTCATCAACCCGGCCATTCACAGCTACGCGCTGTTCGCGTCCAGCGAATCGCGCTACGCCAGTCTCATCAACCCGTATGCCAGCCGCTGGTTCTTTATTCCCGTCAGTGACATCGCTAAATTCAAGGATTATCGCAACGGCGGCTTCGGCTTCGACTACTTCGTCGGCCATCTGGGGCTGTGGTGGCCCTATATTCTATCGTGGACCACCCTTATTACCCTCGTCTGCACGGCCATGCTGTGCATCAACAGCCTGATGCGCGACGAGTGGACGAACCGCGAACGGCTCGCCTTTCCCATCATCCAACTGCCGCTCGCCATCGCGCAGTCGGGCGCGGGACGCTCGCAGGTCTGGAAAAGCCGCTTTTTCTACGGGCCGTTTATCGCCATGTTCCTCATAGACATGCTCAACGGCTTCCACTTCATCTATCCCAGCCTGCCCTACATTAACCTGCGCTTTCTGGGGGCATTGAACGACTACACGCCCTCGCCTCCCCTCAACGCCATCGGCTGGACGCCCATCGGCATCTTCCCCTACATGGCCGCAATCGGTTTCTTCATGCCCACCGACCTGCTGTTCAGCTGCATCTTCTTCTTTTTCTTTCGCAAGTTTGAGCAGGTATTTACGTACTCGCTGGGCTACACGGAAAGCGCGGGAACGTTCGGCGGCGGCGGCCTGACCCCCTCGCCGCCCTATTTCAGCGAGCAAAGCTGGGGCGCGTTTTTGGCTTTGTTCGTCACGGCCGTGTGGGTGGCGAGAGGGTATCTAAAGGAGGTGTGGCGGCAAATCGTGCAGGGCGGGCCGCGCGGGGAGCGTGGCGTGCCGCATCGCGTCGCGTTCGGCCTGCTGCTGCTGTGCCTGGGCGCAATCGCGGCAATTGCGCTCTGGATCGGCATACCGCTGTGGATGGTCGCGTTTACGGTCGTACTGTTTTTGATGTTCAGCGCGGCCCTGACGCGGCTGAGGGCGCAGATCGGCGCTCCGTCACACGAAATGGCGTACATGGGGCCGAACCAGATGCTCGTGGATTTTGTGGGAACGCAAGCTTTACCTGCGGCAGGCGTGAGTCGCCTTGTCACCACGTTCCTGTTTATGAACTTTATACACCGCACCCATCCCATGCCGCACCAACTGGAGGCCATGAAGATGGGCGAGACCGGGCGCATCAACCAGCGGTCGCTGTTCGTGGCGATCATCGTGGCGACGGTCGTAGGCTGCATCCTGGGGCATCTGGTCTACATCTACACGGGCTACCATGATGCGGCCCGGCGCGTTGACCCGGCTGCGGCGGGCGTCATCAGCACCCTGCTCAACAAGCATCAGCCGCCCAACCCGGTCGCTATCCTGTTCGTGATCCTCGCGTTCTTGCTCGTGCTGGGCCTGGACTTTGTGCGGTTCCGCGTTCCCGGCTTCGCGCTGCACCCCGCCGGGTACGCGCTCGCCATGAACTTCGGCCTCGATTACTTCTGGTTCGGCCTGCTGATCGTGTACCTGATAAAGCTGTTCGTGGAACGCTATTACGGCCTGCGCGGGTACAACCGCCTGCACGAGGTCGCGCTGGGCATCATGCTCGCCGAGTTCTGCGCCGAGACCATCTGGGCCTGCTACGCGATGGCGACCCACACCGCCACGTACACCGTCAGCATCAACGGTCGCCTCGGCTGGAATCAATAAGGGCTAAATTAACGCAACATACGCCAAAACGATGTACGTTGTTTCTGACGTACATCGTTTTTGGCGTATGTTGCTCGCAACAAAACCTTTGATTTACAGGGCGCAGGTATATGACGTGTGGGCGGAAACACCTTATGCGGCAGCGGTTTCACTGCCGTCGGGCGTTGCCTGATACTTGTTCTGTTTGTCCTCATTCACGTAAATGTCGCTCTCATAGGCATTGATGCGCTGGTAAGCGGCCTGATGATCCGCTTGAGACGCTTCCGCCTCCAGGTCATACATCGTCTGCAAATTGAGCCAGAACTGCGGCGTGACAGAGAAGTAACGGCCCAGGCGGATAGCCGTGTCCGCCGAGATACCACGCGTACCGGCAATGATCTGCCCAATGCGGCTCTGCTGAACGCCTATGGCCTGCGCGAGGCGATAGGGCGTGATGCCGAGCGGTATCAAAAACTCCTCACTTAATACTTCGCCGGGATGAATGTTGTTTAATCGTGCCATTGTCTTTGTTTCCAATTCAGTGGTAGTCCACAATTTCGACTTCGTGCGCGTTGCCGTCACTCCAGATAAAGCAAATACGCCATTGTTCATTGATGCGAATGCTGTGCTGCCCTGCACGATCATTCTTCAATGCTTCCAGTCTATTGCCGGGAGGCTGCCGTAAGTCGTTGATGTTGATAGCAGCGGCAAGCATACGCAGTTTGCGCCGCACGACATTCTGAATGTCCTGCGGAAACTTGGCAGAATTCTCGCCATCGTGAATTCTTTGTGTCTCGCTGCATTTGAAGTCTGCTATCATGCGGAGATAGTATCACATTTCAATAGTATTGTCAAGCGATACTATAAAAGATTTTCGGCAGGGTGGTGTTAGAGGTTTAGGCCACTAATGTTGAGGGCCATTTGAAGTCGGCGCACTTGCGCGTTTTTTGTCAGGCGTCTTCCTGGCCGAGGGCGGCGGGCGGCGTGGCGCGGCCTACCAGACTGACGAGGGCGAGCAGGGTCATCAGGTAGGGCAGGGCGTCCAGGAGGTAGGGGCTTGTCCACTCCACGCCGAAAAGGACGATGTGCTTGCCCATCAGTTGTAATTGGGTCTGCAGCGCGTAGCAGAAGCCGAAGAACAGTGCGCCGAGGGCCGCGCCGAATGGCGTCCACTTGCCGAAGATCACCGCAGCGAGCGCGATGTAGCCCCGGCCCGCCGACATATTCGACGAAAAGCCGTGCGCGTCCGACTGCGACAGGTACGCGCCCGCAAGCGCAGCCAGCATTCCCGACAGCGTGACGGCCAGATAGCGCGAGGGCCGGGGCGAAATGCCCGCCATGCGCGCGCTTTCCGGGTTCTCGCCCACGGCCCGCAGGCGCAGACCGAAGCGCGTCTGGGCCAGCAGCAGGGACACCGCAAACGGCAGGATCATCGCCAGTCCCAAGAACAAACCGCTTGGCAAGCCTTCCACATGCAGGCCGGACGGGAACAGGCGCAGGGCCAGATACCGGGTCGCGCCCGCCGCCAGCAGATTGATGCCCAGGCCGCTGACCACATGGTTCATCCGGGCTTGCTGCGTCAAAAACGCGTGCAGCAGTCCCAACAACCCGCCGGCAAGCACGGCGCACAGCAGGCCCACAGCCGGGGCGGACGCGCCCAGAGGATGCGCCGCACTTTCCATCACCACGCCCACGAATGCGCCGGTCAGGATCAATCCTTCCAGGGCGATATTGACCACGCCCGCCCGCTCGGACAGGATGCCGCCCATCGCGGCCAAAACCAGAGGCGTGGCGCTGAACAGGGTCGCGCTGACAAACGCGGCTGCGCTAGAGGGAGGCATGGCCCGTCACCTGACTTTCCATTTGCGGCGGCATATTTTGCGGCGGCAGAATGTCCCCCTGCGGAATAATGCGTTTGTGCCACCCGGCCCGTATGCCCGCAAACAAGATCACGAGCGCCTGCACGATGACCGCGATAGAGTTGGGAACATTCGTCAGGGTTTCCATATAGTCGGCCCCGCCCGCGAGGAACCCGAAGAAAAACGCGCTCAGGGTCACGGCCAGCCCGCCCAGACCGCCGAGCAGGGCGACCGCGATGCCGTCAAAGCCGTAGTTGCCCGCCACGCCCTCGACGTAGCGGTGATGGATGCCCATCACCTCAATCGCCCCGGCAAGCCCCGCCAGTGCGCCCGACAGAAACAGGGTCGTGACCAGAACGCGGGCCACGGGAACGCCGGACGCGCGCGCCGCGTCCGCGCCCAGACCCACGGCCCGTATCTGATACCCCAGGGATGTACGCCCGACCATAAACGTGACGAGCAGGGCCATCAGCAGGGCGAGGAAAAAGCCCGCCGTCAGGTTGCTGCCTGCCACAAGAGGCGTGAGCATGGCCGAATGCGCGATCAGCGGCGTCTGTGTGGCCGAGCTTTTGACATCATGCAGGTTGTGCGTGACCAGGTACGTGACGATGTTGAGGGCCAGATAGTTGAGCATGATGGTGGCGATCACCTCATGAACGCCCCGGTACGCTTTCAGCAGGCCCGCAATAGCCCCCCACAACCCACCCGCGAGCGTTCCCGCGAACAGCACAAGCGCGATGTGCAGCATTTGCGGCAGACCGCCCGCGCCTCCTGCTTTCACGCCGTTCGCGCCCCATTGCCCGACCACAGCAGCGGCCAGGGCCCCGACTGTCATCTGTCCCTGCGCCCCGATGTTAAACAGCCCCGCCCTCAGTCCTAATGCTATCGCAAGGCCCGCCAGCAGCAGGGGCGTGACGCGTGACAGCGACTGCGCCAGTTGGTACAGGTTGACGTGGAAATTCAGCGCGCCAAGCGCAAGTTGGTTTGCGCCCTGCGCGTGTCCGCCTTCCAGTCCGGTCGCGCCGCTCCACAGGGCGCTCGACGCGGCCCGCGCATCGTAGCCCGACGCCTGCATCAGCAGGCCCGCGATCAGCAGGCCGACAAGAACGCTTATAAGAGGCCGCGCCCACCCGACCGGCTGCGCGATACGATTATTCATGGCCCTGCTTTCGTTCAGGCATTTCGCCGCCTACTTCCTGCGAAACATTTCCCGCCACGACTCGCAACGAAGCAATGAATCCCGTCCGTGCAGGCAGACTTTGCGCCTTTGTTGCTGCGGTTTGAACCGCCTGCCCCGGATGCAGCAAATCAATTCTTAACGGCATCTTATTCATTTGCAGATGCTCCCGTCATCAGTGCGCCGACGCGGGCGGGCGTCGCCTCTGCACGGCTTAATATACCCGCGACGCTGCCATTGAACATCACGGCCACGCGATCCGAAAGACGCAGTATCTCGTCCAGGTCGAGCGAGAACAGCAGTATGCCCATCCCCTCGGCCCGCGCGTCCGTCAGCGTCTTATAAACGAAGCGCGCGGCCTCGACATCCAGGCCCCGTGTGGGCTGGCAGGCGACGAGCAGGCGCGGCCCGCTGTCCATCGCCCGCGCAAACACGACTTTTTGCTGATTGCCGCCGGACAAGGCCCCGCCGGGCGCGTTCCCGCCCTGCGTACCGCCGCGCACGTCATAACGCTGCACCATTGCCTGCGCCCGGCGCAGCAGGGTCTGAGGACGCAGGGTTACGCCGCCGCCCCAGGCCGGCTCGCGTTCGTGGCCCAGCAGATAGTTTTCGGCAATGGAGAAATCCAAAATCATGCCGGATTTGTGCCGGTCTTCGGGGATGTAGGCGATGCCCGCCGCCTGACGAGCGTGTATGGACAGGCGCGTGATGTTGACGCCATCCAGAAACAATCGTCCTGTTTCCATGCGCCGCAGTCCGACAACGGCCTCGGACAGTTCTCGCTGCCCGCTGCCGTCCACGCCGGCGATTCCCAGGATCTCGCCCCGTCCCACGTTCAGCGAAACGTTCTGCACGGCCTGCGCGCCGCGCGCATTCTGCACCGTCACGCCCTCAATCTGCATCAGGGGGGAAGAACCCTGTACGCCCTGTGTTGGATCAGGGGCGACCGGCACTGAATGACTGTTCCCTGTTCCCTGTTCCCTGTTCTCTTCTTCCGCATTCAGCAGTGTGGCCCTGTTGGTTCGCGCCCCGATCATGGCGTGAAGCAGTTCCTGCTCATGGGTCTGCGCCGTCACAAAGTCGCCCACGCTCTGCCCCGCCCGCAGGACGCTGACCGCGTGGCTGTGCGCCATCACTTCGCGCAGCTTGTGGGTGACGAACAGGATGGTCGCGCCCTGCGCGGCGAGGGTGTGCAGCAGGGTAAACAGCGCGTCCACTTCGGGCGGCGCGAGAGTTGCGGTCGGCTCATCTAAAAGCAGGATGCGCGCCCCCCTATACAGGGCTTTGAGGATCTCCACTTTTTGCTGCGCGGCGACCGAGAGGCGTTCTGCCCTCGCGTTCAGGTCAAGGCCGTCCAATCCTAATTGCTTCCCTAGGGCCTGAATGCGCGTGGCGGCGCGGCGCGGCTGTAAAATCCCCGTCGCGCTGCCCTCGGCTCCAAGCATCACGTTTTCCAGCACGGTCAGGGCGGGGATCAAGGCGTAGTGCTGACTGACCAGGCCCACGCCGCGCCGGATAGCGTCGGCGGGGCTGTGCAGGGCGTTTGTGACCTCCTCGCCCGCGATGAAGATGCGTCCCGCGTCCGGGCGATAGCGGCCATACAAAATGTTGAGCAGGGTGGACTTGCCCGCGCCGTTCTCGCCGATCACGGCATGAAATGTGCCGGGCACGACGCGCAGATGCACGTTCTGATTGGCGACCACGCCGGGAAAGCGCTTGGTAATGTTCTCCATCTGCACGATGTATTCGCCCGCAAAAGCATTCGCAGGCGGCACGGCATCAGGTAGGGAAGCGACAGCAGGATCAGGCATAAAAGTCACCGGAGAAGAAGTAGAGCAAAACGTTATGAGAACGACGCTGGAAAATCGAGAACAGCGTAACCGTCAAATCCTTTGAGAAGCGTGATGCCGCGTAAGTCAGCGCGGACAGCATAGTATTGTAGCCAACACAGGCGGCAGGTGTCAACTTTGGCGAACTTCCCTGTGTCGGCGGGCGTCAAACGGAAAGCCGCTGTACGTATAAGGTGTTATAAACCTGTTATAAACGCGCAAACGGCGCGTGTGAAGGTGTGCAGGCGGCGCGATTGCAGCCGACAATAATAATACAGACAAGCCCGATCTATCAAAATCGGGGCAGCTTAAATATACCGAACGCGTGTAACCCCGAGGCGCACTGCCTGGTCTCGGAACCGGAGAGGGGATACCGATGTCGAGCCAGAAAGCAGGCCGCAGCAAGGAAAAAGAACAGGAAGACGCCAATACAGGCGCGGCGCGCCCCAATCGCCCGACCATTGTGCTGGAAGTGAACGCGGCGTATAATCGCGACGGATTGCCGATGCCCCGCCCGAACGGCCCGAACGGACGGCGTGTACTAAATCTGGAAATGCTGATGAACCACCCGCTTTATTGGGACTTTCTCAACGAGCGCGAAACCGAAGAGGTGCTGATGGAACTATACATCGCCCGCACCCGCCGTATGCAGTAAAGACAGCAGAGTACCACAAATAGAAAATACCAACGCGAGCGCAGCGAACCTGCGCTCTTTTTTGTTTCCCGTTTCCCCGTTCGCTTATCACGCCCGCATAGACGTATCGCGCAAATCAAGATATAATACATCAGAACGAATGTACGTTACGCGAGGCGGGAATGCCGAAGATTTACCGTGGAATGAAACAGGATCAGGGCAGGCTCGCATTAGGCCCGACCGCGCAGACATTGGGCGCGCGTGTGCCGGAAGACATCGAGGCCGATGCAGCGGGAATGGTTCGCCCTGGAACGGGCGGTATGTCCGTTTCTCCTTCGCTGCGCGATTTGCCATATTTCCGAGTTCCTAAACGTCTGCGCGCTTTGCATTCAACAGCAACAGGCAGCAATGACCTTTTTGTTTGGAGTATGGGAACAGGCGATTTTGTTGGGGAGCCTGTAAACAATCAACTTTGCCTGAGACTTGACCCTGATGATGGAAAGCATGGGTTTGTTGAGCCTGCAAAGGGAATGTCATCCAACGAATACCAAAACGCGTTGACGGCGACGCAAGATCAGTGGGCAGTTGACGAAAGGTGAGGCATGATGAACGGCCTATTTACAGAAAATAGTTGCTATGTTGAGCATGAAGCGTTGCTCATGCAGCTTCATCATCTAATTGCAAATGGTCTGGGCGACACGGAAGAGGCGGATGCGGTTCGTGACCGCATGGAACCGTCTTGGTATCGTCTAAAGCCAGAAGAAAAGTTGCGTATCGAAGGGCTTTCCGCCGACCTATATATGCTTCAGGACGCCGAGATTTTCCAGCCCTCCGATGGCCGTACCAAAATTCAGATCGGGCAGGCAGTCTACGCTGCGATGGAACATGAGCGATGGGCTGACGCGTTAGTGTTGTTGCGCCAGCCTAATTTGCTTCCACGAGAGCAGGTCGCCGCCTACCGTGCTGCGGCTTATCAAGGATTGGGACACTTAGAAACGGCGCTTTTGTTTCTGCGCTATGTTATCCAGCTTGATCCAACGCCCCCGTTTCTACGTGTGCTTGAACTTGATTTGCTGGCTCGCTGCCGCAGAGACACAGAATTGGAGAAGCAAGCGGAGGCGTACTTGAACGACGCATCGGCTCCCGCCTTCCTACGCATAAACGCTGCCGGTATTCTTGCCGAGGTTTATGATCACACGGAAAGCATTCGGTACGAAAATATTGTGCCTGCACTGGAACAGGTTTTGCGGGCCGAAGCTCCGACAACATCTTTACGCCGGGACAACATGGCATTTGGCTATGAGGTACTCGCATATTGCTACTTCCAGTTGGGATACATACAGCGGGCGTATGACGCGGTTACAGAAGGTCTGCGCCTGGGTTCTTCCGATTCGCTAACCTCCGTACAGAGCAACCTTCGGCAAATGCTGGCGGGTGATGCAAACGCGTTCACGAGATACGAACAGTCAATGCCGCATAAACTTCAAACGTTACGTCATTCACTGTCTGCTGACACATACGCCCTTGCCGCCGCTTAGGAATGAGGGGAACAGAGTACACGAAATGGCAAAGTCAGAAACGCGACCGAAAATCCGGTCAACGACGATTGTGGCGGTGAAGCGGGGCGGGCAGGTGGCGCTGGCCGGGGATGGGCAGGTGTCCCTGGAGCATACCGTGATGAAGCACAACGCCCGCAAGGTGCGCCGTTTGTACCAGAACCGCGTGATCGTGGGCTTTGCCGGCTCGGTGGCGGACGCGCAATCGCTTGCCGACAAGTTTGAAAGCAAGCTGGAAGCGTCAAGCGGCAGCCTGACGCGGGCCGCTATCGAGTTTGCCAAAGAGTGGCGCACGGATCGCATGATGCGTAAGCTGGAGGCCATGATGATCGTAACAGATGGCGACCTGATCTACATTCTGTCAGGCGACGGCAACGTCATCGAACCCGACGACGGCGTAGCGGCCATTGGATCGGGCGGCAACTACGCCGCGAGCGCCGCTAAAGCTCTCGTCCGCAACACGGACATGAGCGCCCGCGACATCGCCCTCGAAGCCATGAAGATCGCGGCGGAAACCTGCGTCTACACCAACGACAAAGTCACCGTAGACGTGCTGCCCTGACAATGCCGCCAACATCTTATGCCCAACCCTGAATCGACAGCGGCCAGCCTGCAAAACTATCTTGCAAATGCAGAAACGTCGCTGCCTGCCATGTTTTCGTATGACACAGCGGCAGAGCAAATATTGCTGCTGTATCAGGCGGATGGCGGCGCGACATTCAATTTGTATTTCGGTAATCAAGCAGGCCAACATCTATATGCTGTATGCGTGTATCCTGACCGCAGCTTCATTCTGGATGGGGATGCTGTCGAGATGGAAGACTTACACGACTACCTGCTGGCGAACCGTGATCTGCTGGCCGACCCACGCTGCTGCATCGGCGTCTGGTACAGCAAAGAGAGCGGCCTGACATATCTTGATATTTCTGTCGCATTGCCGAACAAACGTCAAGTGGTTACGCTTGGAAGGCGGTACAATCAAGAAGGCATCTTTGATCTGCACGATATGGAGTACATTGATACAGGCGGCAATGGACAAGCGCCGCAGAGTATGCCGCCGATTTCCGAGCGTCTGCCGAGGCTGAAGCGGCAGGGAGGAACGTCTTGAAAACAAGCACAATCAAGCTGCGCGTACAGGTGAGAGGAATCGTTGAAGGCAATCCGCCGATGCTTGCCTTTACTAAAATGCTGCAGCGTCCCGACGGTAAATGCAAGCTGCACTCGCAAATGGCACAGGTAACAGATGCCGCGCTATTGGAACGCCTGCGCGCAGAAGCTCACGCCGGGGAAGAGGCCGCTGTTGTTTTAGAAACGTGCCTCTCCAGCGAGGGAACGTCGGTCGTGCTGAAAGACTTTGCGAGTGTAAACGCCCCGGCGATGGTTGAAGCCGCATAGTTCCCGCAAGCGCCGCCAACGCCCTTGTTCGCAACACGGACATGAGCGCCCGCGACATCGCTATAGAAGCCATGAAGATCGCTGCCGAAACCTGCGTCTACACCAACGACAAAGTCACCGTAGACGTGCTGCCCTGATTGTGAATGACAATCGCAATCGTTCGCGTCAGGGGAGAAGCCGATTGCGCGTAATCTGTTGTTCGCGCCACCCTTTATCTGTCTGCACATGATGCGGACGCACCCACTTGGCGACACAGCGCGCGAAAGCCTCATCAGGGGTCGCCGCGCTGACCCGCACTACAACCCCTTCCTGTTCCTGGCTGCAAGTCGGCGCGTTCGTGTGCGCCTGCACCTTCTCCTTTAGCTCTTCTTCCGTGTGACAGACACCCCGCCACAAAACGGGAACAAGTGCAAAACCCTGTGCTGCCGCCCAGCGTTCCTGCTCGTCCCATGCAAGCCAGATGTGGCTGGACTGGTCGCGGACGCCAAAGAGCAGCAGGTAGGCGGGAAGGCGCTCATACGCAATGCTGTGCCTGGCCCAAAGCCACTCTCCGAATATCTGCCAATGCACAGGGATGGAATGGCGCGCGGCCGCGTGCAGCGCTTTGAGAGCGTGAAAACTCTCGTGCCGGGGCGCGTCGTTGTGCGAACGGGCATAAATACTCGCGTGTTCCAGGCAAACGTTGCTGCCATCCATCTTCTCCGTGAGAACGAGAGGCGTGTTCAGCAGCCCGTCTGTACTTCCGATTACGCGCTCCTCCGAGTTAAGCCCCGCTGACCAGGGCAGGTGAAAAGTTCGTGGGTACTTGGCGCTCATGTTTAGCTTGTGCTTTCAACCGGCAAACCTTTCGACATCTCAGGGGCGGCGGGCGACGTAGAAGATGCGGTCACTGGTGCGGACGGGCTGGCGCAGGGAGTAGGCTTTGTAGGGCGTGACCTGATCGAAGCCCGCGTCGTCGAGCATCGTCAATATCTCGTCGGTGCGGTACGCGAACTGCCAGTGGACTTCCTCGAACGCGCGTTCACTCCCGTCCTCCTCCCGCAGACGGAAGTTCATCTGCACCCGGCACAGGCGTGTACTCTCGTCATAATGGCTTTTCCAGTCGTACAGCAGGCGATCTCCCGTCGTCAGGTTGTTCTGGTCGAAAAAGTGGTTGACAAGCGCGTACTCGGTATTCAGATCGAAGATGAACAAGCCGCCCCGCGTCAGATGCGCGGCTACCTGTGTCATGGCCTGGGCAAGCCGGGCCGGGTCGGTGATGTAGTTGAGGCTGTCGAATAGAGATACACACAGGTCAAAACGCTGTCCGGGCAGGTCGAGCAGGGCGGCGTCCTGAACATGGTAATCAATCGCCAGACCCTGCGCTTGGGCCTTTGCCCGCGCCTGCGCGATCATCCCCGGCGCGATGTCCACGCCCGTGACCGCGTACCCCTCAGCCGCAAGCAGGGCCGACACATTGCCCGTGCCGCAGGCCAGATCCAAAACATGACGCGGTTTGGCCTTGCGCTCATCCAGCAGTCGCCGCAGGTATACGATCCACTCGGTATACGGTACGCCCGTCATCAGCATATCGTACAGCGGCGCGACCTCGACAAAGGCCGCATCATCGGTGTCGGAACCGGGCGGCGGGGGAGTGGAACCAGGGAAGGGGTACTGATTGGAAGTCATGGGCTATAAATGGTGAGAAATTGGGTGGTTAAACATGAAAATGCTGAATGAGCAAAGAGGCACGATCATCAAACGCGTTCGGCTCTGCATCTGTGCGGAAGGCCGCAGCGAACAGGAACCAACATCTGATTTTACGCGCACCCTTGCTCATTCAGCACATGGATTGACTCGACTACAGGACTTATTCTCAACAGGCTATTGCATCCGCGTCCGCGCGGACGCTCAGCGAAGCCTCCGACGCGGGTACGTTCTCTGTACCCGCCTTCTCCAACCATCAGCTCGCCGGATACAGGGCGGCGACCGTGAGATAAAAGTCGGCGCGGGTGTGGCTGCGGCGCAGGCGCTGCGCCAGTTCCAGCGGCTTGGGCGGGTCGGTCGTATTGAAATGGATCGGGTCGGCCTTGCGCGCGGCATCGAAATAGGGCGTGGCTTTGGCGTTGTTGCCCTGCCCGACATAGTACACGCCGATAGCCGTGATCACGTCCGGGGCCTGCGGATACTTCTTTTGCAGGTCGGACAGCAGGGGCAGGGCTTCGGTATTGCGTTTCTGTTGCTCGTACACCAGGGCCTGCGTGAGCTTGGCCGTAACGTTGTCCGGGTCGGATTTCAGCGCCATATCGGTCAGGTTCAGCGCCTGCTCATAGCGATCCTGCCGCCTGGTCAGAAGCTGCTCGTTCGCGTAATCCAGGAGCGGGCCGGTCTGGAACGGCGACAGGGCCAGCGCTTTGTTCAGGGCCGCATCCCGGATTTCGGGGCTGCGCGACGCGATGGCGAGCGCGTACTGCGCTTCGCCGAGCGCGGGAGCCAGACCGATGGCATCGTTGGCTTCATCTACAGCCGCTTTGGTGTTGTTCAGCACGGTATCGGCATACGAGGCGACGACCAGCGAGGCGAGAATGTGGTCGGGCTGATCCTGCCGCACGACATTGCGCGCGTCCGTGAACAACTGCAAACGCAGCAGGGCCAGGCCAAGCACGGCCCGCGACTGGGCATCGTCGCGCTTGCCGATCTGGAGGTTCTTGATGGCCGCCTGCGCTTCCAGAGGCCGGTTGTCCTGCACAAGCGCGAGGGCGTAGCGGTTGATACTCGTTACGGGCGTGTCGTCGGCCTGCCCGGATTTGCTGTACTCGGCCACGGCGTCATGGAAGCGGCCCGCCGTCATCAGAGCGTCGCCAATCGCGTCGTGGGCGGCGGGCGTGTTCGCGCCCATGTTCTTTTTGGTCACATCGGCGACAATCAGGTCGCCGGATTTGCGGCGCAGATCGCTTGCGGCCTGCGCCTCCGCAAAGAACTTGGTCGCGTTGTCGGGCTGAAGGGCGCGGGTCATGCGGTACGCGGCCAGTTCCGACAGGGCCGAACTGCTCGTGTTCAGGCTTGTAGACTTGTCCAGGGTGTCAATGCCCCGGTCATAATCGCCGCCGCGCACATAGATCGCCGCCAGCGAGCGGGCCGCGTTGACGTTACCGGGATCGGCTTTCAGAGCGCGGCGGCTGTAACGCTTTGCCGCGTCTATATCCTTCATCGCCAGCGCATCCTGCGCTTTTTGCGCCAGGGTGTCCGCGCCCGTGTTCAGTTCGTTGTCTACGACCAGCGAAACAGAGGCGCGGGCGGTCTGCCCGCTGCTGTCAAAGGCGGTCGCGGTCAGGGTGTGCGTACCCTCTTTGTCTTCAAGCGTGTCCCAGCTAAACTCGTAGGGAACGCTGGTTCCCGTGTAGCGCAGCTTGTCATCCACGCGGAATTCGACCTTGTCAATGCCTTCCGCGCTTTCGGGCTTGACAACGATCTTGGCGACGTCGCTGACCTTGCCGCCGTCTTTCTGCTCGAACGCGACCTTGACGGCGGCGTTTGCGCGTCCGCCCGCAAAGGCCAGCACAATGCACAGCGCGAAGGCGGCAAGCAGGGCGCGAAGCCGCAACGTCGAATGCGCCGTGCGGGAGTGTAAATCCAAATCATAAGCGTTTGCGATGGGCATATTTTCCGCTTTCATATTCCTTGTAGTGATCGGTTAAACGATGTTTGTACAATCAAAAAACAGTAAGAGTTGGCGGCATCACGACCTGTTATGCGCGGCTATAATGTGGCATTAGACGTGAGTAGGCAGGACTACCAGACGCGGGGGCGCAGGTGGGCGGGCGCTGTCCCCGCGAAGTAAGACACATCGCCCACTATTGGCATATCATGCAGTGTCTGTCCGGGTTTGGCGCGCAGGTGAAATGTGGCTCGGATGGTCTGCCCCGGCCCCAGCGCGCCGAAATACGCGGGGTCGGACGGCTCGCACGTCATCCCGAAGGGCAACAGGTTCATATTCAATCCGAGTTTCACGTTGCCCACAGTGCGTGTACCCGTATTGGCGACCGTGACCGTGACGGCGCGTTCATTTGCCGCCGTGCCTGCGCCCTTACTCTTATCCCTCAAATTCGGCGCGCTGCCCTCTGTTTCCTCTTTTTTGTTCGCCTTGCCCGTCAATCCTGACAGGGGAAAAGAAGCCGGACGCGCAACAGCGTTGTTTGGGTTTGCGCCTGCCCCGGTTTGAGTGGACGATGGCGCGGGTAGGGGAGTGACATCTATTTGTGGAACCAGGCCGAGCAGGGTGGCGCTGGTTTCGGAGAGCGCGTCGGTCAGCCGATCCAGCGCGGCCATCACGGCGCGGCCCTCGGTCTCGTCCACGGTATGGCGCATCTGGTAGTTGTGGTGTAATGAGTGCGCCTGCGCGGTGACGAGCAGCAGATGATGTACGCAGCCCAGCCGCGATTCGAGACTGTTATGCCGGGTCTCGCCGCGCACACCCGACACGTAGCCGTCGGCCTCGTGCAGCATGGTTCCTAATCGCCGTGCCTGCGCTGCATGGTCACGGGCCATCAGTCCCAACTGCCCGAACACCTCCTGCCACGATGCGCGGGCGGTGCGGGCCACATCCATATAGCGGTACAGGCACATCTGATGCGGCTCCAGGCACAGCGGCTTGCTGACAACGCCCGTCGCGCCCAGATCATACCCCTCCAGCTGTTCCAACCGCTCGACTGAGGAAGCAGAGGAGAAAGCGCTGGAGGAGGAAGCATTAAACGAAGAATCAGACGAGGAAGAGTTAGAAGAAGCGTTCGGCAGCGAGAGTAAACGTGTGCCGTCTTTTTCTTTCTCCTGTTTTTCCTGCCTTTCTGTAAGCCGCTCGATGGTATAAACGCCGCGTGGCAGGCGCGTGGCAACCGTAGTGTTCAAACGCGCATCGGCGCGGTTGACCAGGCACACGGTAACGCCGTTCTCCGAGCGAACCGCGTACACGCCCAGCGCGTCTGAGGAGAGGTCGGAAGAGGCCGTGACACGCGCCGCGATCCGTCCCGCCCCCAGATGTCCCCACTCGAATTCAGGCAAGTCCCGAATATGTACCTCCTGAACCTGGCTTGCAATGCTGCCGCCCGCGCTGTCCTGAACGGTACGGGCAAACACGAGACGTAAAGCAGCCAGATCATCAGGCTGTGACGTTCCGCTGTCCACAGCGATCTTCACGGCGGGCAGTTTCTGTGGCGGCTGAGAAGAAATGGCGTCCGGTGTCTGCCAGACCACAGGCGTCAGGCGGGGCATAGGGGCTGCGGCTCGAGCAGGCCGCGCGCTAAAAGTCAGGTGGGGCGCGCGCGTAACGCAAAACATTCGGGCCGCGCCGCCCGTCAACCCAACGATTACCAATCCGGCGCAAGCAGGGCGCAAACGCCCGTTTCGCCTGTTGAAAGCACTCATAAGATCAAGTCACTCCGCGATTTTGTCCGGCGTCACAGCAGACACGGACAGGGAACCGCCAGGGGACGGGGACAACGCAGGCGCGTCGCCTGGGACGCTCACTATGTGCCGCACCCGCCGCTCAAACTCCTCGCGCTCCAGCATGACACGCCGCCCGCACTGCGCGCACACGATGCCGACATCCGCGCCTGTGCGCGTCACCGTCCACTCGTCTGAGCCACACGCGTGCAGCTTACGCAGGCGCACCCGCATCCCTATTGTAATGAGCATTGGCTGTGTCATAGCGCATCATCTCAAACCAAGCAATCAGTACCAAAAAGCGCAAAACAGATACAATCCCGCAAACTAAAGTATAGCAATGTCTACGTGCCGCGCCTTCGGCATAAACAGTATACTGCGATTTATCTAAACGAAGCAAGCGAGATCAACCGCGAAACACGCCAGATGTACGAAAGGAGCAAAAGGCGAAAGCAAAAAGACAAAAAAGACAAGTCCAATCCATAGACAGGATTAACAAGATTTTCAGGATTAACAGGATTTCATACTAAGCTCGAACCAACATCAGTCTCGTTCGCTCTGATGTGTTCCTCCTGTATCTTAATCTGTGTATATCTGCGTAATCTGTGGACAACTCCTCTTTAGTTTTTCGTTCTGTTCTTTTCGTGTGTTTCGCGTGTTTCGCGGTTTACCCTCCGGCTGCTGTCAGTAGAACTGTCAGTAGAACTGTCAGTAGAACAGGAAGGGCCACCAGTTGAGCATCGGGCGTCCGTTGTCGTCCTTGCAGGCGTTATCCAGGCCCGGCATATTCTGCCGCCAGTACACCATCCACGGGCCGACCCCGCCCTGCGCCAGACCGCTGTACCGGGCAAACCGCGCGTTCGTCCAGGGCGTGACGCGGTCCTTGCCGTCCGGCCCATCGTACAGACGGTAGTGTTCGATTGTCGAAAGAACGCTCTGCTGATTTTGCAGGTCATAGTCGCGCCGCGCCGAGGGCATGAAGGCCACATTGCCGCCCACAGGAACGTAAGGGCGCAGGGTACGCCGCTCGCCCTTCCACACATACGCGAGGGTGTTTTCTTCCGGGTAGTCGAGTTCGCTGCCTTCACGGGCGTACAGCGAGTCGAACGGCAGATGAAAATGTTTTTTCAGGTCGAACCCGGCGTACTCGGCGTAGTAACGGGAAAGGTAGGGGACAGCGCCCACGCGGGCCGTGTTTTCCAGCGCGCGGCCAAGCGCAGTCAGGGCTTCGCCCGGCCCCCGTTCCGGGTTCAGGTGCAGTATACGCAGGCTACGCCCAAAAAACGGCTGCTGATCGCTCGCCTGACTGCCCGCCTGTATCGCCCGTCCCGCGAGTTTACGCAGGTTGTCGTCATATGCCTGCTTGTATTCCGTACATTCGAGCGGCCCGCCGAACTTACCCTGATTCGCCAGAAACCATACCTCGTGGACGATGCCCCGGTTTACCATTTCGGGCAGGGTCAGCATCCGCGTCGAGTCATTGGGGTCGGGAACGCCGATGTCACGGGCGAACTTCGCCTCGAACAACTGCCCGTATTGCAGGTTGGTCTGGCCCGGCTTCCAATCGGGAGTGCGGGGATACTTGCTGCTGTTGCCCTCGTAGCGGATGTCTTCGGGCAGGGCGGCGGCATCGGTCAGGTCCACGATCTTAAACACTTTGTAGTCGAGAAAAGCGGGCGCGTCCCGCTTGGCGTAGCCGTGCCAGCGGGACGACTCGCGCAGCACGGCGATAACGGCCTCTACCTTGCGCGCCGCTTCGTCCTGCGACAATCCATTGACGAAGTTCAGGACAAGCAGGCGCGGCTGCATCTGCTTGATTTGCGTGTGATGCAGGCGTATCCAGTCGTCGCTGTTGGCCTTGCTCTGCGCGTTGGGCCAGACCGTCGTGGAGGCCGGTTCCTGGGCGGTCTGCGCGCCGGCATTCCGCGTGGACGGCAGCAGGCACAGCATTAAGCACAGCATTAAGCTCATTGCGGGCCGGAAGCGCGGCAGGCTGTCATACATCGTTCGATACTGCGTTCGATATTTCATTGCTTTACTCCACATAAGTTGACGCCGTTTGTCTTGAACTGGGATTTTTGGGACGCTTGGGATTAGTATGATGAACTGCCCTGTTGATTACAGTCTATCCCCTAATAAAACAGGTCGGACTTCCAATCAGTAATCATAGTATTCCCATCAATCCCAAAAATCCCAGTTCAAGACAAACACCCTTCCGACAAACGCGCCGGGTATACTTACCATTATGACGACACAAGACACGCCGCATGTTCTCACGCCAACTTTTACGGCCTCCAGGCCCATTCGCGCCCTGTTCGTGGACATTGACGGCACGCTTACGGGCGCGTCCGACACGGTCTCGCCGGGTGTGCGATACGCGATCCGAAAGGCGCGCTTAAAGGGCGTCGAAGTGGTGCTGTGTACGGGCCGCGCCCGCCATACCGCCGAACCCATTGCGCGGCAGCTTGGCCCGCCATTGGGGTACGCCATCACGTCCAACGGCGGCATCGCCCTGCACCTGGACACCAATCAGGTTTTGCATCGGCATCTGCTGCCCATCCCCACTGCGCTGCAAATCATTCACGCCATCGTCGCCATCGGGTCGGAACCTTATGTGTATGAGGAAGCGACAACGGGCGACATCAGCGGGGCGCGCGTATTATACCACCCCGATCTGCGCGTCGGCCCGTTTGCCACCCCGAACCGCTATTTGCCGTATGCCGATATTACCCGTGATCTGCCGTTTGAACCCGTGTCCATCAGCGCGTTCGGCTCGCCCGCCAAAATGCGCCCGCTTGTAGACAAACTGATCGCGCTGCTGCCGCCCGACCTGTCCGTGATACAGTCGGGCAGCGAATATTACTGGGGCATCGAGATCTTTGTGGGCGGCGTGAGCAAGCGCCTGGGTCTGCAAACGCTGGCCGCGCATCTGGGCGTCAGTCAGGCCCAAACAATGGCAATCGGCGATCACCTCAACGATGTAGAAATGCTCGCATGGGCGGGCGTGGGCGTGGCGATGGGCAATGCGGTCGCCGAAGTCAAGGCCGTGGCCGACTGGATCACGAGTTCGCAGGCCGAGGACGGCGTGGCCCGCGCCATCGAACGCTTTATCCTCGACTGACCGGTTCACGCCCGCAGGCGTCAAGGCCACATTCGCGACGGGGTTGAGCAGTCCCACTTTCCTGGCCTTTGCGCCGGTCGCGCCCGTTCCCGAACCCGGCAGCGTGGGTCTGCTGATCGGCCTGGGCGTGACCGGGGCAGGCTTTCTCGCTCGCCGCCGCGTCCGCAGGTAAGCTGTTCTTATACGCGAAGCGGACGTATTCCTGCTTATTGAGGACACGCCCGCTTTTCCCTGCCTGCCGCCGTTTTGCCGCTCGCTTGCGGGTACAATCAGGGCATGAACCTTCCTGCCGCGCCGGACCCGCTGCCCCTTCTCCGTGCCGATGTTACGGCCCTCGTCGCTGCCGTGGAACGACTGACGGGACGCTTCTCCGCATGGAGCGGAACCGTCGTGATCGGCACACAACGCAATGCCGTAGGCCGTGCCGCCTACTTCGGCGCGAAACCCTGGAACTGTGACATCGTAATCCACCAGGACAGATTAGCGCATGTTGGCAGACACTCGACCCTGCTGCATGAGATATTCCATTCCTTCAGCGTCGGGCTGAATGAGCTTGATTTCGATCTGGCGCGCGGCTGGGAGGAAGGCGTCGTGGAAGCGTGTACGCGCCTGTTCCGCGACTCTCTGATGGCCGCTGCCGGACTTCCACCCGCAAGCGACATTCGCACCTCGTATAACCGCTATCTGCCTCCTCTGGAATCGCTGCGAATCCGAACGCTGCAAGCGGAACCAGCTTTTTATCTCGGACTTCTGGCAGCGCCGCTGGCGGGCCGGGAAGCCGCTGTGTTACAATGGATACACAAGGCCGAACCTACGAACTCTCCCGCGCAGATCGCGCTGGACACCGACACGGCAAGACAGGAGCTGCGACGATGACGCTTGATGACGTGCTGCGCTTTATGGGCGGCGTTCGGACGCTGGAAGACTGCAAGCGAGCGTGGGAATTGCAGGCCGAGTGGCTGCGCGAGCATCCCGACGATGACGTAGTGATTGACGAAGGCGAAGCGTTGTGGATGCACGAGCAGGCCCTCATAAACATGGCCGCGCGGGAGCAGAGCAGTCAGCACCCGCAGCCGCAGGCCGAACGCGCCGCCTGAACCCTGTGCGCCGCGTCCGCGCGCAAGCTGATCGAGAACCGTAAGGGGTAGCGTGTACCAAACAGGAAGGTACACGCCGCCCCTCGTTGTCTGTCCTCCCCACGCCCCGCAAAAATAAGTGGTGCGGTTTTCGTGCAAACGGTGGATGTGGCACGTTTCTTGCTATATATTACAGTAGGCAGTCGCGTCAACCCACTGCACTTTCTGATACGCCTCTTTTCACAAAGGCGAACCCCTGCATATCCGTTCGCACCCGTGCCTTGCGCCATCTTTCTCTAAGCGCGCTCGCGTTTGCCGCGCTGACGCCGCTCGCTCATGCCCAAAACCTCTTTGAGGCCGACGCCAGCAGCAACAGCATCTTCCAGTTCACGCCCGCAGGCGTCAAAACCACGTTCGCGACAGGACTAAATCAGCCATTCGGCCTGACCTTCGACAGCAACGGCAATCTGTATGAAGCCGACAACGCCATCAGCAGTATCAACGAGTTTACGCCCTCAGGCGTTAAGACTACGTTCGCGACGGGGTTGAGCCGTCCCGCTTTCCTGGCTTTTGGGCCAGTCGCTGCCGCCGTTCCTGAACCCGGCAACGTCGCGCTCCTTGTCGGCGTTTTTGTCACGGGCGCGGGCTTTGTCCGCAAACGCCGCCGCAATGCCCATCGCGCCGCATAAACCCTCTGCGCGTCCGGCACAGCGCAGACTATGTATGCCGTCATGTCGAAACTTCACGGTAGATACGGCAGGCCGCGCCTCTGCCGGCGTGACTTTGCCCGCGCCCGGAGTATCTTCAACAATATCCACAAAAGTATTTTCGAAAATAGTTGTGTTTTGCCCGTTTGCGACCTTCTAAAAACCGGTGCAAATCACAACATATAGTTGAGCAACACCAAACACGAATTCGCCGCGCCCTCGCACAGGACAGCCCGACCGCTGCTCCCCCTGTGTGGGGGCGTTCTTGCATCCTTCGGCCCTGTGCCGCGTGCCGCGCCTGAACAGGCAAAGAAAAAGATGAAAAAAGGAGCCTGACACTGCCGACGCGAACGCCCAGGGATGGCTTGCACTCACGCCCGCCTTAATCCCCACGAGGTCACGACGCCTCGACGACAACCGCATACACCAACGAGACAGGGTGCTGAAAGCGCTGCATTGCCACTATTTCGACGCTGTCTTTCCATAGAGACTTTTTCAATAGCGAATCTGTGTGTACCAGGGGCGCAAAAGTTCAGCCGACACAGGTTAGTTGACAGGCTCTCCCCCAACAGGTACACTTTAAGAACGTAGTCCGTACTCCGTAGGGCCAGAATGAGAGCCTGTGTCTTTCTGCAAAGACTTTTATCTACGCGGTATTTACTACGGATTACGGACTGCCGACTATTTTTCTAAGGAATCATACGCAATCATGCTATTGGGAACGCAACAGGTCAACGCGCAGGGCCATCTGGAAATCGGCGGCTGCGATACCACGCGGCTTGCCGCCGAGTTCGGTACGCCGCTGTATGTGATGGACGAGGCCGCCATCCGCGCGAACTGCCGCAATTACAAGGCCGCATTCGAGGCCCGCTACCCGTCGGTCGAGATATGCTATGCCAGCAAAGCCTTTCTCAGCCTTGCCATCGCCCGCCTGATCGCGGACGAGGGTTTGAGTATGGACGTGGCCTCGCTGGGTGAATTGTATACGGCGTTGCAGGCCGGATTTCCTGCCGGTCGCCTGTCCCTGCACGGCAACAACAAAAGTCGCGCGGAACTGGAACTGGCCGTCGAGAATCGCATCGGGCATGTGATTGTGGACAACTTTGAAGAAATCGAGCTGCTGGCCCAGGTCGCGCGCGAGATGAACGCCAACATCAACGTCCTTGTGCGCGCCACTCCGGGCGTTGACCCGCACACGCACAAACTGATTCGCACCGGGCAGGCCGATACCAAATTCGGCTTCAACATCGCCAATGGCAACGCGCTTCGCGCCATAAAGCAGATACTCGCCGCGCCCAATGTGCATTTCAAGGGCATTCACTGCCACATCGGATCGCAGCTACTGGACGCCGACACGCATGTCGAGGCCGCTGAGATCATGGTGCGCCTGATGGAAAGCATCGTGCGCGAGACCGGCGCAGTCGTGGGAGAACTCAACATCGGCGGCGGTTTAGGTGTGCGGTATCTGCCCCACCACGCGCCGCCCACATATGACGCGTTCGCCGAGCAGATCGTTACCAGTGTCAAGACTGCCCTGGACGCGCACGGCCTGCCCTATCCCAAATTGCTGATGGAACCCGGACGCGCGCTTGTGGGCGAGGCCGGAACCACATTGTACACCGTGGGCGCGATAAAGACCGTACCCGTAAAAGCCGAAAATCCGGGCGACGCGGACACGCGCACGTATGTCAGCATGGACGGCGGACTAAGCGACAATCCGCGCCCGCAGTTATATGAGGCGGTTTATAACTGCCTGCTTGCCAACAAGGCCGATCAGCCCGCCGAGACGGTCGTGACGGTCGCGGGCAAGCACTGCGAGACAGACATCCTCATCTGGAATACTAAAATCGCTCCTCCGCAGTCCGGCGACATCCTGGCCGTGCAAACGACGGGCGCATACAACTTCGTAATGGCTAGTAACTACAACCGCTTCCTGCGCCCCGCTGTGGTTCTGGTCGCGGACGGGCAAGTAGATGTGATCGTAGAGCGGCAGAGCCTGGACGACCTGATACGCGGCGAGCGCATTCCCGAACGCTTTAACACGGCCCAGGTCGCCAACGAAACCGCCGTTTCCTAGCCTCGCCGCGAACTTACAGGCAAATTTATTGTCAATCCATTGGGGAGAACAGCGCGTCAACAAACCGCGCAGAAAGCGAAAGGCAGACGATGTTTGCCAACTTTGACCTGACCCATTTCATCATCAGTCTGCTGGTCGTTATCGTCAGTATCAGCCTGCATGAGTTTGGTCACGCCATCAGCGCGGATATGCTGGGCGACGACACCCCCCGCCGTCAGGGCCGCATCACGCTCTGGCCCGACAAGCATTTCGACGCGCCAGGTCTGATCCTGATTGTCCTGTCGTCGCTGGCGGGCTTCGGCATCGGGTACGGCAAGCCCGTACAGGTCAACCCCGCCCGACTGAAACATCCCAATCGCGATATGATGATTATTGCCGCGGCGGGGCCGCTGATGAACCTGCTGCTGGCCGTGGTCTTCGGCCTGGTTTTGCGCGTGTCTTTTTCGACGGGTCATACGGCCTGGATCGCCGGCTCAAGTGGCGCGGACAGCATCCTGGGCTTGACGGTCACGACGTTCGTACTGCGTAACCTGAGCCTGATGTTCTTCAACCTGATACCCATTTACCCGCTCGACGGCTCGAAGATCCTGTACGGCCTCCTGCCAGCGCGTCAGGCAACGGTTTACAACGCCTTTATGAGCCAGTACGGGTTTATGATCCTGATGCTGCTCGTGTTCGCCGGTTCCTCTCTAATTAGCCAGATACTTACGCCCGCCGTCGCGACCGTAGCGACCCTGATCACCGGCGTCGCCTGGGGTTAGTGCAGAACTGACAAGGTTGTTGTGCAGGCGGATGTTTGAGCAAACGTAACCCGTAGGGGCAGACCCCCGTGTCTGCCCTTCCCCTATACGTGTCTGCATAATAAACAGGGCAACGACAAACAGGAGGGCAGACACGGGGGTCTGCCCCTACAAACTTTAGGAGACCTGATGACCGCCGCGCCCGTTACGATACACAGCACAACTACGCGCAAGCGCCTGCTCAGTGGGATGCAGCCGACCGGAACCGGGGCGCTGCACCTGGGCAACCTCGAAGGCGCGCTGCGCGCCTGGGTGCGCCTACAGGACGAGTACGACATGTACTGCTGCATCGTGGATTGGCACGCCCTGACCACGCTGTACGACAAAACCGAACTTATCGGCCCCGCCTGCCGCGAGGTCGCCGCCGACTACATCGCCGCTGGTCTTGACCCCAAAAAATGCGCCATCTTCTTGCAGTCGCACGTCAAGGAACATGCGGAACTGCACCTGCTGCTTTCGATGATTACGCCGGTCGGCTGGCTGGAGCGCGTCCCGACCTACAAGGAAAAGCGCGAACTGATGCAGGAGCGCACGGGCGCAAGCGGGGATGAAAGCATCTCGTATGGACTGCTCGGCTACCCCTGTTTGCAGGCCGCCGATATTCTGCTGTACCGCGCCAATGCCGTGCCGGTGGGCAAGGATCAGGCCGCGCATCTGGAAATCAGCCGCGAGATAGGACGCCGCTTCAATCACCTGTACGGCGCAGACGCGCCCGTATTCCCCGAACCCAAGTCGCTAATCAACGACACAACGGGCGTCGTGCCGGGCATTGACGGGCGCAAGATGAGCAAGTCGTATGGCAACGCCATCTATATCGCCGACAGCCCGGACACGGTGGCGGAAAAGATTAAAAATTCGTTCACGACCCCCACTAAAATCCGCAAGACCGATGCGGGCGTACCCGAAACCTGCGTCGTCTGCCAACTGCGCCGCATCTACGACCCGACAGGCTTTCAGCCGTCCTGGGACGAAGATGTCGCGGGTGTCCGGGGCTGTATGCAGAACAAAAAAGAACTGACTGAAATCCTCAACGCGGCCCTTGACCCTATGCGCCGCCACCGCGCGGAACTGCTCGCCGACCCTGCCGAACTAGATCGCCTGCTCGAAGACGGCGCAAACCGCGCCCGCGAAACCGCACAGGAAACCATGCGCTTGGTCCGCGCCGCCATGCACCTGTGAAAGAATGAACCACGGAGACACGGGGGACACGGGGAAGAGAAAAGGGAAAACATACCGCTGATGATACGGATGAAACAGAGGAACGCGGATACTGATTACAATATCTTCCGGACCATCTGCGTTTGCCTGTTTCATCCGCTCGATCTGCGGTATGTTCTTTTCTCTCTTCTTCCCCGTGTCCCCCGTGTCTCCGTGGTTCATTCTTATGCCAGATGTTCCACGGCCAGGGCCAGGTCGTAGAGCGCGTTATGGTGCGTGACGCGGTTGCGGCCTGCGGTCTTGGACGCGTACAGCGCTTTGTCGGCCTGCTCGATGAATGCGGCCTGCGTACTTGTGCTAAGCGTAAGGGTCGCTACGCCCACGCTGACTGTGACCGGGCGGCCCGGCCATTCCGCCGTGGCGATGGCCGCGCGCACGCGCTCGGCAGCCCCCAACGCGCCCTCGGTATCCGCTTCGGGCAATATTACGACGAACTCCTCGCCGCCGTAGCGGGCCACAAGATCCACGCCCCGCGCCGTTGCCTGCAATATCCGCGCCACCTGTTTGAGGACCGTGTCGCCGGCCGGATGGCCGAACGTGTCGTTGTACTGCTTGAACTTGTCCACGTCCAAAAGAAGCAGGGACAGCGGCGTCTGATAGCGCGCGCTGCGCTCGAAGTCCACGGCCAGCCGCTCCTGAAACATGCGGTGATTGTTCAGGCCCGTTAGCCCGTCCGTGTTCGCCAGATTGGAAAGATGCTCGTTGGCCTCTTCCAGCCACTCGTTTGCCGCCTGAAGCTGCTGCTCGCCCCGCTTGCGCTCGGTTATGTCCTGCGCGGTTCCCATGATCTGATGCGGTATACCGCCTGGGCGTCGCTTGAAGACCCGCTCCCGAAACCATATCCAGCGCCACTCGCCGTTCGCGTGTTTGATGCGCGTCTCGAACTCCAGGGTGTCCGCATCGCTCATGCGGGCGAACTCCTCCAGGTGCGTGTCCATGTAAGGCAGGTCGTCCGGGTGGACGATGGACGGCATGTACCGCGCGCCCAACGCCTGCGTCTGCGCCAGAGTGTAGCCCAGGAAATCGGTAAGCTCATGGTTGGCATACGCGATGGATTGGGCTTCGAGGTCGAACACGTAGATCAGGCTTGTGGACTGTTGCGCGATGCTTTCGGCAAAGCGTTTGGCCTCGTGCATGGCAGCCTCGGTGCGCTTGCGCTCCATGAACTGCCCGATCTGGCTGCCCAGCGCGTTGAGCTGCAGCATCTGATCCCCGTCTTCGGGCCGCGCCTCGCGGCTGAGCAGTTCCATCACGCCCACGACCTTTCCCTCGAAACGGATGGGAAAGGCCACGCCCGCATGAAGATGGTTGCGCATCGCCACATCGGCCCTTAAAAACGTGCTGTCCTGCGTTACATCTTCGATCCACTCCGGCTCGTATCTCAGCCACACGCGGCCCGGCAGGCCCGTCCCCGGCGCAAACGTCATCGCCTCGGTGTTGTTTAAGAACTCGTCGGCATTGATTTCGGGCGTATGCCACGCGTTTGCGCAGCACAGGATGTTCGCGCCCTCGTCTACGCGCCAGATGGCCCCCCAGTCCCAGCCCATGCCCTCGCAGACCGCCTGAAGCACAGGCTGCGAGGCCGCTTCAAGACTGTTCGCTTCCGAAAGAATGCGCGTCACGCTGTACTGTGCCTGCGCTCGCGCCTCGGCCCGCTTGCGGTCGGTCAGGTCGTGCAGGACGGCCAGCAGAACGGGTTCTTTAGCAAGCGTTACAGGCGTCAGCGTGACCTCGACCGGAAAATCCGTGCCGTCCGGTCGGCGGTGCGTCCACTCGAAACGATGGTAGCCATGCTCGCGTGCCAGCGCGTCCATTTCCTTCGCTTTCTCATGAGAAGGCCGCCCGTCCGGCTGCAAGGGGGGTGACATCACGGCGGGGTGCCGGGCCAGAACCTGCGCCTTGTCCCGGCAGCCCCACATAGCCACCGTGGCGTTGTTGCAGTCTATCAGCCCGCTCGCGCCGACTAAGAGATGCGCGTCGGAAGACTGCTCGAACAAAACGCGGAAACGCTCGTTCGAGGCGACGCGCTCGCTGATGTCGCGGAAGTACGCCGTGATGCCCTGCGCGGACGGGTACACATGCACCTCATACCAGCGCTCATCCGGCGCATAGTACGTTTCAAAGTGCCGGGGATTTCGCTCTTCCATGACCCGGTGGTACTCGATGTCAAAATCGGAGCCGCTCGCCAAGGGGAACATCTCCCAGATGTTGCCGCCCAGCATTTCGGCGCGCGTTTTGCCAATCAAGCGCTCGGCCTCATGGTTGGCGTAGATAAAGCGCCATTCAAAGTCGAACGCGATAAAGGCGTCGCTGATGCTTTCCAGAATGTTCGTGGCTTTAGAATTCTCCGCGCGTTCCTGCTCGACATGTTGGCGGCGCAGGCGGACGTCGCGACGCAGCAGGGCGTACAGACCGCCGAACAGCAAGAAAATCGCCAGGAAGCCACCGTCGAATATGGTTTTTGCCTGTTCCGCCACGACGCTTATCTGCTCGACACGACGGGCCAATACAAGGCGTTCCTGCGCCCGCATCGCCGTCAAAAGCTGACGCGCCTGCTGCATTTCCCGGTCGCCCTGTCCCGCCCGGATGAGGCTTGTCGCCGCATTTGGACCATCATGTTGGTACACGGTCATTGTGCGGGCAAGACTGTCCATTCTGGCCTTGACACGCGCGTGTAAGGTGGCAAAACGGCGCTGCTGGACGAAGTTGGCGTCAGTCAGCCGCGTTGCATCGCGCATATCATTCCCGATGCGCGCGCGGGCCGCTTCGTAGCGTTTCAAATACAGGCCGTCTGCGGTCAGCAGATAGCCTCTCTGCCCGGCTTCGGCATCCTCCAGTGTGGCAAGCAGCGTGTTCAGGCCGATGACGACCTTCTGCGAATGCGCCACCTGCCTGCTCATCTCCTGCATCATCGAGGGAACCGGCGGCATACCCAGCGCCACCAGAAGCAGCACGAGCGCGGCAAGGCCAAACCCGAACGTCACAAAATGGAAACTGTTGAATTTACTGTTGGTCTTTTTGATACTCATTACAATGCACCACCCTGAGTCTGCGGGCCGCACTCGCGCGGCGAAAAAGGGCGTCATGGCCTCAAAAACACCTCGGCTGCTTATACGCCGGTATTTACGCGTTATTATCGGCGAATGATACGAAAAATTCAGGCGGGCAGGCATAATGACAAGCAATGTTTTTGGCGCTGTTGCCTTCTGCTTCGCCGAACGCATTCCCTGCTGATTGTTCCACAGCCACGAGACACGCGTAACATAGTAATTTCACTGACAGGCCATTCTTTAACAAACATTTGACACTTCCAACTGCTGACAGTCGTGTAAAGCGGCCCGCCCCGCGCCTGCGATATGGCGGAAGGCAGACAAAGGGCCGGACAAAGTTGTCCGGCCCTTCCGTGTGCTTTGCGAGATATTTATTTTGTGGATGTTTCGTTTATTTTGCGTGTTTCGCGGTTTACCCTTTGTTCTCTCCGTGTCCTCCGTGGTTTAATTGTTTGCGGCGGCAGGAGTGTTTGCGGAGGGATTAGCGGACAGGGAAATGACGCAGGAGATTTTGGCGCGTTTACGCAGTTCGGCCAGAAACGGCGTCTGGCGCTTGTCGAGGATTTGCTGCCAGGCGCGGGCGCGTTCGGGGGCTGCGATCTGCACGCCCCGCTGTTCCACAAGGAAAACGTACCAGCCGTCTTTGGTCTTCAGGGGCTTGCTCATCTGGCCGGACTGGAGCCGGAACACGGCGTCTTCGACTTCGGGCGTCCCCGTGCCGCGCAGGGCCGCGCCGCGCAGACCGCCCTGGCCGCGCGTCTCGTCCTCGTTGTGCGCGTCGGCGACCTGGCTGAACGACTTACCCGCCTTGACTTCGCCCGCCCATTTCTCCACGCGCGTTTTGGCATCGCTGAACTCCTGCGCGTTTTTTCGCGCGTCCGTGCCGACATTGGCCCCGGCGAACAGCCCGCGCAGCACGACCCAATCATCGGAGTTCAGCGGATGCCCGTTGCGGCGGGCGAGGCTGTCGGCGTATAAGCGCTCGCTGCGGAGTTTGAACGTCATTTCCTGAAAAAACAGACTGCGCGGCACATGAAAATTGTTCAGGATGTCGGCGTCGGAAAGGGATAATCCCTGCTGTTCGCGGGCCTGTTTGAGCAGGGCGCGTCCCGCCGCTTCCGCTTCGGCTTGCGTGACGACGACATGGCGGCGCGCAGCCTCGCGAGCGACAAGGCGATTGGTGATAAGATTGGAAAGAAACGTGGCCCATGCCTCGTTCGGCCCGCTGTATAATGCCTGATAGATGTCCGTATCGCGCACTTGGTAAGCGGGCGCAAGAGCGTCCTGCGTTTGTATCCTGCCAAGCAGGATCGCGCCCAGCGGTCGGCTTGCCTGCGTATCCACTTTCAGCCAGAATGCCGTAAAATCGCGCCGCGTGATCGGCTCGCCCTCGACGGTTGCGAGTACGTCCGCGCCCAGGTAGATTTTAGGCATGGCTGTTTTCGCGCCGCGCGTTTTGGGTTTTGGGGCGGCAGGCTGCGGAGCAGTCGCCGATGCGGGCTGCGGCTTTGACTTGGCATCCTCCGGTTCGTCGGCGCGAACACGCGCAGAAGCAAGGGCGGCGAGCAGAATACAGGCGACGGCAGAGCCATAGACAGCAGGCGCGGTTCGTCGGCTAAAGAGCGGCGGAAACATCGTGTAAGAACTCCTTACGCATAGTATAATAGTGTACTCAAACGTATCCTGATGTGTTCAAGTATACTGAATAGACGCGCCGAACCCCAGATTTCAGCGCATTCAAGTGGATAAACAAATTCTATCGGACCGAATCGGATCGAAATAGGAGCAGGGTATGATCGACCCCGAAGTGATGGCGCGTATCGCCGAGCGGAAAATTCTGGAGGCCATCGAAGAGGGCAAGTTCGACAACCTGCCCGGCAGCGGCCAGCCCCTCGTATTCGAGGACGATGCGGGCGTTCCCCTGCATATCCGCATGGCGAACAAGGTGCTGAAAAACGCGGGTGGCCTGCCCGACTGGATGATGGTGCAGAACGACATCGTGACCGAACGCGCCGAAGTCGAACGCCTGCGCGTCCGGCTTGCAAGCGACGGCCAGAAACGCCGCGCCAAACTGCAATCCCTGCCCGCCACGCATCCCGACATAGCGCGTTTTGCGGCCTGGCACGCGCGCGAGCGGGCCGCGTACCTGCGCCGCCTTAAAAGCGTCAACACGTCCATACTGAAATTCTCTATGTCCGCGCCCTCCACGGCCCCGGCCTACGCGTCGTACAAGATCGAGCGCGCAATGGCGGAATTCGACGAGGCGTTTCCCACCCTGGAGCAGGCGCGACACCTGACGCCCCCGGATGCGGAGCCGGAAAGCAAGCTGCGCGCCCTGGCCCGCGAGCGCTATCGGCAGGGCGGCGGCGAGGTGCGGGGCTGGGCCAAAGCCGCCGGTCGCCTGGGCCTGGGCCGCCCAGGTACGGCAGGGCCATCGGGCGCGGCATCCTCGGACGACTCTGCGAACGCATTGGGCAGCGCTTTAGAAGGCGGCATAGATCACGAGGACATCACACGCGCCGATGCGCCGGATGCGTACAAACAGCCATGACCGATCCCCGCACCGTACTTTCCGCCGCGCCACCAATAGACAATACAGACATCGAACCGCTTTCCGGGGCGGCGCAACGGTTCATGGCCGATTTTGGGATGCGCCTGCCTATCGTGCAGGCCCCGACCGGCAGCATCGCCAATCCCGCCCTTGCCGCCGCCGTGGCGAACGGCGGCGGCATGGGGGCTTTGGCCCTGACGTGGACGCCGCCCGAACAGGCGCAGATATTGGTTCGGCAAACCCTTGCCCGGACGGACGGGCGATTTTTGGTCAACTTCGCGCTGGCCTTTGCGCCCGATTCCCTTAGCGCCGCGCTCCAGTCGGGCGCGTCTATTGTGTCGTTTTCGTGGGGCGACCCGGCCCCGCACCTTGCCCTTGTGCGCGAGTATAATGCGCGGTGGGGAATGCAAATAACGAATCAAATGGGAGTGGAACGCGCGCTCGCCCTGGGCGCGGATTTTCTCATCTGTCAGGGCGTCGAGGCGGGCGGTCATGTGCAGTCTACAACCCCTCTACATACACTACTGCCTATAATCGTGCAGATCGCGGGCAGGACGCCCGTGATTGCGTCCGGCGGTATGGCGACCGGCGCGGACATCGCCGATGTCCTGCGTCTGGGCGCGTCAGCGGCCATGCTCGGCACGCGCTTCGTCGCCACGCAGGAGAGCGCGGCCCATACCGCTTACAAACACAGACTTGTTCAGTCCGGCCCAAGCGACACGGCCCTGACCGTGTGTTTCGAGGGCGGCTGGCCCTACGCGGCTCATCGCGTCCTGCGGAACAGCACCCTGGAAGGCTGGGAAATGGCGGGCTGTCCTCCCGTCGGCAGCCGTCCGGGCGAAAACGACGCAACCGGAATGAACGCGCAGGGCGAATCTATTTTGCGCTACGAGGACACGGCCCCGCGCCAGGGGTTTACGGGCGATGTCGAGGCCATGTGCCTGTACGCGGGAACCGGCTGCGCACACATCCACGATGTTCCTCCGGCGGGCGAACTGATCCTGCGCCTGTGGCGCGACTGCCGCGAGTGCCTGTCCGCGCGGGCAGTCCAACGCGCTTAGTACGCACCCCCTTTTTCCGCTTCCGGGGCTTTCCGCCTCTAGGGAACGCGCCCTTTTCCGCCGATAACTTTGCGGGAAAGGAGGCCGCTATGCGCCTTGTAACACGCTCTGATTTTGATGGCCTCGTGTGCGCTGTTCTCATTAAACAGGTGGAGCAGCTTGACGAGATCAAATTTGTGCATCCCAAAGACCTGCAGGACGGGGACTTTGAGGTGCGCGCGGACGATATTTTTGCCAATGTCCCTTATATGCCCGGCTGCGGCCTGTGGTTCGATCATCACGCCAGCGAGATCGAGCGCGTTGTGGGCAGTATTCCGTTCGAGGGCGTGTGTCGGCTTGCGCCGAGCGCGGCCCGCGTGGTGTACGACTACTATGGCGGCGCGGCCCGCTTTCCCGGCATCGAGGAGATGATGGCCGAGGTGGACAGGGCCGACAGCGCGCAATTTACCCGCGACGAGATACTCCAACCGACCGGCTGGCCCCTCCTGTCGTTCGTGATGGACGCACGCACGGGACTAGGACGTTTCCGCGACTATCGTATCAGCAATTATCAACTGATGTTCGACCTGATAGACGCCTGCGCGCATAGCGGCATTGACGCGATTTTGCAGATGCCGGACGTGCAGGAGCGCGTAACGCGCTACTTTGAGCAGAACACGCTGTATTTGGACATGCTGCGCGAGCATACCATGACACACGGCGGCGTGATCGTCACCGACCTGCGCGGCGTAGACCCCATTCACAGCGGCAACCGCTTTCTTGTCTACGCCCTGTATCCCGAACAGCATACGTCCATCTGGATCGTCAACGGGCGCGGCAATCAGAACTGCGTGTTCGCCTGCGGTCACAGCATCCTCAACCGTACTTCGCAGACCCACATCGGCGCGTTGATGCGTCAGTACGGCGGCGGCGGACACCACGCGGCGGGAACCTGCCAGGTATCGCACGAAGACGCGCCCGCTACCCTGCGCGAACTGCTGTCCGCCATGCACTACGACGAGCAGCACGTCCTTATCGCCGCATAGAACAAACGCTGCCCCGGCAAAGCCAGATGTTTTTACCGCGGATGAAGCGGAGGAAACGGATAAACGCAGATCCATCCAAAAGACGATCCGTGTCCATCTGCTTCATCCGCGGTAAAATGTTTCCTGCCGGCTTATACTTCTAATCCCACGGCGCGCATCAGTTCGATGGCGTTGCTTTTGGCGACGACGCCCGCGCGCAGGTGGTAGTCGAACGCCATTTTGCCGTCCTTTAGCTGATCTTGCAGGTGGACGTTAAGGGCGCGGGCGTTGGTGTCGTCGGCGATACGGGCAAGGGCGAGGTCGTGGGTGCTGACAAGACCAACAGCATTGCGGGCGATGAGAGTACGCAGTACGGCCTCCGCGCCCGTCAGTCGGTCGTGCGAGTTCGTGCCGTGCAGTATCTCGTCCAGGAGGAACAGCAGGGGCATGTCGTTTTTCGCCATGTCCACGATCTGGCGCAGGCGCAGGATCTCGGCGTAAAAGCGCGAAATGCCCGCTTCCAGGCTGTCCTGTGTGCGGATGGACGCGCCAATCGTGAGCGGCACAAGGCGCAGGCTGTGCGCGCGTACCGGCCCGCCCGCGAGCGCCAGCACGACGTTCGTACCCAGCGCGCGCATCAGCGTACTTTTGCCCGACATATTCGACCCGCTCACGATATACAGGCGCTGCGTATCGCTGAATGTCAGGTCATTGCGGACGGCTAACTCGGCGGGCAGCAGGGGATGCGACAGCCCCCGCGCTTCCAAAAATACGTTCGGCAAGGCAGAGGGCGAGGCGGCGCATAGGGTAGCCGGCAGAATGTTTGGCGCGGCAACGTTTGCGCTCACATCAATGTCAGGGGTAGACGCGCCGGGTTCAATCATGCCGGTTTCGGCCATGTCGGGTTCGAGGATCACGGGGAACGGATCGTCGGGATGCTCGTAGGCGTAGCCGGCCAGCGCGCTCAAGGCTTCGTACTCGCCCACCGCCTGTATCCAGTCGCCGATATGCGAGCCATTACGCTGCCGCCAATCCTCGATGGCGAACACGCAAAACGTGCTGAATTGCAGCAGGGTATCCAGCAGTTTCATAAACGGGTTGTGGGGGATCTCCAGCAGTTCAGCCAGACGTTCCATTCGGGCAATACGCGCAGAGGGCAGCACATTCAAAGGTGTGTCGCTATTTTCATATGCCCCAATATCCAGTAGGGCGCGGAGAGCTTGCAGACGCGCAACCTGGGCGGGTTCGCGCTCGATGCGCGCCAGCAGCAGGGCGAATACGGCCAGATCGCGGGCGGGTTTTTCTACCGTGCCGGCCACCTGCCGTATACGCGTTGTCAG
This sequence comes from Chthonomonadaceae bacterium, assembly GCA_965277875.1. Taxonomy (GTDB): domain Bacteria; phylum Armatimonadota; class Chthonomonadetes; order Chthonomonadales; family Chthonomonadaceae; genus CAWFQB01. The sequence continues at coordinate 2,087,064 of CBDIDV010000002.1, read as the reverse complement.
GGTACGCGCAAACAATTGCTGAAGGCCGAACGCGAGTAAAAACGGCCCGACATTGTGCCGCGCATTCCAGTACCAGCCCGCCGCGAGCGTGGCGACGGTCAGTACCCCAACGACGACCCGTTCCACATTGGTAAAGACGGTCGGGGGCTGCCGTCCCCACGCGGCAAGACTTTCAGGATGGATGGTTCCACGCGTCTGCTCGCCCAGGATCGCCAGATCTTCGCGCAGGTCGAGTCGCGGGCTTAGTTCCGCCACGGCCTCCTGACGGGCGCGGATGGTCGGCGCATCGGCGGCCCCGCGCAGCCAATCGGCCAGATGCTGCTCGCCCCCCTGTGTGCGGGCCGTGCAAAGCAGTTCAAACAGGGACGCGCGCCCAAAAATATCGAGGTCTACGGCATACGGATGCTCGGCCTGAAGAAACCTGGCCCCGCTCTGCCCCATGCCCTGCCATTTATTGTTCAGCCTCAGCAGGCCATTCTCGTAAAAGGCTGCGCCGCGCAAGGCCTGCTTGCGCTGCCCGATGGCGCGGTCATGCCGGGACGCAAGGACAAGAAACGCCGTAAGCGGCACGACAAGCAGCCACCCGGAAAACAATCTATCGTGCCACGCCAGCCACGCCATGACGAGGGCCAGCGCGAACACGGCAAGGCGCGCATTGCTCAGGGCATGTTCGGTTCGGGCGAATCCTTCCGCCGTCTGTTTGCGGGCGTCCAGCCGCCGCGTGTACTCGGAACGGGGCGTGTCGGCGGCTGCCATTGTTGATGGAGAAGGGCTGTCCTGCGAGACAATAGGCGGTTGTACGGTCGTGCCTCCTGAATGAAGTAGAGACTAAAGCGTACCACAAACGGGCAGTGGAAGAACGCAGGGGATACAGGGCGAGCGGGCTTTCAACGCTTGTGGGGCTTGTCCCCCGCCGCAAGGGTGTTTATGGTGTTTCGCGCCGCGACGGTGTTTCCACAAATGGCGTTTGCGCCGTAACGGTGTTGGCGCTCAAGCGGCATCGTTGACGCGCGGTTATATGCGCGTGGCATGAGGAAGGGAGGCGGCGGCTTCGGCGAGCGTTTGTGCGCCGCTTGCAAGGTCATCGGGGCGGATGTCAAGGGCCGTGTAGCTTTCCGAAAGCGCGCGCAGGCCGGGGTTGGGTTCGGGCGTGACCATCACGGTATGCACCGCAATCCGCGCGGCTTTGAGGCGCAGTCCGGTGCTTTCCAGCATTTCCGCGCGCCCGTCTGTGACAAGGAGGAGAGACGCGCTCAGGCTCTCGTCGCGGCGCAGGTTTTCGATGTCCGTAATGGCGATGTTCAGGGCGTGGTTGACGTGCGTGGCCCCGCCGTTGAAGTTCGTGGCGAAAATAGCGTCTAGAAACGCGTCTTTCTCCGCGACCGTGCGCGCCTGAAGCGGCGGCTCGATCAGGCGCGGCCATAGCGCATCCTCCTGCGCGTAGCGCCGAAACAGATACCGGGCATCCCTGCGCCCCATGTTCGCCCGCACCGTTGCGGTGATTACCGACAGGGCCAGCAGGGCGCTTTTGCCCTGCATGGACGCGCTGAAATCCAGCAGGATATACAGAAGCTGCCCCTCGGCTGCGCCCTCGCCCTCGGCCTCGATCTGCACCGCGACGGGCTTGCGCGTAACGATTTCGATCTGCCGCGCCTGCGCCTCGAAGTCCAGACGCTGCCGCGTTCGCGTCCGGTTGGGGATTAAAACTTCGCACTTGTGCAGGCGTTCCATGAGCAGGGTGGGCGGCAAAATCTGGTCTAAAAGGCTCGCCTGCCGCACCTCGCCCAGATGCCGCGCGGGGCGCAGGGTCAGGGAGGCCAGCGGCTGATCGCGCCACGTCTCGGATGGCACGAACAGGGTCACATCCTGCAGCTCGCGCGTTTCGCGCTCGCGCCATACCACATCCTGCCGTTTTGCGCCCGTGTTTGGCGTATCCACGCCCGTTTCGCCGGCCACGCGCCCGACGTGCAGCCAGGGTGGATCCTGGGCGAGAAAATGCCGTATCAGCCGCTCCATGTTGCGGGCATTGGCAAAGAAATCGCTTTCCGGCAGGCGGAAACTGCCCGCCACATTCGCCAGTTTGTCCATGTCCTTCAGGTCGCGATGCCGCTGCAAAAGACGGTCTACGTCCGTTTGCTTAAGCCTCACGTCCTGCGTCCGCTGCGCTGCGCGCATCTGCCCAAAGCGTGACCTGCCGGCGCGGCGTGCGCCGCCGGATGTCTGCCGCATCCACGCGGTCAGCCAGGCGCGCACCAGGGCAATCAGCATCGGCAGCAGACCGATGGGCGTGGTTTCTTCAGATTTCAAGCTGTTCAAGACGATTACTCCGCTTCGAGGGGCAGGCGGGCCAGCGCCTGCCGCAGGATTTCTACAAGGTACATCGCGCCGCCCACATTGCGAACCTTGCCCAGGTGACCGAGCAGTTCGCGCCGCGCGGCGAAGATCACAGGCGTACCGGGCCAGCGCAGGCGGAACTCGCCACTGCCGGGCTTGTCGTGCCGCCCCCGTTGCTGGTATTCCAGTATCTGCTGCGCCAGATCGCCCAGCGCGTCATAAACGGCCAGGTCGTCGCGTCCCATTTTGCGCGGCAGAATTTTCTCCAGAACATCCTCTAAAATGGCGTGGGCCGCGATGCCGTCCGCGTCGTCGCCCAGCGGCAGGGCATAGGGTAGATATTTGCGTACATGCGCGTAATCGGCCCGCGTCCGCCCTTCCAGGAGTGCGCCCGCCCGAACCACGTCCAGAAACAGGTTCTCGCGGCGCAGGTCGGACGAGAACAGCCCCGACCGGCCCAGATGCGTATCCTCCTGACAGCGCCGGTGGAACTCGCCCGAAATCCAGCTTTCCACCAGCAGGACGCCGCTCGGAACCTCCATCATCTCGCGCTGCTGCGACAGCTCGCGCACCTGATCTATTTCCACAAGGGGGAGGGCGGGCGCGTGGCCGTGCGTGTGCAGATACACCTGCCCGGTCTGAAACCGGCCCCATCCGCTCGTCACCTCGGAGGGCGTGTAGCGAAACGCGATGCGGCTCCAGACCGCTTTCCACTCCTCGCCGTGCGGAGCTTGATTCGCAGTCAGCAGGGCCGAATGCAGGCTGGCAGGCAGGGCGGCCTGATCTTTGACCTCGAATAGTCGTTCGTACAAAATGGTGTTCAGGCTGCGCGCCAGGGCGACCGGGCCGTCGCTGAACTCTTCCAGCATCGCCAGATCGCAGTTTAGTATGCCGCCGTCCGTGTTATACACCTGCCGCCCCTCCTGGAGATAGGTATGCGGAATCGGCGCGCCGACCAGATGATCGGGCATGGTGTAGGCCGTGATCTGTGTGCGGAACACGCGCGCCCGGTTGACGCTGTTGATGAACATGCGTCCCGGATACGACTTGCCGCGCCCCGGACGCCCGACAAGCAGCATGTGCTGACTGGTCAGCAGGGCCAGTTTGAATTGCTCGACGCCGTCATCGTAGCCGACCAAATGTTCCTTGAGCGTATCTAGCGCGCCCGAAAAAGAGGTGTCGCCCATCGAATGTCGTCCCTCGCTCGAACCACAAAGCGAACTATGACTTGCAGCAGATGATGTCTATACAGAGGGGAAACAGGCGACCCGACCGGGATTGCGGCATGTAGACCGATGCTCTCTAAAGAGCGCGTCCCGCATTGTCTGCGCCCATTATAGCAAGCATTCCTCTAGATGTCTATACGTTATAGCATGTATTTTTCATTGCATACACTCTTTGACGCGAATACATTAAAAACGTTATGAGCGTAAACGCATCAGTGATGTTTTGAATCGCGTTGCGCGGCACTTGTGATGTCCTGCGCTTGTGCCTAGCCCTCTGCCACGCCGCTGCGTTTCCCGGCACGATTTACAGTGAACTCCACGCCCTCAAACGGCATAATTGTTGTTGTCTCTTCCAACAAGCGGGGAGCGGGCCGGCGGGCCTATTCTGCCCACGGCAAACGATCTGCGCCGGTCGAACGACGCGGCGCGTGACGGGCGCGCGGGCCACCTGCCCAAGCGCCGGTGAACAGGGCAAATCCGTGTTTTGACTTTGCATCTGAAGGCTCAGGGCCGTTACTGTCACTGCAAATCTCAATCAAGGAAATAAACCCATGTTTACAAATACTCTGATCAACAAATCCATGAAGGGGTGTCCGGCACCTCGTCATTCTCAGCGCATCGAGACGGGCCGCGCGGCCCATACGCACGCTCGCGTACAATCCAATGTATGGTGGAGTCCGGCAAAGTAGTTGTTTGTTGTTTGTCGCTTGTTGTTTGTTGAAAACGATACTGCGACTGCGCCAGACGAATATCGGAACGAAGCCATGTAAAAATCACCCGGTCGCTTTGACCGGGTGATTTCTTTGGCGCATCATGGGCCGCGCTGCGAATATGCAGCGCGATTATTTTTATTCTAAACAAACAACAACAAACAAACAACAACTAACAAGCCTCAAAGCAGCTGCATCATTTTATGCGTCTGCGGGATCACGCGCACCTCGTCAATGCAGCGCGCGGCGCGGGCGTGAAGGGCGATCATGCGGGCGGGCGAGACCGTCTGCGTTTCGCTGCCCGTGGGCGTGACCGGCTGCAAGATGAGCGGAATGGCCGCGTCCACGTCCCGGATCGCCTGCGTTACGGCGTCTACTTCGGCGTCCGTCGTGCGCGGCGTAATGACCAGCTTGCCGTACACGGTCGTGTGCCGCGCCACATCCAGAAAGGCGCGATGCTTGTCCCACGTTTCGGCCTCGCTCAATCCGGTCGCAGTCGGCGCTTTGAAGTCCATCGAAACGTAATCCAGCAGGCCCACGACGCGTTTGAGATGTTCCGCCAGCAGGCCGTTGGTTTCCAGAAACACTTTCAGGCCCAGAGTGCGAACGTCCGGCAGCCACTCCGCCAAAAAGCGAGCGTGCAAAAGGGGTTCGCCGCCCGTAATCGAAATGGAGTGGTGCGGCTCGGCCAGATAATCACGCAGTATGCCGGTCAGCGTCTCTTTAGCGACGGGATTGGGCAGCGCGCCGAATGTCCATGATCCGGGCTGCCGTTCCACGCGGCACACGGAGGGGACGGGCGACTCTTTGAGCGTTTCCGGGCTGTCACAGTATGTGCAGCGCAGGTTACAGCCATACGTCCGCACGAAAATCTGCCGATGCCCGACCAGTAGGCCCTCGCCCTGTATAGACGAGAACACCTCGACCAGACGCGCGGCAGGCATGGTCAAACGTTTCGCCGCCGCGCTGTCCGCGAGCGTAATGTCAGCAGGCGCATTATGCGCGGGTTGAGCAGGTGTAGGTTCAAGAAGCGTTTGTGTCATACCCCATTATACCAAAATCCATTCGGTCACGCAGGAAATCACCCTCCGCATTCGTAACTTGAATCAGAAGCGCATAGCTGGACAGGACGACGAGAGCGCAAACAAGCGTTTGTGTAAGGAATGGAGCGGGACGGGATGCAGGAACAACAGGGCGCGACGGGAGAACCTGCAAAGCCGCAGGGCGAGCAGCTATTCGGGGAAAGCGAGGAGGCCCGGAACACAGGGCAGGGAACAAACGTGTCGGCGCAAGCGCAGCCGGGGCGGGAACCCTCTAACCCTGCCGATCCGTCCGGGACTTTTGCCGATGTGCTGCGCGATACGCCGCCTTTAGAGGGCGTGTCGCAGCGAACGCGCCCACGCCGGGTTTCGGGCTACGCGGAACGCTGGCAGGCGATGCTGCATAACCCCCGCGCCGCCATCCTCACGGGCATTGTCGCGTCCAACGGCCTCGCCCTCGTCGTGATGCTGCTGACAAGTTTGATCCTGTCCCTCAGCGGCAGCGACACCGGCCTGTTTGTCGCGTCGGAGTTTGTGTTATTGCCCATGCTGATGGGCGGTGTGTGCGCGTACTTCTGGCAGGAGGCGAAACTCAGCCGCGCGGCCCATCTCGCGTATGGCACATTAAACAGCATCGTGGCCCTGCTGCTCGCCTTTGTGTTTCTGCGTGAGGGCGTTGTCTGCCTGCTTATGGCCTCGCCCCTCCTGATTGTCTTCAATATGCTGGGCGGCTGGATCGGGCGCAAAATCTTCAAGGCGCGGCGTTCGCGCCTGAATGCCACCCTGGTTCCGCTCGCCCTGACCCTGTTTCTGGGCGACTCGCTGGCCCCGCACCACTTTGCAAACTGCGAGTCCGACCGCATTGTGATCCACGCCTCGCCCGCCCGCGTGTGGCAGTACATTGTTGACTACCCCGCCAATCATGCGCCGTCCGACTACTGGCTGAGCAGCCTGGGACTGCCCGCCCCCGTGCAGTCCACGACGACCGGGCATGTGGTGGGCGCGACCCGCCGCTGCATCTTTACGGGCGGCATCACGTTCGACGAGAAAATAACCGTTGTAAAGCCGGAGCGTGAACTCGACTTCGACGTGACCACGCAGCCCAATCATCCCGAAGTCATCGGGCATTTGACGCTGGAAAAGGGACAATTCCTGCTGACCGACAACCACGATGGCACAACCACGGTTACGGGAACCAGTTGGTACAAGCTCAACGTCTACCCGGTCTCGTACTACGACTTGTGGACGCAGGACGTGATCCGCCACGTCCACCTGCGCGTGATGCGCCACATCAAAATGCTCGCGGAAAAACAGGCGGACGAGAAACAAGTCAACTAAGCGATACGCAGACGGCGACGAGACGATAACAAGACGGCAAAGAGGAAGCAAGAGCAGAAGCATGATACGCGTATTGTTCATATGCCTGGGGAACATCTGCCGCTCGCCGATGGCGGAGGCTGTGTTTATGCACAAGGTACGCGAGGCGGCTTTGCAAGGCGAAATCGAGGCGGACTCGGCGGGAACGGGGGATTGGCATCGCGGGCAGCCGCCGCACCGGGGAACGCAGCAGATACTAAAGGAGCGAGGCGTCGCTTTTACCCATGCTGCCCGCCAGATCACGGACGCGGACTTTAACCATTTCGACTACATTGTAACAATGGACGACAGCAATTACGCGGATGTGTCTCAATTGATGCAGGATGCCGACTTGCCGCAGAACGGCGACAACAAGTGCGCCCACCTCGTTCGCATGATGGACTTTGCGCCTCATATCGCCGCTGCGGAGGTTCCCGACCCTTACCACACAGGCCGGTTCGCCGAAGTATACCGCCTTGTCGAGCAAGCCGCCGAGGGGCTGCTTGCCGCAATCCGCCAGGAGCGCAGCCTCTGAGACCAGATTGCATTCCATGCCATAATCAAAGGCAATACTCACGAAGCTTTGCGTTCACTTCTCTCGGCGGAGCAGTTGTGCTTTATTTTACCCGGCCCGGTTCGCCCGCTTCTGGTTGATCTGATACACAAAGGCGAGGACTTCCGCGACCGCCTCGTACAGGTCGCCGGGTATCTCACGGCCCAGAACGCCGTTCTTGTACAGGGCGCGGGCGAGCGGCGGGTTCTCCACAATCGGGATGTCGTTTTCGCGCGCCAGTTCGCGGATCTTCAAGGCCAGCAAGTCCTGGCCTTTTGCCAGCACGACCGGCGCGTTCATGTTCGCCCCGTCGTATTTCAGCGCGACCGCAAAGTGGGTGGGGTTGGTCACGATCACGTCGGCGTTGGGAACCTCGGCCATCATGCGTTTTTTCGCCAGAGCGCGCTGCCGGGCGCGGATGCGGCCCTTGATCTGCGGGTTCAAGTCTTGGCCTTTATGCTCCTGCCTTACCTCCTCTTTCGTCATCTTCAGCGACTTTTCGTGCGACCAGCGCTGATACGCGTAATCCAGCGCGGCCAGTACGAGCATCGTCGTCACGATACGCAGGGCCAGCCGGTAGGCCATCTCGGCCACCATGCCCATGCCCTGCATCAGATCCATGCGTGAACTGAGCATCAATTGCGGATAATTGCCGCGTATGGTCGTCCACGCGATCCACATCACCAGTCCGATTTTGTACGAGGATTTGATCAATTCCACGAGCGAGCGAGGGGAGAAGAGACGCTTCACTCCGTTTAGAGGGTTAAGCTTGTTGAAGTTGGGTTTGAGCGCCTGGGGCGACCAGAGCGGCCCGGTCTGCGCGATATTGACCACGATGCCCAGCAGCATGGCCGTCAGCAGCATGGGCGTTAAACACTGCGCGAGGATAAGAGCCAGATGCCCCGCAAGCTGCATCACGATCTGTACGCTCAGTCGCGGGTTTTCCAGGTGCGTGAACGTGGATTGCAGGTACGTTCGCATCAATCCGCCCGCTTTGCCGACGCCGTTGTGCAGACTGAGCAGCACGCCCATCAGCACGGTCATAGACGAAATCTCCATTGATTTCGCCACCTGCCCTCGCGTCCGCGCCTCGCTCCGTTTTTTGGGCGTCGCCGCCTCGGTCTTGTCGTCGCCCGCCATAGGAACTCCGGTTGCCTGTTGCTTGTTGTTTGTTGTTTGTTAGTACAGCGAATGCAGGTTCATCTAAGCCACGAGTCGCCGTACATGCAGCAACAAACAGCAAACAACTCACTTTGCCGCCGCGATCAGCGCCGCCAACCCGACCTGCGTGCCAGTCATTATCTGGCCCACGACCAGAGACATCACGGGCAGCAGCATGGCGACCGTCATCAGGCCCACGATCACTTTGGCGGGCATACCGATCATAAAGATGTTGATTTGCGGAACCATGCGCGCAATCAGTCCGAAAGCGACATCCACGAGCAGCAAAACTGCCGTGGCCGGCAGCGCCATTTGCAGGCCCAGCATAAACATGGTTTTTAGCATCGGCCCCATCGTCATGCCCACAGAGGCGTGCATCGTGATCGCGCCCGGAGGCACGGCCTCGAAGCTTTTGACGAGCGAGCCGAGCAGGACAAGATGCCCGTTCGCCAATAAAAACACCGTCACGGCCAACTGGTATTGAAACGCGCTGAGCAGCGACGCCTGCTGTTCGGAAAACGGGTTGATAAGGTTGATGAAGCCAAACCCCATCTGCGTATCAATGAAGTACCCGGCCATTTCTACGGAAGCGAACAGCACACGGGCCAAGAATCCCAGCGCCAGTCCGAAGATCGCGTCCTTCGCCACGCCCCCGATGAGCAGCAGCAGGCTGTCGGGGATCGGCCCGACACGCGGCGCGACAAGCGGGATCAGCGCGAGCGAAAACACGAGAATAAATCCCGCCTTCACCTGCTTGGGAACGGTGCGGTTGCTGAACAGCGGGGCCGCCGTCATCAGCCCGCCCACGCGGGCGAAGGTCAGCAGGAAAGCGTAAAAGTCATGGATGCCGACGGCGGTGTAGTTCATGGGGTTTGTTGTTTGTTGTTTGTTGTTTGTTGTTTGTTGTTCGGCTTCTGCCGTTGCGGTCACTCAAAAGTGGCAGGTCGGGCATTCATCAAACAACAAGCAACAAACAACTATCTTGTAACAGGTGGCATGTGCATAAAGGTGTACTGCATGAAGTGGACGAGCGTGGCGAGCATCCAGGGGCCGAACAGTGCGAGGGCGGCCACGACGGCGAGCAGTTTGGGTACAAAGGTGAGCGTGAACTCCTGTATCTGCGTCACCGACTGAAGAATGCTGACGGTGACGCCCGCAATCAGTCCGAACAGCAGCACGGGCAGCGACAGTTTCAGGGCCACTATCAGCACACTGCGCCCCGCTTCCAATACATCTCGATCCGTCATACCTGATTTACCCTCGCTTCACGCCGCTTGCCGCCGTCCATAGTCCGCTGCTGACGCAGGCCGGACGCTGCTCCAGTCGGGATTAACAAAGACCGCTCTGGAAGGCTGCTTTCTTCACAGAGCGCTTCTCTTAGTGGATAGCTTTCCCTGTGCATTGCTTCTTTACTGATTATGGGCAAATGCAGCAGGTGTCCTTACGGGTATTTTTAACCCGTGGCGAAATGCGCCAGAACGTAAACAGGCAGGATTAATGCGCTTCCGCGTCCCGCAGCGACATACAACGATGTTTATGGCGGACAAGGCAAAATACTAGACATTTTTAATGTAGTATGACTTACACTGTTACCGCCTGAGCGCAAAGCAGTTCATACTTTGCAATGGCAACTCAGGCAAAGGTCACGGATGTAGACTACATCCAGTTCTTGCCCAACGCAACCACATCCTGTTTGCTCTGCGCGCCTTTGTGCGCCTCGAACACAGGCGTATTCTGATCGGACGCAGTTGGTACGCGAGCAAAAAGAACGTTGTACGCGAGGCGATACGCGCTTATAGAGCGTCGCCGCATCTAACGCTTGCAACAACAGCGTAAGTCATACAATTTTGCATAGCTAATTCATACTTCTGTTTTAGTGCATTGCGTCCGATACAACGCTTGTCGCGCAGCGACTCCGAGACGGGTACGTTCCCTGTAACCCGGCTTCTACGAACTTACTTTGCACGACTGCTCAGAACGGCCCGTTCTTCCTGCATAGAGAACGGGCTGTTTTTGCCGCGTGGTAAATGAGCCGGGGGCAAAGAGCGAAAAACGGTTGGTTTGTGTCAAAATGATTGTGCAAAGCCGTTCGTGTTCGGCGTTCATAGAGCGTTCAAAGAGCGTTCATAGGGAACGCTCTGCCGGATAACGGTTTGCTGCCTCTTAGGGAACCCCGCTGTCGTGTGTCCTCGCGGAGAATATCGCCCTGTTTCGCGCTGCCCTGTGGAGACTGACTGATTATGTTATTTCGACCTCGTATCACGCTTTCTTTATCGCTCTCTCTATTACCCGCCCTGCTGCTGACCGCGCCTGCCGCAAGTCGCGCCCAGCAAACGCCCGCGCCCGCCGCCTCTGCCACGGACGCCATTTCGCGCATCAAAGACGAGGGACTGAACCGCTCGCATGTGATGCAGACCCTTTCGTACCTGACCGACGTAATCGGGCAGCGCCTGACCGGGTCGCCTTCCATGAAACGCGCTAACGAGTGGACGCGCGACACCATGACAGACTGGGGCCTGCAAAACGCGCACCTGGAAGCGTGGGGGCCATTCGGACGCGGCTGGGAACTGGAACGTTTTTCCGCCCAAATCGTCGCCCCATATGACTTTCCCCTCATCGCTTACCCCAAAGCCTGGTCGCCCGGAATAAAAGGCGGTAAGGGGCCGCACATCGGCGAAGTCGTGTACGTGGACGCCAAGACCGAAGCGGATCTAGACAAGTACAAAGGCAAACTCAAAGGCGCGATTGTGCTGAACGCCCCAATCCGCGACATTGCCGCCCATTTCGATGCGATGGGAACGCGCTATACCGATGAGCAGTTGAAAGTGATGGAAGAGGGCAGGCCGCGCGTCCGCCCGAACGGCCCGCCTGCCGCCGGTGGCCCGAACGCGGGCGGGCCGAACGCCCGCCCCGACCTGCGCGCCCAGCTCGCCTTTAATACGCGCAAAGCGCACTTCTATCAGGAAGAAGGCGTGGCCCTGATCGTAGACCCCAGCCCGCGCGGCGACGGCGGAACCGTGTTCGTACAGTCCGCCACCGTGCCACAGCCCGTCCCTGTCAATCTTCCGACTGCACCGACAGCCGGCCCGAACGCCGCTGCCCCGGCGGGAACCACGACTGCAATGCCGACCGCGCCGCCTGCCACGGCTGCGCCGACCACACCGCCTGCCGATGGCGCAGCCGGAACCACTCCGCGCCGCAGGCGGACAGCAGGAGGCCCGCCCGTCCGTCGCATCTCGCCGTGGGACAAGGACGCGCCGACCATTCTGCCGCAGATGGTCGTCGCTACCGAGCAGTACAACCGCATGGTACGCATGACCCAGCAGGGCGAAACGCTGAAAATGGCCGTGGAGATGAGCGTCAAGTTCTACGACAAAGATCTGATGTCGTATAACACCGTGGCCGAGATCCCCGGCAGCGACCTCAAAGACCAGATCGTGATGCTCGGCGCGCACATGGACTCGTGGCACAGCGGCACGGGCGCGACCGACAACGCGGCAGGCGACGCGGTCTGCATGGAGGCCGTGCGTATCCTCAAGGCGCTGAACCTTCAGCCGCGCCGCACCATTCGCATCGCCCTGTGGAGCGGCGAGGAAGAGGGCCTGTACGGGTCGAGCGCGTATGTAGCGCAGCACTTCGCCACGCGCAAAACGTCTGCCGCCGGCACACCCGCCACTTTTGGGGGCGGTGGCGGCGGACGCGGGGCGGGCTTCAATCCCGCCGATTACACGCTCAAGCCGGAACACGAAAAACTCTCCGGCTACTTCAACCTGGACAACGGCACGGGCAAAATCCGGGGCATCTATTTGCAGGGCAATGAGGCCGTCCGGCCCATCTTCCACGAATGGCTTGCGCCCTTTGCGGACATGGGCGCGTCCACTATCACGCCATCTAACACTGGCAGCACGGATCATGTGTCGTTCGATGGCGTGGGTCTGCCCGGCTTCCAGTTCATTCAGGATGAGATCGAGTACAGCAGCCGCACCCACCACTCCAACCAGGACGTGTACGACCGCATCCAGGCGGACGACATGAAGCAGGCTTCCATCATCATGGCCGCCTTCATCTACAACGCGGCCATGCGCGACGATCTTCTGCCGCGCAAGCCGCAGGCGACTACAACGCCTACCACAGCCGCCGCCCGCTGACACGCAGCGCAGCACACGTATCAAAACCCGAACGACCGCTCACATCCTTTTGTGAGCGGTCGTTTGCGTACAGGTTCGTGCAGGAATAAACGGGGCAGGGTAAGCCTGTGTTATAATAATGGCAGAAAACGAAAACCGACAGATACCGCAAGTGGAAAGGACAACATCATGCAATCTGCGCTGAAACTAACGACCAGAGTGCTGCCCGGTAAGCGCATCGAAGTATATGCGCCCGAACTCACCGAAGGCGAAGACGTGGAACTCATTGTACTCAAAGGCAAAGAAGCGCCGCAGGTAGAAGAGAAGCAGGGTGTATGGGATTTTATACAATCCCTGCCGTCGTCCACGCTGACAATGGAAGATTGGGAGCGCATCGAACGGGAGTTCCAGGAGGAACGTAACTCATGGGGCGATTGACGCTGCCCGCTTCCGGTCTGGTGTATGCCGACGCGAACATCGCTCTCTATACGGTCAACAGACATCCGACCTATGCGCCGCTTTGTGATCCGCTCTGGCGGGCGGCGCAAAAGGGCGTTGTTTCCGTCGTCAGCAGTGACTTGACTTTGATGGAAACTCTCGTCGGCCCCTTGCGCTCCGGCGACACTGTAAAAGAAGCTGCCAGTACAAATCTCTGGAACCGTGCCGGCGCGACTCTTCTGCCCATCACGCAGGACGTTCTAAAGATGTCATGCGTAATTAGGGTAAACTCGGCTTATGATCACAGTAGCCAAGCTGCGGCGCAAGCCGCGTCACTTTCAAGCGTTGACGGGCTTGTCCGTAGCGGAGTTCGACACGCTCCTGTCGCATGTCACTCCCGTCTATGAAGCCGCCGAGAGTTCCCGGCGTACCCGTGCAAGTCGGGTGCGTCAGGCCGGAGCCGGTCGCAAGTTTCGCCTAGCCTTGCCCGAACGCCTGCTGCTAGGGCTGATGTACCTGCGCTTGTATGTACGCCAGAGCTTGCTGGGCTACCTCTTTGACCTGGACGAAAGCAACATCAGCCGCGAACTGCACGAACGGCTGCTGCCGATCCTGCTTGATGTGCTGCCCACGCCCCTGCGCGACGCCCCCCTGCGGCACATAGCAAGCGAGCAAGGACACGCCGGAGCGAGTGCGAGCGATGCGCCTGCGCCCTCGGACACGGCCGACGTGAGCAAGCCGCGCAAGCGCATCGGCACACTCGACGAACTGTTTGCGGCCTATCCTGAGATTGAAGAGGTTCTTCTGGACGCCACCGAGCAGTCCGTGCGGCAGCCGACCGACAAACTCAAGCGTAAGCAGGCGTACAGCGGCAAGCAGCAAGACCACACGCTCAAGACGCAGATTGTAGCGACGCGCAAGCAGATCCTGCATGTGTTCGGCGGTTTGCCCGGCTGCCTGAGCGACATGCTCCTGCTGCGCGCATCAGGCGTGGTGTATCGTGTGCCGCCTGGGTGCAAGGTGCGCCTGGACAAAGGCTATGAAGGTACAGACGCGGCATACCCTGCTCAGGATGTCCAACAGCCGATCAAGAAGCCGCGCAAGCAGACCCAGAATGTACTGGAGCGCGCCTACAACTACATGCTGTCTACGCAGCGCATCTACGTAGAGCATCATTTCGCCCGCCTCAAACGGTGGGACTGCATGGCGCAAGTATGGCGCGGCCATGACCGTGACCACGAGGACATGTTCTGTGTCGTCGCGGGCTTGCTCAACTTTCGCCAGAGTGGCTGTATGGAACTCACGGCCTAGAGCAGAGACTACAAGAACAGACCGCGTCTGTGCCGCAGACGCAGGCGACCGTCAAAAACAGCTTGGTGGCTGTACCGGCGAAGCCACGCAGCTAATTACGCAATCTATCTTAAGGGAGGCGGCGCGGCTAAGGGCCACGATCCCCGCGCTGAAAACGCCCGACGCCATCCATGCCGCCACGGCCCTGCTGCATGGCTGCGCCCTCTTTGTCAGCAATGACGCGGGCTTTCGGCGCGTACCGGGCCTGCCCCTCGTCCTGCTCGACGATGTTCTTGCCGCGCCCTGACACGCTGCGCTGTACGCGTCGGCGTAACTGTGGGGTTGACAATGGCGCTTGACGCTTTTGTGTTCCATGAACCGGGCGTTCTTGCCGAGGGTGAACTGCGGCTGGAACTGCGCGAGACCGTGCTGGACGTTTCCAGTGCGGAAACCCTGCCCACGTATCGTTTTCGCCTGCTGCATACGGCGGACGGGGCGGAAATAGGGTTTATCAATCTGCGTGTCGGCAGCGGCGAAAACCTGACATTGTATCGCGGACATATCGGTTATGGCGTCGCGCCTGCGTTTCGAGGGCGAGGATACGCTGCTCGCGCCTGCCGTCTGCTGCTGCCCCTGGCGCGTCGGCACGGCCTTGATCCCTTATGGATTACCTGCAACCCCGACAATATCGCCTCGCGCATAACCTGCGAGCGCCTGGGAGCGCGGCTTGTCGAGATCGTTATTGTGCCGGCGGACACGGAGGCGTATCGGGCAGGCGCGCGCGTCAAGTGCCGCTACTGCCTGACCTTGTGAGTTGTAAATGCAATAAAACAGAGAAGCGTGTTTGAACGCCTGCTATGCTCCGCAAGGGAATATAGCAGGCGTTGTGTGTCACGGATGTAGACAGTGTTAGCGGAAGCCATTTGCCAGGGAGCCGATCAGCAGCGTCCATCCGTTCGCGAGGACGAACAGCAGCAGTTTGGCGGGCAGGCTTACGATGGTCGGTGGCAGCATCATCATGCCCATGCTCATCAAGGTTGACGCCACTACCATGTCAATCACGAGAAATGGCAGATAGATGTAAAAGCCGATGATGAAGGCGGTTTTGAGTTCGCTCGTGATAAAGGCGGGTATTATGGTCATCAGGCCGATGTCGTCGGCGGTTTTGGGACGCGCCGCTTTCGACAGGTTGATGAAGAACGCCATGTCATTGGTATACGTCTGGCGCAGCATGAACCCGCGCAGCGGCTTCTCGGCCCGGTCTATCGCGGTCGCCATCGGGATCTTGTTGGCGAAATAGGGCTGGAGCGCGTCGTCATTGATCTTGCCGAACGTGGGCTGCATGATGAAAAAGGTGAGAAACAGGGCCAGGCCGACAAGTACCTGATTCGGCGGGATCTGCGGCGTACCCATCGCGGAGCGCAGAATGGAAAACACGATGATGATGCGCGTAAAGGCCGTGGTCATAATCAGTATAGACGGCGCAAGCGTCAGGATCGTCATGCCGAACAAGATTTGCAGCGTGACGGCCACATCTTTGGGGTTCTGGGCCGTGCCGACGCCCATCTCTATTTTGGGTATCACCATGTTCTGCGCGTGGGCCTGCGCTATGGTCACGACCCCACCCAGTAGGCTGGAGAACAGCGCCATCCACAGCATCCGGTTCCGCATCAGCCCGCGCGCAACAACAGCTCCTCTACTCATCTAAATCCTCCGCTTCCTGAACCGTGTGAAAACGGCGCGCGCGTCGGGACACGGCCTGGTTGGTTTCACGCATCAAATCTTCCAGAGCGGACACCGTGGCCGTGGCGGGCATGTCCGGCTGCTCGTAATCTATGGCGTCCATGTCCGCAGCGGCCTGACTTAGCAGGTCGCGGAAATCGTTTGAGGCCGGATTGGAACGCTCCTCGAACTCTGTAAGCAGGGTCAGGCCCGTGGCAGACCCGCCCAGCAGCAGCACGCGCCCGCGTACTTCCAAGAGATGCACGCTCGCGCCCCCGACCGGCGCGCTTTCCAGCAGGCGGATGCTGCTGCCGGGTGTCTGCCGCATCTTGTTCACCGCCATGCCGGCGAGCAGCGTACTCAGCAGGCCTTTGGATGCGGGCGTGGCGGGCGTGGCGTTCCAGCGGCTGCCCCTGTTCGTATTCATGTTTTGATTTAGCGCGGACGCGGCTCCCAATCCCCCCGGCAGCCGTCCCATTTTCATCTGGAAACGCTTGAGCAGCTGCAGGCAGCCCACGATGACGAGAAGCATGGGCAGCAGGTACGCCAGCATTTTCCAGGCTCCGGCTACGGGCGCGAACGCATTGCTTTGCGTGTGATCGTCGGTCTTCAAACTCCCCGGCGGCAGGCTGTTGACGTCGGCGGGCGTGAAAATATCGGGCTTGGTCTGTGCCAGAGGGTCATCAGGTGACATCTTGGTGGCGGGGATGGGAACCGCGATTGCAGCGGCAGCGGCAGAACTGGTTGGGGCAGGCTGTGGCGGCGAAACGTTTGCGCCAGGTACTGGTTTTGCCGGGGCGGGAGATATGGAAACGGACGCCGGGACGGGCGCGGAGGCATGACTTGCCTGCGCCGCGTTTTGCGGCGGAATCGAGTTTGCCCTGGCTGCGCCGGTCACATTCGGTGCGTGGTTTGCCGCCGAAGCGACCGGAACGGCAGGACTGCTTACGGCAGGCGTGTTCGCCGCGCTCGTGGCAGCCGGAGCGGCGGCAGGCGCGGGCTTGGCTGGAGCGGGTTTCGTTGAAGCAGGCACGATGGAAGAGGGCTTGGAAGTGGCGGGCATATTATGCTGCGCGGCTCCGCTGTTACTGCTGCCATTTGCGGCGTTTTTATTCCCCGCGTTGCTGTTCGTCGTGTGCTGACGCGCTGCGGCGGACTGCGCGGCCTGACCCTGCGCCTTGACCGCGCGTACCGTCAGTAAACTCAAAGATAAGCCTGCGGCAAGGACGACACTGGCCTGACGCCGCCGCGTGACCTGACGTAAGCCGCAAACAGGCTTCGCCGCCGACATCGAAAATAGGAACGACAGCGTTGAAGAGCGAAGATCGAAAACCAAAAGTAGCCTGTTCATGCTAGCGTCCCTTTCCCAGCCCCGACAAACGATCCGCCTGGCTGACGATTTCCGTGATGCGGATGCCGAAGTTGTCTTCGATAACGACGACCTCGCCCTTGGCGACAAGACGGCCATTCACCAGCAGGTCTACCGGCTCGCCCGCCACGCGATCCAGTTCCACAATCGAGCCGGACGCCAGTTCCAGCACGTCTTTAATCAACATGCGGACACGGCCCAATTCTACGGTGACATCCAGGGGGATGTCCATAATCATTTCCATGCCGCGCGGCATGTGGTTTTCGGGCGGCGGCGAGGCGAACGAGGGAAACGCGCCCGAAGAGGGGGAGGCGGGCAGGCCCGGCATACTGTTCAGGGTGGGGCTGATGCTGCCCAGGCCGCCGATGTCGTTGAGCATGGCCGCCAGTTCATCTTCGCTCAGCGTGTCCGCGCCGCCCCCGCCCGCTCCCGCTCCCGCGCTCGCGCCCGCCGCTTCGGGCAGCAGGGAGCGCACCCACTCCGGCGTCAGAATAAAGATCGCCGTGGTCTCGTGCATCACTGACAGGGTCAGCCTTAGTTCCACCTGGGCCGCGCTGCCTTCGAGCGCGAAGACGGGCGGCAGGGTCAGTGCGCCGCCGTGCGTGTTCGCGGCTTCCAGGTCTATTATGTCGCCGGAGCGATTGGAAAGCGCGGTCGCCAGACCGCGCATCAACTCCTGCATGGTGGGGGCCAGGACGCGTATCTCGTCTTCGGCCAGGGTTTCGGGCGGCGCGCTGCCGTCCCCGCCGCCCAGCAGGTCATAACACAGGCAGGCCGCTGTCATCGGCAGCAGAAACAGGCTCTCCGCGCCCACAGGCTGCGTCAGGCTGAAAAGCGTGGACACCACGCTCGCGCTGCGATCCAGCACATCGTCAATGCTGACTCCGGTGACATCTACCACATCCAGGGTCACTTCGCTGTTGATCTGCTCGGCCAGCGCCAGCCCCATTGCAGGACACAATTCCGTCATTAGCCCGCGCAGGGCGCTTAGTTCTTTGTCGGTAAGGTTGGGCATGGAAAATCCTATCTCTTTGCGGCAGGCTCGGCGTCGTAATTCGCGCGGCTGATGTGAACGGCCAATTTCTTGCCCCGGATGCCGGGACGGGCGTAAAATTTAAGCTGATTATCTATCAGCATTTCGACCTCTTCGTCCTGCCTGCGATCCAGGGTGACGACATCGCCGATTTGCAGGTGCAGCAGTTCCTCAACGGAGATGGACGCGCTGCCCAGGCGAACCGTGGAACTGATGTGCGTCTTTTCCAGCCGTCGGGCCAGAATGGAAGCGTACTTGCCCGTGTTCTTCTTGACGCTCGACGAAAACCACCGCTGCGCGCTGAGTTTGGTCGTGATGGGCTTGAGAAGCAGATAAGGGATGCAGATGCTCATGGCCCCGCGCATCTCACCGACCTTGATCTCTAAGAGGATGGACACCACCACGTCGTTGGGCGGCACGATCTGCACGAACTGAGATTGCGTTTCCATTGTTTCGCGCTTGGGCGTAAACTGCGCGATGCCTTCCCAGGCCGTGTGAAAATCCTGTAGGGCGCGGTTGATGATGCTTTCCGTCAGGGCTTTTTCGATGTCGGTCAGCACACTGCCGCTCTTGACCATGCTGCCCGGCCCGCCGAGCAGTCGGTCAATCATGGAAAGCACGATGTTGAACTCGACTTCCAGGATGGCCTGTCCCGCAAGCGGGGCCATGCTGAACACGTTGATGATGCTGCTGGTCAGTGAGCGCATGTACTCGTCGTAAGGTATCTGCTCGACCGAGACCAGATCCACATGCACGGGAACGCGCAGGTACGCCGACAGGCTGCTGGCGAACAGGCGCGCGAATGTTTCGTGCAGCATTTGCAGTGTACGCAGTTGATCTTTGGCGAATTTATCGGGGCGGCGAAAATCGTACATCTCGTAGGCGACCGGCCCGCGCGCTTCGCGCTTGGCCGGGGCAGAGGCCGTTGACGCGCCGGCTCCGCGCCCCGCGTCACGCGGCGCGGACGCGGCAGACGCCGCGGCCCCGCCACCCGCGCCCGCATCTGCCGCATCCCCGGTAAGAGATGCCAGCAGCGCCTCGATTTCAGCCTGAGAAAGTATTTCCGCCAATGTGGCTCCTTCAAGCGGCAGCGCGCCTTCGATCAAGGGGTTGGAGTGGTGACAAAATGGGAACCCGGTCTGTCCCCCTTCATTATTGGCGCGGGGAAAGAACAACTTGAGACCCTATTTGCAGAAGAAGCAGAGAATCAATCGGTCAATCGGGGCAGGAGAAGAGCAGGCAAGCGTCAAATTACATAAGGGATGCGGGCGTGTTCGCGGAGCGACGGCAGCGACAAGCGGTGAGCAATCATTAAATAATCATTGAACGATTATTGAACAATCATTGAAGATTTGGCGGGAGATATTGCACATGGGCGTTCTGGTTATTATTGTGTTTTTGGCTGCCATACTCGGCCTGATTGTGGTGTCTAATCGTCTGACGCAGCAGCGGC
Organism: Chthonomonadaceae bacterium; assembly: GCA_965277875.1. Lineage (GTDB taxonomy): Bacteria > Armatimonadota > Chthonomonadetes > Chthonomonadales > Chthonomonadaceae > CAWFQB01. Next base: position 2,067,252 of record CBDIDV010000002.1, on the reverse strand, counting down.
GCGCGCCCATACAGGAGCAAATAGACAGTCAGCGAACGCAGATGCAGGCGTTTGTCGCACAAAGTCAGAGGCTGGACCCTAAGACCGTAGAGCGCGTACTCGAAGCGCAGAAATCCGTGGAGCAGAAGCTGACGCAGGCGAGCGGGCTGTTGCAATCCGCCGTCAAAGAGCAGCATTACACTCGCATACAGAAGATACTGGCCCTGGTGCATACCAAGCTGGACAACGTGCAGGCGAGTATGGGACGGGCGCAGGCCCGCGCAGACGAACGCGCGCAAAGTCAGGCAGGACGCGAAATGGAAAAGCAAGAACGCGCGGCGCGCGGCGGATCGTTCGGACAAAGGGCCGCGCAGAACGTGCCATCCCGGAGCAGCTTCGGCCCGCCCGCTCAGGTCACGAACCAGACGACAAGCTGGCGCGCGATCCCGCCGAGCGAGCGCGGGGTGTGCTTTTTCTGTTCGCGACCGTGCCTGCTGCGCGAACTTACGCCTGTCACCGTGCCGATCATGGGACAGGCAAAGCGTGTCCTGGCCTGCCCGCAGGACTATGCCACGGTTCAGGCCGGAACCCTGCCCAACATCCGCGCCTTCAATGTGAATGGCCGGCCCGTACCCTGGTACGCTTACAATCGCTACAATCCCTACGACAACTTCTATTCAAGCGGGTATGGGACCAACTTCTATATGGACATGTACCCCTATAACGATTTCGACATGGGCTACTGGAACTTCGACGGCCCGTATGCCTATGATAACGATGGTAACAATCAGGCGTACAACTTTACGCCTGACGCGCCGGAGTATCAGGATTATTCCGCGGCGGCGGCGGCGGGCGAGGCGATGAGCGAGGCCGGCGGCGTGACGGCAGGTGGGTACGGGGGCGGCGCAGGCTACCAGAATGATCCTGCCGACACAAACGACGCAAGCGGTTTCAACGACCCCAACGATCCCTACGCCGGCTCCGACCATTCTTGAGTTTCGGGTACAAAGAACGTACCCGGCGGGGAGGGTTCGCCAAGCGTCCTCGCGGACGCGATGCGCTAGGGTGAAGGTGCGAACCATCTACGCGATGTTGCTTGGCGGTGCCTCCGGTTGAGTTCTTCACCTGACATCTGGCGGTTCAAACCGCTGCAACAAATGCACAAAGTCCGCCTGCGCGGACTGGAACAGTTACTTTGTTGAAAGCTCCTAAGTACGCACAGACGCTAAAACTCCAGGAAACAAATCTCTATGCTGCGACGACCGCGCCTGCTGTTTTATGCGGTGAACGGACTGGGCTTGGGACACGTTACGCGTCTGCTCGCCATTGCGCGGCGCGTCCGCGCCCGTTTGCCTGATGCGGAGATCCTGTTCCTGACCTCGTCCGAGGCGGAAAGCGTGATCTATCGCGAGGGATTTGCGGCCTTCAAAGTGCCGTCGCGCACCCTGCGCGCCGAGGGCGGCATTCGCCCCGCCACCTATGCCCGCCTGCTGCAAACCGTTGTCATCAACCTCATGGCTGCGTTCAACCCGCATATCCTGATCGTGGACACGTTTCCCGCAGGCGTGGTGCAGGAACTGCTGCCCGTCCTGCGCTGGGATGCGCGTAAGGTGTTCGTGTACCGCGTCCAGAGGGCCGAACCCGCCAGCGCCCCACTGATGCAGAACACGCTGCAGATGTACGATCTGGCCCTGATACCGCACCACGCCGACGAGGAGGATACGCCCCTGCCGCCCGGTCTAAGATGTGTCTGGACAGGCCCGATCCTCATACGCGACCAAAGCGAAGCATTGTCCCGCAGCGAAGCGCGAAGCCTTCTAAATCTGCCCGACGATAACTACTCGAACAACTATTTACCCGATAGCGCAAACGCCGCCGGCACTGCCGCTGTGCAGGCAGAATCTCCTCAAGCCACCTCCAGCCTAAAAATCGTGTATATCACGTTCGGCGGCGGCGGCGACGTGGACATGAACCGCGCCCTGACGCAGACTGTGGATGCCCTGACGATGCTGCCGACCGTTCCTTTCCCTGCTTCTTCCGCCGCGTCGTCTCTCCTCAATCTGCATCTTGCCGTGGCCTGCGCCCCGCTGTACCGGGGCCGAGTGCCGCGACATCCCCGCGTCACGCCCGTTGACCATTACCCGATGGCCGAACTGTATGCCGCCTTCGACTGCGCCATTTCCGCCGTGGGCTACAACACCACGATGGAATTGCTGCACCACGGCGTACCGTCTGCGTTCGTGCCTTTTGCGCGGCAGGTAGACGATCAGGAGGCCCGCGCGCGACATATCGCGCATGTCGGCGCGGGCTTGCACCTGCCCGACCTCGCTCCCGACAATCTGCGCGATGCCGTCCTTCGCCTGCTCGACCCCGTTGAAAGCGCGGCTATCCGCGCTTCAGCCCGCGAACTCGTTCCCGACAGCGGGGCCGACCGAGCCGCGCAGTCCATCCTCGCCCTGCTGCCTTCCTGAAACTAAGAGAAGAGGGGAATAGACAGGATTAACAGGATTTTCAGGATGAACAGGATTTCTCTTGAATACGTTAGAGCTTGATACGGCATGCCCTCTGTAATCTTCCTTGTTTCTCTGCATCGTAATCTTGTTAATCTGTGTAATCTGTGGATAACTCTCTTCTTATCTTTTCTTATCCTCGTATTATTTTCTTTGTGCCTCTAGCGCAGCGAGTGGTTAATTTCTCTTGCGCTTGTCCAGGACGCTCCAGGCGAGCAGGGCTAAGGTCGCGAGCAGGCAAAGCGTGGCGTTCAGGCGCACCGCGCCGGATGCCTTTAGATGGGTCGCTACATAGCCGATTTCCAGGCCACCCAGCGAAAACAGGCCGTTGAAGACGAGGGAGTAGACGGCCATAACGCGCCCGCGCAGGTCGTCGGGGACTTCTTCCTGCACCTTGATCTGCGAGCTGATGCCGAACACGATCATGGCGAAACCGCTGAGGACGAGGCAGGCGAGGGCGGCATAATAGAGATGCGCGAGGGACAGCAGGAGCAGGGCCATACAGAACAGCAGCGAGCCGCCATAAACCTTTGACTTGGTGGACACGCGCGTTCCTACCCAGGCCAGAGCCAGTCCGGCGATAGCCGCGCCCAGGCCGTTCGCGGCCATCATGGCGCTGAAACCCCGCTCGCCGACCTTGAACGCGTCGGCGAACACGGGAAACAGCGTGGATAGCGGCCAGGTCAGAATGCTGCTCGCGCCGATAAGCAGGATAATTCGCAGAATACTGGGCGTGTCGCGAATGTAGCGGAAGCCGTCGAAGACCGATCCGCTCTGCTCTTTGGGCGCAAGGGCGGGCAGGATCATCATTTGCAGCGAAATAATGACGGCGATGAAACTCAGGCCGTTCAGCGCGAAACACGCCGACGAGCCGACTTTAACTAGAACCACGCCCGCAAGTATCGGGCCAAGTACGCGGGCCAGATTGAAGCGCAGGCTATTGAGCGCGATAGCGTTGCCCAGCGCCTTGCGATCCTCCACCATGTCCGTGACGAACGCCTGCTGCGCGGGCATGTTGAACGCGTTGACGATCCCCGACAGGCCTGAAACCACGGCGATATGCCACGCCTGCAAACGAATAGGCGAGCCGGGCCACGCGAGATACGCCAGCACAAAGGCCAGCAGCATGGCGACGCTTTGTGTCCAGATGAGGATAGCGCGGCGCGAATAGCGGTCGGCGATCTGCCCGCCCCACACGGCGAACAGGACGAACGGAACCGCGTTCGCCCCCGATACGATACCCAGCCATGTCGGCGATCTAGTTACTTCCCAGACAAGCCACTTTTGCGCCACGTCCTGCATCCAGGTCCCCGCCACGGAAATCAACTGTCCGTAGAAGAAGAGGCGGAAGTTGCGAAAACGGAGGGCATAGAACAGGCCGCGCGGCCCCCCCGCCTCCCCTTGCTCTTTGGGATAGTGGTCACCCGCAGGAATGCTCTGCATCACCACATCGGCATTGTACTCCGGTCGCTCGATTTCCGGTTCCGAAAGCGTCCCTGATTGATCGGACTCGATTTCTTCGGCTTCGGCTTCTTCCTCTTCGGCTGTCGCGGTCTTGGCTCTGATGCTGTCCGCGTTGTTTTCGATTTCGGTTTTGTAATTGGGAAATGACATAAAAAAACGCTTTCCGCTCGCCGCGTTCTTTTGGAAACGGGAAGCAGAAAGCGCTCAAGTTTGTCGTCGTGACATTTGTATGCCGACGCGCTGCGATCCGAAATCCAAAAAGAACAGTTTACTCGTAACGCAGAGCCTCAATCGGGTGCAGCTTGGCGGCTTTACTGGCCGGATAGATGCCGAAGAAGATCCCGATGCCTGCCGACACGACAAGCGCGACGACGATGGAACCCTGATTGACAATCGTGAGCCAGCCCGCGAACGTGGTCAGCAGATACGCGCCGCCTACACCGATGCCGATGCCGATCACGCCGCCAATCAGCGAGATAATGGCGCTTTCTATCAGGAACTGCATCAGAATGTCGTTGGGCGTGGCCCCGATGGCCTTGCGAATGCCGATCTCGCGCGTCCGCTCCGTGACTGATACGAGCATGATGTTCATAATTCCGATGCCGCCCACGACAAGCGAGATGACCGCGACCGCAGACAGCAGGCTTGTCATCGTGCCGGTCACGCTCTGCTGGCTTTCCAGCAGGTCGGTCTGGCTGCGGATGTTGAAGTCGTCGTTGTCAGGAAACGGCGGCTGAAGGTGGTGGCGGTTACGCAGGAACGAGGAAATCTGTTCCTGCGCGAGCGGCATCATCTTGGGGCTGGTACAGCGGATCGCCATGTAGTTGAGAAATCTGCGGTTTAATATGCGCCGCATGGCCGTGGTAATCGGCACCACAACGACATCGTCCTGATCCTGCCCCCACGAAGTCGAGCCGCGCCGCTTCAACATGCCGACGATGTGAAACTCCTGCCGATTAATGAGCATGGTCTTGCCGGTCAGATCAACGTCGGCATCGCCGGTCAGCTTTTCGGAAATGGTGTGGCCCACCACGCATACTTTGAGGCTGCCGTCCTCTTCCTGCTGTGTAAAGAATCGCCCGCTGTCCACGCTCGCGTTGTTAACAGACTGATAGTCTACAGTCGAGCCGGTCAGGTTGCTGTTGGCGTCCTTGTTGTCCAGGCGTATCTGTATATCGCCGCGCACCTGCGGGGCGATGGCCTCCACGGATTCGGGGAAGTTGTGCGCGATCAGCCGGGCGTCTTCTAATGTCATGCTGTTGGTCGCGCCCTTCTGCCCCTGCGCCGTAACCGCGTTGATGCGAATATGCGACGTACCGGGAAAGATGCTCAACAGATTGGTTCCGAGCGAGTTGACCGTCTCGGTAACGCGCTGAGTCGCGCCCTGCCCGATGGCGACGACAAGAATAACAACGGCAACGCCGATGATGATGCCCAGCATCGTGAGCGCGGTTCGCATTTTATTGCTCGCCAATCCGCGCATCGCGATACGTAAACTTTCCAGAATATTCATACAAAACTCCGTCGTGAAACTGCCTGAAGAACCTTCTAAAAAACTTCTAAAATCCTTGTAAAACTGCCCGAAGAACCTTCTAGAATCCTTTTACGTTCGTGTGGACGCAAGGCGCTCACGCTCGGCGGCCATTTCGGCCAACACTTCTGTCGCCATCAGGCGGTCGCGTACCGGCTCGTCGTCCACAACGCGCCCGTCCTTGATGTAGACGGTGCGGCGACAGTGGCGTCCGATTTCCGGCTCGTGCGTGACCATGACAATCGTAATGCCCTCATCATTGAGTTCCTGGAAGATCTGCATGATCTCCTCGGATTGGACGCTGGCGAGGTTGCCGGTCGGCTCGTCGGCAAGAATCAGCAGGGGTTCGCTTGCCAGGGCGCGGGCGATGGCGACGCGCTGCTGCTGCCCGCCCGAAAGCTCATTGGGTTTGTGGTCTAGGCGCGACCCCAGTCCCACGCGCTCCAGCGCGGCAATCGCGCGGTCGGTGCGATCTTTGCGCTTGGCGTACAGCATCGGCAGTTCCACGTTTTCCAGCGCGGTCGTGCGCGCCAGAAGATTGAAGCCCTGAAACACAAAGCCGATCTTGCGGTTGCGGATATGCGCCAGTTCGTAATCATCCATTTCCGCCACTTCGATGCCATCAAGCTGGTAGCTTCCGGATGAGGGCGCGTCCAGGCAGCCGACAATGTGCATCAGCGTACTCTTGCCCGATCCTGACGGCCCCATGATCGCCACGAACTCGCCGTTGCGGATTTCCATATTCAGGCCGTCGAGCGCCTGTACCACCTGGTCGCCCATGACATACGACTTGCGGATGTCATGCAGCCGCAACATGGGCGGGGAGTCCGCGTTCGCGCCGGAGGGCGTCTTTGCGGTCGCGGGCGTGCCGGACGGCTTTGCTGTTGCCTGCGCCATGATTACTTGCCCTTTCCGCCGCCCTTGCCGCCGCCGCCGAACGGCGAACCGGGGCCTTGACGCTTGTTCGGGTCCTGCATTCCGGCCCGCACGATAATATCGCCTTCTTTAACGCCGTCGCGCACTTCGGTATTGACGCCGTCGCTGCCGCCGGTCTTAACGGGGCGCGGCTGCACTTCCTTCTTGCCTTCTGTGGTAATCAGCACGTTCACAGTCGAGCCGCGCACACCCTGCTTGACGGCTTCTGCGGGTACAAGCAGAACGCCGACGCGCTTGCCGGTCTGTATGGTTACGCTGGCCGTCATATCGGGCTTGAGCAGCTTGGTCAGGTCGCGATGCTTTTTCTCGTCCGGGGTGATGGGCGGATGATCCAGGGCGAGCGTGACGTCATACGTGATAACGCCCTGCTGTATGGTCGAGCCGGACGCTACTTTAGCGACGTGGCCCTGAATGGGCGTCTTGGGAAACGCGTCCACGGTAATCTGCGCCTGCTGGCCTAACTTTATCTTGCCGATGTCGGTCTCGTCCACATACGTGTCCACCTGCAAACGGTTCAGGTCGGCCACGACGATCAGGGTCGGGGCCGAAAGTCCTGCAGCAAGGGTTTCGCCCTGCTGCGAGGCAAGCTGAAGCACGGTTCCCGTGATGGGCGAGCGGATAAAAGTTTTGTCTAACTGCGCTTTGTAATAATCTACCTGCGACTTTGCCACGGCCACCGCGCTTTGCGCGGTCTTGACGGCTTCAGATGCCTGCTGCACGTCCTGGCCTTTGAGAACGTTTTGCGACGTGTTGCCCAGCGCGGTCTGGAGACTGGCCTGCGCCTGCGTCACGGCGGCGCGCGCATTCTGCACGTCCGCCTGCCGCGCCGCGACCGTAAACGTGCCTGCCTGCGATGACGTGAGCGCGGCTTGCGCCGCAGCAACGTTTTGCTGCGCCTGCGTCACCTGGTCGCGCGCCGTTTGCAGATCGGCGGTCACTTTGGCCTGTATCAACTGTACGTTCTGCTGCGCGGCCTGCACTTTGGATTGATCCACGCTCGACTGCGCCTGCGCCTGATCCACGACCGACTGCGCCACAAAGCCTTTCGTCAGCAGGTCGCCCTGCCGCTTCAGGTTTGCCGTGCTGTTGACCGCGTTGGCGCGAGCCTGATTCAGGTCTTCGCGGGCGTTGGCTATCTGTAGATCGGCGCTGGCTTGCGTCTGTCTCAGATTGCTTTGCGCCGTGGAAAGCGCGGCCTGCGCCACGCCCACTCCGGTCTCGCCCCGCCGCACATCCTGGGGCGTCTGCGCGCTCTGCTGCTGCGCGGCGGCAAGGGCCGAATTAAGACGCGCCTGCGCGGCCCGCAGGTCGGCGCGGGCGGCATCTATCGCGCTGCCGGTCTGTGTGCGCTGCATTCCCACGCCGCTCTGCTGCTGCGCGTAGCGGGTCTGCGCCTGCGACAGATTGCCCTGCGCCTGCGCCAGACTGGACTCCGACTGCGCCACCTGCGCCTGCAAGTCGGGCAGGTCCAACTGGGCGATCACTTCATGGGCTTTGACATGGCTGCCGACATCAGCATAAAGGTGCTTGATCGTACCCGTGATCTGCGAGCCGATTTTCACCTGCGCGCCGGTTTGCGCGGTCACGCTGCCCGTAGCCGACACGGCCTCGATCAGATCGCCGCGCGTCACGGGCGCGGTCAGCAGCTTGCTGGACGGGTCTTCGGCGGGGTGCGACCGGGTGTAGCCATACCATCCCAGGCCGCCCGCGAGGACGACCGCGACCGTGGCGGGAAGCGCGCGTGACTTACGGCGCGCTCGCCGCTTCAAGGCGGGGCCGGATGTCGCTTGTACTGTGGTAGCCATCATATCTCCTGAAAACGAAAACACATAAAAGGCCGCAGACTGCGGATCAGGCGCGCGTTACGGCGGCAAAACCTCGGCGCGCTTGCCTGTCAACTTCGTTATACGCTAAACGGCAGTATCATAAATTTGCTGAATTGTTTAGGCCTATAAACTATTATACCGCGTCACAAGAAGGAATGTGACGGATAACGGGGCCATACGGAGAAACCCACTGCCGCCCCACAGTTTTTTGTTCCACTGCCGGGAGACCTTACATGATACTACGTGGCGTGGCTTACAGCAGTTCGACGCGCGAAAGCGAAACTATTTATCATAAATAAAGACGCATCAAAAAATATGATGCGTCACAGCAGCCTGGGAGCCGGTCAAAACGGGATCGGCCATTGATACGCTTTGCACAGTCTGCCATTTGAAAACAGTCGGTCCATCTGCGCGTTGATGCGTTCATCTACGGCTATTTCTAAGTCAAGGTTTGCGGAAGGCGTCAGAAGTGGAGTTCAGCGGCTTGGAGCGCGCGCGGCGGGATTTTTGCTGCGGGGTCAGGCCGTCGTAATGACGTACACAGTTGCGTCCGGCCTCTTTGCAGGCGTACATGGCGACATCCGCGTGTTCGATCATCTCTTCGGAATTGCAGGTGTCGCTGTTGTAAGACGCCACCCCGAAGCTGCCGGTCATCGGCTCGTTCGCGAATGCGGCCTGTTCGATCAGTGCGCGCAGGCGCTCGGCCTGTGCAGCCGCGCCCGCAGGATCTGTGCCGGGTAAGATCAGCACGAATTCTTCGCCGCCGTAGCGGGCGACAAAATCAAACAGACGCACCTGCTGACGCAGCAGGCGCGCGATCCGGCGCAGGCGGTCGTCCCCGGCGGGATGACCGTAAGCGTCATTAAACTGCTTGAAGTGATCTACATCCATGAGTACCAGGGCCAGGGGCGTTTTGTAACGGCGGGCGTGCTGTACCGCAGCCTCGAAGTTTTCACGGAAGGCGCGATAATTGTTGATGCCGGTCATGTGATCCGTGGCGGCCTGTTCACGCAACTCCGCGTTATCACGTTCCAGAATGCTGTTGCGCGCTTTTAGCTGCGTGTTTTGTTCTGTCAGCCGGGCATACTCGCGGCGCAGCGCTTCCATCAGCGAGGTGAAGGGTTGGGTCTCGTCGTCAAGCATGGTTGTATCGTTATAGATCAGGCTTTGCATTGAAATTAAAGAGAGTGACACACTGCATACAGCAATAGCCGCTTTGGAATGAACGCGGCGCTATGACCTACAAGAAAATTCTACCCGGAACATATCAACAGCGCTCTTTTGCGATTTCCCCACATGCAATCGACACGCAACATGATAACAGGCCGCTTGTGTTTTACCACAAACGGCCTGTTTAACGAACGCACAGGGACTTGGTTTAGTTCCCTTCAACCTTTTTGCGAACGATTATCAAGCACAATCACCAGTGTTGAAGCTGCACGTACTCTGCTTATACCACATGCCTGTGCCGCGCAATCGAACGAGCTTAGACGGGTCTGCCGGTCTTGTCGTCAATATGATCGCCTGTCAACGTGTCGGCGACCTTTTCGGTGATGCCGCGCGTGTCGGGCATCATGGAACCATCAATGGCATGTCCGCCGGTCTGTACGCCGGGCAGGCCGTTCGCGCCGACCGTCTGCTCGATATTGGACTCGGTGTTGTAAGCCGTGTTAGAAACCGTCTGATGTGTGGCGGCTACCGTACTGCCTGCCGTGGCGGCAGCATTGTCTACAACATGGCCCGTGTGGTGGCCCAGACCGGAAATGGTCGTGTCGTCGTCAATCTTGTCCACGGCGTTGACCGCCACGCTGCTGCCGACCGCGCCCGCTATGCCGCCGATGAGCGCGCCCGCGATGGTTCCGAGCGGCCCCGCCGCCGATCCCGCGATAGCGCCCGTGACCGCGCCGCCCACGCCGCCAAGCTCGCCGCCGACTTTGGCGTCATGGTGCGTTTCGTTATGCTCTTCGTTGACCACGTCGTTGTTCGTAACTATTCTGCTGTCGCTCATTGTCTTCTCCTCGCGTCCGGCAATTTCGTGCTGCACGGCGCGTTATTCCTCAAGGAATAGTTTAGTAGATGCCTGTTGGTAATGTAAACCGAAGGCGCGGGCAATGTTTCTTCCACGCTTCGGGTAAAACATAGATTGGTAATCATCGGTGCGATGATTGCGCGTGTGACGGGCGGGGACAAGGAAAGGTTCCACGAATACAGCCCCAGTACATTACTATTTGCATAGTTTTTTATATAGGTTTCTTGCCTTTGTTTTGCCCAATGTGTCAAGACTTGTCTGCCTTGCGCCACGCAGCCTCTACCGCCGCGCCACATCTGCCGACGTTTTAGAACTGGTGAACGTGTACACTCCCGACCCGATCTCGTACACGGCGCAGCCGTCCTCCATACGGAGGAAGCGCACACCCTCGCTTGCTGTCGTCGCTCGTCCGCCTTCCCGCACCTGTTCGGAGGCGTGGGCCGGAACCCACACCGTTGCGGTCGTGTTGGCCGGAACCTCGACGTGGTAGGTGAACTCGTCCGCGTCCAGTTGCCAGTCGCTGACGATGCGGCCCTGAATGCTCTGGTACGCGGCCTTCGCATACGTCAGGCCGCCGCCCGGACGCGGATGCAGCAGGATATGCTTGTACGCGGGATGAGCCGGGTCGAGATCAATACCCGCTACGGCTGAGTACATCCATTCGCCCACGCTGCCCAGCGAGTAGTGGTTGAAACTGTTCATGCCGGGGTCCTGAAAGCCTTTTTCCTCTGTCCAGCCGTCCCAGCGTTCCCAGATCGTCGTGGCCCCATGTCGTATCGAGTAACCCCATGAGGGGTAGGTGTCGTTATTCAGCAGGCGATAGGCGACATCCAGGTTGCCGGTCTGCGTCAGGGTAGGGGTCAGATAGCCCACGCCCAGAAACCCGGTCGAGAGATGTCCCTTGCGCTTGTTCATGATGTCTTCGACAAGGTAGCGGGCTGCTGTTTCGCGCTGCGCGGGCGCAAGCAGATCGAAGCGCAGGGCCAGCACATACGCCGTCTGCGTATCGCCCTTGATGCGCCCGTCGTTCGTGATGAACTCCCGATTGAACGCGGCCTTTATTTTTTCAAACTGTTCCTCGTATTGCTGCGCGTCCTCGGTTTTGCCGATGGCCTTTGCCATTTTGCCCAGCAAGCGCGTGGTGTACGCGAAGTAGGCCGTGGACAGCACTTCGCGGGGCGTGTCGCTGCCCGTATTCAGCCAGTCGCCGAAGTTGTTGTTGGCCCGTTTGCGCCAGATGAAGTCGGGGTTGGCGTCGAGAACATAGTGGTTCCACTTTTGCATAGCCGCGTAGCGTTCCGCGATCAGGCGCGTGTCGCCGTAGCATTCGTAGATCGTCCAGGGAACGATCACGCCCGCGTCGCCCCAGGCCGGGGCGCCGTCACTGGGATCGCCCACGCGGGGCGTGACATCCGAAAAGCCGCCGTCCGGCGATTGCGCGTCTACGACATCCTGCGTCCACTTGGTCATAAACGCGGCCACGTCGTTGTTGAAGCAGGCCGTGCGCACAAAGATCTGCGCGTCGCCCATCCAGCCCAGGCGCTCGTCGCGCTGCGGGCAGTCGGTCGGCACTTCCAGATAGTTGCCCCGCTGTCCCCACACGATGTTGTGCTGGAGTTGGTTCACAAGCGGGCTGGAACAGGTGAACGTGCCGGTCGGAGGCGCGTCGGATGTGACTACGACGCCCGTGACCGCGTCCATGCCGGGCTTATTTTTCAGGCCCATCAGCTCCACATAGCGAAAGCCATGAAACGTAAACTTAGGCTCCCACGATTCGACGCCCGTTCCCTTGAAGGTGTAGTAGTCCGTCGCTTTCGCGCCGCGCAGGTTCGTGGTGTAGATCGTGCCGTCGGGGTTGAGCATCTCGGCAAAGCGCAGGCGCACGGTCTCGCCTGCCTGACCGCGCGCCTTGAGCCGCGCCCAGCCCACCATGTTCTGCCCCAGGTCGAACACATACGCGCCATCCGGTTTAGCCTTCATGCTCAGCGCCTTGAGTTCTTCCACCTTGCGTACCGATTGATCCGACTGCGACACAAGCCGGGGACGCGCCGTAAGGGAGTTGAGTTTTTGCCCGACAGCCGCAGCCTGCCACCCGGCCTCGTCGTAATCCGGCATGTTCCAGCCGGACAGTTCCTTGCGGGCGTCATACGTTTCGCCGTCGAGCAGATCGTCGCTGAGTATCGGGCCGGTTGAGGCTTTCCAGCTTGCGTCCGAAACAAGGGTCTCGGTCGTGCCGTCGGCGTGATCCAGGCGCAGCTGCACGAGGGCGCGGGCTGCCGTGCCGTAGTTGTTGCCTCCGGTCAGGCCCACATGCCCGCAGAACCAGCCGTCGCCCAATATCACGCCCAGCGCATTCTGCCCGCCGCGCAGCATTCGGGTCACATCGTACACCTGATATTGAATGCGCTTATTGTAGTCCGTCCATCCGGGCCGGAACACGTCGCCGCTGACAGATTTGCCATTGAGAGACAACTGATACAGCCCTTCGGCGGTCGCATAGATGCGGGCCGATGTGACAGGACTGCCCGAACCGCTCAGCGCGAATGTTTTACGCAGGTACGACGCGGGGCGGGCGGGAGGGAGCGAACCGGGACGGCCCCACGGCGCGATGCCGATTGGCCCCAGAGCGCGCGCCATTGCCACGCTCGTCTTGCTGTCGTCGCCTGCCGCGTCAGTAGGGGCCGCGCCCGCAAAAGTATTTTGGGGAAGTTTGAAGTCTTGCGGCTTTCGCGCCGTCCATTGCGCGTCTGTAACGATGCGCTGCTCGGTTCCGTCCGCGTATACGACGCGCACCACGCCGGCCACGCCTGCCGGCCCGTCGGTGTTATTAGCTTTGAGAACAAAAACGTTCGCGCCGGGCGTTACATACGGGGTAACGTCCAGTCTCGCCAGTCGCTGCCACCCGCTTGCGCTCCCGGCTATCTTGTTATTGACGAGGGCCACAAGAGAATTGTCTGCGATGCCCACAAGCTCGGCCCTGCGTATCGGTTTCTGCTCCAGCATGACGGTGCGCGTAAACCAGCGGTCGCCGGCGGGGGCGACGCGCAGCGGGTCGCCTTCGGGATACCAGATCCATTGCGCGCCTTTCCACAGGTCGGCGGCCATGTCGGCTGCCGGGTCGGGCAGGCCAATCCACTGCGCCTTCCAATCGCCGGACGACAACAGGCCCATTTCCCACCGGGCGGGCGGGCTGTACGCGCTCACGTTCCCGTTCTTGTCCCACACGCGCACCTTCCACCAGACGCGCGCCCCGGACGCAAGCGGTTTGCCGTTATACTCAACATGCGTGGATTGATCCGAGGACACTCTGCCGCTGTCCCACAGGTCGCCCCGATTGGCCCTTAGATTGGCCGCGCTGCTTGCGGCCAGTATCCGATACGCGCTCTGCGCTGCTCCCCGCTGTACGCTCCAGGATGTCCAGTACAGCCGGGGCCGTGTGGCTTCCACGGACAGCGGATCCGTTAGATACTCGCAGCGCAGTTCCTGCGGACGCAATTCGCCCCGTTTCGCGGCGCGTCCAAAGCGCAGAACAGGCTTTGCAGGCGGCACGGCAGAACGGGCATATAACGTCGGCAGCGCGTAAAGGGCCAGCGGGCCGAACAGTCCAATCAACATCGAAAGTTCTCCTGTACAGGTTGACACTTCGCGCAGCCTGCCAATACATCAGCCGGCCTGCACCGCCGCAATAGATGGGGCGGCAAACTGCTTCGCGAATAGGGCTATGTTGTTCATTTATCGGGCTTATTCCTGCTCTTGCAGCCTTCCCAACCGCTTTGTCTTGAACCATGATATGTGGAATTGGAATGATGACCATGATTAGATGCGCGATAGTGACAGCCTAACCTCAGACGCAACAGATCGGAACTATACGCAGACGATCATGTTAATCATTTTCATCCCACAAATCATCCCACAAATCATGGTTCAAGACAACTCAAGACAATCGCAGGCAGGATTGCGGGGCGGGCGCGTGGAAAAGTCGCTGCGAATTCCACTTGATTACATAGGGCGCAATAAAGGAGAAGAATACAAAGATGGGCCTGACCCTGCTGCACATCTGTACCCAGGACACGTGGCACGTGGCGCAGCGCGTGGGCGTGTACCGGGCCGAAAGCCTCGACACCGAGGGGTTTATCCACTGCTCCACGCCGCCGCAGGCCGTAGAGACTGCCAATCGCCATTTCGCCGGACGGGACGACCTTATCCTGCTGTCCATAAACGCGGACAAGGTGACAGCGGAAATCAAGTACGAACTTGCCGCGCATGGCGGCATGTACCCGCACATCTACGGCCCGCTGAACGTTTCTGCCGTGATGGACGCCGTGCCGTTCCCCCGCAGCGACGACGGAACCTTTACATTGCCACAATGCTTCCTCTGAAGGTGAACAAGTAAAGATGAACAGATGAGGGTGGACAAGTTAGAGGAAGTTAAGCAGAAGCCAGACAGAAGTTAATCAGGTAACAAGCAAAGTACGCGCAGGAGAAAACAAGCAGAAGGCCACGATTGAAGCGTTACAAATCATGTATCTGAGTTTCACGCCCACGGGCATCGAATTCGCGTACCGGCGCGGCATCTTTCCCATGTACCATGAGGACACTGAGGAGATGTACTGGTATCAGCCTGACCCGCGCACCATTCTGCCGCTGGACGGCTTTCACACGTCGCGCTCCCTTGCCAAAACCATACGGCAGGGCGTCTTCGAGGTGCGTATCAACACGGATTTCGAGGGCGTGATGCGCGGCTGCGCCGACCGCGCGGAAGGCACCTGGATCTCAGAGGAGTTTATCGCGGTCTACGGCGAACTGCATCGGATGGGCAAAGCGCACAGCGTAGAGGTGTGGCGAGGCGACAGGCTGGCGGGCGGAACGTATGGCGTAGCGCTGGGCGGCGCGTTTATGGCTGAAAGCATGTTCCACCGAGACACGGACGCTTCCAAAGTCGCCCTGTACGCTTTGGTGTCTCGCCTCAACGAACACGGCTTCGTTCTGCTGGACACGCAGTACCTGACGCCGCATCTGCAAAGCCTGGGGGCCATAGAGATCCCGCACCGCGTCTACTATGACCGCCTCAAACGCGCCCTGCGCCTGGACTGCAAATTCGTCTGATTACTTTACGCGCCGTCAATACAACCAAAATGATACAACCAAAATGGATATAAACCGCGAAACACGCAAAGCAAACGAAAATAGCGAAACAACAAAACATCAATCTGCAAGTTTAATCGGCAAAGGCAGTCTGCGCTTATTCCTGCGTTTTGTTCTTCTTTTCGATTGCTTTGCGTGTTTTGCGGTTTATAACATCCTGGCTGCTGCGCCGTAATTAGCGGCTTTCGCCGCCTTTTTTGCCGATTTCGGCCATGTGCTGGCGATCCTGAGACACTTTCGCGCCGCCGCGTCGTCCGATTTCGGACATGTGGCTGCGATCCTGCGCTACTTTTGCGCCGCCGCGTCGTCCGATTTCGGCCATATGATCACGGTTTTCGGCGACCTTGCGGCCTCCCTTGCGGCCTGCGGCGGCGTGACCTTCGGGGTTGCCGTGCCAGCCGCGCCCGCCGGCCTGTTCGGAGCCATGCTCGTCGTCATGGGCGACCGGGCTGGTTTCTGCCACGGTGTTTTCCGGGGTAATGGGTTCAGACGGCTCGGTCTTTGTCGCTTTACGTGCCATGTGGATTGAGTCTCCTTACGGTGGGTTGCGCTGGCCCTGCGAGAGGCCATTTTGAATCGCCCTGTGCAAAACAAAGGTGTGGAAACAGGGCGTGTGATAAGGGCGGGCGCGGGGTGAAGCGCCGCCATGCTGCTGATTGGATGTCTGCTTCGCGCCCACTTTCAGGGAGGGGCGGGCAAACGAAATGTCTGCTTACCCAACAGAGACGAACTCGTAAAAGTGTTTGTTCCCCCTTTACGGTCCGCCCGTGTATTCCTGCGTTTGGCAGCGAAGTCAACTGTCTGTTCGTATTATACCACGATGCGAGCGGACATACAACGTTTTTTACGCTGTGACGTATAACTTCCGGATTAACTATGAATATTTTTTATGTGCGGCAATCCAACCGATGTCAATAATCAGGCGGCGGAAGACGCTCCTGAAAGACACGTTTCTACTCAGTTTCTGCTTAAGATGTCATGCGTAATTAGGGTAAACTCGGCTTATGATCACAGTAGCCAAGCTGCGGCGCAAGCCGCGTCACTTTCAAGCGTTGACGGGCTTGTCCGTAGCGGAGTTCGACACGCTCCTGTCGCATGTCACTCCCGTCTATGAAGCCGCCGAGAGTTCCCGGCGTACCCGTGCAAGTCGGGTGCGTCAGGCCGGAGCCGGTCGCAAGTTTCGCCTAGCCTTGCCCGAACGCCTGCTGCTAGGGCTGATGTACCTGCGCTTGTATGTACGCCAGAGCTTGCTGGGCTACCTCTTTGACCTGGACGAAAGCAACATCAGCCGCGAACTGCACGAACGGCTGCTGCCGATCCTGCTTGATGTGCTGCCCACGCCCCTGCGCGACGCCCCCCTGCGGCACATAGCAAGCGAGCAAGGACACGCCGGAGCGAGTGCGAGCGATGCGCCTGCGCCCTCGGACACGGCCGACGTGAGCAAGCCGCGCAAGCGCATCGGCACACTCGACGAACTGTTTGCGGCCTATCCTGAGATTGAAGAGGTTCTTCTGGACGCCACCGAGCAGTCCGTGCGGCAGCCGACCGACAAACTCAAGCGTAAGCAGGCGTACAGCGGCAAGCAGCAAGACCACACGCTCAAGACGCAGATTGTAGCGACGCGCAAGCAGATCCTGCATGTGTTCGGCGGTTTGCCCGGCTGCCTGAGCGACATGCTCCTGCTGCGCGCATCAGGCGTGGTGTATCGTGTGCCGCCTGGGTGCAAGGTGCGCCTGGACAAAGGCTATGAAGGTACAGACGCGGCATACCCTGCTCAGGATGTCCAACAGCCGATCAAGAAGCCGCGCAAGCAGACCCAGAATGTACTGGAGCGCGCCTACAACTACATGCTGTCTACGCAGCGCATCTACGTAGAGCATCATTTCGCCCGCCTCAAACGGTGGGACTGCATGGCGCAAGTATGGCGCGGCCATGACCGTGACCACGAGGACATGTTCTGTGTCGTCGCGGGCTTGCTCAACTTTCGCCAGAGTGGCTGTATGGAACTCACGGCCTAGAGCAGAGACTACAAGAACAGACCGCGTCTGTGCCGCAGACGCAGGCGACCGTCAAAAACAGCTTGGTGGCTGTACCGGCGAAGCCACGCAGCTAATTACGCAATCTATCTTTAGTTTCTGCTTAGTTTCTGCTTGGAAGATGTCGGAAGGACAACTATTTTTGGTCGTTTGCGTAGAATGCGAAGTTACGGCAGGAATTTAGTGTACACTCCCCTAAATAAGCTGAAAATGTTCTGCATCGCGCCAATAATGAGGCAGAAATGAGGCAGGGCGGATTGCGCGTCTGTTCCCCCCACAATTCCCTGATAGCACGCTGCCGCTCAGGTTGAGTTTGGCGCGTTTTGCAGGTGTGACACCGGCTGTTATGGAACGATGCAGGCAGTTGTATGCAAAGTAGTTGCATACAAAGTAGTTGTATGCAGGGCAGGGTGGGGATTGCAGACGATGCGGTAAGGCTGGATTTGTGAAAGGATGAGCGCAGGCATGAAACACATCTGGTTTCCCGGCATGGCGGCGATCTTAGGCGGTCTCTTCTTCTATGCCTACACAGCAAAAAGTAATGCCACGCTGGCAGATATACTCGACGACCGACTGACCGCTGCCCCTGGTCCCCAGGCCATCCATGCAGCCATTGACAACAGCCGCAAAGTGGGCGCTGCCTTGAGCGAAGAGGATCACAAGATTCTTGCCAATCAAAAACGCGGTGAGGTGACCACTCCTCTGAGCGATGCCGATCAGCAGATTCTTTTTGCAGGACTTTTCACCAAGCGCATCCGGGGCTGTGACCCTGTGATTGCCGTCCTCGCCCGCTTCGACACCAGAGACCCGCAGCATACAATCATCCGACTGATGTGTCCGGCCCGCATGGAACCCTGGAACATGGATCGCGTAGCGGTGCAAGCCTGGCGTGAAGCCAAAGACTGCCTGGGACGCTCTTACGATGTGGACTTATGTGAAACGTACATCGGCGCCGCGCCTCGCAAAACCGGTGAACTGCGCTGCGATCCGGCAAAAGCGTCGGTCGCCGTCGTTACCCATCTGTCTCCCGCCGCCCGCGCCAAAACGCCTCTTGTGGTAGGTACTCCCGTGCCGTCGTCCAAGGCGCCTGCCGCCGCTTCCAACATCGCTATCCCCGTCAACTTGCGAATACATTAAATCAACGTGTACCATTCCTGTTCGGCGCGGCTGCCTCTCAAACCCTGCGCCGCGCCTGAAATCAAACTGCTGCCTTGCGTTCTTGAAGCAGCAGCGGCGCAATAACCACATCACCGCATGAGAACTACAGCGCACTTTCATGGCGAAATCATCGAAGCAAGCACCACGCGATTCGTGGCGCAGTGTCCGCGCGAACGCCTGCATAATCCGCCCGCCCTGGGAACCTTTGTCAAGGTGCTGCCGCCCGGCGCGCGCGCTGCACAGGCTGACCGGACGCCCTTGCCCGCCGCTGTCCTGCCGCCGCAACGCGACCCGGACAGCTTCGATCCTTTTGCCGATCCTTTGCCCCCGATTTCCCCCGGTTTAACGCTCCTGCCCGACGCAACACCTGACGATACGCTGTTCGCGCTTGTCTGCTCGGCCATGACAGGCGGAGCGGACATGGGACGCCGCGCAGGAGCGTATGGCCTGGAGGAAGCCGCGCTTCAGGCCGAGCAGCCGCAGATATTCGACCTGCTGGCAACGGAATTTATGGCCCTGCCGTTCGGCTATGTTCGCGCGGGCCGCATCCGTCCCGGCCTGCCGCCCCGCCCGCCCCGTCTGCACGCGTTTGTGGACGCCTGCGACTGCGCCGAAGTGCGCGCTCTCTCCGATACGCCCGATTTTGTACGTCAGATGCTGCGCGCATCGGGCGATGTCCACCCTGACGAACTCATTGCCGCCTGCCTCGCCCACGTCTACGCGTGCCGCGACAACGACTTCGCCTTCCTGGTGCGGGCGGGCAAGCAGCTTGCCATGCTCCTGCGCGATGACCCCGAACGCCTCGCCGCCCTCCTACGCAAACTCGAACCCTGAAAAACATTTCTATACTGTCGGGTAAATACTAATCCATGATGGCCCCGGCGACGATGTTGGCGAACAGTCGGCGCATACGCAGCAGGGCGCTGCCGTCGTTTTCTTTTTCGTACACGACGCGGTTGGTCAGCATCAGGATCGTCACGTCTACATCCGGGTCGAACATCAGCAATGTGCCGGTAAATCCGGTATGCCCAAAGGTACGATTAGAAAAAAAATCTCCGCGCGGCAGATAGCCGTTCGGGTATCCGAACCAGCCGATGGTGTGGGCGTTGATGTCGGGCTTTGTCGGGTCTGTCTGGCATTCCGAGGCCAGTTTGCGGGCAAGCGGGCCGAGAATAGGCGGCAGGTTAATGTGGGAAGCGTTGGCCTCGTGTCGAAACGACAGGATGAACCGGAACATGTCGGGCGCGTTCGAGAAGATGCCCGCGTGTCCGGCTACGCCGTCCATGCCATACGCGTTCGGGTCGTGGACGTCGCCGATATAGCGCTTGTCGGTCAGGCGCTCGCCCCCGACCGTGACATCAATTTCGCCCCGCGACGTGGCGGCGATCAGCGGATGCAATTCCGTGGACGGGCGGTAGCCGCTGTGCGTCATGCCGAGCGGCCGCATGATACGTTCCTGCACCAGGGTGGCGAGCGGCGTTTTGGTGACGCGTTCCAGAATGTAGCCGAGCGTGATGTAGCCCAGGTCGCTGTACGTGTATTTGGTTCCGGTCGGGGCGGCAAGGGGCGTGGCGAGGATTTGCGCTAATGGGTCGCCGTTCTCGTGCTTGTAAACGGCTTTCCAGGCGGGCAGGCCGCTGGTATGCGTGGCGAGATAGTGCAGCGCGACCGGGCCGATGGGCGCGTGTTCGGCTTCGGGGAGGTGCTGCCGCACCTCCTGATTGAGATGCAGCAGCCCTTCCTCGGCGCATTGCAGCAGCATCGTGGCGGTAAACGTTTTGGTCAGCGACGCCATATCGAACACGGTGTCCAGAGTGGCAGGAATCGCGGGCGTGGCGTCCGGCTGCGCGATGCCATACGCGCCGTGCGCCGCAATCAGGCCATGCCGAACCACAAGGTAGGTGGCGGCGGAATATAAATGTTCCCCGATGCCGTTTTGAAGCATCCGGTCGGCGTTCAGCAGGCGGTCGGGATGAAAGCCGAGCGACTTAGGCGGTCTGGCATAATCTTGTAAATTCATGGTATTCGTATGTTTACGGATGTTGTTTATACGGCTGTTGTTTAGGAGTGGCGTTGTGTTTATGGCTGCGGCGTTGTGTTTATGGCTGCGGCGGGATGTCTGCGTTCAGATAGCGCATCGGCAGACGTGTTTCCGTCGTCTGGTTGTTTTCATTCTTGACATGGTAGACGTTAGCGTGAGGACGTGAACTGATCGCCTGATGCACGTCGTCATTGACGAAATGCAGGGCCGCGCCATCGTCAAGCGCGTAGCCCGCCCGGATGTGGCCGCCTGCGATCATCTGCTGATAGGCGGGGCGGCGTTCCGCTTCGCCGTCGTAGTGGGGGCAGCAGCTTCCCTCCAGCAGGCCCAGGCAGGGCAGGGCGGTCAGGTCGCCCGGTATGCTGTCCGTCACGCCCTGCTCGAACCAGCAAATGGCCCCGGCGCTCAGACCCGCGAGAACAACGCCCTGCTCCCAGGCCTTGCGTAAAATCACATCCAGGCCCCACTCGCGCCACAGGGCAAGCATACTTTTGGTGTTTCCCCCGCCGACGTAAATCACCTCTTTGGACAGCAGGAAGCCCTCTATATCTCTGGTGGGCAGTTTGAACAGAGACATATAAGAGGGATGGCACTCGAAGGTGGAAAAGGCCGTGAGGAAGCGCATACAGTAGCTTTCCGAGTCGGCGCTTGCGGTCGGCAGGAAGCATACCGAGGGGACGGGCTTTTGCGCCTGCTGGAGAACATACCTGTCCAGCGCGAGATTATCCGGCTCCATTGAAAACCCGCCGCCACCCATCGCAATAATTTGCTTCATAGTCACCTTTCCTGCAACAAACAAAACCACTGTAAACATTAAGGGTGCAGACGGGCGGCGATGCCACGAACGACCCCATCGGTCTGCTCGCGGGCGGTGAGGATGATGTCTATTTTGCTGCCGGCGAGCGATCCGGCGACATACACGCCGGGCAGGGTGGTCTCAAAGGTTTCGGGGTTATGGGTCGGGCGTCCGTCGGGTTCGAGGCACAGGCTCATATCGTCGAAAAAGCGGGTGTCGGCGCGCTGGCCGGTCAGGGCGAATACGAAGCGGGCCGGAATAGGGTAGGGTTCGCCGTTTGGCGTACCGCGATGCGGGTGGGCGTCGTCATACGTAAAGGGCTGAAGCCAGGCGCGGCCCGGTTCGATGCGGGACACGATCACATCGGTACGCAGATCAAGGCGCTTGTCCTGCACGGCCAGTTCCAGGTCGCGCACCACGAACGGGCGCAGATGGCTCTGGTAGGCGATAGGGGCGCGGCGCATGGCATAGATCACGCGGGCATGGGCCTCGGCCAGAGTCAAGGCGGCGTGAACCGCGCTGTTGCCGCCGCCCACGACAAGCACGTCCTGCCCGAAATATTCGGTCGGCTCGTGGAAGCGGCTCAGGACCTGCGGCAGGTTCGCGCCCTCGCAGTCTAAGGGAGTCGGCACGTCCCACACGCCCGACGTGAGCAGGATAGCGCGGGCCTTGTAAGTCCGCATCTCGATGCGGTTGGGTTCCAGCACGGTCTGCACCGTAAACGTTTCGCCGTCGCGCCGAACGCGTGTAACGGCTTCCCAGAGGGACAGATTTAATTTTTTGTACGCGGCCACGGCGCGAAAGTAGGGCAGGATGTCCTCGCGGGTGGGCTTTTCGCCGCCGCGCATAGGCAGGGGAACGCCGCCGACCGTCATCTCATCGGGCGGCGAGAAAAAGCGGATGGTCTGGGGATAATCCACGAACGAGTGGGCCAGCCCGCGCCGATCCACGATGCGGTGCGACAGGCCGATCTCCTGCGCGGTGCAGGCCGCCTGCAATCCCGCCGGCCCCGCTCCAACGATCAAAACATCCGTTAGTTCGCTCGTTTGTGTATCCACTATTGCCACTTCGTCCATATATTTCAAGTTAGCGATTATTCGCTCTCCTGCTGCCGCTGCGTGAAAACGTCGAGGGCTTGCAGCATCAGGGGCAACAGCAGGTCGCTGGTGATAGGCTTGATGACGTAGCCGGACACGCCGATGACGCGTGTTTTTTCCCGGTACTCCTCATCGCTAAAAGCCGTCAGCATGACGATGCACACGGGAAACTCCGCCATGATCTGCCGCGCCGCTTCCACCCCGTCCATGACCGGCATACGAATATCCAGCAGGATCAGGTCAGGGCGCTCGCGCAGGACGACCTCGACGCCGTCGCGCCCGTTGATGGCCGTGCCGACAACAATCAGGCCCGCATGGGTCAGGGTACGCCGCAGCTGCATCTGCGTCACGCCCTCATCCTCGATCACGACCACGCGTTTCCCCTTCAGTCCGGCCCGCGCCTGCTCTGTGGTATAAGGGATGTTTTCCAGATCATAAGCCAGATCGTCAGGCTGCATCAGGTCGTTCGGGAAAGACGATGGCGATTCGTCCGACCAATCGCTCGCCGAATTGAGCAGCGGGCGCAGTCCGATCAGCGTTGACGCTGTCGGGGGCAGCATTATGGAAAGAGACTCGGCCCTGCAGGTCGCTTGCCACAAGGGTAGCGACAAGTTCAAGGCCGAGAGTTCCACTGAGGGACACATCGAAATCGGGCGCAAAATTCCAGCGGGCGCTTTGGGCCGCAAGGAACACATCGCCGCCTTCGCGTCGCAGGGAGATGATGATGGCATTGGATGAGACACCCTCCTGTAATTGGCGCTGGCCGACCACGTCATCGGCGAGCAATTCGTTGATTATCAGCGCGAGCGAGGTCGCGATCTTGACATGCACCGGCAGCGCGTCCGCCTGCAGGACAATGGAGCGCCCGGACGCGCTGCCCGACTGCGCCTGCAAAGCAAGGGCTACAACGCTTTGCAGCACCTGAGCCGCGTCCACGACCGTATAATCAGATGCGGGACTCAGCAGGTTATGCACCAGGGCGATGCACTTGACCTGACGCAGGTACGCGCGGGCGATGGGCAGGGGCAGGCCGGTTTCGCGGTCGTCCACCTGCATTTCCATCAGGGCGCTGACGATCTGCAGATTGTTCTTGATGCGGTGATGCGCCTGCAATATGGCCTTGGACAACAGCACATTGCGTTCGTCCACTTCGTGCTGCAAAGTGACAGCCTGCTCGCGCGCCTGCTCCGCCGACTCGCGTGCGGCGCGGGCTTCGGTCAGCGCGATTTGCAGGACGCGCTTTCGGCTGATGGCCTCAGCTGCGAGCGCTTCGAGGCTTTGCTGCTGTGTCGTCAGTTCGGTCTGAAGAAGCTGGCGGGCGCGCTTGGCGGCAATCAGGCTGCTGATGCGCGCGTGCAGTTCTTCGGACGTGAACGGCTTGGATAAGTAATCCTGCGCCCCGTCGCGCAGCATCTGGATTCGCAGCGCGTCGTCGTCCTTAGCGGTCAGCAGGACGATGGGAACGGCGTCGAGGGCCGCAATGCCGCGCATTTCGCGCACCATCTCGTCGCCGCTTTTGTTGGGCATCATTACGTCGCTCAGGATCAGGTCGGGACTTAGATCCATCGCCCGCCTGATGCCCTGTTCGCCGTCGCGGGCTATCGCCGTGCGGTACTGCGGCGCGAGGGTACGGGCGATAAACTGGCTCATCTCCAAGTTGTCTTCAACGATAAGCACGAGGGGCTGCCCGGTGTCCTGGGTTTCCGCCTCGGCCTGCTCTCGCAATCTTAATTCTTCTAATGTTTGGATCATGACGGCCTGGGCATCGTTCGCGCTCATGCTGTCGGCCGAGCGATGCGGTGACATCGAAACCGATGCCGCCGCGCCCGTGTTCGCTGTACCCGAAACGCTTGCGCCATTTGCGGCATCTGCGTCTGTCGGGCGCGCGAACCTGTCGCCGCCTACGCCCTCGTCAACAAAGCCCTGCGCCGTTTCGTTCGCGTCACGGTCGCGCGGCGTGGGGACTGTGGAAGCCTCCTGCGGGGCAGGCCCAACCGGGACGCCCGCCGGGGCGTTCAGCGGAAGCGTCACGTAAAACAGCGCGCCGCCTCCGGGCGCTTCACGCGCCGTAATACTGCCGCCGTGCAGACGGATAAACTCCTTGACGATGGCAAGACCCAGTCCTGTTCCCTCATGTCGGCGCGTGGCCGCGCTGTCCACCTGCCGGAACCGCTCGAACACGGCCTCGCGCATCTCGGCGGGAATGCCCGGCCCGTTGTCCTGCACCTGCAATATGGCCTCGCCGTCCTCCTGGCTCAGGCGGCAGATGATCGCGCCGCCCTGCGGCGTAAACTTGACCGCGTTGGAGAGCAGGTTCAGCAGCACGCGCTGTATCTTGTCCTCGTCTATCTGCGCGTCGAGGGTGGGGGGTGTATCGAGGGTCAGGGTCAGGCCGCGCTCGCCGACCACGCTTTCAAAATGCGAGGCGGCAAGGCGCGTTGATTGCGCCAGGTCGCACTGCACGTAGCGCATACTCATCTTGTCCGCTTCCATGCGGGCGATGTCCAGCAGGTCGTTGACATGCTTCAAGACCGTGCGGGCGTTGCGGGCGGCCACCTCTAGTTCATTGCGCTGCGCCGGGGTTAGATTGTCGCCTGCCATGACGCTGTTGAGCGGCCCAAGAATCAGGGCAAGCGGTGTGCGAAGTTCGTGGCTGACATTGGCGAAAAACTCGGATTTCAGCCGGTCTACCTGCTTCACCTGCTCGTACAGGGCGTTCAGTTCGCCGTTTTTGCGCGAAAGCTCCTCGCGCGACTCGGCGATCATGTGCGGCCCCTCCACGATCAGCGAGAACTTTTTGTGATGGGCGAGAAACAGCCAGGCGGGAATCGTTGTAACCCAGTGCCACAGGGTCTCCAGGCGATACCCCGGCCATAGAACCGTAGTCAGTCCCGCCAGAAAATGCCCTACCGAGCAGGTGATAAAAATACCCAGCAAGGCGTTGCCCATCAGGGTTTTGGGGATGTGCGACGCGCGCTGCATCCGCTGCGCGATCAGCAAGGCGACGAGCGCATACGCGAGCGCGATCACCCAGTTGCCGGCCACATACGCCCGCACCCACATCGTATCGCCCAGAAAGCAGCCGCTGTGGGGCGCGTACCCGTTGCCGGACAGCCACGCCAGCAGCCATTGCAGCGGACTATGGGGCGCGGGTGAGGCCGAGGCCATCATCATGTGATTCATATCATGGTGCATAAATGCGTCTTTCCCAACAGGCAAATTTTCAGCACGTCTACACCGGACTGGCAGGGCGCAATCCGAAGCCTCGACAGATCGTGATACAAAGAACACATACCAGAGCATACATACCAGAGCATACATACCAGAAGCGCGAAATTTGAGGATGCCGTCTGCCCCGCCGAATTAGGGCGCAGTCATCTGGCGGACGTAAGCGCGTAATACGGTCATCTGTCCCGCGCCGAGCCGTCCTTTGAAGGCGGGCATCGCGCCTCGCCCGTTCTGCACGAGGGCGTACCAATCCACTTCGGGCAGCGTGTTGGCGTGGTCGAGGCGCATGGCGCTAAGAGCGCCGCTGCGGTCGTTGCGCCCGTTTGCGCCGTGACAGCTAAGGCAATATGTGGCATACAGCGCTTTGCCGTCCGGGGCTTGTTCGGATTGGGCCGCGTGTCCGCCGCACCCGCCGCATGTCAGCAGGCAGGCCAACAGCAGGGCGATACTCGGCACATATATGTATTCATGCCTTGCGCCCATCCTATTTCTTCTTTCTTATCGTTTTTGCCTGGACTTCTCATTGCGCTGTTCACCATCGCCCCGGCAAATCCCTACCCATATTGAAAATTCTTACGCGCTGACTCTGCAAAGGTTTCTGCGAGGCAACAGAGAATCAGGCGCTTTCCGGTCTGCCGACATAATAACTGTGGACAGAAGCAGGCAAAATCAGATAAACTAAGACGTGCTTTGCCGGTGGCTGCGTCAGAAAGCCGCCTTTATTTTTCGACGGCGCAACCAACCGACCGCTGAGGCTGTCATTCTTTATACCGGGGTCAGGGCAGCAGATTGCAAAATCTTTGTCCTGCCCTTTGCGTCTATCGCATCTATTCGGTTGTCTATTCTCGTTTGCATTTAGTGCATACATTATTAATCAAGGGCAGGAGGTTGCCATGACGAGCAACTGGAAACGTACAGTCAACTGCGGCACGCCGACAGCCGCGCACCTGGGCGAAAATGTCACGCTCAACGGCTGGGTGCATCGCCAGCGCGACTTCGGCGACCTGGTCTTCATTGACCTGCGCGACCGGACGGGGCTGGTGCAGGTGGTCGTGGACAAGGCCGATGTTCCCGACCTGGTCACGCTCGCCAACAGCATCCGCAGCGAGTTCGTCCTGAGCGTACACGGCATTGTGCGGCGCAGACGCGAGGGCAGCGAAAACCCCAACCTTGCCACGGGCGAGGTGGAAATCGCCGCCAAATCCATCGAAGTCTTGAATACGTGCAAAGTCCTGCCGTTCCCGGTCAGCGACGAGGCGCAGATGGCGAATGTGGATGAGACCCTGCGCCTGAAGCATCGCTACATTGACCTGCGCCGTCCCAAGATGTTTCAGATGCTGGAGCTGCGTCATCGCACCATCAAGGCTATTCGCGACGTGATGGACGAGCGCAAGTTTCTGGAAATCGAAACGCCCATCTTTACCAAAAGTACGCCGGAAGGCGCACGGGATTATCTGATCCCGTACCGGCTGAATCCGGGGCAGTTTTATGCTCTGCCGCAGTCGCCGCAACAGTACAAGCAGCTTCTGATGGTGGCGGGGTGCGAGCGGTACTTCCAGATCGCGCGCTGTTTCCGCGACGAGGCGCAGCGCGCCGACCGTCAGCCGGAATTTACGCAGCTTGACGTGGAAATGTCGTTCGTCACGCAGGAAGACGTTTTGCAGCTTATCGAGCATGTCACCACGACAGTGATCAACAAGGTCAGCGACAAGCAGATGCCCTCGCCGTTCCCGCGCCTGACATACGACGAGTCGTTCCGCTTGTACGGCAACGACAAGCCCGACCTGCGCTTTGGCCTGACCCTTATAGACCTGGGCGACATTGTTTCGGGCGGTGCGGGCAGCGCGTTCAGCGTGTTCGCGGGCGCTCTGGAAGGCGGCGGGCAGGTCAAGGCGGTACGTTATCCCGGTGGCGCAAGTTTGTCGCGCAAGGACGTGGACGCGCTGGGCGAGTTCTGCAAGGAGTTCGGCGCAAAGGGTCTGGCGACGATTGGCGTGACCGACCGGACCGCAAGCCCGCTGTCGGGAGGCGTCAAGTCCGCCATTGCCAAATTCTTGACCGAAGAGCAGCTTGAGGCCGTGCTGACCGCCTGTGAGGCCCAAACGGGCGACCTGGTCTGCATTGTCGCCGACCCCAAGCGCAGCGTCGTCGCCAATGTTCTGTCGCGCCTGCGCCTGGAAATCGGGCGGCGCTTGAACCTGCGCGACCCGAACATGCTCTCGTTCTGCTTTGTCGTGGACTTTCCGCTTGTGCAGTGGAACGAGGACGAGAACAGGTGGGAGGCCGAGCATCACCCGTTCACCATGCCCTACGAGGAGCATCTGGAATACTTCGACACCGACCCGTCGAAGATACGGGCGCAGTGCTATGACCTGGTCTGCAACGGGCAGGAGTCGGGTTCGGGCAGTATCCGCATCCATCGCGCCGACATACAGGCCCGCGTGTTCGATCTCCTGGGCATCAGCAAAGAGAAACAGCAGGAGCGGTTCGGGCATATCCTGGAGGCGTTCAGCTTTGGAGCGCCGCCGCACGGCGGATTCGCCACAGGCATTGACCGCATGATTATGAACCTGCTGGACGAGCCGAACATCCGTGAGGTCATGGCGTTCCCGAAAATGGGCCTGGGCTACGACCCGCTGATGGACGCGCCCTCGGATGTGGATGAGTCGCAACTACAGGAACTCGGTCTGCGTATCGTGCCGCGCACAAAAGAAGCGTGATTAAAAAAACCAGGTTGAAACGAACGCCGGGACAAAAGACTGACACACTCTTTTGTTCCGGCGTTTGCCGCGCCTGCCGCGTACTTGACTGTCTGTAACTCCCTCGAATTCAATTTTATCAAATTCTTTTCCCGCTACGCCAAAAATGATAAAATTGGCACGAAAATTGCTATACTAAATAATAAACCCCTCTCAATCAGCGCACAAGCGTTTATCGCCAGCACTGTCAATCCGGCAGACGCGAACTTCTTCTGCTCTGGATAACGCTGAACAATAATCATAGATAATAGTGGATGAACAATGGCACATATTTTAATTACCGGAGGCTGCGGCTTTATCGGCTCCAATCTGGCTGTCGCGCTCGCCCAGGACGGACACCAGATCACCTGCTTTGATAACCTTTCGCGGCGCGGCAGCGAAATCCTGCTGGCCCGCGCGCGCGAACACGGCTGCGCCTTTTCGCACGGCGACATTCGCAGCGTGGAAGACCTGATGCGGCTCAAAGGCGACTTCGACGTAATGATCGAATGCAGCGCGGAACCCTCCGTTCTGGTCGGCACACAGGGCGCGGACGCCGTGTTCATGCTTAATAACAACCTCGTCGGCTCGCTCAACTGCTTCGAGATGGCGCGGCAGCGCGGCATGGGCGTACTGTTTCTGTCCACGTCCCGCGTGTATCCGTTCAAGCCCCTGAACGATCTGCATTATGACGAGGCCGAAACGCGCTTTGAGTTCAATGGGGTGGGAACAGGCGTGTCCTCTAAAGGCGTCGCCATTGACTTTCCTTTGAATCCGGGCAGCCGCTCGCTGTACGGCGCGACCAAGCTGGCCTCCGAGGTGATCTTGCAGGAGTACAGCCAGCAGTATGACATGCCCTGCATCATCAACCGCTGCGGCGTGATCGCGGGGCCGTGGCAGTTGGGCAAGGTGGATCAGGGCGTGTTCACGTACTGGCTGGCCCAGCACGTTTTCGGCGGCACACTGAAATACATCGGATTTGGCGGCAAGGGCAAGCAGGTGCGCGATCTGCTGCACGTTTATGATCTGGTAGACCTGGTACGCAAGCAGATCGCCGCGCTTCCCCGGTATCGGGGGCAGGTGTTTAATGCGGGCGGCGGCGCGCAGACGAGCCTGTCACTGTTGGAAACCACGCAGCTATGCCGCAAAATCACCGGTCAAACCCTGGATGTCACGCCCGACCCCGTAGATCGCCCCGCCGACGTGATCTGGTACATGACCGACAACGGCGATACGGAACCCACGTTCGATTGGAAGCCTACGCGCTCGCCCGAAACCATCCTTACCGACATCTACGATTGGCTGACCGAGCATAAACAGCAGTTCCAGCAGGTGATGGGCGCAAAGTAGCCGCATCCTACAGTCTCAAACGCGTTTCAGGAAAGATTTCAAGGCTTATGAACTCTGAACCTTTAGCCGGTTCTCCGCAGCCACAAACAGGGGACGCACTCCAGCCCGCCGCGCATAGCGCCTCCCGGACTGCTGACGCTGACCTGCACTCTCCCGCAGGCAGCGTTCCCGCGCCGTCCACAATGCGTTCTCGCCGCAACCCACCCCGGCAGGATTATACGCTGTCGGTGCTGATCCCCGTGTACAACGAGGTAGACACCCTCCTCGAACTGCTCGACCGTGTGCGCGACGTGGAGATCAACAAAGAGATCCTCCTTGTGGACGATGGCAGCACGGACGGCACGCGCGCCCTGATGCAGACACGCATCGAAGGGCAGTACGCCGATGTGCGCGTGTTGTACCATGAGCGCAACATGGGCAAAGGCGCGGCCATCCGCACCGCCATCGCTGCGGCAACCGGCGACTTTTTGATCGTGCAGGACGCGGATCTGGAGTACGACCCGCGTGAATACTACACCCTCCTTGAACCGCTTCTGGACGGACGCGCCGATGTGGTGTACGGCAGCCGCTTCCTGGGCGGCGGAGCGCACCGCGTCCACTTCTTCTGGCACAGGCTGGGCAACGGTTTGCTGACCTTGATGAGCAACATGCTCACCAACCTCAACCTGACCGACATGGAAGTGTGCTACAAGGTGTTCAAGCGCGAGGTGCTGCAAAGCCTCACCCTGCGATGCAACAAGTTCGACTTCGAGCCGGAAGTGACGGCCAAGGTGGCCCGCGCGCGCTGCCGCATCTACGAAGTGCCGATCAGCTACAGTGGGCGCGACTACGAGGAAGGCAAGAAGATCGGGTGGCGCGACGGCGTACAGGCCATCTGGACGATCCTCAAGTACCGCTTTGTGGATTAGCGCAATCGTAACGATGATGTTGTATCTATCTCGCAGGGCCAATCATCTTGTTGATGGAGTTTGGGCGGGACAGGCAGGATTGATAGGGAGAGGCCGGGAGCAGGGACGCGTTGGCAGAGGTTATCAACGAAGGCGGAGACAGGCAGGAAGAGCCAATCCGAGATGGCGCGTCGGGCGGGCAAGCCCCGCGCTGGCAGGCGTTTCTGCCCCTGGTGCTTGCGCTGATCCTGGGGCTTTACTATCTGCCCTTTACCCACCTTGCGGCGGGCGCGTTTCATGACGACGGCATTTATGTCGCTACGTCTCGCTTTCTCGCCGAGGGAAAGGGGTATCGCATCCCCTCGCTGCCGGACATGCCGCTGCAAACCAAATACCCCGTCCTTTTCCCCGCCTTGCTCGCTCTGGTCTGGAAAGCGTTTCCCGCTTTTCCGGCAAATCTGGTCGTGATGCACCTGCTGCAAATCGCGCTCTGGCTGGCCGCTCTGGTCTGGTTTTACTATCTGCTGATTCGGTTCTGCGACATATCGCGCGTGGCGGCGTTTCTGCTCGTGCTGTTGTGGGGACTTACCACAGGAGCCGGCACGGTCGTGATGTTCCTGATTTCCGAGCCATGCTTTACGCTGTTGTTTGTGGGCAGTTTGTGGTTTGCGTTCAAGGCGCAGCAGGGCGTTTCGGCGGGGGAGCGGCGGCGTGACGCGCTGCTGTGCGGGCTGTTTATCGGGCTAAGTTTTCTGGCGCGAACGTATGCCCTCGTCTGCATCGCCGGTCTCGCGCTCGCCCTGCTGAAAAAGCCGCGTTATGCCACGCGCGCTATTCTGCTCGCCGCACTGCCGTTCGTTGTGGCCGGGATGCTCTGGTCAGCACAACGCGCGCCCACGCCGCAGGGCGATCTGACGGGGTATTATGTGGATTATCCGGGCTGGGTCATGCGGCAACTGCGCTACGCGTCTCCCGTCGGCGTGTTCCTTCATAATACGGCGAGCCTGCTGTTCGTTACCCTGCCGCGTCAGGCGCTGCCGCTGCTGGGCAGCGGGCCGGTAGACAAACTAATGCACTCGCCTTTGCGGGTCGTGGTCTGGGCGTTATCGCTCGCGGTCACATTCGTGTTCTGCACAGGAATGGTTCACCTGTGGCGCAAAGGGCAGACCCTGTTTCCCGCCGTCCTGCTCGCTTCCATCATGCCGCTGTGCCTGTACCCTTTCGAGCAGGAGCGTTTCCTCACGCCGCTTGCCGGGGCTATTCTCTATGTAACGCTGGTCGGGGCCAGAGCGGTTTTTGCCGCGCGCTTTGCAATCCCGATGATCCCGCATACCACGCCGCAAAGCCTGCGCGTTCGGAAACTGGCGATTATGGGCGCGGGCGCGGCCTTTGTGCTGCTCAGCGCGCTCACGGAGGCGCGGGCGACACTCGGCTCGATGCGCTACTATCGCGCGCGGCTGGAGGCATGGCAGCCGCTTGCGCGCTGGGTCGCGTCGAATGTGCCGCGCGATGAGAATGTGTACGCGGAAAACGACGCCTGGCTGTACCTGTATACAGGGCATCAGGGCATCAGCGACCGCCTGGATGTGCAGATGTTTCCCGATTTCCCGCAGGTGGAATGGAACGCGCGGCGAGGGTATTGCCCTGCCGCCGACTATCAGCGCGCGCAGTTGCGGCGAATGCGCGTCAAGTGGTTTGTCGTGATCCGCCCGCCGGCGAGTGACGCGCACTCGACGCCCAATATTTTGCTCGCCCACCCGGAGTGGTTTACGCGCGTGTATTCTTCCCCCTCAGACGGCTTCGATGTGTACCACAGCCTGTGAGAAAGTCCGGCAGTTCAGAGTGTCGCCCCTGCTGCCCTGGAAGTTAAGAGCCAAAAGTGTGACCTGCTGCGCCGCGCAGAATGCACCACTACGCCAACCCCGCCAACAGACAGGACATGAAGCAGCTATGAGCCGTGATAGACGGAACCAATGGATATGTATGCTGCTCGTGGTTTGCTGTGTGCTGGCCGCGCTGCCGTTCGTCGAGATGGGCGTCGTGGATGATTGGTCGTATGCCTATACTGCGAGAAAACTGGCCGAAACCGGGCATCTCACCTACAATGGCTGGGCCGCGTTTCCTCTGGGCGCGCAGGCGTATTGGGGAGCGTTGTGGATACGCGTATTCGGCTTCTCCTTCACCCTGCTGCGTCTGAGCATGCTGCCGTTCGCGATGGGCTGCGCGTGGTCGGCTTACGCCCTCCTGCGGCATACGGGCGTAGGGCCGAACCTGTCTCTGCTTGGGACGCTTTCGTTTGTTCTATCCCCGTTGTTCCTGCCCTGCGCGGCCTCCTTCATGTCGGATGTGCCAAGTTTGTTTCTGTATTTGCTGGCGATATATGGTTATGCCAGGGCCGCGTCTTCCGTATCCGCTCAAGAGAATGACCCCCTGGACGGCGAAACGCTGCTTGAACCGCCTTCAGGACGCGCCACGCCCTCGCCGCGCGTCCTGCCCTGGCTGCTGTTTGCCACTTTTATCGGGCTGCTGGGAACAACCATCCGACAGACAAACTGGCTGGTTCCGCTGGTTTGTCTGCCTTACCTGGCGTGGCTGTGGCGCGACACGCGTAAACTCGCGCTTATCGCGGGCGCTTTATGGGCGTTCAGCGCGCTTTTCGGCGCACTCTACCTCAGATGGTACAAGGCGCAGCCGTATTCCGTGCCGGAAAGCCTGAAAGGCAACCTCCTTTTTGTCGTCCATCATCCCGGAAGCGTCGTGCAGGCAGGCGCGCTGCTCACGCTGATGCTGGCCTTGCTGGCGCTTCCCGCTCTGGCGGGCAGTCTGCTATCCTTGCAAAGCGCGCGTGCTATAAAGAGGGCGGCGTGGGGGGGCATCGCGGCGTTTGCTGCCGTCGGAATGCTCTGGTGCGCTCGGACACACCTCTATGCGCCCTGGAACGGAGGCGTTTTGACCATCAACGGCGTTTATGGGGCCGTGATGGTGCTGGGACTGCCTCCGCGCGTTCTGTCGCCCTTCGTATGCGCGCTGCTTTCCCTGCTGGCTTTTGTGCTGTCCGGGCTGACGTGCGCGCTGCTGCTGCCGACAGCGTCGCGAAAGCCGCAAGCCACTGCCCCGTCTCCTGACATGCCGCGTTCTGGAACTTCACGCGAGTACCGGCTTGTGACGCTGCATCTGTTGCTGCTGACGACGGGCGTTTACGCCCTGCTCGCCTGTACGCGGCTCAAAGTTTACGACCGTTACCTGCTGCCGGTGATCCCCGTAGCGATCATGGGGATTTTGCTGGCCGCGCAGCAGCGGCGGGGAGATCGCGTGGGCCGCGCCGGGTGGCTGCTGACGGCCCTGTTCGCCGTGTACGGAGTGGCGGGACTGCACGACTATTTTGCTATGGATCGAGCGCGCGTGGCGGCGGTCGCGCAGTTGACCCGCGAGGGCGTACCCTCCACGCAGATCATGGCCGGATTTGATTTCGATGGCTGGACACAGTTGGCGGCGGCGGGACACGTCAACAACCCCTTTGTTGTGAATCCGCCTGACGCGTACCATAAACGTCCCGATGTCACTCCTCCCATAGACTGCCCGGACTGGCTGTACGATGTGATTCCCACTGTGCAGATGCGTTATCTCGTGCTGACAGCCCCGCAGCCGGCGCTAAAGGACACGCGCTTATCGCCTATCGCTTACACGGCCTGGCTGCCGCCGTTTCAGCGTCAGGTGTTTGTTCAGCAGGCAGAAACGGCATACGAGCGAGACCGAAGGCCTTGAAGCTCGAAAGCAAGATCACAGCGAAGACGAAGGCAAAAGTCTGCTTGTTTCTGCCGTGGCAGTGATGGGGACTCCAAAGTGGCACGAAAATTGCTATAATCTAAAGTGAGGACGAATACATCGCGACGGATAAAGACGCGCCGTGCAGACGGCGACGCGCTTGATGGAGGACAGCATTGGCAGCAGCAATTGTGACCGGTTCCGTCGGCTTGATCGGCAGTGAAGCGGTGCGCTTTTTCAGCGGCAAGGGCTTTGATGTCGTCGGCATTGACAACGACATGCGCAGTTACTTTTTTGGCAGGGAAGCTTCGATGCAGATTCGGATAAGCAGGAATGGATGAATCATTGCAGCGGGCGGCAAAAGTTCCTTTAACGACACCGCCCCCGGAAACATCTTCAGAAACATCTTCAGAAACATCTTCTTCAGAAACGTCTTCTTCAGAAACATCTTCTTCAGAAACATCTTCTTTACATGTCCCTTTAGAAGTCCCCCTGGTGTCACGGCGGATGTTTGCGCTGCTTGCCCTGCCGCTTCTGAACTTTCTGCTGCTGGCGTTTCTGGTGTTTCACTATGCCATTGAGGCGCCCAACCTGGATCAATGGGCGCTTGTCCCACTGTTGGACAAGGCATTCCGACATCGTCTGACATTTCTCGACCTGTGGAGGCAGCATAATGAACATCGCCTTATCTTTCCACAACTGATCATGATTGCCTGCGCCATGCTGAGCGGGTGGAACATCCGATGGGAACTGGCGATTAATCTGCTGCTTGGCCTGGGGATTTTCGCGGTCTACATCGCTCAGATCCGCGCCACGGCCCGGCAGGTTCACGATGCCACGGTTCTGCGCCTGCTGCCCGTCGTCGGGCTGACTGTTTTCTCGCTGCGGCAGCATGAAAACTGGGACTGGGGCTGGCAGCTGCAGATATTCCTCAACATTCTGGCCGTCGTGGCGGGAACCGCGCTGCTCGCGCAGCCTGCTCTCAACTGGCCGCGCCTTGCGACCGCCATGCTGTGCGGCATAGTCGCCACATATTCTTTCGCTAATGGGCTGTGCTTCTGGTTCGCCGGCGCGCTTGTCATAGGCCTCCAGACCGACTGCAAGCCAAAACGCGCGTTCCTGTTGACATGGGGCGTCGTCGCCCTGATTACCATCGCGTCGTTTCTGTATCAGTTCAGGCCCGGCGATGCCGGCGTGCTTCCTTACGCGCTGAGACATCCCTTTGCGGTCGCCTACTACGTTTGCGGCTACATGGGCAGCCTGCTCATGTTCAAGTTCAATGACGCATTAGCGGCCCTGTTCGGCATTGCGGGTCTGTGCGTGTTTTGCGTCGTCACGCGCCGTCTGCTCACGCGCCGACAAACGCCTCTCGCTGTGCTGTCGCCCTACTACGGACTGGCGGCATATGCCCTGTTCAGCGCACTCGTCAGCGCGGCGGGACGCGTTGTTTATGGAAGCGTACAGGCTCTGGCGCCGCGCTACACGACCATCTCGCAGCTTTTTTGGATCGCCCTCTTCATGCTGCTTTATCTGAGTCTGCGCCAGTCAGAACAGTCGCCGACGGTGGAAACCGCGCAGCCGCGCCGTCCGCTGGCCTTGTCGGCCCTGGTTGTTTGCGGCCTTCTCATCGCGTTTTCCAGTCTCAGGGACGCGCATCAATTCAAGGATCATTACAACTACCTGCTGCCGGATCAGGAGGCAATGCGGCAGGGAAGCGCCAATATACCTGGATTGGCGGATACCACACAACATGCCGCCGAAGGTATCGCAATCCTGCACAAATGGCATCTAAATCTGTTTCGCGACTCAGCCCCGTAAACGTACTGTACAATGCGCGCAGATATACTATGTGCAAATATACAGGCGCTTTTTAGTTTGCGAGGCGACTTATCCTTTGCTGCGCGTCGCTGCCTGTGTGCCACGCCGCCGCGCCGCAGGCAAGCAGGCGAAGAGAGAATTTGGAGATGTCAGCAGGTTTGGCGGAATGAACGATGCGCCCTCAATAAAAAATGATGGATTTTACGCCGTTTGAGGCAAAACCTATAATATGGCACGAAAATTGCTATAATCTAAAGTGAGGACGAATACACTGTGACGGATAAAGCCGCGCCGTGCAGACAGCGATGCGCTTAATGGAGGACAGCATTGGCAGTAGCAATTGTGACCGGCTCCGCCGGCTTGATCGGCAGTGAAGCGGTGCGCTTTTTCAGCGGCAAGGGCTTTGATGTCGTCGGCATTGACAACGACATGCGCAGTTACTTTTTTGGCAAGGAAGCCTCGACGCAGTGGCAGCTAAATCAACTGACCGCGTCGCTGCCCAAATTCACGAACGAGGCCGCCGACATTCGCGACTTTG
Organism: Chthonomonadaceae bacterium; assembly: GCA_965277875.1. Lineage (GTDB taxonomy): Bacteria > Armatimonadota > Chthonomonadetes > Chthonomonadales > Chthonomonadaceae > CAWFQB01. The sequence goes on along the minus strand of CBDIDV010000002.1, from coordinate 2,030,380 downwards.
ACGCCATCGCCAAAATATTTCAGAAGTACGGCAGCGATGTCAAACTCATCGTGCATACCGCCGCGCAGCCCTCGCATGACTGGGCCGCCCGCGAGCCGTTTACCGACTTTACCGTGAACGCGAACGGGACGCTGAACCTGCTGGAAGCCACGCGTCAGTTCTGCCCCGAAGCCGTCTTTATCTTCACGTCCACCAACAAAGTGTACGGCGACACGCCCAACCGCCTGCCCCTCGTGGAACTTGAAACGCGCTGGGAAGTGGCTGAGGATCATCCCTACTATAAAGAGGGCATTGACGAACTCATGTCCATTGACAACTGCAAGCACTCGCTGTTCGGCGCGTCCAAAGTGGCCGCTGATGTGATGGTGCAGGAGTATGGGCGCTACTTCGGCATGAAGACGGGCGTGTTTCGGGGCGGCTGCCTGACGGGGCCGGGGCATTCGGGCGCGGAACTGCACGGCTTTCTGGCCTATCTGATGAAGTGCGCGTTTACGGGCAAGGAGTACCGCATCTTCGGCTACAAAGGCAAGCAGGTACGCGACAACATTCACAGCCAGGATCTTGTCAGCCTGTTCGAGCATTTCTACGAGAACCCGCGCGCCGGCGAAACATACAACGTGGGCGGCTCGCGCTACAGCAACTGCTCGATGCTGGAAGCCATTACGCTGTGCGAACAAATCACGGGCAACAAGATGCACACGCAGTATGTCGAAGACAACCGCATCGGCGACCACATCTGGTGGATCAGCGACATGACCAAGTTCAAAACGCACTATCCCGCCTGGACGCACACCAAAAACGTCACCGACATTCTGACCGAGATCTACACGTACAACAAAGACCGCTGGGTCACGGATCAGGCCGCGTAGGAGAAAAGTCATATGACAACCCAATCTTCCGCTCCCTATTTTTCCATTGTCATGCCCGCGCACAATGAGGAAGGCGTCCTGGAGCGCACCTGTGTCAGCATCATTACGGAGTTCGAGCGCCGGGGCATTTCGGACATCGAGGTACTGGTCATCAACGACAACAGCAGCGACCAGACCGAAAACATCCTCCAGGACCTGTGCCGCCGCTACGCCTGTATGCGCTACATCAACAACACGCCCCCCCACGGCTTCGGCTTTGCCGTCCGCAAGGGCCTGGAAAGCTACAATGGCGAATGTGTGTGCGTGGTCATGGCCGACCTGTCCGACAGTCCCCAGGACATCGCCACGTATTACGAGAAAATGCGCGAGGGCTTTGAGTGCGTGTTTGGGTCGCGCTTCATCAAGGGCAGCAAAATCTACGATTATCCCAAGTTCAAGCTGTACGTCAACCGCATGGCGAACTGGTTTATCAAAACGCTGTTCGGGCTGAAATACAACGACATCACGAACGCCTTTAAGTGCTATCGCCGCGACGTGATGGATGGATTGCAGCCCCTGCTTTCGCACCACTTCAACCTGACCGTGGAACTGCCGCTCAAGGCCATCGTGCGCGGCTACAACTATACCATCGTGCCGATCTCGTGGACGAACCGCGATGTGGGCGTGTCGAAACTAAAACTCAAGGAGATGGGCAGCCGCTACCTGTTTATCTGCCTGTACGTGTTTCTGGAAAAACTGCTTTCCAAAGGCGACTACCATCGCGTGGCCCATGCCAAACGCAAAGCGTCGCTGCAGGAGACAGAACAAGAGCATCTCATACAAACACAGCAGCAAGTCTGAAAAGGCAGCATCCGAAGGAAAAGCGCGCCGGACAGTCGAACTCACAGCGATAAATGGCAGAGTGAAAGGTATTCATGATATGTTAATCCGCGCCTCGTCCGAGGAGGATGCCGCAGGTTCCTCCCTGGCGAGGACGCCGCAACAGTCTGCTCGTCCTCTATCAACTCTTGGCGCGGCATTGATGGTACTGTTATCCGTCGCTGTGCGTCTGATAAATCTGCATTCGCCTCTGGCGGATTACTTTGGATTTCGGCAGACGCAAACAGCGATCACAGTCTGGGTGATGGCAAAAGAGGGGATTTCCTTCCTGCATTATCAGACGCCGGTGCTTGGCGCGCCGTGGCGGGTTCCCTTCGAGTTTCCCACTTACCAGGCCGCCGCCGCGCTGCTGGCGCATAGCGGGCTTGATCTGGATGTCGCCTGTCGCCTGACATCTCTGTTTTTCTTCTACCTGTCCGCTCTTCTGGTGTACCGCCTGTGTCTGCTGTTCACGTCTTCCGCTGCCCTCAGTTGGTGGACACTCGGCTTTTATCTCTGGTGTCCCTTCATGATTGTGTGGAGCAGAGCCTGCTTGATAGACTACACAAGCGTCTTCTTTACGCTGAGTTACCTGTATTTTCTGCTTCGCTGGATGCGCTCTGCACGACATACCGGCTTACTGATCCTCGCGCTCTTCTTCGGCTGTCTGGGCTATCTTACCAAAATAACGACGATGTTTACCATTTATCCTATGCTCGCCTTTGCTGTATGGCAGCACATGCGGTTGGTACGCGGCAGCAAGGAGCAGGGGGGCGTCACAGGCGCGGAGCGCGTAGACATCGTTTTCCTGGTATCGCTTGCGATGGCCTTGATACTGCCGCTTGTGGTAGGCATAGTCTGGGTACATTACACAGATCAGGTGAAGGCGCAGACGCCCTGCACGGACTGGCTTACCTCCGCCAGCCTGAAGACTTGGAACTACGGTACATTGGCACAGCGTCTGCAGATCTCCTGCTGGCTGAAAGATGGCAAAAGGTTAGTGTTCTTGATGGTCATGCCTCCTGTCGTCGCGGGCCTATGGAAAGCCCGCCACGCTCCGCTGGAAGAACGCGCCTGGTTTTGGTTGTCGCTTGCCGCCATTGCACTGCCCATCATGGTACTGTTCAATCTGTACTATGTACATGATTATTATTACATCGCCTTAACGCCGTTTATCGCCTCGGCAGGGGGATATGGGCTTTATACACTGTGGCAGGGGATGCCTAAAAGCGCTGTGTGGCTTCGCCCTGCTGTCGCTTTGTTCAGCCTGGTTTCGCTCGCCTGGTCTGCGCGCTACATGCTGAAGATATACACCGTACATTACGACGCTTATGTGTGTCGTGTCGGCGCAGCCATACAAGCGGCTACCCCGGAGGGAAGCGGCGTAGTGATTGAGGGATATGACTGGGATGCCAGCCTGCTTTACTACGCGCGGCGTAAGGGCCTGATGATTGTGTCTCGGATGAGCGCCGCGCCGCCGGATGTTCACGTCGGCTACACTACTTACGTTTGCGTAAATACACAGCCCCGATTTCTGGCCCACTGGAAGTACCACGCCTTAGTCGGTACAGTAAACGAAAAAGGATCTGTTACCGAAATCTACCATGTGAGTGAAACGCCTCTTTGAAGCGGATGTTTCGCAGGCAAAACATCTCTGAACAAAGGCAAGGATTCCACGTCGCGTTAGCGAGCAGTGGCATTGGTGACGCTGTCGGCGATTGAAGTGTGACAAGCCGCTTTCAGGACGGCAAGAGCGCGGCTGGCCTCGCCCTCGAAATCCGCGCTCCAACTGCACTCGATAGCAACGCGACCGTCATATTTCGCCGTTTGCAGCGCCTGAAACAGCGCCACGTAATCGTAAGTTCCCGTTGCGGGCGCGCGGCGTCCGGTATCCGCGACGTGAACATGGGCGAGAACGTCCTGGGCGTCTATCAGGGCCGAGAGCGGCTCGTCCTCGCGCTCCATGTGAAACGTATCGCCCAATGCCCGCACACCCGGACGCGCAATATGGCGGACAAGCAGGGCGGCCTCGCTGACCCGGTTGATGATGTTGCTTTCGGCCTTTTGCAACGGCTCGATGACCACGACCACGCCGGTTTCGTCAGCCGCGTCCGCGCACAGGTTAAGGAAGGCCAACAGTTGTTCGCTCGCCTCATCGGGCATAAAGCCGTCCGGCACATTGCGCGCGCCGCCGCTGCCGAACACGACGATCTTGCCGCCAACATCTGAGGCTCTTTCTAAGGCGGTGTACACATAATCGTCCAGCCAGCCGTAATCCGCTTCCGGCCCGACTATTTTGCCCGTCCTTATGAAAGAATTGAACGACGCAACCCCAAGTGGCAGGGCGTTCAGTCGATCCCGTGCCGCTTGCCACGCTGCCGCCTCATATCCCATCAGGTCGCCCGCTAAAGACAGTTCGATAAAATCGTAACCGATACGGGCCAGAACATCCGCCCTTTCCGGCCCCGCGCACACGCCAAACTGCATGATAATCCCTCCTGATTATGCTATGCGGAAGCTGCGTCGGAAAGCTCGCCGCGCAGGATCGTGATCGCCTGCCCGCTAAGAATTGCGCGGTTGCCCTCCACGCGCACATGCACAACGCCGCCCCTTTCGGAGGCTTGATATGCTGTAAAGGTGGTTTTATTCAGCCTGCTCTTCCAATAGGGGCCAAGACAGCAGTGCGCCGAACCCGTGACCGGGTCTTCGTCCACGCCCACAGCCGGCCCAAAGAAGCGCGATACGAAATCGTAAGGACTGCCATTCGATTGCGCCGTGACGATGATGCCGCGCGCCGCAATGCGTTGCAGCGCTCCCATCGCAGGCCGCAAACCGCGCACGATCTCTTCGCTCGCCACTTCGATCAGATAATCCATGCGGTTTTTGCCGACGAACACAGCGCTGACGCCCAAACCAGACAGCAATTCAGGGGGAATATCGGCCTTGTCAACCTCAATAGCAGGCTCGGCGGGAAAGTCCAGTTCGATCCACTTGCCCCGTTTTTGCGCCGTGAGCAGGCCGCTGCGCGTGTGAAAGCAGGCCGTTTCTCCTGGAGATAGATGCCCCTCTTCCCACAAAACATGCGCGCTTGCAAGCGTCGCGTGTCCGCACAGGTCTACCTCGACAGCGGGCGTGAACCAGCGCAGGTCATACTCTCCGCTGCCCACACCGCGCCGTGTGAGAAAAGCGGTCTCGGCCAGGTTCATTTCCAGCGCGATATTCTGCATCCACACGGCCTCGCGTTCCTCCGCCAGCACACACACGGCGGCGGGATTGCCCCCGAATGCCCTGTCCGCGAACGCATCCACCTGAACGATCCGTTGTCCCACGCAGCCTCCTAACAAAATCTCATGTCATAAACCGTGAAACACGCCCAATCAAACGAAAAAAGAGCAAAAGCAAAAGGAGTTATCCACAAATTATGGGGATCAACACAGATTAAAAAGAACCATTTAGAAATCCTCTCCTCTGCATCGTAATCTGTGAACATCTGTGTTAATCTGTGGACAACTCCTCTTTTTGTTCCTTTTCGTTTGTTTCGCGTGTTTCACGGCTTGCTCTGCATTCTCAACGGCTTTTAACCAGCCAGAACGCGATGCCGATGCCGCTGACGAGCAGGGCGGCGTACAGCAGGGCGAACGCTTCGCTGCGCTCGTAGCGGAACTGCCGCAGGTTCATGCCGATCACGACTACGCCAATCGGTACCAGGGCGGGCAGGGCGATGTCTTTATACGCCACCACCAGCATATACAGGGACAGCGTGGCGCACAGCACAACGAACGTGTTCCATGCGGCCACGCTGAAACGCTTGAAGCAGGCGAAAAACAGTGCGATAAACAGAAAATCCGCGAACCCGATGCGAAGTTGTATCGGGGCCGAACCCGCCGTAGAATGCGTCGAGGGAAGCTGTACGGTCATGGCGTCCATCGCGGTCTGCGCGAGCAGGGATTTGCCCCGAACGGCCTGATCCACGATGCCGCCGCCAAAGACCGTCAGCACATCCACAAACGCCAGGGTCGCGGCCATCGGCAGCAGCATCTTCATCTCGCGCACAAGCCGCGAAATGCCCACGCCGATGCAGGCCGCAAACCACATCAGCAGCACTTCCTTTAGACCCAAAACGTGCTGAATAAGACTTCGGTAATGCCCGTAAATCGGGCCGACGCGCGGCCAGCCTGCCCAGGCGGGAAAACTCCTGAGCAGAACGGGAGTCAGCACAAGCGGCAGGACAAGCGCGGCGGAAAGCGCAAAATTTAGGGTCAAGGCGGACGGCGTCCGGATGGCGCGGGCCACGCGGACGGTAAAAACAAGCACGATTACAAGCGCGGCCAGGGTGACAAAAATCGTCGAGGTCACGGTAAAGGGGAGCAGGGTGGAGACCCGAAAAACCACAACATAGAGCAGGGCGGTGGCGAATGCGTGCCAGCCTTCCAGGCCGGCCGAGCCGCCTTTAAGAAGCCCGACTGTGGTTGGGCGCAGGGTCGGAACACCGGAAGCGGTGTCCGTGTTTTGTCCCAGCAAGCCTGCCGCTTCCTCGTCAGTCAGGCCCGCCATAGCCCGTGCAGGCAGGGACAAAGGCGCGAAGAGATATTCAGGCTTCGCATCGGATTGCTGTTCAATGTGCTGCTGTTCAATGTGCTGCTGCAAATGTGAGTCGGGCAGCGTGGGCCGCGCGCTTGGCGGCTCACCCAAGGGTGGCTCGGAGGGCGTATTGTCCATAAAGGGTTCCCGTTCGTGTCGTGCGCGATAGGGCAATTATAGCCGATTTTAGGCCCCGTCCGCAAATGAGGAACATCTGGGGCAGCGGCAGTCAATCGGCCTATGCGGTATACTAGAGTACGACAAAAATACGGCAAAATACGATTTTGAAAAACAGCAAACGCTATTGCGAACAGGCGAGCGCCTGCGAAAAAGGACACCAACGCATGATTATCGGGATACCGAAAGAGATCAAAAACAACGAATACCGCGTGGCCCTTGTGCCGTCCGGGGCCGAGGCTTTAGTCGAGGCGGGGCATACCGTGCTGATTGAGACCGGCGCGGGGCAGGGGACGAGTATTGAGGACTGCGAGTACAAAGAGGTCGGCGCGCACATCGTCGGCACGTACCAGGAGGTATTCGAGCGCGCCGATATGATTATGAAGGTGAAGGAGCCGCAAAAAGAAGAGTACGCGCACCTGCGGCCCGGTCAGATCGTGTTCACGTACTTCCACTTTGCCGCGAGCGAAGGCTTGACGCGGGCGATGGTGGATACGGGCGCGGTCTGCGTGGCGTATGAGACGATACAGCTTCCCGACGGTACGCTGCCCCTGCTGACGCCCATGAGCGAAGTGGCGGGCCGCATGGCGATACAGGAGGGCGCAAAGTTTCTGGAACGCCCGATGGAGGGCCGGGGCATATTGCTGGGCGGCGTACCCGGCGTACAGCCCGCCAATGTCATTATCCTGGGCGGCGGCGTGGTGGGCGCGAACGCGGCCAGGATCGCGGCAGGCATGGGCGCGAACGTGTACCTGCTGGACATCAACCTGGAGCGCCTGCGCTATTTGAGCGACGTGATGCCCGCGAACGTTACGACCATCTATTCCAACCGCATCAACATCGCGCAATTACTGCCGTCCGCCGATTTGGTCATTGGCGGCGTACTGCGTAAGGGGGCCAAAGCGCCCACGCTCGTCACGCGTGAAATGCTGAAAATCATGAAGCGCGGCTCGGTCGTCGTGGATGTGGCCGTGGATCAGGGCGGCTGCTTCGAGACCACGCACCCGACCACGCACAGCGAACCGACGTACATGGTGGAGGGCGTCGTCCACTACTGCGTCGCCAACATGCCCGGCGCGGTCGCCGGCACGTCCACGTTCGCCCTGACGAACGAGACCCTGTCCTATGCGCGCCAGCTCGCCAACAAAGGCTGGAAACAGGCCATGCAGGACAGTCCCGCCCTGATGGGCGGCCTGAACATCGCGAATGGCAAAGTGAGCCTGCGCGACATCGCGGATCAGTTCGGCTACGAGTACACGCCCGCCGAATCGCTCGCCGCCTGAAGCTCATTGCGGGACACAAACCTGTCGGGCTGGCGCATAGCATATATGTGCCGGCCCTTTGCGCGTTTACCGTCAGAAATAACGTTTATCGGCGTCGAGAATAGAGAAGAATACGGCGTTAAACCGCTTCCAGAAGAGGGAAAACGACGGCAATGAGTGCGCCGCCTGCGGGAGCATTGGTGAAGGTGACTTCGCCGCCCAGGTCGGTCTGGGTCAGGCTGAGGATCAGTTCCAGGCCCGTGTTGGCGGCTGTAAGCGGGTCGAAGTCGGGCGGAAATCCCGGCCCCTGATCGGACACGGCAAGGCGGGCGTGGCTGTCGCCTACTGTAAACGCGATCTGAACGTCGCCTTTGCCGTGCTTGAGCGCGTTAAGGAATATCTCGTTGAGGACGAGGGCGAGCGACGTACCCTGCCGCGCCGTCACGCCCACACCCTCGGCGCTGAACCCCACCCTGCGCGGACGTGCCATCTGGCGCAGGCCGGGAAGCAGGCGCGTCAGGACGTCCCGCGTCGAGATGCGCTGCTGCTGCTCGTCCTCTTTCACCTCTTTGGTCAGCACGTCATGTACGGCGGCGAGCGTGCGTATCTGCGCCCCCAATCGCCGGAACTCCTCGACCGATATGGTCTCCCCGGACTCCATAGACTGCATATCCACCATCGCGGCAATGATTTGCAGGTTGTTCTTGACGCGGTGATGCGTTTCTTTGATGCTCTGCTTCAGCCTGCCGTTCAGCGCTTCGATGTCGGATTGATGCCGCCTGAGCGCTTGTTCTGCGGCCTTGCTTTCCGTGATGTCGCGGCTGTTGACGATGATGCCCCGAACGTCGGGGTCGGCGAGCAGGTTGCGGCCCCGCGATTCCAGCAGACGCCATGAGCCGTCCTTGTGCCTAAAGCGATACTCCACGGTCACGACAACGCCCGGTTCCTGCATAATGCGCCCGAACTGCGTCACGACATGGGTGACATCGTCGGGATGGACAAAGTGGAACGCTTCCTTGCCGATCACCTCATGCGGCTCGTAGCCGAGTATCTGCCGTATGGCGGGGCTTTCGTAGCGCACTGTGCCGTTCGCCTCCAGGATACTGATGGTATCCAGGGCGTTTTCAATCATGCTGCGAAAACGCGCTTCGCTGGCCTGCCGTTCGCGCTCGGCCCGGTTGTGGTCGGTCACATCGCGGGCGCGGGTCAGCACGGCCTGCATCCGCCCGTCGGGGCCGGGAAGCGGGTGCATGGTATATTCAAAATCGCAGATGCCGTCCCTCGTCGGATAGCCGATGACACCGGATAGTGCCTCGCCGGACGCGAGCGCGTGGGCGCGTTCCTCCTCCCAGCGCTGCGCCACATCAAGCGGAAATCCCAATTCCAGCGTGGTTTTGCCCAGTATCGCGTTTCGCTCGCAACCCAGCGCGTGTGCCGCCGCCTCCCCGACATATACATGGCGCGAACAGCGGTCCGTCACGAACAGGTGCGCCGTGGTGGCGTTGAGCATGGCGTCGAGTAGAGCGGATTGGTGCGCCGATACGGTTCCAAACCAGGCCGTGACAGCTTGCGTCAGCATATCATCGGCTTCGTTCGTGTCTGTAAAATTCGTCTCGGCTTCGGTGGGGGCTGAAGAAGCGTTTCGATAAGCAGCTTCAGGGGCGAACAGCGCGGCGGTGTCAGGCGATTGAGGTGAGGCGGGAGCCGTAATGCCCTGCGTCTGGACGCGGACGGCAGCGGCGGAGAAAACAGGCGCAATGTCGTCCGTCGGAGACGGCACGTCGGTGACAGGGGCTGTATGCGAGACCATATTCGGCAGGGGCATGGTGAGGTCGCTGGACATTGTCGTTCTTGATACCATCACTTAATGCGGCGCGTTCCTGACCGGCGCGGCGGGACGGGTGTAAAGATGCGCGAATAGCGGCACGGGCGCAAACGACGCAAACATGCAGAGACGGCGCACAACGCGGCAGAAAACTTTGCACGACTGGCATTGAGGGCGACGCGCACTGTTTTGCAGGAATGCCATGTATTCTCTAAAGGCAGTTCCACACGCTTTTGATACATTCCTTCTCGCTTAACGCGTGAAAAAGGTATTTCGCCAATATTCTTTGCCGCAATTCTGCCTGCGGTTTGCTGTCACCATCACGAGAGCGGGCCGCGCGGACGCGAAAAGCAGGATTTTGGCGTGTCCGGCGTGAATTTCTTGGTATCTGCAACAGCAGATTTTTGCGACGCTTCGCCTCGTTTCAGATTTTCAAGTCGTTTTGGAGGATCATCGCCGTGCGTCTTCTTACCGTTTCTCGTTCCGCCGCCCTTGCCGGACTATATGCTGTTTCTTTAAATGTGTGCGCTTATCGCGCATACGCCGCGCCCGTTCCTGCGCCCCTCGACACGCCTGTATTTACCGATGACGAGCGCGCCCGCAGCATCGCGTTCTGGAACGCGCCGGACCGCTACAAGATCGGCGTAACCGAGAACGTGGACAAAAAGGGATTATGGCAGGTGCGCCTGAGCGTAGACGGGTCGCAGTGGTTCTGGAAATATCAGAACGCCATTGGCGCGGGCAAAGCGCCGCCCACGCAGTCACCGGGCGACAATCCTGCCGCGTCCACGTTCGCGGCCTGGAAAACGTGGGTCGCGGCCAAGCTGGACTACGACAGGTGGAAGGCGCAGGACATCGCTGACCGCGCCAATGGTGTGCTGAACGTTGGCACGGCCCCGACCCCCAACACCCTGCGCCCGCTGCCGCCCCCGCTGCCCGGCCCGATCCCTGCCGACCTGCTGGCCGCTGCGGGCGATCCGCCCCCGTTCGCCAGCGCCGTCGTGCCGATGCAGTACACGATTGCGTTCGACGACGCGGACACGTATGTGTACCACGACAACATCCGCGTCGGCTCGCCCACCTTCGCGTACTACCGTTTCGCGCAGGGCGTCAACGACGAGGGCGAGGCGCTGAAAAAGATGCCCGACGCGCTGGTCAATCCCCTGTTCGCCAAAGCCGGGTTCAACGAGTCCGAACAGCGCGTGGCGCGGGCCGTGTCGCGGCTGGAGGGCGGTTTTGACAGCGTCAACACCTACGATACCGGCTATGTCAGCATCGGCTTCATACAATTTATCACGGCGGGTGACGGCAAAGGCTCCCTCCTTGAAGTGCTGAAACAGGAAAAGACCGACACGCCCGACCAGTACCAGCGCGACTTTCACCAGTACGGCGTGGACATCAACGCGGACGGCGTACTCACCGTGATAGACCCGATTACGGGCGCGGAACTGACCGGAGCGGACGCGGTACAGAAGACCATCGCGGACAAGCGCTTAACGGCGGTATGGCAGAAGGCGGGCAAGCGCAGCGAGGCGTTCCGCGTGGCCCAGATCAAGGTCGCCAAAACCCACTACTGGCCCCTCGACGACGCGTTCACGATCCTGGTGAACGGGCAGGCGTATACGGGCAAGGTGTCGGATGTGGTGCATAGCGAGGCGGGCCTGACCACGTTGTTCGACCGCAAGGTGAACCGGGGCAAGATTGCTCCGTTCGAGGACGCGCTGGCCCGCGTGATGATCGCCCACAACCTGACAAGCGTAGCCCAGGCCGCGCAGTACGAGCGCGAGATCATCACGGCCTGCAAATACCGCACCGACTTTCTCGCCGACCCGACCTTGAGCCAGCCTCAATAGCTGCCTATTTCGCTTGTACAAGGTCTAATGAAAAAACATTTTGAACCTGCTTCGCTCACCTTTGAAGAAGATAATCAGGGCAGGACGGTCAGGGCTGTAATCGCGACGGAACAAACAACAGATTGGACGGCTTGCCTTTGCCTGCTGCATTTCGATCTGGCAGAAAGCATTCGGCTGCATTCACAGGACGGAAAATGTGCTTTGCATCTTTGCAAGGATGCGAACCTAAGCCGGTCGCAGCGTGGCTACTGCCTAGTAGAAAAAGCTCAAACCACACTCTTTATTTCTTCTACGGAACTTGACTACTGGACACACCTCTTTCTCAAAATATACCGGGACGGCTTCTCAGGCGCGAATCATATTGACCTGGAAGTAGAAACACGCGGCGGCAAACCGCAGGTATTTACCCTGGTTCTACAAATCGGCTTGCCGCAGCCTTCCTTGCCAGCAGAAAGAATTCAAAACAATCTGAACGGCTGATGCCAGGATGATAAACATAGATGGAGGCGTTACAGATGTCTTTCAAACACACCTGTTTACTGAAAGTCTCACAAAAACGCACCGTGTCCGCAGGACACTTGGCCGCAGGCCCATAGCCCAGGAATTCATTCCGAGGGGCAAAGAGGATAAACATAGACAGAGACGTTGCCGCTAAAAAACTGGCTGAATGATATGAGACAAGAACATGTGCGTGTCGAGTGGTACTATGATTACGGCTTTTATGCCCCAGAAGATGACAAAGTACTACTTGCCCTTTTGCAAGTGTTTAGTGACGGTAGAGCAAGTGTGCTGACGGAGGATGGGAAAACATACCTCACTTTCGAGAATGAGACTGACGCACATATATGGCTTACTGACGAAGAGCTTCATCCGTTAGAGATTCTTTTCGAGAACGCTGGAATCAATGCGTTTCTGGATGGATTGCATCTTACGTTGCCCAAGTGAAGTGGGCAGAGTAGTACAGGTAGCTACTCTGACGGAGCGCCTGCCAGCGATTTCGCGAGCAGGGCCGCGCCATAGACGGCATCACTGCGGGGCTGCGCGACGATGAACTGACCGCCGGCGAGGGGTTCTGGGGGCAGGGTAAATGCGCCCTCGCCCTGCCATTCAGGTTCCACAAACTCGGCGCGAAAGAACGCGCCCAGGTTCCACAATCCGCCCAACGGGTACACGGGCGTTTCGCGGTCGAGCCATAGCCGATGCCGTATCTGCCGCACCGAATGCCTTAGACGCCGCGCCATTTCCGCGACGTGCCAGCAGGCCGAAGGTTCGCCACGCTCGGCCAGTGCGCCCACGACCGGGGCCAGGCCAGCCACGCGGGCGGGGCTGAAATCGCCGTACAGCCACTGCACGATGCGTTCCTGCGTATGTGCGCCCGTATGCGCCCCGACGGCCAGGGTCAGGGCGTCCTCGTTTCCCGCTTTCAGCTGCTCCAAGGTGTAACGCAGGACGCGCAGGCCCAGGTTGAAGCCGCTGCCCCGATCCCCCAACAGAAAGCCCAGGCCGTCCTCGCGCTCGGTCTGCCCCTGCGCGTTGCGGCCATAGGCGACCGCGCCTGTCCCCGCGATCACGATGATGCCCGGTTCGCCGTGCGTGGCCCCCCAGTACGCGACACTGAAATCCGGCTCCACAAGATGCGCGTCGGCCCGGACACACTCTGCAAACATCTGCTCGAACGCTGTGCGCCTGCCCTGCGCCGACCATCCCGCCATGCCCGCACAGGCCCCGGTAAATATCACGTCCGGGGGCAGGCCCGCCGATGTGCAGGCGTCGCGCAGCGAGTCGCAGACGGCGTCGCGCAGGGCGTCCGCGCTCGTGTTCGCGATGTTGCCCGGCCCGCCGTATCCGCGCCCCCGCTCCCTGCCATTCGCGTCCACGACGACCGCAACGGTCTTGGTTCCGCCGCCGTCGAAGCCCGCGAAAAGAGGTGTGTCATTGTGCGTCATGGCATGTCACTCAAACCTTACATCCAAAACATCCTATTCGAGATGTCGTATCCAGCCGCTCCGTTTACTCGTCCGCTTCGCTAATCAGGATCGCGCCGTGATGCGGCGGCAGGGTCAAGTCGCGTACCCGTTTGCCGTTCAGTCGGCGCATCACGCCGCCGAAGTGTATGGTGCGCGGGCGGTTATCGTCCGAGTTCACGTACACATCGCCGCCCTGAAACGCCCGCCGCCATATATCGCCGCCATCCACGCGCAATGGATGCCGCTCCTGCTGCGCCTGTCCCAGTGGCACGTTAAAATAAGCGGATTTGGCTGCGATCTCTTTGCGAAACGCGTTTAGATCATATCCCGCATCGAGCGACTGGCCGGGTCTGAGCGGCATGGGCTGAAGGCACAGCCGCCCCTGCGCGTGATACGCCATCAGGAACGAGGCGAGTACGTATTCCAGTTCGTCGTCATTATGATACGCGGCGCAGGCGATCATCACCTGGTCGCTGCGGTCGGCGCGGTCGGCGGCCTCGATGTGCAGTTCCCATTGCGCGTCCGGCAGGGGAACGCCCGACCAGTAGGGCGTGACCCAGCCCTCGGCCCACGCGCCATTGACAAGCGGGTACATCTCGTCCCACACACGCCCCGGCAGTTCCGGTTCCCCGGTTCCCGCCGGAGTGGGCAGGGTAGCGTGACCGGCCACGCTGTCAAAGCCGATAGCGGAGGGGATAAGCATGAATTGTTCGGGCGAGCGGGCCGCGCCCAGCCATTGCGTCGTGGCCCTCAGACGATCCGCCGTCGTTTTATATCTTTGCAGCGCATTGGGAACGAACGTGTTGCCGAGCGGCAGTTCTGCGGCGACAACGCCCTGCGCGCCATACTGTCCGGCCTGCCGCGCCATCTGCGCGCGCCAGTGCGCGGCCCACGCCGCATTGCCAAAGTCCATCCAATGCCCGCCCTTATCCGGGTGCGCGACTTCCATTCCCTTTACGTCGCGCAGCGTCCAGTCCTGCATTTCCACCCGCCACCCGCCCACGTTGCCCTTGTGATCCGCCTGCTCATACAGCGTGGACGCATACGCATACAGCAGGGGCGTAAAGAGAGGATGTGCGGCGCGCATGACGCCAAACGTGTCAGGTTTCAGGCTGGTCCGGCTGAACGCGGCCACATCGCAATTCGCCGCGACCCAGTCCCGGTTCGCATTCGACAGTTTCGCCGCACCGTCTGGCAGCATATTTTTAGCGTTGGACTTAGAAGCAAGCGATTTCGCACGCATTCCCTTTGCGGAATGCGGCATGTCCGGTTTTGCCGCTCTATTGTTCGGTTCATCGCCCAGGCCGCGCAGGAACACACCCCCTAAACGAATAGGACACTGCCCCCGCACTTTGGGCAGGATGACAGGCTGCGGGATCGGGGCGACCGGCGGCAGTTCCGGCCCTGTCGTTGCCGCGTTTGCCGGCTGCGTCACTTTCCCCAGTCCCAGAGGATCGTTGGTTATCTGACCCGCCGGCACAAATATTGTTTCTCTATCCGCTCCGGACGCGCTTACCACGGGCAACAGCAGCATCGAGGCTAGGCACAAAGAACGCAAACATATCATCTTGCTTTGTCTTTCTGAACGGTCTTCTACTGAACTGTCACTTCAATCTATTAGCAATCAACCTTATGCAGGCGACTACTCCCGTAAGAGTATTCGTCCGCAGGACGACTGGCCGCAGGCCCATTAACCGGGATTTTATATCCCGGATTTTGGCTACTGCCAGAACTGATAGGTGGGCAGGTTGCGGGCGATGCCGTACAGGTTCCACAGGCTGCCGACGACGAACTGACCGAGCATCAGGCCCAGGAAGAACGGCAGACTGCGCTGAAATCCGCCTCGGCCCCCGTAGCGCAAGAGCAGCGTCTTGAACAGCCAGGCCAGAAACAACGGCCCCCACACCAGATTGATCTCCCACGAACTTGAAACGGCAAACGCGAGCGGGTGCAGCGGCCACCACGGCAGGCGCACGCGCAGCCATTGCAGCCCAAAGGCGATGCCGAAACCCGCGCACAGTCCCAGAAACTCGCCGAACTTGGCGACTTCGGGGGTCTTCATCCAGCCCTCAATTTTCGTATACGGTTCCAGGCCGAACGTCATGCGCGATTTGCCCTCCGCGCCATAGCTGTACATCAGGTGCAGGATGGCCCAGAAGGCGACAAAGACCGCCACGCCGCCTAAAACCAGCATCGCCCGGTTCCACTGCCGGTAATCCGAACGCGACTGCTCGGCCATCTTGTAGCCCTCCAGTTGCTGCGGCATCGGGTGCGAACGGTACGCGCGATTGAACCAGTAGAACAGGCCGAAAACGGTCAGGTTGTCCGCGCTAAAGGCGCGGCTGCCTGCGATACGCGTCATCAGGGTTTCCGGGCCGGTAAAGTGCAGATCGTGTATGGGCGTGCCGAGTTCCGCCCGCATCCGCGTAATGGCGAGGGCGAGCGCAAAGTACATCAGGAAGAACAGCAGGCCGATCCAGACGGGCATGCCCAGGTACGACGCGAACGTGACCAACGCGCCCACGCCGCCGATGATCCCCAGGAGCGCGTTGCGGTACGTCATCGGCTCGCGGCTGTCATCGAGTTCCGAAGGACGCCCCAGAGCGCGACGCACGACCTGACCGAGGTAACGCCTGCTGATCCACACGCTGTACAAACAAAACGAAATATACGCGCCGAACGCCTGATTTTCCGTGTACGGGAAGCGCGGGTCCTGATCGTAGGCCAGGGCCACGCAAAACACTTTTTCCAGTTTCCAGAACCAGTAAAAGAACACGCAGCTAAACAAAAAATCTAAGGGCATAAACATGCCCAGCCCGATCATAAACGGGTAAAACGAAAGCGGCGTCCAGCCCAGCGCGTTCCAGGGCTTGGCCGCGAAGAACGGGGCCAGATCCAGGTACGACTGCCCGAACCCCGGCGTCAGGATCGTGGGAATGCCGGGGTAATAGTAGTTGAGGCTGTTGACCATGTCAATGCCGCCCGCTATCAGGCAGCCCAGCCAGAACAGGCGATTGCAAAACAAGCCTTTCGACGTAAACGCCTGATCGCTCGTGATTTGCAGCGGCAGCTGCACGATAGGGTAGCTCAGGCGCTCGCTGTCCGTCCACTGCTTACGCAAAATGGCGTTGATGCACAGCATAATGAACAGCAGGGTGGTGACGAACAGCGTCCACGCGCAGACCACGGGCAGCCACGCCTTTACATAGTTGACGTGCCAGATGCTGTCGTTGCCCTGATAGTATCCCTTGTAGATGGCCGGGTCGCTGATGAACAGCCAGCCGCGCAGGTGCGGGTTGATGAGCTTGTCCCAGTTGTTCGTACTCGTGGCGTGCTTGAACGAGTACGTCAGCATCGGCACGAACACTTCCAGCATGTCGTGTCCGCACACGCATGACCCGATACACAGGATGGTGTAGATCAGCAGCAGCTCGCCCCGTTCCAGGGCCGCCGTTGGCGCATAGCGCATCACGACGCGGTTGAGCAGGGTCAGGCACAGCAGGATAAAAATGGTGTTGAACAGCAATGAAATGGTCGTCGGGTGCGCCGAATAACGCACGATCTCCATATTGACGACCCACAGGGCGTTGAAGGGCAATAGGATAAGGCACAGCGCGACACTGCGCCACGTCACGGCCTTGCGATAGCCCATGTTTGCCGTTTCAGGCGGAAGCGTATCGCCAATGAGTTCCGCGTTGGTGACGCGCGCCTCGTCCATGCGCCCCTTCGTTGGTCGCGCCTGTGCCATCTGTTTGCGGTTCCTTGTCAGCGTATTGTCAGCATATTAGAATGGGAAGATGCGCTTTTATTCGCCTCCTGCGCGTGAATTTCCTGCCTGCCCTGAACGCCTGCGAGCAAAACCGTGCAAAACACCTGCATCTAATCGCACAATGACGCTTTATGTCTCGTTACTCCAGCCCCGCACAATGGCGTCGCTCATGCGGGTCACACGCGTCATGGCCCTGACATCGTGGACGCGCACGATGGCCGCGCCGTTCGCGATACTCAGGGCGACCGTCGCTGCCGTGCCTTCCAGACGGTCGTGAGGAGGCAGCCCGCCCAGCACTTTGCCAATCGTAGCTTTGCGCGACGTGCCGAGCAGAAGGGGATAGTTGAGGGCCGTCAATTCGCGCAGTCGTCTGAGCAGTTCAAGGTTCTGCGCTGCGTTCTTGCCGAAGCCGATGCCGGGATCGAGAACGATGTTGGCGGAGAGGATACCGGACGCGATGGCGAAGCGGGCGCGTTCACGCAGATGTTCCACTACGTCCTGTACTACGTCGCCATAAACGGGTTCGGGGGGAATGGCGGCGGGCAGGCCCGGCAGGTGCATCAGGCAGACGGGAACGCCTGCGCGGGCGAGCAGAGCGGCCATAGCGGGGTCGGCGCGCAGGGCGCTGATGTCGTTTATCATGGCCGCGCCGCGCCCAAGCGCCTGTTCCGCCACGGACGCCTTGTAGGTATCCACGCTGAGGGGAACGTGGGGCAGGGCATCACGCACGGCATCGAGTACGGGCAAAATGCGGCGCAGTTCTTCCTCAACCGGCAGGGGGGCGTGACTGGCAAAGGTGGCCGGACGCGTGGATTCGCCGCCCACATCCAGTATGTCCGCGCCCTCGTCCGCCATCTGCCGCGCGCGGGCCACGGCCTCGGACGCGCCCAAAAACAGCCCGCCGTCCGAAAAACTATCCGGCGTAACATTAAGAATGCCCATGACAAGCGTGCGCCGTCCCGCGCGGGCTATCTCCATCAGTTCCCGCATACGCGCGTCCGCCCGACTGACACGGGATGCCTCGGATGATTTGCGTTCATTCGCGTTCATTTGCGGCTATTCACAAACTACTCACAAACTACTCACAAGTTGTTCACAGGTTAATTGTAGCGCAGGCGGCGGCACAGGCCCAGGGTATGGGGCAGCAGTTGGGCGCACAGTTCGCCCAGGATGTGATAGCCGTGTTCGCTGAGGCAAAAGCCGCGTTCGGCGGCAGCTTCCTCGGCGTCGCGCAGCAGTCGGGCGCGAAACACCATGTCCTCCATGCCCAGCGTCAGTATCTGATTTAGTTGAAACGCGTCCAGGCATTCCAGGGCGTTACGGGCTTCCAGGGCGCACTGGCCGTTGGGTGCGAGTTCGAGGGCCGTGGTAAACTCATACACGGCCAGGGCGATCTCGCCCTTGTGCTGACACAGCAGGCCCTTCTTGAAGTGGTGAATGCCCTCGTGAGGACATTGGCGAATCAGGGCGTCCAGGACGCGCATGGCGCTGTCCACGTCGCCGCGCCGCATGTACAGCGCGCCCAGCGCGTCATACGCGGGCAGATGACGCGGCCTGATCTTGATGATGGCCCGCCCCGCCGCCTGCGCCCGCTCGAAATCCCCGATCCGCATGGCAATCGCCATCAGCATTTCCCATGCGCTCGTCGCGGTCGGAACCATTGCAATGGCCTGCTCGGCGGCGCGGATCGCCTGTTCCCATTTCTGGCGGCGGCATTGCAGGTCGGCGATACGCAGCGTGCAGGCATACGCGTCGGCTCCCTGTCCCATAGCGCGGCGCAAATCCGCGATGGCCTGCACATAATTTCCGCTTGTGATGCGGCGCTCAGCCCGCCGGAGCAGGCGCTGTGACGCGGGAGCGGTTTCGGCGTTGAGGCTGGCGGGTACGGACGACACAACGGAGGGAAATTCAAACATAAGTTCGTGAACTCCTTTGAAGCTTCGCCGGGGCGGAAGGCGATGACTTCGCAGTTCAAAGTCATACGATTTGACGGGCGCGAGTGGATGCTTTAGTAGAAATGCCGCGCATCGGCAGGAAAATCAGGGTCGGCGGCGAAATACACCTGCCGGCGCGATGACCGGAGCGGGCGCAAATGTTTGCTGTGTTCAGGGCGTACACAAACTGTCGTAAAAAGATTGTACCGCAACATCGCTCAAAATCACGCGTGCTGTGCTGTAAAAAATTAGTTCGCATTACTACTATTTACACCATTCAAATTATATTATTCCAAATTATATTATTCAAGGGGTCTGCTACTTATGGACAAGATCAAATGTCCGCACTGCGGCGCGATGAATCAGGATGTGACCGCGCAGGACAACTGCTGGAACTGCGGCAAGCCGCTGGGGGCCGCTGCCGCCCCCCTTGTCACCGCCACCGTAGTTGTGTCGGAAGCCGGGGCGGAACCCGGCGTTGACGCGGGCGGGCAGAAACTCAAAACGCAGGCCACGCTGGAAGAGCGCGTCGCGGCCCGCAAAGCGGAACGTCTGGCCGCGCGCCGTACCAACCCCGCCGTGTACGCGCTTATCGTCCTCCTGCTGATCATGCTGCTCGCCATTTTCTACTTCGTCGTCCTGCGGCATCACTGACGCCTGTGCGCGGATTGCGAAAGCGCGTCTGCGTTGAAATAGTCCCGGCGTTGCAGGCAGGAACACGAGCGTTTACAGCAGCAAATTAAGCAAATACCCGTCTGTTCAGAGTGAAATATAATTGACAGGCTGAATCGAATACTGGTACAATGCGACGGTTTGACGCTAACGCGACGTAAACGCGCCCGGGCGCAGGATTGTAAAAGCTAATCGCGATTGTTTTGGAAACCCCGCCGCCTTTTGGCACGTAGTTCAGGGGAAGCATTGTCCGCCGGGCCTGTTCGCTGCCGTGCAATCCAGCACAAGGCAGTCACAGGCGGCAGGGCGGGCAGCGATAGCGAGAAGGGAACCTGTTTGATATGACCTCGATTTTGCTGGGCCAGGAACTGGCCGCGTTCATCTTTTATTTCCTGTATGAGAGCTTTTTTGAGTGGGCCTTTCACAAATATCTGTTTCACTCCCCCAGGTTTATCAAGCAGACGTTCAAAGCCCACCAACTTGTGCATCATCAGCGGTACAAGTACGCGCAAAACTCCTATGAAGTCCAGGAAGGCCAGGAACGGGATCATATTGCGATGGATTGGTTCGCGCTGCCGCTTTTCGTGGCCGTGCATGTGCCTATCTTCCTCGTGGTGCAGTGGGCGACCGGCTGGCACAGCTTCTGGGGCGGGATCGCCTCAGTCGTGGCGTACTATACCGTGTACGAGTATTTTCATTACGGGATGCACGTTCCGAGCGGCAAGTGGTTCGAGCGAACGCCCGTGTTCCAGTACGTCAAGGAACATCATCGCATCCACCACAAGTACATGCAGCAGAACCTGAACGTGTTCTTCCCGCTGGCCGACAAGGTGCTTGGCACCTATCGCAGCGCGGCGAGCGTTGCGGCCAAAGCGCAGCCCGCGCCCACAGCGAACGTGACTCATACTCCCGCCGCGCCCGTCGTTCCGACGACATCCGCTCCGTCGCCCGCGCAGATCGTGCGCGCCATGAGCGAGCGCAGCGAGACAGTGGGCGCAGAATAACGCCGGTCTGCTTTGAAGGCCAACTGAAAGTGGTGCTGCGGCGATGCCGCTTTGGCAAACCGGCGTACCTTACGCCGGTTTGTTGTTTTTGCTTGCTGGAGCGTTTAGAAAGCGGAAGGGGGTTCTCACGATGCAGATTACCTGGAACGGAACCGGAGCGGCATGGGCCGCGCACTACGGCAATTCCTCCGCTGTCGTGGAGGCGCAGGGGCAGCGTCTGCTGATTGACTGCGGACACAGCGTTCCCGCGCGGCTTGGGGCGATGGGATTATCGCTGCGCGACCTGGACGGCGTGTTTATCAGCCATCTGCACGGCGATCATATCTACGGTTTGGAGGAATGGGGATTTCGCAATATGCTGCAATGGCGCATTCGGCCCCGCCTGTTCATTGCCGAAACGCTGGCCGATCTGCTGTGGCGCAATGTGCTGTCCGGCACGATGGGGCAGACCTGCGACCGCTCGTGCCTGCTCAAAGATTATTTCGATGTGATTACGCTGCACCCGGATACGCCCTGCGAGTTCGGCCCCTTTACGCTGCGTATTCATCCCGTTCGCCATATTCCCCACGCGCACTCATACGGCGTCAAAGTCAGCGCCCAGAGCGCTACGGCAGGCTTTACCTGCGACTCGCTTGCCGATGCCGATCCGTGGTTTTACGAGGACACCGCCTGCGTGTTCCACGATTGCAGCTTCAAGCCCCCGTACCCCGACACCGTCCACGCGCACTTTGAACAGCTTTGCGAGTATCCACTGGAATGGCGCAGCCGCACCCACCTCGTGCATTACGACGACGACATCGCCGTACAGCGCGAACAGACCGAATGGCAGCAAACCCTCGGCCAAACCGGAATGCGCCTGACGACCCCCTACGATCCCATCACGTTTTAACCTGTGAACAGCCGCAAATGAACGCAAATAGTACGTCTGTCGTGCAGCGACTTACTGAATAGAGCGTACCCTATCCGCGAGTATGTCGGTCAGGCGTTCCGAGCGGCCCAGGTATGCGCCCATCGTGAACGCGACATCGGGATACTGCGCGTGTCCCTCTTCCAGCAGCATGGGCAGGTCGTCGGCGACGTGCGTTCCCGTGTGCAGAAAGTAGGGAACGGCGATGACCTCGCTCGCGCCCTGCGCGACGCAGGCCGCAATCGCTTCGGGGATCGTGGGCGCGTTGCACTCCATAAACCCGACCTGAACAATCGGAAAGACGCCCCGTTCCTTTACGATCTCCACCACTTGAAACATATCCTCGTTGGCGACAGGTCGCGGGCTGCCGTGAATCATCACCAGCAGGGCAGTATTTGCAGACGGGGCAGCAGTGTAGGAAGCGGAGTCGGCAGACGGTGAAAACGCGGTCTGCGCGGGTTCCTGTCCTGCTTGCTGTATGCGCCGCCACGTATCTACTCCTGCAAATTCTTTCGCGCCGGGATGCAGAGGGCAGAGCGGCGTGTCGTACAAAGGGCAGTCCACATTGGGGCGGCAGTGGCGCGTCGCCTGCGCCAGATCCTCGCGCCACCGAGCGGGGCCGAATGACCGGCGCGCGCTGTCAATCAGCGCGTCAGCAAGGCGCGGGTCGAAACCGATAGCGTTTGCGACAACAAATGTAACGTCGGGATGCGCGGCCTGGGCTGTGGCGACGGCGCGGGGCAGATCCACCTTGACGAACTTGCCGGGAATGAGAAAATAGGGCGTCACCAGAATGCGCGTCGCGCCCTCACGGACAACGCTCTCCACGGTGTCCGCAAACGGCGGATCGCTGTAATTCAGATACCCAACCTCAACAACGGGCGCAAGGCCGCGCTCGCGCAGCCGGGCGGCCTGAACCTTCAGCGCCTCGCCCGCCCCGCACAACAGCGACCCATGCGAAAACAAAATTATTGCATCCATACCATACCGCCTGACGCCAATACAAAGAGTGTCCACCGCGAAACACGCGAAACAAACGAAAAAAGAACAGATGCAGAAGGAGTTATCCGCAGATTACGCAGATGTACACAGATTAAAAACGCAAACGACGGGCAGACAAGTACCACTCTCCCGAACTTGCTCAAAAGAAATCCTGTAAATCCTGGAAATCTTGTTAATCCTGTCTATGGATTGGCTTTGTCTTTTTGTCTTCCTTTTCGTGTCTTTTGCGTGTTTCACGGTGGATAAGAGTTACACCGCGAGCAGTTCTAGTTTCTCGCCGCTGGATTGTTCTATTTCGGCGTGGAGGCTGCCGCCCACGCTGTCCATCGTGACGACCGCGACAAAGTCTTTGGCCTGCAAATGCCACATGGCTTCGGGCAGGCCGAACTCCTCCAAAAAGTCCACGCCCGTAACGGCGGTGATTTTGTCGGCGTAGAATTGTGCCGCGCCGCCGATGGCGTTGAGATAGACTGCCCCTACTTCTTTCAGGCCGTCCGAGGTTTTCTTGCCCATGCCGCCCTTGCCAATCACGGCGCGGACGCCGAAGCGCCGCAGAATATCCGCCTGGTACGGCTCCTCCCTGATGCTCGTCGTTGGGCCTGCCGCCTTGACGTGCCAGGTTCCCTCCGCGTCCTTGAGCATCACGGGGCCGCAATGATAGATGACGTGGCCGTTCAGGTCAACGGGCGAGTCGTGCGTGGATAGATGCTTGTGCAGGGCGTCGCGTCCCGTAAACATCGGCCCGCTCAGAGTGACGACATCGCCCACGCGCAGCTGCCGTACATCGGCCTCACTCAGCGGCGTATTGAAGCTGAAGGCGCGTCCCGATGTCGAAAGCCCCTCGGCCTGCGCCATGCGGGCCGGGTCGGCGTCCCGAAACATCCAGCCCCTAATCGCGCCCGTGTTGGCGTTCAGGCGCACGCCCATGCGCCGAAAAGCCCAGCAGTTGTAGGCGACCGACACAAAGAAACTGGCGGGCAGGCGATTCAGCGCGCCGACCTTGCAGCCCAATAGCGTGACCGCGCCGCCAAAGCCCATCGTGCCGATGCCCATGCTGTCGGCGTGGGCCATGACGCGGGTTTCGATTTCGCCAAGCGCCGTGTCCGGGTTGGTATCGTCTACGCTGCGGAAAAGCTGTTCTTTTGCGCCCGCATAGCCGCTCGTCCGGTCGCCTCCCACGCACACGCCCAAAAACCCCGCGCTGCATCCCTGGCCCTGCGCCTGCCAGATGGCATGGAGGATACACTTGTAAACGCCTTCCAGATCGCGGCCCACCTTGCCGACGTGCGGCAGTTCGGCGGGCAGGGAATACTGGATGTTCTTATTTTCGCAGCCGCCGCCTTTGAGAAGCAACAGCACTTCGATTTCGTCGTGTTCCCACTGCTCGAAGTGGATTACGGGCGTACCGGGGCCTAAATTCAAGCCGCTGTTTTTGCCGGTCACGCTGTCCACGCTGTTCGGGCGCAGCTTGCTCCGTCGCGTCGCCTCGGCCACGGCCTCCTCGATTTCCCTGCGTATCACAATCTGGTTGACGCCGACCGGCGTATGGACGTGAAACGTGGGCATCCCCGTATCCTGGCAGATGGGCGAAACGTTGTCCTTCGCCATGTCCACGTTCAGGCTGATGATGTGCAGCGCCTGCCCCGCCTGCGTGGTCGGGGCCTCGCGGTGGTTGGCGCGGACGAGGGCGCGGCGCACGTCGTCGGGCAGATTGGTGGCGGTCTCGGTAATCAGGGCGAGCAGGCTTTCGCGCAGCATTTCCATAATGGCAGTTCCTTTATAGTTGGGGGGTTCTTCTGCCTTTATTGTACCGCATCGGCGCTGAGCATCGCGGCGGACGCGCAGGGGCTTAACGCTTGCGGTGACGTGAGAACAGGGAGGACACTTGGAAGTATCCTCCCTGCTGTATACGAACGACTGCGCTGCGAGATTAACTGCTTGCCGTTCCCGCTTTATAGTTCGGGTCGTTGAGCATGTCTATGATCTGGTTGAGTTCGTCTTCGCTGATCTCCGTGCCTTCGCGAACGCTGCTGTTGGGCAGGTTGGGAAGCAGGCGCTCCAGCGTCTCGCGGCTGATGTGCAGTTCCTCGACGGCCTGATCCATCGTGTACGTGCGCTTGGGAATGTTCATGATAGTAACCTTTCTTATGCCGCCGCGCGTCTGCGCGAACCCGGCGGCGATGGCAAATGCAAAATGTTATGGGGCGCAACATTACGCCCCTTCACAGTACAAGAACGAATCAGGCCGCGTGATGTTCCCTGCAATTAGGGCGCAGAGTATCACCAGGCGAAATCAGCCGGTGACGCCAGCGTGAGGAAGATGCCGACTAAAGTAATTGAAAAGCGGCTGGTCAGGACGTTCCACTTACTATGCCTTCTCGCTGGTGTCGGCAGGCGCAAAAACGGGCGTCGCATCCGTATAGAACCGGAAATGTTTTACTAACCCCGCCGCGTCTCGATCCGTCAGGGCCACGGCGCGCACCGTAACTTTGCCGCCATCGTTGCGCTCGTAGTGGTTCAGGGCGTCCGGCGCAAAGGCTGTATCCGTGAAGCGCGGCGCGGTGTCTGTACACACAAATTACCCTGGAGCATCTTCTTTCAGCGCGTACTCGGTGGCCTGTTCTATCGTCATGGCCTGCCCTCGCGCCCACGCCGCAGCAAAAGCCTCTTCGCCCATCGTGT
The DNA here is from genome assembly GCA_965277875.1 of Chthonomonadaceae bacterium. Classification (GTDB taxonomy): domain Bacteria; phylum Armatimonadota; class Chthonomonadetes; order Chthonomonadales; family Chthonomonadaceae; genus CAWFQB01. The sequence goes on along the minus strand of CBDIDV010000002.1, from coordinate 2,005,018 downwards.
CCCGCGCAGCCGTCATCTCGCGCTCTTGTTTCTCACGGTCAATAGGCGACAGAGGCATGCCAATCGTCCCTCGCAAGGCCGCTGCCGCGCTCCGCAACTGCACAGCCTGCTCCAGGCGCTGCTGGCGGTAAGCGAGGGCAGCATAGCTTTCCAGAGCATAGGACGTGACGTGCTTGTCGCCAATTTCCCGTGACAGGGTAAGACACTCTCGCAGGCAGGCATGAGCGGCGGCATAGTCGCCTTGATGCGTTTCCACAATCCCCAGATTGCCCAGAGAGTACGCGGTGCCGCTCTTTTGCCCCAACGCGCGCTGCATCGTCAGGCTCTCCTCAAGCAGACCCCGTGCCTCGTCATAGTCGTCCTGTTCATAGGCCATGTTCCCCAGATTGGTGAGAGAGCTAGCGATGCCGCTCTTGTCCCCCAACTCGCGCCTCATTGTTATGCTCTCCTCAAGCAGACCCCGCGCCCCGGCATAGTCGCCCTGATCCATTTCCACAATGCCCAGGTTGCCCAGAGAGCTGGCGATGCCGCTCTTGTCCCCCAATTCGCGTTTTATCGTTATGCTCTCCTCATAGAGAACTCGCGCCCCGTCGTAGTCGCCCTGATCCATTTCTACAATGCCCAGGTTGCCGAGGGCAATAGCGATGCCGCTCTTGTCCCCCAACGCGCGCCGCATCGCCAGAGCCTCCTCAAGCAGAACCCGCGCCTCGGCATAGTCGCCCTGATCCGTAGCCACATTCCCAAGATTGATGAGAGAGTTCGCGACACCCCCTTTGTCCCCCGATTCGCGCCGTATGGTCAGGCTTTCCTCAAGCAGAACTTGCGCCTGGTTATAGTCGCCTTGCATCCGGGCCAGCACCCCCGCGCCGTTGAGCGCACTGGCCCGCGCCGCGGTGCGTTCCTGCCCGCTCGAATGCGCCAGCAGCGCTCCCAAGCGTTCCCGGCCTTCACTCAGATGCCCCCGTGTCCACCAGAACAACTGCAAGGCCGCTCCCAGCCGCAGCCCCTTCTCCCCTGCCTCTGCGTCTTCCAGGTCTTCCGCGTACCAGGTGAGCGCCTGCCGCAGATTGTCGTGTTCCTCTTCCAAGACCTCCAGCCACTGCATCTGCTCCGAACCGCTCATTTTCGGATGGATGTCTTCTGCCAGCGTCAGGAAGCATTCGGCGTGGCGCGCGCGTACCGTCAAGCTTCCCCCGCTCTCAGACAGCCGGTCACACGCATAATGGCGAATCGTTTCCAGCAGCCCATAGCGCGTGGTTTCGCCCTGCGCCTGTACGAAAACGAGGCTCTTGTCGGCAAGGCTTGTCAGCAAGTCCAGCACTTCCCACTCCTCGATGCCTTCCTCTGCCTCGCTCTCTCCCGCCCCGACCTGCTCAGACGTGGCGAGTGTCCAGCCACCGGCAAAGACGGACAAACGGCACAGCAGCGTCTTTTCCTGCGCGTTGAGCAGGTCATACGACCAGTCAATCAGGGCGCGCAGCGTCTGATGACGGGGCAGGGCTGTTTTGCTGCCTCCGGTGAGCAGATGGAAGCGGTTGTCGAGTTTGCTGTTGATCTCCTCGACCGACAGCGAGCGCACTCTTGCCGCCGCGAGTTCGATGGCAAGCGGGATGCCGTCGAGCCGGTGACACAGCGAGGCGAGGGCAGACGCATTCTGGTTGGTCACAACAAAGTCAGGTAAAGCGGCGACCGCGCGGTCTACGAACAGGCGGACGGCTTCATAGGTGCTGAGACTTTCCGGCGTCGCTGTTTGCTTGCGGTCCGGCAGGGAGAGTGAGGGGATGCGGTACAGCGTTTCGCCTGCGATGCCCAACCCTTGCCGACTGCTGGCGAGTACCTCCAGGGCGGGACAGGCGCGAATGAGCGTGTCTACCAGGCGCTCGCAGGCGGACAGCAGATGCTCGCAGTTGTCCAGTACAAGCAGCATTTTCCGGTCTTTGAGCGCGGCGGTAAGGGTTTGCACGAGCGGCTTGCCCGGCTCCTCGGTCACGCCTATCGCCTGGGCGACACTCTCGGCTACAAGGTCAGGATCAGCCAGGGGCGCGAGTTCCACCAGCCATGTGCCATCGGGGTAGTTCTCCAGCACATCCGCCGCTACTTGCAGACTCAGCCGCGTTTTGCCGCTGCCGCCGCTGCCTGTGAGCGTGAGCAGCCGTGTTTTGTCCAGCAGGGTCTTGACCGTTTCGATCTCCTTTTCACGCCCGATGAAACTTGTCACCTGTTGAGGCAGGTTGTTGGGCAGGTCAGGATTATCCAGAGACTTGAGGGGCGGAAACGTATCGGGCAGGTCAGGGTAGAGCAGTTGGAACACCTGTTCAGGGCGCTGCAAATCCTTGAGGCGATGCGTTCCCATGTCTTGTAAGGTTGCCTCCGAGGGCAGACAGTCGCGCACGAGATCATACGTCGTCTGCGAAAGCAGGGTTTGTTGTCCGTAACCCGTGGATTGCAGGCGAGCTACACGGTTGAGGGTAGGGCCGAAGTAGTCGCCGTCGCGTACCTGAGCTTCGCCCGTGTGCAGGGCGATGCGTACTCGCAGGTCGCCGGTTTCTTCCCATGTCTCTTTGAGGAGAAGCAGGTGCGAGGCGAGAGCGGCATTGAGGGCGTCGGAGGCAGCGGCAAAGGCGGCGCAGAAGGCATCTCCTACGGTCTTGAAGACAACCCCCTTGTTGTCCCCGATGGCTTGCCTTAGCAACTCGTCGTGACGGGCGAGGGCGAGGCGCATGGCATCGGGGTAGGCTTCCCAGAGTTTGGTGCTGCCTTCGATGTCGGTAAACAAAAACGTGACGGTTCCGGTGGGCAAAGCAGGCACGGGCATTCTCCTGGCAATAATACTGCATAGTTCGTCAGCACAAGCCGATTTCCTGCCTGAAGCACAGACACAGCGCGGCCCGTTTTTCTTTTTCGACGCGCGTTCGGCAGGACACAGACGGCAGACAGGCGAATAAACAGGCATGGAAAATACAATGGAAAATACAACCGATACTCCCGCCCCGTCCGCCGCGCTTCTGACGCTGGACGCCATATACACAGAGAAGATTTTTGAGCCGAAAATGCTGCGTCAGCCGCACTGGCACAAGGACGGCAGTCACTTCAGTTTCCTGGACACCGCTCCAAAGCAAGAGAAGGCCCAAACACATACAAACGACAAAAAAGCAGACAATAAACAGGCGACTGACAAAGAGACGCCTGATAAAGAATTGCTGACGTTGTGGATTTTCGATGTGGAGCGTAAACAGCGCGCCCCGATCATCGCCGCCGAAATCCTGCAAACAGGCGAGGAACCGCTGACGGTACACGGCTATGAATGGTCGCCGGATGAAACGCGCGTCCTGCTGGCCCGGCAACCCCGCGCCCACGACGCCGAAGGCGACAAAGAACTATGGATTTACACGCGCGCCACGCGCGCCCTGACCTGCGTGGCGCGGTGTGGGGAGGGCGAAGATTTCCGCAACGCAAAGTGGTCGCCGGACGGCCTGCGACTGGGCTACGCGCGGGCCGATGACCTGTACGTTCTCGATCTGGAAAGCGGAACCGAGCGGCGTCTGACGAATGACGCGTCCCCCTCCGTCTATAATGGACGCTTCGGATGGGTATATCAGGAAGAAATGTATCTGGTAGACGGCTGGGCATGGTCGCCGGACGGACGATATATCGCGTACTGTCAATGCGACGAGACGGCTGTTCCCATCGTTCCCCTGACGCGCTACGAAACCCTCCACCTGGCCCCCGAATTACAGCGCTATCCGAAAGCCGGCGATCCGAACCCCGTGGTGCGTGTGGGCGTGATAGACCTGCTCGAAACGCCGAATGCGCTGCCCTCTACGCTGTGGCTCGACATAGGCCCGGATAGCGACATCTACATCGCGCAGATACAGTGGACACCGGGCGGGGAACTGCTGATACAGCGTATTCCGCGTCTGCAAAATCAAGTTGACATAGTCCGCGCCGATCTGCAAACCGGAACCACGAGCCTGCTGCTGTCCGAGACCGACGCGGCCTGGGTGGACGCTCCCGGCAAACTGACCTTTGTGGGCGACAGCGGCGCTTTTGTGTGGCCTTCCGACCGCGACGGCTGGCGGCATCTGTACCTGTATGACCGCGATGGGCAGAGGTTAGGGCAGCTAACGCACGGGGAATGGGACGTGAACAGGGTCGTGGTGGCGGACGCTGTGAACGGACGGGTCTATTTCACCGCGTCGCACCCGCTGCCACGCGAACAGCATCTTTTCGCGGTCGGTCTCGACGGCGGCGACATAACGCAGATTACAATGGGGCAGGGGACGCATCACGCGCTGTTCTCGCCCGATGCCTCCCTGTTCCTGCATACTTACTCCGACCGCATGACGCCGCCGCAAACCGATATATGCCGCGCCGATGGGCAGTTTGTCGTCACCGTTGTGGACAATCCCATGCCCGAAGCGCGAGCGCAGCTTCTGAGCGAATGGGAATTTGTTACGCTGCCCGTCAAAGACAGCGACACAGGCGGCGAGATCGGATTGGAGGCGGCCCTGCTGCGCCCGCCGGACTTTGACCCGACGCGCAAATACCCGCTTCTGATGTACACGTATGGCGGGCCGGGGTCGCAGGTGGTCGTGGACGCGTGGGGCAGCCGCATCGGTCTGGAGCAGTATCTCGCGCAGCAGGGCTATGTGCTGGCGCTTGTGGACGGGCGCGGCGCGGGCGGGCGCGGACGGGACTTTAAAAAGGTCACGTACCTGAACCTGGGCCAGTACGAGGTGAACGATCAGATCGCATCGGCGCAAAAACTGGCGACCCTGCCCTATGTAGACAGCGCGCGTATAGGCATTTGGGGCTGGAGTTACGGCGGGTTCATGGCGAGTTTGTGCATACTGCGCGGCGCGGACGTGTTCAAGGCGGCTATCGCGGTCGCGCCGGTCACGGACTTCAAGCTATACGACAGCATCTATACCGAGCGGTACATGCGCCGCCCCATAGACAACCCGGACGGCTACGAGCGCAACGCCCCGCTAAAATATGCCGAGAATCTCAAAGGCAAATTCCTGCTGGCGCATGGCCTGGACGACGACAACGTTCATTTCCAGAACGCCGCGCAGTTGGCATCGCTTTTGCAGCAGCACAACAAGCCGTTTCAGATGATGGCGTACCCCGGCAAGCATCACGGCCTGGAGGGGGTCGCGCCACACTGGGCCGCGCTGATCGCCGAATTCATCCGGCACAATCTGTAAAGAGCCTGTCTGTTAAAGAGCCTGTCTGTGTCTGCGCCGCTCATTTGGAAGGCGCGGCGCTCGCCACTGTCGGGGCCGGGGCGGGCGCTTTGGCGTCCGCGCGCTTATCCAATATGTAGATCACCTTGAACTTGTCCACGCACTGGTTGCGCTTGTTGGCGGCGAGAATGGCGAGCGCGTCCGTGTCGCACACGACGGGGTCGTCCGCGCTTTTGCCCCGGCCCATCGCCCGGATCACAAGCGGGTTCTTGCCGGCCCGCTTGTGGCTTTTGGCCTCGTCCAGCGAGTGCGCGTAGACCACGATGCCGTAGCTGATGACATAATCGGGATCAATGAACGGCAGGCAGGGCCACACCTTGCCGCCGTCCGCGCCGCAGATTTTGGGCGACATGCTGGGCGTGACGTGATAATCGGACGCGTCAATGATGCTCGTATAATGATCGCCGGTCGGGTCTTTCTCGTTCAGCGCATACGTGGTATCGTTAGGGTCGCGGTCGTCATCGGCGGCGGCAGGCGCGGCGGGCGTTTCTTTCTCGTCTTTCGCGTCTTCCTCTTTGGCGTTCTTGTCTTTCGCTTCTTTTACTTCCTTTGGCTTCGCGGTTTTGGTGGTCGTGGCCTCCGCCTTATCGGGCGCTTTTTTCACGGCGGGCGCGCCCTTGCTTTTGGCGGGCTTGGCCGGCTCGGCCCCGACGCGCGGAACGGCCAGGCAGGACAGGGCGAGGACGGCGGAACCAAGAGCAAACAGGCGCGTTATGTCAATGCAGGCGTTATGGCGAGAGGTATATTTAAGGGTGTCAGGTCGAAAGCAAACGGTCATGGCTGTCTTTCTCCGTGCGGAAACATGCAGATCAGAAACGTGCAGAACCAGGTAACAGGGCGTCTTGAACGCTCCTGATGGATTATTCCGCGTCGGGGCGAGAATGCGAGACAGAAAGAGTAACAGGAAAAACGAGAAAGGGGAACGGAAAAACGAAAAAGGCCGATGCACTCTAAGAGAAGAACGCATCCGTCCTGAACAAACAACCGATCAACAAACAACGCGCAACCAATCAAAAGCGAACGAAGCGGTACTTGAGCAGGGTCCAAATGGCGTCGGGGCCGTCGGTCCAGCGGATCTTCTTGCCCTCGGCCATGCTGCGGGCCTCATAGTTGATGGGAACCTCGACGATACGATGCCCGCGCCGGAGAGCTTTGGCGGTCACTTCGGGGCAGAACTCGAAGCGGCGGCAGGTCAGGGGCAGGCTTTGCAAGACGGGTGTGCGGAACGCTTTGTAGCAGGTGGCCTCGTCGGTCATGGGGGTATGAAACAGAACGCGCACCATGCCGGCCAGCAGTTTGTTAATGATGCGGTTGGGCAGGCGCATGGCAGGCCAGCCGTTAAGGAAGCGCGAACCGTACACCGCTGATACATCCGGGCGGTCGAATGCCTTTAGTATGACGGCATAATCCTGCGGGTCGTACTCCAGATCGCCGTCCTGCACGATGCAAAACTCGCCGGTCGCGTGGGGGATGGCCGTGCGAATGGCCGCGCCTTTGCCAAGATTGTGGTCGTGATAGAAAATGCGGGCGTTGGGAATGACACCCTCGATCTGCGATTCAAGCAGTTCCCGCGTACCGTCCGTGCTGCCGTCGTCCACAATCAGGATTTCTTTTTGCACAGGGACGGCCTGAATACGCGCCAGCAGGTCGTATAGCGTGGCCCGTTCGTTGTACACGGGCATCAGGACGCTGAGAGTACAGGTTGAGGCGTTTATTCTACCTGTGTCGGTTGGAACAGCCCTGTCCTGCATAAAATCGGGTTGGGTTGGGTTCGGCAGCGTGGTTGTCATAGTTGGCTATACGATACCACACAATCGGATTGCGCCGCAACAGAAAAATACAAACAGACATGTACGCGCAGAATGATTGAGAGGAATTGCAAAATACACGAGATGAGCAGGCGAAAAAAGACCGCTGCCAGCAGAGTTCATCGGCGAGGCCGACGGCGGCAGCGGTTTTGCCATTTTTGATACAGAAAGGAGATCACACACGCTCTTGACGGGAGCATGTGCAGTTATGTTCCCAATGTTCCCTCAATTTTAGCGTTTCTTAACATATTATTATACATTACGACATAGTGATGTTTATAGAATTGGTGCTATTCGCATCTGAGGGAAGGTTCATTGTCTCTGCGGCGTCTGACGTGACGATGACCGTGACGGGCGCAAAGGCGGCGCTGATGTCGGGATGAGGAACCGCATGTGAGGCGGGAGGCGCGGCGTGGAACGCGCGTAACGCTTCTTCCAGGCGGCGCTGAGAAAGCGTCATGGTCAGGTCGGCCCTGGTACGCTCCAGAACGGCCCGCAGGCTGTCGGTCGTGCGGCGCAGCCCGCCCGTAATCGCGTCGGGAAAGTCGAACGTCACGAGTTCATAATAGATGTCGTCCATTACTTTGAGAACGCGCTCGGCCTGCGCGACCTCGCCCAGGCGCAGACGATCCAGCACATAGCGTCGGCTTTCGCTGGCGGCCTCGGCCATGCCATTGAGGTAGGCGGCGGGTTCCACGCCCAGCGCGCCGGGCGTCGGGAGGGGCAGGTCGCCCGCGATGGCGAGCATGGCCTCGGCTTCCACATACTCCTTTTGCGAGTCGTGAATGTAGCCGGCATGAAACAGGTCGGGGTGGTTGGCGAGACTGGCGCGCACGGCATATACGCGGGCGCGGGCCTCGCCGGTGAGGGACTGAGCGGCAGTCGTTTCGCCCCGGTGTATGGCGCGTATGGCGCGGCTGGAAAACTGGATCACCTCGCGGGACTGGCGCAGCGCGTCCTCGCGCGCCCGGTTGGTGGCTTCGAGCAGGGCGCGAAGTTGTGCAGCGGACTGTTCCAGCAGGCGCGTTTGCGCGGCGGCGGGCGTGTCAGAATGGGCGTCGGGGTTCGGGGGGTGAGTTTGCATGGCTTGACCGTGTACTCTCTCTTGTTCTCGCTGCGGAGTGTGATGGGCGCTAAATGCCGCGCGGAGTTTCTCCTGCTGCCTGGTGGAGATTACTCCAGGCGAAAGATGAACTTTTCCGATAGGCGGGCGGTTAGATGGGTGAGCGGGAACGATCAGCGCATAGTTCGCCACAAAAACGTCGATTCCTGCTTGACGTCAGCAATTCAGCAATATGCCTGCTATGCGCCGTGTGTTGTTTTGCCGAGCGCAGCCGGCGGCGGAAACATGAATGCGAAATCGTCCGTAGATAAGGAATAATGCAGGAAATCCCTGACCGTGGCGCGAATCAAAGCGATAGTTCTGTGTGCAGCCCGTTTAGGAAGACAGCGGCGCGGGCGGCAGGCGGCGGATTTTACTTTTGAGGCGCGATACGCGAAACGCGTACTGCGCGAGGTTATCAGAGTGAGACAATTTTCCAGTTGGCAACATTTGATTGTGGGTCAATTCAAAACTAAAACCGCTGCTGCCCTGCTGTTCGGCGCGGCGCTCCTGCCGCTTCTGGCAAGTGGCGCGCGGGCGCAGACCGTGGAGTTTGCGGCGCGTGTCGCGCCCGCCGATGTGCGGGCGGGAGAGACCGCGCAGATCATCCTCACAGCCAAAATCCCTGCCGGGTATCACATGTATTCGCTGTCGCAGGATCCGGGCGGCGGCGTACCGCTCACGATTAATCTGGTAAACGGCGGAATGGTAGCTATGGGCGGCAAGCCGGTCGGGTCAGCCTTTAAGAAAGTTCCTGAACCAATCCTGAAGGTGACGCTGGAAGAGTATACCGGCGCGGCCACGTTTGGTGTACCGTTATCTGTGAAGGCGGGCGCAAAGGGCAGTCAGAAAGCCGCGCTGCACGTCCAGTACCAGATTTGCAACGAGAGGATCTGCCGCCCGCCCGCGCAGGCAGACGTACCTGTTTCGGTCAGCGTCGCGCCGGGTACGGCCCGCGCCAACCGCAAGAAGCCGTTGACGATGCTGCCGACAGGTAAAGCGGCCTTGCTTACCGGCCCACACCAGCGGAAACCCCTTGCGTATGGCCTACACGAACACGACAAGACCGTCGTAGTACAGGCCGAGCGGGGAACCCTCATTTTGGCGGGCGGCCCGCCGGACGCGCCGCCTGTCGCCGCGGGGGGGCGGACCGCTGATGTCGGTGGCGTACAAAGCGGGGAGCGTTCCCAATCACAGGGGCTGCTCCCCTTTTTGCTGGGAGCCATCGCGGCGGGATTTACCAGTCTGCTGACGCCGTGCGTGTTTCCCATGATCCCCATCACGGTCAGTTTCTTCACCAAGCGCCGGAGCGCGGAGGGCGAAACAGCCAAAAATCAGGCCACTCAGGGGGTTCGAGGCGCACTCGCGTACTGCTTGGGCATCATCGGCACGTTTACGGGCCTGGGCCTGTTGACGACCGTGCTGTTCGGCGCGACGGGCATCCAGAACCTCGCCGCCAATCCCTATGTCAACATCGCGCTCGGCACATTGTTTGTCATTCTGGCCGCGAACCTGATGGGCGCGTTCGAGATTTTGCTGCCGACGTGGCTGCTCAACCGGACACAAGGGGCGCAGGGCAAAAACGGCGGACTGATTGCCCCGCTGCTGATGGGCCTCACCTTTACGCTGACTTCATTCACCTGCACCAGTCCGTTTGTAGGCACGGTTCTGCTCGCCGCCGCGCACGGACATTATTTTTACCCAGTTGTCGGAATGCTCGGTTTCAGTACCGCCTTTGCGTTGCCGTTCTTTCTGCTCGCGCTATTTCCCCAGACGCTGGCCCGTATGCCCAAAAGCGGCGGCTGGCTGGTCACGGTCAAGGCGTTCATGGGCTTTCTGGAACTCGCCGCCGCCCTCAAGTTCTTTTCCAGCGCCGACCTGACGTGGGGCGCGGGCGTCCTGACGCGCCCGATCTTTCTGGCGCTGTGGGCGGGCATCAGCGTCGTGGCGGGCCTGTACCTGCTCGGCTGGCTGCGCCTGCCGCACGACGACAAGCCCAAAATCGGCATTGCGCGGCGCGTCTTCGGCATCCTGACGGTTGTGGGCGGCGTGTACTGCCTTGCAGGGATCGAGGGCAAATCGCTCGGTCAGTTGGAAGCGTTCGTGCCGCCCACGCCGTACCCGTACATTCACAAAGCGGGGCAGACAGGCAGTGCATCCCCGATTTTGGCGTCGAGCGCACCCGGCGGGGCAGTCGCTTCCGATGTTGGTACACCCAAAAACCCAATTATGAACTTTGACGAGGCCGTGAAGGTGGCGCAGGCGCAGAACAAGCCGATCTTCATTGACTTTACCGGCTACAACTGTGTCAACTGCCGCCTGATGGAAAAAAGCACACTCATAGACCCGGCTGTCGTCGCGGAACTCAGTCATTACGTGTACACGGAACTGTTCACAGATCGCGGCGATGCCGAGAACCAGGCCAATCAGCAGATCGAGCAGCGTCTGGCGAAGACCACGGCCCTGCCCATCTACTGCGCCGTCACGCCGGACGGCAAAACCGTTGTGGCGCAGTCGGAAGGCTACACGCGGGATGTAAATGAGTACCTGGCCTTCTTGAGAAAAGGGCGGCAGGCGCGGTAGGGCCGGCGCAAGATGGAAGTTTCTCCCCTCACCCCCGGCCCCTCTCCCCGCATGGGAGAGGGGAGCGAGGGCGTAAGTGGGTTTGCCGTCAGATGTAATCCTTGTGCAGTGCGTCAGATGTATACGTCTTTACCAAACGCACAATGTGAACAAACTGGCCTTCTCCCTCCGGCAGAAGGTGGCCGGAGGCTGGATGAGGGCCACAACCAACGTTTACAGGAGAACCCTATGCCCGTGATGGACGCGTTTCGATTGGACGGCAAGACCGCGCTGATTACGGGCGGCAGCAAGGGACTGGGGCTGGCGATGGCCCGCGCCTTGGCCGAAGCGGGCGCGGATGTCAATATATGCAGCCGCAACCTGGATGAGGGACGGCAGGCCACAGACGAACTTTCCGCCGCCTTGCCGCATCGCAAGTTTACAGCCTTCCAGGCCGATGTTACGGATAAGCAGTCCATAATGCGCTTGCAGGAAGCCATAAGCAACAACGGTGGCGATATAGACATTCTCATCAATAACGCGGGCATCAACGTCCGCAAAGGCACGAACGACCTGACCGAAGACGATTGGGACAGCGTCATTGACATCAGCGTCAAAGGATCGTTTCTGTGTTCACAGGCGTTCATGCCCGGCATGGTGGAGCGGGGGTGGGGACGCGTCGTGATGCTGGGCAGCATCATGTCGTTTGTGTCCCTGCCCGGACGGGCGGCGTATGCGACCGCGAAATCCGCCCTGCTCGGCCTGACGCGCACCCTGGCCCTGGAAGGCGCGCCGCATGGCGTCACGGTCAACTGCCTGTGTCCCGGCCCCTTCGAGACGCCCATGAACCGCGTCCTGATGAACGACCCCGACGCGTACAAGGCGTTTCTCGCCAATATCCCGGTCGGCAGGTGGGGACAGCCCGATGAACTCGGCCCCGCCGTCGTGTATCTGTGTTCCTCGGCCTCCAACTTCATGACCGGCACGACCCTGACTCTGGACGGCGGCTGGACGACCCGCTAAACCTTTCTGTGAATAATCGTTAGATGTTCGCGGAAGCCGGGTACAAAGAACGTACCCGTCTTGGAGGCGACTGCGTCGCCAAGCGTCCTCACGGACGCGATGCGGTTGTAGATACGAACATTTGACGCATGACAGTTTAGCAACTTCTACTTGAAGCGAACATACTGATTTGTTTTTATGAAACACCGAAACATTAACTTTAGCAAAATGCTTCTTTCGCTTCTTCTGCTTGCCTGCGCTTTGCCAAAGGCACACGCCGCCGATACGGGCGGTTTTCCGCTTGTGCTGCCGTGGGACGACGCGACTCCGAGCGTAACAAGCGTGGCCTACCTCAATGTTGCGCCTGCGGGCGCGAACGGGTTTGTCACGTCACACAACGGGCATTTCTATGATGAAAAGGGGCGGCGCGTTCGTTTCGTGGGCGTCAACATGGTGGCGGGCGCGAACTTTCCCGACAAAAGCACAGCCCAAAAGGTGGCTGCGCGCCTGCAAAAATATGGCGTCAACATCGCGCGCCTGCATCATATGGACGCGATCTGGGCCAAGCCCGGCATCATAGACGCCACACAGCCGGACAAACAGCATCTGAGCAAGGACGCGCTGGATCGGCTGGACTACTTTGTCTACGAACTGAAACAGCACGGCATTTATGCCAACATCAACCTGCACGTCAGCCGCGAGTTCGGGGCGGGGGACGGCCTGCCCCAGACCGATCTGCTGCACGGCGTCGTGGACTTTGACAAGGCCGTGGACTTTTTCGACACGCGCATGATCGCGCTGCAAAAAGATTACGCGCGTGATCTGCTCACGCACCTCAACCCCTACACCAAAACCCGCTATGTCGAGGAGCCTGCCGTCGCGGTCGTGGAAATTAACAACGAAAACACCCTGCTCGGCGAGGCGTGGAGCGGCAAACTAGACAGGCTGCCGCCGCATTATAAGACCGAATTGGCCGACCTGTGGAACGCATGGCTTCAGCGCAAGTACGGCGATACCACCAACCTGCGCCGCGCATGGAGCGCAGCCGATAAACCGTTCGGGCCGAACGTGCTGCAAAACGCCCTGTTCGAGCAGGGGGCGGTGCGGTGGAACGTGGAGCAGAACGCGCCGCCTGCCGAGGCAAAGCTTACCCTGCCCGACGACGCCGAACCCCCGTCCGGCGTCAAAGGCCGCGTGGCGCGGCTGACCATCTCCAAACTGGGGGCGCAAAACTGGCACTTGCAGTTCAACCAGGCCGGACTGGATTTGATAGAGGGTGAGCCGTACACGGTCTCGTTCTGGGCGCGCAGTGACCGCAAACGCGCTTTGCCCGTATATGCGGGCGTGGACACGGGCGACTATCATCATGTCGGGCCGGACACGAATCATCAGTTAGCGAAGACCTGGACGCATTATCAATCCACGTTTACCGCGTCGCGCCCCATAGCCAATCACAACCGACTGACGTTTGTGCTGGGTGACGCGCTGGGAACAGTTGACCTGGCGGGCGTAGCGCTGCGGGCGGGCGGCGAGTACCAGTTTCCTGACGACGTTTCCCTGTCTGCGGGCGGCGTGCCGCTCGGACAGCCGACCGGCAACCCCGCCGGCCAGGACTGGGTCGCGTTCCTGATGGAAACCGAACGCGCGTACATGGACGGTATGCGCGATTACGTAAAGAATACGCTCAAAACCAGGGCAAGCGTCACGGGTTCGCAAGTGTTGTGGGGCGGCATGGGCGGGATCGCGCGCGAGACGGGCGCGGACTTTGCCGACGATCACTATTACTGGCAGCATCCCACGTTCCCGCATCAGGGCTTCGACCATTCGGACTTTATGATTCAGAACACGCCCATGACGCGGGACGCGAACGGCGGCGCGCTCGCCATTACGGCTCGCTATCGCATCGCGAACAAGCCTTATACGGTCAGCGAGTACGCGCATCCCGCGCCCAGTGAGTACCGGGCCGAATCTATGCCCATGATCTTCGCGTTCGCGGCGGTGCAGGATTGGGACGGCGTATATTTGTTCGACTATCAGGACGGTAATGAGAATTGGGACGCCGATAAGCTGACCGGGTTCTTCCACGCCACGAGCGACCCGGCCCTGATGGCGTTTCTGCCCGCCGCATCCCTGATGTTCCGGCGTTTCGATGTGCCGTTCGCGCACCGCGAGTCACGCCTGCATGTGGGCATAGCCGACATGCCCGCCCTGATGGCGAAAAACGGCGCGTCCATCGAGCCTCTGTGGGAGGATCAGGGCGTATCGGGCGTGGATAGCATGGACATGCGCCTTTCAGTAATGGCCGACCCGCCCGGAACGCCCGGCGCAAAGCCGCGCAAGACCGCGCAGGCGCAGGCGGGAACGGGCGATAGCGCAGAGGAAAACAACGGCGGCAGCGCGATCCGATGGACGGGGCAGGGAACGGACAGAGCCGTGTTCCGCGTGGACTCGCCGTCTTCCAAAGCCCTCGTCGGCTATTTGGGCGGGCAGACCGCTCAGGTGAGCGGGTGGGAGGTACAGGCGGACATGGGCGGCAACAATTTCGCCGCGATGACGCTCTCCGCATTGGACGGCAAGCCGACCGAACAATCCCGTTCTCTGCTGCTGACGAGTGTGGCGAGCGTGGAAAATACGGGCATGACGTGGAACGACACGCGCACATCCCTGAGCAATTGGGGAACCGGCCCGACCCTGGCCCGCACACCAACTGCCACGGTTCACATTACGACTCGCGCCGTCCGCGCTACGGTGTACGCCCTCGACGCCACGGGCAAACGCGCGACCGAAATAACCGCTGACCTGCGTAATGGCGTCTTGACCTTCGCCCTCCGTCCCGAACACAAAACCGTCTGGTACGAGATCAAAGCGGGGTAACATTAAGGCGCAGCAAAGCGCAATGGAACGAATTCCATTGCGCTTTGCTGCGCTTTTCATTTAGGAGCTACGGCTGTACGTCTATTTTCCAGTATTCAAGGTTCAGAGCGCTGTTACCGCTGCCGCCGGGATATACGTCGTTGGACGATGGCTCGTTGAGCGAACTGACATTGTCCTCGCTGGTGTACGTTCGGGACTGGGTCAAGTCAATCTGCAAAAAAGAGTTTTGCGCGGTGGGGTCCAGTGTATTGCCCATCGAGTCCACCTCTTTGTTTACATTTGTCGTGGGATCGGTGGGGCGGATATTCGTGGCGACGATGTTCACCTGAAGATACTGCGTCGCTTTGCCCTCGGCAATTCTCGCCTGCGTCGTGGTGGCATCGTTGGCAAGCTGCGACATGTCCAGGTAAAATTCTATCGTCCGCGATCCCAAGTCGTCGCCTGTGGATACATCAAGAGGGGGAATGAACCGGTACGGCAGGCTGGCGTTGCCGGGGTCCTGCTGCGTATTCGGGTCGGTAGAAAAGTGGTACAGGCCGAAGTTTTGCCGCTGCGGATTGTGATACAGCACGAAATCCGTGATGCCGTAATCCGGCAAACCGGCAATGGTTCCCGTCGTGTTTTGAACGGCACTGGTCGCAAAGCCGTTGCCAAAGCCGTTGTTGGAGTTCGCGACGGGGCCGATGACCGGAACCGGCCCATGTGTGTCATTCTGTGAACCCATTGGCCCGTATTTGTTGATGAGAAAATAGTAGTAGAAGTTGGGCTCCGGCGGGCTTGCAAAACGCATCACGACATGAATGTACCTGCCGGAGAGCGTGGCCTGCGTGGGAACATCGTGGGCGCATCCCAGGGACAGGCACACGGCGGCGAGCGCGCCCGAAGCGAGCAGGCGGGATACGCGGCGAGATCGTGTTCCGCGACGGTATATGGTTCTGAGAAGGGTCATAGGTGTCTTTCTTTACAATGAGTTTTTGTTCTGTTCGCCCCGTGTGCAGGCGTTTCCTTCTTTCGTCGGTTTGCGCTGTTTTCCTGATGAGTTCATAATGGCGCAAACACCCCGCCCTCCTGCGCGTATAAGGCATAAAGCGCGATGCGCTGCCTGAATAACTTCGCATAATACAGGCCGTGCCGCCAACCATCAAACCCGTGAGGAGAATGCTCATGCCCGCCGAAACGCCCGATCCCGCCCGCCCTGACGCAAACGCCCTGAACGCGAGCGCAGCCACTACGGCACACGCCAACCCCGCGCCCGAAGGCGTCCAGGCAGGTGACGCGCACGCCATGACGTATACACACGCCGTGGACGCCAACCCCGCCGTTCCCGCTTCGGTCGCGGCCACAAGCGGCGCGGCCACCGCCGATATGCCCGCCGCCGTTCCCGCTGCCATGAAGGCTATACGCATTCATACCTATGGCGGGGCGGACACGCTGCAATTCGAGGACGCGCCCGTTCCCACTCCCGGCGACAACGAGGTTCTCATTCGGGTACAGGCGGCGGGCGTCAATCCCGCCGACTGGAAGATTCGCGACGGCGCACTAAAGGATATGTTTCCGCTCACCTTTCCCGCCACGCTGGGTACGGATGTGGCGGGCGTGGTCGTGGCGGTCGGCAAGTCCGTGTCCAGCCTGAAGCCGGGGATGCACGTTTACGGCACGGCGGATATGGCGCGGGGCGGCTCGTATGCACAGTACGCGATTGCCCAGGCCGGAGCGGTCGCGCACAAGCCCGGAGTCCTGTCGGCGGTGGAAGCGGCCAGCGTTCCCACTGTCGCCATGACCGCGTGGCAGGCGCTGCACGAAATTGGCCGCGTTCAGGCCTACCATAAGGTACTGATACACGGCGCGGGCGGCATGGTCGGCCTGTTCGCCATACAGTTCGCGGCGCGGGCCGGGGCGCATGTCGTGGCCCTGAGTCGGCACGAAAACACGCATCTTATCCGCGAAATGGGAGCCAGCACGGTTCTGGATTATGATGATGTAGCATTCGAGCAGCACGTCAGCGGCATAGACATCGCACTGGACACGATTGGCGGCGAGATCCGCGAGCGCACCTGGCGCACCCTCAAACCCGGCGGCATCCTGATTACCACCAGCGACCCGCCCTCGCAGGACACCGCCAAAGAATATGGCGTCCGGGCCGCAATGGTGCAGATGAAGCCCAGCGGTTTTCTGCTGTCCGACTTTGCCGACTGGCTGAACACGGGCGAGCTGCGTACCTATGTAGATAAAGTGTATCCGCTGGAGCAGGCCGCTGTGGCCCAGGAAGCGCAGCGCGAACACCACGCTCGCGGCAAAGTGGTACTCACCGTGTCGCAATAAACGCTTCGCAGGGTACACGCGTTGAGCGTTGCAGAGCATTGTGCAAGGAATTTCACCTCGCCGCGTCGAATTGTCGGATATTCTTCTGACATGGCGCGGCCTGTGTTTCGCCTCGCCGTTTGGACAGACCCGGCAAAAGGGCAAAATCTATGCGTATCACCGAAGTGCGCGTTATCGTGACGTGTCCCACGCGCAACTATGTCGTCGTCAAAATCATGACGGACGAACCCGGCCTGTATGGCGTGGGCGACGCCACGCTCAACGGGCGCGAACTGGCGGTCGCATCCGCGCTGACCGAGCATATCGCGCCTCTGTTCATCGGACGCGACCCCGACCGCATCGAGGACACCTGGCAGATGCTGTTTCGGGGCGCGTACTGGCGCGGCGGCCCCGTCCTGATGACCGCGCTGGCCGGCATTGACATCGCCCTGTGGGACATCAAGGGCAAGCGGGCAAACCTGCCCGTGTACAGCCTGCTCGGCGGCAGAACCCGCGAGGGCGCATTAGCGTACACCCACGCGGGCGGGCGCGACTTTGTCGAGGCCGAAGACAGCGTGCGCGAAAAGATGCAGCAGGGCTTTCGCGTCGTCCGCGCTCAGGTCGCCATCAAGGGCAACGAAGGAACATACGGCATCGGCGGCGCGAGAGAAGCCACGTCCGCGACATGGAAACCCGCGCCCGTCCTGCCCCAACCCCGCGATCCCGCCGAACAATCCGAAATCAGCGCTTCCCCTTCCCCCGAAACCTTGTCTCTGACCCCCGACCCCCGGCCCCTGGCCCCTGTATTCGGCGACGGCGGGCCGATGCCGCAAGTCGAGACGTGGGAACCCGCGCCGTATCTGCGTACTATTCCCCGCCTGTTCGCCCACCTGCGCGACAAGTTGGGCGAGGAAATCGAACTGTTTCACGACGTTCACGAGCGGCTCACGCCCATACAGGCTGCCCGTCTCGCCCGTGAACTGGAACCGTACCACCTGTTTTTTCTGGAGGACTGCCTGCGCCCCGAACACAAAGAGAGTTTTCGCCTGATCCGCCAGCACAGCACGACCCCGCTCGCGATGGGCGAGTTGTTTCATACCAAATGGGACTGCCTGCCCCTGCTGACCGAGCAGTTGATTGACTTTATACGCTGCGACCTGGGACACATCGGCGGCATCACGGAAGCCAAAAAAATCGCCGCGATTGCCGAATGCTACTATATTCAAACGGCCTGGCATGGGCCGGGCGACATCGGGCCATCCATGCACGCCGCGAACGTGCATCTGGACATATCTTTGCCTAACTTCGGCGTACAGGAAATGGTCGCCTTTCCCGACGCCGTTCACGAGGTATTGCCGGGCGCGCCCACGTTCGCGAACGGCTATCTGAACGTCACGGACGCGCCGGGACTTGGCACGGATATAGATGAAAAAGCCGCCGCCCGCTACCCTTACGAACGCGCCTATTTGCCCACGACCCGCCGCGCCGACGGCTCTGTCATGGACTGGTGAAGCCCACCCCTACAAAACTCGAGTCAAATAATTTGTCATCATCTTCCCGATTATTCGCGTTCATTCGCGTTCATTTGCGGCTCTCTCTCCTGGTTTTCTGCGGCGCGCTCGTTGTCCTTCTCTGGTCGCTGCAATGGACGCCATACCTCAACGTCGCCAACGACGCGGGGCGGTACATGGTCTTGGGCGAATCGCTGGCCCGTACCGGCGACCTGCGCCTTATCAACGATGCGCGGCAGCCGCTCGATACACTGTACCCGCCGGGATTTCCGGCCATGATCGCGTTCTGGATGCGGGTCACGGGGCAGGGCGCATCCGGCGTGATTTTGCCCGTGAAGCTGACGCAGCTTGCCCTCTTGCTCGGCACATTGCCCCTGCTGCTGACCCTCCTGCTGCGCGCCCGCCTGACGTTCCGCTATGCCGCCGTCGCCCTCGTCACGTATGCCGCCTGCCCCGCCCTGATCTCGTATGCCAACGAAGTGATGTCGGAAATGCCGCTGCTATTCTTGTGCCTCGCGTCCGTCGTTTTATCAGAAGGAGAAAGGAAAAAGGAGAAAGGAGAAAGGCAGGACGGCGAAACGGTAGAAGTCACCCAGGAGCGCGATATTGAAGAGGCAACTCAGCAAGACAAAGCGAGCGGCGCACAGTCTTTCTCCTTTTTCCTTTTTCCTTTCTCCTTTTCCCTTTCCCTCCTCTGCGCCGCGTGCGCGTTCCTGATGCGTACATCGGGCATCGCGCTTTTGCTGGCGCAGACGGTCTGGTTCTGGCGGCGGTACGGGTGGAAGTGGGGGGTGGGGACCGCGCTTGTTTCGCTCGTGGTCGTGGGCGGGTGGCTGAGGCGCAATTCGCACATCATCAAGGCGCATCCTGAAATCCACTATGCCACGTATGTAGATCAATTCACGCTGCGCGACCCGATGCGGGCGAACGCGGGCCGTATTGCGCTGAACGCGCCGGGCCTGCTGTCGCGCTTGAAGTTCGGGCTGCCCACGTATGTCGGGCTTGTGCCGCGCGCCCTGCTGCACATGATGGCCCCGCCGCGCAGTTTCTGGCTGGGCATGTTCTACGCGCTTGCGATTCCGCTTGCGCTGTTGATGTTCATTGGATTGTGGATCGCGTGGCGGCGCGGCCTGTATCTTACGGTCGGGTTCGCGGCCCTGTTCTGGTTTGTGGCCGCGATATGGCCCTGGCAGAACGCGCGTTTTCTGGTTCCGCTCTTGCCATTTATGATCGTGTTCTTGTTTCTGGGCGTGGAATGGTTGTCGAACAAGCTGCGCCCCGTAGTGGGATTGGCGGGGCTGCGCGTTGTACAAATAGCGGGATTTGCACTTCTGTTCGTGTACTTTGGCGACGTGCATTGGCGCGTGATCCATCAGGAACGCAGGCCGACCGCACCAGGATATGCGTTCGGACGCGCCCATGACGAGGCCGGTTTTTACGCGGCCTGCGCGTGGCTGCGCGCCAACGCCGCCCCGCGCGATGTCGTGATGGGCAAGCCGCAGTATCTGCTGCACCTGTACGCGGGGAATTATACGCGACAACTGGAACCCACGACGAACGCCGCCAACTTTGAAAAAGCGTACATCGTGCCGGGACATGTCCGCTATTTGCTTCAAGATGCCTGGACGTGGGGCGTGCCGCGCAGCCGAGACATTTTCGCGCCCTACTTGCAGGCGTATGGTGACAAGTGGACGCTGGTATGGAGCGATCCCAATCTAAGCGGCGTCCGCATCTGGAAACGCGCTGAGAAAGAATAGGGTTCACCGCGAAAAACGCAAAATGACGCGAAAATAAATGCAAAAAGCAGACATATTAGAGTAGGTGATGAGCCTGTTCCCCTTTTGGTTGGTACAGGGCGGGTTATGCTATAATGAAGGGCATAATACGGCAGTCCGTTATCGGCGGCGTCCTTTTATGTATCCTTTTGTTTTCTCATGTCGTTTGTTTCGCTTTTTTCGCGGTTAGACTTAATTCATGAAGCACTACGATGTGGTTGTGGTCGGGGCGGGGCCGGCGGGCAATGCGGCGGCTTATGCGCTGGCAAAGGGTGGGGCAAGCGTAGCCCTGCTGGAAAAACAGACCCTGCCGCGTCACAAGACCTGCGGCGGCGGCATTCCCATGACCGCGGCGCAGACCCTTGCGCTTGGCGATGCGAGCGGTCTGCTGCCTGATGCGTTTGTCGAGGCCGAAGTGCGGACTATGCGGCACACGTTCCGCTTCGAGGACGCTCATGTGGGCGCGCTCAATCTCGATGAAGACGCGGCGCGACAGGCAAACGGGCCGCGCAGCCTGTGGATGGTACACCGCAGCGTTTTCGATAACGCGCTGGCGCAGCGGGCCGCGAACGCGGGGGCTGAACTGTGCGACGGATTAGCCTTGAAAAGTCTTGACGCGACGGGCGGCGGGCCGATCCGCCTGCGGGCCGAGTCAAAAGACGACACATCCGCGCCCGCCTGGGAAGCCACAGCGAACACTGTTATCGGGGCGGACGGCGCAAATGGCATGGTGGCCCGCGCGTTTGGACTGAGGCGCGAACGGTCGCTTGCCATTGCGATGGAGGCCGAGGTTCCGCACACCTGGGGGACAGGCCATGCCGATCTGCGCCCCGATGTGTGTCACCTGGAGTATGGGGCTGTGCGTTACGGCTATGCGTGGGTGTTTCCCAAAGCCGATCATCTTAATGTCGGGGCGGGCATCTTCTGGCCGCGAGGCGCAAAGGGACAGGGCGAAAACACGACCCGCGAGACGCTCCAAGCTGCCATCGTAGACTATCTGCGTGTGCTTGGCGTACCGCATCGCGCCGAAGACCTGACCTTCCACGCGCACCCGCTTCCGCTCTGGAACGGCCTGGACACCTTGCAGACGCCCGACAATCGCGTTCTGCTGGCGGGCGACGCGGCGGGGCTGATAAATCCCCTGTTCGGCGACGGCATTCTCCACGCCTTCAAAAGCGGGCAGATCGCCGCGCAGTGCATATTGGACGGGCGTCAGGCCGATTACACGCGGGCCATCGGCAGAGAGTTCAAGGCGGATTTCGACGCCGCGCTCAAGCTGTCGCGCATCTTTTATCAGTGGCCCGGTTTCGTGTATCGGCACGGCGTCAAGCGGCCTGGCGCCTCGGCGATTGCGGCCCGCCTATTATGCGGCGATCTGCGTTTCAGCAACGTATCGGGGCGTGTGTGGCGCGTACTGCGCCGCGCCATGCTGACCGACCGCACCATAAGCCGCGAGGAAATGAACGAACTGGCCCGCTAAGAAGTATTCCATTAGAGGTACACCCCAAAACGCTAAATTTAGGTTGTAGATTTCAAGGAGACACAGGCATGAACCCGGAACACGACACTGAGACGAACAGCCTTGCACTGAACAACGACGTTTCGCCCACTGCGCCGCTCGACCGGCGGCGGTTTCTCACGCTGGGCGCGGCGAGTGTGACCGCTTTGGGAGCGTCGGCCCTGATGCAGCCCACATTTGCCGCCCCTATGCCGCAGGATGGCCCCGCCAAGGGCAGTACGCCCCTGACCATCAAAGCCATAGACCTGCCCGACAAACTCAAAAACACCGAGGCCGCAGGCATTTCGATGAAAACGCATCAGGCGCATTACACGCTGTACAAAGGCTATGTCACCAAAGTCAATGAACTCAGAGGCAAACTGGCCGCGATGGGAACGCCCGACCCGACAAAGGCCAATCAGACGTACAGCGACCTGCGCGAAATGAAAGTGGAATACTCGTTCGCGCTGGGCGGCGTCAAGAACCACGAATTGTACTTCAACCACCTGGGCGGCATGGGCGGCGAGCCGACCGGCATGATCGGCGATCTCATAAAGAGCGCGTTCGGCAGCTACGCGAATTGGAAGGCCGATCTAAAAGCGACCGGCATCGCAGCGCGCGGCTGGGTCTGGCTGGCCCACGATTACACCGACAACAGCCTGTTCAACTACATCGGCGACTCGCAGAACACATATCCGGTCTGGAACGCCACGCCCCTGCTCGGCCTCGACGTGTACGAACACGCTTACTTGATGGATTTCGGGATCAAACGCGCCGACTACATCGAAGCCTTCTGCAAAGTGATTGATTGGGACGCGGTCAACGCCAACCTGAAAGTCGCCGCTGCCGTCGCGGGCGCGGCCAAAACCGCCCGAACCTGACCCTTCATAGGAGCATTGCTGTGCAGGATGATGGGTTTGTGGTGCGGGCCGTGCGCGAGGACGAGCGCGACGCCTGCTTGGAACTGTGGAATACGGTGTGGCCCGGCGACGGCGGCGCGTACTTTCGCCGCTACTTCTACGGCGACCGGGACTGGCTGCCCTATTATACGCAGGTGGGCGTTCTCGAAGACCGTATCGTGAGCGCGGTGCAGATATGTCGGCGGACCGTGGCCTGCGGCGGGCTTCAACTCACGATGGGCGGCATTGCCAATGTGTCCACGCACCCCGATTTTCGGGGGCGGGGCTACAATACGCGCTGCCTGCAAAGCGCCGTGGCCGTGATGGAATCGGACGCGATGGATTTCTCCCTGCTGTTCACGGGCATCAACGGCTATTATGCGCGGCAGGGATTCACCGACCTGCCGCATACGTGGCGGTCAGGCAGGGTACGCACCGATTATATGCCCCGTACCCTGCCGTTTAGGGTTCGGCAGGCGGTCGGCGCAGACCTGCCCGCCATTCAGACCTGCTATGCCGAGTACAACGCGTCCCGGCCCATTGCCGTACAGCGGTATTCGGCGTACTGGCGCGACTGGCTGGACATAACGCCCTCGCGCATTCCCGACGGTTTGCTGGTCGCTTTAGAGCCGGACGGCAACGTGTTCGGCTATGTGCAAACGGGCGTCTTCAAAAGCGCAATCGCATATAGTCCGGACGCGGTCGGCTCGCGCATCATCGAGTTTGGAACGCGCGACACGCCCGACCCGCGCAAACAGGAAGAAGCCACGCTGGCCTTGCTGCAGGCGGTCGTGGACACTTTGCCCGCAGGTGGCGAGCGTATGCTGCGCGTGGACATCGCCCACACCAACGCCATCGAGCAGGCGCTGAACAGTCTGCTTGCCGACACCACGGAACATACGCATACCTCCGGCATGGCGCGGCTGCTGCACCGGACGAACCTGCTGCAAAGTCTGGCGATGGGACTGAATGACAGGTGGATTGAAGCCGGTCGTCCACGGGGAACGCCCACTTTCGCGACGCCCTACGGCCCGCTCACGCTCGATGCAACCGGAACCTTCCTGCGCGTCCGGGCGGATGAAAGCCCGGCTAAAGTGGAAGACATTATGCCGCAAGCCGCTCTGTTCGGCCTGCTGTTCGGCACAATGGCTATCGAGCAGGCAACACAAAATGTCGGCCTGCATCCGCTGCTTACTTCCCTGTTCCCGCCACAGGCCGCTGTGTATTATGGCGCAGACGGGTTTTAACCGGACTTCAATGTAAGTCTTTAAGGAAGATCAGGCAGAACAATGGCGTTGATGCTGGAAGAGATTTATGAGCAGCCGCAGGCGGTCGCTGCCGTCGTGGAGCGCGAGTACGGCAATGTCGCCACGCTTGTGGCGCACCTGCGCGAGCGCGGCATACGGCATGTCGTGATCGCGGCGCGCGGCACGTCTGACCATGCGGCCACCTATGCCAAATATTTGCTGGAAATCGTGTGCGGCGTACCGGTGTCGCTGGCCGCGCCCTCCGTGTATACGCTGTACGACGCGAATGTACAACTTGGCGGCTGCCTGATGCTGGGCATTTCGCAGTCGGGGCAGGCTACGGATGTCGTGCAGACGCTCAGTTCGGCGCGGGCTTCAGGCGCAATCACAGCCTGCATCACGAACGTCGCCGGTTCGTCCATCACGCATGTCAGCGATTATGTGCTGCTGTGCCATGCGGGCGAGGAAAAATCGGTCGCGGCCACCAAAACGTACACGACCGCGCTCGCTCTTGTCGCTCTTCTCGCCGGACAATGGAGCGATAGCGCGCATTTGCTGGAAGGCTTGAAGCATATCCCGGAGCAGATGCACAGCGTACTAGAACTGGACGCGACCGTGGCGCAGGCCGTGGAGCGGTATCGCTACATTCACGAGTGCGCCGTGCTTGCGCGGGGCGTCAATCAGCCGACCGCACTGGAAACCGCCCTGAAAATGACGGAGACAAGTTATCTGGTCGCCAAGCCGTACAGCGGCGCGGACTTTTTGCACGGCCCCATCGCCATGATAAACGAAGGTTTTCCATGCCTGCTGTTCGCTCCGGATGGCCGCGCTTATCCTTCGATGCTGGAACTGGCGCTTAAACTTCGCGAGCGGGCAGCCGAAATGATTATTGTCGCCCGTTCGCCTGAAATACTGGCTCTGGCCCATCGCGCCCTTCCCATTCCGGTTGATGTGGACGAACTGCTCAGTCCACTGCTGTATATTCTGCCCGGTCAACTGTGGGCGTTTCACCTGGCCCATGCGCGCGGCCAGAACCCTGACAAGCCGCGCGGTCTGTCGAAAGTAACCCTGACAAGGTAGGAAAAGGAAAAAGGAAAAAGGAAAAAGGCTTGCACGGAAGTTGGCGCGCGTTCCGCACACTTTGTGGGAACGACGCTCCTTTCTCCTTTCTCCTGGTTGTAACCGCCATGAAGCGACGTGTGACCGGAACCGTGACAGCGATTTTAGAGGAGCGCGAAGGAGCGCAGGAAATCGCGGTACGAATAGCAGACAATGATAACCCTGTGCAGACCACGCGCAGGGCCGTTGTGCTGACTGAACTGACCGGGCGCGTGTCTATGGGGGGGCGCGTCCTGCTGAACACCGTGGCTGTGGAACTCGGTCTGGGAACGGGGGGCAGAGATTTTGTCGTCGCCCTACTGGACGCTGACGAGCCGAACATACCCGCGCCCGGACACATACTCAAGATGCGCTACACGCCGCTGCAAACGCCCGTGCTGGCCTCCGAGTCTCCCGAAAGTCCGTACCACGCCGCGTTGCGAGACTTCGAGACCCTTGCCGAACTGCCCGTCGTGTGCGCCCAATTGCACAGTCAGGTTCCCGCCATAGTTGCGGGCGCGCGGTGGGCGCTCGGTCAGCACAACACGCGTCCCGCTCCTCGCATCGCCTATATCATGACGGACGGCGCGGCCCTGCCCCTCGCCCTGAGTCGGCTTGCGGCGCAGATGCGGCAAAGCGGCTGGCTGGCCGCGACGCTTACGGCGGGACAGGCGTTCGGCGGCGACTATGAGTGCGTCAACCTGTACTCCGCGCTCGCGACCGCGCAGGCTGTTGCAAATGCGGACATGGTGATCGTCTGTCAGGGGCCGGGAAATGTGGGGACGGGGACGCCGCTGGGCTTTAGCGGCATCGAGCAAGGGCAGGCAATCAATGCGGTCACGTCGCTGGGCGGCACGGCCATCGCCTGCGCCCGCGTCAGTTTCGCCGACCCGCGCAGCCGACACCGGGGATTAAGTCACCACACGGTCACGGTACTCAGACAGATCGCGCTCGCCTCTGTACTTGTAGCCCTGCCGCGCCTGCACGGCGACGAAATGCAGTGCCTGCTCGACGCCCTGGAAGAGACCACGATTGAAGAGACGCACCAGCCTGTCTTCCTCACGGCAGACGGCGCACTTGACTTGCTTGATTCCTCCGGGCTGGCCGTGACCACAATGGGCCGCGACACCCAGGCTGACCGCGCTTTCTTCCTGTCCGCGTGCGCCGCAGGCGTCCTCGCCGGTCAACTCATCGAAGCCAGAGGATGATTTCACCACCCGCTGCGCGACCCTTTTAATGGCCTACGCTGTCGGAGCGGAAACCAGCCCGGTCGTGACGGCCTAACTTGCGGCCCAGGATGTAATCGCCGACAAGCGCCGCGCCCGCGAACAGCAGCACGTCTAAGAGCAGCAGCCAGATGTTGGCGCGGGCGGGGAAATCGGGGGGCAGCAGCAGGTGCATTCCCAATAGGGCGAGCGGCACGGACAGCGTCTTCATGAACACGCGGGCGGCCTGTGTTGTATACGCGCCGATGCACCCGACTAAAGCGCCCGTACCCAGCATAATCGCCCACCATATCGGCAAAGTCATTTGATTACTCCACAGCAGACCGTCGCATCGCGTTCCTCTGCCTTCTTCTCTTCCGTTTGTCTTCTGTCTTCTGTCTTGTCTGCTTCTTTTTCTTACGTTTTGCTTTCTTACGTTTTGAAGGTGACGACCGTTGTGCCGTCGCCGCCCTCGTCCTCTTTGCCCAGCCGGAACGCGGCTATGGCGGGATGCCCGCTCAGAAACTCCTGCACGATCTTACGCAGTGCGCCCGTTCCCTTGCCATGCACGATACGCGCCTGACTTAGACCGGCGGCAAACGCATCGTCCACGTATTTGTCCAGCAGGCTTTGCGCCTCGTCCGCCCGCATGGCGCGAAGCATCAGTTCGGGCGAGATGTGCAGCTGCTTACGCATGGCGATCTCGGACGCGCCGGATGTCGTGCCAATCGCGGGGCGTTCCGCGCTGCGCTCGGCAGCGTTCGCTTCGGGTTTTTTCAGTGGGCGCAGTTGTTCCAGGGGCAGGGTGGCTCGCATGTTGCCGATCTGGACGGCAACCGTGCCGTCACGGGGTGGCTCCAAAAGCTGCCCGTCCAGGTTCAGGGTCATCACGCGCACCCGGTCGCCCTGCCGATACTTGTGTCCGGCTTCCAGGGGCGCGAGGTCTTCGGCGGGCAGGGAATTGGGCGTGTCCAGCGCGCCGAACGTTTCCGAGCGCAGGGTGTTCAGCTTCTTGCGGGCAGGCTGCGCGACCCGAACGCTCTTGCTCTGCCGGCTCAGGTCTTTGAGAATGTTTTCGGCCTTGTCCGTGGCGCGGCGCAGTACGATACGCGCCTCTTCCTGCGCTTCCTGCCGTACCGTGCGCTGCACATCCGCGATCTGCTGTACGCGCTTTTGGTACTCGTCGCGGGCCTTGAAGGCGTCGTCACGGGCCGTAATCGCCTGCCGCTCGGCTTCTTTGGCCTGCTTGCGGCTGGCCTCGATCTGCTGCAACAGTTCGCCCGTTTCCTGCTCGCGGCGGCTTAGAAACGCCCGCGCGTCGTTGACGATCTCATCCGGCATTCCCAGCCGCTGCGCGATATAAAACGCGTTCGACATGCCCGGCACACCCTGTAGAATACGGTACGTGGGCGACAGGGTTTCTTTGTTAAACTCCACGCTTGCGTTTTCGATGCCGGGACGGGAGTACGCGTACTCTTTCAATTCGCCATAGTGCGTTGTGGCGACCACGCGAGCGCGGCGCTGCATCAGGGTATCTAAGAGCGACTTGGCAAGGGCCGCGCCCTCGGCAGGGTCGGTTCCGCTGCCCACCTCGTCCAATAGCACAAGGGCGTTCGGCCCGATGGTCTCGATGATACGCACGATGTTCTTCAAGTGCGCGCTGAATGTGGACAGGCTCTGCTGGATGTCCTGCTCATCGCCGATGTCGGCGTAGACCTGATCGAACAGGGCGATCTCGCTGTCCGGGCCGGCGGGTATTTGCAGGCCGGCAAGCGTCATCAGGGTCAGCAGGCCCAGCGTTTTGAGCGTGACGGTCTTGCCGCCCGTGTTCGGCCCGGTAATCAGCAGGGTCGTGAACTTGTCGCCGAGTTCGATGTCAATGGGAACCACATCACCGGGGAGGAGGGGGTGCCGCGCCTCGAACAGGCGCACAAACCCCTTGCGGTTGAGCTTCGGCTCGATCCCGCCCATCTCCTCAGCGAGTATCGCTTTGGCATGGATCACGTCCATGTGGCCCAGAATGGAGATCAGCCGCTGCAATTCGTCGTAGTAGCTGCCGATCAGCCCGGACAGGTCGCGCAGGATGCGGTCTACTTCCTGCTCTTCCTTGATGGATAGCTGCTTGAGTTCGTTGCCGAGTTCCACGGCCACGGCAGGCTCGATGAACACGGTCGCGCCCGACTGGCTTGCGTCATGCACGATGCCGCCGAAGGCTCGCGCGTACTCGGCCTTGACCGGAATGCAATAGCGGCCCTCGCGCACCGTAACGACGCTGTCCTGTATAAACGTTTTGTACCGTTCTCCGCTCAGTATGCTTTGCATCCGGTCGTTCAGGCGGTTATGCGTCACTTTGATCGCGCTGCGGACGCGGCCAAGTTCCGGCGTGGCGCTGTCGCGCACCTCGCCCGCCTCGCTGATGCTGCCCTCGATGCGGTTCTCGACGATCTGCAAAATGGGCAGGTTGGTCGCCATCTCGGCGAGCAGGGGCGCTTTGGCCTGACGGTTGAGCAGGTACACGCGCAGGCGACGGCCCGCCGCGACCGTGTGCATCACGCCGAGCATCTCAAACCCGGTTAGGCGGGTCTGGATGCGGGCGCGTTCCGCCGTTTCGCGTATGTCCTGTATGCCGCCGAGAGGAAGTCCGCTGTCGTTGTCGCGCAGGTCGCGGGCCTCGCGGGTTTCCTGCAATCTGCGCGTCACGGTTTCGGGGTAGGGCAGCGGTTCCAGTTGCCGCGCGAACTCGCGCCCGATACCGTTGCTGGTATGCGCGGCCAGGCGATGTATGATTTTCGCATATTCGAGTATGTGTAAAGAGTGTGCGTCCATTGTGTTTATTGTATCATAATCGCGCCTGCTTCTGAGGCGAAATTCGTTCGGCGGGACGTTGTGTTTACTGCCGCCCCCGCATTTGTCCACGAATTACGTGAAATCTTTGTAACCTATTTCGCCGGCAGCAAGTCCAATGCTAAACAACAAAGTGTCAGACGCAACCACATGAACATATAGCGCTCAATAGCGTTTGGATTGACAGGCTTAGTAACACCTATGCTCTTAATATAAATTTAATATTATTATGTCGCCAAGCCTATTGATCGTACAGCGCAGCCGTGCTACAATAATCGCATCGAACTGAGCGAACCGCATTTGTGAGGCGTCCATGAAGTACACGTCGGAACAAAAACTGCTGGTGTGCCTGTTTCCCGCCGCGCTTTGCCGCGACCTGCGCCGCGCTTTGCCGCGACCTGCGCCGCGCTTTGCCGCGACCTGCGCCGCGTACCCGTTCCTCGGTTCGTTCTCTAATCGCCTCTCCCGCGCGCGCTCCTCCTGTCTGGTTCTTCTGCCGTGAAGCATCTTCCGATTGTCTCATTCTGGATTTATCAACCTCGACGTTCGCTTTCCTGATGGAGAAACATACCATGAAACACATCAATATCGGCACAGCCGTTGCCTGCGCCCTGCTCTGTCTTGGCTTTGCCGGTCGTTCCCAGGCTCAAGGCAACTGGGTTAACAGCGACGCTTTCATCAGAGACAAGGTCGCCCCCAATGGCAGCAGCATCATCGCTTCGGGAACCAAGGGAACGGTCAGCCTCTTTATCAGCGCGGCGGGCAACGTGACCGCATCGGCGACATTCACCGTGTCTGTCATGTGGAGTACCGGCTCTCCTCCCCCGAATCCGCCTGTGTACAGCATCAACATTCCTTGTTCGTACAGCGGCAGCGCGACGGGAGGTACTGCCTCAAGCGGTGTGAGCGCCGACAATTCCGCCTACAGAATGAACGACAGCGGAGCCAGTTACAACGACACCTTTACGCCATCCAGCCCCTTCACCAGCTATACGCCCGGCACCTACAGCTTCTATCCGAGAGCGCAGGTGAACTCCACGGGCGGCGGCACGGCCACGGCCACGGCTACATTGACACGCAGCTGACGACATCCAGTTGAATACTCCTGCCGCGTCGTGACGGCGGGAGAAGTAGCCATCGCCTGCGGCCTGTCGGATGCAGACGCGTCCGGCAGGCCGCAGGTTTGTCACCTATGCAGAAGGGGAGGTTCAAAGAATGCCCTGTCTCTTTGTTCGTTTCGTAGGTTTTCGTCGCGTCGCGCGCGTTGTTGTGCCAGTCGTGCTGATTTTCCTCGCTGTCCTTAGTGGGGCAGCGGCCCGACAGGCGCCTGCTGTTCCCATTCCGCCTGTCGCTTCTCCTCTGCCCGCCATTTACGGGCAGCCCTATCGCCAGAAGACACAATCTCTGAGTTTCGCCCAGGCGGTCGCGCTGCTGAACAAAACAGCGGGACTGAGCATTGTGGCGGACGGCGAGCCTGTACTGACACAGGCCACCCTGCGCTTTGAAGGCACACTTTCCCAGGCTGTGGATCAGGTCGCGGACGCCTTTGATTTCTCCTGGACGCTGACGAAAAGCGGCGTGGTCTTGATGCGAAAACGGTTTCAGGCGGCGGGCGAGCGCCCGCAGACAAGCCTCGTCGAAGCCCGCCAGATCGCCAGGGACATAATCAAGGCGCTGCACAGCGTCCCCTATGACTCTGCGCGCGGAACATGGGATGAGCAGATGAAGCAGCTCTATCGCACCTTTTCGCCGGAACAATGGCAAACGCTGCGCGCCGGAGGACGAACCGGCGTCGCCATGCTCGCCCCGGCGCAGAGGGACGCGCTGACGCAGGTTGTCATCGGCAATACCTTTGCGGATGAGATCGTTCCGTGGCAGCGCCTGCTTGACGAACTGATCCTGCTGCCCGACTCCTACCTGCAAACCCAGGTGCGAGGCGGCGACCCGCTCAATGCCGCCGTGCCGCGCTACTACGATGTGATGCAGGTTTCGCGCCGAAAGGACGGCAGCTTGCAGGAGCATACATTTGTCGGTGTGCCGGTGCCGAAGGGCAGGGAGACAAAGGAATGAAAACACGCTTTACGCGTCATTCGGCGTGGATGCCGCGCGCGTTGTGGAGTTCGCTGGCCGCCCTTGTCTGTCTTGCAGCCGCTCCCGACCGGGCGCAGGCGCAGGCTGCGGCCTCCGACACTGCGGCGAAGTTGAACGTCAAAGTGCATTTGTCGTCGGGCGCGGTCACGCTGCCCCAGATCATGCAGGCGCTGTCGGCGCAGTCCGGCCTGAACATTGAGGCCGCTGATTATCTGCGCGAGCGTCGGCTTGTGGCGCAGATGGACGGCCTGACCGTGCGAAACGCGCTGGACGCGCTGGCCGAACTCAACGACTGGGCCTGGCATGACCGGGGGGCAGGGCATATCGTGATCACGCGCCTGGCTCCTCCTGGGCGGCAGGAGCCATCCAATGTCCCCCTGCGTATGCGCTTTGCGCTGCCGCGTGATGTGCGCGTCTGCTGTAACCTGGAACCACAGCCCGCGCGCTCCAAAAAACAGGCCGGGGAAGAAGACGATCCATTCATGGCCGAACACAAGAGCGTCGCGGTGGCGCAGGAGGCGCGGCTGCATCTGATCGACGCCCTCAAGCCTGCGATCTTTGAGGGCGCTCCCTTTCCTTACGCGCGCATGAAAGCGGGCCAGCAGGAGGATCTGCTGATTTCCCTGTTGATGACGGCTGTGCATCAGACGAAACATGATATGCTGCTCGGCCAGCCGCTAACCTGGCTGGACAACCTCGCCGACATGAAGCTGGAGATGAACAGCAACACTCTGCTGATAACCACGCACGGCGATACCGGATTCGGCGTGCAGGTCACACCGTGAGAACATCCACATGAATATATTCTACAACAGCGGCAGCAAACGTCACGCTGCGCGCTCGGCTTTCCGGCTCGGCTGCGTTCTGATGCTGATACTCGGCGTGCAGTTTGATGCTCTGCCTGCTACGAAAGCGCAGGACGCGGAGCGGCCTGCGCCTTCCATTTCCGGCGCCGCGCGGGGGCTTGCTGACGCGCCGTGGCCCAAGTTCGGCGGCGGGGCGCAGAACGCGGGGCGTGGAACGACCGCCGCATCCCCGGCGCGTCAGCCCTGGGCGACGGCCCTGTTTACGGAGGGGGGCATCGGCCCGCCCGCGATAGGGGCCGACGGCACGGTGTTCGTTGCGGGACAAACATTATGCGCGCTGGACGGCGTGACCGGCAGGCGCAAATGGGAGCAGCCTCTTATACGCATAAATATCGGTGGAGCGGCGATTGACGCGCGCGGCACGGTCTACATCACAGGGCGCACGGGCGACGCCACGGACTACAAATATGCCCTGTATGCCTTAGACGCCCGCACCGGCAAAGCGCGCTGGGGCTTTGCGCTCAAGCGCGATGCCACCAACACGCCCGCATTGGGCGCGAACGGCCTGATCTATGTGCAGTGCTGCGACGGCATATTATACGCCGTGGACGCCGCGACCGGAAAGCAAAGATGGCAGTTTATGCTTACCGAGCCGGTGTTCCATGACCCAAACGTGTTCAAAACGATCTTTCCCGTAGTCATGTCGTCGCCAGCCATTGGCCCAGACGGAACCGTGTATACCTCCCGTGACCGTTTATACGCCCTGGACGGCGAGACCGGAAAGCAAAAATGGGTGGCTGGCCTGGACGGAGTTCGCACCGGCGTGTCGCCCGCCGTTGGTTCGGACGGCACTGTGTACATTGGAGCTTCAAGCGGCAGCGGCGGGATGATCCTTGCGGTTGACGGCGCGACAGGGCATTGCAGGTGGACGTTCCCAACGAAAGGCGACGCTGTGTACAGCGCGACTGCGCTGGACGAAAACGGTACGCTGTACGTGGGCAGCGCGGACAAAAACTTGTATGCGCTGGATGCCCGCACAGGCCGGCTTCGGTGGCAGTTTGCCACGGGGGGATGGATCACTGCCGCGCCTGCTGTGGGCGCAGATCATGTGGTCTACTGCGGCAGCGCGGACGGGCGGATTTATGCGCTGGATGGCGGCACGGGCCAGGTTCGGTGGGCTGCGAGCCTAAACAGCCCTGTGGCTCCCGCCCTCGCCCTCGGCAGCTGCGGCTTGCTTTACGCTACAACCGTCAATGGCGTGGTTCACGCCCTGCGCGCCAGTGACGGCGCACAGCAAAAGTCCGCCGCACAGTAGTCGAAGCGACACCAAAACGCGCCCGCGAACGCGCCGTACACTCAGCAGAGTTCTCCTGTTGAATGTACGGCGCGTGTTCGCGTGTCCTGCTTGCCTGCTCGTGTCAGGCGGCGAGGGCGAGCGGCGGGGCGGCGGAAACGGGCGAACTTACATTTACGGCCTGCGGCTCTTCGGACGGCCCTAGTTCGATGTCGGCGTAGATGCCGCGCATCACTTCAATACACTGCGGATCGAGCGCCTTACCCGCGTCCTTGTCCAGGATGGCGAACACCTCGCGCATCGGCAGCGCGCCCCGATACGGACGGGTGGCGCTCAGGGCGTCGAACACGTCGGCCACGGCCAGAATACGCATATCCAGATCGAGATGCTCCGCGCTCTTGCCCATAAAGTACCCTTTGCCGTCCAGTCGCTCATGATGGGCGGCAGCGATTTCGTTCAAACGCTCGAAGCCCACGATAGGGTTCAATATCTGCTGCGTATAATAGGGATGTTTGCGGATAGAGGCCCATTCCTCGTCCGTGGGCTTGCCGGGCTTGTCCAGGATCGTATTGGATACAGCCAGCTTGCCCAGGTCATGCAGCAGGGCGGCGCGGCGCAGCGTGGTCAGCCGAACCCCGGTCATGCCCAGCGCGGCCCCCATCTCCACGGCGTAGTCGCGCACCCGAAACGAATGCTCGGCGGTAAACGGCGACTTGGCGTCCACGATCTGCGCGAAGGCGTCGCAAATCGTATCAATACGCGACGCGGACGCGTTCTCGACCACGGCCCGCACGTCCAGACTGAGCAGGGCGTCGCGGGTGTTGTCGAACACATCGCGCCACAAAGACATGTCGTGTTCAAACACGCAGGCCGCGCGCACAAGCTGCGGATCGAACCACTTGCCCGAACGCTTGCGAATGATCTCATACGCCGTCTGCACGTCGAACGTCTTGGCGAACACTTCCAGAGTCTGCGCCAGACAGGCGATGCGGGCCATCATGGGGATCGCGTCGCCTTTGATGTGGCCCGGCCCGCCTTTGCCGTCCCAATGCTCGTCCAGATTGCGGATACAGTCCGCCGCGCCTTCCCCCAGGCCCACGGCGAGCGCGATCTGCGCCCCCCGGCCGCACCGCGATGACATCAGCGACGTGGAACTCTCCACCTGATGCGTACTGACGTACAGAATGCGCTTGGCCCGTTCCATCATGGATTTTTCGGGCAGGGCGGTCGCGGCCACATATTTCGCCGCCTCGATCACGTTCGACCAATCGGTAATCTTGGACATGCGCTTGGCACTGATGTCGTCGCAGCCGAATATATCGGCCATGCGGGCCGCATTGCTCGAACAGCCCGCGTCCTTGAGCAGCAGCGCGTGATACAGCGTGGCCTGCTCGTCGTCGCTGATACCGACGAGGGCGGCAATTCTCATGCCGATCAGGCATGACCGCTGCGCGTGGCCCATCGGCTGCCCGCTCGTCAGGTCGAGCGCGTAACTGAGCGAGGTCAGCAGTTGGGCAAGTGAAAAGTCAACGGCTCCCTCGTTCAGCAGGGGGCTGTCGGGGGTAGAAAAAGGCGTATGTAATGTTAAGTCCTGCACGAAAGTACCTTCTTTGACATAGTATTTTGCTCTCGGCAGCGCCTGAATACGTGCTATTCAGGGTTGTGAAAGCGAACTTGAAGTCTGTTCTGGAGGGAAACATCCGTCGCGAGGCGCATCCATCGCTGTACTATATGGCTAGGTTGGGGCATATTTTTAACCGCACCCTTGCGTGGTTTACCCGCCGCCTGACGCGCTGCCGTACAAGTACATCGAATGATATAGCCGCTGAACCGGCCTGCGGAATATTGGCCTGATGGAAATGCGGGTCGGAAGGGCAGGGGAATGGAACGCGGACGGCGAATAACACCTGCACAATCCATAGAGAAATCTACAAAAATTCACAATTCACCACGCCGGAGAACACGCCCATGACACTGCACCACATCGCGCCGGAACGCCGCACTCTGCACGGCCCTTTTTCGCGGGACAGAGAGCCGATCCTCACCATTGCAAGCGGCGACACCGTCCGCTTCCGCACCCTGGACGCGGGCTGGGGGGTGGAAGGTCCCAATGCGAGCGACAAAAAGTTCGAGCCGCGCCACGAGGAGGAGGACAGGGGCCACGCGCTCTGCGGCCCGGTTTATGTGGAAGGCGCGCGGCCCGGCATGACGCTGGCGATCCACGTTGACAGCCTGACACCCGGCGGCTGGGGCTGGCAGGCGGTCGGCGGCTGGGATTCGCCCGTGAACCGCGCGCTGGGCGTTGTGGATACGCCTCTGCGCCTGAACTGGTATCTGGACGCCGCCCAGGATCAATGGCGCAGCGAGCGGGGGCAGACGGTCGCGTCGCGTCCGTTTTTGGGCGTGATGGGAATGCCCGATGACGTAGACGGCCTGCAATCCACCACGCCGCCGCGCATCACGGGCGGCAACATGGACTGCAAGGAACTGGTTGTGGGCAGTACGCTGTATCTGCCGGTCAGGGTTGCGGGCGGGCTGTTTTCCACGGGCGACGGACACGGCGCGCAGGGCGACGGCGAGGTCTGCGGCACGGCCATCGAATGCCCGATGGAAGCCGCCGATTTAACGTTTACGGTGC
The DNA here is from genome assembly GCA_965277875.1 of Chthonomonadaceae bacterium. Classification (GTDB taxonomy): domain Bacteria; phylum Armatimonadota; class Chthonomonadetes; order Chthonomonadales; family Chthonomonadaceae; genus CAWFQB01. The sequence continues at coordinate 1,969,217 of CBDIDV010000002.1, read as the reverse complement.
GCGACGACATGCGGCTGACCACGCCCCGCGCCGATACGCCGGCGGGATGGCTCACCTTCGGTTTCGACCGCGACCTGAACGCGGCCACCAACACGGCCCTGAACGCCATGCTCGAACTGCTGCATGACCTGCACGGCCTGGAACGCCTGGACGCCCTTGCTCTGGCAAGCCTCGCCGTAGATGTGCGCGTCACACAGGTCGTCAACGATGTATGCGGCGTACATTGCGTGCTGCCGCATGGCGCGTTCGGGCTTTGATGTGAATGCGGAAAAGCGGGTACAGGGAACGTACCCGTCTCGGAGGCGCAAGCGCCAAGCGTCCTCGCGGACGCCAATGCGGGTGGAGACTGGATAATCTGTACTTTGTGGATGGACGTATTTTGGAGAGAAAAGAACAAGAGCAAGAGGATGGCGGCGCGCTGACGCATCTGGACGCGCAGGGACACGCGCAGATGGTGGATGTGACGGACAAGGCCGAAACGTCGCGCATAGCGGCTGCGCGGGGGCGTGTGCTGCTTGCGCCTGCCACGCTCGCCCTGCTGCGCGATAATAGGGTTCCCAAAGGGGACGCGCTGGGCGTGGCGCGGATCGCGGGCATCATGGCCGCCAAAAAGACAAGCGAGTTGATTCCCCTCTGTCACCCCCTGCCCGTAACCAAAGTGCGCGTGGACCTGTCGCTGACAGCACAGGGCGTGGACATCGAGGCCGAGGTCGCCGTGACCGGCAAGACAGGCGTGGAAATGGAAGCCCTGACAGCGGTATCCGTGGCCGCGCTGACCCTTTACGACATGGTCAAGGCCGTAGACAAAGGCGCGGTCATTACGGACATCCGCCTGGAACACAAGTCCGGCGGCAAAAGTGGCGACTACAACAGGAAAACTTAAAGGAACGCGACCGTGCCGCGCCGAATGTACGCGCAGTTTTGAACTGATTTTAAGTGGAATGTGGGAGAATAAGGATGCTGGATATACGGCAGTTTCGCGAGCAGCCGGAACTGATCAAGGCCGCGATTGCCAAGCGGGGCGGCGATACGGACGATGTGGAGCGGGTGCGCGGCCTGGATGAGCGCCTGCGCGCCCTGAAAACCGAGGCCGAAACCAAAAAGGCCGAATTAAATGCGGCCACCAAGCAGATGGGCGCGCAGATGAAAACTCTGAGCGTCGAGGACAGGGACGCGCGGCGGGCTGAACTCCGCGCCGTGGGCGACGCCATTAGCGGCATGGACGCTCTGCGCGCGGACGTGGAAAAGACCCTGCACACCCTGATGCTGGAGATCCCCAACATCCCCCGCGACGATGTCCCCGTCGGCAGCGACGAACACAGCAATGTAGTGACGCGGGGCGAGGGGCAGCCCAAAACATTCGATTTTACGCCCAAACCACACTGGGAACTGGGCGCAAGCCTGGGTATCCTGGACATCGAGCGGGGCATAAAGATCAGTGGATCGCGCTTTTATGTTCTAAAGGGCATGGGGGCGGCCCTGCAGCGCGCCCTGATCGCGTACATGCTGGATTTGCACATCCTGAAACACGGCTACGTCGAGATCTATCCGCCGTTTGTCGTGAAGCAGGAGTGTCTGTACGGCACGACGCAGCTTCCCAAATTCGCCGACAACCTGTACCACGATGTCGAAGACGACTTCTGGATGGTTCCGACCGCCGAGGTTCCTGTCACCAACCTGCACCGCGACGAGATACTGGACGCCGCGCAGCTTCCCGTGTCCTACGTCGCGTATACGCCCTGTTTCCGCCGGGAGAAAATGTCGTCGGGCCGGGACGTGCGGGGCATCAAGCGGGGGCATCAGTTCGACAAGGTGGAGATGGTGAAGCTGACCACGCCGCAGACTTCGGACGCGGAACTCGTCAGCCTCTTAGACAACGCCGAGGACGTGTGCCGTGGGCTGGATCTGCCGTACCGCATCGTTCTGCAAAGCACGGGCGACCTGTCGTTCGGCAGCGCGGTTACGTTTGATGTCGAGATACACGCTCCGGCCAGCAAAGGCGACGAGGGAGGCGAATGGCTGGAGGTGTCGTCGTGTTCCAACTTCCGCGACTTTCAGGCCCGGCGCATCAACGTGCGCTACCGTCCCGAACCGCAGGCAAAGCCGGAATTCGTGCATACGCTCAATGGGTCGGGCCTGGCCCTGCCCCGCGTGATGATCGGCGTCCTGGAAAACTACCAGAACGCGGACGGCTCGGTCACGATCCCGCCCGTCCTGCGCCCCTACCTGCACGGTCGTGAACTTATCACCCCCACATAGAACAAGATTCTAGAAGGTGAATCATGACACTTACAATTGACTTCACGCCGATTGAGCAGGAACGCGTAGCTGTTGCGGCGCGGCAAAAGGGACTGGCTCCGGCAGAGTTTATCAAAAGACTCGTGACTGAAAACCTGCCGCCAGTTGCGGATGGCACGAGCGCAATGAAACAGGCAACAGACGTAGAAGAGAATATACGAGCAATGGACGCTTTCGCAGAGACAAATCACGGCCTGCCCACATTAAGGGACAAAGCGTTCGACCGCGAGAACCTTTATGATGAAAGAACCTCTGTTCAGCAGGAACGCGATCCCGAACTTGTAGCGCGGGTAAAAGCAGTTCGGGACAAGTACGCGCATACGGCCAAAACGTCGGGCAGCGAAGAACTGCATCGAGAGCGGCAGCGTGATAAAGAAAAAGAAGAAGCGCAGATCAAAGGGTTTCAGCCGTGAACTACTCGCTGGATACAGGCGTAATGATTGCGCTTTGAACGGCCACAAAAACTTGGAACTACTACATGACAGCGTAGACACATAGATGATCTTTCGTCCGCAGGACGACTGGCCGCAGGCCCAAGTAACCGGGATTTTATATCCCGGTTCCGGCAGGAAGAAAGAAAACGAGAATGAAGAAAATCAGAGAGACGGGTAAGGCGTCGGTGGGCGGTGGGCGGGGTGCGGGCGCGGGCCTGTACTACCATCTTACGCAGGAAGAATACGACGAGATGCTGGCCGACCCGGCCTGCGACACCGACCTGTTCGCGTTCGAGGCCGTGGAGATACTGGAAAAGAAGCGCGTGGAGCCGAACCTGATCTACAAAATACGCGAGGACATCATCCGGCAAGCCGGTCTGGGCTACTGGATAGATATGTAGATCAGGCAGGAGTTTCGCGCCCAAAGTCTCCGTCCGCTGTCGCGCCGCTCGGCAGGGAGCGGATGCGATAACGGCAGACAGGGTCGCCGTTCGCGATGTGCTGCTCGCATTCCACGTTCATGTCGCACAATACATTTCGTAGCATGGCTAAATCGTTGTGGCAGCAAAGCTGCGGATGTTGGCGGGCGAAGCTGTAGATGGGGCAGTTGTGCTGTATCAGCAGGTATTCGCCTTCCTGCCCTCCTGCAGCCACGCGGGTCATGTGACCGCTTTCACTTTGCAGGCGGGCCAGTTCGTTGACGCGGGCCGCGCTCTCCTTGCCCAGCAGTTTTGTGTGCAGCATCGCCGCCTCCGTTTCGCGCCTGCGGGCAAACAGCGCCTGCACCGCCTCCTCGCCCTGCCACTCGCGCAATTCCGCTATCAGGTCCGCCGCAAGGTCTGCATAGCGGCGGGGAAACTGCTCGTCCGCGCGTGCCGTCAGCCGATAATAGTGGGAGGGACGGCCCCGGCCCTGCCGCTGCACATCTATGGTTACGCTGCCCTCGGCCAACAGCGGGGCGAGATGCTGGCGAATGGCGACCGATGAGACGCTTAACTGGCGGGCAAGCGTGTCGGCGGTAAGCCAGCCGCTGTATTTGATAGCGAAAAGTATCTCCTGACGGGTGGTTCCGTTAGGTCGCTGCATGGTCGGTTCTCCTGAACATCGGGGTAAAGGCTGCACAAAAGCCATACAAAGAACAAGTAAAGAACAAGTAAAGAACAAACGAGGAGTAGGCAGGCGCTTACAGTGGCACCAGTCCGCGCTTTAACGCGGACAGCACGGCCTGCGTTCGGTCGGAGGCATCCATCTTCCTGAAGATGTTGACCACATGCGCTTTGACCGTCCCCTCGGTAATGAAAAGCCGCGCGGCGATCTCCTGATTGCTGCGGCCCGCCACCATCTGCGCCAACACTTCGAGTTCGCGCGCGGTCAGTTCGGGCCGCTGCATCCGCACCGCCAGTTGTTCGCTCACCCGCGCGGGCAGGGCGCGACTCCCGGCGCACACGCGCCGCACCGCTTCGATCAGCGGCTGTTCCTCAATCTCTTTGAGACAGTAGCCTCTTGCGCCCGCCTTTAGCGCGTGATGAATGGTTTCTTCCTCGGCGTGACGCGACAGCATCAGGATATAAGAGGCGGGAAACTGGCGCAGAATAGCAACTATGACCTCTGTGCCGCGCATGTCGTCAAACCGCGCCTCCATGATCAGCAGGTCGGGACGCAGCGTACAGAACAGGTCGAGGGCTTCCTGGCCGCAGCCCGCCTGTCCCGCGACCTGAATATCGGGCTGGCGCAGGAGGACGGCGACCAGACCCGCGCGGAACACAGGCTCCGGGTCGGCGATGAGAACGCGCAGGGAGGACGGACGATTGGAGGGCGCGTCCTGTCTCACAGAAAATATCCGCCGTTGTGGTAATCGCGCGCCACGCCGTAATGGAATATCTCTGCTGCAAATGGGGGGGAGCAAGCCACATTCATGTTACGCGCCTTTGTCTTCCCGATTAAGTGGCCGTCCACTTCTGTACCGGGCGGCACACGAAGGACGAGCGTGATGGACAGGGTATAACGGGAAAGATACCGGGTGCAGGGCGCTTGAAAATATAGTACCACATAACTCAAAAGGGGCTGTTATAATCTGGGCGGCACACGAGTAGTGTAGGTGCGTGGAATCGGCATCATACAGAGAAATCACTAAAAAGGACGCTGTTTTAGGGCGACTCTATAAACTACGGCGTCTTATATATAATACTAAAGTTATATGTATTAGTAATCTTTTGTACTAGCGTGGTAAGCTGTTTTCGCCATAATTAATCAGCGAGGAATGATGATGCGGTTTGCTGTGCGCGTCACTTCGCCGTGAGAGCGTACTGCTGGAAGGTGGTAATGACTTATGCCCGCTCTTTTATCCGACGAAGAAGCTACGCGCCTGGATGCGCTGCGCCAATATGATCTTTTGGATACCCTGCCTGAACAAGCCTTCGACCATATTACTAAAGCGGCGGCGGCCATCCGCGGTATGCCCATCAGCCTTATCAGTCTGACTGACTACACACGGCAGATGGCTAAGGTCGCCTGAACGAATCAGCGTGGCTCGCAGCACGGCGTTTGCGCGCGGAAAACGGTCGTCAACTTTGGCGAAACTCTGGTACACTGCATAGGTAAAAATCGCGTCTATTTCTTTAGACGTATATAAATGCAGGCCAGCCCTTACAAATACGCCGGGAAACCCAACCCTCCCTCTCACGCGCCTTGTACGATTGCGCTTCGAGAGCGAGGTTTTGTATTTTCTGTATTGTACTTTTCGCCTGCCTGCCGTGGAAGTAGGCCCGTATGTCGAAACGCAAACCCGATCCAAACAAAGTAGAGTACAGGGACATGGGATTGGAGATCGCTCTGGTCATGGCTCGCTACTTCTTTCATACCGATTATCTGCACTATGGCTACTGGACGGAAGACCTTGCCGTACAGCCCGACAACATCCTGCGGGCGCAGGAAAATTATTGCGAATTGCTGCTCGCGCATATTCCTGCGGGTACGAAAACCATACTTGACGTGGGCTGCGGCACGGGAAAGTTCACGCAGGAACTGCTCAGGCGGGGATACTGCGTGGATTGCGTCAGTCCGAGCGGCCTGCTGACCCGGCAGGCGCGGCAGCGGCTGGGGGCCGAACAGACCTTTTTTGAGTGCAAGTACGAAGACCTGCAAACCGAGCGGCGCTACGACCTGATTCTGTTCAGCGAGAGTTTTCAATATGTGCCGCTGGAAAGGGCATTCGAGAGTTCCGAAAAATTCCTGGCCTCCAACGGCCATTTGCTGATCTGTGACTTCTTTGGCTCCGACATGCGGGAAGGTCGGCCCACAGAACGAAGCCCGCTCAATGGCGGGCATTCGCTGCGTAAGTTCTACGACGGACTGGAGCGACATCAATACGATGTGCTGCATGACCAGGACATTACGGCCCAGACCGCGCCCAACCTGGATTTAGTTCATGGCTTGCTTGATGAGGTGGCGTTTCCGATTTATCGCTCGGTATCAAACGCGCTGAAGCAGAATCAGCCCCTGCTGCACAAAATTCTTATGCGCGTGTATCGCAAGAAGCTCGACAAGTTACGCAGGCGCTACACGGGTGATGCCCGCACCGGGGCCACGTTTGCCTGCTTCAAAAGTTACCGCCTGCTTGTCCTGCAAAAGACGCCTGTGCCGGCGCTTGAAAGCCACAGTTCCGCGCCTGCCGCGACTCTAGCGGCTCACTGACACGCGAACGCGGCCGCGTTATTTGCCTGACGGTGTTTGCAGATGCAGCACGACCGTACACATTGGCCCGACTGATACGCCGCCATCGTGAATCACTAAAGCTTTGCGCGAAATCAGGTCTTTCGCGGTTTTGACGCCTGCGGGAAGCGTCAGCGTAAAGGTTTTCGCGGGCGTACAGTTCATGCCTATCAGATAGTCGCCGTACCGGCAGGCGTAAAAGTCGGCTTTGCCCGCATACGCGTTTTCGTCCCCCGGCTTGAAAGAAACGCCTGCGGGTATGCGAGCTATCGGCATCTGCTCCCCGGCCTGCGCCTGGTGCAGTTCGCCCGGATAGCGGTAGCCCCCATTTCCAAATCCCTCGTCCGTCCAGTCGGGAACCGTGTAGCTCAGGCCGCTCGGCTCGAACCGCTCGTCCTGATGCACGGTCGCGATGCGGTCGAAGGCGGGCGTGATGTAGTGGATGCGGGCCAGGTTGTTGATGGCGTACCTGGCTCGCCAGTACAGCGAGGCATATAGTATATCCGTGCCGTTCTTGATGGCGACCACGCCGTCTTCCTCATCCGCAAATGCAAAATCAGGCTGTCCGGGCGTCATGGGCAGGCGCAGCGGACTTGCAGGCTGCGCTTTGATGCGCGCGTACTCGTCCGGCACACCCATTAGTCCCGCCGTGATACGCAGTCCACCCGTTTTCATGCTTTCCTGCAGGGACGCGAAAAACTGGTTGTCGGCAAGCATCTGCTGCGCGCTGCCCACCGAGAGCGGGTCGAGCGTGGCGGCAAGCGCGTACAGGGCGCTGCCGTCCCAGGCGGGCCGCTCGCCGTACACGATGTCGCCGGGATAGTGGGCGTCGCGCCAGCCGACAATGGTTTCGATACGCATGGCGCGATTGCCGCCTGCATCCAGCATCGGATAGCGGAACGGCGCGCGGGCGCGGATGATTTTCGCCAACTGCGCCTTGATCCTGGCGTCGCCCTGTCCACCTGCCGCTCCCTCTTGAACGGTCCTGTCCACTTGGCCTGTCCTCGCATCCTGATCGGCCTTGTCCTCCTGACCGGGGTTGCGCGTCACATCGTAAATCTGCGTGACCCAGTCCAGAACCTCGCCGTAATAGCCGACAAAGCCGAGTTCGCGCGTCAGTCCCTTCGCCGTCAGTTCGTAATACTGCTCGCCAAGCGGTTTTTCCGGGCCATGCGGCGTGTCGCTGCCCAGCCAGGGTTCCAGACCGACCGACTGATAGAGATAGTGGCGCGTCTGCATGTCGGGCAGAGCATGGGGGGGATCAATCGCAGCTATGCCCCGGTTCGCCGCATAGATATACATGTCCACGATCATGGACTGGTTTGTATACTGCCGGCGATGCTGTCTGTGCCAGTCGCGGCTTGCCAGCAGCATCCTGGACCACGCGGCGCGGCGTATAAACGCGCTGCCGCTCTCGTCTTTGATTGTGGCATCCAGTCCCGATTGCAGGGGGATGGATAGCAGCCGGACGGCATCTCCCGCCGGCCCAAGCCCGAACCATTCCGGGTTGTACGTGGAGGGTTCCGACTCGGCCAGATGCGGGTTTTTGTGGTAAGCGAAGAAAAGGTTGTCCAGGCCGCGTTCCGCCTGATGCACAAGAGCGGGATTGTGGTACGCGGTCGTCCATTTGACATGGTACGCTCTGGCAAGGAACTGCATCTGCATCTGATTGAGCGGCGCGGGTTGTTTGAGCAGACCGTTGATCTCCCCATTGATCCGCGCTTTTACCTGATCCAATACGTCTGCGCCCGGTGTCTGCCGAATAGGAGGATTGACCCGGATCGCACCCTGCTTTTCTGCCGTGATATTTGCAAATGTGGGATTCAGTGGCGGCGTAAAGCAGCCGTTTGTGTGCGTGTAAAAGCCATAAATGCCACGCGTCGGTTCGGTCATCGGTCGCTGGTACTGCTCAAACGTGGCCCCGTAGCCCCAGATGCGGCCTATGCTGCGGATCTCGAAATTCAGGGTGGTTTTGCCCCGCGTCAAGCCGAGCGGCAGCGGCAGGGTGTTGTAGAAGAAGCGTCCGTTGTAGCCCGGCGCGTCGCCATCCGTGCCGAAGTCCAGCAGGTCCACGTCGCCAAGATGATGATAGCCGATCTGCCGTCCTTCGCAAAAGAGAACCAGGCGGTCAGCGCTGACATCGGAACCCCATAACCGAACGGTGACATAATTGATTTTGTCGGGGCTGACCTTCATGCGAAAAGTCACGCTGCCGCCGTCCCAGGCGGGCGTGGCGCGGGGCAGCAGGCGGCGGGCCGTGTCGCCCAACGCGCCTGCAACGGTATCGCTCAGGGTAGCGATCAGGCCGTGCGCCTGTTCCTCCCCGGCGCGTCCAAAATGCAGCGCGTCCTCGATGCTTTGGTTTGGCGTCACCGGAACCGCCGAGACAAGCGCGGGTCGTTTCGCAACCCTGTGAACGGACGCAGAACCCGGACGCGGAATGTCAATTTTGGCGGCTGCGGGAAGGGTGCAGGCCAGTCCTATACAGGCAAACCCAGGCAGGCGCAGCCATCTATTTTGTTTTGTAGTCATCCGCATCCGTCTTGCGTTCAGCGACAAGCAGCGTGTCATGCCGCTCACTGTCCAGCGTTTCGGTATAATCCAGCGTGTAATGCAGACCCCGGCTCTCATGTCGGCGCAGGGCGCTGTCAATGATTAACGCGCCCACCTGCGCGATGTTGAACGCTTCCCACGCCGCCACATCGGTGGGCGCGGCCTGCGACAACGTTTGCAGGCACTCGCCCACCGTGTTCTGCGCTAGTGTCAATTCCGCCGTAGAGCGCATAATGCCCACGTCCTGCTGCATGGTCTTTACGATCCGATCCCGAACCCGCGCTACCTCAACAGCAGGCAGCGTCTTACTCTGCGCGCTATTGCCTCCCGGCAGCAGACAGACCGCATGAACGTCGCTCCTCTGTTCCTCTAAGCCGCTAAGCCTTGTCCCCTCTTCCTGCTTATTTCCCAGAGTATGCTCTGCCGCCCGGTAGCCGTACACCATCGCTTCCAGCAGGCTATTAGAGGCAAGGCGATTTGCGCCATGAACGCCCGTGCAGGCCACTTCGCCTGCTGCGTACAGGCGCGCGATGTTGGTCGCGCCATCCAGGTCGGTGACGACGCCGCCGCATTGATAATGCTGGGCCGGTACAATGGGAATAGGCATTGTCGTGATGTCTATGCCCACGCTCAGGCAGCGCTCGTATACGGTGGGAAAGTGCGTCCGCAGCATCTCGGCGGGCATGTGCGTAACGTTGAGGTACACGCACGGCACGTTGCGCCGCTTCATCTCGGCCACAATGGCGCGGGCCACAATGTCGCGGGGGGCCAGTTCGCGCAGTTTGTGGTAGCGCTCCATAAACCGCTCGCCATCCGCGTGTTCCAGAATGCCGCCCTCGCCGCGCAGAGCCTCGGTAATCAAAAAGGCGCGGGCGTCCGGGTGATACAGCGTGGTCGGATGAAATTGTATAAACTCCATGTTGCCGACAATCGCGCCCGCCCGCCATGCCATCGCCACGCCGTCGCCCGTCGCTACCAGCGGATTTGTCGTGTGCTGATACACATGCCCGCAGCCGCCCGTCGCCAGCAGGGTAGCGCGGGCGCGAAATGTGGTTCTCGCGCCGGTCTGTCCGTTCAGGGCGTGCGCGCCCGTGCAGACGCGCCCCGCCTCGGTTTCCTCGACGGCAAGGTCGGTGACAAAATAGTGTTCGTGGACTTCGATTTCGGGGCAGCGCTTCACGGCCTCCAGCAGAGTCCGCTCGCATTCCCAGCCGGTGTAGTCGGCGGTATGCACGATGCGGTTGCGCGAATGCCCGCCCTCGCGGCCCAGCGACAGTACGCTCTGTCCGCCTGCGTCAGGCTCCATGTTGAACTGCGCGCCCATCGCGATCAGTTCCCTGATGCGCTCCGGGCCTTCGCGCACCAGGATCTCAACGGCGTCCTCATGGCACAGGCCCGCGCCCGCGATCAGGGTGTCGCTGACGTGCAGATCAAAACTGTCGTCGTCGGCCAGTACGCCCGCGATGCCGCCCTGCGCCCAACTGCTGTTGGCGTCGGAACGCGTTTTTTTAGTCAGCAGCGCGACGCGTCCATGCTGCGCGACACTCAGCGCATACGTCAGTCCGGCCAGCCCGCTCCCGATCACCAGATAATCCACGTCAACGATCATCGCCGCGCACCCCTTTTCACAATTCCATTTTTAACATCTGAGCCTGCAAGCCACTCCCGAGCTTCGTTGTTATCAGGTCGGCTTGTGCTTTGCGTTTTAGCGGTTTTGTGCTGTTCCTGACGCCGCTTGTTCCTTTTACGCGCCACAGGAGGGGTAAATTCGCGCCCCGAAGGATTGGGCGCAAAGTCCCGGATAGAAAAATCCGGCAAAGAATGTAGAGCTTCTTTGCCGGATACTGCTGCGCAGGAACGAAAGCGCTCAATCGCGGCGGCGCTTGCCGGGGCCGAGAACCGTGAGCGTTACTTCGGCGCGATTGCGGCTGACGACGAGCAGCGGTTCGTAAAGGAACGGCTTTTTTGTGTCCCACAAGTCCGCGCCCGCTATCGCCTTTTCCACGTCAGGGCGTCGGCCCGGTTTGAGTTCGCTGGCGGGGTAGGCCAGGATGCTGATAGGGTGATCGTCGGTCGCAAAGCGCTTGTCCACGACAAACTGCGTCTCAAATCGCCCGTTGCCGGCAGGCTGCAATTCCCAGCTTTCCCCGGTGCGGTTGTCGCGGGCCACGACGAGGACGTGAACGGTCGGCTCCGCGGGCGTGGTCAGAGCGGCGGAAATCCGAACCGTCTGTCCCCGCTGCGCCAGGCTCGGCTCCAGACGGGCCGACGTGAAGTTCAGGTACGTGGACTGCACATTGGAAGGCTTGTCGGAACTGAGGTTCATTAGCTGTACGGGGTCGAGCCACGCGGCCAGGGCGTGTGTCTCTCTGCCCCGCGTCTTGTACGTCTCTTTTTGTATCCAGTACACGCGCGTGATGCCCACCATGTCGCTGTTGTCGGGCGCGATCACTTTGATAAGCAGCGCGCCGGGCAGCTTACGCAGTTCCTGTTCGGAGGGACGCCGGGGGTGGGGACTGGCCGCGAACAGCGCCTGATCCACGACCGCGCCGCCTACGGCCAGCCCGCCTTTGGTCAGCGGATCGGCAAAAGCCGCTATCTGGCTGGACGTGACCGCCTTGACGCCCGCGCGCAGGGGATTGGCGACAAAGCCCACCGTGCCGCCGACAACCCTGGTGACGCCGCCGAACACCTCGGCGAAAAAGCCTTTGGCGTGATGTTCCTGTAGATGCAGGGCGTTACGCGGCACGGCCAGGGCATAATCGCCGGTCTCGTCCGTGCGCGCGTAGTCTATCACTTTGTTGTTATCATCGTACACGGCGACCAGGGCGCCCACTAAGGGGCGGTTGCTTGCGTCCACGACATGCCCCGTGGCCCAGACGGGCTGATCGGCGCGGCACACGGGCTGCCCGCACAGCATTGCCGCGCCCAACAGAGCCATCCCTGCCCCTATTCGGCAAGACCGGGAGAGCCATATAAGACCGCGTTTGCCGTTTACAGCGCGCGCGCCGGACTGCGCCCGTCCGGCACAGAACACGTTATCGAGAATAATACGTCGCACACTGCCTCCTCGTAATCGTCGCTTGCCAGGGGATACGCCCACGGCCATAATTTGACAAACGTAATCCGACACTTATGATCCGATATGATCCGAACAGCGGCAAGAGACGATACAGGGCGCTGAATCGCTTGTCCGCTGTGCGGGTTTGTCTGGCTGCGGATGTTTGCCGCTGTCGTTTGCAGCGTTATTTCCAGGCGGGAGAGTCGGAGTTCTTCATGAATTTTTCCATCTCTTCGATACCGGCGAACTTGGTCACAGTCGAGGGCGCGACAAAGAAGAAGGTGGGCGTGGACTCGACGCCTGCCTGCTCGCCCGCCCGCATATCCACCTCTACGCGCTTGATGACCGTGTCGGACAGCCGATCCGCGTCGAACTTTTTGATGTCCAGTTTGAGTTGGCCGGCGATTTTGTCAAAATCAGCATCGGTAAACGCGGGCGAGTCCATATCCTCCTGATGCTTGAACAACAGATCGTGCATCTCCCAGTATTTGCCCTGCAGGTCGGCGGCCTCGGAAGCCTGCGCCGCCTGACGCGCCCATTTGTGGTTGGGCAGCGGAAAACTGCGAAACGCGATCTTCACCTGTTTCGGATAGTGCTTCAGCACCGTCTCCATTAGAGGCGCGGCTTTGGCGCAGTGTCCGCACTCGTAATCGGCGAACTCGATCAGGGTATGCGGCGCGGTCGGGTCGCCCTTGATGTGCATGGTGGGCGTGACGACGATGTTGCGCGTTAGATCGGACTGCTTCACCGGCTCCGCTACGGGGGCTTTACGGGTATTGGCGACCTCGATGATTTGCGGGATCACGATGAAGCTGCCCATCACGGCAATGAAGCCAAGCACGGCCCCGATCATCTTTTGTTCACCGTTGAGTTTGCGGCCGTCCAGCAGATAGTCACGCGACGCCAGGGCGAAAATGAGCGTGATGAGAATGGCGGATGTGAAGCAGTATTTGCAGAAGCTGTGCAGGCCGTAGATAGCGACGTACTGCAGCCACATGGAGATGCCGAAGCCCGACAGGGCGATGCCCCACACGGCCATGTCCAGCCGATGCAGCGTAATGCCCGTGGCAGCCGCTTCGGGTTGGGCCGTGGCGGTGACGGCAGGAGCGCCGACATCCGGCAAAGTGCCGTCACCCGCCGCGTCGTTCATAGCAACAGAACCGGCATACGCGGACGCGCCTTGTGATACACGCTCGCGCTGTACGCGCAGGCCGCGCCCGCGCACAAAGCAGAGCAGGGCGAGGGCCAGGTACATTCCCAATCCGAGTATTGCGGTCGGAACAGGGCCGACATGCCCGTAGCTGCTGTTGATCGTGCCGGCGCATCCCTCGCCGCTGGCAAAGCAACCCGTTGAGGAGGTAAAGAAATGCTCCTTGGTCAGAATGGAGGCCACCAGTACGCCGACAAGCGCGAGAAACAGCGTAAAAGCGTTGGTAAGAGATTTGGTCATTGCAAACTTGCTCCGATCAGGCGGGCGGCGCACAGCCGCGAACCTTTCTCAAAAACCGTAAATGGATTGCAGGGTCACAGATGCAGATGGGCAAATGCGAGCGGAAGAATACAGGTCAACAGATGCAAACAGATGCAAACAAAAAACGCGCAGGAAAAACTTCTGCGAAAATCAAGTTCTCCCCTGCATTATACAACAAGGCGGCAACCCTGGCAACAGCAAAATGCAGAACAACTTCACGGAATTGATTGACGCGCATCGCAAATCGGCCTGCCGCAGACCACGAATGCGCGTACAGGAACGGTAAACGTCATTCTGAACGTGATTCTGATCGTGCCTCTGTCCGCATTCTTTGTCGCAGATACTCGATCTGCGCGGCGTGCTGTATGTCATGCTCCAGCATTTCTGCTACGTATTTTGTCAGGGAAATCGTCACACCTGCCCAGGTGCGCTCCGTATCGAACTCGGCGTCGGGCAGGGCGTTCAGGCGGGCGTTCCACTCTGCGCCTGCCTGTTCAAGCCACGACGCGATACCGGGCCAGTCATCGGGGGCAGGCGCGTTATGGGGATCGAAGTCGGCCCGCTCGCCCGCCACGCCATTCGAATCGAAGAGGGGCAGGGTCAACTGCTTCCATGCGGCCACATGATACACGATACCCGCGATGCTGCCGTTCTGTCCGATCCCCCACGGCTGATCGGGCCAGTCGGGGGCGGCGTATTGGAGCGCCTGCGCGGTCGTTAGATCACGCGTCTGCTCGATGATGTAGCGCAGGCTGCGCGCGGCGCGTGACTTGAGAAAATCCGGCAGGGTATCGGGCATCGTAAAATCCAATTTCGGCACAATCGAAACAGAGACGGCCTGGCGCGTCGCGAATGATGTGAGTGCGCCGGCCCTGATTTGAGATACATTTGAGATATAATAGTATGGCGCATTCAGGAGAGTATGGCGCACTCGGAACAGCAGGCGAATGGCAGCGTGGCCTGCACACGCAAAATGTAACTTTTTACGGCTGCCGACAGCCTAACGCGCGCAACACCTGCAAATCATTACAAAAACCCACCGCCGCAACTATACTTTTGCAGATACATCTATACGCAGCGCATCCAAAATATACAGGCGGCATGAACAAGAACGGAACAGGAGTTTGAGGCATGTTTTTTTTCGCAAGGCCCGTTGAGACGCGGTTTTCGCTTCCTGCAATGGCAGGTTCAAACACCGAGTCACGCGCTTATCAGACGCTTATTCGCGCTGCGCTGCCCGCCTTCCTCCTGTGCTGCCTGACGGGAACCGCGCTGACGGGCGGCGCGCGGTCGGCACGGGCGCAGGCCGGCGGGGCGAACGAGGCCACTGGCGCGACCGGAACGACCGGGGCAACGACCGATGTGGCGCAGCTAATCAGCGACCTGGACGACATTGATACCATGCGCCCGCTTATTCCGCTAAAGCTGACGCCGGAAGAACTGGACAGGATGATTTCGGTGATTTCTGCTGTGCAAACGGATTATGACAAGAAGTTCAAAGCCATTGCGGGGCCTGCGCTTGTCAAACTGGCCGATCAGATTCGCGATGTCAAGCAGCGGACACTTAAAGGCGAAGCGATCCCCAAAGACTTTGACGCCCTCGCCAAGCAGGCTGAAGCGGAGATCATCGGCAAGCGCAAAACGCTGGACGCCGACATACTGGTCTCGGTCGCCACATCGCTTGAAAGCATCCTGACATCCGATCAAGTGAAAATTGCCGCCAAACTGGATAAGGACGCGCAAACCCGGCTGGGTAAAGCGACCCCGAACACGCAGCGGACGGAAGACCAGTGGTTCGGCTCGTATGTCAAGGACGCGGTCATTACGGTTCCGCGCATCGTCGCGGTTCTCAAGCAGATGCGCGCGGCAGCAAACGCCAAAACAGCATCCAAGGCAGGGGCGAGCGCGGCGGGAAAATAATTTTGTCGCTGACCGATGCGGTGAAATACTTGTAGGGGGCAGGCCCCTGCGCCTGTCCCCTACCCGTGCCTACTTGGATTACCCATTCGGGGCAGGCACAGGGGCCTGCCCCTACAGACAATGGTGTTCGCGCCTGCAAGGATGCTAGTCCTTCGCTATGGGTGGACGCCCTCCTTCGCTGCGCGTGGACGCCCTACGACGCAGTCGCCTCCCATACGGATAAGTTCTGTGTACCCGGCCCGCCAGTAAAAATAAAAATCACCCGCTTGCTGTCAGCAAGCGGGTGATTTAGTTTTGCGTTGAGAACACAGGCCGTAGAGGTTATTGCACAAGACAATGCCCCTACATCTCTGTGCCGAACGACTTAGATGAGCGCTTCGAGTTTGGCGGCGATGGTGGTCTTGGGAACCGCGCCGACAACCTGCTCTACGACCTTGCCGTCCTTGAAGAACAGCAGGGTGGGAATGGACATGATGTTGTAGCGCTCGGCCACCTCGCGCTCGCTGTCAATGTCCACTTTGACTACCTTGACTTTGCCGGCATATTCGGTCGCTAATGCGTCCAGGTGGGGCGCGATCATCTTGCACGGCCCGCACCACACAGCCCAAAAGTCTACGATGACGGGCGTTTCCGATTTCAATACCTGCTGGTCGAACTCGCTCGAAGTCACTGCGACGGCGTTGCTCATTGTGTTCTCCTCCAATGTGTTCCCGGCGGCGCGAAGCGCAGTCGCGGAGCGCAGGCGCACCTCAAAGAGGTCTCACCGCCTGCCATGATGCGGTCAACATGAAAGCAGGGAGTCTGTTGCAAACGTCTTGCAACGCGTCTGTGAAATCCCTGCACCGCCGCCCGCCCGCGTCGCCCAACCGTGATTGCTGGCCTTCCAGAGGACGCAGCGAACATAGTTCTCCTGCCATCAGGAGGCTTTTTCGCCCGTCGTTGAAAGGTCTGTCGTCTCTGCTACGAACTATTTTTAGAGTAAGTTCCGGTGCGGCGGACAGGTTCCTCGCCACCGCGCAGCGAGCATACGGACAAATGAGGAGATGCCAACGACGCTCTGGACTATAGCTCGCCGTCACAAAATCCAAGCAGACAAAGCTTGACAGGAAACGGACAAAAGTAAAACCGGCGCGTCGCGGAAATCGCTTCGCAGCCGGTAAAGTTCTGCCTTAGAACAAGGGAGAAGAATGCGGATTGTGCGCCGGGATGGCCTAGGCGGCGACGGGGGCGGTCACGTTCGCGGCCTGCGGACCCTTGGCTCCGTCCACAACCTCAAAGGACACTTCCTGTCCTTCTGCCAGCGTCTTGAAACCTTCCTTCTGGATGGCCGAATAGTGTACGAAGATGTCTTTGCCTTCGTTGGTCTCGATGAAACCATAGCCCTTGGCGTCGTTGAACCACTTAACTTTACCTGACTGCATTTCCAAACGTCCTCCTAGCTAGATATACGCACTGAGCGGGGTACTCAGCCGGACAAGTATAACATCTGTCAATCTTTCTGTCAACGCCTCATAGGATGATTTAAGGCTAAATTTATGGAGAATATGCCGTCTTGGCCCTTTATTTCCTACATCTCTGAAATTATTCGTGATTTTATTTCGTACTGGCTAAATTGCGTACTTTGGACGGGCGCAGATGTCGGAGCCAGCCACAGCATTTTGTGCGTTGGGCTTGACATGTCCGCGTACCGTGTGCCATACTGCCTGCATACAACCCTTTAGCGCGTTCTTTTCGCGCTTCGCTCGCCGCAGACAGCCGGTGTTTGCCTCCACGCAAACTTAATTTTCCGACAGATTATTCGCCCACGCGATGTATTTGTCAGGGGAAAGCCAGCCGAGGTTGAGTCGAGTTCCCTTTTCAGGATCGTTCTGGCGCGTCCCGCGCCGCCCTGTGACCCGGAATTCGCCTTTGCCTGCGCGCCGCGCACCGAAGCGAACGCCGGGTTTTTCGTTTGGGGGTCAGAAATCGAGATTCAGGGGTCAGAAAGATGGCCTGTATCCACAGGTTTTGCATAACCAGATTTGTGGAGCAGAGGGCAGGCGCATTGTTCCGGCCCCCGTACACCGATCCCCGACCCTCTGGAGACACCAATGCCCAACGCTCAGAAAGAACAGGTCATCTCGGAACTGCGCGAGGTCGCCTCGCAAAGCAAGGGAGCCATTCTCACCGACTATCGCGGCCTTACGGTCGCCGATGTCACCAACCTGCGTAAGAAACTGCGCGAGGTGGACGCCGAGTATCACATCGTCAAGAATACGCTGTTCAAGATCGCCATTGGCGAGGCGGCAGGCGCGGAGCTGGATACGCTGCTGACCGGCCCGACCGCGATTGCGTTTGCCAAAGGCGACATCGTGCCGACCTCAAAGGCCGTGATTGACTTTTTGACGGCCCTGAAAAAGCCCGACATCAAGCTCAAAGGCGGTTTCATTGACGGCAAAATGTATAGCGTGGCCGAAGTCACGGAACTGTCCAAGCTGCCGGGACGCGAAACCATCATCGCCATGTTGCTCGGCAGTTTGCAGGCTCCGGCCAGCAACCTGGTCGGCACGCTCGACAGCATTATTGGCGAGTTCGTCCGCACCATTGACGCCATCGCTTCGGCGCAGGGCGGCAGTGACAGCGCGGAACCCGTTGCCGCATAGTGTGTTGTTCGTGATGCGTGGCTCGTAGTTCGTGACACCGTTCCGCATTCATGCCAATCAAGCTTTTTAAGAAACAGTTCGCGCCGCCGGTCAACGGCGCGCGAACACAAGACCGAGGAGAAAACTATGCCCGCCCTTAGCCGTGAAGAGATCGTAGAAGCCATCAAGACCATGACCGTGCTGGAACTGTCCCAGCTTTCCAAAGACCTGCAGGAAGTGTTCGGCGTGTCTGCGATGGCCGCCGTCGCCGCGCCCGCCGCCGGTGGTGGCGCTGCCGCTCCCGCCGCTGCCGCCGAGGAAGCCCCGACCAGCTTTGACGCCGTCTTGACCGCCGTTGGCGACAAGAAGATCAACGTCATCAAGGTCGTGCGCGAAGTGACCGCCCTGGGCCTGAAGGAAGCCAAAGACCTGGTCGAGAGCGCGCCCGCCAAGATCAAGGAAGGCATCAACATGGACGACGCCAAAGCCCTGCAGGCCAAGTTCGAGGCCGAAGGCGCGAAGATCGAAATCAAGCCCGCCGGTTAGTTTCCATATCGCTCCTGATGCGAACAGTAATGCAAACACGCCGCTGTCATTCGATATGACGGCGGCGTGTTTGTTTCTGTCTTGAACTCGGATTATGCGGATTATGATGATGAACAGGATTGGATACGCTGTTGCTCTCAGCGTGTCCTCAAAACAGCGGACCAAATTCGGACACAGATAATCCTGTCCATCCCACTGATCCGCGTAATCCGAGTTCCAGACAACTCAATTCCCCTTGCCGGGAAAGAGAGTCGTCACGACCAGATAGGCGTTCAGGCCGGCGATCAGGGCGGCGATGCTCCAGCCAATTGCCTTTGTGATGGTGCCGTTGACGAACGGCCCCATTTTGGCGCGATTGCTCGTGAACTGGACAAGCGGGATCACGGCAAACGACAACTGCGCGGAAAGAACCACCTGACTGAAAATCAGCAGCCGACCCGTGCCGCGCTCGCCGTATAATCCGACGGCGATCACGGCGGGAACGATTGCCAGGCCGCGTGAAATCATCCGCCGCAGCCAGGGCTTGATTTTGACGTGTGTAAAGCCTTCCAGAACGATCTGCCCCGCCATTGTGCCGGTCAGCGTGGAGTTCTGGCCCGACGCGAGCAGGGCGATGGCGAACAGAGGCGCGGCCAATGTCGTGCCGAGCAGGGGCGTGAGCATCTTGAACGCGCCCTCGATGTCGCCTACCTCGTGATGCCCGGTGCGGTAGAACGTGGCGGCGGCGAGTATCAAAATCGCCGCATTGACGAGCAGGGCCAGCATCAGGGCCAGGGTGCTGTCCGTGTACGCCAGTCGGATCGCGTCGCGCAGTTCGGGCAGACTGCGCCCGATGCGGCGTGTCTGGATAATGGACGAATGCAGGTACAGGTTGTGCGGCATTACGGTCGCGCCCAGGATGCCCAGAGACACGTACAGCATCTTGGGGTCGCGCACGATCTCGGCGTGAGGCACGAACCCGGCCAGTACGCCGAACCAGTCAGGCCGCGAATACACCATTTCTATGGTGAAGATCACCATCATGGTCGCGATGAGCGTAATGACGAGCGTTTCGATCCAGCGGAACCCCTTGTGCTGTAGAGCTAAAACGAGCAGCACGTCAAAAGCCGTGACGATCACGCCCAATACAAGCGGCAGATGAAACAGCAGGTTCAGGGCAATCGCCGCGCCGATCACCTCGGCGATGTCGCAGGCCACAATGGCGATTTCCGCAGAAATCCACAAGACCCTATTAACGGGCTTGCTGTACGCGTCCCGGCACGCCTGCGCCAGATCGCGCCCCGCCACGATCCCTAGTTTTGCCGACAATGCCTGTAAAAAGATCGCCAAAAAGTTGGAAATCAGCACAACGGAGAGCAGGCGATAGTTGTATAACGCGCCGCCGCTGATGTCCGTGGCCCAGTTGCCCGGATCCATGTAGCCCACAGCGACAAGATACCCCGGCCCAAAGAAGGCCAGCAGGCGACGCCAGAACCCGGCATTGGCCGGAACTACAATCGAGCGGAACACTTCGGGCAGCGAAGGTGTATGCACGATGCCGCGCCACCCGGTTAAAGACGAGGTATGCAGGAGTCCCGCGTCCCCCTCGGCTTCGGTGTTTTCAAGGTGGCCGACCGAACGGCTCACCGTATCGTCCCCCGGCTCATCCGGCGCGTTTACAGGGTCGAAAAAAGACACAAGCGTGATGTCTCCTTTCGATACCCTCTTGTTGACTGCTGTATGTGGATTTTTCCCTTCAACTGCTTAACACTTCCTAAGTCTGATACTTGCTGCTGCTGCCTTATCCTATTGGATTATTGTGTATTCCTAGACCTCGAAGGAACCAGAAATCTAACCGGGGCAAGCGCTATTTGATTGTTTAAGCGTCTCGTTTCTCGATATAGATGCTGCGGGCGGCGAGGGGGGCAACGCGCACTTCGCGCCCGCCCACGCGCACAAGGAACGCGCCACCATAGGGTTCCTGCTCGATCAGTTCGATGGCCGTGCCGGGCAGCATATCCAGTGTTTTGAGATGACGGAGAAGCTCGGCGTCCCGGTCGCTGACGCGGCTGATGGTAAGATACGCGGGGCCGAACTGATCGGCCAGGGTGCGCTGCGATACCTGCGCTACCGTACCGTCGCGGGCCGGGATCGGGTCGCCGTGTGGACACGTCGCGGGATAGCCGAGCAGTTCGTCAATGCGCGTCTCGAACTCCTCGCTAATGTGGTGTTCCAGCCGTTCGGCTTCCTGATGCACCGTGTCCCAGGAGTAGCCCAGTGCCTCGACAAGATAGCGTTCCAGGAGGCGATGATGACGGATGATCTCCAGGGCCATCTGCTCGCCGGACGCGGTCAGGCGCACGCCCTGATATGGGGTGTGCGACACAAGCCGCAGCAGTGTCAGACGCTTGAGCATTTTGCTGACCGCCGCCGCGCTGACCTGCACGCGGGCCGCGACATCGTTGGTCGTCACCTCGCTGCTGTCCGCCTGCGCCTTATAGATCGCTTTCAGATA
The DNA here is from genome assembly GCA_965277875.1 of Chthonomonadaceae bacterium. Lineage (GTDB taxonomy): Bacteria > Armatimonadota > Chthonomonadetes > Chthonomonadales > Chthonomonadaceae > CAWFQB01. The sequence goes on along the minus strand of CBDIDV010000002.1, from coordinate 1,948,108 downwards.
ATCTTCCACGGAGGGGGAGGCCATGTCGTTTCCTCGGCACATCGCATTTACACGCAGAGGGTACTCTGCTGGTATTGTTGCGCCTAGTATACCTTTATTTTGTTCCCTGTTCAATAGTTAATTTAACATAGGTTAAAATAATGCCGTGAACATGTGCGCTGTCAGGGCAAATAGTATGTCCAAAGCAAAAAGAGCGTCTCCCGTTGCCGTGTGGCAGGGAAACGCTCTTTGATGTGATCGGTCTGTGTCACGGCGCAGGGATGAAGAACGCCATGACGCTAAACCAACATCAAAAATTGTAAGTGGCGTCGTAGTTGCGGATCAGACCGATCACTTTGCCCATGATCTTGCTGTCCTCGCGCTTCACCTCAATCGGCTCGTAGGCCGGGTTGGACGCGATCAGCCGCGCGCCGTCGTGCGTGAACTGAATATGCTTGACCGTGGCTTCGTCGCCCAGCAGCACGGCTACCAGGTCGCCGTTTTCCGCCGTGTTCTGCTCCTTGATGACCACGAAATCGCCGTCCATGATATGGGCGTTGATCATCGAATCGCCTTTGACGCGCAGGGCGAACGGCTTCTTGACGTTGTGAACCATTTCCTGCGGCACGGGCAGTTGCGCCTCGATGTTCTCGTTGGCCGTGATGGGGACGCCGGCGGCGATGGTTCCAACGAGGGGAACGAAACTGACGTTGCGGGCGGGCGAAGTGGAGCCGGTCTTGCCGATTACGGTAATGGAGCGCGACGTACTCAGCCGCTTGATCATGCCCTTGCGTTCCAGCGCGTCCAGATGCACGGTGACGCCGCGCAGGCTGGAGATCTCGAACTCGTTGCCTATCTCACGTATGGACGGCGGATAGCCCTTGTCGCCCACATATTCTACAATAAAGTTAAGGATTTTTTCTTGTTTGTCGGTCAGCCCACGGGTCATAATGGTATTCTCCCCTGTACGTATACTTTACGGCGTACTCTCGTCTACTGTACTCTGTTTTTCAAGTGCCTGTCAATAGCAAAAAAGCGCGAAGCATGTATATTTTTGTCTGATACGCAAAAATGCGTGTAAACATTACGCCCGACAGAAATATGCTGGAGTCGTATTGGAAGAAAGATTTGAGGCATGAGCGAGAAACGATGCTGGCTGTTGACAAGCCGGACGCCGGGGGCTATAATGTTTGCTGCCGCATCGTGGTTAGAGTTCGCTGCGCTTCTTTGTATTCTTCTTTGTGTTTTGCTTTGTTCTTCGTGTGCCTTTGTTTTTGTCACCGCTGTTTTACGACCGCGCCGTTCGCGCCGCCATGCCGCGCTTGCGGTAACGTCGCCCCTGTCACCTGTCGTAAGGGTATTAAAACGGTGAGTAAAGAGGCTGCGACCTTAGAGGAGAGCAAACGCGCCGGACGTATGACCGCTGCCGGCCCTGCGCCTGAGCAGCGCGGAGGAGTAGGGTTGTGAGCGCTGAACCTGCCGGAAACCTGCCGGTGAATTTGAATGAAATACGCGAGCCATCCGGCGCTGGCAAAGACGTGGCAGACGCCAATTTTAGCGAACAGTCGGAAGAAATCGCGCCTGACGCCCCCGCGCTGTCCATCGTGGTTCCCGCCTACAATGAGGAGGCGCGGATTGGAAGCACACTAAAGCGGATGCTGGCCTATTTCGACGCGCAGCCATATACGTATGAGATTCTGGTTGTAAGCGACGGCAGCAGCGACAACACCCTGGCGGTCGTGGAGCCTATCGCCGCCCACCGTTCGCAGGTGCGCCTGCTGTCTTATGCGGGCAACCGGGGCAAGGGCTACGCGGTGCGCTACGGCATTCTGAGGGCTGAGGGCGACCGCATACTGTTCAGCGACGCCGACCTGGCGACGCCGATTGAGGAAGTGGAAAAACTAAGCGCGAAGCTGGATGCGGGCTATGACATCGCCATCGGGTCGCGGGATGTGGAAGGCTCGGAACTTATCAAGCGGCAGTCCCGCTTTCGGGAGTTCGGCGGCAAGACGTTCAACAAGATCGTGCAGGCGCTTGTCGTGCCGGGCATACGCGACACCCAATGCGGCTTCAAGCTGTTCACGCGCCTAGCCGCGCAGCGCATCTTTGGGCGGGCGCAGGTGGATCATTTCGCGTTCGATGTCGAGGTCTTGTTTCTTGCGAGGCGCGTGTTCGGCTACCGCATCGCCGAGGTTCCCGTGCGCTGGCAGCACATGGAAGGCTCCAAAGTGCGCTTTGTGCGCGATGCTATCCGCATGGCAAAAACCGTCGTCCGCATCCGCGCCACCCGTTACGAGGAGGATAATAGATAATAGGCAGGAGGAACCCCCATAGCCATGACGGTTCCCTATTATTATCTATTATCTATTATCTACCTACTATGAACCCTGCCGAATATGAGCGGATGTACCGCCTGGAAGACACATACTGGTGGTTTGTCGGGCGGCATCGCCTGGTCGAGGGGCTGATTGCGGCACGGTATGGCGCGGCGCGTACACAGACAGCCCCGCTTTCCATATTGGATATGGGCTGCGGCACGGGAGCGATGTCGGGGCGTCTGACGGGGTGGGGGGACGTGGTTTCGATGGACTACTCGCCGCTCGCGCTGGCATTTGCACAACGTCGCGGCCTGAAGCATCTGCTGGGCGCGGACGCCATGCGCCTGCCGCTTGCCGCTTGCCGCTTCGACCTGATTACCGTGATGGACGTGCTGGAACATCTCAGTGACGACCGGGCCGCGCTGCGCGAGTGCTGCCGTGTCCTCAAGCCGGGAGGCCGTATTATCGCTACGGTTCCCGCGTATGCCCACCTGTGGAGCGAACACGACACGGCCCTGATGCACTATCGCCGCTACGCCCGGCCCGAACTCGCCGAGCGCGTAATGGAGGCCGGCCTGCGCGTGGAAAAACTTTCGCACACTATGACGGCCCTGTACCCGGTCGTGTCCCTGCAGCGTCATCTTAGCGCCCGCAGGCCACCGCACGATCCTCCCCGCGCCGCCATGCCTCTATTCCCCGCGCCCCTCAACGGCCTGCTGACCGGCCTGTTCACCCTGGAGAACGTCTTGGCCCGCCGCGCCAACCTGCCCTTCGGCGTCACGATATTGTGTGTCGCGCAAAAACCGGAGTAAGATAAACCACGGGGGACACGGGGAACGCTGGGAAGAACAAAGGGATGCTTTTACCGCTGATGACACGGACGAGACAGACGAACGCGGAGGGCATATAAATCAGCATCCCCTCCGCGTTTATTCGTCACATCCGCTTAATCAGCGGTAAAACCCTTCTTGCCTTCTCCCCGTGTTCCCCTTGTCCCCGTGGTTCATCCTTACTTCTTTGCGGTTTTGATGCGGGCGGGCGGCGTACCGGCTTTGGTGACGTACAGGGCCACGTCGTACTTGACGGGCGGGGTCGGCACTTCTATTCCCTCTTTGGCGTCCTTGATGGCGATGTCATCCGCGTTCAGGGCTTTGCCGTCGTAGGTATCCCACCACGTATAGCGATACTTGCCTGCCTGCATCCCGGTCAGCAGCAATTTGCCGCTTGCGGCTTCCAGGCCCGATTCACGCGAGCGGGGTTCGTAGATGTTGCCCCGGTGGTAGACCCAGGCGACGGCGTAGTCTTTGCCAACGCGGGCGTTGGCCTGCAATGCCGTCGTGTAGCCGCTCAGGGCGAATTGGCGCACAACGGCCCAATCCTTGCCCGTGTTCTCAATCGTGATGTCGTGCGCGCCCTGCGTGACTTCTATTTGCGTCGTCTGCTGGTCGGATTTGGGCGTGTAATCGGCGTCCCCGGCTGTGTAGTTCTTTTCGACGGCTTTGCCGTCCACGCTTATTTTAAGATGTGCGCCCTGGCGCGAGACCTGCGCGACCGAGACGCCGAACGTGCCGGCCTGGGGGTAGCGAACGTGCAGCGTGAGCGGTTTGGGCATCATGTCGCGGTGGTTCGTGCCTTGCAGGAAGGTGGGGTACTGATCCATGCCCTGCGGAGCGCCCTCCTTGCCGACAACGAACTCGTCCTGCGTGGCCTTGCCGAACCCGCCGCCCGGCCCGAAGCGCAGCGTGGTCATGGTCGGGCTGTCCACCTGAAGGGTCGTAGCGGTCAGGCCACCGTGGCTGGCAAGACCGGACGCGGTAACAAAGCCGGTCGCGGCCTTGAAGTGCGAATATAGATTGTGCTGTTCGACGTTGACCCAGTCCCAATACTGCGCCGCGCCGGTGCTGTTCCGCATCAGGCTGGCCCATAGCCCCTGATGCAGGGCCGAGCCATCGTCATCGGTCAGGCTGCTCGGCCCGTACTCGCCGATAAAGCTGGCCTTGTCCGACTTTTTCACGGGCTTTGCGCCATACGTGGCGTTTGTTTCGGTTGCGCCCAACGCGCTCAATACGTCGGACGGATAGGTGTGCGTCTGCACGTAATCCACGGTTTCCCAGATGGGGCTGTTCAGGGCGATGGCGGGCGCGCTGCTCGTGGTGATCAAGTGCCGGTAGCCGTCGAACTGGCGCAGGAACAGGGCCATCTCGCGATGCCAGAGCGCGATCTGATCGTCCAGCTTGCCCTTGCCCGCGTCCGTAAACTGCACTTCGTTGAACAGTTCGTAGGCCAGGATGTTGGGCGAGTAGCCCCACCGGGACATAATGTAGTACAGTTTACGCTTGGTCAGGGCGCGGGCCTGCGCATTTGTAAAGAACTCTTCGGGCGACGCAAGAAAGCCGCCGTTCTTAACGTTGTACGGGTTCTCCTCACAGTTGGGATTAACGCCGCTGGAGTTCTTGAAGCCCTCTTTGCTGGCGTACTGGCCGTGATGCTGCAGCACCATCTGGAAGTAAATGCCGTTCTTTTCCGCGCCTTCGACGATGGCATCCCATTTCTTGGCCGCGCTCAGGTCTATATCACCTAATTTGACGTGTATGGCCGCAGCGGGAACAGCGGCAGCAGTCGCGCTTTTATCCGCCGCGCTTTTGGCGTCCTTGTCCGCCGCGTCTTTGGTCTTGTCTGTCGTGGCCGCGTCGGTTTTGATTTGCGCTGTCTTTGCCGTTGGGGCGGGTTGAGGCCAATCGAGGTTCTTGCCGTCCCAATACGTCATCCAGACACGTGACCAGTTTTCGCCCGCATCGTGCATCTTGGCGAATAGTTCAGGCGTATCGGGCAGGCCGTCGCTGTGCCACGCCTGATTATGCCCGATGGGATAGTACCGGCCCCCATTGTCGAACATAAAGCGCGTGTGGTCGCCCCGATCCAGGCGGACGAAACCGGGCTGCGTGTCGCCCGCAACCGTCCACTCCTTCTTTTCCAGTTTCTCTTCGTGGGCGGGCTGGCCGTTGAGCTTGACGCTCGCCACAGCGTATGTACCGGGGGCGACGGGCGTATAGCGCATCCGCCAGGTATTGTCGCCGTCGTAAAAGGCGGGCACGTCTACGTTTGCGCCGTTTGCCTGCTTGAGCGTCACCTGCACATTGACTTTTTCGTAGTCGAAGGGGTCGCCGGGAACGCTGGCAAGCCTAAACGAAGTGGCGATCATCGGGAAGGTTCCGCGTCCCTGGCCGGTCGTAGTGCCGTCCTGCCTGCCGCGCCCACTGCCCGCAAGCGAACTATTGTAGCCGCTGCCGATGTCGCCGCCCGTGGAGCGGCTAAAGTCGCCAAAACCCGCCCCCGCGCACCCGGACAGCAGCGGGGCAAGCGCGGTTGCGGCGCATACGCCGATAAGAGGGCGTACTGTTCGCGCCCTTCGGGTATAAAAACGTTGTGTCAGAACCATGAAACTCTCCTGCCGTCCGTTCATTACGCGGTCGCCGTACCGCCTGCCCGCTATCAATATCGGATGTGCCGCCGGGGGAGCGGATAGAAATGCAATGGGGATGTATTTGCTATACGGATTGTACACTGAAAAGTGACACCGTACAGACGTATTCGTCTTACTGACTGGCGCAATCTTAACGAAGATATTGTGCCTCGTCTTTGCCCCCGCAATAGATTCCTGGTCTGCGCGCGGAACGCCCATAGCGAGGCACTTCAGTGCGTTGCAATACTTTGACAATTCCGCCGAGATCAAAACGCGTCTGCGCCTGCCAACTATTATACTGCTTTATTTCGTCGCTATGTATGTATTTTCCTGCGGGCATACTGCTGTTGTAAGAGGCAAAAATATGCTCGCGGGCAGGATACGGCATAGACGCTGTTCAATAAGAAGCTAAGAGGCGGCGGGTTGTTCCTGATCCGACACCAACCGCTGCGAAAGCTCTGCCCACTATATCCCTGCCTGTCAACCGTTTTGGAGACATCATGCCTGATTTCGGCTACCATTTCGATCCGCCGCTCGCTACCATTCCTTATCGGTTGTCTGCACAAGCATCTTCGGTTTTTCAAACAACACTGCGCGACCCGATGCGGCTGGCGTCTGTGGGCATTCCCGATGCTGACGATCAGGCCGCTTATGTGGCGGCAGCAGCGGCGGATGCCGTTTCTGAACTGACGGCAGGCGACCAGCATAATGAGCGGACAGTGTGGGGCATGGTACACGCGTCCCTGATTACCAACATCGCCTCGCCCGACACGCGTATACGGCATGGCAGCATCAACGCCCTGATCGCGGACGCCAACCTCGCGGCTTCGCTGGGGCTAAAGGGCGTGTGCTTCCACGGCGGCTACCAGAAGGGTCATGCGAACCGCGAGGACGCGCTGAACATGCTGGCCGTAAAGCTGGCGGATGTGCTGGGCAAACTCAAACCGGGCGCGCAGGTGTGGATCGAAAACGGCTGTGAGGGGACCGAACTCGGCCAGACGATTGAGGAGATCGGTAACGTCGTGCGCGCGTCGGGGGGCAGTCCCGCACAGTTAGGGTTTGTGCTGGATACATGCCATTTGCACGTCGCCGGAACCGACCTGGCCGCGCCCGACGCGGCAGAGCGCCTTGCGGACGCCATAAACGCGGCGGGACTGACACCCTTTTTGCGCGTCCTGCACCTCAACGACGCCCGCGAAGCCTGCGGCAGTCATCGCGACCGCCATGCCATTCCGGGGCAGGGAACCATCGGGGCCGGACTGCTGCGCCTGTGCGCCTATCCTCTCTTTGCGCCCCTACCCGCCATCCTGGAACTCGGAACGGACGCCGCCGCGCAGGGCATTGAATATATGCAAGGGTAAAGGAGAAAGTGACGTGTAATTACATTTGCCTGTTCGCGCAAAATGAATGGCGTCAGGCTTTCTCCTTTCTCCTTTTTCCTTTACCCTTGCATCTCCTCCCATTCCGCAAACGTGCGGCGTTCAAAGCGGGCATAGGACTGCATCAGGGCCAGCGCGTCGGGCGTGTGCAGGGGCGAAGGCACTTTTTCGATGGGGCAGGGCATCCACTCCACATGGCCGAGCAGGCGACAGACGAGCGGGCGGGCGGCATACACGGCGCAGTTATGCGTGTTCATGTCGAAGTAGCGGCACATCTGCACGGTCACATCGTCGCCCAGGTCAACGGTCTTGTCCTGGGCGGCGACGTTTGCGATGTGCAGGCGTTCCACTGCGGGCGTATTGGCAATATGGTCTTGCAACTCGTCCCATTCGTCATGGCTGGCGGGTACATCGTGGGCGCAGCGCAGCCAGCAGGCGTCGCAGCCGTTGCAAACTTCAAGCTCGATCCGCTTTTCAGCGCGCGCTTTTAATTCGATGTAGTTTTCCATACAGCTTTCGATGGCATCATAGCGTTGTCTGGTTGAATTCCTCGCCGTCGTGCGATAACAGGACGGTCTCGCCCTCGCGCTCGGTTTGCAGATGGACGGGACGCCGCCAGATATTGGCGATGTGGCGCAGGGTGCGGGACGTATAATCCGGGTCAAGCGGCTTGCCGTCGTAGGCGTGGCGCAAGAGCAGTTCGCCATGCCGGTTGTAATCGGCGTCCTCGACATAGATCACGGGGATGCCGAAATTGGTCATGCCGTCCAGCAGGGTATCGCGCACCTTGCGCCAGTCGGTCTCCTGCACGACCCATGCGTCCTCGCCATTGACTTCCTCTTTTTTGTAGGTGTACATGTCCAGGCGGTTGACAAGGCTTTGCGTGAGATACTTGCGCAGGAACGTGACATCGGCCTCGTCGCGGCGCACCTCGAAGATTTTCTTCATGCCCTCGCCGACCGGGCGGGGAAGGGTCTCGCCGCGCCAGTTGGTTTCCGGCTGATGCTCGTCGTCCTCGCCGTTCCACCTGCGCTCGATGTCGCGGAAGATGTTGTAGCCCACGTAGTACGGGTTGATGGACATTTTGCTGCCCGGCGACAGCACGGACGAGTGCAGACGCCGAAATTCCAGATGCTCCTGGGGCGTCAGGTCTAAATCCGTCATGATGCGCTCATGCCAGAACGAATTGTGGTTGACAAAGCCGTTCGCAACGTAGGCATGGGCCACATCAACCGTAATGTCGTACACATCGTTCGTATGGTGTTCGATGGATACAATCTCGTCGCTCGCGTCCTCGCGCCGGAACCATCGCCGGTTAGTAACATACTTGTCCAGCGCGTCCTGCTTGCGATCCAGGTCAAAGCCGATCTCGGTATGAAATCGTCGTGCCGAGACGCCCGTGACTGCGAGATTGATGATGCCCTGCGCCTGCGGACGCTGCGACGACAGAATGCCGAAGTTGAGCAGCAATATCTGTACCTGCCGCGCCAATTCCACACTGGATGTAGACAGGATCACACCCGCTTTGCCCGCGTACCCGTCGGCATCAAACAGGCCGCGCAGAAAGGCCGCGACGACCGGGCGCGGCGAGCGCAGAACCGCATCGGGTATGGTCTTGGCGCGGGCCTTCGCAGTCAGGTCAATGCCCAGATGTTCCAGCAGGCACAGCAGTTCCCGCGAATGCGCTTCGATACGCCAGCGGTTGCCGGTGCGGGTGTGGTCGGGCCGCAGGCTTGCTTTGAGGCCCAGCGCGCATTCGATCCGCGCCGTCAGCATCTGCGCGAACTCCCCATCTCCTGACGTAATGCAGATGCCCGATTTGGTGACATTGCCGTCGCCGACGAAGCAGCCGATAATATGCGCCAGAGCGGTATCCAGCACAGGCTTGTTGATCTGCAAAGCATTGCGCGTACTCAGATGCTTGTTGAGGCGTCCGGCGCGATAGTCGTGGTGAATAAGCGCGTCGTCAATTGCCTGCGCCTTTTGCGTGTGTTTGCCTGCGCGGTGGCGCAGAACAGTCCACAGGGATGTTTCGGCTGTGGCCGCGACATCGGATAGGGACGCGTCACGTGGCGTCGGTTCCAGGTCAATCACAACCGGCGCTTGCGGCCACACCTCGGTTCCCGCTGCCAATGCCACCCGCTGCCCTGTCTGCACGTCGCACAAAAACGCCCACTCGCCGCCGTCCATCTGAACCCGATGCTTGTGCGCCCCTTCGATGACGTACCCGCGCCGCGTCGTAATGCGTACCGTGGGAACCTGCCGCTCGATGTGAAAGTCGGTAACAGGATGCTGCCCACCCGCGCCGCCGCTCGCAACATCCATCCGCATTTTGCCCTCTACCAACTTGTCGAAGCGCACTAGTCCCTGTTCGGTCACGAGCAGCGAGTCGCCCGTGGCGCAGGCCCAGCCCTCATTGATGGTCTTGGTACGCATCTGCGGGATAAAGTAGATCATCTCCTCGCGGATCATGTTCAGGATGTCGCGCTGCCACTTTTCCAGTTCCGGGGCATAATCGCGCAGGAATCCCAGGAGGTCTTTGTCGGGTTCGGGCGGGAACTTGCGCGCGCCGGGCTTGATCGGGCCGCTTGGCGTTTCGCCCAGACTCCACAGGTCGTCGTACTCGGTTTTGTTCTGTGTGGGCTTGCCCCGCTCGGCCTCGTGCTGTTCGGGCGACTTGCGCCGGAAACTCGTGGTCAGGCCCGTATCGAAATGCTCCTCGATACTCAGCACGTCGTCCAGAAAGTCTTCAATCGCCTGTGCGCCGTGTTCTTCCTCGTACTTGCGGATGCGGTTGGCGTGCAGGCGCACCTTTTCGACCATGCGCCGATCCGTATGCTCAAAGTAGTTGTTGTTCTTGAAAAAGTCGTTGTGGCCCAGGACGTGGGCCACGACGAACTTATGCGACAACATGCTGTTGCTGTCCATCAGGAACGCCTGACAGGGATCGGTATTGAACACGATCTCATAGATCTTGGACATGCCGTAATCGAACATGGTCTTCTGGCGGTGATAGTCACGCCCGAACGTCCAGTGCGAAAACCGGGCGGGCAGGCTGTAACTGCCCAACTCGTAAATGACGTGGTCGGGAACCACCTCGAAATGCGTGGGATAGCAATCGAGGCCGTACCCCACGGCCTTTTCCGTAATGATGTCAATCCACTTTTCGAGTTCTTCACGATCTTTATGGTTCATGACGTAACTTTCCCGTCCTTTCGCCTGGAGATTAATGGTTTGTAGTAAGAGCCGAACACGCTTGAAAAGAAGGACCCAGTCAGGAAGCCGTACCCCAGATATGCAGATGGATGAACGCCTGTAAGCCTTAAAACGATGATATAGGCGAGCCACATGAACCCGGTCGTGAATATGCTGCTGACCAGAATATTTTTGATGCTGGGCCTATCCTTCTGCTTAGATAGCATCATGCCTCCTGAAGCTGTTCATGAGTAACAGGAGATAACAGAGCGTCGTGATTATGTGCCGTTGCGGTCAGGGCGCTTTCCGACATTCCAAGCATCTCGCCCGCGTCTATCATGGCGTAGTCGTCCGGGTAGCGTTTCAGCCACTCAGTTTGCAGGATACATGCCTGTTTAATGGCAGGCAGGGTATTTTCGCTTACTAGTCCGCGCATTTTGGCAAATACCTGCTCCCGCTCCGCGACTACTTCGGGCGGAAAGTCAAAGCGAAACTTTAATGCCATGTTCATTCCTCACTTTTACCTTAGTTTGCCACAGACTGAGGCAAAGATACGCAGATACTCCTGCGATGGGCTTAATGCGCGGGCATAAGCAAGCCTCTGATCCAGAGGAGTTTGCAGCAGGTTCATATAAAACATTCGCGCTTCGACGTTGGCGTATGCTCGCAGTTCGTCCAATGCTGCAATGTATGGGTTATAGGGCCAATGAGCCTCTGCTATTGCAAACAGTTCTTCCGTTGCGGTTACGTTCAAGCGAGACAGTATTTCAGGCCGCAGTTGACGCTGAAGGCTTTCCACAACGACCTCTTCCCATCCGCGCAAACGCCTGTACTTCTCCTCGCTGCTTCCGACAGACACAGAGTGAAGCAACTCATGTATCCAGGTGCGCCATCGGATTGTTTCATCAACAATGTCGCTGTTGACCGTGATACGACAACTCCACTCTTTTTCTGCAAACGACTGCCTGCCCCTGACGAGAAGCATTTCCTCGGTTGTCATTACGACCACAGTGCCGTTCCAGCGGGAACGCAGGCCCGTCAATTCCTCCACGATTGCGCGTAACTGCTCCAGTTCTTCTAAAAGGCTTGACGCCATGCTCTGCACTCCAACTCGGACGTTTACGCAATCATAGGTTTAGGCGGTCTGCAATTCCGGGTGCTTGCTGAAGAACTTTTTCAGGGCGGGCCACACGTCTTCCTTGTTGTTTATCTTGACAAGGCACACGCGCTGTTCGTTGGCGAAGGCTTCCTCATAGGCCTGGCCGAGCGGCGCAAAGGAGGGCGACTGGTTCCAGATGTCGTTGGCGATCTCGCCGTAGCCCACCTGATTGCAGATCTGCGCCATCTTCTTGACCAGTTCCACGCACTCCTGATCGCCCCAGTTGTAGCCGTCCGAGAACAGGAACGGGTAGATGTTCCACTCGCGGGGGTTGTAGCGCTTGTCAATGATCTGCATGGCGAGCTTGTAGGCCGCGCTCATTTTTGTGCCGCCCGAATCGCCCAGCGAGAAGAAGCCCGCTTCGTCCACCTCTTTGGCCTCGGTGTGGCACGTAATGAACACGATTTCCGCGCTGGCGTACTTTTTGCGCAGGAAGCGCAGCATCCAGAAGTAGAACGAGCGGCAGATGTACGCCTCGAACTCGCCCATCGAGCCGGACACGTCGCGCATGGCGAAGATCACTGCGTTACGCTGCGGCTCGGTCACGACCTCCCACGTCTTGTAGCGCCTGTCCTCGTTGCGGACTTCCCATCCGGGCGTACCGGCGCGGGCGTTGCGCTTGTAGGCTTCGAGCAGGGTGCGCTTGCGGTCCAGATTACTGGTAATGCCCCGCTTGCTGATGCTGTTGAAGTCGGCGTGTTCCGACATGATCTGCTTGACGCCTCGCTCTTCCAGGTTGGGCAGGTGCAGGTCTTCAAACACAAGATTGGTCAGCTCCTCCAGGGTCAACTCGGCCTCATAAAAGTCTACGCCCGCTTCCTGTCCGGCCTGCTTGCCGCCCGCGCTCTGGCCCTGCTCGGAGGGCGCGCGTCCGATCACGTCGCCGGGTTTGCTGCCGCCCCCGCCCTGCCCGACGCGCTCGCGCTCGTCGTTGTCGAAGCGGATGCGAGGCAGTTCCAGGCCGCGCACGGGGATTTTCACGATCTTGCCGTTTTCCGCCGTAATGATGTCCTGCTGGCTGATGATGTCGCCCAGGTTCTTCTTGATGACTTCCTTGACCTTGTCGTTGTGGCGCTGGCGGTCGCGCTCGGCCCGTCGGTGCAGGTCCCAGGTATCAGTGGATAGCGAAAATTCCGGCATTTAGTTCTCCTGAATAATGGCCGCAAAAAGGCACAAAGGAACACAAAAGAAAAGCGAATACGTTATGTCACGCAAAGGCGCAAAGACAGCAAAGAAAAGACAAGAACAATCCGCAGATTACGCAGATTATACAATTCTAAAAAGAGAATGAACTATGCCTCTTCAACTTCGGGCCATGAACCGCCCGCTGTACGGCATATCAATCGTAGTACATTTCAGAACCATAAGGCTCGATAGCAAGTGGAACGCCGTTGCGGTGTAACCTCAAACCTTCAATGTTGATCTTGTCGGTTAGATAAGCGAGAAAGGTATAGATACCACCCTCATGTTCCTCCTGCATCAACTCGGCAACCACTTGCCGTTGCTCTGGGGTGAACTGGTGCATTTTGGCGTCAAAGTCGGCGGGCGTCTGGTACGTGCTGGTAGACGGTTTATTGCCCCACTCCCGCGCCCATCGCGCCGGTACGCTGACACGCGGCCACTCCAGAAGGCCGTCAATGAATGCTCGATACTCCTCTAAGGGCGTTCCTGCTGGATTGATAAACTCTTGTTCAGGTTGTTCAGTCTCGTCAGCCATATTGATTTGCAGCTTCCAAAGAGTTGTACGAGAATGTAAAATGCGTCAGGGCGTGAGCAGGCGGGTAAAGCCTTCCTGAGCGAAGTGATGATCGGTTGTTAATGCTTCCACAATGTCGCGCTGACGCATCAGCACGAAACTAACCATGTCACACAGCGAGTAGTTTTTGTCTGGTCTGGCTTGCAGGGCGTCCAGCGCCTGACGATGCAGGGCGGCGTCAACCCAGACGATTTCAAGATGCAGGTTTGTGAGCAGACTGCCTGCAAACGCATACGTGTCTTTGCGCGACAAACCACGCGCATGAGCAAGGGTTGTAAATTCGGCCAGCACGTAACTATGCGTTACCATTGTCTTCGCTGTTCTGAACAAGCGCACGGCGTCAGTGTGGCAAGGCTCGGTCGCATTGAAACTGCATAGCAGCCCGGACGTGTCAAGCAGCATGATTATGCCTGCATTCGACGGAAGGAATAGGCTTGTTGTCATAAGCAGCTATCAAGTCGGCATCTATGCTTTCGTTGTCTGCGCCGACTGCGTAAGGCGCATGGACAACATGTGAAAATAGCTCGTAGTCAGCAGCCTCTATTTCCTCCTGCGTGTACTCGCGTCGGGGACGGGGCAGCAGCGAAGAGATAAGGTCGTCGGGCGTCTGCTGCGTGACCTGCGCCATCTGCTGCAATAGTTGAAACGTTTGATCGGATACTTCGATGGTGGGCATATAATTTTTCCTGTGGGGCAGGGTGATGGCGGGATGTTGTACCCGCCTGTCACGCCTGCCTCGCAAAGATACGTGTCGTTCCGCGTTTAGCGGTTGAGGAGTGTGCCGACATAGCGCAGGAGTTCGTTGGCGCTTTCGGGGGTGTAGCCCTGCTCCTTGCACATGCGGTCTATTACTTCGTTGACCTTTTTGAGCTGCGTGTCGTCGGGCGTTTTGGTGCTGGTCGTGATCTTCACTACGTCCTTCAGGTCGGTGAACAGTTTCTTCTCGACCGCTTCCTTCAGCCGCTCGTCGGAGGCGACGCTGAATGTCTGTCCGCGCCGCATCAGGCTCGCTACGCTCCGCATAATGCCCTCGCGGAACTCGCGCTTCTGGTTTTCCGTGACGCTGATTTGTTCCTCGATGGAGCGCATCAGACGCTCATCGGGGTCTACGTCCTCGCCCGTGATGGGGTGCTTGACTTTTTCGCGGTTGCAGAACGCTTCCACGTTGTCCACGTAGTTGTCCATAAGGGTTTTGGCCGACTCCTCGTAGCTGTACACGAACGCGCGCTGCACTTCCTTTTTCGCCATCTCGTCGAACTCTTTGCGCACGTCGTTGAGGAAGCCCTTGTAGCGGCTGCGCTCTTCTTCGCTGCCCGTGAGTTCCGTAATGCCGTCAATGAGGGAACGCAGCACGTCAATGGGCGTGACATAGTTCTTGCCGCCCTTGACGAGCGCGGACGAGATGCGGTTGATGATAAATCGGGCCGACAAACCGTGCATCCCCTCGTCCAGAAACTCGTCGTGCAGTTCCTTGACGCTGCGCTGATCGTAGTCGCCTACCTGCCGCTCGCCGTCGTACAGTTTCATCTTGGTGGTCAGGCTCATGCCCGCTTTTTTCGAGGGTTTGAGGCGCGTCAGGATGGCGAACATGGCGGCCACGCGCAGGGTATACGGCGCGATGTGGATGCGGGCCAGATCCATCTCGGCCCCGAACGTCTTGTCGTGTACGTCCGACTGCCCGATGAGCTTTTCGTAGATGCGTACCTCGTCCGACACGCGCAGGTTGTACGGCACTTTGACCACGAAAATGCGGTCAATCATGGCCTCGTTTTCCTTGGACGAGAAGTAGCTGTTGTACTCGTACTCGTTGGTGTGCGCGATCACGGCCACGTCGCAGTAGATCAGGGCGAAGCGGCTGGCTTTAATCGTTTGCTCGCCCGCGACGGTGTTGAGTTCGTACAGGAACCGCTTTTCGGCCTTGAGCATTTCGATGAACTCCATCACGCCCCGGTTGGCGATATTAAGTTCTCCGTCGAAGTTGTAGGCGCGGGGGTCGCTTTCCTGTCCGTACTCGGTCAGCGCCTGAATGTTGACGCTTCCCGTCAGTTCGGCCACATCCTGCGATTTGGGGTCGGCGGGCTTGAAGGTTCCGATGCCCACGCGCGTCCGCTCGCTCAGGGCAAGCCGATGCACGGGGACATTGTTGATGTTGTTGCCCCACTCGTGATCCAGGCGGTACTGGCACACGGGGCAAAGGTCGCCCTCGATGTACACGCCCAGGCTGCTCTTGAACTCGGCGCGCAGGTCTTCGGGGATAAGATGCAGGGGGTCTTCGTGCATGGGGCAGCCCTTGATGGCATAGGCCGCGCCCTGCTCGGTCTTGCTGTACTTTTCCAGGCCGCGTTTGATAAGCGTGACCAGCGTGCTTTTGCCGCCGCCGACCGGCCCGACAAGCATCAGTATGCGCTTGCGGATGTCCAGACGCCGGCTGGCGGGGTTGAGATACTCCTCGACGAGTTGCTGCAGGGTGCGCTCCACGCCGTACAGGTCGTCAAGGAAGAACTTGTACTTGCGGCCCAGGTTGTCGGGGCTGTCCTCGACTCCCGCCGCCATGATCATGTGGTACAGGCGGGCGTGGGCCAGGTCTGCCGTATGCGGCTGCTTGGTCAGCAGCTCCAGATAGTCGGCAAACGTGCCTTCCCAGGCGAGCGCGCGATCCTGAGCGCGCTGCTCTTCCACCTGCTTGAGAAAATCGGACGTATTGAATGTTCCCATTATGTACCGTGTCCTCCCCTAATCGTGCGATGGTCATTATTCGTGCGATGACCCTTGAATCATCCTTGCCCTGCCGCGCACAGGAGATTACGAGTGTAACAAAGATTACAGAGGTAACAAAGATCACGAATGCTACAAGCGCTGCTAATGCAGCAAGAAGCGGTCGTAAACCCTGTGCGGCACAAACAAAAAAGCCCCCGGCGGAAACACACACGTTCCGGGGGATTGCGACCACGCTGTCGCGCTGTCAAAGAAGGCGTATTCTCTGCCAGGGCGAATTTGCCGGGGCAGAAGCCGCGCGCACTCCAAATGGCGTTCGCGCAGAATAGATTTGATTATATCACAGGTCACAAGATATTACTAGAGACACGCGCAGATTTTTGTCGGGGCTATTGCCAGCCGACGCGAATGATGACGCCGTCGGGGTCGTTGGCGTAGCGCAGCACAACGGTTCCGCCCTCCTCATTGGCTTGAACCGGGACGGGACGGCCCAGCCAGTCCATGCCCCTGGCCCCGACAAGTCGCCGATTGCCCCGGTGCAGGCGGGCCGCCCCGGTCGTTCCCGCCGCGCCGCGCACATAAAAAGCCGTAGCGGTCGAGGTCTCGGCTTTGGCCTGTACGCGTCCCGCGACAAAGCCGATATGCGGCTCGGCTTCGGGTACGCCCAGGTCGTACAGCAGGGCCGTGGAATTGGGCGCGATCACGCGGTCATCGCCCACGTTAAGGGTGGGGGAGAGCAGGTCAATCATGCGGCCTTCCACGGTCGTCGGCTCGGCAAAGGTGCGGACGATGGTATACCGCCCCCGGCGCAGGCGCAACACGCCCGGTTCGCGGTACGCGCCGCCCGCTCGCTGATGCGCGAAGCGGGTCAGGGCGCGCAGCAGGCCCGCGCTGCGCTCGCTGGCGGAAAAGAAGCCGGGAGCCACGCCCACGTTCATTATCAGGCCGCGCCCGACGTTCTGCATCCACACGGGCGCGCCGCCTGCCCGCAATGTGTACAGCACAGACGGCTGATTGGCCTGCGCTGCCGCCTCTGCTGTTCTTCTGCTGCCTGCCTCGTTTCGACCGGGCCTGCCCTGACCCAGTCGGCCCGGCCCGGATTGTATACGCGCCGGGTTATTACTGGCCGTCGCCGTAGATGTGGGAGGCACGCGCAGGTCAGGGGGCAAATTGGCCGCGCCGTCCATAGCCACGCCGGGCAGGTCGTACAGCGTGACGGGATACGACGCGCCGATACGCAGCCGGGGAAACGCTTTCGACAGTCCCATATTGACGCCCGTGCTGAGGAGCGTATGCCCGAAATCGGGCCGCGCGCTCGCCCCACTCATAATGTAACTGCCCGCCATGTTCACCGCTAAGGTGATCGGCGCGTCACGGGGCAGGTTGTCGAACTGGTATGTCCACGACGCGCCGCCCTCGGCAGTGCGACTTCTGCCGTCGAACTGGCTAAGGTTGTCATAGGCCAAAAAGCGGTTTTCGATCTCGGAACCCGCCGTAAACGACGCGGCCACGCGCCCGTCTACGCTCAGTTCCCCGGATTGCAAGGACGCGCCGCTTAGTGCGTCTGGCGAAGAGCCGGGAGTACGAGATGCGAACCGGACGACAACGCTGCCGGTCTGCCGCGCATACGGCGTCAGGTCGAGCGTCACCGTCCGTTCCCCGCCGATGACTGCGGCCTGCGACTTCGCAATCTCCGTATAGTGTCCCGCGTCTTCCTGGGGAGCGAAGCGCGGCGCGGGTATGCCTACATTCAGCCCCAACTGCTTCCATAGATCCTGCTGCGGGGCGACATAACCGGTCTGCCGCCACCACGCATCCGTAACGCCATTAAACGCATCCGTGCCGCCCACATAGATCAGGCTGCCGCCGCGCCGCACCCACTCGCTAAGCGCCTGCTGCGCGCGCGGTCCGGGAGGCTTCTGGAAATCATACGACAATATCAGGGTACGGAAACCGTTGAGATACGCGGGGTCGGCAGCGCGTTCCAGGGACAGCGCCTGCACGGGAACGCCGCGCTGCAAGAGGGGCAGGCACAGCCCGAATACGCCGTCCAGATCGCTTGCGCTTGGCCCGCCCCGCTGCCACTGCGCCGTGTCGGAAATCAAAACGCCGATGTCGTCGTCTTTTTCCGCGTTGCCGCTGATGCCCGTCTGATTGTGCATATCTTCGAGGACGGCAAGCAGGGAGTGCAGGCGCGTCTGTTCGTCGGGCGGCAGGTTCGAGGTCAGGCTGTCGGGCGGCAGGACAAGCTGGTACGCATTCACGTCCGGCAGCAGGAGGGCGGCCGCAAGCGTCTGCTCATAGCGGGCATTCGCGTCAGGCGTGGCAGGGGAGGGTGGGGTCGGGTCGGTAAGGAACCACACGCGCTTGTTCAGGCCGCGCGCCGCATGGTAGAGAGCGGAGTATTCAAGATAGGCGCGGGCGAATGTCAGGTCCTGCCTTAGTCCCGCGTAACGCGCCGTCAGGCTGGCCGTGTCCATGCCCACATCCCCGATGATGTCGGTCACTTCGTTCAAGCCCGCGATGCGGCCGACCGGGCTGACGAGTTCGGATTGGGCGAGATACAGCGGACTGTGCAGCAAAACCATACGGCGCGTGGCGGGCTTGCGCCCGAACGTGAATTGCAGCAGGGACTGCACCCGGTTCGCCACGCGCGTCGCCATCAGGCTTGCGGCATGGTAGCGCGTATCAACGGAGAGAAGCGGATTTTGCCAGGCCGCGCCGAACTGCGTCTGCCAGTCCTGCTTAAACGCGGCCCCATATCCCGCGCTTGCGGCGTATTCCGGCTCCTGAAAGCACACGCCGTCGCTGCCGTTTCCAAGCGCGGTCTCGAACAGGCTGCGGTCTGCGTTCTGCACTGCGGGCGTCGTAGCGAGCAGGGCGCGTCCACCGATTAGGATCGGCTTGCCGTCGCGTCCTGTCTGCGTGTCCGGCGAAGTATTTGCGGCAAAGTCTCTGCCGGCCCGCGCATCGCCCGGTGTCCACACGCTGTACCCGCGCTCTTTCCACGCGCCGATGCCCGCGCTGTCCGTGAGATCGGCGAAGATGGCGTCTGTCTGCACGTCGAGGGCGGGCGTGATTGGCTGAGCGCACAGTGTTACGGTATAGGGCTGCGTGATCGGGCGCGCAATGTTCAAGCGGGCATTGGGCGGCATTCCCGCCGTGAGCAGGCGCGCGATGCTGTCCGGCAGGCCATCGCCGTTGTTATCGGCGAGCGTTTGCGCCAGTCGTCCGGCGCGGACATTAACCGCGCCATCCTTCGCGCTCAACAGCACGGACAGGCGCGACCCGGCAGGCCACTTGTCCGGCACAGTCCATACAACGACAAATGCGCCGTCTGTTCCTTGCTCCGTCTTCAGCGCAAGGGGCTTATTGTCCGTTCCCAAAATGGTCACGGCGGGCGGCACGCTCGCGGCGTCACCGTCAAGCGTCAGGGTGAGCCGACACCTTGCGCCCGGCGCGACCGCAAAGCCGTACACCCAGAACTGCCCCCGTTCAGCATGGCGCAGAGCGTTTTCAAACGTAGACCCCGCGTTCTTCACGAGAATGGACTGCTCGGCAGGCGACCCGGCGGCAAACACGAACGGGTAGGGCGTCAGCGATGAGGCCCGCGCCGATCCCATGCCGACAGCAGTGCCAACGAGTGTAGAAGCGAAAAGCGCGACGCGCAAGTTTAGCGAAGGGATGTAGCAGAAGCGTTTCATATAACCCAAAGTGTACCCGACAGGCCGCGCTTTGCGTACAAGGTTTCGACGCGCGACACAAACTCACTCTTGACTGTGGCGGCTTGAGCTATACGGAAGTCTAGCCTGCGGCTGCGAGAAAAGCCGGGTTCGCCAACAAACCAACAGTATCGTCAGGATTGCCGTTGTCCAAAAATGCAAAGCTTAACCGCAGCATCAGGTTACGAGAGCGAAAATTATCAGGACTAATTGCGTTGATGATGCGATGAATGCCCAGATGCGAAAAGCCGTACTCGATTAAGGCTTTGCCTGCTTCCGTGGCGTAGCCCTGTCCCCAATACTTTCTGCCCAGCGCATACGTGAGTTCTACATCTATGACGCCGGGAATGTGGCCGACATTGCGAGAACCATCCGGCATCAGCAGCCAGTCCATGTTTTCGTCAGCATGATTCTGAAAGCCCATCAAGCCCAGTAATACGCCATCTTCTTTGCGGACAAGCGCGTTGTAGTGAAAACTGTCTCTTCCTGACCCCATATAAAGTTTGTCCGCGCCGAACCGTTCCCGGAACTCCTCTAATGTTCCCTTGTAGTTCGACAAGGGCTGTCTCACTTCCTGATCGGCATAAACAAGGGCGTAAATAGCATCTACATCTTCCGGTAAGAACGGGCGAATAAGCAAACGGTTGGTTCCGAGCATGACGCCTCCAATAAAGAAAAATAAAGAAACTTGATGTGTTCTTATCGTAGAGTGCGGGCTTGATGCTCAACTTCCCGGCTATTTTAGTAAGTCGTGTTATACTAACAAAGAGACACAAAGTTGCAGGAGGTTAATGCAGGTGATTACAATACGATTTGCTGATCGCGCGGCAGAGAAGCGGGCATTGGCATTTTTGCTGGGCCGTTTTTCCGGGCGTGTGCTTCGTTCGGGCGAACATCTCGTGCCGGAGGCCGCGCTGGAAGCGCTTGCCGACCAGAACATTCCCTTTACCGTAGAAGGCAAAGCGACTTATGAGCAGCAAATGGCGGCGTTTCGAGATACTGCTTCCACTTCAGTTTAATGATGGCC
Source organism: Chthonomonadaceae bacterium (assembly GCA_965277875.1). GTDB lineage: Bacteria > Armatimonadota > Chthonomonadetes > Chthonomonadales > Chthonomonadaceae > CAWFQB01. Next base: position 1,927,395 of record CBDIDV010000002.1, on the reverse strand, counting down.
GCGAGGTTTCGCCAGAATGGCTGGCTGAAGCAGTATTGGAAATTACCGACCGTTTTGGCGCGGCAAGTTACGAAACGCAGAAGGTGGAAGGTCATTGGCGATCCAGCGGCGTTCTGTATCGGGACACTCTGGTACGGATCGTCGTGGACGTGTCGGACACTGTCCCGAACCGTCAGTGGATGCGCCAGTTCAAAACCCGCTGGAGAGAGCGTCTGGAGCAGCTTGAGCTATGGCTGGTGAGTTATCGCATTGACATCGAATGACAGCCTATGAGTTGGCCGGCTTCCCTGTCAGGCTGTTGGGCGCGTTCAGGTTCGCGCCGTCGTCCACGCCCACGCCCAGGCGGTCTACCATCTCGCCGCCGAGCCACCCTGTCAAACCGGCAAGCGCAAAGCCCGCAAAGGACGGGATCAGGGCGAGCGTGGCCGGGGACAGGACAGACGGGCGGCGCATCAGCCAACTCAGGGCGAACAATAGCAGGACGATCACATTGCCCACGCCGTGCAGCAGGCCGACCCGCTTGGCCCGCGTGCCTTTGGGGATGAAAAACCAGTCCCACCAGCCGAACGGCGCGGCGACCATTCCGCCGATGATGCCCGCCGCCACCATGTAGAAGGCGGTCTGCGCCAGTGCGCCGCTGTGCGTAATCAGGTACAGCACATCAAAAATCGTCGCTGTCGCCAGCAGGCCCAACGGAAACACGATCAAAATGGTATGGGCGGGATGGCCCAAAATCTTGGAATGGCTTTCCACAATCACGTTCCTTTCACGTCAGTAAATCGGCGCATAGTATAGCAACACGTAGCATAGCGCCTGAATTTGTCACTTAGCATAAGAATCAAAATTGCAGACAGATGTTCCCGGAATGATGTGTTATAAGCAGGTTGCTGCGCGAACACAATGCCGCGCAAACACGAAGGGCAGGGCGCATACTATGCGTCCTGCCCTTCCATGTTGCGGACTTGGTGTAGAAACAAATCAACAAACGGCGTTTTAAAAGCCAAAACGGGGGCTTTTTATGGGTGAGTGCGTGACGAGCGGGCGGCGAATCAGTGTGCCGTCGCGATGGTCTATAATCGAGTCGGTACAGCCTGCGTACTCGTCCATCAGTTCTTTGGCGAACTGGTCGCAGTCTTCCTCGCTGGGGAACTGCTCGGCGACAGCAACGGCGATTGTGACCGCGTCGCGGGTTTCCTGAATCTGGGTCACGGTCTGGCCTTCGCCCTCGCCCTCCACCTGGAAGCGGGGTTCCCACGGCAGGTTGCAGACCTGCGACATGAAACCGGCGATGTCGGGCGTGAGCGGCTGCCGATCCGTCCAGCGCAGGTCGAGCGCGAACGTAATCAGGCCGGCGCGGGCCTGGGCCAGATCTATAAACGTTTGCTCATCGGGCAGACTCAGCACGTCGTAGCTGTGCGACATGACGAGCAGGGCCAGTTCCTCATCGTTGTCCGTGTTGTCGCCGGACTGGAACGGGCGGATGTTCGCCTCGTCAATCTCCCACCACTGCGCGAAGATGCGGGCCAGCGGCTCGGACGTTTCGCCCAGCCACAAGAGTTTTGTGGGCGCGTAGCCCCGCGCGTCCAGCAGAGCCGCGCTGACCCCGCATACATAGGCGACATCTTCCTCGCTCGGCTGGAAGAAGATGAAGCGCTCGCCCGGTACGTTCTCGTCCGGGTTGGTCTCGACGATCATGCCGCGCGTCTGGACATAGTGCCACGCCCGCAGGCCCATCTCCTCGTCATCAAAGTCGCGCACGCGGGCCAGCAGGTCGCCGACTTCCTCGCGCACCTCTTCCAGACCCTCGAACTGCGCGGCGGCTTCCGGCGGCGCGATCTGGTACACGGCCTCGGCCTCATCAATCTGGCGCGTCAGGGCGTAGCACTCGCCCATAGACAGCAGCAGCCATATAGGAAGGCCGCCGTACTTGTCATTCATGGCGTGGAAGGTGGCGATGGCCTCCTCATAATCGCCCTGATCCATGCAGGCCTGCGCGTAGTGCATATCTACGGCCTGCGTCAGTTCGCTGACCTGATCGCCCACGAGTTCTTTGGCCTTTGCCAGAAACGGACGGGCCAGAAACATCTGCTGAAGCTGGAAGAAGCGGTAGCCGACAGCGAAATACGCGGCGGGTTCCTGCCGATTGTCGCGCAGCTGCTCGAACAGTTCCTGCTCGTCGCTTTGCGCCACGCCCTGCGCCTGCGCGATCTGCCTGAGCAGGTCGAGCGTGGTATTCAGGACAAGGTCGGAAGACACATCGGTCTGAAAGGCGAACACCATCTGCTGCAAAGCGGTCGCGGGGTCGCCCTGCGCGGCGATGTCTTTGGCGCGGCTGATAATCTCTTTCACTTCAGGCGAAGCGTCTGCGTCTCCGCCACTGCCGCCGAGGGGTTGTCCGTCCGGGCCGAGTATCGTTGTTGGTTTGCCGATGGGCTGCCCATCCGGGCCAAGTATCATCATTGAAATCGCTCCTGAGAGTTTTGAATTTGCTTGTTTGGTTGTTGCATAAGAGCAGGCGGGTACAGAGAACGTACCCGTCTCGGAGGGCTTCGCCCAAGCGTCGTAGCGGACGCGGATGCAATGCTTGGTAAACCTTGTTCTCACCCGGTTTCGTAATGGTACAAAATCTGACTGATGGCGACGAGTGCGGCGGTCTCAGTTCGCAGAATGCGCGGGCCGAGCGTGACAAACGGAACCTCCGCCTGCTGCGCCGCCGCAATCTCGGTTCCGCTCCAGCCGCCCTCCGGCCCGATAGCAAACGCCAGAAAATAGGGATCCACCAAACTTTGCAGCAAATTTTTGAGCGGCATGGCACAAGGGTCTGTATGAAGCATAATCAAAGGCGGCGTTGTTGGGTGCGGCTTCGGTGCTGCGCCCTCAAGAGAAGGCGTCACATCATTTGTTGTTAGCTCCTGCCGCTGTGCCGCCGCAAGCAGTTGGGCAAAATTCAGCACCGCTCCCACGACAGGAATGATGGCACGGCCTGACTGCTCCGCCGCGCTTTTGGCGATCTGCTGCCAGCGCGCTACCTTGTCCTGCGCTTTGGCGGCAGGCACATCCCCAACACACCGCTCGGCCCGCAGTGGCATAAACGAACTTGCGCCCGCTTCCGTGCCATGCTGTACCACCTGCTCGAACTTGTCACCCTTGCCCAACGCCTGTACTACTGTGAGATAGATAGGCGGTTCAGGCGGAACCTCCACAGGGCTTTCTACACGCGCCACACTCTCACTCTTGCCGATGCTTACGAGGACGGCGCGAAAAGCGTTTCCCAGTCCGTCCAGAACCGTCACGGCCGCGCCCTCGCGCATACGCAGGACGCGCGCCAGATGCAGATGATCCGCGCCCGTAATCCGCGCTTCTGTCTCGGTTATCTGTTCGGGAGGCAAAAAAATGCGCTGCATAGAATTTTATGATGAAAGGCCGATAATAACAGGCATTGGCGTCCGCGAGGACGCTTGGTGACGCAGTCACCTCCGAGACGGGTACGTTCCTTGTACCCGTCTTCCTAAACTACATTCTTCTCAAAAACCAGACACACCCAGATGTCTTCGCCGCGTGTTTCCACATAGCGCATGCCAGCTTCGGCCATTGCGTCGCGGACGGCGTCGTGATATTCGGTCACGATGCCCGACGCGATGAATGTGCCGCCGGGTTTGAGACGGGGCGCGAGGGCGGGCGCGAGTTCGATGATGGTTCCGGCCAAGATATTGGCGACGACAAGGTCACAATCCTGCGCGAGCAGGTCGAAGGCGTTCAGGTCGAGAATGTGAACCCTGTCCTCCATGCCATTGACGACGATGTTTTCATTGGCTATGCGGACGGCGAGCGGGTCAATGTCCGTGGCCCATACCTCACTCGCGCCGAGCAGGGCGGACGCGATGGCTAGAATGCCGCTGCCCGTCCCCACGTCCGCCACCTTCATACCGGGCTTGACCGTGTCTTCCAACACCTGCATACACAGGCGCGTGGTCGGATGCCCGCCCGTGCCGAACGCCATGCCGGGATCGAGCATCAATATCAGCTCGTCAGGCTGCGCGGCGTACTGCTCCCAGCTTGGCACGATGACAAGGCGTTTGCCTACCTTCGTGGGCTTGAAATACTGCTTCCAGGCATTGGCCCAATCTTCATCCTCAGCATACGTGATGGTCAGGCCGTCCTGCAAAGCGGGCAGTCCGAATTCCGGCAGGCGTTCCAGATGTGCTTTCAAGTCTTCCAGCCGCGCCGAAAGCTCGTCCGACATCGGCAGGCTGCCCTGTACGCGGACGCTCTCTGTCCCCTGCATCATCACGCCGCCGCACCCTGCCTGCAAAAACGCGTAACTGACCGCCTCGGTCGCTTCCGGGTCACATACCACACTCATCTGCGCCCAACGCATAGGTTCTCCAATAACTTAACGCTTAGTGTTTGCCCAGGATGCGGCCCAGGATATTGGGGCCGGCGTGGGCGTGTTCGGGCAATTTTTCGCCCGTGGTCGCGGCGAACTGGCGCAATAGTTCGCGCTGCTCATTGCTCAGGCGCGTCGGCACTTCCACCTTAATGATAACGTGCTGATCGCCCTTGTGCCGCCCGTTGATGTCGGGAAGGCCCTTGCCGCGCAGGGTGTAGTTCTGGCCGGGCTGCGTACCTTCGTTGAGTTTCAATTCGTCCTTGCCGCCCAGAATCGGTATTTCGATGGGGCCGCCCAAGGCGGCACGGGCGAACGAGATAGGCAGTTCACAATAAATATCGTTGCCCTGCCGCTCAAAGATCTCGTGGTCGCGCACATACACGACGATGTACAGGTCGCCCGCGCGTCCGCCCCGCTCGCCCTCGTCACCCATGCCCACAACGCGCAGGGGCTTGCCCGACTGAACGCCGGCGGGAACCTTGAATGCGCGCTCCACCTGTTTGCGGACGCGCCCGTTGCCATTGCAGGTGGGACATGGGGTAGGAACGATCTTGCCCGTGCCACGACACTTGGTACAGGGCTGGCTGCTGTGAAACGTGCCGAGCATTGTGTTCTGTGAAAAGCGTATCTGGCCCTGACCGTGGCACTGCGGACAGGTTTCGGGCGTCGTGCCGAGCTTGGCTCCGTCGCCCTTGCACGTATCGCAGGTCTCCATGCGGGAATACTTGACGGTTTTTTCGATCCCGGTTCCGACCTCTTCCAGCGTCAGTTCGATCTCCTGTTTAAGGTTATCGCCCTGCGCTTCGGTCGTGGGCCTGCCGCCCTGTCCGCCGCCGCCCTGCCCGAAGAAGATGTCGAAGATGTCGCCAAACGGGGCCTGTCCCTGCTCGAACCCGCCAAAGCCCGCTCCCGCGCCGCCGCCCGCGCCCTGCACGCCGTCCGGCCCAAAGCGGTCGTACTGCTTGCGCTTGGTTTCGTCGCTCAGGGTGTCGTAGGCAAGCTGTATCTCTTTGAATTTCTCCGACGCGTCCTCGGCCTTGTTGATGTCGGGATGGTACTTCTTGGCAAGGTTACGGTAAGCGCGTTTCAGCTCTTCCGCGCTGGCGCTGCGGGATACTCCCAGTCGTTCGTAGTAGTCGCGCGATTCGTCCGCCATAATGCTCCTTGCTGTCCTCGTTTCTCAAATCATATCGTCGTTTGCCACATCGTCGCGTGACTGATCATCTAATTAATCAATCGGTAACCGGTCAATGAAATAACCAGTCAACGTAATAACCGGCATGTGAAATGCCGGTTAGCTAGGCCTACGGCCAACCGTCCTGTGTACCATGCTCTTTTGCGATTTCACACTTGCGGGAGGAAATGTACGTTCCCTGCAATCATTGTATCACGAGGATAAAAACAATGATACTTGGCGGAAGAGCGGTTACGCTAAAATGCTTTGCAAATCGTTTATTTTTGCATGGCCTGCGACAGGCGGGCTATCTCTTCGGCACTCAGGCCCGTGGCGTTGCTCACCTGTATCTGCTGGCGCTTGCCCGTGTTCTGCTCCACGGCCTCGACATGGACTATGCCGTTCACGTCAATGTCAAACGTAACTTCGATCTTGGGCAGGCCGCGCATCAGGCGCGGGATGTCGGAAAGCTGGAAGTTCGCCAGAAGTTTGTTGTAGCGGGCCAGACTGTGTTCGCCCTGATACACCTTGACTTCCACGGTCGTCTGCCCATCGGTCGCGGTCGTGAATACTTTTTTGCCCTGCGTGGGAATGGTCGTATTGCGCGGAATGATGGTCGTCATTTCGCCGCCCAGCGTCTCGATGCCCAGAGAAAGCGAAGTGACATCCAGCAGCAGCAGGTCGCTGACTTCCTCATTAAGTACGCCCGCCTGCAATGCCGCGCCGCAGGCGATGGCCTCATCGGGGTTCAGGCCTTTGTAGGGTTCTTTACCAAACATGCGACGCGCAAGTTCCTGTATCGCGGGCATTCGCGTGCTGCCGCCGACAAGCAGAATACAATCCAGGTTCGCGGCCTCAATTTTGGCGTCGGCCAGGGCGCGGCGCGTGGGCGGAACAAGGCGGTCATGCAGGTCGCTGCACAGTTTTTCCATCTGCGCCCGCGATATGTCTACGTCCAGATGCGTCGGGCCGTCCGCGCCCTGCGATAAAAAGGGGAGGTTCACGTTCGTCTGCGATTGGGCGCTGAGTTCGATTTTGGCTTTTTCCGCCGCCTCTTTCAATCGCTGCATTGCGCTTTTGTCGCCGCGCAGGGCCGAGGGCGGGGCTTGGTTGGCTTTCACGTACTGCTCGGCCAGCCAGTCCATGATACGCGTGTCCCAATCGTCGCCGCCCAGAGCGGTGTCGCCGCTCGTTGCCCGGACTTCAAACACGCCGTCGCCGATTTCCAGTATGCTCACATCGAACGTGCCGCCGCCCAGGTCCCAGACGAGGACGTTCTGCATGTCGTCGCGGGCCACGCCATACGCGAGGGCAGCGGCGGTCGGCTCATTGATGATGCGGATCACTTCCAGGCCCGCGAGCGTTCCCGCGTCTTTGGTGGCCTGCCGCTGCGCGTCCGAAAAATAGGCCGGCACGGTAATCACGGCCTGCGTCACGGACGCGCCCAGGTAGCTTTCCGCGTCGGCTTTCAGCTTTTGGAGGATGAACGCGCTGATTTCCTGGGGTGTAAAGCGCTTGTTGTCAATCTCGACGGTATAGTCCGTGCCGATATGCCGTTTGATGCTGCTGACCGTGCGGTCGGGAGCGGCGAGCGCCTGCCGCCGCGCGATCTGCCCGACAAGCCGCTCGCCCGTTCGCGAAAAGCCCACGACCGAGGGGCATAAGCGGCTGCCCTCGGCCAGCGTGATCACGGTCGCCTCGCCGCCTTCCATCACGGCCACGACGCTGTTTGTCGTTCCCAGGTCAATTCCTAAAATCTTCGGCATATACGCGTGAGGAGAAAGGAAAAAGGAAAAAGGAGAAAGGATGCCGCGTATTCACGCGAAATTACGCGCCATTATCGGCGGCACACCCACTTTTCCCTTTCTCCTTTCTCCTTTCTCCTTTCCTAATCGTCGTCGTCGTTCATGCTGGGGATAAGGTCGTCGTCCTCGTCCATTTCGTTCAACATGCCGGGGGCGTCCTCGACGAACTTGTCTACGGGCGTCAGCATGTCGTCGCCGTCGTCCTCGACCAGTTCATCATCGTCGCCCAGCGGCTCGGCGCGGCGCAGCGCGGCCAACTGCGCGGATGTGCTGCTGTCGCTGTCCGATTCGAGCGCCAGGACAGGCCCCGCGCCGATGATGTCTTCCATGCTGGGCGTGGTGGGCCGGAGCGCGGCCTTTTGCGCCGTTGCTGCCGCGTCCTCGACGACGCGGGCGATGATCGCGCCCTCGCCGATCTCTTCCAGAGCGACCGTCAGGGGGTTGGGCGACGTGGAACCGGTCAGTCGCCGCGCGCCGTCCTTGACCTGGCGGGCGCGCTTGGCGGCCAAAATCACAAGCGCGTACTTGCTTTCGGTTTTATCCAGTTTATCGGGAGAGGGATAGATAGCCATGTAAAAGTTTTCCTTAATCGCCGGTACAGCCGGAAAATCCGGCAGGCAAACACGCGCATTGCAACAAATTAGAGCAACGCGCATAGAACATCTATTGTGGCGGCAAAGGGGCTTGTTTGTCAAGCGGCCAAAACAGGCATTTGCGAGCTATGGCGTGTCCGGCAAAAGCACTTCCTCTCCGGTTCCGTCCGCGTCCTGTACGATGGAGGGCGGCTCGGCTACGTTCTTAAAGCGCTCGATGGGAATCTCGCTTGTCTCCTGTGTGCTCGAATCCGTCGCAATGGAAGCGAACCAATCTTTATAGCTTTTGTAATCACCCGCGCCGGTATAACGCCATCCGCGCACAAAATAGTGACCGTTCGATTTGAGAAGCGTCCACTGCTGCGTTCCGGCAGTGTTTGTATCCGAATTGTGCAGAACCGAAACTTGCTGTGGGGATAGTCTGCCCCGCGCTAAATCCGTCAGATCGCTGTAACGCGCATAGACCGGCGTGTTGTCCGCGACCTCGGATAACAAAACGCGTTCCGGCGTCATCAGAGGCGACTTTTTGTAATCTGTCCCTACTATTGGAGCGTCGACAGCCATTTCGATGTTAGCCATCTGCAGTTCGTTGTTTCTGCGAACCAGCACAAAGGAGAAAAACGTAACGCCCAAAGCGGCGGCGGACGAAGCGAGAAAGCCGCCGAGGAGAAGCCACCACGACAGTTCCTTGCGTCGAAAGGGCGACATGGCGATGTTGCGATGTTTGACGGTGCGGTACGCCTGCACCTCGGCCAGCAGTTCCTGAGAAGTAGCGTCTATGGTAAAGGCGTTTCCCTCGCCGTCGGTAAACGTTGCGCGCGGTCGCTGCTCGTCCGCTATGGATACGCGCTTTGATACCCGCCCGGATAGTGGCTGCGTTTCCGCCTCCACTGCGGCCCGCGCAAACTCCTGCGGCGTGACCTGGTATGCAGTATCAGCCGACGTTGTGGTTGTGGTGGGGGCAAATTGCTGCTGCATGGCGGTTCCTTCTGCGTGGTGTCGCGCGTCCCCAATAAGCGTATATTTCTACAATGCACTACGCCATACCTGCGTTTCGGTTACAGACACAATCCGGTGTCATGAAGTGCCGGAACCTGACGCCGCCGCGTACAGTCCTGCTTTGCGTAGGATTAGAATACTCCAAAGGATGATAAGACGATACCATGACAGCCGCGCCCAAGACACCTACGACCCGACATGCCGCGCCGAAAAGGGATGCGGCGAAACCTTCGCGCCCGACTGCCTCGCGCCGCAATATGTCGGAGGCGGCGGCGAATACCGCCGACCGTCTAAGGCAAGTGATGGAAAAAGGCGCGCGGGCGCAGTGGTGGCATCGGTGCGGCACAAAGGAAGCGGGGTTCTGGTACGAGGATGCGAACGGCAAGCGCATCACGGACGAGGCGCAGCTAGCCCGCGTCCACAGCCTTGTGATCCCGCCGAGCTATACCGATGTACGCGTTTCGCCGTCCGAGCGCAACAATCTGCAAGTGGTCGCCGTGGACATGGCGGGGCGTATCCAATACCGCTACCATGCGGATTGGGCCGCGTGTCAGGCGCGTAAAAAGTACGAGAAGACCGAGCATTTCGGCGCGAATCTGCCCCTGCTCCGCAAGATCAGCAATGAGCATATCGCGCAAAGCGGGCTGGGCAAAGAGCGCGTTTTAGCCGTCGTGATCCGGCTGATTAACAGCCTGTATTTTCGGCTGGGATCGGAGGACAGCGTGACGCGCTATCACACGTTCGGCATCACGTCCCTGCGAAATTATCATCTCAAAATACTGCCCGACGGCGAACTGCTGTTCCAGTTTACGGGCAAGCACCACATTCGGCAGCGGCGTTTGTTTGCGGATGACGCGCTGACAGCCGTGCTGACCGAAATCAAGGCGGTGGAAGGCACACACCTGTTCAACTACATTGACGCGCAGGGACAGCCCCGCGCCGTCACGCCGCAGGATGTGAACGCGTACATCAAGGCCGCAATGGGGCCGGGGTTTTCGGGCAAGGATTTTCGCACCTGGGGCGGAACCTTGCAGGCAGCGACCGCCCTTGCCGAGATGGGCAAAACCGACAATCCTGCCCAGGCCAAAAAGAATATCGTGCAGGCGGTCAAGCGCGTGGCCGCGCAGTTGGGCAACACGCCGAGCGTATGCCGCGAAAGCTACATCCATCCCATCGTATTCGAGCGGTACGCGCAGGGCGTCACGCTGAGCGACTTTCGCCCGCGCGCCCTGCGCGTTATTAGCCACACGCACCCGGAATACGATCTGGAAGAGGCGGAGCTGCTCAAATTGTTCACGACACAGCCGTCTTGTCCCTGATAGGCGCGGCAAGAAACGGACCGGCAGCGGCAGGCTTTGGGGTACGCCGCCGCTGTTCCAGGTGGACGTAAAGAACCTGCACATCACCGGGGCGCAGGCCGGGTATGCGCGCAGCCTGACCAAGCGAGCGGGGGCGGACATGCGCCAGCTTCTCGCGTCCTTCATGTGAAAGCGCCCGTACCGTCGTATAGTCCACGTCGTCAGGTATCTCGACCGCTTCCAAGCGCGACGCCTGCGCCACCTGAACGCCCTGCCGCTGTATGTAGCCCTCGTACTTGGTCTGTATCTCCAACTGCTCCGCGACAGCTTTGGAGACCGGAAGGGCGGGAACATTGGCGGCATCCAGATCGCGGGCCAGCGTGTCCATCTGGGCATACGTGACATGCGGACGCTTCAACAGGGACAGCAGGGAGGCCTTGTTGTCCTCGAAAGACGTTGCGCCGAACGCCTCCATACGCGACGCGTCGCGAGGCAGCAAATACGTGTTCGCGAACCGCGTCCGCTCGCGCTCGATGGCCTCGCGCTTGCTCTCAAAGGCGTTCCATCTGTCGTCTGTAACGATGCCCGCCATGCGGCCTATCGGGGTCAGGCGCAGGTCGGCGTTGTCGTGACGCAGCAATAGCCGGTACTCGGCCCGCGACGTAAGCATCCTATAGGGGTCGCTCACGCCCTTCGTCACCAGATCGTCAATCAATACGCCGATGTAGCTTCCCTGCCTGTCCAAAATCAGGGGCGGACGATCCTGCGCGCTCAAAGCCGCGTTGATGCCCGCCACGATGCCCTGCGCTGCCGCCTCTTCATAACCGCTCGTGCCGTTGATTTGCCCCGCAAGATACAGGCCGCGCACACCCTTGGTTTCCAATGTGGATTGCAGTTGGTCGGGAAACACCATGTCGTACTCGACCGCGTAACCGGGACGCAGCATCTCGACGTTCGCCAGACCGGGCAGGGTACGCAAAAATTCGATCTGCACGTCGCCCGGCAGACTGGTACTCATGCCCTGCACATACATGGAAGGGCCGTCCCACGTCTCCTGTTCCAGAAACACGGGATGCGCGTTCTTGTCGGCGAAGCGGACGACCTTGTCCTCGATGCTCGGACAATAACGCGGCCCAATGCCCTCGATACGCCCGCCGTACATCGCCGACCGCCCCAGATTGGCGCGTATGATGCTGTGCGTGGCGTCGTTCGTATGCGTCTGCCAGCAGGGCAGCAGGGCGCGGCCCACGTTCAGCGCCTCGTTGAGGAAGGAAAACGGCGGGCAGTCCTCGGACGGCTGTACGGTTGTTGCCTCTAAATCTACGGTATGGCGGTTTATGCGCGGCGTCGTGCCAGTCTTGAAGCGTCCCATGCGAAAGCCCAGACGCCTGAGTGCGCCCGACAGTCCGATGCTCCGCGCCTCGCCGTGCCGCCCGCCGTGCGTCTGCGTCTCGCCCTCGTGCATCAGCCCGTTCAGGAATGTGCCTGTCGTGACCACGACGGAGTGCGCGCGTATTTCGCTGCCGTCGGCGAGGCGCACACCTTTGATGCAGGAGAAAGGAGAAAGGAGAAAGGAGAAAGTGTCTGCGCCGTCCGCCCCTTTCTCCTCTACGATGAGGTCTTCCACCCCCGCCTGCAAAAGCGTCAGGTTCGGCGTAGCTTCGACCACGGCGCGCATGGCCTGCGGATAGAGGTCTTTGTCGGCGTGGGCGCGGAGGGTCTGGACGGCGGGGCCTTTGCTCGTGCCGACATAGCGGATGTGGGTCAGCGTCTTGTCGGTGTTGCGGCCCATCTCGCCGCCAAGCGCGTCCACCTCGCGGGCCAGATGGCCTTTGGCCGGCCCGCCTATCGAGCAGTTACACGGCAAATGCCCGATGCGCTCCAGATTCAGCGTGACGAGGGCCGTGTCGCAGCCCATGCGCGCGGACGCCAGAGCCGCCTCGCAGCCCGCGTGTCCCGCCCCGATTACCAATACATCAAACCGCCTGCTCATCTTTTGCCTCTTGCCCACTCCGTACCGTCACGAAAAATTTCGGTCAACCCTATGACAACTCAGGACATCCCCTAGTTACACGCCGTTACAACCAAGCCCTGCCGTATTATATCACGGACTGGTATACTGCGGCGCAAATCACCCGGCGGCGTCGCGCCCGATACGACGCTATTCCTTCCTCGCATGTCCTTCGCTGCGCGTGGACGCCCTCCTTCGCTGCGCGTGGACGCCTGGCAACGCAGTTGCCTCCGAGACGGGTACGTTCTTTGTACTCGGACGCCCCGGCGGGCTTACGCCGAAGCACTTACGGGGAAAGCGTACTGGCCGATGGGTTCGCGCCATAACGCAGCCCGTCTACAAGCAGAGCTACCATGCGCCGCGCATTGTCCGCTCCCTCGCCGTGGGGCCGCATACAGAGGCTCGCGACCGCGTTGAGCAGGTCGTCCGCATCAACATCGGCGCGCACTTCGCCCGCCGCGCCCGCCGCTTCTAGCAGTGTTTGCAGCGCGGGCAGAAGCCGCTTATGAAAGTAGGCGGGCAGGGTGTCGAAGATCGGGTTTCCTGAATGCAGGGCCGTGGCAAGACCGCGCTTGGTCGCGATGAAGGCCGCGTAACGCTGCATCCATTGCGCTAGGGCGTCGCCGGGGCCGTGCGCGGCAGCCAGCATCGGCGCGGCGTCCGCGCAGGCGTCTATCTCGCGCCTGAAGACAGCCGCAACAAGATCGGCGCGCTGCGGAAAATGGCGGTACAGGGTTCCTACGCCGACCCCGGCCTTTTCTGCGATCTCGCGCACCGGCGCATCTACGCCGGAAGTCGCGAATACGGCCAGCGCCGCTTTTAGCAGCGCGTCCGTGTTCCGCTGCGCGTCGGCGCGTACAGGCCGCTCCCCGCTGCCCTGAGGCTCCACGCCGTCTGCCTGAGCTTCTGATATGTCGTTCGCCACACTTTTTTCGTTCACTACACCCCCGTTTGATAATTCGCTTGACAAACGGAACAATGTTCCGTATAATACGGAATGTGGTTCCACTTACACTATATTACCACATCATAGCATCGTTGATAAGACGACGGACAAAAGGAGACTTATATGAGCAGCAAAGTCTGGTTCATCACGGGCGCATCGCGCGGTTTTGGGCGTGTCTGGGCCGAGGCCGCGCTTAAGCGAGGCGACAAGGTTGCGGCAACCGCGCGCACACTTGCGGACATTAGCGATCTGAAGGAACGCTTCGGCAACGCCGCGCTTCCTCTGGCGCTTGACGTGACGAATGCCGATCAGGTGCGGCAGACCGTGCAGCAGGCGCACGCGCACTTCGGCAGGCTGGACGTTGTCCTCAACAATGCCGGTTATTCTCTGGTCGGCACGGTCGAGGAAGCGAGCGAGGACGAAGTTCGCGCCCTGTTCGACACGAACTACCTGGGGACGCTTCGCGTGATTCAAGCGGCCCTGCCTTTACTGCGTCAGCAGGGAAGCGGACATATCGTAGGTATCTCCAGCACCCTGGGCCATGTGGCGATGCCGCTTATCGGCCACTACTGCGCCACCAAATGGGCCTTTGAAGCGCTCCACGAAAGTCTGGCGCAGGAAGTCAAACCTTTCGGCGTTACAGTAACGCTGATCGAACCCGGCGCTTATGCCACATCGTTCGGCAGCCCTGAGTCGCTAAAGATGGCATCAGGCATGGACACCTACGCCGCGCTGCGGCAGCAGGTTTTCGGGCGTCTGTCGAGCGCAGAGCGTGGCGACCCACAGGCGACATCGGAAGCCGTCTTCAACATTGTGGACGCGGAGAATCCGCCACTGCGACTTATCCTCGGCAGCACGGGCCTGCCAATGGTGCGTGCCGCCTATGCGTCTCGCCTTGCCACCTGGGAAGAGTGGCAGGCCGTCTCAAACGCCGCGCAGGGCGAGACGAAGCAATAAACCGTTGTTGCATGTTGGGACGGCTCGCAAGCCATTTCAGCCGGCGCAGAGGATAAACGCCGCCATAAGTCAACATTAAGAAAGAGAATTTTCCATGAGCGAACCTACCAATGTACCGATCAACACATCTGAAAATATACCCGTCAGCGTATCTGCCAGGGTCATCTCCGTAAGCCCCATAACGCTGTCGGCTCCGGGGCGGGCCGTGGATTTGCAGATGCGGATTTCCGCGCCCACAACCGGACGCGACCTGCCTATCATACTTCTCTCGCACGGTCAGGGCAGGTCGAACAATCTCTCGTCACTCAACGGCTACGGCCCGCTTGCCAATTTCTGGGCCGCGCATGGCTTTGTCGTGATTCAGCCCACGCATCTGAGTTCAAGGACGCTGAATCTCGATCCCCATACTCCCGGCGCACCCTTATTCTGGCGGTCTCGCGCCGAGGACATGAAGCTGATACTCGACTGGCTTGACGTTATCGAAGCGGACGTTGCCGAAATCAAAGGACGCCTGGATCGAAGCCGGGTCGCTGTCGCCGGGCATAGCATGGGCGGGCATACGGCGGGGATGCTGCTGGGAGCGCGGCTGACCGATGAGGACGGAACCGTTGTGGACATGGCCGAACCCCGGATCAAAGCGGGTGTGCTGCTGACCCCGCCCGGTAACGGCGGCGCGGATCTCAGCGCGTGGGCGGATGAGAATACGCCCTTCTTCCGACACCCAAGCTTTAAGGAGATGACGACACCAGCTCTCGTGGTCGTGGGCGACAACGATGTTTCTCCCCACCTTACGGTGCGCGGCGCGGACTGGCACGCCGACCCGTACCGGCTGAGTACCGGCCCCAAGTGCCTGCTGACTTTGTTTGGCGCGGGACACGGGCTAGGCGGCATTTCCGGGTATGACGTGGCGGAAACGACGGACGAGAACCCCGAACGGGTGGCCCTCGTCCAGCGGCTTACCTGGGCCTATCTTCGCACCGCCCTCTATGCCGAAGACGCTGCCTGGCCCGCCGCCTGCACTATGCTGCAATCCAGCCCCGACCCTATGGGCCGCGTCGAAAGCAGATAAGAGCAGAGGTCTCTCTGCATAGACGGGCTGCCAATCAACGCAGCCCACTTCTCTTTACTTTTCTTTACTTCACTTTGCATCATAATCTGTGAACATCTGCGTAATCTGCGGACAACTCTCCTTTTCCTCTCTTCTCCCCTTCTCTCCCTGTTGTTCTTTCTCTGCGCCTCTGCGCCTCTAGCGCAGCGGGAGGTAAAATTATATCGGCAGGGGCAGGAAGCGCAGGGCGATAGGGAGAAGTTGCTGCCAGATGGTCGGGCGCTTGCGGCGAGCAGGGACGATCACCACGTCGCCGGGATCGAGCGTCCAGTCCCTTTGCGTTTTTTTAAGGATGGCGTCGTAATCGAAGGGGATGTCGCGCGTGTGCGTGGGGTCTATAAGATAGCCCTTACGCAGTACGCCTTTGCGCCTGTCCGCCGATTTGGTCAGGCCACCGGCTCTCGCGATGGCGCGCGTCACGGTAATATGCTCGGCGGGATTAAAGGGGTATACGTCGTGCGAGGCGACCTCGCCGTCAATGGCCCAGCGCATACTTAGATCGGTCTTGCCGACCATGATGTAATCGCCGGCCACCAGTTTGATGTTGTTGAATGGATCATTGCTCTGTATACCGGGTAATTTCAGGTCGAAGTCGCGCCCGCTTTCGCCCCGGTGCAGTCGGATTTTGCCCGGATCGGCGGTCGCCTTGACGCCGCCTACGCGGGCAAGCGCGTCCTTTATGGTCATATCGGGTGTGAGCGGCAGGTCTGCCTCGCGGCCCACCTCGCCCACAACGCGCACGGTGCGGAGCGCGACCGTGGGCTGACCTTCGGGCCGCGCCTGAATAAACACGCGGTCGCCGTCCTGCAGCGGCGGATCGTCCGCGCTTTCGCCCTGCTGGAAGGCGAGAAAGTTGACGGTCAATGTGCGCGGACGCACACCGTCCGCATCCGGCATCGTGTTTTGTCCGGACGCCGGAGGAACCGTCGAAGGGGGAAGCGTTACAGCCTGCGGGTTGGTATCCACAACAACCGAAACGTTTGTACCCGGCGTGGATGGGACGGCAGGACGCCGCAGAATCAGTATATGCTCCATGTCGGCATTGGGCTTGCAGACGGTCAGCACATCGGACAGGCGGGCCGACAGGGGCATTACAAGCGTGCCGGACTTGCAGCCGCTGCCCAACATTTCGATGTGCAGGCGCGGCATCTGGAGAATCGCAAGATGCACGACCGGGGCGCGCAGGTACTTTTTCAGGCTGGCCGTCACCAGATCGCGGACTTCATCTACGGTTTTTTGATTGACCGCAAGGCTCCACTGCTCTGTATGGCGGCCTTCGTTGTCGGACAATCGAAAATGTACCGCGCCCGTGGCGTCCACCTCGTACTCGCCGGAGATCGTCTGTTCCCCCTCGACGATAACGCGCAATACGCAGCCCGGCACGACGCGCGTTTGCGTGGTGATGGACGCATCCAGAGCAAACGACGCAGGCGCGGGAGCAGCGGTCTGACCGGCGTGGCACAACACAGGCGACACAACAAACGCGCCCAGGCACAGCAGGGAAACGCTTCGCAGCCTGTGCGCGGCTGTGATGCGAGGTTGTGTGGCGATGGCTCTTGCAGTGATTAACATGTAATCCCTCATACGTGACGAGGCGGTATCTACGTTTCGCGAGGTGCGCGTGAAGGCCAAACATAAACGGCAGCTTCGTTGGTAATGTAATAACAAGCCCTCGCCCTACGGGAGTCGGCGTGTTGAAACCTCTGCTTGTATTATAGGACATAAATCCGTGCTTGAAAAGGGAAATTGTAGCAACGATGTTTTAGCCTTTTTGTACGTAGAGAAACAGGGCCATGTGAACAGCGGGAAATCGCCGGCGGGCAGGGCTGCCCACTCTTGTAGATTTGGGGGAACGATGTCGGATAAATGGAAAGTGGTTGTCGTAATGCTGGCGGCGATTGTGCTGGCCGCTGTAGGCGAGGCGCTGGCGGCGCGGGGCATGAAAGATACGCATCAGGAGCAGGCGAGCGTTTTACAGCAGATACAGGCCGCGCTGGGGAACGGACACGTTCTCGTTGGCGCGCTGCTGATGATCGGCTATGTCGCGCTGTACGTGTACACGCTGGGCCTGACCGATCTGAGTTTCGCCCTGCCGCTGTCTGCCTCATCGTACCTGCTGGGCGCGCTGCTGTCCAAGTTCTACCTGCATGAGGACATCAAGCCTGCCCGCTGGATCGGTACGGCGATCATCATTGCGGGCGTCATCGTTGTGGCGGTCGGCGGCAGCGGCGGCGACAGCAAGCAGTAATCTTGTCTTGAACTCGGATGACACGGATTGGAAGGATGGACAGGATTAGGGGTGCTGTTACTTTGAGTGTGTTCTCAAAACAGCAGGCCAGAGCTGGACTCAGACCCTCCTGTCCATCATCATCCGTGTCATCCGAGTTCAAGACACCTCGATATGGTAGCGCCCGCCGATAATGGCGAACGAAACCGTGTCGCCGTCGCGTACAAACTTGTCGCCCGCAGGCGGTATGGGAACGCCCCTGTGCCAGATGGCCTTGCCGTTGAGCGTCACGTCCGGGTCGGCGATGCCGAGCAGGGGCAGGCGGACATGGGCGCGCGTATTCGTCGGCACGGTCAAGTTGATCGTGATTGTGGGCGTGGTCGCGCCGAGCGGGATGGGGCTTCCGGTCGGATCGTGGTGCGGCAGCGAAGTCCGATGATGGTACGCGAGGGCGATGTCGCCGCGCGGCGTGGGTACGACCGTCTGGAACCACGTCAGACCGCACGGCTGAAGGTGTACGTCGAACTCCTCAAATCCGGGCTGCGTGGGCCGTATGCCCGCGATGTGCGCCATAAGGTCGTGGGTTGGAGCCGCGCTCCACGCGTGGCACTGGCTCCAATGCCCCTCCCACTGCTCCCAGAACGTGGTCGCGCCCGCGTCTAGTTGCGGCTTCCACCGGGCGCGAATATACTCCAGGGCTTCGGTGTGCCGCCCTTCGCGAAATAATAGGGCCAGCAGATAAAACGCGAAATAAGGCGTGGCGATGCCAACATCGAACCGTGACGGCGATGCGAGCAGCTTTGCCACGATCTGCGCCGTCTGCTGCTTGTCCGCGATGCCTGCCAGAGCGCACAGCACGTTGGACTGCTCGCTCGTAACAGTGGAACGCTGCCCGTCTGCGCTGTTTGTACCCGCTTCCGTGTCGTCTGCGCCCTCTTTTATGTTTTGTGTGATGCCATCTACATACACGCCGCGCTCGCGATCCCACAGCAGTTCGTTGACCGCCTCGCGGATGTCGGAGGCCAGTATCTGCCAGTCGCTTCCCTTGTCCGGGTAGCCCAGGGCGCGGGCGATCTTGGCGGCGTGCAGCAGGGCGTCACAGGCCAGGGCGTTGACGGACGTGGACTGCCCGCTCGTGTCCAGCTTGGCCCAGTCCACGAACACCCATCCGGGCAAGTCGGCGACAAGGCCCTCCTTGTTGATGTGGTGGCGCATGGCGACGACCAGCCGCTCCAGGGCGGGCCAGATGGCTTCGAGAAGCGTTTTGTCCTCGGTCAGCAGAAAGTAATCCCACAGGGCCACGGGCCAGATCATGCAGAAGGTCGGCAAAATCGGGTCGAAAGGCGGGTCGGACGGAAACACGCCCCGAAACCACCCGGTCGGTTCCTGCGACTGCGGATACTGCAATAGGGCTTTACGTGCGAGCAGGGTATCTCCAAACGCATACGCGGCGACGAGAGCCTCGACGCGGGCATCTCCCAGCCACTGCCCCCGCTCGCGCCACGGACAATCCATAAAGCCGTCGTCCATGCACAATTCCGTGGTGTAGCGTCCCACCTCCCACACTTTTTGCAAGACCGCATCCGAACATTGAAAGTCGCCGCGCATCTCAACCGGGTAGCCGCTTAATCGCATCTCGACGAGCATTTCCACGGGTTCGGGGCAGTCATAAAAGTCCAGGCGCATGTAGCGGAAGGCGCGGTGATCTAAAGTCTCATAAGTCTGATGGCCCGCGCGCAATAGCAGCCGGTCGGCGTAATGCACATCGCAGCCGCCCCAGCGGTTGGGGTTGACGGTTCCGTCCGCCTCGATGCGCTCGCTGTACCCGATGTCCACAAGCCCGCCGCCGCCGCGCCGCACCACGATGAGGGGAAACCCGCTGACCTCCCTGCCAAAATCCAGCACGACCGACACGCCCTCTTTGCCGGCCTGGGCCGCGACCGTAAACAAGGCCGGGTGTTTGTGCGTCACGCTGCCGGATGGCGCGGGCTGCAAACGCGTGGCCCGTTCCATGTCCTGGGCAGGAGAAAGGAGAAAGGAGAAAGGAGAAAGTGTCGCATCTTCCTCGCCTTTTTCCTTTCTCCTTTCTCCTTTCTCCTCATCACTCTTCTCGACGCGGTTCACTTGCAGGACGCGGATCGGGGCGATGGCCCGGAAATAGGGCAGGGGAATGTCGCGGGGCAGAAGCGTCGTCCAGGGCGGGGTACCTGCAGGGCCGAGCGGCACGGCCTGTTGCCACGCGCTGTCGTCGAAACCACTGAAGTTCCAGCTTCGGGGTTCCGCTTGAGCGTCGAACACTTCGGGATAGGCGAGCTGTATGGACATGCGCTCGTACCCGGTTTGGTAGGGAGCCGGGGCGCATTTCCAATCTGTGTTCGTGGCGATGGTCAGGCTGCTCTGACCGGGAAGGGTGATGTCGGCCTGGAGCAGAAAGCCGGGACTGCCCAGACACGCGAAGCACGTTCCGATGCCATAGTGCGTGGCAAGCACGGCAAACGTGTTGTCGCCTGCCCTTAGCTGCGCCCCGATGTCGTACACATCATAATACTGGTGGGCGGGCGCGCTGCGGGCGGGGCCATGCCCGACAAGCTGCCCGTTCAGCCACAGCCGGTAACGCGAGTCGGCGCACACGCGCAGGGTCGCGGCCTGCGCGCCGTCCGGCAGCACAAACGCGCGCCGGAAATAGAAATAGCGGCCCTGCTGCGCGTTGTTGGGAACGTGGCCCACGTTCGGCCCTGCATCATTGCCCGTAACCGGGCTGCCCCATATCCACTGCGCCTGCCAGCCCGTCTCGTTTGTGTCCGCCATTGCTGCCGCCTCCTCGCGCCTGCCACCTGATCTGCGTTTTCTTTCTGCCAGCGTGTCATTGTGTTTTGACGCGCTGATTTCCTGCGCGTCCGCTGTTGAAAAGCGTCTGCCGGGATTGAGGCAGAAGCGCGGGGGAACGAACCGTGTGCCGACGGGGTATTATTGGCATAAGAGACAGGACGCTTCACGCCGTCCGCTATGGGTTTAACGACCCGTCGGACGGGCGGGGCGCATAGGGAAGGAACACATTTTGCAGTTCAGCGGGCAGACAGGCGCATCGGAACAGGCCGCCACTATGACAGCCTCCGGCGTCGCAAGCGAAGAGTTGACTACGGCTGCCACAAGCGGCGTGACGCGGGACGTGCTACGCGAGACGCTGCCCAATGGCCTGACTATTCTGGTCAAGGAAAACCACGCTTCTCCCGTGGCCGCCGTGCTTATCAGCGTCAAGGCGGGGTACTTTCAGGAAGAGGATCGCGCCAGTGGCATCGCGCACGTCATCGAACACATGCTGTTCAAAGGTACGCCGCGCCGCCCGGCGGATGAGCAGATCGCCCGCGAGGTGCGCGAATTGGGCGGCTACATCAACGCGGGAACGTACTACGAAGAGACTACTTACTATTTGACCGTTCCCAGCCAGCATGTCGAAAAAGCTCTGGATATACTCACGGACGCCTGCCGTCACTCCCTTCTGGACGGGGTGGAACTGGCAAAAGAAATCGAAGTGATCGTGCAGGAGAGCCTGCAAAAGCGAGACAACCCGAACGCCATGCTGCTCGAATCGCTGTACGCCCTGGCCTTCGACGCGCACCGCCTGCGCCGCTGGCGCATCGGACATCCCGAAACGCTGCGCCAATTTCGGCGTGACGATCTGGCAGCCTTCGTCCGCGACAACTACGCGCCCCAGAACATGACGCTCACCGTAGTGGGCGATGTCAATGGCGCACAGGTGTTGGAAATGGCGCGGCGGCTGTGGGCGGACGCGCCGCGTGGCGACAACCCGCGCGAACTCTCGCCCATTGAGCCGGAGCATCACGGCTTTCGGTATCAGCGGCTGGGCGGGCAGACCAAACAGAACCTCCTCCTGTTCGCTATGCCCGTCCCGGACATGCTGCACCCGGACGCCGCGCCCCTGATGGTGTTAAGTTCCCTGCTCAGTGATGGGCGCTCGGCCCGCCTGTATCAGCGGCTCAAAGAGGAACAAAAACTTGTCAGCAGCGCGTGGGCGTCGTATGAGGGGTTCGAGCAGATGGGCCTTTTTACCCTGGGCGCGGAAAGCCTGGGCGATGACCCTCTGCCTGTTGAGAAGGCCCTGTGGGACGAGGTGCGCCGCATCCAGAACGAAGCCATAGACCCCGCCGACCTGGAACGCCTGAAAACGCGCCTGGAAGCCCGCCGCTTGTTCGCGCAGGAGGAGGTGATGGGCATGGCCCGCACCCTGGCGCATTACGAGCAAATGGGCGATTATCGCTTGGCCGACGTGCTTGTCGAGCGTCTGCGCGCGGTGACGCCGGACGATGTGCGCCGCGTCGCTCTGGCCTATCTGCGCCCGGATCGCGCTTCGCTTTTGGAATACCTGCCCGCCGCCACGTCCGCGCCCGCTGCTCTGCCCGCCGCCGAGTTGCAAGCCAAGCTGGAAGTGGCGGATACGGCAGCCGTTATAAACGTTCAAGACACAGCGGCTATGCCGAACGCGGCTGCGTCGTCCTCCTCACCTGTGTTGCCGGATGTGGCAGGCAGTGCAAACGCCGCATCCGTCCCGACCGTGTTTGCGCGTTCAGGCACAGCGGAAACGCAGGACATCGCGCTTCCCGGCGGCGGCAGACTGCTGTATCAGGCGCGGCAGGATCTGCCTATTGTAGCCCTGAATGTCGTTGTACGCGGCGGCAAGAAGCGCGAGCGTCGCGAGATCGCGGGCATCACGAACCTGATGCTCAAATCCTCGCCCAAAGGCGCGCTGGCGACTAAGCGACTAAGCGCCCTGTCCGCCTACGAGATCGCCGGACGCATCGAAAGCCTGGGGACGGGTATCGGCCTGTCGGCGGGCATGGAATACTTCGGCTACGGCATCAAGGCCACGACAAACGCGCTGCGCGAAGCGTTTGACATCTTCGCCGCCGTCCTTGCCCATCCCGCCTTTGCCCCCGACGAGGCGGACAAAGAAAAGCAGGCCATCTACGCCGACATCCGCCGTCAGCAGGACAACAACTATTCGCTCGCCAACGACCTGCTCAACGCGGCCCGTTATGGCGAACAGCACCCTTACGGCCTGCCCGCAAACGGCGTTGCCAACGCCGTTGCCGCCCTGACGACTGACGAGCTGCGCCGCTGGCATGACACGCAGGTTCGCCGCGACAACATGATCGTCGCCCTCGTGGGCGACATTAGCGCGAACGAGGCCGTAGATCTGCTGGCCGACCTCTTAGAGGAAAAAGGAGAAAGTAAAAAGGAGAAAGCAGGAGAGGACGCGGCCCTTTCTCCTTTTTCCTTTTCCCTTTCCCCCCAATCCGTTGTGGAACGCGCCCTGCACAGGGACAAGCAACAGACCGCAGCCATGATGGGGTTCGGAGGCGCGGATATGTTCAGCCCCGACCGCTTTGCCCTGGACGTGCTGAACGAGATCACGGCGGGCATGGGCGGGCGCTTGTTCCGGGCCGTGCGCGGCGACAACGCCCTCGCGTATCAGGTGACAAGCGCGCATAGGGCGCGCGTGGACACGGGCAGTTTCGTCACGTACACCTCGACCGCGCCCGAAAACGAGGCCCGCGCCCGCGATCTGATTTTGGACGCCCTGCGCGTACTGCAGTCTGAACCCGTGACGGACGAAGAACTTGGCATGGCAAAAGCGAGCATCCTGGGCGAACATGTCATCAGTATGCAGACGTTCGCGGCGCAGGCCGGGGAACTGGCCGTGATTGGCGCGTATGATCTGCCCCTGGACGAATCGGAACGCTACTTGCGTCAGACTCAGGCCGTGACAGCAGAGCAGATCATGGACGTGGCGCGGCGCTATTTCGATACGGAACGCTACTGGCTGGGCGTGGTGCGCGGCGGACACGCGGAAGCGTCCTGAACGATCCGAATGGACGAGGCGGCGGGATGAACCGGTTCCTCGACAGTGCGCGCACAGACGGAAAATAGCCGCGCAGCCACGAAGCGGGCGACAAATTGTTTGTTTCGCAGGACGATTACGCCATTCTGCACAAATCTGTAACGCGCCTGCCGCCCATTCGTATAACCGAATAGTAAACAGGGCAGACAAATGGACAATACATATTTTGGGCGGCGACCGCAAATGCGCGGCTGAAAACGGGGGCGATAGGCTATGAACGAGAAGAAAAATTCAATACCGCATGTGGTGATCGTCGGCGGCGGGTTCGGCGGATTGTATGCCGCCCGGACGCTGGGCAACAAGCCGGTCAATGTCACGCTGATTGACAAGACCAACCACCACGTTTTTCAGCCCCTCCTCTATCAGGTCGCCACGGCCAGCCTGTCGCCCGAACAGATCACGGCCCCGCTTCGCAGCGTCGTGCGTAAATACCGCAACATCGAAGTCTTAATGAGCGAAGTCAAGGGCGTGGATACCGTAAACCAGAAGGTTCTTCTGGACGAGACCGAGGTTCCTTACGACTATCTGATCCTGGCGACGGGCGGGCGGCACGCGTACTTCGGGCATCCCGAATGGGAGCAGTTCGCGCCCGGCCTGAAGGCTGTCACGGACGCCACGACCGTGCGGCGCAACCTCCTGCTCGCGTTCGAGGCCGCCGAGATCGAGATGGACGAGGACAAGCGCCGCGCTCTGATGACGTTCGTTTTGGTGGGCGGCGGGCCGACAGGCGTAGAAATGGCGGGGCAGATCGCCGAAATCGCGCACCGCGCCCTGACAATGGATTTTCGCCACATCAATCCGTCGTGGGCGCGCGTCCTGCTCATCGAGGCCGGGCCGCGCATTCTGGCCGGGTTCCACGAGTCGCTCGCGGCCAAGTCGCAAAAATATCTGGAGAAGATGGGCGTCGAGGTGCGCACAAACGCCCGTGTCGAGATGATGACGGCCAACAGCGTCACGGTCAACGGCGAAACCATCGGCTGCGGCTTCATCATGTGGGCAGCGGGTAACATGGCGTCTCCGGCCAGCAAGTGGGTTGGGGACGAAGCGGCTAAAAGCGGGCAGGCCAAAATCGGCCCCCACCTGACCGTTCCGGGCCTGGATAATGTGTTCACGATTGGTGACACGGCCTCGTTCATACAGGACGGCAAGCCCCTTCCCGGTGTGGCCCAGCCTGCGATACAAATGGGCAAGTACGCCGCCAAGATGATTGTAGCTCGCGTGACCGGCAAACCCGACCTGCCGCCCTTCCGCTACTTTGACAAGGGTAACATGGCGACAGTCGGGCGGCGATACGCCATTTATGACCTGGATGAGCTGAAAACCCCGGCGGGCAAGCGCATTGCGGGGCCGATCCGCTTTGCGGGCTTTTTCGCGTGGCTGATGTGGCTGGGTATTCACATCACGTATCTTGTGGGCTTCGGCAACCGCCTGTTCGTGATTCTGAACTGGATGGCCTCATACCTCACCTTTGCGCGCGGCGCGCGTTTGATTACGCCCGACGCCGGCCCCCGAATCGCCGAGCCGCTTGTCGGCAAAAACGCGCCCACTGCCAAAAGCGACAGCCTTGTTGCTCGCGACGGTGGACAGGCGGTTGCAGACGCGCCGCGCGAACTGGCGGCACGATAATGCAGTTCTTCTAACAACGATGTTGTGCAAGCGCGGCTGTAGGGGCAAACCCCTGTGTCTGCCCTCCCTCTGTATGGGGCTGCCCGCACGTACCGACTGAACCTTATTGGGCAGACACAGGCCGAACCCCATTGGGCAGACACGGGGGTCTGCCCCTACAAAGTCTGTCACAACCTTGCGGTTGAAAGATGCAGAAGGGAACTAACGGATGCCTGATAGTGGCGATAAGACTACGGATAAGCCCCGGTTTGTGAACGCGGACATGGCACACGCGACATTTGAGGACGTGAGCTTAGAGCAGGCGCACTTCAGCGACATCAACATGCGCGGGGCGATCCTGCACAACATCAACCTGAACGATGTGGCCGTGACCGATGCGCGGCTGGGCGGCACGACGTTTCGTGACATCATCGCGGATGTGGGCGCGGATGGCGCGAAGCGTTCGCTCGCCTTTGAGAACGCCGACCTGACCGGGGCCGCGTTCGTAAACAGCGATCTGTCAGACGTGAAAATCACCGGCTGCACCCTGGACGGCATGACCATTGACGGCATCGCCGTGACCGACCTGCTCGCTGCCTACAACAAAAACCGCTGACCCTCCCCGTTTTAGCATTCCGCTCCCCCGTGGCGATAAAAGAATACAGCACAAATACGAAGGCTGCGCTCACCCCGCAACCTTCTTTGTTTGCATCCTATCATTTGGTTGTGCTTTCCTTGTGTACCCGCATGTACCCGCCGTTTTGCTGTTCGCAAACAGCGGCC
The DNA here is from genome assembly GCA_965277875.1 of Chthonomonadaceae bacterium. Taxonomy (GTDB): domain Bacteria; phylum Armatimonadota; class Chthonomonadetes; order Chthonomonadales; family Chthonomonadaceae; genus CAWFQB01. Next base: position 1,901,579 of record CBDIDV010000002.1, on the reverse strand, counting down.
ATACTGCGTCTGAGGACAGCTGACAAACAACAAGCAGCCAACAACAAGCAGCCAACAACAAAAGACAAGCAACAAATAACAAGTAACAAATAACAAGTAACAAGTAACAAGTATTCACGTTATGGGAAAGAGAACTGCAAAATCGAAGATGTATGCGCCCACGGTGCGCGGAGCGGGGCAGCAGCGGCACATCACCGCGCTGGGCCTGTCCGACGCGCCCGCGTATCGCGCCTGGTGTCGTCAGAACGGGTTTGGGGCGAACACGCGCAAAAGCTGGCGGCAGCGGCGGCACGAACTGCGTCACGCCGCAAACCTGTCGGCCCGCGCTCAATCCGCCGCTGTCACGCAATGCCATCTTCGCGATCTAAGAGTCGGCATGGCCTCAGAATACAAAGCCTGGTGCCGCGAACACGGGTTTAGCGCGACGCTGCACAAGGGTCCGGCCCGACGCGAACAGGAAGTGCGGACGGCGCAGCGCGAACGTCTCGACTCCCTTCTCTGCGCTTCGGCACACGCGGCGCGAAACAGCGTCAATGCCGAAAAACGCCCGCAGGCATGGATACGCGCGATTTTCGCGGGGCAGGCGGACGAGGCGCAACTGCCGACACCGCTTCTGGAACGGCTGTACGTGCTTGTCAAAGCCGAAAAGAGCCGGGAGACGCGCAGGACGTTTGAACGTCTGCTCCTGACGGTGAGCGAAACGGCGCGAGAACTGCTGAACGTGGACGACCTGCCCTGTCCTGGGGCGCAGATGGGCGTGACGTACCTGTATGGCCTGCTCGCTCTTGCCCGTCGTGGCGGCGAATGGCAGCGCGACCTCATAGACTGGAAACCCGCCCGATGGAAAGCGCGCCGCCTGTTCACAAGTCTCGCGCGGCATCTGCTGGCGCGCTATCCTGTGCCGGCCTTCATGGATCGCGCCTGGCTTGAAGAGGGCGCGTTGGGGGCGCAGCATCAGCGCTGGTTTCTGCACGTCGCAGGCGGCGGCAATCTCCGCGCCGTGGACACTCCGTTTCCACTGACCAAAATGGCCGCGCATTATGTCCTGCGCGCGTCCGCCGATTTCACGTTCGAGGCCGCCTTGCGCTGGGGACAGGTGCGCGGCATGGGCGGGGCGGACCGATTGGCGCGGGCCGTGGCCGCGTCCCTGCTCCAGGCCGCGCAGCCGGACGAGTCGTTCTGGAACCACGTGATCCATTGGTTCGTGAATCATCCCGAAATCGAAACGCACCATGTCGGCTCGATAGTGGATTTCATCTATAACGTCAAGTATGTGTCGCAGGAGATACTGCGCGCAGACGGAGGCATTGAGCGCGTCGCCCCGCCCGAACCCGGCTTTGACATGAAGGGGCGTACTCCCGCCGCCCTGCTGAAGCGCGTGGCCGAATGGCATCAGCAGATCGCGCGCCGCTCGTATCGGCTGTGCGAATGGCCTCACCTGGACGTGGGCGAGTTCCATTTGCAGCAGGACGCCGCATCGGGCAGCGTGTTCCACTGGACGATACAGCAGTTGTTGAACAGCCGCGAATTGGAGGAGGAGGGGCGGGCGATGTGCAACTGTGTCGCCTCGTACATCAGCGACTGCGCGCAGGGCGAAAGCAGCATCTGGTCATTGCGCGTGATGACCCCGGACGGCCCGCGAGCGCAGCGCGTAATGACCATCGAGGTAGACCCGGCAAAGCGGCAGATCGTGCAGGCGCGCGGCAAATGCAACGTCCTGCCCGCCTCGCCCAAAAGCACGGGCCGCCTGCGACTCGCGCCCACGCTTCTGCGCCGTTGGGCCACCCAGCAGGGGCTGAGTTTCGGCCCCTACGCGCTGTAATAAATGCGTGTCAGGTCTGCTTAGTCACCCTGCGGGGCAAACAGGGCAAAAATGGCGTCGGGCAGGGTGCGAGGGCGTTTGTCGGGGCCGACGACGATCTGGTACGTTTCCCCCGTCGCCAGCAGAGTCTGTTTAGCGGCGTCCTGCGCGGCGTCTCCGGCAGTATCATTAGGAGCATCGCTCGCAGTATCATTAGCAGCGTCCTGCGCGGCTTCTTTGCGCGTGACCGTGTAGCCCATACGCAGGGTGCGCCGCTTTACGGCGATCACATACGTGGTAACGGTGATCTCCTCGTCATAGCGGGCGGGGGCGCGGTAGCGGCAGCTCGCTTCCACGATGGGCAGAAAGCAGCCCTGCCGCTCCATCTGCGTGTAATCCATGCCATGCACGCGGCAAAACTCGCTGCGCGCCGCCTCGAACCAGACAAGATAATGCGCGTGATGCGCCACCTGCATCTGGTCGGTCTCGAAGTAGCGCACACGCAGGGTAATGGAAGCGGAGAGCGGAGAGGCGTTTGACATAGGGGATGACATAGAGGATGGCATAGATGATCACCGGCAAAATGGCAGGCCGATACACAAAGCGCTTTGTGTATCGGCCTGCCGCGTCGTTATAAACAAAAGAGCGCTGTCTTTGCGAGAGAACAAGCGGCGGCGGGTTGTTGGCCTCCTGCCGAAGCCGAAAGCCGCGTTCACGTCCTGCTTTCACACGACGCGAACGCCAGGAGTCGAACCTAGTGTACCAGAAGTATCCGCCGCCTACACTGCTCGCAATGCTTTACTCTTAATTTTGCAGCCTGCCTTTTACGCTGCTGTCTTGCGACGTATTTGTAACAAATGCTTTTTGGAATGGAACGACTTGCGGGAGAACATTCGACAAGAGTACATACGTGTTCTGCCATTGAACTACAGACCGAAAACGGCCCGGCAGGATTCGAACCTGCAGCCCCGCGATTCATAGTCGAAGTAACCCTTATCTTCACTGCCCGCAAGTCGCTCCGCGTGTATGTGGGAGAACAAGTGGACACGGAGTTTTTTCTGGAAAGGAAGTATCCGTGTCCTTCACTGCCCACATACTTCTGTTCAAGTATTTTATGTGTATGCCCGCGTCCTCAGAGCAGTGCGGTCAGTCCGGGAGAGAACGGGCGGGAACGGCGTTATATCATCTTGCATGTGGTTGAAGTATCCGTTCCCTTCACTGCTCCCGGCCTGTTTGCACTACCATCAGGGCGTGTCATCCGGCTTGAGCGGGCGCGGCGTCCGTGTTTTCGTACAGGCCCTGCATCTGCGCGGCGAAGCGCAGCAGGTTCTCGCCCCATCCGCCCATGATGTACGTGCGGTCGTAGAACTCCGGCATCAGCGTATCCGTATAACCTGCGACTTGAACAAGATACACCATCACTTTGGGGTTTACCTGCGCCCGGTACGCGGCGATCAGCTTTGGCACGTCAATGTAGTGTCCGTTGCCGCGCCACAAAAAGTCACGGTACTTGTCCGGCTTGCTGCCGAACAGTCCGCCATGCCCCGCCTGCATGTCGCTGTACACGAACACATGATCCCAGTGCTGCCGCTCGCGGATGGCCTTGTCCCAGAACAGCCAGATGCCGTTCTCGGTTCCGCCGCCGACCTCTTTGCCCGCTTTGCTGATATTGTCCACGAGCGTAAAGGTCGAGTCCTTTTTGCGGATCGAGAACATTTCCAGGCGGTCGCCGAACACGCCGACGTGTCCCTCCTCGGACGCTTTGCCCGTCAGTACGCCGGTCAGGTTGGCGATCTCGGCGATGTGCATGGTTCCCATCGAGCTTGTCGTGCTGCCCCACGCCGACCCGCTGTTGTCGCACAGGCTCGCCACGCGTCCGGCAAAGTGCGGCAGGTTGCCCATCGTGGCCTCCAGGCACGTTTCGATGGCGTCCATCACATTCGGCTTTGCCAGCGCCTGTATTGCTTTGTACGCGCTGTAATAGCGGAACGGAAGCTGCTTGCCCGTCGCGGCCCCGACGATCAGCTTGGACAGGAACAGGTTCGTCGGCACGTCCTTTTCCAGCAGGTTCCGCAGGTTCCGCAGCAGGGCCATGTGCCCCATGTGACCGAGCGCCTTTTCCCACGTTTCGCGGGTCGAGCCTTCCATACTGACGATGGCCTCCCACGTTTCGCCCGTGGTCTTGAGTTCGTCGCGCATCAGGCGGTCAATGGCCTCGCTTTTGGCGTGGACAAGGCTGACAACGTCCGTGGTTTTCACCTGACGGCTTTCCATGCGGTACTTTGCCAACTGGTACGCGTCGAACGCTTCCAATCGCGCCTTCCACGCCCGCTTCAGACTGTTGGGAACCGGGCGTCCGTACTCGGCAAGTTGGTACGCCAGCCCCGTCGCCGGCTCGTCGGCGCGAGCGATGATCTGCGGCGCGTACCGGGTAATCAGGCCCGTGCCGCGCACGTTCGCATGATGCGCCGCCCGAACAAGGATCACCTGGGGCGTGGCGCGGATGTGCGACTCGTGCCGCAATTTTACCGCCTCCTGCAGGGTCTTTTCAGGGTCAAAGTCGAGCGCGGCGTCAATGGCTCGCTCCATCACCTGCTTGGGCGTCAGTCCGCGCCACTCCTGCGGGTCTACGGCGTGCAGGGTCTCGCGCAGGTGCGACAGGTCGGCATCCGTCAGCGCGGCGCGATGCTGCGTCGTGGACTTGCGCCGCGTCCGCTTGTCCGCCTTATCGTCGTGGTAATACATCGGCTCGCCGAAGAACGACGAGGACGCGGCCAGGCGCAGGGTGTCGAGCGGGTTCTTCAGGAAGAACGCCGGCCCGCCCATCCAGTTCAGGTGCGCGTCGGCCAGACGCGCTTTGGGTTTGATTTTGTTGAGAATGGACATGGCTGCGCTTCCTTCCCGCCCCTGTTTATTGTATTCCGGCGGTCATCCGCGACCGCCCATCATAAGGGCTTGTGCTTTGCTGTTCTATGTCGTTTCCGTTGATGCTGACAGGTAAGCCAGAAGGAAAGTTGCGTCTTTGTAGGAGGGACGTAAAAATTTGGCGTGATTGTTTGCAGTCGTTGGCGGATGCAGGAACTTGCAGTATGGGTGTCAAATAGCCAAGCATATCAGCAAAGTAAGAGCATCATTTTAGGAAAATTCTGCATCTATGCACCCATCAAAAATAAATCCACCTCTGATTACCAAACACCTGACGCTGTTCACATTAGGGCTATGCGATGACAAAGCCGAAGTAAACCGCCGTGACAAAATGAATATCACGCCGCTTATCAGAGCCATACGAAGCGGTCATCTGCCACTGGTGAAGATTACGTTGGCGCGGGGAGCGTCCGTCAACCTTGACGACAAAAGCGGCAAAACGCCGCTTATGTACGCCTGTTCGGAGGGGAATACAGCTATCGCTCGCTTGCTGATTGCCAGAGGGGCGCGTGTCAGGGCTAAAACAAATCAGAGTCGTTTTACAGCCCTTCTTTTTGCTATTCACGATGTTCGGATGACTAAACGTTCGGAAGGCTACCTGATTAGCAGAGGCAGTATACGCCTGATGCAGATGTTGATACGCAAAGGCGCGGATGTAAACGCGACCGACCGCATGGGCGTTTCTATACTCGGCTACGCCGTCACCCATAATCGCATAGATGCGGTTCGTGTATTGCTCAACAATGGCGCAGATGTAAACCTGCAAAGCAGGCTGGGGTACACGCCGCTAATCAAGGCGGCAATATGCGGCAGTGCGGAGCTAGTGCGGCTGCTGCTTGCGGGAGGCGCAGATGTAAATGCCTGTACGCGCAGAAAACATTCACCACTTTGGTTTGCGAAACAGCGTAAACGCGCTGATATTGTTCGCCTATTGGAGGAAGCAGGAACCGTATGACCGGACTCTCGCTCAAGTTACAAGTAGAATCTGCGCTGCACCCGCTGATTGGCCTGCCGCTCTGGAAGACGGATCGGGCGGCAAGTATGCAGATGTTTCAGTTTGGCGCACAGCATCCGACCATGACCCGGCGCGGCAAGCCCGCCCTGATTGGAGATTATGGTCTGCATGTGCAGTGTGCCTGGCGCATAGTCGGGCTGAAGGGTATCGTTGTAGGTTCTCTTGACCTGTACTCTCCCGCCGGTGATGCTGATGAAGCGCCGCTCGACTTTGAATGGGACAAGCACGGAGCGAATCGGCGTGACGAGCGCTTGCAGGCACTCTTCGCCTCTCACTCTGGCGTTGTCAGTGGACATCATGCGCCCCACTCCGGTACATCTCTTGTTGTCAATACTGTACAAGGGGACGATATAGGTGGCGTGATGCTTACCCTGAGCGGGGATTACAGCCTGGAACTATGGCCGCATGATTCGCTGTCTGGTGAACACTGGCGACTGCTGATTAACATTTCCGGAGAAAGCAGGCACTTCGTTATAACCGGCAGGGGAGTCGAGGATTAGAAACTATGTCACAACAGGAAAAGGAATATACGCTGACGCAGGAGGACGAACCCGCCGAAGCGGATCTGGACATCTTCAACGCGCTCAGGGAGTACAACGAGGCGCAGGCGGGGCCGAGCGGACGGCAGAGTCTGACGCTCTTTTTGCGAGATGGGGAGGGCCGCATTGTCGGCGGCCTGCAAGGTTCCACGGCGCGGGGCTGGCTGCATGTCGGCCTGCTTGTCATTCGCGAAGAGGCGCGGCGGCAGGGATGGGGCCGCAAACTGCTCGCCGCCGCCGAGGACGAGGCCCGCGCCCGCGGCTGCCTTAGCGCCTATCTGGACACCTTCAGTTTTCAGGCGCGACCGTTTTACGAAAAACAGGGGTATGTCGTGTTCGGCACACTGGAAGACCACGCGGGCGGACATGAGCTTTACTTTTTGCGGAAGCGCCTCAGTACACAAACTTAGTCCACCAGTTTAGTCGGTGAAGCGGTACTTGAGTATGGTCCAGATGGCCTGTACGCCGTCGCGCCACCCGATCTTCTTGCCTTCCTCGTAGTCGCGCCCGCTGTAGCTGATCGGCACTTCGTAGATGCGGCAGCGCGCCTTCGCCACCTTGGCCGTCACTTCCGGCTCGAAGTCGAACTTGTTACACCGCAGCGTGAGGCTTTGCAGTACCTCGCGCTTGAACACCTTGTAGCACACTTCCATGTCGGTCAGGTTGAGGTTGGTGAGCATGTTGCTCATCAAGGTCAGCAGGCCGTTGCCCAGCCTGTGCCAGAAGAAGTGGACGCGGTGCGCTCCGCCGCCCAGGAAGCGGCTGCCATACACCACATCGGCGCGTCCGTCCAGAAGCGGTTCAAGGAGGGTGTAGTATTCACGCGGGTCGTACTCCAGATCCGCGTCTTGCACGATCAGGTAATCTCCCGTGGCGGCGGCGATGGCGGTGCGGATGGCCGCGCCTTTGCCCATGTTGTGGGGATGGTACAACACGCGCACATCGGCGTACTGCCCTTCGATGCGGGTTTGCATCAGGGCGCGCGTGCCGTCCGTGCTGCCGTCGTCCACAAGAAGGATCTCCTTGTTGATCTCCACGTCGCGCACGCGGTCGAGCAGTTCGAGGAGGGTGTCTACCTCGTTGTACACGGGGATCAGCACTGACAGCGTATAATCCTGCCGGGGCGGATTGCGGCGAGAACGCAGCGAGGACGGCGCGGCAGAGTGGGCAATCTGACTTGAAGGTCCGTTGGCAGGAGCCGTCAGGCTTGAAGATTCTACCTGATGAGCGGCAGCGACATGCGGAGTATCGCCGGAAGGTTGGGAGGTCATTGAGCGTTCCTATCGAGACATCATAATCAAATATCGTGATCCAACGTTATAGCAAGCATTAGATGTAGAGCATTATAATTTCATGCTGTCAAAATTATCCCGGATGTTTGTAGCAAATCGTAAAAACAAGTCAATTTACGCCCGCCATCATAAGTGCGGCTTCTGAATCGGGAGTGACAGGCAAGACGGGAACAGACGCGGCAATCCCATCTGAGGCTTTGCCTGCCTGCCACCGCATCCAGACCACGAGAACAAGCAAAATAGAGAGCGTCCAGACCTCGACGGGCGCAAAAGGACGCAATGGCCCGCGCGCGTCCAGGAAATAGGGGACAGACCAGCGCAGACCTTTCAGCGGCAGCAGGGTCACGACAAATATACACAGCGCGATACCCGCCGCGCTCGCCTTGCGCGAGACATAGCCCGTTCGTCGGCAGTCCAGCATCAGCACGAGAATAGGAAACACGATCACGGCGTCATAGTTGCGATGGTAAAAGAACAGGTGAAAGAACAGCGTGTACGCGGCGAATGTAAGCCAGGTCGCTTTTGGATCGGACACGCGCCCCGCCCCGGCCCGCACTATGCAGACAGCCCCCGCGACAAGCAGCAGGACATGAAGCAGGCTGACAAGTTGGGCGTGATTGCCGAACGTGTTGTACAAAACCAGATCTATGTTGTCAATATCGTAGCGGTGTTCGAGATTGGAAGGGCTGGTATCGTTGGCATGGCCCGGCATAAACCAGTTGTGGACGGCCTGCTTGTACGCGGACAGCGCATGGATGCCGCCGATAGGAGCCAGGCCCGCGATTGTCAGCAGGGCAAAGATCGCCAGTCCCATAGCAATCGGCTTCGGCTGTCGGCGCATGGCGTAGAACGCGATCATCGGCAGGGGAAAAGTAAATTTGAGGAATGCGAACCCCAGCGCCGCGCCTGCCGGGTAGGGTTTTCGCCGCATCATCAGCCACACCATCAGCAGAATGCAGGCGAAAACAAGAAACGTGGTTTGCGCCTCATAGACGACAAAGGGGATCAGCCGGCTTTGCGCGAGCAGGCCGATGAACAGCAGCTTGCTTTCTATTCGCCAGTGGGGCGCGATGCAGGCGACCGACAAAATGATGATGGCATACGCGGACAACAGCTGCGCGACGCACCAGAGCAGCAGGGCCTGATTCCACGTCAGCAGGGAAAGGACGCCGAAGATGGGCAAGGAGTTCGGAGGATAGATCAGGCCCGCCGTGGTTTCGTTATCGCTCAGGCCGCTGCCCAGAGCGAGCGGGGTGTACCGGTGGATGGCGGCTTTATAATTTGCTCCATCGTAAGGGTTTATGCCCTGCCGCCAGCACTGGCCCGCCGGATACATCCAGGCAAAATCCAGGCCGGGAACGTCCTGTGTACGCATCCCCTTGACCACTTTGGCCGTCGTCATCACGAAACTCAGCAGCAGGGACAGGGCGCAAAAGATACAGGCGGCAAGGAAAGTTTTGGAAGTGGGATGTGTTTTGTTCACCAGGAACCTTTGCTGTTCGGGGCGGAACCGTCTCGAATTGTAGTGCTTATTATACACCAAACCCCTTTGCAACTAGAGGGTGTATGACTACAAGAGTAATTTATAGCGACAGGCCTACCCATCGGCGTAGTTTTGATAGCAGGGTGGGGGGCGGGGCGTCGGGCGCGCTGGCCGCTTCCGAACCGCGCAGCAGAGTATTGCCCTGATCGGGCGGCACGTTCTCGCCCCCGGCCATACGCAGCAGAGTCGCGGCTTCGCCCGGTTCGTAACGCTGGCTGGCGCGGCCCAGAGAAAGGTAATCGAGTATGCCCTGCGCGCCCTGCCGAACATCAGGCAGTTCCTGCGCGTCGGCGACAAGCTGTTCGCAATAGCGTCGCGGGTCGACGGTCTGACGGGTTGCGAACCAGCCTTTCGGCCCCGCCTGCATTAGCATTTCCATGACCGCCAGTTGCTGCATAGCCGGAAGAGACGCGTTTGCAAGCATCTGCCGCCGCACATCCAGGCGCATCTGCTGTTCAAGCTGGATCAATGCCTCACGAACGCACCACTGCGCGGCCCCATCGCGGCGCGTGTTGTATTCGACGCACAGCGGGCCGACTCCGGCGAGTCCTATGGTCGTCAGCGCAGCCACATCCTGCGGGCGGTATACCACCGAACTGCTGTTCTGCACGGCCTGAACAATGGCGTTCACGGCCTGCCCCGCGAGTTTTGTATGCTTGGCCGCAATCTGCGCCAGCGACAGAGCGGCGGCATGACGCAGGCCGGTCTGCCTGCTTTTCAGAGCGGCTTCCAAAGCCGCAAAGGCGTCCGGCGCGGCCAGTTTGCCCAGGGACGCGGCGGCGTTTTTGCGAACGTAAGCGTCCGTGTCCTGCAGGGCGCGGCAAAGCGGTTCCACCCCGACCGGATCGCGCAGTTGGCCCAGCTTGCTGGCCGCTTTGCGTCGGACGGCCACATCTTTGTCGTCCAGTCTTTGAATATACAGTGGGGCGCGTCTGGGATTGGTCTGCAAGTCTGTCATTGCCGCTGCCTTATGGTGTAAATCCGCCCTGCGCGTCTGCCCACCCCTGCTTATACATCCATGCCCCACCTGCTCCAAAGGATAGGCGCGCAGTGGACAAACGTATTTACGCGGCAGAAACTTCTCCTAAATGCTAACCGTAGGAAAGTGTATGCCGTTTTGGGAGGCGTCACAGCCCTGTGCGGTTCCCTTCGTGGCTTCGTTGACTTTGTAAGCCCGCCTGCCTCCGATGTATGCCGCGCCTGTAAGTGCAGGCGTATCATAGCGCATCAACGCACATTAGAATACATCAAAATACATCAGAATATACTAGAATACATCAAGTACATCAAGACGCACCCGTTTTTGAAACCATCGTTTGCTGTATCCGCCGGTTATGTCCGCTTCTATCAGTTCATTTAGTTTTGTAAGTCGTTCAGTTAAGTAGTTCAGCAAGGAGATTTGAATGCGACGAGATCGAGACCGTGATCGCCCGCGTGAAGATGATTTTGACGGCGACAAGTCCAATTCAGATAACGCCCGCTTTGAGGACGGCAGCGCGTCCGGCGATGCGCCCGAAATGCAGCTGCGCGCCCTGTGGCTGCTCGACGAGGTGATCCGCATGACGCCGCGCAGCGACGGGCGCATGGCGTACCTGACGACCCTGCGCGAGCAGGTCGAGACCGACGAAGCGATGATGGAAGAGGCCAAAAAGGTCATCGCCGAGTTTGAAGAGGCGTATGCCAAGCTAACCGCGCCCGCCAACCGCATCGGCGTGTTCTTGGGACATGTCGCGCCCGAAGACCGGCCCAAGCCGCGCCGGCGCTTTGGCAAGGCCGAGGCCGAGGCCAACAGCGAGCGGCATGTCCGTATCGCCTTGGGCGACCAGGAATATATCGCCAACGTAGACCCCAAGCTGGAAAACCCCTGCTTCAAGGTCGGCACACAGGTCAAGGTAAACGAAGCCTTTGCCGTGATCGGCGATCTGGGCTACGCGAGCGGCGGCCCGATTGTCAAGATCAGCGAAGTATTGGAAGACGGTCGCCTGCGCGTTTCGATGGACTCGCAGGGGATGCAGTCGCGCGTGGTATACCGGGGCGAGAATCTCATAGACGTGAACCTGAAAGCCAACTCCGAGGTACGCATGGAGCCGAACTTCAAGGTCGCCCTGGAGCATTTCGCCGCCAAAGAAGCGCAGGATTACTTCCTCGAAGAGGTTCCCACCCTGCCCTGGAGCAAGATCGGCGGACAGGAAGAAGCCATCACGGTCATCAAGGACGCCATCGAACTGCCCCTGCTGCACCCGGAGTTGTTCGCCCGGTTCGGCAAGCGCCCGCTCAAGGGTATCCTGCTGTTCGGCCCTCCCGGCTGCGGCAAGACCCTTATCGGCAAGGCAACCGCGTACAACTTGACGCAGGAGTATCGCGAGCGCACGGGCAAGGACGTACAGGAATACTTCATGTACATCAACGGCCCTAAGATCCTGAACATGTGGCTGGGCGAAAGCGAGCGGCAGGTACGCGAGATCTTCGCGCAGGCGCGTGAAAAATCGAAAGAGGGCAAACTCGTCTTCATTTTTATTGACGAGGCCGAAAGCCTGCTGCGGACGCGCTCGTCGGGCCGCTTCAACAACATCTCCAATACGCTTGTGCCGCAGTTCTGCGCCGAGATGGACGGACTTGTCAGCCTGGAAAACGTGGTCGTGATGCTCACGTCCAACCGGCCCGATTACATTGATCCGGCTGTTCTGCGCCCGGAGCGTATTGATCGCAAGGTGAAGATCGTCCGCCCGGATCGCCGCTCGTCCCGTGACATCTACAAGATCTATTTGAGCGACGTGCCGCTCGATCCCGACCTTGTCAAAGAGCATAAGGGCGACTGCACTGCCGCGCTGGACGAGATGCTGGATCTGGCGACCGAATACACGTTCCGCCGCGAACCCGAAACCGAGTTTTTAGAGGTGTTCCTGCGTAACGGTTCAAGCGAGATCTTGTACTGGAAAGACCTTCTCAGCGGCGCGCTCATCAAGTCGGTCGTGGAGCGGGCCAAAGACTTTGCCATCAAGCGCAGCATCGAAAAGCGTTCCGATCAGGAGGGCGTCAGCGTCCATGATCTGCAGCACGGACTGCGCGTCGAATTCAAGGAAAACGAGATTTTTCCCAAAGGCGACAACATGGAGGACTGGCTGAAACTGCTGGACTACGAGCCGGAAAACGTGGCGACCATCAAGCCCATAAAGGCCAAAAAGCAGATCAGCCCGACCCGCCGCAACATCATCTAAACGCCATGTGAGACGGCCCGTTGCGCCTGCCTTCAAAAGCAGGCGCTGCCGTTCTTGTATCTGCCGTGTAGCATGATTGTGCAATGCCCCAGCGATGAAGAGTGGAAACATTATGCGTTTTGTATTCGTTTTGCATTCGTCTGTCTAATGAGTTGACGTAAAGGACGTTCCTTCGTTTATGGCAGAGTACGATGGCATATCAAGTTTTAGAAAAGCGGCTTGCATCGTTTACAGGACGCAGAAGAACTGTTGCGATCACCCTCTGCTAATACGCAGCAAAGCGATGCCGATACGCGCCATTTACGTGGGGCTGTTTACCTCGCCGGATACAGCATTGAATGTGTGCTGAAGGAATACATCATTTCTCATACGCCTCCTGCCGAATCCTTGAGCAAAGCGTTAGAACTGCGGCAGGAAAAAGGCCGACGCGTCGTAGATATACACAGCGCGGCAGGACATAATCTGCCCGTGCTGCTGACACTAACTGATTTAGAAGCAGTCTTAGCGACGAACGTCAGCCGCAAGCAGGACTGGGGCGTTTGTCTTCAATGGAAATCATCATGGCGTTATAGCTCCGAGCCCCTTCGTCGAGAATATGCCGAAGAGTTTGTTACAGCCGTGCGGCGCACATACGCCTGGGTCAAGCAACTTGTATGACCTAGCTCCACTAAATTCACCATGAAGGAGGCAGAAATGACGGCAACCCAGGTTGTGGATTTTGATGCCATGGAACCGCGCGTAGAACAGGCATTGCGGAAATTGGTGGGAGCAAATGCTGTCGTTCAAATAGAACCCGGCTATCAGGGACGTGTACGCGTAAAACTGGTGTCACCATCTCTAAATGGAAAGTCTGAGAAGGAGAAACAAAGTGAGATATGGGATGTGCTTCGCCTGGAACTCGGCGAAGAAGCACAGTTCGTATCTTTTGTTATCGCATATGGAACCGATGAGTTATAGAGGCTGCCAGGTATGACACGATTGTTCGGCATTGAAACAGAATATGGCATTGTGGTCGAGGGTCTGGGAGCCAACGACTGGATCAGCGAAAGCATTGCGGTCGTGCGGAGCGTGGGCGGCAAGGCGGTCAGCGGCTGGAACTATCGGGGCGAAGACCCGCGCCGCGACATGCGCGGCTTTACTGTTCAGCAATTAACGACCAATCCCGACGACGCGCAGTTCGACGCGCCGACCGTGCGGCCCCTGAGCCGCGAGGAAGAGCGCAGTGACCGCGTTCTTGCCAATGGCGCGCGGTTTTACAACGACCACGGCCACCCGGAATACGCCACGCCCGAATGCCGGGGCCTGCGCGATCTGGTTGCCCATGACAAAGCGGGTGAGCGCATCGTTCACGCCGCCGCTCAAAAACGAGCGACGGATAACAAACGCGCAGTCAGCATTTACAAGAACAACACCGATTTTCACGGCGCGAGTTACGGTACGCACGAAGCCTACTTGATGCGCCGCGACGTGCCGACCGAAACGCTGATACAGTCTTTGCTGCCGTTCTTCGCGTCCCGGCAGATCATCGCGGGCGCGGGCAAGGCGGGCGTGGAAAACGACCCGTCCGCGCCCCCCTCCACGTTTCAGCTATCGCAGCGGGCCGATTATTTCAGCGTCGAGGCGAGCGTGGATACCCTGCACAACCGCCCGCTTGTCAACACGCGGGACGAGCCACACGCCACGCCGCGCCTCTACCGCCGCCTGCACGTCATCTGCGGCGACGCCAACATGAGCGAGATCGCCACGGCCCTGAAAGTCGGCACGACAAGCCTTGTGCTGCGCCTGCTCGAAGACGGTCTGAACGCGCCCATCAAGCTGGCCGATCCCGTCCGCGCCACCAAGCAGATTTCCCGCGACATCACGCTGAAGCAGACCGTGGAACGTATCGGCGGCCCGGCCCTGACCGGCCTGGAAATACAGCGCATCTATCAGCAGGAAGCGCAAAAGCGATTTGCGGGTCAGGACGAAGACACCGACTGGACGCTGGCAGAGTGGGCCGCCACTCTGGACGCCCTGGAGGCCGACCCGTTCGCGCTTGCCGACCGTCTGGATTGGGCCGCCAAGTTCAAGCTGCTGGACGCGTTTCGGCAGGAAGAGGGGCTGGGCTGGAACGATCCTTATATGCAGAGTCTTGATCTGGCCTACCACGACGTGGACCCGGAAATCAGCCTGTACTACGGTCTGGAACAGGCCGGGGAAATGCGGCGTCTGGTTACGGACACGCGTATCGAGGCCGCGATGACGTGTCCTCCCGGCGATACTCGCGCTTACATTCGCGGCCTGTTCGTCAGCCGGTTTGGGGCGAGCATTCGGAGCGTGGGCTGGAACGGCGTGGCCTTCAAGCACAATGGCGAAGACCTGTTGTTCGATATGAACCCGCTCGTCGAGCCAAACGTGCAGGCATTGAACGATGAGTTCGCGAATACACAATCGCTGGACGAAGCCGTCAAAGTAATTCAGAACCGTCCCAAAACATCTGAAATGATGTAACCCTGTGCGGTATTGCAGAGCCTGTTCGTTTTTTCGTTCTATTGTGGAGGAAACGCTTGACGCAAGAGCCGCCCGTGCCGTCTGAATCCCGCTGGACGAAGCGCATTACGATTATTGTCCTCGTCTGTATGCTGGTCACGTTTCTTGGGGGAGTTGTCACGGTTATCTGGATCGGCCTGCATGTGCTGGATGCGCGGCATGATGTTCCCGTCGCCCGTTCTGCTGTCGTGCCGCCTCCGCCGCAAAAAGCAGCAACGCCACCCTATGCCCAAGATGCTGGAATCCATTATCAATGGGAATTGCATTCTGCTAGACCTTTTGGTGAGGTGCGAATCCCCTTTGAGTATAGTGGAGGAAGCATCACCACATACCCCAAGAAGTGGCTGATATTTGTGAAAGCGACGCTGGCAGGTGTAACCTCACCCTGTATCGTTGATACCGGCGCTGCCGGTGTATGTTGGCCGCAATCCATGAAACTCAAAGGTGAGCATCATGCCAGCGAACCAAGTAGGGGAGTCAACAACTCAACACGACAAACTGATAGCGTTGTTTTATCGCGCATTTCCTTAGGCGGTTATCAAGTTACTCACCTGCCGACTGGCATGATTAAACGTGGAACACAAGAACTTGCAATCGCTGACGCCGTACCTATTATTGGCAACATTGCGTTTTATGGGGTTGTGCTTACAATTGATTATCAAAACAAAATTTTGATAGTGAGAAAACCTGAGTATGATGTACTACGTTTACCACGTTCCAAAGAAGACATGCTGCTTGATTTTGATTGGGTGTACAATGAGCCGGTTGTGCATGGAGTAATTGAAGGAATTTCTGCAACATTTCTCATGGACACTGGAGACAGTGATAAAGTTTCTGTAGAAAGGCGTTTTTGGCAGGCACACTTGAGTCACAGGAAGTTAAATAGTAAGACCATGTCTGGAGCTTTCGGAAAGACTAAGGGATACTTTCTTGACGAAATCCACTGCAAAGTGGGTTCTGTAGAAGTGTGCGCTAAACGCGCGAGCGTCCCGATCTTGGCATTCAATGTAGACGGCATCATTGGCAAATCGTTTTTGGAACACTACAACGTGACGATTGACTACCCGCGCCGCAAGATTTTGCTGCACCGGAATGCGCTGCCGGACACGACAGACAAGAATTTGTGAGTATTGTCGGGAAGCAAAGAAAATGAGAGTGGAGAGTTGCCGCACGAGTATCCGGCATATAAAATGCCGGATAGCTAGGCCTGCGGCCAACCGTCCTGTGAATCATAGTTTTGCTATGGGCCAGGCTTGTATGATGCAAGCGCATTTTGCTGTGTTCTTCCGCATGTACAAAAGCCTGCGCTCTTCGTCCAGTTGGCCGCAGGCTTAGCTATCCGGCATTTTATATGCCGGATACTACCTAGAGGCCGCTTCCCGCTCTAAGGCGCAGGTTGACACCCTGACGAAAACCATATACACTTACAGCACGTATTCAACACTATGTACTCCTATTCTCCCCGCCGCTCGCGTCCCGACGCTTAGATAAAGCGCCCGTAAAAGGGACATGATGCCGGGAGCTGACAAAGCCGAACTACGCCGCCGATGCGAACCGCCGTCACGCGCTCGTTGTGAAAGGAACCACGATCATGATTATTAGTGGAGAAGACCGCCGCCAGATGCCGACCGTACCCGCCAACCCCCTGCAAAAAGAGGGCGGCGACGGCGGCCCCGGCAAACCCGATGTGAAGCGGCCCGACACGAGCGACCTGCTCAAGCGCATGAAGCGCGTAGACCCGGACGCCGCCCGCCGCTACCGCCAGCGCAGCGGACAGTAAGAAGTAGGGGAAAGGAGAAAGGGAAAAGGAGAAAGGGAAAAGTAATCGTCGGGAGCGATGAGCGTGTTTCGCGCAAATTCTGCCAATGACACGCTTTCTCCTTTTTCCTTTCTCCTTTCCCCTCCCCCGTGGAGTAACTATGGAATTGACTGGAGATTTGTGGCGCACTCTGGAGCAGAGCGGCCATCCGATTACGCGCCCGATGAATATACCTGCAACGGCTTATGGCAATGCGCCCGCGCGGCCTTATGACAGTCCGGCAGGGCAGGGCATCGGAGCCGGAAACGGCGTTGTGGACATACACGGCACGACCGTCATCGCGGTCAAGTACGACAAGGGCGTGATTAACGTGGGCGACCGGCGCGCGACCGCCAACTTCGCCATCATGTACGATCAGGCCGAAAAGGTGCTGCCGATTGACGAGTATACTCTGCTTGCCATCAGCGGCTCGTTTGCGCGGGCGATGGAAGTGGTGCGGTATCTTCGCACCACGTTCAAGCTGTTCGAGCGCACGTATTTGCAGCAGATGAGCTTGGACGGAAAACTCGCCGAACTCGCCAAAGTGATCCGGGCGGGCATCCCCGACGCCATGAACGGCATCGGCGGCTTTATTCCCATCCTGACCACGTTTGACCTGGAAAAGAACGAGGGCCGTATTTTCTTCTACGACGGCGCAGGCGCAAGGTTTGAAAGCACGGAGTTCGGCGCGGCGGGCAGCGGCAGCACGCAGATACGCGGCGTGTTCGATTACATCGTCAAGACCAAAAAGCCGTTCCACGACATGAACCGCGAGGAAGCCCTGAAAGAAGCGCTGTACCTGCTCGACATCGCCGCCGACTTGGACGCCGCGACCGGCGGCTGGTCGAAAGTGCTGCCCCTGGCGAAGATCATCAATGCGGACGGCATCGAGGACGTGGGCGAAGACGAGCTAAAGGCCGTGATTGCCGACATCAACCGCGTGGGCGGCGAACGGATCGCGCCGCGCCCGTAAAGGGTTTATGTTGGTTTTTGAAATTTGATTTGAAATAATGCGGCAGGCGTGAACCTAATCGCGTCCTCCCGGTACTAACAGGGCATCAAACCCGCACATAGTGGACTGCAAGGGACACTGTCGGCGGAACACATTGCACATTCTGAACCGGGAGGAACGCCCATGATTTCCAATGACAATTTCAACAACACAAACGTTAACGGCTCTGACAGTTCTTTCGGCAACGGCTATCCGGCACTGACGCCGATACCGCTATTGCAAAGCGTCCGCGTCGCCAGTCCGTGCAATGCGGTCTGGGAAGACATGAAGGCCGTAGAGGGCGAGCGCGTCCACTTCTGCATGGGCTGCCAGAAGAACGTGTATAATCTGTCCGCCATGAGTCAGGGCGAGGCCGAGGGTCTGCTGCGCCGCCACGAAGGCAGGCTGTGTGTGCGCTACTATCAGCGTCACGACGGAACCGTACTGTCGGGCGATTGCCCGATTGGGGCGCGGGCCGTGGGCATGGGCCTGATACGGCGCAGCGCAATGGCGGCGGGCCTGTTCGCCATGCTGTTCGGCGCGATGGCCGCGATGAACAACGCGCAGCAGCAGACACCGCATCCTATCCCTGCGGTCGCCGGCGGCATTTCCGTCACGCCGCCCATGCCGGAGCCTGTCGCGCCTCCCGTCATTATGCAGGGGGATGTCGCGCCCGTCCCGGAACCGCGCTGGACAACGGGCAAGATGCGGATGCCGGAGCCGAGCGTCACAATGGGCATCGTGTCCAGACCGCTCGACATGAAAACAACCCGACCGCCGACACCCGAAACCGAAGAATTGCCCGACGTGGACGCAGAACACAACAGAGTCAGTGTGCCGTCCGAGCCGGACACAACCGACGCGGCCCTGCTCAACCCGCATTAAACTTGAACCATGATAACTGCGCGTTTCAGCCTCCTTTACAGATGAGGAGGCTGAAACGCGCGGTCGCGAGATAAATTATGTATACTCCCTTTGACATCAATGAGTCTATCGCGCACCGCAAGGACTATGTAGAAGAGCGCCTGCGTTCGGGCAGCCCGATTGTGGGCCTGCGCTACGACGGCGGCCTGCTGCTGCTGACCGTGCGGCGCACCCAGCGCAAAGTATTCGAGATCTATGACCGGCAGATGTTCTCGGCCATCGGCAAGCAGTCCGACATCGAAAATGTCCGACTGGCCTCGATACAAAACACGCACCAGGAAGGTTTCGAGCGCAGCCCGGACGACGTGAGCGTACAGCGGCTTGTCGGATTTGCGCTCAGCCCCTCGCTGAAAAAGGCGTTCGGCGATCCGATGTATGAGCCGGTCGTGATCCGCGCCCTGTTCGCCGAGATGGGCCGTATGCCCGGCGGAGACAGTTTCTTCACGCTCAACTACGACGGCGAATTCCAGGCCGACAAGGATGTGGCTGTCGTCGCCGGTACGCAGACCGCCGAGGATGCCATGCTGGAGAAGCTGGGCGTGGTAGATGGCAGCCTGACGCGGGACGAAGCGCTGCGCCACGCGCTAGGCGCGTGGGCTATCGGGGCGCGCGAGTCGCTGCGCCGTCAGCTAGGCGGCGTAAAAGAGGAAGACGACGACAGGCTCAACCCCCTGCGCGAACTGGACGGGGCCGAGGCGGACAGCGTGTTTTTGCGCGACGAATTAAAGAATGGAACCATCGAGGTGGGCCTGCTGGAACGGCGCGCAAACCGCGATGCGCGTTTCCGGCTGCTGCCCACGGGCGACATCGAGACACTGACACGCGATTATCGCTGATGCCTCAGGAGGCAGAAAGCGATTCGCGCCAGGAACCGGTTATATAGAAGCGATGACAAACTTAAAAGCGGGGCAGGCGTTTTCACAACGCTTGCCCCGCTTTTCCTACTGTGAACATCCGCCTGGAGAAACTAATGCGCGGCGTTGCGGTTGCGCCGCTGCCGGGCAAGACCACCCGCGCCCAACAGCAGCAGCGTGGCTCCCAGTGAAATCAAGCCCGGCTCCGGCACATCGGTAATCGGGCCACCGGTCGGCGTGATAGGCGGCGGCAGAGGCAGTGGGCCGCCTGGAACTACGGGCGTGATGACCGGCGGAACCAGAGGGGCAACATTCGGCGCGTTTCTGCCGCCTGTATTGATGAACGGGAGCAGCGCGGCAGGCAGGCCGGCCAGACCGAACAGGCCGTTAGGTCCGCCTGCCCAGGCATACACCGGCGGCAGGGAGGCTATTTTCAGGCCTTCGGGCGGCAGGGACGGCGCGACCGGCAGGGCCGTGGGCGGCAGTACGCTTTCGGCATCCACGACGGGAATCGGCTCCAGCGGGGCGAGCGGCGGCGTAATCACGACACGCCCCGGTCCGGCGGCTGCCGTAGAGCTGTCCGCCGTGGGTACGGGTGTCAGAGTCTCGGAAGCGTCGAATTCCGGCACGGGAATGTTGCTGTAAAATTCCGGAGAAACGCGCGACCGGATCGGGTTGCCGCACACGCGCACCAGCAGCGGCGTACCATCGGGCAGACAGTACACGGGCGTACCCGCCATGACGCGGCGCGGCTTGTAAATCAGTTTTTCGACTTTATCGCCCTGGCGCACGAAATGCACCTGCATGATGTGGTCATTGGACAACTTCTTTAGATGCAGCTGCGCGAAGGCGAGCGGAACCATCTTCACCGGCAGGTGGAACAGCCGTGCGTAGCGCACCGCTACACGTGGGTCAGCCTTGACCTGCGCGACAAGATGCGCCACATCCGGCGAAGGTATGCGTAAAAACGCGCCCTGCGGCATGTGAACGGGCGCTGTAACCGGCGCTTTGATGGACGCGACAGGCAGCGCGAACGCCATCATTGCGGCGCAGGAGCCGCCCAAAGAGAAAATTGCAAGCTGAAACGCTTTAGCGATGTGGGGCCGGGTAAGAACAGTATAGCCGTTCAATGGTTAGTCCTTCTAATCTACGATTTACTGCGAAAGTGACAGAGCCATGCGTCGGTCGCTTCGGGGCGCACATAAACTGAAAAAATCATCAACAGGGTTTAAGAACGATGACTCTTATGTGTAGCAGGCAAAATGCGTCGTGAGCATTTCGGTGAACTTTCGAGCGGTCATACTCTTAGAGCGGTCATGCGGGCAAATTGTTCCTGAAAACAAGTCGCCTGCGCGTTGTTCTGAGAGTTTTTGGACGCTGACACGTATAAGAATAGTATGGTTACGAGCCTGTGTCTCCCGGCCAGGGTACATGATACTGCGATTTGGGCATACACAAGAGAAGATGGCGGCGGGGCATCCTGACGCGCGCGGGGCGTACTATGCTATTATAACCGAGATTATCTGAATTTGCCATGTTCCTATGGTTTATATAGAGAAATTATAGGCAAATTATAGGCTTGACCTGAAAAGTTTTGTATACCAATAAACGTACAGCCGGGGCAGCAGGGTAAAAAAAGGCAAAATCAAGCATGGAAAAACGTATATTCGGCATCGAAACCGAGTTTGGGTGCATGGTGCGCGACCCCTCGGCGGGAACGCCTGAAGAGATCGTGGAGCAGGTCAAGGATTACGCCTTCTATGAAAAGAAGTTGGGCGTCATAGACCTGCACGCGCGGGATTACGCGTTCGAGCCGGCGCGGGCGGGCGGCTTTCTCAAAAACGGCGGACGGCTGTACATTGACGCGGTCGGCAGTCACGAGGAGTTCGCTACGGCGGAATGTTCCGACTTGCTCGACCTTGTACGGCATGACAAGGCGGGCCGCGTCCTGCTCGCGCAGCTATTGTCGGAACTGAAACTCGATGATGTCGCCAGCTTCCACAACAACAGCATTGACCACTTTGGCGGGCATACGTTCGGCTGCCACGAAAACTATCTGGTGCAGATCGAAGACCGCTTTTTCACGGACGCGCTTTCGTACCTGCTGCCGTTCCTCGTCACGCGCCAGATTTTTGCGGGCATTGGACGGGTGGGCGGGCATCGCCTGACACGGCCCTCCAGCAAAAACAACATCATGACTCTGGGCGAGCATGAGGTGGATTACGTGTGGGTGTCGAACTTCTACGGCGTCGAGATAGACAACGGCGTAGACTTTCAGCTTAGTCAGCGCGCCGATCACATCGTCAAGACCATCAGCAGCCGCGTTCGCTTTAATCGCGCCATCATTAATCCCAAGTGGGACAGCTACTACTCGTACTCGAACCTGCATCGCCTGCATATCCTGTTCGGCGAAAGCAACATGAGCGAGTTTGCCTGTATGCTCAAAGTGGGAACTACGAGCCTTGTCCTTGACCTGATCGAAGAGGGAACGGTTCCCCCGGATGTCGAAGTAGCCGATCCCCTGGAAACACTGCGCAGCGTGTCCCGCGACCCTACGATGAAATGGCCGGTCAAGATGCGCAGCGGTAAGACCATCTCGGCCATCGAATTGCAGCGCCGGTATCTGGACGCGGCCAAGAAGTACCTCGGACGCCGCGACCCGCAGACGGACATGGTATTATTCGAGTGGGAAACCATCCTGGATGACCTGGAGCGCGATCCACTTTCCACTAGTGACCGCCTGGACTGGTCGGCCAAAAAGGTATTGTATCAGCAGTACATCGAGGAAAACGGGGTCGGGTGGCATGACGACATCATGCAGTCGCTGGACTTGGAGTACCATAACGTCAGCCCCGACACGGGCCTGTATTATGGCCTGGAGCAGTCGGGCGCGATCAGGCGCGTCGTGACCGACGAGCAGATTCAGGAAGCGATCATCACGCCGCCCCACAACACCCGCGCCCTGGGCCGGGGCCAGATCGTGAGCCAGCTTCTCAACAAGCCCGGTACGCGTTACGTAATTGATTGGGACGCCGTTTATATCGAGCGCAACCGTCAGCTTGATCTCAAAAATCCGTTCAATACGTATGAAAAAGAGGCCGCTCGCTTTCTGAAGGGCGTTAGTTAGGTGTATCCGGCATTTTACATGCCGGATACACACTGCCACGTATATTGTCTGCATCGCCTGTTACCGAATATAATAGATAGTCTATTCCGAAACCTGCACAGAACAGAATGCGTAAGGAAAACAAAGAGAATGCGGCGGGCGCAGGGCTGGAGATGACCGCAGATGGCTGAGTTAAAATTTCAGCGAGGAAGACTCCGGGGGGAATGGCATTCCTTCCGGCGCGTCCGAAAGCCGCTGTCCGTAGGCAAAGTGTTCTACTGCGCGTATGTAGGGCTTGGCTCCAGTTTGGGCAATCGCGCCCAGAATCTTGCAAATGCGCTGGAACAAATGGATCACCCCAATCAAGGCACATATTTGCAGGCGGTCTCGCCCATCTACGAAACGCCGCATCTGGGACTGGAACCGGGCGACGAGACGCGGAACCCGCCGCATCTTAACTGCGTGGCGCAGCTTACGACCTCGCTTACTCCCCCGGAACTGCTGACCTGCGTACAGGAGATCGAAACACAGGGAGGGCGGCGGCGGGATGTGCGCTGGGGGCCGCGTACCATTGACATTGATATTCTGCTGTACGATGACCTGGTGATGCAAACAGACGAACTGACGTTGCCGCATCCGGGACTGACATCGCGCATTTTTGTTATGCGGCCTCTGCTGGATGTAGCGCCCGGCTTGACGCTTTCTGATGGCAGGCGACTTGCAGACATTCTCGAACCGGACTCCACGCCATGTTCCATTGCGGACGACGGACAGAACCGAGAACGAAACAGCAATCAACATTCGGAGAACATAGTAGGCGATACGGGCGCGGCTGCATCACGGGCGCAGGCGATAAGGCGAGTGGAACCCCATGAACTTCTTATATGAAGCCGTAGACGAAACGGGCCTGCCCGTATTCGGCAAAATAGACGCCGCAACGGAGGCCGAGGCCGAGCGCCAACTGGAGCAGCGCGGCCTGCGCCCGCAGTCGCTCGCGCCCGGTTCCCCCAACGCGTCGCCGATGCGGCCTCAAACACAGCCGCAAACGCAGGCCGCGCCCATGTATGCGCCTCCCGCCCAGAGCGTTTATGCGCCCTCCGTCAACGACCGTGTCAACAACTCGACCATGATGCAGGAGATGACGGGAATCGGAACCGTGGCCCCGCAGGCGCGCAATGCCCGCGTGTCGGTGCAAAACGCCCAGGCCGCGCCCGCCGCTGTGCAGTCCGCCCGCGTCGCCAATATCACCATGTCGGGCAACGCGGCCCGCGTTCAGGCCCGCACCGCCCAGGCGAAAGCGGCTCCCCTGCACCTTAAAGGCGTCATGCAGGCCACGCCCGAAAAGTCCACGCTCGGCGGCGTCAAAACGCGGGACATGTTGTTTTTCTTTCGGCAATTTTCCAGCCTGACGCACAGTGGTATATCCCTGTTTGGCGCACTGGAAAACCTCGGCACACGCACGCCTAACCCCAGCCTCGCTCTGACCGCCCGCGAAATGTCCGAGACGGCCCGCAACGGAGGCATGATCTCCGACATCATGGAGCGTTATCCGCGCATCTATCCCGATCACGTCGTCGGTATGATACGGGCGGGCGAGACCGGCGGCTTCATAGACATCGCGCTCGCCGAGATCGCCGATAACTACGACGCCAACATCAAACTGTACCGCGCCGCATGGATTCCCAAGACAATGGCGATCCAGGCGTTTTTGCTATTGCCGTTTGTGATCCCGCTGTTTCCCATCATATTTCGCAGTTTTGATTTCAAAGCCAACATAATCGCATATTTTCAAGTGGTCACGTTCGTCAGCCTGCCAATAACACTTGTCCTGATGTTCCTGATGATCTTTGCGGGCAAGACATTGCAGCTGCCGCAGCACCGTTATCTGCGCGATAGCTGGTCGCTGAAGTTTCCCGCGTTCGGCAATTTGCAGCGCGAGGTCGCGATTGCCAACTTCCTCCGTATGCTGCGCCGCTTATACCATGCGGGCATCGCGCCCATGCAGGCGTGGGAGGGCGCGATGAACACGGCCAGCAACGTGGTCATCCGCGACCAACTGGCGCGTTCCTATGACCTGATGCAGACCGGCTCGAACCTTGCCGACGCGTTCGCGGCCACAGGCCTGTTCGCCGATCAGGTGGAACAGATGGTGTTTACCGGCCAGCAGAGCGGGCAGGTCGTTGAGATGCTGGATCAGGCGAGCGCGTACTACGAGGAACGGGCCGAGGTTGCGCGGGGCAAGGCGCGTTATATGATGTTCCGCCTGGGCCTCATCGCCATGCTGGTTTTTGGCGGCATTGCGGTCTGCTGGATGGCGAAATCGTACTTTGCCGGCATCTTCAACATCGTGGACACCGAGTTCGGCGACAAGTAAGGCGGGGACGGAGTACAACTATGCCACAATTCACGTATAGCGCGACCGATCTTGCGGGCAATGTCGTCGAAGGCAGTATCGCGGCCAATGACATGATGGTAGCGGCGGATCAGGTGAGGCGGATGGGCTACACGCCCGTGCGCGTGGAGAACATGGACGCCGCGCCTTCGGCACGCTCGCTGTCGCTCGTAGAAACTGCGGCAGGCGGTCAGCAAGAGACGTATGCTGCGCCCATGCCCGCGTATGCCCCGCTGGATCTGACGCAGGCGTATGCGGAGCCGCAGGCCGCGCCCGCCGCTCTGAACACCCTGCTTGCGCCCACCCTGGACGGCATCCAGACCGCAAACATTCCGGCCCTGCTTGCCGAACGACGGCTGGAGCCGTGGGAACGCAGCGTGGGCGGGGAACAATCTTTGGAAGTCACGGCCCTGAATGCCGCGCAGGGGACGATTTCCACGGCGCAGACAACGTCACAGGCGACCGTGACAACCGGCGCGGCCTCGACCGTCGCGCATACCCTGCCGCCCCAGGCGCAAACGCAGGCGCACAGTCGCGTAGGGCTTGCTGCTATTCCCTACGGCGAGGGCGTCGTCAGCGACAAGTCGCTGTGGCAGCGGTTTCTGGAAACGATGGTATACCCTATCTTTTCCGGCGTCGTCTTGAAGGATATGGCCCCGTTTCTGCGCCAGTTCGCCACGCTGATCAACGCGGGACTGCCACTATATCAGGCGCTTGCCGCGCTGGAAGGCAACACCAAAAATCCCAAACTGAAAGAAATCGCCCGCGAGGGTCAGAAGCAGGTACAGGCGGGGGGACGTTTTTCCGATGTAATGATGGCGTACCCGTGGATTTTCCAGCCGATGCAGGTCGCCATGATCCGCGCCGCCGAACAGGGCGGGATGCTGGACACCACACTTCATCAGGTGGCCGACTATTTGGATCATGACCTTGAAATCCGCCGCTTGATCAGCCGCGAGACGCTGTATCCTAAAATCACGCTGTTTATGGCCCTGATGATCTTAGGTCTGCCCGGCTTTACGGGAGGGCTGCCCGCCGTATCCCAACTGGTGCTGGGCGGAATGGGGGCTGCCGCCGGTCAGGGATACACGCTGCTGAGTTATCTGCGCGATACGGTCGGTTTCGGTCTGGCGCTGAGCATCCCGTTTGCCGCTGTCGCGATCACGTTCCGCCTGTTCCTGTTCAATGTGCCGGGGGTGCGCGAGGGCTGTGACAGCCTCAAGATGCTGATTCCGGTTGTCGGTAAAATCTCGCAGATGTTCGCCACGGCCAAGTTCGCGCGCACGTATGCGGCCCTGTATCGGGGCGGCTTCGGGGCGGGCATGGCGCTGAGTATCGCGGGCGACGCCTGCGGTAACGCCGTGCTGCGCCGCGCGGCCCTGAACGCCATTCCCGTTGCGGAGCGGGGCGGTCTGGTATCGGACGCGCTCGCCCGCTCAAAGGCGTTCCCCGGCATGGCGATGGATATGTTCCGCACGGGCGAAACATCCGGCGCGCTGGATCAGATGCTGGAGCGTATGGCCGACTTTTACGAGGCCGAGGGCAAGCAAAAGTCGCATCAGGCCGCCATGATTTTCGGCATCGTCGTC
Organism: Chthonomonadaceae bacterium; assembly: GCA_965277875.1. Lineage (GTDB taxonomy): Bacteria > Armatimonadota > Chthonomonadetes > Chthonomonadales > Chthonomonadaceae > CAWFQB01. Next base: position 1,875,063 of record CBDIDV010000002.1, on the reverse strand, counting down.
TTTCTGCTGGTCGCCATTCTGGTCGCGAAATCCGTTATCGAGCAGTACATGGGTATGGCTGTTCGCAGCACGACCGTACCCACGGATGGCAGCGAATAGCGCCTGCCGCTTACGCCCGCGTCCCCGGCCACTCCCTCACCACCGGCAGAGGGGAGTTGCTTGGGTCGTGGGGTGAGATCAGGTTGTCGAGTAATCTTTTATGAGCAGCGCGCAAACCGACTATTACGCCGTGCTTGGCCTGAACGCCAAAGCCGGACAGGACGAGATCAAGAAACGCTATCGCGAACTCGCCCGCAGATACCATCCCGACGTCAACCACAGCCCCGACGCGGCCCAGAAGATCAAGGTCGTCAACGAGGCCTATCACACTTTGGGCGACGCCGACCGCCGCGCCACGTATGACGCGGGGCGCGCATTCCGGTTCCCGCTGCCTGGTTCGGCCACACCTCCGCCTCGCCCCGCCTCGCCTGCCCCGCCCCGACCGGCATCCCCCCCCGGTGCGAACAGACCCGGCGGCGTTCCCAATCAACAGGCCGGCAGGGCAGGACAGCGCCCCCCGAACGCGCCTTATAAGCCGCGGCCCGACGGCCCGCCACCCCCGGATGACGATTTTAGCTTCAACGGCTTTGGACGCGTGATCCACGAGGCAGCCGAGCGGGCGCAAAGCGCGCGTAACGCTCAGAATGCCGCGCCTGCTTCCGGGGCGTCGCCCACTGCCGCCCGCCCGTCTGCCGCCCGCCCCGCCGCGCCCTTTAACGGCCCCGGTACGGCCGCGCGCCCACCCGGTGCGCCGTCCGCTAATGCCGCGCCGCGCAAATCGCCCGCGCAGCGCAAGGCCGAGGAAAACACCGCCCACATCGCGCAGCTAGTCAGCGAGGCCAAGCTCGCGTTCGTCAACCGGCAGTACGCGCAGACCTCGCGCCTGTGCCGTGAAGCCCTCGCGCTCGACCGCACCAATGCCGTGGCGCACGAACTGTTGGGCGACAGCGCGCGCAAGCAGGGCAACACGGACGAAGCGATACAGGCGTACAGTTTTGCCATACAGCTTAATCCGCGTAACCAGAGCGTACAGGCCAACCTGGATCGGCTGATGGGACGCGACGAAAAGAGTATTTCGACGGGGCCGAAAATGGCCCGCGCGCCAAGCGCGCCGCTCGCGAATCGTCTGGGGCGGGATGTGGTCGTGAACGGGATGGGCGGACTTGCCGCCGTGGGCATGGTCGTGCTGCTCGGCGCGTTGTATGTGGCTCCCGGCATGGCGCTGATCGGCGAGTTGTCCCTGAACCTGATGCTGACACTTGTACTATGCGGCATGCTCGGCGGATTTCTGCTCGCTTTGTACGGCGGCCTGCGCCCACAGAAGGGCGAACTGGCGACGCGGGGCGGCGGGCGCGGACTGATGCCGCTCAGTGGCGTCTTGTCCCTGTTCGCGCTGCTCTGGTTCGGCGCGTCCCTGCTGGCGTATATCGCTGTGGCCGTGACCCAAAACCGCGTGTCGCCGTCTGTGCTGCGCGCGTATGGCCTGACCCTCGTGATAAGTCTGGCGTTCGTGCTGCTGTATCACCCTCTGAGTGGCGCGATGGCCGGGGCCAGGGTAGGGTTCAGCGTGATGGCTGCGGTCGTATCGGGCAATTTCCTGTTCCCGATGATCCTGCTCGGATGGCAAATAGGCGATGCCCTGCGCCTGCGCTCGTTCTCCGCGTCGTGACATACGTTCCAAATGCCCAATTCGACACGCGTTCCAATATCAGCGCGTTCCTGTATATACTATGCCGCTGTTTTGATGTATACTCTGTGCATTGCACTGTGGACTGGGCGTATACTTGACGGGGTGGGGAAGCGTGGCAAGCGATCTGGGCAAAACTTTTGGCGCGGTTCCTCTGTTTGACCCGCGTGACGGGCTGCTCGTGCGCGCGCCCTTAGAAGAGAGTGCGGGCTGGTGGGCGGGCGCTCCCGGTGCAGCCTTTGATGACGCCTCCAACACGTTTTTCCTCGTTTATCGGCAGCGGCAGCCACGCGAACTGGGGCGCGGCGTAGAGTGCCGTATCGCGGCAAGCGATAACGGCGTCACCTTCAAGGACATCTGGGCGCTGCCCAAAACCTCGCTCGGCGCATTGTCCCTGGAACGCAGCAGTCTATTGCGCGGGCCGGACGGGCTATGGCGCTTGTACCTGAGCTATGTGGGCGAGGAGGACGGACGCTGGCGCATTGATCTGCTGGAGGCCGACGAACCCGACCGCTTCGACCTTAATCAGCGTCAGCCCGTTCTCAACGCCGACGACGTAGGCGGCGAGGGCGTAAAAGACCCCTGCGTGTATCAGTTCGGGCGCATGACGTATATGCTGTTCAGCTACGCCACTCGCGAGGCCGAACTGTCCCCGGACGCGCAGCAAGCCCGCCATGCGAGCGGCGACATCTACAATACGGGATTGACGCGCTCGCGCACCGGCGCGGCCCTGAGCGGCGACGGGCGGCGGTTCCAATGGATGGGCGATGTATCGCCGCGCGGCCGTTTTGCTTCCGGTCGCGGTGCCGGCGCGTCCGAGCCTGCTAACCTATCCGGCCTGCAAACTCCTCCGCCTCCTGTCAACGCCCCGGACGCGTTGCCGCCGCGCTGGGACGCGTACTGCCAGCGTATCAGCGCGATCCTGCCCCTCGATACGGGCGGGTATCTGGCCTGCTACGACGGCAGCGCGAGCGTGGCGCAAAACTACGAGGAGTGCGCCGGCCTGGCCCACAGCTTCGACCTGCAAACCTTCTACTCGCTGTCGCCCGATGGCCCCGCCCTTGTGTCGCCGTTCGGCAGCGGCAGCCTGCGCTACGTGGACATCCTGCCCGTGGGCCGTGACCTGTTCTACTATTACGAGATCGCGAATGCGTCCGGGGCGCACGAACTGCGCGTCAGCGTCGTGGAGCGGGACTGAGATTCGTTCAGGAATGTGTAGATAGCGGCAAATGAACGCGAATTGTTCACAGGCGCACTCTTATGCGAGTAGGTCTTTTCTCGTAGGAAAACGGCTTGCAAAGTCCCTGAAATCTGATAAGGAGAGTTACTGCATGTTGAACCGACCTGTTCCGCTGACCGGGGCCGGAGTGCCAGCCAGGACTGAACAGCCTATTTTGCAGATACGCAGGGGGGGCGCGGCCTGCGCGTTTGCCGGTGGGCTGTGTCTCCTGATGTTCGCCGATACCAAAGCCGGGGCGCGAACTGGCGACGCGCAGGCGCAGAGTATCCTCAAGAAGATGAACGCCGCGTATACGCTGACTACGTTTCAGGCAACGGCCACGTTGAGCCTTAAAGGAACGGGCGAGGACAATAAGCCGTTCAGCCTTAACGGTGTGCAGGAAGTGGCCTATAAAAGTCCCAACCTGTTTCTCATCAAGGCGACCGGGACGGCGGTAGGCGGTACGCAGGTGCGCGCATTTGACGGCAAAACCAATATCTTCTACGACTCGGCCCGCAATCAGTACATCAAGCAGCCGACGCCGGGAGGAACCCTGCCCCCCCTCAGTTTGTTCGGCGTGGCCGTTGATCCTGCCAGCGCCAGGACAACCGGAAGCGCGACCGTCGGCGGTCATGCCGCGTACCTCATAGAGGCCCTGCTGCCCGTTCCGCCCCTGCGCCCCGACGCCACGCCGCAGGAAAAAGCCGATCAGGAAGCGTTCAAAAAGACCATGCAGCCGTTTGAACTGGCAATAGATAAAAAGAACTACCGACTGCTGCGCGTGGCCCAAAACGCGCCCGACAGCAAAATGACGAAAGTGCTGGAGTTTACGCAGCAGACGTTCAATCCCCCACTTGCTGACGGCGCGTTCGCCTTTGCGCTCCCTGCCGGCGCACACCCTCTGGAACTGCATGTACCGGAAGGCGGCGCGCCCCGGCGTTTGCAGGCGCAAGCCGGCGCGACGGAAAAGCCGGGGCGGGGCGGCAATCCTTTTCCCCCGCCACACGCCAGTCCTGCGGCCAGCGGAACGAGTCTGCACCGATGACATCCAGCCTTACCCCGCACCAGGGCAGCGATCAAAACAGCGGCGCAAAACGCGCCGGTGACGAGAACCGCCTGCGCCTGTATGTCGCCCGACACGGCATCACGGCCTGGAATCGCGAGATGCGAATGCAGGGGCATACCGACATCGCGCTTGATGCGGAAGGCGCGCGGCAGGCCGAACGTCTCGCAAGCCGACTGGCGAACTCGCCGCATCCGCCCCAAACCATCTACGCCAGCGACCTGGCCCGCGCCCATCAGACGGCTCAGGCCATCGCCCGTCCGCTCGGATTGACCGTACAGACCACGCCCCTGTTGCGCGAAACCCGACTTGGCGAATGGGAAGGACTGACACGCGCCGACATTGAGGCGCGGGGCGACGGGCAGCTGCTCGCCGACTATCTGCGCGACAGCCACGCGTACCGTCCTCCCAACGGCGAAACATTGGAGTCTGTCTGGGAGCGCATCAATCAGGTGGTGTCGGAGATTCGGCGCGATCATCCACGCGGCCAGGTCGCCATTGTGGGGCATGGCGGCAGCCTGCGCGCCCTCTTGTGCGCTGCCCTCGACGCGCCCGTCGCCAGTATGCGCCGCCTGTGGCTTGACAACGCCAGCCTGAGCATCGTGGAAGACGTCGGCCCGCCCGACGCCCGCGTGTCCCGCGTCACCCTCGTCAACGACACCGGGCATCTATGAGGTTACGAATGTCGGCAAGCAACGAACTATGAAGACACAACATGTTCTCTCTTTTGTCCACCTCACCTGCGTTCTGCGCGTGACGCGAAGCATGACACTCTTGGCCGCTTTTTGTTGGCTGATGCGGCTGCCCTGTCCCTGCACGGCGCAGATGCAAACCCTGGGCGGCATCGAGTTCTATGGTTTGCAGCATGTGTCCGAAGCGTCTGTGCGGCAGGCTTTCGCGCTTGCGGAAGGTGATCCTTTGCCTGCAACGCCAGCGGCGGCTGAGGCGATTAAAAGCCGTCTGCGCGCTCTCCCTGGTGTTCAAAATGCCAGTATCAGTAGTGTTTGTTGCGTCGCCGGTAAAACGGTGATCTTTATCGGCATTGAAGAAAAAGGCAGCCACTCCTTACACTTTCGAGCTGCGCCACAGGCAAAGGTACGCCTTGCATCTGAGTTCGTAGAGGCAGGGGAAGCGTTTGATAAAGCACTGATGGACGCCGTGCAGCACGGCGACACTGGTGAAGATGACTCGCAAGGGTACACTCTCACGCACGCTCCTGCGGTTCGCGCTGTTCAGCAACGCTTTCTTTTCCTCGCCAGGCGTGACCCTAGACGGTTGCAGCAGGTACTTCTCCATTCTGCTGACGGGGATCACCGCGCTTTAGCTGCGGAGATACTGGGTTACGCGGCGACAAATGACCAGAAAGTCATAGACGCCCTCGTACTGGCAATGTCTGACCCCGACGCCTCTGTACGCAACAATGCGATGCGGGCATTGGCTGTGCGGGCCATCTACGCGCAAAACACGCCGAACGTTCGCCTCCGTATTCCTTTTGTTCCTTTCATTCGCCTGCTCAATTCCTTGGATTGGACAGACCGCAACAAATCTCTCTTCGCGCTGCTGGAGTTATCGCAGAAGCGTGACCACGCCCTCTTAAAGAGCCTGCGCGAAGAGGCTCTTCCCACGCTTATAGAGATGGCTCATTGGAAGCGTTCCGGGTATGGTCAGCCTGCCTTTATCCTGTTAGGACGTATCGGAGGTCTATCCGATGGCGCGACCGCGACGGCGTGGCAGCAAAGCGACTATGCTCAAGTTTTGGCAGCCGTGCAAGAAAATTAAACCGACGAATGCAATGAGGTGGAGAGTTAGCGAATGATGATCAGTAGTTTACTGACAGCCTGCTAGGGGTGTCGGCTACTTATCGGGCTTTATATTCGTATGAAAGAGCAGTACGCTTCTACTGATTGCTGACTGCTTTTCCTATGATCTCTGCACTTAACCCGTTTACCTATTTTCGGCGCAACTTGGGCAAAACGCTGCCGATGGCGTTTGTAATCGTGCTGTCGGTCACGCTTGTCGCCAGCGTCACGACCATCATCCGCAGTATTGACCTGACGGTCTATACCATGTACGGCTACAACCGTTTTCTGACGGGCCTGACGCCGCGCAACGCCCTGAGCATTGACGAGGAGCAGGTCGCCCAGGTGCGCGCGTTGCCCGAACTTGGCGTGATGTACCCGACGCACTCGTATACGGTCATGGTAAAGACCATTTTCGGCAAGATGCCGTTCGCCCTCTTCGGCATTCCCGCGCCCGCCCGCGCCCTTGTGCTGGAACGGTGTGGTATCCATGTCGCGCAGGGCCGTATGCCCACGGACGGCGAACCCGAAGCCGTTGTCTCGGACGCCATCGCCCGCAACCTGGGCCTGAAAATCGGCGACGTGATCTCGCAGCCCAACAGCGAGGACGCGTACTCGCCCGTTCCCGTGCGGCTTGTTGGCATCCTGCACGGCCCCGTGTGGATCGGCCTGACCTCCAAAGCGTTTGTGGACGCCAATTCGCCGTTCACCTTTACGGGCTACGTGGCCTTTGCGCCCACGAGCGATGCCGCCGCGCAGCGCAGGCTCGATGATGCCGTGACCCGTGTCGTCAACAAGAAACTGGCCCGCGTGTGGCGCTTTTCAGGGCTTGTGCGCGAGACCCGCAGCGCCCTGTCCAATCTCTATCTTATCCTCAACATCATCACCACGCTGATCGTGCTGTCCATCGCGTTCGTCTGCTCGCTCTTATCCAACATCTACTTTACGCAGCGCCTGCCCGAAGTCGCCACGCTGTCGGCCATCGGCTATGCGCGACGGCAGTTGTTGGGCCGCGTGTTCGGCGAAACCGCCCTGCTGTGCGGGGTCGGATGGCTGCTCGGCGCGGCCATTACGACCGGGACGCTGTACGGCATCTACGCTTTGCTGCTCGCCCCCAAAGGCCTGCTGCTCAACCCCTTTGACCCGATAGCGTTTTTGTTCACGCTGCCCCTGCCCGCCACCATTACGCTGTTCGCCGTGCTAACGATAGGCCGCCGCCTGTCCGCCCTCGACCCGGTCTCCATCATCGAACGGCGCGGATGAGACGTTCTGAAAACCGGCAGGCGGCCGAAGAGACAACTTCCGCCGCCTGCCGTCTTTGTTTTTGCGGCTACTCGCAGCAGGGGCAGCATCCGCACTTGCAGCCAGGTTCGCAGTCGCACTCCGGGCAGTCACAGCCTGCCGCGCCTGCTTCGATGTCAGATGCGCGGCTTGTCATTTCGATGATTTGCATTCGTCCTCACCTCCCTTCGTTTCTAAATATCTGGATTTTCACTATTTTACTATTTGACTTTTTTAGCGCTATCCAGTGAGGGCAGGCCAAGTACGCAGCAGCCGTCCACGCGCAGTCTAAGGCGCTGCCCGATACGTTCCAAGTCTCGTTTGAGGCGCTGATCGGCGTCAAGTGCAGACTCGTAGGGGGCGAAGATAGCGTTAAGCAGGGCCGCGCCTGTCGGTTCCAGGCCATAGTAACTCCACTTGGCGTTTTTACGCGTGGAAACAAGCCCCGCCTGCCGGATGGTTTGCAGGTGCGTAGAGAGTGTGGATTGACTCATCTCCAGCGCGTCGGCGATCTCGCACACGCACAACTCTCCGCCCCGCAGGATGGCGAGAATGCGAACCCGCGTTGGGTCCGCAAGCGCCTTGCCAAGCAAAACCACGTCATTCAACTCTTCCGTCCTATTCGTATCGTCAAATCAAGATGTGACGATATAATACAAGGGAAAGTGTCGCTTTGTCAAGAGTAAACTTGACATTGGAGTGAACAGGTTCATCTATGTAGATATGTTTCTAGGTATTTTTGCCTATTTTCGTGTTTTGTGCTGCCGGTTTGGCGTTCCCGTTCGGAGTAGTATAGGGAATATTCGGGAGTTGTTCTTTTGAATGTAATCGGATGAATGTAATCGGATGTTCTCTGAATGTTCTTTTTTATTGCTGCGGCACAAGCGCTGATGCTTGCGCCGCGCCTGGTGAACGAAGCGGGAGCAGGTCAAGCCACGGCAGTTAAGCGAAAAGTCGTGTGTATTTCGCCGCAGACTTTTTGGCGTGTGGTTTCCGGTTTGCCGCGAGGAGATTTGATGAGAGTTTTTGAGAACAGGCGGGGCCTGGTCGCGCTGGGATGCGCGGCTGTCGCCCTGTTGGGGTCGTGCCGCATGGCGCTTGCGCGTCCCCGTCCGCAGTTTCGCGCGGCAGGCGCGGCAGGGCAGGGCAGGCAGGAGATGCTGCGGATCGTATCCGCGTTCCTGCGCCGCCAGCCGGCGGATGCAGAGACCAACGCCCCCGTTGACACACGGGCCAATGTCGTAGATCGCAGTACGGCAGGACAGCAGGACACCGCGCGTTATGCGCCCCTTCTGCCGTACCGGGGCGGCATAGAGCGAATGCGAGCGTACACGCAGTACATCGTGACCGCGACACATGATTGCAGGCATCGCCTGGATACCGACCGCGCGGGCCGCATCGCCCGCGCCCTGCTCGCTTCCGCCGACAAACAGGGGCTTGACCCGCGCCTGCTGGCCGCCATGGTGCAGCGCGAGTCGGACTTCAACACCAACGAGACAAGCCGCTGCGGGGCCAAAGGCCTGGGGCAGCTAACGCATTGGGACGATGGCGGCGTAGACTGCTACAACGTGGAAGCCAATCTGGCGCAGTCCGCCAAAAACCTCAAAGGATTGCTAAAGAAGTTTGGCAGCCCCGAACTGGCCCTGGCCGCTTATAATGCGGGCGAAGAGGCCGTACAGCGCCATCACGGCATTCCGCCTTATCCTGAGACACGCGCTCATGTGCGCGTGGTGATGGGCATCTACCGCAACATCAGCCGCCTGCGCCGCGAGGTGTCGTCCGCCGTTCGTTCCGCGCCGCTTAACCACGCGCTGCCAATTCGCATGGTTCACATTGCGCAGCGTTCCTGACGATGCTCTCCTGACGAGAACTTTGAGAATGGTTCGCGCCATTGAAACCGCGTTCGCTTTAGCAGGCGAACGCGGCATTTGTTTTTGATGCAGGATAAACGCCGTGCTGTGCAAAACATTATGCCAACACTGCACACGCCTTATTCAGGCTTAGTCGCGCAGGCATTTTCATCCACAGGACGACCGACCGCAGGCCCTTGTACCCAACAAAGAATTTAGAAAGAATCTAGAAAGCATCTAGAAAAAATCTAGAAAGAATCTGGATGGTGTATAGCGGACATTGCCGTCATGTACGCACACAGGAGAAAACATTGGACAGCACACAACACAAGACAGACAACACGACTGTCGGCGCAGCAACGAACCCGATGGCGGACACGCCGCAAATCTTATCGCGCCGACAGTGGCTCGGCGCGGCGGGCAAAACTACGGCTGCCCTCGCCGTATTGGGTACGACGATAGGCGCATGGAACATCCTGCCCGTACACGCCGATCCGGTCAGCCGCCGCCGTCGCGTCGGCGCGAACGACAAGATCACGCTGGGCCTGATCGGGTGCGGCGGCATGGGAACCGAGAACCTCAAACAGCTGATGAAGGAAGACGATGTCAATGTCGCGGGCCTGTGCGACGTGGACGAGTCGCATTTCGCCAACGATACCAAAATGGTGTCGGCCAAGTACGGCAAAGACGCCACGCTATACCGCGATTACCGCAAGCTGCTGGAGAACAAGGACATTGACGCGGTCATCGTCGGCACGCCCGACCACTGGCACGCCCTGAACATGATCCATGCGGTCGAGGCGGGCAAGGACGTATACTGCGAAAAGCCCATCGCGCATGACATCATAGAGGCCAGGACAATGGCCGCAGCCGCCAAACACCACAGCAAAATCGTGCAGGTGGGAACGTGGCAGCGCAGTACGCCCGAATTCGTGAGCGCGGTCGAGTACATCCGGTCGGGCAAGCTGGGCAAGGTTGTTACGGCGCGGGCGTGGAAGACCGATCAGAAGAACACGACGGGACGCCATCAGACCACACCCGTCCCCGCTGAACTGGACTATGATATGTGGGTCGGCCCGGCCCCCTTCACGCCGTATGTCAAGGAACACACGCACTACAGCTGGCGCTGGTTTTTCAACTACGGGGACGGCATGACGGGCGACTGGGGCGTTCACATGATGGACATCGCCCTGCTCGCCATGAGCAAGGATACCGACCTGGTAATGCCCACCGAAGTGGCCGGTCTGGGCGGGGTGCTGTCCACGCTGGATGATGACCGGCAGTGGCCCGACACGCAGACAGCCATCATGAAGTTTGCGAACCCGGACTTTATCATGAACTGGCAGACCGGCAAACGACCGCTGGATCAAGGCGGGCGGGACGGCGAGGGGACGCAGTTCATCGCGTCAGACGGTAAAACGCTGACTGTATGGCGCGGCGGATGGCGCGTCACGGACGCGGCGGGGGAAGATATTCCGCGCACATTCGCCGCCCCCACCACAAACCACTGGCGCAACTGGCTGGACTGCATTAAATCCCGCGAACAGCCCCGCTCCAACATCGCGAGCATGGCGCAGACTACCATCGTCTGCCATCTGGTCAACGCGGCGTACTTCGCGGGCGAAATGATCCACTGGGACAAAGCCAAAATGGACATCGCAGGCAAAGCGGGCAAAAACACCCTGTCCTACACCCGTCCCTACCGCAAAGGCTATACCCTGCCCGTCTACAAAGCGTAGAAAAATGAACCACCCGCTGCGCTGGAGACACAGAGGCACGGAGAGGAAAAGCATAGAGCAAAAAATTAGAAACGGGACAAGAGGAGAGTTATCCACAGATTACGCAGATGTTCACAGATTACTGTTCACAGATCATAACGTAAGGATGCTTGAAAGAAATCCTGTTCATCCTGAGACATCCTGTTCATCCTGTCTATTTCTCCTCTTGTCCTTCCTCTGTGTCTCTGTGTCTCCAGCGCAGCGGGCGGTACGTTATGCTTCCTCCGGGTCGGGATGATCCAGCACGGCCTGCGTGTGTTCGGCCCGGTAGCTCTTGAGAGGTTCGTGGTACTCCAAGTGTTTCGTGGCGACGATGGCGGCCGCAAGTAGGGCCGCATTGATCGCGCCCGCCCGCCCGATAGCCAGTGTGCCGACCGGAACGCCTGCCGGCATCTGCACGATGGACAGCAGCGAATCCATGCCGTTCAGGGCTTTCGACTGCACGGGAACGCCCAGCACAGGCAGCAGGGTCTTGGCTGCGGCCATGCCCGGCAGATGCGCCGCGCCGCCCGCCCCGGCGATAATCACGAGCAGTCCGCGCGCCTCGGCCTGACCCGCATACTCGAACAGCAGGTCGGGTGTGCGGTGGGCGGATACGATGCGCGTCTCAAAAGGCACACCCAGGCGATTGAGTGTCTGCGTGGTATGCTGCATGGTTTCCCAGTCCGACTTCGATCCCATAATCACGCCGACCAGCGGCGAACGAGTTTCCACACGCGTATCCTGTTCGTTGTTGTTTGCTGTTTGTTGCTTGCTGTTCGTTATTGTTTGTTGTTTACTGCCTGTTGACGCGACGCGGCTGTCGCCGGCCTGTTGTTGTGGAATGGAGTATAGCATATGGCGGGGCAGCCTGTACTCAATAGAAAGCAAGATCTGTATCGCGGCGGTTCGGAACCTTTTGCGCGTTTGTGCGTTGCTTGTAACGACAACACAAATTTTGCGGAGGCGACAAGCTATGGCGACCGATGGGTACGACACGTATGTTTTTGAGAACGGGAAGTTTGCGCCCTATAAGGACGCGGTGAAAGACCAGATGCAGTACCTGGACTATCTCGAACAGCAGGGGTATGCGCGGCAGGAGCAGGTCTGGGGGCAGTACCCGGACGCGTACATCAAAGTGTATGAGGCAAAGCGCGACGCGCCCGCGCACTTCAAGTACACGGCAATACTCAATCTGGTCTGCTTTCCGCACCACGTTTTCGTGCGCGATTTGAACAGTCTGATCGAACTGCTGCATCTGGTTCTGCCGCTTTTCCAGCAGCACAGCCGTCCTGAAGAAGACACGGGTGACGCGCTGTTCGGCTCGCAGGGCGCGGATGAGGCCGCAATGAGCAGCGAGTAGATAAGCGGCGATGTGCTATTCCGCCGTGATAGCTTCGACGGCGTACCAGAGGAGGTTCAGGCAGGCCACGCCCGCCACGAATCCCGCTGTCACGACGCCGGAGTCTTTGAACACAAGCGAGGCGAACAGTGTCGCCGCCAAGGTGGGCAGCAGTTGACGCAGGCGGGCATGGGCCGCAAACAGGGCGCGGATTTCCCGTCCCAACAGGACGCGCATCAGCAGAGCCAGAATAGCGATCAGGCCCGCTGCCGCTACGAAGAACGGCGACACGAGCAGCCTCAGGTTCATGCCGACCTTGCGCGCCATGATGTCGGCCAGGTAGCCTGCCCCGCGCCCATTCGCACCGGCGTTCAGGACATTGCCCGCATGGGATGCCTGCGCCCCGCCAAAATGCGCGTCCAGCGCGCCGAATGTAAACGACAACCCAACTCCCGCCAGCAGGCAGGCAAGCGCGACCCATACGGAAAACCGCCGCCCGCTCAACATCCACGCCCCAACGCCAGCCCCCGCCCCGGTCACGATTAAACTGCCCGCATTCGCCCCCAGCCCCGGCCACCCCATCACGAACGCCAGCATGAGCCAGCCTGCAATGACGCCTGTAATCGCGCCGTCATCATCCCCTTGTCTCCTCTTCTCCTCTAAGCCTCTAAGCCTCTTCTGTCCCTCACTCCCTCTTCCCTGACGCCATAGAAAGCCGCACAACAACGCGTACCCCATCGCCGCGCCCAGATATTCATTGCCGATGCCGTAATAGCGGATGCCGGAAAGAGCATACGCGCTCAACAGCGAGTCTTTTAGCAGTAGTCCGCCGCACAGCAGATCAAGCACGATCACGACAAGGCTGAACAGACTGCACATCAGGGGCGGCGGCATACGCAGCAGGCGGGCCAGCGCGTAATCGAGCAGGGTCAGCGCGGCCATGCAGGCGGGGATACGCAGGCCGTACTCCCACAGGGTGGGCGGGATGCGAAGAGTGGCGAGCAGCATTGCAGTCGGAAGGTTGAGCGTGAACACGACACCGGGCAGCAGCCTGCGCGCCCCGCGTTTTGCGCCTGGATGTCGGACACAACGGTTTGCGGCAAGAATGACGCACAGCACAAGAACAAAACACAGCGCGGACAGCGGCGCGGCCACGCGTATCTGTGCATCCGCGTTCAGCGTGGTCACATAGTCGAGGCGCGATACCAGACTTTGCCGCGCTTCCACGCCGCCCGCAAGAGGCAGCGACTGCATCTTCCGCCCGGACATGACAGCCGGAATGCCCACATCCAGGATGCGTAAGATCGTCGGCGCAACGTCTGTGTTGGCGACAAGGCCGGGTGTGCGCGTGGTGGGCGAGGACAGCAGACCGGGCGCAAAGTCGGGGCCAAAGGCGAGAATGGGCGTCAATGCTTTCCACGTTTCCGGCCTCGCGGCTATGTCGTAGGCGGCGGAGGAGGAGAGCGCGGCGGGCGAAAGAGCGGGAATGCCGGAGGAACCGGCATCGGAAGACACGTCAGAAGACACGTCAGGAGGACACGGCGAGATGAGGAGTACATCTACCTGCTCGGTATCCAGATGCTGTACGGCAAGCAGTTGGAGGAAAAAAGCGTCTGTGTTGTGCAGCGCGTTTCGTCGTGCAGCGTGGTATGCGTCAGAGGTAAGAAACGCCCGCGCCGCGCCAATGCGCGCCGGATCGCCCAGCACGGCTACAAACACATCGGCATCCGTAGTCGCGGCATAACGCGCAAGGGTGACGACATCATCCGTTACGCCGAACGGACTGTGCGCGTCAGGGTGCGTCAGCGCGACATCGCCGGCTGCCGACCCCGCCGCGTCCAGAGTGAACAGCGCGGCCCGCCGCTGGGGTACGTCCGTGTCCGCATTGCCGCAGACCAGAATGCGGCGCGGCGGGTTCGCGCTGGCAAGGATCGCGCCCAGCGTTTGCGTATCAAGGCCGCGCCGCGTCAGGGAGGCGATGTTGATATGCACAACAGTGCGGCCCTGCACCGCCTGCTTGCCCGTTCGCCGCGCCCATACCGCGCCCGCCGCGCCCGGTTCCTCGCCCACGGTTTCCGCGGCGTTAAACGCCTGCTCATCCCCCGGTTCCGATGCCGCCGTCTGCCCTGCCGCCAGCGCGAGCGCAGCCGATGTGGCGTTCTTTGGCCCCGCTACTGCGGTATTCATCAGGCCCACAGACGCCCGATCCATCAGGCCGACGAGGAACGGGCATTCCGCGTTCACATCCTCCCACGTCAGCCGGTCACACACGACAAGAACAACCCTGTGCCGCTCCGCCCGCGCCATCGAACAAGACAGCGCAAAGAGCAGAACAGAAGGAACAAGACAGCAGACAGAAGAACAGTACAAACCGCGAAACACGCCAAATAAACGAAAAAAGAAAACGAAAAGAGATGTGCAAACAAGACAAGATTGTTCAGACTGCCCAAAAGAAATCCTGTTCATCCTGAGAAATCCTGTTCATCCTGTCCAAGCATTTTTCGCATTGTTTTGTTTAATTGTTTTTTCGTGTGGTTGGCGTGTTTCGCGGTGGACATTTCACTTTGCGGCTGTGGCGAGTTGGGCTTCAATCAGGCGCGGCACGGCGTCCAGCGCGTCCTGCAGCTTGCCCGGATCGCGCCCGCCCGCCGTGGCAAAGTCGGGACGCCCGCCGCCGCCGCCGCCCGCGATTTTGGCGATCTCGCGTACCAGATTGCCCGCGTGCAGACCCTGTACAGTCAGGTCTTTGCTGACTTTGGCCGCGAACGATACTTTGCCGTTCGCCAATCCGCCGATCACGACAAGCGCGCGTCCGAGCTTCTGCGCCGTCCGGTCGGCAAGAGCGGCGATGGCGTCGGCGTCGGCGTTGTCAAGGCGATGAATCACGACAGGGATGCCATGAATGTCTGCAGGCGCAAGATCGGCAGACTGGCCCGCGCCGCCCGCTTTAAGCTGTTTATTAAGCCGTTCCAGTTCCTGCCGCTGCGCGACCAGGCGTTCCGCAGCAACGACGATGTCGGCGGGACTGGCTTTGAGCAAATTTGCCACAATGCCGAGATTGGCTTCCTGTCGGTTGACGTACTCGTAGGCTCCCGGCCCGGTCACGGCCTCGATGCGGCGCACACCGCTGCTCACGCCGGTTTCACGCGTGATCTTGAACAGGCCGACTTGAGACGTATGGCGCAGATGTGTGCCGCCACACAGTTCCAGACTGAAATCGGGTATCTCGACCATGCGGACGCGGTCGCCATATTTTTCGCCGAACAGCGCCATCGCGCCCCGACTGCGCGCCTCATCAAGGGGAATATCCGTGTAGATGTTCACATCGCCGTCCGCCAGTATCTGCGCGTTGACGATCTGCTCTACGTGTTTGAGTTCGTCGTATGTGACCAGCTGCGCGTGGGTAAAGTCGAAGCGCAGGCCGCTGCTGTTGACGAGCGAACCCTTCTGGTGGACATGCTCGCCCAACACCTGCCGCAATGCGGCTTGCAGCAGGTGTGTGGCCGTGTGGTTCCGTTCGGTGTCACGCCTTCTATTCACGTTTATGGTCGCCTGCACACCCTGACCGACTACAGGTTTGCCCTCTACAATTCGTCCGATATGCCGATAACCGGACAAACCTTTCTTAGTGTCAGTGACTTCGATTTTGAGCGCGTCTGTTCCTTCGCTGGCGGGCGCAGTAATCAAGCCCACATCACCTACCTGCCCGCCGGACTCGGCATAAAATGGCGTATCTTCTAGTATTACAGAGACAGTATCGTCTGCCTGCGGACTACCATCGCCAATCTGTGTACCTCCGTATATTGCCAAGATTGTGGTAGGTACGACCGTCTGATCGTAACCCTTGAAGGAGGTTGCTGGAAGGATGTCAGCCGAGAAACTGAGACCTCCAAACACATCTTTGCTAATGTTACTGCCCTGACGGGATCGTTCACGCTGATCTTCAAACGCTTTGGCAAAGGCTTCGTCATCAACCCGAACGCCGCGTTCCTGAGCCAACTCTTCCGTCAATCTGAACGGGAACCCATAAGTGTCGTATAGCATAAAGGCGTCTGCGCCGGAAAGTATATGAGTTTCCTGAACCGTGCCGCTGTCCAGCATCTCGGTCAAAATTCGTATGCCGTTATCCAGGGTGCGGCGGAAACGCTCCTCCTCGCCGTGCAGTGTGTTAAGAATTAGCTGTTGTCGCTCCACGAGTTCGGGGTAGAAGCCGCCCATCTGCGCGATGATGTAGGGCGCGACGCTGTGCAAAAACGGCTCCTCAAAGCCCAGAACGGTCTTGCCGTAGCGAATGGCGCGGCGCATAATGTAGCGCAGCACGTAGTCGCGCCCCTCGTTGCCGGGAAGAATGCCGTCCGCGATGCAGAAGCACATCGAGCGCGTATGCTCGGCCACGACCCGAAACGCAAAGTCGTCGGGCGACATCGAGCCGCCATACGCTTTGCCGGACAGCCGTTCGATCTGCTCCAGAGTCGGGCGGAACAGGTCGGTATCAAATACGCTGGTCTTGCCCTGAGCGACGCACACGATGCGGTCGAATCCCGCGCCCGTATCGTTGTTTTTTTTGGGCAGGGGAGTGAGCAGGGCTTTGCTGTCCGCATCCTCGCCCCGGTCGAACTGCGTGAAGACGTTGTTCCATACCTCCAGCCAGCGTCCCGCCTTGTCGTCCAGCAAATAGCGGTCGGTAGGGGAGAGGGCGGGATCGGTCGTCATTTCCTCAAGCGGCGCGACACGGTAGAAAATCTCACTACACGGGCCGCATGGCCCATTCGGCCCAATAGAAATGGCGTTCGCGGGCCAGTAGTTTTTGTCCTCGCCCAGCCGGTGGATGCGGTCGTCCGGCAGGCCGATGACATTGCGCCAGATGCTGTACGCCTCGTCGTCGTCCACATACACGGTGACGCAAAAGCGATCCGCGTCCAAACCGACGACGCTCGTAAGGAACTCCCACGTCCAGGGGATCACATCGGCCTTGAAGTAGTCGCCGAAGCTGAAGTTGCCCAGCATCTCGAAAAAGGTGCAGTGCGAATAGTCGCCCACCTCGTCAATGTCCTTGACGCGCACACACTTTTGCACGGTCGTAACGCGCCCGTTCGGGGGCGTGGCCGCGCCCGTAAAGTACGGCTTGAACTGCTGCATTCCCGATCCGGTAAACAGTGTGCTGGTGTCCTTGTTGCCCAGCGCGTCCACGGGAATCAGGGACGCGGACGGCAACTGCAAGTGGCCGCGCTCTTTGAAAAAGTCGAGGTATTTTTGTCGTATTTCGTGCGCCTGCATAATCGGGGTACGCTCCAAAAGGTTTTCAGCGCCACATGAAAGAGTGCAAGGACTGCATTTGCGTGGCGTCTGTGTCTGCTATGACATTAAAATCGTACCCATAGTATACAGCATAGGCGGCAGAGTTCGCGGCGGCCTCCTGCGAGACCGGGCCGGGCCGACAGCGCCTTGCGAATTGTGTCCCAAAAGCGTTCGTGCCACAGCCCGTGGCGCGAATACCAACGCGGCAGACCAAGCGCGATGAAAAACGCGCCTCCGATACGCAAGAGGGTAAAATCAGCGTATAGTATACAGGTCGGGAGGAAGAGGACAAATGACAATCGAAACATTGGAAAGTCGTGTCGCCGTTGTGGAACAGGAACTCGCGCGATTGAAACAACAGCTGCAGGCAGGCAAGGTTCAAGATGCCGCGCCGCGCTGGAAGGGAATCATCGGCGTCTTCAAGGATGATCCGCTCTTTGACGAGGCGGAACGATTAGGGCGCGAGTGGCGCGAGGCGCAGCAAATGGAGTACGACGACGATGCCGGTACACCTGCTTGACACCAACCACATGTCCATTCTTGAGCGGGAGAGTCCACAATCGCAGCGTCTGGAAGCGCGTTTATCGGCGCTGCCGCAGGACGATGTCGCCGCAACGATCATCAGTGTTCATAGCGTACATCGAATGATACCTGACTCGGCGCTGTCATAGCAGCGGCGAAAGCGCAAATCTGTCATTCCCGGTAAGGGCCGGAGGGCGTGAGTCATGGTAATGAGAAATAGTGCCAGGTATAGGTAAAGTCCATACGGGCTTTAGGGGCGAGTTGGGCATTCCAGGTGACGCGGTTCAGGCCGTTGAAAGCTTCCCAGTACGCAGGCCAGTTGTACCAGCCCCACCATGCCGGTCGCGCCTCGCCTCCCATTGTGTCGCCATCGTCCTCAATGGGGTTGACCACGCCCGAACCCGCCCGGCATACCGCCTGCCGCGCCTGAAGGAGCCTCTGATGTATCGAAGACCGCGTGCGGCTTGGCGACGATCTGCGCGTCGTAGTCTCCTTCTGTATCTGGAGGCGTCTGCTGTTAGACGGGCGATTGCGCCGAACGTTACCACCCTATCAAAGAAGTGAACCTTTCCGCGCCAAGCAGGCGTAAGGATTGGGTATCCTGAAAATACAGAGGAAATATGTAAAGACGTAAAAATGGCTCCGATATAAAATAGGGAGTCTTACGGCAGCATTAGAGTTATCAGAGGAGCAGATAATCACCTATTCAAAGAGTACATGAACCACTGATGATGTTAAAGATAATGATGTTAAAGAACGATGTCACTGAACGATCTTAAAGTAGACTTAAAGTAGAGGAATTATCTTGCGCCGAACGCTGCAAACTGAGGAAGCCGTGCCGCTGCTGAGCGCGCCGCCTGTCGTCGAGGAGGTGGCGGCGCGGGAACTGTATACGGTGGATACGCTGCCTGCCCGCAGGACGCAAACGCTTGCCGAATTGCAGGTCACGCAGCAGAGCCTCGCGCCCGTCCTGCAAACGCCCGCGCAGGTCGCGCTGCAAGCGAAAGCGCAGAAGCGGGCGAAGATACTAGAAACCGTTGTCAATGGCGACGGCGGGCCGTATCAGCATTTCGCGGATGTTTTTGAAACGCTTGGGTTTGCGCTTGCGTCGGGAATGACAGAGAGTGATGCGCTTCGCCGCGCCGCGCAGAACGCGCCCGCCGCCATGAAAAACCTTTTCGATGATGTGGCCGCGAGCGTGGAACGGGGCTTGACGCTGACCGAGGCGCTGAAGACGCGCGACGCGGGCCTGCCCGAAATCGTCGTGCCTATCTTTGAAAACGGCCTGATCTACGGCACGGCGGAAAACGCGAGCCGGCAGCTTGCCCGCGCCCTGAACCGTCTCGCCCGCGTCGAGGAAAAGTTTCAGTACAGCGCGCTCAATGCGGGGCTGGCGATGCCGCTTGCGCTGGGTCTGGCTCTGGTCTTGTTCGCGCCCTTCTTCATCGAAAACGCAGCCCTGTTTGCGACCTGCATTGCTTTTTACACCGGCACAAGCGCGTTGTTCTGGAAATATCGGCACAAACTGGCGCATCGCGACATACGAGGTAAAACGCTGCGGGCTTCCAAACTGCGCGGGCGGGGCAAAGGCTATGTGCGGCGGCAGATGGGCGCGGCGCGGTGGTCGCGCACGTTTGCGGCCCTGTGGCAGTGCGGCGTTCCGATCAGCGCGGCCCTGGAAGCCGCAGGGCGCAGCACGCATAATGCGTATTATGAGGGCGTTTTGCGCGAGGCGGCGCGGTCTGCGCGGGGCGGCATGTCGCTGGCGGACAGTCTGGCGCATGTGGGCTTGCTGCAGGGCAACATGCTCGAAACCATCCGTACCGGCGATCTGACGGGCGACCTGGGGCCGTGCCTGGAACAACACGCGGACATGCTGGAAGCCGATGCCTGCGAGCGCGGCGGGCAGGTGCTGTTCCTGTCTACGTTCGGCGTTCTGTTCCTGATGGCGCTGGCTGTCTGCATCGTATGCCTCATTCTTTCCTGGTTCATGTTCGGGGCGAACACGGCAGCATTGCATAAACAGGCTGGTTGAGAGTTCACATGGATTGCTATAAACAGCGCGGAAAACGGTGTCTGACAATGCTGGCGGACACGCAGCAGGTGTGCGACAGCAAAGCGGGGAAATAGAAATGGCAATGAAACAGATTACGCGGCGGCAGATGTTGAATGGGGCCGCGCTTGCGGCAGCGGCGGGAGCGGCGGGGTACGCGGGACGCCATCTGTCCGCGCTGGCAAGCGTTACGGTCGGGCCGAACGCGCACAAGAACGGCGTGGACGCGCTTGTCGTCGTGTTCCTGCGCGGCGGCGCGGACGGGCTGAACATCGTGGTTCCGCACGGCGATGACAATTACCACATCCTGCGGCCCACGCTCGCCCTCGCCCGACCGAACGACCGCCGCGCCGAGGTTCGCGCCCGCGCCCTCGACCTGGACGGGTTCTTCGGCCTGCACCCCTCCCTCGCGCCCCTGCTGCCCCTGTACCATAGCGGGCGGATGGGTATTGTTCACGCGGTCGGGTCAGGCGACCAGACCCGCTCGCACTTTGAGGCGATGGCGACGATGGAACGGGGGCTGGGCGGCGATACCGGCACGGCCAGCGGCTGGCTCGCCCGCCACTTGGCAAGCACCGCCGACCCGAACGACTCGCCCCTGCGCGCCGTAGCCGTCACGGACACCATGCCCGACAGCCTGCGCGGAGCCACCAGTGCGGTCGCCCTGACCTCGCTTGCTGATTACAAACTGCGAGATATGGAGGAAAGAGGGCAGGGGCAAAAGGAGAAAGGGGTCGGCGCTGGAAGTCCGAAACGTTCGGATGCCATCGCGGAAACGCTGCGCGGGATGTATGGCAATACGGCCCCGAACGCCGACATACTGCAGGGCGCGGGGCGCGAAACTCTGGACGCGCTGGACGCCATACGCCGGCTTGACCCCGCGCACTATCGGCCCACCGTCGGGGCCGTGTACCCGCAAAACGAATTGGGGCAGGGATTAAAGCAGGCCGCGTGTCTTATCAAAGGCAACATCGGGCTGGAAGTGGCCTGCCTGGACATGGGCGGGTGGGACACGCACGTCGCGCAGGGGCGGGACGCGGGCTGGCAGCCGACTCGACTAAACGATCTGGGCCGCGCCCTTGCCGCCTTTGCCGCCGATCTCGGCCCGGACATAGACCATGTCACCACGATTGTCATGACCGAGTTCGGGCGGCGCGCGGCGGAAAACAGCGGGTTAGGCACGGATCACGGGCGAGCGAGCTGCATGTTCGTGCTGGGTGGCGGCGTACACGGAGGCATGGTGCATGGCGCGTGGCCCGGTCTGGCCGAGGCGCAACTGGAAAACGCAGGCGGCGGACAGGGCGACCTGCGCGTCACGACCGACTATCGGGATATATTAGCGGAAATCGTCGCGCTGCGCCTGCAAAATCCGCGCCTGTCCGATGTCTTTCCCGCGTACACGCCCCGCTTCCGCCACATCATCTGGCAGGCGTAAGAAAACGGTTTATCCGCAGATTACGCAGATATACACAGATTTTGATGCAAAAGAACAGCATATTGGATGACTGTTACAGCATTATAATCTGTGTATATCTGCGTAATCTGCGGATAAACCGTTTTCTTCTATGACTTGGGCGGGACGGTTTTAGTCAGGCGGGCGAGATTGTCTTTCGCCAGGGTGTTCTTCGGGTTGATTTGCACGGCTTTGCGGCAGTTGACGACAGCCTGGCCGAGATCGCCTTTTGCCTCATATGCGATGCCAAGATTGTTGTACGCGTCGTCGTAGCGCGGGTTAAGGGCAACGGCGCGTTTGAAGCTGGCGATGGCGTCGTCGTAGCGGCGCTCTTTTTGCGCCACCAGTCCCAGGCCGTTGTGAGCGTCCGCATTGGCGGCGTCTGCCTGAAGCACCTGCTGATACAGATCGCGCGCCTTTGTCAGCGCGTCCGCGCCGCCCTTCTGGTACAGGTAGCCGGCAAGACCAAGCCTGAGCGGGATCGTATTCTTTCCCGTGCTGACGTGGGTAAGCGCGTCTTCCAGCACTTTCGCCGCATCGGCGGGCCGGCCCTGATTTTGCAGCGCAAGGCTGTAATTCGTCCAGGCGGATACGTCCGTGGGCGCGAGCGTCGTCAGGGTCGCATACGTTTGCGCGGCCTCGACGTACTGCGTGTTCTCGTACTGCGCCACGCCCAGGCCGCGCAGGGCGTCCACATTGTTTGGCGCAATCTGCAAAACGCCCCGGAAGGCTTCGGCTGCCGGCCCGTAGTGTTTGAGGCGCGTCTGCGTCAGGCCGATGTTGTACAGCGGGCGCGCGTCTTTGGGGTTAAGCCGCGATGCCATGCGGAACTGCTCCACGGCCTGCGTATTCTGCTGCGCGTCGTACAGGCTCTCGCCATATGCCTCGCGGACCGCAAAATCGTTGGGCGCGAGGTTGGCGGCGTGGGCCAGCGAGTCGGTGGCCGCTGTCAGTGTGGCGCGCGCGGCGGGATTGGCGGCTGCCGTCTGCTTACGCGCCAGCGACTGCTGCGCCAGCCCCAGGTTCAGCCAGAAATTCGCGTTAGCGGGGGTGGATTTGACGGCGAGAAGGTGTGCTGCGACCGCTTTGTCAAAATCCCCGGACGTCTGATACGCGTAGCCCAGGCCATCCTCGACATAGCCATCGTTGGGCGCGATACTGGCCGCTTTTTGAAACGCGGCAATCGCTTCGGGCTTGCGGTTCATTTTGAGGTTGACGCTGCCCAGATTGTAGTACGCGTCCGAAAGGCGCGGCATATTGGGTTCCATCTGTATGGCGGTCTCGAACTCCGTCACGGCCTCCGGATAGCGCTTCAGGCCATCGTAGATGTTGCCTAAATTCAGATGCCCGTCCGCAAAATTGGGACGCAGCTGCAGAGCGTCCTGTGTGGGCTGCAGGGCGTCCTGATACCGGCGTTCCTGCAAATAGATGAAGCCCAGCCAGAACAGCGAGGTGGGTTCGCGAGGGGAAAGTTCGTGCGCTTTTTGGAACTCTGTAAGGGCGTCGTCGAGTTTGTTGCTCTTATAGTTTTTGATGCCCGCGTCGAAGTGTTCGCGCGCCGTGTCCGCGTAGGCATGGGCGGGCGCGCATTCCCAAATGAAGCCAAGCGCAAGACATGTCCATAATCGTCGTAGAAGATGGGAGGGTGTCGCATTCTGCGACATAGGGTAGCTCCTTGCTTATAGCCTTATGGTCCTGGGCGATGCCCCGACAGCAGACCCGGCTGGTAATTACTGCGTCCTTTTTTGATGCCCGCTTATTGTACTGCAATGTGCCGGGGCGCGCAAACTTTGCGCGCGTTCGTGTTCCGGCAGAGTAGGATCGGCTTTGGAATCCTGTTTGCAGGCTGAACGTGTCCGCAAACATTTATCCCTTTTGTATACCCGACAATGCGTGTATTTTCAACAAAATACGGGTGTTTACCATGCAATTTAAGGTAAACACCCGTGTCTTTACAGCGAATACAAGCATAGTCATCAGGCCGCGTAGCCTAGCGAGGCCAGCAAATCGGAACGCGTGTCGTCGGTGTAGCTCTCTTCGCTCTCGTGAAGTACCGAAGCGTTAAACTCGTCCTGCGGTATGGCTTCGGGGTCGGGCGCGTTGGCCTGCTGCTTGATCTGGGCCAGGGCCTCGGCAAGCTGCGGGCCGAGCGCGTCCAGCACCTGCTCCGCGCTGGTGTCGTCCTGTACGGGTATCTGTATGGTCAGCATCAATATGGGTGTGTTGGGCGTTTCGGAATTCATGATATTTCTCCGTCGTGGGCGAACATTAGGCAAACAGTTGACAAGCGATCATCAAACGGCAATTTGGCGCGGGCTGTGAAACCATCCGGGGTTCCAGCCTGAAACATTCGTATGTTTTAGTACGTTTGCGTACTAATAGTATCCTATGCTGCGTCACAGAATGCAAATGTTTTTAGCGTACAGAAACGATGCGAACACGCCGCACAGCGCAAGATACAGCGAGTGCGTTTCTCTTTTCCACACACTCTCATATACGTATGGAGAAGAGCAAAGGATTTGCGGCACAGTTCACACAACGGGGGGAGACTGATTTTGTGACCCTGTCCGAGGCGCAAT
Source organism: Chthonomonadaceae bacterium (assembly GCA_965277875.1). Lineage (GTDB taxonomy): Bacteria > Armatimonadota > Chthonomonadetes > Chthonomonadales > Chthonomonadaceae > CAWFQB01. The sequence goes on along the minus strand of CBDIDV010000002.1, from coordinate 1,851,121 downwards.
AGAGCCGGGTACAAAGAACGTACCCGGCTCCTCATCGCAAGCGTCACGCGTCAGGGGACGCGAATGGCAGGCAAAAGGTTGGACTCTTAGCCCTGCTTTAGTTTGCTGTGGCGGACGAGGCCCGTATAGACGATCATCGTAAACGGATCGCCTGAAATCAGCCCCTTGCCCCACTGCGCGTCCAGGTCGGCGGTCGGCTTGGCGGCGACAACAGCTTCCAGCGGCTCGCCCGCTTTAACGCGCGGCTCGATGCGATCCCGCACAGTACGCAGCATGTCGTGATACCGAACGACATCAGCCCTGGACGCTATCGGGCCATGCCCCGGTATGATGCGCGTCTTGTCATCCGTGTTCTTGATGATCTGCTCCGAAGCCGCGATCATGCCGCCGATCCAGCCGCCGCTGGAATAATCAATGAACGGGTAGAAGCCGTTGAACAGCAGGTCGCCCGCATGAAGAACATTAGCCTTCTGGAACAGGATGTGTATGTCGGTATCCGTGTGCGCGGGCTTGACGTGCGCGAGGGCCATCTCCTCGCCGTTCGCGTAGAAGGTCAGCGTGTCGTCGAACGTGAGCGTGGGCAGGGCCACGGCGGGGGCGGGCGGCACGGTCATCTTGAAGAACTCAACGACCTGGTCGGTGGCAAGCCGCCTGCGCGTATTGGTCTGCGCCACGATGCGCGCTCCGGCCTTGCCCACAGCCGCGTTGCCGCCCGTGTGGTCGTTGTGCCAATGCGTGTTGATAAGGGTGGTGACGGGTTTGGGTGAAAGGGCGGTGATGGCTTTGGCGATGTCGGCGGCACGGGACGGCACGCCGCTGTCAATCTGCACTGTGCCGTCGTCCCCGGTCAGCACGGCGATGTTGCCGCCCGGCCCCATTAAGACGTTCAGGTTGTCTGTCAGCTTGACGACCGTGATCGGGTCTGTGTCAAAATCGCGCGGAGCAGGCTTGTAGGGTGTGGCGGCAAACGCCATGCGCGGCGCGGCCAGGGCCAGCCCCGCCATCGCGCCAACTTTAAGAACGTCGCGTCGTGTCAGGTCGTGATTTGTTGTCATCGAATGTGTTGTCCTTTTGTGTTGATCTCTTGTGTTTTGTACGGCCTTGCCTATATACGAATGACGATCTTGCCAAAGTGCGAGCCGCTTTGCAAATAGGCGAGGGCGTGCGGGGCTTCGTTGAAGGCGAACACGCGGTCCACAATGGGGTGCAGGCCGCTCAGAACGATGGCGCGGTTCATGTCCTCGAACATTTTGCGGCTGCCGACCAGAATGCCGGAGAGTTTGAGCGCCTTGCGCAGGATGGGAAGCGGGTTGATGTCGCCTGCCCCGGCGTCCAGGACACCGATGATAGCGAGATGCCCGCCGTCGCGAACGGCCGCCAACGACTGCGGCAGGGTTCCCGCGCCGCCCACCTCGATGACGTGATCCACGCCCACGCCGCCCGTCAGGTCTTTGATGGCCTTGCCCCATTCGGGCGTGGTCTTATAGTTGACGGTGTGGGCGGCGCCCAATTCCTTTGCCCTCGCCAGTTTTGCGTCGCTGCTCGATGTGGCGAACACCTGCGCGCCGGCCATACGGGCAAATTGGAGCGCGAACAGGGACACGCCGCCCGTACCCTGCACGAGAACCGATTGGCCCGGCTGCAAATTCCCCGCCACGAACAGGCCGTTCCAGGCCGTGACAGCGGCGCAGGGCAGGGTCGCGCCCTCCTCATACGACAGGTGCGCGGGCAGGGGAACCACGCCGTGTTCGGACAAAATCGCGTATTCGGCAAGCATTCCGTCCAGCGGACTGCCCAGCGTACTGGTGCGCCAATACTCCGGCCTGTACACGCCGTCCAGCCAGTCCTGCGTAAAGGCTCCGGCCACGCGGTCGCCGACCTTTACCCGCGTCACGCCCTCGCCGACCGCCGCAACCTCGCCTGCCCCATCCGACAACGGGATCAGGGGCAGGGGCTGATTGGGATTGTACTGCCCTTTTACAAGCATCAGGTCACGATAGTTGAGCGACGCGGCATGAACGCGAATTAGCACCTGACCTGGCGCGGGTGTGGGCGTGTCGCGCTCCACCAATTTCAAGCCGTTCGGCCCGTCAAAGGATTGCAGTTCGTATGCTTTCATAAAATATGTCCTTTGTCTTGAACTGTGATTTATGTGATTGGTATGATGGATATGATTATGATGCGCCGCTCATCATGGTAATCATATCAATCACATAAATCACAGTTCAAGACAATCAAGCAGCCTGCCCAAGCGCGGGGTAATCCGTGTACCCGTGCGCGTCGCCGCCGTAAAATGAGGGCTTATCGGGCGGGTTGAGGGGCGCGTTTCGGCGGAAGCGTTCGGGCAGGTCGGGATTGGCGATGAACAGTTCGCCATACGCCACCATGTCCGCCGCCCCGGACGCGAGTACCATATTGCCCGTTTCCTGCGTGTAGCCGCCGTTGACTATCAGCGGGCCGCGAAACGACTCGCGCAGAACGCGCGTGGCAGCCGAGCGGTTTGCTGACAGAGGATCCTCGCCCGGAGTGGCTTCGTCGGGCGTGGCTTCGTCGGGCGTGGCTTCAAAGGTATGCAGATAGGCCAGCCCCATATCGCCTAGCCCGCGCGCGGCATAGCCGAAGGTGGCGAGCGGATCGCTGTCGCGCATGTCGTTGAACGCGCCGAGCGGGGAAAATCGCGCCCCGACCCGGTTTGCGCCCCACACGTCCACGACCGCCTGCGTCACCTCAAACAGGAAGCGGGCGCGGTTTTCAATCGAGCCGCCGTACTGATCCGCGCGCCGGTTGCTGCCGTCGCGCAAAAACTGGTCAATCAGGTAGCCGTTCGCCGCATGAATCTCTACGCCGTCGAAGCCTGCGATTTTGGCCTGCCGCGCGCCATGCGCGTACTGCGCCACGACGCCCGCTATTTCACTCGTTTCCAGCGCGCGGGGCATCACATAGGGAACCATGCCTTTGCTTGTATATAACTGGCCTTCAGGCTGTATCGCGCTGGGCGCGACCGGGGCCGCGCCATTGGGCTGAAAGTCCGGGTGCGAGATGCGCCCGACGTGCCATAGCTGAAGGAAAATGCGTCCGTCCTTTGCGTGAACCGCGTCTGTGATCTTGCGCCAGGCCGCTGTCTGCGCGTCATTGTAGATGCCGGGCGTATTCGGATAGCCCTGGCCTTCTGGCGTGACCTGCGTGGCTTCGCTGATGATAAGTCCCGCGCTCGCCCGCTGCGCGTAGTAGGTGATCATCAGGTCGGTCGGGATGGTGTCGGGCGTGGCGCGGCTGCGCGTCAGCGGGGCCATGATGATGCGGTTCGGAAGTTCCAAGTCGCCCACTGTTATCGGGTCAAAAAGTGTCGTCATTATCATTCCTGTGTTGCTTGTTGTTCAACGCTCAACGCTTGCTGCTCGGATATTATGCGCCAATAGAGGTGTGTGTTTCGCCGGGAAAGTTCGTGCTGTTTGTGATGTGTTCCCACGTATCAAAGTCGGCTTTTAGGGTGTCGAGTTTTTTGCGCGCCGCTTCCAGCGCGTCGCCGCCGAGCAGCAGGCGCAGAGGCGGGTTGGCGGCTTCGGTGATTTGGATCATAGCGTGGGCGGCGCGGCGCGGATCGCCCGGCTGCTTGCCGTCCATATCCTTGAACGCCTTTTCAATTCCATCCGTGAAAGCGGCGTATTCGGGCATACGGTTCGCTCCCATCGTCATCCCGGTTGCAATGATCGCCGTGCGGAACGCGCCCGGCTCCACAATAGTAACATGTATGCCGAACGGCTTGACTTCCACTGCCAGGGCCTCGGATACGGCTTCCAGTGCGAACTTGCTGGCGCAGTAAGTTCCCAGGCTTGGAAACGCCGCCAATCCGCCGATACTGGAGACATTCAGGATATGCCCGCTGCCTTGCGCCCTTAGCAGGGGCAGGACGGCCCGTGTCACGGCCAGCGCGCCGAAGAAGTTAGTCTCGAACTGCGCTCGCAACTGCGCGTCCGTCACCTCCTCAAATGCGCCCAGCGCGGCGTAGCCCGCATTGTTCACCAAAACGTCAATGCGCCCGAACTTGTCCTTTGCCGCCTGCACGGCTGCCGTGATGGTGTCGGGCTTGGTCACGTCAAGCGCCACGGCCAGAACATTGTCGCCGTACTTTGCGGTCAACGCCGCCAGAGTTTCGGGCTTGCGGGCCGTTGCCGCGACTTTGTTTCCCGTTTCCAGGGCGAGTTCCGCCAGGTCGCGCCCAAACCCCGTAGACGTTCCTGTGACAAACCATACTTTGCTCATAGTGTTCTTCTGTGTCTTCCCTGTCGTCCGGCACGTAGATCATGCCTTGTATATATTCAGCTTTTAGTTTGTGGTTGGCACATGGCCGCCGTCAACGCGGAAGTTCGCGCCGGTAATGAAGTCGGTCAGCGGACTGGCGAGAAAGGCGGCAAGGCTGCCGATGTCTTCGGGCTTGCCTATCCGGTTCGTCAGGAGTGAAGCCGCCATGCCGCCGAACATTTCCATCGCCTGCTCGCGGGTGATGTCGCCCTTTCCCTGCGCCCGCGCCATCTCATACATCATGTTTTCCGCGCCCTCGGTCTCGACAGGGCCGGGGCTGATGGTATTGACCGTGATGCCGGTCTTTGCCAGTTCTTTCGACAGGCTGACCGTCAGGCTCAACATCGCGCCCTTGCTTGCCATGTAGCCCGGCACGAAGGACATGGCGTTGATCGCGCCCGAACTGGAAATCTGAATGATACGACCCCATCCCCGCGCCCGCATGGGTTCGATCAGCGGTACGGCCAGGCGCACGACACTGCCGACATTAGCGTTATAGATGTCGTTCCACTGGTTAGCGGCGCTGTGTTTCCAGTCGTGCAGGGGGAATGCGGCGGCATTGTTGACCAGAATATCCACGCCTCCCCACCTGTCCATCACGGCCTGCACGACAGAGGCGGCCCCCTGATCGTCGCTCAGATCGCCAATGACAGCAAACGCCGTGCCGCCGCTCACTGTGATCTCCTCGACGACCTTGTTGACGCGCTCCTCGTTGCGCCCATGCACCAGGACATGCGCCCCCTCCTGCGCCAGCGTTTTGGCGATGTTCGCTCCGATGCCGCTGCTGCTTCCGCTGACCAGCGCGGTCTTACCATTCAATCGTAAATCCATCGTGGGGTTCCTTTAGCCGGCTGTCGGCGTGGACGCGTCGTAGTTAGTGCTGTTGGTGATGCTTTCATACTGGCTGAGGTTGGCGGTCAGGCTGTCGATTTTCTGCCGCGCCATGCCCAGCGCGTCGCTTCCCAGCATCAGGCGCAGAGAGGGGTTGGGATCGTCTACAATGGCGATCATGGCCTGCGCCGCCTTCTTCGGGTCACCCGGCTGAGTGCCGATGCTGCCTTCCAGCCACGCAATGGTTCCGCCTGCCGTGGGCGCATAGTCCTCTAGAGGATTGTCGCCTTTGGGAACGCCGGTCGTGCCGAAGGCCGTGCGGAACGCGCCCGGTTCCACAATGATAACGTGAATGCCCAGCGGCTTGACTTCCGCCGCAAGCGCTTCAGAAATGCCTTCCAGCGCAAATTTGCTGGACGCATACGCGCTCATGCCGGGCATGGAGGTCAGGCCGACGATTGAAGACACGTTCAGGATGTGGCCCGATTTTTGCGCCCGCAGCAGGGGCAGGATGGCCCGCGTCACGGCGATGACGCCGAACACGTTTGTCTCGTACTGCTCGCGGAACTGCTGCTCGGTGATCTCCTCGAAGCCGCCGAATATACCGAAGCCCGCATTATTGACGAGGACATCAATGCGCCCGAACTTGTCGTGTGCCGCCTGCACGGCTGCCGTGATGGTGTCGGGCTTGGTCACGTCAAGCGCGACGGCCAGAACATTGTCGCCGTACTTCGCGGTCAGTTCCGACAGCGTTTCGGGCTTGCGCGCCGTCGCCACCACTTTGTTGCCCGTTTCGAGGGCGAGTTCCGCCAGGTCGCGCCCAAATCCCGTAGATGTACCCGTGATAAACCATACTTTGCTCATAGTCATTTACCTTTCGTTTGACGAACTTATTTCGCGTGTTTTGCGGTCAATACCCCTGTTTTTACCAGGGCAGGCTGTCGTTGAAGTGGAAGAAGCCTCCGGTCGGGCCGTCATCGGGCAGGGTAGCGAGACGCACGGCGGTCTTCGCGCCCTCCTCGACCGTCAAATCGCCATGCGGGTTCATGTCGGTTTTGACACTGCCGGGATGCGCCGCATTCACTTTGAGCGGAGTGTCTTTAGTCATGACGGCCTGCTGCACGGTCAGCATGTTCAGCGCGGCCTTGCTGCTGTTGTAACTGGGCAGCAGCCACGTATCGGGCAGTTGGCCCGAACCGTTCAGCGTCAATGAACCGAGACCGCTGCTGTGGTTGACAATGCGGCCCGCCGGGGACGCTTTGAGCAGAGGGAGCAGGGTTTGCGTGATGAAGTAGGGCGCAATCACGTTGCTTTCGTAGGTGTCGCGGAAAGCCTGCCAGGTGACGCCCTGCATGTCGGTCAGTACGCCCGCGTTGTTGACCAGAATATCCAGCCGCCCGAAATGCTGCTCGAAGTACGCGGGCAGGGCGGCGACATCGGCCTCGTTCGTCACTTCCAGCTTCACGGTATACACGTCAATGCCTTCGGCTTTGAGCGTATCCACCCCCTGCTGACCCCGCGTCGCGTCCCTGGCCCCGATCACGACCACGATGCCCTGTTTGCCTAACTGTCGGGCGATCTCCAATCCGATACCTTTATTTGCGCCCGTAATCAGGGCGACTTTGCTGGCGGTGCGTGCCATTTCGTTTGCTCCTTGTCCGTTGCGTGTAGTTCGTAGTTGGCTGCTTGTTGGTTGTCGAACAGTTTTCGCGTGAAACAGAATGTAAATTACTCACGCTATAAACTGTAACAGAGAAAGTTGCGATTGCAAACAGGATGACATTCTTATCAGGGCCTGTCGTCGCTGCGTTGCTTCGTGACGGTAGGGGCGCTGCTTGCCGCGCTCTTCGATACAGGTGTATTCTCCGTAGCCGGCCTAAGCGCTTCCCTCAAGTGAACACGATTGCGCGCGGACGCGGGCCAGTACGTCGGCAATCGTTGTGTGCGCCAGCTTGGATTCGAGGACGGCTTCGGCCTCCTCGAAGATGCCGCTCAGGGCCTGCCGAACCCCGAAGCCGAAGGTGCAGGCCGGATTGGGCTGCTGTTTGTGTATTTGCAGCAGCGCGCCCTCGCGTACCGCCTCATAAGCATCCAGCAGCGTGATAACTTCCGCGCCGCGCCGCAACTGCCACCCGCCGCCGCTGCCTGTCTGTGACACGACCAGACCCGCCCGCCGCAGGTCGCCCAGGACGCGGCGAATCACGACCGGGTTTGTGGTCACGCTGCACGCGATGACCTCGGACGTGAGGCGCTCCGGCTGATGATACGCCAGCACACCCAGGATGTGAATGGCAACGGCAAAACGACTGTTGCAGCTCATGGCTTGTTACTAAGGGCGCTTTCTTTCATTCGGTTATCGGCCTGTTTGTTCGTTCCGCGTTCTGTGCGAATGCGCTGCGGCGAATGTGCTGCGGCGAATGTGCTGCGGCGAATGTGCTGCGGCGAATGTAGAAACGCCGATCATTCGCAGACATGCTGATTTGTAACCGCTCTGGTTGCATAACGCCCGACAGACACGATTCGTTACCGTCCGGCGTACAAATGTTGAGAATCAAAAAGATTAATTTCCTGTTAAGGCGGTTGGGGTTATGGCACGACTGAGGGACGAGGAACGGGACGCGGCGCATTATGCTGACGACGTGCTGGAGGAGAATGCCGAGAATGCTTTGCCGATGGAGGCGGGCGCTGCAATGCAAGACGAAGGCATCGGCGCATCCGACGCTGCGCTGTCGGGCCGGGATCACAACGACACCCTGCCTGTCCTGACGCCCGGATTGCTGCGCCTGATGGCCTTTGCGGGCGGCGCGTCCGTGGCAAACATGTACTACTGCCAGCCGCTTTTGGAGCAGATGCAGGGCGCGTTTCGCGTGACGATGCCGCAGGTGAGCAGCATTCCCACACTGACGCAGGCCGGATGCGCGGCGGGAATGCTGCTTTTTGTACCGATGGGCGACATCATCGAGCGGCGCGGCCTGATCCTGCGCCTGCTGGCGGGCGTGACTGTGGCGCTTGTTGTGGCCGCGCTCGCGCCAAACCTGGGCTTGCTGATGGCGGCGAGCCTTGCCATCGGCCTGACAAGCGTGGTTCCACACGTCATCATTCCCTTTGCCGCGCAGCTTGCGCGTCCCGAACAGCGGGGGCAGGCGGTGGGAACCGTGCTGGGCGGGCTGCTCACGGGCATACTGCTGGCGCGCACACTGGCCGGGTTCGTGGGCGGCGAATTGGGTTGGCGCACGATGTACGGTATCGCGGCCATGCTGATGATCGGTCTGGCCCTGCTGCTGGCGCGTACCCTGCCGCGCAGCGTGCCGACCTCTAAGCTGACGTACCCGCAGATACTCGCGAGCGTCGTCAGCCTGGCGCGCGAACTGCCGACCCTGCGCGAAGCCGCCCTTATCGGCGGCCTGACATTCGGCGCGTTCATGGCCTTTTGGACGACATTAGTGTTTTTGCTGTCGGGAGCGCCGTATCACATCCATGCGGCGGGCGAGGGGGCGGGATTGTTCGGGCTGATCGGCGTGGTGGGCGCGCTCGCGGCCCCGATCATGGGCCGTGTCGCGGACCGGCGCGGCCCGCGACTGACCCTGGGCCTTGCTCTCGTCATCACCCTTGTCAGCTACGGCCTGCTGTGGGCGTTGGGAATGCACCTGTGGGGGCTTGTGCTGGGCGTAATCCTGCTGGACTTCGGCATCCAATCCGCGCATGTCAGCAACCAGACCCGCATCTACGCCCTGCGCCCCGAAGCCCGCAGCCGCCTGAACACGGTCTACATGGTGACGTACTTTTTAGGCGGCGTACTCGGAACGTCATTGGGCGCGATGGCATGGCATCGCGCTGGCTGGACAGGGGTTTGCATTGTTGGCACAAGTATGTTGATGCTGGCCCTGCTTGTGTTTGGGGTGGGCGCATACCGCAGAGGGACGTAACGCATAGTGAAGTAATAAAATCAGCGGGCGAGTACATTTGTCTCGATTTCCGGTTTTGCATGCGTCGGCGTAGTGTGAAAGTGAGAGCCGACACCACAAGGAGAACATACAATGCAGATCGGAAGAAAAACAGCCGTTGAAAACATGCGCGAAATCTGGCCCACCGAGCCGAGATTCAGCGATTGGCTGGTGACGGACGAGGGACTTGCGCTAATTGCTGACGAGATCGGTATACAAATTGAGAATCCACGCCGGGAAAGCCGCCCCGGTGATTTTCCGTGTGATGTCGTCGGCAATCTACAGGGCGAGGAAAGCCATATCGTCGTAATCGAAAATCAGTTTGGCAGAACCGACCATGACCATCTGGGCAAACTGCTGACGTATGCGGCCATGCACTCCGCCATGACGGGCATCTGGATCGCCGAACGCGCGTCTGACGACCACCGCAAAGTAGTGGACTGGCTTAACGACAACACGCCGCCCTCCGTTTCGTTGTATCTCGTGGAACTCGGCGCAATCCGCATTGGCGACTCGCCCGTTGCGCCTGAACTGCGCGTCGTCAGCAGGCCGAATTTTCAGGCCAAAAATGTTGCCGCAGTGAACAATGTGGAGATCAAGGAACTGCATATCTGGCGTAAAGCGTTCTGGCAGGAGATTTGTGCCAGCCTCAAAAATTCCAATGCGCCGTTTCCCTTACCTCAAGAAGAAACCAGTGAGTACATTCGTATTCGATTTGGTAAGGCCAACATGGGTATGCTGCTTGCCCTGCTGCCAATCACCAAGCGCGTTCAGTGCAGGTTTTGGATTGAAGGAAGAGACAAAGCGACTTATTTTGACCAACTGCGTTTGCAGCGCGTCAGCATTGAGGCAGCAATAGGCGAAGCCTTGAACTGGCAGGAACGACCTGAAAAAAATTCTGGCTTCATCGCGCTCGATGCGCCGATTGATCCGAAAATTCCTGCTAATCGTGAAAAGGTGGTTCAATGGTTTGCCGAGAAAGCAATACCTTTTTTTACTGCCTTCAACGGCCCCATTCAGCAGTTAGCAAGGACGCTGCCAAGTGATGCCTCAGAAGACAACAATACAGAAGCCGATAGCGGCATAGAGGAACCGGAACCCTTTTCGTCGAACTGAACGCTTCAAGAACAGGCGACACCCTTATGTCACTGCGGTACGAAGGAGGGGATGCGATGAGCAATACTTCCCTGTTGGGCATCGGTCTTTATACGGTTGGGGAGGCGGCGGCGCTTTTGCGCGTTGATCCTCGCAAATTGCGCCGCTGGACAGAAGAACCCGTTTCCGGTTCACAGCTAAACCGAACAACGACATCGCCTCTCCTTGCGCGTGACCTTGTTTTGCTGGAGGGCGAGCCGTTGCTGACATTCGCCGATTTATTGGAACTGCATATGATCGCGCTGTTCCGCAGCGAGGGCGTCAGCCTGCAAACCATCCGAGCGGCGGCGGACAAAGCAAAAAGATTATTCGACACAAATCATCCTTTCATCGTCAAGCAATTTGAGACTGACGGCAGGCACGTTTTCGTCACGCTCTTAGAGGAAGGTGTCGAGGGACTGACAGAGCAGCAGATGCTTGCCGACCTAAACCTGAGTCAGATGATAATCGGCAGTATTGCGCGGTCGTTCTTTCGCAATCTGGAGTTTGCGACTGACGAGCCGATCCGCTACTGGCCGATGAGCCGGGAGGGGCGCATTGTGCTTGATCCTGAGCGCAGCTTTGGCAAGCCTATCGAGGCCCGATCCGGCATACCCACCGCCGCGCTGTATGCGATGGCACGTGGCGGCGAAACGCTGCAAGGGGTCGCCGACTGGTACGAGATCGAAGTTGAAGCGGTAGAAGCCGCCGTCGCTTTTGAACACAGTCTGAAAGCGGCATGATCTGCTTCGTGACCTACTTCTTTGACAACAACAAATCGCGCAAGGTCGTCGGCATCCTGAAACTGCTTGATGTGGACGCGCTCCACCTGCAGGACGTATTCCCTGAAAGTAAGCGACGATGGAAAACTTGTACCCTTCACATAAGACGCCTGCATCTTAAACGGTGCAGGCGTCCTGTTATGTCGGCGGCGACTGTCCGTACTCTGAACGGCGTTGAAAGTGGTATACTTTTACTGAGATGACCCTTTGGGAAAACACCCTGAGACGGACATTACAAAGACAAACATTACAACATCAAACGAGAGAAGACACGCAGACGGTTTACTCCGGGCTATGCCGCATCGCAGATGCCGGCAAAGAACCATGATTTGCTTCTGCGTCAGGGGGGCGGGCGACGGCGATACGGCATGATGACACACTCTGTATGTCCCCGTTTTGTCGCCAGGCCCCGGTGGATACGGTTCCCCGGCGGCGTTTTGCTTTGGCAGGCTGCATTTGCGTCTGCTCCTCCCGGTCTTGAAGGAGTCGCTTTTGGAACCACGCACATGAATGCTGCAAGGAGAACCGCTTGACTGTGACCCGACCGCTGCCCGTTTCCGATCCTGTTCCCGACCTTGTTCCCGATGTCGCTGTTGAGGAACGCGCGGACGCTGCGCCCGACACGACAGCCGCGAACGCCCTGTCTCCCTGCCATGAGACTTTCCCCGGCGCACTGGAAGGCATTGTACTGCGCGCCACAAGCGGCAATTACATGGTGCAGCCCAATGGCGCGCAAAACAATCTCAACCTGCCCGCTCAGGTACGCTGTACGCTGCGCGGCAACCTGAAAAAAGATTTTACGTATTCCACGAGCGGCAGTCTGCCGCGCCGCGTCACCAAAGCCAAGCGTCCTTTTCTGTACGATGTCGCCGCCGTGGGCGACCGCGTGTGCTTTTCGCCCATTGACGGCGACAGCGGCATCATTGAGGAGATACGCCCCCGCACCAGCAAGTTCGCCCGCAGTTCGTTTCGAGGCCGCGAGCAAACCCTTGTCACGAATCTGGATCAGCTTGTCATCGTGTTCGCCTGCGCCGAGCCGAACCCCGACCTGTGGCGCATTGACCGCTGGATCGTCGCCGCCGAAAGCAACGCCCTGGAACCGCTTCTGGTCGCCAACAAGCGCGACCTTGTAGACGAGGCCACGTTTCAGGAACGCTTTGGCGAGTACATCCGCATCGGGTATCGCGTGATCGCCACGAGCGTCGCACAGCACATCGGCATTGATCCGTTGCGCGACGCTCTGCGCGACCGCATATCCGCGTTTACGGGGCCGAGCGGCGTGGGCAAGTCCAGCCTGCTCAACAGCATTCAGCCCGGCCTCAAACTGGCGGTCGGCGACATCGGGCATACCACGTTCAAGGGAAGGCACACGACCACGGTACGCGAACTGCTGCCCCTGGAATCCGGCGGCTGGGTGGCCGATACGCCGGGCCTGCGAAACCTGGAACTGCTGCACATGTCTCGCGAAGAACTGTGCGACAGCTTCATCGAGTTTGCGCCCTTTTTGGAGAAACCCTGCCGCTTCCATAATTGCCGGCACGACATGGAACCCGACTGCAATCTGAAAAACGCTATCGCGCAGGGTCTGGTGTCCGCCCGCCGCTACGAAAGTTTTAAACTGCTTGCCCGCGAGATCAAGGAAGAAAAAGAGTATTAATCACGCTGCTTTTTGTTCTTACTTTTTGGAGAAATCGGATGAATGATTCGCCGGATAGGTCGGAGGTGAGGGCGGGGGATAGTACCATTGTGCTGCGAGCGTCGGAACCGGAAGATCGGCCCCGCTCGCGGCGGGTGCGCTGGTCGGCAGGCTGGATCGCGCCGCCCACGCAGCACCGCTTATTACCGGAAGCCGATGCCGACTGGCAGGCTCGGCGCTACTTTCGGGAAATCGTGGCCGAAGTGGACGGTGTGCTTGCGGCCCGCGTGGGCCTGGAAGCGTACCGACAGCCCTTTGCCGAACTGATAGACCTATGTGTGCGCCCGGACTATCAGCGGCGCGGCCTGGGCGAACTGCTGACGCGCAAATGCCAGGAAGAGGCCGCGCAGCGGGGGTTTTCGGCCCTGTTCCTTCAGACGGAACTGGACAACCGGGCGGCGCATCGCCTGTATACGGGCATGGGCTTTGTACCCGCCGCGCACGACAAAATGCTGCGTATGGTCAAGTTTCTGGATTATCCGCTTATTGCAGACTTTGGCCGCGCTTATCCACTCACTCAGTATCGCTGCACACCCATCGAAACGGGCGGCGAGGAACATAAGAGCAGTGAAGACCGGGACGCGGCCCGCGCCTGGAACATGGAGTGGAACGCGTACATCACCAACGACTATTTGCGCCTGCGACTGGAGGGCGGCAGTTCGCGCGCCAACAGTGACGGCGTCGGGCCGTCCCTGACTGGTTTGGAGTGGAGCGTGGGGCAGGGGACGCGCGCCCTGAACCTGCGCCTGACGCCCGAACCTGTCAAGGATGTGGAGCCGGGGCATCACGTCGCTCTGGAACTGAGCGTACAGAATCGGGGCCGCCGCATGGAATCGGGCGTGTGGCAAATGACCCTGCCTCCCGGCGTTCACGTCAGCAGTCCGGCCACAAACGCGATCCGAACCTTTACCTGGGAAGCCGCTCCAGGCGAAGAGGTGACGCAGTCGGTCGTTATAGAACTGGATCCCGCCTTCGACGCGGGCGCATTGTGGTATCTGAACTACAACAGCCTGCCCGTATCCTGCGAGACGTTCTGGGACGGCCATCGCGCCCTGCTGTCCGCAAGCCTCCCAATGGCCGTCCCGCCGCCAAATGAGTAACAACAGAATACGAAAGAATTTACCGCAGATGCAGCGGATGAAACAGATGAACACGGATCAATTTCAAAAATGAATCCGCGTGTATTCGTTTCATCCGCTGCATCTGCGGTAAAGCATTTTTGCGGTTGTGTTTACTGGTTCAGGCGCTCGCCGTAGCGGTAGCGGTTGCGGACTTTGCGGTAGAAGGCTCTGGGGTCGAGGACGATCAGGCGAGTCACGTAGTCGGCGCGGCGCACGTAGACGCGGTCGCCGTCGAACAGGGCAAAGGGCAGATTGTTGTCTACAAGGCACAGGGCGTCGCCGCCGTCGGCATCCAGCTTTACCTCAATGGTCTCGTCGCAGGGAACGAGAAGAGGACGCGCGCTCAATGTGTGCGGACACAGGGCTGTAATAATCAGCGCCTGTACGGTGGGGCCGACAATCGGGCCGCCTGCCGAAAGCGAATAGCCCGTAGAACCCGTAGGCGTGGAGATAATGACGCCGTCTGCGGGGAACTCGGCAAAGGGCGCGTCACGCAGAAACGTCTGAAAATTAATCAGGTTGGAGTGGCTGCCCCGCACAAGAATCTCGTTCAGGCCGACCTCGTGATACACGCGCGCGTCGCCGCGCCACACTTCCACCTGCACCATCAGGCGTTCTTCCACTTCGATCTGCCCGTCCAGAAGGCGTTCCAAACAGCCGTATAGGTCGGCGGGAACGGTCGCGGCCATGAACCCGAACCTGCCCATGTGGACGCCCAGAATGGGAATGCCGTGCGGCGAGGCCATGCGCGCCGCGCTTAATATCGTGCCGTCACCGCCCAGCGTGACGACAAAGTCCACGGCCTGCCACGGGGCGTCGCCCTGAACCAGATCGAACCTATTCAGCCTCTGCGCGGTTTCGCCATCGAGCGCGACCTGTACGCCGCGCGCATTCAGCCATACGATCACCTCGGCGGCGAAGCGCCACGCTTCCTGTTTCGTGCGATGCACGATGATGCCCACGCGCTGCATACCCGCCTGACCTTCCCGCCTGACCCTCTAAAGCTTGATCCGCACCGGCTTGCTCTTCTTGCCTTTTTGTGTCGGGTTGGCTTTACGAAGCAGTTCCTCAATCGTCGTCGGATTGGATAGTTTACTCAATTCGTTGTTGCCGTTGATGCTCTGGTAGAGCGACGCGCCCTGCGGCGGCTCGAAGTGAAAAGACCGCTCATCGAACCGGGGCGTCACGGTCAGAATGTTGTCGCACGTAATACGCATTTTCATGGGTGTTCCGGGGGGCGCGATGGGGTGCGGGTCTTCAAAACCCTTCGCCACTTGCAGGGACGGAACGCCGGGAGTGTCTGACGCGGACGGGGGCGGGGTGGGAACAGATGGACGCGCCACGAGATCGTCGAGCAGGTCGTGTTTGGGCGGAGCCAGCAGGCGCGCAACGGGCGTGCTTTCAATGACAAGCCGATGCAGCAGCAGATCGTCACGCCCGATATAAAAATGCAGTTCCTGCGTCTGCTGGTCGGAGACGACGCGCAGCCCGACCACTTCGACCGGCATACCCAAAACGTCCTGCCTGCCCTCATATTTTGCGCCGTCGAACTGGTTTTCAATGTCGCTGAACGGGTTCAGGCCGATCAGCATCATCAGTTCCAGCGTGGTATTGGTCAGCGCGACCCTTTGGAAATCGCGCAGATGCTTGGGCGCTTTCTCCTGCGTGTACCAGTTCTTTTCAGGATTGTACGTCCAGAAGATTTTGCCGTCGCACACCGATACGGCATGTTTGGCGCTCTCGGCTTCGCTCGCGCTCTCGGTAGTTTCGAGGCGCAGCAGATTGGGGGCCGCCAGCAGCAGCCGCACCGTCCGCCCCAAAGGTTTCTCCACAGGGACGCGTGGCAGCGTTCCGTCTGCTCCCGTTCCCTGTTTTGCCTCCTCTGCTGTTCCCTGTGTCAGCGGCGTTTGCAGCAGATAAAACTCCGTCTTCTGATCCAGGTCGGTCAGGGCGGCATAGGCGTCGGCCATTTTTTTGAGGAGGGCGGAAACACGGGGATCGTAGGCGGCTTTATGGGCGGCGCGCAGTTCGGCCAGCGTCTGCGCGCCCGCCATCGTCGGCTGGCCTGCACAGGCCGCGCAGAGCAGGGCGGGGAGTACGCATTGTGACGACAGGCGGCGTACCGCTTTGCTGTTCTTCATCACGGGCAGAGCCTTTACTTTCAGGTTTCACCTTCGAGTTTTACTTTCGCGAGCAGACGTGTTTTGTCTCAGGACTTCCAGACCACATCCGGCACATCGCGCCGCTTGTTGGCGACGCGGCACAGCACGAACAGCAGATCGGACAAACGGTTCAGGTAGCGGATCACGTCGGGGTTCAGCGGGGCGATGTCGGCCTCGGCGCGGGCCAGCGTAACGCAGCAGCGTTCGGCGCGGCGGCAGACCACGCGGCCCAGATGCAGGGAGGAGGCGAGCGCGCTTCCTCCGGGCAGAATAAAGTTTGTCAGCGGCGGCAGTTCCGTCTCGAATTGGTCTATCTGCGCTTCGAGGGCAGTGACCTGAGCAGGCGCAACCCGCGTGATGTGAATACGCCCCTTGTTCACATCTTTTTCTTCGGGCGTGGCAAGATCGGAACCCAGCCCGAACAGATCATTTTGGATGATTTGCAGCAGGCTGTTTATGTCGGCGTCCTCCAGGGGAACATGAGTACGTACAACACCCAACACGGCGTTGAGTTCGTCAACCGTGCCATACGCTTCGACGCGCAGATCATCTTTGTGGACGCGCTGCCCGCCGAATAGCCCGGTGTCGCCGTTGTCACCTGTTCGCGTATAAATTTTAAGCATAGATTTGGAGCGCAAAGAACAAAGAAAGCAAAAAGAAAGCGAAAAGCGGGCCGGGTGTCGGAGATTATGTTTGAACAAAAATGCTCAGACATCAAAGCTAAAAACACCCGGCGCGCGGTCGGCTGCTCAACGCAAGAGCGGAGAACGCTGTGTCGAAAGGACAGGAAAACAGTCGTTGCACTTACTTGGCGCGGAAGAAGTCGGCGTTGGTCTGAATGTAGCCTTCCCACTGCTTGGGAACGTCACTGTCGGCGAAGATGGCCGTGACAGGGCATTCCGGCTCGCACAGGCCGCAGTCAATGCACTCGTCGGGATTAATAAACAGCATGTCGAACTTTTGTCCGGCTTTTTCCACGATGCCCTCGTGAATGCAGTCTACGGGACACACGCTTACGCACGATTTATCTTTAACGCCAATACACGGTTCGGTGATGACATACGCCATGATGGATCTCCTGCGGGACGCGGCTATCGTAGAGAACGGCACAGTTGCCGACTGTGTTATATAACGTTATTTAACGTTCCATTTGCCGCATCAGTTGTTTGTTTCCTGATTACTATACCCCACGCCGCCCCGTTTCCTCTACCCCTGATTTGCTTTCGCCCTTACTCCGAGGCGGGCGCGTGTTCGGCTGCGCCTGTCTCCGTGCGCGTGTTCAAAGCGGCGTCACTCGCTGAAACCACGTTGGAAGCCGCAGGCTGTATAGTGTTTGGCGCTGTGGATGCTGCGGGTACTGCGGTGTCCGTAGTTTCTTTCGCTTCGTCGGGATCGTCATCGGCTGCATCAGCGGAGTCTGCTTCCAACGCCTCTGCGTCCGTGTTTACCTTGTGGACACGACGGGGCGGCGGGGGCGGGGCAGGAGGGTAAGGCTTGTTGTCCTGCACGGCCTGCATCAGGACGCCCAGCCGTTCCGCGCCGTATTTCAGCGCGTCGCCGCCCTTGCCGCCGCCTTTGAGTTCTTCGACGGTCACGGGCGGGCCAAAGCGGACGATGATCTTTTCGCGGACGCGGCTTGGCGTTGTCTTGCCATACGGCATCAGCTTGTCGGTTCCTATAATGGCGGTCGGCACAATCGCCACTTTGGCTTTTGCGGCGATGAGGAGGACGCCCGGAAGCAGGGGCTGGAGCTTGCCGTCTTTGCTGAGTTTGCCTTCGGGAAAGACGACCACGACGTTCCCGGCCTTGAGCAGATCTTCGGCGCGGCGCAGGGCGGCGCGGTCCGCCGTGTAGCGCTTTACGGGAAAGCCATGCAGCCATACGATCAGCTTGCCCATGATGCGGATGCTGAACAACTCCTCTTTCGCCATGACCCAGCAGGCGCGGGGCAGGGCCACGCCAATCGTGGGCGGGTCGGCGTCACTGATATGGTTGGGCGTGACCAGGACGCCGCCGGTCAAGGGAATATGCTCGCGGCCTTCAAAGCGAATGCCGCCGTAAAGAGCGAACGCGATACGCAGCAGCACCCAGATAACGGGGCGCGCAATCCAATAGGGCATGACCAAACTCCTGTTTCGATCTTGATGTTCGATCTTGATGTTCGACCCGATCAAGGGGAAATCATGCCCGCATTATAGCATACGCGAACCGGTGTGACATGGGCCGTTCGTCCCAATTTCTATTGTTACACTGTCATTCAGGCAATCAACATTGACTCTCGGCGGGGCAGCAGGTACAATCGGCAGTCGCTGTATGAGGGGAGTGTTTCGCCTGTGAATTTTATGTCGTCCTGTTCTGCCGGCACGCGTTCGCGCGCTGCTCATCGGTTTCCATCATATACTGTTTCAAAAATGATAGTACGGTGCTGCGCTGTTCTGGCTGCGTTCCCGAACAGGGTGGACGCGCAGAATATGCCCGAT
This sequence comes from Chthonomonadaceae bacterium, assembly GCA_965277875.1. GTDB lineage: Bacteria > Armatimonadota > Chthonomonadetes > Chthonomonadales > Chthonomonadaceae > CAWFQB01. The sequence continues at coordinate 1,832,669 of CBDIDV010000002.1, read as the reverse complement.
CTGGCCCGCAACGCCAACCTCGCCACGGGGTCGCAGGGGCGGCTGATGTGGGTGGACGCGACCGCGAACGTGACACGCACGGTTCAGGCCGGGGGCTTGCCGAAGGTCGTGGATTATACGACGACCACGGCGGGCGTGGCCGAGATCGTGCGGCACTGCAAGGCCGCGCACATCAACACCATCGTCGTGGATGTCAAGCCGCTGTCGGGGCAGGTGATCTACAACAGTAAATTCGCGCCCCACATGACCGAGCTGCGCGGCCACACCCTGCCCAATTTCGACGTTCTGGCCGCGTTCATCACGGAAGGGCATAAGGCGGGATTGCAAATAGACGCCTGCATCAATACGCTGAGCGAAGGCCACAAACTGCTCAAGACCGGGCTGGCATTCGAGCATCTGGCGTGGCAAAGCGTTGTATATACGATTGACCGGGGGCTGAACCTGTCCAATGGCGCGCGGCTTTCGGTGCGCGCTCCGGGTGAGCCTGACGACGCCGACAAGCCGACCCTGCTTGCCGCCAATAAAAGCGTGGTGGGCGAGGAGCCGAGCGGCCTGACCGGCCTGGAAGGACCGGAGGGCGAGACCGCCAAAGGTACAAGCGTCGGGCAGCAGATCAATGTCGTGATTGACGGCAACAGCCGCGTGTCGGGCCTAATTGACAGCGCCCTGCTGGGCGATGATCCGCTTGTCGCGCCCCAGAGCGGGCGGCTGGTCACGGCCACGCGTCCCTCAGATCGCGAGTGGCTGGGGCGCAATGTCCGGCCCGGCGTGTCCGTGAATTTCGACATGCGAACGGGATTGACGCCCATCGTGCAGGCTCCGAGCGAAAAGGTTTCGTGCTTCGTTAATCCGCTAAACCCCGACGTGCGCCGACACGAACTGGACGTGGTGCGCGAACTCGTCACGAATTACGACATTGACGGCCTGGTTCTGGATCGCTGCCGCTTCAGCAACCTGTACAACGACTTCGGCGACACCAGCCGACTGGCGTTCGAGCAGTACATCCACAAGTCGGCAGGGCGCTGGCCCCAGGACGTGTTCGCGTTTTCGCCCACACCGGGCGGCGACATCGTCAAGGGGCCATTGTACAAACCCTGGCTGGAGTTTCGCGCCCGGACGATCCGCGATCTGGTGGGCGACATAGCGCGGACGGCGCGGAGCGTCAAGCCGCATATCATTCTGGGTACGTATGTCGGCTCGTGGTATCCCGCCTACTATCAGGTGGGCGTGAATTGGGGCAGCGACAAGACCAGCCTGCGCTACTCGTGGTTCACGCCCGACTATCCGCGCACGGGCTACGCCGAGTTCTTCGACTGGATCTCGACCGGCTGCTATTATCCCGTCGCCACGCGCACGGACGCGCGGCAGGAGGGCCTGGGCGAAAAAGGCACGGTGGAATACGCTGCGGAACTGTCCAATCAGGCGGTCGCAAACGGCGCGTTCGTGTACCCCGGCGTGTACGTGCCGGATTATGCCGACCGGCCCGAAAACTTTATCCACGCCCTGGAAGCGGCGGGACGGCAGGGGCAGGGCTGGATGATCTTCGATCTGTCGTATGTGGATCAGTTCGGCTGGTGGCCCGCCCTGGAACGCGCTTTCCCCAAAGAAGCGCCGTCCCCCGACCGTCAATCCGGCCTGCTGTCCGCCATCCGCAGCGCCATGGACGCCGCCAGGTAGACGGAGGGGAGTGTAAATCGCTTTCGCATTGCCACTTGTTACTTTGTACGTTTTTGTACATTGTCGCTTTGTGCAAATGTATACAGATTTAGCCTGCCGCCGCTTAGACGACGCAGGGGCGCGGCGAAAGCGTATGAATGCTTTCGCCGCGCCGGTTTGTTCAAAGTTATAAGCAGTTTTCGCCCGCTTGCACTGGCTGTTAGTTGGGTTGTACCGCCGGACTGTTTACCACGCCTGAACGCGATAGCCGCCCACAACGCGGATGGTTTCCTCAGTGGTCAGTTCGGTTTCGATGATGGGCAGGTCGTTGATCTGGATGGTTGTCGTGGTGTTCATGGTCGTAGTCCGTTTCTGCAGCTGTGCCGCTGTAAGCTGTGCGCGAACCTGTGCTATGCGGGTGTTTCTTGTTATGCGTCTTCGTTGTGACATTGCTGCCTGCCGGGTGTGTGACGCGTTGTGTCGTCTGCTGCTTGATGTGTTGTTTGTTCAGCGCGTTTGACACCCATAGTATAAACCGGGAGGCAGGGTAAGCGCTATGAAGCGTACTACACTCGTGCTGTGAACTATCTCATACTCAGGAGAAAAGCATTCTGGCCTGTCGCTTCCGCATCAATCTGCACACTAATCGCTTTGTTTCGCCCCCGAAACCTTCGGTGCAGCCATCCTGCAAAAACCCTCTGACGTCCATTGCAGGCCGAGGCATTTATGCCATAATCTACACAAGACATGTCATGGAGCGCGAATCACATGCCTGCACAGGCATCATCGGCTGCGCGTGTGATTTTGAGGCAGGACAGTATCAGGTCGGTAGGGGGGCAGGGGTCATGCGAAACATACGAAAAAAATGGGGTTTGTGCGGGCTGTTTATGGTGGCGGCAGGCGCGAACGGGACAAACGCAAGTCCGGCCAGCCCGTCACACGGCGCGGCGCAGACCAATAATCTGCCGGTCGTGGACAAACGCGCCTCGACCGACTGGCCCAATGTCGGCGGCGACAAGGGCGGGACACGCTACTCGCCGCTCAAGCAGATCAACCGGGACAACGTCGAGAACCTGCAAGTTGCGTGGACGTATCACGGTGAAGGCGTATCGGAGGGCAGCACCATAGAGTGTACGCCCGTGGTCGTGGACGGCGTGATGTACGTAACAACGCCTGACTTGAAGGTCGTCGCGCTTGACGCCGCAACTGGGCGCGAGATATGGAAATACAAGACGGGCAGCGGCGGCGTCAACCGGGGCATCGCGTACTGGTCGGACGACAAACCCGGCGGGCATCGGCGCATATTGATGGGGACACCGGACGGACGAATGCTGTCCCTGGACGCGCATACAGGCGTCCCCGATAAGGCCTTTGGCACGAACGGGGTTTTGGACCTGCGGGCGGGCATCGAGCGCGACATTTCCCACACCGCGTACGGCGTCACATCCGCGCCCGCCGTGTTCGATAACCTTGTGATACCGGGTTTTCTGGTCTCGGAGGGGCAGCCGGGCGCACCGGGGGACATACGCGCCTTCGATGTACGCACGGGCAAAGAGGCGTGGCGATTTCACACGGTTCCCCGTCCGGACGAAGCGGGGCATGAGACGTGGGAGGGCGACGGCTGGAAAGATCGCACGGGCGTCAATGCCTGGTCGGGCTTTACGCTGGATGTGAAACGAGGCATCCTGTTCTGCGGAACCGGCTCGGCCTCGTCCGACTTCTATGGCGCGGATCGCAAGGGCGACGACCTGTTCGCCAACTGCACTTTGGCCCTCGACGCCCGCACGGGCAAGCAGCTATGGCATTTCCAGACCGTGCATCACGACATCTGGGATCACGACAACCCGTGTCCTCCCATCATGGTCACGGTCATGCAGAACGGCAGGCGGCGCGATGCGGTCGCGCAGCTAACCAAGACCGGCTACTGTTATCTGTTCGACCGGCTGACGGGACAGCCGCTGTATGGCGTGACCGAAACGCCCGTACCCGCCTCCGATGTTCCCGGCGAGCGGGCCGCGACGACGCAGCCCATGCCGCTCAAACCGCCGCCATTTTCGCCCTCGCTGTTTACCAAAGACGATGTGACCGACATTTCGCCCGACGCCCGCGCCGATGTGCTGAACCGGCTGCGCGATCTGCATTACGGGCAGGCGTATCTGCCGCCGAGCGTGGCAGGAACCGTCGTCACGCCCGGATTTCACGGCGGCGCGACGTGGAGCGGCGGCTCGTATGATCCCACGACCGGCCTGCTGTACGTCAACAGCAACAACGTGCCGTACATCTGTCTGCTCAAGCCCAATGCCACAGGCGGCTACGACTTCGGCGGCTACACCTACTTCAACGACAAAAACGGCTACCCCGCCAACAAGCCGCCGTGGGGCAGCCTGACCGCCATTGATGTCAACAAGGGCGAGTTCGCGTGGCAGATCCGGCTGGGCGAGTACCCGGAACTGACCGCAAAGGGCGTTCCGCAGACCGGCACGGAAAACTTTGGCGGCACGATTGTCACAAGCGGCGGCCTGGTCTTCATCGGCGGCACAAAGGACGAGATGTTTCACGCCTTCGATAAAGCCACCGGCAAACTGCTGTGGCAAGTGAAGCTGCCTGCCGGCGGATACGCTACGCCGTCCACGTATATGGTGGACGGGCGGCAGTACGTGATTATCGCGGCGGGCGGCGGCGGCAAACTCCGCACCAAAAGCGGCGACTCGTACATCGCCTTCGCCCTCCCCGCCAAAACCCTGACCGCGAACGCAAACAAGTAAGCCGTCCGTCGTGTAACGCAAAGCCGATTGTCACACTATGCAGGCAATCGGCTTTGTGTTACAATGCGTCCAGCCATACCGCAGGAGCGCCTTGAACAACCGAATGCCAAGTTATTTCGTGCAACGCACAATTGTACCGATACTTACAACGTGGTACAGGATCTTACTTCTGCATCTGCTTCTGCTTTGTGCAGGCGTATCGTCAGCGGCGCAGGAGGGAACGCCTGTTCGCGCAGGTGATACAGCCGCCGTTGTGCCGGCAAAAACGACCAAGCCAAGCGTTCTTACCGGGCTTGACGTTCTGGAAAAGCAGGATTTCACACTGCTGCGCGGCAGGCGCATCGGCCTGATTACCAACCAGAGCGGGCAGACGCGGGATGGGCGCAGCGGCATTGATGTTTTGTGGCAGGCTTCACATAATAGCAGCAGTGTAAATAACGCAAACAATGTGACCGGACACAAAGCGGCATTTACCCTGTGCGCGCTGTTCAGCCCGGAACACGGCCTGCGCGGGCGGGCGTCGGCGGGGTCGAGGGTGAGCAGCAGCCGTGACCGGGCGACAAACCTGCCCATCTACTCCCTCTATGGCAAAACCCTGAAGCCCACCGCGTCCATGCTGCGTACCATAGATACGCTCGTGTTCGACATACAGGACATCGGCTCGCGCTCGTATACATACATCAGCACGCTCGGCCTGTGCATGGAAGCGGCAGCCGCGTACCACGTTCGCTTTGTCGTGCTGGATCGGCCTAACCCGCTGGGCGGCGAGCGCGTCGAGGGCAACATTCCTCCTGTCGCGTTCCGCTCGTTTGTCGGCAGATATGCGGTTCCGTACCTGCACGGCCTGACGGTCGGGGAACTGGCGCGTTTGCTGAACGGCGAACGGATGCTCGCGGGCGGCGCGCGCTGCGAACTGACTGTGGTGCCGATACAGGATTGGCGGCGCGGCATGACATGGGACGAAACGGGGCTGAAGTGGACGCCCACCAGTCCGCACGTCCCTTACGCCCGCACCGCTTTGTACTATGCCGCGACCGGAACCGTGGGCGAACTGACGGCCCTGAGCATCGGTATCGGTACGCCGCTGCCCTTCGAGTATGCGGGCGCGCCCGGCCTGGACGCCGATGCGTATGCCGCCGAGCTGACCGGGCGCAATCTATCGGGCGTTACCTTTACACCCGCGCAATGGACACCGGATCACGGCGTCTACAAAGGGCGCGTATGCGCCGGTGTACATATCGCATTTACAGACCCGGCGCACTGCGAATTGACGCGTCTGAACTTTGAATTGATGGACGCCGCTCGCGTCGTCAACCCGGCCCTGCGCTTCTTTACCGATACGGAAACCACGCGCATGTTCGATCTGGTAAACGGAACCGATCAGGCGCGCAAGCTGTTCGAGTCCGGCGCGTCCCCGGCGCAAATATGGAACGCCTGGAACAACGCCGCCAACGCATTTGAGACTCGCCGCAAGCCCTATCTGCTGTATCCGTAATTTTGCCGTCCTTTGTCTTGAACTCGGATTTATAGGATTATTGAGATGGATAGGATGACCTGTGGCTGCCCCTGACCTTTCGTGCTGGTGGGCGTTCGTATTGGAAGAGGGCGGCAGCACACGGCGCGTTTGATCCTGTCCATCCCAATAATCCTATAAATCCGAGTTCAAGACAACACGCTATCCGAGAGCCGGGAGAAAACTGATGAAACGTCCGCTGAGTCCGCGCGCCAAAAAAAACCTGCGTATAATGAGGAACATCCACCTCGCCGTTCTTGGTCTCGTCGTTCTTGCCCCGATGGGCATTGAGTTTGTCAGTCAGCGCGGGCTGCGCGAAATCAAGCGGCAGATGCGCGCGGAAGGTCTGCCGCTCACGCCCGCCGAACTTACCAGGCCCCTGCCGCCCGCCGACCAGAACGCCGCGCCCCTTTACGTCCACCTGACCGACATGCTGGAAAAGCAGCCGCTAAAGGGCGACGACAAGGTCCTCGACGAAGTGACAAAGCAGCTGCCGCCCCCGGCTGAACACCTCGCCCAACTCAGGCAGGCGCTGGCGCGACGACACGACGTTGTCAGCCTGATCCATCAGGCGGCGCAAAAACCTCAGTGCGTGTTCAATCGCAACTACGCGCTCGGCCCGGACATGCTGTTTCCCGAATACGCCAAAATGCGCGGCGGATTGCGCGTCTTAACAAACGAAAGCCTCATCCTGCTGGCGGACGGCAAAACGCTCGACGCCATCCGCAACGAAGCGATGGGCTTCAAAATGGCGCAGCACGCCGCAAGTGAACCGACCCTGATCAGCAAACTTGTCGGCGTAGCGCTGAACGCCATTACGCTGCACTTCATGGAGCGCGTCCTGTATACGGCGGGAGATCAGCCAGGCGTGGCGCAGGCTGTGGCGGATGCGATCTCGCAAAACTGGAAGACGGTCAGCATGGCGGACGGGATGCGCGGCGAAATCATATTAGGCGAAGTCGTCTTTGATATGCTTCGCGCGGGCAAATTCCACGCCGACGCAAAAGACGGTCTGTACGCGAACGCCGTAGCAAGGCGACCTTCCTCACTTAGCGTTGCGTTGCTCGACGCTAATGAATTGAACCTACTGACGTACCAGCAGGAGAACCTGCATTTGATGATGGGTTCGTACATGAACAGTAAGGCAGGACTGGACAGACTGGATCGAGAAGCACGGTCATACCCTTATTTGCCGACACGCTACATCGCCACTATTCTAGTGCCTGTATTCAGTCAGGCGCGTTCCAAGCAGGCGCAGGGCGAGGCGCAGGCAGCCGTAGTACGCATGGCCGCGCTCGCGTTCGCGTATCGGCAATCGCGCGGCCAGTTCCCCGACGAATGGGCGCAGACAAATACCCCGGCGTCAAACGATCCTTTCAGCGACCATGCCCTGACGTACCGGCGCGAAAAAGAGGGTTTTGTGTTATACAGCGCGGGGCCGACCGGAGCCTTTTCGGGCGGCGCGGCAGGGCGCAAGCCGGACAGCAAGGAAACCGTGTTCCGCTTCCCGATGCCCGCTTACTACACGCAGCCGTCTGCCTCGCCGCTGCCACCCACCGCCCCATCAAACTAATGACGCATAGATTGGGCAGACGGAATAATACTGCCTCGCAAAAAAAATGCTTGCATGTGCATATTATTTGCGATTTGGCACATAAATACTTGACAGCACAAGAAAATAGGCGCATAATGAGCATGTAGCAGGGACATCGTCCTTCATATTCGGAAGACACTTCGGCAGTTACGCAAATTCCCGATTATGGGTTAGAGTCGGACGCCGGAAACGAACCGAGTTTGTTACAAATCCAATTGGGGAGGTACGACCACGAACAAGAAAGCATGGCTGCCCCGTGCGCTGTGGACGACCAATGACCTGGAAGGATGAGACACGATGACGCCACCGGATTGTTTTGCCTGAGGCAAGGCGCGAATACAGAACGACTTTATGAGCCGGCTGCGACGGACTGCCGCTAGTTTCTATACGGAACAAAACGATGCCGCCTGTGCAGCATAAACGTGCTGCGCGACGATATAGCGCTTTCATAAAGCTGGCCCCGGCCGCGAGACCGGGAAATCACTTTTGTAACCGTGCCGACGCAGTACGACGCGCATGCCTCACACGTCGTAGACAGCGACCGCGCTAACAACGCGGTCAGCCGCCACACAATGAACTAAACAGAACGCTCCTGTCGAACACGTACCCCCGTTCGTATAGTCAAGCGTTCTGGAACGGAGCAGGGGAGCAGAGTAACCTCTGCTCCCTCTTCGTTTGGCTCGCCGCTTTCGAGTATGTAGGTTCAGACCTGTCTTCACGCCGCTTCGACGGCATTCATGCTCGACAGCATTGATGCGCGAAGACGTTAGTGCAGGAAGTGGCGGACGCCCGTATAAACCATTGCGATGTTGTAGCGGTTGCAGACATCAATGGTCTCCTGGTCTTTTTTGCTGCCGCCGGGCTGGATGATGGCCGTTATGCCGGCCTGCGCGGCGGCTTCGGGGCCATCGGGGAACGGGAAGAATGCGTCCGAGGCCACGACCGCGCCTTTTGCCTGCTCGCCTGCCTGCTCTACGGCCAGCCGCACCGAGCGCACCCGGTTCATCTGCCCCGCGCCCACGCCCACGATCTGACGCCCCTTCGTAAAAACAATCGCGTTGCTTTTGACATGCCGAACGATGCGCCACGCGAACAGCAGCTCCTCGATCTCTTCGGGCGTGGGCGCGCGCTGCGTCACGACTTCCAGTTGTTCAGGAGTAATAACGACATGATCGGGGGTCTGCGCCAGAACACCGCCCGTAACGCGCTTAAAGTCCAGGCCGGTCGCGTTCGCTTTCGCGCGCCAGTTGTGCAAGTCGCCCACTTCGAGCAGGCGCAGGTTCGCGCCCCACGCCTTGCGCTCGGTCAGGATAGGGATGGCAGCGGGTTCGTAGCCGGGCGCGATGATGGCCTCGAAAAACGTGTTTTTGCCTGTTATGGCCTCGGCGGTCGCCACGTCCAGGATGCGCGTCACGGCCAGAATGCCGCCAAAGGCGGAAATCGGGTCGCCCATACGCGCTTTCGCAAAGGCGTCGGCCAGCGTATCGCCCAGCGCCGCGCCGCAGGGGTTGGTGTGCTTGATGATGACCGCAGCGGGCCGATCCTCCTCGCTGAACTCCTTCACGGTTTCCAGCGCGCCGTTCAGGTCGTAGATGTTGTTGAACGACAATTCTTTGCCGTGTATCTGCTTTGCGTTCGCCACGCAGGGTTCCGTGACGTTATCGGCGATGTAGAACGCGGCCTGTTGATGCGGATTTTCACCGTAGCGGCACGGCTGGGCTTTTGAATAATCTACGGCGAACGCTTCGGGCAGCAGGGAGGGCGTTTCCTCGTTCTCCAGGGCAAAGCGCTGCGCCAGCCACAGGCTGATATACGCGTCGTACTGCCACGTATGCGCGAACGACTTGGCGGCAAGCCTGCGTCGCGTGGCAAGCGAACTGCCGCCCACGCCGTTTTCCTCGGATTGCAGTTCCAAAATCAGGGCGTCGTAATCGGCGGGGTCTACGATCACAAGCACATGATTGTGGTTTTTGGCCGCGCTGCGGATCATGGCCGGCCCGCCGATGTCAATGTTTTCGATGGCGTCTTCCAGCGTGACATCAGGATCGGCGACCGTGGCCGCAAAGGGGTACAGGTTGACGCAGACAAGGTCAATGGGCTGTATGTCATGGGCGGCAATGGCGGCGACGTGGTCGGGCTTGCTGCGGTCGGCCAGGATGCCGCCATGTACGCCGGGGTGCAGCGTTTTGACGCGGCCCTCCAGCATTTCAGGAAAGCCGGTCACGTCGCTGACATTCAGCACGTCCAGACCTGCATTCGCGAGCGTTGTCGCCGTGCCGCCCGTGGAAACGATCTCGTACCCCATGTCGCGCAGGGCCTGCGCGAAAGCGACCAGCCCGGCCTTGTTCGACACGCTGAGCAGGGCGCGGCGCGTGGTTAAATTATCGGCGCTCATAAATATCTCCCTCTTGAAAAACGCGCGGCGCAGACGGCGCAAACGCCCGGTCAGCCCGCACTACGTTGGTGTAATGCAGATGCCCAGGCGCGCGACTTTCCCCGGCCATGCGCTTCCCCGAAGTGAACGCTTCGCGAACGCCAGTTACGCAGGCCGTTTGATTGTTTCGATTATACTTTTCATGCTACCCAAAAGCGAACGTTCCTGTCAAGGGTCTGGCGTGTCCGGTGTTTTCTGGAGAGGCCGCGTTCAACTCCCGATAATAGAGCAAAACGTCAAACAGAGAAGGGCAGCGATGTCGGACATATCCATCATCTATCTTATCGAGCAGGACGCGAACATACAGCGGCGGTTTGAGGGCGTGGCGGAACGCCTGGGCTGTCGTCTGCATCTGGGCGTCTCTCCGGACAGAGCGGCATCAGACATTCGCGCCCTGTGTCCCGATGTGGTTGTGCTGCCCCCGCCTGTTCAGGCGGCAGATCGGGCCGTGATTGGCACGGGTAAATCTGCACATCTTGCGGGCCTCGGTACGCTCTGGCACGGACTGTTTGATAACACGAGTCTGCATTGTGCAAGTATTCTGCTGCTGGACGATCTGCCCCTGGATGCTGCCTGGCCTCTGTATGGCCCCGACGATGTCCTGCTGCGCCGCGCCGGTTCGTTCGAGATCATGGCCCGCGTCCAGGCCGCGCTGCGACTGGCGCAGATGCGTCGGCAGGTGGCAAGCGCGCAGAGGGTTTTATGGCAGCATGACGACGAGGACGCAAACGGCGGCTACTCCGAGGACGCGACGACGCACCTTGTGGAGATCGCCGCCGAGCTGCAGGCCGAAGTGTGTCACAGCGCGGCGCGCGAGGAAGCGAGCGTGCGCGTGGCCCAATCCGACACCATCGCGCAGGCCGCTGCCGCCCTGCGCCATGAGATCAACAATCCCCTCTTCGCCATCCTGGGCAGCGGGGAGAGCGCGCTGCGGCGAATGCGCGGCATGAAAGCGCGTTTGGAAACCGTTCCCGCCTTCCTGCCGACGAGCGATGAAATCGCGTCCGACCTTGCGGCCCTGATCGCCGGTCTGGAACGTATTCAGCGCGGCGGCGAGCGGATCGAACAGGTGGTACAGACGATATCCGCTATGCTCACGCCCGCTACCACCGATTACGTAGCGGGCGTGTCCATGCTGGATTTGAATACGTCAAAAAACAAACTGTGACATGATTTGAAAATAGACGTGAAGCAATATGTCAGTTTGACGACTCGTAATGAACGCTGCGTCATAATCCACGACGCGAACTCACTTCCGGCGGGAACTCACTCTTGACGGGAATTCACTTTCGGCAGGTCAATCCTTTGCGGGCTTGGCGGCGCAGCAGGAGGGACGCGCCTGTCAGTCCCAGGCCGGACAGCAGGGCAAGCGCTCCGGGTTCGGGAACCGAGGCGGGGGCGGAAAGCAGCGTGCCATCAAACTGCCGCCCTGCCCCGAAGTGCAGTTCGTTGCCGTTCGGCACGGTCAGCGAGGCCGCGATAAGATTGCCTTCGATAACATTGCTTTGCGTGATTGCGGCCTGCGGGGCAAGAAGCGAGCCTTCGAGCAGGCGGTTGTCAACCGTAAACATCTTGGCGCTGTTGTCGTTGAAAAGAATGCGGTCGAAATTGCCGCCGTTCACCTGAAGCCCGAAATGCGCCACATCGCCGCCCGTGATGTTGATAAGCAGGGTATAAGCCGAGTTGAAGTTGGCGATGTTGAGTGTACGCGTCGCGCTCAGGTCGGACGCGGCAATCGAGAACACTTTGAAGTTGCCGTACTTGGACGCGCTGTTCAGGTCAATGTTGAGGTTGTTCGGGTCGCTCGTGTTGATGGCCCGATCCGACAAGCCGGCCAGGTAGTTGGACTGATTGATATACGCGCCCTGATTGAACACGCTGCCATCCACAAACGACGGCCCGTTTTTGAGACTGCCGCCGCCGTTGAAGCCGAAGCTGCCCGACCCGCTGACCGTGCCGCCGACATACGCGTTGCCATAGGCGATCTGCGCGGTTCCGCTTGTAGTCACATTGCCCTTCACGTACACGCCGATGTTTGTGGTCGAGCCAAGCGTGGCGGGATGATTGGTGAAATCAACATTGTAGCTGCCGGTCGTCCAGTTGCCGCCGATGGCAAGCGGGCCTTCCGACTCGCCGCCGTTTGTCGTGGTCACATTGCCGAAAATGAAAGCATTAAAGCCCTGAGCCGCGCCCAGGTTCGTTTGCGCTTGAGCCGCCGAGCCGATCAGCGAACCGATCAGGGCCAGGGCAAGCGCGGGGAGTAGTTTTTTCACGGTTGGTTTTCCTTTGCGTGTGAGAGGCTGCACGTCAGAGAATTGCGTCACGATACTGCATCGTACAAAGGAAGTATAAACCCACCGTATTGATGTTCGTAATAGCACAAGTGCGTGTATGTGCTGTGACAGCATCAAAACGCGTAGAGATACCTGCCCGCATCACTGTTAGCCGACAGGCAAAGCAAAGCCCGCGCAGAAGCAGCAATCTTCTGCGCGGGCTTTATTCGTTTGCAGGCAAAGTGGATTATCAGTCGTCACTATCGCGCTGCGAAGCGGTATTCTGCGGCACACGTCCATTCGTGGTCAGAGCGCTATGAACGGGGGCAGGGTAGGGTGTGTTTGCGCCCTTGATGCTGTGCCACAGGATGCGGTTCAGGGTGGCTGGGTCGGCTTTGTCGTATTCGGCCAGGTTCATCTTGCCCGATTGGACGGCCCCGAACGCCCCGGCGGTGTTTTTGGCGTTCAGATCTATTTTGGGGCCGAGCAGGGCGTAGGGTGACAGGTCGGCCCGGTTGGTGAAGCTCGCGGTCATGGGCGTGGCTGCCGCGTCGTACTGCGTCAGGGGGGACAGTCCGAGCAGCAGTTCCATCGTGCGGAGCATACTCGCCGTCTGGTACATCGTGCTGTCCACATATCCCCGCCTGGTGTAGGGACTGATGACAAGCGCGACGGTGCGATGTGAGTCCACATGGTCGGGGCCGTTCTGGGCGTCGTCCTCGATTACGAAGATGGCGGTGTCCTTCCACGCGGACGAGTGCGAAATGGCGTCCACGATCTTGCCCAGCGCCTGGTCGTTGGAGGCGACGGCGGCTTTAGGCGTATACGCGCCGGCTGTCGTGCCGCGCGTGTGATCCTCGCCCAGCGACATTACCATGAAGTTCGGAATGGTATTCGCGCGCTCGTACTCGCGGAACTCGCTCAAAAAGACGTCGGCCTTGTCCGTGTCGCGCATCAATTTGCCTTTGGGCCAGCCCACGCCCACGAACCGCGCGCTGCCATGCCCGACAAGGCTGGTCGTGGCCGCTTCGACGGGTTCCGGGGCCGCCTCGCTGCTGCGGGCTTTGAACGACTCGCCATACGAGCGGTACGTCAATCCCTTGCGCTTGCAGGCGTCCCACAGATACCCGGACGAAGGCTCGGACACGGCGGGCGTGTCGTTGAATTTGCCCTTGCCGGAATACGAGTACACCCACGACCGCTGTATATGGTCGGTGACGATGCCCGCATCACACCACTGATGCCCGTCCACGCTGACCTCGCCGTTGCAGTACATGTTGTCGAGCAGAACGAACTGCTCGGCCAGGGCGTGATGGTTCGGCGTGACATCGCGCCCGAAGAGCGTCTGGTCGGGGTCGCCATTGCCCTGCTTCAAGTCGCCGAACACCTGGTCATACGTGCGATTCTCTTTGATGATGTAGAGGATGTGCTTGATGGGCGAGCCTGCGCCGGGGAGGGACGGCACGACGGTTGTTTCCCCCAGCTGCGCGGTCTTCGTGATTTGACCGGGCGTGTTGGCGAGTACCTGCCTCGTATATTTTGCGAGCTGCGCGTCCGAAGGCGCGTCCACAAACGAGATCAGGCCGTTGAGCTGCTTGCCGATGTACTCAAATTTGTACTCGGCGGTCGAAACAGGATTAGCCGGCTTGACCGCGCCGGGATTGGGATGCGAGCCGATGCCCTTGCCGCTGCAAACAATAAGTTTTTTGCCGTCCGGGCTAACGTGCAGGGCCGTGGGATACCATCCTGTCGGGATAAAGCCTTTGACACGGCTGCCGCCCGCTTTGGAAACGTCTATCACGGCCACGTCGTTGTTGTCGGAATTCGCGACGTACAGCGTCTTGTTGTCGGGGCTGAGGGCGACGGCGCAAGGTGTGCTGCCGGAGGGCGAAGTGGGGGTCGGGCGGGTGCGAATGGTCTCAATCGGATCGCCGTTTGTAGCATCGTAGACGTGAACCGTGTCTTCGTTGCCGCACGACACGTAAAGAAGATTATTCCCGGAAAACACAAGCGCGTTGGGGTGTTCGCCGGTCGCCACGGTGAGTTTTACGCTCGGCGTGGCTGCGGCAGCGTCTACAACCGTCAGCGATTTGCCGCCCAGACAGCACACGACGAGGTATTTGCCGTCATTCGACATCTTGCAGGCATACGGATGATCGCCTACCGCAAGGCTGGATTTCGCCGCCCCTGTAATCGCATCCATGATGTAAAGCTTGTCGTCGGAGTTGTTCAGCGCGTACAGCATCCTGCCGTCTTTAGACAGGGCCAGGCCCGCCACGCACGTAGATTGCGGATCGCTGCCGGCCAATCCGAAGATTTTGCCCTCTGCCCATTTGCCCTCCGTCTGCTCGAAGGTATAGATGTCGTTGCCCGACGCGCTCACGCCGCCGCCCACATAGATTTTGCGGCTGTCACTCGACCACGCAAGGCCGTTCAGCGTATGGGGAATGGGCAGCAGGGCGACCTCTTTTTCCGTGGCGATGTCCACGATGTGCAGGGCGTGCTTGTCGTAGCCTGCGTTGCAGATGGCGAGCGTTTTGCCGTCCGGGCTGATGCCGCCGCCGAGCAAAAAGTCACCCGTAGAAAGAGAACGCCCTGCCGGGCTGATCTTCCAGCCGTTGAATAGCAGGGTGGCGTCGCCGTCCTTGCCGGGCGTGATAAGCGGCTGTCCGGTATGCGGGTGTGTGCCGTGAGCCAGATGCAGATAGGGCAGACGCGCAAATGCGCCCAATCCGAGGGCCGCGATGCCCGCCGCGGCAAGCCACATAGAATAATGTCTTAGTCGCATGATGAAGGCTCCTTTTCCGAAATAGTGGCGGATTGTAGCACACCGGTATTAAGGCGGTGTTAAGACGCGGCGGAAAACGGTAGATCACCCTGTTTATAATGTGTGGTGAGAACAGGGCGCAGGGGGGTGGATAGCCGCAAATGAACGCAAATGAACGCAAATTAACCATCCCCCCAAATCAGCCATCATTTAATTTAACTGTTGAGGTCAAGGGACAAAGTTCAGGAAGCATGATTGAGCGCAGGATACCGGGGGCGAATGCGATCAACTGCCCAGAGGAATGCCGCAATCGGGGCAGATGCTATACTTTTGCGACATGGACGCCCCGCAGTGATGGCAGTAGATGTGATTGCGTTCCGCCGCTTTTGGCGTATCGGCTTCCGGCTCCTCGCGCTGTTGTTCGCGCGTCTTCATGCGTTCGTCCACGACGCGCAGGGTATTCAGGTCGTAGCGCTTGCGGTTCAGCCGCTGACGCCAGGCATCGAAAAAAGGAAAGCGCATACTCCTCCTCAATCCACTATCTTCAAGCAGCCACTCTCAAGAAGTATGCCGCAGCAAAACGGGCGATCTTAGCTCGCAAGCGATCTTAGCCCGCAAAGGTAAAGGGCTGCGTGTACGTCAGGCTTACAAACCCGTGTTTTTTCAATATCGGTTCGGAGGTTGGCAGCGCGTCAACGCAGATATTTATGATCCCTCGGCTGACCGCTTCACGGATACGAGCAGCCACCACTTGTGTGAACAAACCGCGCCGCCGGAACCGCTCGCGTGTTTGGCCCCCGCATAGTCCGGCAAAGCGGCTGTCGGCATGGAAGTACACGCGTCCGCAGGCGGCAGGCTCGTCGTCCACATAGGCCACGTAAATGCTCAGGTTACTCGGATGCTTTTCCAGCATCAATCCATATTGCTCAATTTGCTCGATGCTTCGGCTGTCGCTGCGGCCAGAAACCTCTTCACGAACAAGCTGATAGTCCTTCAGACCCTGCCTGTCCGTGATTCGCCTCACATCGCCGCCGCCCACCTCGAAACCATCCATAGACGCGGCGTTTGCAGCAAAGACCATGAACATCTCTTTAGGGTGGGGCGTAAACCCTGCCGCCGTCAGGCGTTCCCCCAGCGATGGCGGACTGTCATGGCCATACACCTTCCACTCCAATTCGTAGTGTGCGCTGCGAGCGAACTGTCTCTGCTGTTCGATGATCGTGTAGATCTCCGTCTCGGCGCAGGCGGAGTACACAATCTCGCAGGCTTTGCCGTCGGCGGACACATCCCGCATAACGCCCGCGTCTAAGAGACGACTCGCGCCCGGATACACAATGGTTTGGCGCTCATAGTCCAGCAGGCGAAGCATCTTTTGTTGTTCCGGTGTCAATTTTTGTGCTATCTTTTTCGCTCCATAGCGCGTGACAGTGTCTGGCAACGCGAATAAGCCTGCTGTCAGAACTGCCCTCCGACAGTGACGGGCGGCAATAAATCGGCGACAAGAAATGCAGCCGTCGGCAGAACCAGGGGCGAAACCGACTGCTCCGGAGTGTAGATCGTCGTCTGCTGAAAGCCGAAGCCGTAAGGTGCGCCGGCCATTGCCGCCGGTTCGCGGCGTACTTCAAGTGTGCGATTTTGCAGGTTGAGCAGCCAGTAATCGTCAATACCCGCCTGAGCGTACAGAGCGGCTTTTTCGTTGCGATCATAGTGCAGCGTGGCGTCCGAGATCTCTATGAGCAGGGCGACTTCTTCCGGTTGAGGATGGCGCGTCAGGAAATCCTCGCGGCTGCCCCTGGCGACAAGAATGTCCGGCTCCGGGACGCCGTCTAAGGGCAGCGGAAGCGGACTTTCGCGCCGCCGGCGAAATCCATTGCTGAATACACGCTTTATCACCTCGCCTCCATCTTCGACGCAGTTTACATGGGCTGGACTTGCGGGCAACTTGACGAATACCTTTCCCTGTGCGAGTTCCACGCGCAGTCCGTTGAACCAGCCACGTTCATAGGCCTGCGCGTACTCTGCGCGCGTCCACAGGCGCGGCTCGCCAAAATTTTTACGGCTGATTATGCCGTCGCGCAGCTCTGTATCGGCCACATGAAACCAGCCCAGCGCACTCGCGCATTCGTAAAAATCGCGCGTGAACAGCCACTCGCGAACCCCGGTGTCCGGCAAGGTTTCCAAATCAAAAGGAATTTGTATCGCGCTCATACCTCGCCTCCCCGCCTGATCCGTGCAGGCGGCAAACACAAACAACACTTTGTATCTTTGTCGCGCTGCCGACACTTTCAGATCTTTACGCATCGTTCACCATTTTTGTTGATCTCCGATTCCACGCGTCCCCCTTCAACTCCTGCCCGAACCGCTCCTGCTCCGAAAATACCCCTGCATTGACGGGTAAAGGCCGCCGATAATAGAGCAGGACACTGCCCTTGCCGCTGTATGATTGCGTGTATGACCCTTGCCGCTGTCCGTTTCGCGCCTGCTGGGTTTCCACTTCTGACGCAGTATTCAACGCCCATTACAACCTTTTCGCGGAGGCCCGCTTACCATGCAAATCAAAGAATATGAGGCGTTTACGCTGAAAGAGTGCCTGCAGCAGGTACGCGCCGACCTGGGGCCGGAGGCCGTGATTCTGGAGACGCGCAAAATCCGCAAGGGCGGCGTCTTGGGCCTGGGCGCGCGCGATGCGGTATGCCTCGTGGCCGCCATAGGCATCAATGTCAAAGACGATGTTGTTTCCGCGCGCCGCGCCGCCGCGCCCGCCGCCCCATTCGCATCCGCCGCGAAAACCGCCCCGGCCTCCCAGCGCCCGTCCGCCGCTGCGATTCGCGCGCCACAATCCCAGCCTGTACAGGATGATCCGCAGCCGATCAGCGCCGCGCTTTCCGGCAGGCAGCGCGCCGCCGCTGCCGTGGCGCAAAACCCGCCCCGCAGCAACCGAAACAACGATTGGGACACCGGTGAGGACGCGCAAAGCGTTGCGGCACGACCTCCGACCGTGACAGCCGGGCAGAGCGCGGCGATTGCCGCCGCCCGTAACGCCTACGCCCGCGCCACGCCCGCCCCGCCGCGCAAAGAAACCTTGCCTCAACCCGCCGCCTACGACAGCCCCCGTCAGCCGGAACGCGCCCATACATCCCGCGCAAACGGAAACGGTCTGGCCGCATACAATGCTTTTCGCGAGGAGCAGGACGGCGAGGAAAGTGCGGCCCAAGCCACCGATCTATTTAGAGCAGAGAATCAGCGAGCAAATCATGGACGCGAAACCACGCGACAGGCCGAACGTCCCGCTGAACCGCCCTCCCGCGTCGTCGCCGCCGCTGTCGCCGCTCCGCTCGAAATCGCAGAAGACCGCCGTTTTGCCCTCCTCGAAAAAGCCATGCACGAGATACGCGAAGGGCTGTCGTCCCTACAGCGTGAACAGCAGGAGAGCCATGACCGCACCGTGTCCGCCGTTGTATCCGCCGTTGCGCCCACGCTGACCGCACAAAGCAATGCCGCACATTTCGCGACGCTGATGGACACGAATATCTCCCGTTTCCCCGAACTTCACGCCCGCCTGACCGATGGCGGCGTCTCGTCCGCGCTCGCGCACGAACTGCTGGACGCGCTGCCGGACTTCGACGCGTGGAGCGAAGAAGCCCGCTCGCCGCTCGCCGCGTCCGCCCTGCGCGACCTGATCGCGCGGCGCGTGGGGTGCAGCGGCCCGATCCGATTAACTCCCGGAACGCTCAAGGCCGTAGCCCTGATCGGGCCGACCGGTGTGGGCAAAACAACGACCATCGCTAAGCTGGCCGCGCACTTCGCACTTGTGGAAAAAAAGCGCGTCGCCCTGCTGACGATGGACACGTATCGCATCGCCGCCGTAGAGCAGCTAAAAATATACAGCCAGATTCTGGATATTCCCGTGGGCGTGGCGTACAGTCAGGCCGAAGTCGCCCCCGTCATAGCGCAATACGCCGATTACGATCTGCTGCTCATAGATACGGCGGGGCGCAGCCAGAAAAACATCATGCAGGTCGGCGAACTCAAGTCCCTGCTGGAAACCGTGGGCTGCGAAACGCACCTCGTCCTATCCGCGCAGACCAAAGAGCGGGACATGATCGAGGCCGCGCAGCGGTTTGCCGCCGCCCGCGTAGACAGCATCATTTTCAGCAAATTGGACGAGACCGACAGCTACGGCACACTGCTCAATGTGGCGGATCGCACCGGCATCCCGCTCTCTTACCTCACAATGGGCCAGAAAGTGCCGGAAGACCTGGAACCCGCCGATGGCGGCAAACTGGCAAGCCTGCTCGTAGATTAACACTTTCTAACACCTTCTAACACCCCTTATCACCGCTTGCTAGCGCCTCGTTGGAAGCGCGTATAGTCACCCTGGAAAAAAGCAAATCCCGAACAGCCTTGAAAAGCAGTTCGGGATTTTTATTCAAAAACTAAAATTGTGCAGTACACTTTGAAACGCAAAGTGCTTTGTTATGGTACTATCAGTGTAGGATGTAGTGTAACCGCCCCTATAGTTTACCTGTCCTATCTCTGTTTTTCTGTTCTTGTTCGCCGAACATCATATATGAGTGATGTTTTATGCCATTTTTGTTTGTATTTTATTCGTATCTTAATCAGGCGTACATTGTTCGGGCGCAGATTAGCCCCGCTTGGAGTGGAAGACCGGAATGTTCCGGTTAGGAGTGCCATCATCATGACTACAATCAGCCTCGCCGCCCCTGCCATACTCAAAGCGCCCGTCGTGACGGGCCGCAAACGCCGCATCGTGCTGGCGAAGGTCGCCGGCTTTTGCTTTGGCGTAAAGCGCGCCGTGGACATCGCCAATCAGGCGCGCAATGACCGCAGCGGGCGCATGACGCTGCTCGGCCCCATCGTGCATAATGAGCAGGTGATCGCGCGGATGCAGTCCGAGGGCATCAGCACACAAATCAAGCTGGAAGATATAAACGAAGGCACGGTTGTACTCAGCGCGCACGGCGTCGCGCCCTCTGTTGTGACGCAGGCCCGCACACAGGGTCTGGATATACTCGACGTGACCTGCCCGTTCGTGACCAAAGTGCATCGCACCGCCAAGCAGCTATATGATCAGGGCTATCAGGTGCTGCTCGTGGGCGACAAGGGCCATACCGAAGTCAAGGGCGTTGTGGGCGCGGTCGAGGCCGAGGGCGGACAGGTCACAGTCATCTCCACTATAGAAGACATACGCGCCCTGCATCAGGAAGGCCGCCTGGGCAAAAAAGTTGGTCTTGTGTGCCAGACGACACAGCGGGGGCAGGATTTCGGCGCGATGGTGGGCGAAGCGGCCCGCACCGCTACGGATGTCCGCGCCGTCAACACCATCTGCAACGCCACGGACGAGCTGCAGGACGCGGCTGTTCGCATGGCGCGTGATGTCGAGGTCGCTATCGTTGTCGGTGGACGCAAAAGCGCGAACACCAAGCGCCTGCGCGTACTGTGCGAGGAGCAGGGCATTCCCGCGTATCACATCGAAACCGCCGAAGAGATTGATCCGCTCTGGCTGCAAGACAAAGACATTATCGGGATTACGGCAGGCGCTTCCACGCCCGACTGGATCATCGAAGACGTGGCCCGCACCCTCAATGACGGAACCCTGCCCGACGACTGGCAACTGCACCATCCCGACGAATGCCGCTAAGAGTTTATCCACAGATTGCACAGATTACAAATCAAAAGTGATAATTCAATGCAGACAATGCTTTGACATGCCTGAAGCGGGTGTCTGTTTCCTGTTTGTAATTGTTCTGATCTGCGTAATCTGTGTAATCTGTGGATAAACTCCCCTCCTGTATCCCGACTTCTGGTATACTACTCGGACTGTTGTAGGGAGCATGAAGGGGGTGGAGCGTGGAACCGAAAGAAGCCGCCGCGCGCAGGGCTGTGCAGTCTGTGCAGTCGGGCATGACCATTGGCATCGGCACGGGAACGACATCGGCGTATGCGATTCAGGCGCTGGGCGAGCGTGTCCTGCGCGAAGGGCTGCAAATCCGCGCCGTGCCGACTTCGGTACGTTCGCGTGAAATGGCGCAAAGCCTGAACATTCCCATCATATCTCTGTCCGATGTGGAGGGTCTTGACCTGACCATTGACGGCGCGGACGAGGTGGACGCGAGCCTCAACCTGATTAAAGGCGGCGGCGGGGCATTGCTGCGCGAAAAAATCGTGGCGAGCGCCAGCCGCGAACTTATCATCATCTGCGACCCCGCCAAAATCAAGCCTCTGTTGGGCGCGCACCCCCTGCCGGTCGCGGTCGTGCCGTTCGGCCATGAGACTACGCGCCGCAGGCTGCTGCAATTCACCCCGAATGTGACCCTGCGCCTCGACGCATCCGGCCCCGCCCGCCCGTTCGTGACCGACGACCAGCTTTACATCTACGACTTGGAAATGCCGCCCATCAACGACCCGCCCGCTCTCGAAGCAGCCCTGCGGCGCATCGTAGGCGTGGCCGAAGTGGGCCTGTTCACGCACATGGCCGCTCGCGTCATCGTCGGCTATCCCGACGGCCACACCCAGGAACTGCTGCCCCCGCCGACAGTGCAAAATGCTTTATCCGCAGATTACGCAGATTAACACAGATTAAATGCAATATTCAAAACGAACGGCACAGATGAAGGCTCTTGAAATACATTCTTTACATCTGCTTTTTCCATAATCTGTGTAATCTGTGTAATCTGCGGATAAAGCATCGAGGTTTTTCTATGCCAACAATCGTGGACTGGGAAGCGCGGGCGCGTGTCGAGGACGACCGCGATGAACTAAGGGCGTTTCGCGAACGGTTTTATGTGCAGTCCGGCGTGATCTATCTGGACGGCAATTCGCTGGGCCTGCTGTCCCGCGACGCCGAGACCAGTCTGCTGCGTGTGCTGGAAGCGTGGAAAATGCAGGCTATCGAAGGCTGGACAAGCGGCGCGGCGCCCTGGTTCTTCATGGCCGAGGAACTGGCGAAGCAGACCGCCCCGCTGATCGGCGCACAACCCGACCAGGTGATTGTCACGAACTCCACGACCGTCAACCTGCACCAACTGCTCGCTACGCTATATACGCCCGATCCGGCACGGCCCCACCTTCTGGCCGACGCGCTCAACTTCCCCTCCGACCTGTACGCGCTGCAAAGCCATCTGAGGCAGCGGGGCCGGACGCCCGAAGCAGATTTGATTTTGGTTCCCGCCCGTGACACCCACAACGGGCCGCGTCTTGACGAACACGACATCGTCGCCCACATGACGCCGGACGTGCAGCTTGTCGTGCTGCCGTCCGTGGTATTCACGAGCGGGCAGTTATTGGATATGGAGTATTTGACCGGGCGGGCGCATGAGCGCGGCATCCTGATCGGCTTTGACCTTTCGCATTCCATCGGGGCCGTGCCGCACGAACTGGACGCGCATGATGTGGATTTCGCGTTCTGGTGCAGCTACAAGTACCTGAACGGGGGGCCGGGGGCGAGCGGGGGCTTGTACCTGAACCGGCGGCATTTCGGACGCCCGCCGGGGCTTGCGGGCTGGTTCAGCAGTCACAAGCCCCGGCAGTTCGACATGACGACCACCCTTGCCCACGGCGCGGACGCGGGCGCGCTGCAAATCGGAACGCCCAATATCTTGAGCATGGCGCCTGTGCAGGGAGCTTTAGAGATGATCGCGCAGGCCGGCATCCACGCCATGCGGCGCAAATCACTTGCTATGACCGATTTTCTGATGACGCTTGCCGACGCGCGTTTGCAGACTTACGGCGTTGTCGTCGCCAACACCCGCGAACCTGAACGGCGCGGCGGGCATGTGTCCCTGCTGCATCCCGAAGCGTCGCGCATTTGCCGCGCGCTCAGGGCGCGAAACGTGGTTCCCGACTTCCGCCCGCCCAACATCATCCGGCTTGCGCCCTCGCCGCTGTATACGTCGTATGCGGAATGTCTGCGCGCGATTGAAACTCTGCAAAACGTTTTGGAAGAACGCGCGTATATACTGTATCCGCAGGAACGGGACATTGTGCCGTAATCCGCAGCCTGCCGAATCGAAAGTGTGATTGAGACCGCCATGTCGCTGATTGATATTTCGCTGCCGCTGCATCCCGGACTGGCTCCGTGGCCCGGCGATACGCCGTTTACGTTTGTTCGCAACGCCCGCAAGGACGAGGGCGCGAGCGTAAATCTGGGTTCCATCTGCATGAGCGTCCATGTCGGCACGCACGCGGATGCCCCGTACCACTTTCATGAGGAAGGCGCGACAAGCGAAAGTTTCGACCTTTCCGTGTTCATCGGGCCGGCGATTGTCGTGGACGTGTCGGGCAGGAACACCATCACGCCCCAGGATCTGGACGGTCTGGATTTACGGGCCACGCCCCGCGTACTGCTGAAAACCGGCGCATGGACGGATTACGCCCGTTTCCCTGCTACTATACCGACCCTGCACGCGAATATGCCCGCTTACCTGCACGCGCAGGGCGTCCTGCTCGTCGGCTTCGACGTGCCGAGCGTGGATGTTAAGGAAAGTAAGGACCTTCCCATCCACCACGCGCTCGGTGCTTATCGCATCTCGATTTTAGAGGGCTTGCTGCTGCGTGACGTGCCATGCGGCGTGTACGAACTGCTGGCCCTGCCGCTCAACATCGTCGGGGCCGACGGCGCACCCGTCCGCGCCGTCCTGCGTACTTTGTGATGCATCGCTTGCAATAAACATAGTGTGCTTGCGCTTGGATACCGCCGCGTCAATGTGCAGACGCATATCAGGTTTTAGTATCCAAAGACGCGGCAAACAGCGTGTTCATCCGGTCACAAAACGTGGCTATGTTTTCGGGAGGAACGGCGTCTTGCGCGCTGACTTTGAGCATGGCGAAGATATATGTTCCCATCAATTCGGCAGGCAAGTCACGCGGCTTGGCAACCACATGGACCTGCTCGGTTACAGTCTGCTCCAACTCCGGTGTCAGCGTAATAGTCACCATGTTTTTACCTTCTGTGGTGTGCGGCAAAACGTTTGTATTGGCAACGGAATGAATTCCTTTGCTATGAGCCTGCGGCTGATTGTCCTTCGGACAAGGTGCGTCTTACGGAAAACTTTCGGCAAACAGGTATGTGCGAAGCACATTTGGCCGATGTCCTTCGCTGCGCGTGGACGCCCGGCCCGCAGCAAAGGAATTCATTCCGTTGTCAACATAGACGTTTTAGGTCACAACGACTTGCCTACTATGTGCTTGCCTGCTTGTCGTCAGCGTACCAGTTGCGGCCTTCTTTTCGCAATAACTTCTCTGTAAGTTCCGGGGTAAATCTTCCGATCTTGGCTGGGCCGTCGCCGCTTCTATCATGGTAAGCATCAGAGAAGATCAAGGGATAGGTTTTCAGCGTGTAGTCTTCTTGTTCAATCAGACGAATATGCTCTCTGGACTGTTTGTAGCCGGATTGTTTCTTGTTGCCTCTTTTCTCCCAATCCTCACTAAACAGTGGAGGCGTACCAACGTACCTGGTTAATTTATCCCATTCACCAAAAATAATGATTTTGTTGGCCGCATCAATAAAAGACCAGCTCCAAATCCAATTTTGGCAGGTGGCATTGTGCGACCGGATGAAACTCTTTCTGCTCATAATACGCTCCTCGTGGGTAACAACGTGTCAGGCGGCGTGATGGCGGGCAACCCAGGGGTGCTGCTGCTGAATTTTGGTGGCCTGTTCGGGGCTGACCATGTGGACGAAGGACAGATACCCGCTCGCGTACAGAGCCGCGTTCTTGCCCAGGCGCTCCGACATGGTCTGCAGGCCCTCGGTCTCGCAGTGGTGCAGAAAGGCGCGGAATTTGCGTAGATCGTGGCGGGACACGCGCGGCACGTCGTTGACGACTACGCCGGTCACGGTCTGCCGGTGGTGCGGGCGCATTACGCGGGTCTTTTTGTCGTTGAGGACGTACCCTTCGGCCTCGACGATCTGGCGCAGGCGCGTAAAGAGCTGCCCCGCCGTGGCTTCCTTGTCCGGGTGTGAAAACACAAGGTCGTCGGCGTAGCGCGTGTACGTAAAGCCGTAGTGCGCGCTAAGTCCGGCAAGGCGGGCGTCCAAACGTCGGCACATGATGTTCGTGATGGCGGGCGACGTGCAGGCTCCCTGCGGAAGCTGCCGCTCGCCAATCGCGACATGCCGTTTCTGCCCGTCTAAGGTAACGGCGACACGCGGCGCTTCCGTGCAAAGCAGGGCCAAAAGGGACGCCACGCCCTCATTGTAGCCCAGCCCCCGAAACAGCCCTTTGACGCGCCGAAACACGATAGACGGAAAAAAGTCCTTCAAGTCCACGCGAATTACGAGGCTTTTGTTGGCGTGAAGGCGGGCGTTGTGGACGATGGAACGTTTGGGTCGAAACGCCATTGCCGCGTCGTGGATGCCCACGCGCACAAGGATATTCTGCAATACCCACGCCTGCGCTGCTCGTAACTGCCGCTTGGGGGCCGAGATGGTACGCGTACCGCCGCCGCGCTTGGGGATGGTGAAGCGGGCGTAATGGTCGTTGACGGTCGCCCCCCGGTGATACGTGAGCCACGCCAGTTGTTTGGTCGTGACACCCAGCGCGTTCGCCACATCCAGGGCGGTCGCAAGCGCGGGCAGGCCGGTCGTCTCGATCTTGGCCGGGTCGCCGCCCTCGTAGCGCAGTCCCGCCGATACGCCATGCCCCAGATAAGGCAGGGTACGCGCTTTCCATTCCTGATACTGCGCCGTGTGCGCGGCCTTCTGCTCGGCCTGCTGCGTCTTCTTCACTTCGCGGGCGGCGCGGACGCGCTCGATGCGCTTTTTGCGTATCTCTAAGAGCAGGGCCGGCACGTTTTTGCCGATGTTGATCTCTTTGTCAAGCTGGCTCAGTTCGCTTCGCGCCGCGTTGAGTTCGGGCAGCAGGGCTTTTAACTGCGCCTCGGCCTCGTCAATCTTTTGCGTCGCGCCCTCGCTCGGCGGCCAAAATCCCAGCCGTTCCATCTCCTCACGGATGAACGCTTCCTTGCCGACCTCTTTCAGCCGCTCGCGCCAGTTCGCCTTCATGCCGTCTTCGGCAACCGGCGTAGTTACGGTATCATTGCTCATAGTCGTGTCTCAAGAAAAAGGAGAAAGGAGAAAGTGGAAAGGAGAAAGTGACGGGCTGTTACTTTCTCCTTTTTCCATTCTCCTCTCTCCTCTTCTACTTTCCTTCCAGCATGGCTTTGAACTGCGCCTCGGTCAAAACAACAACGCCCAGGCTCTGCGCTTTGGCGAGTTTCGAGCCGGCCTTGTCGCCCGCCACAAGGTACGTGGTGTTTTTGCTGACGCTGCCCGATGCGGTTCCGCCGTACTGCGTAACAAGGGCTTCCGCCTGCTCCCTCGTGAACAGCGTCAAGGCTCCCGTAAACACCAGCGTTTTGCCCGCGAGAAGGTTGGGGTCTGCGCCGCTTGCGGGCTTTTTACCTTTGCTCGCCTGCTGCAAGGCGACCTGTTCGGAAGCAAGAGTGCTTGCGGCCAAGATGTGGGCGCACGGCCCCTTACGCAGTTTGTCGCGCTTGAAGAACGCGCACGAACACTGCGCGTACTGTACGCGCCCATCTAAGTCTACATCCAAAATCACTTCCTGTTTGCGGTTGTTGCGGGCGTCCTCGATGACAGATGCCTGTACGCGGACTTTGTCGTCCGCCTGCGCGGGTGCGCCAAAGCCTAATTTGGCGTCGTCTATCTCGTCCGCCCACTTAACGCCCTGCGCGGCCACGATGCGCTTGGCGTGGGCCATGCGCTTGTCCTGCTCGGTTTCGGGCAGCTTGACCGGGATGGGCAGCAGTGCGCGCCATCGGTACTCGCCCGTGATGTGGTCGTACATGGCCTGCCCCTGCGCGCAGCACTGCTGAAGCGCGGACGTGGCCGCGTCGCGGGCAATGTGCAGTTCGCCCGCCAGCATTTCAGGTGTCATGTGGAGGTGATTGGATAGGGACGCAAGCGCCTTTTCCACGACATCGGGCGGGGCGGTATTGGTGGAAGCGAGCAGATCGAAGCGCGCGGCCTGCGCCCAATCGTTCTTCGTCCAGCCGGACAATCCCAGATCGAAACGCTGCCCCTTCTGAAAAACCGTCCAGTACGACGGCATCCCGCCGCCTAATAAGCGCACCTGCACCAGATCGGCATGAGCAAGTAGGGCTTCCATGACCAGAAGCCGCCGCCGCCCCCAAATGCGGATCTCGCCGTCAACCGTTCCCGTGTAAACGTGTTCCGTTTCCTGCACGATGTCGTTCCAGGGTTCCACGACAATGGATGGCTTCTGACCGGACTTGACCACAAAACGCAGTGAGCGCGGCCCGACCTTTTCGCGCTTACGCCGCAAAATGGACAGCACCTCGGCGAGCGTGGCCGCGCTGAGTTTCAAATCCACCGTGCCGAAGGCCGCGGCGGACTGCACCTGCAAAAAGCCGCGCACCCACGTCGGCGGCAGGTCTATCTTCTTTTCCACGCTTTCGCCCGCGCTCGTGGCGACCGTCACGCCCTCCGCGCCGATCTGCAAAAAGGCGGGGCGGTAGCTGCGAACGCGCCGTATCTCATCGGCCAGCGGGCGGCTGTAATCAATGTTGGTCGTGCCATACACGGCCTTGCCAAAGATGTCCAGGCTTTCGGTCGGCACGGTCACGCGCCCGTAGCTCGACTCGTCCTGCGAAAACACCTCGAAGATCAGGCAGTCGGGATGCACGCTCACGACCGGGTCCAGCACCCACCAAGCGTCCATGTCGTGTTCGCGCAGCCAGCCAAAGTACCGCCGCTTGTGTTGATAAAACACGCCGCCATACGCCAGGTTTTGCAGGTCATACGTCCGTTTGGAAAGCGCGCTCACCTGTTCGTGCAGAACCTTGCGGCGGTCTAGCAGGGCGGGCAGGGCCGCAGCGCGTCCCTTCATCTCCTCGCCCAATTCTTCCAGATAGCGCTGCTGCACCCAATTTTGATACGCCGTGTGGTCTTTGGGCGCGTTTCGCAGGTCGCCGGTCACGACCTCGTACAGGGCCAGCATCAGCCGCGCATACGCCAGACTGTCCTTGACCATCGCGTCGAGATGCACGGGCGGACGCGACTGCTCCCCGCTCACGGCCAGGTGCATTCCATCGTCCGCCATCGTGCCGCTGCTCGGACGCGCATAATTTTGTGTTATTTCCATAGGAGTAACTTCCGGTGAGTGACGGGTACAGAGAACGTACCCGTCTTGGAGGCGCTTCGCGCCGAACGTCCTCCCGGACGTGAATGCTGTCGTGACACCAACCCATCGCGTCCGCGAGGACGCTTGGCAACGCAGTTGCCTCCAAGACGGGTACGTTCTCTGTACCCGGTTTCAACAGACCTACTTTGCTAATCCCAACCCTTCGATTTCCACGCCGTCGAGGGCGAGTCGCGCCAACTGTCCTAATGCCCATTCCGCGTCACGAGACGAGCGGCTGCGGGCCATTTCCAGCAGCAGGCCGACATCTTGAGAGAGCTGCGTGTCCAATCGGCGCTTCACCAGTTCTTTGGCCTTACGGCCCTTGTCGCGCCCACGCAATACCTGCCGGTCAAAAACGTCTGCCCCCGCAAAGCGTTCGCCGCTCGCAAGCATCTTGCGGGCCAAAAATGCTTCGGTCTGCACGTCCGGGTTCTCGGATAAGCGGCTGAACAGTTCTTCGTGCGGCAGGCGATCCCAGCGGGCCTCGGCGTACTCGCGGCCATACTGCCGGACGGGAGGTTTGGGGCTGTCGCACAGGGCCGTGGCGTATTCCAGTTCGCGGGAATCACCGGGCGTCACATCCTCAAAAAACTCGCGGCCCAGCGCCATAGAGGGCGGCAGCTCCGACTCCAGCAGGCGCAGCGCGAACGGCAGCCTCATGCCGACCGCGCGGGCGCGTTCCAGGCCAAAGGCGCGGATGTCGGGCAGGGCGTGCGTGGCGATCTTGAGCAGGGCCGCGCTGTCGGCGGCAAATAGAGCGTCATGGGCGCGTACCCATCGTCCTAATATGGGGCCGTAAACCGGATTAGACGTGTCCAGAACCTCGGTGTCATCGGTCTGCATGAACGTCGCGCTCATCACATTATCGTCCAGCAGGCGCGCGGCAAGAACCGGATCGCCGGACTCGCCCACGGCCTGCCATGCCAATTTCCAGAATGCATTGATCTGTCCGGCCTGCGCCAATGCGTCGGCAATCGTCACGCGCAGTTCAGGCCATTGCGCGTCCGTTCCGGCCCGGACAAGGTTCAGGATACTTGCGGGCGGCAGGATGCGGACGATGTTCAGCAAGGCGCTCTGAGGCAGCAAGCCGACAAGAAATGGGCGCGTTTCGAGCAGGTTTTGCAGGCGCGTACCGTCCAGCGACAGGCGATTGAACAGCATTATGGCGGCAGGCGAGGCCGTAGCAGTTCGCAGGGCGTCGTTTTCGGATGTCAGGCCAAGCAGGTCGTCCCATATTTTGGCAAGGTCGGCGTCCGGCGTCTGGCTCAGGGCGATCATGTCCCAGGCCGTAGCGCGTATCCAGGCCGACGGATCGTTAATCAGGCCCGTCATCATGGCATTCGAGAGCGGCTTGCTTTGCAGGCTTTCCCCGAGCGCGGCGAGGGCCGGGACGCGCAGATCGTCGTCAAGCGGTTCAAGCGCCTTGAGCCAGAGGTCTAATTGCGTGGCGGACGCCTGCTTTAGCGTGGCGAGCGCCCATTCCGTCAGTTCGGGTCTGCGCGTGGCGTACAGGAGGGCGGCGAGAGCGGGGGCCACCTGCCTGCTCAGGACTGTAGGGAATGTAGCGACCAAGTAGGCGAACGCGATGCCCTGACGGCGTGACAAATTTCTGGTCGGGACATTTTCGCTTGCCAGCTTATATAGCCGGGCCGCGAACGGGTTTGTCCATTTACTGTTCAGACTGCCGTTTGCGGTCTGGCGGGCGATGTAGTCGCGCACCGCTTTGCGCGTCCGTCCGCCGCCCTTGAAGAACGCTTCTGCGGCCAGATCGGGCGCGGGCTGCTGATCGCGTTCCATCTGCGCGGCGAGGGTGCGGCTGGCGACCGTGGCAAGCAGGGGCGAGGGGCTTTGCAGGAAGCGCAGCAGGGTCGCGTCCGGCACGGCGAGCAGGTCGCGCTTCATACCCCGCAGCATTTTGCAGGCCGTTTCGTGCGTCTGCCAGGGCAGTTCAGCGAGGGTACACAGCGACTCGGCAAGCAGGGGATGCCGATCCCACAGAGTCGGGTACGCTTCCTCGCGTGTCCGAAGGCTGAGGTGTTTGCCTTTGCTCAGATACGCGCCGCGCCCATGTCCGGCCTGCTCATAGCGGCGCGAATTGCCGTATAGTATGTCCATCGAGACCCACTGTAGGCGCGTATCAAGGGTGTCGCGGCCCTTGCCTGTCGCGGTCAGAATCTGCGTGGCGAGATAGACATACTGCGTGGGGTCTTGTTCGGCCAGGATACGCAGGGCGCGGCGGGCGCGGCGTTTCATGTAGCCGAAAGTCTTGTTGGAGGGCAATGTCCCCAACAAAAAAGGCTGTTCCGGGCGTCGTATATCGGCGGCGTAAAAGCCGCCCCCGCCATAGCGCTCGCGTTCCATGCTGAAAAACAGGATATGCGCGTTCTCGTCCGGGGTGGCGATAGCGGACACTTCGCCGCCGCGCACCTCGCCCACCAGACGCGGATTTGCAGGATCGGCCACATCTACGACGCGGACGCCGCCGTCCACGACATTGCCATAACCGCCCGAAACGCCCACATACGCAAACCGCCCCTTGACGGTCACGCGCAGCGCATTCAGTCCGCTCAGGAAGCCCACGGGCTTGTCCAGATCATTCAGGCGGTAAACCGCAAGCCCGTCCCCGGCCTGGGCGGTGTAATAGGAAGAGCGGCCCATAGCGCAGTACATATTTTCGCCCGCTACGGCAATGCTCGTCAGGCTCTCCACGTCGCGAACAGCGGTCTGACGCGGATTTGTGGGGACGGACAAGTCCACGGTTACTATCTTTTGCCGTCCGTAGCCCTGCCGTCCGGCATGCACATAGGCGGTCTGTCCCTGGACAGCAACGCTGAAGGGTTCGATGATTTTGAGTGTGCCAACGGTAAGGGGAGCGACGGGATCGGCAATATCGAAGATGGTCAGGCCCGCATTGCGGCGATCCTGCACGAGCGCAAGGACGTACCTGCCGAACAGCGCAAGACCAATCGCGTTGGGTATGGCGGCCAGTCCTAAAACTTGCGGGTTGGCGGGTTGCGAGATGTCAACGGTGTTGATGCCGCCTGGAGTGCCGTAGTAGTTGCCGGGTTCCAGGACATAGGCGCGGCTGCCGTCTACGATCAGGTCGGCGGCGTTGGCGATTCTCGTCTGCCCGATCAGGCGGGGCTGCACGGGATCGGACACGTCTACAACGTGAAAGTTGGCGTTGCCGGACTGCGAGATCAGGTAGGCCATCGTGCCGACAACACAAACTTTTGCGATCCTGCCCACGCCGCTTTCACGCAGCGGCGTGGGCAACAGGCCGGGCTTGTCCGCAAACGGCTGCACGTCCAGTCGGGCGATGAGTGCGCCGAGTATGGCCGTGTCCTGAGCCGCTTCCGCCGTTTTGTACAGCTTCTTGACCTGCGCCCAGTAGCCATACGCGAACGGCGCGTTTTGCGCCAGATACAGCAAGTCGGCCCGGTTGTCGTCCGTAATGGTCATATCGGGGACAGAGGAGGCAGGCACAGGCGCGGGCGTGGCCGGAGTCGACGCGCTTGCGCCGAATAGACGCCGCAGCAGGCCCCTCAGCGGATTGGAAGGCGGCGGAACATTCGGGTCTTCGGCCATGCGAACTCTCCTGCAAATAGATCCAAACAAATGACCATAAAAACGAAGTTTGAACTTGCCACTAATCAAGTTTCGGACCGGCGGCGATCACTGTAGGCGTCCGGGGGACCCCTCCCGCTTTTGATAGCGTGATCTACGATAGCTCAGCGCCGAAGCAAAAGCGGGAGGGGTCCCCCGGACGCTGAGTAGAATCGCTGTCCGGTGACGGATGACGGGCGATACAACAGCCACGGCGAAACACCGCAGACGGAATGCTGGCAAGTTCAAAAGTTAGTTGTTAGTTGAATGCAGCGGGGTATGATAAAGTCCCGCATATCTCGCCGCGTTTCCTGATGGAGTCTGAACAAGGATATTGTTCGATGCACCTTTGCCCCACGGAATGAATTCCGGGGCTGCGGGCCTGCGGCCAAGTGTCCTTCGGACACACCCGTTTTCCAGAGGCTTCCGATGTACGCACCGTGTCCGAAGGACACTTGGCCGCAGGCCCGCAGCGAAGCACTTCAGTGCATTGCACAAAACGCTGTTAAACATGCACTAACAACAAGCAACAATGCTGAAAGAGCCGGACGTTACTTAACTTGTTTCGGAGCGGCGGCGATCACTGTAGGCGGTACTGCGCCGGTAGTGGCCGGGACAAGCATGGACGCCGTCTACTCAGCGTCGAAGGTTCGGCCACTACCGGCGCAGTACCGCTGAGTAGAATCGCTGTCCGGTGCTGGATGGCAGGCGATACAACAGCCGCGACGAAACATCGCAGACGGAATGCTAACCTGTTCCGGCTCTTCCAGATCGTTTGCTTTGTTGTGTACTTTGGGTTCACTCCCGGCATGACGAACAAACCGGAAAGCGGGGTATCATACGACAAAGAACATTAGCATTCCTGCCGGAGATCAAAAATTCTTTGTCCGGCGGGAAAAGGATAGCCGCCGCCGTGCAGACTAATACAGACAACTCGCCGCAAGAATCACAGACATCCGGGTCGGCAAATACCGACTCGTTTTCCGTCCCGCGCCCCGAATATCCGCGCCCGCAGCTTGTACGCGAAACGTGGGTTAATCTGAACGGAACGTGGGAGTTTGCGTTTGACGACGCCGATATGGGGCTGGCGGAAAACTGGCACGATGAGCGCAAATTGAAGCAAAGCATCGTCGTGCCGTTCGCGTACCAGACTCCTCTGAGCGGCATCAACGACAAGGGTATACACGAGGTAGTCTGGTACGCCCGCGACTTTGTCATTCCCGCTGCGGACGCGTGGCAGGGCAAAGACATATTGCTGCACTTCGGGGCCGTGGATTACAGAACGACCGTGTGGATCAACGGCGTCGAAGTCGGGCATAATCGGGGCGGGCATGTGCCGTTTACGTTCGACATCACGCCCTATCTGAAGGCGCAAAGCGGGGCCGTTCAGCGCGTTTGCCTGCGCGTCGAGGACAGGCAGGACGCCCATCAGCCGCGCGGCAAGCAGTCGGTCACGGGCCTGCCGCACGGCATTGATTACTACTGCACGACGGGCATCTGGCAGACCGTATGGCTGGAACCCGTGTCGGCTATGCGTATCGAATCCATAGCCATTACGCCCATACTGGCGGCGGGCGTGATCGTCGTTGACGTATATCTGCACGCCCCGGCAGGACGCTGGCAACTTGCTGGCGAACTGCGCGATGGGGGCGAAATCGTCGGCGCGGAAACAATTGACACGCTCAACGCGTCCGCGCAGGTCACGTTTGAACTGTCCGACCCGACCGCCTGGACGCCCGACAACCCGCATCTGTACGACATACGTATTGCCCTGCTCGCGGGCCGTGACGGGCGCAAAGTGGACTCGCCCGACGCCTTTGAGGAAGAAAAAGAACTGGACGTAATCACGTCGTATGCCGGAATGGTGGATGTGGCCCTGGACAGCGGCAAATTCCTGCTCAACGACAAGCCGACCTATCTGGCAATGGTTCTGGATCAGGGATATTGGCCCGACGGCGGCATGACCGCGCCTACGGACGCCGCGCTCAGGGCGGATGTGGAATGGTGCAAACGGTTCGGATTTAACGGCGCGCGCAAGCATCAGAAGATTGAAGACCCACGCTGGCTGTACTGGTGCGACAAACTGGGCCTGCTCACCTGGGGCGAAATGCCCAATGCGCGGGCCTGGTCAAGCGAGGCCGAGGAAGCACTTGTTGGGGAGTGGGAGCGGGCCGTGCGCCGCGACAGCAGCCACCCGTGCGTTGTCGCCTGGGTTCCGGTCAACGAGAGCATGGGTCTGCCCGCCCTGAAAGAAGATCATCCGGGTCAGTACGCGTTTCTGGAGCGCATGGTACATCTGACGCGCCTGCTCGACCCCGCCCGCCCCGTGATTGACAACGACGGCTGGGAGCATACCGACGTGACCGACATCGTCGCCATCCACGATTACAGCCACACGGGGGACGTGCTGAAAGCGCGATATGCCGACAAGCTCGCCGGGGGAGCCATGCCGCCGCGCACCTGGACGGGCAGCCGCGCCATCTTTGCGCGGGGCGCGACGTACCACGATCAGCCTGTAATGCTGACCGAGGTAGGCGGATTTTTGGCCCTGCCCGATGTGCCGAAAGAGCAACTGGATCGCATGTATCAGATATATGCCGCTGTCAAAGACGGCGACGAACTAAGTACCAAGTACGAGGAACTGATGGAGGGCATCGCGGCCCTGCCGTTCGTGTCCGGCTTCTGCTACACGCAATTGACCGACATCGAGCAGGAGATCAACGGCCTCCTCTCCTATGACCGCGCGCCAAAAGTGGCCCCGGAGCGCATCGCTGATCTACACCGCAGGCTGTTCAGCAAACGTAAGCCGTCCGCCTGAACGCCGTAAACGCCGCAACTTTTCAGGAGAGGGCCGCTTTTCAGAACAGGGCGGGTACAATCACGCAAAAATCTGCTTTCAAATCTGCTTTCATCGAAAGGAACATAACAGTGAGCAGCACGACAACAACGTCAATAATGGAAAAACGCGAATTGGGCAAATCCGGCCTGCATGTGTCGGCGATGGGCCTGGGCTGTATGGGCATGTCGGAGTTTTATGGCGCGGCAGACGATGCGGAAAGTATCCGGGTGATTCATCGCGCCCTCGACATGGGCATGGACTTTCTGGATACCGCCGACATGTACGGCAGCGGCAGCAACGAAGAACTGGTTGGAAAAGCCATTCATAGCCGTCGTAACGACGTGGTTCTCGCCACCAAGTTCGGCAATGTGCGGACACCGGGCGGCGGGTTCGGCGGCATCTGCGGGACGCCGGAATACGCGCGGCAGGCGTGCGAGGCCAGCCTGAAACGATTGAACGTAGACGTGATTGATCTGTACTATCAGCACCGCGTAGATCCCAACGTTCCCATCGAGGACACGGTGGGCGCGATGGCGGAACTCGTAGCGCAGGGCAAGGTTCGCTTTTTGGGATTGTCGGAAGCCGCGCCCGCCACGATCCGGCGCGCAAATAAGGTGCATCCCATCGCCGCGCTGCAGACCGAGTACAGCCTGTGGAGCCGCGACCCCGAAGACGAGATACTGCCGACCTGCCGCGAACTCGGCATCGGGTTCGTGCCGTATAGCCCGCTCGGACGCGGCTTTCTGACCGGGCAGATCAAAACCCCGGACGACTTCGCCCCGGACGATTTCCGCCGTCGTGGGCCGCGCTTCCTGGGCGAGAACTTCCAGAAGAACCTCGATCTCGTCGCTAAAATAGAAGAAATGGCGCGGGACAAGGGCTGTAAGCCGTCGCAACTCGCTCTCGCCTGGGTGCTGGCGCAGGGCGGCGACCTCGTTCCCATTCCCGGAACCAAGCGTATCAAGTATCTGGAAGAGAACGCGGCGGCGCTGGCTGTCACGCTGACGCCGGACGACCTGGCCCGCATCGAGCAGATCTCCCCCCGTGACGCCGCGCACGGCGAGCGCTACCCCGCCCCCTCCATGAAGGCCGTCAATCTGTGATAACGGCGTAGTCCCGCAGGGCGACCCATCTTGTCTCCCCGCCGAAACGACACGGCGCCGCGTAGACGGAACCGCTTTTCGGAGCGTGTCTGTAACCAAGAGCAAAGCATTGGCCTGACGCGCAGGATTATGACGTTTACGCCGTTGCTTCGCGGGTGGCGCAAGTCCGCGCTTCCCGCCGCGCGTCACTTTTTGCTGCTTTCGGTGTCCCATAACAGGCGCGAGCGTGAATCGCTCGAACAAAACATTACACGACAAGCAGCGAGGAGACACAATGCCCTACGGGACGGACGTTCGCAGCAGGAAAGCGAAAGAAGCGGGAACAAAAGGAATACGCCGCGAGGATATACAAATAGCGGAAACACAGGCAGCGTGCATTAGCCGCCGCGCCCTGATCGGCGGCGGGCTTGCGCTGGCAAGCGGCGCACTGCTCGGACTGGACGCGCAGGCCAAGCCTCGCAAAAGGCGGCAGGTCGTTGTCTGGTCGGAGGGAACCGCGCCTAAAAACGTGTACCCGAACGATGTCAACACGGCCATCGCCGAGGGCTTGAAGCCGCTTAAAGGCTGCGACATAATAATCGCAAGTTTGAACGATGCGGAGCAGGGCCTGCCCGACAGCGTACTCAACAATACGGATGTGCTGATCTGGTGGGGGCATCAGCGGCATGGCGATGTGAAGGATGAACTGGTACAGCGTATCACCCGGCGCGTCAAAGAGGACGGTATGGGCTTTATCCCGACGCATTCCGCGCACTTTTCCAAACCCTTAAAAGCGATATTGGGAACGCCGTGCAGTTGGAGTTACTACATTCCCGACGGAGCGAAAGTAGATGTGATCGTACAGGACACACACCACCCGATAGCGCGGGGCGTAAAGAACTTTACCGTGCCGCACACCGAGCGTTACGGCGATCCGTTTCAAGTACCCACGCCCGAAGCCGTGATCTTCGACGGCATCTATACCCTGCCCGACGGCAAGACCGGCGAACACGCGCAGCAGGGCATGGTATGGACAATCGGTAAGGGCCGCGTCTTCTACTTCCAACTCGGCCACGAAACGTATCCCATCTACTATATGCCCGAAGTGCAGCAGATTTTCCGCAACGGCGTCCAGTGGGCCATGCCAAAGAAGTAGATTAATACAAGCAGTCTATCGAGCGGGTTAGTCGTCTCTGCGCCCCGTTCACCTTGTCGGATGAAGGCGTAGATGTATTTGCGTACCTTCGCGTACCTTCGCGGCCATCTCCAAATCAGGGCCGCGCTTTGAGCCAGCCCTGCGTTTGCAGCCACGCGGCGGCAAGTTCGGGCCAGTGCGAAATGCTGTTAGGCGAGGGGCGCAGGCCGTAGCCGTGTCCGCCCGTCGAATAGACGTGCAATTCCACGGGAACATGCGCGTTCTTCAAGGCCTGCGCGTACACGAGCGCGTTTTCTACATGGACAGGATCATCCTCGGTCTGCGCGATAAAGGCCGGGGAGGTCTTGTCCGTCACGGTGATTTCCGGGGCAAGGCGCGTCAGGTCTTTGTCGGGCGTGAGATAGGCCGGATAAATCAGGACGGCAAAATCCGGCCTGCAATTTTCGGTATCTACGGCGTCTATGTGCGGGTACGTCCGCATCTGATACGCGGTACTCGCCATTACGGACAGATGCCCGCCTGCCGAAAAGCCCAGGATGCCGATGCGGGCCGGGTCAATCTTCCACTGCCCTGCGTGATGCCGCACCAGGCTCAGGGCGCGCTGCGCGTCCTGCAAGGGGGCGGTGTGCTTTTCCAGGTCGGCGCGGCGCGGCACACGGTATTTGAGCAGGCAGGCGGTCACTCCCACGGAGTTCAGCCACCGGCAGACCTCGCTGCCCTCCAGGTCAAACGCAAGGATGCTGTACCCGCCGCCGGGACAGACCACGACGGCCGCGCCCGTATCTTTGTCTTTTGCGGGCCGGTACACGGTCAAGGTCGGCTGCGTGACATTGCCCAGGCGTATCACATACCTATCGCCGGTCTCTTTGGGGTCGGGCGCACTCGTGTCCTTTTCGGCCCCGACGCCGCCCTTTTCGCCCGGAACCGCGCCCGGCCACAACGCGAGCGTTTCACCCCCCGCCATAGCCCTCTGCATCGCCGCCGCGCTCTCATCCGCATTCGCAGGCAAAGCCGCCATAGTGAGCAGGCCCAATCCCACTGCCGCATAGCGCCATAAACCCGACATTCCAATGATGAAGATACTCATGTGTGTCCTCCTCGCCCCGTCTGATGCAGGATGATAGCCGCAAATGAACGCGAATGAACGCAGATATAGGAAAAACAGGAACGCGCGTCTATGAAATAAGCCGGAGTATTTTTGCAGTCACTGGTTTTTGTTTTTGTTCATTTGCGTTCATTTGCGGCTATACCTTTTTGCTTTGCGGCTAACCCTGCTGCTTGGGCATTTCGGGCGGCGTGGCGGGCAGCTTGTCTACGTCGGGCCATTGTTTGTGCCAGGTTGTCGCCTGCTCGTAGGCCAATCCCAGGCGCAGGATCGCCGCTTCCTCGTATAGATTGCCGACGAACTCGATGGACTGCGGGACGCCTTGCAGCAGTCCGCACCGCGTAATGAGTGTGGGATGTCCGGTCAGATTGGTATAAACAAGCGTGGGGCCGTGGAAGGGAACCGTCACGAAGCAGTCCACCTCCTTGAGCGCGTCCGCCATTTCGTGCTGGAGTTTGGAGCGCAGGCGCATGGCCTGTATGTAGTCGCTGGCCGGAATCATACTGCCCGCGCGGAACGTGTTGGGCCAGTTCCAGTCGTCCTGCTGCGCGAGCGTGTCCAGTTTCCCGCTTACCGTCAAGGTGGCGAACGCCGCCGCGCCCTCTACGTCAATGGTGATGCCGGCTATCGGGTTGTATAGTTCGGCATTTGCGGGTAGGGTGATGGGAACGAGCGTGATGCCCAGGCCCTTGATGGTGTCGAGCGCGTTCTGGTACAAAGTGGCGCGTTCTTTGGCGCGGGGGCGGGCATCGGCCTGCGTCGCGGCCTTGTGCATATCGTCGAACGCGCTTTGATCCACGCCCACGCGCAGTTTCTTGAGCGGCAGGGCGGGGTTCCAGCGAAATGGCGCGTCTATGGCGGTGATGTCGTGGCCGTCCGCGCCATGTATCGCGCTCAGGATCAGGGCGCAGTCTTCCACGCCGCGCGCCATCGGCCCGATCTTGTCCATCGTCCAGCTCAGGGGCATCGCGCCATGCCGGGACACGCGCCCGAATGTGGGACGCAGGCCGGTCACGCCGTTACGAACGGATGGGCTGACGATACTGCCCAGCGTTTCCGTGCCGATGCCAAAACCGACAAGCCCCGCTGCGGTCGCGCTGCCCGGCCCCGCCGAACTGCCGCTCGACCCCAGAACCGGGTTCCACGGGCTGCGGGTCGTGCCGCCGAACCACACGTCGCCCATCGCCAACTCGCCCATCGTCAGCTTGGCGACAAGCACGGCCCCCGCCGCCTCCAATCGTTCGATGACCGTAGCATCGTAATCAAACACCTGATGCTCGTAGGGCTTTGCGCCCCACGTCGTGGGATAGTTTTTGGTGGCGAGCAGGTCTTTCGCGCCATACGGAATGCCGTGCAATGGCCCCCGGTAATGCCCGGACGCCAATTCTTTGTCGGCGCGTTCGGCCTGCGCCAGGGCGAGCGGTTCGGTCAGGTTGACCACGCACAGCAGGCGCGGCCCGTACTTTTTCAGCCGCGCCAAATACATCTGCGTCAGCTGCATGGACGTGACTTTACCCGCCCGAATCAGGCGCGACAACTCCACCGTAGTTGCGAACGCGAGGCTTTCCACGCTGCCGTTGTATTCGGGCGTAGCCGCGTCGCTCAGCTTGAACGCGTTTTTGCCGGTCGGCAAGGTCATACCTGGCAGGCGTGGATCGAAATGTACGGCGGGCGCGACGAGCGGCCCGGTCTCGCCTGTTCGCAGCGTTTGAAGGTTTTTGCGGATGCTCGCCAACTCGCGCGTCATCTGCTGACGGTCTTTCGCAGTAGTCATGCGGCCCGCGATCTTATCGGCGCATCCGATGTCCTCAACGGTAATGGCGTCGGCCTTAGATACGTCAGGCATTTGGGGAGCGGGTTCCCCCTCCGCTTCCAGGCCATCCAGCGCGCCCGCGCCGGCCAGACTCACGGCGGCCACGCCCTTGATAAAGTCGCGCCGCGTTTTCTTTTTGCCGGTCGTCCCGGTATCGGTGGAGATGGGCGTCTCGTTTAATCCGGCCTGCGGCGCGTCCGTGTTCGCGCTGATTTCCATGTTCTTCTTTGCCAATGGTCTTCCTGACTTCTAATGATGAGTTTTGATGTGGAGGGTCCGGTGTAAAAGGTTTGGTGTAAAAGGTTTGATGACTCGCTTACGGCAGCGCTGCGCGACAGGCCATGAACTTGATTATACCCCTTAGCGATGCGTTCAAAAACGCGAATTGACAATGCCGCTGAATTGTCCGCATAATACCCGCAGGACACAGCAATGCAGGATAACCACCGAATATGAAAACGCGCACAGAGGGAACATTTCAGCGCAATGCGGCGATACTCTATTTGAGTTTGCAGGGGAGCGGGGCTATTGTGTGGTGGGCGCTGCTGCTCGCGTCGCCCGCTTTTCGCAGATATTTTCTGCCGTCCGGCTGCCCTGATGTCATGCTGCTCGCGTTTGGCGTTGCGGATGGCCTGCTATTTGTCGGGCTGTCGTTCGGGGCCGCGATTGCACTAATACGGGAGCGTTCGTGGGCATGGCCGCTGCTGTGCGTTCATGCGGGTGCGGCGATGTATGCCGCCCTGTACTGCGTGACGCTAACTCTGCTCACACACGGGCAGGCGATCTGGGGAACTGTGCTGATGCTGCCCGCCCTGATCGTTCCGGCGTCTCTTGCGTGGAAACTGCGCCCCGGAGGGCAGTCGTGAAATTACATTTCCTGAACTTCAAGCAGGGCCGCGAGGCAGCCCCCGCGCCCGCCGCGTTCATCCTGTTCAAGACGCTGGCGCAGGTCGTCGTGTTCTGGGGATTCTTCCTGTTCGCGCTGCCCGCCCTGGTCTGGCAGATCGAAACGAGGCTGACGGGCGGGGCAGGGCGGTTCTCCGGCGTGAACTGGCGCATGACGGGCATACTGGTTTTTGCTGCATTCGGCACATTGGGGCTGACAAGTGGCGCAATCATGGCCTGGCGGGGCAAAGGGACGCCGCTGCCCTTAGACTGCGCCCCGCTGCTGGTGATCGCCGGCCCCTACCGCTACATCCGCAATCCAATGGCCGTGGCGGGACTGGCGCAGGGCGTCGCGGTAGGTTTGTATCTTGGTTCGCCTGCCGTGGTATTATACGCGCTCGCGGGCGGGCCGCTGTGGAATACGTGTGTGCGCCCGTGGGAGGAAGCGGATCTGGCGCGGCGCTTCGGCGCTCCGTATGACCGTTATCGAAGTCAGGTGCGCTGCTGGTTGCCCCGGCTTATCGCCTACAATCCTGACGATGCCAACGCCCCCGTCGCCGCTGAGTGACACAGATACATTGTGGCGCTAATGTCTTGTTTTGCCGGGGTTCGCCGTGGGGTCGGGAGCAGTCAGCGCCTGATCCACCTCACGCGGGTTCAGGTCGAAGCTGCCGGCAAGGCGGTTCTGTGTTTCTCCGGACATCTTCGCCCCGCTTCTTTGCAGCGCAACAATCAGCGGGCGCAGGCCGTCCAGTCGGCGCTTGTAGGATGCCGTGATGGATTGCGGCGTTTCTTTGAGGTCTTTGGCGGGAGCGAGCTTGTTTTCGCCATAATGCAGCATCCATTCCCGGTGCTGATCTTCGGCCTCAAACCCGATGCTGTCGAGCGGCGTCTGCCCGGCTTTGTCGGCAGGGTTGGAGTTCGCGCCCCGGTCGAGCAAAAGCTGCGCGTTGACGACGTTATGCTGCGCCACGGCGATGTGCAGGGCCGTCTGTCCCGCGCTGTTGGCGTGGTTCACATCGGCATGATGATCGAGCAGGGTGATGAGGATGTCGCGCTGATTGTGCAGGGCGGCGTAATGAAGCGGCGTACTGCCTTTGTCGTCCGGCGCATTGACGTTCGCGCCCCGCGTCAGTAATTCCTCAACGAGCGTCTGCCGTCCGTATGTCACGGCGAGGCTAAGAACGGGCGCGCTGTTCGGGCTGATGCCATGCTTTTGACCGCTTATCCGCGCCAGCCAACTGGACACCAAACTCTCTTCAGGTATGGCTTGCTTCGTGTCCGCATCAAAATAGGTGTCAGGGTTCGCGCCTGGCCTGAGCGACTTTCCATGATAATCGTCGTCACCCTGGTAAGCCCATTGAACAAGCTGGGCGTTGTACATACTGGATTGCCGGGAGACAAATTGTGCGTATAGCAGGCCGGCGGCCAGTATAAAAAGGGAAATGTTTATCAGAACAAGAATGCGGCGGGAAAGACGTTTCATGCTCACCATTTTACAACATTTTCCGTTTCACTGCATCGGCGGCGGGCAAGGTGAATTGGCCCACGGGTATGTTGATAACGATGTGTGCGGAAGGGTGGAGCATAGGAGAGGCATATTTTACTCCCTGTCGCGATAGCGTTCTTCCGTCCACGGGTCGCCGTGCATGTGGTAGCCGCCCCGCTCCCAGAAGCCGGCTTTGTCCGTGGCGCTGAGTTCGATGCCGCGCGCCCACTTGGCGCTTTTCCACGCGTACAGGCGCGGAATCACCAGGCGCACCGGCCCGCCGTGTTCGGCGTCAATGGGCAGGCCGTCGTGCGTGTCCGCGAACAGGCAGTCGTCGCCAAGAAACTCCTCAATCGGCATGTTCGTGGCCCATCCTTGATCGTACCCATACGCGAGGACAAAATGCGCCTCGTCCCGCACACCCGACCGCGCAAGTATCTCCCGCGTGGACACGCCCTCCCACAGGTTGCCCAGCCGCGACCAGCGCGTGACGCAGTGCATATCGGCGAATACCTTGACACGAGGCAGGCGCTTCCACTCGGCAAGCGAAAACGCAACTGGCGTGTCTACCAGTCCGGTCACGGTGAACTGCCACTTGTCTATGTCGAAACGCGGCGGGCCGCTCGCGTCCAGGACAGGCCATTTACGGGTGCGCGACTGTCGGGGCGGGATGCGGTTCTCGCGCCGCGTGTCCGGGCTGATGATAACATCCGGCCCAGCCTCGTCGGGACGCGGCAGCGCTTCTGCTTGTAGTTTCGGATCAGGTTTCAGGCCAAACATAACAATCCTCTTTCTGCCGAACACATACCGCCCTGCGGCAAACTGTAATCAAGCATAGTTCCCCAGGCCGTGAATAGTTTCCTTCTCTCCTATTTTGCAGCAAAACGTAAAGCGATAGGCTGTTCACCCCGCTGCATACACAAAATCCTGCTGCGCCTCAGCAGCAGAACGGTTGGGAGCAGAAAATCTATTCCTGCTTTGCCTGCGAAAAGGGCAGGGACAATGTACCTCTGCGGCGAAATTAGGAGGCATGAACATACGCACGGAACGCTTCACGGTCACTAAACGCTATCCGCTTACCATTAGCCGGGGGACAAGCGCGGGTTCGGAGAACGTGCTTGTCACTATAGAACACGACGGCGTGACGGGGTGGGGCGAGATGGCCCCGACATCGGGCGGCCCGACTGCCGAAACCGCCGACACGGCCCTG
The DNA here is from genome assembly GCA_965277875.1 of Chthonomonadaceae bacterium. GTDB lineage: Bacteria > Armatimonadota > Chthonomonadetes > Chthonomonadales > Chthonomonadaceae > CAWFQB01. The sequence goes on along the minus strand of CBDIDV010000002.1, from coordinate 1,789,298 downwards.
ACCGCGCTGGTCCGCTGGACGCCCCTGCTCAGGGACATGACGCCCTGGCAGATGCAGCGTATCGAAAGCGCGCTGGACGTACAGGACGGCGAGCGGGCCGCATACTGCGCCCTTGATCTGGCCCTGCACGACTGGCAGGGCCAGACCCTGAACCTGCCGGTCTGGAAACTGCTCGGCCTGGACATTCGCCATGATCCCAAAACGAACACGACACAGGGCGTACCGCAAACCTCTGTTACTATCGGCATCAATCCTCCTGATGTGATCCGCGCGCGTATGCCCGAAATACTAGGGCGCACCAGGCCGTATGCTGTAAAAGTGAAATTGGGGAACCCGGCAGGCATCGAGGCCGACAAAGCAAGCTTTAGCGCGGCGCAGGAGTCGGCAAACGCGGCGTGTCAGGACATGGAACAGACGCCTCCCCTGTGGCGCGTGGACGCGAACGGCGGCTGGAGCCTGGACGATGCCCGCCGGATGCTGATATGGCTCCATGCGCGCGGCGTGGAGTTTGTTGAGCAGCCACTGAGGCGCGGCCAGGAAGCGGACTTGCCCGCCCTGCGCCACAACGCTCCCCTCCCGCTGTACCTCGATGAGACTATACGCACGGCCTGCGACATTCCCGCCGTGGCGCGGGCCGTTGACGGCGTGAACTTAAAGCTGATGAAGTGCGGCGGACTGCGCGAGGCCCTGCGTATCATCCACACGGCCCGCGCTCACAATTTGAAGGTGATGATCGGCTGCATGTCCGAAACGTCACTGGCTATTACCGCTGCCGCCCATCTCGCCCCACTGGTGGACACGCTCGACCTGGACAGCCACCTTAATCTTAATCCGGACCCCTTTGTCGGCGCGACTTACAGCAGAGGCCAGATCATCGCCCCCGACTTGCCCGGATTAGGCGTCATCCGCCGCACAGAACAAGAACCTATTGCGTAGACCGTTATACGGTCTACTGCATTCGCGTCCGATACGACGCTTTTGTCCTTCCGGGTACGCCCGGCGGATGCCCGGCGCAGCCCTCCAAGACGGGTACGTTCCCTGTACCCGTCTTTTTAATAGGAAACCAAACCATCGAAAATCTAAACGCCTGCAAGCTGGCCCTATTGATGCACGACGCGCTGACGGGCGGCTGGGGCAAAATGGGATTGGGCCTGCTGCGTTATAGCGAGGCCGAGATCGTGGCCGTGATTGACCGGACACACGCGGGCCAAAACGCTCAGGACGTGACCGGCATCCTGCGCTCGGTTCCCATTGTTGCAAGCGTCCAAGAGTCCGCCGCGCTGGGCGCAGACACCCTCGTTCCCGGCGTGGCCCCGCCCGGAGGCGTCCTGCCGCCCGCATGGCGCGACGAGATCAAGACCGGGTTGAAGTTGAAAATGTCCCTTGTCAATGGCCTGCACGACCGCATGGGCGGGGATCCCGATTTCGCCTCGCTGCTAAGTCCTGACCGCTTCCTCTGGGACGTGCGGCAGGAGCCTCCCGGCCTCGCCAACGGAACCGGCGCGGCCCGAACTCTGGCGTGTAAACGCGTCCTGACGGTCGGCACGGACATGGCCGTCGGCAAAATGACGGCCAGCATCGAACTGGCCCGCGCGACAGAGTGGCGAAGATTTGATGCCAAATTTATCGCAACGGGCCAGATTGGGCTGTGTATCAATGGCGATATGACGCCGCTTGCAGGCGGCGTGGCCCTGGACGCCGTGCGCGTAGACTTTGCAAGCGGCGCGGTCGAGGCCGCCGTGATGTACCACGCCACGCAATATAATCGGGAGGACGCCCTGCTGAGTATCGAAGGACAGGGTTCCATTCTGCACCCGGCCAGTACCGCGTGGCTGCCGCTGATCCGGGGCGCGTGTCCCACGCATCTCATTTTAGTGCATCGGGCAGGACAGACCGCCCTCGCCCGCTTCCCCGACATCAAAATTCCCTCGTTATCTACTGTCTGCCGAATGTACGAAGACGTATGCGCGGCGGGCGGCGCGCAGCCCCCGGCCCGCGTGGTGGGCATCGCCCTGAACTGCGGGCATCTGTCGGACGACGAAGCGCGGCAGGCCGTGGCCGACACGCGCAAAGACACAGGATTGCCGGTTGTAGACGTGGTGCGCGACGGGGCCGACGTATTGCTGGACGCCATCTATAACATCAAGCGAAAGGCTGCTATGGCGATCTCATGGGGCATAATCGGGTGCGGGGACGTGTGCGAGGTGAAAAGCGGGCCGGGCTTTCAGGGCGTGGAAGGCAGCCAACTAATGGCCGTGATGCGCCGTGACGCGGCAAAGGCCGAGGAGTACGCGCAGCACCATCATGTTCCCGTCTGGTCTGACCGGGCCGAAGTCGTAATTACGCACCAGAAAGTCAACGCGGTCTACATCGCCACGCCGCCCGGTTCGCATCTGGAATACGCATTGCAGGCGTGCGCGGCGGGCAAGCCCGCGTATGTGGAAAAGCCGATGGCGCGCAGCGCATCGGAGTGTCGGCAGATGACTGAAGCCTTTGACCGGGCGGGCCTGCCCCTGTTCGTGGCCTACTATCGCCGCGCCCTGCCCCGCTTCCTCAAAGCGAAAGAACTGCTGGACGCAAATCGGATCGGCAAAATAACCAATGTCGCGTATCGTTTTGCCGCGCCCGCGCACCGGGACATGGACGCAAATGCTTTGCCGTGGCGCGTCGTTGCGGAACAAGCGGGCGGCGGCCTGTTCCTGGACCTGGGCTGTCATACCCTCGACATCTTGGATTTCCTGCTCGGCCCGCTTCAGGATGTGCAAGGCTTCGCCGCCAATCTCGCCAGTCCTTACGATGTGGAGGACAACGTCGCCATGCTGTTCCGCACACCGGGCGGCGCGTCGGGAACTGCGCAATGGAATTTCGCCGCGCACGTCCGCGAAGACCAAATTGAAATCTCCGGGACGAACGGGCGCGTCACGCTGTCCACGTTCGGCAGCGAACCTGTGCTGCTCCAATCCATACACGGCGACGAAACCTTCGAACTGCCCAACCCGCCCCACATCCAGCAGCCGCTGATACAGACCATCGTAGACCATCTCAACGGGCGCGGCGAGTGTCCGAGTACGGGCCATACCGCCACTCGCACCTCTCAGGTCATAGACACCGTATTGTCCGACTACTACGCGGGCCGCGACGACGCATTCTGGACACGCCCGCAGACGTGGGAAAGAACTTTATCCACAGATTAAGGGAATTGACACAGATTAACATGCCCTGAACAAACAAAAGGCGTTATATCTACTGCGCCAAGCCCTGTCTCGTTCAAAAGAAATCCTGTTCATCCTGAAAATCCTGTTAATCCTGTCTCCGGATTGTATTCTTAATCTGTGCAAATCTGTGTTAATCTGTGGATAAGAGGTTTTTGATGGAACTGCAATCGCTGACGCTGGAACAAAAGATCGGGCAGGTGTTGTGCCTGGGGTGGAGCGAGACCAAGACGGAGGGCGCGGCCTGCGTCAACGCCCATGCCCGCGAGATCGTGCAGGACATGGGAGCGGGGGCAGTGATCCTGATGGGCCGCAATGTCACCAACACGCCGGATGCTACGCGGGCTATGATCGCTGAATTGCAAGCGTTGTCCGCCGTGCCGCTGTTTGTGTCCGTGGATCAGGAGGGCGGCATGGTGAACCGCTTTCCCTCGCCCCTGCATCAGTTCCCCGGCAATATGGCGTTGGGCGCGATTGCCAATCGGGAGCCGGAAGGGGCGATGCCGTCTGCCGCGTTGTATGCCGGGCGGCAGGCGCAGGCGCAGGGAAAAGAACTGCGCGCGATGGGGGTCAACTGGAACTTTGCGCCCGTCGTGGATGTCAACAACAATTCTGACAACCCAATCATCGGTGTGCGTTCGTATGGCGAAAACCCGTGGCATGTTGCGGAGGCGGGCGTTTGCGCGGCAAAGGGTTCTCAAGAGGAGGGTGTACTCGCCTGCGCCAAGCATTTTCCCGGTCATGGCGACACATCGGTTGACTCGCATCTGGCCCTGCCTGTCATACCCGGCGACCGCGCCCGTCTGGACAGCGTGGAACTGCTGCCCTTTCGCTTTCTGATTGCCGCCGGCGTGGGCGCAATCATGACCACGCACATCGTCTTTCCCGCCCTGGACAGCGCACATCCCGCCACGCTGTCGCGTCCCGTACTGACCGGCCTGCTGCGCGACGAACTTGGCTTCGACGGCCTGGTGATTACCGACTGCCTGGAAATGAACGCCATCGCCAACACCGTCGGCACGGCGCAGGGCGCGCTAAGGGCATTGCAGGCCGGCGCGGATATGGCCTTGATCTGCCACACGCTGACCATACAGCGGCAGACCCGGCAAGTCCTGCTGGATGCGGCGCAGAGCGGTGAACTGCCCCTGACTCGTCTGGATGAAGCCGTCGGTCGCGTCCTTGCCGCCAAGCGCCGCATAGGATTAGGGCAGAACGTGCGTACAATGCTGCCGTCGCCGCCTGCTTCAGACACTACGCCTGCATATCTCAACCCTGCCCACGATGCGCTGGAACAGGAGATCGCCCGCGCGTCCATCACATTTGTAAAGCGCAATGACGCCCTGCCTCTGCAATTGAAGCCTTCCGAATCCCTCCTGGTCTTGTCGGGACACTCGGCGGGACAGCGATTAGCGACCCACCTTCAGCGGCATCATGCCAACGTGGAATGTCTGCTCTGGAAGAAGTTGGACGCCGCCTTTCGCGCCCGCGCGCTGACCCTGGCGGTAAGCGCCCAACAGGTGCTGATTGCCACCGTGCCGCATGAGGCGTTCAGCGAGGAAAAGGTCAACGCCAACTCGCAGGCCGCGTTCGTGCGCGAACTATACGCTTTATGCGGCCCGCGCCTGATCGTCTGCGCCCTGCGCGAACCCTACGACCTGCGCCACTTCCCCGGCGTGGAAAACTACGTCTGCACGTATGGATACCGCCCCGCCAGCCTCGACGCCCTGGCCGATGCTCTTTTCGGCGTCTATATGCCGACCGGACGCCTGCCTGTTACCATCCCCGGCACGGAACAACAGGGAAAATAGACAGGATGAACAGGATTTCTCAGGATTGACAAGCTTATTTTTGACTGGCTTTGGCTTGCGGAGGCGGTTCAGCCTTCCATGTGTTTTTCAATTTGCATCGTAATCTATGAACATCTGCGTAATCTGCGGATAACTCTTTTTTTTCTGTTATATTTGCATTTTGTTTTCGTTTGTTTTGCGTGTTTCGCGGTTTTATCAGCATCTATCGAAGGAGTGAGGAATGCAGTCAGCAGAACCGGGTGAGGTATCAAGGCAGGCGCAGGGGTGGACGCCGGACGCGTCTATGCGGGTGCGGGGCGTGTCGCAGGTGCGCGTGTCACCGGACGGGCAGCGGGTCGCGTATACGGTGCGCGAGGCCGTGATGACAGACGATATGAGCGAGTACGTGACGCAGGTTCATCTGGCACAGGCGGACGGCGGCGACACATACCCGATCACGTTTGATGCCGCGTCGTCGAACGATCCGCAGTGGTCGCCGGACGGCAAATGGCTGGCTTTCCTGTCCAAGCGGGGCGAAAAGGACAAAGCGAAAACCAATCTGTACATTCTGCGCGTATCGGGCGGCGAGGCCGAGCGCATCACCGACGTTAAGGGTGACATTGCCGCCTTTGCGTGGTCGCCCAACGGCAGCCACATCGTCTTTGCCATGCCGGACACGCCGGACGAGGCCGAGGAAAAGCGCGGCAAGGGCAAAGACGATTGGCGCTGGGTAGATGAGGACGTGAAGAACACGCGCCTGCACGTCACCGATGTTTATAAGGACGGCAAGGGCAAACGCGAACCCCGCGCCCTGACGCCTCCCGATGTAAACGTCTGGGTTCCGGGCGGTTTCGACTGGTCGCCGGACGGTCACTCCGTCGCCTTTACGCACACCAAATCGCCTTCGTGGGACGATTGGGTCACTTCCGACATTTCGGTTGTGCGGGTAGAAGACGGTATCGTAAGCCCGCTTGTGGCCGGAAGCGCGGCATCCTCGCAGCCCAAATACGCCCCGGAGGGAGACTTTATTGCTTTTACACTGAGCGACGATCCGGTCGGCTGGCCCGGCGCGAACCGCATCCATGTGGTCGCGGCAGGCGGCGGCAGTCCCCGCCCGCTCGGAGAAACGTTCGACGGCAACGCCACTCTGATCGGGTGGGGGGGCGACGGCAAAACGCTGTACTGCGTGGAACCGCGCGGCACGCGCACGGGACTGTACGCGCTCGATCCCCGTTTGGAAGCCGTGACGCAGGTCAATACGGGCGGCGGCGGGCTGATTGCCGACATATCTCTTAACGCGGCGGGTACGCACTTCGGGTTTGCGCGGCAGACATCCATTCGGCCTGTAGAAGCGTTCGTTTCACCCGCAAACGATTTTGCGCCCACGCAGGTCAGCCGCGTCAACGACAAGCTGCCCGCCCTGCCGCTCGGCGCGACCGAAATCATCCGCTGGCAAAGCAAAGACGGCCTGGAGATCGAAGGACTGCTCACGTACCCGGTCGGCTACGAGGCCGCGCAAAACAACGGCAGGCGCATTCCCCTGCTTCTGATCGTTCACGGCGGCCCGTCGGGCGTGTTTCTGGAAAACTTTATCGGCTCGCCCTCGCTGTACCCTGTCGCCACATTTGCCGCAATGGGCTACGCCACCCTGCGCGCCAACCCGCGCGGCTCGTCGGGCTACGGCAAAACGTTCCGCTACGCCAACAAAAACGATTGGGGCGGCGGCGATTACAATGACCTGATGGCGGGCGTGGATCACGTTATCGGCATGGGCGTGGCCGATGCCGACCGCCTGGGCGTGATGGGCTGGAGTTACGGCGGCTTTATGACGTCGTGGATCATCACGCACACGCCCCGCTTCAAGGCCGCGAGCGTGGGCGCGGCCGTGACGAACCTGATCAGCTTCACGGGAACCGCGGACATACCCGGCTTTCTGCCCGACTACTTCGGCGGGCAGTTCTGGGACGTAGAGGCAACGTATCGCGCCCACTCGCCCATGTTCCACGTCCGGGGCGTTACGACACCGTCCCTGATACAGCACGGCGACGCCGACATCCGCGTCCCCATTTCGCAGGGCTACGAGTTTTACAACGCCCTCAAAGCGCAGGGCGTCCCTGTGCGTATGCTCGTCCTGCCCCGCCAGCCCCACAGCCCCAACGAACCCAAAATGCAGCTAAAGACCATGCAAACCAATGTAGAATGGTTTGGGCAGCACATCAAGACGGAATGAACCGCATCGCCTGTAGATCCTCATACGGGAATGGGATGCTGGAGCAGTCGTTGGCAGACGGCATCAGGGCTGCAAGTAGGCGCAGAACTGGTCAGGAGGCGGGATCTTCAGTTGATAGCAGGCGGGTACGTTAGCCGACAGGTTAATCGTCGTATTGGCGGGGTCCTGGCTGGGATAGTCGAGTTCCCAGTTGTTTTGAGTAAGAGGATACATCGTCTGCATCCATTTTTTTGTCTTTGCATGGTGATCCCAAAAAATGAAAGTGGCGAAAGTAGCCGGCTTGCCGTTGGGATACCCTCCCATGTGCTGGTAGAGGCGACCGCACTGATACCAAAGCGTCGGAAAGATGTCGGGCGCGCTGCCACAACAGTTGCCAGGCAGTGTTTCCTCCCCGATGTTGATGGTCTCGGAGGGTCGTACAAGTGAGGCATCGCGCAGCGGCGGATTGTCCCCGTTGTCGTTGGGAGGCCAGGGACTGGCACAACTGTTCATGCCATAGGACACGGGCATTGTCTGATCCGGTTCCGATTGCCAGCCTTCCCCGTTATTGTGTCCATCGCCCGCTCCGGTCGGTTTACCAGTAGGATTGGAAGGGCACGACATGATCTGTTTGTTTTTGAGGTAGGGCATGATCGCGTTTTTCCAGTTGAAAATGTGGTAGTGGTTCATTGTGCATTGTTTCAGGTAAACTGAAAACATGGTTACTTTAACAATCTTTTGCCCGCATTGCACCAGCGCCGAGGTAATGCGCTTCGGACACACACGCACCGCCAAGCAGCGCTACCGCTGTCACGCTTGCCGTCGCACCTTCTGCGACAATCCAACGCCGCGCCACACCGATCCTGTGCGCAAAGAGCAGATCCTCGCCGCGTATCAGGAACGCTGCTCGATGCGCGGCGTGGCCCGCGTGTTCGGCGTGTCGCGCAACACGCTCAGTGGGTGGCTTAAAAAAACACACGCACCTGCCTCCTCTGGAAACGACACTGCTGCCACCGGAGGAAAAGGAGACGCTGGAACTTGACGAACTCTGGTCGTTTGTCGGCTTCAAGAAGAACAAGCGTTGGATCTGGGTGGCGATGTGCCGCCGAACGCGCCAGATCGTGGCCTACGCCGTGGGCGACCGCAGCGAAGCCACCTGCCGTCTGCTGTGGGAGCGTGTCCCCACGGCCTACAAAGGCGGCGTGGTTTATACCGACTTCTGGGACGCGTACCAGAAGGTGATCCCGCCTGAGCAGCATCAGGCGGTCGGCAAAGGCAGCGGGCAGACCAACCACATCGAACGCTGGAACAACACCTTGCGCCAGCGCGTGGCCCGCTTTGTTCGCAAGACACTTGCCTTTTCCAAGACTGAGGCTATGCACGAGTGCTGTTTGCGTCTGTTCCTGCACGACTACAATCTGCACAAACACAAACAAGCAGCCAAGAACCAGAACAACTCAACGTGAACCACTACCGAAAATGTAGCCTGTGCGGCGAATGTTAGGGTAGGTCTCGTCGTAATCCTGACCATACATGGCGAGGCCGAACCCAAGCTGCTTGCAGTTGGAGAGGCAGGCGGTCATGCGGGCGCGTTCTCTTGCCTGGGCAAACACCGGGAACAGAATGGCGGCAAGAATGGCGATGATGGCAATAACAACGAGCAGTTCAATGAGCGTAAATCCGGCGCGTTTCTTCAAATGATCTTTTTTGCGCAACACGATTTTCTCCTTCATGGACTCACACAGTTACAACCCCTATCCATAGGTACAATCGCTCAGAGGGGAATTGCTAGTGATATTATGGAAGGTATAGGAGAAAAACGCTGTGCTGTATGTCACAGCCCTGCTGTGACATACAGCACAGAAGAATAGCACACCAGGTTTGAAATGAGGAAGCAAAGCAGGCGCATAAATTCTCATACGCTCCCATAAGTGCGCTTATGTTTTGAGTGGCCTGACGACCATCCGGCCCCGTCGAGTATCGAAAATGTGGATTATCACTGAGGGAGCGAGACTATGACCCAGACAGAAAAACGACCTATCTACCCCATTCATCCCGGCGCAATCCTGGCGGATGAATTGGCGGAACTGCACGTAACATCCGCCGATGCAGCGCGCGAACTGCATGTTCCTGCCAACCGACTTTATCAACTGATCGCCGGGAAACGCGCGATGACGGCAGACACTGTTCTGCGTCTGGAACAGTGGCTGGGCGTCACGGCCAGCTTTTGGATAAACCTGCAAAAAAGCTACGAACTTGATCTTGCCGCCGAGCAGATCGGCGAGGAAATCAAGCATACTGTTCATCGCCGCCCCGTTCCCCAAGAACAAGCCGTGTCGGCGTAAAGCCCTGCTCTGCTTCTACAACACCCTCAAAGCGCAGGGCGTTCCCGTCCGTATGCTCGTCCTGCCCCGCCAGCCCCACAGCCCAAACGAACCCAAGATGCAGCTTAAAACCATGCAGACCAACGTGGAGCGGTTCGCGCAGCACATCAAGACAGAGTGAACCGCAAAGCCGCTTGCCAACCGGCCTGCCATTCGTGCAGGCCGATTGGCAGGGTATACTTGACGCATCATTTCTTACAGGGAGGCCCCCGACAATGACTAACGAGGAACTGCTGACCACGGCTTACCATGCGTTCAACACCCGCGACCTCGAAGCCGCTCTAGCGACCATGCACCCCAACGTGGAATGGCCCAACACGATGGAAGGCGGCTACGCGCATGGGCATGACGGAGTGCGCGCCTACTGGACAAAGCAGTGGAATCTGGTGGACCCCCATGTCGAACCCGTCCATTTTGTCACCGACGCAAGCGGGCGCGTCGCCATCGAAGTACATCAGGTGGTACACGACCTGGAAGGGCATCTGCTCGAAGACCTGACGGTTCAGCACATCTATCGAGTCGAAGAGGGTCTGATCCGCCGCATGGACATGGGCGAAGACAGACGCATGGTAACCGGCGGAGATCGAGCAGAGGCTAAATGAATACTTCAATTACGATCATCGGTGCGGGACTTGGAGGCCTGACACTTGCGCGTGTTCTTCATGTTCACGGTATTGCAGCGACGATCTACGAAGCGGAAGCCTCGGCGACCGCGCGAACGCAAGGAGGCTTGCTGGATATTCACGACTACAACGGGCAGCTGGCACTCAAAGCAGCGGGACTTTCCGAGGAGTTCCGCGAGATCATCCACCCTGGCGCTGAGGGGCAGCAGATACTCGATAAGAACGGCAACATCCTGCTTGATCAGCCGGACAAGGGCAGCGGCGGACGACCGGAGGTACACCGAGGAGACCTGCGCCAAATTCTGCTTGACTCACTTCCTGCCGAGACAATCCGATGGGGACGCAAACTCAAAGCGGTGTCTAAGCTCGGTGGCGGACAGCACCTGTTGACCTTCGATGACGGCTCAACAGTGACTACCGCCCTCCTGGTGGGGGCCGATGGCGCCTGGTCGAGAGTTCGTCCACTTCTTTCCGAGGCGAAACCAGCCTATGTCGGCACGTCATTCATCGAGACATACCAGTTTGACGGCGAGGGCCACTACAAGGCGAGCGTGGAAGCAGTTGGCGGTATCACTCTGATGGCGATTGCGCCGGGTAAAGGCATCATCGGACACCGTGAGGCCAATGGCGCACTGCGTACCTATGTGGTGTTGAACAAGCCGAAGGACTGGATTGACAGCCTTGACTTTTCCAACCCGGCGGCGGCTCTGATCCGCGTCGCCGAGGAGTTCGAGGGCTGGACTCCGAAGCTGACGGCGCTTATCACGGGCAGCGAGACTGCCCCGGTACGCTGGCCTATTCACGCGCTCCCGGTCGAACACAAATGGGATCGTATTCCTGGAGTGACACTGCTCGGCGATGCAGCGCATCTAATGTCGCCGTTTGCCGGCGAAGGGGCCAACCTCGCAATGTACGACGGCGCTGAACTCGCGGAGGCTATCGCCGCCAACCCCGATGACGTTGAAGCCGCGCTCGCCACTTATGAAGAAAGGCTCTTTCCCCGCAGCGCGTCCGCTGCTGCGGAGGCTGGCCGAAACCTCAAACTGTTCTTTGACGATAACGCGCCCCAGAGCGTGGTTGACCTGTTCACCAGTTATCAAAATGCAAAGTTTGAAACGCTCGTTTCAGAGCCGTAGCTAATCATAAAGCAGCACTTTACCCGCTTCCAGAAAACCCACAAAGAACGGACGCGAGACATTAGAATGTCCGCCGCTTCCTGAGTTGTCAGCATGTTTTTGAATTGTTTGCGTGTATACGTTTCATCCGCTCAATCCGCGGTAAGTTATTTTGTTCAGGGTTTCGCGGGCGTAGGAGGTGAGTTCGCGGGCGCGGTGGGCGGCGGTGTGGCGGGCGAGGACGCATTTGCGGGCTTGTGCGCCCACGTCGGCAAGGGTCTCGGCGTCCAGTTCGCGCAAAAAGCGGAGGGTGTCGGCGGAATTGCGGGCGAGGAGGATTTCGCGGTCGGGCGTGAAGAAGGTGTCCAGGCCGGGCCACCAGTCGCTGATGATGGGCGTACCACAGGCCGCCGCCTCGAACAGGCGGACACTGGGCGAGTACCCGGCCCGGATCATGTCGCGGCGGGTGATGTTGAGCGTGGCTCGCTGCGCGCCGTAAAAAGCGCAATGCTCGGCAGGGGGCAAATGTTCGATGCGCTCCACATTGGGGGGCCATACGATACTAACGGGATATTTCGGGCCGGCGACGGCAAAGCGTCCCTGTGTCCACTGTCGGGCGGGGTCGAGCAGCAGACTGTCGAGCGGCGGCTGGCGGTCGTCGCTGTACGTTCCCATGTAGCCCAGGTCGTAGATCGGCGCGGCGCTTGGGTCGGGATAGTAGAGGGCGGGATCTACCGAGCAGTAGAGCGGGCGGGCGCTTGGCGAACCCCACTGCTGTTCCAGGCGCGTAAGTGTCGGCCCGCCGCTGAACGAAAGATACAGGTCGTAGCGGGGGATCAGGGCGGGGGCGATGTACTCGTAGTCGCCGCGCTCCAGTTTGGCAAGCGTGACGGGCGTATCAATATCGTAAAAGGCCGTGACGCCCCGCGCCGTGTCCAGCGCCCATTCGCCCACCGTCACGCCGTCCGGCACATACGAGCCGACAAGCACGAAGTCCGCGTTTTGAACCTCGGATGTATAGCCGTCGCGCAGTTCGTCCAGACTGCCATAAAGCTTTGTACGTCCGAACGGCGGGACGGGCATATCACAGTTGGTGGCGTACCAGGGCGCGTCCCGTTCCAGAAACAGCACGTCATGGCCCTGCGCGCATAGTTCGCGCACCAGGCCGCGATACGTCGTGGCGTGTCCGTTGCCCCATGAACTCGTAATGGACAAGCCCAGAAATACAAAGCGCAGCGCATTTTCGTTCACGGCGCTATTCCTCTCGCCGCGCCCGACATCCGCGCGTCCAGCAGCGATTGAAGCTGTACCACGCGCTGCGCATACGTGTGCTGTGCAAGAACGCGCTTTAGGGCCGCCTGCCCGATACGCCGCGCCCGTTCCGCGTCCACGCTTTTGACAAAGTGCGCCACATCATCCCCGCTATGCGCCACAAGAATCTCTTTGTCCGGCTCGAAAAACTCCCCGATGCCCTCCCAATAATCGGTTATCAGGCACGCCCCCGCGCCCGCCGCTTCAAAGACGCGCGTGGCGGGCGAAAAGCCGTACTCTGCCATGCTGTCGCGGCTGATGTTCAGCACCATGCGGGGCGTACAGTTAAACGCGTTGTGGTCGGGCGTGTAAACGTGGCCGACGTAATGCACATTGGGCGGCATCGTCTTGTCGCCCCAGCCGCTGCCGCCAAGCAGAAACGTTTTGTCAGCCGATTGCTGCGCGGCGTTCAGGAAGAACTGCTCGACGCGATGTTCGCGGTCGGGCAGGCGATTGCCCAGAAAGCCCAGGTCGCACCTGAAACGGGCGTCCGGCGCGACGGGAAAATGCGTGACGGGGTCAAGCGCGTTGTAGATGGGAACGCATTCGCGCGCCCCCAATTTGTTGTACGCGTCAATCACGGGCTGCCCGCCGCCATACGTCAATACCAGGTCATAGCGCGGTATCAGTTTGCGGAACGGGTCGGCAGGGTCGGCATGGACGCGGGACAGCGTGGCGGGCGCGTCCACATCCCAGAACGCGCACAATCCGCCAGCGCATCGTATGTCCAGAACGCGCGCTTCCAGCAGTTCGTCGAAGACGCCCACGCCGCTCGCCTTGACGATCAGGTCTGCGCCCCGCGCCTGTTCCAGAGCGGCGCTGACGCCCGCCTCGCCCTCGCCCGCGTACACGACAACGCGCGCCCAATCGGGATCGTCCACGTCCCTGTGCTGCTGCCGCTCGTAAGCGTCCGGCTCATAGAACGTAACAAAATGCCCCCGCGCATGGAGGGCGCGTATGATGCCGCGATAGTAGGTCGCGGCCCCATTCCAGTACGCCGACACCAGACTCGATCCGAAAAAAGCAATGTTCATAGATTATTAAGCGTTACGCGTTAAGCATTTTTCCACGGGTGAACTATTTTAATTTTTGCCCATGTCTGAGTGGCCTGCGGCCGGGCGTTTACGGACGTGATGCACCCATCTATAAGCATTTGCGTCCGCAGGACGCTCGGCGGAACGCCCTCAGACGGGTACTTTCAGTACCCGGAACCTGTGGGTAATAAATCAACGCTTATTTCCTCGTAAATGGCGAGCAGTTCGTTGACTCGGTGGGCGCAGGTGTGCTTTGCCAGAATGGTTTCAAGTCCGTGTTGAGCCAGTGCCTGCGCTTGTTCGGGATTGTCCAGCAAAGAGCGGATGTGCGTTCGCATTTGCTGTCCGTCGCGGGCGACAAGATAATCCTCGCCCGGTGTAAAGAGATGTTCCGCGTCGTTCCAGGGCGAGCAGATCAGCGGAATGCCGCAGGCCAGCGCCTCAAACACGCGGATGGTGGGAATACCGGGCAATTCGCGCACATACGGGCCGCGCGGGACATGGACAGTCAGCCGATAGCGCGCGAAAACTTCGGGCGCAAACACGTTAGGCAGCCAGCCGCCATACTCGATGCCCGCTGAAGCCAGTGCTTTCAGGGCGTGTTTGGGATAACGCACGCCGTACACCCGCGCCTTCAGTCCCAGCGCCTTGACCGGCTCGATCAAAAATTCGTGCAGTTCCGCCGTCCGCTCCTCATCGCCCCAGTTGCCGATCCAGACAAGATCGCCGTCAGGCCTAGTAGGCAAAGATTGCAGCGGCTTGAACACCCGCACATCCGCCGCCTCGTGCCATGTCCAGGCGCGGCGCGTCCAGCCCTGGGCAAGGTACAGGTCGCGAATGATCTGCCCGAAAGCCAGAACGCCATCGTAGCCGCTCAGGTCATACGCGGCCATGCTCTGGCTGTCGGTCACGCTGCGGTGGTGGGTATCATGGAACAGCAGACGGTAATGATCGTGTTCGCGCCGGTGCTGACCGATCCTGCGTACCAGGTCGTGATCGTTCCACTCGTGGACAAGGACAAGGCGGGCGTTCGCGAGGGCCTGATCCAATCGCAGCAGGGCGGGTTCGTAAAACACGCTGTCCAGGGTGGGATACACACGGTAGAAATCTTCAACGGGCGCGGCTCCCCGGTCGGCGAGCAGGTTTTGCAGGCTCCAGTTGTGGCACGGCTCGTAGACGACGACATTCAGGCCGCGCGCTTTGAGTTCCGAGACGATGCCGCGCAGAAAGTGGGCGTTGCCGTGGTTCCAGTCGGAAAGGAGGGAATGGCAGAAGATGACGATCTGGCCGTCGCGCAGACGGGACTCGCTCATGCCTGCGTCCCTTCCGAGCCGAGCGCGTCCTCTTCGCTTGCGGCCTCCTCCTCGTCCATAATCCAGCCAACGGAGCGCCATTCCTCAGTGTACTGGCGTTCGTCGTCTTCGATGGGGTCAATATGGTCGAGTGGAACGAGGGTTGCGGCCTCGTGAACGAAGGTGTGCGTGGAGACGGGCAGCAGAGCGGCGTAGCATTCGAGATACGCATTTGTCATGGCTTGCAAAGTGTACTGCTGCGCGTGGATGTACGCTCGCTCGGCCATCTCTCTCCGCAGGGCAGGGTTGATAATTAAACGGTTCAGGGCGCGGGCAAGGGCGTCCGTGTCATGGGGCGGCACGAACAGGGCCGCGTCGCCCCACACTTCGCGCAGGCTGGCAATGTCGCCCAGGACGAGCGCACAGCCGGAGAGCGCGGCCTCCAGAGCGGACAGTCCGAACGGCTCATAGCGGGCGGGCAGGGCGTAGATGGCGGCACGGGCGTACCAGCCGGCCAGTTCATCCGGCGTAAGCCGTCCCAGAGGCCGGAAACCCCCTGCGGGCAGTAACTCGGACGCCGTTTCGCTGTGTGTCCGTTCTGCAAACGATTTCTCCGGCAAATCAAGAAGCTGCACAGCGGAACCGGGCGGTTTATGACCTACTTCTAAAGTCGTTTGCACATCGGTTGGCACATCAGAGCCGGGACAGCCTGCCGCATAGATCGGCCAGATTAGACGTGGCGCAACTTGACGAAGCGCGTCTATGTTTTTCGCCTCGTCCCATAATCGCCCCGCCGTGAGGATAATCGGTTGTTTGCTGCCGGTCTGGTAAAGGTCGGCCTGCCTGCCGTTGGGGATGACGCACGAAGAGGATAGCGGGCCGTAATAAGAGGCAAGGGCGTTGAGCATGGCGCGCGTGGGCGCGACGACGGTTTGCGCGGCCTGTACGCCACGCGTGACGATGTCTTTGTATGTCTGCCACTCGGCGGGCGCGGCCTCGGACTTTACGGCCTGCCACCACGATAGCACGCACGAATGGGCCGCGACCAGAACCGGGGCTTTCCACGCCAATGCGCTGTGCGCGTAGCCATTGAGATGCACTATGTCGGGCGCGAACTGCGCTTCCAGGGCGAGCAGCCAGTCGCCGGCCCGTTCCACGTCCTGCCAGGGTTCGGGCATCCACTCCAGCTTGAAACTGCCGGGGCAAAGCGTCAGGTTGGCGATACCCTGCGCTTCCTGCCGCTGTCCGGGCGTGGGCAGATCGCCCATCGTCGCAAGCACTACGTGGACGCCCTCGGCGCACAGGCCGCGCGCCAGGTCGAGCGCATACGTCCACACGCCGCCGATGCAGTCCGCCGTCATCAGGACGCAGCCAGGCCGCGCATGGGCGCGATGGGTCAGCAGGCTATGCGGCTGGCTGCGATGCGATTGGGCGCGGCCCACGCGTGACAGCAGAGGCGCGCCCGTCCCGTCCGCGTTCAAGCGCCTTGCGGCGTCCACTGTGCGCTGTCCGCGTATGCCGCCGCCCGCGCCGTGCCTGTTTGTTCTGCTGCCGCTGCGGTTCACATCATCACCAGCGCCTTCATGAACCCGTCGGGCCTATCCCGCGTGGCGTTCAGGGCGTCGGCAAGCCGTTCCAGAGGGTACGTGTGCGTATACAGCGGAAAAGGGTTTATTTTGCCCTCTGCGATAAGCTGCGCCACGTCCTGTATTCCCTCGACATAGACGCTAAGTTCGCGTTCGTGGGCGTTGATGACATCCAGGCCGCGCCAGTTCCATAGCTGCATGTTGATGGTACGCGTGCCGTCCTGATGATACCCGGCCACAACCAGCCGCCCCCGCTCGCGGCACAGTTCCCCGGCCAGATCGAGCGGTTCCTGCTTACCGACCGCCTCGATCACGACATCGCAAAAGCGGCCATCGGTCAGCCGCTTTACCTCTTCGATAACGCTCCCATTGTCGTCCATCGGCACGGTATACATCGCGTTCATAGCGCGGGCCACGTCGAGCGCATAGGGGCGGCGGGCAATGGCGATCACGCAGGTGTCGGCATCGGCGGCCATGCGCGTCAGCAGCGCGCCCAAAAAGCCCACCCCGACAATAGCGACCGTCTGCCCCCGTTTGATCTCGCTGCGGCGAAAGATGTTCAGGGCGCAGCCCAGCGGCTCGCCCGGAAACGGTCTGGCGCGCAGCGCGTCGGGAACGCGGACGACCGCGTCCTGCGGGGCGACATCGTACTCGGCATACGCGTGGTTTGACAGTATGGACACGCGCTCTCCGATCTGCCACCCGGTGACACCCGCGCCCACGGCGTCAATGTGTCCCCAGCCCTCGTGTCCCAGCCTGCCGGGTTCCAGGGGGTACGTAAACCAGGGCTTCCCCTCCCACGGCGGCAGATTGGACGCGCACACGCCGCATCCTTCCAGGCGGACGCGCACCTCGCTCGGCTGCGGAACCGGAACCGGAACCTGCAAAATCTGAACGTTTCCCGGCGCGGTAATCACAGCGGCGCGCATCATAGCTTCCATGTTCATGTCTGCGCTTCCGCCATGTCCTTAGAATTGGCAAGGGAATTGATGGCCCCGTCCGAGATAGGGAGGGAACGGGAGCGGCACAGCCACTCATACAGCCGCGTGACGCCCTGTTCGATGCTGACTTCGGGCTTCCAGCCGGTCGCGGCCTCGAACTTGCGCGTGTCGGACACGTAGTAGCGCTGATCGCCCGGACGCCAATCGGCGAAGCGGACATCAGGCCGCGCGCCGTTCAGTTCGCCGATGCGCTCGATGAGTTCCAACAGGCTTGTCACCTGCGCCGCGCTGCCGCCGATGTTGAACGCCTGCCCGCGCAACGTGTTGATTTGCCGCTGCGCGATTTGGAAGGCGCGTACCAGATCGCCCGCGAACAGCACATCGCGCACCTGCCTGCCGTCGCCGTACAGCGTGATTGGCTGTTGTTTGAGGGCGCGGATCAGAAAATGCGCCACCCATCCCTGATCTTCCGTGCCGAACTGACGCGGCCCATAAATGCAGCTCATGCGAAAAACCAGCATCGGCAGATCATAGGTGCGGGCGTAATCCAGAACGTACTGATCCGCCGCGCCTTTGGAGCAGCCATAGGGACTGTGGAAATCCAGCCTGCGCGTCTCGCCGATGCCGTGCGCGCGGAGCGTGTCATCTTCCGGCTCATAACGCGCGGCTGTACGGCGCAGGCGAACATTTTCGAGGCCGCCGTACACTTTGTTGGTGGACGTGAATACAAGCGGGTGGCAAGTGTCGCTAAGACGTATCGCTTCCAGCAGGTTCAGCGTACCCCGCGCATTGATCTCAAAATCGCTGATAGGATCGTCCAGGCTGGTCGTAACGGCCACCTGCGCGGCAAAATGAAATATCTCGCCCGACTGCGCCACGGCGCGAGCCAATGTTTGCGCGTCGCGTATGTCGGCCTGTAACAGCGTTACGTCCTGCCCGTGCGTGGCGCACAGCCAGTTCCAGTTCTGTTCCACGCCGGCCCGCGAAAGGTTGTCGTAGATCACCACCCGCCGCCCCTGCGACAGCAGCGCGTCGGCCAGATTGCAGCCCACGAACCCCGCGCCTCCGGTAATCAGGACGGGCCGGGTATCGAAAGCCGTCGTATTCTGCTCGACCGCCCCCGCAGCGCGTTCAGGCGCGCGGCTCACATGGTTCGCAGGATCGCTCGCAGCAAAGTTGTTCATAGCGTCGTCAACAATAGGATCATCAGCAGCAGGGTTATCAACAGTGGAAGCATCAACAACAGCAGCATCAAAGTGTGAGGGATTCAAACGGTCAGCCCCCTTGCGGTCAGTTCGGCGCGCGCCTCAGCCACGCGGTCATGGGCGACCTGGCCTTGCAGCCATTCGGCCAGTTCCACGATGCCCTCTTCCAGCGTGACGCGCGGCGTGTAGCCAAGCACATTTTGTGCATGATGGATGTCGGCGAAGCAGTGGCGAATATCGCCCACGCGATACTGCCCCGTGATTTCGGGTGTCAGATGTTCGCAGTTGAGCGCGGACGCCATGCGCTCGGCAACCTGCGAGATGGCATACGGCTGCCCGCTGCCCACATTAAAGACCTCGCCTGCCGCCTGTGGTGTTTCGAGGGCAAGACGACAGGCCTGCGCGATGTCGTACACGCTGACAAAGTCCCGCCGCTGGCAACCGTCCTCAAAAATCAGTGGGCGCTTGCCATTGAGGAAGCGCGAGGCGAAAATAGCCAGTACGCCCGTATAGGGATTGGACAGCGCCTGCCGTGTGCCGAACACATTGAAAAAGCGCAGGGCGACCGTGGGAATGTTGTAGGCGCGGCCCGTAATCAGGCACAACCGTTCCTGGTCGTACTTGGACAGGGCGTAGACCGAGGACAGGCTAGGGGTTTTGGATTCCGGCGTGGGCAGGGGGGCGAGGGCGTGTCCGTTCGCGTCGCATACCTCCCACTCGTGGCGTTTAAGCTGCGCGAGGGCGCGTTCCTGTCCCATTACGATCTGTCCACTTTGGCCCTGATACAACCCCTCGCCGTACAAACTCATGCTCGACGCGACAATCAAGCGTTCCACGGGCGATGCAATCAAGGCTTCCAGCAGAATGGCCGTACCGCGATTATTCACATCGGTGTACTCGGCGATCTCGTACATGCTCTGTCCGACGCCGACAAGCGCGGCCAAATGGTACACGGCATCTATGCCGGTCAGGGCGCGTTTCACCGCATTGGCGTCGCGCACATCGCCTGTCATCCATTCCACATCAGGATTTAGATAGGCGGGACGAACTGCGTCCGGGCCATGCACCTGGGGCAACAGATTGTCCAGCGCGCGCACCTGATAGCCGTGCCTTAGCAGTTCGTCGGCCAGATGGGAGCCGATGAATCCACCTCCGCCGGTAATCAACACGCGTTTGGGCATGATGTCTCTCCTGGAAAATTAGGTTAGACCGATAGAACTTCGGTTCTTCTTCTTGTTCTACAATCGTTTTTGCAGACGCATCATTGTACCTTGCTGTTCCTCATTTTAGCGCAAAATGCCGTGATTTTGTCTGTATAGTGAAAAATTAGTGAAGCGAAATGCACCCGGCGGGACAGTTTGGAGTGGTAGCGAGGCGCAGGGTAAGAGAACACGAAATGAAGCGAGAGGTGTCCACGCGAAACAAATGCGGCGAAAAGTCATTTGTGCAGCAGAAGACTATTTGTGCAGCGCTACTGCGATGGCCGGGGCCGGCTGTACGGCGTTGTCGAGTTTGCCCTGCACGATCACGTTACGCAGCGCTAAGGGCGCATCCGGCGCGGCAGTAAGAACGATGTGGGTCTCTGTCTGATTGGCGGCGATGGAGGGGGCGGACGCGGTCACTTTGTCGGGCAGATTGCGGACCTCCATTTTGATCTCGCCGTTTGCGCCCGGTCGCCGTGTCACCTTGACGACGATTTCCGCCTTTGCGCCGGGGGCGAGCGCAAGCGCCGTAACGGAGGCCGCGAGCGCGAACGGCTCGGGACGCTCGACAACCGCGAGGGGCAGCAGCAGGCAGTTGCGGAACGGGGCGCGGTAGCTGTCATCCGTAAACAGGGCCGGATCAATCAGGCGCGGCATCACCTGTTCGCGGCCCACGACAGTATGCTCAACAACATGGCCCGCTATGGTGGCTTTGCCGAGGATTTGCAGCAGACCGGGCGTCAAACTTGACCCCGGCGCAGCCGTAAGCGTAATCTCGATACTGTTTTGACCGGACGGAATCGTGCCGCCGCTGCATGTTACGCCTGCCGCTAAGGGAGTCGTCCCAAGTTTTATCGCGCCATCAAACCCGTCACGCCGCTCCGCGCTGACCGGTACGACAACGGTCCCGCCTGCCCCGACCTGAACCCGATCCGTATTCAGCGTAAGCCGAAAATCCTGCATGGGACGAAACGCGCGCAGACGATAAAAACAATCCATGCCTGTCTTGCCGTCCACGCTGCTCGCTTCCACGATGTACGCGCCGTTAGCGGGAGGGGTAAAATCAAGCCGCGCGTCCTTGCCGGTATCCGGGTTGTCGTCATTGGCGGCAAGTTCTTTGCCGGTCGTGTCCAGTACGCGCAGATACCCGTCAATCCGCGACCCGATACGCCGACCGAGCAGGTCAAAGCGCACTGTTTCCCCTTTGCGAAGGTTAAACCGAAACTGTGTACCGGCGGTGTCTTGAAACCAGCCGTCCAGCACAGTGGGAAGGGTGGCTGCGAATTCGCGGCTGAATGCGCCGACAGTTTGCGCCTGAACAGGATCGGGGAACAGGGGGAAGGGCAAAGCAGGGCCGCCGCCCGTGGGAACACTGGCCCATACGGGCGTGTCGTCAGCATTGGCAGGGATTTGGGCTACGCCCTGAAACATTCGGCGCGGATTGACGCCGGACAATGCCAGAACGGATCCCCCGCCCGGTACGCCGCCCAGCGGAAAATGGGAGGTGATGACTGGCACAACGCCCGCCGTCAGCCGGTACGCATAATCCGGCCCGCCCAGAAACTGCGTGTCCCTGAGCGTCACATAGTAGCGGCCTGCCCTATCGAAACGGCGCACAAGACGCGGATCGGTCTCCCACGCCGACTGCGCCATTTGCAGCAAATTGCCCCGCGCATCGCGCAGTTCCAGAACAGGATCGAGCCGCGAACGCAGGCGGGCCGCATTCACATCGAACACCCACGTCTCGCCCGGATGCGCGTCGAACGCAAAAACGTCCCTGTCTGCCGCCGCCCCGATACGTCCGTTAATCACGACCGGCGCAGACGTTAGAACCTGCGCGAGCGCGGGCGTGTCGTTCGGCTCGCTTTCGGTCTGTTCGGGAAACGGGTCTATCCACAGGCGCACGGCCCGCGAAACGCCCTTTGACGTGCCGACGCGCAGTTCACGCGGGCCAAGCGGCGCATCCGACGCGATTGTCAGCCGCGCGTTCGCGCTGTTTCCGTCCGCGCTCGCCTCCACCTTGTCCACGGTCACGCCCGTCCCGCTGATCCACGCGCTTGCGCCGCTCAGATGGCTGCCCTCAACGCGCACAGATGCCGTCGTGCCGCGCTGTCCGCCCACAGGCAATACACCGCTGACCTCCGGCCCCTGCGCCCACACGGAAGAACCACACACCGCGAAGACTAGGAGAAGTAAACCACGGGGAACACGGGGGACACGGGGAAAAGCAAAAAAGGGTTTCACGCAATGACGCAAAGGCGTAAAGAGGATTGAGGCGAAGCAAAGACGAGCGCATTGTCTGTGAGAAATCCTGTTCATCCTGAAAATCCTGTTAATCTTGTCTATGGATTGGATCTGTCGTTTTGTATTTCCCCGTGTTCCCTGTGTTCCCCGTGGTTTATCCTCACGAGAACAGGCCCGGAATGCCCGGCGAGTCTTTCACGATTTTGGCTTCGCGCAGTTGGAGAGATACGTCCATGCCCATCAGCCGGCACACTTCCATGTAGGTGTCTTCAGGCGTGATGGGGGTATGCGCGGGATATGCGGCTCGGTTGTCGCTGGCCCCGATCACGCGCCCGCCCGGTATGCCCGCGCCCGTAATCAGGTAGCTGTATACGAAGGGCCAGTGGTCGCGGCCCGCGCCGCCATTGACGGACGTGCGCCCGAACTCGCCTGTGACCAGGACGAGCGTTTTCTTGTTCATGCCCCGCTGATACACGTCTTCGATCAGGGCCGACACGCTTTTGTCCAGTTCGGGTAACTGCCGCTTGCAGCGGTTGAAGTTGTCACCGTGGTTGTCAAATCCCATTTTGTCCACGTCGTCGTTGATGGGGTGCGCGCGCCAGTTTACCTGCACAAAGCGGACGCCCGACTCGATCAAACGCCGCGCCATAAGAAGGCCCTGCCCGAACTGCGTCCTGCCGTAGCGGTCGCGCATGGCTACGCTCTCTTTGTTCAGGTCGAAGGCGGCTTTGGCCTGCGGCGACGTGACAAGCGAGAACGCGCGCTGATACGCGGCATCGTACACATGGGTGTCGCGGCTTTCGATTTGCCGCTGATAATCGTCAACGACCTTGAACAGTTCGTGGCGCAGGTTCAGGCGGTCGCCCGTGATGCCTGCGGGTGGGGAAAGCGCGGCCATCTTGTCGGGCGGCGCGAGCGGGTCGAGAATGCGAAACGGCATTCCCGCGTTGCCCAGAAAGCCGCCGTCCTGTCCGATAGGGCCATTGCCTGCGGTATCGAACATGCGCGGCCCGATGTGAAACGACGAGGGCAGGGCGTTGCGCTGCGGCAGAAAGCGCTGCACCACGGTTCCCAGGTTCGGGCCTTCGCGACCCGGCCCCGCCTTGCTGCCGGTCAGGGTATAGTGCGCGGCCTGCGCGTGAACCGTCTGGTCGTGCGTGGCGCTGCGTATCAAGGTGTACTTGTCGGCGCACCGGGCGAGCAGGGGCAACTGCTCGCTGATCTGGATGCCGGACACGTTCGTGTTGATGGGCTTGAACTCGCCGCGCACCGCGCTAGGCGAGTCGGGCTTGGGATCGAACGTATCCTGGTGCGGCGGGCCACCCCATAAAAACACGAGGATCACGGACATCTCGTTATCCACGCGGCCAGCCGCCATGCTCTGCTGCGCGGCAAGCAGTCCGGGCAGCGACAGCCCCAGAAACCCAGCCGCGCCGATTTGCAAAAACTCGCGTCGCGAAGGCCCGTCACACGTACTCACCGTCTCATGTCCGAATTCGATCATAACGTTATCGCCTCTTCAGGTGGGGTGCTTTCCATGAATTCTTCACAATGCTATTGCAGCGTCATTGAGTCATTACGAGTGTGCAGACGCTCATGGCGGGCAGGGTAACGGTGAGATGCTTGTTGGCGACGCGCGCCGTTCCCGCAGCCTGCAAAACGGGTGAGGCGCTTGTCAATTTATAGATGTTCGCGCCTGAGAAATTGACGGTCGTGGTCAGCGCCATGTCAACCGGCAGCAGGGCGTTGGTTTTGTTGATGGCGACGACGTACATCTTGGCCGGGTCCGCGCTGTCCGCATTCGCGTAGACGGACGTTCGGGCGTTGTCGTTGGTCTCGGCGGCAATGCACATATCGCCGACATGCGCGCCTTTGCCGTCGTAGTTACGGTACGCGGCGAACCCCGCATAGGCATACGCGTCCGCGCCGGTCAGACTCCAGAAAGCAGCGGCGAACACGCCCTCACGCCCGAATATACCCAGTACGTCGGCCTGCGCGATGCCGCCCGAAATGTCGTTGGTTCCGCCGTAGTTGTATTCCGTAAAGGCCAGTTTCGTGCCGGGATAGTGTTTGGAGATCTGCTGTTTGAGCCTGGGAAGCAGGCGGATGGAGCCACCCATTTTTTTGGAGATCCACGAGTCTTCCGCGTAGTTTGGGTCCCACAGCGAGCGGGGAGCTTGCAGCCGCGCCGTAACCAGTTCGGGCGGCGTGTTGCCTGCGTCCGAGATGCGCTTGCCGCCGCCATACGCTTCCGGATACCAGTGCAGATCGAGAACGTCCACAAGCCGCTTGCCCGCAGCGGCCTGCGCCTGCCGCATACTGTCCAGATAAAAGTCAATGAAGTCGCGCCCATTCGCGTCCGGGGCGTTTTGCAGGCTCTGGTAGCCATTGAAGCCGTAGCTGACAAACCCGAATAGCTGCGCTTTGGGCGCGACGCTCTTGATGGCCGTGCTGTAATCCACGGTGCGGCGGACGAGTTCGGCATACGTGACGGGCTGCGGGTGAACGCGCGCATGGGTGGCGCTCCATAGATCCGGCTCGTTATCCAGCGCGTAAAAGATGGTTTTGGGCGTGTTGTCGTGCGCGTTGGGAAACGTTCGCTCGATCCAGGAGACCATCTCATCCTGATACACAAAGCGGTCGCTGACATCGGGTGGATACGCGAAGGGGGTTGATTTGCGCGGGCGGTTTTCGCGAAACCGTGTGTGCAGGTAATCCGGTGTTTTGTTGACATCCCCGCCGCCGTTCTTGTCGGCGGCCACGTAATCCACAATCGGCACGGTCAGGACGATGGCCTCATCACTCTGAAATGCGCTCGCGACGGCGGACTTGAGTACCGACCCTGCTGTGTCGCCGCCGCCCATGATGCCATCGTTTTGGAACACGTAATCAGAGCCTGCGTTCGAGGCGTTGTTTTCCCAGTTGTAGGCCGTAACACGGTTGCCGCCAAAGCGCGTCAATGTGACGCCGCTCGCAGTCGCCAATGCGCCGCCGCCGTTCGCGCCGTAAATAAAAGGCGAGATCGGGACGCGGCCCTTCGTGGCGTCAATGCGAAATTGCACCGGGCCGGTGTTGTTTTGCGCGCCGCACGAAACGACGCTCGCGCAGCAGGCAAGGGAAGCGAGAAGCGACAGGGGCAAACGCCTGCGCCCCTGCGCTCTTTTATTCAAGTTTATATGCGGCATATATTTCCTGATATGTTGTCTTGAACTGGGATTTTTGGGATTTTTAGGACTGCTATGATTTCTGATTACAGGTCTGATCTGTTCTATCACTGCATAACATTCCAATCAACAGGGCAGTTAGTCATAGCATTCCCAAAAATCCCAAAAATCCCAGTTCAAGACAACGAATGGCTAATGGTTAAACAAAAACTCTTTGCTGTTGACAAGCACCCAGAGCATATCTTCAAACGCCCGCCGCCGGGCCAATAGTACGGCATCGGCGGAAGCATGTGGGGCGGCAACAGGCGGGGAGGCGGCAGTCATACCGGAGGCAGGCACGTTGGCAGCGGGCTTGACCGGGACAGGAGTGGCGGCGATTGTTTGTACCCGCGTTTGCACGATAAGCGGCATCTGCGGGAGGGAAGCCCTGCGAATGGCGGCGAGATCGGCAGCGCGTTCGTAGGGCGTGGGCATACGGGTCAAAACGGACTGGTACAGCGTATCGAGTATCTGCGCGTCGGTTCGGCCCGATTTGACAAGCGTATCGGCAAGCCCGCCGTCCGCCGTGACCTTCTTATTGACCACATCGCTGTTGATGAACAACAGGGCCTGCGCCATGCTCGGCTCCTGCGCCCGCTCGCATTCGCACGTGATCTGGCGCGCGGGCCGTCCGTAGCTGTCCATAAACTCCGACTTGACGCGGGTATCGGGCAGCTGCAGGGCGCGATAACCGGGCGGCATACCGGGGAATGCTTCGGGCTGGCCTGTGACTTGCGAAAGCGCGTCCAATAGCTGTTCCGCCGTCAGGCGCTTCACGAGGTAGCGGCTATAATAACGGTCGTCCTGTTTATTGCGCGGTGTAATCCGGCTGCTGCGTCCATACGCCTGCGACAAGACGATCTGCCGGATGAGATGCCGTATGTCGAAGCGATGCCGTACAAAATCCGTAGCAAGCGCGTCCATCAGGGCGGGGTTGGTGGGCGGATTGGTCTCGCGCAAGTCGTCCACGGGTTCCACAAGGCCGCGCCCCAGAAAGTGCGCCCATACGCGGTTGACAAAGGCGCGGGAAAATTGTTTGTTATCGGGGGAGGTCATCCAGCGGGCCAGAAACGCGCGCCTGTCTTCTCTGGCGTCGAGAGCAAGAGCCGTCCCGCCCAGCGGCTGCGGCGCGACGGCATGGCCCAGGCGCGGCTGAATGATGTCGCCGGACGGCAGATTGCCGACCGTCATCTCATCGTTGACCCAGATGTCGAGATTTACTTTCTGGCGTACACGGGCGAACAGGTTTGCCATGCCGTAGTATTCGTTCTGCGTCCACTTCTCCAGCGGGTGATTGTGGCACTTGGCGCACTGTACCCGGATGCCCAAAAAGCCCTGACTGACGTTTTCGGCCAGTTCTTCGGGCTTGAGCGCGGTGCGAAAGTAGTTGGCGGGGCCGTCCATAAACGTGTTGCCGGTCGCGGTCAGGATCTCGCGCGTCATCTGATCCCACGGCTTGTTGGCCTGAACGCTGTCATGCACCCAGGCATAGAACGCCCACATGCCCTTGTCTTTGAGGCTGCCCCGGTTGACGCGCAACAGATCGCCCCATTTGTACGTCCAAAAGTCCACGAATTCGGGCCGCAGCATGAGTTCGTCTACAAGCCGCGCGCGTTTGTCGGGGTTGGCATCTAGGGCAAACGCCTGCGCCTGCTCCCATGTCGGCAGTGTGCCGGTCAGGTCAAGATACAGTCTGCGGCAAAACTCGTGGTCGTCGGTCTGAGCCGCCGCGCCCAGATGCAGCACATTCAGCTTGGCGTCAACAAGCCTGTCAATGTAGGCGTTGTCGGAGAAAACGGTGTCAGTAGGTGTTCTGTTAATGAGAGTGGTATCGGGACGGGCGCGCGCGTCAAATGCAGCGGCGAGGCGGGCAGTGGAGGCTTTAGAAGCGGCAGAAGCGGCAGGCGCAGTGACAGCATTGGGATAGGGGACGCGCACACGGGCCATAGCAACTCTGTCCTGATAGGCGATGGTAATTGCGGTTTCGCCATACCCGCACATCTGTACGCCGCCACCGGGCGCTGCCGTAGCGACCGTTTCATCGTTCGTGCCGTAGCGCGTCCAGTACGTCACGTCCCGCGTTGCGCCGTTCGCGAACCGGGCCATTACTTTGAGGTGCAAGCTGGCGCGAGGCGCGACTGAATTGTCATTGGGCGTCACCTGAAGACCGACAAGGGCGGCATCATGGGCATCGGGGCCGTTCGCGCCCTGTCTGAGCCATTGCGTCAGTACCGTGTATTCGGGCGTATCGGGATGCAGGGCCATGCCGCCCCGGTGCGCCACTTGCATCAGGGGCTTTTGCAGCAGCAGACTGCGGAGGGGGTCGGAGATGCACACGCGCCGCCCGCCCGCCTGCCGCATGATGCTGTCGTAATCGCGTTCCGGCGCGAACCCGCGCAGGCTCAGGCGGAATCCGTTCTTGCCCTGCGCCGCGCCATGACACGCGCCCTGATTGCACCCGGCTCGCGTCAGGGCCGGAACCACGTCATTAACAAAACTGATGCGGCTGGCAGCGTGAGCGTGAACAGGGTGGGCATTAGCGGAGGCGAGCGAGGGGACAATAGAAGCGGAACGCGCGGGCGGCGGTTTGGCGGCGAGTGCCTGCCGGGTAAAAGCGGCGGCGAGGCAGAACAGACCGACAGCAAGTACAGCAGGATACATTTTCAATGTGGCGGCGCTCCAGACGGCAAAAATCGGCAAGAGAAATCAGGCAAGTTCCCCGCCTGAGTACGACAAATCGCTCCGCCGCTTGTTACAGCCGATTCAAGCACACGCCGCCAAACTTGGGCCAATCCGAAAAAATGCAGCGCCTGCCCTGCCCTTCCACCATAATTTTGTCTTGAAGGGCAGGGCAGGCGCCGGGGTATACCGCTCGTCAGGCGGGAATGCGCGCAAGGGCGGGGCGGCCCCAGTGCCGGGGGCCGATGGCGGCGGCGAACCGTTCTCCGACCGCGCTTGCCTGCGCGCCGTCCTGCTCCGAAATCACGCCCATCTGATTAACAGCCGCGCCGTCGGGCAAAACCGCTTTCAGCAGGGCCGCGCCTTCGCCTGTGGCGGCAATCGCTTTGCCGTGCTTGTAGGTCTGCGCGACAAAGACATGCGCGTCGCCCATCTGCAGCAGCAGGGCCACGCTCGCCCCGCCCGGCACATACACGGCATCATACGTTGCGGGACTGCTGTTGGCGAACGTCTTACCGGCTTCCACAACAGTTCCGTCCTTGCCGCTGATGGTTCCCAGATGCGGGCCGACAATGTCGCTCATCGCGCCCTGCGCTTCCAGCGCGCGGCGCATGACCGTGACCTGGGCCGTATCCACGCCCACCGCCACAAGGATCGCCACTTTACGGCCCTTTGCGCTGACCGGCTGGTTTTCCATGCTCAGCGCTTTGGACGACTGTACGCCGCCCGACGCGCTTGTCGGCGAAACGGCGTCCGCAAGCGTCATGGTCTCTTCCATGCTGTCCGAGGTTCCGCCCGGCTGCGCTACGGCGGGGCTGCCCTGCACCATTTCGCCAATCGCCGCGCCCACCTGCGAGGCCAGGACGCTGTTGACCTGCAAGAGGTTGCCCAGCATCCGCTGCCGCACTTCGCGGGTGTTGACCTTGCTCAACTCGAATTGCAGAGCCTTGACGATATGCTCTTTTTCCGGGGGTGTCATGCTGTTCCAGAACAGGCGGGCCTGCCCAAAGTGGTCGCCAAAACTTGGGCTGCGCTCGCGCACTTTCGGGCCGCTTACCTGCTCCGGGTAGCTGTGAAAGCCGGGGCGCGCGGGCGTCACCTCGTCGGGCGAATGCCCGTCAAGCGACGCGGGCGCATACGCCACGCGCCCCTTGTTGATGGTGTGGCGCATTTTGGCGTCGCGCTGATTGTTCGATACGGGGACAAGCGGCTGATTGATGGGCAGTTCGGTAAAGTTGGGGCTACCCAGGCGGCTGAGCTGCGTGTCCAGGTACGAGAAGTTGCGGCCCTGCAAAAGCGGGTCATCGCTGAAATCAATGCCCGGCACGATGTTGGTGGTGTTAAAGGCGACCTGCTCGGTTTCGGCAAAGTAGTTGTCCGGGTTACGGTCAAGCGTCATTTTACCGACGCGCCGCACGGGCAGCAGTTCTTCGGGCCATATTTTGGTGGCGTCGAGAATGTCGAAATCAAACTTGCTTTCCTCGCCTTCGGGAATGGTTTGCAGGCCCAGTTCCCACTCGTAAGGCTGTCCCGCCTCGATGCTGTCCCACATGTTGCGCCGGTGAAAGTCGGCGTCCTTGCCGGCGATCTGCTGCGCCTCGTCCCATACCAGAGAATGTACGCCCAGCACGGGCTTCCAGTGGAACTTGACGAACGTGGATTTGCCCTGCGCGTTGACCAGCCGAAACGTATGGACGCCGAAGCCTTCCATCATATTGAAGCTGCGCGGAATTCCCCGGTCGCTCATTACCCACATAATCATGTGTGTCGCTTCGGGCGTAAGCGAGATGAAATCATAAAACGTATCGTGGGCCGAGGCCGCCTGGGGGATTTCGTTGTTGGGTTCGGGCTTCACGGCGTGGATCAGATCAGGGAACTTGATGGCGTCCTGTATGAAGAACACGGGGATGCTGTTGCCCACGATGTCCCAGTTGCCTTCCGTCGTATACATCTTGACGGCAAAGCCGCGCACGTCGCGGGCCGTGTCCGCCGATCCGCGCGACCCGGCGACCGTGGAGAAGCGGGTAAACACGGGCGTTTCCTGCGAAGTGTCTGTCAGCACTTTGGCAGTCGTCAGGTCTGCGAGCGACTCATAAAGCTGAAAGTGTCCATGCGCCGCCGCGCCGCGCGCGTGGACGATGCGCTCCGGGATGCGCTCATGGTCGAAATGCTGAATTTTTTCGCGCAGGATGTAATCTTCCAGCAGAACAGGGCCGCGAACGCCCGCCTTCAGCGAGTTCTGATCGTCGCTGATGGGCTGTCCCACATTGGTAGACATGGGCGTCAGGCCGGCTGTGGTGACGCTTGCGAGGCTCTGCGATTTGGCGTCGGCATGGTCAGGCATTTTGTTGCCTGTCCCAGTTTGTGACGTGGTCTGCATCGTATTTTGCGTTGTCGTTTGTGTCGTGGTATCGGTGGGCGCGTTGGTCTGCGTCGGGGTCTCTTCTTTTGCTGGCATCGGGTACTCCATCGGGAAAGCTGTGATCGGGAACGCTGTAATCGAAAAGGCGGCAATGAACACTATCAGGCTTTCGCCGGAGGCGTTACTGCGTTCCCTCTCTACGCGCCCGCAATATAGAGCGTTCCATCGGCTGTCACTAAATGTCACTTTATGCGTTGTGTGTTAATTCCGCGGCAACAATCAAAATAATATATTAAATTTATAGACAGGCAAAGCAGCGCGGTCCTGAAACCTGGTTTCAGGGCCGCAGCAAGCATTCGGCAGTGCGAATCAACAGGCGCTGCGTGTCAAAATTCCACGACCGCTTTGATGACGCCCGCTTCAGGCTTGATCCAGTCGGGAAAATGAGTAATCATGTCGTCGCAGTGGGCGCGATGCGTGATCCAGGGCGTGGTATCTATTTTTCCGGCTTCCATCAGCGCGATGATGCGGCGAAAGTCGTCGCCCGTGGAGTTGCGCGTCGCCAGCAGAGTGATTTCGCGGCGGTGAAAATCCGGGTCATAGAAGGTGACATCGCCCAGGAACAGGCCGACAAAAACAAGTCGCCCGCCCGGCGCGACATAGCCGAACGCGCTCTGCATGGAGGCCGCATTGCCCGTCGCATCGAACACCACGGTCGGCATATCGCCGCGTGTTTTCTCCCTGACTACTTCCAGGGCGGCATCATTGGCAAGCAGCACATCCTGTACGCCCAGGTTCTGCCTGCAAAACTCCAGCCTGCCGTTGTTGACATCCATCACAAGAACGCGCGCCCCCCGCGCCTGCGCGAACTGTATGACAGACAATCCGATGGGGCCGGACCCGATGACAAGCACGTCCTCGCCCGCCTCGATGTTCGCCCGCTCAACGGCGTGCGCGCCGATGCCCAGCGTTTCCACGAGCGCGAGTTGATCTAAAGAGAGGGTTGAGGATTTGTGCAGCTTGCGGGCCGGGACCTCGATGATCTCGCGCATCCCGCCATCGGTATGCACGCCGAGTACCTGCAAGCTCGCGCAGCAGTTCGTCTTGCCGCGCCGACACGCGATGCACTGCCCGCAGTTCAGGTACGGTTCGACCGCGCACGAATCGCCGACCGCTAGTCCGGTGACGTTCGCGCCCACTTCCACGACTTCGACCCCTAACTCATGCCCCAGAATGCGCGGGTACGTGAAAAACGGCTGCCGTCCCGCAAAGGCGTGTATGTCGGTTCCGCAGATGCCCACACGCTTGACGCGCACAAGGACGTTGTCCGCGCTTGTGAGCGGGGGCGCGTCGGTCTCGCTGTGCGCCAACTGCCCCGGTTCATGTAAAGTAATGGTTCGCATAGATTTGTTACTTGTTATTTGTTACTTGTTACTTGTTGTTTGTTTGTTGGCTTAACGTTTGACGCTCAACGCTTAATTATTTTCCGGGCGTCCGCTGGGCCAGGTGCGGTTGTGGACGGGCTGTAAGATGGCGAACACGTCGCGCAGCAAATCGGGATCGGGTGATTGGCCCACGCAGGCGAGATTTTGCGCCAACTGCGCGAGCGACCCAATGCCGCTCAGAGTTGTCGCAACATCCGGGTTGGCGAGCGCGAACTGCATTCCCAGAGTGACGATGTCGCTGCCCCTCTGCCGACATAACTCAGCCACCTGGGCGCAGGCTGCTCTTAGTTCCGCGTCGGCAGGATGCCAGGGTGGGGGCGGGCCATCCGTCAGCAGGCCCATAGACAAGGGCGAAGCGGCAATCACGCCCACCTGTTTGGCTTGCAGGTAGGGCAGCTTGTCCGTAAGTGACGTGTCGTTGAGTGTGTAGTGGCAGTACGTGATGATGGCATCTGCGTTCGTATGCTCCAGAACGCGCGCATAGATCGCGAGCGGCAGGCCGCTGAAACCCACAAAGCGCACTTTGCCGCCGGCCTGCAATTTCCGCAGGGCAGGCAGCGTTTCATTGATCACCTGATCAATGTCGCCGAACTCGATGTCATGGCATAGTATCAAATCAATGTGGCCCGCGTTCAAACGCGCAAGGCTTTCGTCCACGCTGCGCGCTACCCGCTCGGCACTGAAATCGAACTTGTCGCTGTCATAGCGGCCTACTTTGGTGGACAGGATGTAGCGGTCACGCGGCACGGTCTTGAGCGCCTTGCCCAGCACCGTTTCGGCCCGCGTCACGCCGTAGTAAGGCGACACGTCTATGTAGTTGATGCCCGCATCCAGCGCGGCGTGAACTGTGGCGACACCGTCCGCCTCACTCAGTTCGCCATACGCGCCGCCGAGCGGGGCCGCGCCATAACTTACCACAGATACCTGCAAGCCCGTCTTGCCCAGCAGCCTGAACTCCATAACCTTGCCTCCCCCCCTTCCATTGCTATAATCCGGCCATAAAGTCGAAGATGCGGTCATTGCCGCCCGGCAAACCCTCATGCCCGTAGTCCGGGTAGATGAGCAGGTCTTTGGGACTTGTGATCTTGTTGTAGGCGGCGAACTGCGTGGACGGCGGACAGATTGTGTCCATCAGACCCACCGACATCAGCACGTCTGCCTTGATGCGCGGGGCGAGGAACTGGCAGTCTATGTAACCGAGGCGCGTAAATATCTCGGTTTCGCGCCGGTGCAGCGGGTCGAACTGCCGGAAATAGGTTCGCAATTCCTCATAAGCGGAGACCGCCTGATCCATTTCCCATACGCGGCGATAATCGCACAGAAAGGGATATGTAGGCGCGGCGCGTTTGATGCGCGGTTCGAGCGCGGCGCAGGCGAGCGTCAGCGCGCCGCCCTGCGATCCGCCCGTCGCGCCCACACGGGCGGCATCCACTTCGGGGCGGGCCATCACGATCTGCGCGAGCTGCGCCGCATCCAGATACACCTGCCGAAAGTACATATTTTCGGGCGCGTCGTCCAGGCCGCGTATGATATGCCCGCGCAGGGTATTGCCCCGCACGGCTTCCCTGTTCTCCGATAGCCCGCCCTGTCCCCGGCAGTCCAGCGCGGCGACCGCGAATCCCTGCCCGACATAATTGAGTTTGTCGGCCCAATCGCCGCTATTGCCTGAATAGCCGTGAAACATCAGTACGGCAGGGCCGGGTTTCGTGTCCTGTCCGGGCGCGGCTTTGGGGCGCAGGTACTTGGCGTGAATCCGCGACCCGCCCACGCCCGTAAAGTACAAGTCAAAGCACTCGGCAAACGGCGCGTTGAGCGCGTGGGGAACCAGTTCTACGTTCGCGTCCGTGCGGCGCAGTTCTTCTAAAGCATTGTCCCAATACGCGTCGAAATCGTCAGGGCAGGGATTGCGGCCTTCATACGCGCGCAGTTGTTCCAGGGGCATATCCACTAAGGGCATGTCACGACCTCCAAATAGGTTATCGCTCACATCGTAGCCTGTTTGCGCCCGTTTGTCAAGCAGGCGGCAGGCGATCAACATAAGAAGACAAGTCTGGCGTCGGCGTTTTGCCTCTTGTCAAATTCGGCGCGTCGTGCTACAATAGAAAGGACTCGGAAGACAGCCTGAAGAAGCGCTGCCTTCCGATGAGACTTACCTACTCGTGGGTCTTAGACTTCTTCACGAGTTGGGCAAGCGCGACCGCGTAATACGCCGTACCAACGACGTAAAACATGGACGCGAGGACATGGTGTACGGTCTCCATGCTCCCTTTCTCCTTTCTTTTGGGCGGTCGGTTGGTGTCTTTCGCCTTTGTTCCTAGCATCGGCGGGAGGCCTGCATCTTCCGACCGCTCAGATTTTGAGCAAGCCAAACACCGTCCACCATTATACCGAATGTTAATGCTCGCCCGGCGACGATGCCGGACGAGTTTTTGTTTGGGCGGCTCGTAAAGCTAAAAACTGTTGCTGTACATAAATCGGGACGCGAATGAATGTAATTTAGAGTAATCAGACAGGAAAACGAGTGGCCCGCGTTGAATCAAAACGGTATCCTGAGGAGAGAGGGAATAAGCAAGTTATGGATACTATGGAACCCGTGTCGGAAGCGATTTTGAACACGCTCGCGCAGTCGGAAAGCGAACTCAGCCTGGAAGAGATCGCCGGTTTTCGCAAAAGTTTCGAGGCCGACCCCCGCGCCCGCGTCGCCCTGAACGCCATCACCAAAACGCCGCTCAATCATGTGGCGATGAGCCGTCAGGCGGTCGTGCGCGACAATCATACGTACTCACACATCGTCAAGACAGGCGCGGCGACCAGTCAAAACAAAAGCGGGCGCTGCTGGATGTTCGCGGGCCTGAACCTGTTTCGCATGACCGCAGCCGAAAAGATGGGCCTGGAAGATTTCGAGCTGTCGCAGAATTATCTTTTTCTGTGGGACAAGCTGGAAAAATCCAATTACTTTCTGGAGAGCGTCCTGAACACGCTGGACGAAGAGGCCGACAGCAGGCTGATCTCGTGGCTGATGCAGTCGCCCATACAGGACGGCGGGCAGTGGGACATGTTCGTCAACCTGGTCAAAAAATACGGCGTGGTTCCCAAAGAGGCAATGCCTGAAACCGAAAGCAGCAGCGCCAGCCACCAGATGAACGACCGCATCACCAACAAACTGCGCGAGTATGCGGTCAGGCTGCGCCGCGCGCATCGGGATGGTACGGACAACGGCGACCTGCGGGCGCAAAAGACCGTGATGCTGGGCGAGGTGTACCGGATGCTGTGCATCCACCTGGGCGAGCCGCCAACCGAGTTTGAATGGCAGTGGCGCGACAAGGACAAGGAGTTTCACCGCGACGGCCTAATGACGCCGCAGCAGTGGCGCGAAAAGTACGTGCCGATTGACCTGGACGGCATGATCTGCCTGATCCACTGCCCGCAGGCCGAAACGCCGTTCAACAAACTGTACACGGTCAACTATCTGGGCAATGTCGTCGGCGGGCATGGCGTCCGCTATGTCAATGTCGAGATGGACGTACTGAAAGAGGCCAGCGCGGGCATGATAAAGGACGGCAAGCCGGTCTGGTTCGGCTGCGACGTGGGCAAGATGTTCGACCGCGACCTGGGCCTGATGGACACCGACCTGTACGACTTTGAGGGCGTGTACGGCGTGGGCTTCCACATGAGCAAGGCCGAGCGCCTGGACTATGGCGCGAGCCTGATGACCCATGCGATGGTGTTTACGGGCGTGGACGTTGACGAAAACGACCGGCCCCGCAAGTGGCGCGTCGAGAATAGCTGGGGCGACAAGGCCGGCGACAAGGGCTTCATGCTGATGACGGACGCGTGGTTCGAGCAGTTCAACTACGAGGTCGTCGTAGAAAAGAAATACGTTGCGCCCTCGGTTCTGGCCCTGCTGGACACCCAGCCCATCGGTCTCGCGCCATGGCATCCGATGGGGTCGCTCGCCGGCTCGGAGTAGCATTACGCTAAGGCACGGTGTCAGCAAAGAGCGGAGCATAGTCGCGGACGGCGACTATGCTCCGCTGTTGGCTTGTATGGACAAAGGACAACCACGCCAGAGGGCGAGGACAACCACGCCAGAGGGCGAGGACAACCACGCCAGAGGGCGAGGACAACCACGCCAGAGGGCGAGGACAACCACGCCAGAGGGCGAGGACAACCACGCCAGAGGGCGAGGACAACCACGGGGGGTTGCGCCTACGGGCGGGACGTGTTCTCTGTATCCTGTTCCCATTGTCCGGGATTATTTTCGATATAGGCTTGTATCGAACGCAGCGATGCCTCACTGCGGATGATGTGTTCGTAGTAGTTGCTTTGCCAAAGCCGACCAGGGTAAGGCGTCCACGCTTGATTTCTCACGCCGTCCGTGTAGCGCTTGGTTGTCAGTGTTTTCAAACGATGAACCATATCCGACAACGACAATGTAGGGGCAGACTCCCGTGTCTGCCCTGTATCGCCATTTTGCCCTGTACTGAGATCTGCCATCTTCGAGATGTCATCGGGTGTTAAAACAATGATACCGTGGAAATGGTTTGGCATAACAACAAAGGCATTCGTATCTATGCCAGGGTAGAAAACGGACAATTCTTGCCAGATCGTTTCTACCATTCTGCCCGCGTCATTGAGCAGCATCTGCCAGTCAACAATTTCGCCGAATAAATGATTGCGATTCTGAACGCAGAACGTGACAAAGTACGCCCCTGCACGAGTGTAGTCGTAGCCTTTGAGCCGAATGGATCGGCGATGATGTCGGTCTGGATCGTACTTTGTGGTCATAGCACGGCTTCTAATCGGATGGTTACGTATTCCGTAACGGGTATATTGTCCGACAGAAGGGCAACCACGGGGGGTTGCCCCTACACGGTCATTTGTACAAATAAATGACACCGATGTTGACGTAGGGGCAACCCCCCGTGGTTGCCCTTCTCCGTTGGCGTGGTTGCCCTTCTCCGTTGGCGTGGTTGCCCTTCTCCGTTGGCGTGGTTGCCCTTCTCCGTTGGCGTGGTTGCCCTTCTCCGTTGGCGTGGTTGCCCTTCTCCGTTGGCGTGGTTGCCCTTCTCCGTTGGCGTGGTTGCCCTTCTCCTACGTACCCCGTGGGATTTACCCGCCTGCGCCAGGCGTGGCGCGGCCCGTCTGGGCGTTGAGATTGGTTCCTATCGCTATTTCCGCGGTGTTGACGAACGTGTCCTTGTCCTTGATGATGGCCTGGGGCGGAAGCTGCTCCGACAGCGTGCCAAGCCCCGGCATACGCTTTACGGCTGTGCCTATCGCCATGAACTCGATCATGCCGTTGCCAAGCTGGTACACGTTCGTTTTGATGCCGACAACGTCGTCCGCGCCGCAGGCAGTCGCATCCGCTGCGATGCGGGCGATGGCGTTTTCACGCGCCTCATAAATCAGACTTGTCAGTTCGCTGATCTCGCCTCGGCCCAGCGCCTTGAACGCGGATGTAATGCCGCCTACAAGACCCAATGAGTACACGCTGACGCCCAGCACAAGCTGGATTGGCATATAACCCATGTAGATCAGGTTCCACATTTCTTCGTTCGTCAGGTCGCTCGTGATGGGATTTTGCGCGTACTGCGGCGGCAGAACGGGGTGATTGGACGCTGTGCCGATCATCACCATTTCCTGCATTCCCTTGAACGGGATAATCGAAGTCTGAATGCCGACTACGGCGTTCGCGCCCGCGTTGCGCGCTTCCTGGGCGATGCGGATCAAGGCCAGATGCCGCGTCTGGTTGAAGACTTCCGAAAATTGCGGCACTTCGCCCCGCTGCAAACTCTTGAACATGCCGCCGATGCCGCCGCCCAACCCGATAGAATAGGCCACGTTGCCGAACACAAATTTGATGGGCTGAAATCCCGAATCCATCTGGCAGTACAGTTCCTGCCCGTCCGCGCTTGATGAGAAGCCCAATTTTTCGGATTTGGCCCCCTCCTGATGCACACACGACCCGATGGACAGAAACTCCACGTTGCCCATCTGCTGCACCAGTTCGCTGGTCACGCCCGTAATGCCGATGCCGCCATGCCGCTCGGCCTCGGCCACCATGCGGTTGTACGAACTCAGCCGCCCGTCGTGGATGATGCTGGTCATCTGCGTCACTTCGCCGCCCGCCAGAGTATTCAGCCCCGACCCGATGCTGCCGATAAAGCCCACCGAGTATACGCTGTTACCGATTACCATGTCGCCCGGTGACAGCCCCTTTTTGTGCAGGCAGTACATCTCATTGCCCGACAGTCCCGTCATAATCGCCATTGCGCGTTCTCCCTGTGGTACAAAATGCCGTGTGATGTCATTGTAGTGGAATATCGTAGTAGAATAACGTAGTACAATATCCGTAAAGGCCGGACGTACACCTTTGCAAAGGTTATTCGCCGCCGTATTCCCCGATTCCTTATGTCTGCCTGAATGTAACCCCGAATTATGCGGACAGCCGCGAGCGGCATACCCGCTGTGATACAATCACTGTGAGTTTCCTGCAAGAAAACGCGCCTGCCGCATTCCCTATGCAAATTCAGGGCAGGAGAATGCTTGCAGGATGACGAACAAACGCCCGTATTCCTGTTGATTTATGTATTTTCCCTGGATTGGTATGTGCAGAACGCACCTACTTGTTCGAGGAGTGGAGGTCTACCCGTGTCGGAAAATAGCGATAGAGTAAACGAGGATAGAATGAATGAGGGCGTGTCGCGGCGGCAGATGCTTGCAAAAACGGCGACTATGGCGGCTGCGGCCAGTCTGCCCGCGTGGTTTGTCAAGGAAGCGCACGCGGCTGCGCGCGAAAGCATGGGCGGACGCGTTCGCAAATACGGCGCGAACGATCAGATCAACGTGGGCGCGATTGGTTTGGGCGGCAGCAAAGGCGGCTACCGGCAGGGCCTGGGCGACACGCGCGCCATCGGCGGCAGCGAGGGCGTCAAAGTCGTGGCCGTGTGCGACCTGGACAACACGCATCTGGACGAGGCTGCGGTGTGGTTCGAGGGCTGTTCCAAGCACCACGATTACCGTGAACTGCTGGCCCGCAAAGATATTGACGCCGTGGTCATCGGCACGCCCGACCACTGGCATATTCCCGTGGCTTTAGCCGCGCTCAAAGCCGGCAAGGACGTGTACTGCGAAAAGCCCCTGACCCTGACCATTGACGAGGGCAAGCGGCTGACGCAGGCGATGCGGTCATCGCGGCGCATCTTTCAGGTGGGCAGTCAGCAGCGCTCGGACAAGCGGTTTCACATGGCCTGCGAACTCGTCCGCAACGGGCGCGTCGGCAAGCTCAAGCGCGTGATCGCCACGCTGGGCGGCGCTCCTACCGGCGGGCCGTTTCAGCCCAAGCCCATTCCCGCCGACCTGGACTGGAACTTCTGGCTGGGCCAGACTATGGAAGTGGATTATGTGCCGGAACGCTCGCATGGCACGTTCCGCTGGTGGCTGGAATACAGCGGCGGCATGATGACCGACTGGGGGGCGCACCACAACGACATCGCGCAGTGGGGCATGGGAACCGACCGCACCGGCCCCGTCTCGGTGCAGGCGTATGGCGTCGGCCCGGTCGTGGGGCAGCAGTGCTACAACGTGTTTCCCAAGTTTGATGTGTCCCACACCTACGAGAACGGCGTCGTGCTGAACACGCGCTCCGAACCGGACCCGATTACGGGCGAAGGCAACGGCGTTACGTTCGAGGGCGAGAACGGCTGGATTTTCGTAAAGCGCGGCGGCATCAAGGCCAGCGACCAGAAACTGCTGGACGAGCCGCTCGGCTCGGACGCGATACGCCTGTACGCGTCCAATGACCATCATCAGAACTTCGTGGACGGCATCCGCACACGCAAGCCCTGCATCTGCGACCCGGAGATCGGGCATCGCTCGGCCAGCCTGTGCCACCTGGGCAACATTTCGCTGCGCCTGGGCGGACGCAAGCTGCAATGGGATCCGAACAAAGAGGTGTTCGTCGGCGACGCCGAAGCCAACACTTACCTGAAGCGCGAACCGCGCAAAGCGTTTCACGCCCTGGTTTAAAAGACCGCCTGCTCGGATGATAGACGCCTGAACTTCTCTCAGGCCGCTCACTACAAAGCGGGATTGTGCGCATAGGACACGCGCGCAATCCCGCTTTGCATTCTTAGAATTCTCCAAAGTAAATTTAACCTCTCCTTAATATAAACAGGGCCAAGTTTAACAGCGGCTTAATATAGCATTGGCTACAATAAAGTGTAACGTACACCCAACAAACTTGTGCCGCCCGTGTTTTGAACTTGCCCGTCCTGCTTTGTGTCTGGAGAAACCATGAAAAATCGTGTTATGTCGCCACGCGCCTTCACGCTCATCGAATTGCTTGTTGTTATCGCCATCATCGCCATTCTTGCCGCCATTCTCTTCCCGGTCTTCGCGCAGGCCCGCGAAAAGGCGCGCGGTATTTCCTGCCTGAGCAATCTCAAGCAGGGCAGCCTGGCCTATCAGATGTACACGCAGGACTTCGACGAGACCACGCCCTGCCAGGTGATTCCTGTGACTCAGCGTGACGCCAACAATTATTTCGCCGTGACCGGCGGCTACTGGTACAATGCCATTCAGCCTTATGTCAAGAACTGGCAGCTGATGATCTGCCCGGATCGCACCGGCACGACCACCAGCAAATCGAATCCCGCCGGGGTGAACACCGGGCCAACGACAGGCAAACTGCTCGGCTACGGTTACAACGACGGCTGGATAAGCGACACAGGATACGGCCTCGTTCAAACGTCCACGAAAGATCAATTCGGTCAGACCAAGCGTGAGGGCCGCTCGATTGCCGCCATTACCACGCCCGCCGACTGCGTCGCGTTCGGCGATACCTACGATACGCCTGGTTACTCGATTGCGATGGACAACATCATCAGCGGTTCTGATGGCCCCAAGAACACCGGCGGGATCCGTCACACTGGCAACCTGAACTATGCGTTCGTAGATGGACACGCCAAGATCGTTCACATGAAAGTCGGCAACTACTCCGGTTTCGGTCTCACTGCCAGACCGTCCAGCGAGGTGGACGGCCT
The DNA here is from genome assembly GCA_965277875.1 of Chthonomonadaceae bacterium. Lineage (GTDB taxonomy): Bacteria > Armatimonadota > Chthonomonadetes > Chthonomonadales > Chthonomonadaceae > CAWFQB01. The sequence goes on along the minus strand of CBDIDV010000002.1, from coordinate 1,748,417 downwards.
CAAATGGTGCTACGACCCCAACGCCACCCCGGCAGCAGGATTTAGCACCAGCGGCTATCCGATGCAGTCCGCTACGGAGACCTGCCAGCAGGCCGTTCATGACTTTTACACCTCCACTTGGACCGAAACGCCCTAAGTGCTGAAAGCCGCCGCACAGCCGCACCGTCGGCTGTGCGGCGGCTTGTTACATGAGATTTGTATCATACAAAGTCTGTGTCTCGTCAAAGGATTAGGTCAAGATGAGTTCTCTCTATCGCCGCGCTGCCGGTCTTTGTCTACTAATGTTTTGCCTTAGCTTCACTGCCGGATGCAGTGCAAAGCCGGCAAGCGACAAGCCGGGGGGCGAGATAAACAGCGCCATGTCCGAACAGCAAAAAGCCACCATCAAAGCGCACAAGCAGCAGGATGGTCAACCCTAGATCACACTTTCAAAAAATCGAAACAGATATGAAGTCGCAAACCAGCGAGAAAGATAGAGAAGGGTACATGATGTTTTCAACTCGCAAGATAACGCTTGCCGCCGCACTTGCCGGAATAGGGGCATTCGCCTCGTTCGCCTCGTCTGCCGCGCCCGCCGACGCGCCGCTCAAGGCGCAGACGCCGATTCTTATTCCCGGCGGGGCGGGCGGCTTCGACTGGATGACCGTGGACGGGCATTCCAATCGCGTGTTCGCCACGCATAAGGGAACCAAGACGGTCGCTGTTGTAGACCTGAAAACCGACATGGCGCTGCCGTCCGTCGAGGTGGGGACGGCGCAGGGCGTAGCAATGGATCGCAAGGACAACAAGATTTTCCTGGGCGATGACGCGGAACACAAACTGGTCGTGCTGGACTACGAAACGCTGAAAAAGACGGGCGAGATCGCTGTCACCGGCCCCGTAGACGACGTGCTGTACTGCTCCAAAAACGGCATGATCTACGCGGATCACGACGATGGCGAAGATGTCTGGGTGATTGACCCCAAAACGGAAAAGATCGTCACGACCGTCAAGGTTCCGACCGCGCCCGAAAAGATCGAGTACGACAAGACCAGCGAACGCATCTACCAAAACATTAAAAGCGACAACAGCATTCAGGTGATAGACCCCGACACCAACAAGGTGGAAAAGACGATTGATACGGCTCCCGCTGTCGGCCCGCACGGCCTTGCCATTGACGGCAAAGGCCAGCGTCTGTTCAGCGCGGGGACGAACGGCAAACTGGTCGTGGTTGACATCAAGACCGGCAAAGTCACGTCCAGCGTAGACATCGGGCAGGGCGTGGATCAGATCGCGTATGACAAGGGCAACGGACGTATCTACTGCGCCTGCCGGGGCCAGATCTCCGTGGTGCAGGCCGACGAGAGCGGCGTCAAGCTGCTGGGCAATGTCATGACGCCCAAAGGCTCCCATACCCTGGCCCTCGACGCCAAAACCCATGCCGTGTGGACCTGCTACTTTGACGCCAAAAACAGCTACCTGATGAAACTGGTTCCGTAGCCCATCTTACACAATGCGTTTGTTGTTGACGTTGCAAAGCAACTCTCGAATCTTATAAAGCCCTGCGCTATGTTAGCGCAGGGCTTTATAGTTTATCAAGTTTATCAACGCGGTTGTGGTCTGCCGATGAAAACTCGACCCTAGTACATGATTAACAGAAATGTTGCGTTATGGGTGTAGGGGCAGACCCCCGTGTCTGCCCTCCCTCGTTATGGGGATGTACGCTAAACGGGGAGGGCAGACCCCCGTGTCTGCCCCTACGGGTCGCGTTGTTCAGGCGGCTGCACAACAACCTCGTTAAGAATGCACTAGTGTGTTTCGCGATGCTATTATTTCTTCAGCAGGCGTTTGGCAGCATACAACAGCTTGTTCAGCAAACGCTTCACCGCCGTGAATGGCTTGTTCAGCAGGCGCTTGATGACGTTCACCTCTTCCATGCGGAGGGCGAGGGCCAGACCGCCGTAGACCAGAGCGCTGAACGGCAGGCAGATGGCAAGCACGATGGCCGCATGGGTGCGCCCGCCCGTTTCGGCGTGCTGCAAATAGTGGCGGTAGAGCGGGCCATAAATCGCGGCGCACAATACGGCGGTCGTGAAGGAGGCGGCAACCGTTTTGCTGACGGACAGCAGCAGCCGCCAGCCGTCTATGCCGTTCAGGCGGACACGCAGCAAAATCAACATGCTGAACATGTGGATCGTAGCGGCAATCGAAGTCGCGAGGGCAAGGCCGGACACGCCCATCAGGTTCTTGAACGGGATATTGAGCGGAATGAAGATAATCGTAACGAACGTGCCGACGATGATGGGCGTCTTGCTGTCCTGCAGCGCGTAAAAGCCGCGCGTCACGATGCTGTGCGCCGACCACGCGAAGATACCGACCGCGAACCAGCGCAGCACCTCGGCGCAGTTGTAGGCGTCGTGCAGGCTGAACTTGCCGCCCTGAAACACAAGCTGCACGAAAGGCAGGGCCAACAGCCACATCAGCACGGACGAGGGGATCGTCAGGAACAAGATCGAGCGGATGCCGAAGTTGACGCTGTCGCGCAGGGTCGTCATTTCCGTTCGAGCAAGGGCAAAGTCGTTGAGTGACAGGGCCTGCTTCATGCGCGCGGCCTGGGCGGACATGATGGGCAGCAGGGCGATGGCCGTGGCCTGCGCGAACACGCCCAAAGGCACCTGCATCAGTTTGTTGGCGTTCATAAAGGCCGACACGGGGCCGTCACCCAGCGAGCCGGCATACATGCGCCCGATGATCGTGCTGACCTGCGGCAGGGCAAGGCCCAAAATCACGGGCAGCATCAGCCGCCATACCTTGCGGACGCCCTCGTGATCCCAATACTTGAGCAGATAGCCGGGATTATAATAGCCGCCGCTTTTTCGCACCAGATACCATTGCAGGGCGAGGTTGCCGACAACCGCGCCTACTACCGCGCCGTAGCAGAGGCCCGCGATGCCAAAGCGACTGGATAGGAAGATGCCGCCCAGGATGATAAAGAAGTTGTAGACGATAGGACCGAGCGCCTGTCCCCAGGGATTGCCCCGCGCCTGCAAGGTTCCCATCATCAGGCCGCCCAGGAAAAAGCAAATCTGCGCGGGCAGGACGATGCGCGTCAGCCGCGCGGTTTCTGCCACCTTGAACGGCATGTCATGCGGAACCAGCATGTAGTGCCAGCCCTGCTGCACAAGGTAGACGACAAGCGAGGGGCCATGCACGTTCGGGGGAACCGCAATGCCGCCCGGTATGTTGACAAAGCCCGACGTGAGCGCCACAAGCGGGGGCGCGAATATCTCGCCGAACACGATAAACACGCTGACCACGATCAGCATCACGGACGCCACGACGCTGAAAATGCGCCACGCGTCCTTTACCTTTTTGAGTTCGATGTACTCGGAAAAGACAGGAATGAACGCGCCGGACAACGCGCCGCCCGCGATCAGGAAAAAGAGCAGGTCGGGCAGGGTAAAGGCCGCGTTGTATACGTCGGTCATCTTGTTCTGGCCGAACTTGCTGGCGATCACGCTCTCGCGCGCAAGGCCCAGGATGCGGCTGAACAGAATCGCCGCCATCATGATGCCCGCCGCGCCCGCCACGCGCCGCTGTGTGCTAAGGCCTGAGCCGGAGGCAGGGATGGTGTCGTCAAAGCCGTTCGGCATGTCGTCGTCGGGCGGTATGGGCGGCGGGGGTGGTATGGCGGTTGTCATAATGATTTAATTGTAGCACGAAATTCTGCCCGCAACGAATCTGTCGGCGATGGTGCAGGCGGAATTATGCGGACTGAAAACGAATCGGACGGGCAGGAACGGGCGCGTACTGGTATAATTTTCCCATGAGAAAAAGCAATTTTGAAAAGGCGCTGGAAAGCCCCGACAGAAGCCGACGCCCCCTCGCGGCCACCGCGCCGCGCGTCGTCAACACCCCGAACGCCCTTAGCGACGAGGACGATCTGGACGACGCGAGCGCTGATCCTTATGCCGACGATGCGGACGGCCTGAATAATGACATGAACGCAGGCAGTGTAGAGAAGTCTGCATCTGATGTGAGCAGGGCCGTCGAGACAGAACGCATTCCGCCGCCGCCTGACGGGGAAGAGCCTGACCCGGACGATGACGACCTGCCTTCGCCTTACGATGAAGCCGCGTATGACGTTGATTTCGAGGCGACGCTTGCCCGCGCGCGGCAGGAGGGCGCGGTACAGACTGCCGTTGCCGCGCCTGCCCCCGTGCATCAGGTGACGAGCGCGGAGGCCCTGTTCGGCCTTGACCCCACCACAAACATCGTGGCCGTGGAGCCGGATTATCAGGACGGCGCGTGGCTGTATCGGCGCGAGGGCAGCGTAGTACGCCGCGAGTACGCGCCCTACAAGCCCTGGATACTGCTGACCGAGATGCCCCCCTTTGAATTGCCGGACGCGCAGTATACCGAATTGGAAGGGCCGGGCTACTGCCTGCTGGCAGAGTTCGGCTCGCAGCAGGCGTATCAGGATGCCCGCTGGCGCGTCCGCGACGCGCACCTGTCCAACCTTACATACCCCGGCGGCGCGAAAATGATGCTGATGCGGTCGGGAATGACGCTGTTCAAAGGCATGACGTTCGAGGACGTGGTTCGGCTTCAATTTGACATCGAAACGACGGGATTAGACCCTCACGCCCCGGACGCCTGCATTTTGCTGATCGCCGTGTCCGACAATCGCGGCCTTGTAGACATCATCGAAGGCGACGAAAAAGAGATCCTGGAACGGTTCAGCGCCCTTGTCGTCAAGCGCGACCCGGACGTGATTGAGGGGCATAACGTGTTCGGCTTCGATCTGCCGTATGTGATGGCGCGGGCCGAAAAGTGCGGCGTTCGCCTGCGCATCGGGCGGGATGGCAGCGAGCCGCGCAAAGGCCAGGAGCGCAATTACGCGATTGCGGCAGGCGGCAACACGCGCCCGTTTACGCCGGTCTACATTCATGGGCGGCATGTCGTGGACACATACCTTGTGGTACAGCGCTTCGATTGGGCCAAACAGGCGCTGTCGAGTTACGGCCTGAAAGAGTGCGCGCGGGTGTTCGGTTTCGCGGACGCCGACCGCGTGGAACTGCCCCGCGAACGGCTGGCCGAAATCTACCGCGAAGACCCGGAACTGGTACATAAGTACGCGCGGCAGGACGTGATCGAAACCCGCGACCTGGCAGCCCTGATCTCGCCCGTGGAGTTTTATCAGGCGCAGATGGTTCCCGACAACTACGGGCAGGTCGTGGTTACGGGCAACGGCGAAAAGATCAACACGATTTTCGTGCGCGCGTATCTGGCGGCGGGGCGGGCCATAGCGCGTACTCAGGCCCCGGTTCCCTATGAGGGCGGGTACGCAGCCGTCCTGGAACAGGGTGTACTGAACCGCATCGTCAAGGCGGATGTCGAGTCGCTGTATCCGAGCCTGATGCTCACGCACCAACTCGCCCCCGCAGCCGACACGCTCAACATCTTCATTCCCTGCCTGCGCGACCTGACCGAGCGGCGGCTGGACGCCAAGCGGCGGGCATCGGAGGAACAGGATAAAAGCGGTTATTGGGACGGTCTGCAGGGATCGTTCAAGGTGCTGATAAACTCGTTTTACGGGTATCTGGGTGGTCCGTTCAGCTTCAACGATTATGAGGCGGCGCGGCGCGTGACGCTTGCCGGGCGCGATCTGGTCAAAGAGATCGCCGACCGCTTGCAGCGCTCAGACAGCACGGTGATCGAAATAGACACGGACGGCGTCTACTTTGTGCCGCCGGACGATGTGCAGGGCGAGGAAGCGGAGCGGGCGTATGTGGCGCAGATAGGGTCCTCCCTGCCGCCGGGGATACGTCTCGCCTTTGACGGGCGGTTTGCCGTGATGCTCTCGCTCAAGACCAAGAATTATGTGCTTGTCTCGTATGACGGGCGCAAGACGTTCAAGGGGGCGAGTCTGAGGTCGCGGGCCGACGAACGGTACGGGCGGCATTTTCTGACGAAAGCCGTGGACTGCCTGCTTCAGCACGATTTCGACGGCGTAGCGCAGCTATACGCCCAATCCATTGACGACCTTCTGAACAAGCGCATCCCCATCGAGGAGCTTGTGCGCCGCGAGCGCATCACGGAAAAGACGTTCAGCAGTGACAACAAGAAACGGGCCGCATTGGTCGCGAATGGCGTACCTGTCGGCGAGCATCTGCTTGTATACGAAAAGGCGGACGGTACGCTGGGCCTGCTGGCCGATTACAAGAACGACGCGAACACCAAATACTACATGGACAAGCTGTACAAATTCGCAAAGCGGCTGGAGGATGCGTTCAAAGACGCGCAGATGACCAGGACCGCCTTCGACAAGTACGTTCCCAGGCCGACCGCGCAGGGCCTGCCCCGGCAGGTGCAGGAGACTTTGGATTTGTTCTGAAAGTTCGCGTTCCGTGACAGAGAAGCTGTCATAACGGCCCCAATGTTGTCGCGGCGTCTTGGAGCAGGCAGCCTGAAAAAATAATTATACGATTATTTTTGCTAATAGAGGAAATTTGCCTGTCAAACGAGTATAATGGCTGTGACATCCCCCGCGAGGACGCGCCGCATCTCCACGACGCTTTGCCGCCCTTCTCGCATGACCTGCGCCCGCTTCACAGGAGAGACCCTTGATCGCACAATCCTCAGGGCGTGGCTTGCGCCGCGCTGTCCGCTATATTTCTGCCGGTCTTGCCGCCGTTTGCGGCCTGGCCTGTCTTTCACTTTCCGCTTCCGCCGGCGCCCAGGCCACCACGCGCCTGCCCGGACGCGTCGCTCCAATGGTACTGAAATCGAAGCTGATTGGCCGCGTGCCGGCGCAGGAACAGGTGACTTTCGCCATATCCCTCCCGCTGCGGAACCAGGTTCAGCTTCAGCAACTGCTGAAAGACATCTACGACCCGAAAAGTCCGCAGTATGGACAGTACCTCACCCCGCAGCAGTTTACCGATCAGTTCGGCCCCACGCAGGCGGATTATGACGCCGTTACGGCTTACGCCACAGCGCAGGGGCTGACCATCAAAAGCACAACGCCCAACCGCGTACTTCTGGACGTGACGGGATCGGCGCAGACCATCGAGGCTGCTTTCAGCCTTAAGCTTTTGCAGTATCGCGACCCTGACGGACGCATTTTTCGCTCCCCTGATTCCAGTCCCGCCGTGCCTGCGGTGATCGCGGGCAAACTGCTGGGCATTATCGGGCTGGACAACTCAGTTCTCCATCACGCTTACAGCCATGTCAAGCGCGCCGACCCCCTTGCTTTTCTCAAGACGACGCCGTTGGTATCCTTCCTGCAAAACTTCCCCCCGCCTGCTCCCAATGGAACCGGCTCCGGCCCAAACGGCGACTTGACGCCCACAGATATACGCACCGCGTATAACCTGAACATTCCCGGTATTGACGGCACAGGCCAGGTGCTGGGCCTGTACGAACTCGATGGCTACAATCCCAGCGACATCGCGCTTTACGAGCAGGCGTATGGCCTGCCCAATGTGCCACTGCAAAACATTTATGTAGATGGATACAATGGCACAGCGGGTTTCTCCGCAGGTGAAGTGGTTCTGGACATCGAAATGATGACCGCGCTCGCGCCCAACATCACCAAGATCGTAGTCTACGAGGGCGCAAATGACGGCAGTTCAGTGTACATTGACCTGTACAACAGAATAGCGACCGACAACATCGCCAAGAGTGTCAGCACCAGTTGGGGTCTGGCGGAGTTTTATCAGGACCCCGCGTCGGGCGTCGCGGAGGATGCCGCTTTTATGCAGATGGCGGCGCAGGGACAATCTATGTTTGCCGCATCGGGCGACAACGGGGCGTATGTAGACGGCACGAACTTTGCGATCCAGGACCCCGCTGACCAGCCGCACTGTACCGCCGTAGGCGGAACCAAAGTGACCACAGACGGACCGGGCGGGCCGTGGATCAACGAGACGACTTGGCATATAGACCAGACCATACCCTTCGATGGCGGCAACGACGGCGGCAGCGGCGGCGGCATCAGCACGATCTGGGGCATTCCCGACTATCAGATACCGTTCATCAACGCGCAGAACGGCGGCTCGACGACCATGCGCAACGCGCCCGATGTGGCGCTGAACGCGGACTACAACAACGAACCCTTCTCCATTTATTTGGATGGCTCTGAGCAGGGCAACGGCGGTACAAGCGCTGCCGCGCCGCTGTGGGCCGCATTTACCGCTCTGGTCAATCAGCAGCGCGCCGTGATGGGTAGGTCTACGCTGGGGTTCTCGAATTACGCTTTGTACAGCATCGCGGCAGGCCCACGGTACAACCTCGACTTTCACGACATTGCGGATGGCAGCAACAACTTGTTCTATACGGCTGTTACGGGATACGACCTGACGACCGGCCTGGGGTCCTTTAACGGACTGAACATGCTGAACGACCTGGCGGCAAGCAATTTCCCGCCGCCGCCGCCGCCGGTTGAACTGCTGGGCAACAGAGGCTTTGAAAACGGCGCCAAGAGGCCGCAGCCCTGGGTCGCTTCCCTGAGCGTGATAGACAACTTTAATCGCTACCCGGCCTTCAGCGGCAAATGGAAAGCCTGGTTCGCGGGATACGGCTCCCCGCACACGGACACGCTGCATCAGACCGTGACCATTCCCAGCAACATTAGCAGCGCCCGTCTCAGCTACGAATTGTTGGTGGACGCTCAACAGGTACTGTTTCCCGTCAGTACGCTCACTGTGCAGCTGCGTGATACCAGCGGGAACATACTGCAAACACTGGATCAATTTACCGACTTGGACGATACATACAATCCCCTTACAGGCCGCAAGGAGTACCGTCGGCATTCGTACAGTTTGAACGTGAACAGGTACAAAGGAAAGACAGTGCAGCTGTACGTCACAGGAGTAGACGGAAATTATCTCCCGGTGTCTTTCGTGGCGGATCTGTTCTCGCTGCTGGTGCAGCCGATTGCCCCCGCGGTAACGCCTCCGGTCGGCCCTCCCACTCTGCCGGGCATCGCAAGATAGACCGCGCTCGATTGTGATACAATACGCGGGCGGAACGGGCGGCGCAGGACTGCCCGTTTCCCCGATTTTGCTGGGGAGCATGTCACGGGACTGCGTCCGGTTTTCGGCACACTTAAACCTACAACAAACTCTCGCTTCGAGTTTTTGTTTTCCATTCCTGGTACATCGAAAGGAATCATCGTTGATGCACTTCTCTTCTTGGTCTCGTCGCTCTCTGCTGAGCGGCGCGTTGTTGAGCGTGTTTGGCCTTGTGGCCGTCACCTCTCCGGCGCAAAAGGCTCTGCGCGGGGGCAACTCTGCCGTTACGTCCGGGCCGGTCGGAGTAATCGGTACGCCCCTCCCGATTGTACAGCCGCAGGTCAGCTATCCCATGCCCAGGCCGCGCCTCCAACTGCCTCCCCATCGCCCGTCTCGTGACCCTCGTGAAGTGGCGGCCTACAAAGCGTATGCCCGCAGCGTCGTTAATCTGCCCAAGCGCTCCAGCCTGCGAAGGGCCATGAAGCAGATCGCGACAATGCCCGTTTTCGGAGCCGGCGGCGCTCCGGGCGGCAGTTTCGCCAGCAGCTCTCCGGGGGGCGGTCTCACTGGCGCTAGCCCCTTCAGCTTTGGAACCTTGTTTGGCAGCAGCGCGCCTCATACGCTCGCCGCCGGTCTGCCTGTCGGCCCGATTGGTATCAACCCTGTGCTGCCTACGGGCGGCGTCTGGCAAAATGTCGGCCCGAACCAACTGCTTCCTGTGGATCAAATCTTTTTCGGTCCCGGCTCCGTGTCAGGACGCATCAATGCCTGTACGATAGATCCTACGAACTCCCGCATTGCCTATATTGCCGCTCCGGTCGGAGGCATTTGGAAAACGTTGAATGGCGGAACTACCTGGACGCCCACGACTGAATCCGTAGCGACGCAGTCGTTTTCCAGTCTGACTATAGACCCGACCAACAGCAGTGTGCTGTATGCCGGGTCGGGCGACTACGATGGCAGCGATGAAGCGGGTGGCGGGCTGTATCGGTCGCTGGACGGCGGCGCGACATGGCAGAATCTGGATCCTGACGGCGTCTATTTCACCGATCACAGCATTCGGCAGACCGTTGTAGACCCGGCAAATCCCAACAACCTCCTGGTGGCTGTCGGGCGCAGCAGCGACAGCATCTTCACCGTAGACGGCGGCATCTATCGCTCCACGAACGCGCTGAGCGCGACACCGACGTTTACGCCGGTATTCAACATTGACGGCAACTGCCATAACATCGTCTACAACGCGGATCGCTCGGTAGTGTATGCTGCCATCGAGTCCGCGAACAGCAGTTCCGGCATCTACTCCTCCACCGACAACGGAGTGACGTGGAGCCAGTCGCCGGATTTCGCCACCGCCTGGTTTACCGACGTCGCTGCCTCCAAGATCGATAAGAACGTCGTGTACGCGGCGGACGGTTATGCCGATCAGATCTATAAAAGAACCGTGGCTGCGGATGGAACCGTGACTTGGATCAACACCACAGACAACTTTCCGCAGGCTCTGGACGGGCAGGGTAATGACCACGTCTGGGATCAGGCGTTCTACGACTTTTATATCGCCACGACGACGCAGCCGTCCGACACGAGCGGCATCCCCTCACCGCCGATTGATGTAGTCTACGTCGGCCTGAAGGATACCTACCGCTCCCCGAACGCGGGCCTGACGTGGGGCGCTATCGGGCAGGTGAGTCTGGGACCGAATTCGTTTACCTTTAACGACCAGATGCACACGGATCAGCACGCCATCGGTATTGATCCGAGCAACCCCAGTAATATCCTGCTGGGCAACGACGGCGGCGTGTACAAATTGCGCTACAATCCGCTCGATAACTTCAACGCCATCAGCAACGCGAATGCAAGCCTGGTCGTGACCGAGTTTTATCAAACGGTGTTTCATTCTACATCTGCGGATACCATCCTGGGCGGCTCGCAGGACAATGGAACCAGCTACACGTTCGGCAGTCTGTTCGGCTGGCAGGGCGTGACGGGCGGCGACGGCAGTGGCGTTGCCATCAACACGAAAACGCCCGCCACCATGTACTCGTGCTACCCCGGCTCCCAGAACGGGCCGATTGCGACAATGAACATCAACCTGACCGATGACGGATGGCAGACGGTTCAGAATATTTCGCATGACGACCCGATGGGGAACTCCGCCTTCGTACAGGTAATCGCGCTCGACCCGCAGAACTACGATCATCTGTATGCGGGAACCAACAATCTGTGGCTGTACGACCATGCCGCCAAAAGCTGGACGGAAATATTGGATGTCAATAGCGCCAACAAGCCCTTGACCGGCGGGAACGTCACGGCGATTGCGCCCTCCGGCATTCCCGCGCAGGGCTTCGAGCCGATCATTTACGTGGGGTGCAGTGACGGCAGTGTCTACTCGGTCGTGCCGGACGGCCTGAACCCGACGACTGCGGTTGACATCATCAAGCGAATACAATTCCGTGGCAGCGTGACGAGCATCGTCGTAAGCCGCGTGAACCCGAAGCGCATCTTCGTCACCACAACTGCCGGGGAACTGTATCGGTGTGACGATGCTGTGAACGGCAATTTCTTTACCGACATCACGGGCGTGGGGCAAGTAACAGATCCCACCCACCTGCCGGTACTGCTGCCCATCAACACGGTTTCGCTCGCCTCACAGGATGATGAGAAAATAATCTTCGCGGGAACTGACCTGGGCGTTTTTGGTTCCTCCGACGGCGGCAATACCTGGGGAACGCTGTCCGTACCCTACGGCCTGCCAAACACCAAGATCAATAACCTGGACTTCAACGCCTCCACGGGCTTCCTGAATGCGGGTACGTTCGGGCGCGGCGTGTGGCGCCTGCCCATCAGCGCGCTCCCAATCACCGTTTACCAGAAGGCAGTTGTGCATTTCGCTCCCGTGCTGCAATCCTACCGGGGCGCAAAGAGCGGCATACGGGTGTTGGTAGAAGTCCGCAGGCCGGGCGCTCTCAACACCGATCTGCCCGTCGAAACGCATACGGCAACGATGCTCGCCAACGGCACGTTTGATGTGCAGTTCTCGACGCGCGGTCATTACGACATCTACTTGACTATTCCTCGCTTCCTGCGAAAGAAGATAGCGGATGTGGTAACGACCACGTCACCCAGCCTGTCGCCGCTAATGATCAATGGCGATGCGAACAGCGATAACGTTGTGAGCGCAGCAGACGTTGCCGCGATTACCGCAGCCCTCGGTCGGTATACGAACAGCACTTTGGACCTGGATGGCGATGGCAAAGTGACCTCCAATGACGTCGTGATCGCCAGCGGCAATTCTGGCAAGCGCGGTGACTAGTCAGGGGCGAAAAGTGCGCGTGTTGTACTACTTGTACTCCCACACGATACAAAGCGCACACATTGAGCCGACAGTCCGCCTCACAAGTCAGACAACGCAAATCAGCCGCTGCGAACATGCAGATGTTCGCGGCGGCTGGCTGTTTGGTGTCATTCAAATCTGCGCGCAGTTTAGAAGAGCGTCATTTTGGGCTTGCGCTTGGCTTCGATGACTTTCTGCCGGGCGGCTCCGATGTCCGTGACGAGGGCGCGGCGGGCGGCGGCATAGGCTTCCCCTTCCAGGCGCAGAATATAAGCGGGATGCCATGCGGCCATTGCAAAGTGAGCATAGCGGGTCTCGAACCATTGCCCTCGCTCCTGCGTCATCTTGAAACCTTTATGAATGATTGCACTGGCAGCAGGCGCTCCCAGGCATAGGATCACAAGCGGCTGCACGATCTCGATGGTCTGTTCCAGCCAGGTCGCGCAGGCCCGCGTCTCGTCCGGCGTCGGCGGGCGATTATTGATGCGCCCTGCTTCCACGCTTGTCGGACGGCAGCGGACGACATTTGTGATATACACATGCTTGCGCGTGATGCCATTTTCGCGCAGGCACTGATCCAGCAGCGCGCCCGCCCGGCCCACGAACGGCTTGCCGGTCGCGTCCTCGTTCTGCCCCGGCCCTTCGCCAATGATCAGCAGGGGCGCTTCGGGATTGCCGTCGCCAAAAACGACATTGGCCCGCGTCATAGCAAGGTCGCAGGCCACGCAGATCGAGGCGCGCTCGCTGATGCGCCCTAACCTGATCGTCTTGCTTTCCTTCGGCTCCTCTGCCATCGCAGACGCGCCTGTTACGTCGTCTGAAGAGTTTTCGGCAGCGGCGTTTGTCGGCGTCTTCGTGTCGTCTGGAGTCTTTGTGTCCTCTGGAGTTTTGTCGCCTGAGCCTTCACGGTCTGTGACATTGCCTTCTTCTGTGACGCTGCCCTCTATGACCGGCGAAACAGGCGCTTCCGACACGTCACTTTCTTCAACCGTCACGCTCACGCCGACATTAGAAAGCGCCGCCGTGTCCTGCGCGTCCGCTTGCGCCCGCGCTTCTGTTGTGTCTGTTGTATCTGTCGCCTGTTCCACTGCCGCTTTCACTGCCGCTGTTGTCTTACGCCTGCTCGCCACCGCACTTCTCCTGTAACAAACGATTTTAATGGATCATGTTGGATTGGATACTCAATGAACCGTTGCCGCGCGCTTCGCTTCGCCTATTCCGCTGAAGGGGCGGAAACCAGTGAGGCGTCGAGGACAGCCCTCAGACGATCATACACGGCGGGCAGGCTTTCCGGGATAACACGCGTATCGGCCAGAACGGTCATGAAGTTCGTGTCGCCGTTCCAGCGCGGCACGACATGCCAGTGCAGATGATCCGCGATGCCCGCGCCGGCGACGCGTCCCATGTTCAGGCCGCAGTTGAAGGCGTGCGGCGCAAAGGCCGCGCGCAGCATCCGCACGGAAACACGCATCAACTGCATCACTTCCAGCATCTCCGCATCCGCGTACTCTTCCAGGCTGGCCGTGTGGCGATAGGGGACGATCATCAGATGCCCGTTAGAGTAAGGAAACGCGTTCAGGATGATGAACGCGTATTGTCCCCGATGCACGATGAAGTTCTCGCGGTCATGCGCCTGACCTTCGGCGGGAAAAGCACAGAAAATGCAGCCCTGCGCCCTGTCCGCCGCCTCGATGTACTTGAGCCGCCACGGCGCCCACAGTTGTTCCGACATTGCATCCCCTTGCCCTCACTTTGACTTCCTCTGACTACCTGTCCTCTGTCAGCCCTCTGTCAGCCCTCTGACTGCACTTTTATGTATCTACGCTTTCAGATGCGATGCAGTATCAGCCCCGCTCATGACACTTAAATGCCTTCCGACCACGGGTACACCCAGCCGTGCTGCCATGCCGCCGCGCGCAGAGCCTCCAGTTTTTCAGGTGCAAGCGACACTTCGGGGGCCGTCATGTTCGCGTCCACATTGCTCAGTCGGCGCATACCGGGCAGCACGGACGAAACGGCGGGATGATGCAGGCAGAACCGCAGGGCGAGCAGGGCGAGGGAAGGCGTCTGCGCGTCCAGTAAGCCCTTCAGGGGCGTGACGTGCTGCTCTACGAGGGCCAGACGTTCGGGCGTAAAATACTTGCCGCGCCAGTCGTCGTCGTGGAACGTGGCTCCGGGACGCAGTGTGCCGGTCAGCGCGCCCTCCTCAAACGGGACGCGCACCAGAATACCCACGCCATTTTCCTGCGCGGCGGGAAACAGCGCGTGTTCCGGCGTCTGCTCGAAGATGTTGTAGATTACCTGTATGGCATCCACACGCCCGCTTTGCGCCAGCCGCACGCCGCTTTCGGGGACATAATCGTTGATGCTGACGCCGAACGCGCGTACCTTACCCTGCTCGCGCAGTTTCACCAGGGCCTCATACCAGTCCAGTTGTTTGTTGTACTCGTCCGTCCACGCATGTAACTGGAGCAGATCGAGGGTATCTACGCCCAGGTTTTTAAGGCTGCGCTCGGCGCACTGCACCACCCAATCCACGGGGTAGCTGTCCTTGACGGACACATCGGGGCGCAGCGGCCACTTCATGGTTTTGGGCGGCACTTTGCTGGCGACATAGATTCTGCCGCTGTCGCTTGCCGCATTCGCGCCGCGCTCGCGCAGGACTTCGCCGATGATCTGCTCGCTGTGTCCGTCGCCGTAGCCATACGCGGTATCCAAAAAGTTGCCGCCCGCATCCAGGTAGCGATGCAGCGCCTGTTTTGCGCCCGCGTCGTCTAAGGCTCCCCATCCGCCGCCGATGCCCCACGCTCCGAACCCGATCTCTGTGATCTGCCAGCCCGTTCGTCCCATTGTTCGGTACTGCATACTTTCTCCTTACGCCTGATTTTCCCTTTATACGCAAGGCGCAGGAAAGTATTGCCGCATGGTGTCACGCGGGGTAAACTTGACCGGAAAGGGCAAATGCGGTACACTTGAAGTACATTCATAAAGCGCCCTCCTGTCGTTCCTGCTGCCGCGCTGCCGCCCGCCCTGTATTCGCCCCGTATATGGATACTATAAATGCCTGCATCGCAGTAGACTTGCGCCTGATTTGTAATGGATCTGATCTGTAATAGATAAGGAAAGTAATTCGTGACACAGACCCGGCTGCCCGAATGGCTGAAAAAACGCGTATCAAGCCCTCAGACCGTTGAACTGGTGCAAACCAAGATGCGCGGCGCGAAACTGCACACGGTCTGCGAGAGCGCGCATTGCCCTAACATCGGTGAATGCTGGTCCAAGCAGACCGCGACGTTTATGATCCTGGGCGACATCTGTACGCGCAACTGCGGTTTTTGTGCCATCAAAGTGGGCCGTCCCGACGCTCTGGATCGCGACGAGCCGCGCCGCGTCGCTCAGGCCGCCCGCGACATGGGACTGAAACACGTTGTCGTTACGAGCGTGGCCCGCGACGAACTGGCCGACGAGGGCGCGTCCCACTTTGCCGATACCATTCTTGCCTTGCGCGAAGCCATACCCGGCGTGATCGTCGAGGTGCTGACGCCGGACTTCAAGGGCAAGCGCTGGTGCATCCGCAAGGTCGTACAGGCCCATCCCGACATCTATAATCACAACATCGAGACCTGTGAGAGGCTGTCGCCCACGGTGCGCCCGCAGGCCCGCTACGACCGAACGCTGAACCTGCTGCGCGCCGTCAAGAACATGGATGCTACCATCCATACCAAGTCCGGCATCATGCTCGGCCTGGGCGAAACGCATGACGAGATATTGCAGACCCTGCGCGATCTGCGTGAGGTCGGCGTGAGCGCCGTGACCATCGGGCAGTATCTCGCGCCCTCACAAACCGGCTATTTGCCCGTGGTCGAGTTCGTACATCCCGACCGTTTCGCCGAGTACGAAAAGATAGGGGACGAGATGGGGTTCGCGTTTGTGGCGTCCGGGCCGTTCGTGCGCTCGTCCTACAACGCGCAGGCGTTTTCGGAAAAGCTGCTCGCCTCCCGCCTCGCCCGCGTCGGCCTGCCGATTAATCCTGCCAATACGGAGATGACACAGGAAATCCATCAGGAAGCCTGCGCGGTCTAAGCATTTCTGGGTGGGGGCGTGTAGCGTTGCAGCAACGCATCGCGTCTGATACGACGCTCGGTGACGCAGTAACCTCCGAGTCGGGTACGTTCCCTGTACCCGGCCTTCCCAAATTGCCTGTATACTTCAACATCTTTGGCGCGTCCCTGCCGCCGAAGATAGTGTTTGTTCCTAATATGTGTCTCTGGCGCGATTTGCGGCGAGCGTAACCCCCACGGTTCGGATGCCGCGCCTACATAAGCGAGGCTGTATGCGTCGTGTTCGTTCCCTGTTCAATCTTACCCTTTTTATCGTGCCGCCCGTGCTTGTCGCGGGCGGGGCGACCGTTCTGGTGCGCCGCATCTGGACGTATCTTAACGGCGACGCGCGGCTTGCCGGTCTGATCTCCGTGGAGGCCAGCCGCGCCCTGGGCCGCGAGGTGCGGGTGGGCGACATCAAGTTCCAGCGGGGGCCGTGGAGTCTGCTGCCCAACCGCGTGGAACTCGACGACATCAGCATCGCGCAATATCCCACGCTCAACAGCGCCCTGTTCGCCCACGCGGACAAAGTCGTTGTCTGGTACGATCTGAACCAGATACTGTTCGCCAAAGACCCCAAAACGCCGCTCGTCCGCGAGGTGCAGGTCGTTGGGCCGCAAGTGACATTGAGCCGCGACGCGCAGGGACGCTGGAACTTCGAGCAGATCTTCAAGCCGACCGGCCAGACCGGACGCCCTTTTACAGACAAACTCTCGTTTCTGAACGCAAGCCTAACCTATTCCGATCTCCGGTTTCCGCATCCGCCCGCCGTTCCGTCCCGCCCGTTTCTCACTCGCCTGAGCCATGTGTCGGGCGTCGTCCTCGTGCGCCCCGATAAGAGCGTCGCATTCGATGTTACAGGCCGTCCCGATCCCGCCCTTCTGCGCGATTTTCACATCACGGGCATTGGCGGCTTGAACCCTGTGCGTGTTGACGCTCGCCTGATTGCCAGCCGGGTCAATCTGCCCGCCTTTGCGGAGCGGCTGGTTCCTGCCAATCGCGCCCGCCTGCAATCCGGCGTGGCCGATATAGATGTATCGGCCCTGTACGCGCCGCCTGCCGACACCCCGATTACAGCCATAGATGTCAACGCCCTTGACGCGCATGGAACCCTGCTTGCGGACAACGTCAACCTGACCGCGCAGCAGTTACAGGAACCGCTTCATAGTGCGAGTGTGCGCGGCACGTTCACGACAGACAGTTTTGCGGGCAGCCTGCGCGGGCAGTACGCCGGAGTCAATGTCGGTCTGGAAGGGCAGGCGATTGGGCTGCTGAGGCGTGAAGCGGACGGCAAAGGCAAAACGCGCACAGTCTTTGCCCTGCCGACCGTATCGCTGTCGGGCCGCGCCGATCAGGCCGATGTGGCGCGGCTTGTGCGCGTGCTGGGCCTCGACCCGCGCCTGGCGCAATTCCCGTCCATCAAGCCCAACGTCCGCGAGCGCATCGTCGCCACGACCGGGCATCTGCGTAATGTAGATTTTCAGATCGCGGGCTTGCTGAACAATCCTACGGTCGCCACGTCCCTGCACGTAGACACGGCCCGCTCGTTCGGCTTCGGCGCGCAGAACGCAGACGCCCGCGTTCTGCTGGACAATCGCGTCGTGACCGGGGACGTGCGCGGGCAGGCCGAGGGCGGCGACGTCGCCATACGCACCAGGGTGCTGACGCAGGATCCGGGAACCTTCGACGTGGAAGCGCATGGGCGGCATGTGCCGTTAATGGCCCTGCGCTCACTTGTCAAGCGCGACATTACGGGTACGGCTTCGCTCGACCTTGCCCTGCGCGGTCGGCGCGGGCAGACGCCGTTCATCAGCGCGCAGGCGCAGGCCGACCATGTGCGGCTGAACGGTCAGAGCATCCAATCCGTCTATGCGCGGATTGCGACCGTAGGCAGGAATTTGATCGTGCGGCAGGTGCGGCTGGACGACCCCAAAGGCTTTGCGCTCCTAACCGGCAGCATAGACCTGCGTACTCAGCAGCTTAAACTCCAGGCCGCAGCCGACAACATAGACCTGCACGCCCTTGTGGCGGCGGTAAAAACAGGTCAAACAAAAGTGTCGGACGCGGCAGGGCAGGGGGCGGGCGCGGCGGACGTTGCTGTCAACAATCCTGCCGCGGATACTCCTGCCGCCAGTGTTCCTGCTATAAACGACCTTGCTTCCGATACCGCCGCCAATCGAACTTCGCGACGGTCGCTGCCGATTGTCAACGCAACTGCGCCGCCTGCTGACAAATCTCCCGTCACATCTCCCGCCACAAACCCCGCTGTGCCGCTGTTCGACCTGAGCGCGGCGCAGGGACAGGGCTTTTTCCGGGGGCGCGTGGACGGAACCCTGCGTGACCCGGAAGTGTCCGGGCGCATCAGCGCGTTCGGCATACAGGCGGGACAGGCGAGTCTGGATCGCGTGATCACCGATTTCAGCCTGTCGCGCAAGGCCCTCGTGATCGCCCACGGCACTTTAGAACGTTATCCCGGACTGGCTGCGTTTTCCGGGCAGGCCACCGACCTGCTTTCCGGCAACCCCGACGTTCGCCTTCAGGCCACGGCCACGAACATAGACATCCCCGATGCGCTGCGCCTTGCCGGACTGCAAGGGCGTATTCTTCCCGGCGCGCAGGCGACCGGTACGCCCGCCTTTCCGCTGGACAAGTATGTGGTTCTCGGCTCGCTATCGAGCGGCCCGGTTCTGCTGCAAGGGCGTCTGAAATCCCTGCGGCTCACCCAACCCGTCACGATCAAGGGCGACGGCGTCAACATCAACGGCCTGCCGGTCACGAACCTGAGCGCCACGGCCACGCTCGACGACGGTACGCTAAGGCTGCAGGAGGCGCGCGCCGAGGTAGCGGGCGGAAACATTACGGCCAGTGGTACGCTCGCCAACATCGCCGACAAACTGGACGCGCGGCTCAATGCGGATGTCTACATCACAGGCATTGACGCCACGCGCCTGAGCGACGCCCTGCCGCCCGACGCCCTGCCCCTGAACGTGGAAGGAACCCTGAACCTGACCGCCCACGCGCAGGGCGCACTGCGCGACATAGACGCCACAGCAAGCCTGATTGTGAAGAAAATCGTACTGAGCGACGATCAGGGCGGCGTGATTGAAGTGGGGGATGTGATAGCCCAGGCCGCGTATGCGGCGGGCAAAATCCGACTGAACAGCGCGGTCGTCAGCGAGGCGGGAGCCGTACCCGGCACGACAGGGCGTGTCACGCTCACGGACTTTACGTATGATCCCAAAAGCCGCGCCCTGAGCGGCGTGGCGCAGTGGAACGAACTAAAATTCCAACGCCTGCGCGACCTATTCAATAAAAGCCCGCTCGCCCTGCGCGGGAGCGGACTGAAAATTGCGGACACGCTCAAGCAGCTGCGCCTGCCCATCACGGGCAGCATTTCCGGGCAGGCGAACCTGAGCGGCACATTGGACGATCCAAGCGCGGATGTGTCGTGGAGTACGACCGGACTGCAAATCGAGGAGCATCTGATTACCGCCTTCGGGGGCAGCATCCGGGCCGGCAAAAAGTCCGTGCTTGTGCCGTCGCCTGCCTTTCCCGACCGGATCATTCGGCTGCAAAGCGACGACATAGACGTTGACATCCCGACCCTCAGCGCGGTCTTTGGCGGCGGGGCGCTGAGCGCCGACATTCGCGCCAACAAACTGAACCTGGAGTTTGCCCACCATCTTCTGCCCGCCCCCGCTGCCAAAAGCGCCGATTCGAACGCGCCCGCTCCGACCACGCAGGAGCAAGCGCTGGCCTCGCTGCAAAACCTGACGGGCGGCGGCACGGCGGAGATCGTGGCGTCGGGAACAACCGCCTCGCCCATTCTGGAGGCCAGTATCAACCTGCGTAATGTGGGCGTACACGATCCGCTCAGCAATGCGGATCAGGTGATCAGCCGCATTGATGTGTCGCATATGACGGTTCAGGAAGGCAAGATAGATACCGACATCATCGAGGTGTCGAAAGCGGGAACCGACGCCCTGGGCCAGCCGGCAAAATTCGAGGCGAACGCGCGCGGCAGCGTGGATTTCTCATGGAAGCCTGTCTTCGCCGGCCAGTCGCCGTTTATACAAAAGGACGCGGCGTTCGACGTGACGGCCAATGTTCCCGAACAGAGTCTCAGCATCCTGACCCTATTCGGTCAGAACCTGGGTATCACGAGCGACGGACGGTTCGCCCTGCGCGCCCATATCTTCAACACGCTGGACGATCCGCGCGTATTCGGGGCCTTGACCCTGAACGCTAACCGGCTGCAATTAGGTACCACGCAGACGGGCCTGTACCGCACGGGCCTGCGCGACGTGCAGGGCCAGATAGATTTCCGCAACGACAGCATCGCCATACACGACGGCTTTACGGCCCGCACACAGGTGTTCGGCGCGGACGGCAAAGAAGACCCCAAACAAATGGGTGCGCCTATCCTGCTGACGGGCAGCCTGCCGCTCAAAGGCAGTGTTGTCGAAGGCATCCACCTGCGCTCGGACAAGGTGGTGTTCAACGAAACGCCGGTTTCCGGTTCGCGCGTCAACGGCCTGACCTCCAACCTGCTTCGGGCGGCGGCGGCAAAAGGGCAGGCTGCCGTGAACCTGAATGTGAGCGGCTCGCTGGCCGACCCGACCCTGGGCGGCATGGTCACTCTCAGCGAGACCACCGTTTCACCGCCCAGCGATTACGGCGGCGGGGGAGGCGGTTCGAGTTCGTTCCCGATCAACCCGAATTTCGACCTGATGCTGCGGCTGGACAAGAACGTGCGCGCCCAGAACTCGGCCTTGAACGCCGTGGTGCAGGGCAATCTTACCATCAAGGGGCGCCTGTACGCGGACGCAGGAAACGCCGCGCCGCCCACGCCCACCGACCCCGCCGCCACCCTCAATACGGCAAATGGCGCGGCTGCGGCCAATTCGCGGCCCCGCAAACTGGGCCTGAACGTCGTGGGCAAATTGACTATTCCCGAAGGCAGGCTGACCCTGCCGACCGCGCGCTTCACCATCCTGCCGCCCGGCCAGATCATGGTCGCATATCCCGCGCCGGATGCGAGCGCGGGCGGACTGCCCACGCTGGGCGTAGATGTAGACCTGAAAGCGCGCACGTACCTGACGGCCACCTCGCTTTCCGGTACGCGCAAGCGGTATGCGGTCACGGTCACGGCGCGCGGCCCGCTGTCGGGCGCGACTCTGGACCCCTCCACGGGCGACGCCCGCATGTCCCTGAACTTCACCACAGACCCCAATGACCTGGCGACCAGTCAGGGCGGCTTGCAGCAGCGTCTGGCGGGTGTGCTGGGCGGCGACGCGCTGGGCCAGTTCGGGCGCAATCCGGGGCAGGTGCTGGCACAGCAGCTTACAAACGTCTTTACCAGCGCGGTCATCCCCAGCGTGTTCGACAACTTCGCGAAGGCCGCAGGCTTTGAAGAGTTTTCCGTAAACTATGACCCCGTACAGCGATTGAACCTGCTCATCAGCCGGCAGATCGTCGGCCCGTTTTACGTCACCTACAATCGCACTCTGGGTTCCACGGTCGAGATGTACGACCTGAAACTCAGCCTGCGCTTCAAGGAACGCTACCAGTTGTCGTATGAGCAGAACGAGACCAACGAACAGCGCACCCTTCTCGAAGGCGTCTTCCGATTTTGAATACAACGCTCCGCCTCTGATAGATCATGCGTCTGTGATATGGAAGCAGGCGGAAATTTACACGCCGCTTTTGCTGTCCTGAATGGAAAATGGAGTACAATGGTAGCAGGCAAAAAGTTAGCAACAGCATAATTCCCGCGCACTGCTCTGTTTCGTCCCGAATGTGTTTGTGACGCCGAACGCATAGAGCGCGGCTATTCGCCTTCAGGCAATTGCGCGAGCGGCATGTTGGTGAGCAATAATGTCACGCCAGTGTCGAAGATTTTGCGCGAAGACGCGTAAAAAGGGCGAAAAAACATGCCGGAAGCGGTGTAACAATACTTCCCGGCGTTCGTCCTATTCCGAATGAGCAGCAAGGCGGCAGAAATTCCCTTTCAAGTGAAAAGAAATCTGCTGCCGCGCGGCAGGCAAACGCTGTGTTCCTCCGTTATCAGAACACAAGCGTCGTGAAACGCATTACAGCGTGTTATCAGGAAGCGTGACCATCGGCAAGCGCGTATTATAAGCGGCGCGCGCCGGGCGTTTCCTGATTTCCGATTGACCTGCCCCACCGCAATCCTGCTGGAAGAGCCGCAATGTCCTACAGCGAGGCGCAAAAACCGGACGCAGTCGTTCACATACGCCAACGGTTCGCCCGACCGATGGCGCGGCCCGATAACCCCGACGCGCGCCCGGATCAAGGAACGCATTCGCCGCAGCCCGATGCCCGCCCCGGCGCTTCCGCTTCTGCTTCTGCTTCTGCTTCCATGCAGTCGCCGGGCGGTACGGCCAAATCGGTCGCCGCGAACGCTTTCCTGCCCGACGACGCCGACCGTACCCTCGACTTCGACGCCCTGGTAGATAAATATCATAAAAAGATATTCAATATCATCCTGCGCAAGATCGGGGACTACGAGGAGGCGACCGACCTGACACAGGAGACTTTCCTTAACGCCTTCAAGCACTACGACGGCTTCCGGCACGAGGCGAAAGTATTTACCTGGCTGTACACCATCGCCAACAATCTGTGCATCAACCGTATGCGCCAGCGGGAACGCCAGCGCGGTATGCGCATGGAGTCGCTGGATCAGCCGCGAGACAGCGACGGCGATGAGGGACTGACCCGCGAAGTCGCCGATTACACAAATGCGCCCCACAATGTGCTGGAAGACAAAGAACTCAAGCAGCGAATCCTCGCCGCCGTAGACAGCCTGCCCCCGGACTACAAAGAGGTGGTGCTGCTGCGCGAGTTTCATGATATGTCGTACAACGAGATCGTCGCCGCCACGGGCTTGTCACTGGAAAACGTCAAGACCCGCCTTTCCCGCGCGCGGGGGATGCTGCGACGCAAACTCGAACCTTACATCAAGATGTAAGCTAAATGCGAGCTGACATCAATGTGTAAGCTATGACATGTGCAAGCTAACACATAGGTTAGAATGCAATCCCGAAAATGTAACCCATAGCTATGGAGCAGCAGTCCGCAGCGGTTTTATAGCAATCTCATAGCAGTGGAAACATGCCGCCGGGGATCGCGACGACCGCGGGCGGCACACAGGAGAACGGTATCGGAATGAAGAGATCGAAACGATCCATGCACGGAAGACGCGCGCTGACGCCGCTTTCGTTCGCGAAAACATGGCCCGCCGCAGGACTCGCCCTGCTGGGACTTGGAGGGCAGGCGCAGGCGCAATCCTCCCGCCCCGCGTCTGAAAACAAAGAGACGGCGGCGGCCATAGCTGCACCCGCTGTGACCGCCGCGCAGAACGACACTTCTGCGCTCGATAGCGATGTTGTGAATGCCGCCGCAGGACAAGCCGCAAGCGCAACGGACGCCGCTCCCGGTCAAACGGCCCCCGCAACGCAGACTCCCAAGCCTGCCGCGCCGCCTGTTGTTCCCCCGCCCGCCGCGCCCTACAATGGCCCGGTCATTACCGACATCGTCGTGATCGGCGCCAAGACCCTGAACAAAGCGTACATCATCAGCGCGAGCGGTCACAACGTCGGCGATCCGTTTACCGAAGATGTGCTTTCCGACATGAAAACGCGCCTGACGGCCACGGGCTACTTCGGCGGACACAGCGTGACCATCGAAGAGTCCGTCAAGGTGGAAAGCATCGAGGCCAACGGCAAGCGCCAGGTGGTGATTACCGTAGATGAGAACGACACCATCACGGGCATCAATCTGACGGGCGCAGGCCCGGTCAAGGTGGAAGACGTGCTGGCGCTGATTCACATCAAACCGGGCAAGGCGTACAACGAAAAGATATTCCAACTGGACGCCTTTGACATCCTGGAATTTTATCGTAAAAAAGGCTTCATCACCACGCTTGCCGACGCCACGATTGACAACAAGGGCGTCCTGAACATCAGCATCGTCGTGACCCGCGTGGCCGAAATCAAAATCAATGGCAACCACAAGACGCGCCGCAACGTGATCCTGCGCGCCATCAACACCAAAAGCGGCGACTATCTGAACATCTATACTCTGGAGCGCGACCGCGTCAATTTGATCAACCTGGACTTGTTCGAGCCGGGCAGCGTCAACCCCACCGACTATTCGCTGGGGGCAGGGCGCGTCGGCATCACGATCAACGTGGTAGAAAAGCGCACCGGCACGGTCACAGCCGGGGCGGGATACAGCAACCGCGCGCAGATCATCGGTTTCGCCGAGATCGTGGAAAGCAACTTCCGGGGCATGGGCGAGCAGGTCAGCGTGAGGGGCGAAATCGGCGGCGTGGCGGGTCGCCCCAGCATCGAAACCAGCTTTACGGAGCCGTACCTGGATCGTAAGAAGACCGCGCTCAATCTTCAGCTTTACGACAAAACCGTGTACCGCTTTTCCAACAACCTGAGCAACAGCGTCGCCACGCAAAGCACGTCGGGCAACAGCCGGTACAATGAACAGCGACTGGGCGGCACGACGACCGTAAGCCGGCCCTTTCTGCAAACGTTCCGGGGCGCGTTGTCATTCCGGGGCGAGGATGTCCGCACCGACCCGCTCGACCTGTCGGTACAAAACGCGCAGATCATCCAGAACGGCCCTATTTTCGTGCTGGGCGGCAGTCTGCTGCACAACACGCGCGACCTGGACATAGACCCCGTATCGGGCGGGTTCCAGACGTTCAATCTCCAGGTAGGCCACGCAAACCTTCACTCGCCCAAAACGTTTACGGGCATCCTGATACCGGGCGTGACGGGCAATGTCAACTTTTCCAAAGGCTTTGCCGAAGCGCGCCAGTATTACAGCCTGAGCGGGCCGCGCAAGCGGGGCAAGCCGGACGAGGACAAAACCACGATTGCCACGCGCTTTCAGTTCGGCGGCTCGGCAGGCACGCTCCCGTTCTTCGAGCAGTTCTTCGTGGGGGGCGGCGAAAACTTGCGCGGCTATCGCGACGACCGCTTCTGGGGCAGCAACCTGTTCCTCGCCTCGGCGGAGTTCCGGCAGCCCATCGCGCGCAAACTCAAGGGTGTGCTGTTCGCCGACCTGGGCGACGCGTGGGGCGGCAGCTACAGCAATGTCAACATCCCCGGCTTTACGCAGGACAGTTTTCACCCGCATCTGGGCGTGGGCCTGGGCGTGCGCGTGAACACTCCCATCGGGCCGCTGCGCCTGGACTACGGCATCGGTGACGAAGGCGGACGCACCCATTTCAGCATCGGCCCGACGTTTTAACGTTCCTGTCCGACACCTGAATATCCTTGCCTGACACTTTTCACACGCGCCTCTGACACGCGGATTTGCGGGCCGGCCCCGCATCTGCTATAATAACCCGGCTTGTACGCGCACTCAGGGAAGTGCGCCTTTACCCGAAAGGAAACACCATGCTTGAATCACCGCGCGGCCTTCGTTTGATCGTTATGGCCGCTATCGTATTGTGCATCGTCGCCTGCATGACCGGGGCCAGAGCCGCAGATGACCGCACCGGCCTGCGCGTCGCCGTCGTTGACATCCAGAAACTCATTGACGAGAACACGATGGTCAAAGCCTTCAACGACAGCATCACCAAGCAAGCCAACGACTTCAAGGTCAAGTCCGAAGTCGTACAGCGCAATCCCCTGCTCACTGAAGACGATCAGATTGCCCTCGCGGCGCTGACCGCCAAGGATCGCGCCGCCGGAGCCGCCGGATTGTCAAAAGACGACAAGGGCAAAATGGAGGAACTGCAAAAGCGGGGCGCCGTTCTCAACGAAGATTACCAGCGCGTCTCGTCGCTTCCGCAAGTTGGACTAGGTAATGCCGACGAGGTCAAGTTGAAGAACTACACAAAAACGGGTAACGAATCCGTAGCGCGACTGGCCGCCGAGCAGAACCGCATCAAAAACGAACTTGACGGCAAAGAGAAAAATGTCAACGAGCAGGTTCTGGAAGCGATGCAGAAAGCGCTGGCCGATGTCGCCAAGAAGAACGGCTACAATCTGGTGTTGAGCAAGCAGGTCGCGCCTTATGCCGACTTCGACTGCACCAAAGACGTGCTGGCTCTGCTCAACAAGACGAAGTAGTAAGGGTTAGGGCGTTCCGGGTACAGGAACGTACCCGTCTTGGAGGCGCTTCGCGCCAAGCGTCCTCGCGGACGCGATACACTTGTATATGCAGAGCATTCACGTCCGAAGGACGTTTGGCGCGAAGCGCCTCCAAGACGGGTACGTTTCTGTACCCGGCTTCCACGCACTCACTTTGCACGACTGCTTACGGGAGTTTATCGTGCCGCATCTGGTACGGGGCGGGGCGGCGGCGCAGATTGCGTCCCTCCTCGCCCTTGTCTCTATCCTGAACAGCATAACGGGCTGCAAAGCGCCCGAAATTGTCAGCCCGACCCGGCGCGCGGTGCGCGTCGAGGCATTACTGACCCTGCATCCGGCCTGGCAGCAGGTGGCGTCCCTGGATCGCGCGATTACGCAGTTCACGAACCGTCCTCCGCTGTCGGGCAATGTCGCGTTGCCGCTGCCACCGATGCCGACCGGATTCGCGCCGCCGCCCGATCTGCCCGCCACGCTGCCGCAGCAGCGTCAGAAACGCGCGCAGGAGTACGAGGATCAGTACCTGCAGCAACTGGGCGAAACGCTGCGCCTGCACGACGAAACGTTTCTGACCCGTCTGGGCCGCAAATTGGAGCAGGGCGCGAAACTTGAATACCAGAAAGAGCTGGATGCGCGGCAGGCGAGTATACGCGCCGACCGGCTGGCGCAGGCGGCCATTTTGGATCGCCAGATCACGTCCCTTCGCTTTCGGGACGTGGCGTTTCTAACGCAGATCAAAGTATATAAAGATCAGGCGCTGCTGGACGCGCAGCTTCAGCATCAGGAACTGCTCAGTCAGATCGCCTCGCTCTCCGCGCAGGACGATGCGCTTGTCGCGCCCGCAGGCATCGCGCGCGCGGCGCAGACCGCGCTGGGGTCGCGCCTGGAAGAGTTGCGCGCCGACGCTGCCCGACAGGCGGCGCAGGAAAAACAGCGGCTCGCGGCCCTGCGCGCCGACCGTGTCAGGCGGGAACAAACCAAGCTGGTATACGAACCCGATCCTCTGCCTTCCCTGGACACCACTCCCCTGCCGCCGCCCGATGAGCGGGAAACGCCGCTCGCTCTGCCCACCGGTACGCAGTCGGCGGACGCCATGCGCGCGGCCAACGGCGTCGTGACGCAGGCCGCGCAGCGTCAGCGACTCGCCTGGACAGCGCAGCGTGACCGACTGATCGCCATGATACGCGCCGACACGCAGCAGGGCATAGAGCAAATCGCGCGGCAGCGCGGCTGGACGCTTGCGAGTGCAGGCGCACCGGGAGCCATAGACGCCACCGACATGGTCAAGCCCCTCTTGCGCGCGCAATGGCGGCAGGCCACGCAGGAGTAGCGCCGACAGGCACAGGTTTAACAAAGCGCATCGCACAGCATCCCCATCAAAAAGGTATGAGAAACCTACGGAAACCTTATGAAGCAAACCACCCCCCTCCTTTTATCCGATCTCGCCGCGCGGTGTGAGGGCGAACTCGCGGGCGACGGCCAAACCCTGATTGCCACCGCCGCTGATGCCGCGAGCGCAGTTTCTGACAGCATCGTGTTCGCCGAGTCGGAAAAGATGCTGCATCTCGCCCTTGCGGGGCCGGCGGCAGCCATTATCACGCGCTCCGCTCTGCTCCAACCAGAATCGAGCGCGTCACCCCAAACGTTCGCCAAACCGCTTGTTCTCGTCGCCTCGCCGCGTCTCGCCTTTGCCGCCGTACTGGACGCCTTTGCCCTGCCGTGGACGCAGGCGAGTGGAACGCACCCGTCGGCAGTGGTGGCGCAGGACGCGCAGCTAGGGGCGAATGTCAGCATCGGGCCGCAGGTGTGGATTGACGAGGACGTGACTGTGGGCAATCATGTGACCATTATGGCCGGGGTGAAGATCGGCGCGGGATGCGCGATTGGCGACGGCACGATTTTGTATCCCAATGTCGTGCTGTATCCGCGTGTCAGGGTCGGGCGCGGATGTCTGCTTCATGCGGGGTGCGTATTAGGCGCGGACGGTTTCGGGTACGAGCCGACCGCGCGAGGGGCGCGCAAACTGGCGCATATCGGCACGGTGGAACTCGGCGACGGCGTTGAAGTGGGCGCGAATACGTGCATTGATCGCGCCAAAACGGGAAAGACTGTGATAGGTTCCGGCACAAAGCTGGACAACCTCGTACATATCGCGCACAATGTGCAGATCGGGCAGGCGACCCTGATAGTGGCGCAGGCGGGCGTGGCCGGCAGCGCGCATATTGGCAGCGGCGTGATTTTGGCGGGGCAGGCGGGCGTCAAAGACCATGTGAAGATCGGCGACGGCGCGCAGGTCGGGGCGCAGGGCGGCGTGATCGGCGATGTCGCGCCGGGGGAAAAAGTGTCCGGCTATCCCGCCCGCGAACACCGGGGCAAAATGCGCGAGTATGCTGCCGTCGCGGCCCTCCCCGCCTACATCAAGCGTCAGCGCGAGTTGGAAAAACGCCTGCGTGAACTGGAAAGTAAACTGGAGCAGTTGTCGTAGTAAGCCACATACATTCTTTGGCATTTTATGGCATTGTGTTTACAATATTGTAAACACAATATAAGGAATTTCTTCTTTTGGAACAACAGACGCTGGCGAACGCTTTCACCTTTGCGGGCATCGGGATACATACGGGTACGCAGGGGCGGGTCACGGTACACCCCGGCGACGCGGACACCGGACGCGTGTTTCGCGTGGGCGCTAAGACGTTTCCGGCCCGCGCCGACTACGTTGTGGATACCACGCGCTGCACCACGCTGGCCTGCGAGCAAACGCGCCTGCATACCGTGGAACACCTGCTTTCCGCGCTGGCCGCATTCGACATTGACAACGCCGTGATCGAGGTGGAAGGCAGCGAGATCCCTATTTTGGATGGCAGCGCACGCGAACACGCGCAGGCCATACAACAGTCGGGTATAATCGCACAGGGCAAGCCGCCGCATGTCCTGCGCCTTGAACAGCCGCTCAGTTTGGACGAACGCGCCACGACGATGCGCGCCACGCCTGCGGACACGCTTCAGGTCGAGGTTCAGGTAGATTTTGCGAACTGGCCGCAGGGACAGGCCACGCGGTCGTTTCGGGCAGACGCGGGCGGCGCAAGCGATTATGCCTTAAACATCGCGCCCGCGCGCACGTTCGCGTTTCGGCAGGAGA
Organism: Chthonomonadaceae bacterium; assembly: GCA_965277875.1. Classification (GTDB taxonomy): domain Bacteria; phylum Armatimonadota; class Chthonomonadetes; order Chthonomonadales; family Chthonomonadaceae; genus CAWFQB01. Next base: position 1,718,715 of record CBDIDV010000002.1, on the reverse strand, counting down.
TCGAGGCGCTGTTGGCGGCAGGTCTGGCGCTGGGCGGGTCGCTGGACAACGCGCTCGTGATTACGCCGCCGGATACCTTCTCCTCCCCGCTGCGACTGAGCGCGGAATGGTGCGCGCACAAGCTGCTGGATGTACTGGGCGATCTGGCCCTGGTCAATGCCCGCCTGCTGGCCTCCCTGACTTTGACGCGGCCCGGACACGCAGCGAATGTCAAACTGGCTCAGGCCCTGCTGCAACAAAACATTTAAGAAGTATGCGAGGAGATGTTCATGGAGTATAAGCTGGATGTGGAGGACATACGCGCCCTGCTGCCACATCGCTACCCGATGCTGATGGTGGATCGCGTGTTGGAACTGGTTCCCGGCGAGCGCGTCGTCGCGCTGAAAAACGTCACCATCAACGAGCCATTTTTCAACGGGCATTTTCCCGGCGTGGCCGTGATGCCCGGCGTGATGATACTGGAAGCGATGGCGCAGGTGGCAGGGCTGATCATGCTGTCGGTTCCCAAGCACGCCGGCAAGCTGGCCTACATCGGCACGATCAAAAACGCGAAGTTCCGCAAGCCCGTGGTTCCCGGCGACACCCTGATCATCGAGGCCAAAGTCGGTAAGGTGCGCGGCGACATGGGCGAGGCCTTTATGACGGCCACGGTCGAGGGAACGCTGATAGCCCGCTGTGAAATGATGTTTGCCATGCTGCTCCCGCCCACAAATCAGGTGCAGGAAAAGCTGAAGGAGGTGTGAGCATGTCCGGTACGCGACATATTCACCCTACGGCCATTATTGATCCGACCGCTGAAATCGCCGACGATGTAGAAGTCGGGCCGTTTTGCTGCATCGGCAAACAGGTGCAGATCGGCGCGGGGACCGTCCTGCATTCGCGCGTGGACATCATCAAGAACACGCGCGTCGGCAGCAACTGCCAGTTGTACGCGGGCGTCGTGCTTGGCGGCCCGCCTCAGGACAGAAAGTATCAGGGCGAAGAATCCTACATCTCTATCGGCGACAATAATCTGCTGCGCGAATACGTCACCATCCACTGCGCCACGGGCGAGGGGTACGTGACCCGCGTGGGCAGCAACAATATGTTCATGGCGTATGTGCATATCGGCCATAACTGCGACATCGGCAGCAATATCACCGTGGCGTCGTATGTCGGCATCAGCGGCCACGTGATGATCGAGGACGGCGCGAACATCGGCGGCATCTGCGGGCTGCATCAGGGCAGCCGCATCGGCAGGCTCGCAATGGTCGGGGGGCTGGCCGGAGTGACGCACGACATACCGCCCTATATGCTGGCATCGGGCGCGCCCGCGAAAGTGTACGGCATCAATGTCGTGGGACTGCGTAAAGCGGGCGTGGACAGGAAAGTGCGCGAGGAGATCAAGGAAGCGTTCCGTCTCATTTATCGCAGCAACCTGAACACGTCGCAGGCGATGGAGGCCATTGAAGCGAATATACCCACCAGCCCCGAACTCGAACATCTGTTGTCGTTCATTCGCAGTACGCGCAAGGGTTTCAGTGGACGCGGCAACACTCCCAATCCTAATGCCGAGCCGTGAACCGTGTAAAGACGGACAGTTGATGTGTGAAGAGGGCGTACAAGGCATATTGAAGATACATGTAAGACACGTTTGAGGAGAAGCACGTAGATGCGTAATGCTGTAATCACTCCTGCATTGATGGCGGGTCTATTGGCTGGGATTCTGGCATACATGCCTCTGGAAGCGGCGGCAACAACGACACAAGGCAGTGGTCAGAAAACCCCCGTCATGAGTGCCGTGGAGAAGAACCTTGTAAACTCTCAAGAAGCGCCGCATATGGTTGAGCCTGACGCTAGTTATACTGGACTCTGGCAGGGTTCGCTGCAGCTGCCGGGCGCGTCGCTGCGCCTGGTAATGGACATTCAGCCTGTCAAAGCGGGTTTGGACGCGAAGACTGCAACGGGCGCGAAGGTTTTGTACGCCATAACCCTGTTCAGCCCGGATCAGACGGAAAAGGGTTTTCCGGCGGACACGGCGGACATTGCTGGAAACACGATCAGAGTTACCATTAAATCTCTGGGTGCGGCGTTCGAGGGGCAGTTCAATGCCGCTCATACCGAGATCGCAGGCACGTTTACGCAGGGCGGAATGATCCCGCTGACCCTCAAGAAGATCGACAAAGTTCTGCCCGCGCCATTGGCGAAGCCCAGGCCGCAAGATCCGGTTCGCCCGTATCCCTACGACGAACAAGAAGTCAAGTACGAGAACCGCCAGCAGAATGTGACGCTGGCAGGAACGCTGACCCTGCCGCGCACAGCAGGGCCGTTTGCCGCCGTGCTGCTGATAACCGGCAGCGGCCCGCAGGATCGCGACGAGACCCTGCTGGGACACAAGCCTTTCCTTGTCCTCGCCGATTATCTGACGCGCCGGGGAATCGCGGTTCTGCGCGTGGATGATCGAGGGGTAGGAAAATCTACGGGGAATTTTGGCACGGCCACAAGCGCGGATTTCGCGACCGATGTTCAGGCGGGCGTGGCGTACCTGAAAACGCGCAAAGAGATAAATCACGCGCAGATCGGGCTGGCGGGACATAGCGAGGGTGGGCTTATCGGGCCTTTAGTAGCCTCGCAAAACCCGGATGTCGCTTTTGTGGTGATGCTGGCGGGACCGGGCGTGCCGGGCGACCAGATCCTCGCGCTTCAGGGCGACCTGATCGCCAAAGCGAATGGAGGGACGCCGCAGGCGATAGCGCGAGTCGGCGAACTCCGCAAGCGTATGTTCGCTGTGGTTCGCGCGGAACCGGATGCCCTGGCGCGAACGGCGAAATTGCGCGCGGTCATCAAGGACGCGCTGGCGCAGATGACCGAGGCTGAGAAGAAACAGATCGGCGACCCGGAGGCGTTTACGTCGGCGCAGGTACAAACGCTCGACACTCCATGGATGCGCTACTTCCTGACCTACGATCCACGCCCCGCGCTGCGGAAAGTCACCTGCCCCGTGCTGGCGCTGAACGGCGCGAATGACTTGCAGGTTCCACCCAAACAAAATCTGCCCGAAATCGCGATGGCGTTAAGCATCGGCGGCAACAAAGATTTCGCTTTGGGGGAACTGCCTGACCTGAACCATCTGTTTCAGACCAGCAAAACCGGATCGCCCTCAGAGTACGCAAGCATTGAGGAAACTTTTGCGCCCTCTGCGCTGCAAATCATTGGCGACTGGATCGTACAGCACACGCAGGCCACGCCAAAGCCCTGACAGATGGCAGCGCAAACATCCATGAAAATCAAATGAACACTACTCAAACGAACCTGCTGAACCTCCAATGAACATCGCGATATTATCCGGGGAGCTGTCGGGCGACCTAATTGGCGCGGGTCTGGCGCGGGAACTCAGGCGTCTTGCGCCCGACGTACAGCTATGGGGCCTGGGCAGTGGGGCCATGCGCGAACAGGGCGTAGAATTGATGGCGGACAGCGCGGACTGGGGCGTCATCAGTATCACGGAAGCATTGCAAAAAATCCCCGCGTTGCTGGCCCGCGTCGCGCCCTTGATGCGCCGCGAAATGCGCGTCCGCCGCCCTGATGCGGTCGTTTTGATTGATTTTGGCGCGTTCAACGTCAGAGCGGCGCGTTTTTGTAAAAGTTTGGGCCTGAAAGTTTGCTACTATTTCCCTCCCGGCTCGTGGCGGCGGACGGGAGCGCGAGGCGCGGAACTGGCCGCGCTGACGGACGTTATCGCCGCGCCCTTTCCGTGGGCCTCGGAGCGGTACGCGAGCATGGGGGCCAATGCGGTCTATGTGGGCCACCCGCTATTGGAACGCGTGACGCCTACGATGACGCGGACCGATTTCGCCGCGCAGTTCGGCATGGACGCGGGCAAGCCGATCATCGGCCTGCTGCCCGGAAGCCGCCGCCACGAAGTGACGCACCTGATGCCCGCCCTGCTGGGAGCCGCCCGCGAGATTTACAAACAGGTGTCAGACGCGCAGTTCATCATCGGTGTCGCGCCGGGTCTCTCCTCGGACATGATGCGGTCGTACCTGGAGTCGCAGGCGGAACTGAGCGGACGCTGGAACGATGTGTGGCACGACTTTGCCGACGACGCGGGTTCCAAACTTCTTGCGCCCGTGCAGCGCGTGGCCGATAAAGTCACGGGACGGCGCGACCCGGTCCTGGTCACGCCCGAAGGCATCCAGATTTCTTTGAACACTATGCGTCAGGAAAAAGAGGCGCGGCGGCGGTCGGAGCATATCCGCGCCAGGGCCGAGCAGACCCTGCCGCCGACCGTGCTGGCAAAAGGCGTGACGGTGGACATCATGGCGCACAGCGATGTACTGCTGACGTGTTCCGGCACGGCCACGCTGGAAGCCGCCGTGCTGGGTACGCCGATGGTGATTTTATATCGCGGCTCTAAGGTCATGGAGATCGAGTACAAGCTGCGCGGCATCAAAAAGAAGATACGTTACATTGGCCTGCCCAACATCCTTGCGGATCGCGAGATCGCCCTGGAACTGCTGCAAGACGACGCGAACCCGCAGGCCATCGCCCGCGAAGCGGTCGCCTTGCTCAACGACCCCGCCAAGCGGCAGCGCGCCAAAGAGGGACTGGCTGAGGTGAAGCAGGCGCTTGGCACACCCGGCGCAAGCGAACGCGCCGCGCGGCTTGTGCTTGATCTGGCCTCCGCGCCGCCAAAATCATAAAGACGTTCTACCGAACTGCATTTGTTTGAACATTATGGACATCCAACGACGCCTCCTGGCGTATCTGAAACCCTACTGGAAATCGGCTATCGGTGGCCTGCTGTGCGCGAGCGTGGCTTCCCTTGTGACCGGCGCGGTCTCGTGGTTCCTCAAGCACACCATAGACGCTATGAACGGGGGAGACAAGCATCAGCTCAGCCTGTTCTGTATCCTGGTCGTTCTGCTGTTCGTCATCAAGGGTGTTTTCGGGTTCGGGCAAAGCTATTTGATGTCGCTGACGGCCAACAGCGTGGCGGCCAAACTGCGTTCCGACATCTTCGCGCACCTGCATCATCTGTCTCTGTCCTACTTCAACCGTCGGCGCACGGGCGCGATCATGTCCACACTGACCAATGACGTGCCTGTGCTGCAAAACGCGGCCATGAGCCTGCGCGACGTGGTCTCCGCGCCTCTGACCGTGGTAGTCTGCGTTTCGATCCTGCTGTATACCAACTGGCGGCTTACCCTGGTTTCCCTCGTCTGCATCCCCCTGATGGCTCTTGTGATTTCGCGTGTCAGCAGGCGCATACGGCGCATTTCCACGACACTGCAGGGGCGGCTGGCAGACCTGACAAGTGTGATCGAAGAGTCTGTGGCGGGCGTGCGGATCATCAAGAGTTTCGCGGCGGAACAAACTGTGATTGCGCGGTTTGATGAGGAAAACCGGCTTACTCTCAAAACCGTGATGCGCGGCATCCTGCGCAGCGCGCAACTGCGCCCCATACTGGAGATCATCGGCGCGGCCGGCGTCGCTACGGTTCTCCTGCTGGGCGGCACGATGGTCGCCCAGACGCACAACTATCAGCTAACGCGTGAAGCCAAGATACAGCAGGCGGGAGTGGAAGCGCTAAAGCGGCAGAAATCGCGCTTTGCCGTGGAGTTTCCGGTTGATATGCGGGACGACCGATTGATCGCCTATCAGCAGCGTCGCCGCGAGCTGATCAACACGGCAGGTACGCCGTTATTGCCGGACAAGTGGAAAGCCGAGGTTCCCCCCGGCGGTATGACGGGCGGAGACCTGCTGCAATTCCTGTTTTTGCTGAACGCCCTGGCGCAGGCGGCGGGCGACATCGGCGGTATCGCGAGTACGCGGGCGCAGGCGTTCGCGGCGGCAAAGCGCATCTTCGATGAAACCCTGGATGTGGAGCCGGACGTACAGGAAAAACCGGACGCGGTCGTCATGGGCGTTTTGCAGGGGCATGTACGTTTTGAGAACGTCAGTTTTCGGTACGGGCCGGATCTGCCGCTTGTGCTGCGCGAGGTCAGTTTCGAGGCGAGACCGGGCGAGGTCATCGCCCTGGTCGGGCGCAGCGGATCGGGCAAAAGCACGCTCGTAGACCTGATACCTCGCTTTTACGACCCCACCAGTGGACGTATTTTGGTTGACGATGTAGATGTTCGGGACGTAAACCTGGACAGCCTGCGCCGTCAGATCGGTATCGTGCCGCAGGAAACGTGGCTGTTCGCGGGGACATTGCGCGACAACATCGCGTATGGAAACCTGCAGGCTACCGATGAGGACGTAAAAAGCGCGGCCTGCGACGCAAACGCCTGGGACTTTATACAGAACAAGCAGGATGGGCTGGGGTCTGTCGTGAGCGAGCGGGGCGTACTGCTGTCGGGCGGCGAGCGGCAGCGTATCGCCATCGCCCGCGCCATTTTGCTGCATCCACGCCTGTTGATACTGGACGAGGCCACGTCGTCACTGGACGCGTCGAGCGAAGCCTTGGTACAGGAAGCGCTCGACCGCATGATGCAGAACCGCACCACCATTGTGATCGCGCACCGACTATCTACCATCATCAACGCCGACCGCATACTGGCAATGAAGGACGGGCGCATCGTCGAGTCGGGTTCGCACCGGGAATTGATTGCGGCTGGCGGCTACTACGCCCGCCTGTACGAAACCCAATTGCGCGGCTTTGATTAGACAACATCTTTGATTAAACGGCATTGATGACTATGCAAGTGAACGAAGAACGCGAAAACGAAACTCCGCCTGCCGCCGCGCCCGCGCAGGGGTCAATGACCGCAACCGTTGAGACCAAGCACGAAGCGTCATTCGACACGCCCAAAGCGCGGCTGTACAGCCTGCTCATCTATGTCATTGCCCGCTGTATCTACGCGACGCTGCGGCTGCATATAGAAAATTTTGAGCGTCTTGTTCCTCATGTCGAGACCCTGAATAGCTCTCTGGCGGGGCCGGAGCGTCCTCAAGGGCGCATACTCGTGACATGGCACGGGCGCACACTGATCCCCGCCAATCTGCTCAGGAACCGGGGCTACTGGGCGCTGATTTCGCAGTCGCGGGACGGCGAAGTACAAAACCAGATATTTCAGCGTTTCGGCTTCCAGACGGTGCGCGGCTCGACCAAGCGGGGCGGGGTGCGGGGCGCGCTGCAAATGGCGCGTAAAGTAAAGGAGGGCGGCGTCCTGGCCTTTACGCCGGACGGCCCGCGCGGCCCGACCCACAAGGTACAGCCCGGCGTGATCCTCATGGCGGAAAAGTCGGGTGCGCCGATTGTGCCGGTCGGCATCAGCGCAAGCCGCAGATGGCTGATCAATAGCTGGGACAGCTACCTTATACCGCAGCCGTTCGCCCGCGCGTATTTTCTGGTTGGCGAGCCTATTTACGCCGCCAAAGGCTTGGATGAGGCGGGGCGCGCGGCTGTGGCCGTTCAGGTGGAATGCGCCCTCAACCGCCTGGAGCGTGAGGCCGAGGCCCGCGCCGGTCATACCGACTTTCCCGCCGAGTGGCGCACCGAGGATGCGCCTGTGTTTATTGGCGAGTAGTTTGTTGGGAGCAGTTTTATCAATTACGCGCTGCACAATTTCAGACTGGCGCTTGTGTCGCCGCTGATTGCGACATATCTAACACAGCGGTACGTATCCGGCAAGTCGCGGCCCGGCTGGCAGGAGCGATGGGGGCATCTGCCGCCCGCCATGCAAGCAAATGCCGGCTCGTATCCGCGTGTGTGGGTTCATGCGGTCTCGGCAGGCGAAGTGGTTGCCGCCGTGCCTATCTTGCGCGAACTGCGCGCCCTGCTGCCCGAATACGAGCTGCTGCTTTCCACGATCACGTCGGCGGGCCATGAGATGGCTGAACAGCAGGCGACGCCCTATATTGATGGCCTCTTTTATTTTCCGTTCGATGTACCCTGGGTGGCGCGAAATGTGGTGCGGCTGATCCGGCCCGATGTGTTCGTCAGCCTCGAAAGCGATATGTGGCCCAATCTGCTGCACGAACTCAAGCGGCATGGCTGCACGACGATGATGGTAAACGGGCGCATTTCGGAACACAGCTTCAACCGTTCGCGCAAAATCGCAGGCGGACTGTACCGTTGGATGCTCTCGAACATGGATCATTTGTTGATGCAGTCCCAAGCGGACGCGGAGCGGGTCAGCGCTCTGGGACATTTCAGCGAACCGGGGCGCGTCACGGTCGTCGGCAACTCCAAGTTCGATCAGGAGATTGCCCTGTTATCGCCTGCACAGATTTTGAACCTGCGGCGCGATCTGCGCCTTCCGGCCGACGCGCCTGTTTTCGTGGCGGGCAGTACGCGCAGCCCCGAAGAAGAGGCGCAAATTATCGAGGCATACAACATCATGCGGGCGGAGCATCCTGACCTGTGCCTGATCGTGGCCCCGCGCTACATCGAACGCGCCGAAGAATTGGCTCAGGCGATGCGCGCGGCGGGACTTTCGCCCATACTGCGTTCAGAAATCAAAACAAGCGGCCATGACACCGCATATAGCGAAGCTGAGGTAGACAGTTTGGGCAATGATGCTTTGGCTGAAAATGCTCTGACTGAAAATGCTGCGGGCGCAGGAGGGTTGGAAACTACATCTGTGCTTATATTGAACACGATGGGCGAACTGGCGAACGTGTATGCCGTGGCCTCGTTCGCGTTTGTGGGCAACAGTTTTCTTCCGGTCAATAAGGGGGGCGGGCAGAACCTGCTTCAGCCGCTCGCGCACGGCAAGCCCGTCCTATTTGGGCCGCACACGGCGACAGCGCGTTCCGAAGTGGCGCTGGCGACATCTAAGGGCGTAGGGTTTCGGGTTGCCGATGGCGCAGAGTTGGCGCGGCAGGGACTGCGGCTGCTGGCGGATGACGCCCTGCGCGCAGAAATAGCGGAAACGGCCACGCGTTTGATCGCCGCCAATCGGGGAGTGTCGCAGCGTTTCGCGCAGGCCATAGCGGATGCCGCGTCCCGGACGGCGCAGAGTGGATAGTGAGGACAACGGTGACGGCACACATGGCAAAAGTACGCTGCCGCACTCCGCAAACCGCGAAAAAAAACGGGGCGGCAGCGATGTGGAACGCTATCTGCTGGAAGTGTCGCAGGGGAAGCGCGGCCTGCTGCCCTCCCTGCTGCGTACAGGCCTGGGCGTATTGGCCCCCGTCTACTGCGCGGGCCTGAAGACGTATCTGCTGCCCTACAATGTGGGCCTGCGGCAGCGAACGCGGCTGGACTGCCCCGTCATCTGTATCGGCAACCTGACGACGGGCGGCACGGGCAAAACGCCCATGACACAGATGCTGTGCAGGCTGCTAATCGCGCAGGGCAGGCGTGTCGTCATCCTGAGCCGGGGGTATGGCGGCGAAAACGAGTATGGCTGCGCGGTCGCGTCGGATGGCGCAAACGTACTGTTAAGCGCGCGGCAGGCCGGGGATGAAGCGTTTTTGCTGGCGCAGTCGCTGCCCGGCGTTCCTGTTGTGGTAGGCAAGGACAGGCGCGTGACGGGGGCGCTGGCCGTGACGCGATTTCACCCGGACGTCATCGTTCTGGACGACGGAATGCAGTTCTGGCAGTTACACCGGGATATGGACATTGTGCTGCTGAACGCCGTGGCCCCATTTGACAATGGCTGGACTTTTCCGCGCGGCCTGCTGCGCGAGCCGCCGTCCCATCTGCGCCGAGCGGGTATAATCATACTGACAAACGCACAGCGGGCGGGCGCGACGCAGCTGGAGCAGGTAAGGCAGCGTGTCTGCCGACTGGCCCCCGGTACGCCCCTCTTTACCGCCGATCTTGTTCCCGATACATTGCGCCCGCTGAACGAGCTTGACGCTGCAGTGCCTGGCGACAAAATGCTGTCAGAGGTGACGGTCGGACTGGAAACGCTGCGCGGGCGCAACGTGACCGCCCTGAGCGCGCTGGGCAATCCCGCCGCTTTCGAGGCTATGCTTGCTGGCCTGGGGTACAATGTCGCCAGCGCGTTTCGGTTTCGGGATCATCAGCCCTTGTCGGACGCTGAACTCAGTGACGTGGTTACAGCGAGCGAGCGGGCGAGCGCGGCCATCGTCACCACGGAAAAAGACGCCGTGAAGCTGACCGAGCGAAGCGATGCGCTTGCCAATACGGAAATCTACGCCCTGCGTGTGCGGATGCAGATCGAGCGCGAAAAGGTGTTTTTTGATGCGGTCAACGGCGCGGTAGACCTGACGCCGACGCGCTGACTCTGATCGTACCGCGCGAAGCATGATACGCGTCTATGTGCGCGTGGATAGGTGCGCGTAAATGGATACGCGTGAATGGAATTTATGACTCAGCAGGTGGCCCCGACGCGGCAAAACTCCATACCTCTACGGAAACGCGCCGAACGGACGGCAGGACGGGTGGGAATGCGCCTGCTTGTCGGCCCGCTGCGCGCCCTGCCGCTGCCCGTTACGCGCGCATTCGGCAAATGTATCGGCACAAGTCTGTTTTATCTGCTGGGACGCTATCGGCGGGTCGCGCTGAAAAATCTTGCGCTCATCTACGGCGCGACACTGGACGCGCGGACGCGGCGGCGCATGGCCGCGAACGTATTCCGCAATTTTGGCGAGACCGCTGCCGAGTTCATCAAACTGCCGCAGATGAGTCTGGCGCAGGTAGACGCGCTTGTCAGTGTGGATGGCGAAGAACATCTAAGGGCCGCGATGGAAGCGGGGCGGGGTGTGCTGCTGATTACCGGGCATTTCGGCAACTGGGAGTTTTTGGCCCGCTGGCTGAACCTGCACGGCTACCCGCTGAATGTCGTTTCGCGCAAGGCCAATGATCCGCAGGCCGAAAAACTGCTCACGGACACGCGCACCGAGGGCGGGGCGCAGGTCTACAATCGGGGCAGTTCGGCGCGGGCCGTCATGGGCTGCCTGAAGAAAAAAGAGATCGTGGCCCTGCTGCCCGACCAGAACGCGGGCGACGTGTTCGTTCCGTTCATGGGTGTGCGAACCGGAACCGTGGACGGGCCGGCGATCATTCATAACCGGACGGGCGCGCCTCTGCTGTTCAGTTGGTGTGTGCGAACGCCGGACGACCGATTTCACATTACCTTCGAGCCGCCCGTAAACATAACGCCGACCGGCGAACGCGCGCATGACATCGAAACCGTGACCGCCTGCATCAATGCGCGGCTGGAAACACAGGTGCGCCGGTTTCCGACACAATGGCTGTGGCTGCACAACCGCTGGAAGGCCACGCCGGAAGTGTTTGCAAACGCGCCCGTTCCGCTGCCCTGACCAAGTGCGTGTAACGGGCAACTCCGATAGGATGGCATGTATTCCAGCAGTTGAGCGAGATATGCGAATAGAGAAGGGTTTGCCATCAGGCAATGCGCGCGCCTGCGCCGTGCCGTCGGGTGCGCCCGATACGGAACAAAATCATGACCCAAGCCATGATCAAAGCCGCGCCATGAACATAGATATGAGCCGGGTGCGGCGCGTACTGATCATCAAAATGAGCGCGATGGGCGATGTGATCCACGCGCTGCCGGTCGCGAGCGCATTGAAGGAGGCGTATCCGCATCTGGAGGTGTCGTGGGTTGTCGAGGATGCTTTCGCGCCTCTGCTGAGGGGCAATCCCGATCTGGACAACATCTTTCGGCTGCCCAAGATGAGCGGACATGCGCTGCATTCCGCAAGCGCCTGGCGTGACTATACACGTCGTATGAACGTGCTAAGGCGAGAAAAGTTCGACCTTACTTTGGATTTGCAGGGCCTGACCAAAAGCGCGGCGGTCGCCGCCTGGTCGCGCGCCCCTGTGCGCCTGGGCTACCATTGGCTGCGAGAGTTCGCGCCCCTATTGGAGAAGGCCGTGCCGCAGCGGGCCGACAGCGTTCACATCGTAGATCAATATTTGGACGTGGCGCGTTATCTTGGCGTCGGGGTGCAGAATGTCCGTTTTCCCATGACGGTCGCGCCTGACGATGACGCGCATGTCGTAAGTTTATTGCGCGAGGCGGACATTGACCCGGACGCGCCTTTCATCGTCATCAATCCCGCCTCGGCGCAGCGCATCAAAGAGTGGGGAACCGCGCGTTACGGCGCGCTGCTGAACGCCATCAAATCGGAACTAGGCCTGCCCGCCGTGTTGGTGACGGCGGACATCAAAGCCGCTCAATGCGTGCAGGCATCGGCGCAGTCGCCCGTCGCCAGTCTGGCGGGTCGTACCAGTCTGCTGCAACTGTGCGCCGTGCTGCGTCGGTGCGCGGCCCATGTGTGCGGCGATACGGGATCGGGGCATATCGCGGCAGCGTTTGGCCGTCCGGTCGTGAGCATCATCGGGCCGACCAACCCCGACCGGAGCTGCCCTTACAATCAGCGTGACACGACTTTGAGCCACCGCGAACACTGCGGAACGGGCTGTGACTTCCACAAGTGCCAGTTCGACGCGCCGCGCTGCATGGAGGCCGTGACCGTAGCCGAAGTGATCGCCGCCCTGCGCTGCTGTCTGTCCGCGCGCTGATGATTCCTTTTTGCGCTGAAAACATTCTGGCGATAAAATTGAACATGAGCCTCGAACATAAAATATGCAAACAAGCTTGTTCGCGCGCCAGCGTAATCCAAAAGTCGTATTTACAGCGAAAGTGTCGGAATGTCTGATTTTGATGCCACAATAACATACAATCGCGAAGCGGGCGTCGGCGCGGACGAGGTAATCGAATTGTACCGGGCGGCAGGCTTGCGCCGCCCCGTAGATACGCCAGACCGCATCGAACGTATGCTGCAAAATGCCGACCTGATCGTGTGCGCGCGCCAGAGTGGGCGGCTCGTCGGCATCGCCCGCGCCCTGACCGACTGGTCGTACTGCTGCTATTTGTCCGACCTTGCCGTCCATCCCGATTGTCAGCGGCAGGGCGTGGGCAGGACGCTGATCCGCTTTGTCGAGACCGAAGTCGGCCCCGAAGCGTGTGTCCTGCTGCTGGCCGCGCCTGCCGCGAAAGATTATTACGGGCATATCGGCTTTGACAAGGTGGACAATGGCTGGATAGTGCCGCGTAAGCAGTAAGCCAATCGTATAAAAGATTAATATACTTTAGTTTCCGGTAAATGAAGCGGCTTGCGCCGCCTGTTGCGGCGTTGCTTGTGCCTTGTGGCGTCTGTGGGCGTCCACTCCGGTCTTCAAGTGGGCCGTGACGCTGTTCTTTTTGCGCAGTTGTGCCGCCAGGTCGGGCAAGTCCGCACAATGCACCTGTCCAAGTACGCGCCGCAGCCGTCCGCCCGTGGGCCGCGCCGCCCGATCCCAGAACCCCGAAGCGACCGGCTGGCTGGTCGCGGCGACATACGACAGGAGATTACCCGCAAGCAGGGCGAGTTCAGGCAGGCGAAAGCGGCTTTCCTGTCCCCACACATACGCCCGCTCGCAGCCGAGCAGCGGCTTGGCGGCCAGGGGCAGATGCTCCACGCCCCAGCGTTCCTTGTATAAGCGCCACAACGCCCACGCACTCACGCTCAGGTTCGTTGCCAGCAGCAGCGGTTCCTTGTAGCGCGGGTCGTAGATGGCGACCAGCCGGAACGTGGGCACGCCCGGTTTGGCGTCGGGCAGAACCAGGTTGTTCCATATCTGCGCTGTCAAACGGTGTGCGCCGTCGTGCCAGCGCGCCGTGGCGTCACAAGGCGTGGCCGCAATGTCCTTGCCGGCCCGCGTTCGCGCTAAGGGCCGCACGATGTCGCCGCGTGTGGGGCGGCGTCCGCGTCCTTTGTAGGCGGGCAGTTCGCTGCGCCGCGCCGTCTGGTTGGCGCGGGCGCGGGCCACAAAGCGTAGGTTCTCGGCGGTCAGCAGATCGGCGAGGGCAAAGCCCGCATCTACAATCAGGGCTTCGCACGCGGCAAGCGTTCTGGCCGCCTGCGCGACCAGCCGCGTTTGCAGGTCACTCTCGCTTTCGCCTGCCTTGCGCCGCACGAACAAGCGCGGCAGAGCGAAGCGCATGTTACCGATGCGCCCGACGGCCACGCCCAACCCGAAGCAGACGGCAGGCAGGGCCTTGCCCGCCGTACTCACATAGTGTTTGCTGTCCAGGCCCTGCAAGTGGGGGCGAAAGAAGGCGGTCAGGTCACAGGCGACCGGGCGCACGCCTTCATAACAGGCGGCAACGAAGCGGCCTTCCTGTATTACCGTCTGCTGCCAGCGGGCGAGCAGGTCGGCGGTGTTCCAGCCGCCATAGCACAGGGCGGCACTACTGCGGCGCACCGCGGCAGGCGCAAGGCCCAAGCTGTCCAGAGCGGCAAACACGGCTCCGCGCGCGTGGAGGAAACGCCCGGACATAAGCGCGAGGAACAAGTGCAGCAGGCCCAGGTTCGTGCCGAGCGGCACATCTTCCAGCACTTGCGTGAGCAGGGTACAGATACGGTAGACTAAGAGTGACATCAGGTAAGCCTCGGCCAGTGTAGTGTGGTAACTCTACTGTACCGCAGCCGCTTGCCTGATGTCGCACCCGAATTGTGTCTACATACTTTTACCGGAAACTAAAGATATACAAATAGAAGCTTAATATACAAATAGAAGCGCCACTACATCTGTGTCCGCCATGAAAACTTGAAACGAAATGACAGGGCAATGACGCAAATGCGCGGCCCGACGCATTCGGAACCGTCGAGGGGGTTTGATCGCATGAAGTTGATTTCGGTTGATGTCGGCAACACCGACGCTGCCTACCGTACCGAACTGTGCAGGTCGCTGGAGCAGGGCAATATCCTCCTGCTGGAACAAACGCCGTTCGCGCCTTCAACGGAAGACGGCGAGTTTCTGCGCAATCAGAAGCAGTCGCAGCGCACCTCGCATAAGAACATCGCGTACAAGCCGCATCTACAGCGCACCACAGGAACCGGGGAACTGGATGCTGAAAACGCCGAGCGCCTGAAGCAGGTGCTGGCAAAATATTCCGAAGGCGCGTTGTCTTTTTTGGGCGGCTTGTTTCCCGACTATGCCCGCGTGTGGAAGGTGGATTACGCCAGTTTTCGGCCCGTCGAGGAGCAGGGGCGCGAATTGCCCCTGCGCCATCGCAACGATCTGCTGCATCTGGACGCGTTTCCCACGCGGCCCACGCACGGCGGGCGCATCCTGCGCGCGTTCACCAACCTGAACGTAGACCGCAACCGCATCTGGGCCACGTCCGATGACTTCGAGGACCTGGCGCAGAAATATGCTCACGACGCGGGACTGGATCGCGTGACCGGGCCGCTCGCGAGCGCAAAGCGCAGTACGATGAAGCTGGGGCAGCTTGTGGGTATGCGCGTGATTGACCGCTCGCCCTACGACCAGTTCATGCTGGATTTTCACCACTATCTGAAAAGCAATACGGACTTTCAGGCATCGGGGCAGCGTGACCAGTGGGTGTTCCCGCCCGGCTCGACATGGATTACGTTTACGGATCAGGTGGCCCACGCCGTAATTTCGGGGCAGTACGCGCTGGAACAGACGTGCATCGTGCCACTGAGCGCCATGCAGCAGCCCGACCTGACGCCTATCGCCGTGCTGGAGCGTATCGCGGGCAAGCCGCTCGCCGCGCGTCAGATGCAGACCGCGTAAGCGCTTTAGAAACTATGCGGCCTTCTCCGTCAGATAATACCCGGTCAGGTTCGGTCACTCCGCAAGTTGCGCGCGCGCCTGATTCAAATAGGCCCGCTTCCCGTATGCGACTGCCGGACATGAACGCAGTACGGCGCGTGCTGATCATACGGGGCAGCGCGATTGGCGACGTGCTGCACGCCACGCCGCTCGCCGCCGCGCTCAAGCGGTCGTACCCGCATCTGGAAATCACCTGGATCACCGAGGAGATTTGCGGCGATGTTGTAACGGGCAATCCGTATTTGCATGACGTGATCGTACAGCCCCGTTCGCGCTGGAAACAGGGGCGGAAACGTTCGCCGCGCATCTGGGCCGAGTACCTGGGGTTCCTGCGCGAACTGCGCGCCCGCCGTTATGATGTCAGCATTGATTTGCAGGGGTACGCCAAAAGCGCGCTGCTGGCGCTTGCGGCGAACGCGCCGTACCGCCTGGGCTGGTGGCGAATGCGCGACGGGGCCAATCTGGTATCGCGCCCTCTGCCTCGCCTGCCCGCAAGCGTTCATCGCGTGGACTGGTTCCTCGACGTGGCCCGCGCTCTGGGCGCGGACGCGTCCAAGCCCACCTTCGCGCTCGACATTC
The DNA here is from genome assembly GCA_965277875.1 of Chthonomonadaceae bacterium. GTDB lineage: Bacteria > Armatimonadota > Chthonomonadetes > Chthonomonadales > Chthonomonadaceae > CAWFQB01. The sequence continues at coordinate 1,702,583 of CBDIDV010000002.1, read as the reverse complement.
CCCTGAATTCCCGCGCCCACACGGACGCCCAATTGCGCGCGGGCGGCATCAATCCTGACAAGCCGTATGCCGTCCTGAACCGGGCCGCAGGCGATGCTGCGCGCAGGTGGAGCGAGGCCGGGTTTGCCCACGTGGCCCACACGTTGGCGGAGCGTTACGGCCTGCCAAGCGTCCTCGTCGGAGTCGGCGAGGACAGGCCGGGGAACGCGGCGATACAGGCCGGGTATCGGGAACTGGCGCTGGCCCAATCCCACCATCACGAAAACGCCGCCCACATTGCGCCCCCTCTCGACCTTGCCGGACAAACCGACCTGAAGCAGTTGTTTGCCCTCCTGGAACGCTGCGCCATTCAAATCAGCGGCGACACGGGTTCGCTGCACATCGCGGCTGCGCTGAACCGCCCGGTCGTGGCCCTGTTCGGGGCGAGCAATCCCGCCCACGCCGGCCCGTGGGGGCAGATGGAGAACGTGGTTTCGCGCCATGACCTGTGCCGCCCCGACTGTTCCCTGCGCCACTGCGCGTACAATCAAGCGGCTGCTGAAGCGTCGTCCGAAAAGAACACGAATAAAAACGACATGCACGGCAAGCGCAATGACGCGAGCGATAAAACACAAATGGCGCATTGCATGGCTGCTATAACCGCTGACGACGTGATGCGAAAAGTGGACGCGCTGTTATAGATTTTTTATAGATTTTGGGCGGGATTACGGACAACGGAATCCTGTGTAATTCATTCCGTTGTCCCTGTTGATGCTGCGGGTTGATGCTGCGGATTATTTGATGAACATACTGGAAATCGTCAGCGGGGCCGAGGTCAATGGGGCCGTGATTCATTGTCTGCTGCTTACGCGCAGTCTGGCGCAGCGCGGGCATCACGTTACCCTGCTGTGCCGCCCCAACGCGTTTATCGCTGAACAATTGAAGCATGACAACGTCGAAATCCACACGTCGGATATGCACAGATGGCCCCTGGACGAACTCAAGCGCGTCGCCGCTCTATGCCGGGCAAATCGCATTGAGATCGCGCATACGCACATGACCCGCGCCCACAATTTCGGCGTGTGCCTGCGCCATTTCAGCCATGTTCCCTGCGTGGCGACCGCGCATTCGCACATCGTTCAGCCCCATTGGATGTTCAATGACCATGTGATTTCCGTGTCCGAGGCGACGCGGCGCTTTCAGCGGTCGCGAAACTTTGTGCGTTCCACTCGCATCGAGACCGTACACGGCTTTATGGATTATCCCCGCTTCGCCAATGTCGCGCCCGATGCCCGCAAGCGCGTTCGGCAGGCGTTGCACCTGGACGACGACACGCCTCTAATCGGTCTGATCGGCGACATAATCGCGCGCAAGGGACAGATGTACATGGTGCGCGCCCTGCCGCGCATTCTCGCTGATGCGCCCAAAACTCGGCTGGCAATCGTCGGTGAACCCAAGCGCGGCACGGCGTACTTTCTCAGCGTCCGGGCCGAGGCCGAGCGTTTGGGCGTCAACGGCAATATTCTGTGGCTGGGACACCGCAACGACATTCCCGAACTGATGGCTGCCCTGGACGTGTACGTTCTCGCCAGTCTGGACGAGATGTTTCCTGTGGCCGTGCTGGAAGCGATGGCGGCGAGTCGGGCCATTGTCGCCACGCGTGTCGGCGGCGTGCCGGAATGCGTACAGGATAAGGAAACCGCCGTCCTGATCCCGCCTCGCGACCCGGACGCGTTGGCCGAAGCGATTTTGACGCTGCTGTCCGATCCGGCGCGGGGGCAGGCATTAGGGGAGCGCGCGCGAAATGTGGCGCAGTCGCAATTTTCCGTAGACAGCCAAACGCCGCGCATCGAGGCCGTGTTTGAACGCGTTATCCAGAGATATGGGACGCGCCGCGCTATTGCAGGGCGTTAGGATTGTCTTGAACTGGGATTTTTAGGATTAGAAGGATTACTATGATTGCCTGAGCGCTGGCGGGTTTCATTCGTCGAAAGATGGGCTAAATCAACGCGCGTAATCCCAGCCATCCTTCCCATCCTGAAAATCCTAGTTCAAGACAAACATGGACAGTAAAGCATAGTTCGTTCAGAATTCTAGAGAAAGAAACTAAATTATGTCCTCTGTCACGATAGGAAATGATGCAGTACAGAAGATTGTGGTGCGTGATAGGGCGTCCGCGCCGACTGCGCCGCTGACGCTGATCGCGGGGCCGTGCGTGATCGAAAGTCTGGAACTATGCCGCGTGGTCGCGGGAACGGTGCAGCAGATTACGCGCGAACTAGGCGTCAATTACATCTTCAAGGCCAGTTTCGACAAGGCCAACCGCACATCGGGCGGCAGTTTCCGGGGGCAGGGCATGGAAGCGGGCCTGGAGATACTGGCGCAGATACGGCAGGAGTTCGGCGTACCCGTTCTGACCGATGTACACGAGTCCTACCAATGCGCCCCGGTTGGGGAGGTCTGTGATGTGCTGCAAATCCCCGCCTTCTTGTCCCGGCAGACCGACCTGCTGCTCGCTGCAGCGCACACGGGCAAGGCTGTCAACGTAAAAAAAGGGCAGTTCCTTGCGCCGTGGGACATGCAGAACATCGTACAGAAGATCGAGGCGACGGGAAACCGAAACCTGCTGCTGACTGAGCGGGGAGTTTCGTTTGGATATAACACGCTTGTCGTGGACATGACCAGCCTGCCGCAGATGCGCGCGATGGGCTATCCGGTTGTTTTCGACGGCACGCACAGCGTACAGCGGCCCGGCGGAGGATCGGGCGGCACGACATCCGGCGGTGCGCGCGAGTTTATCCCGCACCTGACGCGGGCGGCTGTGGCGGCGGGCGTAGACGCGCTGTTTCTGGAAGTCCATCCGCGTCCCGCAGAAGCGCTTTCCGATGCGGCGACCATGCTGGCCCTTGCCGATCTGCCCGCCCTGCTAAGGCAGGCCGTCGCCATAGACCGCGTTCATGCACTTTAAGACAAATCAACGAACGTCGAGCCGAAAATGGATGATTCTACGAACGATAAGCACATAGAGGCCACGCAGCAAGAGGCGCTCCGTTTTGCGCGGGACGTGATGAACGTGGAGGCGCAGGCCGTCGCGCTCGCCGCCGAGCGTTTGGACGCCTCGTTTTTGTGCGCCCTGGATCTGTTGCACGAGTGCCGGGGAACCATCATTGTCGCCGGCGTGGGAAAGTCGGGCATGGCCGCGCGCAAGTTCGCGTCCACGCTGACCTCGGTGGGCTGCGCGGCCCTGTTTCTGCATCCCGCCGAGGCGCTGCACGGCGACCTAGGCATCGTGCGCCCGGATGATGTGGTTGTGGCCCTGAGCAACAGCGGCGAAAGCGACGAACTGCTGGCGATACTTCCCGCGATACAGATGCGCGGCGTTCCCATTATCGCCCTGACCGGGAACGCGGCCTCGACGCTTGCGCGCAAGGCGACGGTGATTTTGGACGCGGGCGTGGAGCGCGAGGCCTGCCCGCTGAATCTGGCCCCTACCGCAAGCGTTGTGGTCGCAATGGCGCTGGGCGACGCCCTGGCGATGAGCCTGCAAAAACGCCGCAACCTTCAGCCCGAAGAGTACGCCCTGAACCATCCCGGCGGACGCCTGGGGCGCAGGCTGACCCTGCGCGTGCGCGACATCATGCAGCGCGGCGACGATGCGCTGCCGCTTGTCACGGCTAAGGCGACGTTTCAGGACGTGGTGGGCGAGGTCAGCGCCAAGCATGTGGGCGCGGCGTGTATCGTGGACGCCGAAGGGGTACTGCTGGGCATCATCGCCGAGTCGGAATTGCGTCAGGCCATGCTGCAATACGTGGCGGGAGTGGTTGGCCTGCGCGCCGCCGACCTGATGAACCGGACGCCCGCCGTGACCCTGCGCGCCGAGCAGATGGCCTACGAAGCCCTGGGCCTGATGGAAGATCGCCCACGCCCGATCTCCGTGGCCCCCGTACTGGACGAAAGCGGGCGCGTGATTGGCATGGTGCATGTGCATGACCTGGTGCGGGCGGGATTGTAGCCACACCTGGGGGAGAGGATGGCCGCAAATGAACGCGAATGAACGCAAATGTAACGAGGAAGTGGCTTTGCGGGCGTATACTACGGCGAAGCGGGTTGTTGGCGCAAGGAAAAGTGTGCCGACTGCTGCCGGACATTGCGGAAGGAAACCAACGCTTATCCTGCGGCGGGCAGGCACAAGTTTGACCTTTGCTTTGGCGCTGCTGGCAAGCGAGATAGGTCACGCGCAGGCAGCGACCGAGCAGGCGCGGAGCGCGGACAGCTTTGTAGACAGCATCGGCATCTGCACGCATTGGAGCTACCCCGATACGCCCTACGGTTTCGCGTATGAGGGTGTGCGCCAGAAACTTGTGGCTTCGGGCATACGGCACATTCGCGACAGCCTCAACCCGCATTCCGAGGAACTCGCCCGCGCAGGCATCCGCACCACGGCGGGCCTCGACATGGACAACAATGAGGACGGCAGCGAGGCCACAATACAAAAACTTGTGCAGCGTGTCAAGACCGCGAACGCCTCCTTTCCTGTTGTGGAAGCGATTGAAGGGCCGAACGAACCCGACTATTTCTGGGCCGGTTTCAAAAAAAGCTACAAAGGGCAGGGGCATCAGGGCGGCGACAAGGGCATCATCGCGGGCGTGATCGCCTTTCAAAAAGATCTGTACGCGGCCCTGAAAGCGGATAATGCGACACGCGCTCTGCCGGTTGTGGGGCCGTCGCTGGGCAAGACGTATGGCTATGACACCCGCTCGCCGTTCGGCAAAGGCACACTCGCCCAGGCCGTAGACTATGGCAATTTTCATCCTTACTGCGGCGGCAACCCGTTTTCGCAGCGGTGGAGTTACGACACCATCGAATGGTACTATGGACAGGGCAATTTCCCGTCCGCCAATCTGGACGAATTTCCCTTTGCCTTTGACGTTTACGCGCCGCCGTTCGCGCCCAAACCGATGATGGCGACCGAGACCGGCTACTCCACGGATCGGGGCGGGCCAAGCGAGGCCGCGCACGCCAAATACATGCCCCGGCTGTTCTGCGAGTATTTCCGCAAGGGCGTGGCGCGGGCGTTCAGCTATGAGCTTATAGACGAGTTTGAGGACAAGGCGCAGACCAATCGCGAGGCGCATTTTGGCCTGCTGCGCCGCGACCTGACGCCCAAGCCCGCCTACGACGCCGTAAAAAACCTTATCGGCATCCTGAGCGAAAAGGGCGTTGCGCCCGCCTTTCGGCCCGGCGCGCTGGACTACGCCCTGCAGGTGACGCCGCAGCCCGGCTACGACAAAACCCAATTCGTGCATCATCTGCTGCTGCAAAAAAGCGACGGCGCGTTTTACCTTGTGCTGTGGCACGAAATCAGCGACGAGGACACCAAAACAACGCCGCACCGGCAGATAACTCCGCCGGACATGCCCGCCACGATCACGCTGCCGCCGGACATTCGCGCCGCCGCTTTATACGTCCCCAACGAAAGCGCACTAAGCAAACCTGTCGTTATCGCCAATCATAGTATCACCGTCAGCGTCCCGGATAAAGTCATCATCCTGCGCCTGTCCCGCAAATAAATGTGCTTTGTAAATGTGCCGCATGGAGGGGCGCAGGCGGTAAGCGCGGGCAATCAGGCGTGAATTGATACCGGTTTCTGCCTGAACGTGACATAGTGGCCGCTCCGCCTGTTGACGCGCAAAGCGTTCCTTTGCTATACTCTGTATGTCAAATTAATATGTCCAGCTATCTGAAAACGACTGTAAACGGTAAAAGAGCAAGAAACGGCAGAGGCGCCGCCAGGAAATGTCATTTATGATTTTTATACGAGGAACACGGCGGCGAAACCTGAAGGTTATGCCTGAACAAGCGCGGATGCGTCGCGTCGCGGCCCTCGCCGCCTTTTCCGTTGCCGTCGGCTGCGCCTGCCTGCTGCACACACAGCCTGCCGCGCAAAGCGATGCGCGCGCCGGTGGCGGCGACGCGGACGCCATTGTTCGCCGCATGATCTCGGTATACCAGGGGGCGCAAACACTACAGGAGAGCGCCGAAGCGAAGATGCAGGAGCTGGGCGGGCGGGGTGAGTACATCCAGACCACGCAGCTAAAGTATTCACGCGCCAATGGTTCCAATTATCTGTATATCCGCTCTACGGATCCCAAAGATGGCACTTACGAAGCCTACTGCAACGGCAAGACCATTACCGTATACAAGGGCGTAATCAATGCATATACAAAGCGGGCGGCGACAAGCGAACTAAGCCGCAACGTTGCCGCCCTGTCCAAGTCGGTGGAAAGTTTTACCGAAAATAGGGACAGCAAGGAGCAAGCGACGCAGCAAATCCTCAATCCCATCAGTTTTTTAGGCGCGAAGGGTATGCCCCGAGAGTGCAAAAAGTTTCAATTAGTCCGCCAGGATACCTTGGATCGCAGGCGCGCTTATGTGGTGCGCGGCTCGGCGGACTCGGACTGGCTATACAGCCTTTTCCCCAACAAATCCGTTCAGTTTGACACCCGGACTGTCACCTTGTGGGTGGACGCGGAAAATTCTACCCTGCTCAAAGCAGAGTGTGACCTTCGTTTTCACATTGATGTTCGGACCAAGCCCAAGCAGCCCGTAACTCGCATTCAGTACGGTTTGACCCTGAGCGAGACGCATCGAGACATAATCCTGAACGCGCCCATCAATGACCAGGAGTTCAACTTCGATGTGGGCCGGCACAAAGGCGCGGTCGAGAAGTATCAGGAACACCGATAGCGCCGGACACAAAACGGCAGCGCGAACACATAGCCCCGCCGCGAAAAAAGATTGACAGACATGGGCGCGACGTGCTACTATAAAGGGCGAAGAATTCTATTGCGGCGTTTTGCGCTACGAGGCGCGGCGTCTAGCGGTTTCTGACTGATCTATAACTAAATATCACGTAATGCGTTGATGAGGCCAGTAAGCGCGTGTTGTTGTTCAGAGAGCCGGCGGTTGGTGCGAGCCGGTCACGACATGCGCCCAAACTCCCCTCGGAGCAGGCATCTGAACGAAGCGTCTTGTCTCACAGAGCAAGGCGGCTTTGAGTAGGTTTCCCGGTTCGCGCCCGATAACGCGCTTCAAGTGGTCGGTGGGGCTGAATGTCAGTGGATATTGCCCGTCGTTCGCGTTCTCGTCAACGCGCGCCGATTACAAGGGTGGTACCACGCGAGCATAAGCCTCTCGTCCCTTGGGGATGAGGGGTTTTTTCGTGTCTGATTTTGAAAGATGCTTTACCGCGGATCGGGCGGATGAAACCGATGAACACGGATCATATTTGAAGTAAATCAGCGTTTATCCGTTTCATCCGCTCGATCTGCGGTAAAGTATTGCAGGATGGTTTTTGTTGTTCATCTGAGGAGGAGTGGAAGCGATGCAGCTATCAGGAGCGCAAATTTTGCTGGAGTGCCTGCGACAGGAGGGCGTGTCGCACATTTTCGGCTATCCCGGCGGGGCCGTCCTGCCGATTTATGACGCCATTTTCGACTGCCACGACATTAAGCACATCCTTGTGCGGCACGAGCAGGGCGCGGCGCACATGGCCGACGGCTTTGCGCGCTCGACCGGCAAGGTGGGCGTATGTCTCGCCACGAGCGGACCGGGCGCGACCAACCTGGTGACGGGCATCGCGACCGCCTACATGGACAGCATTCCCATAGTCGCCATCACGGGGCAGGTGCGTACTTCGGCCCTGGGCAAGGACGCTTTTCAGGAAGCCGACATCACAGGCATCACCATGCCCATCACCAAGCACAGCTATTTGGTCAAGACCGTGGAAGAACTGGCCCCCGCGCTGGCCGAAGCGTTTTACATCGCGCGCACGGGACGCCCCGGCCCGACCCTTGTGGACATTCCGCTTGACATCAGCAAGGGCATCATTGAGTTCGACCCGGCCACGGATTATCCCCGGCAGGTGAACATCCCGTCCTACAAGCCCGCTGGCCCCAACGGGCGCATCCCCGAACTGCAAATTCGCAAGGCCGCGCATCTGATCGCCGAGTCCGAGCGTCCCGTGCTTTATGTTGGCGGCGGCGCGATTGCCTCGGACGCGCAGGCCGAAGTGACCGCGCTGGCTGAAAAATTGAACGTGCTGACAACCACGACGCTGCTGGGCAAAGGCGCACTGGACGAAACGCACCCGCTTTCGATGGGTATGCTGGGTATGCACGGCACGGCCTATGCCAACCACGCCGTCAACAACTCTGACTTGCTGATTGCGGTCGGCGCGCGTTTTGATGACCGCGTTACGGGCAATGTGGACAAGTTCGCGCAGGGCGCGAAGATCATCCACATTGACATTGACCCCGCCGAGATCGGCAAGGTTGTGCAGCCCGACGTGCCGATAGTAGGCGACGTGAAAACTATCCTGACCGAACTGCTCAAGCATGTGCAGCCCCGGCCCGCGACCGCCTGGAACGACACCATCCTGGAATGGAAGCGGCGGTTTCCGCTCGCCTATCCGCAGGACGGGCAGCTATACGCCGAGTACGCCATCGAACTCATCAGCGAGATATTCGACCACGACGCCATTATGACCACGGACGTGGGACAGCATCAGATGTGGGCCGCGCAGTATTTCAAGTGCAGTCGCCCGCATCAGTGGATCACATCCGGCGGCTTGGGAACCATGGGGTTTGGCCTGCCCGCCGCCATCGGCGCGGCGTTCGCCAACCCCGACAAGCGCGTAGTGTGCCTGAGCGGAGACGGCTCGTTCCAGATGTGTACGCAGGAACTGATGACCGCGACCGTATACGGCCTGCCCATCGTCACCGTCATCATTAACAACAAGTCGCTGGGCATGGTGCGGCAGTGGCAGGAAATGTTCTACTCGGAGCGATACAGCCAGGTAGACCTGCAGGCCTCGCCCGATTTTGTCAAGCTGGTGGAAGCGTATGGCGGCGCGGGTTTCCGCGCCACGACGCAGGCCGAACTGCGCGATGCGCTGATGCAGGCGAAAGCCATCACCAACCGGCCCGTCGTAATTGACTGCCTGATTCCCAAGGGCGAGAACGTGTACCCGATGATCCCGTCGGGCCAGAGCGTCACGGAAATGATGCTGCGGCAAGACCTGGGGCAATTGAAAGCCAGCGTCCATGCGGACGGCGAGACGTGGTCGTTCTCGGACGAGGAAAAGGTACTCGCGCAGTACGTGGAAGTCGCCGGCGCGGTCGGCATGGAAGCGACGGAAGGATAGACACAGGAAAAAGGAAAAAGGAAAAAGGAGCAAGGCGTGTCGCCTCTGCTTTTTCCTTTCTTCTTTCTCCCTTCTCCTGCAACTATGGAACTCGAAAACGCTCAACCTGAAATTTTGTGGCGCTACTATCAGCGGGGATACTATTCGCTGGTCAGCAGTGGTCTGTACTTCCGGCAGGTGCTGCGGCCCGCCCTGTCGCATGTGTATTTCCAGCGGGCGATGCCCCTGCTCGCGGAATATGCTCGCGCCAACCACACGAACGGCGAGCTGCCGCCCGGATTTAGCGATCAGATGGAAGCCTGCCCGTTGACGCCACGCGACCTGCTGCATCTGGATTATGCCATCTGCCTGGGCTATGCGGAACAGCAGGGGCTTGACCCGTCCCTGCTGTCCCTCCTGCCCGTTCTCGACTGGCCGGGGCCGGGGGGCAGCAACGGCCTGTTCATCGCCGCCGACGCGCAGGGCAGCGAAGACCCATTCATTGAACTTATAGATGAAGACCCGTTCGGCGGCGACGATGAGGACGATGAAAACGGCGACGCGGGCGAACACAAAAAGCCGTTCGACCTGTAAGCAGTTTGGGTACAGAAAATGTACCCGCCTGTGAAGACTTGTCCGGGCGTGTAAAGCGCGGCGGAAGGATCAGCATTGTGTCGGACGCGGTCTGAGTTGCCTGCCAGTCAAGTCATCAAGCAAGGAAACGGCGTGACGTGTTACGCATTCTGATTGGACACCAAGATACGCCGCTGCTGCCCTACGACGCCACGCGATATGAAGTTCGCGTTGTACGCTATGGCGCGGACGGGCAGACGCCGCCGCGCACGATTGCAGAAATGCTCGGCCAGTGTCCGACCGACTGGAAGCCGGATGTTTACTATCACGCCGGCCTGGTACACGCGCCTATTCCCGCTGACATCGAGACATTCGACGGACTGACCGCCACGAATATACAGGACTGGCATCGGGGCGGGCGGGCGGTATGGGCGGGCGTGGGGTTTTTCGATCTGGTCGCCACGGAACTCAACGCCCTGCAGCTATTGGGCGCGAGCGGGTATCAGAACGCGCATTTCGCCCGCTTCTGGGGCGTCAACCCTGATGTTCACAAAGTGTTGTCACCGTTGGAAATGGGCAATGACGCTGAGCGCGACATTGACGTGCTGTTCATCGGGTCGCTGAACGGGGCCGTGTGGGAGGATCGCAACCGCTGGGTGGATCGGCTGGCTCGTTTGTCCGACAGGGTTAAGGTCGTGATCGCCCTGGGGCATTATGGCGAGCACTATACGCGCCTGACCAACCGCGCCAAGATCGTGTTCAACCGCTCGGTAAACGGCTGCACTAATCAGAGGGCATACGACGCCCCGGCCTGCGGCGCACTCGTCTTCAACGAGAGCGAAAACGAGGAAACGCGGCTTGCCTTCGACGACAACGTCCACTGCGTTTATTATACAGGTGAAGATTTCGAGGCCAAACTCGCGTACTGGCTTGCCCCGGAGAACGAGGCGCGGCGACATCAAATCGCGGACGCGGGGCGGGCATTAGTTCTGGCCCGCCATACCGAGGCCGCGCATTTCAACGGCCTGCTGGAACTGCTGGCAGAAAACGCGTTTAATCCGCCGTACCGTCCACACGCCCATCTGCCGCTTGCGGAGCGCAATTATCGCAAAGCGCTGCAAATGTACAGTTGTTCGCTGCCCGCTGCAGCGTCGGTCGCGCTTGACCTGCTGACCGAAGTGGAAGAGGAATTGGATCGGGCTACGGTACGGGAGGCGCGGGCGTCCCTGAACGCCTGGGCCGCGCATTACGCGCCCCGTGACGCAGGCATCAAGCTGTTTACGAAAGCCATTGATCTGGCGAAGCAGGCCGCGCGCTGGGAGCCGCGCCTTGCCATCGCGCAATTGTCCCTGGCCTTTACCCTGCTGGAACGCGCTGAAATCACGCAGGGGCAGTACCCGACGGGCCGCAACGACATCGCGGAAGCCGCGCTCGCCCTCGCAACCTGCGCGGAACGCTGCGAGGCCGCCATGCAGAGCGAGAACGACGAAGGCACGGCGGATGTGGACGGCTTCGGGTATCCGCGCTGGAGCGACCTTTTCGACGCGCGCATAGAACGGGCGTATCTGGTACGGGGCGTGAGCAAGGCGGAGTGGGCGCAGGAAGTCCGCGCCACGCTTGCCTGGCGCTGCCGCTCAATGCTCAGTGATCTCGCCGCTGCCAATGGACAGTTAGAGGAAGCGCTCGGTCAGGCGCAGGCCGCCGTCATTGATCTGCCGCATGAAGCAGAAGGCTTACTCAGGCTCGCCCGTTGCGAGGCCACGACCGGCCTGCTTGAATTGGCCGCGCACCACTATCGGGCCGGGCTTGCCATCGCCCCGCTCGCGTATGCGGCCTGGCCGGAACTTGCGGCTGTGCTGAACGCGCTGGGCCAGCGCGAAGAATCTTTGTCTTTTGTCAATGAGCGCCTGCAAGTCTTGCAGGCCATACCCACGTATGCCGCCATACGCCCCGCACTGCTGGCGGCAGTAGAATGAGTTGTTTGTTGCTTGTTGTTTGTTGATGCCTGTTGGTACGAAGCGTGCGTGAGCCATGCGGCACATTTACATTCCGAACAACAAGCAACAAGTAACAAGCAACAAACAACAACGGAGCATCCAATGAGCAACGTAATCATGGCGCAGTTGCAGCAACAGCATACCGTCACCGTTCTGGTCGAAAATCATCCGGGCGTTCTGGCGCGCGTGTCGGGTTTGTTTGCGCGGCGCGGGTTCAACATCGAGTCGCTGGCCGTTTCGGTCACAGATAAGCCGGAAGTGTCGCGCATGACGATTGTTGTCGGCGGCGACCATCGTGTTTTGGAGCAGATCACCAAGCAGCTAAACAAACTGGTCGAGGTGATGAAGGTCGTGGATTACACCGAGACCGCCGCCGTGGAACGCGAACTCGCGCTTATCAAGGTGAACGCCGAGGCCAAAGACCGGGGTGAAATCATGCAGATCGTGGAGATCTTCCGGGGCCGTATCATTGACATGAGCGAAAAAACGTTCATCATCGAAGTGACTGGCAGCACAGACAAAATGGACAAGATCACGAGCCTGCTGGAAGTGTACGGCATCCGCGAACTGGTACGCACAGGCATCATCGCAATGGCGCGCGGCACAAAGACCGCCAGCCGGGCGGGTCGAGACAGCGGGGATTAACCACTTAGGGTGGAGGTCGGCTTGAGTGAGATGCGCGAGATTGTAGACATTGACGCGGTGGGCAGGCTGTTTGCTGTGCTTGCGGTCGTGCTGCCGCTTGTGGGTACGGTTGTCGGCGCATTGTGGGGCGGGAAGCACGGCGCTGTTCGGCGCGGCGCGTTGATTGGGTTTGCAGTCGGCTGTCTTGGCATCGTGAACTGGCTGATGTGGACGTTGTACAACGCGCTTACCAAGCAAAACGGTCTGGACAGTGTTCGGAACGTAGTCGTCAACCTGATTTTGTTTGTCGCTGTCGGGCTGGGCATCGGTGTGCTTGCGGGGCGCGTGATGCGGGGCTTCGCGGCGAAGGGGAGCGCGTAGTTATGGCGGAAGAGGCCGAGCGGATGGACTGGACGGTATGGCAGGACGCGGATGTCGCGCTGCGGTTCGCGCAGGATCGGCGTCGGGCCATGCCGGGGGCGCAGGAGCAGTTTGACACCCTCGCTCAACTATTACCGCCGCGCCCGCCCGATCTACAAACCGCGCATGTTCTGGATATAGGATGCGGCGACGGCATACTGATGGAGGCGATACTAAGGCAGTGGCCGGGGTCGCAGGGCGTGGCTCTGGACGGCTCGCCCGCCATGCTGGAAAAAGCCGCTGAACGTCTGTCCGTGTTTCATCCCGCCGCCGTGACGTTTGTACAGGCCGATTTCAGTCTGCCCGATTGGAAGCAGAGTTTACCCCGCGACCAGTTTGAGGTGATCGTGTCCGGTTTCGCCATTCACCACTGCGAGGACGCGCGCAAGAGGGCCATCTACCAAGAGATTTTCGATTTGCTTGCGCCGGGGGGCGTATTCGTCAACATCGAGCATGTGGCGAGCGCGGGCGCTTATGGCGAAGCGTTATTCGAGCGGGCGTATGCACAAAATCTGACGCGCGCCCGTCGCAATGCGGGGCAAGACGCCGCTTTTGAAGACGTGTTCCACGAGATAAACACCCGTCCCGACAAGTCGGCCAACCGCCTGACGTCTGTGGACACGCAGCTTACCTGGCTGCGCGAGATCGGGTATGAGAACGTGGACTGCTACTGGAAACACTACGAACTGGCCGTGCTGGCAGGCTGCAAGCCGCACAGCCGTTCATGAGCATCTGCATTCGCGTCCGATACGACGCTCGGCGCTTGCGCCTCCAAGCCGGGTACGTTCTCTGTACCCGGCTTCCTGGAGCAGCCAACAAACATAAACAGGATTATATAGGGAGACGAGAACGAAATGCCGGCAACGATATATTATGATACGGATGCGGATTTGGCCGCGCTGCGGGGCAAAAAAGTGGCGGTGATCGGCTATGGCAGCCAGGGTCACGCCCACGCGCTCAACATGAAAGAATCGGGCGTGGATGTGATCGTCGGGCTGCGGCCCGGTAAATCATGGATTGCAGCAAGCAATGACGGGCATGATGTCCGCACCGTTGCGGAAGCGGCGCAGGCTGCCGACATCATCATGATTCTGGTCAACGACGAGTATCAGGCCAAACTTTACCGGGACGAGATCGCCCCCCACCTGTCTGCAGGCAACGCCATCGCGTTCGGGCATGGCTTCAATATACATTTCGGGCAGGTCGTGCCGCCCGACAACATAGACGTGTTCATGGTCGCGCCCAAAGGCCCCGGCCATCTTGTGCGGCGCGTGTTCTCTGAGGGCAAGGGCGTGCCGTGCCTCATCGCCATCCATCAGAACCACACGGGCGACGCCAAAAACCTGGCCCTCGCGTATGCCAAAGCCATCGGCGGCACACGGGCCGGCGTGTTGGAAACCACCTTTAAGGAAGAGACCGAGACCGACCTGTTCGGCGAGCAGAGCGTACTGTGCGGCGGCACGACCGCTCTGGTCAAAGCGGCCTTCGAGACCCTTGTAGATGCGGGCTATCAGCCGGAAATCGCGTATTTCGAGTGCCTGCATGAACTAAAACTGATCGTAGACCTGATGTACGAGGCGGGCATCGCGGGTATGCGCTACTCCATCTCGGACACGGCGCAATTCGGCGACATGACGCGCGGGCCGAAGATCATTGACGACCATGTCCGCGCCACGCTTAAAGAGACCCTGCGCCAGATACAAAGCGGCGAGTTCGCCCGCGAATGGATACTGGAAAATCAGGCGGGCCGTCCTGTCTTCAACGCGCTTGACCGCCAGGATCAGAACCATCAGATCGAGCAGGTAGGCCGCGAACTGCGGAGTATGATGAGCTGGGTCAAGAGCAGCGTCAATCAGCCCGTGACCGCATCCGTCAAGCAGGAGCAGCCCCAATCCAGCGAGCGCGTACAGCGTTTGGAGTTTGACAAGTAGGGCGGTGTAACAGCGCGCCAGCGCGAGGAGTGATGCCATGACGCAAGCCACATTAAAGCCAATCCTACCCACACAGCAGCAAGTAGATACGGAACAGGATACGGAACTTATACCCGCCTCCGACCCACGCGCCGAGTTCATCTCGGTTGATCCGCAGCGCATGAGCGGGACGCCTTGTTTCGTCGGCTCGCGTGTCCCTATCAAGCACCTGTGGGACTATCTGGAAGGCGGCGACCCGTTAGAGCAATTCTTCGATGATTATGAGGGTGTGTCCAGAGAGGCCGTTTTAGGCGCTTTCCAGATGGCCTTTGACAAACTTATGGAAGGGTTGCCGGACGGTACGCCAAAACGATGAGGATACTGCTCGATCATTGTGTACCCAGGCGTCTGGGCCTGCTGCTTACCGGGCATTCGGTGTTTACGACCAAATCAATGGGCTGGGCGGCCTTGAAAAATGGCGAGTTGTTGGAGAAGGCGGAAGCAGAGTTCGATGTGTTCCTCACTGTGGATAAGAACATACCTAATCAGCAAAATTTGGAAGAACGTTCCATTTCGCTGATAATTCTGTTTGCGAAGAACAACTCTATTCCAACGCTTTCCTCGCTTGTGCCGCAAGTGCTGTCTTTGCTGCCTGTTGTTCAAAATGGGCAGGTGCATCGTGTCCAGCAGGAAACGCGACAAGAAGAAGACGTGCCGCCCGGTGTTAGCGGCGGCGAAATGGAGTGAACAGAATGGCGACACGCATACAGATATTCGACACGACCCTGCGCGATGGCGAGCAGTCGCCGGGGGCGTCGCTCAACGTCGAGGAGAAGATCGAGATCGCGCGGCAGTTGGAGCGGCTGGGCGTGGACGTGATCGAGGCGGGGTTCCCGGTCAGCTCGCCGGGTGACTTTCAAGCCGTACAAGCCATCAGCCGCGTCATCAAGAACTGCACGGTCTGTGGCCTGACGCGGGCCGTGACGAAAGACATTGACGCGGCGGGCGAGGCGCTAAAAGGCGCGGCCCGGCCCCGCATCCATACCGGGCTTGGCGTGTCGGACAGTCATTTGCAGCACAAACTGAAAATGACGCGCGAACAGGCCCTGGAACGGGGCGTGTCGGCAGTGAAACACGCGCTCACGTATGTCAACGACGTAGAATACTTTCTGGAAGATTCGGGGCGGGCGGATAAAGATTATCTGTGCCGGGTCATCGAGGCCGTTATCAAGGCGGGCGCGACCGTCATCAACATCCCGGATACGACCGGCTACACCACGCCCGACGAATACGGAGCCTTGATCGCGTATGTAATGAACCGCGTTCCCAACATTGACCGGGCTGTCGTGAGTGTGCATTGCCACAACGACCTGGGCATGGCAACTGCGAACAGCCTGGCGGGCATACAGGCCGGTGCGCGACAGGTGGAATGCACCATCAACGGCATCGGCGAGCGGGCCGGAAATACCAGCCTGGAAGAAGTGGTCATGGCGCTCAAGGTGCGGCGCGACGCTCTGGGCTGCGATACGGGCGTCAACACGCGGGAACTCTATAAAACAAGCCGCATGGTCAGTACGGCCACGGGCATACTGGTACAGCCCAACAAGGCCATCGTGGGCGCAAACGCGTTCGCGCATAGCAGTGGCATTCATCAGGACGGCGTTCTCAAAGAGCGGACGACATACGAGATCATAGATCCCGCGGACGTGGGCATACTGGAAAGCAAGATCGTCCTGTCGGCGCGCAGCGGACGGGCCGCGCTCAAGCACCGACTTGGCGAGCTTGGCTACACATTGACTGAGGAGCAGGTAGACAAAATCTACACGCGCTTCCTGGATGTGGCCGACCGCAAAAAGCAGATCTACGACGAAGACCTGGAAGCGATTGCGGGCGACGAGACCAGCGCGGTCGTGCATACCTACGAACTAATCCATGTACAGGTGTCGTGCGGCGACAAGATGATCCCGACCGCCACCGTAAGCATACGCGACGCGCAGGGCCGCGACCTGATAGATTCGTGTCATGGAACCGGGCCGGTGGATGCCGTCTATCGCGCCATTAACCGCGTCGTGAACATCGAAAACGAACTGATTGAATTCAGCATTCAGGCGATCACCGAGGGTATTGATGCCCTTGCCGATGTGACGATCCGCGTCCGCAGGGGCAACGACATTTACACAGGGCGCGGCGCGCATACCGACATCATCGTAGCGAGCGGTAAAGCGTATGTCCACGCCCTGAACAAACTCATCGCCCGCATGACGCCGAGCATGGACACTAAGACGCTGGAGCATGTGTGATAGGGAAGCTGCTTGTTGTTTGTTGCTTGTTATTTGTTGATGCAGACCAATGACATAAAATAAACCCGCCGCGCATGATCTCCATGCGCGGCGGGTTTTCTTTAACCTCTAACAACAAACAACCAACCACTATTTCTTGCGGCGGCGAAGGAAAAAACCTGCGCCGGATACGCTCATGCCGACAAGGAGGGCCACGCTGCCGGGTTCCGGCACGTTTGCGGTTCCCGATACCTGCGCCTGCAAGCCTGTCGGCCCGCCGGTGTTATGGACAAGAAAGTCGAGCGTGTTCACGCCACTGACAAGCGCATTGCGAAACGTCACATCGCTGCCGGCGTTGAAGGTCAGGGCGGTGAAACTATTAAAACCGCCCTGTGTTGTTTTAAGGGCTGTGCCATTGAGCAGAATGTCCGCGTAGTTGTCGGCGGCAAGATTGATGTTCAGCGCAAAGGTGTTGGGATTGAACCCGCTCAGGTCGAAGGTGGTGCGGTAATCGTAATTATCACTGGGAAAATTCGCGCCGGGATTGGCGTTCGGCGAGATCCACTGCGATTTGGAGGTGTTAGCTGTCCAGTTTCCGGTGCTGATCGGATATTGCGAAGGGTCGGACACGTAGGCCGCGCCGAATGTGGAATTGGCGACACTCGCGTCGCGCACCTGATAATGCACATCCGCGACTGAAACGGGCGTGCTGCCCGTTGTCGTGGACGTGGGCGACAGTGTCCCGGCACTGGTAACGCCCGTGCTGAAAAGGCTGGTTACAGTGGCGGCGTGTGCGCCCGGTGACAGGGCCATCGCGCCCGCGACGCCGAATGCAAGTCCGAACAGGGCAGGGATGCGGTTGGGGGTAAAGTTTCTCATTCGTTTCTCCTCTATGGCAGGATGCGAAATCAATGGCGACTTCGTGTTCTGTCCTGCACGGATTATCGTGCCGAGGAGAAAGCAAGCTTATGTGGGGTTTACGGGGTTTGCAAAATTTTGGGTAAATATAGGGGCTAAGTGCATCAGGAACGCTGAATGTCACCTTGCCTGCTCTCCAAAAGTAGAAGACTGTGGTCAGCGAAACCTGCCAACAGCCTCCTGAACGCTGGCCGGGGTACGCGAAAGGTCAACAGGCAAATCATTGCGGTACTGTGTATCTTGCTGTGGCGAGGGATCGGTGTACGTGGTAAGGTCTGTAAAATCCTCCCAGGGAACCGGCTGAGACAGCAGGGCCATTGCGTTCAGGGAACGAAGCGCATGGCCCTTAATGCCCTCCTCGGTATAAGGGTCACTGTCTAATTCGGCCTGATGCGGTTTCAAACAGGCCGTGACTTGTTCCCAGCGCCCGTGTGCAACATCATTCTGCACTTCCTGGGGGAAGCGGGCGAGCCAATCCTGCTCGTCTTTATTGCGGTAGTCTTGGAAGTTATAAGCCCAGTCTCTCCATGCAGGCAGGTTGGGATATTTTTGAGGCCACAACTCGGACAGGTCTGTCAAAGCCTGGTAGGAAAGGGCATCCGCGAGCGTTTCGATAAGTCCATTGGAGCGGCGTGTACCCATCATCACATGTCCTAGTTCATGGGCGAGTTGGTACGCGAATTTAGAGTAATCCACTGCCTGAAGGCGGTCGGGTGTCAGAACCAGGCCAACCCATATAATGGCAGGATCTTGTGTCCCACTCGTGCGTGGCAGTGTCTCAGAGCTGATGTAGCAGACAACGGGGCGAGTGTCCGCGGGGGTGCGCCCTTTGAAGCGGTTTTGAACAACTTGCAGTACGTCATGGGCAAGCGTTTCAAAGTTGGCGCGGATCGGCGTACCGTCCGTTCCATATTCCGGGAAGGTTCGGTCCAGTGAAATAGTAAGACGCGGGTGCGGCATCATGGCGATTGCAGGCACAGGTAGATTTGATGTTTTTACCGGCAGCGACGATTCAGGCAAAGAGCAGCCTGCTAGAAAGACGAACAGCGACAGGAAGAGACACTTCCTCAAGTTCATTTTATCTTGTCCTTGCTATGGAAACATCACGTTCGCCGGTTTTACATGGAAGTAGGGTTGAGTGGGGCAGAGCGTCGGGTTCGCGTCCAAATCCCCTCAGCTATCAAGCCGACCGTGCTGCCCAGTGGAACCAGCAGTTGGTAGGCATAATAGCTGCCGCTGCCGGCAGGTCCTGATATACGGAAAGTACGTGTTGCCGCCAGAATAATAGCGATTACAATCATGCCGATCCAGACAGTGTATTGGATCAGTATCAAGGACACCATCCGCATTTCGTCCCTGCGGACGTAACGCTTCGCAAGCCACCAGGAAGCTGCAAGAGGAAGCGCAAACACAATCGCAGCCGTTAAGAGCCTTACGATTAACAGGTCACTTCTCATCTGAACTCCTCAGAGCCACAGACGACTCCGGTTTTCACGAGCGATCTTCGATCATTCTGCCTGAAAGCGAGCAGGAGAGGGTATAACCGGCACGGACGCCTTTACTCATTATACACCCGAATTATCGCTTGCTGAACTACGCAATACATACTTTGTTTCTGTATGCAAGAGTTTACAGTGTGCTGCTGTCGGCGTACATTTGCACGTTGGGCGGCTCGGCAACGCGGGTTTCTATGTCGTATTCTTCGAGGACAAGCAGGCTGTCGCCGGACGCGATGAGGTCGCTGTTGACGACGGGGGCGGTGCGTTCCAATAGGCCAGTGCCGGCGCGTTTGAGGATGGGGGCCAGGCCCGTATCGCGCGCTTCCTGTATCGTGGCGCGTACCAGGCCCGCGCGGCTGGCCTCTTCGGGCAGCATCCAGCGCAGCAGGAACAGGCGCTCGCCCAGCGTAAAGCCGTGTTCCGTGTGCCGGTCAATGGTGCAGGCGACGAACGTAGCGGCAGCGGTCGCCGCGCCGTTGACGGCCCGGTCAATGCCCAGGCTGCTGACGATGCGGCTTGCCAGTATGCTGTCGTAGATACGCACGACGCTGCGGACATCGGGATTTAGTCGCTCGGCCTGATGCGCGATACGCAGGTTGTCCAGGTCGTCGGGCGTGGTCACGATAATGGCGCGGGC
Organism: Chthonomonadaceae bacterium; assembly: GCA_965277875.1. Taxonomy (GTDB): domain Bacteria; phylum Armatimonadota; class Chthonomonadetes; order Chthonomonadales; family Chthonomonadaceae; genus CAWFQB01. Next base: position 1,682,563 of record CBDIDV010000002.1, on the reverse strand, counting down.
CTGCGCGACATTGGCCTGCTCCAGAACGCTTGCGCGGTTGGCGTCCCCGATGACCACATACAGTTCATCGGCAAGGGTCACGGCGTTTTCGTTGTTGATGTCGCGCTCGATGGCGATAATGGGCTGCTTCAGCCGCTGCAACGCTTCGACAACGCGCGTGCCGACATCGCCCAATCCCACGACGACAAGATGATTGGACAGGTGGCTTTGCCGCCGCCCCAGCGCCTGATTGACGCGGGCCGTGACAATGTAGTCCGTGATGATGCCATATACGACGGCGACCAGGGCCGCGCCCGACAGCATCATGAAGCAGCCGAACAGTTTCAGGGCCGAGGACTTGTGGCTCAGGTTGTAATCGCCAAACCCTACGGTCGTGATGATGTTGATGACGAAATAAAAGCTGTCTATCCACGGCAAGGGATAGGCGTAGTGGAACACGGCCACGCTGGACAGCAGCATGACAATCAAAGCCGCGAAAGTAAGACGCAGGAACCGGGGCGTTCGCCGCCAGGTGCGCGCCACGTTTTGCGCGGTCTGGAGAGGGTTGCCGAGCAGGTCGCGGAACGTGCTGCGTAGTCGTCCGGGCGTGGGCAGGGGAGGGGCAGGCAAATAGCCGCCGCGCCTGAGTCGTTCGGTGGCCGCGCCGGACGCGAGGACGATGATCTCGTCGCCTGACGCGAGCGGGCGTTCGAGGTGGATGTCCACGCCTGTCGCGGCGAGGCTTCCTGCGCTGTCTGCCGCTTTGTGCAGAGCGTTTGCGCCCTGCGCGTGACGCTCCAGGCTATGCGGGGCATGGCGGGCGGCAAGCGGTATCAGATCACGGCGGGCGCAGAACTCGTCGCGCGTTTCGCCCAGGCCGGGTGTCTGCTCATCAAAGGTCAGGCGCAGCACGTCTACGCCGCAGCCGTTGATGGTGAACGCGCGCAGCATCTCCTCGCCCAGGGCGGCAGCCGTGAAAACGGGCGCGGTCAGCAGGGCGGGGCTGAGAACGTCGCGCACGCCCATCTCGCGCCCGATGCGCTCGGCCAAATCATGATCGAACACGCGCACGATCAGGCTGATAGCGGGATTGATGCGCTGCGCGTCCGAAGCGATCTGGATGTTGACAAGGTCATCGCCCGTCACGATGAGGATGCCTTTGGCCGTCGCGATGCCCGCCTCGCGCAGGCACGACTCGGCCCGCGCGTCGCCGATGACATACGGTGTGCTGCCCTCGTGCAGTATACCGGCCCACTCTGCGGGGATTTTGCGCGACAGGATCACGAACGGCTCGCCGATTTGACGCAATAGTTCGGCGACACGATAGCCGACATGTCCCACGCCGCAGACGATTAGATGATCCCGCATCTGCTCCGGCGTGGTTTGGAGGGGTGCGTCGTGGCGCGTTCTCGGCCCTGCACTAGATGGGCTGCCGGCCTCGTCGGTAAGATCGTTATCAAGCGCGTCTAAAGAAATAGTCAGCCTCCGGCAGCCGTGACCGTGTGGAACGGTCTGAATCTCCAGCCAGAATTTCAGCAGGTGAGTTCCTGCCACTGCCTTATACGCAAAAAAACAGTCTTTTTACACGCCACATTGCGTACAGAGAATTGGCTATGGTTTTGCACAGGGAGACAGTGGGCGGATTATGTGTGCGGGCGGGCGAGTAGGGCGTCTATACTGCCAGGCAGCAGAGCATTGACCGCGAGGGCCAGCCGATACCAGCCGGGCGTAACCAGAACGGGGCGCGGACGTTCCATTACGGCGACGATAGACCGGGCGGTCGCGGTCACATCCGCTTTGGGAAAACCGCGCAATCCAGCGGTCAGCGGCGTATCTATGACACCCGCCACGATGTCTGTGACCTGTATGCCGCGCGTTTGCGCCTCGTTTCGCAACCCTCGGCTGAACCGATGTACGCCCGCTTTGCTCGCCGCATAGATGGCGTCGTCGGGCCACATCAGGCCCACAACGACACTGCTTACGGTCAGGATATGCCCGCTGCCCTGCGCGAGCATCGTGGGCAGTACAGCCCGCGCGCCGTACATTACGCCCAGCAGATTGGTTTGTATAACGTCTGTCATCTCCTCGGCGCTTGCCTGCGCGACGCCCGCATGACAGCCGATCCCGGCATTCGCAAGCAGTATGTCTATGCGCCCAAAGTGTGTGACCGCGCGATCCGCAAGCGCGTCCATCTGTTCAGGGTGGCGTATGTCGGTGGGGCAGATAAGCGCCTGCCCGCCCAGCGCCTTGATCTCATGGGCGATACCCGTCAGCCTGTCCGCACTGCGCGCCGCAATCACGACGCGCATCTTTCGCGTTCCGCAGACGAGCGCGACAGATGCGCCGATGCCGCCGGACGCGCCGGTAATCACGATGACGCGGTCTTCAAGGTCTATGCTCGGTTTGAAAATCATAACTCCCGGAGGCGGATAGCCGCAAATGAACGCGAATAAACGCAAATGAAAATAAAGGCAAATGAATAAGAATGCCTTCAAGGTTCATGCGGATGCGGTTAATGGATGATGTTTGTGAGGTTTGATCCGCAAAGTTGAACAAAATGACGGTACAGGACTGGATTAGAACGCGCCGCCGGAGGGCATGAGTTCCATTTCTTCAGTGACCGCGCCGGGTGGCTGCGAGAGGAGGAACAGAATTGTGTCAGCCACATCTTCGGGTTGCAGCATCCGGGTTCGGTCGAAGCCCTGCTCGTTGCTGTCCCAGAACGGCGTGTCCACAGCTCCGGGACACAGGGCCATGACGCGAATGCCTTGCGCCCTGACTTCCTGCGCCAGTACGCGGGTAAAGCCCACTGCGCCCCACTTGGAGGCGCAGTACGCGCTTTGCAGTTCGAACGTCCGCTTGCCCGCGATGCTGATGACGTTGAGTATTTGTCCCGCGCCCTGCGCCCGCATTATGGGCAGGATCGCCCGACACGCCAGAAAAGTGCCGGTGAGATTGATTTCCAGAATGCGGCGCCATTGCGCGGGCGACGTGTCCTCGACGCCCGCAAACAGTCCGATCCCCGCGCAGTTCACGAGAACATCTATGGCCCCCGCCATTTGCGCGTGTTCTCCAAAAGCGCGGGTCAGCGCGTCAGCATCCGTGACGGAGCAAACATACGCTTCCGCCCGTCCTCCCGCCTGCCGGATTTCGGCCCCGACCGCTTCCACTTCCACTGCCAGCACGTCAATCAGTCCGACCGCGTACCCTGACAAGCCAAGACGCAGGGCCGCAGCCCGTCCGATTCCGCGCGCCGCGCCGGTAATGATCGCAACGCGTGTTCGCTTTGGCAATGTCTGTTCCGGCAATGTTTGCTTTGTGTCCAAACGTGACTCCAAATCTATCGGGAAGGCAGGACCACGACGCCCGCTCGCGTGGCAAGATATGTTTTGGCGACGCGCAGCACATCGTCGGGGGTGACAGCGGCGAGACGCCGGGGCAGATCCGCGTCAAAGACGTATCCCAGGCCCATCGCCTCATACCAGCCGAGCAGAAAGGAGCGGTCGCGAACGCGCTCATGCCGCCGCGCTTCCACCCCGATGGCGAAATTGCGGGCGCGGGTCAGTTCCTCCTCGGAGGGAGGGTTTTGCAGCAGGCCGTCCAACTGCGCGTTCAGGAAGAGTTGTATGTCTCCGGCATCCGTTTGCGTCTGGTTTGCTAACCCGTTTGCTATGCCGTTTCGCTTTTGCGCCGCGTCCCATTGCAGGTAGGCGATAAGAGGGGCGGCGCGGTCGGCCTGATATAGTGCGCCCACTTTGTAGCCCACGCCCCGCTCCTCGCGGGCCTGCTGAAACAGGCGGCAGGCATGACCGCCGCCCAGCACGTTTTGCAGCACGACAAAGGCGGGATAGTCGGGATGTGTCACGGCGGGCGCAGATGTCGCCAAAAGCGCATACGCCGAAGTGGAAGGCGCGGCCAGCACACGGTATTGCGTTGCAGCCGGCTTTGCATTCGCCGCTGTTTCCCGCATTGGGTCGGCCTGCGCTGCGCCGACGAGGGATGTGGGACGGGTATAGTCTGCAAGAAACGCGGCGAAGAGGGCGGTGGCGCGGGCCGCGTCGAAACTTCCCGCAACGGCGATCACGGTACGGGCCGGGCCGTAATGCCTGCGAAAATAATCCTGTGCCTGCGCCTGCGTGACACGGCGCAGCGCGTCCTCGTCAGGAGCAGACGGACGTAATGTTTCGCAAACGGCATCGTAGCCGCGCATCAGGCCGTCGTCGTGCCGCCGCGCGCGTTCTTCTAAAATTTCGGTTCGGGCGTGAGCAAGCGCGGCGGGCGCGAAATCGGCGTTTTTCAGGCAGTCGGACAGCAGGTGCGCCGCTTCGGGCAGTTGAGAGGAGGGAGCAACGACGGTAACGGCAACATAATCCGGGGTATGCAGCACATCATAGCTGCCTCCGGTCTGCGTGGCGAGCGTGATGACGCCGTTTGCGGTGCGGTCGCGATTGCCGTAGAACAGGGCGCGGGCGACGAGTTCCCCGGTGGCTTTTAGTGTGGAAGCAGCCTCCGGTTCCATGCGAACGAACAGAGAAATCGAGACGCGGCCCGCTCCGGCCTCCGGGCGCAGAATGAGACGCGCGCCATCGGGCAGCAGGGCGCGGTACGGGAGCGGCGCAACCGTCTGCGCGTTCGTTCCAGACATCGCCGCGCCCGCCAGGACAAACAGGAACAGCAGCGTGATACAAAGGCGGGCCGGAAAGTTCAGGGTCGGCATGTTCGTTACCCGCCGCCCGCGCCGACTGCGGCGGCTTGCAGAAGCACGGTCACGCCCGGTTGGGACAGCAGATAGCGCGCGACGAACTGCTGCACATCGCCAGCCGTCGTCTGCTGTATGCGCTGCCGCAACGTTTCGGGCATGTCGCCGCCCGTGATGTCGGCATACCCGACGGCGGCTGCCAGTCCCTCATTCGTTTCCATTTCAGCGTCCATGCGCGCCAGCAGACGCCGCTGCACAGACAGCATTTCGAGCGGGGCGGGGGGGGAGGAACCCAGGCGGGCGAGGATGTTACGCAGCACAGCCTCTAATCTTCTCGTTTGTTCTTCCTGCGGTTGCTGCGTAGTATCTGCTGTTGGTTTTGCTTCGATCTGCCCCGGCTTCGATAGACGACTGGCAGATGCCACGCCTGTGTTGTCTGTCTCGTTTCCGGACGAGGCGCGCGGAACGCTTGCTGTTACGATCCAGAGGCTGTCGTCGAGGCGCGGCGTGAAATGCGCCTGCGCGTCCGTATGGGCAAGCGCGGCCACATCCAGCCGCCCGCCGCGTCCCGTCCCGCCTAAAATCTCGCCGGCGAGCATGGCCGCAGCGGTCATGCGGACGCTGCTTGCAGGCGGGGCAGGCAGGCCGATTCCGAGAGCATTCCGAGACGTGGGAACCGCGAAGAGGATGCGCTGCGCGGGCAGCAGGGATACCGGCGCGGCGACGGCGGCCTCGGACGTGGCGGCATAAACAGGCCGATGCCGAACGGCGCTGTCTTGATTTTCGATTGGGGCGACTGGCGCAGAAACCAAAGCGTCGGCGAGGATAGGTGCAGCCGCGTGTGTAGAATCGCGAGACTGAGGCAAGCTGCTTTGTCGGCGGGCAGGCGTCTGCCATGTGCCGAAAGCCTCCTGCGCCCACTGCCGCGCCTGCGCCGCGCTCACATCGCCCGCCAGAACCAGAGTACAGCGGGCCGGCTGGTACGCGCGCCGATAAAACGCGGCCAGCGTATCGCGCCCGCGCAGGCGTATGGCGTCGGGCGAACCTCCCGGCGAACGCCCATACGGTCGGGAGGGGAACGCGCCCGCATACAGCATATCCACCACGCGGGCGGCGGGGTCGGCGTCATGTTCGGCCAGTTCGTCCAGGATCACGCCCCGCTCGCGCTCTACCTGGACATCCGGCAGCAGGGCGTTTTGTATCACGTCGCCCAGAACGGTGAGGGCGCGCGAAACATTGGGCGTGGCGACGGTAACATAGAAATGCGCGTAGTCGGGGCCGGTTGAGGCATTAAGTGTGCCGCCCAGGTTTTCGATGTCCCAATCGGCCTGCCCTGCGCGGCGCGTGACCGTACCTTTGAACAGCGTATGTTCGAGGAAGTGCGCGCTGCCCGCCTCGTCCCGCCCTTCTTCGCGCGCCCCGGCGCGTACCCACAGATCAATGGCGACAAGGGGCGTGGCGCGGCGTTCCCGCGTCAAGATGCGTAGTCCGTTCGCGAGCATGAGCGGCGCATTTTCCTGCGCTTGAGCCGATATGCCCATAAGCAGCGCGGCCCACAGCCACACGACAGGCAGAAAGACGCGGGCGACCTGGAAGCCCCGCGACACCGTCCATGCCCCTCGCCATAGAGAACAACGCTGTACAAAACTGAAAAGTACGAGTGATTTCACACTCTGCTATTTCGCGCTTGCGCGGGCGCTTTCCTGCCGGCATCCTGCCGTCTCAGATAGCCGTCTCAGATAACAGTGTAAGAGACTGCCGGTGGACGTGTGCCGCCAATGCAGCCTGTCGCTTGATCGCTGTTTTGCGCCGGTGTCGTAACATGAGGCTGATGGTGTCTCCCAGGCAGTAAAAAGAGGAACAGAGAAATTGGAACAGATGTAGACCGAACAAACGACGCCCTCATCAATAACAGCAGGAACTACGGCGGGGTATGCGCGTCTAAACATCACGTACCATAATTTGTGAACACACGAAAATTCGATAGCCTCGCCGAACCCATTGCAGGAGATACCCATCGCTATGAACCGTGAAGGCCCGCATCGCGCGCGACAATCGCGCCCGCGCCCGACAATGAAACATCCCTTGCAGCCGCGCCGACAATGGGGGCGGGCCGCACACCCGCTGCTGTTTGCCGGCGTGACGGGTCTGCTGACCGCTCCGACGCTGCCTTTGGGCGCACAGGCAACGCCCGGTCAGACCACGCCGGGCCAGACCACGTCCCCTTATCCGCGCGGCGCGCAGGGTCTTAACGGACGCGGCCAGCAGAACATGAACGGGCGCGGCGGGCAGAGCATGGCCGCGCCGGGGTCGCAGCCGCCAATCCGACTCGACCAGATGACGTCCGCAATGGGCAATCGCATCTCCGCCGACAGCGCGCCGTGGCATCTGGAATGGAACGGAGCAAGCGGAACCCTGACCCGCCGCGCGCTGGGCAGTCAGCCGGAACAGACGATGCCCCTCCTCTACGCCCACACGGAACCCGGCCCGAAGGGTTATTCCAAGTACCTGACCTGGTTTCTGGCGCGGGACAACGACCATTTCAGCATCGCCTGGTGTTACCTCAACGACAGCGGCAAGGAGTTTTACTGCTGGCTGTATGAGTTTCCGACCAACCAACTGACGACGCACCGCTTTGTGGGCAATTATCGCTTCGCGCCGCTGAAGGAGCCGGTCGCGCCCGTGGTGCAGGACCCCATCAACTATGCGGCCCTGCCGCTGTATACCGGCCCGGATTTTACGTATCGCAACTGGACGCGCCGCGCAGGAACTCTGGACAGCCTTGCTTTGATGCCCACAAGTTCCGTCTCGTTCGCGAACCCAACCGGGGGCGGCGCAATAGCGGGCGTGGCGAGCGCCTCCCTCCCCGCGTCTGCGAGTACCTCCACTCGGACGCTATCGGGTCTGCGCGTGTCGCCACTGCATGAGATCCATGTCGCCAAAGGCAACGGCTGGCGGGCCGGCGGGTGGCGCGAACTGCACGCCCTCGCTTTCGACAGCGCGAACGATCCCTACTACCTGATTTTATACAGCAATGTCACAAAAGGCTATGTCGTAGACCTGAAACGCGCGCAGACGTTTGTGGCCGACTTCGGGCAGCGCGTCGAGTTTGCCAGTAATGGGGCCGCGTTCGGAACCAACGAGGACATCATCGTCGGCCCGCCCGACCTGCGTATCCGCAGGTTTGCGCGCGTCGAGATCCCGCTCGCCACCACGACCCACTATGACAATCCGTACACGCAGGCGATTGTGGACGTGGAATTTCGCAGCCCCGAAGGGCGCGCCATACGCGTACCCGGTTTCTGGGACGGCGGGCAGACGTGGCGCGCGCGGTTTTCGCCCACGCTGATCGGAACCTGGACATGGCGCAGCATCGCCGCCAACGATACCGAACTGGACGGGCAGACTGGAACCTTTACGTGCATCGCGGACGACACGGGCGGCAAAGGGTTTCTCACGGTCAATGGCGGACTGGCGGACAATCACGGGTTTTCCTACACGAACGGGCAGCCGTTCACGCCGAGTTACCTGCGCGAACCGACCTTTAATGCGCCTGTCAACGCTCTTTCGATTACGCCAACGCCTTCTGCCCCCGCTTCTGATCCGCGCGCGGCCCTGCTCACGGTCTCACCTGCTTCCCTGACGCTGGCGCAGTCCGCGCCCGGTGGAATACAGGCTGGCGTTCTTCTGACCGCGCAGACACAGGGCGGCGCACAGTCGCCGGACCGCGCGCAGGTGGCAGAGGCCGTTCAGCCCGTCTCCCATACCTTCCGCGACTTTACGCAGCGCGTGGATCAGGCCGTCGCGCTGGGCTTCAACCGCTTTTGGAGTGGGTATGTCCTAGACCCGGTTCAGTTCGCGCAGCATACGCAGGCCAATGAGGGAGGAGCGCCGTTTACAGACTACGATCTGGACAGGCTCAACCCGGCGTTCTTTCAGGCGATGGATCAGCGTATCGCGTACTGCAACGACCGGGGCGTCGTGCCGGACATCGGCCTGACCGACTTGAGCGTGGCGGGCGCGTCTAAAATCCCCGCGTCGCAGTTATCGGCGGCGTGGCGCTATGTGGTGGCGCGGTACGCGAGTTACAATGTGTGCTGGAACCTGTTCGGGATCGATCCGGCCCGTCCGCTTCCCGCCGGCGCGGAAGGCATAGTTTCCACGCTGGCCCTGCAAACGCGGCGGTACGACCCGAACGCGCACCCGATCACGACCGTATGGCCCAACGCGCAGCCGCTCGCCGTCACCAATCCCACCAGGCCGCCGAGCGGCCCTGTGACATTCAGGCCGGACAGTTCCTCCGTCGTGCCGGGCGGCGCGGTTCCCATGTTCAGGCCCGACCCCAATTTCCAGGTTCCGCCCGGTACATCGCCGCGAGGCACGTTCGGCGTTCCGCAGGGACAGGGCAGACAGCGCGGAACCGGCGGCATGGATATTCCGTCCGCGCCGCAGCCCGGAAACGGTTCAGGAGGAAGAGGGGCGGCTGGAAACAGGGCAGGCGCAAATGACATGGCCGGGGCCAGGACCGGGCGCGGCGGAAGCAATCGAAGCGCGTCCGATGCGGGCGCAAACAGCCCGAACGCGTCCGATCCGAACGCGGCCAACAGAAGCCGCTTTGGTCAGGGGGCCGGGCGTGGAAACGGAGCGGACTTTAGCGGGATGGGCGGCTTTGGCGGCGCGAGCGGCTTCAGTCGGCGCGGCGGCAATCGCCGGTCGCGTGGCGTGGCTCCGGGAGCCGACACGAACATAACCGAGCCGAGTACCGATTATGTGACGATTGCCGATCCGGGCGTGTCCGCCGAGGTGCGTGCCGAGCGTCTTGCGCTGCACCCGAACGAGACTGTCACCCTGCAGCCCGCGATCCCTTCGGCGGGCGCAGCCTGGCTGGACGCGATCACGATTACGGGCGGCGTTCCCGCGTCCCTGGAGGCCGACTACCATCTGAACAAGCCGCTTGTGCTGCTGGATACCACGCGGCCCGCCACGCTCGATGAGGCGCGGTATCGCCTGTGGGAAACGCAGATGCGCGGCGGGTACTGGGCCAATGGCATCAGCGGCGACAAAACCGGCGCGCAGCCGCTTGACGATCAGATCACACAATGGCAGATCGCCTGCGCCCATCTGTTCAGCCTGACCAAAGTGGGCCGCCTGCTGCCGCACCAGGACATGCTGGGCGGTCCCGGCGAAACGCAGTTCGACCGCCGCCGCCGCCGCCGCTCGGAAGCTGCCGCCGCCAAGGAATTAGCAGCGCAAAAAGCGGCGAGCGCGGCAGCTTCGGGAGGCGATCAGGGTAACGGAGTGGACGACGGTGCGGGCAATCCTGACCTCGCCCCCGCCGATGGCGGGTACGACGAGACTACGCCCCCCAAGCCGGCCCCGATCTATGTGCTGGCCGATCCGGGCTGGGAGTACGTCGTCTATTTCAAGAGCGGTGGAACGGTAACGCTCGACCTGCTGGAAGCGACGGGAACCCTGCGCCAGTCGTGGTACAACCCGCGCACCGGCCAGTTCGCCTCGCAGTCCACGCTTCCGGGCGGCGTTTACAAGACCTTTGTGGCTCCCGACAACAAAGACTGGGCGCTGTATATCAGCAGGCGGTAAGACAGGAGCGAAGCAGGGCCGGAGCGGGGAAACAGCCGAAGCAGAACGCGAACGGTACAAAAACGATATAAACAGGTTTGCGAAAGTGGTCTGTAAAGCAGAGCGGCAGAACATAATTTCCGGTTATGTTCTGCCGCTCTCTGTCGTAAATCGATGCGGGGCCTTGCGCGTGTCGTATCGCAATCGCGGTTTGAAGATCGCGGTTTGAAGCGGCTTCGCGGGGACTTACGCCAGATCTTCCAGGTCGCCTAACTCATCGTCCGCAGATGCGCCTTTTCCGGTGCCGGTCGAGGGTGTGCCGGTTTTTGCGCCGGTCGGTGTCGTGGTGGGCGTACCTGCTGCGGGAGCCGTGCCGGTCGCAGGGACGGCAGACGTTCCCGATACGGTTCCGGCTGCCGCCTGCCCCTTCTGCCGGCGTCGCTGCGCGACAAGCTGCTTGAGCTGCGCCTTTTGATCCGGGGTCAGCACGGCAAGGATTTTTTCGCGGCCCGCTTTACGCGCGGCCTTTTCCTGCGTGGCCTTGTCGGCGGGGGACAGGGCTGTGTTCATCTTGATGGATTTCATCTGCGCCTTATCGGCCATTTCGATGCCCGCGATCTGCTGCTTTTGCGCGGACGTCAGGTTGAGCTGCTGCAGCAAACCGCTGCCTTTACTCTGCTGCGCGGCCTGTGCCATACGTCCCTGCCGCATCGCCGCGCGCCGCCCGGTCTGCGCCTGCGCGCCGCCCGCCCATACCGCCAGCAGGCCGAGCGCCAGCCCCGCCACGCCGATTCTTGTCGTATTCATAATGCTGCTCCGTTTGCTCCGTCGTTGGCCCGAAATAGGGTGTGTTTCCCTGATTTATGCTGACCGCTTTACAAGTTATAACGTGATAGTAAAACATGCGCGCGTAGGCCACATAAAAATGTTGGGAGAACGTAATTTCGTGTTCGTTGACGCAAGTTCGCGGCGTTTGTTCACTGTGGCTGCCCGCCTCTATCCAAAATTGTGAAAATATGTTACAGTATAGGTTCTAACCGGCGGGAGGCAAAAGCGGTGCGCGCGTAGGCGAAATGGCGCGGTCTAGGCTTTACGAAGACGTTGTGCGCCCACAAAGACGCTGTACACGGCGCGGGAACCGTCTGCCAAAAGTATTTACGTAAGCTTGTACAAGTTTATTCGGGCTGAAGGGTTGGCATCACGTATGGCGTCGGCATCGCTGGAACCGGGGACACTCCTCAACGAGCGTTATCATATTCTGCACGCGCTGGGGCAGGGCGGCATGGGGACCGTATATAAAGCGGAGCATACCCGCCTGCATTCCATTGTCGCCATCAAAGAGATTCGGGGCCTGAACGCCGACGGGTCGCAGCGGCGCGAAGAACTGGATCAGTGCGAGCATGAGGCGCGGTTCCTGGTGCATCTCAACCATCCGAACCTGCCCAAAGTGACGGACGCATTCATCGAAAACGACTGTTTTTACCTGGTCATGGAGTATATCGAGGGCGTGACGCTGGACGCGCGCATGAACGCGGCTGGCGCAAACCCCCTGGACGTGATGCAGTGCGTGGATTGGGGACTGCAAATCACGGATGTGCTGGCGTACCTGCACAGCCAGGAACCGGCCATCATCTTCCGCGACCTGAAGCCGTCCAATGTCATGGTGTTGCCCAGCAGCAACATCAAACTGATTGATTTCGGCATCGCGCGGCATTTTCAGCCGGGGGCGTCCAAAGATACGTCGCTGCTGGGCAGCGTGGGCTATTCGCCGCCCGAACAATTCGGGCGAGGGCAGACCGATCCCCGCTCGGACGTGTACGCGTTCGGCGCGACCATGCACCATCTGCTGACCGCCCGCGACCCGGCTTTGCAGCCGTTCAAGTTTCCGCCCGCGCATACCTTTAACCCACAGGTTCCTCAGTCGCTGTCGCACCTGCTGGAAATGTGTCTCGCCCTGGACCCCGATGCGCGTCCCGCAAGTATCAGCGTTGTAGCCGTGCGCCTGATGGCCGCGCGTGACGAGATCGCGTCCGTCAGGGTCGAGGCTGCGGCGAAGCAGGCGTCTCTGCTTGCCAACACGCCCGCGCTCGCCCTCCCGAACGCGCAGACGCCCCGGCACGATCCCCCCCTGCCAGTCGGGCGAATGGGCGAGGAAAAACGCGCCGCAGAAACGCCGGAGCGTCCGGGCGTTCGTGTAGTGTCGGCTTCGCAGGCCACGACGCGAAGTACGCCGTCGCGGCCCGCTGGGGCATCTCAGACTTCGCCCGGTCCGCGTTTGGAGCGTCGTTCTCCCGCCGTGTATCTGGTTCCTTTGCTGCTGGCTGTGATCGGCGGCGGCGTAGCCGTCGCCATGCTGAATGGGCGCGCGAATTCTAACGCGCCGTCCAGTACCATCATCAAGCCGCCCCTGTCCGTAGACAACATGCCAGGGGGTGACGACAGCGTCAGCAATCCAACTGTTGGAACGCCGAACACCACTGCCCCGGACGCCACTGTTTCCACGCCTGTGACAGCCTCGCCGGGGCCGGGCAACCCTGCCATGCCCGCCACGCCGTCCGCGACCCTGCCGAACGGGAACATTCGTCTTCAGACCGCGCTGCTGCCCGCCGCGAATGACATGCTGCCGATTGCCGTATCGGGAACCATTCAGGGACAGGCCAACACGCGCCTGCAACTGGCCGTCTACTTTTTCGACGCCAAAGGCCAGCCCCTGGAGTCCTCAGACGCCGCGAATGGCGCGTATGTCAACGCCCAAAAATATCTGTGTACCTACAAAACCCTGACCATCGCTTCGGACGAGCAGGCGGTTCTGGAAACCCTGAGCCTGCCCGCGCGCCTGCTTGTGAATGCAGGCCGGCCCACGCCTTATACCTGTCAGGCTATGCTGTTTCAGGAAGGCGTCGCCGCCCCCATCCACAAGACAAGCATGATGGAACTGCCGCCCTCGGTATACGGCGGCGCGAGCGTCCCGGCACAGCCTGCCACATCGGGCCAGGGCGGCGGTTCCGGTACACCGCACAGCGTAATCTCTCCCGGCCGCGTTGGTAATTGAACCGCGTTACGCAGGCGAACAGTTGGCGGTTTGTTCCCGGTATATAAAATACCGGATACGCGGGCCTGCGGCCAGTTGTCCTGCGGACGAATACCTCTCATGGAAGTGGTCGCCAGCGTAAGGTGAGTGATTAAGTCGCATCGGGTATCTGACAGCCTGACATTAAGCGCCTTTGATGGTATTGTGATTGTCGCCCGGAGTGTGCGGGCGGCAAAATGCCGCAGACTGGGTCTTTCGGCCCTGTTCCTCCGCCCCCGCTCGTGCTACACTATTCCCACAAACAGAAATACAGGCCAGCTTACGAGTCGGGCTTGAAACCATACTTTGCCGCGCCGCGTTCGGTACTCACCGCAGGTACTTGAAAACGCGCGCAGGAGATCAGCAATGGCAGAGCGCACCCTTTACCGCATGTTTGAAGAGACCGTGCAGGCGCACGGCGAGCGCCCCGCCGTGGGCTTCCACAGTGCCAAAAGCGAACCCTACACCTACTGGACATACCGCGAACTTGACACTAAAGTACGCGCGTTTGCGCGCGGACTGGACGCGCTCGGTCTGCAAAAAGGCGACCGCATCGCCCTGATCTCGCATGAAAACCGCGTTGAGTGGACGATTACGGATCTGGCCTCGCAATATCTGGGTGTCGTCACCGTGCCTATCTATGGTACGCTGCCCGCCTCGCAGGTGGCCTACTATGTGAAAGACAGCGGAGCGCGGGCCATCCTGGTTTCGGACGCCAAGCAGCGCGCCAAAATAAAGAGTACGCAGGCCGACACGCCCACATTAGAAAACATCATTTCTATGGACGGCAAGCCCGAAGAACTGGAAGCCGAGGGCGCGCTGGCGTTTGACAGCATTTACAAAATGGGCGAGGACAAAGGCCGCGAACCGTCCGATCTGGCTGCGCTTTCTAATGCCGTAGGCGCAAACGATCTCGCGACGCTGATTTATACGTCCGGCACGACGGGCGATCCCAAGGGCGCGATGCTTTCGCACAGCAATGTGCTGCAAACGCCGGATAACGTGGTCAGCGGCGGCATCGCCGATCTCGGCCCCGAAGATGTGTACCTGTCATTCCTGCCCCTGAGCCACATCACGGAACGCGTTGGCGGGCAGTATCTGCCCCTGCGCTACGGCTCGTGCATCGTGTACTCGCTGGGCCTGATGGCCCTGAGCGAAGAAATCATTACGACCGTGCGCCCGACCGCCATGCTGATGGTTCCGCGCATCTGGGAGAACATGCACGATAAGGCGCGCGAGGCAATCGCCAAGCAGCCGGAAAAAGAGCGCAAGATCGTAGAGTGGGGATTGGGCGTGGGCATCGAGGCGGCGCGGCGCAGGTCGGCGGGGCGCGGGTTGGGGCCGCTGCTCGCCATACAGCACGCGCTTGCCGACAAACTGGTGCTGTCCAAGCTGCGCGAAAAAGTGACGGGCGGACGATTGAGGAACAGCGTGTCGGGCGGAGCGCCCCTGAACGCCCCTATCGCCGAGTTCTTTCTGGGGATCGGCATTCATATCCTGGAGGGTTACGGCCTGTCCGAGACCAACATCATCGCCATCAACCACGCCAACAGCGAGCGCATCGGCACGGTCGGCCCGCTCACGCCCAAGACCGAAGTGAAAATCGCGGACGACGGCGAGATCCTGATGCGGGGGCAGGGGCAGATGCTCGGTTATTACAACAAGCCGGAAGCGACCGCAGAGGCCATTGATGCCGAAGGGTGGTTCCACACGGGCGACATCGGGGAACTGTCTCCGCGCGGCTATCTGACAATTACGGATCGCAAAAAAGACCTGCTGGTGTTGACGAACGGCAAAAAAGTCGCGCCGCAGCCGATTGAGGCCCTTCTCAAGCGCAGTTCGTACATCGGCGAGGCCGTGCTGTTCGGCGATAAGGCGTCTACGGTCTCGGCCCTGATACTGCCGGATTTCGATATGCGGGGCCGGCCCGCCCATCTCATAGCCTGGGCCAAAGAAAAAGGCATTGACACCGAAAACATCGAAGCCCTGCTGACGAACGCCGACGTGCTGAAACTCTACAAAGCTGAAATAGACGCCAACACCAGAGACCTGGCCGATTTCGAAAAGATCAAAAAGTTCAAACTGGTCGGCCACCCGTTCAGCATAGACGGCGGCGAATTCACGCCCACGCTCAAAGTCAAGCGCAAGTTCGTCGCCCAGAAGTACGCTGACCTGATCGCCACGATGTCAAGAGGGTAAGACAAATAAACTATGTCAACGCCTTTTTGATTATCTGTCCGCCGTTCGTGGTCAGGCGCTGGTAGCGGCCATTGTAGAGGTAGGTAAGGGCCAGATCGTTCAGTCCCATCGTGTGCAGGATGGTGGCGTGGAGGTCGCGGATGTGGTAGGGATCGTCGCCGGTCTTGTAGCCGACCTCGTCGCTGCTGCCCACGACCGTGCCGCCCTTGACGCCGCCGCCCGCCATCCACACGGTTTGTACGCCGGGGTTGTGGTCGCGGCCCTTGCCGCCCTGCGAGATCGGCATTCGCCCGAACTCGCCGCCCCATACGACAAGCGTACTGTCCAACAGTCCGCGCCGCTTCAAGTCCATCAGCAGGCCCGCGATAGGCTTGTCGGTGTCGCCCGCGTGCTTGCCATGATTGCCGACAATGTCACCGTGCGCGTCCCACGTGTCGTCGCCATGTCCGCCGCCGCTGTATATCTGCACGAAGCGGACGCCCCGCTCCACAAGCCGCCGCGCCATCAGGCACTTGCGCCCAAATTTCTCCGTGCGCTCGTTGTCCAGGCCGTACAGGGTTTTGGTTTCCTCGGTTTCTTTGCTGATGTCCACGACTTCCGGGGCGTGGGCCTGCATTCGGTAGCCGAGTTCGTAGGCGGCGATACGCGCTTCCAGGTCGCTGTCGCCGGGATTGGCGCGCATGTGTTCGTCGTTGAGTTTGCCCAGCAAATCCAAACTCGCCCGCTGCTCTTCGACACTGACGCCCGCGCCGGGGGACAGGTCGAGGATCGGCGTACCGGACGCGCGAAACACGGTTCCCTGATACGTGGCGGGCATGAAGCCGCTCGACCAGTTGGGAGCGCCGCCTATCGGCCCGCCGCGATGATCCGTCATCACAACGAAGCCCGGCAGATTCTGGTTCTGGCTGCCCAGGCCATACGTGACCCACGAGCCGACGCTGGGATAGCCCTGCAAAATGGAACCCGTATTCATCTCGAACAGAGCGGGGGCGTGATTGTTGCTGTCGCCGTACAGCGAGCGGATAAAGCAGATGTCGTCCACGCAGCCGCCGACATGCGGAAACAGATCGGACACCTCGATACCGCTTTTGCCGTACTTTTTGAAGCCGTAAGGGCTTTGCATCAGGGGGGCATGGCTGTCACCGCCGAACGTTTTCACGTCGCCGACGTTGTGCAGCGCCGTGTCCATGCCCTTGCCGTGATATTTGGTCAGGCCGGGTTTAGGGTCGAACGTGTCTACGTGCGACGGCCCGCCGTACATGAACAGGAAGATCACGCTTTTGGCCCTGCCCGGAAACATGGGCGCTTTAGGCGCGAGCGGGTTGGGAAAAGCGGACTTTTTCACGCCCGTATGCGCGTCGGCCATCGCCTCCTGGGCAAGCATAAACGAGAGAGCAAGGCTGCCGAACCCGGTTCCCGCTCTGGTTAGAAATTCGCGGCGTGACAATGCAGGGCGAAAATGCGGCGCGCGGGCTATGGACGAATCCTGACGGTCGGGCATGAAAGTCTCCGGAACAAAGCATCGTGCCGCTCCATACGTACACATTGGCGCGGCTATGCCCCGGTTAGACGGGGCATAGCCGCTTTTGTTGCAGAGAAATCAGGTGTCAGGTTCAGCCTTGCCAACGCCCTTAAAGCATTCAAGGCTTGTAGGGGGCGTTGTCGGCGGGCCAGAAGTGGACGACGGGCGCGGCTTTGCGCTGCTGGTGCTTGAGCATGACGATTTTGGCCTGCGCCTGCTTGCCAAGCATGGAATAGATGCTGGCGTGGCCCCGCGTCGCGGCGCAGGCCGTGGAATGTTCATAGCCCGGCGCGTACTGGTCAATCCATTGCAGCTGCTGCGCGGCAAGGGCGCTCACGTCCAGGAGATACTGCAGGTTGTGTTCGTCATCGGCGCAGTGCAGCGCGGCGGCCAGCACATGGTAAGCCGTGTTGTAATGCGAAGCGGCGAAGGTCTCGTCCTGTATCACCATCAGGCGCGCGAATAGATCGGGCATGGTTTCATCCACCGCTTTCTTTTAGCATATCTCACAGCATAACTGATTCGAGCAGTCTCTTTCGAGCAGTCTTTTCAAGTGATCTGTTTCAAGCAATATCTTGCAGCGCACCGGGGGGCGGAAAATACCGCCTCAGAGTTGTATTCAAATCTCGTTTGCGATGGAGACATCCGCGCCGTCGTTTGCGTCGGTCGGATCGCGCGCAAAAGCGGGAGATTGCGCATCCTGCATCACAAGGATAATGCCCCGCGTGCGGCTCTCATTGTCCTTCATCGGAGTGCAGGACACGCGGCAGCGGATGTTTCTGCCCCGGCGGTTAATGGCCTCCACGACGGTTTCTTCAAAGTCGGACGCGCCGGAAAGACAGGCGCGCAGGCCGGACGCAAGCGATTCTATGGGCAGTCCGATGTCCAGGCCAAGCAGGTTGCGGCCCACGGCCTCGCCGTAGCGCAGACCCCACATGTCTTCGGCCTGCCGATTCCAGGTCTGTACGCGCAAATCCACGTCCGTGACCACGATACCGCCCCTGAGACTGCCCAGCACGTTTTCCATAAACCCGCTGACCTGCGACAATTCCTCGCTGCGCTGGCGCATCTCGTCGTTCATGGTCTGCAGTTCCTCGTTGGCCGACTGCAGTTCTTCGTTCATGGTCTCCATCTCTTCATTGGTGGATTGGAGTTCTTCGTTCGTGGTTTCCAGTTCCTCGGCGCTGGCCTGCAATTCCTCGTTCGTGGTTTCCAGTTCCTCGGCTGCCGACTGCGCTTCCTCGTAGGCCGTGCCGATCTCGCGGTTGGACGCTTCCAATTCCTCCTGCAGGCGCTTGTAGGGCGTGACATCCAGAAACGACACGCTCACGCCCACGGCGTTGGGCGACGCGGTCATCAGGGGAACGATCTGCACATCGAAAAACGTGGTCTCGCCGTCGCCCCGCGACACGATCTCCTTGAGTACGATGGGATAGCTTTCGCTCATCACTTTGGCGAGAAACGAGCGCAGTTCCACGGGGCGGTACGAGAGTTCCATGTCCTGAAACGGGTGGCCGATGTCGCGCTGCGTGAGCCGAAACAGCGTCCGGGCGCGCTCGTTCGCCAGAACGAGAACGCCGCCCGCGTTCACGACGATCTGCGCGTGAGCGCCGGCGTCGAACGCGATGTGAGGAAAATTTGTTTCGCCTGCGGCGTAGCCGGACGTGTCCTCCGGTTCAACAGACGCGACCGGGACAGTACGCCGCCGTCCATTGCCGCCGGCGACTTTAGCGAAGATGCGCCGCTTCAAATCCAGCGGCGCGAACAGATGGCTGTTGATAAGCAGGGTTTCCGCCTTGCCCAGTACCAGACAGCCGCTGTCATTGAGCGCAAAGTGGAAACGGGCCAAAATCTTGGACTGCACCTCGGCGTTGAAGTACATCAGGGTATTGCGGCACAACAGCAAATCCAGATGCGAGATGGGAACGTCGCTTACCAGATTGTGCTGCCCGAAGATCACGGCCCGGCGCAGCTCCTTGTTCAGCACATAGCGCCCGCCGATCTGGTCGAAATACTTGTGCAACAGGGCCTCCGGCACTTCCCCGACCTGAGCGGGCGTAAACGTGG
This sequence comes from Chthonomonadaceae bacterium, assembly GCA_965277875.1. Lineage (GTDB taxonomy): Bacteria > Armatimonadota > Chthonomonadetes > Chthonomonadales > Chthonomonadaceae > CAWFQB01. The sequence goes on along the minus strand of CBDIDV010000002.1, from coordinate 1,663,447 downwards.
ACTGCCGGGCCTGATTCAGGGCGTCCTCGTCAATGTCCGTGGCATAGATCTTGACGCGGCTGTTGAAGGCTTGCTGTCCCAGAATTTCGGCGAGCAGAATGGCGAGCGTGAACGCCTCTTCGCCGCTCGCGCTGCCCGCGCTCCAGGCGCGGATGGGCGCGTCGTCCTTTTTGGCGGCGATGATCTGCGGAAGGATGTCATTACGCAGCATGTCCCACACGGGCGCGTCGCGAAAGAAGCTGGTGACATTGATCAGCAGCGTGCCTAACAGGTGCGTGATCTCGTCGGGGTTTGCTTCCAGATAGTCCATGTAGTCGGCATACGCGTCCACGCCCACGATGCTCATCTGCTTGTTGATCCGGCGCATCAGGCTGGCGCGTTTGTAGCCCGTGAAGTCGAAGCCCCGGCTGCGCTTGAGATGATCCAGCAGCGCCTCGAACTCGCTGTTGGGTTCGGTCATCTGCATCATCTCGTCGGCGCGGCTTTCGTCCGAGCCGTCGTCCTGGCTGATTTCTTCGTTTGTCGGCGCGTCTTGTGTGGGTTCTTCTGGCATGTGTTGTTTTCTACTCGATCCGCTGTTCGATCCGTTTCATCCTGTGGGCCATGCTGGGCAGGGAACGGTCAGGCGCGCGGCTGATGGTTTGCGACCGTATGCGCCTGCGGGGTGTCGGCAAGCACGGGTTCCATCGCTTCCGCTTCCAGGGCAGGCGGGAATTTATCTCCGGCCCCGTTTTCGATCAGCCTGCGGATCACGTCGGCGTGCTGCGTGGCGGCCTGCGCCTGCTCCTCGAAGCGCAGGGCGGTCAGGTCATGGTTCCGGTCGCGCGCGCGCTGGGCAAGCTGCCGCGACAGCTTGGACTTGTCCACGAGGGTGCGTACCGCATACCACATGGACGCTTCCAGTTGTTCCGCCTGCTGCTGCAAAAGCGACTCGGCGCTGTACGCGTGTCCGACGTGGCAGCGAAACCGTATGAAACCCTGCTCGTTCATTTGCCACAATACACCCCCGCAGTCGGGGCAGCTATAAATGGAAGGCTGTTCGTCGCGCTCTCCATGCAGCTGCGCGAACGTGGTATGGTTGACAACAGCATTGGCATGATCGTCATAGGGAGTGTCGTCGGCCATCAGGGTTCCTTCCTGCGCGCTTCCTTTTGGTGGATTATCCTGTCTCGCGCTGCTGTTTAGCGCGATGCCATTTTGCGCGGCTCCGCTTTGCCCATTGGCGTCCTGCGCGCCCTGACCTTGCCCGCGTCCGACCGGCTCGCCGCCCTCCACGTCCCGCGTCGTTTGCGCCGACAGATTTTGCTGCGGGGCGGCAGGCCTATCCAGGGCGGCAGGGGAGATGGGCCGGACTGCCACGGTATACGGCGAGGCGAGTTCCGTCAGGCGCGCGGCGATCTGCGGGCTGGACGCCACGTAATCCACATCCACGTTTTTAATGGCGTTGCGGGGCATGTCGGCGAACAGCGCGTCGTCAGGGGCCTGCACCACGGCCAGCCCGCCACGCGCCTTGATCTCCAGCAGACCCCCGGTTCCGTCCGTGAGCATTCCCGACAGCAGTACGCCGATCACGCGCGGCCCATACGCGCGCGCCGCGCTGCGAAACAGCGGGTCAATGGCGGGGCGCGTATGGTTTTCCTTCGGGCCGCGATAAACGCGCATCACGCCGGACTGCACCAGCAAATGCGCGTCCGGCTGCGCCACATAGATACGCCCCGCGCGGATCGCTTCGCCGTCCGTGGCCGTGGAAACGGGCAGGCTGCTGCCCCGCTTGAGGATTTCGGGCAGCACGCTTACGCTTGTCGGCGGAAAATGGATTACTACGAAAACGGCAGCCCCAAAATCGGGCGGCAGTTCGGAAACCAGCAGCTTGACCGCTTCCACGCCGCCCGCCGAAGCTCCGATTACGATGATGTCGTGTACTTCCTGGTCTGTCATGCCTGCGTCCTGTATCATAAACTACATTCTGTGCTGTGCTCTGTGTATTGTACTTTGCAAACTGCATGCTACGTGGACTATATTTGTAAACTATATTTCACGTGCGGCTTTTCCAGCCTTGCGTTTGCGAATGGGTCGCCGCTTTTACATGGGGATATTCAGAGGAGGCAGGGACGACAAAGCTGCTGCCGTTACACCAATACGCGCTGGCAATCTTTTGGCTGCCCGTCTGGTTTAAGGGGGGGGGGAGTGCAACGTCCACGCTGATTTTCGTTCCGTCGTCGGGGGCGCTTTGCAAAACCACCTTGCCGCCGATGCGCGCCGCTCGTTCGCGCATTCCGATCAGGCCGAAACCGGCGGGGGCGCGGCTGGCGGAGGCATTGAAGCCCCGCCCGTCGTCCTGAACGCGCATATGCACCTGACCGGGCGCGAATTTCAGTTGCACCGTGATGTGCTGAGGCCGGGCGTGTTTGAGGGCGTTGGTCACGGCCTCCTGCGCGATACGCAATAAATCGTCTTCCACCTGCACGGGCAGGGGGGTGGGCGTGCCGCAGGCGATGAATTCCGCGTCCAGGCCCGATGTGGCGCGCAGGTTCTCCATAAACTGTGCGAGGGCCAGGGACAGTCCGCCGCATTCAAGCGCTTGTGTCCGCAGGGCGCGGATCGAGCGGCGGGCCTCCACAATGCTTTCCTGCGCCACCTGTCGGGCGCGGCCTATCTGCGCGCGCGCAAGTTCCGCATCGTCCGCCAGGGCGTTTTCCGCCGCGCCCAGCAGAAACGAGATGCCCGTAAAGCCCTGCGCGAGTGTGTCGTGAAACTCCTGGGCCAGACGGTTGCGCTCTTCGAGAACGCCTGCCCTGCGCTCCTGTTCCAGCAGCCGCTGCTGATCGGCCTGCCGCGCCTGCTCCAATCGCCTGCGTTCGGTCACGTCGCGCACGATCCAGCGCAGGTCGTAGATGTTTGTGGCCGCGTCGCGCAAGCGGCATGCGGTCAGCACGACATCTACGGCGTCGGCATGGCGTGGCGTAAGCCGACCCTCCCATTCAAGTCGGCCCTCTGATTCTCCAAGCCGGTTCAAAAACGCCCGGAAGCGCATACGGTCGTCCAGAGCGATGAAGTTGGCGAGGATTTTACCTTTGATATGGTTGTAGGGCAGGCCAAGCCGCGTCAGTCCGGCGATATTGGCCTCGCGCAGGATGCCGTGCAGGTCGGTGACAAGGTAGCCGTCGGTGGCGAACTCAAATAGCTGCTGATAGCGCGCCCGTTCCGCTTCCACGGCCAGCCGCATCACCATCAGGTCTTCCTGCGCCACCTGCAGGGCCTCCACGGTCTCCAGCAGGTCGGCGTTCTGCCGTCTTAGTTCTGCCTCGCGCACCACAACGCCGCCGGGCAGTCGCAGCAGGGTCTCGTCCAGGCAAGCGGGCGGAGGCTCCATTTCAATCAAAGGTTCGTTCATGCGCTGCTCTTCCTGTCGGTTTCCTGTCAGGCCAGGTTCCAGCACTGGCAAACTCTACGCTTTTGAAGTTTACCACATATACCGTGCTTTGGTTGTTTCTCGGCACGGCGCTGGCGCATCTAAACTGGACATGGGGGTGAAAACCCGTGTCCACAAAGTACAAGCGTCCTGCGGGCGCACAAAACTCTAACATTGTCGCGTCCGCAGGACGCTTGTACTTTCCTGACGGGTACTTTCAGTACCCGCAATAACGAATGATTTAGGCGTCATGCCCGTGAATTTAGAAGTGGGATTCTGCAAATGGAACGATGCTAGAGTATAATAGGGCATTCCGGGCGCGTTTTCCTTGTGGTGTTTTTCGCTTTTTGGAACAGGCCGCGCCCAGGCGCTTTTCAGGAGTTGTTTTTATGTCTTCATCTATCGCTTCCGAAGCCGTGCTTTCCGAAACCATTCCCGATATGCGGCCCGCGAACGGGGCTGTCGAGTCCGCGCTGGAAGCCGCGCTAAGTTCCTCGGACGCGGATTTGTCCGCCTCCCTGTTGTCAGGGCAGGACTGGACGCCGGGCATCGTACCCGACGCGCAGGGACGGTTCGGCGCGTTCGGCGGGCGCTTTGTGCCGGAAACCCTGATCCCTGCCCTGGACGAACTGAGCGCGGAATACGCGCGGGCCAAAGCCGACCCCGCGTTTCAGGCGCAAATAGACTATTATCTGCGCGATTTCGTGGGCCGCGCCACGCCCCTATATCATGCCGAGCGGCTGTCGGAAAAGTACGGCGCGAAAATCTACCTGAAGCGCGAAGACCTGTGCCATACCGGGGCGCACAAGATCAACAATACGGTCGGCCAGATCATGCTCGCCCGGCGCATGGGCAAGCCGCGCATCATTGCCGAAACCGGCGCGGGGCAACATGGCGTGGCGACTGCGACCGTGTGCGCCCGGTTCGGCCTGCAATGCGACGTGTACATGGGCGAAGAGGACGTGCATCGGCAGGCGCTCAATGTGAGCCGCATGAAACTCATGGGTGCGCGCGTCGTGACCGTGACGAGCGGCACGCGCACACTGAAAGACGCCACCAATGAGGCCATGCGCGACTGGGTCACGAACGTTCACAACACGCACTACATCATCGGCAGCGTGGTCGGCCCGCACCCGTACCCGATGATCGTGCGCGATTTTCAGAGCGTGATCGGCAAGGAAACCCGCGAACAAGTTTTGCAAAAAGAGGGACGCCTGCCCGATTACATCCTGGCCTGCGTGGGCGGCGGATCGAACGCGATGGGCATATTTTACCCGTTCGTGAATGACGCGAGCGTTCAGCTTGTCGGCATCGAGGCGGCGGGACACGGCATCGAGACCGGGCGGCACTGCGCCCCGCTCACGGCAGGCACACCGGGCGTGTTTCAGGGTTCGGCCAGCTACCTGATACAGGACGAGGACGGCCAGGTCGCGCCCTCCCACAGCATTTCCGCCGGTCTGGACTATCCCGGCGTCGGCCCGGAACACAGCTTCCTCAAGGACGCGCAGCGGGCGCAGTATGTGGCCGTGACCGATAGCGAGGCCCTGGAAGCCCTGCAATGGCTGGCCCGCAACGAGGGCATCATCAGCGCCCTGGAAACCGCCCACGCCTTTGCGTACCTGGACAAGATGCAGGCGAGCGGCCAGCTAAAGCCCGATACCATCGTCATCATCAACTGCTCCGGGCGCGGCGACAAAGACATGAACACGGTCGTGCAGGAACTGGAACTGGCCTAATTCTTAGACAGGATTAACAGGATTTACAGGATTTCAAGACCCGCTAAAGATCAGGCGTAACGTTCCGACCTGCTGCGCCAGAGTAATCCTGTAAATCTTGGAAATCCTGTTAATCCTGTCTATGGATTGAACGTCTCTTTAAGGAAACGTATTGACGCGATTATCTCAACGGTTTGCGGAACTGAAGGCGCGGGGCGAAAAGGCGCTTGTGTGCTTTGTCACGGCGGGCGATCCCTCGTTTGAACGCACCATAGACATCGTGGTCGCGCTGGGGCAGGCGGGCGCGGACGCGGTCGAGATCGGCATTCCGTTCAGCGACCCGCTTGCGGATGGGCCGAGTATACAGGCGTCATCGCAGCGCGCCCTGGACGGCGGCATGACCACGCGCAAAACTCTGGACGTGGTACGCCAGATACGACGACAGGACGCTGATCTTCCCCTGATCCTGATGACCTATTACAACCCCCTGCTGCGCTATGGCCTGGACAGGTACGCGCAGGCCGCGCAGGACGCGGGGGCGGACGCGCACATCGTTACCGACCTGACGCCCGAAGAGGCGGGCGAGTGGAAGCGCATCTCGCAGGCGCATGATCTGGACACCGTATTTCTGCTCGCGCCGACCAGTACGCAGGCGCGGATACAGACCGTGGCGCAGTTGTCGTCGGGTTTTGTGTACTGCGTATCCCGAACGGGCGTCACAGGGGCGCGGCAGGACGTTCCCGCCGAACTGACGAACGTTGTGGCGCAGATCAAGGCGCATACGTCCCTGCCGGTCTGCGTGGGCTTCGGCATCTCGCAGCCCGACCATGTCGCCAAAATATCAGCCTTTGCGGACGGCGTCGTTGTGGGCAGCTCGCTCGTTGACCTGATTCACCAGCAGCGCGACAATGCCGCCCTGCTGCCCATGATACGCGATTACGTCGCCAGCCTCAAAGCGGCGACGAGAGTTTGACAGTTGGAGAAGTGTATGACGCCGAGAGAACTGGCGCGGTTGATTGACCATACGGTATTGAAGCCGGATGCGCCCGAAGCGGCCATACGACAGCTATGCGCCGAGGCGCGGCAGCACGGGTTTGTTTCGGTCTGCATACAGCCGTGCTGGGTGTCTGTGGCGGCTGCGGAACTGGAAGACAGCGGCGTATTGGTGTGTACCGTACTGGGCTTTCCGCATGGCGCGAACGCTTCGGTCGTCAAGGCGTTCGAGGCCGAGGAGGCGATTCGGCAGGGCGCGGCGGAACTGGACATGGTCATTAACGTAGGGGCCGTCAAGTCGGGCATGATGCAGGCGGCGGAGCGGGACATACAGGGCGTGGTTCACATCGCCCACGATGCGGGCGCGGCTGTCAAGGTCATCATCGAATGCGCCCTGCTGACCGATCACGAGAAACGGCTGATAACGGAGATCGTGGCGGGCATAGGCGCGGACTTCGTGAAAACGTCTACGGGGTTTGGGCCGCGCGGCGCGACGGTCGAGGATGTGCATTTGATGCGCCAGATCGTTGGCGAGCGGTGCGGCGTCAAGGCAGCGGGCGGCATACGCGGCCTCGCTGCTCTGCGAGCGATGGTAGACGCGGGCGCGGATCGTATCGGTACCAGCGCGGGCGTCGCCATAATGCGCGAACTGGAAGCAGAACAAGCCACAGCCTAAAACGTCCGCCTTCGGTCCGCGTCAGGCGCGGATGTCGAGAGCGATGCCGGTCTGGTCGGGCAGCCGGCTCGGACGGGGCAGTCGTTCCCGGTAGGCCTTAGACGGCGACAGCATGGCAAGCCTAACAGCCTCGTCAGACGACAAAGGCCGGGGATCGGCATACGCGCGCACCTGTTCGGCCCGCGCCGCGCCCTGTGAGACCGCCGAGTTCGGGATGGCCTCGCGGCTGACTATGATCGAGATAGAAGTGACACCGTGTATCTGCATACGTCGCCTCCTGGGGCCGCATAGCCCTCAACAGGTTCTTTCCTTGATTAGTGTATGTGTTGACAGCGAACAAGGCGGTTGTTCGCGGCTGTCCTATTCCCGTAGAACATGCGACACCGACACGCCCTGAACCGGGCAGTCATTGCTGTATGGATAACTATGTTATAGCATATAGATGCGGTTAAATGACGGCAGGTTCCATTTCTTTCGGTGCTGATTCTACGGGTTTGTTGGTTTATTTTGTTTGTCACTCTGAACGCGCGCAAATATGCAGGAGGCGGCTATGACCATGTTGACGACAACGGCGTCCGAAAACGACGCTCCCCCGGTTCGACTGGGCGTGCTGGGCGCGGGATCGTTTGTGTCGCGGCGGCATCTGCCCGATGCCGTCGCCCACCCGAACGTGCATGTGAGCGCCCTGTGCCGGCGGGACGAGACCGCGCGGGCCACGATGGCCTCCCACTTCGGCGTGGCTCCCGAACACGCGTATGAGGACTGGCGGCAGATGCTGGATAACGCCCACCTTGACGCCGTGCTGATCGCCACGCCCAACAACCTGCATTACGAGATGGCCCGCGCCTGCCTCGAACGGGGCCTGCACGTTCTGCTCGAAAAACCCATGACGATACAGAGCGACCACGCCCACGCACTCGTGGCCCTGGCGCATGAAAATAACCTGCGGCTCGGCGTAGCGCTGAACCCGCCCTTCTGGGCGCACTGTCACCAGATACGCCGCGCCCTGCGCGATGAAAAGATGGGCGCATTGGAAAGCGCGGCGATCTACTGGACGGGCAATGCGGAAAGCGTGTTCGGACGCGCGCCGATGCCCGAAAAAGGCGTGGGCGTGGTCGCGCCGACCCTGTTTCGCGCCGACCCGGAACTTAATGGCGGCGGCTATTTTCAGGACGGCGGCTCGCATCTGGTGTCGCAGATGCTGTGGGTGACGGGGCTGCGGGCGCGTCGCGTCACGGCCCTGACCGACGCCATTCCGACCGACCTGCGCGTCGCGCTGTGTCTGGAGCTGGAAAACGGCGCGGTTGCTACAATCACGGGCATCGGCGACAGCAAGCTCGCCACGCGCCGCGTCCGCAACATCTGGGGCGCGCAAAACGGCAGCATCACCGTCAACGGCATGGATTTCGAGACCGACATCAACCTTCAGGGGCAGGAACACCGCAAGTTCAAAGAGTCCGACCTGCTGCCCGTTCCCGGCCCCGTCGCCAACTTCATAGACGCCATACAGGGCAAGACCAAACTGCTGTCACCCGGAGAACACGGCGCGCATGTCGTGGAAGTGGTCGAGGCCGCGTATCTATCCGCCACATCGGGCCGAACCATCACCCTGCCCGCCGCGCCGATAGTATAACGTGCAAGAACGAAATAAATGCAGATAAACGCGAATGAACGCAAATCATTCACAAGGCGATCCTCACGCGACGGCTGGTTTGCACGGTTCATGCTGTCCGAGCAACAAGCAATGACGAACAACAAGCAACAAGTGACCCATAACGAACAGCCGTGCAAATAACGATACTAGGCAGCGGCACATCGCATGGTGTGCCAATGATCGGGTGCGAGTGCGCTGTGTGCCGTTCGCCGAACCCCAAAAACAAACGGTTCCGCTCGTCCATTGTGGTGACGGCGGAACCGGAACAGGTGTCCTCGGCGTCGGAAAACGCCCGGCCGACGGCCTTGGAACAAACGCAGACCCGACAAGCCGAAGACGACGCAAAGGCGGCGGAACCCCCCGTAGCCGTCGGTAAAAACATCCTTGTAGACACCACGCCGGAACTGCGAATGCAGGCGCTCGCCTTTGGCCTGACCAGGGTGGACGCCGTGCTGCTGACGCATACTCACGCCGACCATGTGATGGGCATGGACGACCTGCGCCGCTTCAACGACCTGCATGATGTGGAAATCCCCGTCTATGGCGACCCGGCCACGCTCGACGACATACGCCGCATCTATCCCTACATCTTCCGCGATACGGGGCAGCTTGGCGGCGGCAAGCCGCGCCTGTCTCTGCACACCGTACCCTCGGAATTTGAAATGTTCGGGCTGGGCGTACAGTCGTTTTACGTGATGCACGGGCGCTTGCCGGTTCTCGCGTACCGCTTCGATCAGCCCCCGACCGCCGATATGCCCGCGCGCAGTTTCGCCTACGTCACCGATGTCAACTACATTCCCGACGACGCGATGACAAAACTGCACGGTCTCGATCTGCTGATACTCGACGCGGTGCGCTTCGATCCGCATACCACGCACTTCGGCTTTTATCAGGCGCTGGACGTGATCGCTGCCCTTGCGCCCAGACAAGCCCTGCTCACGCACCTGTCCCACCACTTCGACCACGACGCTGCGAATAGGCTTGCCCCAGACCATGTCGCGCTCGCCTATGACGGGCAGGTTGTTCGTTTGTAGTTGTTTGGGGCGAACGGCGGAAGTTTGCAGGAGTATTGATATTCGCGGCGAATATATTCCTGCCGGAGTACAAACACCGCATTTTTATTCGCCGCCTGCATTCGCATTATCTCTATGTCATTCACCGATTACCACGCTAAATACTTTGCCTATGATCTGACGAAGCGCTGCTCTTCGGACAGCGTAGAGAAACTTGCGGGTGCGGTGGCGAGCGCGCAGGTAGACTTGAATCCGCATCAGGTAGACGCGGCGCTGTTCGCCTTCAGTTCTCCGCTGTCACGAGGCGCACTGCTTGCGGACGAGGTCGGGCTGGGAAAAACGATTGAAGCCGGGCTGGTTATCTCGCAGCAGTGGGCGGAGCGCAAGCGGCGCATTCTGGTTATCACGCCCTCCAATCTTCGCAAGCAGTGGCATCAGGAACTGCGCGAAAAATTCTTCCTGCCATGCGTGATCCTCGAATCACGTTCCTATAATCAGGCCGTCAAGCAGGGGAATATGCGCCCGTTCGATACCGAAGCGGAAGTGGTTATCTGCTCGTATCAGTTCGCGCGCAGCAAGGCCGCCGAGGTTCACGCTACACCCTGGAACCTGGTGGTCATTGATGAGGCGCATCGCCTGCGAAACGTGTATAAGCCCTCCAATGTGATCGCCAACACGCTCAAAAACGCTCTGGCGCACAAGCGCAAAATCCTGCTGACCGCGACCCCGCTGCAAAACTCCCTGCTGGAACTGTACGGTCTGGTAAGCTTCATTGATGAACATACATTCGGGGATGTAAAGAGTTTCCGCGAACAGTTTGCCAGTCTCAGCCAGGAGCAGGTGTTTCAAACCCTCAAAGATCGCCTGCGCCCGATCTGTCACCGCACCCTGCGGCGGCAAGTGACCGCGTATGTGCCGTATACAAAGCGTCTGCCGCTTGTCGAGGAGTTCACGCCGCACGAGACGGAAGACCGATTGTATACTCTGGTTTCCGACTATCTGATGCGCGAAAACCTCCAGGCGCTGCCGTCCGGCCAGCGTTCCCTGATGACGCTTGTGCTGCGTAAACTGCTTGCGTCGTCCACGTTCGCCATTGCGGGAGCATTGGAAACGATCTCGCGCCGCCTGAAAGCGAAGCTCAAGCAGGGTACAGCCGGAACCGCGCCCAATGAAGAACTTGCGGAAGAACTGACAGCGGACTACGAGGCGCTGGACACCACGGCGGAAGAGTGGCCCGAAGATCAGGACGAACCGCTTTCCCCCGCTGACCTAGCCGCGCTGCAAAACGAGATTGCCGATCTGGACGCCTTCGCCGCCCTCGCCACGTCCATCGAACACAATGCCAAAGGCACGGCCCTGCTGAAAGCGCTCGCCATCGCCTTTGAACAAACCAAAGCGTTGGGCGGGGCGCAAAAAGCTATCATCTTCACCGAGTCGCGCCGCACCCAAAGTTATCTGCTGCGCGTTCTGGCGAACAGTCTCTTTTCCGAAGGCGTTGTGCTGTTCAACGGATCGAACACGGACGAGGGTTCCAAAGCCATTTATCAGGCGTGGCTAAAGCAGCATCAGGGAACCGACCGCGTTACGGGTTCGCGCACCGCCGACATGCGAAGCGCTCTTGTAGATTATTTTCGCGATGAGGGGCGCATCATGATCGCTACCGAGGCGGGCGCGGAGGGCATCAACCTGCAATTTTGCTCGCTTGTCGTCAACTATGACCTGCCCTGGAACCCGCAGCGCATCGAGCAGCGCATCGGCAGGTGTCACCGCTACGGGCAGCAGCATGATGTCGTGGTCGTGAACTTCCTCAACCGCAAGAACGAGGCGGACAAGCGCGTGTTTGAACTGCTGTCCGAAAAATTTCAGTTGTTCGAGGGCGTGTTCGGGGCCAGTGACGAGGTGCTGGGCGCTATCGAGTCGGGCGTGGACTTTGAAAAGCGCATCGCCGACATATACCAACGCTGCCGCCAGGTCGGAGAGATCAAAGCGGCCTTCGATCAACTGCAACTGGAACTCAGCTTTGAAATCAACGAAGCCATGACGCAGACGCGGCGTAAACTGCTGGAAAACTTCGATGATGAGGTAAGGGAGAAGCTACGTGTCCGCGACGAAAGTTCCAAAAAGTACCTGAACCGCTACGAAAGCCTGCTGATGCAGCTAACGCGGCACGAGTTGGACGGCTGCGCCGAGTTCCGCGACGACACGGCGTTCGAACTGATAGCGCGTCCCTCCGGGGTGTCCGGGGAGAACGTGCCGACCGGCCTGTATGAACTGCCGCGTCGTTCGGGCGAGGCGCACCTGTACCGGCTGAACCACCCGCTGGCCGAGGCGATTCTGGCGCGGGCCAAAGGGCGCGACCTGCCCCCGGTCGAAGTGTGTTTTAGCTATGGCGACCACGAAGGCCGCGTAAGCGTTCTGGAACCTTACATCGGAACGGGGGGCTGGCTCACGCTGTCACAGTTCAGCGTGGCCGCGCTGGATCAGGCCGAGGATCATCTACTGTTTGCCGCCGTGACGGACGCGGGCGAAACGCTGGACGAGGACGCGGCCCGCCGCCTGCTGACCCTGCCGGGACAAACCGGAGCGTCCGCCCTGCCGCCCCCGGACGCCCTGCGCCAGATGGACGCGCACACGCGCACGCGGCAGCAAACGATACAGCGCGACATTTCGGAGCGCAACGCCCGCTATTTTGGCGAGGAGGCCGAGAAACTAGACGGCTGGGCCGATGACCTCAAAGTCGGACTGGAGCGCGAACTGCGCGAGATTGACCGGCAGATCAAGGAAGCCCGCCGCGCCGCGACCCTGGCCCTGACCCTGGAAGAAAAACTCAGCGGCCAAAAACAGATCAAGGGGCTGGAGTCGTCCCGCAGCCAGAAACGCCGTTCCCTTTTCGACGCGCAGGATCAAGTAGACAAGCAAAGGGAAGAACTAATCGCGCAGGTTGAGGGTAAACTAAATCAAGCGAGCGAATTGCAGACGCTGTTCCTCCTGCGCTGGCGCTTGACACCTTAGCGGCAACGTCGCCGCCCGCCATGCTGTACAGGAAACCATGATGAGAATAGAAATCGAAAACCTGGGGGCGCTTTCCGTCGGCAAACTTGACCTTGCGGATTTGACGGTGATTTGCGGGGAGAACAATACAGGCAAAACGTACCTTACCTATGCCCTTTATGGACTGCTGAAAACATGGGCGAATTTCGTTAAGCTGCCTGAATTTGATTTGCAGTTGCTGCGTGAAAATGGTCTTATCGAGATAAATCTTGCCAACCGAGTTATCGCTCACGCTCCGCACATCATGCAGCAGGCCGTTGATGATTACTGTGTTAATCTACACCGCATTCTGGCCGCGCAAAATGACCGCTTTGCCGACACCAAAATCAAGGTCGAGTTGAACTTCAAAGATGTGCTGCTGCCGGAATACAAAAAGGAGTTCACGACCGACAGGAGCCGACGCCTCATCTCCTTTGTAAAGCAGGCCGACAGTCCTATTTTGAACATCAGCGCGGCGACGACGGAGACGCAGGGCGGCGCTGTCTCGCGCTTCCGTTATCAGCCGCTGATTGAAAGCGTCATCAAAGAGATTTGTTTTAGCCCGACGCTGCCCAAGCCGTTTATTGTCAGCACGGAGCGGACAGGGGCAGTCACATTTCAAAGCGAGTTGAACCTATCAAGAAATCGCCTGTTTGATCTTGCGCGCGAAGTTAGCGGCGCGGATGCGCCTGAGCCGGGACGTTTGCTGGATGATGTTTACGGCGGCGGGTATCCTATGCCTGTCAAGGACAATGTAGATTTCATCAATTCGCTTGCAGAGATGCAGGATCAGAAGAGCAGATTAATCGAGAACGACCCGGCAATTCTTGATGATTTCGAAACTCTTATCGGCGGCGCGTATAAATTGCAGCGTGAAGGACTGCGCTACATACCCAAAGGGACGCGGGGAGTGCGCCTGCGTATGGGCGAGAGTTCCAGCGCGGCGCGTTCGCTTGTGATCCTCGGCTACTATCTGCGCCATCGCGCCAAACCGGGCGACCTGCTGATGATAGACGAGCCGGAATTGAACCTGCACCCGGCCAATCAGCGCCGCCTTGCCCGCCTGCTGGCGCGGCTTGTCAATGCGGGCATCAAAGTTTTTGTGACCACGCACAGCGATTACATTATCAAGGAATTCAATTTGCTGATTATGCTTAATAACGCCGACGACAGGCTGGACGCGGTACGCGCCAAGTACCATTACGCCTCCGCCGACCGACTGGCCCCGGAGCGGGTTCGCGTCTATATGCTGCGGGAAGAAATGGCCCTGAAAAGCGGCAATCAGCGCAAAACAAAAGCGCGTACCCTGTGTGAAGCGCCTATCAGTTCGACACTCGGCATCGAAGTCGCCAGTTTCGACGATACGATTGAGGAAATGAATGCGATGCAGGATGCAATCTACTACGACCTTCAAGATGGCGGGAAAGCGTGAGGAATGACCGTCATAGAAGCGCTGAAATTGTTGCTGGCCTGCGAAATGGCAGATGGAAGCAGTGTCTCGGATGCCATTGTCAAAGAAAAAGACCCTAACGCCAAACTTAAAAGACTTACTTTTTCAGAGCTTCGCCCCGGAATGCTGGCCCTGATGATAGATGCAGGCCGCGCGACCGATATACGCGGCAGACCAACTTTGGCCTGTATGTCCCCCCTGTTCAAAGCGACGGGCGAGTACGACCACAACTGCGCCTGTGATGCTGTGATTGTGCGCGAACGGGCGGATGCTGCCTGCGACATAGCCTACATTGACTTGAAATCGGACAGTCCGACCGGTTACTCCGGGCAGTTCAAAAGTACGCGCTGCTTCCTGATCTACATAGCGGCCCTGCTGAATAATCTGTATGACGTGCCGATGCGTATCGAATGGGAGCGGTTCATTATCTGCCATACCGACCCCAACAACGCAAAATCCAGTCTTGGCAAACGTCCGACCCGTCCCAAGCCCAGCGAGAAGAATAGTCCCAACACCCCGAAAAAGTACATAGTTTTGAACGAAGGCAGTGTTCGCTGCACCGAGATTTTCCGATCATGACCACCAACAAAACCAAACTGGAACTCACCTGGATCGGCAAGGAAAACCGCCCCCGCCTGGAACCCCGCATTCTGCTGGAAGACCCGGCCAAGTCCTACCACGCCCCCCGCCGCGTGTCCGACGACGACCTGTTCGACAACCGGCTCATCAAGGGCGACAACCTGCTCGCCCTCAAAGCCTTGGAGCAGGAGTTCACCGGCAAAATCAAGTGCATCTACATCGACCCGCCATTTAACACAGGGGCAGCGTTCGAGCATTACGACGACAGCGTAGAGCATTCGTTGTGGCTCTCGCTCATGAGGGAAAGAATAGTTATTCTACATAGGCTGTTGGCTTTCGATGGGGTGCTATTCGTCCATATCGATGATAAAGAGTTGGCTTACTTGAAGGTGATGATGGATGAGGTATTAGAACGACGTAATTTTCTCAACATGATTACAGTCAAGACTTCTGATCCATCTGGTCATAAGACAGTAAACCCTTCTCCATACTCACAAACAGAATATCTGTTGATGTACTGCAAAGATAGACAGCGTATAGCTATAAAACGCAGTATGTTAAATCTGATTATGACCCAATGTACAACAGCTACGTCGTTAATCGTGAACGTCACCATTCGGAGTGGAAGACTAAACCGTTGGCGGAAGTTGTAGCCGCAAGCCTAAAGTTCGAGTCGGTAGCCTCTGCAAGAAAGCAATTAGGCAAACTTGACTTTCAGGCATTAGTAGCTGATTTCGCGCTTAAAAACGCCAATGCTACTTACCAATCAACTGCTATCAGCGATGCTGCCGGACGTACAATAGTAGAGGCGAGAGAAGCATCTGCAAGAGAAGTTGGCGTTATTCACCACCTTCCCCGTCAGGGTTATGAAGATATTTATACTTTAGTTTCCGGTAAAAGTATGTAGACACAATTCGGGTGCGACATCAGGCAAGCGGCTGCGGTACAGTAGAGTTACCACACTACACTGGCCGAGGCTTACCTGATGTCACTCTTAGTCTACCGTATCTGTACCCTGCTCACGCAAGTGCTGGAAGATGTGCCGCTCGGCACGAACCTGGGCCTGCTGCACTTGTTCCTCGCGCTTATGTCCGGGCGTTTCCTCCACGCGCGCGGAGCCGTGTTTGCCGCTCTGGACAGCTTGGGCCTTGCGCCTGCCGCGGTGCGCCGCAGTAGTGCCGCCCTGTGCTATGGCGGCTGGAACACCGCCGACCTGCTCGCCCGCTGGCAGCAGACGGTAATACAGGAAGGCCGCTTCGTTGCCGCCTGTTATGAAGGCGTGCGCCCGGTCGCCTGTGACCTGACCGCCTTCTTTCGCCCCCACTTGCAGGGCCTGGACAGCAAACACTATGTGAGTACGGCGGGCAAGGCCCTGCCTGCCGTCTGCTTCGGGTTGGGCGTGGCCGTCGGGCGCATCGGTAACATGCGCTTCGCTCTGCCGCGCTTGTTCGTGCGGCGCAAGGCAGGCGAAAGCGAGAGTGACCTGCAAACGCGGCTGGTCGCGCAGGCGGCCAGAACGCTTGCCGCGTGCGAAGCCCTGATTGTAGATGCGGGCTTTGCCCTCGCCGATCTGCTGACCGCCGAGAACCTACGCTTTGTGGCCCGCGCCCGCGCCAACCAGACGGCGCGGCGCAGCGAACTGCCCGCCTACAAAGGACGCGGACGCCGCCCCACACGCGGCGACATCGTGCGGCCCTTAGCGCGAACGCGGGCCGGCAAGGACATTGCGGCCACGCCTTGTGACGCCACGGCGCGCTGGCACGACGGCGCACACCGTTTGACAGCGCAGATATGGAACAACCTGGTTCTGCCCGACGCCAAACCGGGCGTGCCCACGTTCCGGCTGGTCGCCATCTACGACCCGCGCTACAAGGAACCGCTGCTGCTGGCAACGAACCTGAGCGTGAGTGCGTGGGCGTTGTGGCGCTTATACAAGGAACGCTGGGGCGTGGAGCATCTGCCCCTGGCCGCCAAGCCGCTGCTCGGCTGCGAGCGGGCGTATGTGTGGGGACAGGAAAGCCGCTTTCGCCTGCCTGAACTCGCCCTGCTTGCGGGTAATCTCCTGTCGTATGTCGCCGCGACCAGCCAGCCGGTCGCTTCGGGGTTCTGGGATCGGGCGGCGCGGCCCACGGGCGGACGGCTGCGGCGCGTACTTGGACAGGTGCATTGTGCGGACTTGCCCGACCTGGCGGCACAACTGCGCAAAAAGAACAGCGTCACGGCCCACTTGAAGACCGGAGTGGACGCCCACAGACGCCACAAGGCACAAGCAACGCCGCAACAGGCGGCGCAAGCCGCTTCATTTACCGGAAACTAAAGTTATATTCTCAACGGAAGGCAGATGTACTTCTACTCTTCAAAGTTGAAATTAGTAGATGGGCAGATTGTCCCAGCTAAACCACTCACAAATTTATGGACGGATATACCGTGGAATGGTATATCTGGCGAAGGGGGCGTCGTTTTCAAAAACGGCAAAAAACCTGAAAGTTTGATTAAGCGTGTGTTACAAATATGTACACAGCCCGGCGATTGGGTATTGGACTCATTTGCAGGTTCAGGGACGACGGGAGCCGTAGCGCACAAAATGGGTCGGCAGTGGATTATGGTAGAGGTTCGGGATCATTCCGATACTCACATTCTAGCACGCCTGAACAGCGTTATCAACGGCACAGACAAGGGCGGCATCACGGAAAGCGTGTGCTGGAAGGGCGGCGGCGGGTTCCGCTACTACAATCTCGCGTCTTCGCTGCTGGAACGAGACCGGTGGGGGCAGTGGGTCATCAGCCAGAAGTACAACCTGGAAATGCTGGCCGAAGCCCTGTGCAAGCTGAAAGGCTTTCAGTATGCGCCCAGCGACGATGTGTACTGGCAGATGGGACATTCGACCGAGACCGATTACCTGTACGTCGTGCCGCACAGCCTGACAGCCGAACAACTGCAGGAACTCAGCGACGACGTGGGGCCGGAGCGCAGCCTGTTCGTGCTGTGCAAGGCGTTCGGGGGCGACCCGGAGCGGTGGGAAAACCTGACGGTGGAGAAGATCCCCCGGCACATACTGGATAGCTGCGAGTGGGGGCATGACGATTACAGCCTGCGCGTGGAGAACCTGCCCGGCCCGCCGCCCGCGCCCGTTCCCGTACAGCCCACTCTTGACATGGGGACGGGTGACGCCCGATGAACCGCCTTGTCAACAGACTCACGCAGCGCCTGAGCCTGCGCGAACCGCAGCGGCGCTCGCTGGAGATTTTAGATCACGTCGCCGCCCTCGCGCCGCCTCGCAAGGACGCCGACATCGAAGCCGCGCTTGACGCGATTCGCGCCGAGTACCCGACGGTCACGGACTTTGAGCGGGAGTTTGTGTCGCTGTGCTTCGCCCTGGCGACGGGCGTGGGCAAAACGCGCCTGATGGGGGCGTTCGTCGCGTACCTGCACCTGGCGCACGGCCTGAGCAACTTCTTCGTACTCGCGCCCAACCTGACCATCTATAACAAACTCATCGCCGATTTTACGCCGGGTACGCCCAAGTACGTGTTTCGGGGCATTTCGGAGTTCGCGTTTACGCCCCCCTCGCTTATCACGGGCGACAACTACGACAAGTTTCAGGGAACCGACCTGTTCGGCGGCGTCCAGATCAACATTTTCAATATCTCCAAGATCAACAGCGAGGTGCGCGGCGGCAAATCGCCGCGTATCAAGAAGCTGTCCGAGGTGCTGGGCGAAAGCTACTTTGCATATCTGTCCGGCCTGGAAGACCTTGTTTTGCTGATGGACGAGTCGCACCGGTACAGGGCCAGCGCGGGCGTGCGGGCCATCAACGAACTCAAGCCCGTCCTGGGCCTGGAACTCACGGCCACGCCGTATGTCGAGACCGCCAGGGGCGCTGTCCCCTTCCGCAACGTGATCTACGACTATCCCCTCAACCGCGCCATGACGGACGGCTATGTGAAGGAACCTGCCGTCGTCACGCGCAAAGACTTTAATCCCTCTGGCATGTCGCCCGACGCCATCGAAGATATGAAGCTGAAGGACGGCGTGGGCCTGCATGAAAGCGTCAAGGTGGAACTGCAAACGTATGCCCGCGAAAGCGGGCGCGACGTTGTCAAGCCGTTCGTCCTGGTCATCGCCCGCGACACCACGCATGCGGGGCAGCTGCTGACGCAGATCAAGTCGGACGATTTTTTCGAGGGCCGCTATAGGGACAAAGTATTGCAGGTGGACTCCAGCCGCACCGGGGCCGAAGAGGATGAGATGGTCGAGCGCCTGCTCAAAGTGGAGGATACGACCGAGCCGACCGAGATCGTGATACACGTCAACATGCTCAAAGAGGGCTGGGACGTGACCAATCTGTATACCATCATCCCCCTGCGGGCGGCGAATGCGCGTATATTGATCGAGCAGAGCATCGGGCGCGGCCTGCGCCTGCCGTATGGCCGGCGCGCGGGCGTGACAAGCGTAGACCGATTGAACATCATCGCGCACGACAAGTTCCAGGAGATCGTGGACGAGGCCAGCCGTCCCGGATCGCTGATTCAGCTAAAGCAGGTGATCCTCGCCCCGGAGCAGTATGAGGCCCGAACCGTGACCGTGATGGCGCAGTCGCAGCTTGCCTCGCGCCTGGGTATTGCGCCTGCACAATCCACGGCCCAGACGCTGCAAGCCGGAGCCGATACGCCGCCCGCGTTTGCCCTGCCGGAAGAGCAGGCCGTGGCGCAGATCGCGTATGCGGAGATACAGCGACGGGAACGACTGCCGGGCGTAACGTCCCTGCGCCTGCCCGACGTGCAGACAGCCATCCTCAACGAAGTAACATCGCGCTACCGCCCCTCGCAGTTGGTTCTGGAAGGAACCGCCCCCGCGCCCGATCTGGCGGCGATTGTGGCGAAAACAACGGAACTGGTGATCGAGCAGACCATAGACATTCCGCGTATTCTGGTCGTGCCGACCGGCGAAATCCGTTCGGGCTACCGTCCCTTTACGCTGGAAGTTCAAACCCTCAATCATCAGCCCCCGTCCGAAGACCTATGGATACAGATGCTGCGGACAAAGCAGCGCGAAATCATGGGGGTGGGGCAGGCCGTCGCGAACGAGGAGCGGCTGGAAAATCACATCGTCGCGGGCCTGATAGACTTTAACGACATCTCCTATGACGACCACGCCGAACTGCTGTATGACCTTGCCGAACAAACCGTGCAGCGTTATCGCAGCTACCTTTCCGTGGAAGAGACGCGCAGGGTGCTGCAATACTACCGGCGTAACATCGTGGACTTTATTCACGCGCAGATGCGTCAGCACTATTGGGAAGAGTCGGCGGGCTTTGAGGTAAAGATAAGCCGGGGCTTTACGGCCCTGAAACCCAGCGCGTATACGGCTTCGGCTGTGGACACTGTTCTCGACTATCGCACTTCGCCCGCCGACAAAAGCAACATGGCAAAGTACCTGTTCGGCGGCTTCGCGCGTTGTTTGTACCCCGTGCAGAAATTCCAATCGGAGGCCGAGCGACGGTTAGCGGTAATCCTGGAACGCGAGGCGACCCGCTGGTTCAAGCCCGCCAAAGGTCAGTTTCAGATATTCTACAAGTCGGGCATTGAGCAGCCGGAGTACGTGCCGGATTTTGTGGCCGAATGCGCCGACTGCATCTACATGCTGGAACCCAAGGCGCGCAGCGAAATGGACGACGCGGCTGTAATCGCCAAGCGGGACGCAGCCGTTCTCTGGTGTGAGCGTGCCGGGGAACACGCGCTCGAAAACGGCGGCAAAGCCTGGAAGTACCTTCTCATCCCTCACGACTCGATTACAGACAATATGACGATAACAGGACTCGCGGCACAATTCACACAGTCCAGTAATTTGTAATCCCTGGCAAAACAAGCCCTGCTCACGCACCTTTCCCACCATTTCGACCATGACGCCGCGAACGCTCTTGCCCCGGACAATGTCGCACTCGCTTACGACGGGCAGGTGATTCGTTTATAATGCAGAGCAGTGTTGCTCAGGTGGAGGAATGTTTTGCCTGCTTGTTCCGGTTCTTTTCTCCTGTGCAGAGTAGGCATAGCGGGCGGCGAGTTATTTTTTCGCCCGCATCATTTTCGTTCACGGGCAGGGAGGAACGCATGACCACGTACCGAGGAAGCATCGCCGTTTATTTGCTGCTGGCAACAACACAGATTAGCGCTGCACAGTCCGACAAGACGGCGGACCGAAAGGAAATCGAGGGCGACTACGCGCGGTCCTCCAGAGGGATGAAGCAAAAAGACACGCAGCCGATGTTTGCTGTGATGACGGAGAACGCGACCTTTAAGGACGCGGATGGCAACAGCATTTCGCGCCCGCAATTCGAGTCAATGATGAAGCGCATATTCGTCACGATGACGTACACCAGGGTCACGCCCCAAATAACGAAATGGGTCTGGCAGGACAAAGCCGCGCTGCTTGACGTGACGACCAGGTCGGCAGGCATGATGAAGACACCGGACGGTAAAACCCATGCAGTCACGTTTGTCAGTAAATCGCGGGATCAGTGGGTGAAACTGGCGGACGGCTGGCGACTCAAGCAGATCGAGGCTGTATCGGAGGCGATGACACAGGACGGCAAGCCGGTCGTGATGCCCACGCCGACGCCGAAGAAGTAGGCGCTACTTCTGTTGGAAGTCGAAGTCGGACAGCAAAAAGCAGTCGGGTTACGGGTACAACCCCGCGCCCGACTGCTTTCTCAACGTATAACAAATAACATAACAAATAACAGGCAGCAGTTTTCTTATGCCGCGCGCAGGGCCTCAAACAGTTCGGGGCGATGGACGCTTTCCGGGATCGCGGCCAGGGCGCGCGTTCCTACGGCTTTGCGCGTGCGTCCGCTGCTGCCGACTTCCATGTATTTACGCAGCATCACGCGGGCGCGGTGGATACGCGAGCGCACGGTTCCGATGGCGCAGTGCATGCTGTCGGCGATTTCCTGATACGAGCGCTGTTCCACGTCGCACAGCATAATAGCCTGGCGGTAATCTTCAGGCAGCGCGGTCAGGGCTTCCTGCAGCCGCTCGTCCATGACGGGGCCGACCACGAGTTGTTCCGGGTTGCCGTCCGGGGCCGCGAACTCATGGGCCAGGGGCTGTCCGTCGTCGTCGCCCTGTACAGGCGTGTCCAGAGAGTACATCGGTACGCGCTTCTGGCGGCGGCGCAGGTCAATCACGCGGTTCGTGATAATGCGAAACAGCCAGCCCTCGAAAGAGCGGTTGGCGTCGTAGCTGTCGAAGTTATGCCAGGCGCGGACATACGCGTCCTGCGTCACGTCTTCGGCATCCGTGGCATTCCCGGTCAGTCGGTAGGCCAAATTATAGGCGCGGCGCTGGCTGCGCTGAAACAACTGCTCGAACTCCCGCTGGGGGCTAATCATCGTGGATGTCATTGCCATTGGGTTTCTCCTCGGTTCTCGTCCTCACCTCGTTCGTTCAAGCGCCCTGCGGCCTTAAAGGCGATACGGGTTCGTGTCCTCTGCTCTACAACCTGTGATCTCACAACAAAGTTCTGTTTTACAACTAGTTTCACAACGAAAGTATTTATGTCAAAATTTCTGCATCGGTGTGACCGCTTCGGGCGGCGATCATGGCGTGTATTGTGGCGCGCATAGTGTCGCATCCGCTGTCTTTGGTCAGGAAGGCGTCTGCGCCCGCCGCGAGGGCCGAAGCCCTTAGATGCTCGTACACGCTCACCACAAGGATGTGCAGATTGCGGTTGCGCTGTCTCAGACACCGGGTGGCTTCGATACCGTCCATGCGCGGCATTTGCGCGTCCAATAGCACCACCTGCGGTCTGAACTGCTGCGCCATCAGCAGAGCCTGCAAGCCGTTGTCCGCTTCCCACATGATGCGTAATTGTGGGTCCTGCTCGATGGCCTGCCGGATACACTGGCGTATCAGCGGATCATCGTCAGCCAGTAAAATGGAGATCGGCTGCATTATGAATTGCGCTCCTCTTGCGTCATGGCCGCAAGCGCATCTTTTAGCACTGGTTCGGGTACGGCTTTCTCTATCCTAATTTGATGCTGTATTATAGACATGACTGAGGGCTGATGTAATCAGGTACATGCCCTGTATTTCATGTCGGATTTCCCTAGTCGCGCTGCAAGGGGAATCCCTTGTGTCATAAATCACAAGCAGATACAGAGGGATTAAGCTTACAAAAACGTGTACTCCCTTGAATTCGTCGTAAAGCAAGGAGGTGGAATTTAGCGCAGCAGGCGCAGCAGAACGGCGGCGAGCGACAAGAAGATGCTGATGCCGATTACGTCCTGAAAGGCCGTCTCGAAGGGGCCGGCTGTCAGGGCGGGGTCGAAGCCGGCTCGCTTGGAGATAAGCGGGACAATCGTGCCGACCACGCCCGCGATGTTGACCGACATGAACATGCCCAAAAATACGACAAGGCCGAATGACCAATGGCGATCCCAGATGCCGCCGATGATACCCAGGGTCAGGGCGCAGGCCGCGCCCAAAATCATCGTTGTGCCGACCTGCCGCGCCAGAGCATGACGCCAGTGCGCCAGTTGGACATGGCCTGTGGACAGGCCGCGTATGATGATGGCTGCGCTTTGCAGGCCCGTGTTGCCGCTGATAGCCGAGATCACCGGCATAAAGCTCGCCAGCAATATGTATTTTGTCAGCGTGGCGTCGAAATAGTGGATCACGACGCTTGCCATAAGCTCAATGCCCAGCGTCGCCATGATCCAGGGCAGGCGCAGCTTAGCCACCTGAACCGGACTTTTGTTTTCCAGTTCCTGCGCGTCCGAGCCAGACAGGTGGGCCACGTCCTCGTTGTTCTCTTCCTGAATAACGTCAATGATGTCGTCCGGCGTGATGATGCCCAGCAATCGCCCGGACTCGGTATTATCCACGACGGGCAGGGCGGGCAGGTCGTAGCGGGCGAAGATATTGGCGACCTGTTCCTGGTCACAGTCGGCGGGAACGCAGATCACGTCCTCGAACATCAGGTCGCGGACAGGCGTAGACGAATCGGCATTGAGCAGTCGGCGCAGGTCAATGGCCCCCCGCAATCCGCCCTGCGCGTCCACGACATACACGTAAAAGAGGGCTTCGGCATTGATCTTCTTGCGGAAGTATTGCACGGCCTCGGCCTGCGTGGCGTCGAGCGGCACATCCACATAGCCTTTGGACATGATGCCGCCCGCGCTGTCGCTGGGATAGGCGAGCAGCGAGCGGATTTCGTCCCGCGTGGTCGCATCGGCCAGGGACAAGACGTGTTCGGCCTCTTCGCCGTCGAGATAGCCCAGCACGTCGGCGGCTTCGTCCAGGGGCAGTTCGCCGATGATGGCGGCCAGCCGTTCGGGACTGGCGCTTTTGATGATGCGGGCCTGCGTGGTGGCGTTGAGTTCGTCCAAGACCTCGGCGGCCTCGGCGTTGTCCAGCGCGGCAAAGACAACGTCCTCGGCGTCCTCGTCTAAAAACAGCATGGCGTCGGCAAGATCGGCGGGGTGGCGCGTATCGAGGTAGGCGCGCAGATCGGCGCTTTGTTCCGGGGCGAGATGGCTGCGGATGTCCTGCGCGATCTGCATGGCGTCCTGGCGCACCGTCAGTATTTTGCGACGCCGTCCAAATCGCGTGTTCATATCAACAAGATTTTTCATGCGTCGGTGTTGTCCTCAAGTTCTGATTCAGATTAGCCGCAAATGAACGCAAATGAACGCGAATACAATGACGCGCAGAGCCTCTTGTTCTTACGTTTGCCTGCGCTGCCATACACCATTGTATATAAAATCAACTGTGATAGTATCTATTTGCGTTCATTTGCGTTTATTTGCGGCTATTTTAGATGCTGTCGTCCGTGCCGGGGGCGCTGCCGGCGGGCAGTCTGCGTACCTGACCGGGCGTTTTGGGAACGCCTTCACCTGCGCTCGCGATAGACGCGAAACACAGGGCCAGACTGTGCAGGTTTTCCCGCGCACTGTTGATCGGTTCGCGGCCTTCTTCAATGGCGCACAACAATTCACCCATCGAGCCATGAAAGCCGTCGGGGAACCAGCTTCCTTCCAGGTCGGGCGTGGCCGTACCCTCTTGCGTGGTCAGCGTCAGGGTCTGCTTGCCGGAGTGGGGGCCGATGCTCGACGCGGTTCCCAATGTACCCGCGATGTATGTGCGATCCTGCGGCCCGACCTTGACATGCGCGTCGAAGATCAGCGACGCCTGCCCGCCGGGAAACGACATGATGGCCTGCGCCAGCATCGGCTGTTTGAGCGTCTGCCCTGCGGCATGGCTGCGCGTGGCATATACGCTTGTCGGGCGGCGCTCGCCCAGGATATGGCTGACAATGTCAAACCAGTGAATGGAAAAGTCGTACAAAATCACGTCGTAAATCTGCTCAAAAGGCGTACCTGTCACCCACGTATGATCCCAGTGGACGCCCGCGTGAATGCTCATCACGTCGCCCAGCAGCCCGGCCTGGACCGCGTGGCGCATATAGCTGAAATGCGGCGCCCACCGCCCGTTCTGATTGACGGCGAGACGCACACCGTGCCGGTCGGCCAGGTCGGCCAGCCGCTCGCCGTCGTCCAGGTTCAGCACAAACGGCTTCTGGCTCAGGACGTGCTTGCGGGCGTTCAGCGCGGCATAGAGCAGGGGCAGGCGGTCAGCAGGATGCGTGGCGATGTCCACGACCTCAATGTCATCACGTTTGAGGATGTCGCGATAATCGGTCGTGATGTCGGCGTCGGGAAAGTATTCGTCGCGCCGCCCTTTTGCCCGTTCCTCGATTACGTCGCACAGCGCTACCACATTGTACCCTGCCTTGCGATACGCCGTGAGATGCGCTTTGGTGATGCCGCCGGACGCGATCAGGCCGATGTTAGGACGGTAGCTTTTGGGGTCTTGCGGTTTGTAGGGCAGGTCAGGGGCGGCAATGGGAGCGTTGGGGTCGGGCTTGGTCACTTCGGGTGTGTCGGTTTTTGGCTCTGTCGGTTTGGTCATGTCATTCTCGCAAAGTTTATTTTTGGCAGGTACACGTTCAAAGTCAACGTCATGTCGTTCAGAGAACTCCCGCTTCGTGAAATGCGCGGCGGAAGACGGGCAGAAATACAGGCGATAGGTGCGAGCAGGCTCCGGCTGCCGGTACAATAAGACGGTGAGAAATTTCAAACTGCGGCTCCCAGGCATCTACGATCACCTGCGCCCGCCAGAAAGAACGGACGAGCGTTTTGCCCGCTTCTGCGCCCGCCATGCAGGAACTAAGGCAGAAACCGAGCAAACGCGCGTCGGTTACGGTAGCGCAGGCTTCTTCGCGCATCTCGCGCCTTAGTGTTTCCCCCCAGGTTTCTTCGCCTTCCGGTCTTCCGGCGGGCAAGTCCCACTGGATGCCATCGTCGCTAATCAGTACAATGTCACCCGTGTGGGTAACGCAAATTCCGGCGGAGCCGTGAGGCGTACCGGCAGGAGGCGCAATCGGAAGATGCCAGGACACGAGCCACTCCTGCCCGCTCGTCAGGCATTTCAGTTGCTCGCCATCGCCGAGCATAAAGTGCGCCGTCATAATAGTTTCCTTCGATGAGTTCCTTCGTGTGTCACGTAAGCAAAGACAGGGCGCGTTTTTGCTGCGCGCTTGCGGCTGCGGTGTCCACGATCTGCTGGCCGATGCGGGACAGAATAGGGGAGATCGGGCCTTCTATCTGTTCGCCCGTGGTCAGGCAGTGAATCAGATACTGGATCGGGTTTTGATAGGGCGGGGCGA
This sequence comes from Chthonomonadaceae bacterium, assembly GCA_965277875.1. Classification (GTDB taxonomy): domain Bacteria; phylum Armatimonadota; class Chthonomonadetes; order Chthonomonadales; family Chthonomonadaceae; genus CAWFQB01. Next base: position 1,637,198 of record CBDIDV010000002.1, on the reverse strand, counting down.
TCACGTCAACGGGCATTCCGCGCGGTTCGGGATGGTCGCGTGTCTGGACATGGATGATCGGCTCGTAATCGTAGCTGCTGATGGTTCCGGTCGTGCCGACGACCACAAAGCCGCACTTGGGCTGCGGCTGCGTCGTCCACGGGTCAGTAAACGTCCCCCAGCGCGTCTCGTATTTCGACAGCCCCGTTTCATAGCGAGCGATTGTGATGCTGTGTTCGTCCACTTCCAGACCGGGCTGCGCGTCGGTCAGGCACGTCACTTCGAGCGGGGCGCGTCCGCCGTGGAACCAGGTTCCCAGCGTCGTGCCGTAGCCCAGATAGTCCAGCAGGCTGCCGCCGCCGCTCGCCCGCTGATACCACCAGCTTTGCGACTTTTGACGCGCTGCTTCTTCGCTTCCGATCTCGATCTTGTCGGCGATGTGGCGCAGCGGCCCCCGGTTGCCGTCGTAGTAATGCACCTCGCGCACATCCCCGATATGGCCCGCGTCAATCAGGCGCTTGGTCGTGATGTGCGGCGGATACCAGGCGAGAGGCCAGTTGATGACAAGCGTTTTGCCGGTCATTGCCATTGCGCGGATCATGCGGTCGGCGTCGGCGAGGCACGACGCGAACGGTTTTTCTACCAGAATATGCGTGTTGTACGGCGCGACGCGCTCCACCCACTCGGCATGGTGGGCGGTTGCGGGACACAAGAGGACGATGTCGGGCCGCGTTGATTCGAGACACTGACGATAATCCGTAAAGCGGCGGTCGGTCGGGATGTCCAGCGCGTCTGCGACGGGCGCGACGCGGGACAGGTCGCTATGAGCCACGCCTACGATTTCGGCCTGGGGATGTTCCCGCGCCACACGCAGCAGGTCGCCCATGTGCATGTGGTCGAAATTGATGCCGGCGATTTTGAAGAGTGCAGGGGAGGCGGATGTTGACATGGCGAAAGTATAGCAACATTTCCGCCGTTTGCCTACCCGCCACGCGGCTAATTTCGTGTAAACAAGAGAACGTTGTTCGTAATTATGATAAAATAACGTCTGTCTCTCAGATATATCAAAAACCACATCTGTAAGTTTGATAAGCCAATCCACATAGAATACATTGTAGAAGGAAAGAACTCCAGTGACAGCAACGATTGAAGCGCGCGGGCTGACCGTGACCGCCGAACAGACGGGCGCGATGCACATGTCCGGTCCGTGCGGCGACCCGGACGAGATTTTTGACGTGACCATTATCGGCGGCGGGCCGGTCGGATTGTTCGGCGCGTTCTATGCGGGCCTGCGCGGAATGCGCGCCAAGATCATGGACAGCCTGGAAGAACTGGGCGGGCAGCTCGCCACGCTGTACCCGGAAAAGTACGTGTACGACATGCCCGGCTTTCCCAAAGTCCTGGCCCGCGACCTGTCCCGCGAACTCATCACGCAGGCCATGCGCTATTCGCCCGCCGTTTGCCTGGGTGAAATGGTGCTGCAACTGGAACACAAGTCCGACGGCGTCATCGAATTGACGACGCAAAAGGGAACGCACCGCACACGCACCATCGTGATCGCCACGGGCGCGGGCGCGTTTTCGCCCAAGAAGCTGGACGCGCCTGGATTGGAAACCTTTGAGGAGCGGGGCGTACACTACTTTGTCAAAGACAAGGCACACTTCAGCGGACATCGCCTGCTTGTCGTGGGCGGCGGCGACTCGGCGCTTGACTGGGCCATGAACCTGGAAGAACATGCCGACAACATCACCCTGATCCACCGGCGCGACGTATTCAAGGCGCATGAAGAGAGTGTGGACTGGCTGCTCAACCGCAGCCATGTGGATACCCGCCTGTTCCACGAATTGGTGCGCGTCGAGGGCGATGACCGCGTCCGCCGCGCCGTGATCGTGGACAACCGTACCAAAGAAGAGACTACGCTGGAAGTAGACGGCGTACTGCTTAACCTGGGCTTCAATGCCGACCTCGGCCCCATCAAAAACTGGGGCATCGAAATGCAGGATAAAGACATCGCCGTGAACCAGTACATGCAGACCAACCTGCCCTGCGTATACGCGGCGGGCGACATCACGGCCTATCCCGGCAAGCTGAAACTTATCGCGACCGGCGTGGGCGAAATCTGCACCGCCGTCTACCATGCCAAGACCGTAGTAGACCCCGCCGCCAAGTTCAAGCAGGTACACAGCAGCAACATGGACATGAAATAGAGCAGAAAAGCAGACTAAGAAAGCAGCAAAGCAGGCTTTTTGTATCATGCCAGCCTCGAAATTACCCTTTCGCCAAAAATAAAGGCGCGAAAGGGTAATTTTTTTGCGAATTCGCTGTATAATTGCAGGGAAATGGCCGTCAGGCCACCAATAATACCCCGAACAAAAGGGTACAATAAACCATTCGTTCGATTCCCCTCTGCATTTTGCATCCTGATCTTACATTTTGTCCGCATTTCGTCACAAACGCGCATTGGAAATACCGTCAGATAAACAACGCTTCTTGCAGCAGCGTTCGGCAAGGCCGGACGCGGACGGGAACCTATACAAGATAAGACGCGGGCCATTGCCCTTCGACTTTGCCTGGTTCCCTGCCGGGCATAACTATTCATCCGCCCTGTCTGATCCAACCCTGCTTTATAGGATCGAGAACACAATCGTGAGAGGAGAACACGTTCTTCATGCTGCGCACTAATTTTGAATCCGCGCGCCCGTCCGACGCTTCGCGCCCGGATACACGCCGAAGGCCGCTGCCGGCCCTGGCGATCCTGGCCTGCGCGTCCGCCTGCGCCCTGCCGCTGACCGCTGCACTGGCGCAAAAGTCCGTAAAAACCGACATACTCCATGCTGCCACGCCTGCGGCGGGTGCTGTTAGAAACCCTGGGGCAGTAGCTACTCCGATCACTACTCCGATTACGCCTGTCACTCCGCCCGCAGTCATTCCCTTCAATGTGTCCACATACCGCTACGACAACGGTCGCAGCGGCGTCAATCCGCTGGAAACCGTACTGACGCCCTCCGCGATAAAAGCGACGCTGGACCCGAAGACGGGACTTCCCACCGCTATTCCGTTCGGGAAACTGTTTACGCGCCAGTTGGACGGCCCCAGCTACGGGCAGCCGCTGTACTATTCAAACCTGACGCTGACCAATGCCTTTACGGGCGCGACAAGTACGCACAACGTTGTTTTCGTCACCACCAACAACAATACGATCTACGCGTTTGATGCCGACAGCAGCACGGGCGCGAACAGCGGCGCACTGTGGAGCGCCAACTTCAACAGTATTCCCAATGGCATCGGGCCAACGAGCGGCAACGACATCACGGACATTTTCGGTTTGCCCCAGGCGGACATTCAGCCGCTCATCGGCATCGTCGGCACACCCGTGATTGACCCGGTCGCCAAAGTGCTGTATGTCGTGGTACGCACTACGGAAGGGGCGGGCTACGCGCACCGCCTTCATGCTATCGACATCACGACCGGCCTGGAGAAATCCTACGGCCCCCAGCTTATCGGGCAACAGGTGGATGTGTTCGGCGATGTATCGCCCGTGATCGTGCCGGGCCAGGGCGATGATCCGTATGACGCCAACAACATCTTCTTCGATACCGCGACAGAACTGCAGCGTCCCGCTCTGACGCTGGCGAACGGCATGGTGTTCGTCGCTTATGGCGGGTTCCAGAACTCGCCGCCTTACCACGGCTGGATGTTTGCTTTCAACGCGGCCACACTCAACCCGCAGGCCGTGTTTTGCACTACGCCCAACGAGTTCAATAGCTTCGTGCCGGGCGATCCGCTGACCACGGGCGGCATCGACATGAGCGGCGTCGGCCCCGCCGCCGATGCGTCGGGTCTGTACTTCAGCACCGGCCTGGGCAACGCCAATCGCAATACCGCCGGCGCCAGCTATGGGGAGAGCGTACTGAAACTTCGTCTTGGCCCGACTACGCCGGCCCCCGCCTTTCCTTACCAGACCGTTCCCGTCGCGCTGCCCACGCTCGCTGTGCTGGGGGTTTTCACGCCGTACAATTTCGACTTTCTGACAGCCAACCAACTGGATCTGGGCGTGGGCGGCGTGGCCCTGCTTCCCCTCAGCCTGATTACCGGTCATCCCCACACAATGGTTGTCGCGGGAACCGAAGGCAAGATATATCTATTGGATGTGGACGGCATCAATGCGATGAGCAATTTTGCCGACACGCCCGCTACGGGCGCGCTCAACACGTTCCCCGGCGCGTTGCTCGGCCCCACGTTCGGCGTTCCCGCCGTCTATACCAGCGTGGATACAAGCGGAGTCAGCACGACAACCGTTTACTACCATGCGGGCGGCGATGTCCTGCGGCCCTTTACGGTCAGCGCGGCCTTCCCGTATCTGACACCCAACGCGCTGACCGGCAGCGCGCAATACGGCTTTCCCGGCGCGATGCCCCAGATTAGCGGCAACGGAACCAACAGCAGCACAGCGATCCTCTGGGAGCTGGAAGCGCGGCAGACGCCGCCCCTCGGCGGAGGGGGAGGCATCTCCAATCAGCCGCCGACCACAGTGCTGCACGCCTACAATGTCGCCCCCATCGCTGCCGTTCCCGCCACCGCGACAACGCCCGCCGTCGCCGCCGTTCCGGCCCTGACGGAGATCTTCAACAGCACAGCGAACGGCGGCGGGGCCACGAACATCGGCGACTATGTAAACTTCACGCAGCCGCTCGTCGCGGGGGGCAAAGTTTACGTCGCGGCGGGAACGCCCACGCAGGGCTCCGGTCTGGTCGCGCCGCCGACCGGCCTTCTGGCCGTATTCGGAATACTGCCGCCCACCACAAAACCTGTTACCAAAGCCCTGCACTACATGGTGTCCGGCCCGCTGCAGTTCGGAGCAACCGTCATCGCCAACCGCAGTAACTACTACAACATCACCGCCGTGGATACCAACTACAATCCCGTGGTCATCAACAACTCGGATGTTACACTGACGCTGACGAACCTGATCACCGGGCGCAAGTTGTCTATGGGCAGCGTACATTTCAACAACCAGTCCAGCGTGATATTCAGCCGGGCGATCACTCCAGAGACGTTCGGATTCGGGTTCTTTCCCAACTTTTACAACTTGCAGGGATTTGATAGCAGTGGCAACGCCTCCAATGTGGCGCAGTTGGGAGTGATAGGCAGTATTGGCAACGGTGGGTTCGATCACTATAATATCCGCGTGGTTCCCGCTACGCGCGCCGGCGCCACAACGACCGTGACCGTGACGGCAGTAAATCAGAGCGGTTTGAACGTTCCCTACATGTCTACTGTGCTGATCTACGATACCCTACCCAACGGCATAGCTGGAAACGCTTACGGTCCGCTGAACGTATTCGCCTACCAAAGTGCCGGAAATCCTCCGCTCGTCCCGCCTGGCCCGGTTATTGGCAGCGCGACATTCAACATCGTTTTGAACGGCGTTGGACAACATATCATCGTTGTCCAAGACCAGAATCAAACCATCTTCACGCAAAGCACCACGGCCACAACGGCATTGATAAATGTCCTCGGCACTGGTTCCGGGGTTGCCGGGGGCAACTGACACCCGCTACAAGAACAGTGCCCCGTAACAGCGCAAACTCCCCTGATCGGTATGCCGGTCAGGGGAGTTTGCGCTGCAACAGATTGTGTTTGTATGGTGAAGCCGTGAACATGACGCGCCGCGCGAATGGCTGCCGAAATGCCTGCTGATACGCGGTGCGGGCATAGCTTCAGGAGCAAGGCCGCCGCTTGATGTCGCGGACTGCGTTCTCCGCTTCGGTAAGCATCTGGAGGGGCGTGGTATAACGGCGCGAACGATTGGTAATGCTCGCGACGGCGCAGGTGAGCAGGGGAAGACGACGCGCCGAGTCGCCACGCTCGCCCGCCTCCAGACAGTCCGCGCGCATCTCCTGATAGGTATGCAGCAGAGGCTGCAAGCGCGCGAATTGCTGTGAAATCTGTTTCGACAGTTCCTCCGCCCGATCCGGGCGCGTCAGGACGACAAAACCGCCGCCGCCCAGGTGCGCGATAAAGGTGTCGGACACAGCGGGCCGGGGCGTTCGTTCCACAGATTGAGACACCGAAGCAACGACTGGCGCGGCATTCTCCGCCTGAACGCATACACCTGCGTTCGTATTCATGCCGTCGCCTGTCGGCGCAGCGACATTGTGGATTATATCGGCGACGCGCTGAATGGCCTCGTCACCGTGCGCCAGTCCGCAGCAGCGGTTATAGGCGGTCAGACCGCATAGATCAACACGCAGTACGGCCAGCGGCTCGCGCGCTTCCAGACTGCGGGCCATTTCCTGTTCGAGTATGACGCGTCCGGGCAGGCCGGTCAGCGGGTCGGCGTAACGCAGGCGATTTTCCTGCACACTGGCGACTGTTTCCATCAAAATCCGCATCGGCAGTACGCCCGTGTAATTCCCGCCCCGATCCACGACGACGATGTCGTATTCCAAACTCAGGTCGGTGCGCGTCGTGGCCTGCCGCGCCACTTCGCTTGCCGCCTGCTCCTCGCTTGCGCGCAAAAACGTGGTCTGCATCCACTGCGCCACGCTGTCCTGGGGCAGCAACTCCTCCATGTGGGCCGAGCGGGCCATGCTGAGGATGTGTTCCAGACTCTGCCGCATCAGCAGGCCGCGCACCTGTCCCTCCTCGACGATGACCACGCTGGTTTGACTGGGATTTTTGTAGAAGGCGTTCGCGGCCACGGAGATAGGCGCGTCGGGGGGCAGGATTTTGCCCGCCCGCGCCAGTGCGCCTACACTCGGAGCGCGCCCCAGCGTCCGCTGCGCGCGCTGCCGCTGCCGCTCGCAGATGAACTCGCGCGTGTCGCGGGCCACGCCCCGGAAGGTATCGGCGGGCTTGCCCATCAGATAGCCCTGCCCATACGTCACGCCCAGATCAATCAGCGTGCCAAGTTCCTCGCGTGTTTCCGATCCTTCCGCCAGAATATGCGTGCCGATGCTGCGCGCGTACTGCACGAGGGCCGTAAGCAGGGCGCGGCGCTCGCCGTTGATGTCCAGATTGCGGACAAGGGCGCGGTCTATCTTGACGAAATCGGGACGCAGTTCGGCGATCACATGCAGGCTGCTGTATCCCGCGCCCGCGTCATCAATGGCGATCTTGAACCCCTGTTCGCGCAGCTGCGCGATGCTTTGCAGCAGGCGGGGGAAATCCTCCACCTGCTGACGCTCGGTAATCTCGATCACGATGTTGGCGGGCGACAGGCCGCTGTCGCGGGCGCGCGTGGCAAGCGGTCGGTCGTGCATGTCCAGAAACGCCAGCCCCTCGGCCTCCATGTTGATGAACAGCAGATGCTTCAATCCCTGCGCTTTCGCAAGCGCGAAGCACTGCTCCTGACAGGCCAGATCGAACCACGCCACCATGCGGGCCTTGTGCGCGGCCCGAAACAGCGCGCCCGGACGGCGCAGCGTACCGCCTTTCGGCCCCCGTATCAGCGCCTCATAGCCCACGACCTGACCGTCGCGCAGATTCACAATGGGCTGAAACTGCGCGTGAAGCTGCTTGTTGACCAGAATATCCAGAAGGGCGTTGAGTTCGGCAAGATTGTCCTCCATAGCCTCTACGGAACGCAGGGCGGCAATCGGCGTGATCGTGAAAGCCAAAGACAGCGCTGCCTGTTCCTGCTCGCCGTGCCATGCTTCATGCAGATGCCGGGTCAGGGTGCGGCACAATGAATGAACGTGCATCGCGTCGGCGGGCTGCCCGCTCACGTCCGCGCTCTTGAGCGAAATGGCCCAGACATCCGGCAGCAGGGGCCAGGCCTCGGTATGGGCAGGTTCCATCAGGGCGCGGCGCAGATGTTTCTCGATGTGCATGGCGTTCAGCCACCGCGCCGACTCCGGCGCGTGCGCGCGCAGCGCCAGGATCACGCTGTCGGTGTGCAGCGCGTCAATCAGGCGTTTAACCATTGGCGTTTTGTCTCGCTTGTTTTGTCATGCAGTGGATGTTAACACGTGGATCGTCGGTCCGACTCGCATTGCAGCCTTTACGTTGCAGCGTTTGATCGCGCCTTCTTTACACTCGTATTGTTCCCTGTCCGCACAGATTTATAACAGGATATGTTCAAACAAAAAACATAAAATGTTTGCTTGAAGCGCGATTTGGAAACCAATGTTCGTACTTGGAGCGTATTTGACAATGGTACACTCAACTGGTATACTAATACATAAGTCAACACAGGCTTGAAGCCATCGTTTTTGCAATCACAGCAATTCACCTTTTACGAAACAACAAAATACGCGCGGCGCACAGAGGCTAAATGCGCGAAATTATGCGCCGCGCCGGGGAGCAGCAAATGGGTAAAGCAGTCGGTATTGATCTGGGAACCACAAACAGCGTGGTGTGTATCATGGAAGCCGGGGAACCGCAGGTGATTCCCAATTCGGAAGGCAGCCGCTTGACGCCCTCCGTAGTCGGTTTCAACAAGAATGGCGAGCGTCTCGTGGGGTCGAGCGCCAAGCGGCAGGCCGTTATTTCGCCGGATCGCACCATTATCTCTATCAAGCGCAAAATCGGCACGAACGACAAAGTCAACATTGACGGCAAGGCGTATTCGCCCGAAGAGATCTCTGCCATGATTTTGCAGAAGCTCAAGGCCGATGCGGAAGCGTACCTGGGATCGCCCGTAACCGAGGCGGTCGTTACGGTTCCCGCGTACTTTAACGACGCGCAGCGCACGGCTACCAAGAACGCGGGCGACATCGCGGGCCTGAAAGTATTGCGTATCATCAACGAGCCGACCGCAGCGGCCCTCGCGTATGGTCTGGACAAGAAAAAGGAAGAGACCGTACTTGTCTTCGACCTGGGCGGCGGAACCTTCGACGTGAGCCTGCTGGAAATCGGCACGACCGAGGACGGCGGGGCCGTTCTCGAAGTCCTGGCGACGAACGGCGACACACATCTTGGCGGCGACGACTGGGACCAGAAAATCATGGACTACGTCGTTGCGGAGTTCAAGAAAGAGACCAGCATTGACCTGACGCGGGATAAGCAGGCCATGCAGCGCATCCGCGAGGCGTCCGAAAAGGCGAAAGTGGAACTGTCGAACGTGACGCAGACCAACATCAACCTGCCGTTCATCTCGCAGACGCCCGACGGCCCCGCGCATCTGGACGTGAACCTGAGCCGCGCCAAGTTCGAGGAACTGACCCGCGACCTGGTGCAGCGCTGCCGCGTGCCGTTCGAGCGCGCGATTGCCGACGCCAAAATCGAAAAAAGCGCGATTGACGAGATCGTCCTTGTGGGCGGTTCCACCCGTATGCCGATGATCCAGGAACTGGTCAAGGAACTGGGCGGTAAAGAGCCGAACAAGGGCGTGAACCCCGACGAGGTCGTGGCCGTGGGCGCAGCGGTACAGGCGGGCGTTCTGGCGACCGAGGGCGGGCAGAGCGGCACGGGCGGCGGCATCCTCCTGCTGGACGTGACGCCGTTGAGCCTGGGCATCGAAACGCTGGGCGGCATAATGACCAAGCTGATCGAGCGCAACACGACTATTCCGTCCAAGCGCAGCGAGACGTTCTCCACTGCTGAGGACGGCCAGAGCAGCGTACATGTCAAGGTGTTTCAGGGCGAGCGCGAAGTCGCCATAGCCAACAAACTGCTGGGCGACTTTCAGTTATCGGGCATTCCGCCCGCGCCGCGCGGCATCCCGCAGGTCGAGGTAACGTTTGACATTGACGCCAACGGCATCGTGAGCGTATCGGCCCGCGACAAGGGTACGGGCCGCGAGCAGAAGATCACCATAACCGGCACGGGCAACCTGAGCAAGGACGAGATCGCACGGATGCAGCGGGACGCCGAGCTTCACGCCGAAGAGGACAAGGCGCAGCGCGAACGCGCCGAGTCGCGGAACAAGGCCGAGTCGCTGCTGTACCAGACCGAAAAGCAACTGAAAGACCTGGGCGACAAGGCGGACGCCGAACTGAAGACGCAGGTGGAATCGGGCATCAGCAACCTGCGGACAGCCCTGAACGCCAACGACACCAAGCCCGAAGAGCTGACCCGCCTGACCGAAGAACTGCAGCAGGTGACGTACAAGATGTCGGAACTGCTGTATCAGCAGGCGACCGCAGCCGAAGGCGCGCAGAACGGCCACAGCCCGGATGGCGACTACACGAATGCCCAGCCGCAGACCGACGCGCACGATGACACGGTCGTAGACACCGAGTTCAAGTAAATACTAGGAGAAAGGAGAAAGGAGAAAGGGGAAAGCAGGCAAACGAGTGATTGCCTGCTCTCCGACAAAAGGAGAAATGGAGACAGAGTAGGGTGGGGCCGACAGCGGCATTCCCTTTTGCCTTTCTCCTTTCTCCTTTCTCCTCACCTACGGGCATGGCGACAGACTATTACAAATCGCTTGGCGTGGCCCGCACGGCGAGCGCGGACGAGATTAAAAAAGCGCATCGCAAGCTGGCCCGCAAGCACCACCCCGACCTGAACAAGGGCGACAAAAAAGCCGAGGAAAAATTCAAGGAGATCCAGGAAGCCTACGATGTGCTTTCTGACGAGGACAAACGCGGCAAGTACGACCAGTACGGCGACCAATGGCAGCAGGCCGGTCAGCCCGGATTTCGACCGGGCGGCACGAGCGGCGGGGCAGGCGGCGCGTCCCCTTTCGGCGGGTTCAGCGGTGGCGTGGCGGGCACTGAGGCGGGCGTCAGTTTTGAGTCGATTTTTGAACACATGTTCGGCGGCGGCAATGCGAACGGGCCTGCGGCTCCGGGGGGACGCGGCGGGCGCAGAGCGTCCGGGGCCAACCCGGACCTGTTTTCCCGCTCCGACGCGCCCGCCGAGGACATCGAGTTCAGCCTGGATGTCACGCTGGAAGAAGCGTATACGGGCGCGGCCAAGCGCATTAGTGTTACGGTCGAGGACGTTTGTTCCGAGTGCGATGGCATGGGGCAGAGGCGCAACAGCAAAGGGCAGTTCGATCTGAACGGCAGCGGCGTATGTCCCAAATGCCGGGGTACAGGGCGCGTCGCGGCTCCACGGGCGGGCAGCGTCAACATTCCCGCCGGGGCGTGGGAGGGTATGCGCTCCAAGATGCCCGCGATGGGAGCTGCGGACGCCAAAGGCCGACGCGGCGACCTGTACGTTCAACTACACATCGTGCCGAACGCCAAGTTCGAGCGCGACGGCCAGGACCTGACCTTTGAGGTATCCGTTCCTTATACCGTGGCCGCACTGGGCGGCGAAAGCACGGTCACGATGCTGGACGGACAGGGCCGTCAGCTTGTGGTTCCCGCCGGCATACAGACCGGGCAAAAAATGCGCCTGAGCGGGCAGGGAATGCCCGCCCTGCGCGACCGAAAAGCGGGCGACGCGTATGCCCGCGTCAAGATCACGGTTCCCCGCAGTCTGAACGACGAGGAGCGCGGCCTGCTTGTACAGCTAGCGGAACTGCGTAAGGATCCGGTGAAGAAATAGTTGGTTGTCGCTTGTTGTTTGTTCTGATGCGCGAGGGCTGATCCGTTTTCCCTGGAGGAAGAGCAGCGTTCGTATACAATAAACAACAAACAACACGCAGCAAGGAGCTAAACTCATGGCGACCCACCAGAACACAGAGCCTGTGTATATGATCGGCGTCGTGGCTTCCCTGACTCAGATGCACGCGCAGACCATCCGCCTGTACGAGAAACTGGGTCTGGTAACGCCGCAGCGACGCAGTAAAAATCGGCTGTACTCCGAGGCCGATGTCGAGCGGCTGAAACAGATCCGGCGGCTGACGCAGGAGATGGAAGTGAATCTGGCGGGCGTACAAATCATCCTTGACCTGCTGGAGCGTATGGAAACATTGCGCGTCGAGCGGGACAACCTGGCCGACCGCAGCCGCGAGATTGAGGCCCGCATCCGCGAATACCTGGAACTGCACGGCGGCAAATTCCCGTGACTGGAGCAGCTTCCGCCCCTGCCGCCCGGTACGCCGATGCGCGATCTGTTACCGCCCTCCGAGACCGTGCTAAAGCAGATCGGCCCACCGCCCATCATCCTGCCGCCCCCGCCGCGCCTGCTTTCCAGTGCGCCGCCTAAAGAGGAACCACGGAGAACACGGAGGACACGGAGAGAGACTCTTTGAACGCCAAAGAATGTTTTACCGCTGATGACACGGATGAAACAGAGGAACACGGATTGTTTTTGAGCCTCTGCGTTTATCCGTTTCCTCCGCTCAATCAGCGGTAAAGCTCTTCTCTTTTCTTCTCCGTGTTCTCCGTGTTCTCCGTGGTTCACTTTTGCATGTAACCTTTGTGCGGGCATCCTCGTCAAACGGGCAATCAACGCAATTCTTGGCGGCATCGGAGCAAGGGGCGCAACATACATGACAGGGCAGGAGGTCTGCGCGCCGGGCTGGAGCCTCGTACACGGGGAGCGGAGCGGGACGACGAACGACGATGATGGCGAATTGGTAGCCCGCTTCCAGCGGGGCGAAACACGCGTCTTTGACAGCTTGTTCGCCCGGCATCAGGACTACGTGTACCGCATCGTCTACGGCATCGTTGGCAGCGTGGAAGAGGCGCGGGATCTGACGCAGGAAGTGTTTGTCCAGGTGTATCGCGCGCTGCCCGGTTTTCGGCGCGGCGCGCGTTTTGCTACGTGGCTGTACCGCATCGCTGTGAACCGGGCTGTGGACGCGGCGCGGGGTTCGCGCCGATGGCGCTTCTTGTCCCTGCTCGACGAACCGGGCGCGCTGCTGCTCGCCGGGGAGCGCGACCAGGAACCGGAAGCCGTTTTTGAGCGGCAGTTAAATCACGAACAGATACAGGCAATTTTGATGCGCTGCTCACTGATGCACCGGCAAACTCTGGTGTTGCGCTATTATAAAGATATGTCGCTTGACGAAATTGCCGAAACGCTCGGCTGCTCGCTGTCGGCGGCCAAAGTCAGGCTGCATCGCGCCCGCCTCGCCTTCAAGGCGCAGTATGTGGCCGCGCATGGGGAGCCGACCGAGATGGAAAACGACATGAGCGGCAATAATAAGAACAAGCACGACGGAGCCGCTTCGGAGCCGGAATATGGCGCGTCGGAGTCGCAGAAAACGGAGGCGAGGCATGAAACTCGACCCGCGCATTAAATCATTCGCTAAACAATCCGGCCAAAAAGACATGCAGGACGACATTCAGGAGAAGCAGCAAGGAAGTCAGCCGCATATCGGAAGCGGCAAGCGAAACCGGGGAACGCTGTTCGGCGGACTGCCGCGCGTGTGCCGGGGCGTACAGAACATGCTTCCTGCGTTTATAGACGAGAGCTTGAACGCCGGGGGGCGTCAGACTGTTGGGCGGCATCTTGCTGTGTGTGCGGCCTGTCGCTCCGAACTGCGCCTGCTCGCCCGCAGCGAACAGGCGCTGATCGGGGCGGCAAGCGCGGTTCCCATGCCCGGTGACTTGCGAGCGGGCTTTTACGCGCGGCTCGCCACCACGCCGCGCCGCGCCGACAAAAGACGCGTGTTCGTTCCGGCTCTTGCCGTATGCGGCCTGCTGCTGATCGCGTCCATAACCGCGTATCGCCTTTCCATCACACCGCGTAGTTCGATGGCGCAGAGTGGGCCGGTTTCATACGACGCGCGCAGCATCGCCGCCGATTTTGCTTTAGCGCCGCATCCGCTTACGCGTCGACAATTTGCGCGTGTTGTCGGCCTGCCCGATAGTCTGGCGCACAATCGCGCATCGCATCCTGCTTCCGCGCCCGCTTATCAAGGCGAGAAGCAGAGTTCCGTGCTGGTTATGCAAAGGACGCCGCCTGTCGGCGGAGCGGCGCATCAGTCTCTGGCGTCCAAATTAACAGACCATAAAGCCGAGGTTACAGTGGGCAGACGAGGGCGGCATAACGAGCAGAGGCCGCTGCGGATTGCAGCCGTGCCACGCCCCGCATTTTTGCAGCGTTTGCTCGCCGGCGCCGGGTCGAAGAGGAAAAAGAATTCAAATATGTCCGGACGACACAATATACAGGTAGCTTTGCTGACGCAGAGCGAACGTAATGCCTCCTCTCCGCAAACGCGCCATGATGTGAGCTTGATACGTGGGGAGTCTTCGCCCTCCACCGATAGTTTCGGCCTGCGAATTGAAACGGCAGACATAAACGCCGTGCAGTTGGCAAAGGATCAGCATAATGGCCTGGCGTATCGCTATGAGAATAGTCAGCAGATGAGCCTGAGTACGACGCTCGACGGAGAGGCGGCACGCAAAAGCATGACGGACGCGCGTGAGGACGGGGCGATGGAATATAATGCCGAAGGGATAGACGGCGTGAGCTTTCAGGTAAAGGACGCGCAGCGGGGGTTTACGTCCGGTACGCGCTCGGAGAGCCGGATGCAGGTACGGGGCGGCAGGCAGGTACTGAGCGTACATCTGGAAGATCAGGATAAACCGGAACCTGATACGGCGGAGCCGCTCGTTCCGATCCGACCCGCCGCTCAACCCGCGCAGGCTACCAGAACAGGATCGGATAAAGCAGGATCGGACAAAGAACGGTGACAATTCAGCGTATTATGTTGACGGCGGCTCTCGCCCTCGCTGCAAACGGCTTGTTGACGGCGGCGCGAGCTGAAGAAATGCCCGCGCCCCGGCCTATCGCGCAAGAGCCTGCGTCGGGCAGCGGCATCATGCCGACTATGCCCGCCGGCGCTTTGCAGGTGAGCGGAAGCACGAACAGTTTTGTGATTTCGGCACAGCGCGCGGATGTGCTGAGTCTGCTCAAACTGATATTCAATCAGGCGCACCGGCAGTTTGTGCCGGATGCCAGCGTCACGGGCGATGTCACGTTCGCGCTAAGCGGACAGAAATTAGAAACCGTTCTGGACTCCGTTTGCAAGCAGGCGTTTTTGCGCTACGATATTGACCGCAACAACATCTACCAGTTCCGTCGTGACGAGCAGGCGCTAAGAAATTTTATCCTGAAAACTCAGGTCATTAATACGGCCTTGCAGGATCAGGTGCGGCGCATGGGGTATACCGTGCCGCAGAATGCAGCCGCAGGTTTTGGTGGGGGAGCGCAGGGCGGCGGGTTCGTAGGTGGTTCGGGGGAGGATTTGCGACGCGCGAGCGTTCAAAACAGTGTCAATGGGCAAGTCGGTTTGCATTTGCCGTCCGGGCAGGCCGGAGAACCTGGTGTCCAGGACTTAAACTCTCCACTCGGCATATCCCGCGCAAGGTCTGATAGTCAGCCGGGCGCTGCGCCCGTTCGGGCGAAGGACGACAGCGTGACCGGGTCTGCAAATGAGCAGAATGCAAAACAGTTCGGCAGGCAGGCTCCTGTTAAGCTCAGCACATCGGTGGGGCAGGGCGAAGTAGCCGGGCAGGGGCAGTCTGCGCCCGCCAATCCGCCTCGCCCGGTCGAGGCGATGGGACAGGCGAGGAATGTGCAGCAATTCGGCGAGCCGCGCGCCGCAATGCCCAATCTGGAGGATAGCGCGCAGTATCAGCTCTTTTTGAAGCAGAACAACTTTGTCATGTTTAACACACAGGAACGCGACACGCCCGTTCGCGACGTGCTGCTGGATCTGAGCCGTCAGTCGGGCGTCCCCATTTATATTGATCCTGCGGTTCCCGGCGGCGACGCATTCGTCGTCAACGGTTATGTCACGCCGCGCCCCCTCGTCGAGGTGCTGAACTATCTGGCCTACAAAGCGCGTCTGGAATGGCGCTGGATCAACAACCGTGTTTACGTGACCACGACGCCGCAACTGAACCTGTTTCTGCACGGTTCCTTGTTGCCGCCTCCGCAGGGCGGGGCCGGAGTTCTGCCCGCACAGCAGAACGCGCGGTCTCAGCAAAACACCCGCAACGCGCGGCCCATGTTGCCCCAGGCGCAAAGCAAGCCGGAAAGCCCAGATAAAATTAAGCCGAAAGAGAAGAACGACTGAGGCATTGTGGAAGCGGCAGAGTGACATAGTCTATGCAGCGCCGATGAGGAAGCATGGAAGAGGAGGGCAGGCGATTGCCCTCCTCTTCCATGCTTAACAGCCGGGGCAACGCGACAAATGTTTTTGCCACAAGCAGGAATCGGACGAACTACAGGTGAATAGCGCCTTGTCCCCCTCTATCACGCTGCACCTGCTGTTCGTCTTATGATCGGAGTTACTGCACGATGAACGACGTTGATCGCCCCATACCCATTACCGTAGTCTGCGCCCTGGGAATTCTGGGCTGCCTGGTCGCCTTTTTTCGCATTTTCGATCCTTCGCACCACGCGGCCCCCGCCTGGTATCAGCCGTTCATGATCGTTCTGGTGGTCGCCAGCGTCGTCCCTTACGTCGGCATGTGGCTGATGAAGCGTTGGGGCGTAATCCTGTACGCCGTCCTGTTCGCCCTTTCCGAGGCCCTGCTGGTGTTGACAAACCATTTCAAGCCTTCTGACATCGTTATCCCTGCCATCGTGCTGGTCATCGGGTTCGGCTATTTCGCCGACATGGAGTAGCTCCGCCGCCGCCCGCCACGCTGATGCCCGAACATACTCCGGCCCTTCGCGAACATCAAAGTCGTTCGCGAAGGGCCGTTGTTGTCGCTGCCACACACGGCGCGGTTGGCGCTGCGAATACAAGCGTTTAGTGCGCGTCAACGGGCGCGGCGCCGGAGCGGGGCTTTCGGATCAGCAGAATGGCGGGCGCGGTCGCGATGAACGCCACAAGCAGCAGCATCCATGAGTTGTTGTAGGCCAGCATGGTCGCCTGCCGCATCACGGTGCGATCCACGGTTCCGATAGCCGCGCCCTGTGCGGCGACCATATTCATGCCGTGTCCCATAAAGACGCCCTGCAGCGCGGTCAGCCGCTCTTCCAAAGCAGGGTTGCCCCGATACACGTAGCCGAGCAGATGGACGCGATGAAATTGCGTCTGGTTCGTCAGATACGTTCCCAGAATGGCGATGCCGAACGAGCCGCCGAGCTGCCGCGCCAGGTTGACAAGCCCCGCTGCCTGCTGCGCGATCTTGGGGTTGATGTTGCCGAACGCCGCGTTGTTGATGGGTGTGAACAAAAAGCCCAGAGACAGGCCGCGCAGAAACAGCGCGCCCCGCACCTCCGACTCGCCCGCCGCCGTCGTTAGATGTCCCAGATCCCACATGGAAGCCACGAAGATCGCGAACCCAATGAAAATCAGCAGGCGCGAGTCCACGACAGGGTTAGGTTTGCTAAGGATGCGCCCGCAGATGATCGCGCTCAGGGCTGTGCCAAGCCCGCCCGGCAGCAGGGCCAGCCCGGTCGTCGTGGGCGTAAAGCCAAGCAGGTTTTGCGCGAACAGTGGGAACAGGTACGTGCCGCCGTACAATCCGAAACCCAGCGCGATAAACAGAAAAATAGCCGAGGACAGGTCGCGATTTATCAGGACACGGAAATCCACCACGGGCGCTCTGTTGCGCGGCGACAATTCCCACCAGAGCATGGTGAGCAGGCACACGGTCGAGAGTGCGGTCAGGCGCACGATCCACACGTCATTGAACCAGTCGTCCTGCTGACCCTCTTCCAGCACATATTGCAGACTCGACAGCCCGACCGCAAGCAGGCTGATGCCAAAAAAGTCAATCGGCCCGGTGCGCCGGACACGCCCCGGCGGATCCTGCAAAAACGTAAAGACCAGGATGCCAGCCAGGATGCCGATAGGGACATTGATGAAGAAACACCAATTCCAGGTGTAGTTGTCTGTGATCCAGCCGCCCAGCGTGGGGCCGAGGGTGGGGGCGACGATGATGCCCAGCAGGAAGATGGCCTGTACCATACCCTGCTGTTCGCGGGGAAATATCTGCCTCAGCGTAGCCTGTGCCGTAGACAACAGGGCCGCGCCACCCGCGCCCTGCACCACGCGCCATAAGACGATCTCGCCCAGGCTGTGCGACGTTCCGCATAGAAACGAGGAGATGATGAAGATTATAATAGATGCGGTCAGATAGTTGCGCCTGCCGAACGTGGCGGTGAGAAAAGCCGTCATCGGCAGCACGACCACATTGGCGAGAATATAGCCGGTCGAGACCCAGGCCACTTCCTGGAACGTCGCGCCGAGATTGCCCGCCATCTGGGGCAGGGCCACGTTGACGATGGTGCTGTCCAGCACCTCCATGATCGCCGCCGTAATCAGGCCGATGAGAATGATCCACCGGTACTGGCTGATTTCCGCGTTAAAGGCGGCTGTGCCGGATGCGGTCTTGTCGGTTTTCGGTTTCGATTGCGCCCGGTTTGCTGTTTGTGTCGCCATAAATCTTGGTCTTTTACTTTTGCTTGCGGCCCATACGGGCGGGGTCTTATCCAGAGGTCAAAAGGCAGCGAAGAGGCGGTATAACAACGTGGAAACCTCTTTGCTACCTGTATTACGATCCTGCGCCGATAAAATGCCGCAGTGAACAGAGGGCAAAGAGTTTTTGCCCCTGCTTCCCGGCAGGGAGGCAGGGGCGATACTTGATTTCCCGCGCACACGGTCATTCGCGTCCTGAGGTTTTGCTACTGTCCGTTCCGGCGTTTCTCGGCGGCAGCGTCCTCCTGCCGGCGTCGTGCCGCATCGTCCACATGTTCCTGACGCAGCTGTTCGCCAAAATCGTGACTCATCTGGCCTGCAAACGCGTATACCATACGCATCCGCGTCATTTCCCCGTCGTACTTGATTTTCACAGCTGCCGGCGAGGACAGTTTACCATCAGCATCATGCTCTATATGGTACATGGGGAGACAAAACTTGTAGGCTTCTGGCACGGCAAGCGCCAGCTGGGTCGGGTCCTGCCGCGCCGCCGCAGGTATGTTGTTTACTTCCAGTGAACCAGACACATTGTTGGCTTTAAACGCCAGCCATGTGTAGTCAAAGTCGCATAACCGCCTCAAAAATTCAGCGGCGGGACTTGCCAGCGCGAGGTTCGTGGTACACACCTGCGCCACAAGCGCGTGGAACTGCTCACGGGAAGGAGCCGACACATCAAGCATTTTGGCGGAAAACTGTGTGGCTTCCCAGGCTGCCTGCATGTCTTCGGGCAAAACCAAGACCGGCGTGGGTTGATGAAGAACTTCGGGCATATGCCCAATCAGAGGCTGCACGTAGTGCCTGATGATACGCTGATAGTCGGCGATTTCCGTCGGCGTACTGATCCAGTCGCTAGTCTGAGGTATAAACAGACCTTTTAGGAGTTCGTAACGCCAACCTTGTTTGTTGACCGGCGAAAAGGCTGCGTAGTCGCGCAGGAATTTTGCGTTGCTTTGTATGTTACGCATGAAGACATGAGGCTTGCGATGAAATGCTGCGTTGCTGTTCGCCAGGATGTCGCGGCGTTCCTCGGCCGTAAATGGATGGTTCGACATCAGTTCAAAGTAACCGATCTCTGTGTTCTCCATCTGCTTTGTATACTCGCCGGCCTCCGGTATCGTCGGCTCCTGTCCGGCGCGGGCGGTCTGGCCTACGACTGCGCCCAGCAGCGTCACTCCCAGGACGACCGCGATGCGAAAATGTTGTTTGAAGTACATGGTTATCCTCTCTGGTGCAAAAAAGAATATGACGACGAATGCAGCTACAGTGTAACCAAAAATCAGGTGAAATCAATAGGTTTGCACCACTATCTGCTTCAGAGTCACCGAGACTGAGTGAGATTGCCTGCGAGCCATGTATTCAGAGATAAATTTTCAAAATCATCTGCGCTTACCCGGTCAGATCGTAATGGGCATAAGAAGATGGGAACTAACAACTGCGCTTCGCCGCCTTTCATCCAGACATCAGTAGTGGACTGGCGCGGGTCATTTCCGAATGGGGCGCATGGGCAGGGGCAAGGCCCTGTACGGCTACGCGGCAAAGCGGCGCAGGCCGAAATGGATCTCTCCTGACCATGTTTGACCGGGAGGCAGGGCGAGCAATCCCGCGTCTATGCCCCGCGCCTGGAGGTTTACGGCGTCTGTGGTGCAGGTGTAGGGTTCCAGGGCGATCACGGGCGAGTTGAGGGGGGCGTACAGGACCCACTCGCGGAACTTGTCATCAGCGGCAACGAACATTTCGAGGCCGGTGTCCGGGTCGCGCAGTCCGCCCTCGCTTCCGCCGTCCGAGGTATGCTGCACACTGGTGAATACATCGTCGAAGAAGTGGTCGGCGAGCGGCGGGAACTGTCGCAGGTCGTACTGTGTGCCGTCTACGGGCAGCGTGTTTCCGGTCGGCATCAATTTGTCAAGCTGCCAGATGGCGTTCGCGGGGACATGCACAAGGGACGCGGCCCGCTGCTCGGTCGTGATGGCGCTGAGATCGGCGGGCAGGTTCGCGCCCGGACGCAGGCGGGCCGGGAACCAGGGATGAATGCCAAAGCCCATCGGCAGGGTTTTCGCGCCGGTGTTTTGCACGGTCGTCAGCATCGTCAGCAACCCGTCGCGCAGGGTGTAGCGCACGGTGAGCAGGCAGGGGAACGGATACTGCTCGACAATGTCGGGAAACGCGTCGAGTTGAAGGGACGCGTGCATGATGGCCGCGCCGTCGTCGGCGAAGGTTTCGCCGGGTGTCCAGGGCTTGTCGCCCACAAGTCCGTGCAGCGCCTGCCCCGCGCCCGCGTCCCAGCCTTTGGCGAACAGCTTGTCCATGCGATAGGTTTGTCCCTCGAAAGTGTACACGCCGTCGCGGACGCGGTTGGGAAAGGGGAACAGGATCGGGTTGCCGCCCGTAAACGGCACGTCGCGCAGGCTTGCGATGTCTGTGGGCGGAACAAAGATCTCGACGGCTCCTGTCACGGCGCGTTCGGCTGCGTCGGGCGTCGTGTCATCATCAGGGGTCGTGCGGAACGAGATGCAGTTGCAGCCAAGTTCCGGGACAATGACGGCGTCGGCCTGCCGCGCATCATCGCGCAGACGAATGGCGGCAAACCCCGCCACACGGATATGTTCTATTTCATAACGTGACATGATAAACTCCGAGTTAGATTACGTGTTCCACCTGGCCGGAGCGGGTCGAGCGGTGAATGGCGTCCAGCGCGCGCTGCTGCTTTACAGCGTCGTCGGTGTCATAGTCCGGGGCGCGGTTTTCCAGGATGCAGCGGGACAGATGTTCAAATTCCAGCGTCCACTGGTTCAGGGCCGTAAAAGTTTCGCGGGTATGCTTGCCGTCCAGGGTGATTTCCAAAACGCCCTCCTCGCCCGGCAGAAACGCATTGGGCGCGTAGATGCGGCCCTTTGTGCCGACCACTTCGTAATCGGCGCGGAAAGGCAGGGCGAAGCCGGTGTCGAACAGGGCGCGTCCGCCGGGGAATTCGAGGACGCCACTCGCCAGCATGTCCACGCCGTATTCGGGATCGAAGTCGGCTGCGGCCCACACCCGCGTCGGCTCCTCGCCAAACAAGAACCGCGCCGCGCACAGGCAGTAACAGCCCACATCCATTAGTCCGCCGCCCGCAAGCTGCGGGTCAAGTCGGACATTCGCTTTACGCTCCAGCACAAACGTAAACGCGCTGCGTACCAGTTTTACATCGCCTAACGCGCCCTCGCGGATAAGCTGACGGGCGTGCAGGTGCATCGGGTGAAAACGCCACATAAACGCTTCCATCACCAGGACGCCATGCTGCTTCACGACATTCGCCACTTCGATAGCCTCTGTGACATTGGCGGCAAACGGCTTTTCCACGATGCTGTGCTTGCCTGCCTGCGCAGTCTTGATGGCCCATTCCGGGTGCAGGCCGTTGGGCAGGGGGTTGTAAACGGCCTCGATGTCGGGATCGGCGAGCATCTCCTCGTAACTGCCATACGCCCTGCCGAACCCGAACTCGCGCTGAAACTCCTGGGCCTTGTCTAAAGTCCGGCTGGCAATACCGGCTAGTTCGACGTTTTCGGCAAGCTGCATGGCGGGAATGGCCTTGCCTCGCGCAAACGCCGAGCAGCCCAGCACGCCCCATTTCACTTTTCTCTCCACGCGTATCCTCCGTTGAAAATCCCCCTCCCAGACGGGTACAAAGAACGTACCCGTCTGGGAGGGCTTCGCCCAAGCGTCCTCGCGGACGCGAATGCTACTGTTTGTTGCAGACTTGTGTATCGTATAATTGTTTGTTGAAGCGTGTTTGGCGAAGTGGGGGGCATTCTCCTGCTTGATTTGTGGCCGACGTTCACAAAGAGGGCGCGGGCAACAGTTGCGGCATTTGACAGCTTGACATCCACGCGCCCTGAGTCTACAATCTGTGTAGATTTTTGTGGGGACAACTGCGCTTGCGCCCGTCACGTCGGGAGGAATGCTTTTTGGAGAGACACTATTGAGTAACACGATGCGCGCCGCCGTATATCGGGGCGTGGATGATGTGCGCGTCGAGTCCGTTGCCGTGCCTGAGATTGGGCCGGGAGAGATCCTGCTGCGCGTGGGCGCGTGCGGCGTGTGCGGAACCGACCTAAAAAAAATTCATTATGGCCTGACGCCACCGCCCCGCATCTTCGGACACGAGACGGCGGGGACGATTGCGGCTGTGGGCGAGGGCGTGACCGACTGGAAGATGGGTGAGCGCGTAGTCGTCAACCACCATGTACCCTGCCTGCGCGACGATTGTTTTTATTGTCGGCGTCGGGCGTTCGCGCAGTGTCCGGTGTACAAGCGCACGGGAACGACGGCGGGCTTTGAACCGGCCGGCGGCGGGTTCGCCGAGTACGTGCGCGTCATGGACTGGTGCGCGGGGTTGGGTATGGTGCGCGTTCCCGATGACATAACGCTGGAAGAGGCGAGTTTTGTGGAACCGCTGAATACGTGCCTGAAAGCCGTGCGGGGCGCGAATGTTGAATCCGGCGATACCGTGTGGATCATCGGGCAGGGGCCGATTGGCCTGCTGTTCACGCAGTTGTGCAAACTGGCCGGCGCAAGTGTGGTTGTGACGGATCGCTTTGCAAATCGGCTGGACATGGCGCGGCGTCTTGGCGCGGATGTGGCCGTACACGCCGACAATGACGCTGAATTAGAAGGCGCGATACAGGAACTGTCGGAGGGACGCGGGGCCGATCTGGTGATCGTGGCCGTGCCGACCACGCAGCCGGTCGCGCAGGCGTTCCAAATGTTGCGGGCAGGCGGAAACGTGCTGCTGTTCGCGCACACGCGCCTTGACGACTTGATGCACGTAGACGCCGGGGCCGTGTGTATGCAGGAAAAGACCCTGCTCGGCTCGTATTCCAGCGACATACTCTTGCAGAACGAGGCCGCCGACCTGATTTTCAGTCGGCGCGTCAATGTCCGCGACCTGATCTCGCATCGCTTCGCCCTGGAAGACATCGCAGACGCCATTGAGTACGCTTCCCATCCGCGTGACAATTCGCTGAAGATTATAGTGACCGTATGAACGTTTCCACAACCAATAACCAACAACCAACAACCAACAAAATGATGACCGCCGCC
Source organism: Chthonomonadaceae bacterium (assembly GCA_965277875.1). Taxonomy (GTDB): domain Bacteria; phylum Armatimonadota; class Chthonomonadetes; order Chthonomonadales; family Chthonomonadaceae; genus CAWFQB01. The sequence continues at coordinate 1,613,908 of CBDIDV010000002.1, read as the reverse complement.
GTGCTGTATGGCAAAAAAGACGTGCGGGTTGAACGGGTTGTGGTCGGTACATTGGAGGCAGGGGAAGTGCGGGTGCGTATCGGGGCCGCCCTGACGTGCGGCACGGATGTCAAGGTGTACCGGCGCGGCAATCACGCCCGTATGATCCGCCCGCCCGCCGTGTTCGGGCATGAGATGGCCGGCACGATTATAGAAGTCGCCCCCGATGTGGAAGGCTGGCAAATCGGGGAACGCGTGGTGATCGCCAATAGCGCGCCCTGCGGAATGTGCTACTACTGCCGCCGCGATCTTACAGAATTGTGCGAGGATCTGCTGTTTCTCAATGGCGCGTATGCCCAGAGCATTACGGTTCCGGCCCGCGTGGTGCAGAAGAACCTGTATCGCCTGCCCGATCACGTCGCGTTCGACGCGGGCGCGCTGACCGAACCGCTGGCCTGCGTCGTCCGGGGCATGGACGAGATGCCGGTACAGCGTGGCGAGACGGTTATCGTGCTGGGATTGGGGCCGATAGGTCTGCTGTTCGTTCGGCTGTGCAAACTGGCGGGCGCGCGCGTATTGGCGGTTGGGCGGCGAGCGGAACGCCTTGCCCTGGCCTCCACATTGGGCGCGGACGAAGTTTTCGACGAAAAGGAACTGCGTGATGTCGTCGGTACGCTGCAAGCCCACACTGAAGCGGGGCAGGGCGCAGACAAGGTGATCGAGGCGGTGGGCCTGCCTTCGGCGTGGGAAACGGCCATTGCCCTGAGTCGCAAGGCGGGAACGGTCAGCCTGTTCGGGGGTTGTCCCGCCGATACGCAGATCACGGTTGCTACGCACCGCATTCATTACGACGAACTGACCCTCAAAGGCACATTCAGCCACACGCCTGATACGTTCCGCCGCGCTCTCGCCCTGATTGTAAGCGGCGACTTAGACGCTCGGCCCTTCATTCAGGCGCAGGCTCCGCTTGCCGACCTTCCCGCCGTTCTCGCCTCTCTTGCTGACGGCACGAACGGGGCCATCAAGACCGCTATCATTCCGCCTGGAGAAGCGTAGAGGGAATAAGGCAGAAAGCAGAAGACGCAAGTACAAAAGCGTAGATGGGCGTTTAAATGCGGCCTGTGGTGGCGGGCGCATCGGCACATGGAACGGGGAACGGGAATGTTGTGGGAACATCATGAGGTGCAGACCAATGGCGTTCGGCTGCATGTGGTTCAGGCGGGGCCGCAGGCTGGCCCGCTCGTGATTTTGCTGCACGGCTTTCCCGAATACTGGTTTGGGTGGCGGCGTCAGATCGGAGCGTTAGCGCGGGCAGGGTATCGCGTGTGGGTTCCCGATCAGCGGGGCTATAACCTGAGCGACAAGCCCCGCGGCCTGGATGCGTACCGCCCGGACGTGCTTGCAAATGATGTGGAAGGTCTGATAGACGCCGCGCGGCGCGACACGGCAAGCGTGGTCGGGCATGACTGGGGCGCGAACATCGCCTGGCAATTGGCGCTGAGAAGCCCGCGCCGTCTGGAACGCCTTGCCATTCTGAACGTGCCGCATCCGACCGTGTTTCACGATACCCTGCGCGATAACGCCAAACAAAAGCTGAAAAGCAGTTACATCGCGTTCTTTCAGATACCCGGCCTGCCGGAATGGACAGCGCGATTCGCCGACTGGCATCTGCCCGCCCTCGCCCTGACCGCGAGCAGTCGGCCCGGAACATTTACGCCCCGCGACCTCGACCGCTACCGGCAGGCGTGGGCGAAGCCCGGCGCGTACACGGCCATGCTGAACTGGTATCGCGCCGCCGCGCGTCGCCCCCTTCCGCTGCCGTCCGACCCGCGCATCCGGGTTCCGACCCTGATGCTGTGGGGCGCAAAGGACGCGTTTCTGGACGCGAGCATGGCCCCGGCGAGCATCCGCTACTGTCCGGGCGGCAAGCTGATGCTGTTCAAAAATGCCACGCACTGGCTGCATCACGAGGAGCCTGCCCGCGTCAACGCCGCCCTCCTAGACTTTTTAGACGGGGCGATCTGACGTTCTGCTTCGAGTAACACTGTTATGCAAACGAGCGCGGCAGGCGGCATCGCAGCCGGTACGCAGCAGACCGCGTCCTGACAACGTGAACATCCCTGTGAGTCGAGTACAAACACCATGAACGACCTGAACCTGAGCAGTCCGAGTGCTATGCCTTCAAAAACAGAAGGCGCGAACGTCAATCTTGCAAAGCCGCGTGTCCTGGTTATTGAGGACGACCTGTTCTTTTCCGTGCGTATCGAGACCGTGCTGCAAAAGATGGGCTATATGGTTGCCGTGATTGGCGACCATGCTAAAGCCGTTGAACATGCCCGTGATAACGCGCTCGCGCTTGTCATCATCAACTTCGGCAGCGACCGTCTTGCCCCCGCTGAGACGGTGCGGCACATCAAAGACTTGCCCGACGCCCCGCCCGTGATGGGTTTCGTGCCGCATGTCTGGATGCCGCAGGTACGCCCCAATGCGATGGCGGCGGGCTGCAATCTGCTCGTTGCCAACTCCGCCCTTGTGATGCGTCTGCCCCAACTCGTCGCCAAAATCCTGGCGAACAAAGAAGGGGAACTTACCGCTGATAACACGGATGAAACGGATATACACGAATGATATTTTGGTTTTCATCTGCGTTCATTCGTGTCATCCGTCCGATCTGCGATAAAGTATTCCGCTTCTTCCCCGTGTCCCCCGTGTTCCCCGTGGTTCTTTATAATCTGCCCCTTGACAGACAGGCAGGAAAAATGTTACAGTTGGCGCATCACTTATATGCGCCGCTGCCACTACACGCAGGGAGGAATCGGTTATGTCGCCCCTACATCTATGTTTGCAGGCCCGAAAACGCCGCACACTGTCGGCTGCTGGATTATCAATTCTGGCGGTTGTCGGACTGACAGGAATGCTAAAAGCGAGCGTTCCCATTCCCAAGCGCGCGCAAGACACCGCCCCGGTCACGGCGACGCTGCCGAACTTTCATAGCCGTCCTCGCGTTACGGCATACTCGCAGCGCGCGCGCCGCACCGTGCAGATCAACGGCATCCTGAGTGAGGGAAAGTACGACCCGTTTTACACGCTTGCCGATGGGCCGATTAAGGGAACCATTTACTGCAACTGGGACGAGAACTATTTGTACCTTGCCGCGCGCACAGACAGTCCGGCAAGCCTTGTGTTCGACATTGACGCCAGTAACGACGGCTGGCTGCGGGGCGCGGACAACCTGGAGATCGTAGTCAGCAGCGTGGACAGCAACGGGGGCGCTCCTGCTATCACGGCCAGGCTGCTCGACGCGTCCAACAGCCGCGAAACCCCGCTCTGGCGCGACCTGACTACGGACGCGGCCGCAATCAAAACGGCGGGCAGCCTGGACGCGGCGGGGCAGGTCGTGGAAGTGGCGATCCCGCGCAGCATGGGCCTGACCTTGCGGGCCGGCGCGACCATAGGACTGCGCGGCGAGTTTCTGACGCCGGGGCAGGCGAACGCGTATATGCCCACGCCACCCTTTGAGCCGCATCTGCTGCTGGACGCCACGCTTGTCGAGACGCGCAGCGCGAACGCGCCTGCCCCGCCGTCCCCCGCCGTTCCTAACTCTGCCGCCGCCGTGCCTGCGATGCCCGCCGTGTCGTCGCCTGCTCAGACGCCCATGCCGCCTGCCGCCACGCCCACGCAGATAGTCGGGTTATTGCCGCGCCTGACGCTGTCCGACAACAAATGCGTTCCGGGTCAGAAACTGTTTGCCACCTTGGAGCTTATCAACCAGACCGACTCGCGTGTCACGCTCAAAGCCCTGACATGGGCGGGACAGGGCGGCGCGGCCAATGCCGTCAATACGATGCGCGATATTTCCATACCTGTTATCGGCCCGCTGAAGCGGCTGAAGTTGAATTACAAAACCACGCTGGCCGCCGATTTGCAGCCGGGGGCGTATACGCTGACGGCAACGGGAGAACTGGAGAACGGAAAGCAGATCCAATCTTCGGCCTCGTTTCAGGTCGTTGAACCGCTTTATCCGCAGATCTCTATTCTGCCCGATCCGGTCACGGTCGTCGGCCCGACCTCGTTTGCCGTGAGCGTGGATGTCGTAAATGCCAACCCCGGCCAGATGAACTGCGAGGTCGAACTGCTGAACCTGCCTGCGACCTGGGAGGTGGAAGGCAATCGCAAAAAGCTGCCGCTGACCATTGACAAGGAAGACGGGCGGGGCGCGCGTCAGTTCGTGGTGCGCCTGCCGATGGGAACCATGCCCGGCGACTATCCCATTGACGCGACCGTGACCTGGCATCAGCGCACATGGAAACTGCATACCACGGCGCACGTCCTGCACCCCGAACCGCCCAAGACAACGCCGTAACAATATGACAACATGACATTATGACATTAGCCATCGAAACCCGCGACCTGGGCAAAACCTATAAGAACTTTACGGCTGTGCAGGGGCTGAACCTGAATGTGCCGACGGGCGAGGTGTTCGGCTTCCTCGGCCCCAATGGCGCGGGCAAGACCACGACCATTATGATGCTGCTGGGCAATATCCGGCCCACGCGTGGCGTGGCGACGCTGCTGGGCAAGCCCGTTGGCGATGTGCCGACCCGGCGGCAGGTGGGATTTCTGCCGGAAAAGTTTCAGTTTCACGAGTTTTTGACCGCCACGGAGTTTTTGCACCTGCACGGTAAGCTAAACGGCATGAGTCGGAGCGAGCGCGACAAACGCATTCCCGTCGTGCTGGAACGCGTCGGTCTGGGAGACCGGGCGAAAAGCAAAATACGCGAGTTTTCCAAAGGAATGCAGCAGCGCGTCGGGCTGGCGCAGGCCATCCTGCATGAGCCGGCCCTGGTGATTCTGGACGAGCCGACCTCCGCGCTTGACCCCATCGGGCGGCGCGATGTGCGCGACATCGTCATGGAATTAAAGGCGCAGGGCAAGACCGTCCTGCTCAACTCGCATCTGCTGTCGGAAATCGAGATGACGTGTGACCGCGTCGCCATCATCAAGCGGGGCGAAGTGGCGACGCAGGGAACGATGGACGAGCTGCTCGGCTTCTCGTCCACGGTTGACATCGAGGTACGCGGCATGAACGACGCGGCCATGAACGCCGTGCGGCAGATCGCAGCGCGGCTGAAAATCGAGCGTGTGCCGGTCACGAAGTTCACGGCCTACGTGCGCGACGAGAGCGACATCAGCGAACTGGCCCGCGCCATCGTGCAGAACGGCGCACATCTTACTGCTCTGATTCCCCGCCGCGAGACATTGGAGCAGTTGTTCATGCGGATCATCGAAGGCGGTGACGCTTCACCGTCCAACCCGTCGGCGTAACCTTGTTTCCTTTGGACGCTCAGTACGTAATGTGATGCCCTCTATACAACTTTCCCGGAGCCTGAACCGTCATGCGCGTTCCGCATCCTATCCCTTATCAGGGCAGCAAGCGCAACCTGGCCGCCGCGATACTCCGCTATATACCCGCCGATGCCGCGCGGCTTTTGGAGCCGTTTGCAGGATCGGCGGCGCTGTCGCTCGCCTGCGCCCAGCAGGGCCGATTGCAGTGCTTCCAGCTTAATGACATCAATCAGCCGCTGATGAAATTATGGAAAGAGATCGTAGACGCGCCCGGCAGCATTGCGGACGCTTACGAGCGTATCTGGAACGCGCAACAGGGGCAGGAGAGGACGTACTACGACCAGATACGCGAACTCTTCAACAAGACGCAGGAACCGTCCTTGTTTTTGTACCTGCTGGCGCGGTGCGTGAAGGCTTCGGTGCGCTACAACGCCAAAGGCGAGTTCAATCAAGGCCCCGACAACCGCAGATTGGGAGCGCGGCCAGACACGATGCGCGCGCACATCCTGGGAGCGTCGCGCCTGCTGCAAGCCCGAACCGAAATCCTGTCCGCCGATTACACGCGCATTCTGGCGGGCATTGAGCAGGGGGATGTCGTGTACATGGACCCGCCTTATCAGGGCGTGAGTGGCGACCGCAACCCTCGTTACATCGGCGGCGTTGCGCGAAACAATTTCGTAGAGACCCTGGCGCTGCTAAATGCCAAAAACGCTAGCTATATCCTCAGTTATGACGGTCACACCGGTACGAGAGCTTACGGCAAGCCGCTTCCCGCCTGCCTTAACCTCACGCACATACGCCTTGATGCGGGGCCATCTTCGCAGGCTACCTTGCTGGGACGGGCTGAAAACACGGTCGAGTCGCTGTATCTCTCTCCTGCTCTTGTATCTCGACTTGGAAATCTGCCTGCGCCGAAGCATGACTTGCAATGCTCGCTTGAAGAGGCCTTTGGATGAGCGATCAGGAGTATCCGCAAGACTTTCTGGATCGCTTGATAACAATAACAAACAAGCGGGCCAAAACCGTCATAGATCATATTCTTCAGCATGGCTTCATCACAACCGAGGAATTGAAGACGCTTTGTAACTACGATCACCCGCCACGCGCTGCCCGTGATGTGCGCGAACAAGGTACCGCGCTTGTAACTTTCTTCGTTCAGAACACGCAGGGACGAGCTATCGGCGCGTACAAATTCGCTGATCCCTCGCTGGCGGGCAGTGACAATCTTGGCGGCAGAAAAACATTCTCTAAGGCGTTCAAGAAAACGTTGCTTGAGCAGAACGGGTCACGCTGCGCCATCTGCCTGACAGAATATGAAGAGCGTTATCTGCAAATAGACCATCGTGTTCCCTATCAAGTAGCCGGAGAACCGAGGGGAACACAGCGCAACCCAACGATTACATTCTTCTGTGCGGTTCATGCAACCGCGCAAAGTCATGGTCATGCGAGCATTGCACAAATTGGACAACGCTGAAAGACGCAGATGTTTGTCTCTCCTGCTACTGGGCCAGCCCTGCTTCCTACAAACATATCGCGCTAACAGTAACGCGTCGCCTGGAACTTGTCTGGACACAGGAGGAAGTGGAAGTTTACGAGCAACTGCGCCAGCAAGCGGAAGCGAACAATGAGCCAATACCGGAATATGTGAAAGCCATATTGCAGCAACATCTCGACCCTGAATAGAACAGTAGGGCAAATAGATGCAACATCAAGGCGGGGACGCTGTCTGAACAGGCAGAGTATCCGTCTTGTTTTGCGTTTGCTTTGGTATTCGCTTTGCATTTTTTTGTGCCTGTTTAAGCCGTCTTTAAGCCGTGCTGCCACCATGATAAAACGAATTTACCTTGTTCTTGTCGCTGTTGTGTTTGTTGTGTCGCTGTATGGAAAGCCGGCCCTTGCCGCGCCCGTTCACGCGGGCAAACATACCACTGCGCCTGCGTCGAAAGCGGGTGCGGCGGCCTACGTCGTGGGATTGAGCATCACACCGCCGAGCGTGTCGCTGACCAGTCCGAACGCGGTACAGCATCTGCTTGTTACGGCGGTTCTGCGCGACGGCACGAGCAAAGATGTGACGGATGAGGCGGTGTTTGCGGTGTCCGCGCCGAAACTGATGACGGTGACGAAAGAGGGCGAAGTCAGCGGGGCTGGGGACGGGCAGGGGACGGTAACGGCACGTTACGGCGGCAGAACGGCCACAGCGACGGTAAGCGCAAGCGGCATGAGGCAGCCGGTCGTGGTGTCGTTTGTCAACGACGTTGTGCCGATCCTATCGCGGCTGGGGTGCAGCGCGGGGGCGTGTCATGGCGCGGCGGCAGGCAAGGGCGGGTTTCGGCTCAGTCTGCGCGGGTACGCGCCGGAACTGGACATCGTGAGCATCACGCGGCAGTTGGGCGGGCGGCGCATCAGCCGCGAAGACCCTGCCCACAGCCTGTTCCTCCGCAAGCCGCTCGCCGTCGTGCCGCATCGCGGCGGCAAGCGGCTGTTCGAGGACACCCGCGAGTATCGCATCCTGCTCGCCTGGATCGCGCAGAACACGCCCGGCCCCACCGGCAAAGAAGCCGCCCTTGCCCGGCTGGAGATACTGCCCGGCGACCGGCAGATGCGGCCCGCTCAGAAACAGCGCCTGCTTGTCCGCGCCACGTTTGCGGACGGGCGCACCGAAGACGTTACGGGCCGCGCCATCTACAATTCCAACGATGTCGCCCTTGCCACGATCACGGAGTCGGGATTGGTGCAGATGCAGCGCGCGGGCGAAACGGCTGTCACGGCCAAGTACATGGACAAGCTGGCCGTGGCGCGCATGATGTCCCCCTACGCCCAATCCGTGTCCGCCTCGGCCTACGCCCTCCGCAACAACTACGTTGACGATCTGGTGAACGCCAAACTGAAGCAATTACATATCGAGCCGTCCGGTTTGTGTACGGATCAGGAGTTTATGCGCCGCGCCTATATTGACGCCCTTGGCACGCTGCCCACGGCTGACGAGGCGCGCGTTTTTCTGGACGACAAGAGCGCGGACAAGCGCGGCAAACTTGTAGACACGCTTTTGCGCCGTCCCGAATACGGCATGGTGTGGGCGCTCAAGTTCGGCGACCTGTTCGTTCTGCGCCGCGAGTACATGCACCGCAAATATGCCATGCTGATGCAGCAGTGGCTGTGCGAGCAGTTCAATCTTAACCGTCCGTGGGACAAGCTGACGACCGACATACTGACCGCGTCCGGCAATCTGAACGACAATCGGGCGGGCCTGTTCTTTGTCAGCCGCTCGCCGCAGAAGGAGGGCGAGGGAACCTGGATACGGGGGACGCAGGCCACGGCGGAAATGACCGCGCAGGTATTTCTCGGCACGCGTATACAGTGCGCCAAATGCCATAACCACCCGACAGAACGTTACACGCAGGATGATTACTACCATTACGCGGCCTTGTGGCAGCAGATGACGGGCAAGGGCGACACGGACGACGGCGTACCGCAAATACTCGCCGCGACCGCGAACGGCGACGTGCATCAGCCGCGCACGAACAATCTTATGGCGGCACGGCCTCTGGACAGACTTGATCTGGGCTTTGTCAAAGACACAAAGGGGCAGGAAGAGGATCGGCGCGTCAAGGCTGCGGCGTGGATAGTGAAGCAGGACGAGTTCGCCCGCGCCATCGTGAACAGGTACTGGGCCAGGTGCTTTGGCAGCGGTATCGTGGAACCCGTAGACGACATACGCAGCACCAACCCGGCCAAAAACGAGCCGCTGATGCGCGGCCTGTGCGACGACTTGAAGCGGCACAACTTCGATCTGAAATACCTGCTCGGCACGATCATGCGCTCGCGTACCTACCAACTCAGTTCCGTGTCCAATAAGACGAACAAGATAGATACCCGGCTGTTCTCGCACTATGCGCCGCGCCGGATGGGGGCCGAGGAACTGGCGGATGCCGTATCGCAGGTAACGGGTGTGTGGGACAGGTATCAGGGCGTATCGCCGGGGACGCGCGCCTGCGAATTGGCCGATACCGAGATCCCCAGCATAATGCTCGACACGTTCGGGCGTCCGCCCCGCGTACAGCCCAGCGACGCGGAACGCAACTGCAATCCGGCCATCAGTCAGGCGCTTGCCCTGCTCAATAGCGAAAACATCCAGAACAAATTCAAGAGTTCAGAATGCGTCGTGAACGCCCTGCTCAAATCCAAACAGCCCGACGCCGACGTTCTGGACGCGCTGTTCCTGTCCGCGCTTGCCCGTCATCCCACGCCTGCCGAGGCGAACGCCCTGCTCACCCTGATCGCGCAGTCGCCCAAAAAGGAAGAGGGTTTTCAAGACGCGCTCTGGAGCCTGCTCAACAGCAAAGAGTTCCTGTTCAACCACTAAACGGCAATAAAGCAGGATTTGAACCTTACCGACACGAACAGACGTAACAAGGCTACGTCTGTTCGTGTTTGTCATTTTTTGGAAGGTTGCATCTATGATTAGCTCTGTGGAAATTAAGGGACTGCGCGGCATAAAGCAGGGCAAGTTAGATAACCTGACACCGCTTGTCGTGCTTGTCGGCCCAAACAATGCCGGTAAAAGCACAATTTTAGAGGCGTTGCTTATTGGCTCTAATACTGACATCTCCGAGGCCATCGTTGTTGCCGTCAATAGAAAAAATGGCCTCAGTGAGAAAGCGCGCTGGCTGGTAGCGTCGAAAGCTTCAGAGTGCGTTGTTTCTGTAAAAAATGATCGTGGCGACTCCCGAACTGTTACACTCCAAGCATCCAGGGAAGCAGAAAATAAACAAACAAGGATAACTGGAACCGTTACTACTCGCATCGAGAAGCAACGTGGATCTGTTGAAAGTGGCGTCAGCGTTGTTCCTCAGAACACCAAGATGGCGATAAATCCTATTTCATTCAACGATGGAGCAGTAGGGTATGCCCAAACAACGTCTTCGTTCAGAGGAATCCCCGAAGTACATCTTGTAGACGTAGAAATGGTTGCTGGTCTAAGTCCTTTACACGAACTTTATACAAGAGTTGTCGAACAGGGAAGGCGCAAGGAAGCGCGTGAACTTTTATCTCATCTTGTTCAAGGCGTTGACGACATACTAATCCTCACAGAAGGCGACAGACCATTGCTGTATCTGGATTATGGAGACAGCAGCGTTCCTGTTGCATTAGCAGGCGAGGGAATACAATCGTTATTGCGGATAATTCTAGAATTAGCGTCACGTCCCGGAGGCGTAGTCTTATTAGAAGAACCGGAAGTACATCAGCATCCGGGAGCCATAAGGCAAAGCGCAAGAGCTATATGGGCTGCCATCAGGAGGAACATTCAAGTAGTGATTTCAACGCACAGCTTGGAACTGATTGACGCTTTGCTGTCCGAAGTTGAAAATCAAGAGGAACTTGATAAGATGAGCGTTTATCGTCTTCTCCTGAAAGATGGCTGTTTGAGATCATCTCGGACAGCGGGTTCAGACATCGCGTTTGCGCGGACGGAGATCGGAGATGACCTGCGGTGACGGAGTCCGTGATTTTATGTGAAGGTTATCATGATCGGGCGTTCTGGCAGGGACTACTTCTCTACATGAGGTGTGTTGATCCTGGCGTCAAGAAGGGTATCACAGAACGCGTACCGGTCAAAGACATTCGCGGGGAAGCCGTAGAGCGTGGACAGTTTTATTATCAAACGCAGAGCGGCAACAGCATCAGAGTCGTGCCTTGTCGCGGAGTGAGAAACATATTGCGAACCCTGCGAGCCTTCTTAAATCAGCGAGCAACAAAGCCGTTTGCACAGTTGTATAGTGACCCCATTTGTCAAGACAAATTTTCGTCCTGTTTAAGGTGGTCGGTGTGCCGATCTTTGTCGGCCTAGCAGCCGAGCGATTGACGGTACACGGCTGCCGGTGTCTGGTAGCCCAGCGCCTGGTGCGGACGCGCTTCATTATAGAAGTGGAAGTAGGCGCACAGTCCGCTTTGCACTTCGTTAGGCGTTTCATATCCTTTCAGATATACGTCTTCGTATTTGACGGTTCGCCACAAGCGTTCTACAAAGATGTTGTCTAAGGCGCGGCCTCGCCCATCCATGCTGATTGCAATGTCTTCCGCCAGCAGGCGACCGGTAAACTCCCTGCTCGTGAACTGAACGCCCTGATCGCTGTTAAAGATATGCGGCTTGCCGCTTGTCAGTGCCTGTTCCAGCCCTTCTATACAGAAGGCGGTGTCCATTGTGTTGGAAAGCTGCCAGGCCAGGACGAAGCGGCTGTACCAATCGATCACAGCAAACAGGTACACAAATCCCTTCGGCATGGGAATATACGTGATGTCGCCGCTCCACACCTGATTGACGTGGTCGATCTTGACGCCGCGCAGCAGGTAAGGATAGGTCGGGTTCTCAGGCGACGGGCGGCTTGTATTCGGGCCGGGAACCATTGCCTGCAAGCCCATGACCTGCATCAAGCGGGCAATCCGCTTCTTGTTGACCTCGTATCCACCCTGGCGCAGCATACGCGTGACCTTGCGGTAGCCGAAGAACGGGTGCGCGGTGTACTCTTCATCTATCAGGCGCATCAGGCGTAGGTTGAGTTCGCTCTCGCCACGCGGTTGGTAGTAGTAGCCGGAGCGAGACAAACCTAACAGTTCACATTGGCGCGCGATGCTGATCTGCGGATGACGGGCTTCGACGCGCTGCCGCAGTACATCAAGAGAGCCGTCCTGATTTTTTTTGAGCCAGTCGAGTTCGACCTTGAGCTGCCCGATCTGCTGGTAGAGTTGATCCGTGAGTTCTTCTTGGTCTTTGTCGTCCTTGACGCGCTTGTCGGCAAAGACGGTGGGCAGGCTATCGAGCAGTTGCTTCTTCCACTGCATCAGCAGATTGGGATGCACTTGCGCTTCGCTTGCGATCTCCGCGAGAGTGCGGCTGCCTTTGACCACTTCGAGCGCCAACTTGGCCTTGAACTCGGCAGAATAGCGTTTACGTAGTGTGGACATGATGGGTTCTCCTGTGTTCTATTTTGACACAGCCACCACCTTAAACCATTGTCCAGTTTCTTGGGGTCATTATAGTTGATTGTCAATGTTAACTCCGACATAGATGTTGTTGCTACGAACAACACAGCCACAGGACTGCGAACCCAGGATGTATTACGCGAAGTTCAGATCATAGACAGTTCTGCGCTGTTGCAGAGCCAGTCCATAATCTCTGCCGACGCTGGAGAGACAAGCATATCGCTAATACGCTGGGAAGTACCTGATGTTATCGCGCCCGGACTGCCTAACCAACAAACGCTGGAACGCCTCGTTTGCGCCGCGATAATCACTGCTTATCCTCAGCGTGGGCAATGTGTTCAGGACTGGCTTGACGCTCGGCACGACCCTTCTGCGACCAGCGTTAAAGCATTTGTCTGGTCGCACATGGCGGGATGGTATCCTGAACATGGCTGCGACGATTTCTACCGCTGCTTATGGGACGATAAAAAAGTCGCCGCAGAATTGAAAGCGCGTCTTGAGGTCTCCGACAGTTGGCAAACAGTTCTGAACATGGTAACGTGATAACAGGAGCCGCGAATGCCACCCACCAAAAGAACATTGATAATAGCTCTCATTGCCGGCTGGTTTGTAGTTGCGATGAAATGCTTTCTTCCTGCCCTGCTGATCTATTTCCTGGCGTGGAAGCCGCTGATCGGTGAGGGATACGGGCTGAACTACGCCTTCTTTTACCTGGCTATCTTTTGTCCGGCTGTCACTGTAATGCTGATACAAAAATTTACGAGGAAGAAGTAGGAACGGAACAAGACCTTATAGGCATCAAAACCGCAGGGAACAATATGCAATGCACAAAACACGAGTGAGCAGGCCGCTGCGATTGCTGATGGGCGGGTCAGTGATTGTAGCGCTATTCGCCGCTAATGGAGCTTTTCTCTGGCTGGCGCAAGCGGGATACTGGTATGCCCGCGTGGTAGGCTGGCTTCTTGGGGCGGGTACTGTTCTGGTCGTTTGGTGGATGCGCGCATAACGCGAGAGTGACGTTGTAGGTGGATTGTTTTGAAACATGTTTGGGAGCGGATTGTCTGTTTACATAGGAATCAAAGCGGTATGCGTTCGGGCGGGGAGAATTGCGATCATGCTGGATGTGGATGCAGGGCTTGGGGTGGTACAGTGCGATGGCGTGTCGCGGCGCAACTTTCTGCGTCTGGGCGCGCTGTCCGTGCTGGGGTTGACGCTGCCGGACATGCTGCGCCTGGAAGCGGCAAACGCGGCCACAAATGCCGCCAACAAAGTCGCTGGGAAAACGCGCGCCAAAAACGTCCTGCTCATCTATCTGGGCGGTGGGCTGACGCACCACGACACGTTCGATCCCAAGCCTGACGCGCCGCAGGAAATACGGGGCAAGTACGGCACGATCCCGACCGGCATGGCAGGCGTCCGTTTCTCCAGCATGATGCCCGAAATGGCGAAGATCACCGACCTTTACGCCCTGTGCCGGTCGCAGGTCACGGGCAGCGATCACCACGAGACAGCCGCGCAGTGGATGCTCACGGGCAATTACGGCGTGATGCAGGGCGGCGATTATCCGAGCATCGGCAGCGTCGTCACGCATGAGACCGCCCCGCTCAATACCCTGCCGCCGTATGTGGCCGTGCCGAAGAACCATTCCTTTACATGGGAACTGGGCAAGGCGGCGTTTCTCGGCGAGCGGTACGAGTCGTTCAAGAGCGGCAATGTGGGCGACAGCAAATGGCAGGTTCCCAACCTGTCCCTGCTGGCCGATGTGCCGCAGGAGCGATTGACGCGCCGCGAGAATATGCTTCATGCGATTGACAATCTGGCCCGCCGCGTCGAGGGCAGCGACCAGTTAGCCAGCATGGACACGTTCTATCAGCGGGCCACGCAGATGATTCTTTCGTCGGAAGCGCGGCAGGCGTTCGATCTGAGCAAGGAAGACCCCAAAACGCTGGAAGCGTATGGCAAAGATTTCTGGGGGCGGCAGGCGCTGCTTTCGCGGCGGTTGATCGAGGGAGGCGTGCGCTTTGTGCTGCTCGGTCAGGGTGGCTGGGACATGCACGGCAAGATATTCGAGGCCTGCGACAACAGCCTGCCCCGACTGGACAAGTCCATCGCCACCCTGCTCAAAGACATGAAGCAGCGCGGCCTGCTTCAGGATACGCTCGTGGCGATGTACGGTGACTTTGGGCGCACCAGCAAAATCAACAAGGACGCGGGCCGGGACCACTGGGGCAACGCGGGCGTGATGCTGTTTGCGGGCGCGGGCGTACAGGGCGGGCAGGTGATCGGCGCGACCGATGAGCGGGGCGAGTACGTGACCGAGCGGCCCATCCGCCCGCCCGAAGTGGCCGCCACCATTTACGACGCGCTGGGAATTGACTACGCCAAAACCCTGATCACGCCGCAGGGCCGTCCCGTTCCCATCCTGCCCGACTGCGAACCCATTCACGAACTGTACAAGTAGTCAATCGCGGCCTGCAAAGCGGACACATACTTTATGATTGCGTCGCCTGTTTTTCGATGCGGGCGACTGTTGAATTATCTTTATGTACACACCCCGGCATTTTGATGAGCCTCGAACCGACGTGATGCACAAACTCATGCGAGCGCATCCCCTGGCGAGCTTTGTGACGATTGGCCCGGACGGGCCGGACGCGAATGCGATCCCGCTGCACCTTGTCGTGAGCGAAGACGCGCCGCTGGGCATACTGCGCGGACACGTTGCGCGGGCAAACCCCCTGTGGCGCGAACATCCGACCGCGACGCCCGTCCTGGCTATCTTCCACGGCCCGGAAAGCTACATCAGCCCCACGTTCTATGCGACAAAGGCCGAGACCAGCAAAGTCGTTCCCACCTGGAACTATGTGGCTGTTCATGCGCGCGGCTATCTGCGCGTGATGGACGACCCACAATGGATCCGCGCGCAGCTTGACGCCCTGACCCACGCGCAGGAAGCGGCCTCTCCTCAGCCGTGGGCCGTCACGGACGCGCCCTCAGACTACATCGAGAAGCTGATCGGCGCGATTGTCGGTATCGAAATCACCATTGACCGCCTGCAAGGCAAATGGAAAGCGAGCCAGAACCAGTCTCTGCCAAACCGTCAAGGCGTCATAGACGGGTTAAGGAAACGCGCGGCAGGCGAGGACGTTGTCATGGCGTCGCTCGTGCATGAACGTAACGAAACACGACTACTGTAACGACCAAACTTGGTTGCCGCTGAAGCTGTTGTTCCTCTAAAGATAGATTGCGTAATTAGCTGCGTGGCTTCGCCGGTACAGCCACCAAGCTGTTTTTGACGGTCGCCTGCGTCTGCGGCACAGACGCGGTCTGTTCTTGTAGTCTCTGCTCTAGGCCGTGAGTTCCATACAGCCACTCTGGCGAAAGTTGAGCAAGCCCGCGACGACACAGAACATGTCCTCGTGGTCACGGTCATGGCCGCGCCATACTTGCGCCATGCAGTCCCACCGTTTGAGGCGGGCGAAATGATGCTCTACGTAGATGCGCTGCGTAGACAGCATGTAGTTGTAGGCGCGCTCCAGTACATTCTGGGTCTGCTTGCGCGGCTTCTTGATCGGCTGTTGGACATCCTGAGCAGGGTATGCCGCGTCTGTACCTTCATAGCCTTTGTCCAGGCGCACCTTGCACCCAGGCGGCACACGATACACCACGCCTGATGCGCGCAGCAGGAGCATGTCGCTCAGGCAGCCGGGCAAACCGCCGAACACATGCAGGATCTGCTTGCGCGTCGCTACAATCTGCGTCTTGAGCGTGTGGTCTTGCTGCTTGCCGCTGTACGCCTGCTTACGCTTGAGTTTGTCGGTCGGCTGCCGCACGGACTGCTCGGTGGCGTCCAGAAGAACCTCTTCAATCTCAGGATAGGCCGCAAACAGTTCGTCGAGTGTGCCGATGCGCTTGCGCGGCTTGCTCACGTCGGCCGTGTCCGAGGGCGCAGGCGCATCGCTCGCACTCGCTCCGGCGTGTCCTTGCTCGCTTGCTATGTGCCGCAGGGGGGCGTCGCGCAGGGGCGTGGGCAGCACATCAAGCAGGATCGGCAGCAGCCGTTCGTGCAGTTCGCGGCTGATGTTGCTTTCGTCCAGGTCAAAGAGGTAGCCCAGCAAGCTCTGGCGTACATACAAGCGCAGGTACATCAGCCCTAGCAGCAGGCGTTCGGGCAAGGCTAGGCGAAACTTGCGACCGGCTCCGGCCTGACGCACCCGACTTGGACGGGTACGCCGGGAACTCTCGGCGGCTTCATAGACGGGAGTGACATGCGACAGGAGCGTGTCGAACTCCGCTACGGACAAGCCCGTCAACGCTTGAAAGTGACGCGGCTTGCGCCGCAGCTTGGCTACTGTGATCATAAGCCGAGTTTACCCTAATTACGCATGACATCTTAAGTCCTTTGCCCTTTCGCAACCTCTGTTTTTCTGCAACAAAAACGCGTTCGGGCTTTCCAACAAAGCATGAAACGCTCAACATTTTATTCAACTTTCTACTCAACTTCTTACTCAACTCCTTCCGATTCTTCACTTTCTTTCCTTGTTCGTCTCTGCGCTGTACTGCTGACGGTCGGCATAGTGACCTTGCCGTCTGTCAATGCTCTTGCCGCGCCGCCTGCCGTTTCGTACAGCCGTCAGATACTGCCGCTTTTCAAAGCGCAATGCCTGGGCTGTCACAGCGGGGTAGCGCCGCCGAGTGGGTACAGCATGGAGACGCGAGACAAACTCATCGCGGGCGGGCGGCACGGCGCGGCCCTGACCGTTGGTAAGGGCGCGGAAAGCAGTCTCGTCCGCTACATGACCGGCGAACTCAAGCCCAAAATGCCGCCAAACGGCGCGATAGACCTGGAAAAGATCGCGCTTGTCCGCCGGTGGATTGATGAGGGCGCAAAAGTAGACAGCGACCGGATGCCGGAGGGAACAAGTGGGCAAGAGGGGGAGAAGAGGAGAAGAGGAGAGGGTGGAGCGCAGGCAGCAACAACAAATGGCAATATGGCTGCGCCGGTCACGACGCTTGCGTATTCGCCGGACGGTAAGACGCTGGCGGTGGGCGGGTTTCGCGTGGTGCGGCTTGTGGACAGCGCGACGGGCGAGGTAAGGAAGACAATCGGCGGCTGCGCGGATCAGGTGCAGTGCGTGGCCTGGAGTAGTGACGGGAAGTTTCTGGCTGCTGCGGGCGGCATTCCGGGGCAGGCGGGCGAAGTCGTCATCTTCGATACGTCAACCTGGAAACCGCTGCGTTCGCTTGTGGGTCACGCCGAGGTGGTCTATGCTGTGGCCTGGAAGCCGAACAGCATGGAACTGGCGACCGGCAGCCTGGATAAAATGGCCTGCATCTGGGACGGCATAACGGGCAAACAGACGCATATCATCAAAGACCATGCCGAGGGCGTGATGGGCGTGGCCTACTCCCCCGACGGCAAACTGCTCGCGACCGGCAGCCTCGACCGCAGCGCCAAACTCTTTGACACCGCGAACTGGAAGCGTATTGCCGCGCTAACCGCGCATCAGGACGGCATAACGCGCGTGGCCTTCAACAGCAATGGCAGCCTGCTCGCTACCGTAAGCCTGGATCGCACCCTGCGCGTGTGGAGCGTCAAGCCGGGCGGTATGGAAAACCCCGACCGCACTCAGAACGAAGGCGACATCATCAATGCCTGCGCGTTCAGCCCCGACGGCAGCCTGCTCGTTTATGGCGCAAGCAACAACCGCGTCAAAGTGTTCAACCGCGACGGCTCCAAAGAAACGCATGACCTCCATGACCCGCAGGATTGGGTGTACAGCGTAGCCGTCAGCGGCGACAATCAGACGGTTGCGGGCGGCACACAGGACTGCAAAGTCCTGTTCTGGGACGCAAAGACGGGCAAGCTTCTGCGCGAAACAACGCTGCTGCCAAAGACGGCGCTTGTTAGAGAAGTCAAAGAGGAGGCGAAAACGAAATGACGTTGCGTGTTCCTCATGGTTTGCTATGTCTTCTTTTATCGTGCGCCGCTACTGTTAGGGCAGAGGGTAAACCGGAGATAAAGTCCAAATCTGTTTCCTACGTGGTCGCAGGTCATGCCGCTTCTGTAACACTTTACGGCGAAAACCTGACGACCACAAGCGTCAAGGCAAACAAGGCGCGTATGTCGGTAAAACTCGGCGCGGCAAAGGCTACGGAGGGTGACGACAAAAAGAAGGGCAGTCGGCAGGTGACACTGGACATTGTACCCGCTGCGGACTGCGCGCCCGAAAACGTGGAATTGACGCTGACACAGGCGGACGGCGGCAAAGCCCTGACGCAGATCGCCGTTGTCCCGGACGCCGCGCAGGAGGTTAAGGAAGTGAAGCCGAACGGGACATACGCGCAGGCGATGCCGCTTACAGCCGATAAGGGAACTCTGGCCGTATCGGGGCATGTGGACGGGGACAACGCGGCGATCTTCCGCCTGGACGCGCGGGCGGGAGACACATGGCGTCTCGGATTGTTCGCGGGGCGGGGCGGATCGCCGCTCGACCCCGTTCTGCGTGTGCGCGACAGCAGGCATCTGTCGCTTGGCATCGCGGCGGGCGACGCTAAGAAAGACCTGTCCCTTACCTTTACGGCCCCGGCAACCGGCACGTACTACGTGGAGATCATGGACGCGGAAAGCCGGGGCGGCGGCGAGTACACGTTCCGCTTATTAGTGCAGCCCTCTAAGCCGACCGCACAGCCAAAAGTGGGCGCTGCACAGCCGTGATGCCGTAAGCGGTCTGACCTCTGCTCAGGCCGACAAATTCTGCTATCTCTTGTGTCCTTTATGGCGTATCATATACAGAGGTCGGCGTGTTTGCCGCCCGATTGTTCCACCGAATGAAGGACACCCATGAAGCCGCGCCCGAACCGCCGTAAAAACTCCGACCCGCTCGACAACACGCCGCTGCGTTTGTCGGATCATAATCCATTCGACACTCACGGCGGTACGCCGCATGGGGGGACACGGCGCGTTTTGATCTTTCTCGGCCTGCTATTTCTCGCCTTTTTGATATTCCATAACGTCGTGCCGTTTTATACCGACTGGCTGTGGTTCCGCGAGGTGGGATACACAAATGTATTCTCCACGACCGTGCTTGCCAAAAGCGGCCTGTTTGTTGTGTTCGGCAGTCTGTTCTTCGCGCTGTTCTATGGCAATACGGCCTTTGCGCGCCGCCTTGCGCCGGAATTTGCTGACAGATTTTTGATGGAACGCGCTGGCCCAACGTGGGGGCGCGCGATACAAAAGTACATTGGAATCGGTCTGCTGGCCCTGAGCGCGTTTGTCAGTTTGTGGGCGGGGCGCATTGCCGCAGAAAATTGGAGCGGCTGGCTGGAATTCGGGCATGGCGTTCCGTTCCATGTGAGCGATCCCGTGTTTGGCAACGACATCGGCTTTTATGTGTTTCGCCTGCCGTTCCTCAATTTCGTGTACGCGTTTGCGCTGGGCGCATTGCTGCTGACGCTTGTAGCCGTGGTCGCGATACACATTGCCGACCATGCCATCGAGTCATTCGCGGGCCTGCCCTATGTGCGCGGCGGTGTGCGGGCGCAAATACTGCTTCTGGCCGCCGGTGTCGCTCTGGTGCAGGCGTGGGGAACGCGGCTGGGCGCGTATGACCTGCTGCACAGTGACAATGGCCTGTTTACGGGCGCGGGGTACGTGGACATCCATCAGAGGCTGTTCGCGCTGAACGTGCAGACGCTGGCCCTGCTTGCCGCCGGTGTCGCCTGCCTGATCGCCCTGCGGACAAAAGGTTTTCGCGCGCCGCTTGTCGCCGTAGCCGTATGGCTGTTCGCGCTCGTCGTGCTGGGCGGGGTATGGCCCGGCATCGTGCAGAAAACGTCGGTTGACCCCAATCAATTTGCCCGCGAAAAAGAGTACATCGCCCGCAACATCGCGGCGACGCGAGCGGGGTTTGGGCTGACGAACGTGCGCCGCGTGGACAACTTCGCCGCCAATACGAATCTTACCCTGCCGCAGATCGAGGCCAACCGCGACACACTGGACAATGTGCGGCTGTGGGATTATCCCTATCTTGGCAAGGTGTACGGGCAGCAGCAGACCATCAAACCCTACTACAAGTTCGAGAACGAGACAATCGGCGGGCAGAACGCGCCCAACATAGACATTGACCGCTACACCATTGGTGGGCGGCTAAGACAGGTGATGCTCGCGGCGCGGGAACTGGACAGCGGCGCGCTGCCCGAAAGCGCGCAGACGTGGCAGAACCAGAAGCTCGCCTACACGCATGGCTACGGCCTCGTCATGTCGCCCGTCAACCGCACCCTGGAAGGCAACCCCGACTATTTTATCGACGGATTTCCGCCCACGCCGCGTGGCGAGGCGATTGGTCTGAACGTCATGCAGCCGGAAATTTACTACGGGCAGCTCGCGCATCAGCCCGTATACGTCAACACGCAGCAACCCGAATTTGATTATCCCTCCGGCCAGAACGCGGGTGGAAACGGAAACGCGGCGCAGGATCATTACACCAATTATAAGGGGCGTGGCGGCATCGTTATCGGCGACTCGTACTGGCGCAAACTGGCCTTCGCAAGCCGTTTGGGCGACTGGAACCTGATGCTGGCGAGCAATCTGACCCCGCAGACACGCGTTCTGTTTCGGCGCGACATCCGCGACCGGTTGCAGACCGTGGCCCCGTTCGTGCAGCAGGACGCCGACCCGTACCTTGTCGTCACGCCCGACACGGGCAGGCTGCTGTGGATGATAGACTGCTACACGATGTCGGATCGCTACCCGTATTCCACGCCGCAGCAGATGATGGTATCGGTCGGCACCTATATTGCCCCGAACTACATCCGCAACAGCGTCAAGGCGACCGTGGACGCGTATGACGGTACAATCAATCTGTATGTCAGCGACCCCAACGACCCTGTAGTGCAGACGTATGCCCGGATTTATCCCGGCCTGCTCAAGCCCCTGTCGGCCATGCCCCCGACCTTGCGCGCCCATGTCCGCTACCCTGAAGACCTGTTTCGCCTGCAGCGGGCCGTATACGCGGTCTATCATGTGGACGACCCGCGCGTATTCTATCTCAAAGAAGATGTATGGGCCGTGCCGACCGAACCCAACGTGGATCAGTCCGCGCCGCCCGCAACTCAGGCCGCGCCCGGAGCGTTCAGCGCACCCGCCGCGTCCCTGGCGCAAATGGAACCCTACTACATCATCATGCACCTGCCCGATCTGGGAGGTGAGGGAACAAGCAACCGGGAGCCGCAAACAGTAGTTACAGGCGCAGCTTCGAGCGCGGTTACGGACAACAAGCAACAAACAACAAACAACAAACAACAATCCTCTGCCGAGTTCGTGCTGATGTCGCCGCTTGCGCCGATCAAGAAAGAAGATCAAAACATTCTGGGCTGGATGTGCGCCCGGTGTGACGGCGACGCTTACGGGCAGCTTGTGCTGTATCGGTTTCCGCAGCAGGTATCGGTCGAGGGGCCGTCGCAGATCGTGCAGCTTATCAACAGCGACCGGGTGATTTCGCCGCAATTGTCGCTGCTGCGTCAGGGCGGATCTACGGCCTCGCTGGGCAACATGCTCGTGATCCCGATTGACCAGTCTTTGCTGTATATCGCGCCGCTGTACGTCGAGTCCAGCGCGTCCGCCAATAAACTGCCCCGGCTGCAAAAAGTAATCGTCGCCTTCGGCACGAATGTAGCGATGGAGGACACGCTGGAACGCGCGCTTGCCTCCCTGTTTACGGGCCTGAGCAATCAGCCGCCTGCAACGAACGGGCAAACTCCCACCCCCGAAAGGGGGCAGCCTTCCACGTCCGCGACGCCCGCCCCTGTCCGCGCTCTCATCGAGCAGGCGGGGCAGCAGTACGACGCGGCGCGGCAAAAACTCAAGCAGGAAGACCTTGCCGGGTACGCCGAACAGATGAAGCGGTTTCAGCAGACGCTGTCCGACCTGCGTAAAGCGGCGGGCAAGTGACAATCAAGCTGCGGTGAGGATTGGCACACTAACAATTGATGGACCAAAGATTGATATGGTAAAGGCTGAAGAGATTGACCGTTGATGCGTTTCAAACACGAGTACGTCTGCGCCGTGCCGCTCTGCTGTTTCTAATGCTGTTTGTGCCGGGGAGTTCGGCATACGCGACATACCGCGCCGACTTCTTCGACACGTCCAAGCGCCCGACTATCACCTTTGATAAGGGTCGGCTGACGTGGACGCTGCGTAATCAGGGCGTGGAGCGCGTGGTTCATTTCGACACTGAGACGGGTGGGCTGCAAACTTTGGCCCTGCGCGACCTGCATACGCATCATGTTCTGCTGCCCGTCCCCAACAGCGAGGGCGAAATTTCGTTTGCCGCCCCCCTGCTGCAAACTCCTGTGCCGCTGACCGGATGGAAGTATACCGAGACAAAACCCGACAGCGCGTGGATGCAGGCCGGGTTTGATGATAAATCGTGGTTAAAAGAGGGCGGGCTTCCGCCGGGTGGCGGAGGTACGCTGGTATATCATCACAGGGTCGCGCTGCCTGCCGGACTCCTCAAAGCGGGACATGCATATGCGCTGTATCTGCCTCATGTTACTGTCATGGAGGTCTATGCAGACGGTGTTCTGGCACAAAAATTCACGCCCTCTGACGTCTGGAGCAGTAGGCCAACTCAAATTGATTTGCCGACGAACTGCCATGTGATTGCCATAAACACAGAGGGGGCAGAACCGATCACTGCCTGCACTGTCGAAGTGGGTACCGCGCCGCCGTCACTCAGTCTGGCGAGCGGCTGGCAGTACATGATGTATACAGTCAACGCTGGCGAAGACAACAGCCGGGTACTCACCATTCGTTTGTCAGGCTTAAAACAATACGAAGGGTTTGAGATTGATGTCAGCTACCAGACATATGCGGGCGAGGAGCCGACAATCGCGAAATGGTTTTCGTTCGTCAGCCATCGCAAATCGCATTTTCTGATGGAGGCTGTGACTTATGACCGCTGGCAGTTTCCTGCTGCCGATCCTCTCACGAGCCACTCTTCTTCATTGCCGTTGTATGTCCCTGTAATCGCGGCGAGCCAGACTTCCGGCGACATGCTGATGACTTCACAACTTGGGTACGCAGCGTTTGCGCCTCGAAGCGAGAATGCTAAGGTTCTTGTTCCTAACGCATTGTTGAACATCGCGCTGAAGCCGGAACTGCCACAGGCGACGCCCAAGTCTATTACCGCGTTCTGGCACGGCTCAGAAAGCGTCGGGCGGTTTCTCTACCAGCTTTACCTCGGCCAGTATGTCGCTCATGGGAGTCCGATGGCAGTTCCCATCGTCTACAACACAAGATATGCTTACGGCGACAACATCAGCGCGGCGCTCTGTGCAAAAATCGTTCCGCTCGCCGCCCGTCTTGGGGCGCAATCTTTTATGCTGGGCGATGGCTGGCAGAGTAACATCACGCCGGACACCGGACGCTACGGCGATTGGATCACAGACAAAGAGAAATTTCCCGGAGGGCTAATGCCCATTTCCCTGCTGGCGTGCGAAAACCACCTGCGCTTTGGACTGTGGATAGACGCGACACGCGTGAACGCGCGGTCGCAAGCCGCCACAGCGCACCCGGACTGGCTGTACAAGCCTTTGCGAACCGGCGAGGAAAACGAGGAAGACGCAAACACGCAGATGTGCTTTACGGGGGCATGGGCGCGTCAATTTACGCAGTCCGTCGTCAGCCTGTGCCGTGAACAGAGCATCAGCAGCATTGAAGCGCGTTTCATGCCGCAAGAGAATTGCATGGCGACGCAGCATGAGCATCCGACCGGACATAGCGAGGATGCGGCGCGCGGGTTCTGGAAAACGTTTTGTGACGCGTTGCGCGGCGCAGACAAAACAATGGCCTTAACGGAGTACGGCGGCTGGAACCGACTATTGGATACGCAGGACAGCATAGATAATCAATACTGGCCCCTCTCACAACCTGCGGCAATTCTGTCCGGGCGGACGAGAGACGCTGAGGATTGGCGGCGGATGCAGCATTGGCTTGGGGACACAGACGTGTGGCAGCATCCCCTCCTGGAAGAATACCCTCCGGGCGCGAATGCGAACACCGATCTGTTCGCGCTGCCGGGCTTCGCGCAGGGAGGGCAGGCATTGTGCCATCTGCCTGTAAGAAACAACCTGACGCGAGATCAGATTGATTACTTCTGGTCGAGCGTGGCCGCGTTCAACTGTAACTTCGAGATTCAGGGCAATCTGGAGGATATGACAGCTGACGAGCGCGAGACCGGTCACAAATGGATTGACTGGAACCTGCAACACCGGGACTGGCTCGCCTTCGCACAGCCCCTCACAATCACATCGTCCGATGATGGCTCAGATAAGACCGCAAAGGATAGCAGACAGGGCGGCATCAAGGGCCTGCTGCATTTGAGGAACGCCCTGCATGGCCGCTACGGTTACGTGTGCCTGTGGAACATGGACAGCGCGACCAATACAATCCTTCCTTCCTTCAACCCTGCCGACTACTTTGTTCGGATGCGGGCGGCTGATGTGAAGATCACGAACATCAGCGACGGCGTGGATGTGCCGTTTACGATGCGCGGCGGCGTAGTGGCATTGGGCAAAATCACGCTTCCCGCGTATGGCTGGGCCATTTACGAGATCAGCGTAAAATGAACTCTACTACGAAGGGAGGCTCTATTTCAATGCGCGCCCGCGCCGCTTTTCGTTTTGACGACGTGACGCGCAGTAGCGGCAGGCAGCAAACAGCAAAACGCCCTGGAACAACAGAGGAAACCCGAACATGGCCGCTTTGAGAGTACCCGAACGCTTCACACCGCAACAGTATCTGCAATGGGAACAGAACGCCGACCACAAAAGCGAGTACCACGACGGCGCAATACTCGCGATGGCGGGGGCCAGTCCCGAACACAACCAAATCATCTTCAATCTTGCGCGTGAACTTGGGCCGCAGATCGAAGAGGGTGACTGTCGCGGGTTCGGGAGCGATCAGCGGGTGACTGTGCCTGCCTGCAACAGATATTACTATCCCGATTTGATGATCGCCTGCGAGCCGGCGCGGTACGAAGACATCAGGGGAGTTCTTTCGCTGCTCAACCCGACCTTGATTGTCGAGGTACTGTCCGCCTCCACGGAACAGGCCGACCGAACGGATAAATTTGATTGTTATGATACGCTTGCTTCGCTGGCGACGTATGTGCTGGTGGCGCAGGACAGGCCCCGTGTGGAAAGCTACACGCGGCAGGCGAACGGTACATGGAGCTACACCTCCGTAAAGGGTCTGGATACGGAACTGACATTGGAATCTGTCGGCTGTCGGCTGCGGCTGCAACGGCTTTATGCCCGTATCGCGTTTCCGCCTGCCCCGAACGCCTTGGACGATACTCTCATCGGCGCAGAGGAAGCGGCAGAATAAGATGATATTGTCTGTGTTCGCCATGAATTGGGTTTTGCTGCTGAATGCCGCATCCACGCTGTTTATGACGGGCCTGATATGGTTCGTGCAGATCGTCCATTATCCGCTGTTCGGCAGCGTGGGAACGGAAGGTTTCAGCCGGTACGAAACGCTGCACGCGAGCCGCACCACGTATGTCGTCGGTCCGCCGATGCTGCTGGAATTAGGCACGGCTGCATTCCTGGCGTGGCAGCGTCCGTCCGGCGTTTCGGCAGCGCAGGCGCTTGTCGGACTGGCGCTTGTCGGCGCGATCTGGCTGTCTACTATGCTGCTGCAAATCCCGCGCCACAATACGCTTGGCGGCGGCTACGACGCGGACGCGCACCGCGCCCTCGTCTCGACCAACTGGATACGGACTTTCGCCTGGAGCGCGCGCGCTGTCCTCGTGCTGTGGATGCTGCTGGAATGGAAAAAGTAGTCAAGGGATGAAAACGAGCATGCGCGATTTACCAGAGCAGAGGGAGAACATTGTTGTATACGGAAGATGAGGAAGACATACCTGCGCGGCAGAACACGCCTAAAGAACAGGTGCGCGTCGGCATCATCGGGCCAAGCTGGTGGGTCAACTTCTGGCATCTGCCCGCCATACAGAACCATCCGAACGCGTACATAACGGCAGTATGCGGCGAGTCGGATCGCGACCCTGATGAGGTGAAAACAAAATATGGGCCGGACGCGCGTTATTACACGAATGTAGAGGAGATGCTGGACCACGCGCCTCTTGACGGCGTGATCGTGTGTACGCCCAATGATCTGCACTATCCAAGCGTCCTGTCCGCGCTGGAACGGGGCCTGCATGTAACGTGCGAAAAACCGCTTGCCCTCAACGCGCGTCAGGCGCAAGAGATGGCGCGGGCGGCGCGGCAGCGTGGATTGATCGGCATGACCGATTTTCCCTACCGGGACAACCCCTGCGTACAGGCGTTTCGCCGCCTTGTCAAAGAGGGATATATCGGCGAACTGCTGCATATCACAGGGCAGTATAATGGCGGATTTGGACTGTCGCGCCCTCCCGGCTGGCGCGGCCTGCGCGAGCGGAGCGGGGCGGGGATATTGGGCGATCTGGGTTCGCACCTGATAGACCTGGCGCGTTACGTGACGCGGGATGAGTTCGCGAGCGTGTGCGCTCATTCGCTGACCGTGCTGCGAAATGAAAAATTACAAGAGTACGCGTTCAAAACCGGCACGGACGATCCGATTGCCATAGCCTCCGGGCGCAACGACGACTCATGCGCGTGGCTGGCGCAGATGGAATCGGGCGCACAGGGCGTATTTCAAAGCAGTTGGCTGGCGTATCAAGGCGCGGAAGGACAGCATCAGGAGATAGATGCCTGCGGTACGCTCGGGCGCCTGCATTTTGTCGCCGATCATGCGGGAACGTTCCTGCGGGGCAAGCGCGCGGGGCAGGAACATTGGGAAATGATTCCGGTCGAAGGCGTTGTCGCGCCACAAGCGAGTGCCGACTATGACGAAGATTACTTTCGGCCCGGACGGCTTACGCCCACAAACACGACGTACCGCTGGATAGAGGCCATACGACAGGGCAAAACCAGTGTGTCGCCCGGTCTGTGGGACGGGTTAAGGGCGCAGCAGGTGATTGACGCCATTGTTCTGGCAAGCCGCGAACGCCGCTGGATAGATGTTGACCGGGGTGTCGCTTGAAAACACGGTTTGCGTATCGTTCGGCGGACTTCCTGTAAATCTAGTTCTCGAAGCGTAAATGGCCTCGGAATGGAGGCTATTTCAGCGTGACCATGAAATGCCAGGATGTCTCGTATTTGTTGCCTGCCCGGTCGGACACGATCAATCGAATCGACTGGTCGCCGCTGGAAAGCGGCACGATGGGCTTGTAAACGATGCGCTCTGTGGTCACGTTCGCTTCGCCGGTCAGGTCGCGCCCGTTGACGATCAGACGCGCGGAACTGGCATCTATGCCGCTTCCGGTGTCGGCAAAGTCCGCGCTGATCGTCGGCATCGCCGTGTCCACAGTTTGTGACGCGGCGGGGGCAAAGTTTTCGATGCGCGGCAGGGTGGTATCAATGGCAAGCGGGCGCGATGTTTGCAGGGGGACTGCGCTCGCGCCGTTGACGCGCAATTCGCCTGTGACGGCAGCGGCAGCCAGGGTAAGCGGTTTGGCAGCGGGCGTCGTCCACCTGCCGACGTAACGACCGGGGGCGGTTTCCTGCATCGGGACACGTTCGTCGAATCCCGCCACGCTCAAAGTGGCCTGCCCGTCCGCCGTCCCCTGCATCGTGACATACACGACATCCCCTGCCCGTATCCAGTTTTTTGTATCCTGCGTAAAGTAGGTTATCACAGGAACCGGGACAGGCTTGATCGCGGGCATGGGAATGGAACGCTGTGTCAGCGCAAACGTGTTCAGGCCCGCCCCAACAATGGACGTTTTTTGTCCGGTCGTCTGAGCTTTGCGCGGCGCGGCTTTGCTCGCAGTGATCCGCGCGTTTTTCTGTTTGCCGGCGTGGCGTTTGGAAGCGTTTGAATTGCCGTTGCTGTCGGCAGTCTGCTGCCTGTTCGGAACTGTGCCGTCCGCGCTTTGCGGGCGGGCAGTGCAGGGCAGGATGGGTAAACACAGCAGGCCGATAACTGCCGCCGCTGCATACCGGGAACGGACAAAGCGGCAGGGCATAAAAAGGGTATCAAGAGCGACCGGAATCAAGCGATCCAAATAAGCCTCCGCAGCCTGTTGTGATTTGCGCCGGTTCGTGCGGAGCAGTCGGCCACAGTGGAAGAAACTGCTGCAAATGCGTTCGCGAACGAGCCGGCGTGTCGAGGCTGGTAATGTGTTAGCGGTAGTATGCTAAAGTACGTGTTTTATTGTAGCTTGTATCATCGCTTTTTTCGCGCGGAGCGTGGCCGCAGGGCGACAAGCGCAAAAATGAGGCCGCAAAACTGCGGCCTCAAAGCGTCGGGTACGTACCATTGGGAAAGACTATCAACCCATTGCGGCGTACTGCGTGGATGCGGCCTGCTCATTGGCGGCGAGCATGGTGAATTGAGCCAGCGCGTTCGGTGACAGCTCACCGTTCTGGGACTGCTCGTAAGCGATCTCTTCGCCGCGCTCCAGCGCCTCCTCCTGGCTTTGCAGTTTCAGGATATTCTGGCGCAGAAGCTGACGACCACGATGCAGGCGGCTGCGGATGGTTCCCACGGGACAGCCAACATACTGCGCGATCTCCTCGTAGCTGTACCCCTGCACATCCGCGAGAACCACGGCTTTGCGGTAGTCGCCGGGCAGGGCGGACAGCGCGCGGCGAACGCGCCGCCCGGTCTCCGAGCGCAAATAAGACTGTTCGGGCATGGCGCTGGGCCGTTCGTCGGCGAGGCAGGCAAGCAGGGGAGCGCCGCTGCCCTCATGGCCGCCCATGCTGCGCCCGCCCCTGGATGAGCGCGCCCGTCCGCCGGTCCCCTCGGCGTCCAGCGAGCAGACGGGCATTCCGGCGTGACGCCGCCATCTGTCTATGGCGAGGTTGGAGATGATGCGGAATAGCCAGCCCTCGAAGGGACGGGAGCGGTCGTAGCGATCAAAAGCGGACCAGACGCGCATAAATGCTTCCTGCGTCAGATCCTCTGCGTCTGTAGCGTTGCCCATCATGCGATACGAGGCGCTGTAAGCGCGGCTGTAGTTGCGCCGCAGCAACTGCTCGAATTCTTCCGTTGTGCCGGTGATCTTGCTGTCCCGATCTGTTGCGCGCCCGTCCTGGGTTGCCGTCGTCATTCGTGTGTCCCCCTGATGCAGATGCATGATTGCAGTTTAACCAATACAATGGTTTGGGAGCGACGAACGAGGCCGCTTGTTTAAGTTGTCGACGCTGCTTGATCCGTTCAAAGGATGCAGCGCTTTAAGATGCGCGATTGTCAAGGCCGACGCGGCGCTGTACGATCCTGGCACAGCAGCGCGGAAACAAATCTCGTCGTGTCAGTGGAAATCAGGCGAACGTGCCGTTCGATTGGCTCCCGTAAATTGTGTGTGGAAAGCGGTGCAGGACGAAGATTGTTTCAAAGGTGACCATGCTGCTAACATCGTTTCGACGTTTTCGTACAGTAGACGCCGCCAGGCAGGGCGAGGTTCCCCTGTTTTTTACCGTATGTTCCGAAGGTAATGTATATGTTGACGTCGCTTCGCCCGTGCGTTTGCCATAAAGCGGCCTGCCATAAGGGAACAATCAGGCCGCGCGTCGTGTCCTACGTCAACGCTCCGCCTGCAATCGGCAATCTAAACGATTTGCGTAGAGAAAGCAGGCCGGCAGGGAGATCGGAAATGGATGTCTTCTTTATTGTCGCTTCGACTATCGCCTTTGTATCCGGCATCGTCTGGATGCTGGCAAGCGCGGGGGCGCTCGCCGCTCTCATGGGCCGCTTGCTGCCCCTGCTGACCGAAACGCGGGACAATATCCAGGAACTCGGCGACCTGTCCGCCAACACCGTGGGACGGGCCGCCGATACGATGGAACTTGTCGAACTGCGCGTGTCGCAGGCTATGGGCAGCGCGACGCAGGCGGGCGTGTCCGTGCGTAAGCAGGCGCTCGGCGTGGGTACGGCCCTGGCCGGCCTCTATATGGCGACACGCGTAATCGGCGCGCTGCGTCAGCAATTTGGCGACGCCAAACCTAACATGGGTAAGCGAAAGCGGAAGCGCTGACGCGTTCAGTTATACGATTTCAGCAAAGACACTTGCAGGGCCACTCACCTTGCCCCTGCCGCAGCCTGTTTCTTGCTGATACAGACTCGCACCTTTGAAAACGTTTGCGGCAGGAGACAGGATGAGTGGCCCTGCGGGTATGCACAGCAACTCAGTTGAATATCAATTGAATATCAATGGGGCCATTCATACCGTTCCAGACGCCGCGCGCCGATGGTCATGGCGGCAAGGATCACGGCAAGGGTCAGCAGCGCGTGCAAACCAAACGCGCCCCCGATGAGAGTTGGGGAGGGGCCGGCCGCGCCGGAAGCGGAACTTGCGATCCACGTTGCCGCAAAGATCAGCAGCGTCAGCAGCATGTAGCCGGATGTGGCAAAGAAACTGACGATGAGCGCCCACGGACTGACGCGCAGGGCCGGGTTGTCGTGCAGAAAGCGGGGCAGGGCGGCGGAAATGCCCACGCCCAGCGCGCACAGGCCCATCGCGCAGAGCGCGATTAAAGCCATTACGGCAAGGGTCACGACTTGACCGGCGTGAAAACTAAGCGCGGCCAATCCGCACATCGCAACCCCCATGCCGCCGGTCAACAGGACGCTGACGCCCCACTTGGCCCACAAGACCGCACTCCGCGACGCGGGCGCGTTCAGCACGATCCAAAACCCCTCCGCTTCCATACCGAGCAGGGACAGCGACACGATACTGGTTTGTATAAATAGGATGAACGTGATGATGACGGCCGCAAAAGGGAACAGTTCGGTCGGGCCGTCCATGCCCCGGTTTTGAAATCCTATGATGTATGGTACGACAAACAGGATCAGCGGTACGCTCAACTGTGACAGCAGCATGGTATCGCGCCAGATGTATTTGCCGTCCTTGACGATCATGCCCGCCGTAGACGCGCCCACCCCTCTGCGCCACAAACGCGCATCGTCGCGATTTGCGCCCGCGTAGTGTCCCCGCTGTCCGCTGTCCGTGACTACGCTGGACGCGGACAGCAAGCGTCCGCCAAGCGCCATGCAGGCCGCAAACAAAGCCGCGCAAATCGCGCCGATGCGCCCGAACGCCGCTCCCGCCCCACTCCCATGTCTCGCCAGCAGAACCGCCACATGCGCGAACCACGCCGAGGGCATGATGTGCGCGCCCAGAGAATGCGTATCTAAGGAGGCATGAAACTGCCCCCCGCCGCCGCTCGCCGCATTGAACTTGAACGGCAGATTGCGTACCTCCAGCACAAGGATGATGCAGACCACAACGCCCATCAGCACATTAATCAGCGTGATCGCCGCTCTTAGCCGCGCCATGCCCAGAAAAACCAGCGCGAGCAGAAGCGCAAAGGCTGTAAGCAGGGCGGGAAGCAGGACGAAAAGCAGTATCAGGGCAATAAGGACGGGCCACGCGGCGAACGGCAGGTTCAGCGCCGCGCCGCAGGCCGCAATCGCGGGTATGCCCAGCACGGTGAATTGCAGCGAGTTCGTTACGGTCGCATCCAGCAGCTTGGCCGCGACCACGGTGCGCGGCCTGATCGGGGCGGCAAAAAGCAGGCTGTAATCGGCGGCCTGTAATAGCGTGGACGCGACGAACGGAACCGCGCCCGCCAGCAGCAGCATGAACAGATAATAGAAGGCCTGATAGACCGTTTCTTCCAGCACGCCCACGCGGGCCGCAAACTGGAAAAACACCAGGAACATGATAAACACGCCGCCGAACAGGCAAATTCCCGTCAGGCACAACGCTGCGCCAGCCGTGGGCCGCAGCCGCCAGGTTTCCAACACCACATTGCGCGCCGACAGCAGGCGCGTCCGCATCAGCAGCCAGAACATCTGTGTTTGTCTCTCACTTCCTGCTTCGATCCGCTGTCCACTTGTCCGTTTCCTCTGCCCGTCTCACAGGTTGCGCTAAAAGCGAGTATACTAATGATACGCGGCAGGTTGTGGAATGACTGCTCACTCTCGATAAGCACATTCTCAGCAAGCCCAATCCAGTATACA
The DNA here is from genome assembly GCA_965277875.1 of Chthonomonadaceae bacterium. GTDB lineage: Bacteria > Armatimonadota > Chthonomonadetes > Chthonomonadales > Chthonomonadaceae > CAWFQB01. The sequence continues at coordinate 1,581,528 of CBDIDV010000002.1, read as the reverse complement.
AGCCGGTCAGGCAGGGACAACATTGTAGACAACATTGTACGCGCTGTCGGTACGCGCTCCTGCCGGGAAAGTAAATTATTATGCCCGTTTGTGTCGGCGTTGCGTTCAAGCGCGTCGCCAAATCCTATTGGTTCGACCCCGATGGGCTTGCGCTGGACGAAAACGACCGCGTAGTCGTCGAGACCACGCGCGGCCTGGAACTGGGCGTCGTCAAAATCACGGCGCGCGACATCGTGACCGATGAGATACAATCGCCGCTGAAACGCGTACTGCGTAAAGCTCTGGACACCGATCTCGAAATGGAACGCGCCAACCGTATCAAGGCGCGGCAGGCGCTCGCCCTGTGCCAGGAGCGGGTGAAAGGCCACACTCTGCCGATGAAACTTTTGCAGGCGGAGTACAACTTCGACGCCACGCAGGTGACCGTCTACTTTGCCGCCGAAGCGCGCGTAGACTTTCGAGAACTGGTGCGGGATGTGGCTGCGCAACTGCGCTGCAAGGTGCAGCTGCATCAGGTGGGTGCGCGTGACCAGGCCAAGATGATCGGCGGCATCGGGCCGTGCGGCCTGACGCTGTGCTGCGCCACGTTTCTTTCCGACTTTGCGCCTATTTCCATGAAGATGGCAAAGGATCAGAGCCTGTTCCTGAACCCGGTCAAGTTTTCGGGCGTGTGCGGCAAATTGATGTGCTGCCTGCGCTACGAACACGACTCGCAGGTGGAACTCGGCCCGCGCCTGCCGCAGATCGGCCAGATCGTGATGTCGTCGCAGGGGCAGGGCAAAGTAATGGATCTGAACCTGCAAACGCAGATCGCCCTCGTGGAATTGCTGGAAGATCGCCGCGAAATCGAATTTCCCGCGCTTGAACTGCGCGTAGAAAAAATCGGCAAATGCACCGACTGCCGGGGGTGCAGCGTCACGCAGCTTCAGGACGACGAGGACGAGGCTGTCAAGGTCGAAGCTATCGAAGTCGAAGACGGGGCAAATCTCGTCGTGGACAACGCCGCGAGGCAGAGCGGATTGGCCGCAGCCCGCGAACGTTCGCTGACGATGCAGGACGACATCTAACCGGCGGCTGGATTAGACAAAGGAAACGCAATGACTAGCTATTCAAAAGATAATATCAAAACACATGCTGAGGCCACAGGCGTAACCACAACCGGCGCAACTTTGGACGGGCAAGCGCCTGTCCTTGTGTTCATGGCGGGCGATAATGAGGAGGCTGATGTCGTCCGGGCCACGCTTGCGGGCGCGGGTATTCCTGCCCTCCTGCAAAGCGCCAGCATCACGGCGGTCATGGGCGCGGTAGACGCTGTGACCAGTGACACGCACAGCCTGGGCATCTGGGTCGCGCCCTCGCAGGCCGAACACGCCCGCGCCCTGCTTGATGCGCCCGCGCCTACAGACGCTGAACTTACAGCCGAGATGGACGCCGACCCGCTCACATTAGCGCAGGCCGAGGCGAGCGTAAAGCACGCCTGATCCGCCGTTTACAACCCGACCCTACGCTGCCAATCTATGAAACCCTACTACATCACTACGCCTATTTATTATGTCAACGGCCTGCCGCATGTCGGGAGCGCGCTGACCACGATCTCGTGCGACGTGCTGGCCCGCTATCAGCGGCTGCGCGGACGGCAGACGTGGCTCGTGACCGGCACGGACGAATACGCCACCAAAGTACAGGAAGCGGCGGCGAAAGCGGGCGTACCGACACAGCAGTTCGTAGATGATCTGGCGGGCGCGTTTCATGACTGCTGGGATCAGCTTCACATCGGCTACAACGACTTTATACGCACCACGGAGCCGCGTCACGTCCGAGCCGTGCAGTCGTTTTTCGCCCGCCTGCTGGAGCGCGGTTACGTGTACAAGGACGTGTACGAGGGCTGGTACAGCGTCAGCGACGAGACGTTCTTCAGGGATACCGATGTGGACGAGGCGCGGGGAGTGGCCTGCGAGACCGGTAAACCCGTCGAGCGGATGCGCGAGGAGAACTACTTTTTTCGCCTGTCGGCGTTCGGCGACCGTTTGCTCGCTTACATCGAGGCCAATCCCGCCTTTCTGATGCCGGAGTTTCGGCGCAACGAGGTCATCGGGTTTATCAAAGAGGGGCTGCGCGACATCAGCATCACGCGCTCGAACAAGGGGTGGGGCATTCCCTTTCCCGGCGACGACACTAAAGTTATCTATGTGTGGTTCGACGCCCTGATTAACTATTTGACGGCGGCGGGCTGGCCGGAAGGCGAATCCGAACTGTGGCCCGCCGATGTGCATTTCATGGGTAAAGAGATATTCGTGCGCTTTCATGCGACACTATGGCCCGCGATGCTGATGGCGCTGGATCTGCCGCTGCCTTTGCAGGTGTACGCGCATGGCTGGTGGACGCTGCCCAACTTGAAACCGGGTGAAAAGGCGGGCAAAAGTACGGGTGGACTGCCGCACCCTACGGCGTTTTCCACCCTGATTGCCGAGCGGGCCGGAACGTCGTTCGAGCTGGGAGCGGACGCGCAGCGGTATCTGCTGTGCCGCGAGATGAACTTCGGTCTGGATACCGAGTTTTCCGTGGAAAGCTGCCTGCGCCGTTTCAACAGCGACCTCGCCAACGACCTGGGCAACCTGCTCAACCGCACTATCAACATGATGGTCAAGTTTTATGACGGCATAGTTCCCGCTGTAGCCGCGAACGAACACGACCATGAGATAGCCGCCCTTGCCTTGCAGGTGCAGGACGACTACGCCCGCGCTCTGGGTGAGTTTCGCCTGAATCAGGCGCTGGAAGCGGTTTGGAAACTGGTCGGGCGCATGAACAAATATATTGACGAGCGCGCGCCGTGGGCATTGGCGAAAGCGGCCGGGGCAGGCGACGAGGCGAGCAAAACGCAGCTTACGCTTGTCATGACGACATGCCTGGAGGCCGCGCGCATCGTGTCCATGCTGGTATCGCCATTTATGCCGGTCGCCGCCAACGCCATTCGGGCGCAGCTAGGCTTGCCCGAACTCGATGAAACAACACATTGGGCCGATCTAGGATGGCAGGTCTTCCCTGCGGGAACCCGTGTCAGCCCACCCCGGCCGATCTTCCCACGCCTGCAGGACCTGACCGTAGATGAGGCCACTCAGGCGCGTCTCGGCAGCCTGCCACTAATCAAAGAGGGGCAAAGCGCTTCGGCCCCGGCTGTATCGCCGTTCGGTACTGCAAACAATTCAAAGGAGAATAGTACAATCGTGAGTGATAGCACACAGACAAATGCCGCGCAAGCGACGGCAGGAAATACAAGTACATCCGAGAAGCCGGTCAGTGGCGCGCCCGTTGTAGCTGCCGTGCAGGGCGTGGAAACCGCGCCGATCACCATTGATGATTTTATGAAGGTGGAATTGCGGGTGGGCGAGATCCTGATGGCGGAACCCGTCGCCAATGCCACCAAACTGCTGCGCCTGACTGTGCAGCTTGGCGAGGAGGATACGCGCACCATTCTGGCCGGCATCGCCGAGTATTATCAGCCGGACGAACTCGCGGGGCAGCGCGTGGTCGTGGTCGCCAATTTGCAGCCGCGCAAGATGCGGGGCATCGAGTCGCAGGGGATGCTGCTCGCCGCCGACGTGGAAGGCCGCGCTGTGCTGCTCAGGCCCGATGAGAACGCCCCGGTCGGCTCGCGCGTCCGCTAAGAGCGCAAAAGGGGCGGCAAGAGCTTGCAGTAGAAAAAGCGGCTGGGATTGTTTCGGCGCAGAGCAGGCTATGGCCTTCCCCGCGCCGAAACAATCCCAGCCGCTTTTTGTGGTATTAGCGCGAAAATTCTTGAAAATAAATTGCTGTGACAATAACTTTTGCTACCAGTGCGCGTCTATCTCTCGGCGCACATCGAGCGCAGGGTGAATTGACGGTACGCAGATGCAAAGCCTTGATGCCATGTCGCTGCTTCCCAGACAAGACTAACCTCGGCATTAACCTTAGCACATTCAAGATATACGGTTTGCGGGCATGGTTCACAGGTCACTTTGACTTGCAACTGATGGAAGGAATTTCAAGATGCGACACAACAAAATCGGACTGCTGGCATTGGCCGCGCTGACGCTGACGGGCATGACCACTCTGGCGCAGGCACAAGACAATGGCACAGGCGCTCCGCAGGGCGCGGGCGGCGGACGCGGCGGACGCGGTGGGCGTGGCGGTCAGGGCGGCGGTGGTTTTGGCGGTGCGGGCGGCGGCTTCGGCGGTCAGGGCGGGGGCGGCTTTGGCGGCGGACAGCGGGGGCAGTTCGGCGCGCGTCCGATCCAGCTTTCCGATCTGTCGGTTGCCACGATGGATTACGGCCTGAAATTGACGGCGGATCAGAAAGCGCAGATACAGACCGTACTCACGCAGCGGGCCACGGACATGAAAGCCCTTCCCGCGCAGATGCCGCCCATGCCCGGTCAGCAGATGGACGACGCCACCCGGCAGGCCATGCAGGACGCGCGCCAGAAGCGCACCGAGTTGACGAACAAAGCCAATACGGACATTCTGGCCGTGCTGACCGCTGACCAGAAAGCCATGCTGCCGGAATTCACCAAAGACCTGCAGACCATGCAGCAGGCGGGCATCCCCATCGCCATCCTGGGCGACCTGAAACTGACCGACGGCCAGAAGAAGAAGATCGTCGCGCAGGCGCAGCAGAGCCAGGTGGCCATGCAGGAGAAGATGCGCGCTTCCATTACTCCCGGTCAGCGGCCCACTCCCGAAGAGCGCCAGACCATGATGACGGACATGCAGGCCATGCAGAAGGACAGCACGGACAAGATCATGGCGCTTCTCACCCCCACGCAGCACGCCATGATTGACGACTACAACCGCGCGCATCCGCAGCCCGCCTTCGGCGGATTTGGTGGCCCCGGCGGCGGCTTTGGCGGCGGTCGGCGCGGCAACGGGCCGGGCGCAGGTCAGGGTAACGGCGGCGCGGGCGGCAACTAAACGTCGTCCTGCCGCCACTGCCACACAGTGAAGAAAATACAGCCCACAGGAAACCGTTTCCTGTGGGCTGTATTGCTGCGCAAGACCGGCATTAGCAATGTAGTGTAGTATGCTGTTTGCGGCTACTTTGACCGCAGCGGGAAATACTCGTCTACAGTGGCAAGCGCGAACGCGCTGCCGTCCTTGCGGGCGCTAAGGGCGATGAGCAGGGCGCGAGCGGTATCCAGGCTGGTCAGGCAGGGAACGCCCGCCTCAACGGATGCGCGCCTGATACGCGCGCCCTCGCGCTCGATGCGCTTGTCTTTGGAAAGCGTGTTAATAAGCAGATTGATCTTGCCGCTGCGGATCAGGTCTACGATATTGCCTTCGCCCTCGTGCAGTTTTTTGACGCTTTGCGCCGCAACACCATGCGCGTTCAGATACTGCGCCGTGCCGCCCGTGGCGAATACCTCGAAGCCGATGTCGCCAAAGTCGCGCACGATCACGGCTGCCTCGGCCTTGTCGGCGTCCGCAACCGTAACAAGCAGGCTGCCGCCGTCCGGCACGCCGATGCCCGACGCCACCATAGCCTTGTACAATGCCTGCGGGTACTGCGCGTCCAGGCCCATCACCTCGCCCGTGCTTTTCATTTCGGGGCCAAGCCCAATGTCCACTTTAGCGAGTTTCTGGAACGAAAAGACCGGCGCTTTGACCGCAATGCTAGCCTGATCCGGGTACAGGCCGGACTTGTAACCTTGCGCCTGCAAGGACTGGCCGAGCATCACGCGTGTCGCTACGCCCACCATTGGAATGCCCGTAATTTTGCTGAGATACGGCACGGTGCGCGAGGCGCGGGGATTGACTTCCAGCACCTGCGCGGTCTGCGTTTCGCTGTCTATGACGTACTGTATGTTCATCAGGCCGCGCACCTGGAGGCGGCGGGCGATGCGAGACGCGCTTTCCACGATCTGCGCGATGATGTCCTTTGACAACGATTGCGGCGGATACACGGCCATGCTGTCGCCCGAATGGACGCCCGCGCGCTCGATGTGTTCCATGATGCCGGGAAGCAGGCAGTCCACACCATCGCTGATTACGTCTACCTCGACCTCTTTGCCAAGTATGTACTTGTCCACCAGAATAGGCGCTTTGGGTGACACGTCTACGGCGTACTGCATATAGCGCGTCAGGTCTTCGCGGCTGTAAACGATTTCCATTGCCCGCCCGCCAAGCACATACGAGGGGCGCATCAAGACAGGATAGCCGATCTCCTCGGCGACCTGTATGGCGGGAGCAACGCCTGTCACGGCGCGGCCAGCCGGCTTGGGGATGTCCAGTTCGCGCAGCATCTTTTCGAAGCGGTCGCGGTCTTCGGCAAGATCAATGCTATCTGATGACGACCCGAATATCGTGATGCCCGCATCGTGGAGCGGCCTGGCTAAGTTGATGGCCGTCTGCCCGCCGAATTGCACGATCACGCCTTCGGGCTGTTCGCGGTCCAAGATGTTCAGCACATCTTCGGTCGTGAGCGGCTCGAAAAACAGCCGGTCGGACGTATCAAAGTCCGTGGACACGGTTTCGGGATTGTTGTTGATGATGAGGGCGTCGTACCCGGCCTCGCGCAGCGCCCACACGCAATGCACGGAGCAGTAATCGAACTCGATCCCCTGCCCGATACGGATCGGCCCCGATCCGATGACCACGATTTTTTTGCGCGGTTCGCTCACTTCGCTTCTCCACTTCAAAACTTGCACGTCAATACTCTGAACTTGTCGGCTTGATTTGCCGTCGGGTGTGCCGTGAAAAAACCGGACTGCAAAAGTCCGGTCTGTTTCTTGTCGCTAACATTATAGCCGCTAAACGGTCATTTTCCCTCATTCGGCGCGCAGCATCAGCATTTCATTGACGGATTTCTCGACCGACTGCGACATGTCCGTGACCGATTGTTGTATATGCCCGATGTTGGGAACGTTAGGCTGCACCTGGGCCACATGGCTGTGCGTCAGGGACGACTGCACCATGCCGAACGTCTGCTGGATAACCTCTTTTTGAGCGTCCAGGCGTTTCAGGCTGGTGGCGAGGGAGCGGGCGTTTTGCAGGCGCGTCTCGCAGAAGCTCAAGCTTTGTTCCAGGGCGCGGCGGACGACCGGGTCGCTGGTGCGGGCCAGTTCCAGATGCAGGCCCGCCTGCTGGCCTTCCAGGTCTACGATGTCATCGGTCTTCATCGCCTCTTCGATCTGCTTACGCTGCCCGTCCAACTGGCGGGCATTAGCGAGCAGGCCGTTCATGTCGTGCAGTGTGGAGCGAAGAGAGTGTTCGTCGGCATAGTGTTCGCGGCTGGTCAGCCATAGCAGCGTGTTCGCATACGTGCGCTCGAAAAGAGACAGTTTGAGCAGGGGCGTGACCGCCTGCATCTCTTCGACTCCCACGTTGCGGCGCAGAGCGTTGACCGGCCTGCGGTACGCGATCTGGTGCATCGTGGTTTGCAGCACGATCAGCCACGTAAACAGCGCGAACAGGATGCCGATGACAGGCGCGACCGAGGCCACAATCGTGCCGGCCAGGGCGGCAAGCACGAACGAGATCAGGCGAGCCTGGGAAACCTTGACCTGCACATGGTCACGCTGCAAGCGGTATTCGAAGGCGCGGCGTTCGGCCTCGCTGGCATCGCGCTCCTGAAAACCGCGCATGAAGCCGGGAATGCCGTAGCGCGTGGTCATAGAGAAGTATATGTTGTCTTTGAGGTACTGATGCAGGGGCGCGGCAAGGCGGTCCTCCATCTGCTCCGCGATCTGTGGGTCTAAATCTTCCAATCCAATCTGCATTGCGTTACCTTCCGATGGACTTTTAGGGTTCGTGTATAAGTACCATACGTGAATCAAGCGGCAAATTACGGCGTAGACCCTGGTCGCATCATGGTATATTCTCGGTTTGCCGGGCGTTAATTGGAGGCGCGAAGCGTAAGAACTTCCTCAACGGCGTTTTCTACGGCCACGGTCTGCTGATTCATGTTCGTCACGCTGTCCGCTATGTCGCTCATGGCGAACTCCGTATTGGGGTTCGACGTGATCTGCATACGCCCTAATGACGACAGCGCGGACGACAATGTCTGCGTCACGGCCTCCTGCTGCGTGTTCAGGCGTTCCAGGCCGGTCTGCAAATTATGCGCGTCCTCGATGCGCGACACGACCATACGGCGGCTCTGTTCCAGCGAGCTTCGGGTGATCGGGTCGCTGGCCGCTTCCAGTCGTGTGTTGAGGCGGTCGAACTCGGCGCGAAGTTCGGGAACAACGTTCGCGCCGAGCAGAGGCAGCAGGGCGAGCCGCTGTTCCTCCAACTGTCGGCTGCTTTCCACCAGAACATTAAGTTGCCCCAGTGTCTCGCGCATGGTTTGTTCCGTCGCGGCATTTGGCTGCGCGCGGGCAAGAAACATCAGCACATCGCAGTACACCCGCTCGGCCCGCGTCAGGGAGATGGACGCAAATATATCTCGCATGGATTCCGTTTGCAGTGCGGTGACAGCAGCAGTGTGAGACGTTACGCTCAGGGCGAAGCGATTTCCTGCCAGCGCGATGGGCAGTGAAACCAGAAGCCACATAATGTAGAAGCCGAGAGGAGGATAAGGGCTACTGCTATGGCTGAAAGCGTTCATAGCAACCATAAAGCCCATTAGCGGCGTGATAGTTGCGTTGAGAAGTACCAGGGCAATGGCTGTACGAGAGACGGACTGACCCCTGAGCGATACCCAACACCCCCAGATACTGCCCGTAATCCAAGTGGCGAACCAGATATAAAACGGAGCTAATCCAGTGCCGTGTGGATTTGTTAGAATAGCAAGCAGAAGACCAATCATGGAGGGCGCAATAGTAGCGGCGGCAAGCGTCACGCGCCGCCTGCGGGACAGGCGCGGGCGGGGACGGCGCATTGTCGCTGCTCGCGTCGTCTGCGCGGGGGCCGTGACCGCGTACATGGCGGCGATGTGCGGGTCTATTTCGTCAAGAGCAATACGCATGGGCTTGCCTCGATTTCTGTCGGTTTGTCGCGGGAATGGAAGTTTGTACCCTCACCCCCGGCCCCTCTCCCTGATTCGTTCACTGCGTTCACAGGGAGAGGGGAGCGAGGGTGTAAGTGCGTTCGCCGTGTCACGCAGACTTTATCCAGCGCGCCAGATGAATAAACTGGCCTTCTCCCTTCGGGAGAAGGTGGCCGGAGGCCGGATGAGGGCCAACGCCTACATCTCATCCTCGGTATCATAGCACGAATAGAAGTAGGGCGTGGCAGCCTCGAACTCGGCGGCGCAGGTGTCTACCATCTTATACGTAGGGACGATGCCAAGACGCTTCCGCAGGGCGCGCAGTTTCATTTCCGGCACGTCGGCGATGTCGGCGATGGTGCGATCCGCGAACCCGGCCCGCTTTGCCTCGCGCAGCAAAGCGACAACGGGAGAAGCAAGCAGGGCAGGGGAAGGGGCAGCCGCCGCATCAGAAGTCGCGTCCTCGCTCCCGCCGGCCTTTTTCGTGCCTCCGTTTTCCTCGACTAAAGCGGCCAATGCCTTGCACTGCTCTGTGAGACGCGCTTCGAGGCGCACAAGTCCGCCTAGTTTGCGTAAAAACCAGCCGTCTATGTTGCTTAAAGCGTGTATCTCTTCGATCATCATGCCGCGCCGCAGGGCTTCCGTAATGGCCCACAGGCGCTCGTCGTTGGGAACGCGCAGGGCTTCCTCAAGTTCCATATCGCTGAGCAGGTGCGCGGTCTTGCTGCGAAGGCCGTAGATGCCGACTTCCAGGCTGCGTATGGCTTTCATCAGGGCCGGTTCAAAGGCGCGGTCAATCGCCATCACTTCGCCCGTGGCCTTCATCTGCGTCGTGATGCGCCGGTCGCCATGCGTGAACTTGTCAAACGGCCAGCGGGGTATCTTGACGACGCAATAATCGAGCGCGGGTTCAAAACAGGCGAGAGTTTTTTGCGTGACGGCGTTTTCGATCTCGTCCAGATGCAGGCCGCAGGCTATCTTGGCGGACACGCGGGCGATGGGATAGCCCGTCGCTTTGGACGCGAGCGCGGACGAACGGGACACGCGGGGGTTGACCTCGATCACATAATAGCCAAACGAGTGGGGGTCAAGCGACAACTGCACATTGCAGCCGCCTTCGATGCCCAGCGCCCTGATGATCTTGAGCGAGGCCGTCCGCAGCATCTGGTATTCCTTGTCGGACAGGGTCTGTGAGGGGGCGACCACGATACTGTCACCCGTATGCACACCCATTGGATCAAAGTTTTCCATGTTGCAGATGGTGATGGCCGTGTCGTTGGCGTCGCGCATCACCTCATACTCAACCTCTTTCCAGCCCGCGAGATAGCGTTCCACCATCACCTGATGCCGCATGGACAGGGCGAGTCCGCCCCGCGTGATCTCGCGCAGCTGCGCCTCGTCATACGCGATGCCGCCGCCGCTGCCGCCCATCGTATACGCGGGCCGCACGATAAGGGGCCAGATGCCGGATGCGAGCGGCGCGGCAAGATGCGCCTCGTCCGTAATGATCCACGATTCGGGGACGGGTTCGCCAAGTTCGCGCATCAGGTCGCGGAACTCTTCGCGATCCTCGGCCTTGCGGATACTGGCAAGCGGCGTACCAAGCAGGCGCACATCGTACTTTTCCAGTACGCCCGCTTCAGCCAGCAGGGTGGCGAGGTTCAGGCCGGTCTGCCCGCCCAATGTGGGCAGCAGGCCGTCGGGACGCTCTCGTTCGATAATGCGGGACGCGAACTCCACATTGAGCGGCTCGATATACACGCGGTCGGCCACTTCCACATCGGTCATAATCGTGGCGGGATTGGAGTTGACGAGGACGACGGATACGCCCTCCTCGCGCAGGGCGCGGCACGCCTGCGTGCCGGCATAATCGAACTCGGCGGCCTGACCAATGATGATCGGCCCGCTGCCGATGACCATGACTTTTTTGATGGAAGGATCTTTGGGCATGACAATTCTCAACAACACCTAAAAATGGAACGAAAAACTTCATTGTGACGGTTCAGGCGGGCTGACAGCGTAAATCCCGACCGGAAAACGAACGATGCGCGGCACATAATGGATGCGGTGGCCGGGCGCGACAAGGGCGGGATAGTTTTTGCGCCACCAGGGTTCCTTGAACCGCTCGTATCGCTCGCCATCGTCCAGAATAACGATGTAACGCGAAGCGGGCGCGTACTGTTCGACCGGCTGATCATCATTGCACAGGCCGGGGATCACGCACACGACCGGAAAACGATTGTTCAGGCACAAACCGGGCGAGGCGTCACCGATCAGAACGCTGTCGGCGGGAAGGTGCAGCATCAGCCATTGATCCGCGTCCCGCTGCGCGTAGCGGATGTGCCTCAGCCAGTCGCTCAGCCATAGGGCCGTAACAATCGCCCATGCTGTGAGGAACACGACCGGCAGAAAGCGCATTACATTGGTTTGCCCAACTGCCGATCTCTGTTTGTAACGCTGCGAACCGCTTACCGAATTGCGTTCCCGCCATTGTGACACATTACGCAAAGGCAGTGCAAGCGCAAGAAGTATCAGGGCAGTAAAAGCGTACAGGCAAATTTCGCTTGTCCTGTTGTCGTGATGCAAAAACGCCTCGCCCAGATGATAGGCGAGAAAGCCGCCCAACCCCGCCCGCTTCCACCATACCTGTCCGACTCGCCCCAGCAGCGCGTGAACATCGCAAAGCGCGAGCGCGGCCAGGGCGCACATCGCCGGGTAAAACAGGATGTAATAGCGATCCGGCGCGTAATTGATAACGGCCAGCAAAGCCCACATCAGCAGCAGCCACAGGCGAAGGTAGGAGAAAGGAGAAAGGAAAAGGGAAAAAGAAACAGGTTTCTCCTGCCCGAAAAGACACAGCAGCGCGAGCGCGAAGGTCACAGGCGAGTGACGAAACAGGTAAGGAGCGACACCACGCTCATCTCCAAAAAACGCGCGCTGCACATTCTGCCACAAATGCCGGATGCTGTTCGGTCTCAGTTGATGATTCAGGTAGTAGGCGTTCACATGAGCCATTTCGGTTTTGTTGGGCAGGTACCAGAGGACGACGTAGGCAAGCAGGACAAGTGCCAGGCCGGCGAGCAGGGCATAGAGGGACAGGAGAGGCTTCGAGGAGAAGATGTTTGGTGGAGAAGCGCCGGCAGTTGCGCCGTCTGTTTGCTCCTGTTTGTCCTGCTTGTACTTGTGCCAAGCCTCTCGTGCCAGCAGCAGCAGCGGCACGGGGGCGACTACGGCGGTCAGGCCGCGCACACAGTAGGCCAGACCCAGGCACAGGCCGCACAGGAAGAGGGGGAGAAGAGGAAGAGGGGGAGACAAGGAGACAGGGAGACAGGGAGACAAGGAGGCCGAGGCTTCGCGCACAGGTTGTTCCTGTCCCGCCTGCTCATCCTGTGGCCGCGTGGTCTCATTTCTCCCGTCTCCTTGTCTCCCTGTCTTGCACTTGTCTCCCTCCTCCTGTCTCCTTGTCTGCGCCAGTGTCCACAGCCAGAAGGCCAGACACAGCGGCAGGCAGGCGGGCGTGTCCATGAGGGCCAGGCGGTTGTAGAGGGCAAAGGCGGGATCAAGGCCCAGCAGCAGGGCGCACAGCCACGCGCAGCGCAGGCCCCAGATGCGCCGGAGGGCGTCGCACAGCACCACGAGTGTCAGCAGGCTTGCCACGATGCTGATGCTGCGCGCCTGCATCGCGCCCACGCCCCACACGCGAAATACCAGCACCTGCGCCAGGTGGAGGAGGGGCATGATCAGGGCGTTGTTGAACTCGTCGGTGCGCGCGTGGCCGAAGAGGACGAGGTTGCGGGCGTTGTGGATGTAGAAGCCTTCATCGGTCAGGAGCGCGCTGCTCCAGGTCAGCCGCGCGTAGGCGTCCGAACCCGGATATACCACCCGAACCAAAACAATCAGAAACACCAGTATTCCCGCCGACAAAGCGCGAAAGGGCTTGCCGGTGAAAAACTGGTGTGGTGTTGAAATCATAATGTGTACGCGTATTGTGCCCGGCTATTACCTGCGCCTTTTCGCGGCCAGCGCGGCTTCGGAAAGGTCGTACTTGCTTTCGTGATAAAGGACACGGATGTAGCGGCCAATCACATTGCTGCGATCCAGCGTACCCCAGAAGCGCCCGTCGTCGCTGTTGTTGCGATTGTCGCCCAAAACAAACAGGTGTCCCGGCGGTACGCGCAGCGGCTCATAAACGGCGTAAGGAAACGCGTAGCCGATACTTCCGTCAACGGGTATAAGGTCGTAGTGTTCTTTGTACAGCTTGCCGTTGATGTAGACATCGTTGTCTTTGATCTGTATTACGTCGCCCGGCAGTCCGACTACGCGCTTGATGAGAACTTCCGGGGCGTCGGCGGCTTTGGCTTTGGCGGGTCGGTCGTCGCGTTCGGCGGCGTCTACAATGCCGCTATCAGGGCCGACGGGTGCGTTATTCTGGCCGTCCGGCGCGGTCTGAGGCAGGCGAAAAACGATCACATCGCCGCGCGCGGGCATCGCGCCGCCGGGATAGGCAAGCCAGTCGCGCATGGTCACGATATGGTCGCCGGGGCGCAGATTAGGCTCCATGCTCTCGGAGGGTATGAAGTTGTGCGTGAACCCGGCCAGGACAAAAATGAGCAGGCCCAGAATTAACAGCATGACCGTCATGCGAACGCCGTGCATCGTGTGTGCACGTGTCGTACCATTTGTATGGTTATGGGATGCTTGCGCCTCCCTTGTGATCCTTACCGCCGTCATTGTCCGCTCCCCTGAACTGTGTTAGGACATCAACAAACTCGCGGAAGAAGTACGCGCTGTCGGCAGGCCCTGGCGACGCTTCCGGGTGATACTGAATGGAAAATATCGGCAGTTCCCTGTGGCGCAGACCCTCGACGGTTCCATCATTAAGGTTGACGTGCGCCACTTCCATGCCGTTTCGCAGGCCGTCAGGGTCTACCGCGTAGCCGTGGTTCTGCGACGTGATGTAAACCTTGCCGGTACGCAGATCCTTCACGGGATGGTTGCTGCCCCGGTGACCAAATTTCAATTTGAATACCGAACTGCCGAATACCTGGCCCAGAATCTGGTTGCCCAAACATACGCCCATGATCGGCTTTTTGCCCACCAATTCGCGCACCGTGTCTACGACATAGCCTAGCTGCATCGGGTCGCCCGGCCCCGGCGACAGCATGATACCGTCAGGATTGCCACTCAGCATCTCGTTTGATGTTGCTGTACATGGGTATACGGTTGTCTCGCATCCGAGGTTAGCCAGACTGCGTATGATGTTGTACTTGACGCCGCAATCCAGCAGGGCCACGCGGAAGCGGGGGGCGGGCAAAACACCGGCTTCTGAATCCTCAGTATCTGCCTTCAAGCCATTTGCTTCCGATGCTGCCGATGTTAGTGGGTGCTGCGCGTGGGCAGGCCAGCGGTAGGGATATTGGGTAGTTACCTGACGATTTAAGTCAATGCTCGCATACCTTGCGGATGACTGCAAACGCGCCTGCGCTTGTTCCGCGTTTTCCTCGGTCGTAATCGTACCCATCATCACGCCGCGCACCCGCAGCTGCCGTGTCAAGGCGCGGGTATCCACGTTTTGTATGCCGACGATGTTTTTCGATTTAAGGTAGGCGTTCAGGCTCTGCTCGGAACGCCAGTTGCTTGGCACATCCTCGCACGAGCGCACCACAAAGCCCTCGACCTGTACGCGCCGCGACTCGAAATCGTCAGGGTTGATGCCGTAATTACCAATCAAGGGATACGTCAGGGTGACGATCTGCCCCGCATACGAGGGATCAGTCAGTATCTCCTGATAGCCGGTCATACCGGTATTGAAAACCACTTCGCCGGACGTGCGGCCTGTCGCGCCCAGCGAATCGCCCCTAAACGCGGTTCCATCTTCGAGTACAAGCAATGCTTTCATATCGTGTCCAGTATATCTTCGGGTACTTGACGGCGCAGGAACAGAGAGGTTCACCCCAATGTTTGCCCCTCATTATTTTATTTCATCTATTCCAGTTATGAGCCGCTCGGGTGTCAGTTCGCAATGCTCATACTCGCGTTTGTGTTAGAGCGCGTCTACGCCGTGCAGGCATTCGCCGCCGATGAAGGTGGCGGCTACATGTACCTGCTCCCATTCACTTATTGGCGTTTGTGTCGGGTCATTTGTCAGCAGGACAAAGTCGGCCCACTTGCCCGCTTCGAGGCTGCCCCGGTCGCGCTCGGTACGGGTGGCGTATGCGGGCGTGTTGGTGTAGTTGTACACGGCGATGTCAGATGAGATACGTTCGCGCGCGTTGAGAATGCGCCCCATAGGCGTTGCGCGCTCGATTGCGGCGCGTATGCCGTCCAGGGGCGCGCCGGGTACGACGGGGCAGTCGGAACTAAATGCCTGGGCCACGTTCTGCGCGTCCAGCGTGGCGTAGGGGGACAGACGGCTTGCGCGTTCCTCGCCCAGAGCAGAAATATACGCGTCGCCTAATTGTGACAGAAACTCCGGCTGCCCGACCGACCACACGTTTTGCCGTCGCAGGCGCGTAATCAAGCCCGGATCGAGCAGCATGGCGTGTTCGATGCGATGGCCGGGACGATGCCGCGTGTTGAATCGCTGCGCCTCGGCATACGAGGTCAAAACGAGATCAACCGCCTGGTCGCCGATGGCATGGGTGGCGATCTGCCAGCCTGCGTTGTGAGCGACGCGGATGTACTCGCGCAGTTCTTCGGGCGGATGCAGAGCGATGCCACGGTCGTTGGGCTGTCCTGCCATGCCCTCGAACGGCTGCGTGAGCCAAGCGGTGCGCGTGGTGATCGCGCCGTCCGCGAACAGCTTGGCCTGCCCGACATGGAAGCGATGCCAGTTCAGCCCGCTCCACTGCGAGTTGATGTCGTCAGGCGTGGGCGCTTTGCCGCCGTCAAGATGTTTCATTACCTCGGCCCAGCCCAGCATGGCGTTGGTTCGCACCCGCAGTCGGTTTTCGCCCGTGGCAAGAGCATACGCGAATATGTCCGTAGCAGCCATATTGGCGTCAGACGCGCTTGTGATGCCCCGTTCCAAAAGGTAGGCATTGGCGCGGGCCAGCGCGTCTACTTTGTCAGGCATTTTGAGATAGGGCAAAATGCGTTCGAGATCGTTCCAGCTTGCGGTTTCCAGCAGTACGCCCGTGGCCTCGCCCTGCGCGTCGCGGACGATCTCGCCGCCGACAGGATCGGGCGTGTCGCTTGTAATGCCCAGCATTTGCAGGGCGCGGCTGTTGACTACAGCGGCGTGTCCCGACGTATGCACGATGCGTACCGGCAGGTCGGTCGAAACTTGGTCTAAATCAAAGCGCGTCAGGTGCTGGGGCGGCGTGATTTTGTTCTGGTCATAGCGATTGCCCTGTACGCACGTAAGAGTGGGCTGCGCGTCCAGCCGTTCGCGCAATAGAGCGATGATGTCCTGCTTGTTCTGTACGGGCGGCGAGGCCAGGTTGACGTGTCCCAGATTGATGCCCAGCCACTGTATATGCAGATGGCAGTCGAAGAAACCGGGCAGCAGGGTACGCCCGCGCAAATCAATCTGCCGCGTTTCAGGCCGTGCCAGGTGGCGTATATCGTCGTCCGTGCCGACCGCGAGAATGCGCTTGTCTTTGCCGACCGCGACGGCCTGGGCGGGCGCGTCCGGCTCGTTGGCCGCGCCTGTCATCGGCAGCACATTGCCATTATAAAATATCGTCGCCGCAGAAGACATCGCTTTCCTTAAAGTTGTATTTTGCGCCCGCCAACGAGGGTGTACGAGGCTTTGCCCTGTACCATCATGCCGTGGAAGGGCGTGTTTTTGGATTTCGACTGCACCTTGTCGCGGTCAATCGTCCACTCGTGATCTAAATTCAGAACAGCGATGTCGGCGGGTGCGCCGGTTTCAAGTGTGCCGACGCCTGCGGGCATGCCTAAAAGACGGGCGGGAATGTGGGTCATTTTAGCGATGGCGATGGAAAGGGGCAGGATGCCCGGTTTGACAAGTGTGGTGTAGACGAGCGGGAAACTGGTTTCCAAACCTAAGATGCCGAAGGGCGCGCGGTCGAACTCCACTTCCTTTTCGTAGCCGGCATGAGGCGCATGATCGGTCACGATGGCGTCAATGGTTCCGTCGGCCAGCCCTGCTTTGACAGCCTCGCAATCCTCTGGCGTTCGCAGGGGCGGGTTCATCTTGGCGTCGGTCTTGTAGCCTATCACGGCCTCATCCGTCAGCGCCCAGTGATGGGGGCAGGCTTCGCCCGTAACGTGGATGCCGTCGGCTTTGGCGCGGCGCAACAGGGCGACCGTGCCTGCCGTGGAGATGTGCAGCAGATGCAGATGGCAGCCTGTCAACTGCGCGAGCAGGATATTACGGGCTACGGCGATGTCTTCGGCGATGCGCGGGATGCCGCCGATGCCCATCACGGTTGCGTTATAACCTTCGTTCATGGCCCCGCCTGCCGTAAGCTGCTTGTCCTCGTTGTGCGTCATCAGGCACAGGTTAAGCATCCGGCAGTATTCCATTGCGCGGCGCATGGTCTCGGCGTTTTGCAGCGGAAAGGCGTCGTCGGAAATGGCGACGGCTCCCGCCGCTTTGAGTTCGGCCATTTCGGTCAGGGCGTCGCCCTGCATGGCGCGTGTTGCGGCCCCGATGGGATGAACGCGCGCGCTGCCGACCTGTTCGGCGCGTTCGAGTATCTGGCGCACGACCGCAGCCGTGTCAATGGCGGGTTCCGTATTGGGCATACAGCACACCCGCGTAAAGCCGCCTGCAGCGGCTGCCCGCGTGCCGCTTTCGATGTCTTCTTTATATTCCTGCCCCGGCTCGCGCAGGTGAACGTGAATGTCAATCAGGCCGGGCGTGACGACCATGCCCGTCGCGTCCAGCCGCTCCGCGTCCCCAAACTCGGAGGATGCCATTCCCGGCGCAACAATGCCCGCGATTCGGTCGCCCTCGATGAGAACGTCCGCGGTACGGTCTATGTCCTGCGACGGGTCTATGACGCGCCCGCCCGCTACTATAAGCCTCATAATGGGTTCCTATTTACCGCGGATGAAGCGGATGAAACGGATGAACACAGATCAAATGCAAAAATCATGAGATAGCAACTTCTTGAAAACATGTCTTGCGTTCATTTGCAAAGACTTTGCGTTTAAACTGTGGTTTGGGGCCGAAGTCTAGCAGCAGGCCGATTTCGATGTTTGTCGCGCGTAAGTAGTTGAGCAGCTGCGCTTCGTGCTGCTCGTCCAGAGCATTCACGGCTTTGAGTTCCAGCAGTACCGTTTCGCAGACGAGTACGTCACCACGAAACTCGCCGACTTTCTGACTGTGGAACCAAACATCAATCTGAACCTGTTTACGCGCTGCTAATCCCGCTTCCCGCAACGCAATCAATAACGCTTTCTCGTAAACCGCTTCAAGAAAGCCGCTCCCCAACTCATTATAAACAGCGTAGAAGATGCCAATAATCTGCTGCGTCAGACTTTGCTCCTTCAGCTCCGCCATCACTCTTCCCTCTACAGTAAATCCGTGTTCATCCACTTCATCCGCTTCATCCGCGGTAAAGCATTCTTTAGATCGTCGTAGCGCGCGATTAGCGGGCAATGACGCTTTCGCCGACCGTGAGTTCCTGCCAGGTGTAGCGGGTGCGGTACGCGTTGTTTTTTTCCGGGCGCGGTTTGTGGGGCAGGGGCGTATCGGACGCGAGTATATAAAAACGGTGCGTGTCGCGGGCGTTGGCAAAGTAGTCGGCCCGGTCAATGATATACTGACGTATGCGGTCGCGGTGATCCGTTCCCAGGTAGCGCCAGGTGTTTTCGTCGTGCGGTTCCAGGGGATACACGGCCTCGACAAAGTAAATCTCGTCCATCTCGCCCGTGGTCTGGCGGAACGCCACATAGCGTTCCGGGAACTCCGGGTAGGCGCGAGTAACGGGACAGGCGTACACGCGCGTTGCGACGAGCGCCGTGTGTCCTTCGCCTGCGGGTATGGAAAGCACCTGAGTTTTGGTCGGGTTGGTGGGTGGGTTAAGCGCCATGTTAAGCAGCCTCCGGGTTGGTAATGCCCTGCGTACCCATGAGCAGGTACAACACGGCCATGCGGACGGCCACGCCGTTCGTCACTTGTTCTTCAATCGCACTAAGGATGCCGCCCGCCCCGTCTGCCACGTCTGCGGAGATCTCTACGCCCCGGTTCATCGGGCCGGGATGCAGGACGAGGACATCGGGTTTGGCGGCCTTCAGGCTGGACGCAGTCACGCCGAACAATCGGCTGTACTCGCGCAGACTGGGAAGCAATCCTTTTTCCTGCCGTTCGGTTTGGAGGCGCAGCACATTCACGACGTCCGCGCCCTCCAGTCCGGCGCGCAGATCATCGAAAACCTGTACGGGCAGCCGGTCAACTTCGGGCGGAAGCAGGGTGCGCGGCCCGACAAGACGGACGTTCGCGCCCATTTTGCTCAGTCCCCAGATGTTGGAGCGGGCTACGCGGCTGTGCGTGATGTCGCCCACAATCGCCACCGTCAGACCTTCGATGCGGCCTTTGTGCTGGCGCATGGTCAGCATGTCGAGCAGGCCCTGAGTCGGGTGTTCGTGCCGCCCGTCGCCAGCGTTGATAATAGGAATGTTAAGATGCTCGGCGGCGAATAAGGGCGTTCCGGACGCGGGATGCCGCATTACGATGCAGTCGGCTTTGAGCGATTGCAGCGTGAGCAGCGTGTCTTTCAGGCTTTCGCCCTTGGCGACGGACGACTGCGCCACGGCGATGTTGATGGCCTCGGCGCTCATTATTTTTGCGGCCATTTCGAAACTGGTGCGGGTGCGCGTACTGTTCTCGTAGAACAGCGTGATCATGGCTCTTCCCCGAAGGGTCGGCACTTTCTTGACCGGGCGGGCCAGTATCTCTTTGAAGGCAAGGGCTGTATCCAGCAGATACCGTATATCGTCCGCGCTCGTATCGCGCAGCGTCAGCAAGTGTTTCATGGATTTTCCATTTGAAACCGGTAGGAAAAACTACTGTGGTTTGCGAATCAGGGCGCGGTCTGCGCCGTCGGACTCGCGTAATAAGACTTTCACGTGTTCGTGACGGGCGGTAGGAACGTTTTTGCCGACAAAATCCGGGCGTATGGGCAGTTCGCGGTGGCCCCGGTCGAGCAGAACGGCAAGCTGGATGTTGGCGGGCCGGCCCAGGTCGAGCAGGGCAGAAAGCGCGGCGCGGACGCTGCGCCCCGTAAACAGCACGTCGTCTACAAGCACGATGCGCTTGTCGGTCACATCGAATGGCACATTGGACGGCACGATAGCGGCGCGGCCTGCGGGAACCGCGCCATAGTCGTCGCGATACAGTCCGATGTCAAGACTGCCGACGGGAACGTCCACGTTTTCTATATCGCGCAGCAGGTCGGCAAGGCGCAGGGCGAGAGGTACGCCGCGCGTCAGAATGCCGACGAGGGCCAGTTCCTGCGCGCCGTGATTCTTCTCTACAATCTCATGGGCGATGCGAGTCAGGGCGCGGCGTATGTCGTCCGCCTCCATTACGGGAACATCGTTCGTGGAGGGCGGGTTATCGGAAAAGTCTGAATTGGAAGGTTCCATTGTGCTGCCCTGATTGTGCTGCCTGGCTCATGGGCCGGTCGCCTGTTACGCTTCGCGTTTTTGCGCCCCGGATACTAAAAACGCCTCCCCACGGCGCGGGAGGGCCGACCGGCGGAGGCGCAAACGTGGAGGCGGCAGTCGCAGAGTGCGCCCTTGTGGCTGCCTGCAACAAATGCCGCGCACAGTTGCCCCTTGCCAGCCTCACCGGGCCCGCTTAAAAGGACGTTGCTGCAAACGAGTGAACCAATTCTGTCCTTAAGATTAGCACATTTCGCCTGCCCTTGTCAAATCCGAGCAAGGTAATGGCAGGGCCAAAAATGACTCTATGAACAGCCTTCACTACATGTTGACATTTGGGCCGGCTCTCAGAAGGTATCGAAATCTCTGCTTTTGAAAGATGAGCTTCTTTCTTTCCGGCTACAATTCCGTGCCGTTGATGATAAGCCGAAACTGGCAGCCGAGTTTGGCGGCGGCTTTGCGGCACATGATCATGCGGGCGACGAAAATCTCGAAATACTCCATGACGGTCGCTTCTTTTACGTCAATCACGAGGTCGAGCGTGATGACTTTTTCGGTCGGATCTATCTTGATGTGCGACTTTTGCACGGCATGGTTGACGCGGTCGTGGATGTCATACGTGGCCGGGTCGGGGTTTTGGACGCGTGTAAAATGCACGTCGGATTTGTCGGCGATAATAACGGCGGCGGTGACGGCGTTGATGGGAACGCCCTCCGGTTCCTCATGGTTGCCCACCGCTCCGATGACCGTGCCGATCTCATGCGCGTCCATGCCCATGTTGTCCAGCAGTTGAAAAGCCATCGTGGCTCCGATCTGCGGATGGTACAGGCGATGTACGCAGTTGCCGATGTCATGCAGGAAACCCGCGATGGCGGCGATTTCCGTGGCTCGCGGCGGCATTCCTAGTTCCAGCAGAATGTTACGGGCAATGGCGGCGACCAGGCCCGCATGACGCAGGCCGTGTTCCGAATAGCCGATCTCGGCCATCTGCTCGTTGGCCTTTTCGATGTAGGCGCGAACCTTCGGGTTGTTACGCACGTCACGGAACGTGATGGGGCGCGGGCCATCCTGCTCGGCAGCCTGTACCGCGTTTGCCGCATGTGAGCCGCTGCCGTTCGTGGTTCCATTCGCCGCCCCATTGCGGCCCTGCTGCGTGGGCGTGACGCTGAGTTCACCGGGCGGCACGGCCACGCGATCCTGGGCAATCACTTCCTCGGTTGCGGTTGTTACTATGCTTTGCTCCATATTGCTATCGTCATCCTTCATTCCGCGCTCGCGTCTTTGCGGGGCGGTTTCTTTCTACGTTTCTTCCAATGCAGACCTCACGGTCAATGTTCCGCAGAGACGGGTACAAAGAACGTACCCGTCTTGGAGGCAACTGCGTTGCCAAGCGTCCTCGCGGACGCGATGCAGCCCGTAGATATACGCTGTAGTGTATGTTAATCTCGATGAATGTTGTCCGACTCGTTCATTGCCTCTGATGCTTCGGCGCTGGACGCGTCGCCCTGCGTGTTTTGATGATACTTTTCCAGAAACGCCAGCTTGAACGTTTTGTATGTACCCTGCCTTAGATTTTCGCGTATGTCGGCCATCAGGCGATGATAAAACGCCAGATTGTGGTACGTGGTCAGGCGCGGGCCGAGTATCTCTTTGGCGTTGAATAGATGCCGCACGTAGGCCCGCGTGTGCGTCCGGCATACTTGACACTGACACGCGGCGTCAATCGGCCCCCAATCTTCCGCGTATTTCGCGTTACGCAGGTTCAGGACGCCGCCGCTCGTAAACACCTGCGCGTTGCGGGCGTTGCGGGTGGGCAGGACGCAGTCGAACATATCTATGCCGCGCTCAACAGCTTCCAGAAGGTCGGGGGGCGTACCGACACCCATGAGATAACGGGGCTTGTCCGGCGGCAGGAGCGGCGTGGTATGCGCGATGGTGTCGTTGCGCTGCGCGTAGGGTTCGCCCACGGCCAGCCCGCCCACGGCGTAGCCGGGAAAG
This sequence comes from Chthonomonadaceae bacterium, assembly GCA_965277875.1. GTDB lineage: Bacteria > Armatimonadota > Chthonomonadetes > Chthonomonadales > Chthonomonadaceae > CAWFQB01. The sequence continues at coordinate 1,558,991 of CBDIDV010000002.1, read as the reverse complement.
TCCATGCCGACAAGCGTGTTCGCGCTTTCCGTTCGCAGGTCGGGGTACACGCCGCCCTGCACAATGCCGAACAGCGCCTGCGGCCATCCGCCGGTTGCGCGGCGTCCACTCGCGTTGTAGGAGGTCAGGCAGCGTTCGGCCCATCGGTGAGTGCGATCCATCGCCTGCCGCGCATATTCGGGTGTGCTGGGGTAGGGGGCGCACTCGTCGAAAGCCATGATGATGTCCGCACCCAGGTCGCGTTCGATCTGCATCACGCTTTCGGATGTAAAGAGGTGCTTTGAGCCGTCCAAGTGCGACTGAAACTGTACGCCGTCCTCGCCGATGCGCCTTAGCCCCGCAAGACTGAACACCTGAAATCCGCCGCTGTCGGTCAGAAGCGCGCCGGGCCAACCCTGAAAGCGGTGCAGTCCGCCCGACCTTGCGATAAGCTCCTCGCCGGGGCGCAGGTGCAGATGGTACGTGTTGCCCAGGATCAAGCCGAAGCCGATCTCGCGCAGCTCGCCGGGTGTCATGGCCTTGACGGTCGCCTGCGTGCCGACCGGCATAAAGACCGGCGTTTCCACGCTTGCATGGGGCAGCTGTAAGCGTCCGCAGCGTCCCGAAACGCCATCCTCCGCGCTCGAATGCGTGACGTGAAAACCGAAATCGGGCCAGTCGGCGGGCGTTTGATTATGTGCTGTTTGCGCTTGTTCCATCTTGATGTGACTTATTCTATTATACCATAGCAGGCATGGAACAGGGCAGGCGGGTTGTCTTGAACTGGGATTTTTGGGATTGGAATGATGACTATGATTAGATGGGGTGCGCATTGTACTTCGCCTGCTGAGATACCAGCCGGAGCGGCGCACGAGCAATCCAATAATCATTCTAATCCTAAAAATCCCAGTTCAAGACAACAGACGAATAAAGACCCGGCTTCCTGTGAAAACAGGAAGCCGGGTCACATCATCTGTCAGAAACAATCATCAGGCGGCACGCTGCATCTGTTCGGTCGCGACGGTAAGCTGTCGGGCTGTGACATTGCCAGGATCTATCTTCAAAACATCGGCAAACAGGCCTTGCGCGTCCATGTCACGGCCCCGTTCGATGTACGTCTGGGCCAGGTTGAGCATGGCGTCCACAAAGCGGGGATTAATGGACAGGGCGTACTGGAACTCCCGTACCGCTTCGTCAACCAGACCCTGCGCGCTGTACGCGATGCCCAGATGGTTGCGTATGTCGGCGTAGTTGGGATTGAGGGTCAGAGCCTTCTGGTACTCGCCTGCGGCCTCGCGGAACAGGCCGCGCTTGTAAAAGTCGTCGCCCAACCGGTAGTGAAACAGGATGTCGTCTACATCGGTGTGCGACACCAGTTCAAACGCCTGTATCGCGGCCAGATGGTCGCCCGTTCGATGATACTCCAGGCCGCGCAGGAACGCCTCGGTGCGAAAGCCGGGGTCGAGTTCCAGGGCCGCGCACAGCGAGCGCATTCCCTGCTCGCGGTCGGCCTGCTCATAGCAAAGCAGACCTTTGAGAAAGTGCGCTTTGGCGAAGTTCGGGTTGATCTCCAGGGCGTTCGCAAGGGCGTCTAAGGCGGGCTGCAAATAGCCGCAGGCGCGGCGTGAGTACGCCAGACAATAGTGCAGATCGGCGTAGTGGGGATGGGCCACAAGCGCCTGCGCGAAGCACTGCTGTGCGCGTTCCCATTGCCCCCGCTTCATGGCCGCGTGTCCCAGATGGGCGTGGGCCTCGCCGGTATAGAATGTGGAGAGCCGCTCGTTCAGCGGATCGCGCCTGCCGTTTTGTTCCAGCCGCGCCCGGTCGAAGGCCGCGACGGCCTCCTCGTACAACCCCTGATCGAACAGGCGGATGCCCCGATCATAATGTTCGCAGCGCTCTGTTCTCCGCATTCTATCCAGCAGTGACATGGGAAACCTCCGAGGAAGGGATTAGGAAACAGGGAACAGAGCGATGCTCCCGTTACATAGGGCTTTTACTGTTCCCTGTTTCCTGTTCCCTGCTTTACTTTAATACCGCCGTGGTGCGCCCGATGCAGTGGTACTCAAAGCCCAGGCGGCGCAGTTTGAGCGGGTCGTAGATGTTGCGGCCGTCGAAGAGCAGGGGCGTCTTCATCACGGTCTTGATGCGCTCCATGTTGAGCAGCTTGAACTCGTTCCATTCGGTCACGATCACGAGAGCGTCGGCACCCTCGGCCACCTCATAGGCGTTCTTGGCGTAGCATATCTGCGGGAAGATCAGCTTGGTGTTGTCAATGGCGATGGGGTCATACGCCTTGATTTCCGCGCCTGCGGCCAGCAGCCTGGCGATGATCTCGACCGATTTGGCGTCGCGCATGTCGTCGGTGTTGGGCTTGAAGGCTAGGCCGAGTATGCCGACCGTTTTGCCCTTGAAATCGCCGTCCATCGCGACCAGCAGACGATCCATGAACAGGGTCGCCTGCGCCTTGTTGACCTCAATAACGGACTTGAGAACCTTAAAGTCCACGCCCGCTTTTTCGGCTGTGCGAACCAGGGCGCTGGAGTCCTTGGGGAAGCAGCTTCCGCCGTAGCCCAGGCCCGCGTTGAGGAACGCGCTGCCGATACGGCTGTCCATGCCCATGCCCTTGATGACCTGAAGCACGTCCGCGCCCACCGAGTCGCAGATGTTGGCGATGCTGTTGGCGAAGCTAATCTTGGTCGCCAGAAACGCGTTGGACGCGTACTTTATCATCTCGGCGCTCGCAACGTCCGTAATAATCATCGGGCGTTCAAGCGGCGCGTACAACTCCAGGATTTTCATGGCGACGACCTGGTTGGGGGCGCCGATCACGATACGGTCGGGTTCCAGCGTATCCTTGATCGCGCTGCCTTCGCGCAGGAATTCCGGGTTGCTGACGACATCGAAATCCACGTTGCGACGCCGGTTGTTTTCGATGATCTCGCGCACCATGCCGCCCGTGCCGACGGGGACGGTACTTTTGTTGACGATCACCTTGTAGCGGTTGAGGCTGCGGGCGATGCCCTTGGCGGCTTCCTGCACATAGCTCATATCAGGGTCGCCGTTGTCTTTGGGCGGCGTGCCGACGCAGATAAACACCACGTCGCTGCGCTCGACTCCGTCCGCAAGGTCGCCCGTAAAGGACAGGCGGCGATCCTCGACGTTGCGCTTGCACAATTCTTCCAGGCCCGGCTCGTAGATGGGCATTTCGCCCCGCTCCAGCATGGCGACTTTTTCGGGGTTGTTGTCCACGCAGATGACATCGTTGCCCAGATCGGCAAAGATGCAGCCCGTGACCAGCCCGACATATCCGGTTCCGATAACGCAAATGTTCATGACAGCGAATAGCTCCTTTGAGTGGCTCTTTTTGAGTGACTTGCAAAGACTTGGGACTTGCAAAGACCTGCGACAGCAGGGCGGCAGTAATGATACAGAGTGAAAATCGGGACGTTTCGCCGCGCCGGGAACCACGCAAAACCGAATGCGAGCCGATGACATAAACATCGGCTCAAAGCGCAGCGCGTCATTTTGACAGCGAAATGCGCTTGCCCCTGCATTATCGGCGGGTCGCGCGGCGGGGCTTAGAGTGGAGTTCGGCGTGCCGAGCGAAATATGTTAAGAGCGGTTTCCAGGCGGCACAACTAAGGGAGCGGATGGAAACAGAGCCTTTTGAGAAACGTTTCGCATCCTCTTTAACATAGTGCAAGTTTCGTGCCAACTTGCGCTATTTGCTGAAAAACCCTAAAATCGGCCTCATTTGCGCCCCTTCAGTCACAGAACGCATGAACTGCGAACACAAGCAAGCGGTATTAGAGGGTGTGCGGCAAAGACAGTTGCCATACAATCCCCATAGTTTACCGAATATCCGACGAAAATAGAATGCTTTTGCGCCTGCCCTGACGAAAACACCGGGTTCAGCCAAAATCAGTAAGCAGAATGAGCGCGGGTCGAGATGCGGCGCAAAATCGCGCCGATCCGCCCCAACCCCGCGCTCTACACTCTGCATCCCTTCTCTGAATCCCTATGACCTGTTACGGAGACAAGCATGTTTGTAATCATTGGCCTTGTGGTGGTATTCGGCAGCATTCTGGCCGGCTTCATGATGGAAGGCGGCAAGATCGGCGCCCTGATCCAGATCACCGAGTTTATCATCATCGGCGGGGCGGGTCTGGGCAGCGTGCTGATCGCCAACCCTCTGCCCTCCGTGATTCATACGGTGACGGCGGTAATCGGCCTGCTCAAGGGCAATCCCTTTACCAAAGAGCGGCACATGGAACTATTGCGGATGCTGTACGACCTGTTTATGCTGGCGCGGCGCGAGGGACTTGTCACGCTGGATCAGCACGTAGAAAATCCGCATGAAAGCACGTTCTTCAAGAATTATCCGGGCTTCTACGGGAATCATCACGCGCTGTATTTTCTGGCCGACACGATGAAAGTGGTCATCACGGGCAGCGTACAGGTGTACGACCTGTCGGACATGATGGACATTGACATGGAGACAACGAACGAGGAAGTGATGCACCCCGCCCATATCATCAGCAGCCTGGGCGACTCAATGCCGGGTTTCGGCATCGTCGCCGCCGTGCTGGGCGTCGTTATCACGATGGGCGCGATTGGCGGGCCGCCCGAAAAGATCGGCGAGAAGGTCGGCGCGGCCCTTGTGGGAACGTTCATCGGCATTTTGGTGGCGTATGGCGTGTTCGCGCCCATCGCGACCGCGCTCGGAATGCAGGGCAAGTCTCAGAACGCGTACATGGCGTGTATCAAGTGCGCCCTGCTGTCGTTTGCGCGCGGCGACGCGCCCCTGACAGCCGTAGAGTTCGCGCGGCGTAACATTGATCCGGGCGTTCGTCCCACCTTCTCCGAGATGGAGCAAGGCTGCAAGAACTCCGGCAAGGACGCGGACATGGCGAAGGCGGCTTAGGACAGTTGTTAGTGGTTTGTGGTTTGTTGCTTGTTGGATGCAGCAGATGGAAATGTGACGCGTCAGGTCTGAGAACGGTCAACGCCTGAACAAACAACAAACAACAAACAACAAGCAACAAACAACAAACCACAAATAACAGGAGCTATTCATGGCAGATATACAATCGGAAGCGCCCTCGATACGCATTGTGCGTAAGAAGATCATCGCGGGCGGGCATCATGGCGGGGCGTGGAAAGTGGCGTATGCCGACTTTGTGACGGCGATGATGGCGTTCTTTCTGGTCATGTGGATCGTCGGCCTGAACAAGCCGATACGTCAGGCGATAGCCGCGTATTTTCGCGACCCGTCCGGGTTCATGAAAACGGGACACGGCGGCAAAAACCCGTTGAGTGGGGGGGAAGGCACGGAAATGAAGCTGAACGCTCCCGCGCCCCTGATACCGACAGACGGCGGCAAAGGCGGGGCCGAAATGCAGGCGCAGTTCAAGAAGGCGGCAGACGCCATCATGAAGGAACTGGCCCAGGACCCGGAGTTCAAAGGGCTGAAGGACAGCGTTCAGGTGCATCTTACAAACGAGGGCCTGCGCGTGGAACTGATGGAGAAAACGTCGTCCCTGTTCTTCGATCCGGGCAGCGCGGCCCTGAAACAGCGCAGCGTGGACCTGCTGAGTGTCGTGGGCAAGGAATTAGGCAGCCTGAAAAACCCGGTCGTAATCGAGGGACATACGGACAGCCAGCCGCTGCACGGGCCGCGCGGCTATTCCAACTGGGAACTGTCCACGGATCGCGCGAACTCCGCCCGGCAGGCGATGGAGCAGCACGGGCTTGCGCCCGCGCAGGTACTGGCCGTGCGCGGCTACGCCGACCGCAAGCTGCTGCGCCCCGACAACCCGCTGCACTTCTCGAACCGCCGGGTCAGCATTCTGGTGGCGTACACGAAAGCGGGCATTTAGGACATGATAGCCGCAAATGAACGCGAATGAACGCAAATAAACGCCGGATGCAACCTTGACGATGTCGTGCAGGGGCAAAATGTAGGGGCAGACCCCCGTGTCTACCCGTCTTCGATATGTGTCTGCCCTCCGTCCCCGTGTTTATTCGATGGGGTTCAATCAAGACGTGTCTGCCCAATGGCGTTCGCCAATGCGTGTGGGCAGACACGGGGGTCTGCCCCTACAAACCTGTGCAGATTTCCCAAGCGGCGCGCAGGCCGGAGTCTACGGCCCCTTCGATCCATCTGTGAAATTCGGGGCTTGTGTGTTCTCCGGCGAAGTGGAAGCGCGTGGGGCCGTCACCCAGCCCCTCCGCCTGTCGTATCGGCTCGCGATGAAGCCGCTCCTGGCGCGGGTTGAAGAGGGCGAACGCGCCGCCGGCAAACTCCTGATCCTGCCACATCACGGATGCCCCTACCTCAACGATATTTTCGCGGATGATGAACGACTCGCCCTCCGCGTTGACATGCAGCTTGTCCAGGCTCTCGATGGCTTTGCGGACTCGCTCGCTCGCGCTTAAATGCCCCCAACGCTGCGCGTCGCTGCCCCAGGTGTAGCTTGCCATCAGGACGCCGCGCCCTGTTTCGCGCCCATGCTGCGGATACCACACGGAACGCAGGGCGAGATCGGTCTGCGAGCGCCCCCCCTCTATCTTGTATTCGCCCTCCTCCCAGAACCGACGCCGACACTGGAGGAATATCTTGCTGGCCGCGCTGTAATTAAGCGCCTGAATCGCGCGGCGTTTGCGGCTGCTGAACTTGTTGACGCCGTGTATGTGCCGCAGGACGGTAAACGGCAGGGTGAGTATGACGTGATCGGCTTTCAGTTCCACATTCGTCTGGGCGGGCGAGCGATAGCGCACGATAGCCGAGCCGTCAGGTTCCTGGTCTACCTCTTCGATGCTGGCCCCGAAGCGTATCTCCTCCCTGAGTTGATGAAAAAACCAGAGCGGTATCTGATCCATGCCGCCTTCGAGATAATGAAACTGCGCGTCGCCGTCTAAGGGCGATTCGACGCACTCGCGCAGCAGGGCCAGGACGCTGTTGTTGAGCCGCGCCTGCTGGTTTTCGATCAGGCCGTACATGTGGGTTTCTTCATACGTATAAGGGTCGAACAGTACGCGCGTTGTGTCGGAACGCGCGGTTCCGTCCTCGTTCATCAGAATGTTCGTCGCGCCGCCGAGTTCAAGAAAATTGTAGGTTGAGACATGATCGAAGGCTTTGGACAGCCGTTCCCAATCCGGCCTTCCCTCGGCGTCGCAATACTCGGCCCGGATGCCGCGCATCACGTCCTGCCACCTCGCTTCCGCCGTCCGATGCCGCCAACTCGCGCCGGACGCGGTCTGGCTCGGATCGTCCTGATGGGGAAGCGATAGTTCATTCAGGTCGTCGCGCCTTCCGGGACGGTACAAGCGCCCTGCGTCGTCCAGCAGGCGGGGCGTGTCAAAGCCCAGACCTTCGGGCGCGTTTATGTAGTCCGCTATACGCATTCTTCGATTGTTGAAGTGGTAGAAGGCGTTTGGGGAGAATAGGCTAAACTCGGCCAGCTTGTGGTCCAGTCCGGCTTTGCTGATATAGGCTCTGGTAAGCGCGTGCGCGCGGGGCAGGCGCATCGCCCCCGCTTCTCCGAACAGGCCCGCGCTGAACGGCTCGCGCAGCGTCCATACGCGCCCGCCCACCCGGTGCTGGGCTTCCAGTACCGTGATTTCGTAACCGGCCCGTTTCAATTCATAGGCCGCAGTCAGGCCGGCCATGCCCGCCCCGACCACGACCACATGCTTTCCACGCCCCTCGGCGTGTGGCAGTCCGCCCTCAATGAACGCGAGTTTATTCTCGCGCTCGACCGCATCCCACGGGTTCGCATTGAGAGGGGTGATTTCGTCCTTCGCCATGATTTGCGCCATGATTTTTGTTTCCCGCGTATACGCATAAACGCCCGTATTCCCCTTAGGAATACGGGCATAAGCTTGTTTTGTGCGCGATTTGCGGGGGGCGTTACGTTAATTGCACCAGGCGCGGCTGTCTGTCGTCCACAGGCAGATGTCGCCGATCACTTTGTCGTAGGGCAGTGACTTGGTATGCCCGTCCACAAATTGAACGTTGATCTGGCCGCTGTGGCGGGCAGGCCCGTTTTGCAGCGCGGTCTGGGCGTAGTTGGCGGGGCCGTTGCTCCAGCTCCACTCGCCGCCGCCGATGTTCTGCCAGTAGCCCGTGTAGAACGCGCCCTGATTGGTAACATACGTGGCATCGGCGTTGCTGCCGCTCGACGTGGCATGTCCGCTGCCGTCATCCGCGTTTATCAGCCGTCCTGACTGGTTGGTCACGTCCGGGCCGACGCCGTAGTAGGTCGAATCGGTGACGATGATGGTTCCCGATGAGCGCGTAACGCTGGCGAGGGTGGGGGGCTGCACGACAGCCGCGCCGCCGTTGACCGATACGGCGGGACTGAGCCACATGTCGTTATGACCGTAACTGTTTTGTCCGCCATAGCCTTTGCCGTTGATGGCCGGGCTGGGCGCAAAGGCGATGGCCGCGCCCGTATTGTATTTGACCCACGCGCCCTGCGAACTGGTGTTGGAAGGGCATTTGAACAGGTCGTAATTCTTGGTGTAAGGCTGAAGCAGGCTGATCCAGAAGGTGCGGTCACGCGCGTTGCCTGTGATGTTGTTGGCGGGGTCGGGGACTTCTTTGAGTAGCGGGTTGCTGTCCGTGCCGCTGTTGAAGCGATGAGGGTAAAACGTCTCGTCGAAATCCTGGGTATACATGCTGGTCGCCGTGCCTATCTGCCTTAGATTGGACAGGCAGCTTGTCTGGCGAGCTTTGGCGCGGGCCTGGGCAAACACGGGGAACAGGATGGCCGCGAGGATCGCGATAATGGCGATGACCACAAGCAGTTCAATCAGGGTGAACCCCTGACGCAGACGGTTGTTCAAGATACTTTCTCCTTCATGTCGGTTTCTCCTTCAAAGCGCGTACAAAACAAGCATGACAGGCGTAATTATGCCTGCCGCATTGGTATTACGTTCTAGGAAGCGCGATTACTGCAAAGACGCCCTTCAAATCAGTGGATGAGCGAGTGCAAGAGCGATTCTAAAAGAGGCCTTGACAGGAGAGTGATTTAGCTATGAAGCTGTTATGCCTGAGCGCGGTGGCCGCGCTTGCATGGATGGTTGGGACGTGCCGCGTTGCAGCCATTCGCGCCGATACGCCGCCTGTACCGCGCGAATCGGGCGTGCCGCGCGTGCTGACCACGCAGTTTACGTATACGGCAACCATTCCCGCGCCCGGCCCGGACACCAGACGGCTCGACGTGTGGATCCCCCTGCCTTCCGACAGCGCGTGGCAGGCGGTGCGCGATGTGCATGTTGACAGCCCCGTATCGTACAAAATCACCAGGGAGTCTAAGTTCGGCAACCGCATGGTGTATCTTCACTTAGCCCATCCTCGGACGGCGCTTGTCGTCACGGTACGCTGTGTCGTGGCCCGCAAGTCTGTTCAGGCGCTGATCCCCAACGACGCGCAGCCCTTAGAGGTCACACAGGCGGCGGGCGTTGCACAGGCGCGCGCCGCTTCGCCGGATGTTTTCGGCCCGTCTGCGCGTCTGCTTGCCGGAGATGAAAAGGTTCCTGTGGGCGGGCGCTATGGCGAGATCGCAAATCAGGTGGTGGGAGAAAAGACCGGAGCCGTGGCAAAGATGCGGGCCATATTCGAGTATACCGTTGCCAACATGCAGTACGACTACAAGAAAGAGTCGCCCCGCTACGCCGAGGGGGACGTGGCCTTTGTGTGCGACTACAAAAAGGGCAACTGCTCCGACCTGCACAGCTACATGATCTCGCTGGCGCGCAGTCAGGGCATACCCGCCGTGCTGGAGTTCGGGTTTCCTATCGCGGGCATTCCGCTTGCCGAGCCGATCCCGCAGGAGGGCAGTATCGGAGGCTATCACTGCTGGCTGTGGTTTCAAACGGAGGGGCAGGACTGGATTCCCCTGGACGCCTCGGACGCGCGGCGCTGGCTGGACGCCAGGCGGCCCGATGTCAAGGAGAAGCTGTTCGGCAGCCTCGTCCCGGAGCGTTCCGCCGTGGCCGTTTCACGCGGGCGCGACCTGACGCTGGTTCCGGCCCAAAAGGGAATGCCGCTCAACTACTTTATCTATCCTTATGCTGAAGCGGACGGGAAACCAACGGAAGCAAAATGGGAACTGCACTATCGGCGCATGGCGGCGGCAACGGCTTTGAAAACTGCTGCAAAAGAACGACAGTAAAGCAGACAGCGGCTGAAACTCACAAAGGCAGTGGGGGAACGACAATCATTGTCGTTCCCCCGCCTGCTAAAGAAGCATCAGTTACATCTGGGATGTGGGCCTTCGCTGTCGGTCGTCCACAGGCAGACGTTGCCGATAAGCTGATCGTAGGGAATGGCTTTGGCATGGCCGTCCACGAACTGCACGTTGATCTGCTCGTTGTGGCGGGATTTGCCTTTGGTGATGGCGTCGGCGTTCGAGATCGCGCCCGCGCTCCAACTGTAGTTGGCGTTACCGATGTTCTTCCAATAGTGGTGGTAGAAATCTTTGCCGCAGTTGCTGGCCGTGTGGCTCGCGTCGCCGCCGCAGTCGGCAAGCTGCTGCTCCTGTGCGCCCGTGCCGTCTACGGTCTTGGAAAAATCGAACTTGCCCGACTCGTTGTACACGTCGGGGCCGACGCCGTAGTAGGTCGAGTCCGTGACCAGGACGGTGCTGGAAACGCGCTGCACGGCGGCAAGGGGAACCGTGCTGACCGCCCCGCCGAAAGTGGCGGACACGTTGCCGGCGGGACTCATCCAAAAATCGTTATGTCCGTAGCTGTTCTGCCCGCCATAGCCCACGCCGCCGCAGCCGTTCGCCGCGCCGGTCGGCGCGTTGAAGCAGTTGAAGCCATCGGCGTTGAACTTGGTCCAGGGGCTGAGATTGAAGGGACATTTGAAAACGTCGTAGTTCTTGACGTAGGGGTTGAGCATACTGATCCAAAAGGTGCGGTCGCGGGCCGCGCCGCTGATGGGGCTGGCTGCGCCGCCGGTTTCCGCCAGCAGAGGATTGCTGTTCGGCCCGGAGTTCCATCTGTGTGGGTAAAAGGTTTCGTCGAAATCCTGGGTGTACATGGCGGTCGCGGTTCCAAGCTGTTTCATGTTCGACAAACACGCGGTCTGTCGGGCTTTGGCACGGGCCTGGGCAAACACGGGGAACAGGATGGCCGCGAGGATCGCGATGATGGCGATGACCACAAGCAGTTCGATCAGGGTGAACCCCTGACGCAGACGGTTGTTCAAGATACTTTCTCCTTCATAATGGTTTCTCCTCCCATGTGGGCGACAGTGACAAAGGCGCGTCACAGGCATGGCCCGGTTGCTGCCCCGCTCCCAAAGTTATACCTGCTGTGCGCAGGCAAGCGCCAATCCGACTTTGAAAACAAAATCAAACAAGCAAGCGACAAATTTCGTCGCTTGCTTGTTCGGGTAGTACATGCTTGGCACGTGGAGAACTCTCCCTGTACGCTATATGCCGCTCACATTGTACAAACTAGTTGCACTTGGGGTGCGGACCGTCAGCGTCCGTCGTCCAGTTGCAGATGTCGCCGACCGCTTTGGCATACGGAAGCGCTTTGGTGTGACCGTCCACGAACTGAACGTCAATCTGCTCGTTGTGGCGAGTTTTACCCTTTGAAATGGCAGTGGGGCCATCAAGCACACCGCCGCTGTAGCTCCAGTTAGCGTTGCCGATGTTCTTCCAATAGCTCTGGTACTGGCCGCCCTGCTTACCCAGGTAGGCCAGTTCCACGGAGCAGTCTGTGCCGGTCGAGCAGTTGGCGATGTTCTGCATTCCGCTTTCGTTGGCGGCTGTCACATCCGGGCAGACACCATAATAGCTGGCGTCTGTAATCAGGATAGTGCTGGCGACGCGGGGAACGGCGGCGAGCGCCACGGTCGCGGGCTGGCCGTTGGGATCAGCGAATGCGCCTGCCGGGGACATCCATGCGTCGTTATGACCATAGCTGTTCTGTCCGCCGTAGTTGGTTCCCGTACACCCGGCAGCCGTGCATGGCATAATGGAGCCGCTTGTCGGAGTAAAGGCGCTGGGATTGCTGGGGCAAGCGAAAACCTGGTAGTTTTTCACATACGGCTGGAGCAGGTATACCCAGTAATAGCGCTGTTCCGCGCCGCCTGAAAGCTTGGAGGCATCGGCTTTGAGGCCGTTGGCCTGCGTGGGATCTTTATACCCGTCGCATGTCATACCGCCGCAGTTGAAGCGGTGGGGATAGAACTGCTCATCGTAGTCCTGCACATACATCAGTGTGGCCTTGCCCATCTGGTTCATGTTGCTGACGCAGGCGATCTGGCGGGCTTTGCCGCGCGCCTGCGCGAACACGGGAAACAGGATGGCTGCGAGGATCGCGATAATGGCGATGACCACGAGCAGTTCAATCAGGGTGAAACCTTTGCGGGTCTGGTTGTTCAAAACATTCTCCTTTGAGTGTCAGCGTTGCGTCCGAAAAGCGGACGGAACGGATAGAATAATTGCGCGGGCCGAACTGCCTCCCGGTACGAATAACGGTCTTCGAGTGTGCAAAGTATATCACCCTAGTTTTAAGGATACATTAAGGATAGATTAAATATATGTTAAGGCGTGTTGAGGGCTGTTCTGCCAACTGCTGACTTGACGGGGTGGGGCGCAAACGCCTATAATGACATGAGTGCTGCGGGCAGTCTGGAGGCAACGGACAGAAGCAAACGTGATGGAACAACGAGGAACAATGACAGTGGACTACGAGGCCGCGCCGTATGTGACGCGGTTTGACATCATCATACGGGGCGGAACCGTGCTGGACGGAAGCGGTACGCCCGCCGTTCGCGCCGATGTGGGCCTTGTTGGGGATCGCATCGCTTATGTGGGCGACTTGAGCGAGGCAGGCGCAGACCGGGTGATCGAAGCCGGTGGATTGCGGGTTGCGCCGGGATTTATTGATATTCATACGCATTCCGACATTTCGGCCCTGTACGATCCCCTTCAGGCGAGCGCGATTGGCATGGGCGTGACCACGCAGGTCGTGGGCAACTGCGGGCTGGCGCTGGGGTTTGCGGTCAACAGCGACGTGTTCGCTTTCGAGAAGCGCTGGCTGGCCCCCTACCGCGCCCGCATCACCTGGAAGAGCTTTGGCGAGCATCTGGGCCTGGTCGAATCGCAGGGCATCGCCACGAACTATGTGCCATTAGCGGGACACGGCACACTGCGTAAGCGCGTGGTGGGTCTGGAAGAACGCGCCCCGACAAAAGAGGAACAGGCGCAGATGCGCGAACTGCTTGGGGAGGCGATGGGCGCGGGCGCATGGGGATTGTCTTCGGGATTGGAATACCCGCCGTCGGCGTATGCCGATGAGGACGAACTGGCGGATCTGTGCAAGATCGTGGCAGGGGTTGGCGGGCTGTACGCCACGCATCTGAGGAATGAAGGGGATACGCTCGTCGAGGCCGTTCAGGAGGCGCTGAACGTCTCGGAACGGGCGGGCGTTCCGCTGCAATTATCGCACCACAAGGCCGAGGGGCGCGTGAATTGGGGCAAGGTGCAAACGACGATGGGCATGGTGGACGCGGCGCGCGAGCGGGGGCAGGATGTGCAGATGGATCAGTACCCCTATCCCGCGTTTATGACGGCCCTGTCCATACAGACTCTGCCGCGCTACGCGCAGGGCGGCACGGGCGAAGATCTGACCGCGCGCCTGAATGACACGGCCCAGCGCGCGCAAATCGCATACGACATGCAGGCCGCGCATCCCGACTGGCTGGACACCGGCCCTGACTCGCCCTGGAACAATCTCATCATCGGCGTGTGCCGCGGCAGGCCCGAAGCGCAGGGACATAGCATCGCCACTCTTGCGCGAGCCGCGAATGCCGCGCCCATTGACTATGTGCTGGATCTACTGGCCGAGACCGGCGGCTTTGTGAGCGCGGTTAATTTCGCGATTGGCGAGGACGACATCACAAGCGTGATGCGGCATCCGTTTACGACCGTGGGCAGCGATGGCGTGGGGACGCATCCGGGCGGCGATGCCAACGACACCAAAATCCATCCCCGCGCTTATGGCACGTTCCCCCGTGTCCTGGCCCGCTATGTGCGCGACATGGGCGTTCTGACCGAAGCCGAGGCGATCCACAAAATGACGGGACTGACCGCCGCGCGTTTTGGTCTGTCGGATCGGGGCCGTGTCGCGCCGGACTGTTTCGCCGACATCATCGTCTATGACCCGCTGACAATCGGCGACTGCGCCACGTTCGACGAGCCGCACCAGTTTGCGACGGGCATTGATTATGTGCTTGTGAACGGGCGCGTCGCGCTGCAATCGGGTAAGCATAACGATGTGCTGGCAGGCCGGGTATTGAGGCATGAGCGGAAGTAGACGGCTTCCGGCAACGCCCGGTATATGAAATACCGGATACACAGGCCGGGCGTCCACGCGCAGCGAAGGACATCGGCCAGTCGTCCTATGGACGAGTACCGTTTATAAATGCCGTCGCCTGTGCAGGATAAGTTAAGACAAACGGAAGCACACGAGAACATACATCAGGAGTTTGGCATGATTGATCGTTATTCGACGCCCGAACTACGCGGGCTGTGGAGTCCGCAGCATAAAACGCAGCGGTGGCTGGATGTGGAGATCGCCGTCTGCGACGGGCTGGAACACTTTGGGCAGATACCCGCCGGCACGACCGACAAGATACGGGCCGGGGCGAAATTCGACCTTGCGCGAATGGCGGAACTGGAAAAAGAGACGCGCCATGACGTGATGGCGTTCGTCAAGAACGTGGCAGAGAACCTGGGCGAAGAGGGGCGCTATGTGCATTACGGCGTTACGTCGTATGACATCGTGGATACCGCGCTGGCCCTTCTGCTGCGCGACGCGACGGATCAAATCATCGCGCGTTCCAAAATGCTGATCGAGGTGATACGCGCCAAAGCGCGGGAACACAAAGATACCGTGATGATCGGGCGCACGCACGGCATTCATGCCGAACCCATCACATTCGCGTTCAAGCTGGCGACGTGGCTGGACGAGATGAACCACAATGTAGAGCGGCTGGAGCAGGCGCGCACAGCGGTCAGCGTGGGCAAAATATCGGGCGCGGTCGGCACACACGCCAACATCGGGCAGGACGTGGAGCGGTATGTGTGCGCGAATCTGGGCCTGGGCGTGGCCCCGATCTCCACGCAGATCATCGCCCGCGACCGGCACACGCAGCTTATGGCGACCTTAGCGATACTGGCCGCAAGTCTGGAACGCTTCGCAACCGAGATACGCAATCTGGCTCGCACGGAAATACGCGAGGTGCAGGAGTTCTTTGCCGAAGGTCAGAAAGGCTCGTCGGCCATGCCCCACAAGCGCAACCCGTGGAACAGCGAGACCATAACCGGCCTGGCCCGCGTCGTGCGCGGCAACCTGATCCCGATGCTGGAATCTATGGCGACGTGGCACGAGCGCGACCTAACCAACAGCAGCGTGGAGCGCGTCGTCCTGCCCGACACGACCATGCTGGTAGACTGGATGCTGTTCAAGTTCGCCGACATCCTGAACGGCCTGATCGTGTACCCCGACAACATGCGCCGCAACCTGGACATGATGGGCGGCCTAGTGTTTTCCGAGCAGATCATGCTGGCCCTGATACAAACGGGACTGTCTCGCGAGGAGGCGTATGGCGTGGCGCAGCGCAACGCGTCGAAAGCATGGGCCGGGCAGAGTTTCCGGGCCGCGATAGAGGAAGACCCGATTGTCGTGGAACGCCTGTCCGCGCACGACATCGCCCACGCCTTTGATATGGAGTATCACCTCAAAAACTTGCAGCACACGTTTGAGGCATTAGGGATTTGATGCGTGGATAGCCGCAAATGAACGCGAATGAACGCAAATCATGAGATTGTACCCTCAACCCCGGCCCTTCTCCCTGGTTCGCTCCTTCGTCGCTAGGGAGAAGGGAGCAAGGGCGGCAGTCTATTCCGTTGTATTTAGGATGCGCGAATGCGCCCGATCTGAATACAACGGCGAACCCACTTGCGCCCTCGCTCCCTTCTCCCTGTGAGCGCAGCGAACGCATCAGGGAGAAGGGCCGGGGATGAGGGTTAAAGCCTATACTTTCGCCCGCAGCAGTTGTTCCGGCGCGGCTGTCTCGGCGTACATGCCGGGGCGCAGCAGGGTTTCCGGCGTGACGGGCTGTGCCGAGGCTCTGAGCAGCGTTCCCGCGTCCACGAAATCCGCAGGCCGGTAGTAGTCCGTGCCGTTGATATTGATATGTGGCTTGATGGTCTGTTCCTCGCGCCACGCATGGAACACGTCATCACCCATGCCGAATTGCGTACATATCTGGTCGGTCGTTTGCAGATGGCGCATCTGATAGCGCGTTTTCAGCATCCATATTCCAGTCAAACCCAAGAGAACAGCGAATGGAATGAACAGAAGATCATGTACTATCAAGAACCAATGGTCAACGTCTGGTGAGAATAGGTAGTGCTTCAACGGCTTGTGCCAATGATTATTAGCATTCCCGAAGCTGATGAGTATAGTCCCAAACATGAGAACGCAGCCAACGCCCAGCCAGATAGGTGGCTTTGTCCATCTGCCGGTGTACATCGGCGCACCTGCTTTGCTTTTGCCTTTTGGAGTGTAGACAATCATAGCAACTCCGTTTCATGTTTAGCCTTGCTGTGTCAGTCGGCGAGTTCGCCCAGGAAGCCGGTGAGGTTGGCTTCGAGGGCGCGGACGGGGACGAGTTTGCCAATCAAGGAGTCGAGCGAGCGCGTACCCCCATTCGGAACCGTGAAGTTGACCATTTTCAGGCCGCGCGTGTAGCCGCTCAAACGGTTGGTGTCGCGATGGCTGCGGCCCTCGACAAGCACCTCAAAAATCTGTCCCTCCTGCGACCGATTGATCTCAATCGTGATGGCATTCTGGCGTTCGATAAGAGCGTTCAATCGCTCCATTTTCGCCTTGTGCGGAACCTGATTCTCCATGATGGCGGCTTTGGTGTTGGGACGCGGGCTGTACGCGAACATGAAAGCCGAGTCGAAGCGTATCTCCTCGATCTGCCGCATCGTATTGGCGACCTGGGCGTCGGTTTCGCCGGGATAGCCGAGCATGATGTCAGTGGTAATGGCGATGTTGGGGACGCGGGAGCGCAGGGCGGCCACGATCTCGCGATAGCGGGCCACCGTGTAGCCCCGGTGCATTTCGGAAAGCAATTCGTCGTCGCCCACTTGCAGCGGCAGATGGACATGTTCGCAGACGTGTTCCAGGCTGCCGATGGCGTCAATCAGTTCGTCGGTAAAGTCGCGCGGGTAGGGCGACGTAAACCGGATGCGCTGTATGCCCCGAATGGCGTTGATGTCGGCGAGCAGTTGCGCGAACGGGACGCGGCCTTCGGGCAGGTTCTTGCCGTAGCTATTGACGGTTTGGCCGAGCAGGGTTATCTCGCGTGTGCCGTTGCGCGCCAGCCCTTCGATCTCGGACAGCACCTCGACAGTCGGGCGGCTGCGCTCGCGGCCCCGCGTGTGCGGCACGATGCAGAACGTGCAGAACTTGTCGCACCCGTACATGATGGGGACATGCGCTTTCAGTTTGGGCTTGCGCTCCACGACGCGGGCCGGAATGTCGCTGACGACCGCCCCTTTACGGGCGGGAAGCTGCAGGGCGGTCAGCGTCGTGCTGTGCGTCTTGTTCCGCGAGATCAGGGCGGAGATGGGGATGAGCGTTGAACGCTGAATGTTGAGCGTCAAGTTGGCATCGGTCTCCTCTTCTCCTTGTCTCCCCGTCTCCTCTTCTGCTGTTTCTCCCGCTTTGACACGGCGGATCATGTCGGGAATGGCGGCGATGCTGCCCGTGCCGACGACCATGTTGACGTGCGGGGCGCGGCGCTTGATTTCCGCGCTTTCCACCTGCGCCATGCAGCCGCAGACGCCAACAATGAGATCGGGGCGGTCATGCTTGATGTCGCGCAGGCGTCCCAGTATACTCCACACTTTTTCTTCGGGCTTGGCGCGTACCGAGCAGGTGTTGAGCAGGACGACATCCGCGCTCTCCGGCTGCTCGGTCGCTTCGTAGCCCATGCCTTCGAGGTACAACGCCATCTGTTCCGAGTCTTCCTCATTCATCTGGCAGCCCCACGTCATGATGTGGTAGCGCGGCGCTTCGTCGGGCCTGGCATACACTTTCGCGTGAGAAGCGTCAGGCGCGGCGTTTATCAGGAATGCGTTCTGAGCCGAATCTGTAAGCGTAAGAGGAGGCGTGTCTATGGGAAGCGCGTTCAGCGCGGAGGGCCGCTCGGCTGTAATGGGAGTGGAAGTAGACATAATGCAAATTATTCCTGAACAAATTATTTTTGAAGATGCGACTGTAATATAATTCACAGGCCATCTATTAAAAATCGAAACGAGTAAGCCGCATTTTTGCGTCATAATACGGACGGAACACGCACGGGCTGCGCCTCAACCAATATGCGGCAGAATACGCAGCGAATACGCATTCTAGTATAGCAGATGCGTGTCAGCGGGACAAGGAAACGCAGGGCAGGGCCGCGAGGCTTGATTGACCTGCGCTAAATGCTTCCCACGCGAGGCAACGGAATGCAAGCAAGCGGCACGTGAAAGAGCGCATACAGTTATGACAACACTCACCGACGAAAGTACGCAGGCCCTGCGCGAGCGGCTGGAGCTGCGCGAGCGGCAGCTGCATACCGTGCATCGTATCAGCGCGGCCCTGGCGTCGCAGAACGATGTACGCAGCATCCTCAAGCAGACATTAGATATATCGCTTCAGACTGTAGACGCCGACGCGGGATCCCTGCTGCTGTACGACAAGGAAAAGAAACGGCTTGTTTTCGAGTATGTCGTGGGCAAGACAGAACTGCTGGGCCGCGAGATTGACCCCGAAACCGATGTGACGGGCAAGGCCGCGACCGTATTTCGGACAGGCGAGGCGCGTATCACGCTGGACACGCACAAGGAAGATTTCAACCGTGACTTCGACACCGCGACCGGCTACTCCACGCACAGCATCATCACCATACCACTGCAAAATCAGGGCGGGAGGCCGCTGGGCGTTTTGCAGGCGCTCAACAAGCGGCACGGTCATTTCGACGAGGACGATCAGGAACTATTGGAGATCGTCAGCAGTCTGGCCGCAACGTCTATCGTGAACGCGTTTCTGGCCGAGGAAGCGCAGCTTGCCGCCGTGGCGCGGGCCGTGGGCGACCTGAGCCATGACATCAAAAACGCGCTCACCCCCATCGAAAGCATGGTTGACACGACCGTAGAGGCATTTATTACGCCGATGTATGAGGACATAGACCGCCTGTTGCCTGATTGGCAAATGTTCGCCCCGGACGTGGCGCATTCGATTGAAAGCACGATCAACCCCCTGCGCTACTGGGTTCCCGAAGTGCAGGGCAGTGTCAAGGACGGCTGTTCGGACATACGCGAAATGGTGTCTGAGATCGCCGATTATATCAAGGGAACGCAGTCCACGCACATCGTTGAGAACAGCCTGAAGGACGTGATGGAGGATCGGTTAAGGCGTCTGCGCGTGGTCGCGGGGCAGCGGCGCGTCACGCTGCATCTGGAAGGACTGGAAGACATTCCTCCCTTCGCGTTTGATCGCAGGCTGCTGGGACGCGCCATTTTCAACCTGATCAACAACGCGATGGGCGCGATAAACGAGGCCGTGAAACAAAAAAAGATCGCGCTGCGCCCGTTCAACATCTGGATACGGGCAAGTTTGGAGCAGGAGGAAGGTTCGCAGGGGCAGACCTGCCTGCTGGAAGTGAGGGATGACGGGCCGGGTATTCCCGCCCGTGTGCGCGAGTCGCTGTTCAAACCCAACGCCATCAGTACGACGCCGGGCGGCACGGGCATCGGTACGCGCTTCGTCAAGAGCGTGGCGGACGCGCACGGCGGCACGGTAGGCGTAGAGAGCGAGCCGGGACACGGCGCGCGTTTCTGGATGCGCCTTCCAATAACGGAAGGAGAAAGAGAAGGAGAAGTGAGAGAAAGAGTACAAGAGTAAATGCCGAGGCTGCTATTGCCTCTTATGTCTTATCTTTTATCTTATTCTATCCACTCTGCTGGACGCGCTTTTGCAGGGCGGCGAGGTTGTGGACGGTGATGCGGTAGCGACTGTCCACGGACAGGTAGCCGTTCGAGCGGTACGCGACCATTACCTGATTGACGCGCTCGCGGCCCGCGCCCACCAGGTCCGCGATGTCCTGCTGGGTCAGGCGGACGGGGATGAGAACGTCCTCGTTCGGCAGGGTCTCGCCATACAGTTCGGCAAACTCCACGATCTGGAATGCGACCATGCCGAACACGTCCAGTTTGCAGTGCGCCTGAATGTGGATGTTGGCGAGCCGCAGCCGACGGGCCAGGACACGCATCAGATTGCGGGAAAATGCGCCCGTGTTCATTAGATAATCGAAGGCTGTGCGATCAATGGTCAGCAGCGTAGTCGCTTCCTGCGACACGACATCGGCGGAGCGGCCACCGCTGTCAATGAGGCTCATTTCGCCGACTGTGTCGCCCGCCGCCAGCAGGGCCAGAAATACCTGCCCGCCGTTAGGGAGGGAGGCGTACACGCGCACCGTGCCTTGCAGGATCACGTAAAACGACTCGCCCGGTTCGCCCTCGCTGAGTATCGTGACGCCGCTGCGGCAGGTACGTTCGCGGGCATGTTGGGCCACGAACGCCAGTTGTTCGGGCGACAATCCCTCGAACAGCGCGATTTTGGGCAGGCGGTTTGGATCGAGAGCCATGTTCTCCCAACTTCTTCTAGAAATGGCAGGGCGAAACACGGGGGATAGCCCGCTTGTGGCTGCCGGCGCGGATTGGCGCATAGTAGTGGAAAGCAATAAGTGCATTATAGACGTTTGCCGCCTGGTTGTCAAGCGCAGGCGCAAAGGTCGGGTGTACCGGAATACTTTTGCGCGGGGAGGAATACAGCGGGCAAAAGTGGAACTAGAGCGGCATAGAATACAGACACCAGGGGAAACACAGCCATGCCCGAAGAGATAGAACTGGACGCCCGCGAGGATCAGGAGCGGCTGGAAGAGCTGCACCGCGAGCATGAGGAGCATGAACATGGGGAGAAGAGCGGGGAACCCAAGCAGGCGGCGTGGACGCGCGGTATTTCGCTGAGTACCGCCGTGCTGGCCGTAATCGCCGCCGTGGCCGCGCTGCATTCTGGAACCCTGGTCAACGAGGCGCTGGCCGAGCAGATCAAAGGCACACAGTATCAGGCGCAGGCGTCCGACAACTGGGCCTACTATCAGGCCAAATCCATCAAGCAGAATGGCTCGGAGCAGACGGCGGACATTCTCGCCGCCAGTCCCGCGCAAAAAGCGACGGCGGAGAAATACCGGGCGCAGGCCGAAAAGTATGGCGAGGAAAAGAAGGATCAGGAAGCGCAGGCGAGAAATCTGGAGAATGAGCGCGACGAGTCCAATAAAGAGGCCGAGCATTATTTCCACAAACACCACATCTTTGCGTACTGCGTTACGCTGACGCAGATCGCCATCGCCCTGTCCGCCATCGCCGCCCTGACCCGCCGCAAGCGCGTGTGGTTCGGCAGTATCGTGGTGGGTGTTGTAGGGTTGGGGTTTCTTGTTTACGGCTTTCTGTCGAATTAGACGGGCACCTCGCAGCGTTCTTTCTTACGCGGCCAAAGCACTACAAGCCCCGGCAATACGTTCTTAGAACGTATTGCCGGGGCTTGTACCGTCAGAAGGGTCACGCCTGCAAATCGAGGCTGCGACCGCGCGGCATGTGGGTCAGGGCGTCGTCGAGCGTACCCGGACGGGGCGTACTCTGCTGAAACACCGACCACTGCGCGTCTATCAGGCCGACGAGCGTTCCCTCGCGGGGCGCGCGGCTGTTGGCCTGATCTATCTCCTGGAGCAGGCCGTCCACGGTTCCCACGCTGCCGGTATGCGAGCCGGAAGCGCGGAAAGTGTCCAGCAGGGTGCTGAGTGCGCCGGAAACTACCATGTCGTTCTCCTCGATAACACAAGCCGCGAGCAGAAGAACGGGCCGGAATAACCGCCTGTCTCCCGGCAGACAAGGGCCTTTCGGGGCCGATTGCCTTTCGCGATCTGATTGTACTGGCCTGAGCAGACGCTGTAAAATCGCTTGCGCGATCCTGGGTTAGCGGCTCTGCGATTTACCCCTGTGGCTGGAACAGTACATGCAGTCGGGCGTTTCGGAAGCATCGTAGTAACGAGCGCAGGGAAATTGTCGGACAGGTAACGAATAATCTGCACGGCAAAACTACGTTTTCGCGCCATATCAGTGCGCGGCTGAGTTTTGGAAGGGGTTAAGGGTTGTGAACTGCCCTCGAACTGGTATGATTGGCTGTTTGATGGAGGGTTGCAAGGTTCTGATCGAAGAACGCGGTGATGCGCCGCGCGTATTCCCCAGGGGCGACGGATTGGGCGGCGATGTGCGTGGCGCCCTCGACCGTCCGGAGCGTTTTCGGCTCGCCTGCAGCCTGATACAATGCCTGCGTTTCTTTGGGCGGGCAGAGCGTGTCCGCGCCATCGGCAATCAGCAGCAGAGAACGGGGCGCAATGCGGGCGATTTCGCGCACGGGCGCGATGTCGGCGCAGTTCCTGCCGATCAGCATTTGTCCGAACAGGCGTGTCGGAACGCCGAGCAATGGCCCCGCCATGCCCAGGACGCTGTGAAAGTGGTTGGCGACGGCATGATCCAGGCTGGCGTAAGGACTTTCCGCAATCACGCAGCGCGCGTCCGGGCAGCGGGCCGTGGCCGTCAGCGCGACCGCCCCGCCCATAGATTCGCCGAGCAGTCCAATCGGCAGGTTTCGCGCATCACTCCGGCCCTGCACGGCGCGAATCACAGCAAGCGCGTCGTCCACCTCGCGATACCCCAGCGTACATAAGCTGCCGCCGCTTTCTCCCCGCGCTCGAAAATCGAACAGCACGACCGCGTATCCCGCATCGTGCAGGATTTTGGCCGTGGGCAGTAAGTCCAAACGCGTACTGTCCACGCCGTGACAGCAGATGACGACACCTTTCGTCTGTCCACACTCCGATGATTTGTTTGATAGTCCGTTCAATCCCTCATTCGATGCTTCGCCCGCCGGAACATACCAGCCCCGCAGCTCAACATCCTTATCCACCCTGACGCGCATCGGCTGAAACTGCATGGCCGCAAACGCCATTCCCAATGCCTGCGGCGCAGCGGGCATGGCATCATGTTTCGGGCGAACGCTTTCCCAGGCCAGCAGGCCGCAAAGTGTCAGATACAGCCCGCAAAACAGCGCAAGCAGGGCGCAGATATTGCGTCGGGAGCGGTGTGTCGGTCTGATATTCATGGATGGACGCTGTTCCGCAGTGTATCGCATGGGCTAAGTGACGCGATACAGGCTGATGTCGTTTACTGCCGTTTGATATTCTGCTTTGCCGCGTACCGACGCAGGAGCGCGTACCATGCGTCACGTGTGGGGTCTACCCTGGACTTTCGGGCAAGAGCTAAAGGCGAGTCGCCCGCTTTGTCTTTGCGCGCGGGGTCGGCCCCGTGATCGAGCAGCACACGCGCCATCTCCAGACTGCTGGGATAGTCGCGCCTGTACGCCCACATCAGGGCCGTTTTGCCCGCGTTATCGGTCATGTTCACATCGGCGCCATACGCCAGCATCTCCCGCGTCATCGCCGGGGTGACACAGGCATAAAAGAATGCGGGCCACTCTGTTCCCTTGCCGGCATTGACGTTCGCGCCGCGCTGCAGCAGCATCTCAAGCGACGCCGCTTTGCCCTTCGAGGCCGCTGCCTGAACCGGCGTCCAACCCCATCCCATGCGGCTGACGCTGGCCCCGTGCTGCAGCAGGGAGCGCGTAATAGTCGGATAGTCAGGAGGATTATCGCTCTCGCCTTCGTTGCCCAACAGCGCTTCGACCAGAGGCGTAGACGACTCCTGCGACCCGGCAGACGACCCGACCGGCATCGGCACGGCGCAGTTAGGATCCGCGCCCCGTTGCAGCCAGGATTCAACGGCCTCGTAATCGTGTTTGCGAATAGCGGCGATCAATCCCTGGTTGTACCGTTCCTGTTGGTCGTGGCGTCCCATCAGCCGAGCCGGGACAGAAGACGGCACAAGCCACAGAGCGCAGACCGTAAGGGGCGGAAGAAAAAGGTTTTGTGTTTTCATGTCTGGACTATACGCCATGATACGCCCAATTCCTGCCTGCCGCAAAGATATTTGAAATATCTTCGTGTGATTGTAGTCGTGGTATGACGACTCCTTGAACCTCTGGATAGTTGGACACCCTCTGCATGATGCCGTCCGCATATAGAAACGAGCAAACATAACGCGAGTTAAGTGATTAAATTTTGCGCGGGGCGCACGGGAAAGCGCGCGTTTCCAATCTTCGCGCGGATGGAATGGAGCAGGATATTGCAGTGAGCTTGCGGAACAGATGTCCATAAATAACCGCGTCAATGAAGAGCGAAGCCAAGGAAACTGGTAATCAGCAGTCGCAGGCTTAACATCCGATTGTTACAACTCGGACCTTACAAGGAAAGATCACATTCATGCACATACCACCCAGGCGACAACCACATAAGCACATAAATACATGGAAAGCGGCCCTGCTCGGTCTCGCTTTATTGCCTTTCGCGTCGCGACACGCGCAGGCCGCGACGAACCTTAAGCGCGAACACATCCTCCTGGACGGCGGCTGGCGCTTTCATCTGGGCGATCCCTTAGCGGGAGCGAATGACGGGCGGCCTGTTCCATTCGCGTGGCGGTATTTCCTTGTGCCGAATGGACAGCGGCCCGCCTCGGACGCTTTTGCCGCCCCTGATTTGCAGCTTGGGGATGAATGGAAGACCGCGTCACCCACACAGGACGTATTCAGCGAGCGCAGGGGTTTCGCGTGGTATCGGACGACCTTGCCGGACGCGCCTGCGGGCAAGCGTATCCTGCACTTCGACGCCGTAGACGACAACGCGGACGTGTACCTCAACGGCGTTAAACTGCTGCACCACGAGGGCTATGATGAGTCGTTCGATGTGCCTTTAGTCAGCGCGTGGAAAGCGGGCGGGCCGAACGTTCTGGCCGTCTTAGTCGAGAACGGGGCGGGGGCAGGCAGTATCGGGATCGTCGGCTACCCGCAAAAGGAAGCAGGGCCGGACAGCGCGTTCGCGCAGCCCGCGTATAGTGACAGCGGCTGGCGCGGCGTCCATCTGCCGCATGACTTTGTGGTCGAAGGCGCGTTTACGCCCACGGCGGATGCGGGACACGGCTCGCTGCCGACAAATGTGGGCTGGTATCGCAAGACGTTTGCCGTTGATACCAATGACAAGGGGCGGCAGCTGTGGCTGGATTTCGATGGCGTGTACCGCAACAGCTACGTGTGGCTGAACGGCAAGCTGTTGGGCAACCACAAGAGCGGTTACAGCGGCTTCCGCTACGACATCACGAACGCGGTCAACTACGGCGGTGAGAACACGCTTGCCGTGCGCGCCGACGCCCGCGCCCAGGAAGGATGGTGGTACGAGGGTGGCGGCATCTATCGCCATGTGTGGCTGAACAAGGCCGACAAAACGCATATCACTCCTGACAGCGTCACTGTCACGCCCGATGTCGCCGGCAAAATCGTTACCACGACCGGCATCAATATAGGGATTCTGCCCCCCGGCTTTAAAGCCTCTAAATACCGCACCGTGAAAGGCAAAACCGCTGTCAGCGTCAAGTTTGAAGTGGAAAACAGCAGTGATCAGAACAAGATTCTCCGCCTTAGCGCGGACATTGTAGCAGCGGACGGCACAAAAGTCGGTCAATGGGCCGGTGACGAGACGCTCGCCCCGGCCAGTAAAAAAATGGTGTCCGAGCAGATTTCCGCAGAGGACATGACGCTCTGGTCGCTCGAAGATCCGTACCTGTATCATCTGGTCGTAAAGGTTCAGGCGGGCGGCAAACTTGTCGACTCCGTTACGGTTCCATTTGGCGCGCGCCAGATTCGCTTCGACAAGGACAAAGGCTTTTTCCTGAACGGTCAGCACGTTGAAATTCAGGGGACGTGCAACCATCAGGATTTTGCGGGCGTGGGCATCGCCATGCCGGACAGCCTGCTCGACTGGCGCGTCAAGAAGCTCAAGGAGATGGGCAGCAACGCGTACCGCATGTCGCACAACCCGCCGGCCAAAGAACTTTTGGACGCCTGCGACCGGCAGGGGATGCTTGTGATGGATGAGGCGCGGCATCTGGGCGACACGTACCGGCCCAAAACGCCGCGCAGCGACCCGGCGAGCGACCTGTCCGATCTGAAAGAAATGGTGCTGCGCGACCGCAATCATCCGAGCATCATCATGTGGAGCATGTGCAACGAGGAGCCGCTGCAAGGCACACCCGACGGCGCGCGCATTTTCAGCGCCATGAAGCAGGCCACGCTCGCCCTCGATCCGACGCGCCCGATTACGTGCGCCATGAACGGCGGCTGGGGGCAGGGCATCACGCTCGTGGAGGATCTGCAGGGCTGCAACTACGCCCCCAGCGGCTACGACAACTTCCACCGCAACTTTCCCGACATCCCAATGTACGGCAGCGAAACGGCCAGCGCGGTCTCGACACGGGGCGAGTACGTCAACGATCCGGTCAAGGGGTATGTGAGCGCATACGATGTGAACGCGCCAAGCTGGGCGCAGACCGCCGAAGTGGCATGGCGCGCGATTGCCGAGCGTCCGTTTGTGGCGGGCGGGTACGTGTGGACGGGCTTCGATTACAAGGGCGAGCCGACCCCGTACAACTGGCCCTGCATCAACTCGCACTTCGGAATCATGGACGAGTGCGGCTTTGCCAAAGACACGTACTACTACTACCTGTCGTGGTGGGGAACGCAGCCGGTCGCGCACATCCTGCCCCATTGGAACTGGCCGGGTGACGAGGGCAAGCCGAAAGATGTGTGGGTACACAGCAACGCCGACCGCGTAGAACTGTTCCTGAATGGCACAACGCTGGGCGCAAAAGACATGCCGCGCTGGGGCCATCTGCAATGGAGCGTACCGTATGCGCCGGGGAAACTGGAAGCCAAAGGCTACAACAAGAGCGGCGCGCAGATTGCCTACGACACGGTATCCACGACCGGCGCGGCCACGCAGATCCGCCTGACGCCGAGCAGCAAGACCGTGCTGGCGAACGGCGAAGAGGTCGTAATGGTCGAGGCCGCGCTGCTGGACGCCGAAGGCCGCGTCGTGCCGTATGCCGATAATCAGGTGACGTTTACGGCGAGCGGCGCGGGGCAGGTCGCGGGCGTGGGCAACGGCGACGCGAGCAGCCATGAACCCGACCGCGCCACACAGCGCCGCGCTTTTCATGGCCTGTGCCTTGCGGTCGTGCAGGCCGGCGAGCAGCCGGGGCGCATTATGCTGACCGCTACGGCGCCGGGCCTGAAATCCGCCCGCGTCACCATGCAGGCGAAGAAGTAGGTAGGGGTTGGGGAGACGGGTACAGAGAACGTACCCGTCTCGGAGGTTACTGCGTCACCAAGCGTCCGTGCGGACGCGAATGCAACTGCGTCATTAGGCGTCTACGCGCAGTGAATGCAACTGCCATGCCACGGACGCAAGCAGCGTAGATAACGAATCACTTACATTGTGAACAGCATGGGACGGAAAAATCTGATGTCTATGAAAAATCTACTCTTTGTCGGGGCGATGCTGGCGGGCGCGGGTGCGGGAGTGACCGCGCAGGACACGGCGCAGCTGCCCATTGCGGACGGGCCGTTTCAGCCGACGATGCAGTCTTTGCAGCAGTACAAATGCCCGGAGTGGTTTCGTGATGCCAAGTTCGGCATCTGGGCGCACTGGGGGCCGCAAAGCGTACCGATGGATGGCGACTGGTATGCGCGCGGCATGTACGAGCAGGGCAGTGGCCACAACAAGTACCATGTCGCCAATTACGGCCCGCCCTCGAAGTTCGGCTACAAGGACATCATACCACTGTGGAAGGCCGAAAAGTGGGACCCGGAACGGCTGATGGGATTGTATAAGCGAGCCGGGGCAAAATACTTTGTCAGCATGGGAACGCACCACGACAACTTTTTCCTGTGGAAATCTCAACTGCACCGGTGGAACGCGGTCGAGATGGGGCCGCACCGTGACGTGGTCGGCGAGTGGCAGAAGGCGGCGAAAAAGAATGGGCTGCGCTTTGGAGTCTCGGAGCATTTGGGCGCGAGCTTTACCTGGTTTCAGGGCAGCCACGGGTCGGACAAGACCGGGCCAAACGCAGGTGTGCCTTACGATGGGGCCGATCCGCAGTACCAGGACTTGTACCACTTTCCCGCCGAGCCGGGCGACCGGGGCTGGTACAGCAACAATCCCCGCTGGCAGCGGCAATGGTACAGCGAAATCAAAGAACTCGTAGACAACTACCATCCCGACCTGCTGTACAGCGACGGCGCGGTTCCGTTCAACAACGAGGTCGGGTTGAGCATGATCGCCCACTTCTACAACTCGGACGCGGCTCTTCACGGCGGCAAAGTGGAGGCGGTTTACAACTGCAAGCAGGTTTCCGACGGGCGCTGGGTACAGGACATCGAGCGGGGCATCCAGCCCACGATTGACCCGAACCCGTGGCAGACCGACACGTCTATCGGCGACTGGTTTTACAATCGCAACTGGAAAAATCGCCCCCTCAGTTGGGTCGTGGATACGCTTGTAGACAACGTCAGCAAAAACGGCAACCTTCTCCTGAACGTGGTACAGCGCCCGGACGGCTCGCTTGACCCCGACGTAGAACAACTGCTGGAGCAAATGGCGGCGTGGAGCGCGGTGCATGGCGAGGCCATTTTCGGATCGCGGCCCTGGCAGGTGTACGGCGAGGGCGCGACGCGAGCCAAAGGCGGCGCGTTCAAGGAAGATTTCACGTACTCGGCCCGCGACATCCGCTTTACGACCAAAGGCGCAACGCTGTACGCCCTTGCGCTCGGCTGGCCCGCCGACAACCAGATAACGAT
The DNA here is from genome assembly GCA_965277875.1 of Chthonomonadaceae bacterium. Lineage (GTDB taxonomy): Bacteria > Armatimonadota > Chthonomonadetes > Chthonomonadales > Chthonomonadaceae > CAWFQB01. The sequence goes on along the minus strand of CBDIDV010000002.1, from coordinate 1,530,059 downwards.
ACGCTCGCTGGCAAAGCCCAACGGCGAAAACATCAACCAGATCAAGAACATCAGCCTGCTCGGCTACAAGGGCAAACTCCAGTGGACGCAGACAGCGGAAGGGCTTGTCGTTCATCTGCCCGCGCAGAAGGTTTCCGACCTGACAACGGGGCTGAAGATCACGGGCGCGAACCTGAAAGCCGTAGTGATTCCCGAACCTGCCAAAGTGGTTCGCGCCGACGCGTCCAGCACACTCACGCTGTCCGCAGACCTGGCCGATCTGAACGGCGACCAGATCAAGGTGGAGGACAAGGGCGGCAAAAGCAACATCGGGTATTGGGACAGGGCCGGGGAGTCGGCGTCCTGGAAGGTGCGCTTTGCCATCCCCGGTAAGTACAACGTTACGGCGAATATCGCCGGCACGTTTGCGGGTTCTGAGGTCGTGGTTGAGGCGGCGGGGCAGCAAGTGACGAGCATTGCGCCGAACACGGGCGGCTGGGACGCCTTTAAGACGGTGGATCTGGGCCAGATAGAGATACGGCAGGCGGGCGAGGTCGTCGTGAAGGTGCATCCACGCGACGCCGCTACATGGAAAGCCATCAACCTGCGCGACATCACCTTCCATGCGATCAAGTAAGCGCCTGTCACAGCCAAGCCCGTCGGGTATGTTTCGCGTAGTCATCGTACCCTTGCTGCTTCTGTCGGCGGGTTGCGGCGGAAACCGTGAGTCTCCGCCGCGCCCGCTTTCCATCAGCCTCAACACGGGTACGATGACATGGCTCGTAAATACGGCGCAACGGCCTGACGCGTCGGGCGAAAGCCGACTGCGTCTGGACGCTGTGCATATCATAGCCTTCGTGCCGCCGAACATCGTCCGCATCGCGGGGCGTCACGCGGGCGCAAAGCAGAACACCGCGCCCGACCTGTACGACATCGCCTTTACGCAGGACAACCATATTGTGAGGGCAGAACTAGTGACAAGCACACAACGCGGCTTTGCCGTCAACAGCCCGGACGCGCAAAAGTTCGCCTTCGCCCTCAGCCGCGCCGTGACCACGTATGCCCTCAAAGACCACAGCGACGGCGGCATCACATCGGTTTACGTTGCCAACGAGTCCCTGAATGTAGAGGTGCAGGCTCCCCTGCGCTAAATCAAACTCTGACAACCTGAACGGCCTCGGCATTCACTGTGCCGCAGGCCGCTTCGCGTTGGTATGCAGGTTCGCGCTTATTCGCCCTCTGATTTAGACGCGCGCAATAGTTGTTCCGCCGGTTCCGGCGCGGCGGTGAATGCGGAACGCAGCAGCGTGTCGGGCGCAGACGCAGGTACGTCCGCCGCCCTCAGCAGCGTTTCGGGAACCTGCTGCCGTTCCAGCCGCGCCTCCATTATCGGTATCAAGTTACGTGCCTCGTCTATCAAGTAGCGCTCGGAACCGTTGTATTTGTAAGAATAGGCAAGACGTACAACACGCGCAAGGGTTGCATTATTGCCAACCCTTGCTAGAGCGCGTAGAGTACGCAGAGTCAGTTCGCGGTCGCTGTACTCGGTCACGATGTGCCGCGTCATCATGATTGTCCATAGGTGCTGCTGCGCGTCATTGTTGAGTAAACCCGTGTGTTCCTCTGTCACCTGACCGAGCAGGCGGAAAATAGCGTTGTAAACATATACATTTTGTGCGCCATCATGCCGGGTCGCCAGAACTAGTGTAGGCAGAACGCGTATGTCATCCGTCTGTGTTAGAGCGTGAACTGCCGGTCGTGGCATTGCCTTTGCACCCACAAAAGTCATCCACCAGCACATACAGTATGCTACAACTACGTAAGAGGTTAGAAATGTATTTGTGTAGATCAAGGGCAGAAAAAGTAAGCAAGGAATCAAGCTAATCCATTTGAGAGGAGCAATAGACTTGTCGTCTGTTGCGATGGACGTGATGAGCGCATCCACCATGCGAGGAGTAAGACAGCGCAGCGATGGCTCAGACGGCCAATTTGCCTTCATTAAAGCCAGTGTGCTTATCAGTGGCTTCGCCTCTTCACGTAACGCTTTTTCTTCAGTTGTTAGCTTCATGATAGCTGCTTGGTGCAGGACGGAAGTTTGTACCCTCACCCCCGGCCCCTCTCCCTGATGCGTTCGCTGCGCTCACAGGGAGAGGGGAGCGAGGGCGCAACTGGGTTCGCCACTACATACAAACTCTGGCCAACGCACAACGTGAACGAACTGGCCTTCTCCCTTCGGGAGAAGGTGGCCGGAGGCCGGATGAGGGCCACACCTACAACGCCGCCGATACATCCTCGCGTTTTGCCTCGGTTTGCAGATTGCTTTCTATTTGTTCGGCGATCCCGGTGTCGCGGCGGTTCCATTCGGCGCGGACGAACATGTTCAGGCCGGGGTCGCTGATGATGCCGTCCTCCATGCGCGGCTCGTGTTTGGCGAGAAACTCCTCGTTCAGTTCCACGCCCCAACCCGGCCCGGTGGGAAGGTGGAAATAGCCGTCTATGACTTCGGGGTAAGGCGAACCGACCTGCTTGATCTGCGCGTCCACAAAGTCGTTGAAGTGTTCCAGGATCTTAGCGTTCCGCAGGCCCACGAGCATGTGCAGCGTGGCGACGGTGGTAATGATGCCGCCGACGTTGTGCGGCGCGGCCATGATGCTGTACGTTTCGGCTGTGGAGCAGATTTTCTTGGTTTCCAGCAGGCCGCCGCACTGGTTCAGGTCGGGCTGTATGATGTGGGCGAGTCGGCCCGCCAGCAGGTCACGATACTGCTGCGCGTGGTACAAACGCTCGCCGGTCGCGATAGGTATGGACGTGTGATCCATTACGTACCGCAGGGCGGGCAGGTCTTCGGGGCGGCATGGCTCTTCGATCCAGCCGGGCTGGAATTTTTCGATGGCGCGGGCGATTTCCACGGCCTGATGCGGCGCGAACCGTCCGTGCATCTCGACGAAAATCTGCACGTTGTCGCCAGTCACGCTATGCACAGCCTCGATGAGCGCAATGGATTTGTGGTACTCGGCTCGCGACAGTTCCAGGTTGCCGTTGCCGAACGGGTCGAATTTCAGGCCCAGATAGCCCTTATCCACAACCTTTTGCGCGGCCTGCGCGAAGGCTTCCGGTGTGCGCTCGCCGGTGTACCAGCCGTTCGCATACGCGGGAATGCGGTCGTGGACTTTGCCGCCGAGCAGTTGGTACACGGGCAGATTGGCCTTTTTGCCGATGATGTCCCAGCAGGCCATTTCCACGAGGGCGAGCGCGGTCATTACGACCTCGCCCGGCGAGCCGAAATCCAGCAGGGTAAAGCGGCGGTACAGGTCTTCGATGTCGTACACGTCATGCCCGATGATATGTCGGCGCGCGTCCCGCAGGTACTCCAGAACGGTGTGCGTTTTGCCCAGTACGCGGGCCTCGCCTACGCCTTTGTAACCCTCGTCGGTTTCCAGCACAAGGTAAGTCAGGTTGCGCCAGGGAGTCGAGACAACAAACGTTTTGAAACCGGTGATTTTCAACACAGCCTCCGAAATAGGTTTTTGATTTGGTTCATACGTGTTTGTATTCGATTTTGAGCGGTCTGTATCCTGCCCCATCGCCCGGAAAGTTCAAGTCGCGCCTGTCTATGTAAACTTTCGCTGCCATACTTTGATGTTTCCCGCTGCACATCGCACAACGCTGTATGTCTGGCGTGAAAAAGGTTCCTGCTCCGAAAGCGAAATGCTTTGCGAGACAGGAACCGGAGGTTGTGATGTAGTGGAAGGAACAGTTTACAGTGTGCAGACGACCTGGTTCATGGTTTCACAGGCAGACTAGACGCTGAGATTGCTGCTCGATTCCGTGCCGATGAGACCAAGCTGGCTCAGCGCCATTACGGTGCTGGAGGCCGGCATAGAAGCGATTGGTGCGGCGTCATCCGTGATGCGGGACAATTCCTGCCCTAACCGGGGATCGGTTTCGGACAGGGCGCGCATCAGTTGACGCAGGGTGTTCAGAGACGTGCGGCAGAAGCTCATGGCAGTTACTCCCAAAGTGTTCACAGGAACAGGCCGGCAAGGGCAATTGGAAAGCATTACGCGGAGCGAGCGCGTAAGGGAGTAGATCGTATTCGGCCCAAAGGTGCGCGAGGTGTAAGATGCGCCTCTTGCATAACGCGCCGAACAATGGAAGAACGCGCGACCGGGCGCGTCGAATGTCTTATTACCGTGTCCGCACACCGGGGCGCTAAACGGCGATAAAAGCAAGGTATCAATAAACGAGAGCAGGTATATCATACATGACGTTCGGAGCGAACGCGATGTTCCCGCTCCTCATGAAGCGTTACTGAATTATACGGCAACTTTCGCAAATGTCAAGGACTTTGTTTGGCGATTTGCAATTATTTCCGTGATTTTGGCGATGGAGTTGTACAAGTCAAACCTATTGCTGTGACAAGTGACAGGATAAAGGCGGAAAAACAGGCGAGGTACAGGCCGATGCGGAAACTTGCCGGCTCGTAGCGGAAGGAAATGCGGTGTTCGCCGCCCGTAACAAGCAGGGCGCGAAAGATACCGTTTGGGCCGCTGCGTTCGATAGTCGCAGGTGTGCCGTCTATGGCCGCTCGCCAGCCGGGATAGAACTGATCGTGCAGTATCAGGTGAGTGGGTATTGATCCGGCAGGAGCCGTAACGCGCAGGGTAACGCGTGTGGGCGTATCTTCCTCGTAGACGATGGGCGGGCGGGCATTGGCATACGCGATGTCTTCGGTCTCGAAGCAGGCGCGTGGCTCAGAAAAGGGCAGCGGGTACACGGCCATGTCCCCTTCCGCGCTGTACACAGCGTCGCCCTGTGGCGCGACACTTACACGCTCGAAGTTGGGCGTGGAGGGGGGCAGGGTCAGGGCGAAAGCGGCTCCAAGATGCTGCGCGTCGGGGGCATTCGGGTTTTGTATAAACACCATATTGCCGACTTGGGTTGGGCTGGCGTCCAAACTGCCGTCCGGGTTGGTCCGGGCGAGCGTGTTGGCAAAAGCTTTGTACTGCCCGGTCAGCAGGCTGTCGTAGCCCTGTACGTCACGGAGGCCGTACACCATGCCGGCATTAGGCGGCAGCACGACAGGCGGCGGCTTATACAGACTCCAGAATTTGTTGATGGGCAGGATACGCTCATGGCCTGCATGTTCCTGCACATAGCGGATACCGGGCGTGACCGGATACACGGCAGAGGGCGAAGCGGTCGGATTGATGTTAATGCCTGTCCAGAACAAATCCAGGATCACGAGGGCAAGCGCAAGCAGAGCGGGAGTTGTGCAAACGGAGGAAGAAGAGGGTATAGCATTGGCAGGCGACGCGGTGGACGGACGGCGGGAACGGGCTTGCAGCAGCAACAGAACGATGCCGCCCCCGGTCAGCAGCGCGAGCCGAATCCAGCCTGTGCCTATGCGCCCGAATACGTCGCCCAAGACAGGTATTTTCGAGTCCGCAAGGTTAATGACATTAGCGCGAAGCATCTGCGAGGCCATGCTCAGGCCCAGCGCGAAGACGAGCGCCCATCCGCCCAGCGCCACCCCGACCTCGCGCTTTGTCGGCGGCGCGTCGAGCAGGGCGTCCATCCCGAACGGGGCCAGCACGGACACGGCGAGCGTCCACAAAACAAGACAGCGCGCGGGCGAACCGGACTGCCCGAAACCCGGCACGAAAAAGTAGAACAGGGCGTCCAGCGGCGTACCAAGCGCGAGCAGCAGGGCAAGAATGCCAAGACCCGCAAAGAACAAAACGCGCCTGTCAAAAACGCGCTTGACAGTGTTGTCGGCATCCTCTTTGCCATTGGGGAGGAACTGCCGCGCAATGGCAAACAGCGCGAGAAGAAGGGGAATGACGCCGACGTAAACAGCCGTTTCCGCCGCGTTGTGCCGGATGGCGACGCTCTGCCCGCCGCCCAATGGTTTCACATAAAAGCCGTAGTACGGGTTGGCCGGATCGTAGTCGTTGCCGAAGAACTCCGGCAGGGTCAGCATCACAAGCCCGCCCGGCGGCAAGGCGTATTCCACATACAGCGCGTACCCCGTCCCGCTTGGCTTTCCAACTCGGTGGGATACGCGCGACAGTTCTATGGCGGGCAGGATTTGCGGCAGGGCCAGCATCCCGCCCAGGATCAGGCCCGCCGCACACAGCCCCAAACGTCGCAAAGCAAACGCGCGTCCCTCCTGCCTGGTCCGCGCGCTTAGCAGGGCAACGGCCCACAGCATTCCCGCCAGCAGCCCGTAGAACGCGATCTGCAAATGCCCCGCCAGCAGCATCATGCCTATGGTGAGGGCAAGGAGGGAGAAAGAAGAAAGAAGAAACGAGAAGGGCAGGACGCCGTCACTTTTTCCTTTCTCCTTTCTCCTTTCTCCTAACACGTAGATTTGCCGGAGCAGGAGGGGGAACCAGCAGGACGTGGCGAGGAAGGTAGGAAGCTGAAGCCAGTTTATTTGCCAGGCCGAATACGCGTAGATGACGCCGCCGAGCAGGGCGCTAAGATAGCGACAGCCCAGACCGCGCAAAAACAGGAACAGAAACCAGCCGCACAGGGTAAGATGCACAACCGCGCTGACACCGAACGCGCGGGCGACGGGCAGAATATAAAAAATGATGTTGAGGGGATAGAATACGGCGGACTGGCTGTTGGCAACAAAAGGTGTACCACAGAACTGGTAGGGGTTCCAGAGCGGGAGGTTTCCCGCGTGAAGGGTCTGCGCGGCGAAATGTCGCCACGGATAGAACTGCCCGATTCCGTCCCAGCGCAGCGGGTTCCAGGGCGGCAGGACTTCGGGATGCGGGGCGGATGACCAGGGGGCGATGTGTGCAAGCAGATTAGCGGGCAGGAACACGTCGCCGGTCAGCGTCGCGCGCCATAGGAACAGGATCGCCAGTCCAAGATAAAACAGGGGCGCGAACCATGCGGGCAGGGAAGGCTGCCGGGGCGTGGGAGCGCCGATAGCGGACGCATCTGGCACGGCTGCGGATGGTTCTGTGGACGACATAAGCGGCAGAGATTACAACGCCGGATCAAGGCGCGGCAAACAGATCACGCAGGCTGACAGTTCGATAAGCTAAACCTGGGCAGACTAAACCGTACAGGCCAAAGAAATAAGAGCGAGATTATACAGGGTCGGAAAAAAATTGGAGGCTGTCGAGGGCGCGTTTGTTGGTCGGGTCGCGGCGCAGCACCTCTTCAAACTCGGATTTTGCCTGCTCGTACTCGCCCAGCATCGAAAAGGTAAGCGCCAGGTCTACACGCGCTTCCACACGGGTAGGGGCGAGGACGACCGCTTTTTGCAGTTCCTCGATAGACTCATCAAACAGGCCGATAAATCCATACACCAGCCCAAGCTGATGATGGGCGTCCGTAGAATTGGCGTCCTGAATGAGCAATTCTTTGAATTCAGCGGCGGCCTCTTCGTAACGGCCTTCCACTTTGAACGCGATGCCGCGATCCAGATTGCTGTTGCCCTGAGTGGACATCGAATGGCTTCTCCTCACGGCAGGACAGAAGGAGCAAATTAAAGATTGGGCGGATGCCTGCCAGCAGAACGGACTGCCTGCGGCAGAGTCCTCTTGAGCGCAAGTATAGCATGTTCCCCCATGAAAATCAAGGGGAGATCAAGCAGAAAGATTCGGCGCTAAGGCAACGTAGGGAATCACATAGGGGCCGCGCGGGATTGCGAGCAGGGTGGCGTCTGCGCCATGCCGCGCAAGGGCGATACTGACCGCCTCTTCAACGCTCGCAACAGGCGTGACAAAGCACTGCGCCAGCGTATCATCCGGTACGCCGTCCGTGATGCAGAGGATATGCGCGTGGCGGACGGCGCGGGCCAGTTCCTCGATTTCCCATTCTTCCGGCACGAACACATCGGGCTGCGAGATGTGGGCGACGAACGCTTCCAGGTCTTTTATTTCAAGCAGGGCATCGGCAAAATCCGTGCTGCCCAGGCCCTCGGCGCACTGCGCGGCGATGATGATGGTTCCGCCCGGCTTGACGGCGGGAAGCGCGCCAACCATGCCTTTAACGGCCTGATAAAATGTGGTGTCGAGAGGATAGCCCGCGCAGCTTGTCACGACAATATCAGCGGCCTCGCGCGCGGACGCCCGGACGTGATTGGCCGCAAAAGCGACGCCCGCCCGCCACGCCTGTTCCAAATGTCCCGCCCAGACGCCCGTGATGCGGTTGGCCTCGTCTAAAGTAACGTCTACAATTATATCGGGCGGCATCATGCCCGCGATGGCAAGCGATTCGGCGTGGACGGGGTTGCCGTCTACAACGCCCATCGTGGCAAGGGGCGATTCGAGAAAGCGGGGGCAGTGCCAGCGCTGCACGGTCTCCATTGCGGCGATACCCGGCATAATCAGCTTGCGCCCGCCGGAATAGCCGGCCATGAAATGCGGCTCGATCAGACCGACCGTGACCTTTAGATCGGCTTGACAATACACTTTGTCCAGCCAGACGGGAACGCCATTGGGCGATGTGCCGACGAACTGCTGCGCGTCCCTGTCCTTGCAGGCGTGGTTGACGATGGTGTACGTTTGCGCGATGTGTGTGCCGACAAGCGCGTCGAGTTCGGCCCCGATGTTGGGGCGGTGCGTTCCCGTGGCGATAAGCAGGGTGATTTTGTCGCGGGGGATTCCGGCCTGTTCCAGCGTGTGCAGGATGGGCGGCAACAGCAGTGTGTTCGGTACGGGACGGGTGATGTCGCAGATCACGATACAGGCATCGGCTCGCCCCTTAGCGAGTTCAGATAGGGACGCTGTGCCGTGGGGATAGTCCAGTGCAGTCGCAATGGCCGCATTTGCATCGGGCAGAGGTTCGGCGGGCGTCAGTCCCAGGACGCCGATCAGGTTGGCGTCGGGAAGGTCGGCTTCCAGTCCTGTTTTGCCATAGTCGAAGCGCACCCGCATGATCGTCAGTCCTTTTTCAAATTGTTTTCGTCTGCATCATCGTTTGCAATATTGTTTGAAATATCGTTTGCAATGCCGTTCGCCGCTTCATTTACAAGTGACGCTGTCTGTTCTTCTAAGGGGAAAGCGGCGTCGTCGCGCAGGGTGGGCAGGACGATATAAGGCGAGTCGGCCTCTACGACCCGCTTTAGATCATCGGCAAGGGAGCGCCACGCGCTGTTGGAGTAGTTGGCGTAAAACATTTGCAGCAGGACACGGGCGTCGGCGCGTCGCCCCAGGCGATGCGTATACAGCGACGCGGTTTTGAGCAGGGCGGTTTCGGCCTGCGGGGCCGTGGGATTTTGCAGGTACGCGGCGTGGAGGGCGTCGGCGGCGAACGCGTACTGCTCCAGATCCTCCAGGGCTACGCCCAGCGCGAACCATTGCGGCTCGGTCAGGCGCGGGTTCGCCAGTCCGGTCTCGCGCATTTCAGCGTACTGCATGGCCGCGTCCGCGCGTCGGTTTTGCCCCAGATAGGTCAGCAGGGCCGACACGTACTCTTGTTCCGCCTGCTCGCGGTCACCCAGCAGCAGCCAGGCGCGGGCCAGTTCGCGCCGCGCATCGCCGTTGCCGGGTTCGCGATCCAGCAGGGTTTCCCACTTGCGGATGGCCTCGCCCGGTTCGCTGCGCCGCATGGCCTGCGAGGCGTCCTGGCGCAGATAGGCGCGTTCCCCGGCCTCGGCAAGCCGCATCCAGCCCGCACAGGCCAGACCGAACACAAACCCGCCGATGTGCGCCCAATGCGCCACGCCGTCCAGGGTATCCCCGGCCAGCATCGTCCACAAGCCGCCGCCGATTTCCAGAGCGAGGAACAGCATCACGACCATGACCACATGCGCTTTGAACGGCAGGCCCACAAAGCGGATGGTGGCGCGATAGTAGCGGGCAGCATACAGGCCGACAAGCGTAGCGCAGGATGCGGACGCCCCGACAATAGGAACGCTCTGATTGGCGTCCACGACCGCAAGCGTAGTAACGAGCCATTGCAGCAGACCCCCGACCGCGCCGCCCGCAAAGTATAGCAGCAAAAACTTGCGACGACCTACAGCGGCCTCGATGCCCGCCCCGAATACCCACAGGTAAAAAGCGTTTGCAAGAAAATGGCCCAGGCTGTCGTGAAACAGCGAGTACGTGAGCAGCGTCAGGGGATTGAAGTGGCCGGGAACGATGCCCGCAAGCGCAAGAACCTGGGCCGCGCCCGCCCCGTTGCCTGTCCAGCGGCTCAGGGCAATGAGAAGGGCGAACGCGAACGTGACCGCCAGCAGCAGAAGCGTGGCAAGCGGTCGGCGCGCGGGCAGATTGTCACTGGCATAGGGCAGGATCATGGCGGCTTCTTCCTTCGTGTCCAGATACAGGACGCATGGAAGCGGGCCTATGTTCACCGTATGCGCGTGAAAATCCTTCCTGAGAAACGGACAGAGGCGGACGTAATGCCTGAATGCCCGATTGCTTATGCGCGCGCCTTGTCCAGTGCGGCCTGAACCAGGGCGTCGGTCGAGATACCCTCGGCGTCGCCCTCGAAGTTGAGGATCAGGCGATGCCGCAGGGCGGGCAGGGCGACATGCGCGATGTCGTCAAGCGCGACATGGTAGCGACCGGCGAGCAGGGCATGGATTTTGGCGGTCGTAATCAGCGCCTGCGCGCCGCGCGGACTGGAGCCATAACGCACAAACCGCTTGACCGGCGGCGGGGCGTAGGGGGAATCGGGCTGCGTGGCGAGCGTGAGCGTGATGGCGAAATCGCGCACCGAGGGCGCGACGGGAACCTGACGCGCCAAATCGCGCATGGCTAAAAGTGTCGCCCTATCCAGCACGGGGACGGTTTGCGGCGCGGCGTCGCCCGTAGTGCGATCTAAAATCAAGGCCATTTCCTCGAATGTCGGCTGTAGGGCGAGCAGCTTGAACATGAATCTGTCCAACTGGGCTTCGGGCAGGGGATATGTGCCTTCCATCTCGATTGGGTTCTGGGTGGCAAGCACCAAAAACGGCTCTTCCAACACGCGCTGAACGCCGCTTACCGTAATCTGATGTTCCTGCATGGCTTCCAGCAGGGCCGACTGCGTTTTGGGCGTGGCGCGGTTGATCTCGTCGGCCAGCACGATGTTGGCGAACAGGGGGCCGGCCTGGAATTGGAATTGCCTGTGCCGGGTGTGACTAATGTTCGCGCCTGCCTCTGTATTGTCAACGGTACTGTCAGCAGCGGTTTCGACGAGAATGTTGGTTCCCGTAATGTCGGCGGGCATCAGGTCGGGCGTGAACTGTACGCGGGCGAATTTCAAGTTTACGGCTTGCGCGAGAGTACGCACGAGAAGGGTTTTGCCCACGCCCGGCACGCCTTCGAGCAGGGCGTGACCTCCGGCGATCAGGCAGGACAATACGCCCTCCACGAGCGGCGCATTTCCGACAATGACCTTGCCGATCTCGCTTTTGACGCGCAGAAAATCGGCCTGGAATCGCGCCGCCTGCGCCTTGATGTCATTTAGGTCCGTTTGAGCGGCGTCCGGGGGCGTTGATGCTGTCAAAATAAGCTTTCACCTGCTGTTTGTAAGCGGCGGGGACGTTTTCTCTGGATAATGCGCTTTCCGCCTGTCGTCTATCGGTCTCGTGGGGTGTGTAGTAGGGCGTGTGGGTATAGGCGGGCGGCGGCGCGCTGGAGGCTTCAGCAGGCATTTCGCTGTCCTGTTCCGAAGGCGTTTTGCCAGCGCGCGCGTCAGGCGGGTTTGCCGCTGCCCGTGGCAGTACCTTGAAGCTGCTGCTGGCTTTCACCCCCGCCATTGTGTTCGCTTGCCGCTTTGCTGATGGGAGGCTGCGCGACATGCTGCGTGGCGTTTGGTTCTCCGACACCGGCGCATTGTGAAACGTTTGCGCTAGCCCGTTGACACCCTGGCCCGGATCGCGCCCGCCGCTGCCCGCCATTCCGCTGCGACTGATCTGCCTGCGCGTGTCCTGCAGCGCCATCGTCATGCGGCGAAGGCCCTCCGTATCGCGCGTGATTTGCAGCTTACCGGGTGTAGAGATGTCGTTTGCAGACGCTGCTTGACTGAGAGGCTGCTCCGTTCTCTGCCCCGGCTGTTGTGTTTGCTGTGTCGGCCTGCCCTGGGCTGACGGGGGCATGACCGTTTTTGACGGCTTCGACGGCGATTGTCGGTCATGCGGCAGATCGTCCGACCTGGTAGGTTGGTGTGTCTGCGATGGCGCGGAAGCAGTTGTTCGCTGTGGTGATGCTGAGTCGCTGACGAGGCGTGACGACAAAGCCGCAGGCAGGATGGGCGGGAGGGCAGGCTGAGCGTTCAGGACGCCGGCACGCTGTGCGTCCATTTTTTTTATCTCTTGTTCAAAACGCTGTGTGAGCTTTTGCAGCGCGACGAGCGACTGCCGTTTGTCGAGTCGGCTGTGCCGCATACGAAGCGCGAGTCCGGCGGCGGCCTGCGCGGCCTGCGTGGTGCGCGGCATGTCGTGCCGTCTGGCCTCCGCGGTGGCCTCATCGGCCTTCTTTTGCAATCGGGTTCCTGCCGCGCTCACGGTCGCCGCTTCCTGTTGTGTCTGCGCTTTTTCCGAGGAATGCGCGCGAAACGGGGGCGCGGGGGCGCGGCAGGCGATGAAAACGAACAGGACTGCCGCAGCTGCGGCAGCGAGTGCGCGCCCTGTTTTCAAGGGAAACAGTGGTTGTAGGTTCAACTGCGCGGCGCATTGGTCGGCGTCGGCCCATTGCGCGGCGTAGAACGGCAGCGTTAAATCTACGCGCTGCGTCTGGAACTCAATCGCGCTGCTAAATCGTTCCTGCAAACCTGCGCGGCGTTCCAGTTGACGCGCGACATCCAGTGCGCTCAGGCGCGGGCGCAGGGCATAGGCCGCGCTGACTGCCAGAGGTGTCAGCGTTGGCACGGCCCATACCCACGCGGCAGGATAGGAAATTTGCTGCCCTTTGCCCGCAAGGAGCATCAGGGCGGCGACGGCGGCAGCGCAGAGCAGGGACAGGGGCAGGACGCGCAGCAGGCGTGTCAGGCGAATACGGCGGCGAGCCTGCCGTGTCAGGGTATGCAGGGCGACAAGGGTATTTGCCGGGAGGGGAGGCTGCGGGTACGGAGAACGTACCCGTTTTGGAGGCTTCACCAGGCGTCTAAAGGGCGTGGTCGGAAGGACAAAGCGTCCTGGCGGACGCGATGCTGCCGACGTTCCAGCGGTGCGAAGTGTGGAAGATTGCGTCTTGACTTGCGTAAACGGCATTAGCGCTTGAACCGCCTTTTTGTGCAAACGCTCGCCAAGATCATCAGGCACAAACCTCCCAAGATGCAAAACACGCAAAATCCCCTTTGATGCCGTCTGGTTATCTCGTATAGCGGCGCGAAGGCAGCAGACGCAGTAAGGTATGTCCACAGCACAGCAGGCGTCGTGGCGCGGGACAGGCTCGACCACAGCAGGCCGAGGGCGCAAAGCAGAAAACTGCCTGCCAGCAGGCATATATAAGCATTCAGCATCTGTGTGATTGCTGCGCCGCCCAGCAGCCAGCAAAGGCCGGCGAAGGGCAGGGAGGCAGAGAGCAGCAGGCCCACGAACAGGAACGCGGCGAACAGTTTACCCGACACAAGGGCGAGTGGGGATAAGCGTGTCCGCGTCAGCATTTCCCGGACGCCGCGCGCGCTCACCCGCGTCAATGCGCCTGCCGCCAGGGAGGGAGTGATGCACAGCACAAGCAGAATCTGCGCGCTGATGATGCTGACGAACAGTGACCCGCCCGGTTCCGGGGAATGGCGGACGCCGCCACTCTGTGCCTCGCTCCACCAGAACGCATAGCTCCACAGGAACACAAGGGACAGTGTACCGACGTAACCGAACAACATCCAATAAGCCCGCGCGTCACGCATTTGCAGGCGCAGTTCGCGCGCCAGGATGGGGTTGTACGACAGGTGAGGCGGAAATGTCATGGCTGCCTGCCCCGCGCCGCCCGCATGAAAAGTCTTTTTGTGTCAAGAGGACCCGCCGCATCGGCATCGCGCGTAATCAGCATTTCGCCCTGCTCCCTTCCTGTCCGCGTTCCTGCCGCCGAACCGGACGCATTCTGATTGGGGCGTGTCGGCACAGGAATAACGTTCGATGGAGCGGGCAGACGCACAAACAGCAAATTCATTTCGCTGCCACCCGGCGCGTCACTGCCATCTACACGCACTTTAACAAGCGGGTCGGCAAACCAACCGAGGAGAGCATACGCGCCGCGTCCGAATTTTGCCGCGTCCGCAGCGCCAGAACCGGACTCGGCTTCAGGGCCGAGGCCAAGCGCTTCGGCAAGACCGCGCGCCATGTTAAACTGCATGCGTGTCCCGAAAGCGGCGGGTGACAAACGGATATTTCCTGTTGCCGGATTGTCGCTCTCCCCGGTTATCGTACTGCGCGTTTGTCCGGGCGCAAGGTCATCTATGCCTGCCGCGCCTGCCGGAGAAAGCACAGCGCAGGCTCGAAGGGTATAAGGCGTGTTGTTTGTGATGGTGAACTGTATTCGATCCCCAAAGAGCGAACGGCGCTGCGCTGAAACCCCGCTGCCAATGGAAACGGGAACGAGCGCCTCGAAACTGCGTGTTTGCCAGCGGCCAATGCCCGCGCCCCGGATTGTGGCCGCGTCCGGCGTGGCAGTGATTGCAAGATCACCTGTCGTGCCGCTGCGACCCTCGGACGGCCATACTTCGCGGGGCGTTGCCGTACCCGCTTTGCCGGACAGGTCGGCAAAAGTGATGTCGTAAGCGCCGCGTCGCGCCGCGTACAGCGTGACACGCGCATACCCTGCCGCCTGATTGGAATTTGCCGTAGTTTCGACGATCATGGCCCGGTTCGCGGTCAGCCTGCCGCCTTTGACGCGGACGACAATTGCAGCGGCCACAAGGATGAAACCGAGGGCGGCAGCGGGAACGACAAGCCATGCCCATTCCGGTCGGTCGCGCCGTTTGAGCAGCGCGAACGTGGCAGGCGCGAGCAGTGTGTAGGCCGCGAAAAAGCCGAACAGGGTCAAAGGATGAATCGCGCTGTTTGCCTGCTCGCCGGCCAGCGCGTCGGCAAGCTGCTGCGTTTGTGCCTGTCCTGACTCCTCTAAGTCTGCAAGCAGGGCATGGGGAAGCAGGGCCGGTAGTTTGTCTTGCCCCGCCTCATGGGGATGAGTCTGTCTGCGGCCTGCTCCCAGCAGATCGCGCCATAGGGCGGGAGCGGCAGGCCAATCGCGCAAAACAGGATCGAACACGTCAAAGGCCGTAAACGCTACCTGTCCCGCGCCATAATCCAGAACGCTGACGAGGGGCAAGAAGTCCGGGGCCTCGGCAAACAGGGAACGGGCGCTTGGCCTTGGCGAACCCGTGGCAAGCGCGAGCGAAACAGGCTTGCTCGCCTTGACATCATAGCGGGCCGAAAGAGCGGACGGAAAGGGCTGAAATCGGGTGCGAGGCGAAACGATGGGAAGCAGGTCGGTAAAGAACGCGCTTTGCAGGCGGACAGCGTCGCTGCCACCCGACACCAGCAGCAGGCCGCCGCCGCGCACATAGGATTTGATGGCCTCCGTTTGCGCGTCCGTCAGTTTGTCAAGCGGCAAATCGGCAAAAACAATGGCATCAATGCACTGGTAGCCCTGTGGGTCGGCGGGCAGGGAGGGCGTATCCATCGTCAGCGGCTGCACCGCGACAGCGTGGGGCTGACCGAATGAAAACGTTGTGGGGGCGCTGTCAGAGGTGGGCGTTATCCCTGCGCCACCTTCTGTGTCTGCATTCAGGAGGATACCGGGGCGGGCATCGGCAGGAACATGCAGACCGCTTATGTCCGGTCTTGAACGGGTCAGAAAGGCGGGAACGTCGCCATTTCGGGTAAGGACAAGCAGCGTGTACGCGTCCGAGTCTAGAGGGGCGGGCAGGGGCAGCCTCTTTGCCGCCAGTTCGCGCCCCGCCTGACGCAGGGACACGCGCAGCGTTGTACCGTTCTCCTGTTCCTCGACTGGCCCGTCATGCAGGCTGATGACAAAGGGAACGACTATATCAAGGCCGTCCTCGCGCAGCATGACAGACTGCGTGTACATCGTTGTACGCCCATTATGGCGTACCTGAACCTGAACCTGCGCGTCACCGGGCGGTGCAGGGCCAATCAAAGTCACAGTCAGGGGCGTCCATCCGCCGGGACGGTAACAGGTCTCCAGTGTCGCGCCTCGCCTGAAACCTATCCGCGCCTCTATGTCGAACGCCCGCGCCGAACGCGTCAGGGAAAGCATCAGCAAACAGGCGATAAGGAACGAGGACGGGCAACGCAGCAGATACGGACGCGGACGAGTACAGCACAGCCTCAAAATATCGGTAGTGTTGCGCCCGGTACGACACCGTGCAGATCGAGGGCAGGGGCTTTGCTTGCCGCGCCTTCCGAAACGGGTACGTTTCCTGTACCCTGAGCCGCTGACAGACTTACGCGGTTGTACGCTAGTGGCCTGCCGCTGCCAGAACTTCGTCGGACATGTCGAAATTGGCGTGTACGTTTTGTACGTCATCGTCCTCTTCCAGACGCTCCATCAGGCGCAGCATCTGCGCGGCGTCGCTGCCCTCGATCTGCACGGTGTCGGTCGGCTCCATCGTGAGTTCCGCATTGGCATAGGTGATTTTGGCGTCTTCAATGGCCTGCCGCACCGCATTGAAATCTTCGGGCTGCGTGATGACATCAAAGTTCTCTTCGTCGGAGCGCACGTCTTCCGCGCCCGCTTCGATCACGATGTTGAACAGGGCGTCCTCGGTCGTGGCGGTCTTGGCGATGGTGATGATGCCGATGGGCCGGAAGCGGTATGCGACCGACCCGGCCTCGCCCATGCGCCCGCCGCTTTTGCTGAAAATGCTGCGAATGTTGGGAACGGTGCGGTTTTTGTTATCGGTCGCCACCTCGACCAAGACGGCCACGCCACCCGGCCCGTAGCCCTCGTACACGATCTCCTCGAACATCGCGCCCTCGACCTCGCCCGTACCCCGCTGGATGCTGCGCTTGATATTATCGGCGGGCATGGAATGTTCGCGCGCCTTCTGAATAGACAAACGCAGGCGCAGGTTGTTGTCGGGGTTGCCGCCGCCGTTTTTGGCCGCCATGATGATCTCTTTGGCGAGCTTGGTAAACAGGTTGCCGCGCTTGGCGTCCTGCACACCCTTACGCAGGCGGATATTATGCCATTTGGAATGTCCTGACATGGAACGGTATCTCCCTGGCGCGGTCGGCGGTACGTCCCGCCGCCGCAAGCCAACATCTAAATATCATACAAACGTTATCCGAACATCATTGCAAATAATCGCCCGCGCGCACGGACTGTCCGCGATTTAATGCTGGATTGTTGGTAGAATTATAGCACAAACCCTCACGGCGGTCAAACCGGGAGCAGCGACCTTACAGGCGGTCAGAACAGACGCCATAAAAACAAACTTTTGAAGACTAACGGACGAAAAAAATTTAAGAAAAGGAATAAAATATGACACGCGCACTGGTGACGGGAGGGGCGGGGTTTCTTGGCTCTCATTTATGCGACCGCCTGCTTGCCGAGGGGCTGGACGTAATCGCAATGGATAACCTGGTGACGGGCAGCCGCGACAATCTGGCCCACCTGAGCGATAACCCGCATTTCACGTATGTGGATCACGATGTAATTGAGCCGATCCACGTAGACGGTATGCTCGGCTATGTGTTTCATCTGGCCTCGCCCGCAAGCCCGATTGACTTTCCCACGCGGCCCAAAGAGATCATGAAGGTAAACGCGTGGGGTACGGAACGCGCCCTGGACCTGGCAATGGAAAAGGGCGCGCGGTTCTTCTTCTCGTCCACCTCGGAAGTGTACGGCGATCCGCTCGTTCACCCGCAGCCGGAAGAATACTGGGGCAACGTGAACCCTATCGGTGTGCGCGGCGTGTACGACGAAAGCAAGCGTTACGGCGAGGCCATGACCATGACGTACCGCCGCCACTACGGCGTGGACACCAAAATAGTCAGAATTTTTAACACCTTTGGAGAAAGGATGAGACTGAGCGACGGGCGCGTCGTCCCCAATTTCATCGGGCAGGCATTGCGCGGCGAGCCGATTACAGTCTATGGAACCGGCACGCAGACGCGCAGTTTCTGTTATGTGGGCGACCTGATAGACGGCTTCTGGCGATTAGTAACATCCGAGCAAAGCGGGCCAATCAACATCGGCAACCCGACCGAGCGCACGATGCTGGAGTTCGCGCAGGAGATCAAGGCGCTTACGGGCAGTAAGAGCGAGATCGTGTACGAGGAACTAAAGACCGCCGACGACCCCAAACAGCGCCGCCCCGACATCACCAAAGCCAAAGCCCTGCTCGGCTGGGAACCCAAAGTCAGCCTGGAAGAAGGCCTTAAACGCACCATCGCCTACTTCCAGACAAAGCTATAGGACGAAGATATGAGTCACAGGCAACAGCATGAGGCAGGGCTGTTTGGCGGCGGTTTGACGCATACTACGGAAGACGGTTGGTTTCTGGAGGAAGAAGCGCAGGCGTGGCCGACGCGCAGCATTCTGCTGACTGCACCCGACACGGACGAGTGTGAAACACGAACTAATGCCGTCGTCGTGGGCGATAGCGGCGCGTGCGAACTGCGGGCTTTTGGCTCTTCTCAGACTGGGCGATCCTTTGTTATCGCAACAAACTGCGCTCTCGAAATTTTTACGCGGATGGTCTAAGGCGCTCTTGAACATCAAGATGAACATTATAGAGATCATATCCAAAAAGCGGGACGGCGGCGCGCTGGACGAGGCGGAAATCCGGTTCGTTGTGGAGGGCGTGACGAATGGGACGCTGCCGGATTATCAGGTCAGCGCGTGGCTGATGGCTGTGTTTTTGCGCGGCATGAGTGGGGAGGAAACGCTTGCTATGACCCTTGCCATGCGCGATTCTGGCGAGCGGGTAAACTTGAGCGATCTAAGGAACGGCCCCGCTCTGGACAAGCACAGCACGGGCGGCGTGGGCGACAAAACCACACTTGTCGTCGTGCCGATATTGGCGGCTGCGGGTGTGCCAATGCTGAAGATGAGCGGGCGCGGCCTGGGGTTTTCGGGCGGCACGATTGACAAGCTGGACAGCATCAAAGGTTTTCGCTCCGACCTGACCATTGCCCGGGCGAAGGCGCAGGTGCTGCGGGTGGGCGCGGCCCTGATCGGGCAGTCGGCGACGCTTGCGCCCGCCGATAAAGCGCTGTACGCCCTGCGTGATGTAACCTCGACCGTGGAAAGCGTTCCGCTGATCGCCGGCAGCATCATGAGCAAAAAACTGGCGTCGGGCGGCGAGCGCATCGTGCTTGATGTGAAAGTCGGAAGCGGGGCGTTTATGAAGACGCGCGAACAGGCCCGGACACTGGCGCGGGAACTGGTACGCATCGGCAATGCGTCGGGCGTACCGACGTATGCCCTGCTGACGGGCATGGAAGAGCCGCTGGGCCGTATGGTGGGCAACGCTCTAGAAGTGCGCGAGGCCGTCCGAACGCTGCAAAACGACCCTGATACCGAACCACGCTTCCGCAGTCTGTGCGTGGAACTGGCCGCGCATGGCCTGCTGGCGGTCGGCAAAGCCCAATCGGAAGTGGAAGGACGCGAACGGGCAGAGGAGTTGCTTGTGTCGGGGCGAGGCGCTGCCAAGTTCGCCGAGATCATTCACGCGCAGGGCGGGCCGTCAACGTGCGACAAGATTTTAGACTCACTGCCGGTCGCGCCAGTCCATTACGAGGTGATGGCGCGGCACAAAGGCTTCATTACAGGGCTGGATGCCGAGACCGTAGGCAGGCTGTCCGTGCAGATGGGGGCGGGGCGGCAAACGAAAACCGATGCCATTGATCTGGCCGTCGGCGTTGAGCTTGAAGTGAAAACCGGGGATGCTGTGCAGGCGGGCATGTCGCTCGCAACATTGCACACAGCGCAAAAAGATGCAGCGCGTGTGCAGGAATGGGCTGAAATCCTGAACTCAGCTTATACATACAGCGAAACGCCGCCTGATGTGTCCGCTTCCCTTGTGCTGGAAGTGATCGCTTAAAGCGTACTGCAAAGTGAGTTAGCTTTCGGCGTCGCAGGCCTGCTGTACGTCGTTGTGTAGTTCAAGATACTTCTCCCGGACGGACGCGTCGAGTTGATCGGCGAGTTTTGCGCCAAGCCGCTTGACGCGTATCAGTTCCTGCACGTCGGCCAGGTCTTTCAAACGCGCCAGCCCGCTCATGCCGGACGCCAGTTTGAGTTCGATCAGCTTTGGCAAAGTTACGGTCTTGATGCCGTCAATCACGATGCAATGCTCGGCAGGATCGTGGAACTGTACGGTCTTGGGCTTGCCGTCGCCGGGGTATTCGCCGCTCGTGATTACCTTGATAGGGACGTTCTGCTCCGTGTCCCGGAACTTGCGTGTGGCTCCCGCAAAGCCGGGACGATAGCCTCGCCCCACCAATTCTACGCGAAAACGCTCCAGTCCCTCCGGCGTCATTAGCAGGTCAATGTCTTCGGTGAAGCGGCGATAACCGTGCTGATTGAGCGCGACCGCCCCGATGACACTGTAATCAATCCTGTGCGTGTCCAGGTCAGCGACCAGTCGCCTCAGAGTCTGATTGCTCATGCCCTCTCCCCGAAAGAAGCGCAGACCTTCCTCATACGTGTCGGCAGGTGACGCGAGAATGTCCTGAAAGTCGGTTTTCATGCCGCGCTGCCTTTCCGTTGTACTGTTTACCGTGCAGTCCCGCGATGCAATGTCAGGCACAAGAGGATGTCTCTATTGGGCATTCCAGTGGCCGTAGGTGTCCGTGGGCAGTTTTGCGCCTTCGGGATAGATGAGATAGACAAGATATTTGGAACGGCCCCAGCCGCGCAGGAAGTTGGCGCGGGAGAACACGCGCCTGCACGCCTCGCCTTTTTCGGGGTGGTGCGCGGGATCGTTCAGGACGATGTCGCCGTCTTTCGTAAACCCGTCACAGACCATGAGATGTCCCGGATCATTGTCCTGCGCCTTGCCTTTGAGCAGGTCGTAAGAAACGCTGACGACGGGGGGAATGCCAATCGCGACCCAGTCTTCCAGTTCGCGGATGTCGGACAGGCGCGTGACGTAGGCGCGAATGCCGGGAAACGCGCCCGCATAGGCCGTGTTGAACGGCCAGTTGCCGGTTCCGTTATAAACCCTGTCGAAGATGGCGTGGGCGGTGTCGGGAACCGGTACATCGAGTTCGGGACGGTGCAGAGATTTAGCCCAGAAGGCGAGCGTCATGCTTGTGCTGGTCGGACTGCACCACCCGCTGCCTCCCGGATAGCCTAACTGCGTTTTGGGCGGAACCACGATCTCTTTGCCCCACACGGCATGATTGGCTTCAAGTGGAGTCTGCACACTATGCGTGTCCGCAATGGAAACGCCCACGAACTTGAGGATTGGCTGTGTCCCATCCGCCTTGCCCTGAAGCGTGACGCGAATTTGCAGGGCCGTGGCCGGCTTATTCAGAGCCAGGGTATCGGTACGAACGTCGCCGTCCGCGTCCCGCTGCCCGTTGACGCTTGCGCGCGGATACGTGCCGCCGTCTTTCGACCACAGGCCCAGAGTATAAAACTTTGTCGTCTGCTCGCCGCAGACGGCGCGGGCTTCGACGACGATGCCCGTGCCTGCCGGAGCATCAGCGTTCCACGACACGATGATCTCGTTGGCGGGTACGTCAACAGGAAAAAGCGGTGAGGTCAGACTTGTAACGCCAGCGGGCGTGTCCGCGCCGAGGGGACTACTACGTTCCCATTTTGCTGGATCGCTAAAGCCGTAGAATGCGCGGCCCCGTCGTTCGCGCGCTGCTGCCCCCAACTGTTGGTTCACGGCTTCTCCTTGATGGTGGGCGCTAAACGCCCGCGTCTTTTCGTTCGCTTCATAATGCGTATCATGTTGGGCGGCAGGATTGACGCTCAGGGCTAAAGCAAGCAGAGCAGGCAAAATCAGTGTTTCGCGCATTAGGGCGTTCCTTTTGGGTCGTCTTGAACTGTGATTTTTGGGATTGAAATGATGAACAGGATTGGATGCGCTCACGGTCACAGCCTGTTTTCACACACCAGCGAGTCGAAATTTACGACCGCCAATCATAGACATCATTTCAATCCCAAAAATCACAGTTCAAGACAAAAGCGACATTCTTCAATTCGTTTTCAATTCGATTGCCGCCGCTTCTTCCGGGTCAAGGTGGCAGGTAATTACAAGGTCGGAACCGACGCGCTTTGTGGGCAGCGCGGCATTAGTGAGCAGATTGACGGCGTGAAATGCGCTGTCGGTTGCGTTGAGGGCGCGCAGGTCAACGGTCAGGGTCACATCGCGGGGCTGCTTGCCGTCGTTGATCAGGGTGAACAATCGCGCACCGTATCGCTCCACATAGACATTCGGGCCGGACGCGCGGGCATACGGCAGCAGTTCCCAACCCGCAGCGGACAGTCGCTTGATGACGGGAATGTACTTCTTGAATAGGGCGCGGTCACGATTGTACCAGGCGGGCGTTTCCCAATACGGATGGTCGGCGGCATTGGCGCTGAACATGCTCGGAAACACGCCGTAGAACAGGCTGCGCTGGAAATACTTTTCCACAAGGGCGGGCGTAAGTTTGTCGTAGTCCGTGTTCATCAGCAGCAGGTACGGCTTTTGCGCGCTCAGGGTGCGGCGAAAGTTGAACGTCTCGTCGCTGTCGGGTTGCCAGGTTCCGTCCGGCGCAAGCCAGTTGACCTCGATGCCCATCACGTCCAGCAGGGGCGCGAAAATGGAAAAGCGGACGGGAACCGTGTTCGCCATCAGCAGTTTACCCCGGTTATGCAGATCCTGCGACACGAAACGGGCGAACGTATGCGTGGAGTACCACTCAGGCACAAACGGGAGACGGTCGTTCAGGTCGAAAGGGATGGGGTAGGGACACGCTTGTATGCTGGCCGGGCGATAATCGCCCACATCGGCCCAGCTTTCCAGTGAGTCCAGATACTCGCCGTCCTGCTGACCGCTTTTATTCTTGACAGGATCGTCATACGTTTTGATGCCCCTGCCTATGGTATAGGTGAGGGAGGCTTTTGTCGGCTGATCGGGTGTGGCGGGAAGTTCGGGATTGGGGTTGACAACAAAGACCGCGCCATTCGCCCACGGCGTATCGCGAAATTCCAGGTTGAAGCGACCGCTTGCATCCTGCGACCCGCTGTTCAAAACGGACTGGGCATTTTCGATTTTCGATTTTCGATCCGCGACCGCGCTCTCACTGTGTTGGCCTGTTCCCTGTTCCTTGTTCCCTGCTCCCTTCTCTGCCTCTTGCTTGATGAGCGCCAGGGCGTTTTCATACGTGCGGGGAAGGGCAGGGGGCATGGGCAGCCAATATGTCATGGGTTCCGAGTAGCGGAAACTCAGGATATTCAGGGCATCGTCGGAGTGGAGGCTGTTGTCGCCCTCGTGGTAGGCGAACCCGAAATCCTGTTGATTTTCGATCTTGGCCGGGTCGGTGAAGGGAAGCCAGATGCCATCCGGCTTGGCGCGGCGGGCAAAAGCGCGGGCGTTGAGGGCGTAGAAGCGGCGCGTGGCCTGCCGAAAACTCGATTCGGGCGGGCCGGCAGGCAGGGCGAACAGGGTACAGCGAAAACGGGCGTTGTAGGAGGGCCAGGCGGCGGTTTTGCGGGTCAGGGCGAAATCCCAGCCGATCACGAACTGCCGGGTCGGGGCGTTGTAGAAGATGCGGTACACGCTGGGCCAGTCCATCTGACTGGCGATGCCCACCCCGCCCTGCGCGTTCGCCACGCTGCCATACGGATACAGCGACAATCCGCCCGTTGCGCCCGCGTTGATGCGCGTTTGATGCGTGTACTCCTGATTGGCCTCTATGGTCTGCGCGTGGCGGATGTCATGGCCCCACTGCCAGCCGAGCGCGTCCACGGGCAGGGCAAAATAGACCGAAACGGCGCGATCCGTTTTGGTCAGGTCGGTGATCTCGCCGTCTAACGTGATGGTATCGCCCCGCGCTTCCAGGCGGGCGTTGAAGGTGACGTGCAAATCCGGCACGTTTTCGCCGATATTGACACCGGACACGCCCTTGCGCGGACTTGTGACGCCCCGCACGGCGACAAGCGGCCCGTCGCGCTCCACATCGCGCAAATAGAAGCCGCCCGGAAGCAGACTGACGCTCCGCTTATCAAGACTGACCGTAGTGATGCCGCCTTTGAGATCGGCGTCGAGGGCCAGTCCGCCGCCATTGCCGACGTGCAGGCGCGGGCCGGGAGCGACAGGCACAAGGGGAAAGGCGAGCGGCTGACCGTCGAAGTTACGGCTGCCTTCCAGAGCGTGGGCGGCAAAGTCGTCGAACCAGGCCGTGCCGGTATGATTGCGAAACAGGGCGATAACGGTAATATATTTGAGCGGCCTGGCGGGCAGAAGCGTGATCTGCCGCCGCTGCCAGTCGTGCGTTCCAGGCCGAAACGGGGCGACTTGCCCCCATAGCGGCGACCCGTCCGTGTACTCGGCGTCTATATACAGCGCGTAATCGGCGGGCTTCGCGCCTTCGGCCTGATCCGCCTTGCTCCACCCGGAAATAACGACCGGCGTGGCGCGAGTTTGATTCAGAATGATCTTTATCTGCGCGCCGCGCGATTTGTTGGCATTCAGGCTGTCTACGCGAATGGACTGGTCGCCGCCGTGATGGGCTTGGCGGTCAATGTCGTAGCCCGCGCCGAACGGTTCCCATTCGGGAACGCCGCCGCCGCGTCCGTCCGGCCCGCCGCCGCCCTCGAACGCGCCGTTACGCAGCAGTTCGCCCGGACGCTCCTGCGCCGTGGCCGGGATGACGAACAAAATAGCAAAGGAATAAAACAGCAGGCAGGCGAAAATACGAGCGCGAACAGAGGTTGACTTCATAGTGTCCAGTCGTGTAGAAATGATGAGATTGTCAATATATTGGAAAGACTGCGGTACTTTTGCCGTGAAATGAACCGTTTACAGGGCGAACGGCACGAACTTAGCGAACCGTAAAGAGAATATCGTCGTCAGTTGAGTAAGTGTCGGAAAGATGCGTAAAAGACAATGGCTTTGTGTGTCGAGTCGTCGAGCATGGAGCGTCAGGCTTTGCGCGTCGAGCGTTCCTGCTGTTTTGGGGTTGCGCCAGAGTCTATTATGCAGGGCTTAGGCGGATTTTGCAAACTTTTGGCGCAGTACCCCGGCAACAAAACGCGGCCTGTTTGTCGTACCTTGTGGTAAGTGGTAAACTGTAAGCGTTGTAATATCCCTCTGCGCGGCGTCTCGCGGGCAAACACGCCGCAGACGACGCAGCAGCGGGTAAACTCAAACCGAAAACTAAGCGCGCGCAATGCGTTGTATGATTCTCCAAGGAGTGAGGCATGTCAGGACTTAATCTGCATACGGGCGAAGAGAATCAGCCTCAGTATAACATCGCCGACCAATTACAGGATCAGGCGCGGGTTCGCGCCGAAATCGAAAAGCAGATCGAGACCGAGCAGGCGCAGGCGCGTACACAACAGCAGGCGCGAACAAGTCAGTACGCGGCCTCCTACACGCAAACGCGCGAGAATGTGCAGCAGAACTATGTTCCCCAAAACCAGACGCGCAAGCGCGCATTCGGCATGGATGCCCTGGCCCTGTGCGCCCTGACACTCGGCATCGGCACGTTCCTCAGCCCCATGATGCACCCCGCTCCCGCGCCCATCTTTAGAACAGCTAGTGTCTTAGGCGGTTATGGCGCACCAATCTCATTTCCCGGTTCCATCTGGAACCTCAACGGAACCGATGCGGCGGGAACCAACTGGAACGACAGTACCATAAACTTCGATACAGCGACGGCCCGCCCGGATGGCTTGCAGGACGTTACAGGCCATTTCGACTGGCAGGCGAACAGCAATCCGGTAGGCACGGAAGAATTCAGCGGCACGTATGATCCCGCCACCCATGAACTGCATGTGTCAGGCGGCGACATACAGCAGATTGATGCCGGCATTGGTACGCGCCTTGTGGACGGCGAATACACGTTTCAGATGGGTTCGGACGGCAAAACCATTCTTGGCGGCGAAATGCACGGGCAGCTAAATGGGCCTGCCGCCGTTCCTGGAACATTTGACGGCGGCATGAAGCTCAAATAGAAGTTTCTTGTGCCTGTCCTTCCCAAAAGCCCGCCGCGCATCGCGCGGCGGGCTTTTCGTTTGCCGACCTTCAACAGCCGCGAACAGCCTTTATTCGCTATTTTGAAACCGGCCACGTGACCGTCTCATAAACCGTCTGATAGACGGCGGCGGGAACGGGAAAGCCGTTGATGCCGTCAGCGGGATTGTCGTTGAACAGGGGGCCAAGTCCGATCTGCGCCAGGTACAGCGTGGCGAAGAGGTCGGCATGAGACAGCGGCGCGTCGGGCTGGAAACGCATCTTGTTGTTTGCGTCGCGGTGTCCCAGGCCGTCCCACAGTTCCGCGTCTATGTTATGCGCGTACAGGCTCTCGATGGCCCAGGCGTTAGGATCGGACACGTCAGAGTAGTGGGATGTAAGCGTGTCGGGAACTGCCCATCTCAGGACGCGGCAGAGCCATAGCGCCACATCCCGGCGCGTCACCGGCGCGTCCTGCGGCAATGCCTCAACGCCCTGTGCCGCCCGCGCATTTGTGGAATGGCCCATATACGGCATGTAGGGTTGCCGCACCGTCAATAGTCGTGTGCCGTTTGGCTGTCGGCGTATGGCGAGAATACGGGCGGGTTCGCCGCCGCGCTCCGCAAGTTTTTGCAGCATCTGCCTTAGTTCTTTGCCGGTCGTGGGGGCGTCGGGCTTGAACGTCTCTTCGCCCAGTGTAAAGCCGCGCGCCACGAGATATTGAATGGCGCGGT
Organism: Chthonomonadaceae bacterium; assembly: GCA_965277875.1. GTDB lineage: Bacteria > Armatimonadota > Chthonomonadetes > Chthonomonadales > Chthonomonadaceae > CAWFQB01. The sequence goes on along the minus strand of CBDIDV010000002.1, from coordinate 1,503,300 downwards.
ACTGCCGATGCGTTGGCTTCACGTCCGATAGGTAGGAGAGGTACACATCGGGCGAAGCGGCCAAAGCGGCGGCGTGGGGCAGCAGTTCGTCCTGTACTTGTCGGGCGGGGATGTCGCGGGCGATCTTGTGATAGCGAATGCTCTGATAGCAGGCAATGGCGGCGGCCTGCCCGAACGCCATGCGGACAGGTTCCAACCGATACGTGCCGAAGCTGACGTGCGTAGAGGAAACCGCCGTTGTGACAAACACATTGTCAAGCCCTTTTGGGACGAGAATGCCCAGGGGAAGCGAGTGCCAGGGCGTCTCCTTATACAGCCACCATTCGCCCTCGCCCATGTCCGGCGTCGTCCAATCGGTCTTGACCCGCACGGCGTGCGAGTCCATCGGGTAATCGCCCAGGCCGATGCTTTCAGGACGGAAGAAGGTATGCGCGTTCGTGATGTCCGACTCGTCGGGCAGCTGTTCGCCTATGATGCGCCGTCCTTCGCGCACATAGAGCAGGGGAGGGAACCCGCCCGTGTCCCGGTACTCGTCGTCCGGCAGGCCGATCTGCTTTTGTCCCTGCTCGGTCTGTATGTAGTAGAGATAGCCCAGAACGTGATCCCGATACTGTTTCTCGATGTCGGCCCGCGTCGCGTAATCACCGGTCGGGTAGTTGTAGTTGATTTCCTGAAGATCGCCGCCCTGTGGGTGCTGGTTCAGTTCGTACTTGTTCTGCGGCAGTTTGCCCGATGTGACCGCCCACGACTGCTTCCACGCGGGGGAATGGGTGAAATCTTCGCGGTTGTAGCCGGTTGGCTTGGGGATGGTCTTGTCCGCTCCCGGCCCATAGTCCTTGACGACGAACAGGTAGGCATACGACATGATGCGCTTGTCGGCCCGGCCCGTGCTGCCGGGCAGGCGTTCGCCGTTCTGGCGATTGTAGTAGATCACGCCGTTATGCGGCTCACGCGGGCTGCGGGCCTCGCGCCCGGTACGAAACTTCGCGCCCGCAAGCGCGGCCAGGTCGCCGCAGTCGGTCGCGTCAATGAACATCGGCGCGCGCAGGGTGGCAAGCGTTCCGGTCGGCTCGCCCCGGTCGTTCAGGGCTTCGACCTGCACGGACTGGACGCGCCGCCGCGTGTCGTGGTCTGAATTTGCGTCCTGCGTGTCCGCATCGCTGCGTTGCGTGAGGACGCGGGCAAGGCGGGCATGACGGAAAACCGTAATGTTGGGCTGCTCGAAGATCAGAGATTTCATGGCATTATGCGCGATACGAGGCTCGTAGCGGAGGCCGTCCGTCTTCACGCCCTCGGCGGCGTACAACTGCCGCACCCGTTCCGCAAAGCGCACCAAAAAGCCGCTGGCATGAAAATCACGGCGCAGATCGGTCGCGCTCAGGCCGTTGACCGGCATTCCCCCCAGCCGCGTCGTAGGTTCCACAAGCGCCACGCGCAAGCCCCGTTTCGCCGCCTCGACCGCCGCTGCCACGCCGCCAGAAGACGCCTGCACAATCACGACATCATAGGAGAAACCACTCGTCTCGCTTCTTTTTTCTTTTTTCTTTTTTCTTTCCCCCGGCAGCGGCGCAAAAGTGCAGTCTACATCTTCGATGGACCGAGAAGCCTGCTGGCTTTCCAGCGCCTGAATTGTATAGTGGTGTACGGAGTTGATCGTAAGATTTTGATCTTCGTATTCCTGCGCTGTGGCAGGCAGGGCCGCGATTATCTTACCGTCGCGCATAAGCCGGTAGCCCGTCGTACCCCCGTTTGCAGACAGCCAGTAACAGCGAATAGCCGTGGGCGAGACCGCAACGGCTTCGAAGGAACGGGGAGAGGCAATCGTTGATGATACTGATTGGGCGCGAATAGGCAGGGCGGAGGCCAGCAGTAGGGCGATGGCAAGCAGTTGTTTCAATGCGATTGTATCCTTGTAGCCGAAAACAGCGTTGAGTTGTCCAATGCGGAAAATGTACCTGTGTCGTAGGGCCGTACTGAGATGGATTCAGGGTCTCCACATAATGCGACAGGCAGGCCGTAATACCCTGCAAACACGGCATAGTAAGGATTTGCCCTTTGTTTTCGGCGTGTTTGGAACAGGATGCTATTATTTTTTTACCGCCCTTGACTTCGAGTTGACTCTAAGATGTACACTGGCTTCATGGACAAATCACAACCGCAAATTACAATCCCGGAAGCCTGCTTCTCCATACAGCAGGTGAGCGAACGTACCGGCTTGAGCGCGTACACCCTGCGCTATTACGAGCAGGTGGGTCTGCTTGATCCTGTGGGGCGCGACGCGGGCGGACGCCGCCGCTACACACGGGATGATGTGGCGTGGATAGCCATGCTGATCCTGATGCGCGATATGGGATTGACGCTTGGGCAGATACGGGAATTTGCGGCCCTGATGCGTGAGGGAGAGTCTGCGGCTCCGGAACGCCGCGCCCTGATCGAAGCGCACCAGGCACAGGTGCAGGCGCAGGTGGAAGCCCTGTGCGAAAGCCTGGAGATGATAGAGCATAAGCTCGCCATGATGCGCCGCATGGAAAGCAACCCGAACGAACAGGCCGGCTGGCAGGAGCGCTGCCTGGATCTGCTGCAAAAACGCAATGCGAGCCGAGCGCAGTCCGCAGCGGCGTTCAAGGACGCGGACGCAATGGCGCAAACAAAAGCGGTGAAACGACGCTGACACAACCATGATCCGGGTTGACACAACCATGACGTGGTTTGATGACTCGATGACGTTGCGCGGCTCGTACAAAGCGTGACCTGACCATCCGGAACGACAATTTAGAACCAAACCAGAGGAGTTTCAAAATGCGTGTTTTTCTTACCGGCGCGAACGGCTTTATCGGCTCCGCCCTTGTTCCCGAACTTATCAACGCGGGCCATCAGGTACTCGGACTGACGCGCTCACAGTCGGGCGCGCAGGCTCTTAGCGATGCGGGGGCCGAGCCGCATCATGGGGACCTTGAAGACCTGGAAAGTCTTCGCGCCGGGACCGCGATGTCGGACGGCGTCATCCACTGCGCCTTCAACCACGATTTTTCAAACTTCGTCGCGAACTGTGAACTCGACCGCCGTGTTATCGAAGCGATTGGCGGCGCGCTTGAAGGCTCTCAGCGCCCATTGCTTATCACGTCGGGGGTGGGAATGGGCAGCGCAGCGCCGGGGCAGACAGCGACCGAAGACACCTTCAATCCTAACAATCCGAATCCCCGTGTCGCTTCGGAACTGGCCGGTGCCAAGGTGGCGGAGCGTGGCGTGAACGTGTCCATCGTGCGCCTTCCGCAAGTCCATGACACAATGAAGCAGGGGCTTATCACCCCCATGATCCAGATTGCCCGCGAGAAGGGCGTCTCGGCGTATGTGGGGGAAGGATTGAACCGCTTGTCCGCAGCGCATGTCCTTGATGTCGCCCGTCTCTACAGGCTGGCATTGGAGAAGCAGGAGGCGGGCAGCAGATACCACGCGGTCGCTGAAGAGGGCATCCCGATTCGCGACATCGCCCACGTCATTGGACGAGGCTTGAACGTGCCGACGATCAGCCTGTCTGCCGACGAGGCCATGTCTCATTTCGGGTGGTTCGGCGCGTTCGCGGGCCTCGACCTTGCCGCTTCCAGCGCGCTGACACAGGAACGACTGGACTGGCATCCGACTGAACCCGGACTGATGGCCGATCTCGAACAAATGCGCTGCTTCTAGCACTGAACAGATTGCGTAAGTTGGAACAGATCGCTCGCCGCAACAAAGCAGGAAATGAAAATCCAACAGGAAGAGGGCCATGCAGAAAGTTCTTGTTATCGGAGCCTCCGGCTTTGTCGGGGGGAAGGTGGCCCGCGCGCTGCTTGCAGAGGGCTACGCGGTCCGCTGTCTGGCGCGGAACCCGTCTAAGGTGCAGGGTCTGGCCGAAGCCGGATGCGAAGTTGTTCAGGGGGACATGTCCGAACTCGCGTCCGTACAAAGGGCCGTGGAAGGCGTCTACGCCGTCTACGTTTCCGTACATACGCTCTCGCCCCAGCCTGCCAGTACGGCTGGGGAGGGTTTCATGGATGTGGAGATGAACGGAATGGGGAACATCGTGACGGCCTGCCGGACGCACGGCGCGCGTCGCCTGATCTACGTTACGTCGCTGGGCATCGCGCCGGACGCGCCGGGCGAGTGGCTGCGCGAGCGGTGGAAAACCGAACAGTTCCTGCTCGACAGCGGGCTTGATGTGACGGTGATACAGCCGGGCCTGATAGTCGGCAAGGGCGGGCGCGGGTTCGACACGATGGTGAGCCAGGCCGGCAAGCCTGTAAGCGTCAATTTGTTGGGCGCAGGCGACAATACAATGCGAAGCATCGCTATAGACGACCTGATCTACTATCTTGTGGGTGCGCTGAACGAGCCACGCGCTTATGGACGGCGCTACAACGTGGGCAGTGACGACATACTGACAAACAACCAGAAACTTGATGTTATCGCAGAGTTTCTGGGGCGAGGTCCTGCGCGCAAATTCAACCTGCCACGCGTTTTCCTGAGTGCGCTCGCGCCGGTTATTCAACGCATGGGCAAGCTGCCCAGGGGTGCGATGAAGGGCTTTCTGGACAGCCTTGATGCCGACGCGATGGGCGACCCAATGCCGATACGCGCGCTTTTGCCCCGGCCTCTTCTGTCCTTTCGCGAGTCTGTGGAACGGGCATTGGAAAATGCGAAATAGCTGGGACTCTAAAGCGCACCGGCAACGGATTGCGGCGGCAAACGTACATACTGCACAACAACCGTTCCCTCTGCCGGAGATAACACGATGCCTGCGCGCAATAATCCGCTTTTGGTCGCTATGTGTCTGCTGTGCGCTGTTGGCGCAGCGCACAGCCAAAACGCGCCTGTTCCGCCTGTGTCGGTTCCCGCCCCCAAACCGCCTCCAGTAATTGGATCAAAAGCGGTCTCGGATTTTTACAGGCGGCACCAGAAGGCAAAAACAATCTCGTTTACCGCTACCTACTACACGTTCTCCGGGGCGGATGTGGGATTTATGCAGCAGAACACGTACACAGTACAGGCGCGTCGTCCCAATTTGTTTGCAGTGCGCGGCGGCCCGCAGCTGATGCGCGAGCCTGCGGAGGGATACGACAAAGGACATCTTATCTATATGGATAACCCGCTGACCGTGTGCGTTTCCGATGGCAAGTCGCTTTTGGAGATGAGTCCACGCCACCACTTCTACCAGAAATCCCCTGCGCCCGCCGATTTCCCGCGAACGCCCGCCGCGCTTGTGTGTGTTCAGGCGGATGTTGCGCTGAGTACAGAAATGCTTTACGGCTTTGCGCCTGCCCCGGATGAGCAGGTGTACCGCACACATGCCATTGTGTTTGCTCAGACTAGTCCATCCGCTGCCGGATATATGGATGTGGAGAAGCTCTACTTTGCGGCAGACACGGGCGAGCTGATCCGCTACTCGGATTATGCGCAGGGCAAAGATTCCCTGGAGGAAATAAAGCGGGTTGAGTACAGCGACTGGAAGTTCAACGTCAGGCTCCCTCGTGATACGTTCACACAGACCCTGCCTGCCGATGCCAGACAATTCCCTCCCGCTGTGGCAAGAACGCCCACCACGCCTCCACTGGACAAACACTGAACAAATGTATTCTCAGGAACGCACTGCCGTCCCGTTTCGTTTAGTCATAGGAAACTATAAACGCGCAGTGATGTAAGCGCGGAATAGACAGATGATTTAGACGAAGGGGAACATGCGTGATGGCGCAGGCAAATGCGAACGAGAACGCCGGTACTACCGGGCTGCTGTGGTTTCGGGGCGGACTAAGGCTGGAAGACAATGCGTGCGTGGCGGCTGCCCTGCGCGAAAACACCCGCGTGGCGTGCCTGTATACCTTAGACGACAACTATCTGCGCGGGTCGGACATTGGGCCGTCACGCGTACAATTCCTGCTCGAATCGCTGCACGAACTGGCCGCAGCCGTGGAAAGCCACGGCGGCAAGTTCATCGTGCGTATGACCGACGATGTGCCGCCCGAAGTCATTGCTGTCGCAAAAACCATCGGCGCGGGCCGCATCTACGCCAACCGCGATTATCTGCCGTATCCCATACAGCGCGATAAGAAGGTCAGCGAACTGGCGCAGGCCGAGGGCGTCGAGTTCAAGCTGTACGATGACGCGCTGCTTGTTGACCCCGCCATCGTGCTGACCGAAGAGGAGCGTCCTTACACCGTTTTTACGCCCTTTAAGCGACGCTGGGAAGGCAAACTCAATACGCCCAAACGGTACGACATCACGCCGCATCTGGAGCATTTTCAGTTTATGCCCGATGTTCAGAGCGTGGCCCTACCCACGCTGGAAAAGTACGGCCTGACCCTCAAACAGCAAATCGAAAAAGGCGGCGCAAAGCGGGCCTACGAACGCCTGGGCCAGTTTGTCGAGCGCGGTTTGCCTCTGTATCACCAGGATCGCGACAACGCCTACGACCCTGAAAGCACCAGCCGCCTTTCCATGCACATCAAATGGGGGACGGTCAGCATTCGCGACTGCTACCGCGCGGCCCGCGACCTGAATGGCCCCGGCCCCGACAAGTGGATTGACGAACTGGCGTGGCGCGAGTTTTATTACGCCGTGATGTACCACTTTCCGCACACCATGCACGGCCCGATGCTGCCGGAGTACAGCGGCTTCCCGTGGAGCGACAAGACCGAGCATCTGGACGCGTGGAAGGTGGGCATGACGGGCTATCCGTTCGTGGACGCGGGAATGCGGCAGATGAACGCGACCGGCTGGATGCACAACCGACTGCGTCAGGTAGCGGCCTCGTACCTGTGCAAAGACCTGCTCATCAACTGGCAGGAGGGCGAAAAGTATTACATGCAGCAGCTGACATGCGGCGACTGGCCGAGCAATAACGGCGGCTGGCAGTGGGTGGCAGGCACGGGGACCGACCCGCGCCGGGCGACGCGCATCTTCAACCCCAAGCTGCAAATGGAACGCTATGATCCGCAGGCCGTGTATGTGCGGCAATGGATTCCCGAATACGGCACGAGCAAGTACCCGCAGCCCATCGTCACGCACGAGACGGGCCGCGATCTTTTTCTTGAACGATTCGGCAGCACGGCGGCGGGACGCGACGCGATCCGCGCCGCCCGCAAAGAGGATCAGGAAAAGAACAAGCGAGGCACGATGCGCGGCCAGAACAAGCGCGGCGGCAAACAGCCGGAATTGTTCTGAAATTCGTGACGGAAGCTAACCGCTTTTGATGTTGCCGTTCTTGGCCTCGACGATGACGACGACGGGCGCTTTGATGGTCAGTTGTTCCGGCGATAGGGACAGCAGATAATCGCAGGTTCCACGCAGGCCGCGTTCGGGATCGGGGCTGAACTCCACGCCGGAAAACAGGCTGACATCCCCCGCAAACTGCCGCCGCGCTTGCGCCAGTATGGGCGCAATGATGAACTCCGAGCGGGCTTTTTTCGTGCTGATGGCGATGGCGAGCGGGGCCGGTTCGTCCAGCGTGTCGCGCAGTCGGCTTGTCAGCGTGACCGGGGCCGTGGGCGCAAAGTAGTCGGCTGTCAGATCGGTCCGCAGCCCAAACCGCGTTTCGGCCTCGTCCAGTGTGAAGTCGTTGTAGGCCATTGTTACGTTTGTCCTTCGGGCAGTCAATCTTTGAGCATGTCTTTCGACGTTGTACCTTGTGGCCTGACGCCTGACGATGCAGGTACACAAACAGTGTAGGCAGGCAACGCATCGTTGAAAGCTTTGTCCCTCATCCGCGCTCCGCGCACCTTCTCCCGGAGGGAGAAGGCCAACGTGTTCATTGAGTGCGTTCGATATAGAGTTGCATACAACGGCGAACCCAGCTGCGCCTTCGCTCCCCTCTCCCTGCGACGAAGGAGCGAATCAGGGAGAGGGGCCGGGGGTGAGGGTGCAATCTTCCATTCACCACGCATCTTCGCTTGTCTCGGAGTTAGCCGCACGTAACAGTTGTTCTGCCGATTCTGCTATGGCGGAGGTGGCGGGGCGCACCAGGATTTCCGAGTATGCGGTGGGCGTATCGCTGGGACGCAGCAGAGTGGCGGGTACTTCCTGCCGCTGCAAGCGCGCTGTCATAATGGGAGTTAGCTGATTTATTAGTACGTTGACACGACTATAAGCAGCGTAAGATGTGTTGCTTCGGGCAAAGTACCGCATTTTAGTCAGCATCTCTCGGTTGCCGATGCGAGCCAGTGTTCTTAACGCGCTAACTGCCAAGGCTTCATCCCCGGACTCATAGCGGATGGGCGCAACGGCGAAATACCAGAGTCTTTCCTGCGCTTCTCGATCCAACAGGCCGACATGTGCCTCCGTTACTTGCGGCAGCAGGCGTGTGATGGCTTGAACAAGTCCGTTGCGCGTCCTTGATCTGTCGAGGGTCGCAATGATAAGTGTTGGAAGTACGCGTAAGTCTTCGGTTTGCGTCAGAGCGTAAATACAAAGCCAGCGCTGTCTCTCCCGGAGGAACCACAGCGCGATGCCTACGACCAAGCAAATAAACGCCGGCGTGAGGAGAAAACCGGGCGCTTCGATGTCCTTGCCGATAAAATAAAACAGCATCAAAGCGCCCATAACAAGTTGTATGTATCCGGTGGATTGAACAAATCTGTTGGCGTATGCTTGCAGCCCTTCCACCATCTGCGGGCTGAGGTCGCGCAGGGCAGGCTCGGACGGCCACTTGCGTTTCAGGCGGGCAAGGCGTTTGAGAAGCTGCCGCACTTCCTGTTCTGTTGCCGCGTCTGGCGTGAGGTTTGACATAACTGTTTCTCTTCAGCAAACGTAACATCTGTTCAGGATTGCGGCTCGGTCGAGGAATTTGTTTGTGTGCCGGACGAGTCGGGCGGGTGGCGGTGCAGCAGTATCTCCTCGCGGCGTATGGACAGGATAAGCGAGCGGTTCATGTCGAGGGCGGCGACCGTTGCCCTTCCCGTCGCGGTCAGGCCGAAAACTCTGACCTCCTCCCATTGGAAATGCTGCTGCCAAACATCTTGGCGTGGATGAAACAGAGGCGTGTCAATCCCACTCTCCGGGTCGCTGGCAGTGCGCCGCGCTCCTTTCCGCAGGGAACAAGAGACACAGGCAAGCGCGAGATTGGAACTGATCGCCGTGCCTCCAGCGGCGACGGGCAGAATGTGGTCAATGTGAAAAGTGGCCTCCTGTCCGGCTTGCGCGAGGCCGCAGTATTCGCAGCGTTCGGCAGCGCGGCGACGAACCAGACGCTGCAGCCGTGCCGGTATGTCGCTCATGACTGCGTCATAGCCGTTTCTACAATGCGCCGTGACTGCAAACGCAGCAGCGAAAGCCACTCGGCGACATCCACCAGACCTTCCGCTTCTTCCCGCTCGGCCTTAGACAGGACTGCGCCTTGCTCCTGACAGTCAAGCAGAAACTGCAAGCGCTGCTGTAACCCTAGCGGCAATCGGAAGTCTCGCAAGGTGTCTGGTATCTCGATAGCAATAACGGGTACGTTTATCATTTTCCTCCTTTGTTTCTGGTACGTTGTTTCACCCTGTTTGGTTGTAGCGCTTCGGCTTTGCCGTCACTCGTCCTGTGGTATTGTGCCTGCGCGCAGCAGTTGTTCCGCCGGTTCTGTTGTGGCGGCATGGGCAGGGCGCAGCAGAATGTCAGTCGCCGCATCTGGTACATCGCTGGAACGCAGCAGGGTCGCGGGAACTTCCTGCCGCCTCAGACGCGCTTCCATGAGCGGAATGGACGACTGCACCGCATCGTTGACGCGTCTATGTGGGGCGTAGAACGTCATGTTCAGGACGAACTTTTGCATTCGGTTCAGGGTGTTGCGGTCGCCGATGTGAACAAAGGCGTGTAGGGCGGCATATGCCAGCGCTTCGTCGCACTCCACTTTGAAGTTGACGGGCGCGATGGCTAATTGCCAGAGCCTCTCCTGCGTTTTTCGATCCAACAGACCTGCGTGTTCCTCTGTCACCTGCGATAGCAGACGCTTGATGGCACTAATTACTTCTCGGTGCATCCCCCATGTCTTGTCCGTGACCTTTATCAGTATTGGCAAAAGACGTACTTCGTCAGTCTGGGTCAGCGCGTAGACTGCATAACGATGTGCGTGTCCCGGTTTGAGACCCGTCGCAAAAAGACACCCTGCCACCGCTGGAATGTCAACCCATAACGGCGGCTTACCAAACTGCGAGATTGAGAACTGTAAGCCAAGCATAGCTGCCACTACAATCATGGTCGCCATAAGGCGGGCGCGGCCTTGTTCGTCAACATACTGATCCAGCGCCTCGACCATCTGCGGGCTGAGGTCGCGGAGGGCAGGCTCGGACGGCCACTTGCGTTTCAGGCGGGCGAGGCGTTTGAGCAGTTGGCGCACTTCCTGTTCTGTTACTGCGTCAGGCGTAAAATTTGACATGATTACGACAGTTCCAGAGTGTCGAGCAGGGCGCGTTGTTCGGGGGCAAGCGTGGAAAAGGGCAGGCGGGTGTCGCCGAACGCGAAGCCCTGTCGCGACAGCAGGTATTTGAGGGCGCTCAGGGACCCTATCTCCTTGAGGACGCCGCGCAGTTCGTTGACGCGGGGCTGTAAACTTTCGTCCCCGGCCCACAATCTGGCGAACAGACCGGGTGCGGCGTTCGCGATGGCCGAGATGAAGCCGTCCGCGCCTATCTTGCGGCCCTCGGTAGCAAAGCCGTCGCTTGCGGCAAAGACGACGTGATCGGTTCCAAACTCGCGTACCAGTTCGGTCATGCGCTCGGTCTTGCCCATAGAGTCCTTGACGCCCGCGATGATGCCGTCGTCGAACAGTCTGTGCAGGCAGGCCACTGAGACATGATTGGCGGCATACTGCGGGATGTTGTAGGCGAACAGGGGCAGGCGCGTAGCGGCATGGATGGCCGCGTACCACCGGTACATTTCGTCATCACTGGAAGGATAGTAAATGGGCGGGGGGAGGAACACGCCCTGCGCGCCGGCCTGCTCCGCGTGTCGGGCAAGACCGACCGCCTCCCACACACGCAAGGCCCACACGCCCGCGATCACGGGAACCTGCCCGTTTGCGCCCTTAACGCAGGCGGATACCACATCGCGCTTTTCCTGCTCGCTCAGATACAAAAACTCGCCCGTGCTGCCGGCGGGACACAGCCCTTCGATGCCCTGTTCCACGAGCCAGGAGGAATGCGCCCGCGCGACGCCGTAATCTACCCTGTCGGTTCTGTCGAACGGCGTCAATGTCGCCACATAGCAGCCCCGAAATGTTTGTTTCAGTTTTGCGCCCTGCATCGTTTCCGCCATCGCTTCCGCCATTGTTTCCGCCTTTTTGCCGTGCCGTGGTACGGAACGCGGCCACTTGATTGTATGCCCTTATTGATGCTAAAGTATAGCACGGGGCGTGGATGTGTCGGGAACGCGTTAAAACATGTTTCATAACAATCTGACAATCACATGCGTCCATTGTTCGACATGCCGATGATTCAGCGATATGCGCGCGACCTATGAGACGCGGCGGGGCGCGATAGGCAGCCGCAGCTTGCCGATGCCGAGTGCGTGTCTTTTTGTGGGAGCGCAGTATTATGATCGCCTATCTTAATTTTTACGGTGGCTTTGTAATGATCGTTGGAGGCGGCGCGGCGGTCGTCATCGGGGCGTTTCACGAAGAAGCGATGCGGTGGCTGGAAACGCGGCGCGCGCAGCATCAGCCGCTTGCCGACCGAAAACAAAAGCCCGCTGTTCGGGCCAGCATCGCGCGTTTGTCCTCGCCGCGCCGGTATGTGCGCGTGGAAGGGCTGCAACTGCTGGCGCAGTTTAATGATGCATCCTGCGTTCCGGCCTTGCTGCGCGTCGTGGAGATGTACCCGGACGATGCGCCGTTTTTGCTGGATGTGGTTCGCCTGCTGATGCAGTTGGGCGATGAACGCTCCCTGCCGACTCTGCATAAGTTGAGCGCCAACCACCACTACGCCCTGATGCAGGCGGCGAAGGAGGCTGTTCGCGTTATTGAGCCGCGCAGTGTGCTGCTGCGGGCGGGATCTGCGCCTGCCGATGCGGGGTCGGCCTTGCTGCGCGCCGCCATGCCATCCGTGCCATCCGCGTCCCCCGCCATGCTGCTGCGCGCGGGCGTGATGCCCGATGCGGAACAGCCCGCGAACATATCAGCCTCATAATCTTTCATGCCGCTCTGCTTTTCGGCTATCGTGGGCTTGACCGACAGCCCCGCTTCGTGTTAGAGTAGCCCATGCGAAACCCACATCTTATGCGTTTGTTCCTGTGCGCTTTTCTCGGCCTTCTTGCCGCGCCCACTCTGCTGTGCGGCTGCCGCAGCGCGTCGTCCGTCAACGCGTCCGGGCAAACCGAACTGACGCTGTGGACGATGTGGAGCGGGCAGGAGGAGCGCAGCTTCGAGCGCGTCTGCCGACTGTATGAGCGGTCGCATCCCCATGTTCGCGTTCGCAATCTGGGCGCGGTCAGCGATGACACCAAGACCATTCGCGCCCTTGTCGCCGGTGCGCCGCCCGACGCCTTCACGCTGTCCAATCCCGCGTATCTGGGCGCATTGGCGCATAACCACGCCGTTCTGCCGCTCGACGACCTGATGCGTAGCGGAAAACTGCGCGAGACCGACTTTGTGCCTGCCGCCCTGCGCCTGTGCAGGTATGACAACAAACTGTACGGCCTGCCGTTTTTGATTGACGACGTGGCCCTCCTGTGGAACAAGCAAGCTTTCCGCGAGGCCGGGCTTGACCCCGAACGCCCGCCCCGCACCCTGGAAGAACTGGCTGAGTACGCCGCCAAGCTGACGCAGCGCGACGCGAGCGGCAAGATCACGCGGCTCGGCCTGCGACCGCCGAGCGACCATTATATTTTATACGCGCTGTTCGGCGGCAGTCTCTTGGACGCGCGCACGGGCAAGATCAGCGCGGACGATCCGGGCAATGTGGCGGGGCTGGCATGGTACACGGCCCTCGTCAACAGTGTTGGCGGCGTACAAAAGATCAATGCGTTTGAGTCGGGGTTCGGGGCCAGTCAGGGCGCGAACAATCCGTTTTACGTGGGCAAGGTCGCCATGATGCTGGATGGCGAATGGAATCCCTACTGGGTGTCGCGCTACGCCCCGCAGATCGAGTACGGCGTTGCGCCTGTTCCGCCGCCTGCCGCGCACCCGGAACGGATCGGCACGACCTGGATCGGCGGCAACGTGTTCTGCGTACCGACCGACAGCAAGCACCCGGACGAGGCGCGCGATTTCCTGGCCTGGATGCAGACGCCCGAAGCGCAGACCCTGTTCGCGCACGACATGAACAATGTGCCGAACACGCGTACTGCTCTGCACGCGCCGGGGCTGCGTACCGGGGCCGCATTTCGCAGGCAGTTCGGGCATTTTCTGGATCTCGCCGATAGTCCCAACGCCACCTATTTCCCCGCCATGCCCACGGCCAGCCTGTATATGAGCCAGATGACCAATGCGACCGACAAGGCGCTGTACGGCGAACAGACGCCCGCGCAGGCCCTCGCGGAGGCGCGCAGGCGCGTTCAAAAGGAGCAGGATCAGCAGTGACGGACAACCTCTCTTCTGTGCCGCGTGGCGCTGCCAACAAAGAAAAACCGTCTCCGACGCGCAGCCGCGTGTGGCGCGAGCGGCGCGGTCTGCTGCTCGGTCTGGCTTTCGTGTCGCCCTGGCTGATCGGGTTCCTCATTTTTACGCTGTATCCTATCTGCGCCTCGCTGTACTATAGCTTCTGCGACTTTCGCGTCTTGTCGCCGCCCCGCTGGGTAGGCATACGCAACTACACAGACCTGTTCAGCGACCACGATTATTTTTTGCCCAGCCTGTGGAACACGTTCTACATGTTTTTGGAACTGCCGCTGGGCTTAGTCATCGGATTGGCGATTGCCCTGCTTCTCAATCTGAAACTGCGCGGCATGGCCTGGTTTCGCACCCTGTATTACATCCCCTCGGTCGTGCCGACGGTGGCCTCGGCGATACTATGGCTGTGGCTGCTCAACCCGGAGTACGGGCTTGTCAACAAGAGCCTGCTGTTTCTGCACCTGCCCGCCCCCGCGTGGCTGTCGGATCGCGCCTGGTCGAAGCCCGGCTTCATCGTTATGGATCTGTGGTCGGTGGGCGGCAGCATGATCATCTATCTGGCCGCGTTGCAGGGCGTTCCTGTCCATCTGTACGAGGCCGCAGAACTGGACGGCGCGACGGTCTGGGATAAGATGCGCCATGTCACCCTGCCCGCCATTTCGCCCGTGATCTTCTTTAACCTGATTTTAAGCGTAATTGGAACCTTCCAATACTTTACGCAGGCGTTCGTAATGACCGGCGGGGCGGGCGGGCCGGCCAAATCCACGCTGTTCTACGCCCTGTATCTGTACCAGAACGCGTTTCAGTATTTCCGCATGGGCTACGCCTGCGCGATGGCCTGGGTGCTGTTCGTGCTGACGTTGTTCGCAAGTTTTATCGTATTCAAGACATCGGCAAAGTGGGTTTATTACGAGGGCGAGAAGTAGGGGAGAGTTGTTTGTTGTTTGTTATATACGGAGCATAGTTGTGAGACAGTAGGGCTGTAAAGGTGTCTTCAACAAGCAGCAAACAACGAACAACTGAGGTACTCACATGGCGCGTGTGGCGATGGGGCGTGTGCTGCGAATGAGCGGGGGCGGGGCGGGCGGTGGCCTGCTCAGTTTTACGCTGCTGGAGCCAACATTGCGGGCGGCGGAAATGGCCCGCGCGGGCGCGCGCGGCCAACTGAATCTGGAAGCCGCTGCGGCCAGTTTGCAGCATATTTTTTCGCTTGGCCTTGTGCTGGGCGCGGCGATTGGCGTAAGCCTGATTGTGGCTGAGGAAATGGGGGCGCTGCGGGTGTGGCGTCTGCTGCGCCTGACCTTCGCCGGACTGGTAACGGGCGGATTGTGCGGGATCGCGGGGGCGTTTATCGGGCAGATCGGGTTTGCCGCATTCGTCCTGGCACATCTCTTAGTCGTGGGCCGCGCGGTCGGGTGGGCCGCAATGGGCGCGGCGGCGGGGCTGTGTCCCGGAGCCGTGACGCGCTCGCCGCGCCGGATGTGGCAGGGCGTGGCGGGCGGACTGCTCGGCGGCGGCGTGGGCGGCGTCCTGTTCGACGCCCTCGGCACATTCAGCGACAGCGGGGGGTTGAGCCGGTTTGTGGGCTTCGTGGTCATGGGCGCGATGATCGGGTTCGGGGTCAGTCTTGTCGAGGAGTTCGGCAAAGAATACTGGCTTACGGTTTTGACGGGCGCGCGGGAAGGGCGGTCGTATATCCTGACGCGCCCGAACACGATTGTGGGCCGGGACGAACTGGCGGATATACCTTTATTCGGCGATATGAATGTTGCCCGTCAGCACGCCGTTTTAGCCTTGAACGCGCAGGGCGTATCCATACAAACAGCGCCCGGCCAGTCGGTTCTGGTCAACAATCTGCCGGTTATGCAGCATCCGCTCGCGAATGGCGATGTCGTGAGTGTGGGCGCGCATCGGCTCAAGTTCGGTTCGCGCCGCGCCGCTATAAACAGTGTTTCCCTGCCCGCCGCGCAGGGCGTGGAAGCCGCGCAGGGCGGGTATGCGCCCTCTGCCATTTCAACGCCCACAATGGCGCAGGGCGATGTGTTGGGCGCGACACCGGCCTTTACATCTTCGGCGTCCGGCATATCGTCCACCCCGCCCATTCTCGCCACGCGCCTGGAAGTGACCGAGGGGCCGAACCGGGGGCAGTCGTTTGCGCTCGCGGATGGGGCCATTGTGGGCCGAGACCCGATGTGCGACATCGCTCTGACACGCGACGCGCAAGCCAGTCGTCAGCACGCCCGTATCGTGTGGGACGCGACCGTCTGGATCATCGAGGACGGCGGCAGCAGCAATGGAACCTGGATCAACGGTCAGCGTGTCGCGTCCGGAGACTTACACCCCGGCGACGAACTTGGCATCGGGCAAAGCGTACTGCGCGTTCGATAACTTGTTTGGAAGAGAAAGATATTGGAAGAGAAAGATATAGGGACAGGGCGGCTTTGAGCAAAACTGTCCTGTCCTTACTGTTTGGGTTATACGGTGTGCCTATGGCGACGCAGCAGAAATCCTGTGCGGTTAGATTCGCTTGTCGGGCGGCAGGAGGGGGGCGGAAGCAGCGGGAGGCAGCAGCATACGGGCGATGTCGGGGACGCGGCGCAACGGCAGGTTGATCTTGAGACCTTCCTGCGTGGAAACATACGCGGCCTGCACGATTTCGAGGGCGGCATAGGCGTCATCGGGCATGACGCGCAGTGTGTCGCCCGACTGAACGCAGTCGGCGAAATGCGCGAGCAGGTTTTGAATGCGCTGCACGGCGGGAGAAAGGGGCATCTTGTTCGCAAAAGTCGCGCGCGCGCTGACATTTATCGTCTGCGGCTTCTGACCGTGGGGGTGGACGCGAAGCAGGGGCGCGGACGCGGTCGAGGCTGCGGCTCCCGCGCTGACGATCAGTTCCATTTCGCCGGCTGCGCCGCTGAACAGATACCGCTCGTCGGGCTGAACCGCCCTGGTGCGGGCCAGGTGATGCGTGGATTGGCCCTGCTCCTGCGTCAGTATGAAGTTGGCGAGGGCTTGATCGGCGGGCAGCCTGCGCGGGTCGCGCGTTCGCCCCCGCAGGGCGCTCAGATCCACGTCGCCGCTCACGGTCAAGCCGTCGCCCTGCCACCATCGGCATACGTCGGCGGTCTGGCTGCCCAATGTTTGAATGAGAGCGTTCCATCCCCCGGTTACAACGTCCTCGGTCTCGTCCACGTTTTCGATTGGGAAACTCCAGTGGCAGCGAATTTGTGATACACGGCCAATCGCGCCGAGCCGCAGCTGATCGGTGGCGGCAAGGAAATAAGGATCGAAGCGGCGGGGCAGAGCGGGAAGGAGAAACGCGCCGGATGTCTGCGCGTATTTGCGTACCGCGTCCGCATCGGAGAGGGCAGGCGCAAAAGGGCATTCCGCAAGGACGGGCTTCCCGACACGGAGGGCCGCGCGGAGATGTTCGGCGCGATCTCCGAGAGGGGAGGCGACAAGAAGGGCGTCGAAGGTATCTGCGGCGTCGAGAAGAGAGGCGACATCCGCGTAGGCCGGGACTTTGCTGCCGGCCTCGCGCGCCCAGACACGCGTGACGTTCGGATCGTTGTCAGCCAGCCCCGCCAGAGTCACGGCAGGCGTGGCGCTGATCGCCAGATGATAGCGCGTCCGTCCCAGCGCGCAGCCGATCACAGCGAGACGGAGGGGCGCGCGCATCGTGCCGCCCGCCCTGGGTGGCGCAGGGCGGGCGGCGTCAGGTTCGCTTTGCATAGCAGCCATTGGTGTAAGGGGCCGTTCTCACCTGCGTAGTTACTGCGTTAGCTGCAAATATGCGGACATTGGGCCAAGAACGCGCGGGAAATTCGGCATCAGCAGATTGGGATAGGCATGAAAGGCGTCATACGACAGACCATGACAGTACAGCCCTTTGCCGCACGTCGGGCAGATCGCCACGACGGGGCCGGCGGGAATACGAGGCGACGGTATACGATGAAAGCCCGAAGCGCACAAAAGCGGCTGAATTACCAAACGTCTCACCATTGTCACAGTCCTTACCATTACGCCTTGATTGTTATGTCTCGCGCATCCTGTCATCACACCGCAGAGCGGCGGATGGGATGGGGCCGCTTTCAAGACAAGCGGCTCCTACATGATACACGGTTTTGCGGCAAACGACAATTCATTTTGGAAGATGAACGGCACACAGGCCGGATGACGGTTATATTCCGGTAATCGTGCGGGAGGCAGGCGCTATACCTTGCGGAACTGCGTTTCGACCGCCTGTGTGCCGTCCGGCAGCGTCACCTGCTCGTAGTCCGCGAACAGCAGCGGTTCCACGGCGACAAGGCATAAATAGGCGCGAAACGCGAGCGCGCGGATTTCGGTTTCGGCATGGGCATTGGCGCGCATCTCGACAAAGTGCCGCCACGCCCGCACGTTGCCGGTCACGATGATGGGCGCTTCGGTCTCGTTGGGCAGGACGCTGCGCGCGGCCTGCTGCACTTTCTTACGCAGATCGGTCCTGGCCTCGCCGGACAGCAGTTCGCTGCCCGCTTTTTGCTGGGCGAGCAGGCGCTGCGCGACCTGCTCATAGTCGCTCGCAGCCTGGTCAATGCGCCGCTCGAACGCGCTGTGCAGATCGGCGTCATCCCGGTATTCGGGCCGCTCCACGAAGCGCAGGACGCGCCCGCTCACATAGCGCTGCGAAACTTGAGAAAAATTGAACAAACGATGCCGCACCAGTTCATGCGTGACGCTGCGCGAGATGCCGTAGAACAGGAACGAAAAATGGGCGTGTTCCAGGACGCTGCCATGTCCGCTTTCCAGAATGTTGCGGAAGTAGCGAGCGGCCTCATCATTTTGGGTGCGTTTGGGCGCGAACGACATGTAGCACAACTGACCGGCTGTTTTGCACAACTGCGCCGCATCGGGCAGAACAGTCGGATCGTCGAGATACTGCGGAAAATGGAGTTCGGGCGCAAAGTCGTTCAGGAACGGAGCAAGACCCGCTATGTTGACATCCGGCTTTGCCAGTAAGGATACACCGGGTTCGCGCAGGTACGGCGTACCGGCAGGCGTGGCAAGCGCGGGCGAAAGAATAACTGGAAATCCATTCTGCATCTGTATCATGGTTGGAGAGTCCTACTTGACGCGCCTGCGGGCCGAGGAAACGCCGCCGTCGCGAGACGCCAGAGCAGTGCGTCGCGCGATTTTGACTGAAGGTTTGGCGGCAATCACTTTGCCCGTAATCTTTTTGTCCGGCGACTTCTTAGCCGCAACAACCTTGTTTGAATTTGTCTTCTGCGCTGACGATGGCGCGTTGGCCGCGATTGACTTTGCCTCGGCAATGCGCGGCGGCACAGGCAGGGGCAGACCCGCCAGTTCCAGGCCCTGCCTTGCGGTCGTGAAGCTGCGGCCCATCGCCAGGCCGCTGATGCCCAGGGTGTCGCAGGCGAACGTGGCGTGGCCGTCGCGCAGTTCCAGTTCCCACGTTCCATTGACCATATAGAGTGTAAGTAGGTCTTGCGCGGCGGAAGAGACGAAAGGCGCAAGCGTTGGGGCAGGTGTTTGCTTTTGCTTGGGGGCAGGGCGTTTGCCTGCGGACGAACTGCCTGCCGCAAGCCTGCTTTCAGATTGTGGCGCGAACCAGACGCGCGTGGGCTGCGTGGCCGCGCGGCCCAGAGTCAGGACGGGACTTTTGCCGGGAGCGCGCAGCACCCAGTTGTTGACCGCGCCGGGGGGCGACTTTTCCAGCGTCTGACCGGCGTTCTCGGCCCGCGACACCATTTTGATAACCAGATGCTGCGACAGGGCAAGAGGACGGCCATCTAAGGACAGGGCGAACAATGCGCCCATAGGCGTAGAGGTCGTGAAGCGCAGTCGGCCCACGGCGTACACGCGGTTTGGCGTCCACTCGCCCGCCATCGCGCAGAGGGTGGGCGTGTTGATTTCCAGCCTGCCCTCACTCCCGATGCGCGTGATCTGGCCCGTGTCGCTGCGCCAGGTGTGCATAGCGACGGACGCGCTGCTTATGGGCGCGCCACGCCTGCCGACCATATCCAGAAACTGCTTGAGTATACCCAGGTCGCTGCCATTGTTGGCCGGGACAAGGGCGTCGGGGTGCGCGCCGTCGGCAAGGATGCTGTTCAGGCGCACGGACAGGGCGGCGCGGTACAGGTCGCCTGTGGCGTTAGGCCAATCGTACAATCGTTCGGGCGGATAGGCGAGGGTAATGCTATGGTCGGCGGGCTTGATGGCGCGATTGAGGAACGCCTGCCCTGCGAGCGCATAGAGGCCCCACGTCGTCGGGTCGGACTGGAACGCAAAGTCATTAAGCGCGTCGGCTTCGGCCCCGTTGGGAGCGCGATTGGTCTGGTAGCCGAACAGCAGAACCGCGTCGTAATCCTGCAAACTGGCGTAGGCAAGCACTTCCGGCACGGACACGGCGCGCGATGTGTTGGGCCATGTCGTGGCCCATTCGCGGATTACGACGGGCTTGTTCTGCCAGCGCAGGGCAGCCGTAAAAGGCGCGAAACCGCCGGGGCTGTCGTCGCGCAGGGTATTGCGATTGGAATAGTAGCGCAGGCCGGGTGTGCGCGGGTCGCCGCCCACGCCCTCGCCGTACCAGTTCTCGCTCGTGAAATCGCATTCCTGGGCCACGCTCGCCACGTCGGGGGCGATGTTGTTGGTCACGACGGCGGTAACGGGACAGCGCAGGCCGATGTTACGCAGATGCGAGCGCATCTGGCGAAAGTAGGCCCGCTGTAATTCGCTAAAAAACTGTACGCCGTCGCGCGCGCGTCCGGGCGCGCGGCGGATGTCGGCCTCGTCCATTTGCAGTGCGCCCGCCCCGCTTGTCAACAGAGGCAGGTCTACGGAATTGCTGTCGGGGTCTTCGTTCGGCTGCAAAACAGGAGCGCCGTTGATGTCGCCCCAGGCTGCATACAGCGCGTCACGACCGGCGTATTTACGCTTCAGCCACTGTCCCCACAGCGCCCGCAGATTGGAGCGGTAGGGTTCCACGATGGTTTCTAGTTTTTCCGGGTAGATGAAAAAGCCGTGTTCGTTGCACATTTCCACAAGCGCGAGGGCCGGGTCGTCCACCGGGGTCAGATGGGAATAAGGATTCTTGTGCAGCAGCAGGCGGCTGGCGTAATCCTTTTGCAGTTGGATCAAATACGGGTCGAACAGGGCGTAGGGACGCGCGCCCCTGTCCATCTTTTCGGCATTCAGAACGCCGTCGCCCGCCTTGAACGTGCGAAAGTCCAGCAGGTCCAGGTAGTAATGCAGGCCGTGCCGACGCAGGCAGTCCATCCAGTAATCCAGCCGATCCAAATAGCGCAGATCGAAGTGGAGGCTGTCGGGGGCGTCCGTGCTTCCGAGCAGGCAGTTGCGATTATCAATGGCCTCCAGGCGCACCATGTTCAGGCCGGCGCGGGCGAAGTGTTCAACCGCCTGTTCGATTTGCGCGTCGGGAATGTCCAGCCGCGTGGAACTGACGTTGATGCCCCAGAAGCGGGCGCGCGTGCCGTCCTCGTAGCGAAAATGTCCGTCGCCGCCCACGGTCATAAAGCCCTTGCGCGCGATACTCCTGAGCGGGTCAGCGTCGGTGTTAAAATCCAGCAGGGACGAGGGGGGAAGAAGCGGCGTGGCGTTTGCGGCGCTCGGCGAATCCGTTGTCTGCGCGAGCGCCGCATTTACCGCGCTTCCGACACCCGGCGCAAGCAGCGACAGGCTCAGAAGAAGGCGGAACGAACGCGCAAGCGATGTAAACCCGGATGATAAAAGTACGGAGAAGGTAGGCAAAACAATGTTCCTGAAGAATGCTTCTGAAGGCGGTAGATGCGCGTGTTTGTCTTGAACTGGGATTTTTAGGATTGGAAGGATGATAGGATTAGATGCACTGTAATCATAGTGATCCTTTCAATCCCAAAAATCCCAGTTCAAGACAATAGTGGCGAAGGTTTTTCTACAAAGCGATCCATGCGAAAACGTGTCAGATCATACGCCATAGGATTTCCGGCGGCGAGGTCGGCGAGTATCTGGCCCAGAAGGGGCGCAAACTTGAAGCCGTGTCCGCTCAGACCGCCCGCGACGAACGTATGCGGCAGGCCCGGCACGGCGTCGAGAATGAAGTCCTCGTCCGGCGTGTTGGTGTAGAGACACAATTTGGCATACGTGACGGCGTCACTTAAATCTGGAAAGCGGCCTCGCGCATAAGCGCGAGTTGCTTCTATTTCCTCGTCGTGAACCGTGCGGTCAACGTCCTGCGGCGTGGTGGCCTCGCCGTGTTCGTGCAATGCGATCTTGACGCCGTCTACGTCGCCCAGGCGCGGGAAACCGTAATAGTTCGTGGCGGCGTCTATCCACACAGGGAACCTGCCGGACGTAAACCATTCGGCATGACGGCGCGGTTCCAGATGTATATACGCCTGCCGCGTCACGATGAGCGGCACGGACACGCCTAATCGAGCAAGATATGGCCCCGTCCACGGCCCCGCCGTGAGCAGCAGGCGGTCGCCCGTAATGATTTCGCCCGCCTGTGTCGTGACGCGAACGCCGTTTGTGTCAGCGTCTATATGGGCGATGGGCGTGTGTTCCCACAGCGTCGCGCCCTGCGAACGCGCCAGCCGCGCGCCAACCCGCACACAGCGCGAGGCCCGCGCATACCCCATGCTCGGCTCGTAAATCGCGCATTCATCGAGCGCGAGGGTAAAGGCCGGATAACGCTGTTCGACCTGGGCGGCGTTCAGCAGTTCGTGTTCTACGCCGCTCGCTTCCAATGCCTCCAGCGCCTGACCGATGAGTGGATGGCCTGCAGGGCCGCAGTACAGCCCACCGGCGCGGCAAAACAGTTCTTCGTCAGACGCGTGGGCCTGCAATTCGTCCCACAATGGATACGCGTCCGCCATCAGGTTCGTGTACAGCGGGTCGGGATACACGCGCCGCACGATGCGGCTGTCGCCATACGAGCTGCCCCGGTCATGATCCAGGCCGAACTGCTCGAAGCCGATCACCTCGTGGCCCATGCGGGCCAGCCGCCACGCGGCCATCGCGCCCACCACGCCCAGCCCCGCAATCAAGACGCGCATACCTCACCCCCGCCCCTTCACTGGCCCGCTCGCTTCTTGCTGCAAGCAGGGCAGAAATAACGGAAATCACAGGTCGCGTTCCACAATGAAGCGGGCGATGCCGCGCAAAGGGTCGGCTTTGGCGTCGAAGGCGGAAAGGACATCGAGCGCGGCGTCCACTTCGGCGTGGGCGCGGCGGCGCGACTCTTCCAGACCATACAGTCTGGGGTACGTGGCCTTGTCGCGCTCCTCGTCGCTGCCGACAGGCTTGCCGATTTTGGACTCGTCGCCGGTCACGTCCAGTATGTCATCCGCGATTTGAAATGCGAGGCCGATGTGTCCGCCGTATGCCGTTAACGCTTCGGCCTGCGCTTCGTCCGCGCCCGCAAGCATCGCGCCGGACAGCACGGACGCGGTCAGCAGCGCGCCGGTTTTGTGCGCGTGAATGTAGCGCAGGGTATCGGGCGTTACCTCCTGTCCCTGCGACTGCATATCCACGACCTGACCACCCACCATGCCCCATGTCCCGGATGCGCGCGCCACAAGCCGCACCACGGGCAGGACGCGCTCGGCAGGGACAAGCGAACCGTTGTCCGCGATCAACTGAAAAGCCAGGGCGAGCAGGGCGTCGCCTGCAAGGAGGGAAATGGCCTCGCCGTACACTTTGTGGTTGGTCAGCCGCCCCCGGCGGTAATCGTCGTCGTCCATGCAGGGCAGGTCATCGTGGATCAGGCTGAAAACGTGAATGCACTCCAGGGCGCAGGCCGTGGGCATCACATCGTTCGCGCTGCCCCCGACGGCTTCGGCGGCGGCAAGCACAAGGACGGGACGCAGGCGCTTGCCGGGGGCGAGAACGCTGTAACGCAGGGACTCGTGCAGGGTCTGCGGCTGCGCGGTCACGGGCGGCAGATAATGCTCCAGCGCGGCCTCGATGTCGCGCCGGCGAGCGGATAAGTAACTGTGCAGGTCGAAGGTGGAGTCAGTAGTTGAGTCGGTCATTGGCATCAAACAGTCACCGTTCAGGTTCAAGGATAATCAAGGGTAATCAAAGATAGATATTG
Source organism: Chthonomonadaceae bacterium (assembly GCA_965277875.1). Classification (GTDB taxonomy): domain Bacteria; phylum Armatimonadota; class Chthonomonadetes; order Chthonomonadales; family Chthonomonadaceae; genus CAWFQB01. Next base: position 1,479,655 of record CBDIDV010000002.1, on the reverse strand, counting down.
TCAGGAATAAAAGTCAGGAATGAAATCTGTGCAGCAGCGTTTCGGGCGCAAGTGTCAGAAGAAGGAAGCGACGGCATCGGGCTGCGCGTCGGGCAGCGCGGGCGGCAGCAGAGCGCAGGCTTCCAGGATCGCGCTGACCACTTCGATGTGTCGGGCAAACGGGAAGATATGCCCGCCTGTAAGAAAGGCGCTTTGCGCGCCAAACGTATGCTCGTCCGACGGGACGTGCAGAAAACCTGCGCGCGGTATAGGACGGCTGCGCCGCGCAAGATCGAGGGCGGTATACAGCAGATGATTGCACAGGTACTGCCCCGCCGACTCGGATAGCGCGACCGGCAGGCCAAGCGACTCGACGGCCAGCAGCATGATCTGGGGCGGCAGAGTGACGGGCAAATGGGGCGGGCCACCCGGCACGATTTCGCGATGAGGCGGCGTAAAGCCGTCCACATCGGCAATGGCGGGGGAGTCGTGGTTCAGGCCCCGCGACTCGACGCGCCAGACCTCGCTGCCGGCGGCAACGCCCAGCATCAGCGCCAGATCGAACGGCTGCCCGCCGCGTCCGCCGGCCTCGAAAGCGGCCTTGAACGTCTGCGGCGCGCGGGCAAAGGATGTGGGCAGGGCGCAGACAGTCAGGTCATGTCCGGCCACATCGTGGGCCGCGAAATGGCGCAGCAGCCGCTCGGTGGGGTTGTCCACAACGCTGCCGAACGGGCCGAAGCCGGTTATTAAAGTTTGCAGTGGCATGACGCAATTTCCGTCGCCCTGTTCGCGCAGTTTGTGTTATCGTATGCTGGCGGAAGGTGAGGGCGAGGCGCACAAGATAGTAAAGACGCGGCGACCGAGCAGCCCCTGGCGAATGGGGCGGCGAAACAGACAGGAGACGCGCTTGCGTTTCCTGTCTGTTTAGTTTAGCCGTTTGCAGGCCGGTTGTCAAGCGAAAAATCTTACGCTGTCTGTCGGCGCGCGAAAATGTCTGACGGGGCAAAGAGGACAGATGTTCTGGCACGCCGCGCCGACAGGGTCAGGCGGCTTTGCGCTCCGAAATCATAACCGCGGTGTCGGGCGTACCTGCCGACGAAAGCGACAATTCCTTCTCTTCCAGGCGGAAGCGCTTGACGAGCGCTTCCAGTCGCGACGCCATGCCACTCAAATTTTCTGCCGATGCACTGGCCTGCCGGATCGCCAGGGTCTGTTCCTCGACCGATGAGGAGACGTTTTGCGCGCTCGCCGACACTTCCTCGGCGGACGCGCTCATCTGCTGCGCTCCCGCTGCCGCTTCCTCGCTGATGCTTGCCACCGTCGTCATTGCCTGCGTCACCTGATCCGCTTCCTGCGCCATTGCCCGCACCGATCCCTCGTTGTCCTGCGCCATACGCAGTACCGTCGTCACAGAAGCGCGTACCGCAAGGATGGAGGCGGCCATTTCCTGTGTCGCGCCCGTCACCTGGGCCACTTCGCAGCCCACGGACGCAGCGGCCTGCAATATCTCCTGGAGGGCCTGGCGCGCTTCCCCGCCGCGCGCCGCCCCCGCCTGCACTTCCAGATCCGAGGCGGTCATGCTGCCTACCGCCTGATCCACGCCGCTGCGCACGCTGCTCACCAGGGCGCTGATCTCTTTGGTCGCCGCACCGCACCGCTCCGCCAGTTTACGCACCTCGTCTGCAACGACCGCAAAGCCCCTGCCGTGGTCGCCGGCCCGCGCCGCTTCGATGGCCGCGTTCAGGGCCAGCAGATTCGTTTGCTCGGCGATATGATCTATGGTCTCGACAATCGCGCCGATCTCCTGACCCATTTTGTCCAGCGACCGCACTTTTTCCGACGACGACTCCACCTGTTTGCGAATGCGATCCATGCTCTCGATGGTCTGCGCCACGGCCTTGCCGCCCTCATTCGCCACGTTCGCCGCCTGTTGGGCCGTGATTGCCATTTGCCGGGCCGAGGCTGTCACCTGCTCCACAGCCTGGGCTGCCTGCCGCATTCCCGCGTCCGCGCAGCCTACCGCTGTCTGCTGCCGCTCGCCCGCTTCCTGCACCTGCGCGACCGCCGATTGCAGCCGCAGCATGGCCTGGGCCGCGTCCATTGCCGAATGCGCCTGCAATTCGCTGCCCTGCGCCATTTCCTGACTCGCTTGCGCCGAGTGGTCTGCCGCCCTCGCCACGTCCTGCATGGTGCGCCCGATCTCGTCCGACGCCCTGCTCACCTGACAGGAGGACGCGGTCAAGTGGTCGCTGGTCGCCAGTACATCCTGCGCGCTTTGGGACACCTCGCTTACCAGGCTGCGCAGGTTCGTTTGCGCGTCTGCAAACGATGCCAGCGTAGAATGCACCTGTCCCAGCATGGCGTCGAACATATTGGCGATAATCCCGATTTCGTCATGCCTGTCAATGTCTAAGGGTTTGGTGATGCACTGCACCTGGGTTGTCAGATCGCCCTGCGCCAGCGCATCTACCACTTCGCCCAGATGATACAGGCATGTCATCTGCAAAAACTGCATTCGCTCGGCTACGGTGTTCAGGGGGCGCGTGATGCTGCGCGCGATGATATGAGACAGCGCCCCGCCCAGAGCTGCAGCGAACGCGCCCCAGGCAAAAACCAGAAACTGGAACTGCCCGAACGCCGTTCTGCCCCGTTCGTCGGCTAAACCTGCCACAAGGGCGGCGTCCGCTCCAACGGATTGAAGCGTTTGGCGGAAGGCGGCGCGTTCCGGTTCCCCACTGTCAAGCCGCGCGGCGGCCTGCGCTTTCTGCCCGCTACGCACCTCCTGAACGCGGGCCGCAAATCCTTCCTCTAAGCCGGCATGGGTTGGCGTGATCTCCTGATCCAATCGCTGGCGCAGACTGGAAGAAAGTCTGACTTGCGCGGCCAAGTTTTGTAAATCTTCGGCGCTTTTATCCCGGCAGGCCGTAAACGCAGTATAATAAGACTCGTGTCCCCCATACGCAAACTGACGCAGAGCGTTTTCCTCCAGAACGGATTGCAAAAGAAGGTCGGCAATCACGCTTTGGGCGGGGAGGGCGACCCTGACGATGTCCTGTCGGGCGGCATTCATCCGCCGCGCTTTTGCCACGGACAGGCCGCTTAGTGTCAGCGTACACAGCAGAAGGCTGCCAAAACCCAGCCGCGTTCTGGCGGCAATACTCAAACCGGCAAACAGGGACATCCGCTCGCACCTCACATTTCACAACTTTCCGCTTTTTATAATCACTATGCAACGAATTATAGGTTGTTTTGCGGTTTAATTTAGAGGTCATGGACGCTATTCGGTCTGCTGTTACATGACAGGATAAAGACGAGGATTACAGGATGCGTTCCGGTCGTGCCATTTTTTCCATACGCGGTTTTTCCATGCTGGAGATGGCGCTTACGCTTGCGGTCATAGGACTGCTGGCCGCGCTGTTGTTTCCTATAGTGTTCAAAGCGCGGCGCAAAACCGCGTCCGTCACGTGCGTTTCCAACCTGCGGCAGTTAGGGCAGGCGCTGGAACTATACCGGCAGGATTGGGAGCAGTACGCGCCCCAGGGCTGGCAGGACACGCGGGACAATCTTGAAACCAATGTGACGGATCCTTTAGCGGCCTACATCAAAAGTGAAAGTCTGTATCGCTGCCCCGAAGCGAACCATCCGCCGTACATCTTCCGCGCCTCCTTCGACGTGGGCATGGACAACGCGTTGGGCGCGGGCGATGACCTGGGCGGCAAAAGCGAGTATCGCCTGTTTGAACTGGATGCCGCGAGCGTAATCGCGTACTGCCAGCATCGGCTGGTTTTTGACGCGCATGGCGGCCAGACGGGTTTTTATCTCACCTTGCGCGAGGATCAGTCCGTAAAGCGCGTGGATGCCCGCCGCCTGACCGCCTGGACATACCACAACGGCAAATGGCTGCCGCCCGGCACGCCGCAGCCCGCAAACGCGACCTGGCCGCAGAATGACGTATTTCCCGACGAGCCGTTCCCGCTGCCGTTTATAAACCGGCGGTAGGGTATTCTAACAGCGACGTGTTTTCTGCTGCTCCACTTGTTGAGGAGACTTTATGCGCCCTGTGTCCCGCTTCCGCCCTCTTCGGTTTCATGCTTACTGTACGCTTGTCTGCTGTCTGTTGTCCCTTAGTTTACTGTCTTACTCCCGCGCCATGCGGAGTGAGGAGACCGCAAAGCCCGACCTCGACGTGACCTATATCGAACGCGCTCCCCTGTACCCCGCGTATTGCGTCGGCTACGACCAGCCGGATCTTATCGATCTGCCTGTTCTCCTTGACCCGCAGACCCTTCAGCCCCTCGACACCGCCCACGATGTCAAGCGACAGCCCGCTGCAGGGGACAAGGTCACGTACAAAGCGCATGTCCGCAACCGGGGCAATGCGCCCGCAGGCATTTGGGAGTATCAGTGGACCGTGGATGACAAGCCCGCAGTCAACGGCACTTTCAAAACCGCGCTGAAGCCGGGCGAAGAGGGCAGCCTGACGCTCGCCTACGAATGGCAGACGGGCGCGCACCGCATACGCTGCACCGTAGACCCCGCCCACAAAATCGCCCAGACCACGCAGAAGAATGACAGTCTGGAAGTCGCCACGAATGCCTGGCTGTTCGCCCTCGCCGTGGATCAGCAGACCTACGACCGTTTCAATGCTCTGGACAATGTGGCGGGTACGCGCAGCTTTGAGGATTGGGCGCAGTGGCACATCGCCAAAATGAACGACCTGCTCAAAGCCACCCCTCTTGCTTCGGGAACGGGCGCAAAGAGCGTAGGCGACAACCCGCCAAGTGTCGCCTGTAACAAAATCGTGATCGCGCCCGATGCCGCGCAGCCGTGGCCGTCCCTCCTCCAAACCGAAGCCTCCACGCCCACCGAAGCCGGTTACGACGGCGCATGGGCGTTCGGACACGCCCCCGACATGGCGCATTGGGCCGCAAACACCGACTACGGCCTCCTCCACGAATGGGGCCATCAACTCGGACTCACCGACGACGACCGCCTCGACACGCAGCCCGCGCAGAACCTCGTCCCCGACGAAAGCGGCGACCCCCTCCTCGTCGGCCACCTCGCCTCACAGGCCGACGGCCTGATGTACACGCCCGACAAGCACAGCTTTTCCCCCCTCGACCTCGCCGCCCTCAACGCGCAGGCGGGGATGCGCCGGGGGTACTACGGGGATACTCATTTCGCAATGCCCCTCACCAATGTTCTGCTTGTCCTCGACGCCGCAGGCCTTCCCCTCCCGGACGCCCGCGTCACCGCCTGGCAGCCCAACGACGACAACCTCCTGCAAGGCGAACCCGTCTTCTCCGAAACAACGGATCGCGAGGGGCGGCTTGTCCTTCCCAACCGGCCCGCGCCGCACATCACCACGCCCAACGGGTTCACCCTGCACGACAACCCCTTTGGGCAGGTCACGGTAACAGGGGCCAAAAACGTCCTCCTTTTACGCATCGCCGCGCGTTCGCACACGGATACCGCCTGGCTCGATGGGGCCGAACTCAACCTCGCCTTTTTCCGGGGCCATCACGCCGTCGCCACGTACACCCGCCGCACCCACCTGCCCGCCCAAGACGCCCCCCGTCCCCCCGCCGCACTGCGCGCCGACCTGGCCGGCAGCAAGATCACCCTCACCTGGGACGCCGTCCAGAGCGCAAAAGCCTACCGCGTCTATTGCTGTGACGCGCGCTCCGCCGAGTGGCAGCCGGTCGGCACAACGCTGCCGGACACCGCCTGCACCACGGAAAAGGGCCGGGACGAAGTGAGCCGCTACGCCGTCGTCGCCGTCTCCGCGCACGATGTAGAAAGCGGCTTTTCCAACAGCGTCGGCGTCCTGGCATTGGAAAAGCCTTGGGGCATTGCCGTCACGCGCAGCGGCAGGCGGCTCCTGCGCGACGCCGCGCAGCCCCGAACCGTACTGCAAAAACCCGACGGCAGCGTCACCTTCCCCGCCGGCCCGCCCGACCTCGACATGCGCGGCGCGACGGACGCCGCCGTAGACAGTAAAGGGCGCATCATCAGCACACGCGGACGCGGCAACCCTGACGGCAAACAGGGCTTCGTGATCCAGAACGCCGACCTGAGCGTTGCCCTTCGCGTTCTCGCCCCCCCCGGCAGCGCGTCCGGGCAGTTCCAGAACCCGATGGGCGTCACCGTAGACAAGCACGACAACATTTTTATCTGCGACACCGACAACGACCGCGTTCAGGAATACGGCCCCGACGGCAAATTCAAGGCCATTCTCGGTGCGGGACTGGTCAAGCAGCCGCACAAACTCGCCATAGACAAGCAAAACAACCTCATCATCTGCGACACGGCCAGCGACCGGCTCACCGTCCTGCGCCACGACGCGGACGGCGTGTACCGCCTCCACGGTCACGCCAACAACCTGCCGCGTCCCGTTTCCATCGTCACGGATGCCGAGGGCCGGTTTTTCATCAGCTGCCAGGGCGAGAACGCCGTCGTCGCCCTCAACAGCCAATTCTACCGCCTGCCCTGGAAGTACACCGGCCCCGAAAACAACCGCCTTGGCTCTCCCGGCGGCGTTGCCCTCGACGGCAAAGGCCATCTCCTCGTCGTAGACACCGCCAACAAGCGCCTCCTCGAAACCCGCCTGCCATAACAACGTAGAGAAAGCTACTGGCATAACCTTAGCTGTATATGAGTTCAAGGAGCATAACGATGTCGCCGCGCCTTTATCGCCTCATTATCCAACCTGTCCTATACGGAGCCATCGCAGGAACGACACTGTTTATATTGACATGGATGCACATGCGGATGTTGCGACAAGTGGCAGCATTGGTATTGTCGCTGCTGTTTGCAAAGAGTACGTTTTCTGCCGGATGCGACGCAGATGAGTACAGGGCCTACTCGTATGCCGTCGTATCTGGCCTCACAGGAAGTGGAGCGCTTCTTTTCGCTGTTCATCACCAGCATTTGTCTATAGTTTCCAGCGTTCTTGCCGCTTTTACGTGCGTTAGCGCGATATTATCACGTTATTTCTATCAACAGCGACGTGGTTTGTAGCCCAATAACACACTGCGTGGAGAGCGGTTGCACAGTTGAAGTAGAGGCATAAACTAAAACCGCTCCAACTCCCGGAGGGTAGAGCAAAAGAGAGGTATGCAGCTCAGAAAGAAGGTTTGCAGATGTCGTTAGAGACAAGCCTAGAGAATGAAAACGTCGTGCGTGAACGAGCAGAGGCGGAAGGTCTGTCAGTGAATGAACTGCTGGCGCACGCTCTTGCTTCGGACGAGTCAGCAAAGATAGTAAAGAGTGACCCGGCAGCAAGCGTGAAAGTGTTGCTCGTTCGTTGGCAGGCCGAGGAGCATACTCCCGTTGTGCCGCCTGTCCCAACCTTGCCCGGCGAGACACCTACGCAAGCCCTGTTCCGGCAGTGGCGCGAAGAAGAAGCGCACAGGACGGACAAAGAAGTAGAAGCCGAAGACTGTATGTGGGCAAACATCGAGCAAGGATTGCAGAGAAACGAAAGATTATTGCGACTGAGGACGTTCTGCGAATGATCATTTGCACGGCAGGAAAGGTAACGCAGACTCTATGAACTCTTTTGACGCCTACTTTTTCTACCGCGATGTGTGCGCGGTGAACTCTTTCGCGTGTCTGACGGTTTACTGCTGGAAAAGGCTGCCTGATCTTCGGATAGAAAAACACATCCCGGCGTTGACAGGAACTCTGACGCTGCTGTTTGTCATACAAGCCCTGTACCATCTGTCCCGCAGTCCGCTCGCGTTTGGCGCTATTTGGATCGTCTTCGGCGCAATCGCTCTGCTGCTAATTGCAATGTTTCTGAATCTCTCAAGGATCAGAGCGCAGTTCAAGCCGTGCGATGTTGTCGAGGCTGGACTACTCGCGGGAGGTTGGTCGCAGCGTCCCGCTGGCGTTCGGGTTGGAATTTCGACCCTTCAGCGGCAGCAACAGTTCGTTAGACTGGCAAGACCGCAGGAGGGTCTCGGCTTGTGCTGGGGGCGGTTTGTCCCAGGTGAATGGAAAGAAGCAGGCTCCTCTACCCAACATTCTACGTATGCGTCGCCGCATCAGTGTCGCTCGGTTGAAGGTAATGCAGTATTGTGCTTCGTTCATAATGTTTCGCCCTTCTGCGGCAAGCATTCGTTAAACCGAATTGAATATGGCATCTACTCAGTAGATTTTCCAGAGGCCGGGGGTGGCGAGTTCCACGAGGTGGCCGTCGGGGTCGCGGAAGTAGAGGCTGTGTCCGCCGCGCTCGCCGGTCACTTCGCTTTCGATAGGGATGTCGTGTTGTGCCAGGACGTCGCGCCAGGGCTGCAATTCGTCCGATTGGATGGCGAAGGCCAGGTGCAGCGTACCGTGTCCGTCGTGCGGAGGAATCAGGCCGCCGGGGTACTGGCTGGGTTGTGTAGACGCGCCTTCCTTGAACAGCAGCAAAACATTGCGGTCGGCGACGCTCAGGGCGTGCAGGCGATCCTCGCTGAGTATCAGTTCAAAGCCGAACAAGTCTTGATAAAATTTAGTCGAGCGTTCCACATCTTTGACATACAGAGCGGTTTCGAGAACTCCGGTAACGGCGGGCATCATATTTTTCCTTTGGCCTCTGGATTGCCTGGGTAAATTCTTTTGGCTGCATTCGATCCAAGTTGGAGAGACCGAATACCCGACTCCCTGCCTCGCCTGCTTTGTTCCCCGGCTTTCATTTTGCCTTTTTCGTTTTGCCTGCTTCGTTTCGCTGTTTCTTTTCGCCTTCAGGTTCCTGCTTTCCGCGTCCGGCAGCGAGTATAATAGAGACAAGATGCAAATAAGGAGCGGCGCAATGATTGCGCCTGCGCCGGACAGCTTGAAAAGGGAAACGGACACTGATGCAGGACTTACGGGCCGCGCTGGAAGCAAATTTTGGACACGCCGACTTTCGCTCGTCGCAGGAAGAGATCATACGGCAGGTGATGGACGGGCGCGACACACTGGGCGTCCTGCCGACCGGCGCGGGCAAGTCGCTGTGCTACCAACTGCCCGCCCTCCTGCTGCCCAAACCCACGCTCGTGATCTCCCCCCTGATCGCCTTGATGCAGGACCAACTGGACGGCCTTCCGCCCGCCGTGTACCCGCAGGCCACGCTTATCAACAGCAGCCTGGATAGGGACGAGGTGCAGCAGCGCGTGGCTGGCATCGAAGACGGCACATACAGGCTCATTTACGCCGCGCCGGAACGCCTGCGTCAGCAGGAGTTTTTGCGTCTTTTGCAGCGTGTAGGACTGTCCCTTGTCGTTGTGGACGAAGCGCACTGCGTGAGCGTGTGGGGGCATGATTTCCGCCCCGACTATTTGTTCATCCGTAAGGCTTTAGAGATGCTGGGCGAAATGGGCGAGCCGCCGACCCTGCTGGCCCTGACCGCCACGGCCACGACCGAGATGCAGTCCGACATCGGCGAGCAGTTGGGCCGCAAACTCGATCCCGTGACCGCGCCCGTGTTCCGTGCCAACCTGCGGCTTGAGGTAATGCCCTGCGCCAATGCCGACGACAAGATGCGCCGACTTGCAAAGGTGTGCAAAGAGACGCCGGGGGCGGGCGTGGTCTACGCCAATTCGCGGGACAGGTGCGAGCAGCTTGCGAACATGCTGACCAAACAGGGCGTCAAGGCCAGTTTCTATCATGCCGGACTGGACGCGGCCACGCGCCGCACGGTGCAGCAGGATTTCATGCTGGGCAAATCGCGCGTGATCGTCGCCACGGTCGCGTTCGGCATGGGCGTAGACAAGTCGAACGTGCGTTTTGTGATCCATTTTACCCTGCCCGAATCGCTGGAAGCGTACTCGCAGGAGGCGGGCAGGGCGGGGCGTGACGGCAAGCCCTCGCGCTGCGTCCTGCTCGTCGCGCCAAGCGACAAGACCAACCTGAATAAATGGACGCGCCAAAACGAGGTCACTCTGCCGGATGTGCGCGACACGTACCGCGCCTTAAAAGGACGTATCGGCAAGGGCGTGGGGTATGTGTCACCCGCGGAAGTGCAGGCCGAGGTGTGGGGCGCGGAAGCGACGGATAACAAGTACGCCACGCGCCTGCGCGTCGCTATTAGCCTGCTGGAGCGCAGCGGCATGGTAAAGCGGCACTTGGAAAGCGGATACGCGTTTCAGATCGAGATACCGCCTGCGCCGCCCACGTCACGCGCCCTGCTAGACGAATTGCTTGGGGAGCGCAGGCGGCATGAGGAACGGCGATTGGCCGACATGCTGACGTATACGGACGGAGCCGAGTGCCGCCATGTCGCCCTGTCGCAGCATTTCGACCAGGCGCTTGATCCCTGCGGCACGGCCTGCGACCGCTGCCTGGGTATCGCAGAAGAAGCGGCCCCCGCCAAAGCGCAGGCCCCGAACTCGGTTCAGGTTCCCGACGTGGGACGCGTGATTTTGGAATGCCTGCTGTCCCTGCCGTTTCCTCTGGGCCGCGCGGGGATCACCAAAGTGCTGCTCGGAGCGCCGGACAGCCCTGTCAGCAAAGAACGCTGTGACCATCACGGCGCGTTGGCCGGGTTCACGCTCAAGGTACTACGCGGCTTTGTGGATACGCTTGTCGAGGACGGCTTTCTCAAGCTGGATCGCGAGGCCGAATACCCGCTGTTGTCCCTGACCGAAGCGGGCCGGGACGCGCCGCGTGAAGGCGCGGTCGTGCTTGCCAATCCGCTGCAATCGGCGTCCGGCGCGGCCCGCACGACTGCGCCGCGCACCGGTGGACGCACAGCCTCTTACGATACCGAACAGACGGCAAACGCGCCTCTGGACGCCGATGAAGACGACCGTTTTGAGCGGCTCCGAGCATGGCGGCGCATCGAGGCCGAGCGCCAGAAGCTGCCGCCCTACATCGTGTTCGGCGACGCGACGCTGCGAAGTCTCGCGCAGATCAATCCCGCCACGCTGAAAACCCTGAGCATCATTCCGGGCATAGGGCCGAAAAAACTGGAAGCTTATGGCCCTGACATCCTCGCTTTGCTGCACGGCGACGCCGTGCAGGCAGAAGAGGCAAAATAGCCGCGCGTTGCGTTCATGTCCCAGGCACATTATCTTACTGGCAAAGTTCGAGGCCGCGCCGGTGAAGGACAAGACGCCTTAACGAACTTTTTGCTGCCGCAGGCAGTTATGTAAATGTGCGCTCCATCGCTGCAACAATGGCTGGACGCTTAACATCGTTTGCTGCGCTTGCATCCGAAAAGAAAGAACCGGAAGAAAGATCATGAAGAGAGGCTGTTATGAACGTTAAGATAAACCGTACATTCGACTTGAGGACACTTTGCCTGTTTGCGCTGACTGCTGTGGCGCTCTGCTTTACTTCGCCGCGCTGCTCCGCCGCGCCGCCAAAAGCGTCGCCCACGGTCGCGCGAACCGAGGCGGGCATGGAAAAGGCTACGTTCGCGGCAGGCTGCTTCTGGAGTATGGAAGCCATCTTCAAGCAGCTCAAAGGCGTTGAAAAGACAGTGCCGGGATACGCCGGCGGCAAGACCGCCAATCCCAGCTACGAACAGGTGGAAACGGGAACTACGGGTCACGCCGAGAGCCTGGACATTACGTTTGATCCGAAAGTAATCACGTATTCCGATCTGCTGACCGTGCTGCTGACAACCCGCGACCCCAGTACGCCCAACCAACAAGCGCCGGACGAGGGGCCACAGTATCGCGCCATCATTTTTACGCATGATGAGGCGCAGCGCGCGGCAGCGATGGCGGCGATACGCAAAATCAATGCGTCTCATGTATGGCCTGGGCCAAGCGTCGTCGAGATCAAGCCCTTCACCCGCTTTTATCGCGCCGAGAGCTACCATTTCGATTACTACAACCAGCACCCGACGCAGCCCTACTGCGCGAACGTGATCGGCCCGGAGATCGCAAGTTTTCGCGCCCGCTTCAAGTCGAAATTGAAGCCGTAGCAGAACGGGTAAAATTGGTTTGGCCTTCCGTTGTGGCTGCAAACGCGCTGCTGCGGGCATGTGCTATGGGCCTACAATCGTCCGCATCTACACATCCTGGAGCAGTATATTGCGGCACATCTGCGTGAACACAGGCCGGACGCGAAAACGGGATGGAACGGCAGCGCCCTTGTCGGTCGCCTGCCCGAATGGAGGATTGTCGCCGGGCATCGTCGGGCCGTTCTCCAGGCCATCCAAAAACTAAAACAGGCGTGACGTCCCACACAGAAACATCTCTTCAGATTGGCCGTAGTAATGGATTGTGTGAACAAACATGTTTGCGAGGCAGTAAACATAGCGCACAACAATACTAACGGAGGCAGCAAACCAATGCAATATGTGAATCTGGGCAAGACCGCGCTGAAGGTCAGCAGGCTGTGTCTGGGAACCATGAACTTCGGGCCGCAGACGAGCGAGACCGATAGCTACGCCATCATGGACAAAGCCCTCGACCTGGGCATCAACTTTTTCGATACCGCGAACGTGTACGGCTGGAAAAAAGGCGAAGGCATCACGGAGCAAATATGCGGGCGATGGTGGGCGCAGGGCGGCGGGCGGCGCGAAAAAGTCGTGATCGCCACAAAAGTGTACGGCGACATGGGCGATTGGCCCAACCAAAATCGGCTGAACAAACTGACCATCCGCCGCGAACTCGATAACAGCCTGCGACGCCTGAAGACTGATTACATTGACCTGTACCAGATGCACCACATCTGGCGGGACGCGCCATGGGACGAACTGTGGGAAGCATTTGAGGTCGCCATCGCGCAGGGCAAAATCCTGTATGTGGGCAGCAGCAACTTCGCGGGCTGGCACATCGCGCAGGCGAATGAAGCGGCGAAGCGGCGCGGCACACTCGGACTGGTCTCGGAGCAGAGCATTTATCATCTGCTTAACCGCAACATCGAACTGGAAGTGATCCCGTCGAGCGAGGCGTATGGCTTGGGCGTGATCCCCTGGTCGCCGCTCGCGGGCGGACTGCTGGGCGGCGTACTGGAAAAGGAAAATCAGGGTCGGCGCGCGAGCGAGGGCGTACAAAAGCAACTGGAAAAAAATCGGGACAAGATCGAGGCATGGGAAGCCCTGTGCCGTGAGATCGGCGACAAGCCCGCCGATGTGGCGATTGCGTGGATGCTGCAAAACCCGGCCATCACCGCCCCCATCATCGGCCCGCGCACCATCGAACAGCTAGAGGGGCAGTTGCGCGCCCTGGACATAAAAATTTCCGATGACACCAACAAGAAACTGGACGAAATCTTCCCCGGCAAGAAGACCGCCCCCGAAGATTATGCCTGGTAGCGTCTATTTATCAAATATGATAAAGCATAAAGGGTTTTGCCTTTCGCAGAACCCTTTGTGTACCTCTAGCTATATTTAAAGCGTATATTTGCATAAACAACGCCTAGTAAAACATGATTTTTCGTGGAGGAAACATCCGGTAAGGGATATTAAGCAAAAATAGTTGCAAAAACATTCGTAGATCATGTGCAAAGCTGTTGACATCACTGGCAAAGCAAGATATACTAAGGCAGTAGCGTCAACTGGTTCTTTTGCGGTGTTCGGAGGCATAGTATGCCCTTCTGCAAAAAACATACTGCTTACATTATCTCTGTTTATCGCGCCTTCCTGCGCGTGTCGCGCCTTCCTGCGCGTGTCGCGCCTTCCTGCGCGTGTCGCGCCTTCCTGCTATCCTCTTATACATCCTGACGCTACTCTCCACTACGCCTGCCCGCGCTCCGCCTGAGTATTTTGCGCTTCCTACATTATCTTGCTTCATCTTGAAGCGTTCCTACCGCGCATCATCACTCACCTGAAGGAGTTCTGCCATGAAGTTTGGAAAATCGCTCAGTTTCGTCGCGTTCATCCTGTTATGCATCAGCATCCCCGCCGCCTCCCGTGCGCAATGGGGTTTCCAACAAGGAATCTACACCCCCACCCCGGCCTCGCTTAGTGCTGGTCAGGGAGTAGTTTGTAATGATAAGACCTGCTCTTGCAGCCTCACCGGCGACAATGGTTTCTCTGTGAGTTACAGTACCCATTTATACTGGACAGGTAGTGGAGAAATAGACTACGCCGCAAACGTCAAGGGCGTCGTTAGTGTGTCCGGTTCCACGTCGGCCAACACAGGAGCGCGCAGCTCCTCACAGTCAAATAATCCCATCCCCATAGAAGTCAGCGGTTACTCTTCCGGTGGCAACGACAATTACCCGTCACCTGGCACAGCGTTCGTCTATGGCTTGTACCCCTGTACGTTGTCAGCCTCTATGCGCGTTTATGGCTCGATGGGCTTTGGAACCCCTAAGCCATACTCTTTCGCGCAAGTCAGCTACTCGCTGCTCTAGCGAGCAATGCGTCGTCCTTAACACAACCCATGCAAGAGTGTAGAGCGCGAGTCTCAAGAACGCGCCACCGTAGATCAGCGTTGATCTACGGTGGCATTCGATCTGAGGAGGAATGTTATGCGAGGCTTATACAAAGTCAATACAGCTTTGTCGGGATTGCAATTTGCCTGCTTGGTCGTTTGCGCATCGGCTGGTTCAGCGCAAACCCAGCAGAACGATATGCCTCCGGCATTGGAGGCAAAACTCAATATGAGGCAGAACGAGGCCACGCTGGATGCTACTCTACATCTTGTGCAGTCTGTCTCGCACATTAACATTGTGGCAGATGGAGAACCGGCTTTGCAAACAGCCAGCCTTGAATGTGTGGGAACCGTGCGTGACGCGCTGAACAGTATTGCCGACGCCTATGGCTATAAGTGGACGCTGACGCGAAGCGGCACGGTGCTGATGAGTAAGCAGTTTAACAATGCGAAACAGCGTCCTCAAATGCACCTGAGTGAAATGCAGCAGATGGCGAAGGAAATCCGCCGCGCCCTTGCTTTAGCTCCCATTACCGATTCCAACGCCCGCCCCAATCCTCTGCTGCGGCAGCTTCTGGTCTCCCTATCGCCGGAGCAATACCGCGCTATCTCTGGGACGCAGACCTTCTACGCCCGTGATCTTCGTCCCGAACAGTTTCAAGTATTTGCTCAAAGCGTATGGCTTTTCAATATGCCTCAGACCTATCAAAAATGGGATGTGCTGTCAAGTCTACTTGCGGGATTTCCTAAATCGTACCTGACTGCAGACCCTGTTAATACCAGCGGACGCGAAATCACAGAAAACGGCATAGTACGCAGAGAAATGCACATCGATGTTTCTCATATTGTTCGCGACCAGACTGGGCAACTCCACAACAAACGAATCGGTGAACCGACTATAATTGGGCCGGAGGGCAACAGACCATGAACACTCGACAGCCATTGTTCCTTATCAGCGTCACAGTATGTTGCTTCGGTATGCCGTTATGCGTCTGCGCCCAAAAGACTGTCGCTCAGAGTGCCGACTTTACTTCCGGGCCGACCGCTTCGACCGAAGCAAAGCTCGCCCTAAGCGTTCGCCTATCGCTTGGCGAGGTCTCAGTCGAAGCATTCACGCAGGCGCTATCCAGACAAACGGGACTGACCATTACGGCCTCCGCTCCTTTGCGGGAGCGAACATTGATTGTGCGAATGGAAAACATTCGCGCATCTGCCGCGCTTGACGCGATTGCGGAACTGCATGACTGGACATGGCGCGAAGCCGAGCCAGGCCAGATCCTGCTGGCGCGACGCATACTGAAAGTGCCTCAACAACCGGAATATATGCCTCGCCTGATTCAAAACGCGCTGCCTGCTGATTTGCGAGCATACCTCCATATCCCACGCCCGACTGATAAACTGCATGAGGCTCCGAAAGCAGTCTCAAATGTGAAAGCGAAAAACGTGGGAGAGTGGCTGGAGCAAACGGCAGTTCAACAGCGATTGGACACGATTCCTTTGCAGGTCATGCGCGATTTTAGGACTACTGTGTCCGTTGATGCTCTTGTCAAAAATAATCTGCCTTACGCTAAGTTGACAGACGAGCAAAAAAAGCTGTTACTATCCTGCTACATCTACGACGGCATCACCAGCTTGGACAGTATAATACGCGGCAGTTTACCCCTGATGTGTCAGGACCCGGGAGGTTGCGTGATCCACTTCGATGAAAAGTCAAGCAACTTTCAGGGAACAGGATTCGGCGCGTACATTGAGCCGCTGAAAGGAAAATAAATGCCGCGCATTTCTCCTGCAAACCTGCTGCCCCTGCTTCTGCTGCTAACCCAATCCGGCAGTCAGGGACAAATACAAAATGCGTCGTGGCCCTGTTCTCGCGGCGACACGCGCAATACGGGGCAGGGGCAGTGGCGCGCGCCTGTGAGTACGTTCGCCTGGACGTTTGAGACTCTGCCCTCTGCCGGTGGCGGCAATCGTATATACGCCTCTCCAGTTTTGTCCGCCGAAGGAACCGTATATATTGGTAACAGCCGTTTTTACGCTCTGGATGCCGCTACGGGACGCAAGAAGTGGCAGTTTTACGCCGAGGACGCCTCCTTCAATGGCAGCGCGGCGATAGGTACAGATCATTGCCTGTACTTAGGCTGTGATGACGCTAATCTATATGCGCTGAACGCCGACACAGGCAAAATTCTCTGGCAGATGAAAATGGGCGGAGCGGTCCGCTCGTCGCCGACGATAGGCGCGGACGGAACGCTGTATGTCGGGTCGGCAGACAAATCCCTGTACGCGCTGGACAGCCGCACCGGGCAGCAGAAATGGGCATTCAGCACAGAGCATGATGTCGCCTCGGCTCCTGTATTGGGCGCGAGCGGCCTGATCTATTGTCAGAATTGGGGGACGTTATACGCTCTAGGCAGCAAAGACGGTAAGCCTGTCTGGACGTACAAGGCTCAGGATGATCTTTATACAAAGGGAAATCCGGCTGTCGGCAAAGACGGCACACTGTACGCTGCTTTCGTGCTGAAGGGGCCGGACAAAGACGGACTTGGCAGCGTGGTGGCGCTGAATGGAACCACAGGCAAGCCGCTCTGGACGACCGGTTTGCCTAGGTACATCTTCGCTTCGCCTGCTCTGGGTGCTAACGGACTGCTTTATGTTGGGTGTGGGGACGGCAAGCTATACGCTCTGGATGCGAAGACCGGTAAAATAACTTGGACTTTCGAGACGGGTATCCATATACAGGCTTCACCCGCTGTCGGCATAGACGGCACGGTTTACATCGGCTCATATGATAAAAGCCTGTACGCTATTGACGGCAGCACCGGGGCGAAGAAGTGGGAGTTTGCGACTAGGGGCGGCATCCAGAGTTCGCCTGTGGTGAGCTTGGATGGAACCGTGTTTGTCGGATCTCTGGACGGCAATGTCTATGCCGTTTGTCCGAAGGATACGCCTGCCGCTAAGAATACGCCGCCCACTAAGTAGCAACGTTCCTGCTCGTATCGGTACGAAGGCCGGAGTGTGAACAAAACACATTCCGGCTTTATCCATGTAAGCTACATGTCAGCCAAGAGGGCATTAAATCGGATGCGGCACCGCGCCAAGACGCCTTGTGCATTTAGTGAGCTTTGGCGTTGACAAAGTCTTTGAGCTTCATCTGGTAGATCGTGCCGCCCATTATCTGCTCAACTTTTTGATTGTTCAGCATGGCCGTGCTGAACGGGCTTCTGACATTTTGGGCGGGCGCGTAGAAGCTGGCGTGTACTTCCAGCATAGATTGCGCGACGGCATCGGGCGCGACTCGGAACGTATACGTGACCGTGTCCTTTTCGCATCGTTCCATGACGGGTACGGAGGCGACCCACTTGTCCTGCGCGATTAAAGACAACTGCCCGGTCAGGAACGGCGAAACGGCGCGCGGATGCGGGGCTATGCTGACCTCAAACTCCGTGAGATTGTCCACGTCCCTGGTTTTCACGGTAAACTGCTGCTCGTCATAAACGCCGTTAGTCGTCAGCCGAGACAGCCTCCACAGTGCGAACGCGGGGCGCGCGGCAAAGGCCAGCAGGGTCAATGCCCCCATTCCCAGCAAGAACCCGCTTCGCTTCCTGCCGCCATTTGCACTTGTCATGTGATTTTCCCCATTCGCCTCAACGCTGTCAGCTTGTAACTATGGTTTTACCGACGCTGTGAACATTTACAGTGCCTGCTTTGCCTTTGGACGAGCGACCGGTACAAAGCGTTACAGAGCTTGTCAGCCGTTCATCGAACTCCGGAGGCCAGGGCAAACGCATTTTGATTTTTCGTTAATATATTTGCTTAAAGCACCTTGTTCATCTTGTTCATCGAGTCACATCTGCGAATACTGTCCCTAACTGATGCAGTCGTCAGAAAGTCTTTGCTTGCTCGCCTATTTTAGTAAGTGCGGAAGAGTGAAATACAGATGTTTCGCGCACTTGCAGCAAAATTGAAGACCCAAGCTTCGGGGTTTGATAGTCACTGATAGCCTTAGATGCGTTCGCCCTAGAATTTTAAGAATTGGCCTTGACAAAGAGGAGGGTGAAGGTGTATATTACTCTCGCTTCCAATTGATACGAGCGACTTCCGGTAACGGAGAACGCGGAGTACAAGCATCGAAGTTTTCAGAGCGAGTGCAATAAAGCCCGCTTTGATGCATGAACATCTCACTTCATTGTGAGTGTTCCTAGCCCTTTTACAACGGAATAGTGAAGAGTGTGCAGACAAGCACGTGGCAGGCGGGCAGGCGTTGTGTTCCGGCTTCGGCGGGGATATGGCGGCTGTATTTGCGTGTGGCGTGGTTTGTCATAGTGTCTGTATGGGTCTTGAGTTTATGTGTGGGAATGTGGGTTCATCTTCATGCTGCGGCAAGCAAGCAGGACAGACGATGCAGGGTACTTCGCGCGGTAAGCGGCTTGTCCTTCGGGGCGGGTTGTTTGTTGTGCGAGGCGGCTTTGCGTGGTGTGTACTTACGCGTGTTGTAGTTGGTTGTGTGTGTTGTGTTGTGGGTTCGTTGTGTTTAAAGCTACACAGGGCCTCTGGTGAATGCCTTGGGGCGGCGTGCCGAGGAAGGACGTGCCAAGCGACGAAACGCCGTAGGGAGCCGCAAGCAGGCCTTGATCTACGGGTATCCGAATGGGGCAACCCGGCAGGTGTAACGACCTGTCATCTACGTGAGTAGAGGGGCACGCGGGGAACTGAAACATCTAAGTACCCGCAGGAAAAGAAAACAGACGTGATTCCCCCAGTAGCGGCGAGCGACCGGGGAGGAGCCTAAACCGATGTGCTTGCATGTCGGGGTTGTGGGGTCAACAGAACTGCCTCTTCGTGAGAGGGAGCGCGTATGTCCTTGTTTTTCTCCAGGGCGTGTACGATGCGAACTGCCAACCTTCGGGCGGGCGGTTTTGTGTTGTATGGCTTCCTGGTGAGGGACAAGGGCATAAGCGTGGCAGTTGACGAGACGGTACAGAGAGAGGGACATGGGAAGCTGCCTGGAACGGCGCGTCACAGAGGGTGAGAACCCCGTACTCTGCTCTTGTTCTTTGCTGTTGTTGATACCCGAGTACCACGAGCCACGAGGAAGCTTGTGGGAATCTGGGGGGACCACCCCCCAAGGCTAAATACACGCCGCCACCGATAGTGTACCAGTACCGTGAGGGAAAGGTGAAAAGCACCCCGGGAGGGGAGTGAAACAGAACCTGAACCCAGAGGCCTGCAAACAGTCAGAGCGAGGCTCAGGCTTCGTGATGGCGTGCCTTTTGCATAATGACCCGGCGAGTTACTGGCGTCAGCGACTTAAGCTGTTCAGCAGCGCAGGTTGAGCGAAAGCGAGTCCGAAGAGGGCGATATGTGTTGGCGTCAGTAGACCCGAAACTGTGTGATCTACCCATGGCCAGGGGGAAGCAGTTGTAAGAGGCTGTGGACGCCCGGACCGGTGTATGTTGAAGAATGCTCGGATGAGCTGTGGGTAGTATGGTGAAATGCCAATCGAACACAGAGATAGCTGGTTCTCCCCGAAATGCATTGAGGTGCAGCCTCATCCGTTTCGTAGGGCAGGTAGAGCACTGAATGGGCAAGGGGCCTTCCCGGGTTACTGAGTCCAATCAAACTCCGAATGGCGCTACGTGAGAGGATGGGAGTGAGACTGCGGGGGATAAGCTTCGTAGTCGAGAGGGAAACAACCCAGACCTTCCGCTAAGGCCCCCAAGGGCTGGCTCAGTGTAAAAGGATGTGAGGGTGCGTAGACAACCAGGATGTTGGCTTAGAAGCAGCCACCATTTAAAGAGTGCGTAACAGCTTACTGGTCGAGGTGTCCTTGCGCCGACAATGTATGGGGGCTTAAGCCAGCCGCCGAAGCGAAGGCGTTGGAAAAACAACGTTTTATCGGGAGTGGGGAGTAGGGAGTAGAGCAAGACACAGAGCGGCCTAGTATTAGGCGGCGCTGTATTTTGCTTGTATTGCCTACTCCCCCTTTCCCGGTGAGCAGTGTGATTACTGACGGGTAGGGGAGCGTTGTGTGCGTGGTGAAGCGGCACGCGGAAGCGCGCGTGGAATGCACACAAGTGCGAATGCCGGGATAAGTAGCGCGAAGACGGGTGCGAATCCCGTCCGCCGGAAGCCCAAGGGTTCTTAAGGCAGGCTCGTCCTCTTGAGTTTAGTCGGTCCTAAGGCGAGGCCGCAGGGCGTAGTCGATGGCAGTCAGGCAGATATTCCTGAACCGGGTACAATCGTTGAGTAACAGGGGACACATCGCAGGGGTCAGTCGTGCAGTTGGTGTCACGTTCTCCGCAAGGAGAGGAGGAGCGCCCACGGGCAATCCGAACCTGGCGAATGCGGGGTCGCGAAAATCCTGTTAGGAGGTTGTATTCGACCGTACCGCAAACCGACACAGGTGGGCGCGTAGAGGATACGCAGGCGTTCGAGATAACTATCGTTAAGGAACTAGGCAAAATGGCCCCGTAACTTCGGGAGAAGGGGCGCTGGTGAGAACCAGCCGCAGCAAAGCGGACCGAGCGACTGTTTACCAAAAACACAGGTCTGTGCCAAGCCGAAAGGCGACGTATACGGGCTGACACCTGCCCAATGCCAGAAGGTTAACGGGAGGGGTGAACCCACCACGGAGAGCAGCATCCAGTAGCCACAGGGCTGACGTGCCTTGTTGTTCTTGTCCTGTTGAGGGAAGCGAGACAGCAAGCCGCCTTAGCTTGGTGTGGAACCGGCGTGTGCTTTGCGTGGTGGGGGCAGCCTCGAACTGAAGCCCTGGTGAATGGCGGCCGTAACTATAACGGTCCTAAGGTAGCGAAATTCCTTGTCGGGTAAGTTCCGACCCGCACGAATGGTGTAACGACTTGGTCGCTGTCTCAACGATAGGCTCGGTGAAATTGTAGCATGCGTGAAGATGCGCATTCCCCGCCGCAGGACGGAAAGACCCCATGGAGCTTTACTGCACCCTGTCATTGCGTGCTGAGTACGGCTGTAGAGCGTAGGTGGGAGCTTAGGCGTTCCTGGAACACCACCCTGCTGTACTTGGTACGCTAACCCGTTCAGTAAGCCTGACCGGGAACCGTGGCAGGCGGGCAGTTTGACTGGGGCGGTCGCCTCCCAAAAGGTAACGGAGGCGCCCCAAGGTTGACTCAGCCTGGTTGGAAATCAGGCAGTGCGTGCAAGGGCGTAAGTCAGCTTGACTGTGAGACCGACAGGTCGAGCAGGTACGAAAGTAGGGCCTAGTGATCCTCTGGCAACGCGTGGGTGTGCCAGGGCTCATCGGATAAAAGCTACCCTGGGGATAACAGGCTTATCTTGCCCAAGCGCTCACAGCGACGGCAAGGTTTGGCACCTCGATGTCGGCTCGTCGCATCCTGGGGCTGGATTAGGTCCCAAGGGTTGGGCTGTTCGCCCATTAAAGCGGTACGCGAGCTGGGTTCAGAACGTCGTGAGACAGTTCGGTCCCTATCCGCGGCGGGCGCAGAAGTTTTGCGGGAGGCTGACCCTAGTACGAGAGGACCGGGTTGGATGGACCGCTGGTGTACCGGTTGTGCCGCCAGGCGCAGATGCCGGGTAGCTACGTCCAGAAGCGATAAACGCTGAAAGCATCTAAGCGTGAAGCGCGTCCCAAGATGAGAACTTCCACAGCGGCAAGCTGGTAAGGTTCCCGGCAGACGACCGGGTAGATAGGCGGAGGGTGGACGCGCAGTGATGTGTGGAGCCGATCCGTACTAAGCAACCGAGGGCTTTAGAACAACGTTCCCCACAACAGAGCATACACACCAGCAGCGCACCTTTTTGGACGGCGAACATAGATGGGAGGAACCTCCTGTTGATGCAAGCCGCACAGAAGGTGGCGAGACGCGTGTAAGCGCAGCGTGGAACGATGAACACCGCAGTGAACATACAAGTCATGTATGTAAAAATACCCACCATGTAAACGAGAGACAATCCCTACAGACACAAGCGAAAGCGACAACGTACACTCTTCCGGCTTCTTCTCAACCTGGATGCAGCAATGCGGATAGAGGAAGAGAAGCCGTTTCGTTGTAAGGCGATTTTGCCGCCGTCCAGAGTTCTGGCAAGCGGTGTTGATTTGCACGCTGCGGCCCACAAAGCCGCCCTGCCTCCTGAGACCAGTCCCACAAAGGACAGAGCCAAGATGCGGGAAGCGCGCCCGGTTTCTGGTGGCCTTAGCGCCGGTGTCCCACCCGTTCCCATCCCGAACACGGTCGTGAAAGCCGGCAGCGCCGACGATACTTGGGGGGCAACCCTCTGGGAAAATAGGTCGCCGCCAGAATAACTATACAACGAAGCGTCTGAGCATCCTGCAACAAAGCAGAACACTCAGACGCTTCGTTTCGTTATAGGTGGTAAAGAAGCTGCGTAACAAAGTTTGAGAGAAAATTCGTATGATGCAATGGGTATGGGTTGTGCCATCCTTCTCCATACAGCCGACTCGTAAGAGGCGCTCGACACAAACAATTATTCAATCATCGGTGCGCGGAAAACAGGGACATAGATGTATGTTGAAGGCAGGAACCTGGTTGGCGTTGAGCCTGTGCGGAGTGGCGGCTATATGGGGGCAGGATCACATCAACGCGCAGCCTGCGCGCGGGCCGATAGTTGCCATCCATGAATTTGCCAATGCAGGCAGTTCTAACGTCGAGCGGGCCGGCGCAGATGCAACCTATGGCAGAGACTTTGAAAAGGTATGTTCGACTGTAAAGAGCGAGTTCTACGATCCGAAACTTCACGGCGTGGATTGGAATGAAATCTGCCGGACGTACCGCGCTCGGCTTGCTGATGTAAGCAGCGATGTGCAGTTTGCTGCTTTGGTCAACGCCATGCTGGGAGAATTGCACGCTTCTCACATGGCATACGTAATCAGCGCAGACGCAGAGTATTACATGTTCAGTGCGGTTCGGTCGGAGGACATGCAGAACAGTGCGATTGAACAGATAGGTTTGATGGGTGAACGACAGGGCGCAGAATACCTGGTGAGGGCCGTCTTGGATGGCGGGCCTGCCGAAAAGGCCGGTATCAAGGCCGGGGATAGGCTGATGGCTGCCGATAAACTTCCCTTCTTCTCTGCATCATCTTTCAAAGGCAAGGCTGGATCCACTGTTTCTGTTGAGCTGCGGCGCAATGGCGAGAGCAAGCCGCGTACTGTCCAAGTGTCACCTATTAAGCAGAACATTCTTAAATCGTACCTGGATGCGACTGTCCGAAGCGCGAGAATAATGAACGTGGAAAACAAGAAAATCGGGTACGTGCATCTGTGGACGATGGCACAGGACCGTTTCCGAACTACGCTTGAAAACCTTGTGCTGACGAAACTGCACGACACGGACGGGCTAATACTGGATTTGCGAGACGGTTATGGCGGGCGACCCTTCGGGTACGCAGATGTTTTCTGTCGGCCTGATGTAAGCTGGGAATCTCAGACGCGCAATGGAAAGCCCGTTTTTCAGCATACAGGCTACGCGAAGCCCATTGTCGTGCTGATAAACGGGGGAACGCGGAGCGCGAAAGAGTTCTTTGCCTATCAAATGCACACGTCGCACCGCGCTACGCTGGTTGGCACACAGACGGCAGGCGCGTTTATCGGCGCGGGATTTGTGCCTATCGGCGATAGAGGGCTGTTGGAGGTCGCCGAGGTCGGACTGAAAGTGGATGGAGCCTATCTGGAAAACAATGGCGTGAGACCGGATGTGTTTGTCGCGCCGAACGGCATCTACACGGATCAGGATGAGCAGCTTAATGCAGCGAAGAACATGCTCGTGAAGGGCGCTGCGGAGCGACCAACACAGAGACATGGCGAAGCCACGACGACTGTTCACTGACCACGCCGACACGGGCGAAAAAGCGGATTTGACATTAGTGAAATGATGTGGGTACACTTGGCACAGTGTTGTTATTGTGAGCGAGACACCAAGCCCGTGGAGAACAAATCGGATGAAGAAAACGCCCCTTATCGCCTGCATGGCTCTTGCCGGATATGGTCTGCTGAACGCCGCCTCTGGCGCGTTTGCTAAAGACGCGTTTACCGGCGCTCTGGAAACTGCGCCCACGGGCGGCATTCACGCGAGTATCGCGCAGAAGCTGACCCTGAGCGCGACAAAACCGGCAAGTATCACGCGAGAACCGAGCTACGCTTTCAAGCCGCAGTACGGCGTGATTACCCTGGGCAATGCGAAGAACAGCCAGATCGTGGTGGCGCTGGACACCGATGGAGAGACCACGCGACCCAAGCTGTACGTAGACGCGAACGGCAATGGAGACCTGACTGACGATGCGCCGGTCACGCTCGTACCCGCTCAGGCGATACCGACAACCGGCACAAAAACCGTCAGCCTGACAACAGGCGAAAACGGCTTGACCGCGGTTGTCCCTGTAATCGCGCGCTACGACATTCCGGGGCGAGGCGGAGCGGTTCCGAGTTCCCTGTCTTTCACGCTGCAAGGCTCTGACCTGACGTACAATCGGGAGTACGCCCGCGTGGGTACGCTCAACATCAATGGCCGCGCCTACCGCGTGGCATTAGTGGATCAGACCGTAAACGGCAAATTCAACGAATTTCAGCATGACGACGGCGACCCGGCGCGCGTGACGCTGATGATTGACAAAAATAATGACGGCCGCTTCGATCCCAAAACCGAAGCCTTTGACGCGGCCAAGCCCTTCCGTCTGGCGGGCGCGTCCTATGAGGTTTCGGCTATCGATGTGCGCGGACTTTCCCTTGCCCTGCGGAAATCCGGCAAGAACACAAGCACGATCACGGCGGCGGACCTAAAAGTCGGTACGGATGTGCTGGACTTCGAGGCGCGGACGATGGATGGCCGCACCGTCCACTTCCCGGATGATTTCCGGGGCAAGCTCGTACTGCTGGACTTCTGGGCTACCTGGTGTGTGCCATGCGTGGAGGAAGTGCCGAACATCGTTGCGGCCTACAATCAGTATCACCCGAACGGCTTTGAGATCCTGGGTGTGAGTTTGGATCAGGCTAACAAGAGCCGGGTCATACAAGAGTTTATGGCGCAGGCCGGAATGACGTGGACGCAGATATACGACGGCTCCGGAAAAGCGGAAACCGCGCAACTGTATGATGTGAAAACGATCCCTCACGCGATCTTGGTGGACGGCAACACGGGCAAGATTGTGGCGATGGGCAATGAACTGCGCGGGCAGGGTTTGCAGCGCAGCATCATCGCCGGATTTCGCAGCCACCGCTAGGAGCGAACACGAAGGCCGCTGCCTGACCGCCGACTGCATACAGTAGGCGCTGAGAACCCGACATGAATATCGCTAATCGGAACAATGCGGCGGCTTTCACAACCAAAGACACGTCTACCATCCGCGAAATACTGGCCCCGCGTCAGGCGACCACAGTTCGGCAAAGCTTTGCGGAGGCCACGCTCGCGATTGGCGCGGCCACCGACGCGCACTCACACCCTGACACCGAGGAGATATACTACATTCTCGCCGGGCAGGGTTTGATAGCGATAGAGACCGAACAGCGGGTCGTAGGCGTGGGCGACGGCATCTGTATTCCGGCGGGATCAAAGCATCAAATACGGAACGTGGGGCAGTCGCCGCTTGTGTTTCTCTGTTGCTGCGTCCCGGCTTACACAGATGAGGATACGGTCATGTGCGAGCCTCTGCTATAAACGCGCGTTTCGTGCATAAAGCAATCGCTTTGAGGCGCAAAAGCTAAGGTCATAAGGGTGCGTAATGATGGCGGGCCGCGATGCGGCCCGCCACTCAATTTGTGAGGTACAACAGATGCCCTGTCAAACGGCAGGGCTATCAATATCCGGCTCGATTTCATTCAGGCGGATATAGATAGCCCTGTGTGCGGAGCGACATCAGCCGGGAAAACACGCTGCGGAGCATTGTCTGTTTGCAGGTATGCAGGCAGAAAACGGTCGTCCGCCGCAGCGCGTAGGTACTTCGCTCGTGTCACGCGCCTTCCGTTGAGCCAAAAGCGGGGGAACGTGCGCCCTAATCGCCCTTTGTGGTTCCACTCGCGTTCGATGCCGTGCCGAATGCCATGCCGCCAGTGTCGCTCTCTCCAGAGCGTCCGCCCGTCCGAATTCAGCCACCATTCAAAGCCGTGCGCCTGACCTTCCCGCATAGAGTGTACTTCCGCCAACTCAAATGTGTCGCCGGCCCAGCCCTGCCACCACAGGTCAATACCTGTCCCATATTCCAGCGCGTATGTGCCGAGCAGCCTGCCATCTTCCGCCCACTGATAGGCTGTGCCGTGGAGAAAGCCGTTTTCGTAAGGCTCGCGGCACAACAGCCCGCCGCCTTCATAGAAACGGTACGAAGCGCCGTGCTGTTTGCCCTCCCGCAGTCCGTACTCCATTTCGATATGCCCATTCACATCGAACGAGCGCCTTCCTATAAGGGTGTCGTTGATACAATAGTCGCAGAGTTGCTTTGCGCTGTTCGGGTGATGTGTGCGAATGCGCTCACGCGCGTTCGGCGGAATAGAAGGATCGTAAATGTCAGGGGCATCCATGCAGATGTTCCTTTCGTGGCGATACATGCGCCGCAGGCTTTATCGTTTCGACGGTTCGGAGAATATAACACGGGACGCGGCCAGTGGGCGCAATCTGTTGCCTTGCCTGACGTATACAGGAGAGGAACGTCTTCTTGACGAGATCGTACCGATCAGGAGCAAAGTATTGCATCGAAATAGTAATCAAAATAACAATCAAAATAACAATCAAAATAACAATCAAAATAGTATACGTTCGTGGCTGCTGGCGGGAATGCTGCTGGCGTTGTTTGTGGCGCGGGGCGCGTATGCCGCTCCTTCCGGTTTGCGGGGGGCAGCGGGCAAGGTGGACATCACGCCCGACGCGCCCGCGTATCTCGCCGGATATGAGTTCAATCGCCTGAGCGCGGGCGTCCATGATCGGCTATTTGCGCGGTGTCTGGCACTGGAGTCAAACGGCGTGCGCGTGGCCTTTGTGAGCTGCGATGTGATCGGCCTGCCGCGTTATCAGATCGAGGCTATCCGGGCCAAAATCAAGAGCGTACCGCCTGAACGAGTTATCATCGCCGCGACGCACACGCACAGCGGGCCGGACACGCTGGGGCAGTGGGGGCGCGACCTGACAACAAGCGGCGTCAATGCGGGTTGGATGGCGACGCTGCGAGACAAGGTGGCCGGGCTTGTAGACGAGACCGCGTCCCGATTACAGCCGGTCAGCCTGAAATTCGCGCAGACAAGCGACGTGGGCCGCATTTCCAAAAACTCCCGCGTGGCGAACATACTGGATACCGAGTTGGGCGTGATGCAGGTTGTGGGCGCAAACGGCGGCAAGCCCATTTGCACGTTCGTGAATTATGCCTGTCACCCCGAAGTGCTGGACACGCGGCAGATCACGGCGGATTTTCCGCATTGGCTGTACGAAACGGTCGAGGGCGGGGGAGGGGGCGTATGCCTGTACCTTAACGGCGCGCAGGGCGGCATGATTACGGCAGACTTTGATGAGACGACCGCGCCGCGCGGCCAGAACTGGCAGGCGGCGCAGACCATCGGCACAACGCTTGGCAAACGCGCCCTGGACATACTCGCGCACACGGCTGCGCTTGTGTCCGATGCGCCGATACAGGCCGACCGGCGGGTGTTTACGGTTCCCTTAGACAACCCGAAATTCAAGGCGCTGGTCGCCCTGAACATCTTCCCACGCAGCATGGTACAAAATGGACTGCTGACGACCGAGGTAAACCGCTTAAAGATAGGGTCTGCCGAGTTCCTGACCATTCCGGGCGAAGCGCTGCCCAACATCGGCCTGTATCTCAAACAGCAGATGACGGGCAGCCCGCGCTTTATCCTGGGCCTGTGCGGCGACGAACTTGGCTACATCCTGACGCCGGAAGATTATGGCCTGTCTCTCTATCGTTACGAGGCGGGCGTATCAGTCGGCCCGCAGATAGAGCCGTTAATGGTGCAAAATCTGTTGACGCTGTTAAAGAATCAAGGCAGATAGTAAACATCGAACCACGCGAAACAAACTAAAAGGACAAGAAGCAGCAAAGCGCCTGACGAGATTGAGGGTGTATTTGTTGTATGCGCTTTTCGTTTGTTTTGCGTGTTTTGCGGTGGTTCACTGTTATGCGTTAGGAGGAGAAGCGATGCATTACTCTTTCAGGCAGATTGTGGGTGCGGTAAGTTTGTCGCTGCTGGGAATGCTGCCGAATGCGGGATGGGCGCAGCAGGCGGGGAGTTTGGTTAACGGAAAGGACGCGCAGACTATGACAACGCCCGCGTGGGCGACGCTGGCAGAGGCGTATGCCTACGACGCAAAAAAGCCGCTGCATGTGGTAGAAAAAGCGGTCAAGTCCGAGACGGCGTCTGTGATGCACGTGCAGATCGAGGGGCCGGACGGTGAAAAGGCGGAGGGGACGTTCATGCGGCCCAAAGCCGAGGGAGTGTACCCGGTCGTTCTGCTGCTGCACGGCCTGACGAGCGATAAAGAGACGATGATTCAATTCTTCGGAATGTCGCTGGTGGAACAGGGCGTGGCCGTGCTTGCGCTGGACGCGCCTTATCATGGCGAGCGCAAAAAGGCGGGCATGGATCCCTCACAGCCGACCACATTCCCCGCTGTGGTGCAGGGCGGCGTGCGCGAGTGGCGGCGGGCTTTGGACTATTTGCAGACGCGCAAGGATGTGGACATGAAACATGTGGGCCTGCTGGGGTACAGCATGGGTTCCATGATGGGGGCGATACTCGGCGCGGTAGAGGATCGGATCGGTTCATTCGCGCTTTGCGTGGGCGGCGATCCGATACTGCCGGTCGCCGGTCAGATCCCCCCGGCTCTGCGCGGCCTGGCCTACAATGTCAGTCCGAGCCTTTATATCGGCCACATCGCGCCGCGCCCGATCCTGATGCTTAACGGCAGGCAGGATACGACTATGCCGGAAGCGGCCTCGCATCGCTTGTACGCGGCGGCGCGGGAGCCTAAAGAGCAGGTCTGGTACGAGAGCGGACACATACTGCCGCCCGACGCAGGTATGAAGGCCATAACATGGACGCTCGGCAAGGTGAAACAGTCCGGTGGGAATGTTCCCGCAGCCCCGCCGGACAGCACAGGCAAGGCGAATAAAAGCGGGAAGTAACAAAGCGGAAGCAAACGCGCCGACAGGAAAGCATATGTTTCCTGTCGGCGCGTTATGACGTTCAGCGTGTCGCCTGGGGCAGCGTGGAAGGTTTGCTGCCGGCATGACGATGCTGCTGATAGCTGCTGATGTTCGCCTTTGCCGGCGCGTCCGCAGCAATAGAAGGAGGCGGCGGTTCGCTATGGCCGCAGCCCCAGCCTCCTCCCGCTGCAAGGCCGCACACAAAGAGCAGAAGTAAAAACAAGCGCATACATCCCGTCCCTTTCGGCTCTGTCGATTCGTTCTTACTGCGGCGGGTTGGTAAGCGGAAAGCGTACAATGTGGTCGGGGAACTGGTCAAGACGGGCGCGGCCCCAGCGCATCCATTTGGCGTGTCCATCACTGTAAACGTAGTTCGAACCGCCCTGATGCCGGTCGTACTTGATCCAGCCCTCATTGGGGCGTGTGCCGCTGCCCCAGCGCACAAGGGCCGCTTCGCCCGGCCAGGTGTCATAATCGTCCTGCGGCACATAGTAAAAATCCGAGGTGGGGTCGTCCAGGCCGACGCTGTTGCGTTCGGAGAACATAATCACGTTGGGGTCTGCGAGGGAAGAGATCACCGCATCCGTGGCGAAACCGGGCAGTGCGCCTTCCTTGATGTAGCGGCAGGACTTATGCGTAAAGATGCTGTTGAGGACGTAGTTCCACATGGCCCAGTTGTTCTTTTCGGCAAGGCACTGCTCGCCATTCGGGGCAGCCGTACACTCATCTCCGAGGGCCGAGATACCGCCGTTGTAATCGAGAATATTCGACACCTGATGCTGTGATTTGGGCGCGGGGTCGGAGGGGCAGAACATCAACTGACGGCTCTTGATGTAAGGCTGAAAGAAAATGGCCCAGGGTTTTTCCGCGTTGCTGTTGCCCTGACCCCCGCCCACGCAGCCGCTCACGGTGGCTGGCAGAGTATCCGTCTGTGTGCCATCGTCAAGGACGAAGCCTTCATGGTGGTGGTACAATGCGCCGTCAAAATCGTCCATATACATGTGCGCGGCAAGGCCGATCTGCTTTTCGTTGGACAGGCAGCTTGTTTTGCGGGCGGACTCGCGGGCCTGCGCGAAGACGGGGAACAGTATTGCGGCGAGAATCGCGATGATGGCGATCACGACGAGAAGTTCAATAAGGGTAAATGCGTGGCGTGTGTCTTGCCGCGTTTTGGTTGTGTGTACCAGGCTAAACATCAGGGCTGCCTTTCGGACGTGCCGCATAGACGGCGAAAGCTACATAGTTGGTCGTGTCACGAATACAAAAAACGTGCTACAAATAAGTATAACCTCTTATGCCCTAGATAGCAAGCCATAAACAAGCCGGTGTGTCGTTTTGTGCGAAAAAAATGCCGCATTCCCCAAAAGGAAACGCGGCATTCATGCTGCGGTAATCGCGCTGTAAGAATAGCGGGGAAGCGTTCTGATGCCTGCGTTGTTTACGCGCCCGCGCTGAGGTAGCGCAGGGCAAGGCGGGTGAACATCTCCATGCCGACAGGAACGGCCTCGTCCGCGAAGTTGTAGGTAGGGGTGTGCAGCGGGGTCACGTCCGCGCCCACGCCCAGCCGAAACATCGCGCCGGGTGCGTGATCCAGGTACACGGCGAAATCCTCCGCGCCGAGGGAGGGGGCGGGAAGTGTGATAACGCCCGCCTCGCCGAGCGTCTCATGGCCTACAATCGCGACAAGAGCATTGATCTGCGTGTCGTTGACGGTTACGGGCGTGCCGAAGCGGTAGCCGAATGTGTACTCTGCTCGCATCGCCTCGCAAATGCCGCGCACCATACGCTCGATATGTTTGGGCATCTGGGGGCGCAGGTCACGGGACAGGCAGCGCACCGTCCCCTTGATTTCTGCGACGCCGGGGATGATGTTGTAGGCGGTTCCGGCATGGAACTGCGCCACGGTCACGACAACCGGCTCGACCGGCGACACCTCGCGGCTCGCGAGGGTTTGTAAGGCGGTCACGATCTGCGCCCCGATCACGATGGGGTCTACGCTGATGTGGGGCATGGCGGCATGTGCGCCCCGTCCCTTGACGGTGATGTCGAAGGTGTCGGCCGAGGCCATCATCGGGCCGGCGCGGACGCCGATCTTGCCCACGTCCATGCCGGGCCAGCCGTGCAGGGCGACAATGGCGTCCACGCCGTCCATCACGCCCTCGGCGCACATCTCGTTCGCGCCGCCCACGGTCTCTTCGGCGGGCTGGAATACGAAGCGGATGCTTCCGGGCAGCAGGTCGCGCATCTGTGACAGGACAGTTGCTGCACCGAGCAGGGTGGCGGTATGCCCATCGTGACCGCAGGCGTGCATCACGCCCTTGTTGGAGGATTTGTAGGGCAGGTCACTGGTCTCTTCGATGGGCAGGGCGTCCATGTCGGCGCGGATAGCGAACAGCTTTCCACTGTCCGCACCCGCCGCGCCGCCCCTTAGCATTCCCACGACGCCATGCCCGCCGACGTTCGTTTTCACATCGTCCAGGCCCAGCGCGCGCAGGCGTTCGGCGACAAGCGCGGACGTGGCCTGCTCGTGGTGGCTGAGTTCCGGGTTCTGGTGCAGGTGGTGGCGCAGGGCAACCGCGTCGGGCGCGGCGGCGGCAATCAAAGCGGCGATGCGGGCGTTATCCACAACGGGCATAAACAAGTATCTCCTGAACTGTAAAAAAGCTGATCCGGCCTGAAATGAGTGATAGCCGCAAATGAACGCAAATGATACGGCAGTGTAATATGTGACAGAGGGCGTCAAGCGCGCAAACCACTGGCGCGTAAACTGTTGAAGGCGTATGGCAACGCTGTTCACTCTAATTTGTAAAATTGCTGCGCGTTGTCGTGGAAGAGTTTGCGCCTGTCGGCCTGGCTCCAATCAGTTGTAATGGTTTGCAGGGCCTCTGCCCAGCCGCGCAGGGACGCGCCCAGCGTGCAGACGGGCCAATCGCTTGCGAACATAATGCGGTCGGGGCCAAACGTGCGGGCGCATTCCCGCACAAAAGGCGCAAGCAGCAGGTCGGGCTGTTCGCCGGGTCTGACCTGCGCCACGATGCCGCTGATCTTGCACACGACGTTAGGCAGACGCGCAAGTTCCCCGATGCCCCGCTGCCAGTCTTGATGTTCCGGCGACGCAGGATCGGCGTGTATATCCGGGTTGCCGCAGTGATCCAGGACAAAGCGCGTATCGGGACACTGACGTGCAAGCTGCGCGGCGTCCTCAAGTTCGTTGGGTCTCATACACAGATCGAAAATAAGATCGTGCGTTCCCAGCATCTGCATGTTGGCGACGAACTGCGGTTCAAGGCACGTCCCTCGTTCCTGGTCGCCGTGAAGGACGCGGCGCAGTCCTTTCAGATGCGGAGCGCCTCCGAAATGCTGCACGTATCGTTCAAGGTTTGGGTAGAGCGGATTACAGCCGATGACCGCGCCTGCCAGATGTGTATGCGGATCATTGCAAAGCGCGAGTACGTCTTGCGCCTCCCGAATACGCCCGGAAGGGTCTACATCCACTTCCATGTAAACTGTTTGCGTGATGTTCAGCCCATGCGCGTCGCGCTCATACTCGGCCAGCATAAAATTGCGTGACAGCGGCCCGCCGCCCGCAAGCCACGGAATGTTCTGCGTGGTCAGATTCCACAGGTGCTGATGCGTGTCTATGATGGGTAAGGAGGGTTGGGTATTGGTCATGGAAGTGTGCGTGAAGACCGCAATGCGTTATTCGCGGCTCATGGTGAACGCCAGCAATGCCCAGCCGGACAGAAAGAACAGGCCGCCAACGGGCGTGACCGCGCCGAGTATCGTAACGCCGCTTACTGCCAGCACGTACAGACTGCCCGAAAAGAAGAGTATGCCGACCGCGAACAGCCAGCCGCAGATTTCCGCCCTCCGCTTGTCCTTGATCTTGTCGTACAGCGCGGCGAGCAGAAGCAGTGCGAGGGCATGAACCAGATGGTACTGCACACCCGTGCGGTACACCTCTTCCATCCCCGTCTGCGCGAGCCTGCCTTTAAGCGCGTGCGCCCCGAACGCGCCCAACCCGACCCCGATAAACATAGCCACGCTGCCCAGCAGGGCAAGGTTCTTCATACTTTGCAAATCTTTCTGCCGGAATATTCCCGTTTGCGCCGCCCTTATAATTCGTCAAAATGCCTGCGAAATCCTGCCTTCTGTCTTGAACTGTGATGCGTCTGATATTTATGATGATTATGAGAATGCGGTTCAGGGCGGTACACACTCCTCATAGTCCATCATACTCATCAGACGCATCACAGTTCAAGACTATCCCTTCACAGCCCCCGCCGTCAGTCCGGCCATGAACTCTTTTTGCAGGGCGAGGAACAGGATCACGACGGGAACCACGCTGACGAGGGTTCCGGCCATCAGCATACCCGACTCATTATCATACGCGCCGCGCAGTTGATTGAGCGCGATGGGCAGGGTGAAAAGTTCTTTGTGGTGCAGGATGATTTGCGGCCACAAAAAGCTGTTCCACGTTCCCATGAAGCTCATCAGGCAGAACGCGCCTATCATGGGCCGCGATACGGGCATGACCACATCCCAATAAATCCGAAACTCGGAACAGCCGTCAATACGCGCCGCCTGGAGCAGTTCGTCAGGAACCTGTATGATACTTTGCCGAAACAGGAAGATGCCGAACACGCTGACCGCGCCGGGGATGAGCAGGCCGAGGTACGTGTCTACAAGGCCGAAATGATGCAATAACTCGTACAGCGGGGCCATCGTCAGTTGGCCGGGGATCATCACGGTGGCGAGCATCAGGACGACAAGGGCGCGTTTCCCCTTGAACTCATACTTGGCGAGCGCAAACCCGGCAAGCGAACTGAACAGCAGTTGGATCAGCACGGTCGCGCTGGCAAGAAACGCGCTGTTAAGCAGGCCGCGCGGCAGCATATCGGATTTACTGACCAGTTTCACAAAGTTCTCGCTCGTGACACGCGGCGCGAAGAACAGATAGTGGAACTGGTCGTTGCTGCTTTTAGTGGTGCTTGCCACAAGCCAGAGGAGCGGCATCAATACGACGGCGGCAAGGACGCACAGCGCGGCGTAGAACAGGGCGTGTTTCGCGCCTGTCGCTTGTTTGCGCTTCGAGTGGGTGGGCGGCGGGGCGGCGTCAGGCGGCGAAACAACACCCCGGTTTGTGTCTGCGTTTCCCTTAGCATCCGCGCTGCTGTTCCGGTTTGTACTCATACTTGTATTGGGATCGCTCATTCGTTTGCCGCCTTCCAGCCGCCCGTGACGCGCAGTTGGATCAGGCTGATGACCAGTATGCCCAGAGCAAGCGTCCAGCCGATGGCAGACGCAAGGCCCAGATCGCCGTTGATGAAGCCGTTGTTGTACAGATACATGACGATGGTAAGACCCGCCTTGTTGGGGCCGGAGCCGTTGTTGAGCAGGATGTAGGGCAGATCGAACAGTTGCAGCGAGCCAATGGTGGCCGTTATCAGGACGAAGATCACGACCGGCTTGATGCCCGGTATGGTGACGGCGCGGAACTGATGCCACGGCCCGGCCCCGTCTATGCGCGCGGCCTCATAGAGTTCCAGATCAACCGATTGCAGCGCGGCGAGGAAGTAGATCATGTTGAAGCCCACGTACATCCACAGACTTGTGATGACAAGGGCGGGCATGACGAGGGCCGGATTGGACAGCCACTTGGTATCCAGGCTGAAGGCGGGAACGACGGCATGAGCGGATTGGTTGACAAGGCCGTACTTGGGCGCGTACAGGACGCCGAACAGCACGGCCACAAACGCCTGCCCGACCAGATGCGGCGAAAAGAAGGCGAACCGCCAGAACGCGCGGCCTTTGAGCCACGTCTGATTGAGAAAGATCGCCAGTCCGAGCGCGAGCGGCAACTGCAAAAACACCGACCAGAACGCGAACTGTACGGTATTCCAGATGGCCGTGTGAAAATCCGGGTCGTGCAGTATGAAGCTATAGTTACTCAGGCCGACATAAACATGATCTTTGGGGCCGTTCGTGGCGTACAGCGACAGCGACACGCTTTTAAGGATCGGGTACAGCCCGAAAATGAGAAACGTGAACAGAAATGGCGACACGAACAGGTAAGGCGCAATCTTGTGCTGCCGCTGAAACCCGCGCCGGTTATCGTAATTTTTTTGCTGAATCTTCATATCGAAAATGCTTTAGTGATAGGGGTTCCGGGCCATCAGGGTGCGGACTTCGTCTGTGCTTTGCTTTAGCTGGCGGCGGGCGAACGCCTCGAAGCCTTTATCGCCGTTCGCCTCGTAATACTGAACACACGACACGAGCGCCTCGCCGAACTTGTTTTTGGCCGTGCCGATGAGGGGACTGGTGTACTGCGGCGGCACGTCCGGGGCAAGGCGGGCGTATGTGTCGCCCAGAGCCTGATTGCTGAAATACGGGTTCGGGTCGTGGAAGGCGGGCTGGTTCCAGGCGGACTTTACGGCGGGCAGGATGTTGGACGCCTTGAAACGTTCGGCAAGTTTGGGCTTGTCGGTGTACAGGTGCAGGGCGAACTGCCAGGCCAGATCCTGATGCGCGCATTTTTTGGTGATACCCAGCATCGTGCCGCCCCAGGTGCTTGTGCGTCTGCCACCCGGCGTGGCGGCGGGCAGGGGCATCAGGGCCATTTTGCCACTTACGCGGGGCGAGTCGCTTTCAAAAAACTTGGTGCGCCAATCGGGGGCGAGGTAGCACAGCAGATAACCGTCTTCCATGGCCCGCGTTAATAGCTGCCCGCCGCCGAGCGTGTTGGCGATGCGATTGGGGCCGCTCACGAGGGGGACGTACCAGAGCAGAGTTTGTACCGCCGTCTCATCGTCCATGATGCACCGGCCCTGCGCGTCGAAAAACCCGCCGCCGCGCTGGAACAGAAAGGTTTCAAGGTTCGTGCCGTCGCCGTCGCTGAGTTCCATCATGTAGCGGCTGCCCGGAACCGTGATCTTGTGTCCTGCCGCAATAAACGCGTCCCACGTCGTCAAGCTATTCGCGTCAATGCCGAGTTTTTCAAAGAGGTCGCGGCGGTACGCGATTTGGACGGGATGCACGTCATGCGGCAGGCCGAAGATGCGGCCCCGACTGGTGTAGGGCGCGAAGCGGGCCTGTACCATCTCGTCCCACAGCCCCGATTGGTGGATACGGTCGGTCAGATCGGCGAACCCGACGTGGTTGAGCGGGCCTTGAAAGAACGTGCCTGCGCTGCTGATCTCGATTTCCACCATGTCGGGAACGTCCAGGTCGGCCTGAAACGCGCTTTGCAGTCGGGCGGCGAGGGCGTTGTTGCTGACCAGTTCCAGATTGATGGTCACGCCGGGATGGGCGCGTTCAAAATCAGGGATAGCTTCCTGATACGTGTCGTAGTGCTTGCGCGAAAACGTCCAGTATGTGAGCGTGGCGTGTTTGCGAACGGGCGGGTGCAGGCCGAGCCACAGGCCGCTGAACAGGGCCACAAGCAGCATCGCGAAGGCGGCTTTGCCAAACGGAAAATAGCGCATTCAGGCGGTCTCCGAACAAGCGTCTCGATTACACGGGCAACGGGTAAGAGACAGGAGGAAAGATGCGGTATCATTCACCTGCGGACAGGCTGAATCCTCTTTTACATCTTGGTTCCTGAACCGCACAATTAGCGCGGAGGTGACTATGACAGCGGACAGTGTTTTGTTGGTGGGTACGGCAGGGCAGGCGGTATGGCGCAGCGACAATGGCGGCGCGTCGTTCCGCTTGAGCAATGGCGCGATGTTTATGGAGGCGGAAGTGCGCGCCCTGGCCCTCGACCCGTTTGCGCCGTCCGTGGTGTATGCGGGAACGGACGGCGGATTGTACCGCTCGGACGACGCGGGCAAAGAGTGGGCGCGGCTCGATCTGCCGTTCGATACGGGGCAGGGGTGGCAGGCGGGAACCTTGATCTGGAGCGTGCTGATAGACCCGCATGACAGCCGGACGCTGTTCGTCGGAACGTGTCCGGGCGCGGTATATCGCTCGCAGGACGGGGGCGCGGCGTGGCGGAAGCTGGCTATACCTGTCAGCCCGACGTGCGATTACATCCGGTACAGCCGCGTGACGTGCCTTGTGGCCGATGCGGACACGCCGGGGCATGTCTGGGCCGGCGTGGAGATCGGCGGATTGTGGCACAGTAGAGACGGCGGCGAGACGTGGATGCAAAGCGACGCGGGCATGAGCAGTATGGACATTCACGGCCTCGCCATTCTGCCTGCCACGGCTGACCGGCCCCAAACCCTGCTCGCCACGACCAACAACGACCTGAACCGCAGCGTGGACGGGGGCGCGACATGGCAGCCGCAGAACATCACGTCGGTGTTTCCCCATCGCTACTGCCGGGGCATCGCGCAAAAGGCCGATGACGCGCAGACCATTTTCGTCGGCAACGGCAGCGGCCCGCCCGGACAGGATGGCAGCCTGCACGTCTCACATGATGGCGGTACGACCTGGCGGACGGCAAACCTGCCCGCCGCGCCAAACAGTACGCTGTGGACGTTCGCCACGCACCCGGCCTTGCCCGACACGATTGCCGCCGCGTGTGTGCTGGGGTATGTGTACCTGAGCGACGACGGCGGCGCGACCTGGCGTAAGTGCCGTCATGAGTTCGGAGAAATACGCTCGCTTGCCCTGCTTCCGGCGTGATTGTCTTGAACTGGGATTTTTGGGATGGAAAGGATTACTATGATGCTGTGGTCAACTCTGTTTTGACGGCGACAAAACGGATTGTAATCACCAGCGAGTCTAATCCTATATATCCTTCTCATCCCAAAAATTCCAGTTCAAGACAAAACGCAACCTGTCGAAGTGGTTCGCTGTCTATTTAGAGGGCAGTATAGTTTCTAATATACTTTCTATTGTTTATGGCTCTGCCCATGCCGCAGCAACGAAAGAGAACAGGCGGGGAAACTTTCATGCTCAATACCATTCCGATTACGCCGGGTAAGCTGTTCGGCTGCCTGGAAGCGCTGTATAAATTGCGCCTGCCCGCGTATCTGGCGGGGCCGCCGGGGATCGGCAAAACGGCTGTGGTGCGCGAGTTTGCCCGCGCGCATTCGCTGGAACTTGTCACGCTGATGCTGTCGCAACTAGAGCCGTCTGATGTGCGCGGCCTGCCGTTTCTGGATCGGGAGGCGGGCCGCACGCGCTGGCTGATCCCGGAGTTTTATCCCGAACAGGGCGGCGATACGCGGGGCATTTTGTTCTTGGATGAGCTGGCAAACGCCGAGCCGCGCGTGCAGGTGGCCGCGTACCAACTGCTTTTGGATCGCAGGGTAGGCGAGTACGTCCTGCCGCCGGGATGGGTGTGCTTCGGGGCGGGCAACCGTCTGGAAGACAATGCCAATGTGTACGAACTGTCAGCTGCGTTGGCCGACCGCTTGGTATTTTTCAACGTAACGTGCGAGCCGCGCGATTGGCTAAGGTGGGCGCGCGAACACGACATTGCGCCTGCCGTGCTGGCCTTTATACAGGCCAAGCCGGATTTTTTGGAAGGCAATCAGATGCAGGAGCAGGCCGACCAGATCATCGTTCCCACGCCCCGAAGCTGGGAGCGCGTGTCGCAGATACTCCACGCGGAAAGCGATACGGCGATACGGCAGTATCTGCTCGGCGGCGTGATCGGGCAGGCGGCGAGCGTGGAGTTTTTTCACGTTGTGGAGGAGATCAGAGACCTGCCCGCGATGGAAGACCTGTTCCGCGCCACATCTGACGAGGTACGCAGACTGCTGCCGCGCACGATAGCGGGACTGTATGGCCTCACGTACAGCGTGACCGCGTATGCCAATGATCTGGAGACGATGCGCCGCGCGGTCGCCATCTTCAACGAACTGGACAGCATAGGCCGCAATCTGCCTGGCGCGGAAGTGCAGACGCTGGCAATGGAAATCCTGCTGGACAAGGCCGAGAAGCAGGGACTATCGAAACAACTACCCTTTACGCCGGAGTATGCCGCGTACCGCAAAAAAGGGCAGCAGGTATCGAATATCGATTTGCAGCAATCCTTGTAGCGGCGCGTGTGCAGTTTGTCTTGAACTGTGATTTATGTGATTGTTATGATGAACTATGATGCTTAAACGCGCTATTCATCATAAGCATCATTTTAAGCACACAAATCACAGTTCAAAACGGAAGATGATTGATTATGGAACCTTCACAGACAAAGGATGCGATCCCGCTGGATCAGGACGCGCCGGACGGTGCGAATGGCTTGCTTGCTCTGAGTCGGACGGAGCAGGAGGCTGTCGTGTTGCGCGCCCTGCGCTATGCGGTGTCACGCAGTGCGGGGTTTGCGGCCATTGCATTATGGTGTCCCTGGGTTATAGACAGCATAGACAGTGGGCGCGAGTATGTGGCCTGTACGGACGGCAGAACGATACGCTTTGGCCCCGGCTTCTTCGCGTATCCGCCCTTGGAGCAGGCGGGCATCTTAGTGCATGAGGTGCTGCATGTCGCGCTGCGCCACATCCCGCGCATGAGAAAAGGGCGTTATGATCCGCTGCTGTGGAACCTGTGCGCGGATGCCGTGATCAACGAGGCGATCCGCAAACTGCCTGCCGTCGAGCTGCCCTCGGACGGCGTCTATTTCGACAAGCTGCTGACACGCGAAGAACTGGAGCAGACGCCCGCGCACGAATGGACGACCGAACGCCTGTACGCGCATCTGCTCAGTGACAAACAGCGCCTGCTCGCCCTATTCAAACAGTTCGTGGGCGACCTGGTATTCGTGGAGGGCGAAAACGGCATCTTTGATATAGACGACCTGCCGCTTGGGGAGCGCGTCTGGAACGAGCGGCTGCTGCGGGCTACGGCCTGCGATAAACCCGGCGGCCTGATGCGAACCCTCAGCCAGGACTTTCCCCACGAAACTATCGCCTGGGAGAAAATCCTGCGCCGGCTGATGACTCTGCCCTTGATGCCCCAAACGAAGCCCAACTGGAACCGTCCGAGCCGCCGTACACTCGCGCTGTCGAACGACTTTTGGGAGCCGGGAACGCGCCCTCGTGACGGCCTGAACCTGGCGGGTGTGGTCGTGGACACATCCGGCAGCATTGACGACACACTGCTGACACGCTTCGCCGGGGAAATCCAGGCGATACAGCGGCGGACGGGATGCGACATCTACCTTGTCAGCGCGGATGCGGCGGTTCAGTCGGAGCAGATCGTTCGTTGCGACGGCAGATCCTTCAAGGACAAAGTCACGGGCGGCAAGATCGCGTTCAAGGGCGGGGGCGGCACAGACTTCTATCCGGCCCTGCAATGTATGAAGGCAAAGAAGGTGCGCGTGTGCGTGTACCTGACCGACCTGATAGGCAATTTCGGCCCCGAAATGAACTATCCGTTTTCCATTATATGGGCCACCACGACGAAAGACATGACCGCGCCTTTTGGTAAGACGGTCTACATCCGGGAGTAAATAGCGGCGGGTAAACTCGGCCACAGTCCGGTATGGAGAACAAAAATGCCCATCGCCAACGCGCCTTTTCACGTGTTCGCAGGGTTCTGGCTGGATAAGCTGCGAGC
This sequence comes from Chthonomonadaceae bacterium, assembly GCA_965277875.1. Lineage (GTDB taxonomy): Bacteria > Armatimonadota > Chthonomonadetes > Chthonomonadales > Chthonomonadaceae > CAWFQB01. The sequence goes on along the minus strand of CBDIDV010000002.1, from coordinate 1,438,709 downwards.
GCCGCTAAATAAAAGAGGTTAGACACGCATGAGAGTAGACATTGCACCTCCTTTTCCGCTGCCGGGCTACTGGTCGGATCGCGCCTGCGCCGAAGTCGTGTACGAATTCGACGGGCAGCGTTACTATCTGAAGCAAATGGACAAACATATGCTGTACCGCACGGCGGAGCGGAACAGCCCGGAGTATACACTGTACGTGCCGTGCCAAGCCAGGCCCGATACGCCCGCAAACCTGCTGAATGAGAACGAAAGCGCCCGGGCTCCCACTGTGTACCCCGAAGATGTATTCAGGGAACAGGTACGCGCCGGACTAAACGGGCGTGTCGCCATGTACGCCTGCCCGCAGGCCCGCGACTGTGTGGCCGCGCTGTTTTTCTCCCCGGACGGGATGGGCAAGTTCCTGGACTATTACACGGCCAACAGTTACATGGCGCATAAGCTGGAGGAGAGTTTGTACTTTTTGTGGAAAGGCGGCAGGCACGGCATTGCGAATCGCGCCGACGTTTTGACCTGCGATTGGCAGACGCTGCTGCCACTTTGCGAGGACGTATTTAAGCATCAGGTATGGCCGCGTATGGAAGACCCGTTCGTCAGTTATGCAGAGACAAATGATGAACCAGCCAGTTTTACCTGCGGCTCGTGCGAGGAACTGCAACACATTACCCGCTGCATCTGCCATGCCGATGCCACTCTATTTGCAGACGCGGAAGACACGCGCCGCGCCGCAGTCACATACCATGCCCGTACTTCGCGGCAGCAGGGCGGTCTGCAGGAAAGGCCTCGGTTTGGTTACCGCAGCCCTGCGAGCCTCTTTGCAACTGAATTGTGTACGTTGACGTTTGTACACAACACGTTCCAGGGTGGAAGCTGGAATTTCAATGGTTACGGTGTGCATTCGCGCCGGGAGAGCTATTATCTGAGACCGGCGGTGATTATGATAGACGCAGCGCCGCCGTCTGCGCACGAGCGGGCGGAAGCGCTGCTCACGCTGTATGACTGGCTGGAAGGCAAGGTAACGGAGTCTGAGCGCAGGCGTTTGCTGCGACTGGATGCGCCTGCCGTTACCACAGATGGTAAAAGATAGTAAAGAGTAAACGCGTATGAGAGTAGACATTGCGCCTCATTTTCCGCTGCCGGGTTTCTGGTCGGATCGCGCCTGCGCCGAAGTGGTATACGAGTTCGACGGGCAGCGTTACTATCTGAGGCAGATGGATAAACACATTTTGTACCGCGTGGCGGATCGGGACAGCCTGGAGCATACGCTGTATGTGCCATGCCGCGCCATACCCGGCACGCCCGGACGCCCTCTGCACAAGAACGAGAAAACCTGGACGCCCGCCGTGTACCCGGAAGATGTGTTCCGGGAGCAGGTACGCGCCGGTGAAAACGGACGGCTGGCCCTGTACGCCTGCCCGCAGGCCCGCGACTGTGTAGCTGCGCTGTTCTTCTCCCCGGACGGGATGGGCAAGTTCCTGGACTACTACACATCCAACAAATACAGCGCGCATCTGGCGGAAGAGACGTTGGACTTTTTGTGGGATGGCCGCAAGTACGGTATGGTGAATTTTGCCGACATCTTGACCTGTGAATGGGAAACGCTGCTGCCGCTTTGCGAGGATGTGTTCACACAGCAGGTGTGGCCGCGCATGAGAGACCCGTATGTCACCTATGAAGAGTTCTCTGATGAAGCATTAGGATTTGTATCCGGGTCATTCAACGAGTTAGAACTCATCACGCGCTGCATCTGCCATGCCGATGATACTCTGTTTAGGGACGCAAAAGACACCCGCAGTGTCATGGTCACGTACCACGCCAAGACTACGCGCTGCGAGGGTGGCCCACAGAACAAAACCGGGTTCTCCTTTCGCAGTCCTACAAGCGTCTTTGCGCATGAAATGTGCGGACGGGTGTTTGCGCATAATCCGTTTGAGGGTGGAGAGTGGAAGTACAAGCGTTACGGTGGGGACACGCGCCGGGAGAGCTATCATCTGGAACCTGCCGCGTTTATGATAGAGGCCGCGCCGCCATCGGCGCATGAGCGGGCCGAGGCGTTGCTGACGCTGTACGACTGGCTGGAGGGTAAGGTGTCGGAGGGGGAACGGGCGAAGTTGCTTGGGCTGGAGGGTTCCGGTATATGAAATACCGGATACAAGGCCTGCGGCCAACTGGACGAACCGTTCACAAGTTTGTTTGGTGAGGAAGATTAGGTGGGCCGTCACAATTGCCGTGTTGAAGCGTCTCTATCTGCATTGCGACGAATTATGCGTTGACAGGCGAAGCGCGAAGGGCGGCGGTACGATAACAAGAGAACCCGCAGCGCGTCTGTTCAGGACATCTGTATTGTTGCAGGGATGCCGTTGTGCTGCAAAAAGCGCATTTTCGTGCTGTTTGGGCTGTTTTAGGCTCTTATACGCGCTTTAAGGTCTGTTTTTCTATGTTAGACCTAGACAATTACCGATAAATCCGTTATACTTCCGGCAGCAGGAAGCAATGGCGCGACCTGGGGGGCTATTGTAGGCCCGTCGTCTGCCTCCGCGCCGCGCAGACCGCATCCTTTTTTCAACTTCCCGATGATTCGCCCCGCGTCATGCCGCGCCCCGGTTGCGTGTTTGTTCTGCATTTTCGTTCGCAGCAAACAAGGCGTTTTGTGTTGGTCACGTTTTGCGTTTTCTGCCGCTGCCGGTCACTTTTAAGGTGGTGTTTTGCCATGCGATTTATGAATACATCCTGCCCTGCCAATCTGTCGAATGTCGTTGGACAGCGAGCGCGTTTCAGTCAGTTCGCTTTGTGGCGGGCGGGCGGGCGATTGGCCCTGCTTCTGCTGCCGCTCGGCACGGGCGTATCGGCGCGGGCGGACGGCCCTCTCCTGCCCGTGCATGTCCGGGTCGGCGGGCGCGAGGTGGTCTGCAAACTTGCGCCGCTTGCCGACAACGATGAGATGTATGTTCCTTTGGAAGCCCTGCCTGCCCTCGGTCTGGAAGCAAAGATAGACGGCAAGGGAGAGACGGCCCGCATCACGATTTTGTCCACGCGGCAGCATGAAGACCTGGCGATTGCCCGCCCCAATGGCAAAACCATGCTGGCCCTGTTCGATGTGGCCCGCCTGCTCAACGCGCACATCGTCCGCACCGAGAAGATCGAACGCGACGGCAAGCCCATCCCCGGCTCCAAAGGCGATACCATTTACCTGCTGGCGCGGATCACGGACACGACTTTTAACGACAACGTTCTGCGCGTGACGACTAGTTTTCCCGTACCTTTTCATGTGCATCCCGCCGACGCGAAGAATCCGCGAGGATATGTGGAGTGCGTCGGGGCCGAATCGCCAACGCAGTCGCGTGCCGCATCCGGCACGGCGGAACTGCCGTCCGGCGTACAGGCGCAGCAGTACAGCATTGACACGGCCCGCGTCAGCGTCATGCTGCCTGCGGGACTCGCGCTAAAGGCGCAGGATATGGGCGTCAATCCCAGTCCATTTATCGTGGTCGAGGCGGGCAGGGAAGCGGCGCGTACCGCTCCCACTGCGAAGACCGCGCGTAATGGGCGCAAGGCGACAGGCGGCGCATCGGGCGCGGGTAAGAACACGCAGGTCGCGCGCGGGCCGGACAACGTAACACATATTACCGTTAAAAAGGGCGACATGGCCCCGGCTTCGGCTGCACAGTCGGGTGCATCTGCATCGGGCGCTAAGTCAGATCAAGGTGGAAACGCCAGCGTACAGATGCCGGGGAGCGTGGGCGATAAGGGCCAGACCGGTCAAAACAACGGCAAGTCTAACGCCGCCACGCCGCAGGATGGCAAGGCCGCTATGTCGCCGCCGCCCACTCCCGACATGCCGGGGAGCGACAACACGGTCAGCCCCGCTGCGCCGCCGCTCGCGCGTTCCACGCCGGTACGGCCCTCGCTGCGCGGCAAGTCCCCTTCGCGCGCGGGCAGCCCCAGACGAACCGTGCCTGTCGAAGTGCGCGGCCTGGCGCTGACGCCGGACGGTGACCAGCGCGTTCATCTGGACATCGCGACCAGCGACTCGGCGGGAACGTATGTTCACTATCTGCCGGGCGGACAGCTTGCCGTAGACATCCCCAACGCCACCCTGCATCTGGGCGAGGGCGCAAGCCCGGATCAATTGATTTCGCATCCGCTGCTGAACGGCATACACGCCGAACTATTGCAGGACTCGCCGCCCGTCACGCGCATTACGTGCGACACCACGCGCATCGTGGGCTTCACGGTCAACACGCAGAGCAACAACAAAATCACCGTAGACCTGCGACTGCCGCGCAGCGCGACCGGCGTTCTCGCCGACAAGGTAATCGTAATTGACGCGGGGCATGGCGGTTCGTCCACGGGCGCGACCGGCGGCGGCTACATGGAAAAGAACATCACGCTGCAAATCTCGCTAAAATTGCGCGACATACTGGAGTCATGCGGCGCGAAAGTGGTGATGACACGGGACAAAGACGTAGATGTCAATCTGTACGACCGGCCCAACCTTGCCAACGACATCCACGCCGATCTGTTCGTATCCATTCACAACGACTCGTTTACCAGTGACAGCCGGGGAACCAGCACGTACTACCACATGAGCGATCCGAGCAGCCGCGCATTAGCGAACGTGGTGCAGCAGGCCATCGTAGCGATTTCAGGTATACCCAGCAAGGGCGCGCTCAGCGACGGCATTCTTTATAACAGCGGCCTTGCCGTTCTAAGAGCAAGCAACATGCCCGCCATTCTCGTCGAGGTGGCCTATATCAGCAACACGCAGGATCGCAAGCGGCTGATAGACAGCGACTTTCAGCAGCGCGTGGCGCAGGCGGTATGCGACGGCCTGCGCGCGTATGTGGAGGGCGGCGGCAGTCGTCAGGGCGGGCGGCGCATGGGCATGGACAACGACAACGCGCCCCCGCTTCCCGGCGACGAAAACACGCAGCGCATAAAAGAGTAGGTAGCTGCTGCTTGTTGCTTGTTGGATGCAGGCGATTAAATAATGAACTCGGCAGATGAAACCATACGCGCTGAACTCTCGTCCGACAGATGTACTTTCACCCTGCAACCTGTGAACTTTTCTGTTTTGAATGTGCGCCCTTTCCGGCGGGCAAGTGAGTAAAATACGCCATGAACAAACGAACCCCCCTTGTGCTGCTGCTTGTTCTCGCGGGAAGCATTTTCGCGGTGGGCTGCCAGAAGACGGACGCGACCACGCCGACCGATGCCACTCCCGCTGCGGTCAAGCAAAGCGACGAACCTGCCATCGTCCCGCCGCCCGGCACGACCATGCCTGAAACCACTGCGCCGCAGACGGCCAGCGCGACGCCGTTGCGTGACGCCCTGAACGCCCTGTTCGACCATGAAAACAATACGGCGTCCAGCGCGTTTCCCAAAGGTACGCGCCTGCTGAACGTAGACCTGAAAGACAAAGTCGCGCTTGTAGACGTAAGCAAAGAGTTCAACCAACTGCAAAACAAGGGCGAGAGCAACGAGGGACAGGTTCAAAAGCATCTATGTGCGGCCCTTGCCCGCTTTCCGAGCGTGGACACGCTTCATCTGACGGTCGAGGGCAAGGATTACGAGAGTCAGGCCGCCGACTGGCGCAGCATTCCCGTGCGGCCACAGACCGACTCATCATCATCGTCTTCATCTTCCTCTACGTCGTCATCGCCGGCACGGAACCTGCAGGCGGCGGGGAGTGTTGACCGATGAGTTCCGTGTCGAACCTGCCGCGCCTGTCCGGTTCAGAAGAAATGTTGTCCGCCGCTGCGCCCATCGGCGTATTCGACAGCGGCCTGGGCGGTTTGACCGTGGTGCGGCAGATGCAGGCGCTGCTGCCGCATGAGCGCATCGTGTACGTGGCGGATCAAGCGCATGTGCCGTATGGTGGGCGCGAACTGAATGAGGTATGCGGTTTTGCCTGCGGCATCAGTGAGGCGCTGCTGCGTATGGGCTGCAAAGCCATCGTCATGGCGTGTAACATCTCGTCGGCGACCGGGCTGAAACATGTGCAGGCCGAGCATCCGCGCGTTCCTATTTTGGGAGTGATTGCGCCGGGCGCGTCTGAGGCCGTGCAGCAAACGCGAAATGGGCGCATCGGCGTTCTGGCGACCGAAGGCACGGTGCAGACAAATGCGTACACCCGCACCCTCCGCGCCCTGAACCCCTATTTGATGATAGCCGAGGTCGCTTGCCCCCGCTTCGTGCCGCTTGTCGAGGCAAGCCAAGAGAACACGCCGGACGCTCTGGACGCCGCGCAGACGTACATGGCCCCACTTTTGGCCGCAGGCGTGGATACGGTCGTGTTGGGCTGTACGCACTATCCGTTTTTGCAGTCGGTTCTAGGGAAGGCCGCGCCCGCCATCCGCTTTGTCGATCCCGCGCTCGCGACGTGCCGCGCCCTGCAAAGCCTGCTCGAAGCGCGCAATTTATCCGCCCCTCCTTCCACACCCCGTCATCTGCTGACCACGACGGGCGACGTTTTCGGCTATGCCCGCCAATTGACCCGCTTCCTGCCAAATGCTGCCCATACCGCCGACATCGGAGCCGCGTCCTGGCAGCAGGGCGTATTGGAAATAAACCACCCGCTGCGCTAGAGACACAGAGAGGACGATTAAGAGAAAAGCCAAATGGAGAGTTGTCCACAGATGTTCACAGATGTTCACAGATTTATGATGCAAAGGAACGAATGGATGAACGGATCGCTTTACGTTTCGGTGTTGGTTTATCTCTAAGAAATCCTGTTCATCCTGTCTATTTCCTCTTGTCTTTTCCTCTTCCCCTCTTGTCTTTTCCTCTTCCCCTCTGTGTCTGTGTGTCTCTATCGCAGCGAGTGGTAAATATATTCCCCAATCCCGGTAAGAATATGGAACAAACGAACGAGGCCGCAGCCTGCGCTGTTGTCTCGTTCGTTTGTTTTTTGTCGTTTGGACTGCTCTTGTTTGATCCTAATCGAGACCGGAGATATTGTTATGCCGCGTGACCTGCCTATCAGCAACGGAAATATGCTCATCGCCTTTGACCAGCAGTACAACCTGCGCGAACTGTACTATCCGCATGTCGGGCAGCAGAACCATACGCTGGGCCATGTGTGTCGGTTCGGCGTGTGGGCCGACGGGCAGATGGCGTGGACGTGCGACGAGGGCTGGGAGCGGTCGCTGCGCTACGAGGCGGACACGCTTGTTACACATGTGACCTTGACGCACCGGGGCATGGGCCTGACGCTGATTTGCAGCGACTGCGTGGACTGCAATTCCGACATTTTACTCCGGCGCGTGGAGATAGAAAATTTGCAGGAGGGCGAGCGGGATGTGCGCCTGTTCTGGCATCTGGATCTGAACATCGCGGGTTCGCGGGACGGCGACACGGCCTTTTACGATCCGACGCGACGCGCCCTGGTGCATTACAAGGGGGCGCACTGGTTTTTGATGAGCGGCACGAACGGCGCGGAGTGGGGGCTGTCCTCGTATGCCGTGGGCGTGACGGGGCATCAGAACGCCGAGGGGACATGGCGCGACGCCGAAGACGGGTCACTGAGCCGTAACGCCATCACGCAGGGCTGCGTGGACTCGGTGGGGCGTGTCCGGGTGCGCGTACAGGACAAGGCCGTCGCCTACTGCTGGATCTGCGCGGGCAACGACTTCGCGAGCGTGTGCAAGCTGGACAGGGACATTCGCGAAGTCGAGCCGGAAACGATTCTGAGTCGCGTCCGAACCTACTGGCAGTTCTGGGTGACAAAGGGCGACACGCCGGACGACATGCCCGATGACATACAGCGGTTTTACCGCCGCAGTCTGCTGATACTCCGCACCCAGGTGGACAATGGCGGCGCGATCCTGGCCGCGAACGACTCGGATGTGCTGCAATACAATCGGGACAGCTACTCGTATCTGTGGCCGCGTGACGGGGCTCTGGTGGCGCAGTCACTCGATCTGGCAGGCTACCACGAGATCACACGCCGGTTCTTCACATTCTGTGCCGATGTGATGGACCCGCACGGCTACTTCTGGCACAAGTACAACCCGGACGGCAGTGTGGGTTCAAGCTGGCATCCCTGGTCGGATAGGGAGGGCAAGCTGCAATTGCCCATACAGGAAGATGAGACGGCCCTTGTGCTGTACGCGCTCGGCCAGCATTTCACTGAGTGCTGCGATGTGGACTTTCTGCAAAGCGTGTACCGCAAGCTGATCGAGCCGGCGGGTGATTTTATGGCCGACTTCCGCGAGCCATTGACGGGCCTGCCGGATCAGTGCTGGGACCTGTGGGAGGAGCGGCGGGGCATCCATACATTCACGGTGGCGAGTGTTTGGGCGGGCCTGACGGCTGCGGCCCGGTTTGCCGACATTTTTGGAGACCGCGCCCGCGCCCGCAAGTACGCGCAGGCCGCGAGCGACATCCGCGAGCAGGCCATTACGCATCTGTTCGACACGACCCTGAACCGCTTTGTACGCAGCATACGCATCGAGAATGGGCGCATCATCAAAGACATGACCGTAGACGCTAGTGTAGCGGGCCTGTTTTTGTGCGGGTTCCTGCCGCCCGATGATCCGCGCCTGCTGGCGACGATGGAGCAGTTGGAAGCGCACCTGTGGGTAAAAACATCGGTCGGCGGGCTGGCGCGGTACGAGAACGACAGCTACTATCAGTGTTCCGACGATACAAGCAGCGTACCGGGCAATCCGTGGTTTTTGTGTACGATGTGGCTGGCGCAGTGGCACATCCTGCGGGCAAAACGGCTCGTGGATCTGGAGCGGGCCACGCAGTTACTGCGCTGGTGCAGTCAGCACGCGCTGGAATCGGGCGTGATGGCAGAGCAGATACACCCGTATTCCGGTGCGCCCCTGTCGGTCTCGCCCCTGACGTGGTCACATGCCACGTATGTGGCGACCGTCTGCCAACTGCGCGACAAACGCCGCGCCCTGCTGCAAACTGCCGAAGCCATGCCTGCCGCCGAACATAATGCCATCAGTACCATGCTTGCTGCGTAGAAGTTCAAACGAAAAGTGCGGGACGTACCAATATCTGAGTCACGTCCCGCGCTGTTTGTTTTGTGCTTCCTACTCTTCCTCGGCTGCCCACTTAGCCTCCCATATTGCGTCCCACTCCGCTTCCCATTGTTCTACTATGTCGGGGAATTGTCCGCTTCGGTATTCGTCAAGCAGTTCGTAAAAGCGTTCAAATGCCCGCCCCTCGTCGTTATCACACACTTCCAGAATACTCCCCAGCCAGCCAATGGAGCTGCGGTCCAGTCCCAACCTCGCCCGCACCCAGTAGTGGATACTTGGCTCAATATCATTGGTGGGTTTCAAGATACCGTGGTCGTACAGGGCACCGCTATAGCCAGCCTCATACATGTAGAGACGGGTGATAGACCGTGTGCCGAGGTACATTGCGGGTCACTCGCGGATTTGATCCAGAAGACCATTGATTGAGAACGTCGGTCTCGCCATATATCCTCCAGCCGGAAGAGCAAACATATAGTCTAAATTCCATCTGTATCGGGTTACTCATTCGTGCGGCAAAACGATGTTGGGATGGGGTCTGCCGCTGGCGGGGTGTTGTATCTGGTCGCGGTACTTGATGTGGCCGTCTTCGTAGCCGCCGCCGGTCAGATAGAAGCGGCTGCCGATTGCGCCCGCGTCGTAATCCGCGCGGCTGTCTTTGCCGGTGTGCGTGAAGATGGCGGTCGTGAGTTCCGTCCATTTGTCGTCAGCGGTTTTAATCCAGGTGGGGCCGAACTCGGCGAGGCGTTCGCGCTGTCCGTTGGGGCTGTTCCAATCTTCGTCGAACGAGTACAGGCTTTTCATGTAGCCGCCATCTTTAGGGGCGCGGAAACGGGCGATCAAACCCCATCTGCCCTTCTCTGGGCCGCTCTTGTCCGCATTGCTGTGTCTTGCAACAGTGGATTCGGGAAAGAAGAAGTAGCCGCTGTAAATCGTGGCCGTGCCGTCGGGCTGCGCGGATACCAGGAAGCGGTACGTCTGCCCGGTTTTCCAGTTGTAGACCAGGTGGCTGTGACCGCCCGTTCCCTCGTTGCCGAAGTCGCCCGCGTACACGCCCTCGCCCTTTGCCAATAAGCGAACCCGATTGTCGGCGTCCACCTTGCCCCTGTCCTTTGCCTCCGCGCCGCTGTCCCAGACCGAAAAGATGATGCGCCGCTCGGTCGGGCTGTTGACCTGCACTCCGAAGTAGCCTCTGTGCCAGCCGCACGCCATGTAGTACGACCAGACCGGGTCGGTTTTGGCCGTCACCTCATTGTAAAACCATGTCACGCCCGTACCCATGATACCGTTAGGGGAAGAAGCGTCAGAAGGGATTATGGAGGAAGTGGACGGAACCGGGTAGCGCAGATGCACGGACGGAGCGCCGCGCTGTCTGTCAATCAGGTTGAAGTGCGCGTTTCGCGCGGCAGGGCCGCTGAGTACAAGCGCGTCTATGTCGCCGAACGTGGCATGATTGCGCTTCGTACCTTCCAGTTCAAACCGCTGATACCCTGCTGCGACGATGTTAATGGTTCCCATAGGGAACGTTATGGCCTCACTGTTCGCGCCGCCTTTTGCCACTGCCGTTAACGCTTGCCCGTTGACGCGCATCGTCAGGCGCGATGTGGCATTCGGCGGCAGGCGCAGGGACAGCGACACATTCAGTTTGCCCGGCGTATTGATTTTGCCGTACCAGACCAATTTTTCTTTAGGGTCGTTCCAGCCTGTAAGCCCGTTTGTGTCAATGTGCAGCGCCTCGGCGTCGGGTTCGCTGTATGCGGTATAGGCGGGGACGCGCAGAGTGGGGGGCGTTTCCTGGCCGGGTGTAGGCAGAGCGAGGCAGGCGAGCAAAGCGTACAGTAGGCGCGAAATTATTGGTCGGCATTTCATCGGGATACCTCATGGCGAACGGGCGTCGTTCAGACAGATACGCTTGTATTACACACCTTGAGGCCGCTTTCCTGCCCGATTGCCTGTGTGCGTGGAACCTGACGCTCTTGGCTACGTCTAATGCGTGACACTGCCTGCAAAAGTGCGAGTCGGGTCAGTAAACGGTGGATTTGCAGATGTCATGCAGAGGTGCAAAATAGCGCATAGGGCGAACCATTGGAGAACAACGTGCATGAAGACGATATATAAAGTGCTGCTGGCGCTTGGCGCGCTGTTGAGCGTAATAGCATTCGGCCTGTTCCTGCTGGTGAGGGGCGCGCTGGGCGTAGCGGATCATGGCTTGGATGTAGCGGCGAACAGCGTGGACAAACTGACCGCCGCTGCCGCGAAGCAGACCACAAACACCGCGCAGGCCGCAAAAGCGGAGATGAAGGATACGCCCGAACCGGTGGACACAGTAAAGGGCGGGCAGTCCGCGCCTCCCGCGCCGGACGGCAAGCCAGCCGAGATCGTAAAGCCTGCTATCCTGCCTGGTGAAGGCAGCAAACCCGGCGAAGTCAACACGCAGACAGCGACAGCAAAAGTGCCTGCCGTGAAGAAAACCGACAACGCTGTTGAGGACGATCTGGCGGACGTAGGGCAGCTTTTCAAGATGTTGCTTTCCGAGGGTGACGACAGTGGCGACGGTGGGGATGCGGTTCCTGCACTTCCCGGCGCGGCTGATAAGAGCAGTGACAGCGAAGGCGATAGCATTGCCGGCCTGGTTCCCGGCGGCGACTCGCCCACGCTGCGGGGCGTAATGGCTGGCAAATACAAGGGCAAAGAGGGCAAAATTATAGACGACGCGCTCGAAGATCCGAAAGCGTGGCGTTTGCTGTTCTTCTTGGGCGGCGGCATGTAGGCTAGTCGGAATTGTGTTGCCTGCAAGGGTACAATCCTGACATGACAGACAGGCCGGGTATACTGAGATATGGAAGACGCGTCGGCTGTCGTGCCGCAAATCGTGGTTATCGGCGGGCCGAACGGGGCGGGTAAAAGCACCATTGCCGCCCGTTTGATCCCACCCACAATGGAGTTCGTCAACGCCGATGAGATCGCGAAGACACTGTCGGACACCGTTACAGACGCCGTCAACGTGCAGGCCGGACGCCTGATGCTGCGCCGACTGGACGAACTGGAAACGGCGCGGGCTGACATCGCCGTAGAGACTACGCTGGCAAGCCGCTCGCTTGCGCCCCGCATTCAGCGCCTGCGCCAGAGTGGGTACGCGTTCAGCCTGTTCTATGTGTGGGTTCCCGATGCGGAAATGTCTATTGCGCGTGTCGCCTCACGTGTACGTATGGGCGGACACCACATCCCCGAAGATGTAATATGCCGCCGCTATAAGGGTGGCCTGCGAAATTTCTTTACCTTGTATCAGCCTATTGCCGACATATGGGGTTTCTACCAAAATACAAACTTTGGACAGCCGAACATTGTTGCCGAAGGGATACGCGACGGGCGCGTACAAATAGAAGACTTGGCGTTGTGGCTGCGTTTACAACAGGAGGCTGAAAATGAATGAGGTTTTGGTTCGCCCGTTTACATCGCAATTTGCTGACAGAGACAAGACGCATCAGGAAATGAGGCAGGCTGTTCTTGACGCCCTGCGCGATCACAAGCAGGCAGGAAATCCGATAGCGGTCTGGGAAGACGGCAAGGTAAAGATCATCCAGCCTGAAGATATAGTTTTGCCTGATGAAACTTCTGCTGTATCCGCCCCGTCTCGCTGAAATCCATAGCCGAAATCGCTGTGCCTGCTGGATGACGCGAAAGTCTGTTATACGACTTTTCGCGTCTTTTGGCGTGTTTCGCGGTTTATAATCTATGCAAAAAACGGTAAATTTTCGGCGGGGCAGAAACCTGGCGCGTACCCGGCTGCGTATGGGACTGTGGTATACTAGGTAGATAGGGTACTAATTTTACTAATCTTTTCGCCGCATCTGTCGTGTACGACTTGCGCGTTTCCTTCGAGGTGGATCACTATTATGGTTGCAATGCCCGCTTTTCTGAGCAAGTTTTTCGATGCCAATGCCCGCGACATCGCCAAGTATCAGGTCGTTGCCGCCAAAATAAACACTCTCGAAGCGCAAATGGACGCGCTGACCGACGAGCAGATCCGCGAAAAGACGGATGAACTGCGTAAACGGGTTCAGGTGGAATACAAAAAGCAGCGCGACGTGGCCGAACCCGGCTGGGCCAGCCTGACCGATCAGAAGCGGCGCGAGGCTGACCGCTTCATTTACGATCCCATTCTTGACGGCGTGCTGCCGGAAGCATTCGCGCTCGTCCGCGCGGCGACGAAGCGTACACTCGGCCTGCGGCAATACGATGTGCAGATGATCGGCGGCATGGTGCTGCACGACGGACGCATCGCGGAAATGCGGACGGGCGAAGGCAAAACCCTGGTGGCGACCGCTCCCATGTACCTGAACAGTCTGCTGGGCAAAGGATCGCATCTGGTCACGGCCAACGACTATTTGAGCAAGCGCGATGCGGTCTGGAACGGCCCGGTCTATCACATGCTCGGCCTGAGCGTGGGCATCGTGCAGGGCCAGTCACCGGAGACAGGCGACGAGGGCGGAACCTATATCTACGACCCGGATTACAGCGGGGCGGATGAGCGTTCCACGTATGCCCGCCCCGCCGGCTCGCGCAAGGAAGCCTACGACTGCGACATCACGTATGGCACGAATAATGAGTACGGCTTCGATTATCTGCGCGACAACATGGAGTTTAGCAGGGACGAACTGCGCCAGCGCGACCTGCATTTCGCGATTGTGGACGAGGTAGACAGCATCCTGATTGACGAGGCGCGTACACCACTGATTATTTCCGGCATGGTGGAGCAATCCACCGACCGTTACAACGTGATTGATGTCGTCGTCGCCAAGATGAAAAAGGGCATTGACGATCCCAAGAACGACAAGGACAACCCCAACGCCGATAAGCTGAACCCCGAAATCGATTACGTCGTGGACGAAAAGGCCAAGACCGCAACGATTACGGACGCGGGCGTTGCGTATGTGGAGAAAGCGCTCGGTTACGAGAACCTGAGCGACAACCACGAAGTAATGCACTATTTGCAGGCCAGCCTCAAGGCGCACGGCGTATTCCGCAAGGATATTGATTACGTGGTGAAGACCGTCAAGGAAGAGGACGGGCCGGAAATCATCATCGTGGACGAGAACACGGGCCGCATGATGTTCGGGCGGCGCTACTCGGACGGTCTGCATCAGGCAATCGAGGCCAAAGAACACGTCGAGGTCAAGAACGAAAGCCAGACGCTCGCCACGATCACGTTCCAGAACTATTTCCGGCTGTACAGCAAATTGGGCGGCATGACGGGTACGGCCAAGACCGAAGAGGACGAGTTCCGCAAAATCTACGCCCTGGATGTCGTGCAGGTTCCGACCAACCGGCCCATACAGCGGGCCGACGCGCCCGACGTGATCTACAAAAGCGTGGAGCATAAGCTGCGGGGCGTGACGGCGGAGATCCTGCGTATCTACTGCAAGCAGCAGCCGGTTCTGGTCGGTACGCGGAGTATCGAGATGAGCGAGCGTGTCAGTCGGCGCATGAATCCGGCCATGCTGACACTGCGTGTCCTGATCGAAGTGGCGCATGAAAAGCTGGAACTAAACAAGGGCATGGACGCCGCCAAAAAGAAAGAGTATGTCGCCCTGCTGAACACGCCGATGGAGCCGTATATCCGGCTGGAAGGCGAGGAAGGCAAGCAGGTCTCGCGGCGTATGCCGCCCGTGTCGCTGGCCGCGCTCAAGAACGTGTTTAAGGAATTGAGTATGAGCGACAAGGCGCTCGATCCGGCCAACATGGCCGAGGTCCTGCGTATTTTTGAGATCGCCGAGGGCGGCAAGGAACTACTGGAAGACGCGCTTACGCACGGCATTCCGCATAATATCCTCAATGCCAAGTTCCATGAGCAGGAAGCCATCATCATCGCCGAGGCCGGACGCAAGGGCGCGGTAACAATCGCGACCAACATGGCGGGACGCGGCGTAGATATTCTGCTGGGCGGCAAGCACATCAATCAGGAACTGCCCCCCGTGGACGGCAGCGTGACCAGCCTGCTCAAAGCCGAAAAGGTAGCCGAGAACTTCGATGAGGCGACTGAGGGCGAGGACGCCGAAGACGGTGCGCCGGATGAAAGCAACTATCGCCGGTTCGGCAAGTCGGGCGTCCTGGACGCGGTCACGACGGGCGCACTAACCGACGAGGAGCATAAGAAGGCTGGCGACGAGGTGCGACGCCTGGGTGGGCTGTTTATTCTGGGTACGGAACGGCACGAAAGCCGGCGCATTGACAACCAGTTACGCGGGCGCGCAGGACGGCAGGGCGATCCGGGCGAAAGCCGCTTCTTTGTCAGCCTGGAAGACGAACTATGGCGTCTGTTCGGCGACCGCGCCAATCACCCGCTGCTAAGGACGTGGGACGAGCATCTGGCGATGGATGCCAAGCTGCTGTCGGGAATGATCCAACGGGCGCAGAAAAAGGTCGAGGAACACTACTTTGAGTCGCGCAAGCACGTTCTGAACTACGACGACGTGATGAACCGGCAGCGCGAATTGATCTACAAAGAGCGGCGCAAGGTGCTAGAGGGCGTGGATCTGCGCAACACGATCCTGCACTACATCCGCGAGAACATCGAGGCCGCCGTTCGCATTTACACGCCCTCGCACACGCCCCAGGCCGAATGGGATCTGGACGAACTGTTCAAGGAATTGGATGATTACTTCATGCTGTTCCCCGTCCTGAGCGCGGACGACCTGAAAGGCAAAACGCCCCAGGAGATGATCGAGTTCCTGAACAATCATATCGTGAATGTGTACACGTCCAGGGAGCAGGAACTGGACGAGGTCGAGCCGGGACAGATGCGGCAGCTTGAGCGGTGGATGGCCCTGCGCGCGATCAACGACCGCTGGATGGAGCATCTGGCGAACATGGATTATCTGCGCGAGGGCATCGGCCTGCGCGGGTACGAGCAGAAAGACCCGCTGCTGATCTACCAGAAGGAAGCGTTCGACGAGTTCGAGCGGATGCAGCAGTCCATTCAGGATGACATCGTCCGCAACCTGTTCCGCACACAGGTGGTTGCCGAACCCACGCAGTACATCGAGCAGCCGGACACAATGGAACTGCCGTCGAATATCGCCCCGGCCATTCCGCTGCCCAACACCTTGCCGCGCCCGACCCGTGCCGCCCTGCCCGGCATGGAAGCGCCGCGCAGTACCATGATGAACGTCACAGCCAACCGCGAGGGCGTGGCGATGGAAAGCGCCGAGGCTGAAACCGCCGCTAGCGCGGCCGGAACCAACGGTACTGGCCGCAAGCTCCGCACGGACGGCGCCCCCGAAGACTGGAAGGGCGGGCGCAACGACCCGTGCTGGTGCGGCAGCGGCGAAAAGTTCAAGCGCTGTCACGGCAAAGTCTGACACGGCCTTCATGCCAAAATACAAACAGCCTGCTCATTCTCGCGATGAGCAGGCTGTTTGTATCTCACGATCAGCATGGACGGCAGGGGCCGCGCTCTGGACAACATCTTTGTCGAGCGCCTATGTCCTTCTCCCGCGACGCGGGAGTGGACGCCCGGCGAACAGTCAAGTACGAAGACGTGTACTTGAAAGGATACGAGACGCCGAAAGAAGTATACAGAGGACTGCGCGACTACTTCACCTTCTATAATGAAGAGCGTCCGCATCTGGCGCTGGCCTGCAAAACACCGGCAGCCGTGTATCGTCAACAGTCCGGTTGCTAGGTCGCCAACAACCGATACGCAAGCCACCTGCTCCGGTGTCCCCTGCGCCACAATTTTGCCGCCGCCGTCCCCGCCCTCCGGCCCCATGTCTATGATCCAGTCCGCCGTTTTGATCACATCCAGGTTGTGTTCGATCACGAGCAGGCTGTTGCCGACGCTTACCAAACGGTTGAGGCGGAGGCTGCGGCTCTTACAGCGCGACCAAAAGTGCGGCAACGTCGTCCGGCGCTACAAGTTCGGGGTTGAGGGTGTGCAGACCTTCGGCAATGGCAGCGCGTATAAGCCTTTTGTCGGACGCAGCCAGCACGACAGTTCCTCCAATTGCTTTGAGCGCGTCGGCGTGTTGAAGAAATAACGCGAGGATCGCCGCATCGGTGGAATTGATATTGTGACGCGCAATCAAACCGACGCTTGCAAGCGCGACGTTCGAGTCCACAGGCAGAATGCCAAAGTCAAGATTGTAGATAATTTCATTTTGCAGCGCGGAAACGACAGTCGTGTAGGACGGTAGGGAGATGTCACTCGATTGCGCTTGCGGACGAGTATCGCAAACGCTTCTGTACAGCCAAGAACGATGATACGCATTTGCGCCAAAGGTATTTGCGTAAAAAGTGCATCCACTGTCGCCGTGCCTATCTCTGCCGCGCAGCGTTTGGAAATGGCGCAGGCGTCCCAGAATAAATACAGCAAAGCGGTTTATTCCTCATCAGAGCGCATCTTGATAATTTCTCTGGAGAAGGCGCAATCTTCCGGTCGAATACCATCGGCGAGTATCAGGGCGCGGGCTTGTTCGGCGGTGGCATTCAGATCACGAACAAAACCCATCTGCCGGTTCAGCTCGTCCACTGACTGCTGCAAGGCGCGTTTGTCAATCAGCAAATTATTGCCTGTCAATGTAGAGTGGTCAACCATGCAATTTCCCTTTCTTGTAGCGCGTGATTATGATGACATAGTACGCTTGCAGATACACGCCATACAATTCCTATACTTCTGCAAGGTACTTACTACCCGCAGACGGTATCGCTGTCCAAGCACTTTTGCAGATAGTGGCCCGTGTGACTCGCCTTCACCCGCGCCACCTGTTCCGGCGTCCCCTGCGCCACGATCTTGCCGCCGCCGTCCCCGCCTTCCGGCCCCATGTCGATGATCCAATCCGCCGTTTTGATCACGTCCAGGTTGTGTTCGATCACGAGCAGGCTGTTGCCCGCGCTGACCAGGCGGTTCAGGACGCCGATGAGTTTCTCCACGTCCGCAAAGTGCAGGCCCGTCGTCGGCTCGTCCAGAATGTAGATCGTGCGCCCGGTCGGACGCTTCGCCAGTTCGCTCGCCAGCTTCACGCGCTGCGCCTCGCCACCTGAAAGCGTCGTGGCCGGCTGTCCCAGGCGGATATAGTCCAGGCCCACATCGTGCAGGGTGCGGAACTTGCGCGCGATGTTGGGCAGCGCGTCGAAGAACTCACACGCTTCGGACACCGTCAACTCCAGAACGTCCGCGATGCTTTTGCCCTTAAACTTCACCTCCAGGGTTTCCCGGTTGTACCGTTTGCCCTTGCACACCTCGCACGGCACGTACACATCCGGCAAAAACTGCATCTCTATTTTCAGAATGCCGTCGCCCTTGCACGACTCGCACCGCCCGCCCTTTACATTAAACGAGAACCGCCCCGGCTCGTAGCCCCGAACGCGCGCGTCCTGCGTTTTGCTGAACAACTCGCGGATCAAATCAAACGTTCCCGTATACGTGGCCGGGTTGGAACGGGGCGTCCGGCCTATCGGCGACTGGTCGATGTCAATGATCTTGTCCAGATGCTCGATGCCCCGTATCTCGTCGTGCTGGCCCCACACGCAATGCGTTTTGTTGATGCGGTTTTGCAGAATCGGGAACAGCGTCTCCTGTATCAAGGTTGATTTGCCGCTGCCGGATACGCCTGTGACCGCCACGAACAAACCGAGCGGGATTTTCGCGTCCACGTTCTTCAAATTGTGCTGCTTGGCCCCGATGAGTTCCAGAAACTTGTCACCTGGAGGGCGGCGTACACTCGGCACTTCGATCTTGCGCGCGCCACTCAAAAACTGGCCTGTGATGCTTTTGGCGTCCGCCTTCACCTGCGCGGGCGTTCCCTGCGCGACCACATGCCCGCCATGCTCCCCTGCGCCCGGCCCGATGTCTATGAGCCAGTCCGCCGCCTCCATCGTTTCCTCGTCATGTTCCACGACAAGAACCGTGTTGCCCAACTCGCGCAGATGTTCCAGAGTGCGGATCAGTTTCGTGTTGTCGCGCTGGTGCAAACCAATAGAAGGTTCGTCCAAAATATATAGCACGCCCATCAGCCCCGACCCGATCTGCGTGGCGAGCCGGATACGCTGCGCCTCGCCCCCCGCCAGTGTCCGCGCCGAACGATCCAGCGTCAGATAGTTCAGGCCCACGTTCAGCAGAAAGCCCACGCGCGTTCGGATCTCCTTCACGATCTGCCGCCCGATCATCATTTCACGGTCTGTGAGATGCAGGTCATTGAAGAACGCGCCGATTTTTTCCAGACTCAGCGCGCACAGGTCGGAGATATTGGTTTTGCCGACCAGCACGGCCAGCGCTTCCGGTTTCAGGCGCTTGCCCTTGCAGACGGGGCAGGGGCGCTCGCTCTGGTACTGCGCCAGGTCTTCCTTGACGTTCTCGCTTGTACTTTCCTTGTACTGCCGTTCCATGATGGGCAGTACGCCCGCATACTCGGTGTCGAAATGCCGCGTCCGCCCCCATTTGTTGCGGAACTCCACCGTGACATTGCCCTTGATGCCGTTCATCAGCGCGTCGAACTGCTTTTTGTCCAGGTCTTTGATCGGCGTCTCGATCTCAAACCCCAGCTTCTTCGCCACCGCCCGAAACATGCTGATGCGATGCTCCGCCATGATCTCCTTGCCCGCTTTATAGACAAAGTAGCGTACCGCTCCCTGGGCGATGCTCAGGTTCTTATCAGGAATCACCAACTCCGGGTCGAACTCCGTTTTGGTTCCCAGGCCGTGACATTCGGGACACGCCCCATACGGCGAGTTGAACGAAAACAGGCGCGGTTCGATCTCGTCGTAATTGAAGCCGCTTTCCTCGGAAGAGTAATTTTCTGTAAAGTGCAGTTCGTAAGCGGCACTGTCGCCCAATGCGTGAACATCTATCGTAGCAACGCCTTTGGCCCGCTTCAAGGCCTGTTCCAGGGCGTCCGTGATGCGCGTCCGGCTGATGTCTTCCTTCATTACAAGGCGGTCAATTACGATCTCGATAGTATGCTGCTTGTAGCGTTCCAGGTCGGGGATGCTTTCGCTCAGGTCGGTCATTTCGCCGTCCACGCGGGCGCGGACGAAACCTTCCTTGAGAATGTCCTCCATCTCCTTTTTGTACTCGCCCTTGCGTCCCCGAATCACCGGCGAGAGGATCAGGAAGCGCGTTCCGGTCGGCAGTTCCAGGATGCGATCAACCATGCTTTCGATGCTCTGCTTGGTCAGGGCCAGCCCGGTCTTGGGGTCATACGGCACGCCGACGCGGGCATACAGCAGGCGCAGATAATCGTAAATCTCTGTCACGGTTCCGACCGTGGAACGTGGGTTTTTACTGGTGGATTTCTGGTCGATGCTGACGGCGGGCGAAAGGCCGTCAATCTGGTCTACATCCGGCTTGTCGTGCAGTCCCAAAAACTGGCGGGCATACGAGGACAGGCTTTCCACATACCTGCGCTGCCCCTCGGCGTACAGGGTATCAAAGGCGAGCGAGGACTTACCCGATCCGCTCAGGCCCGTAATTACGACCAGTTTGTCGCGGGGGATGTCAATATCGATATTTTTGAGGTTGTTCTGCCGCGCGCCCCGGATGCGGATGGCGTTGTTGCCGGCTGCGGGTGTGTCGAGGGGCGCAAGCCGCTCCTGCATCGCCTCGATTGCTTTGTCCTCGCGGGCGGCGACAACGGCGAGATCCTGCCCGTCAAAGTCAGGCGCGGCGTGACCGTTACTGATGCTGCTCGCGTCCTCTTTATGTTTAACGTTTGCTTTCGCCGCCTTCGGTTTTGCTGTCGCGCCGCTTGTTTTCGCTGCTTTCGCCATCGTTTTCGCCTGTGTCATGGTTGCCGTTCCTTTGTGCTGATCGTGCTGTCATTGTACCATGCAGGGCGAAAAAGGTATCTACTTGTCTGCCAAAATCTGCTTCGATTTTCCACGCCGCACAAACAGCAGTTACCTGGGCGAACTCCAGGCGTCTTCTTTTACAGCCCCCCTATTTACAGGCAAAGCGTCAGAAGACTGCTGGAGTCTGATAAATCATCTAATCAAGGAGAAAGAAAAAATGAAATCGCTGACCCTGCGGGCGTGCGCTGCGCACCTGCGGCTTGATGTGTCCTGTATCGCGCTGGTCCTTGCCTGCATCGGAGGTACAGCGTTTGCGGACGTCAAAATCGTGACCGAGATAGCCGTGTCGGGCGGACAGAACGCGCAGAGGCCTCCCCTGCCTTCGGCCCTCCCCAAAACCGGCGGCTCTGAAACGGAAGACGCCGCCTCAACTGTGCCGGCGCAAAAAGTAACGATCTATTATAAGGGCGACATGGCGCGGCGCGAAACGGCGCGCGGGGCGATTACCCTGTACGACGGCGCGAAGAACCAGGTGACGATACTCAACCGCGAGGACAAGACATACAGCGTGTTTCCGACAAAAGACGCGTTCAAGTGGCTGAAAGACGGCCCCAATGCGTCCGGCGCGGATGCGTTCGGCGGTAAACTGCCGGAGGGAATGCGCCAGGACACGCGCGTCGAACTCGACAAGACCGGGCTGGCGCAAAGCCTGTTCGACGCCGATACGCAAAAGTACACGCTCGCGGCCACGCTGCAAACCGTGATGGACTCGTCTCAGGGGCCGGGTGGCGGCTACGGCGGCGGACGAAGCGGCGGTGGCGGCTATGGGGGCGGTGGCGGACGGCGCGGCGGCAGGCAGGGCGGGGGCGGCTATCCCGATGGCAGTCAGGGCGGGAGTTATCCCGGCGGCGGGTCGGGCGGCGGGCAGGGCAGCCGGCGAACGGGAAGCGGGCGCACTCTGCCGATGACCGAAATGCAGGGCGAGTTCTGGCTTGCCGACGACTCTCTGCTCCCCGCCAGCGACAAAAGCCCGCTCCTGCCCCTGCTGCAAGGCACGGTATCGGACATGGACGTCCTGAAATCGCTGTACGGTAAAATCGTCAAATTAAAGCGCGTACCGCTGTCAACGACTGTCACATCCCGCGTGTCGTCGCCGATAGGGGAGGCGCATTCGCCGCTCGTCACCACGACGATGCAGGTAAAATCCATTACGTCCGGCCCGCTCGACGACGCGCTGTTTGAGGTTCCCGCCGGGTATCAGAAAAGCAAGCCGGAAGCCGTCCTGCGCCAGAACATCAACTACCGCATGACCGAACATCGCTAAGGATAACATAGCGGCAAAACGAGGAAGCAGGGAACAATCACTGTTCCCTGCTTCCTCGTTGTCTGCGTATTTAGTAAGGCGGGGTGGCATCGCCATCGTAGCCGCACATCCCGGCGCGTGGAGAGTTCACAAGGGGCATTGGTTCGCCGTAATTGTGGTGAGGGTGGTTCTCGGCATGAACGTCGCACAACTCGCCGGACTCCTCGTGTTCACTCAGGCATTCGATGCACAGCCATCCTGCCGGTTCGCCGCACTCCATGCAGGTATAGACGGGCATATCGTTTCGCGCCATCAGCGCTATCGGATGCTTTGTTGTCGGCTTGCCTTTGCGGACGCCTGTCACTCGAATGTGCGTTTCCGAGGTCGTGCCGAAATCGTACAGGTGTGTTAGCTCCATGTCCGGGTGGAATACTTTTTCCGCTTTCTTTGCCATGCTGACATCCAGGCCATACTTTTTGCCGATGTAAAACTCGCTTAGATGTCCGCAGCATTCCAGCCATATACCCCGCAGGTAGCTGTCCAACTGCTGCAAAGAAGCCTGCCCGTTCATTTCGAGGTGCAGCCAGAACTCGCCGCCATACGCGTTTTGCACTTGCAGGTGATACAAAGCCTGCTCCTTGCCCGCATCGCTGTGGTCGGCAGTCATTATCGCCAGATGTCGCTGCGGGCAACCGACCAGATGCCGCGCCATGCCGCCGCGTGTCATTTCCCGCCCGCAATAATGACATTTGCCGCGTGTCTGCTCTCTCCGTCCCATTCATTCTCCTCCAAAACGTTTTTCACTGCCATTTTGTTTTACGCATTTTGCAAAATGGATGTTTGCTGCGTCAGTCAAAACTTAAAGCAGGCTGTAAATCTACGTTCGCAAGATGGGCGGGTTGTTCCGACATTCCGGTTGTGCGGGCGGCGGCGCAGACCTCGCCCCAACTGGTAAAGTAGTCGTCATAGTGGGCGATGGGGTGGGGGCTGAATTGCGCGACCTCGGCGCGTGTCGGCAGGCGTCCCAACTGACGGGCGATGCGGCGCACGTCCAACTGCAAGACCTTTTTGCTGACGGCATACTCCTGTTTGGGCAGGCGTTCCACGCGGCTGTTTTTCGCTTTAGGAACGTCGTCGTTTTTGCCGAACGGGTCTGTACCGCCCGCTAATTGCTCATGGCGCAGCAGGGCTATGTCGTGGTAAGAGGTGGACAGTTCGATGCCGATAGAGTCGCGGGCTAGCTGCTGTGCGGCAAGCGTGGTGGTTCCGGCCCCGTTGAAGCAGTCCAAAACCGTTTCGCCGGGATGCGTGAACAGGGCGATCAGCCGGCGCATAAGCTGGGGCGGAAGCTGGCAGGGATGATCCACGCGCCGGCTGTTATGTTTGAGGCGGTGAATGTCCGACCACACATCGCGGATGTCGGTCACATCCGACTCGCCCTTGTGCCTCCGCTGCGAAACGCACCCGGCGCGCAGGCAGTGGAGGGGCGACAGAGGGCTGAGGTAGGGTTCGGTCTCGCTGTTGTCCGGGCGCAGTCCGGGCAGGGCGCGGGCCGGCCCTTTTGAGAAGCACAGTAGCGCGTAATGCGACGGCATAATCCTGCGGACGGGAAAACCCAGTGCCTCCCACACGATCCACGATTGGAACTCCATCAGCCCGCACAGATGCTGAAAGTGGCGCGCGGCCCACAGGGGAATGTTCAGTACGCACACGGTTCGCCCCGGCTTGAGAACGCGATAGAGTTCCGAGAGCCATTTGTCGCACCAGGCAAAGTATTCCACGGATTGGAGCGCGTCGTCCCACCCATCGTACTTTTTATCCAGGTTGTAGGGCGGATCGGCAAAGCAGAAATCTATGCTGTCGTCGGGGAGGGAGTGCAGCGTCGTGAGGCAGTCGCCGTTCAGCAGGCGAACGTTGGGGGCCAGCGCGGCATCGTCGAGTTCGAGTCGGGGCCGCGTTTCTCTTAAAAGCGAGGTTTGCAGGATGGGGGATTGTGACTGTGTGGCGAGATCGGGGCAGGCGCGCATGTCCCAAACCGACAAACGGCTGTAAGGCGTCAGTCCGAACAGATCGGCCAGCCGGTCGGAAATCGGCGCAATGTCGCGGGCAGGGTCGCATTCCACGTCGCGCCACACATCCGACAGCAGGGTTCCGTATACGTGGTAGGTGTGCTTTTTGCCGCCGTAATCTTTGGTCGTTTTACCGCAGCCTGGGCAGTATGTGTAAGCGATGCGGGTTTTGGTATGCTGCAGCGCCCCCTTGTAACGCGTCAGCACAAGCAAAGCGGCATGGCGACGCGGCAGTGTGGAAGGTACGGCAGGGTAGGCGTCCGGTGTGGTCTTAACGGCTGCCCAGAGCTGGTAATAGAGCGCGTCTTGCAGGAACATTAGTAGCAGGGCCGCGTCTTCGGGCGTGGTAAGAACGCAGACCGTGTCTTCGGGGTGCAGGCGGTTACAGAAGTCAGCAATGGCCTCGAACGCGGCAGCGGAAGCATTGGCCTGCCGCCATGTCCGCCCGAACGGCAGCCAGAGCAAATGCACCTGCGGTGTCTGACACGCCAACTCGCCTAGCTCATGCAGTTCGCGAACCTGCTTGATGTCTATCGTCAGCTTGACGCCGTCTTCGCTCCAATGCGCCATTTATGCTCCTGCGCCCTGTGCGCCTGCTGTGTTTTGCATATACTCCGCCAGACGCAGCACTTCGGCTTTGGAAAAGGCGATGGTGTAGTCGCTGAACTGCATGATGATGCGGACGGCGCGTTCCCGAAAGTTCATGTTTCCGGCCCCGTCAATGACATAGCAAATATGTTGTCCGGCCTGGTGCAGCAATCTTGCTCTGGTCTGCCCACCCTCGAATTTGACTTGCATAATATGTAAAAAATAATATAGTAGATGTATTGCGTTTGAGTAGCATAAGTTGTATAATACACATCAGTAGGTTTGCACTGCTTGGTAGTACAACGGTGAAAACTCAAATGCGGTAGGCATAGATCGAAAAATGTAGTTAATGCGATGCTAGGGAAAACGATGGCCGATCTAACACAACAAGGGCAGACACCACCAACAGGCGCAAAAGATAGAATGCTCGGCCTACTGGACAGGACATCGGACAAAGTCCGATACGCATTCGGCGCCTACCTTATAATGTTTCTTCCGCTGATTTGGTGTTGCTTTGTAGTCGGCAAAAGCAAAACTGCCTGTGCAATGAACATCGCAATATTAGTCTTCGGCTCTGCATCTGGCTGGCTTGTAGGAACAATTTTTTCACCCTACGACAAAGTCGAGGGCGAAGCGTTTGAGAAGTATGGTAAAGCAGTTTATGCGTTTATATCAGGCTATCTTCTCTCGAAACTAGACAAACTTACTGTTCGGATATTCGATCCAGACTTCTTCTTTAGCTCACCTGGAGTGCGATTTCACGCAATCATTCTTTTGACATCAGTCTTGCTTACCATGCTGATGACTTTTGTGCTGCGGAAGTATGGTCAAGAGTCTGGTTCCGGCACCAAAGGGGCAGAAACTAGACAGGATACTACACCGAAGACCCCGACCGATCCTGGTGGCGCGGTTCCAGCGAGCATTGAAGCAACAACACAAATTCCAATTGCAAAAGCTACCGACCATCCGTGACGCCTTATGCGTAAATGTCATACATTTGCACATAGAGCTTGCACAATCTTCTGACTCTTGGTGCTATCTACTGAACTCGAGCATCTGCCACTTCGTGTATAAATTCGGGCTGGAGAACACAGTCTCCAGCCCGAACTTTATGTAGCCACACTTTGCATATACGATTTAGTACATGCCGCCCATGCCGCCGGGCATACCGCCGCCGCCACCCGCAGGGGCCGCGCCCGCCGGTTCGGGTTTTTCGCTGATGAGGCATTCGGTCGTGAGAATCAGGCCCGCGATGCTCGCCGCGTTTTGCAGGGCCGCGCGCACCACCTTGGCCGGGTCAACCACGCCCTGCGCGACAAGGTCGCCGTACTCGCCCGTGGCCGCGTTGTAGCCGCCGCCCGGTCCCATCGTTTTCACCTGATTCACGACGACGCTGCCTTCCTGGCCCGCGTTCTCGCTGATCTGGCGCAATGGTTCCTCAATGGCGCGGCGAATGATGTTCAGGCCGATCTGCTCATCGCCCGTCAGGTGCAGGCCGTCCAGAACGTGCTGCGCGTTGATTAGAGCGACGCCGCCGCCGGGTACGATGCCCTCTTCGACGGCTGCACGTGTCGCGTGCATGGCGTCCTCGATACGGGCCTTCTTCTCTTTGAGTTCCGTTTCGGTCGCCGCGCCCACCTGCACGACCGCGACGCCGCCCGACAACTTGGCGAGCCGCTCCTGCAGCTTCTCCTTATCGTAGTCGCTTTCGCTTTCCTCGATCTGGCGCTTGATCAAGTCAATGCGTCCCTGGATCAGAGCGGACTGGCCCGCGCCGTCCACGATCGTGGTCTCGTCCTTGGTGATGGTGACGCGCTTGGCGGTCCCCAACTGTTCCAGGGTCAAGTTTTCCAGCTTCAGGCCCAGGTCTTCCGTGATGAACTCGCCGCCCGTCAACACGGCGATGTCTTCCAGCATGGCCTTGCGCCGGTCGCCGAAGCCCGGAGCCTTGACCGCCACGCTGTTGACGTTGCCGCGTATCTTGTTGACAACCAGGGTCGCCAGGGCTTCGCCGTCCACGTCCTCGGCGATCAGCAGGATCGCCTTGCCGCTGCGCGCGATCTTCTCCATGACCGGAACCAGATCGGCCACGCTGCTGATCTTCTTCTCATACAGCAGAATGTACGGCTCGTCCAGAACCACTTCCATGCGCTCCGGGTCGGTCACGAAGTAGGGCGAGATGTAGCCCTTGTCGAACTGCATTCCCTCGACGATTTCAAGCTGGGTACTGGTTCCCTTGCTCTCCTCGACCGTGATGACGCCGTTTGTGGTCACTTTTTCCATCGCTTCGGCCAGCATGTTGCCGATTTCGGCGTCGTTTGCGGAAATCGTCGCTACCTGCGCGATGGCCTGCTTGCCTTCGACCTTGATGGCGTTCTTCTTGATCTCTTCGACAATCGCCGCGACCGCCTTGTCAATGCCGCGCTTTACCAGCATCGGTTTTGCGCCCGCCGCAACCGACTTCAAGCCCTCTTTGATGATGGCCTGGGCCAGCACGGTCGCCGTCGTCGTGCCGTCGCCCGCCACGTCATTGGTCTTGCTCGCCACTTCGCGCACAAGCTGCGCGCCCATGTTCGCGAACGGCTCCTCAACCTCGATCTCTTTGGCAATCGTCACGCCGTCGTTTGTGATCAGCGGGCTGCCATATTTCTTTTCCAGAACTACGTTGCGCCCGCGTGGGCCAAGCGTCACTTTGACGGCGTCCGCCAGTTGATTCACGCCGCGCTCTAGGGCGCGTCGCGCCTCTTCTTCAAAAAGCAAAATTTTTGCTGCCATATCTCAATACTCCTTGATCTACCGACAAACTAAAAACGAAATTCATAGACAGGATTAACAGGATAACAGGATTTCCCTTGAACCTTATGTATTGCTCTGCAAACGCCAGTACGAAAAAGCAGGTAGTGCGCCAGCTTAGACACTTTCGCATCATTGCTCTTGAGAAATCCTGTAAATCTTGAAAATCCTGTTAATCCTGTCTATGGATTGAAAACTACTCTTTAATCGCGAGAACGTCGTCCTGGCGCAGGATCACGTACTCTTCGCCGCCGACTTTGATTTCCGTGCCGCCGTACTTGGCGTAGATGACCTTATCGCCGGGCTTGACTTCCAGCGCGACTACTTTGCCGTTGTCGAGCGTTTTGCCGGGGCCGACGGCCACGACTTCGGCTTCCTGGGGCTTTTCCTGCGCGCTGTCGGGCAGAATGATGCCGCCCGCAGTGCGCTCTTCGGGCGTGATGCTCTTGACGACGAGACGGTCGTTGAGCGGCTTGAGTGTGGACATGAGTTGACCTCCTGGTAAACTGGTGAATGCAATCGCGATACTATCCGACTGTAACCAACTGAATGAATGGGAAGGGAACCGGAACCTCGCGTCCTGCTGCTTTGCAGATGGCCGAGGGCGTATGCCGCTAATCGTGTGCGGTCAGGCACATGATGTCTGAAAGTGATTGTCGTATTTCAACGACTCCGCTGGTTCCACTTCTTTAGCGCTCTTGCTATGTGAGTGCTAAAACCTGATAGCAGTGTACCCAATCAGTACGCGTAAATCAAGGGGGGAAGATATTTTTATCCGCAGATGACATAGATTACACAGATAGTGGATACCAAATTTGATTGCAACGAATGACACGCGGCGGGGCGTCTGTGAGCGCTGGCAAGGGCGAGCCAGGTACGGCTAAGAGGATATTGTTGCGAGGAGTACGGCATAGCGGCGCGTGTTCTGTGTCCAACTGCGTACCTGTGGTATAGTGTAGGACATAGGTGGCAATAATTACGGTTGAGAGCAGCGATGCAAAGGTTTCGCGGCGCGGGGCGCGGGCAGGATGGGGGACGGCATGGGAACGCAGCGAGGCATGATCGCTCTGCTGGTTGTGTTTGTGGTGGGGATGGCTATGTATCTGATGTCGCAAAAGCCGCCGGGGACAGAGGTGGCAGGCCGTCCCGCGCCCGATGTGAAATTGATTCTGGAACCCGACCCGAAGAGTTTCCCTCTGTCCTCGCTAAAAGGCAAAGTCGTTGTACTGGACTTTTGGGCGACGTGGTGCGGCCCGTGCCGGGAAAGCATTCCCGAAGTGGAACGGATTTTCCAGAAGTACAAGGGCAAAGCGATACAATTTGTCGGCGTGTCCGAAGATGATCCCAGCACGGCGGGCAACATTCCGCGTGTACAGCAATCTCTGGGCATGACGTATCCCATTATGATCGCGAACAAAGCGCCTGACATTGCGGAAAAGTACAGCATCGGTTCCATCCCCGCCCTGTATGTGATTGACAAGGAGGGGAAGATTAGAGATGTGGAGTCGGGATTTAATCCAAGCGCCGGCCTGTCCAAAGTGGATGATCTGATTGCGCGCCTGCTGGAAGAATGACCAACACGGTTCAACACGCCGCCCATCACAAGCCCATATAACAAAAGGCTTCTGTCCGTCCCGTATGGGTTAGACAGAAGCCTTTGTGATGTCTGCGGGTTTGATGCTTACGGGGTGTCAGGCCGCGCGTTTGCTGAATTGGACTCAGGCTTTGCGGGCGCGTTGATTGCGCTGCTGCAGGGCCGATGTAAGTACGGCCAGGAGGAGGACGCCGCCCACGACCGAGCCTTCCCACAGGGAAGGGTTGTCAATGGTCAGGTTGATGCCGCTCAAGATCACGTTGAGCAGACACGCGCCCAGCACGGTTCCCGCGATGCTGCCCTGTCCACCGGAAAGGCTTGCGCCGCCGATGACCGTGGCCGCGACCGCATTCAGTTCATAGCCCTGTCCGCTTAATGGGTCGCCCTGTCCGCCGTACCCGGCGTACAGAATGCCGGCCACGCCGCCCAATAGTGCGCTCGCGCCATACGCGAACAGCTTCACGTTGCCGACATTGACGCCGGATAAGCGCGTCGCCTGCTCATTGCTGCCCACGCTGTACACGTAGCGCCCGATGCGCGTCCGGCTGAGTATCAGGTGCGCGGCAATCGCAATGACGGCCACAAGCAGCACGGGAACCGGGATCGGAAACGCGCTTCCATTGAGCAGACGCCCGTTCGACAGATTGGTCAAAAACGGAAACTGCGAGATCGTAATCGGCAGCTGCTTGTTGAGCAGCAGGGACTGACTGCGCAGAATCGTCAGCGAGGCCAGCGTGACCACGAACGGAGGCAGGCGCAGCCGCTGTATCAGGGTGGCGTGAAGCAGGCCGATGCACAGGGCTACGGACAGCGCAAGCACAATCGCGCCCACAATCGCGAACGGCGGCGCGCTCTTGTCCAGCTTCGTCGCGGTCGCGGCAAGGATCATGCCGCTGAACGCGATCAGGCTGCCCAATGACAGGTCAATGCCGCTCGTGATGATGACGATGGTTTCGCCGATGGCGAAGACCGTCAGCAGCGCGATTTGCAGCGACAAATTCTGCAGGTTGCGCTGACTGTAAAACGTGCCGCGCGCTGAGGAGAAGAACAGCGCGATGCAGATCACGACCAGGACGACCACGACGCTGCTTTCACGCGCGGCGAGCAGGCGCTTGCCCAGGCCAGGGCCGCGCGCTTCCTCAAGTGGAGCCGCAGGCGGCGCACCCTGCATGTTGTCCGGGGCCGGCTGCCCCGGCGCATCAGGTAGACTCAAGCCCCTTCTCCTTGAGTTTCTGCAGGAACGGCCCTGCGTTGGCGGGCGTGATCACGTCCACGCCGGTATCAATGATGTGGTTGGCCGTGTCCAGCTTCATATTCTGCTTGTCGAGTTCCGGCTTCAGTTCTCCGAGCGCCTTGTCAATGTCCTTGTCCTTGTGGATCAGGTTGAGCAGCATCAGGCCGATGCGCCCGAACTCGTAAGGCTTCTGCACAACGGTCAGGTCCACTTTGTTCTGCGCCAGGTTCTTCAGTGTGTCGGGTTCGCCGTCGAAGCAGATCACCTTCATCTTGTCGCGGGCCAGGCCCGCCGCATCTACGGCCCCTACAATCGCGGGGCCGTTGTAGGAGTACAGGCCGACAAGGCCGTTCAGCCCCTGTCCCTGATACTTGGTGATGGCGTCTTCGACGTTTTTGCGCGCTTTGCCCTTGTCCACATGGTCTTCAAACGGCTCGGCGATGAACGTGACGTTGCTGCCTTTGAGGGCGTCTTTGAAGCCGTTGTAGCGGTCGCGGGCGTTCTGCGCGCCCATGTTGCCGACGAACGCGATCAGCTTGCCGCCTGCGGGAAACAGCTTGATGGCTTCCGTGCCGGCTGTTTTGCCCGCATCGTAGTTGTTGGTTCCGATGTAGGCCAGACGCTTGCTCTTGGGCGCGTCGCTGTCGTAGCAGATCACGGGGATGCCGTCGGCAATCGTCTTGTCAATGGTCGCCACCATGGCGTCGGCCTCGATGGGCGAGATGCCGATGCCGTCCACTTTGGACGTGATGACGTCCTGGAAGACTTTTACCTGCGCGTTGTGGTCGGCGGGGTTCGGGGCCTTCCAGTCGCCCTGGATGCTCAGGTCTTTGTCTGCCTGGTCAATGCCCTTGCCCATCGCGGTCCAGAACGGCGAGATGCCATTGGTAATCATGGTGTACTTGCCGCCCGCGCCGGTTGCGGGGGGCGTACTATCGGCAGGTTTGGTAGTGTCGCTGCCGGTTTTGGTCTGAGTGGCTGTGGCTGTGGTGTCGGTGGCGCTGCCATGATCGTTGCAGCCGGCCAGCGCGGCAGCCAGCGTCAGAACAGCGCACCCCTGAAGCAGGGTTCGGCGTTTCATAGGCTCGTGAATGCTCCATTACAAGTTAGTTGAAATCGAAAATTGTCCGGGCGGCAGGACGGAAACGCCAACGCTGCGCGTTTCACGTTCGGATCGCCAGTGGGTTTTCGGCGCGAAAGTAGGTTCGGCAGGCAGATTCTGCATTGCAAGTTCTGCATTGATTGCATAGATGCCGCTTTCAGTGGGGCATTTCTGCATGAGGCATGACTATTCCTGCGCGATTACGAACAAACGAGAAAAACAGTCAAGGCATACGCTGTCAACCCGCTCATACGCCCAACTGATCGCGCAGATAGGCGCGGCTGATGGCGACGCTTTCGGCGGAAGATAGCTGCGTGGTGTCCTGCTCGTACACGATCCAGCGCGCGTTTGTTCGCTGCGCGGCCTGCCATGCGGCGGCCAGGTTCACGTCGCCGCGTCCGAGTTCCAGGAATTCCGGCTGCGCTTTGCCGTTCGCGTCCGTGTTTCTGCGCCCATCCTTGAAGTGAAAGTAGCCGGCCCGGTCGCGGTGCGCGTCAATAAAGGCGACGGGATCAAGGCCCGCGTAATGTACCCAGAACACGTCTATATTGTATTTCACAAGGGCAGGGTCGGTTTCGGCGTCGAATATCGCCATGCCGTGTGTGCCGCCCAGGTCGTCGAACTCCCACGCGTGGTTGTGGTAGTTGAAGGCAAGCCCCGCGTCCGCAAGCTGTTTGCCGACCACATTGAACAGGCGGGCTGACTGCTTATAGCCTTCCACGGATTTCGCGTCCGACACGCCCGAACACATCAGGTCTTTCAGGCCGATGGCCTGGGCATACGCGATATGTTCGCGCAGTTTTTCCGGGTCGGCAAAGTCGCCGTAGCCGAAATGCGCCCCTGAGACGCCGACGCCGTATTGTTCCAGCAGGCGTCGCGATGTGTCCTCGCCATGCGCCTTGAACAAGTTGCCGGCCTCGATGGCGGGAAAGCCTGCCTGCGCTACTTCCTTTAGTACACCCTCGAAGTCGGTTTGTCCTCGCGACCCAAAAACAATCATCTGCACCGATGCGGCAGGCTGAGACATGGCAGTGTTTCTCCTTTGTGGGCAAAATCTTCCGTCAGCAAATGGTTCCGCCGTGCTAACCTTGTGAACCGCCCGCGTCGAAAGTTTCGTTGAGGGTTTATACGCCACCGGGCGCTTAAAACCTGCCGGGCCTCGATTTATTTTGTCACGACGTTTTGATACAGCGTATAAAAAAACGTCTGAGCAGTGGATACACCTGCCCTGAGACAAGAACTCTTCGACTTGACAGCGTGTAGCCAATCCGATACAATAATCGCAGGCGCGAATGCAATCCGCGCCTGCCTGCCGTGTTTTTGGAGAAGAAATAACCCATGAGCGTTTTGCCTGCGCGTCCGGCCTGTGTTCCATTGGCCGCGCTGCTGATAAGTCTTGTTTCGTTTGCGCCCTGTGCCGCGCTTGCACAGAACGCGCCTGCCGCGCCTGCTCCGGCCTCGTCCGGCGCGAAAACCGCTGCCGCGCCCACCCCGCCTCCGGTCACGCCCCAGGTGCGCCTTGCTATCGCGCAGTTTCAGACGGCGGCTCGGTTGAGCGCGGGCGGGAAACGCGTGGAGGCAATCAAGGCGTTCCAGCAATTCATCACGCTCGCGCAGGCCGCGAAGATGGGCAGGGGCGCGCTGCTGCCCGCGTATCAGAACATCTATCGGCTTCAGCAACAGCGGAGCGACACAAAGGGCATGGAGGAAACGCTCCAGCAGATCGCCAAACTCGATCCGCAAAACGCGGTCGTGTATGTGCAGCTTGCCACATTGTATCTATCGCTCCATCGTTTCGAGGAGGCGAGCGCGAGCGCAGACCGCGCGCTGCAATACAACCCGGCCCCGATTGTCGCGGCCCAGGCGCATTTTGCGCGCGGCGCGTGGGCCTATGCTCGCAAAGACTGGGCAGTCGCCGAGGCCGAGTATCAGCAGTCCGCGCGTCTTGCCCCCGGAAACGCGCAGGCGCTGTACAATCTGCTCATTGTGCAGAACGAACAGCACAAAACAAAGCCCGCTCTGACGACCGCAGCCGCGCTGTTGAAGATCGAGCCGCGCAACACGCCCGTCCGATTGATGACTGCCGCCCTGAAGCAGCAGGATCACGACCTTTCCGGCGCGCTCGCCGCCTACTCCGACGCGCTGAGATACGAGCCGCGCAATAGGGTCGCCCTGTTCAATCAGGCTCTGCTGTATCAGCAGACCGGACGCCCCGACGACGCTATCACCGCCTACACTGCCTTTATTGCTGTCGCCCCGCGCGAGTTCAGCGGGCATTACAATCTGGGTTTGCTGTACGCCGGTATTCACAACCCCCTCGCCGCCCGCGCGCAGTTCGAGGCTGCCGCTCAGATCAAGCCCACCGACGCCCACGCCTTTCTTCAACTGGCCCTCGCCGAGCGAGACCTGGGGTTCGGCAGCCCCGAAGCGCAGCGCGTCTCGTACCTGCGCGCTTCTGAGCAGCATTTTACAAAATCGCTCGCTCTGGACCCCGCCAATATACAGACCGAAAACCTGCTCGCCGCCCTGTACGAGCGCGACAACCGCTACGATCAAGCTCTTGCTCTCTATCGCAGACGTCAGGAGGCTGACCCCGATAACCCCGACAATTACGCCCGCATCGCTCACGCCGACGCAGCCCTGCGTCAGCCCGACGCCGCCATTGCCGAATGGCGCAAGTACCGCACCCGCAAACCCGGCGATCCGGTCTCGTATGGCGAGGCAGCCGACCTGTTTGAAGCGCAGGGCAAATGGCAGGACGCGCAGAACGAACGCGCAGAGCAGATACAGCGCGACCCCAAAAACGGCGCGTCCCATCTGGCCCTCGCCCGCGACGACCGCGAACTTAAACAAAATGGGGAGGCCGAAACACAGTATAAACTCCTTCTCGACATGGACGCGAGCGCAAAGGACGCCGGAGAAAAAGAGCGTCCCTACGTCGTCGCCGCCCGCCGCAACTGGCGCGTCAAAGCCTGGCGCGGCCTGGCCGAAATATCCGAGCAGAACGGCAAGATGGAGGAAGCCGCCTCTTACCTCGACAACATCCGGCAGGACGAACGCGCCCAGGCGAAACAAAACCAGAAACTGCCCGATGCCCAGATCTACCTGGACGCCGCCGCCCTGCGCGAACGCGCCCAACAGCCCGAACTCGCCCGCGCCACACTCCAATCGCTTACGAAGGAACGTCCCGACGACCCCGAAGCCTTTACGGCCCTCGGAGATTTTGAGGCGCGGCAGGGCCGTCTCGAAGACGCCGCCTTTGCCTATCGTCGCGGTGAGGAGCGCGGTGAGGACCCGGTCGCGTATGGCCTCAAAGCGGCCCTGCTCTACCAGACGCACAACCTGCCCGATAAGGCCATTGCCGTCCTGACGCGTCTGCTCGCCCGGTATCCCCGCGACGCCCGCCTGTCCGCCCCGCTCGCCCAATCGCTCGAACTTGTCCATGACGACAGCCGCGCCCTTGTCCTGTACGACACGCTCCTCCAATCCGCGCCCGACGACGCCCTGCTCATGGACAAAAAGGCCGTCGTCCTCACCCGCCTCAAACGCTACGACGCCGCCCTGCGACTGAGGCTCGCCCTCGTAGACCGCACTCCGCAGGACTACCAGGCTTACGCCAATATCGGCTACCTGTACGCGCAGCAGAACAAATCCGACGCCACCCTGCGCTGGCTCGCCACCCGCATTGAAAAAACTCCCGACGTGCTTCCCGCCCTTGCCGCCTACATGGACACGGCCATACAGCAGAAACATGAGGACGAAGGCTGGCAAACCCTGCGCCGACTGGCACATAAGCATGCTCTCGACCCAGGCGTTCAGGAAGCCTACATCGCCGTACTTCAACAGCATAACCGCAACGACGACGTTCTCGCCCTGCGCCGTCAGATCGCCCGCGCCGCCCCGCTTGACGCAGCCGCGCAGACCCGGCTTAACGAGGCCCTGCTTGTCGGCAACAGAACCGATGAGGCCGATACCCTGCTCGAAGGCTTCGTGCAGCGTCCCGGCGTCCCCGCGAATGCGCGCTTTCAGACCCGCGCCCTTCTCGCCCGACAGCTTGCCGCCCACCACAAGACCGACCCTGCCATCGCGCAGTACCTTCAAATCCTCCAGAGCTACCCCGGCGATCTCGCAAATACGCTCGCTCTTGGCGCGCTGTATGTCACAAATGGACGCGATAACGAGGCGCTGACCCTCTACGCCGCCCAAGCCCAAAACGCAAAATCCCCCGCACCCCTCCGCGCCCACTTCCTCACCCTTGTCGGCGACATTTACACGCGCCAGGGATTGACCCCGCAGGCGCAGGAACAGTACAAGCAAGCGCTTCGCCTCCATCCCCAGAGCCGCGAAGCCGCCCAGGCTCTCGAACGCCTCCCTCCAATCAAATCCGCTTCCGGCAAATAGCCGCGCGGCCAACAGACAGAGGCGAAGCAAAATGAAGCAGGATAAGCAAAGGTTCAAAGCGAACTTTCCCTTGTCCTGTTTCCCCTTTTGACTGAAGGAAACAAACGAAACACCGTCCGCCAATTCCAATTCCGAAAACCATTACGGAGACAACCTAGTGACAGCCGCGCCCATGCAGCCTTCTGCGCCCGATGTAACGACCACGCCCGCTCTTGAAATGCGCCACATCCGCAAATCGTATCCCGGCGTACAGGCCATCAAAGACGTGTCCCTGACCGTGGGGCAGGGCGAAATACACGCGCTGCTGGGCGAGAACGGTGCGGGCAAGTCCACGCTCATGAAGATTCTCGCCGGGGCCGAGATGCGCGACGAGGGCGAAATCCTGCTGGACGGCAAGCCCGTCACCATTGACAGCCCGCAAAAGGCAATGGAATACGGCATCTCCATCATCTATCAGGAGTTCAACCTTGTCCCCTATTTAAGCGCGGGCGAAAACATCTATCTGGGCCGCGAACCGCGCGCCCGGCTTCCCGGCTTTGTGGATTTTCGCGCTCTTTACCAGAACGCGCAGAAAGTGATCGACGCGCTAGGCGTCCACATAGACGCCCGTTCCCCCGTCAACCAACTCAGTGTCGCGCAGCAGCAGATGGTCGAAATCGCCAAAGCTACCAGCAAGCAGTCGCGCATCATCGTGATGGACGAGCCGAGCGCGACCCTGACCGATCATGAACTTGTCGCTCTGTTTCAACTGATGCGGCAGCTAAGAAGCCAGGGAGTCAGCATCATCTACATCTCGCACCGGCTTGAAGAGGTGTTTGAAGTATGCGACCGGGCCACGATTATGCGCGACGGCACGCATATCGCTACAATGGATGTGAAAGACTTGACGCGCGATTCGATTATCCGCCTGATGGTCGGGCGCGAACTCAAAGATGCTATTCCCAAAGTGCCGGCCAAATTGGGAGAAAACGCCCTGTGTGTGCGCGGCCTGAACCGGGCCGGCGTCCTGCACGACATCAATTTCGAGGTGAAGCAGGGCGAGATTTTGGGTATCGCGGGACTGGTCGGCGCGGGACGCACCGAAACGGCGCGCGCCATCTTCGGTGCCGATCCGATTGACAGCGGAACCATCGAGGTATTCGGCAAGCCTGTCACCATCCGCTCGCCCCAGGACGCCATCAAGCACGGCATCGGTCTTGTTACCGAAGACCGCAAGCAGCAGGGTCTTGTGCTGGGTATGGCGGTGCGCGAAAACGGTACACTCGCCAACCTGGGCGCGCTATCCAGGCTGGGCTTTATCAAGCGGGGCGAGGAACGGCGCGTTTCGGAAGAATATCGGACAAGTCTCGCCATCAAAACGCCCACCATCGAGCAGACTGTGCAGAACCTGTCGGGCGGCAATCAGCAAAAAGTCGTTCTCGCCAAATGGCTGTTTACGGGATCCAAAGTGCTGATTTTCGACGAGCCGACGCGGGGCATTGATGTCGGGGCCAAAAGCGAGATCTACAAGCTGATGAATGAACTCGTCAAAGAGGGCAAGGCCATTATCATGATCTCGTCGGAACTCCCCGAAGTGCTGGGCATGAGCGACCGCATCCTCGTGATGCACGAGGGCCGCATCACAGGTCAGTTGATGCGCGGCGAGGCCACGCAGGAGAGCATCATGAAACTGGCAACAGGGGGCGATAAACTCATCGGCGAACAAACTTCGCAGGAATTGAAGCCGACCGCCTAGAAACTCGTATATTGAAATAGGGCGTATGAAGACATCTTACGCCTGACATTGATTTTTTGGCAATGATTGTAAGAAGGAGAAAGACATGGCCGATCAGCCGCAGGACCTGAATTCATCTACGCCGCCCGTGCAGCCGACGGAAGCGTTCAAGCCGCTGAACTACACGCCCGCGGGGCAGCAGGTAGGTTCGACGCAGCAATCCTCGAACGCGTACACGCCGCAAGCCCCGTATGTTGCTCCGACCGGACAGTATACGCCCTCGTATCCGGCTCCGGAGCGCAAAAAGCGCGGCGGCGCACTGGTATGGGTGCTGGGCAGTTGCGGCGTCATCGCCGTGCTGGGGTTTATCTTCGTCGCTGTCATGGTGAAGGGCGTCATGAATCAGGTCGGCAAGTCCGACTTGGTCAAGAACGCGTCCGCTTTCCCGACCGCGCGGCAGAACCTGGTGGAAATCCGGGCGGGACTGGACAAGTACAAGCAGGCGCACAGCGGCAAATATCCTGCCTCGCTGAGTGACGCTGTGGACTCTTCTTACCTTACGTATGCGTCGAACAACGGCAGCGTCAAGGTGGAATATACGCCGCCTGCCGCGAACGCGCCTGATGACACCACAATAGCGCGTTATTACGTGGGGCAGATGTCCATGAACATCGGGCAGGCCATAGATCAGCGTCTTTATCTGGTACTGCTGAAAAACGGAACCACGGCGCGCGAGCAGGTGGTTCGCACCGCAGATAGAGCCAACTGACGACAGTTGACTGTCCGGTTCTCCTGTCCGCAAATTCGGCGGCGCATCCACGCGAATGCAGGCCCGTCCGGTCTTTCTTCCTATACAGGTCTTCCTACACAGGTCTACCTGCACAGGTTGGGGAACAGGACGGGCCGTATTGCGTCTATTCTGCGCGAATGCTTGCCTGTCAGAAGTAGTAGGGCCGCAGGACGCTGTGATAATCAGGGCGACGTTAGGGGCAGTACATAGGAACATTGCGGCAGGCAGCTTGAAGGGGCGCAAAAATGGACAAAGGGCGAGCAGGCAAGCGCGTCAATAAGATGCAAACGAAAACCGCCGTGCGCGCGGCGGTGTCCGATGTGAGAGGGGCGTTGGGGCGTGACAAGCCGCCGTCCGGGCCGCGCCCCGTCAGCAATGGCATAAGCTGGCTGATCGCACTGGGCGCGGGCGCGGCAGTGGCCTGGAAAAGCTGGAAGACCGCGAGGGAACCCGCGCCGGACGGGAAAGACAACGTCACGGCCAATAAAGTCCGGGCGCGGCAGGAGCAGGACACGCGAAAGCAAGCCGCGCTTTCTGCTGCCATTTCCCAATCGGACGCAAACGTAAAAGCGCCGCTCGCAGAGAAAAAAAGTGCAGGCGTCAAGAGGAGCGACAATGGGACACAGTCCGACAGGCCGAACGCTAAAACGACACCCGCATCTAAGGCAGAAAACGAAATAGCGGAACAACAACAGGATACCCAGAACACGACTGCGAAGCAGGGCGCAGAAACCATCGGCGTCAAATTGCCGGGCGGGGCTGCCGCTCTGGCGAAGGAATTTTACAAGCGGGTCAGCGACGATGAACTGACTACGCGGGCTGCGGCACTGGCCTTTGTGGGCGTCCTGTCGCTTGTGCCGATTTTATTGTTTGCCGTGATCGCGCTGGGGTTTGTGTTTCGTGACCCCGTAGAAGCGAGCCATCATGTGGAGCAATTTATTGCGCGGATGCTGCCCGGCGAATCGGCATCGAGCGCGGCGGAAGATGTGCTAAGGCAGACGCACATCATCGAGACGGCGCAAAACATGACGCGCCACGCGGGCTGGCCTCTGGTCATCGGGATTGGGTCACTAGTCTGGGCGGGCATATCGCTGTTCGTAACGGCTTCAACGCCGATGGACACGGCCTGGGACGTGACCGAAACGCGGGGATTCATACAGTTGCGGCTGACCGCGCTGGGCTTGCTGCTGGGGGCGGGACTCATCCTGCTGCTGTCTTTGGCCGCGTCCGCGCTGCCCGATCTCGTCGTCAGCCTGGATTGGCCGCTGTTCGGCGCAAACGGCGTGGTTCCCCTTGTGTGGCATCTGGTATTCGCCCTGCTGGCTGTCGTCTTCGATGTGCTGATGTTCGTGCTGATCTACAAATACCTGCCCAACGCGCCCGTGACCTGGAAAGCAGCCCTGTTCAGCGGAACCGCAACGGGTCTGCTTTGGGAGTTCTTCAAGCAGGCGTTCGCGCTGTACCTTGCTCATTTCGGCAACAGCAGCAACAAAATGTATGGCGCGTTGGGCGGGGTCGTCCTGCTGATTACATGGATATACTACTCGTGCATGGTGCTGCTGTTCGGCGCGGTGATAGGCAAGATGTACAATGAACACAAGGAGGAGGGCGGCGTCAAACAGCGTTCGTCTGCTATGCCGCCCGCATCCGCGCCGCACAAATGATGCGGATCAACATGGCATCCTGCCAAATGCGGGAACCTCCACATTCGCGACACGTCACTTCTTGCAGGATGACAGCGTAGAAAGAATGTCAGGGCGCGGCAAGGGATAGAACAGTTGCGCCCTCCGCACAAAACGAATAAACGGGGGAATCGAAATGGCAGCGACGATAGAGAAACACGCGGATCAAGAAGACGCGATTAAAAAGGTAAACGATCTCATCAAAGGCATCAACATCGCCATGATGACGACTGTAGAAGACGATGGCAGCCTGCGCAGCCGCCCAATGGCGACACAGGAAGCCGACTTTGACGGCGAACTATGGTTCTTTACGTATGCGGATTCGGGCAAGGTGCATGAGGTGCAGCAGGATCGGCATGTCAACATCAGCTACGCCAACCCCAACAGCAATACGTATGTGTCCGTCAGCGGCACGGCGCGGCTGCTGCACGATCAGGCAAAGGCAAAAGAACTGTGGAAGCCTATCCTCAAAGCGTGGTTCCCCGACGGCCTGGAAGACTCGAACCTCGCGCTGCTCAAGGTGGATGTGCAGAAGGCCGAGTATTGGGACGCGCCGCATAACACGGTCGTGCAGGTCTTCGGCTTTTTGAAAGCCGTGGCGACGGGCAAGCCGGCCAAAGGCGGCGAAAACAAAGAAGTAATTTTGGACAAGTAGGCCGCTGACGCAGGGCCAAATGACAGGCAAGGCGCGGAGTTTGCGGTAACGCAGAAATCCGCGCCCTGCCTGTTGCAGTTTGGAGCAAACGCGTTCATAATACAGCAGCAACAGGTTACGATAGGGACAGGAACCGATACGCGTGTTCCCGCAGGTGAAGTGTACTCTGTCCACGAACGAAACTTTGACGAAACTTTGACGAAGCTTTGACGATGAGGGCGGCAGGACATGACGGAAGACAGAGAGTACGCTCTTGTGCTGGCGGGGGGCGGGTCGCGGCGCATGGGGCAGGATAAAGCGCTGCTCAGGCACGAGGGGCGCACGTTTCTGGAACATGTGATCGCCACGCTGCAAACGCTGACGCCAAGCATTATCCTCGTGACCGACCGTGCCGATAAATACGCGTTCTCCGAGGCTCGCATCGTTGTTGACCGCTTTGCGGACGCGGGGCCGGTGGGCGGCATCGTGTCGGGCCTGCTTGCGGCAGGGCCGGGGGCGCATTATGTCGTTCCCTGCGATATGCCGACCCTGAGCGCGAGTGTACTGCGTTTGCTGCGCGAGCAGATCGGGCCTGACGACGACGCGGCCATCCCGATAATCAATGATGAACCGGAACCGCTGTATGCCGTCTACCGGGACGCCGCCGCGCCTAAACTGCTTGCCTACCTGGAGTCGGGGCGACGCTCGGCACGGGGCGCGTTGGGCGTTTTACACGTTCGGCGCGTGGATGAAAGCGTAGTCCGTCGCGCAGATGATGGACTGACCAGTTTCGCCAACATCAACACGCCGGAAGAATTGGCCGCGTTCACAAAACTCTGCAAAACCAATGCTATTCCCTGAACCGGACAGGGCCGGAGTGTCCGCATATCCCTATTTGTTTGTTGAAAGGCAGCATTCGTGATCACGCCTGAACCCTCCTCAGTGCAGACCTACACCTATCCCGACACACTTGCTATCAAGCCGCTTGACCGCGCGCCTGATGCCGTAATTGCCGTTCCCGGCTCCAAAAGCATCACGAACCGCGCGCTGATCCTGGCGGCGCTTGCGGACGGCGTTTCCACGCTGTATGGCGCGCTGAAAGCGGATGATACCCGCGTGATGATGGATTCGCTGAACCGGCTTGGCATCCCGGCGCGTTGGGAGCAGGTACAACAACCGGAAAATGTTCAAGATGGGGCGGAAGACAGGCGACAAACCGCAAAAGACGCGAACGGATTGGCAGGAGAAGGCTTCGCGCCGTTTGTGCGCGTCCACGGACAGGGTGGGCGGATACCGGCAGCGCAGGCCGATCTGTTTGTCGGCAACTCCGGAACCTCCGTGCGCTTTCTCACCGCCCTGTGCGCGCTGGGAACCGGGCCGTACACGCTAGATGGCGTTCCGCGAATGCGCCTGCGCCCGCAGCAGGATCTGCTGACCGCGCTCAACACCCTGGGAGTCCGGGCCGACGCGATGAACGGCGACGGCTGCCCGCCGCTGCGCGTACAGAGCCGGACAGGAATGCAGGGCGGCGTAACGGCGCTACGCGCCGAGGCCAGCAGTCAGTTTCTGACGGCCCTGCTGATGGTCGCGCCCTACGCAAGCGAGAATGTTGTTATCAAGATCGAAGGCGCGCTGCGCCCGTTTTACGTGGACATTACCCGGCGCATGATGGCGCAATGGGGCGTCACGCTGCAAAGCGACGTACCAGAACGGTTCCACATCCGTCACGGACACCGGTATGCGCCGCAGTCCGCATACCACATCGAGCCGGACGCGTCCAGCGCGTCGTACATGTTCGCCGCCGCCGCCGTGACGGGGGGGCGTGTCACCATCGAGGGATTGTCGCCTGCCGCATTGCAGGGCGATGTGCATTTTGCCACGCATATTTTGAGGGACATGGGCTGCAGCGTGACGCATCAGCCGGACGAGGCCGGGAGTGGGGGAAGCATTACCGTGACGGGGCCAACCGGGGGCAGGCTGCGCGGGGGCGAATGGGACATGAGCGCGATCTCCGACACGGCCCTGACCCTCGCC
Organism: Chthonomonadaceae bacterium; assembly: GCA_965277875.1. Taxonomy (GTDB): domain Bacteria; phylum Armatimonadota; class Chthonomonadetes; order Chthonomonadales; family Chthonomonadaceae; genus CAWFQB01. The sequence continues at coordinate 1,395,994 of CBDIDV010000002.1, read as the reverse complement.
GCCATCGCCCCGTTCGCCGCTTCGCCCACGACGGTACGCGGGATCGCGCATTCACGGCATCAGGAGTGCGACCGCGTTTCCGTCGTGTGCGCCGAACTGACCCGGCTCGGCGTCCGCGTCGAGGAACATGCCGACGGCTATACCATCTATCCCGCGACAACGCTGACGCCCGCAACCGTGCAGACGTACCATGACCATCGCGTCGCCATGAGTTTCGCTCTTGTCGGCCTCAAAGCGCCCGGCGTTGCGATTGCCGACCCCGGCTGCGTGGCGAAAACGTTCCCCGGCTACTGGCAGACACTCGACGAACTGCGCTGACCGAACGCCTTGACACGCCGCTCAACACCCTCGATCCAAATATCTATGACCTCATACAGCAGCCATAACAAACCGGCGAACCCGATGATGATGGCAATCAGCAAGGGTGTAGTCAGGGCGTGAAAAGCAATTCGGAACACGCGTTCAGGACGCGTCACCAGATCCCACGAGTTCAGCCGAATATTCAGGCCCATATACACGCCCAGCGACGTGAGCAGGAAAAAAGGGACGGCAAGCGGCAATAGACGCACTCGCTGCCGTTTGAGACAACACGCGACCGGGCGTATGGACAGGCCGAAGCACAACACGCCAATCGCGCTGTACACGGCAAAAAACAACCCCTGCGCCGCCACCTCCAATTTCAGGGGCGGATAGACAAGGGCGTCTTGCCGCAGGGTAATAGAACCGGTGTCGAACAGGAAATGCCGCCACTCCGTCAGCAGATAGCATGTATTGGGCAGAAACAACAGCCAGAGCAGGGCCAGCGGCGTCCAGGCCGCGAGCGGCACGCGCCGCCTCTTGTATGTCCATTTTTCGACGTTTGCGGCCAGCAGTTGTCCCAGACCAACGGGTATAAGAGCGAGCAGGATATTCCACAGTGTCCATTGCAAAGGCAGAAACATGCCGAGTCCTTCAGGTAAAGATAATCAGTAATAGCCGCAACTGAACGCGAATGAACGCAAAGCAACCATGCGTTTCATTTAGGTGTCGGATAACTGACGAACATTATGCAGGCCAATCGTGCAAAAGCGCGGTCGTTTATACGGGACAGCGATCATTCTTTGGGTCGGGTTAGATTGTGGCCCATGCGGGCCAGAACGATGCCGCAGAACAAGAACAGCCAGCCCAGCGGCTGCGCCTGCAAAATGCCCGCCGCGCCGCAGACCATCCAAAACACGCCGAGCGCGTAAACGAACCATCCCCACAGACGGCGTGACGCGGGAATGCGGTTTTTGGTGTTCAGCGGCGGCATACGGCCCTCAATCTCTGCGTTGAGCGGTTTAATCACGGGTTTACTTACATATCCCTATACGGAATGCAGGAGCGCAACAGCGCATGAGTTCAGCATGGCATAACGAGTCGCTCTGCTGCGCCGGTACGACAAAAAGTATATGTCTGGACGGTAGACGATGTGCCGACGATGCGCCGTATGCTGGAATGCAACGTGGATGGCATCATCAGCAACCGCCCCGACATTGTTCAAACTTTGTGATCTACTTTGTGATCTACTTTGTGATCTACTTTGAAAAGGTTTATTCTTCCTCGGCGCGGGGGTGGGACTTGGCGTACACTTCTATCATGCGGTCGGTCGTGACGTGGGTGTAAACCTGCGTGGTGATGAGGTGAGCATGGCCGAGCAGTTCCTGTACGGCGCGGATGTCGGCCCCATTGTTGAGCAGGTGCGTGGCGAACGAGTGGCGCATGGTGTGGGGCGTGGTTTTCAAACGTTCGGAGGCGATACGGAAATATTTGTCGAAGGTGCGGCGAATGCCCCTGTCCGACAGGCGCCTGCCGAACTTGTTGAGAAACACGGCGGGATCGGGCTTGCCCTCGTTGCGGGCGGCGAGTTCGCGCCGTCCTTCCCTCAGATACTCGCGCATCTTCTGCACAGACGTAGCGCCCATCATGGCGACGCGCTCCTTGTCGCCCTTACCGTGCCGTATGCGAACCTCGCTCTCGTCAAGGTCCAGATCCTGCACATCCAAGGCGTGCGCCTCGCCCGCGCGCATCCCGGATGCGTACAGCAGTTCCATCAGGGCGCGGTCGCGCATACCGTCGGGCGTGGCTTCGTCGGGGGATTCGAGCAGGGCTTCCACCTCGCGGATACGCAGAAACTCGACGAGACGCTCCTCCTGCTTGATGGTAACGACGCCGATGGTCGGGTCATTCTGCATATACCCCTGCCGCTGCGCCCACCGGCTGAACGCGCGCAGGGAGGCCAGTTTGCGGGCAAGGGACGTGCGCTTATACTCGCCCTGCTGGAGTTCGGTCAAGAAGGCGCGGACATGGATGCGCTCTACCCGGTGCAGCGCGGCCGGCCCCAGCTCGCCGTTGGTTTCCACATATCCCAGGAACTGCGCGAGATCGGCGCGATACGCGCGTATGGTGTGCGCGGACGCGTTCTTCGCCAGCTTGAGAAATTGCAAAAAGCCGTCCAGCACGTCGTTAAGGGCCGCGCTCAGGCCGGGTTCCGTGAGCGGCTTGTCCCGTCCGCCGTTCGCGTCCGGTTCCAGATCAAGGTCAAGATCAAGTTCCAGCGTGTCTGGCGGGGTGGCAGTCGTTTTCGCTGCGGGCTGTGTCATTGCGTTGCCCTTTAAGATGAATACAGATGGTCAAGCGCGTTAAGAGGAAGGCTGCCTCCTGCGCTGTATTTCGACTTCCTCGGCGGCGGCAAGGTCGGCCTCGGTGCGGCGGGCGGGCTTGTCCGGCTCCAAAGCGCGGGGCGCGGCGGCGACAATGTCGCGGGTGGCGACGAGAACGGTGTAGCGCAGGCGAAACGCGCGCTCCTGATCGGTCAGGCGGTTGCGGCCCTCCTCGGACAGACCTTCCAGCCAGCGCGTTTTCATGGCCTCCTGCACATCGTTGTGACGCTGGGCGACGCCTTCGGGCAGGGCGTCCAGTTCCACCTCGATAGCGGCCTCATCGGTCTCGTACACCTTCTGCACGGTTCCGGTCAGGCCGCTGAAATAGGCGTAGTACAGGCTGCTTTTGGCGTCCTCGGCCGTAGTGCTGCGCGCTACGATCTGAACGCGATCCCCCTCTTTGATTGCGGCTGCCATACGTTTTCTCGCTTTCCTGTCGCCGGGTTCAGCGCGTGTGATGGTGAACCCCCGCGTCCTCTTGAACGTTCTTGCGTTGCATTGATGATTGCTGACGTCATTATACCCCAACTCAGACCGGCCGACGCCAACATACCTCCATAGTCCGCAACAGTCCGGGACTGTGCTTGACGCAGGCAGGTTCCTCAAACCTCTACAAGCGTCATGGCAAGCACTTCGGTGACGAGGGTGACATTGGCGTTCGCGTCCAGGCGGCGGCGGGCGAGAAGCAGGGCGTCCAGACAGCGCATCCAGCGCGCGGGATCGCCTGATTTTGACAGTCGGGCCAGAGCGTCAACCCGATCCTGATTGACGACGTGCGAAGGTGCGCTGCCCGCGCGCAGGGTCAGCAGATCACGGTAGAAGGCGACGAGGAGATCGAACACGGCGGCCTGCTGTTTGCGTCCGGCCCGCTCTTTGGGGCTGCCGCCGTCGCCATCTTCACCGTCGCCCGCACTCGCATCTTCGCCGACAAGGGCTTTGGTTTGCGCGGCCAGTTTACGCATCTGCTCGGCGATCTTGAGGGCGCGCACACGCGGGGCTTTGGGCAACTGCTCGGCAAAATCCAGGACGCGCCCGATCTCCTCGCCGATGCGCGGCTCGCGCGCGATATGCACGGCCTGCCCGACGCGCCCCTCGGCATACGCGGCGATCATGGCGGCGCGGGCCGGTTCCACATCGCCGCCCCGCTGAAGGTACGCCGCCAGTTCACCCGTCGGCGCGGGGCGCAGGCGGATGGTCTGGCTGCGCGAAACGATGGTGGGCAGCACGCGGGAAGGGTGGGAGGCCAGCAGGACGAACAGCGCATAGGGCGGCGGCTCTTCCAGCACTTTGAGCAGGCTGTTCGCCGCCGACTCGTTGAGGGTTTCGGCCTGTTCCAGGATGTATACGCGGCGTTTGCCGATCTGCGGGGCGAAATTAAGCGTGTGAGAAAGGATGCCCTGCGGCTTGTTGTCCCGATCCCAGAACTGCCATATCTGCATCTGCTCGCCGGCGGGGAAGATGCTGACGATTTCCGGCTGCGTTCCAGCCTCGGCGCGGCGGCACGAGTCACATGTGCCGCACGAATCAAAGGGCAGGCGGCGTGGCGTCAGGCAGGCCACGGCCTGGGCAAAGGCGCGGGCCAGCGCACCCTTGCCCACACCGGCGGGGCCGACAAAAAGATAGGTTCCGGGAAGCTGTTCGGCCTCCAGCGCTTTTCGCAGCGCGCCGAGGGCCGCTTCCTGCCCGAACAGAGAAGATAGGGTTGGCATGTTCGGTTAGTGCAAGTTTAGCAAAGATGTTGTGCGATGCCCTTTGCCCCTCGGATTGCTTCCGAGGGGCAAATACAAATGCGCCAAGAACTCACTTAACGGCTTCGTCTATGGCTTTCAGGGTTTCCTGGCTCAGGGTGACGCCGGACGCGCCCGCGTTGTCGTCCACTTGCGAGGGCTTGCTTGCGCCGATGATGACGCTGGACACGTTGGGCTGGCGCAGACACCACGCGAGGGCAAGCTGCGGCATGGAGATGCCCAGTTCCTGGGCGATGGGGACGAGTTTTTGAATCTGCTCCAGCTTGGCATCGTCGAGCTTGCCGCTGTTGAGGAACTGGTTTTGCTTGGGGTCGGCGGCGCGCGAGTCGGCGGGCAGGGGCTGTCCCGGCTTGTATTTGCCCGTGAGCAGACCCTGCGCGAGCGGCGAATAGACGATCTGCCCGATGCCTTCGCGCTCGCAGACAGGGATCACGTCTTTCTCGATGTCGCGGCCCAGCATGTTATAGTAGGGCTGGCTGGATACGAAACGATCAAGGTTGTGCTTTTCCTGAAAATGCACGGCATCGGCGATCTGCGGCGCGGTCCACTGGCTGAACCCGGTGTAAAGCGCTTTGCCCTGCGAGACAAGGTCATCCAATGCGCGCAGGGTTTCTTCGAGCGGCGTTTCCGTGTCGTAGCGGTGACACTGGTACAGGTCAATGTAATCCGTGCCAAGCCGCTTCAGGCTGGCTTCAGCCTGCTCCATGATGTGCTTGCGCGAAAGTCCCTTGTTGTTGGGCATCAAGCCGTCGGTCATGGGAAAGTAGACTTTGGTCGCCACGACGTAGCTGTCGCGGGGGTATTTACGCAGGGCGCGGCCTACCACTTCCTCGCTCTTGCCCCGCGCATACACGTTCGCGGTGTCGAAGAAGTTGATGCCGAGTTCGTAGGCGCGGTCAATGCACTGTTCGGCGGTCTGGTCTTCGGTTGCGTTGCCATACGTGAGCCAGCTTCCCAGGCACACTTCGCTTACCTTCAGCCCGCTCGCGCCCAGGCGTCGGTACTGCATTTTTCGTTCTGTTGTCGTAGAGGGGGAGCCGGAAGTCATAGCGTGAATTGTCCTTTGATTGTACTTTGATTGTACTTTGAATGTGTGTTTGTTGTGTCTGTGTCGGAAGTCGGCGCGTGATTTGATCCTGTGTTTATACGCACATCGGCGCGAATAATCCCCATTATGCGGCGGAACAATGACAATGTTTCAAGGCATAGGCGGCGGCAGGCACAGAAAAGCACGTCATAAACCGTAACCGGGGAAACTATTTGTTTGTTTTTCTCGTCAATATGCAGCGAGCGTGTACTTCTGTCAGGCTCGTGTTTAGTACACGCGGTAACATCAATGTTTAGATTTTGTGCGGATAGCGGTTCAATCAAACCCAGTACCATCTACCATTTACCATGAGGAGACATGAGATCATGAAAACGCTGAATCGTAAGAATTGGCTGGCCGGGGGCGCGGCGGTCGTGCTGACGGCCGGTGTGCTGTCGCCGTCTTTCGCGTTGTTCGACAAGACGCGCTTCGCCCTGCACATGGGCGAGGCGTTCTTTGCATTCCACCACTTCGTATATAATCCGTACAAGGCCGGCAAGTTCGAGGCCAATACGCCGGGCCGCACCAAGACGCTTATCAAGGGTGGGGCTGCGCTGCTGTTCGCCGCGCACGAGGTTAAGGTGTCAAGTAACATCGCACACAAGAGCAAAAGCCCGCTGCTCCAGAAGCTCGCCGGATCGCTCGACAGCCTGGAGGGCGAGTGGACCACGCTGAGCGACAAGGTGAAAAACGGAACCTTCCGGCCCAGCGACATTGACGCGGCCAACGCGCATACGGCAGCGGCGGGCGCGGGCGCGGCAGCGGCGGGCATCCCCGTCAAGGAAAAGCAGCCGGACGCCCCCATCGCCGGCACGGAAGATCAGTGAGCTTCCAGATCGCAGCATGATTGCGGCTGCAGGGCCATCCGATGCTTTACTTGTCGGATGGCTTTGCTGCTTTGAAGTGCGCTTTGGCTTCGTCCCAGAGCGCGTCCATCTCCACAAGCGTCATGTCGTTCAGATCACGGTTCTGTTGGGCGGCGCGCCGTTCGATGTAGCGAAACCGGCTGCCAAACCGGCCCAGCATCTGACGCAGGGCGTCTTCGGGATCTATCTTCTGCCAGCGCGCGATCTGCACGAGGGTGAAGAGCAGGTCGCCCAACTCCCCGGTGATTTTTGCGATGTCAAGCGGCGCGGCTGCCAGTTCCGCCTTGAGTTCCAACGTCTCTTCGTCCCACTTGGCGATGACATCATCGAACGTGTTCCACTCGAAGCCCACCTTGACGACGCGCTTGCTGATCTCCATTGCCTGCATCAGGGCGGGCAATGCGCCGGGTACGCCGTCCAGAAGGGATTTGCGGTAGCCTGCGTCTTCGGGTGACTTTTCGGCGCGCTTGATGCGCTCCCAATTACGCAGCACCTCGGCGCTGTCCGCAACCTGCACTTCGCCGAAGACATGCGGGTGTCGGCGCACCAGTTTTTCTACGATAGCCGCGCTTACATCGTCAATGTCGAAAATGTCTTCCTCGGACGCAAGCTGCGCATGAAACACGACCTGAAGCAGCACGTCGCCCAATTCCTCGCAGAACGCCATCGGGTCGCCGCCCGCAACAAACGTGTCCAGCGCGTCCAGTACCTCGTAGGTCTCCTCGACAAAGTATTTCTTCAATGACATATACGTCTGTTCGCGATCCCACGGGCAGCCATCAGGGGCGCGCAGGCGAGCCATGATGCCGACCAGTTCCGCAAAACCGGCGCGGCGCAGGGCAGGGGGGAGGGGCGGCACGTAGACCGACGTAAGATGATCCACGGGCGCGCGATCCAACTGGAAGAGGGGAACCCGCTTCACATCCTGCATTCCGGGTACGCCCGCCGCCCGGATAATGGAGACTTGCCAGTCGTCGGGATAGTCGCGCATCAGGGCCAGCTTGGTTTGCGAAGCGGCATTAGCGTCGAAGACCTGAAACAGCAGCAGGCCGCGCGTCACGTCAATGCGCCCATTTGCGCGATAGCCTTGCGCGTCCACGCGGTCGCGCGTTTGCAGGGTCAGCGCGTCGCGTATGTCGCAGCCGTCCTGGAGCGATGCGCCTGCGGCAGTCAGGGACGCTTCGACGAAACTGCCCGACGCGATGATTTGCGTAGCGATGCCTCGTTTCTGCGCCGCCTCAATAATGAGACGGGTCGTTTCTTCGGCAAAAAGGGGGTGTCCCGGCACGGCGAAAGCGACCGGGAACGTTTGGCCGTCCGGCAATCTGCGCTCGGCTTCGTTTATCACCCTTGCGGCAATCTGCGCGTACACCTCGCCGAAATTCGGGGCCGCTTCGTAAACGGCATCGAAAGATTGAAATGACAGACCCTGCTCGCGCAGCCAGTCGGCGCAGGGATGGCGATTTGTACGCAGGTACAGCGCGCCCGTGCCATTTTGCGCGCGCTCCGAGGCTTGGCGGAGCGCGCGTTCCGCGCCGCGCGAAAGGCTGTCACTGTTGCCCGCCCCCAATCCAATCAAGGTAATCACTAGGGTTACTTTCTACGCCGTATCTGAAAACAAAACCATGTGCTGCCAACACAAATATAGTTTAGCGATGACATAGCACGCGGAAGAAAGACGCGCCTTTGTTTTTGCCTGAACAGGCTTGACAGAGGCGCGTCGCTTGACAAATATCCTACAGAGAACATCAGGGCTTGGTGGCGGGGGCTGCCGCGCCGGTCGCGCCGGCGGGAGCGGTCATGCCCGCGCCGCCCATTTTGCCGCCTGCGGGCGGAGCGGAAGCGGGGGACATCGCGCGGCCCTGAGTGGCGGGCCGAACGTTGGGCATCGGCTGACCGCCCGGAGCGCCGGCGGGCGCGCCGCCCGGAGGCGCGCTCATACCCGGCCCACCCATGCTGCCTGCCGACGGGGTGGGCGGCGGCGGGGTCAGCGCGGCTTTGACAACGCTCTTGTAGCGGTCGATGTAAACCTCGACACTGGCCTTCTGGTTGTACTCGTTGATGACTTCCTGACTGTGCTGTGCAAGCTGGGGCTGTGACTTTTGCAGGACGTGCTGCCGCGCCGCCTCGTGCGCTTCGGCAAGCGTAGCCTCGCCCTTCGCCATGCGCCGTACCAACTGCACGACTATGTTTGCCCCCGGCCCACCCGCCTGAGCGGGTATTTCGACGGGCGCAGGAGCGACCTGGCCCTCTTTGAGACCATCCAGCACGGTTTTGAGCGCGGGCGGCAGCTGATCCGCCGGAACAAAACGAGTAACGCCTGCCTGTGGGCTGATCTTGGCGGCGGCTCCGGCGAAGTCGCCTGTGGCCTTGATCTGGTTTATCAGCTGGATGCCTTCGGTCTGGCTGGGTACGGGAACCGCGCGCAGCCCAACGATTTCAGGGTAGTTGTACTGCTGCTTGTTGCTCTCGAACTCTTTCTTGATGTCGTCTTCCGGCACGTTCGCGTTATTGCTGCCGACTGCGACAACGATCAGCGAGTCGCGCACCAGACGCGGAAGGTCGGCGCGACTGATCGTACCCGCTTCGAGGGCCGAAGACAGGCTGGGATTGGTGCGGGTAATGAATTGAATGTAGCGATTCACGGTGTCGTCGGAGATCGTGACGTTCTTTTCCTTCGCCATCGCTTCGAGCAGTTTTTCCTTGATAAGGATGACCAGGCCCGCGCCGCCCGCGTCGGTCTGCACGCCTGCTTTGCTTAACCCCTGCAGGTCCGCGTCTGTGACACGGGACACGGCGGGGTCATACTCTTCATCGTTGATGGCGACGTTGTTGACGAGCGCGATCTTCTTATGATTCTGGCAGCCGGAAAGTGCGGCAAGGGCGATGAACGCGCCACAAGCGGCCATCCCATGCCGTCGGTTACGTAACGTTTGGTACACAGTGAATCTCTCCTTTGAAAACCTGGCTTACTGAAGCTATCACTAGTGTACACCATCAAGCCGGGTTTTGTTATACGCGCTGCAAGCGAAGGGCAAGCAGCATCTCGATCTCGCCTTCGGAAATGCCAGTTTCGCGCGCGATCTCGCCCTGTGTCCTGCCGACATCGGCAAGGGCGAAGATGGTATCACGGCGGCGGTCACGGGCATTGTGCGGTGGGTCCATCTGTTCAGGCGCACTGCGCCGAGCGACGACAACGGCGTCGTTCAGTCCCGGCGCGGACGAAGTATCCTCGTGGACAAAAGAAACGCTCTGACCGTCCGTGCGCGCGGCAAGGGAAGGCTGCACCTGGTGCAGGCTGTCCCTTAGATCTGACGCTTCCGCCATGCGCAAATCCAGCGTGTCCAGCAGACGCCGCGCCTGATCGCAACGTTTCTCAAGGCGGGCGGACGCGGACTCGGAGGACTGCTCCATGTCGGCCAGAAGCTGCTTGATGCTGCGCTGCAGGGCTTTCACCTCGCCCAGAACGGGCGTTTCCGCCGCCCGCGCCGACAGTTCGCCGCGCGCCTGCTGAAACAAAAACCAGCCGACTGCCAGCATCAGTATCTGTATCACCAGAACGATGGCCTGCCATTCCATTGGGGTTGTCCCTTCGCCGCACAGTAGATGTACGGAAGAATTCGCCGAAATGACGCCCGACCCTGCAATCTTAGTAATTATGCGCTTATGTCCAGACAGGGACACAGCGATAATCAGGAGTGCAGGCGGCGTCACCTTGACATACTGTTTGATTGTTTACACTGATTGTTACACTGTTTGGGTGTTTACAAGGATAAATGCGCGTCCATCAGCTGCCGACGCCATGCCCGGCGTAATGCGGCACGCGCTTACTGCCGAAAGAGTTCTTTGTCGCGCTGCAAGTAGCCTTGCAGTCGCAGGGCCGCCTGGGTGTGCAGCTGATACACGCGCGATTCCGAAATGGTAAGGATTTTGCCGATCTCCTTGAAGGTCATGCCCTCGTAGTAGTAGAGCGAAATTACCTGGCGCTCGCGGTCGGGCAGGCGGTCAATCGCTTTGCCCAGCATACGCCTCCGCTCGTGCATCTCGGCTTCAAAAGTCGGGGTCGGGCCGTCGTCCGGTATCACGTCGGAGATGTGCAGCACTTCTCCGTTGCCGCCGCCGACCAGGACGTCTTCCAGAGACATCAGGGCCGTGCGCCCGGTCTCGACCAGCAGTTTCTGGAACTCTTCGGGCGTGACGGCGAGGGCCTCGGCCATCTCGTCCTCGGTGGCGGGGCGTCCGCGTTGAAGCTCCTGCTGCGCGTAGGTGTTCTTCAGCAGCTTGACGCGCTCTCTGGTGCTGCGCGGAACCCAGTCGTCTTCGCGCAGCATCTCCAAAATGGCCCCGCGTATCAGGGCGATAGCATAGGTCTCGAACTTCACCTGACGGGTCGTATCGTACTGATCCACGGCTTTGATCAGGCCCATAACGCCCGCGCTGACCAGGTCGTCGCGCTCCAGGCTGGGCGGCATATTGCTGATGACGCGGCCCGCCGTGATTTTCACCAGATAGGCGTAGTTCTCAATTAGGCGATCACGCGATTTGAGGTCGGCGTTACATTTGAAGCGTTTCCAGTTATCCTCTGATTCCCACGGGGTCATTCGATTTCACTCCTTCGCACTCCGGCAGTCGCACAGTGTCTTGTGCCGTCCTCATCCATCGGTGATGAATGAGCATTGAAAACAAAAATAGAGCCAGTAATGAAGGTCGGTATAAGGTCAGTATGATGAAGAATGCAAACTGATTTGTATGTCAGGCGGCTTCTTCGGCATCGCGCGCGTCATCCATGCCGCCCTGAACGCCGAGCAGGTCGGCCACCGAAGTTCCCGGCAGGATCATGTCCAACTGGCCCTGCGGCAGGCGCGCGGTCGGGATGGGCAGGCTGTCCTCTTCGTGATGGTCGCGGATGTCACTCAGGGCGAAGCGCAGCACCAACCCAAAACCGGCAAACACCAGAAACGCCGCCAGCGCTTTCATCATGCAGGTTCCGGGCGATGTGCCGGTAAGCAGGCTGAGAAACGCGATCAGCATGGCCGCGCCCGAACCGAATATGGTGGGCAGTTGTGGCGTGATGGTCTTCAAGACGCGCTTCCTCGCAGGCATGTCGGCAAAAATAGCATGGTGAAAATAATATTCAAAGTAATGATGAAAATGATAGCCAAAATAATAGGCAAATAATAGCCAAAATAATCATGGCTGTTCGGCAGCGCGCGCGCTCAGGGCGTCGGCGTACAGAGCGGCATACGCCTGGGCGGAGACACGCCAGGAAAAATCCGACGACAGGGCGCGTGTCAGCAGGCGTTTGCGCCAGTCGGGATGCTGCCAGGTATGTACCGCCCGCCGAATGGTCTGGATCAGCGCGTCGGGCGAATACTCTTCAAATACAAAACCGTTGCCATTGGGCCGCGCATCCCAATCGAAATCATGGACGGTGTCGGCCAGTCCGCCCGTGGCCCGGACGATGGGCAAAGCCCCGTAGCGCAGGGCGAACATCTGGCCCAGACCGCACGGCTCGAACCGTGAGGGCATCAGGAACAGGTCGCTGCCCGCGTAGATGCGCTGCGCCAGGTCGGTGTCGAATACGATATTCGCGCTGACCTGATCGGGATAGCGTGACTGCAACTCGGTGAAATACTGCGCGTAGAATGGGTCGCCCGTACCGAGCAGGACGAACTGCACGGGCAGGGCAAGCATCTGTTCCGCCGTTTGGTGGATCAGGTCGAAACCTTTCTGGTCAGCCAGTCGCGAAATCAGGCCGATCAGAACCGCATCCGGGTTCTGGGGCAGGCCAAGTTCTTTTTGCAGCGCGGCTTTGCACGCTGTCTTGCCTTTCGGCTTGTCCAGGCTGAAATGCGCGGGCAGGCGCGGGTCTGTGGCCGGGTCGTGTTCTTCGTAATCAATGCCGTTGATGATGCCGGCAAGTTTGCCCTGCGCGGCCTTGTGGCGCAGCAGCCCGTCCAGGCCGCAGCCATATTGGGGCGTTTGTATCTCGCGGGCATAGTTGACGCTGACCGTATTGATGCGGTCTGCAAATTGCGCGGCCCCCTTCAAGAACGTCCACTGCCCGTAAAACTCCAGGCCTTCTGACGAGAACAGGCTGTCAGGCAGGCCGGTCTTGTAAAATTCGTCCTGCGCGAAATTGCCCTGATACGCCAGATTGTGAATGGTGAACACGGTCGCGGCGCGGCGCAGGGCCGGGTTGTCCTTATAGAATGTGTCGGCATACGCGGGTATCAGGCCGGTATGCCAGTCGTTGCAGTGCAGGATGTCGGGCGTCCAGTCGGGAGCCAGTCGCGTAGTCATTTCCAGCGCGGCGCGGCAGAAGAAGATGTACGGATCGGCGGATAGGGTGTATACCTGCTGGCTTGTCGTCGCCTCCTGGAAATAACCGCTGCGCCGTCCTTCGATTCTGCCCGCCTTGCTCTGGTCGTCAGGGGCGGGACTGCCGATCAGATAAACGGGAATGCTGCCCTGCGTGTCCGTGTCGGCCAAGTCGGACGCGTTTTCAACCTGCGTGATTTGCCCTGTACCAGCGGACAACGTTATGAACGTTTGCTTCACAAAGGCCGTTTCCACGACGCCCGCGCGGATCGGGACGGGAAATTCGTTCAGCGCGTCCTTGACCGCATAGCGCGGGTTGGTTTCGATCATCTTGTAGCAGGGCATGGCAACGCGGACATCGTGGCCTTGTGCGCGCAAGGCTTTGGGCAGTGCGCCCGCCACATCGGCAAGCCCTCCCACTTTGGCAAACGGCGCCACTTCGGCGGCTAAGATCAGGATGTTCACAGGTTTCCTCGTAACGGGTGATATGGCGCGGCAGCGCAGTGGAACAAAAAATGATTGCTTGCATATAGAAGATTCGCTGCAACAATGATTTCCCCGGCTGCGTTCATCGCGCTGTACGGCTTACGAGCGATGCTGAAAAAAGCGCTGCATTCGGGTGAGCAAGCCGCTGACGCCTGCCGCCTGAGTCACGGGCCTGGGCTGATCATAGCCCAGGCGGGCGGCCAGTCGGACAATGGCGCGCGTCACGGGCGCATCCGGGGCGAGCAGGGAAAACGGCTGCTGGGCGCGGACGGCCCGCGACACGGTCATGTCGTGCGGCAGATAGCCGAGCCAGTCCAGGTCGCGCCCCAGAAAGCGGCGCGTGATGGATTGCAGGCGCTGCGCCACGGCCTGCGCTTCGGCCTCCGACTGCGCCATGTTGACGACGAGCCGCTGCTGCGCGCCGGGGTTTTCCTGTGACAGCACCTTGATGGTGGCATACGCGTCCGTGATGGCCGTGGGTTCGGGCGTGGTGATCACGATTACCTCCTCCACGGCGCACAGAAACGCCAGAACGTTGTGGGACAGACCCGCGCCCGTGTCCAGCAGGATCACATCGGCCATGCTGTCCAGTTCACTCAGACCGGCGATGAAGCGCGAACGGCGCGCTTCGTCCAGGTTCGCCATGTCGGCAAGCCCTGACCCGCCGCCTATAATGCCCACGCCGCTCGGCCCCGTGTACAGCACTTCCTGAAGAGTCTTCTCGCCGCGCATCACATGCTCCAGATGGAAGCGGGGCGCGACGCCCAGCACGACATGCACATTGGCAAGTCCCAGGTCGGCGTCTACGATGATGACACGCTGCCCGCGCGCCGCGAGGGTCAGCGCCAAATTAGTGCAAAAATTTGTTTTCCCCACGCCGCCCTTACCGCTGGTCACGGCGACCACGCGGGCCTGCGTCACAGGCGTCTGAACCTCAGCCGGATTGGAAGACCGCGCCGCGTCGCGATGGGCGGAACGAGGCTGCGATACGGCGGCATAGACCGGGGCCGCGTGGTCACGCCCAACGCCGGTTCCTGCGCGTCCATTGATATGCTGTGCGGGATTGCGCTCAGCGGAAATAGGGGCCGTGGAAGAGACAAGGGCCGCATCCGTTTCCATAGCGAGGCTGTCCGGTGCAGTGTCGTGGGAAGAAGTCACCAAGCGCGCCGCTTCCGGGTTGAGAACGTCCTCGTGGGAGGCTTGGCCGCTGGATGAGTCCTGTTCCGGCGCATCCTGAGAGGGATAAGGTGTATGTTCCTGGGATAAGTTGTCGGAATCGTTGTCGTCGAGGAGAGAAATTCCAGCGTGGCCGCGCCGCGCCTTGCTGACAAGCGCGCGCAAACCTTGAGCCTGATCAATCATAGCAACTCATCTCCCTGAAGCGAGCGGTCTGGTGCGCCACAGAACAAATGCCTGCGCGCGCTATCCGCCGGAACAGTCGGGCCTGGGATGGGTGACGACGGGGGCAGAAGAAGTGTGTCGTCACAAAACCTGAGAAACCTGCTGAAGAAAAGTCTCAACGGAGCTATGCTCTAAGTTTGTCAAACTGGCTCCGCTCCATCTGAATTCCTGCAAATGGAGGTGCGCTAACTTGAACCACTTCAACACGCGGCGTCAAAAAGTTTCTGAGGATTGCAGTCGCTATGATTATCGGCTTGACAGTATAGCATTTGTAGACTGAATCATGTTAAATTTACGCGGTCTGCCCAGGCATTTTTACGCGCATATCGGAGGTAAGCAGACTGCCCGCCAACTTTTCGCGGCGTTGGAGCGACAAAACAGAGGCTAATTTGCCGCATGTTGATCGTCAGACCTATTTGCGGCATTGATTTCATCGAATTTTCACAATTATGATTTATCATCTAGTTTCATCTAGCTTCAATGTTGTTCCCTGTCTGCTGAATCAATCGCAAAGGTGAGGGAACGACGGGCGGATCGCGCGTTCAACCTGTTTCTGCGCGTCCAATACCAAACGGTTTTCGCTCGCTATAACGCCGATGCACTTGACACACGCGATTTTGCCGCCTATAATGTCTGTATGACGAAGCCTGCGAATCGCAATGTATCTCGCAATAGCTCGGGTGCGCGGCCTGCCCTCAGACCCCAGGCACGAACCGGACGGTATGGCGTAAGCTGGAAGAAGCGGATCAAGACGGCTTTCGCGCTGCTGATCTTGCTGACGGAAGCTGTCGTGGCGGTGGCTCTGGTCGCCGCCTATATGTACTTCCAAAAGTTTTCCAGCAGCCTGCCTTCCGTGGACGACATGCGCATGGACGCGCGTCCGCCCGTGCCGACGACCATCTGGTCGCAGGACGGCGTACTGCTCGGCCAGTTGATGGTGGTGAACCGTCAGCCCATAGCGCTCAGTGAGATGCCCAAAAGCCTGATTAACGCCACGGTCGCGATTGAAGACAGGCGCTTCTTCGAGCATCCGGGCGTGGACTTGCAGGGCATTCTAAGGGCCGCGCTCGCGAATGCCACTGGCAGCAATGCGACGCGGCAGGGGGCGAGTACGCTCACGCAGCAGCTTGTTCGCAATGTGGATCGCTTTGGGCTGACCAAAGAAAAGAAGTTTTCGCGCAAGATCCGCGAGGCATTGTACGCCCTGCGTATGGAGCAGTTGTACTCCAAAAACGAGATCATCGCGTTATATTTGAACAACATCTATTATGGGGCGGGGGCGTATGGGGTGCAGGCTGCGTCCCGCACATACTTCGGCAAGTCCGCCAGCAAATTGAATCTTGCCGAGTGCGCCCTGCTTGCCGGCCTGCCGCAGCGTCCCTCCTCGTTTACCCCCTTCGAGCATCGCAAAGCCGCCCTGAAACGTCGTGATGAGGTTCTGGACAACATGTTCAAGAACCATTACATCTTGCAATCGGAACTGGACGCCGCCAAAGCCGAAACGCCCCTGCTAATCGGGCCGCAGAAGCGCAAGGATTACAATTTCAAAGCCCCGTATTTTGTCTGGTACGTGCTGAACGATCTCATCAAGCGGTACAGCTTCGATTATGTGCAGCACGGCCTCCGCATTGAAACCACGCTGAATTGGAAACAGCAGCAGATGGCCGAGCAGGAGTTGGAGACGGGCCTGCAAAACCACAATGACGGCGGCAGCGGCCCGAACCAGGGCGCATTGGTCGCGCTGGACAACAACACGGGCTACATTCGGGCAATGGTCGGCGGGCGCAATTATCGGGCCAGTCAGTACAACAATGTGACGATGGGACGCCGACAACCCGGCAGTACCTTCAAGGCATTCGACTACGCCGCCGCATTCGATACGGGAACATGCGACCTGAACGACAGTTTTCCCGACAAACCTATTCCGTACCCGAACGACCCCACGAAGATCGTCAAGAATTTCAGCGAGGAGGGCGGGTACAGCTACCGCGATATAGACTGCAAGACAGCCATCGAGTTTTCCAAGAACACGGTCGCCGTGCAGGTCGCGGCCAAAGTGGGCATCGCTAAGGTGATTGATTACGCGCACAGGATGGGCATTACGTCCACCTTGCAGCCGTACCTGCCGACCGCGCTGGGCGCGAGCGAGGTGCATCCGCTGGATCTGGCGAGCGCGTACTCTGTCTTTCCCTTAAAAGGCAATCGTTACGCGCCGATGGGCCTTGTGCGCGTGTACGACCGCGACGGCAACATCGTCGAGGAGCGCATTCCTGAAATTCACACGGACATACTCAAGCCGCATACCGTGGAGCAGATGGACGAGGCGCTGGAAGCGGTCGTGACGAAAGGAACCGGAACGCTCGCCCGCGAGGACAGTCAGGGCAACATCGTCGAGAACGCGCATGGCAAGACAGGAACCACGAGCGACAGCCGCGACGCATGGTTCGCGGGCTACACGCCGGAACTGACGACCGTGATCTGGGTGGCGCAGGTTCACCACAAGAACGCGAAGCATCCCACCTGGCCGACCTATATGCCGATGGGCGGCGTGACGGGCGGACACGTCTGCGCCCCGATCTGGCATGACTTTATGATGAAGGCCGTGCCGGAGCAGCGCAAGTTCCACCTGCCGGGTATGCCCATCATCGCCGCCGCGCCCGCCGCGCCAAAAGATCCCGTCGCGCCTGTGACAACCCCGCGCCGCAAGCGCAAAAGCGCGGCGACCATAGCGGCGGACACCGGGACGAAACCGAATGACAGCGCGCTGCCGACAACCTCGCCTGCGGACGGCACAGCGGCGACGCCGGCTGATGAGAACGCTCCCCCGGCGCAGGAAAACCCGACACCCATTACTCTGCCCAGGGATCAGGCCACCCCGCCCGCTGCGCCCCCGGCCCTGCCAACACCTAACCCGCAGACGGCCCTGAAAACAGCCGCTCCGATCACGCAGGCCGCGCCGCCGCGCACACAGCCGCTGCAAACGCGTCCGGTGGCCCCGCCCCACAGCGTCGCGGCGATTACAACGGCGCGCGTTACAACACGGCCTGAACCGCCGCCCGTCGAACCGCCGCATCCCGCGCCCACTCCGCGTCCGCCCGCTCCTCATGTAGACCCCAAACCGGTCCCCCCCGAAATGGTAGAGGTATCCGTGTGCGTGGACACAGGAGATAGGGCGACTTCATGGTGTACTGCGGTGCATAGCGAGCGTGTAACGGCGGCACAGGCGCGGCGTATGCGCCGCTGCCGCCTGCACAAACCGCCGCCCGGTGAGGGCTAAACAGGTATTTAGCAGGTATTTAGCTTGTCTTTAGAAGCGTGAATATACAATCCTGAATCTACGCCCTCTTTCCAATGCAGGAAAGGGGGCTGCGTTTTGTTGCCGCTGATTTTGCTGTACAATGGTACACTAACGAACTAAACCGATAACGAGACTAACGACAAAAGCACTGAAGATTGAGCAGGCCGTGAACAGGCTCGACGAGCGCTGTGCCACGCGCAGGAAAGAAGCAAAGATTTGAGTATGGAAACGAAACGCGCCCCGCGCCCTCCCCGGACGGGGCAGAAACAAGGTTCTGGCCCGACCGACAAGAAGCAAGAGAAGAAACCGGAGACGAGCCAGTCTGCGCCGCTGCTGTCCGAGTTTCGGCCCTACAACGGCGTCCGGGCATTGTTCGTTCAGGGCCGTGCCGTGCCGTGCGTGTTCTGGGACGTGGACGCGACAACGACAGGCGAACAGATCAGGGCCGCAGTGGAGGCGGGAGCGCGGCTAGTGCGTGTGCGCGGAGTGGGGCTTGGCTGGACGGGGCCGAATCAATACGAGTACAAAACACTTGAAGCGCGGCTGCGTCCGCTTTTGGAGGCGTCCCCGGATGTCATGCTGCTGCTTGAAGTGGACGTGAACGCGCCCCTGTGGTGGCGGCGGGCGCGCGCGGGGGAGTGCGCCACCTTTTGTCTGTCCAGTGCGCCAGACGCGGTTTCGGCTGCAAATGACAAGCCCAAAATGGAAGTTCAGAGCGATGCGGCAGGGGATGTGGAAGCGCAAAACGCGCCCCATCGGGCGCGGGCAGGTTCTGCCTCGACGCCCTCCGCTTCCGGTTCCGTTGCCCCTGACAGCGCTTTTTCTCCCGCAGCGTCGTGGGCTTCAAGAGCGTGGCTGAACGAGACCGGGGACGCGCTGGCGCGGCTGGCGCGTTACGTGACGCAAGCAGCCTGGGCGTCCCGGTGCATCGGCTGGCAGGTGGCGGGCGGCGAGGCGGGAACGTGGCGGCATACCGAATGGCAGCGTCTGCCCGATGCGGGGCCGCGGATGACCGAGCGGTTCCGCAGTTGGTGTGTCGATAAGTATAGGCGCAACGCGGGCTTGCTCAAAAAAGGCTGGGACGACCCGCGCACTGATTTCGACAAGATCCAATGTCCCAGCGCATACGAGCGGCGTTACGCCGACCTGGGAATGCTGCGCGATCCGCTGCGCTCGCGCCGTATGCTGGATTTTTATGAGTGTTTCTACGGAGCGCAGAACGATGCCGCGCTGCACTTCTGCGGCCTGCTCAAACGCGCCACGCAGTCCCGCGTGATTGTCGGTTTAGCCTATGCCGCGCCGTTCGGTCAGGTGTCCAATGCGGAGGGCGCGCATGGTCTGCCGGAACCCGTGTTTGACTCGCCGGACGTGGATTTCATCGTGGATACGCCCGCTGCCCCGGACGCACTGTATTCCACGGCTTTCGCAGGCAGCCTTGCGCTGCGCGACAAGGTCCTGATCCATGCCGCGCACCCGTCTCGCTCGCCGCTGTTGGAGGCGGGGCTGGCGCAGACATACGGAGCAGGCCTGTTCGCATCGGCTGCCGCATCCTCAGCCGACATCGCCGCCACAACTCGGTTTGCGGCGCAGAGCGCGCTGCCCGCGCTGAACGGCAACAAGCGCACTGCCCAGGTATCTCTTATCGTAGACGCGTTCGGCCCCGCCTATATCGCAGGCAAAGATGATGTACGCGCGGCGATGAGCCAGTATGTGTTTGTGGATCAGCTTAAAGAACTGGCGCAGACCGGCGCGGCTTTCGACGCGTACCTGCTCTCTGATCTATTTCATCCTAAGTTCCCGGATCACAAAGTAACAGTTTTCCTCAATACCCTGTACCTTTCGGAAGCGGAGCGCAGGCGGATTGATGCCCGTGTCAAGCGAAGTGAACAGGTGGGCGTGTGGTTGTGGGGGGCGGGCTTGTTAAGCGAAACGGGGCCGGACGAGGCAGGCGCGCAGAGTCTGCTTGGCATGAAGCTGCGTATGGAGAAGAAGGAGACCAGTCTGCGGGTGCGCGTCGTGGAGGGCGATGACGCGCTGACTTGGGGCTTCCATGTCGGCGCGCACTTCGGCTCGGAACGCGCTGTCCT
The DNA here is from genome assembly GCA_965277875.1 of Chthonomonadaceae bacterium. Lineage (GTDB taxonomy): Bacteria > Armatimonadota > Chthonomonadetes > Chthonomonadales > Chthonomonadaceae > CAWFQB01. Next base: position 1,376,019 of record CBDIDV010000002.1, on the reverse strand, counting down.
TCCCTCGCTGACAGTCGCAGACAAATCCATCACGCGGCTGGGCGCGAACACGGACAACAAGACAACGTTCGCCGTCAAACGCTCGGACGTATGGACAAGCGTATATTCCGGTACGCTGCTGGTTCCTGTTCTTGTTTTACGCAACATCCTGCGTATGGCGGGCGTTCATCTCTATGCGGACACAGCAGGAAAAGAGGATCGCGTGGCGGCAAGCGCGCGTCTTATTGCTGTCACCAGTATGCGCGGCGGCACGCTGAAGATAAACCTGCCTGCCCCGCACGATATGATGGACGCGCTTACCCGCGCACGGCTTGAGTCCGGTTCCGATATTTCGCTGAAACTCGTCCCCGGTGAAACGCGCCTGCTCGAAATCAAGGCGCAGCCCAAACGCAAAGACGCGCCGCCTTCCACTAAGGAGAGCGACGCGTAAGGGATGGAGTGTGTTGCAGCTAAACGCCGTATATCCGGTATATAAAATACCGGATATGAGGCCTCCGGCCAACTGTCCTATGGACTGCAAATCGCCCGCGCATTTACGCCGCAGTGTACAAAGTATCCAAGCAAAAGTAATGGAGTATTTCCCTGCGGGCCATAGGTCAACCTTATCAGCAAAATCAGCAAAATGCTGTATCACTTTTGCACTGGCACTTAGCCCATACGGCGACTGCCGCCGAGCAGGTTCATAAACTCGGTGCGCGTACCTCGGTCGGTGCGAAAAATGCCCATCACGTGGCTTGTCACCATGTCGCTGCTTTTCTTTTCCACGCCCCGCGCCATCATGCACAGGTGCTTGGCCTCCAAAACCACGGCGACGCCTTTGGGGTCCAATACTTCGGACACGGCTTCGGCGATCTGTGTAGTAAGACGTTCTTGTACCTGCAAGCGCCGCGCGAACATATCCGTGATGCGGGCCAGTTTGGACAGGCCGATGATGCGGCCATTGGGAATATAGGCTATGCTGGCAAACCCGTAGAAGGGCAGCAGATGATGTTCGCACAGAGAAAAGAACTCGATGTCACGCACAATCACCATGTCGTCGCTATCTTCATGAAATATGGCGTCGTTGACAATCTCCTTCAAATCCTGGTTATAGCCGCGCGTCATGAACTTCATGGCTTCGGCGGCGCGGTGCGGGGTGCGGATCAATCCTTCGCGCTCCGAGTCCTCGCCCGTCTCTTCTAAAATCCCCCGGTAGTAATCTTCGAGGCGTGATGTCATGGAACGTCTTCGTCCTTCCGTATTTTTTGCCTGCCGCTTTGATCGGCTTGCGGAATGCGTCGAATTTACGGGACCTGAACTTCATTGTTCGTTGACGCGCCGTAGTATTCGAATATGTTGCGCTGCGTTTCGCGCACAAGGACGCGGTGCAGTTGGGCAGGCCCATTAAGATGCGGCGCGATCTGCTCCCAGATGACGCGCGTAATCACTTCAGCCGAGGGAATTAGCCCCTCAAATTCCGGGATGTCGTAATTGAAATGGCGATGGTCATAGCGATCCAGCACGGCTTTGTGGACGATGGCGTCCAGAGCCTCCGGCTCGATGACGCGACCCGAACGCGCGTCTAAAGGGCCGGAGACGGTGATTTCCACCTCATAGTTATGCCCATGTCCGTTGTCGTAGTTGCACTTGCCGAACAACTCCCGGTTTTCTTCAGGTGACAGGTGGGGGCTATCCAGGCGATGCGAAGCAGAAAACTCATATACGCGCGTCAGCAACATATTGCCTGTGTCCCTGTTGTCATTTTTCGCCGTGCCGGATATTGGCTCGCCGCCAGCCTCCCAGGTGGCATAGCGCGTCCCGGTGTCTTCCAGTCGAATGGCGCTGAGTGTCACCTCAGACGGTAATGCGTCGCTTAGTTCGGACACAATAAATTGTGTCAGGTTCTCCAGCGTAGGAGGCTGTCTCTCGAACGACGGCACACGCTTATTGAGAAACTTTCGGTCTAAAACCTGTACAATACGTTCTCTGACAATACGATCAATCTCTTTGATGTTTACTAAAATGCCGGTTGTCGGCTGTATATCTCCTTTTACGCTCACATCCAGAGTATAGTTATGCCCATACGGTTCGGGACTGGCCTCTTTGCCGAAAATTGCCTCATTTTCCGCCTGCGACAAGTGGGGCATCCAGTCTGCCAGGGCAGAGGAAAACGTCAGGCGGCGAGTCATGATAATCATCGTGGTACTCCATAAAAGGCTTCGCTTTGCCTCGAAGGTTTATCCTGAAATCTTGTACTTTCTTGCGGCAGGAGGAGTGTATTACTCTGTCAGGCTTGCCGATAAGGGCGTCCGAGCGCGGCGGGCGCATCGCTGCGCCGACTGCCCCGCGCCAGCAGAAGCAGTGTTGCCATATAAGGCAGGGCGAGAAACATCTGATAAGGTATACGAACGGGCAGGTGCAGATCGAGCGCCTGCGCCTGATATTGCAGCGATTGCGCCAGCCCGAAGCACAGCGCGGCGATCAGGCAGCCGAATGGGTTCCAGCGCCCTGCTGTGACAATCGCCAGGGCGATAAACCCCCGGCCTGCTGACATATTGGGAATGAACGTGTTGGTGTCGCCGACCGACAGGAACGCGCCTGCCACCCCTGCCATTGCGCCGCCGAACGCCAGCGCGAACGCGCGAACGCGGGTTACGCGTATGCCGGCAGAGTCGGCGGCGACCGGCTGTTCCCCGCAGGCGCGCAGGGCCAGGCCGCGCCGCGTCCGATACAGCCACCACCATGCGGCAGGCACGGCCAGTGCGGCAAGCAGGGTGAGCGGTGTCTGGTTGCCAAGCCACACGTAGCGCGGCAGGGAAGAGGTGGAGATGAACTGCCCTGTCGTGCCGAAGAATTTACGGTACAGAGTTCCCGTCAGGCCGAGCGCGAGCAGGTTGATGACCACGCCCACGACCACCTGATTGGCGGCGAGCCGTATAGCGAACAGGGCAAACAGGAGAGCGAGAGCCACGCCCGCTAAAGCCCCGACAGCGACCCCGATGAACGCATTGTGCAGCGGCGCATTGTGGGGAAAGGCCGGCAGGTACAGCGTGCCAAGCGTGGCGGCGAACGCGCCTGCGAGCAGCATTCCCTCCAGGCCGACGTTGACGATGCCTGCCTTCTGCACAATGTTTTCGCCCAGCGCGGCCAGCAATAAGGGCGTGGCCCCGGCTATGGTCGCCTGCGTAATCCCGGTAAACAGACTCATTGGCTGATCTTACTCCGTGTCGCTGCCGGCTTTGCGCGCCCGCCATGCTCTGCCGCCGACCACGGCCAGAACCGCAGCGGCCTGAATTACGTTGATGAGCGTGGCTGAAATGCCGTAGAAGCGGGACAGATACCCGCACCCCGCCGTCAGCCCGCCAAAGAACAGGGCGGAAAATAGGACTCCGAAGGGCGCAAGCCCGCCGAGCAGAGCGACGGGAATGGCCGTGTATCCCCAGCCGGACGAAAAGCCCGCATCCAGACGCCCGCTGATGCCCAGCAGCTCAACGACTCCCGCCAGCCCGCACAACCCACCTGAGATCAGCATGGCGCGCACACGCAGGCTGTCCACCGAGAACCGCGCCACGCGAGCGGCGTCCGGGTTTTGGCCCACAACGCGCATTTCAAATCCGGTCAACGTTCGGAACAGGAACAAGGCGACTATGGGAACGGCGAGCAGGGCGATTAATGCGCCGCTGTGCAGGCGCGTCTGGATGCCGCCCGACAGGGCAGGCGGTATCATGCGCGCGAACAGCACGGCGCTCGGAACCGCTTCTGACTGCTGACTCACATGCGTATGTTCCTGCAAGGCTCCGCCTACTAAGGCGCCAACCAGATAAAGCGCGATGTAGTTGAGCATGATGGTGCTGATGACTTCCTGAACGCCTCGCGTCGCCCTTAGCCACCCCGCGATGCCGCCCCACAATGCCCCCGCCCCGCAGCCGCCCAGCAGCATCAGGAGGGTCAACAGGGGCGCGGGCAGGCTGGCGCACAACTTGAGCAATGTGGCGGCGGCGAGCGCGCCCATCAGCAGCTGTCCCTCGCCGCCGATGCTGAACATGCCCGCCCGCCATGCTACCGTGACGCCCAGGCCGGTCAATAACAGCGGTGTTGTCTTGACGAGCGACTCGGAAAGAGCGTACCAATGCCCGCCCGTCGCGCTGCCGACCGCACCAATCCACAAACCCTGCAAAGCGGCAACGGGCGGGACGCCAAGCAGTCGAAAGGTCAGCAGCAACAGAACAACCATGCCCGCGACATAGCCGCACACGTTTAGAACTAAACGCCCGATGGCAGACGCAGCCGAACCAAAGCCAACAGGCGCGGGCGATCCCGCCACAACGTCCGATGACGGGGGCAGGGGAGGCGACGCGGCTTGCGGCTTATTATCGGTCGGTGCGCTGTCTGTCAAACGTAAGGTCTCATTTCGGACTGAGGAGCGGATAGCCGCAAATGAACGCAAATGAAAGCAAATGAGTTTTCATGCCGAGGGCAGCTTGCAAAGCGCGGCGCATTCGGTGTGAGCTTCTAATCTGCGGCAGCTTCTATTTGGCTTGATGCGGCGTGTTGACGATGCCGCCGAGCAGCAGGCCAAGTTGTGCGGCGTTCTGTGCGCCGCCCCTGTATGCGGACAATATGCCGCCGGATAGTATCGCCTGCCGGTCGGACAGTGCGGCAAGTTCATCTAAATCGGTGGAGATCAGCACAATAGCCGCGCCGTTCGCTTTTGCTTTTCGCAGTTGGGCGTGAACGAAACGGGTGGCCCCGATGTCCAGGCCGCGTGTGGGGTTCACGGCGACGATCCAGGGCGGGGCGGCGTACAGGGCGCGGGCGACCACGATCTTCTGCTGATTGCCGCCGGATAGAGACGATACGGCGATACGCCCGCTTTGCGCGCGTATGTCGTAGGCGCGTATCAGGCCGGCGGCTAGTCCTGCCAGTTTTTTACGACGCAAAAATGGGCCGCGCCGGTACGCGGGATCGCGCGCGGCCTCGAACAGCAGATTTTCCTCGACCGAAAGCGTGGTTGCAAGCCCCGCCCGCCGCCTGTCCTGCGGTATGTAGCCTGTACACGGCAGACTGCCGGGTATAAATGGCTTGTCGTGCCACGATAACGCGCCTGATTCGAGCGGGCGCAGGCCGACAAGCGCCTCGGCGAGTTCGGTCTGCCCGTTGCCGTCTACGCCTCCGATGCCGTAAATTTCCCCGGTATGTACCTCCAAATTCAAGCCGCGCAGGGCGACCTCGCCCCGGTCGCCGCGTACCGTCAGGCCGACAGCCACAAAAGCAGGCGGCGTTACGGGTTGGGGCGGCAGTGCGCCCGCACATATCGGGGCGGGAAGGGCGACAGTATTGGCATCGGACGCGCTGCCACGCAAATTAGCGCGAGGGTTGGTTCCGGCGGTTGACACGATGGAGGACAAAGCCGCTTCCATATCGTGTGCCGCATGAACGGGCAAGCCGCCCACCATCCACTCGGCAAGCTGAACGGGATTAGTTTGGGCAACGTCGGTGGAAGCGACGTTTTTGCCGCGCCGCAGGATGGTGACGCGATCCGCCACGGCCATGATTTCGGCCAACTTGTGCGCGATCAAAATAACCGCGCGGCCCTCGCCGCGCAACTGCCTTAGAACGCCAAAAAGTTCCTCGACCTCATCCCCGGCCAGCACCGCCGTCGGCTCATCGAAAATCAATATACGCGCATCCGTTGCGAGCGCTTTTATGATCTCGACGCGTTGCTGCGTTCCGACCGGCAGATCGGCGATGCGGGCGCGGGCGTCCAGCTTCCAGCCGAGCGACTCGGCGCGTCCCAGCGCGGCCCGCGCGGCAGACAACGCGCCTTTGCCCGGTTTGCCGTTGTCGCCTGCCGCGTTCAGCGCAAGGTTTTCCTCGACCGTGAATGCGGGTACAAGCGTGAAATGCTGATGCACCATCGCGATCCCGGCGCGGCGGGCGGCGCGTGGCGTAGGCAGTCGCGCGTTTTCGTTGTTCAGTATAATCTCGCCGCCGTTAGGCGTTGTCAGGCCGGACAGGACGTGCATCAGCGTGGACTTGCCCGCGCCGTTTTCTCCCAGCAGGGCGTGGATCTCTCCGGCCCGCGCATCGAAGTTCACGCCGTCCAGCGCGGTCGCCGTTCCGAACTTCTTGACGATGCCGCGCATCGCAAGCAGGGGCGAATTAGCAGCGTTGATTGTCATATCGCCGTCGCTCCCGCCACGTCAGCCTGCTTTGGGAACGATGAGTGTGCCGGCGATGATCTGCTTTTGCGCGTCATCCAGTTTCTTTTTCAGGTCAGCGGGGATTTTGTCGGCCAGTTTCGGGTTCAGGACGAAGCCGATGACGCCGCTCTTCATGTCGTAAGGAGTCGCGCTGGGCTTAAAGGTTCCGGCCTTGACCTGGCGGGCGATGTCGAGAAAGGCTTTGTCAATCAAGATGGGCGCGCTGGCTAAGATCACGTCGGGGGCGGCGGCGTTCTGGTCGTTGTTGGTTCCCAGCGCGTACACAACCTTGCCGGATTTGCCGCTTTGCTGCACGGCGGTAAACACGCCCTGCGCCCCGCTGTCCACGTCCTGCATGATGACATCGGCGTTCTGGCCGATAAGCGCAAGGGTCTGGTCTTTGGCCTTGCCGACATCGTCCCAACTGCCGGTGTAAGCGGGCGGCAGCACCTTGACGGTGGGGTCTATGGCCTTCGCGCCCTGCTCGAACGCGGTGAACACGCTTTGGACGGGCGGGATCTTTTCGGCCCCGACGGACGCCAGGATGTGCGACTTGCTCATGCCCGCCGCGAGCATTCCTTCCAGGTACGCGCCATCTTCCAGTTTCAGGGATATGGGGGCGGTGTTTTTGCCGACCTTATCGCCCGATGAGACGACGAATAAAGTGTCCGGGAACTGACTTTCCATGCCGAGCGCTTTTTCCTGATACTCGTGGCCGTGCGCGAAAATTATGTTGTATTTCTGGCTGGCAAAGGCGTTGAGGCTTTCGTCCTGCTGGCTGGGCGAAGTCTGGTCTTCCACGGACGAGGCATTGAGATCGGACAGTTTCAACTCGGCTTTGACCGCCTGAAGCGCCTTGAATGCGCCCGCGTTCCAGCCGTTATCACTGGTAGGCCCGGATGTGACAAGCGCCACCTTGAAATCGCCCGCAACGGCTGAACCTGTGGAGGGCGGAGGCGAGATTTTACCTGACGCGGCAATGGGAGATGCGGTCGCGTTATCAGACGCGGGAGTAGAGCGCCCACACCCGCAAAACGCAAGCAATGAAGTCAGGGCGGCAAAGGCCGACAGAGCAGGACGTGATGGGACAGGCGAGCCATGAGCGAACATTGTGTAAACTCCTCCGGCGCAAAGCAGGATCAATACAAGTGTGGGTGGGGATTACTATTTGATTCTACGAGCCGTGAGCGGGCATTTGCTTCATGCCGGATGCGTCCGTTTCGCGAACAGCCTCTGATGACATAGCGGCGCGCGGCATGAGCAGGGTATCGAGCAGGGCGTCCGGGGGCTGCGAATGGGGCCAGGCGAAGGCGTGGCGAAATGCAGCGTCTTGACAATGGCGCAGTTGCTTGAAGTCTATGATGTCCTGGGTCAGCAGGTTTTCGTACTCGAACGGCAGGCGGACGTTGTGCAGGCCGGGATTGTCCGTGCAGATGGCGATGTCCACTCCCCGCTCTTCGCAAAGGGTAAACACGGTTTTGAGCGAAGACAAGTCCTGCAATGTCCCGGTCTTCAGGTACGAGGTCGGGCATACTTCCAGGCACTGCCCGCGCGCCGCCACGTCATCGAGCAGATGAGGAAAGCGCAGGGGGATTTGTATGCCATGCCCGATGCGGTTGAGATGCGGCAGCAGTTGGGGGTAAAAGCCGTTTGTGGTTTCAAACAGGTGGCAGGTGGTTTTGAGGCCGAGCGACCGCGCGTATTGGAACAGTTCGATAAACTCTCCAAGCCGCGCGCCATACAGGGTGTCGGGGCCGGCAAGGTCTATGCCGCAGACGTGATTGGGTTCCTTTGCGGCGAGTTCCACGATGGCGCGGTTGACGGCGTAGGGCAGGCGGCTGTGCATACACAGTATCTGGCGCATCAGGAGGGGATAATTTTCGTTGTAGCCGTTCGCGCCGATCATCCGCACGATGTCGCGCATCTGCGTGATACGCTCGGATTCGGAACGGCTGGGGTCGGTACGGTAGTAGGCCGTGTGGCGCAGTTCGAGGTACAAGATTCCCTCGAAAACATAGGCTCCGCGTATCAGCTTGGAAACGAAATAGGGCAGCGACTCGACAAGCTGCACATGTTCTACCATCGTGTGCAGTTCCAGAAACTCGGTCAGGCTGGCACGGGGGAAGGTCACGTATTCCTCAAAGTCTTCATAGTCGGGGTAGGCGCTGGCGAGCGGGTGTCCGGTGCGCTGAAGGTAGCGCCAGAAGATGCGCGGCACAACCGCCCCCCCAAGATGACGATGCAGATCAGCATGAAGTGGCATAAGGGTTCCTTAACGTTTATCGGCGCCGGGCGCGTCGCCCTGTCAATTCCTGTTTGCCTTATACTTTAGTTTCCGGTAAATGAAGCGGCTTGCGCCGCCTGTTGCGGCGTTGCTTGTGCCTTGTGGCGTCTGTGGGCGTCCACTCCGGTCTTCAAGTGGGCCGTGACGCTGTTCTTTTTGCGCAGTTGTGCCGCCAGGTCGGGCAAGTCCGCACAATGCACCTGTCCAAGTACGCGCCGCAGCCGTCCGCCCGTGGGCCGCGCCGCCCGATCCCAGAACCCCGAAGCGACCGGCTGGCTGGTCGCGGCGACATACGACAGGAGATTACCCGCAAGCAGGGCGAGTTCAGGCAGGCGAAAGCGGCTTTCCTGTCCCCACACATACGCCCGCTCGCAGCCGAGCAGCGGCTTGGCGGCCAGGGGCAGATGCTCCACGCCCCAGCGTTCCTTGTATAAGCGCCACAACGCCCACGCACTCACGCTCAGGTTCGTTGCCAGCAGCAGCGGTTCCTTGTAGCGCGGGTCGTAGATGGCGACCAGCCGGAACGTGGGCACGCCCGGTTTGGCGTCGGGCAGAACCAGGTTGTTCCATATCTGCGCTGTCAAACGGTGTGCGCCGTCGTGCCAGCGCGCCGTGGCGTCACAAGGCGTGGCCGCAATGTCCTTGCCGGCCCGCGTTCGCGCTAAGGGCCGCACGATGTCGCCGCGTGTGGGGCGGCGTCCGCGTCCTTTGTAGGCGGGCAGTTCGCTGCGCCGCGCCGTCTGGTTGGCGCGGGCGCGGGCCACAAAGCGTAGGTTCTCGGCGGTCAGCAGATCGGCGAGGGCAAAGCCCGCATCTACAATCAGGGCTTCGCACGCGGCAAGCGTTCTGGCCGCCTGCGCGACCAGCCGCGTTTGCAGGTCACTCTCGCTTTCGCCTGCCTTGCGCCGCACGAACAAGCGCGGCAGAGCGAAGCGCATGTTACCGATGCGCCCGACGGCCACGCCCAACCCGAAGCAGACGGCAGGCAGGGCCTTGCCCGCCGTACTCACATAGTGTTTGCTGTCCAGGCCCTGCAAGTGGGGGCGAAAGAAGGCGGTCAGGTCACAGGCGACCGGGCGCACGCCTTCATAACAGGCGGCAACGAAGCGGCCTTCCTGTATTACCGTCTGCTGCCAGCGGGCGAGCAGGTCGGCGGTGTTCCAGCCGCCATAGCACAGGGCGGCACTACTGCGGCGCACCGCGGCAGGCGCAAGGCCCAAGCTGTCCAGAGCGGCAAACACGGCTCCGCGCGCGTGGAGGAAACGCCCGGACATAAGCGCGAGGAACAAGTGCAGCAGGCCCAGGTTCGTGCCGAGCGGCACATCTTCCAGCACTTGCGTGAGCAGGGTACAGATACGGTAGACTAAGAGTGACATCAGGTAAGCCTCGGCCAGTGTAGTGTGGTAACTCTACTGTACCGCAGCCGCTTGCCTGATGTCGCACCCGAATTGTGTCTACATACTTTTACCGGAAACTAAAGTTATAGAGTGTGTACTCCACTCATCCTGCAAGTGAACGATAGACGTTTTCAATGTTGAGTATCATACGTTCCACGGTGTAGAGTTGTTCTGCCCGCTGCGTGGCCTGCTGACGCATGGGCGCGATGCGACCCTGAGTGGTGTCACGCAAGATTTGAACCAGAGCAGAGGCCAGCGCGCGCGGGTCGTCGGGCGGAACCAGAAGGCCGGTAACGCCATCCACGACCGTTTCTTTCAAGCCCCCGACCCTACTTGCCACTACGGGCAGACCCGCCGCCATCGCTTCCAGAGCGACAAGACCCTGCCCCTCCTGCCGGGAAGGAATGGCGACGACCTGCGCCCTGTGCAGAAGCGGCACGACATCCACAACGCGCCCAAGAAACTGTATATGCGATACGGCAGGGGAGTTTTGCGCCTGCGTCCGCAGGCTGTCCGCTTCGGGGCCGTCCCCCGCAAGCAGCAAGCAGGCGCTGCTGATGTTGGCAAGCACGTATGGGAACGCGTCAAGCAGCACGTCAAAGCCTTTTTCGGGTGACAATCGCCCGATTGCCAGCACGACCACCGCGCCTTCCGGCACAAAATCAAGCATGTTGTCGGCGATAAAGTCACGACTGCGGTACTGCGTGGTGGGAATGCCATTGGGTATGACGTGAATGTTGGCGGCAGGCACGCCGGCATCTGTCAGCGTGTCAGCGACCGCCTGTGATACGGCGATGATCGCATTTGTCGCGCGTCCGATATGACGCAACAGAACGCGTTGTAAGCGGCTCGTCGGCGGCAGAAGGTTGTGGGCGGTGAACAGGCTGGGAACGCCCGCAAGTTTTGCAGAGGGAACGCCGATCAGGGCGGCGCGCAGGCCGTGCGCGTGAACAAGGTCGGTGCGACCGCGCAACTGCCGCGCCGCGTCAGAAACGGCGCGTAGATCGGCGGCGATACGTGTGCGCGAAGCGATTTCAAGACGATGCTGCGGAACATTCTCGCTTGGCTCGCTTGTCAGGTCAAGCGTAAAGTCGGCGGGCGCGTACAGGCTGGGCGCGAACTGCCGCCTGTCCAGATGGGCGCAAAGCAGGCTGACATGACGGCGTATCCCCCCCGCAGCGGGGCGCGCGATCTGCGCGACCCGCGTAACGCCCGTACCGGCAGACCCCGGCCTTTTAGCCGTCAACGCGGTACTTCCACGCTCTGCAAAATGGCCTCGATGACACGGTCGTTGGTGTAGCCTTCGATCTCGGATTCGGGGCGCAGCATCAGGCGGTGACGCAGGGCGGGCCGCGCAAGCTGCTTCACATCATCGGGCGTCACGAAATCCCGTCCGCGCATGGCAGCGAGGGCTTTGCAGGCGAGCAGGAGCGTGATGGCGGCGCGGGGGCTTGCGCCCAGGGTGAGATGGCGGTTTTCCCGCGTGGCACGGGCAAGGCGCACGATATACGACTGTACGGCGGGGTCTACGCGCACGTTCGCGATCTCGTTTTGATAGCGGGGCAGGTCGCCGGGGTGAAGAGCGGGCTGTAGTTGCGTGTTTTGCAGGTTCTGCGCCCGAAACCCCGACTGAACGCGGGCAAGAATATTCTGCTCCTCGCCTTCGGTCGGGTACGACACGGTCACTTTCAGCATGAAGCGGTCTAACTGCGCTTCGGGCAGGGGGTATGTGCCTTCGTACTCGATGGGGTTCTGCGTGGCGCATACAAGAAACGGTGTCGGCAGGTCGTGCGAAACGCCGTCAATGGTGACGCGCCGCTCCTCCATCGCTTCCAGCAGGGCGGACTGCGTTTTGGGCGGGGTGCGGTTGATCTCGTCGGCAAGCACAAGACCGGCAAAGAGAGGGCCGCGCTTGAGGTTGAACTCGCCCGTGCGCGGGTCGTAGATGCTGGTTCCCAGCACGTCGGACGGCATCAGGTCAGGTGTAAACTGGATGCGCGCAAACGACACGTCGAAGATGCAGGCGAGGGTGCGAATGGACAGCGTCTTGGCCGTTCCCGGCACGCCTTCCAGAAGCACATGTCCGCCCGCGAGTACGGCGACGATGAGCATTTCAACGAGTTCATCCTGCCCGACAATAGTTTTACGCATCTCGTGTGTAATGCGGGCAGCCAGTTCGCGCACATTCGCGGGCGCGGCAGGCTGTGACGGAAGGGCAGGAGCGGGCGCGTCATCAAAGGAGAGGGACGCGTCGTGTGCGCGAAAGGCAAACGCGTCCGGCGCAGTATCGGGAAAGGGTGCAGGTGATCCGGGCTGCGCGTCGCTGAAATCCGACAAGGGTATTCTCCTGATATATGATTTTGTTTTCCACCTGGAAATGAACAGACTCGAGAACTAGGAACGGGAAGATTGTAATTTACTTACTACCGTACACATTCTGCCACGGGTTGAAAACCCATGTCTAAGTGGCGTTCCGCCGAGCGTCCTACGGACGCGATGCACCTGTAAACAAGCATTTGCGTCCGTAGGACGCTCAGCCGGAGGCTACTTAGACGGGTGTTTTCAACACCCGGAAAATGTGTACGGTAGTAAGTAATTTACAATAAATTATTGTAGATCGCGCTTGAACTGTTCCATGTCGCGCACGAGGGCGAGCAGAACGTCCGGGTTTGCGCGACGGTCAGCGATGATTTGCTGACTTGCCGGGATGATCTGCGCGAGCGTGGCCGCGCTGTTGGGATGACGACGCGTGTACTGCGCTTGAAGCGCGTCCGCGTCCGTGTCGGGCGGCAGTTCCAGATGCAGGGCGATGGAATGCAGCAGATCATTGAGCAGAGTTTCTGCAACGATGTCGGCGGCCTCGGCGCGGCGATACCAGCGAGCCAGGCTATGCACATAGTCCGCGCTCGGACGATATGCGGCGAGCGGCAGGGGCCGGGCAGCGCCGAAACGTTGATTGCCATTGTACAGCAGGACAAGCAGCAGGGCCGCTCCGGCCCACGCCGCGCGTTTGAGGGGCAGCGGCAAAGCGGTAATCCAATTTTGCTGCGCGGCAGAAGCGGCCTCAAATCCGACGCCATGATGGTACTCGTCAAAAACGACATCCAGCCCGCTTTGCCCGACAGCGCTCTGGACGACATTGGCAAGGAACACAACATTGTCGGCCTGCGGTACACCCTGATTGCTGACCAGAAGCGGATCGGCGGCGGCGATGACGCGGCCCCTGCCAAGTGGCTTTTGCGCCGCAATCACGCCGTAATCATCTCGAAACAGAGTCTGCCACGCGCTGCCGCCTGCGGGCGCAAGCCGCGCTTTGCCGCCGACCGAAATGGCTGTGACATTACGCGTGAGCGGAGAAGCCGTACTGGGCGCGGCCATGCTCGGCGTATCGCGGGCGTCTATGATGGCGATGTCGCCTGCAAGCGTGTCGCGAGCGTCCAGCGGGCGGGCGGGTTCCTCCACGAAATACAGCACGGTTCCCCCCTGCCGCGCCCATCCGGCCACGGCGCGGACTTCGGCCTCGCTCGGCTGCCTGTCGGCGTCGAACTTTTCGATCACGACAAGCAGGCCGTCCTGTGCGGTCAGCGTCGTCCAGGGAGCGGTCAGTCGGCGCACCGTGTAGGGCAGCGTGCCGAACAGCCGATACAATGCTTTTGTTCCCTGCGGACGATTATTCAGGCTGCTTGTGGCGGTCTTGGCGACGACGGCCTGCCCCGCCTGCTCGGAATACAGCGCGACCGCAACAAACACCAAAAGAAGGAGGAACAGCAGGGACCATTCCCGGTTTTTGTCGGCAGGGGGCGGGCCGCTTGCCTGTGTCATAGCGTTCGCTCTCCGTTCGCCTGTGTTGAACTTCGCGCCTGCGCCTGTCCTGCGTTCGTGCCGTCCGAGCTGCCGTATGTCTCATCTATGTGCCGCTGTGCGGTCAGAGCAGCCACATGCGCGGGCAAATCTTGATACACGCCAAGCAGTGCTTGATAATCCGCCGCGTCCACGGTCTCCTGGCCGTACCAGAAGCGGTCGAACGCAAGGGCGGGGGGTAGCAGAAGTTCGTACATGAACGCCTGACGGCCCGTTCTCAGGGCGCGGATGTAATCGCCATTAGTGCGAGCGCGGTCATACGAAACGATGCCCGCCTGATCCAGGGTGAGCAGCAGGGCTAGGAACAGGGCGCGATACGCCGGGCGAAACTCGTTTGCGCGGGCATATTCTTCGGCCTGCCTCCGCCAGTGTTCGGGATCGCGCACGATGTCGGACGCAGCCTCTTCCTGTAACGCGCTAAGTCCGCGGGGGCGCGGCAGGGCGCGGGGGCGCGGCTTCCATTCTCGCAGCAGGCGGTACGCGATCCACAGCAGGGCCATGCCCATAAGCGTCACGAGCGTGTACGTCAGCGCGGTTCCGCCGCCTTTCAGTCCGCCCATGCTGAACAGGTCGCTGAACCATTTGCGAACCTGATCCCAATAGCCGCGCAGCTTCTCGATCCATTTTGCGAGCGGGTTCTTGCTCGCGCCCTCCGGCCCGAACTCGTCGTCGGCAAGAATACGGTTTAGATCGGCCTTTAACTGCGGCGTGGAAACCGGGGCCGAAGTGCCGGAAACGGTTGAAGGCGCGGACTGGGCGTGGGCAGGCGCAATGCCGCCCAATCCGAATGGAGAGCACAAACCCCATAGCAGAACAACAGTGAACAGGGCTATGGAGAGCGAGCGGCTTTGATGTGAATTTCTGCCGCTGCAACTGAGGCGTGAAATCGGCCTGCGCCGACTGAATGCAGCGGTTTGATGATTGGATGCGTCGGTTTGATGGTTACGCGGCGGACGGATCATCGGCCTGCCTCCTGCCGTTCGGCCAGCAGGTGAATGTCAAGCGCCTCGCGACCGATGCGGCAGTCGAAGTACAGCACGTTCAGGAAAATCAGCAGATAGGGCTGCAAGAAAACAATGAGCAGCACGTTCAGGGTGGACTCGATGCAGAAGCGCAGCAGAGGCAGCAGGGTGAACAGGCTGAGAAAACTGCTCAGGGAAAGCAGCATCAGGGTCTGCGCGGTCAGGAACACAATCGGCAGAAACACAATCGCCGTCCAGATCCGCAGGGCGCGGGGCCGGGCCGTAAGCTGCCGACAGCGGGCCGGTATTTGGGTCACGGGCGTATCTTCCAGCACGATCAGCGGGGCCGTGAAGCTGAAACAAAACGCGCCGAGGGTCATGGCGGCGACATAAGGAGAAAAGAGGGCGAGGACAGTCAGAATGACCGTCAGGGCTTCGGGCAGCGGCGACCTGATAAAGTAGGCCCACAGGACAGCAACGAAGAACAAGAACGCGCTTGTCAGGGCCACAATCGCGGCGAATGCAAATCCGGCGAGGATCCAACCCAGCAGGACGCGTGGAATGCGGGCGAACGCGCGTCCATAACAGTTGGACCAGACGGGGGCGCGGCCCCGGTATACGTCTCCAACCGCGATAGCAATGGGGGCGCTAACAATGCCCAGGACGAGCAGGGACAGCAGGCCGGGAAAGCCTGCCTGGGGAATGCCCGTAAACAGGTAGCCGGAAACGAGCGTCAGGGCCGCGCCCGCATCCTCGGCGTGGGCGTCCAGATAATTTTCAAGCGGCTTGAGCCAGGTGTTGACGAGCAGGGTCAAGATCGCCTGCGTGGGCAGGAGGAGGACGGCGAGCAGCAGAACAAAAGCGCGAAAATGAGTGCGGTAGATGTCGAAGGCGAGATCGAACACGCCGCCGATGCTGTGCGGGCGCAGCAGGTCGGCAGAAGAAATAGTTTTGTTTTCGTCCGTCTGCTCCGCCGCTGACGACAGCGCCTGGGTTTGCAGGCGACCTGCCGGATAAGAAGGCGGCGGGGGCGAGGACTGCGAGAGGGTAAACGGGTCGTTTCGCAGCGGCGGCTGTTGAGTTGACATAGGGCTTGATTGTTCGCCGGTCGGGTCGGGCAAAGCGTAGCTGCAAGTGACCGCGCGTAACTTGCCGCCGGTTCAGGAGTCAGCCGTTGGGATCCACGGGCGGGAGCGGCGGCGTGGTATCCGGCTTGACGGGCTTGACGGGCTTGGTAGGCGGCGTGGTCATGGAGCGCAGGATGACGATGTGTACCTTCACCTTCTTGACCGCATTGCCCTGCATATCCTGCACGGTCACGCCGTCCGGGATGACAAGATTGGCCGTAATGTCGTGATTTTGCGTTTCGTTACGCAGGGAGATTTCATCCGTCATCAGCGTAAACGTGCGGTTTACGGCTTCGGCATTGCCCGTGATCTTGACCCGGCCCGGTTCCACATGACCTGTGAAGGTGAACGGCGGGGCGGGCGTGTCCTTGATGTCGGCGCTGATGGTGACAACCCTGGTCAGCGCGTCCGGCACGAGCGGAACGTTAAGACTGACCATCGGCGGCGTAATGGTGACGCCCTCGACAGGCGCCTCGTCGTGGTCGTGCAGCGTAATGGGAAACACGCCCTTGATTTTGCCGTCTTCTCCGGTCTTAAAGTCCAGCGTAACGCGTTCCACCATGTCAACGCGGTCTTCGCGCCCGCTCAGGATGACCTCGGCGGGCTGCGCGACGGGCTTGCCGTAATGGAAGCCGGGCGGCGGCGATTTCAATGGCACGGTGGGGGTCTTACCGGTTTTGACAAAGCCGATCAGCCGAAAGCGGAAGACCGCGCCCGACGTGTCGATGTTAAGCTGATTCATCTGCTCCGGCGTGAGTTTGGGGATTTGCAGGGCCAGTTGGGGTATCGTCTGCATTTTGGAAACGCTCAGGGGGCGGTTGGTCAGGTTGGCTACGGCGCGCAGATCCGAGTCTTTGATGCTGTCGAGAAGCAGGCGCGAGCCGGAAATCAGGAAGGTGACGCGGCGTTGCGTGGTGTCTACTTCGGCATTGGAAGGAACATGCTGACAGACTACTTCGGCGCTGAACTCGCGCGTGATCGTGGGATTATGTTCGTTCTGGACAAACACGTACAGGGCGACAGCCGCAATCAGCGAGACCACCTTGAGCCGCAGATTTTCGTGCAGCCGGGCGGTGATAACGGTTTTTTGACGCTGCAAAACTTGCTGCGCCTGCGCGTTCGGGCGGTAGATGCTCATAAGGTCTGACTTGGATCGCACCCTGGAAATGCGTGTTGGACGACCGAATACCCGACGGAGTGGGTATCAGTCGGCGGCGCGCATACGCCCGATCAGCCCCTCTTGAGGCTGAAGCAGGCGATTAAGACGTTCGCGCAAAACCTCTTCCTTCAGGCCGCGCCCGACGAACTTCCCGTCGGCCACGAGGGAAATAATGCCGGTCTCTTCCGAAACGACGACAACGACGGCGTCGCTGTTTTCCGAAATTCCCAGCGCGGCCTTGTGCCGGGTGTGTACGGCGGCGTCTACTCTGGGGCGATCCGTGAGCGGCAGGATGCACTCGGCAGCGGCGATGCGCCCGTTGCGGACGATGACCGCGCCGTCATGCAGGGCCGTGCCTTTGTAAAATATAGTGTCCAACAGCTCTACGCTGAGGGCCGAGTCCATAAACGTACCGCTCTGTATCACCTCGTCCAGCCCCGTCTGTCGCTCGAAAACGATCAATGCGCCGACGTGCTTGGCCGACAGCATGTTCGCCGAGATGACAACGGTGTCAATCATGTGGCTGACATCTTCGCGGTTGAGCAGGCTCAGTCCCCGGCTCCAGAAGCGCGGCCCGAACTCTTCCAGCGCGTGCCGCAGTTCAGGATAAAACAAAATCACGATGGCGACCGGGCCAAGAGGAACCACCTGTTTAAGCAGCCAGTTCAGGGTGTCCAGGTGCAGGCGCTCACTGAGATACAAAGCGAGAACGAGCGTACCAAGCCCGCCGAGAATCTGCAGGGCGCGTGTGCCGCGCACCAGCAACAGCAGGCGATATAGCAGATAGCCGACAACCGCGATGTCCAGCAGACCTACCCAGGTGCTACCGGCCCGCAAAGCAGCGTGTAACTGCTGCATGCTCATGTCGCCCACTCCTGACCTGTACGCCCCGCACTCTAGGGGTGTGCAACCGGATTGATATACAATACCGGTGCAGTCTCGTTTCTGAATGGAACCGTAACGCCAAACGACGCGCATGTCTCTGAATGCTTTGACCATAAATTCACGCGCGTTCGCCTGTGAGTAGTATAGCACACGCCTATGTTTCGGTCAAGCGAAAGATGCCGCACTGAGGCGCAATAAAACGGGTATTAACCATGCGGTAAACGGGCGCGCGTTCCTGTCCTATGCAGTTCCTATGCAGTTCCTATGCAGTCGCAGATTTGTGGGAAACACGTAGTCGAAGTTCTACTACAAGGTCGAGAAACAGCAAATCGCGGAAAATTAGTGGTTTTGTTTGCGAAATCAGGCGTAAAAGCGTTGACAAGTACCCGGCCAATCCGCTATGATTGCAGTCAGTTGAAACGCCGACGTTCCTGACAGGCGCGATATTTGCTTTTGTGCATCAGTACGTTTAATTCGCTGTGAAAGCGTAATGAAGCAGCCTGCCTGACACAAGCAGCGTTCCTGGACGCTATCAAAAAGTTTCTCCCGCTCTCCTGCCCGACCCCGCTGTCGGCACAGAAGAAGCGTGGACAGCGCCGTTCCGGTCGCTGTACTGCGCGGCAAGTCGCTCCACTTTTGCCGCGTTATTCCCGCACAAAACTGTACCAAAACGTTTGATTAGCGCCGATCCTGCACCGTCGGAACACGCCTGTACCCTCGCGTAAAGACACGCCCTGCGTCTGCCTCTGCGCGTTATGCGTCTGCGCGGCGTCACGTAAAAGCGCGCATATCCTATTTCACGAACACCGATTCGCACATTATCTGAGCCACTACGCCCTGTCCGCTCACAAGGACAGTCGCATCAGGAAGGAAGCGCCGCTTTGCATTCTCTGCAATTTATCGGACTTCGCTGGACGCGCGTTTGTATCGCCTCCACCGCCACCGCACTGTTTACCTCGGTCATGGCCTCTCACGCTTCCGCCAGTCACCGACACGCGCTGCAGCCGGGCGAGTCGCTGGACGCGGTCGCGCGCCGCTACCATGTGTCAATTCCCGACCTGATCCGCGTCAACAACATTACAAACCAGGATAATATCCCTGACGGCAAAATGCTGATGATTCCCAACCCGCCGCGCAGTCTGAAAGTGGCGTCCGAAATGCACAAGCGGGCGCATGTCGGCAAAGACAGCGTTTCGGTACGCCTGGGGCCGGGGCTGGAATACCGGCGCATGAACTTCGCTTACGAGGGCGATGCGGTGGTTGTGACAGCGGAACAGGATAGCTGGGCGCAGATCACGACCGCAAACGGCGAATCGGGCTGGGTGCTGCAAAGCCTGCTGCATCATGCGCGGCACGACAGCGCGGCGCAGACGGCCTCGAACCGCTCCGAACGCGACAACTCCGACGCGCCCGCGCATTCCCGCAAACCCAAACATCATGCCGACATGGTGGCCCTGGAAGAAGACCGCAGCCGCGCAAGGCGCGTGGCGCGTCGGCAGGCCAGCGCACTGCCCGCCTCGCACCGCCGCCACGCGCAGCAGCAGGAACCGGGCGAGAGGAAGCAGGGGGCCGAAAACCGGGAGCAGGCGGCCAATCATAGCGGCCACGGCAGCAAAAAGCATTCGGATCACGCGCAGCAGATCGCGCGCATAGAACACAAGTCCGCTTCTGTTCGGCATCATCGTCATACCGGGGATAGCGAGCCGGCAATGAGCAGCCACACGCGGATTGCGAAACATTCGCATGGCGATAGTGGAACGCGCACCGAAGCGAAGGTGGCGCGCGCATCGCGGCATCGTCATGCGGAACTCGCGCTCAGCGGGGCAGGACATCACCGTTCGGAGCGCGTTCATGCGCGTGGCGAGCAGACGGCCAGCATACCGCGCCACGCCCGCCGCCACGCGGAACAAATCGAGACGCGGCATGTCGCCCGTGAAATCGGGGATCGTGACCGCAGCCACAGCAGCGGCGGAAGCGGTGTCAAGGTTGCCGCGGCGCGGCATCATCGCCACGAGGCGAGCGGCGAAGCGGATGCGCCCGAAGCGGGCAGCGACATCGTGCGAACCGCATACGGCTACCGGGGTACACCCTACGTATGGGGCGGCGAGCGTCCGGGCGGCTTCGATTGTTCGGGCTTTACCATGCACCTGTACGGTCGCAAGGGTATTTCACTGCCGCATTCGGCCCGTGCGCAGTTCGGCATGGGCAGCCATGTAGACAAGAGCGGCATGAAGCCGGGCGACCTGGTGTTTTTCCATACCGTGACGCCGGGCATCTCGCATGTGGGCATGTATGTCGGAAGCGGCAAGTTCGTTCACGCGTCCAGCCGGCGTTCGGGCGGTGTGCGCGTGGACAACATCGACAGCGGCTATTACAGTCAGGCGTTCCGGGGCGCGCGCCGTATGCGTAGGGGCGACTGACACAGGCCGCAAAGCCGCGAAACTGCGTTTAGTTCAGCAGGATAATCAAACCACAAGAGCGAAAGGACGTGAGAAACTCTCACGTCCTTTTCCTTTCGCCTGCTAAATCGAGGCCACCATCTATATTCGATAAACTCTGCCACGGTACGGATAACTTTTTCATCGCGGCGTAAGTAGAAACATAAAGCAAGTTTCTGCTCTTTGAACGCAACATTTGCAGGCAGTCCGTGTCCAACTGAACGGTATTTAGAAGCCGTATGTTGGAACACCTTTGAGAATGGGCAGGCCCATTGCTTTGTGACAGAAAATCGTTTGTAACATAAAATCAACGGTAACAAGGAATTATCCAGCGTGTCTTTTCTCACTACTTTCCTCTATTCTTTCGTCAGGCAGCGCCCTGCCGCCTCCGCATTTCGCGCGTCCTTGTCTTCTTTATTGCCGCAGGAAAACTCCGGCAGGAACAATAGCGCGCGCTTGACAGGACGGACGTGTTTATGGCTGCTCTGTGCGCTGATCAGCGTGTTCACGCCCCGGCAGGCGCAGGCCTATCCGCAGTTTCAGGCCGTGGTGACCGAGGCGTATCATCCCAAAGCCGGGGGGACGGTGGCAGGCAAGGTGCAATCGTGCCTGCTATGTCATCTGGTGGCGGGGCAGGCGAAGTTCAACGGGTACGGCACGGATGTCAAAGCCGTGCTCGAAGCCGCGCATACGAAAACCCTGACGGCGGCCATGCTGCACACCATAGACAGCAAAGATTCGGATGGCGACGGCTTTGACAATCAGGCGGAGTTCGCCGCCGATATGCTGCCCGGCGATGCGGCCAGCAAGCCCGCAGGCGCTCCCCCCGCGAAGCTCCACGCCTCGGCGACAGTGGGAACCACGCCTGCCGCAGCAGGCGGGGCGTCCGAAAGCAGCGCCAGCCCTTACGACCTGAAAACGCTGCTGTTTCCCAAGCATGGACAGCATCCGGTTCTGGTACATTTCCCTATCGGCCTGTTTGTCATAAGCGTATTGTTCGACCTGCTGGCCCTGTGGAAGCGCGACAAAACGTTCGCGTCTGCGGCTTACCTGAATTTGATGGTGGCTGCTGTAACGTCGCTGATCACGCTGATTACGGGACTGATAGCGTGGCAGTTCGCGTATGGAGGCATTAGTGTCGCGGCGCTGCAAAGTAACTCTATTTTGCTTCAGCACCTGATACTGTCCGTTGTAACGACCATTTTAATCTGGGCGCTTTTGAGAATGCGGTCCGGCAGGCGTCTGGAAGGCTCACAGATCGTTACTCGTTATTATATGGCGCTGGCGCTAATCACGCTTGGCATCATCTCGCTCACAGGACATCTGGGCGGCTACCTGAGCGGCGTCAACTGAAAGCAGGCTGACATTTTGGCGCTATGCGGGTAAGAAGATGAAAAGTTCGACCCTTATATTTGAGCGAAATGCCGCGCAATTTTCGCAGAAATGGATTGCGACCCGTGCATCGGGCAGGCCGGCGTGGTACAATACCCCAATCGCTTGCAGAGGGTGGCGTGACTTGTATGCCGAC
The DNA here is from genome assembly GCA_965277875.1 of Chthonomonadaceae bacterium. Taxonomy (GTDB): domain Bacteria; phylum Armatimonadota; class Chthonomonadetes; order Chthonomonadales; family Chthonomonadaceae; genus CAWFQB01. The sequence goes on along the minus strand of CBDIDV010000002.1, from coordinate 1,354,196 downwards.
GCGCACCTGATGTAAAGAGCCATTTGGAGCCATTCGCTCTTACCATATTTTGATGCTGTTTCCTCTCTGCATTCACCAATGGAGATCTATCCGAAATGAACCGAAGAGACTTTCTTACGAATACAACCGCCGCTTCCGTGGCAATGGCGCTCGGCGGCGGTTCGGCGTATGCGGCGGAAAAAGATGTGCAGGCCAAGCCCGCCGCGTCTACGACCGCCGCGCCGGACAAGCCCAAAACGCCGCCCATCAACTGCGCCGTGATCGGCCTGAGCACGCAGGGGCAGGCGATACTAAGTACGCTTGCCAAAATGGGAACGGGCGCGCCCGTAGTCGCCATCTGCGACACGTACAAGGCCCCTGTGTTCGTGCGCCGCTCGACCGAAATTCTGCAAAGCACGTCGGTTCCGTTCTACGAAGATTATCGCAAGGTGCTGGACGACAAGAACGTGCAGGCCGTGTTCATCGCCACGCCCTCTCACAAGCATAAGCAGATCGTCCTGGACGCACTGGCGGCAGGCAAGCACGTTTATTGCGAAGCGCCCCTTGCCGTAGACCTGGAAGAAGCCCGCGCCATCTGTAAGGCAGGCGCGGCGGCCAGTACCGTGTTTCAGCCCGGCTTGCAGATGCGCTCCAATATGCAGTACAAGCACGTCCTGCACTTTATCAAAGCGGAGGCGCTGGGCAAGGTGGTCATGGCGCGTTCGCAGTGGCACAACCGGGGAAGCTGGCGGCGCGTAGCGCCCAGTGATGCGCGGCAGAGCGAATTGAACTGGCGGCTGGCAAAGGCGACCTCGCTGGGCCTGCTCGGTGAAGTCGGCATTCATCAACTGGATGCCGCCAACTGGTTCCTGGACGCGCTGCCGACCGCTATAAGCGGACATGGCGCAATTCTGGCCTACGACGACGGGCGCGACGTGCAGGACACGGTTCAGTGTACGGTCGAATACCCCAACAGCATCCGTATGGTGTACGACGCGACCCTGACCAACAGTTTTGGCGGTATTTATGACGCGTTCTATGGCACGAGTTCCGCCATACAGATGCGCGATCAGCGGGCATGGATGTTTAAGGAGGCGGACGCCGCGCCGCTGGGCTGGGAAACGTTTGCCCGCAAGGATACGCTGTCCATCGGCAAGCCCGAAGACGGGTCAGGCCTGAAAATCGGCGAGGGCATCGCGCTTGTCGCCGACGCGAGCAAGCAGCTTGCGCGCGGTCTGACGCCCGGCTCCATCGGAACCGATCTGAAGAAAACGTCGCTGTACCAGTCCCTCGACGCCTATCTGGACACCATTCGCACTAAAGGTAAGCCATGGGTCAGCGCGGAAGATGGCTACCGGGCGAATGTAATGGCCGCGAAAGCCAACGAAGCCTGCCTGAAAAACACGCGCATCGAACTAACCAAAGAGATGTTCACGCTGTAACGCCGTTCGCTTGCTGCGGCAGGGAACGACGCCTTGGGCGGTTTCTCTGCCGCGTCTGGCTTGACCGTTTCGTTTGCGAGTTGATCATATTTTCTGAGACATCGTGCAAAGGAGCCTGAATCGCATGAGCGATAACACAAACACAAAAGGGGCTGAATCCACGCGGCGCGAGTTTATCCGCACCGCAGCCGTGGGCGCGACGGCAGCCTTCGCTCTGGGCAGTATGCCCACGACCGCCGAGGCCATGCGCCGCGTCCTGGGCGCGAATGACCGCATCAACATCGGGCATGTCGGCATGGGACTGCAGGGCTACAACGCGCATGGGCGCTACATCAATCAGCATCAGCAGGAAAACAATACGCAGCAGGTCGCCGTATGCGACCTGTACGGGCGCAGGGTGAAAAAAGCGCAGGAACTGCTGAAGCTGACTGATACGCAATGCTACACCAGCTACAAGAAACTGCTGGACAACAAGGGCATTGACGTGGTTGTCATCGCCACATCCGACAACTGGCATGTGCCGGTGTCTATTGACGCGCTGAATGCCGGCAAGCATGTCTATGTCGAAAAGCCGATGGCGCGATCTACGGACGAGATTTTCGCGCTGTACGACACGGTCAAGAAGACCGGCAAAAAGTTACAGGTCGGGGCGCAGCGCAACACCAATCCCAAGTACCGGGCCGTGGCTGAGTTGGTCAAGTCGGGCAAGTACGGCAAGCTCATCGTGGGGCAGGCCGTGTTTATGCGGAACGTGAAAGAGGGCGCGTGGGACGACTACGATATGGATCTGGACAGCGGCCCGCAGGCTCCCGGCGACGCGCATATTGATTGGGATACTTTTCGCAAGGGAACGGCCCCGGCAGCGTGGGATCCGGACCGCTTCTTCCGATGGCGCAAGTATTACGAGTACGGCAGCGGACTTATCGGCGACCTTTTCCCGCACCACCTGCACCCACTGATGATCGCCATGAACTTGAACATGACGGGCGACCAGGGCTGGCCGCGCCGCATCTCGTCGGGAGGCGGTCTGTACGTGCAGAAGTACGTGAACATAGACAGCTTCACCGACCCGGATCGGCAGAAAAAAGAGAAAGCTTACCTCGAAAAGTTTCATCCGGGACAGAAGCAGGTTCTGGATCGCGAAATTCCCGACTTTGTGAACATGAGCGTGGACTTTGACGACTGCTCGCTGATGATGATGGCGTCGTCCGTCAACGAAGAGGGCTGGCCCGAAACCCTGCGCATGAACAAGGCGACCATCAACTTCGGCAGCAGCAAGATTACGGTCAAGCCGGAGCGTGTCTGGTCGGACGAAGTGGACGAGTACAGCGCGGAGTCCAACGGCGAGGACGACGACATTCCCGGCCATCACAAGAACTTCTTTGACAGCATTCGCAACAACACGCAGCCATCCGCAAACATCGAAATCGCGGCCCGCGCGCAGGTTGCCATCTGCCTTGCGGAACGTTCGCAGCGCGAAAGCAAAACTTTCACGTTCGACCCAAAGACCCGCAAGATCACTGGTTAATCGAATGACCCTGTGTGGGTGAGCGCATCAAACGCGGGGCAGCATACTTTGCTGTCCCGTGTCTGCGTTTGTCTGCCCCGCATCCGGGTTATAAAAACCCGGTTATCAGGCCTGCGGCCAACTGTCTCGCAGATAGAGCATCATCTGTATACTGGCGAGGCAGTGCAGCGACGGCAATAGAGGGTGAGCGATATGGCGCTGCCGTGCAAAGTGTATCTGGAACATCTGGCGATGGCGACGCAGTTTGAAATTGTTCTTTATGGAACAAATGAGCAGTACCTGTCCACTGTTGCTGAGGAAGTGATGCGCGAGATTGACCGCCTGGAAGCGCAGCTAAGTTTTTATCGCGCCGACAGCGACATACGACAGATCAACACGCAGGCCGCGCAGCATCCCGTGTCGCTCGATCCGCGCGTGTTTCATCTGCTGGCACGGGCGCAGGAATTGAATGCCGTCACGGAGGGCGCGTTTGATATTACGGTCGCGCCTCTGATACGCTGCTGGGGCTTTGCAGGCGGCGGCGGACAGATGCCGAGCGAGGAGGCCATCGAAAAGGCGCGCGCCGTTGTCGGCATGAAGCATGTGATCTTAGATGCGGAAAATTACACGGTCGCGTTCGACCATGAGGGCGTAGAGATCGAATTGGGGGCCATTGGCAAAGGGTACGCGATTGACCAGGCTGTCACGATGCTGCAAGAGTATGAGATCGAGTCAGCCTTGCTGCACGGCGGGACGAGCGCGGTATACGCGCTGGGCGCTCCGCCGGACGCCGCACACTGGCAAGTCGCCATCCAAAATCCTGTGACATCGAAGAATGTGCAGGAGCAAAATAATGCTTCGGAAGCAGCGAGCAAAGAAGGAAATTATCTCGCTGTCGTGGAAATGCGTGATGAGGCATTGAGCGTTTCCGCGCCGCACGGCAAATGGTTTATGTCGGAAGGACGGCGCTACGGGCATGTGATAGACCCGCGCACAGGGTATCCGGCAAGCCGAAGCGTCCTGGCCGCCATCGTCATGCCTTCGGCGACAGACGGTGACGCGCTTTCCACGGGACTGCTCACGCTGGGAGCGGCGTTTCTGCCCACTTTAAAAGCGCACTGTCCCGATGCCCGCGCGCTTGTCTCCGGAGAAGAGACGGAAGGCCTGGTGCAAACACATTCAATGAAAATGAGTTGAAAATGAGTTTATTTCAGGGTAAATTGTAGAGTGACGGCGCAGAAGTTCAGCGGACGAAGAAAAACGCGGCGGCGGCACATTATCGCGGCACTTTTGAGAGTGCAAATACGTCTGCTGAAGTAGGAATATGCGTTTGGCGCAGCGGCCATTATCTATGCAGGCGCGTACAAGGCGCAGTCTATGGGCGATTTAGAGGAGGATTGAAGATGATGTACGGTACTGCCCCGATGCCGGGCGTCGTGGCGAATGCTTCTCAGAGCATGCGCATGGCATTTGTCCGCAAGGTCTACGGTTTGTTCTTCGTGTCCATCCTGATAAGCGTATTTACAGGCTGGCAAAGCATTCAGCCGAACATGCTGGAATTCTCGATAACCAATCACTTTATGCTGTGGCTGGCGGCGTTCGGCTTGATATTCGCTATGGGATGGGCCAAGCGGAAACAGGGACTGAATTTGATTCTGCTGTACGTTTTCAGCGCGATCATGGGCGTGATAGTCGGACCCCGCTTCTACATGTGGGAGCAGTTCGCGCCCGGACTGCCCGCGCAGGCCGGCGTTCTGACGACGGCGGTATTCGGCGGATTAACGCTGTACGTGATGATTACACGGCAGGACTTCAACTTTCTGGGCAGCTTCCTGTTCGTGAGCCTGCTCGCGCTCATCGTTGCCGGCCTGATGATGTCGTTATTCCACATCGCCGCGCTGAGTACGGTATATTGCGTGGTAGGCGTACTGATCTTCAGCGGTTACGTGCTATATGACACCTCGCGCATCATGACGCGGCTGAGTCTGGATCAGGCTCCCATCGGCGCGCTGGAACTCTATCTGGACTTCCTGAACATACTGCTGCTTATCATGAGCCTGCTGGGTGGCGGTCGCCGTCGGTAAGAGTTTATCCACAGATTACGCAGATATACACAGATTTCGATGCAAGAACGATGGAGAGCCATTTTGCTGTCTCCTGTGTTCTGTATAATCTGTGTATATCTGCGTAATCTGTGGATCATGTTTTCGTCGGTTTGGAAGGCGGATGCTTGATGGATGGTGGGCTGGCGATGTGCCTGTTGGTGACGCTGGGGTTCGGGGCGTTTGTAATCTGGGGACGCACGGCGGCAGGGCGACAGGTACTGAGGCAAACTGTCGGCGAACCCGCAATGGTGTCGCCACGGCCTGCACAGAAGACGAACGCTTTGCCTGAACGTTCTAAATCTGTCGGCAAACCCTCTAAATCTGTCGGCAAACCCTCCGCTGTGCCTGCACGGTCCGCCGTGCCTAAAAAGCCGTCAATAAAAGCAATCGCACCGCGTTCCAGCGTGGCGCAATCCAAGCGGAGTGGGGCGGGAAAAGAACCAAGCCGAAGCAAAAAGAAGTAGTCAAAAAGAGGTCAAGATGGTTGGAGGGGATCAGGAGGAGGGCGGAGGCCCTGCCTCTTTTTTTCTGCCTTCGCGTACTATCTGCGCGATTTCCTTTAGTTCCTTTGGGGTAAACGTCTGTGTTTTGAGCAGCAGCTTGACCATGACGGCGGCAGTGTCGTCGAAGAGACGGGTCATCATTTCCTCGGCAAGATGTATACGAATCTCTTCCTGCGAAACAAGGGCGTAATAGGCGTACATGCGCGTTCCCGGTTTCGGATCATGCCCCACAAAACCCTGCTTGACAAGGTTTGTAAGCACTGTCAGTACCGTGGTGTACGCGGGAGGGCGTTCATCCGACAAAGCCATGATAAGCTCGTGAACCGTAGCCGACTCTTGATTCCATAGGACGTCCATAATGGAAAGCTGCAATTCCGCCCAGCTTATCATGCTCATGTTGGAATGCTCACAGGAGAGATCGCGTTTTTGAGTCTTTCGTCCTTTGTTGTGTTTTCGCTGCGATTTTGCAGCATAATGCCCGACGCTGTTAAGGGTCGGGCATTGATTCTGGAGGACGTTTAAGGCGCGTAGTGAGGCTTGGGGTTGAGAATGCGTTTTTGTTTGATGGCTTCCCGCTGCGCTATCTCGTCCACGGGGCGCGGGCGGATGGTGGCGTTCGGCGCGAAGGGTTTGTCGGTAATCATCAGAGCGTCAATGGCGAACGTGTACTCATGCGTAGCCTGAGCGGGGTCGGTCACGTCAATCACGAGTTTCTGCTCACCTTTGGAAAGTTTGGCCGTGCCGAGCAGCGTCCATCCGAAATAATCGTTGAGGTACAGCGGGCCGCGCGGGGTCGGATCGGCTATGTCGCGGTCGGCCTCATTGTTGACATGCCATTTTATGGGCGAGACGGTCGGGCCGGGTACGGTTCCCGCCAGCCATATCTGATAGATGCCATCATGGTTGGTGTTGAAGACGTAACGAGCCTTGTAGCCGTATTCGGGCAGAGGACGATTGGGCGTTGACAGGCGGCGATATGCGCCCAGGCTGGCTTCGGGATGCGTGGCAAGCTCCGTGAACAGCGGCAGATCGTCGCTCTCCCCTTCCAGCCAGATGTAGGGAGCCGCATCGAAGGCCAGTTTGTCCAGTTGAGCGCGGCCATAAAAGTAAGCCTGTCCGTAGTTCTTCTTGTCCAGGTAGTCTTTGGTCTGCTCCAGGGCAAGCCGGGAGTTTTCAACGCCGAACACCTTTTGCAGCTTGGCGACCTCGAACATAGTGTCCAACTGCCAGCCCATTTCATAAGCGGCTTCGCGTGGAACGGGGGTCACGTCACTATCGAACTGTATCAGGGTGGGGGCGGGGCCGAGCGTTATCTCGACCTCGTTTTTTAGCGTGGCTTTGACGGGCTGCTGCACTCCTTCCGCGCTGTACGCGCGGACGATGGCCGTATTCTGAACGGTAAAATGCGCCTTTTGCGTTCCTATAAGCGAAGTCAGCACAACAGATGCAGGCTCGTCGCCGGTGCGCTTGATACTGTAACCCTGGAAGGAAGGCCACCAGTCCAGTTCCTCGCCCGCATACGCGCCGGGCAGCCAGTACACGCTCGGCGCGCCGGGGACGAGACCGGTGTGGGCGGGGCCGGGGGCATACTGCGGATAGTAGAGGACGCGGGGACGCTGATTGCCGCCATTTTCATTGCGCAGGGTGTTCGCGTATTCGCCCAGCCACGTCATGCTGTCGGGAGTCTGGAGCCAATCGGCACGGATGGGGCCGTTTGCCGCGTCCATGCCAGGGGCAGCGGATGATTGCAGACTGCTGACGAAAAAGCCTTTGCTGCCGATACGTCGCATGTCGTTCAGGTCACGCGCAAAAGCGGTTTTGTTCGCGTAGGTGGAGGAAGCGGGCGGGGCGGGAGGAGCATTCGTAAGCGATGCGGTCTGCACCTGCGGCACGGCAGGCGGCTGCGCGGACGCGGCTATTTCGCTTGTCAGGAACCAGCTTGTTCGCGTGGCCTGTTCCGCCTGGCTGTACGCGGGGCCGAAGACGCGGGCAATGCGCGACGGTTCGCCGGGACGCGTGGCGATGGCAAGGCCATCCATTCCGCCGTCTTTGCTCGTGTTCGTTAGAAACGTGGTAGATGGCGTCCAAGTGTAAACGACGGGTACGTTCGCGACCTGCCGCTTCATCACATCGGCCAGAGTATTGAGATAGTAAGCGATGCCGGTGTCGCGATGCGCGATAAAATCGCTCCACCAGACCGAGTTCAGGGCGGATTGGCTGCCTTCGAGCATCCGGTGAACGCGATGCGTCTGAGGATCATAGAAGTAGGGACAGCCGCGACCGTAGGCCCATAATGGAACTAGACGGGCAAGCTGGGCAAACGAAGTAAAACGTTCCATCAGCGCCCATTTGTTGCGCGCCTCATCGGGATTGGCGTACTTGCGGGCGAGAAAACTCTCCCATTCCATTCGGTAGGCAGGGGAGTCGGGAACGAGGAACGCGTTTTCTCCGCCAAGCCCCACATGCCGCGCCAGAGGATCAAGGAAGAAGCGCAGTCCCGGCCCCCATTTGATTTGACCGGCAAAATGCAGTACGCGGTCGCGGTAGTTGTCGTAGCCGCTCCACACATCCGGCAGTGCGCCCTGCTCGGACGCGGGCAGCATTTTGTGCGGCAGCAGCATCACATACGGGTGCGCGATAGACGGCGGCGCTTCGACCGGGACGCTGACAACGCCCTCACGGGTGGAAATCTCAAACGGCTCCCGGAAAATCTTGCTGTCGCTCGCGCCATCGTACATAAAGACGACGCCCTTGTCTGAATTACTGGTGATCCAATCGGTCGTGAGGGCGGGGTCTGCATTCGTGTTGGGCCGCGCGTCTTTGCGGTACACGCTGGGCTTGACCACGTAGCCTGCGGCTATCTGCGTCATGCCCGGTCCCCATGCTACACCGTAACGAAAACCTTTTGCGTCGAGGTAGTTGAGGACGCGCTGCACGGTCGGGGCAGGCAGATCGCAAAGCGGCTTGTCGGGCCACAGCAGAATGTCCTGTACCCCCCGTGCCTGAATGGTGTCTAAGGCGCGAACGTCACTTTGCCAGGCGGCTTCGCTGCTGTCCGCAAACGAATGGGGCGTGAACGCGCCGCCAACGGGCAGGTACGGCTTTCCGTCCCATATCAAGGCGTGCGCGCCGTTGATCTGCCAGTTGTGTTTGGTATTGGCTTTGTCGGTAAACTGCCCTTCGGCGGCGATCTTGGCTGGAACCCTGGGCGCGATGGGTGCGGGAGGAACGTGCGCGGGCGTGGCAGAACGCTGCGCCGCGCAGGGCGGAACGGACAGCGCGCCGAGCAATGCGAACGCCGTGGCATAGCGAAAACGCAACAGGTTTACGTTGAAGTTCATGGTGGTGGAGCTTTCGGACGAACCAAGCGCACAGGAGACAAAGCCACAGGCAGCGAGGCGGGACGGGTGGCGGAAGGCAGAGATAGATGCGTCAGGTGACTTATCCGGTAGGTAGGTATCCGGTATATAAAATACCGGATATCAGGCCTGCGGCCAACCGGACGAGTCACAAAAGATGATCCTAAGTGCGAACGTGTTTACAAGACGGCAATGCCCCGATAGCGACATGCAGGCGTTCCTCAGTGAGCAGGACGGTTGGCCGATGTCCTTCTTCGGCTGCGCCCGAAGTGGACGCCCGGCCTAATATCCAGTATTTTGTTACCGGATATTCAGGCGCTCTCAGTATTCGTCCACAGGCGAGAACGCGATGACCGTTACCGTGTCTTCGACCGAAATGTCGTCGGAATAGATGCGGCGCAGGAGATGAACCAGGTCTTCTTTGGTGCGGAACTCCGGGTTCTCTTTCTGTATCTCGCGGGGCGAGAGGCTGTCAATGGTCTTCACTTCGACGCGGTCGAGGATGGCGTTGAACAGTTTCTGGCGTCGTCCGAAACGTGGGCCGACTGTGACCCAGACGATCTGGCCCGCATCGTACTTGCTGGACTTGTCACCCAGGCGTATGGAAACGGTTTTGCGCCCATTACGCAGAACCTCTTCGTAGAACTCGCTGTAAAAGTTTAAGGCGTACATGCAGGAACTCTCTTTATTTGAAATCAGGCGCGTTGTCTATACGATGATAGCGCAAAGGAATGGCACAGGCCCGAAATGCTATCATAGCATATAAACGGCGCGGCGTCAACAGCGCAAACAGATTGTCTGCTGAACCGGGTAACTGACTTCATGCTTTTGACGCGGTGCGTCTGCCGTTTCGTTCGCCGCAGGAGCCGTAATAGAACAGCAGGCGTTACATTTCCTGTGGAGCGGACACGCCGATCAGGTCGAGAAGATTGCTCAGGACGACACGCGCGCCGTTGACGAGGGACAGTCTGGCCTGACACAGGGCGGGTTCGACGGGCCGATCAGGGCGCGGCAGTACCTGACAGTTCTCGTAGAACACGTTAAGCAGAGAGGCGGTGTCCATTGCGTAGTGCGTCAGGCGATGCGGAGCGTAAGAGGTCGCGGCAACGCGCACCTCTTCGGGATAGTCGGACAGTTTACGCAAGAGATCCAGTTCCGAGGGCTGCGTCAACTGTGAACGGTCTACGTCCTGGGCAGGCAGCAAAGTGATGCCTGCTTCCTGCGCCTTGCGAAGAATGCTGCACAGGCGGGCGTGAGCGTACTGGACATAGTAGACGGGATTCTCTTTGTCCTGCCGCTTCGCCAACTCTACATCTACGGTCGCGGGCGTGGCGTAGCTGTTGAGCAGGAAGTAGAAGCGGGCGGCGTCACGCCCGATGTCGTCTATCAGGTCTTCCTTGAGTTCGATGACGTTGCCCTGCCGCTTGCCGCCGATTACGGCCTCGCCATCGCGCACGAGGGACACCATCTGCGTCAGCACGATCTCAAGGTTTTCGGGCGCGTAGCCGAGCGCGGCAACGCCTGCCTTCAGGCGGGCCACATAGCCGTGATGATCCGCGCCCCAGATGTTGATAAGGCGCGTAAAGCCCCGTGAGAATTTGTTGTCATGATACGCGGCATCGGCGGCGATGTACGTGGCCTTCTCATTCGAGCGCACCAGAACGCGATCCTTGTCGTCGCCCAGGGCCGACGAGCGCAGCCAGAGCGCGCCGTCCTGCATATAGGTGTAATCTTTGGCTTTGAGAGCGTTAATGGTCTTGTCTACGGTTCCGCTTTCGTACAGGCTGCTTTCATAGAACCAGGTATCGAAGCGCAGGCCGAAAGCGTCTAGCGCGGCTTTTTGCGTGGCGATCATGCCGTGGAGCGTGGCCTGCCGGAAGAAGGCTTTTGTTTCTTCTTCGGTAATATGCGTACTCTCGGCATGAGCGGCGGGAACGCCGAAGATGCGGGCCACGGCGGGAGCATACCTTGCGCCGACCTCGTCCACGACGGCGCGGGCGATGTCGCGCACATAGTCGCCCCGGTAGCCGTCTTTCGGGAAGGGAATAGCGCTCGTCGGCTGTGCGGCGGCATTGGAGTTGTCGTCGCTGCCGCCTTCGGGCATGACGACCGTGTAGCCGAGCTGCTGCATGTAGCGGACGTAGACCGTTTCAGTGAACTTGTCCAGCTGAAGGGAGTTGAGGGCGTCGTTGATGTAGAACTCGCGGCTGACCTCGCAGCCCTGCGAGGCGAGCAGGCTGCCCAGCACATCGCCCAAAGCCGCAGCGCGTCCATTAACGACGCTGATGGGGCCGGTCGGATTGGCGCTGACGAATTCGATCAGTATTTTTTCGCCTGCGCGGGTGTTATTGGTCCCGTAGCAGCGATCCTGCGCCTCGATCTTTGCCAGCACATCCTGGAGCCAGGTGGGTTTCAAATAGAAGTTCATGAACCCCGGCCCGGCCACGTCTACGCGCTCGATCAGACTGTTGCCGACCCCCAGATGCCTTAGAATGCGGTCGGCGATGTCGCGGCTGTTGTTGATGCCAGTGGCTTTTTTCAAGGTCAGGGCGATGTTGCTGGAGAAATCGCCGAACTGCTTGTTGGCGGGCGTTTCCAGCTTCACGGCGATGTTGTCATCGGCGAGGGTAAATTCTCCCGCGTCCCGCGCCTCAATTACCGCCTGGGTTATCAATGCGGCAAGTTCATCAGTAATCACGCCCGAACTCCTCAAAAATCATGCACGTCAGAATACGTAGGGTAGAAGATATGTAGGGTAAAAGAATGAAAACGCAGCAGTCGTTTGCCGCGCAGTAATAGTGAGTAAGGTTGTCCTGCTTAGTGACGGTTAAGGTGCGTCAGCAGCCACGAGATGCCTGCCGCCGCGCTGCTGACCAGAACCAGACCGAGCAGGTTTTGCAGGACGCCCATGTACCACAGGCGGCGCAGCGGATGAGGCCGAACCGGAGCGGACGTGTAAAACGTCTCTAACAGGTGGCGACCCGCCGCGATGCCGCTGGCAAGTTGCCGTTCGTTGGCGGGACGCGTCGTAAAGACGGATTGCAGCCACGTTCCCACGCGTCGCCACGCGAACAGGTTGACGAGCGCGGCCAGCATAAACGCGCTTTCCATGTCCAGCTTAAACAGGCCTTCCAGCAGAGGGTACAATGTGAATTGGATCAGGCCGATTGCCATGATGTTCGTGCCGCAGCGCGGGTGGGGGCGCGGCATACGCCCTACGACTTCGGCGACGAGCGGCTCGTTGCGCTCCAGAGCGTGAACCGTCTGGTGTTCGGCGGCATGGTAGCCGGCGATGGCCGAGGCGCGCAGCAAAACAAAAAAGACAAGATAAATCAGCAGCTTGGCGGCGAAGTTCAGCACAGCCATTGCAGGCGAGACCACAGCCGCCGAGTCGCCCGTATCCAGAGTGTCCATGCCGCGCAGCAGGGGTACGAAGCGCGCAAGCCATGCCGCGCCCGCGCTGACGGACGCGCCCGCGCACAGCAGCAAAGCGCCCGTGACCACGCCGGACGCGACGAGAGCGAGATTGCCTGCGCCCGCCTGTACCGTGCCATCCGTCAAGTACACGCCAAACGGCGTCGCCATGCCGCCCACAACGCCGGGACGGCATACAGGACGTTCCGCGACCAGCAAATCATTGTAAACCACAATGCCCAAACAGCATCCGGCATCGTCCACGACGGGCAGGCAGGCCATCAAATCGAGGCCGTGCCGCTGAAAGAGGTCGCGCGCAATGGCAGGTGTCATTTCCGGGCGGATGACCGTAGCCGGAGCGCGGACAACATCCGTGACAGGGCGCAGAAGCGTACTTCCGGCGTCGTCGCTTTGTGACAGCAGGGGGAGAACATCCGCGCCCGACACCATGCCGACAAGCGCGTTGCCGTGCAAAACGGGCAGGCTGCTGCACGCGCACTGCCGACTCAGGCGAACAAAGCGCCCCATGCTGTCTTCAGGGGCAAGGATAGGCACGGCCCGCATGACGGCGCGCAGCGAGGCGATAGAAATGTCTGAGGCCACGGGCATAATGAAGATTATACACCCCACGCCCCGCCATTTGCAAGTGAAGCGATACACGCGAAGAAAACGTAAGCGTATAGTATCCGCCCACGACACAGCCACCTGAATAAAACGGTAGTTTGTTCCTGTCGTAAGTTGTTTTGACAGACAGACAAAAATTGCGAGTACGCCGGAGAAAAATGCGCGTAGTGTAAGGTGTAACGTCAAGAGGAGAAAAACTTATTCATGTTCAGCATACACGAATTACTGGAAGTGGCGATCAAGAATAAAGCCTCCGATGTGGTCATCAAGGCCGGGGCCGTGCCGGCGATCCGCGTGGATGGACAAATGCGGCTGACCGATCTGCCCGTTTTGTCGAGCGGCGCGGCGCGCGAACTCGCGTTCGAGATCATGTACAGCGCCAACCGCGACATCATGCTTCAACATCAGGGCGAAGACGGCGCGGGCAGCGAGGCCCCGGACGCCGATGCCCTAATGGGTGAATTGGAAAAGCGGCAGGAACTGGATATGGTGTTCAGCATCCCCAATCTGGCCCGTGTCCGCGCCAATCTGTTCTTGCAGCGGGGAACGGTGGGCGCGGCCCTGCGCCTGATCCCGCTGAAGCCGTATACCATCGAGGAATTGGCTCTGCCGTCCATCCTGAAGAAAATGGCCGCGGAACCGCAGGGACTGATTATCATCACGGGGCCGACCGGCAGCGGCAAAACCACGACGCTTGCGGCCATGATCGAGGAGATCAACCGCAACGCGTATGCCAACATCTTTACCATTGAGGAACCGATAGAATATATCTTTGAGGACAAAAAGAGCGTGATCCATCAGCGCGAAGTAGGCTTGGACACGCGCTCGTTCGAGACGGCCCTGCGAAGCGTGACGCGGCAGACGCCGGACGTGATCGCGCTGGGCGAACTGCGCGACCGCGAAAGCATGGAGGTTGCCATGACCGCAGCCGAAATCGGGCATTTGGTCATTACGACCCTGCACACCACATCGGCAGCCGCGACCGTGGATCGCATCGTCAACAGCTTTCCGCAGCACCTCAAGCATCAGGTTTGCCGCCAACTCGCCGCGTCGCTGCTGTGCGTCACCTCGCAGCGGCTGGTACGCCGCGCAAGCGGAAGCGGGCGCGTGCCTGCCGTTGAGATAATGACCGGCTCGCCGACCGTCAAAAAGCAGTTGGAAGAGGGTGAAACGGGCGACTTGTATGCCGCTATCCGCGACGGCGGACACTTCGGCATGAACACGATCAATCAGGCGCTGGAAAAACTGCATCAGGCGCGGGCCATCAGCTACGAGGACGCGATGCAGTATGCCGGCAACCCGACCGAACTGCGTCAGATGCTGCGCCAGAAATGATCCTGCCAGTTTAGAATAGATTGAAGATCAAGCGCATTATTGACAATGCGCCAACAGAGGGGCCTAAATCGGGCAGGATTATACAAACGTTTGCCGAACTGTTGGCATGGCGTTGTGAGCAGCAAAAGAGCGCTGGCTTCGATGTTGGTTCAAGTTGGCGTCGGGGCGTACCGCGTGAAAATGTCGCGCGGAAACGTAATGTACAATTAGCAAGCGAAAAGTACACAAAGGCTTTATACAAAAACTTACAGTGCAAAAGGATATAGATTGATGCTGAATGTGCAGGAAATGTTCGGCGGCGCATGACCCAAAATGTGACCCTGATTGTGAATACTAAATCGCGGCGCGGGCGCGACTGCTACGAGCAGGCGCAGCGGGAGTTGAAGCTGTGCGGCGTGGGCGTGACCCAGGCTATCGCCCTGCGCCACCCCGCCGACGCGCCCGATGCGGTGGGGCAGGCCATCGCGGGCGGCGCGTCGCTGGTCATCGTGGGCGGCGGCGACGGGACGCTGGGCGGCGCGGCGGGACAGTTCGTAGGAAAGCAATGCGTAATGGGCGTACTGCCGCTGGGGACGGGCAATGAGTTCGCGCGTGACCTGAACATCCCCGCCGATGTATGCGCGGCCTGCAGCATCATCGCCAATGGACAGATCAGCGAGATTGATCTTGGCATTGTGAATGGCCGCTACTTTGTGAATGTCGCCACGGTGGGCCTGACAACGCTGATCGCGCAGGAACTGACGCCGGAGGCCAAGCATCGGTTCGGCAAGTTCGTTTATGTGTTCGCGCTGATCCGCGCACTGACGCGGGTGCGCCCGTTTCATGCCGTCCTGGAAACGCCCGAAGGTACGCTGCAATTTGACACGCTGCAGGTCGTTATCGGCAACGGACGCTTTCACGCCGGCCCGTTCCCCCTCGCGCCGAACGCGACCATTACGGACGGGAAACTTGTGGTATACGCGCTGGCCGGAACAAGCCGCTGGACTCTGCTGCGTTACGCGCTCAACCTGCCGGGCGGGCATCAGGTGGAGCTGCCTGACGTGCCTGCCGTGATGACGACCGGGGGAAGCCTGCACACGTCGCCTGTCGAGAGCGTGACCGTAGACGGCGAGATCGCGCTGCAAACACCGCTCAACTTCGGCATCGTTCCCCGCGCGCTGCGCGTCATGACACCTTCTGATTTCGCTGCGGTCAACTGTTCTGCCGCTTCCTGATTTCCAGACATGGCCCGCCCGACTCGAACCCGACTCGAACGTATGCAGCCCAATCATGCCCAAAACGTATTCTTGATGTTGTCTCAAATGCTGGCTCACTCTATCCTGCTCTAGCTCATTCCAACTCACTTTGGCTGACCTATCCTGTTCCAACTTTAACACCGACTGGCGCCGTCTAACAGCATGGCGTAACAATAACTCGCGGCTGCGTATCTACTGGAAAGAAGCCAGTGCAAAGAAGCAGATGTAAAGCTTCGTGACGCAGCCTGGAAGGCGCAACGTGGATCCAATTCTTTTGGCGCAAAAGGCGCAGCGCGTGATGGAGGCCGTCGAGACCGCCATCGTGGGCAAAAACGACGTGGTGGAACTGGCCCTGGCCGTCCTGCTGTCGAACGGGCATTTGCTGATCGAAGATATACCCGGCGTGGGCAAGACCACAATGGCGAAAGCGTTTGCCCGCGCCCTGGGCCTTTCCTTCAAGCGCATCCAGTTTACGCCCGACCTGCTGCCCTCCGACATTACCGGCAGTTCGATCTACAACCAGAAGACCGGCGAGTTCGAGGTGCGGGGCGGGCCGGTATTCGCCAATATCGTGCTGGCCGACGAGATCAACCGCACCACGCCCAAAACCCAGGCGGCGCTGCTGGAGTGCATGGAAGAGCGACAGGTCACGATTGATGGCGTGGCGCAGCCGCTTCCCTCCCCGTTCTTTGTCATCGCCACGCAGAACAACATTGAGATGTCCGGCACGTACCCCCTGCCGGAAGCGCAGTTGGATCGCTTTACGGCCCGGCTTGGCATGGGGTATCCCGACCGCGAGGCCGAGGCGCGTATTCTTGGCGGGCAGTTTCAGGCGCGGCCCGTGGACACCATCGCGCCCGTGATGGACGCCAGCGATATTCTCGCTATGCAGAGCGGTGTGCGCGACGTGCATGTAGATGCGGCCATACAGGGCTACATTCTCGACATCGTGGGGCTGACGCGCACATTGCCCGCCGTGGCGCTGGGGGCCAGTCCGCGCGGCAGCCTGGGCCTGATGCACGCCGCGCAGGCGCTGGCCGCTTTGCAGGGCCGCAGCTTTGTCAAGCCGGACGACGTGAAAGCGCTTGCTCCGGCCATTCTCGCGCACCGCATCATTGTGCGGCCCGAACAGCGCGTGCGCGGCGTCACGGCGTTTTCCTGCGTGGAGGAAGCCCTCAATCGAACCTCGGTTCCCGTAAGCTGACGCACTTGCAATAGACAAGCGTTTCGCGGTTTCAGGAGCGTATTTGATGCAGTTCAGCAAGTGGATAACGCTTGGATTTGGGGCTTTGTGCCTCGTGGCGGTGGCGGGATTATTACGCGCCCCGCACCTGTATTACATGGCGGCTATCCTGCTGACTCTGCCGGGCGTCAGTTACCTGCTCGGCTGGTATGCCCTGCATGGCATGGAATTTACCCGTGAAATGCCGCATGTGGCCTGGGAGGGCGAGGAAGGCGGCATCGCCTATGTGGCGCGAAACCCGACGCGGTTTGCGCGGTTCTTTTTGAGCATACAGGAAAACGTGCCGGGGTGGAACGCAGTAGGGGACGAGGAGCCGCCGCTGTTCAATGTAGCGGCCCTGGATATGGCGCGCGTCACGCATACCGTGCGCTTTTCGCGCCGGGGGGTGTACCAGGCGGCGGGCTTCGATGTGACCGCAATGGACCCGCTGGGCGTGTTCGCCTTCAGTCGGCATGTCAGCGCGGAGGGCGAACTTGTCGTGTATCCTCTGCCGCAGGCGCTGCGTACCAGCGCGTTCAGCGGTACGGAGCGGTATGGATGGCAGGAGTTTACATCACGCCTGCTCCGGGGCAGCAGCGTGGACCCGGACGGTGTGCGCCCGTATGTCGCCGGCGACCCGATGCGCCGCATCCACTGGCGGCAGACGGCGCGCACGGGCAAACTCAGCGTGATCGAATTCGAGGAGTCGCAGGCCACCAATCTGGTGATCGCGCTGGATCTGGAAGCCAGTACGGAGGTGGGAACCGGCGACGAGACCACGCTGGAATACGGTGTGCGTTTGACCGCGTCCCTGGCGCAGCAGGCTATCGAGCATGGCACGAGCGTTCGGCTGATGCTGCCGCCCGACGGCGCGGGAACGGGCAAGGACGCCGAACTGATGCTGACTGCGGCCACAATGGAAGGGCGAGGCGAGGCGCATCTATTCCTGATCCTGGACGCGCTCGCCAGGGTGAAAGCGATTTCCAAAGTGTCCATGCGGCAGACGGTCGAGGACAATGCGGCGCGCGTACTGCCGGGAACTACGCTGCTCGTCGTGACCGCGAATCCTGATTTGAATTTAAGTGGCGCGTTCGCTTCGTACCTGGCAATCGGAGTCAAGATCAGCGTGGCGTTCATAGACCCGGACACCTTCGAGGGCAAGCGGTTCCGGCGCGGCAATGATGACAGCGGCGCGTTTCTGGCCTCGCTTGCGTCCCTGCGCCTGCCCGCATTTGTGGTGCGCTGTGCGCCGAACGGCGTTCTGGATCCGGAAGAAGTAACTTACGACATCGCAGGTGAAGGCGGCTCCCCATCTCAGAACAGCAGCGAAAAAGATTTGAACGGAAAGAACTTACATGCTCAATTCTCCAGATGACTCAGCCTCACGTTCCTCCGCGCTGTCTTCTGCCTCATCGGCTTCAAGTGACGGAGCGACCCGCGTTCGTCGTGTGCGCGCGCCCCGCGCCAGCCTGTTTACAGCGGGAAGCAACGCGCAGAACGGCGTGAGCGCGTGGCTGTATCTGGCGGGACTGTGCGTGACGCTCGCGGCCCTGTATGCCGTTAATTACGGACTGGACGACATCCGGTTTGCCCTGCTTTCCTACAGTCTTGCGATCACGGGGTATGCGTTCAGTTACACGCTGCGGGTGCGGCAGATCAGCTTGCAGTCTATACAGATGCCGCTCATCGTGTGCGTGGGTCTGCTGATACTGGCGAACGCGACCGGCAGCGGCATGGGCTGGATGGTTCCCGTGGGCATTGGGGACAACCGGGCCGTGGGAATGCAGGTATTGGTGGCATGGGGAGCCATCATACAATCGTTTTTATTGAGCAATGACGCGAGCGTGCTGTTCGCCTGCGTACCCGGCATGACCATGCTGGCCCTTGTCAGTACGCTGAACCCGGATACCGAAATACAAAACGCGTTTCTGGTGTTCATCGGGGCGGCAACGTTCATGATGGTGCATGAAAATTATCTGAGGACGCGCACCGCTCTTTCAGAAGGGCGCGACACGGGGCGGGCCAAGCGACTGTTCGGCGGGCAGCTGCAGCTTGCCGCCGCGTGTCTGGCCGGCGCGCTGCTGCTGGCAAACATCGTCGCCGTGCCGATACGCGGCGTAGGACAGACTCTGTTCGAGGGCAGTTCCATCAACCCTCTGAATGCAGCCCTCTCTAAGACAAAGCAGGCCCTGCAGGCGAACCTGATCATCAATGAGAACAATACACTGGAACTCGCTGTCGGGCCGACGCCCGAAAGCGATACGCCTCTGATGCGTATCCAGTGCGAGCGGGGGCTGTACTGGCGGGGTAACACGTTCAGCGATTACACCGGGCATAGCTTCGAGAACAAAGAGACGACCGGCAAACCGATAGGCAAGCAGGACAGCGGCGGGCAGACCGCCGTGGAGCAGGCCAAAAGCTACTCCCGTCCCGACGCTCTGCTATCCTCATCGCCCCCGCCGACTTTTGTAGTCCCTGGAAATGAGTTGGAACTGTCCGCGAAAGAGATGCGCGACAGCCGCAAGACCGTGCAGCATGTGCGTGTGGTCGGCGGACTTTTCAGCAATCTATATGGCGCGGCGCAGATGCAGAGCGTGTCCACCGATGTTGCGGGAACGCTGTATTACAAAAATACGGGCGCGCTGATGGTCAGCAGCCGCGATACGCAGATCCTGAACAATTCCGACGCGCCCACGATAAACGTGCAGGATGGGGCCACCTACGATGTCGTATCGCAGGTTCCCACTCAGGATGAAACCCTGCTGCGCGCGGCTTCCTCGGCTCCGCGGGACGTACCGCAGGCAATTCGCGAAACGTACTTGCAGCGTGTAAGCGTCAATGTGGAAGATACGGCGCATATCCAGCAGCTTGTGGATGGTATCGTGCAGAAGTTCGCGAACAACTACGACCGAGCGCAGGCGATCAGGGGATATATCGCGGCGCGCTGCAAGTATAACTTACAGTCGGCCCCCAAACCCCCTGACCGGGACGTTGTAGCCTGGTTTCTGCTGGAAAAGCAGGAGGGGTACTGCGACAGTTTCGCGGCGGCTATGACCGTGCTATGCCGGTACGCGAACATACCGGCGCGTATGGCGTCGGGGTTTCTGAGCGGTGATTTGCAGCCCGACAACACCAACACCTATCTTGTGCGCGAAAAGCACAAACATGTTTGGACTGAGGTTTTTTTTCCGCACATCGGCTGGGTTCCGTTCGACGCCACGGAGGGAACCGTTGACATTTCCGATCATAGCGATACGCAGAAGAAAAAGCAGTCCAACTTTGTGGCGTGGCTGACGTCGCATGGCACACTGCCGCCCACGCTCGCGCTGGCGTTTCTGGTGATGCTGGGCTATGTGGTCAGGACAGAGGTAATCACGCGCATTCGTCCGCGCCGCGGTGCAGGCGAGACGGAAGCGGGGCGTCCGCCGACCAATCAGCAGATCGTATCCGTGTACGGGCAGACGCTTGGGATTCTGGCGCGGCATGGCATCAAGCGCCTGGATCAGCAGACGCCGGATGAGTACGCATTGCGCGTACACCTGGCTTTGAACCCGTTGCTTCCCGCCCTGAACGGTGAACTGACCGCGCTGACTCTGGCGTATACCCGGTTTCGGTATGGACGCGAAGTAGCGACGAGCGGAGATGTGCAGGAGGCGCAGGCCAGGGCTGCGGGGATACAGAGCGCTTTGCAGTCTGTGAAAGCGAAAGAGGTGTCCGCCGCTCTTGCACACATTCCGGCATCGCATACACAGGCAGGGCGACCGGGACAAAGCGTTCGATAGCGGGTGTCCACTTGGGATAGCCGCAAATGAACGCAAATAAAGGCAAATATATGAAAATCCTCCCTATGCGGGGTTGTGGACGCATGGCGATACATGAGACGGGGCCAATCCGGCAGTGATCAAGTTGATTGCGCCGACAGGGAAACAGTGTGGAGATCGTTTATAAGAGTGGGTTGCCTTCGGCGCTGTGGAAACCCACGCTGCACAAAGTTTATGCGCTGCATGGCGAGGAAGACCGGCTGAAAGAGGAAGCTGTTTCCGCGCTTGTCAAGCATGTTGTCGAGGCGGACTTTGCCGACTTTGATCTGGAACGGCTGGACGCGAACGCGGCGGGCGCGGACGGCATCCTTTCGAGCGCCGGACAGGTTCCGTTCGGGTCGGAACGCAGGCTGGTCATCGTCAAGGGCATGGAGCAGTGGCGCGAGCGAGGCAAGAGCGGCGAGGCGGAGCGTCTGGCAGAAGGTCTGGCGCGGTTGTCGGACACGGCCTGCGTCGTGCTTGTGGTCGCCGCCGAGGACGAGGAAGACAAGCGTAAAACGGCGGTCACGACGAAACTGGATAACGCCGTCAAGAAGCTGGGCGCGACGGTGGCGTTCCGGGGGTTGAAGGGCGACAGTCTGGCCGCGTGGATTGCGGATCGTGTAAAGCAGGAAGGCAGGCGCATCGAAAGCGGCGCGGTCGAGCAGTTAGTCGCCACGGCAGGAAGCGAGATGCTTGGCCTGGAGCAGGAGATCAGCAAACTGGTCTGCTATGTGGGCGACCGGGACACCATTACGACGCGGGATGTGGCGACCGTAGTGGCGTCCAGTCCCGAAGACGTGATGTTCACCACGATAGACGCGATAACGCGGCGTCAAACCGACCGCGCCCTCTTGCTGCTGATGGAACTGCACCGTTACGACCCCAAGCCGCAGGCCGTGGCGGGCAAACTGCTGGCCCTGCTGGCGCGTCAGTATCGAATGCTGTGGCAGGCAAAGTTCCTGAGCGAAAAGCGGGTCAACCCGCGTGACGTGCGTTCCCTGCCGCCGGAAATGTCCGCAGAACTGCCCACGGAAAGCAACATCGCGCAGCTTGCGTTCAAAGCCTCCGACCTGTTCGCGGCCTCCAAGAATTATGAGTGGCGTGACCTGACCGGCGCGCTGGAGAAACTGCTGCTGTGCGACCTGGCAAACAAAGGCGGGGTGACGGAGGAGAGCGGCACGTTCGGGGCCGACCCGGTACGCAATCTGCAAATGTTGGTTTTGGAACTGACCGGCGCGACAAAAGCGAGAGCGGCAGGCAAAACGTAAAACCCGTCACTGCCGAGCAGCGCGGGTTCTACAAATACGAAGCGTATAGAAGGACAGCCCAATCGCGCTTGTGCGCTACGCGGCTGCGGTCTGCGCCATTTTGTTGGCGCGCTTCATCAGGCGGGACTTGCGGCGGGCAGCCTGATTCTTGTGAATGATGCCCCGCTCGGCGGTCTTATCAATGGTCTTGCAGGCGATGCGAACGGCTTCCGCCGTGGTCGCGTCTTCGCTTGTAGCCGCATCAATAGCGGTGCGGGCCTTCTTGATGAACGTCTTCATCGCGCTTTTGGCGGCGATGTTACGTAAGTGATTTTTACGGGATTTGATGACGTCTTTTTTAACTGACTTGATATTCGGCACGGAACTGTCCTCCTTTGAACGGCTGATTATACCTCATTTCCACAGTGAGGCGCAAGCGAAGTCGTGAATTTATTATGCAAAGCGCACCCTCGTGTAAAATTTTACGCCGGTACGCTTGACTTTTCTCAGAGCTATTGTTATGCTAGAGGAACTATCCTGAATCAGTCGTTATTCAGTCAGGAATCATGTGTCGCAAGGTCGTTAGCAGTCGGTCAAGGCAGGCTGCAAAGACAGGCTGCATGGGTAATATAAAGACGTGTACAACGTGAAGGAAGCTTTTATGTCGCACTTGTCGCGCATTGCGGCGCGGTTTTTTTTTATAGCTATAGTATGCCTGCCCCTGATAGGACTTTCGGGCTGCGGCGGCAAGTCGGGCGCGGCGCGCAAAACTAAAATCGTCGTGTGGGGTCTGGAATACGGCGAGGAGAGCAAGGGACTTGCAGCGCGTGTCGCGGAGTTCGAGCGTCGCCATCCCGATGTCGAGGTCAGCGTCACGTCTATGGGGGCGGGCAGCATGAACCCGCAGAAGCTGATGACGGCCATTGTGGGCAACGTGCCGCCGGATGTGATCTGGCAGGATCGCTTTACGATTGGCGACTGGGCCTCCCGTGACGCGTTTATGCCCCTGGATGCTTTTTATCAGCGCGACCGCCATTTGAAAGACAGCATCCATGAGGAAGACTTCTATCCGGCCTGCTGGAAAGAGGCGAACTATACCGACCCGATAACCGGCAAATCGGCCCTGTTCGCCATACCGGGCGGCGCGGACGACCGCGCATTATTTTATAACAAAGCCCTGTTTCGCGAGGCGGGCATTGTAGACGCGAAGGGCGAAGCCAAACCGCCGCAGACGTGGGAAGAACTGCTCGACGACGCCAAAAAGCTGACAAAGCGGGGGGCAGGCGGCACTTACGACCGTATCGGCTTCATTCCCAATTACGGCAACTCGTGGCTGTACCTGTACGCGTGGCAAAACGATGGCGAGTTCATGTCGCCGGATGGCCGCACCTGTACCTTAAACGCGAAGCCCAATGTGGAAGCACTTGAGTACATGGTGAAGATGTACGATGCGCTGGGCGGCGTGGACGCGGTCAACTCGTTTCAGTCGGGCTTTCAGACGAACGAGATGGATCCGTTTTTGACGGGCAAAGTAGCGATGAAGATAGACGGCTCGTGGGTTCCCGCGGGCGTCGCCCGCTACGGCCCCGACCTGGACTTTGCGCTTGCGCCCCCGCCGGTTCCCGCCGCCCGCCTGCATCATCAGGGCCGATTCGCGAATGACACGGATACTTATGTGACATGGGTAGGGGGGTATTCGTTTGCCATACCGCGCGGCGCAAAGCATGACAGCGAGTCGTGGGAGTTCATCAAGTGGATGGTCAGCCCGGAAGCCCAGGTGATTGACGCCGAGGCCACGAAAGCGTATTTCGCCACCAAAGACCGCACGTTTATTCCCAACCTATCACCCAACCGCAAGATCAACGCCCTTCTCTTAGACAAGTTTGCGCCCGCCTCGCCCAAGTACCGGGACACGATGAACCTGTTTGCCGGAATGATGGATCATGCCCGGTTTCGTCCCGTCACGTTTGTTGGGCAGCGATTGTGGGATGAACACGTTCGCGCCTTTGAAAACGCGACGCACCACGCGACAACCGGACTGACCCCACAAAGGGCGCTGGACGACGGAACCATTGTGGTACAGCGCGAACTGGAACAAGTTTTCTCGCGAAACAGGTACAAAGACATCCCGCCCTCTGTGCCGGTCGTGCTGGTACTGGTTGCGCTGTCAACAATCGTTAGCGTGATGGCGTGGCGGTTTGTCGGGCTGATGCGGCTAAGGCGGCTGGCGCGGCAGGAAGCGACGGCAGGGTACATCTTTGCCGCGCCGTGGCTGTTCGGCTTTCTGGCCCTGACGGCGGGGCCGATCTTGGTCAGCATCTTCCTGAGCTTCTGCGATTACGACGTTCTGCACCCGGCCCGATTTGTGGGCCTGAGCAACTACATTGATCTGCTGGGGCGCGACAATTTCTATCTGACCAAGTCGCTGGCGAACGTCGCCTATCTGGCGATCATCGGCATACCGCTCAGTCTGGCGACGAGCCTTGCCATCGCCATGCTGCTCAACGCCAAAGTAGCGGGTATGACGGTGTACCGCACGATGTTTTACGTGCCGGCGATTGTACCGGTCGTAGCGAGCGCGGTGTTGTGGTCTTGGATACTTAACGCAGATCCGAGCAGGGGCCTGCTCAACGCGGCGTGGCAGGCGACACTGACAACCTGGTTCGGCTGGACGCCTCCCGGCTGGCTGGGCGTAGCGGCCTGGGCCAAGCCTGCCCTTATCCTGAACGGACTGTGGGGCGCGGGGTCAGGCATGATCCTGTGGCTGGCCGGCTTGCAGGGCATTCCCGTACATCTGTACGAGGCGGCCAACCTGGACGGAGCGGGCGCGTGGGCCAAGTTCCGCCACGTCACACTTCCAATGCTGTCGCCCTACATCTTCTTCAACCTCATCATGGGAACCATCGGCGCTTTGCAGGAATTTGATCGTCCCTACGTGCTGACGGGCGGCGACGCGAGCAAGCCTGCGGGGCCGGTAGACAGTCTGCTGATGCCCGTTATGTACCTGTTTAAGAACGCCTTCCAGTATTTCAAGATGGGCTACGCGAGCGCACTGGCCTGGATCATTTTCGTCATTGTGCTTATCCTGACGGTCACGCAGTTAAAACTCTCGACGCGCTGGGTGTACTACGAGTCGGATAAATGAACAGCTTTGTGAACAGCAGCTTCCGATACCATTGCATTATCGGTAGCTACTTGTGTAACGGACTGCAAGGCTTTAGAAATTGAATCCTGGGAAAACGTCGGTAGAGCTTCTGGGTGATCTGTTGCTCGCTGCCATATTCTGTTTAAGCGCAGTGACGCTTTGGAGGCGATAACCATATCGGGGGGGCATCAGGATTGTTCCTTAGCGGACTGGTAACGTACCTCGTTTTGATCATACTGTTAAGACTGTTGGTTAGATTCAGGAACTATGAAAAGCGACCATGACATCAGCAATGCGCTGTTGGCGGCAATGATATTTCCGGGCGCGGGGCAGTTCTATAATCGGCAGCCGGCAAAGAGCGTTTTTCTGGCACTGCTGACCGGCTTGATTTTGAGCGGGGTACTGCTAATGGCAAAAGGGTATGTGCCTGCGCTGCTCGTGTTGGGAGCATTGCTGTGGTTCGTGGCAATGCTGGATGCGGCGATCATTGCCAGTCGGATTATCAAAGGCGAGAATGTGCGAATGTGGAAGTGGTTCTAGCCGCACATTAGGCGTTTCACTGCGCGGCCCTGGAGGCACTGTAAAGGCGTTTCGGACATGGGGCAGAGACCGATTGGGGTGCGTGTAAGAGCAGCATCAGGCGAGAAGGCCGAACAGGAAACTGTCGTTGTCAGCGTTGGTGAAGCTGCTAGAAGCCTGGGCGTATCTGAGAGAACGGTGTTTCGCCTGTTGAAGTCAGGGGCGCTGGAGCGGGTTGATCTGCCAATGCCGGATCGTATTGTATCGTTCAATGACAGTAATGTGTCTGACATGAAAAATGACAAAAAGAGTAATCGCTCCAAGCCTGATAGCTTATCAGGCGATTATGATGACGGTCATAATGTCGGTAGTAGTGACTTGGAACGTATAGCTTCCTTAACGCGGCAATTACGGGAGAAGGATGCACAAATCGCGCAACTGCTGCAAACTCAGCAGGATTTGACGCAGACGTACAGGCGACTCCAGGAGCAGATGTACGAACTGGCGCATCTTGTATTGTCGCACAATGCGGCGTCAGCACAGGCAAGAGGGGAAGCGGAACTCAAGGCGCAGTCGCAGACGCCGACTGCCTCGCGGCGCGGGTTATCGGGCCTACTGGGTGCGCGTAAGCGGTCGCAGCGGTAAGCGTCTGCGACGGGCAATACTGCTACTACCCACAAATCTAATGTTCAAGATTATGAGCAATTGTCTTTAAAGGGAACTGAGGATCAACGACGTTGTTACCTAAATCACTGGAACCGATTGCGTGGCTGCTGGGAGTGGCGCTGTTGTATGCGGGTGTGGGCGGCGGCGTTGTGCTGGCGCTGATGTCCGCGCGAACGCGCCTGCTGCCCTGCATCGGAGCCATTGCCGCTGTCTTACTGGCTGGTGTCGTGCTTTATTTCAGTCTGCCGTTTGGAGGGGCCGCGCGGCTGCTGTTTGCCGGGGGCGTAGTGACCGGGCTGGAATACGCGGCGTGGCGGTTTGTGTTGCGCCCCCGTTTCGCGTGGCACGATCTGAAATTCGGCAAGGAGGCGGCGCGTCAAACCACGCTGCACCTCGTCTTGCTGACAGGCTCTATTATCTTTCTGATCCCCTTCGCGTGGCTTGTGGTCACGTCGCTGAAGGAAGACTCGGAAATGAGCAAATTTCCGCCGGTCTGGATTCCCACACAGCAGGTAAAAGTGGTAATTGACGGCAGCGAGCGCAAACTGTCTACGATCACGCGGGGCGGGCGCGTGCTGCAAGTCGGCATCATGAAAGAGATGGACACAGGCGAGAGGCGCGTACAGGTCGTGAAACCGGCTGATGCAGCGGGGCAGTCTTTCGTATGTAACAAGAAAGACTTGACCGACGTGCGGCATGTCGCGCCCGTATGGAAAAACTACCCGGACGCGCTCAAATTTCTGCCGCCTGAAACGCATTATGGGCTGATATTTCTGAAGAATACATTAGTGATCTCCGGGCTGAGCATCCTGGGAACGCTGCTGTCGTCCTCCATGGTGGCCTACTCGTTTTCCCGCCTGCGCTGGCCGGGCCGGGACGCGACGTTTGTTGTGTTGCTGGCGACGATGATGCTGCCGGGCGCGGTGACGATGATGCCGCAGTTCTTGATTTTCCGCTCGCTGGGATGGGTGGACACGTTAAAGCCTCTGTGGGTTCCGTCCTTCTTCGCGTCGGCCTTTAATGTGTTCATGCTGCGTCAATTCTTTATGGGCATACCGACCGAACTGGAAGAAGCGGCCCTGCTGGACGGCTGCTCATACTATATGATTTTCTGGCGCATCATGCTCCCGCAGATCAAGCCCGCGCTGGCGGCGATCACGATTATGGCGTTTATGGGCGCGTGGAACGATTTTCAGCGTCCGCTGATCTATATCAGTTCGCCCGAAAACCAGCCGCTCGCGTATGCCCTGCAGTTGTTTCAGACCGGACACAGCAGCGATATGGGGCAGCTAATGGCGTGTTCGACGCTGGTAATGCTGCCGGTAATCGCGCTGTTCTTCTTCTCGCAGCGCTACTTCATACAGGGCATTACCCTGACGGGCATCAAAGGTTGATCTGGACAGATTGAACATTGGCAGCACAAAGACAGGAACATGGCATGGCCTCCGCGCCCGATTTAGAACCCAGCGATGCGAATAGCGTTGATCCGCCTGTATCCATCTCGAACGCGCCTTTGAGCGGCAGTACAGGGGAGAGCGGCAACAATGGCTACAACCCGTACCGGCGGCGCGGCAGGCGTCAGCTGAATGTGAGCGCGATCAAGTCTGTCGTGGTGTTCGCGGTCGGCGCGATTACTGCGCTCATCGGCGGACTGACGGGACTTGGGGCGCAGTCGGCGTTCGCGCCTATGCTGACATGGATGCTCGGCTTTGGCCCGGAAAAAGCGCAGGGGACGGCCATGAACTTCGGGATGTGGGCGGCTCTGGCAGCGTCTGCGGGCGCGTATGTTTCCGGCGCGACGCCTCCGGGCTACGTGTTGAGCGCGGTCATGCTGGTGGCGGGGGCTATTGTCGGCGCGATACTGATGGCCGGAGTTTCCAAAAAAGTGCAGGGGCAGGTCTGGCGGCGAACGTCACAGGGGATAGGGATCGCGCTGGGGATGGTAGTCGTGGTGCAGGTGGCGCATACGAGTGGCCTGTTTGCCGCACAACCTAACCTCGCCAACTGGAGTTCCCCTGTATTCCTGCTGCTGATGGGGGTGGGAACCGGCGCGGTCACGCAGCTTTTGGGTCTGACGAGCGGCGCGCTGCTTGTGCCTGTGCTGTACTTCGGAACCGGACTGCGGACTCTGGACGGGAGTTACGCCGCGCCCGCCGTGTCGCTGTCTGTGCTGGTGATCGCGCTCGCGTCCGCGCTCCCCGCTTTTGCTTATGGCAGGCGCGGCCTGGTAGATACGCTGTATCGAACGCCTGCGGTGGTAGCGGGGTTGGTCGGCGGGTTCTGCGGCGGTGTGCTGCTGGCGCATTTACAGGGGCGACTGGTGATCCTCTTTTCGGCGGCAGTTGCCATGTTTTTGTGCGCTCGTGAACTCTCCCGACTGGCATTTGAAAAAGTGCAGGGCTGACTTGAGGACGTGGCCGAACTTGCTGTGTCGGACAATCTTTCCTCGGAGCAAGTTCCTCATAAAGCGTCCCTCATGGCATGAACTTCAAGAACCGCGCATGAGCGTGACCGGCAAACAGTGTATACTACTGTATACTACAATTGTATACTACAATGTATAGAGTGCAACTAAGATACAGCGTACAACTGCTTTGCGATGTGCTTGTTTTCCACAGAAAAGGTGTCTCGAATGCAGCTTGGATTCAGCAATCCCTTTAAGAAGATCGCGCAAAAGATTGACGAGATCGTAACGGGGCGTGGGCGGATTGACGAGGATCTGTTTGAGGAACTGGAAGTCCTGCTGATACAGGCCGATGTCAATGTTCATACTACCCAGATGGTTCTGGAAGAATTGCGCGGCGCGGTGCAGGACGAGCGGCTGCAAAATATCGGGCAGGCTCTTGCCCGATTGAAGGCGCGGCTTGTCACGGTTCTGGAAGCCGGGGCGGGGCCGGACGGCAACAAACTGGTCGTGGCCCACGCGTCGCCCACATTGTATTTGATCGTCGGCGTAAATGGGGTAGGCAAAACTACGACTATCGGCAAACTGACTTATCGCCTGCACAAGCAGCATAAGAAGGTGATACTGGCGGCGGGGGATACGTTTCGAGCAGCAGCCATTGACCAACTTGAGATTTGGGCGCAACGCACACATTCAGAGATGGTACGGCACAAGGAGGGCGCAGACCCTTCCGCCGTAATTTTCGACGCGATCAAAGCGGCGCGCGCGCGCCACGCCGACTATGTCATCGCCGATACGGCGGGGCGGCTGCACAATCGTAACCACTTGATGGAAGAGCTACGGAAGATCAACCGCATCACGGAGCGGGAATTGGGCCGTCCTCCCGATGAGGTACTGCTTGTGCTGGACGCGACGACAGGGCAGAACGGCGTCAGTCAGGCCAAGCAGTTCCTGAATGCGGTTCCACTGACCGGCATTGCTCTTGCAAAATTAGACGGCACGGCGCGCGGCGGCATCGTGATCTCGATTGCAGATGAACTAAAATTACCCATCAAACTTGTCGGCACGGGCGAAAAGCTGGAAGACCTGGATGTCTTCGATCCGGGTAAGTTCGTCGAGAGTCTGCTGCAATAGACGCCGCTTGTGCGACGCGGTGTGGGCAGTGTATTTGTGGGCAAATGTATTTATGAATAAACATGATTAGAGCTTCGCGTAGTTCAACTTCCATACAGGTGCATTCCCTTGCCAGCGGCAGCAGCGGCAATGCGATGCTGGTACGGGCAGGCGACACCAACATCTTGATTGACGCGGGCTTGACGGTTCGCGCGCTGGCAAATGCGCTGGCGAAAAAAGGCGTTGCGGCGAGCGAACTGCACGGTATTTTGCTTACGCATGAACACAGCGATCATAGCTGCGGGGCGGGCGGTCTGGCACGTCGGCATGGCACACCTATTGTTGCGAATACGGCGACATTTCAGGCGTACACGCAGCGGGACGCGCTTCCGTTCATGGCAAAGGAACTTGATACGGGCGGTACGACAGCCATCGGGTGCATCGGTATCCGTTCCTTTGCAGTCAGCCACGATGCGGCGGAACCCGTGGGGTATGTGCTGAATATCGGCGCAACCCAGATTACGTACTTCACCGACACCGGCTGTGTGACGGAAGCGATCAGGGAAGCCATCCGCGATGCAGACCTGGCAGTCGTGGAAGCAAACCATGATCTGGATTGGCTGCGGCGCGGGCCATACCCGGAGCATCGCAAAGTACGCGTGGCGTCTGACACGGGCCATTTATCCAATGTGTCGTGTGCTGACCTGCTGGCCGAGCGGCTGGAAGCGAGGGGCGCGTTGAGCGTATGGCTGGCGCACATCTCGCGCGTCAACAACTCCCCTGCGCTGGCTAAGCGCAGCGTACAGCAGCGCGTGGCACAGCAGACACGCGTACCATTTTCTTTAGAGGCCGCATTGCACGATCAGCCCAGTGTGTCCTGGTCGCCATGCAAGCAGGCCGTGCAGTTGGCGTTGCTGTAGGCCAATAGCTGCAGGTCAATACATGACTGAGGGGTTCAAGGACGGGCAGGCGCTTGGATGCGCCTGCCCGTTCTCATGTTTGGGAGTGACGTTGGTTTAGCGTGGCGAGATGTATCTATCAATCTGTTTCTACTACGGCATGAGGGCAATGGCCTCAATCTCAACATCAACGTCGAGTGGCAAGCGGGCGACTTGAACACAACTTCGGGCAGGCTTGATGTCGCCGAAGTATTGACCGTAAACAGCGTTCAATCGGGCGAAATTGTTCATGTCGGATAGAAAGACGACCATTTTTACGCAGTGTTCGAGGTCGGAACCCGCCGCTTTCAGAATTCGTTCGACATTGAGGATGCACTGATGCACGGCAGCCTCGAAATCGTCGCGTATCACTTCTTTCGTGTCGGGCTTCATGGGAACCTGACCGGATACGTAGATCATGCCGCCCGCAATAATGCCGGGCGAGTAGGGAGAACCGGCAACGGGCGAACCGGAGTGAACGGCTGTTTTGTTTGTCTGCTTGTCCATAAGTAATCTCCTGATGCGAGAAAGAGTTTTGTCGTTCGTTGATTCGCTATACCAGGCTGACAGTCCTGCCGACGCGAATAACTTTTGACGCTGAATTTCTCCTCTCAATGCTGCGGATAGGACATACGGGATAGTACATATCATGGATCTTGAGCAAGGCAAACACCTCTCGATGTGTTCGCTGCTATATTCGTTTGAAGCGCCTTGTTCATTGAGTGACATCTGCGGATACTTTCCCCCACGCGATGCAGTCGGCACAAAGTATTCGCTTGCTCAACCATTTCACAAGTGCAAAATAAAAAAGTGCAAAATAAATGCAAAAGAGCGGAGTACAGATGTTTCGCGCACTTGCAGCAGGATTGAAGGCCCAAAATCCGGGGTTTGATAGTCACTGATAGTTTTAGATGCGTCCGCCCTATTCCGAGAGTTTACGGCTTGACAGGCGGCGCAGGGTGGGGCATAATCAACACATGACCTCTCTTGATTCTACAGATGATTTTGGAAACAACGGCGATTGGCGCGGCGCGGCCATCAATGCCTGTCTGGAAGCCAGCGGCAACGAGGGTGTCTTCACCCCGCACTTGATTATGTGTCGTATTCGTCAGCATCGTCCCGGCGTATACACGCTGCTGACAGGCTTGGATCGTATGCAGATGCTGAAGTTTTTTCGGCAGCAAACAACGAATTGCCACAGCCTTCTGGCCGGCGGAGGCATTACGCTGCATCGGGGCGAGGCAAATTTCTACATCGGCTGGTATGCAATGGAGTGGCGGGGGGCATCCTTTGAGGTGGCCCTTGCGCCCGGTTGGCGCAGCCAAAACGCCGCAATCGTCGCTTGCAGCGACGAGGCACAACTCATCGCGTTCGGCAACACACTGGAAGATTTCACTATCCGTCCCGAAGGGCGCAGTCTGGCCTATTCCCGGCTGTGGGAGAGCGCGCCCGACATTGATGCCGAGATCGGCGGCGTGACGTGGGACGACATCATCCTGCCCGCGAACGTGTTGTCGGGTGTGCGTGAGGCCGTGGAAGGCTTTGTGCGTTATCGCCGCGCCTACGACACGCTGGGCTTTGCGTGGCGGCGCGGCTTGCTGCTTGTCGGCCCGCCCGGAACCGGCAAAACCATGTTGTGCAAAGCTGCCGCTGCGTCCCTGCCCGACCTGCCGTTCCTGTATGTGCGCGATCTGGAGTCCGATTCGCGTACCAATAATCAGGGCGCGGTACATGCGATTTTCGAGCGCGCCCGTAAACTTGCCCCCTGTATCCTGGCTTTTGAAGATATTGACGGCATGGTCAACCCGTCCAACCGCAGCCAGTTTTTGAACGAACTGGACGGTTTCAAAAATAACAACGGCCTGCTCATCATCGCATCCAGCAACCATCCGGGCAGGATTGACGAGGCCCTGCTCAAACGCCCCAGCCGCT
The DNA here is from genome assembly GCA_965277875.1 of Chthonomonadaceae bacterium. Taxonomy (GTDB): domain Bacteria; phylum Armatimonadota; class Chthonomonadetes; order Chthonomonadales; family Chthonomonadaceae; genus CAWFQB01. Next base: position 1,321,704 of record CBDIDV010000002.1, on the reverse strand, counting down.
TCGACCGCGTGTTTCACATCGGCCTGCCGGCTCTTGCCGAGCGGCGCGAATACTGCGCGCGCCTGCTGTCGCGCTCGTCCCTGGCCGCGCAGATGACGCCTGACCTGAACACGGCTGTATTGGCGCAGCAGGTGGCCGAGCGCACCGAGGGTTTTACGCCCGCGTATCTGAAAGAGGTGTTTGTTTCCGCCGCGCTCAGGCAGGCGCAGGAGGGAACGGACGCTCTGGACGCGCGGTTTGCATCTGCGGTATTGAGCCAGGTCGAGGAACTGCGCGCCTATTTGCAGCAGGTAAAAGACCCGGACGCGCTGGGCGATTTCATCACGCCGGACGCCGCGCCGATTGGCCTGCGTCGTGAACGCGGGTAGTGACCTTGCAAGTGGTGGAAGCCTGCACAGGTCCTGCACAGGTTAAGATGAGGAGTAGTTTCAGTGGGGGCAGACATGAACGGGGCGGAATATGCGGCGAATGGACACGCGCTGATATGAGGCCGAACGCTGCTGTGGAACCGATAAGCGAGGCTGAAGCGTCGGACACGCGGGCCGATCTAGGCCGCGCGCTAAAACAGGCGGTGCTAGCCGGCTGGGACAAGCTGGGCCTTGTCGTGGGCGTCAGCCTGACCACGACAATCCTGCTAAGTATGGCGCTGTGGCTGGAGCGGCTGGTTCCGCGTTCGGCCCCCGCCTGGGCGCATCTGCTGTTCGCCGCGCTTGCCCTGCTCGCCGTGCTTTCCCTGCCTGTGGGCGGGGCGTTCGGCGTGGCGCATCAGATCGCCACGCGGGACGAACTTTCCTATGGCGCGTTCTGGCAGGGCGCGCTGCGCCTGTACCCGCACAGTCTGCGTCTTGCGGTTTGTGACACCCTGATAGTGGCCGCGCTCGTCGTCAACATCTGGTTTTATGCGCGGACAGGAAATGTGGCGGGACTGGCGGCCATGCTGCTGTGCGTGTATCTGCTGGCGATGTGGGCACTAATGGCGATCTATCATTTCCCCCTGCTGATCGCGCAGGAAGCGGGCATCTTCGATGAGCCGGACAAGCCCGCCCGGCGCGGCACATTGGCCGTGCTGCGCCGGGCGTTTTTTCTCATGTTGGGGCGACCGGTTTTCGCGGTTGGCCTGCTGGCTGCCCTGCTCGCCCTGACCGCGCTCTGCGGCGTCACGGGCGTACTGCTCGCGGTCGTCTGGCCTGTCGTCGCCGCCTTGATGCTGACGCTTGCCACGCGCGCCCTGCTCGTACAGTATGCCGTCCTGCCTCCCCCGCTGCCCGTCGAGGCTGTCGTCCCGGACGAAAAATTCAAGATCAAAGACATGAAAAAATCCAGACAGGATTAACAGGATTTTCAGGGTTGACAGGATTTCTCGCGAAGCATACAAAGTATTCTGCATTTCATCCATCACAATCAGGTCATCCGTCACAATCAGGATGTGGCCCTTGTTCAATGAAACTGAAATGAAACTGAAGAGAAATCCTGTTCATCCTGTCTATGGATTGGAGAAGCTATCATCGTAGCGCAAGTAACGTGTGTCGGGGGGCTGGTGGCGGATGTCGTGGGCAGGCCGATTGACGCGCTGCCGGCGCGTGGCAAGCTGGCGTTCGTCGAGCGTATGGAACTGCATTCGGGCGGCGGCGCGGCCAATACGGGCATGGGACTGGCTGCGCTGGGCGTACAGACCGCGATCATCGGCAAGGTAGGCATGGACGGGCTGGGAGATTACCTTGTCAGGCGTTTTGAGCAGGCCGGACTGGATGCGGGCGGCATACGGCGCGACCCGAATACGGCCACATCCGCCACATTTGTACTGGCCCATGCGGACGGCGAGCGCAGCTTCCTGCATTATGTCGGCGCGAACGGCACATTATGCCTCGACGATGTAGACAGAGAGCGTGTGCGGCAAAGCAAAATTGTTCATGCCGGAAATATGCTGATTTTGCCCGCCTTGGATGGCAAACCTCTGGCCCTGCTGTTTCAGCAGGCGCAGGCGGCGGGAGTCTTGACTTCGCTGGATACGGCCCACGATCCGACCGGGCAATGGATGGCGAACATCGCGCCCTGTCTGCCCTACACCGATTACTTTCTGCCGAGTTACGAGGAAGCGCAGATGCTCGCGCCCCATTGCAGTACGCCCGATGATATAGCGCGCTGCTTTCTGGACGGGGGCGCAAAAGTCGTGGCGCTGAAGATGGGAGCGCAGGGTTCGCGCGTTTACAGTACACATGGCGAGCGTTTGATTGTGCCTGCGCTTTCGGTCCCGGTCGTGGATGCGAACGGGGCGGGGGACGCGTATGTGGCCGGGTTTCTTGCAGGCGAAGTTCAGGGCTGGGATCTGGAAGCGTGCGCAAGGCTGGCGACAGCGGTTGGCGCGATGTGCGTAAGTGCGCTGGGGACAACGGTGGGCATCGGCAGTCTGGAGCAGGCGCAAACCTTAATGCAGCGTGTCGGCGGGGGCGTTTAGGTGAACAGCGCAGACGCGCAGACGCGCGGCGCACAGGAGCCGGGGCGAACGGCGCGGGAACCGGAACCGAATGTAAACACGGACAGCAAAATACGCGTGGCGATGTTTACATCCGGCGAGGCGCGCTGCGGCATACGTGATTACACGGCCCTGCTGACTGACGCCCTGCGCGGTCTGCCCGAAATAGCCGCTATGCGGATCGTGCAGTCGCCCGCAGCGCGGACGAATGAAGGCGCGTTGCAGGCGATACGGAGTTTTGGGGCCGGGGAACGGCTATATCGGACGCTTGGCGAGCGGATGAGTACGGAACAGGCCGACATAGCCCATGTGCAGCACCAGTATTTTTTCTTCGGCGGCGTTGCGCCGCATAAGAACCATGCCCGCGCGTTTCTGGAGGCGGTCAGGGTTCCGGTCGTCCTGACCGTGCATGAGATCGCGCAGCCGGGAGCGTCTGCGAATGTCGTTGTGCGGCAGGCTCTGGCGCTGACCAATCGGCACAATTTTTTGCACCCGAATATACGCGCCCTGATCGTGCATACCGAAGGCGACCGGGAACAACTGCTCACCCTGGGGGCCAGACCGGAGCGCGTTCACATTGTCACGCACGCGATTCCGACTGCCGCCCCGATGCCGGGGATGGAGGAGGCGAAGCGCGCGCTGGGTCTGGAAGGCAGGCGCGTCGTCCTGCTGTTCGGGTTTCTGTCCGCCAAAAAAGGTCATGCTGTCGCGCTTGACGCGCTGAACGCGCTGCCTGCCGATGTGACGCTGCTTCTGGCAGGCGATCAGCACCCCCAGGATCATACCGATTATGTCGCCAGCCTGCAAGCCCGGATCACCACAATGGGACTGAAGGCGCGCGTGCATATCACGGGCTACCTGGACGAAGCGCAGATACCCGTCGTGATGGCGGCTGCTGATGTGGCGATTGCGCCGTTTGTACAGTCGTCGGGGTCGGGGTCGCTGGCGAATCTGCTGGCGTATGGGCGGGCCATCGTCGCCTCGGATATTGCGCCGCACAAGACTTTGGCGCGCGATTTCCCCGGCTGCCTGGATTTGTTTGCGACCGGCAATGCCGCGGCTCTTGCGGCGCATGTCCTTGCTGTGCTGGAGGACGCGGCACGACGCGCATCTTTGCAGCAGGCCGCGCTGAAGTATGCGGAGCGTCACTCTTATCAGAACATGGCCCGTGAAACGGCGCTTGTTTATGGTTCGCTTGTGTGAAACAGTGCATTTTGGCGGAAGTGTGCCGCTTGTCCGGTATGTACCATCTAAATCCTTTACCGGATGTTCGGCCGGGCGACCACTAAGGGCGCAGCCGAAGAAGGACATCGGCCAACGGCCCTGTTGGCAGAAACCACCTGCGTATAAACATTGCGTCATGATAAACCGCGTCTGTCCGATGTCTGGAACCCTATGCACATTGCAATTGATGGGCGCGCGCTGACCGGGCGTTATACAGGGGATCGAACATATTGGCGCAATCTGCTGCGTGTGCTGCCGCGTCTCGACCCGACAAGCACGTTCTGCGTGTATTCGCGCCTGCCCATAGCGCCCGATGAACTGCCCGACTTTCCCCACCTGACGTACCAGGTTGTACCCGCCCGCAATGATCGTTTGTGGACGTTCTCGGCCCTGCCTGCTGCATTGCGTGATACAAGCCCCGATGTGCTGCATGTGCAGTACACTTTGCCGCCGCGCTGTCCATGTCCGGTCGTCACCACGATACATGACATTTCGTTTCGCGTCCATCCCCGCTGGTTTCCTGTTCGCGACCGCCTGCTGCTTAACCTGACGATTCCCCTTGCCATGCGCCGCGCCGCCCGCGTGATTACCGATTCGGACAGTTCCCGTGACGATATGCTGCGGGCTTACCAGACCGCGCCTGACCGCGTAGTAGCGATACCGCTGGGCCTGCCGCCGGAGTTCGCAGGCGAACTATCACCTGACGTTGTTCCTCATGCCGATGCAGGCGGCGCGGGATATGAGCCGGGTCGTGTCAGCAGCGGCCAATACGCCTTAGAGGAGGCCGCTCAGAGGAAGGAAATCGCGCGTCGTATCGCGAAATCAAAGTACAATCTGCACAGTCCGTTTGTTCTGGCCGTAGGCGTTCTTCAGCCGCGCAAAAACCTGCGCCTCCTTGCGCGGGCGTTCGGGCAGGCAAAAGCGGCGTATGATCTGCCGCATCAGCTTGCGCTTGCGGGCAAAGCGGGCTGGCAAACGGAGGAAGCGGCATTGCGTCAGGCGGCGTTCGAGGGCGGCGGAACGGCGGCATCTGAGGCCATAGTATTTACAGGTTATGTGGAGGATGCCGACCTGCCCGCCCTGTACCGCGCCTGCGATGCGTTTGCGTACCCGTCCCTATACGAAGGTTTCGGCCTGCCGCCCCTGGAAGCGATGGCCTGCGGCGCGGCAACACTAGTTTCCGACGCGCCGCCGATGCCGCACAATGTGGGGGATGCCGCCCTTGTTCTTGGGGCAACGGATGTCAACGCGTGGGCCGAGGGAATAGGGCGCGCGTTGAGGGATGACAGCCTGCGGGCCGATCTTGCCGCGCGCGGCCCCGTCCGCGCCGCGCAATTTACGTGGGAAGCGACGGGAACGCAAACGCTGGAGGTTTACCGCGCGGCAGTCGGGACAGGCAGGAAATGGGCGCAGCCGGAACGCAGAACATGAGCATCGCAAACGTAAGCGGCACAACGCCGGAAGCGCAGGATACGCGGGCGGCGATAGCGCGGGACACGCAGGCGGCGGCCCGGCGGCAGGCGATTGTCGGCTGTCTGTGGGGAACGGCGGTCGGTGACGCGCTTGGCCTGAGCTGCGAGGGGTTGTCAAAGTCGCGGCAACAGCGTTTGTTCCCTGATCCGGCCCGCTACCATTTTCTGTTCGGGCGCGGCATGGTGTCCGATGACACGGAACATACGTGGATGACGGCGCAGGCGCTGCTTGTTTCGGGCGGCGACCCGGAGCGGTTCGGGCGCAGCCTGGCGTGGAAGTTGCGCGGATGGGCGCTGTGCCTGCCTGCGGGCGTGGGGTTTGCGACATTACGGGCCACACTGCGTTTGTGGATGGGATTGTCGTATACGCGCAGCGGCGTATATTCGGCGGGAAATGGCCCGGCGATGCGAAGCGCGCTCATAGGGGTCTGTTATGGCGACGACAGGCAGCGGCTCTATGATCTTGTGCGGGTCTGTACGCGGATCACGCACACCGACCCGAAGGCGGAAGCGGGCGCGTTGCTGATTGCGCTCGCCGCCTATCTCGCCGCTTCGGGCCGGACCAGCGCCCCCCGCCGAACCGACATGCCTGCAAAGGCCGTCTCAATATCTGATGCAAACCCAGCATCCGACACAGTATCTGGCACAAAGGATATAAAGGTTGGCGGAAGCCTTTTTGCCGCAATGTCTGCGGCGAGTGGGAGTGTCGAGGATGAGTCGGCAAGGCGGGCGCGCGTGGACGCCTGCTGCGCGATCCTCCTTGCCGCCCTGCTGCCGGACGCCGACCCATTTCCCGCCCTGATCGAAAAGGTACGCGTAAGTGCAGGAGATGGGCAAACAACAGAAGATTTTGCCGTCAGTCTGGGGTTGACGACGGGTGTGAGCGGATATATATGCCATACGGTTCCGGTCGCGCTGCAGGCGTGGCTGCGCTTTCCCGATGATTACGAGCAGGCCGTACTCTCCGTGATACGCTGCGGCGGCGATACGGACACTACGGGCGCGATTGTAGGTGCGCTGGTCGGCGCGTCTGCGGGACGCGATGGCATACGGGCGGATTGGCGCGCGGGGTTATGGGAATGGCCGCGCACCGGGGCGCGTATGGAGCAGCTTGGCGAGCGTTTGTCCGACACGCTTGCGGACGGCAAACACCGCCCTCCTGTTCGTATCAATCCTGTGGCTGTTCTTGGCCGCAACGCGCTGTTTTTGGTCGTGATTCTGCTGCATGGCTTTCGACGCCTGCTGCCACCCTACTGACAAACAGCATTCACCATAAAATATACCTTCAAGAGAACGTACCTTTAAGATCGAACAAGATCGAACAAGATCGAACAAGATCGAATAGGCAGTCACAGCAGACTGCCTCGCCGCCATTGTGTGGCGTTGAAGTTCGTTACGAGAGTACCGCGAGAAAGACTTAGCCATGACCGCCAACACGACCGATACCGCCGTTGCCCCGCAGCCGCTCGATGACTGGTTCCTGAGCCTGCTGGCCTGTCCCGCCTGCCCTCAGCGGCTGCCATTGCGCCGGGGAGAAGGCGGCGCGACCCTTGTTTGCGCCTGCGGGCGCTATGCCTATTCGATAAACGCCAATGGCGTACCCAGCGTAATTGTGGAAGAGGCTGTTTTGCTGGATGAGAACGCGCACCCCGAAGATGTCGTCTAAGCGAATACTGCACACTCTATGGAGGCAAACGACGCATGATTAAAGTGTCTATCATACACGGGCCGAATCTAAACCTGCTCGGCAGCCGCGAACCGCAGGTGTATGGCCGCGACAGCTTCGATGAGATCAATCGTAAAATCAAAGCGCGGGCGCTGCAGTTGGACATGGAAGCGCACATCTTCCAGTCCAACCATGAAGGCGAGATCGTAGACCGCATCCAGGAAGCGCGCGATTGGGCGGAAGGTATCATTATCAATGCGGGCGCGTTCACCCATTACAGTTATGCGATCCGAGATGCCATTACCGCCGTGCGCCTGCCGACTATCGAGGTGCATCTGACCAACATCCATGCCCGCGAGGAGTTCCGCCACCATTCCGTGATCGGGGCAATCGTGACGGGGCAGATCATCGGCCTGGGCGCGCTGGGCTACCTGTTGAGCCTGGAAGCGATCAAGGAAATCGTAGATCAGAGTCACCGTTGAACCACAGGCAGGCATGATGCGGAAAGTGAGAGGCTTTGAAAGCAAGCAGGAGTGGGGTATGGTCGGGCGCAAAGGCGCTGCTTACGGGCATCATTGTCTTAGGTCTGGGGGGCAGGGGGGACGCGCAGGCCGATTTTGCCGTGTCCCTGTCGGCGGGCAATGGTTTTGTCACGATGGAGGCTGTCACGCAGGACAACGCAAAGCCGTCGGGCGCGCAGGCCGGCGATGCGGCATCCACTCCTTCCAAAACAGTCGCTGGCGATGAAACCGCAGCAATGCCGGTTTTGCTTCCGAACATTGTTCTGCCTGTCACAATGAACTTCCAGACGTGGAACAATGTGGTAATGTTGGTGGATGTGCTGATTGACGGCAAACTGCAAAAGTGCGCGCTCAACACCGGCTTGAGCGGATGCGCCATCACGCCCGCACACGCAGCCGCTCTCAAACTTGCCGCGCTGCCGTCCCACACGACCATCACGGCTTTGAATGAAACGCGCTTGGTTCCCCAGGTGACGCTGGAGAAAGTGCAGTTCAACGCGGCCAGGATAGGCAGTGTGCGCGTCGGCGTGATGGATGTCAGTGAACTTTATTCAGGGCTGCCGCAGCCGGACGCGCCTTCCCTGTGGCTGGGCATGTCGTTCCTCTCTGCATTCCAGGTGACTTTCGACTATCCGGGCAGTGTCATCAGCCTGAACCGGCCTGCCGCGCCGCTGCCAAAAGACAAGGGCGCGGTCACGATGCCCATTCAAATTCGCAACGGACATATCTACACGCGCGTTACTATACCCAACGCCGGCAGCTTCGACGCTTTGATAGACACAGGGACGCTTGGCACGGTGATCCCCGCGTCTGCAGGCGCTAAAATCAAGGACGCATCGGTGAAAACGCTGTTCATCAAACGTCCCGGCGGAAAGCAGGCGAAAGCCATGAAGATTACAGTTCCTAAAATTCAGATTGGGAACGGGAAGCTTGAACAAGAGCAGGTTCCCGCTCTGTACATGGAGGCGTTGAAAAACGATAAGGTTGGGGCGGACAGCGGCCTTGCCGTGCTTGGCGTTGACTTTTTGCGCCACTACGCCGTGACGATCAACTGTGCGCGGCGCAGGATGACGCTAGTTCCCCCGGCCCCGGCAGAAAACGCGGATAGCGAAGGGAGCGGTACGAAAAAGCCCCCAACTTCAACCGGAACGCGCCCTGCAACGCCCCCAACCGGCGGCGCAAAGAAGGGCCGACAATAGTTTCTATGCCCCAAAAAATCAAGGCGTGATGCGCTGACAGCCTCCCCCGAAGTTAAAGCGTTTTATTCGTCGCCATTGTCGCCATTATAAATGCAGCCACTGGTGCAGGTCTCGCGCACAATGATCTGGTGCAGCAGGGGCAGATTGGGAAGCAGGCGATGCCATATCCAGCGTGCCAGGTTCTCGCTGGTTGGATTTTCAAGTCCCTCGATGTCATTGAGATAATTGTGATCCAGTTGATCGAAAAGCGGCTGGAACGCGGCTTTCAAATCGGCGAAATCCTGAACCCAGCCTGCATCAGCAAGTATGGGGCCGCGCAGATGGACTTCAATGCTGAAAGAGTGTCCATGCAGGCGCGCGCATTTATGACCGGGCGGCACGTTGGGGAGCCGATGGGCTGCCTCAATAGTGAATGTTTTGTAGATTACCATGATGTTCGCTGATGATACCCCAAACGCTTGTGACTTGGCGCACAGTGGAAGTGCAGCATAATCCAAGCTGTGATAATGGACACAAGGTTAATAGTTTGTTACAAACTTACTGTCACATGCTTCGGAGGCGTAGAATGTGCTTACAGTAGCAACATTGCAATATATATATGCCGCAAAGGAGTAGATTCGTCTCGGATTGATTGACATTCCTGCGAAAACAGTCTATAATCCTAACTGAGAAACATCCTCTGCATGAAGTGAGGAACGGGAGGGACATTATGGGCGGCAAACAAATCAGCACGCCGGTGGCAATCGGAATCGCGGCCGCTGTGCTTGTCCTGATAATTGCTGTGGGAATGCTCTTCATAAGCCGAAAATCGGCGGCTCCTGATGCGCAGCAAAGTGTGACAGACCTGAAAAAACGAAGCATGAAAAATCATTAGTCCGCATCGTATATGTGGAATAACGCTGCTCATTCTTCACTGCACAGGCAGTGTGTAACTAATCAAGCATATGGTGTCAAACAACGCCGTATGCTGCGGAACCTCTCTATAAGGAAAAGGATACATGAGAAAACACCGTGGTTTTACTTTGATCGAACTGCTGGTTGTCATCGCTATTATCGCTATCTTGGCGGCTATTTTGTTTCCGGTGTTTGCCCAGGCGCGCGAAAAAGCCCGCACTATTTCCTGTACCAGTAACATGAAACAACTGGGTGCGGCCGTAATGATGTACGTGCAGGACTACGATGAGCATTTCCCCTTTGGCAACAACTGGCGGGAATACACCGATATGTGCGGCTCCAAAGGCGAAATATACCCTTACGTCAAGAACAATGCCGTTTGGACCTGTCCCAGCGACAGCAACTGGGCCAACAACCCCGATACGGGCGTACCCGATGCGGACGACTCGCGCAACTGGCCGCATGGCGACAGCTACGGCACGATGTTCGACGCGTGGTACGACCATCACTATTGGAATGGCGATACCTTCTCCGACGCGGATGAATCTTTCAATGCGCACACCGGACTGAGCCAGCCCGTTTCGGAAGGCACCGGCGGGTGTAAATTCCAGAGCCAACTGCCCGGCTCCGGCCCCAAAGTAACGGAAGTGCGCACCGGCCTGCCGCTGTCCGCGATCCGAAGCGTGGCGTCCAAAGGCATGATATTCGACGAGCAGGGCTGGCACAACTCCGATTCCAACAACAACGCCTCGAAGAACGGCGGCCGCCGCAACTTCGTGTATGCGGACGGACATGCCAAGTTCGATCAGTTCACCGCCTTTGCCCCGAAAGACCATCCGGGCTTCGACGAGACCGGCGCGGCCTGCCATGCTAACGGCGGCACGGCTCCTAAATACTGCACCGGAACCAACGAGCAGGACTGGTAAATAGCGCGCGATGCAGTACACGGGCTGGCAGGAGTGTCAAACTCCTGCCAGCCTTTGAAAGTTTGTAAGACAAGGTTCATAAGTCAATGAAGCCAAACGCGCCTGTACACGGCGCTCCTGATCTCCCCGCATCGAACGCCGCGCCAAACCTCTCCGACAAGTCCGCTCGCAAGCGCGTCCTGTCGGCGGTCTGCCTGCTTCTGGCGGTCGGCGCGGGCGTTTATCTTTTTGTGTTCTGGAGGCAGTGGGGCGGGGCGGGGCGCAGACACTATCTGCGCGGCATGGACTATGTGGCCGCGAAAGAGTTTCGCAAGGCCGAGCAGGAATGGCTGCAAGGCACACGCGAAGACCCGCGCGCTCCTCAGTGCTTTGAACGCCTGGGAGAATTGTACCAGCAATTACAGCGCTTTGATGAGGCGGCTAAATACTACGCGGCGGCGGCGAAACTGGATGTCGGCAACGGCGAGCTGTTCCTGAACCTTTCACGCGTACAGCAAGCCTTGAACAAAAAGCAGGACGCTCTGGCTGCCGCTCAGCGCGCGGCGGAACTGCTGCCGAACAACGCGCAGGCGCAGGGGCAGTATGGTCTTTTGGCCGCGCGCCAATACAAGCGCCCTGAAGCGCGGGCCGCGCTGCAACAAGCCCGCCGCCTCGACCCCGCAAATACAGGCTACCTGTTCGCGCTTGTCAATGTCGAAATGGATCAGATGGATCTGGCGCAGGCCGAAAAAGAACTAGGGCCGTTTCTCAAGGCCAATCCTCAAAATGGAGAGGCCAATTATCTGATGGCCGTGTTCAACCACCAGAAGCCCCGTTCCCCGGAAAACACCGCCCTGGCCCTGACATACGCGCGGCGCGCGATGCCCGACATGGTGCGGGAAACGCGCGGCTATCTTCTGCTTGGCAACCTCTATCTCGAAGCGCAAAATCCTCAGCGCGCCCTGATCGTGTTTACGCGCGGGTATCAGGCGCACCCCGAAGCGGAAGGAATGCTGCGCGGCCTGGTAGACTGCTATCGGCGGTTGGGGGACACGAAAAATGCGATAATCAGCGCCGACATCCTGCAAAAGGAAAGTACGCGCCAGGATCGTATCCGGCATCTGGAACATGTGATGGGGTTCAACCATTTTGATACTAAATCCGGCATGGAACTGGCCCGCCTGGAAGAAGAAGAGGGGAATACGTCGAAAGCGCTGGTCTATTACCAACAATTATTGCGTCAGGCTCCGCAGGACGCCGCTATACGTCGCGCGCTCGTCGCCTGTTTGCAGCAGGCGGGGCAGGCTGACCTTGCCTCCAAAGTCGCCCAGCCCAACTTTGTTCCTTAGCGCATCATTAACAGAGCTTCAGGTATTCGATTGAACATACATCCTCGTTTGCGCCTGTTCGCCGCCGCATTTGGCCTGATGCTGTGCGGCTGTTTTCATCACTCGCCGCCTCCACCGTCCACGTCCGCGCCGACAGCCGCACAGTTGGCGCGAACCATCCTTGATCCGAGCAAAGCCGCATCGGCCCCACTGCTGACGCGCCTTCCCATGCGCTTCACAGACGTGAGCCGCAGCGCAGGCATTCGATGGACGTATGCAAATGGCGCGACAGGCCGTGTTATGTTTCCGGAGTCTACCGGGGGCGGCGTGGCGCTTCTCGACTACAATCATGACGGCCTGCTGGATATCTTTGCCGTGCAGGGCGGGCCTTTACCGGGCGCGAGCGAGGGCGAGCGTCATTTCCCCACGCGCAATGTGCTGTACCGCAACAACGGCGACGGCACGTTTACCGATGTTACGCAGGGGTCAGGCCTGGAGGCGTATACAGGCTACGGGCAGGGCGTGTCTGTGGCGGATTACGATAACGACGGCTGGCCGGACATCTATATTACGGCTATCGGCGGCAACCATCTGTTCCACAACAACCATAATGGGACGTTTACGGATGTCACGGTGAAGGCGGGCGTGGGAGACCTTGTTGATAATCATGGCGAAGCGCCCTGGCCGCTCAGCGCGGCCTGGGCCGATTACGACAACGACGGCAAATTAGATTTGTTCGTGTGCCACTACTGCCGCTGGACACCCGCCACGAACAAACAGTGCCGCAACCCTGCCGGACAGCTCTCGTATTGCCGCCCGCAGGTGTATGAGCCGACGATCTGCCGCCTGTATCACAACAATGGTGACGGAACCTTTACGGATGTCACGCACAAGTCCGGGCTGGACAAAGTGCAGGGCAAAAGCATGTCGGCGGCATGGTTTGATTACGACGACGACGGGTGGATGGATTTGTTTGTCACGAATGACACGATGATTAATGTGCTGCTGCACAATCAGCACGACGGAACGTTCAAGGATCAGGCGATACTCGCCGGCGTGGCTTATGGCGAGGCGGATGCGGCGGCGTCCGGCATGGGTATCGGAATCGGAGATTATGACAATGACGGACGCGAAGACCTGGTCGTCGTCAATTACTCCGGTCAGCCCAAGTCCGCTTTCCATAATCGGGGGCAGGGCCTGTTTGAAACCGCCTCATCGCAGACCGGGCTTGCCAGCACGAACCTGGAATTTTTAGGATTCGGTTTGGAGAGCGCGGATTACGATCTGGATGGCTACAAAGATTTGATCGTCGGGAACGGTCATGTCCTGGACCCGAAAGACGCGGTCGCGAACGGTTCGACGTATGAACAAAGTCAGCAGTTGTTCCATAATCAGCATAACGGCACGTTTGCAGAGGATTTACGTTCGCTCGGCGACCTGGTGTTTCCCCGCGTGACGCGCGGGCTTGCCATAGGGGATGTGGATAACGACGGCGATCTGGATGTCGTGATGGTGTCGCAGACCGGCCCCTTGCAGTTGTTTCGCAACGACGGCGGCAACGCCAACAACTGGATTACGCTGCGTTTGGAAGGAGTCGCCTGCAACCGGGACGCCATAGGCGCGAAGGTGACGGTCACGACTGCGGAGGGTAAGCAAACGCAGTGGGTGCGGGGAGGCTCAAGTTATTGCAGTCACAGCGATGTACGCGTGACGTTCGGTTTGGCGCAACAGGCCGAGGTGAAATCGGTCGAGGTGCGCTGGCCGGGCGGCAAAACGCAAAAAGCGGGGGCGCTCAAAGGCCGCGCTTTCTACTGGTGGCGGCAGGGCGCGACGCCGGTTTCCGATCCGCTGGTGAAAAAATAGCATAGATAAGCCGCTTGCCACAGTATCGCCAGAGAGTCGTTATGGTGTGTTTGGCTGTTCGTAGATTGCTTCGTAGACGACCTGGGCAGGGCCGGTCATTTGGATGGCGTCGGTGGGCTGCCAGCGGATGACGAGTTCGCCTCCCTTGCTTGCGACCGTGACCGGCGTATCTACTGCTGCATAACCGTGCAGAATGGCGGCTACGGCAGCCGCGCACGCTCCTGTGCCGCAGCCCCATGTCTCGCCCGCGCCACGCTCCCAGATACGCAGGCGCAGGCGGGTAGGGCTTTCGGGGGCGCACCACATCAGGCTGATGCGTTCAGGAAACAGAGAGTGGTTCTCGACCTGCCAGCTGATGTGGAAGAAAACGTCATCGTCAGGCAAAGCGTCTACAAACGTTACAGCGTGGGCCGATCCCGTAGACAGCGCCGTGATGTGCAGTGTTGTTCCCTCGGCGAGCAGCAGCGGATAGTCAAATACGCGCTCGTCTGCGATCTGCATGGGAATGTCGGCAGGGGAAAATCCGGGCAGGCCCATGTTTACTGTAACAGATTGAACGCTCCCTTGCGCGTCAAGACGCAGATGGGCGGCGCGAACGCCTGCAAGGGTGAGAACGCGCAGCTCTTGTGACTGCACAATGCCGTGTTCCCACGCGTAGCGGGCTATGCAGCGCAGGCCGTTGCCGCAAACGTCTGAAGAACCATCGGGATTGTACATCCGCATCAAAAAGTCGGCGGAAGGCGTGTTGTCCAGCACGAGCAGGCCGTCCGCGCCCACGTCTGTACGCCGGTCGCACATCTGCACAGCCAGAGCGGGCCAGTCAGTATCCTGGCGTTCGCGTCCGTCAATCACCACAAAATCATTGCCCACACCCTGCATCTTGGTGAACTTCCACGCCGCCACGCCTTACCTCCACAACTATATAGCCGCAAATGAACGCAAATGAACGCAAATGACAATCCGGCTATCCGTACCGCATCTATTGTGCAGCGCTAGATATACGTTTGCTTATTTGCGTTCATTTGCGGCTAGGTTCGTACCCGCTTTGTTTTTCTAGCCTTTGAGAGCTTCCGCGCCGCCGACGATTTCAGAGATTTCACGCGTGATGCCCGCCTGCCGCGCCCGGTTGAGCTGCAGGGTCAGGGTGCTGATCATCTTGCCGGCGTTGTCGGTAGCGGAACTCATGGCCGTCATGCGCGCGCCGTGTTCGCTGGCCGTGGACTCCAGCAGGGCTTGATACACCTGGCCCTCGATGTACTTGGGCAGAAGGGCGGCCAGCAGTTCGTCGGCGGCAGGCTCAAAGATGTAATCTTCCTGCTGGGCGTGTTCGTTCTTGTCGCCGCCCTCGGCTTCGGGTGTCTGGATGGGCAGCAGCTGCGCGTCTACGGGTTTTTGCGTGATAGCGGTGTAGAAGCGGGTGTAAATCAGGAACAACTGGTCAACCTCGCCGGTCTCGAACGCCTGCCGCACCCGGCGCGTAATGCCTCTGGCGTCATCATACGACATGCCCGTGTTGGGGATGGTGTACTCTTCGACGACATCATAGCCGCGCCGACGAAAGAACTGAATACCTTTTTTGCCGACGCAGTAGAGTTTGATTCGATTCTTGTCGTACTCGCGCAGCAGTTCCGTGATGCGGCGCAGCACGGCGGAATTGTACGAGCCGGCCAGCCCCCTATCGGACGTGATGATTAGAAAGCCGATGTTGTTAGGGGTTCGCACCTCCAAAAGAGGATGCTGTATCTGTCCGCCCACGGCCGTAGCCAGGCTGGTCATCATGTCGCGCATGGTCTCGGCATACGGGCGCGCGGCCTGTACGCGATCCTGGGCGCGCTTGAGGCGGGCGGCGGCTACCATTTTCATGGCTTTGGTGATCTGCTGTATGTTTTTGGCGACTTTGATACGCTGTCGCACCTGTCGAATCGTTGCCATTGTCAATTCACTCCGGGGTCAGAACATTTGACTTCCAAATATTCAGTTTCAAAACGCGCATTCACTCGCAAACGATCACTTGTCGCGGACGGCGGAAAGCAGGGCGTCCACAAGGGCGTTGTTTGCGCCGTTCGGGTCATTCGGGTAGCGGTCGGCGATGTCAAGGGCAAAGCGGCGGAACTCGTCGAGCGTGACGGCGCGCTTGCCATTCTGCTCGGACAGGTACGACGCGCCTACAATCGCGGAACAATCGGCCCCGAACTGCGCGGTCATTATGGATTGCTGATTGCTGCGAACGCACTCCACCATGTTCAGGATCTCGCCGTAGTACGAGGAGGGCCAGTGCTGCCAGTTCGAGCCGGACGCGCGGAACCGGCGAGTCTCATTGCCCTTGATGTCGAGAACTATGGCGAAGCGCTTGCCGCCCTCCTCTGTCATTTTGATGCTGCCGGTCGTGCCGATGTAGACCGTATCGGGCGAATCCTGCTCGCTCCATGAGCCTTCGACGTGCGCGGTCGTCCACGCGCCCGTTTTCTGATCCTCGAAGCGTATCAGGATGTGCGCGTCGTCGTCTACGGTAATGTGCTGGTACTTGCCGTCAATGATGCGGTCGGGCATACGGATGGACATGCCGAACGGCTCGGCGGCTTTGACGAGGGTAGGAGTCTTGTGCAGGCCCGCCACGAACCACGCCGCGCCGATGGCATGGATGCCGTTGTCGAGCAATGCGCCGCCGCCGCCAAAGTCCGGGTTAAAGAATTTGGGATTGCCTTCCGGCCCGCCGTGCGCCTGCGTCAAGAACATCATCACGGGTTCGCCGATTGCGCCCGCGTCTAAGAGTTTCTTGACGGTGTAGTAGTCGGGATCGAACAGCCAGTTTTCGTTATGCTGATAAAACCGGCCTGTGCGCTCGATAGTCTGCATCAATGCCTGCGATTCGAGCCAGCTTCGGGAAAGCGGCTTTTCGCACATCACATGGAAACCCGCTTCGAGCGCCTGAATGGAAAGGGGCGTGTGCAGCATGGGCTGTGTGCAGATGTCCACGAGATCGGGCCGTACCGATTCGATCACTTCGCTGATGTCGTCGCAAATCTGTATAGTTTCCAGATCGCGTTCCAGACGTTCTGCCGCAGCAAGGTCGTCCGCATCCTGGGCGAGTTTGATCTTGGTTTCCATCAAGGTCTGGTATTTCTTGTACGCCAGATCCTGCGCGGTCTTGTCGGGGTCGCACAGGGCGACTAATTGCGCCTGCGGTATGTCCGGGTAGCTGGGAAGGTGCGCTCCCCGGAAAATGCCTCCGGTTCCGATAGCGGCGACGCGCACCCGCGAGTTGGGTTCCATAGGGCTGGACTTCCGTTCTGTTCTGTTCTGTATGTTCTGAAAAGTGGCGGGGCGCGCGTCGTAAGCGGCGACAGTATCTTTACCGGTTTCGGGCTGATAAGGCGCGGCAGGTTCCGTCGGCTCACCGTCAAGTTCAAGTTTGGGGCCGGCGATTGCAGCAGGCGTATCGAACACTATATGCGGCGACTGCGGGGCCGGTGTCGGGAGTACGGCGTCGCTCTGTGGCGTCTCTGTTGCCGTCGCAGGCGTCTCTGTTGCCGTCGCATCGTCGAGTTCCAGGAACGTGGCGGGCGCAATCGCGGCGTGCGGCTTGTTCGCTGTGCTGCTGTTTACCGCCGCGCTCTCACCCGACGCAAGGCCCAGTCGCTGTTCGAGGTCGGCGAGCATTCGTTCCGCGTTTTCATCGGGGTTTGAAGGCGCGAGTTGGGCAGGCGTGGGGCCGGGTGCGGACGCGGCTCCGGTTCGCGCCGTGCTGACCTCTTCCCGCGCCGAGGCTTCGCGTGTCAGGTCAGAAATCTTGTTTGTGGCTCGCGTCCACATGTCGTCGGCATCCGTGCCAGTTCCGCCGGGAAGGTTCGCCTGCACCTGAGCGGCAGTGCGGCGCATGGCGCGCGCCTGCAAATCATTTAGCTGACGCAGCAGTGTGCCTTCGTCTTCGGGCAGGCGTATCTTGGCGGCCTCGGCGTCTGCCTGCGACTGCACAAGCCGGACGCGAAAGCGCTCCAATTCTTCCACGCGCAGCGAATGCTCGGCGCGTATTTCACCGGCCAGAGCGGGATTGTTCAGCCTGTCTGCCTGTGCTGCCTTGCTGTCCAGTTCCGAGGTAAGCCGTTCGAGCCGCGTCACTTCTTCCTGAAGTTTGTTGCGGTGCATCACGCGTAAAACGACGCTCTCGCGTAAATCACGCAAGGCGTCGCGTACTTGGGCCACTTCTGCGCGGATCGTGTCCGTTGTCTCCTGAGTTGGGTCAGACATGGTGGATTTGTTGTTTGTTGCTTGTTGTTTGTTGTTTGTTGTTTGTTGCCTGTGAGAAGCCTGCCATGCCTGAGCAAACATGCGTAGCAGGCGGGTACTCCATCAAGCAACAAGCAACAAACAACAAATAACTACTTTCACGCTTTGAACTGCGCCTTGAACGCGCCGATGGCCTTGATGAGCGCGGCTTCCGTGTCCTTATCGAGGTCTTTGGTGCGGCGTATCTTTTCCATGATGTCGGGGTAGTTTTCCGCCATATACGGGTGGAACTGCTCCTCGAACTTACGCACGGAGGCAACGGGAACGTCATCCACAAAGCCGTTGTTGCCGGCGTAGATGATGGTTACTTGCTGCTCAATGGGCATGGGCTTGTACTGCGGCTGTTTCAGCACCTCGACAAGGCGCAGACCGCGCTCAAGCTGATCGCGCGTGGCTTTGTCCAGATCGCTCGCAAACTGCGAGAACGCCTGCACTTCGCGGAACTGCGCCAGTTGCAAGCGCATGTTGCCGCCGACTTTGCTGCCCTTCATGGCCGACACCTGGGCCGACCGGCCCACGCGGGATACCGAGATACCGACGTTGATGGCGGGGCGCACGCCCGAATAGAACAGGTCCGGTTCAAGGAATATCTGACCATCCGTAATGGAAATCACGTTGGTCGGTATATACGCTGACACGTCGGACGCCTGCGTTTCGATGATGGGCAGGGCCGTCAGGCTGCCACCCGTATTGGGAACCATGCGGATTTCCATATCGCCCGCATTCGCCATCTCGCCCAAGTCTTTTTTGGCATGGTCGCGGCCCTCTCCGCCCTGATACACCTTGCCGTTAGCGCCCTGCATCGTGCCGCCGGGAGCTTCCTTGTCCACAAGGATGTAATCTTCGCGCATTTTTGCGGCGCGTTCCAGCAGGCGGCTATGGATATAGAACACGTCGCCAGGGTACGCTTCGCGGCCCGGCGGGCGGCGAAGCAGCAGGGACACCTGACGATAGGCGACGGCGTGCTTGGAAAGGTCGTCGTATACGACAAGCGCGTGCTGTCCCTTGTCGCGGAAATACTCGCCCAGCGTCGCGCCCGTGTACGGGGCGATGTATTGCAGGGGGGCGGGATCGGATGCGGTCGCGGCCACGATGATGGTGTAGTCGAGCGCGCCGTTTTCTTCCAGAATGTTACGGACGTTCTGGATCGTGGTCGCCTTCTGGCCGATGGCGACATAGATGCAGATGACATCGCCGCCCTTCTGGTTGATGATGGTGTCCAGGGCGATGGCTGTTTTGCCGATACCACGGTCGCCGATGATAAGCTCGCGCTGACCACGCCCGATGGGAACCAGGGCGTCTACGGCCTTGAGTCCGGTCTGAAGCGGCTGCTTGACGGGCTGGCGATCCACGACGCCGGGGGCGCGGGTCTCGATCTGCCGCGTTTCCGTGGTGATGATCGGCCCTTTGCCGTCCAGCGGGTCGCCGACCGCGCTGATAAGACGGCCCAGCATTGCCTCGCCTACGGGAACTTCTATGATCTTGCCCGACCGGCGAACGGTCGTGCCTTCCTTGATCTGCTCATCGGGGCCAAGAATGATGGCTCCGACATTGTCTTCTTCGAGGTTCAAGGCGATGGCGCGAATGCTGGCTCCATTCGTGTCCACAATGACATTGTTCTTGTCATCCACGAACTCCAGCAGTTCCGAAACCATGCACTGGCGCAGGCCAAAGACGCGGGCGATACCGTCGCCCACTTGCAGCACGGTTCCCACGCCGATTTCGTCAAGCTGGTCGCGCTTGTTATATGTTTCCAACTCGCGTTCGAGTATGGAGGTAATCTCTTCCGGGCGAATTGCCATATAGATCAGCCTTTCTTAAAAATTTTTGAAGTGAACGATTGGCACATACGCTGTCAGAGTGACGCAGCGGGCCGAATGATCTGCTTTTTGCCTACTTCAACTTGTAGGATTTCAGAACGGCATTAACGTCTATCGTACCCAGCCTGGCATGTTGTTTGACAAGACCGACATTGGGCGCGAACCAGTAGTCGTTCGGCAACGGCACTTTTTGACCCTGCGCCATGATAATCAAGTCGCTGTGGACTTGCATAGCAGAGAACGTCCCGGCGGGCGTAACGACGGAGGTAGGGCCGCTGACCGTCAGGGTTGACGTCCCCTGTGCGTTTCCCATAGCCGTAGTGATGTTGCCCTTCCAGGTCCAAGACGTTCCCGCTTTGAGAGGGTACTTGATGATAGGAATTGGCGGCGAGATCGTTCCCGACCCCGGCTTGCCGGACGATAGGCGTGACATGCCCGCCGGTGTGGTGAGATAAGTTTCCTGCTGTGCCAGGGTCGGGCCGACTTTATATAGGAGAGTCGCGATGGAACCGCCCATGCCGGGCTTGACACTGGAAACAATGATCGTCTGGTCGGAGGTTTTGTTCTGCACCGTAGTAGCCAGCGTCCAGGTGGAACCTTCCTTGAAGGGCCAATAGTTGACCGTTTTACCCTGACTCGTGGAGATGCGCGCGCCGGCCAGCAGCACGACAATGGCCCCCGACGCTCCGAGTACAAAATTCTGTGCTTTCATGGCGCATTGTCCTTTGGTATGATTTGCGATGCGTAATGTGTGCAGCTCGAATGCTCGTGCGCGGCAATGGGTTCGCATTCGATACGCTTCCTATCCGTTATGCTTCCTGAAGAAGCTGCTCGCGCATCCGTTCCAGTGTGCCGCGAACGCTGCCGTCTATGACGTTGTCCTGCATCCGCACGATCACGCCGCCCAAAATTTCGGGGTCAATGTGGGTGACAAGCTGAACGTGTAGACCGGTGCGCTGTTCAAGGCTCTGGATGAGGGCGGTCTGTTCATCAGGGGTGGGGGCGACTGCAAAAATGGCCTCTGCGCGTACCAGATGACGCGCGGTGTCCGCGAGGTCGCGGATTTCGCTTTCAATGGCTGGCAGCACCTCTTCGCGCCGCTTGTCAATCAGCAGATCGAGGAACGACAGGGTAAGGCTGTTGATGCTGTTGCCGAGAATCTTTTGCAGCAGGTCGCGCTTGCGCGTTTTGCCGATGAGCGGACTGAGCCAGGCGTCCAGCAGGGCCGGGTTCTGGCGCATCAAATCCATGACATTATAGATGTCTTTTTCTACGGCGTCTAAAGATTGTTCGTGCTGCGCGGCCTGAAAAAGAGCCGTCGCGTAGCGCTTGGCGGCGCGGGTATCCTGTCCTCGTGTTGCCATGTTACGCGTCCCCCTGTCCGAAAGTGGTCTCTGAACTCTGCGCGGAATCGAAGTCCGGCAAATCGCTGCTTTCGGCAATCGTGGGGGCAGTATCTAAAGTGGAAATGCCATACACGCTTGCGCCATGCGAGGCAGCCGCCGCAGGCGTGTCCTGCACAGCGCTAAACGCGACCGGGGCGGGAGCAAACGATGCAGCGGCGGGTGATACGACGGCGGCAAATTCCTGCGTGTGAGCAGGCGCAATGGTCGAAGTGGCGGCGCGTCCATTCGCGTGATGCGCTACCTGCGCTGTGAAGTCCCGTATAAGCTGGCGCTGTACGCTGTCGGAGTTTTGCGCTTTCACGGCCTGCTCGGCGGCGTCAAGCGTGATCTGTACGATTTGTCGCCGCACCAGGATACGCTGGCGGGTGCGCTCACGATCCATCTCTTCCTCGCTGCGGCGTCGCAGGGCGCGAGCGGTTTCCTGCGCTTCGGCGATGATGTCTACGCGGGCATTGTCGGCGTCGCGAACAGCCGCGCCGATGCGGTCACGCTGTTCTACCTCGATAGCCTTGATGCGGTTCGCGTAGTCGTTCCTTAGCTGCGCGATGTCTTCCAACTGACGGTCTACCTGGGTCAGGCCCGTTTCAATGGTGGAAGCGCGTGTCAGCAGTTGTGTCCGCGCGCCCGGCAAAGCAAACTTGTATAGCAGCAGGGCAAGCAAGGCCAACCCGACGAGCGTGGCAAGTATGTCTTTGGGATGCTCGATCAAAAAGAACGGGCCAAAACCGATGGGTTGCAGTTCTGCAAGCACGATGGATGCTCCATCCTTATAGATTAAATAGATCAAGAGGGCAGTTCAGCAAGTCACAACCCTGAACTGTGCGCCCTATGCGGTGGGCGTGTTTTGCGCGATGCGCGTTTCGATAGTCTGGCGCAGCGCGCTAGCGTCCCCGGCGGAACCGAGAGCGAGACCGGCGGCGTTGGAAGCGAGGCCGACCATGCGCCCGCGCAGGGATTGCAGAGAACTGATCTTTTCGCGCTGCATGTCTGCTATACCCTGGCGCAGAGTGGCTTCGGATTGTTCGCGGGCTTCGGCGATGATGCGCTCGCGTTCGGTCTGGGCTTCCTTGATGGCGGCCTGAATGTGGGCGCGGGCATCCGCCTCGATCTGCGTGATGCGGGCAAGATAGTCGGTGCGGAGCGCTTCCATTTCCTGCTCGGTCGTCTGGACTTTTTTGTAAGCGTCCGATTTGGCCTTGTCGCGCTCGGCCATGTGTCCCATGATGGGCTTCCAGAAGAAAGCGTTCATGAACACGAGCAGAAACACGAACACGACGATTTCAAGCACGAACGCCAGTGGGCTGAAGCCGAGGGCTTCCTGGATCGCTTGCATACGTTACCTGCGTTTCCTTATGATTGATTCGGGAACCACACGGGCCGCGCCAGGCGGGTTGGCTGTCGTTCGCGACCCATGTGATGTTCCAGAACAGGGGGGCGGGACAGGCGTTAAGCGCCCATTCCCCCCGCTTCAAACTAGCCTGTACAACGTCCAGGCGCGAACTAGCGAGCCTGCATGGTGCCGGCGGATGCGGTGGCAACGTCCTTGACTTCCGCTACGGTGGGCAGCTTGCTGAGCAGCAGGAAGAAGACAAGCAGGGAAAAGATGACCAGCGACTCGATAAACGCGAAGCTGAGGATCATCGCCGTCTGGATGCGTCCGGCCATTTCCGGCTGACGCGCCATGCTTTCCAGACCGGCGGCAGCCGCTTTCCCCTGTCCGCCCGCAGCCGAAAGAACCGCGATAGGAACGCCTAAACCGAGCGCGAAGGCCAGAGCCATGAAGTAAACCATTTGTTTGGTTCCTTTCCTGTCATTGATGACAGAGACATATTCGTGTCAAGAAATCTAAAGTAGAAACCCGACAGCGAATGTAAACGATGTTGAAAAATAGGAGAAACGTTATCCCGCCGGGTAGGTATGTCCGCCGGGGGCGTGAGCGCCGTCAATGGCGCCCTCTTCGCCGTGCGGCCCGTCATGCTCATGATGCGAGACCAGCGAGATGTAGATACACGTCAGCATCGAGAAGACAAGCGCCTGAACGCCTGCGGTCAGGATGGACAGCAGCAAAACCGGGAACTGCGCGGGGATCAGGCCGAAGAACAGGTTCCCCGTGAGCTTCAGGGCAAGGCCCGTCAGAACAATGATAATCACGTCTTCGCCGAAAATGTTGCCGAAGAGCCGGATGGCGAGCGTAAAAGGCTTGACGATCTCGGAGATAAACTCTATCGGGAACATCAGCGGCGCAAGCGCAGGCATCGGCCCCGCGAAGTGCTTGACATGCCCGCCCAAGCCATTTTGCCGTATGCCCTCGTACTGCACGATCACGAATACGACTATGCCGAGCGCGAGCGTGATGGACAAGTTGGCCGTGGGACTATGGAAACCCGGCGCGATACTCAGCAGGTTCATCAGCAGGATATAAATGAAGATGGTTCCGATGAGCGGCGTGTAGCGCTCGCCGCCCGGCCCGATGATCTCTGTGGTGAAGCGGTTCAGCCCCTCGACAATCGCTTCGCCGATGTTTTCGATGCCCAATCCGCGCGGAATGCGTTTCAGGCTGCGCCGCGCGAATAGCGCGAACGCGACCATCAAGGCGACAATCACGAGCGAGTTATAGAACAGCAGCATGGCGTTGGGGATTTCCCCCGCGTCCGGCTCGCCGCCCTTTTCGGTCGTGCCATGCGTTTCGCCGCCCGTCATTTCTTTGGCGGTTTCGACGCGGCGTTCGCCCTGCGCGATCTGGAACCCGGTACGCGTTCGCACGACGGTATGCGTAACCGGGCGCGTGTCTGTTGTTTTTTCTGCCGGGGTCGGAGGCATCAGGTTATCCTTCAAAATCTCTTGCAGTGACTAAATCGAGAGGTATTCTCTCGCAAGCCTGCTGTCAGTATAAACGCAGCGAAAACATTGTTTGGCGCTATGGCAAGCTACTCGGACGCGAGTTCGGCGATGCGACTGTGCAGGCTATGGGCTGTCTGCGTCAATTCGGCGGCTTCTTCAACTTCCGGCACATCGGCGGCGACGGGAAGCGAGTTACGCAGACTTTCCAGCAGAGCCGATCCTGCCGTTCTCAGCCCGATCACAACGGGGCCGAGGCCAATGCCTATCGCGCCGGCTGCGGGAGCGACGCCGCGCAGATGTGTCATCAAGTACAGGCCGACTACGAACATCGGCAGCTTCATGAACAGCGTGAGCAGCAGCAACGCGGACATATAGCGCGGCGCATTGGGCTGAAACAGGAACGGCACAATGACCGTCAGACTAATCAGGCTTAACAGCGAAAGCAGCGCGCCGATTAGAAATCCCCACGCATACGCGTTCTGGTGTGCCGCGAGAAGCAGCAGGGTAGTCGTAATAGTCAGTACACTGGTCGCCTGGATGGAGCGCAGGCAGATCGTATCCCGCTGCGGGATGGGCGCGGGCTGCTTTTGTATTGTCGTTTGTGGCTGCATGGTTCTCAACCGGGTTAGGCCTTTACGATTGGCCCTGATTATGACATAGAAAGCGAGTAATTCGATAGGGTTTGCGAAAAGCGTTTTCAGGGCTTTTTGCGCGGGCTGTCGTCCAGCTTGTTGGTGACGCGCAGCAGATTGGCGACGCCCACCGCAAAACCCAGAATAAGAAAGAGTACGATAGCGATTCCGCCCGTGTGGAACTGCTTGTCTATCAGCCACCCCGCCACTATCAGTATGATGATGGGCATGATGAACGATGATGCGGCCTGCGAGGCGAGCGCGCTGTTACGCAGGCTGCCCGGCTCCAGCCTGCCCGGTTTGGGCGCGTCCGGGTGCGGCGGCAGATTGACCACGATCTTGGGCGGCGGCGGTACGTCGTGGTGGATAGTTGGCACGACGGGAAAACGCTGTAATAGCCGCTGTTCCTCAGTCAACTCCTCGCCGCCGATTTCGCCTTCATTCTGGTTTGCGCGCGTATTTTGCTGATTGTTCGGGCCGTCCGACATGGTTTGTTTTCCGACTCCGTGAAAAATTGCTCAAACTCTGACGTGCTAAAACCGACTTTGTGATTTCTTTCCCAATCTTCGTAATCATTGTAGCACATACATCAGGGCGCGTCAACTTCTATTAGCCGCTGTAATAAGATAATGCGAAAAAATGTTTGTGTAAATGTAGGTATCACTCTTGGCGGAGGGGCTATAGCGGAATAAGGGAAGCCTCTCTTGCCGTCAGCAAAAGAGGCTTCCTTAAATGAGATTACACGCTGGGAAATGTTTTGTCCGCCGCGTGATTAGCTGCGATCTGCGGGACGCTTTAGCTTTTGGGCGTCAGAACGAAGGCATGGATCGTGTTTCCGACGACGCCGGTTCCGGTGATCTGCCCCCGCTCATTAATGCCGCTTGCGATAAGCACTTCCCAGCCGGAACCGGAGGGCAGCAGGGTATTAAGGTCGGTCAGTTTGCCGTTCTGCCAGAGCGCGGCGTGAAGCGCTCCCCGTTTCGTCTGCGCCATGCCAACCGCTACGCCGCTGTTGTTGACGCCCAGCGCGAAGCTATTATCGCCGCCGAATGTGCCGATGTCCTGGATGCCGCCGGACGTGGTGACGAAGCCGTGTACTATTTCGTCGTCGTCCGCAAGCGTTCCCAGACCGACCACGGCCTTTGTGCTGAGGGCGATGGGGACGGTATACGTGCCGCCGAGCGTGGGCAGGGCGCGCGATCTGCCGCCGCTCAATAGAAAGGCGTTGATGGTTTCGCCGTCCTCGGTGTATATCCCGGCGATGTCGCTGTTATCATTAATCGCGCTGGCGGCATTGAAGCTGCCGGGACACTGTGCGCTGATGTCCTTGATATTTCCGTCCTGCCACGCGAAGGCGTGTACCTTGCCGTCGGGGGTGTCCGCCACGCCCACGACCTGCCCCTTGTTGTTGATGCCTTCGGCGATGCTTAACTGGCCGCCCAGTGTGCCGATGGATGTTGTCTTGCCGTTCCGCCACACAAAGCCGCGTAACTGCTGGCTGGCAGTGTACGATGTGCCGACGATCTGGCCCTCGTCGTTGATGCCATACGTGGTGCTAAAGTCGCCGCCAAGTGTGCCGATGTCGCTCATCTTGCCATTGCTGGTGCAAAAGAAGCCGTGCATCTTCTCAAACTCTTTGTCGGACAGGACGCCCGCCGTCTGCCCTTTGGCATTGACGTGCTGCCCAAAGCTGTACGCATATCCGGAAACGACGCCCAAGTCGGTGATCGTGTAGGATTGCGCGTTGACGCTGACAGCTTTTAACTCCGTACCACTAATCTGCATACTAACGGTTTGCTCCCCCACACGAGGGTCATACAGTTTCAGCCACAGCACGCCAGTGGAGGTAAGCGCGAGCAATGCGAGAACGCCAACAGTCTGTTTGCGCTTGAAGTGGAGCAGCCAGTAGCCCAGCAGATAGCCGCCCACGACAACGTAGCCGAGTGCGCCGTATTTGCGGATCAGTTTGCGGAGAGGAAGGGAGTTCATAAACATTAGTACCTTTCCGGCGTTTGCCAGGGCGAGATGCGGGAAACGGCTGCAAGATCGCCTACGGGAACAAAGCAGCGCTTGACTCAGCACAAATGATGTACAAAGACAAGAGGAGCGGTAGCATAGAGCCAGCGCAGTCGTCATTCGGTTCGATAATGATTGACGTGTTGACACGACACATTTGCTGTGTATTACGAGGCGGAAAAGATTGCGTTGCAGAAATTATCGTCCTGAACTCGGATTACGCGGATTAGAAGGATGGACAGGATTAAATGCGTTGTTGATTGTAGTCTGGTCGTCGTTCAGCAGATTGGTTCAGTACACGGGAAATCCTGTTCATCCCACAAATTCGTGTAATCCGAGTTCAAGACAGGCATTA
Organism: Chthonomonadaceae bacterium; assembly: GCA_965277875.1. Taxonomy (GTDB): domain Bacteria; phylum Armatimonadota; class Chthonomonadetes; order Chthonomonadales; family Chthonomonadaceae; genus CAWFQB01. Next base: position 1,294,802 of record CBDIDV010000002.1, on the reverse strand, counting down.
AAGAAATAAGGAGGGCCAGTCCGTTGACCGACCCTCCTTGTTTACATCACTATCAATGCCCAAGAGAGGAGTTGAACCTCCAAGCCCTTGCGAGCACTGGCACCTGAAGCCAGCGTGTTTGCCATTTCACCACCTGGGCGTATCGCACAGCACCGAAAACGTATGCACGTATTTCGTTGCTAAATTATACGGCCTATGGTACAATTTGTCAAGGCCGCTCCGTCAAAATAGGGCCGGAATTTTGCAGGGTGCGGCAAGAGGTGCGCTTTTGATACTGACCGTGACGCCCAATGCCGCCGTGGATAAGACGTACCGCATCGAGAACTTTGCGCTTGACCGCGTGAACCGGCCCTCGCAGGCGACGACCGTGGCAGGCGGCAAGGGGATCAATGTCGCCCGCGTGTATCAGACATTGGGCGGGCAGGCTCTGGCGACCGGGTTTTTGGGTGGGGTGAACGGGCGTATCGTGTCCCTGGCATTAGATGGGGAACACATCGCGCAGGACTTTGTGCAGACGGAAGGGGAAACGCGCGTTTGCATCGCCGTGATTGATCCTCTGAGCGGGACGCAGACCGAGATCAACGAGACGGGGCCGACCGTGCAGGATATGCAGGTAAGCGAACTTTTAGCGTGCGTTCGCCGTCATTTGTCACAAACCCGCTTTCAGTTTGTCGTATTGAGTGGAAGCCTGCCTCCGGGCGTACCCTACTCTTTATACGCGGAGTTGATTGGCATTGCCCGACAGCATGGGGTGTTGGCTGTGTTGGATACGAGCGGGGACGCGCTGCGCGAAGGACTGCGAGCCAGCCCGTGGATGGTGAAGCCGAACCGGGTGGAACTGGAAGCCGTACTTGGAACCACGCTGGACGACGAAGCGGCAGTTGTCGAGGCGGCGCGAAGTGTGCAGGCCAAGTACCATGTTGACATGGTGGCGCTGACGCTGGGGGAGAAAGGCGCGGTTCTCGCCGTGCCGGGTGAAACCTGGCGGGCCGTGCCGCCGTGCATAGATTTTGCCAGCGCGGTCGCGTCCGGCGATTCGTTTGTCGCGGCGTTCCTGTGGGCGTGGGAACATGGCGAGCAGAAGGGAAACGCGTCGCAGGCCCTGCGTCTGGCTGTGGGCGCGGGCGCGGCAAATGCCGCCGTGATCGGCGCAGGCTTTTGTTCCCGCAATTCGATTTTCGCGCTCGCCGACCGCGCGACCCTGACCGCCTTATAGTATTTCTGTACTTGTATATTGCGGTGTAAGTGGGGTACATTAGGTCAGGCGGCCGTGTGCCTGCCGAGCGCTGCAAGCCAATGAATGCGAGCGCGTATTCAGCGCATATTAGATGCTGTTCATAATGCTATTTTGACAGGGTGAGGAGTGAGCCGCTATGCTCGCGTTTTTAGATAGTCCCGTACAACTAGTTATCGCTGCCGTGGTGATTTTGCTTGTTTTCGGCCCGGACAAGCTGCCGGAGATCATGAAGCAGGCAGGGCGCGCGCTGCGCGAATTTAAGCGCACGACAAGCGAACTGCAGGATACGCTGTCTCTCGACAGTACAGACCACAACCGTTATGAGGAGCATTACAACCCTCCCACTTACGACAGCTACGGCAACCCGACCACAAATGGAGAAACACAGACGGCGAGTGTGCCGGAGGCCGATGTGTGGCATCCGACCGACACGAGCGGCCCTGCAATGCTGCCGTCTGGTGTGACCCATGCGGAGCCGGTTTATGGCGACTTTGCCGCGTCCGCACTGTCCGATGGCGGCAGCGAGTACGGCGTTGTGGCGGATGGCGCTTCGGCCTCGCATGGCGCGTCCACGTATGCCGCGCCCGTGGCTGCCGCCGGGGCAGAGGTCGCTGCCCCGCGCCCGGTAGTTGCGCGTCCTGCCGAAGGCTCGGTTTCGCGCCAGTTGTAACGCCAACAGGAACTATAACTCAGGTAAGATATACTGATACGTTTGAGGGTGAGAAGGAGATTGTGTCATGGTAACACTTGCAAACTTTAACAATCCGACGGTGTGGATCGCGATTCTCGTGGTTGTCGTCGTACTGTTCGGCGGTCAGAAGATACCCGAACTGATGAAGGGTCTGGGACAGGGCAAGCGCGCGTTCGAGGATGGACTGAAGGGTTCGACGGATGACGAACTGCGTAAGGATCAGGAGCGCGAAGCGGAAATCCGCCGCCGCGTCGAGGCGGAAATGCGCCAGGGCAAGTAATCAGGCCGCGTAAGCAGGCGACAGGAGACATTGGGACATGCACATATTGTATATTCTGCTTTGTACGCTTCAGTTCTTCATCGGACTCGCATTAGTCGCGTTCGTCACCACGCAGGAAAGCAAGAACGACGGCTTGCAGGGCCAGATAGGAACCGTTAGTACGTCGTCGTTTAAGGGCAAAGCGGGTCGCGAAGAGCAGCTAAATTTGGTGACGCGCAACACGGCCATCACGTTCATGGTGATCTCGGTACTGGTCGCGTTTGGCTCGCAGTTGTAATTTGGACTTGTCAGTGTGGATGACGACAGGCCGTAATGGGGCCGCAGGCGCGACCTTGTGAATGACGCCTAAACCGCTTGACCTGTAAACAGCATCACGCATCGGAAGAACATCGCCGTCTTCCGGTGCGTGATGCTGTCGTTTATAGCAGGTCAATCGCTTAAGGTTGTGAAGCCGCAGGCGTGTTATCTACGTATCCCTTCTAACTTGCTGCGAATTGATCTTGTTTGCAGCGCCATTCTTCGTATTGAATCCACAGGAGTACCGCAACGTGTCCGTGCGTGATCGCAGCCGCAAAACCGAAGCAAAGACCGAGGGCGTTGTCTCGCTGCTCGCGCTTGTGGTTCTGGCAGTCGTGTTGTTTTGTGTGTATGCGGGTCGCTCTCCCTCGCCTCTGCCCGTCAACGCCGTTTACATCAATGATAGCGAGATGACTTCGGAGTCGCTGACCGGGGCGTTGAGCATCACGCCCGATCTGGCGCGGCGGCTTGTGGAGGAACGGCGGGGCGGCTATGAGAGTGTAGCACAGATACTCGCCCGTCGCAGCCTGCGTCCGGACGAGGGCGCGTCACGCGCAATACAGGGGCGCGTATTGGTGCGGCATTCGTATCAGGTGTGGCGCGGCTTTGCGCTGACCTCTGTTTTTCTGCTGGCCTCCCTTTTTGTGCTGCCCGTGTTGCTGCGCGGCAAGTTCCGCGTCGGCGGCGACCCTTTTCTTCTGCCCCTGATGATCCTGTTGTGCGGGCTTGGCGTCGTCATGCTGTACAGCCTCAAAGACCCGCTGCGCGACCCTGCCGCGTATCTGCACCATACGCGGGGTATTCTGCTGTCGCTTGTCGCTCTCGTGTTCGCCGCCCGTATTACGCCTGCCGCGCGTCAGAAGATGCGGCGCGTACAGTACGTGTGGGTGCTGTCGGCTCTGGTTCTGGTCGGCGCGTTGTTTCTGTTCGGGCGCGGGCCGGAGGGTGTGAAGCTAAACCTGTTCGGGTTTTTTCAGCCGGTCGAGGCCATCAAACTGATGCTGGTGTTTTTCCTCGCCGGGTATCTGGCGGATCGGGCGGGCCTGATCGCGGATGCGTCACAGGCCGTTACGCCACCGTTTCTACGCGGCCTGCGCCAAAGCGATGGTCGCCCGCTTGTGACCCTGTCCCTACCGCGCAGGCAGGATATGGGGCCGGTCGTCGTGATGTTCGCGCTGGCGCTGTTGATGTTTTTTGTCGTGAAAGACCTGGGGCCGGGATTGCTGCTGTTCGCCACGTTTATGACGACGCTGTACCTGACGACAGGCAAAAGCAGTTTTGTAGGTATCGGCATTATATTTATTGTGGCAGGAGGCATTGTCGGATATTGGCGGCACATCGGCGTATTCGGAACGCGCGTGGATATGTGGCTGCATCCCTTTGCCAATGAGCATCCGAACGGAATGCAGTTGGGGCAGGCGTACTGGGCTATGGCATCGGGAGGCTGGGAGGGCAGCGGCCTGGGCATGGGAATGCCCGGCCTGATCCCGCGCGGGCAGGACGACCTGGCCTTTATTAGCTGGGTGGAAGAGACAGGGCTGCTCGGCGCATGGCTTATCCTCGTCATATTTATCGGCATCGTGTGGCGCGGCGTTCGCATTGCGCTCAGGGCCGGCAACGATTTCGACCGCGCCCTTGCGTTCGGACTGACGGCCCTGTTCGGCTTGCAGACGCTGCTTATTCTAGCGGGCGTGACGGGGCTGTTTCCGCTGACGGGCATTGCCCTGCCGTTCCTCTCTTACGGCAACAGCGCGCTTGTGGCGGACGCTATTTTGATCGGTCTGCTGCGCGGCATATCGAGCGGGGATGGCGCAAGAAACGCCGCGCGTGTCGCGCCCGCTTCGGACGTCGTGCGGGCCGGAGGACATTTTGCGCTCGCTGCAACGGTCGTGCTGCTGGGCGTGATCGGCGTTTGGCGCTGCGGCCAGATGCAGCTATGGAAGGCCGGCGAGATCGCGCTCAGGCCGATTGAAACACCGGACAAGGACAAAGTGGTTCGTTCGCATCTCAACCCGCGCCTGCTCGCGCTCGCCAACAGCATCCCGCGTGGCAGCATCTACGACCGGGCAGGGCGCGTTGTGGCGACCTCGCGGCCTGACGAGATCAAGTTGATCGCGCCGGATAAGCTGGCGCGGCTTGCCGACACGCGCGCCCGCCTGTATCCCTATGGCGCGGCCCTGGCGCATATCGTCGGCTATATAGATGCGGACGCGGGCGGACCGTTCGGCATGATGGAACGCGGCTACAACGCCGATCTGCGCGGCTATGTGCATTTCGCCGATCTGCTGCCCGATTATCGTAACCGCAACCTGCCGTTTTATCAGCCGCGCAAGGGTCACGACCTGCATTTAAGCCTTGACGCCAATTTGCAGCGGGACGTGCAGCAGATACTCTGGCAGGCGGCAAACAAGCAAATTGATAAGGTGACGCACAAGCCCAAAGATCGTGCCGCGTTCGTCCTGCTGTCGCCGCAATCCGGCGATGTGCTTGTCGCGGCCACTATCCCCACGTTCGACCCGTCCACGCTCACCCCCGAAGCGTACCGTAAATTGATTATTGGCGACGAGGCGGAACAGGAACACGCGCTCATCAATCGGGCTGTCGGCGGCCTGTATCCGCCCGGCTCGACCCTGAAAGTCGCCACGGCAGCCTATGCTTTAGACAACCTGCCCAATGCCATAGATTACAAAGTCGCCTGCAATCGTGTTTCCGATACGATCCGCTGGCAGGCGGGGGGCAGGACGTACACACTAAAGGGTATCCACGACGACAAGGGCGATCTGAGTTTTGGCGCTATCGGGATGCGAACGGGCTTTGTGCAGTCGTCCAACATCTATTTTGCCACGCTTGCCTCAACGTTTCCCTCGGAACCGTACCGCGCCACACTTGTCAACAAGATGGGCTTTCACCGCGCGCCGCCGCAGGCTGCGTTCGACGCCGATCTGCCCTATATCGGATTCGGGCAGGGGAGAATGCTGGCCTCGCCGCTTGAAATGGCGCGTCTTGCCGGCAGCGTCGCCAATGACGGTAAAATGATGCAATCTCGGTTTCTTTCCAGCCTGATAGACCCCGCCCGAAACCCGAACGACAAAACGCGCAAGCGAACGTTTGAGCCTGCGCTCCTTGCCCAATCCATGCGCCCGCAGACCGCGAGTACGCTGCGCGACCTGATGCGGCAGGTAACTCTGAGCGGAACGGCGGCGGGCGTGTTCGACGACCTGAGCGTTCCTGTCGGCGGCAAGACCGGCACGGCGCAGAATACGCAGTACGACAAAGAGCCACACTCGTGGTTTATAGGTTTCGCGCCGTATGGCAGCGCGTCCCGTCCGGTCACGCCGCGCTACGCCTTTGCCTGCGTCGTGGAGAACGGCGGCTACGGCAAGAAGGTCGCGGGTAAGATATGCGCTGACGTGCTGAAGAAACTGTTTTGATGCAGGGATAGCCGCGAATGAACGCAAATAACTCCACCGTAACTATGCGGCAGGGTACGCTTATGGTATGAAAGTCTTGTAGTATGGGAACACAAGAGTCCTCTTAATGATAAGACGGTTGACAGCAAAGGAATGAAGGTGGGATTGGTTTTGAACAGAACCTTGTGGATGTTGCCGGTGGCGCTGCTTGTCTCATGCGGAAGATCATCGCCCGAAGCGGCGCAGGCAAAGCAGGTGAGGCAGGGCAACCCTTCCGCCATCCAGTCGTCCGCGCCGGACTGGAGCGTTCCCGCGCAGTACCGCAATCATCTTGTCGGCAGCGGCAAGGGGAATATACCCGTTAAAGTCGTGGCCCTGACTTTTGACGACGGGCCTTCCGCCAAGATCACGCCACAGATATTGGAAACGTTGCGGCAGCATCACGCTGTCGCCACCTTTTTTGTGATGGGCCAGAACGTGAAGCAATATCCGAAACTGGTGCAGGAGGAAGTGGCCGAGGGTCATGCCATCGGTTATCATACGTACACGCATGACTTGCATCCAGGCGGACGACAGGCCGCGACTGAAATGGAGCAAACGCGCCTCGTTGTGCAGCAGGCCATCGGGCGCGACACGCCCCTGTTCCGCCCGCCGTATGGCAACGTGAAAAGCAATTACACAAAAGTGGCGCGCGAGCAGAACTACGCCATCATACTGTGGAACGTGTCGTCTGCCGATACAGCAACGCGCGACGCGGACATGGTCATGAAAAACTGCACGGCGGGCGTTCACACGGGCGACATTATCCTGATGCACGACAGCAGCACCAAGTCGCACACGGCCCGCGCCCTGCCCGCCATACTGTCCAGTCTCGAACAGCAGGGTTTTTCCTTCGTCACCATCCCCGACCTGCTCCGCCAGTCCGCCGTGGCCCCTCAAATTCCTCGAAGCTCTCACAGAAAACGAAAATAAGTTTTACGCCGCCAGTCACCCGGTTCATCCCCCTTAGCATATTTGTCAATGCCGCATTTAAGCCTTATGAGGCGCGGCGGACTTGTCGCCTTCGTTGAGGCGGCGCTTGAAGAGTTCGAGGGCCATGCCGCAGCAGATTTGGGCGAGGGTGGGGTCGTAGCGGGGGCCTTCGTCGCGCAGAAAGGCGTGGGCGGCGTTGAACTCGTGCCATTGGAACAGAACGTGGGCGTCGCTCATCGCGTTGTAGATCAACTGCCTGCCCTCGCGGGGTACGTGCGGGTCCTGCCGTCCCCAGATCATCAGCATCTCGCCGCGCAGGTCGGTCAGGCGGTCAAGCGTGTCGTCATTCATGCCTCGTCCCAGGCCGCGCTTGTGGATGTCGGTGGCGTAGAAGCAGGCCGAAGCGAGTACGTCGGGCTGGAACGCGGCACGAAACGCCAGATGTCCGCCGATGCAGATGCCAAACGTGCCGAGTTTGCCCGTGCAGGCCGGATGCGTGGCGAGAGAGTCCAGGGCGGCGCGGGCGTCCGCGTCGTAGCTGGACAGTTCTTTGGTGGTCTTGTCGTGATTGCCCCTGTCCGCGCCCGCCGTGTCGTAGGGCAGCACGGTTCCCGCCGGTTCCAGTTCGTGGTAGATTTCCGGCACGGCCACGACAAAGCCGTAACTCGCCAGCAGAGACGCGGTACGGCGGATCGGCCCGGTAATCTGGAAGATCTCGGAGTACATCACAATGCCGGGATAGCGGCCTGCCGCAACGGGGCGAAAAACGGCGGTACGCATGGGGCCAGTGGGCGTGGCGATGTCAGCGGTTTCATCGGCAAGAACTATCATCGTGTGTTTTCCTCACTGCCGACAGGGCAGCTTATCCCTCTTGTACAACGGCTGTGGCTGCTTTGCGCGTTCGCACATCCTCCATTTGCGCGTTCGCACATCCTCCATTTGTGCGGCTGCAAAATATTTGTTGAGAAAAGTTGTTCGCGTACCTTCTAAGGACGGAGGGTTTTGTCAACAGTTATTAGGGGCCGCACGATTCCGGCAACAAAGTTACTGGAGCGATCACAAGCGGCACAATAAAGTCATTATAGCATAGCGGAAGCAAACCGAATAGCGCGTAAGCTCCTGTCTTACTGCAAACGAATCCAATGCTAAAATGCAAAATCATCGTCCGGGCGTGATATGTTGATATTTCTTTCCGCTTTGTTCGCTGTTTGAGGAGGTATAATAACGCGGACATCGAACATAATGATGTTCATTCGCGCCCTGTGCGCCAACCCTCTTGCCTTCCTTTGCTTTTGACGCGACGATAACTAATTGATACTCAGCCGTGCCGCTGGCGCATTTGCCTCTGCCCTATTCAGGACTTAACTACATGACAGACAACGAACAGGATAACCCACCCGCGAACGGCGTCAGCCGTCGCCGGTTTTTACAGGGATTGGGCGTGGCGGGCGCGGGAACCACATTGGCCCCCGACTTGTTGCTGCCCGACGAAGCGGAGGCCGCACCCGCTCCGTTGCCCGCCGCGCCTGGCGGCACGACCCTAAAAAAAGGGTTTCAGAGCGTCACCCTGCATGTCAACGGCAAGCCGGTCACGATGCAAATAGAGCCGCGCACGACCCTGCTGAACGCGCTTCGCAACCATGCCGACCCGCCCATCACCGGCCCCAAACTCGTCTGCGATCAGGGCGCGTGCGGCGGCTGTACCGTGCATCTGGACGGCAAGACGGCATACGGCTGTATGCTGCTGGCCGTGGACGTGACGGATAAAAAAATCACGACAGTCGAGGGGCTGCTGATACCGGGCGGGCAGATGAACCCGGTACAAAACGCGTTTGTGGATCATGACGCCCTGATGTGCGGGTTTTGTACGCCGGGTTTTATCATGTCCATTGACGCCCTGCTTGTGCAGAACCCGAACCCCACCCACGAGGACGTGCAGAACGCCTGCGCGGGAAATATCTGCCGGTGCGGCACGTATCCGCGCATCTTCGAGGCCGCGCTTGCCGCCGCCAAAACCATGCGCGACCAGAAAGCAAAGGGGCAGGCGTAACCATGCAAAACACACCCAATCAAACCAATACGCCGCCCAAAAAGAAGAAGATCAAAGTCCCCAAAGTCGTCAACGGCATTGATACGATTGTAGAGGTCGAGGTAGACGACGTGGCCGGCCCGACCTGGGGCGCGCGTGGCAGTCACAAGCTGCTGAATACGGATCTGGAACGGCTGGACGGCCCCACCAAAGTGAGCGGCATGGCTCGCTACTCCTACGACGTGCGCCTGCCCGGTATGCTGTACGGGCGCATCCTGCATTCGCCCCACGCGTGTGCCGAAGTGGTCAGTATTGACACGAGCGCGGCGGAAAAGATGGACGGCGTCAAGACAGTCATCAACAACGGCAAGCGCAAACTTAAATATGAGGGCGATCCGGTTGCCGCAGTGGCGGCCATCACGCCCGAAATCGCCGAGGACGCCATACGCGCCATCAAGGTAGAATACAAGAAACTGCCTCACGCGGTCACGCCTGCACAGGCGACTGCGCCGGACGCGCCCGAAGTGTATACCAAAGGCGACAAGGGCAACGTGCAGAAGGGCGATAAACGCGGTAACAAGGATGAGGTCGAGGCCGCGTTCAAGACATGTGATGCCGTTGTCGAGCGCGAATTTATGCTCACCATGCAGCACCATGTCTGCCTGGAAACGCATGGCGTCGTGGTAGATTACCGGGGCGGCGACACGGCGACAGTGTACGCGTCCACGCAGGGTACGTTTACCATTCCCGACGACGCGGCCAACCAGCTTGGCCTGAAAACGCCGAATGTAACATCGGTTGTGGAATATATGGGCGGCGGGTTCGGCAGCAAGTTCGGCCTGATGCTGCCGGGCAGCGTGGCGTGTCAGCTAAGTAAGCAGGCCAAAGCGCCGGTCAAGCTGATGTTCAACCGCGTGGAAGAGTTTTTGATGGCCGGCAACCGCAACGGCGCACTGCAAAAGGTGCGGGCAGGCGCAAGCAAAGATGGCAGACTGCTGGCGATGTCGGCAGAGCAGTACGAACTTGGGGGGCTGGGGCAGGGCGGTCTGAGCGGCTTGCCTTACATCTACCATGTAGATAAGACGTATCGCGAAACGGGACATATCAATACCAATCAGGACTCATCGGTCGCGATGCGCGGGCCGGGGCATCCGCAGCCGTCCCTGGCAATGGAGTCGCTTGTAGACGAGCTTGCCGCCAAAATCGGCATGGATCCAATAGAGTTCCGCAAAAAGAACACCAATGATCCGACCTACCATCGTCAAATGGACACGGGCGCGAAAGCCATTGGCTGGGCGAATCGTCCCAGCACACCGGGCGGCGGCGAGGCCTACGGACAGTACAAGTCTCTGCACCGGGGCATGGGCTGTGGACTGGCGACGTGGGGCGGCGGTGGCGGGCCATCGTGCCAGGTGGATGTGTTCATCAAGTCGGATGGCAGTGTAACCGCGCAGGTCGGCACACAGGATCTCGGAACGGGTACGCGCACGTACACGGCGGCGATTGTGGCCGAAGAATTGGGACTGCCGCTCAAGGCCGTGAACACGCGTATCGGGCGCAGCACGTATGGCATGGCGAACGCGTCGGGCGGCAGCACGACCACGGCCAGCCTCGCGCCCGCCGTCAAGGATGCGGCCTACAATGCGCGTTTGCTGATGTTCGCCAAAGTCGCGGCCCTGCTGAACGCCAAGCCGGAAGACCTAACCGCAAGCGACGGCAAAATCTACATAACCCAGAACCCCGGCAAAGCGCTGACGTGGAAACAGGCGTGTGCCAAACTGGACGCGAGCGGTATTTCGGCGCATGGCGAATGGAAGGCCGGTCTGTCGGGCGGCGGCGTACATGGGGCGCAGTTTGCTGAGGTCGAGGTGGATGTGGAAACCGGGCGCGTGCGCGTGTTGAAAATGGTGGGCGTACAGGACTGCGGTTTGCCTCTTAATCGCCGCGCCGTGGAAAGCCAACTGAACGGCGGCATGATCCAGGGTCTGGGCTACGCCCTGCTGGAAAAGCATGTCGTGGACGAGGCGACCGGCAATATGCTGAGTGTTTCACTGGACGAGTACAAAATTCCCGGCTGCCTGGAAATGCCGGAAATGATCCCGATCATTGACGACGGCGACACGCGGGATGTGGTCATCGGCATGGCCGAACCTGCCGCCATTCCAGGCGCGAGCGCAATCGCCAATGCGGTTTACAACGCGTGTGGCGTCCGCATTACAAGCCTGCCCATCACGCCCGACAAGATACTCGACGGCCTGGAGCAGATGCGAAAATCCAAAAGCGGGCAGGCGTGATAGGCGTCATGTATCCATTGCTGCGCCAGCATATACTTCGTACCTGATGTTTGCAGACGATGTTTGCAGACGGGGGCTTTTTACCAACGTTCGTCAAGCGCAATGTTTTTGATGCCGCACCTGGCGAACACTACTCTCCTGCTGGAGGTTGATATGCGTTTTCTCGGATTTCGAGGATTGCTGCTTTTGTTCGGGCTTACCATTGGATTGCTGGTTTACGGGGGCGTGGAGATCAGCGAGAGCCTGCGCTTCCCCTCGGCCAAAACCATGACGTATGAACAGTTCGCGGCGCAGATGCCGCAGGAGGGCTGGTATCATATCACAGGCGGACGCCTCGAAGTGGTCAACTGCGTGTGGCAGGAAGATGAAAAAACGCACAAGATAGACAAGATCTTTGTGCCGCTCAGTTCCTCTAAAGCAGTCGGCGGCCCCGGCGAGACCACTAGTGTGATGGTGGAAGAACATGATCCGGCCATGATTGATACGGCCCACGAGATTCAGCAGCTAAGTGGACAGACTGCGGAAGACTTCGTAAAGAAGAACCACGACCGCGCGTTTATACGGCGCGATGTCGAGGGCATGATCAAGACCGGCCTCAAATCCGATGACTCGATCCGCGCGAAAATGGCGAAGCTGGACAACACCAGTCTGGCATCGAATTGGATAATGCTGAATGAGGGAGCGCATCCTTCCCTGTTGCTGGGCGTGGGGTGCATTCTGGGCGGGCTAGCACTGGCCGCATTGCAGGTGCTGATGTTCCTGCGCCGCCGTATGTCGCGCTGACATCGGGACGGCAGGGGTCGCCATTGGCGTTGATGGCCGGGATGTAGGGCGCGGATGTGGCGGGTAAACTGTGGGCTGATGCCTGCTGGGGAGAGTTAAATGCTGAGGCTGAAACTGCTGATCGCCGGAGTAACGCTTGCCCTCATCGGGTATGGAGCCGTGGAAATCCTGGAGTGCTTACGGTTCTCTCACGTTCAAACCTTGACTTATGAGCAGTTTGTGCAAAAGCGCCCACAGGAAGGCTGTTACAACATAACCGGCGGACGCATAGACGCCGCCGACACGCTGCAAAGTCAGGGCAGCACCTCGCATGAGCAACGGTACTATGTTCCCCTGCTCAGCGCCAAGCAGCAGGAAAGTTCGTGTTACGTAATGGTGGAAACCACGGATGAGACACTGCTTGCCTCGCAGCCGAAAGCGAACGCCGATGGCATTACGAGTGTGGCGAATGTGGTCAAGCATGACGTCGAGGGGATGCTGATAACGGGTGTACACGCCGACAGTGAACTGCGCCGCAAGATCGCGCAGACGGGCCTGGTAGCAAACGATTACGTGATTTTAGAAGAGGGCCGTCATCCCTCGCTGCTAAAGGGTCTGGGCATACTCGCCCTGGGTATCCTGCTTGCCGTCGCGCAGGTATCCTACTATCGCAGCAGCTATTACGACGCATAAGCGGCAGGCGGAACGAAAGCGGTGGAGCGTCCGCAAAATGGCGCGGCCCGCAAGGATATAACCATAGCATGAGCATGAATTCTTTCGATCTGCATAACCCGACGAGCGTTAAGGAGGCGATTGGCCTCCTTGATGCGCAGGACACCCTGAGCAGGCGCGTCCGGGTAATGGCGGGCGGGCAGGACCTACTTACGGAGCTTAAGGAGCGGCTTGTCGAACCCGATTCAGTCGTCAACCTCAAGCGCATACCCGGTCTGGACACGCTGCACTACGACGGCAAAGACGGTCTGCGGATCGGCGCACTGGTCAAGGTAGCGGACGTGGAAGCGTTTCAACCGGCGCGGGAGTTCTTCGCGGCCCTGGCGCAAGCTACGAATGTCGTCGGCTCGCCGCAGATCCGGCACGTCGGCACGATGGGCGGCAACCTGTGCCAGCGTCCGAGGTGCTGGTACTATCGTAACGAGAACATCGTCTGCCTGAAAAAAGGCGGCAAGATGTGCTATGCCGCAGCGGGCGAGAACAAGTACAACGCTATTTTGGGCGGTGGGCCTTCGTTCATCGTGCATCCGTCCGACACGGCCACGGCCCTCGTCGCGCTGAACGCGAGCGTGACGATTGCCGGCCCGACAGGAACACGCATCGTGCCGCTGGAACAGTTCTTCATCCTGCCGAGCAAAAATGTTTACAGGGAAAACATTCTCAAATCCAACGAAATCGTGACGATGATACAGGTTCCGCATCCGCCGCTTGTGGGCGGAAGGAGCGCGTACCTAAAGTTCCGCGAAAAGATGTCTATGGATTGGGCGATGTCGGCCTGTGCTGTGTCGCTGCACATGGACGGCGGCAAAGTCGTGGAGGCGCGGATCGTGCTGGGCGGCGTGGCTCCGATCCCGTGGCGCGTTCCCAAAGCGGAAGCGCTGCTGAAGGGCAAGGCGATCACGCCGGCACTGCTGCATCAGGTGGCGGACGCGGCGCTGCAGGGCGCGGTTCCGCTGGAGCAAAACGGCTACAAAATCCCGCTGACCAAGACGCTGGTACGCCGCGCCATTCAGCAGGCCGCCGCATAACACGACTTCGGGGCAGATTAGCCGCAAACGAACGCATAAACACGCAGATGAGTTGGGCAAGAATGGGACGTGACGTTATGACACAGACAAGCGAAGTGAGTAAGACAGAGGTGCAGGCTGCGAGCGGTGGGGCGGGAGCGGTGGGTGCGTCTGGCGGCGAGCCGCAAAGCCCGTTTTGCGGGGAACTGCGGAGCAAAAAGTATTACTTTATGCAGGAAACGCCGACTGAAGACCATCATATTTTGGACGTGACGAACCATTGCTGGTGTCGGCAAACCATGCAGGCCATCGGCCCGGACGGGGAACGCGCCCACGCCCGCGACTGCAAAACAGATCGCGCCTGCTTCCGCTCGCTATAAGGATCATGGCAGATTTAGAAGCGCGAATTCAAGGTGAGTTGGAGCGTGTTGTCGAAGCTGTAGAAGCAATCACAGGATTGTCTTCTCGCTGGAGCGGCAAGGCGGTCCTTGTACAAGACGCTGGCTTCAAAGGCAAGAAACGTTTTGGCTGCGATATAGAGATTAATGCGGCTCTGGCTGCGAGCGAGGTACGCTGGTCAACGTTGATTCATGAAGTTCTTCAATCTGTGTCGGGCGGCTATAATCCCAGCGACTTTCAAACCTACCGGGGGTGGGAAGAAGGCACGGTAGAACAGTTGCAGCGGCTAATCCGCTCTAGAGTCCTTCAAAGGCTTAACGTCACCATTGAGGGTGGAGTGTTTGAAACGGGCGAGCTGTTTCACCAGTTTAACCGCTATATCGCAGCATTGGAGCAAGTGCGAACTGCACTGAGCGTTGATGAAAGCGCGTCTGCGTTTTATACAATGTTGCTGGGTGTGCCAATCCGAGAGCGGCCGGGCTACATTTTGGATCGTTCACGTCAGCAGTGCGGACATCTACGGGCGGATTTTATCAGAACGTTCTCAATCGCGAATGCTGTTCTTTTGGGAGGTACAAAATGACGAGCGCACATGATGAAGCGCGGGAGTGCCTGACGGATCAGGTTCTGAGCGCAACGACGTTGGCGGAAGTTTCGGCAGCATGGAGGGCACTGAAGGAGTGGATCGCGAAGTATCCCGAAGAAGAAGGAATGCGCGACGGCTTTGAGCAGCTATCCATGATGCAGGACATCGCCGAGGAACAAGAGGCTGAGAGGCTTCAACAGTCTGAGAAAGCCGCTTGAGTTTTAGTGAGTAGAGGAATGTGCCGTGTGGTTCATGTCAAAAGAACAGAAGCAACAGAAGCATATTTTAGAGTCGAGAGCAGATTTGTAGAACTGTATAAAAGCATCAAATCATATGACGACGCTACACGAGGGGCTGAACAGCAAAGAATAGCCCAACGACGTGAACAGCAACAGCAGGCAAATAAGAAGAACGTAGTTGATAAACTTCTTGGCAGGTGACTGTGAGCGTGGCTAATCAGTTTTCTCGGGTTTGACATTAACAGCGGTTTGAAAGTGGTTTTGTGCGTCAATCAAATGCAATGCGCCCCGTCTGAATATGTTCAGACGGGGCGCGTTGTGGTGAACGTTAGGCGAGAACAGGCAGTTGAATGAAAGTATGTTCCCGGTGCGCCGGGGCTTCTTCGGGCTGCGGCGGGATCTCGTGGTAGAGGCTGTCGCGCTCGATGGGCAGGCGACCCGCTTCTTCAATCATGCGGATCATCTGCTTGCGGGTCAGCACCTGGGACTTGTTGCCGTGTTCGCCATCCTTGTAGGTGATCTCGTACTCGTGAACCGTGCCATCTACGTCGTCCGCGCCGTACCAGAGAGCAAGCTGCGTGACCTGGGGTGTATTCATGATCCAGAACGATTTGATGTGCGCGAAGTTGTCCAGCATCAGGCGGGATAGCGCGATGTTACGCAGGTCGTCTACGCCAGTTGGGTGGGGAATGTTCTCCAGTTCCGTGCCTTCCGGGTGGAACGAGAGCGGCGTCATGGTGACGAAGTGCTTGGTCTCGTCCTGCAATTCGCGAATTTTGACTAGATGCTCGGCGCGTTCTTCCAGCGTTTCGATGTGACCGTACAGCATGGTGGCGTACTGTGTCAGACCGACGCGCGCTGCGGTGCGGGCCACGTCCATCCAGCCCTCGCCGTCGAGTTTACGGTCGAAGAGCTGTTCATGGACACGGTCTGACAGGATTTCAATGCCGCCGCCGGGCAGGCTGTCCAGCCCCGCCGCCATGAGTTCGCGCAGCACGTCTTCGAGGGGCTTCTTGGCCTGACGGGCAATCTCGACGAGTTCCACCATCGTAAACGCCTTGATGTGGGCGTTGGGGCGAACGTCCTTGACGGTGTGCAGCAGATCGAGATAATACTGGTAGGGCAGGCGCGGGTCAATGCCGCCGACCATGTGGATCTCGGTTATGGGAACGTCTAAGTGCGCGCTGAGTTTCTGGCGCACCATCTCCATGTTCATCTCATAGGGCGCAGGCCCGCCCTTTTTGGCGTAGAACGAGCAAAACTTGCAAAACTTGTTGCATATGTTGGTGTAGTTGATGTGCTGGTTTCGGACGTAGAAAGTCTTGTCTCCGTGCATACGCTCGCGAACGATGTTGGCAAGGTAGCCGACCGCGCTCAGGCTGGGCGCATGGTACAGGCGTACTCCATCCTCATACGTAAGCCGCTCCTGCGCGGTCACTTTGTCATAGATGTCCATCAGTTCCGCGCCGACATAGCGTTCGACGCGCATTCGCAGCTGATCCGTGATTGCTGACTCAGCGATTGCCATTTTCGTCTGCCTTCTGCCGCACAGCACACCTTAGAGGTGTTTCGTTCGTTTTGCTGTTTCACGAGGCGCGGCGTTCGTGAAACAAATCACAACCTTAGTTATAGTATACCCCCGCAGGATCGTTTATGCAATTGCATTGTCGTCTAAGTAACATTGTCGGGTGATATAAAGCGAAGTTTAACTATCATACGAACAGCAGCAAATAGAGGTTACGTTGTGACCTGTAAGCAGGTGTAGATGATGGGATTTAGATCAGGCTAAAATATAATTTTGACGTTTGTTGACGCGATTGCCGGAAAGATGATACAATAAGTGTACAAGATAAGCATTCCAACCCGATAATCAAGGTAACAGGAGAGAGGACGCGCACTGTGGCTGTACGCGAATCCAGAAAAGATAACAAGGAAGTGTTGCTGCGGGTTCCGGCTTCATGCCGTCCGGCCACGCGTGACCGTGAGCGGCAGGAAGAAAAAGAGACGCTGGAAGAGTACAGCGAGGGCATTTTCCGACTCCAGGAAGAATTGGAGGTGGTCGGCACGGGCGACATCGCCAAGTATATGAATGTCGCGCCCGCAAGCGTTACGACCATGCTCAAGAAGCTGTCGGATGCAGGGCTTGTCGAGCATACGCCGTATAAGGGTGTGCGGCTGACGCCGCAGGGTGAGACGCTTTCCATTTCGCTGCTGCGTAAGCACCGCCTTGTAGAGCGGATGCTGGTAGATTTTCTGGAATTGCCGTGGGAAGATGTTCACGAACTGGCCTGCAAGTTGGAACATTTTCTCAGCGAGGAAGTGACCGACCGCATCGCGCGGGCCATGAACTATCCTACGACATGTCCGCATGGCAACCCGGTTGACGCGACCGTAAAAGATGGCTCATGCCGATTGTCGGAGTGCGTCGTGGGCAGTGAAATGACGGTCATCAAGATCACGGATGAACGGCTTGAGTTTTTAACGTATGTGATGGAAATCGGGCTGTTTCCCGGCGTACCGATCACTATTCGGGCGCGAACGCCGTTCGGAGACGTGATGACGCTGGATGTGGAAGGACAGAACGGCCCGATAGCGATTGGGCGCGAGGTCGCCAACAGCATCGGCGTGGTTCACCGCGTACCGGGTGAAGTTTTGGATAAAGCGTTGGAAGCGGGTGAAATGAAACTTTCACCGGAAGATTACGTCCAAACAGATATTACCGCATCGTTGTGCGCGTAGATATACGTGGAGCGGACGCAATACACAATGAACTTGCGATTCGTCAATAGATGTCACCAGACAACAAATTCTGTGTTCAGGATACGGTTTGATTATGGAACCTTCTTCAAGAAAACGGCTCGGCTGCTGGTTTTCCGCGCTATTGGAACGCAGGACGCACCCTCATGGGGTCGTGCCGCGCGGTTTTGGCACAAACGCACAATCCGCACTGGACGGCGTACAGGATGAAGCCGTTGTAGCGGTCGCGCCGGGAACCAAGCCTGGTAAGCTGACGCGAGAAGGCCTGTCGCTGGCCGATCTGTTGCCCGGCGAGTGCGGCTATATCAGCCGACTGGCAGGGGAAGCGCAGGGCCGTTTGCGCCTGCTGGAGATGGGCATGACTCCGGGAACGCATGTGCAGGTGACACGGGCGGCGGCGTTCGGCGGGCCGCTGGATGTGAACGTGCGCGGCTACCAGTTGTCGCTAAGGCGTGATGAGGCCGCGCTTGTATGGCTGGGCGACGCACCTGCCAACATTCAAAACTTTGAAAAATTTAAGGAAGCAAGCAAGGAAGCTGGAACGCCGGTTTACGCCGTGACGGTTCAAACCTTACCGAAAACGAAACGAGAAGTAATTGGATGAACAGCGCGATTGCCAGCGAGGGCCGCGCCACACAAGCCGCTGAATTGACCGTCGCCCTCGTCGGCAACCCTAATTGCGGCAAAACCACTCTGTTCAACGCCCTGACCGGAATGCGCCAGAAGGTCGGCAACTACCCCGGCGTGACAGTCGAGAAAAAAGAGGGACGCATTAGCGTTCCCGGCGGCACGGCCCGCGTTCTGGACCTGCCCGGTCTGTACTCGCTTTCCCCCCATTCTCCCGATGAAGTGATCGCCCGCGAAGTGCTGATGGGCCTGCGCGACGACACGCCCCGTCCCGATGTGATTCTCAACGTTGTGGACGCCTCCAACCTCGAACGCAATCTCTATATCACAAGCCAACTGCTGGACATCGGCCTGCCTGTCGTCATCGCCCTGACCATGACCGACACCTTAGACAAAGAAGGCGTACAGGTTCGCGCCGATGTGCTGGCGAAAAATCTGGGTGTGCCGGTATGCGTCGTCGTGGCCTCGCGCAAGCAAGGCTTGAACGAACTAAGGGCCGCGCTGCAAGCTGCGGTGTCGCAGGCCGCGCCCGAACCCGCATGGCAGATCTCGCCGGAGATCGCGGACGAGATTGACGAACTCAAGACGGCGCTGCGCCGTGAGCATCATCAGACGGACAGGAGCGCGTTCGCCGAGGCTGTGAGTCTGCTGATGCAGGAGAACGAGCTTCAGCCGACCGACCATCTGCCCGTGAATATACAAAGCTTAGTGCGGGACACTCACGCGAACATGTTGCGGGACGGCATAGATTTTGCGTCACTGGCGATAGACGCGCGGTATGCGTGGGTAGCGCGGGCCACGCGGGGCGTGATGCAGCAGGAAGCGAAGCAGGGCAGGCGTTTCCTATTCAACAGTGCGCGTATTGACAAAGTGGTGATGCACCCATTCTGGGGATACGTGCTGTTCGTCGTGGTAATGACCGTTGTATTTCAGGCGATTTTCTCACTGGGGCAGGAGCCGGCGACGTTTGTTAAGGACGGTATCGGCAGGCTGGGCGACCTGCTGACGCGACATGTGCCTGCGGGCGATCTGCGCGACCTGATTAATGCAGGTGTGCTGGGCGGCGTAGGTACTACACTGGCCTTTCTGCCGCAGATTTTACTGCTGTTCTTCTTTGTCAGCGTATTGGAAGATACGGGCTACATGGCGCGGGCCGCGTTCCTGATGGACAGGCTGATGAGTAAGGTGGGACTGCACGGCAAGAGTTTCATTCCCCTGCTGTCGTCGTTTGCCTGCGCGATTCCCGGTATCATGGCGACGCGCACGATTGGCGACCGCAAAGCGCGGCTGATTACCATACTGGTCGCGCCCTTGATGTCGTGTTCGGCCCGCCTGCCCGTGTATCTGCTGATGACGAGCGCGTTCATCCCAAACCGCGCCGTGCTGAAAATAGGGCATATCACCCTGCTGACGCTGCCCGGCGTGACTTTTGTAGCGATGTACTTTTTGGGCATGATCGCCGCGTTTTGCGTGGCGTGGCTGTTTCATCGTACCCTGCTCAAGGGCGTCTCGCCGACATTTTTGATGGAACTGCCGCCGTATCGTCTGCCGTCCATCAAAACAGCCGTATTGCAGATGATCGAACGCGCGTGGATGTTTATTCATCGGGCGGGAACGATCATTCTGGCGGTCGCGGTCGTGGTGTGGTTTTTGTCAGCCTTTCCCCGGCAGCCGGATTATAAAGAACACCCAGACAAACAGCTAACACAGTCGTATATCGGGCATATCGGACACGCCATAGAGCCGGTTATTCGTCCGTTGGGTTTTGATTGGAAGATGGGCGTGGGCATTGCCAGTTCGTTCATCGCCCGCGAGGTGTTCGTAACCACGATGGGAACGGTTTATGGGGTGGATGACCCGGAGGAAAAGGCGGGGCAGGCGGAACTGGGCAAGAAAATGGCCGAGGATCGCGACCCGCGCACGGGGCGGCCTGTGTTCTCGCCTCTAGTGGCCGTGTGCCTGATGATCTATTATGTGCTGGCGATGCAGTGCATGTCTACGGTCGCCGTAGTGCGGCGCGAAACGAACGGCTGGAAGTGGCCTTTATTTCAGATCGCGTACATGAGCGGGTTGGCCTGGCTGACGACGTTTATTGTGTATCAAGTCGGGCGGGCTATGGGCTGGGGGTAGTACAAAGTTATGTATCCGATATTTTATATTCGGATACAAGGGCCTGCGGCCAGTCGTCCTGCGAACGAAAGCATGATTATTGCAGGCGCACCGCACGCGAGGGTCAACAATTGTGGTGACTGACTGTGCCGGGTGCAGGCATGTGGATGTATTTGCTGCTGGGTAAGCAAGGGTTGGGGAAAATGGACGTACAGCGAATAAGCGCGTTGATAATCGTGGCGGTCGCCGCCATGTATCTGGGGCGAAGCCTGCTGACCTCGACGCGCGCGTTTTTGCAAGACAAGAGCGGATGCGGCGGCGGGTGCGCCAAGTGCGCGTTTGCCGAGGGCGGCAGGGACAAGCCGGAACGTAAAGCAAGTCGTTTGTCCGCTGAGAGCGTCAAGCCGTCGAACGTGATTGCCATCGCGGATATACAAACGCTGCCGCGCAAAACACATTGATCTGCAAAAGACGGGTACAGAGAACGTACCCGTCTGGGAGGCAACTGCGTTGCCAAGCGTCCTCGCGGACGCGATGCGTTGAGAAAGATATGAATTCTCGCGATTTAGTGTCTGAAAAGCCGGGGATGCGATGACGTATCTCCCGGTTTTTTGTTTGGCGGGTTGGAGGCATCGAAGCATTAACAGGATAATCAACGGCGTTGATGTATCATAATACAGGCGTTCGCATCCAAACTGCATCAGAGCAGTATTCCAGCAGGGAAATGCAAATATAAAAGCGAATGGATGGCGCGGATACAAGTGGTACGACTATGCGATAAATCCAAATCTAAACAGGCAGAAGTTGTGGGGAAAACATAATGACATCGAGCGCGAACGCGCCTGCTTTTCGGTATGGGCTGAATACCAGTACGCTTCGCGGACATAAGCTGCCGCTTGTGGATGTGGTGGATATTACGGGCCGTGCCGGGTATCAGGCTATCGAGCCGTGGATTGATGAGATTGACAGCTATGTAGCCGGGGGCGGCGATCTAAAAGAGTTGGGCAGGCGCATTGCGGATCAGGGGTTGAGCGTGGAGGGGGCCATCGGCTTTTTCGCGTGGATCGTAGACGACGAGGCACAGCGCAGGGCCGCTCTGGTGGAAGCGCGGCGAAACATGGAACTGCTGCGAGCCATTGGCGGTACGCGTATCGCCGCGCCCGCGTTCGGCGCAACGGAAGTACGGAACATTGATTTATCCTTAGCGGCGGAACGGTATCGCGCCCTGCTGGACATTGGGGAGGAGTGCGGTGTCGTGCCGCAGGTGGAAGTGTGGGGGTTCTCGCAGACGCTGCAAAAATTAGGCGAGGCCATGTTTGTCGCTCTGGAAAGCGGACACCCTAGCGCCTGTATTCTGCCGGATGTGTACCATCTTTACAAGGGCGGATCGGGGTACGCGGGCCTGGGCCTGCTGCGTTCGTCCGCCTTTCCCGTCCTGCACGTCAATGATTATCCCTACATCGCGCCCGATACGATCACGGACGCGGATCGAGTGTATCCTGGCGCCGGCATTGCGCCGTGGGGTGAAATCATCTCCATCCTGCATAAGATAGAGTATGACGGCGTGTTATCGCTGGAGTTGTTCAACCCGACGTATTACGCGCAGGATCCGTTGGTGGTGGCGCAAACAGGGCTGCATAAAATGAAGGCCGTGGTTGAGCATTATTGGTAATTGTGGCGATATGTAGTTGCAGTGGGGAACCGCTGTCGTATTTTGAAGCACATTATAAGGCAGGGACAGGCCACGATATGACGCGATCTTTTTCGGTATCAGGAAGTCAGGGGCTGGCGCAGAGCGAAAGCGAGATGGGGCGGCGTGTGCTGGTGACGGGCGCGGCGGGACGTATCGGGTCGTACTTTGCGCGGCACTCGGAGGGTAAATACGATCTGCGCCTGATGGTGCAGAAGCCGGGTGACGAGGCCGAAATTGCAGGATTAGGTGAAATCGTTTTTGCAGACCTGTCCGACCTGGAGGCGCTGAAACGGCACTGCGCGGGCATGGATACGGTGGTTCACATGGCGGGCAACGCGAGCGCGGAGGCGACATGGAACCAGCTTCTTGGGCCGAACATCGTAGGCGTTTACAACATCATGGCGGCGGCGAAGTCGGCGGGGTGTCGTCGCCTGATTTTCGCGTCGTCCATTCATGCGGTCAGCGGCGGGCGCGAAGACGTACAGGTGAAAACGTCGGAGCCGGTCATACCGGGGGATTTGTATGGCGTGACCAAGTGCTTTGGCGAGGCGCTGGGGCGCTACATGGCCGAGCAGGAAGGCTTATCCGTGATCGCGCTGCGTATCGGGGCGTTTCAAACGCTTGAGGCTGCCAGTCAGGAGTACAGCAAGGGCATGATGGACGGGTATGTGTCGGAGCGCGACCTGAATCAACTTATCCACCGCTGCATAGATGTGACAGATTTGAAATTCGCCATTTTTCATGGCCTGAGCAACAACCGCTTCAACCGCCTGGACATCTCCGATGCGCGCGAACTCGTCGGCTACGACCCCTTAGACGATATTACCGAGCTTAATCCATTGCTGAAAGGATTGCGCCTGCGCGAAACGATGTACAACCATAGTCTTGCGAGCGGGCAAAAGTCAGGGATGCGCGACGATGTTTGATGTCCGCTGCCACTGAAGCCAAACAGCAAAGTTTGCATGGCTGCGAAGAATGACTTTGTTTGGCAGTGTGCATACGTTGGCCCGCCTTTTCCGTAAACAAGGAAACAGCGGGCTTTTTGGCGTCTGGCTATGGAAACCGGTCGGAAAGAGGCACGGCATCGCGGCTGATGATCTTATGGCGAAAATTCTGAAACCCAATATATTTGACCCGCTCTCCGATGAAATCAAGAGGAAAGCGCTGCTTGTCAACGACAGATTATGCGAGAAGTATGGCTGTCCTATACCGTATTTTCATGAACTCGATCCGCTGAGTGAATTGGTGTCTTCGCTGCTGTCGCACCGCACCAAGAACGCAGATTCGGGACGGGCGTTCAAAGAGTTGCGCGCCCGGTTTGCGGACTGGCC
This sequence comes from Chthonomonadaceae bacterium, assembly GCA_965277875.1. GTDB lineage: Bacteria > Armatimonadota > Chthonomonadetes > Chthonomonadales > Chthonomonadaceae > CAWFQB01. Next base: position 1,271,350 of record CBDIDV010000002.1, on the reverse strand, counting down.
GAGTGTGCGGGATGCGCCGACGCAGGAAGTTCAGGATGCTATACGGTCGTGTACCTGGCCGGAACAGAAAGCGCCGCGCATACAGGAGATACTAAGGCTGATCGGAGAACGGCGGGAGGGCGACCTGTCGCTTGACTTTCTGGCAAACATGTCTGTCGTATCTGCGCGGGCATGGCTGGAAGCGCTGAACGGGGTGGGGCCAAAGACGAGCGCGGCGGTGCTGTTGTTCAGCAGATTACGGCGTCCCGCCCTACCCGTAGACAGCCATCATCATCGGGTCGCCGTTCGATTGGGCCTGCTGCCCGCGAGCGTGGATGTCGGGCCAGCCCATGCCATACTGGAAGCCCAGTTACCGCCGGAGTGGGACGCGCAGAAGGTGTACGACAACCACGAGTCGCTCATGCTGCACGGGCAGCGATGCTGTTATTTCAACAAACCGGACTGTGGGCGGTGCGTCGTGCTGGATATTTGTCCGTTCGGGCAGGCGCGTGTGGGCGTAACGCCGAGCGCAAACGGCGAACAAACCGGCGGGCAGGAACGTCTCATGCTCGAAGAATGATACGGAATTATGATGCAAAACAGGCTCAGAAGAGAGCGCCATTTGCATAACGACGTGGAAGCGGGACGGGTGAGAGTATGCCGGAAGGCCCGGAAGTAAGACGGTATGCGGACAGGATCGGCGCGGTATTGTGTGGCAAGCCCATCGTTGCGCTGTCGGCGCGAACCAAGGCGGCGAAAGCATGGCTGCTGGCGCATGAGGGGGTGCTGGAAGGGCGTCGTGTCACGCGCGTGTGGTCGCATGGCAAAAATCTTGTAGGGGAAATAGAGGGCGGCTATTTCTTCTACTCGCATTTGATGATGTGGGGACGGTGGGAGATAGTACACGATTTGCCTATTCTGGAAACGGATCGGCGCGAGCGGGCGCGGATCACGGTTGCCGATGCGGCGGCCATACTGCTGTCCGCGCCGGTCTTCGAGATAGGGCAGGGTCGGGCGCAGGACGCGAACGCGTATCTGGCAGGGCTTGGCCCGGATATACTGCCGTATCCACAAGACGGGGCATTCGATACCGGGGAGTTTATGAAGCGGCTGCGTGTGCCGCAGCACGCGCAGCACACCATCGGGGCGGTGCTGCTCAATCAGCAGACGCTTGCGGGCGTGGGCAACTATCTGCGCGCCGAGATCCTGTTCGACTGTAAACTCGACCCGTGGCGCATGGTGGACGAGTTAAATGCGGACGAACTGCAATGTCTGTGCGAAAGCATTGCCAAGATGGCGCAACGGGCGTATGCTCAGGGTGGGGCGACCGTGACGGACGATCAGCGCGCCCGGATGAGAACCGACGATACGCTTGTGTATGCGCCGGGACGGGACTTTGCCACACGGCATTACGTGTATCATCGTACTAATCTGCCGTGCCTCGTGTGCGGCACGATGATACGCCAGAAGCGGCAGATCACGCGTCAGCAGGACGAGGAAGAGGGGCAGGAGGAGAAAGAGCGCATCATCTACTTTTGCCCCTGCTGTCAGAACACGAGCATAGAACTGCCGCCGACAAAAAAGAAGAAGCCGCGTGAGCAGAACGCGGTTGAGTTGGTTTCAGCCGCGAACGATTTGGTTTCAGCCGCAAAAACGCGAATAAACGCAAATAAATCTAATCCTGATGCGGCTTAGACGTGACGCGGTTCTGTGTAAGTCATGTTGTGTGGCTGTATCGAGAATGATAGCGAGTACCTATGATGAGTGTGGTAAGGTTTGAGGAGATAGCGGCGGGCGAAACGGCTGTTATGGCAGACGCCTTGAAGCAGGAAGTGGAAGGCGCACAAAGCGGCGGGCCGGACACAGAGGAGAGCGGGGCGTTTGTCCGTTTTGCGAGCGTGGCTGAAAAGGTGGGCGCAACCACAAAACGGCTGGAGAAGGCCGCGCTGCTCGGCGAATACTTTACCTCTCTTGCGGATGGCGATTTGGTACTGGCGGCGCGGTACTTTGCGGGGTACGCGTTTTCACTCAGGGATCAGCGTAATACCAACATCGGCACGGCGGCGCTGCTGTCGGCTTTATTGGCGGTAAGCGGATTGGAAGACACGCATCTGCGCGAGCGTTTGGTGACGCTGGGCGATCCGGGGGATGTGGCGCAGGAAGCATTGGGGCAGGCACAGAATGCAGGGCTTGCGCCTGCGCTGACGCTGACCGACATTGCGGCTGCGCTGGAAAGGCTGGCGGCGACAAGCGGGTCGAAGCTGAAAATTGAGCAGGTGACGCAGGTGCTGCGCCTGGCTACGCCGCTGGAAGCCAAGTATTACGTGAAGCTGCTGTCGGGGGATTTGCGTATCGGGCTGAAAGAGGGGGCCGTCGAGGACGCGATTGCGCGGCTGGCGGGCGTCGAGGTGGGGCGCATACAGTGGGTAAACATGCTGACGGGGGACACAGGGGAGACGGCCCTGCTGGCGCGGCGCGGCACATTGGACACGGCCAAACTGCACCTGTTTCATCCGCTTAAATTCATGCTGGCGACGCCTGCCGCCGACCTTACCGATGTGCAGAAACAGATGCCCGCGCAGTTTGTCGTGGAAGATAAGTTCGACGGCATACGGGCGCAGGCGCACATCGCGCCCGATCCGCCCGGCGCAACGACGCTGCATGGCGTTGTGCATAATGGTGTGCGCGTGGCCCTGTTTTCCCGCACATTGGACGAGATTACAGGCAGTTTCCCCGATTTAGTCGCGTCGCTTGCCGCCCTGCTGCCGCAAAGCGAGACAGGCGGCGACAGTAGTGGCCTGATTTTGGATGGCGAGATCGTGCCGGTGCAGGGCGAGCGCATACTGCCGTTTCAGCAGTTACAGCAGCGTTTGAACCGCAAGGTATTGCCTCCCGCGCTGCTGGCAAGTATCCCCGCCGCGTTTGTCGCCTACGACCTGCTATATCATCAGGGGCAGATCGTGCTGGAGGAGGGGTTTACGCGTCGGCGTGAACTGCTCGAAACGCTCCGTGTGGATGGGCAGACGGCGCGGCGGGCGGACTCGCGCACTTTTGACGATGTATCTGCGCTGGACGCGGAGTTTGACGCGGCGCGGGCGCGGGGCAATGAGGGGCTGATGATCAAAGACCCGGCCTCGCCCTATAAACCGGGACGGCGGGGGCGGGATTGGCTGAAAATCAAACGCGCGCTTGCCACCTTAGATGTCGTGGTAACGTCCGTGGAAGTAGGGACGGGGCGGCGCAGCAAGTTCCTGTCGGACTATACATTTGCGGTGCGGACAAGCGAAACCGATCCAACCTTGTTGAGTGTGGGCAAGGCGTACAGCGGCCTGACGGACGAAGAAGTAACGCGCCTGGGCGATTGGTTCAGAGCGCACACATTGCAGGAGTTCGCGCACGGCAAAGTGCGGGTCGTGGAACCTAAGATCGTGTTCGAGATCACGTTTGACCGCGTACAGCCGTCGAAGCGCCACAAGAGCGGGTATGCCCTGCGCTTCCCGCGCATCCTGCGTATCCGCGAGGACAAGCCGGTCGAGGAGATCGACACTCTGGATTCGGTACGCGCCCTTGTAGACGAAGAGGCCGGTGAGGACGATGGCGCGGATGCCGTTTGATGGTTGGTCATGCGGAAAATGGCTGCAAGCGAGGCACAATAACAAACCGCGCTCGCAAAGAATAGGAAACTGATGGGAAGTCTTTAGTTTCCGGTAAAAGTATGTAGACACAATTCGGGTGCGACATCAGGCAAGCGGCTGCGGTACAGTAGAGTTACCACACTACACTGGCCGAGGCTTACCTGATGTCACTCTTAGTCTACCGTATCTGTACCCTGCTCACGCAAGTGCTGGAAGATGTGCCGCTCGGCACGAACCTGGGCCTGCTGCACTTGTTCCTCGCGCTTATGTCCGGGCGTTTCCTCCACGCGCGCGGAGCCGTGTTTGCCGCTCTGGACAGCTTGGGCCTTGCGCCTGCCGCGGTGCGCCGCAGTAGTGCCGCCCTGTGCTATGGCGGCTGGAACACCGCCGACCTGCTCGCCCGCTGGCAGCAGACGGTAATACAGGAAGGCCGCTTCGTTGCCGCCTGTTATGAAGGCGTGCGCCCGGTCGCCTGTGACCTGACCGCCTTCTTTCGCCCCCACTTGCAGGGCCTGGACAGCAAACACTATGTGAGTACGGCGGGCAAGGCCCTGCCTGCCGTCTGCTTCGGGTTGGGCGTGGCCGTCGGGCGCATCGGTAACATGCGCTTCGCTCTGCCGCGCTTGTTCGTGCGGCGCAAGGCAGGCGAAAGCGAGAGTGACCTGCAAACGCGGCTGGTCGCGCAGGCGGCCAGAACGCTTGCCGCGTGCGAAGCCCTGATTGTAGATGCGGGCTTTGCCCTCGCCGATCTGCTGACCGCCGAGAACCTACGCTTTGTGGCCCGCGCCCGCGCCAACCAGACGGCGCGGCGCAGCGAACTGCCCGCCTACAAAGGACGCGGACGCCGCCCCACACGCGGCGACATCGTGCGGCCCTTAGCGCGAACGCGGGCCGGCAAGGACATTGCGGCCACGCCTTGTGACGCCACGGCGCGCTGGCACGACGGCGCACACCGTTTGACAGCGCAGATATGGAACAACCTGGTTCTGCCCGACGCCAAACCGGGCGTGCCCACGTTCCGGCTGGTCGCCATCTACGACCCGCGCTACAAGGAACCGCTGCTGCTGGCAACGAACCTGAGCGTGAGTGCGTGGGCGTTGTGGCGCTTATACAAGGAACGCTGGGGCGTGGAGCATCTGCCCCTGGCCGCCAAGCCGCTGCTCGGCTGCGAGCGGGCGTATGTGTGGGGACAGGAAAGCCGCTTTCGCCTGCCTGAACTCGCCCTGCTTGCGGGTAATCTCCTGTCGTATGTCGCCGCGACCAGCCAGCCGGTCGCTTCGGGGTTCTGGGATCGGGCGGCGCGGCCCACGGGCGGACGGCTGCGGCGCGTACTTGGACAGGTGCATTGTGCGGACTTGCCCGACCTGGCGGCACAACTGCGCAAAAAGAACAGCGTCACGGCCCACTTGAAGACCGGAGTGGACGCCCACAGACGCCACAAGGCACAAGCAACGCCGCAACAGGCGGCGCAAGCCGCTTCATTTACCGGAAACTAAAGGAAGTAGATTATGACGGATATGCCGACGGTCATGGATCCGACGCCCACGCAGGACGCGGCGCAGATGGCGTTCGATGCGTTTTTGGACAAGACGGATAAGAACAATCGCATTGTCGGCCTGCACGACTCGGACGCGGACGGCGTTACCGCAGGCGTCGTGTGGCAGCGGGGACTGGAGCGACTTGGCTTCGCGGATGTGAAGCGAGTCATTCCCACGCGGGAACGGAATGCGTGGACGCCTTCGACGGCGGCATTGCTGGCCGAAGCCAACCCGCAATCGCTGTTCGTGATGGATCTGGGCAGTCAGCCCACACCCGTTGTGGAGGGAGTGCCGACCTGCTTTATTGACCACCATCACCCGGAGGGCTGCCCGCCCGGTAACACGCTCATCAGCGCGTATACCTGGGAACCGATACCGAACACCTCCATCATCGTGTATGACCTGCTAAAATCACGCGTGGATGTATCAGACCTGGACTGGATCGCGGCGATTGGAACCCTGAGCGATCTGGGCGACCGCGCGCCGTTCGAGCTTATCGAATTGGCGAAGAAGAAATACACGGCCAAGTATTTGAAGGAAGTGACCTCGCTCGTCAATGCGATACGACGTTCAAGTCTTTACAACCCGGAAGCCGCTGCCCGCGCCCTGCTGACGCACGACGGGCCACGCGCTCTGTACGACGATATGACTTCGCCCGATGTGGCGCTGCTGCGTACCGCCCGCGAGGAGGTGAAGGCGGCAATGGAAGAGGCGCGCAAGGCCGCGCCGATCTTTGCGGGGCAGGCCGCGCTTGTGCGCCTGAACACGCCCTGCCAGGTTCACCCGCTGATCGCGCAAAGCTGGCGGACGCGGCTGCCCAAGTACATCGTGATCGTCGCGAACGAGGGGTATATGCCGGGGCGCGTCAACTTTTCGGCCCGCGCCCAAGCGGGAACGAACGTCCTGCAGTTTCTGCGCGGCTTCGATCTGGGAGAGGGCGAGGGCAGCTTCGGACACGGCCACGATCAGGCGTCGGGCGGCAGCCTGCCCGTTGATCGCTGGAACCTGCTGCTGGAAAAAATGGGGTTTGCGCCGACCGTTTACGCGAAGGATTGATAAACCGCGGAACACGCAAAACAAACGAAAGGGAACACGAGGCTGGTTCTGCTTTTCGTTTGTTTTGCGTGTTCCGTGGTTTGTGACTCTACCCCCACCAGAAGGACATGGCGATGATGACGTAGAGACCCATCAGGGCAACGCCTTCGAGCCAGTTCGCTTCGCCGTCCGAAATGATGATGGTTGTGATAAGCGTGGACAGGGCAAGCGCGGCCACGAGCAGAGGCGGCAGGACGAGCGTAAAGGGGTGCGTGGGGCTGACCCAGAAACTCAGCAGGACAAGGGCGGGGCCGAGCGCGAACGCTACCTGAAGCGAACTGTTGAGGATGGCGCTGACGGCCAATTCGGTCTTGTTTTTGTAGGCGAGCTGTACACCCACGATGTTTTCGACCGCGTTACCCGCAACGGCGACGATGACCAGACCGGCAAAAGCGGGCGAGATGTGCAGCAGTTTGGTGGCGGGGGTCAGCGCGTCTACGAACCAGTCGGATACGAAGGCCGCGCCGACCGCGCCGAAAGCGAGCAGGCCTATGGCGAGCGGCATGGGCCAGGCGTGTTCGGGCGCGTCGTCCTCGCAGTCGAAGGGATCGCTGCCCGCCGGATTCTTGAGGAAGAACGGAATGCTGGCGATGAAGACGATGATGAGCAGTATGGAACTGGCAATGCTCAGACTGCCGGTGTGATTGCCGAGCGGGGTGTGCAGGCTATGCGCGACCGTGGGGAAGATCAGTGCGCCGACCGCGAGCATCATCAGCGCGGCGATCATGCGCGGCTGTTCCTTGTCGAATTTTTGCGTACCGTGCTTGATGCCACCGACGAAAAAGGCCATTCCTAATACGAGCAGGCTGTTGGCTAAGATGCTGCCGACGATACTGGCCTGCACCACGCCGATCAGCCCTGCCCGCAAGCTGAAAATGCCGATGAACAGTTCGGGCAAATTTCCCAATGCGGATTGCAAAACGCCCGTGGGGCCGGGGCCGAGGCGTGTGCCGACCTGCTCCAGAGACTGGCCTACGGTCGCGGCAAGCACAGCAAGCGCGATACCGCTGACGATAAAAAGAGCGATTGGGCTGACGTGAACGCGGGTGAGGGCGAAAGCGGCAATCGTCGCGATCAAGGCAAAGATAAAGGTGCGGCGTTCACCGGGTTTGATTTTATCCATATCAGGCATTTGCCCTGTATTTGTGCAGGGCGTGACTTCTTTCGACGGTCGAGGGGTTAATGATCGTGATCGGCATCGGGATCGGGCGTTCCGGCTTCCATGTCGCCGCCCTTGCCGCCCATCATCATCTGAGGCATTCCGGCCTCGTCTGCGCGGGATGTCTGGGGATGATTGGCGGCGCAGCGTGTGCCGAAGCGGGGCTGCGCGTAGGGGAGAGTGGTGCTGCCGCGCGCCAGGATGTGCTGCGCGTTACCGCCGTTCCACGGCGTGAAACTCCGCGCGTTACAATAGTGACTGACGAACGAGCGGCGCATCCGGGACGCGCTGCGATTTGTCAGCGAGCGGTGCAGGATGTGTCCGCCGAAGAAGGCCACGTCGCCGGGTTCCATGATGCAGGATACCGCGCTGTCAGCGTACTTTGCGGCAATGGGCTTGAGGCCGTTTAGCGCGTCATCATCGTCGTTGGAGTTTGCGCCCACGTTGGAGACGGGTTCGATGTCGCCGAGTTCGCGTTGTCCGTAGCCGTAGCCCTCGACAGGTGGATAAACCGGCTCATTTTGACTGCCCTGCGACATCCACATGCAGCCGTTTTCTTCGTCGGCGCGGTCAAGCGCGAGCCAGGCTCCGCAGAGCGAGTCGGGAAAAGTGGGGATATAGTAGCTGTCCTGATGGTAGCCCTGCCCGCCTGCGCCGGGGGCTTTGAGGAACAACATGGTTTGCATGGCGAGCAGATCGGGACCAATCAGGGCTTCCAGCACGTCCAGAACGCGGGGGTGCAGCAAATACCGCTCCTGAATTTCCAACTGCCGGTGCAGCATGTGAATTCGCAGCAGGCGCTTTTCCATGTCGGCAAGGCTGGCCTCGGGCGGGGGCGGCGGTACGCCGGGAACCTCGATACGCCCGTACATTAGTTCTTCCGTATGCGCTTTGAGTTCCGCGACCTCGTGCGGGGCCACAAGGCCCCGCACGATCAGAAAACCGTCGCGCCGAAACTGCACGTACTGCTCGACGCTGACACGATAGGGGACGTGCATCGGCATGTCGGCGTGTTCTTCGGGCTTTACAAGCGTGTGCATAAAATTCTCCAATGGGCAGAGCAGGCATGTAGGCTGCGGGCAAAGGGAACGTATCCGTCTCCTGATCTGCGCCGAGCGTTGCAGCGGACGCGATGCCAGGCGTCACACCTAAGCCTCGCTAGACTGGCTGTTTGTGAAGAATACGTCATTCCGCGTAATTAATCAGCAGGATACAGCAAGGTACAAACAGGGCGCGCAATGGTAAGAGTTCTGCATAGATGGGACGCACTCTGGCGTTAATGCGTGGCGGGCGGCGAATAGTACACATCGGCGAAAACGGGACAGTGATCCGAGCCGGTGGCGTTGCCGACCCAGCAGGCGCGGGTCTGCCAGTTCGGGCCTGTAAAGACATGGTCAATGCGGACATAGGGACGGCCTACTTTTGTGGTCGTGCCATACGTGTAGCCAAAGCCGCTGCCCGCGCTCGCGAACGCGTCCTCCAGGCCGGCCTCAAATAGGTTTTTACAGACGACCGACTGCACGGGGGCGTTCAGGTCTCCGCCGAGCAGGACGGGCAGGGTTTCGGCATGAGCGTACTCGGCAAGGCGTTTTGACTCGCGGACGCGCAGCGCGACATTGGCTTCCCATTGCGCCAGGCCGGCGCGGGGGTGGCGCATTCCCGACAATCCGAAGCGGGGTGTTTCGAGATGGCACGAGTAGACTGCAATGTCGGTTCCGTTTACGTTGAGAACGGCGCGCAGGACGCGGTGGCTCTGGTCGGGGTAGGAGATCCAGCGTATGTCGGAACCGGAAAGCGGCAGATGGCTGGCAATGATGTACTGGTCTATGGCAGCGATGTTCCAGCCTTTGAGGTACGTTCCGAGTTCACGATCCAGCGTTCCCGCGCCCGCATCCTGCATTAGCAGCAGGTCGGGTTTGTTGGTTTCGATGTCGTGGATGATGGCCTGTACGTCGGTCTTGGCCCATTTGATGTTGTAGGTCATGACGCGAAGATGAACGCCCTTGTCGGGTGAGCGTACACTGCTTCCAAAATGGAGGCTGAGGCCCATTATAGGAAAAAGGACGAGCGCGGACAAAGCGAGCGGAACCCAACTCCAAAATCGCGCCCTGAGGGCGTACCACGGCAGCAGCAAAGCCAGTGGGGTGAGCCACAGCCATTGCGGCAGGTACAGGTTGAACGCGGTCAGCCACCAATCTTCGGGGCCGAGGATGTTGCCGCCAAGCACAACCAGGAGGGGAAGCGCGTAGAGCAGAGTGGCGAGGATAAGCAGGAATGAAGGGCGCTTGCGACGACGCGCAGAACGGGACGGGTTCTCTGCGGCCTGCGTCGTGGTATTGTCTTGTTCTGGTGGTGTATCGGACATGAAAAGCCTTTTGCTTGTGTCTGCTCAGTGTTGTATGTGTAGATTACGCGTTCAGGGCATACTTCGGATACGCCCTGTTATTGTGGCGCATTCAAAAAACATGCGTCAAGTCCTGCGGCAAAGCAGGAGAGGGACGTTCGCGTGTTTAATTGGTGTTGGGCGCGAAATGTTCAGCGCGTTAGGGTTGTTACAAGGCCTGCGTTTTTGAAATGGCTGCGTTTTGAGCAGGGGGGAACGTTTTACGACTGCTATGTCAAGTGAAGTTGTTGTACGCCGTACTGTCGGTTTGATACCGGCCCGTCTTGCGTCTACCCGTCTGCCGAACAAGCCGCTCGTGGATATTCACGGCTGGCCGATGCTGCGGCACGTTTGGACGCGGGCAGGGCAGGCGGCGGGACTGGATGAGGTCGCTATCGCCACGCCGGATCAGGCTGTGTATGAGGCGGCAGTCGGCTTCGGGGCGCGCGTCCTGATGACCTTAGACACGCATCTGTCCGGCACGGACAGGCTGGCGGAAGCGGCGCGTCTGCTCGCTCTTGCGCCCGACGACATCGTTGTCAATATACAGGGTGATGAGCCGCTGCTGGAGCCGTCCGCAATACAGGCCGTTCTTCAGCCACTGAGGGAGGATACGCTTCTGCTGATGAGCAGTTTGATGTGTCCGTGTCCCGTTGCGGAGTGGGACAGTCCGGCCTGCGTCAAGGTGGTATGCGGATTGAACGGGGACGCACTGTATTTTTCGCGGGCGCGGCTGCCGTTTTCGCGACAATCAGGAATGGAACCGGCGATCATGCAGCATATCGGGTTGTACGCGTATCGGAACAACTTTCTGCAAACGTTTGCCGGTCTCGCGCCGACGCCGCTGGAGCGCACCGAGTCGCTGGAACAACTGCGGGTTCTGGAACACGGCTATCGTATTCGCATGGCGCGGATAGAGCAGGCTCCGCTGGGCGTGGATACGCCGGATGATCTGGACAGGGCGCGGCATCTGCTGATGGGGTTTGAATCATCGTCCAGTATATAAAATACCGGATGCAAAGCCGGGCGTCCACGCGCAGCGAAGGACATCGGCCAACTGTCTCATAGAGGGAAGATTATCTGAGTGTCATGGCGCAGAGTGTGAATAAATTGAACTATTATGATTTGACAAACATCAAAGGAGATTTGAAACAGATATGACGGCGACAACAAACGACGGCGAACAAAAAGTGCGTGTGGGCATCATCGGTACGGGCGGCATCGCGCAGGGGCATGTACGGCGACTGTCGGCGCACCCGAACGTGGAGATCACGGCCCTGTGCGACATCGTGCCGGGGCAGATGGCGAAGACCGTGGAGCGCAACCCGCAGGTGGGATCGGCGCGGCAGTTTACCGATTATCAGGAGATGCTTGACAGCGGACTGGTGGACGCCGTGAACATCGACACGCCGCATACCACGCACTTCGAGCAGATCATGAACAGCCTGGACAAGGGAATGCACGTCCTGTCGGAAAAGCCGATGGTGTGTGAGGTGCGGCAGGCGCATGATGTTTTGAAGAAGATAGATCAGAGCGGCAAGGTGTTCGTGCTGAACTATCAGAGGCACTATCAGCCGGAGTTTTTGTATATGCGCGATGAGATCGCGTCGGGCAAATACGGCAAGGTGCAGTTCGTGCAGGGACTGCAGGGGCAGGAGTGGCTGAAAGGGTGCGCGGGGACGTGGCGGCACGACCCGGCCCTGAGTGGCGGCGGGCAGCTCAATGACAGCGGCTCGCATCTGCTGGCTGTGCTGCTGTTCGTGACCGGGCTGCCGGTCGAAGCAGTAACAGGGTTTATTGACAACCTGACGGCTGCCGTGGACATCAACAGCGCTCTGTCGCTAAAGTTTGTGGGCGGGGCGCAGGGCAACCTGTCCATTGTGGGCAACGCGACCCGGTTTCACGAAGACATCACGATCTGGTGTGAAGATTCCATTTTCTTCCTGCGTAACGGCAAGCTGGAAGTGGCCGGACCGGACGGCAAGCTGTTCACGCCCGCCCCCGAAGACATGCCCAAAGGCAGCGACCCGGATGTCAACTTCATCAACGCCATTCTGGGCAAAGAACCCATCGGCTCGCCCGCCATCTGGGGCCTGCGGGTAATTGAACTGACCGAGTCCGCCTGGAAGAGCGCGGCAGATCATAATATCACGACCGTCGAGCGTATGTAATAACAACCAACAACTTCGTTCAGAACGCAAGTGCTACGTCAAAACAAGTATTATACGCTTTGGCGTAGCATTTGCGTCGTTATAATTTATAATATAAATTAGTGAAACAATTTTGTTTGTTGTGCGTATATAAAATTGGGTATAAATCTGTTTATAATTTATTGGATAATGGAAGAGGACAAACATGAGTACAAATGAAAATGCAAACTTAACGAGCGTGTTCTTCAAAAATGTTAGGCAGCACTTCGTATCACTACGTGGTGTAGATAAAACGCCGAATGACACTGCTGATTTGAATGAAGGTATGGGTGTACCATTCAATTATTCGTGCTTTGTAATCGCTATTGGGCAAGATTGGTTTTTAATTACTGCGGGGCATGTACTAGAGAAAATAGCTAAGGCTCGTGAAAGCGGAAAGATAATCGAACAGCTTTCTCTTGATGATGCGTACAGCCCTGACGCAACATTCAAAAAATCCGGCGCACTCATTCCATTCGATTATGATAATGCCCCGAAGCATGTCATTGACAAAGCCGAAGTAGGGGATTATGCAGCAATTTACCTTCGCCCACTTTATTGTGACCTTTTGTCCAAGAATGGCATCTCACCACTTACGCCATCGGATATGTCAGTCTACAATCATGACACGGAATTTGAGACATATTATATAGTTGGCTTGCCATATGAACTCATGTCCACTACTATTGAAGGTGAGACATTGAAACATAGAAGCCAAATCGTAAGCATCAACGCGCAATGTTTGGCATTTGACGCGCTACCTACCTCTGTCAAGGAAAGGATTAGAGCCGAAGGATACCGGACAGATAACCTCTTTGCTCGTATTCCCGATGCCGCCGAACTGAAAAGCGGAGAAGAAGGGCTGAAAAGCATTGTAGGGGTAAGTGGTGGCCCTATTTTTGGTTTATACAAGATGCCCGACGGAATGTTGTCCTATGTCCTCGTAGCAGTACAAAGTACATGGTGGCCGATACAACGAGTCATAATGGCGTGTCCCATTACGCGACTGGTCGACGCGCTTCACCATGCGATACAAGTTATGGACGCAAAAATAAGCCTCTTGACACCGGCCATAGACGAAACATAATTTAATACTATAGCTTCGTGCCACAAACCCTTGCGCCGCCTATTTTAAGAAGGCGCAAGGGTTTTTCTATGATCTGAAAGTATGGAAGTTTGTTACTTGCCGCTGTCTACGGGGGCGGCGGTGGGCTGAACTTTCATGCCTTCTTTCAGGTCATCGGTCGGGTCGGTAATGAGCCGTTCTTTGCCTGTTAGTCCCTGCGCGATTTCGATTTCTTTGCCGAAGTCGCGGCCAAGCTGAACGGTCTGGTAGTGAACCGTGTCGTCGGGGCCGAGAACGACCACACGGGTTCCCTGCGCGTCCACGACAAGGGTGTTAGCCGGAATGCGGGGCAGGACGTGATTGCCGGGGGCCGGGAAGCGCACATCGGCGTACATGCCGGGCAGCAGGACATTATTCGTGTTGGAGAGCCGTACTTCCGTAAGCTGTGTGCGGGTGGCGGCGTCGAGTGCGCCCGCGCTCTGGAATACGGTTCCCTTGAAGACTCTGCCGGGGAATTCGCGTACCAGAATGTCGGCGGACTGGCCCGCTTTGATAGAGGCGAGGTACGCCTGTGGAACCGATACCTGGATACGCAGCACGTCGGTACGCGCGATGCCGAACAGACCGCTATGGGGCGTGGTTGCGCCGCCCGTGTCCGCGCTGCCCGTGCCGGCGTTGATGAGCGCGCCCGTGTCCACGTTGCGGCTTGTGATAATACCGCTGAACGGGGCGGTGATCTTTTCAAAGCCGCGCAGAACGGTGTAGCGCTGTGTGTTAGCCTGGCTGGAACGGAAGGTAGCGTTCGCGGCCTGCACGTTGGCGCGGCTGGCCTGCACATTGGCATTCGCGGCGTCAATGGTGGCCTGCGCGCTGCCGAGCGCGGCTTGAAACGCGCCGATGTTCTGCCTGCTTGCCTCGACATCCGACTGCGACGCCTCGACATCCGCTTTGGCGCTGCTTATGGTCTGCTTCGCGGCCTCGACGTCCGCTTCTCCAGCGGCAATCGCAGCCTGCGCCGCCGTTATCGCCGATTTACTGGTGTCTACGGCAGCCTGCTTTTCGTCGGCGTCCTGCTGCGCCACAAAGCCCTGTTTGAGCAGCGACTGGTAGCGCGTACTGGTCTTGTCGGCGAGTTCTAGAGCGGTGCGAGCCTGGAGCAGACTCGCCTTGCGGCCTTCCAGGTCCTGACGCGACTGCGCGAGTTTGGCTTCCGCCACGGACTGCGCCGCTTTGGACTGCGTGACATGGGCCTGCGCGTGGGTCAGCCCGGCCTGCGCCTGACGCAAACTTGCCTGCGCGCGCAGATAATCGGCCCTGGTCTGCGAGACGCCGGCGGTCTGCTTCGCCACGTCGGCCTGCGCCTGTCCCTGTCCGGCCTCGGACTTGGCGGCGTCGGCAAGGGCCTGCTGTACCTGCTGATCTACTTCGGGCGACTCGATCTCGGCCAGAACCTGCCCCGCCTTGACCCTGCTGCCGATGTCAACGAGTCGACGGCGCAAATAGCCGCTGGTGCGGGCGTTGATGGTGGTCTCTTCGATGGCCTGCATACTGGCCGGCAGAGTCAGGTCGGCGCTCGCGACAAGATGCGGCACGACGAAGTTCACATTGGGCGCTTCGGTGCGGACGGTATAGGCGGCGGCGGTCAGTTCCTGTTTTTTGTGCAGGCGCGGCAGGATACCGGCGGTGAGCAGCGCGCCCATGAGGACAGCCGCGCCTGCCACTCCGACCCCTAGTTTGCGGCCTGTCCCGGCAGGGGGAGCAGGCGAATGCTGTATTTGCGTGGTGGTCATGTTTTCCTCTGTTAGAGTTTTCCTCTGTTAGAAAGGTGTTAGCAAAGTGTTCGCATAATGTTAAGGTGTGGCGGCGTGAATGGACACTGCGCTTGTGTCCTCATCTTCCTCATCTTCCTCGTCGGCCTCGTCAGGAGCGCGGGGCTGGCGGCGGCGCAGGAAGCTGTACATGACCGGCACGAAGAACAGGGTCGTAAATGTCGCCATGCCCAGGCCGCCGATAACAGCGCGGCCCAGAGGCGCGTTCTGCTCGCCGCCTTCGCCCAGGCCCATCGCCATCGGCAGCATACCGATGATCATGGCCGCAGCGGTCATCAGGACGGGGCGCAGGCGCGTGTAGCCTGCCGCAAGCGCGGCCTGAACCGCGTCGTCGCCTTCCGCCCGACGCTCATTGGCGAACGTGACGAGCAGGATGCTGTTGGCCGTGGCGACGCCGATGCACATAATGCTTCCCATGAGCGACGGTACGCTGAACGTGGTCTGCGTGACGAACAGCATCCACAGGATACCGGACAACGCGCCGGGCAGGGCCGAAATGATGATCAGCGGGTCTACCCACGACTGGAAGTTGACGGTCATCAGCAGGTACACGAGCAGGATGGCGAAGATCAAGCCGCCGCCCAGACCGAGAAAGCTGCTGTTCATGCTTTGCACCTGACCGCGCACAATCAGGGTCGTACTTTTGGGCAGGCTTTTGCCGACATCCGCAAGTATCTTATCTATGTCGCGGGATACGCCGCCCAGGTCGCGTCCCTGCACGTTCGCGTACACATCGAAGACAGGCTGTACATTGTAGTGGTTGATGACTTGCGCGGTGCGGCCCCGGCTTATCTGCGAAAGGTTGCCGAGCAGTTGGGGCGCATCGGTTCCGCCCGTAGGAATGGAGGTGTTTTGCAGGGCGTCCACGCTGTTGATTTTGTACTGCGGCGTCTGAACCGCCACGAGGTAGCTAACGCCGTTCTTGGGGTCCAGCCAGAAGTTAGGCGAACCCTGGCCGCTGGACGCGAGCGAGATAAGCAAATTGTTGGCGACATCGCGCTGCGACAGGCCGACGTCCTGGGCGCGCGCGCGATCCACATTGACGCGTATTTCGGGCGTGTTCAGGACTTGATGCACATGCACGTCAACCGCGCCCTCGACATTGCGGACGCGCCGCGCGATCTCCTCGGCAGCCGCAAAGTTGCCCTTGTCGCGGCCTACAATCTGAATGTCAATTGGAGAGGGCAGGCCGAAATTGAGTATCTGGCTCACGATGTCGGCGGGCTGGAAGAAGAACACGCACTGCGGAAACCGCTTTTGCAGTTTCTGGCGCAGGACGCGCACATATTCGGGCGTGCTGCCGTGGTCGCCCTCTTTAAGCGCGGCAAGTATCTCGCCATCGGATGGGCCGATAGTAGCGCTGTCGCTGAACGCGAGGTTGACGCCGCCGACCGGCAGGCCCACATTCGCGAGCGTCATTTCCAGTTCCCTGGTGGGAACCGTTTCGCGGATCACCTGCTCGACCTGGCCGAACAGATGCGCGGTCTCTTCGATGCGCGTACCGGCGGGGGCGCGAACATGCAGGCGGAACTGGCCCGCGTCCACGCTGGGGAAAAAGTCTTCGCCAATGAACGGCAGCAGGCAGAACGACAGGCCGAAGAACAGCGCGAAGGCGAGGGATGTCAAACCCCGATGTAAGAGCGCCCAGGCCAGAATGTCACGGTAGCTGCTTCGGAACCGCTCGAAGAAGCGGTTGAACACCTGATGAATGCGCCAGATAATGTCGGCCTGCTTGGTTGAGGTCGTGGGAGGTTCCGGCAGTTCGTCCTCAACGGCATCCGGGGCAGTGTCGCCACGTGCGCCGCCGCCATGTTCACCCGCTCCGTGGCCGCGATACAGGTGCAGTTCGCTGCGTAGCAGGAACTTGACCATGAGCGGTACAAGGGTGCGCGAAAGCAGGTACGAACTCATCATGGCGAACACGACGGCCATTGCGAGCGGCGTAAACAACGATTTCGCGGCCCCGCTGAGGAACACGACGGGAACAAACACGATGCAGATGGACAGGGTAGATACGAATGTGGGCGCGGCGATCTGCATGGCCCCATCCAAAATGGCTTTTTGCAGCGGCTTGCCCATGCCCAGGTTGCGGTGGACATTTTCGATCTCAACGGTTGCGTCGTCTACGAGAATGCCCACGGCGAGGGCAAGCCCGCCCAGCGTCATCACGTTCAGGGTCTGGCCTAATGCGCCCAGAAGGATGATCGAGCAGAGAATGGAAAGGGGAATCGAAATGGCGACGATGAGCGTGCTGCGCCAGCTTCCCAGAAACAGCAGGATCATCAGGGCCGTCAGGACGGCGGCGATCAGGGCTTCGCGCACGACGCCTTCGATGCTTGCGCGCACAAAAATAGACTGGTCAAACAGCAGTTTCAAGTCGAGGGAGGCCGGGAGGGTGGCGCGGACTTTAGGCATGGCCTGCTTGATGCGATCCACGACGCTCAGGGTGCTGGCGTCGCCGCTTTTGAGGATAGTCAGCAGCGCCGAGCGCCGCCCGTTCTGCGTGACGATGTTGTTCTGAACCGCGCTGCCGTCGTGGACATGGGCCACATCGCCAACCGTGACAATAGTGCCGTTTACTTTTTTGATGGGCAGGTCATTAAGTTCCGCTACGGTATCGGTGCTGCTGTTCAGGCGGATGTTGTACTCGCGCGCACCCATTTTGGCGGTTCCGGCGGGCAGAATCAGGTTCTGCGCGTTGATGGCGTTCGCCACGTCCACGCCGGACAGCCCTTTGGCCTGCATCGCCTGCGGGTCAAGGTCTACCATGATCTGCCGAGGCTTGCCGCCGTAGGGCAGGGGGATGGACGCGCCCTGCACGGTGGCAAGCTGAGTGCGGACAAAATTAGTAGAGTAATCGTAAAGCTGCTGCTCGCTCAGGGTCTTGCTGCCCACGCCCATTTGCAGGACGGGGACGCTGGACGCGCTGTAACGGATGATCAGCGGAGGCGTGATGCCGGGAGGAAGCACGCGCAAAATGGTGGAGTTAATGCTTGTAAGCTGGGCCACACCCGCTTCCACTTTGGCTCCGGGCTGAAAGTAAAAGCGGATCACGCAGATGCCGGGCAGGGACTGCGATTCGATGTGTTCTATGTCGGCAACCGTAGTCGTGGCGGCGCGTTCGCTGATGGTGACGATGCGCTTTTCCATGTCTTCGGGCGACACGCCCGCATACGTCCAGATGACGGTGACAACGGGAATGTCAATGTTGGGAAAAACGTCGGTGGGTGTGCGCTGAATGGTGACGACGCCCATGATGAGGATAAGAAGCGCCATCACGATAAACGTATAGGGGCGGCGCAAGGCCAGTTGAACAATCCACATAACAGCACCTGTTTCCTGACAGTTCTGGTTCTATCTGATTTTGATAGTTCCGACGACAACGTGGTCAGCGCGCGAGCGTGGCGCGTGTTTCATGCTCCGGCAAAGCGGCAGGCTGCATGACAGTCCATGCCGGACTGAACAATAATGCCTGCGGGCCGTCTGTCGGCCTGTACTGCGAGCATTTTAAGTTGCAATCACAGCGGTGTTTACAATCGGTTAGTATTTCATACGCGCCGAAAGTGACAGAGGTAAGCGCGAAGTCGAGAATGTTTTATACGGCCTAACTAAATTATACAGCGAGGATCACGTTTTTGCCTGCCGCCTGGAAAATAATATCGGAACACGACCTGTCACGAAACATACAAGCAACCGTAGTAAATAAAAATTAACAGCAAGTCTGCCTTATGGCAGCGCCCCGATTTTGCCACGGGCTTGCGGAGGAAACGAGCATGGTACGCGCAGCAAAACATAATCTGAATTGGTCGGCTATTCTGGGCGTGATCGCCTGCGGCAGTGTGCTGACGCCTAAGGTGGTACGGGCGCAGGACAGAAATGATCTGGATCGCAGCGGAGATGTAAGGCGCGAGGACGCGCCGCCTGTGAACGATCCGAATGCGGGTGGGGACGCGAACGGGGAGCAGAGCGCGAGTCAGGGCGTGGTGCGATTAGCGCGTTTCGCTTCGGTTCGCGGCAATGTGACGTGGCGCGCGGATGAGGGACTGGAATGGTCGCCTGCGACAACGAACCTGCCCCTGCGCCAGAGCGCGCAGATATGGGTGACGGACGGCGGGCGGGCCGAAGTGCAGTTCGACGATGGCAGCGTTCTGCGCCTGGGCAGCGGCGCCCTGGTGACGCTGAAGACATTGTACAGCGATCAGGACGGCGAGTTTACGCAAATAACCGTGAATGAAGGGCTGGCAACGCTGAGAGCGCGGCATGAGCGGAGCGTGTATCGCATGGATACGCCTCTAGTATCCGTGACGGCGCGCGGCCCGGCGCGATTACGCCTTGGCGTAGGCGAAGGCGTCGAAATCGCGGTGCGCGAGGGGCAGGCGAACGTCGAGGGCAGCCTGGGTAAAGCAACAATTCAGAACGGCGACTATCTGGACCTGCAAAACGCGAATACGCCCTATGATCCGCGTCGCGTACCGGGCGAAGACAACTGGGACAAATGGAACGATGAGCGTGATGAGGCGCTGGACGGGGCCGTACAACGGCCTTCTCATCAATATCTACCGCCCAACATTTCTCTCGTCGCAAGCGACCTGGATGATAATGGAACGTGGCGCGATGACCCGGAATACGGGCATGTATGGTGTCCCCGCGTCGAGTCGGCGGACTGGCGACCCTACTATCACGGACATTGGACATTTGTGAACCCATTCGGCTGGACATGGGTTTCGGACGAGTCGTGGGGTTGGGCGCCCTACCACTATGGAACGTGGGTGTCGCGGTCGTATGGGTGGGCCTGGCGTCCCGGCCCCGTGAACCAATACTGGAGTCCGGCGGTGGTGCATTTCACGGAGTACGGGGATCGCGTTGCCTGGTGTCCGCTGGCTCCCGCCGAGGTGCGCTATCCTTCGCTGCTGTCGGTAGGCTTTCGGAGCGGCAACTGGAGCCTGTTCTTCTCCATCGGGCAGGCGGCGGTGTACTATCCGTCGTCCAGAAATTACTGCGAGGCGCGTCCGTTTAATACGGGTTACGTGAACCATGTCACGTACATCAGGAACGTGACCAATGTAACGAACGTCACAAACGTTTACAACAATAACAGCTACTTCGCGACGAACCGCAACCAGTACATCACTAATAATGGCTTTGTGCCGATCAATGCGCGCGGTGCGGCGGGGGCGACGTATGCGACGCGCTCGAATTTCGGGGCGCGGGCTGCTTTTCAGACACTGCCGCAGGCGGGCGGGGAAGCTGCGTTCCGACAGGGGCGTAGTGTGGGAGCGCCTGCCGTGGGACAGCGTCCTTTGGGCGGGCCGCTGGCGGTGCAGCCGACGCGCGAGTCGCTGACGCCGCTGCATACGTTCAGCGCAGGCGCGCGGCCATCAGCCTTAGCGCTCAACCGGCCCGTGTATCACGCGCCCTTGCCGGCGAGCATCGGACGCCGCGCCCTGCCGATCACGCCTTCGGGCGAGGTGGTGACATCGCGCGCGGCCAGCGCCTTACCCGGCGCGTCCGCTGCCGCGTCAGGACGCCCGGCCTATTCGAGCGGCGTACCAGGCAGGACACAACCGCCATCAGGCGGTTCGGCTCGCGTGGGCGACAGCGGGGCGCGTGTACCTGGCGGCAATGCCACGGGGTACGGCGGTGTCGGGCGCAGCCCTGCGGGATCAGGGCAGGCAGGTATTGGAAGCGGGAATGCCCGTACCGCCGGCAGCTCGGCGGGCAATGGATACGGAGAGCGCACAGGCCGTCCGTCGCCGTCCGGGAACGCGAGCGGGGCGCAGGCTGCGGCGCAGGCGCGGGCCAGCTTAGGATTACCCACGGGCCGTATCCCATCGGGCGGGCAGACAGGCGGGACGACAGGCGCTAACGGGGGGCGCACGTATCGAGGCGGCACTTCAGCCCCGACATCGGGAGGGATGGCGGCAGGGACACCGGGCGGTTCTGTTGGACGTTCGCAGGGAACGACTCCGGGCGGGAGCGGTACAGCAGGGCGGTCCGGTTATGGCAGTTCCTCCGGCGCGAACTCTACGACCGGCGGCGGGAATGACGCGCGCGCATCGCGTCCGGGCTATGGCGGCGCGAGCGACGGCTACGACAGAAACCGGGGCGGACAGGCGGGCAGTTATTCGCGCACTCCTTCGGACGGAACGCGCCCGTCGTACACGCCGCCGGCACGTCCGAGCGGAGCGAGCAGTGGCAGCGGGTATGATCGAAGCAGCCGCAATTATGATGGCCGAACCAGCGTTCCGCCCCGCAGCGGCGACAGCGCGCCCCGCTCCACTACGCCGCCCCCGCAGCGGCAGGCGAGTCCTCCCGCAACGCGCAGCGCGCCGCCGGCACGAGATAGGGGCAGCGATTCGTCGAGCAGGGACACGCATTCGGGTGACGGAAAGAACAACAAGGACAGCAAGGGCGGCAAGCCCTGAAATCCAATATTCGGGAGCCTTCCGTATCCTGGCACGAGCGCCTGTTCAACGGTCGCCGCAGACAGGCAAAGGGAACGTAGCTGTCTGTTCACCTTCGCCAGGCGTCCTCGCGGACGCGAATTCGGTCGTGGCTTAAAGACAAAGTATTGATTGCTGGCAGGTCGAAATCGCGCTGCAAACAAAGCCCTCGCACAGCAGGATCGTCCTGTTGTGCGAGGGCTTTGTTTGGCGGGTCGGGCATAGGGAACAGGGCAACAGGCGCTACGTTACGGGGCGGGAGCGTTGGTGTCGGCAGGGGCAGCGGTTTCACCGTGTTCGGGGCGCAGGTGATGCCACAGCCAGAAGCCGAATACGCCGAGGAACAGCACGACGATAATGGCGTCCGCGCCGTGAAAGTATTTTTTGAGTTTTTCGAGGTGGTCACCGACCTGAACGCCGAGGTAGGCGAGAAAGTAGCACCAGGGTACGGAGCCGACAAACGAGAGAATGAGGAAGCTGCCGAACGGCATCCGCGCGATACCGGCGGGCAGGGAAATGAATGTGCGGACGACGGGAAGCAGGCGCGCAATGAAGACCACGATAGGGCCGCGCTTTTGGAACCATAGTTCGGACTTTTCCACATCACGCCTGCGGAGCAGGACATATTTGCCGTACTTGAAAATAAACTCGCGCCCGCCGCGTGCCCCGATAGCATACGCGACCGCGCTGCCCAGCGCACAGCCCAATGCGCCGGAAAGCGCGACAAGGTGGAAGTTGAGCGGATGGGGGTTGACCGAACCCGCTATAGTCGCCAGAGTCAATGCGCCCGCGAACGGCATGATGACCTCGCTGGGCAGAGGGATGCAGGCGCTTTCCAGGGCCATGAGCAGTATGACGGCCAGGTAGCCGCCGCTGCCGATGACAGTCTTGATCCAGTTGCCGAGGGCGTCCAGTATAGATTCCACGCGTAAATTCCTTTATTTTTTACCTGATTGAAATGTTGAATGCGATCAGATTTGCTTTGTTCGTCATGCTGAATAGTTGTCTCACGAGCATAATCAGGCTTCTTCGGCTTTCACTATCAGTGATTGCGCCAGAGTTTCCCATTCCAAATCGGAGGGCATTTCGTCGGTATGGCGACTGCGTCGGGAAGCATAGGAAACGGAATGCGCGGCCTGTGATTTGGCCTCGTCGTAGACGGCTAATACCCGTTTTATCATGCGTTCCGGGGTGTACCTTAGAGCATTGCGCTTGGCATTGTCGCGCATCGTTGAGGCAAGATCTGTGTCCGTCAAAATATGCGTGATGCGCGCGGCGAAGGTCGCCGGATCGTCCTGGGGAACGCAGAAGCCGTCTATGCCGTCAGCGACAGCTTCCGCCGCGCCTCCCGCATCCACGACCACGCAGGGTACGCCTGCGGCGCGGGCTTCGCCCACAACCAAACCCTGCGTTTCCGAAGGAGAGGGGAAGACAAACACGTCGCTGGCCGCAAACAGCGCGTCCAGGTCACGGCGCGGCGTGGGGCCGAGGAATAAAATCCTGTCGCCAAACTCAGCGGCAAGCGTTTGGAGTTCTTCCAGAAAGGGGCCGCCGCCTGCGAATGCGAGACGCGCAGAGGGAAGGACTGCCTGCACCCTGCCGAAAACATCAAGCAGCGCTTCCAGGTTCTTTTCGCGCGCGATGCGTCCCGCGTACAGCAGCAGGGGCGTATCGTATGCGATACCAAGTCGGGCGCGGACACGCGTTCGCGAGGCTGCTGTCAGGCTTTCGGGGGACGGCAGGGGGATGCCGGTCGGGATGATCTGAATATCGCGCTCGATGCCATGCTCGCGCAGGGTCCGGGCGGCGACCTGCGAGGGGCAGATGATGGCCGCGCAGCGATTGTAGTACCAGGGCAGGTAGCGCTCCAGCAGGGATTGCGTGACGGTGTCCGGCAGCAGAGGCACGTAGTGCGTGTATTGCGAATACAAGGTATGAAATGTAGAAACCAGCGGAACGCCGCGCCGCAGGGCGAGTTTCGCCCCGGTCAGGCCCAGCACAAAGGGCGTGTGCGTATGCACGACATCCAGGCACAGGCGGTCGAAATGAGTGGATAGGGCAAGGCGGGGGTAAAAAGGGTAGGCGAGCGGATACTCGCGGTTGAACGCGCTGACGAAAGAGGGAAAGCGCAGAACATTCGACTCGGTATTGGGCTGATGCTCGTGGGCGGGCGCGAACACGCACACATGATGTCCGCGCGCGCGCAGGCCGGACACGAGCGACAGTACAGACGTGGTGACGCCGTTTTGAACCGGGTGAAACGACTCGGAGAACATGCCGATGCGATACCCGCTCTTGTGCGTCGCGCGCTGACGCGGTTTATGCTCGGAGGCGTCCATCATATTGGTTTAAGCATCTTTCGCTGCGCCTGTCGTTACCGCATCGGTGGAACCATTATCCTGAGCTGCCGGGGAGTCGAGAGGGACACGGCGTTCCGCGCGGTAATCTGCGCCGATGGCCGACTGCTGAGTCTCTAAAAAGGCGAGTATGTCCGAAAGACGAAAACGCCGCTGGCGGGTTTCCTTTTCTGCTGTTTCTTTTTCTGCTGTATCCTTTTCTTCAGCGCCCTTGTCTGTGATTTGCTGTTCTGAGGTGTCCGCTGCGTCGCTGCTGTTGACGCTGCGATGCGTGTCCTTGCGATAATACGTGAGTATGCCTTTGTTGGTGTAGCGGCGTACTGTGGTGGGGCAGACGTTGAGCAGGCGCGCAGTGTCTTCAAGTGAGAGGATAGGATCGAGCAGACGTTCTATCAACTCGTGGCGTTTCTCCTGAAAGGGACGTTTGTAGGAAGATTGGGCGATCTCATTCTGTTCTTCAACACGCTCTAAGGAGAGCAGTGTCTGCACATGGCGCGGCACGGCAGCCCATAGTTCTGCGGCGGAGGAACCGGAGAGAATTGTCTCAGGCCGTACATTGCGCGCGTGCCGCGCTCGCGACCGTGGTATGTGCCGTGGCGGCTCGGGCGATTGGAACTCAGCATCGGCAGGTTGCGGGAGAGTTTGTGCCATTGGTGGCGCGGAGGGTTCGGAAACAAGGAGTTGAGTCTTGGCAGGGGCGGCGGCATGGGAAGAGGGCAAGTAGCGCGCGAACTCCGGGATGTCCGCGCCGAGATCGTTCAGGGGCTGAAAAAGCTTGTCCGGTGGGATCGTGGGGGCAGAAACCGTCTGGTTCGCGTCGGCGTTGGAGGGGGCTGTCGGAGTGTTCTGCTGCGCTGTGCGCGCCTGACTGCGCCGCCGCGTTTTGTTGATGACCTCTGCGCCTGGGAGCGCAGTCTCGGCAGGAGCAGCGGGCAGGGGAGTCAGCAGTTCGATACGGGGCGGGCGGTTTGAAGGCACAGGGGCAGGCGGCGGCGTGACGACGAGCGTAAATACACTGTGCGTTATGGAAAGGGCGGGTTCAGGAAAGGCGGTGTCCGCTTCCTGGGCTGACGCGCTCAGGGGCAGGGCAGGATCAGGCACATCGATATGGGCCGAAAAAACGTCCTCTGTTTGGGCGCTATGTGATTCGACTGGCGGCAAGGACGGGTTGTTTTGTGCAGCCTCAGACAGGAGGGACGTGTGTGTGTGCGAGTCGGGCGCGTTGATAAGCGCAGAGGCAGGAACAAGAAGCGATGACGACGAGGATTCTGCACGAATGGCAGCGGCATCTAGCGGCAGAACGGTCTGGCCGGCGGGGGCGGCAGGGGGCTGGATCGAGGCAGCCGGTATAGTCGCAGGCTTGGAAGTCGGCTCAGGGCTGTCATCCAGAAACTGCGTATCAATGTACTTCTGCCATTCATCTAAGCGCACGAATGATTCTCCCTGGCATTGCCGACGTTACGCGGGCTGCCTGCAAGCGTTTATACAATGAGCATGGCGTCGCCGAAGCTGTAAAAGCGATACTTCTGCCGTACCGCTTCCTCGTAGGCCCGGAGGATGTTCTCACGTCCTGCCAGGGCGGAAATCAGCATCAGCAGGGTGGAGCGGGGCAGATGAAAGTTTGTTATCAGGCCATCCAAGGCGCGGAACTTGTAGCCGGGCGTGATGAACAGGCGCGTGTCGCCGACATAGGGCGAAATGCGCTCTGCCGGACGCTGGGTGTCCGTCTTTTGTGCAAACGCGTCTTGTGAGAACGTCTCTTGCGCATCCGGTTCCACGTCTGAAATCGTCGGCAACACGACATGCTGCGCGGCGGATTCAAGGGCGCGGGCGCTGGTTGTTCCTGCGGCGATCACGCGACCGGGTGTGCGGTTGATGATTTGGGCCGCGTTGGGTGAGATGACGATGGCTTCGCCGTGCATCTCATGTTCCGAGGTGTCCAGGACGCGAACGGGCCGAAAGGTGTCAATGCCGACGTGCAGCGTGATAGAGGCCAGGGCGATACCTTTTGCCTGTGCGCCCTCCAGCAATTTCGGCGTAAAGTGCAGTCCTGCCGTGGGCGCGGCGGCGGAACCGTCGTGGCGGGCGTAGACCGTCTGGTAGCGCTCTTCCTGATCGGCGGGAAGGGCGGCATGAATGTAGGGCGGCAGGGGCGATGCGCCCCAGCCTCCGACCAGGTCACGGACGGCCTGCGTTTCAAATTCCAAGATGCGGCCACCGTCAGGAGTGGTTTCGATGACATGGGCTGTGGCCGATGCTGTACTGTCCGGGCCTTGTAAAATGACCATCCTGCCCGGTTTGAGGGAACGGCCCGGACGCACGAGCGCGGCCCACTGCCGCTCGCCCTGCGGACGAAGCAAAAAAATCTCCGCCGCGCCGCCCGTGGGCAATACGCCGCCGATGCGGCGGGCGATCACGCGGGTGTCGTTCAGGACAAGGGTATCGCCAGCATCGAGATAATCCAGGAGATCGTAAAAGCGGCGATGTTCGATGCGCCCATCAGATTTGTGCAACACAAGCAGGCGTGACTGGCCGCGCGGCAGGGGCGTTTGCGCGATGAGTTCGGGCGGCAGAGTGTAGTCAAAGAGATCGGTTCGCATACAGTGGCGTTATTGTAGCGTTGCGGCCTGCCGCTTGTCAACAGGTTTAATCAAGTTTGTTCAGGATTGAGGCGAAATACTGTGGTTTGATGGCGGCGTTGGCATCTGAAACATCTGTGACGGGCCAAAGGCGATACGCTGATGGCGCAGACGCGCCAAACAGAGCAGGGAATGTAGGACCGCGCCGCGCGTTCGCGCTGCTTAGAGACGCAGAGGGGCGGGCAGGTCGTCGGGCGAGATGCCAAGTTCGAGATAGGCCTGCCTGAGACGCTGTTTGACGAGGGGAACGTCGTCTGCGGGGATGTTGAGGCTGCGGGCGTCGCCGCTGATGTCGCCCGCCGCGCTGATGAGCAGTTCCGGGTTGGGGGAGCCGTCGGCGTTGCGGTAGGGCAGCCGCCAGGTGGCGTCGTCGTTGGGGTCGGCGACATAAGCGTGACACTGGGGCAGGCGGGGCGGCGGCTCGGAGCCGTTGCGGGCGGCGAGGGCATCGGGGCGGATCACCTCGCGCATCAGGAGAGCGCGCAGGGTTTCACGGTCGGCGCGAAAATTAGCTGTGCGTACCAGTTCGCGGCGCAAAAGGTTTAGTATTTCGTCACTGAGCAGCAGATTGGCGAGGCGTCCGGGGTTGAGGGCGCGGATGCGTTCCCAATACTGCGTAAGCGCGTCCTGCTGAACGCCCTCCTTGCAGATAAGGGAGAAAAGATTGGCTTTTTCTTCAATGGGTTTGGCGTCGAGGAGGGAAACGCGGAAGATGAGTTCGGGGTGGCGGTCATGCCCCACCCCCAGGCGGTAGCAGGCCCAGGAATCGGCATTGGTCAGCACGGCCCATTGCACATACGCGGGCGTGTTGGCCCCGCTGAGGCGCAGGAGGTGCGCGGCATGGGGCAGGACGCCGATGCTTTTGACGAGCAGGAGAAACTGGAGCTTGCCATCGGCCAGAACGGCATGGTCGGCATTGGGGCCGCGCACACTGGCTTCGGCGGTGACATCGAAAAAGGGATCGTAGCCGAGCATGTCGCCGAGCATGGCCTTGATGATGTCCGAGGTGTCGCGTTCGTTCATGCCGCGCTGACGCGCCTGCGTCACGATGCGGCTGTACTTGCGAAGTCCGTCCTGAATGTGGCTGCGCGCATCGTCGCTGAACCGAAGCATCGAGCAAGCCCTCCTGTATAAGCGGCCCGGAAGAATTACGAAATAACACAAATCATGGTTGGGGAGGCAGCGGTCAACGCTGAGGGTTGAAGATCAATCGAAATCCCATATAGAGACATAGATAATGTCTTCTTCAACCTGTACGTCGAAAACGGGAACGCCGTAGCCGCCAATCGTGGCGCAGTCGCCTGTCGTCAGGTCGAAAGCGTAGCCGTGACGCGGACAGATGACGCGGCCATCACGGGCGGGAGCGCGATCCAGACTGGCATTCTGATGAGGACACAGGCTGCCGACCGCATGGTATAGCCCCTGATGATAGAACAGCGTACACTCGCCCCCGTCTGCGCCCAGGGAAACGACGCGGCCCACATTCGCGATCACTTCCGATGTCTTTGCCGCCGCATACCGTACCTTACGCATTTGTACCGCTTAAATCTACGTGGTTCGACTAGTCAGGCAAAAATCGCCTGTCTGTTTGGTGGTTGGGAGATGCTGTGGCTGCAGCGACAGCATAGCTACAAAGATATAGACGCAGAGAGGGCTAGATATTGTTCACCCGCCAAGCTGACTCATGTTGCGGCCTGTGGGCATCGCGCCGTCTTCCAGTCGGTGTTCTTTGGGCTTGTGCCGCACGGTCAGGCGGAACAGGTCGGCTATGGCCTCGTCGCCGGCGTGGGAGCGGAGGGCGGCGCGGAGGTCTACCTCGCCGTCTGCCATGAGGCAGGGGCGTAATTGCCCGTCTGCGGTCAGGCGCAGGCGGTTGCAGTTCTGGCACATGTCATTGGTGATCTGGCTGATGAAGCCGACCGTGCCGCGCGCTCCCGCGAGACGGTAAGAGCGGGCGGGGCCGTTTGTCAGCACATTTGCGGGCGCAAGAGCGCCCAGCGCGTTTTCGATGCGGTAGCGTATCTCCTGGGTAGAGATGAAGGCCTTACGCATCTGGCGGGCGTCAAGCTGGCCGGTCTGCGGGGCGGTATCCTGCTTTACGGAAGTGCGGAATGAGGACAGTTCCTGGCGCGCGTACAATTTGATATTGGTGTCGGGGCGGTAGCCGGGGGCGGCGGAAAGCGCGAAAAAATCGGCCATGCCGCCGCTCGGCTGGCTGTCGTCGCCCTTGCTCCAGTTGATGGGCATAAGTTCGATGAAGCGCACGTCAAAGGGCTGTTCCAGCGTCATGCGAGCGAAATCCACGACCTCGTCGTCATTCCATCCGCGCATCACGACGCAGTTGAGCTTCAGGGGCGTCAGTCCGGCGGCAACGGCGGCGTCAATGCCGTTCAGCACCTCGGTCAGATTGCCGCGTCGGGCTATGCGGGCAAAGCGGTCGGGGCGCAGTGTGTCGAGGCTTATGTTGACGCGGGTGAGTCCGTGGCGGGCGAAATCTTCGGCATAGCGGTCGAGTAAAAACCCGTTCGTGGTCATGGACAGGTCGCGCAGGCCGGGAAGCGCGCCGATCTTCTGGATGAGCAGGGCGATGTCGCGGCGCACGAGGGGTTCGCCGCCTGTAAGCCGCACTTTGGACATGCCAAGTTCAAGCGCGATGCGTACAAGCCGCTCAATCTCTTCAAACGTGAGAATGTCGGCTTTGGGAGCGACGGGCGCGCCCTCTTCGGGCATACAGTAGACGCAGCGAAAGTTACAGCGGTCGGTGACGCTGACGCGCAGGTAATCTATGGTGCGATCATAGGAGTCGATTAAGGGCATGGATTGAGACTGCCATTTGCGATGTCGCCACAGCGGCACGAGATAATACGCATTGTTATAGTTTCGCCAAGAAAGCCCGGTATATGAAATACCCGATACAGGGGCCGGGCGTCCACGCTCAGCGAAGGACATCGGCCAGTCATCCTGCGGACGAAAAACGCGCAACGTTACGGCGCTTTAAGCCATCAGGTTTTTGGTAGATGCGGATGGATTGTTTCATTATACGATACTTCGGAGTGGATTGTCTCCGGTGTCGTATGAGGTTTGGCGCGTCAAGGGCGGTCATCGGGGTCTATGGGTTCTTTGAGGGGTGGGGCGGGTGGGAAAATAATGTCGCCACGGACAGGGACGCTGCGCGCCGCGCCTGCGATGGCAGTCAGCAGACGTCGAGCGGGCGGCAGGTTCCAAACCAAAATGCTGTTGGCAATGCCTTTCTTGTTGGTAATCAGGGGAATTTGCAGGTCGGAACCGGGAGCGTCGAGGGTGACGCGCTGCCCTGCGACCGGATTACCGTACCTGTCAAGAACGGTGACGGTAAGCATATTACGTTCAGGACTGGCGAGGGCGAGGGCGTTTAGGCGCGCGTCCACGCGGAATGGGGGGCCAGCCGTGACCTGCACCTTCGCGCGCGCCTGCCTGCCGCCGCAATTTGCTGAAATCGTGCCGCTGCCCGCGTGAAAACAGGTGAAGACGCCGTCCTGTGAAATGAAGCCGAAGCCGTCGCCCGTACCCCAGACGGCGTTCAGCCCGCGTACAGGTTTGCCTTTATCATCCACGATCTGAAAACGCAGCGGGGCGCCTGCGCGCACCGTGGAAATATCAGAGTTATTGTCGGCGCTGTCATTCGCGCTGTTCGTGGTAAGCTGACGGGTTGAGACGGCGTCGGGTTCGGGAGCGGGCAGGGGAACGATGTGCAGGACGCCGTCCGGGAGAGGCGAAGACACAGGCGTATCGGCGTAGACAAGCAGGCCGTCGGCGACGGGGCGGGCGCGGCCATCGGAGGGGGCATTGACTACGCCGCCGCTGACGGTCATTGTGGTCGAACCGCCGCCATCGAAGTTAAGGGCCTGAACCGCGCCCAGGCGTTTCATAATCGCGGCCAGTTCGTCGAGGGACGCGCCCTGGCTGAGAGGGGAGCGTCCGTCTACGGTCACGAGCAGCAGGTGTCCCTTAGCGTCTACACCCGCGGCTGTGCGCGGGTGTCGCTTGGCGATGAAGTCGGCTTTGCCAAAGCCTTCTGCCAGTCCATCTACGGCGATCTGACCGTCGCGCACAAGGAAAGGCCCGCCACCTACGGCCTGCTGTACGTTGGCCCACAGGGGAGTTGTGCCGGCAGGACGGACGCCGCCAGCGCGGGACGCATAAACGCTGCGCCCCGGAGAAAGCGCAGCCGGCACGACATCGAAGCGGAACTGTACGCTGTCACCCTGTTTGGAGTGCGCGGCAAGCGCGCCTGCGGACGCGCCAAGCACGACGATTTGAACCGTATGCCCGCTGATCTGCGCGATCTGCTCGCCCGACCCGATGGGCGTTATGCTGTCTACAACGCCGGTAACGGTCTGAGAAAGTTTCACGGGCAGGTTCACGTCGCGCAGGGCCAGCACGACGCCGTTCTTGTCCACGCCGGGAGAGGCCGTGTAGGTTGGGGTGAGGACAACGGCGTCGCCGTCGTGCGGAACGCGGTTGATGCCGGTCAGGTTGAGGGTTGCAGCATCGGACAGGGTCAGCGTGCCGACAGAGGAAAGGATGTTCAATAGGACGCCGTTCGGCCCGATGCTCAAACAGGCGCGATTGGCGGAGGATTCGCTGAGAAGTTCGCCGTCGCGAATGGAGATGCCGAGAGGATCGCCAGTGAACGGAAAAAAGTCGGCGTTGACGGCGGCGAGGGCATTATGCCGCGCGGCAAGGCTGTGGATGGTTTCGCGGCCTTTAGTCGGACCGGCAAGCGAAATCACATCGTTGGCCTGCCCGGTCTGCATACGGACGCCGGGAACTGACAGGTCAATCCGCAGGGCGTTTATAACGAGCGGAGCCGGACCCTGCGTGATCTCCTGCGTAAAGACGACTCCGGGCGCGAGGGTACGCGTGGTGGACTGCGCGCCCGCATCGGAGCAGCATGTAAGCAGGACCAGAGCCGTAATCAGCAATGGACGTTGTGCAGACAAGCGATGCAGCGGGAGTGAGTGACGACCTGGCAAATGACAGCGCTGGCGCATGATGTTTCCTCCGCAGCAAGTGGCGGGACTATGCAGTCGAGATTGTGCAGAAAGTGGTTGGAAGCGTTGACTGATAAAGCCGAACGGCACGCGCACGGATCAAGCGCAGGTTTGATCGTGGGCAATGGGCGCGGAGGTTGCAAATACGGCCCGGTATAGCGTACAATGGGCGTGTTTGCGACGGCAAAACCCTGTGTACAGCAGGAGCCGCATAGCAGCGCTGTCCGGCATGACACGGCGGCGCGTGGCACAGTAAGGTGGCTTTGTGGAGCCTGCGAAAAGAAAATTAAAACCGCCTTCGCCTTCGGCGCGTTGTGAGAAATGCGGCAGCGCGGAGGTATCAAGCCTGCCTACTTTTGCGGTGGGCTGCGGTGTCGTGTACCGCAACATCGCCGATGACGTAGTTTGTCGTCGGTGCGGACACATGGGCGAGCCGGCTTATCAGACAAGCGTTCAGGGCAAAACGTCGGGGCAGGGCAAGCCGCCGGCAAAGGATTAGCCGCAGGGCAAAAACAATATCGGAGTGACAGGATTCGAACCTGCGACCTGATCGTCCCAAACGACCCGCGCTACCAACTGCGCCACACTCCGAGACCTTTGTAAACATTTGTGTTTAGAGGCAGGGCAAACTTCGCTGCAACACAAACGCTTTGTATTA
Organism: Chthonomonadaceae bacterium; assembly: GCA_965277875.1. Lineage (GTDB taxonomy): Bacteria > Armatimonadota > Chthonomonadetes > Chthonomonadales > Chthonomonadaceae > CAWFQB01. The sequence continues at coordinate 1,239,347 of CBDIDV010000002.1, read as the reverse complement.
TAGTTCAAGCGGCGGCGGAAGTCAAGAGCGAAAAGCCGACGCGTGACAAGTGAATGGGGTGTGTGAGATGTATCTAAAAGGACGGACGTGGATGCGAACGAGCGCGGGGAATGCGGCACAGGCGGAAAGACGCAAATCAAGTGCGCGCATGGCTGGTTCGCTGCTGGTAATGCTGCTGGCGGCGTGCAGTTGGAGTGGAGCGCGGGTTCCGCCGAAGGCGCCCGCGTGGCCGCCGCGTGCGTTTTCGGTCGCGCTGTGGTGCGGCCCGCCCGACGCCTATATCAACGCCGAGCAGTATCGCCGTATAGCAGACGCCGGATTTACGGTCGTGATGCCGCCCTGCGAAGGAACGGCGAGCGTGGAGCGCAATCACAAGATTCTGGATATGGCGCGCGCAGCAGGGCTGAAGGCAATTGTGGCCGATCCGCGTATGCCGCTGTCGCTGGCGGAGAACCCCGATGGCAGGCAGCGGCTGGACGCTATCGTAAGAGAATACCGGCGCTCGCCCGCGCTGCTGGGGTACTTTTTGAGTGACGAGCCGGGCGCAACGCAGTTTGTGGGACTGGCGGAAGTGGTCGCCTATCTCAAGGAGATTGACCCTGAACATGTTACGTATGTCAATGCGCTGCCCAATTATGCGACCAGTAATCAGCAGGCAAAGAGCAGTCAGTTGGGCGTGGATACTTACGATCAGTATTTAGACAAGTATGTGCAGACCATAAAGCCGGATGTGCTGAGTTACGATCACTACGGATTTTTAACGGGCGGTGACAGGCCGGGGTTTCTGGGCAATCTGGCGAGCGCACAGCGAGCGGCGACCGGGGATGCGGGCCGGGCGGCAATCCCGTTCTGGCAGATCGTGCTGGCCGTGCAGCATGGGCCGTACCGAACATTAACTGAAAACGAACTGCGCTATGAGGCAATGCAGACGCTGGTATATGGCGCCAAGGGGCTGGCGTATTTCACGTACTGGCTGCCGCCGGACGACGCCTCCTTTACGTGGAAGAATGGAATTATGAACCGCGACGGCACACCCGGCTCGCTCTACGCTGCCGTAACGAAGGTAAACCGGGATGTGAAAACGCTGGCGAAATATCTGTACGGCGCGAATGTCGTCCGAACCTATCAGACAGGCGATGTGCCTGCGGACGGAGCCGCACTGGGCAATGACGCGCCGGTTCGTATCGAGGGCAAGGGCAATCTGAGCCTGGGGTTATTTCGGGACGCGAAGGGCTACCTGTACGTGCTGTTCACAAACCGCGATTATAAGAACGCGGTCTCAACGAAGGCCATTCTTGATGTCAAGGAACACCCCGTGGAGATGCTGGACATGGAAGCGGGCAAGTTCAAACCGGTCACGGCCCCGCGCAGCGCGGATGGCGAGATAGACATGGCCGTAACTCTGACACCGGGCGGGGCGATGCTTGTCAGATGGCTGTGAACTCATGCTGACGCCTGAGAGCCGACGCTTAAAACCGACGTGAATGGGATCGGCTAACTGCCGGTCATGCTGCGGAGGGCGAACATGAGATTGGCGGGGCGCTCGGCCATGCGGCGCATCATGTAGGGATACCAGTGCGTACCAAAGGGCGTGTACACGCGCACGTTATAGCCGTCGCGCCTGAGCTGCACCTGCAGATCGCGCCGCACACCGTAAAGCATCTGGAACTCGTAGCGGGATGCAGGGATTTTGTTGGCACGGGCGAACTCTTGCGTGGCCTCGACCATGCGGCTGTCGTGCGTGGCGATGCCGGGATAATTTCCCGCTTCGAGGAGGCGCTGCATCAGTTGGACAAAACTGGCGTCTACCTGCGCTTTGTCCTGGTAGGCGATATTGGCGGGTTCCTGGTACGCGCCCTTGCACAGGCGGACGCGGACGCCGTCTTTGATAAGCTGCTCAATATCGGCCTTGCTGCGGTGCAGGTAAGATTGGATCACGACGCCCATATTTTTACAGGGTTCCGCGCCGTTCCAAAGGCGGTAAAATAGATCAAGGGTGCGCTGCGTATGGGCGGAGCCTTCCATGTCTATGCGGACAAACTGCTCCGGCCCCGCCGCTTTGAGAACGCGCTGCATGTTGCGGAAGCAGGCGTCGGCGTCCATGTCCAGCCCGACCGAGGTTAGCTTGATGCTCACATTGGCGTCCAGCTTTTCCTGGGCGATGTGGTGGAACAGGCGCAAGTAGGTATCCACGACGACGGCGACTTCCTGATTGGTAGTGACGCTTTCTCCCAAGAAGTCGAGGGAGGCGGTCAAACCAAGGCGGTTGAGAACGCGCACCGGCTCGGTAATCTGCTCGATGGTTTCGCCCGCGATAAATCGTTTTGCCACACTGGCGGCTTTTGGGTTGGTGCGGGCGAATGACTCCATCGTTTTGTTGGCAGCCATCTGTAAGAGAACCGAGCGCGCGATCATGTCAAACTCCTCGTACTATACTTGATAATATGCTGAATACTATGCTGATTTATGATTATCCTTACGCAAAAGGCGTGTTTGAGGTTGCCGTATAGGCCGCAACTTGCAGGCGGATTTTGTTGTCTTTGTGTTTTAAGGTCATGTTTGCATTGCAGTCCAGACGCATCTGACTGCATCTGACTGCATCTGGCGGCCATAAGCAGGCTTTTCGTTTGGAATGATAATGTATTTTGCTCGCTGAGGAGAAGAGTTGTCCTATGAAGGCGTCCCGATTGTTTTTGCCCACGCTGCGCGATGTTCCCAAAGACGCGGAACTCGTGAGTCATCAACTGCTGCTGCGCGGCGGGTTTGTGCGGACTGTGGCGGCGGGTGTGTACTCGTATCTGCCGCTTGGCTGGCGCGTACATGAGAAGATCGCGCAAATCGTGCGCGACGAGATCAATGCGTTCGGCGGGCAGGAAGTCCACATGCCCGTGCTGGTTCCCAAAGAATTGCTGGACGAGACGGGGCGGTCGGCGGTTCCCGTGCTGTTTGCGCTGAAGGACAAAAACAAGCGCGACTTTTTCCTGGGCTTTACGCACGAAGAAGTGGTCACGGACATCGTGCGTAACACAGTGAACTCGTGGAAGCACATGCCGCTGTATTTGTATCAGATACAAACCAAAGAGCGGGATGAACCCCGGCCACGTGGCGGCCTGATACGTGGACGCGAGTTCACGATGTTCGATGGGTACTCGTTCGACAGCAGCGACGAAAAATTGAGCGTGATCTACAGGGCCAATTATCGGGCATACGAGCGTATTTTTCAGCGGTGCGGGCTGGAGTATCTGGCGGTCGAGGCTGATCCCGGCGCTATCGGCGGCAGCGAAAATCACGAATTTATGGTGCTGACGGCGAGCGGGGAAGACACCGTCCTGCGCTGCGATACCTGCACGTATGCCGCCAATGCCGAACGCGCCGAGGTTCCCGCGCCGTCCGAGGATGCACAGGACAGTGGGGGAGGAGACGCGCAGACGGCGATGTCCGAGATCGTCGCCACGCCGAACGCGCATACGGTAGAGGAAGTGACCGCGTTTCTGAATGTGACGGCGCAGGATGTAATCAAAACGATCATTTGCCTTGCAGATGGAAAGCCGATTGCGGCCCTGGTGCGCGGCGACCGGGAATTAAACTTGCCCAAGTTCACGCGGTTTGCGGGCGCAAAAGAGGTAGTTCTTGCGGACGCGGCTACGGTGATGCGCGTAACGGGCGCGCCTGTCGGGTTTGCGGGGCCGGTCAATTTGGCCGAACCTGTGCCGATCTATGCGGATCATGAATTAAGCGGCAGGCGGGGGTACGTTGTCGGGGCGAATCAGGCGGACGCGCACCGGACATCGGTTGCGCCGGAGCGGGATTTCACGGCGACCGCCTACGGCGACATACGAACGGCCATAGCGGGCGATAAGTGTCCGCGTGATCCGGTCGGGCATCTGATCGAAGCGCGGGGCATCGAGGTTGGCCATATCTTCAAGCTGGGAACCAAGTACAGCAAAGACATGAACGCGCTGTATCAAAACGAAGCGGGCGAAAAGCATCCGGTCATCATGGGCTGCTACGGGCTGGGCGTGTCGCGAACGATGGCGTCGGCTATCGAGGCGCATCATGACGAGAACGGCATCGTCTGGCCGATTAACATTGCGCCGTTCGAGGTGACGATCATCGTCTACACGAAAGACGAAGTGCAGATGCAGGCGGCGCAGGAGCTCTACAGCGGATTGAAAGCGGACGGCGTAGATGTGCTATTGGATGACCGGGAAGAGCGTCTTGGCGTGAAGTTCAAAGATGCGGATTTGATCGGCATTCCTATACAGGTGGTTGTCGGCAAGGCGCTGGCGGATGGCAAGGTAGAAGTGGGGTTGAGGCGCGGCAAAGAGGGACGTCAGGCTGTGCCAGTGCAGGACGCATTGGCGTTCGTCGCCAATCTGGTGCGCGAGGAGAAAGCGCTGCTGCGACCGAGAGAGTAGACTGCAAATGGACTGAAATCAAAGTGCAAATCGCAGGCAGGCAAGGTAATGTTTCGCGGGCCGCGTCGCGGCCCGTTTTTTTAGAGGGGGGCATGCCCCCCTCTAAAAAAACGCCTGGTGCATATTCGGAGAACGCCTTTATATTATCGGACGTTAAAAGCGTACAAATTGGCTTGCTTCCCCCTCTTTTAACGTCCTGCTTCAGTAGAGAGTACGGGCATCTCCTGTACGGCGCGTAAAGCGGATTGTGTCCAGATATTCTAATGCTTGAAGCGCATATTTGCGGTTAGTGCGAGTAAGATCACGAAACTCCCCCACGGAAATAGCGGCGTGTTCATGCAAAAAATCACCGGTGATTTGCTTGATATGGGCCACGGTGTTTGTGTGGTAAAAGAGGCCGTCTTCTATGCGCGCGAAATCGCCCCGCTCCGCTCCGACTTTTAGCAGGGCAGTGACTGCTTCCGCAGTCGTCCTCAACTCCGTCGCCACCTCTTCGATGGCGGGAGTGGCGACGCTGCACGTCTGGTACATCTCGGCGATCCGTGCCAACATCGTTTGCTGGCGTTCGTTGAGTTCTATCTTGAAATTATACTTACGGACGGCCGCGCCTTCCAGCGCGACGATGTTCTGCTTCTGCCAGTAAGCCAGAAGTGAAGCAAAGGCGCGCGCCTCTACCTGTTTGCCGAGCGCAGCGCGCAGTTCCTCGCGGGGCAATCCCATACGGAGAGGGAACTGTTCATGGTAGGTCTGAATTGCGGCGGATGCGCGGTCTGTAAGCGAGTGGAGAATGGCGGCATTGAAAATTCGGTCGCCGGCGAGGATGAATACACGTCCGGCGAGCCGCATTGCCTCGATAGCTTGCTCCGTGTCCGATGCGGTAAGACCGGAGGCGGCAGACAATTCGGCGCGGATCATGCCGGCGGGACAACGCTGCAACACGGTCTCAATCAGATCTTCAGGCGTACCGCGTTCTTTAGCGGCGAGGGCGGCGAGGGCGTCGGCGTCGGCCTTGCGATGGCGGGTGGGATGCGCGTCGAGGATGACACCGCCGCCGATCACAGCCATAGGCGAGTAGGAACGGACAACGAAGCGGTCGCCGCGCGCGCAGGCAAAATCGGTTTCGCCTCGAAACTGGATATACGCGCGTTCTTCGGGCGCAAGTTCGTTATGCGCATCGAGCAGGCGGATGCGACCCAGGATCTCCAGAGTGCCGACATGGACACGGACGCGTTCACGGTCTTCGAGGATTTTGGGGCCGTCAGGCAGCAGGCGCAGCAGAGCGTCGAAGGTGTTGGTAGGGGACAAGGCGTTGGGAGGAACGATCTGCGCCCCACGCTCCAGCGCCTCAGTTTCTACGCCCGCGATGTTGACGGCAACGCGTGATCCGGCAAACGCCTCACTGACTTTCTGGCCGTGTACCTGCAGGCCGCGCACACGGCTTGCGATCTGCTGCGGCACGACCTCTAGGGCGTCGCCTACGCGCATCGTGCCGGCGACAAGAGTTCCGGTCACAACCGTTCCAAAGCCGGGGCGGGTAAACACGCGGTCTACGGGCAGGCGGAAGGGCAGGGCCGCGCTGCGCTCCTCGGCGCGGCTGACGGCGGACATCAGGGCTTTTTTCAGCGCCTCGACGCCCTTGCCGGTCTTTGCGGACACGCGAATGATGGGAGACTCGGCCAAAAACGTGTCGGCAAGGTGGGCGCGAACGTCTTCCTCAACGATGTCCGTCCACTCTTTCTCGACCATATCCATTTTGGTCAGAGCGACAACGCCGTTGCGGACATCAAGCAGGCGCAGAATGTCGAGGTGTTCGCGCGTCTGGGGCATGATGCCCTCATCGGCGGCAATGACAAGGAGGACGACATCCACGCCGCTGACACCCGCGAGCATGTTTTTCAGAAAACGCTCATGGCCGGGAACGTCCACAATGCCCGCGACCGTGCCATCGGGCAGTTTGAGAGAGGCGAAGCCGATGTCAATGGTCATGCCGCGTTCCTGCTCTTCCTTCAGTCGGTCGGCGTTGATGCCGGTGAGCGCCTGAATGAGCGTGGTCTTGCCGTGGTCTACATGGCCTGCGGTTCCGATGATGACATGCTTCATAACGTTGTGCGTGTAACTAAGGTGAGTTCAGGGCAAAACAGGGTTGGTATCAGAGATCATAAATGAGGCGTCACAGTGTCTAAAGAAACATACGGGCCGTCGTTGAGCGTGACCTCGGGGCCGGAAGCGACGGCCCACTGCCAGAGACGATCCGGGGCGGCAAAGCCTGACAGCGTTCCCGCCGCGCCGACAAGACCGTCCTTGCGTATGGCAATCAGGGCGGCCCCGTAGCCGTCGTGGAGGTGCGGGGGACGCTTACGCAGCAGGTAGCGCAGGGTGTCCTCGCAGGCTTCCTGCGGCGTTCGGCCCTGCTCCATGAGCATCACGACGCGGTACGATACACAGGCCTTCATCATCTCGTCGCCGTGTCCGGTTCCCGCCGCGCCGCCGACCTCATTGTCCACATACAGGCCGCTGCCGATGATGGGGCTGTCGCCCACGCGTCCCGGCACTTTCCAGGCCATGCCGCTTGTGGTGCAGCCTACGGCCAGATTGCCCTGGCTGTCCATTGCGCACAGGCCAATGGTGTCGTGGTTGTCCGGCGTCAGGTTAGAGGGATAATCGTCATAGGAGGGGCCATCGGAAAGGTCAGAGCTGCGTTCTGGATTTGCGCGGCCATGCGGTTCGCCGTAGGGCGAGGCAAGCTGTGGGCCGACATCGAAATGCGCCACATCCGCCTGAGCGGTTCGGCCCTTCCACTCGTTCCATTTTTGCAGGCTGTCGGGCGTCAGCAGTTCCTGTTCGATGAAGCCGTTCTGTATGGCGAAGCGACGGGCGTTGTCGCCGACGAGCATGACATGAGGCGTTCGCTCCATGACGCGACGCGCCACGGAGATCGGGGTGCGTATCGCCGTGATGCTGCCGACCGCGCCTGCGGCATGGGTGGGGCCGTCCATGATGGCCGCATCGAGTTCCACAACGCAATCGGCATTGGGTCGCCCGCCGTAGCCGACGGAATTAACGAGTGGGTCCAGTTCGGTGACGTTAGCGGCAGTTTCAATGGCGTCCAAAGCGCACGCGCCCTCAGAAAGCCGCTGCCAGCCTGAGCGACAGGCCGAGACGCCGAACTTCCACGTTGTAATCATGACCGGCTGAATGCTCATAGAGGCAATGTCCTGACGCATTCGCCGGATTGTGTCGGCAAATTGCGAGTGTTAGTAAAGGAGGCTGTAAACGCTGGAAACGCATAGGTCGAAAAGACGGGTTAGAACTGCAAGTCCGCAAGGTTGAGTTCGCCCTCGAAGACCTGGGCGGCAGGGCCGGTCATCATCACGCGGTTGTCGCCCAGCCATTCCACGCGCAGATCACCGCCGGGCAAATGCACAAGCACGTTGCGGGATGTTTTTCCGTTGAGGACACAGGCCACGACGCTCGCGCAAGCGCCCGTTCCGCAGGCCAGGGTTTCGCCCGCGCCCCGCTCCCAGGTGCGAATGATGATTTCGTTCGGGTTGCATATCTGGATGAAATGCACATTTGTGCGTTCCGGGAAAGCCTTGTTGGTTTCGACGAGCGGGCCGTACTTTGCGACGGGGAAGTCCCCCACATGATCCTCAAAAATAAGAATGTGGGGATTGCCCATGTTGACAGCAGTGATGTCAAACTTGCGGCCCTCTATCTTCAAGCCTTCGCTGATGACGCGCCCGTTGTCGTCGCCGCGCATGGGGAACTCGGAACGCAGCAAAAGTGGCTGGCCCATGTCGACGCGGACGCTTTCCACGCTGCCCATACGCAGCAACAGCTTAAGCGATTTGACGCCGGCCAGAGTGTCCACCTTGACGCTCGGCTCGGTCAGCAGCTTACGGTCGTAGAGGTATTTGGCGAAGCAGCGGATGCCGTTGCCGCACATCTCCGACTCGCTGCCGTCCGGGTTGAACATCCGCATCTTGTAGTCGGCCACTTTGGAAGGCAGAACGAGAAGCAGGCCGTCGCCGCCCACGCCGAACTTGCGATGGTTGAGGCGGCGGCTCGCCTCGCCATAATCCGCCTCATCGAGACTTTCTGTGAGCGTGTTGACGACAACAAAATCGTTGCCGATGCCGTGCATCTTGGTGAATTTCACTCCAAACTCCTGGCCTGCGCCAACAGGTATCCACATGCAAGCGTTCGTATACGCATCAGACACATCTAAGGCGTGTTTGACAATAAGGGGCGGGCAAAAGGCTGGCTGCCGTTTTGATATTGCGCCTGCGCGGTCACTCGCCGCCGTTTGCTGTTGCAGGACGGGCCTCGCGCGGCTCGCGCTCGTTGCGCTCGCCTGCAGCCTCCCTGGTGGCTTCCTGATAGAAATTGGCGACAGGGCGGGAGGGTACGATGGAGGTCACGGCATGTTTGTATACAAGCTGCGTGGGCTTGCCGACGCTATCGAGAAGTATGGTGAAGGCGTCGAAGCCGCGCACCATCCCACGAAGCTGGACGCCGCCGATCAGATAGATGGTGACGCCGATGTTCTCTTTGCGAACCTGGTTAAGAAATATATCCTGCAAATTCAATTGCGGCTTATTCATCAGGACGATCTCCTCCTGTTAATGGTCTCGGTAATGGTCTGAACGACACGAACAATAAATACAAAATAAAGCGCAATAAAGCGCATCGAATAACAAGCAGCACCCCGCACCCGACATACAAAATGCCGGTTGCCCGGGCCTTCAGCCAGTCGTCCTACGGACGAATAACTCCCTCAAGGAAGTGGTCGGCTGCGTAAGGTGAGTCGATGTATTACTTGGTATTACTTGGTATTACTTGGATCATGTTGCAGCCTCGATTTCTATCACGCTGCCGGCTGCTTTATGTCCGATTCAAGAAGGGCAGCGACGGCGAGCGCGTCCAGCTCTGCAACATCTACCCATGAGAGGAGAGTATCGGCTCGAAACCACGTTTGCTGCCGCTTGGCAAAACGACGGGTGTTGTGTTTGATGTCCTCGACGGCGCTTGTGTAATCCTGCTTGCCCAAAATGTAAGCGGTCATCTCTTTGTAGCCCAGGCTGCCCATCGCGCCGAGCGCGGGCGAGTATCCTGCCTGGAGCAGACCGCGCACCTCGTTCTCGAAACCCATGTCCAGCATTTCGTTGACGCGGCTGTTAATCCGTTCATACAACAGCGGGCGCGGCAGGGTCAGCCCGAACCGAAAAGCATTGCGCGGGATGCGGGTACGGCGATCCTCGGCCTGATAAACTGAGATGGGCGTACCCGTCACCTGATACACTTCCAGAGCGCGGACGATCCGCACCGCGTCGTTGGGATGCAGGCGGGCTGCACTATCCGGGTCCACCTGGGCGAGACGGTCATACAGGACGCCGGGGCCTTGCTGCGCGGCCTCTTGTCTCAGCGCGTCACGTATTCGGGCGTCCGCGGGCGTGGCTGCCAGACTCCAGTCGTCGAGCAGGGCGCGAATGTAGAGACCCGTGCCGCCGCAAACGATGGGGCGGCGACCGCGCGCAAGCGTATCAGCAATGGCTGACTCGGCCCGCACCTTCCAGTCGGAAACAGTAAACGGCAGGTCGGGCGTGGTGACATCCAGCAGATGAAACGGTACACGCTCGCGCTGCGCCTGATCCGGCTTGGCCGTGCCGATGTCCATGCCGCGATAAATCTGCATACTGTCGGCGTTGATGATCTCGCCATCAAGCCGTTCCGCCAGCGCGACTGCGACATCGGTTTTGCCACATGCCGTAGGGCCGACGATAACGACGGGCCAGACCGTGCTATCACTTGATCCGCCAGTTTTTTCCTCGATGTGCAAAAGTCAGACCCTGTAAGATCATACGGCAGCGTCTATGCCGTCAGGAACCAGCGTTGAGCAGCGTTTTTCAGTTCGCCAAGATCAGGCTGTATGGCGGTCACATTGAACTCTGCCACCTGCTGCGAACGCCCGCCGTAAGGCCAGTCAGCGCGTGAACAGTATAGCACAACGTCTTGTGAAGCGCAAGACGCGACCTGCCTGCCGCAAAGTCCTATGCGAAGGGAAGCGACTGCAAGCGGTCACGATGTTTTGGTGTAGTCGAGCCATAGACGCCGCTCGGTATTTTTGAGCGCAAAGAAGAGCGCGAGCAAGGACAGGGCGAAAAAAGCGCCCGTGCCGTCTATCATCACGTCATGGATCGAAGCCGTGCGGCCCGGCACGAAACTTTGATGGAACTCATCCGTGGCGGCATAGGCGACGCTGCAAAGCAGACCGCCTGCAATGGCCTGCCATTTCAGCCGGATCGCGCCGTACTGGATGGCGCGGGCGGCGAGCAGGGCGAGGACGGCGTACTCGGACATGTGGGCGCATTTGCGAATGAGAAAGTTGACTTTGCTGAACGTGTCCGCCTGCAATGTGCCGGCCTGCTGTGGCGTCAACACTTTGAGCAGGCGGATCAGGGCGCGAAGCGTGACTTCCTCGGCCCCCAGTCGCGTGGAGGCGAGAAAGATACATACCAGCCAGATAAGGGGCGGCACGATGTAGAATAGAAGCAGCCTGCGGGCGTAGCGTTGATTTGTCATCTCTATATGCGTCTTGTATTTGTGTTGGAAGTGTTAGAATAGTCGGATTATGGCGTTGGATCTCGCCTTTGATTCGGCATGATGCTTTCAAAATCCTGCCGGGTTTAATTGGGATCGGAGTGGACAAACAGCGCGACATCAGACAGCCGGCGAGCGTTTAAATAAGGGTGAATAGAATCTTGCAGGAGGAAGGCGGGTGTGATGACCGATCTGAAAACACGACTGGCAGCGGTGCGCCTGCTGGCGATGGATGTGGATGGTGTGCTGACGGACGGCACGTTGGGCTATGACAGCGCGGGGAGTGAACAGAAGCGTTTTCATGTGGCGGATGGCCTGGGCATCGTGCTGATGCGTCAGATGGGGGTGGAAATCGCGTGGATTACAGGGCGAGGCGGCGCAGCCGTGGAACGCAGAGCGCAGGAATTGGGAGTGCGTCAACTAATACAAGGCGCGCGTGACAAGCGGGCCGCGCTGCTCCGATTGTGCGCCGACCTGGCGATGCCGACTGAACTGCCGCTGTCCGGCGTCGCTTACATCGGGGACGACTGGAACGACCTGAGCGCGCTTGCCATTGCGGATGTGGCGGTCAGCGTGGCGGACGCGTGTGAGGAGGCGCGGGCGGCTGCTCACATCGTGACACGGCGCGGCGGCGGTCAGGGCGCGGTACGCGAGATATGCGAGTTGATTTTAGATGCCAGGGACGAACGACAGTCCTGCATTGCGTCTTATCTTGCGTCCCTTACGGAACCGTCTGCAGATCACGAGCGAGGGCAGACAGGACAGTAGACGGAACGCCGACATTAGAAAAGATTTTTGAGAAGATAAAACTTACGGGGAGAAGGTGTAAACGTCCGCGTCGCTGTTGCTGTAAACCAGCGTGAGATACGACGGCACGGACACGGCATCCGCGAGCAGGGGCGTGAACGGGCTTGACGCGGCATCCAGTGTGAACGTCTGCGGGTTCTTCTGGGAGAAGATAAGGTATTTCACCTTCATTGCTGTCAGTAGTTCGCGTCGCTGCACGTCCGGGAAATTGGGCCGTAACATTTTGGTCAATTCACTTAGCTTGCCGCCATAATCGGGGGTTTCCCCCCAGTGACCGCAATAGACCGGATGATGGATGAGACCGGGGGCAAAGCAGGCCAGCGACATATCGGTCACGCTCAGGCGCACCTTTTCGGGCTGATCGGCGGGAACGCGCGTGACCCACGGGAGGGGCTGAATGGCAGCGTTTGGAGCGGCATTGCGGTGCAGCCAGTCGAGGGCGTCCAATTCGCCGGGATTGAGGTAGGGCCGCTGCTGCGTCATGGCGCGGTTGTCGCGATAGTTGGTTATGTCGCGAACCATGAAGCGGATGTTGGTCAGACTGAGCAGCAGGAGGACTACGCCTGACATAATGCGAACAGGCGGTTTTTTGCGCTGCAAGGCAGGCCGGGATAGCAGATAAGCAAGCCCGATACCGGCGAGAATGGCGAGCGGAATATGCGCCCCTTGCAGCATCTTACGCTGAAAAGGGAACTGCGCGACAGGCAGGTACGAAGCAAGCACATTGGCGACGGCCCAGACGATGAGCAGGCGAGCTGCATCTACGCCTGTAGTCATAGTGGGGTTGTTTGTGTCAGGGGCGGCGGGCAGTGCGTCGGCTGTGTCGGCTGGCAAGGCAAGGGAGACGGGCCAGGGCGATGCCCACGCGCGTGTTGTTTTCCAGACGGCATACACGGCCAATGCAAATACGGCTCCGTAGCCTGTCAGCAGCCAGACCGGGGGTGGGGAAGCAGTAACGACATTGGCGCGCTGCTGGAAAATGGCTTCGGCTTTCAATTCCCTGTAAATGTAGAGGACGGCAGGCAAGGTAAGAGCGCCCGCGCACAGGGCGCGCAACAGGGAGCCTGCCAGGGTCGAATTGAGGGCAGTGTCGCCTTGTGGGTTGGATGGCAGGGGGTACGAAGTGGAAGGCTTGTTTGTACGTGGCAGGCGAGAAGCTATGAATGAAACGAGTAGATACCCGATCCAGACCGCGCTCAGGCTGAGAATATCGTAGGTGTGGGTCAGGCCAAGCGCGAAACCGCACACGCCTGCCGTTACGGCATACTTCATTCTGCCTGTGCGCTCTCCCTGAAAGAGAAGCGTCAGTATCGTGACTTGCAGGAACATGGAAAAGCAGAAGAGGGGATTGAGATACAGCGATAGGAACGTGATAGCTTCCGGCTGCCAGGTGTCAATCGGCGACTGGAGGGGGCTGAGTTCCCACAGTCCGGGCAGCCAGCCCAGGCCGGAGCCGAAGCAGACGCATAAGAACGCCAGTTTGCGCGCCTGCGCCCCGGCGACGGTGAGCCGGATAAGTTTCCAAACGGCAAGCAGGAGGGCCGCGCCAAAACCAACACGGGCGAGATGGTAGACTACGATCAGGGGCAATCGGGTGGTTCGAGCAGTGATGCCCAAGAGCAAGAAGAAGGGGTTGAGGAGTGTGCCGCGCTGCGGCTCTGTGGTGAACAGGTTCAAACCGTGTGCCGAGCCGTCAGCGGCCTGTCGCATCCAGGCGAGATAGACACAGCTGTCATCCAGATTGTAGCCGAGCCACATGAAGCGCCGCCCCTGCGCGAAACTCCAGCCCACAAGGTAGGGCAAAAGCGTTACCATAAGGGTGGCAAAGATCACGATCAACAGCCAACGGCGTTCGGCGTGTGTGACTGGATCGGCGCTCCGCTCGTCCTGCGCTGCTGTTATATTATGCGTGGTAGACGACGCTGATGTCAAAATTGTTAATGCTCCCGTTGCCTTGCAAATTCAAACTGCCTGCATCTGATCCGGCTGCTCCACAGAGGGGCATTGTGACAGGACCGGTGCTGAATTGTATTATTTTGCAGGTTTCTCCTGCTTGGCGATGCAAAATTCGCCCCGCGCGTTTTGAGTTTGTTCGCCCATACTAGAGCCACCATTTAGAGCTACCGTCACAGAAGCGGATGAGCAGCGTTGTGTGCATAAGCCGTTGCCCGTTATAGCGTATGCTCGCACTGCGCCGACATAGACAAGCGAGAAGGAAATATATACAAACCTTTTAGCAACCATTGACATTAGTTGTTTGTAGAGGGCATGTTGGGGCGAGAAATTGGAACATGGCGGCTTATGATTGCGTCTGGATTGTATGCTTTCCGCCAGCATCTTCCAAAGCGCAGGTGAAACACCACGAGTTCTTCGAGAACCTGAACTCACAACGAATTCAAGAACTCACGTTTGGCTGGTCTGATTGTCATGAGGCAAACGGACGGCCAGGAGTAAGAAAGTCATGTTAAGCAATAAATACAGAACCAGAATGCCGGGAATGATCGCGCTCGCTGCTGCAATGATGGGCAGTGCGATAACCGGGGCCATAGCGCAGTCCGATACGCGTAATCTCGCCCTCGATGCGGGCAGCGTGATCCCGGTCAAATTGGACAACGAACTGAGTTCCAATAATACCCGCAAGGGCGACACCTTTACGGTGACGCTGCGTAATGACGCAGACGCGGAATACTATCGCCTGCCTACTGGAACGCACATTGAGGGCGTCGTGCGCGATGTACGCGCCAAGAAAGACAAAGACCCCGGCGTTCTGGACCTGGATTTCCGCAGGTTGCGCCTGCCCGACGGACACTCGTATGCCATACAAGGCTCCCTGATCGGGCTGGACAGCAAGAGCGTCGAGAAACGTTCCGACGGGCGGCTTATCGCCAAGCCGGGGCATTCCAATGACCGCCTGACGTATGTGGGCTACGGCGCGGGCGCGGGGCTGATCGTCGGCCTGCTGACCAAATCAACATTGCAGGACACGCTGCTTGGCGGCGGACTGGGATATTTGTTCGGCAGCCTGCAAAAAGGGCAGACGCAGACACGAGACGTGGATCTGAAACCGGGCAGCGAATTGGGAGTGCGCCTGGACCAGAGCGTTACCCTGACGAACTACGGCGGACGTGACGACACCAGCAACTATCACGCCCGAAATGACGACACAGGCCGTTTTCACCGTGACGGCGCGACCGGCAACAGCACAGCGGACAACGGCGCGGACAGCCGCGACAACGGCAATCGGGTCAACAATAACAACCGCAATAGCAGTGACAATAGCGGCTACCGCCGTGATGACAACGCCACTCGCGATAATCGCGGCAGTACGAATGACCGCAACAACTCGGATCGCAATCGTAACGACAACACTGTCAACGGAGACCGTGCCGACCGTCTGAACCAAGACAGGCCGGGCGCTAACCAAACGGGCGACCGCAACAGCCGCCGCAATATCGGGGTGCTTGTTGGGGATCGCAACGTGCCGTTTGACGCGGCGGCGCGGCCTTTTGTCAGCAACGGTGTGCTGATGGTTCCCGTGCGTGACGTGCTGAACACGGCGCATATCCCCTTCACCTACAACGCGCAGACCAAATCCATTCGCGCCACAGGGGACGGCGGAACGGTCCGTCTGGCGCTTGACAGCGCCATCGCAGTCGTGAACGGCGACCGGCGCGTTCGTCTGGACGCTCCCGCGCAGCAGGTGAACGGCACGACATATGTACCCGTGAAGTTCTTCAGCCTGGTAACCGGGCGCGATGCGACCTACGATACAGGCAGCCGCACGGTACAGGTGACCTTGAAGAGTGACGACAACACTCAGGGTGGCAGCCACTAACATCGGGTAAGAACATACCTGCTACAGGCCTGTGTGTATTGCTGCGTTTAGATTGCAGCTTAGATTGAAGCGGCTGAAGGAATACGGTCTTGTGGGTGGGGAAACAAGACGATCCTGCTTCCTCACCCATTATGCCGCGCACTTCTGACGTATATTGCGCGGCAACCCACTTTCCTCCGACTTCCCCCTTGCAAAGTGACGCGCTCTGGTGTATAATAACAACCGTTGGCGCGAATGACAGCCGCGCTTGTGGGGGGCTGTAGCTCAGTTGGGAGAGCGCTTCAATGGCATTGAAGAGGTCAGGAGTTCGAGCCTCCTCAGCTCCATAGTGGAAATCGGTTCAGGGCATGGCGTGTCTCGCGCCATGCCCTGAATAGGTTTGGCGCATGAACTTTCTGCATGTTTGTGCATGTCTTTTTAATTGGAGCAGGGAAAATAGCTTTGTGCAGCGAATTGTAGTAGCATATTCAGGCTGTCCTCATCGGGTACTTGCCCCTGCATTGTGATGAGCCGCTGTCAACGCGCCGGTTATCGTGCCTGTATAGCGTTGAGCAAGGAAAGGAAGCACCTCTTAATTATGGAACTCGACCTCGATAAAATGATCTTAGAATCGTTTCAGCAGTCCGCCTCTGACCTGTTCGTGAAATCCGAGGCTCTGCCCTCCATCCGCAAGCATGGCCGTGTCGCGCCGCTTGAGGGCTATCCTGTGTTCACACCGGAACAGGTGCATGACCTGGTTTACAGCAAAATGACGCCCCGCCAGCAGGCCGTCTTTGAACAGCATCACGAGATGGACCTTGCGTTTTCGGTCGGCGCCGAACTGCGTATCCGCATGAACATCTACAATCAGCGTGGAACGTGCGCCACGGTCTGCCGGCTGATCCCGACAAAAATCCGCGCTCTGGATGAATTGGGCGTACCTCCGAAAGTGAAAGATTTCACCACGCATCGTAACGGCCTTGTCCTCATCACGGGGCCAACGGGTTCGGGCAAGACCACGACGCTTGCGGCCATGATTGACCTGATCAACAAGACGCGTAAGGTCAACATTATCACCATCGAAGACCCCATCGAGTTCGTCCACAAGGATCAGGAAGCGATTGTCAGCCAGCGCGAGATCGGCCTGGATACAGATAACTTCGGGCAGGCGCTGAGGCACGTACTGCGACAGGCTCCGGACATCATCCTCATCGGCGAGATGCGCGATCTGGAAACCATGAACATCGCGCTGCAGGCGGCGGAAACGGGCCACCTTGTGTTCGCGACTGTTCACACATCGAGTGCGGCGGAAACCCTGGATCGTATTTCCAACATGTTCGCGCCGCACGAGCGCCCGATGCTCTGGCTGCGCATGTCTACGACGCTGCGCGGCGTTGTGTCTCAGAAACTGCTGCCCCGCTCCGACGGCAAGGGCCGCGTGGCGGCAATCGAAGTAATGGACGTTACCCCGACCATTCAGAAGATGCTGGAAGACGGCAAATCCGATGATATTTATGGCGCGATCCGGCAGGCAGGACAGGAAGAATACTGGGGTATGCAGACCATGAACCAGTGCCTGCTGCGCTACTACAAAGCGGGCATCATTACAGAACAGGACGCGCTTTCCAGCGCGGGCCAGTTTACGGAACTGAAACAGATGATGCGCATGGCCTATAACAAAGGCGAAGTTGCCACAGCCGTTTCGGTCAGCCAGACGACCGCGAGCGGCGGAGGCGCGGCGAGCAGGCCCGCCGCGCCGCAGAATGTGCCGCGCTGATCCGCGCCGATACAGGTTAATTTGCGGCCCGATGTGGTATATTGTCACAGCCTCTTGCAGACCTTTCGGGGTTCACGGGGGCTGTGATTTTTGCGATATTACACGCCACACCACACCGATTGCGAAGTGGCGTTTTTCTGTTGATTTTGAACTCAAGCGTAGATAGGGGCAAACGAATGGCCGGATTAATGGAGGGGCGACGCGTCCTGGTGACGGGTGTACGCAACAAGTGGTCTATCGCGTGGCATACGGCGTTGTCCCTGCACCGCGAGGGCGCGCAGCTTGCGTTTTCCGTGCTGGGTGACCGGGAGGCGGGCGGTATCGCCAAACTGCTGAAAGAGGCGGCGTTCGAGGCTCCCGTGCTGCACTGCGACGCCACGGATGACACGCAGGTCGAGAGTATGTTTGCACAGCTTGCGCCGCGCTTCGACGGCAAGCTGGACGGCCTGCTGCATGGCATCGCTTTTGCGAACCGCGACGATCTGGGCGGCGAGTTTGTCCGCACGACCAAAGACGGATTTTCCCTGGCGCACGAAAGCAGCGCGTACAGCCTGGTATCGCTGGCGCGGTTTGCGCGTCCGCTGATGCAGGCGGCGGGGGGAGGCAGTATCGTGACCCTGAGCTACATCGGGTCCGAGCGCGTGGTAACGAACTACAACATCATGGGCGTGGCAAAGGCATCGCTGGAGGCCAGTGTCCGCTATCTTGCCGCCGATTTGGGGCCGGAGAACATACGGGTGAATGCGGTGTCTGCGGGGCCGGTGAAGACGCTGGCTGCGAGCGCCATCGGCGACTTCGACTCGATGCTGAAATTGGTAGCGCAGCGCGCCCCCCTGCGCCGCGCACCGGATGCCGACGAAGTGGGGGACGCGGTATTGTTTTTCCTCAGCCAGCTTGCGCGCGGCGTGACGGGGGAGGTGCTGTACGTGGACGGCGGCTATAACATCATGGGGTTGGGGTAAGCGTTTACGACAATTATCAAGGCCCAAACTACGCGGTGTAAGAACAACAAGCCAGAAACATTCAGTTCAGGGACACAAAAATCAGACGCAAGATGAGGAATTTGTCATGACAGCTACGATACGAGATCCAAAAGCAGCCTCCACTGCAAATAGTGGGCCAGTGAAATCGGAAGGGGTGAATTCGCCAGCCAGAACATCTGCAATTCCTTCGCCCCGCATCTTGCTGGGGCCGGGGCCGAGCAGCGTTTCTCCGCGTGTGCTGGAGGCGCTTGCGCGTCCGCCCATCGGCTACTTGGACCCGGAGTTATTTGTTCTTCTGGATGATATACGCGCGAACCTGCGGACGCTTTTCGGAACAAAAAACCATTTCACCCTGCCGCTGACCGGAACCGGCATGGCGGGCATGGAAAGCTGCCTGGTCAACCTGATCGAGCCGGGCGACCGGGTCGTGATCGGGGTATGCGGGTTTTTTGGCGGGCGCATGGTGGAGATTGCGCGGCGACTTGGCGCAGAAGTTACCGAGGTGAGCGGGGAGTGGGGGCGCATTCTCGAACCGGAGCTGATGGCAAACGCCATGAAGCCGCTGGGCAAGATCAAACTGGTGGGCTGCGTCCATGCCGAGACCTCCACGGGGGTGCGGCAGCCGCTGGAACCGATTGGCGCCCTGGCTCGCGAATACGACGCGCTATTTTTAGCGGACGCGGTAACATCTCTTGGCGGCATTGCCGTAAACGTAGATGAGGCAGGCGTGGACGCGAGTTACTCCGCCACGCAGAAGTGCGTGGGTGCTCCTCCCGGCCTGTCGCCGATCACGGTATCCGACCGGGCGCTGCAAGTGGCGCTTGACCGTCGTACCCCGGTCGCCAACTGGTTCTTCGACTGGAAACTACTGCGCGATTATTATGATGGGGCGCACGCTTATCATCATACGGTTCCAGTCAACCACTATTTTGCGCTCCAGGCGGCATTGGAGGAGATCGCGGAAGAAGGCCTGGAAGCCCGGTTTGCGCGGCATCGTGACGTGAGTGAACAACTGATGCGTGGTCTAGCGCCACTCGGCATCCTGCCTTTCGCCCAGGAGGGGTATCGCCTGCCCACGCTGAATTCCGTGCATCTGCCGCAGGGCGTGGAAGACGAAGCGGCCGTGCGTCGGCGTTTGCTGATGGAGTTCGGCCTGGAAATCGGCGGGGGACTGGGCGCGCTCAAAGGCAAAATATGGCGCATCGGGACGATGGGAACATCGGCGACCCGGCGCAATGTCACCCTGCTGCAAGCAGCCTTACATGAGGCGCTTGACGCCTGAAAACAGGTTAGACCGGTTCGTCCAGTCAGGCGATTATCATTCGCGTTGAACTGCTCATGATTTGGCATTGGCCTTGTATCAGCGTGTCAGCAGATAGTATTTGCAAGAAAGCGAAGCCATATAAGATGGGACTTTTTCCAAAGGATGTCGAAATAGAGCTTGGAACACTTGGTTCCGCGCCACGCCGCATGTTTTATACGCGCGAACTGGGCACACGCAAGCTGCTGCTTTCCCTTGCCGTGATCGCAGGCGTCTGGTACGGAGCTTCGCAGGCTTATGATCACGCCTTGCTGCAAACGCGCTGGAATGCTCTAGCGCCCAGCAGGACGGGGCTGACGGTGCTTGGCACACTCAACTCGCGGGACAGTTACGACCGAAATCTCCTGAAGATCATTACTGCCAACAAGTCGTCGCGCGTTGTGCTGACAGAGTTCGGCTGGAAATCTATTTTCGATGTGCGCAATGGGCCATTGTTCGAAGACAAGGTCGGGAACGCGATACAAGCGGCCATTGGGCAGGATGACGTTACGGGGTACGCCATGCTCGTACCCTTCCTGAGAGCGACCATCAACAAACAGTTGGGCGATGCGAACGCGTATAAGGCAGTTCGCGAAGACATGCCGATTGATGTCCCTGCGCATACACGGAATGGCCGCGACGAACATACTACGCTCGGATCCCTATTGAGCAAGTACGAAGGCACGGAGACAGGCGAGCGCAAAGAGGCGAGCGATACCCCCGAAGCCGGCAGCGGCAGCGGTCGCGAGCAGGAAAACGTCACGACGATACCGGCGGATACTCTGGAAAGCGTCTGTCCCGTTGTACTGACAGATAAACAGTGTACCGGGGCATCGCTGGAAAAACTTGATGGGAACATGCTGACCCCGACTATATATACTATCCATCTCAACCTCACACCGGAAGGACGATCCCGTTTCTTTCAATGGTCTCATAGCCATGAGAATGAAAATGTAGTGTTTGTCCTGAACGGGCAAGTGGTCGCCGCGCCGCGCATTAGTCAGTCACTGAACGTGAACGATTTTACCATCAGTAACGTTCAGGACATGAAGGCAGCCAATGCACTTGTAAATTACATGAACCATCAGGAACCATCAGGCAGATAGGTGTTTATGCGCCGCGCCCGCAGTCGGGTCAAATCAGAAACAGAACAAGAGTGTGATCGGGCCGCATCGCGGCCCGATTTTTTGTGGCCTTAAGGCCACAAAAAATCGGCATGGCTGTCAGTCTATTTATTTGCACATACCCTGTATTATCGGACGTTCTAACATTCGAATTTTCCAGCATTCTGGACTCATTAGTCGCAATGGTCGTTGGATCCAATGGTGATTAATTTCTATCGTATACCATATAGTGCAAACAAATAGTGCAAACAGCATGGGATGTTTTCGTATCATAATATGGTACACAAAAACATTTCATGAGTATTACAGACAGAAGCATTCTATGTGACACACTGACACTTTAGCGAATAAAGTGTCAGTGTGTCACAGCTAATCTTGCTGAGTAGCCACTAAAACTGCTTCCGCAACGTAGATGGGCGCATGATAGCGCAGCGACATGGCAATGGCGTCGCTTGGACGCGCATCTATATCAAACGTTTCTTCGCCACGTATGATCGTGATTTTGGCGTAAAAGGTTTCTTGCCAGAGATCATCAATCGTAACGCGTTCTATGCTAGATCCCAGCCGTTCTAGCATATTGCGGATAAGATCATGAGTAAAAGGACGATCCGGGCGTTCGCTTTCGATTGCCATAGATATTGCAACGGCCACGTCGCGCATTACGAATATCTTGAATTCGCGCCCCGCGTTATCGCGCAGCAGGACGAAAGTAGTGGACTCCTTCGCGTTGCCGGTATCAACTTCATAGACGTTGACGACACGCACTTCTTTTTCGTTCAGGGCGCGCTGGGGCCGTCTCTCCGGATCTCCAGAGGATCCTTCCGACGCCTTCTTGCCCTCGTCGTCGGGTCGCCAATCTCCGAACAAATCCTTGAAATCGTTACCCACCTCTCCCCTCCAATGTAACCTTGCATCAAACGTTTGGCGCTGACTGCCTGGCTCTTGCAGCCAGAAGCTTGCAGGAGCCGGATTGCGAAAGCGCCTAATCATCCCCGCTCTTGATCGTGCGTTCGACCACAGCAAGAAATTCTTTGTTCGTTTTTGTGTGCTGAAGACGATCTTTGAGCAGTTCGGTCGCCTCCAGTGGATCCAGGCCGTGCAGTAGCCGCCGCAGCTTGACGATCTGTTTGTACGTCTCATCATCATACAGCAGCTCATCTTTGCGCGTGCTGGATTTCAGGGCGATGGCCGGGAAGATACGTTTATCGGCCAGACTGCGGTCCAGCTCCACTTCCATGTTACCGGTTCCCTTATACTCCTCAAAAATGAGGTCGTCCATGCGGCTGCCGGTTTCCACCAGTGTTGTCGCAAGGATTGTCAGGCTGCCGCCTTCCTCTATGTTACGCGCTGCGCCAAAAAAACGTTTCGGGCGGTACAATGCGGCGGGGTCGAGACCGCCGGCCAGAGTGCGTCCGCTTGGCGTTACGGTCAGGTTGGAGGCCCGCGTATAGCGAGTAAGACTGTCCATGAGAACAATCACGTCTCGCTTGCTTTCAGCGAGACGCTTGGCCTGTTCCAGCACCATATCGGCTACGCGCATGTGGTTTTCAGGCGTTTCATCAAAGGTGCTGCTGATGACTTCACCCTTTACAGAACGGCGAATATCTGTGACTTCTTCCGGGCGTTCGTCTATCAACAGCACGATCAGGATGCACTCCGGGTGATTCACTGTGATGGCATTTGCAATGGTCTTGAGTATTGTGGTTTTGCCGGCTTTCGGCTGCGCGACGATCATGCCGCGCTGCCCCTTACCGATAGGGCACATGATGTCCATGATACGCCCGGTCATCTCGGTACGCGTGGTTTCCAGGGTAAGACGCTCGTTGGGATAGATGGGCGTGAGGTCGTCGAAGTTTACGCGATTGCGCGCGACTTCGGGATCAACGCCATTGACGCCCTCGACACGAAGCAGACCGTAATACTTTTCAGAGTCCTTCGGCGGGCGCACCTGGCCGGAAACCTCATCCCCTGTTTTCAAGCCGAAACGTTTTATCTGTGTCTGAGATACGTATATATCTTCGGCATTCGGCGAAAAATTGCTGCGCCGAAGGAACCCCCACCCGTCGGGCAGGATCTCCAGAATACCTTTGGCGTGAATGTAGCCATTGCGATCCGTTTGTATTTGCAGAATGCGGCCAATGATTTCGTCTTTGCGCGTGGTCGGCGTCGTCGGGCCAACTCCCAGGTCTTTGGCAAGTTCCTGCAAGTCATTGAGACTTTTGTTTTCCAGGTCGGAAAGATTGAAACTGAGGTTGTCTTCCATTTGATGTATATAGCCCTCGCGAGGATGCCCGGAAGCGATGTGGTCGCGGACGCCGCTTCCGGAACAGCGCAGCGCGGATGTTATGATATGAAATGATCGGTATGAATTAGTATGAAACGTGTTTTGCTTGTTCGTCTTCTGCTTGCTCGTCAAATGAAACTACGCCGATGTAGCTGAGATTGCGATAACGTTCTGCGTAGTCCATGCCGTACCCGACAACAAACTTGTCTTCGATCTCAAAACCGCGGTAGTCCACATCTATCGGTACACGTCGGCGCGCCGGCTTGTCCAGCAGCACACACACCTTGACGCTGCGCGCGTGACGAGCACGTAGTGTCTCTATCAAATAGCTGAAGCGCAGTGTCAGCCCTGTGTCGAGTATGTCCTCTACAATGATGACATGCTTGTTGGAAACGGAAGCATCCAGGTCTTTGAGGACTCGAACTTCTCCTGATGTTTTTGTCGCCGCGCCATAAGAGGAAACAGCCACAAAGTCGTACTCAACGGGGCGATCTATGCAGCGCACCAGATCGGAAAGAAACAATGCTGCACCTTTGAGTACGCCTACAAGCAGCAGCGGCTCTGAGGCATCGGGGTAATCGCGGGTAATGGCCGCTCCCAACTCTTTCACCCGGCTCTGGATCGCTGCAGCTGAAAGCATTGGGGACACAGCATGGGGTGGCAGTACGTCCGCCTGTTCCGCATCGGCAGGCGCAGCCTCCTGAGACAAAGCAGACACATCTGTCTGAGACACAGCCAACGGATGATTTTCCATTAACGGTAGTGGCCCCTCTAGTTGGTCAGTCTCTTCCAAATGTTTGTTCATCGGATTAGCTCAGATTCCCTGATCACGGACTTTCTGATCACGGTTCATTCCCATTCGATGGTGGCGGGAGGCTTGGAACTGATGTCGTAAGCCACGCGGTTGATGCCGGGAACCTCATTTACAATACGACTGCTCACGCGTTCCAAGACGTCGTAGGGGATGCGCGCCCATTTGGCCGTCATAAAATCCTCGGTTACAACGGCCCGAAGGATAATAGGGTGCGCGTATGTACGCTGATCCCCCATCACGCCGACGCTGCGAATGGGTGCAAGAACGGCCAGCGCCTGGCTAAGCTGTCTGTAAAGCCCCGCCTCGTTCAATTCATCAAGAAAGATCTTGTCGGCTTGCTGGAGCATTTCCAACCGATCTTCGGTCACTTCGCCCAGGATGCGTATTGCAAGGCCCGGACCCGGAAACGGATGCCGCCACACAATACTGTCAGGCAGCCCAAGCTGAGACGCGACCGCTCTTGCCTCATCTTTGAAAAGCAGTCTCAGAGGTTCAATGACTTTTAGAACCATGTCTGAGGGCAGCCCACCGACATTATGATGTGTTTTGATGGTCTGCGCGTGTTTGCTGCCGCCGCTTTCGATCACATCGGGATAAAGCGTACCCTGCGCGAGAAATTCCGCATTTTCAAGCCCGCCCGCATACTCTTCAAACACGCGGACAAACTCATCCCCAATGATTTTACGTTTCTGCTCAGGGTCTGTAACGCCGGCAAGCCGTTTCAGGAACCGATCTCTTACTTCGGCATGTATCAGCCGTATGCCCAGGGAGCCGGCAAAGTCGTTTTTGACCTGCTCCGCTTCGCCCTGGCGCAGCAGGCCATGATCCACGAAGATGCAGGTCAGTTGATCGCCGATGGCCTTGTGCATCAGCGCGGCCACGCAGCAGCTATCAATACCGCCCGATACGCCGCATACTACGCCCGATGAGCCGACACGCGCCCGGATTTTCTCAACCGCTTCGTCCACGAAGTTTGCAGGCGTCCATGTGCCGCCGCAGCCGCAAGGCCCCAGGACAAACGTTTTCAGTAACTGCGTACCAAACGGCGTATGCGCGACTTCGGGATGAAACTGCACACCGTACAGTTTGCGCTGCGCGTTGACCATCGCCGCAACGGGGGCGCTGTCGGTCGTGGCGACGATCTCGAAGCCCGCAGGCGGCGTCAGCACCAGGTCGCCATGACTCATCCAGCAGGGCAGCGTATCCCCCACCACGGCAATGCCTTCAAACAACGGCTCCGCTTTAAGTATGTTCAGAGTCGCATCGCCGTACTCCCGCTCGCGCGCGGGCTGAACATCTCCGCCCAATTGATGGGCCATCAACTGCTGCCCATAGCAAATGCCCAGAATGGGAATGTTGAGGTCGTAGATCGCGGCGTCAACGCGCGGCGCATTGTCATCGTAGACGCTGGAGGGACCGCCGGAATAGATGATGCCGCGGGGCGCGCGGCTGCGCAGTTCGGCGGCGGACACATCGTAGGGCAGTATCTCGCAGTAGACGCGGCATTCGCGCACTCTGCGGGCGATCAACTGCGTATATTGCGCCCCGAAATCAAGTATGACAATTGATTCCTGATCTGTTTGCGGGCGCGGAACGTCATCAATCTGCAAAACGGAATCCATTGGGTGTACATACCTGTAAGTGTAGGACGCGGACTAATGCAGGGCGCGTAACGTGGAGGCCATGAGTGACGCTTGCTGCGGGGCTGCTTCGCGCTCGAAGCGGCGTTCCATCGGCTATCCATGCAGTTGGAAGATGCAGAGTATACCGGGGCGCTTATCACAGCCGGCAGAGAATAGGCGCGTTTAACGGCAGGTTATAGCGTCTATACACAAAATACTGGATGCCCTATTTTACGAATGCCCGCTGACAGGGAAAGTAGAACGCCGGCGCACAGGCATTTGCGGCACATGTGGACAGATGCGGAGGATCGAACAGCTATTTCACTGTACAATACATTATGGCAGAATGTGTCGGCTTCGTCAAGACCTACCAGACGTTTTTTTCTGACGTGTCATCGAGACCGTCGTCCTGCGCCGCTTCGCCCAGTTCTTCGCGCTCCATGCGTTCCGCGAGGATGATTTCGCGCGGGTTCTGCTCTTCAAGACGTCCCTGCGGCGTGTCGAGCCATGCAAGGTAGGTGTCCATCAGGTAATCGCGTAACGTTTCAAAGTCCAGACCCTGCTGCAAAAGCTGTTCTCGCTCACGCTGCCATTCGGCGTTTGCCTGGGCATGGAGCGTAGCTTCGCGCCAGCCCATTACATCGCTCCAGGCGATTCCATCCCCAATGTCACGGGGCAGCCACAGGCAGCGAGTATCCAGATCCTCTTCCAGTTCATCGCACCACAGGCGGAACTCCTGTTCCCAGGCGCGCTCATCCATGCTGTCGAGCGCAGCATACTGCTGTCGGCGGTTCGAATAAAATTCGATGTCATCCATAACCCCGCCTACCCATTCAGGGACTGCATCAAGGTGTTCCGCGCGCAGGTAGCCAAAGAAACGCTGCAAAGACTCCGGCAGCCGCGTCTCTGTCTCCTCGTCCGCCATCGCCTTTCGGATATAGTGACTGAACATGAACCATCGCAGCTCGAATTCATTGATAAAGGCAATGCCCTTACGCTGATGGTTGGCAAGATAATCTATCAGGAACTCGGCATTGAAGCAGTCCTGTTCTGCAATCCGAGCGCCCATTTCGAGCCGCTCATCCACCCAGACCCGGAAGCCGTCCAGTTGATCATATCCCAGTTCAAGTATTGCCTGGATGTCCTGATCCGCCTCTGTCTCATAACCGTCCTCATAGCCATTCGCTGCCGGCTCACCAGTCATATCACGATTATCGCCTGCGTCGTACCGCATAAAGCTTCCTTCCATCCAAATTGATCCGGATAAATTTTGCTGCCACTTCTACTCTGCGAGCGCGAGGCCGATCCGAACCGTAGATCGTTCCGCCGGATCGCGCGAGACAAGCATCAAAGCGAGCGCGGATGACAACGCGGATGACGCGAGAACGTTATGCTACAAAATGCTACAAACGTCTGAATAACGTTATGCTACAAACGTCTGAATCATGCAAACAGTTCCCGCGGTGTCCAGGGTTGTACTGACGTCACCCGCTTTCCACTTGCTTTTAGCTTGCTTTCAGTTCGCCACCTGTACCGTACTCAGAAACAACAAAACCAGTATAATCATCATCCCCAGCAGGCAGCCGGTCGCCAGCGCCTTGTATCTGGCAGGAAACGCAGCCAGCCAGCCCAGCGCCAGCAAAAGACATAAGGGCAGCATTGCGGGAAAAAGGTAGCGCCCCTGTGTTTGGAAATATTTGGTCAGGAACAGTAGAAACGAGAGTGCGACGAGGGCCAGGGTTGTCATCAGCAGCCACAGACACAGTAATTGCGACTGGGTATATGTTCTGCCGCGTACAAAGTGCAGGCGTATCAGCCCCCCTCCGGCAATGGCGACAACGCAAAGAGGAAGCAGATAGATTTGTTCGGGCAGGAAGAGCGGGAGACCTGTCCGGGCGGAACGGGCATTGCCGTACACGGCCCAGAAACTATCAAACGTCCATGACGTTACTATACGGACATAGGCCCCCACCCCGCCCAGGCGCGGCAGAATGTCTTTGGCGAGCGCGGTTCCTGCAAAGACGCGGTCGAAAGCCTTTAATGGAAGCAGTTCGCCGTAAAGATGCAGATTGCGCGCGAACCACCATCCGCTTATCAAGGCTGCCCATAAACTGACTAAAGCGGCTGCGCGCGCCAGATTTGCATACGTCTCGCCTGTCCGCCGCATCAGCAGAAACCCGACGGCTATCACGGGTATCAACACCAGGGCTGTGGCTTTCGTAAGCAGCGCCAATCCAAGCGCGACACCGACCCATCCGGCCCGCCATAGCGTCAAGCCGCGCAGCAGGCATTGCAGCAGCAGAAGCAGGACAGCGGAAAAAAACGCCTCCAAAAACACATCATTGTTGATTGTTGACGTAATAGCGATATGTGTCGGAAGCAGAGCGGCAACTCCAAGAGCCGCTATCGCTGTGAGGGGTTCTCCGGGCAGCAGAAGCCGTACCGCTTGATACAACATAAGCAGGCACATGAGGCCGGGCAGTATGGAGGCCAGACGCATCCCATGCAGGCCGAGCGGCAGAAATAAAGCGGCCCAGGCGTAATACAGGGGGGGCTGATGCCATTCATAGCTCTGACCCGTTATGTCCCTGCCTGCCTGTTCCAGCGTGGGCAGATGTCCGCCAGCCAGCGCGCGCGCGTAAGTGATGTGAGCAGCTTCATCCGGGGCGTTCTGATACCCTGTCTGTCCTGTAGGAACCCAACTGGCGTGCAGGCCGGCGCAGATCATGTAGAAAATCAAGAGCAGAGAGACAGCATATTTCCAAGCGCCAGGGAGGGCTTTAGCGGCGGGCAGCAACGGCGACAGTGCCGGCCCCGGCTCGCTCAGGAGGGGTTTACGACGCGGCGGACGACTCACGTATTCACTCCTTATGATGACCTACTGTAAGATGACCTACTGTAAGATGACCTACTGTAAGATGATCTACTGTAAGATGATCTACTGTAAGATGATCTACTGCATGGTGGTCAGCGTGGTCAGCTACAATATCTGCAGGACGATGCAGCCATGTTCCTGAAATATCGGCGTCCATAGCCCACGCTGGATCGCATCGCCGACGAGCTGGTGTCCGCGATCTCCGCCCACGGAGTGGGCGTACCATCTATCCAGCGCCTGCGCCTCATAGTGGTTAGGGCCGAAGGGAACATCCGGGTCGGTCAGGCGCGCGCCACGCGCGTCCACAAGATGATTTTGCGCTGCGGCATTCAGGTTGACGAGCGCGTACCGACATCCGCGCGCCAGCATCCATGCAGAGAGTTCCTGGCCGTCCCTCAATGTCTCATAAGGGATATACGAAGAGTGCTGCTGATTAGCCCACAGGTACGGCCTATCCAGGTAAAAACCGCGCGTTTCTTCGTACAGGGCGACGCCCGCTTCTTTGGGCGTGTTGGCGTTGATCCATTGCATCGCGCTGTACGCATCAAAATGTCGGCGTAAGTCTTCGTCCCATTTTCCGCGCCGGCCCAGGTTTGCGGCGAGATCGGGAACCGACACGCTGGAAGGAAGCTGCCCTAACTGCATCAGGGCCAGTATATCATCCACAGGCGCATTAGCGGGCAAAGTGCAGACGGACAACAACACATAGCCTGCCTGCCCGAAAATCGCCGCGATGCCCAGCCAGCCGGATAAAGATCGTGCCGCAGGGTAAGGCGAGCGCCTGCGCTTATCGCTCCTACTACCACCCGGTGGAATGGACAGCCTATCCGGCAGCAATGCCGGGTCGGGCAATGACGAAGCCGAGGGCAGATGATCTGTCTTGTATCCGAACGCCTGCCGCACCGTGATCATCGCCCCTGCCGCCGCCATCATCGGCATGATCTGGATCAGGTAACGTCCTACCTGCGAGAGCAGAAACCAGACGCCAATTTGCGCCAGGGCAAGCCAGATAAGGAGGCGTACAGCAGCGGGTACGCGCCGCGCGAAGGCGACGGGAAACAGCAGGGCCGCGTACAGGCCGCCATACAGGGCCGTGAATGTGAACTCGCCAGGATTGCAGTACAACAGCGCGGCGCGACCGGCCTGAGCGGGGTGCTGTATCAACAAGTCCCACGGTACGCGCGTCAGGTTCAGCAGTTTGCTGCGCGCGTCGGTGGAAATCGGTTTTGTCCCGAACTTGTTCTGCTCACTCTGGTACCCCGCTGCCCTCCACCCACTCCAGTAGCGGCTATGAGGAAACACGCTGTAGGCAAAAGGATACACGGGATTACGCATTACCAGCGCATTCTTCACATACCAGGGCGAACCGATCACGAGAGCGACACCCATATACAGCAGGACGCGCTTCAGGGAAGTACGCTTGAACGTTAGCAGCAGGGCGAGCAGTACGAGCGGAACGAGAGCGAGGTACTTGATGCCCAATCCGAAGCCTATCATCGCCCCGCCTAATAGCAGCCATGAGCGGCTGTTATCTGATAACAGCCGCTCATGGCTATCATCTGGGGTGGACGCCTCAAGTTGTGAGGCGTTGTCATGTTCGCTCATAGCATTTAGAACGGCAAACGTCCCTAGTGTCACATAAAGCGCCAGTCCATTATCAATATACGCGGTACTGGCCTCCCAGAGGACAATGGGTGTCGTCAGATACGCGAGACCCGCAAGCCAGCCGGCTGGAACGCAGGCCATACGCCTGCCGAAAGCGATCAGAGCGGCGACCGTGAGCAGAGTCATCACCAGATGGAATGTGTTGGCGAGCGCAAAGCCGTCATACAGCAGGCCCACAGCATACAGCATCTCAAGCGTAAAAGGAAAGTTGCTATGATGCTCCGTCGGCAATGTCTGGATGCGCTGCGCCTGCAAAAACAGTTTGGGATCGGCCAGATGATAGGAAAGAACGTCCCATTCCTGCGGGCCGGGCGGACGGTAGCAGGCGGCCAGGGCGATGACACTGAACACGATCAGCAGCGCACAGCAGGCCCCAACGATCCAGCGGGCAGAGATGGGAAGCGTTCCATACGCCCAGCCTGTCTCCGCTGCCACACGCGGTTGAGACCTGTGCCTGCGAGACAATGCTCCCTGAAAGCCGGCGATGATGTCCCGCGCATTCGTCCGGCTTCCTCGCCACCCTGCGATACTGAGTACGGCCCACCAGAACGTAACCGGCCAGAATGCGAGCAGACCGCACAACCCAAGCCCGTAAATGCCATAGGCGGCGATGCCTAATCCTAACGCGGCAGAATAGACAAAGCGTTCGAGGGCTTGATGATCGTCCAGTATGTTCAGCCTGTCTACAAGCGCGCGTCCCGCAGCAGCGCTTATCCATAGCGCCGCTGTCATGAGTAAAATGGTATTCATTTATGTTGCTATCGTGGACTAGGATCGTAGGCTAGAGTGGACAATAGGCAGGATGAAGCAGCGCTTCTATCTGCGCCTTGATGAATAACTCGGATGGCTCCTTGGGGAGTGGCGATAAAGAGGCGGTCAGCCGGTACGGCGCAGGAAAGACGCTCTCAGGAGTGACATCAACAGGAGATACAGGCGAAAAGCCTATGTCAACACGGCCAACAAATCTGCCATGCGACCCTGCCTGGGCGATAAGGGTATCGCCTATTCGTTCCCCCTGTTCCAGCACAACGTGGGTATGACCTCCGATGATAAGATCGATACCCGGCACGTTTTGTGCAAGCCTGCGGTCTTGTGCGATACCGATGTGCGTCAGTGCCACCAGCAGATCGGGCTTGTATTCTTTTCGCAGTTGCGGAACAAGCGAAGCCGCAGTCAGGAGAGGATCATCGAACAGATACGCTGAAACTTTGCGGGCCAGCATACCCGCTGTCACCATCGGAACCGTAAGCCCGAATACGACGATGCGAAAACGGCAGGCAGGCGCAATATCGAAATCATGGACGATGAAGGGCTGCACAGGGACTATAGCGTCCACAGTCTCGTGATTTTTGCCTGTTTGCTCCTGTTTGCTTTCTTGTGTGCTGCGTTGCGGCGGCGTCAGTGACTGCTTTTGCAGACGCACATTGGCGCATAATACGGGAAAGCGCGCCAGAGCGACCTTGCTGCGAAAACCTATTTGGCTAATATGAAATTCGCGATTCCCAACAGTCATCGCATCATAGCCGATTTCGCTCATCGCGCGCAGGATCGGCTCACCGCCGGTCTGGTAAGTGATATTTCCTGAGCCAACCGCATCCCCCGCATCCAGCATCAAACCGCTCGATCCTAAAGCAGTACGAAGGCGGCTGAGATACGAGGATTGCGCGGCATTAAGATGATTGTGGAAGTCGTTTGTGAATAAGAGCGTCAGCACACGTATTGCGCCGCCTATCCTGCTATCCTGATCGAGGGAAAAGGAACCGGCAAGTCTGATGTGAGTCAGACTTGCCGGGACATTTTATGTTCAGCGCACTGCCGTTCTAGTTGAGCCGGCTGTGCATTCTGCGGCTGGTGAGCCGGGGTTCTATCACAGCGAGTTCCGGCAAGTGCTGCTCGATCTCGCTGATCTTCTTGTAGCAGTCTGTCAGCACATCCTGCACATCGCGCAGGCGATTTTCTACGCTGCCCTCGGCCAGGGAGCGTTCTTTGAGCTTGACGACCACAGCCACGGCCACGATGCCCGCAGCAGCAGCGGCCACACCTGTCCACAATATCACGCTTGACTTCTTGCCTGCTGACACGAGAAAACCTTCCTCGAAAAACCCTCTTCGCGACCACAACACAGCTTGTTTACCATTAGCCATGCGACACTAGCTATACGTCACTAGCCATACAACCTGTGCTAGGAAGACGAACTGCCCAGATCCAGTATAGCGCTGCCATTGTCACTTTCGTTGAGCGAGGTGAAAATGCGCTTGACGAACGAGATGAGTTCCATCGGATTGAAGGGCTTGGTGAGGTAGCAGTCCACGCCGCTCTGCCAGCCCCGGAACACGTCTGCATCCTGCGCTTTGGCCGTGAGCATGATTACGGGCAGATCGCGCGTACTCTGGTTTTTGCGCAGGGTTTGCAATACCTCGAAACCGTCCATGTAAGGCATCATCACGTCCAGAACTACCAGATCTGGCTGCTCGCTTTCGACTTTTTCCAGCGCCTCGCGGCCATCAAAGGCCGTTACTACCTGGTAGCCTGCGCGTTCGAGGTTGACCTGCACCAGGCGCACGATGTGCCGCTCATCATCTACGGCTAAAATCTTCTTGGGCATCTTTTTGGTTCCTCTTCATTGTAGTAGGAAGTGGCATTGTAATCAGCAGGTATAGGGTGATAGCCTGTCACAGGGCCGGCGAGAGTCAGCTTTCGAAGAAGCAGTGCAGACTACCGCCTCCGATGAGAGTATAGCACAAAGTATAGCATAAGGTGGGCAGGCTGTCAATCGGGCAGGCATCAAATCCGCCTTAGCGCCGCAGTTTGACACAAGGGCCGGATTGCAGAAGCTGTATTATAGCGGCTCGATTTTAGTGCGCCGCTTCGTCAGCGAATTTCTCGTAATCCGCCGCATTCATCAATTCGTTCAAATGCGATGTATCACTCAGACGCACTTTCATTAGCCAGCCCTGACCATAGGGGTCCGTATTCACCACATCAGTCGTGTCTGCTATATCGGTGTTGGTCTCGACGACTTCTCCAGCGACGGGTGAAAACAGTTCCGACACCGCTTTGACGGACTCGACTTCTCCAAAACGATCTTCGATTTTCAGGATGCGTCCCGGTTCCGTGAGATCAAGATAAACGATGTCACCCAGGGCAGCCTGTGCATGGTCGGTGATGCCGACCGTCACAACATCGTCTTCAATCCGCACCCATTCATGGGTTCTGCTGTACTTTAACTCTGCCGGAACTGCTGCCATTTTTCCTCCAACACAGCGTTGTCACGCTTCACTCCAGTTATATAAACTCTCACGCGTTCTGCTCTTATCCGGCCTATCCCTTGCGCCGTACTGCCATTTACATTACAATCGCTTGCTTTTTCATGGGAATAGACTTTGAACGAAAACGGATTTTTAGGCCGGATCGTCCAGCAGGGACTTCTTTTGTACGATCATCGCCGGCGAACGCTTATCACGAATGCCTATGCTTACGGGCGTTCCCACACGAGCGCTGTCTGTCGCCACGTATCCCATCGCGATGCTGTGTCCGCGCGTGGGGGAGAAAACGCCGCTGGTGATCAGCCCGACTTCTCGTTCCTTAGAGGCGTCTTCTGTTCCTTGCCCTGCCGCGTAAATAGTATACCCCTGGCGCGGTATGTTACGTTCCTTCGAGGTCAGTCCCATCAGCCGACGCGCAGGTCCGGTCTGCTTCACCTTTTGGATGGCCTCTTTACCAAAGAAATCATGCTTGTCGAGCTTTACGACCCACATCAAGCCCGCTTCAACGGGCGACGTAGTCTCATCAATCTCATGTCCGTACAGTGGATAGCCCGCTTCGATACGCAGGGCGTCGCGTGACCCCAGGCCGCAGGGCGTACACCCTGCATCCAGCAGCGCGTCCCATGCCTTCGCGCCCTGATGCGCCGGGACTATCAACTCAAAGCCGTCCTCGCCGGTATATCCTGTGCGGCAGAATGTCGCCGGAACGCCGGCCAGCATTCCGGTCGCGTACTGGAAACGCTTGCGGGCCAGCAGAGACTCATTGTTGGCGAGTCGGGCCACGATCCGGGGCGCATTCGGCCCCTGTACGGCGATCATGGCCGTCATGGCGCTCTGGTCGTGGATGGTAATGCCTGCCGTAGCCTGCGTGTTCATCCACGCCAGATCTTTGGCCGCATTGCCCGCATTGATCACGACCAGATAACTTTCTGCGTCTTCCCTGTATACGATGATGTCATCTATGATGCCGCCGTTCGGGTGCATCAGCAGCGAATACTGCGCTTCCGAGGCTTTCAGCGCGGATACGTCGTTGCTGGTCAGTCTTTGCAGAAACTCGGTCGCGCCCTCTCCATACACCCGCACACGCCCCATGTGGCTGATGTCGAAAATACCGGCGTTCGCGCGGACCGCCCGCGCCTCTTCCAGAATGCCCGCGTACATCACCGGCAGCGTCCACCCGGCGAAATCTACCATGCGCCCGTTCAGGGCGACGTGCGCTTCATGCAATGGTGTTTGTTGATTAGAATTTATGTTTGTCATGATACCAACACGAGAGTGAAGCCATAGTGAAGCCAGAAACAATCGAGAAACAATCGATTGGACGGAAGCCGGGTGTCAGAAAAGCGGCGATGGTTACTTAACTATTGTTGCTCGGCAATTGTTACAGCGACATGCCGCGCATTCTCTATTCTCCCAGATACGCTTTACGCACACTGTCATTTTGCAGCAGATTGGCTGCCGTATCCGCCAGTACCACGCGCCCCGTTTCCAGCACATAGCCCCGATGCGAGATACGCAGGGCCTGATTCGCGTTCTGCTCAACCAGCAGCACGGTCATTCCCTGCTGGTTGATGTCCTGTATGATACGAAAAATATCTTTGACCAGAAAGGGCGCCAATCCGAGCGAGGGTTCATCCAGCAGCAGCAGCCGGGGACGGGCCATTAGCGCGCGTCCTATCGCCAGCATCTGCTGCTCTCCCCCGGAAAGTGTGCCTGCAAGTTGATTCTCGCGCTCTTTCAAGCGCGGGAACAGCGCGAATGCTTTGTCCATATCAGCGCGGGCTTCCGGCTTGAACTTGTCGCGCGTGTATGCGCCCAACTCTAAATTCTCGCGGATGCTCATGTTCGCGAACACGCGTCGGCCTTCAGGAGACTGACCGATACCCAGGGTAACGATCTGATGCGGCGGCAGCTTGTGCAGCGGCTTGCCCTCAAACAGTATTTCTCCCGCGCGTGGTCTGACAAGCCCGGATACGCTGCGTATCGTGGTGCTTTTGCCCGCGCCGTTCGCGCCGATCATACAGACGATCTCCCCCTGATTGACTTGCAGGGAGATCCCTTCCAGCGCGCGGATGGCTCCGTAATATACGTTCAAATCGGAAATCGTCAGCAAGCGCGTACAGCTCCCATCCTACTTCTCAAATCTACTTGTCGAATCTACTTGTCGAATCTTATTGGATTTCCCACATCTTCTCTACTGAGATTTTAGTTTCGTATATCGCATCCTTGATGTGTCACAGGCTTCCGTATGTCAGGCGATACTCGACTCGGCTTCCGATTCCTCTTCCTCGCCCAGATAGGCCGCGATCACCTTCGGGTTGGAGCGGATAGCCTCCGGCGTTCCCTCGGCGATGATGCGCCCGTAATCCAGAACATAGATGCGTTCGCAAATACCCATCACGAGTTTCATGTCATGTTCGATCAAGAGAATCGTCAGGCCGTACTCGTCGCGGACGCGCCGAATCAGGTGCATCAACTGCCCCTTTTCCTGCGGGTTCATGCCTGCCGCCGGCTCGTCCAGGAGCAGCAGGCGGGGATCGGTGGCAAGGGCGCGCACGATTTCGAGACGCCTCTGGTCGCCATAGGGGAGGTTTTTGGCCTGCTCGTTCTCGACGCGCAGCAGGTTGAACTCTCCCAGCAGATGCCGCGCCCGTACAATCGTGGCCGCTTCCTCCCGCTCCAGACGCGCCGTGCGGAACAGCGCGTCGAACAGGTTGGTCTTGCGGCGCAGGTACATGCCGATACGCACATTCTCCAGTACCGTCAGGTCACTGAACAAGCGGATATTCTGGAATGTGCGCGATATGCCCCGCTGCGCGAACCGGAACGGCTTTAGCCCCGCCAACTGACGCCGCCTCTTGTGCGCCGTCGCCAGGGAAACCGCGACACCGGCGAGCGGCCCTATCCAGCGCAATCCTGCTTGAAGGTGGATTGCTTCAGGCGTTACGGCGGACGGAACCATCGCGGTCGCCAGTATCGTGCTGAGGATCCAGCCGCCGAACGCGGCCAGGAAAGTATCCAGAATGAGACCCAGGACGCGGCTTGTAACCGGATTGGGCCGCTGTCCCGCCAGCGGCTGCCCTTCAAAGTCCATGCGGCCTTCGCTCGGCTCATAAACGCCCGTCAGCAGATTGAAAACCGTAGTCTTGCCCGCGCCGTTCGGCCCGATCAACCCGACGAGTTCACCCTGCTCCAGCCGTATATTGACATCGCTGACCGCTGTAAGACCGCCGAAACGCTTGATGAGATGAGACACGTCCATCGTAACGGCGCGCGCTTCATTGCCCCGTGAGCCTGTCACAGCGCCTTCCGGCCTGCGGTAGGCGGCACTTCCCATCACATTGGTGTCCTGACCGAAAGGCGCGGACGGTGCGTTCGCGGGATCGTCAGCCGTCACCTCTCTCAAAGCCTGATCCGCTTCCTGCGTCAAGCCCTGCGCCATTGAATCCACCGGGGATTTACCGCGTCTCAGCCAGCGGCTTAACCCGGCAAGACTAAGCTCGCCCGTGCCGAATACTCCGGTCGGGCGCAGTATCATCATCAGCACGAGTATCAGGGCGTAGATCACCTGCCGGAACTCGTCCGTAAAGTGGATCTGGTCTTTGATGGGTTTGAGCAACTCGGGCAGCAGCGTCAGCACGATTGCGGCCAGCGCCGCGCCCGTAATGCTTCCCGTGCCTCCCAGCACGATCATGACCACATAGTTCATGGACAGGATGAAACTAAACGTGTCCGGCTTAAACGCCTTGGCGTGCGCGAAGAGAACCCCGCCCACGCCCGCGAAAAACGCGCTCAAGACAAACGCCGTCACCTTGATTGCTGTCGTGTTCACGCCCATCGCATCGGCGGCGATCTCGTCTTCGCGTATGGACATAAAGGCCAGTCCATGCGAGGAAAACTTGAGGTTGCGGGTCAGCGCGATAATCAGCAGGGCCGTACCGAACACGATGGTAAAATTGGACAGCGAGGGGATGTTCTGGAAGCCGGTCGCGCCGCCCGTATAAGCGAGGGACGGGCTGATGTCCGTAACGTTTTCAAGCACGACCCGGATTATCTCGCCAAAACCAAGCGTCACAATCGCAAGGTAATCGCCCCTCAGACGCAGGCTGGGAACGCCCACCACATAGCCCGCGAGCGCGGCGCACACGCCGCCTACAAGCATCGCCAGCAGCATCCACTGCGTTCCCGGCATGGAATTGTGACTGCTATGCTGCGCCACCTGATACGTGACGCTTGCGCCCGTATACGCGCCCACAGCCATAAAACCGGCGTGACCGATGGAGAACTGACCCGTCAGGCCGTTCACGATACTCAGGCTGACGGCGAGAATGATGGCAAACCCGCACTGCTGAATCACGTCCTGGACATAATCCTTGAGGTTGCTGTTGATCGCGTTGCCGATAAGGATGATGGCAACGGCGACGATCAGCCAGCCCAGGCGTCGGACCAGTCGCAGGGGGGATAGTGAAGGCACAGCTTCGGAAGTCACGGCAGGATTAAGCATAAAGCAAATAATAGAAAACGCAGGCAGGCAGTAGATGTTGTGATTACGTTGTGATTACATTGGTCAAACGCTGTTTGAGTGTTGTGAATCGGAGCCGAGTACATTGCAATGTAAAATTCGCTTACCCATAACTTGATTCATAACCGCAGTGTACTAAACTTTCTCGACGGTATTGCGTCCGAGAATACCGGAAGGCCGAAACAGCAGCACGGCGATCAGGATTACAAAAGCGACCGCGTCCTTAAAGTCGTGCAGGGCGGAACCGCCCGTGTAGCTTTCCGCAAGTCCCATCAGCATCGCGCCCAGCACGGCCCCCTCGATGCTCCCAATGCCGCCCAGTACAGCGGCGACAAATGCCTTCAGCCCAAGCTGGATTCCGACGTTGGCGTCGAATTTAAGCTGTCCCAGGTTATGGTTCAGGAACCCGCCCGCTCCGGCAAGGGCCGAGCCGATGATAAACGTGAGCGCGATGATCTTGTCCGTGGGAATGCCCATCAGCGCGGCGGCTTCGATGTCATAGGACACGGCGCGTATGGCTCTGCCCGTGCGCGTTTTACGCACGATGTACACCAGCAGCGCCATCAAAAGCACGGCGGCGACCAGGACGATCAGCCGTCCTGTATTTATGTTCAGCTGGATCGCTCCCAGCGACAGTATCTGCGGCTTGAAGCCCTGATCGGGGTACTGTCGGGGCGTTGCGCCGAAGGTCGCCTGCCCCTGATTTTCGAGCAGCAGCGAAATACCGATGGCGGTGATCAGCGCGGTCAGGCGATTGCGCGATGGGCGCAGACGCTTGCCGACCGACCGAAACACAACGCGCAAAACAGGGATCAGCGCGCCGAAGCAGACCGCCGCCGTCACCAGGAACGCGCCCGTCCCATTGAACGCG
The DNA here is from genome assembly GCA_965277875.1 of Chthonomonadaceae bacterium. Lineage (GTDB taxonomy): Bacteria > Armatimonadota > Chthonomonadetes > Chthonomonadales > Chthonomonadaceae > CAWFQB01. Next base: position 1,200,605 of record CBDIDV010000002.1, on the reverse strand, counting down.
CTGTGCGCCTCGACCACAGGCCCCGCAAACAGTCCGATGTACAAGGCCCAGAAGAGCGCCCACGGCCAGGCATCGCTCGCGCTCAAGCCATTACGCAGTGGCCGATAGGCGAGCCGCTCGATAAAGGCTCCCAGCAGGGCGCAGCCACCCATGCAGAGCATCAAGACAACGACATCCTGCGGGATCGGCCCGCCATGCGGCAGAACCGCCGCAACCGCGAACAATCCGATGTACGCGCCCACCATGTAAACATCGCCATGCGCAAAGTTGATGAACTTCAATACGCCGTAGACCATCGTATAGCCGACGGCGATCAAGGCATAAACGCTGCCCAGCTGAATGCCGTTGATGAACTGTTGTAGAAAGATTTGCAGAGCCTGAGACAAAAACAAACTCCTGAACTAACCCGAACGAAGTGAATGGCAACCGGAACATGGGCAAGCATAATGCAGGCATAATGCAGGCAAAAGGCAGGGTGAGAGTGCCGCCTGCGTCGCCGCTTCCTCACACCACCGCATATTGCTGCTATTATTTGACGGGCATTGGCTGGTCGGGGTCGGGAATGGTGGCGGCATAATCGAAGCTGTTGTTTTTCACAGCGATAATGACCGCCGACTTTTTGGCGTTGTGGTTTTCATCAATGGTGATCTTGCCGGAAACTCCGTCGAAGTCTTTGGTCTGGGCAATCGCGTCTTTGATGGCCTTTTTGTCGGCTGTCTTGGCCCGTGTGATGCTGTCGAAGAGGATCTTGGCCGCGTCGTAGCCCAGGGCGGACATAGAGGTAGGATCAACCTGGTACGCGGCCTGGTATCCCTTGACGAAGTTCTGCACGGTGGGGCGCGGGTCTTTGATGGACATATGATCGCTGAAGTAGCAGCCGTTGACGCTGCTGCCGCCGATTGTCAACAGTTGCGAGGAACTCCAGCCGTCGCCGCCGACAAGGGGAACCGTGATGTTTTGCTCGCGCGCCTGCTTGATGATGCTGCCGGCGTCCGAGTAATAGCCGGGAACCAGGATCGCCTCCGGCTTGGCCGAGTTCAAGGCGGTTAGCTGTGCGCGATAATCCTGATCTTTGTCGCCATACGACTGTTCGGCAACGATTTTGCCGCCGTATTTGACAAACGCCTTCTTGAACTCCTCCGCAAATCCTACCGAGTACGACTGGCCTTTGTTGGTAAACACGGCCACGTTGTTCAGCTTCAAGCCATCATGGATATAGCGGGCTACCACGGCGGCCTGATAGCTGTCGAGAAAGCAGACGCGGAACACGTAATCTTTGCCGACTGTTACCTGAACGTTGGTGGACGAGGGCGAGATCATCGGAACGCCCTTATCCTGACAGACCTTGCCGCCCGACAGGCTGCACGAGCTGGCGACCTCACCCAGCACGGCCGTGACGTTCTTCTCGTCTATCAGTCGCTTCACAGCGGTGTCGGCTTTGGTGGCGTCGCTGGCGTCGTCTTCCGTTTCCAGGCGCACTTTCATCTTCTTGCCGCCCACATCAATGCCGCCCGCCGCGTTGACTTCGGCGACAGCCTGCTTGATGCCGTTGTCCGACTGTTTGCCGAAATCCGCCTGCGCCCCCGTAAATGAGCCGTATTCCCCGATTACGATCTCGTCGCTCGCTCCGGTCGCTGTGGGCGCGGGCTTGGTGGTTGCGGCCGTTGTTCCCGTCCCGCCGGTCCCGGTCATTCCCGTCGTTTCGCTCTTGTCTTTGCAGCCCGTCAGCGTAAGCGACAGCCCGGTTGCGGCACACAGAACGCCCACAGCAAACAAATGTTTTGTAAATGTCAGCGGCAGCGTGTGGCTGCCCTGCGCGGAAAATCTGTGCATCGCTCTTTCTCTCTCCTGCCGCGTCTTTGTATCGATAGCAAAGAAGTTTCAATGAAGTTTCAATAAAGATTATTGAATAAAGAAGTTTCACGTCGTGCTATCGCGTGGCGCGGTCTGATAAATGATGGCTAAAATAAGGGTCACATTGTGCGAACGGTCGGCATAAACCGCGCCCATTCAGCATCAGCATGTAAAGTGTGCCGGTTACTTCGGCAACTTGTTACTTCGGAGATCGTTCACGTCGGAAACTTGGCTGTTCGTACAGGGATTGCAGTTCGATGGTACTATCCGTCTTGCAGGGGTTATGCCAATGTGCCTTCAAACAGGGCTTGAAGGACATCTATGCGGTTAAGCATACCGACGACATGCCCCTGTTGATCTACAACAGGCAGTCGCTTTGCGCCGCCTTCAAACAGGTTTTGCGCCGCCAGTTGCGCATCGTCGTATTCCATCACGCTCTGTACGGGCGCGGACATAAAGCCGCGCACCGGCAATGCGGCGGCAGATCGGGGTGTGGCTTCGGCAGTCTGATCACCGTCATTCGCCCCTGCCTGCGCGCGTACAGCCTGCACCACATCGTGTTCCGTCAGTATACCGCAGAGAACGCCATCTGCGTCTACAACGGGAAGGCCGTTGACCTGATAGAGATCCATCAGGTCAACGGCTTCTCCAATCGTGGAGTCAGGCGTAATTTTAACTACATGTGTCTTCATCAATTCGAGCGCTTGCATCACGCAACAAGCATAGCACAATTTTTGGTAAATTGAAGACGCGCGGCTGGAAAAGTTACTTGCCTGCCGGTTTATCGGTCAGCGCTCCAGTTGGCGCTCCAGCAGGGCTTCCGCCTGTACGTTTTCACGGCTGCTGACGCTGTCGCGCCAATACGGACGGATGCGTATCTTGCTGCGCGTCTTGATAAACTTTGCTGGCCGGTAGTCGGCTGGAACAGGATATACGCCCACGGTAAAATAACGCCTGAGCATGTGTGGAAACGCGACCAGACGGTTGTCATGTCGGACAACGCTCGGATAATGTCTGAGCCACCACTTTTCCTTCCAGCGATTGGCCCAGAGACGCTGTGAGGGCAGACGCAGATTAGGTTCTGCGTCTGCATCCGTGTCCAGTATCACGACATAGCGCGCGGCAGGGGCAAATTTTTCCACGGGCGCGTGGTAATTGCATAGATTGTCAATCATCACCACACATTTGAAGCGGTTGTTCAAACATAATCCTGGCGCTACGGCCCCCAACAGTACGCTTCCGGCAGGCAGATGAACATTGAGCCACGTATCAGCCGCCTGCTGCCTGTAGGTAAGATGTCCGATCCAATCTGCATACCAGTAACCGTTCAGGCATACCCAGACAACTGCCAGGAATGCTAACAAACGGCGCAGCATGGATCGCCGGACGCTCTGTGTTGTGTGCAGCATGGCATCCAGCATAATAGCAGCCAGTCCAGCCAGGGCAGGATAAAACATGACATAATAGCGGCTCGGCGCATAATCTACGATGCTGACAAAAGCGCAAAAGGCAAGCAGCCATCCTGCTAAGAAATAGGCGGATTGTCGTTTGGCGATTGTGTCCAGACCGGAAGGCGTAACGGTGGCTTGCGTATGGATGCTGTCACCGGATTGCGCCTGACCATACACGCGCGCAGTCTGATCTTCCGACGTAATAGTAGGGTCGGGATACGCTTTCCGAGCGTTACTCACGAGGACACGATAAATGCGGCGTGTCTGCCCCCCAAGCCAACATCCACTGAGCAGCAGGAGGATGGGACTGTGTTTTAGTAAAAAAGGCAAAACGCCGCGATGCCGATGTGAAACGGCAGTCCATACGTTCCCGCCAAACTGCGCCAAACTGCGCGGCAGCAACTGCTCATGCAGGTAAAAGCGGTTGACATGAGCCATTTCGGTTTTGTTGGGCAGGTACCAGAGGACGACGTAGGCAAGCAGGACAAGTGCCAGGCCGGCGAGCAGGGCATAGAGGGACAGGAGAGGCTTCGAGGAGAAGATGTTTGGTGGAGAAGCGCCGGCAGTTGCGCCGTCTGTTTGCTCCTGTTTGTCCTGCTTGTACTTGTGCCAAGCCTCTCGTGCCAGCAGCAGCAGCGGCACGGGGGCGACTACGGCGGTCAGGCCGCGCACACAGTAGGCCAGACCCAGGCACAGGCCGCACAGGAAGAGGGGGAGAAGAGGAAGAGGGGGAGACAAGGAGACAGGGAGACAGGGAGACAAGGAGGCCGAGGCTTCGCGCACAGGTTGTTCCTGTCCCGCCTGCTCATCCTGTGGCCGCGTGGTCTCATTTCTCCCGTCTCCTTGTCTCCCTGTCTTGCACTTGTCTCCCTCCTCCTGTCTCCTTGTCTGCGCCAGTGTCCACAGCCAGAAGGCCAGACACAGCGGCAGGCAGGCGGGCGTGTCCATGAGGGCCAGGCGGTTGTAGAGGGCAAAGGCGGGATCAAGGCCCAGCAGCAGGGCGCACAGCCACGCGCAGCGCAGGCCCCAGATGCGCCGGAGGGCGTCGCACAGCACCACGAGTGTCAGCAGGCTTGCCACGATGCTGATGCTGCGCGCCTGCATCGCGCCCACGCCCCACACGCGAAATACCAGCACCTGCGCCAGGTGGAGGAGGGGCATGATCAGGGCGTTGTTGAACTCATCGGTGCGCGCGTGGCCGAAGAGGACGAGGTTGCGGGCGTTGTGGATGTAGAAGCCTTCATCGGTCAGGAGCGCGCTGCTCCAGGTCAGCCGCGCGTAGGCGTCCGAACCCGGATATACCACCCGAACCAAAACAATCAGCAGAATAAGCGCTGCCGCTGCAGCCTGCTTCGCCAGACGCAGAGCCGTAGTCGCACCTTGCGGCGAACGCGCGTGTTTGTCATGTGTGGCTGTCATATTTTACGACGTGGAAACCTCGCGCAGGATGAAGATCGGTGTCAGTTCATCGTTCTGCCCCATTGGATTGTCCAGCATCATCTCCCGGGCAAGCGATTTATCTACCCCTAACTGTGCCATGTTCCGACTCATGCCGATCACCTCGACGTTGATGTTATTGCCGTCAATGATGTAGCACCCGCAACCGAAGCGCGCCGCCATTTCGTCACAGGTCTGATCGGGGCGTAAGGGCGGCAGCATCGCGTACTCATCGAAAGGTTTCATAGCAGCGGGATTGAAACCATCGATTTCGGAAATGCGATGCCCTGCTATACGATAAAAGTCGCCCCGGCGTCGCAGCAGCAGCTTGGAAGCGCCCCCGATTATAACGGCAGCGACCATGCGCGGATAGCCGGCAAGATCAATCGCCACCTGCATCTTCTTGGGGTGCGAGTAGCCGATGTCATCAGGATACTTGGTGACATACTTCACGATAAGCCGCGCAAGCCAGCCGTCTTTGACATCGCTGATGTGACGGACGTTGTTCTGGCAAATAGTGACGAACTTTTCGGACAAACATAGCAATGACGAAGGCGCTAACTTCGGCTGTGCATACTGTGCAATGACGCCGCTTAGATCTTCTCCGAACATCACCATGTGGGTACGCACGGGAACACGCTCGAAGATTCGGCCTTGTGCCGTTTTCAGGTTTGGAGGGCCGGGGGTATTTCCGCCGGAGGTATTTCCGGACGAACTATCTTGATTGGAAAAGTGACTGGAAGGTAGCATGATGCAGGAGTATACCGAACAGGAGTCGCGCTGTCAATACCGCGCGAGGCAGAAAAGTATTTAGAAAAGTAATTTTCATTGCTCCTGGTCGGTCAGTCGGGGTCGTTAAAGACTGAAAAATGGCATAATAGAGCAGCATACGCGTGGGAGAAGTGGTGACTTTGTATGAAGACAATGCATGCAGTGAGCTACGATACGGATGATTTCGCGGGTCATATCGCCATTGTAGGCGGGACAGGCTTTGAAGTTTTGCCGCCGGAAATTTATGCGGAAAGCATGGATGTGGAAACACGTTTCGGGACTGCGCGCGTCCTGAGCGTGTCCAACAACTATGTGGAGCCTTACAAACTTTACTTTCTGGCCCGACACGGCGCGGCGCATGGCCTGGCCCCGCATCAGATCAATTATCGCGCCAACATTGCCGCCTTGCAGCAGTTGGGAGTGCGCTACATTTATGCCACGAACGCAGTCGGTTCCTTGCGGACGAGTCTGCCCCCCGGCAGCTTGACGCTGATGAACGATTTCATAGATTATACACGCAGTCGCCCGCTTACCTATTTCGGTCAGGGAGAAACATGGTCACATGTTGACTTCTCCACGCCCTACAGCGAACTGCTGCGTTCAACCGTCCTGGACGCGGCTGCGAATCTGGGTTTGGATGTTATCTCTACCGCCACCTACCTTTGCTGTGACGGGCCGCGCTTCGAGTCTCCCGCCGAAGTCCGCTTGTTTGCGCAGTGGGGCGCGGATGTGGTGGGGATGACGGGTTTGCCGGAGGCTATATTCGCCCGCGAGGCCGGTATCGAATATGCCGCGCTGGGAATAGTGACTAATTTTGGAGCAGGCTTAACACAGCAGAAAGTCGAACATGAGGCAGTCACCGAGGTGATGAACGAAGTGCTTCCGAAAATTCGCGAACTAATGCTGGCCGCGGCGACTCGTTTGATGGATGTACACACCAACAAAACGCATACCGGCAGTTGACTTACGTTTTATGTAGGTTTTATGTTCGAGACATGCTTGGCGGAGTGCCGTAGGGCAATAATGAGCAACAGGCTTATAGTGTTTACGACCAATCACGTCCGATAATGTTATTGTAATTAGATTACAAAAGAGTCTTTCCACCACCGTTTTTTTTCGGGGCGTATACGCCCCGAAAAAAAACGGGCCGCGACGCGGCCCTACGCATTCTAAGTTGTTGTTCCAAGCGCAGTTACGTTAAAAGTGCAGTTTTGCGGGATGTACGTGATGTGACGTTATTACCACGCTTCACCCCACTGGAGTAACAACAATCCCAATCGTAAATGTCGGGTGGCTATACGGTGCGACTGACGGTGACATCGTCGCCCGACACCTCTACCGTACATCCCAATGCTGTCTCGAAAAAGTCGGCTGGCACGTACAGGTGAGCGTTGACGATTACAGGGGCCGCGCTCAACGACTTCACTTCCCCATCCATTAAGAGATTCGTGTCGCCTGCCGTCACGCTGCTGCGCTTGTCCCCCATCTCGATGATAGCTTCCTTGCTCTCGTTGTTCCAGTATACGTAGCCGCCCAGAGTTTCCGCAATGCCGGCCAGCGGCAGAAATGTGACACTATCCTGCTCGCTCGGCGGGGACAGTTCTTGAGACTGTCCATTGATTGTGTAAGACATGTTTGTTTCTCCCGTTCATCGATTGATATTTCATCGATTGATATCGTCACGGTACACTTAAATCCTGCTGCACCGGTACGATGAAAATTATACCGCACTCAAACGACACACGGCGCACAGTAACATTTCATTGCAAAATGCTACTATGCGCCGTGTGTCGTTTGAGTGCGGTATAGCAGATTGCCTTATCTTAGTGCGCGGCAACTGTCAGCTCATTGCTGATCTTGTACTTCGTGCTGTTTCCGGCGAGTGAAGCGGTTGCGACTTCCGTAGCCTTCTTTTTAGCCTCATTGCTCGGGACCGTACCCTTGAGGTGGACAGTAATGCCATCGGAGTCCGTGTCCACGTTGATTTTGCTCGCATCCGCAGTCGGATAAATCGTCTTGTCGTTGAGCAAAGCCGCTTTTACTGTGGGCGTTACGGTCAAAACTTTGCCAGTGTGCTTGGCGACCTCACCCGCCTTCGCGGCAGCCTGCTCGGTCGCGGCGACCGTATTGTCCGCCGCCTTCTTGGTCGCATCCGCCGCCGAAGCGGCCGCGTTCGCCGTCACGGCCGCCGCCGTTGCGACACCCTTCTCCGTCGCGGCAACCGTTTTATCTGCCGCTTCTTTGGTGGCGTCCACTGCCGAGGCCGCTGCGTTCTCTGTCACGGCCGCCGCTGTGGCAACGCCCTTCTCCGTCGCGGCCGCTGCCTTTTCGGTTCCCTGCACCGTCTTGTCAACGGCAGCCCCGGCCGTATCGGTCACGGCCTTTGTATCTTTACTTGCATCTTCCTTCGCGCCCTCGGCTGTGTTGGAGCAGCCAACGATACCGGTTCCAAACAGTATGGCCGCTGCGGCCAGGGTAAATAGTCTTTTCATGGTTATCTCCTCATAGAAGTTGGTTTACTTGCGATGTTGCCACATAGCGTCATTGCCAGTCGCTGATTACAGTCTGTCACCAAAGACGAGCAGGCAACGTGCTTTGTTCCTGATATTTCGCCGCTCGCTTCGCAAAACGTCTTGTCTGCCTTGTCGCTGCGAAACAAGCGCGTCGCCAGCCTCTGCGTCTCGGCGCATCGCCCGGTGATTAGTACCCCTTCGCATCAGTTTGGTTCATCCATATCTATATCTCTACAAAATATCTACAAAACGCGTTTTTGTCTCTCCAGCACGAGAACGGCAGCGATCAAGCAGATCAATCATCAGTGCGGCAGCACCGGCGGCAGGAACCTACGCCCTCTACGGCGAAATAGTTGAGCATGAGAACATTCGCCATCTGCAATGAAACGTTTCCCGCTCTCGATTGGGCCGAGACCTGCCGCTTCGTTGCCCAAACAGGATACGACGGCATAGAAATCGCGCCTTTCACAATGGCAAAAGATGTTCGCGACATATCTTCCCACGCGCGGCGCGTTTACCGCGGCACGGCGGAGCGGAGCGGATTGCAAGTAGTGGGCCTGCACTGGCTGCTCGTCTCGCCGCCAGGTCTTAGCCTGACCACGCCCGACGACGCCCTGCGGACGGAGACCGCCGCGTACCTCGCCGCGCTTGTGGACTTTTGCGCGGATTTGGGAGGAAAGACGCTGGTACTTGGCTCTCCCAATCAGCGGCGCATCGCGGACGGAGAAACCGCGCGAACGGCGACTGCGCGGCTGGTGCGATCCCTCGAACCCGCTCTGGCCCGCTGCCAAACGCATGGCCTGACCCTTTGCCTTGAACCCCTGCCCGCCCCGGAAGCCGATCTTATCCTGACTCTGGAGGAGGCTCGCAGCGTAATAGCGCAGAGTACCCACCCCTGCCTGCGTACCATCCTGGACATCAAAAGCGCCAGCGCCGAGCAGAAAGCCCTCGACACCCTGATGACCGAGTCTGCCTCCGACATCGCCCACGTTCACGCAAACGACGCCAACCGACGCGGCCCCGGCTTTGGCGACACGGATTTCGTGCCGATTTTCGCCGCGCTTGACGTCATCGGCTATGAGGGCTGTGTATCCGTGGAAGTGTTCGACTACACGCCCGATCCCCTGATTATTGCCCGGCAAAGTCTTGCCTATCTGAAACAGTGTGAACAACAGGCACAGCAGCGTACAATCTCTGATAGCCGCGAAACGAAGCGGCTTGAAAATCTGTCATAATAATGCTGTTCAAAAAGCTGTTCAAAAACTGGTCAGCAGTCAACTATCGAATAATCGCAGGCGGCGGACGACACGACTTACGCGTCGTCCCAGAGGATAATCTAATGCAAGTTCATGTCAAGATAAGCCAGGAAAGCATCAAAGTGGACGAGACCTTTACCGGAACCACTTCGGAAGAGATCGTCGCACAGGTCAAGGCCCGCGTCGCCAAAGAAGTGCCTTTCTTTATGCGCCCGATGGTCAATGGCATGAGCAACCTGACCTTCGCGCAGGAAGTTGTGAAGCGCTACAACAGCAACACCAAGCAGAACATCGCCATTCCCGCTTCCTGCGACGAGTTTCTCACAATGGCGCAGGCGCAGGGTTTCGCCACCGTATCCTGATGTCCTCCGGCAGTTTGTCACGCTGACGTGGGCTGCCGCATTACTATCATGTGCTGACGGTAACAGCAGACGCTGCAATGCCCCATCACGCCGACATGTTCATGGACGGGGCAATACGCGGCGATATGTAAGCCGTACCGCTTTTCGTTCAATCAGACCCGGTGATCTGTGATTTAACGCGCCGGTCTGTTTGCGGCGAATGTCAGGTACACCAGCGCCTGCTGCAAAGCGCGAGACTGCGACTGCTTGCTGATGGCTGCGCGGACATCGCTCACGCCCGCCTCGATGTCTGCATGAGTGGCGACGCCAAGCGCGGCGCGGTATTCCTGCTCGGCAAGCGGCCACTTGTCCTGTGTAGCGTAGATCAAGCCCAGGTTGAGCCGAACATAGGCGAGGCTGCCATCCAGCGCAAGCGATTTGCGGCTGCTTTGTATCGCCGCCTCGTATTGTCCGGCTTCGTACTGCGTCCACCCCAGGTTGCCCCAGGTTGTGGCGCTGTCCGAAGCAATTTCCAGAGCCGCCTGATACTCGCGTATCGCGTCGTCGCGCCGCTGCGCGCCGTCCAATATCTGCGCGTAGGCCGAGTGCAGCGCGGCCTTTTGCGCGCTTAGTCCCGCCAACTGCGCGCGTACCTGAGCCTGTGCCTGCGCGTCCACGCCTGCCGACGCCAGCCGCGCATGAAGCGCGGCGTCCGAGGCGTCCAGTTCCTGCTTTGTTCGAGTGATTACCGACTCGGCCTCGGTCATGCGCTTGAGGCTTGCCAGGGACGTTGCGCGGCCTATACGCGCTCCGAGATTGGCGGAATCCACAAGCAGCGCGGCATCGTATTCCGCCAGCGCGGCCAGATGCTGCCCGTCCTGTTCCTCCGCGTCCCCCAGCCCGATATGAACCTGCGGATCATCCGGGGCCGTGCCAAGCGCCTGTAGATAGGCGGATTGCGCCTGCTTGTACGCTTTTTGTCCCATCAGCAGTTCGCCGCGTACAAGGTGGTACTGCGTTGTGCCGGGGCTGAGTTCAATCGCGCGGTCCAGGGCCGTCAGCGCGGCCTGCGTCTGATTGGCCTGCGACAGCGCGTTCGCCAGCAAGGCATAAGGCTGCGGATTGGCGGGCGTCAGCCGACTGAGCGTTTGAAACGCCTGCGCCGCCTCGCTGTATTGCTTGGCGGCGCTCAGAGCCGCGCCAAGATCGAACCAGCCCTCCGCGCCAAGCGGCCGCAGGATCGCCAGTTGCCGGAACGCGATGATCGCATCTGCGAACTTGCCCGTGGACATCGCGGCGCGGCCTTTGCGCGCCCATTCGTCCGGCGTCAGTTTCGGCAGAGGCGCGGGCAGCAGCGGCCCCTTGCCTGCGGCGGCAGGCAGTCCCAGCAGGCCGCCAGCCGCGCCGGTTGTAACGGTGTCCAGTCCCGTCCCGCCGCCCGCCCCTTTGTTCGGCAGCGAGGGCTTCGCGGTTTGCGTTCCCGCCTTTGTTGGAGGGGAGGCAGGTATCTGCGCCTTGCTCGCGCTTGCCCAGATTCCCAGGCTGGCCGTAATCAGCCCTATACGAGGCAGGACTGAGGGCGATACATACACAAAAGCGTCACGAAACTTGAAATGTAGTAAGATGCGCGTTGGCACGGTTTTTCTCCTATCACTGCTTCAGCAATACGCCCCAAAGCATCTTGGCGACGGGGAGAACAATCTTTGCTCGCTTACTCTCCCGTCATTATATCCCGAACTTGCCTGTGCCTATCTTTTTGATTTGTTCTACGTGTAATTTGTTCTACATACTATCTGACTGCCGAGGAACCACAATGTTACCCGAAACAAGCAGGGCCGCTATTTTGCCCGCGCCCGGTCAGCCGCCGCGTGTCCACACGTATGCCATTCCCGCTCTGGAAGCCGGCGCGATTGTACTAAAAACTATTGCCTCGGAAGTGTGCGGCACGGACGTGCATCTATGGCACGGTCGGCTGGCAGGCGTCCCCTACCCGCTCATCCCCGGACATGTCAGCGTGGGCGTTGTGGAGGCCGTTGGCGGCAATGTCAGCGACATCGAAGGCCTTCCGGTCCGCAGCGGCGACGTTGTCACGTTTCTGGATGTCGTGGGGACCTGCAATAACTGCTGGTACTGCCTGGTCGCCAAAGCGAGTACGCGCTGCCCGCACCGCCGCGTCTATGGTATCACGCTGGGCGCAGACGACACGCCCGGATTGGCCGGCGGCTGGAGCGAGCGCATCTATCTTCGCCCCGGCACAAAGATCGTGCGCCTGCCGGACGGCGTCGCCCCCGATGCGTGGATCGGCGGCGGATGCGGCCTGCCCACGGCTGTTCACGCCATCGAACTGGCGCGCATCCGTTTGGGGGATCACGTTCTGGTGCAGGGCAGCGGGCCGGTCGGCCTGAGCGTCTGCGCCCTCGCCCTTCTCAGCGGCGCAAGCTGGGTCGGCGTGATCGGCGCGCCCGCCAATCGTCTTGACGCCGCCCGCGCCATCGGGGCCGACTGGACCTGCGATGTCACGCTGACAAACCGCGACGAGCGCCTGCGCCTGGTGCGCGACGCGACGGGCGGACGCGGCCCCGACATCGTTATCGAGGCGAGCGGCAGTCCCGACGCCGTGCCGGAAGGATGTACACTCGCCCGCGACGCGGGCCGCTATGTGATCGTCGGCCAATACACGGATCACGGCGACATCCCGCTCAACCCGCATCTGCACATCAACAAAAAGCATCTTGAAGTGCTGGGCTGCTGGGGTTCCGACTATTCGCACGTTTATCGCGCCATGCAGATGGTAGCGCGTTTCGAGAGACGCATCCGCTGGGCCGACCTGATCTCCCGCCGCTATCGCCTGGACGAAGTCGAAACCGCCCTGCGCGATGTCGAGCAGGGCCGCGTCGTCAAGGCCCTCGTTGTCCCGAACGTATGACATTCCAGCATTCAAACAGCATTCAAACAGCATTCAAACCGAACCGCGCATCGCTTTGGATGCCCTCATTGGTTTCGGCCCCCAGCGCGCGCAAAAACAAAAAAGTGCAAAATCATTGTGTAAAATAAATTCTTGGCATGGTAGCGGCGGGTTGCTGCTGCCGTTTTAGTTCTGCATCGCGCTTTGTATACCCCACCGGCTGTGCCGCTGACGCGTGTTCTTTCCTGTTTCGTGTTGATTTTGGAGCCTGCCCACTTGGAGCCACAGACCCCGGACGATTGCGAAAAGAAAATCATAGCCCCCACCCCGCCACAGAGCCGGATGCTCGCGCGGCGTGAAGGTCAGGAGTTGGAGCGCCTGGTGGGGGCGGCGCGTCCCTCGGTTCGCCAGCGCCTCGTTCAAAAAGGCATCGAGGCGCAGGACCTGGACGACTTGTGCGAGGAAACGATGGCCCGTTTCGCCCAGGCCCTGCAGCGTCGCGAGGCGCGGGGACAGGACGAACTGGAACGTCCCACACGTTACGCGCTTGCCGTCGCGGACACCGTGTTCGACGACTATTTGCGCCGAGCGCGCCCCAATTGGTGCCGCCTCAAGCGGCGCGTACTGTATCTGCTGGACAGTACGCGGGCCGAGGGGCTGTTCGCCCGCTGGAAAAGCCGTGTCGTCTGGATCGGCGGCTTTGCGCGCTGGGTGGAACATCCCTTTCGGCCCAGCGCGCGCTATCATGCGTTTGTCACGCGCCCGAACGTCTTCTGCCAGCAGGAACTGCCCAATCAGAACCCCGCCGAACTGCCCCTGCCCACTTTGATGGCGCATCTGTTCCGCTGGCTCGGCACGCCCGTGGAAGTGGACGAACTGACGACCCATCTGGCCCGCCTGCAAAACGTGACGGACGAACGCGCGCTTTCCATCGAGGAACTTGCCGCCGGGGAAGGCATGGGCATTGATCGCCTGCTGCCCGCCGTAGACGATGTCGCAGCACAGGTGCTGGACGCCATGCAGGGCGAAACATTCCGCGCCGGATTGTGGCAGATCGTCTGCGCCCTGCCTCCCCGCCAGCGCGCGGCCCTGCTGCTGGGCATGTCCCCGGATGAACTTTTGCAGGCCGCGCCCCGCTCCGTCATCGCCGACACTTTAGACATGCCGCCTGCCGACCTGTCGGCCCTGTGGCGTGACTTGCCCCTCAACGACGGGCAGATCGCCGGTCGCCTGGACATTACCCCAAAGCAGGTATCGAACCTGCGCAAGTGCGCCCGCGAACGCATCGCCCGCTGGCTGGTCAAGCAGCGAGAACAAGACTGCGCCGAAGACAGGGGCAAAACCACATGAACGCCTGTTACACGCCCGACTCCATACGCCGCTATCGAGATGGAGAAATGGACGACGCCAAAGAGGTACGAGCCTTTGACGCGCACCTGCAAACGTGCGGTGTGTGTCGTGCCGCCCTCAACGCGCAGACGGAGTACGCGGCGCGCGGTCTGGCCGCGCAGATCACGCCTGCCCCCGACGAGTCGCGGCATCTGGACGACGCGCAGATACTTGCCGCTGCCCATGACCGGATGGACGATGCAGACCGCGAAAACATCGCTTTTCACCTGGAACACTGCGCGGCCTGCGCCCGCGAAATCGAGGAGATGCGCGCCTTTCACCTCCAGATGAACGCCTTTGATTTTGTCGGCGCGCGCAAAACGCTGGGACAGGCCGGCCTGCATGAGCGCGTCGCCAACGTGTTCACGGATATAGGCCATGCCATCAGCCGCGTTGGCGTTCGCGTTTTCGCCTGGTGGCACGCCCTGCCCATCAACGGACGATTGATCGTCGCCCTTATTGCGGGCGTACTGACCGGGCTGCTGCTGCGCGGCCATGCGGGCAGCCTGCAATTCGTCGGAACCGTGTTTATGCGCATTTTGGAAGTCGTGGCGACCCTGTTCATCTTCGTCGCCATACTTCACACTCTGCTGCGAACCGAAGTGACCGGGCGCACGGCCAGTCGGCTCATCTATCTCGGCCTGACTAACACGCTTGTCGCCGTGACGATAGGGCTGCTTGTCGGCAGCGCGGCCCGCCCCGGCCTGAACGCGCATTGGCCGTCCGCTACGGGAGGCGCGACCGTAGACGCCTTGAAGCGCGTGATCCGGCAGCCGTTCGCTTCGGCATTGCAGGACCTTCTCAGCAATCCGCTTCTGATCGTCGTCCTGCTCGCGCTCGCTTTTGGCATCGCCCTGCGCGCGGTGCGGCAGGAACAGATCGCCGCCGACAAGCAGGACTATAAAACAGTGGAGGCGTTTGTCGGTACGCTGTACCGCAGCCTGACCCTGATGCTCAATGGCATCGTCGTAATGTTTCCGCTCGCCGTGTTCGCGATTGTCGCCTGGCAGGTCGGCCTCCAGAACTGGGAACGGTTTGACAAATTGCTCTGGTTCAGCCTGACGGTTCTCGTTGCGCTCGTCCTGCAGGCGGGGTTTTATCTCATGCGCCTCTGGTTCCGCGCCGCCATCCGCCCCGGAGATTTTCTGCACAGTGGCCGCCACGCCCTGTTGAGCGCGTTTTCCACGGCCAGCAGCGTGGTCACGTTGCCCATCACGTATGCCACCATGCGCGACCGCAAGGATGTCAGCGAGCGCAGCGCCAGTCTCGGCGTCCTCGTCGGCGGGCATTTCAGCCGCGACGGCACGGCCCTGTACGAGGCCATCACGCCCGTCTTCATCGCGCAGGCCATCGGACGCCCGCTCGATATAGCGCAGTTGCTCACAGTCGGCCTGATGGCCGTTGTCGCCGCCGTCGCCTCGCCCGGCCTGCCCAACATGGGCCTGATTACGATGGTGCTGGTGTTCCGCGCCGTGAATCTTCCCGCCGAATACATCCTGTTTTTGCCCGTCGTGGACTGGCTTTTGGATCGCTGCCGCACAACCATCAACGTCATGGGAACCATGACGATGACCTGCCTGCTGGAAAAGCGCACTCGCCCGCTCGCCCACACGCGCGATCACGCCCCGCGTGACGAACAGGAACCGCTCGAACCCGAACTGGCGGAGCCTTGCTGACCCCTCCGGCTAGGCTTCCTTGCCGGAATGTTCCCTCGGAACGCCGCCCCTATAGTATAAGTTGACATTTTCACCCTGTTTTAGAAGGTGAAAGCAAATGCTTTTTCAGCAAATTTCCAAACTATCTTTTCTCATTGTCTTCATCTGGGCTGGAAAGCAGGATTATCATGACACACGACTCACCTGTCCCCCATTCCGGCACACCTTCCCACGGATGGTTCGCCGCCTACAACCGCATTCCGCTGTTTGTGCGCATTCTGGCGTCTCTGGCGCTGGGCATTGTGGTCGGCGAGATCATGGGCGCGCGCGCTATGATGTTCAAGCCGCTCAGTGATGTGGTCCTGCAGCTGCTCAAGCTGCTCGCCACGCCGCTCATTTTTATCGCCGTTGTTCATGCCATCTACAAGGCGCAGGTCGGCGGCAGAACGGCGGCGCGTCTGCTGGCTCTGCTCATGCGGAATACGGTCGTCGCCATCCTCATCGGCCTGCTCGTCGCCAATATCTTACAGCCGGGACGCCATGTTCACGGCCTGGAACGCGCCGCCGCCTTGAACAAAAAGCCGTCCAGCTTCTTCGCCGACCTGCTCGAAAAAATCCCCGCCAACTTCGTTGACCCCTTGCAGCACAACGAGATTATCTCAATCATCATTCTGGCCGTCGCTTTCGGCGTCGCCATGCGTGTCGTTCGGCAGCAGCAGGCGCAGGAAGGTAAGACAGGATGCAAAACCATTGAGGATTTGCTCGACACCGGGTTCAGCATCGTCATGGTCATGCTGCACTGGATCTTCGCCATTGTGCCGCTCGCCGTGTTTGCGGTCGTGGCGCGGCAGGTAGGGCAGAACGGCGTCGGGCCGCTGGTCAGTATGCTGGGCTTTGTCGTTGCGGTTCTAATCGCGCTCGCTTTGCAGGCGTGCTGGTACTTAGGCACGGTGCGTTACGGGTCGTGGGTCAGCCCCGCCCGCTTCCTGCGCGGCGCGTCCGACGCGCTGACGATGGCATTTAGCACAGCCAGCAGCGCGGCGACTCTGCCGGTTACGTACAGCTGCATGAAGGACAAGATCGGTGTGCGCGAGGAGTCGGCGGGCCTGGGCGTGATGGTCGGCGGCACGTTCAATCACGACGGGACCGCGCTGTACGAGGCGATGGCGGCCCTGTTCGTGGTGCAGATGCTCGGCCAGCATCTCAGCGCGGGCGAGCAGGTGCGTGTTGTCGTCATGTCGGTTGTCGCGTCCGTGGGCGCGGCGGGCATTCCCGAAGCCGGCCTGGTCACGATGCTTGCGGTCTTCTCCGCCGTCAACCTGCCCACCGAGTACATTCCGCTTCTCTTGCCCCTCGACTGGTTCTTAGACCGCTGCCGCACGGCCATCAACGTCATGGGCGACATGAGCGTGACCTGCCAGTTAGACGGCATGACCGCTCCTGCCGCTATCGGCGAGCCTGCCACAGACGTACTCCTTCCATCATCTGAGGCGTCCTCTTGATTACATGCGGCTGATTTTCTTTGTGTTCTGAGGTGTCAGGGTGACACTTCAACAGTCATTTACGACCGCACATAGTTTTGCCTTGAACCAACTCGAAAATGAAGCATCGAAAGCAGCGACACAGGCAAAATTAGAGGAGTGACCTTTGTTTAAGGTCACTCCTGACGATAGGCGCAGTCGCGTGGTATAACATTCCTCTGCGGTATGACAGTTTGTTGCTGTACTCGCTGTCAAGCGCTCATCACTGCCGCCAATAACGCATCCCCACCCTCCCGCACTACGTCCACGACGGGCAGGCCGGTCTCCTGCTGTGTTTGTTCCATAGCGCGTTTCGCCGCGCCATCATCCAAATGTCCGCAGTTGAGGGCGATGCCGACCACGCGCGCAGGGGGCTGCGTGCCTCCTCCCGCACAGACCGCTTCGTATAGATTGACGACGACAGGCAGCGGCGGGATAAGGATTTCCGGATGCCGCTGCAAACCTTCCTGACCGGCTCGGTGTACCAGAATAAGATGTGTAGGACACGCCCCCCGTATCAGTGGCAGCCAGGCGGTACTCGCCGGGTGCAGCAGCGACCCCTGCCCTTCCACATGCAGCAGATCGCAGTCGTGTCCATTGTTCATCACGATAGCCTCGACCGCGCCGCTCGCAAAGTCCACGCGGACGGCGTCCAGCGCTACCCCGGACGCGAGCGGCGTCCGGTCGCCCGTGATGCAGATGCCGATCTGCCCCGTGGCGAGAAATTTGGAACGAATGCCCTGACGCCGCGCCGCCCGATCCATTTCAATACTGGCGGTCATTTTACCGATCTTCATGTCAGTCCCGACTGTCAGAACGCGGCGGCAGGACAGCGTTCGCGCCGCGCCGCTGCCGTTGGGCAGGTTGTCCGGCTCCGTCCGCACGTCCCAGATCCAGCGTCCGGGCCGCAGTAGGGTTTGGAGTTCACTGTCGGTTTCCATGCGCTGGTGCAGGCCGTTGACAAGCGACAATCCCGCGCCCACACCTGTCTTTATATCCCGCCACCAATCCGGCTCCAGGCCGCCTCCCGCCGGCGCGACGCCGATCACAAACGTGTCCGCGCCCAGCGTGACGGCCTCTTCCACGATCGCTACGACGGGAACGTCGCGCAAAATGCTGGTCACATCGCGCACATTGCGCCCGGCGCACTGCGGGTCAATCACGCAGGAGATGGTGGCCTCGCTATAACGCAGCAGGCCCAACCCCATCTTGCCCCACTTGCCCCCTGACAGATTATTCGGCATGTACAGCGCCAGACGGCATTGGTTAAGGTTGGGCAGTTG
Organism: Chthonomonadaceae bacterium; assembly: GCA_965277875.1. Lineage (GTDB taxonomy): Bacteria > Armatimonadota > Chthonomonadetes > Chthonomonadales > Chthonomonadaceae > CAWFQB01. The sequence goes on along the minus strand of CBDIDV010000002.1, from coordinate 1,182,230 downwards.
ACAATCGGCAGCCGCATTGTTCATACTCGTGGTCATACTGGTATTCATAACTATCCTGCTCCTTGCTTGTATCTCACGCTTCTGGTTCGCGTCTATGGGACGAGGGGAACCGCCGCTGCGCGAACGCCCAGCCCCGGCGCGTCCGAAACCATTACGGTTCCCTTCGCATACGTCGCGCCTAAGAACGGGTCGTCATCAAGATTAAGATGGCTGTCTAAATCGAGAGCGTCCGCCAGCGCGCTCAACTGCGCCGCTGCCGTGATCCCCAGCGAACTCTCGGACATGCAGCCGATCATCAGCTTCAAGTCATGCGCGCGGGCGGTATGCGCGACGCGCAGCGCCTCGCGCAGTCCACCGCACTTCATCAATTTGAGAACGATCCCATCTGTATGCTCCGCCAGCAGAGGAATATCGCGGGCGATACGGATGCTTTCATCCAGAAAAATCAGAATGGGCGCGTCCTTGTGCAGAACGGCCAGATCCGCTTCCTGTCCGGGCCTCAGCGGCTGCTCCACAAACGCTACGCCCCGCTCGGCAAGCCAGCCCAGCATCTGCCGGGCATCCCGAAGCCCCCAGCCGCCATTGGCGTCCACGCGCCAGCCTATAGGAACCAGTCCTGCCTCCTGTGTGAAGGCGTGAGCCGCTTCGCGCGCAGCCGTCAGCGCGGCTTTATCCGCTTCGATGCCCTGCGGGCTGCCTAATTTGATTTTCAGGAACTTCGCGCCCGTGCTTCTCAGAACTTCCGTCACCCTGGCCCGCGTAACATCCGGCGGGTTGATCCCTATCGTAATCGAAGTTGGACGTACCATTTGCATATCCAAACCCAGCAGTTTCCAGACCGGCAGACCCAGGCTTTTGCCCTGCCAGTCGTGCTGCGCGCAATCCAGAGCGCAGAACGCCGCTCGCTCGCCGTCCTGCACACTGATCTGCGTTTCGATACGCTGCATCTCCCACGGCGATGTGTCGGTCAGGGCCGAACTCCAGCGCTCCAGGGTGGCCTGTGCCATGTCCGCAGTTTCGGCGATCAATCCGCCGGACACCGGGGCCATTTCGCCCATGCCCTTAATGCCATCCTGTTCCACCGTGACCAGCAGGTTCGCCGAGCCTGTTCGGGTTGCCCGGCTGATCGTAAGCGGCACGGTTTTGTGAAGCTCAAACCGCCGCACTTTAATTTGCATGTCTGCCTCTTTCATGCGGTACGAAAATGCGGGCGCAACGCCGATTGGCCCGCATCCTGACTTCGCCGCGCTCAGGAAATCGCAGTTCGACGGCCACGCAGCAATTTGCCGCCGCCGTCAAATACAGTATAATTGCTAACTCTTCGTGACACAAGGCCAAACCGCTCAATCTGGATCAGCCTGAGCGAGCCTGTTGTCAGCTTGGTTGTAAGCAGGAAGGTGTGGGAGAATGCCAGCCAATTTTCGCTACAAACAATTGACCGAGCGGGGCGTGGAGAAAGTGAAAGCGAAGGCAGCGGCGGATAAATTTAAAGTGTCCGCCTATGTGAATGGGGAGGATAACGCTAAAAACCTGCTGATGCTTGCGGGCATCAGCCCCAACACCTGGAAGAACCTTATCAGACCCAGTCCGGTTTATACAAACACTCTGGATAGAGTGGTCAACTGCCTGAACCTTGCGCTGACCAAAGAGGATTGGAAGGGGATCGCTGCGCCCCCTGACGACGAACTGAGGCCGGAAAAAAGCAGCATAGCGACAATTACCGGCTACCCGGTTTCGGAATGTATTGGGAAAATGAAGACGGCGAAGAACGTTGACTTCCTGAATACCTGGCTGGTCAACAAGGAGAGCCTTGCCTCGCATCTGGTAGAGGGCGCGTTCAAACGTGAGGGCAAAACGCGCATTCTCATTTTGGATCCGCTTTCGGTTCATGTGGCCGAGCGCGCGATTGACATGGACAGCGGCAGGATGCAAGGGTTGACCAACTTAGCCGAAACAGCAGGGGAAAAAGAAAAACTGCAAGCAGCTGTCCGCGCCGGAATCATGGACACATTGGCCGAGATCTCACGTCTTGCCTCCCGCCACCCACCCTCTGAGTGTCTCGAAGTCCGTGTTTACGACTCAACGCCCACTATAACGCTGTTCAGGGTGGATAATTACTGCTGTCAGGGGATTTACTGGCGAGATCACGCCGAGGCAAGCACGCCGCATCTTGTGTTCACCCGGCAGCAAAATGAAACGTGGTTTGAAACCGTAGAAAGCCATTTTGAGGCTGTCTGGAAGCGAAACACCACGCATCGTTATGATGTACACTCCGGCAAGATCGTGCGAGGTCCGTAACGCGATCACCAACGAAAAAGCCACAAAAAGACTAAGCTCGCCTTTGCATGGCTGCTCCACCCACTTGAGACCGACAGTAAATCCTGGATTGCAGCAGATTTATCAAACTTTGTGCAGCAGTGGTATGGCGGACAAATCAACGTTCGAAAGTCGCTCCGTACAAATGTACGGCGCGACTTTCTACCTGACTAATGCACTTTTGCATGTGCCGTTCCTCTGACTTGAAGCGGGTTGATTACCGTTCCGGGTCGTAGTTGAGGTTGGGGGCGAGCCAGCGTTCTACGGTCGTCACTTCCATGTCCTTGCGGCAGGCGTAATCCTGTATCTGGTCGCGCTCGATCTTGCCGACCGGGAAGTAACGCGCCTGCGGATGCTGAATATAAAAGCCGGACACGCTCGACGCCGGGTGCATGGCGAAACTCTCCGTCAGGCAGATTTCCGCGTTCTCCTCGACGTGCAGCAGATCGAAAAGGGGTCGCTTTTCGGTATGATCCGGGCAGGCCGGATAACCGGGCGCGGGCCGAACGCCTCGATACCGTTCTTTGAGAATGTCCTCGTCGCTCAGGTTCTCCGTCCGGCCCCAGCCCCACTCGTCGCGCACGATCTTGTGCAGCCGCTCGGCGAACGCCTCCGCCAGCCTGTCCGCAAGGGCGTCCGCCATGATCGCATTATAATCGTCGTGGTCGGCCTTGAAACGCGCTTTCAGTTCGTCCACGCCCACGCCCGCCGTGACCGCAAACCCGCCAAAGTGATCCTTTAGTCCCGTCGCTTTGGGCGCGACAAAATCTGCGAGACAGTAATTGACCGTACCCGCGTCCTCCGCCCCCGGCTCCCTGCCGCCGACTGCCTCTTTGTCCATCTGCTGACGCAGAAAGTGGAAGCGCGTCAGCAGTTCGGTGCGCGACTCGTCCGTATACAGTTCCACGTCATCGCCTACGCTGTTCGCGGGGAACAGCCCGTATACGGCCCGCGCCCTGAGCAGCTTCTTGCTGACGATGTGTTCCAGCAGGGCGCGCGCTTCCTCGTACACCTTTCGCGCCGCCTCGCCCACGACCTCATCGTCCAATATGGCCGGAAACCGACCGTGCAGTTCCCACGTATGAAAGAACGGCGTCCAGTCAATATAGGGAACCAGTTCCGAAAGCGGATAGTTGTCCAGCACGCGCACACCCGTAAACTCCGGCGCGCTGATGTCGTCTGCCTTCCACTCGATCTGCGCTTTACGTTTGCGCGCCTCGGCCAATGTCAGCATCTTCTTTTCGACGCGCCGCGCCGCGTGCAGTTCCCGCGCCGCCTGCTGCTCCTCGCGGATGCGGGCCGTGTAGTCCGGCTTCTGCTCCTCGCTGAGTAGTGCGCTGACCACGCCCACGGCCCTGCTCGCGTCCAAAACATGAATCACTTCATGATCGTAAGCGGGCGCGATCTTGATGGCCGTATGCGCTTTGCTCGTCGTCGCCCCGCCGATAAGCAGAGGAACCGTGAACCCCTGCCGCTTCATCTCGCCCGCCAGGTGCGTCATCTCATCCAGTGAGGGCGTGATCAGCCCGCTCAGGCCGATAATGTCCACGTTCTCCTCACGAGCCTTGTTCAGAATCTTTTCCGCCGACACCATCACGCCCATGTCAATCACTTCGTAGTTGTTGCAGCCCAGGACAACGCCCACGATGTTTTTGCCGATGTCATGCACATCGCCCTTGACCGTCGCCATCAGAACTTTACCCTGCGCCTGTACGCTGCCGCCCGCCGCGAGCGTGGCCGCTTTTTCGGCCTCCATGTAGGGCGTCAAAACCGCGACCGCTTTTTTCATCACGCGAGCCGATTTCACGACCTGCGGCAAAAACATCTTGCCCGCCCCGAACAGGTCGCCCACGACATTCATGCCGTCCATCAGCGGCCCTTCGATCACAAGCAGGGGCCTGCCGTACTTCTGCCGCGCTTCTTCGACATCCGTGTCAATGTAATCCGTGATGCCCTTTATCAGCGAGTGCGCCAACCGCTGCTCCACGCTGCCCTGCCGCCACGCCTCTTCCTCGGCCTTGTCCTTTTTCTTTTCGCCCTTGACCGTGTCCGCGAAGGTGAGCAGGCGCTCGGTCGCATCGCTGCGCCGGTTGAGCAGCACGTCTTCGACAAGTTCGAGCAGGTCTTTGGGAATCTCCTCATAGACGCCCAACTGTCCCGCGTTCACGATGCCCATGTCCATGCCCGCCTGAACCGCATGGTACAGAAACGCGCTGTGCATCGCCTCGCGCACGGCATTGTTGCCCCGAAACGAAAACGAGATGTTGCTTACGCCGCCCGAAACCTTCGCGCCCGGCAGGTTCTGCTTGATCCAGCGCGTCGCCTCGATGAAATCCACGGCGTAGTTGTTATGCTCGTCCAGCCCGGTCGCCACCGTCAGGATATTAGGGTCGAAGATAATGTCTTCGGGCGGAAATCCGACCTCATCTACAAGAATATGATACAGCCGCTCGCAGACCTCGATCTTGCGGGCGTAGCTGTCGGCCTGTCCCTTTTCGTCAAAGGCCATCACGACGGCTGCCGCGCCGTATCGCCGCACCAGATGCGCCTGCTGCTTGAACGTCTCGACGTTATCCTTGAGCGCGAGCGAGTTGACGATGCCCTTGCCCACACAGCATTTCAGGCCCGCCTCGATTACGCTGAACTTGCTGCTGTCGATCATCAGCGGAACCGTGTTGATGTTCGGCTCGCCCTGTATCAGGTTGAGAAACGTGGTCATGGCCTGTTCGCCGTCCAAGAGTCCCTCATCCATGTTGATGTCAATGATCTGCGCGCCGTTGTCCACCTGCTGGGCTGCCACGCGCAGCGCTTCCTCGTAATCGCCCGAGAGTATCAGTTTGGCGAACTTGGGCGATCCGGTGACGTTCGTGCGCTCGCCGATGTTGACAAAGTTGGCGTCCGGGCGTATCGTTGTGGCCTGCGTCCCACTCAGGCGCAGGTACGGTTCCACGGTAGGAACCTGGCGCGGCTTCATGCCCTTCACAGCCTGCGCGAATGAGCGAATGAACTCCGGCGACGTGCCGCAGCACCCGCCCAGAATGTTCAGCCAACCGTTTTGACACCATTCGGCAACTTTGGGCGTCATGCCCTCCGGCGTTTCAGGAAAGCCGGACGCGGAAAGCGGTTCAGGCAGTCCTGCGTTTGGGTATGCGCTGACGTAAACCGGCGCGATGCGTGATAGTTCTTCGATAAATGGCCGCATCTCTTTTGGGCCAAGCGCACAGTTCAGACCTACACTGAGCAGCGGCGCATGGGCGATGCTGTTCCACATAGCTTCGAGGTTCTGCCCCGACAGATTGCCGCCTGCAAAGTCGGTAATGGTCAGCGAGGCCATCAGCGGTACGCGACGCGCACCCTCATCAAACAGCTTCTGTATGGCGAACAGGGCGGCTTTAAGATTGAGCGTGTCAAACGTTGTCTCGCATAGCAGCAAGTCTACGCCGCCGTCTAAGAGCGCCTGCGCCTGCTCGTAATAGCCTGCAACGAGTTCATCATACGTGATGCCGCGTTCCGCCGGTCTCTCCGGGTCGATTATGACAGACAAGCTGCGCGTTTGCGGGCCAAGCCCGCCGGCCACAAACATCGTGCGTGATGGGTCACTCGCCAGAACTTTTTCGACGGCGTTACGGGCAAGCTGTGCAGCCGTCAGGTTCATCTCGCGGACAAGATCTACCATGCCAAAGTCCGCCATGCTGACCGCGTTGGCGTTGAACGTGTTGGTCTCGATGATGTCCGCGCCCGCTTCCAGATATGCGACATGAATATCTTCGATCACGTCCGGGCGCACGAGCATCAGGGCTTCATTGTTGTTTTTGAGATCAATCGGATGCGACACAAACCGTTCGCCCCGATAATCCGCCTCCTGAAACTTGTGACGCTGCACTACGGTTCCCATTGCGCCATCCAGTATCAGTATGCGCTCCTGCAGCAGCTCGCGTATGTCCCTGCCCATGCTTCCCGTCCCGTGCCTTTCCATCCGCACCTTGTCCAGCAATACTATAATGCGGCGCTTTGCCTGCTATAAACAAATGCCTTCTATCGTCACGTAAGTCAGCGTCATTCATCCATGCGCCGTTACAAACCCAGTTCCGCCCATAAGATTTTGTCGAGAAGCGCGGCAGGTATATCTATGTCGGGCAATGCGCCTACTATGCTGCCCGCTCGCTCCAGTTCCGCATCAATAAACGCGTCCAGCGTTGCGTCATGCGCTTCCGACCCTAGTTCGCCTATGCTCTTTTTACGCTCCATCAGGCCGTCAAGTCGCAGGCGAACGTCCTTCGGCATTACAATACCCGCCAATGTCTCGTGTATCGAGGTCGGCGGCGGACTGTTTTGCTGCTCCAGCCACGCGATGCAGGCCAAGGGACGCAGCACGTACAAATACTTTTTAAGCGATACTTCTTCCTTGTTCTCGATACTCAGCCGATAGTTCTGCTTCGCCATGCTCACATAATGGTACGTCATGCGGCGCGGCGAAAAGTGTTCGCGCGCCAGCGTTTGCAGGCATACCATCAGGTCGCCGTTCGAGCGGTACACGATTGGAGAATGCAGCCATTCCAGCAGCGTCGGGTTCGACTTGCGGAACTGCACAAGCGCCTTGACTATGTCCCACCCATTGATGTCCAGATCGCCCGCAATCGGCACTTCGACAACGTCACGTGGCGCGGTCAGGCGCACATACTCCCGTGCTGGCCGCCTGTACACGAAGCGAACATCGTAATCGCTGTCCGGCGACGCAAAGCCCCACGCCCGACTGCCAGACTCGACCGCGAACAGAATATCTACATCGTGTTCTGCTTCGATGTCATCCAACTGCTCGTGTATGAGCAATGTTATATTAGCGTTCTCCAGCTCATTTACAGTCACTTTCGGCTACCTCGCCTCTTATCATTATACCTGCATCCAGCGCTTCCGCCCCGATGTACCGGAGGGTAACACAACCTGACAGGCTCATCGCAGGGAAAGTTGCTCCCGCGCGGCATCTTTCTACATCCATCCTGCCGATTCGTCAGCAAAAGTGGCGGCGGCTTGTGCAGCAGAACTATCCCTGTTCCCTGCACACAAGAAAATACCCTCCCTGGCTTGGAAGCGCGTTTATGCGCTTCCGACGCGCTAAATAGCAGCGCAGCCAGAAGAGGGATCAAGGTAAGCATCTCACGAACACCAGTTGCTGCCATGCACATCAGCAGCGGCGTTCTGATGTCTGTCACTCACACGATGCATTCAGCAGCCACCCGCCTCGTGATGTATTATGCAGCACACGCCCTCTTAGTGTTTATTCAGGGCCGCTTCGATGGCGGGCGCAAGGTCTTCGCCCCGCGCGCCGACAGCCGCGATCTTGCCGTCCGTACCCACAAGCAGGGTAAACGGGATAGACATAACGCCATACGCTTTGGCGTTCGCCGCCTGCCAATACTTGCCGTCGTAAATTTGACGCCAGGGCATCCCCTTCTCTTGAATGAAGGATGTCACTTTTGCCTGTGAGTTGGCCTGATCCAGCGAAACGCCCACGACATCGAAACCTTTGCTGTGATACTTTTTGTAGGCCGAGATCACGTTGGGCAGTTCGGCCACGCACGGCACGCACCACGTCGCCCAAAAGTCGATCAGCAGCACTTTGCCCTTGTACTGCTCCAGGGACACGGGCTTGCCTGCCAGGTCATTGCCGGAAATCGCTATGGGCATCGCCCCCACTTTAAGGCGTTGATCGTACATCGGCGGCGCTTTAGGCGGTTCGGAAGCTATGGCTCCCGCAGGCGGCATATACTTGAAGGTATCCGTGGTCAGGGTGGGGTGCAGATTCACATCCGAGTAGGTTTCCACAATCGTGGGTTTGGCCCCATCCGCAGCCGGGCCGATGGACAACTGCCGGAGCAGGTGATCCTGCTTGCTAAAAGCGAACTTGAAGCGCGAAGCCTGCTCTCCCTCTCCGATCACGGCGGCGATCACATCGCACGGGTCGCTGCCCACGGTCTCATCGGCCACGCACTTGACGGACGTGGGTTTGCCGGGAATGATTTGCTGTTCGAGCGTCGCGCTGGTCAGCAGGATCGGCAGCAGGCCCACGCCCGCGCCGCCGTTTTGCGCCAGCGCACCCATCGCATCGTCCAGTTTCGACTCAGACTGATGGATATACTTTGCTTTGTCGCGCGTACTGTTCGTGTACACGGTTTTACCGTCCGCCACGACCCGCGCTTTAGTCTCGCCGGCCACGACATCCGCCGCAAACTTCAACGGCTTTTGCAGCGTCAGATGCGTTATAGCTTTGTGGTCGCTTCCCTGCGTCAGATCAAGCGTCGCCGAGAGAGAGGCCAGGTTTCGATATGCCGCAGCCACCTGACTTACCAGACTGTCTACTTTGGCATCGGAGGTCTGCGCGCGACCGGCGGGCGCGGCCAGCGCCAGTCCCAATACAACCAGAGGAGTGGGATGAAACTTCATAATCTGCTGTGAGCCTCCTGAGCCGGCATGGTCTGCTGTCGGCGCATCGTATAGCCGTCGTGGAACGGCAAAGTCAAAGATTCTTTCAAAGCCATCGCCTGAAATAAGCGTTAGCATACCCCAAAAGGCTTCGTATTCGTCTTTATTAATGTTTCGGTATTCCGACGGCCTGATCAGCGTCTACATCCCCGCCTGAGTGATGCGCCCGCCTGTCACCGGCAGATACGCCCCCGTTATGTACCCGGCCAGACCGCTCAGAAAAAACGCGCAGGCATTGCCTATCTCGTCCGCGCTGCCATGTCGTCGCAGCGGCAGCGTTTTGGCGAAATTGCGCGAGCCTTCGCTGTCCGTATCTACCTTTTCATCCACCATCCAGCCGGGCGCGACCATGTTGACCGTGATGTTGTCCGGGCCGAGTTCACACGCCAGCGAACGGGACAGGCCGACCATCGCCCCCTTGCCGGCCATGTACACCGTCCAGTTTTCCGGGGCCATGTTCCACACTTCCGTAACGATGTTGATGATGCGCCCGCCGCCCTGCGCCTGCATCAGTGGACGCGCCGCCTTTGTGGTGTTGACGACTGCCTGACAGCCGAAATCAAAAGCGTTCGAGAAGTCTGCTGACGTTGCCGTGTCTAACGGGCCGTGCTGCTTGCCCGCAATAGCATTATTCACGACCCCATCCACGCGGCCAAAATGCGCCTTTACTGATGCTATCATGTCGCTGACCGCGTTCATATCGCGCACATCCGCGCCGAACGCCTGCGCCAACCCGCCCGCCGCCTCAATCTCGGTCACTACGCTTTGCGCTTTGTCCGCGCTCTGCCCATAGTTGACCGCGACCGCCGCGCCTTGTTGAGCCAGTACGCGACAAATAGCCGCGCCCAGCCCGCGACCGCCCCCGGTCACCAGAACGACCTTCCCTTCCAGCAGCATGTTTTCTCCTCAACGCTCACCCGGACGACGCGCAAACGCATCAACGGCCTTACAAACGAACTCACAAACGAACTCACAATAGAAGAAGCCGCTCCTACCTTCGCGTACCGCCGCCGCCCAGCACCGCGCCCAGATCCTGCTTGTGTCCGTCCGTCACGACAGTGGCTTTCACCAGATCAGAATGTTTACGCAGCCACATGCTGCCTGATTTCACCCAGGTGTCTTGATACTGGTTGACCAAATCCATTGTGTGCGTTTTGCCCTGTGTCTGCGGGTCCGCCACGATACCATTCACGGTTTCCACGGCGTCAACCGTCGCCGAGCCGCCCTTAACGCTAACCTTGTTAATCTTGGTACTGGCATTCGTGACGGTCTGGATGAACGAAACCGCCGTGCTGAACTGCGCTTCCATTTGCTGCCGGGTGATCACCTGGCGTTTGGGCGCAGGTTGTCCCGCCCCCGCCCCACCCATGCCGCTCATACTGTCGGGCGGCGTCAGCGTGTAATCCGGCGTCGTCACTTCCTGCAGCGGCTTGATGTTCTTGGTTTTGAACGCCTGGTCTATTTTGGCATACTGCTTTTCCAGCGCCTTGCGCGTCGCTGCATCGTCTGCCCGCCCGGATGTCGGCAGCAGTACAGCAGCCGATAGCGCCACAAATAAACTGGCGCGTGTGATATGTGTTCGCATGATGTTTTCTCCGTATGCTAAGGGGGGAAACTGTTATGAGTTGGCTTTGCAGAATGCGTGAGGATACGAGGTTGGAAATTGCCGTCCCTATCCTTCCCAAACCCGACCGAACCCACGTACTTACGATAACCCGGCGCGCGTTCGTTCCCCGCCGCCGTTTTCACAGACTTCAGGCGCGCTTGAACTGCTTGTCGAGTTCGTGAAAGCCGATGGTAACGACAATGGGCCGGCCATGCGGACATAGGTAGGGATTTTCTGTCTCGGCAAGCTGCTCCAATAGTCCCTGCATCTCCTCCATTGACAATGGATCCCCGGCTTTCACAGCCATTTTGCAGGCGTTCGTGATCGTCACATGTTCCTGCTGCACGAGCAGCCGCCGCGACACCGTCTGGTTCACCAGTTCATCAATCATGTCCCGCAGGATCTTCTCATACGGCTTGTTGATCAGCATGGCGGGGATCGAGCGCACGACGAAACTATCTTTGCCGAAGGCCGCGATGTCCCAGCCCGCGCTTGTAAAGCTGTCGCAATGCTCTGCGAGCAGCAGCGCCTCGCGCCGGCCCAGATCCACCGTGATCGGCACGGTCAGTCGCTGTACGGGGATGCCGTTCGCGAACCGCTTCACGGTCAGCCGTTCATACAAGACGCGCTCATGCGCGACATGCTGATCTATCACGGCCAGACCGTTCGGCGTCAGTGCGATGATGTACGTGTTACGCGCCTGCCCCAGCACGCGGAATTCGCGCAGCTGCTCCGCAAACGGACGCGGACGCGGCGGCGTCTGCCATGTCTCGGCCTGACTTGTTTCTGACCCGCTTGTTTGCGCCTGAGCTGCTGAGCCGGTATCGCTTTGCGGAGCCGCTGTACTCACAGCTTCTGCCGCGCCGAATGCGGATCCTTCCTCTATGGTTTGTTCCGCGCGTTGCGTCGGTTCGCATGATGATGTAAAATCGCCTGCGCCTGCCGCTGATGGCAGGCCGACAACGCCCAGGGACTGCCACAACGCCGCCGCGCCCTCCGCGTCTTCGCCCGCCGCACTAGAAGAACTTTGTTCAGGTCGCGCTAAGGTGTCAGCGCCGGTGATTGCGGTATTGGAAGCAGAGTGCGCGGGCTGAGTCGGCGCATCAGCCTCGCTCCTCGCATCTGCATTTGTGGAAAGTGACTCCAAGGGCGCAAACCCCGCGAGGGCCGCCGCAAACGCGCTGGCCGCATCTTGAAACGAGGAGGGCGGGGCATGATTGACAACGGATGCAGACGCGCCCGCACCAAAGCCGAATGCCGACTGCGGTGAGACAGTGACGGATGCAGACGGTGTCGCAATCCGCGCTTGCGGCACGATGCCATATGCCAGCAGCGCGCCCTTGACCGCCTGACTCACGGCATGATGCACTTCGCCGTCCCGCGTAAATTTCACCTCTGTCTTAGTGGGGTGGACATTGACATCTACCAGGTCGGGATGAATGTCAACAAAAATAGCGCCTATCGGATACCGGCTGTCCGGCGTCAGCGAGCGTACCGCCTCTTCGAGCGCATGGCCGATCAGTCGGCTCTTGATGGGACGGCGGTTCACGAAGATCAGCTCATGAGAGCGGCCGGGGCGGGATATATCCGGCGTGGCGATGAAACCGGATACGTTCAGGCCCATCCCCTCGTGCCGTATTGGGATCAGCTTGCGCGCTATCTCCCGCCCCCACACGGACGCAAGCGCGGCCAGCGGCTCCCCGCTCCCCGGCGTCGCGAACACCTCTTCCGTACCCTTCTTCAGCCGAAACGCGATCTCCGGGTACGCAGCGGCAAGCTGCCCGACGATCTCCACTGTCCGCGCGATTTCCGTAGGTGTGCTTTTCAAAAACTTCATGCGCGCGGGCGTGTTATAGAACAATTCGTTGACTTCAATGGTCGTGCCGCTGCGCGCCGCGCACTCCTCCACGCTCTGTATATCCCCGCCCGCGATGATCAGCCGCGTTCCGCTCTCCTCATCGGCAGGCTTGGATGTCACCGTCATGCGGCTGACCGAGGCGATGGACGGCATCGCTTCTCCCCGAAATCCGAGCGTCCGTATGGCAAACAGGTCGTCCGCCGTGCGTATCTTGCTGGTGGCGTGACGCTGCAAGGCCAGGATAGCGTCTGAGCGCGTCATACCGCAGCCATTATCCGCGACGATGATGCTCTGCTTGCCCCCATCTTCGAGCGCGACCACGATCTGCGTCGCCCCCGAATCAATGGCGTTCTCCACCAGTTCCTTGACTGCCGAGGCAGGCCGCTCCACCACCTCGCCCGCCGCGATCTGATTGGCGGTGTTCTCATCCAGCAATACCACGCGATCAACAGCCATCTGACCCTTCTATTTCCTTAAACCTTTTGGTTCTTGCTCGACGCGAAAACTTTTGGTTCTCACTCGACGTGCCACACCGCCCTCTTGCGTGGCAGAACGACATGACTGCCCTTATCAATTTAGCATATTTCCAACAGAAATCTCATGTAGGCGAAATCGGCAGACGTAACGTTAACGTCCGATAATATCGTATCAAATATGATAAAACAGCCGAATTTTTTGGAGGGGCATGCCCCTCCAAAAAATTCGGGCCGCAGCGCGGCCCGATCACAGGGTTAGCTGCTGCCTCAATCCATCCCACATTTGGGGCGGTCAAGGCAGACGGGTCGCACCGCGCAAGCTATATCATTCCGAAACAGTGGCACCGTCCACGACATGCGCCCGTCCTCTCCGGCATGGGCGCTTGCGCAGCCGCAGCCGCAGCCTCCGAGCGTATTCCAAAAATGCACCTCATATTCCCCCGGCTGCATACCACTGAGAGCTATGGGAACCTGCCTGAGCGGTTCGCGCAGCGCAGCGACTCCGGGCGTGTTACGCACCGGCTTGCCCCGCAGCAAATATAGAATCGCCTGCCTGCCGTCGCTGCATCCGAACGCCAGCACATCTTTCTCCCCCACGCGTATACCGCTTGCCACATCATGGGGCGCGAAATGCCGCCAGTCAACCAGCTTTGCAAACGCCGCCATGCCGCCCAGCGACTGCTGCATTCCTTCCGTTAAGACATGCGGATGACGGGCCGGCCACCGCATTCCGCTGCCCGCTCCCCCACAGGCCAGATGCGTCCAGATCATGTGCCGCTCGTACTCGTCGTCAAAGGATTCGGGCAGCATTTTCCGATGGTCGTTGAACAGGTGAATCGGCCCGTGTTCGCTGTCCATAAAGGGCCGGTCAGCGGGTGTATTGGCAAGGCCATGCCGCGTCCAGCGCGCCATGACCACGGCGGAGTCAATAGTATTGCGCGGCTTGTCTATGGCTCCCTGACTATATATGTGCGTGGTCGCAAAATCCAGATCAGGATGTTTGAAGACCAACTCCGCATAGCCGGCATCGGGATCCGGCCCGAACACGCTGACCGTCTGCGGACGCGTAAATCCATACAGCGCCCGCTCTTTGTCCCGCACGGCCCTGGAAATGCGCCCGATGACCTCGCTTTGCTGCCCCGCCGTTCCGCCCCAGTGCGGATGAATCTCATTGAACAGGTCCCAGGCCGCGATAACCCCGCTCGCTCCCCACCGCTCAATGACGAAATGCAGCCGCCGAATAGAAGCCTGTATAGTCTCTTCATTCAGGAAAAAATCCTGCGGCGTTTGCGCGGGGCCGCCGTTGCAGGCATTATAAGGATGCTTATGCCAGCGCCGCGACATCCAGAACGTGTCCCACGGCGTCAGCAGTACGCGCAGGCCCAGCCGCTCGCACCGCCCCAGCAGGTCGTCCCAAAACTGTACCATCTGCGGATTGAAGGTTCCGACGGGCTTTTCCAGCAAATGGCTGTCAAAGTGCGCGTACTCCAGCATCAGGCGCAGAACCGTGACGCCCCGCGCGGCCAGTCGTTCCAGATACGCGTCCGCCGCCGTGACATCCTTGCCACGGTACAGGCCCTCCAGCGACGCCCATGACACGGCATCATTGAAACCGATAAACAAAAAAGGCTGGCCGTCAAGCGTTTCAAAGTAACGGCCATGAGGGGTGACGCGAATAGGCGACAAAACACGCTCAGACACGACGAACAGCCTCCTGCGATCAAGAACAAAACAGGTCATCCAGTCACTATGCCCGTCGCAAGCGTCAGACAATAGTCGAAAGTAGTCGGGAACAAGCACTATTCTACCCTGAAATGCCTGCCTTCGCTGCCTTCCCATGCGCTTTACTCTTGCAGCCCCGACTGGCAGGAAGCTCGCTCAGATCTTCCCGTACTCGCGTCCGCCAGGCCCGAATAACGCTTGTGCAACCCAGGAAAAACTTAAATCATAAAAAGTAGTAACTATTCAGATGTTGCGACAGAGCCGTGAACGACCCGCCTGTGAGGCTTCGCCAACCGTCCTGTGGAAGGAGTACCTTCGACGAACAGCGCGTTTCCGTCCGCAGGACGGTTGGCGAAGCCTCACAGACCCGTACTTCAGTGCGGGGCTACAATGGCTGATTAGTTATCTTTACAGAATGTCACCGGAACGTATTACCGGAGAACGACCTGTACGCTGCTTGATGCGCCGCAGGTTTTTGATCGCCGTGCCGATACGCGCCAGTCCGAACCCTACCAATACCACGATCAGGAAGCCCACGCCCGCGTCAATGTGCTTGGCGTGCTTCAATCCTAAAAACAGCGGCAAGACATATACCAGTATGCCTGCCACAACCGAACACGCGCCCAGAAACATATACGCGTAGCACATCCCCACAAATATCGGGCGGGACATAGTTCGCGTCGCGGTCATTGCCTGTTGTTTCATGGCCTTGCCTTTCCTGCTCCCAACACAACGCATCTCATAGCTACCTAGGCATACAAGAAGCTTCCTGCACTCGCATAATAGTTATGCGGCCTCTACCCGTCTTCTATTCATCTTCACTCGCATCAGCGGCAGGAACAGTCTGCCCTTGCACGTAGGGACGTGGATCGCGCTTGATTGCCGCCGCGATCAGGCCGCTGAACAGGGGATGCGCCCGGTTCGGACGCGACCGGAACTCCGGGTGAAACTGCGTGGCGATAAAGAAGGGATGCGCCGGTATCTCGATGATCTCCACAAGACGATAATCCGGCGACAGTCCCGAACAGCGCAGACCCAGCTTGCTCAACTGCTCCCGATAATCGTTATTCACCTCATACCGATGCCGATGCCGCTCCTCGACCGACGACGCGCCATATAGCTTTTCGGCCAATGACCCCGACACCAACTGGCACTGATACGTGCCAAGCCGCATACTCGCGCCCTTGTCTATGATGTGTTTTTGATCCGGCAGAATATGTATCAGCGGATGCTGCGTATCGGGGGCGACCTCCTCGGTATGCGCTCCTTCCAACTGCGCCACATAACGCCCAAACTCGATTACGGCCATCTGCATCCCGTAGCAGATGCCCAAAAACGGCACGTCGTTGACGCGCGCATAATTAGCCGCCGTGATCTTGCCTTCCACGCCCCTTGCCCCAAACCCCGGCGCGACCAGTATGGCGTCTATACCTGCCAGCGTGTCCCCCGCCGTTGTTTCTTCCAGGTCTTCGCTGTCAATCCAGTGCAGATTGACCCGCGCATCATTGGCGATTCCGCCGTGTTTCAGCGCCTCGCCTATCGAAATATACGCGTCGCCGTTGTCCACATACTTGCCCACGACCGCCACTTCCACCTGATGATGCGGACGCTTCACGCGCTCCACAATCTCGTTCCATTCCTTCAGGTTGGGCGGATTGGCGGGCATGTGCAGCCGGCGTACCACAAGGTCGGCAAGCCCCGCCTGCTCGAACATTAGCGGAACCTCATAAATTGTCTCGACATCCTGCATTTCGATGACCGCGCTTGCTTCCACGTCGCAAAACAGCGAGATCTTGTTCTTGATCTCCTGCGACAGCGGCACTTTCGTGCGGCAGATAAGCACGTCCGGCTGTATCCCGATGCGGCGCAGTTCATTGACGCTGTGCTGCGTGGGCTTAGTCTTCACCTCGCTCCACGGCCCCACCGAGGGTATCAGCGTCACATGAATATACATCACATTGTCATGCCCGACATCCTTACGAAACTGCCGTATGGCTTCGAGAAATATCTGCCCCTCGATGTCGCCGACCGTGCCGCCCACTTCGGCGATCACGACATCCATGTCCGGCTCGCCGTCCGCACCTTTGGCCGCCTCGCGCACCCGCTCTTTGATTTCGCCCGAAATGTGCGGGATCATCTGCACGGTCGCGCCCAGGTAATCGCCCCGCCGCTCTTTCGCGATCACGGTGCGGTATACGCTGCCCGTCGTCACGCTCGCGCGGCGCGTCAGATCAATGTCCACAAACCGCTCGTAATGTCCCAGATCCAGGTCGGTTTCCGCGCCGTCATCGGTGACAAACACTTCGCCGTGCTGGTAGGGGTTCATGGTTCCCGCATCCACATTGATGTACGGGTCCAGCTTTTGCAGCGTAACGCGAAAGCCGCGATTACGCAGCAGTCGTCCCAGGCTGGCCGTCGTAATGCCCTTGCCCACGCTGCTGACCACGCCCCCGGTCACAAAAATAAACTTTGTCATCCTCTCCCCTGCCCATCCTCACCACAATACAAAAATTATCTACCGCGTCATTTCCGCCGACCTGCACAATAGGTGCAGCATCCAGTCACTTACGCCGCTTTATAATGCGCTGCGAACATGCCCCGCTGACTTGGCACACAAACAAAAAGGCCAGGCAGGAGTCCTTCCCGCATGGCCCGACATTAGTATAGCGCAAATGTTATGCCCGATACAACCCCATTCATCCGCCACGTACCTTGGGCCAACAGGCACGTCCGGCAGGACGTTCGGCGCGCAGCGCCTCCAAGACGGGTGTTTTCAACACCCGGAACTCACGCCGTCCGATACAAACCCTGCTCCAGCCGCAATGCGCCCTACTTCTGCTCTATCAACTCATAAGCGACGTTCTGCGTCTTCAAAAACTCCAGCAGCGTTTCGTCAATCACAAACACACCACCCGGCAAGGCCTGCAATTTGCCCCCTGTCTTCTGCATCATGAGCATGTACGCGCGTGTTGCGTCCAGCCCCTGCACACGGATACGCGCCAGCCCCTTCGTGATCTGCTGATACTGCGGCATTTTGCTGCTCCTTCTCGAACCAAAATACATGTGATGTAAATACGATATGCGTACAAGCGTCTTGGCAACGGGCATCGCTGCCGTCCTGTTTTTATTATAGCGGTTTCACCCGATATTAGCAAGGCGCAGACGTCAAAGAGAATACCCGGACAAAACAGGCAGGAATTCGCGTATAGAAACGCGTACTATTTCCATGCGCCGGACGCTGCGTTCGCCTCGTCCGGCTGTGTGGTTTTCCACCGATATAGTTTTTGTACGCCTGCTGTTTCAGAAAGCGCCAACCATGACCACTGATGAAATCTGGAACGCTCTCAGCGATCTTACCGATCCGCGCCCCGACACGCGCGAAGCGGCGCTACGAACGCTGCGCGACAAGGGCATACACGCAATCGAGCCGCTGCGCTTCCTGCTGCAAACAGGTGACATTCCGGCCCGCTGCGCGGCCTGTGGTGCGCTGGCCCATTTCCCTATACGCGAGGCCGCCAAGCTGCTCATCACCTCCCTCCATGACTCCGATGCGCCGGTGCGCGCAAGTGCAGGCAGCGCGCTGCCCCGCATCGGCGTATCTGCCGTGGAACCGCTGATAGACGCTTTAGCCAAACTTGATTATACAGACGAAGCCCACTATCTCCGAAGGCTGGCAGACTCTTCCCTTACCGCACCCCTGTTGGAACACATGACCGCGAGGCAGGGCGAAGTCCGCCGCGTCGTAATGCAGGCCCTTGTGGACATCGGCGACACCCGCGCCCTGCCTATCTTCGCCCGCGCGCTTCACAACCCCGACAACCACATACGCATGATTGCCGCCCGCGCCCTGGCCGCGAGCGGCCCCGCGGCGCTTCTGCCCCTCCTCGGCGCGCTGGACGACAACATCGAACTGCGCCAAGCCATCGCCGAAAGCATCGCCGCCTATGCCGACACCCTGGACGCGCCTGCCCGCGCTGCCCTGATGCTGGCAAGCCGTACTGGGCGCACCCCCGTCCGCTGGGTCGCCGATTATGTCCTTAGCCACATCAGCAGCGCAGATGCCCCCGCCATGCTCGAACACGCCCTGCTCGACCCCGACGCCGACATCCGGCTGATCGCCGCGCAGTCCGTGCGCGTGGTCACAGAGGCTAATTTGCCCCTGCTTATCCAGATCGCGCGCGACCCAAGCGCGCCCGTTCGCCGCGCCATTGTCCAGACTCTGTCCGGTTCATCCGACACACGCGCGCTGGCCGTACTCGTGCAGGCCGCAAACGACGAAGACCCTCAAGTTCGCACTCTGGCCCTCCAGTCCGTCGGTTCGCTGTCCGGCCTGCGCGAACTCGGCCCGCTCATCAGCGCCCTGAGCAACCGCGACGCTACGCTGCGTAAAACCGCTGCCGAGACGCTGGCCGGCATGGAACCTGACCACGTCGTTCCTCCTCTTCTCGCAGCCCTGGACAACGACGCCTATGGCGATATGGCCCGCGTCCTCGGACGCATCGGCGACAGCCGCGCCGTCGAACCCCTGCTCAATGCCCTGGCAGGCACGACGTATGTATCCCGGCAGGCCGTGCTGGAAGCGCTGGGCGGACTGCGCGACCAACGCGCCATTCCCGCTTTGCAACGCGCCCTCGCCGACGACACCGCAGGCGTCCGCGAGGCCGCCGTGCGCGGCCTCGACACCCTTGCCGCCAGCCAGACTATCCCCCAGCTTGTCGAAGCCCTCTCCGACCCGGCTCCCGCCGTGCGCGAAGCGGCAGGCGCGGCCCTCGAACACATGGGGCCGCAGGTGTTGCAGGCCATGATGCCCAGTCTTGACAATGCCGACTGGCGCGTCCGACTGAACGCCGTTCATGTCCTGGGACGCATCGGCGATGTGCGGGCCGTGGAGATCCTCATCCGCAAACTGCACGATCCCGCCGGCAACGTGTGCGGAGCAGTCATCGCAGAACTCAAACGGCTGTCCGACGCTCGCTGCATCGGCTGGCTGCTGCGCGGACTGGACGACAAGGACGCGTATGTCCGCGAGAACGTGGCAGATGTTTTAGTCGGGTTGGGTGACAGTTACAGCCTGCCCCGCTTTGTGCTTGCCGAGTCGCGCCTGTCCGAGCGAGACCGGGCCGGCATCCTCGACTACATGCGCCAGATACGCTACTCTGACAAACATATCACTTTCCGCTTTACGGCCATCGGCGACGTAGTCAGCTTCTGCCGTCAGATGGCCCATGACCCCGACGCCGCTGTCCAAACCGGCGCAAAGTCCCTGCTTGCCTTTATCGAACGGTTACGCGCCGCGCAGTCGGCGCAATCGCCGCCGCCCACCGCCACGCCCCCTGCGCCCGGTTCAGCCCCCTCTCCTGAGCCGCCGGCATTGGGATAACATGCGCCTCCACGATGAGTCGCGTTGACCTCGTTTTGCCCCTGTTCTGCCTGGACTTGTCGCCACGCCGTTGCTTTTGTAGACACACCTATCTACAAACACGAGTCCAACTCCTCTAGACGATAAAAATTTCACCGCTGCCAGCAAAGATTTGAAACCGTCAACCGCCGATTATGGTATCATATTTGATAATCAATTATGAAAACGGATTATCTTATGGATGACACAAACCCTGCTGCGCGGCCCGACACCATCATGCACCCGATACGGATACGGATAGTGCTTGCGGTGCAGTCGCGGCGACTGACCGCCGCACAGATACATCGCCTGTTGCCGGATGTCCCGCTGCCCACGCTGTACAGGCATCTTCAGCGCCTGACCGAAGCGCAAATCATCGAAATCGTGCAGACACAGCAGACCGGCAGCAATCAAGAGCGCGTTTATGCCGCCGTTCAGTCGGCAGCCAATCTATCGCATTCCGAAGTCGCAAACGCATCGCCGCAGGAACATTTGCGTTACCTGACCGTGTTTGTAACCGGCCTGCTCAGCGTGTATGACCGCTACCTGCAATCCGCGCCGGATGTGATCGCCGATAAAGTGATGTTCTATGCTGAAAGCGTCTATCTGACGGACACGCAGTACGCGGACATACGCGCGCATCTGCGCGAGACAATTCAGGATGCCATGACGCAGGAGGCGCAGCCCGATGCGCGGCGGCGCACTCTTGCCGCAATCGCTTTCCCCGAAATCGAACCTGATCTTGATGGCGCTGAAAAATAAGACTCATCTGCCCGCCTCCGGCATGGTAGTTTGCGCGCGGTTGCGCCGTCTGTTCTTGACACGACGCGCAAAGCGTGCGGGGCGGAAGCAAAAGACACAGAAGCAAAAGACACTGAGGTAAATGTGCCGAAGTGCATAATGCGCGAGCCAATAGTACGGATGCGAATGACACAGAAAGGAACTTCTGTTTCTTATGATCGAAGCTGAATCCCTGGCGAAAGTCTTTCATGACGCCAAAGCAAAGACCGATGTGCGGGCCGTGGACGGCGTTTCGTTTGTGGCGCGTCCCGGCGAGATCTTCGGACTGCTCGGCCCCAACGGCGCGGGCAAAACGACCCTGATCCGTATGCTGGCGACCATCCTTGCGCCCACAAGTGGAACCGCTCGCATCCAGGGCTATGACATACGCACCCAGCCGGAACAGGTACGCGCCAATATCGGCTATCTGACCGGCGTGGCCGCGCTCTACGAACGCCTGACCGCCCGCGAAATGCTGTCGTACTTCGCCGACCTGTACGGGCTGACAGCCGCCCGCAAGCGCGAACGCATCGCGGCCCTGATCGAAACGTTGGAAATGCACGAGTTCGCGGATCGCCGGTGCGACAAGCTTTCCACGGGGCAGCGGCAGCGCGTATCCATCGCGCGCAGCGTCCTGCACGAGCCGCCCGTCCTGTTCTTCGACGAACCGACAAGCGGACTGGACGTGATGGCCGCGCGCACCGTCGTGCGCTTCATACGGCAATGCCGGGGCGAGGGCCGCACGGTCGTATTCTCCACGCATATCATGAGCGAGGTGGAACGCCTGTGCGACCGCATTGCCGTGATCTACCAGGGCGGCGTGGCCGCGCAGGGAACGCGCCGCGACCTGCAAAAGCAGGTGGGCGCGTCCACGGACACCCCCTTCGAGACCGTCTTCCTGCGCCTCATCGGCGAACACGAGGACGCAGAAGAGAATCAAAACGACATAAATACCCTGGAGGAAAACGCCCATGCGCGGATGGCAGGTCATCTTTCTTAAAGAGTTTCGCGAGGTGTTCCGCGAGCCGCGCACGCGCTTCGCCGTGATCGTGTCGCCGCTTCTCGTTACGCCTCTCATACTGGCGCTCGTCGGCACGATGGCCCGCAACCAGGTCACGGACGCGCAGAAAGCGACGATTTCCGTGGGCATCGTGGGCCTGAACAAAACGCCCGAACTGCGCGAACTGCTGCGCGGCGCGCAGAACATCAAAATCGTCGAGCAGACCCGGCAGGAGGCTGAGACCGCCATCCGGTCGCGCGCCCTGCCCGCCGCCGCCCTGCTGCCCGACGACGCCGCGCAATCCATCACAAACATGACGCCCGTTCACATCACCCTGCTTTTAGATCAGGGATCGCAGGCGTCGCAGGAAGCGGCGGGACGGCTTGACGCGTTGTTTGAAGAGCGCGGCAAACGCCTGGTCGCGCAGCGACTTGACGCAAACGCCCTGCCGCAGCAGCTTGCCACGCCATTCATCTCACGCCGGGAAGCCATCAGCGGCGGATCGAGTGTCAGTACGCTACTGCTCGCCACCTTCCTCCCCTACGTTCTCGCCGTCACGGCTCTGCTCGGCGGCGTATATCTCGCCAATGACAGCGTGGCGGGCGAGAAGGAGCGCGGCACACTGGAAACCCTGCTCGTTTCTCCGCTGTCGCGCCGTGACATCGCGCTCGGCAAATTCGCGGCCGTGGCGGCTGTGTCGCTTGTCAGCAGCCTGCTTTCCCTCGCCGGCATGATCTGGCCGTTCTATGTCAAACTTCCCATGTTCGCGTGGATGACGCAGTCGGGCCTTTCATTGCGCCCCCTCGCCGTCCTTGCCGTCCTGCTCGTGCAGTTCCCGCTCGCCATCATGGGCGCGGGATTGCTGCTCGCGATCTCCACCTTCGCCCGCAACCAGAAGGAGGCGCAGACGTACTTAACGCCCGTTCTCCTGATCGTGACCGTCCTGGGCATGGTCACGATGTTCCTGAAAGTGGAAACGCCCCTCTACTGGACATTGGTTCCCGTGGCGAACGCGGCGATGGTCGTTAAGCAGTCGCTGCAGGGCGTAACGAATATACCTTTCCTGATTGCCGCCAGCGTGGCCTCCATGCTGTACGCAGCCCTTGCCGTCGCCTTTGCCGCCCATGCGTTCCAAAAGGAGTCCGTCCTGCTCAAAGCCTGACACATTCCCTTCACCGTGATAACCAGCATGGAACATGCTGCAACAATATGTCCAACTTCGCCACATCATCACGACACAAATAACTTTTACTCTGCGCCGCAAGTGCGCCCGCAGTATCGCATCCGCGAGGACGCTCGACGAAGATGAGCAGTCGGGTACGTTCTCTGTACCCGACAAGAACCAAGATACAAGCGAATGAAAACCAACAGTCCTTACCTTCAAAACTTACGCCGCCTTTGCACATTTGCGCCTGCCCTCGCGCTGACACTGGCAGCGCCGCTGCTCTGCGCCCTGCCCACCCGCGCCCAATCGCAGGCCGCGCACACGCTGACCCTCGCGCAGCGCGCGAACATCTTTACGCTTGTCTGGACGCGGGTTCGCGACAAGCATTACGATCCAAAACTCAACGGCCTGGACTGGAACGCCGCGCGCGCGCGCTACCAGCCGCGCGCCCTGAAAGCGCCCACCGACGCCGCCTTTTACCAAACCCTCAACGAAATGCTCGGCGAACTCAAGCAGTCGCATCTGGGCGTTCGCGCGCCCGAAGAAGCCCAGGCGCTGAGCGCAGACCATCCCACCGCTCCCGGCCCGTCCACGGGCGACACGGGCCTGACAGCCCTGCTCATTGGCGGGCAGGCGGTCGTTACGCGTGTCGAGCCGGATTCCGGCGCGGAAAAGGCGGGCATAAAACCCGGCTTTGTCCTGACGGATGTGGCGGGAAAGTCGCTTGCGCCCTTGCTCAAGCGCATACAGGATCGCAAGCCTGCGCTGCGTGAAGGGGAACAGCGTGTCGGCGTGTGGGCGCTTGTGCGCGGCCTGCTTGCCGGCCCTGCCGATCAAAAAGTAGCCGTCACCGCCCTCGATGGCGGCAAATCACAGGTGTACCAGATCATGCGTCAAGTACCCTCCGGGCAGATAATCACGTTCGGCGCGCTGCCGCCCATCCCCTCCGTTGTCGAGTCGAAAACACTGGATGGCAACATCGGTTATGTGCGCTTCAACATCTTTCTGTTCCCTATCATGGAACAGATACGACAGGCCGTGCAGAAAATGGCCGATGACCATGTCACCGGTATCATCCTGGATGTGCGCGAAAACCCCGGCGGCATCGGCTCGATGGCCGAAACCATAGCCGGCCTGTTCATGAGCAAGCCCGCGGACCTGGGAACCATGCAGACGCGCGTCGCGTCCTTGAAGTTTCCTGTCTTCCCACAATCGCCCTATTATGCGGGGCCGCTCGTAATCCTGACGGACGAAGCCTCTCTCAGCACGTCGGAACTGCTCGCGGGCGGCTTGCAGGAAATCAAACGCGCCATTGTCATCGGGCGCGCGACCGGGGGCATGGTGCTGCCCTCGCAGGTCGAGGAGCTTCCCGGCGGAGGCGAGTTCCAGTACGTGTTCGCCGACTTCCACACGCCCAGAGGCGTCCGTCTGGAAGGCCGGGGCGTACTCCCCGACATTTCCATAGACCTCACGCCTGCCCTGCTCCTCGCCCACCCCGACCCGATATTGGACAGGGCCGTCGAATACGTGCATGGTCAGGCAAGCAAACCCATCACGCGCGCCGCCGTCATGTCACGCCCCTGACGCAATATCGCGTAAATACGTTTGCATTCGCGTCCGCGCGGACGCTTGGTGACGCAGTCACCTCCGAGACGGGTACGTTCTGTGTACCCGTCCCCGGCGGGACTTCCACACCAATAAACACATTACAGGAGAAAGCATTGCATACCCATCGTTACTTGCCAATGTCGTTCAAACAGTTCCGTCTGCGCAGCCCAATCCAAGTTTCCAGCGCCATCTCGCTCACGGCCCTGCTTGTTTCCCCCGCAGTGCAGGCAAAACAGACCGCGTCCGCCGCACACGCGAAACCTCCCGTACCCGCCGCACACGCGAAAACAGTTACACCGACCGTGGCGCAGATCATAGACGACTACATCGCCGCCACGGGCGGCAAAGCCGCTTACGACAAGATCAAAACAACGGAGATCAGCGGCACAATGGAGCTTGTAGCGCAGAAAATCACCGGCACTCTCGACGTCAAGCAAAAAGCCCCCGACAGGTTTTACAGCTCTCAGACCATCGCCGGCATCGGCAAAATCGAGCAGGGCTACGACGGCACAACCGCCTGGTCACGCGACCCGGTTTTTGGCGGGCGCATCCTTGCGGGCGCAGAACTGGCACAGACACAAATGCAGGCGCGGCTTAACAGCACCCTGCAGTGGAAGGAACTGTATCCCAAATCCGAACTGCTCGGCGAGCGCCTCGTCAATGGATCCAAAGCCTACGCCATACGCCTCACTCCCGTCAAAGGCCACCCCGCCACGCAGTTCTACGACATAAAAACCAAGCTGCTGGTGCGCCAGGACCAAATCGCCGACAGCCCGCAGGGCGCTATACCGACCGAGTCCTATCTCGCAGACTACAAAGCCGTAGACGGCGTCAAAGCGCCGTTTACGACCCGCATGGTGCAGGCCGGCACAGAGGTCATGATCAAAATCACGCAGGTTAAGAACAACGTTCCGCTTGCCGACAGCCTGTTCGCCGTCCCCGCCGACATCCACCCCGCCCCGGCCAAGCAGCCAAAATAGCGGCGCTCATCACACACGCAAACAGCCTGGAAGCGATTTGCTTCCAGGCTGTTTTCATTGTTGTTCGCTTTCGCTATGTTGGGGTTTACGCCGCGACGGGTTCAGGCACGGCGTCTTCCTGCTTGCGGAACCGCAGGACACCCTCGTCGTCCGCGTCCACGAAAATATGGTCGCCCTCGCGGAACTCGCCGCCTAATAGACGCTGCGCCAGCGGATCGGCGATCTGCTTTTGTATCGCGCGTTTCAAAGGCCGCGCCCCGTAGACCGGATCATAGCCCG
Source organism: Chthonomonadaceae bacterium (assembly GCA_965277875.1). GTDB lineage: Bacteria > Armatimonadota > Chthonomonadetes > Chthonomonadales > Chthonomonadaceae > CAWFQB01. The sequence goes on along the minus strand of CBDIDV010000002.1, from coordinate 1,156,562 downwards.
CCAGCGCGACGGCTTCTTCCGCTCTGGGCGACAATGTAAGCGTAAGTTTGCGCTCGGCCAGACGCTTGCGCAGCAGTCCAAGCTGTATCTCCACGATGTTCTTGATCTGCTCCAGGCGCAGGCTCTCGAACAGGATGATCTCGTCTACGCGGTTCAGGAACTCCGGTCGGAAGTGCGACTGCACGGCCTCCATGACCCGCATCCGCATCTGCGCCGGGTCGCTTAGCGCCAGTTCCTGTATCCATTGGCTGCCGATGTTGCTGGTCATAATGATGACCGTGTTGCGAAAGTCAACCGTGCGACCCTGCCCGTCCGTCAGCCGCCCGTCATCAAGAAGCTGCAAGAGGACATTAAACACGTCCGGGTGCGCCTTTTCGATCTCATCCAACAGCAGGACGCTGTACGGGCGACGCCGCACCGCCTCCGTTAGCTGCCCGCCTTCTTCATAGCCGACATAGCCGGGCGGCGCTCCGATAAGCCGTGACACGGTATGCTTCTCCATGTACTCGCTCATATCCAGCCGTATCATGGCCCGCTCGTCGTCGAACAGAAACTCGGCAAGGGCGCGGGCCAGTTCCGTTTTCCCCACCCCCGTCGGGCCAAGAAAAATGAACGAGCCAATGGGCCGGTTGGGATCGCTCAGGCCTGACCGCGACCGCCGCACGGCATTGGCGACCGCCACAACGGCCTCCTCCTGCCCGATCACGCGGGCGTGCAGACGGTCTTCCATACGCAGCAGTTTCTGCATCTCGCCTTCCAGCAGTCTCGTAATTGGAATGCCCGTCCACTTGCCCACTACTTCGGCGATGTCGTCCGCAGTCACTTCCTCCTGCAGCATGGCCTGCCCACCCTCGTTCAGGGCGGTGAACTCGGCCTGCTCCGACAGCAGCCGCTTATTCAGTTCAAACATCACGCCGTAGCGCAGTTCCGCCGCGCGGTTCAGGTCGCCGCTCCGCTCTGCCGCCTCAGCCCTCAGCCGCGCCTGTTCCACTTCCTCTTTGGTGCGTCTGATTTTTTCTATCACGCGCTTCTCGTTGTCCCACCGGGCGCGGAGTTGATGCGACTGCTCGCGCAGTTCACCGAGTTCCATTTCCAGTCTGGCAAGCCGCTCCTGCCCCGCCGCGTCCGTCTCTTTTTTCAGCGCAACACGTTCAATTTCTAGCTGCCGTATGCGCCGCTCTACTGCGTCAATCTCCACAGGCATACTGTCAATCTCAATCCGCAGCCGACTCGCGGCCTCGTCAATCAGGTCAATGGCCTTGTCCGGCAAAAAGCGATCCGTGATATAACGGCTCGAAAGCACCGCCGCAGCCACTATCGCGCTGTCTGTGATACGAATGCCGTGATGCACCTCGTACTTTTCTTTCAGGCCGCGCAGGATGCCGATGGTATCGTCCACGCTCGGCTCGCCCACGAACACGGGCTGAAAACGCCGCTCTAGGGCCGCATCTTTTTCGATGTATTTGCGATACTCGTCCAGCGTGGTCGCGCCCACGCACCTCAGTTCGCCCCGCGCAAGCATCGGCTTCATGATGTTGCCCGCGTCCATCGCGCCCTCGGCCTTGCCCGCGCCCACAAGCGTGTGCATCTCGTCAATGAACAAAATGATGCCGCCATTCGCCTCGGACACCTCATTCAGTACGGCCTTCAAACGATCCTCGAACTCGCCCCGATACTTGGCTCCCGCAATCAATGCTCCCAGATCCAACGCAATCAGCCGCTTGTCTTTCAGACCTTCCGGCACGTCGCCTTCGACGATGCGCTGCGCCAGCCCTTCTACAATAGCCGTCTTGCCCACGCCCGGTTCACCGATCAGCACGGGATTGTTCTTGGTGCGGCGCGACAGCACCTGCACCACGCGCCGTATCTCCTCGTCACGCCCGATGACCGGATCCAGTTTCTGCTTGCGGGCAAGTTCCGTATAATCCCGCCCGTATTTCTCCAGGGCCTGATATTTTTCTTCCGGGTTCTGATCCGTGACGCGCTGACTGCCTCTCACGTCTTTGAGCGCCTGCAAAACTTTTTCCGGCGTCACGCCCTGCGCCTTCAGCAGCCGCGCCGATGGCCCCGACACATCAGCCACGATACCCAGCAGCAGATGTTCCGTGCTGACATACTCGTCCTTCATGCGCTCGGCCTCGCCAAACGCGATGTTCACAGCCGCTTTCAGGCGCGGCGTCAGGCTATTGGCGATGTCCGCCATGCCGCCCACTTTGGGCAGCCGCGCGATCTCGGACGCGACCTGCGATTGCAGCAGGCCGATGTTCACGCCCAATTTCTGAAAGATAGGCCCGGTCACGCCCTCGGTCTGCGCCAGCAGCGACGCCAGCGCGTGTTCCAAGTCAATCTGCGTGTTCTGGTTCTGTTCCGCGATCTGCTGCGCCTGCTGAATCGCTTCCTGCGCCTTGATGGTCAACTTATCCATTCGCATAGTGGCTGCACCTCAAAAAATATTTCGGCAAGTATGATGATGAACAAACGTTGTTGGGAAATAGCGGCAGCGGCTTCCATTTGTGGTTGTCACCGAGTTCCCTCCGCGCATCCGTTATATCTAAAGACGTGGTAGCAAAAGCAAAAGTTGCATATTCTTCAATACTTGCATCATACCACTTTAGCGTAGTATCATAAAGTCGTCATAGGGATCAGCTAGGTCAGACTTTGAACGTAAAGAGCGGGGGCAGCATGATCATGCCGCCCCCGCCCTATCGCTTCTTCGACTCCGCTGCCCATTGTCTATGCCGCTCTGGGCAGCAGTATGGAAACGTCCGGCTGAAGCTCTGCCTCCACAGCCTCTCCAACCCGAAGCCGCTCCCATTCCGCCTGAGATATACTCAGGAAGACATTTACAAGATCGGGATCGAACTGTGTGCCTGCCATCGTGGCGACCTCCTGCCTTATATCCTCAGCGGAAAGAGCCGCGCGATACGGGCGGTCGCTCGACATCGCATCCAGGGTATCGGCCAGGGCGAACAGCCGCGCCGAGAGCGGTATCTTTCGCCCTGCAAGCCTATCCGGGTAGCCGCTCCCATCCCACCGCTCATGGTGCGAGCGCACGACCGGCAGCGCGCTGACCAGATGCGCGAACGCACTGAGGATTTCGGCCCCTTGCTGCGGATGACGCCGCATGACTTCCCACTCGGCCTCCGTCAGCGCTCCCGGCTTGTGCAGGATTGCGTCCGGGACGCCGATTTTGCCCACGTCGTGCAGCAGCGCGCCCAGCGTCAGGTCACGCAGATCGTCCGGCGACAGCGGGGCCACGTCCTGCCGTATCACTTCCTGCGCCAGCCGCAGCGCGAAGCGGGCCACGCGCTGCGAGTGTCCGTCTGTTTCCGGGTCGCGCAGGTTCAGCACGGCCATCAGTCCGGCGAGCGTCTGATCTCCCCCCTGTGCGCCGCTTCGGGTAATCGGCTTTGCCCCATCGTCTGACGTGATGCACAAAGGAACTATCTGCCCCATCCCGGACGGCGCTGCATCCTCTTCGTCCTGCTCGCGCTCTTCGCAGTCCTGACGTATCTCGCGCGCTGCCAGCGTTACCCGATTGCGCCCGCCCCGCTTGGCCGCGTACAGCGCCTCATCGGCCCGCTGTATCAGCGTCTTCGCCGCATAAGATTCGCCGCTCGCAGGCTGCGCCGCAATCGTTGCCGCCCCGATACTCATGGTGATACAGCGGCAGGGAAACACGCATCCGGCGATGGCGGCCCGGACGCGCTCGGCGATCTCAAGCGCGGTCTGCGTATCCGCGTTTGGCAGCAGGACGGCAAATTCTTCGCCGCCATACCGAGCGACCGTATCGCGTACCCCCGCACATTCTTTCAGTACGCTTGCCACGATGCGCAGCACCTCATCCCCGGCAGGATGTCCATACGCATCATTGTACTGTTTGAAATGATCTACGTCGGCCAGCAGCAGGGCCAGCGGCTGCGCGTCGCACTCCGCCGTGACCAGCGCGTCCCTGAGCGCCTCCTGGAAAGCGCGGTGATTGGCAAGACCCGTCATGCCGTCCGTAGTCGCCAGCGAATGCAGCCGTACATTCGCCTCCTGTACGGATTGGTGCGACGCATGAAGTTCGCGATTAGCCTCCAGCAATTGCGCGGTGCGTTCCGCGATACGGGCTTCCAGTCTGCGGTTGGCGCGTCGCAGACGGCGCAGACGCAGCCAGGCTCCCCACAAGCCTGCTCCCGCGACGGCTAACAGACACCCGGCACGAAATAGCAGCGTCTGCGTGAAGTGAGGGCGCAGCGTAAATTCAAGCGTGGCTCCCTGACTGTTCCAATAGCCGTCGTTGTTGCAGGCCATGACACGGAACCGATACTTGCCCGGCGGCAGATTGGTATAATACGCCGCGCGCCGCGTACCCGCGTCTATCCACCCCTTATCGAACCCTTCCAGTTGGTAGTGAAACCGCACCTTCTCCGGCACGGATAGACTCAGGCCCGTGTAGCGTATCTCCAATTCGCCTTTCCCCGGCGCGGCCTCAACGGTTTCTTTGCCCACAGCCAGCGTTCCGCCATCCAGAACGACACGCTCGATCTTCACTAAGGGAACGAGCCGGTTGACCGCAATATTTCGCGGCTCCACGAGGGTCAGCTCGGTCTCACCCCGAAACCACAGATGCCCATCCTGCGTCTTGAGTACAGCGCCGGTCGCCACGGGAAACTGCCGTATGCCATCCGCCGCCTCGTATAGTGTCGTCGGAACCAAAGCATACTTCCCCTCCATATAGGCTTCGAGGTCGCCCGGCTTCACGGAGAATATTCCCCGATTGCCGCCCACCCACAGCGTTCCCCGGTCGTCGCAGGCGATCTGATACAAGTTATCGTCCGGCAGGCCGTCGCGGACGGTAAACCGCGTGAACTTACCCGCCGTGTAACGCGCAAGCCCCTTGTCCGTTCCCAGCCACAGCGCGCCAGAGGCATCCGTCACAAGACCGAGAACATGCGTATCAGCGACAAGACCGCTGCTGTACACCTCGATGTGGTTGTCCCTGACACAGCCCAGCCCCTTCTCGCACCCGAACCAGAGCATCCCTCCGCTGTCACGGCAAAAAGTGAATATAAACCCCGTATCCTGCCGAGCGGGTATGCGAACGAAGGTGGGCGGCCCTGAATTCACCTGTTTTAGCCGATACAGGCTTGTCCAGTCTTTCAGAACGATGCCGCCCGCGTCAAAGGCCACATGATTTTGGTTGCTGCGCGTATAACGACCATGAAAGCGTCCGCCTCGAAACGACAGCAGACCGCCTTTGTCAGTCGCTATCCATAGCGTCCCATTCTGATCTGTACAGAGGCTTTGAATGATGCTGGTTTTCATTATCTGCGGCAGCGGTATGAGGCTCTCTCGCCCCTGCCGGCAGCGTACCAGACCCTGTGTTGTGCCAAGCCACACGTACCCATCGGAAGTTTGCGCAAGAGCGTTGATGATCGCTCCCTTAGCGCAGGCAGGGGTATAAGGCGTCAATTTTGTATTGTTAAAGCGGCTGAGACACGCCCCCGTGCCGGCCCATAGATTTCCCTCCCGGTCTTCCGCCAGAGCGCTGACACGGCCCGGTTCCAGCCCGTCGCTCTTGCGGAAAACGCTGACAACGCTGTCGCGCCACCGACACAACGTATCCTGACCGCCGATCCACACGCTTCCCTGCGCATCGGCGGCAAGCGTTACCGCCTTGCCTCTTGTCTCGCTCTCCAGAGGCATCATGCGCTCTACGCGTCCCGCTCTGACCCGAAACACGCCTCCCTGATCGCATCCTATCCACACGTCCTTTTGCGCATCCAGGCACAGCGAAGCCGCGCCGGTCAACGGTTGCTTCTGCGAATCCAGACACGGCGCGAAAACCCCGTCGCGCAGTCTGTGTACCAGTCCGTAACGACCACATGCGAGCCATAATCCGCCCGCCCCGTCCTCCACAATGGCATAGATTTCCTTAGGTGCGTTAGGAACCCCTTCCACGCGCCCGGACACAAGCCGGACAAGCGGGTCCGCCCCCTGTCCTCCCACCCACATGCTGCCATCTCCGGCAGGACAGAAGGCGCTCGTCTGGCCCCATAGCGGCTTGCCTGTTCCGACTTGCAGGCGTGTATAGATGCCATCGCGAAATGTGCCGAAACCGTCTCCATCCGTTCCCACATAAAGCGTTCCTTTCTTGTCAACGGCCACAGCCCGCACCATCCCACGCGTGAATCCAGGTGTGTTCTGCGCGTTGTAGACCGTGAACGTGACGCCGTCGAAGCGCACCAGGCCGGCGCGCGTTGCCAGCCACAGGTATCCGTCCGGCGTCTGCGCCATGCTGTCGATCTCGCGCGGCGGCAGGCCGTCGCGCGTCGTCCAGGTATCCATGCGGCACTGTGCCAGGTCTTTGCTCCCATTCAGTGCGCGCGAGGCGCGGCACACGGTCAGAAACAGCAGCATGGCCGCGATACCACAAAGCGTTTTTTGAGCGGAGCGAGTAATGAAACGGGAGGTTGTCATCGGATTATCCATAAGCTGCTGTCTTAGCGCAGCGCATTGATTGCTGAACCACCGGTCGTAGAACCAGGCATGTAGCAAGATATTGCTTTTAAAAGTTATGCCACATCCGCCAATAAAACAGCAATGTTCCCTTGTCCATTTTGGTATAATGCTTAGCGGCTTCCACTTGAACGCGCGCCTGGAAGCTGCGCCTGTACGCTCCTGTGACAATCGCCCCACGCGCAGCCTCCTGCGCCTGCCATCGTCATAAACAAGGATTTCGGACAAGGATTTCAATGTAATGATCTATCAACGCGCCATGCGCCCTTTGCTGTTTTCGCAGGACGCCGAGACCGCGCATGAACGCACTATCGAGATGCTCGCCGGCATGAGTGGCCTGCCTCTGCCGGCAAGCACGGGCGTTTATACCCATTCCCGCCTGCGCGTCGAAGTGGGCGGGCTGACATTCCCTAACCCCGTGGGACTGGCGGCGGGATGCGACAAAAATGCGCGGGCCATTAGCGTCTGGCCGCGCTTCGGGTTCGGGTTTGTCGAGGTAGGCACGGTCACGGCCCAGCCGCAGCCGGGTAATCCCAAACCTAGAGTGTTTCGCGTTCCCGAACACGGCGCGTTGATTAACCGGCTCGGCTTTAACAGCGACGGGTCTGAAGCCGTGGCAAAACGTCTCGCTCTCCTTCGCAGACACGCCCGCGCCCTGCCCTGCCCGCTCGGCGTCAACATCGGCAAAACCAAACTCGTCACGGGTGACGATGCCGTATTGGAAGATTACCGCACCAGTTTTCGCAGGCTGTCCCGCTTCGCTGATTTCGTTGTCGTCAATGTCTCCTCGCCTAACACCCCCGGCCTGCGCGAATGGCAGGAGAAGGGCAGGCTGTCCGCCCTGCTCGGCCTGCTGATGCGCGAGTCCCGCGCTCTGGCGCAAAAGCGCGGCACAGGCGTTGTGCCGATTTGGGTAAAAATCTCCCCCGATATGGCCGACGGCGACATGGAAGATGTAGTCGAAGTGGCCTTGACCGAAGGATTGGCCGGCATCATCGCCACCAACACGACCATAGCCCGCGACGGCGTCATGGCGGACGTTCAGAGCAGCGGCGGACTGAGCGGAAAGCCGCTCCGCGCCCGCGCCAACCAGGTGATGCGCTTTTTGTACGCGCGCACAAAGGGCAGCCTGCCCCTCATCGGCGTGGGCGGCATCGCCAGCGGCCAAGACGCCTACGCGCGGCTAAAGGCAGGCGCGTCTCTCGTGCAGATCTATACGGGCCTGGTATACGAAGGCCCCCTCCTGCCCAGACGCGTCAATGTGGAACTGCTCAAGCTGATGGAACGCGATGGCGTCTCGCACATATCCGAACTAACCGGCACAGACACCGCTAAAACATGAAGTTGTCGGCAGCGTTGAAACAGGCTTTTTGTCCGACGCACACGCGAAGCTAACCCATCCGCGCACACCTGCAAATCTTTCATTTGCTCGCCCTTGACAAGACCCCGGCAATTGTTGTATCCTTTTTTAGCACTCGCAGGGTTTGAGCGCTAAACCCACGAGGCAACCATCAAGAATTCACCCAACTCAAATCCATCAGGTTAGAATTCATCAGGAGGAACTGCAATGGCATTGCGACCACTGCGCGACAAAGTTGTTGTCAAGCCGAGTGACGCGGACGAGAAGAGCGCGGGCGGTATTTTCCTGCCCGACGCCGCTAAAAAGAAGCCGCAGGAAGGAACCATCATCGCGGTCGGCACAGGCCGCATCCTCGACGATGGAACCATCAAGGCGCTGTCCGTCAAGGTAGGGGACAAAGTCGTCTACTCCAAGTACGGCGGAACCGAAGTGAAACTCGAAGGCAGCGACTTTGTCCTGCTCGACGAAGATCAGATTTTCGCGGTTCTCGAAGGCTAGACATACAGCCCCCACAGCCTCCGCTTTTCAGGCGGAATGGCTGGCGTTATCAGCGAACTCTTCGCGCCCGTTAAGGCGTGTGAAGCTCGAAACACAGGAGATTCCAAATGGCTGCCAAGCAGTTAAAGTTTAATGAAGATGCTCGCCGCGCCCTGGAGCGCGGCGCGAACGCCGTAGCGAACGCGGTCAAAGTGACCCTCGGCCCCAAAGGCCGCAATGTCGTCCTTGACAAGAAGTATGGCTCCCCCACCATCACCAAAGACGGTGTCACGGTCGCCAAAGAGATCGAACTCGAAGACCCCTATGAGAACATGGGCGCGCAGCTCGTCAAGGAAGTGGCGAGCAAGACCAACGACGTGGCCGGCGACGGAACCACGACCGCGACCGTTCTGGCCCAGTCCATCGTCAACGAAGGCCTGCGCTATGTGGCGGCGGGCGGCAACCCCCTGCTCGTAAAAAAAGGCATTGATACAGCCGTCGCCGCAGCCGTCGCGGGCCTGCGCAGCATGGCAATCGAAGTCAAGGGCGACAAGCAGAAGGTCGCAAGCGTCGCCAGCATTTCCGGCAACGATCCCGAAATCGGCGGACTCGTCGCGGATGCGATTGAGAAAGTCGGACAGGACGGCGTTATTACGGTCGAGGAAAGCAAGAGCCTCCAGACCTACACCGACTTCGTGGACGGTATGCAGTTCGACAAGGGCTACATCTCGCCCTACTTCGTGACCGACCCGGAGCGCATGGAAGCGATCATCGAGAACCCCTACATTCTGATCCATGAGAAGAAGATCAGCGCCGCCGCCGACCTGATCCCCGTGCTGGAAAAAGTCGCGCAGTCGCGCCGCCCGGTCGTAATCATCGCCGAGGACGTGGACGGTGACGCCCTCGCTACCCTCGTCGTCAACAAGATACGCGGCATCATCAACAGCGTAGCGGTCAAGGCCCCCGGCTTTGGCGACCGCCGCAAGTCCATGCTCGAAGACATTGCGGTTCTCACCAACGGCAAGTTCGTCAGCGAAGACCTGGGCACCAAGCTGGAAAATCTGGACATCACGTTCCTGGGAACTGCCGAGCGCATCATCGTCGGCAAGGATCAGACCACGATTATTAACGGCGGCGGCAGCGAAGACTCGATCATGGGCCGCATCAACCTGATCAAGCGCCAGATTGAAGAGACCGACAGCAGCTACGACAAGGAAAAACTTCAGGAGCGGCTTGCCAAGCTTGCGGGCGGCGTGGCCGTCATCAAGGTCGGCGCAGCCACCGAGACTGAACTCAAAGAGAAGAAGCACCGCTTTGAGGACGCCCTGAGCGCCACGCGCGCCGCCGTCGAAGAGGGCATCGTCCCCGGCGGCGGCGTGGCCTTCCTGAGCGTCCAGGAAGCGCTGGACAACCTGCCCGGCGGCCCCGACGAGCAGCACGGCATCGCCATCGTGCGCCGCGCCCTCGAAGAGCCGCTGCGCACCATCGCCGAGAACGCCGGCTTTGAGGGCAGTGTCGTGGTCAACAAGGTAAAGAGCCTGCCCAAGGGCCAGGGCTTCAACGCGGCTACGGAAGAATACGGCGACATGATTGCGGCGGGCGTTATTGACCCCGTCAAGGTCAGCCGCAGCGCCCTGCAGAACGCGGCCTCTATTGCGGCCCTCGTCCTGACCACGGAAACCCTGGTCGTCGAGAAGCCCGAAAAGAAAGCCGCCTCCAACGGCGGCGGACACGGACACGACGACTACGGCATGTAGTCCCATCCCGCTCCATCAGTGAGCAGGACAAGAAGTAAGCCCCGCTTTTCACATCAGGAAAGCGGGGCGTTTGCTTTTCTGCTTGTGCTTGACGGCACGTATTTCGTGGGTTACAATGAGAACACAAGGAGGTGACCTTTATGCCGCGAAAAGACTTGTATCACGATGCCGTCAGGAGGGCGCTGGAGGAAGATGGCTGGATCATTACGCTTGACCCCTACCCGCTCAAGTTTGGCGAAGAAGATCTTTATATCGATCTGGGCGCGGAAGCTCCTATTGGGGCGGAAAAAGGAGGCCGCAAAATCGCCGTTGAAATCAAAAGTTTCCTGGGCAAGTCACCCATGACTGACCTTGAACGCGCCCTCGGTCAATTCACTCTCTACCACTTTCTTTTAGCGCGGAAGGAGCCGGAGCGAATACTCTACCTCGCTCTCTCCGAGATTGCACATGAAGCGGTTCTCAACACCGCAGATGCGCGTGACCTGGTCGCTGCCGTCAACATACCATTGATATTATTCGATGCGGACGGGGAGAAAATCACAAGATGGATCGAATAGAAAATTACCGCAGTATAGTTAAGCGCATCATACAAGAATATGCCGACTTTATTCCTTCCTACGCGGACGTACAGGGCGAAACTATATTCGACGACGAACATGGACATTACGTTCTTTTCTATACCGGTTGGGACGGCAAAAAGCGCGTACATGGCAACGCAATTCACATAGACATCCGCGACGGCAAAGTATGGGTACAGCATGACGGCACAAAGAATGGCATCGTAGACGAACTGCAAGAGGCCGGTATTCCTAATGAACACATCGTTTTAGGTTTTCATCACCCAAGCACCCGCCACTACACCGAGTTCGCCGTATCCTGACGCTGCCGTTTTTCGTTCTCTATGCCTCGGCACGGCAATGCCCCGCAGCCGACAGAGGGCTGCGGGGCATGACTGTGTGCATGGGCGCTACTTGCCCAGATTGTCTTTCTTCTGCGCCACGGTCGCGTGGAGATACACGTCTTCCTTGCCGATGGCGTCGAAGTTCGGCTTGCTCAGGCCGTACTGCTCCTGCGCGATTTCGGGATTGGGAACCTTCTCCAGTACGCCCGTGAGCGATACTGTCCCGCCCGGCTCGATATTGACGCGCTGCGGTCCGGCTCCCGCGTCCATGCCCTTGTCAAGCAGCACCAGCATCTTCTGCTCATCGCTGCCGCCCACGAAATACGCGCGGTCGGTAATCACGCGCAGCACCTTCACGTTCGTCAGCTTCACCTTGCGCCCAATCAGCGTAGCACGGTCGGTCGCTCCCGTGAACTGCGTCACGTCACTCAGCGGCTCGCCCTGCGAACTCGCCGCCGCCGTAGAGCCGACAGCGATGTCCTTACCGCTGTAAACTTTTGCATCCCCGCTCGCCGGGGGCGTCGCGGAGGTGTCCGCAGCGGCAGGCGTGTTTGCAGAGGCCGCGCTGTCCGCAGACGCCGCGACGGCAGTCGCTTCGGGCGTTCCTGTGGCTACAACAGGGGCCGTCGCGATCACATTGGCACGCTTTTTGGGCGGCGGGGAGATAGCGGCAATAGTATCCGGCGGGCTGCTGCGATGCAGCGCGAAATACGCCAGCGGCACGATACACAGCAGCAGCAACAAGGGTAGCCACCAGGGGAACGCCCCCTTCTTATCATTCACAAACGCCTCGGCCCCATCCTCGCGAACGGGCTTGGTCGTCACGGTCTTTGTTTCCGTCACGACCGTGGTTTCTTTCTTGCCATACTCTTCGGCCATTACATGTTTCCTTGCTCTTATCAGCCCGGCAGTATCTCAGGATACTGCCGCCCATATCAATCAGGTTATGTTGTATACTCGATTATTGTGTCACACACACATGGAGCGCAGCTTCGCAGTCAAGCGGAACTCACGACACAGCAAGAGCAGGCTGGACAACCTGCGCTGTTCCAGCCTGCTCCTGTAGTTGTCTGATCCAGGCGACAAAACAACGCCTACAGCTTGGTCGTTCCCGTCGTCGTTGTGCCGGTTGTCGTGGTTCCAGTAGTCGTCTGACCCGCGATCTGCTCAACCTCGACATCCGTGCGGCGCACGGTGTCATGGATGGTCTCGGTGCGCTCGGTAGCCACCTTGCCCACAGACACTTCCTCAACGATGCGTGCTTCTTTGGCGACGACCGGAACCTCATCCGTCGTCGTCACTTCAACCACTCGATCCTGCAGCGTGTTCATCGTAGCCGCGTCTACCGGGCGGTTGACCGCGTGGCGCTCGATATGAACCTCTTCCTCGCGCAGCGTGACGCTTGCCTCGACCGGCTTCTCGGTCACGCGGGAATAAACCCGGACGCCGCCGCGCTGTATCTGCCGCTTGCCGACCGCGAGTTCTTCCTCGACAACGTTCAGCACCTGGTCGCCCGCGGCGTTGACGCTCTTGGCCGCGACCGTCGCCGGCGCGGTCACAGTCGGTATGGTCACGTTCGGAGTTGTCACAGCCCCCGCCGTTGCCGCGCCCGCCGCCATGCCCGTCGCGCCTGTGTACGTCGTGGTTTGACTGCGTACCAGATGCGCGTCATGGATGTCGAGGGCGCCGTGCCGATTCATGATCTCAAGGGCCGCCTCGGCCTTATCGTCGCTGGTGCGTAAAATCTCGATGGTGTCACCCGACTTGACGCCGTTTACGTACAACTGCGCTTCCGAAGCGGGAACGCCATCCGATGTCAGTTCCTGCATCAGGTCTTTCATGTCGCCGCCGCGCTCCGCATCGGTATGCGATTTGATGTCTATGTCATGGCTCGCATACTTGCTGCTCACCAGTTCTTGCATGGCGGCCTGCGCCTCGGATGCCTTCTCGAACAGTCCAACAACTGTCATTCCCATTGTGATAACTCCTGCGTCACGGCCCTGTTCTGCACGGCAGACACGACCAAGACGCGCTTTCTCTGTACGGACGACGCGCTTGCTGCGCGCCACCGATTAAATGTAAGTTCGCGCCGGATGTAATGACCGGCGAATACTTGCGTATCCGCGCGAAAGACAGCAAAATCAGCCTCTATGTTCCATGACTATCGCCAAAAAATGTCTGTTTAAGGACGACCACGCATCTTTGAGATTTTGTATAAGGCGTCTCTAGTGTGCGTCATCCCCGCCCTGCTTTTCACGCCTGCTATCGCCGTCAGCGTCTGCACTCTCGTTCATCAGCTCGTTCATCAAAACGCTCCTCAACGTCTGACATCCTACGATCTCGACTTCGACAGAGCCGCCCAGCAAAATCGCCTGACAGCCCAGCCGCGATGTTGGTGTCAGCCCCTCTGCCGAGGCAAGGCGATCCTCCTCCACATCCGCAATCGGAGACAGACATCCCGCCCCCGACAAGATGCGGATATGGCACGTGGTACACGCGCAATTGCCTCCGCACTCATGCGGCAGATCAATGCCATTATCCAGCGCTGCATCTAGAATAGTGTCTCCGCGCCGTGCCGCGATTTTCGCTCCCCACGGCATAAACGTCAGCGTCAATTCCTCCCTTTCAGCCAATCCCGCCTCCAGACAGCCACAATGCGATGCGGCAAATACCCCGCCCGCAAAAATCGAAGAGGAACCCGCCCCTCGCAAGCGGAACATAACCCTGCCTGTCCGCGATCCGCTCCCTGCATATGCTCACGCATCCCGCCAATAATTTACTCGATCCTATAGATAACGATGTACCGCCGGTCGGTATACGTACCCGAAGCGTATATCCTGACAGACCATTCACGAATCCGTGTTCACGCCTGCCTTATATACGGACATCAACCCATCAAGCCAGCCATTCCCACTCAGGAGAAGAATTCCCCATGACTTTTGTTGATCCGAAAGTGTTTCGGACCTACGACATACGCGCCCTCGTTCCCGACATGGTCACGCCCGACAGCGCGTTCTATGCCGACCTGAACAACCCGGACAGCTTTCTCGCCACGCTGACCGCCGCACAGGTGGAGCAGATTGGGCGCGGCCTGGGCGACTTTCTCGGCGCGGATACCGTCGTTATCGGCCATGACGCGCGTTTGTGCGGGCCGGACTGGGCCGATGCCCTGGCGCGCGGACTGGCGCAGCAGGGCGTGAATGTCATCCAGATCGGCTACGCCAGCAGCGACATGGTATACTACGCGTCCGGCAAAATGAATGTCTGCGCCGTGGAGATAACCGCCTCGCACAGCCCCAAAGAACTTAACGGCATGAAGATGGTGCGTCCCGGCGCACAGGTCATCGGCATGGGTTCGGGCATGGAGGAACTGCGCGACATCGTGGGCCGGGGCCAGTTCAAGACTGTGGCACAGCCCGGAACCATTTCGCGCCAGGACTTGTTGGACGAGTACATCGCGCACCTGATGCAGTTCACGGATGTGTCCGCCGTCAAGCCCTTCACCATCGTGGCGGACGCGGGCAACGGCGTCGGCGGCCCGGTCGCGCACGCTCTGCTCGCCAAATTTCCGCAAATCAAAACCACGGAATTATTCTTCAACCCGGACGGCAATTTCCCCAACCACGGCCCCAACCCCTTCGAGCATGAAAACATTCAGCAGCTTGTGGACGCCGTTAAGACGCAGGGCGCGGACTTCGGCGTTGCCTGGGACGGCGACGCCGACCGCGTGTTCTTCACAGACGAAAATGGCGAACCTATCTCCGGCGATGTCGTGACAACGCTCGTGGCGCGGCACTTTTTGAAGATGTACCCCGGCTCGACCATCGTGTACGACATCAGAGCGTCGTGGGCCGTGCGGGACTGGGTGGCAAAACTTGGCGGGCGGGCCGTGTCGGAACGGGTCGGACACAGCTTTATTAAGCAGAGGATGCGGGCCGAAAACGGCGTTTTCGGTGGCGAGGTATCCGGTCACTACTACTTCCGGGATCATTTTTATGCGGACAACGGCTACATCCCCCTGCTGTCCATGCTGCAAATGCTCAGCGAGGGCGGCATGAAAATGAGCGAACTGGTCGCCAGCCTGGGTGCGTATTACATCTCCGGTGAGATCAACAGCACCGTGCCGAACACCCAAACGGTGCTGGAACGCGTAAAGCAAACGTATGCCGACGGCAGCATAGACCTGCGCGACGGCGTCACCGTCGAATACCCCGACTGGCACTTCAACGTGCGTCCTTCAGCCAATGACCCGCTCGTCCGCCTCAACCTCGAAGCCCGTTCCCAGGCCGACATGGAACAAAAACGCGACGAACTGCTCGCGCTGATACGAAGAACGGATTAACCACGGAGAACACGGAGGACACGGAGAGAACATAAAAGAGCAAAGCGCGGAACACACTGATTATACAAAACGGATGAGGCTTTGCATTCTCTTTTCGTGTGATTAGCGTGTTTCGCGTTCTGCCCTCTATGTTCTCTCCGTGTTCTCCGTGGTTAATCCATTTGCTTATGCCAGGGCGCGGGTGAGGACGTGCTGCCAGCGCGGTTCGGGGATATTCAGGAAAATGTCTACAATCGCGGGATCGAACTGACGGCCCCGGAACTTCCTGATCTCGTCACGAGCGGTCTGAAACGAAAGTGCGGCACGGTAGGGGCGATTGCTGGTCATGGCGTCCAGGGTGTCCGCCACGGCAAAGATGCGCGATCCAAGTGGGATGGCCTCGCCTGCAAGCCCGCGCGGGTAGCCGCTGCCGTCCCAGGCCTCATGATGATGCAAAACGATGTCGGCCTCGCGCTGCAGCATCTCGATTTTGGCGCACATCTCGTAGCCAATCACAGGATGGCGGCGCATCTCGACCCACTCTTCCGGTGTCAGCTTGCCCGGTTTGAGCAGAATGCCGTCCGGTATGCCGATCTTGCCGATGTCATGCAAAAGCGCGCCCCGCGCAATCCGTGTCAATTCCTCGCCTGACAGATCTAAATGGTCGGCGATCTCGATGGTATAGGCCGTGACCCGCTCGGAGTGGCCTTCCGTTTCCGTATCGCGTGTGTTCAGTGCGGTAAGAAGCGCGTCCAGAACAGTTTCGTTGCTGACGTGCAGGGCGTATTTATGCTGCTGCGCGCTGCGGCGCAGGACGGCCTGCCGCGTCAGATTGCGCTCTACGATGATCGGCAGTTCACCTGCCCCGCAGGGCTTGGTGATAAAATCGCTCGCGCCCAGCTGCAGGGCTTCACGTGCCATTGCGACGTTTCCATACCCTGTAATCAGGATAATCGGCATATCGGGGGCAAGCGCCTGCGCGAAAGGAAGCAATTCCAGGCCGTTCTGACCGGGCATGAAAATGTCGCACAGCATGATGTCGAAGGCCGCGTTTTTCAGGCAGGCCAGCGCGTCCGCTCCCGATGTTGCGCAGCAGACTTCATAGCCCTCTTCGTCCAATATCGCTGCGAAAGTATCGCGTACCAGATCATCGTCGTCTACCACAAGAATGCGGGCAGGCGTTGACCCGCCTGCGTCGTTATCCTTTTCGGGTAACATGGTGTTGATACTCTGGCGCATAGATCGGCCTGTGGGCAGCGGAACGCAGAATGACGCGGGTTGTGTCATCCCCTCCTGCTGCGCCTCCTGTTGCAAACCATGCGCGCGCAAAGTGGATTTTGAGAAGTTTATCACCTCAGACCTCGCCGTCCTGGTCTCTATCCCCGTGCCTATTTTGATCGTCGTAATTCTGCCCGTCTTCCAACATGTCCCGGTCGTTGGGTCGTTCCGCTCGCCCCGTTGCGTCGCCCTCTTCGCGGTCGGTGTCTTCCATCAGCTTGCGGCGCGTGTCCGTGTGCTTCCAGACGCATCCTCCGCCCGCCCGCCTTGCGCGGCGCAGGCTTTCCATGCTGCGCGCCACGAGCAGCCGCGACTCCGTGATCTCCAAAGAAAGCGCGGCCACGCCCACGCTCAGGGTCAGCCAGGGCATCGGCGCATCGCCGCTGCTCGCGGTCATGGCCGCCCTCAGCCGTTCGCCCAGATTTGCCGCCTGCTCCTCGCTCAACAGCGGACACGTCACCAGGAATGTAAACGCGTCCGGGGCCATATCGGGATCGGCATGACCTACCACATCGTGCGTGCGCGTTTCCTGGCGTAGACACCGCGCCACG
Organism: Chthonomonadaceae bacterium; assembly: GCA_965277875.1. GTDB lineage: Bacteria > Armatimonadota > Chthonomonadetes > Chthonomonadales > Chthonomonadaceae > CAWFQB01. The sequence continues at coordinate 1,139,413 of CBDIDV010000002.1, read as the reverse complement.
GCACGCCCAATCAGGGCCGCGCCCTCCATGCCGAGAAATCTCAGCACAGGCGACGCATCCACGGCAATGCTCAACAGGGCCAGCGGCTGCCCGTGCCGCGACACCATTTCGATCATGGCGTCCATATACACGCAGACCGCCTCATGTGTCGTCACGCCCGTTTCAGCGTCTATGGGCAGCAGATAGTCCAGTCGCTTGCTCAATCCATCCACAGCCGCATCGCCCGTGAATGCTTCCCAGGCCGGAGCCGAAAACGACGGCGATTGCGACGCAAAATTTTGCGCGGGAAAGTCTCCCGCAAACGAGGGTTCCGGCTGGCGCTGATTGTCGTGGTCGCTGGCGTGTCCCGACGTGTCTTCATCCCAATCCATGCTGCTCTATCTCCTGCCCGCTATGCCGCCCGCTGTATCTTCTGCCCGCTATGCCGAACGCGACGGCTTCACGATGACGCAAAATCATACTCTCTTGCTACCGCATTATCGGCAAGCGCGCCCGCGTTCCGTAGTAGACGCTTTTGATCTCCGGGTTAATCCTCCTAGATGCAGGCGACATATGGCCCATAGCAAAGTCACAAAAAAATGCCGAACACAGTCTGTGTTCGGCAGCAAAAATGAATGAAGGGTGATCGTCGCTCGGAGAGTGAGCGCACTATAAGGATACAGTCTTTGTGTTAAGACACGTTTAAGCGGCCATTAAGAATAGGTTAAGTTTCTTTGCATGGTGCATACTGCGCCTATACCGCCCCACTTTCTTCCTTCTCCCCTTCGGGCAGGGACGGCTGCATCTCCAATTCTTTCTTCAAAAGACGCTTCACGACTTTGCCCGTCGCGCCGCGCGGCAGCGTGTCCCGAAACAGCACCCGGCGCGGCGTTTTGTAGTTCGCCAAACGCTCGCGGCAATAGCGGATCAATTCACGCTCGGATACGGCGGCCTCGCCCTCCCTGCCAGGTTTCCGCACTATGACTGCCAGCACATCCTCGCCCCTGCGCGCGTCCGGCTGTCCCACGACCGCTGCATCCGCCACGCCCGGATGCGACAACAACGTCTCTTCCACCTCGCGGGGATACACGTTCAGCCCCGCCGTAATAATCATGTCCTTCTTGCGATCCACGATGAAAATGTACCCGTCCACATCCATCGTACCCAGGTCGCCCGTATGATACCAGCCGTTCGTCATGGCTTCTTGCGTTGCGTCGGGCTGGTTCAGGTAGCCCAGCATCACGTTATCGCCCCGTACCACGATCTCCCCAATCTCATCAGTTGCAGCAGGCTGATCCTGCTCATTCCAGATGGCGACATCAACGCCCGGAAGCGCGGGACCGACGCTGCCCACCTTGCGCGGCCCGTTCAGAGGGTTCACGCTCGTTACCGGGCTGCACTCCGTTGGCCCGTCGCCTTCCAGCACCGGCACACCGAACCGTTGTTCCAGGGCCGTTAGCGTGGGCGCGGGCAGCGGCGCTCCTCCCGAAATCAGTATCCGCAAAGAGGATGTATCGTATTCCCGGCCACCGGGCAGGGCGAGCAGGGCGTGTAAAATCGCAGGCACGGCGGGCGCAATCGTTATCTTGTGTGCGGCCATTGCATCGAGCGTTCGCGCCGGCGCAAAGTTCTCCAGCAGCACGGACGCGCTCCCCGCAGCAAGACACAAATTCATGCACACTGTCGCAGCGAACGCATGAAACAGCGGCAGTACGGTCAAAAAGCGGTCATCAGGCAGAATGTGCAGCCGTTGCTGTATTTGCTCCACATTGCGCGTCAGGTTCCGGTGCGACAGCATCGCCCCTTTCGGATGCCCCGTCGTCCCCGACGTATAGATAATGACCGCGCAGTCGTCGAAACTGTTGTCTGTTGTTTTCTGTGTGTTGCTTGTCGTTCCGTCAGAAGCCGCGCCTATGCCCCCTTTTTCCTTTCCCCTTTCCCCCTTCTCCTTTGCTGTCCCCTCTTCTGTTCCTTCCCTTAGCGCATCGGCGAGGAAGGACAAACCCGGCAAATTGGCAAGCGAGGCATCGCCTAGTTCCTCTCGACCAGTGACGCAGAGGATTTGACGCAGGGCGGGCAGGTTTTGACGCGCGGCTTGGACGACCGGCAGCAGGGGCGCGACCGTAACCACAAGCCTCACGTCCGCATCGCGCCAGATGTATTCCAGTTCGGCGGGCTTCAGCAGCGGATTCACCGGCACGACGATTGCGCCAATTTGCGATGCAGCAAAATACGCCCATACAAATGGCGGGCAGTTGGGCAATAGCAGCCCGATCCTTGCGCCCGGTTCTACACCCAGAGCGGCAAAACCCTGTCCCAGCCGTTCCACCATGACGGCCAAGTCTATGTACGTTTGCGGCTGATCGCGAAAAATCAGCGCGACGTTCTGCGGATGCTTTCGCGCGCCCTCGCTAATGATGTCATGCAGCAGCATTCGGTTTCTTCCTCCGGCGCGAAACGGGCGCGGGCGCGGTCTCTGCATTGGCTATGGAAGCGTGGTTGGTTTCCGGCATATATTCGCCCTTTGCCGCTTCCAGCAGTTCCCGCGCATCATCGGGCGCGTCGTTTGTGTTGTCGCCGTCTTCTGCACAGTCCGCGTTCTGGCTGTCTTTGTAAAAGCGGCAAACATCCTTTAGCGGACACAGCGGGCAGCGGGGCGTGATCGCCTTGCACGTCTTGCGGCCATGCTGTATCAGGGCCATGTGGAAGCGGAACGTCAGGTCGGGGGCGATCTGCGATTGCAGCGCGTCATGCGCGCGGGCCTCACCGATTTTTTTGTCAATCAATCCCAGCCGCCACGCCACGCGAAACACATGCGTATCTACGGGCAGCACATTGCGGCCCAGCGCAAAACAAAGCACGATAGCCGCCGTTTTGGGGCCGACACCCGGCAGCGACATCAGATAGGCGCGGGCGTCCGCGTCCGTCATCTCGTTCAGAAACGTTAGTTCCATCGCGCCATGCTTGTTCTGCACCGCTTTTAGTACGCCCTGTATGCGCGGCGATTTGCTGTCAGCCAGCCCGCCGCACCTTATCGTGTCCGCCAGATCAAGGACGCTCGCCTCGGCAGCCGCCGTCCAAGTCGGATAGCGGCCCTTCAAGCGTTCAAAGGCGCGAAACGAGTTTACGTCCGACGTGTGCTGCGAGAGGATACAGGCGATGAGTTCATCGAGCGGGTCAAATTTCGGCTTCCATTCGGGCCGGCCATACATCTCTTCAAGATGTGTCACGATCAGGGCAGCGCGAGTCTGCTCTTGAGGATTAGGTACAGGCAGCGCGACAGGCGAATGGCGCACAGGTGCAGGAGTTTTCATTGCGCTCATTTTACCAGAAACTTGATTCTTGTGTTTGCGCTCCGCCCGCCGCGATCAAATATATTCCCTGAAACCAGATCTCCGCCAAACCATTCGCTGAAATCACGCTACTATTTAACTGACAGGACGTTGTGACCAGAAATCAGACCAACAGCATTCGTTTTGAGCAGGCAGTAGCAGTACAACCAGTGTTCAAGTCCCCGCGACCCTGAACCATCCCGGAGCAAACCTGAACCATGCCAGGCCCACCTAAAAACACCCTACGCTCCGGCGATCCTCATGCCTTCGATGCGCTGTATGAGGAACTCGCGCCCCGCGTGCTTGGCTTTGCGCTGCGGCTCACGGATGGCGAACGAACCGAGGCAGAAGACCTGATGCAGGACACCTTTCTTGCCGCCTTTGCGCGGCGCGACACGTTCAAGGGGCAATCCGGCATTCTGGCATGGCTGCTCGGTATTGCCCGCAGGCGGCATCGGGACGCGGCCCGAACGCCCCGCCCGGACACCCTGCCGTTTTCGCTCGATATGAAGGAAACGCTGGCAGGCTGCCCCGGCCCCGAAGCGGACGTGACGCGCTCGATTGTCTTGCAGTCCGCGCTATCGCGCCTGCCGCAGCCACAGCGCGACGCCCTGCTGCTAGTGACGCAGCAAGGCTTGACCTACAAGGAAGCCGCACAGATATTGGATGCTCCCGTTGGAACCATCAAATGGCGCGTCCATGAGGCCGCGCAGGCCATGCGCCACTACTTACAGGAAGGAGAAGAAACCGATGCAGCCACCCGGCCCGCCGCACAACCCGCGCCGCCCGTCACCACACGAAAGGACGCGCCAACAGATAACCTCGCTTGCCGCCAATGAACTCGGCCCGCTGCAAACGTGGCGGCTGCATCGTCATCTGCGCCAATGCGAGACCTGCCGCCGCGAATGGGACGGGACCCGATCCCTCTTCGCCGACCTGCGCGGCCTGCCCCTGCCCGTTCCCGCTCGGCCTGCTCCTCTGTGGCACGCCGACACCAGGCAAAATACCCAATCCCGAACTACCATCACTCTCGGAGGCATCACCATGCAAAAACGCACCGCTTTCGCCGCGCTCGCCCTGACCGTCTTTTCGCTGACCGGCGTGGCCTTCGCCGCCGGCAAGTTCGCCTACAACCCGTTTACAGACATGACGGACTCGCATGGGCATATTCTGAAGGCCGCACATCACTTTTCCGGCGAAGTCAAGCTATACGACCGGGACAGCCGCTATATAGGCTCGTTCGGAACCGATGGGCAGGAAAACGCGCCCATCGCCGCCAATATTCAGGTAGACGGAGGAACGATTGCGGTCAAGGGCGCGGGCCGTCACGTCCTCAGAACCCCTGCCGGTGAACTGATCGGGTACGCCGACTTGCTCCCTGAGTCGTCCGCACAGCGCGCCCGCTTACGCGCCGACCACGAAAAAGCGATGGGCCATGAAGAAGTCCTGCCCGTATCAAGCGGCTGTGACGATGGATGGGGAACCGCTCTGGGCTTCTTCGGCAGTCAACAAGAAGGCGGCTTGCTGACATGGCGCTTCACCGGCGCGGGCGAAGCGCGCTTTCTGCATAACGGCAAAGTGGTGCGCGCCGGGATTGCCAGCCCGGTCACGCCCCTGGAGGCCGAAGCTCTGCGCCGGACAATGACCGCCTCAGAGTTCCAGCAGAAGGTTCGCGCCAATCCGCCTAATCCGCCCGTCTTTGAGTGGACGGCAGGCGGCGTCACGCACCGGCACACGGGATACGTTTCCCTGCCGCTGACCCTGCCGAACGGCACTGCGCTGACCGTTGAATTCCTGCCCCAAAAAAGCAAGTGAGCTTCCGGAAAATAACGTAGTGCTTCATCCGGCCGGATTTGTGTTCCTCTACATGTTGGAAGAACCTGACATCTAGCCGGATAAGGTAGTAATCCCTACCGAATGCCCCGTGTTTCCCTTGCACCGCTGACATTCCGGCGGAGCAGGGAAGCGCGGACGTTGCAGTTTCCTGCTCGCTCCCTCAAATATCTCTCGTACATCCTCCCCGCCTGTTACATTCTGCACCCTGCTATGCACTATCATTGTAGAGCGCAATGAAAAGCGCGTTGAGCAATCCATGCAGTGCATAGTGTAGTCTGCGTCTACATCGCACTTTCGCTTGGCCCTACGCTGATTGTTCGCATTCTTACTGCATCGCGTCCGTGAGGACGCTTGGCGCGAAGCGCCTCCCAGACGGGTACGTTCTCTGTCCCCGGCGTCCGCGAACATTCAACGGTTGTTTACCCGCTTGTTTTTGTGCTGACTACGAGGTGTATCTTATGCAGCGCGAGGCGTTGATGTCCCAATCCATAGTGTCCGACAGCCCGCGTGATGAGGACGCCGAACTCATTTCCCGGTTCCAGAGCGGGGATGAGAGCGCGTTCGAGACGCTGTTTCGCCGTTATCAAAGCCGCTTCCTGCGATTGAGCCTGCGCTTCCTGAACAACGCGAGCGAGGCCGAGGACGCCGTTCAGGAAGCGTTCGTGGACATCTATCACGGTCTGCCCCGCTTCCGCCGTCACGCGTCCTTTACTACGTGGGCCTACCGCATTGTCACGCGCAAATGCTATGCGCGGCGCGGGCGGACTGCCCGCTCCCATCTTGCCCCGGCCTCTTTGGATACCCTGCGTGACCTGCCCTCGCCGCCATGCCTGCCCACCCTGGACACGCTTGTCGTGCAGCAGGCCATGCAAAGCCTGCCCGCCCAGTCCCGACTGCTGCTCATTTTGAAATACTACGAGCAGTTCGCCGATGACGAGATCGCGCAGATCATGAGCCTGGGCATGGGACAATCCAAAATGCGCGTTCATCGCGCCAAAAACGCCCTCAAAGACCTGCTGATGCAATCGGCCACACTGGACGACCTGAACGAAGCTAACGACCACAACCCAACGGGCGAACGCAACAAATCGGAGGGCGCGAAATGAACTGTAAACACGTCAACAACCTGCTTTCACAGTATGCCGCGCACGACCTGCCCGCACATATACAAGCGCAAATACAAAGCCATCTCGACGGCGACGCCCACCGCCAGCCCTGCGCCGTCTGCGGCGGGCGACTGACGATGCTTCAGCGCGCCGTTGTCGTCCTCCAGGCAGACGCCCAAACCGGCCACGAAAACACGCCTGATCTGTACGCCGCCTTTAGGCAGCGGCTTGTCACGCAGCCTGCGCGCCGAGGGCCGTTCGCCGCCCTGCCTGCCCGGTTTGCTTATTTGCCGCGCCTGAGCCTAATTGCGCTTGGCGTATGCGCCGTCGCATCTGGCAGATACTACCGCCAGCACCGCTACGACTCCACCCTGAACTTTGCCATAGACGCCATGCGCCGCTCCGTGGATGACGTGCATTTCGAACAGGACGAGGACAGCGTCAATCCTAATGGCACAGTCAGCAGCAGTTCCTATGAATACTGGATTCAAAATGGTTACACCTGGTCGAAGACGATCTACCAACGCGGTCCACGACAGCCGCAGCAACCCGCAAAGACCTCGGATTTTATGCGCTCGTTTCAATTTATTCTTCCATGTGGCGTTGAATTTTACCGGCAGCAACAGCCTTCGCGACAACACAGCGTCATGCTGTCGTGGTCTCCCGTTTTGCCGGAACATCCCGGCGACAATATAGTCAATGAGATCGTCCGCGACGTGCAAAATAAACTTGACCGCCTCGAAAATACGGGAGATGTGCAAACAGCAGGCATCCACATTAAGCGCGATACGGGTTCTCTCCAGGAGAGTTTAGAACTCCAGGTTGACCATTACAAGCAGGCGGTCCCCCATGATCCCGCCATCATCAGCGACAACCCGCCCGAAACAATGTTCCTGTGGCTGGACAGGCAGAACCGCTTGCAGCGCTATCAGGAACATGTGATTTACAAGGACGGTACGCGCACGACTCAGGATTTCCGTTACGAGTACGGCCAGCACATTCCGCACAGCGTCTACAATCGCAGCCTGAGCGTACCGGTCCTGCCGGCGCATACAAAAATTGTTGTGCGCGATACCATCTGGAACAACAACAAAGGGCATGACGTGCAGCGCGCCATTGATCCGATCTGGCTGACCATGTCGGACGGCGACAAGCAGCAGATACAGCAGGCCGTGACGCGCTGGGCGCAGGCGTGGAGTTCCGGGGACGCAAACCGGCTTCGCGAGGTGGTAGATGTGAACTGGCCGCTGGAAGTCACCCGCCCGGACAAACGCGGCGGCATGACAATTCAGGACGTGTGGCAGCGAATTTGGGCAGACCGCATGGCAAAAGAGGCGCGCTGGCAGACATTCGCCGTTCAAACTGTCTTCGCGTATCAGGCTCCGCGATGGAATGTGGAACAGCCGGTCACGGACTTTACGACTCGCTCCGGCGACCGCCCTTTACCCGGCCTGAACGTTTTGTGCTGGATTCGAGCGCGGCAGGCGGACGGCACAAAGAGCGTGTTCCCGGCGCGGCTGTTTCTCGTCAAGCGGCAGGAGGGATACAAAGTCTTCCAGTATTGCCGCCTGACGACACCTCTTTCCGCACGGCCTGACAGCGAGCCTTGATACGCCTGCATCTAAGGGCCGTTACTATAAACGACAACAGCCTGCTAAGCTAGCAGGCTGTTGATTCTCTGTGTACTGCTTGACAAGTTTATGCGCTACGCCATCACCGGCTGCTGAACCCGCGCGGCAATGTGTCTGCCGATAAAGCGGCCTGAAAAAATCCAGAGGATCGCGCCCGGAAGAAGAAACCCATTCTGCGCGAGTACAAACTGCAGCCCCAGCATCGCTATTCCGAACACCATGCCGATCATCGCGCCGGCATCCGGCATCGCATCCACAGCCCCGATTATCAATCCCATCACACTGCCGAGGAACGCGCAGACTGTTCCCATGAACACGGTCAAAATAATCACAGTCATGACGCCGACAGCGCCGCCGGGTACGCCACCACCCCGCAGCATCGAGAACATAAGCCACAGCGTCCACCACTGCCCGAATGCCGCTCCCCATCCCAGGCCGCGCAGGATGCGCTTGCCCGTGTCCGGCGGCTGCGACGACGACATCGGGCGCGACTGCTGCATGTACTGTATGCCGCCCATACCCGGCGCGGGCGTTCCCATGCCATAGGCAGGCGGCGGAGCCATGCCCTGTGTCAAGCGCGGCGTCTGGTAATCGGCGGGAAGCGGCGCGACCGGACTGCCGTTCAGCGACATCATAGCAGGCGCGACCGGCTCTCCAGTCAGGGAGGCGACGGAGGGCATTCCATAGCTCGACTGATCCTGCGTAGACACAGACGTATAGTGCGAGGCGGGAAGCGAAGCGGCAGTCTCGGAGTTATAAAGTGGCGCGGACCCCGGCTGATTGGTGGGCGTGTACGCGCTCGGCGCGGCAAAAGGCGGCGAGGCAGGCGCTTGTGTCGTTGCCGCCAGACCTTGCAGCGCGGTTCTTGCGCGGGCATTACCGGGATCGATTCGCAGCGCCTGTTCCAGAGCGGTTCGGGCTTCCGGCTGCCGCTGCGCCTGCACCAGACCGACCGCAAGGTTGTAATACGCCCCGCTGTCCTGGGGCTGCAGCCGCGCCGCCGCCTGCAATGCCTGAACGCTGGCAGCCGCGTTTCCCTGCCGCGCATACGCCACGCCCAGATACCCATGCGCGCGGCCATCCTGCGGCGTCTGCCGCGCGGCCTGCTCCAACTGGATAGCCGCGCCCGCAAAATCGTTCGCTTGCAGCAGGCGTATGCCCTCGTTCAGGGCGGTCGTCGGTTCGTAGTTCATTATCGTCCTTTCCGAAACCATCGCAGCAAATCAGCCCTGTATACAGGCCGCAGGCGGCTGGCGTATTCAAGCAATAAGAGCGGCGCACCGGCTGGCAACGAAAGCAAGTTCTCCGTCACAAACAGCAGGGCAGGCATATAACAACCCTGCTTTATTTCGCGTTCGTGCGCTTGATTTCCTCCGATCTTTTCAAACCTGTGCAGTTTTCTTCGTTCATGATTCATTTTACGTCACCTCAGCAGGCCCCTCGACTTGATCGATTGCCTGCTATCACTTCTTCTGCGACCATTATTAGGTTTCAAACAAAGAGTAGACAAATCTATTCTGGAACCGCTATAATATTTCCGGATAGCGTAACAGTCAGGCGACCGCTTCACTGTGAGCTGCCGTGCGGTAACATACACAAAATCACGCTTCTACGCGGCGAATAGGGACAGGAGGTTGATATGGCGCTATTGCCGGACATGGTGGGGATCGTAGTTAAAGATATGGGCGCTGCCCTGCGCTTTTACCGGATGCTCGGACTGGACGTTGCCGGGGGGAACGACGAGGAGGCGTATGTCGAGGTGACAACGCCCAACGGCTACCGCATCTCCTGGAACACCGAGGCGATGGTGCTGGGAATGGACCCCGACTGGAAACAGCCGACCGGCCAGCGCGTCAGCCTCGCGTTCAAGTGCGACACGCCCGAAGAAGTAGACTCCGTGTTTGCTCGCATTGTCGGCGCAGGACACGCCGCGCACAAACAGCCGTGGGACGCGTTCTGGGGCCAACGGTACGCCGTCCTTCTCGACCCCGACGGCAATACCGTAGACATTTTCGCCCAACTTGCCGCCCCCACAACAACAGAAGGTATATAAGCCACTTCGCTGCTCCAGCTATTTCGCTGCTCCAGCTACTTCGACTGATAGACGCATTCGCGTCCGCGAGGACGCTTGGCGCAGCCTCCGAGGCGGGTACGTTCCCTGTACCCGTCTCTACCCAATCTTCTACAAAAGTGAAGGAAAAACCGGTCACAAAGGCGAAACATGCGGCATGAGCCAACCGCCTCCTGCTGCCGCGCCCGACTCTCGGCCTGATATGCGTACCCGATGGCGGCAGCGCCTGATGTTCCTCGGCCGCTATCAGGCCGTCGTCGGGCTGCTGCTGCTTGTGCTGCTGGCCTCGCTGCCCATCGGGATCGAGCGGGGCAGTCTGCGCCTGAGCCTGTACAGTCCCTACTTTCGCTCGTGGGACAACTTCGCGAACGTGTTCCGGCAGACTTCCATCACGGGCGTACTGGCCGTGGGGATGACGTTCGTGATCCTGACAGGCGGCATCGAGCTGTCGGTCGGGTCGGGACTGGCGTTCTTGTCGTGCGTGGCCGCGCTTCTCGCCCGCCGCGCCGATCTGCCGTTCGCCGCCATCATCCTGCTCGTAATCCTACTTGGCGGACTGGTGGGCGGCGTCAACGGCGCGCTGGTTGCGCGGGGACGGTTTCAGCCCTTTATCGCCACGCTGGCCGCGATGGTCACGCTGCGCGGCCTGGCCTTTCGCGTGACGGGCAGCAGCATCGTCACTTCGCCAAATCTGGAGGCCCGTTTTCACATTTTCAGCGGCAGCTTTGCCGTCCCGGTTCCCACCTTTCTCTGGCGTCTGCTCGGCACGGATCACGTCTGGAATCCCCTGCCCGTTTTCGCCGTATTCTTCCTTGCCGCCGTCATTTTCGGGCATCTTGTGCTGACCCGAACGCGCACAGGACGCTACATCGTGAGCATCGGCGGCAACGAGGAAGCGGCCCGTCTGTCCGGCGTTCCCGTGACCCGCGACAAGATGATCGTTTACGCCCTCAACGGCCTGCTTGTCGGGCTTGCCGCGCTGATGTTCACGGCCCGCACCAATTCCGGCGATCCGGGCAGCGCGGTCGGCTACGAACTCGACGCCATCGCCGCCGTTGTCGTGGGGGGAACCAGTCTGAGCGGCGGCAAAGGCTCCATCATCGGCACGCTGATCGGCGCACTGTTCATCGGCGTCCTGAACAACATCCTGCAGCTCAACAGCATTGACCGCTACACGGCCCTGGCCCTGGAAGGCCCGATCATACTTCTCGCCGTCGCCCTGCAGCGAAAACGCTGAATATCACATCAACAAACGACACCATGAAGGTCTCTAACGCTCAACACTTTACACTTGTCCAGGAGGCAATGATGCTGATTACCCGCCGCAAGTTCACCCGCCGATTTCTGCTGACTCTGTCGGGAATACCCCTGCTGACCGGCTGCGTGTCCGACAAAAAAGAGGACGCCCCACCCATAGTCACGGCTCCGTCGAAATCCGAAAGTACGGGCGCGTCCACTGCTCCCCCGACAGGCGGCAAATTCATCGTCGGCTTCGCGCAGGCCAACTCCAAAGACCCCTGGCGTCAGGTGCAGAATGCCGCCCTCGTCGCGGCCAGCCACAAGTACCCCGACATCACGCTTAAACAGCAGGACGCGGGCGGCGACAATCAAACGCAGATCGGGCAGGTAGAGAATTTTCTTACACAGCGTATTAATCTGCTGCTTATCAGCCCCAATGAAAGCGCGCCGCTCACGCCCGCCGTCGGCAAGGTCTATGCGGCCAAAATCCCGGTTGTGCTGATGGATCGCGCCACCCTCGATGACAACTACACCACGTACCTGGGCGGCGACAATCGCGAGATCGGCAAACAGGCCGGCCAGTTCATCGTCAACAAATCTAAAGGGGTGGGCGGCATCGTCGAGATATACGGCAAAATGGCGACTACGGCCACGGGCGACCGGCATAGCGGCTTTGCCGAGGCCATTGCCGCCTCACCCGGTCTCAAAGTCGTCGAGCATCAGGACTGCGGCTTCGAGCGCGACAAGGCCCGCACGTACATGGAAAACGTGCTGCAAAAACACGCGCCGTTCACCATCATCTACGCCCACAACGACGAAATGGCATTGGGCGCGCTCGCCGCCCTCAAAGCCGCCGGCAAAGACCCCAAACAATACATCATCGTGGGCATTGACGGCGTCCAGCCCGAAGTCATCAACGCCATCAAAGCGGGCGAAATGTCGGCCACCTTCAAATACCCCTGGCTTGGCGACGAGGCCATGCAGACCGCACACGACATCCTGACCGGCAAAATGCCGCCCAAAAAGCAGACGCTCGCGACGGAACAGGTGACAGCGGAAAACGCCGATGCCTACCTCGCCAAACTGCCCCAGGCAGGCGGTTAGGATGTTGCTTGTTACTTGTTGCTTGTTACTTGTTGTTTGTTGCTTGGTGAAATGCCGGCAGGCTGCTCACGCTGTTACAACGCGAACCTAAAGCGGGCAGTCCAACATCAGCCTATGTCTCAACAACTAACAAACAATATGCAACGAATAACACGCAACAAACTATAAGAGGCTCACATGAGGCGAGAGGAAGACGCGGCAAACGAAGGGCATGATCCCTACGCCGCGCTGCGCGTAAGCGATTTCAGGCGGCTGCTGACGGGCCGGTTTCTGGCCACGCTGGGCGACCAGATGACGACGGTTGCGGTCGGGTGGCAGTTGTACGAGCAGACCCATTCCACGTTTGCGCTCGGCCTCGTGGGCCTTGTCGAGGTGCTGCCCGTGATCGCGCTGTCCCTGCCCGCCGGCCTGCTGTCGGATCGCGTGGATCGCAAGCGCATGACCGCCCTGACGCGCGCCGTTCTCGCCCTGTGCTTTCTGGGCATGACTCTGATCTCGTACACACATGGCGCGGTCGGCCTGCTCTACGGCTGCCTGTTCGCGATTGGCGTGGCGCGGGCCTTCAACAATCCCGCGTCCTCGTCCCTGCTGCCCCAGACCGTGCCGGTCGAACTGCTGACGAACGCCGTGACGTGGAACAGCAACGGGTGGCAGCTTGCGGCTGCCGTCGGCCCTGCCCTCGGCGGACTCGTCATCGCGGTCGCGCACAGCGCCACGCCTGTTTACGCCTTTTCCGTCGTGAGTTCCCTCACCTTTGCCGTACTGGTAGCTTCCATTCAGGGCAAGCAGACGCCCCGCGACACCTCGGCCCCCTCGATGCAGTCCCTTGTGGCGGGCGTCAAGTTTTTGCGCGGATCGCCAGTCCTGCTCGCCACCATCACGCTCGACCTGTTCGCCGTCCTGCTTGGCGGGGCCACGGCCCTGCTGCCCGTATACGCCAAAGACATACTGCATGTCGGGCCGGTCGGACTGGGCTGGCTGCGCGCCGCGCCCTCGATTGGCGCGGTCGGCATGGCCCTGCTGCTTGCCCATCTGCCCCCGTTTCGCAAGGCCGGCAAATCCCTGCTGTGGGCCGTGGCCGGGTTCGGCGCGGCCACGGTCGTATTCGGCGTTTCGCGCTCGTTCTGGCTGTCTATAGTGATGCTGTTTTTGCTCGGCGGGCTGGATCAGGTCAGCGTGGTCATCCGCAGTAGCCTGCTCCTGCTGCGCGCCCCGGACGCCATGCGGGGCCGCGTGTCCGCCGTCAACAGCATCTTTGTCGGTGCGTCCAACGAACTCGGCGCGTTCGAGAGCGGGTCGGTCGCCGCCCTGATCGGCCCCACCCTCGCCGTAGTATCCGGCGGCATCGGCACAATTCTTGTCGTGCTTGCGACCGCGCTTGTCTTTCCTCAACTGCGCGATCTGGGCGCATTGCAGGAACCTGACGCCGACAACGCCTGACATTTGTTCGTAGAAACAGCGCCGCCGCTGCCTGCATTTATTGTGCAGGCAGCGGCGTTTGCGTTTATGGCAGGCTTGGAAGTATGCCGCTTTAGTTGTCGCGCTTGACAATCCAACTAAAGGGGTGGCGTTCCGTCGTTACTTTGCGGCGCGTTTGCGGCGGGCGAGGAAACCTACCCCGCTCAGGGCCGAGCAGGCCAGCAGGGCCAGCGCGCCCGGTTCCGGCACGGCGGTCGCGGCGGGGGCCGCCGTCAGCAGAAACGCGTGCGTCTGTCCGCCGATGGTTCCGTACCCCGTGATCTGGCCGGAATTGTTGATGCCATACGCGTACTGCAAAAGCCAGCCCGCGCCGTTGTTCAGGTAGTTGTTCAGGTCATAGCCCTGCCCCGTGATGCCCGTTCCCGTGTTGCTGGTGGGATCATATACGAAGGCATGATAGATGTATGTGGTCAGCGTAGCGTCGGTGTTGATGTAGCCGACGATTATGCCGGCATCATTAATGGCGGTGGCCGAACTGCCGTAGCTTCCGAACGCGGTTCCCACGCCCTTGAACAGCTTATCCGCCGTCGTGATGCCGTTTTCATTGCTCAACAGCCGATACGCCTGCTGGACGCCTATAGAGCCGCTATAATCATAATTGTCCCCGACAATCGTACCCGCGCTGTTGATCGCCAGCGCCTCGCTGTTGCCGCCTAGCGTACCCAGATCCTGCATCGTGCCGCCCAGCGTGTCGCGGAACGCATGGTAGTTGGTGGTTCCGCCCAGTGTGCTGCGGCCCACGACCGTTCCCGCGTCGTTGACCGCATACCCATACGAGGATGTGCCGCCCGCCAGAACGCCCAGGTCGTCCTGACCGGACAGCGCCGTTTCGGTGTTGCTGTTGAAGCGGAAGGCATGGAACGTCGTCGCGGTCGTCGCGCCGTTCTGCGCGTTGGTTCCGTAGCCGGTCACATACCCGCTGTTGCTGACGCCGTAACCGATGGAATTATTGGCTGTTTTGACGCCATTTGCCAGCGTGAGCGTTGCGGGGCCGAGCGTACCGATGTCGGTCAGCGTATTCGTGTTCGGCTTGCTGATAAAGACATGATTGTAGTTGGCAACAGTGGATGCTCCCGCCACCGCCGTTGTCCCATAACCCGTGATCAGGCCCGAATCATTGATGCCGCGCGCATACGTGCCGCCGACGGTATTGGGATTAATCGGCAGCAGGCCCATATCCTGCGCGCCGCCTGCCCCGTTCGGGCCGGTCTTAAAAGCGTGCGGGCTGCTGACTATGATGCCATTGCTGTTAGGTGTCGGCACGTTGGAATAGCCCACGACTACGCCGGAAGCGTTGATGGCGGTCGGGTTGATAGTGGAATTTGCCAGCGTACCCAGATCGGTGATGTTGTAAAAGAAGGGAACCTGCGCGTGGGCGGCGGAAGCGAGGCCGGAAAGCGCGAGGACAGTTAGAAACGCGGCGAAACGATTGTGCGAGGACATGATCAGAAACCTTTCGTCAAACGTCATGGATCGGCGACGTCGGCAACCCGGAGGCAAACAATAACCAGGAGTAGTACCGCGTCGAAATGGCGTTCGGCAGCGGAAATCGGCAGTGGGAATCCACGATCAGGCAGCGCGGCATTCGAGCTGACGATTGAGGATGTATGTCCCATTATCACACGCGGTTCCGAAAGAACTCCGAAATGTAAAAGGCGAAATTACCGAAAAGGAGGGTTGCACGAAATATTTTACTAGAGGTTCGATAAATCCGGCAAAATTACAAGGCAGGCGCTTCATTCGCATAGGCGGCGGCAGCATCCGGGGCCAGCAAAGCCCCCCGCGCATACGCCATCGCGTACTCCGCCGCGCCCATAATCCGCCGCGCCTGCTCTACAAGCGCGGACTCCTGTTCCACCTCGCCCTGTATCAGGCGCAGGGACGCCTCATCACGCAAGGCGCTTCCCGCGCCCAGCAGCACGGCGCACCGCTCGGCCCTGCTCTCAAGCCCTGCGATCTGCGCCGCCAGCAGCAGGCAAAGCACCAACAGCCGCCGCGTTCCCGACCTGGCAACATAGCGCAGGCATTCTTGCAGATACACCGTCGCCTGCTGCGCGTCCCCGCACGCGCATGCCGTTCGGCCCAGGCTCAAGCGGATGTAGCACGCAGCTGCCCGGTCACCGAGCTCCGCCGCCTTCAGCGCGGCTTCACACCGTTCCCGCGCCATGTCCAGCCGACCCTGCTCGCGGGCGATCTCGCCCAGATTGCACAGCACGCGCGCCATCAAGCGATTATTATTTTCGCGACGGGCGAATTCCAGCGACTCCAGATGCAGGCCTTCGGCGCGGGGTATATCCTGTTCATCCAGCGCGATGCTGCCCAGCGTCAGCAGCGCCGCGCCGCACAGCTGCGCATCGTCGAGATTTCGCGCCGCTGCTTCACTTTCACGCAGCAGCAGCAGCGCCTCCTCCCTGCGGCCCAGCCAGTAACACACCTCTCCCAGATCCATCTGCGCTCCCGCGATGCCCGCCGCATCCTCCACTCCGCGCCATCTATGCAGCGCCGTTTCCAGAGGCGCGAGCGCCGTGGACAGATGGCCCTGCGCCGCGTAAGCGCGTCCCAGCGCGGTATACCCACGCGCCAAAAGTATTGTTTTTGTCTTGTCCGTCCGGGTACTTTTGCTTCCCATTTCAAGCCGTGTCAGTAGCCATTGCAGGTGTTCGCTCGCCAGATGCGAGTAGCCCCGCGTCAGCCAGAAACGATCCAGCGCGAGACACAGGCGCAGCCCCATCGTCAGCGCGTCCTCGCGTCCAACATTCGGGCCTGCCTCTTGTGTGACTGCCTCTTGTAGAGGGGACTGCGCGCCCCAGGCAGCAAGCGCGGACAGAAAGTTGTCCTGCTCGATCTCCAGCGTGTCCAGCCACAGGCGCGGCTCCATCTGGCCCTGATCTCGCAGCGAGGCTTCAGCAAAGTGCAGATACCAGCGCGCATGGCGAGCCGCAGCCTCGGTGCGTTCGTCCGCTGTCAATTGCGACCAGGCAAACTCGCGCAAAGTTTCCAGCACACGCCAGCGCATCCCCCCGCCGGAAAGTTTTTCCGTAAAGATCAGCGAACGCTCCTGTAAGGCAGCCAATCGGCTGCGAATTGCAGCCTCCGTGTCGCCTCCATCGTCTCCTGTCCCGATCACTGCGCGTGCCGCCTGAGCCGTCCAGCCACCGCGAAATACCGACAGCGCGCAAAACATCGTCTTCAGTTCCGGTGGCAGCAGCAGATACGAAGACTCGACGGCGGCGTACAGGCTGCGATGGCGGGGCGGCACATCGGGGCGGCGGCTGACTAAAAGATCGAAACGACTGTCCAGCGCTCCAAGCATCTCCGCAGCGGACAGGGTCGCCGCCCACCCGGCGCATAGCTCAATGGCGAGTGGGATGCCTTCCAGACGTCCGCACAATGCAGCCACGACTTCTCGATTCTCCTCGGTCAAGGCGAAATCCATGCGGGCATGACGCGCGCGGTCGAGAAACATGCGAACGCTGGGGTACAGCAGCAGCGCGTCGCCTTGCCCGCCCGCCGTCACCGTGTCCGCCTCCGACACAGCCTCATGCGGGGAAGGCAGCGGCGGCACGAACATCTGCTGTTCGCCATCCACGCCCAGGCGCGCGCGGGACGTAGCAAGGATGCAGAGGGCCGGGACGCGGGACAGCAGATCTGTAATCACGCCCGCGGCCTCAGCCCCGCCCGCGACCGTCTCGGCATTGTCCAGCACCAGAACCGGGTGGGCGAAGCCGCCGAGCAGTCGAGCTGCCTTAGCGCGCAGAGCAGTCCCGTCCCTCTGCGCGCTCTCTTCAGGCGCGGTTTCGCTATCGGCTTGCTGCAGCACGCGCAGCACGGCGGGCATTATTTGCGCCGCAGAACTTATGTGTTCCAGCGATACAAAGAAAGCGGCCTTTCCCGTATCCACAGAAACTTCGGCGGAACCGACCTCAGTTACAGCAAACCGACGGGCCGCTTCCACAGCAAGACGCGTTTTACCGCTGCCGCCCGGCCCCAGTAAGGTCATTAGCCGGGTATCGCGCGTTTGCAGTCCAGCCTGTATTACGCCAAGCTCCTGTTCGCGCCCGAAATAGCGGGTCAGCGGCAGGGGCAGGATCGCGGCGAGCGGGAGAACAGAGGGAGGGGAAGCGGAAGCCGAAGGAACTAGGGCGGGTGAGACAGAATCGGAAAGTGATCTGGCAGGCGCGGGGACGGCGGAAACCACGGGGGCGGCGCGTTCTTTGATCTCAGCGGCGAGACGGCCCAAAGCCGGGGAGGTTTGTACGCCGCCAGGTCCTAGACGCGCCATAAAGTCACTATACGCTTTCAGAGCGCCCATCGAGTCGCCCGCGCGAAACAGCAGGCGCATTAGCAGGGCGCAGTGGTTTTCATTGGCAGCATCTGTTTGCAGCAGACGGCGCGCGTACTCTAATGACAACGCTGTTTCGCCGGACTCGGCAGCGGCAATCGCGGCGCGGCGCAGCGAGGCCTCGAACGTCGCTTCCAGGCGCTGCCGTTCCAGCAGCAGCAGATCATCGTCGTCGGCCATGCCGGGAAGCAGCGCGCCTTCGTACAATGCCAGGGCCTGCCGCAGCAGTATAAGCGACCCCTGCGCGTCCCCTTTATCAACGGCCCGCTCCTCTTTGAGCAGGAAGTCCATCTGGGCGGCATCACTTGTCACTACACCCGGCGCAAGCGCGATACTGTACCTGTCTGCGCGTATCACCGTGTCACCCGGCAGGCCCACGTTGGTTTCGAGATTGCGCCGGAGCCACGAAAGCGCCTGACTCAGCCTGTCCCGGCTTACCTCCGGTTCGGCGTCGGGCCACAGCCGCGCGCCCAGATCGCTGCGATACAGCGGGGCCGACACGCGCGCCTCGCTATGACCGACAAGTATGGCAAACAACAGCGCGGTCTTTTGTGTTTGAAACCGCTCGATGACAACCGGCGCGTGAGGCAAAAGGCAGCTTAGGCGCAGGCGACCGAACATCTGCACGTTCCAGATGGCCTTACCGGTCGCATCCCCACTGTCAGACTCCATGCGCCTTTTCCCCGGCTTTCTTCTGTCCCGCTGCTTATGCTGATCAGGCCGCTGCTATGCGCGTTCCATACGATGTGATGACTTGCTCGCCTGACCGCGCGCCAAGAAACTCCAGGGCCATGTCGTTGAAGTCTTCTCCCTCCTCATCGTTGGGCAGCAGGCCGCTGTGTTCAAAAATCCGCAGGCGCGCGGCAGGATTGTCCTGCACGAAGCGGCGCGCGTTCTCGACGGGCGTTTCGCGAGCATGACGCCCCCAGCAGACTAGGATGGGCTGCGTCACGCGGGCATACGCGTCCGTGATGTCCTCGTTGAGCAGGCCGGCCAGAAACGAACGCAGCACGTACTGCGCGTTGGGCTGATGCGCGAACTGATAGTAGTGTTCCACAAGGGCGGGCGTGACGTGCAGAGGATCGGCGTAGATATGGGTACGCAAATAGCTTTCGATGGTTTTGTACGAGGCGATGCCGTTGTACAGCGTCGTGCCGAGGGCGGGCAGGCTAAAAAGGCCATACGCCACCTGACTGAAACCGGGCCTGCGCTCGCGGAGCGTTTCCAATCCGGTCGGGCAGATGAGGACAAGCCGCTCGAACAGTTCGGGACGCGTGGCGGACGCGCGTACTGCATACGCGCCGCTCAGGCTGCTGGCGATCACATTTGCGGGTTCCTTCACTACGTCCCTTAGAAAGTCTATGAGGGCCGTCACATACAGGTCGGCGGTATACGTGATGTCACGGCGCGCCGATTTTCCGAAGCCAGGCAGATCTAAAGCGTACACGGTATGATGCGCGGCCAGCGCGTCGAAATTGTGCCGCCACTCATACGACGACTCGCCCGCCCCCACCCCATGTATCAGCACGACCGGGCTGCCCTCGCCCTTCACCTGATAGTAGATCCCGCCGAACGGCCACGGATATTCGCAGCCCCCCTCGGCGAGCGCGGCAGGCAGGGCGCGGCGCGCGCGGTCAATCGCAAGATTAATGGCGGCAGGAACGGCAAAGGCCGCCGCCCCCATCAGCGCGGCTTTCAGCAAGCGACTCATGTTTTCTCCTTTACGAACCCTGCATCTGCGCCGAACGCCTGCGATTAAAGCGGGTCCAACAAAAGCGCCTACAACACCTGCACAGACTTTGCGCCATACTGTTCCAGCAGGGCGCGTATTGCCGCCTGATCCTGATTGCCGCCGAGCGCCGCGCTCACGACAGCGTCACCGGCTTCCAGATGCTTCTTCATCTCTTCCGACTTGAGCGCGTCCGAGTGCGCGGCAAACAGAGCGGAACGCGCGTCCTGCGCTTCCACTTCCAGCCCCTCGTAGGCGTAACCGGGCGACTGATGCACTATGGAACCGTCCTCGCCGATACGCGTTCCTGTATTGAGGTCAATGGCGGCAGTGACGGACGCCCCCAGGCCGCTGAAACTCGGAACGGGCAGGTCATCCGGCATGTCCGCAGGCGAGACAGGAACGGCATCTCCCGCGCCCGTCACGCCGAACGCAGCGTCTGCGCCACTATGCGCGTCCGATACAATCTGTACATCCGCCGCCCGTACTCCGTAGTTCATCAGCGCGGCAGCCGCGTTTTCCGCGTCATTCCGCCTGGAAAAAGCAGCGTAAATTCTATGCGAATTCTGAATGGGAGCCTCCCGCGCTCAGGACGTTGCCCCGGGCGCTTCTGACGTACTCACAACGAGTCGGCCTGTAAAAATATCCCCGATACGGACGCCGGACTGACCACGCAGGTTCCCGGTTTACCGTCATGCAGACTGCTCTTTAACGCCGGTCGAACGAGGACGGCGAACAGGATATGCCAAGCAAAGCGGGTCATTTGAGTATGACATAATATTCCGTTAAACGCTCAACCCGGCGGCGCTTGTGCTCACTGATTTTGGCGGGAACAAGCCGCTCGCTAAACGCGTCAACCCACAAGCACCAATTAAACTACAACAGGTTTTTATTCTTTTTTATTCTGGAACAAGTTCGGAATAAGAAGCGGAGACTATCATGGAAAGTTCGTGGCTGGACGCATTCAAGAATCAACATGTGACCGTTCTGACGACGGTGGGCGGGGACGAACGCACGGATACCGGCACACTGCTGCAAATCGGGGAGGGCTGGCTGCAGGTACTCAAGGACAATGGCGATATGATCCTTGTACCTGGCACGGCCATACGCCAGATCAAGCTGCTGAACATGACACACGCGCTTCCCGCCGCGCAAAGCCGCACGGAAAACCAGATCACCTCGCGCATTTACGAGCCGAACGCTCAGACGCTCCCATAACACTCTGCGGCAAGTATATGGCGACTTCCGTTCACAGGTCGTAAACAGTGGAGATGGCATCGGGCATGGTAGCGCGAACGCCATAATTTTCTGACCCTATCTTTTCAGCCGAGGACAACAAACAAAAAGGTGGCGGGCAGAAAATTATTCTCTTGCCTGCCACCCTGAAAGTCTCTTAGTTCACAAGACGCTGGCGTACCATATAACGAAATATCGAGGCCCGCTCCTCTTCGGAAAACGAGCGAGGTTCCGTGCAGATCGTCAGTTTGTGCTGTTTACACCAGGTTACAAATTGGTCATCGGTGAAATAGTACACCCACTCCGGGACGCGTACCACTTTTGCTTTCAGGCCGCTGCCGGACTTGGATTCTGTCGTCGGTATCATTTGCGTCATTGCTTTGCCTTACTTTCTGATTGTTGCGCTATGTTGTTGTCTGACCCAGATTGCGCTTTTGTGTGCGACGTTTGCACAACGGCGCACACGCTGTGACAAAGGGGCGGGCAAGAAAGACGTTTAGCACGATTGCTGCTGTGCCGCCCGTCCTTCTTTGCGCCGCCCCTGCGGAAGACCCGGAGGAGGAGCGGCTTACAATTCCGTATATCCACGCCGCCACTACCCGCCGATGCTTACGCTTCGGCCCTAGTCCAGCTTCAGGGTCGCCAGAATGTTGGTACTTCCCGTTTCGTCGGCGCGGCGCACCACGACCGAGACGCTGTCTCCCGACGCCATGCCGACCGCCATTTGCGACACCTGATCCACGCTCGTGATCCGCTTACCGTTTATGCGTACCAGCACATCTCCGGCTCTGATTCCAGCTTCAAACGCCGGGCCACCTTGAAGCGCTTCCACGACAACGATGCCGTCCTTTACCGTATCCTTCAAGCTCAGTTCCTGCCGCACCTTGGCGTCATTCGCTTCGCCCAGGCTCATGCCCAGTTTGCCGCGCGTATGCTCGCGGGCGGGAGCGGGGGCGGCAGCTGCCTTCTCAGCTATCTGCTGTACGCCGACTGTGACCATCAGCGTTTTCGGTTCGCCGTCGCGCAGCACAACTACGGGAACGGTCGTGTTGGGCGCGGTGCGCGAGACCATGTCGCGCAGCGTAGCCTCGTCCTCGACGGTCTTGTTGTTGTACTTGACGATCACGTCCTCGACAAGCAGGCCGGCCCTGTCGGCGGGCTGTCCCGATTGCACGAGCGTGACCAGCGCGCCCTCTTTCACGCCATAGCGCTTTTGCGCCTCATAGTCCAGCGACTGCGGAATAAAGCCCAGGTAGCCCCGCGTCACGGTTCCCTTGCTGCGAAGCTGCTCCATGATGTAGCGCGCCTGATTGGCGGGAATGGTAAAGCCGATGCCCACGTTGCCGCCGCTGGGCGACTCGATGGCGACATTGATGCCTACCACGCGGCCATAGATGTCCACAAGCGGCCCGCCGCTGTTGCCGGGATTGATACTCGCATCCGTCTGGATCAGGCTGGGATAGTTGCGTAGTTCCGCCCCGCCGCCGATTGTCTCTTTGCGCTTGGTCGAGGACACGACGCCCACCGTCATGGTGTCGGTCAGCCCGAACGGACTGCCGAACGCAATGGCCCATTGCCCGATCTTGACGCTGTCGCTGTCCGCAAACTCAGCGGCGGGCAGGCCGCTGGCATTGATCTTAATCAGGGCCAGATCGCTGCGCTGGTCGCGGAACACCTTGCCCACCATCTCGCGCCCGTCCTGAAGCGTCACAGTCACGCGATCCGCGCCCGCAACCACATGGTCGTTGGTCAGAATGTAGCCGTCATTTGAGACGATCACACCCGATCCGCTGGCCTCCACGCTGCGCCGCGATTGCGGGTTCATAAATCGCGGCCTGCCGCCCGGTCCCTGCGGAAGCGCGAACCCGAACGGATTGTCGCCGTCCTGTCCGCCTTGAAAGGCCGCGTTCGTCGCAGACTGGCGGCTCTTGATGTAAACGACGGAGGGGCGCAGCTTCTCTGCAACCTGCTCGAACGCCGTTTGTATGCTCAACACCTGGGCCGAGGGCTGCACGGGCGGCGCGCTGTTCTGCGGCGCAGCGTGGCCCCGCATTCCCGTAAACGCGACCGTTGAAACTCCAAGCGCCAACCCGGCGACAAGGGCGCGCGGCGCCTTATTCTGCCATTTTGTAGATTGCATTGTTATCTTCTCTCCCTAGCGTATTCATTGTCTTTCGTTGTCTGAAAACGATGTGCGTTATGCCCGAACAAGATCAAGTTTTTGCTGCAATGCTGAACAAGTCGGGGCCAACGCAGCCTGAAAGCCGCATCCGACAGGCACACAAGGAATGAGACTGCCGCTGCCCCTGATTGTAAGTTGACGATAATTCTGCGCCGTTGTTAACACCAATAC
The DNA here is from genome assembly GCA_965277875.1 of Chthonomonadaceae bacterium. GTDB lineage: Bacteria > Armatimonadota > Chthonomonadetes > Chthonomonadales > Chthonomonadaceae > CAWFQB01. Next base: position 1,115,976 of record CBDIDV010000002.1, on the reverse strand, counting down.
GAACAGCAAACATATTGGATTAACCACGCTGCCGAAATCATTTGTCTGTATCTTCCTATACGGATGCTTTGCCGCGCAATGTTTCCATGCCAGGGTCTCAAAGTAACAATTTGGTAACAATTTGGCAACAATTTTGCCGCTGTTTTTCCAGACATCTTGCTGACGATAAACAACCCCGAACCTGCCGCGCACAGGTTCGGGGTTGTTTATCGCTCACGTTATCTACGTGGGGCTGCCGCCTTGCAGCGAGGCCAGAAACGCAGACGCGTCACTGCCCGATTTTGAGCAGTTCCACCTCAAAGATCAGTGTGGCGTTCGGGGGGATCACAGGTGGGCGACCCTGCGGGCCATAAGCCAGGTTGCCGGGAATTTTCAACTTGCGCTTTCCGCCCACTTTCATTGTGGATAATCCTTCCGTCCAGCCGGGGATCACGCCATTGAGCGGGAAGCTGGCAGGCGTACCGCGATCATAGGACGAGTCGAACTTGGTTCCGTTCTCCAGCGTTCCCAGATAGTTGACGGTCACTGTATCCGTCACTTTGGGGCTGGGGCCGGTGCCGGCCTTCATGTCGTAGTATTTCAGGCCCGACTTGGTCGTAATGTACTTTTCCGCTTTTGGGGCGGCTTTCTTGTCGCCCTTGGGAGGGTTGGCGAGCGCGGCATTGATCGTCATTCCGACCGTCAGCACAAGCGCGGCGCAGGCCGCCGCGGCCATTGATTTTTGCATCGTGTTTCTTTTTCTCCTGAGTTTTTGTTTCTGAATCACTGCCGTGTGCAGTAGCTGCTGTGTGCGAGCACATTGCTTTGTCCGCTCTGCGTCGCCTGTGCGATGCAGCACAGAAGTTCAAAGCCGACATTTTCCGAGTTGCGCCTGCTATTTCGCGCTCGATTACGCCTTTTCCTGCAAACGCTCTGTAATGCGGTCTGTGACATGCCGAGTCAGTCGGGCGCAGGAGGATGCACAAGGTACGTGATGGGCCAGGACTGCGCCCGTTCCCTGCCGGCTCCCCGTTCCACGATTACGTTATAGCGCGTTGTTTTCACGACATCGGCAGGCATCTTGACAATCAGCTTGTTCGGCGAGGCGCTGATGATGTGGACAGGCTTGCCGTTGAACAGTACGCGCAGGCCGGGGCCGTTCAAGTTCGCGCCCGTCAGCGTCACGGTTTCCCCGATACTCGCCGCAGCAGGCAGGATGCTTTCGATGCGCGGCCCGCCATCATCAGGCCACGCAACCCGTACCGCTACAGGGTCGCTCCATGTCTGGCGATTGAACACGCGCGCGATGGCTTCGGGCTTGGCAGGCCGATCCCAAAAGTCGGCTGGCATGGTAAATGTAAGCGTGTCTGCCGTCACGCTTCGCGCCACAAGGGGAATGCCGTCCAGGGTAACAAAGACCGGGGCCACAGTCTTCACGTCCGAGGCCGCAGCCTTCGTTTCCGGCTGATCTCGGCCATTCAAATGACTACCGTGCAGCGTAATGTTTTTTCCCGCTGTCAGCGCCGCAGCCTGAATCGTAGGTTTGCTGTTGGGGTCGAACCAGAGCAACGGCGACAGCGACCGCATGTGGACTTTGCCGTCATCAGGCAGCCGTTCAAAAAATTCGAGGTCGAAGCCGCCCGTGTACCGCGGATTCAGGGAAAAATCGCCCTCTGTAGTCGCAGGCGTATTCACGCGCTTGATCGCGTAATCCCCTGCCCCATAGTACACATTGTTGCGGAACGTGTGCGGGCCGGACGGCGTTTTGTCGCGTCCATTCTGCCTCAGAAGAATCAACGTCGGATCGGCGCGGGGCGGGTCGCAGCCGAAGACGTTGCCGGTGAACGTGTCCGACTGCCCGTTTTCAACCTCGATGGCTTTGGCCGTATCGTTGATGCAGATGTTGCCGGAAACGCTGCACCGCCGCGAGTACCCCAGCCACATACCGTAGTGGGAATACGAGCAGTTGTTGTTCGCAATCACGGTATCGTCGCAGAAATCCACTTCGATGGCGTTGTTGGGGCTGAAACTACAGTCATTGCCCGTCAGGATGTTGCGGTTGGACGCGTTCTTCGGCGGCACGGGTACGCCCGGAACCAGACCGCCCTCATTGGCGCGTATGAAAATCGCATCCCCGCCGAAGCGCAGATCATTGTCGGCTATCACGTTGTCGTTGCTGTTGTGGTCTATTCCCACGGCCTGCGCGTCATACGTCTGCCAGCCGGTCAGCGCCTGAAACAAACTGCCCTCGCCCGTGGTACACCACACAGCCCGATTATGCCTAAACGTGTTGCGCGACGCGTTCCACAGATGCAGTCCCCAGTTGCCGCAGTACGAAAAAGCGCTGTTTTCGATGAGGTTGTCGTTCGCGCGCACCACATCTATACCGTCCCATTCGTGCTGCGCCGTACATTGCCTGACGACGCAGTGGTCGCTGTCACGGATCAGGATGCCGCCGCCATGCTGGTCTTCGGGTTCGCGCCCGCTTTCGTCGATGACCGTTCCGGGCGGCAGGTCGCCGTTGCGGGACACGGTGCAGTTAAGAAGCGTCACGTTGCTGCTCCGCTCCACGACAACGCCCCATAAGCAGCCGCTCACATCGGCGTTCTTGATCGTGATGTTGCGCGCGTCCATGATATGCAGGCCGCTGCCGGAGAACGTTTTAGGGTTCGTTACATCCTGCGCTCCAACAAGCCGCGCGCCTCTAAAATCAACCACAAAATTATGCCCGGAAATTTGCACCCTGCCGCCGCTCACGTCATCAAGCGCGTAGTTGCCGGAAGCAGCGGTCGTGTTCTGCGTGACTTTCATGCCCCCTGTCAGCGGAATGGTCGCGCCGCCTGCATCCTTTGTCCAGACCGTCACCAATACCAAGAGTAGCAGCGATAATACACGCATCTGCACACAACCCCTTTCATTACGCCACAGCCTGAATCTATCGCATCCCGTTCAACACGACGCTCGGCGAAGAGGAGCGGATACGTGCTTAGAACCTATCCTAATGGGAGACTGCATCGGGTTCGATACAACGCTCGGCGCGAAGCGGTGAGCAGTCGGGATACGTTCCCTGTACCCGGCTTCTACGAACCTACTTTGCACGATTGCTTAGCCAATCGGCTTCCAAACGCGAACGGTTCCATCGTCGCCGCCGGACACGACAAAGCTGCCATCCGGCGCGACTGCGACTGACCTCGCAGGGCGCGTGTGACCTATCCCGCGCATGATCTCTTTGCCGGTCTGCGCGTTCCATACCCGAACCGTTTTGTCTTCGCTCCCGGACACAAGGGACAGCCCATCTGCCGCCCATGCCATGCAAGTGATGTTGTCCGTATACCCGCGCATTATAAGGGGAGACGGCACAGCTGCCTTCGCGCTGCCCGCCCCGTTTTTGTCAGCGTCTTCAGGCGTCTGAACGATAACCTCATTCCCCATTTGCATGTCCCAGACGTGCAGCGAATAGTTCCGGTTAGCAGGATCATTGTTGGCGACGAGGAGCAGGCGGCCATCCGGCGAAGGGGCGATGTCGGCGATCTGGCCGTAGCGCAGGCACTCGCGCACATGAAGGCTGTATTCGCGCAGCAGTCTGGCCCGCCGTATTTCCCAGAGCGCGATCTCGTTCAAGACTTTGCCGGCTTTGAGGGTGATGATCTGCTTTGCGGCCTGGCTGCCATTAATGTAGGCCGCGCGCCGAATGCTGCCCGCTTCCTCGCTGCCCGCCAGCGTCTGCACCGGTCGGGCGCTTTCAGCCTCCCACACGCGCGCGATCCCGTTTGTATCCCCTGCGGCAAACTGCTTGCCGTCCGGCGAAAAATCCAGCGTCGTCACATGGCCGGGTACTTTGATGCGCTGCCGCTCATGCCCGGTTCGCAGGTCGCACACGCGCAGTTCGCAGCGCGGCCCGCCCATCCAGCCTGTCAGGTTGTTGGCAAACACCAGATGCCGCGCGCCCGGAGCCACGGCCACGGCGTCTATGCTGCCCCTCTCCGCCGCGATGCCCTGCACCTGATGCCCGGTCTGCGCGTCCCACCACACCGCCATGCTGCCCGTTGCGGCCAAAATCAGGCTGCTGTCCGGCGCAATCGCCAGCCCGGTCACAGGCTGCGAAGTCGCAAATGACACCCGTAAGATGTGGACGGCCCGCAGCAAAGGCACATCCGATATATCAGGAGCCGGGGAAGCGGCTTGCCGGGCGCGAGCGGACGGCGGGGCGTCGTATCGTGGCCGAGACGTGGTTCCACCCGACGGGGAAGAAGCAGAAGACGAAGCAGAAGACGAGGCGGAAGACGAGGAAGAGAAAGGCCCGGCCTGCCCCGTGCCGTGCGTCTTCAAATACTGATAGGCCTCATTTATCGCCGCCATTCTAACCTGGGCGGCGTCGCGGGATTGGGGCGCGTGGGCGTAACGGTCGGGATGCCAGACGGTCGCCAGTTCACGGTACGCCTGCTTCACTTCGGACGCCGTGGCCCCCGGCTTTAATCCGAGCGTCTTCAAATGCTGTCCCACTTCGTCCGTCACGCCCGCTCCATTCTGCTGTCCGAAATTATGCTGTCGCTCGCTAGATTTTACCTTGAATGGCGTCTTTCCTCGCGACTGCAATTGGTTTTGTTCGATTTGCTGCGTGTGTCCATACCTTAGTGCCAACAACCGCCCTGTTTTCGCCGTAGAAAAAGAAGCCTGGCAAGAAGCGCGGCAGGAGTTTGGGACAGGCGCGACGAAGTGAAACAGCACCGATCAACGATAGGGAAAGAGCAGTGAACGTGAGCGAACAGGCAGAGCGGCATAACAACAGAGAGGCCCATCGCGGCGGCAGTGATGAAGTCGGCTTGCCACGGCAGAATGAGAGCAGCCTTGCTGCCCGCCCCGATTCCGTCCCGAACGAAATCTCCAACGATGCCATGATTTTGGAGGCGGCGCGACGCGTGGGCGAGACCGTGCTTGGCCCCAACGCGCAGGAAAGCGACCGCGCGAATGGCCCCAATCTCGCTAACTTCCGCGCGCTCGCCGAGGGGGGATTGTTGGGCATGGGACTGCCACGCGAATACGGCGGATTGGAAGCGTCCGGCGCGACGCAGCGCGAGGTTACGGAGATCCTTGCCTCGTACTGCGGCGTTACCACGTTCACGCAGGCGCAGCATCACGGCCCATCGCGCATGATCTTCAACGGCCCCAACCCGACGCTCAAAGACGCCCTTCTGCCGGACCTTGCCGCCGGCAGGAAATTATGCGCCGTGTCGTTCGCGCATCTGCGGCGTCCCGGCCCGCCTGCCCTGCGCGCCACGCCCGTATCGGGCGGTTATCGGCTGGATGGCACGACGCCGTGGGTCACAGGCTGGGGCCTGATGACGCAGGTGGTTTTCGGGGCCACGCTGCCCGACGAGCGCTTTGTCTATCTGTGGGTTCCCGCGCAGCGCGAAGACTTTCCCGACCTGTTCCAAAACACAGACGCGCCCGACAACGACTGGGGACGATTGACCGCTTCCGCCCCGTTGTCTCTTTGCGCCATGAACGCGTCCGCCACTGTGGAACTGACCTGCGAAAATCTGTTCGTGCCGGACGCGCACCGCCTGTCGGAGTCGGATCGCGCCACCATGCAGCGCAGCGACCGCAGCGGCGTACTCGGCGCGACCGCCATGCCCATCGGCTGCGCTACGGGCGGTGTGCGCCTGCTGTGCGAGACCCTGGAGCGGCGGCATCTCAGCCCTGTCGGGCGCGCGGCGGGCGCGTTCGGGCGTGAACTTGAAGATGTGCGCGGACAGATACGCGACTGGAACGCCCGCAGCGGCGAGCCGGAATTTTTTGATCATGCTGTGCAGATCCGCTCGCATGTGATTGACCTTGCGGTACGCGCCGCCCTCGCCTGCGTTGCCGCCAACAGCGGGAATGCCAACAATCTCGCGCACCCCGCGCAAAGACTGTATCGCGAGGCCATGTTCTATACGGTTCAGGCCCAGACGCAGGATGTCATGGCTGCCACCCTCGCCCGCCTGGAACGCCCGTAGCAATCCCTTAAATCATGCGCCCACCTACACCTTCTATTACCCTGTACTCTACATTGTACTCGTTGCTTTTGTTCGTCCTGCTTGTCGCCACAGCACAGACAGGCGGCGCGCAAATACGGGTCGCGCCGCCTGCCCCACATTCGATGCCTGCCGCTGCCGACGTTCCGAAAGCGCCTGCCGACACGCCGCCGAACGCAGCCGCCCCTCCTGCCCCGCCTGCCGCGCCTCCACTCACTGCGCGCAAACGCGGGCCGCTGCTGTTCCTCAAGATTCAGGAGCATACGCAGTTGATGCTGGGCAGTGTGCCGTATCGCAATGTCGGCGTCAACATTCCCGACCTGTTCGAGCGGTTTCTGCGCGGCGACGATGCGAGCGCCGAACGCGCCCTGATGGATGCCCGCGCATCCGGCGTCCATTTCGCGCGCTGCTGGGCCACAGCCTATGCCCCGGACACCTTTGCCGCATTCGAGACCGACCGGGTGCGTTGGCTGGCCGCTTTCGACCGGATGCTCGACGCCGCCGACAACGCCGACATCGCCATCGTTCCCTCACTTCTCTATAATGTCCGTATGCTGCCCGCGTATGTGGGGCGCAACGGCAGTACGCCCGACACGCTGGCGCAGTACCTTACCCCCGGATCGCGCTCCAACGCCCTTGCCCTCGCTTACATCAACGCCATCGTGCCGCGCTACAAAAACGATGCCCGCGTCCTGTTCTGGGAGATCGGTAACGAGTACAATCAGGAGGCCGACCTGCCTGCGGGGTTTAACGGGCGGGCGGCAGGCGATGTCGTGACCTCGGATCAGGTGCGGGCGTTTTTAACGCAAATGGCCGCACACATCCACGCGCTGGACAAGAGGCATTACGTGACATCGGGTAACGGGGATGTGCGCCCCGCCGCCTGGCATCTGCGAAACGCGACGCTCGCCGGCGCGCAAAACGGCCACGTCCGCGACTATGCCCCGGATCAGACAAGCGACACGTTCGCGCAGTATCGCGAGATGCTCGCTTTTTACAATCCTCCCGGCGTAGACATCGTGAGCGTGCATCAGTTCCCACCTGCCCCCGACACGGCCCTTGTCAACGCGGGCGCGTCGTGGCTAGTCGAAGACAGCGCGCACGCCCTGCGCCTGCCCTGGACACAGTACGCCGTAGACGTCCTGCAAAAACCTCTGTTTGTGGGCGCGTTCGGCCAGAAGATCATCACGGGCGGCAGGGAGCAGGAAGCCCCATGGGTGATTGACTTTCTGCGCCGCACACAAACAACTGCCGCGCCCATCACAGCCCTGTACGCCTGGGAGTTCGACGCGTACACGCCCACGCAGGCCCCGTTTTCTCTTTCACCCGCCCGCGCGCCCAAACTTACCCTCGCGCTCGCCACCACAAATGCGGGCATCCTGAACGCAGCCGTCAGCGGCGTCACAGTCGTCAACGCGCCCAAGATTGACGTGAGCAAGACCGCGCAGCAGGAAGACAAAATGGTCGCGCAAACGCAGCGCCTGCACGACATAGCCGTACCCGTCCTGAAAGCCGCATCGTCACGCATTGGGAGTACGCCCGTTCTCCTGCCGGATGCAGGCGGGGCCGACAAATCCTTTGTGGTGCGCGACGCGGCTCTGACGCTGGGCGCAGACCTGATTTCCGCCGATGAGGTGGCTGGATGGGTGCGCCTGATCGCCGGTACGCAGGCTGGCCCCGATGGCATCGCGCTTGCCAACGGCCTGACCGTGCCGCCTTACAGCATTCCCGACCACGTATCGCTTGCAGGCGCGCCCCTGTGGTTTCCCGGCGCGACACCCGGACTAAATCAGGGCAGCGGCGAGTGGGGTACGCTTCCCCCTGCCGACAGCCCGTTCTACTTTATTCAGATGGCGCGCGAACACCTGCGTCTGACCGGCAACGCCACTCTGTTCCAGTCGCAGGTAAAAACGACATGGGGAACTACGACCATCGCAGACGCCTGCGTCCGCGCCTTTGACAGCGTGGCCGCAGACCCGAACGGCATGGTGATCACCGGCACAAGCGCGACCGATTGGCGCATTGGCTGGGGCTTTACGGACACCGCGCGGCAGACGGGCGTGTCCCTGATGCCTTCCCTGCTGCGCTGGCGCGCGGCCAAAGACTTGGTGCTGCTCTTCGCGCCCCTCGGTGACCGCGCGCAAATCGCCCGCTACGACAAGATAGCAACCGATATGCAGTTGGCCCTGGTAAAAACGTTTTATCACGCGCTGGAAAAAGAAAACGGCAAACCGGTCGCGGCGTTGTACTCCTCGACCGGGCCGGAACACCGAGACGACGTCTGGGCTTCCGCATACGCGGTGTGGGCCGGCGCGATACGGTCGCAGTCCGCCGACCCGGTCGCGCAGCACCTCCGCATTCTCTATCAGGCGGGCGGTACGGTGGCGGAAGGGCATGTCCGCGCCCTTCCGCCTTCCAGTCCGCTCGGCGGCTATTGGGAGCAGACCGCAACCCCGCCCGACACCTACCAGAACGGCGCGTATTGGGGGTTTCCGACCGGCTGGTACATCGGCGCGCTCTTGCGCGTGGATCGCCCTGCCGCCTCGCAGATGCTCGATGAATTTGTCGCCTCCCTCCAGTCCCGTCAAAAAGAGGGCGCGCCCTGGCAGTGCCTCCTCCCGGCCAAAAACTACACGCGCACTCCCCAATATGTCGCCACGGTCGCCGCGTCCTATACCGCTTTACGTTTCGCGCTCGATCCCAAATGACGCCTCTGCCTGTGTTCATGCCGGAGAAGGTTTCACGCAAAGACGCAAAAGAACAAGTACAAGAAGACACGGACAAGAAGACACGGACAAGAAGACAGGTACAAGAAGATAAGTACAAGAAGGAATCCAACTTGGCAGCAGACACGAACGAAGTACAAGCAGACACGGACACCCTGAAACTGGACGCCAAACCGGGCATGTCGGGCGTGACACTCACGGCCTCACTCACGGCGCACAAGCCTGCGCCTGCCGTGTCTGACAGCGGCAAGCCCGAAGAAGCGCTCATTGTTACCCGCCACAGCATCGAGATCAACGGCGAAACCCTGCGCTATACGGTCACGACCGGCATGATGCCCATACCCGGCGATACCGGCCAGACCGAAGCGCACATCTTCTTCATGGCATACACAAAAGACGCAGACGAAGAACCCGGTACGCCCGAACAGCCGGGGGGAAGCTCCGGGGGAGTGAACGCCACGTCACGCCCCTTGATGTTCAGCTTCAACGGCGGTCCCGGTTCCTCGTCCGTGTGGCTGCATCTGGGCGCACTCGGCCCCAGGCGCGTCGCCCTGCTCGACGACGGCAATCTGCCCCCGCCGCCGTATACGATGGTAGATAACCCTCAGACGTGGCTGGACAAGACCGATCTCGTGTTCATTGATCCGGTCGGCACAGGGTTCAGCCGCGCCACAACGCCCGAATTGGGCAAGAAGTTCTGGGGCATGGAGGGCGACATCGCGAGCATCGGGGAGTTCATCCGGCTGTACCTGACGCGTTACGAACGCTGGACATCGCCGCTGTATCTGGTGGGGGAGAGTTATGGAACCACGCGGGCGGCGGGACTGTCCGAGCATCTGATTGATCGGGGCATCGCGCTTAACGGAATCGTCCTGGTATCGTCCGTATTGAACTTCCAGACCCTGATGTTCGATACGGGCAACGACCTGCCCTACATCCTGTTCTTGCCCACATATACCGCGACCGCATGGGTTCACAACAAATTAGCAGGCGACCTGCAGGCCGATCTGCGCGGCACACTGAAGCAGGCCGAAACATGGGCCATGTCCGAGTACGCGCCCGCTCTGGCGAAAGGGGCCGCGCTGACCGAACAAGAGCATCAGCAAACGCTTGCGCAGCTTGCGCGGTATACAGGGCTTTCGGAACGCTTTCTCGATGACAACAACCTGCGCGTCGAGATACACCGCTTTTGCAAAGAACTATTACGCGACCGCAAGCGCACGGTAGGACGCCTGGACAGCCGCATTCTGGGCCGCGACGCGCAGGCGGGCGGCGACCACTACGAGTTCGATCCCAGTATGGCGACCATTCGCCCGCCCTACACCGCCGTCTTCAACCACTATGTTCGCACCGCGCTTGGCTACAAGACCGACGTACCCTACTATATCCTGGGCGGCGGCATCAAAACGCCGTGGGCGTGGCCCGCGCAGCAGGGTTACGCCGATACCAGCGAGGCCCTGCGCGGCGCGTTCGCCAAAAACCCGTACATGCGCCTGTTCGTCGCGTCCGGCTTTTACGACCTTGCCACGCCCTACTTCGCCACCGAATACACGCTCAACCATATAGAATTCGACCCCGAAACCCGCGCCAAGATCGTCACTACAGAGTACGAGTCCGGCCACATGATGTATATTCATGTCCCTTCCCTCGTTAAACTCAAAGCCGACATCGCGCAGTTCTTAACCAACTGAGAGGGATTATTTATCCGTTCTTGTGCGGCCAGATGGTCTGCGCGAACAGGTCAACATGCAGCCTGCCGGGAAGGGCCACGCTGACTTTGGCTTTCAGGTCGCGGCGCAGACAGGCGGCGCGAACGGCGCGGACAATTTCATCGTCCGTGTAGCGTTTGGAGATGTGGTACAATGCCAGATGCTGTACATTGGTAGCCTGCACCATGTCCAGCACCTCGCTCAGGCAGCTATGAGCGTGGCCTCGTTCGCAGGCTTCCAGTTGACTGGTCTCATCGGTGTCCAAAAACGTGCATTCGTGCAATAGAAAACGTGTGCCGTTAAATGTTTCTGCCGACAGTGGCCGCGTGTCGCCGGATACGCTGAAAAGCAGTTCTTCTTCGCGCTCGGTAATCGCCTCGCGGCCCTGTTGCTCGCGCAGTCGGTCTATCTCGGCCTGCGGCCTGCCGCGCAGTTCCGGCTTCAGGCGATCCACCGTGCGCCCGATGTGGTAGCCCAGGCTGCGGGTCGGGCCGGGCATAGACGGGTCGGGATTGGGAATGTGGCGCGTGGCGAAGCAGCGCAAAAAGCGGTTGTCGCCCACGTCCCACTGCTGGCCGTCGTGGAGGGTGTGCCACTCGGAACGCCCCGCCGTCGCATGGTCGAACTGACTGAGAAAACGCCCGAATGCGGCGAGGCTATGGCTGCCTTCGGGATGCAGCACCTGCAGCGGCGTCCCGCCGGAGTGGGCCACGCCCGCGCGCAGGTTGAGCAGTTGCGGCAGGCCCGCAATGTGGTCACGATGGGCGTGAGTCAGGGCCACGAAATTCGCTTTGTTGACTTTGCCTTCCAGCAGGGCGGCGCACCCGTCGCCCGCATCGAAAAGTATCCGGTGCGTTTCGTCGAGTACCCAGGTCGCGATAAGCGGTGTGGAAAAAACTATCAGGCGTGGCGGATCCATAGCGGCAATCTTTGCAAAATCAAAGCAAAATCAAACGAAAACGTATCCCCAAATCGGGCGCGAGTGCGTCGAGCGTCTCGAATAGTATTGTACCACGACAACCCTGATTGTCGAAGCGCGTTCCTTGAACGCCCAATCGCGCCGTTCTGCTATCGTCACGCGCCGAGGATGCTGTCATGCCAACGAACCTGCGCTCACAACCCTCTTTGCTTCCCACATCCCATGTCGGAATGCGCGCCCTGCTTTGTGCTTCGCTGGCCTGCCTGACGGCCTGCGCCGCCCTTGCGCGTCAAAGCGGCGTCCGCAGTGAGGGGCCGCGTGTCCCTGCCTCTCTGGCTGCCGCGCCAAGAAGCCCGAACACGGCGGAGGCGGCGAACGTCACGTACTCCCTCGCGCCCTACTTGCCCGAACGTAAAAAGTTCTGGTCGTTCCAGCCGGTCAGGAACCCGGCTCTGCCCGCCGTCAAGAACCCGGCGTGGTGCAAAACGCCCATTGACCGCTTTATCCTTGCCGGACTGGAAGCCAGGGGAATCAAGCCCGCGCCCCAGGCCGACCGCCGTACCCTTATACGCCGCGCCACGTATGACCTGACCGGCCTGCCGCCCACGCCCTCGGAGACCGACGCCTTCCTTGCGGACAGGGCCACGGATGCGTGGAGCAAAGTCGTAGACAGACTGCTCGCCTCACCCCGCTACGGCGAACGGTGGGCCAGGCGCTGGCTCGACATCGTGCGCTATGCCGACAGCTACGATGCGCGGGGCGTGGGCGGCGAGGGCGACATCAGCGAGGCGTGGCGCTATCGTGACTGGGTCGTAAACGCGTTCAACAACGACCTGCCCTACAACCAGTTTATCAAATATCAGATCGCGGGCGATTTGCTGGATGCACAGGAGGAGGCAAAAGGAGAAAGGGGAAAGGAAAAAGGGAGCGGTGGCTCGGACACTTTTTCCTCTCCACTTTCTCCTCGCGCCCCGAACGGTACAGTGGCGACCGGGCTGCTCGCCATCGGCAACTGGGGCAACGGGGATGCCGACAAAGAAAAAATCCTGACCGACATTGCCGACGATCAGCTGGATATCGTGTCACGCAGCATGATGGGCCTGACGGTCGCCTGCGCCCGCTGCCATGATCACAAATTCGACCCCATTCCGACCAAAGATTATTATGGGATGGCGGGCATCTTTTTCAGCAGTCACATCCTGGCACGGCTTGCGGCCAAAGGCGCGGGCGAAAACCCGCTGCGTGTTCCTCTGCTGACCGTAAGCGATCAGGAACATCGCGCTCTTTACGAGCGGCAGTTGAAGGAGGCGCAGACCGCGCTCGCGCAGGAGCGTCACGCCCGACTTGGCGCGCAGTCGGTTCGCCTGCTGCCCCAAACTATGGCCTACCTGCTTGCGGCGCGGCAGTACGAACAGCGTCCCGCGTCCCAATCCGCCCTGACGCCCGATGCCTTCGCCCAATCGCGCGGCCTCCAGTCCTGGGCGCTAAAACAATGGCGCGACGCGCTGGGCCTGGGCGATTACACGCCGCTTACGCGGCACATCACAAACATCGGCCCGGATGCGGGCGTGACCGGCTGGCAGGGCGCGGCGGACTGCCCTAACCTGCTCGTGAATACGACGTCCAAACCCCACGTCATCACGACGCTGACCCTGCCGCCGCGCAGCGTGGCCGTGCATCCCGGCCCGCACAGCGGCGTAGTCGTGGCCTGGCGCAGTCCTATCTCCGGCATGGTACGCATACAGGGCCGTGTCGCGGACGCCGACCCGAACGGCGGCGACGGCATCGCGTGGGCCATAGACCTGCATTCTCCGATGGGCAGGCGCGAACTCGCGTCGGGCGACTTCCCGAACGGCGGCGCACAGGACTTTACGCAGGGCCGAAACGCGAACGCGCTAAAATCCGTGCCGGTGCATGAGGGCGAGCGTATCGAGCTTATCGTCCTGCCGAAAGAGAATTACATCTGCGATACCACGGTCGTAGACCTTACGATCATGGAAGATAACGCGAGCGGTACAGAGGCGGCGCTAAAGCGTGTATGGAATCTGACGAATGACGCCGCTATCGTATCTAAAGGCAGCGCAAACCCCTGCCCTGATTGGTATGGTCATGCGTCGGTGTGGGCGTTCGAGGACACAGGCGAGCGTACCCGCCTGTTCGCCCCGCTGCCGACGAATACCCCGGACAATGCGCCTTTATCCGTGCAGGCGCAATGGCAGCGCGCGCTTGCCGCCACACCCCGCGACCAGAACATGCCCCTTACCGACGCCCAATTTGAACAGGCGGCGCAGATGTTTGCCGGCACGTTCCGGCTTGTGGACGAGCGCAGCCCCTTCTGGATACAAAACCCTGCGGACGACACAGCCTTGCCTTCTGCCGCCCGCACGGCGATTGCCGCCCGCCGCGCCGTTGTGGACGCCATGCAAAAGAACCCGCCGCCCGCCATCGAGTACGCCAATGGCATACAGGAGGGCGGCGTTCCCGAAAGCCCTCATGCCGGCATTCATAATGTGCGCGTCCACATCCGGGGCAGTTATGCGCGGCTTGGCGACCTTGTGCCGCGTCACTTTCCGGTCGTCCTGGCGGGTGAAACGCAGCCGGTCATCGCGCAGGGCAGCGGACGCCTGCAACTGGCCGAATGGCTGGCAAGTCCCGCTCACCCGCTCACAGGCCGCGTGTACGTAAACCGCATCTGGCAGGGCCACTTCGGGCAGGGCCTTGTCCGCACACCCGGCAACTTCGGTCTGCTCGGCGAACGCCCCACGCACCCGGAATTGCTGGATTGGCTGGCGTACCATTTCGTGGAGGGAAAAGGAAAAAGGAAAAAGGAAAAAGCCGCAGGGGACAACACTTTCTCCTTTCCCCTTTCTCCTTTTGCCTTGAATTGGTCTACAAAGAAACTGCATCGCCTTATCCTGCTGTCCGCAGCGTATCAGCAGAGCAGCGAGGCGGACGCGCACACGCAGCAGGCCGACCCCGACAATCGCCTAATCGGGCGCATGACGCGCAGCCGCCTGGAGGCCGAAGCCCTGCGCGACAGCCTGCTTGTGGCGGCGGGGCGTTTGGATACCACGATGGGCGGCAGGGCCTACCCCGACGCCGACACGCCCCGCCGCAGCCTGTATCATCTCACGGTACGCTCCGACCGCAGCGGCTTCGGCGCGCTGTTCGACGGCGCGGACCCGACCGCCTGCGTGGATCGGCGCACGGTTTCCACAGTCGCCCCGCAGTCGCTGTACCTGCTCAACAGCCCGTTCGTACTGGCACAGACCCGCGCCCTGTCCGCCCGTCTCAGGCGCGAGGTTCCCGACGCGCCAAATAGCGACACAGCCCGCATCCGCCGCGCCTATCGCCTGCTGTATGCCCGCGAGGCCGACAGCGCCGAAATCGGCATCGGCTTGGACTACCTGAAACGCGCCTCCAAAGGCGCAAAAGACTTTTCCGCCTGGGACGCGTACTGCCAGATACTCCTCTGCGCCAACGAATTTGTCTATGTGGATTAAACGAGCGGATACTGTCTTTGCACCCGTCGCCTGTCTACAAAAATAATGTAACGATCACTTGATCTGCAAAACGTGTTTGGGGTAGGATCGCGATCACTTTCCGAAGGGAGTGTTTCGCCCATGCCCGCCCCCGAACTTGCTGTCCCTGCTTCTGACGACATTACGATCTGCGAACCGGAGGCTCTGCCGCAAACGCTGCCTACTCCCCTGGCAGTTCGACCGTTCTACGCCGACGCCCTGCACGGCATCGAACTGCAATGCGGCGACGCCTTGGAATTGCTGCAAGCGGTGCAGGCGGATACCTTCGACCTTACCTTTGCCGACCCGCCCTACTTCCTTTCTAATGACGGCGTCACCTGTCATGCGGGGCAGTTCGTCAGCGTCAACAAAGGCGCGTGGGACAGGGCCGAGACGTTCGCGCACATCCATCAGTTCAATCTGCAATGGCTGCGCGAGTGCCGCCGCGTCCTCAAACCGAACGGTACGCTGTGGGTCACGGGAACCGCGCACAACATTTTCAGTGTTGGCTTTGCGCTGCAAACGCTGGACTATAAAATCCTGAACGACATCGCCTGGTACAAGGTAAATCCGCCGCCCAATCTGTCGTGCAGGTACTTTACGCACGCTACGGAGACCATTTTGTGGGCGCGGCGGGATGTGAAAGCAAAGCATCTTTTTCACTATGACCAAATGCGGCAGCTAGGCGATCCTACCCCCGGCAGGCAAATGCAAAGCCTTTGGCGAATTATGCCTCCGGCGCGGAGCGAAAAACGGCACGGCAGGCATCCTGCCCAAAAGCCCGAAGCCCTGCTGGAACGTATCCTGCGCGCGTCCAGCAATCCCGGCGACCTGGTACTCGACCCGTTCTGCGGCAGCGGCACGACCGGCGTTCTCTGTGCGCGGCTGTCACGCCGGTTCGTCGGCATGGACACGGCCCCCGATTATCTCGCTATCGCCATTGCGCGTCTAAGGGATGAACTGCCCTCACAGCAGGCGCACTTTCCGTTCGATGTGGGCTGACAATCTTCTGTCAGTTTCGTAACCAACAGCGGAATGCAGTTTACAGGAGAAGGCCCTAATGAAGCAGTATGAGGCAGTGATAGAGGCAATGCGGATGAATGATGGGTACGCCACATTCGGCAAACTTAATCAAGACGCGCTGCGAGTTCCGGGCTGCCAGTGGGGTACAAAGACTCCTTTCGCATCAATACGCGGCATTGTGCAAACCCGCCCGGAGTTTTTCAGAATCAAACCAGGCTTGTGGGGACTCGAAGAGGCGCGGCAACATATAGAGGAAATATTTGCGCTTGGAGCGAGAGCAACGCAACAAGCGAGAGAGGCTTCAGATCACTCCTATTACCAGGGATTGCTTGTGGAACTTGGCAATCTTCGTGGGCTAAAGACCTTTGTGCCGCATCAAGATAAGAACAAGCGGTATCTCAATATAACGCTTGCACAAGCTTGCACACTGGATGCCCTACCACAATTTAGTTATGCCCACATACTCGCGAAAGCCCGCATGATTGACGTGACTTGGTTTAACGAGCGCGAAATGCCGAGCGAGGTCTTTGAGGTGGAACACACAACGCCTTTCGATGGCGCGTTCCTGCGATTTATGGAAATGCAGGATTTCGCTGTCAAGTTTCATATCGTCGCGCCAACCGCTCGCTATCAGGAATACAAATCTAAAATAGCGCCAAGCACGTTCAATCCAATTCGCGCCCGTGTCGCTTTCATAGATTACGAGAAACTATCTGATTTTCATACTAAAGCGATGGCGTCAGCGCAAGCGGAAACCGCGCTACGCCTTTTCAGTTAGCAAAAATTGCTGCATTGCGGCGCAAGTCAGCGGTTAGTCAAGCAAGTAACCGGCATATAAAATACCGGTTAGCTAGGCCTGCGGCCAACTGTACCGGGAACGGGGAACTACCTGCATATTTAAGCTATGATGCACCAGCTTCATTCTACCCACGCACTACGTAACACTTGAGTACACAGATAATTTATCGTCCGAAGGACGGTTGGCCGCAGGCCTAATATCCGGTATTTTATATACCGGCATACGTGCAGCAGACTTCCACCTTAAAGAAACAGCATGAAACAAAACGACCCGCAGCACAACCGCATACCCCAGATGTTCACCCGGCGCGACATGCTCAGGCAGTGCGGCAGCGGCATCGGACTGCTCGGACTGGCCGGGCTGATCGCGCAGGAGTCACGCGCCTCCGAAAACAAGCCACAAACAACAGGCAACAAGCAACAAGGCCCGCTTGCCGCTCGCGCCCCGATGTTTCCGGCCCGCGCCAAGCGCGTGATCTTTCTGTTTATGGCGGGCGGGCCGTCGCATGTGGATACCTTCGATCCCAAGCCCCGGTTGACAGTGGACAATGGCAAGCCTCTGCCCTTCGCCAAACCCGGACTGGAGCGCACCAAGACGGGCAGCCTGCTCGCCTCGCCCTTCGCGTTTGCAAAGCACGGGCAGAGCGGCATCGAGGTCTCGGAACTTTTCCCCCATGTGGCAGGCTGCATTGACGACATCTGCGTGATACGCTCGCTTGTCGCGGACAACATCAACCACAACGGCGCGTGCCTGCAAATGAATACGGGCGAGCAGGCGTTTTCGCGTCCCAGCCTGGGTTCGTGGCTCACGTATGGGCTTGGCAGCGCGAACCAGAACCTGCCCGGTTTCGTGGTCATCAGCCCCGCGCAGCCCGCGCAGGGAGCGCCGCTCTGGAGCAGCAGCTTTCTGCCCGCCGCCTATCAGGGGACGCTCGTTTCCGACCTGCACAACCCTATCGCCAACCTGAGCAATCCCGCCCTGTCCACCATTCAGCAGCGCGAACAGCTTGATACCCTGCGCCTGCTCAACGAGCGGCACAGTCACGCCCGCCCCGAAGATACGCAGCTATCGGGCCGCATCGAAAGCTATGAACTCGCGTTCCGTATGCAGATGCAGGCTCCCGAAGCGTTCGACATCAAAAGCGAAACCGACGTGACGCGGAAAATGTACGGATTGGACGCCAAACATACCGAGATATTCGGTACGCAGTGCCTCATGGCGCGCAGGCTGATCGAACGGGGTGTACGCGTCGTGCAGGTGTACCACACGCAGACCGAAAAACGGTCGAGCTGCCAACTCTGGGATCAGCACGGCGGACTGCGTACCGAACTGCCGCTGAACTGCGCGTCTACCGACCTGCCCATCGCGGGCCTGCTCAAAGACCTGAAATCGCGGGGCTTGTTGGAAGATACCCTTGTCGTGTGGGGCGGCGAGTTCGGGCGCACTCCGACCGCCGAGAACAACGATGGGCGCGAGCATCACCCGTTCGGATTTACGATGTGGATGGCGGGCGGCGGCGTCCGGGGCGGCATGGTGCATGGCGCGACCGATGATTTCGGCTGGCACGCCGAGCAGGACAAGGTACACGTCCACGACCTGCACGCGACGATACTGCATCTCATGGGCATCCACCACGAAAAACTCACGTATCGCTATGGCGGGCGCGACTACCGTTTGACCGACGTGTACGGCAATGTCGTACAAGACATTCTGGCCTGAAAGCCACTTCCTGACTTGTTCCTGGCTGTCTTCAACCTGTTCTCGAACTGTTCTCAATCTGTTCTCGATCTGTTCTCAATCTGTTATCACAAGGGAATCACAAACGTTTATGAAGTATGGCATGGTTCGTTCGGGCGTGTTATCCCTGATGCGCTTTATTTGCGCGCTTGCGATGCTGGCGTCATTTGCCCCCCGGCCCGCACACGCGCAGCAACTAGCGCGGTTCGATTTCACCCTTGAAGCCATGCGCCTGCAATGGGGGGCGCAGCATGACATTTCGCAACTGCAAACCACGAACGACGGCCTTAAAATCACGATCACAGGCAACGACCCATACATCATCGGCCCCGCCCGCGACTATCCCGTCGGATCGCCCCTGTGGCTGCATGTCCGGCTGAAATCCGACCAGTCCGGCACGGCGCAGGCGTTTTACTTTGCGCCGGGGGGTGGCCCGGACGAGGAACATTCCGTCCGCTTTGCGGTGCGCGGCGGACGCTGGGAAGAGGCGCGCGTTCCGCTTCCCGCCCTCGGCGCGGGCTCTCGCCTGCGCTTCGATCCCCCCGGCAGCGGCGGAACCTGCGTTCTCTCCTCCATCAGCATCGAGTCCCGCCCCGCCATTGCCCCGCCCGTGTGGCCTCACCCCACGCCGCCCGTTCCTGCCGGCGACGATGTGATAGTTCAATCCGGCCTGCTGTCCGTCACGCACGCGCATCACCAGTTAGGCGGATTTGTCGTGCGCGTGGGCGATCAAGTAATGGCCGTGGGCCACACGCGCCCGCTTGTCGGCTACATCGCCCCGAACGCCGCCCACACCGTCCGCTGGCTGGATGTCACAAGCGCGGCCACCATGACGGCGACACGCGACGGCGACGAGATCATCGTTCGCGCTACGTGCCACGACCCCGATGGCGCGACCTGGTACCTCAACCGCTCGTTCCACCCCGCCGCGCCCGGAACCATGCGCGTCCTGACCACAGTGCAGACAGACCGGGATCGGGCCATGATTTTTCTCCCCATGTTCCTTATGCTGGCAGGCTCTTCGCCCACGCCAAAAAACCATGCCCTGTTCGCCGGCCTGGAGTACCTGGACGGCGCGGAACCGAGCAGCAGCGAGGCGGACATACGCGGGCCGGGGTCACATCGCCAGACGCCCGACACCGCCAAGATCACGTTTCCCCTGATGGCGGTCACGGAGGGCGCAAACTATCTCGGTCTGATATGGGACAAGCCGCAGGAGTTTACGGCCCTGTTCGACTCGCCCGACCGGGTCTGGAACACGGGCGGGACGGCGATGGGCCTGTTATATCCCGGATCGGACGGCAGCAATCGCGAGGAAGGCAGCCTGCTTCCGTATGCGCCCCGGACGCTCAAAGCCAATCAGCCGCTTATCCTGAGCGCCCTGCTTGTGGGCGGCAGGGGGCGGGATGTCACGCCGGCCATACAGCAGTACGTGGGATTGCGCGGCCTGCCGCCCATCCCCAAAACGGGTCTCAAATGGGGCGAGTACGTGAATCTGGCCGCGTCCGGCTTTCTGGATTCGGGCATCTATGACGCAGACCGCTACCGACACGCGTATCCCGGCTCCCCGCCGCAGCCCGTCGGCGATGTCGCCCTGTTTCTCGACTGGCTGGCCGAGCAGACCCGTGACAGCGCGTTAGGCGCGCGCTTGCGCGTCCGGGCGCAGGCCGCTCGCGCTCTGGTTCCTGACAACGACCTGAACTTTGCCGGTATCGGGCATATTCGCACTCCCGCCCCGGCCCTGCTGTACGGCCATGTGGAGGCGAACGCAGCCCGTGCGCAGCAAAACGGGTACGCCCTGCTGTCCCGCTTCCAGCCCGACGGCACGTTTCCCTACCATGCTCCTCCGGGCAAGCCTGACCTCGGCGCAACGCATTTCGCACCCGATGCCAACGGCCTGACCGCGCAAGTCGTGGCCGACCTGCTGCAATCCGCCGTCATCTCCGGCGACAGCAAACTCCTCGAAGCGGGCATTACCAGACTGCGCGGCCTGGACAAGTTTGCCGACATGGCTCCGCGCGGCGCGCAGACCTGGGAAGTGCCGCTGCACACGCCCGACATTCTCGCGTCCGCCAACCTGCTCAGAGCGTATACGCTGGGTTACGAGATCACGGGCGACCCGCACCTTCTGGAGCAGGCCCGTTACTGGGCCTGGACGGGCGTACCATTCGTGTACCTCGTCAATCCCACGGAAGGCGCAATGGGAGGAATGGCGGGCGGCGGAACAGGCAGTTTGGTCGGCCCTTATGCCACCATAGCCGTGTACGGGGCCACGCAGTGGGTCTCCCCGAATTGGATGGGCCTGCCCGTGCAGTGGTGCGGCCTTGTGTATGCGGACGCGCTGTACCGCTTCGCCAAGTATGACCTGGCCGGCCCGTGGCAGCAGATCGCAAACGGCATTACGGCCAGCGGCATCCAGCAGACCTGGCCGCGTGACCTGGACCCGGCCCGCCAGGGATTGCTGCCCGACAGTTTCAACCTTAAATCACAGTCGCGCAACGATGTCGCCATCAACCCCGGTACGCTGCTCGTCAACGCTCTGCGCCTGTACAACAGACCCGCCCTGTACGACTTTCAGGCGTTCCGGGACGCGGGCGTCTTCGTCCACGCGAGCGGCGACATCGAAAATCCGCGGATTGACGGCCAGATAGTGAAAGACGCACCCACAAGAACAGCATCCGCATCTGACCCGTATTCGCAGGCAGGCACTGCAGCCAACAACGTGAAACCGTCCTCCGTCGCGCACGTCAAATCAAACATGAGCGGTGCGCGGCGTCTCTCCTTTACTGTAAAAGCGTGGACCAGCCAGCCCACCTACATCTTAGTCAGCGGCCTGCACGATACGCCGACTGTCCGCATCAATCGGCAGACCGTAGATCTGACCGCGCCCAACCAGTACACGTCCGCATCGGGCCGCTTGATCCTGCAAATTCAAGGCACATCGCAGGTGGAAATAACAGCGGATAGGCATTGAAATAGGCCGAAGGCGGGGCGGGCAAAGGGAACGTACCCGCCCCTCCCCGGATACGCAGAAAGGAGCCTGGCATGTGGCAGCGGTTTACCGAGCGGGCGCGGCGCATCGTGTTCTTCGCGCAGGAGGAGGCGGGGCGGCTGGGCGAGAACTATGTCTCGACCGAGCATGTGCTGCTGGGTCTGGTGCGCGAGAATGACAGCGTTGCGGCCAAGATTCTGGATAGGATGGATGTATCGCTGGGCCGCATCCGCAGCGAGATCGAGCGGCAGGTGACGCGCGGCGATGGGCGGCTGGGGCAGGATATGCAGTTCGCGCCCCGCGCCAAGCGCGTGATAGATCTTGCCTATGACGAAGCGCGACAACTCTCTAACAACTATATCGGCACGGAACATCTTCTGCTCGGCCTTATCCGTGAGGGTGAGGGTCTGGCAGGCCGCGTCCTGGCAAAACTCGGCGTGGAACTGGAGCGCGTCCGCAGTGAGATAGTGATTCTGCAAGGCGAGAATGATAAAGACGGACAGACACAGGGCAGCCCCATGCCGCCGAGAGAGCCGCGCATCACGGGCGTTGCGCGCCAGTCGCCGTTTGCAAAACTGTTTGCGCGAGGGTTCGAGACGCTGCCTGCCGAACAGCAGACGGCGATGCAGGGCGAAGGCGTTCCGCTCAACGAATTGCCGCCCGATTTAGGGTTGATCGTGGACGAGATGTTCCCGATGGTGACACGCGGCTCGTATGTGCTGGACGTGCGCGGCCCTGTGCGCGTCGGCATCGTGCGCGTAGACGGCGCGACCCATTACACTGTGACCGCCAAAGCCTCCTTCCTGGTCAGCTTCCTCGCCACCGATACGGCTGCCAACCCAACGCCCACGCCGGACGCCGCGCCCACCCAGACGGAACCGTCTGCCGCCGAACCGTCGCCCGAAACGCCGGAACCATGATTTGTGTACCGCCTGTGTCGGGTACAGGAACGTACCCGGCTCGGAGGCGGCTGCGCCGCCAAGCGTCCGCGCGGACGCGATGCAACAGTTACCATGTATCCACGTCCGTGAGGACGTTCGGCGCGAAGCGCCTCCAAGACCGGTACGTTCCTGTACCCGGCTCCCCCGGACGCGCAGAAAGGATATTGGTATGTGGCAGCGGTTCACTGAACGTGCGCGGCGCGTCGTATTTCGAGCGCAGGAAGAAGCCGGGTTGTTGAACAGCAGCACTGTTTCTTCCGCGCATCTGTTACTCGCGGTGCTGCATGAGGACGATAGCGTAGCGGCGCGCATCCTTCACCGAATGGACATCTCACACGAACAACTCAGTGCCGATGTGCGGAAGCACATTCCGTCAGGCGACGGGAAAGCCACTTCCAATTACCAACTTACTCCTGACGGCAAGCGCGTGATAGATCTTGCCTATGACGAAGCGCGGCAACTCAGCAACAACTACATCGGCACGGAACATCTGCTGCTCGGCCTGATACGCGAAAGCACGGACGACTATCGCGGCGTGAACGGGCCTATCCTGAAAAACGCGGGCGTGGAGTTGGAACGCACACGCAGGGAAGTCATGGCGCTTCAGGACAATGACAGCGGCATTGCATCCAAAGCCGAACCGGATAAACCGCCCAATGCAGCGCAGGCTCTGTCTTCCTCGCGTGTCGCGGGCAAAATATTCAGCCGCGAGTACCAGGCTCTCTCGCCTGGGCAGCAAATGACGATGCAAACGACGGGCCTCCCAATGAGCGAACTTTCCGTCATGATGCGGGAACTGCTGCGTTTTACAATCCAAACGGCGCAAAACGAAACTGAGACCGATGTTCAAACCATCCGCCATGCTGACGAAGCGATGCGCGTCCGCGTCGAAATGCTGCCCGACGGCCTACGCTACCATGTCACGAGTGACGTGACCCTGCTCACTACCATGCTTGTCCGGGACGATGCAGGCTGATGATTGTCTACGGCGATCCCGGCTTTGAAGAGAATTTATCTGTTCTGCTGGCGCAACTAAGGGAGCGTATCGCAGCGGCGACCATCTCAGACGACGCGCGCCACGACTTGTTAGACACCCTGCGCGGGCTATTGATTTTCGCCGGACAGATCGAGCAGGCAGTGTGGGACGATCTGCCCGCCCTCATTGACGCCAACACCGCAGCCGCTTTCCTCTCGCTCACCAAACACGTTACTTCGGAATTGGCCTTTGCCTTCCATGCCGCGTGGACAGACGCCGCACATTCCTCCCCTTCCAACAGTTGGCCTCGCATCGCGCAAATTCTGAATGGCGTACAGGCCATGCTGGACACTTCCGCCGTCCTGTCCTCCCCTGCCACATCCGCTGCGCGCTTGCGCGTTACGCTGCCGGAAGGATACGCCTTTTACGCGCTCTACCCGGAGCAGTACGCGCGGGCCGCGCAAAATTGGAGTGACCACGCCCCCGACACGCAGGCATCTATCGCCGTCGTCGGCATTCGCAGTATCGGCACGAGCCTTGCTGCCCTTGTCAGCCGAACGCTTGACCATAAAGGCGGGCGTACAGTGAGCCTTACCACGCGCCCGACCGGACACCCCTTTGCGCGTTACATACAAGGCGGTTTGCCCGATACTGAGGGCGTAGAGTACGCGCTTATCGTAGATGAGGGGCCGGGGATGTCCGGCTCATCCATGTCCGCCGTGGCGCAGGCGCTTGCCAAGGCGGGCATGGAGGCCGAACACGTTGCGTTTCTGCCCGGACATTCCGGGCATCCGGGCGGTCAGGGCAGCGACGAGGTAAAACGCTGGTGGGCCGCGACGCCCCGCTTTGTCACATCCTCACAGGATATGCGCTGGAACGGGTTGTCCCTGCCCGACATACTTGCCGAACGAACCTGCTCTCTTCTCGGTTCAGATTACCGCATCGAGGACATGCGCGTTGAGGATTTCGGGGGAGGCCTGTGGCGCAGAGCGGCTTACACGACTGAGGCCGAATGGCCCGCCGCGTGTACGGCTTTTGAAATGCCCAAGTACCGGGTCACGCTGCCGGACGGAACGCGCATTTTGTGGAAATTTGCGGGGCTGGCGACGGGCGCGGACGGCGCAGATCAGGCGCAGGCCGTGTACCAAAAACTAAGGCAGCGAAGCCAGGCAGGCTGGACACCCGGACCGCTCGGCACAGTGATGGGCTTTGTTGCTGTACGGTGGATAGATGCCCCACCGCTCACCTATGCAGACGCCAACGCCGACATCCTGCGGCACATCGGGCGCTACATTGCCGCCGTCGCAGGACCGCCCCTTTCTCATAAGGTACACGTCGCAAGCCTGACGCGCCTTGCCGACATGCTGTACTGGAACACCTGGGAAACGCTCGGCGAAGAACCCGCCGCTCGAACCCGGATGTGGAGCGAACGCGCGAAAAACGCAGACTGGCTCCAGCCCGCGCCCACATATGGCGACGGACGCATGGCCCCTCACAAGTGGCTGCGCCTGCCCGACGGTACACTGCTGAAAACCGACAGCGCGGGCCATGACGCGGATCATACTGTGGTGGGGAAACAATGCTGGCTGTGGGACATAGCGGGGGCAGTAGTCGAGTGGCAGTTGGCAGAAGCAGAAGCCAAAACAATGCTAAACGCAGCGGAGGGGAATCTGAATCGTGATGGACAGTCAGTACCGTCTGACATCCTCACCTTTTACCGCATGGCATATGCAGCATTTCGCGCGGGACAGACGCAACTTTGCGCTCAGATGAGCGCACACGACCCCGCCGAGCAAGCGCGCTTATGGCAGGCGTATTCACATTACAAGGAACAACTAAGGCGGCTGCTCGCGTAGTTCGTCACGATTTTGATTCGCAGATAGTCTCTCATTTACAGGATGGTTGGCCGCCGGCCTGGTATCCGGTATTTTATATTCCGGATGCTGCCGCCGGAATCTTCCGCAGTCTACTCGCCGCTGTTCCCTAACGCGCCTGTGTCGTTGACGCGCAGAACGCGCGGGCCGTACTCGTCAAGCGCGATCACGCTCACAGACGCGGGGCTGATTTCGATACGCAAAAACAAGTCCAGCGGTACGCCCAGATAGTACGCTAATGCGCCCTTGATGATGTCGGCATGACTGACAAGCGCAACTTGCTCGCCCGGATGCGCCTGGCACAAGGCCTGCAAAAAAGCCACAGTGCGCGTCTGCGCGTCCAGCATCATTTCGCCGCCCGGTATGCGCGAACCGCTGCGAAACACATTGTACGGACGCCAGCCGGGCATCGCGTCCAGTTCCTCGAATGTCCGCCCCGTCCAGTCACCGTAATCCAGTTCCGTGATCGCCTCGCTCATTCGCACCGGCAGCCCAAAGTGCGCGGCAATCGGGGCGGCAGTCTGTACGGCCCGTTCCAGCGGACTGCTGTAAATGGACGAGAGCGGTACGCCTTCGAGACGCAGGGCAAGCGCATCCGCCTGCGCTTGCCCCATTTCGTTCAGGTTCACGCCCGCCATGCGCCCCGCCATGCGAACGCCCAGCAGACCATGCGCGGCATGGCGTATCAGCATAAACGTCGTGGTCACAACAGCTTCCTCCTGTTCAGAATTACTTACGAATTACTTACATTGCAACTCAAGTTTCTCCGCTACCCGTTTACTCTGCCACTTATTGTGTCGGCTGCCAGCCCTCATGCAGCACATAGCGGCGCACTACCTCGGACGTGAACCAGCTAAACTCCGCTACGTCACGCGGCGGACTGGTATGATCCTCGCGCCTGCCCCGCGATGGCGGCGTAAAGCACAGTGTCAGAGTGACATCGAAATCGCGCAGGGCGTCCATCTGCCTGTCAAACCACGCCACCGCATTCGGACGATGCCAGTCCGCCCAGCTCAGGCCCGTCCTGAGTTTCGTGACGCCCATTCGCTTTAGTTGCTCGACCGCAAAATCAAGCCGTTCGTCGTCAAAGTGGAACCATTGGCAGATGCCCATGCGCGGATCGAAATGTTCTGCCGAAGGTTTGGGCGTACCATCGGCGCGTATCAGGCCCAGATAGAAGTGCCGATAGTACGAACTGCCCTCACTCTCCTTGTGGCGCGTGGTCGCTTCCCAGGTCGGCGGCAGGTCGAGCAGGCTGTACCAGAAGACGCGCTCCACGCGCCCTAATAGCAATTCCGCCGTGCGCTGTATGCCGAACACCTGCACCTCATCAGCCCCGAACGTGGACGCGCCCACCTCCGTTACCCAGATAGGCTTGTCCGTCACGCGCCGTATGTCGTCCAGCTTTTGCGGCCAGTCGTTGATCTGCCAGTGGTTCCAGTCCAGGGGAAAGCCATGCACGGCGACCACATCCATATGGTCGAGCAGCCCCTGCTTTTCCAGCAAAATCAAAAATTCGGGGTCAATCGGCGACATGCCGCCCAATACGCGCGTCATGTCCGGCGCAAGCTCTTTGACCGCCTGCGCCGCCATGCCCGTCATCTGCGCGAATTCCACCCACCCCGGATCCATCTGGAAATCCCAGTGCGACAGGTTGTTCGGCTCGTTCCAAAACTTGATGGCCTCTATCATCCGGCTAGGTAGCTGCCTTTCTGTCCCGTCGCGGCAAGAAACTCGTCCCGGCTCCATGTCGTCACGCAGGACGGGTGTTCGGGATCGGGTTCGCACACGTAGATTTCGTGTCCCGGCGCGGCGAGAAGTTTGAGGCCGCACGAGCGCAGCAGCGCCAGTACGCCCGCATGACTGAGCGCCCACCAGTTTGTGGGGTCGCCCGCCAGCCGGTGTTCGATAAACGCCATCCTGGGCCAGCCCGGCTCCTGCATCTGCTCGCGATGGTCTATGTGCATATCTTCGCCCGCCGCCGTTATTTCGGTTCCCGGCATGGTCAGCGTTTGAAATATGAAGAAGCGGGACGCCTTTTCAGCGGCTATATCCAGTGCCAGTGTGCCATAACGTAAATGATAGAACACGCCCAGGAACAGCACAATATCGTATGTCTGCGTCTCGCGGGCTAGTTCATACACGCCGATCTGCCGAAACGTCACCTGGCCTTGCAGTCCCATCTGTTCACAGGCCCATTGTGCCTGCTCCAGATACCAGCCGTTCACATCAATGGCCGTGACGTATGCCCCCCGCTTCGCCAGTTCGAACGTGTAAAAGCCCGCATTGCACCCGATGTCCAGAACCGTCATGCCGGTCAAGTCGGCGGGCAGCAGGGGCGCGATACGTTCCCATTTGTTGCGCGGAAAGTCGCTGCCCAGGAAATGCGCGGGCGCGGTCTGCGTTCCGTCGGGCAGGGTGATGTTATGAAACCACGGGCCAAGCCGCGCCGCGCCTTCGTGTATGGCCTCCGTTGCGTGTGCCATCAGCTTGCCGCCTCCCCGCGTATGAAGGCCTCGGTGCGGTCGTGCGCCTCGTCGTCCGTGTACTGCGTGGGCGGCGTTTTCATAAAGTAACTGGACGGGCTGCCCAGAGCCCCGCCGGTGCCTCTGTCCATCGCCAGCTTGATACAGCGTATCGCGTCAATCACCACGCCCGCCGAGTTGGGCGAGTCCCACACTTCCAGTTTCAGTTCAATATTCAGCGGCACGTTTCCGAATGTCGTGCCTTCCATGCGGATGTAGCAGAACTTGCGGTCTTGCAGCCACTCCACGTAATCGCTCGGCCCGACATGCGCGTCGCCGTTCGACATCGGATAATCCAGCTGACTGGTCACGGCATTGGTCTTGCTGATCTTCTTGGACTCCAGCCGTTCGCGTTCCAGCATGTTCATAAAGTCGGTGTTGCCGCCGAAGTTCAGTTGATACGTGTGATCCAGCCGCACGCCCCGCTCGCGGAACAGGTTGGTCAGGACGCGATGCGTGATCGTGGCCCCCACCTGCGATTTGATGTCGTCGCCGATGATGGGCAGGTTGCGCTCCTCGAACCGCTTGCGCCAGCACTCCTGCGACGCGATAAACACCGGCACACAGTTGACAAACCCGCACCCAGCCGCCAATACCTGCTCCACGACATACTGCGTCGCCATCTCCGACCCGACCGGCAAATACGACACGACCACATCGGTATGCGTCTCTTTGAGTACGCGCGCCATGTCTGCGGGCGGCATGGGCGACTCGTCCACGATCTGCCGCACGTACTTGCCCAGACCGTCCAGCGTCGTGCCGCGCTGCACATTGATGTTCAGGGCCGGCACGGGCGCAAAACGGTACGTATTGTTGGGCGTGGCGAAAATAGCTTCGCTTAAATCCTTACCCACTTTGGTCGCGTTCACATCAAAGGCCGCGCTGAACTCGATGTCGCGGATGTGATACCCGCCCAGATCAACGTGCATCAGCCCCGGCACAAAGTCGGCAGTGTCCGCGTTCTTATAAAACTCCACGCCCTGCACCAGGGAACTCGCGCAGTTGCCCACGCCCACAAGGGCAACGCGTATCTTCTTGTCACTCATCTTGTCTCTCGCTTTTCATTTTGGACGGCTGCCAGCCCCGCGTTACGCGCAAAACCGCCGTTATCCTGCTTCCCTCGATTTGCTTCTATATTGAACCAAGCCGGGGTAAGTTCCTGCCTGTTTTTCTATTCGTTCCAACAAACAGGACAAAATATGTCTGACAGGCGCGATTTAGCTCCTATGATAATGTATTAAATGGAAACGACCGAAACGCACTGCGTTTCGGTCGTTCGCGTACATCCGGCATATAAAATGCCGGATAGCTAGTGCATAATTAACAAACATGTTGTGTTAAGTGCGCTTCGTACTCGCACTGGTAGTAAGCGCAGATGCGCTCGATCAACTCAGCAGCCGTAAGCGTACTGGCCGGCTCGACAACAGCGCGTTTGCCGTGTACCCACTTGGGTTCGATGTTGTTGAGCCACGGACTCTTACTTGGCAAGAAGCAGACCAGCAGGCGACAACCGCCGTCTTGCTTGACTGTTCGGTTGTGCGCCTTGAGCCAGTTCCGCACGATCCGGCTCTTGTGCCAACTGGCGTTGTCCCAGATCAGAACCAATGCCTTCTTGCCTAACGCCGTCATCTTCTCGGCCAGCCAGGTAAGGTAGTCACAGGTCACTTGGCTGACCGGGCGACCGTCCACAAAGCGCAACAACATCTTGCCTGTTTGCTCGCCTGACGCGAGCAAAACGCCATAACAGCAGAGGGCTTTCGGCTCCGTATCCGCTTTGTCAGCCTGTTTTTCGACCAAGCGCAGCGGTTTGTCCTGCGACCAGGCCGACATATTGGGCTGCGCCAGACGACTCCACCAGACTTCGTCCTGGAAGGCGAGTTGCCAGTCGGGATGCTTGGCGAGCAAGCGTACTATCCGGTCGCGTCGGTTTTTTTTCGCGTGTACGCGGGATCGGGGCTGCTGATCCAGTGCTTGGCCCGCTTCCACGCGACATTCAGACGGCGAATGGCGTCTAATATCGTGGGTTCGGAGAGTGCCTGCTCGCTTAGACCTTGTTCGCAGGTCACTTCTGCCAGCAGTTTGAGCGTCCATGTCGAGCGGTTCTTGCCGTAAGTGCGCGGGCTGTGGTGCAAAATGGTATACAGTTGTTCGCGCTTGTCGGCTGTCAGCACCGGTTGCAGGCTGGTCGGCACACGGGAACGTTCTTGTAGAGCGGCCATGCCGCGCGCGTTGAAGGCGTGAATGACGTGGCGGATGGTCTGTCCGGCAAAGCCAAACCGCTCGTTTATTTGTTTGACCGTTTGCTGTGACGCGCTGGCAAGCAGGATTTGACAGCGTTTGAGCGTGAAGGCGCTCTTGCTGTGCAGTCCGGCTTCGAGTTGCAGACGCTCTTCACAAGTAAGTTTTCGAACAAAGACAGGGGCTTTCATGCCCCAAAGCATACCCCAACAAGGCAGCGCATCACAACATGCCTGTTAAGACTGCACTAGGCCTGCGGCCAACTGTCTCAACGACAAAGATGGAATGGAGCAGTTAGTCGGGTTCCGGGTTGTCGGGGTTGTCGGGTTCGTCGTCGGTGTCTTCCAGGGACGGCCAGAGTTTGCCTGTAGAATGACGCCGCTTCTGGTTCTTGACGTAAGTGATGACTTCTGCCGTTACCGGATCGCACAGCGAGTATACAAAGTAGCTGTCGCGCCAACTGAAGAAAGCGTCTGGGCGCAGTTCCTTGCGGATGAGCGTAGCCGAGACGCCTTTCAGCTGCTTCATAATCTGTGCAGGGGACAGAGTAGCCGGGGCGCGAAGCACAAGATGCACATGATCCGGCGTTCCGTTGAGCGCCAGCACACTGCATTGCAAACTTCGCGCCTGCCCCTGCAAACACCTGTAGACATCCCGCTCGATGTCTGGGGTAATGAACGGCTGTCTCTGAAACGTACACCACACCAGATGATACACAACAACCGACTTTGCCATCCCTCACTCCCTTGCACCTGATGGTTTTGTACAGTCTTTCGTCGTCGAGACAGTTGGCCGCAGGCCTAGCTATCCGGCATTTTATATGCCGGATGTACGTCGCAAGTGCTACACGTCCTTCTGCAAGCCTGTCACAAACTCAGTGAATGAGTTGGCAACTAGAGTGATATTGCCTGCGGTTTCTACAGATTCATTCCAGTCTTCGTCGTCTGGTTCGTTTTCGTGATCCCAGAAGTAAACACGTCCTCGATGCTTCCCATCAATCCCCAAACATATTGCGTTTCCGAATGGATCGTCATTTATCCACATAAGCGCGGCAGGTATGCGGCCTTTGTATGTGTCCAGATGACCCGGTAACGAGAAGTACGACTCATCACGAAAACCGCCGATGTGGTGAACGCCAGCCTCGACTTCTTCACCATTGGGGTTTGTACCTTCATACCAGTACCCGCCGATAGAACCGCCATTGCAGTTGATAAGAAAGTAGCGATAGTCGTCGGGCAGCGTACTTCCAATAAGTGTCTCAAATTTCGCCAGTTTGTCAGGAGGCGCGGGCGGCAGCTTCTCTTCCACCTCGGCAATGAACTCATCAATCGTCATATATTCCTCACAGTGTCTGTTCTATGAAGCAAGAACAAAGGAAAAACATCATTTTGCTGCAACTGGGGCGAGCATTTCGCGGGCGTGCTGGAGAACGGTGTCGGTGACTTCCTCGCCGCCGATCATGCGGGCCACTTCGCTGATGCGCTGGTCGGGGGAAAGGGGAACGACGGTCACGCTGGTGCGGTCGTCGCCTGTGACGTTCTTCTCGATGTAGAAATGGTTCTGGCCCCGGCTGGCGATCTGGGCGAGGTGCGTGATGCACAACACCTGCGCGTTCTGCGCCAGTCCCGCCATCTTGTCGGCGATCTTGCTGGCCGTGCGCCCTCCGACACCGACATCAATCTCGTCAAAGACCATCGTGGGCATCGGTTCCTGCCGGGCAAGGGCGCTTTTCACGGCAAGCATCACGCGCGAGATTTCGCCACCCGATGCGACGCGGGCAAGCGGGCGCAGCGGCTCGCCGGGATTGGTGGCGATCAGGAACTCCACGCGATCCGTGCCTTTGGGCGTAGGTTCGCCCTGCTCTATCTGCACCTCGAAACGCGTCTTTTCCATTGCCAGGTCGCGCAGTTCCGAAAGCGTGATGGTCTGGAACTCGGTCGCGGCCTTGCAGCGCAGGTCGCTCAACTGTCGGCACAACTCGCGCAGGCGCTTATCCGCCTTGCCGATCTCCTGATCCAATTTCGCGCCCCGCTCCTCGCTGTTGGACAACGTATCCAGCTTGGCCGCGGTTTCTTTTCGGTACGCGATAATCTCCTCGATGCTGTCGCCATACTTGCGTTTCAGGGCGCGAATAGTCTCTAAACGCTCCTCAATCTGCTCGATGCGTTCGGGGCTGAATTCGATGCCGTCCTGATAGTGCGTCAGGTCGCGCTCGGCCTCACTCAACTCATACGACGCGCTGCGTACCGTTTCCAGCATCGGGTTCAGGGTGTCGTCCAGGGCGGCGGCCTCTTCTAAAGTTCGCAGGGCAAGCGAAAGCGCTTCCAGTACGCCCCCGCCGTCTTCGCCTCCACCCAGCGCGGATGCAGCTTCAGCAGCGGCCTCGGCCAGATGCTGCGCGTTCGCCACGCGCTTGTACTCGGTCGCCAGCTCTTCGTCTTCGCCGACAACAAGCTTGGCGTCCCCGATCTCCTTTACCTGGAACTGGTACAAATCCAAAAGGTGCGCGCGTTCGCGGGCGTCGCGTTCCAGGTCGGTTTTTTCGCGGCGCAGTTTCTGCGTCGCCTGATACGCCTCGGACACCTGAGACCGCAAATTTGCAATCGGCTTACCGCCCCAATCGTCCAGCATGTCTACATGACGCGATGCCGACAGCAAACTCTGATGTTCGTGCTGACCGTGCAGATCTACCAGCCAGTCGCCAAGTTCCTTTAGCTGCGCCACGGTCGCGGGACGGCCCCCAATGCGGCACGACGATTTGCCTGCCGCGCTGACCTCGCGGGCCAAAAACAACTGGTCGTCTTCCAGGTCGTAACCCATGCGGCTTACGGCCTCGCGCAGTTGCGGGGCTTCCCCAATGTCGAATACAGCGTCAATAGTCGCGCTTTTAGCCCCGCCGCGCACCATCTCGGCCCCCGACCGCGCCCCCAGTATCAGGTTGAGCGCACCCATGAGAATGGATTTGCCCGCCCCGGTTTCGCCGGTCAGCACGTTAAACCCCGCGCCGAACTCCAGGTCCAGCCGGTCTATGATGGCAAAATTACGCACGGATAATGTTCGCAGCATAAGTTTGTGAGCAAAAACTAGACACGATGCACGATCAAACGCTTGGCAGAAATCGATAGGAAGACAGCTACACTGTAATCTATGGTTGCCATTTGTGTCGCGTCCGCGAGGACGCTTGGCGAAACCTCATAGACGGGTACGTTCCCTGTACCCGGAACTGCTAAACACGCCAGAATACTTGCCTATTATACCAGACATACTACTGTGCATTACGTACATTGCACACAGCGCATCAGCCGAAAACAAGAGGAATTAGCCGCTTGTCTTGCTTACCGTAGAGCCGTCGGAGATCAGAGCGCGAACATCGCGCAGCAGTTGTTCCGCCGTGTATCCGCCTTTGGGCAGTATCTTCTCGACATAGCCGTTCAGCCTGCGGCGATCCTCTTCCGTAACATCTTTGGCTGTCAGGACGATCACGGGAATGTCGCGCCAGGTGTCGTTTTTGTGCAGGCGGGCGGCAAACTCAAAGCCATCCATCAGAGGCATCATCAAGTCCAGCAGGATCAGCGAGGGGGTGGCGTGTTCCAAACTGTCCAGAGCGGCGCGTCCATTGTCCGCTTCCAGCACCTGCCAGCCCTCTTTGCTCAACATTTCGCGCATCATCTGCCGCGTGGTGGCGTCGTCTTCTACGACAAGCACACTGCACGGCGCATCCGCGCACCTGTGCTTGTTCAGCAGAGCGCGCAGCCGTGACCAGTCCACGGGCTTGGTCAGATAGTCCGCCGCGCCCAGACGCGCGCCGAGATTTTTGTTATCTACCATCGTGAGCATGATAACCGGAATGTCGGCCAGTTCGGGATCGGCTTTCAGGGCCGACAGCACGGCCCAGCCGTCTAAAGAAGGCATCATCACATCCAGCGTGATTACGGCGGGATGCAGTTCGCGGGCCAGCCTCAACCCCTCGTCGCCGCTTTGAGCCGTCACGACCTGCAAATCATCCCGTTCCAAGTGCCGCCGCATCAAGTCCAGCGCAATCGGGTCATCGTCCACGACAAGCACCATCTGTCGGTCGCCACTGACGGCGAACGGCGTTGACGCAGTCTCCGATGCGGTTCCCCACGCGGATAGCTGCACCGTGGCAGGCAGCCACAGCGTAAATGTCGAGCCTTTGCCGGCCTCGCTTTGCGCCGTCACGTCGCCGCCCATCATACGGCAGAAATGGCGCGTGATCGCAAGCCCCAGGCCCGTGCCGCCGAACTTGCGCGTTGTGCCGGCGTCCGCCTGCGTGAACGCCTCGAACAGATGTTCCTGCTGTTTGAGCGTCATGCCGATACCCGTGTCCGACACATCGAAGACAAGGCTTTCGTCGCGCCCATTTGCGCGGGCGCGGCCCCCCACGTCCCCGCCCGCCGACTGCTGCCTGCGAACGCGCAGCGTGATATGTCCATCAGTCGTGAACTTAGTGGCGTTGGACAGCAGATTGAGCAGACTCTGGCGCACTTTGGTCAGGTCGGCGTACATCGCCCCCAGGTTCGGGGCGCATTCCACCTTGAGACGATTGCCGTTCTTTTCTATGACCGGCCCCAGCGTCTCAACGATCTGCTCGATCATATGCTGGACATCAAAGGTTTCAAGGAACAGCTCCATCTTGCCGGCCTCGATCTTGGAAAGATCCAAGATGTCGTTGATGAGACTGAGCAGATGCTTACCCGCGCCGTGTATCTTTTGTAGGTCGGCGACCATGCCGTCCTGGCCCTCTTCGCGCGCTTCCTCTTGGAGCATTTCGCTGTACCCGATAATGGCGTTCATGGGGGTGCGAAGTTCATGGCTCATGTTGGCTAAGAACTGGCTTTTGGTGCGGTTGGCCGCTTCCGCCGCTTCTTTGGCCGCGCGCAGCCGCTCCTCGGTCTGGTTGCGCTCGATGCCCACAGCCACCTGATTGGCGATAGAGGCCATCGCATCCAGCGTGGTCTGGCTCAGAGCGTGGCGGGCGAACATC
Source organism: Chthonomonadaceae bacterium (assembly GCA_965277875.1). Classification (GTDB taxonomy): domain Bacteria; phylum Armatimonadota; class Chthonomonadetes; order Chthonomonadales; family Chthonomonadaceae; genus CAWFQB01. Next base: position 1,080,995 of record CBDIDV010000002.1, on the reverse strand, counting down.
GCCATAACTCCGATGAGCCGGTCTTCCACGATCAGCGGGTAGCCTGCAAACGCCACCATGCCCTCGCGCCTCGCCCACTCCTGATCGCCCACGCGTGGATCGCCTACCACGCTGTTGGTCAGGTGCGGCAGCCGCTCCTGCGCGATCAGCCCGATCTTGTACATGCCCACGGGAACGCGGCAGTGCGGCCCGTCCAGATGCGTGTATAAGCCTTCGCTCGCCTGCAAGTCCACGGTGTTTTCCAGTGGATTGTAGGTCCAGATACGGGCGAAAGCTCCATCGAGATGCCGCACCATTGCGTCTGCACAGCGGGCCAGCATACCACGCATAGTATCGCTTTGCGTAAACGCACGCCCGACCTCGGCGCTAAGTTCCGCGAGGTGGGCGCGTTCGTTTGCAAACGCCTCGGCTTCCTTAAGGTCGGTCACGTCCGTATCTACGCCGACCCATTCGCGCAAGCTGCCGTCCGCGTCGCAGATGGGAACGGCCCGCACCCGCATGTAGCGGTACACGCCATCGTGCCGACGCAGGCGATGTTCCGACTCGAAGGTGGTCTGATCGGCCAGCGCGATCTTCCATGCGGCCTGGACATCACTGAGTTCGTTGGGATGTATCATCGCCACGCGACCCCATCCCTTTAGCTCCTCCCAGGTCTGCCCGGTATACGCGCTCCACGAGGGCTGCGCGTCCACAAACTCGCCCTGGGCGTTCGTCGTCCACACGATCTGCGTGAACGCCTCGACGAGCGTGCGAAATCGTTCCTCGCTCTGGCGCAGGGTCCGCTCGATAGCTTTGCTCGCCGTCAGGTCGCGTATGAAGCCGGCGAACAGCGGCGGGCCATCGTAGCTAACGCGGCTGATACCCAGTTCCACAGGAAACTCCGTGCCGTCTGCGCGCAAGGCGGAAATCTCGATGCGCTGCCCGATGACCGGCCCCTCACCCGTTGCAAGATAGTGCGCCAGTCCCGCCCGATGTAGAGGACGATAACGCTCCGGGATAATCAGCGCGGCCATTTCCCGCCCGACCGCCTCTAATCGCGTGTAGCCGAAGGTGCGCTCCGCCACGGCGTTCCACTCCAGGACGCGCCCCTCATGGTTTATCATGATGATGCAGTCGAGGGCGGCCTCCAAAATCGCAGCGTTGTGCGCTTCGTTATTCGCTTGATTCGGTTTCGAGTTCAGCCCAGAATCGTTCATCCCAAAATCCTTTAGCCGACGCCTCTAAGGGCGTCTTGGTTCGCGCCACAGCAAAGCGGGCGACAAGCGCCTCATTATCAGGCGTGGTATCCAGCGCGTCCAGCAGGGCTAGATGCCGCGTCGGCAAATCTCCTTTTAGTGCCAATCCTGCCCGCGCATCCCGCAGGGTATCCAGCGCGTCCTCAGCGAGCAGCGCGGCCTCGCTTTGCGAAACACAACGACTTGTGTCTATGGCAGGAAACAAGCGTTCGCGCAGCAGGGTCTCGCTCAGGGGAATGCGCCAGCCGGTCTCGTGCAAAAGATGCTCCATCAGGCGCAGATGCGGGTGGATGTCGCGCTCTTCCTCGGCTTCCTCGTCTACGGTCTGCTGCCAGACGGTTCCGATCAGGGTCAGCGAGCCGCCGATGGCGTTGCCCAGCAGTCCCGGCCCGCCAAAGCAGCCCGCCTTCTGCACCCACTCGCGCAGACTCTGCCGCGCTTTCGACTGATCGGCCTCATGCTGCGCGTCGGCATGTTCCGCTTCCAGCATCGCGCCCCACAATCCCGTCAGCGAGTCCACGGCCAGCAGCACATCGCAGCCCAGTTCCGACTGCCGCTGCACACACGCCATCACCAGGCTGGCGACATGCAGCGTCTGTTCAGGCGCGGCCCCGGACGCCGATGAGGGACAGACGATGACCTCGACACCCGGCACACGTCGCCGCCACTCGGTCACCTCCTCGCTCCGCGCTCGCAGCAGAAGAACGAATACGATCACATCGGGCGCATTGGTTCGCGCGCCACGCACGACCGCTTCCAGTGTGCGAGTCAGGCCGCTCGCGTGCGGGCCATAGATCACGCCCACAGACCCCGCGCCCAGCGGGGCGGCGAAGTCCAGCATTCTGCCCGTCGTATCGTCCGCACCCATTGCCAAAGTGAGCAGGCGCTTGGGCGCGCTCCGCTCGGCATTATTGCGCTTGCGCGGGCCAGGCCGATCCTCGGCTTCCTCGAACGCAAGGCCGTTCACACGCGTTATCGTCGTCTGACGCTCGCTGGGAAGGATTCGTTCGCTTATCCAGACAGGAACAGACACGCCACGCAGCGCTCCCGGCTCGTCGCGCTGTTCCTCCTGCCCCGCAAGTTCGTAATCCTCGTACCATTCCGCGCTCGCGCCCGCCACGGCCTGTACCGCATCAATGGCCTCGCGCGTCCCTTCCACGACATCGCCCGTCGCCAATCTCCATACGTCGGCCAGAGCCGGGGGAACCTCGATCTCGCTGCCCCCGCTCCCGTTCTTAGCAAACCGCAGCAGCGTCACGTTCCCATCCTCATGCCTTACCGCAATCCCGTTCCGCTCAACATCCAGCCCCATACTTGCCTTCTAACTAACCGGTCTAATCATGCGCAACTACAACCGTCTGCTTTGGGTCGAGTTTGATGTGAAAGTATTGCGCCAGCAGCCTGCGGCCTATTGGCGCGGCGGTCTCCGAGCCGTAGCCGCCGCCTACCACAAGGATGGCGATGGCGATTTTAGGGTGGTCTATGGGCGCGAAGCATACGAACATGCTGTTGCGCGTGCCTTTCGGCGTCTTGCCATCTTTGATTTCCACGGTTCCGGTTTTGCCCGCGACATCAAGGTTCGGTATCGCGCTCGCAAATGCCGTACCGCCTTTTTCCATCGTCTTTCGCATTCCCGATATGATCAGGCGCAGGTTTTCGGGCTTGACGCCTAAATTGCCGCGCGCTTCGGGCGCGATATTCTTGACTACCTGGACGGTCGGCTCCGACGTATCCAGAATGGAGTGTACCAGATGCGGACGCCACAGTGTGCCGCCGTTTGCAATCGCCCCGACGTAGTCGGCAAGCTGCAGGGGCGTGACCTTCAGCCCGCCCTGCCCGATAGACATATTCGCCGTTTCGCCCGGATACCATTTGCCGTCGGCAGGGGTTTCCGCGTGCGCCTGTTTCCAGGCGGGAGACGGAACCAGGCCGATAGACCCCGATGGCAGGTCAATACCGGTTCTCTTGCCCAGCCCGAAGCGGCCCGCCCACATTGCCAGCGCGTCCGGGCCGACATTCAGACCGACATTATAAAAGTAGACGTTGCACGATGCGCCAATGGCTTTTTCAAACGCAATCGTATGGTGTACCTCGTCGCAGCCGAAAGGACGGTTCCCGATCTTCATGCTGCCGCCGCATTTGTACGTCGTCCATTGGCTTGCATTGCCGGTTTCCAGTCCCGCCGCCGCCGTGACCAGCTTGAACGGGGAACCGGGCATCAGGGCCGCGCTCGTGGCGCGATTGTACAGAGGCTTATCGGCATCTTTGAGCAGGGTATTGTAGTTGGCGAGATAAGAGTTGATGTCGTAAGAGGGCATACTGGCAAGTGCGAGTATTTCGCCGTTTTCGGGGTTGAGCGCGACGATTGCGCCCGTATGCCGTCCCGGATGCAGGGCGTTTTGACCGTCATACTGCGCCTTTAGCTCCTCGTAAGCCTTGCGCTGCAAATCCAGGTCAAGGGACAGGCGCAGGGTATGTCCCGGCTGAGGCGCGTACTCGTTCTGCTTGCGCAGCATACGCCCCCGCGCATCTACGGCAACCTCGTCGCCGCCGTCCTGCCCGCGCAGTTCGGACTCGTAATACAACTCCAGCCCGTCCTTGCCGACATAGTCGCCGCCGTTGTAGCTGGCAAAGTGGGGGTCGGTTAGCTGCTCATAGCTGATAAGGCCGGTAAAGCCAAGCAGATGGGCGCATAAAGCGCTGTCTTTGTAATAGCGGATGGGATCGCGCGTGACCAGGACGCCGGGCAGGTCCAGCCGCTGCTCCTCGATCTGCGACAGCACCTCGATACTTATGTCCCGGTCAAGCGGCACGGGATCGAACGGCTTGCCCCTTAGAGCCACTCTTTTTCCCGATGGCAGCAGGCGGGTCGGAATCACCTTGTCGCGCAGGGTCTGCTCGTCGGTGTGCAGCAGCAGGGCCAAACGGGGCAGTATTTCGGGGTGCTTCTTGACGTCGTCCGGGGACACCGATACCACGTACTTGGGCCGGCTTGTCGCCAGTATCCGGCCCTTCGTGTCTATGATCGTGCCGCGCGGCGCGACCCGGCGGATCAGCTTCACGCTCTGCGTCAGCGAGGCCTCGGTTAGTTCCGTACCCTTGACAAGCTGTAGATACCACAGCCTTAGCGCGATGACCGCGAGCAGCAGGGCGAGCAGGCCGCGAAATCCGTTCAGCCTGCGCAGGTCGGGTATGTGGTCGGGAAGAGAAATCATAGGGGTTAGGGAACAGGGAACAGAAGAACAAGCGTGTCCGGGCAGGCCGCGCATTATGCAGATGGAACGGAATGTATGCCTGTTCCCTGCTGAGACAGCAATGGTTCGGTATACAGTTCGGTCGTGTCGGCGATGCGGCGGAACCAGTCGCCGGACGGGTCGAGCAGGGGCAGCCACCAGACAGACGGGCGATGATTTGTGTGCGCCAATCCTTCTATGGTAAGAAGCGCATTGCGTACCAGGCGCAGGCGGGCGGCTTCGGCTTCGTGTTCGATTTGGGCGATGACACCGCGCAGACGCGTGGTTTCCTCGTCGCGTTCTATGTGCAGCCTGCGGCGCTTAATGGACGTGATTTCGTTCCTCAGGATGCGGGTCTGCAGGCGGATCGCTTTGAGTTCACCATCGTAGGCCGCGCGACGCGCGATCTCGTTGGGCGTCCATTCGGCCACGCCCCGAAAATGCGCGCCCTTGTCGGCCTGAGCGGTATTCGCGCGCTGCGCCAGTTGCTTCAGCGCCCCGTACAAAGCGCGGGCGTTCCAGTGCAGAACCTCGGTCTTTTCCCGCATCACGCGCAGACTGTGACGCGCCGCCTGATAGGTTTGCAGACGCTCCTCCCACGGCCCGCCCGCATCCCGCGACTGAAGAAACACGAGCAGTTCCAGCGGCTTGCGCAGCGTGGCGAGCTGCCTGCACAGTACCTTCTGCTCTGCACAAACGTTTTTCCACTGCGCGGCAAAGTCGGAGGCTGTAATCGTTGTCTGCCCGAACGTGGCGGCAAGGTGCGGCGCGGCGCGCAGGGTGGATTTGGCGACAGCCAGCGCGTCCCAGGTATGGTAGCGCATACGCAGGATGGGTCGCATGTCTAAGGCCACGCCCTGCGCTTCGAGCATGTCGTTCATCTGCCGGGTGCGCGTCACGTACAGGGAGCCTTCTTCATTGAAAACAAAAATAAACTCCTGCGCCAGCATAGAAACCAGCGTCACGGCCTTACCCACAAGGGTCACACAGTCGCCCAGACTGTGACACAAGATTTCTGCCAGTTCGCTTATGCTCTCAATCGGCTTTTTGAGCGCGATGGCGACCGGCTGCCGGGTCTCGATGAACAGAACACGCGGCGTGACGCGCAGTGTGCCGCGTCCCCGGTCGGGCAGAATAATATCGAATGGCAGCGCGCCCGCCCCAAAGCGATCCAGCGTATATATTTCCGAACCGGCAAGACAGGTATTGTACGCCTGCGCGGCTATATCGCGGGTCCTGGGGTTGAGGAATACGTCCACAAACCGGAACCGGGGCAGATGGGCCGTGTCGGGGGACAGGCGCAACAGATTGGCCGTACAATCCACAGTGGTGTTTTGCGGAGCCGCGCCCAATAAACGCTCAGTCATGCGGGGCAGGACAAACTGAAACAGATCGGACAGGCTCTTATCGGGATTGGCCTGGATATACTCCCGACACCAGCCCAGAACCGTATCCGTGGCGGACCGCGCTTCGTCCTGACAGCAGCCGGGAACCACCTGCGCGAGCGCGTTATCAAAACCCCAGACGAGCATGTCGAGAACGCCCGCGCCCACCTCTTTGAGCGGCAGATAATGGACGATCAAGTCGCGCGCTCCCGTGTAGACCAGGCCGCGCCAGCCCCAGGCTTCCGTCATGCTGTCCAAAAACGCCTGCGGGCCGTCAGGGTGGACGCGGGCCAGCCTGCGAAAGGCGACGCCCGAACGCGCGTAATCGTGCCGCGAGGGAAATGTCTCGCTGCCGAACAGCGTGGAGATCTCTCCCGCCGCCGACCACAGCGATTTGGTGGTTCCATCGTTGTGCGGCATCAGCGCAAAACGCCCCGCCGTCTCGTGCGGCACACGCGCTTTGGCGAAATAATCTGTGTCGTGAACGCCCAGCACCATCTGACCACCCAAATGGTTGTCGTCCAGCAGTTTTCGCAGTACAGCCTTGACCGGCTCATCCCAGAAAACAGTTTGCCCCAGCGCCAGAAAAGGGGCGTCGGGATAGCGAGCGCGCAGCGCGGCAAGCACATCGCGCGGGCAGTCGCCCGGCTCGGATGAGGTCATGCGAAAAAACTCCGGTGTTTCAAATCCATCATGTTTCGGGCAGCGTATAAGAACGCCGCACCTTGCGTCGCAAAAATGAACGTTAGCGCGGCTGCGATCTGTTGCAATTTACGCGTTCAATGCAGGCGTAGTTCCGGGCGACAGGCGCGCGCCTGCCATGATAGGCTCGCGACGGGGCGCGAACAGGTACAGATACCACAGCGTACCGTTGATGCCCGCGAACGTCAGGCGCACCCACGCAGCAAGACCGAGATGCGAAAACATCCCCTCGACGATACCCGCGAAGATGAACAGCGGAATGCTGCCCAGGACGAGATAGATGCTGTCCAGTCCCGCCCTGCGAAACGCGTCCGCCCGATGGTAGGGACCGGGAAACAGCAGCGCGCCGCCCAGCAATAATCCTGCCGCGCCACAGATGAAAATGGCTGTCAGTTCCGCAATACCGTGCGGCAGAATGCCGGGCCACAGTTTGCCGTGCTGATGCACTATTGTCACCTCGGCGGCCAGCGCTCCAATCGTGCTGCCATTGGTGAACAGCAGGTAGCACGTCGGTACGCCCGCCGCGATCCCGGACGCGTATGCGATCAGCCCGACGCGCTGATTATTCGTAAACAAAGCCCCGGAAAACTCCGCGCTGCTGTCGTGCTTGACCGCTCCCTGCTTCCATTGTTCCACGGAGGCCTTCATTTGAGGAGGAATAAATACGTCGGATTGGGCAGGGTACGCAGTCACGAACCAGTACGCGTAAAATGCGCCCAGAAAAGTGATGCCCATAGCGGCCAGGAAGTACCGCAGGCGGCGCTGCAGCAGGGCCGGAAAATCGAACAAATAAAATTGCAGGATGGCCCGCGCTCTCTGTCCCCCCGCCTCCATGCCGTACAGCAGGGCGTGCGCCTGCCCGACCAGATCGTTGAGGTGCGCGGCAAGGTCGCCGCCGACGTTATGCGCGCGGGCATAGGCGAGATCCGAACACACGCGCCGATACAGCGGGCCTGCGGCGAGCAGTTCTTCCCGCGACAGTCTGCGCGTTCCGCTCCGCCCGCTTGCCCGCGTGATAATCGCCCCCAACTGCTCCCACGTCTCGCGCTTTTTAGTTACAAAATCACGCTCATCCATGTCTGTTATCCATGACTATAAGTATAGCACACGAAGCAGCAACCGCAGGAAACGGACAGCAAGCGCCAGGCATCAAACCTATTGACAAACCTATTGACAAACCTATTGACAAACCTATTGACATAGAACCGCGCCGCCATGACTTTGCACCGTCACGCGAACGCGCCCGCTGATTACCGTATACGCTTTGCCTGTTAGTTTGTCGGTCAGGATGCTGCCGTCCGGCGCGCTCATTTTGCCGACCGGAACATCCACGTCATGCACAAGCGTGTCATTGTTCAAGGCAACAGCGATGCGATTGGCGCGGTCGCAGCGGGCATACGCGTATATTCTGGCGGTGTCATCGGTCAGTAGAGTCAGAAAGCCGCCCGTTCGCAGGGCTGAATACTGCCGGCGAATAGCGGTCAATTTGTGCGTCAGGGCCACGGCCCGGTTGTCCAATGTCCCCTGCCCCCAATCGAATGTGCGCCGGTCGTCGGGGTCATTGCCGCCCAGCATCCCGTACTCATCGCCATAGTAGATCGTCGGCGCTCCCACATACGTCATTTGGAACATCAGGGCCAGCATGGTCTTGTCCAGATCGCCGTTCGCCCGCGTTCCAAAGCGCCGAATGTCGTGGTTGGACAGGTGGTTGCTCATGGCCTGCTGCACATTGGTCGGGTACACGGCCCGCCCCGCCCGGAGCGCCTGATCGAACTGCGAGACCGACAGCGGCCCGCCCCCGCCGCCATAGTCCTGCCCTGTGATCCACTGCGATACCGGCTTGGTGAACGCTTCAAAATTGGTTGCGCCGTCCCACTGGTCGCCTCCTGCCGTCCAGGCTACGGCATAGCCCCAGTATTCGCCCAAAATCACGGCCTCGCGCTTTGCCGACTTTACCGCCTGCCGGAACGCCCGCCATATCTCGTGGTTGGTGTCGTCATTGCCCTCTTTGCCGCCCGCGTCCGCATACTGCGCCGCATCCAGTCGCCAGCCGTCAATGCTGTACGGGGGCCTTAGATACATCTGTGCCACGCTGTCGGGCCGCTCATAGATCACCTGCCGCACCGCCGACCCCGCCATGCCGAAATCCAGCTTGGGTAAACTGCTAAACCCGAAGAACGCGGCGTACTTACCCGGCCATTGCATAAAATCGTAGTAGGCGCGATAGGGGCTGATCTGCGACTCATACGCCCCGGTCACATTAGGGTAATCATTGTACTTGTCGAACCACGGGCTGGCGTCGCCGGTGTGATTGAACACTCCGTCCAGGATCACATAGCCGCGCGGCCCGTTGCGGTCGCTATGCACCGCGCCCGATAGCTGGCGCAGGGTATCGTTTGTGCCGAAGGCCGGGTCCACCGTGTAGTAGTCCTGCGTGTCGTATTTGTGAACAGAGGGAGCCTTGAAAATTGGATTGAGGTACACGATGTTCGCGCCGACTGTACGCTTAATGTAATCCATTTTCTGAATCACGCCTGCAAGGTCGCCGCCGAAAAACAGCAGATTGTTGTCATACGGCGCAGGCGCGAACGGCGAGCCGCCCCACGCGCCATGCAGCGTCTGATGCCCCGCATACGTGTACTGCCCGGTCTGCACATCGTTACTCGTATCGCCATTAAAAAAGCGGTCGGGGAAGATCTGGTACACGATGCCGTTCTTCATCCACGCGGGCGTGATAAAGTCCGGCACAATGTAAAAATCGCCCAACGGCGCTTCGACATCGGACGGGCCGAGCGCGTTGTACCACACCGTTTTGGTGCCGTCCACGATCTGAAAGCGGTAATTCTTGACGGACGGACTCGCGGGAACCGTACCCTGCCAGAATTCATACACGCCCGTTTTGTCCAGTCCCGCCCGCCGCATCGCGACATAGTGAAGCCCGCCGTCCGCATGGTCAAAGTATTTGATGGCCGCGCCCGTGATGTCGTCCTTGAACGCCCGGAACTTCAGTGTCACGGGTGTGCGCGTGGTCGGCTCCACATGGTCATCGTACAGCGGCCCCTGATCATGAAACAGGCCGTCCCACTCGACATTGTTATCATAGGCAGCGGCCCAGACTCTGCTTTGCCCCGCCAAAAGCGCTAACACCACGCAGAAGTACGCTACGGCGCACAAGCTGCGGACGGCACGAAAACAAACCGATGCGGACAGCATCGGTTTAGAAGGGCGGTTTGCCAATTTCGCAGGAGTGTGAGAACGGATTACACCTCCTGACATTTTGTTCAGCATCGAACTCAATATCCTTTTTCCGGGTCGTACAGGTTTTGCAGCGGTTCGTCCGCCAAAAAGCGGCGCAGGTTGTCGGCGAACAGACGGGCCATGCGCGGAAAGTAGTGAGGGGTCAGGCCCGATACATGCGGCGTGAGAATGACATTATCCATGTCCCACAACGGACTATCCTCTTGCAGCGGCTCGGTCTCGAACACGTCCAGCCCTGCCCCGGCAATCGCGCCGTTGTGCAGGCACGTCGCAAGCGCGGTCTCGTCCACGATCTTGCCGCGCCCGATGTTGTAGAGATAGGCGCTCGGTTTCATGTTGGCAAGCATAGCGGCGTCGAACAGGTGGTGCGTATCGGGCGTATACGGCAGGGCGATGCACACATGATCCGACTCGGATAACAGGCGCGGCAGATCCTCCTGTGCGTACACGGCATCCAGGGCGACGCCCGCATCATAGCGCGCGTTGGGGTCGCGCTTGGTGGCGATCACGCGCATACCGAACGACTTGGCCCGTAACGCAAGGGCTTCCCCGATACGCCCCAGACCCACAATGCCCAGAGTCTGTCCGTTCAGTTCACTGGTTCCGCTGCGGGCGGGCTGCCGATTCCACTTTTCCTGCCCCCAGTTATCGCGCTTCCACTGCCGCGCCAGTTGATTGCGGAAGTAAAACGGCTCATTGCGCGTGAACATCAGCATATACATCATGATATGCTCGGCGATGTTCGGGCCGTGTACGCCGCTGGCATTGGTCAGCAGCAGATTGCGCGATGCAAGCTGCGGCGTTACTTTGCCATCCATGCCCGCGCTCCAGTACGCGATCCATTTCAGGCGGGCCGCTTTGTCCAGCAGTTCCGGCGACAGATTGCCGCACACTGCCACGTCTACGTCCCCAATTATATCTAAAGCACTCTCGCTGTCCGCAAAGCGCAGATCAACGCGGTCGTGTAGATCGCTATATTCCGCATCGTTTGTCAGCACGTCCCGAAACGCGCACGCGTCCGAATCATCGGGCTTCAGCAGCACCAGCACTATGGTTTTACTCACGCGCCAATCCCCTCACCTACCAGATTGTTGCTAATGCTTACACTGCTGCCAGGGCCGGACGCCTCGCCTGCCCCGTTCCGGTACTCGGCCAGAAGGTCACTGAGCGACTCGCGGCATTCGGAAAAACTCAATTCGGACAGGGCCGCTTTCACATCGGCTACGTCCCCGCTCGTCACGATCAGGCCCGAAACGCCCGAACCGACCACCAGGCGCAGCGTATCTCGCGCGCTCGCATCCAGTCCGCCCGCCCCGCTGAAATCGAAACTCGTAATGATCCACTGCGCGAAGACGGGCAGCATTACGCTGTTTGCGCTTGCGACCACGCCATCCAGCCACGACAGCATTTCCGTATCCAGGGCGTCGTCGTCGAGCATCAAGACGGTACGCGTTGCGCCGTTGTATACAAAGCGATCCAGAAAAAACGCGGCTTTTTCGGGGTCATCCAGGGGCAGGTTGTAGCCTCCGGGTATCTCCACGACCAACTGCGGCATGTCGCAGGGCGTGTCGTTGGCGAGGCAGTCGGCGCGGGCCTCATTGAGTTCCAGCCCCAATTCGCCCACGCCAAGCCCTTCCAGATGCGCGCGCACCGGGCAGCCAATAGCGACATCCGCTTTAGTCGCCACTTCCAAAATCAGGCCGGACGGCAGCGTATACTCATCCGAAATGTAAATCGGCTTACCGCTTGTCTGCTCGATCAGGACGAACAGGGCCGCGCGCTGCTCTTCTTCCTCGGCCTCGGCGCTTAGCAGTTCGCAGTCGAACGGCACGCACAGCGCGTCCGCGCCATTGGCAAGCGCCGTGTTCACTTCGGCAAACGTAGACACGCGGGCCGCGACCGGAACCGTGCGCCCGTCGAGCGTATGCGCCCTTAAATGGCCCTCGTCCAGATACAAGCGTCGCTTGGGCGCAAGATGATTATGCTGCGCCTGATACTGCCCAATCACGACCGCGTCCGGGTCAGCGATGATCACGCCCCTGTCCCCGTCCACGATCACCAACATGTCATCCTGCACCGTTTCGAGCAGGGCAGGCAGGTCTACCACAATAGGCAGCAGGGGCGCGGCCACTTCGGGCGGCGCGTACCCTGCGATGATGCCCACGACATTGCCCCATTTCAGGGACGCGGCAAACGAGGCCGCCGTGCCGTAATCCTCAGCGACGAGAACTACATCGGGCGTCTCGTCCTCGCGCCGACGTGCAAGCTGCGCGGCCACGCGCGGCGGAATGGCCGGCGGAATCGGCAGGCCGTTTCGCATCCGCACAATCGCCGCCGTTCCCAGCGCGGCCCCGGTTCCCAAACTTCGCCCACTCAGCGACGCCATAACGCACTACCTTCCACACGGACAATGCAAATCCTTCAGACAAGATTAACAGGATTTTCAGGATTGGCAAGATTTTATCATACAGTGTTGTCCACCTTATGGACGCGGCTCTGCCATAAACGTGAACTCAAGCCATTGTACGCAAATAACGTCTGAGTAAGCAGCGACGTTCCAAAATCCTGTCAATCCTGAAAATCCTGTTAATCCTGTCTCTGGATTTCTGTTATTCCTCGGCGTGTCCGCTCGCGTCTTCGATGCCGCCGACGCTGATCTTGATGTCGGCGCGTTCTTCTATTTTGGCGATCTTGCCGTCGCGTATCCATACTACGCGGTCAGACACATCCACCATTTTATGATCGTGCGTGGCGGAGATGATGGTCACGCCCTCGTTGCGGTTCAGTTCCCGCAATAGTGCGATGATCTCCTCGCCGGTTTTCAGGTCGAGGTTGCCCGTCGGCTCGTCGGCAAGCACGATGGCGGGACGATTGGCGAGAGCGCGGGCGATGGCGACGCGCTGCTGCTGCCCCCCCGAAAGCTGGGTGGGCCGATGGTGCAGGCGGTGTCCCAATCCCACTTTGTTCAAGATTTCGATTCCCCGCTCAATGCCTTCGTCCGTGGACTGCCCCGCAAAGATCGTCGGCAGCGTGACGTTTTCCAGCGCGGTCATGGCGGGCAGCAGGTTAAAGGTCTGGAAGATGTAGCCGATCTTATGACAGCGCAAGTACGCCAGTTCGCTCGCGCTCAACTGCGCCATGTCCACATCGTCAATAAATACGGAACCCTCGTCGGGCCGATCCAGCCCGCCGATGGCGTTGAACAACGTACTTTTGCCCGACCCCGACGGCCCCATAATGGACAGGTACTCGCCCTTGCGTATGTCCAGGTCTACGCCGTTCAGGGCGCGCAGCACCTCATCGCCCATTTTGAATATCTTGACCAGCCCTTTGGTACGCACCACGTACTCTTTGCGTACCGCCACGCTGATTTCATGTTCCGCGATTGCCATACTGGGTTCCTTTAGATACTCGGAAATAGACAGGATTAACAAGATTTTTCAGGATGAACAGGATTTCAGAACAAAGCAACGCGTCAAGCTTCAATGCAATATCCCTTTTTGTTCTTCCTGATTCGATTCTAATCTGTGATAATCCCCTTAATCTGTGGATAAACTCTTGTGCATTTACTTTTCGTTTGTTTTGCGTGTTTCGCGGTGGTTCAGATGGTGCTGCGCAGGGCGGCGGCGGGAGGCATTTTGGCGGCCTGTATTGCCGGAGGAATGGCGGCGACAAGCGTGATGCCCAGGCCCAGGCTCAGGCATTGCACGAGCTGCTGCAGCGTTCCTATCCAGAAAGACGTGTCCAGCAGACCGAATCCGCCCCCGACAACATGAATGAACACGATGATGAACCAGCCCAAAAACCAGCCTGCCGCTGCCGAGACCGCGCCCATCACGCCCGCCTCGATGAAGAACAGCGTGACGATAAACCTGTCCAATGCGCCCAGGCACTTCATTGTGCCGATCTCTTTATAGCGCTCTGTCACGGACATCAGCATACTGTTGACGATGCCGAAAAAGCACACCAGCAGGGCCATCATGGCAAGCCACGACTGCCGATGCGCGGCAGCCACCGCCTCGGCAATCGCGTCGGGATTGTTGGCGGGGGGCGCGGACGTAAACAGCATGGCCGAGCGCACACTGCTGTAAAAGGCGATGCCCAGCAGAATGCCCGCAGCGGTAATCAGCGACCGCGCAAACCGTATCTTGATGCTTTTCATGCTGATCTGCCACGCCTTGCTGAACGGCAGCGTGATTTGCTGCTGCGGACGCTGGGCGGGCGTAACGGGCAGAGTGGGCAGGGGCCGGACGCTCATGAATCTCTCCGTCTGTCAATAAACTTCGGCGCTTCGATCAAGCCTTCCTGAATCAAGTCTTTTTGAATCAAGCCTTCTGAAATCAAGCCTTCTTGGACGTTTTCTCTTTTTTGTAGAAGCCGATGAACTTGCGCTCGTGCAGCATCTGCAAAAACATGGTCACGGACACCTCGGCCTCGCGGCGGTTCATCTTGTAATGCTTGGCGGTCTTCTGCACGATGTTTTCCACCGTGTACGAGCCGTCGCACAGTTCCCATACGTACCCGCCGACCTCGTCCAGTTCCACCTTGTGATCACGGGGCATTCTCAGCCAGCGGGCCACGGCCTTGGTAACGCGCCCTGCCCTCTCATTTTGCGGGATAGTCAGTATCACTTCGCCGCCCTCGCGTCTTTCATACGTCAGCAGACTGTTGCGGCCCGGTCGCAGCGTCATGGCGGCTTTGCGGTCTACTGCGGGCGGGCGTATTTTCAGGAATGGCAGATGCCTGCCGATACTATAATACAGGCGGGTTTGCAGCGGCTGTTTCAATGCTTCTACTCTTCGGCTTCCGAACTAAGGGTTTCCAGCGCTTCGCGTTGTGGTTCTTGATAGAATGCCGCCTGCCCCGCCGTGTGGCAGACGCAGCGGGACGCAATATCATCCCATAGCCCTGATGTGCGGCGGTTGTGCAGCGTCTGCATGGCAAACAATTTATTGGACACGGGGCAGTTCCAGATACCGGCCTCGTAGCGAGTCGGAAAGCGTTTTAGCCCGCCTTTCGCGTCTCGGAGGGCGCGCAGTCGGCTCACAGGCGACAGAACGCCGCTAAACCTAGCTGCCTGGTGCGACTGCACATTCACCGCGCCACTGCCGGTATCATCTTTGCTCGCAAGGTCAAGCCGCATACTCGCGTTATTTCGCAGCCATTCCGACATCGTGAACTTTTTGAGCGTCATGTTCGCCAGTCCCCACCGATCCACAAGGAGGCGCTCGGCTCCCCGTCCCCACTCCAGATGCAAATGGCCGGACAACAATTTTTGTGACTGCAACCGAAAATCGCTTGGCACATCTATCTGCAAATCGTACAACGCCCATTTGTCATAGCCGTTCTGGGCATGGTCGCGCAGGGTGGCGAATAACTGCGCCGCAATGTTGGCAATCGCGGACTGGTCTTTGTGCAGGCCGACGACCTGGGCGACAATCACGCGGTTACACGTCGCGCAGTGCCAGATTTTGCCCTGCCCACGTCCCTCCCCCGTCCAAGCGAAACTCAGGGAGGTACGTTCGCCGTCCGGCCCCTCGGTCTTTTCCGGCTTCAGCGCACTGTCGAATTTCGTTTTCGACTTGCGGGCCAGCTTTGCCGTGTCTTTCAAGAACCCGTCCAGGATGTTTTGCAGGTTCGGTCTTGGCACGACCGGTTCAGGCCGTTTCAGCCATTTACGCATACGCGGCGCGGCAAAGGTATACACGTTGGGCGGGCCGGACGACGCGGGTTGGGCCGCGTTCATCCAGCGCACCTGCACGGTCAGGGCCGCGTCACCGGGCGCGTCCACGCGCAAATAGCCGTTCTCGTGATCCATCGAAAAACCGGTCAGGTTCCAGTCGGGCGGCAGGGTAAACTGAATGCTCTGCCAACCGATGTGCGTGGGCGACCCGGCAGTCTCATTGCGTCCCTCGCCCCGCCGTGGTTTCTCAAACCGTCTAGTTTTGGATTCGATTGGGACAGTCATTCGTTCTCTACAGACATTTTCTATACGTTTCGTGTTACTTCGGCGCGACAGCAGCGACATGACCGTCCAGATATAGAATGTTGTTGCGTCCGCCGTGCCGCCCCGGTCGAGGCATGCTTGTCACGGCGTCATGCGCGTTTTTGTTTGTGTTTGCCGAGTCGTACAAGAGCGGCGTGGTGGCCGCATTGGGCAGCGATTTCAGCGGCTTACCGTTCAGGTTCAGCTTTTTGCCCGCGACTGCATCGTTTAGGGCGTAGCCGAACTTGTCGTCATGCCGGTTGGACACGGCGGGGCAGTGCAGCCACTCATCCTGCGGAATGCGCGACGTAAAATCCGTGTCGTCCTGCCACTTCGCCGCGTCCGGCAGCTTGTCGTTGAGTTCCGCATACTGCTCGAACGCGTTGTATACGCTTTGCAGGTTGGCGGGGCAATCCTTGTTCGTTTCCGGCTTGTAATCGTCTTTCGGTTTCAGCAATCCCGCCGTTTGCAGCGTGTCAAATACAGGGTGAATATTCTTAACTTGGAACCCAATCGCCAGCAGGCATGATATACCCAGGCATACAGCTACAATCCTTCCAGGATCACGCCGCTCTTTTTTCAGCATCCTTCCCATGAAATATCCACACATCAGCGCACAAGTCATTTCGACGAACAAAGCGACGATGGCATCCAAGATGACCGAGCCGGTGACGCCTAGTTTTGCCGCGCCGACCGATAACAAAACCGGCACGACCGCGCCGCATCCTATAAGGATCGGAACAGGCTGATACGTTCTGCCGAATCTGACTCCTATTGCGTACCCGATGGCAAGCATTAGCGCAGCAATGCCAATAAGCCCCACCAATACAATGCGGATGTAAGATGCTGCCATATTTCCGTAAGTCTATCCTGTTCCGGGTACAAAGAACGTACCCGTCTTGGAGGCGGCGCAGCCGCCAAACGTCCTGCCGGACGTAAGTACATTGTGCTTTTTGCATCGCGTCCGTGAGGACGCTCGGCGAAGCCTCCGAGACGGGTACGTTCTTTGTACCCGCTCACACGCGCTTCCACTCTGGGGCGCGCTTCATCGCTTCGATTTAGCCTGTCCGAGTTAGAACGGCAGATAGTTGACCGATTTGGCGATCAGGGCGAGGGCGATTGCGGCCATCGCCACCAGACCTGTGCCGCACGAGAAGCCTGCCAGCAGAACCGGCGTGTACATGCGCCAGTTATCCAGGCCGAAGCGTTTGGCGAAATACTTGCGGCCCAGCCACGCGCCGAAGAACGTGGGGATCACGTCATGCGGAAATACGCCTGTACCGCCTACAAAGCCGTAGAAGAACAGCATCGGCCACTTGAAGAAGCTGAAAGCGGCATATAGAGTCAGGCCTGCCCCCACGCCCACGCTGACGCGCCCGAAGTTGATGGCCTCCTTGACCCACGTAATGCCGCCCTGCTGCTTGTTGATGGTATTGAACAGCGCCTGGAACGTGGCCGAAATGGGCCAGAACTTGGCCGCATACGGATGCTGCGACGATGGTATCTGACTGGCGTGCCAGAAGAACGCCCAGAAGATTAGACTGGCTATGAAGATGGTGGGCAGCATCATGGCCTCGGCCTTGATGACGCTCGTAAACTTGGTATCTGTCAGTTCCAGTTCGCGGAACCGCTGCGCGAAACTGCCGTAATCGTTGAGCGGAACCGGCGCGTACCAGATGTCGGCGTACTGATACCCCGACTTCATAATAGACACTTCTTTGAGGTACGCGAACGACACGCCCCCGCCCGTCAGCCCGATCATACGCGCCGACACGTAGCTGTTGATGGGCGTCCAGATCAGGCCGTAGAATACCAGAATCCAGATGGGAAAGTCATGGTTCTCGCCGGGGTGCATACGCCCGTCCCAGCTAAGCATGGCCTTGACGAAAAAGATGTAAAACGCCGTAATACTCAGCCAGATCATCACAGGAATGTGCAGCGGTATGTCGCCGCGTCCCTTGGGTACGCGCAGCATCATGCCCCGGTCTCGGCTTGCCTTGCGCATGGCCCGAATAGACAGAATGACACTGTAAAAGCCGATGATGGCGATGGCGATTTGCAGGCCCATGCCGACCGACATCCAGAACTTGATGTCGGTCGCCTGCTTGGTATAGATGGCGTCCATGCCCGGAGTCCAGCCGTTGCTTTCCGAGGTTCCAAACAGTCCCGCCTTTTGCAGAAACGGCGCGAGCAGGACGCGGCAGATCACCGACCCTGCTAATGATCCCGCTACGATATGATACGGAATAATAAAGCCCGTCAGCACTTTGGTAATGTCGCCCGATATGCCGACAATCGCGCCGGGCAGTATGCTTTCCGTATTCGTCGTCAGGTCGAAGAACGGAATGGGTATCAGGGTAAAGGCTTTGTTGAACACGACGCCCGTAAAGACCGGCACGGCGATGTAAAAGAAACCGAAGATCAGCCCGATCACGCTGCCGATGCTGAACACGCGCCACCGCCACGACTCTTCCTTGCTGGCCGCTTCCGCCAGGGCCGTCGCGCCCGAAGCGGCAACCGGGGCCATCGGAAACGGCAGCTGCTCTATGTCGGATGTGACGCGAAACAAAAAGTAGCCGGAACTGAGCGAGTTGAGTTTGCCGAATATCTCATTCATAATCAGAATGAGGATGGGTATCAGCCAGTCGGGATGAAAGAACGTGCGCTGCTGGAGTGCGACGGATGTTGCGGGCGGCACAACCCAGTGCGGTATGTCTTTGGCGACAAGCGCGGCGGCAGGCGACTGTACAAAATACTGGTTCCAGATCAGCCAGCCGAACGGCCCGCCCGATATGCCCTTTGTCGCTTCCAGCCCGGTCAGGCCCGCCGCGATGTAGTACAGGATGTAGATTTCCTGCCGTTTGAGGGGCAGAAACGAGCGGCGCATGATCTCGGCAAACAGGACAATCGTGACCCATTCGGCGGCAGGCCCAAGCCCCTGCCCCGCTACGAGTCCGAGGTACAACGCGCCGGGCAGCATGATAAAGGCCACGAACAGCGCGCCGATTACGGTTTTGCCGCTGAAGCCCTCCTCGAACTGCTGTTCCTGCCCGCCGCCCTCTTCCCGCGACTCGGCCTCCACCTGCCGCCGTACCTGCGCGATCTCACTTGCTTCCGCCACACTGTTCTCCCAGATACTCTCTGAATGTCATGTTGTTATATGCCGTTAGCCACAACGGAATGAATTCCTTTGCTATGGGCCTGCGGCCAAGTGTGCTTCGCACACACCGTTTACCCGTAGTCTTTCAACAAACGCACCGTGTCCGAAGGACACTTGGCGGAACGCCCGCAGCAAAGGAATTCATTCCGTTGTGGCACATTGGAGGGTTGCATTTCACACATCACCAGTTGTTTTGTCTTTGTTCAAATAGCGGTCGCGGTCGGACTGTTTTAAGGTGCGCCAGAGCAGGAATTGGCGGCGCAGGGTGTTCAGGAACCGGCGGTTGACGCGCTTCCAGTTGGAGATGTCGCCCGACTCGCGATCCAGAAGCAGGCGGATGTCGTACACGTCGGGGGTGTCGGTGGGACGCGTTTCGATGGCGACGCGCTGCGACACGCCCAGGTCGAAAGGGGCCAGCCAGGTCATGCACTTGATGCGGTACGCAAGGCCCGTGGGCGTCTCGAACTCCTCCTGTGTCACGCCCTGCGTCACAAAGTCGCCGATGCTGTACTCCTCGTATGCGCTGAACCATTCGCCCAGAAACCCGTTCAGGCCCGACGCCTGATCGCCCGTCACGGCAAACGGCAGCGGCACGATCCAGTGGTCGCCGTCGGGTTCGGGAACCTTCCACGTCCGGTCGGCGGCGGGCGTGGCGACCTCGGCGGCTTTACGGGCCGGGTACAGCGTGGACAGCATTACGACGGCCACGACGATCAGGGTCGTCATAACCGCGCTGGTGCTGGAAAAGTTCAAATACAGGTCGGGCAGCCAGCCGAACAAGACGAGGACTTTACTAGTGAGTTGGCCGAGCAGGTAGCCCAGGACGCTGCCCAATATGGCATAAACCAACGCCTCGGCCATAAACAACATGCCGATGTGGGACGGGGCCAGGCCGATAGACGAGAAAATATGTATCTCGTGGACGCGCTCGAAGACCGAGCCGAGCATCGTATTCAGCACGATCAGCGAGGCGATGAGGATGGGGAAAAACACCAGTTCCATGCCGTGCGAGTTCGTGGCGGCGATGGACGAGAAGCGGTCAATGTGTCCGCGTCCGGGGCCGTCAATTTCGGGGTGCAGGATCTGGCCCGCGTACAGGTTCAGGCCCAGCCGCCGCATCAGGGGCTTGAGGTCTTCGATGACCTTTTTGGGGTCGCCGAAGTCAATGCCTATCGAGCGCAGTTCCGCGCCCTGATTGGTGGCCGTCTGGTAGGGAATGAAGAACACCTGATCCGGTTCCAGGTGCGTGTATTCCTTGAAGCCCGTATCGCCGCCCCCGCCCGACTTGGACGATTTGTTCATGGCGATGAAGTCAACCGGCGTAAGGATCTCGTTGTCCAGGTCGGCCAGTTCCTTCAGCCGCTGCGAGTTCAGGATGCCGATGACGGTGTATTCCACGCCGCTGTACGTCACTTTGGCCGTGCCGACATCCTTGCTGTCCACGCGCAGGACGTTCGCAATCGTGTCGGGCAGCACGACCGTGTACGTGTCGCCGGGCAGAAACCATCTGCCGCCGGGTTCCAAGGCGTCCTGCGGGTGCGTCAGGCTTGTTTCCTGCGGGCTAAGTCCGCACAGGGCGCGGGCGTCATACGACTTGTCGGCGCGTTTGAGGGTCAGGAACGACTGTTCGCCCATCTGTGTGCCGAAGAACCAGGCGCGCGGCGCGACAGCATGTTCCCGCCCATACTCGTCGGCGAGCAGTCTGTACGCGGGTTCCTGCAAAGGGTCCCACATGGCCGTGCGAACCAGAATGCCGTTGTAGCTCGGCCCGTGATCGCTGGGAGCGGGAACCTGATTGAAGCGCAGCGACTGTACGACAGACGTAAACGACAGCACGGTAAAGGTCAACAGCACGAGCGTGGCGCAGGTCAGGAACGTGCGCGCCTTGCGCCGCCGCATGTTCGAGATGCCCAGGTTGAAGGCCGCGACCGCCACCGACATGCGCCCGATGTCGCCCTTGTGCGCGCTGCCCCCGCTGCCCGCGTTCATCTGCTTTACCTGTTCCTCAAACTTGCCCGAAATCAGGCCAATAACGAGGCACGATAAAGCGAGCATCACGAACGCGAGCAGGACGATAAGCGGACTGCTTTGCAGTATGTCGAACGCGGGATGTATCTGCGAGAAGATAATGAAGATAACGATGAAGATGCCCGCCGCCGCCATCAGCTGACGGCGCAGATCGAAGAACCCGAACAGCAGGCGCTCGGCAAAGTACGCGAACGGCAGTAGCAGCGCGAGATAGAACAGCACACCCTGAACCACGTCGGCGGCAAGCTGCTGTACGTCGGGATAGGCGCGGCTCTCGTAGCCCCAGGCGGCGCGGCTTTCCGCGTCGAAGCGTTCCCAGTCTTTGGCTTCACGGGCTTTGTAAGCGTTCTGCATGGCCTGCATCGCGCTGCGGTGCAGGTCGGGGACGCCCTCTTTGCCGTTCATATCGAGGATTTTGTACTTGGCAAGCCGACGCATCCGCGAGTCGTCGAGTTTCCACATGTCCTCGGCGACATGCAGGGCCGTGTCATAGATCGCGCCGCCCCGCGCTATCTCTTGGGACGCGTCGTATTTTAGATCTCCGGTTACGCCCAGCATGTCGGCGTTCTGCGCGTCTTTGGGATTTCCTGCGACGAGATAGCCGATGCCGTCCGGGTGATTGTTCTTGTCGAAAGGATGTTTGGGATCGTACTGCGAGTTGATAAGCAGCAGGCGCAATGCCCCCGGCCCGCTGCTCATGGCAATTTTGAGACGGCTGCCGGGCTGCGAGAACAGGACGGCTATGTCTTCCACATACGAACCCGCCGTGGCCGCGTCGTGGGGGTCAATGGCATACCCGTACATGCGCGGCTCGCCGTTGCTTTCGCCGTCGTATACATCAATGCTGGTCAGGGCGCGCAGGCTCTGCTGGTCTACCAGGTCATAGATGGCGGTCGGCACGGCCCGAAACACGATCACGGGCGTTTCTTTGGTGGCCGTCGTCACCATCACGTCGAGCGGAATATATTTGGCCCCGCTTGTACCCAGGTCGGGCGCGTAATCAATTTCGCCTTTGGACAGATTGGGCAGAACGCGCTTGTTAGCCGGGTCGGTCGGGTCTATGATCTGGTCGCGCTCGTCCAGGTGGTACGCAGCAAGCATAGCGGGCCTGTTCGTGCCGTATGCGGTCAGGGGCGCGACGCCGTGAAAGGCGAAGAAGTTGGAGGGGGGAAGCGGCTGTCCCTGTTTGTCAATGGCGTCGCCGCTTTCCGCATGGATGCGGGCAGGCATCCCGTCCTCGTTCAGGTCGAGCAGGCTCATGCGGTCAGGCGTCGTCCACTGCGTCCGCTGTACCATGTTGCCGCGCACGCCCATAAACGACTTGGTGCGGCTGCGGACGACGACAAGACTGTTGGCGAGTTTGGGGTCGCTGTTGGCGATGAACGACTTCTTAGGGTTGAACATCTGTACGCGGCCCTGCACGGTCGCAAAGCCACCCTGCAAGGCCATGCGCGACCACTTGGACGCTTCGGTGATCGGCATACGCTGCGCGTTGATGTCACCCGGCGCGTTCGTGTCGGTCACGATATGCCACATCAGGCAGTTCAGCAGTTTGCACTGCTGCGCGAGATTGGCGATGTTGACGTTGTCCACGGTATCGAATGGCGTGTCTACGAGAGCGCGGCTGTCGTCTGTGCTGGCGAATGTGACGGCATTGCCGCCTGCCATCGTCACTGCCTCGCTGTCGAAGGCGGGCTTGCCGGGTATGAAGTTGCGCCAGTTCTTGCCGTCCACGGGGTTGATGCCGTCGTTGAAATAGCGCTTGGGTTCAAAGCCCAGAGTGGCCCCGATCTTTTCGGTGTTTTCGCGGCACACGCGGGCGATGTCGCTGAACCGCGCCTGTATGTCCTCGCGGAAATCGTAGAACCAGCCCTTGTAAAAGATGCCCAGACTGCGCGTCTGGCTGGTCATGTCCAGCCCTATCCACAGATAGATTTGCGGCGGTTCAACGGACTTGCGGCTAAAGAAGCCTCCCGCTGTCCAATCGTCAATGTGCTTGTGGACGTATTCGCGGATGCCCTGCAAGGCCTGAAAGTGCGCGCTCGTGGCGACAAACATCATCGTCCGGGCCGGGGGATTGGCCTTGAACGCGCGGATCATCTCGCACATGGCCGCGAACCCGCAGGCCGTGTCCGCGCCGGGCGCAAGGGCGGGAACCACGCTCGTCGAGTCGAAATACGACTGTACGACGATGATCTGATCTTTGAGTTTGGCGTCCGTGCCTGGGATGAGGCCCGTAAAGTTGCGGCAGATGCGCGTCTTCCACGGCATATCGCAGGTCAGTTTTACGGTCGGGGGCGGGCCGCTCTGACACGCGGCGAGCAGGGGCGCGGCGTCGTGCTGCGTCATGTAGAAGCGGGGAATGGCAATGGGGATCGAAACGAACTTGGCCTCGGCCTCGCCGCGCATCGTGGTCGTGGGCGCGACAAAAATGATGGCTCTTGCGCCCAGACGCGGCGCGTTCAGCCACTCCGAAGCGCAGTTGAAATCTACCAGAACGACGCTGCCGTCCACGTTCTTGCCGTTGAAGTTACGCAGCCTGCCGTCGCCCACATAGATCAGGGGCGCGGACAGACCCTGCGCGGGCAGCGTGGGTGTGCGGACAAGATTCGGCCACAAGGGAAACATGCGCAGGCGAGCAGGCGGTATACGGTCACCGCTCATGCCTGCCGCCTCCTGCCTGCCTGTGGCAAGTTCCGCAAACGCCCCCTGCGCGGCATCGGCTACGCTCGCATCATAAGGAACGGTAACGGGAAACGGATCGGACGTAACGTTTTGCAGGCCCAGCGTCTTAAACTGCTGTTCCACGTAATCTTCGGCCTGACGCTCGCCCGGATACCCCGCGACACGCGAGCCAAACCCGGCAAGCGCATTTACGGTCTGACGCAGATTGGACGCCGACACCTGCCCGCTGAACTTGTGATACGCCTGCTGGAAGGCGGCGGGAACATCAGCGGCGTTTGCGCGGCAAGACAGGAACGTTATCGCCAGCAGGCACAGCAGCAGGCCGCGCCTTAGTGCGCGGCAAACGGCGAAAGTCGAGGAACAGAAACTTTTCTTGCCAGGCCAGGGCATATACGCTTCCCTTTCCGGGATCGGCTGAAAAACGCGCCTATTCAGAGGCATATACTTCAAAATGCTGCTGTTCAGGGTACAACGGCGATGTGGCAACAAGTCAAGGCGGACGCGCGTACCATGATGATTTTGCGTTCAGACGCAATACAACCAACAAGCATTAGCAAACCGCTTCAACATGATAACATAATGTCACGCAAATATCAAGCAATGAGGGGAGAAGCTGCGGCTGCGCTCTTAGGTCGTTTTCAATTTTACGGCATTGTTCTTGATGGGGAATCAGTCAACGTTAAAGGCTCTCGCGCTTGACGAGCAACATAGATGTAGACACAGATACAGCCGGTTTGTTACAAATGGACGCAGCCAGCCTAACGAATGGCGATTGAGCAAACAGTGTCGAACAAACGATACAACATTTGGGAGCAAATCAGCCTTATTGCGCGTATTGCATTATTAGCTTTTCACTCAATGTATTCCTGCCTGGCTGTTATTGTGTCAGTATATCTGTTTGTCTACACAGTCAGCGTTCAGACATATTCGGATATGTCCGCCCTTATCAAACCTATGAAACCCGATTACCTTCTCAGTTCCGTTCTGCATCAGTCCACGAATGCCATCAGCTATGCCGTCAGTCACGAACTGGCCGCATTGTTTCCGCACAAGGCCATTGTTCATGGCGATACAAGCGGCTTCGACTTTGACGCGTATGTGCGTGAGGGACTATGCGAAGCGCGTCCCCGAACAGGCGTACTGGAACATATCGTTACCGATTGGCGCGGCGCGGATGAAGCCCTGCGCCACAAGATCAAGCACGGCTGGTACGACGTGACTTGGAGCAATCACGCGCTTACGGTCGTTTTGCTCACCTGGGTGACAGATAGCTGCGAGAAGCGCTTCCACTGGATCGTGGCCCCGGATACCGAGACGGGCGAAGCGTTTTTCCAGGGCGTATGCGCGTGGTCGGATGAGGTGCGCGGCGAGGTGCTGGTGTTTGAGGACGGTGATTGGGAGAAAGACGCCGATCTGTTTAGCGACATCAAAAGTGCGACCTTCGAGAACTTGATCCTGTCCGGCACACTGAAACAGGAGATACAGACCGACTTTGAACAGTTTCTGGCGTCACGCGCCACGTATGAGCGGTACGGCTTGCCCTGGAAGCGGGGCGTGCTGCTTATCGGCCCGCCCGGTAACGGCAAAACACACACGCTCAAAGCGCTCATCAATGCACTCGGCCAGCCGTGCCTGTACGTCAAGAGCTTCAAATCGCGTTACAGCACGGATCATACCAATATCCGCCGCGTGTTTCAGCGCGCCCGCCACACAACGCCCTGCCTGCTCGTACTGGAAGACCTCGACTCGCTCGTGGACGACAAAAACCGCTCGTTCTTCCTCAATGAAATGGATGGGTTCGCTTCCAATACGGGCATCGTAGTCGTGGCGACGACCAATCACCCGGAACGTCTGGATGTCGCCATTGTGGAACGTCCCAGCCGCTTCGACCGCAAGTACCATTTTGAACTGCCCGCCGCTACTGAGCGTCTGACTTATATCGGTGTCTGGAGCCGAACGCTGGACGAGGAAATGCGCCTGAGCGACGAGGCGCTTGCGCCGCTCGTGGAGCAGACCGAAGGCTTCTCATTCGCCTACCTCAAAGAGTTGTTCGTGTCGGCCATGATGCGCTGGATCTCCGCGCCGCAGCGAACTTCGATGGACGAGACGATCCGAGAACAGGCGGCTGTTCTGCGCGAACAGATGCACAGCATGAACGACAGCATCACTCCTCACGCCGCCCCGCCGGATGACGTGGATTAAATCAACAAAACGGCTCAGTGATTGCTGCGCCTCAAGCAAACCGCGTCAGGAAGCATGTTTTCCTGACGCGGTTTGCTGTTTCACTCTGTTTGCACTAACGCAGCAGACACTATAAGCGCCTGCCTGATGCCTTAAACGCGATTGCGCGGATTGGTTTCGGGTTCGAGCGAGGCGTCCGGCTGTGCGCCGTTCGCGCTTGTGCCGTTGCTCGCGGCAAACTGATGCAGGTATTCGGCAAGCGCCTGACAGCCTTCCACGGGGAACGCGTTGTAGATGGAGGCCCGAAAGCCGCCGACGTTGCGATGCCCCTTCAGTCCATCCATCTTGCGTTCCTGCGCGCCTGCCAGGAACGCTTTGTCCAGGTCGGTATTGTGCAGGCGGAAGGTCACGTTCATCAGCGAGCGGTCGGTTTTGTCTACAACAGCCGCATCGTAGAAGTCGGGGTACGCGTCCAGGGCGTCATAGATCAGTCCCGCCTTCTCACGGTTGCGCGCTTCCACGACCGCAAGCCCACCCTGCTCTTCAATCCATTTCAGCACCAAGCCCACGACGTAAATGGGGAATACGGGCGGCGTATTATAAAGCGAGTCGGCTTTGGCGTGCGTTTTGTAGGAGAAGATGGCGGGCAGGTCATCGCTTCCGGTTTCGAGGAACAGCTTACGCGCGATTACAAGGGTGACGCCTGCCGGCCCCGCATTCTTCTGTGCGCCCGCATAGAGCAGGCTAAACTTCGAGTAGTCCAGCGCCCGCGCCATGATGTCCGAAGAAGCATCCGCAATCAGTGGTACGCCATTGGTGTCCGGCAGATCAGCCCACTCCGTGCCTTCGATGGTGTTGTTGGTCGTGATGTGAACATATTGTGCGCCGGATGTGAGCGCGTACTGTTTGGGAATGTAAGCGAACTTTTGATCTTCGGACGTGGCCGCGACATTGACCGTGCCAAACTTCTTTGCCTCTTTAATCGCCTTGACGCCCCACTCGCCCGTATTGATGTAGTCTGCGGTGTATCCGGCGCGCAGGAAGTTCATGGGAACCTGAGCAAACTGCTGGCTTGCGCCGCCGCCGAGGAACAAGGCGCTGTATTCGTCGCCGCTCAGTCCCAGAACCCGCAGCAGACGCTGCATGGTGTCGAAGTGAACGGCCTCGTAATCCTTGCCCCGGTGACTGACTTCGAGAATGGACATTCCGGAACCGTTGATCTCCAGAACGCCCCGGCTTGCTTCTTCCAAAACAGCAAGCGGCAGGACAGCAGGCCCTGCGCTGAAGTTATAGATTCGGTTCATAATGATTTACCCTTTCGCAGCAGACCTCATTGTACTTTGCTGCACTCTGTTTGCTTGTCAGACAGCGTGAAACTTGGATATAAAAAGTGGGGGCATAACAATGCAAATGGTTTATATTATGGTTCGAGAGGAGTATCGGCAGACAATGCGCCTAACCGTCCACGCTGCGGCTGCCACGGATGCCAGCGCAAACGCCACGGCAGAACAAACGACTCGATCATTACCGTGCGCGAGATTTTAGACATTCCGAAACGCCGATCCGTAAAGACAATCGGCACTTCCGCAATCCGCATTCCGGCCTGACTTGCCCGGTGTCCCATCTCCACCTGAAACGAGTACCCTTCCGACGTGAGCGTTTCGAGTTCCACGGCTTTGAGGGCGCGGCGTGTCCAGCAGCGATAACCTGCGGTCGCATCCGCTACCGGGACATGGGCCACATGGCGAACGTACCAGACGGCAAAGCGTGATAAAGCCAGCCGATGCCAGGGCCAGTTCTTGACGCCTCCGCCGGGACAGTAGCGCGATCCGATTACAAGATCGGCATGTTCTGTTGCCATCATCAGTTGGGGCAGATGCGCGGGATCGTGAGAAAGGTCGGCGTCCATCTGTATGATGCAGTCATAGCCACGTGACAATGCCAGATAGAAACCATCTCGATAGGCGCGGCCCAGCCCGCGCGTTCCTGTGCGTCGCAGTACCCTGTAGTTCTCGTAGGCAATGTTGGAGGCAAACAGGGTATCGGCTATGTCTGCCGTGCCATCGGGCGAGGCATCGTCTACCAGCAGCAAATGCGCGTCCGGCACGGCATGAGCGATCTGCTCCGCCAATATCGCGACGTTTTCCGCTTCATTGTATGTGGGTACGACCACCAGTGTCTTCATCAAGCGAGGTACATCCTTCGCGCTAACGGCGTTGTTGCCGAGCGGCTTTGCAGAGGTATTATACCCTTATCCTGAACGTTCCCACGAAGAATGGACGATGTAGAACTAAAAGTGAAACAAAAAGAGCCGTCTACTTCCAGTGTGAAGTAGACGGCTCTTTGTTTGTAGATTATTCTGGCGGCGACCTATTTTCCCAGAGGGTTGCCCCCCAAGTATCGTCGGCGCTGCCGGCTTTCACGACCGTGTTCGGGATGGGAACGGGTGGGACACCGGCGCTAAGGCCACCAGAAACCGGGCGCACTTCCCGCATCTTGGCTCTGTCCGTTGTGGGACTGGTCTCAGGAGGCGGGGCGGCCTTGTTTTGGCCGCAGCGTGCAAATCAACACCGCATGTTCAGGTTCATGGCGATTGCCATGTTCGTGGGCGCGGCTAAAATCGCCTTACAACGAAACGGCTTCTCTTCCTCTATCCGCATTGCTGCATCCAGGTTGAGAAGAAGCCGGAAGAGTGTACGTTGTCGCTTTCGCTTGTGTCTGTAGGGATTGTCTCTCGTTTACATGGTGGGTATTTTTACATACATGACTTGTATGTTCACTGCGGTGTTCATCGTTCCACGCTGCGCTTACACGCGTCTCGCCACCTTCTGTGCGGCTTGCATCAACAGGAGGTTCCTCCCATCTATGTTCGCCGTCCAAAAAGGTGCGCTGCTGGTGTGTATGCTCTGTTGTGGGGAACGTTGTTCTAAAGCCCTCGGTTGCTTAGTACGGATCGGCTCCACACATCACTGCGCGTCCACCCTCCGCCTATCTACCCGGTCGTCTGCCGGGAACCTTACCAGCTTGCCGCTGTGGAAGTTCTCATCTTGGGACGCGCTTCACGCTTAGATGCTTTCAGCGTTTATCGCTTCTGGACGTAGCTACCCGGCATCTGCGCCTGGCGGCACAACCGGTACACCAGCGGTCCATCCAACCCGGTCCTCTCGTACTAGGGTCAGCCTCCCGCAAAACTTCTGCGCCCGCCGCGGATAGGGACCGAACTGTCTCACGACGTTCTGAACCCAGCTCGCGTACCGCTTTAATGGGCGAACAGCCCAACCCTTGGGACCTAATCCAGCCCCAGGATGCGACGAGCCGACATCGAGGTGCCAAACCTTGCCGTCGCTGTGAGCGCTTGGGCAAGATAAGCCTGTTATCCCCAGGGTAGCTTTTATCCGATGAGCCCTGGCACACCCACGCGTTGCCAGAGGATCACTAGGCCCTACTTTCGTACCTGCTCGACCTGTCGGTCTCACAGTCAAGCTGACTTACGCCCTTGCACGCACTGCCTGATTTCCAACCAGGCTGAGTCAACCTTGGGGCGCCTCCGTTACCTTTTGGGAGGCGACCGCCCCAGTCAAACTGCCCGCCTGCCACGGTTCCCGGTCAGGCTTACTGAACGGGTTAGCGTACCAAGTACAGCAGGGTGGTGTTCCAGGAACGCCTAAGCTCCCACCTACGCTCTACAGCCGTACTCAGCACGCAATGACAGGGTGCAGTAAAGCTCCATGGGGTCTTTCCGTCCTGCGGCGGGGAATGCGCATCTTCACGCATGCTACAATTTCACCGAGCCTATCGTTGAGACAGCGACCAAGTCGTTACACCATTCGTGCGGGTCGGAACTTACCCGACAAGGAATTTCGCTACCTTAGGACCGTTATAGTTACGGCCGCCATTCACCAGGGCTTCAGTTCGAGGCTGCCCCCACCACGCAAAGCACACGCCGGTTCCACACCAAGCTAAGGCGGCTTGCTGTCTCGCTTCCCTCAACAGGACAAGAACAACAAGGCACGTCAGCCCTGTGGCTACTGGATGCTGCTCTCCGTGGTGGGTTCACCCCTCCCGTTAACCTTCTGGCATTGGGCAGGTGTCAGCCCGTATACGTCGCCTTTCGGCTTGGCACAGACCTGTGTTTTTGGTAAACAGTCGCTCGGTCCGCTTTGCTGCGGCTGGTTCTCACCAGCGCCCCTTCTCCCGAAGTTACGGGGCCATTTTGCCTAGTTCCTTAACGATAGTTATCTCGAACGCCTGCGTATCCTCTACGCGCCCACCTGTGTCGGTTTGCGGTACGGTCGAATACAACCTCCTAACAGGATTTTCGCGACCCCGCATTCGCCAGGTTCGGATTGCCCGTGGGCGCTCCTCCTCTCCTTGCGGAGAACGTGACACCAACTGCACGACTGACCCCTGCGATGTGTCCCCTGTTACTCAACGATTGTACCCGGTTCAGGAATATCTGCCTGACTGCCATCGACTACGCCCTGCGGCCTCGCCTTAGGACCGACTAAACTCAAGAGGACGAGCCTGCCTTAAGAACCCTTGGGCTTCCGGCGGACGGGATTCGCACCCGTCTTCGCGCTACTTATCCCGGCATTCGCACTTGTGTGCATTCCACGCGCGCTTCCGCGTGCCGCTTCACCACGCACACAACGCTCCCCTACCCGTCAGTAATCACACTGCTCACCGGGAAAGGGGGAGTAGGCAATACAAGCAAAATACAGCGCCGCCTAATACTAGGCCGCTCTGTGTCTTGCTCTACTCCCTACTCCCCACTCCCGATAAAACGTTGTTTTTCCAACGCCTTCGCTTCGGCGGCTGGCTTAAGCCCCCATACATTGTCGGCGCAAGGACACCTCGACCAGTAAGCTGTTACGCACTCTTTAAATGGTGGCTGCTTCTAAGCCAACATCCTGGTTGTCTACGCACCCTCACATCCTTTTACACTGAGCCAGCCCTTGGGGGCCTTAGCGGAAGGTCTGGGTTGTTTCCCTCTCGACTACGAAGCTTATCCCCCGCAGTCTCACTCCCATCCTCTCACGTAGCGCCATTCGGAGTTTGATTGGACTCAGTAACCCGGGAAGGCC
Organism: Chthonomonadaceae bacterium; assembly: GCA_965277875.1. GTDB lineage: Bacteria > Armatimonadota > Chthonomonadetes > Chthonomonadales > Chthonomonadaceae > CAWFQB01. Next base: position 1,050,058 of record CBDIDV010000002.1, on the reverse strand, counting down.
CCTTGCCCATTCAGTGCTCTACCTGCCCTACGAAACGGATGAGGCTGCACCTCAATGCATTTCGGGGAGAACCAGCTATCTCTGTGTTCGATTGGCATTTCACCATACTACCCACAGCTCATCCGAGCATTCTTCAACATACACCGGTCCGGGCGTCCACAGCCTCTTACAACTGCTTCCCCCTGGCCATGGGTAGATCACACAGTTTCGGGTCTACTGACGCCAACACATATCGCCCTCTTCGGACTCGCTTTCGCTCAACCTGCGCTGCTGAACAGCTTAAGTCGCTGACGCCAGTAACTCGCCGGGTCATTATGCAAAAGGCACGCCATCACGAAGCCTGAGCCTCGCTCTGACTGTTTGCAGGCCTCTGGGTTCAGGTTCTGTTTCACTCCCCTCCCGGGGTGCTTTTCACCTTTCCCTCACGGTACTGGTACACTATCGGTGGCGGCGTGTATTTAGCCTTGGGGGGTGGTCCCCCCAGATTCCCACAAGCTTCCTCGTGGCTCGTGGTACTCGGGTATCAACAACAGCAAAGAACAAGAGCAGAGTACGGGGTTCTCACCCTCTGTGACGCGCCGTTCCAGGCAGCTTCCCATGTCCCTCTCTCTGTACCGTCTCGTCAACTGCCACGCTTATGCCCTTGTCCCTCACCAGGAAGCCATACAACACAAAACCGCCCGCCCGAAGGTTGGCAGTTCGCATCGTACACGCCCTGGAGAAAAACAAGGACATACGCGCTCCCTCTCACGAAGAGGCAGTTCTGTTGACCCCACAACCCCGACATGCAAGCACATCGGTTTAGGCTCCTCCCCGGTCGCTCGCCGCTACTGGGGGAATCACGTCTGTTTTCTTTTCCTGCGGGTACTTAGATGTTTCAGTTCCCCGCGTGCCCCTCTACTCACGTAGATGACAGGTCGTTACACCTGCCGGGTTGCCCCATTCGGATACCCGTAGATCAAGGCCTGCTTGCGGCTCCCTACGGCGTTTCGTCGCTTGGCACGTCCTTCCTCGGCACGCCGCCCCAAGGCATTCACCAGAGGCCCTGTGTAGCTTTAAACACAACGAACCCACAACACAACACACACAACCAACTACAACACGCGTAAGTACACACCACGCAAAGCCGCCTCGCACAACAAACAACCCGCCCCGAAGGACAAGCCGCTTACCGCGCGAAGTACCCTGCATCGTCTGTCCTGCTTGCTTGCCGCAGCATGAAGATGAACCCACATTCCCACACATAAACTCAAGACCCATACAGACACTATGACAAACCACGCCACACGCAAATACAGCCGCCATATCCCCGCCGAAGCCGGAACACAACGCCTGCCCGCCTGCCACGTGCTTGTCTGCACACTCTTCACTATTCCGTTGTAAAAGGGCCAGGATTTCGTTCTGCAATCTATGCTGCAAAACATCCTTTATCAATCTGAGCGAACTCAGACCAATTCTATCAGGCACTCACCTGATCTTCCGCACTCAACATGACGTCAAGCGCATTTGCCTTGTCAGCACTACAGCCAAGTCGAAGCTTGGGTTGTCGCACTATACAGCGGCTTGATAATATACACTATCTCTGCCGCTATGTCAAGACACTTTTTGAAGATGCCAGGTTGTGCCAAGTGGAGGTTAACGGACTCGAACCGTTGACATCTTCCTTGCAAAGGAAGCGCTCTCCCAACTGAGCTAAACCCCCGGTTCCAGGAACAAACACTGTGTTCACAGGAAACTGTCCACAAGAGCGGATGCAGGAGTTGAACCTGCTATTTACGGCTTATGAGGCCGGCGTGAATCCGTTTCACTCTTCCGCATCACCTAGATCAAACAAGCACATTGGGCGAAAGCTGTATTTGAAAATGGGCCTACTTGGACTCGAACCAAGGACCTCACCCTTATCAGGGGTGCGCTCTAACCAACTGAGCTATAAGCCCGCATGTGTTTATATGGCGAGTCAACGGCCCCGTTGCCGGGGCCGAGTAACCGTTTGCTGTTAATCCCTCAGAGTCGCGTGCGTTATCAGAGTTGTGTATCGTGTCATAACTTTGTTTCGATGAGTATTCCAGGTACCGACCTGGACACTGCGGAGATCGTACAGCGGCATCTTACTCCTGCGAGTTTGACTTCCGTACTTCTGTACCTCTCGTATGCAGTCCATCCTTAGAAAGGAGGTGATCCAGCCGCACCTTCCGATACGGCTACCTTGTTACGACTTCGTCCCTCTCGCTCCCCACACCTTCGGCGGCTGGCTCCCTTGCAGGTTACCCCACCGACTTCGGGTGCAGACAACTCAAGTGACGTGACGGGCGGTGTGTACAAGGCCCGGGAACGTATTCACCGCAGTTTAGCTGACCTGCGGTTACTAGCGATTCCGGCTTCACGCAGGCGAGTTGCAGCCTGCGATCCGAACTGAGAACGGATTTTTGAGATTGCCTCCACCTCGCGGCTTCGGATCCCTTTGTTTACCGTCCATTGTAGCATGTTTGTAGCCCAGGATGTAAGGGCCATGCTGACTTGACGTCATCCTCACCTTCCTCCGAGTTACCCCGGCAGTTTCCTAAGAGTTCCCGGCTTCACCCGCTGGCAACATAGGATGAGGGTTGCGCTCGTTGCGGGACTTAACCCAACATCTCACGACACGAGCTGACGACAGCCATGCAACACCTGTGTAGAGGCCGCATTGCTGCGGACGACACTTTCATGCCGGTGCCTCCCATGTCAAACCCTGGTAAGGTTCTACGGTTAGTGACGTATTAAACAACATGCTCCACCGCTTGTGCGGGCCCCCGTCAATTCCTTTGAGTTTCAACCTTGCGGCCGTACTCCCCAGGCGGGATACTTACTGCGTTAGCGGCGGCACGGCAGGGGTCGATACCCACCACACCTAGTATCCATCGTTTAGGGCTGGGACTACCGGGGTATCTAATCCCGTTCGCTCCCCCAGCTTTCGCGCCTCAGCGTCAAGTGTGCTCCAACAGACCGCCTTCGCCACTGGTGTTCCTACCAATATCTACGCATTTCACCGCTACACTGGTAATTCCATCTGTCCCTAGCACCTTCAAGACTGGCAGTATCCACCGACCCTCTGGCGTTAAGCGCCAGGCTTTCACAGCGGACTTGCCAACCCGCCTACGCGCCCTTTACGCCCAGTAACTTCGGACAACGCTCGCCCCCTCCGTATTACCGCGGCTGCTGGCACGGAGTTAGCCGGGGCTTATTCAACGTGTACCGTCATTTGTTTCTTCCACGTTAAAAGAGGTTTACAACCCGAAGGCCTTCCTCCCTCACGCGGCGTCGCTGTGTCAGGGTTGCCCCCATTGCACAAGATTCCTAATTGCTGCCCCCCGTAGGAGTCTGGGCCGTATCTAAGTCCCAGTCCGGCTGACCATCCTCTCAGACCAGCTACCCGTCGGAGCCTTGGTAGGCCGTTACCCCACCAACTAGCTGATAGGCCGCAAGCCCCTCCCGAAGCCGCCACATCACTCCACATCCCACAAAAACTAGGGTGTCGGAAGTACATCACAACAACACAGCCGCAAACAACGCTTCAACCACGCCATTGATGGCATAGCTTACAGCACCGTACACAGTTACATTGCCGCTTTCCACTTCCGATACCCCACGTCCCTGCAAAACATGGGTAAATGCGCGCTTTACTCGCCGTGCCAGGTGACACAACGGACACATCCGGTATTAGCACCCCTTTCGAGGTGTTGTCCCGGTCTTCGGGGCAGGTTGCTTACGTGTTACGCGACCGTTCGCCGCTAGAAGATTGCTCTTCCCGCTCGACTTGCATTTCTTAGGCACGCCGCAAGCGTTCGTCCTGAGCCAGGATCAAACTCTCCATCAGTTAAACTGATATAGAAATCGGTGCAAGCACCGATTAACAAACATTGTTTTGTCGCTGCCCCGAAAAGCAGCAACAGTAACCTGGCTCATCGTCGTAGACAATCAAAGATACATCTACAACACAAAGTTATAAATCGACACGCACAAAACTCTATATTTCACACGCGACTCTCAAGGATCAACAGCCAGCCAACGTTCTAACAATGAGAGCGTCAGCCCTTGTCTCGCAATTCAACTTTGCTTAAAATCTTCGGATGGTGTCGGGAGAATGAACTCGCTGGCACAGCACTTTGGAACTCTAAACCGAGGTTGTCTTGCGAAGCCTTCGTATTGTACACTACCTTCGCGCATCTGTCAAGAATGTTTTTTGCAGCCTTGTTCAGCACCGCGTCAGCATGTATCAGCGGAAAACCTTCGTATTGTACACCCTCTAAGGCGCTGTGTCAAGAGCGATTTCGCAAAGGTTTTCTCACGCGCCTGATCTTCTTCCGGAACACGGGAAAGCCGAACCGTGTTTCGCCTCTGCATGGCAAGTGTCACCAAGACCTGCGCCGGTAATCTCCAGCCAGGCTTGTCCATACTCGAATGAGTTGGAATGCTCGGCAGGCATAACGGCCATATCACCGATAAAAATGTCAATCGCAGTAACCCTGCCATTAGGATGTGTCCGACCTAGCCTGCGGTGCGCTACTACATGTTCGACGGCGTATTTGACTTTGTACTCCACGGCCTACTGCTCCTCTATCCGCTCATATTGAAAGTTAATCGCAGACACATTCAGCATGTCGGTCAGCCTCCTGCGCGTGGTCTCGATGGCCGCACTCCCCATATCGCAGCCGATCCACCTGCGGCCAAGTCTTTGTGCTACGGCCAGTGTGGTTCCACTGCCGCAGCAGAAATCGCCGACCAGATCGTTTTCATTCGTGGAAGCTAAAAGGATGCGTTCCAGTAGCGCTTCCGGTTTTTGTGTAGGGTAGCCGGTGCGGCGCGGGCTTGCCTGGTTCTCGATGTCTATTTTCCAGTAGTCTACGGGCAGCGTTCCCTCCCCCAGATAGTGCCGATAGGTCAGGCCGGGATACTGCGCTTCGTACTCCGGCGGCAGGTCGCGCTTGGAACGCAGGGGACTGTTCACGATGCCTCGCCCCATCAAACGATACACGCCGTTTTCGTCCTTGTGACGGTATTTGCGTATGTTCGTTTCGGCATAAGGTTCGCGTACCCTGTCGTGATTGAACGTAAAGTTCGCGCCCTTGCTGTACATCAAGATCGTGTCATGTTTGCGGTTCCAGCGTTTTTTGGAGTTGATCGCCTCCCGGTAACACCAGATGATTTCGTTCTGAAACCGCGCCACGCCAAATATCTCATCCAGCAACAGCTTCGCGTAATGCGCCGCCTGCCAGTTCAAGTGCAGGTACAACACGCCGTCGTCGGCCAGCAGTTCGCGGCACGAAACAAGACGGTCGTACAGCCATTGCAGGTACGCGCCCAGGTCGCCGTTCCAATCGTCACTAAAGGCGGCTCGCTTTGTATCGGACGCATCATTAGCCTGCCTGTATACGCTCGCAAACCAATCCACGCCTGTAAAAAACGGCGGGTCAAGGTAAATCAAGTTGAAGCGTCCGGCGAGTTCTTGTTGAAGCGCCGTTAAGACTAGCAGATTATCACCCTGAATAAGTCGTCCGCCATTCGCCGATGCCTCCTGGTTGCCCACGCGCTCGACGCAGCGCAGGATTGAAAACGTCGAGGGTGCAATAGGCACTGTTCGTTTGCCCTGCCAAGTCAGTTCGACCCCGGACGCAGTCATCAAAGATCACCTATAGCCACAGAGGGCTTTCGCAGGCGATTTTCTGCTTTTGGTGAAGCGTCCTGTGCTTTTTTCTCCAGTTCAATTCTCCGAAGATGCGCCTGCCGAAGCTGCTCTTCCACTTCATGTTCTTTGTCGTAACCATCATCTGTAAGTTCCGGGTTCCATCCGTAAACTTTGCGCATCAGGTCGGCAGGGATACGATGTGACGCAACGCGCATTTGTACCTCGTGTGCGCCAGCGTCGGGATGGCGCTTCAAAATATCAATGCGCAGCCATTTTTCCGCCAACTGCGTCAGCAATGTCATGCGCTGCCACTTTTGTGCGTCAGACGTCCTGCAAATATCTTCAAGATGCTGCTGTTCCACCAGATGAAATGTTTTGCAATGTTGATCCGCGATAGGCTTACGCATGGCAGCGGTGTTCTCCTTTGTTCAGAATTTCACAAGCCCATTAGAAATCGGCGCTGCCCGGAGTGCGAGGGAACGGGATCACGTCGCGGATGTTCTTCATGCCGGTGAGGTACAGCATCAGGCGCTCGAAGCCCAGGCCGAACCCGGCGTGGGGAGCGCTGCCGTACTTCCGCAGTTCCAGATACCACCAGTACGCCGTCTCGTTCAAGTCCTGCGCCCGTATTTTGTCCAGCAGCACATCGTAGCGTTCCTCACGCTGACTGCCGCCGATGATCTCGCCGATGCGCGGGGCCAGCACATCCATTGCCCGCACCGTTTTGTCGTCGTCATTGGCCCGCATATAGAACGCTTTGATTTTTTTCGGGTAGTCCGTGACGATGACAGGCTTCTTGAATGTCTGCTCTGTCAGATACCGCTCATGCTCGCTTTGCAGGTCCACGCCCCACCCGATGGGAAACTCGAACGCATGTCCCCCGTCCCGCGCTTTTTCCAGTATCACAATCGCTTCCGTGTACGTGACGTGTTCAAAGTCACTGTTCACGACATGCGACAGCGTTTCCAGAACCGTGTTGTCTATGCGCTTGTTGAAAAACTCCAGATCGGGCATACAGGCGTCCATCACCTTGCCGATCACGCTTTTGAGGAAGCTCTCGGCCAGCGCCATATTGCCCTGCAAATCGCAGAACGCCATTTCCGGCTCGATCATCCAGAACTCGGCCAGGTGGCGCGGCGTGTTGGAGTTTTCCGCTCGGAACGTCGGCCCGAACGTATACACATTAGAGAAACTCAGCGCGAAGATCTCGGCTTCGAGTTGCCCGCTCACGGTCAAGAACGCGGGCTTGCCAAAAAAGTCCTGCGCGTAATCTATGCCGCCCGCCTGCGTCCCTTCCGCAATGCGGGGCAGGTTTTGCAGGTCAAGCGTCGTCACTCCGAACATCTGGCCCGCGCCCTCGGCGTCGCTGGCGGTGATGATGGGCGTCTGCACATACAAAAAGCCCCGTTCCTGAAAGAAGCTGTGGATGGCCCAGGCCAGGGCGTTCCGAACGCGGAAGACGGCTCCAAACGTGTTCGAGCGCGTTCGCAGGTGCGCGATGTCGCGCAGAAACTCCATCGTATGCCCCTTCTTCTGGAGGGGATATGTGGCCGCGTCCGCCGCGCCAAAGACGTATATCTCTTTGGCTTTCAGTTCCACGGCCTGCCCGCCACCGGGGCTGGCTGTCAGTTCGCCCACGACGCGTACACACGCGCCCGTCGTGACATGTTTCAAAACGTCGTCGGGGATCGTTCCCACGTCAATCACGACCTGCAAATCCGCAAAGCACGACCCATCGTTAAGCTGCGCGAAACTCACGCCCTTCTGGTCACGCCGCGTCTTCACCCACCCATGCGCCGTCACGGTCTGCCCCACCGTGCCTGCAAATAAATCGGCTATATATCCGCCTGCTTCAATCATGCTGTATCTATGTCCGCCTGTTCTATCCTGGATGTAGTTTCTATTCAAATATTGACGCGCTACTGTTTCGGCATTGACCTGCGGAAGTCCTGCGACATTGAGCCATTCGACTTCCGTAAACATCCGTCAAGTCTTGACCTGCCCTCAGTTAAGTCCGGTATGATCGTGTAAAATCTGTCATTTTCTGCACGATATAGGCAGAACCTGCCTCGTTCTGACCCGCCACACTCTTTACCGCGCCGCGCAAACAGCCGCCGAAAATTTCTCCTGCATACTGCCGTCACGAATTCTTCTCCATGTCGTATACTAACATAGGGAATACGCTATTCAAATGTTGCCCTGACGCGACGTTTACACGCGCAAAATATACGATGCACAAGCCCTGCGGCGTTTTAGAATGTCCGCTTGTGCGAATGACGCGCAGTACAGCTTCATTACGCTTTGAGAGTTATTTCAGGAGTAAGACCATGAACCACACGGCACGAACGTCCCATGTTGGACGTATTGCCTTTTGCGCCCTCGCTGTGGCCGGGATGGGGATCGCGCGTCCTGCCCTTGCCCAGACGGACGGCTATCATGTCGGCGAGGATCGGCCCGCGCCGCCCACGCCGCGCACACCACCCGTAGCGCCGCATCGCCTTGCCCGCATCGAATACACCAGCGGTAATGTCACCTGGCGGGCCAGCAGCAAGGATAAGTGGGCAAAGGCCGGCGTCAACCGCTCCTTAAATGAAGGCGCGGAAATCTGGGCCGAGGATGGAGCCAGGGCCGAGGTGCGCTTTGATGATGGCAGCGTACTGCGCCTGGGCAGCAATGGCGTCGCCACGCTCCAAACCGTCTATGTGGACGCTCAGGGCGAGTATACGCAGATAAAGATGCTGAGCGGCATAGCGACCCTGGAGCCGCGTGACTCGCGCAGCATCTTCGAGATCGTCACGCCGATTATAAACGTGAAGACGGCTGGCCCGTCCCGTGTACGCGTGGGCGTGGGCGATGATGTCGAGATCGCTGTTGGCTGGGGTCAGGCCAATCTGGACGGCGCACCGGGCAAGATCAATCTGGTTGCCGGTGACTTTGTCGCTTCCCGTGCCGCCGATACCTCGTATGCTCTGCACTCAATTCCCGCGCCGGATAGCTGGGAAGCGTTTAACGACGAGCGTGACCGCAAGATCGTTGCGGCCTCGTACCCGGTCTACAACGACCGGCCCGTGTCGCACAGTTCGACCTCCGTATTCCTGTCGCTTGGCTTCCCGCTCTTCTTTGGAGGCGGCTACCACGATCATTACTATTACGGACGCGGCGTCTATCACCGCCGCTGGTAATACGTGACTTCAAGGCCGCCGTCAGTTAATAACCGACGGCGGCTTTGTGCAATAGACCTTTTGCATAAGTCCTCCCTTCGACAGGCTAAGGACCGCATTTTTGAGGACTTATGCAAAAGTCTCATCTTATTCTATGTTGATTTATTGACAATCAGATGTTTGGTATGAAGCAGGCACATGGCTTACAGCGACTTTACGCTTGACGGATTGATACAGCGGTTTGGCATTACGGTAGAAGAAAGTGGGGCGTTCCTGGCGAGTTACGCGCCTGCGCCCATCAGCGCCCTGCTGCGCGAGGAACTAGCGGAGAATGTTCCCCTGGCGCGCGACATCAGCACGGAGAAAGCCCGATCCGAGTTCATCATCGCCCCGGTTTTGACCGAAGTGCGGCGGCAGTTTTCCAAAAGTATCAGCGTGTTTTCCGGTGTAGAGTTCAATGTGGATGACGCGTTGGGGTTTCGCGGTGTCTGCGATTATCTGCTCAGTCTGTCGCCCCTGCAGCTTGCGGTTCAGGCTCCTGTCGTCGCCATCGTAGAAGCCAAAAACGAGAACATGAAGGCGGGCATGGGGCAGTGCGTGGCGGAAATGCTGGCCGCGCAACAGTTCAATACGGCGCGCGGCAAGCCGTTGCCTTTCCTTTATGGCGTGGTGACGACGGGAACCACCTGGCGCTTCCTCCGTCTGGAAGATGCCCACGTCCTCATTGACGATTCCGAACACAGCATTGAAAACGTGGAGCGTATCGTAGGCATACTGGTCGGTATGGTGCGCGAGGGTGGGCAGAGCGCCGCATAACCTTTGCAGGTATAGAGTTGTTCGCGTACATTTTCGGCTTAGGTTTCAGTAGTGCGTCGCGCCGTGTTCCTTCAGCGGGCGTATCCAGATGTTGCGGAACGTGACCGCATTGCCATGTTCCTGCAGCATGATCGGGCCGGGTGTGCTAAGATCGTCAGGCGGCAGCGGAACGTCTGCCATTTTCCCGTCCGCATCCTTCTTCCTTTCCAGGGTATGCGTGTTGTGATCCACCTCGGCCCCATTCTGCACCACGACGCCATTGAGCAGCACGGTCACGCGGGCGGGTTCCTTGATAGCGCGCGTTGCGGCGTCGGCCCGCGCGCCCCGGAAGGTGATGTCATACGTTTCCCAGGTTTCGGGTGGCAGACAGGCATTGACGAGCGGCGCGGCCACACGGTAGATCGCGCCGCAGTCGCCCTTGCCCACATCCGCAACGCCATAGCTGTCCAGGATTTGCAGTTCGTATCGCCCCTGCAAAAAGATGCCGCTGTTGCCTTTCGCCTGCCCCTTCGCATTGGGCTTGTTCGGGACGCGAAATTCCACATGCAGTTGAAAGTCGCCGTAATCTTCCCGTGTGCTGATGTAGCCTTTGCCCACCGTCATTGCGCCGTCCTGCACTTTCCACTCGGCGGGCTTGTCGGTCTTAACGCCCCGCGCCCCGGCCTGAACCCAGTTTTGCGCCATCTCTTCCGGTTTGCCGCTGAACAGCACAATGGCGTCCTTCACGCCCGTCGGCAAAGTCATGGTTCCGCTGCCCACAGGAACCTGCGACACCACCTCGGCAGGCGTTTGCGCGTTCTGCGCCCTGCCACGCGCCAGACTCGCACCGACTACAAGCGCGACAATCACACTTGAAACCAACCGCTTCCGCTGCTCGCCGTTAATCATGATTGCTCCTTTACGATTTGCTGCCCTGCACATCCTCACTCTGACGACCTCACCGGCGGTTTCTTCCACTCTCATAAGAGGGCGGATGACGTTGTTGTCGGAGTATGCAGGACAGTGAACATTATATCTGAGGCTTATCGTCACATCAAGGCTTCTGCTTGTACACGCGTACATAATCCACATACATATCGGCAAGGCCGTCGTACCGGGACAAGTCCACAGGCCAGCCGCCGCCCGTGGCAAGGTTGAGCATAAAGAACAGCGGGCGCGTTTTGCAGATCGGCAGCGTTTCGTGCCGCCCGACCTCGATGTTGTCGCAATAGTAAATGGTGTCCGTAGCGGTGACTTTGCAGGCATACGTGTGAAACGTCTCAAACCACGTCGAGGAAACGCCGAACTTCCGCATTCGGCACGGATTGTGCATGTCCGCAAACGCCTTTGTCTCGACAGCTTTGCCCGCATCGCCCTGGTTCCAGCAGTGGGGCGTAATCATGTAGGTATCGTCGGCGTTGGGTTCATGCGGCCCTTCGCCGCCATAGGCTTCGATGATGTCCAGTTCGTCGCACGGCGTCTTGTCGCCCTGCGCTTTGTAGTCCGTCATGTAATCGGTCATCAGCCAGAAGGCAGGCCATGTGCCGATGGCGTTGGGGCCAAGCAGTCGGCACTCGAAATAACATGGCAGCGTTACTTTGATGCCGGTTCCATCATTCTTCAGGGAGGAGATCAGGCCCGCGCTGCGCGTTTTCTCATTGGCCCGGATACGCAGGTACGAGTCAACCTGCATAAACGGGTTGGCGGCATCGTTATGCCCCCGGAAGGTCAGCGTACTGAAATCCTGATGGCCGTCGGGCGGCTTGTGATCGTAGTAGGTGGCTTTGGGGTCGGTGCTGGAAATGGAAAGCGGCTTGTTGAAATCATCGGCGAAAATCAGCGTCATGCCCTTTGCAGCAGGCGGCGCGGTTTTGGGCATTCCTTCGTTCCACGATATACCGCCCCGATTGTAAAGCTGCAAGTAGCAGTTGTCGCTCAGTACGCCCTTCATACCTGTAATCCGCACGGTCAGCGGGCCATGCGGATAGGCGTTCGCCGGAAAGACAAACGAGCCGCCGCTCTTTGCGTCGAGAGCAATGCTTGCAACCGTCGTATCTACGCCCAGCGCGCTGCCCCGTCTCCAGCACTTGACGGTCACACTGTCAAAGCCGGGGGCTGAAACGATGATCCGCGTGTCGCCGCGAACATCGGAACAGTAGGCAGGCGATAGCACGGTGATCCGGCCTGACACCAGATGCGCGTCTTTATCCGAAGAAGACGGCGCGGAAGTCTGCGCGGCTTGTCTTACAGCCCTGCCTGCCCCGCCTGTTCTCACGCCGCCATAGGCCAGCAACAGTAACAGCGTTATGAACGCGAGTACAGGCTTGCGGCTCAAATTCATACGGCTCGCCCCACCTTTTGATTTCACCACATCACGTTGACATTGCCGTTATCGCTTCACGGCAACGGGCTTATCTTCTTCCTCAGCGCGATCCGCTTTCACAACGAGCAGCGTGGCGATGGCGTAGTCGAACTCATCCGCCCCGGCCAGCACAACGGCATAAATCGCGCTCCATTTCGGATCACGCTTGAGGAACGGCTGCGGGTTGTTGCCGTCAGGACGCACGATCAGTTTTACTTCGTCCTGGTTCGGCCCCGCCGTTTCTTGATTGGCGACCCAGCCAAGCGGCAAGCTGTCCATCTGCACGGTGACATTGCCCTTGAAGCCCTCGCGCCGCGCAATATGAACGCGCACCTCAACACCTTTGCGCGTATACACGCGGATCGGGTTGGCGTCCACAAGGCTTGCCGTAAAGTCCGCCTGCCCGCGCACGACCGCCACGCACTCCGAGCGCGGCAGGTAGTACGGATTGTTGTTCATGCGGTACATTTCCTGCGGCATGGCGCGCGCCTGCACGGTTCCGTTCGGCCCCATGCCGCTCGCCACGATCTCAATCGGACGCTCGGACGGCATCGCGCCTTTGTCTGCGGTCAGGATCACGAACCCGCGCTGACGGTCAGGAGGGATGATGGCAGGCGTGGCCGTGACGCCGGGAGGCAGGTTCTGCGCCGTCAAAGTAATGTCGCCCCCTACGCCGTCTCGCCGCGCCAGGACGACTTCGACCGCACTGGCAAGTCCGGGACGCAGGGTGACGTTCGCCGTCCGCGTGACACATTCCAGTCTGACGCCGGGACACGCTTCCACGCAGTAGATCGCGGTTTTGTTAGTCCCACCGGTTCCGTTGTCTTCCGCGTTTCGGTTTTGCGCGGGCTGTACACGCAGAGTATACGCCTGCCCTGCCTGCAAATCCACGCTTATGCGCCCGTCCGGTTCGGGTCGTCCCAGAGCGTCCAATCGGCCCAGGCGGTTCATGTTGGCGATTACGCGGCCCTTGTCATTCAGCAGCGCAATACGCACGGGAGCGGGCGAGTTTAAGCGCGTCGCGTACACCTCGAACTCGAAATGTCCTGTTCCCTGTATGGCAAACGTGTTTACGTCCGCTCCCTTCGCGTCTGCCCCGGCGTTTTTCGTATCCGCACCGGCACTGACGCGCCCGGTGAACGTGGCGGGCAGCGTAATCGGGGCCGCGCTTTTACTTTCGGCTCTCGCAATAGGATATGGCGTTACGTACAGCGATTGCGGGCCGAGCGGACTGTTTATAAGCGCCATGCCCGGCTGCGCGGGCGTGTCGGACACAAAGCTTGCCTCCGCGCTTTTGAGGTTTTGCCCGACAAGGGACAGGCTGACATGGGCAGAAGGCGGCGCAACGGGCGGATAGACCACGGTGTCATACGCCATGATGCCCATTGCCAGCCGGTACACGTCGCCGGGATTGCCCCGGCCAAGCAAATCCCGCGCTTCCAGCGTGTATTCGCCGTCCTGCTCGCACGTCCAGTCTATCAGCGGGTCGAGATCGTAGTAGCCGTGGTTCTCCACGATCTGTTTGCCCGCTGCATCGTACAGGCGCAAATCAGGGTTAAAGTAATCCTGCGTCTGCTCGTTGTAGCGGAACGCCTTCATGTTGAACACATACCGCTGCGCTTTTTTGGCCGCAAACTTGAAGTGATGCCGCTCGCCGTTCGCGACCATGCTGCCATTCGCCACGCAGGGGAGGGTGACGGAAAGCCCCTGCTCGCGCTTGTTATTGACGGCCAGCACTTCGGGCAGTCTGCCCACCTCGAACAGGCCGACCGTAGACACGCCGAGTGGCGTCACGACGCGCATCTCATACAGCCCCGGCTGCGTGTCCGGCGCGATATGCACATGCGCCGTTACTTTGCCCGCCCGCGCCAGACTTGTCAGGTACTGCGTCACCTTATTGGTTTCGTCCGGGGAAAGCGGGGCCTGCCGCACCTTGACCATACGGTCTACGGTCGCGGCCCATTGCGCGGGCGTCATGCTGCGGTTGGACGGCGAGCGCAGTTCGTGGCAACTGGCGCATTTGCCCTGCCAGACCGCTTTGTACGAGTCGTCCACCTTGACTACGCCCGCATCTACGGTTCCGGTCACGCCCGCCCCATGCACCAGCATCTTATCGGCCCCGGCAAGCCCCGCGCCACGTATTTCCACTTCGACAGTCTCGCCCGCCCGCCCGCCAATCGGAAACAGCGTATTGATGCGCGCCTGCTGCGCCCGCGTTGCGCCCGACACAAACACGCCCAGTACGGCGCAGCAAACTGCAAGATTGTTTCTCTTATAAGTGGACATGGTTCTCAGTTCAGCGGGCGGCATGAGTGTTCTTCGTTTTTACGACCGTGGCGAGCGTTGTTTTGGGAGAAGGAGTAGCTTTGAGAACGGCTGGCTTGGGCAACGCGGGCGGCAGAAGGTTGTTGAGAATTTTGTTGCCGTCCACGTCGTACACGTACAAAACGCCCTCGCGTCCGCCCCATAGGGCCGTTTTGCCGTCGGGACTGAGCGCGACCGCGTACATCGGCTGGGCCAGACCCTTGAACTCGCGAACTCTGCCGCCGTCCTGCTTCCAGACGATCACGCTCTTGTCCATGCCGGATGTAATCAGTCGGCTGTTGTCATTGGAAATGTTCAGGGCCAGAACCCCGCCGTCGTGCGCGGTTATAGTGCGAAACGGGTAGCCGCTGTACGTCTGCTTTTTGGCGTCGTACCCTACGCCCCACCAGTACAATTTGCCGTCCAGACTACTGCCGACGAACTGCCCGTCGTTGATGAACGCCAGCCCCGTGATGCCGCCTTCGCTCTGGTCGAAGTTGATGACGGTATGCGCGGACTTCTGATCCCACACTTTGACGATGCGATCCAGGCCGCCCGAAATAAAGATGGTGTCGGGTTTGGGCGAAAACGCCACGGCCTGCACCCGCCCGTTATGTTCGTCCAGGGTCGCGCCCACCACGGTCGGCAGGCTGGAAAAATAGCGCACTTTGTTGTCGTCCGCGCCGCACAACAGCCCTTTGCCGTCTTTGCGAAACGCTACGCTCTCGATCACGTCCTTTTGCTTCGGGTACGCGATTGTTTTGCTTGTCGCGTTCATGTCCCACGTCAGGGCAAGTCCGTCCAGACCCGGCAGGCCGCAGCCAATGGCGAGCGTCTGCCCATCGGGGCTGAACGCCAGCGAACGAACGCTGTCCTCCACGCCCCGCGTCGCGGCCAACATCTGCCAGGTCGCCGTATCATACATCACGACCTGCCCATACGTGCCGAGCGCGCACCGCTTGCCGTCCGGGCTGACCGCAAGCGCGGTTATCGCCGCGACCGGATGATCCAGCACAATGGGCGCGACAGCAGGCACAGGTGGCGCAGTCGGCGGCGTTCCCGATACGGCAGGAACCGCAGGGGCAGACGGCTTGACAGGCGGCACAGCAGGCTTCGCAGCCGACGTGACAGGCTTACCTTCCGGCTTAGACTGCGCCGACACAGGATTTACCACGGAGAACACGGAGGACACGGAGAGAAGAAAAGCCAATCCATAGACAGGATTAACAGGATTTGCAGGATTGACAGGATTTCTTTTGATGAAGCCGAGCAGTCTTCCGGTTCTAGCTTCTGTCTTCTGTCTTCTGTCTTCTGTATTCGATTTTTGTTTGTTCAGCGTGTTTCGCGGTTTGATCTGCATCCCTCCGTGTCCTCCGTGTTCTCCGTGGTTCACGTTGTTACGCGAGGGCTTTGCGGATGTGCGAACCGCCGCGCGCAAGGGTGATGCGGACGCCTTCCGGGGACGCGATGCTTTGCGTGTAGTCTATGCCCAGGCAGTGGTAGATGGTGGCGGCAAGGTCTTCCGGCTTGACCGGGTCGCTGGCCGGTTCCATGCCGCGCGCATCGGACGCGCCCACGACCGTGCCGCCCTTGACGCCGCCGCCCGCAAGCACGAGCGAGAACACGCGGGGATAGTGGTCGCGCCCGCCGTCGCGGTTGATGATGGGTGTGCGTCCGAACTCGCCCATGACCACGACGAGGGTGCGCTCCAAGAGTCCGCGCTGCGACAGATCGGCGATAAACGCGGCGAATGCCTTGTCGAAAGTGGGCAGTACGCCGCCTTTGAGCTGGTTGAAAATCTGGCTGTGGTTGTCCCAGCCGCCCAGCGAACAGGTAACAAAGCGCGTCCCCGCCTCGACCAGTCTGCGCGATAGCAGCAGGCTTTGCCCGAACTGATTGCGTCCGTAACTGTCGCGCAGTTCCGGCTTCTCCTGTTTCAGGTCAAAGGCGGCGCGAGCCTCCGACGATGACAGCAGGGTATAGGCGCGGTTGTAGAAACTGTCTACGGCCCGCGCCGTGTCGCTGCCTTTTTCCTGCGCCTTAAAAGCCGCGTCCACGCTTTCGCGCAGGCTCTTGCGCCTGTCCAGGCGTTCCACGGTCATGTTGCCGGGGGCGTCCATGTTCTGCACTTTGAAGTTCGGGTTAGCGGGGTCGGCTCCGGGATAAAACGGGTTCAGGGCCGCGCCCAGAAAGCCCGCGCCCATCTCGCCCTGTGGCTGCTGTACGGAAATGTACGGCGGCAGGGCGCTGCGCGGGCCGAGCAAGCTGCTCGTGACCGCGCCGTAACTCGGAACCGCAAAGCCGGGAAGCGGCAGAAACCCGGTCAGCATGTAGTGCGTCCCGATCTCGTGCGCTCCGGTCGGACTCGTGACGCTGCGAACCACGCAGATTTTGTCGCCCACTTTGGCCGTGTTGGGCAGATGTTCGGAAATCTGCATCCCGTCCGCACTGGTCTTAATGGGCCGATAGTCGCCCCGTATTTCGAGCGGCGCGTCTGGTTTCAGGTCCCACGTATCCAGGTGCGATGGCCCGCCGCCCAGCCAGATCAACACGCAGCTATCCGCCGTTCCCGCGCCTTTGGGCAATGTTGCTTTGTTGGTCGTGTCGGCAAGGGCGTGGTACTTGGACAGCGTCAGCCCCAGCATACTCAACATGCCGACCTTCAAAAAGTCGCGCCGATGATAGTTCTCGCAGTCGCCCAGCCAATTATAGTCCATGAGGTCTCCAGAGTACAAAACAAAAAATACAATACAAAACGTTAATGGTTGAAGTAGAATTCGCGGGCGGTGAGCAAAGCCCAGAGTAAGTCCTGTGTGCCTTCGGTGCGGTTTTTCGCTTTGGCGATAAGGGCTGAAGCTGTCGCCATTTCCGTTTGCGTGGGCGCGCGGCTGAAGGTGCGGGCGTAGCATTCGCGGACAACATCGTCGTCAGTTTTGGCGTCCTTGACGATGGATCGCGTACTGCTGCCGTTGTCCACCTTGTTCTCGATGTAGGGCGAGTTTATCATGGTCAGGGTCTGGACGAGATTGGGTTCCAGTTTGGGGTCAATGTCGGTCAAAAACTCGCGATGCGACTGCCCGAACGCGCTCAAAAAGGCGTTGTTGGCGGGCAGATCGGCCTGAGTTGCGCGGGCGCGTTCCGGGAAGCTGCCGAACTGTTCCTGGACGCCGCAGGCTTGATCTATCATGTCGAGCAGGACGGGCGCGGGCATGGGCTTCGCCATGAAATGCGAGAAGAAGCGGTCGTCCTGCTGATTGGACGGGTTGGGAATGGACGAGAGTTGGTACGTTTTGGAGTTCAGTATCAGGCGTACCATGTGCTTGATGTCGTATTTGTGGTCTACAAGTTCTTTGGCAAGCGCGTCAAGCAGGCCGGGGACGCTTTCGGGCGTCGTGGCCCGCATGTCATCTACGGGATGGACGATGCCCCTGCCAAAGTAGTACGACCACAGGCGATTAACGCAGGCGCGGGCGAAAAACGGATTTTTGGTGTCCGTCATCCAGTTTGCAAGCCCTGTTACCATGTCGGGCTGATCCGGCGCGGGCTGCTTGTCGCCCAGATACGTGGCGGGCGCGATCTTGCCCCGGTTGCGGCCCGTGACGCTGGCATTCCGCAATTCGGCGCGGGGGCTGTACCCGACGATTTCCTCGTCCTGCAAGCGTCCGCCGCGCCCGGATACCTTCTGTGTAAAGGCGGCAAAGTTCCAATAGTCGTCGGTCGTCCATCGGTCAAAAGGGTGCTTGTGGCAGCGGGCGCAGGACATGCGGACGCCCAGAAACGCCTGCCCGATGTTCTCCATGCGGTCGTTGGCCTGCCGCTCGACACGGTAGAAGTTGGCTGGCCCGTTCTGGTACGTGCTGCCCCGCGCCGTGATGAGTTCGCGTACAAACTGGTCATACGGCTTGTTGGTGTTGACGCTGTTCCAGATCCACTCGTAAAACAGGGCCGCGCTGCGCTCGCCGAGCAGGCCGTTGCCGTTGCCGAATTTACGCGGATTGACGCGCAGCAGGTCAGCAAGACGCAGGCTCCGCAGGTCGGTAAACTCCGGCTTTTCCAGCAGGGCGTCTACCATCTTGGCGCGTTTGTCCCCGCTATTGTCCATACTGAACGCGCTGATTTCTGCGACAGTAGGCAGGCGTCCCAGCGTGTCCAGCGTCACCCGGCGCTGAAACTCGGCGTCGCCGCTCAGTGTAGACGGCACGACATTGAGGGCTTCGAGGTTGTCCAGAACGAAAGTGTCAATCACGTTCGCGGGCGCAACAGCGGTATACGCGCCTTTGCGCTCCTGCGGCAGGGTGACGAACGAGGCGGCGATGGTTCCCAGGTAGCGGCCCAGGATCGCGCCCCCGCCCCATCGCTGCCCGGTCACGGCTCCGTTCGTGTCCACGTTCAGTACGCCCGTGTTCGTGGATTGAAAAACGGTCTGCTTCGTCACGTCGCGCCTGCTGCCGTCCGTGTATGTGGCCCAGACGTGCAGTTGTGTGGTGGGTACGGGCGGGGCGACGGGCGGGATTGGTTTCACAATAGCGACAATGGCGGCAGGCTTGCGCCCTCGCTTGCCTGCCACACGCGGCAGCGCAGCCGGAATGCGCTTGATGACGGGCGGGAGCGGACGTACCAGGGTCACTTTAGCGGGAGTGATGGTGAGGGTGACAAGGCGCGGGTCTTTGTCCTCGAAATGCGCGCCCTGTCGTATCCAGTTTAGAATAGTGATGTAGTCGGGAGAGCTGGGGGCGAAGCGCGGGCCGCCTCCGTGCGGAACCTGCCCGGTCGCCTTGAGCAGTAGCAGGCTTTTTTCGGGTTCGGCAAAGTTGACGCGCCGGCCACGCGCACCATAGATAATCGGCTCGTAATCATCTTCGGGGCTGAGGGTCAGCAGGGAAATTTGAAACCCGCCTCGCCCGCCGAATTTGCCGTGACAGCCCGCCGTCGAGCAGCTATTGCGGTCTAAGATAGGGGCCACGTCACGCAGAAACTCCACAGGCGCAGGGGGAGGGGCGGGAACTGCCACAATGGGCTTTGCCGGTGTGGGCTTGCCTTTAGCCGCGTTCACATGCGCCTGTCCTGACGGCGCGGCGAGGGCGGCAGTCGCGGTCAGCATTATAGGAATCGCCAGCAGGCAGATACGTTGTTTGTCGAATCGCATAAGCATTATTGGATCAAATAGAGTGGAGGTGTACGATCTGAGACGGCACGGAACAGCGTTATTCGCAAGTTTATAGTGGCATTGGACAATGCAGAGGGTTCCGGTGTTGCACTTATTTTGCGCGAAAAGAACGCTGTGGCGCGAAATGCGTTGACATAGCCTCTTGTTTTGGGCTATTCTTACACGCGTCCTAAAGGTCTGTCAAAGATACCGGTCGTGCATCACTCCTACAATGCTGTTTGAGTTGTCCACCGTTTTCGTTTAGTCCGCGTCCCCCGCCGCTGTCGTCGGAACACCCATCGAACACAATGCCGCCTCATCATTCCGCCTGTCTCTTGGCGTTTATGACGAACGCGCATGTTCATTGTTCATAAACTTATCTTCACATGGATGCAAGCCGTTTCTTCTACGTCGGCCTGTGCATTGCCTTGCCTTGAATCGCGCGTTTTCAGCGCGTCTGTAAGCAGGCGCGGCCATCGTTTTTGCTATCGTTTTTGCTATCGTTCCTCATTCCGTTCAAGGGTTATCTGCTCAGGGAGGATTTATTCATGCCCAAACATTCTTCTGCCCGCTCAGGCAGCGTCAGTATGGTCGGCCTGGGATTGTGCCTGCTGGCGGCGCAGTCCGGCGTACAGGCCCAGACTTCGTCCGTCAACGGCGTTTATGCCATTGTCGGGGCGCGTATTGAAATAGGCAACGGCAAAATCATTGAAAAAGGAACCGTGCTGCTGCGCGACGGCTTAATTGAAGCCGTCGGCGCGAATGTGAAAGTTCCGCCGGAAGCCGAGATCATCAAGGGGGACGGACTGACCGTGTACCCCGGCTTTATTGATACGCATGTGATACGCGGCGTGACGCCGCCCGACGCCGTGGCGACGCCTGATCCGTCCTATGACACCACGAACGGCGCTCCGCCCTACATGCGCGAGGCCAACCGCAAGGGCATTCGCCCCGAACTGCGCGCCGGCGATTATCTCACCCTGACCGATGACATCACGCGCCCCGCCCGCGCCAGCGGCTTTACGACCGAACTCATTATGCCGTCGGGCGGAACCATCAATGGAACCGGCGCCTTGGTCAACCTCAACGGACTTGGTCGCCGCGACACCCTTCTGCGCCCTGGCATCGCCATGAGTTTCACGTTTCGCACAGCCTCCAATGCCGCCGCTCCGGGTGACTTTGCCGCGCCGCGCGGCTATCCCGGCAGTCTCATGGGCATCATGGCCCTGACGCGCCAGACCCTGCTCGACGCGCAGTATTATCAGACGCTCGAAACCGCGTTTACGAAAGGCGGCAGCCGCCGCGCTCCCGCCGACGAAAGCCTGCTGGCCCTGCAGCCCGTGCTGAACGGAACTCTGCCCGTGCTGTTCGACGCGGATAGCGATAACGAGATCCATCGCGCCATGAAGATGGCCGATGAGTTCGGCTTCAAGCTGATGGTCAGCGGCGGAGCCGAAGCGTACAAAAGCGCAGGTGTCCTCGCGCAGCGCAAAATTCCCGTTCTGGTCAGCCTGAACTTCGGGCCGGAACCGGGCGTCATCGCGCCTACCTTCGGCCCCGCAGCGGGCGCGGGAGGGCGCGGCGGCGCGGGCGGACGTCCGGGTGGCGGCGCAGGAGCAGGCGCGGGCGCGGGCGGGCGCACCGGACGCCGTAACCGTCCTCCCCAGGATACCACGGCCCCGCCGCCCCAGGCCGACGAGTCGGATGCCGTTGCTGCGCCGCCTGCTGCCCCGCCGACGACAACAACCGCTCCCCCGACGACACAGCCTGCCACGAACGAAAAGCCGGGACAGCAGCAGGGACAGGCGACCCCGCCCAAGCCTCAAACGGAAGACGCCGTCGCCCCCAATACTGCTCCCAATCAGGCCAACCGTCCCGCCGGCCCGACCGCCGACAACGCCGAGGACGAGAACGCGGGCGTTCCCAAAGTGGTGATCCAGGAACGACATGCCAAGTGGGAAGAAAAGGTCGCGAACGCCGCCAAGCTGAATCAGGCGGGCGTGCCATTCGCGTTTACGACAAAGGGCGTTCGGTCGCAGACCGAGTTTCTGACGAACCTGCGCCGCGCCATCAAAGCCGGACTACCCCGCGAAGCCGCGCTGCGCGCCCTGACTTTCGGGGCCGCGCAGCTAATGGGCGTGGATCGGCAGATGGGTACGATTGAACCCGGCAAGACTGCGGCCATTGTCGTGATGTCCGGCGATTTCGTGCTGCCCGCCACCCGCGTCCGCTACCTGTTTATAGATAAGAACAAGTTCGAGCCGGACCGGGATCAGGGGCCGCTGCCCGCCCTGCCCCGCCGCCAGTTCGGGGAGGATGACGACCATGAATAAACGCGTCTTCCGCTCGGCTTTGTCAGCAAAGCGCCTCTCTTTTAACTGTCCTGACAGCACACCTGATGCTGTCTGCGAACCGCCTGTAAGGAAACCGACCGTGATGAAACTTCGCTGGGCATTGGCGCTGGGCTGCGCCGCGACTGCCACGCACACTCTGGCGCAGGCTCCCGCCACTACTCCCGCTGCCCCGCAGACAGGCGCGGCTCGCCCCGCAGGTCAGGGCGCAAATGGCAGGCCGGGTCAGGCTGCCGCCGCTCCCGCTGCGCCCGCTGCCCCCGAACAAAAAGCGCTGGAACTAGACGCCGACCGCGTTCCCACCGTCGTTACCAAAGGAAGCTGCCTGATTAAAAACGGTACGCTGCTCACGGTCACGCAGGGTATTCTGCCCAACACCGACCTGCTGATTCAAAACGGCAAGATCGTCCAGGTTGGCAAGAATTTATCCGCGCCATCGGGCGTCACCGTGATTGACGCCACGGGCAAGTTCGTCACGCCGGGCCTTGTTGACGCGCATTCGCACATCGCGCTGGACGCGGTCAACGAGGGCGCGGACAGCATCACCGCCGAGGTGCGAATGCACGATGTCATCAACCCGCAATCTATTTCGCTGTACCGGGGCCTGTCCAATGGCGTGACAAGTTCCCTGCTCCTTCACGGCAGCGCCAATCCCATCGGCGGGCAAAGCGTCGTCGTGAAGATGAAGTACAAGCGCCCGGTCGAGGATATGATCGTTCCCGATGCCCCCCGCATGATCAAGTTCGCGCTGGGCGAAAACGTCAAGCAGTCCAACTTCACCGGCAACGGCCCGCAGCGGTTCCCCGGAACGCGCATGGGCGTCGAGGCCGTGTATCGCCGCGCCTTCATGGAGGCGCAGAAATATAGCGCGGCGTGGGACAAGTACAACACTGACAAGGCCGCAAACCCAAACGCGGTTCCGCCCCGGCGCGACCTGCGCCTGGAAACCCTGGCCGACATCCTTAAGCGCAAAATCTGGGTGCAGTGCCACAGCTACCGCGCCGACGAGATGCTGATGATGGTGCGGCTGTCGCAGGAGTTCAAGTTCAAGCTCGCCGCCATGCAGCACGGCCTGGAAGCCTACAAAATCGCGCCGGAGATCCGGGGCGCGGGCGTGGGCGTGTCCACGTTCGCGGACGCGTGGGCCTACAAGGTGGAAGCGTTCGACGCCATTCCCTACAACGCGGCCCTGTGCTATCGGGCAGGCATCGTCACGAGCGTCAACAGCGACAACAGCGAAGGCACGTACCGCCTGAACATCGAGGCCGCGAATAGCATGAAGTACGGCGGCCTGAACGAAAACGAGGCCCTGCGCATGGTCACGATCAACCCGGCCATACAGATGGGCATTGACAAGCGCGCGGGCAGCCTCGAAACCGGCAAGGACGGCGATGTTACGATCTGGGACGGCCATCCTCTGAGCGTGTACTCCAAAGCCCGCATGACACTGGTGGAAGGCGAAGTGTTTTATCAGCGGCGCGACCCCTTCGGAATTGACGCGCTCGCCACAAGCAAGAACACGATTGATACACATCCTTCGGTCGAGTCTACACCCGCCGTGCCGCCGGTTCGCCGCGCGTATGCGATTGTCGGCGCGATGGTGCATCCGGTCTCGTCCGCCGACATTCCCAACGGCACGGTCATCATCGAAGACGGCAAGATCAAGGCGGTCGGGGCGCATGTGACCGTTCCCTCCGGCGCGTATGTCGTCCACGCTAAGGGAATGCACGTCTACCCCGGACTGATAGACGCGGGTTCCGAGGTAGGTTTGCAGGAGATCGAGTCGCTCCGGGCCACGATTGACAGCGCGGAGGGCGGCGAGTTTCAGCCCGACCTGCTGGCCGTCACTGCCGTTAATCCCGGCAGCGAGCATCTGGCGATAGCGCGTGGCGCGGGCATTACGGCTGTGGCCGTGCGCCCGTCCGGCGGCACGATCAGCGGGCAGATGGGCGTCATAGACCTGGCCGGGTGGACGCCGGAACTGATGCGCGTCAAAAGCCCGACCGGGTTGCAGGTCAATTTTCCGGAAAGCGGAACGGGCCGCGCCCGACAATCCGCCTTCCTTACGCCCGAAATACTTCAGCAGATACGCGACCGGGACACGGCCCGCGCACGATTATTGCGCGATTATTTCGACAAGGCCAAGCGCTACGCCACGGCCCGCAGTCAAAACCCGTCCGGTACGCTGATGGAAAATCAGTGGGAAGCGATGATCCCCTACGTCACGGGCAAAGCCCCCGTCATCATCACGGTCACGAGCGCAGCGGCAGCGCGACGCGCCATACAGTTCGGCGACGACCTGGGCATCAAAATCGTGCTGTCGGGCGGCGCGGACGTGTGGAAAGCCGCCGATCTGCTGGCAAAGAAAAATATCCCGTTCATCTACAACATCCCCATCAACAACAGCATCGCAGGCATCGCGCCCGCCGATGATTACGACCCTACCGACACGGCCTGGAGTGCGCCCGCCGTCTTGCAGCGGGCCGGCGTCAAGCTGTCCTTCGAGACCCTGAGCGCGCCGGAAGCCAAGAACCTGCCGCGTCAGGTAGGCATCATGTGCGCGTATGGCCTGCCGCACGAGGCCGCGATCCGCGCCCTGACCCTGAACGCCGCCCAGGTGCTTGGCGTGGGCGACCAGATGGGCAGCCTGGACGCGGGCAAGCTGGCAAACATCATCGTGACTGACGGCGACCCGCTGGAAGTCACGACCAACGTGCAGAACCTGTTCATCGCGGGCAAGCCGATTGTGCTGGAAAGCAAGCATACGCGCCTGTACACGCTGTACAAGCAGCGCCTGCCGGAAACATCGTCCTCGTCTACGATAGCGCGCAAGAACACAAAGACGAGCGTTCATTAGCCGCAAATGAACGCAAATAAACGCGAATACAATTAGACGATGCAAACGCGCCTGCTGTCAACTTGAACAGCAGGCGCGTTTCGCTGTCACCAATAGTGTTTAACGTGAGCCGTAATGGAGCATTAGACGGGGCGGGAAATGTTTTTGAAAATATGCTGCGGCAGGTGCAACTATCTAGACCGCCTTCCAATCAATAGGTGTGAAGGACGCGGGAACAGGCGAAACGCAGAACGAAAGCGCGGTCGCGAAGCCAACGTGTTCAACAAAACTCTTAAACAAGACAAATCAACAGGATACAGGCAAATGTCTGCTTCGGCAGACGATACCGGAAACCATTTTATGTTTGAACCTAGCTTTCAATTTGAGACGGGCATTTCGCACAAGCGTATAGCGCAGTATTCCGGCAGTCGCATGAC
The DNA here is from genome assembly GCA_965277875.1 of Chthonomonadaceae bacterium. GTDB lineage: Bacteria > Armatimonadota > Chthonomonadetes > Chthonomonadales > Chthonomonadaceae > CAWFQB01. The sequence continues at coordinate 1,025,004 of CBDIDV010000002.1, read as the reverse complement.
CGATACCGCCTGTATGCCGACGCAGGGCAGCAGTCTGCCGCGCCCCGATTGGCGAAATTCATCCTGCACGATAGGGACAGGAGATACCGGGTAATCTTTACTCAGATCTCACACGGCGCTAACCCCGCCCGCTGTCCGCTTCGCGCAGAAGGACAGCGGGCCTTTGTTTGCCTGAATTGCTCGATTGACTGCTTAGATGTATGTTTTACTTTGTGTTCTGTGTGCGCCCGTGGTGTAGTGGTAAACATGCCTGTTTGTCGAACAGGAGACCGCGAGTTCAAGTCTCGTCGGGCGCGTTTGATTTGTTGCTTGTTGCTCGTCGTTTGTTGTTTGTAAATGGCTGTGCGATGTGGGGCATTGGAGCAGCGGCCAGCTCACCAGTCTCTCGAACTGACGACACGGGTTCGATTCCCGTATGCCCTCTGTGCGCTTGTTCAGGTTCGGATTGAGGTTCTTGTACGGGGATGTAGCGCAGCGGATTAGCGCGTCACTCTGCGAAGGTGAAGGTCGGCGGTTCAATCCCGCCCATCCCCATAGCTTACTGGAATGGCTCTTTGACAACCTCATACGATGTTTGTGTTTGCATTGCGCGTCGGTACCCGAACGGTAAGGGGACAGCCTGCAAAACTGTGTTATATCGGTTCAACTCCGATCCGGCGCTTGGCGACAGGGATAGTTTTACGCGCTTACCCGGCGCGTGTTCTGGAAGCGTAACTCAACGGTCAGAGTAGCCGCCTTTTAAGCGGAGGGTTGGAGGTTCAACTCCTCTCGTTTCCATGTGGTTGTTTGTCGTTTGCTGCTTGTTGCTGCCTCCACAAACAACAAATATCAAGTAACAAGCAACTATGCTAAGGGGGTGTAGTTCAATGGGAGAACGGCTGATTCCAAATCTGTTCGTTGTGGGTTCGAGTCCTGCCGCCCCTGTATTCCTGTGAAATGTGAAATGTGCGGTGTGTGAGACGCGCCGATCTATCCCAACTGGTAGAGGAAGCAGCTTCAGAACCTGCTTGGTGGGGGTTCGACTCCCCCGGTCGGCATTGAAATCGAGGACGGTTCAAGAAGAGGGTTTAGAAAGCAAGTGTGCGCCGACGTAGCTCAGTGGCAGAGCGGCTGTTTCGTAAACAGCGGGTCATCGGTTCAAGTCCGATCTTCGGCCTGGGCGAATAGAGGAAGTTGTAACTACGGGGTGTAGTGAAATGGGATAACAGAATATTTGGGATATTCAGTCGCAGGTTCGATTCCTGTCACCCCGATGGGCGTGAGTGAGCGAGCGTAAGGAACGGTTGTTTGTGCGGAGAAGATTGTTGGCGAGGGTCCTCTAATGGCTAGGAGGCGTCTCTTTCAAGGACAAAACGCGGGTTCGACTCCCGTCCCTCGTATGGTGTGGGTTTGCAGAGTAGGATCGGGGACGCGGCGGCAGGACGGGGCCGCATTGTGGGATGGATAAGCGCGAGTAGCTCAACCCGGCAGAGCAAATTTCTTACAAAAATGAGGTTGCAGGTTCAACTCCTGCCTCGCGCATCGGTTGTCTTGTGCTTGACCGTGGTTCGGGTTTGTTGATTTGTTTTGCCCTCGTGGCCGACCGGATACGGCGTCACGTTTCGACCGTGAACACAGCAGGTTCGATTCCTGCCGGGGGTATGCGTCCGGGTTGTAATTTGTGCGGACGCTTTGCTGGAGTGGCGCAACTGGCTAGCGCGCTTCGTTGCCAACGAAGAGGCTGCGGGTTCGAGTCCCGTCTCTTGCATAAATCAGTGTTTTGGTTATGCCGGGCTGGCTCATGCCGGTTAGAGCGCACTCCTTATAAGGGTGAAGACGTGGGTTCAATTCCCATGCCCGGCAGCGTGTGCAGGTGGTTGTGGCTGTATTTCATGGATGTGTTTTATGAATGTGTGATGTTCCTCCGTAGCTTAATGGCAAAGCGCCCGGTTGTTACCCGGATGACTGCTGGTTCAAATCCGGCCGGGGGAGTTGTGCAGGCCCGTCGCTTAATGGCAAAGCGCACTCCTGATAAGGGTGTCACGAGGGTTCGATTCCCTCCGGGCCTATGTGCGAGCAAAGACAGCAGAGAGTAAGCATTTGTAAGGGGATGCAGATAGGCCGCAGTAACTCAGGGGAAGAGTGCATTTTCGCGGGGTTGTAACTGAGATGGATTAGTGCTAGTCTGAAGAACTAGATACGTGGATTCAAGCGCCACCAACCCCATTGATCGTCTGATCGCAACAACTTAGTAGGTAGAGTATAATAGTCCCATCTTTACGTTAATGGGAGGGACTATGGCGAGGATATGCCAGAAATGTGGGAGTAACTTTCCGTCGCGCGTGACTGTGAACGGTGTGCGTAAGCCGACTGCGATGTATCGAAAGTTTTGCTTCGATTGCTCTCCGTTGGGTTCTCACAACACACGCGACTTGACAAAAGAACCTGTGGTGTGGGAAAAACAATCCAAATTCGCCAGGTACCAGCGCAAGAGGCGAGACGAGTTCAGACGTCGGGCTGTGGAATATAAAGGAGGACAGTGTATCCGCTGCGGATACTGCCGCTGCATCCGAGCGCTCTCTTTCCATCACCGTGATCCAGCTACGAAACTATTTACTATAAGCTCAACGGCTCGTAGTCGAAGCTGGGCGGCAGTTCAGGAAGAACTCGATAAATGTGATCTACTGTGCATGAACTGTCATGCAGAGGTGGAAGAAGGATACGTTCCTCCGGCGGATGATTGAGATATGATAGGTGACTAGTTCGGGGAGATGGCCGAGTCTGGCTTATGGCGGCGTGGTGCTAACGCGCAGTACCTTCGGGTATCGCAGGTTCAAATCCTGTTCTCCCCTTGTGCGTTGCTTTTGGCTCTAAGATGTGGTCGGGGTTGTGTACGGTACGGGGGCGTAGCTAAACGGTACAGCGGCACTTTTGCATAGTGACGATTGGGGGTTCGACTCCTCTCGCTTCCATGTTCGTGGCTCGTAAATGGTGGTTTGTGGTTCGCTGGTCAATATCGAAGATGTTGAAAATGTTTGATTTTGCCCGGTGGTGCAATGGCAGCACCGAAGTCTCTGAAACTTCTGATCCTGGTTCGAGTCCGGGCTGGGCAATAGAGCGTTGAAGGTGCGAGTTTTGAATATAGGAATGTAGCTCAATCGGCAGAGCGCCGGTCTCATAAGCCGGTGATTGGAGGTTCGAGTCCTCTCATTCCCCTGTGCTGGTTCCTGCTTGTATGTGGTGTGCGATTTTGTCCGCGTAGCCCGACTGGTAGAGGTGACGGCATGAGAGGCCGTTGGTTGGAGGTTCGACTCCTCTCGCGGACATATTTCAGAGGGTTTGAAGAGGTTTGGAGACCGCGTTTGTGGCGAGGATTGCAGTAGGCTTGCTGAACAATCTCGAAAATTGCCCGCCTTCACGGGCGCGTGGGTTCGAGTCCCACCCTCGCCGTTGGTTTTGATGTTGTCAGGGAAGACGGATTGCAGACGCGGGGCGTAGTTCCATTTGCTCGTGCGCCTCATACGTGGCGGCGAACACTTCGCCCATTGAGTTCGCCGTTTGCAGTTGCGGCAAAAACAGGCTCTACGCGGCATGTCGTTAATGCTTTAGAGTTCCTATGGGGCGGCCACGCTGCGGACGGAGGCTCAGGGGGGCGATGTGCATACGCAGATCTTCCAGAACCTCGGCAGGCTCCTGATACGGGATTTCCAGCACGATCATAAAGCCGATAATCGCGCCAAGCAAAGCGGCCCCGCCAACACGCCCCCACCCGCCCGAACCGTCCTGCAAAGCCGTCAGCAGGGCAAGGGCCGCGCCCAAGCCGCCGACAAGTCCCCCTAAAGACGCGGAACGAGGCGGCAGGTTGGGCATACGGCGCGAAATCAGCCACCCGAACAGACCGCCCAGCACGACCCACCCATAGTAGCGGCCCAATGGCACGGACACCCCGGACACATACGCGGCGAGCAGGCTGAACACAAGCTGCCCCACTGCTCCCGCCAACGCCCCGGCGAACAAGCCCCACGCCGCCAGCAGGATCGCGCGTGACACACTCAAAAATCGCTCGCCGTGATAGTGCCGATAGAACACGAACTGGCCGAGCATCACCACAACAGTGAACAGCAGGCCGATCAGGGCTGTCCATAACGCTGTCAGTCCTGCGGCACGGACAATCGCGCCCGTCAGCCCGTTCCATTCGGAGTTCGTGCCGACAGTATCAAACTGATATACAAGGCGCGGCTGTTCGCCATGCCGGATGCTGCCCGTCACCTCATGCAGCCGCCCTTTTTCCAGAATAGACACCTTGAAGGGTGTCGCGTCTACGCCCAGTCGTTCGCTGTAATGATCTACGTATACCTGATACTTGCCCTCTGGCGCGCCGCCATACGGCCAAAAGATATTCTCAACCGGTCTGTCGGTCAGGGGACGCTCGCCGCTATTGCTGTCCACGTCCAGCCTGCCGCCCGACCGACCGGTACGGTGCTGAAAGTTGATGCGCTCGCCGCGCGGGTCAATGCACCACAAATCCAGATCGTTGCGGTTGTTCCAAGACAGGGTAATCGTCACCTCGCCGGTCTGCCCGCCCGCCCGTTCCAGTCGCTGCCCCAGTTCGCTGCGAATGATCAAGACGCGGGAAATGCGGTCATCCAGCGTCTGCGCCAGATGCGCCCTGCCGAACACGTATTCCAGACCGAGCGCGGCCAGCACACAGCCCAGCGCGCCGAGCAAGGCAAAGACAAAACGCAGGCGCAGCGTGCCGTACCCTCTTTGCGCCGCCTCGCCTGCGTCGTCCTCATCCCGGTAATCATCCTGGCTATCGGCAGAACGCCCAAATCTCATGCGTAATGTTCCTTCGGCGCGTTGTGGCCTGACAACACGTTCGCGCTTTGTTTTGTTCTCTGTCCGCGCAGCAATTTACCCACGCAGGCTGCTGTTGGCGCGGCGGTTTGCGGACTGCGCCTGACGGACGATAGGCGGGCGGGACTGCGGCATCGGCTCGTGGGCGTCTACCAGGTCTTCGAGGGACTGCTGCAACCGGGCCGCTTCGCCCACCGCCGCCGCCCGCGCTTCGCGCCGCCGCGACTGCATATTTGCGGGCAGTTCCACGTTCAGGGCGCGCGTCCGCTCGTCTTCAAGATTTTGCAGTTGCAGGCGGGTGCGCGTCAGGTTGCTTTCGATCTGCTCCACGCTGTACGCGTAATGAAACGCCTGCTGCACGTCCGGCTGCGCGCGGCGTTCGTCCAGCCACACGCGCTGCCGGTGCGTGAGCCACGCCTCGCGCAGGTACGACTCGTTTTCGCCCCAGCCCTTTGCCGTCTTGTACGCGAGATACGGGCCGCTGATGAGTGTGCCGATCACGAGATAAACGATCAGCGGCAGTTCTTCCGATGCAGGCGCGGCGGGAACGGACGTGTTGGCGCGACTGCCTGCTGTACGTGCCGCTGTTGTGTTTGTTGTGTTTGTCGTCGTTGTTGTCGTGCCGCGAAAACGGTTCTGCTTGGTGATCTGCTGCTGATGCAGTTGCCGGATGCCCAGGCCCTCAGCCGTGACTTCCGCCACGCCCAAACCGAGCGCCACGATAAGCAGGGCGAGCGCGATGCCCATGTTGCTGCGAAAGCGCGGCACGTTGGGCTTGGCGGCGAGGTCGGGGTCACGCGTTTCGAGGCTGCGGGCCAACGTCGCCACAGCCGTATGGAACAGTTCGCCCATCAGGTACACGATCACAAAGCCGAGCGCGGCGGACAGCGCGATCTGCGGCGCGCTGTCGGAACGCTGCAGGGTGTCAATGTCCAGAATGCCGACCAGTGTGCCTAAACACAGGGCCAGCATCATGCCCGCCACGAGTGGGGCCAGAAACTGCATGAAGAAAGATAAGATACGGGCCAGCATATCGTTGTGACCGATTGGCCCCACGCCGTACTCGCCCGCCATCTCCTGCAAAGTGGGAACCGCGTTGTTGAGCGCGTCTTCGACCACCTGCGGATTTATTTTGCCGATGGGCGCGTCGGTCAGCGCGTCGTCGTAGGCGTCTTCTTCGTTCCCGTCCTGGGCGTTGTTTCGTCGCCGCCATGACCGGGCGGGCGTAGCGACGGGCGCGGGCAGGGTCACGTCGCAGTGCAGGCCGGCTTTGGCCGCACTCTCCGCGAACTGGTTTTGCGCCGTCAAAAACCCGGTTTCCAGCGTCTGCTGCTGTGCGTTGAGACGCGTCATTTCCGTATCAATGCGAGTGATCTCGCGCTCGGCCTGCGTTTTCAGGCGGGCAAGCTGCGTGTTCGCCTCGCTCTCGACGTGCGCCTGTTCCGCTGCCGACGCCGCCGACCGGGTACGATAGTTCCATTGGAGCAGCCATGCGCGCCGGGGCTGATCGTTCATCATCTGGCCGAACTGTTCCAGCATGGTCTCGGCCTGCGCGTCTGCTAAGGCCGAGTGCGGCAGGGGCGGCACAAACCAGTTGAGTTCGTCCTGCCCGCTCAGGGGCGAGTTCCAGAACAGGGCCGGGTTTGCGCCGCCCTCGACCGGAGCGCCATACGAGGCGGCGCGAACAGCCGTGACATCCCCGTTTGAGCGCTGCGTGATGCCATTGCCGCTGCCATTACTGTTGCCGTGCAGAATATGAACGGGTGCATCCGTATGCGCGGCTTCGCTTGAATGACCGTTACCAGCCACCACAGCCACATCCGGCAGCAGCGTTTCTAAGGGTTTATCTTCCATAATGGTTTGCGTTCTATGTCTCTGCGCGTTCTATGTCTCTGCGCGTTCCAGGCACACGGCAATGCGCTTTAGTATGCTGCGAACAAATGTTACGAAAAAGCGGCATCACTAAGGCCGCGCGGTCTACTTCCTGGCGTTTTGCTTTTTTCCGTTTTACTTTTTCGCGATCAGGGCGCGGAATTTGTTCAGGCCGTCCTGCGCGTCGCCGTTGCTGGACAGCACGAGTTTGTTGCCTAAAATCGGGCCAAGCCGTCGTTCCAATGTGCTGCGGAAGCCGTTTTCCGTGGAGGCTCCCGCCACCCATATCGCTTTGACGCTGCTCATGCCGGCCAGTTTTGTCGCGGCGTCTTCCAGGTCTTTTTTATTCTTGTCGGTGTCTTCGCCGTCCGTGAGCAGCATCAGGGCCACGTTCTCGCCCCGATCCTGCGCCTGCTGCGCGGCCCCGGTCATGTCTCTGAGGGCGACGGCGGGATACGTACCCTGCGCGTTTTGCTTGTGCGCGATGCACTGATCCTCATCCGGCCACAGGTCTTCGGACTTGCGCGGCGTCTTGTCGCTGATCTTATGCGCGTTTACATCAAACGCCCATAGCGACACATCCGACCCTTTGGGAAGCGCCTGGTCTACGGTCTCGTCCAAAATGCCGAACAGTTTCTGGCGGTCGCCCGTTCCCACGCTGTTGGTCACGTCCGCGCCGACAAGCAGATCCAGCTTGGGCGCGTCGGAATGCCCGCGCAGCAGAAAGAACGCAGCAAGGCCCAGCACAGCAATCAGGCCCACGGCGGCAAGCGCGGCGAGCGTGTCATTGGACTTGCCGCCCGTGTTGTTGCGGGTATTATTGCGATTGTCGCGCCGGGCCGAGGGACGGTTGGGCGCGTTGCGGTTAGGAGCGTTGCGATTAGGCGCGCTGCGGCGGGGCGCATTGCGATTGGGTGGCATAATATCTCCGACAAACTGAAAAGACGCCCTATCATAGGGTGACAGCGATAATCATTGACAGCATTGTTTCAAAACCAATCTTAAAACAAGGGTTCTCAAACGAGGACATATGATTGCCTATACGCAACAGAAACCGCGTCAGGTTCTCTATTTCGCAATCTTCCATGCCTCCCATTAAAAAACAAGCCGCCAATGCTGCATCGGAAGTTAATTTGATACGTTCTGCATTGATACCTTCTTATTTCTGTGCGTCTATATTCCGGTGTATCACGTCCGATACAACGCTTTTTCCTTCTGCTGCGCGGTGGATGTATAATGTCGGCGAAGATGAGGAGACGGATACGTTCTTTGTACCCGGCCTCGTACCCAAAATTCCGAAACCCGATATTGCGGAAACGCGCCGCGCCCACGCTTCGTTCTTGTTTAGGGAACAACGCGCAAACAGCAGCAAGCAAGACGAACGCTCGCTGCCCCTCCAACACAACCTACGGAGAAAACACCATGACAGACATAATTACACCATCGAACACGCAGACACAACAGGATTGGCGGACTCGCTGGGACGCGGAATGCCCGATGACCATTGCCGTCACGTATGCGGGCTGGGAACGCGGATCGGATGCCGCCCTGCGCGAAGAGTTGAAGCGCATTCGTGACACGGGCTTTAACGCCGTGCGCGTCCACTTCGACCGTGACAACGACATCGAGAAAATGGCGGGCATGGTCAACTGGCGCAACCCCGACCGCTTCTTCGACGCGGCGGAAAAGGCCGGACTAAAGGTAATCGCCGCCCCCGGCAATGATCCTCATCGCGACTTTCAAATACAGGTTAGTTCCTCTGAGTCCTTGTTGGAAGCCGCGCACGCAAACATCGCCGCCTGGCTGACAAGATTTTGTCGGCAGTATCAAAACCATCCGGCCCTGCTTGCCTGGGCCTTGATCGAACCTTTTTCGTTCACTGATGATGACGAAGAAAGCGACGCGCGCATCCGCCAGGATAATCGTTCGCGACTACGAAACGCCTTCCACGCTGCCGACCCGCTACATCCTATCCTGACTGCCGTGTACGATCCGCTCGATAATGCGGGATGGAACGCTCTCGTCCACCAGGCTGATGCGTCCGACCTTTTTGGCGGCGTTTTTCACCTACAGCACACGCCGGGGTATATTTTTGGACTTGGAGGCGAGGCGACTGCCCCTGAACTGCATCTTCCCGCCTATGCCACCGCCCGAATGGTCGCCGATGTAACTCCTGCATCCTCCGTCCCGGCACTGACCAACTGCACAAGCGGCACAAGCCGCTATCAGCAAAACGACGCGATCACGATGAACGCAGACAAGATGCTTTCCATGCTGCTGCTGTTTGTGGCGGCAGGTATCAAGATTATTGACTTTGCACACTGGAAGCCGGAGCGCACGGGCGGGCGGGCGGGCGAAGACTGTTTTGTAGATTGGCTCGACCGCGTGACGCCCCACGCGACGGCGGCAGGAAACGTCTCACGGTCTGCCGCTAAGTACGCGCAGGAACTATGGCAGTCTGTTACCCGGCCCCAGGTGTATATTCTGGCTTCGGAAACCAATGATCTGCAAACGCTTCGCACCAATGCCGCTCTGGAAGCGACATATATGACAGCCTACGAGAGCCAGCCCTTTTTGGCCCGCATGGGCGCGTCGCGCGTTCTGCTCAACGCCAACATTCCATTTGCGTTCATCAGCGAAGAGCAGCTTATCGCCGATACGGTCACGCCTGCGCCGTTCCTGTTCCTCCCCCACATCGAAACGCTTTCCGAACCTCTACTGTCCAAGCTGAAAGAGTACGCCGCAAACGGCGGGCGTGTGGTCGCGGATATGCCAACCGGATACCTCAACGAAAAGGGCGAACTGCTGGACACGCGGCCCGGTTCCTTATTTGAACAGCTATTCGGGGCCAGTATCGCGGGGCTGTTCTGTTTCAGCAGCCCCGCGATGAAAGACGCCGAACCGCCGCGCGGGCAACAACGGGCCAATATCGTCGTGACCACGGCGCGGGCAGGCGGCGGATCAGGCGAGACGCCTGCGTTTACGGAAAACCGCGTCGGCAAGGGACGGGCCGTACTCGTCAATGCGTCGCTGTCCCGCCTCAACGCCGCCCCCGGCCTGCAAAACGCGCAGCTCAGTCTGCTTTCCTATCTGCTGGGCAGCAGGCAGACAGCCCTGCCCGGACTAACGGGATGCCTTACGTTCCGCCGCATTGCGGAGCAGGCGGAACACGTCTTCCTTGTTAACGACAGCGCGGAGGAAAGGACAGTCGAAGTCGCCGTCCCCTCCCATCTCACGCAGGCGCACGATGCCCTCGATCCCGACTTGCCGCCGCTCGTTGTGGAGAACAATACTGGCCGCGTCACGGTCGCGGCCGGGTCGGGGCGATGGCTGCGCCTGTCGCGATAAGCGCCGCTTATAACTGTACGCGAATATAATAACTGCCTTCTCACACGTTTAGATTGACTTGACCGGTGTGGGAAGGTATACTAATTTATATCCGACTGACGTAGTCGGATATAGTGCAGGCTTTTGCTGACCTTTCCCGGCAATCGCGAAGAACGCGCCCTTATGTTAAGCATCAGCAAGAAAACCGATTACGCCCTGATGGCCCTCTCGTACCTGACGCATCTTGAAGCGGGCAGCGAGTCGGGACGCGCCGCCAACACGCGCGAGATCGCCGAGCAGTTCGACATACCCGCAGAACTTCTCGCCAAAATATTGCAAAAACTGACAAAGGCCCGCCTGATTGTCTCGACCGCCGGGCCGACCGGGGGGTATCGTCTGGCCCGCCCTGCCCACGAGATCAGCGTGGCCGCGATCATCAACGTCGTGGACGGCCCGCCCGCTATCGTCGCCTGTATGCGGACAGAGAGCCACGGCTGCGTACAGCACGACAAATGCACGGTACGCAAGCCGCTCGCGGTCATCAATGCGCGGATATTGCAGATGCTGCACCTGATTACTCTGGCCGAGATCAGCGGCGACAGCGCGGGCGAGAATACGTTTCCCATCGTAGCGCAGCTTGCGCCGTCCACGCGTCGCAGCATCCCTTTACAGCAAACAGCCAAACAGTAGTGTTACATCAGTGTTACATCATTCAAGACACATATATGCGGGCATCGGACATTACACCCGTCCTCTTGTTCGTATCATAATAGCAGCAGTTCTTTCAAGACGCATTCAAAGATATTTGAGGATAAACGATGAGTACCCTAGAAGTCATGGATCCCATTCAGCAGTCTATCACCCAGGAATACAAATACGGCTTCTCGTCTGACATCGAGGCCGAAAGCATTCCTAAAGGCCTGAGCGAGGACGTTGTGCGCCTGATCTCTTCCAAGAAGAACGAGCCGGAATGGCTGCTGGAATGGCGCTTGAAGGCGTACCGCCACTGGCTCACGATGGAAGACCCGCTGTGGCACAACGTCAAGATCTCGCCCATGAATTATCAAGAGATCATATTCTACTCCGCGCCCAAGCCCAAGAAGGTGCTGAACAGCCTGGACGAGGTAGACCCGGAACTTTTGGAAGTGTTCGAGAAGCTGGGCATCTCGCTCAACGAACAAAAGCGACTGAGCGGCGTGGCCGTGGATGCGGTCTTTGACAGCGTTTCGGTGGCTACCACCTTCAAAGAGAAGCTGTACGACATGGGGATCATCTTCTGCTCGTTCAGCGAGGCCGTGCAGAACCATCCCGAACTCGTCCGCGAATACCTGGGTTCGGTCGTGCCGTATTCGGATAACTTCTATGGCACGCTCAACAGCGCGGTCTTCAGCGACGGCTCGTTCTGCTATATTCCCAAAGGCGTTCGCTGCCCGATGGAACTGTCCACGTACTTCCGCATCAACGCGGAAAACACGGGCCAGTTCGAGCGCACCCTGCTCATCGCGGATGAGGGCGCGTATGTGTCGTACCTGGAGGGCTGCACGGCCCCCATGCGCGACGAGAACCAGCTTCACGCGGCTGTGGTCGAACTCGTCGCTCTCAAAGGCGCGACCATCAAGTACAGTACGGTGCAGAACTGGTATCCCGGTGACAAAGACGGCAAGGGCGGCATCTACAACTTCGTCACCAAGCGCGGCAAGTGCCTGGAGAACGCCAAGATCACGTGGACGCAGGTAGAGACCGGCTCGGCGATTACGTGGAAATACCCCTCTTGCATCCTGCTCGGCGACAACAGCGTGGGCGAGTTTTACAGCGTGGCCGTGACCAACAACATGCAGCAGGCCGACACGGGAACCAAGATGGTGCATATCGGCAAGAATACGCGCAGCACGATTGTCAGCAAGGGCATCTCGGCGGGCAAGGGCCAGAACACATATCGCGGTCTGGTACGCATCAACGCGGGCGCGGACGGCGCGCGTAACTATTCACAGTGCGACAGCCTGCTCATCGGCGACCGCTGCGGGGCGCACACGTTCCCCTATATCGAGGTGAAGAACCCCCATGCGACCGTGGAGCATGAGGCGTCCACATCCAAGATCGGCGAGGATCAGATTTTCTACTGCCGTCAGCGCGGCATCTCGACCGAGGACGCCGTCAACATGATCGTCAACGGATTTTGCAAGGAAGTGTTTCGCGAACTGCCGATGGAATTTGCCGTCGAAGCGCAAAAACTGCTGGGCATCAGCCTGGAAGGCAGCGTCGGCTAAAGAAACTCAAATAAGGCCGGGGAGAAGAATGCAATGCCCTACCCAGAAGAGGAAGCGACATTACGAAACCTTGTAATTAGAGGACACGCAGCCATAGAGGATGAGCCGTTGTTGTTGGCTGTGTATTATGCGTCACACGATGTACCAGATGAGGAATGCGTGTTTGAAGTGGCGCGTAATTTCGGTGACGACGACGTGAGCGAAGATCGAGAGGTATTCCAAATACAGTTCAACGCGACGGCAGGACTTCCTCTTGCGCCAGGACATCGCTTGCGTTTGCTGCTGACAAACGGCGTAGAGATGCGTCAGGCGCTGCAAGAATGCTGGCCGCAAATAATAGATCTGCGGCGAGCAGTGGATAGCGGACAATATCGCGTTCTGTACATGCGTGAAGCGGAGGCTGAGGCGGAAGCGCTTTTTCATGATCTGGGTTTGCATCAGGCAGTAGTGGCGTGAAGCAATCGGAAGCCTGGCGTCTACAGATGCGATCAGATTTCGCAGTGGCTGAGATACTGTATGACCGTATAAAGACTAATACTAAATCAGGGGCTTCGTTGCGTTGTCAGGCGATGGCTAAGTATCAGCAGACAGCGGAAAAGTGCGTGAAAGCATTGGTTGCCACCATTAAAGATAATGGTGTGAGCATCAACTCAATCACGAAAAGTCACGTCCCAGACAGGCAAATAACTGCGCTCATCCTCGCATACTCCCTTTTAGATGATCCGACTACGAAGCGCCTAAAAAGAATTTTGTCCGACAAGCGCAGAAGGCAAATTGAGGATTTGTGCAAACTCGCTCCAAAACTTGCTGGAGCAGGTAAACCATTGCCGCGTAATACGGAGTATCCCTTCAATCCGTTAGACACTGATCTCAATGAATGGCAGGCACCTGCATCAGAGGAGGTGTTCACGATGGCCGAGGTTGATGCGGCGCATAGCTTGTGTTGGGAACTACATTTCAATGTGGGCAAATTTGTGTCAGCAAAGCGGCGGAGCAGCGCAAGTCGCTAATCCATGCAGAGTGGCAGCATCCTTGTGAAGCATTGCGATTCTTTCAAGCGTGGAATAGAAGTTGGGAGGCGTTATGACCATCGCGCCGGCGCGGACACGCGCGCGTTCGCTCAGTGAGGAAGACCTTTACCCCAGCAGCGATGGGAAACCGATGGGCGAAACAGACCGACACGTTGAGTTGATGCACTACTGCCGCGCCGCCCTGATCTACCATTTCAGGGAGCGTCCTGACATTTATATTGCGGGCAACAACTTTCTTTATTTTGAGCAGGGCAACCCGCAGGCAGTTGTTTCGCCCGATTGTTACGTCGTGCCGGGTGCGCCGATGCGCTTGCGCGATACTTACATGACGTGGAAAGAAGATGGCAAGCTTCCCTCTTTTGTACTGGAAATCACGTCTCGCAAGACCCGGCGCGACGACATACGCAAAAAGCTGCCTTTGTATCGGGACGTGTTGCGCGTGGCGGAATACTTTTTATTCGACCCGGACGGCGATTACCTGAAGCCGCGCCTGCAAGGCTACCGACTTATCAACGGGCAATATGAACTGTTGCTGCCCACCGATGACCGCATCCTCAGCGAGCAGCTAAACCTTGATCTTGTCTTCAATGGCGGCCAGTTGCGTTTCTATGACCCCGCGCACAATCGAATGCTGGAGTCCTATGCTGAAGCCATGTATCGTATACAGCAAGAATCCAAACGCGCAGACGACGAAGCCAAGCGGGTCAATCAGGAAGCACAGGCACTAGACATCTTGCGGGATCAGTTGACCGCAGAAGCGCAATCAAGAGTTTTGCTGGAAGCGGAACTGGCGCAGATGCGCGCTGCACTGGAAGCTCTACAAAAACAAACATTAGAAGCGGCTTTGCTGCGAAGCGCAGGCAACACGCCGCAGGATGAACAGGAATAACATACGATGGCGATGCTGGAGATACGCAACCTCAAGGCGAGGGCGGGCGACAAAGAGATATTGAAGGGTGTAGACCTGAGCGTGAACGCGGGCGAGGTTCATGCTATCATGGGCCTGAACGGTTCGGGCAAAAGCACACTGGCGAGCGTACTGGCCGGCAAAGAGTCGTACACGGTCACGGACGGCGAAGCATTGTTCGAGGGACAAGACCTGCTGGAGATGGAGCCGGAAGAGCGGGCGAGGGCGGGCGTGTTCCTCGCGTTCCAGTACCCCGTGGAACTGCCCGGCGTCAACAACACCTACTTCCTCAAGGCCGCGCTGAACGCTGTCCGCAAGGAACGGGGCGAGGAAGCCCTGGACGCGATGGACTTCTTGAAACTGGTCAAGGAAAAGCTGAAAATCTTGGACATTGACCAGAGCTTGTTACAGCGGCCCGTCAACGAAGGTTTTTCAGGCGGCGAAAAGAAGCGCAACGAGATATTCCAGATGGCCGTGCTTGATCCCAAGCTGGCGATCTTGGACGAGACTGACAGCGGCCTTGACATTGACGCTCTGCGCGCCGTAGGCGAAGGCGTGACCAAGCTGCGGACGCCGGAACGCGCCGTCGTCGTCATCACGCACTACCAGCGTCTGCTCAACCACATCGCGCCCGACTTCGTGCATGTCTTGATGGACGGGCGCATCGTGCGCTCCGGCGGCCCGGAACTAGCCCTGCGGCTCGAAAGCGAAGGCTACGTCTGGCTGGAAGAGGAACTGAAGCGCACTCCCGTAGGGGTCTGAAGCTGTTGAGAGTTGTTGCTTGTTGTCTGTTGACGGCAGGAAAACTTATGTTGGCCTGACATCGCAGACAAGCATAGAAGCCGACGCAGGACGAGAGAGTATATCGAGAGACTTTGATGGCGAATACGCAAGAAAACACGAATACCACCATGACAGCCGCTGACCCGATGGAAACGTATCGGACTGACTTTGAGCGCAGCATACAGGACGCGGCGGGCAGCGCGTCGTCTGACCTGCGTAAAACGGCCATGTCCGCGTTTCTGGCAAAAGGCTTTCCCGCCCGCCGTGACGAGGAGTGGCGCTTTACCGACATACGGCCTATCACAGACACGGCCTTTACGCTGGCCGGGTACGAGCAGCAGAACGTGAGCGAGCAAGAACTTGGCGCGGCCTTATTCCCCGAACTCAAGGCGAACCGGTTTGTGTTCGTGAATGGACGTTATATCCCTGCCCTGTCGCATCTTCAAACCCTGCCCGCAGGCGTCATAATCGGCAGCCTTGCGGACGCGCTTGCGCGCGGCGAACAGGCGGCGTTACGGCCGCTTATCACCCATGCCAACGCGGACAGCGCGGCGTTCACGGCCCTGAACACGGCTTTTGTCGAAGATGGCGCGTTTGTGCATGTCGGGCGCGGCGTTGTGGTTCCCGATCCTATCCTGCTCGTGTTCGTGTCCAATCCGGGCGCGACGCCGACCGTGTCACACCCGCGCGTGATTATTCACGCCGAGGCTAACAGCCAGGTCACGGTCGTGGAAAGCTATATCAGCGCAGGTGACAGCGTGTACTTTACTAACGCCGTCGTGGACATCATCGGCGACGCAAACAGCGTGATTGATCATTACAAGCTGAACCGCGAGGCGCCCGCTGCGTACCACATCGCCACAACGCAGATCGAACTTCAGCGCGGCGCAAACTTCACGTCGCACAGCATCACGCTCGGCGGGCAGATAGTCCGCAACGATTTCAACGCGGGCCTGCGCGGCGAAGGCATCGAGTGTACGCTCAACGGCCTCTACATCGGGCGTGACCGGCAGATCATTGATAACCACACGTCCATTGACCACGCCATGCCCCATTGCGACAGCCACGAAATCTACAAAGGCATATTGGACGGGCGTTCGCGGGGCGTGTTCAACGGTAAGATCTTCGTTCGCCTGGACGCGCAAAAGACCGACGCCAAGCAGACAAACCAGACCCTGCTTCTTTCGGATGAGGCGGCCGTCAACACCAAGCCGCAGCTTGAAATTCTTGCCGACGACGTGCGCTGCACACACGGCGCGACCATCGGGCAGCTTAACGCGGACGCCCTGTTTTACCTGCGCTCGCGGGGCATTGGCAAGGAGCAGGCCCGCGCCCTGCTGACGTTCGCCTTCGCAAACGACATCGTCAACCGCATCAAGGTCGAGCCGGTACGCCTTGCCCTGGAACGCGCCCTGCTGACTGAACTTAAATCCGCGTAGGCCATATCGCAAACTGCGTCAGGTGAGTTTTACCGACATTACCACGCGTCGCACAGTATAATAGTAGTACAAGTTCGTACTAAAGATAACCTTGCACGCTTTTGTTTGTTTATGTTCTTGTCAGGAGAAACGGCCATGACCGCCACGATCACAAGACCGATATTGGAAATGGAATTGGAGCCGGACATCGCAGCGGCATACGATGTACAGCGGGTGCGCGCCGACTTTCCGATCCTGAGCCAGTTGATTCACAGCAAGCCGCTCGTGTACCTGGACAATGCCGCCACGACGCAAAAGCCGCAGATCGTACTGGACACGCTGAACAACTATTACGCCCTGGACAACTCCAACATTCATCGGGGCGTACACGAGTTGAGCGAGCGGGCCACAAAAGCCTATGAAGCGGCGCGCGGCAAGGTGCAGAAGTTCCTCCACGCCAAAAAGCATGAGGAGATCATCTTTGTCCGCAACGCTACCGAGGGGATCAACCTTGTGGCGCAGACATACGGCAGGCGCAACATCGGCGAGGGCGATGAGATCGTCATCAGCGCGATGGAGCATCACTGCAACATCGTGCCGTGGCAGATGCTGTGCGAGGAAAAGGGCGCAAAGCTGCGCGTGATCCCGATGAACGACGCGGGCGAACTGCTGTTGGACGAGTACGCCAAGCTGCTTAACCCGCGCACCAAGTTTGTCAGCATCGTTCACATGTCTAATGCGCTCGGAACCATCAACCCGGTTAAAGAGATGATCGCCACGGCCCATGCGCAGGGCATTCCCGTCCTCGTGGACGCCGCGCAGTCGGCCTACCATATCGCGCTCGATGTGCAGGACCTGGACTGCGAGTTTTTGGTGTTTTCCGGGCATAAGCTGTACGGCCCGACCGGAACCGGCGTACTCTATGGCAAAGAAGCGATGTTGAACGCCATGCCGCCGTGGATGGGTGGCGGCGACATGATCCGCTCCGTGACGTTTGAGCAGACCACGTACAACGACCTGCCCTACAAGTTCGAGGCCGGTACGCCCCATATTGCGGGCGGCGTGGGCCTGGGCGCGGCCATTGACTATCTGAATGCGCTGGGCATGGACAACATCGCGGCCTGGGAACACGAACTGCTGGAATATGGCACGGACGCCCTGCAAAGCATCAAGGGTCTGCGTATGATTGGAACCGCAAAGGAAAAAGCGAGCGTGTTCTCGTTCGTGCTTGACGGCGTCCATCCGCACGACATCGGCACGATTGTAGACATGGACGGCGTCGCTATACGCACCGGTCACCACTGCGCCCAGCCCGTGATGCAGCGGTACAACATTCCCGCCACGGCTCGCGCGTCCCTGGCCTGCTACAACACCCGCGAAGAGATTGACGCGCTTGTCAGAAGCCTGCACCGCGTTATGGAGGTAATGGGCTGATGTCGGAACTGCGCGACCTGTATCAGGAAGTAATTTTAGACCATAACAAGAAACCGCGTAACTTCGGCCTGCTGGAAGATGCCACGCGTCATGCCGACGGTCATAATCCGCTTTGCGGCGACCAGATCAGCGTGTACCTGAAACTGAACGGCGATGTTATCGAGGACATACGCTTTCAGGGCCAGGGTTGCGCCATTTCCAAAGCGTCCGCAAGCATGATGACCGCGACCCTCAAAGGCAAGACCCTGCCCGAAGCCGAGGCCATCTTCGACTCGTTTCACGACATGGTGGCGGGGCCGGAAGAACTGGAAGACAACGAGATCGAGGCGCTGGGCAAGCTGGCCGTGTTCAGCGGCGTGCGCGAGTACCCGGCCCGCGTCAAATGCGCCAGTCTTGCGTGGCACACCCTCCACGCCGCCCTGGAAAACGCCGATGTGCCGGTATCAACGGAGTAAATCATGCAGCTATCTCCTATCGAAAAAACCGTATTGGAAGGCGAAATCATCGAGGCCATGCGGACGGTGTACGACCCTGAAATTCCCGTCAACATCTACGACCTGGGCCTTATCTACGCCATAGACATTGGGCCGGAGGGCGACGTAGACATACAGATGACGCTCACCTCGCCCGGCTGCCCGGTCGCGGGAACGCTGCCGCCCGAAGTGCAGGACAGGGTCGCCGAGGTTCCCGGCGTGTCCGAGGCCAAAGTTGAGATCGTGTGGGAACCGCCGTGGAACATGGATATGATGACCGACGAGGCCAAGCTGGAATTAGGCCTCTTCTGACATATATAAGCAGGTGTGACAAACATACGTGGCTATTGTGAGGAGAGTATTATGAGCGACACAGCCGTGGAAACTATCATAATGGAAACCGTGGCGGATGCGCCGACGCAGGTATTATCACTGACGCCAAGCGCCATTCGACAGGTCAGGTTTCTCATTCAGAAGAAGGGCAACCCCAATCTTGGCCTGCGCGTTGGCGTCAAGGGCGGCGGCTGTTCCGGCCTGTCCTATTCCATGACGCTGGACGAGAACGTTACCGAGCGCGATTCGGTGGCCGAAGTTGAAGGTATCAAGGTCATCGTGGATCGCAAGAGCGCGCGGTTTCTGGAAGGCACAACGCTGGACTACACCGTCAAAAACCTGCTGGAAGGCGGCTGGCAGTGGAGCAACCCCAACGCGCAGCGCAGTTGTGGCTGCGGCACGTCCTTCACCCCTCGCTGAAAAACAAACGCGGCGGTTGCTTTTCTTCGCGCCCTTTGCAAGTATAAGTCCACCTGTGCAGACACAATGCCCTCTTTTGGCAGTCTGCACAGGCGGACTTTGCGCGTTGGTTGCGGCGGTTTTATTCGCCCATCGTCTGCAGCAATAGCCTGCACACCGAACATTTACCTATGACTGAACAGCCGTTGCCGGAGCATTTTGTACGCACGATTGTAAACACGTTCGGCGACGCAGGAGGCGAATGGCTGACGCGCCTGCCCGCCCTCCTCATAGAGTCGGAACAACGCTATAGGATAACGCTTCTTCCCGCATTTGCCAACCTGTCGTACAACTACGTCGCGCCCGTAATCTGCGCGGACGGCACATCAGCGGTCTTCAAAGCGGGCGTACCCTGCGCGGAGCGGCGTTGTGAAATCGCCGCCTTGCGGGCCTACGACGGGCGCGGGTGCGCGCGCCTGCTTGCCGCCGATGACGAGCAGGGCGTTGTTCTTCTGGAACGACTATGCCCCGGCACGCCACTGACCGTGCTGACCGACGACACAAATGATGCCAGAGCCACGTCTATCGCCGCCGATGTAATGCGCCGGTTGTGGCGACCTGCCCCGCTCAACCACGCTTTTCCCGACGTGACGGATTGGGCGCGGGGCATGGAGCGGCTGCGTACCCATTTTGGCGGCGGAACCGGCCCTTTTCCCGTCGCGCTCGTAGAAGAGGCCGAAACGCTCTGGAAAGAACTGCTTGCCACATCCGCCCCGCCCGTCCTGCTGCATGGCGACCTGCACCACTACAACATACTCCAATCCGGCCCGGAGGAGTGGCGGGCGATTGATCCGAAAGGGCTTGTCGGCGAACCCGCGTATGAAGTCGGCGCACTGATACGGAACCTGTGGCCCACCCATCACACCCTGGCAGATCCCGCGCAAACGCTTGCTCGCCGCGTCCATCAACTGGCCGAGGAACTAAACATCAGCCGCGAGCGTGTGCGCGGCTGGGCCGTGGCGCAGGCCGTTCTTTCCGCGTGGTGGTGCATCGAAGACAACGCCGCCGACTGGCAGGCCGCAATTGCGCTCGCGGAACTGATTGCAGCCATCAAGGTCTAAAGGTCAGCACAACATTGTACGGTCGTGTGCATCTACGTTGTTGGTTGTTTATGGCTCTCCCTTAATTGTACGCGTTTTGGCAAGCCCCACCTGTATTTCCTTCGCGTACATCTGTATGCCCTTACTATTCGCATTTTGGGAGGGGAGTAGGCTTTGATACACCTTGAGTTCTCTATCTGCGTCCTGATAGCGAAATAATCTCATATATAACCGAACAAGCGAGAAATGTGCGCTGGCAAACGCAGGATCAAGACGTATTGAAGTTGTTAGATGCTGCTCGGCCTTGCGAGGATCGTATTCGCTATCAGCCGTACTCTGATAATAATTGCCAAGCAGAAAGTACACGCGGGCGCTTTTAGGTTGTTGCACAAGCGCCTGCTTCAACAACTGTAAGCCTTTGCCTCTCTCCTGTCCATACTGCCAGAGATAATATCCGTAAACCATTTGGACTATGGGCTTCGTCGGTTCAATATTATATGCTTTGCGTAGACAACGGTTGGCATCGTCTAGCAACGATTGGGCTTGTGGCGATAACAGCGGAATTTCGTTGATTGCGGGGTCGACAGCCCATGCCCAATAATCTAATGCGGCCTCGCCACACAGTAGATTCGCCGTCCACTCATTGGGATGTTGTTTGCACAAGGTTGTACATTCTTGATAAGCGGCTTTGTACATTCCCGAAGCATCTGCTCTTGATAACAGCCTTTCGTGTACTGAAAAGTCTAGCGGCGCAGAGTGGATATGGCGTACAAATTCCTCCAGTGTAATTGGAACACGTCGTAAGTCTTTTAGACTTTGTGCTGAGGAGCAAGCCGAGAATGCTAGCGCAACCACAATCAAACACGATCTACACAAACGTAAAAACATATCAAGGTTCCTATCTACATGACAGCAACTTGTCTAAAGACAACTTTATAGGCACAGGAGCGGATTTACATCCGCTCCTATTGCTTCATCTAATGGTTAGCGTAGAACCTTTAGTGACCGAGGCCACCTCCACCAGGTTCTCCGCTACCTGTGGGATACGGGCCAGCCATGTAAATCTCGTATCCAGGCGGACGCGGAACCATAAAGTCGAAGGAGGTGGCTCCGGTAAAGCCGCCAGCGTCCCACTGGTCAGCCGTTCCCCAGTGCCGGGTGTAGGTGTCTCGAAGCTTTGCGTATGTGTAAGTACCCGGAGGCAACGTAATCGGGGCAGCGTTCTGCCCGGAATTCACTGTATAGGTGTAGGAGTAGCCGATGGAGAGACCAAGTGTTTTAAGTTCCCACCCGCCAACTAGTGCGTCCGGTTGTACGCTAACGCCAATGGTATGGCTGCCTGATTCTTCGACATAGCCGCCTGGGACTTCTATTGGCTTATCACCTCGGTTGTAAACGGCAGGTGAGCCAGCCTGCCGCTCGTTCGCGTAAGCCGCCTCCGTTTGGTGCGAGGTTTCTTCGTAAACATCGTGCCGCTTCAGGTAGTACACAGCCGTTGCAGTTATGCCATCCTGATTGTCCGTCACAGTGTACGTCATCGTATCAGGCGTGGGCGACCCGGTACTGCCTTTGAAACTGTCGATGTCGTAGATTTGCTGCCCCATATCCTGAAGCCATTGGTTCCAAAACATGGTTGCGCCGCTGTACTGTGGCTGCCATGTGTAAGCAACATCCGGTACGTACTGGCTGCTGCCATGACCGGTTGTAACAGCCTTCATATTCCAGCTTCCGCTCAAGGCGGCATCAAACTGCTGCCAGTTCTTAATTATGCCACTCAAAGTGATTCCGTACATCGTATCATGGTTCGCCGTGTACGAGCGGATGGTGTCACCGTGCGTGTTGCCGTCATCGTCAGTCCACTCATTGTGTGCGCCCTCACGCGAAATGGTCACGTTGCGATCCGTGAACGAGACGCCGCAGTACCACGACATGTATCCCTGACACCAGGGGAGTTGTGGCAAGGTCGCGATTGCTCCGTCGGCTGCGTCCACTTCGCTGCATTGCGTGAAGGTGATGTCGATGTTGCCCGAAGAGCCGTTCTTCTGCACCACATGGACGCCGGTGGAATTGCTGTTGTACGGAGCGGTAAGTTTATCCGGGTCGCCCAGGCCATCGTCGTTGGTTCCGGTAACGCTTCCCCCATCGTGCCAGAACCCGCCTCCCCAGCACACGCCTGCGATTTTCTGCAGAAACACCTTCTTGGGCGCATTGGGCGCGATCTTGCCGTCATTGCCCACCCAGCGCACATGGAAATGGATCTTGTTGTCGTAAGTGGCTTTGCCGGTCGGGAAGTTGCCGACAGTGTCGCCGCCCTCCCCGGACATGTAGGAGCCGCTCGTCATCACGATAGGTTCCTTGATGGTCGTTTGCTGCGTGGGGTTGTTCGGGTCAGGCACGGTCGCCGTGCGACTGCCCTTACACTCGCTGGTGATGACCCAATGCGGGCCGCCGTAGCCTGGGCCACCGCTGCCGGGAACGCCTCCCCCACCACCGCCGCCTCCGCCATAGCCGCCATAACCCTGCGCGTGGGCGGGCGAAAGAAGTGAGAGAAGTGAGAGAAAGCACAAAGAAGTGAGCAAACAGAGCAGAACGATGCGTACCTTCATGAACCGATCCTCCTGCGAACGACGCGCCGAAAACAGGCGCGTCACTGTGGAACGGAACGCTTGCCCGATCTGAGCAACGGCTCCTGAGTGAAGAGGGTCTTGCAAGCATACGCGCTTATTATATAGCAAATGGGGGGGGTGTCAATAGATTTGCAACCCATTTCACCCGCAAAAGCAAAGATATTTCAAATAAATTTATTAACAAACGCTTTTTTGGGCTGTGTACTCTTTGACGGTAGAAAGCTTTAGCGCTACTACGCTGTCGACATAGCAAAACGACAGCCTCTCCCTATCTGAGGAGGCTGTCATTCAGTGCTACAGGTTAACAGAATCAGGTAAACAGGTCATGCTTACAGCGCGAACGTGCCATAAAACGCCGTGTTCTCGTTGTTCTTCTCCCAGGTCGTGCCGACTGTCTTGTCCATGATGCCGCTGATACGCGTGTAGCCGACGCGCCGATCTTTCAGTTCCACAAGCGGCTTGTACCAGACCATGTTGGGCTGCTTACAGCACTCATGATTAGGCATGGCTTCGACAGCCAACTCGGTTATGCCTTTGGCGGCCACGCGGAACGATTCGGCGCTGCGCGTAAAGTGGAGCGGGGCTTGCTTGACGGCAACGACCGTGCCGAGCGCACCGGCGTACTTCGCCTTCAATGCGCTCGCAAGCGCCTCAAACTGCGCGGGCGTGGCGTTCGCGTCAATGTACAGCACAGTACGCCGCGCCGCGTTCTCGTCCTGCAAACTGGCATCGCTTTGCACGGCGGCCAGGGCCGATAGACCGTTGAGAGATGTGCCGTTCCAGACGCCGTCGCGCACATGCCACGCCAGTTCCGCCTCACGGCCCGTCGTGGTCAGTTCGCCATTGTAGTGACACGCGCCCGCAAACACGCTGGCCGTCCGCGCCTCCACATAATCGCCCGCAATGTGGTTCGCGCCCACAGGCGCGGCAAATGCGGCGCAGGCCGTCGCGCCTGCAAAGGCCAATGTCATTGTCATTTTGCATAGCGTTTTAGAGATGCTTGTCTGCATGGTTTCTCCTTGTAGCGGATGCTGTGGGAATGTAAATCCCGGCAGCGAGTGGTTGCTTGACAGCATTATATCATACGGGCTGAACATTCCGCGCCTGTTGCGTCTTGTATTTTGTACCTTCGCTGCTTTTATACGCGCCCGGCGCGCGCAGTGCGGCAATCAGCAGGAGCATCAAGGCCACTCACCTTGCATACGACTGCTAATGGTACTCACTGCATTTATTTGTCAATCTACCCTTTGGCCCGGCAGGAATTTATCACGACGACGCGGAAACAAAAACCGGCCAAGACGCCATTCCACTGCGCCGTGCTGCAAGCGTTTTGACCAATCCACTCAGGAGAAGTGACCATGCAGATGTGCGCGCGGCTCAAATACGGGGATACTATCGGCATCATCGCGCCCTCCGGACCGGTGCAGCAGGAAGAATTGGAACAGGGGCTGGCAGTCATACGGGCGCGGGGCTATAAGGTCGTGGTAGGAGAGCATGTGCTGGCGACGATGCCAGGCAACAACTACCTTGCGGGGAGCGACGATAAACGCGCCTACGACCTGAACGAAATGTTTGCGCGTGACGAAATCAAGGCGGTCTTTTGCGCGCGAGGCGGTTATGGCGCGATGCGATTGCTTGACCGGCTGGACTGGAACATTCTGCGCGGCAATCCTAAAATCTTTGCCGGGTACAGCGACATCACCAGCCTGCACCTCGCCCTGACACAGCAGGCCGGGTACGCCACCTTTCACGGCCCCAACGTCACCTCGCTGCCACGGCTCGATACGCGTTCAAATGATGTCTTCTGGCGGCTGCTCGAAAGCGCTGAGCCGATGGGAACGCTGCCCTCTGCGCCCGACAGTATGGAAACCATTGTGCCGGGTGTCGTAGAGGGCGAGTTGGCCGGCGGCTGTATTTGCCTGCTGGCCCACGCCTGCGGCTCGAAATCTGCCCCAAACTTCGCCCATAAGATCGTGATTTTGGAAGACGTGCAGGAAGCGGTGTACCGTGTGGATCGTGACCTGACACAACTGCGCAACGCGGGCGCGTTCGATCACGTGGCCGGTTTTCTCATTGGAACCGTCACCAACTGGCAAAAGCAGGAAGCCGACCCGCCCGCCAACACGCCGACAGCTCTCTGGCATGAGTTTTTCGCGCCCCTGGGAAAGCCGACACTCAGCGGATTTCGCTTCGGCCATGAGCCAAACCCGCTTACTCTTCCGCTGGGCGTTCGCGCCCGCCTGGATGCCGGCGCGCGAACGCTCTCCCTGCTTCAACCCGCCGTGTCGTGAACCCGAAACCAAACAGGTTACGAGCGCAAAAAACGAGGGACGCATATGATCTACTCTTCTGCAGCCAAAACAAATATGCAGGCGGGGACACCATCGGTATGACCAGCGAAGCGCGTTTTGATTCTGGCTTGCCGCCGTATACGCCTGTACCTCCGCCCCCTGGTATACGTATTCGGGCGGCGCAAATCGGGGACGCAGAGGCTGTCAGTCGAATACTGGCGGAAGCGTTTCCCTCCCTGTATTCCTGGGCTTTCGGTCGTCTGAGCGCGCCGCAGACCGCTGCCCTGCTTTGCGCGCTTTACAAAGCGGACACGCTGACGCTGACCTCCACGCAGGTCGCCGAACAGAACGGCATGATTGCGGGTGTCGCCATCCTGCATGTCGGTGACAGTATCGGCAGGGGAACGATGCGGGCCTACTGGAACGTAGTTCGCACACAGATTGGCCTGGTTCCCGCTGTCCGCGCCTTTGCGGGCGGCGTGTTCGCCAACTTCGCGATCCACAAACGCATTCCGCACGATGCCGACCTGGTCTACGTCGAGGCGCTGGCAGTCGGCGCGGCCTGTCGCGGGCAGGGCATCGGCACGCGCCTGCTGAACGAGGCCTCGGCATGGGGGCTGGCGCGTAATCGTCCCCGCATGGCGCTGCATGTGCTGCAAAGCAACACGGGCGCGCGCCGCCTGTACGAACGCATGGGCTTTCGCCTGGCCTGTCCCGAACCGCGTCCGGCGCGGCCCGGTTCGCGCCGTCAGGGCTGGGTGTCCCTGCTGATGCTGCGCGACGCCGCATGACGCCGCATAATCAATACCCCTAATCAACACCCCTAATCAATGTCTCAAAGCATCCCGGCAACTTCCGCTTCCGTGTAGCGCATCAGGCGCAGTTGATCGAACGACGACAACTTGCGGAACATCACGCCCAGTGCCATGCTTCCATCCTCCAGCATCGCTCTGTGCGCGATCCGCGCAAATGCCTTGACGGGCCGTGTGTCCGCGCCGGGGGCCATCAGTTCAAAACCGCCCTCAATCTGGGAACGATTGTCGGTTCCAGCGGCAGGAGCCATGCCTCCGTTCAGCAAAAACAGCAGATCCAGTTCCGTAGCGCTTTCCACGCGACGATCCGCGACCAGACGCATACCGCCCACGCTCATATCCGTGGCCGTGCCGTCCTGCCAGGCTCCCGCGCAGCCGTTGCTCAGGGTACGAAAACTGACGTTCACATCGCAGGCGCGGCGGTTCTGATGACGCCTCTGCACGGCCTGCGGCGGACTGCTGAAGCGCATAGTGATGCGGCTTGCCTCCGCCCCGCTGATCAGTACGCTGGCCCGATATATCACGCCCCGCGCTACGACCATTAGCTGCGCCTCATTGCCTGCCCTCAGCACATGCTCCCCGGAGGGCAGTGTTTCAAGGCGGATGCGGATGGAGCTGTTGTTCATCTGCTCGACCCGCCCGTATAGATTAACCGCATACTGGGGGAATTTTACCTCCGCCAGCGCTGCATTCTGTCCCATTGGTTTGATACTCCTCCCCTGCCCCTGTCTCTCGTCCCCGCAAAACGCATCCCTTCGTTTGCGCCTGCGTACTTGCGCTGCAATAGCGCGCTCCACACCAGTACACTTGGGCGTAAGTGTGCGGGCGTTATCCGGGATATTAAATCCCGGTTACAAGGGCCGGGCGTCCACGCGCAGCGAAGGACATCGGCCAGTCGTCCTGCAGACGAAAAACCACCCGTGTATTTACGCCGTGCCGTACCAGCGAGCTGCCCAAGACGAGTCGGGTAGCATTATCGGGTAGATTCAATGGATTTTTACCTGCACCGGCGTTCATTTGCGTAATTTCGCATTCTGGGCCGTGTGCAAGACAGCAGAGGCCGGCTCTTTTCGGCGCGGGAACTCTCTAGAAATGCCCGCGCTTTGCCGACAATCTCTCAGTCTCAGAAGTCTACTGCCTGCGCGTGGCTGTCGGCAGACATGGATCGGAAATCACTACCCCACTATGTTTCAGGCGCAACAATTCGTTGAAGTCACCATATTGCCGGAAGAACTACGCCTGGCGGCAACCATTCGCCACTCCGACGGCCAGCATCTGCTGATCGCCGTGGAAGCGCAGGACGCCGCCCTGTGCCGTCCCGGAGCCAGCATACAACTCACGCAGCCCATCGGCGAAGGACTTTATGTATGCGACTCGTCTATTGTCAATCGCCGCGACAACCTGATCGTTGCCAAAATGGGCAACCCGCAGTTGTTGCAGCGCCGCCGAGCCAAGCGTTTCGATTGTGATTTGCCTGCCCGTTATAAGATGGATGTCGCCCTTGCCGCGCTGGGCGAGTTGTCCGGCGACCAGATGGCGGTCGGGCGCGTGCGCGACATCAGCATGGGCGGGGCCAAACTTTATGCGGCCACCCAACTCACCGAACAGGCCGCGCTCGGCCTGCGCATCCACATCAGCGTTAAAGACAAAATAGAGGCCGAGGGCAGTGTGGTACGCTGTACCCTGACCGACACGCCTGTTCAAAACGCAGACGGCGGCTTTCCCTATGCGGTAGCCATTCGCTTCGGCTGCGTGTCGCGCATTCATCAGGTGCAGCTGCACCGTTTTCTGCTGCAATTTTCCTAAACAGACCATCAAAATCATCGCCAACAAAGCATAGCAAACCGTAATATTGCAAGCCGTAATATAGCAAACCATAATCAGGAAGAATAACCATGCTGCCGCTTTCCACCAGCCAGACGGTTTCTCTGGATGTGTTAAATAATTATAATGAGTCCATCGCCCGCTTCGACGCCTGCCTGCAGCATCTGCACGGCGATTGGGCATCGCTGACGATGCCTGCGAGCGCCCCGCTGTCCCTTGTACATTGGGGTACGCAGGTGCGCTTTTGCCTGACCGACGGGGCGCAGGGGTTTGAGGCATTCGGCGTCGTGGTCGCTCGTGAGACCACAAATCAGGCCGAGGCAGCTCAGGAAGTCCCTGCCATGCCCGCCCATCCTCCCGCCGCTGCCGTTATGCTTTCCCGTACTCTGACCGTAGAAGACTGCGGCACAGGCAGTCCGAACACGCAGGGTGTGCGCGAGGTCGTGGTGCGCCTGTACCAATGCAACCCTTTTGGCGAGCGACGTTCCGGCCCCCGCCGCTGGACACGCTTCGGGGTACGACTTTCCCCCCTGCCCGCTTCTTCGCGTGGCGCGCGTCCGGGCCTTCCCGAACTGGAAAATTCGACGGAAGGGAAGTATATGGTCGCGTCTGAAACCTTGCCCGCCCCTCTCGAACCCTGCTGGGATCGGGGCTGGGCCGTGGACATCAGCGGCGGCGGAATGCGCCTGCGCACGTATGCCAGCCTGCCGCTGCGTCAGCGTCTCGCCCTCCAGTTCTGGCTGCCGGACGCCCACGCGAAACAGGCCGCCACGCACGCCTGCCGCTTCGAGGTCGTAGGCCGCGTACTGCGTAGTCAGCGCACCCGGTCGCGGGCGTCGCTGTACGAGTCTATGGTCTGTTTCGAGCAGCTTTCCCCCGAAGATGGTCTGGCTCTGGATCATTTCTTGTCTTTGCAGTCGCAAATCCCCTGCTGCAAGTAGGCGTTTGATTTTCTTACTTGATCAGCGAGATCGTTTTATCAGTGCATTTTTAATTGTTGTTCGTATGCAACTTGCCACGGGTTGAAACCCCGTGGCAAGTTGTGTTCAGTGATAAAATCAGCGGTTCATGCTTGCAGCCGCTCTTCGCCGGTATATTCACCGTCTGTACAGATGCCGGTTTTCCAGCACATTCACCCCTGCACAGCGCAACCCCGTAACACTCACAGCAGTTATTTAGCCCCGAATGGACACAATCTAAAGTCATAACACCCGTATCGCATCAAACGACGGGTACAGATTTGCGGCCATTCTCCCTATCATCGAACAAGCGCAAATCACAGCGGCGAAGACAGAGGATACATAGTAGCGGATACATAGTAGGGACGCGGGCGGGAGCGACAAACAATGGGGATCATGGACGCGTGGATACAATCGGGATTACTCGTCACGGGCGGCATGGCGGCGGGCCTGGCGGCGAGTCAGTTCTGGCGCCGGGCGAAGGTCAAGTCGGCGCGGATGCTGACCGCACAGGCCCAATCGCACCGCATACAGGAACGGCATCTGTGTTTTTCCACCATCGAGGCGCTGGCCTACGCGCTGGAAGCGGGTGACCCGTACAGCATGGGGCATCTGGACTGCGTACAGCAATGCGCTCTGGGCATGGGGCGCGTACTGGGCTTTGATGAGGACGAGACGGCGGGCCTGCGCGCCGCCTGCCTGCTGCATAATATCGGGCGGCTGGGCGTTCCCGAACACATCCTGCACAAGTCCGGCTCGCTCACGCCCGAAGAGCAGGAAAAACTGCGCGCGCATCCTGTTTTGGGCGCGCGTATCATCGCGTCTATCCCGTTTCCGTGGCCGGTCGTGCCGCTGATCCGCCACCATGCGGAACACTGGGACGGCAGCGGCTATCCCGACGGGCTGCATGGCGAGACCATCCCGCTCGGCGCGCGCATTCTGGCCGTCGCGAACGCGTACAGCGCCCTGCTGCGCCCGCGCCCCTACCGCACGGCCTACACGCCCGAAGAAGCCCTTGCCGAGGTCGAGGCGCGCAGCGGAACGCAGTTCGATCCCGCCGTACTCACTGCCTTTCGCAGCGTGGCCTCCAACATCCGCGCGGATGCAGCCGCATTGGGAACGCTCGCCTCGGTCGTGCCGAACGCCTGGGCTGCCGCCCCCGAACTACGCAGCGAGGCCCGCGCCGCCCTGGACGACATCGCGAGCGCGCAGCAGGAAACGATGGGCATGTACAATCTCGTGCAGGCCATTTCCGGCTCGCTGCACCTGGAAGCCGTCGCCGACAGCCTGCTGACCTGTACCCGCCAGATCGTCGGCTGCGACGCCTGCGCCCTGTTTCTGCCCGACGACGATGAGCAATATCTGCGCTGCATCTCGGCGCAGGGCGTCAACGAGCGGCATCTGCTGGGCGGCATGGCCCGCGTCGGCACATATTTGACGGGCAGGGCGTATGGGCGCGGCGAACCGGCCCGCGCTTCCTTTATGCCCGACGACGTCAGCCTGCGCAATGTCAGCGACGCCTGGACGCCGTTTCGCTCGACCCTGATCGTCCCCCTGCTTGTGGGCGGCAAGCCCATCGGCACGCTGAACCTGTACGCCGAACTGCCCGAAGCGTTCAGCCTGGACACGCAGCGCGTCCTGCGGCTTGTCGCCACGCAGGCCAGTCAGGCCATAGACAATGCGCGGCGCTTTAGCGAGGTGCAGAAGACCGCGTACACGGACGCCCTGACCGGCCTGCACAACGCCCGCTTTCTGCGCGAGTTTTTGGAGCGCGAAGTAAACCGGGCAGGCCGTGAAAATCAATCTGTGGCCGTCCTGAACATTGACCTGGACAAGTTCAAGCCCATCAATGACCGCTTCGGCCACGCGATGGGCGATCAGATACTGCGCGATGTGGCCGAGATACTAAACTCGCATGTTCGCAGCTACGATCTGGCTGCCCGGTACGCGGGTGATGAGTTCGTGGTGGTGCTGGCGCGAGCGGGGCGTTTGAACGCCGAGATAGTCGCGGAAAAGTTAAAGCGGGCCGTGGAGCGTCACGCGCAAAAACTCATCGCCAAAGAGCCGGACTTCCCCCGGCTGGGCATCAGCGTAGGTATCGCCGTCTATCCCGAAGAGGCCACCGATCTGCAAAGTCTGCTGTGCCGTTCCGATGCCGCCATGTACGCCGACAAACGCGAGCGACATGCAGAACGCGCGGCTGCATAACGCACCGATTCGGTTTATGAAACGGCTTGCTGCCTGAGCCAGGCCATACCGGGGTACGGTACGGAACCATCTGCCGGTCTGATGCGATATAGGATTGCAGACGCCCATGCAATCCTATACCGACAACGCAGCTACCGACAACATAACAGCCGACAACCTCCAATCTGGTTTGGCCGCGCCGCCTGATGCGGAGTTCACATGGAACCGGGAACCGTGCGACGCGCAGCCGTTCCATTTGTCCGCGACCCTTGC
Organism: Chthonomonadaceae bacterium; assembly: GCA_965277875.1. Lineage (GTDB taxonomy): Bacteria > Armatimonadota > Chthonomonadetes > Chthonomonadales > Chthonomonadaceae > CAWFQB01. The sequence continues at coordinate 993,851 of CBDIDV010000002.1, read as the reverse complement.
GAGCGGGCAAAACTTTCGCTGGCGGCAGGATGGTCGTGGCATCTGGTGGGGAAGCGTGGAAGCAAATGTCATCGCCTGCTGGCAGGACGCGGGCAAGCCGGACAGTCCACTTTACTGGCAGACGTTTCCCGTTCGCGATCAGCGCGGCCTCGTCCGGGACTACTTTCGGCTGGACGTGGATTTGATACGCCTGTACGCCGAATGGTCGCGGGCCGAGCCGCGCATGGCGGACGCGGCAACGGCATTTCGGGGATTGCGCCTGTTGCGTCAGCCGCCCCGCGAGTGCCTGTTCGCGTTTCAATGCGCCGCCTGCAATTCGGTCGTGAAAATCGAGCGCAGCGTCACGCACCTTGCCGCGCACTACGGCGAGCCGATCCAAACTGGATTGGACGCCATGCCCGACCTTTCAAACGCCGCCAATCCCGCCACTGCTTTCTATGCCTTCCCTACCCTGGACGCGCTTGCCAACGCCGACGAGAGCGTCCTGCGTTCGGGCCTGTGGGGATACCGCGCCCCGCGTGTGATCGCGCTCGCCCGCCATTTGCAAACCCTGCCCCCCGACTGGCTGGACGATCTGCGCCGCGCGCCCTATGCCGATGCCCACGATGCGTTGACCGCCCTGTTCGGCATCGGGGCCAAGCTCGCCGACTGCATCTGCCTGTTTTCCCTGGACAAAGATGGCGCGGTTCCCATTGATACTCACATCCGCCAGATCGCCGTGCGCCTGTTCGCGCCCGAACTCGACGGCAAAAGCCTTACGCCCCGCGTTTACACCGCCCTCGCCAGCGCCTACCACACTCGTTTCGGGGCCTATGCGGGCTGGGCGCAGCAATACCTTTTCTTCGCCGAACTCCGCCGCGCCCCCAACTACGCCTGCGAGTAGGAACATACGAACTACTTTACCGCAGATGACACGGATGAAACAGATGAACACGGATTATCTTCTGAATTATCCGCGTGTATCCGTTTCATCCGCTCGATCTGCGGTAAAGTATTTTGCCCTAGCGCACTACGGGGACGGGGCTGGCGATGGCGCGGTTGAGGGCGGCGCGGTTTTGTTCCACAAGGGCCTGCGTAGTGACGAGGTTGGTGCGGGCGCTGAGGAGAAACGCCTGCGCGTTGATGATGTCCAAAAACAGGCCCAGGCCGGCGCGGTAGCGGCCCGTGGCGATACGAACGCCCTCCTCGGCATTGTTTACCTCCGAGACCGTGGCCCCGACGCGCTGCTCGGCTGTACGCAGGTTCAGATAGGCCTGCGTGACATCCGTGGCGACACTTAACTGCGCGAGCGTCAACTGCGCCTGGGCCTGATCCAGCGTGGCCCGCGCCTGCTTGACAAGCCCGCGCGTCAGTCCGCCATCCAGGGGCGTGAACTGCACGGACGCGCCCACGCTGAACGTGTCGTCGCCCGGAGGGAAATCCGTGCCGCGCGAGGTCAGGTTGAGGTTGCCGGAAACGACGGGCGCATTGGTGGTGCGCGCGGAACTAAGGCCGTAGCGGGCCGAGCGAATCTGCTCCTGCGCCTGCAATATCTCAGGCCGCTGCGCGAGCGCGGCGGCGACCAGAGCGTTTACGTCGTCGGACGTGAACGGAGGCTCGCCCGCGTCCGCGGTTTGCAGGGGCGTGCGCGGATCAATGCCGATGTACAGCGCGAGGTTCTGGCGCGCGATGCCTTCCAGATTGCGGGCCACATTGAGCGACTGGACGGCCTCGGCTTTGGCCGTTTGCGCCGTCACCACGTCCTGGGGCTGTCCCAGGCCGCTGTTCAGGCGGGCCGTGGCGAGATCGAGCTGCGCCTGCCGATTAGCGAGGTTGGACTCGTTGACCGAAACAAGCTGCGCGTTTTGCGACAGCACATAGTACGCCTGCTTCACCTGCAGCACCAGGTCGGACTGTACGCGCGTCAGGTTTTGTCGGGCCGCGCGTTCCAGCGCCTGCGACTGCCGGACAAGGTCGCGCGTATGATTAAAGTCAAAGATCAACTGCCGCACCGTGGCCTGCCCTACGAGTCCCTCGCCGCCTGCCGTGTTCGACGCCCCCAGCTGCGTCACGGTCGTCGCGCCGCCCGTGGTCGTCGTGGTTCCGGTGTTCGTTCCGGTCGCCGAGCCGCTGCCGGTCGTGCCTGTTCCCGTAGACCCGCCCGTTGTCCCTCCCGAACCGGTTCCGGGCGTGGTTCCGCCGCTGTTGTTCGTGCCGGTCGTGCCGCCACTGCCGGTTGTTGTGGTTCCCGTGGTTCCTGTTCCGGTTGTGCCGGTCGTTCCCGTCGTGCCGCCGCTGCCGGTCGTGCCGGTTCCGGTTCCCGTGCTGACCGGGCCGCTCGTTCCGCCCGCTTCAGTTCCCAGCGTGACGATGTGGGTATAGCTGCCGAAAAGCGATACCTGCGGCAGCAGGCCGGAGCGAAGCTGTTCCGTGCGGCCCTGCTGACCGAGAATGCTGTCCCGCGCAATCGTGATGTTGGGCTGTACGCGCAGCGCGATGCGCGCCGCCTCGTCTGCGGTGATCGGGCGGAGCGGCACATCGGGCGTGGACGTGGGCGGAAGCGGAACCACGATGGCGGGGGGAGTGGGCGTATCCTGCGTGTGCAGCGCCACGGGCGTCCGCTGTGCCGCGCCCGCCGGCGTACCGGGTTGTGCCGCGCCCGCTGGCGTACCGGGTTGTGCCGCGCCGGTCTGCGAGATCGGGGCGGTCGCGCCTGTCGGAGGAATGGCGGGAGCCGTTTGCGGCACAGGCCTGGGAACAGGAGAGGCCTGTGAAGCCGGCTGTGGGGCGGCGGGAGTGGCACTTGGCGCAGGTTGGGTTTGCGCGTGGGCCATACAAGCCACACAGGACGCCGTCAACAGCAATGCCAGCATGTAACGAGACATGTTCTTACCCTCTGATTCTGATTTTAGTGCTGTGTCGCCGTTATTGTTTCTGTCACTGCTCCTGGCGCACACCGAGCGGGTCTTCGTGCGGGGCGGGCGGAACGGTAGCGTTGACCGCCTCCATCAGCGATTGCAGGGCGTGAAGCGCGGCCTCGCGCTGCGGTGCGCTTAACTGCGCAAGTGCGCGGGCCGCGTGAAGTGTGCGCTGTTCGCGGCGCGAGCGCATCATTTCGGCCCCTGTGACCGACAGTTGTAGTTTTTTCGTGCGTCGGTCATCCTGGCCGCACACGCGTTCCACCAGATTAACTCGTTCGAGACGATCCGCGATCTGCGTGGTCGCGCTGACCGAAATGTTGAGTTCCTCGCCGATGGCCGACAGAGTACGCGGCCCGCCCTGCAAAATCGTGCAGACGCGCAGTTGTGCGAGCGGCAGTTCCATAGCCGGATGGTCACGCTCCAGGGTCAGCATCCGGCGCATCAGGCGTGGCAGCAGGCATTCCAATTCCTCCGCCTGCCGCTGCAGCGTCTCCTCGCCCCGGTCTATGGCGGTCGCGCCCGCGGCATCATGCGAAGCGCAATCCGAATCCGGCGTAACAAGATCGGTGTCCAGTTGTTCCGCGTTTGCAGGCGCGGGCGCATCCGCGTCCAAGGGTGTCAGGGGGAGCAGCGCTCGCTGTTCCGAATCCGCTCCCTCTGCAGGCATTGCAGACGATGCCCGCCGCAATCCACGCCCCGTTCCCTCCGTCGTTTCCCCGGCCATTGTTTTTTCTGCCATACTCTTTGCTTGCCCTTATATCGGCTGCCGCATTACAGCCGCTGTGAAACACATGAAGCAGATATTTAATGTACCTTAAACAACACACTCTATTACGCGGCACACCCCTAAAAAGTTAAGAACGCCCGCCGTCAATGCGCTTCCATTCGCGCTTATACCTTAAAACATCTTGGAACATCTTGAAACTTTCGGGGGAACGTTTTGCGGCGTCCTGCGCTGCGGCTCGTAATGCCATAGGTCGGGTATAATAACAGGGCCGGCTGTAGTACCGAGATGTTCCTATCGCGGCGTACAGCCGAACGACAGGACCGGGGGTTTGCAGGAGACGTTTTAGCCATGACACTGAAATTGTTCAACACCGTGACGCGCACAAAACAGGATTTTGTTCCTCTCGAAGCCGGTAAAGCGCGTATGTACTGTTGCGGCCCCACTGTTTACAATACAGCCCACATCGGCAACCTGCGCACGTATGTCTTTGAGGATGTGCTGCGGCGCGTCCTGCAATATAACGGCTATCAGGTGGAACACGTCATGAACATTACGGACGTGGGCCACATGACCACGGACGCGGACGCGGGCGAGGACAAGATGCAGGTGGCCGCTGAACGCGAAAAACGCTCGCCGTTCGAGATCGCCCGCGTGTATGAAGCCAAGTTCTTCGAGGACACCGAGCGACTGAACATTCTGCGGCCCAATATCGCGCCCCGCGCCACGGAACACATCGTCGAGATGATTGAACTGATCCAGCGCCTCGAAGCCAACGGCTTCAGCTACCAGACCAGCGAGGGCGTGTACTTCGATACGGCCCGCTTTCCCGACTACGGCAAGTTCGCGCGGCTGAATCTGACTAATCAACAAACATCGCGGGACGAGGTCATCACGGACGAGACCAAGCGCAGCCCGTCCGACTTCATGCTGTGGTTTCTGAACAAGCCCAATCACCTGATGCTGTGGGAAAGCCCGTGGGGCGTGGGCTATCCCGGCTGGCACATCGAATGCTCGGCCATGAGCATGAAGTATCTGGGCGAGACGTTCGACATCCATTGTGGCGGCGTGGATCACATTCCCGTGCATCATACCAACGAGATCGCGCAAAGCGAATGCGCCACGCACCACCCGTTCGTGCGCTACTGGCTGCACGGCGAATTCCTGCTGATGGGCAGCAAACTGTCCAAGTCCGACCTGATCAAACTGCCGCCGGACAAGCGGCCCATTGCGTATGTGCAGGATCTGGTAGACCGGGGCTATGACCCGCTTGCGTATCGCTATTTCTGCCTTCAGGCGCATTATCGCAGCGAACTGAACTTCTCCGTGGAGGCCCTGGAAGCGGCCACGGCGGGCCTGCGCCGCGTGTACAGCCTTTGCCCCGACAATGACCCGTTCAAGACCGACCAGGCGGGATTACAGGCCGCGCGCGAGCGCATCCTGGACGCCTTCAATGACGACCTGGGCGCACCCTATGCGGTGGGACTGCTGAACGCGCATGGCAGCTACCGCCTGTGGGTCGAGTTCGATGCCATTCTAGGCCTTGATATTGCCGCTCGTTGCTGCCAGGCCGAGGCTCCCCTCTCAGGCGAAGTACAGACGCTCATCGAGGCCCGCAACGAGGCGCGGCGTGATAAGAAGTGGGCCGAATCCGACGCCCTGCGTAATCAGCTTATCGGCATGGGCTACGAGGTCGGCGACGGCCCCGAAGGTACGACCGTCAAGAAGCGCACGTTATAAGTATCACCTAAGAAGAGTAACTCACCTTACGCAGGCAGATTGTAGACGCATGGAACGGGAGAAAAGGGTTATGAGCGATTATGCGGCGCGGGTAGCGCGGTTACAGGAGATCATGCAGGCGCAGGGCTATGGATTGGCCGTGCTAAGCTGTACTGACCAAATGCGCTATTTGACCGGCTATGTCGAGGGAGCGCATGAACGTCTGCTGGCCCTGTTCGTTCCCGCGCAGGGGCAGGCTGTCTTTGTCGTGCCGACCATGAACGCGCAGGCCGCCCGCGCAAACCCGGCGGGCATCAAGGGCGTACTGGGCTGGACGGACGGCGAGGGCTGGCAGCCACAGGTGACGAGCCTTGTGCTGATGTGCGGGCTGCCGGATGACGTCCGCGTCCTGATTGACGATGAGATGCAGGGCGTTCATCTGCTGGGCCTGCAAAAGCTGTTTCCCGGCTTTCGCTGCGAGCCGGCGGGGGCTACGCTCGCCCTGCTTCGAGGCCTTAAAACGCCTGCGGAACTCGCGTCTCTTGAATCCGCCGCCATTCTGATTGACCGCATCTTTGAGGAAACGGTCGGGCATCTGCGCGAAGGCGTCACGGAATTGGACGTACAGGATTTCGTTCGCGCGGCCATTAAGCGGCATCACAGTACGCCCTCGTTCACGCCGCTGGTCTGCTTTGGCGCGAACGGAGCCATGCCGCACCACGCCAGCAACCAGACCCCGCTCAAATCCGGCGACATGATCGTCATAGACATCGGCTGCACCTGGGAGAATTATAGTTCCGACATCACGCGCACGGTTTCTTTCGGCACACCCGCCGACCCTGACGCGTATAAGGTGTATCAGACCGTCTACGACGCCCATCAGGCCGCGCGGCAGGCCGTCAGCGCGGGCGCGACGTGCGGGAGCGTGGACGACGCGGCGCGGGGCGTGATTGACGCGGCAGGGTACGGCGCGTACTTCTTCCATCGCACGGGACACGGCATCGGCCTGTCCGTCCATGAGCAGCCCAACATCATTTCGGGCAATGCGGTTGCGCTCGCGCCCGACATGTGCTTTTCGGTCGAGCCGGGCATCTATCTGGAAGGGCGCTTCGGCGTCCGCATCGAAAACATCGTGACCGTGACGAACGACGGCGCGCGTTCCCTCAACGCGGAACCCGCCCGCGAATTGCGCGTCATCGCCGCCTGAACGCAGCGACGCCGTCCATACCCGATCAATACGACTTAAACAACCTACTACAAAGATACCTGGAGAATGTTCGACATGGCAGACGACCGCAAGATGATGTTATTCGATGACGGCCCCCTTGAAGTGAACGGGCCGCTGACCCTTGTAGACGAGAGGGGCAAGGTTATCGCGCACGTAGAAGAGGAAGAGACCAAGTATATATGCCGTTGCGGCGGAACGCAGGACGGCCCGTTCTGTGATGGTACGCACAGCAAAATAGGCTTTGCGGGCGCAAGAAAGGCCGTTAAGCAGAGCGGCAAATAGACACGGAGAGCGCAAAAGCCGTTTTTCTGCATATACCGTTTGCTTTCCGGGGCGATTCGGGTTATAATGTAACGCTGAATTGAAATTTTGAAGGCATACGAAGAAGGACAACAGAATGAAAGAGGGAATTCATCCCGAATACCGGCCCGTCGTGATTCAGGACACAAGTATCAACTACTCGTTCCTGACCCGCTCGTCGGTCAAGACCGACCGCAAGATCAAGTGGGAAGATGGCAACGAGTACCCGCTCGTCACGATTGAAATCTCCAGCGCGTCGCACCCGTTCTACACCGGCAAACAGAAAATCCTGGACACCGAGGGCCGCGTCGAGAAGTTCAAGGCGAAGTACGCCAAGTTCGAGCAGAAGTAAATTTAGAAGTAATTGTTGTTTCCCGCTACTTGTACGCCGGAATAGCAGCATACAGGCAGCAACGACCTACCGCAAATGCGTTTCCTTGTTCGCCGTGAGTATTCTCGCGGACGCAGGAAACGCGTTTTGCGTTCAGCCCAACGTGTTCGATTAGTGATGCAGCGCGTAAATCGAGGCGTGTGGAGTAAACCGCATGAGTGAGCAGAACAACCCGCAAGTTCCCCCGTTAGCCTTGTCCTCAACGTCTGCGGCAGCAGGCAAACCGACGGGGCCGGAAAGCAAGGAGCTGCTGCAGTATGGCGGGCAGGCGGTCATCGAGGGCGTGATGATGCGCAGCCCGCACTATTTCGCCGTGGCCTGCCGTAAACCCGACGGTACAATCGTCGTGCAGCGTGAGGCCGTAGACAAGACTATCCTCGGCCCTCTCAGCCGCATGAAGTGGATCAAATGGCCGCTCGTGCGTGGCTCGTTCGCCCTGCTCGATGCAATGGCATTGGGTACGCGCGCTCTCGCCTTCGCGTCTAATGTTCAATTACTCGCGGAACAGACCAATCAGAGAAACGGCAGCGCAGCAGCGGCGGCCGCTAAGGACGATTCCGGCCCAAGCTCTTCTATCGAATCTCACGACGCGGAGGCGACCCGTTTACAGGCATCCGATGATCTGCTGCGCGAGGACGAGACGGCAAGCGCGGCCTCCATTACGGGCGGGCTGCCGGTCGCCGTCCCCTCAAAAATGGCCCGCAGCGGCAAGATCAACGACATCGCCATCGGCGGGACCATCGTGTTCAGCCTGGTATTCGCCGTGCTGCTGTTCAAGCTGCTGCCCACCCTGATTACGCCTCTGCTACAACGCTTTGGATGGATCAGCGCTTCGGCAAGTGGACGGCAGCTGAACATCCTCGACGGCGTGTTCCGCATGATGATCTTCTTCGGCTACATCCTGCTTATTTCACAGATGCAGCAGATCAAACGCGTGTTTATGTATCACGGCGCGGAACACAAGGCCATCAACACATTGGAAGCCGGACTGCCGCTGACACGCGACAATGCGCTGGCCGCGTCCCGCATTCATCCCCGCTGCGGAACTAGCTTCATCTTTATCGTCCTCGTGATTGACCTGATCGTTGTGGCGTTTTTGCCCCGCTTCCCGTTTTTCCTGTCCCGCTTTCTGCTGCAAATCGCGGTCGTGCCGGTCGTGGCGGGGCTGTCGTATGAGATCATCAAGTTCGCGGGCAAGTTCCGCCGCAACGCCCTGGTCATGGCCGCGTTCGCCCCCGGTATGGCGACTCAGTACCTCACCACACGTGAGCCGGATGCCGCGCAGACCGAAGTAGCCCTTGCCGCCCTGTATTCCGTCCTGGAGGCCGAGGGACACAGCGCACTGATAAACGACATCAACGCCCGCCCCCACGCCCCCAACCTGGATGAACCTGCCGCCGCGATAGCGTAGCATCCAATCCATAGACAGGATTAACAGGATTTTCAGGATTGACAGGATTGTACCAAAGCAGAATGCGCGAGGCGAGCATCTCATACTTTGTAGTCATCGGTGAAAGTTATAGTGGCGTTCTTGAAAAGAAATCCTGTTCATCTTGAAAATCCTGTTAATCCTGTCTATTGCATTTTTACTTGCTTGCTGTAACGGCAGTTTTCTTGCGCAGGCCCAGATGGGTGCTGAAGAAACTGTGAACGTCGAAGATGGCGGTCGGGTTCAGGACATGGCCCGATGACCAGCGTTTTACCTGCGTGGCTTCGTCGGCGTGCGCGGCTTTGATGAGCGCGGTCGAGGCTTCGGGCGGGATGATCTCGTCGTATTTGGCGACGATAATCAGCAATGCGCGCGGGCCGATACGCCCGATGTAGTGGATCGGATCGGTTATATTCGTGATGTCCGCGATGCGGGTCATCATGTCGGGCGTGGTCTGGATGGGCCAATGCGCTTTCAGAACCGGGTACTGGTCAATGTGGCGCACGATGTCGTTAAATCCGCCGCCGGGTACGGCCAGACAGAACGCGCCGATACGCTCTTCCACGCCTACTACGACCGAGCCAAGCATTGCGCCCTGCGAAAAGCCCAGATAGCCGATTTTGGGCGCGTCAATGTCCGAACGGCTTTGCAGATAGTCCACGGCGCGGCGCACATCAATGACGCTTTGAACCCAGGCGTCGCGCATGGCATACGAGTCGGGCATGTGGATCTCGCCGCTGCGCCCTGGTTTCGCCCGTCCGCCATGATACTGCGTGTCTATGGACAGCGTGGCGTATCCCTGCCGGCACAAATCCGTACTCATGGCCTTGATGTACGACGTGTCTTTATGCCCGCCCGATCCGTGTACCAGAATCACGGCGGGATATGGTGCGGCATAATTCTTAGGGATGGCGAGAATGGCCGTGACTTTCTGATCGTGCGCGCTGTCATACGTCAGCGACTGCCGCGTCCAGTAGTCGGCGCTATCCAGCGGGGCTAAGATGGCGTTCAGGGGCAGGGTCGGATCGTACTTGTAAAAGTCCAGGCGCAGGGCTTCCGCTGAATCAACAGGCGGCGGCAGGGTGTAGGGCGCGGCAGTCTGCGCCTGTACGCGCAGGGCAAGCAGCACAAACGCAAGCAGCAAGGACAAACGCGTCCACTCTCTGTTCAGGCGCGGCATATTCATGGGTTATCTAACTCCTCGAAACATTCTGTCCCTGTCAGTGTACACGATACGTCCTGCCGGATGCAACTTGCTTCCTATCGTATCGAAACAGCGGCCCGACATCCTACAAATGGAGAATCAACGATGAACTTTGGTCTTGAAAGTAAAGTAGCGATTGTGTGTGCGGCGAGCAAGGGATTGGGCTATGCGAGCGCATTGGGACTGGCGCGGGAGGGTGCAAAGGTTACGATCTGCTCACGGTCACAGGAGGAAATTAAGATTGCGGCAGAGCGCATCAAGGCTGAAACAAATGCGGACGTGCTGGCGCTTGCCGCCGATGTGACAAGCGCGAACGATCTAAGGCGCGTGGTCAATGAGACCGTAGCACGTTTTGGCGGACTGCATATTCTGGTTCCCAACAGCGGCGGTCCGCCCCCCGGCACGTTTGAGACGCTGGATGAGTCGAAATGGCAGTCCGCGCTGGACAGTACGCTTTTTTCTACGACACGGCTGATACAGTACGCCCTGCCGCATCTGAAAGCGTCCGGCTGGGGCCGCATCGTCGTGATTACGTCTACGAGCGCCAAACAGCCGATTGCGGGCCTGCTGCTGTCCAATACGGTGCGGGCGGGCATTATGGGCCTGTGCAAGACGCTGTCGCAGGAGTTCGCGCCTTACGGAATAACCGTGAACAATGTCGCGCCCGGAAGTTTTGCCACGGCACGGATTGACCACCTGCTTGATGTCCGCTCCAAAGCGGCAGGTATCAGCGTAGACGAGGCGCGCGGTCAAATGGAAGCGCGTATTCCGCTTGGGCGTCTGGGCAGGCCGGAGGAACTGGCAAACGCCGTGGTGTTCCTCGCTTCCGAGGCCGCATCTTACGTTACGGGCCAAACATGGGTTGTGGACGGCGGCCAGACGTTAGGGCTTTAGTTTGTTGTATGGCCGGCATCGCTTGCGGTATATACAGATCGGTCTCGACGCACGCGCCTCTGACCTGAGATCGCATGACACACGCAGGTCATGGAGAAGGCTTGGAACTGGAAGACACGGCAGGGCGGGCATTGTGGAGATTCCGCAATGCCCGCCCTGTTTTGTGAGGCGGCAACAGGCGCAATGGCCGTGACAACGGTGCAATCCATCGCTTTGATTCATGAAAGCGCCGTGCGTGAAGAAGCCGTCCTCCTGAAAGTAAGCGCGTTCAAGGTGCTGCTCGACGCGCACCGCGAAAAGCAGTTTCGCCTCACGTGTGCGCGCCCGGAAGCGAAGAACACGAGGCCGGCGGCGTTCAGGGCTGGACAGCCGACAGCGCGGCGGGAGCGTACCTCGTCTGGCTGGAACGTCGCGGCGGCGCGCTCATAGCACGCCTGCCCGCTCAACCCGCCGCAATGGTGGACTCTGCCGCTGATGATCCCGTTGTAGCGACTGCGCTCGGCGGACAAGGCTTGACAGTCGCGGTTTGGAAGACTATGAAAGCGGGCGCATCAAGTATTCAGAGCGCGGTTCTAGTACACCATCAAGGTAGAACGCGTGGATAGCTTTCAAGGTTGCCATCGCATAAGACACCTTGAAATCTATACCTATTGAAATCTATACCTACATTCTATCGTGTCGGACTACTAGCGCAGTCTGCTATACTAGGTGTCCCACAATGAAAGTCCGGCAGATATGTAAAAACCGGACGGTGAAGGTATTACCGTCCGGTTGATACGATCATCCAACAGCTTGAACAAATTACTGCCCGCCGCTATCAGGTTCATCGTCGGTTAATGTTTGCGGCAGTTCGTGCAGGTAGCCTGCGCGCGTCGTTTCTTTCGTAATCACGGAACGGATATGCAGTTCCAGGGAAAGCCCCTTCGGAGCGGGCAATGCTGCTTCCAGGGCGGCAACGCGCTCCGGCGAGAAGGAATAGGGGGTTCGCAGCACGGCGGTTATAATCTCTTTGTCCGTATCGGGACGAAAGCGCAGATCGGCCAGATGAACGCCGGGATAAGCGCGCAGTTTTTGCTGCAAGGCAGCGCGTACATGGGCTTGAAACTGCTGCCTGGCAACCGACTGGGAAAAGTCATAGCCCAGAAGCGAAGCCAGCCCGACCAACAACCCGAAACTTGCCGCGTTGCGCTTAGCCAGCAGGCCGCGTCCTACGGCCCGCTGGCTCAATTTGTGGTAGCCGTGCAGCAGCAGCACCACCGACGACGCGAACTGGATGGCGACCAGGTTGGCAAAAAAGAGCAAAAAGCCGCCAAACGCCAGACGGTTTTCTCCCCGCGCCAGGCAGATGCTGCACGTCGCAAGGGGAGGAACGAGAGCCGTGGCGATGGCGACCCCAACCAGGCCCACGCTCAGGCGCGGCGACACCGTGGCATACGCGCCTGCCGCGCCGCCTGCCAGGGCAATCATCAGGTCTAAGATGTTGGGAGTGGTGCGGGAGATGATCTCGTTTGTGAGCGGCAGTTCCTGATGCGCTTTGCCGATGCAGAAAGCCACGCCCAGGACGACCAGCGCGCCGCCGACTTCGGCTAAGAGCGCGCGGCGCAGCAGCGTGTTATCCCCGCTCACCAGACCAAGCGCAATGCCGGAGATCGGCCCCAGAAGCATGGCGATAATCATGGCCCCGATGACAACAGCGGTGCTGTTTTGCAGCAGTCCGTAGCAGGCGACGACAGTTGCCAGCGCATTCATCGTCACGAAAGGAGCGGTGAAGGCGGCGTTCTGCCGGATGCTGTCACAGATGGCCTGCTTTTGGCGCTGTGGATCAACAGGCGCGTCTTGTATCGGGTTGCTCAAGGGTAACGATCCTCGTAAGGAAAAGGGCGCTGCCTCCTGTCGGGATACGGCGAGCGCTTTCTTCGGTCGCGACTGGATGATCAGACCAACGGGCGTCAGTCCGATGCCGATGCCTAAGACTTACTCCAATGACATAGCAGAGAGTACCACGATTGTGGGAGCAAAAACTCGGTTGCTGCGTCTTACATGCACAGGATTGCATTGGCAGCCTTGTCACCCACTGAAAAACGCGTCTCCAAGCGGCGCGAGGAGAACCATGTCCTCTTATTGGAAAGCCTTTACCCTGCCCCTCGAAGACACGCTGCGCCGCCTGATTTCTTTCGTACCGCGCTTCTTCATCGCTGCGTTGTTGTTTCTGATATTCTATGGAGTCGCGTTTCTGGTTCGGCGCGCGATGCGAAAGTCGCTGCTCCGCTTTTCGCACCTACCCGCCTCGGTTCGCATCCTCATTGCCCGCTCCACGTACATTTTGATCCTTCTGCTGGGTTTCATGGTCGCTCTGAGCGCAGCTAATGTCAATGTCACCGCAGTGTTGGGAAGTCTGGGCGTCGCGGGGTTCGCGTTAGGGTTTGCGCTCAAAGACATTTTGGAGAACTTCATTGCGGGTATTCTTCTGCTCTTTGCGCGCCCGTTTGAAGTCGGAGATCAGGTGACGCTCGGCAGCTTTGAGGGAACTGTCACGGATATTGAAATCCGCACGACGACCGTGCGTACCTACGCCAATGAACTGGTGGCTATCCCCAACAGCAATGTCTATTCCAATCCTGTCGTCAATCATACGCGGCCGGGACAGCGCCGTTACATGGTGGCCTTCGACACGAGCCTGACCGCCGATGCCCGTCAGGTAGAGCAGGAAGCCTTGCGTGCCGTAACGGAAAACGCCGATGTTGCCACAGACCCCGCGCCCTTCCTGCGAATAGCAAGCGTGGACAGCGGCAACGACGTTCTAAGCTGGCATCTGTTTTATTGGGCCGCGCCGACCAAAGCGGTCGAGATCAAGACCATTTCGGAAGTAATCGGACACATCAAAGCCAACCTCTACGATGCGGGCGTACCCACGCCGACGGCAACTTCCGCGACCATTTTGCAGCGCGGAGCGACAGCACAAAACAACGATCATTCCCACGCGACAATACAGCGTTAAGCCGTCTTCTATGCGCGCTTTGCGTCTGCCTGAACCGCCTTCTCGCTGCTGGTTGTCGCCTGCTCCTCCTGCATCTCTTTGGAGAGAAAATAGTTCAGGCCCGTCCGAATAATGGCAATCGCGCCGAGTTTTCCTATCTGCTGCCAACTCGGCGCAATGGCGGTCGAGAGAATATCGGCCCCAAGTTGAAACTCCAGGGCCAGGGCCAGATACCGGGCCAGCACAAGACGAATCGCGGTGAAGTTGGCGGTCTGATGCGCAGCGGCCACCCGCGCGAATTGCCCGGCAGCAATCAGGAAGCCCAGGCCCACGATGAGCGCGCCTGTTATCTCGACCGCAAGTTTGAGCCACTGAACGCCCAGGATGACGAGGTGTTCCGCAGAGTCCATAGATTGCTTTTGTTCCACAATGCCGCAGGAAGACGGCGCTTTTTCATATACACATCCGCCGACACGAAATCCGCTGCCAGCCGGAATGTCCGAAGCATGTTCTAATCGCTTGCCTCGCAGCCATGCCGCAGGAGGGTCACGCCCCCCTTTGCTTCGGGCGCAATCATGGCGGTGAGCCGTACATGGGCCTCTAAACGGGTGCTTGCCGTGGGTATCCACTCGTGAGCGCCATTACGACAACTGACCAGGATGCAGCCGGGCGGCAGGCCCAATTCCCGCACCTCTCGTCCCTCAAACGGGGAACCCGGCTCCACTTCGAGTTCCAGCACAAGCGGCTCTTTCGGGTCAGGAAGCGCTCCGCCGCGCATCAAGTCGCGTTCCAGAAGGTTCTCGTAGATGGGAAGTTCGCCCATGCCTTCCGCGACGATGTAGGCGCAGAAGCAGGCGACGAGAAGCGGCAGCATCTGCGCGTAGTTGCCGGTCATTTCGATAATCAGCACAATGCCTGTTAGCGGCGCGCGGACAATGGCGGTAAAGTAGGCGGCCATGCCGACGACCGCAAAGATCGCGGGGATCGGAACCAGGCGCGGGAAGAAGAGATGCGTCACTTCGCCTACGCCCAGGCCGATGAGCGCCCCCAGGACGAGCAGGGGCGCAAAGATACCGCCCGGCGCACCCGTGCCGTAACTTGCCATAGACAGCACGAAGCGCAGCCCGAACCAGAGCGGAATGACCGCGAGGGCGGTATGCCCGTCCAGGAACATTTCGGCCAGGTGATGCCCGCCGCCAACGGCGAGGGGCGAGAACCACGCCACAAGCCCCACACCCGCGCCCACGAGCGCCGCCCCGATCAAGGCGAACTTCGGAGGAACCTTTGCAAAAAGGTTCAGCGTCCCGATCAGGCTGCGATTGTAGACCACGCCGAGCAGTCCCGCCGCCACGCCAAGCAGGGCGAAGGCAGGCAGCGCGGTCAGATCGGGAACCGGATAACTTGGAACGCGAAACACGGGCATCTGCCCCGAAGCGAAGCGGGCCACGATGTCGGCTACCGCTGCCGCAAGAAAGGCCGCGCCGAAAACGGCCTGCCGGAAATCCTTTTGCACCTCTTCCAGCACGAAGATCAAACCCGCAAGCGGGGCATTGAAGGCCGCCGCCAGCCCTGCCCCGGCTCCGGCAGCAATCAGGATGAGCCGATCCCGTGAACTCACGTTGAGCCATTCCGAAACCGCCGCGCCGATGGTTCCGCCCATCTGCACGGTGGGGCCTTCGCGTCCCAATGCCAAGCCGCTGCCGAGCGCCAGCGCGCCGCCGACGAACTTGACGGGCAGCACCCGTTTCCAGTTCAGTTCGCGGTAGCGATGCAGGACGGCTTCCAGATGCGGAATGCCACTGCCCGACGCTTCGGGCGCAAAGCGGCGCACGAGGAACACGCCCAGGAACGCGCCCGTCGCGCCGAAGCAGAGGGGGAAAAGCCGGCCGAACAGCGGGAAGTGATGCGACCAGGCAAGGAGCGCATTGCGGAGATTATCCCCGGCGTCAAGCACAATGCGAAAAGCAAGGGCAACCAGGCCCGCCAGCAGGCCCACAAGCGCGGCACGGGGAAAGAGCCGCCGCCGCTGCTGGCTGACATGAAGATAGTCTTGTATCTCGGAGCGAACCTGCGCCTGCGCTTCCTCCATAGGTTCGTCAGCGGAAGCCGCAGCATTATTACTCGTCTTTTTCATCATCTAAAATGGATGTCCCTCGTAGTTCGCTCAATTTTCCAGCCCCCGCAGTTGGCTGCCGACGAACTGTTGAAGCGCTTTCGGCCCCAAGCGCGACAGCGCGGTGTAGCGATAGTTGTTTTGTGTCCAGACAATCGCATCTAAATGCCCGTCAAGGTTCTCGAATGCCGCCTGTTTGTTGATGGTGATGGTATGCCAGCCCGCCGCGTTTATGGGCGCGGGCGGGCCTCCCTGCTGCACGAAGACCGACACCGACTCGATGCCGTCGCTGTACAGCAGGTGCGCGGTTTTGCCCTTATCGAGTGAACTGGAAGCGACCTGCACCAGCCGAAAGCCGAGCGCCCCATCGGGCGTAAGCCGCAGCGCGCGGGCAAACGCAGGCTGATCCGCGCCCGCGAAATTGTCCGAGTCAGCAATGCTGTTGAGGGAACGGAGTTTGTCTCCATGCGGGGGGGCAAATTCCCCCGGCGTCACGTTCGCGGGCAATAGGATGTGATCGTAGGCGACCATGCGGGCAAGAATGCCGTCCTCGTAGTGCGTTTCCACGCGGAGCGTCTTGAACGTCTGCCGATCAATCCAGCGGCGCTGCGAGCTTTTGCCTGCCTGCCGGGGCAGCAGTTCCAAAAGCCATGCGTCCCGACCCTCTACAATTTCGTTTTCGGAGACGACGACAAGCCGATAGTTTTGCGCGATCAGGTCCTGGGTGGCGCGTTCATTTTGCTCGTTCTCCGGGATGAGTTGGGTTTTGGCAAGCAGGTTTTGACGCGGCTCGTACTGCCAGTTGGTCTGGCCGTCCGAGGTGACAATGCGCCCGCGCGCATCGGGCGGCAGCAAATACTCCATGCGATACCGGCCCCGGCTGCCCTGCACCACGCGCGCCTGCGTCGTCAGTGTCTGCCCGTGACGGCGGCGCGTCATGGTCAGTCCCGCGCGCATCGGAACCTCTGCGCCAACCGTAATGGATTGGCGCAGCAGCCATTGCGCGCGGCGCGCGGAAAGCAATGACGCGCCGCGCAGCCCCAGGCCCGTTCCTGCAAACGCCCCCAACAGCAAACAAACCGCCAGTTTCAGCCCGCTTCGTGTCGTCACGCTTGATCCTCTGTTCGCGCCATGTGCGCTTATGTTCCGTCCCCTGTGTTCCCAGTGCATTCTTAACGAGGTTGTTGTGCAGACGCCTGAACAACGCGACCCGTAGGGGCAGACCCCCGTGTCTGCCCGCGCATGGCCCGCGCCGGGGAAGGGCAGACACGGGGGTCTGCCCCTACACGCATAACGCAATATCTCTGTTAATCATGCACTAGCGCGGCACGGTCAGGCGCGAATTGGCGTCGGCCAGGGCGTCCTGCTGCAACTCCTCGTCGCCATTGAGGACGGTGAAACTTTGCACCGCATGAAGCGAGGTCATGGCGTCCAGGTCACCGGGGGCGGGCAGACTGGGTGAACTCAAGGCGGTCACGACCATCAGAGGCTTGCCTGCGTAGACCTCTAAGGGCTGCGGCGGGGCGGGGCTGCCGGGTCTGACCCTGTACAGCAGCGCGCACGCGCCCAGGGAAGCCAGGCCCAGCGCCAGGCCGCGCCGATTCCAGAACGCGCGTGGGGGCTGCGCGGCGCGGCGCTGAACGCGCGCCGGCGCCGGCGCGCCCTGTGCAAACCGGGCCATGACGCGCTGGCGCGCGGCCTGCCCGTCAGGAACCGCAAGGGCGCGTACCAGTTGCTGTGTGGCCTGAAGCGCTCTATACTCCGCCTGGCATACCGAACATTGCCTTAGATGCGCGTTCAACTCCTGCGCCTGCGCTGCGGGCAGCGTCCCATCCAGAAAATCGTTCAAGCGCGCCTGGTTGTGTTCACAGGTTGTCATTTTCACACCCCCTTCGAGACTGATGGTTCCCAACATGTATTTTATACGCTCATTCTATACGCGCTCCACATAATCCGCCAACTGCTTTCGCAGCAGGGCGCGGGCGCGGTGCAGGCGGGAGCGGACGGTTCCGACCGGAATTTGGAGGATGCGGGCCACGTCCGCGTAGTCCATCTCTTCCATGTCGGCCAGAACCACGACCGCGCGGAAATCTTCGGGTAATGCGGACAGCGCCTGCTGCACCGGCTCGGAAAGCAGCGGGCCGAGGACGATCCGTTCGGGATTGGCGGCTTCGTCGGGTATTTCCACCCTTGCCTGCTCCCCGTCCCGGCTCCGCATAGCGTCCAGACTTTCGGCGCGGCGGCGGGCGGCGCGGCGCACCATATCAATGCGCGTGGTCGTCATCACGCGGTACATCCAGCGCACAAAGGGGGTATCCCCGCGAAACTGTCCAAAGCTGCGAAAGCCTTCCAGCATGGTTTCGCTTAACAGATCTTCGGCATCGTCGCTGTTGCCGGTCGTGTGATAGGCGTAGCGCCACAGCGCGTCCCAGCACCCGTCTGCGAGGGTGGCGAACGTTGCCTGCCGCGCCGCGTCCGCGTCCTGTCGTCGGGAAAACAGCCCTGACTTCATACTGGCCTCACGCCAGCCGGGGCCGGCATTCTTGGTTATCGTCAGCCGTTTTTCCATAGGCGTAATAGTCCCGGCACTCGGCTCCTTCGTGTCTTTGCCATGCAGCAGATACCCCTCTTCATAATCCCTCTTCACACTGGCTTTCCCGCAATGGCGCACTGCGCCGCGAAAAAGTTCCTCTATGTCAAAAAAGTGGGCAAAGCGTCCAAAAAACATTGCCCAAAAGAATTTCCCGCCATTGGAACTTTATCCACGCCGGATTTCGCCCTAATGAGCGATTCACGCGGCAACTCACCTTGGGCAAACCTCCCACGATTGCAGGCGGGATCGAATCCGCGTGATCTTTTCTCAATTAAACGTTTTGGAGGCAGGCGAAAGCACTATGTCTATTGTTGAAACGGCGCTGCGCCGTCCGTACACGTTTCTGGTCATGGCCGTCCTCATCGTCATCATCGGCGTGGTCAGCGTGCAGAGTACGCCTACCGACGTTTTTCCCGTGATTGATATTCCCGTCGCCAGCGTGATCTGGGCGTATGGCGGGGCGTCGCCTAACGACATGGAAAAGCGGATCGTGACGACTGCCGAGCGGTCGTACACCACATCGGTCAACGACATCGAACACATCGAGTCGCAGAGTATGCCCGGCGTGAGCGTCATCAAACTGTTTTTTCAGCCCGGCGCAAAGGTAGAGGCCGCCGTCGCGCAGCTTACGGCCACGTCGCAGACCCTGCTCAAAACCCTGCCGCCCGGCATTACGCCGCCCCTCATCATTCAATACAGCGCGTCGAGTGTGCCGATTTTGCAGCTCGGCGTCAGCAGCAAAACCATGTCGGAGTCGCAAATCTACGATTACGCCCAGAACGTGGTGCGTACCCAACTGGCCACCGTGCGCGGCGCGTCTACGCCCTCCCCGTATGGCGGCAAGCCCCGTCAGATCATGGTGGACTTAGACCCGCAGGCGCTGCAAGCGAAAGGACTGACCGCCTACGACGTAAGCGCCGCCATCAGCGCGCAGAACCTGATTTTGCCCTCCGGCACGGCCAAGATGGGCAGCCGCGAATACACTGTCAGCCTGAACAGCAGCCCCGACGCCATTGACGCCCTGAATAGCCTGCCCATCAAGCAGGTGAACGGCGCGATGACATACGTGCGCGACGTGGCCCAGGTGCATGACGGGTTCGCCGTGCAGACCAACATCGTCAACATTGACGGCAAACGCGCCTGCCTGCTGACCATCCTCAAAAGCGGCAATGCCAGTACGCTGAATGTCGTGGACGGCGTCCGCGCCGTGCTGCCCAAGATCAAAAGTACCCTGCCGCCCGGCCTGAACGTAGATATTCTCTCCGACCAGTCGTTTTTCGTGCGCGCGTCCGTTAATGGCGTCGTCCGCGAGGCCGTGATCGCGGGCCTGCTGACGGCCCTGATGATCCTGCTGTTTTTGGGCAGTTGGCGCAGTACGCTCGTCGTCGCCACGTCCATTCCGCTCGCCATTTTGTGTTCAATCATCATTTTAAGTGCGACCGGGCAGACGATGAACGTGATGACGCTGGGCGGTCTGGCGCTGGCGGTGGGAATCCTCGTAGACAACGCCATCGTCGCCATCGAAAACATCTACCGCAACCTGGGCCTGGGCAAAACGCTGTTTCATGCTATTGTCGAGGGCGCGCAGCAGATCGCCGCGCCCTCCCTCGTCGCTACGCTCGCCATCTGCATCGTGTTCGTTCCGATCCTGTTCCTGGGCGGCGCGGCGGGGTCGCTGTTCAAGCCGCTCGCGCTGGCCGTCGTGTACGCCATGATCGCCTCGTTCATCCTGTCGCGCACGTATGTGCCAGTGATGTGCCATCTGCTGTTGGGCAAGGAAGTCCACCTGCACGCGCATGGTCACGAGAACCCGCATGACCAAATGGGCGCGCCCCTGGCGACGCCGCAGGGCGACATCGTGTGGCGCGTCCATCAGGTATTCAACCGCTATTTCGATCTGTTCCTCGCCTGGTACCGTAAGCGGCTGAGTAACGCGCTCAAACACCGGGGCGGTATTCTCGCGCTGTACGCTGTGCTGTGCGTCGGGTCGGTGTGCCTGCTGCCGTTCATCGGGCAGGACTTTTTCCCCGCCGTGGACGCGGGGCAGTTCCGGCTGCACGTCCGCGCCCCCGCCGGTACGCGCATTGAGGAAACCGAGCGCCTGTTTGGTCAGGTGGAAAGCGCCGTGCGGCAGACCATCCCCAAAAGCGCCCTGGATTTGACGCTGGACAACATCGGCCTGCCGGTCGGCGGCGTCAATTTCGCGTACAGCACCACGGGCAGCATCGGCCCTTCGGACGGCGAAATACTGATTACGCTCAAGGAGGGCGCGCATGGCCCGACTCAGGATTACATCGAGGCGCTGCGCCAAAGTCTGCCGCGCCGGTTCCCGCAGTTGACGTTCTTCTTTCAGCCCGCCGACATCACCAGTCAAATTCTGAACTTCGGCCTGCCCGCGCCGATTGACATTCAGGTGACGGGCCGCGACAGAGGCAATTTCGCGGTCGCGGAGCAGATCGCCGAGAAGGTACGCAAGGTGCGCGGGGCGGCGGACGTGCATGTGCATCAGGTCGTGGACATGCCCGAAATGCGCGTCAACGTGGATCGGGAACGCGCCGAATCGTTCGGGCTGTCGCAGCGCGATGTCGCCAACAACCTGCTTATTTCGCTCGCGTCCAGCGGACAGACGTTTCCCAACTACTGGCTCGACCCCAAGAACGGCGTCAGTTACCTCGTCGCCGTGCAGACGCCGCAGTACCGCATGGCGAACATGGACGCCCTGCAAAACACGGCTGTGACCACACCTGGCGCGCGTACCCCGCAACTGCTGCGGAGCATGGCGACCATGCAGCGGCGCAAAACCAGCGAGGTCATCAACCATTACAACGTGCAGCCCACCTACGACATCTATCTGAACGTGCAGGATCGCGACCTGGGCGGCGTGTCCCGCGACATCAACAAGATACTGGCGGATATGAAGCCGCATCTGCCTAAAGGCACATCTCTTGTGGTGCGCGGGCAGGTGGAGAGCATGAACAGTTCGTTTATCGGCCTGGGGTTGGGCCTGCTGTTCTCGATTATCTTCATCTATCTGCTGATGGTCGTGAACTACCAGTCGCTCGTAGACCCGTTGATTATCGTGTCGGCCCTGCCCGGCGCATTGTGCGGCATCATCTGGATGCTGTTCGTCACGCATACCGTGTTCAGCGTCCCGGCCCTGATGGGCGCGATCATGTGCATCGGCGTTTCGACTGCCAACAGCATCCTGGTCGTCACGTTTGCGAATGACCGCCGCGCAGAGGGCGACTCATCCCTGACAGCGGCAATGGCGGCAGGCTGTACGCGCCTGCGCCCCGTGCTGATGACGGCCCTCGCCATGATCCTGGGAATGATGCCGATGGCGCTGGGCCTGGGCGAAGGCGGCGAGCAGAACGCGCCCCTCGGACGGGCGGTAATCGGCGGCCTGCTGCTGGCGACGGTTTCCACGCTGCTGTTCGTGCCGGTGATTTACAGCCTGCTGCGAAAGCGTGACGCGACGCCGCAGAACCTGCCCGCAAGCCCCGGCGTGACGCCTGCCCCTGTCGCAAATGCCGGCGCGTCCCTGTCGTTCATTGATACGCCTTTGTCTTGAACTCGGATTTTTAGGATTTTTGGGATGAACAGGATTGCCTGTATACAGATCTCGTCTGTTCTCTTGAAGACTGTGCTGTAATCAACAGTGCGTCCAATCCTGTCTATCCCAAAAATCCTAAAAATCCGAGTTCAAGACAGCATCTGAAAAAGAGGAAAATGGATACCGTACAGCCATCTCAGCCATCTGCATCTCAATCACCTGCCCCGCCGCCAGCGCACAATGCGCCCCCTGTGCAGGCCGCGCCTGCTCATCGCCACGGACAGCATGACAACCACCGTAATCATCCCGCGCAGGAGCCGCCCGCGAGTGGCGGTAAACGACTGGTGAGCGTGGTGGGCGGAGTGGCGCTTGTTGGGGGCCTGCTCGCTATGGGCATCCTGCCCCGCTTGAAGCAAGAAAAGAAACTCGACGCGATGGCGGCTGTCACTCATGACGAGGCCACGCCCGTCAACGTCGTTCTGCCGCACCGCGCATCGGGCGCGTCCGAGATCGTGCTGCCGGGCAGCATTCAGGCCGTGGAAGAGGCGACCGTGAACGCGCGGGCCAGCGGCTACCTGCGGCATCGCTATGTAGACATCGGCAGCCGCGTCCGGGCGGGGCAGGTTCTCGCCGACATCGAAGCGCCCGAAGTGGATCAGCAGTTGATGCAGGCGCGGGCCGAGACCTCGAAATCGCAGGCAGGCAGCGAGCAGGCGCAGGCGGATGTATCCCGGCTGGAGGCAAACGTCGCGCAATCTCAGGCCGATCTTGCGCGCACACAGTCCGGCTTGGAAGGCGCGCGGGCCGATCTTGCCCACACGCAGGCCAAGCAGCAGGAGGCGCAAAGCGCGGTCGGGGAAGCGCAGGCGCATCTGGCGCAAACCCGCAAGAAACTGACCGCGCGCAGATCCGATCTGGACAGGGCAAAATCACGCTATACGCTCGCCGAAAAGACCTGGAAGCGCTGGCAGGAACTGGCGAAAGCCGGGGCGGTTTCGGGTCAGGAACTCGACGAGACGCAGACCAACTATGAGACCAGCCAGGCCGGGGTGTCGGGCGCGCAGGCCGATGTCGAGTCCGCGCAGGCGGACGTGGACGCGGCGCAGGCCGCCGTCGCTTCGCGGCAGGGCGATGTCGTCGCAGCGCAGGCGGATGTGGCGGCCTCGCGGCAAAAGATCGCCGCCGCGCAGTCCGCAGTGACTTCGGGCAGGGCGGGTATCGTGGCGATGCAGGCCGCCGTGACTGCCAGCCGCGCCAGCGTGCGTGCTTCGTCGGCAACCATCGCGGCCAGCGAAGCGGGCGTCAGCCGGTATGCCGTGTTGAAGGGGTTTGAACACGTTACGGCCCCGTTCGACGGCATCATCACGACCCGCAACGTGGACACGGGCGCACTGATAAACGCGGGCAGCGCGCAGGCGTCCGATCCGAACAGTACGACGCCGCGCAGCGGCTTGTTCGGTATCGCGCGCACGGACATGCTGCGTATTCAGGTAAACGTACCCCAGGACGCCATAGCCGACATCAAAGCGGGACAAAGGGCGGACGTGCTGGTAAAAGAGTTTCCTAACCGCGTGTTTACGGGCGTTGTGTCGCGCACATCGGGCGCGCTGGACGCCAATACTCGTACCCTGCTGACCGAAGTGCGCGTTCCTAACAAAGACAATCAACTGCTGCCCGGCATGTACGCGCAGGTGCGCTTTAAGGGCAGGCACGCCGCGCCGCTGCTGCGCGTTCCCGCCGACACCTTGATTATTGACGGGCAGGGAACCCGCGTGGCGACTGTGACGCCCGACCACAAACTGCACTTCCTCAAGGTGCAGATGGGGCGCGACTATGGCAAGGAAGTGGAGATCACGCAGGGGCTGGGCGGCAGGGAGCCGCTTGTGGAAAACCCCACCGATGATTTGCAGGAAGGCATGACTGTGAGCGTAGTTGCCGCCGCCAAGTAACATGACAGTCGCAGGGTGGAAGCAACAAAAATCAATAGCACTTTCCGCCCACGCCCCACATTTTGTAGAAACGCGCCGTGCCGCGAATGATACATCAGATTTGCAGACAGGTACGTCCGAAGGACGATGTCCTTCCCTGCGGGTGGACGCCCGGCGCGCAGCGCCTCCCAGACGGGTACTTTCAGTACCCGGCCTGTATAGGCAGGAACAGAAAACGGATGAAAAGCAGGAGCATAATTGCGTGCGCGCTTGATTGTAATAACAGAAACGCAAACAACAAGCAAGGCAAATACTCTAAATGGCTGCGGATCGGCGGAGTATGCGGGCTTGTGCTTTCAACAGGTAGTGTGCGCGTCGCCGAGGCGCAGACAACGGGAGCGCTACAAGGGGCGCAGACCGATGGAAATGGCAAATCCGCTCCGACAACGCCGCTTGGTGTGCTGCGACTGCCCCAGGACGCGCCGCCCACCGGACTGCAAAAACCCGTGCCGCCCGCCGCGTTCGTATCACCACGCGCGGACAGGCCCGCAGCCGCCTCGCCGAATCTGGCAACGCTCGACTCGCGCCTTTCCGAGCAGCCGCTGACCATCAGCGACGCCGTGAGTATCGCGCTGAGTACCAACCGGCAACTGGCGCTCGCGGGCGAGTCGCTGTACCGGGCGCAGGGCCGCACGTCGGAAGCGCGGGCCGCGCTCAATCCGGGCCTGGGGCTTTCGGTTGGCCCCGAATATCTTGCCAACAGCATCCAGCCGGGCGGAAGCATCGCGGTCACGCTGCCGGTTGATATTTCGGGGGCGCTCAGGGCGGCCACCAGTCAGGCGCAGTTTCAGGAGGTGGCGACCCGGCTGGACATCAACCGCACCCGCAACCAGATCGTGTATGACGTGCGGGGCGCGTTCTACAACGTGCTGCGCTCGCAGGCATTAGTGGGCGTGGCGACCGAAAACCTGCAAAACTCGCTGGATCGGCTCAAGGACGCGAACCTGCGCTATGGCCTGCAAACCGTGGCGTATTTCGATGTGGTGCGGGCGCAGACCGATGTGGCGAACGCGCAGCGGCTGGTGATCCAGGCGCGTAACGGCGTCAGTCTGAACGTCGGCAATCTGAACAGCGCGATTGGCATTGACGTTACCACGCCGCTGCACATCTCAGATCGCAATGCCGTGGAACAGCCGCCCGGCGTTGCGCCGCCCACGGTTCCGCCGATCACGCCGCAGTCGGACGTGCCGCCGGGGGGAACGGGAAACGGCGTTGCCTTCGTCGCGCCCACGGCGGAAGCGCTGCAAGCGCAGACCATCGGCCTGGTCGCCCCGCGCCCGGATGCGGTCGTGGATGAGGCGCTGCGCATGGGGCCGGACTTCGACCCGATCTTGAAGGAAGCGCTCGCCACCCGCCCCGAAGTGCTGGAAGCCGACGCGCAGATCGCCGCAGCCAAACGGGGCATCCAGTACGCGCGCCGCAGCCGCCTGCCCGGTCTGTCGCTGTCGCTGGGCTATTACAACCTTCGCAACAGCACGGGAACCACGCGTATTGATGAGCCGGAAGCGGGCGTGGGCATCTCTTTGCCCCTGTTCGACGGCGGGCTGGCACGGGCGCGCGAGCAGCAGGCGCGGGCCGACATCGCCACGGCCACGACGAACCGCAGACAGGCCATAGATCAGGTGACGCTCGATGTGCAGCAGGCGTACCTCAATCTCGTTCAGGCGCGCGATCAGGTGGCGGTCGCCAATGTCGCGCTGGCCCAGGCGCGCACCGGGTTCCAACTGGCGCGGGTGCGCTACAACGTGGGCGTGGCACGTGCGGGCATCTCGCCGCAGTTAGAAGTCAGCGACGCGCAGGCCGCGCTCACGCAGGCCGAAAGCAATCAGGTGAATGCCATCTACGACTACAACCAGAGCCGGTCGCAACTGGATCGTGCCATTGGGCGCTTTGCCTTTGTGCCGGGCGGGACGGGCTACGCGCAGATACCGACAGCGCGGATTTTAGGCCGAACGTCAAGGTAGCCATCATCGGTCTGCCGTTTCCGGCATTGTCAGATCATAGCGCACGTCCTGCCCCTCCAAGAAGTCTCGTCCACGCTACTTTCATGTTGTTTTCATGGGCGCACGCTCGTAATCAGATACCACACGATCAGCAGGCCCAATGCCGCGACAGTGGCTGTGAACGTGAGCGCAAACCGTCCTGACGCCACATACCGGCCTGCGCGTATTTGCCGCTGCACCCTTATATAATGCTGCGCCGACATCCCAACGGTCAGCAGGCCGATAATGGTGAACAAAAGGCCGATATTAGAGGCATGGATAATGCCGCTGGAAGGCGGCGACAGCGCATTGGGCGGAAACAGGTAGCGCAGTTTGGCGATCACCACGCCAAAGCCCATCGTGGCGATGCCGGTTCGCATCCATGCCAGATAGGTGCGCTCGTTGGCGAGGTGGTCGCGTACCCGTTCATCGTCCTGCGAATGCTCCATCTTTGCCTCCTCTGTGTATCTGACTTTAGTACGAAAAAACAAGGTCTGACTCTGCACAACCCGGAAGAATGATTTGTGAGCCGCGTTGATAATGAGGACGAAGATACATCGTTTGATCCTTCCATCACATCCGGCCTCGAACCCTTGCAGACAAGAATGGCCGGCAGGGATTTCAGGCCCGCGCGACGAATTTGAGTAGGTATGCCCTAAGTGCGCGGGATTTGAACGCGAACTTACACGCGAGTTTCCGATGTCGTGGCGCGCGCCTTAGTGTGTACAGCATCAAGCAGTAAAAAGGACTACAAGCGTGAGCGATGACTTTAGCCAACCCGACCTGTTGAACGAGGCCGATACCTGCCGTATCTATGTGACGCCGCGCCTGCAAGGGGCAGGCTGGGAAACCGCGCCGCACTCGCTTGTGGAGCAGTACACCTTTACGGCGGGCCGCATCCAGATCAGGGGGCAAAAAGGTAAGCGCAAGGAGGGCAAGCGCGCCGACTACCTGCTGCGCTACGCCCGCGATTACCCCGTCGCCGTCGTGGAAGCCAAGTCCGAGGAACTGCCCGCCGCGCAGGGCATCGAGCAGGCGAAAGAGTACGCCGCGATCCTGGGCCTCTCCTTTGCCTACGCCACCAACGGCAGGGAGATCGTGGAGTTCGACTCGCTGGCCGGGACAGAGATGCCCGTGCCGGACTATCCCACGCCCGCGCAACTGTGGCAGCGCCTGCGCTCGGCGGGCAAAGTGACGCCTGAGTCCGAGGCCGTGCTGCTGTCGCCCTCGTACCACCAGGGCGTGGGCGCGACCCGCTACTATCAGGACATCGCCGTGCAGCGCGTCCTGGAAGCCATCAGCGCGGGCCAGCGCCGCGTGCTGATTACGTGCGCCACGGGAACCGGCAAGAGCAACATCGCTTTTCAGATCGCCTGGAAACTCTGGAACGCGCGCTGGAACCGGACGGGGCAGCCCACCCGCCCGCGCGTCCTGTTCATCGCCGACCGCTCCGTTCTCGTGAATGATCCGATGGAAAAGATGTTCGCTCCGCTCGGCACGGCGCGGCACAAGATCGAGGGCAAGGTCGAGACCGGGCGCGACATCTATTTTGCCACGTACCAGAGCCTCGCCGGGGACGCCAACCGCAGCGGCCTGTACCGCGAGTTCGCGCCCGACTTCTTCGACCTCGTAATCGTGGACGAGGCGCACCGGGGGAGCGCGCGCGAAGACGGCAACTGGCGCGACATTCTCAACCACTTCGCCCCCGCGTATCAACTCGGCATGACGGCAAGCCCCATCCGCGACGATAACCGCGACACGTATGCTTACTTCGGCAACCCCGTCTACACCTACTCGCTCAAGCAGGGCATTGACGACGGCTTCCTCGCGCCCTACCGCGTGTACCGCATCCAGACGGTATGGGACGAGATCGGCTACCGCCCTGGCAGGGGAACCCGTGACCGCTACGGCAACGAAGTCCCGGATGAACTGTTCAAGACAAAAGACTTTGAGCGCGTGCTTGTGCTGCAAGCCCGCACCCACGCCATCGCCAAGCACCTCTCGAACTTCATGCGCGACACGGATCGGTATGCCAAGACCATCGTGTTCTGCGCCAATCAGGAACACGCGCTCGCCATGCGGCAGGCGCTCGTCAACGAGAACCGTGACCTGGTGCGCCTGCATCCGAATTACGTGTGCCGCGTCACCGCCGACGAAGGCGAACTTGGACGGGCGCACCTGTCGCGCTTCCAGGAAGTGGACACCAAAACGCCCACGATCCTGACCACAAGCCAACTGCTCACGACGGGCGTGGACGCGCCCACCTGCAAAAACGTCGTGTTTGTCCGGCCCATTGACAGCATGGTGGAGTTCAAGCAGATCATCGGGCGCGGCACGCGTGTGCGCGAAGATTACGGCAAACTGTTCTTCAACATCCTGGACTACGCGGGCAGCGCGAGCGAGCGGTTCGCCGACCCGGAATTTGACGGCGACCAGGCCCTGCTGACCGAAATCGAACTGGACGAACACGGTGAGGCCATTCAAGAGCAAACCCGCGTTGTGGAAGAGGAGAAACAAGCCTACGATCCCGTAGAGGACGAAGACGCGGACGACAGCGAAGGTGAGGCCGATGGCCGCAGCGACGCCGACACCCGTGGCGGTCATCAGGGCGGCGGGCGGCGCAAAAAGTATTACGTGGACGGCGGCACGGTGCAGATCGCCTCGGAGATAGTACAGGAACTCGATGCGGACGGCAACGTGCTGCGCGTGATGCGCCTGACCGACTATACCGCCGACAAAATGCGGACGCTGTGCGCCACGCCCGAACAGATGCAGCAGTCGTGGAGCGACCCCGCCCGGCGCAGCGAGATCGCATTCGCGCTGGAAGAGCGCGGCATTGACTTTGCGGAACTGGCGCGCGTTCTGGGCCAGCCCGACGCCGACCCCTTCGACCTGCTGTGCCACCTGGCCTACAACGCGCCCCTGCTCACGCGCCGCGAACGCGCCGACCGTTTGAAGCGCAGCAAGCCCGACTTTTTCGACGCGTATGGCCCCACGGCCCGCGCCATCCTGGAAGAACTCTTGGACAAGTACGCCGAGCATGGCGTCGAGGAGTTCCAGATACCCGACGCCTTGAAAGTGCCGCCGATTTCCAACCACGGCAACATTTCCGAGATCATCCAGATTTTCGGCGGCGCGGAAAATCTGCGGCAGGCTGTACGATCTTTACAGCAGTCGCTCTACCAAAAGGAAGGAAAATGACACGTCCTGAACTAACCTCACCCAATGTCGCTTTGCTGTTTTGGAATGTTCAGGGGAAAGACGTCAAGCATAGCATTGTACGAATGGTGCAGGGACATGGGGTTAATGTTTTGGTTATGGCGGAGGCTGAGAAACAAGACTCTGACGCGCTGCTCACGGCGATAAATGAGCAGCCAGGTCTGCCAGGCGAGAGCGTGTTTCGCCTGCTGGTTCCTGAAAAGAAGGCCCATCCTCAATCAGCAATGTCTGATATGCGTGTATTTACCCGGTTTCCGCTCGATGTGTGGGCGCTTCATGTAATACACAATCGGTACGCGGTGTGGACTGTCTCTGTTCCCGGCAGACGCCAGTTCATTCTAGCAACCGTACATTTTCCGGCAATTCAGCAGGAGCAGGGCGATAAGCAGCGGGAAATAGCTGTTGCGCTGCGCCGTGACATTGAAGAAGCTGAGTTGGAGGCAAGTGACAAGGAGCCGCTGGTTGTTGTAATCGGCGACTTCAACGCCAACCCTTTTGATGCTGGCATTGCCGCCGTTTACGGCCTGAATGCCACACATCTGGAAGACATTGCGGCTATTGGCTTCCGCACCGGCAACGGTCGCCCACACCCCTGCTTTTATAATCCTATGTGGCGATTTCTTGGCGTCGAACCCTGGGGAACCTACTTCAACGACAAATTAACGAACCCTGTGCGGTTCGATTGGTTTGTGTTCGATCAGGTTTTGGTTCGGCCTAATGTCATTCCCTTCTTCCATCTGAATGGGAAAGACGCGCCAGGCAAACCCGACCTGCAAATTTTAACATCCGATGGCATTGTTGATTTCAATCTTGCGGCAAAGCGTACAAAGCGCGAAAGCGAGGCGTTTTCTGACCATCTGCCTTTGTATTTTCGGTTCAGCTTGCCCGCGCAGACAGAGGTATAGCTGTTATCTTAATAGGAGAATACTATGAGTGATCTAACCATACCGATTCCAAACTTTCAGCATCAAGCGCCCACGCAGAAGATGCCTGTCGAAATGCTGCGCGAGGCCGCGCAGACACTGACACAGCAGACAGGCGAGGTAGTAGAGGGAACCGTGTTTACAAGCAACCCCGGCAGTTCAAATCTGTTTCGGCACACTTTTTACCTGCGCGCCCGTTCACTCAACGATTATACGTACCCCTTGTTCTACGTTTGGCACAATGCCGACCCCTACAACGAGACCTATTTGCTTGAGGCAGGGCAGCCGCAAACCGCCCAGCAGCGATGTACAAGTCCCGAAGATTTGCGAGACAAGCTAATAGAGATTTTCAAGGCTCCTGCTACGGCTCAGCTTATCGAGTCGCTGATGGCACAGGCGGGCGAATAACAACATTATGGCTCGTAGAAGCAACGGACAGATCGCCATAGAGGGAATGCCTGCCGCGCCCGCAAAACCCGCCCGCGCAAAACGCGCCGAAACCCCGCTGACCACGGCGCAGCGGCTGGGCAGCCTGGTCAAATCCGCGCGCGACATCATGCGAAAAGACCGGGGACTGAGCGGCGACGCCGACCGCCTGCCGCAGCTTACCTGGATCATGTTCCTCAAGTTCCTCGACGACCTGGAACGCAGCCGCGAAGACGAGGCTGTGCTGTCCGGCAAGCCGTTTCGCCCGATTCTCACCTCCCCGTACCGCTGGCGCGATTGGGCCGATCCTGCAAGCGGGCCGCGCGGCGAAGACCTGCTGGACTTTCTGGGCGCGCAGGAGGCCGTTGTCGGCCAGGGCGCGAACGGGGCCGAGATCAAAAAGCCGGGCCTGTTCCGCTATCTGCGCGGCTTCCAGGGCAGCGACAACCCGCAGCAGGCCGTTGTGGGCAACATCTTCCGCAGTACGCAGAACCGCATGATGGACGGCTACCTTCTGCGGAACGTGATTGACCTGGTACACGGCATCCACTTCGGCAGCAGCGAGGAAATCCACACGCTGGGACGTTTGTACGAAAGTATGCTCAAGGAGATGCGCGACGCGAGCGGCGACGCAGGCGAGTTCTACACGCCGCGCCCCGTCGTGCGCTTCATGGTCGAGGCCCTGAACCCCCGGCTGGGCGAAACGGTGTACGATCCGGCCTGCGGCACGGGCGGCTTTCTGAGCGAGGCGTTTCTGCACTTGCAGGCGCAGTGCCGCACCGTCGAGGACAACCGTACCTTGCAAACGCGCAGCATCGCGGGCGGCGAGGCCAAGCCCCTGCCCTACCTGCTGTGCGAAATGAACTTGCTCCTGCATGGCGTGGATGCGCCCGACGTGCGCTTCGATAACAGCCTCAAAGTACGGCTGGGCGACATCGGCGAGCGCGAGCGCGTCCACGTCATCCTGACCAATCCCCCGTTCGGCGGCGAGGAAGAAAAGAGCATCGCGGACGGCTTTCCCAACGACCGGCGCACGGCGGAAACGGCCCTGCTGTTTCTGCAGCTCATCATGCGGAAACTGCACCGCGACCCGATAGGCCGTGCTGCCGTGGTCGTGCCGAACGGAACCCTGTTTGCCGAGGGCGTGGCGGCGCGCATCAAGGAAGACCTGCTGCGCGACTTCAACCTGCACACGATTGTGCGCCTGCCCGTGGGCATCTTCGCGCCGTATACGTCCATTCCAACCAACATCCTCTTCTTCGATGCCGATGGCCCGACCCGCGACATCTGGTACTATGAGCAGCCGCTGCCGCCCGGACGCAAATCGTACTCGAAAACGCAGCCCGTGCAGCACGAGGAGTTCGCTCCCCTGCTGGCGTGGTGGAACAATCGGCAGGAAAACGAACAGGCGTGGCGCATAGATTGGACACACACGTTCGCAGCCGCGCAGAGCCTGGCCCGCCCGCATTGGGACGCCGTAGAGGAAGCCGACGCCCAGGCCCGCGAGTTCGCAGTCACGGCGAAGGACGCGGGCGAGCGGCTGCAATCGGCGCAGCGGCAGATGCAATCCGCGCCGCTGTCGAAGGCAGAGCGCGACCGGGCGCAGGCCGAAATCGAGACCATGCGCGACCGCCGCGACACGGCGCAGGAGCGGGAGCGAACGCAGCGTGACCGCGCCCGCGACGAACAGGCGCGGGGCGACGCTTTGTACTGGCCCATCTACAACCTGGATCGCAAGAACCCCAACCGCCCCGACGACATCGCGCACCTGCCGCCGGAACAACTCATCGCCGACATCGTGGACAAAGAAGGGCAGATCATGGCGCTGATGGCTGAAATCAAGGCGGCATTGGCGGCGGGGGCAGGAGTATGAGCAACAGTTGGCCTCTGGTTCCACTCGGCAGCGTTTTGACCGAGCGCTGCGAAACGCCCTCACCTGCTGCGCTGGCAAGCGGGGAAATACCGATAGTTTCCAAAATCGGTTTCAACGACGGCAAAATACAACTGCGCTCCGGCACGGACACAAAGACCGGCATGATTTTGGCCCACCCCGGCGATCTGGTGGTTTCCGGAATCAACGCGGCAAAGGGCGCGATTGCCGTTTACGGCGCGGAGAACGCCGCGCCGATTGCCGCCACAATCCACTATGGCGCGTACATTCCCGACCCGGAACAGGTGAACATATCGTTTTTGTGGTGGCTGCTGCGAAGCAATACGTTTCGGGAGGCTTTGCAAGAGTACGTGCCGGGAGGAATCAAAACCGAGTTGAAGGCCAAGCGCCTTTTGCCTGTTCGTGTTCCAATACCACCCATACCAGAACAGCAGCGCATCGTCGGGCGCATCGAAGAACTGGCGGGCAAAATCGAGCGGGCGCGGGAGTTGCGGCGGCAGTCGGTTGCAGAGTTGGCACTCGTGATTAAGAATACTATAACTCGCTTCACCGGAAACGCTACTCAGTGTGGAGTTTTGGGCGAAGCACTGTTGAATGCGCCCCGCAATGGATGGTCTGCGAGATGTGATAACTCTGAGGGTGGCACACCAATACTGTCTCTTGGGGCTATAACCGGCTTTCGCTATCGTCCGACTGAGTCTAAGCGCACTTCTGAGCCGATACTTCACCAAGCGCATTACTGGTTATCACCTGGCGATTTGCTGATTTCAAGAAGTAACACCCCCGAACTTGTTGGACATGCCGCAATTTACAATGGCACTCCGTTTCCATGTATCTACCCGGATTTGATGATGCGATTGAATGTGGATACTCAAAAGGCTGATGTTCGTTTCGTGCATTATTGTCTGCAAGGTGCGCCAGCCCGCGATTTCATTCACAAAAACGCAAAGGGTACAAGCCCAACAATGAAGAAGATTTCTCAGCAAATCGTCATGCGAGTACCGTTTCCTGCCAGCACTTCACTTGTGGAACAAAAACGCATTGTGGCGGAACTAGACGGGTTGCAGGCGAAGGTGGACGCGGTGAAGGGGTTACAGGCACAGACGCAGGCGGAACTCGACGCGCTGCTGCCGTCCCTGCTCGACCGGGCGTTTCGGGGCGAACTTTGATCGGGGCCGCGACTTCGCGGCGCGGCCGCAGACAGCGACCACACGGAGGCATGAACGAAACCCGGACGCGGCGCGCGCCAAAATAACTTCCGACAGGCGCTGAACGGCAGGGAAAGCCGCAGGCGGCGCGTGTCCGCGCCGCGAATACCGGACTTTGGCCCCGCGTTACCACGGAACTACGCCGTCCTCGTCGAAGTAGCCGCCCGAAGGCCCGTCGGAAGGCAGGGTTGACAGACGCACGGCCTCCGTCGCGCCCTGCTCCACGGTGCGAGTTCCCGTGTTGTGGTTGAGGTCGGTGGCGGTGTAGCCGGGGTCGGCGGCGTTTACTTTGATGGGCGTGTCCTTTAATTGGGCGGCAAGGATGATGGTAAACATGTTCAGCGCGGCTTTGGACGAGTTGTAGGCCAGAGGCTTGACGGCCCCATACGGCCAGTTCGGGTCGCTATTCTGCGTCAGTGATCCCAGCCCGCTCGACATGTTGACGATACGGCCCGCCTGCGCTTTTTTCAGCAGCGGCAGCAGGGCATTCGTTACGGCAGCCACGCCAAAGAAATTAGTCTCATAGGTTCGCCGCAGAACATCTATGTCAAACTCGCCCGGCGCGCCGGTCTCCAGGGCGATGCCCGCGTTATTCACCAGCACATCCAGCCTGCCGAACTCGGCCTCGATATGGCGCGCGGCCTCGGCTATGCTGGCCTTATCGGTAACATCAAGAGAAATGGCGCGAGCGTCCGCGCCGCTCGCTTTGAGTTCGGCTGCCGCCTCCTCGCCCCGCGCCGTGTCACGCGCCCCGATGAGGACTGTCATGCCCCGCGCGCCCAACTGCCGCGCGATCTCCTTGCCGATGCCCTTGTTCGCGCCGGTAATCAGCGCGATTTTCTTGCCGTTCTGTGTTGTGTCCGTCATGGTTTTGTTCTCCTTGTTATGTAAGGCTGCTCGCTAGTGGCAGGCGCAAATTCATCCCTATGAAAGCAGAGGCTTGACCTGTGCGCCGAGCAGTTCAATAGCCCGCATCTGCTTCGCGTGAGGCAGAAAGGCCGTGTCCATCTGGAAGGTGACGCGGGAAACGCCGCCCAATGCTTCACTATGCCGCAGGATTTTTGCCGCGACCTCGTCGGGACTGCCGACAAGCAAGGCTCCCTTTGGCCCTAGCTGCGCGTCGAAGTGGGCGCGCGTGACCGGAGGCCAGCCCCGCTCCTTGCCGATGTCCGTGAAAGCGCGGGCATAGCCGGGAAAGAAGTCGTTCGCAGCCTCCTGTGAAGTGGGAGCCACGTAGCCCAGGCTGTGCAGGCCCACCTTCAGCCGACTTGCATCATGTCCCGCCTCACGTCCCGCTTCCCAATACAGATCCACGAGCGGACGGAAGCGGTGCGTTTCGCCGCCGATGATCGCCACCATCAGCGGCAGGCCGAGCGTCCCCGCCCGCGCAAACGACTCCGGCGTCCCGCCCACGCCCAGCCAGATAGGAAGAGTTTCCTGCACAGGACGCGGGTATATGCCCTGCCCCGTCAGGGATGCGCGATGCCTGCCCGACCAGATGACAAACTCATTGTCACGGATTTTCAGCAGCAGGTCGAGTTTCTCCTTGAACAGCGAATCGTAGTCTTTAAGCTGCAAACCAAACAGGGGAAACGACTCGGTAAACGACCCGCGCCCGACCACCATCTCGGCCCGTCCCTGCGAAATTAAATCTAACGTGGCGAAGTTCTGGAATACGCGCACCGGGTCGGCGGCGCTCAGTACGGTCACGGCGCTTGTCAGGCGTATACGCTCTGTTCGCGACGCGGCGGCGGCGAGGATCACGGGCGGCGCACTGTCCAGAAACTCCCGCCGGTGATGTTCCCCGATCCCGAATACGTCCAGGCCCGCTTTGTCCGCGTGTTCGATGCGCTCGATAAGATTACGTATCGCTTCGGACGCGCTGCCATATTCGCCGGTGTCGGTGTCTCTTGCCGCCGCCGCGAAACTGTCTATGCCAAGTTCCATACGGTCCTTTCCTTTGTTCCGGGTACTGAAAGTACCCGTCTAGGTGGCGTTCCGCCGAGCGTCCTACGGACGCGATGCGCCTGTTTACCAGTGAATGTATCTATGCAGCAGTATCTGCGTCCATAGGACGCTCGGCGGAACGCCACCTAGACATGGGTTTTCAACCCGTGGCAGTTTACATCTTTAGTAAAATGCAAACAGCCTCCATGTCAGCTAAATGACATGGAGGCTGTTTTTGTGGTACCAACCTAACCGATGGCGGCGGGTTCCTCGAACGGCGGCAGTCCTTCGCCGCTGCCCGGTTCACCGTCGTCCCCGGCAATGGCTGGTAATTGGCTGTCCTCAATCGGCTTGTGCCGGAACGCGATTTTTTTGTCGTCGTCCATATAAGCCTGAATGGTGTCTCCGGGCCGGAACGTGCCGCGCAGAACCTCCTCGGCCAGCGGGTCTTCGATCAATCGCTGTACGGCACGGCGCAGGGGCCGCGCGCCCATCGTCTTATCGAAGCCTTCGTTGGCAAGGAACTCTTTGGCTTCCGGCGATACTTCCAGTTCCAATTCCTGCGTTTTGATCTGCTTGTTGACGCGCATCAGCATCAGGTCCACGATCTGGAAGATCTGATCGGCGCTTAGCGGATCGAACACGACAACCTCATCAATACGGTTCAGGAACTCCGGTCGGAACGCCTTCTTAACCTCGTCCATAACCCGGTTGCGCGTGGCTTCATTGGCGCGATCCTCGTCCGCGCCCCGCCGCTCGATCTCGCCCCGGATGCCCAGCGTTCTGTCCACGCGGCTGATGTGCTGCGCGCCCAGGTTGCTGGTCATGATAATGACCGTGTTCTTAAAGTCCACAATGCGGCCCTGGCTGTCCGTCAGGCGTCCGTCTTCCGCCACTTGCAGCAGAATGTTGAACACTTCCGGGTGCGCCTTTTCGATCTCATCGAGCAGAACGACCGAGTACGGGTTGCGGCGCACGGCTTCCGTGAGCTGCCCGCCCTCCTCGTAGCCCACATAGCCGGGAGGCGCGCCAACCAGCCGGCTGACATTGAACCGCTCCGAATACTCGCTCATGTCAATGCGGATCAGGCTGTTCTCGTTGTCGAACAGGAAGTGTGACAGCGCGCGGGCCAGTTCCGTTTTACCGGTTCCGGTCGGGCCTAGGAACATGAACACGCCCATCGGACGCTTCGGGTCCTTCATGCCGCTCCGGGCGCGGCGCACGGCCTTGCTGACCGCGACTACAGCCGTATTCTGGCCGATGTAGCGCTTGTGCAGTTCGTCTTCCATACGCAATAGTTTCTGCGTCTCGGCTTCCACCAGTCGGCTGACCGGAATGCCCGTCCACGACTGCACGATCTGCGCCACTTCGTCTTCGGTCACAACGCGCGCCATGCTCTCGCGCTTGCTGTTCCATTCAAGTTCCAGGTCTTCGATCTGCTTTTGCAGCGTCTCTTCGGCTTCCTGGAGATTGGTATCGCTGGAATACAAGTTTTTATCCGCGACCGCATTGATCTCTTTTTTGAGTTCCACCATTTTCTGCTTGGCCTGACGCAGTTCGGCGGGCGGCAGGGCATACTGTAGGCGGACGCGGCTCGCGGCCTCGTCAATCAGGTCAATGGCCTTGTCCGGCAGGAACCGATCCGTGATGTAGCGGTCGCCCAGGTTGGCCGCGGCGACAAGAGCGTCGTCCGTGATCTTCACGCGATGATGCTGCTCGTAGCGCTCGCGCAGTCCTTTGAGAATTTCGACGGCCTCTTCCGGCGACGGCTCGCTGACCTTGACCGGCTGAAACCGGCGCTGCAGGGCGGCATCGCGCTCGATGTACTTGCGGAATTCGTCCAAGGTCGTAGCGCCGATGCACTGCAGTTCGCCGCGCGCAAGGGCGGGCTTCATGATGTTGCTGGCGTCAATCGCGCCCTCGGCGGCTCCGGCCCCGACAAGCGTATGCAGTTCGTCAATGAAGAGGATGATCTCGCCGTTCGCCTTGCGAACCTCGTCCATCACGCGCTTCATGCGCTCCTCGAACTCGCCCCGGTACTTGGTTCCCGCCACAAGGCTCGCCAGGTCCAGGCTCACGATGCGCTTGTCCTTCAGGGTGTCGGGGATGTCGCCCGCCACAAGCCGCTGCGCCAGACCTTCGGCGATGGCCGTTTTGCCGACGCCGGGTTCGCCCAACAATACCGGGTTGTTCTTGGTACGGCGGCTGAGAATCTGTATCACGCGCTCGATTTCGGTATGGCGTCCCACGACCGGGTCCAGTTTCTCGTTGCGGGCCAGTTCCGTATAGTCGCGCCCAAACTCGTCCAGGGTAGGGGTGCGAGATTTCTGCCGTCCCGCGTTTGCGGGCTGCATACCGCTGTCGTTGTCCTGCAGCGCCATCACTTCGCGGCGTGTGCGCTCCAGTTCGACGCCCAACTTCGCCAGGACACGCCCTGCCAGACCTTCGCCCTCGCGGATGAGACCGAGCAACAGATGCTCCGTGCCGATGTAATTGTTGCTTAACTGTCGGGCCTCGTCATAGGCAAGATCAATCACGCGCTTGGCGCGGGGGGTAAGCTGCATATCCTGCCCCAGCCGCCCGTCACCGCGTGTCACCTGCCGCTCGATCTCGCTGCGGATACGTCCGAGCGAAACGCCCATACGGTCGAGGATACGGGCTGCCACGCTGTCATTCTCGCGCACCAGGCCCAATAGCAGATGCTCGGTCGAGACATAGTTCTCGCCCAGCCTGCCCGCTTCTTCCTGGGCGAAGAACACGACGCGCCTTGCTCGCTCTGTAAATCGCTGCCACATGGTTCTTCGTCCTTCCTTGCTGCCGCCTTCATAGTCAACTCAGGTTTATCCAGGCGCTCTCAAATATACTGATAATATAGTATACAACGCCGGCCCTGAAATTGTCGTGAGGAAGCAGGGTTCACCCGTTAATCGTCACGGTCACAGACCGCGCCGCTTGCTGCTAAATTTTTGTAGGATACGCTTGCCCGCGCCGGATCGAAACGGAAGCGAAATGCGGCGGAGGAGCGAAGCGGGTCAACATCAGATAGTTAGTGTTTATTAGTCGTTTCGCAGGCCGAAAAGTTCCTCTTGTATCGCCTCGGCTTCGGTTTGCGTCCCGTTCTTTTGAGCAGGCTTCAAATAGCGTCTGCCATTGAGTGCCTCGCCTGAACGCCCTGCCCCGCCATCCATTCACAAACAAATCACAAACGAAGCGGCGCTCATCACGAAGCGCCGCTTTGTTTGTGCTTAGATCGCCCGTACACCGTCGGTTAAAACCAGCTTGCGGAAGGCCGCGATGATGCGCGCGGTTGTGGCTCCCGGCCTGCCGTCCCCGATCAGGCGGCTGTCGCAGCTGATCATCGGGATCACCTCGGCTGCCGTGCCGGTCAAAAAGGCTTCGTCGGCGTTATACACATCGTACAGCGTTGTCACGGATTGTCGGCAGACCAGACCTGAATCTTTTGCCAGGTCCATCACGGCCTGCCGCGTGATGCCGGCCAGCGCGCCCTCGCTTGTGGGGGGCGTCGTCAGCTCGCCATCTTTAAGCAGAAAGATGTTGTCGCCGGTCGCCTCGGCCACGTTGCCCTGCATGTTCAGCATCAACGCCTCGCCCGCGCCCACCCTGTTGGCTTCCATCTTGGCATTGATGTTGTTGATGTAGCGGCCCAGCGATTTGATCTGCGGGTCAATGCACACGGACGGAGGAACGCGCGTACTGGCCGTAATCACGTCCAGGCCGCGCTCATACGCTTCCTGCGGGTACAGCCGCAGCTGCTCGGTCGAGATAATGATGGTCGCCTCGCCGGTTATGGCGCGCGGATCCAGGCCCAGGCCCACGCCCCGCGACACGCTCAGGCGAATGTATCCGGCTTTTACCCCGTTATGCCGCACCAGATTGACAATCGCGGACTGCAGCGATTCGAGGGTGACGCCAAGATCAATGTGCATGGCGCGGCACGAGCGAAACAGACGCTCCAGATGCGGCACAAGGCGGAAGATGTTGCCCTCATAAACCCGTATACCCTCGAACGCGCCGTCTCCATACAAAAACCCGTGATCGTAAATGGAAACGCGGGCGTCCGTTTTGGCGACCATTTCCCCGTTGATGTAAACCACAGGCGATGCGGGCTGTACACTGCCCTCGACCCCGGTACGCGCTTCTAAAACCGTTGCTGCCATCCGCAAAACTCCTCCGGCACATAGTTCCCGCACATATCAAAAGAGGATTGCAGAACTTGCGCGTTGAAAATAGTGTCCACTGATGTAAATAGCATGGATCGGTTTTAGTATACCCTACGAGCAGGAGTATCAAGGGATGCGGTTTGCTTTTCGTTGTTGTCTGCTGTATCGGAGTTGCCTGCACCAGCGCACAACCGCAGCGACAAACAACACAAAGACAGCCGCTGCAACAGGGCTGTCTTTATGTACCTAATCAAGTGAGTTCATCCACGCCGAACGGC
This sequence comes from Chthonomonadaceae bacterium, assembly GCA_965277875.1. GTDB lineage: Bacteria > Armatimonadota > Chthonomonadetes > Chthonomonadales > Chthonomonadaceae > CAWFQB01. The sequence goes on along the minus strand of CBDIDV010000002.1, from coordinate 953,783 downwards.
GTGTAACACCAAAGCATGTCACTGCGGATGGCCGGAATTAGGAAGCACGTCTTTGAAACGTCGCATATCAGTGCCGAATCCTGTGTAGCGGTCGCCGCCATTGCCGAACGGCTCGTAGTACCCCATCATAAACATGTCCTGACCTAGCGCGGAAGACGGATGCTTGATCTCTATCACCGTCAGCATCGGATCGCGATACATCGCGTCAAAATTCTCGCGCAACATAGCGACCGTGCTAGCGGCTCCCATGCTGGATAGTGCGTGATCGACTATTTCCAGTACGATGTCTTTTTGGACAAATGGCACACACTGTGTATAAACAATCTTTTGATTGGGACGTAGATCGGACATGACGCCTTCCCACATATTTTTGCCCGTGTCGTTCATCAGTACCTCAACTCTGTTTTGGATACTGATTCCCAGTCCGAGAGGACTATCTTTCGTCAGGAACGCAGTTATAGCGGACGAGGTCGTTTGCCATTCCTCGCGGCGTTTCTTTTGCTCCGGCGTGAGCCATAATCCTTCGGGAACGTTGAAGCCCAGATAGCGCAGGATGTCGGCGGGCAGTACAGCTTTCAAGGCAGCAGAGATTTGCAGCGGATTGTCGGGCGAACCGGCACGAGCGCGCGCCATAGTAATGCGCTTAGCTCCTGCCTCCGTCCAGCGCACATTCGTCAATTCTGCGATCTGGTTCAGCACGTCCATAGCTGAGGCGTGTTCGATGTTGAGCGTCAGGCGATGCGCCTGCAGGTAGTCAGCGCACTCGATATTTAGTCCCGTCTGCCGCGCCAGTTCGCCCACCGCCGCGCCCAGCGTCGTGCGCCCCGCCTGTAAGTGAACATCTGCATTCAGGGCCTGCGTCATTTGCGGCGTGAATACCGTCTGAGTGTGCGCCGCGTTGGGTAGGAGGGCTGATGCACACAGCAGGCAGCCAGCAACACGTACAAGCGCGATAAGTTTGTTTGCCTGGCGCAAACTTCTGATAACTCCGTTGTTTGTCATGGCCGCACCTCTTTGCTTCCAGATGTCTTTGAAGACTTGCTTGAAGCAGGCGTTGCCGGGACATGTACAGCATGGACTTGGAAGCCACTTGTGCCTCCTGTACGCGGGTATGTCAATCCCATAGTGACGATACGAAAGGGCGGTTCCTTCATGTGCAGGTCATAGACTGTGTCAGACGCATCCATTGTCAGCGTCACGCGAGGCAGATTATCCAATCCCGCCGCCATCTCCTGCCAGCCCTGCAAAAGATTGTGGAAACTGCTGCGGTACAATGCCTGCGCCAACAGGCCGCGCTGCGTTGGGGTCATCTGCTGCATAGTCATTCTGCGCTTTTCCTCCGGCACAGTATCGTCGTTGAGGATGTGCCATTGCTCCGGCGTGAACGAAGCGGCCATGTCATGGATGATAAGCGGCCAGTCCTGCTTATGATCGAAGGTATCGTAAGCGACCGCGCTCATCGTGGTCAATGCGTCATGGGCCGCACGGCGCAGTTCCGGCAGGTTGATTTGCGGATGTTCCAGCGGATTGCGAAACGCTTTTTGCATCAGGATGCCGCCATGCCGTGAGGCGACCCAGGTGTAGTCGAAGGTGTCGGCGATCTGATCCAGCGCGGCGGACGCCGTGCCGTCGAACTTCAAATCCGCTTTCGCCAGCAGCGGCTCGTCGTCTATCAGCACATTGCAGTGCGCCTGCTGGCACAGGGCATCTATCATGTCGGGCAGCGACTGCTGTTTGAGGTCAAGTTTCACAGGCAGCTTGCCAAGCGCGCTGCGTAACAGGGCCGCTCTGTCCGGCGGCGCGGCAGGCTTCGGCGAAACGGTCGGCGCTGCCTGCGCTACTGCCGCTTTTGTAGAAAACACAGCGCAAACCATTGACATTAAAATAGCAGGTAACGGGAGGAAAACTAGTCTCATAGCATCAGCCTGACTTTGTGGCGCGTTCATACTTTATGTTATGTGGTTGGGCGTATCGAGTGACAGGTGAAACGCTGCATTCCTATACCCTGACGCCGTTCTATGCGCGAAGTTACGCGCCGACTCTGCTTCAATCACGCAAACCGTTGGGTTTTGTGAGACATTTTCTTTCGCCTGTGCAGCTTTTGTTTCGCGGCTCCAGTCAGCATAGACGGGAGCGGCTGCACAGGTCGGCAGGGCAGGGTTCGCGCGCCACAACCGGGCGGCGTAGCCCGACTGGAACCATCTTTCGGCACTTCCCCCATTCCGTGCAAGCCTCCTGAAACGGCAGACGACAAACAACACGAAGACAGCCTCTGCAATAAGGCTGGCTTCGTATTCCTACAAAGGATTGATTTGCGCATGGCGTCCCGGCGCGGAACATCCCGATCCGGCAAGGCTTGCTGTGCAGAGGCGGCATGACTTCTGGACACTTCATCCTCCGTTGTCCAGAGGGATCGGTTTCTTGAATGGCGGATCTGTCAACAGCTTCAAGTTGACGCCAAACGCCTGATAGCGGTAGCCGTCTTTTGTCACCGTATGTGCGCCAAGTTCCAGCATGTCCGCCCCCAGGTAGCGGTTCACCGTATCGTGGTTGTTGCGGTCGCGCTTGAACTGTATCACCGTCAGCATGGGGTCGCGGACATAGGCATCGTACTGATCGTTCATCGCGCCGACCATGCCGGGGGCGTTGAGAGTTTCGATGGAGTCCGAAAACAGCGTCAGCACAGCGGCCTGACGTTCCAGAGGTGTCCAGGCCGCATACGCATACTTCGCGCCCATCTTTAGGGTGTTCAGGGTAGCTGCCCAAGTCGTGGTTTCCATGTTGTCGCGCGCCGCTGCGGCATGTTTGTGTATCTGCGCACTGACCCGCCAGCGGTTGTTCGTTTTGTTCGCCGCCAGTTGTTCGCGCGTCAGCCACAGGTCGTCGGGCATTGCCACGCCGATGTAGCGCAGCAGGTCAGCCGGCATGATCTCCCGTAGTGCCGTAGATATTTGCAACGGATGCTCCGGCAGAACGGGGCGGGCGCGCGAAAGCAGGACGTGTTTCGCGCCTGCCTCCGTCCACTTGCAGTGTGTCAGGTCCGCAAGCTGATTGAGGACGTCCAGCGCGGACGCGTCTTCGATTTGCAGCGTGAGCCGGTGTTCGCGCAGATAGTCGGCGCATTCGATGGTCTGTCCGGTCTGCTGCGAAAGCGCGGTCATGGTCTCGCCCATCGTCGTCCTGCCCACGCGCAAATGTACGGGCGTATGCAGGGCCGCAGTCATCGCCAGGGTGTATATCGTTTGCGCCCGCCCCGCCCTGGAGCAAAGCAAGCCGCAAAGCGCGAAGAAGGCGACCTGTGATAAACGTTTTATGGCATGTTTGATTTTCATGGCCTTCTCCCCTCTGCCGACCTGCCAGCTGATCCAACGGCAGCGGCGGCCAAGTTCACCGTTCTGGAGCGTCCACCGCGCAACGGCAGATGCAAATTCAGCAGCGCGCCCGTGGAGAGAACCGGCTGCCCTGAGGCGGTGTCACCGATTTTGATGGCAGCCAGCGCCGTCTCACGCTGCATCCAGCTTTGCGGCAGAGCGTCGAGTTGAGCAGCGAATGCGTTCCAGGCGCGTATCTGCTCCTGAAACATGGAACAGTAGATAGCTTTCTCCACCAGGGCGCGCTGTTCGGGAGCAAGCTGCGGCATGGTCAGGCTTTTTGTCTCGTCGGTCATAATCACGCGTTGCTCCAGCGTGAACGACTCGTACAGTTCGCGGAGAATGTAAGGCCAGGTTTCCTGATAGGTTTGCGGGTTGAAGTGCAGGGTGTCGAGGATTGTAACGGCGTCGCGCGCCATCTGCCTTAGCTCCGCATAGTTCATCTGTGGATGTTCCACAGGATTGCGGAAACGCTTTCGCATTAGCACGCCGCCACTTTTGGAAACCTCCCAGGTGTAATCGAAAGCGTCCATCACCTTATCCAGCGCGTCTTTGCCCGTGCCGTCAAACTTCAGATCCGCTTTCGTCAGCAGCGGTTCGTCGTCCACCATAATACCGCAATGCAGACGCTCGGCCAAAACGTTCACGACATCGGCAAGCGACCGCTCCTTGATGTCGAGCTTGATGTGTACTGCATCGAGCGCCTCCGTCAAACGCTGCTGCCGCGCCGTGAGCAGTTTAGGAAGTTCCGTGGCAGCTTCCACAGAAGGTTTTACGGTCGTCTGGAATGCTCGCGCCTCTGAGTGCAGCAAACTGCAATACGCCGACAGCAGAACACACAGGATTTTGGATCCACGTTTCACTGAGCTTCTCACCTTTCTATAAGTACAGTAGAGCGAGCAGGCCGTGCCGTTTCGTTTGCGCCTGCCCGCTTTCAGAACATGGCTGCCAAACATTGATACGGTATCGTATTGCAGGTTTAGACAGATGAAGACTGCAATGTTATTCCGCGTGACTGCTCAGAACTGCTCAATGGCTCCGTTCGCGCCGGCTTCCGCGCTCCTGTCTTTGGCCTGCACATAGAATGACAGGCTTCTGACAATCTTGTATTGATCTCGCAAAGGTATGCCCACATCCCTGCCGTCCGTGGCACTGTAGCTCTGGGTGCGAATCAGCGAAAAGCTCATCAGGTAAACTTCAGCATCGGAGGTCGGATTGGTTGGGGGCATGTACGGGCTGAGGAAGATAGTCGCTGAACCACGAACCGCCGCCCATTCGCGAATGGACTTGTAGACGGTATTAAGCTCCCCGACTAACTCAAATGTCTTAGTACAGGCAATAGTGGCATGCGCTTCGTCACCGAAGTTTTGTGTCTTCGCGAATGCGGACGTTGTCGAACACCAGGCAGATTGCTGCTGCGGATCAGGGAAACTTGTGTAGACTTCATGCGACCCAGGGGACTCGACATAGCCTTTATCAACCCAGCCATCGGCGTGGGCAAGGGAGGGCAGAAGCGCGACGCCGAGCGTGAGCGCGGTCAGAAACGCGAACGACAGATGTTTCAATGCGTTGTCCTTTTGGTGGAGATAGAAGCGATGAAAAGGTGCATGAAAACGGCGGCGGATCAGCGAAATGCTGAAACAGACCGCGAGTGTCGGCGGACAAACGGGAGGGGCGCGGGAACGGGAGGCGGAACGAACGCGGTTGTTACTATGATGAAATGGGAGGGGGTATTGACAGGCGCATTGACGCAAGTGTGCCGAATAGCAGCACAGCCCCTATCACGCACACATGTTGTCGCAGATGCTTCCGGCAAATCGCCCTCCGCTCATCCCCGCACAGCGCACCACAAAGAAGGTGATGCCAACATGATTGCATAGAAGCGCAATCTTGCTTGCATCTTCTTGCATGACCATGATAACACGCTTGCGAAACCGCGTCTATCTGTCTTTAGTTATATATTACAGCAAGTTTACGCAGACATTACAAACTGCCTATATACACACAGAGCGAAGCAACGCCGAAAAACGCAAAATCTTTTTGTATGGCCTGCAACTTTCCTGCGCCTGCGTCTGTCAGCATAGACGAGAGCGGCTGCACAGGTCGGCAGGGCAGGGTTCGCGCGCCACAACCGGGCGGCGAAACCCGACCGGAACCATCTTCCGGCAATTTCCCCCCCTCCGTGCAAGCCTCCTGAAACGGCAGGCACACCATGATTCCCATCACTCCAACGGACGAAAAGCTGGTCGCGCGCACGCTTGCGGGCGACCGGAACGCTTTCCGCGCGCTGGTGGAACGGCACTACACCAGTGTGTTTCGCCTGTGCCGCAGCATTCTGCGTCACGCCGACGACGCTGAGGACGCCACGCAGGAAGTGTTCGTGCGCGTGTACGAGGCGCTGGGCCAGTTTTCGGGCCGGGGCGCGTTCGGGGCATGGCTGCGCCGATTGACGGTCAACCACTGCCTGAACCGCACTCAGACAGCGTATTCGCGCGCCGCCAAGTCGTCGTACTCGATTGACCTCATGGCCGAGACCCTGCCCGCATCCCGCGAGGACGACCCGGAAGAGAGTTTCATCCGGGGCGAGGATCGCGCCCGCGTCCGCGCCGAACTGGAGTACCTGCCGCCGCAGCAGCGCGCCGCTCTGGGGATGCGCCTGCTCGATGGGCTGTCCTACGAGGAGATCGCCGACATCATGGGCGTGCCGGTCAACAGCGTGCGGTCGTGGCTGCACCGGGGCCGCGCGCGACTGCGCGAGGCGCTGCAAGAGGTCGTGGAATGCTGACCGACCGCCAGGGCGACACAATCATGTTCGACATCAACTTAGATACCAAACACAACGATCAACACACCGGCCAATGTGCCGGTCAGCACAACCGTCAGCACGACAACGAAATGAACAGCGATATGAGAGATCTTATTCTGTTTGCCGCGCGCCCCGACGCCTGCCCGAACGATCTGGCAGGCCGTCAGGGCGTCGCGCCCAAGCCGCAGGCCGGGGACTTTGTCCTCGCGCCTGCCGTTTCGGTGCTTCTTTTTCCCCTGTCGCCGTCTGCCCACACCGCAGGCGGCGATAAGCGTTTCGGCAGCAGGTACGCCGGAAGCGCGGCGAGTAACGCCAACGACAACATCCATACCGACAATACACCTAGCGACAACAAATACAACGACTATTCCGAACAGGAAGATTACGACCGGAGTACCATCATGGGCAGTTTTAACAATTCAGGTACGGGCGATACCTGCGGCCTGGTGGCCGCGAACCTGTCCGCTTATCAGGACGGCGAACTCGACAGCGACGAGACCCGCCTGGTAGCCGCGCATGTCGGTAAATGCCCGCGATGCGCGGAGATTTTCGAGACATTGCAGCAAACCGATGCAGAGATAGAACGGGAGTGGCGCGAATCCGCGCCGCTCCCGTCGTCGTTACGCTATGAACAGGCCGTCAACAGCGTCATGGCCGCCCTGCCCGCTGCGCCGGTTCAAACCCCGACGTTCGCGCCGCGCCGCGTCCATGCCCGCGCCCGCTGGACACGCTTCGCGTCCGGTATGGCCGCTGTTATAGTCTTGGCCGTCTCGCTATGGACGAGCTATCAGTTAGGGTACACGCGGGGGCGCAGCAGCGTTTCCAATGCCGCACCCTCCAGCCAGCCGCAGTCTTTGTCTTCGCAGCTTCCACACTCTTTGTCAACCTCCCACAGGACTGCCCACGTCGGATACTCCCGGCCCTTCCTGCTGCCACCCGCCCCGCGCATTGCTCCCGCGCCCTCGTTTGCGTATCCCGCCCCACGCATCATATCCGCCCTGACCTCTTCCTCCCTCAACACCTTCTCTGCTCCCTCCCCTTACTATGCCTCCATGCTGCCCCGCGTCCCGCTCAGACACTCCCAGCCCCACCCCTGACCCGCCGCCCTCGGCATGGCCCCCCATCCTTCCGCCGCCGAGCCGATGCCGCCCCAGCCACAGGCCCAACAACGCCTGAGCCGCCGTCGTTGAAAATACCCGATTGGAAAACCTGAGTCTTGCCCTTGACTTTTCCCCGCAAGTCAGCGTATACTAAAGGCGTTTGAAGCGTCATGCGGCGTGTGCTTTGCGCCCGTAGCTCAGCGGATAGAGCGACAGGTTGCGGACCTGTAGGCCGGGGGTCCGATTCCCTCCGGGCGCATAATCGAATGTGCGGTGTGTGTGCAAAACGCCCTTGTTTCTGCTTCGGCAGCAGGGCGTTTCTGCTAAGTTTGTTCAATATTCGCAGTTGTTGATATTTACTAGCCCTCGTAGCTCAGTGGACAATGAGCGCTTCCGTCCTAAGGAAGGCGTCGGGAGTTCGATTCTCTCCGGGGGCATTCGCATTTCTGCATCATAAAGCCGTTATTTTCCAAGTCTGCTCTGGCGAGGATTTGATGCCAACTTGCGACAAGTGCGCCCAATACTTCCCCAATGTGCTTATCATAGAGGGCAGGCATCGTAATCTAAGCAGTCGGCGCTTCTGCCTTGATTGTTCGCCCTTCGGTTCTCATAACACGAAGGATATAACCGCACAAGGACTGCGAGAAAAAAGTCCGATCAGTGTACGCGCCTCAATCTGCCTGCGTTGCCGTATCGAAATCACTGAAGCAAACGCTTACAAGAAATCTGGTAAGAACTATTTGCTTCCTTACTGCCGGGACTGCTTTAACCACAACGCTCATGAGCGTCAGAAGAAGACCAGGCGGCTATGTGTTGAACATAAAGGCGGAGGCTGCGCCGTCTGTGGTTATAACCGCTGCGTACAAGCCTTAGAGTTTCATCACCTCGAATCAGACTTGAAGGAAAACGAAATATCGCGTATGCGCGGACGTGCCTTCGAAAATCTGAAGGTCGAACTTGACAAGTGTGTACTGCTATGTTGCCGCTGTCATAGAGAAGTACACGCCGGTGTGGTTGATCTGAAAGATGTTATTCCGGCGTCGTAGATGGTTCGCGTTGTGTGTGCTGTGTGTGCCTCTGCGGAGAGGTGTCCGAGTGGTCAATGGTGCGGTTCTCGAAAAGCCGTGAGGCAGCAATGTCTCCGTGGGTTCGAATCCCACCCTCTCCGTTTCCCCTTTTACTTCCAGTTCTAACCTGCTCTCAGACTCCATCCGTCACGGTCGCCCGTCCGAACCAAGCCCTAGTACACCATCAAGGTAGAACGCGTGGATAGCTTTCAAGGTTGCCATCGCATAAGACACCTTGAAATCTATACCTACATTCTATCGTGTCGGACTACTAGCTCGGAAACCCCGCGTTCAGTCTCCCTGCGCTGCAAGCATCACCATTTGTAACAGACACGGCATTCAGATGCAAAGACACGTAATCCTGCGGCCTCCTGGAGTTGCCGCGCTTGTCGGGCCGGGTATGCGGGACGTGTCTGCTGCACCCGTGCCAGCCTTAGCCGCTCTGCCGCGTGTCGAAGACGTCGGTGGGCAGGCCCTGGCCGCTGTCCAGGCGCATCTTGATCTCGTAGGGGTGGCGAAAGGCTGGAGAGCGTACCCGCCACGTCATGCCCCACGATTGGTTGCGGTTTACCCTGTGCGGCGCCTCAGCCAGCGCAATCTCGGCCCCGCGTGGCAGCACGTCGAGGGATTCGAGGCGCTGCACCCCCATCCGCATCGCCTCAACCTGGGTACGCAGGCGGGGCGGGCCGGAATGTGCCGGAGTCTGCGGGTTGTCCATTATCAGGCAGATCAGCCGACCCGTCCGGTCGTCGAACAGCATGTTCATCTGCTGATGCCGCGACTCACACAGCACGATCCAGAGACTGTGCGGGCCGGGATGTTTCTTCGGACACGGTGCGCGCTGCACATGCAGCATGGGCGGCATCAGCAACTGCGCCGGCCCTTGCAGCGTGGCGGCGATACGCAGCGCCTTCTGGCTGATCTCGCCGCGCGTATGATACACCCCTGCGGGAAGATACGAATTGTTCACATAGCGCAAGCCGCGCACCGAAACCAGCATCGCGGCCAGCAGACATGCCAGCCCCATACTGATACGTTTCAAGCGGCGGCTGGTCTGAACGTGTGAGGATAGGACGGTTTCCACAAGGTCTCTCCTGTCGTCTGCATCTTGGTCTGCGAATTGGTCTGCAAAGTCCATGCTCGTTGAAACTTCACGGCTCACTTAAACATCACGGTACTTAGCGCGTACTTGAAGCAGCGTAATCAGCTTCCTCAAAGTAATGCGTCCGGCGAGCAGAATAGGCTTTCTGTAACACGAAATGATCGAAAACGCAAAATGCGGACATCGAGAACACAAAGCCGTTGCTTTATGCTCGACATCCGCATTGATCTCTGAGCGCACCTACATATTAGGACGAACCAATCTCATAAAAGTTGCACGTACCGCCTAAAAACGCCACAGATATTATAAATGGAGACTGAATACATATTAAGCTTAAAGAGCATCGCTAGTTTGCACACTTTATGTATGTGCTATAAGCGTTCTTTATTATATAAGAGGCGGAAACGCTTCCAGTGCCTACTAGAAGTTAGATATGGCAGGGAATCAAACGCGTGGATGATTATAGATTTTCTACACAAGAGGACACCGAAGAGGAAGCGGGGGACATTGACGAGGCGGAGTTCCAGCAGTCGGCAGATGCGCCGGGACATGCGCCAAGCGCGGGCAGCCTGACTGCTGCCATTACTGCCGGAGAACTTGTCGGGCAACGGCTGGATGTGTATATCACCGCAGCTCTTCCCGATGCGACACGGGCTGAAGCGCAGCGCTTGATTGAAGCGGCGGGCGTGAATGGAACCGGGGTGCAGGTCAATGGGCGGCAGGCGAAGTCTAATTATCGCCTGCGGGCAGGGGATGTCGTTACGGCGCAGCGTCCAGCCCCTACCCTGACAACTATCGAGGCCGAGGATATTCCGCTTACCATCGTGTACGAGGACGACGACATGCTGGTAATTGACAAGCCGCGCGGCATGGTCGTCCACCCGGCCCCCGGCGCGTCCAGCGGCACGCTCGTCAATGCCGTGCTTGGCTGCGTGTCCGGGCTGTCGGGCATCGGCGGCGAGCAGCGTCCCGGCATCGTGCATCGCCTGGACAAAGACACGGGCGGCCTGATCATGGTTGCTAAGAACGACATAGCGCACCGGGCTTTGCAGGCGCAGATACAGTCCCGCACGGCCTCGCGGCGGTATCTCGCGCTGGTGTGGGGCGTACCCGCGTGGGAGCGGTCGCGCGTAGACGCGCCCATCGGACGCCATCCTTCCGACCGCAAAAAAATGGCCGTCGTTGTGGATGCCCGCCACACCGCCCGCCACGCCCTGACCGAACTGACCCGGCGTGAAACATTCGGCACGACCTTTGCGCTCCTGGAAGCCAAACTGCAAACAGGCCGAACGCACCAGATACGCGTCCACGGCGCGTACATCCACCATCCCATTGTGGGCGATCCGCTGTATGGCGGCGTCCGCAAAATCGCGGGCGAGGCTTTCACCGCCCCTGCGCGCGCCCAATTAGAACGCGACATCGAAAACCTGCGCGGTCAGGCCCTGCACGCGTATGCGCTCGGCTTCAATCAGCCCCGCACCGGCGAGCGGCTGCATTTCGAGGTTCCCCTGCCCGCCCCGATGCAGACCCTGCTGGCTCATTTGCGCGACAATGTCGGCGGTTGAAACCGCAGACACAACGTTTGCACCTGTTTTCACGCGGCTTTCGGCAGATCGCGAGGCGCGATAGGAAGCGCGCGCGGCTCTGTCTGCGGCTCTGCGGTGTCTGTCAGCGTAAAGAGGTTATCGCCTGCATAAGACGCGCAGCGCGTGTACAGTTCCTCTAGTTTGGCCCTTAGTTCCGACTGACGGAAGGGCTTGCTCAAATACAGGCTGCCGCTGCGATTAAGAAAAGCCTGCGTAGCGGGGGCCATCATATCGCCGCTGAGAAACAGGATACGCGCCGCCTGTCGGCTATCCTTCTCCTGAACGCGGGCATGAAAATCTATGCCCGTCATCGCGGGCATTCGGATGTCGCACAAAACCACATCGAAGGGCGCGGCGCGCGTGGCCTCCAGCGCGTCGAAAGGACACGCGAAGCTGAATGCCTCGTATCCTAAATCGCGCATCTTCTCCTGAAGCAGTTCGCGTATCAAAGGCTCATCATCGAGTATGGCGGCGCGCGGTCGCGTGGTCAGCTTCAGCTCCACTATTGCCTCCTGCATTGATTTATCTCCTGCGTGTTTCAGCGCGCTTTTTGCGACGCGATGCTGCGGCCTTTCGCGCGGCGCAAAACGTCTGCCGGCCGTTTGCTGTGTCGGCCTCGGTCGGCTTCGGTCGGCTTCGTTTCTCCTATTATCGGCAGGACGCCCCTGTAGGAACAGGAACGAACGCGCCTGCGCCCGAACAATTCGTGCAGTATCAACGCTCAATATGCCGCATCTGCCTGGGTAAAACAGGCCGCGATCCAAGTGATCGCGGCCTGATGTGCATTCGGGATAGAAGCCTGTCGGTATTTTGGAGGGGTTTGCTCGCCTTAGAAGGCGATCTGCGGCGCGGCTACGGGCGCGTCCAGCGAGGTGAGCGTGACGTTCACAGTACGCGTGTCCGTCCCCTGCAAAGCCGTGACCGTATACGCGCCCGCCACGACCCAGAAGGTGTAGTTGCCGCTCGTATCGGTCGTGGTATTGCCGCTCAGGGTCATGCCGCCGACCGGCGTAATAGACACCGTAACCGGGACAGTCGGCACTTTGCCGCCCACGGTGACATTGCCTGAAACCGTGTAGGGCAGGCTGGGCGGAACCGTACCGACGGGCGCGCCGAGCGGCAGCGTTCCCAGCGCGTTCATGCCCGTCTCGAACACGAATGGCGCGAAAATCTGCCGCGTCTCAAAGTCCGGCGCGCTGATCGTGCCAATGGACACGTTCGCGCTCGCGCCCAGGCCCACGGGCAGGTTGTCAATGCGGAATGTGCCGTCCGTGCCGGTCTTGACCTGCGTTCCCGCAATGGTCACGGTGGCATTGCCGACGGGCTGCTGTGTGCCGTTGATGGGGGCGACGACCGTGCCGGTCGCGGTCGCGGTGTAGCCCGTATCGGACACGAAAATGTCGCCCAGGTTGTTGACCGTTTTGGCCGTCAGGCTAAGGGCGACCGTGCGGGCGATAGCGGGCGCGGCAGCCGTGATCGTGGCGACTTTGACAGTCGCGTCCACATTGGTCAGCGTGAATGTGCCGTCCGTGGCCGTAGTCGTGGTGCGGCTGCCGATGCTCACGGTGGCGTTGGGTTCGGGCGTGTTGGCCTCAGCCCTCAGAACGCGCCCCGTGACGCTGGTGGATGTGTTTGCGGGGGGGGCGGAGCCGCCGCCATTGCTGCACCCGGCAAGCGCGGCAAGCGTCCCGATGACAGCCAGCGCGACGAACTGCCGCCGCGTTGTGGCAGGCGAAGTCGCCCTCTGACGCGCTTCGGCGTTTTTAGTTTTATCTACCTTGATTTTGTTTGTTTCGTAAGACATTAGGATTCTCCGCCCGGTTTGTGGCCTTTATCACACTGCAGCGTAAGCTTACAGGCGTTGTCCGGTATATAAAATACTGGATATTAGGCCTGCGGCCAACTGTCTCGTTGACAGGAGACTGCCTGCGTATTTGCGCTGTGCTGTCCAAGCCGCTTTCCGGGTCAGTTATCAGTTCAGGCGCAGGCAAAACGCATTTTTCATAGCACGTTTTCGCCCCGCGCGCTCGTTGCGTGTTCGTCACGACGTTAATTTAACGGGTAATCGGGTGCGTGATGATGGTGCGCGCAGTCTCGCCCTCCGGTGTGCGGGCCGTGATGTGGATCATGTATATGCCGGTCGCCAGTCCGCGCCCCGTGTCGTCGCGATAATCCCAGGTCGCCTGATTGACGCCCGCGCTCGCGGCCCGCCCCTGCGCGATGTGGCGTATCACGCGCCCGCTCGCTGTGCGCACCTCGATAGTCGTATCACTCGCGCCCGATACCTCGTAGAAGATCGAGGCCGCGCCCGCTGTACCCCGTGACACATGCGCGTCCACATGCGCGTTTGTGATGAACAAACGACCTGCCGTGCGCGGTTCGGCCAGCACCTGAAACTTGCGCGTGACTGTGCCGCGCGCGGGCGTAAAGGTGTACGACGCGCCCTGGTTCATCGCGTGGCGCGTATTTGTTTCCATGTCTACAAGCGTCAGTCTCATGCCGCGCGGCAAACTCGTCAAGTTCTGCCACGTCAGGACGTAGGGCTGCTCGGCTGCGGGCGTACTGACATTCACGTCCCATGTAGCCCTCGCGCCCGTATGCCGGATGTCGGAGAGATACTGATTGCCGTCACTCGCGCTTTTCGTCGCGTCCCATTCGGGATGCGGGAAGCGAACGCCCAGCGTAGCGTTGCGGCTGAACGGAGGCGGGCTGGACGCGTCGAGGGCCGGAATAAAGGCGTCGCCGCCGCGCGGCGACTGTCCCAGAATCGCGCCCGACATATTGCCCGCGCCGTCACGCACCGCAAGCGGCAGTCGCCAGCCGCCGATCTCGGTTGTCCGCGCCGATGTGTGCAGACTGCGCGAGCGCAAACTCCCGGCCCCGATCCGCTTTGCGCCCCGCGAAGTGTCCGGCCTGGGATTGATGTACCCTATCGTGACGCCTTCCGTGACCGTGACGCGCAGCCAGTAACCTTTCCATGTCTGAATCAGGTTCTGCGTCAGTCCGCCGGTCGGAGCCACAGTCGTAATGTCCTGATAGCCGCCCGCGTTGTTGTAGCCGAAAATGCCTGTCGCCACGTAGCCCGCCGTGACCGCATCCGCAAGCGCCAGCACATCGCCGTTCTGGTACTGGATGTAAATGCCGCTGTTCGCGTTCGCCGGATCGAAAGTCAGGTCGCCGGTATATGGGTTGCCGATCATGTTCCAGCCGAATTGCAAAGGAACGGTGATGTTGTCTTTGTTGTCTGCGGTCTCGCCCGTATTGGTGAAGTTCACCCGGTTCACGGCCCCGGCGAAATTCGTCCAGAAGGCCAGTCCCGGCTGATAGGGCGGCAGGGACGGATAGCGCACGTACTTGCCCACGCTGGTATCCGCATCCTGCCGATACTGCGCGATGAGCTGCGCGTTCGCGTCGGGCGTGGTCGTCCCCTGCGTAAACAGCAGGGGCAGGTTCGAGGTAAACGGCGCGTAAGGCTGCAGGGGCAGCGACACCATCTGCGGGCCGGCGTCGAACGTGTGGCTGCTCAGATTGGCGGTCGTTGTCTGGTTCGCGCCTGTGTTCAGCACCCAGATGGGCGACACGCCGAACAGCCCATTTGTCGTATCGTCCTTACGCACGTACACGTTGCGCTGAAATGTGATCGGGCCGGCAATCGTGCCGGTTGTGGGCGTCACGATGAGGGTGGCTTTGGTAAACCCGGTGGGGATCAGATTCGAGGGATCTTCGCCGCCGAACGCGCCGTTCCCGGTTCCGAATACGCCGCCCGTTCCTGCCGTGGTTGTGGTCAGCGCGCCGCCGCCGCCGTTGAAGCTGACGACGAAATCCGCCGCCTGCGCCCCGACAAGCACACCGGAAAAGTCGGAGGGCTTGCTGGCGGGCGTGTACGTCTCTTCGCCGGCAGGGAAGTACAGGCGCGTGTACTCGTTGCCGCCCGGATGCGCGCTGCTGGCCTGACTGCTGCTGACAAGCAGGTCAATCGTAATGCGCTGCGGGTCTAGGCCCGTGAAGATCGGCGCGGCGCTCGCTGCCCCGTTCGTGATGGCTTCGACCGCCTGCGTGTTGTCCAGCGAGGGAAGCTGCGCATACGTGTGATCGTAGTAGGTAGGCGTGAGCGTGGCGTTCAGCACGGTCTCATCGCCGCTCTTGTCGGTCGCGTAGTAGTAGACGCCGATGCCCGCGCCCGCGCTCACGGTCGTGTCGGGCGAGGTGGGCGAGGCGAATGCGTAGATCTTGGGGCCGGGCGTGATGCTCGTATCCAGAACATACTGCTGCTCGAACCACACATCGAACGGAATACCTTCGACCGTGCCGGCGGGCAGCGCCTGGCTGACCGCTGTACGCAGGGCGGTCATGTTGTTGGGCGTGGTCGGGTCGGCGGCGATGGCGTTGTAGTACGCGTTATTGAAGCTCTTGAAGAAGCCGGTGTTTTCGATGTAGCACTTGGTCCATACCGTACCGGCCATTTGCAGGCGCGGCGCGATCATGGTCGCCGTGGTGTTGAAGTTTTGCTTGACGGACGTAGGCGGGAAGAACGTGTTGTTGCCCAGCGCGGGCTGGTTTTGCAGGTCGTAGTAGGGCGTATAGTAAAAGCCGGGAACGGGGTCTATGGTCTGGATGGCAAGGTCGCCGATTACGGCCCCCCGGCTTTTCAGCCCCTGCGTCACGATGCTTGCGGCTGCCCGCGCCATGCCCTGCTCGAACGCGTCGTTGCTGTAATAGGGCAGGTGGTAGCACTGCGCCATTGTCTGTGCCAGACCCAGAAACGAGTCCTGAAAACTGCCCATGTCCGAGTTGAACTGCGGCAGATGGATCTCGATGTTGAGGTTGTTCGGGTCAACCGTTGTCGTTCCCGCGCTGGGCAGGACAACGACCGTGGCCCCCCGGATCGTGCTGGCGGCGTTCAGGTCGGCGGCGTCATCGTCTTCGTTGAGGATGGTGACGGTTCCGGTTCCGAGCGACGGGCCGAGCAGAGCGGTCAGTTCGGTTTTCAGGGCCGCGCTCACAGCGGCGACGCGGCTGGCCTTCGCCCCGGTAAACGCGAAATTACCCGATGTGGCGACCACAAAGTTCAGGTTATTGCCTGCGGGAACGTCGCGCGTTCGCGCGCTGCGCGTGGGCGCAAGGGTCTTGCCGTTCTGACTGAGGAACACGGTATCCACATATGTCAGAATATCACCCGTTCGTCTGCCGCGCCGCGTGGGCTGAAATCGCGCGCCGCGCCCGAACGCGCGATAACGGGCGGAACGCACCGCGCGTATTTTGGCGCGGATGGCCGCATGGACTGCCTCCGGGTCGGCAGGGTTCTTCACATCTACGATGATGGCGGACTGCGGCCCATTGCTTACGGCGCGAAACTTTTGATTGATGATATTGCGATATGCCTGCTGCGCGTGTGCGGATACAGGAAGGGCGCTAAGGGCGCAGACCGCTGCCAGGGCTGCCACAGGAACCATACAGGGAAGGGCGCGACAAGCGGCGCGAAAACAGGATGCGTTCAAGCGTGAATCCTCCGTAATAGGAAGGGCCAAAGGGGGTTGGGCCGGGGTTCGTGCGCGCCATAGCGGGGTGAACGGCGCAAACCGACTATGCCCTGCCGTTTCAACTGACACAGGGACCGCCTGCATTCTACCAACATCGGGCGTATTCTGTCAAGCAGGCGTTTTCTATTTGGCTTGGGGCGTTGTCTGGCGCTGTTCGTAGGAGCTGAGGACGGGCATAGGCATCAGGTCGGGGGTGAGAACTTTGGCGTCACGCTCGGACAGGACGACGCTGCGCTCGATGGCGTTTTCCAGTTCGCGCACGTTGCCGGGCCATCTGTATGCGGCCAGCATGTCCCATGTTTCCTGGGGAACCGATTTGATTTTGCGTCCGTTTTGCTTGTTGTACTTGTCCAGAAAATGCTCGACAAGGGAGGGGATGTCTTCAGGGCGTTCGCGCAGGGAGGGCAGGAAAACGGACACGATGTTGAGCCTATAGTAAAGGTCGGAGCGGAACGTTTCGTTTTCCACGCCTTTTTCCAGGTCTTTGTTGGTGGCGGCGATCAGGCGCACATCTACTTTGGTGCTTTTGGTCGCGCCGATGCGCTCGAATTCCCACTCCTGCAAAACGCGCAGCAGCTTGATCTGCGTGGCGGGCGGGATGTCGCCGATCTCGTCCAGAAACAGCGAGCCGGTATTCGCCAGTTCAAAGCGCCCCGGCTTGGCCGTGACCGCGCCCGTAAACGCGTTTTTCTCGTAGCCGAACAGTTCGCTTTCCAGCAGGCTTTCGGGCAGGGCGGCACAAGACACGGCCACAAACGGCTTACCGGCGCGCGGGCTGTTATAATGCAGGGCGCGGGCGATGAGTTCCTTGCCCGTGCCGCTTTCGCCGCGTATCAGGACGGTGGCGCGGCTGTCGGCCACGCGCTGCACGATCTTGTACACGTCCTGCATCTTGCCGCTCACGCAGTCCAGGCTGTCCAGATGAACGGTGGTTTTTAACTGCTGCTTCAATTCCTGATTTTCGGCCATCAGGTCGTGGTATTCTACGGCCTTTTTGATGACCAGGCGTACCTCGTCCATGTCGAACGGCTTTTGCAGATAGTTGAACGCCCCCAGGCGCATGGCTTCCACGGCGCTCTTGATGGTTCCGTATGCCGTGATGATGATGGCCGCGCAGTGGGGGTGCAGCTGCTTGACTTTTTGCAGCACTTCGACGCCCGTGATGTCGGGCATAATCAAATCGGAGATCAGCACGTCAATACTGTTTGTGGAAGCGAGATCGAGGGCGCGTTTGCCGTTTTCGGCTGTGAGGACTATATAACCTTCTTTGACAAACATCGCTTCAAAAACGCGGCGTATGTTCGGCTCATCATCTGCAATCAAAATCGTGTTCTTCTTCGCGTTCGCCTGCGCCATACTGCCGTGTACTCCCTGCCTGCGCTCAACCCGCCCTCAAAACGACTGCCCGTACTCGCTGCTGCGCAGAAGACCTGTTATAACCTAAAGTGTTCCGCTCATAGACGCATTCCATTTAGATTGCTACACGCCCCTTTTGGTTCCATAACGAAAGCCATTTCCAGAGCGTTCTCTCTGTTTATTTTCGGCAGATTGCGTTCACAGAGATACGCGTTAAAAGGTCGCCTCTGCGCCATATCACCATACCTGGCGATAAAACCAGTAGTTTTACGGACGTCATAATGCTCTTACGATTTTTTGTCACATTAAGGCGGAACATGAGCGCAAGCGCCCGGCAGTCGGCAAACATGCCGTATTGCAATACTGCCAAATCGCAGCGCCACAGCACAAGCGTTCAATTATCGGGCAGTGTGCCTTCATCTCCTTCATAAGTGAGCGCGCCTTCAGGTCGGATACGCGACGCGCTTTCCTCCTCACTCCAGAAACCGCCGTCAAACCGAGACCGCGGCGCGACGAGGGGCAGCCATACGGTGAAACAGGTTCCCTGCCCGAACCGGCTTTTTACCTCGACGCGCCCGCCGTGATGATCCACGATCTTCTGCACAATGGGCAGGCCCAGGCCGGTTCCCCTGGGCCGCGTCGTGACGAACGGACGAAAAATGCGCTCCAGGTCTGCTTCCGGTATACCCACTCCCGTATCTTCGAAGCGCAGGGCTATTTCACCTCGCGCACTATCCAGCGCGCTGTGCAGGGTCAGCGTTCCGCCCTCCGGCATCGCCTGCGCCGCGTTCATTACCAGGTTGCGCACCACCTGGCCCAACTGAGTCGGGTCGGCCTGCACCAGGGCTGCGTCCGGGTCGAGCCGCCATTCCAGCCTGACGCCATGCTCTTCCAGAAAAGAGGTCAGCGCCTGCACGGACGTTCGCACAAAGATATTCAGCGCCACGGGGCGCGGGTCCAGGGGTGTCGGACGCGCAAAGTCCAGCATCTCACTGGTCAGGCGGCTCAGGCTATCTACTTCCGCGATAATCATATCCGGCCACTCGGTACTCGCCGCCCTACCGTCCGGTTCCTCATTCGTCGCCTCATCTGTCTGCTCATCTGTCTCCTCATTGGGATATTCAGGTTCCACACAGGAGGCATGATTTGAGTTCAGCTGACCGGAAGCGACTGCATCGCCGCTTGTCCCTTTGTTCCTTTTTGCTTTCGCCTGCTTTCTCTCTTCCTCCCTTCTTTCTTCCTCGTTCTGCATATCGCTGCGGATGATTTGCGCCGCGCCCTTGATGGGCGAAAGGGCGTTGCGGACTTCGTGGGCCATTTTGGCGGCAAGCTGGCCTATGTCGGCCAGACGACGCATTTTCTCCAGTTCAGCTTCCAGCCGCACCTCCTGCGTCACATCTTCAAAGATGATGACCACGCCCGACCGCATCGGCTTGCCGCCGTCGTTCTTTACAGGTTTGTGATCGGGCAGTCGCGATACCATCAGGTACACGGTCGCGGGCGGGCGCTCCTGAGGATGCAGGGTCAGTTTAAGACGATGAACGGGTTCCCCTGTCTCCTGCACCTGCCGCACCAGTTTGAGCAGGTGTTCGGCCTCGTCCGGGGGCAGGCGCAGATACCCCAGAGCGTCGGCAAGCGGCATGTCGCGCAGCGCGCGTATAGGGCGCTGAAAAGACTCCTCGGCGGCCCGATTGCAGCGCGCCACATGGCCCCGCCCATCGGTCGTTATGATAGCTGCTTCGATGGATTGCAGCACATTGTCGGTATAATCTTTCAAGCCGCGCAGGCTGGCGTCGCTGTCCTGCATCTGCTCGGACAGGCGCGCGTTTTCCAGGGCGATGCCCGCCTGACTGGCAAAGGCCTGCAGCAGGTTCATCTGGTCGCGCGTTACAGGCCCGCGCTGGAATTTATTGTCGGCCACCAGAACGCCGATGCAGGCGTCGCGGCTGGTCAGCAGGGGCAGGGCCGCAAACGCGCTTGTCCCCAGCGCGCGCGCGTACCCTTTCATCTGGCGATACCTTAGTTCCTGCGCGGCTTCGGGCGTGACCGGGAGGGCGCTGTCGAAGCAAAGCGGCTGCCGGGTACGGGCTGCCAGTCCTACGGCCCCTTCGCCCATCTTGACCGGGTTGCGCCCAATGTGATCGGGGTAGCCGTACAGCAGGCGCGGCGTGAAAACAGGACGGTCGGGTTCGCGCAGATACAGGCAGCAGCGGTCGCAGCCCACAACCTCGCAGACCTCCTGCAAGGTGGTTTGCAGCGCGGCGTCCAGGTCAATGGAGGACAGGAGAGAGCGGGACAGTGCGGCTATCTTCAGCAGGTCGTGGGCGCGGCGATTTAGATCTTCTATCAGGCGGGCGTTGACAAGGGCCAGCGTTGCCTGCGTGGCGAACGCCCCGAACAGGTGCGCCTCGTCTATGGTAAACTCCGCTTTGTCTGATGACCTGCGAACGCACAATACGCCCAGGACGCGGTTTTCCTGATCCTGAAGCGGCGTGAGCATGGCCGACCCCATTTCCGCCCTGAGCTTGATGCCCCCCAATCGGGCATCGCGCGGCACGGATTTGCCGATCAAAAGCGGCTCCTGCGTCTGCGCCACGCGCCCCGCGATGCTGTCGCCCAACAGCTGCTTTTGGACACGGGTATCCGGGGCAAGCCCGTAACTGGCCGCGATGTGCAGGTTTTGCTGGCGCGCGTCCAGCAGCAGGAGAGAACAGGTCTGCGCTTCCATCAATCGGGCGATGCGTTCCACAATGTTTTGCAGGGTCTGTTCGCTCGGCGCATGTGTCAGCGCCTGCCCGACATCCGCCTGCGCCGCCACCTCCCTCAGTCGGCGCGCGGCCTTTTGCTCGGCCTCCTGCGCCCGCCGCCGCATGTTCTCGTCGGTCAGCCGCAGGCCAAGACTGCCGGCCAATGTTTCCAGCACATCGCGGGGTATGTGCGGAGCGTCCGGGATAAAGAGAAAAGTGATGCTGCCTCTGGTTTCCGACGAGGCCAGCGGTACGACGACCCGACGCGCTGGGGCGTCGGGCAGGACTGGAGCCGTGTCCGAGCCGGGCGGCGCGTCAAACGTGTCCCGGCGAATGGTTTCCCCTTCCTGCATCTCCACGATAAGCTGCGCCAGTCGGCATTTGCCGCGCAGGTACGCCACGCTGCGCTGTACGGCAGCCGCATAATTGGGAGCCGTCACAATCAGGCGCATCGCGTCCAGGAGGAGGGTATAAACGTCAAAAGCCGCCGGCGCGCTGACAGGCGCGGCGGGCCGTCCGTCCGTTTGGGCAACGGCAAATAAAGCGATGGGGTCGTTGTTCATGGGCTTCTGTTCACGCTTAATGCACAAAGACACGATTTCAGGTGGATGATGGGTACGCCTGCCTGCGGTGGAACGACAGGCTGGCGCATACTGGTGGAAAAAGGGGGCAGCGTCATTATGACATATCTCGGCTTGTTTATGCTCCCTCGCTGCCGCCGGTCATAGGGTCGGCGCATCTTGAACTTGACAAAGTATGTCAGGCATTCTATAATGCCAGTGAAACAATCACTGAAAACATTTTAACTACGAACCGAAAGCGGTTCAGGATATTTTTTCAACGATCAAACTTATCTAAATATTGAATTTATGTTCCTCTTGGCCCCCAACTTACCCTGCATTCCAATCCCATTTAGTACATGTCCGCGCAGTCGCGGAGGAGAGTGTGTCGCTATGGCCGGTGTGGTTTTGAAAAATCTGACAAAGTCGTTCAACAAGGTCACTGCTGTCAACAGCATCAGCCTGGAAATTCTCGATAAAGAATTCATGGTGCTTGTCGGCCCTTCGGGATGCGGCAAGACCACGGCCCTGCGCATGATCGCGGGCCTGGAAGAATCCACGTCGGGCGAGATTTTCATCGGGGACCGCGTGGTCAATGACGTGTCGCCTAAAGATCGCGACATCGCGATGGTGTTCCAGAACTACGCCCTGTATCCGCACATGAGCGTATACGACAACATGAGCTTCGGTCTTCGCCTTAAGCGCACGCCCACGGGCAGCGTGTGGCCGATGAACACCAAGCGCACATTTACCAAAGAGGAGATTGACCGGCGCGTTCAGGAAGCGGCGGAACTGCTGGGATTGAAGCCCCTGCTGTTGCGCAAGCCCAAAGAACTGTCGGGCGGGCAGCGGCAGCGCGTGGCTCTGGGCCGCGCTATTGTGCGCGAACCCAAAGTGTTCCTCATGGACGAGCCGCTTTCCAACCTCGACGCCAAGCTGCGCGTCCAGACGCGCGCCGAACTCATCAAGCTGCACCGACGCCTGGGCATCACGACGGTTTATGTCACGCACGATCAGGTGGAAGCCATGACGATGGGCGACCGCATCACGGTAATGAGCAACGGCGTGATCCAGCAGGTGGGCGCGCCCCTGGAACTGTACAATCACCCCGCCAACCTGTTCGTCGCGGGCTTCATCGGCTCGCCGGCCATGAACTTCGTGCCGGTGACGATTGTATCCGAGGGCGGGCGACTGCTGGCGGACGCGGGTTCGTTCAAGGTCGGCCTGCCCGACAAGCAGGCGGATCGCGTGCGCGACTACGTCGGCAAGTCGTGCGTGTGGGGCATTCGACCCAAGGACATTTACGACAAGCAGCTTATCGGCCTGCTCAACAGCACGGCCGGCAACACCATTACGGTAGACGTAGACGTGATCGAGCCGCTGGGCGACGATGTGGAAATGTACCTCAAAGCCGGCGACATCGCCCTGACCGCCACGATTGACAGCGCCAGCCCCGCCAAGATCGGCGACCGCATTGACGTGATACTGGATATGGAAAAGACGCACCTGTTCGACAAGGACACCGAGCAGGCGTTGTACTGACATTTGAAATAGCCGCGAATGAACGCATAAACACGCGGATACGTCGCCCCATTTTAGGCAGTAAGGCACAAGCAGCGCATGGGTGGCTGCTCCGGCACAATACAGCGACTGAGGAGAGGCTTTATGATTGCTCCGTCTATCACGCGTCCGGCGACCCTGGAAGATTTTGAGTGTCTGCCCGTCGCGCCGCCCTACTACGAGTTTGAAGAGGGGAAAATTCTGTTAATGGCGTCGCCCGTACCCAACCATCAGGACATCGTTGCTGAGGTCACTGTCGCATCCAGGCGTTTCGTTCAAAAGCAGGGACTTGGACGCGTATTCATGGAAGTAGACGTGTACCTGCCGGACGGTCGCGTGTATGTCCCTGATATATCTTATCTGACGACGGAACATCTGGATTATGTTTCCCCTGTCAACCAAAAAATCTACGGCGCGCCCGATCTATGCGTAGAAGTGGTGTCGCAGGACAATGCGCGTGACCGCGTCAAGAAGTTCAAGGTTTATCTAAGCAATGGCGTATTGTGGTACTGGCTTATTGATCCCACTACGCTTATTATCGAAGAATACCGCCTGACCGGGGACGGCTACCTGCGAACGGCAAGCATAGCGGCGGGCGAGACGTTTGCTCCGGGCGTGTTTCCCGGCCTGGAAATTAACCTTGCCGAACTGCTGGGCGTCACGCCTCCCGCAGTCGAGGAAGACGAGCCGAGAAATGGCGGGCAGGCGGCAGGACAAGCGCCGATTTCCCCGCCGCCCGTGGCCGACAGCGGTGATACAAAGGCCGGCCCATCCCCAACCGTCTAACGGATTGACACTTTGCTACGTAAACGAAAGGGTACAAACATTTTGCAGTGGGTTTGACACACGCCGACAGGAAGACCACAACAGCCGCATGAGCTTGCGAACCGAAAAAGTCAGTCTGAGTTACGGAGATGGAAACAGCCTCACGTATGCCGTGCAGGAGGTGAGCGCGGCTTTTCCCGAACGGGGCTTTTATGGCATCATGGGGCCATCGGGATCGGGCAAAAGTTCGCTGCTGTATCTTCTCAGCGGCTTGAAACAGCCCACGTCCGGCGATGTGTTTTACGGCGACCGCTCGCTCTCGGCCCTGAGCGACATGGAGCGGGTGCGCACGCGGCGCGAACAGTTCGGCTTTGTGTTCCAGCAGCCGTTTTTGCTTAACTATTTGACGGCCCGCGAAAACGTCCTTGTGGCGGCTGCCGCCGATGACCGCAGCGCGCGGACGCACGTAGACAGCCTGCTGGAAGAACTGCACATCGGGCATCTGGCCGACCGCTATCCCGCCCACCTGTCCGGCGGCGAGCGGCAGCGGCTTGTCGTGGCGCGGGCCATGATCAACCGCCCCGCCATCATCTTCGCCGACGAACCCACGGCGGCCTTAGACCATGCCAATGGCCGCGCCGTAATCGAACTTCTCATGCGCTACCGGACGCAGGGCGCGGTTCTCATCGTCACCCACGACCCGACAATGGTGGAACAGGCCGACAGCGTGTACCACCTGCGCGACGGCCTGCTCGATCATATCGAAGAACGCGCATTCGTGACATAAAACGCGGCTATTACCTGATTCTGCTTACCTGCTTACTCGTTTCACGCGAACGATTTCACTCAGAACCGCCCGGATCAGCACTGAACCGAGGCGGTTGTTTGCTACTATAGAGGAGAGAACCATGTTCCGCAACTCAAAGAAAACGGTGCTTACGCTTGGCCTGCTCACACTCGCGGCTATGGGCGCAGGGGCGCAGTTCGACTCGATCCTCAAAGGCGGTGGCGTCGCTTTTGCGGTTTCCCGGTTCGGCCCGGAAATCAACAAGGCGATCAACGGCGTCACCAAAACGCCCAACGACGACCCGGTCTTCGCCACCAAAGTCGTGCCGGTGATCTCCGTAGGCGACGGCAAGGAAGCGGGCGCGGTACAGGTGATGGGGCCGCGCGAGGCCGTAGGCAAGGTGCAGGCCGTAGCGCAGTTCGAGACCAAGTTTCAGCCGCTCGGTATGCGGCTGCGCGGCCTTGTGCCGATGGACAGCAAGGACATCAAAAACGTCCGGCGCGTCCCCGGCGTCGGTATCAGCGGCCTGCTCGACGTGAAAATATAGCCGCACTTCATGATTGGCTGCCAGACAACTATTTGTATTCAGCGCATACATTGGCAGGCCGACTATAGGCGACTGTAGAAGATACGCATTATCCTGACGCTGTTTCGCGTTTTTGGGCGTAAACAGATACGGCAGACGATGAGGGGACGCTTGCGCCTCTTATCCAAATCAAACAAATCACAGGAGACAAAAGATTCATGGCGGATCATAAAGTAACCCTCGGCGGCAACCCTGTCGCGCTCGAAGGCCCGGAACTGAAAATCGGCGACAAGGCTCCCGACTTCAAACTACAGCAGAGCAAAGACGGTCAGATGAGCGAAGTGACATTGGCCGACTTCGCGGGCAAGACCGTACTGCTTTCCGTCGTACCTTCGCTCGACACGTCGGTATGCGCCC
This sequence comes from Chthonomonadaceae bacterium, assembly GCA_965277875.1. GTDB lineage: Bacteria > Armatimonadota > Chthonomonadetes > Chthonomonadales > Chthonomonadaceae > CAWFQB01. Next base: position 928,493 of record CBDIDV010000002.1, on the reverse strand, counting down.
TGCAAACAAAAACGTTCAACGAACGTGCCGCCAAGCTGCCTGACAGCGTGGCCGTGGTCGCGGTCAGCGCCGATCTGCCGTTCGCGCAGGCCCGCTTCTGCACCAAAGAGCATATTGACAAGATCCAGAGCGCGTCCGACCATCGCGAGGTCAGCTTCGGCAAGGACTACGGCGTACTCATCGCGGACGGCCCGTTCAAGCGCATCCTGGCCCGCAGCGTGTTCGTCATCGGCCCGGACGGAACCCTCAAGTACGTGGAGTACGTGCCGGAAATCGCCGGAGAACCGAACTACGATCAGGCGCTGGCCGCGGTTTAGACCGTTCGCACGCTGCAAGCGAGACGCCCGCATGTTCACGAACATGCGGGCTGCTATTGTTTGATATGGGCTGTTCGCCGCTCGCTTTTCGGCTGTTTTTTGTCTGCTTGTCAACTACCTGTTGTTATCGAACACTCGATTTGTGTGCCGGGCTGCGCGGAAGACGTCTTCAGTTTTACGGGTAATCATGCCAATGTTCGCGCTATTTCAATTCATATCGCGCCTGCGCCGTATACTTCCCCCTGTTTTGCTGTGGGTGACGGGCCTGTTGATCTCCGCTCCGCCTGCGCCTGCCCGCGCGCAGCCTCCGCCTGCCCACCCTGCCCCCGTGAGGGCCACGCCTCCTTCCGCGATACTACTGCCGCCGGGCGATCCGTATACGCCGCGTGTGCCGGAACGCGCTATCCTGTATCAACGGGCCGCGTATGCGCTCGGACTGGCCGGGATCGGCTGGCACATCCTGGGCCTGTGGCTTCTGCTGCGTTCGGGAGCGTCGGCAAGGCTGCGGAATGGCGTATACCGCCTGATCGGGAGAGGCCGCTTTGCCCGGCAGCCCGCGTGCGGCAAAGCGCCGCCGTTTCGGGCCGTGCTGCTGTATGGCGGCGTCTATCTGATAATCATGCGCTGCTGGGCGCTTCCCCTCGGATTGACCGACCTGATACTGGAGCGGCGTTTCGGGTTCGGGCATGAGTCGGCAGGCGCGTTTCTGCTGGACGATGCGCGCGGCCTGCTGTTCGACGCGGTTTTGATTCCGCTGGTGTGGGGCATTTACGCGCTGCGCGCCCGGTTCAAACGGCGGTGGTGGCTTATCGTATGGGCTATGCTGCTTCCCCTGCTGTGCCTGCAAAGCGTTGTGGAACCTGTGCTTATCGCGCCGCTGTACAACCACTTCATGCCGCTGCCACGCGGCCCATTGCGTGACAAGCTGCTCGCTCTCGCTAGGAGCGCGGGCGTTACGAACGCGCGTGTTTTCGTGGCGGATACGAGCCGGCGCACCACGCACGTCAACGCGTATGTGACCGGCATCGGCCCGTCTACGCGCATCGTAATCGAGGATACCGCCCTGCGCGCGCTGCCCGACGATCAACTGAGAGCGATGCTGGCACATGAAATGGGGCATTACATCGAGGGACACATCTGGATCACGCTGCTGTCGGCAGGGTTGGGAGCGGGCTTGCTGCTGTGGCTGCTGGCAGGACTTCTCCCCAGGCTGGCCTATCGCACCCGGCGGCGGTACGGTCTGCATGGCGCATGGGATCTGGCGGCCCTGCCCCTGCTGTCCCTCACGCTGTATCTGCTGATCCAGGCGCAGCTTCCCCTGGCAAACGCCCTGTCGCGCTATTTGGAACATCGCGCCGACCGCTTTGGCCTGCAAACCACGGGATTAAACGACGCCACGGCCCGCCTGTTCGTGGGTTTCGCCGAGCGCGATTACAGCGACCCGAACCCGCCCCTCCTGCTGCATCTGTGGTGGGGAACACACCCCACCCTTGCCGAGCGCATCGCCTACGCCCGCCATTTTTCCAAAACAGACAACGCTAACTGAAGACAAGGCAACGCAAAATGCCATTCAGATGGGATGCCCTGTCTGCATTCATCATAGCAAAAACCGCCGGGACGTTTGCGTCCGTCCGCGTTCATTTGCGGCCATCCTCGAACCGATGCGCTATCAAGGGTTGGATCGTTGGTTGGATCGTTCCTGAACTCGAACGGGATGCACCGGATTGTGATACGACCACGGCAACAGCTCTTTATGCTCGCCGGGACCGACGCTCGCTTCCTGCGTCACGGGTTCCGGTACGGGCGATGTAATCTGCCACCTGTGCTTCAAGTACGAGGCGAAATCCGGTTTGCGGCTCAGCCTGCCCACATCGGGCCGCACGTCGCCAAGCGCAAGCCGGTAGCGGCCCGCCGCCACATTCGGCAGCGCGAAGCGGCCCTCGTCGTTCAGGCTGATCTCAACCGCTTCTTCAGCCCCATCTTCCTGCCCGTCCGCTCTTAGTCGCGCAAGGGACAGGGTCGCGGATGCCGGCCCGATGCCTTCGCCATTCGCTGACAGCCGCCCGGACAGCGCGCCGCCTCGTGTCGAGGGCGCGGCCAAAAATCGGCGCGGCGTGGCGCTTTCCCCAATCGCATACCGGGGCGTGTTATCCGAGAACATATGTAAATACACCAGCGCCCATCTTGACGATTGCGCCCATTCCAAGTGCGCCTGATCCGGGCAGAGCAGGCGCACAGGAACGGCAGCAATCATGGGGCAGTCATCCCATACCGAAAAGGTTTGCTCCAGGGGCCTGTTCACCCCCGTTTGCAGGCGAAGCGTTGTCACAAGTTCGCCGTCGTCCGCCGGTTTCACGGTCAGGCCGCACGACACGCACAGCGGGCGCAGATCCGCGCTGTCCGCGCCTGATGCCAGCCTTAACAGCACATTGCACGGCGCGTTCGGCTCGATTACCAGGCGGTTGGTCAGGGGAAGATCGGGCGCGTCGAAGGCCGCGCGGGGCAGGTGTCGCAGGGCGGCTTCTACCCGCGCCCCCGTGATCAGACGCACAGGCGGAACAGGGGAAGGCTGCCTGGCGCCGATAGGCGCGGTGCCGGATGGCAAAGGGAGACGGGGCATTCGCAGGCCAAGACCTGCCGCCGTTTGCTCATCAAGGACGGTGGCGCTCGCTATGCCGTAGATGTGCGACGTCCAGGGCAGCGGCACATTGACGATGTGAAACGGAAGCGAGGTCGGGTCGGCATCTTTCTTCGGGGTTTTTTCTGTCGTATGTCGCGGCGCGGCGGGCATCAGCGTCAGCAGGCCGTCCACGCGGCGCAAAAAGGCGGGCTTGCCGGGTGGCAGACGCAGCCGACAGCCCCGCCCGTTCGGAAACGCGAACTCCTGGGATAGTTCGGGAGTCAATCGCTGCCCGTCACTGTCTGTTACCGTCAGGCCTCTGGCAATGCTGATGAGGCGTCTCAGGGCGTCGGGACGCGCCGACATCACCTGAATGCTCAAATAAATCGGCGCGGGCGTGACAGGAAGATAACCGAGGGGAGGGTTGTCGTCCCAGGTGTAGTTCAGCGCGCGGGTACGGCGCACGGACACGATGTAATCACCGACGCGGTCGGTGAGATTGGCGTTATACAGCGCCACAGGCGGGCTTAGAGGGGCGCGAAAACCCTCGTTCGAGTCCATGCGGCGCAGCATATTTTGTTCCCGCTGACGGTCATCACGCCGCCGCGCGGCGACAATGCCGTCCGGGGCGGGCCGCGCCAGCCACGCGTCCGCATCCGGACTGTGCAGCAAGATCCACGCCGCGCCGAACACGCCCAGCACAAGACTTAGCAGCGTCGTCAGGCGCGGCCCCGTCAGGGTGGGACGCGACATGCCGGACGAGGCGGATCGCGCGGCTTGTGTGGACGCCGGATGTTGTGCAGATTGTGCAGGTTGTGCAGGTTGTGAAGGTTGTGAAGGTCTGTCGGGCATACGTCCCTCGTTCCATCCCGCCGCGCGGCCGGGCGGAGTATCTATACACGCATGTACGGACTTGAAATAGCCGCCAACGAACGCAAATCACCGCCAACACGACTGCTGTTTTTGCATAACAGGGTGCGCGAAACGCAGGGAGGCTAATCCGCCTTCAGGCGCGCGAAGCGGCGGGGGCCGACGCGCAGCACGGCGTCGCGTACAGCCTTCAGGGCGATCTCCGCGCTGGGATCGGCCAGTTTATCGCCGTTCAAGAAGACGCCCCCCTGCTCGATCAGGCGGCGGGCCTCGCCGTTGCTCTTTGCCATGCCCGCCGCGACTAAGAGCTTGCACGCCCACACGGTATCGTCCCGAAACACATCCGCGCCCAAAGTAATCAGCGGCATGTCGGCAGGGATTTCGCCCTGTGAATGGATGCGGTTCCATTCCGCATCCGCCTGCTCCGCAGCGGCCATGTTGTGATATAGGCTGATGATCTCGCGGGCCAGACGCCGTTTCACATCTTTCGGATTGACCGCGCCGGACGCGGACGCGGCAAGCAAACTTTCGATTTCACCAAGCGGAACATCCGTACACAGGACGAAATAATCGCGCATCATCGGGTCGGAAAGCGACATCAGTTTGCCGAACATCTGGTCGGGGCTTTCCGTGATGCCGACGTAGTTGCCCAGCGACTTGCTCATCTTCTTGACGCCGTCCAGCCCGACAAGCAGGGGCATAAACAGGGCGATCTGCGGCTCCTGCCCCCGCTCTTTTTGCAGGTCACGCCCCGCCAGAATGTTGAATGTCTGATCCTGCCCGCCCATCTCCACATCCGCGTGGATGGCGACGCTGTCATACGCCTGCGCCAGTGGGTACAGCAGTTCATGCAGGCTGACGGGCTGATGCTGCGCCAGACGGTTGGCGAAATCCTCGCGGGACAGCACTTTCGCCACGGTCATCGTAGACGTCAGACTGATGATGTCGGCGAAGGACAATTTACCCAGCCACTCGCTGTTGAAGTGGACGATGGTTTTGTCGCGGTCCAGGACGCGGGCCAACTGCTCCACATACGTGCTTGCGTTCGCGGCGATCTCCTCGCCGCTCAGCATCGGGCGCGTCGCGCTGCGTCCGGACGGATCGCCGATCAGCGTAGTGTAGTCGCCGATGATCAAAATCACCTGATGGCCCATGTCCTGAAACTGCCTTAGTTTACGCAGTACGACGGCAAAACCAAGATGAATGTCGGGCGCGGTCGGGTCCAGGCCCAGCTTGATACGCAGGGGCCTGCCGTCGCGCTCCGCGCTCAGCAGTTTTTCGGCCAGACCCTCGGCAGGTACGATGCTTTGCGTACCGCGTGACAGACGCTCGACCTGGGCTTGTATGTGCGCGGGGATCGGGGCGGGGGCGGGTTGGGTTTGCGGCTCCAAACGGGTGTCCTCAGTTCAGTTGAAATAACAGATAGATAGCATATCGGCACGGCTGCGCAGGGTCGCGCCAAGGGCGTTGTAGTGACGTAATGGTAGCATAGTCGGCGCAAAGTTGCAAGCGTGTGGGTGCGCGGAAAGGGTAATGCAACATTTTTTCACAAATACCGGCGATTATACGCAGGAAAACGCCCGCTTCGGGGTAAATTAGGGGGGATAACCAACGGAGCGGGCAGGAGTGCGCGAATCGGATGCTGGTAACGCAAGGCCGCAGCATCGCGCTTCCCTTCTGCCGCCCATAAAGAGGAGGCTATGTGAGACGATCTGGTACGATTTGGGGTACCGTTCTCGTACTCGTTTTGGGAATGTTCGCGCTGCTGCCCAGCGGGGCCAGAGCGCAGACCGGAGAAGGCGGCGATCAGATTCCTGAACTTTCCCAGGACTGGTCGGTACGGCTTGGCCTGTACGTGCTGCAAAGCAAGACGGCCCGCGCCCGCACCGGCGAAGTGACGTTCAGCGGCAACGTCGAGCGCCGCGTGTACGCGGGGCGCGGCTATGATGTCACCATAGGAGTGGGCTATAATGGCCTGGATGAAATCTACAGCATCCCCATCACAGCCAACATCATCGCCTACAACGGCAATGTACGCTATGGCGCGGGGGCCGGGTATTCATTCGGCAGGCGCAACAATGACCTGCCCGCGAATACAAGCATCGGCGGCGGCAATCAATTCGGGGCCAATACCACGCGCGGCACGATGGGAACCGTGTTCGACCTGTTGCTGGGCTACCAGCTGACACGCGGACGCAACCCGCTTAGCGTGGATCTGCGCTACTACTTCATCGGCGGCTCCAGCAACGAACTCGACGGCTACAGCCTGACGCTGGGTATGAAGTTCTAAAAGTTTGTTGTTTGTTGTTCGCTGCTTGTTGTTTGTTTGATTCAGCGGACACACATACGCGCCCCCGTCCTTACAATCCGACACTCTGCAATTCGACCTTCATCCGCCGCGCGTTCTTCCCTTACAAATCGGGCTGGAACACGCGGCGGAATTTGTTTGTTAGTTGGCGCTCGTCGAAATCACGCCGTCGCAGCTTGGCAGAATGCCGTGATAGCGGCCCATCCAGTAGGGCAGCAGCCAGAACGCGCCGTCCATCTCGCGCGTCCCCTCCCCCGGCCAGTCCGCTGTATACGGGTTGCGGTTCCACTTCATCACGCCGATCTCCGACGGCGGCAGCGGGCGCGCGCTCTGCTGCCTGCCGAAGCGATCCGGCTCCGAACGCAATGTAACGTCCCGCCGGTGGCTGTTCGTCATCGGCCAGTCGCGCAGATCGAGCGGCGCGTCCTCCAGCCACGACACGACCGCCTGCACGTCGCACAATCGCCCGGTACATGCCTGATAGATCACGTTATGGAACGGCGAGCGGGCGGGCTGCAGCATCACATTTGTGCGTTCCAGACTGTGCAGGTATAGGGCGCGCAGGCGCGGGTCGGTTTCGAGACTTAGCAGCGGATAGTACGCGCAGGCGGCAAGTTCATCGTCGGAGTGGTTGTCCTCACCGTCCGGGGGCAGTATCTTCTGGCGCACCGTGTTCAGCGCGAAATCATGTTCCGTTACAAGCGTCTGGTACGCCTGCTCGTAGCGCGCGCAGGGGCAGAGGTGCAGAGCAACGCGCAGATGCGACAGTATCTCCAGCGATGCCAGCCCGCGCTCGCCTGCCCATTCCGGGTCATGGTTCAGCACGTCCGGTGTCCACAATCCCCAGCTTGTGCGCCTTCCGGTCGGCCCGACAAGCGTATAATCGTGATCCAGAATATGATCGGTCACAGCGCGGCAGGCGTCCGCGATCTGCGCCTTTTCCGCCTCGTTCGCCACAAGGGTGTGATACACAAACCACGCCAGATAGTGGCCCGCGATCTCATCCGAACTGGTATCGGTTTTGTACAGCATGTCGGTGTCAAGCGGCGAGGGCAGCCAGTTCGCGGCAGGTTCGGACAGCGTGACGCGCGGGTCGCGCCGCGCCACGGCCCGCGCCGGAAAGCCCGGTATGCCCGTCCAATGCAGCAGACTGAGCATGGCCCGCAGGCTTTGCCGCGCCAGATCACGCGCCTCTTCTTCCCCCGTCACGGCCCAGCGGAAACATTCGGCGCATAGATACAGGCTTGTCCACAGGCCGTCGTTGTCGCTCGCTTCCCACGCAAAGCTGTCCAGGTTCCCCGCCTCTTTTAGCAGGCATTCCGTGACAAATCCGCCCCGGTTGTGCCGCGCCAGCGTGACCGCTTCGTAGTGCGCGGCCTTCCGGCCCCAAATCATAGGCAGGCTTTCGATGCAGGCAAGTCCCCCCTCCGTGGCGATCCATGCCCTTCCTGCAGTGTCAATAGCGATGGCGTTTACACGGTCATCGGGCAGCCAGCGTTTTCCGGCGATGCAGCGCCATACGCCCTCGCGCAGACGTCCCGCCCCCTGCGATCCGCCGCCCCATAACGTCCCGTCTACGGCCCGCGCCGCGCAGCAAATGTGGCGCAGCGGAATGCCATCCAGTTCTGTGAGAAACCGCGGCGCATCTTCCGTATAGAACTCTGTGGGTGGGACGGTCTCAACAGGCAGGGGTTCAGGAACATGGACTATGCCCGTCACGTCCAATAACCAGGCCGACACATTCAGCGCCGAGGAACGCGTTTGTAAATTCGCATCGTGAAGAGCGTTTGGCCCGTTCGTACCGCCCGGATCATCGAGCAGGCTGATTGTTTTCGTCAGCGGGTTCAACCGGCAAATGTATCCCTGCAAGCCAATGATTACCGTATTATCGGGCAGGCAAGCCACCGATAAAACCTTTTGGCGGGTTGTGCCGTCTAACACATTAAGGGCGCTGCATGTGATACTGCTCAGCCCGTCTCCGCTGAAATAAAACGTCGCGATGTCCTGTAAAAAATCATATCGGCGATCATTAGGATTCTTAGAAAGAGGGATATGGGTTTCCGTCATGTCGTTCGGCTCTGACACAGCATTCATTCCATTGTTTTCCGTGCCGATCATTTCGTTCTCTTCTCTGCCTTACGAGCTTCTCGACGAAATGCTCGGCGCTATGCTCACGCTGTCCGGCCCGACTGCGCTTTCCCATGATCCAGACCGCTTCTGATTGTTCTTTCGATCTACTACGCAATGGAACGCGAACTTGCTGCCGACCGGCAATCCGCCGGGGCAGGAAAGGACTGTTTTCAGGTTAGTACGGCTTGCTTCGACCGCCCTGATGCGGCGAAACCATGCGAATGGGCATGAAAACAAGCCGGGTGTGGAAGATTCATCTGCCTGCCTATCGCTTAGTTCACAGGCGCGAGTGTAACACGAACCGGGCGCGCACCGTCTACAAAAGCAGCAGTTCTGCTGTCACGGTCAGCCTGCCCACAGCGCAAATGCGGGTTTTCATCTGACCCGGCCCGCCAGCGCGGAGTTTGGGTTCCGTTTGTGGAAAAACACTCGCAGTGGTAACAAAATAAGCCTCGGCGGTTTATGCGACAGCAAAGACCGCGCGCCTGAAAGTGTCCGTGATGGAGCGTTTCGCTCTAGTACAGCGCTGTTCTTACCAGAGCAGCGGATGCGCTCAAGCCCAAACGGTTCTTGAACGGAAGCGATGTGGCAGGCAAGCAGAAGGGGTGCAATCTAGAAATGAAAAAAATGCAGCAAAAATCCGCGCTCCTGGAAAAATCGGAAGAAGCCGACGACGCCGCGCGCAGCGGCCCCGACATCATATCGTACATGACACGCCTGACGCGCCAGCGCCTGCTGACGTTTGAAGAAGAGGTCGCCCTTGCCGCCCGCGTCCGCGCAGGCGACGCCCGCGCCAAAGATCAGATGGTCGAGGCCAACATGCGGCTGGTCATCAACATCGCCAAGAACTACCACAATGCCCTGGTTCCGTTTGAGGACCTTGTGCAGGAGGGCGCTATCGGCCTGATGACGGCAGCGGAACGCTTTGATGCTTCCAAAGGCTATCGGTTCAGCACATATGCCACGCACTGGATACGGCAGTCCATCAGCCGCGCCATTGATAACAAGGCCAAAGCTATCCGCATTCCCGCGCATGTCAGCGAGTCGCTGCGGAAGCTGGAACGGACGCGCGCCATGCTCCTGCGCGAAAGTGGCGAGGAACCCTCGACGGAAACCCTGGCCGCTCACCTGGGCATGACGCCGCGCAAGGTCAACGCCCTGATGCAGGCCGGGCAGGAACCCGTGTCTTTAGATATGCTGGTCGGCGACGAGGAGAACACCACGCTCGCCTCGCTTATCAACGACCGCACCTCGCCCAACCCGCAGGACACCATTCTCGTCCAGGAGATGCGCGCCGAACTCGGCAAACTGCTGGCGATACTCACGCCCCGCGAACAGGAGATCATGCGCCGCAGGCTTGGCTTCGAGGACGAGTCGGCGCAGGTATTGCAGGAAATCGGCGAAAACATGCACATTTCGCGTGAACGTGTCCGTCAGATCGAAATGCAAGCCCTGAAGAAACTCAAATACGCCGCCCGCCGCCGCAACCTGTACGGCTACATCAGCGGCTAATTCAACAGCGTTCTAAATCTGTATAAACAACCTGACATCCTATGCCCGTTCGCGGTGGTACTTCCTTATCATCGCGAACGGGCGTATTGTTTTTACTGGTGTTCGCTGCCTGTGGACTATTCCACGGACGGCCTGCGGTTTCCTCAACCGACAACCATAGGACAAGGTGAGTCACGCTGCGGGGTTTGTGCGTAACGTTTGCGCCGTTGTTTCGCGAACGGCGGCAGGCGACGAGCGGCAAGATCGAGCAAAAACAGGCACAGGGCGGCATAAAGCAGCAGGGGAGCGGCATCTTCCGTTGCGATTGTGGCCGGCCGTTTGCCCCCGAATATCTGAGATGGTGGAACATCGGTCTGGCCTCCACCGAGTTGGGCAAGCTGCGCCATAAGAAGCGGATTGGCCCGTACAGCAGCGTACTCCGGCGGGTAGGAAACGGAAAGCGCAAGCAGTGTGGATTTTTCCGGCTGTACGCGGGAGGCGTGGGTTTGCGCCAGCCGAATCAGGTACGTGCCGGTTTGGGGTACGTCGAACCAGCCTTCATAATGTCCCGGCCCGGTTTGTGACAGACTAAACTTGTACTTAATTCCTGACGTTTTTCCCGCACCCCCTGCATTCATGCCCGGCGGCGTAATGATGGCGCTAAAGCGTAGATCATTCGCTGCGCGTTTGTCTGCATCCGGGGCATTTACAACGATACAGCCTTGCCCGCCCTCCGAGCGAACTTGCGCGCCGGGTATGCCCGACGCGGCGGGGCGCAGCGTCCAGCGTACCGCCTGCGCCCAGAAGCGCGCGTATCCCGGCCAGCCAAGCCACGCCGCGCCCCAATGCGCCCGGTCGTCCGATGCAAAGGCGAGCGCGCGGCCCAGGCCATAACGCCACCCCGCCAGTATGGCCGCGTCCTGCTGATCCAAATCCGGGGAGTGCAGCATCAGCGTGGCGGTCGGCTTAAGCGTCGTCACGTTGCAGCCGAGCAAAGGCGGCGACTCATGCCAGCGGATGCCGCTCACCAGCGGATCACCGGAGACGGCCTGCACCCGAAACGGCAGTTCGATGATAGGCGGGCGCGAAAAGGTCTGTTGATCGCGCAGCAACAGGCGGGGCAGATCGGAAGCGCGCTCGGACACATACGCCTGCCCTCCTCCGGTGTGGGCCAGCCGCGCCATGAACGCCAGCCCTCTCTTGTCCGCGCCCGATGATACGGTAGAAACGGTGACGCCCAATCCGCGTATTTGCCGGATTGTCGCCTCGCTGCCGTTTTGGGCGTCCTCCCACACCGCGTCGCCGTCACCCAGAAAGACGATGTGCTTCACTTTGGCGTCCGTCTGGCTCAGGACACGGGCCGCTTCCATCAGGTACGGGTCGTAATTGGGGGGATCGCCCATGTCGCGCAGGCCCTGCATCGCGGCTTTCAGCGCGTCCCGATCTGTGGCGCGCTGCATGGGGATACGCCACGTTCCCGCCGGACTGAACCCCGTGCCTTCCCTGCCCCCGCTTGCGCCGCCGCAGTCCAGTACGCCCACAAAGTCAATCGGCTCCAGCAGATCTATGGCGCCCTTTGCCGCCTCGATAGACATGTTGACCGACGACGGTATCTCCAGGTCTTCGATTACGAGCGCGACCGCGAGGGAAGGCAGGCGTTTTTGTTCGCGCACGTCCATTGTGACCGGCAGGGCGTCCTCGACGGGCGTTCCCTTATATCCGCCCGCGCCAAAGCTGTTTGGCCCGCCGATCATGCCCAGCCCGACGCCGTCCTCCCGGCACGCGCTCGCGAGCGCGGTCATCTGCGCGTTTGACAGCGCGTTCGCGCTTACATTGCTCAGAAACACGCTGTCATAGGATTGCAGCGCGACGCGTTCGGCGGGCAGCGCATCCGGCAGAACGAAATTTGCGCGGACGCCCGCGCTTTGCAGGACGCGGCGCAGCGGCACGGACGCGCTTAGATCGTCGGTCACGACAAGCACGCTCGGCATGCCCCGCACAAAGACGGCCCCCTCGCCGCTGTTGTTTTCCCGTATCGTGTCGTCAGGGGCATCCAGCGTGGCCGAATAGCGATAAAAACCCTGCTTCGCCAGCCGCTCCGTAAAGGCTACAACGTTCTTGCCGGGATGCAGCCGCGCCTGCTGCGTGACGATATCGGGCCGGTCTGAACGCCTTAGAGACACATTCGCGGATTGTGAGGTCAGGCTCGAAACGATCACGCGCGCCGCGAACGGCTCTCCGATTTGAACGCGTGTGGGCAGGGCCAATCTGTCAATCAAAGCCTCGGCTCGCAGCGTTGGCGGCAGGGTAACGGTGTCCAGCACAATGCCGTCGGCAGCCAGGGTACGCGCTGCGGCCTGTGCGCCGCCGTTCGCCATGCCCACGTTTTCATTGCCGTCGGAAAGCAGGACGATGCGGCGGGCAAGTCCGGGAGGCGAAGCGAGCAGTTCATTCCGCGCCTGCCTTAGCGCGTTCGCCATATTTGTACTGGCGGCAAGTCCGGGCGCGCTTAAATCCGAGGGGGCGAGCAAAGATAATGGCGGAGAAGAGGAAGGTGCAGAGGAAGAAGGAGGAGAGGATACAGGCAGGTTTAGTCGCCGCGCATCACCGGCAAAGGCAATGACGGCGACCTGATCGCCTGCCTGCATAAAGCGCGCGGCCTGCTGCATGTAGGCCGTCATACGCGTTCGCTGTTCCTGCCCCATGCTGCGCGACGCGTCCGCGAGGAAGACGATACCAAGCGCCCCATGATGCCGCGTTACCTTGGCGCCGGCCAGTACGCCCGCCAGCGCGGTCACGAGCAGCAGGCGCAGCGCGAAGGAAACAGGGCGTGGCGCGACGCCGACACGCTGCCCGGTTCGCCGGACGCGCCACGCCCACGCCGCAAAGATTAGCGGGAGCAGCATTACCCACATACGCTCAAACGAGAGCGGCAACCTACTTGCGCGGACGCGCGGACGCGCCGCCCGTTGATTTCTTGGTTGGTATCGGCGTCGGCGCAGTCTGCTGTGTCTGCGGCTTTGTTCTCAGTTTGCCGCCTGCCGCCTCGGCGGGATAGCCCTGCAAAATCCCCCGCTGCGCCAGGTCGTTGACGGCCTGCGCTGCCCAATGATTTTTCGGCACGTCGGGGAACCCTTTGAAGTCCTGCCCCCACGCGCCTACGCACACTCCCGTTAATATCCCTGCGACACACACGGCGAGAAATAGACTTGTCTTTGTTTTCATTACGTCTTTTACTCCCTGATACTCACTTGTAGGCAGACAGTCCGCTGCCGTTTTCACCTCGCCGACGTTAGATCCTCCCTCGTCCAGCAGCGGCTCACACCAGGTTATACGAAGACGGCCAGCGATGTTGTTTCCCATCCTGCGAACAGGATACGGGCGTCCGCCTGCCGCTATCTGGATTTCAATACGGCATTAGGATCGCCGAACATCGCGCCGTGGTCGGGGCCGCTAGTGTACACGTCTACGGCGTTCTGATACACCCTGCGCGTCATCTCCGCGACTCGCGGCCACGCAAAGCGCGCGGCGTACTTGCGCGCGCCCGCCGCAAGCCGATTTCGCCGCTCCTCGCTGTCCAGCAGATTGAGCAGTTTGGACGCGTAATCCTCTATATCCCCGGCCTGGAACATTTCGATGCAGTCTACGCGCACCGCGATCTCGCGAAAACAATCCATGTCGGAGGCGAGGATGGGCAGGCCATGTGCCAAGGGCAGCGTCACCGAATACGACCCGGTCGCATACGTGTGCGGCACGAGCGCGATCTCGGTCGCCTGCATCGCCCCGGACACTTCCTCGTCGCTCAGATAGCCCGTCAATACCACCCGCTCCGCCAGTCCGCCTCGCGTTACGGCTTGTCGAACGCTGTCCTCATACCCCTGTTCGCTCTCGATGCGCGCCCCCCCCGCGATCACGAGCGTGACCTCAGCGGGCAGGCGTTTCATAACTTCCAGGCTTAACTCGTACCCTTTGTTGGGCGTCACATAGCCGAAGATCGTCACAAGCCGCTGTCCGCGCAGGCCGTAACGCTCGCGAAACGCCTGTCCGCCGTCAGGAACAACAAGCGGCGCGGGTACTCCGGTCGGCACGATGCTCACATAACCGGGCTTGGCCCCGCGCGCGATCAGTTCGCTGCGGGCGGCAGCGGTATGCACAATCGTCATGGCCGTGCTGAACGGCGCGGTCTCGATGCTGTCCCGGTACGCCTGATTACGCAGCAGAATTTGCTTGGCAAGCCACTTGTGCGGGCGGCGTTCCTGCTTGAGCTTGAGCAGATCGGCCAGGGCCGTAGTCGTGTGCGCGGTCAGCACGACGGGCTTCTTAATCAGGTACCGCATCTCCCAGAAGGCCGAGGCGCGGGGCATGATGCTGCCCCAGAAGCAGTGTTCGTGCTGTATGTGAACCACGTCTATATCCGGGGCGTTCAGGTGGCGGGACTGCGCGACATAGTGTTCCAAAGCCTGTCGGCCCTCCTCGATAGGCACAACTTCGATCTCAACATTCGGCACGGTCTCGAAACCCGCCACAAGCGCGCGCGTGTAGGCCGCGATCCCGCAGCGCGGCCCCACCGTCGTCAGCATAGCCACTTTCACTTCCAGATACCTGACCTTCTCAATAGTATGCGCGCATGGAAACCTATGATATGAAAACGTATGCTATGAACGCGCACAAACCGGCGGGGGCCGATGATCCGGCGAACAGGCACTTTCCAGTTCGGCTCCGCGTACTATAATGGACGCTTACGGCGCGGCGGTCGCAATAAATTGCATACCAATTTTCCTGGTTCATCGTCCCTGTCGCCTGCTGCCGCTCACAGCCGCTATATTTTACTATGCGCGAACAGACAGCGCTCTGATGTGCGCCATGAATCGAGAACCAAAGGGAATCTGAACCAGAATATGCAGACCTTGAACGAACCGCAGCCGCACCCTCTTGCAGGAGAAGCGGCCCCTGATGTGATCGTCGCCCGCGCCCCGGACGGCCAGGATTTTGCGCTTGCCGAACTCTGGCGCGACGGCCCTGCCGTGCTGGTGTTTCTGCGCCATTTCGGTTGAACGTTCTGCCGTGAGCATGTGGCGCAGTTGCGCCGCGACAACCCCCTCTTTGAGCAGCATCACGCCCGCGTCGCCCTGATCACCATAGGCAATCCCGATGATACCGCCCACTTTTGTGCCGACCGCGCCCCCGGCGTCACCTTTTTGTGCCTGAGCGACCCCGAAAAACGCGCGTATGCGGCCTATGGTCTGTCCCGCAACAGCGCGCGCGAACTGCTGATGTCGTCGCATCTGTACGCGCGGGGTTTTCAGAACGCCCTGCACGGCCATTTCGTCGGGATGCCCAAAGGCGACCCGTTCCAGATGCCCGGCGTTTTCATTGTGGACACCACGGGAACCGTGCGCTACGCCCATCGCCACAGTGACGCCGCCGACAACCCGCCGAACGCCCACCTGTTCGCCGCGCTCGAATCCATCGCGCAGAAGACCCATAAAGGCGCGAGCCTGCCCTGAACGCTGCCGCTCCCCGAACGCTGAGGGGTATTCAGCCGGGTATACGTGTTACATACGTGCTACATGCGTATTACATACGTATTACATACGTATTACATTGGATACGAGCCAGCCCAGCAGCGCGCCGCCCGCCAGCAGCCAACCCGGCGTGATTTTTGTTTTTGCGGCAAGGGCCAGTGACAGCAGGGCCACGCCGGCAAGCGGCCAGCCGGTCAAAGCGTGGCGTGACAGGTTCCAGAGCGTGGCTCCCAGCAGGCCCACGACGGCGGGGGCCGCGCCCATGCCGAACGCCCGCACCCAGCGGCTGCGCGCCAGCCGTTCCACGCCCTTTGCCGCAAGCGCGGCCAGAATCACGGGGGCCAGGAACATGCCCAGCGTGGCCGCAACCCCGCCCGCCAGACCGCCCGCCATGTAGCCGACAAAGGCTGCCATCGTGGTCACAGGGCCGGGAACCAGATACCCTACCCCCACGCCTGCCGTAAAAGCCGACATACTCAGCCAGCCCCGCTCGGCCACGCTCTGACGCTCTATCAAAGGCAAAACCGCCTGCCCGCCCCCGAACGCCAGCAGGCTCGTGACCGCGAACTGCACGAACAGCGCCCACAACAGAGCCATCGCGGAATGCGAAGGCAGCAATTTGTGAAAGTCGCCAAAGTGCATGAAAAAGTTCATGGAGCAGCGTTCTCCGAACTTGCGCGCGTGTCCTCGTCCGTGCCAGCTCCTTTACTGTCGTTCAAGACGATGTCGGCCTTCGCGCCTTCCTTACTTGTGTTTGCCTGATTAACCACGCCTGCATTCTTCTGTCGCGCGCCAACATCGCTGATGGCTGGACGAACAGCCTCGCGCACAAGGCCGAGAACGCCTGCGGACACGACCAGAACGGCGGGATTGACATGGGCCAACGCGGACAGCGCAAACACAACGACTGCAACGCTGATCCCAATCACATCGCGCACCGTCTTGCGCGCCTGCTTATACGCGGCGAGCGCGATCAGGCCCACCACGGCGGCGGTCAAGCCCTGAAACACGGCGCTAACGCCTGCAAGGGTCGCCAGTCTGCGGTACGCGGCGGCAAGAGCGAGCATCACCATTACCGAAGGCAGCAGAAAGCATACCGACGCCACAGCCGCGCCGCGCCAGCCGCGCAGCCTATAACCTAGATACGCGACCACCTGCACCACAACCGCGCCGGGCAGAAGCTGCACATACGTAAACGCCTCGGTGATCTGCGCTTCCTCGATCCAACCGCGCCGCTGCGCCAGATCACGACTGAGCAGAGCCAGCAGACCGCCCTGCCCGCCGAAAGCCAGACACCCGATGCTCCCGAACGCGCGGGCAATGTCTTTCAAGGATGGAGGCGGACAGGCATTTGCAGACGTTCCACCGCTGAGCGCCGACAAGTTTGGCGAAGTATTCGGAGGAGCGTCAGAGTGGGCCATAAGCAAGATATAAACACTGCCAAAACATGCAGCGCGGCGACTGCACAGACAGTCGCCGCGTCCCATGATTTCCCCGCCGCGATACACAAGCGATTGCGGCTTGTGTGTCGCGAATGGGTTGTTAACCGGCGTTCCCTGCCGCATCCTTCTTGATGGCGGGGAGGCGGAAGCCGCGCTCCGCCATGTTGGTCGCGTCCGTGGAAACCGGGCCGTCGCGCCACAGCCAGCGCATCATGTCGGGCAGGATCGCCCCGCCGAACTTCTGCCCGTGCAGGTTGACGCCCCATGAATAGTTTACATCGTAGCCTTTTTGCGTCAGGGCTTTCATCAAGCGGACGTTCTGGAAGAACCAGTCTCGCTTTTCGTCGTACACGCCGTTTCGCAAGCCACGATTGTCGTTGCGCCCATCGCACAAAAAGACGTGCAGCGGCTTCTTTTCGGCTGCCAGAACACGTTCGGGATACACGTACCCGCCCCGTAGATTGACGAAACTGCCCACATTGCTCAGCACCTTGCGGAACGCATTCGGACGTTCCCAGGCGACCGAAAAGGCGGCAATCGCGCCTGAACTCGACCCGCCAATGCCGCGCATTTCCGGGTCTTTGGAGATGTTGTACTCTTTGTCCAGGGCGGGCATGAGTTCTTCGGTAACGACGCGGGCATACTTGTCGTCGGGCGTGTTGTACTCGGCAGGCCGGTTTGTGTTACCGTCACCCCAGTCGCGGGGCGTGGGTTCAGGCTGTTCGGGAGTTCGCCCCGGATTGATGAACACGCCGAGCATCACGGGTATTTCGCGCCGATAGATAAGATTGTCCATCACGTTCTGCGCCCGTATGTCGCCGTTCTCGTCCTTGAACGCCTGCCCGTCCTGAAACACCATCAGGGCAGCGGGAACCGTGGCATCGTACTGCGCCGGCACGTACACCCAATACGTGTGCTGTGTGCCGGGATAAACGCTGCTCGGTAATGTAAACGGCCCCTTGATCTCGCCTTTGGGAACGCCGTCCTGCGCCAGGCTGTCGGGGCCGAGCCGATACTGCGAGTTCGGGTCTGGGCCGGGCGGCATCGCCTGCTGTCCTCCACTGCGGCGGGCGGGGCGGGCAGTCGGAGCCTGTGTGGGCGTGATTTGCGGCGAGGTCTGTCCTGCTGGCGTCTGTGAGGCGGGAGCCTGCGCGAACGCCATCGCTGCGCCCACTACAAACACACTTGTGCTTACGTACACTGCCGATTTCTTCATACGATCACTCCTTGCGAGACGGAACCACAACGCGTTCACAACATACTGCTTCCGGTTTGACTGCGGATATAGTTTCGAGCCGGATAAGACAGATCCGTAGTTCCTCAAGAACTTGCCCGTCTCTACGAACATTAGCCGGATGCGCCACTTAGCGGCGGGGCGTACCGATCTTGACAAGAACCGCGCCATGCGAGGGTACGCTCGCGCTGTAATTGTCGCTGTACACGCCCACATCCTTTTGGCGCCACAGATCGCGCACTTTGTGCCGCCCCGTGAGTTTCAGGTCAGCGAAGCTCGCGGTCACGGTCATTTCCTGCGGGCCGACGTTGAACAGGCCGACCGCAAGCGTGCCGTCTTCCAGGGGCTTGGAATACACGAGGGCGTTGCCGCCGGGGTTGTCGCCGCTCGCCGCGCCATACGCGGGAACCTTGAACGCAGGCCCGGACACCTTGACCGCTCCCTTGCCCAGCGCGTCCTGATTCACGGCAAGCACCTCGTCGTTCGTCAGCAGGCTGAGCGTGAACGGGTCGAGCTTTTCCATATCGCAGCCGATGAGCATGGGGGCCGAAAGCAGGCTCCACATGCTGATGTGCGTGTACTGCTCGTCGGCGGTCAGGTGCGTATAGTGCATCGGCTGAGAGAGGCTCACGGTTCCCAGGACGAGCATATCCGTGTCGTTCCAGTGTCCCGGCCCGGAGTAGGGCGCCCACCTATCCTGCGAAAAGGCGATCTGGCCCATGCCCTGCTGCCAGGTCGTGCGAGGCCGTCCCCAACTGTCGGCGATGTCGCCCGTGGTGCGCCACGCATTGGCAAGCCGTACCCAGTCGTCGGCATGGTTCAACGGCGCGGAATTCGACAGACTCAGCACGATGTCGCGCCCGCTTTTCTTCAGCGCCTGACTGATCTCACTGGTGTTGTCCACGTCGTTCGGGTTCCAGTCGTACTTCAGGTAATCAAAGCCCCATGTGGCCCACTGTCTGGCGTCGGCCTCAGCGAAATGGTACTGCGCGATGCGGTGGTTCTGGTCAGTGGCCTGCGCTCGCGTCCAGGTTCCTTCGGGCGTGTCGCTCGACCCGCCGGGGTAGCTGGCATACGAGGTCAGCCAGGGCGTGGAATAGATGCCCGCTTTCAGCCCCATGCCATGCAGGGTGTCGCACAGCCCCTTCATGTCGGGGAATTTGGCGTTTGCCAGCAGCGCGTGATCGGGGCCGGTGCGCTCGCCCTGCCAGGTGTCGTCTATGTTGACGTAGCTCCAGCCATGATTGATTAGTCCTGACGAGACCAGCACACGGGCCGAGCGCAGCACCTTGTCCTGATCCACCCTGCCCGCCCACGAGTTCCAGCTATTCCAGCCCAGCGGCGGCGTGAGCGCAATCTTGTCGCCAATGACGACTTTGAGCGTCTTGGCGGCATTTCCCTTTGCGTTACGCGCCGTAAGCCGAACGCTGTACTCGCCCGCTGCGGCTACGGTTCCCGTAATAATGCCTGTCTGCGGAGCGAGGGACAAGCCTTCGGGCAGACCTTTCGCGGCGAATGTCATGGGCCTTATGCCGGTCGCGGGAATGGTATAAAAGAACGGGCTGCCGGGCCGCTGACCGTACACGTTCGCGCCGTTGATGCGCGGCTTGTCCGGGGCGGGCGGCGTCAAAATACGCGCCGAGTAGTCGGGTATGGTTTGCGAGACGGCGGGCCTGTTCGGCGTCTGCTGCGCCTGGCCCGTTGGAGCGAACAGGCACAGCAGCCCGCCTGTCGCGCCCAAAATTCCGGCACGGCTGCCAAAACAATTCAACATGAGATTTCTTCCTATATGCTTCTTGCTTGATTCGTGCTGCTTGATTCTTGCACAATGTTTTCGTGTCTGGCGGCAGCGCGCCATCGCAGACTAAAGCTACTGATGTTTATGATACCATGCCGGATTATTATACGCGAGGATGCTACGGGCGTTTAAACGTGTGCATCAAACTGGCGTCAGCGCACTTTGTAGCCAAGCGACTGCCACCGGGAACGAAAGCGGCCAAGCAGCAGGTCATCGTCAGACTTGACGTGCAATTCGTAGTGGTGACAAAACTCGAACTCCGTTGGCAGACCGTCTGTGTAAATTTCAAAGTCAGACATTCCCAAGCGAACGCGGGTCTGTGGCGTCCTGTAATGACAATTTTCAAACCCCACACCAAACGCCTGTACCAGGGCGGACACCGCTACTTCTTCTTCACCCATCCAGTGGTAGACCTTAACGAACTCCACGCCCAATCCTCGCAGTTCCTCAACAACGTAAACCAATTCCGCTTCAAGCTGCGGCACTGTCAGTTCTCCGCTGACGGTTTGTGGGCGCGTGTCAGTCGGCATACTATTTTCCTGACCCATATAACCGCCTTCAATTCTGCTTACGCGCAGCAGAGTTCACACAAGAAGACTATGAACGACACGAACATCGGGCGGCATATATCAGGTACGCCGCCCAATGTCTCTGCACCTCTATTTTGCCAACTCATAAAACGCCTGCGCGTAGATTTTGGCGGCGTTGAGGAGGGTCTCGACGGCAATGCGCTCGTCCTGCTCGTGAGCGGGGCCGTCCGTGCCGCCGGGAAATCCCGCGCCATACGCAACGACATGCGGCGTAGCGCGGGCATACGTGCCGCCGCCCATCGTGCCGGGTTGCGACGTGTGATCGCCCGTATTTTCTCTATACACGCGCAGCAGCGTGGCGACGGGTTCCTCGTCCTGCTTCACGTACAGCGGGGCCTGATCGTGCTGTTCGGCAAGCGTCCAGCCGCCCTTGTCGCGAACGGGCTTGTTGGCCTCGACAAGCGCGTCCAGGTTCCACGTCACGGGATAGCGGATGTTATAGGTCAGGCGCACCATCTCCTGGGTCAGTTCAAAGATGCCCAGGTTGCTCGTAAGCGGGCCGGCTACGTCGTCGGTGTGCGTGATGCCCAGCGCCTGCCCGGTCGTGTCCACGGTCCTGGCGATCCAGTTCAGCCATTCTTTTGTATCGCTTAGGTCGAGCGTGGCGAGGGCGCGGGCAAGGCGGGCCACGGCGTTGTCGCCAAGCGTGGGACGGCTGCCGTGCGCCGACTTGCCCAGCGCGACCACGCGCAGGGTGTCGTTGGCGGGGTGCAGGGTAACGTTGCGGTCCCAGTACTCGTCCAAAACCTGCGCGGCGCGGGCCAGTCCTTCGGGCGTGCCTGCCAGCGTCGCCTCAGCATATTCGGGAACCATGTTGGGCCGCAGGCCGCCACTGCCGCTGACGATGTGCAGATCGGCATTCGGCGCGCTGCGCTTCTTTTCAAAGATCAGGTTGGCAATGCCTTTTTCCGCGTAGATCAAGGGGAAACCCGCGTCCGGCGTAAAGCCCACGACAGGCCGCTCTTCGCCGACCACGTCAAAGTAGTGGTGGACGCAGCCGAAGCCGCTTTCCTCGTCGCAGCCGAAGATCACGCGCACGCGCCGCTTCAAGGGCAGTCCGCTGTCGAGCAGAGCTTTGGCCCCATACAGGGCCGCATACGTGGGGCCTTTGTCGTCGCTGCTGCCCCGCGCATAAATAAAGCCGTCGCGCAGGGTCGCGCTGTACGGCGGGTCCGTCCAGCCCTCGCCTTCGGGAACCACGTCCAGATGGCCCAATGCGCCGACGTATTCCGCGCCCTCGCCAAACTCGGCGTGTCCCGCGTAGCCGTCCACGTCTTTGGTGCGAAAACCCAGATTGCCGCACAGGTTCAGGGTGTAATCCAGCGCGTCACGGCAGGCCGGGCCGAACGGCGCATTGGGCGCAGGCTCGTCTTTGAGGCTCGGTATCCGCAGGACGCCCTGCAGGGCGGTCACGATCTCGTCTTGATGGCTGTCAATCCAGGCATGGAGTTTCTGTACGTCGGGATTGGCGGGCGGCAGCAGGTTCACGGTGATTTATTTCCTTTTTCCGAATGCGTTGTTATGATGTCAGGGTTATGCGCATCGCGTCCTGAAAAGGTCTGAACGCGAACAGCCCATTATAGCAAAATCCACGGCGAAATGGATAGCGCACATATATTCCAGCCAGGCCAAAAAAGATCTATCGGCCACACAAAGCATCCATAAACGCTCGTGTAGACCGCCGCCTTCTGCGACAAAGCCCTGACGGAAACAAACCAGCCTCGTTTACATAAATGTTTTTTGCAAATGTTTTACCCTGAGAGAAGGTTTTCCCCGGCGCGTGTCGAAACGTACCTCATCTATCCGTGCCTGACGCTATTTATCTCTATCCATCCCTATGTATCGTCGCCCGTAACTCGCTGGCTGAACGTTGTCTGTTCATACGCTGTTTGCGTGATTGTCAAAGGAGCCGACCGATATGAGTACCCTATTGCGCCCTGATCCCGCCCATTCCGACCCTGCCCCGTCATACGATGCCGCGTACTATGAGCGACTGGTGATCGGCAACACGGCGCGTTCCAATCGTCGCCGGGGACTGGCTGTTCTCGCCGTTCTGCTGCTGGCGGCAGGCAGTCATGCCGCCATGCGCTTTACGCATCGCAATGAGAACCTGCGCCTCGCTGTCGCCCAGAATGATGACGCGCAGGTGCGCCGGCTGCTCGCCTGGGGCGCAGACCCCGACCTTCGAGCATCCAGCGTGAAAGCAGGCGATTCCGAACGCGCGGGAATGGCAAATACACACAAGACCCTGCTGATGGTGGCCGTCAGCGGCGCGCATCCCGCTATTGCGAACGCCCTGTTGGATCGAGGAGCGAACCCCAACATTCAACTGCAAAACGGACAGTCCGCGCTGATGCTCGCCGCCCGCGATCCCGCCTTTGTCCACGTTCTGCTCGCGCATGGCGCAAATCCGAAACTGCGTGACAGCAAAGGGCGCACGGCCCTGCTTTTCGCCACGCAGACAGGCGATGCTGAAGCCATACGCGACCTGCTGGCGCATGGCGCGTCCGTGGAAGAGGCCGATAACGCAGGTCAAACCGCCCTTTGTATCGCTTCGGCCACACACCATGAGGAAGCGGTGCGCGTGCTGCTGGAACACAATGCGAACACGGACGCGCTCGTGTCTGCGCGCCTTGCCACGGACGATGAGGATGCCGCCCAGTCGCAATTTTTCCGCCCGCCTCCCTCTGCGCCCCGGCACTGGATGCCGCTGGAGTGGGCCGCGTTTAACGGGTCGCCTTCCCTCATCGCTGCCATCTGGGACACGCGACTGACGCCGCAGGAACGCGCCAATCAAGGCATCATGGCGATCAACCGCGTCACGAGTTCGGGCAGCGTGGACGCGCTGCAAGCCCTGCTGGATCGCGGCGTTCCCGTCGAAATCGCTTCTCCCAATGACCGGAGCCAGGCGCGCGTTTACTGGGCCATGCCGCTGTGGGGCGCGGCTATGGCGCATAACCTGCCGATGTGCAGGCTGCTGGTCGAGCGGGGCGCGCATGTGAACGCCGCCTTTGCCTCCGGGTATGGTACGCCGCTGATGCAGGCCGCGAGCGACGTGACGCCTGATCTTGTCAGTTTTCTGTTGGATCATGGGGCCGATGTCAACGCGCAGGACGCGACCGGCATGACCGCCCTGATGCGCTGCGACAGATCGCCCGAAATCGCGCAGATACTGCTTTCGCATGGCGCGAACGTCAATGCGCGGGATGCGAAAGGGAAATCCGTCCTCGAATACGCCTATATGCCGACTGTCATGCAGGCGCTGCTCGCGCATGGGGCGGACGCGCACAGGCTGAACAACGGCGCGGATACACTCGGACGGTGCAGCAGCCCCGATGTGGCCGAAATGCTAATCGCGCATGGGGCCGATGTCAACGCCCGCGACAAGGACGGCAAAACGGCCCTGCTGCTCTCGTGGTATAGCAATGTAACGCCTGTTCTTCTCGCGCACGGCGCGGACGTGAATGCCCATGACCGGGAGGGCAATACGCCCCTGCACGTCGCCGTGGAGCGCAATTCCACGGAGAGCATCAAGGCGCTGCTTGCGCGCGGCGCAGACCGCAATGCCGCCAACGTTCACGGCGTCACGCCCCTCATGCTGGCACAGCAGAAGAATTACAAGCCTGTGATGGACGCGTTCAAATAGGCCGCCGTGTCCAATGATGTCCCGGTAATCACGCGCCAATCCTCTTGTCAGGCGGCCATGCTATGTGCCGAGAGGACGCGCCGAAACGCGCGCAAATGGACTGCCAGCCTCGCGTAACGTGGCTGGCAGTCCATTTTTTGCGTATTTACTTGCTCGCCGTTTGTTCGCCTGGCGGACGCGCTTGTATGTAAGAACCGAACAGTGTATAATGGGACACAAATTCGCATTCGGGTTTGACGGATTATATCCGGCATAATCCCGGCAAAACTGATCGCCTGCCGCGCAGGCGTGGAGCAAACGTGTATGGCCCTTTCCGCTGACGAAGTGCGCAAGGTCGCGCTTCTCGCTCGCCTGGAACTTTCCCCGGATGAAATCGAAGTGCAGGCGACCAACCTCAACAACCTTCTGGCGCAATTCGAGGCTTTGCAGGCGCTGGATGTGACCGGCATCGAGCCGACCTCACACAGCGCGCCCGTGTTCAATGTGCTGCGCGAGGACGCTGTCCGTCCCTCGCTGCCCCGCGAGCAGGCGCTTGCCAATGCCCCCGAACACCGCGACGGCTGCTTTGTCGTGCCGCGCATCATTGCCGATTGACACAAAGATAGAGCAATGCTTTACCGCTGATTGAGCGGATGAAACGGATGAACACGGATAGCTTCAGACAAAAACGTTATGACAAAGATGTTATGACAAAGATGTTATGACAAAGATGTTCTAGAATCATCTGCGTGTATCCGTGTTATCCGCTCAATCAGCGGTGAAGCATCTTAAACGAATGGGAACCCAGCGAATGCCGGAACTTTATGAATTGACGGTCGGCGAGGCCAGCGACCTGCTTGCGAGCAAACAAATATCGGCGCGTGAATTAACGCAGTCCGCTCTGGATCGCATCGGCGCGGTCGAGACGCAGGTACGCGCGTTTCTAAATGTGCAGCCGGACGCCGCGCTTGCCCAGGCGGATGCCGTGGACACGCGGCGCGGCGCGGGCGATACGCTCGGCCCGCTTGCCGGCATTCCCGTGGCGCTGAAAGACAACCTCTGCACAACAGGCGTCACGACCACGGCAGGCTCAAAGATCCTGTATAACTTTGTGCCGCCTTATGACGCTACGGTCGTCCACAAGCTGCGTACAGCCGGGGCCGTATTCATCGGCAAGGCCAATCTCGACGAGTTCGCGATGGGCAGTTCCACAGAAAACAGCGGTTTTCACACCAGCCGCAACCCGTGGGACTTGGATCGCATTCCCGGCGGGTCGTCGGGCGGGTCGGCGGCAGCGGTGGCGGCGGGCGAGGCGCTGATCGCGCTCGGCTCCGACACGGGCGGCTCGATTCGCCAGCCCGCCAGCCTGTGCGGCATCGTGGGCATGAAGCCCACGTATGGGCGCGTCAGCCGGTACGGCCTGATCGCGTATGCCAGCAGCCTCGATCAGATAGGGCCTTTAAGCAAAAACGTGCGCGACTGCGCCCTGATGCTCAACGCCATATCCGGTCACGACGACATGGACAGCACCAGCACCGATACGCCCATTCCCGATTTCACGTCCGCCCTGCAAACGAGTGTCAAAGGTCTGCGTATCGGCATTCCCAAAGAATATTTCGGGGCGGGCGTAGACCCGGAGGTTGCGTCTGTCGTGCGCCACGCGATAGACAATCTGACCGCGCAGGGCGCGACGTTCGGCGAGTGTTCCCTGCCCTACACGGACTACTGCCTCGCCGCATATTACATCATCGCGCCCGCCGAATGCAGCAGCAATCTGGCGCGCTTCGACGGCGTCAAGTACGGCCTGCGCTCGAAAGAACTGACCGGACACGTCGGACTGACCGAAAAAACGCGCGACGAGGGCTTTGGAGCCGAGGTGAAGCAGCGCATTATGATCGGCACATACACGCTTTCGGCGGGCTATTACGACGCCTACTACAAACGCGCCCAGCAGGTACGCACCCTGATACGCCAGGATTTCGACCGCGCGTTCGAGACATTCGACGCCCTGCTCACGCCCACGTCGCCTGTCGTGGCCCCGCGCATCGGCGAAAAGGCCGACCCGCTCGCCATGAAGCTGCTGGACATCTGCACCATTCCCGTCAATATGGCAGGCCTGCCGGGCATCAGCCTGCCGTGCGGCTTTGCAAGCGGCCTGCCCGTCGGATTGCAGCTTATCGGCAAAGCGTATGACGAGGCGACTCTGCTGCGTATCGCCTATACCTACGAGCAGGCGACCGACTGGCACAAACAGCATCCGGCGCTGTAAACAATCACGAGGATTTTGTAGTGACGCAGAGCGTTCAAACAAGCAAAATGCAGAAACTACCAGGGGAACGGACGTTTCTGTTTTGGAACTTGAACGGTAAAGACCTGCTGACGAGCATACGTCTGCTTGTTGAGTACCATGATGTAGATGTATTGATCTTGGCTGAATGCAGTTCGTCTTATACAGACGTGCTGCGTGTGTTAAATCCAGCCCGTCAACCGGCGAAATTCGATGAAATAAAAAGCGCGTGTCAGCGTATTATGCTGTTTACTCGCTTTCCAGGCAAGTACCTCATCCCGATAAGCGAAGACCCTAAATACACCATTTGCAGCCTGCAAATACCTGGTGAGGCTGAGGTCTTGTTTGTCGCTGTCCATCTCCTGAGTTGGAAAGAAGCGACGGAGAAAACATTACACGGCGAGATGTTGTTACTTGCTGCGGAAATACGACGTGTCGAAGAAGAACGCGCGCATGAGCGCACTTTTGCTCGTTGGCGACTTAAACATGAATCCCTTTTCTGATGGCGTCGTCTCAGCAATGGGATTACACGCGACTATGTCTCGCAGCATTGCCGGCGAGAGGTCTCGCACAGTGCTGACCAATCCTTACACGTTTTTCTACAACCCAATGTGGAGCCGCATGAGGGAGAGTTTTAACGTTCAAACCGGAATCTACTCTCCACCCGGCACTTACTACTATCGAAACTCGGATCATATTTGCTATTTCTGGAATACGTTCGATCAAGTGTTGATCCGCCCTGACTTGTTGGAGCGTTGGGATGACGAGTCGCTGCAAGTCATTAGTTCTGTGCTAGATACGAGTTTTCTGACCCCTGCCCGTCATCCCGGCGGCAAACATGGATCAGACCATTTGCCAATCCTGTTCAAATTAGGAGCCGCAGTAGATAGAGCGCTCAAAGGAGGGACTGCATTGTGACAACGACTACAGTAGCTGAGGATCTATGGCCGCTCGACTTTGGCACAGTTGATGTTAAGCCGCCCATCGTGATGCTTAAACAGCAAGCGGCCGTGCTTGGGCAGCGGACGCAAAACATACTTCAGGGTGAGGTATCGTCAGAGCAGTTGGACGACAACACGATCTACTACAACTTCTATATCGTGTCGCCTGCATTGGGCAACTACCGTTACAAACTGTTTTGGGTCTCACAACACATAGATGCTTTGTACCCGGTGTGGATGTCCGGCAGCGAGAAGCCGATAGAAGATGAGGCTGCATTGCGTACCGCTCTGATGAGCGTATTCGGCTCAGAAAAGACGCGCAAAGTCGTTCAGTCATTGATGGCGTCAAGTGGATTGAGTTTCTCGGCGGACATAGGCTAGATGCAAGCAACGTAGTGCAAACCGATTCCTGAAGGAGAAGCGTTCTTGTGACCATCAAGGTACGGCCCGCCACGGCTGAGGATCTGCCCGCCATACTGGATATTTACAATCATGCCGTCCTGCACAGCACGGCCACAGCAGATTATGAGCCGCACACACTAGACATGCGTACCAAATGGTATGAGGAGCGCACAGGTGCGGGTTTCCCTATCTTTGTGGCGACCGATACAGAGGTTCCGCCTCAAACGGTTGTTGGATGGAGCGCGTATGGGCCATATCACAATCGCGTCGGGTATCGCTTTACGGTTGAGAACAGCGTTTATGTGGCCCCGGATCAGCGCGGCAAGGGCGTAGGCAAAGCTCTGCTCGCGCCCCTCGTCGAACACGCGCAGGCGCACGGCTTCCATGCCATGATTGCCAGCATAGACGGCGACAACGACATTAGTATGCGCCTTCACGCCGCCTTCGGCTTTGAACACGTCGCCCGCCTGAAACAAACGGTCTTCAAATTCGACCGCTGGCTTGACGTGGTCTACATGCAGAAAATATTCGACACTCAACTATAAATATCACGATTGATGAATATGCGCCTGATAAGCATACGCCTGATGCGTCTTGACAAGTATAGATACGGCAGGAGTTTTAACCGAACATGACGACAGCGGAAGCAATCGAAACAGCTAAACCCAAAATAGAGTATGAACCGGTCGTGGGCATGGAGTGCCATGCGGAACTGCTGACCGACAGCAAAATGTTCTGCGGATGCGAAAACAAGTTCGGCGGCGAGCCGAACACGCGCTGCTGCCCCGTGTGTATGGGAATGCCCGGCAGCCTGCCCGTCATGAACAAAAAGGCCGTGGAACATGTGATGCGGACGGCCATCGCGCTCAACTGCGCCATCAGCCCGACCGCCAAGTTCGACCGCAAAAACTATTTCTATCCCGACCTGCCCAAAGGCTACCAGATCAGCGAGTACGATTTCCCCATCGGCGTCAACGGCTGGCTTGACGTGGACGTAAACGGCGCGACCAAGCGCATACACATCCGCCGCGTCCATCTGGAAGAGGACACGGGCAAATTGTTTCATGTCGTGGGCGATGAAAGCTACGTGGATCTGAACCGCAGCGGCGTTCCCCTGATGGAGATCGTGACGGAGTTCCCGCCCGACATCCACAGCGCCGAGGAGGCCCGCGCGTACCTGACCAAACTGCGCGCCATTCTGACCTATATCGAAGTCTGCGACGGCAAGATGGAGGAAGGTTCGCTGCGTTGCGAACCCAATGTCAGCATCCGGCCTGTCGGTTCGGATACGTTCGGAACCAAAACCGAAATTAAGAACCTCAACTCGTTCAAGGCCGTGTACAAGGGCATCGAGTACGAAGTGGAGCGGCAGGCGCAGGCGCTTGGGCGCGGCGAGCGCATCGCGCAGGAAACGCGGGGCTGGAACGACGCCAAAGGCGCGACATACGCGCAGCGCAGCAAAGAAGTGGAGCAGGAGTATCGCTACTTCCCGGAACCCGATTTGGTTCCGCTGCACATCACGCCCGAATGGATCGAAACTGTACGCCATTCCATGCCGGAACTGCCTGACGCGAGACGCGCCCGCTTCATAGCCGAGTACGGCGTGACCGCGCACGATGCCGAGTGGCTCACGGAATCGCGGCAGCTTGCCGACTATTACGAGACGGCGGCTAAATCGTCCGGCAACGCCAAGAACGCGGCGAACTGGCTAATGGGCGACCTGAGCCGACTGCTCAACGCGGCAGGAAAAGACATCAACGCCTGCCCGGTCCCACCCACCTATCTGGCCGAAATGGTGGGGATGATCGAAGCCGGAACCATCAGCAACAACATCGGCAAAGCCCTGATCGAGCGCATGTTCGAGACCGGCGAGGCCCCGGAACTTATCGCCGACCGCGAGGGCTTGAAGACCGTCAAGGATACAGGCGCGCTGAACGCCGTGCTGGACGAAGTGTTTGCCAAAAACGCCGATGTAGTCACGGCCATCAAAGAAAAGGGCCTGGTCAACAAGCGCGGCTTCCTGGTCGGGCAGGTGATGAAGGCGGGGGGCGGCAAACTCGACCCCAAAGACGTGAATACGGCAGTTGACGAGCGCCTGAAAGCGTGACGCATCGCGCTCCGTCAACCGCGCTGCTGATCGCGGCCTGGGGATTGTACTCCCTGACCGCGCGAGCCGATAATGTGGAGGAAGCATTGGGCCGTCTTCGCTCGCCTGTCGCCTCAACGCGCATGGAAGCGGCGTATACGCTTGCCGGGGTGGGAGCAGGCTTAAAGAAACGCGCCGATTATGGGCGTGTCTTCCCGGCCCTGCTTGCGGCGAGCGGCGATCCTGTTGAGTCGGTGCGCGGGCAGGCCGTTCGCGCCCTGGCAAATGTCGTGGACAGATCAAGCGTTCCCCTGCTCACGCGCGCATTGATTGACGGCACAAACGCATGGCGGCGGGCGGGCGCGGCGACTCTGCTCGGCCTTACGCGCGATCCGCAGGCATTGCCTGTTCTGGAGCGGGCAGCTAAAGATAGGAGCAGTATAGTACGCGGCGCAGTTGTAGATGCGCTGAACACGATGGGCGGTGCGAGCGCGGGCAATGCGATACGCCCCCTGCTTGCCGACCCTGACCCGCGTGTCCGTCTAAAAGCCTCTGTCGCTCTGGGACGCCTGCATGACACGCGGAGCGTTTCAGTCCTGATTCAACTGCTGCGCGATCCGCATACCGAAGTGCAGTCGCAGGCCGCGCTGTCCCTGGCGGAACTTGGCGACAGGCGCGTCGTACCCGCCCTGAAACGAATGCTGCGGCAGGACGTGTCTGCACAGGGTAAAATGATAGCTAAGACAACGTTCGGCACATGCTTTTATGCTGCGTTTGCACTCGGCGCGTTGGGCGATGCGAGCGCGACGCCCTTGCTGATACGCGGGTTGAGCGACAAAGACAAGTTTGTTCGCAGTCAGGCGGCGAACGCGCTGGGGCGGATGCGCGACACGCGCGCCGTTGTGCCGCTTACGCACACCGTACTGCATGACCCGTTTGTTCTGGCGCGTTTTGGAGCGGCGCAATCTCTGGGCAGGCTGCGCGACAAACGCGCCGTGCCGTTCCTTGTGCAGTCCCTGCGCGATGCCAATGAGGATGTTCGCGAGCAGAGCGCAAAGGCATTGGGCGCACTAGGCGACAAACGCGCCGTGCCGCCCCTGATCGCCGCGCTGAAGGACACGGACGAGGCTGTACCCAGAGCGGCCCTGCTCGCGTTAGGACGCATCGGCGACCCGGCTGCCCTGCCCGCCGCGCGAAATTTGCTGCGCCACAAGGACGCGTCTGTCCGACAGGCGGCATCCGAAGCAATCGCACTGCTTGCGCCTGCCGTCCATCACAGCGCTGTCAGGCCCTGAACCCATAATCAAGCACTGCTCGTATAACGTTTGTAACCCTTTACAGGCAGACATAGGCAACGATTTGCCTTACGCCATGCGTCCTGTTCGCGCTCTGTTCGCGCTATCGAAAGCGTTCGTTTTTATGCCCTTGTTGCACAACCTGTGTTGTAGAAGGAGTGATATGTCAAAGCGTCCCCGAACACCCCTCTGCGCCCTGCATTTGTTCCCTGGGAGGATGCAGCCGCTTCGCTTCATGATATTGTTGTCCGCGCTTAGCGTTCTTGCGCTTGCCGGACCGCGATCATTGGCGCAGGGTAAGCAGTCGCCGGACAGCCTGCCGGGGGCGAAAAAGCCCGCGCCCGCGTCCGTGTCGCATTTGCCGACAGCAGCCAAGCAAAAAGGCAAAACGAAAGTCACCCTGTACCCGGCAAGCGCGCAGGAAACCGCCGATGCCATCGTCGCGGACAGTCTGGGACGGCTGTTCGACCAGACGGACGAACACTTTCATCAGGGCGAGTACAACCATGTCGTCGCGCTGGATCGCATCGTCGCGCAGGGCGATCCGCATAACGTGGAAACATATGCCAACAGCGCGTGGCTGCTGTGGAGTACGGATCGAAATGACGAGGCCATTGCGACGCTAAAGCAGGGAATAAAGGCCAACCCGGACACGTATTATATGTATGACGAGTTGGGCAGTCATTATCTGATGCGGCTGCATGACCCGGTTTCCGCCGCCCCGCTCTACGAAAAGGCGGTCACGTTTCCTTGTCCCTATACCACCTGGCACAACCTCGCGCACTGCTACGAAAAAACGAAGCAGTGGGACAAAGTGGTGACGGCCTGGGAGGGCGCGGCCCAATATGGAAACGATTCGCTTGCACAGCCACGTCTTGCGCGCGCGCGTGCCGAACGCGACAAGCACAAAAACGAACAAGTCAAATAGTATATACACGCGCAGAACATACAGCTCTGCATTTCGAGCAGAAGGAACCTGACAATGATTTACATACCCCATACGGTCGGCGGTTTGATTGCCCTTGCGCTAAACTTGCTGGTGTGGCTGATTATCGTGGAAGTAGTCGTTAGCTGGCTGATTTATCTGCGTAAACTCTCGCCCTACGCCGGGTTCGTTCGCGGCCTGCGCAAGATCGTTGACCCCATCCTCGACCCGGTGCGCCGCGTCCTGCCTGCCTCGAAAACGGGCGGCATGGACTTTTCGCCGATGATCGTGATTCTGGTGATCCAGTTTATTACCAACAACGTTTTGCTTCGCTATTAGCGAACGTGGCTGCACTGAGCCGCCGAGTCCGGATGCTGACATGCCTGCGGCATCCGGATTTCAGATGTTTTGCCCGCGCTGTGACCTACCGGCTTCGACGCAAAGTTAATGTGAGCCGCGGTCAATCTACTCTGACAATCGCCGACAATCGCCGAGCCTTTCCTACGGAGATCGCCTGACTATGCTTCCTCCCGCGTCCTCGTCCTCCGATGTTGAGCCAGGTCTTCCCGCTGCGCCCGCGCGTCTGCGCGGGCGCATGGACAAGGCTCTGGGCAGTACGCGTCTGCTCGGCGTGATAATGTTGCTTGTACTGGGCGGACTGGTAGCGCGCACCCTGATCTTTTCGCGCGAGACGCCCGGTGAACGCGCCCTGTCGGAGATGTACGAACATTTCCTGAGTGCGTTGAGCGTTACCAAGAACGCGTATTCTCCCGACCTCATCACCAATCCGCAGTCAAAATTTTCTTCACAGCCAGCAGCCAGATACACCGCCCCGCCCCATGACACCATGAAATCGCGCGGCACACACTACGGCGCGGACGGCAGCGGAACGAATATGCGCGGCATATTCGGCAGCGCGCCCCAGACGATAAACAAAGCTGCGACCGCTCCCGCCGCTCTGACGAAATCGCGGCAAGCGTTCGCAGTTCCTGCCCGCTCAACACCCGGCGCGGACAGAACTAAAACGCCTTCCGCCATCAGGGAATGGCAGGAACTGACGCAAAGCCGATATGCGCGGGCGGGCGAATGGCGGCGGCTTGCCATTGTACGCGCCCTGTTCGGTCAGGCGGGCGCTTTAGACGCTATCGCGCACATAGACGATCCCCTGCCCGATCTTCCCGGCGTACCGCGCCGCGCCGCGCGTGTCACGGGCAGTTTGCGCGCCGCCCTGCTGAAAGGCGCGCGTACCGCAGACCCGTTTGGACACGGCGCAGTCGGGGTGTCGAGCGCAGACGAACATGCCTTCTGGAACGCCCTGTATGGCGCAAAACCGATTGCAGCCGCTCGCGTTCCCGTCCTGCGGCAGACATTATTGCAACTGCATCTGGGCTGGTTCACCGATGTCGCCCTGGCACAGTTGTACCAGAAGGCGGGCATGAAAGCGGAGGCGCGGCTGGCTGCCCTGGATGCCGACCGTACCGCAGGCGCGGTGCGCGGTTACTCGATTGCACAGGTTTTGATGCTATTACTTGGCATTGTCGGCGCGGTCTTCACAGGCGTTTCGGCGCTCGTCCGATGGATACAGCAAAGCAGCCGCAATTCACAGGGCGTCACGCCGCTGGCAGCACCGGCTTACGACTTCGACTTTGTACTTCCCGGCGTTCCCTCTGCTTCGGCTATTGGCGCGCGAGATGCCGCCCCGCGCCCTCCTCGTTCTGACCGGGCGTTCGGGCTGTTCCCGGCCTCGGCCCTGCTGCTGGCGTTTGTCGTCTACCTCCTGGGACACACATTCCTCGCCCTGGGCGTGTCGCTCGCGCTGCGGCCCTTTGTAGCGCATCTGGAAGATTGGAGCGCGTCACGCCTGCTTCACCTTGAAACCGCGCTCGAAATTGGACTGTATCTGCCCGTCTTTGTGCTGCCTCTGTTTGCCCTTCGTTCGCGCATCGCCTTCGATCCCCTGTCGGGCGCAAGACTCCATCTGCGCGTTTTGCTGGCGCGTCTGGGGTATCATACACGCAATATCGTGGCGGAAGTGGGCGTGGGCGCGTGGGCCTATCTGCTGACCCTGCCCGCGTACCTGCTCATCAGCCTGCTTTCGCACTGGATGTTTCAGAGTTTCCACACGCCCGTCAACCCCGCGCAGTTCGAGACGCTGACGGCGCATGGCGGCCTGGACAAAGCGCTCGTTTTCCTGATGGCCGCCGTTCTCGCGCCCATCGTGGAAGAGACCATGTTCCGGGGCCTGCTGTATTCCGCGCTGCGTAAGCGTTTTGGCGTTGGTGGCGCAGCCGCGCTTTCCGCCGCTGTCTTTGCCGCCGTCCACCCGACCTTGCCGGGCGGGTTTCTGCCGATCTGGTGTCTGGGCGTCGCCCTCGCTCTTGTGTATGAGCGGCGCGGCAGTCTGCTGCCGGGTATGGTGCTGCATGGCATCCACAACGGCCTGATCGTGATGATGGGGTTCGCTGTGTTTGGTTCGTGATCTGCGGTTCGTGGCTTGTCAAATTGATACAGCGCCGACGCGTCAGAACATAACGCAACATCATTACGGGTCATGAAATACGAACCACGAACAAAAAAGGAGTTTTTATGCCGCAGGTGAAAGTGACCGTAACGTTGAAACCGACCCTTTTGGACGCGCAGGGCCGCGTGGTGCAGGACGCTCTGCACGCGCTGGGCTATGGCGGCGTCGAGGGTGTGCGTATCGGCAAGTACATGGAATTGGAACTGTCCGCGCAGGGCAAAAATCAGGGCGAAATCGAGGCCGAAGTCAAAGAGATGTGTGACCGCCTGCTTGCTAATCCCGTGATCGAGAACTATCATTATGAACTGCTGGATGCGGAGGTGACAAAGTGACGGTGGCCGCGCCTCCCGCTAAGACAACGTCCCCTGTCGGCCCCCGGTTCGCCGTGATCCGCTTTCCCGGCAGCAACTGCGACCAGGACGCGTACCACGCCATCAAGGACGTGCTGCATCAGCCCGTCGAATACGTATGGCATCAGGAAACCAGTCTCATAGGCTACGATGTGATCGTCCTGCCCGGCGGCTTTTCGTATGGCGACTATCTGAGGACAGGCGCGGTAGCCCGTTTCGCGCCCATCATGGACGCCGTTCGCGCCCATGCCGAACGGGGCGGCTATGTCATGGGCATCTGCAACGGCTTTCAGGTGCTGTGCGAGGCGCATCTGCTGCCCGGAGCCTTGATTCGCAACACGAACTGCAAGTTCATCTGCAAAACGTCCTACTTGCGCGTGGAAAACGCCCAGACGCCGTTCACGTCCACCTATAAAACCGGACAGACCCTGCGCGTTCCCATCGCGCATGGCGAGGGCCGCTATGTGTGCGACGAGACAACGCTCGCCGACCTGCGCGACAACAACAGAATCCTATTTCGCTACGCGGACGCGACGGACAATTCCGGCACGGGCGGCAACCCGAACGGTTCCGAGGACGACATTGCCGGGATCGCAAACGCCAATTTCAATGTCCTGGGCATGATGCCCCACCCCGAACGCGCCTGCGAGAAGATCCTCGGCTCAGCGGATGGGCGCGGCATCTTCGAGAGCGTGATCCGCGCCGCGCAAGCCGTATTGAAATAATCCTCTACAAGAGTTTCCAGCCTCAACGAGAATCTTTATGCTGACAAGAACGTATGCCTTCCTGCTGCTTATAGTGACTGTGATGCTCGGCGCGAGGAATACATTCGCGCAGGACGCACCAAAGGCATCCGACCCCATGCCCATAGTTGAGACCGTGCGCCTGTGGAACGGGGACGCGCCCAATGCACAGGGGACGGGGGAGGGCGATGTTCCTACCCTGATGATCTACCGGCCCGCTCCCGACAAGGCGACCGGGGCGGCGTTTGTCGTGTGTCCGGGCGGAGGCTATGGCGGTCTGGCCGAACATGAGGGTAAGCCTGTGGCGCAGTGGCTGAACACGCTGGGTATAACGGGCTATGTCCTCAAATATCGGCTCGGCCCGCGCTACCATCACCCCGTCGAGATGCGCGACGCGCAGCGCGCCCTGCGTTATGTGCGCGCCCATGCCGCCGAAAACAAGATTGATCCGCATCGCATTGGCATACTGGGCTTTTCGGCGGGCGGGCATCTCGCGTCTACGGTCGCCACGCACTTCGATGCGGGCGATCCCAAAGCTCCCGACATGGTAAACCGCGTTTCGTGCCGTCCCGATGCCGCCGTTCTGCTGTATCCCGTCATCACTATGACCGACCCGTTCACGCACGGCGGCTCACGTCACAACCTGCTGGGCGACACGCCCGACCCCGAACTTGTCAACCTGCTTTCCAACGAGCGGCAGATCACCAAGCAAACGCCGCCCGTTTTCCTTGTGCATACCAGTGATGACAGCGTGGTTCCCGTAGAAAACAGCCTGCTTTTCGCCCTCGCCTGCCGCGCGGCTCGCGTACCGTGCGAACTGCACGTCTACGAACACGGCCCGCACGGCTTCGGCCTGGGCGGAAACAATCCCGTCCTGAACACCTGGCCTGCAAGCTGCGCTATGTGGCTCAAAGCGAACGGCTTTCTAACACGCCCCGCTCAGACGGCTTCCGCGCCTACAGCCGTCCCCGCAACAAAGTAGTCGCTGCCATACCGCGCTGCGTCCCTGTTCGCGACGCTCTCGCCCTCATGCGGAGCCTGTTCTCCCCTGCTCTCCTGGTAACATCGTCGGGAACCCATCGTCTTACGTCCACGTCTTACGGCCTGCAAACAACGCGACGGCATCCGCCGCGCCTATAAATCGAAGCCTTTTCGATGCTGCCGTATGACTGGAGATTACCAAGATGAAAGTGACACGACGCGCTGCCGTTGGACACACGGCCCTTGCCGGCCTGACCGCCGCCCTTGCGCTGGGATTCATGCCCAAGCCGCCGCCCGCCCCGCCCAAAGCCGACCCGCAAATGCAGGCCGTACTGGATCAACTTACGATGCTCGGCGGCAAACCCATAGAAACGCTCACTCCCGAAGAAGCGCGCAAGCAGCCCACGCCGACAGATGCAGTCAAGGCATTGCTCGTAAAACAGGGCAAGTCTACCGATCCTGAACCCGTCGGCAAAGTCGAGGATGCGACCGTTCCCGGCCCCGCCGGTACGACCCCCGTCCGCATCTACACGCCTGCGGGCGACGGCCCGTTTCCGGTCGTGGTATACGTGCATGGCGGTGGCTGGGTCATCGCCACGATTGACACGTATGACAGTTCGGCCCGCGCCATGTGCAATCTGGCAAAGGCCGTCATCGTCAGCATCGAGTACCGCAAAGCGCCGGAATACAAGTTCCCCGCCGCTCACGAGGACGTGTACGCGGCCCTGCAATATGTGATGAAGAACGCCGCGACAATGAACGGCGATCCGAAGCGCGTGGCGATCATGGGCGAGTCAGCGGGCGGCAACATGGCGGCTGCGGCCTGCATGATGGCGAAAGACCGCAAGGGCATGATGCCCATATACCAGGTGCTTATCTACCCGGTCGCCAACTACGCCTTTAATACACCGTCGTACAAGGACAACACGTACTCCAAACCGCTGAACAAGGCCATGATGAAGTGGTTCTTCAACTACACGCTCAAAACGCCCGACGACGGCAAGAGCAAATACATTTCGCTGATACGCGCGTCCAACAGCGACCTTCAAGGTCTGCCGCCCGCTACGGTCATCACGGATGATATTGACCCCCTGAACAATGAAGGCCTGGTATACGCGAGTATGCTTCGCAAGGCGGGCGACAAGGTAGAGTACAAAAACTACCAGGGCGTCACGCACGAGTTCTTCGGCATGGGCGCGGTCGTGGACAAGGCCAAAGACGCCGAACAGTTCGCCGCTGACGGCCTCAAAATGGCCTTCGCGTCCAAATCGGCCTCTGCACAAAAATGATCCGCGCCGCGCAAGCAGCCGTGTCGTGACCCGATACGGCGCGGAGCGAAACAACAGCGCGAAACAGTAGCATAAAAGAAATAGCAAAGAGAATAGCATAGAAGAAGGGCCGCAAAACACGCCGACGCTTTTAATATCAGCGTCGGCGCGTTTTGCGGCCCTTTATGCCGCTGATCGCGTTCAGGCAGGAAACTGATGCTGCCTCGTTTACGGCATGATCTTTACCAGTGTGCGATTGCTGCGGTCGCCGGTCAGGGTGCGCGGCAGCACGACATGATAGTGGAAACTGATGGGGAAGGCGGTGTAGTCGGCCTTATAAACGGACGAACCGCTCATAAAGGTATGCCCTACGGGAAGCTCGTAGTGGCTGTTCGCCTGGGGAGATGCAGGGTCATCCTGCTTGTGCAGCAAAATGGAGGTGATATTCACGTATGCAAACCTTCCGTCCGCTTTGTTCGTGGTCAGCAGTTCGCTCTCTTCCTGCGTTTGCAGGCGCGTGACTTCCTGAATGCGCCGTTTGTACTCTTCGGTGTCGAGCGCGTCGCCCGCTGCCAGTTCCGCCAGATGTTTTTGAGCCTCTTCATACGCGTGGGACGTTGTGGAATGCGGGTCGGGCAGGTAGGGATAGCTGTAAAACAACTTGATTTTGACGCCGCTCAGGTCGGCGGGCGAGGTCGGCAGATGCGCGATGTAGCGGCGTATCAGATCGGCCACGACGGGGCTGTTGCAGACAAGAGGTTCTTTGTCGCTGGGGTCAACGGTCTGGTACGTGTTGGGCGCGGCGTCGCGCCGCGTGTCCGGCAGCATGTAGGGCTGTCCCGGCAGCGTGTTATGCAGGTTGAGCGCACACGCGCGGAGGAGCGCCAGCAGGCCGAGAAGACTATCCAGATGCGCGGCTGTCACGCCGCGCGCAAGGCCCAGACCGGCGATCTGCAGCGGCGTCAGCCGATCCAGACGCAGTACGTCCTCATAGGTGGGTTTACCGTCATGCGCTTTCAGGCTGTCGGCCATTTCTCGTACCCACCGATCCGGCGTCTCATACTGCCGGACAAAATACCATTCCCGTTTACGCATAAGCAGCGTGCGGTCCTGCACCCACCACAGGCACGACTGAGGGCGGCACAAAGCGTCAAGGGCGTCCGCGTCAGGATTCACGGAGGGCGAAGCGGGCAGGTCCGGCGGTGCGACGGGGGCGTCGGCGCGATAATAATCGGCCATCATGGGAAGCTGTACCTTATCGGCAAGCTGATGCAGTTGATCCCGCCACTCCCCGGCCCCGGCTGCCGCGTTTGTTTGCTCGGCTGCGGGCAGGGTAAGAAGGGCGGGCAACGGGCGTGCCGTATACGGATTGCCGCGTACAGGCAGCAGCGCGCGCCAGGCGGGAGGAAAACGGCGCAGCGGCAGCGAGGCTTTGCCGATCTGCAGGCTGATCTCCGTGTCCTGGCCGCCCTCGCGGGCGATCAGGAAGCGCACCGTGCCGCGCATCAGATCGTCTAAGGTGGGAACCATGACGACGGAGTGACTGTCGTTGAATTTAGCGGCATATTCCTGCTGCGGGGCCACATACCGGGCAAACCATTCGCGCAGGGGCTGCTGCTGAGCAGGTGTCAGGGCGGCGAACGGAAAGCTGTCCGTGCTGCCCGTGTCGAACAACTGCTGCTGCTGCGTTCCCGTGAGCAGCGCGTAAAAGGATGTGGCGGTACGCCCATCCCCTCCCGACAGGCTAGTACGAATGGGGTCATCGGGAGCGCGACGTCTGAGTTGTTCGGGCGTTTCCGCCAGCGCTGTGGCCTGCCTGCCGAGCGCGTCCATCATGCGCGTCTTGCTCTGGTTCAGCAAAGCGGCCTCCTGGCGACGGGTGCGCGCGCTGCGTGTCAGGCGATATCCGACCGCGCCGTCAGGCGTCCGAAACGTCGTCCAGACATCGCCGAACAGGGCCGCCATGTCGTTCAGCACAGCATACAGGGGACGCGTCGGGCCGAACACGATGATCTTGTCATCCCCCGCCTCCTCGTCCGCCCCGACCTTGACGCCAACGCGAGAGGCGATCTGCGAGAGCAGGTCGCTCAGGGG
Source organism: Chthonomonadaceae bacterium (assembly GCA_965277875.1). Lineage (GTDB taxonomy): Bacteria > Armatimonadota > Chthonomonadetes > Chthonomonadales > Chthonomonadaceae > CAWFQB01. The sequence continues at coordinate 888,650 of CBDIDV010000002.1, read as the reverse complement.
AATACCCTCCGCCTGTACCATGATGCTGACATCAAGGCGTGGATCATCGCGCAGCAGGCCCGGCTTCTCCTGTGCGCGCGCCACTTTCCCGCCTGCCATGCACAACAGGCCGATTCCCAACGTAAGGAAACACGTCAGGAAACACGTCAGGAAAACCGCATGGCACACGCCCTGACGCGCATTTCCGCGCGGACGCGCGGCTAAAAGCGCTGCCGCAATCCCTCTGGTAAAACGCGCCTGCACGTTACGTTTCCTTTCGCCCCGGCAATGAAGTTCGTGTTGAACGTCACTTTCATCTGAACCACGTTGTTGACGAAACTCACACGCACATCTGCTGCGCGTTCTCGCTTCTTCTCGCTCGCCGTTCTGCGCTGTAAGCGCTTACGGAAGTTTGAAGGCATGTCCAAGCTGCAGGTTCAAGCTGTTGCTGACGCCTCCGGCGTTCAGCAGCGGCGGCACGTCCGTGGGCGACGCCTCCAGAGTGACAGGGATGTCGAGCGGCTTTCCCGCCCGTATTAGATGCACTGTCACGTTCTGCCCCGGCTTGAAGCGCAGCAGAATGGCGGCGCGCACATCGTTACTGGTGTGAACCGTTACGTCGTTCAGGCCGGTCAGTATGTCCCCCGTCTGTTTCAGTCCGGCTTTCGAGACCGGCGAACGGTCGTACACGCCCACGATTTTCACCTGCCGATTCACGCTGACGATGCCGTTCTCATACCGCGCATTGTCCGCGTCTTCCAGGTTCAGGCCAAGCCACGCGTGAACCACGTTATGGCCGGTCTTCAGTTCGTCCAGAACGCTCTTCATGGCGTTGACGGGAATGGCGAACCCGCTGCTCGACGAGGCAGGCGGCGAGGCCGGAGCGGGCGGCGAGATTGTAGCAGGCGTATTGAAGGGCGCGTCCGCCACTCTCTGAATAAAGTAAGTGGGTGTCTGGCTGGGAACCATCTTGGAATCATACGTGCGTGTCACCCTGTTTGCGCCAGGTATTTGTATGCTGCGCTCCCCTGATTTTGGCAATAGTGTTTTGCCGGACGGCTTGACCGGCGCGTCTGGCGTGGATCCTGTAGATGGCGGCGCGGCGGGCGAGGTCGGCTGTATAGATGGCGGGACGACAAGCAGATTATCCAGAGTTGTGCTTCCCGACTTTGTGGCCGGTGTCGCAGGCAGGGAGCGCAATGGCGTAACGGTCCCGGACAAGCTCTTCCTTTGCAGAATTTGTCCCGGCAGCAGTTCATAGCGGTACGACGTACCAAGCGTGTACGGACTTTGCCCCGGCAGTATTTCATAGTGGTACATCGTACCGGGTGTAAACCCGGTGGTGTCTGCGACGGGCATAGCTGTTGGCGTGGCGGCGAGCATTCCGATAACCTCGCCCCGCGCATTCAGCACGGGCGCGCCGCTCGTTCCCGCGCTGACCGTGCCGTCAATTTGCAGCAGTTCCGGGTAGTAGTGCGCTGCCGAGGTCGTCCCCTGCATCTTTAGCGCGGAGATGGTAGACAGCGCGACCGAATTGGCCTGCCCCGTCTGGTTGCCGATTGTAATGGCGAAATGTCCCGGCGCGACGTTCGCGCTGTCGCCAAGCCGAAGGGCGGGCAGGTTCAGGTTTGCGCTCAGGCGCAGCAGGGCAATGTTGAGCCTGCTGTCTACGGCGACCACACTGGCGCGCGCCTGCCGCCCGTCGTCTGTCGAGACCACGGGAGTGTTCATGCCCTGCACCACATCCGCCGTGGTGACGATCAGCCCGTCGCCGATGGAAAAGCCGCTGCCGGATTTAGGCATATTTCCCGTTTGCAGCGATGTGGCGCCAGTCTCTGGCTGATTCGAAAAGGTGTAAACTGTCTTGCCGTCAACGATGGTCGTTGTAGATGGATTTATCCGAGTTGTCAGATTTATTACGTTGGCGAGATCTAATTGCCGCTGCGCGGTTTCAAGATCCTGCTTGGTATGCGCCAGTTGACGCTGTATCTCACCCAATTCGGCGGTGGACAGTCCGGCATTCACCTTGTTCTGCTCTGATTTTACCTGCCTGCCCAAAAACGCATAGTCGCTTTGCAGTTCCGTAACGCGCTCTCTCGCTTCCTCCCTTTGCTGTGCCTGCGCGTTTTCAACGCCGACATTTGCGAGCCGCGCCCGCAGATAGGCCAATCGCGCCTCCAGCCGCGCCTGTTCGCGGCGGGGTTGTTCCAGCTCGGACAGTGTCATCGCGCCCGCGTTGAATAGCTGCTGCCGCCGCGCCACTTCCTTGTTGACGGCCTCGATGTCTATTTGCAGATGCGTGATTTGATCCTTTAGATCAGATTGTCGCAGGGAAGAGTTGAAGTAGTTCAGGGTTATGGCGCGTGAATCTTCAATCGTGACGATGGCCGCGCGGGACTGCCGCGCCACACCTGCCACCTCATCCTGTATCCGTTCTAGGAGGCTCCCCGGCCTGTCCTGCGCGTAAGCGGAAGTTCCGTTTATACCTGCCGCCACGCTCGCCGTGGCGCAGCCTGCGAGTACCCGTATTTTCCATTTACGACGTGTACGCCTTACCATGCTCGTATGTCCTTATCGGGTTGTGCGTTCTCGCGAAGAAGCGGAACGTCAGTTTGATTGTTATTTTGTTGCTTGCTCAAATCTCTGGCGGCAGGAACAGCGAGGCCGTCTACATTCGCCTGCCCGGTATGCTGCGCGTCCACGTTGATACTGTCCATGATGAAACTGCGCGGCGCAGACGAAGCGCCTTCCGCCGTTGTCAGCACATACTCCGGTTCCATTCTGCCCATCTGCACCGTTACGGTCAGCCCGGACGCGGCTATTTCCCTGTCCGCGCTGTTCCGGTCTGGAGCCGTCCGGTTCGGCTGTATACGCCTGTGCAAAAAGGCAAGAGCCAGGCGTCGGCGTCGGCCTGCGCGCGCCATCGTGGCACGCCTATCATTAGGCCGCGCATATAAATGTCGTACATTCGGCATCCGGTTCCCATGCCGTTCTTCCCGTTCGGCAGTCCAGTCAATACCGCGCGAAAACTGGGAATAGGCATCTGCCGGAGCAGGCATCGCGCCAACCAAAGTGAATGCGGCAAGCTGCGATTTCGGCTTCAACGGGTGCAATAACTGCGCGAGTTTGACAGCCTTCGTCACAGCCGACTTCTCGTTCAGCAAAGAGGTATCCGACTGGTGGGGCGCAACGGCGGGACGGGCCAGCAGCAACCAAAAGGCCAGTAGGGAGGCCGCGCCGGTCAGCAGCGCGCGGCGTCCTGCGATTGTCGCTCGATGCCGGACACGTTCGCCCCGCATGTTCCGGGGGGCTGCCGGTATGCCGTTCGCGGCAGCAAGCCGCGCCTGCACCGTATGCCAGCCGGTCTGCGATGTGGGAACGGGGCGGTCGCGCAGGGCGGCGAGACCGGCCTGCGTCTGCCGGCAGGCTTCCCATTGCGCGCGGCAGGCTGGACAGTGACGTAGATGCGCCTGAACACGCGCCTCCTGCCTGTCATCCGCTTTCCCCTGAGCCATTATCCACAGCAGCGTTTCTACGCGCCTGCATTCACGTCTAAACCACATAGTTCCGTCCTCTGACCATTAACCATCCGCCCCATCCACTATTTGACTCACGCACTGCTCGCCCTGCTGACTAGCAACACCATCCCATCAGCTACTTTTGCAGAGCCAATACACGCTCTTTGAGACTGCGGCGGGCGCGAAACACACGCAGTTTGCAGCTCACGGCGGAACAGCCCAAAACCACGCTCATCTCTTGATAATTCAAATCTTCGATGTCGTGCAGCACGATAACTTCGCGCTGCGCGGCGGGCATCCCGCGCAATGCCTGAAACACTATCTCGGCCATCTGCGACTGCTCGGCAAGGGCGCACGGGTCAGCGCTCAGGCGGGCGTCCTGCGTGTCTTCACCGCTCGCCCCCGCGTCGTAACTGACACTGCGCCGTTCCCACGACTTGATGCGGTCGCGGCACAGATTGGCGCAGATTTTGAGCAGCCACGTTTGCAGACTGCTGTCGCCCCGAAATTTACCGATAGATTGGAACGCGCGCACAAACGTTTCCTGCTTGATGTCGTCGGCGTCCTCGCGGTGTCCGAGCAGATGATAGGCGCAGCGAAATACCTGCCGCTCATACAGCGCATACGCTTCGCCGAACGCGTCCGGGTCGCCGGCGCGGCAGCGCGCGGCCAGCAAGTCTTCCGATGCCGATACACGCGGCTTGCCTGATGCGATCATCGCTTGTAAATGTCTTGTCTCAGTCATCGAAAACCGTTCGGTGTAAGCTGCCATGCTGCAAGTGTTTGTTATCTCGCTGCCTCCTTAGACGAAGCGATGCGGCGGACGTATCAGCGTTTTTGTAGTAAATCTTGCACCCTGCGCGCCTTGACCCGGCCCTTCCGCATCGGCTATACTAGAGTCATTATAGCGAAAGAGAGAGGGTGCGTGTTCTGCGCCCTTTCTCTTTTGCATAGTTTTGAGGGAACAGTTTTGAACGGACGGACGGGGAGCGGAAGCTTGACGACAGCGCTGATTACACCAACGATGGTGCGCGAGATGGGCCTGAACGAGCAGGAGTATCAGCAGATCCTGGACACGCTGGGCCGCGAGCCGACCGTAACGGAGCTGGGCATGTTCAGCGTGATGTGGTCGGAGCATTGCGGCTACAAGTATTCTCGCCCCGTTCTCGCCCTGTTCAAGAACTACAAGGAAGCGCAGGAGTCCGGCGCGCTCGAAAACGCGGGTGTAATCCCGCTGGACGAAAACCTGGGTATCTGCTTCAAGATCGAATCGCACAACCACCCCAGCGCGGTCGAGCCGTTTCAGGGCGCGGCAACAGGCGTGGGCGGCATCCTACGCGACATCTTCACGATGAACGCCCGGCCTGTCGCCAACCTCAACAGCCTTCGCTTCGGCCCCCTCGACGATCCGCACAACCGCTACCTGTTCGACCATGCCGTGGCCGGGATAGCGCATTATGGTAACTGCCTGCACCCCGCCGAATCCTTTGTGTGGCGCGACGTGAATGGCGTCCACTTTGACACCATAGGCAATTTCGCGGAGTCTCACTTGCCACAAGGCTGTGACACCTCCGACCTGACGGTTAATGTCGAGACGCTTTCCGTAGATGTGGCAACGGGGCGCAGTTGCTGGAAGCTGGTACAGCGTGTCTTCCGCCGACACGCCAGCCAACTGGTCAAAATCAAAACGTCAATGGGCCGCACCCTGCACGTTACCCCCGATCATCCGGTGATGGTGAAGGGCGAGGATGGGTGGCAGTCCTGTGATGCCCAACATCTGCAAGCAGGGCAGCAACTGCCTGTTGTCACTCGCCTACCCATCTGTGATGAGGCATCAGCATCCGCGCCGATTATTGACCTGCTTGAGTTGGTGGCCCAGGATCAAACTCAGCTGCCGGACGTATTTGTCTCTTTACCAGAGACCTGGGAGCCGACGGCAGAGGCGCGGGCGGCGTTGCGCAGCGTTGAACCTTCCACACAGCGTCGTTTTCGCTACATTCAGGACAAACATCTCCCGATTGCCCGCTTCCTCCAGATTGAGGACGCGCTCGGAGTTCAACGCGATCAAGTTTGTCTTTTCCGCAGGGGAAAGGCAAATCACATGCGCGCTATCCTCAAGGTGGATAATTGTTTCGCGCGACTGTTTGGTTACTATGCTTCCGAAGGATGTGTTTCCAAGAATGGCAACACATACAAGATTATCTTTACATTTGCCCACCATGAGTGTGAATATGTAGAGGATGTTGCGTCGGCCCTCGCGAAGTTGGGCCTGCGCCCTTGCGTTGAACGCCGCGCTTCGACCATTGCTGTTTATGCGACTTCCTGGCTGCTGGGCCACCTGATTAAAAACGTCTGGCGATGCGGTGACAAGTCACCCATCAAACAACTTCCTGCGGTTCTGTTTACTTGGCCTGCATATCTACAGCGTGAAGCGTTGAAAGGCGCGCTCAGGGGAGATGGCTCTCTCACGTTCCCCAAGAGTGGCAGTCACGCACAGATTTCATTCTCCTCTGTCAGCAAAACGCTTTTCGATCAAATACTCGCTTTAGTCCAGAACGAAGGCGCGATACCGTCCCTCTATACAAAACCTGCCCATGTGGGCAACATTCAAGGGCGTGAGTACGATTGTCTCACGGCTTACCAGTTTGAAATCAACAATATTGCCGGTCTGACCGCATTAGCGGATGTTTTTGGCGAAGAGCGAACGGCTCTGTTTGCAGCCGCCCTCAAACGCTACGACGGCGCGCGTTACTCATTTCCTCGCTATCAGCATGACAAAGACATAGCGTGGGTTAAGGTGCTGTCTGTATCTACACAGGCGAACGACGCAGAAGAGCCACTCCTCGTTTATGACGTGGAAGTAGCGGATACACATCTGTTTGCAACTTCATCAGGTATTGTGACGCACAACTGTGTCGGGGTACCGACCGTGGCGGGCGAAATCAACTTCCACGCATGTTACAGCGGCAACCCGCTTGTCAACGCCATGTCGGTCGGGGTCGTGGAGCGCAAGCGCGTGGCGAGCGCTGCGGCAAAGGGCGTCGGCAATCCCGTTATCTATGTGGGCAGTAGCACGGGCAAGGACGGCATTCACGGCGCGACGTTCGCGAGCGTGGAACTCGGCCCCGACAGCGAAAGCAAGCGTCCCAATGTGCAGATGGGCGACCCGTTCCTTGAAAAACTGCTCATTGAGGCCACGCTGGAAGCCCTTGCTACCGAGTACGTTGTCGGCATACAGGACATGGGCGCGGCGGGCCTGACCTGCGCCACCTGCGAGACCACGGCCAAAGCCGGCACGGGCATGGAGATTGACGTTCGCAAGGTCCCCCTGCGCGAGGCAGACATGACGCCCTACGAGATCATGCTGAGCGAGTCGCAGGAGCGTATGCTCGTGATCGCGCAGGCCGGAACCGAACAGCGGGTCATAGACATTTTCAAGAAGTGGGGCCTGAACGCGGCTGTGATCGGCACGGTCACAAACGACGGCCTTGTCCGCGTCAAGGACAACGGCGAAACCGTGGCCCTCGTTCCCGCCCGCGCCCTGACTAACGAATGCCCCACGTACTACCTCGAAACCGAAGAGCCTACCTACATCAAAGAGGTGCAGGCTTTTGATTTTTCCACATTGCCGGAGCCGCAGTCTTCTTTGATGTGGAAGGAGATTGAAGAAAACACACAACTTTTAGGCAGCATCGCGGAGCGTCTTGGTAAGATGACAAAAGAGGAACTGCTATCTGATGATGTTCCGCCGGGTGGCGAGCAAATAGTAGCGGACTTACAAGCGTATGGCACTAAACTCAAAAAACAGTACCGCTTGCCAATCTATTTTGCCGACGTGCTGCTAAAACTGCTGGACTCTCCCAACATCGCCAGCAAAGGGTATGTCACCGAGCAGTACGACAGCATGGTACAGACGCAGACCGTCGCCATGCCGGGAAGCGACGCGGCCATCCTGCGTATACGCGGCAGTCACAAGGGCATCGCGGTCAAAATAGACGGGAACGGGCGGTACGGCTATCTCGACCCATTTATCGGCGGGCAGATCGCCGTCGCGGAAGCGGCCCGCAATGTGGCCTGCGTGGGTGCGCGTCCGGCTGCCGTCACCGACAACCTCAATTTTGCCAACCCTGAAAAGCCTACGGGCTTCTGGCAGTTTCGGCGCAGCGTGGAGGGCATCGCCCTTGCTACCGAGGCGTTTGGAACGCCGGTCGTGTCCGGCAATGTCAGCTTTTATAACGAGACGCCCGAATACGGCCCCATCTTCCCCACGCCCACGATTGGAATGCTGGGCATACTCGACGACGTGAACCGGCGCACACAGGCCGCGTTCCGCGACGAAGCCGAGGGCGATACCATCGTCCTGCTGACCGCGTATGACGACCCGACCGGCGGGTTGGGCGGCAGCGAGTATCTGAGCGTCGTGCATGGCGTCGAGGCGGGCGTACCGCCGCGCATTGACCTGGACGGCGAAAAGCGCCTGCACACCCTGCTATTGGAATGTATCGGCGAAGGAATGCTCGCAAGCTGCCATGACATAAGCGACGGCGGGCTTGCAATCTGCCTTGCCGAAAAGTGCATTTTTGCCCGACAAGGCGCGCTCGTTCTGCTCAACACGGCTGACTTCCCCGGCGAACTGCCCCTTTCGGCTACTCTCTTCGGCGAGGCGCAGGGCCGCGTCGTGGCGACAGTCCGCACCGAAAAGCAGTACAATAAACTAAAAGTTCGCGCCGAGCAGCTTGGCATCCGGGCCGCATGGATCGGCACGGTCGGCGGCGACAACCTGCGTATCGCGCAGGGCGCGGCGGACTACATAGACCTGCCGATAACGCAGCTTTCAGAGGTATACTCAAATGCCATCCCGCGCCGGATGGACAAGGTCAGCGCGATTGTAGACAACGAGACCGGCCTGTAAATCGCAGTCAGCCAGCAGATCAACAGCAGAACAAACGCGTCCTATAGCATTGCCAACATACTGACATACCATCAACGACACACTGGACGCGGCCATGACCGCGCGACTCACTGTTTGCGACTGATGTGCCTGGAGAGTCCCCAGCGCTTTGCGCGAAGGAGCATGTTTTATGACGCCCGTAATGACCCGCCCGCCGGAACGCGTTATCATTCCGCTGGAACCCGTGGCATCGCCGCCCTTCCAGCCGTTGCCATTCCGTTCTTCGCATTCCGCCCCAAGCGCCGAAGACGCGCCCCTGCCCTGCTCGGTATCCGAGGACGATTGGGAGCGGGACAATCCCAAAGAAGAGTGCGGCGTATTCGGCATCTACGCGCCCGATCAAGAAGTGGCCCGCATCACCTTCTTCGCCCTGTTCGCCTTGCAGCACCGGGGCCAGGAAAGCGCGGGCATCGCGGTCAGCGACGGGCGCAAGCTGACCGTCCACAAAGACATGGGACTGGTTACGCAGGTCTTCAACGAAGAGGCGATCACGTCCCTGACCGGCATCAGCGCCATCGGACATACGCGCTATTCCACAACGGGTTCGAGCATATTATGCAACGCGCAGCCGATCTCCGGCTCGTCCCTTGCGGGTGACATCGCCATCGCGCACAATGGCAATCTGGTCAACACGCATACCCTGCGGGCGGAACTGGAAGCCGAGGGCTGCAAGTTCGAGACCACGAACGACAGCGAGGTGATCGCGCAGCTTCTCGCCCACCTGCACACGGGCTGCATTGAGGAAGCCGTTGTGGCGGCCATGAAGCGGCTGCAGGGCGCGTACAGCCTTGTGATTTTGACCCACGACAAACTGATTGGCGTGCGCGACAGCTACGGCGTCCGTCCCCTGTGCCTGGGCTTGATCGACAACAAGCATTATGTACTCGCTTCGGAGTCGTGCGCTCTGGTTCCGGTCGGGGCGCAGTACGTGCGCGAGATCGAGCCGGGCGAAGTCGTCGTGATTGACCGCAACGGCCTGCGCGAGATGCAGGCTATCCCCACACAAAAACACGCCACCTGCCTGTTCGAGTTCATCTACTTCGCCCGCCCCGACTCGATGCTGTACAACAAATCGCTGCATCAGGCGCGGCAGCGCATGGGCCAGGAGCTATGGCGCGAACACCCCGTGCCGGACGCCCATGTCGTGATCCCCGTGCCGGATACCAGTATTCCCGCCGCCATCGGCTACGCGGAAGCGTCGCGCATCCCCTACGGCGAGGGCGTAATCAAGAACCGCTACATACAGCGCACCTTTATTCAGCCGTCCCAGCACATGCGCGAGCTTGGCGCGCGCATGAAGTATACGCCGCTCAAAGAAACCCTCGCCGGCAAAAAAATCGTCATGGTGGATGACAGCATCGTGCGGGGAACCACGACCGGCAAACTGGTCAAGATGCTGTTCGAGGCCGGGGCCGTCGAGGTGCATGTCCGCATCACGGCCCCGCCCGTGAAGCACCCGTGCTACTATGGTATTGACATGGCGAATCAGGACGAACTCGTCGCCGCCCGCCTGTCCGTCGAGGAGATACGCGAACTGATCGGCGCGACCAGCCTGGGCTATCTGTCTCTGGAGGGCGTCGTTCGCGCCATCGGCATGAACAAGGACAAGTTTTGCCGCGCCTGCTTCGACGGCAAATATCCTATTCCCATTCCCCGCGACGTGCGCGTCAGCAAACTGATGCTGGAACGCCAGCGCAACTTGGACGAAACCGAACACCAGGAGGGCGGCCCCGACGACGGCTCTCCCGATACGCACGAATGAGCATCTCAGGCAAAAGCGCAGAGACACAGAGAAGAGCGATTCAGAGACAGGATTAACAAGATTATCAGGATGAACAGGATTTCCCTACCCTCTTTTCTGTGGCTCTGCGTCTTTGCCTGAGATAACTTCTGAACCCTTCCCCGCCGCTGACGCGTAATCAGCATCAGGAGGACATAATCATGATGCTTGAATCTTACGGTACGTTCGCTGTGGCGAGCAAAAAGCCGACGCCGGGGCAGATCGCCGCACTGCTCGTATTGTCCGTAGCGAGCGTGGCCGGCCTGCGCCTGTTGTCGGCGCGCAAGGTCAATGGCGCGGAGCGGCTCGCCGAGGCGCTGCTGGAAACCGAGAAACTGCATGAGGGCGCGCGCAGCCTGCCCGATGCCAGCGAGGTCGTGCTTGCCGCCTGTGCCGCATACGTCGTCAACGCGGCGTATCGCGCCGCAGAGGGGCAGGGTCTGGCAGGCGTACAGGAAGACCCCATCGGGTACTGCCGCACACATCGGCATCCGTATACCCACGCCGTCACGACCGTTCTGACCGAGTCCCATGCGCCCGACCATCTGCTGACGTATGCCGTTACGGTACCCGAACTTGGCGAGATACGGGGAACGCGGCGCGTGGGCGCGCTGCGCGTCACGGGCCTGTCGCCCGCCCGCCCCGCCCCCGACACCGTACAGATTTCGCTACCGCACGATTACAGCGCCCAGGCCGAGTCGGAATTCGAGATCGCTGATTACCTTGTGATGGGGCATACGCGCCTATTCGGTTCGGCCACCCTGCGCGATAACCGGGGCAATGTGGGCCGTATCAACATCGGATTCGACGGTACGGTCACGGGAACCATCACGCGTGACGCCCGCGTGATTGGCCGCTTCGAGGGCAAAGTCGCAACCGGCGTCACGTTCCGCCCCTACGACCTGCCGCCGGTCGGCGCGGAACTGCCCGACAACATGCCGCCTCCGGACAGCGCCGCCTCCGATGGCAACGGCCCTACGATCTCTCCCGATGCGCCGGTCTCCGCCGATGCCGCCAACAATAAACACTAGAGGGAAAGTCGCAGCCGCTTTCTAAGTCAACTATTCTGCTTATGACCGATCTTCGCATAACTTATCGTGACGCGGGCGTGGATATTGACGCCGCCAATGACGCCGTGCAGCGCATCAAGCGCCATGTGCGCAGCACGTTTACGCCCGGCGTACTGACGGATGTGGGCAGCTTCAGCGGCATGTTCTCGCTTTCGGCCCTGCCCGCCTACCAGAACCCCGTTCTGGTATCGAGCATTGACGGCGTGGGAACCAAGCTGAAGGTCGCTATCGCCGTGGGCAAGCACGACACCATCGGGCGCGACCTGGTGAACCACTGCATCAACGACATTCTGGTACAGGGGGCGCGTCCGCTCTTCTTCCTGGATTACTTTGCGACCGGCAAATTGTCGCCGCCCGTCGTGGAAGATATTGTCAAGGGATTGGCGGAGGGCTGTCGTGAGTCGGGGTGCGCCCTTGTGGGCGGCGAAACGGCGGAGATGCCGGGGCTGTACGCCGATGGCGACTATGACCTTGCCGGGTGCATCGTGGGCATCATTGAGCGCGACCGCATCATTGACGGGTCGCGGGTGCAGCCCGGCGACACGCTTGTCGGCCTTGCGTCGAGCGGCCTGCACACGAACGGCTATTCGCTCGCCCGCCATGTCCTGCTCGACGGCCTCGACCCGATCCCGCTGAGCGAGCCGCTGCCTATTCTGGGCCGCTCGCTTGCCGAGGAACTGCTCGCCCCGCATCGCTGCTACGCCCCTGCCGTCCTCGCCCTTTTGGACGAGTTCGACATTCACGGCATGGCGCATCTGACGGGCGGCGGCTTTTACGAAAACATCCCGCGCATCCTGCCCACGGATTGCAGCGTCACCATCGAACGCCGCAACTGGCCCATCCCGCCTATCTTCAACCTCATTCAGGAACGCGGCAACGTCCCCGAACCCGAAATGTACCGCACCTTCAACATGGGCATTGGCTTCGTGCTGATCGTCCCCGCCGACCAGGCTCCTCTGCTCGCCCACCGCCTGAACACATTAGGCGAAAGCGCGTACATCATCGGCGACGTATACCGTGGTGTACACGAAGTCAGCATCCCGTAAATGCCATTAGCAGACCGCTTTCGCGGTTTCAATCACTCCACGGGGACGGTGCGGGTGGCGAAGTCGTAGCCTGCTATCGTCGGGTCGTTGGATAGCAGGACGAAGTCGGCGCGAACGTCGCGCTTGTCTCTTGCTTTGAGCAGCAGGGTATGCGTATCCTTTGTCAAATTGATTGTGCCGGCCAGCAGCGTCTGGCCGGCGTTTGTTTTTTCGGCGATGACGGGCTGCCCGTCGAGCAAAACGTCTACCGGCTCCAGCTTGCCGTTGTGAAGGCAGCGGATGAACAGCCGGTAGCGTCCCGGCACATCCACTTTGAACTTGGTAACGATGGCCGCGCCGCCGGGCAGGCGCACACACGTCGGCCCTGTGCCGGGGCTGCAATCCGGCGCATTGGAGGGCTTGAGCGCGCCCAGGCCCGTAAACGCCTCGCACTCGAACAGCAGTTCCTGCGGCGGAGACGCTAAATAGATGGCGCTGATACTGTGCGGTTCCATTTTCAGCGTCCACGCGTTTTCCGTAGGCGCGGCCACCTGATCTTTCCAGGCGGCAAAAGCTTCTTCCGGTATCTTAACGGTTTTGGTGACGGGCGTGTCTTTGGGGTTGTAGTACAGGATTTTATCGCTGAACAGCGTAGCGTAGACGCCATCGGCAACATCATCAATGGGCAGGGCGTCACGGCGAGCGGGGTCAATCTGCGACAGGTGATCCATCGCCTGATGCACCACTTCGATGTAGCCTTTGAGCAGGGACTTGTTGGCGGGAAAGTAGATGGTCAGCCCCTTGCCGTACAATCGCGCCCAGCTTTGCTCCGGCTTTTCGTACTTCGGGTTCAGGAAGCGCAGATCCAGTTCGCGGATCAGGCGTCCGGGCGGCGCAAGCGCGTCCGCGTTCTCGGTCACGCCCTGCTCGATCATTTGCAGGGATTGGATGCGGATGCCGTAGGGCAGCTTGTCCTGGCTGTCCGGCGCGATCTTGTTATGCGGCAGGGTGTCGGATTGTATCGTCAGGGTCACGAGCGAACGCCCATCCAGCAAACTCTCGGAGATCGGAAAACGGTACGTGACATCGCCTGTCGCCGACAGGTCGCCCAGCTTAATCGTGTCACGGCGGGCCGTAAGATATATCTGATGCTTAAGTCCCTCGGCTTCGGGCGGCAGATAGGCGCGGACAACGAGCGTATAACGCTTGTCCGGCTGCACGGGCAGGCGCACCGTAGCCTTATCGCCTGTCCAGCGCGCCGCTTCGCCCTCATTCGCGTCGCGCACGATTTCGCCGTCGTACCACGTCTCGCCCAGGTAATCGGCGAACTCGGCCTTGCCGACCGGCAGGCGGTATTGCGCGGGAACCGCGCCCACATAGCGTTCCGTGACGCGGGCCGGGGCCAGGTCTTTGTAGTACCCGAACAGGTCTTTGAACCAACTGTCGTCGCCCTCGAACGTCTTTACCTTGCCGAAATCGTAGGCGCACAGGACACCGCCCTCACTGACCCACTGCCGGATTTTGGCGAGCGTGGCCGCGTCTGCGAGCGTTCCCTCCCACAACACCAGCACCCGGTATGTGGACAAACAGCCGTCGTTGACCATGCGGTCGTCCACGATGTCGAAGTTGCCGACATCGCGCAGGTACGCGCAGGCGCGGGCGAACGTGGCCGCGTAGGGCTGATCCACGCGCAGGCGCTGCGCCTCGGCGGGATAAAACATCGCCACATCCACGACTGGCTTTTCCACGCGCATGAACTTGCCGTAGCGATAGTACACGTCCCGGTTGGCGACCGCGTTACTGGCCCAATCGAAGTAGCCGGTCGCGCCCTGCGACACGCTTTCGAAAATGCGCTCCACTTCGTCATTTGCGGACAGGTTTCCGGGCGGCTCCGTCCAGAAAGGAGCGCCATAGAAGCGGCTTGCGCTGCCCAGCCTGCCGAGCATCGTGGCGGCGTTGTCCGCGAACGGCTTGTAATGGCCGTGGGTGGAGCGCACATCGGCCTTGTACTTGGCGGCCAGCTTGGGGATCAGGCTGTTGTCGTTGCCGCCTCGGACGTTTTCGTCGCCGAAGCCGGCGGGCAGCATCAGCAGGGTGTCGGGGAAGCGGGTGCGGGCGGCGCGCAGGTTCAGGTCAATGGCATGGCCCACGCCGGCCTGATACCACGCGATGAAATCCAGCCACGCCCGCCGATCCTCGACAGCCGGCTCGCCTTTGGGAATGGGCGGGTACTCAATCTCACCGGGGGATGTAAAATGCCGGTTCCAGGCCGTGTTGACGCCTGCAAGCGTGCCATACTTCTGGATCATCTGCGCGCGGAAATCCTGCCGCGCAATCGGGTCGGCGCACCAGAATCCCAGGTGGTCGTGTAGGTTGCCGAACCGCCGCAGCCAATCCTCTCTCTGTCCCGGCACTCCTATTCTGGCACCGGTCAGCAGGCCCGCCTCGCCATAATCGCCATGAACGCCCACATACAACGCCTGCACGGATCTGGCAGGCTGAACGCCAACTTTCGTGTTCGCGTTCGGCCGGAACTCTTTTGCAATCGCATCATAGCCGTGTTCGATGAAGCCGTTCCAGCGCGGGTCCCACGGCGAGAACGCCTGCACGGGCTGATTATGTTCCAAACATTGTATGCGCGTAAAAGCGTTGGTGTTGCGGTACCAATCGGGCGGAAACGCTTCGTGCGGAAAGTAGCACCAGTCCAGGCCCAGCTTCTGTACGGTCTGGCGGGCCACATCCGCGCTGCTGAAATCCCACTGATTGGGCTTGACTTCTTCCGTGGACAGATGGTTGCTGTCGGTCTGAAACAGCGTAAAGCCCGCGCTGCCGAGTATCTGCATGTCGGACGGGCTGGACACGGACGAGGACAGCAGCATCCGGTCGCCCGCGCTGCGTGTGCGGGTATATGGATTGTCGTTCGGGTTCGCGCCCGCGCGGATGTCCCACAGGCGCACAAGGCGGGTCACATCCGGTGCGCCCGCCCCCCTGAGCGGCCCCCACGGCGCGCCGCCCGCATTCGCCACTTCGTGCGCGGTCTGCCAGTTCGCGTCCGCAAGCGGGGCATCGTACCAGGCGATAGGCGCGTTACGGGTGGCTCGCACCTGCGCGTCGGATACCACGGTCAGGGTGCGGTTCGAAGCCGTTTTAAGAATGAGTTTGTAGATCAGTCCCCCCGGCCCACCCGTGTTGCGGCACGACACGGCCAGCGTATTCGTCCCCGCCCTGCAAAAACGCGTCACATCGTACTCGCGTACCGTGGTCCAGTCGTTCGCCTCGCCGATCAGATTCTTGCCGCCGTTGAGGTAGGCCTGATAGCTGTCGTCTGCGGTAATCAGCAGCCGCGCCGACAATGGCGCGCGCGCCAGCGTAAACTCGCGCCGAAAGTACACGGTTTCCGGCGGGCGCGTCCCATCATTAGCCCAGATCCACTTCCAGGCCGCGTCCTTGCCGGCTGTTTTTGGTTTGGGAGTTGGGACGGCGGCAGTCAGCGGCGAGGCCTGAATGCTTCGCGCTTTACGCCCCCCCGCCCCGGCAGCATCCGTCTTCGGCTGTGCAGGCGGAACATTCGCCGCCTGCTTCGCCTTCGGCGCGGGCAGCGGCGAGCCACTCTGCGCCTGCGCGACACGCGCGGTCAAAGGTGCAGTCACAAACAACAAACAACAAGCGGCAAACAACTGTCTTCCCAATCGTGGCATACAAAAACTTCCTTCATTCGGCATCCGGCGGCGACATCAGCATAGCATTATAGCCGATTCTACCCGTCTAATGTCGGGTACGCGAATGCAGGCATGTTTTGTTTCGGCGGAGGCATTGGAGGAGCGTTCAAGGCCGCGCGAACAGAATTTGCGCGAATGCTCTTGACAAGCGGCGGCTTATATCGTATCATTATTGTCGTGCGGTTTGTTCTGGTTCCCTTACATAAGGGGATATCGTCTAGCGGTCAGGACGGCGGGTTCTCAGCTCGTTAACCGGGGTTCGATTCCCCGTATCCCTATAATATGTAGTGCTAAAAACGACAACATTGCGTAACTGCGAGGTTGTCGTTTTGGTTTGTCATTGCTGTCACCCCTACATTTTGGTTCATTTAAGCGAGGAAATAGACTTGACACCGTGCAAGCAAATCGGCTATGCTTCTCCACGCGCTCGGCCTGCCGAACTACTCCGTCGTTACAGCGTCAGCCGCCCCACCTTCTAAACACTCGCTCTGTTATCGTTCCAAAGGAGAACTGTGTTGAAACAGACTATATTGTGTCTGCGTCCCAGAGTCGGGGCGTTCTGTCTTGCGCTTACGCTGTTTGCGGGCGCGTTGTGGGGGTGCGGCAATGGCAGTTCCGCGCCGCTCAATCAGTTGTTCGCGCCGCTGCGGGGGACGCAGGAACGGCCCACGCAGGTCGCCACATCCGCGACCGGGGCCGTCACCGTCACCTTCAACAGCGCGAATACGGGCCTGAACGTCCAGATTTCCACGCAGAACCTGGCGGGCGTGACGAGCGCGGAACTGCATGTCGGGCAGCCCGGCACGACCGGCCCCGCCATTTTCACGCTGTATACCGCCACATCCAGCAGCAGTTTCTCGTCCGGCTTCAGCAAGGACCTTACTTCCGCGAACCTGACCGTCCAGCCCTCGGCCAACATCAACAGCCTGACCGACGCCATCAACGCCATCAATGCCGGCAGCACGTACATCAACATCAGCACACAGCAGAACCCGACCGGGGAACTGCGCGGTCAGATCGGTCCCGCGCAGGTGACGGTCACGCTCAACGGAGCCGCTGTGGTTCCCGCTGTTGCAGCGACTACGTCCGCGACCTCGACTGTTTCCCTCAATCCCAAGCAGTCGGTTCTCGTTGTCACTTTCAACGGCCAGAATTTGCAGCATGCCACGCACATCGGCGTGTATGCGGGCGTTCTGGGCGGCAATGGGCCGCAGTTGTTTTCCGTGTTCGACAGCAAAACCGACGGCGTGTTTTCCACGGGCGCGACAGGCTCCGTAACGCGCAGCTTTACGGCTACCGACCTGCAAAAACAAACTGTCGCACCCGCTTTTTCCGACGCCGTCAACGCTTTCCTTAGCGGCAACACGTACATTCAGGTGTCCACATCCGATCATACCGACGGCGAACTTCGCGCCCAACTGACCGCGCAGCAAACAGCGCAGTAGGCGTTACGTTTTCTCATAGCGTCATAATGGATGGAGAACGAAAGGAGCGCAGACATACCTATGTCTGCGCTCCTGCTGCGTTTCCCGGCTGTTTAACTTTGCCCTGAACGTCCTCGGCCACTTCTGCTGCCCGCTTTTGCTTCTCACTTCTGCTTTTCGTTGGGGTCGTGGTTTTCCGCGCTGACGTCACCGATGATGCCAGGGGGCAGGCAGTCCATGCTGCCCTTGATGTCGTCGGCTTTAATGATGCTGATGCTGCCGTCCAGTTCCAGGATCGCATAGCCGACATCGCATAGCTGAATGATACCGCCCTTGCGTATGGCCGAAAGTAGATCATTGCGCGATACCGACTGCTTCTTCATCATGTCGTCGTCAATCGTCCCTTTATTTACCAGCAGGACAGGCTTGCCTTCCAAAAACTCGCGCGCTTTTCTGCTTCTCGCCGTAACCCGGTTGAGCAGGCCCGCCATGACGACAAGCGTGATCGCCCCGCCCAATGCGCCCAGGATGCTGTTGTCGTTGCCGATGATGGCGTTCTGCACGACATTGGAGATCAGCAGGATAATCAAAAAGTCGAACAGCGTGGCCTGCGCCAGTTCCCGCTTGGAGGCGATGCGGAAGATGATGAGCAGCGCCAAATAGACCATGATGGGCCGTATCAGCTTTTCCGGCCAGGAGACTTCGGGCAGCAGCATCTGATGCCACCAGTCGGCATGGAACGGTTGTGGCGGCGGCGGTTGTGGCGGCAAAATGTTCTCCCAACAGACAATCTATTGTGTCAAGAAACGCGCGCTGAACTTTCCTGTTCTGTCAGCGCGGCTGCGGCGGCAGTTCGGCGCGGCGCAGGCACCATTCCAGCGCCCACGGCCATTCGCCGTATCCATAGTAGGGACTGATATGCCCGGCCCCTTTCAGCAGATGAACAGGCACGTCCAGCTTGGCCGCATAGCCGCTCGTCTGATCGAAAGTGGCGTAATCGTCCGTGTCCGAGGCGACGATGACGGTCTCGCGAGACAGGGATTTGATCGCGGCCGGGTTTAGCGGAGGCGGGAAGAACGCGGCGACTGTGGGCGGGGCATCGGGAGGAGGAGCCTGACTCAACACATAGGGCGGCGCGACAAGCAGGACACGATCCACGCTCGGCCCCGCCGACATGTTCGGCCCCGCGGACATACCTCGCCGCGCTGCCAGGTGCATCCAGGCGATGCTGCCCAGGCTGTGTGCCAGAACGGTCACGAGAGCGTTCACGTCCTGCGTCGCCTCGCACAGCGCCCCGTTCATAGCCCCCAGCCAGGTCTCTAAATCAGGCGCGGCAGGATCGGGCATCTTCGGATAGACCACGGCTCTACCCTCGGCCCGCAGCTTACCGACAAGATGCTCCTGCCAATGTTCCGGCTTGTTGCCGCCCCACCCATGCAAAATCAGAAACACATCCTCTGCCATAGTCCCCTCCCAACCTCATGCTCTACGGACGTGCGCGTCATCTCCGCTATACGCCTCTTTGCGCTGCGCTTCGCTCCGGCAACACAGTATTCGCACTTGCCCTGATCGCCCGGTCGCGCGGCAGGTATTGGAAGTAACGCATTACTCGCGATGAACGAAGGCGCGGCGGGTCTCACGTTCCTGGTCGCGCTCAGCGATACTGTCACGCTTGTCGTAGAGCTTTTTGCCTTTGGCAAGCGCGATTTCGAGTTTGGCAAAGCCGCGCTGAAAATACAGGCCCAGCGGCACGATGGTCAGCCCTTTTTGCTCGGATTTTGTACGCAGTTCGTCTATCTGCCACTTATGCAGCAGCAGCTTGCGCTTGCGCTTGCTTTCGACGTTTGCGCGGTTGCCCTGCTCATACGGCTGTATGGTCATGTTGTACAGCCACACCTCGTTGTTTTCGATGCGGCAGAAGGCATCCTGAAAAGCCAGTTTGCCGGCCCTCAGCGACTTCACTTCCGTGCCGACCAGCACCATGCCGGCATCGTATTCTTCGTCTATCTCGAACTCATGGCGCGCGCGGCGATTGGTGGCGATTACCTTCTTTGCATTCGCGTCACGTTCCCCGGAACCTGCTTTGCTAGCGGCTTTCTTTTCCGGCCTCATGTTTTTACCGTCGTTTCTAATGCGTCTGGCTGCGACTGCGAAGCGGCTTGTGCCTCTGCGCTCGCCGGTGTGGGGGGTTGAGACTGTTCTGCGGTCTTTGTGACCGCGTAGGCTTCGCGAGGCGGGACCAATCGCGCGAGGGTTTCCAGCAGGTCGCTCTGATTGATGGGCTTTCCCAGGACAGCGTCGGGCATGGCTTCCACGACATTGTTTTGCAGGACGGTGTCGCCCCACCCCGTGAGGAGAAGGGTAGGCAGGCCGGGATGCGTGTTTTGAATTTCGGCGATGAGCTGCAGGCCGTTCATGCCAGGCATTCCGTGATCGGTCATCACGAGGCGATAGGCGGCTCCCTCGGCGCGGAGCGCGACAAGCGCCTCCTGCGCGCTGTTAGCAATAGTGACGCGATAGCCGTGCCGTCCCAGAATGCTGCTCAGTACGCCGGACACGATGGATTCGTCGTCCACAATAAGTATAGGCGTTCCGGGCGTCGCATTGAGCAGGCGCTTTGCAGGGGAGGGCAGCGGAACTTCGGGCCGATCCGTCAGGGTGACGGGCAGGCGGATGAGAAACCGTGTGCCGACGCCCACTGTGCTTTCCACAACGATGGTTCCCCCATGCCGCTGTATGATACTCCACGACACAGCCAGGCCCAGCCCCGTTCCCTCCAGGCGCGTGGTGAAGAAGGGGTCGAAGATGCGGCTCATCACTTCGGGGGTCATGCCCGCGCCCGTATCGGCGACCTCGATCTCGACCTGGCCGGGGTCGTGCATACAGGTGGCTAAGGTGAGGTCGCCGCCATGTGGCATGGCATTGAGGGCGTTGTGGATCATGTTGATGAGGACTTCGCGCAGGCCGCTGGGTTCGCCTATGATGGGCAGGACTTCGCCCAGATTCATCTGCACCTCATAGGAGCGGCCTTCTTTGTGCGCGCCGTCGCGCCAGCGGGGACGGGTCATCTGCACGACATCTTTGACGACTTCGTTGATGTCCGTATGATCGCCGTGCGTGGCGATGCCGCGCTTGGCAAACTTGTTCAGCCGCTTGACGGTCGAACTGGCGTCTTCGGCAGCCTTTTTGATGATGGCGAGATGGTTGGTCAGGGCTTCGGGGTCGTCGAGATCGTCGCCGGCTAGTTCGGTATAGCCGAGTACGGCCATCAGGGCGTTGTTGATGTCGTGGGCCACGCCCTGCGCGA
Organism: Chthonomonadaceae bacterium; assembly: GCA_965277875.1. GTDB lineage: Bacteria > Armatimonadota > Chthonomonadetes > Chthonomonadales > Chthonomonadaceae > CAWFQB01. The sequence goes on along the minus strand of CBDIDV010000002.1, from coordinate 867,877 downwards.
GTTCGCCCACGGCGCGCATCTTTTCCATCTGCACCATCTGGGTTTGGGTGGCGCGCACGGCGGCAAGGGCGTCTTCGGCGTCGCGGCGAGCGTGGTCGGCCTCCTGGCGGGCGTGAACAAGCTCGGTGACTTCGAAGGTAAGCAGCAGCAGGCCCGCGCCTTCGTCGTGGCCGGAAACCGGCACAAGGGACACGTCGTAGATGATCTCGCGGCCCGGAGTGCGGGTGGAGACGACGTGACTGGCGTGAAACGATTTGCCGTTGAGGGCGGCGGCGAATACGGGAGCGGGGAGGTCCGGGAACAGAGCCGTACAATGCTGACCAAGCAGGAGGCTGCCGTCTATTTCTTCGCTGCCCCCGTGGTCGCCTGCGTAATTACGGGCAGCGGCGGCATTGGCTGTGACGGCAACGCCCTGTGCATTGAAGTAGAGGATGCCGACGGGGGCATTGTCGAAGATGCTTTGCAGTTGGCTTCGCTGACTGGCGATCTGCTGGTACAAATCGGCTTTGAGCAGGCCCACGGCGGTTTGATCGGCAAAGGTGGACAGGAGAGTAAGCGAGTCGGGACGTATATCGCGGGCCTCGCTAAAATACACCTCCACGACGCCATACGTGTGACCGTTCTGCTGTATGGGACTGGTGACAAGGGCAGCAGGCGTTTTGCCGTCAGAAAGCGTGGGGGTCTTAATACCCTGTTCGCCGGGAAACGTGGTGACAAGCGTTCTACGCTGTTCGATGGATCTGCCGGCCAGCGTGGCAGAGCATTGCAGGGCGGCAATGCCGGTAATACCGGTAATACTATCCTGCGGGCTGTCCAAGTGCGCGGCCAGTTCGGCCGTCCAGTCTTGTTCCGTACCCGCATCCAGTATAGATTGCAGGCCGATGCTGTAACCCACTTTGAAATGCTGCCCGTCGGCGTCGAGTAGAAGGACGGCGGCATGCTGCGTGTCGAAGTAGGCGGCGGCCTCATGCACCACGGTACGCAGCAAGTCGGGGGTCGTCAGGCTCTGGTTGAGCATCTGAGCCAGACTGCTCAGGGCCTCGCTGTCGCGCCGCGCCTGCTGCGAGGTGCGCACAGCGGTAGCAAGCTGCCGCTCGTTCATCACCACATCGCTGACATTCTGCACCGTAAGCAGCAGGTGCGGCACGGCCGCGTTCGGCTCGTCGAGCGCCTCGACCTTCCATTCCCAATAGGCGATGTTGCGCGTGGCATGGTGAACGAATTGCAATCGCCCCTGTTTCAAATCAGGATTACCGGCATTCGGCTGCAGCGCGTGGGCTAGTACGTCGCTCCAGAGCCTGGGCTGCATGTTGGGCAGATACTCGTGGGGCTGCCAGTCCAGCACGTCATCCAGACCTGCGCCCGCCGTCAGCAGCTTGCGCATGGCCCGATTTGTCCACTGCGTTTTGCCGCTCGTCCCTTCCAGCACGGCCACGCCGAGCGGTACGCTTTCCAGCGCCTGCTCCCACTGAAAGGAGAGGGCGGGCATGTCGGGCGCGACGGGCAGAGGAGAATTGGAGACGGACATAGGGGCGCTGCCGACAAGCGCCAGAACAGCGCTGTCGGGGTGTCCGCCCGCCTGCCCGCTGGAGATCGCTGCGAACTTTTGGCCGAACTTTTCATCAAGGTTTTCATCGGACTGCATGAGCGTTGAATGAGTCGTGTGGTTAAGAAAATTGTCTGGCGCGTCCGGCATCAGGGCCTCCGTGCGATGTACTCTGCGGCGAAAAACGAATTCCGTGCAATGTGTTGGAATCACAACGTCGCGATGTAAACGCCTGTGATTTAGTGGCTGAATGGTCGAATTGGATGATCAATCTGAAGTTATGTACGTTTCGCGCTTTGAAGTGGCTTTTCCTGCCTGTATTCACGGCGCAGCGTCATTTTTTTAACTTTTCGCGAGCAGGCGAGGCGCCCATAATGGCCGCGGGCCGGCTCGTTTGCAGCCGCGCCGACACCACGTTACCGCCCGGACGGTGCGATCATTCCTGAGCAGCCTTCGGTTCGATATGAATCGCATCGGTTGTGCAGCCATTATACGCTATGCTTTTTTGTTTTGCATGTCTAATTTAGCACACGTAGCCCTGTTCATCTTTCTCCCGCTTTATTTTCTACTTGGGCGGATTCTGAGCAGGCAGCGTATACAGCGAGACTCATTTCTGCTATAATTCACGCATCGGGAGGACAGGGGCAAGTATGGTAAAAATCGCGCGTACAGGGCAGCAGGCGGCAGAGCGGCAGGCTGCCCAGGCCAATCGCAGAACGCAGGACATCTGCGGGCTGATTCTGTTTTTTATGGGCGCGGCAAGCCTGCTCTGCTTGGCGTGGCCGCAGCACGCCCCCATTCCCGTTTTGGTAGACGACGGCCTGCGCTGGCTGGCTGGCGTGGGCGCGTATGCCATTCCCCTGCTGCTGATGTTTGTCGGCAGCATGTTCCTTATCGGCTACGAGCGGCTGTCGTTTTCGCAGAGCTCGCGCGGCACGATTTTATTGTTCCTCGATTTCATTACCTGGCGGCATGTGCATCTGATGCAGCGCGTAGACGCCCTGAACCCGCTGCCCGAAGTCCGCTCCGGCTTGATACAGGCGCAGGTTCCGGGCGCGGGCGGCTGGGTCGGCTGGCTGTTCGGCACGGTGTTCTACGGTCTGCTCGGCGGGGCCGTCAGCTACCTGCTGCTGGTTCTGGTTTTGCTTATCGCCGCCATCCTCATCGTGGATCAGCCATTCATCGAGATCCTGCGCCGCATCCGCATGCGCGGGCAGGCGGGCGCGCAGGCTGCGGGGCAGGGCTTGCAGCGCGGCTTGAAAAATATAGAAGAGGAGAAGAGGCTTAGAGGCTTAGAGGAGAGTTCGCCTGCTGTCAAGGCGGTTGTTTCGTCACGTCCGGCTGCCATTCCCGCCGCCAAGTCCGGCGCGAAGTTCGCCTCGGAGTTTGCTTCCTCGGACGAGGCGGCCCAGGATCGCGCCCTGCGCGCGGCCCGTGTTGCGGAACGCGCCCTTGTGCCTGCCGCTCACGCCGGTTCCGGCACAATTGCCGCGCAAGACGATCCGGCCCACCCCGCCACCCTGTCCAAATCCCCTAACCTCTTCAACCTGACCCGACTGTGGCGCGGGGAGGCGCAGGAGGAACATACAGTCGAGGAGACAAGGAGACAAGGAGAAGAGGAGACAGCAGTTCAGAACGTCACGAAGCCCGTCACTAAATCACAACCAAAACGTGAGAAAGCGAGCGCGGCTGCTGCTGATGTCAACAACCCTAATACGAAGCCGAGTGATATAGGCACTGGCGGCGGTGAAGAAACCCTCTCCTCTTCTCCTCTAAGCCCCCTCTCCTCTTCTGAATTTGTCCTGCCGCCCCTGACCCTGCTCGCCGAAGCCCCGCCCGCCGCCACCAAGCGGGCGCAGAACGAATTGACAGACAACGTCAGCACGATTGAGCGCACCCTGGAGCAGTTCAACATCGGCGCGAACGTGGTTGAGGTGGCGAGCGGGCCGAGCGTGACGCGCTACGAGATACAGCTTGCGCCGGGTATCAAGGTCAGCAAAATCGTCAGCCTTGCCGACAACCTGGCGATGAGCCTTGCGGCCATAGATGTGCGCGTCGAAGCGCCCATACCCGGCAAGTCGGCCATCGGCGTCGAGGTTCCAAACGGCTCGCCCGTGATGGTCACGCTGCGCGAATGTCTGGAGACCGACGAGTTCAAGAACGCCGCAAGCAAACTCACGGTCGCGCTGGGCAAGGATGTCAGCGGGCAGTACAAGTATGCCGACCTGACCAAAATGCCCCATCTGCTGATCGGCGGTTCGACCAACAGCGGCAAATCGGTCTGCCTGAACGTGCTGATCGCCAGTCTCGTGTACCGCAACACTCCCCGCGACGTGCGTATGCTGATGATTGATCCCAAGCGCGTGGAACTCAGCCTGTGGGACGGCATACCGCACCTGATGCACCCCGTCGTCAAGGACGTAAAGCAGGCGGCGGGCATTTTCCGCGCTGCCCTGCGGGAAATGGATCGGCGCTACGACCTGTTCGCCACGCTCGGCACACGCAACCTGGAAGGCTTCAATGCGCGCGTACCCGACAGCGAGCGCCTGCCCTACCTTGTCCTGATCGTGGACGAACTGGCCGACCTGATGATGCAGCAGGGGCCGGAGGTGGAAACCAGCATCTGCCGTCTGGCCCAGCTTGCCCGCGCAACCGGCATCCATCTCATCATCGCCACGCAGCGGCCCAGCGTGGACATCATCACGGGAACCATCAAGGCCAACATCAGCAGCCGCATCGCGTTTGCGGTCGCCTCGCAGGTGGACAGCCGCACTATTCTGGACATGACGGGCGCGGACAGGCTTATCGGCAAGGGCGACATGCTGTTTATGCCCATTGACGCCTCCAAGCCCCTGCGGATTCAAGGCTGCTATCTCAGCGAAAACGAAACCAATGCGATTGTAGATCATCTTAAAGAGCAGGAAAAGCCGGTCTTCACATTTGCAGTCGCCGATGGCAGTCCGAGCGGATCGAGCAGTTATCCCTCCCCTGGCGGGGGCGGGGGGGCAGAGGACGAGGGCGAGAACGACGACCAATTCTTCGAGCAGGCTGTGCGCCTTGTCGTCAACAACGGGCAGGCGTCCACGTCCATGCTGCAGCGCCGGTTCCGCATCGGCTACACGCGGGCGGCGCGCATCGTCGAGATGATGGAAGAAAAAGGCATCGTCGGCCCGCTCAACGGGGCCAAGCCGCGCGAACTGCTCGTCAGCAAGGATGACGTGGAACGCCTGTTCAATCCCGGCGCCGCGCTGCCCAGCGTAGAAGCCTATCAGGACGACGGCGAGTAGCCGTCCAAGAAGACAGCAGAAAGGGAGATAGTCATTGACAATGGAAGCGACACGCGAGATTGCCCTGCACCTGCCCTACTCGGTTATTGCACGACTGGAACAGGCTGCCACTCAACGCCATGTTTCGATGGAAAGCATTGTGTCTGAACTGGCGAGCAGACTATCACCTTCCTTTGAGCCGACAGGCGACGCGGAATACGATGCGCTTATACAAAATTTGTGGCTGGCGGACATAAGAGAAGTGCAGGCCGGCACAAAGCAGGATATGGAACCGCAGGACAAAACGCGTTTATCTGAACTGCTTGCTATCAACCGCGAACGACAGGCAACGCCTGATGAATGCGCCGAAATGAACCTGCTGCAAAGCAAAGGCAATTTGGTCGCGCTTGTGCGAGCGGCAGCATTTCGTGTGCTGAAAGCGCGTCAAGCGGAAGCCGACGATCTTCCATGAGCAGAGGCTACATCAGTGTGGCTCTAAGGCGGATCGTCGTGGACGATTTCGCGGCGCGATGCGCCTATTGTCACAGCCCGGAGTTTTTGCTTGATGGCCTTTTCGAGATAGATCATATCACTCCCGCTTCGGCAGGGGGTTTAACAGTCCGCAACAATCTTTGTTATTCCTGCCGCCTGTGCAACGAGTACAAAGGGGCGCGGCAGAGTGGAATAGACTTGCTCACAAAGCGACGCGCTCCACTGTTTCACCCTCGGTGTCAGACATGGAGCCGTCACTTTCAATGGTCAACAGACGGCAAAGACATAGAAGGACGAACCATTTGCGGTCGGGCGACCGTCGCGGCATTGCAGATGAACAATGAGGCGCTGGCTCGTATGCGCGGTCACTGGCTGCGTATGGGCGCGCGGCCACCGGAATGGCAGCTGCCGTCTGAGCAGGAGAACGCATGAACCGTAACTTTGTCCTGACGGCCCGTTTTGTTGTCGGGGTTGTCTGGCTGTACGAAGGGCTGTGGCTCAAGCTGATACAGCACGACGCCGGGGAGCTGCGCGTGATTGCGACGGTTTTCGCCCGCCTGCGCCTGGCCCCGCTTGATTTGCTGCGCGGCGTGGGCTGCGTGGAGACGATGCTGGCGTTCGGCGTTCTGGCGGGTTGGAGTCCGCGTCTTCTGGCAGGTGTGCAAATTTTGATGCTCGTCGGCATGGACAGCGTCGGCATTCTGCTGGGCAAAGGAACCCTGACCGACCCCGTTTCCGTAATCGTCCGCAACCTCCCCTTTCTGGTGTGCATCCTGCTTGTAGGCCAGTACGATAACGCGCCCAAACCTGCCCCGCCGCCTGCCCGCGCCAAAACAAAGAAGAGGGATTGACCGATTCTAACCCGCCGCAAGTCGTTGGGATTCATCCCATTGAATAGGCGGGTTTTCCCTGAATTTTCCTATACAGAGTCTTTAGACCGACCGAAACTCCGTCTATCAGGACGGATGTTGAGGGAGATACATTTTCGTTTCACCGTGCAAAAGTGTTGATTTAGCGCATTTCCATGATATATTATCAACCTGGAATACCAACGAGACGAGCATCGTGTCCACCTGATTGTGTACCACCTGGTTTTCTGTCCCAAGCGCAGAAAGTCGGTTCTGGTGAACGACGTAGCGACAGAGTGCGAACGTCTTATACGCGCCAAGTGTCTGGAAAAAGGGTGGGAGGCAGTGTCGCTTGCCGTGATGCCCGACCACGTTCACCTGTTCGTTCGCGTGTTTCCCACTGATGCGGCTGCCGATGTTGTGAAGCAGGTGAAGGGCTACACGTCCCATGAACTGCGCCTGCTGTTTCCGCATCTTAAAGAACGCCTGCCGTCGCTGTGGACGCGTTCGTATTTTTGCGCGTCCGCGGGTAACGTGAGCGCGAGTGCCATCCGCCAGTACATCGAAGCGCAGAAAGGAACGTAGATGCTGCGAACGTATCAATATCGCCTGTATCCCACACTCTCGCAAGCGCGAACTCTCGACGCCACCCTGGAAACCTGCCGCCGCTTCTACAATGATTTGCTTGCCGAGCGTAAGGACGCGTGGGAGCAGGAGCAGCGCAGCGTCAGCAAGACGGAGCAGTTTCGGCGCGTCAAGTGCCTCAAAGACACCAGCCCGTCTGCACAAGGCGTTCACAGCCACGTCCTGCAAGTCGTAGTGGCGGATGTTGCCAAAGCGTTTGCTGCGTTCTTTCGGCGCGTCAAAGCGGGTGAAAAGGCCGGGTATCCGCGCTTCAAGGGCCGCTTCCGTTTTGATAGCCTCGGTCTCAAAGAGTACGGCAACGGCTTCAAGGTAGACGGGCGCAGGCTCAAAGTGTCGGGCGTCGGGCGCATCGCCGTCCGCTGGCATCGAGAACTTACAAGCACAATCAAAACCCTGCGTCTTGTACGCAAGGCCGATGGCTGGTACGCCTGCTTTGCCTGCGAAGTAGAAGCGCAGCCTTTACCTGCATCCGGCGCGGTCGTGGGAGTGGATGTCGGCCTGTCCGCGCTGCTCACCACAAGCGAGGGCGAAAAGACCGCAAACCCGCGCTGGTATCGCAAAGCACAGGCCGCACTCCGTATCGCGCAGCGGCGCGTGGCGCGGCGCAAGAAAGGCGGCGCGAACCGGCGTAAAGCCGTTATGATGCTCAAGCGACAGCATCAGCGGATACAGAACCGCCGCAAGGACTTCCTCAATAATGTCGCCTCGCGCCTGATTGCCCGCTTCGACGGCATTGCGCTGGAAGACCTTCGTATCCCCAATATGGTGAAAAACCAACACCTTTCCAAGTCCATTTTAGATGCCGGATGGGGCTATCTCGTGTCACAACTCACGCACAAGGCTGAAAGCGCCGGTCGTGTCGTTGAACTCGCAAACCCTGCCTACACGTCGCGTACCTGCTCCCTCTGTGGCAGGGACTTTCCCAACCTCACCCTTAAAGACCGCTGGATATGTTGTCCCTGCGGCCTCTCGATGGACAGAGACGAAAACGCGGCGGTCAACATCTTAAAACGCAGTCGGTTCGGCTAAACGCCGGGTCGAATGGGGCGGGACACGCCCTTTAGGTTGTACGGTAGGTGTCGTAACGCCATGCCGAGCCTAAGAAGCCGTCGGGATTTATCCCGTGCGGAGTGTCACCACTACAACACACGCAAAAAGTGATGTTTGTCCTCCACATCGTTTCCTGTTTTGTTGGCGAACGGTCAGTAGACAAGGCATGGAGATCGTTTCGGCGGATGGAATGCCGCCATTTGCAGCGAACGACTCTCCAGGAGATGCCGGGGCATCGCGCACCCCCTTCAACCTCCGACAACCAACTTTCACAACAAGGAGAAAACAATCAATGGAGAACGAAACACCCTGCCCCCAAATCGTCTCACGGGAGGAATGGCTTGTCAAGCGAGAGACGCTGCTGCTGCGCGAGAAGGAACTCACCAGGGAACGCGACCGGGTCAATGCCGAGCGGCGTCGCCTGCCGATGGTAAAGATTGCAAAAGAGTACCTCTTCGACACCCAGGCAGGCAAGCAAAGCCTTGCAGAGTTGTTCGAGGGACGAAAGCAGTTGATCGTCTACCACTTCATGTTTGATCCACAGTGGGACGAGGGCTGTCCGGGCTGCACCGGCTTCGTCAACGCTATAGGCGACCTGTCCATGCTGAACGAACGCGACACCACGTTCGCGCTCGTGTCCCGTGCGCCGCTGGCGAAACTCACCGCCTATCAAACACTGATGGGGTGGCGCATTCCCTGGCACTCTTCATTTGGCAGTGATTTCAACTACGATTACCAGGCTACGCTCGAAGGCGGCGAGAGTCAGGGGTTGAGCGTTTTCTTTGGCATGGATGACAGCGTTTTTCATACCTACTCGACGTATGGCCGGGGCGTCGAAATGCTTACCGACGCCTACCCTCTGCTTGATGTGACGCCTTATGGCCGTCAGGAAGCGTTTGAGGACTCGCCGCCGGGATGGCCGCAGAAGCCGACATATAGCTGACCTTCAGCACATCCGGCCTCGACTTCCTCGCGCATCGTCGTAAACAGGCCCATTACAGCCTGAACTCTCCTGCCGGCATCTACAACCTGATACAATTACAGACGAGCAGACCACAAGAAGCGCGCAAATGCTTCCTGTGGTCTGTTGGTTCTCTCGTCTCGCCTTGGCTGCGCAGGGTATTTGCAGCGCGCGATGGCAGCCATCCTGTTTGTGAAATATTGTGCAGAGTGGGAAACGGCGGGCGGATGCGCCGCGTACAACAAGGTATACTCTTTACGCCCTACACATTAGCGCGTAATGACGCTAATTGATCCGGCTGAATCCGTTCAAAGTCGGTCAGGAAACTACAGATGGCCTACAACGATTTTCAGGATTTTTTGAACGTATTGGAGCGCGCGGGCGAACTCAAGCGCATCAGCGCGCCCGTAGATCCCTACTTGGAGATCACCGAGGTTTCCGACCGGGTCATGAAAATGCCCGACGGAGGCCCTGCCCTGCTGTTCGAGCATCCTACGGGCAAAAACTTTCCGCTGGCGATCAACGTGTTCGGATCGCGCAAGCGCATGAACATGGCGCTGGGCGTGCCGGACATGGAAGACATTGCCTGCGAGATCGCGGATTTGCTCAAGCCCGAAGTGCCGTCAGGGGGAATGCTGGGCGCGGCCAAAGAGTTTTTGCCCAAACTGCAGCGGCTGCTGAAGATACCGCCCCGGCACGAAAAGGGGAGCGGACGCTGTCAGGAAGTCGTCATGCAGGGCGAGGATGTGGACCTGGACAAGCTGCCCATCCTGCATTGCTGGCCCGACGACGGCGGACGCTACATCACCCTGCCTCTCGTGTTCACGAATGACCCGAACACGGGCAAGCGCAACGTGGGCATGTACCGGGTTCAGGTGTTCGACAAGCGCACGACAGGGATGCACTGGCAAATGCACAAGGTGGGCGCGGAACATGCGCGGGGTTATGCGGAAAAGAAGCAGATGATTGACGTGGCGATTGTGCTGGGCGGCGACCCGGCCATCACGTATGCCGCGACTGCGCCCCTGCCCCCCGGCATTGATGAGATGCTGTTCGCAGGCTTTATTCGCAAAGCTCCCGTCCGCCTCGTCAAGGCCAGGACCGTAGACATCGAGGTTCCCGAAGACGCCGAGTTTGTCATCGAGGGCAAGATTGACCCGACCGAGCGCCGCATGGAAGGGCCGTTCGGCGACCATACAGGCTACTATTCTCTGGCCGACATGTACCCGGTCGTCCATGTCACGGCCATTACGCACCGGCGCAGTCCCGTGTATCCCTGTACCATTGTCGGCCCGCCCCCGATGGAAGATGGCTGGCTGGGCAAGGCGACCGAGCGCCTGTTTCTGCCCCTGCTGAAACTGACCCTGCCGGAAGTGGTAGACATGAACCTGCCGGTCGAGGGTATTTTCCACAATATAGCGTTGATTTCGATTAAGAAGAAGTACCCCGGTCACGCTTTTAAGGTGATGCACGCGTTGTGGGGACTGGGCCAGGCGATGTTTACCAAGATGATCTTCGTCTTCGACGAGGACGTAGACGTTCAGAACGTCAAAGAGTGTCTTTGGCGCTTGGGCAACAACATTGACCCGGAACGCGACACGCAGATCGTGCGCGGCCCGATTGACGTTCTGGATCACGCCAGCCGCGCATTAGGTTTCGGCAGCAAGATCGGCTTCGACTGTACGCGCAAACTGCCCGCCGAAGGGTTCGGGCGCGAGTGGCCCGATGTGATTACGATGTCGCCCGATGTCAAAAAGCGCGTGGATGCCATGTGGAGCAAACTGGGGATCGAGTGATTGTCAGGAGTTGACGGCCCTTTGTTGCCTGTTGCGGTAATGTTTGGTACAATAAGATTAACATTCAAACATAGTTCGCCAACACATGCAGGGGCCGACAATCGGCAGCCACCGCAGCGAGTGGAGCAAGACCGTGGCAGAGGACGATCCAACCAACCAACCGCAGGCAGAAAATGTCGGCAACAGCGCGCCTATCGCGAACGACGACGCAATGATGACTGCACCCGTCTACGATTTTTGCGATGACATGCTCTTTGATGTCGCTATGCACTGGGGCGCACAGCCGGTACGCCTCACCGCGTTTCGCTGCTCGGAGTTGCTCGATGACGCGCCGACGACTTCGGTGCATATCGTGGCTTTTCACGGCGGGCGCGTCCTCGTAGTCTGCGACCGTAAGGGCATGTTCGGCTTTCCGGGCGGGCGGCTGGAAGCGGGCGAGACGCGGGATGAGGCTCTGGCGCGTGAGGTGTACGAGGAAGCCTGCGCGTACTTGCAGCCGGTTTACACGCTGTTCGGCGCGATGAAGATACAGTGTACGGCGCAGTTGCCTAACCGCGTGTATCCGCACCCGCATACCTATATGGCAATGTACGTCGGGGCTGTCCGCGCCCTCGACCCGATACGGCGTGACCCGGCGGGCATCATCCTGAGCCGCGCCCTGTTCACGCGCCGCGACTGCGAGCAGAACCTACAGCCGCATGACAAAATTTTGCTGCGCGAAGGTCTGGAGAAACTCGCGCAGCAGCCTAACGGAATGCGCGTCGTCCGGCAGTTTTTGGGCTGTACAGCACCCGATACTCAGTTGCGGACGCGCGGCCCCTATTTTTGCTGCTGTCCGGCCTGCGCCCGCTTTTGGACTGTCACCTATATGCTCCAATAGTCACAATAGGCTACTTTACGTGTAAACCGCAGCCATGATAAGACAAACGATATTTTTGTTGCCATTAAGAGTGTTCGTCATTTGCTTGACATGGTTGCTTGTCGCGCCTTTGATGGTAGGTTTGTTGTACGTGTTCTCACCCATGCGGGACGGTCATTACCACTTGCACGACTCAGTCGTCAGCGGCGGCGGCTTTATTGCTCTCCTTCTGATTTTCAGTCCAATGTCGGCTCACAAGCGTAACAAACCTGCCAAGTCTGTATTGCGGGAGATTGAATGACGGCGAATAGCGCAAGTACGGGCCGTCTGGTCGTGGCGATCACAGGGGCCAGTGGCGCACCGTATGCACTGCGCTTTCTGCAGGAAGCCACGCGCCATTACAAAGAGATATACGTCGCCCTGTCTGACCAGGCTTTGCAGGTCATCAGCCTGGAAACCGGGAGGACTGTCAATCTACGCACTCTTTCCGCCCAGACCCTGCTCGGCTTTGACAGCGACGTGATCCGCTTTGTGGACAAGCGAGACTATTTTTCGCCGCCCGCCAGCGGCTCGTTTCGGCACGACGGCATGGTGATCGTTCCCTGCTCGATGGGAACCGCGTCGCGCATCGCCCACGGCATCAGCGACGACCTGGTGACGCGCGCCGCCGATGTGTGCCTTAAAGAGCGGCGCAAGTTGATCCTGGTTCCCCGCGAAACGCCCTGGAGCCTGATCCATCTGCGCAGCCTGACCCTGCTTGCCGAAGCCGGAGCGACCATTCTGCCCGCCGCCCCAGGCTTCTACCACAAGCCCAAAACGATTGACGACCTGGTTGATTTCATGGTGGCGCGTATTTTGCAGCAGTTGGGCATAGACCAGACGCTTATGCCGCAGTGGCAGTACGACGAAGAGCATTAAGCGTGTAGGGGCAGGCCCCCGTGTCTGCCCTCCTGTTTTCGCATTGTCACAAATGGGCAGACACGGGGGCCTGCCCCTACATGGGGTTTGCATTGCGTTGGCGATCAACGCTTGACGCTTATTCGGGAGAGTTTTGGTATGGCAGGCGCACTGAAGAAAACGCGGCTTCTGCTGGACATGATCAAGTTCGAGCATACGATCTTCGCCATGCCCTTTGCGCTCATTAGCGCCCTGCTGGCGGCGCGGCGCGTGCCGGGCGGTCTGCACGGCATCACTCTGCTATGGATCGTGCTTGCCATGATCGGGGCGCGCAGCGCGGCGATGGCGTTTAATCGCCTTGCCGATGCCGGTTATGATAAAGCCAACCCGCGCACGGCAGGCCGACACATCCCGGCAGGTCAAATCTCGCGCGGGCAGGCAGGGGCGTTTCTCGCGTTCAGCGTAGGCTTGTTTGAACTGGCGGCGTGGCGGCTGAACCTGTTGTGCCTGTTGCTTTCCCCTATCGCGCTTGCCGCTGTGCTGGGCTATTCGTACACCAAGCGTTTTACCAGTCTTTGCCACCTGTTTTTAGGGTTCGCCATCGGCATCGCGCCCATCGGCGCGTGGGTCGCTGTAACCGGGCGGCTGGACATAGTTCCCCTTCTGCTCGGCGCGGTCGTGATGCTATGGATCGGCGGCTTCGACATCATCTACGCGCTTCAGGATTACGATTTTGATGTGAATTCGCCACTGTTCTCATTGCCTAAGCGATTAGGCAAAGCGAACGCGCTTATCGCGTCGCGCCTGATGCACATTGGCGCGATTGGTCTGCTGATTGCCGTCGGCGTCCTGTCACATCTAAGCCCCATCGCCTTTGTCGGCATCGGGATCGCGGCCCTGCTCATCGCCTGGGAACAAAGCCTTGTCAAGCCGGACGACATTTCGCGCGTCAATCTGGCCTTCTTTACGCTGAACGGCTGGGTCAGCGTCAGTCTGTTCGCGTTTGTACTGCTTGATCAACTGATTACGCGCCGTTAATCACTCTATATCCCCTGCGCCGTTGCCCAACCGTCAAACAGCATACTACCCGGATCGAAAAACTATGATGCGTATCGGCAGCGTTCCCTATCTGAATGCGAAACCGCAGGTAGACTGGTTCCATAGCGCGGACTGCGACACGGATGCGGCTGTGACGTATGCCGTTCCCTCCCGTCTGGCGCAGATGCTGCGCGACGACGCGCTGGATGTCGCCAATGTCAGCATCTTCGAGGCGCTGCAAAACCCCGGACTGGTGATCGTGCCGGACATCAGCATTTCCGCCTATGGCGCGGTCAAGAGTGTGCGCCTGTTTTCCCGCGTTCCCCTGCCCGAAATCCAGACAGTCGCCCTCGATACCAGCAGCCTGACCTCGAACGCCCTGCTGCAAATCCTGCTCAAAGAAGAATTCGGATTGTCGCCCCGCTACGACCACCACGCGCCCGATCTCGACGCCATGCTGTCACAATACGATGCGGGCCTGATCATTGGCGACCTGAAACTGTTCGACCTGATGCCCGGTACGACCGTGTACGATCTGGGCCAGGGCTGGTTTGACCTGACCGGGCTGCCGTTCGTATACGCCTGCTGGCTCGCCCGCAAAGACAGCGCGAGCGCGGAAATGACGCGCGCCCTGACGACGGCCAAGCACTGGGGATTGTCTCGCCTCGAACAACTGGCCGTAAAATGGGCCGAACGTCTAAATTTGCCCCTCGACCGCTGCCTGGATTATCTTATCCACGTCATGAATTACGATCTCACTCCCGAACAAATGGACGGCTTGCACACGTACCAGCAGAAGTGTCACGCGCACGGTCTCATTGATGCGGTCCATCCATTGCGATTTATGGAAAGTATCTAACTCCTACACATCCACAAATACGCTTCCATCTTCCACCTTGCAGGCATACGACTGGACACTGACTTCGGGATTGTAAAGCATTTTCCCTGTCTTCACGCTGAACTGCCAGGCGTGCCACGGGCAAGCGACGCACTCTCCTGTCATATACCCCTCGCCCAAAGGCCCGTCGGCATGGGGGCAAAGATTGTCAATGCAGTAGTATTGTCCGTCCACCTGGAACAGCGCAAGTTCATCGCGGCCCACTACGACAACCTTACCTTCACCAACCGGCACTTCCGCCGCCTCGGCCACCTTCACAAATGCCATCTCTAAACTCCTTGAAAACAAAATACATACCGCAGATGACACGGATGAAACGGATAAACGCAGATGATCCGAAAGCAATCCGCGTACATCTGTTTCGTCCGCGCCATCCGCGGTAAAGCATTTTTGGCCTACTCTTTAGCCCCGACGCCCAAACAACTGCGCCAGCATACTTTCCAGAAACAGGAGCGCGATCACGGCAAAGATCAGCGGTCGCCACACTTCCGCGCCGTAGCGGGCTTTCGCGACGCTGAATTGTAATTGCGCGGGCGTGTTCGCAACCGTCATCCGATTGCCTGCAATGCCTGCCTGTGTCGCAGCCTGCGCGGGATCGGTCGGGGTCAGGTCGGACTCGCCGGTTGGCAAACCGACGGCGAATGCGTCCTGAGTCGCGCTGCCCTGCACGGCGATCTTATAGACGCCGCTTTGCTGTGTCGCGCCGTAGCTGAACGTGACCCCCCGTGCATCCAGTTCGCTGTTCTGCGTGTTGACGCGTCCGTCCGGCGTGGTCACGCGGACGGGCTTGTTGGCGTCCGACAAGGGGAGGCTGAGGAATAGGGGCTGCTCCTGCGCCAGATTGCGATGCGAACCCGCCCCCTCGCCCAGATAGAACAGCAGTTGGTACACGAGCGGCACATAACTCGGCTTGAGCGGCAATTGGTTCCACGACGTTCCCGCGCTGCTCGCGGCCAGGATCACTTTGCCCAGGCCGACATGCCGTTCCACAAAGGCGGGGTCGCCGTTATTGAAGCGCATCATCACCTGTACGGCGTTTGCATCGCTCGCGTCCGTGGCGGGGTCGAGGCTGAAATACTGCCCAAATCGCGCGCTGGCGACGTTCAGGCTGCCCGTGTCTTTGAACAGAGAAAGGGCAGGATGTGTCACGCTCGCGGGGTTCAGGGTGACGGCGTTTTCATCGGCGAGCGTTTTATGTGCAATGAGGCGGGCCGGCAGCAGGCCCGTTCCGCTCAGGTCGCCGTTCACGCGTCCACTCTCCGTGCCGCTACCGGGGAACAGCAGCAGGCCGCCGCCCGCCTTGACATACTCTGTCAGGGCGCGGCGATCCCCGTCCGATAAACCGCCCAGGCCCGTCAGAATGATGACATCGTAATCGCGCAAACTTATGCCGCCCAGACCCGCGCCCTCGCGCAGTTTGGCGGCGAGGCTTTCCTGCGCCCCGCCGGGAGCCATCGCGTTCAGCAGGTAGAAACTATCGCTTTTGGTCGGGTCGCTCGCCGGGTGCATGTCCTGCACCAAAACCTTGATGCGGTCGCGGCAGCGAACCACGAAATCCGCGCCGTTGTCGCGCGTCAGGCCGTCAATGTGCGCCGAGTCGGCCAGTTCCACGCGCCCGATGTGCGTACCGGTCTTGGGGAACACGGTCTGTGGAAAGCGAACGATGGCGTCGCCGCCGGGTGTCAGCGACACATCTTTGCTGTCGGCCTGTTTGCCGTCAATCAGCAGGTTTACCAGAACGCTGCTGCGCGGTCTGGCGCCGTAGTTGACGACACGCGCCTCGATGCGAACCGGAAGCTGCGGCGTGACCAGTTCGCGGCCCAGTATTGGCGCTTCGACCACAAGGTTATCGCGTCCGCCGCTCGGCGCTCCGCACGACACCCACGTCAAACGCGCCTGCCGCCCCAGCTCCTGCCACGCCGTCCGGCCCGTATCCTTCTTGCTCGTGGCCCACGCGCCGGCCTGATCGTCACTGAGCCAGTACACTTCTTTAACCGTCGCCTTCGACGCTCTAAGCAGTTTGTCCACAAGCTGCGCCGTCGCAAAGTAATCGGTTCCTCTGTCCTTCAATGTAACGCCGCGCATCCGCCGAACCACAAGGTCACGGTCAAAACTTGGCGACGCGATCAGCGCGTCGGGCTTGTCGGACAGCAGCACGACCGAGGCCGAGTCGCCCGGCTTGAGGATTTTGGTTAGTATCTGGCCTGCATACGCCTGCGCCCTTTCCTGGCTGCTTTTGCCGTCCGCGCCCCGGTGCGCCATGCTGTACGAGTTGTCGTAGACGATGACCGCATACACGCGTGTGTTTTGTGACAGCAGGGCCGCGCCGATAGCCCGCAGGACGGGCCGCGCAAACGCCATCGTAGCCAGCGCGACGATCAGCATTCGCAGCGACAGCAGGATAAACTCTTCGATCCGCATCCGCCGTTTCTGCTTCTTCTGCGACTGACGCAAGAACTCCATCGCGGCCCACGGCACGACTTTCAGCTTGCGCCTGCGAATAAGATGTATCAGGAGGGGTACGCCGACAAAGGCGAGCGCGCCCAAGAATAACGGGTTTAGAAATGACATAGAATGTTACAACTAGCGCTTTCCCTGACTGGCGCGAGACGACAGGTAGCGGGACAGCACGGCGTCTACGGGCTGATCCGTGACAAGCTGCTGATAATCCATGTTCATCTCGCGGCAGCCTTTTTTAAGTTTTTCGATGTACGCGCCGAACGCGTTCAGATACTCGCGGCGCAGGGCTTTCGGCTCGGCCATCAGGGACTCTTCGCCCTCCATGCCCTCGAACAGCGCGGCGTCTTTGAAGGGGAACGTCAGCTCGTCGCGATCTAAGACATGAAAGATGATGACCTCGTGTTTACGATGCCGGAAATGCTGCAGGCCGCGCAGCATGTCGTCGGCGTCCGTAAACAGGTCGCTGAGAACGATCAGCAGGCCGCGCCGTTTCAGCCGTTCGGCCAGGTCATGGAATGTGCTGCCGACCGAGGTTTTGGGCTGCGTATCCCGCTTCTCCAGCATTTCCAACAGCAGTTTCATGTGGGCGCTGGTGCTGCCGGCGGGAACGAAATGGCGAACGCCGTCGTCGAATGTCGTCAGCCCGACGGTATCGCGCTGGCGCAATAGCAGGCTGGCGATGGAGGCGGCGACCACAGCAGCATATTCGCGCTTGGACAGGTGCGAGGTCGTGCCTTTGTAGTCCATGCTCGTGCTGGTGTCCACAACGAGCGTGGCTTTGAGGTTGGTTTCTTCCTCATACTGCTTGATCTGGTAGCGATCCGAGCGGGCGTACACTTTCCAATCAATGTGGCGTATCTCGTCGCCCGGCACATAGTCGCGGTGCTGCGCGAACTCCACGCTGCTGCCCCGATGCGGGCTTTTGTGCATCCCCGAAATCACGCCCTCGACCACGGCCCGCGCCCTGAGTTCCAATCGGGAGATGCGGGCCAGCGTCTGCGGGTCGGCGATTGATTTTGTTTGTGTTTCCATGCGCTATTCGTACAAGATTACTTGGAGATGTTTAGATTTGTGGGCGCAGCAGTTGTTCCGAGACGGCGTCCGCGCCTGCGCTATTTGCGGAACGCAGCAGTTGTTCCTGGCCGACCGCGCTGCCGCCGTCCGAGGCGCGTAAAAGCGTCTGTGACTGCTGTTTTTCATGGGCGCGGAGATTGATGATTTCCAGCGATTCGTGCGCGGTCTGGCGCACGGCTGCATTCCACGACTTGGTAAGCGCGTTTACGGCGCTTGCCTCCTGCGCGCTTCCGATCTGCGCCAGGGCGCGCAGGATGCCCACGGTCAGCATCACGTCCCCCTGCGACCGCTTCATCAGCACGAGCAGGGTCTGCATCTGCTCTTTGGTCAGCAGGTCACGATGCTCCCTGCGTATCTGCGGCAGCATTTTCTTCATCGCCGTCGTAATACCGCCCCGGACAACGACATTTGCCGTGATGCTTGTCTTTACTTCCGTGATGCCGTCCGGTACGAGCATTGTCAGGGCCGCGCCCAGAAAGCGCGGATCATGCAGTTCTTCCAGAACATCTATGAGGCTGCGGCGGGCGCGGCTGGGTATGTAGAACATCAGCCACAGCGCCATCATCAGCGACACAGCCCCCACCACGTACCACATCACCATGCTCGGATCATTCAGCGCAATCAAACTGACCAATGCCACAGAACTGATACTGACACCCGCGCCGACAAGAGTATGCCTGCGATAGTTTGCAGCCTCCTTGCGCGTTAGCTGCAATAATCGTTCCGGCGAGTTCACGGCCAGCAGACGCGCCGCGCGCATCGCTTCCCCCCACTCACTGCTGCCGGACTTGTTGAGACCGGAACTGTTCATGCCGCGCAGAATTGATTCCAGCGGCATGGGTGGGGTCTGATCGGCGCGCGGCGCAAGCCGGTTCCATTCCAGTTGGTCCGGCGGTTTGGTTGCCATGTGAATTGTCCTTTACACTCGCGCAGCCGACGGATGGAACAACTACTTGCGCGATGGCTCGGAGGGGCGCGGTGTGCGCTCGATCAGTTTTTGAACGATCTTGTCGGTCGTCAGGCCTTCGCTTTCCGCGTTGAAGTTGGTGACGATGCGATGGCGCAGCACGGGCAGGGCCACGGCGGCGACATCCTCGGTCGTGGCGTAGTTGCGGCCATACAGCGCGGCGCGGGCTTTCGCTCCCAATACCAGATACTGCGAGGCGCGCGGCCCGGCCCCCCAGCTCAAGTTCTCCCGGACGAAATCCGGCGCTTCGGCCTCCTCCGGTCGTGTCTGCCGCACAAGCGAGGCCGCGTAGCGATACACATGATCGCCTACGGGAATGAGCCGCACGATGTCCTGCAGGGCCGTAATGTCCTCGCCCGTCAGGGTCGCTTTTAATTCCGCCTTCAAGCCGCTTGTGGTGGCCTTCATGATGGCAACTTCCTCTTCCGCCGTGGGGTAGCCGACCGTGATCATAAACATGAAGCGGTCAAGCTGCGCTTCGGGCAGGGGGTACGTCCCTTCCTGCTCGATGGGGTTCTGCGTGGCAAGCACGAAAAACGGTTCGGCCAATTTGTGCGACTGCCCGCCGACCGTAATACGGTGTTCCTGCATCGCCTCCAAAAGCGCGGCCTGCGTCTTGGGCGGGGTGCGGTTGATCTCGTCGGCCAGAATCATGTTCGCGAACAGCGGGCCGCGCAAAAACACGAACTTGCGCTCGCGGGTCAGCGGGTCTTCCTGTATGATCTCCGTACCCGTGATGTCGGCGGGCATCAGGTCGGGCGTAAACTGAATGCGCTTGTAAGACAGGTTCAGGACGCGCGAAACCGTGCTGACAAGCAGAGTTTTCGCCAGCCCCGGCACACCCACAAGGATGCAGTGTCCCCGCGCAAATACGGCCAGCAGCAGTTCCTCGACCACGGCTTCCTGCCCGATGACCACCTGCCCGATCTCGCGGCGCATGCTGTCGAACGCCTCGCGCAGCCGCTGCAAACGCGCCAGATCGTCCGGCGCGTCCGCCACGACATGGGCGGGGGCGGAACCGGAAACAGCATTGGCAGTGGAAACTATCGGAACGCTCATGCAACAACCCTTTCAGCGATTTGTTTTGAACTGAGATTTTTAGGATGGATGGGATGAACAGGATGGAATGCGCCGCTGATTACAGCCAGCCTCTATACAGCAGATAAGAGTAGGAAATCAGCAATCATACTAATCCTAAAAATCCTAAAAATCCCAGTTCAAGACAAGTTATTTCAAACAATAAGACAGCGCGATAAGGCTGTACGACGTGACCAGGCCCGGCTGATTCTCCCAGTAGCGGGCATTGGTGTTGAACCACGAGCCGTCCGGGTGCTGCAGGGTGGTGAGGCGCGCGGCCAGGTCATGTGACCAGTCGTGTGTACCGCCCTTCGTGTCCTTTACGGTCGTCTGCCCATACACATTGAGCGTTTTCGCCATCGCGTGATAGTAGTAGTACAGAGACGTGTCGCCCTCGCCCGGATGTTCGGCTACGGTGTAGTGGCTGCGTATCCATTCCCAGGCAGCGCGGGCGCGCGGGTCGTCTTTCGAGACGCCGCAGTAGATGTAGCTTTCCAGGCCTGCGTATGTCATCGCGCCCATCGAACTGTGCGGGGTCGCGCCTTTGGCCTTGCTTTCGCCCGTCGAGTCATAGGCGAAGCCGCCGTCGTTCGGCCCGGTCTTGGCCCACGCCTGATCGTTGCTTTCTTTGCGGTTTTGTACGCGCTGCAAAAATACGATGGCCTTCTGGAATACGGGCGCATTGGCGGGCAGACCAGACTCTTTGAGGGATTGCAGCGCCATAGACAGGTTCGACAGGTCGGGGTGATCGTCAGGATCGCTGCCGTACCCGATGCCGCCGTATACCGGGTTGGACGGATCAATGTTCTCGCCTTCATCGAACTGCGATGTGGCGAGGTACTTTTGCGCTTTCAGAATAGTCGGCTTGTAGGCGGGATTGCGCGTCAGGTTCAGAGCCATCACTGCCAGGGCCGTATTGTAGTTGGGCAGGGCGCGGGCCGGATCGCGATTATCAAAGATCGCGCCACTTGGCTGCGAGGCGCGGAGCAGGAATTGAATACCCTTCGCCACGGCAGGCTCTTTCGCCTCGGTCTTGCCGTTACGCAGCAGGGCAGACAGGGCCAGCGAGGTCGTGGCGGGGTACTCGCTCCACGAGCCGTTCGTTTCCTGTATGCGGCGCAGGTAGTCCAGCCCTTTGTTCAGGGACTGATGCGCCCTGACCATGATGGGATCGGGCGCGGCCTGCGCGGCCAGTCCGGTTCCCGCCGCCAGTGCGCCGGTCGCCACATCGGCAAGGAAGCGGCGGCGCGTATAATGGGGGCGTATTTTTGTGTGTGGTATGCTCATAGCGTGTTCATGCCCGTTCTCACCCGGTTCTGTTTCTTCTCGTCTCGTTCTGTTAATTATGTTCTTCTCGTCTGGTTCTAACCGGCCCGTAACAAGTGTGCCGCTTCCTGATTCGACACGGAGGTGTCGGTTCCCTGCGCGGCGCGGAGCAGGGTTGCTGTGTCATAAGGCTGGACGGACGCGGGGCGCAGCAGGGTTTGCGTTTGCCGTGCCTCCTCATAACGCTGTTCCAGGGTGAGCAGACACTCTTTCGCCGCAGCGACAAGAGCGCGCGGCAGAAAATACTCGCCGCGCATCAGGGCTTTCACCGGCGCATACGCAGATGCGGTTCCGATATACCGAAACGAGCGCAGTATCGCCATCTGCATTTTGGTGTCCCGTGTGCTGGTGGTCGCGTACCACTGGGTATTGAGTTTCGCAACCACGCGGATCAACTGCGCCATCTCGTCCGCATGTATAAAGCGGCCATGCTCGGTTCGCGCCTGCGGCAGCATCTTATGCAGGGCGGCCTGTGCCGCGCGCTGAACGCGCAGGTCGGGACTGTTCAAGTATCCCGCCGCCACTCCGATCAGGGCCGGGTCTTCCAGCCGCGCCAGAATTTCCGCCGCCCCGACACGCCGCGCCGCATAGGGATCGCGGCAGCAGACCACCGTCACCATGACCCCAAAGCCAAGTGTCGTCAGCCACGTAGAAAAAGCGGCGTTGACTATCCAATGCAGCAGCAAAAACAGCAGCAGCCACATCGCCGGCAGGATAACGCACAACGCCCCGCGCTCGCCTCGCGTCCGCTCGCAGCTTGCGTCAATCTCGCGGCGAAAGTAGGCGCGCACAGCCGCGACAACGCTTTCCGTGTTCATGCACTCGTCCGTATCCGGCCAGTAGCGCCGGCTCAGGCAGGCATTGATGGCGTTCGTGCCGGGGTTTAGATTCTCGCGATTGGTGTTGCTCAAGTTGTATAGCCCATAATACGGTCATCGGCTGTATGCCCGACGCATAATCAGGGACGCAAGCCACGCGCCAAGCGTCCCGACAGACAGGAAGACGCCTATTGTCGCCCACGACGCGGGATAGCGGAACGGATATTCATGCGCGTCCGTCTGCGCGTATATCCACGTCACGCGCAGCACATCCCATTTCAGCGCGGACGCCACGCCCGCAACAGGATTCAACAGCAGCGCGGCGTCAATCAGACGCACGGGATCGGTCATGCGCTGAACAAGCGGATTAATCAGGATGATCGCGCCGCAGCACACGAAAGCCAGAAGGCCCGCGATCCACGCCCCCCGCCCCCACATCGCCTCTCGTGTCCGCCGTGACGCAAACAGCAGGCCCACGCTTCCTGTCATATATACGCCCGATGCCAGAACAAAATGCGCCGTCAGCGTCTGCCCCGCCGCAACATATCCGGCTGCCTGCGCGTTTTGGCCTGCCCCCGCCATCAGCCAGAATGCAAGCGAAACAAGCAGGGCTGCCCACAGCGGCCACAATCCCGCCTGCGCTCGCCCCAGGCAAATATCGAAGGCTCTCAATGGCGTCCGCAGCAGCAGTTCTATGCCGTCGGCCTCATCGCTGTCCGGCACGGCCCGCGCTCCCAGCATCCCCCCGATGGGCAGCAGTAAAACGCCCGCTCCCGTCAAATACAGCAATCGCCAGCGCGAGACGAAGTTTGGCACGGCATATAGATACAGGGCCGTGTTCTGCCACAGGTGAGTTACGTTCCCAGCTTTGCCGCCATGCGAGATTGGACTGCCCGATTCGAGTAACGCGGACACAGCGAACCATGCACACAGCGGCAGGCAGGAAGGCCATAGTTCACGCGCCGTTCTGCCGCGCAGCCGATGCCGCAGTAGGATAATCACGCCTCGCAGGCTCATTTGCTCGGCACAGGGGGCGCTTTGAAAACCAGTTCGATGGCTGTGCCGCGCTTGGGAACGCGGCGGCTATTGACCACATACGCGTTGTTCGCGCCTCCCGGCAACGGATTGTCCAGTATCGCGGCGGGGTCGTGCCACACGGCCACGAGGGATTTTTGCAGATCGGCCTCAAATCCACTTGCCACGACACGCGACCCCGTGAACACCCACGCATGAGCGGGCATCGGCCTGTCGGCAGGCATTTCCGACACCAGTTCCTCGGCCCGCGCCTCTTTCACGTTGCCCTGCGCGTCATGCCAGCGCACGGTAAGAAGTATAGGAGCGCCCTGCGGCATTGTTTTATCGCCCTGTCGCGTCAACACGTTTTTGGGTTCCAGATCCAGCAGCAGCAAGGCCAGCTGCAGATGCAGGGGCCGCACATCCACGAGCAGCAGGCTTTCGTGTGTCTTGCCGCGCGGCGCGACCGCCAGATACTCTATAGCGCCCTCGTCCATGTTGATCTGACCGGAACACGTCACTGTCCGCGCCCGCGTGTCCACAAGCGCCTTGCCCACCCGATAGACGTTCTCAGTAATCCGCTCTACAGTGGGCGGCAGCTTGCTCGCCTTACCCTGCGCGAAACAGGGAGAAGAGCAATCCAGAGACAGGATCAACAGGATTTTCAAGATTAACAGGATTTTCCCAAAGTGTGAGGCACAGCGTTCTCCACTTGTATTAGTGACGCGTCTCTTATTTGCTGTTGCTTGTTGTCTTTGAAATCCTGTCAATCCTGAAAATCCTGTTAATCCTGTCTCTGGATTGGAATTTGCTTTTGGAAGCTACTTTTGATAGATGGGCAGCAGGCCGGCGGGGACCTGCAGGACAAGGACGCCCATTGCGGTCGCGTACTCCGGGCCGCCATTATCGGAGGGCGCGAAATCGCCGTGTGACCAGCTTCCATCCGTGTCCTGCGCGGCGACAAGCCGATCACGAATAGCGGGATACCAGGCTTTCCAGTACGCGCCGCCTGCCTGATACATCGCCTGCGTCACGTAATAGATGGAGTAGTGCAGATGGTCGCGATACGTCCAGTCGTTTTGACGCGTGAACGGGTGCTTGACCAGAAAATCCAGTCCCGACAGGCACTCCGGCGTGTCGCGCATTCCGGCCAGAAACAGCGAGAGGACTCCTGCGCCCGTGCGCGCCGGGTTCGACATGTTCATTCCGAACTGATAGCTGAATCCGCCGTCCGCATTGTGCAGCCGCTTCATGTACTTGATAGCCCGGTCAATCGTGGACTGCGATACCTTGATGCCCGCGCTGCGGCACGCCCTGAGTCCCAGCACCTGTACGACCGTGACCGAAAGGTCGGCGTCGCCCTGCTGCGGCTGATAGCGCCAGCCGCCGTCGCGGGCCGGCTGCCCGTCCTGATTCTGCGTGTCCTCGATTAGTTTTACAGCGGCTTCGAGTTTGGGTTTCAGGTCGCGGCGGTGCGTCATGCCATACGCTTCGGCAAGGGCGAGCAGGGCAAAGCCATGTCCGTACATCACCGGCCCCGACGCCTGCCCCGGCCCCGCATAATGGATCAAACCCGGCGGCGCGATCTGCCCGTCCATGCGAATACACGACGCCAGCCAGTCCACGGCCTCGCTCAGCCCCACGCCGTAGCGCCCGCGTCCCGGCTGATGCCCTGTGGCGAGAAACGCCATCAGGCACAGTCCCGTGATGCCCACATCCGTGCGGTACTGCGCCCCGCTCGCCCAATGCCCGTCCGGCGATTGATGCGCGGCGAGGAACGCCAGCCCTTTCTTGACCGCGTCCTCGGCCTGCGGCGTCCCCAGGTACTCCCGCGCCTCCACGTCCCACGACGAGCCGACGCGGGGGCGGGGGGGCGCGGGCGGGGCGGCAGAGGAGGGGGAGACAAGGAGACAGGGAGACAAAAAGACAAAAAGACAAAAATATAAGGCTGCTCTTCTCATCGCTTCTTCTCCGCAAGGCTCTTGTAGTAGCGGCTTACCAGATCCTGATACTCGGCGGGAACGCGCTCGTTTTCGCCGTCGCGCAGAACGCGCTGGTCGCGGCCCGCGAGCGGGCTGAACCCTTTGCCGGCCCGCGCGGTCGGCGTGGACATTGCGCCCTTTTGAACGCCTTCCAGACGGGCGAACGGGTTCTGGCCGGGTTTGCCGTTGCGCTGCTGGCCGGGTTTGGGGGCGCCCTGCTGCGCCATTTGCTGCTGCTGTTGCTGTTGCTGCTGTTGCTGCATGGCCTGCTGCGCCTGCTTCGACGCCTGTTCCAGTCCCGTGATGGCCTGATCCTGCTGAATTTGGGTGGGCTGTCCGGTCTGGCTTTGCTGCAATCCCTGCTTGGCCTGCGCCATGTGTTCGCCCGCATCCATCGCGCTTTTGGCCGCATCGGGCGCGGCATCCTGCAAAGCCTGGGCGGCGTTCTGCGTGATGTCCTGGGCGTTCCGCTGGCCTTCCGTCAATTGGTTGTTTTCGCGCTGCTGTTCGGGCGTGAGCGTGTGGTTCGGGTTTTTGGCGCGCTGCTGATCCAGTGCGCCCGTGTCCTGCCTTAGCTGCTTTTGCAGGCCCTGCGCGAGAGCGAGTTCGCCTGCCGCCTCTGCCGCCTGCTGCTGTTCGGGCGATCCGCCCTGCTGTTGCTGGCCGCTCTGCGCCTGCTGTTGCTGCTGTTGATTGGACTGCGCCTGCTGTTTCAGCGCCTGCGTGATGGTGTCTAAGGTCTGTGCGGCGCGGCGCTGCGCTTTTTGCGTGTCCATACCCGTGTTGGGTTCGTCCTCGCCTTTGAGGTCTTTGCCGCTCAGGTTCTCGTTGGCCGGATGCATCTGCCCGGACGCCATTTTCAGCGCCTGCCCGAACGCCTTGGAGGGGATTTTGTCGGCCAGTTCCTGCGCCTGCTTTTCAAGGCTTAGCTGCTTATTCGCCACCTGCCGCCGCTCGATAAGGTCGGGGCCGTTCATCGCGCCCTTTTGTTTCAGTCCTTCCAGGCGCTGCGTGGCGGTCTGCAAACCGTGCTGTATCTGGGCCAGACGCTCGACTTTTTCGGCCAGTTCCTGCGCCTGCTGCTGCTGCCGCATCTGCTGCGCGGCCCGTTCGGCCTGCTGCGCGGCGTCTTCCAGTTGCTTGGCTGCGTCCTGGGCAGGCTGCTGCGCCTGCTGCGCCTGATTTTGGCCGAGTTTCTGCCCTGCCTGACTCAAACTTTGCTGCGCCTTTTGCGCGCTCTGCTGCGCGGATTTTGCGCCGCTCAGGTTCTGCTGCGCCTGCTGCGCGGCCTGCGCGATCTGCTGCTCTTTTTGCGCCAGGGCTTTGCTTTGCTCGCCGTTCGGGCTTTGTCCGGCCTGCTTGGCGACTTCCTGCTGCTGTTTCGCCAGGTCATGCAGTTGCTGTGCGGCGGCCTCGGCTTTCTCGGCTGCGGTCTTGGGATCCTGGTTGGCGTCCTGCTGACCGGCGGCTTTGGCGGCCTCCTGCGCGGCCTTTTGCAATGCCTGCGCGGCTTTGTCCTGGGCGGGCGCGGCCTGCTGCGGCTTGTTCTGGTTAAGGCTTTGCTGCGCCTGCGACTGGTTGCTTTGCGCCTGCCCCTGTTTCAGGGCATCGGCGGCCTTCTGTAGTTCCTGCGCCTGCTTACTATCGCCCCGCTGCTGCGCTTCCTTGGCGGCCTGGGCGAGCTGCTGTTCCAGCTTGCGCGTGTCCTCGTTTACCTGCGCCTGCTGTTTAGCCTGCATTTCCAGCGCGGTTTTTTGTTCGGGCGCGAGCGCGTTGTTCTTATCTTTCTGCTGCTGCGCCTTGATGTCCTCGGCAAGCGAGCGGTCGCTGTCGGCAAGCCGCTGCTGATCCTGGGCAAGCTGCTGCGCGTCTTTGGCAAGCTGCTCTGCGGTCTGTGTGCGGCTGAGTAACTGCTGCGCGCGTTCCAAATCCTGCTTGGCCTGCGCCTGCTGCTGACCGGCCTGCTGCAAATCCTGATTGCGCTCGCCACTCTGCGGCTTGGCGTTTTGCGCGGCCTGCATCTTGTCGGCTGCAGGCGTCATCTTGTCCTGCGCGCTTTTTTCCAATCCGGCCTGCGCCTGCTTGCGCCGCTCCATTTCAGCAGGCGTGGTAAAGTTGTTGTTTTCCAGTTGGTTGCTCAGGTCCTGGATGCGCTGCGCGACGGACTTGGTCTCCTGGGCCACGCTGCGCTGTGTTTCCTGCGCCCGCGTCATCTGTGCGGGATCGTTCTTGACCTTTGCCTGCGCCAGTTGTTTTTGCGCTTCGATCTCATGCTGACGCGCCGAGGACAGCGCGGCCTGCTCCGCGTCCAGTTGCTCCTTCAGCTTCATCTGCATTTCGGTCGCGCTGACGACGCGGATACGATACGCCATAGACCGCCCCACATGCGGGCCGCTGACGGTGTCGTTATCCAGATCGTCCACCTCGTAGCGGATCACGTCGCCGACTTTGGGGCTGACGCTGCTGATGTACCACCGCTGTCGAATGTCCACGCTTGTCGCGCCGTACTCACCGGGCAGCGGCAAAGCTCCTTTGCCTATGTGCGATGTGCTGTCACGCCCCGTGCGGAGGTTCTCCTCGTGCGTGACATCGTACATCAGTTTGGCGCTTTGAACGCCGTAATCGTCCGTAGCGTGGGCCACGAGCGGAACGCTGCCCCCGGCCACAAGGTCTACGTCGGTCGCGGGGCGCAATATCTGTACGCTCGGCGCTTCGTCCTTCATGGCGCGGATTTCATAGCGGGGCGGGTTGACGTTGCTAAAGTCGTGCGTGTCTACAAGTTTAAGGCGGTACGTGCCGTCACGAATGACATTCAGATGTCCATTCGTCTGCACGCCATGTACGGGCCACGGTCCGATGTCGGCGTTGTCGCGCACGTACACGGCGGTTTTGAGCGGCTTGTTGGCGACGCCCACGACATCTACGGTCGTGCCGACGGGCGCGGCGATGGCTCCCGTCGTTTCGGGCAGGCTCTGATCCTTGCGGCGCATGTAGGCGGGAAAGTGCAGGTTCAGGCGCACGTTGAGCAGGGTGGGACGGTCTTCCACGATCACGCTGCGCTCGTTGGAACGCCCGTCACTGGCAGAGGCCACGAGGGAAACGCTGTGCGCGAGGGAGGCGAAACGATAGCGGAACTTGCGGGCGTCTTTCTCGTCCGCAGGCGCGTTCGGAATAGGCGTGGGGTTGGACAGTTGCAGCGTCGTCCACTGCTTGGAATCGTCGCCGTCCTGATGCACTTTGAGAACGCAGGTCGTGACGGGATCGCCCCACGTCTTGACCGTGATGCCGGTTCCTTCTCCACGCGGCAGCAAAACGGCGTCCGGCACGATCTGTACACGGGTCTTGGCGTAGGGCGCGATGTCGGCGCGGGGATCGGCCATGCGGCGCAGCCATGTGGCAAAGGCTTCGCGGGCAAACACCATGTGGAGGCCGAGCAGGACAAAGGTAAACGCGCAGGTCAGGACACCATTGCGCAGCGGACGCAGGGAAACGGCCCGCCGGAAGTTCAGATCGGACGCGGCCTGATGCGTTTCGCGGGCCAGCGCGTCCGTCATCTGCGTGGAAAAGGCGGAGGCATACGGCTTACCGGCTGCTGCTGCGCCCGCCTGCCCCGCCGCGAGAGCGGGAGCGAGATCCAGCGTGGTCAGCAGGCGTTCGCGCAGGACGGGGAAGCGGCGCTCGACATCCGCAGCGAGGCTGACATCGGACAGCCGACGCAGCAGGGGCCGCAGCAGGGCCAGCGCGAGCAGCAGCAGGCTGCTGACACCTATGCCTGTGCGCCACATCTCGCGGGCATGTGACGACAACACGAGCAGGCGGTCGCTGTGATAGCAGATCAGAGCCAATACAACGACCGCGCTCAAGGCCCATGTCACGCCGCTCAGAACGCGCGTTGCGCGCCACCAGAGGCGAACCGCGCCCAATTTGCGCTGCAGCGTTATGCCCGTAGTACCCATCGTGCTGTTTCTCCTCCGGCGGCTCTAAGCGGAATCAAGCAAACGGAATGTGTAAGGGAGTCACACCTGAACGGCGTTGTATGAACTGCAATCCAACGGGAAGGCGCATGGTACGACACACTTCTTAAACAAGCTAAACAAGAGGCAAAACACCCGAAGCTTCGGAATGTGCAGTTTAGACGCCCCACCCCGCCATAAGTTACGGGACACGGCTGCAAAACTCAGCCGTGTCCCTGTGTATTAGACGCGAGAAGGAAGGATTCCTTTTTTGGTTGTTCTTTGGTCCTTTGTACGTTTCGCTTTGCCGCGCCTTTCTGTATTTGAACCCTGCACTCATGGCCGCAGGCCGCTGTCAGCGCAGTGTTATAGTAAGGGCCGGTAAGCCCGGTGTGGAACCGGAGGCATCCCTCAGCACAAGCCGTATGGCCTGCCCCGCCGTCCGCTGCACATTCAGAGGACGTGTGCCGCCCTGACGCAGCAGATCCACTAGCCGGACGCGGGCGCGCGGCGTTGTCATGTCGTCCACGTACAACAGCAGCATCAGATCACGACCGAGCGCGTTCAGGTCAAGCGGCCCGGATACCTGCACCGTGAGTTCGGAGAGGGTCACGAAAGCGGGCAGCTTGTTTTTGTCCGCATCGCGTCCACTATCGAACAGGACGGCCTCGCCATTGACGAAGAGGGGGACGCCTGCGAACAGCGGGGTTGTACTCATTGATCTGCTTGCTGCGGGTTTGTTCGCTGCCACGCTCTGGCCCACCGCATTAGCGAGTTTTGCAAACGCAGTTTTGCGCGGCGGCGAAGGCACGGAGGGGAGGGGCGAGCTACGCGTCTGATCGTCGTCCTGTTCCATCCAGTCCATTGCCGCCGCGCTCTGTTGCGCCGAAGCGACAGACGGCGCGGCGGCAGAAACGCCGAGATCGCACACAGCGTATGCAGTCCCTGATGGAGGACTGGAAGGAGCCGACACACTCCGCATTCGCATCATGGCCGGGGCAGCCATGCCCACGCTCGCCCCGCCTGCAAACGCGCCGTCCCACCCCGACGGCAGGGCGTTCGTCACAGCCACGGTGGCCTCGATCTGTTTTCCCGCTTCGGTGCGGACGGCCACAAACGCGGTTTCCGATGACGCGAGGCCGTATTCCAGCGCCTCGGAAGCCACTAGTGTCTTTAAGCGGTCGGCAGGCGTGGACGCGGCGTTTTCTTTATATGAGGAGCCGCCCGCCTGCCCATCTAGAACCTGCTTCGCGTCGTAGCCCAGACGCGATAGCTGCGCGGACAGTTCCGCCGCGTCATAATGGGCCGTAGCGAGATATTCCAGGGCCAGCACGCGCCGCGCCCCGAACAGCGCTTTCAGGGCCGGACGTTGCGCGGGCGATTGGGTCACGTCCACGACAAAGCGCGTCACCTCGCGCGTTCCCACCTGCACGGCAAAGTGCAGCGTCGTCGCTTCCCCGCGTTTGACGCGCCCCGCCACCCACACGGCCCGCCCACGCGGCAGGTCTCCCAGATCAATCACGCTCTCGTTCGTACTTTGCCCTGCCGCGACACTGCGCCCCGACGCCTGCGCGCCCGGACGATCTACGGTCAGCCGCATATCCGCAAAGACCGGCTGCGCGAAGTCCTCCAGAACGGCGTCCAGCGCGGTCGAGATGTCTTCCTCGTCAGGTTCGCTGGTCAGGAACTTGGCAACGCCGCCGCCCCGCTCGGCCAGTTCGCTCGCCAGAAACGCGTTCGGGGCCGCGTCAATACACAGTACGCTGATCCTGCGATGATCGGGCCGCGCCGCTTCCGTATCGGCAAGGCGCAACAGTCTGCCGCCGTCCGACACCTCGGCGTCCGTGACGATCAGGACATGACGGGCAATCTGCCCTTCCGTCCGTTTCAGTTTAAGCGCCTGTTCCAGCGCCACGCCCAGTTCCGTGCCGCCGCTGTCCTTGCTGCCTTCCAAAAAGCGCACGGCGCGGGCTACGGTATCCGCGTCAGCGGCATGGGGCGATTCTCGATTTGGCCCGCCCTGCTTGAACCAGTTTGTGCGGTCGTGGAACAGGCCGAGCGCGAACGCGTCCCGCTCGGTCAGGTCGCCCAGAAACTGCTTCACGGCCCAATCCGACGCCGCCCACTTTGCGCCGCCCATCGAGCCGGAATGATCCACAAGCAAGACAACTTCCCGCGCCACGACCTCACTTGCCGGCGGCGCTTTGGGCGGCGCGACAAGGGCCAAAAAGTAGGTATAGCCGCTCTCGCTGTCGTCATGCGCCAACACACTTAAACCGGGGCGAACCGCGTCCTGAACCGGACGCCATGCCAGCAGCAGATCGCGGTCGGGCAGTACCTCGCCCTCGCGCAATGTCACGCGCTTCGCATCGCGGCCCGCGTTCTGCGCGTTCTCAATGTCCAGAGTGTGAGTCGCGCTGCGAACCTCGCCGCACTGTTCAAGCATCACATCCAGGGCAAACCGATGGCCGGGGTCGCGCAGCAAAGCGAGCGGCTGACCGTGCGTGTGCCGCGAATCCGCCTCGTCATCGCGGACGTAGCGGGGCGCGGTCGTGAGTGGGACGCGTAATGTCCAGTCCAGACCCTCGGCCCGCGCAAGCTGCACGAAGCGCGTCTCAACAACAACGTCCTGATCCGGCTGCAATCCCGCCACGCGCAGGGTAAATACGTCCGGCGACTCGCGCGTGGCGAGCGCGGCCTGCCGCCCGGTCTGCACGGCCTCTTTGTACTCGGTTTCGGCCTCGGCCCGCGCTTTTAGTTGAGCCACGATCTCCACGTCGCCAAAGCGCACGACAACGCCCGTTACAGCGGCATCGCCCGGAAGCGGGAAACGGTACACGGCCTCCAGCGTCAGAGCGCTTTGTTCGCGCGCATACCCGAACGTCTGCGTCAACACAAGGTCGGCCAACGGCCCCGCGATCTGGCCGCCCAGCCGCGTGTGTTTCAGCGGCACAAACCTTGCCTTTGCCTCGCCCTCGGACACGATCTCCAGCACACTGAACCCGTCAGGCCGGGAGTTCTCAAACATACCGGGATGGAACATAATCATGCCTCCTTGCATACTGTCATTCGCTGTAACTTTGTGGCCCTCATCCGGCCTCCGGCCACCTTCTCCCGGAGGGAGAAGGCCAGTTTGTTCATTGAGCGCATTAGATAAAGCTTGTATATAGCGGCGAACCCACTAAGGCGTTCGCTCCCCTCTCCCTGTGAGCGCAGCGAACGCATCAGGGAAACCAGCGCAGCGAGCCGGGTATGAGGGTAAAAACCTTCATTTCGCCCCAAAATACCCGTCCTCTGCTTGAATTGACCGCAGGCCGTCTTTATCGGTTTCAAAATTAATGCAGAACAGCGGCGGAAACAGTCTCACGCTCTGCGTCACTGTTCTGGAACTGCGCTGCGTACAGGCGGGCATACGCGCCGTTTTGGGCGAGCAGTTCGCCATGTGTGCCGCGTTCTACGATCTCGCCGTGTTCCATGACAAGGATCAGGTCGGCGGCAAGAATTGTAGACAGACGGTGCGCGATGGCGAACGTGGTACGGCCCGCCATAAGCGGTTCCAGCGCGGCCTGTATCAGCCGCTCGGAACGGGTATCGAGGGCGCTGGTTGCTTCATCGAGTATGAGGATGCGCGGGTTTTTCAGGATGGCGCGGGCGATGGCGATCCGCTGCTTTTCGCCGCCCGACAATTTGTAACCTCGCTCGCCCACGACCGTGTTGTAGCCTTCGGGAAGGCCCGCGATGTGGTCATGGATGGCGGCGAGACGGGCGGCGGCCTCTAATTCCGCGTCCGTGGCGTCGGGGCGGGCGTAGCGCAGATTGGCCGCAATCGTGTCATGCACCAGATACGTTTCCTGCGTCACCACGCCCACGATCTGACCAAGCGACTCCAGCTTGATCTTGCGTACATCCACGCCGTCAATCAGTACGCGGCCTTCATTCACATCGTACAGGCGCGGGATAAGATACGTGAGCGTGGTCTTGCCCGCGCCGGACGTGCCGACAAGGGCGACCAGTCCGCCGGGCCGGGCTGTAAACGAGATATTTTGCAGGGTCGGAGCGGGCTGTTCGGCTTCGTAGCGAAACCCGACATTATCAAACGTCACCTCGCCGCGCACCTGGGCGGGCGCGATGGCGACGGCGTCCGGCGCGTCCTTGATGTCTTGGGGCAAATCCAGATATTCAAAAATGCGGTCGAACAGGGCGAGGGCGCTTGTCACCTCGACCTGCACGTTGAGCAGGCCGGTCAGCGGGAAAAACAAACGCGCCTGCAACGCGGTAAAGGCCACGATGGTTCCCAGGTTCAGCCGTATGTCGTGCTGCGCCACGATTAGCCAGCCGGCCAGCCAGTACACCAGGACGGGCGTAATTGAAAACGTCAGGCCGATAAGATTGAAAAAGTAGCGCATAATCATCGCCTGCTTGATTTTTGACGTTTAGACTTTCACAGCCGCCTTGTGTTTGTTGTTGACGGCTTGTTTCTTCTTGTTGGTGGCCTTGTACACCACAGCATAGGTGGGCGCTTTCTTGATTGCTGCGCCCACAGCGCGCCCCGGCGATTTTCCGCGTACTTGGGGCGAACGGGCCGGTGTCCCCAAGTAGATCAGAATAGTCGGCATGGCCCGGCGTGTCTGCTGCGGCGTGATCGGGCGGCGTGTACTCTCCCACGGCTGACGCGTTGCCTGCGCGAGCGGGCGGGCAAGACACAGCAGATTGCGCGTGGCTGCCACGATGTCCGTCCACGTCTGCAACTGCGTGGGCGTTCGCAGGCGCGGCGTTTCCCACAGCAAGTTTTGCTTGTCCACGCGGTAGCCATGTTCCTGGCTGTAGCGGCGCTTGTACAAGCCTTCGATCTGCTCTAAGGGCGGCCTGTCCTGGCCGTGCCACACGAACCAACTGATGCGCGGATCGCGCTCGGTGTTCTTGGCGTCAGGGCGCACGATGCGGATCACGCTTACCACCATGTCGCGCGCCCTCTTGAAGTGCAGGGTGTGCCACGCGCTCACCTGTATCTGCTGCCCCTGCGCGTTCGTACCCTGCCAACTCGCGTCGGGGTTGCCGTGCGTCTTATCCTCGTGACAGGCGAAGCGCGCCCCATCCTTTTTGGGTGCGCCCCGCTTGCCTGTTGGCGGTGGGGCAGGCCGGTACAAGACCCGGTTCCTGGCAGAGCGCAGCAGCGCGTCACACGCGGCCTCGGCGGGCAGGGCGCACAGCAGCAGCAGAAACGTCACGCTGCCATAGTAGCCGTCGCCTAAGAGCAGCGCGCGGCAGGGCAGCAGCGGGAGTACCTGACCCAACTGATTACAAGCGACTTCGCCTTGCGTTTGCGTACTCGGCACGCGCACGTTGTCCAGGATGTACGTCCAACTGCTAGGCTGCTCCGGCAGAACGGTCAGCGTAGAGAACTGCCAGCCCGGTCGTACCGGTTTGCTGCCTTCGGGCAGGTTGCTTTGATGCACATACGTGCGATCCTGGGCCGTCTTGCTGCACGGACGTGCGATGGAACTCGCGTCTATGCCCAGCACCAGGCGCTCGCCCCTAGCAGGCAGACTGACATACGCACAGAACAGCCGCTGCAAGGCCACGCGATCTACGCTCGCCTCTTGTATAGCCTGGTAGAGGCTGGGCCACTGGCGTACAAAGAAGGGCGACAGCGACAGTTCGGCAAACGAGCGGGCGGGTGTCTCGCTGAGCAGGGCGTCTATACAGTTGAAGAGCGCATCGCCTGCTTTGCAAAAACACGCGTAGAGTTGTTGGCGAAATGCGCTCAGGCGCGCAAGTGTGTTACAATCCATTGGGCAAAGTCCTTTCTTGGTCGTTAGGAACTTCACCCGATGGACAGTCAAAGCCTGCTTTGGCTGTCTTTTTTATCTAAACGTCAATTGATTTGCAGTTCCGTGAGCGACTGGTTCTCTCTGGCGAATTTCCCAAGCGCAAGCCCCTGCCGCCCCGAAGTCTTGGTCAGCAGCATCCCTGACACGCTCAGGGTCTCCTGCATCGTGGCGTTGAGTTCGGCCATCTGCGCCTGCGTTTTGCCCCTTACGCCCCGCGAATAATCTCCTACTTTCGCCGCCAAAAACGCGAACAGGGGCAGGATACCGACGGACAATAAAGACAATCGCCAGTCCATCGTGAACATGGCGACAAGCGTAGACAGCACGGTCGTCAAGTTGGACAGCACGTTCGCCGCCGTGTCGCTCACAACCGACTGCACACCGCCCACGTCATTTGCAAGCCGAGACTGTATCTCGCCCGTGCGCGTACCGGTAAAAAAGCGCAGCGACATGCCCTGCAAGTGGTCGTATAACTGGTTCCGCAGGTCGCGCATGATGCGCTGCCCGACCAGAATGCTCACGTACCCGTAGCCGAGCGCGAACAGCGTTCCGAAAATGGTGGCGAAAAGCGTGTAGATCGTGTAGCGAGAAACCACGTCCAGCCGCTGCGCGAGCAGGCCGTCATTGATGATAATTTTGAGAAAGAAGGGAGACAGCAGGCCCAGCGTGGCCGACACCAGAACCGCCCCGACAATCAGGGACACCTGGGGTCGGTATGGGCCGAACGACCGCGCCACGCGCCGCAGCGTCTCTTTTTTGATCGGTTTTCTGGGGCCGCCAACCGGCCCGCGCATCGCCATCATGATCGTGCCTCGCTCATCTGCTGCCCTCTTCTCCTCTGCGTCTCTCATGCGGCCCCATCCAGCCCGCGTCCGGCTCAACAATCACGGCTTTAGGATAGCTACGCGGCCTTCACGGGCGGCAGCAGAGCGGACACGCGTATGGTAGCATCCGGGCGTGACAACGTTGAAATGGCCGCATCCTCGGCGTATTCTGCCACCTGCGCGTAGCCATCCGGCGTAGGCTCGCGATGCACGATGAACCGCCGTCCCGAAACATCTGCGACCCAGTATTCCACGATCCCGGCACGAGCATACAACGCGGCTTTGTTCCTTAAATCAAAGCGGAGTGTGCTGTCCGACACTTCGACAACAAGTACGATGTCGGCGGGGCCGGGAAGACGGGTGGCAAAAGCGGTTATCGGCTGTGTCTGCACCATAACATCCGGTTCCGGGACGTTGATTTCCGACTCGCTGACCGCAACCTCTATGGGACTCTGTGCGACAACAAACAAGCCCCCGAAAATCAGCCGCAGCCATTCAGCAACGAGTACAATGACAAACCTGTGCGGCGGATTCTGTGTCACCTTGAAGATTATCTCCCCATCTATGAGTTCGTAGCGCTCCATCAGCAGTTCGTTCTGTTCCAGAAACTCGCATTCCTTGCGCGTGAATCGTTTGCGGTTCGGGGTTGGTTCCCACGGCCAGCCGCCCTCCGTCATAGTGGGCAACGTGTTGGACATTGTTGTTCTCCCTCCTGCAAGTCTATTCGATTTGCTGTCTGTTTGCCCGCGTGTCTGTTTCGACACAACAGCCTGGTTACTTGCCTGCTGTTTTCGATAGGCACAGTGTAACACACCGCGCCCCTGCCTGACAAGTCACTGTCCTTTACTGCAAACGCATAGCAAAATGCGGCAGCGCAGAGCAAAACAAAATCGGGCTGAAGCAACGCGAAGCCGGCTTTGCAGGGATGAGCAGGAATGGTGTACACAAAAACAATCGCAAAGAAGTGATCTTGCAGGCAGAAGGTATGAACTCTTGACACACTCAAGGCGTAACACAGATAGCGAATAAAATACTGATTTGGTCGGAAATAGGGAACACAAGGAATTATCATGCCGCGCATCGCCTGTAATGATGTTCGCGAGGCCATATTGGACGCCGCCATGCGCCAGATGGAGCATTTCGGCTACAAGAAAATGACGATGGAGGACATTGCCGGGGAAGCGCGCGTCGGCAAGGCCACGATCTACGGCTACTTTGGCAGCAAGGAAGACGTGGCGATGTCGGTAATCACCCGGAAATGGGCTTTGTTTGCCGAGCAGTGGCGTATAATGGCGGTCAGCGTTGAGATACCTCCCGACACGCGCCTGCGGCAGATGCTGGCCGCGCATGTGCTGGACGGCTTCGACAACATTCAGCGGTACAGAAAAAGCCTTGATGAGTCGCTGGCCGCGCTCCGGTATCTTATCCTGCCACGGCGGGAACTGTACTCTGAACAGCTTGCCCTCATCCTTGCCGATGTGCTGCGGGAAGGCTGTGCGCAGCGAATGTTCATTTGTCATGACGCGCTGGCCGTGGCCCGTACACTGCTGACATGCGTAAGCGGGCTTGGCCCGACCAACCTTTCGCCTCGCGAACTTGGCGAACGCGCCGAAATCGAGACCAGGGCGCATCAGATCATTGACCTGGCGCTGAATGGCCTGCGTGGCCGTTAAATAAGCCGCCAACATTTAGCGGGAAGTATGAGCGCAGGCGATTGATGTGCCTGTGTTTTCAGGGAGATTTACGAATGTCAGACCATCCGGGTACAGAACCGACCAATCCATCCGCCCCTCATGAAGGGGGTTCTCAGGCCGGCGCACAGGCTTACGCGTCCGCCAATGCCGACACATCCAGGACAGATCCCGTCGGCGCGGCGCAAAGCGCCGCCGCCGCCGCGCTGAACGCGGCCACCGTGGCCCAGAACGCCGCCGCCGCCGCGCAGAGCGCACAGAAGCAGGCAGGTGACAGCGACAAGAATAAAGACGCTGAAGATAAGGACGCCGATAACAAAGACAAAGACGACAAAGGTGATGAAGGTAAAGACAGCAAGGACAAAGATGGCGACGGCAAGGAAAAGAAGCGGCCCGCGTGGCTGAAACCCGTCCTGCTGGGCGTTCTCGTCATTGCGCTGCTGTTCGGCATTCCCTGGTTCTTGCGCTTCCTCCACTATTCGCATACCCACGTTTCCACGGACGACGCCTATGTGACCGGAAATCTAATCAACATCAGCCCGGTCATCAGCGGAACCCTGCAAAAGCTGACCGTAGACGAAGGCTTTTATGTAAAGCAGGGTCAGGTCGTCGCCCGTATTGACGCTGCCGGGCCGCAATCCAGCGTTCGGCAGGCGCAGGCCAATTACAACGCGGCCCTCAGCCAGATACCGCAGGCCGAGCGCAACCTGGCGTTTCAGCAGCAGTCTTTGCAGGCCAACATCCGCAAGGCGCAAGCCGCGCTTGCCGCCCAGCGGGCCAAAACGCAGGGCGCAGCGCAGCAGGTCACGCTCGCCTCCGGCACGACGAGCAATCAGGTGAAGCAGGCGCAGGCGCAGATCAATCAAGCCCAATCGCAGGTGGCGCAAAATCTCGCGCAGGTGCAGTCGGCCCAGGCCAATGTGGAAAACTTCCGGCAGGCCGTGACGACCGCCCAGGAAGCCCTGCTGAACTATCAGCAGCAGGTACAGACCGCGCAGAAAGCGGTGCTGGCGACCCAGGCGCGCGTGGCGGCATCGCAGGCCGACGTAGAGCGGGCGACCAAAGACGAGGCGCGGTATC
Organism: Chthonomonadaceae bacterium; assembly: GCA_965277875.1. Taxonomy (GTDB): domain Bacteria; phylum Armatimonadota; class Chthonomonadetes; order Chthonomonadales; family Chthonomonadaceae; genus CAWFQB01. The sequence continues at coordinate 829,484 of CBDIDV010000002.1, read as the reverse complement.
GCGTATTGTATGTGCAGGACGCGGTTTCGGCCCAGGTATACGACAACGCCCGTAATCAGGCCCGCGACGCGCAGGCGAATTTGCAGGCCAATCAGGCGCAGACCGAGCAGGCGCAGTCGCAGGTAGAGCAGGCGCGGGCCAGCGTCCGGCAGGCGCAGTCGCAGGTGGAGCAGGCGCGTAAAAGCGTGACGCAGGCACAGGCGCAGACTCGCGCCTCGCAGCGCGCGGCCGATGCCGCCCGCGAGCAGGTGCGCGTACAGCAGGCCGCGCTTGGCGTGGCCCTTGCGAACGGCGGGCAGGTCGCCGTACAGCAGGCCAATCTCGCCAGTACGCAGCAGGGCATCGGCGAGAACGAGGCCGACCTCGCCACGGCTCAGGCCGGACAGGAACAGGTAGCGGTACGGCGCACGCAGATCGAAACGTACCGCGCCCAGGCCGCGCAGGCGCAAGCCGCGTTGACAAACGCGCAGATCACGCTGGGCGACACCAATATCTACGCGCCCAACGACGGCATCGTCGTGCGTAAATCCGTGAATGAGGGCGCGTCGCTTGCGGCGGGGCAGACCATCATGACCATGTCCCAGGGCGAATACGCCTGGGTCGAGGCCAACTACAAAGAGACGCAGTTAAAAGATGTGGTTCCCGGCGAGCCGGCGGAACTGGAAGTGGACGCGTTTCCCGGCAAAACCTTCAAGGCACATGTTCGCAGCATCAACGAGGCGACGGGAGCCGCCACGTCCCTGCTGCCGCCCGACAACGCTACGGGAAACTTCACCAAAGTCGTGCAGCGCATCCCTGTGCGTATCGAGTTCGACGCGGCAAACGACAACGACGACGCCAAGTATGCCCGCGCAAAAGACATTATGAGCCTGCGGCAGGGCATGTCGGTCGTCGCCACGATTGACACCGAAGATGTGGACAAGTACCGCAGCCGTCAGAACGACCGGCAAAACGGTCAAATGAACGCGAATGGTGGTCAGGGCGGCGGCAATGGCGGCGCAAATGGCGGGGGCGCGAGCGGCGGCACACCGGGAATGAACAGCGGCGGCATGAACAATGCGGGCGGCAGCGATTTCAACGGCGGCGCGCAGTCGGGAAGCAGCGGCGGAAGTAATAGCGGCAATGCGTCTATGGGATCATCCGGCACGAACAACGGCGGCGGTTCGTCGGGCGGCATGAACGGTCAGGGCGGCGGTCAGAACGGAGGCATGTCCGGGCCGAACAGCCTGTCCAATCCCGGCTCAGGCCAGAACAACGGCGGTCAGAACAATGGTCAGGGCAGCGGCCAAAATGGGGGGCCGAACGGCGGACTGAGCGGCGGCGGGCAGGGCAATAACGGCGGCGCAAACGGCAGCGGCAGCAACAGCGGTTCCAACAGCGGCCCCGGCGGCAATACCAACGGCAGCGGCACGGGAACCGGCGGGGTCAACGGCACGGGCGTCAATGGCGGAATCGGCAACGGGTCGGGCAGTAACGGCTCTAACGGCGGCGGCAACAGTGGCCCCGCCGCCGGAACCGGGACGGGCGGCGTCAACGGAACCGGAACCGGAACCAGCCAGGGAACCGGCGGGTCGGCAAGCGGTGGCGTTGGTACAGGAACCGGCAGCGGCACAGGGGGCGCGACCGGCACGGGCGGAGCGGGAACAGGGTCGGGAACCGGCACAGGCGCGGGTTCAGGGTCAGGCGGCGCAGGCGGAGGCGGACAGTAATGCTTTTCAGCAAATTGCCTTCTAACGCAATGCTTTCCGACAAGCCCGCCGTCCCATCTTGGCACACGTCTGCCTTCGGCATGAACGACATGGCGCAAAGGTCTTCCGCTCCTGCGCCCGCTCCAATTCGTGATAGGCACGATAGCAAAAGCATGGCCGGGAGACTCACGCGTCGGACCGATCTGCTCGGCGCGGGCCTGCTGCTAGCGGCCCTGACGGGATTGCCCGCGCAGATCGCGGCACAAGCGGTCACGCCCACCGCGCCGCAGACCTCGCCTCAATCGGCAGGGACAAAACCGCAAGGTTCAGCTTCCGCCGGAGCGCAGGGTAGGCCTGTCACCGGAACGCAGAACGTTCCGCCTACCGTCATAGGGACGGGGGACGGGCCGCTGCCCATTAAGCCGCCGCCCGTGCCGACCGGCGTGATTCCGCTGCCGCAGGGGCCGCCGCCGACCACGCCGCAGGCCCCGGTTCCTTCTCCCGCGCAGCCGCTGCCCAAGTCGGACCAGCCGCTGCGCGTGTCGCCCGATCTAAATAGCGTCAACGGCTACGCGCAGGATCGCGCGTTGACCTTGCAGGACGCCGTCGCTATCGCGCTGTATACCAATCGCAGCTTCGCCTCGGCGGTCGCCGACTTGCAGCAGGCGCAGGGGCGGACAGGGCAGGTACGCACGTCGCTCAACCCGACTCTGGGCGCGAACGCCGACATCACCGAGTTCGACGCCCCGACCACGGCCAACCTGGGGGCGCTGACGGGGGGCGGAGCGACCGGCGCCGGCGCGACCGGAACCACAGGCACGGCAGGCGGCAGCGCGCCGTCTTCCTTCGTGATCCTGCCGCAGTTCAATCCCACGGTTTCGGCCACGCTCGCCCTTCCCCTGGATGTGTCCGGGTCGCTCAGGGCCGCTGTCAGCCGCGCGCAGTTTCAGGAAGTGGCCGCGCGCATTGACGTAAACCGCGTCCGCAATGAAGTGGTCTATAATGTCAAGAACTCGTTCTATAACGTTCTAAGGGCGCAGGCGCAGATTGCGGTCGCCACGGACTCGCTCAACAACGCCCTGAGCCGACTGAACGACGCCAACAAAACATACGCGGCGGGAACGTCGCCTCGCTTCGATGTCATCAGCGCGCAGCGCGACGTGGCGAACGCGCAGCAGGACCTGATTAACGCCCGCGCGCAGCTAAGCGTCAATCTTGCGTCCCTGAAAAGCACGATTGGCCTGAGCCTGCGCACCCGCCTGCGCGTTTCCGACGCAAACGCCGTGGAGTATCCGCCCGGTGTCCTGCCCCCGACCGTGCCGCCCATCGGCGCGGATGGCAGACCTATCAGCACAACAGGGACGAACGGGCAGACGGGCGTAAACGGAACAGCCGGAACCACGGGCGCGGAGGCTAACCCGATCCTGCCGCCCGTAGTTCCGCCCGTTCCGCTGGAAACGCCGCAGCCGGTCGAGGCGCCGACCATACCGGGCGTTCCCCTGCGTTCCGGCGGACAAGGTACGCCCGCCGCGCCCGCGAATGGGGCCATCGCGCCGCTCGCATCCCCCACCCCCGGCATCGTGGAGGACACGTTCGACTTTGGGCCGGAGTACGACACGCTGCTTCAGGAAGCCCTGCGAACGCGCCCGGAGATCCTGGAGAACGACGCGCAGATTGCCGCCGCATTACGCGGCGTTCAGTACGCGCGCCGCAGTCAGCTTCCCTCGCTGAACCTGTCCCTGAGCGACACGTATACGCCTAATGCGGCAGGCTTTACACGGCGCAATGTCGGCGCGGTCACGCTGGGCGTTACGGTTCCCATTTTTGACGGTGGACTGGCAAAGGAGCGCGTTCGGGAAGCGCGGGGCATACAAGCTACCGCCCAGGTGAACCGCCGACAGTCCACGGATCAGGTGCAGACCGATGTACAGCAGGCGTACATCACGCTTGTGCAGGCCCGCAGCCGCGTCGCGGTCGCAAACGTCGGGCTGGCGCAGGCCCGCGAGGCGTTCCGTCTGGCCCGCGTCCGCTACAACGCGGGCGTGTCGCAGCAGACCGGCGTATCCCCGCAGCTTGAACTCAGCAACGCACAATCCACGCTCGCGCAGGCGCAAAGCAATCAGATCAACGCCCTGTACGACTTTAATGCCGCCCGCGCACAGGTGGACAGGGCCGCAGGCCGGTTCTCCTTTGCCGCAAATGCGCCCGGCTATCCGGCCCCGCCCTCGCCATCTGTGCGCGGCGTGTCCCGGTAGCGCGAGCAGACAGATGCCGCAGCAATGACGCGCCGCCATGCCGCATATCTCTGTGATATGGCGCTGCGCGTGGCCGCTCAGGAGATCGGCCCCGACACCCTTGCCATTGAGGAACGGCTGTGCGCGTTCTACCCGGACCTAGCGCACTGACGTGGTATTTGGCGCATGGCGACCCGGAAACCATGCTGCGTTTCGTGATCGCGATGACCCAACGATCCAACGACTCATTCAAGGCAGCACGTACCCGAAGAGGCAGCAGCGGCTCTGGCGCGTCCGGGCGCGGATGCGCCGACGCGCTCGTGTCGCTGGCATACATCTCGGACTACGACACGGCAGAGCGGTTGTATAAAGAATGTCTTACGCCAACATCAAATGAGCAAAAAAAGATCATGAAACGAATTTGCGTGTTTTGCGGGTCGAGTATGGGCGCGCGTTCCGTCTATGCACAAGTGGCGCGTGAACTGGGAGCGGAGATAGCGCGGCGCGGGTTAGGGCTGGTGTACGGCGGGGCGCAGGTGGGCTTGATGGGCGTGGTGGCGGATGCGGTTCTGGCGGGCGGCGGCGAAGTGATCGGCGTGATCCCCGACGTGCTGATGCGCAAGGAACTGGCCCACCCCGCCCTGACCGAACTGCGCGTGGTCGGCACGATGCACCAACGCAAGGCACAGATGGCCGAACTTGCGGACGCCTTTGTCGCCCTGCCCGGCGGCATGGGAACGTTCGAGGAGTATTGCGAGGTCGTGACATGGGCGCAATTAGGACTGCATCGCAAACCGTGCGCCCTGCTTAATGTCGAAGGGTTTTACGACCCGCTGCTTTCCCTGGTCAACAAGGCCGTAGAAGAGGGTTTCATACGGCCCGCGCAGCGCGGCCTCGTCCTCGCCGCTTGTGACATTCCCGGCCTGTTCGATCTGATGGACAACTACGCGCCGCCCGACACATCCAAATGGCTTACGCCGGATCAAACATAAACACGCTTCCCTAACCCGTAGCCGGCTTTGCTGCCGCCTGCCGCAGAATGGGAACGACCCTGCTGCGCTTATCCTCGACCGCCAATTGCAGCAGTGAGCGCCCGTCGCGCATCTTCTCGTTCGCGTCTGCGCCTTTTTCCAGCAGCAGATGCGTGATGTCCGCGTTGTTCTCTTCGACGCACAGACGCAGCGCGCTCCAGCCCTTGTGTATGGTGTTTGGGTTGGCGTTATGGTCGAGCAGCAGGCGGGCGACCGGCAAATCTTCGTCCACGCAGGCCAAATACAGGGCCGACATGCCCGCGCCGTCGCAGGCGTTCGCGTCCGCGCCCTTGTCCAGCAGGGCATGAACCATCGGCCCCTCACGCAGCATGATCGCCCAGTTGAGCAGCGGCATCTGCGAGGCGTTGGGAAGGGACGGGGCCGCGCCATGCTCCAAAAGCTGCTGCACCATGTCCAGACGTCCTTCCGATACGGCCAGGGTCAGGGCCGTGCAGCCCCACTCGTCCATGACATTGACGTTCGCGCCCTTGTCCAGCAGCAGGGACACCAGATAGCCGTGCTTGGACATCACGGCGAGCATCAGGGCCGTGGTCTTGTAATCGGGATTCTTGCGTACAGGGTCGGGCAGCGTGCAAAGCAGCAGATTGCCTATGCTCGGCTTGTTTACCTGCTTCGTGGTGTATTCGTTCGGGTTCGCGCCCTCGTCCAGCAAGGTCTTCACCTGATCCTCGTCGCCCTTTTCGATGGCGGCAAGAAACCCCTGCTTCATGTGAACATCTCGCGCATGTTCAAACAGCAGCAGGGCGGACGCGCCCAGCACGACGACAAGTATAGACAGGACGCCGAAGCGTTCAAAAAACGATAACTTCATGGTTTTGAAAATGTCAGGCCTGTGTCCCGCCACGCAGGGCGGTTTGCACACAGCAGGGAAAGCGGTGTGGGCAAAAGCGCTGTCGGCGGAAGCCGAAAAACGCCGATTAGCGGCAACGGAAGCTGCGAGCGCCATGTGCGGTCATCTCTTTCTTGATGTAAGGCTGCCCTCCGCTTTTCGTTACGGAACGTCGGGCGATCCCGTTTCAGCATACCTGATAATATGAATTTGATTACACTGTGTTGGAAGATAACGTATTTCATGCCCGCCGTGTGACAGGCAGACATTGTCTGACAAACGACGAGGAAGCACATCACAGCCGTAGCGGCGGCAAGCGGGGCGGTATGAACTCGGCACAAAACGGCGACCCGCTTAGCGGCAGACAAACAGAACGACAGATATATGGAGCGGCAGACGGAACAAGCGGCAGGGCAGGTCACGCAGAGGAACAACACGCGCAGGGCGGACGGGACGCCCCCGGAACGCGTCAGGCGAACAGTTTGGCGAAACCCACGACAGGCAGATCAGGGGCGAGAACAGATTGGGGTTTGCCCTCGCGGGCCAGTATGTACTCGGCAGCGCGATAGCCGCTGCGTACCCCGCCCTCCATCGTGGAAGGCCAGCCGGTCTGCGTCCACTCCCCGGCCACATACAGGTTTTCGAGCGGGCTGCGCTGATCGGGGCGCAGGCTTTCCACGCCGGGCTTGGGCGCAATCGTGGCTTTGGGCCAGCGTACCACGAGGGACTTGGTCACATTGGCGTCGCGGGCATCCGGCAGGCATTCGCGCACCTCTTGCAGCACAAGGGCCGTCAGTTCCTCTTTGGGCATGGCCTCAAACCGCTGCGACGCGCTGATCACCATGCTCAAATATGTGCCGTCCGCGCCGCCGTTCTTGAGCGCGGCCTTGTCCCATGTCCGGTTTTTGTTGAATATCCACTCGATATTGCGGTCTAGTATCGCTAATGCGGGCGGGCATTCTATCTGCCGGTCGAACCACAGATGCGCCCCGACAATCGGCGACAGTTCGATGCCGCGCAGATTCTCCCAATACGGAACGCCGTGTATGACCTCATCGGGCAGCAGCTTGAGCAGCAGGTCACATTGCAGGCCGCTGACATAGTAATCCGCCGTAATGCGTTCGCCGGATTGCAGCGTCAGACCGGTCACGCGCCCGTTCGCCCCGCCCTCGAAATGTATCTCGTCTACAATCGCGCGCGTCCGGGCGCAGCCGTCGCGGGCTTCCAAGTAGCGCAGGGTCGGTTCGTGGTACAGCGAGCCGAGGGGCAGGCGGGGAACGCCAAAATGAAAAGCCGTTCGGTTCAGCAAAAAACCGTCACGAAACATTTTGAACGCGTGGCGGCAGCTGATGCGGTCGAGTTCCTCGTTGCAGGCCGAGACCAGGATCGGACGCCAGAACCGGCGGATACTCTGCTCGGTCTGCGCCTTTTGCGCCAGCCAGACGGCGATGCTCACATCGTCGGGCGCATTGTGCGTCTTGACCCGCAGCATAGCGGACAGGGCGCGGGCGATGCCGATCTTGTCGCGTACATTGAGTGCGCCGAAGCGCAGAAACGACAAACTCGTATGGGCAGGCGCGGGCAGGCCGCAGTCGGAAATGACCGACGTTTTGCCGTCCGCGTCCAGAAACTCCAGGCGGTCAAAATACTGTATCTGATCCAGTACGCCCAGCCGCCCCAGAAGCTGTTCCAGATTGGTGCAGCAGCGCATGGTTCCATGCTGGCATTCGTCCAGGCGCAGGCCGGTCGGCGCGTCCACGAACGACGAGGCGCGGCCTCCCAGCAGAGGCCGCTTCTCGAATAACTGTACGCGCATCCCCGCCTCGGCAAGCGCCGTCGCTGCCGCAATCCCCGCCACGCCCCCGCCCATTATCGCCACTGTCTTAGGCATACACCGACAATCTACTTCCTGAAAAACCGCATTTGATGTAAACAAATACCCTGCTCTTTATTATACCGGCGTCTGCCGCTGTTTTATATTGTTATATACGTTGTTATATACGCTGTTGTATTCGCCGTCATACTCGCTCCCGGCGCAAAAGCGTTTTTGGCTGCCAACGGCAGACGCTTTCCCCGGCTATATCGGCGCTCGCGCGCTTGGAAAGTCGGCTATTACACTTGCCCCATGTGATATTTTTCACACTCTTAAACAATGACTGTAAAAATAAATGGCTTCATGTTATAATTACGTTATGCAGAAGGGTACGCAGACGAGGCATTTCATCGAAATCCGCACCATCGAGAATGGCCGCCCCGCCCTTCTTCCACTTCACCTCCTGACGACAGATAGAGCGGCAACAGGGACGCAAGTGACAGACAGGACGCATTACAGACAGGAAGAATATCTTGCCCACACATGTTGTTTCCGCCGGCGAATGCCTGCCGGGTATTGCCACTCAGTACGGCTTTCACACCCCGGATGCCATCTGGAACCATGCCGCGAATGCGGAACTAAAGTCCCGGCGGGCGGATTGGAGCATCCTGCATCCGGGCGACAAGCTGCTCATTCCTGAAAAACAGAATAAGCAGGAGTCGCGCCCCGATTCGCAGACGCATACTTTCAGCATCCACAAACCCGTCAAGGTAATACGGATCGTGCTGGAAAAAGAAGACGGCAGCCGCCTGGCGAACGCGCCCTATCGCCTGCTGACCAGCAGCGGCGCGTACCGGGGTTGTACCGACGCGCAGGGAATGTTAAGCCAGGAGGTGCCGATGAAAGAAGAGACGGCGGAGCTGAGCATCGAGGGCCATACCTGGCCCCTCAAAATCGGCCACCTGAATCCGGTCGGGCAGACGCCTGACGACGGCGTTTCCGGCATCAAAGCGCGCCTGCGTAATCTGGGCTATGATCCCGGCCCTCTGGAAGCGGCCTGGGACGAGGCCGGCAGAGGCGCGATCCGCGCCTTTCAACACGACAGCGGCCTGCCTGTAGACGGTTTGTGCGCCCGCGGCAGCGCCACGCTCACCAAACTCAACGCCCGGCATGGCTGCTGAGAACTGGAACGCCGAGAACAAGAGCGCTGAGAACTGGAACGCTTCGTCGCCGATGCGCCAGTCAGGTGGAGAAAGCAGAATGCCAGACACGTCATCCCCGCCTCGCAGTCAGCCGGTCGTCCATCCGCCAGGCATGATCGCGCCCGGCGTCAACAAATTCAACACGCTGAAGATCCGCGAGCCTGCATGGATTGAGATCGTCCTTCTGGACGAAGAGGACAATCCGGTTCCCTACGCGCGTTATCAAGTGACGCTTGCGGACGGCGCAATGCGCGAGGGCGATCTTGGCGCCACAGGACGCGTTCGCCTGGAGGGGATCACCGCCGGCACATGCCAGGTCGTCTTTCCTGAACTGGACACGGAAGCCTGGGAGAAAATCTGATGCCTACACAGCACCACGTTCAATCGGGAGATTGTATTTCGAGTATCGCCTTTCAGTACGGGCTGTTTCCCCAGGCGCTCTGGAACCATCCCGCGAACGCGGCCCTGAAAGCGCAGCGCAAAAACCCCAACACGCTTGCAGTCGGCGATGTGGTCAGCATCCCCGACAAACGCCTGCGCGCTGAACCCGCCGCCACAAACGCCACGCATCAATTTCGCTTAAAGGGCGTTCCGGCGCAATGCCGCCTGCAGATATTCGAGGGCAGCGTCGCGCGGGCAAACCAGGAGTATGAACTGCGTATAGATGGCGTGTTGATGCAGGGGAAGACTGACGCCGAGGGCGTTTTGCTGATCCCCATCTCTCCCGCCGCGCAGCAGGGAACGCTCACCATCGGACCGGACAGGGCCGTATTCGACCTGGATCTGGGTGCGCTTCCTCCCGCCGATACGATGCGCGGCGCGCAGACTCGCCTTAGAAACCTGGGCCTCTATGAAGGCGAGATCACGGACGCGCCCGACGATGCGGTGAAAGAAGCGCTCAAACGCATTCAGCGCCTGTTCGCCCTGCCGGTCACAGGCGACCTGGACGAGACCACCCGCCAGAAGATCAACGACCTGCACAACAATGTATGCGAGTTCCCCGACGAGGAGGACGCGGTCTTCGAGGAGGATGCCGAAGATACCCAGGCCTCCGCTGCAGCGGAAACAGACGAGTAGGAGAAAGCAGGATGCCCTCAACGTATCATATCCGGCGAGTTGTGCGTGGACTAACCGGCACAAGCACCATCAACATTGCGCCTAAGTATCGGATTAGCCTGGAACTTGGAGACACCGACCTGATCTTCGAGCATCCGGTGACGACGGATCCGGGCAAAAAGGAGCGGCTGCAGGTACTGGGGCTGATGAAGCGCCCGCTGAACCATCCCGACTGCGACGCCTGCTTCGCCTTCTCCTGGGAATACTTCAAAACAAGGATTTACAAGGACGAGCTTCCTGCTCCGCCTGCCAGCGCAGCCGTCATCAACGCGGCGGCGGAAATACTGCTGAACCGGGAAGTCAGGAATTATCTATGCAGCGGCGGCGCGCTTCCTGCCCAAGACGAGTTTGCAAAACTCCGCACCCCCGGCGACTACATGGTCATGCACCGAATGTACGATGCAGTGTACGAGGCCCGGGACCCGGCCGAGATGCTGTACACGCTGGCCGATGTCAAAGACCCTCTCAACGGAGCCAACCGCTACAAGGTCGAACAGCAATTCTTCGCTGACAACCCGGCGCTGGGCCGGCTGCCCATCGTGGCGACGGTGGAGAAAGAAAAGCCGGAGGGCGGCTGGATTTTAGCCCCCGATGTGCGGGTCACGTTTCAGCTTGTCAAACCAGAGGGACAGCCCGGCGGAGCCTCCACGGGCTTGTCCGCCTCGCACCGGGTCGCCGGCGGAAATACGCGCGCGCCGGAGTTCGCGCCGCCCCTGCGAGAAGGCTGTACGGTACTTCCGGGAAAAGCTACGAACCCCAAGCCGCCCCGCGACGGCAAGCGCGGCCCATCCGCGTATATGCAGCGGCATGTCAGAGCCTACGCAGCGTCAAAGCGCAAAAGCGCAAACCCGCAGGATGGCAACGCTCATTTTCATCTGGGCGGCAAAGCGTATATGCTGCCGAACGCCAAAGATGTCTGCGACACGATTGCCGCCGGGCCGAACACCCGGCAGAACGTGTTTACCCTGACCCCTGTGGCGCGCTTTCATGGCGCGTCCCCTCTGTTCAAAACCAGTGTGGCCGACCCCGCGAAACATCCGTATGCAGTGTGCGCGGATACCAATGACGCGGGGCAGGCAGGCATCATCTTCCTGCCCTCGCGCATCGGAGGCGACCGTTACCAGATCAAAGCCTACGTTCAGTCGTTCGGCAAGCGCTTCAAGTGCAAAACAGGCGTCCTGACGCGCTGGCGGACGATCCGCATCTGCCGGGACATCGTGATGTTCGCGTCCCTCGACGAAAGCGAACTGCCGCCGGAGATCAAAACGGATTTCGACATTCCCGCCTACACACAATGTCAACACAACAGCAGCGAGCGTTTCTGCGCAGCCTGCCTGACGCGCGAGGGCAAGGTTCCCGAATTCGATCAGGACGCGCTGACTTTGCAGCTGGCGGGAGCATACTGCGAGCTGATCCTCGAAAGCCGCGCCGAGACGCCCGAAGACATGGGAGGCGCTGCCATAACAGCAGACTTCAGGCGCGCGCTTGCAGAGATACAAACGGATAACACGCGCAACTACCTGGATGCCTCCAGTCAACTTTTTGCCCATGCCGATGGCGTTCAAGCGAGCATCACCGGAACGCTGCCGCCAAACCTCAAGCCGGGTTCCGTAAGTATCAGGGTAGGAGGGAGCAAGGTTGAAGTTCCCGCATCAGGCATATTTTCCGGCCTACGCATGGATCCCCCCGACGACGCTCTTGATTTGACAGACGGCACAATTGATCATGCCACAGGCGTCGCGTGTCTGAATTTCAGTCAGCCTCCGCCCGCGAACTATACGTTCGCAGCCTCCTTTACAGCGCACTCCGCCGTGGATTGGCAGAGCCTGCTTTATTTCCCGGTAAAGTCGCCTTTCATGGTGAATCTGCGCGGCATGGAGTATTACAATCAACATATTTCGCCGCCATTTCTCCCGCTGGCGGTGCAGGGCAAGCTGCAGGAAAAGCTGCTCGGCGTAGGGGACGGAACCACAGCGCGCTTCTCAACAACAATCCCGCCCTGCCACGAAACAGACTGCTGCCTGAAATTGGACGAAAGTGTTGCAGGTACCGTCGAATCGTCCGGCTTTACCAATAAACTTCCCCCATTCTACCAAACCAGTCGGATCAACAGGCTCACAGGCAGTGTCGAAGTGATCTGCCTCGCTCTCGTCGCAGACGAGCTGATTATCACAGGAGACGGCGTCACGACAGACTTTACCTGCATTCTGAAACAGCCTATAATCCAGCTGTTGTCAAGTGCCATTGTCCCGCTCAGAGTAAAGGCGAAAACGAACGACTCTGATAAACCGGAAATTTTGGGTGGATATACCTTTCACAACCAGTTCCGGCTTGGGACGCTTGCCGCAAAAGGAGGCACGGTCAACGTCAACTATGCGATGCGCGAGGTCAAGATACATTTCCCGGACGCCCCCGCACTCGGACAGCAGATCAAAGTAGATTACTATCGGGAAGAGCCTTTGCCTGCAGGACAACGACTTTCCGTGCAGTTCTCGGCGAGCGCCTCGACTGGATTGCCGTCGGTTTCCCCCCCGGACGACAACTCTATCAGATCAACTGTAGGTAATTTCATTAAACGGCACTGGCTGATTGCAATGATGCGGTCGCTCGACGACAATAAAGGCTTTATGCCGGGCATCATACTGATGCGGTCCGCACAGCGGGACACATGGCAGTCGTTTAAAGACGAAGGATTACAGGGGAATGGCATTTGCCACGGGGTGCTGATGTTCGCCGGCAAAAAATATGAAACATTCGCCAGCAGAGAGTACGAAACAGAAGACGCAGGATGGCGGCTATTGACAGATCCGAACAAGATCTACAACGCCATTTTGACACATGAAATGGGCCACACGCTCTACATCAATCACTTCAGATCCTCCAACGCCGAATATCCGCGTGACGACCTGCACGATATGTATGACAACTGTTTGATGGGTTACGACGACAATCACGGCGATTTTTGCGGCCAATGCGTGGCCGGGCTGATGGGAATGAACATACACGATAAACGACTGCGTACTTTCGATGCCAAATCCTACGCACCAGGTGCTGCTATGGGTATGGGAGACTGGCTCGAACCGACCGAGGATCTGGTAAAAACGTCCATTAGCGGATAACGCGATCTCCCGGCAGCGGACGGGGCTGGACGCGTTTACGTCCGGCCTGCCTTTTAGCGTTGGAAGCAGGGTACGACAGCGCAATGGCGCACGTCGGGCGCGAGGACCAGTACACTGCGGCGAAAGTAAGCCGGTGGTTCCGGGTACAAGAACGTACCCGTCTTGGAGGCTTCGCCAAGCGTCCTCGCGGACGCGATGCGCTAAGGCAGAAGTACGAACTTACTTCGCACGACTGCTTAACGGTTGAAGCGGCTGCCCAGCCACGCCTGGGCGACGATGCCCAGCTTCTTGGGGGTGCTGACACGGGCGCGGCGGGTATGCACGTCGTAGTTGCTGCGCTCGATGCTGTCCAGAATGCCCCGGTAGATTTTCAGCATGATGGCAAGCGTGGGACGGCCCGCTTTATGCACCAGCGGAAACAGCGCCTGCGCCTGCGCGTAAAACTCTTTGGCCCGGTTGGCCTCGAACTGCATCAGGGCGCGGAACGGCTCGCTTAACACGCCGCTTTTCAGGTCCTGCTCGGTGACGCCGAAGCGGTGCAGGTCTTCCTGCGGCAGATAGATGCGGTCGCGGTCGGCGTCTTCCTTGACGTCGCGCAGGATGTTGGTTAATTGCAGAGCCAGGCCGCACGACTCGGCGTACTGCATCGCGCGCCCGTCCTGCTCGTCGAAGCCCCAGACGTGGATGCACACAAAGCCCACGATGCTCGCCACACGATAGCAATACTGATGCAGTTCGCTCCACGTCGCGTAGCGCGTCTTGGTCAGATCCATCTCCGTGCCATCAATGAGATCGTGAAAATAGCGGGCGGGGATGTTGTAGCGCGTCACGGTGTCGTGGAAGGCGGGCAGGATCAGGCTGTCGCCATAGTCGCCCGCAAAGGCGCGATCCAATGCGCCGCGCCACGCCAGCATCTCCTCGACCTTGCTTTGATTTTCCGCCGCCTCGTCGCTTACGTCGTCGCTGTAGCGCATAAAGGCATAGATGGCGCACATGGCGGCCTTGCGGGCGGGCGGCAGGGTGACGAACGAGTAATAGAAATTACGCGCCTGCGTTTTCGCCACATGTTCGCAGTGCCGATAGGATTCGGCGAGGACGGCGGCGTTAGATGTGTTCATCGTGGTTGTCATAGAGTATAAACGTCGTTGTAGGTGCGTAGCCGGCGTAAAACCTGCGGTCTGTCACTTCGCGAGCGCGGCCTCATAGCCGCCCAATCTGTTGACCAGATGCAGAAATAAGCGCGCATTGCCGACCTGCGCGTACTTGATGGTGAAAATGCCGTGCCGTCCCACGCCGAGTACGCCCTTTTGCGCGTCGCGGGCCTGGAGCGTCACCGTGCCTTTTTTGATTTCCAGCTTGGCGATGTCGCTGCCGTCAAAGCGCGTGACGCCGTTCTTGGCGTGTACCTCGACGTAATCGCGCCCAACATGCGCTTCGCCGGTGTCGCCCAGCCGAAAGGTCGCGTACCCGAATTTGTTCTGCTCGGCCAGGGCGCGCTCCAGGGCGAGACGCAGCCACACGTCTTCGGCGCGATCTATAAATTGGTACAGCATACTGGTCGGCAGGCCGGTCTTTTCCATCTTTTTGCGGTCGTAGCTGCCCTGTATGGTCAGCAGCGTTTTGCCGCCCGCATCCACCCATCGGCTGGTGAACTGTGTGCCGGTGTAGCCGCCATTGACATATTGATCCGTCTGCCCGGCCAGCAGTTGGGCCGCGTTCTCGAACACCAGTGTTTCGGTTTTGGGCGGGCCGCTGTTAAAAATGGAGTAGAAGCAGCGGGCGATGCCCCGGTCGCCGACATACGTGCATTGCCCCGCCTGCGCCGCCTGAACGAACACGAATCCGGCGACTATCAGCCCTAGTATAACGCCGACGCCGATGCCCATTGAGCTTCCGCCGCCCTTGATCCAGGCCACAAAAAAGCCGAACGCGAACCCGCCCGCGAAACCTCCAAGCGCGCCCCCTGATGCTTTGAGCAGGGTAGGATGCGACTTGCCTCCTTTGAGCGTGGAGAAGGCCGTCAGCACACGCCCGATCTCTGGGGGCGGCGCGAAAAACTCCAGGTCGGACGTGAGCGGGCGTCCATAATGATCCACGACATCCGGGGCAGGCATCCAGGCCAGCTGGGTGTTCATCTCGACTTTTCCTTATGAGCGGCATAAGCGTAAGCGGCATAAGCGTAAGCGGCTTATGCGAAGCTGTGTTGAATTAAAGTTTGCAGAACAGCGCAGTCAAAGCAAAAAGTTTACTGCCTGCCCATCCCGGCAAACAAGCGCCCCAGCAGCATCGCGAACTGGCGTTTTTTGGACACGGACGGGCGGCGGGTCAGCACGTCATAGTTCTGCGCTTCGATCAGGCGCAATACTTCCAGGCCGCCCCGATTAAACATTTCGATGTCCAATCGCACCCGCTTGTCTACCATGCCGCACAGGGGCAGTCCCTCATCGAACAGCAAGCGCGTCCGCTCCACTTCGAAGCGCATCAGATCGGCGAAGGCGGGCGTAAATTCGCGCCGAAATAGCTGCTCCTCAGTGTACCCGAAACGCGCCATGTCTTCCAGAGGGATGTAAACGCGATCCTTGTCCATGTCCCGCGTCACGTCCTGCCAGAAGTTGGCAAGCTGCAGGGCCGTGCAGGTCTTGTCGGACAGCGCGAAACGCGGCGCGTCCGTGTACCCGCACAGGTATAGTACAAGCTGCCCGACCGGATTGGCCGAGTTGACGCAGTAGCCGAGCAGAGCGTCATACGAAGGATAGCGCGTCATAGTCTGATCCTGCCGAAACGCGGTCAGCAGATTGCGGAACGGCGTTGGGGGAATGTGAAACTTTTCTACGGTCTCAGCCAGCGCGACAAACGCGGGATGACGCGGCTCGCCCCGGTACATGGCGTCCAATTCATTTTCCCACCAGTTGAGCAGGATCAGGCTTTTGCCCGTGTCGCCGATCTCGTCGCCCAGGTCATCGCTGATACGGCAGTACGCGTACACATTGTAAAAGTGCTGGCGCAGCGGTTTGGGACAGAACACGCCCGCAACCAGAAAGTTCTCGTAATGCGATTTGGCAAGCCGTTCGCAGTAGCGCCGCGCCTCCTCGACCGTGACAGGCCCGGATACGCGGTAAGGATGTTCGATTTCGTCAGCGGACATGCTCAGTTCCAAACTTGTCAATGCAAACTCCTCGTATCATTTCGTGTTTGTGCTGCTGCCTGCCACCCCGCTTGCGCGCAGCATGTCGGTCGGCGGTGTGGTCGGCGCTGGCTCGGCGCTCCGCAGCAGATTGCCGAGATCGGCAGGCGGCGTCGGCGCAGGCCGCAAGAGTGTTTTATCGCTCGAACTGACATAGAACACGGTTTCCTGCCGCTCATACATCATCTGCTGCCGCAAGTCGTTACGCCTTCCGACACGCCCGACAAATTCCAGTATCATCATTGACACGCATGAAGCGCCGCCTATCATCATGATAAGTACGCCGGGATGATAAAGCAGAATAGCCCATTCGATGTTTAACGTGTGATGACCGTACATGATGTTACTCCTATCCCGTCTTTGTCTTTTGTCTTGAACTCGGATTGCGCGGATTTGTAGGATGAACAGGATTGAATGCGGCGTTCATCCTGGTCTTCCTTTTCATCGAATAAATTGCAGGTCAAGAAGCATCTAATCTTGTCTATCCCATAAATCCGTGTAATCCGAGTTCAAGACAATCAATCCGCAGCCAGAACGCTGCTGCCCACGCCGACCGCAATGGCGTCCTCGATGAGCGCGACGACCGGGTCGGGCAGATTGAACTGTTCGTCGGCCATTTTTCGCAGGTGGTAGCCGCCATACGCCGCGCCGACTGCCGCCGCGCCGCCGAGCAGCGCGCCCAGCCACAGCGGACGCCGCGCGCTGCCGAACACGGCCCCGCCCACAATCGCGCCCGACACGGCCCGCGCCGCAAGCGGCAGGGGCGCGATTCGGCTGGGCGTTTTGGGCAGTTTGTCGCCGATCAGTTCGCCCGCCGACAATGCCTTGAGCGTCAGCGCCACCTTTGGTTCGGCCAGCGCGACCGCGATCTTGCCCGCCGCACTGTCCGCGTGTTTGTGCGACAGCCGGGAACTGAGCAGGGCGGGCGCAAGCATGGAACGCAGACCTGCCACGCCGCCCAACCCAATCGCCCGCAACACGACCCGCAGATCAGACTCCTCCGCCCCACTTACTCCTGATTTCGCCATGTCCGCCGCCGCTCCTTCTCCGCTAATATGTTTCTGTGCTGTTCAGACTTCCCGCGCAGTATGTATACCGTTGGTACGCGAAAATCCTCTGTTGTGTTTACATGCCGTCAGGACAATGTTTGCGCGTCCGTTTCCGCTTCCGTCCCGCGCGGCGCAGTAACAAGAGACAGCAAGGTCAAAATGTGGTCTGGCAGGCGCGCATTCGTTGACAGAATTGTACGTAAATGGTACAATATACCACTTATTGCAAGTCAAAACAACCACAGAGCGACCGACCGAAAGCAGCGTAAATCGCCTTTTGGCAGGCGCATCAACCGGCGGGCGGGCCGCGTGTATCAGCCCCCTCCGCGCGTGTTTCTTTTCAGGAGAGTACGTTGGCAGACACCAATCTTCCTTCCCCATCCGGCGAACCCATTATGCCCGGCAACGTCGGCGACGCCACGATGATGATAGACATCGAGCATGAACTGCGCCGCTCGTACCTGGGCTATGCGGTTTCCACGCTGATCTCGCGCGCTCTTCCCGATGTGCGCGACGGCTTCAAACCCGTGCAGCGTCGCATCCTGTATGGTATGCGTGGCCTGGGCATCGGCCCCGGCGCGTCCCGCGTAAAGTCCGCTCGTGTGGTTGGGGAGGTGATGGGCAAGTATCATCCACACGGCGACGCGGCCATCTATGGAACGCTGGTTCGTCTGGCGCAGGATTTCAGCCTGCGCTACCCGCTGATTGACCCGCAGGGCAACTTCGGCTGCTTTACCGGCGATACCAAAATCAAGATGCTCGACGGAACCGAAAAGACGTTTGAGGAACTTGCCTCGCTCGATCCGCAGGATACGTTTTTTGTCTACTCGGTTGACAGCAAAGGCAACATCGTTGTTGGCGAGGGCCATAACTCGCGTGTTACGCGACACGACGCTCGTCTTGTCAGAGTAACGCTGGATAGCGGCGCACAAATCCGCTGTACGCCGGATCACCGCTTCATGCTGCGGGACGGCACGTACAAAGAGGCGCAATTTTTGACGCCAAGCGACAGTTTGATGCCCGGTTACTTCGACGCGGCCCCGATCAAAAAAGGTCTGAACGAGTACCTGCGCGTCAAGCAGCCTTCCACGGGGCGTTACGAGTTCGTACACCACATCGCGGACGCGTACAACGCCGAGCGCGGCATTGCGCCTGCGTTTAATGGCCCTTCCAGTTATTACCCAAAGTATGATGTGTCTGACGAGATGGTCAGCGCGGCGCACAACTACAATCATCGCATCGTCAGCATCGAATGGCTGGAAGAAACCGCCGACGTGTACGACATCACCGTAGACGAGCATCACAACTTCCTGCTCGCGGACGGCGTGTTCGTTCACAACTCCGTTGACGGGGATCCGCCTGCGGCCCAAAGATACACTGAGTGCCGCATGACGCCACTTGCCATTGAAATGCTCGAAGACATCGAGCGGCAGACCGTAGAGTTCATGCCCAACTACGACCAGTCCGAGAACGAACCCGTCGTGCTGCCCGGCAAGTTCCCCAACTTCCTGTGCAACGGCGGCGAGGGCATCGCGGTCGGCATGTCTACGAGCATGGCCCCGCACAACCTGCGCGAGGTCGTGGACGCTACCCTCTACTTCCTGGATCATCCCGACGCCACGCCCGACGACCTGATGAAGTTCGTTCTGGCCCCCGACTTTCCGACTGCGGGCCTCATCTTAGGCACAAAGGGCGCGAAAGAGGCGTATCGCACCGGGCGCGGGCGCGTCATCATGCAGGCGCAGTTACAGATCGAGCCGATGGACAACGGCAAAAACGCCATCGTCGTGACCGAACTGCCGTACCAGGTCAACAAGGCCAAGCTGATCGAGCATATCGCGGGACTGGCAAAAGAAAAGCGCGTGGACGGCATCACGGCCATCAACGACTTTTCCGACAAGCACGGGATGCGTATGGTCATCGAACTGCGCCGCGACGTGCTGCCCAAGCGCATCGTCAACTTTTTGCTCAAGCACAGCGCCCTGCGTCAGACGTTCGGCATCATCATGCTCGCCCTCGTCAACGGTCAGCCCAAGATGCTCAACCTGGCCCAGATCATCAACCTGCACGTCACGCACCGGCGCGAGGTCATCACGCGCCGCACACGCTTCGAGCTGGGCAACGCCAAACGCCGCGCCCACATCCTCGAAGGTATGCAGATCGCGCTGGACTTTCTGGACGAGATCATCCGCCTCATTCGCGCTGCTTCCTCATCCGATGTGGCCCGCGTGGAAATGGTAACTCGGTTCGGCTTGACGCAGATACAGGCCGAGGCCATCCTCAACATGCAGCTGCGGCAGATCGCGCAGCTCGAACGTCAGAAGACCGAGGACGAGTATCGTGGACTCTTGCGCGAAATCGCGCGGCTGGAAGATATTCTCGTCACGCCCGCCCGCCTGACGCGCATGATTAAGGACGAACTCAAGGGACTGCGCGACAAATACGGCGATGATAGGCGGACGCGTATCCTGCCCCTCGAAGCCGACCAGATCACCGAGGAAGACCTGATCCCCGAAGAGAAAACGCTCGTCACCATTTCGCGTGACGGCTACATCAAACGCGTGCCGATGGACACGTACCGCACCCAGAAACGGGGCGGCAAGGGCGTCGCCGCCGCCAACCTGAAAGATGAGGACAGTCTCGCGCACCTGTTCGTGGCGACGACCACGCACATGATCCTGTTCTTCACCAACCGGGGCCGCGTGTATCGCCTGAAAGCTTACGAAGTGCCGCAGACCAGCCGGCAGGCGCGGGGCCAGCACATCAATAACTTCATCGGACTGGAACCCGGCGATCAGGTAACGGCCATTCTGCCCATGAAGAACCTGATGGGCGCAGGCTATTTGTTCATGGCGACTGAGTACGGGGAAGTGAAGCGCACCAATCTGTCCGAGTTCGCCAACCTGCGCGCAAACGGTCTGAACTGCTTCGATCTCGAAGAGGGCGACAACCTCAAATGGATCAAGCACACGGACGGCAATCAGGACGCCCTGATCGTGACGCGCAACGGCATGTCCGTGCGCTTTGCAGAGAGTGATGTGCCGACTCGCGGGCGCACGGCGGGCGGTGTGCGTGGCATCGAAATGCGCGACCCCGCCACGCGCAAGATGGTAGACCGCGTGGTCACAATGGACGTAGTCGCTCCCGACACGCAGTTACAACTACTCGTCATCAGCGAAAACGGCCTAGGCAAGCGCACCGACCTGAGCAAGTACAACCGGCAGGGACGCGGCGGCAGGGGCGTCAAAACGATGGAAGTGACAAACCGCACCGGCCCCGTGGTTGCCGCCGCCGTTGTGGGCGAGGACGACAAGCTCATGGTCATCAGCGAAAAGGGCGTTACCATTCAGACGACCATACGCGAGATCAAGGAAACGCAAAGCCGCCGCACTCAGGGCGTCAACGTCATGAACGTCGGCACGGGCGACCGCGTCGTTACGATTGAACGCCTTGTAGATGCCGATGAAGTCGCCCAGGAAGCCGAAGCCGCTCCCGACAAAGACCTCCAGGATGTCGTTGTCGAGCCGAGCGTCTCGACAGAGACCAACGGCGGTACTGGCACGAACGGAAGCGGGCGCAGCAAGAAGTAATCCAATACTGCGCTTATAGCCGCGAAACAATGTGTTGCATTCGCGTCCGCGAGGACGCTTGGTGCGAAGCACCTCAGAGACGGGTACGTTCTCTGTACCCGCTCTCCCACATCGCTTCCACAGCGGCAGGACGAGTTTGTCCTGCCGCTGTTTTTGCGCCTGAATAGTTCCGCCGGAGAGCGAGGTAAACTTGTTTCGGAAGGATGGGAAATCTACCCGTTGCCGCGTCGTATAATCAGGAATGAAATCACCCAAACGACACGCTTCCAAACCGCCCAAACGCTCCGCATCTGCCCAAAAGCCGCGTCCTGCCCCACTTCCGGAGGCGATCCGCACTCCACAGCAGCTTAGAGCGGAAATACGCAAACCGATGCGACCGATTGGCGAAGCGCAGACACGTCTAAAGCCCTCAACAAAAACTTTGGCCGGGCCGATATGGGTCTGGCCTTCGCTGATCGCCATTTTGCTGCTCGGTTTCCTGCTGCGTATCTACGGCATCAACTTCGGCCTGCCGCACCTGTATCATGGCGACGAAACAATCCTTGTCAACGATGCCATGCGCGGCTTCGGCGGCGATTTTCACACCACTTTGTCACCTTACCCCGCCCTGTACATCCGCTTCCTGTTCGCCGTATGCAGTCTGCCCCTGCTCTATGGGCGGATGACCGGCCACTATCACAGCGTCGGGGAGTTTGTTGTCTCGTACTGCGTCAATCCGACTTTTGCGCTGCTGTTTGCGCGGCTTGCGACCGCCTGCCTGGGGACGCTCGCCGTGCTGCTGACGTTTCTTGTCGGGCGCAGATACTTCGGCGAACGGGTCGGATTGATCGGCGCGTTGTTGCTGGCCGCGTCCGCACAGCAGGGGGCGTACTCGCATTTTGCCGTTCCCGATGTGGCGCAATCCGTCCTTATCCTGGCCGCGTACTCTCCACTACACAATATCCTGACGCGCGGACTGCGGCGTGATTATGTGCTGACAGGTCTGCTCATCGGCCTGGGCGCGGCCACGGGGTATTTTGCCATCCTGCTTGTTCCGTCACTCTTGGCTGCGTTCTGGCTGCGGCATCGCAAGAGCGCCGCGGCGGCGCTGACACCGGACGCAGGCGCTGCCACTCTGCCAACATCGAGCGGCACGATGCGCGTACAGGCGGCAAATATCAGTGCAGATAAACCACACATCTCTACACTGTCCGGCCTGATTGCCTTATTGGGAGGCTTCTGTGTGGCGACGCCGAATGCTGTGCGTAGTCCCTCGGCATCGTTCACGTTCTTTAAGGCCGGACTTGCCTACGCGTACCCCGGCAATGGTTATAATGGCGCGGCGTACACGCTCTGGCAAGCGCTGAAAGCGGATTGGGGCTTGCCTGTTCTCCTCGCCTCCCTCGCCGGGGTTTTACTTGTACTGCGAAGGCACAAATCCGAAGAACTGCTGTTCGCGGCGTTTCCAGCTTTCTACGCGCTCATGCTCATTGCGTTGTCCGTAAGCGCGAGCCGCTTCCTCGTCGCCGCTGATCCGTTTATTGCCCTGTTCGCGGCATACGCGCTGTGGTTTGTGTATGATAGGATACGCGGCGCGGTCGCCACGCGGAACAAACCTGCCCTGGCGTGGAAAATCGCGTGGACATTCGGCGTCATCCTTATCGCCCTGCCGCCGCTATGGACTCTGCTGCAATGGGACAGCCTGCTCGGCAACACGCCCGACACCCGCACACAGGCGCTGAAATGGGCCGAACTAAATATCCCGCCCGGTCGCGGCGTCTGCCTCCAATCCCCACGCGCCACCGTGTATGAGCAACGGTATCAAGGCAATAGTGGGCAGGCACTAAATTTCGCGTCGGATTGGGGCGCGAACGCGCCGCTTTTAACGGAAGCAGGAATCACGCGCGCCAAAGCGGAACTAGCTCCTACACTATCTTCTACTACGTCAACAGCCCTGAGCGATCAGGCCGAGGCCGCGCTCCGGCAAAGCCTCGTATACCGTGAAACCCCGTGGACATGGCCGCCTCCCGACAGCGCGGCATTACAGCAGGCAGGCGTAGACTACGTGTTTACCAGCGACGCCTGCGGCCCGCTCCCCGCCGAGTGGCTAAAACAGATGGACGCAGCGGCGGGCGGCGGCATCCTGCACTTTACGCCCGGTTCCGTAGCGGCGTCCCTGCCTCCCGGCCTGCCATGCCTGCCGCCGCGCATCACCGTTTACGCGCTTCGCCAAACCGCCCGTCCCTGATACGATTTCAGGGGTAAAACCATAATGGAATTCGTTGACAGAAACGGCAAACGCTATATTCAACACTAACAGCCCACTTTTTAGTACATAAGCGGCACGGGCGGCGCACACGGAACGAAACGAACGAATACATAGAGCGAAAGCGTCGTATAATCAGGAGAGACACGCACAAATGACTACCAGCGTTTGGAAATTAGCGGAAGCGATCATGGCCCCCGGTGTCGGCGCGAACGCGCAGGATGCACTCGACCGCAAGGAAGAACGCGCCTGGCTGGATCGCTGCGCGAAAGGCGACGAACGCGCCATACGCTGGATTCTGAACCGCTACCGTGACCGGGTCGTTCGGCTCGCCTCCCATGTGCTGCACAACTCGCGCGAGGCCGAGGATGTGGCGCAGGAAGCGTTTGTCAAAGCGTTTCGCCAGATAGATCAGTTTCGGGGCGAGTCGGGCTTTTACGCCTGGCTGTACCGCATTGTTATCAATTTATGTCTGGACAAAATGCGCCGCAAGTGCATGACGTCCGAGTTTCCCCTGGAAGAGCGCACATTGCCGCATCAGGCAATAGCGAACCCGGATATGGAGAAGCGGATGGCCGTCGAGCAGGTACTCGACAGCCTGACCCCGCCTATGCGCGCGGCCCTGGTGCTGCGCGAAGTGGAAGGCCTGGAATACGCAGAAATAGCGCAGGTACTGAACATCCCTGTCGGAACCGTGAGATCGCGGCTAAACACGGCCCGCGAACAGTTCCGCAAACGCTGGACGGCCATTCAAGAGGAGGCCAATCTTGTATAATCTTTTTCGCTCCGCACGTCGCGTTCATTCCAAGAGCAATTCTGATAACATTTCCCAAAGCATTCCTGCGCGCGTTCGCGCTGTCCTGCGTCTGGATGGATGCGCGCGCTGGCAGTCCCTCCTGACGCGCCGCGCCGACGGCAAGATTCCCGCCACGCAGTGGGGACTGCTTCAGGATCATCTGGCAAACTGTCCGCGCTGCCAGATAGCGGCCCAGGCGGATGACGCTCTGCACACCGTACTCGGCCTGCGCGAACATACGTATGCGACAGACGCCCACGCCTTTGATGCGCGCGTATTGTCAACGCTGTCCCTCGCGCCGCGCCCCCGGCCCGCCTTTGCCGGATTGCGAACGCGCATCGTCAAGGCAGCGAATACGCGCTGTCAGGCCCTCCCTTTCGATTTTGTGGCGCAGCTTGGCGGCGGCGCAGTGGCTGCCGCCGGCCTTACCTGCTTCTTCCTGATCTCTGCCCTGCATTCCCACTCGTCACGCTCCCTTACAGGGGCGGCAGCAGACCGGCTGGCGCGGCAGAGTTTGCAGCGTTCCGTTCTCCCCGTCCCGCTCGAAGCGCTGCTCAACGCCCCCTCCCCACGCGCCGCCATGCTGTGGACAAGGCCTGCCCATGCGCCCGCTTCCAGAGCGCGCAAGCCTGTTTACGCTCCCTCTCTGCCTGACATAGCAGATCCGTCGCGCAGTCATTCCGCCCCGGTCCTCCTGCCGCCTGTCGGCTCGCGTCCGGAGTCTACACGGCCTGTTCACACGCAGCCTTCCGCGCGGGATGCCCGCGAAGCGTTCGGCTAATATGAGGCGACCGGTACACTGGCCTTCGGTACTCAGACGCAAGCGAGGCGCAGCCAATTTCGCTTTTTCCCCGTTCCGTCCCCACGCTGACACGCTCCGGGCAAAACGCGGAAGGCGCGCAGGCGGGTCGGGATGGCTTGTCGGCCTGATCCTGGGGGCTGTTTGCGGCCTGTGGATGTTGCCTCCCGTTCGCTACACGCTGGGTTCGCAGTTGCGGTTCGCGCTGGCCCAGGACAGTCTGCCGTGGCTGCGCACGTTCGACGCGCAGCGCAATCTCAGCGAGACCGCGCGCCTTGATGCCGCCGCCGCCCTGCTTCCCGACGACTATTTGTTACAGGTAGGCCGCGCTACCGCTCTTGTCGCCCCCGCCTCGTCACCGGGCATCGCGAACCACGACGAAGACGCCTCGGATCCTTCCGACGACGGCGTTCCCGACCACACGCTGATACGCCTGACGACCGTGGCCCGCGACTTTCCCCTTGCCCCCGGCGCGCAGGCGCACCTCGCCCGCAGCATGATGTCCGACCGCATTCATATTCAGCGCCCCGAAGCAGCGCCCGCGTCCCCCCGCCTGATACCGCCCCGCTACACGGATGTCAAGCTGATGACTTGGGCGCTGCGTAACGGCGAGCGCGCCGACCCGGAAAATGCATTCTGGCCCGCCATGCTCGCGGTCACGT
This sequence comes from Chthonomonadaceae bacterium, assembly GCA_965277875.1. GTDB lineage: Bacteria > Armatimonadota > Chthonomonadetes > Chthonomonadales > Chthonomonadaceae > CAWFQB01. The sequence goes on along the minus strand of CBDIDV010000002.1, from coordinate 804,106 downwards.
ACTTTGCCGCAGGGCGTGATCAGCAGGGCGTGGACGCCCTCGCCCTGTGCGCGTTGAAGTCACGCTGGGACTCCTATCTCTATGAGGAGGTATTGGGGCAGTGGCGCTTGTACTCGCTGGCGTATGGCGACCACGGCGCGGCGCAGAAGATCGGACCGCTGACCCTGCTGGCCTTTCCGCACCTGCGCGAACTGCGCCGTATGGCCGAGACCGCGCGCGGGCAGGCAGACCGCGCCGCAGAACGGGGTGAGGTCGCCAGGGCCATTCAGATACGCCGCTCCATTCGCCTGCTGGGACACATCCTGCGCGACAACGCGACATGGGCGTATGAGGCATTATATGGCACAGACCTGCTGCTGATTGCGGCCTGTGATGGCGACGCAGGCCTGCAGCAGAGCGGCATTCGCACCGTGCAGGATTGGGAACAGCAGGCGCAGGGCTATCTCGCCTTTCTGCGTAAGAACAAAAGACTGTCGGAAATCACGGTATTGTATGCCGAAGTGGAAGAAAGCTGCCGTCTCAGGGCGCAGGTAGACGTTGCGCGGGCCGATGCCTCCTATCCCGGCATTCCGCCCGGTATCCCGCTCATCGCCCTGTTCAGCGGCTGGATGGCAGGCGTCTCGCTATTGCAGCAGGCCGTACTGCTGTCGCTGTGCGCGCTCGCCGCGCGGTTCTGGCCTCGTCGCCGTACACACGCGGGGCGCGGCCTGCGCATTCTGGCCTGGAGTCTGGGAAGCGTTTTCGTTGCAGGCATCGCCATGCTGTTAGGCACTGCCCTTCCCTCGTCCCGTCTGGCCGTGCTGCTTTACGCGTGTGTGTGCGCGCTGTTCGTGTTCGCCTGCGGCAGAATACAGGCATTTGTGTGGAGTAAGCAGACGCGACGCGCGACAGTACCCATACCTGAATTTTTCGACAACGCAAGCGGTGACGGCGAAGTCAGCGATGATGAAGTTGTCATTGTCAAAGCTGGCGATGACGGATCAGATGACGGATCATTTGATAAGAAAGCGTTCGACGACGCCGTACTCGCCGCCGTGACCACAGACGATTCAATCCAACTGGCTCGCCATGATCTGAGTGCGAGTCCCGCCTCGAATGAAGTATTTTCGTGCATCGTCTCCATGCCCGATGACAAGCCCTCGCCTGCTGACAAGATCTCATACGCTGAAACGCGCCTTGCCGCATACTGGCGGTGGGGAACCACGCTGCGCTTCACGCTCGTTCTGGCAGCCGGGACGGGTCTGCTATTATACGGTCTGCGCGGCCTGTTCAGCGGCCTGCATCCCGTGGCCCTGCTTCTCAGCAGCATGATGGGCATCGCCCCGCCCGCCACGGCGGCACATGCCTTGCAAGTGGGCCTGCTCGCCTGCGCGCTGCCGCTGCTGCTGATCCTTCTGTTGTGCGTCTGGGCCTTGCGGCGCGGGTTTCCTGTCGTGTCGGCCGTTGTGTATGGACTGCGACGGATGTTCCTGCCCGCCCTCGCCGGTCTTGCGCTGGCTTACCTGCTCCTGCTGAACCAGACCCTGCGCTTGGACGCCGAGGCCACTCATGCCATCAACGAAGCAGCCAAAGACGATCTCCACTGGGTTCTGACCCACAGCGAAGACGCACAATAGCCGAAGCAGACAGACAAAATGATGCCTCCCGCCTGAAACCAATCAGACGGGAGGCAAAACCAATGAAGCGCTGTAAGGCGTATAAACGCTTCTAACGCGCGGGGCAAATGGTCTGCGTCAGCCGCGCAGCCAGTTCCAGACGCGTCGCAGGCGGCCGCGGAGGCGCGAGCGCCAGGTAGGAGGCGCGGGTTTGCGGTACGTGCGCGGGTCGGTGAGGTGCTGAAGTTCCAGACGCCCGTACCTGCGTACCGCGAGTTCCACAGCCGCGCGCACCACTTCGGGACTCTGCTCGAACAGGCCATGCCAGCCGCACACGAAACATTCCGTGTTGGACTCCAGATTCAGCCAGCCGCACAGTTCGCAGATCTTCAGTTCCGTTTCGCGAAACGCCGTGACACGCCCCTGCCCCTGCGCTCCCGCTTCCCTCGCCATTTCCTGATGCTCCTTCAAAACAGCAGACTCGGTACCGATCTGCTTTGATGTGTCTAAGAGAAAATCATGCCCGTCAGCGCTGCAAACAGGGCCGGAGCGTTTGAGGACAAATATAATTTGCCAACCCGGCGAACGCTGAATACGATTCAGATGGCTTGCAAATCGCCACTGCTTGCAGAATTCTTATCCATACCACGAATGCTGAGGGTAGAAGGTTTCGTTAATCGTGTCTTGCTCACTACGAATCAGGGCGCGGGTATTTCGTTGTAGATCACTTCCGACAATGTTTCGCCGACGATCTTGAGCGAGTCCGCGCTGCATTTGTCCACAGTGTCCTGCAGCGTGTGCCAGTAGATATAGCCTGTAACGCCGGCAGGAGCGGTGTCGCCGAAGTAGGGAACCAGGTCAATCACGCGCAATCCCGCCTCGTTCAGAGCGATGTGGTCATCGTTGACGTTGAACGTCAGATCACCCCGGAACGTACTTTTGTAGCCGAGCGCCTGCCCCGCCTGATACACTTTGGTCAATGTGCCGGGCGCATAACGCATGGAATTGGCTTCCATTGGCAGCACCAGGTCTTTGCCGCCTACCATGTCCAGCAATATGCCGTAATTCGGTCGTCCCAATCGCCGGTCCGTTTTGAAGTGGGTGGCGAAATAACGCGAGCCGAGTTCGATGCCTTCACCCTTATCATTATTGGCATGAAAGTCGCCATAATCCTCCCCATCGTCCAGCAAAATTACCACGCCGACCGGGGGAGGATTTTTCTTGAACATGCGCGCCATTTGCAGCAGGACCGCCGTGCCGGAAGCGCCGTCGTTTGCCGCCATGATCGGCGTCGTGCGGTTCCATCCGCTTGCATCATAATGAAAGAATGGGGTTTTGCTCGCCTCACTAGAATACGGCCCGTCGGAAATGGGGCGCGAATCCCAGTGCGTCAGCAGCAAGACGGGGTTCTTAGACGGCGAGGTCGCGCCCGTCCCATAAAACACACCGATGACGTTTGTGACCGGCATTCCACGATAATCGAATGTCTGCGCTATGGTGACATCGGCGTATTGCTTCATTTCGGCAAGCAAGTAGTCTTTTGTCTGTTCGTGCGCCTTGCTGCCCAGTGCGCGCGGCCCGAACTCGCACTGCCGCGTAAGCAGGGCAAAGGCCGCATCGGCATCAAAGGCAGGGCGGCGAACACGGCCTGACGGCTGTGCAGGGTCGGCGGGCGCCGCAGCAGACTTTCCTGCCGAATCAGCAGGGCTGACGGCCCTCGCAGGCGCAAGTAACGCTGGATTTCGGACGGGTTGCGGGCTGCCGAAGGCAGGATTAGCGGGTGCTGCTGCCGTCGCTGAAGCCGGTGTCACAATAGAGGAAGCACTCGCCGTTGTCCCCTCCGCCATGTTCGGGTTGTGACAGCCTGACAGCAAAGGCATCGCAGCCATCAGGCCGCACACGGCGAGGAGGCGCAATGCAGCAGAGGTTCGCCTTGACGCAGATATGTCCGCCACAGTTACTCGCGCAGCGGACACCATCTTATTTGCTGGAAGCCACAAGGCGGTCTTCACCTTTCGCAATGGTCTTATGGTCGTTGAGATAAGCGGTCAGTGCGGCTTCCAGGGTGACGCCCGTATCTTTCTCAGTGTCGGACTTCTTCCAGTATTTGAAGTACGCGTTGCCGCCGTTCGCGAGAGATATGGGCATGGCGACCCGATAGGTTTTGCCGGGCTGCGCGTCCGCGCCGTTTATCTTGACCGATGTGACACGCCGACCGGAGGGCGCGGACGCGCTAAAGCTTACGAGCAGCCCCGATGTTTGCAGCAGGGCGTTCGAGCGAACCGGGTACTGATACAGGCTGTTTTCCAGCGCAGCGCGTATCTGCTCGCCCGTCAGCTTCACGATGGCGATGGTTTCGCTCTTATACTCCAGCGACTTCAGGGCGTCGCCCAGCGCGAACCCGCCGCGCGCCAGAGTCATAGACGTTTCGGAAAAGGCCGAGGCGGGAACCAGGGCGGCATCGGCATGGGCCGAGGCCCGCACCGCGTCCGCGACCAGGTCGCCCAGCGGAACCTGCCGCATGGCGATTTCGCGATTGGACAATTCCACGTCCGAGCGGTACGTGTCCGCGCACAGGACGCCGGACGCGCACACCGTCAGGACTGCCGCGCCAACCGCGCTTTTCCACATTATGCTGCATCGCGTCTTCATGACCATACTCCCTTGCCACACACTCAACACGGTTTACGGCTTCCAACTTCCAACACGTCCGCAATGTTCTCACGTCGGCCCGCTGCTTTTGTCGGCAGTCAGGCCGCGCCTACTTCGCTTCCGAGTTTTGCCGCCATTGCAAATAGGCCTGCAAAAAAGGCTCGATGTTGCCGTTCATCACGCCGATAACGTCGCCTGTCTCCTGGCCGGTCCGATGATCTTTTACCATCGTGTAGGGCTGGAACACATACGAGCGATCCTGGTTGCCCCACTCATTGGACTTGGTTTCGCCGCGCAGAATAGCCAGACGCTCCTCGTTTTCGCGCCGCTCCCGCTCCAGCAGCCGCGCTTTCAGTACGGACATTGCAAACGCCTTGTTTTTGTGCTGCGAGCGTTCGTTCTGGCACTGCACCACGATCTGCGTGGGTATATGGGTAATACGTACCGCGCTGTCGGTTTTGTTCACATGCTGACCGCCCGCGCCGCTGGCTCGGTAATAATCTATTTTCAGGTCGTCGGGATTGATTTCGACATGCGCGGTCTCGCCGATGTCGGGCAGCACCTCGACGCGGGCGAAACTCGTCTGCCTGCGCTTGGCGGCGTCAAAGGGCGAGATACGTACCAGACGATGTACGCCCCGCTCGGCCTTCATATAGCCATACGAATTTTTGCCGTGAATGACGAACGTCGTATTGGTCAGGCCCGCGATGTCGGCCTCGCTCTCGTCCAGGATGTCCACCTTGAAGCCGCGCAGTTCGCCCCATTTCAGGTACATGCGCTGCAGCATCGTGACCCAGTCGCAGGCGTCCGTCCCTCCCGCGCCCGCTTTGATTTCTACAATCGCGTCCGCGCTGTCATGCTCGCCGCCAAGCAGGGTTTCCAACTCCAGCCTGTCTATGTCCGTATTAATGGCGCGTACTTCGTCTGCCTGCTCGCCAAGCGTGACCGCGTCGTCGTCGCCCGCCTCTTCCAGCAGTTCGCACATAGCTTCCAGGTCGTCCACGCGGGCCTGCATTGCTTTAAGCGGGGCCAGGATCTCACGCAATTTGCCCAGACGCTGCATCAGTACCTGGGCCGCAGCGGGGTCGTCCCACAGATCCGGCTGCGCGGTCTGGTTTTCTAATTCGGCGATTTCATTTTGGCGGCTGGCCTGGTCAAAGATGACCTCCCAGCTCAATCAGGCGGGCGCGCAGTTCCTGCGCCTGCGCCTTTATCTCTTCGAGCATTTAGGTATTCTCCATGAACTTCTTTGCAGTTGCTTTGCAGTTGCTTTGCTTTGCTTGATAGTTTCTCCGCAAGTCTCTCTATTCAGTATACTGACGCGCTCTCGCCTTGTCAAGCAGTCAACTCCCCGCAAAGCATATCTATGGCTCAACGCGCCTCCAACGAGGATCACGCCTGCATATTTTGAAGAGAGTAGTACCGTTTCTTATTTCGATTGTCATTTTGCCTGTAAAGAGGCTATAGGCAGGCTGAATGTAAAAGCAGCGCCTTTGCCTACTTGACTGCTTACATCAATGTTACTATCATGAAGCTGTAGAATACGGCGGACAATCGCCAGTCCGAGACCTGCGCCGTCGGCGGATGCTCCCGACACGGCAGACGTTTTTTCTCCCCGGTAGTAACGTTCAAAGAGATGCGGAATAGCTTCTTCGGGTATGCCGCATCCGGTGTCGCGCACCCGCACAGCGATATGCTGCTCCATCAGGATAAGCGAAATAGTGACTGCGCCGCCCTGCGGCGTATAACGAATCGCATTGTCTATTAAATTTTCCAGTACGCGCTGAATCAATCCTATGTCAGCGTATGCAAACGGCAGATCGGGCGCAAAGTCGGTTTGCAGGTGTACCTTTTTATTCTCGGCGATCAACTGAAACTGCAGCATGGTGTCCTGCGCGAGTTCTCCGAGCGCAAACGCTTCAGGGTGTATTTTCGTCTCATAGGCATCCAGGTTGGCAAGTTCGAATAAATTAGACACCAGTTGGTTCAGACGCTCGCTGTGTCGGGATGCAATCGTCAAATAACGCCGCTGCTCCGCTGCGGACATCTGGCCTTCTTTCATCAGCAGCGTTTCCAGATAGCCTTGAAGCGCGGCTAAAGGCGTTCGTAAGTCATGGGATACATTGCTTATCAGTTCGCGCCGATGCTTGTCCGCCTGGTTGAGACGCTGCACCTGGTATTTAATGCGCGCGGCCAGTTGTCGGAAAACCATGTCCAGACGGACTATCTCGTCTCCTGTTCCTGCGGCGGGGCAGATTGCGGCGGCGTTGTGGTCAGCGTGTTCCGCCGCGATAGGCGCCTGGAAGTTTTCCATCGCCGCAGTCAGGCGCCTGAGCGGGCGCGTCAGCGAGCGAAACAAAATGCAGGCGGCCACCAACAGGAAAACCAGGCAGCCGCCCATCAGCGCGAGCGTCAGACGCAGTATATAACTTCTCTGTACAAGGTGTGCCACAGAGCCGTACTCTTCTCCGTCCAAAATAATATAAACGTAGCCCACGATCTGTCCTGCTCCACGATGATTCAGGACAGGAATAGACGAGACGGAAAACACTTTGCGCTGTTCCGGATGACGCGGATCGTCGCCAAACAGGGGCGCTGCATTCGCGGCGGTCTCAAAACGCTGTAAAGGTTTCACATCGACCCGTTCGCGCTGCACCCTGCCGGGAGCGGCGGAATAGGCCAGAATGTCGCCCTCCCGGTCGAGCAGGTAAACTTCGATGTTCGGGTTGATGACCATCAGCCGCCTGATTTCGGCCATAGCCTGGGCGCGCGAGCGCGCGTCCTTTTTCAGCATGTTTTGCGAGCCGAGATTCTCTGCGATATGGGTGGCAAGAGTACGATTCAGTTTCTGATTTGTTTCCTGAAGATACCTCTGCGTAGCCAGCAGCGTCAGAGGAACATACAACAGTACGGTCAAACATAGCGCGCCCAGCAAAACAGCGGACAGTCTTCCATGCAGCGTTCTTAACATCTGTTTTACCTTTGTTTTACCTTCGGTCTCCCTACTCCGCTTTGGATACACTCGCATCCTCGGTCTCAGCGAATTTATAGCCCACCCCCCACACCGTCAGCAGGTATTTCGGTTTCGCCGCATCCTTTTCGATCTTCATTCGCAATCGGTTGATGTGCGAGTTGACCGTATGTTCGTACCCTTCATAACCCAGTCCCCAGACCGCGTCCAGTAGTTGCGCCCGCGTATACACGCGGCCAGGATGCTGCGCGAACTGGACAAGCAGATCGAACTCTTTGGCTGTCAGGCTGAGAGAGGTTCCACTGAGCGTCGCCTTACGCTTCTCCAGATTAATGCTTACATCGCCCGCGTTAATGCTCGCCTGCTTTTTGCTGCCGGTCGGTATTTGAAGCGCCTCGCCGCGCCGAAACATGGCGCGGACGCGCGCCAGCAATTCCCGGATACCGAAAGGCTTGGTCAAGTAATCATCCGCGCCGCGCTCCAGCCCTCGTACACGATCTGCCTCGGACGACTTCGCAGTCAGCATCAAAATCGGCGTATAGTCAGACTGCGCCCTGAGACGATGGCATATCTCCAGGCCCGGCATTCCCGGCAGCATAAGATCCAGTATCACAAGGTCATAGGGCTGGACAAGAGCTTGCTTCATTCCCTCAATGCCATCATGGAACAGAGCGACATCATACCCTGCGTCGCGCAAATGAAGATACATGAGATGAGCAATGTCTTTGTCGTCTTCAATAACAAGAACTTTGTGTGTCAAATCGCTGCTCCCTTCGAGTTCCTGAGAAAGCTATTGTTTCAATTCTGTTTCGATTCTGTTTCGATTCTATTTCAATTCTACGGTGACACGGAAATGATGACATGGAAAAAGTCACGTCAGCATCACAAAAAACGAAACTCCTGGCTTTGTTGCGGTTCCTGACATCAAACCCGCCAAATAATCAAATTTTTATGGATCCGTTGTTTTCTGTGACCGTTCTGTGATTTTTCACAATTATACTCATTTATGTACCTCAATACACATCTTTGTACGCCGAAGGGATTAGGTACAAACCTCTTTGGACGTGCCTATAAGCGAGCGTTCATTGAATGCGTACTATGGCGTACTGCCGGGCGAATCGTACCCTGTGACATACGACCCGCTGTTCAAACGATTCATAACCTGACGTGATGTTGTTGGTGTAGAAAGTTGCTGACCACTGCTTGATGTATTGGAATATATTCTGTAGTAAGCTGCAACGGAGGTAAAACACTGCAAAACGCCAAGAACGGAAATGCCGGCGTCAAGCTGCGGACGCTGGACGCTACGGATCTGCAGATCATCCGTCTGCTACATTCAGATGGGCGAATGACACAGGAAGACATTGCTGGCCGGGTCTGCCTTTCCCGCCCTGCGGTTCATGAGCGCATCAAGCGGCTGGAAAAAACGGGAGTCATTATAGGCTGTCGAGCGCAAGTTGTTTGGCATAAAGTGGGCCACTCATTGACCGCGTTCATCTGGGTACGCACCCAGGGCGGCAATCTTCATGGACTAGCGGACACGGTCATGGAATCGAGCGATTGCGATACGCTCATAGAAGAATGCCACCTGATTACAGGGGACTTGTGCCTGCTGCTGAAGGCGCGTACCGCCACCACAGCAGCCTTACAGCGCTTGCTGGATCGTCTGCGCGAAATGCCGCATGTGCGCAGCACGATGACGACGGTGGTTCTGTCTTCGGCAGGCGAAAACTTTTCGAAGCAAAATACATCGGGTATTGGCAATGAGACATGATGCGTTCGCGCGACCGTCGCGACTACGCAGCTACAACCAGGGAGAAACGGAATGAAAACCAACTTGAGCGCCTTGTGCGCCGCAATGTGCCTGATCGCCGCGCTGGCGTCTGCCCCGACGCTCGCCCAGGATAAGATGATGCACGGGAAAACGATGCATCATAAGATGATGCACAAACAGATGATGGCGCACAAGAAAATGATGCACAGCAAGATGATGCACAGCAAGATGATGCACAGCAAGATGACGCATGACAAGATGATGCACAGCAAGATGATGCGCGACAAATGAATAAGTAGAGGCAGCAGGCACGGCTGATCGCCTGCAAGCCCGGACAGCGGTTTTGCATGGAATAGTGCAGGAACGAACGCGAAGGCGCATCGGTTCGTTCCTGCGACTTACATGCCCACCTGCCTGTTCCAACTACTGTTTCTAACTACTGTCGTTGACGCCGGGAGGCGAACTGATGCTGAAAGCGCTGAAATCGCATTGGCCGGAATATCTGATGGAGGCGGCTTTGCTGGGCGTCTTTATGACCTTCGCCAGCATCTTTGCCCTGCTGCTCGAGTATCCGGGGTCGCTGGCGCATCAGGCCATCGGGAATGAATCGCTGCGGCATGTGCTGCTTGGGCTGGGAATGGGCTGCGTAATCGCCGGGATTGTGTACTCACCCTGGGGCAAGCAATCAGGCGCGCACATCAATCCGGCAGTGACATTGAGCTTTTGGCGGTTGGGGAAGATCAAAGGATGGGACGTTTGTTTTTACATCCTGGCGCAGTTTGCGGGCGGGCTGTGCGCCGTGCTGTTGATGCGGCTGCTTGTCGGGCAGCCCTATACCGACCCTAAGATCCTTTATGTCGTCACCAAGCCCGGTCCGGCAGGAGCGGGGATCGCCTTCGCAGCGGAGGGGATCATCTCCTTTGTGCTGATGTTTGTAGTGCTGGCCTCCATCAACTCTAAAAAGCTGGAAAAGTTGACTGGGCTGTTTTCCGGCCTGCTGATTGCGCTGTATCTCAGCGTGGAGGTGAATCTATCGGGCATGAGCCTGAACCCGGCGCGCTCGTCCGCTTCCGCCATCGTTGCGCTGCACTGGGGGGCGTTGTGGGTCTACTTCGCGGCCCCCGTTCTCGCAATGCTCGCCGCAACGGAAGTCTACACAAGATTTCAAAAAAAACAGAGTACGGCCTGCCCCAAACTGCACCATGCGAATGACCGGCGCTGCATCTTCTGCGATAAGGCAATTCCCACCTATCCAGTCGAGCAGCCCGCCTGATGACCCGCAGCGTAAAGCCTTTCAGGAGAAAGCGCTCTGGCATGACACATCACAGGCTCATTATGGTCGCCTGGGTGCAGCCCCGCATCGCTGAAGCGGAACGGCTGCTCGCCTTATACAAGCAAGCACACAAGCAAGTACACAAACAAGAGCAGTGCAAGCGCGGTTAGCGATTCAGCGCGTCGGAAACATGCTGGCAGCAAATACGATGGATTTTCTGCCTGCAAAGCAGCAAACGCGTAACAAACAGACAGAATACGGCGTATAAATTAGTGTCTTGAAAAATACAGCAGGATTGTTTATCCACTTCCTGCACCCCTGCAGGCAGGTAAATCCGCCTGTTCGGGCCGAATTTTAAGACAACGTTCGACATCAGACAGACGCTGCCAGGGCCGTCCCGCTAAGAATACGGGAACAATATGTACCGTTCGTCCGTCTTTTGGGCAGCAAACAGGCGCGTTTTGATGTAGCCGAACGCGTTCCATCTCGTTTGTATTTGTGCTGTTTCATCGTTTCTTACCAGCAACGCTCCTCTTGTCAAGCGGCGCAGGCGGCCCCCGCCGCTTTGCCGCTCGAACACACCGCCCCGGTGTACCACGCCATTCCTGGCACGCTCTAGTTTTGGCTCAAGATCACTGAGTTTCATAAGGATGTCCCAGCACAGGCCAGCCGCCTGGACGCGTTTCTACGCCCTGTCAGAGGACACATTCAACGCTTTCCGCACTAAGGCGGCGTGAGGGTCGGCCATCCTAGGGTCACTGCTCCCGCCGTTCTGCGCGTGACGACGCGCCCTGACGCTGCTTTCCGGCGAACTATGGGCGTGACCGCGCAAAGGCGAGCAAAGCAATTCTGCCGGTTTAGGAGACCAGACCAATGCAAACCTTCGACCTCGTTGTTGCCTCGCACCTTCGCTGGAGTTTCGTGTGGCAGCGCCCTCAGCAGCTGCTTTCCCGGCTCGCCAAGCATCACCGCATCCTGTTCGTAGAGGAGCCTGTGTTCGCGCCCGAAGGCGACGCCCCTCTGTCTGCCGTTCTGGAAGAGGTGATGCCGGGCATTACCACGCTGACCCCGCAATTACGCGCTCAGGACTGCGGCGACACGCCGCTATGGCTGTGGCCGTGCCGCGAAGAGATCACCCGGCAGGTACGCGCCTCCCTGAAGCAGCTTGATTTCCGCAGCCGCGCCCTGTGGCTGTATACGCCCACGCCCGACTTCATGGTCGAGGCCGTCACGCCCGACATGCTGGTCTATGACGTAATGGACGAACTCGCCAACTTCAAGTTCGCCCCCGCGCAGCTTAAAGAGAACGAAACGCGGCTGCTGGCACAGTCCGCCGTCGTCTTTACGGGCGGCGCGTCCATGTTCGATAGTAAAAAGCATCTCAACCCGAACACGCACCTGTTCGCAAGCGGCGTGGATGGTAAGCACTATGCCGCCGCCTGTGACCCGGCCACGACCACGCCCGACTGGATGGACGGCATTCCCGCCCCCCGCGCCGCGTACATCGGCGTGATTGACGAGCGGCTGGATTACGAATTGATCGCAAAGATGGCCCAGGCGCACCCCGGCGTACAGTTCCTGATGTGCGGCCCCGTCGCCAAAGTGGATCCCGCGCATTTGCCGCAGGCTCCCAACCTGCACTATCCCGGCCAGCAGCAGTACGCCGATCTGCCCCGCATTCTCAAGGGCGCAGACATCTGCCTGATGCCGTTCGCCATGAACGAGGCTACTAGGTTTATCAGCCCGACCAAGACACTTGAATACATGGCGACGCATCGCCCCATCATCAGCACGCCCGTAGCCGACGTGGTGCGCTTTTACAGCGACATCGTATATCTCGCCGACGACCATGAGGGCTTCATCACGCAGATAGGGGCTGCCCTTCAAGAGTCGGCTGAGGATCGCGCCCGCAAGCGTCAGCGCGAGGACAAGATACTCGCCGAGCAGGCCTGGGACGCCATCGCGGACAACATGGAAACCCTGATGCTGCGCGAGTGGAGTAAGACTACGGCAGGCAAGCAGCAGGCAACTGCGCGCCGCGCCGCTATTACTGCTTCGGTCGTCAAGCCTTCTACCTCCGTTCCGAGCGGAACAGGCACAGCCGCGCACGCTTCGAGCGCGACGGGAACAGCCACGCAGAGCGGCACGGTCTACAAGAGCGCGGCGTCCGGGCAAGCGTCTTTGGCCCCGTCCGCTTCATCATCGAATTCGGCGTCCGGAGCATCGTCGGGCGTGTCCGCGTCGGCGTCATCTGTCATATCGTCCAGCGCCAAGCCGCTGGCAGGGGAGTAACATGTTAGGCCTGCTTCAATCGGATCAGCGCGTCGTGATTTTGGGCAGCGGCCCGACTGGGCTGGGAGCCGCGCATCGCCTGCGCGAACTCGGACATGACAATTTTCAAATTTATGACCGGGACAGCCACGTCGGCGGACTCGCCGCCTCGTTTAAGGACAAACAGGGCTTTACATGGGACATAGGCGGTCATGTCCAGTTCTCGCACTATCGCTACTTTGACAAGCTGATGGAGGACGCGGTCAACCCGCCCACGGGGCCGGGATGGCTGACGCATGAGCGCGAGTCGTGGGTGTGGATCGAGGGGCGTTTCGTTCCCTACCCCTTCCAGAATAACATCCGTTATCTGCGCGAGGAAACACGCTGGAAATGCTTGCAGGGTCTGATACATCTGTACAAGCAGCCGTTTCAGGGCCGGCCCAAAAACTTTCGTGAGTGGATCGACGCCACATTCGGCGCGGGGCTGGCCGATGTGTTCATGATCCCCTACAACTTCAAAGTATGGGCGTTCCCAGGCGAAGAAATGGACTTCAACTGGATCGGCGAGCGCGTGGCCGTGACCGACTTGGAAAAAGTGCTGTACAATGTGCTGCACGAGAAGGACGATCTCTCGTGGGGGCCGAACAACACGTTCCGGTTTCCCAAGCACGGCGGCACGGGGGCCATCTGGGAGCATGTGGCCGACCTGGTAGGCCGCGAGAGAATCACGCTGAACGCCGATGTAGTGAGCGTGGATCCGGGCGCGAAGAAAATCCATTTTGCGGACGGCAGCGCGACCGACTACGACGTTCTTATCTCTACGCTGCCGATTGACCGGCTCGTAGACATGGCGGGGCTAGCCACGCTCAAGGAGCCGGTCTCGAAACTGCTGTACTCGACCAGCAACATTATCGGCATCGGTCTAAGCGGCAAGCCGCCCGCCGAACTGTCCAAAAAATGCTGGATGTACTTCCCGGAAAGCAACTGCCCGTTTTATCGCGTGACGGTGTTCAGCAATTACAGCCCGAACAACGTGCCGGACATCAACACGCAATGGAGCCTGATGGCCGAAATCAGCGAATCGCCCCGCAAGCCCGTCAATGTGGATACGATCATTGAAGATACCATCGAGGGCATGTTCGCCACCAAACTGATTAACAAAAGCCATGACGTGCTTTCCAGTTGGAGCTACCGCGCTCACTATGGCTACCCAACGCCGGGGCTGGGACGCGACGCCGCTTTGAATGCGGTGCAGCCGGAACTGGAGAAACTGGGCATTTTCAGCCGGGGACGGTTCGGAGGCTGGAAATACGAGGTCAGCAATCAGGATCATAGCCTGATGCAGGGCGTGGAGCTGGTGGATAAACTCAAGATGGGCGTCCCGGAAGTGACCTACTGGTTCCCCGGCACAGCCAACAACATGGGATACGCCAAGAGTCGTTAAACGCTCCATTCAGTGTAGATCCTGCCAACAAGAAACACCCGAAAAGCCGCGTGGCCTTTCGGGTGTTTCTTGCGTATATTACCTTTGTATGATGGCTTCGTGGTCAGCATCAAGAACGATGTAATGTCAATACACGGGAGTATAAACCACTTTTGCGAACAGCAGGATTCGATCAATTCAGAATGGCTACATGTAGGACGGAATACCTGGTTCAAGCAGGCTGAGACGGATGCCGCTGGCCGTGATCTGCGTGACCGCTCCACGCTGGACGCCAATCGGCCCCAAGATGCGCGGAAAATCGGGCAGCATTAGATTCGGGTAAATGTTCCAGGCGGAGTTCTCGATGCCGTAGCAATACAGCGCCCGACGACAGCATTTGCAAAAGGCGACTACAGGGCCGTTCGGATCGCGGGGCGGGGGGATGACGTGTATTCCGACAGAACAAAGTAGTGGTTGAACACGTAGCGGACGGCTTGCCATTGGTGACTTTCCCTTTGAATACAGGTAGGGCATCATGAAATATGGATGCTGTGAGAGAATGGAGCAGCGGCGGGTGTCTGCCCCATGCCAATACAGGTACGCGAAACGGGCTGGAGTTCGGGTTCTACAGTAGGCAACCTATGGATCAGTCGCGTGAATGTGTCCGCGCTAATCTAATATACCTCATACCTGTTGCGTTGCCAACTGTTATTTGTTGATTTTCTAATATATTCGGGTAAATTTTTGGAAATTTGCAGTACAAATAGCCGAATAAACACGTACTATATCCCTTTGCACATTTGATTTTATGCCTTTTTATTTACGTATATATGTTTTACGGCATGGCAAATTTTCGTCTTCAGAACATCAAACAGCGTATACCTGAGCCTTTGCACTCGCCAAATCAACTGTTCTTGTTCCCCAATCGTAAATTACCCTACGGTTGTGATACACTGATAATACCGCAGGGTTCGCGCTCCCTGACACAATTGTATAGCCGACAGCAAGCATGGCGTATATACGCAACGCGTGGTCTGCGCCACGTATTCCACAGTGACTGCCTGACGAAGTATCGCCATCCACTGACGCACAAGGATTCAATTCAAATATCATGGAACAGATGACGCAGCCAAAACGAACGGACAAACTTTCGGAAGACCGGATCAAAGGCAGTTTTGGCATCGGCATCGGGATGCTGATGGCTATCTCCTGGCAATGGCTCAGTCTCGCGCATATACCGCGTGTGGTGACAGTGCCGCTGATTATCCTGGCGACGCTCGTATTTACTACGGGCTGTATTTTCTACACAAAAAGCAAAGGGTTCGCGCAATGGCTGGGACTGCTCGGCGTCTTATGGATACCCGGACTTGTCGTGCTTATATTGCTGCCTGACCGCAGAGATACGACCCTGAAAGACCTTCAGGCCGTGTTTATGGAACGACGCAGACAGCGTAACGACAAGAACACAGCAGGAACGAAGCGCCCCGGCTCCTTCTCCTGATTTGTTCCTTGTTGGACAAGAAGAACTGCATCGCTGTAATACCTGTTTATGTCCTGTCGGCCCCCACTGTATCAGCTCACAATGTCCGGCAGCGGTTCGCGCCTGCGGAGTTCATGACTTGGTCGGTGCGGGCGTTTCCAGGCAAGCGCGAAAATCGGGTGTGATGGGCGACACGATGTAGCCGCTTTGCGCGTTCCCGATGACCATGCAGTGTTCGCCATCGCCCCAATGCCCGAAGTAGGCCGCGACATACGCGCACATCAGGGCGTCCAGCAGGTCTTCGTAGCGTTTCAGGGCCGCCCCCTGCTTATCGGTCGGTACGGTCAGCCAGGCAGGGACGTGCAGCGCGGGTTCCACGTCCCCCAGGCCGCGTAACCCGTCCACATAGCGCGTGTACTCCGCCATACGCGACGTGTGATCGCGCCCCGGCTTGGCCTTGTATTTCAAAGTCTTTTCCAGCCCGAACAAGACCACCATTGCAGGATGCGGGAATACCTCGACACAACGCCGAACGCTCGTGTCTCCGGCTCCGATCCGAAAATCGTTGATGATGCCGTGTTCCGCCGCCAGACGCGCTGCAAGCCGTTCGCCCCGGATGTCGTCCTTGAAGCGGGTGCGGTTGGCCGGGTGCGCTCCCGCCTGATGTTTGCCGAAGCATCGTCGCAGGGCAGCCTCGACGGGCCGCTCGCCAGTCAGGTTCGGCACGTCCAGGGGCGCATCAATGCCGACGATCACGCCGCCCCCGTCATCTCCACGCATGATGAACTCTACAACGGCATCGTCCGTGAGCAGATCATCTGCATAGTCCGTTACAGAGAGATGCTGTTTGTCGTTCTGCGTTCCAGCTTCCACAGACCCGATGTTCGCCTCTACTCCTGATCCTGCAGCTGTTTTCCATTGCAGCGTGACCGCTCCCGTCGTGTTCTTCGTTCCCCATGCCAGATCAATGCCGATGTAGCGCAAGGCGGTTTCCTTTCACCGTGTAACGTCACGGGCTTTCGACACTCAAAGCAACGGACGACAAATCGGCCCGACGCGTCAGTCGGGCCGATAAGAGCGCGTTTCGTTGTATCCGATTATGGGGTCACGCCGGGCCACGTTCTGCCCAGCGCGGCGGCATTCGCGGCCCCCTCGCTCCGCATACCCGCATGAAGGGACGCATTTACACGCGCCTCCTGCCTGAGCGTCCCCGCCGTCTGCGCCGCATACGCCAGGAACAGCGCACAGGCGACAGGCAGGGCCAACCCGCGCAGGCCGCGCCCGATCCCGGTGGCGAGCGGCACACGGGTACACAGGCTGATGATACTGATGACGCCCAGCATCCCAAGCGGCAGGGCCAGCGCGCACACTATCGTCACGATGCGCGCGGCCATCTCCACTCCGCCATAACTCGCGCTGTCGGTGTCCGAGCCGCTGAGACTCTGCGTCAGTTGAAAGGGCGTGGCGACCCAATCAGAGATGCTGCGCTCAACGTTCCACAGCCACAGCCCGAACACAAGAACGACAAGGCAGCTAAACGCGATCCGCCACAGCAATAGACGCTTGCCGGGGCTGACGTGGGCCGCAATCGCAGCAAACGCGCCCAGGATCAGCAGGCCAAGCGCGTTCGTCAGTGTCAGGAGGTTTGCCGCCCACCACAGGCACAAATCGCGCATCGGGGTCATGCTGAAAGCGCCTACATCGGCATCGCCGGCTTTTTTGCTGATGTCTTTGGCCTGCTTGATCGCGTCCATTTCCACAATCATCCAGCGGGCCTCGTCGTCATGCCCAATACTACGCAGGTACGCGCAATACTTATTCAGCTTCTCCTGCTGACGCGCCTCGCGCTGCGCTTCCGTCATGTGACCCGTATCGTCCGTCTTGACAAGCGGCGTTCCGCCAGGCCGGGACATAGTAATGGAAGTGATCGCCATACCGACAAGGCTGCAAATCAGCGAATGCCCCTGCACCCGCATTAACCCGCCCGCATGTGCCAGATCGCGTCGTATGGCGAAGCCTGCCTGCGCGTTGTGGCTCTGCTCGGCGTGAATCGCGCTGACCACGCCCATACGGCACATAGCCCTTAACTCCGCGTAGTGCGGGAACAAGATCGCGGCGGCTACGGAAACCCGCGCCAGAGCGCCGCTCTCGCCATAAGCCAATGCGCGAAACCGATCCAGGCTGTAGAACTCTTCGCCCACATAATCTTCGTAGCGCGTCGCCTGCCCTGCGCGGCGGATGGCGGCAATCGCGTCTGCGTCGCGTCCGGCCTCGAACAGACCCGCCGCCCGCATCAGTGGAAAGTAGGCGTTGTTCGGGTCAAGCCGCTCCCCCTGCGCCGCGTCCCGGTCGAAACTGGCAAGATGTTCCGACAGCAGCGCGTCTTTGACCGTCTCGTTATGCTTTTGCGAGATCAGGGAAAGTTCGTCCTGTTCGCGGCGGCGCAGATGCACCTGCCCTCGCGTGGCGTAGCGCAGGACATGGGCGTACAAGGTGGGTTCATTGGGAAATCGCGCTTCCAGGCCGCGCAAACGCTCTATGCACTGGCTATCCGGCGTCAGCGAGGAAAGCAGGCGTATGGCCGAGTTTTCGGAGGCGCTGGAGGCCGGCGCGGGAGTTGTCAGCGCGTGGACGTACTGAATTTGAAAATCCTGCGGGCTGCCTTCCGCTACGCGCCGATCTAAGGCAGCATGGTCAACATGAGACGGCACGATTTGCGACACCAGTTGGAGGCGTATCAGCCAGCGCGTGGCGGGCCAGACGAACAAACCGGCCATCACCACAAGGGCGATCCCGACAAGCAGCATTTCACGCGATTTACGTTCCATAACGCGGTTTTCTCCTCACGAGGAAGGCGGCGGGCAGTGTACCCGGCGAGCAGAGTCAGGACGAGGCATTATCAGGCCATTACGAGAGGAGACCAGGCGCGGTTTCAATAAAATTCTGATGTTTGCTTTGGCCCTCATCCGCGCTCCGCGCACCTTCTCCCGGAACGGGAGAAGGCCAACTTGTTCACGTTGTGCGTTAGACTAAGACTTGCCTACAACGGCGAACTCACTTCCGGCCTCGCTCCCCTCGCCCCGGAGGGGAGAGGGGCCGGGGGTGAGGGGAGAAACTCCCAACCTGTACCAACCTGTTCAGACAAGAAAAACACACTGCGAGTTTAGCCTTTGTTCAAACCTGCCTCAGAACATCCCGCAGGGCCTGCAGGAAGCGGGCGTTCTCCGGGGGAGTTCCTATCGTTACGCGCAGGTGCGTCGGCGCGCGGAAGCCCTCGCTGACGCGCACGATCACGCCCCGATGCAGCAGGGCGTCATACACGGCGAGGGCGTTTACGCGGACATCTATCCAGGCGAAGTTGGCATACGAGGGCGTGTAACCCAGGCCAAGTTCCGCGCACGCATCCTGTATTTCCCGCTTGCCCTGCTCGTTGACGGCGACTGTGCGGGCGATGTGATCGCGGTCTTCCAATGCGGCCAGACCTGCGGCCTGCGCCATCAGGTTCACGTTGAATGGCTCCCTGGTACGGTTCAGCCAGCCGGCGATTTCAGGGCGCATCACGCCATACCCGATGCGGAATCCGGCCAGCCCATACGCCTTGGAGAACGTTCGCAGTATGACCACGTTCCGGCCCTCGCGCACATAGGGCAGGGTGTCGGGGTACTCGGCGAACGGCGCGGCGTACTCGTAATACGCCTCGTCCAAAACCACAACGACATGCGAAGGAACCGCGTCCAGAAACCGACTGAGCGCGTCCCGTTCCACAATCGTGCTGGTGGGATTGTTCGGGTTCGTGATAAAAACTAATCGCGTCCGCGCATTAATGCGCGCGGCCATCGCGTCCAGGTCGTGCTTGTAATCGGGCGTGAGCGGAACCAGGTGGCACACGGCATTGTTCAGTATGGCGGCGGCCTCGTAGCGCACGAAACTTGGGTCGGCCTGTATGATCTCATCGCCTGGCGCAAGCAGGGTGACGCCCAGCAGATGAATGATGTCGTCGGAACCATTGCCGAATATAAGGTTGGCAGGCGTGACGTTCAGGAACGCCGCCACAGCCTGTTTCAGGTCATGGGAGCCGGCGTCCGGGTAGATGTGCATCTGAGATGCCATACGCTGCACGGCCTCGATAGCGCGGGGAGCCGGACCTAGCGAATTTTCGTTGCTCGCCAGCTTGAGAATGTTGGTGATGCCCAGTTCGCGCTCGACCTCGCTGACAGGCTTGCCGGGGGTGTAGGGTATCAGCCGCGTGATGTTTTCCGCTACGAAGGGAAGCGGAACAACGCTGTTCATATCCGACATTGCAGGCGAGGCAGCGGAAAGAGGCGAAGAAGGAATAGCGGCAGGGGCAAACTCAAGAATGTCCTCCGGTTCTTCCAGCAATGTCGGCGCGGGCTGTATCATGTGTACTCTTCTCCTGCTTGTAAAATGGGGCGGTATGCCTGCATTATACCCTACCCTGTTCGGAAGCCACGATGATTGTGCCGCGATGCGTCGGCGCTGACCGTTCTCGTTGTTGTGCCTCCGCTTCCATGTCCCCTGTAACTTTTGAAAATAATTCCATTGATATATCTGTGAAAGCAGGAAACATATCGGCGTCTGTCTAATGATTGCCGGGTATTACAAACATCTTTCCCCTGCGGAAAAGATGCCTCGCCCCGGCAAGACCTATTTCGTTATCTGATGTTCGGAGATCACAGGAGTCACAGAATGAAGAAGATGTTGGCATTGATGGGTGCGGCCACGCTGCTTTGCGGCGTCATGGGCGTCAGCGTCGCTCAGGACAAAATGGGCGGCGACAAGATGGACAAGGGCAGCAAGATGGGCAAAATGGACAAATCCAAAATGTCCAAAGGCAAAATGGCGACCAAAAGCAAGATGGCGACCAAGTCCAAGATGTCCAAAGGCAAAATGGCGACCAAAGGCAAAATGACCCCGCCTAAAGCGGGAAGCGGTAAAATGGATCAGAGCGGCAAAATGGACAAGGGCGGCAAAATGTAGTTTTGCCGCGCCGGTGCATATCAGCCCTGGCCGAAAGGAAACGCCGTGAAACCATACAGGTTCCACGGCGTTTCTATTTGTTTCTGCAATATACGAGGACGTTTATCAATCCGCGAACAGTTCGTCAATCAGGCGGTAGCCTTCCGGCAGTTTGGTGCGCGTTTCGAGCAGGGCGCGTTCGTCGTAGGGCAGTGTGCCGCCCGTCCGCAGCGACTTGCGCGAGTCGTACAGCACGAACGGAACCGGGCCGACAGCATGACGACGCGTACTGACCGGCGTTTTATGATCGGGAGAACACAGCAGCCGAAAATCGTCCCGCTTCTTCATCCCTTCCAATAGCGTACCGAGAACCAGTTTGTCTATGTTCTCGATGGCGCGGATCTTCTCGTCAATGCTGCCGACATGCCCCGCCTCGTCCGGCGACTCGACGTGTATCCACACAAAGTCGTGCCGATCCAGGGCGGCAAGCGCGGCCCGCGCTTTCGCGGCGTAGTCGGTATCGAAATACCCGGTCGCGCCCGGCACGTTAATCACTTCCAAACCCGTCAGCTTGCCCAGCCCGCGCACCACATCAACCGCGCTGATGACGGCCCCGGTCATGCCCCGCTTCACCGAAAAGGAGGGCAGTTCCGGTGTGCGCCCCGGACTCCACGGCCATAGCATGTTGGCGGGCGGCTTGCCCTCGTTGCGCCGCTGCCGGTTGAACTCCAAGTCGTCCAGCATATTGAGCGAGTCTTCGCTGAACCGGCGTATCTGCTCGGCCATGTCGCCCTGCGGGTAGATTTCGGCCAGCGTTTTATCTTGGCTCTCGTGCGGCGGGGCGGTCTTGAGTTCGGTCGGCCCGCCCGTCCAGCGCAGGATGTGCCGATACTGTACGCCCGTAAACAGCCGCTGATAACTCGCGCACAGTTTTTGGTTGGCGAGCGCGATGATCGGCTCGGCCTCCAAGGTCGAGATATGCCCCGCGCTGTAATCCAGCAGTTTCTCGCCGTCTGTGCTGATGATCGAGCAGCGAAACGCCACATCTTTAGCGTCCAGCGGTATGGACATGGCAGCGGCTTCAATCGGGCCGCGCCCCGTATAGTAGCGTGTCGGGTCGTAGCCCAGCAGGGCCATGTTCGCGGCGTCGCTGCCGGGGTACATGTCCGGCGGCGTTACGGCCACGCTGCCGACCAGACCGGATTGCGCCAGCAGATCGAAGTTGGGCGTGCGGGCCACTTCGAGCGGCGTTTTGCCGTCCAGATCATCCATCGGCTCATCAGCGGCCCCATCGGGAACCAGCAGAAAATATTTCACGGCTTCTTTTTGTTTCCCTTCTGTCTGACGCCGGGGTTATCGTTCTGGAGAGGTGGCTGCGACTGCCCGGTCTCGTAGGCTTGCAGCGCGTCCAGTTCGCGCACCAGACGGCCCGCGTCTGTGGCCGTAATGCGCCCGTTCTGCACCATTTGCAGTATCTGGCGGCGGGCCGCGATCTTCTTGTCTTCCTCGGTCGGTTCAGCGGGCTTGTCCTCGATTTTGGGCTTTTTGCTGCCGCCCTTCATCGCGGTTCGGATGGTGGCGCGCACCTCGTCGGCCTTGTTCAGCACCATGTTCCTGGCCCCTATAGCGGTCTCTTTGGCGACTTTTTGCGCGTGCTGCTTGACGGCCTCGCCCACCATCTTGCCGATCATGGGAACCAGACTGGACGGCACTTCGACCACGCGCTCGGTTCCATCCGGGCCGGGAATCGAGATCTTCTCGGTCGCAGGCTTGGCCTTTTCCGCACTGATGCGCGCTTCCTCCACAACCTTGTCATGGGCGCGCGTCTTGGCCTGCGCCTGCTCTTCGTCGGTCAATCGGGCCAGCAGTTTCGCGGCCTCTTCAGGACGCAGGGTTCCCTCCGCGACCATCTTCATAATGCTCTCGCGGTTGGCGTCGTTCATGTGGTCTCCTTAAACCTTCTGGATGTGCGTATCGCCGGATATGGTCTGCACGGTCAGCGTACCGGCCCCGGTTCCGATCTGGCCCGTCCACAGGGTTTCGCCCGCATTCACGTCTTGGGCATCGAAATCGCATTTCAGTTCGCCCGATGTGGTGGCAAGAGACAGGCGCACATTGCTTCCCTCGACAAGCGCGATAGCAACGTCACCGGAAACCGTGTTTACCTGCATCGTGCTGGAAAATGCGTCCTTGAGTTTGAGGGTCACGTCGCCGGACACGGTCTGCGCCTGAAGCCGTGTGGCTGATAGATTTTCAGCCTTCACGTCGCCGGACACGGCCTTAATGCCCAGGCTGCCGCTTGCGTCCAAAAGGGTGGCGTTGCCGCTGACCGACTCGACGATGATTTCTAAGGGGCTTTGCAGGCCGGCTCGTTCCAGGCTTGCGTCGCCGGACACGCTTTTGCACTCCACGCGCCCGCCCTCGATGTTCGTGGCCTTGACGTCGCCGCTCGCGGTGTTCGCTGTCAGGCCGCGCCGTATGTCGTCGGCGGTGATGTCGCCGGACTGCGTGGCGACCGTGGCCGAGCCGGCGATACGCTCCAGTTTCAGCGCGCCGTTCGCGGTCTCGCCCCGCGCATCCCCGCCCAGGTCATGCAGATGCAGTTCGCCGCTTGTCGTCACGCCTTCGGCAAGGCCGTCCAGGTCGGTTAGTTCCACGGTTCCATAGCGGGTATTGACGCGCACATTAGACGCGTTACGCGGTACGCGCAGTTCCAGGTCAACCGTTCCCTCGCGGAAGCCATCGGGGGCTGTCACCTTGATATCCAGTCGGTCATCCGTGCCGTGCATATTTATTTCCATGCGGGCGGCAGCGGCCTTCACTTCTTCCTCGCCGGGGTTCCAGGCTGTTTTCGTGATGGTGACGCTTGCGGTTCCCTCGGCGATGCCGACGACTTTGATACTGCCGAGCGGGTTCTCGATCAGGACTTTCGCGCCCGGTTCCAGATGAAATTCCTGGTCTACGGTCTCGGTGTGAATGGGCAGGTCCATCGCGTTCGTGGGCCGCGCATCGTCGCCGTCCGTCCACGTTCGCACCCGTGTCGAAACGGACGCGCTCCAGTTACTGCCCGCCTTGGAAGCCTTACGCAGTTCGGCCTGTACGCGGCGCACGATCTTTTCGGGCTGCACGCGGGCCACGGCTTTGGAGATGCGCTCGCCTAAATTGTCCAGGTCAATCTTGGGCGGCTTGATGTCTTTTATCTTGTCATTGATCTGCTCGCCCATTTTGCCGAAAGGCAGGGTATCGAACAGCGACTTGTCGGGTTTGGCTTCGGCCTCCCCGCTCTCGGTCTCCGCGCCCGATGCCGACGCGGTCTCTTCTCCGACCGGCGCTTCGCCGCGCAGGGCGGCGATGAGGGTCTCGGCCTCCTGCGCGCTGATTTTGCCGTCCTGCAGCATTTGCAGTACGCGCATGACGTTTTCGTCCATGAGTAGCATTCCTTTCAAAAGTGCGTTTCAACAAGTGCATTAATTCATTTCGCGCAGGGCGAGCGCGGCTTCTTCGGCGTCGAGACTGCCCTCTTCCAGTTGTTCCAATATCAGGCGGCGGCGTTCCAGATGTTCGTGTGACGGGCGTACAGCATTCGAGACTGTGCCGGAAGCGGCTTGTTCCGCCTGCTCGGCTTCTGTGTCGTCAAACCCAAGAGCCGCCAGCGCCGCGCCCATTTTGTTCCTCACAGTGGGATACGACAGGCTCAGGTGCGCGCCGACCCGGCTCAGGTTGCCCTCGTTACGCAGAAACAATTCCACAAGAGCCAGGTGTTCGGGCGCAAGGCGGCAAAAGCGGCACGTCTCGAATTGACTCTGAACACGCGTTTTGCACCGGGCGCAGGACAGTTCCGAAACGTGCAGGGCCGCTTCGCACACAGGACAGCGCGTTAAAATCTTTGTCATGATCTCTGCTACGCTCACTCGATCAAAAATAAACTTTAGCGCACAACAGTGAATACTTCGATTTTATTGAATTTGGTTTCAATATTTTGAATTCTCAGGTGCGTTATCGAATTATAATTTGAATATCGCTATTTACGCGCAGAGGATGGTTTATCAAGCGGCTGAAACGCGGGCTTGCCGTTGATAGCGGGAGGCTGCACTTTTGAGGACACGGGCGAGGCGGGGATGGGGGCGGGAACAACGGGCGGCAGCGACTGCATTTCTTTCAGGGCATCCGTATATTTCGGATCATAGAACAGGGCTATCTGAAGGGCGTGGCGGGCTTCCTCTATGCGCCCCGCTGCGCGACAGGCCGCGCCCAGGTGATAGTAGAACACCTTTATGTCCTGGCCTGACACACCTTCGGGCAGGTCGCTTAGCGCCTGCCTCAGTTCGTTTACCGCCAGGGCATAATCATTGGCGCTATCTTTGGCAATATCTTTGGCATCGTATTGCCCCCGCCGGTACAATCCCCAGCCATAGCTGGCCTCAACCGAGGCCAGGATGCCCGCGTTCGGGGAGGTTTGCGCGCGCAGGGATAGCAGCGCCTTCTGGATGTAGCCCAGCGCGACGTTTACCTCCTGCTGCGAGCGCGTGTTTTCCAGCAGGGCGTAGCCATAGCCGTTGAGCGCCATTGGGTTTTCGGGGTCGAGTTCCACGGCGCGGCGGCTGTACTCCTCCGCCAGTTTTTGGCCCATTGGCTGCTGCCGCAGGTACAATTCCGATAGCGCCAGGTACAGTTCCGCCCGCTCTGCGTTGGGCGCGTACCTGCAGGCGTCAATGGCGCGATACGCGTAGACTGCTCCCAGGCCAGGCCGATCTCGCCCCAGGCACTCACTGACGACCAGGCTATAAACAAACGGCGTATCGGGGGCCTGCGCGATCAAGCTGTCAAATTCCCGCCGCGCCTTCTTTTCGTTGCGGGCCGCAAGAGCAGTGTCCGCGTGTCCGATTTCGGGAGGCAGAGTAGGGCTTTTAGCCGCGAAATACTGCCATCCGAGCAGCACAAAGACAATCATTATGCTCAACAATGTGCCAAGCAAATCCCACAGGCGGTTGTGTGTCGGGGCGGGCGGCAAATCAGCCATCTGCATTCTCCTGACCGTGATGATAGCCGCAAAAAGACACAACAGGCGCAAAAATGTTCAGCCTGATAAGCGTGTGTACAAGATCTATTTGCGGGCGGCACACTCGCATACCAGACACTACTTTCAGTGAAGAAGCGTCCGGGTGAGCAGGACAAAAGCGACGCCGTTATTAACGGCGTGCATGAGGACGGCGACCCACAGCGAGCCGGTACGCTCGTAGGCGAACGCAAACGCGACGCCGAGCGCAAAAAGGGGCAGCACATGCAGGAGGCTAAGGTGCAGCGCAGCGAACAGCAGTGCGCTTGCCACGATGCCGGCAGGTACGCCAAGCCGCTTCTTGAACGCAGTGTAAATCCAGCCCCGAAAACATAGCTCCTCGCACAACGGCGCAATAGTCGTGCCGAGGAGAATGAAGAACGGCACACAGTATGCGGGCAGTCGTGCAAATGTATGTTCCGCGCCCGCGCTGTCGGTCAGGGATTGGAGGCGGCGCAGAGCGTCAGGACTTAGCAGCAGGCGGCACACCCATAGTTCCACGTCCCCAAGCCAGTACGAACCCAACGCCGCCATCAGGCCCAAGCCTGCGCCCAGCGCGATTTGCCGCCCGCTTGGACGCCCCAGGCCCGCACTCTGCGGTGTAATGCCTTGCCGCCGCCATGCCACAAGCGCCAGTCCCGCCAGAAAACCGTTTTGCAGCAGCAGCAACCCAAGATACGCAAGCGCGTTCGTGGAGGACATACTTGCCTCGCTATCTCAGATACTGCGCGGGATCGGCATGTTCCGTCCCGCCCGTCAGCCGCAAAAATATCTCTTCCAGCCCCAGCGCCTCGCCCGCATTTTCGTTCTCCTCTAAGCCTCTAAGCCTCTTC
Source organism: Chthonomonadaceae bacterium (assembly GCA_965277875.1). Lineage (GTDB taxonomy): Bacteria > Armatimonadota > Chthonomonadetes > Chthonomonadales > Chthonomonadaceae > CAWFQB01. The sequence goes on along the minus strand of CBDIDV010000002.1, from coordinate 777,801 downwards.
TCCTCTTCTGTTCCCTGCCCCCTCGTCAGCCGCCGCAGGTCGTCCATCGTGCCAAGCGCGATCATGCGGCCCTTGTTGACGATGGCAACGCGGTCGCACAGGCGTTCCGCGATCTCCAGTATATGCGTGGAGATGAAGACCGTTGTTCCCCGACTACACATTTCGCGCAGGATGTCGCGCATCGTGCGCGCGCCGCGCGGGTCCAGACCTACGGTCGGCTCGTCCAGGAAGATCACGCGGGGAGCGTGGATCAAGGCCCCTGCAAGGGCGATCTTCTGACGCATTCCCCGCGAGTACCCGCCGATCAGGTCACTACCCTTGTCGCCCAAATCCAATAATTGCAGCAGGTCATCAATGCGGGCGTTACGGTTTTGCGGCGTAATGCCGTACAAATCGGCCATGAAGTGCAGAAACTCGCGCCCGGTCAGTTTGTCGTACAAGAACGGATTGTCGGGAATGTAGCCCAGTACGCGCCGCGCATCGAGGGGTTGCGCGCTGACATCGTACCCGCCGATGCGGCACACGCCCGAAGTCGGCTTGAGCAGGCCGATCAGCATTTTGATGGTCGTGGTCTTGCCCGCTCCATTGGGGCCAAGAAAACCGAACAACTCGCCCGCGCTCACGTTCAGGTTGATGTCGTGGACGGCTACCAGATCGCCGAACTCTTTGGTCAGATGCTGGCAGACGATCATGCCTTCCGCAGCGTTCGCCCCCTTATCCTGCGCGTTGCTGTCCCCGCTCACGGCCTGATTTGTAAATTGCAGCGGTGTTTGTGTCACCCGGCACTCCCTTTGGTCTGACTGCTATCGGTCTGCTTTTGACCGCATACGACGCGCTCGATGCCCGCCAGGTCGCGGAACGCCTGGGTGTCTAGAAAGCCTGCCTGCCCCATAAGCCCGGACACGTCGCCCGCCTGCTCCTGGCCCACCTCCACAACCAGCCAGCCGCCCGGTTTCAGGACACGTTCAGATTGTACGGCCAGACGGCGGTACATGTCCAGGCCATCCCTGCCGCCGTCCAGGGCCAGGCGCGGCTCAAAATCGCGTACCTCGGCCTCCAGTCCGTTGATTACCTGGGTCGGTATGTATGGCGGATTGGAGACCACAACATCAAACGCGCCGGCCATTGCCCCGGTCAGCAGATCGCCCCGCACAAAGCGCACACGTTCGGCCACGCCGTTCTTGTGCGCGTTAAGCTGTGCCACCGCCAGCGCGTCCGGCGAAATGTCGAACGCCACGCCCCACACCTTCGCCCGCTCTGCCGCCACAGAGACCGCGATACATCCGCTGCCCGTCCCCACATCGGCAAGCGTTATCTTGTCCTGCTCTGGCAGATCGCGCACCGCTAATACAGCTATCTTGTCCAGAACTGTTTCCACCGCCAACTCGGTTTCAGGGCGCGGCACGAGGACGGCGGGCGTGACCGCGAACTCGCGCCCGTAAAATTCCTGTGTGCCGCGCAGATATGCAAACGGCACACGCCGCGCCCGCCGCGAAACCAGGTCGGCAAACCGATTTTGCTGCCGCGCATCCAGCGGCGCATACGTATGCGCCACGACCGAACTGCGCGACACACCCAGAACAAGCGCGAGCAGAAGCTGCGCCTCGAACCGCGCCTCTTCTATTCCCGCCGCCTTCAACTCCGCCGCCGCCCATGCCGTCCAATCCATATCAGCCGCCAATGAACGCAAATCAACGCGAATGGCATCCGCAGGCAGCCGTTCCTGAGCCTCCTGTAGCGTGTCACTCGCATCTTCAGCATTGTGTTCGCGTTGATTTGCATTCATTGGCGGCTTTAGTAGCTTATGCGGCTTCAATGCAGGCGCGCAGGGCAGCGGACTGTTCGGCGACAACTCGCGCTTCTAAAAATGGCTGAATGTTTCCTTCCAGCACTTCACTCAACGCACCGACAAGACGCGTAACTGGATCGGTTACTTTGCCGCTCGCCTGGTCATAATATCGAACACGAGATGATGCGACGGGCGAACCTTGATGTTGTATCTTGGTTCGCAGCAGCATGTCCGCTTTGGCGTGCAGGCGGGCCATGTCTCTGATTTCAGGCAGGAACGTAAGCGCGACAACCACGCGGGTCGGCAAATGCCACAGGCGAATGGCGTCATGCTGCCTGCGGATTATACGTGCGGACGAACAGGAGTAGTACGTTTCCGCCTCTACATCCTCTTCGTACAGAAGCATCTCCTCAGTGGATACAACGGGCATGACAACGATACGGGCCGACACGACAGCGGGCTTTCTCGCAGGATGAAACCTCGAACTCCACACGGCGCGATGAACGCCTGCCTCGCGCTTCAACTCACCGTACACACCCTGCCCGACAACCTCCAGAGTTGCGCTGTCCAAGTCCTGCCAGCCAACGCTTCTCTGTAGGATCGTATGCTTCCAGCCTTGTTTGTCACAATAGCCGCACAGCATTTGCAGCAAATGGTAAACAAACTCTTTTGCGGCCTCGCTATCACAGTCGGCGCTGAGTTCTATAATCGCGCCGCGTTCGTCGTGAACATCCTTATGCAACTGAAAGCACAACCGCTTTTCACATTCAGTTGTCTCGTGCTGTAGTCAGGCATAAAAATCCTGCGCGGCAGGCCGCTCCTGTTCCGAGCAGCCGCGTAGCATCTCCGCGCCCTCGGCCACGTCCGACGCAAGCCGCCGGTATTCACGGTAGGCGGCGACAACGGGTTCCAATCGCTGTCGTGTTTGTTCCGCCTGCACGGTGCGCGAGTAGCCTGTGCAGAACTCACTATTTTGCAGCAGTGAGATTTGCGCCTCATACTGCCATACTGCCGCCTCGCAGCGCTCAATCGTTTCCTGTCGCAGCATTCGCGCCTCCCCATGTTTCTTTGCATTGATTTGCGTTCATTTGCGCTCATTTGCGGCTGACGACTCCTTACGCGGCCTCGCTGCTGACGCGCATCTTTTCGGCCTGATCCGCAGTGATAAGGCCGTCAATGAACGCCTGAATGTCGCCGTCCAGGACGCTCGCGACGTTGTGGATCGTCATGCCGATGCGGTGATCCGTGACGCGGCCATCGGGAAAGTTATACGTGCGAATTTTTTCCGCGCGCTCGCCCGACCCGACTTGCGACCGCCGCGCCCCGGATTGCGTATCGGACGCCTTTTGCAGTTCCATCTCGTACAGTCGGGTACGCAGCACGGCCCGCGCCTTGATCTTATTTTGCAGTTGGCTGCGCTCATCCTGGCACGTCACGACAAGGCCGGTCGGCCTGTGTTTCAGGCGGATCGCCGTGGCGACCTTCTGCACGTTCTGACCGCCCGCGCCCGCTGAATGGTAGATTTCCTCGTCAATGTCGTTTTCGTTGAGTTCCACTTCCACCTCGTCCGCTTCAGGCAGAACCGCGACTGTGACCGTACTTGTCTGAATACGCCCGCTCGATTCTGTCGTCGGCACGCGCTGTACGCGATGAACGCCGCCCTCGAATTTGAGCTGGCTGTATGCGCCCTTGCCCTCGATCTCGAACGTGGTCTCCTGCAACCCGCCGATGCCGGTCTCCTGCATACTGATGATGTCGGTCTTCCACTTGCGCCGCTCCGCGTAGCGGATAAACATGCGGTACAGTTCAAACGCGAACAGTTTGGCCTCTTCGCCGCCCGCCGCCGCCCGGATTTCCACGATCACGTTGCGTTCGTCATTGGGGTCTTTGGGCATCAGCAGCATACGGATATGCTCTTCCAACTCGACCGCTTTGGTTTTGGCGTTTTCCAGTTCCGCCAGATAATACTCCCGCTCCTCGCCGTCCGCCATGCCCAGCATCTCCTCGGCAACGGGTATATCCTCGAGCGTACTCTTGTACTCCTTGTACGCCGAGGCCACGCTTTCGATTTCCCCCTTACCTTTTGCCGCCTGCATGTAGTTCTGGTAATCGGTGCTGAAATCGGGATCGTTCATCTGCGCGATCAAGGTATCGTAACGGCGTTCTATCTCATCCAATTTCGGTTTTGCCTGTGCGAGTGACACTTCACTTCCTCCAAAATCTTCTGCTCGAAGATTTGACAATCAACATTAACTAAGATTATGCAGTAAAACAGGCAGAAAAATACGTTATCCGCAGATTACGCAGATTAATACCGATTAGTGAACAACAGGAAAGAGATTTTTGATTGCTTGTAATCCACCCATAAAGCGGGAGTTGAAGCACTCACTAATCTACTTGATTATTGCTTTTTAATCTGTGTTAATCTGCGTAATCTGCGGATAACGTATTTTTCTGCCGCTAATGGTTGGTTTTGCGTAGAACGATCTGATCGTCGGCGGCTTTTACAATGTCGTCGTAGAAACTGCGTATTTTGGCGTAGTCTGCCGGTTCGACCTTGCCGGGCCGGCCCGTAAGCGCATCCGTGATAGTCAGCGTCTTGCCGTCCGCACTCCTGACGATCTTGCGATGATACTCGCCGATAGGCGAGGTCAAATCCACGTTGCCGGGCAGGTCGTCAATGTCGTAGCCGTCAGGCAGGGTCAGCGTGGTTTCGCTGTGAACCGCAGACGAGTCCTCTTCCTCGATGGGCCAGACGCGCTTTTCCGACTTGTAGGGGTTCTCGCGCACGCTGCTGATGCTGCTGACAAGCGGCAGGATAAGCAGGGTCTTGCCGGTCGCCTTGCCGTAATGCGCCGAGGCGAGCGACATGTCCATGACAAAGGGGCCGTTCTTATCCTGCCCGTCGGGGAGCGCGAAGTCCTTGACGCTGCCCGCCAGACCCAGCTTGTTCGCGATGCCCTGCATCACGTCCTTGCGCTTGTCGGGCGTGACCAGCCGCACCGAGTAGCGGATGCTCTGCCCGTACTCGCCCCGCATCGTGGCCTGCGACTGCGTTTGGGCGCTGCCGTCGGCCAGCATACTGATTTTGGTTTTCAGTTCCAGGCTGTTATCGTCGGGGTTGTAGCGCGGGATAGTCTCGAACTGTCCTTTGCCGCCGCGCACTACAAACGCCTGTACGCCCCGGTCGCCATCGGGAATGTCGCCATACGCGCACGTTTCCGCTGTGGCATCCAGCCAGACTTCCTTGTGGTTCACGTCCGCGACCGCGATGCAGTGATTGAAGGCGTTCAGGGTGGGCAGGCCGTCACCGACCATGCGCCTCTCGCCCGCATGTAATAGCACAGGATGCGCCTTGATGCCCGCCAGATCCAGCATGGTAATCAGCAGATTGGCCTTGTCCTTGCAGTCGCCGTACTGCTTGTCATGCACTTCGCTTGCCGCGTGGGGCTTGTAGGCCGAGATGCCGAACTCCAAACCCACGTAGCGCGTTTTGTTGGCGACCCAGTCGTAAATGGCGCGCGTCTTGTCCTCATCGGTCATCTTATCGGTAACGAGCGACTTGACCGTAGCGCGGATGGTGTCGGACGGCCTCGCCTGCGGTTGCTGCAAGCCCCAGAACCACGTTGCCACATCCTGCCAGCCGCTCAGCGAACTAGCCTCCATCCACACCTTGACATCATCCGCTTTGGGCATACCCGGCTCGTACTCCAGCGGGGCCATGTTCTTCTTTTCCCAGACATACGTTTTGGTGCGCCCGTCTGCGGACGCCGTAATCACAGGCTCAAACTTGTCGTTGTACATCTTGAACTTGAGGGGCTTGTCGGCGGGCAGTTTCAGGGTCAGCCTGCTGATGCCCACGGGTTCAAAGCCGCTAAAGCCCCAGTACGTCGTGAACTGGCCGGGCAGGAACAGCGGATGCGTGGTCATTTGAAACGTGTAATCAATAACGCACTCGTCTTCAATGCCGGGCATGGAAAAACTTACGCCGTGCGCGTCGTCGTACATTAGATAGTCGCCCGCGATGCCGCCGTCACGCATATCGGTCGCGCTGACCGAAAGCACTGTGCCGTCTTTCTTGATGGTTTTGGCGTTGAGTACGCGCAGTTCCTGATAGCTGGAATTATAGGGCAGCGTAACCTCGGCAAGCCGCTGCGAGATGGCGTTGTTCTTATACAGCTTATAGGTGACGCGATACTCGGAAACCGTCGTGCCGTCCGGCTTGACCGTGACATTGCCCAGGTCGAGCAGACGCGCATAGCTGCTGTTCGGATACTGCGTGGCGGGCGGGGCGTTTTTGATGGCGTCCTGCAGTACGCTGTCCAGGATCGCCGACTTGCCGGTTTTCAGCGTAGACTTCGCCTGTACGGTCTTGTCTTTCGGAGTCTGGGGCATAGCGCGAGCAGGCCGAGCGGCCAGGCCGCCGCCTGCATACAACGCCAGGCCGGCAAGCGACAAAAACTTGTGGGACGGAACATAATGCCGACGAGACATGGGCGTTCTCTCCTTACCGATACCGCAAAGTTAAGAGGTCTCAAATGGCCTTCCGGGGCCATTTGACACTCTAAAGTCATGTTCAAAGATTAGAATAGGGTAAAGCTGTTATCATCATAGACGCATCGCAGGAAGCAAAGTTCTGCCAGCCGCCAATGTCACTCGCGCTATTTTGAAGCCGTAGTATATTGTCCTTCATAGCGACCTGATACGCAAATGCAAAGTGAGGCGACGGCCCGGATTCTGTCTTGAACACGCCTTACAGGATGTTAGCTTCGGCCCTCATCCGGCCTCCGGCCACCTTCTCCCGGAGGGAGAAGGCCAGTTTGTTCACGCTGTGCGTTGGACAAAAATCTGCGTAGCACGGCGAACCCACTTGCGCCCTCGCTCCCTTCTCCCTAGCGAGGAACGAGCGAATCAGGGAGAAGGGCCGGGGATGAGGGTAAAATCTCCCGCCCTTAGTTCCCCCCATCTGCGCAAGAAAGCGGCCTGATCAAGGCACAAAACTTACTCGCCGCCGCCCTTGTTTTGGCCTCCCCGGCCCTGTCCGCCTTCCATGCCTTTCGCGCCTCCAGCCCTGCCGCCGCGCGCTCCTCTGCTGCCATGTCCCATGCCCGCGCCGCCCGAAGCGCCTGCGGGAGCGCCGCCATCGCTCTCATCATCGCTGCCGTCGCCGCGTCCGGCGGGGGGACTGCCCGCCCCCCCTGGCCCGCCGCGTCCTCCCGGCTTTGCTTTGGCAGGTGGGGCAAGCTGAACCTTGTCACCGTCCTGAAGCAGGTCGGAGGGGTTGTTGACGAGTTTTTCATGACCGTTCAGCCCGTCCAAAATCTCGACATCCGTGCCGAAGTCACGCCCGACTACGACCGGCTGCATGTGAACCGTCATGTCGCGGCGCACCACGCCTACGCGTGTCCCGTTCGCGTCCACGATCAGAGCCGTGCCGGGAACGCGCAGCGACAATGCGGGGTGGATTGGCCGGATGTTGACCTGCGCGTACATGCCGGGAACAAGCGCGCCGCCGGGGTTCGCCAGATGCACCTCAACGTCCTGGGTGCGCGAGGCCGTGTCCATCGCGCCCGCGCGCAGCGACACGACGCCCGTAAATACCTTGCCGGGCAGTTCGCGCACCGTAACGCGGGCATTGCTGCCGCCGCTCAGGGCCGGGACGAACGCCTGTGGCACACTGATTTGAATGCGTACCGTGTCCGTGCGGGCGAGGGCGAGCAGGCCCGCGCCGCCTGATCCGGTCATGCTGTTGCTTGTGACCGCGCTGCTCGCGCCTGCTGCCGCATTCGCCCCGGTGTTGTCGGCAACGATCAGCGCGCCGGTGTCCACACTGCGCGCCGTGATCACGCCGTCGAAAGGGGCCGTGATACGCTGAAACGCCTGCATCACGGCGTAACGCTTCTGGTTGGCGAGGCTTGCGGCCACGGCCTGCTGATTGGCGACGACTGTGGCGCGGCTGACGGCCACGCCCTCCTGCGAGTATTTCACGGTCGCCTGCGTGGAGGCCAGCGAGGCCTGATTCGCCTGCACGTTCTTTTGCGCCGCCGTGATGTTGGACTGCGCGGCAGATACCGCGCTCTTCGCCGCCTGTACGGCCTTTTGCGCCGAAACCACATCCGCCTGCGCCGATTGTATCTGCGCCTGGGCCGAGGCTACCGTCGCCTGCGTAGTCCTGAGCGTGGCAAGCGCCTGATCCAGATCCTGCTGCGTATCAAAGCCCTGGCTGACAAGTCCCTGATAGCGCGTATACGTGGCCTCGGCGAGAGTGGCCTGCGCCTGCTGCTGCTTGAGGTTGGCCTGCTGTACGTCCAGCGCTTGTTGCGCGTGCGTTAATTGCGCTTCCGACCCCTGCTCCGCTGCCTGAGACTGCGCGGCAACGGCTGCCGCGCTCGCCTGCTGCGCCTGCGCCTGCTGGATGGCGGCGCGCTGCCGCGCGACCTCGGCCTGCGTTTGCGCCACGCTCGCCTGCTGACGACTGACATCCGCCTGCGACTGCGTCACCACGGCCCGCGACTGCGCCGTCTGCGCGCTCGCCTGATTTAGCTGCTGATCCATGTCGGGAGCCTGGATTTCCGCCAGAAGCTGCCCCGCCTTGACATGCGAGCCAATGTCCACATACAGACGGCGCAAATAGCCCGTGGAACGCGCATTGATGGTGGTCTGCTTGATAGCCTCGATGTTGCCCGGCAGGTTGACACCCGCATCGGGAACCATGCGGGGCATGGCGACCACCACTTCGGGAACGCTGCTCTTTGCCTCTTTCACCCCCTGCGCGAGGGCTGTATTGCGCTTCAAGCGGGGCAGAATACCGACCACAAGCAGGCCAATCACGATGATGCCCGCCACGACGGCGAGGCCAAGCATTTCCCGGTTGTGCCTTTTTGTCGGCGCATTCAGCGTCGGCATCTGCGACTCGTCACTCATCACTTTCTCCTACGGTACTTGTATGTTTCATCTTGTCTTTATAGTACGCGCTCTTGCTTTATTCGTGAGCGACGGGCGGCACATCGTTGGGCGTTATGGGCTGCGTATGTTTCAGAGCGGCCATGTCCTCGGCGTCGCTGTCCTCATTGATCGGCGGCACGTATTTGCGGCGCAGGACGGTGTACATGATGGGTACGAAGAACAGGGTCGTGAACGTCGCCACGAGCAGGCCGCCGATCACCGCCCGTCCGAGCGGCGCGTTCTGCTCGCCGCCTTCGCCAAGTCCGAGCGACATGGGCAGCATCCCCAGGATCATGGCGAGCGCGGTCATGATCACGGGCCGGAACCGCGTGTACCCTGCCGCAAGCGCGGCATCCATCACTTCTCTATGGTTGTTTTCATGGTTGTTTGCACTATTTAATTTGCTATCGCCGGCTGTCTTCGCTGTCCTCAACGCGTCAGCGGTGTAGGCGCGGGCATGAGCTGTATCGGTGGGATGATTCGCGCCCGTGGATTGTTCCGTGTCTGAATGAACATCTTGGCCGTTGTGCGCGTCATGCTCGCCCGACTTATTTTGGCCTGACCGTCGTTCCTCGCGCATTTCGTTGGCGAAGGTGACGAGGAGGATGCTGTTGGCGGTCGCGACGCCGATGCTCATGATGGTTCCCATAAGCGACGGCACGTTGAAGGTGGTGCGCGTCACGAACAAACTCCACAACACACCCGACAACGCTCCCGGCGCGGCCATGAGGATCACGAGCGGGTCTACCCACGACTCGAAGTTGACGGTCAAGAGCAGGTAGATCAGGACGATGGCGAACACAAGGCCAAGCCCCATCTGCCGAAACGAGTTCTGCATCGTAAGCGCCTGGCCGTTGATGACGATGTTGGTTCCTTTGGGCGCGCGTTTTTGCACGTCGCGTACTATCTTCTGGATGTCCGACGTTGCGCCGCCGAGATCGCGGTTCTCCACGCTCGCAAACACGTCGAAAACGGGCAGAATCTGATACTGGCTGAGGATCGCGGGCGTGTTGTCGCGTCCCAGTGTCGCCAGATTGCTTAATAGCTGCGGGGCGGGCTTGGTCTGGCTTTGTATGGCTGTGGGGCTGGCCGTTCCTATCGGCATCGCCATCAGGTCGGCCACGCTGTTCATCTTATATTGCGGCGTTTGCGCGGCCACGACATACTGAAACCCGTTCGTCGGGTCAAGGAAGTAGCTCGGCGAAAGCAGGCTGCTGGACGACAGCGAGATCAGGATGTTGTTGGCGACATCGCTTTGCGTCAGCCCGACCTGTATGGCCCGCTGACGATCCACGTTGACGCGCAGTTCCGGCGAATTCTGCACCTGATAGATGTACGGGTCAACCACGCCCGCGACCTGACTGACGCGCCGCTGTATCTCCTGCGCCAGTTCATAGTTCTTGCCCGCGTTCGCGTACACGCCCGCCACCTGAATATCCAGCGGCGCGGACGTGCCGAAGTCCAGCACCTGCGTTTCGATGTCGGCGGGCTGGAAATAGAAGGTGCAATCGGCATACCGCTTTTGCAGTTCGGCCCTTAAACGCGTGGTGTAGGCCCACGTCGAGGCATGGTTCTCCGCGAAACTGACATCTATTTCGCCGTCCGCGCTGCCGATGGTTCCGCTGTTGCCGCGCACATACGCGGTCCCGCTCGCCAGTCCGATATTGTCGAGCATCAGGGCGATCTCGGACTTAGGCACGATTTCGCGGATCGTGTTTTCGATTTCGCTAAATCGCCTGCCGGTTTCTTCCAGTCGTGTGCCGGGGGGAACGCGCACATGCAGGCGCATCTGCCCGCTGTCCACGCTGGGGAAGAAGTCCTGGCCTACAAACGGCAGCAGACACGCCGACAAGCCGAAGAACAGGCACAGGGCGGCAACGGTCAGGGCGCGATGGTGCAGCGTCCACTCCAGCAAACGGCGGTACACCTCGCGTCCCGCCTCGAAGCGATGCTCGAAGAACGTGTGTACCTTCCAGATCACGTTGCGCCTGGAAGGGCTGTCGGCAGGACTGTCGGGCGCGTACAGGTCGAGTTCTTTGCCGAGCAGGCTCTGCATCATGGTTGTGACGAGTGTGCGCGACAGCAGGTACGAGGGGATCATGGCGAAGACGACGGCAAGGGCGAGCGGGATGAACAAGGAAGCGGCGACACCGGAGAGGAACGCCACGGGAATGAACACGATGCAGATGGACAGCGTGGAGGTAAGAGCCGGAAGCGCGACTTGCTGGGCGCTGTGGAGGATGGCGCGGCGCAGGGGGAAGCCGTCGCCTAAGTTGCGCGTGGTGTTCTCCACTTCGACCGTGGCATCGTCTACCAACATGCCGACCGCAAGGGACAGGCCACCGAGCGTGAGCGTGTTGAGCGTCTGGCCGAGCGCGCCCAGCGCGACGATGCTTGCGAAGATGCTGAGCGGGATCGAAATAGCCACCACAAGTGTGCTGCGCCAACTGCCCAGGAAGAGCAGGATCATCAGGCCCGTCAGACACGCCGCGATGATCGCCTCGCGCACGACGCCTGTAATGGCCCCCGTGACGAAAATAGACTGGTCGAGCAGCAGATCGAGTTTGATGTCGTCCGGCAGCAGGGTCCGCACTGAAGTCAGTTTGTCTTTGACGCCATTGACGACATCCAGGGTGGACGCGCCGCCGTTCTTGAGGATCGTGAGCAGAACGGCGGGCTTGCTGTTGACGCGCACCATGCTTATCTGTACGGCGCTTCCGTCGCGCACATGGGCCACGTCGCGCACATACACGGTCGCGCCGTTTACGACCTTGATGGGCAGGTCATTGAACGCCTGTATCGCCGTGGGACTGTTGTTCAGGCGCACAAAATAGTCGCGCGTCCCCATCTTGGCGTCGCCGGCGGGAAGGATGAGGTTCTGGTTGTTGATGGCCGCTGTTACGTCCTGCGCGGTCACGCCTTTGGCGGTCATGGCCTGCGTGTCCAGGTCTACGCTGACGATCTTATCGGCCCCGCCGTTTGTGGGGGAAAGGGCCGTGCCGCGCACCGTGATAAGCTGCGGCAGGACGATGTTCGTGGCAACATCGCTGAGTTTGCTGATCGGCTCGCTGTCGCTGCTCACGGCAAGCTGCACGACCGGCACATCGGCTGCGTCGTATTGCAGTATTTCAGGCGGCGTAATCCCCTGCGGCATTCCCCTCAGTACGCTCTGCGATGTGCTTTCAATCTGCGTGATGCTTTCGCTGATGTCGGTTCCGGGCTGAAAGTACACCTTGATAACGCCCGTGCCGCTGAGCGCCTGCGACTCGATATGCTCAATGTTGCTGACCGTTGTGGTAATCGCGCTCTCGCTCAAGCGCAGGACGCGCCGATCCACCTCTTCGGGCGCAAGTCCCGCATACGTCCAGATCACGGCCACGACGGGGACGTTGATTTGCGGGAAAATGTCCTTTGCCATGCGCGTGATGTTTAGTCCGCCGAGCAGGAATATCAATATCGCCATGACCGCGATCATGCGCGGTCGGTTCAGCGCGAGACGTACAATCCACATGGTCTACCCCGATCCCCTATCGCTTCATACTTCAAAACACTCTTGCTAGAACGAATACAAAGAACGTACCCGTCTTGGAGGCTTCGCCAAACGTCCTCGCGGACGTAGATGCTATTTCAAAACTACGGTACTAATCAGATTGACTGTCCGGCAGCGGCGGCACATATTTGCGGCGCAGGACGGTGTACATGATGGGTACGAAGAACAGGGTCGTGAACGTCGCCACGAGCAGGCCGCCGATCACCGCCCGTCCGAGCGGCGCGTTCTGCTCGCCGCCTTCGCCAAGTCCGAGCGACATAGGCAGCATACCGAGGATCATGGCGAGCGCGGTCATAATGACGGGCCGGAACCGCGTGTACCCCGCCGCAAGCGCGGCATTCGTCACCGCCTCGTGTTCGTCTTCAGGTTTCGGTTCATCATGCGCGGCGGCGACGTGAGCCTCTGTACTGGCGCGTACATCGTTGTCGCTATGAGTAAGGGTGTCGCCGCCATTGTTCTCGATATGCGGCTTGCCACCGTCGGCCTGCGGCTTCTGGTTCACCTGGCGCATTTCGTTGGCGAAGGTGACGAGGAGGATGCTGTTGGCGGTCGCGACGCCGATGCTCATGATGGTTCCCATAAGCGACGGCACGTTGAAGGTGGTGCGCGTCACGAACAAACTCCACAACACACCCGACAACGCTCCCGGCGCGGCCATGAGGATCACGAGCGGGTCTACCCACGACTCGAAGTTGACGGTCAAGAGCAGGTAGATCAGGACGATGGCGAACACAAGGCCAAGCCCCATCTGCCGAAACGAGTTCTGCATCGTAAGCGCCTGGCCGTTGATGACGATGTTGGTTCCTTTGGGCGCGCGTTTTTGCACGTCGCGTACTATCTTCTGGATGTCCGACGTTGCGCCGCCGAGATCGCGGTTCTCCACGCTCGCAAATACATCGAAGACGGGCAATATCTGGTATGCGCTCACAATGGCGGGCGTGGTATCCCGATGCACGGTGGCGAGGTTGCTGAGAAACTGCGGGATGGCCGGTCCGCCCTGCGTCGCGCTGGGAATGGAAACCGGCGTCGCCATCAGGTCGGCAACGCTTGCGATTTTGTACTGCTTTGTCTGGGCCGACACGGAATACTGGCTGCCGTTTTTGGTATCCAGGAAATACGTCGGCGCGACACGGGCGCTGGATGACAGAGACACAAGAATGTTGCCCGCCGCGTCGCCCTGATACAACCCGACTTGCAAAGCGCGCGACCGGTCCACGTCCAGCCGGAGTTCGGGCGTGTTCTGCACCTGATAGATATACGGGTCAACCACGCCGGCCACCTGTCCGGCCTGCCGCGCTATCTCTTGCGCGAGTGCGTAATTTTTCACCTGGTTTTCATAGGGGCCGAGTACCTGCACGTCAAGGGGTGCGGATGTGCCGAAGTCCAGCACCTGCGTTTCGATGTCGGCGGGCTGGAAATAGAACGTGCAGTCGGGATAATGCTTTGACAGGGCGCGGCGCAATTGCGCCATGTAGCCCCACGTCGAACGGTGTCCCGGCGTCAGGCTCACATCTATCTCGCCGTCTGCGGAACTGATCGTGCCGCTGCTGCCCCGCACATACGATGTGCCGTTCGCCAGACCGATGTTGTCCAACACTAATGCCACTTCTTTGGGCGGCAATGTCTGCCGTATGGTCGCTTCGATTTCGCTAAATCGCCTGCCGGTTTCTTCCAGTCGTGTGCCGGGGGGAACGCGCACATGCAGGCGCATCTGCCCGCTGTCCACGCTGGGGAAGAAGTCCTGCCCGACAAACGGCAGCAGACACGCCGACATCCCGAAGAACAGGCACAGGGCGGCAACCGTAAGCGCCCGATGGTGCAGCGTCCACTCCAGCAAACGGCGGTACACCTCGCGTCCCGCCTCGAAGCGATGCTCGAAGAACGTGTGTACCTTCCAGATCACGTTGCGCTTGGAAGGACTATCCTTTGCGCTGTCGGGCGCGTACAGGTCAAGCTCTTTGCCGAGCAGGCTCTGCATCATGGTTGTGACGAGTGTGCGCGACAGCAGGTACGAGGGGATCATGGCGAACACCACGGCAAGGGCGAGCGGGATGAACAAGGAAGCGGCGACACCGGAGAGGAACGCCACGGGAATGAACACGATGCAGATGGACAGCGTGGAGGTAAGAGCCGGAAGCGCGACTTGCTGGGCGCTGTGGAGGATGGCGCGGCGCAGGGGGAAGCCGTCGCCTAAGTTGCGCGTGGTGTTCTCCACTTCGACCGTGGCATCGTCTACCAACATGCCGACCGCAAGGGACAGGCCACCGAGCGTGAGCGTGTTGAGCGTCTGGCCGAGCGCGCCCAGCGCGACGATGCTTGCGAAGATGCTGAGCGGGATCGAAATAGCCACCACAAGTGTGCTGCGCCAACTGCCCAAAAACAGCAGGATCATCAGGCCCGTCAGACACGCCGCAATCAGGGCTTCTTTGACCACGCCGGATATTACGTCGCCCACGAATACCGATTGATCCAGCAGCAAGTCCAGCTTTACGCCGTCGGGCAGCAGGGAACGGATCAGCGGCAGCTTGGCCTTGACGCCATTCACGACATCCAGCGTGGACGCGCCGCCGTTCTTGAGGATCGTGAGGAGGACGGCGGGCTTGCTGTTGACGCGCACCAAGCTGACCTGAATGCCGTTGCCGTTGCGGACATGGGCCACATCACGCACGAAGATTACAGCCCCGTTTACTTTTTTAATCGGCAGATTGTTGAACTCGCGCACCGATTCGGGACTGTTGTTGATGCGGACAAAATAGTCGCGCTTGCCGATCTTGGCGTCTCCGGCGGGAAGGATGAGATTTTGCCTGCCGACAGCCGAGGCCAGTTCCTGCGCGGTCACGCCTTTGGCCGTCATCGCCTGCGGGTCAATGTCCACGTTGATAAGCCGCTGCGTGCCGCCATTCGGGGGAGAAAGCGCCGCGCCGCGCACCGTAATAAGCTGCGGAAAGACCACGGTTCCCGTCAGATCATTGACCTGCGTGATGGGCAGGGTGTCGCTGCTCAGGGCAAGCTGCACGATGGGAACGTCGGACGCGTCGTAATCGAGGATATTGGGCGGCGTGATGCCCTGCGGCATGTGCTGAATCACGGACTGCGAAGTCGAGGCGATCTGCGTGATGGCCTGCCCCACTTTGGAGCCGGGCTGCAAGTAGACCTTGATGATGCCGGTTCCGGGCAGCGACTGCGTTTCGATGTGTTCGATGTTGCTGACGGTCGTGGAGATGGCCTGCTCGCTGAGCAGCAGCACGCGCTTGTCCACCTCTTCGGGCGCAAGCCCGCCATACGACCAGATGACCGCGACCACGGGGTAGTTGATCTTGGGGAAGATGTCTTTAGGCATACGGACGACGTTCAGCCCGCCCAAAATGAATATCAAAATGGCTAAGACCGCGATCATGCGCGGACGGTTCAAAGCCAAGTGTACGATCCACATACTTTACCTCGCGGCGGCAGCGTCAAAGCTGAAAAACAGCGCACACAAATCGAATGCGACTCCGGCAGGCGACGCACAATCTGCACAGGCAGCGCGAGCGTTTGCGCTATGATTTCGTGCCGCCGCAAAACGGCGGCGGCATGGCTGCCCCGCAAGCATCCGGGCCTGCTTGATATTCGCCTTGACTTCATGCCGATTGTTCTCATAACTGACGCTTGCGAGACAAATTAGTTTCGACGTATTAAACATATTCCGGTCTGCTCTTACCTTTGCGTCAGCGTTGTCACAATCATGTCCAGAGCCAAGAAGCCACTGAACGGCAGGACGGAGCTAAAAATAAGCCGCGCGGTTTGTGCAGGAACGGGGCATTTTGCGGCGCAGGGGTCACAGTATGGCGGCGGCCTCTTCAATGCGCCCCGGTGCAGGTGAGCGGGCAGGTGACGGGGCGCACTATGACGCTTACAGTAGATTTTGGAAATCGGTCCAAGGCCTATATCCTGGTTTATGGTGGGAGAGCGCCGAGATTTGAAGGCTTGTGCGGGTAGCAGTTTATAATACGATACCAAAACCAGCCGGAACAGTTACTTACAAAGCGTCTGTTCCGGCTGTTTTCCTGCCTGCATTCGATCTATGCAGCGCCAGAGTTTACTGCCCCTGTTCCGCGTACTGCTTGGCCTCCGCGCCGGCGTCCGGGTGTTCCTGCCACTTGTTACAGCCGCTCGACCCGCTGACAAGCAGGGCGTATTCTTTAAGCTGCGGGTAAATGCAGACGGCGATTTGGTTTACGTTGGCGCGGGGGCGCGGCGCATCCGCGTTCCACCACTTGCAGGTGATACATGCGCCCACTTTTTCGCTTTCGGGCAGCGATTCGGCTTTCTTGGCCTGCTGGAAATGTTCGTATATCGGCATCGCGGCTTTTCTCCATCAAATCCTGTCGGGCGGACTGTCTTGATTAACTTGTGCAGCCCTCTATGTTAGGCATATGTGTCAGGAACATACTGCGGCTGTACTCCTGATGCAGCGCAGTTCAGACGCATCACCTTACGATTATGTTTCCAAAATGCGGCATGCCTCCGCTTCGCGCCTCGAATGCCCTGCCTCCTGTAATTTCACGGTTGCGGCAATAGTCGAAACAGACAGCAATGAGGTATGATTTGTTATGGTTCGCCCTGTTTGACACGACACCTTCTAAGCGCCCAAAAGTAAGGAAACCCGTTTTGAAACGATCTTTATACGGCCCTGCCGCCTGCCTGTCCCTGCTCGCCCTAACGCTGCTTCCCCGCATAGCCGGGGCGTGGGGCGCGACGGGGCATCGCTACATCAATCATCTCGCCATTCTGGACCTACCCGCCGAGATGCAGCCGCTGTATCAGGCGAACAGCGCGTGGATCATACAGCACTCCTCCGATCCCGACCAGTGGCGCGGCACTGACCGCAGCGAAGCGCCCAATCACTTTATTGACATGGACACGTTCGGCGAGGACGTCGCCAATCATTTTCCGCAGGATTACTGGCTGGCCTGCGGTCTGTACGGCAAGGCCGAGGTGGACAAGAACGGCGTCGTGCCGTGGCGTATCGGGCAGTATTACGGTAAGCTCGTCCGCGCGTTCAAAGCCAAAAACGCCCATGACATCGTGGAAATCTCCACGTTTCTCGGTCACTATGCCGGTGATGTTCATGTTCCCTTCCATGCCGCCGCCAATTACGACGGGCAACTGACCGGGCAAAAAGGCGTTCACGCCCGCTTTGAAAGCGTGATGGTCGAAAAGCAGATCAAGTTCGAGGACTTGAAGGTCCGCCACGCCGAGCGCATCGCCAACCCCGTCAAGACCGCGTTCGACTGGGCGCATACAAGTCTGGAATTAACGCATCCTGTATTGGACGCGGACAAGGCCGCAGCGGCGACAGATTCAGAGTACGGCGACGCTTACTACACCGCTTTCGGCAGCAAGGCCCGTTCCATTGCGGTGCGCCGACTGGAAGAGGGCGGGCAGGACTTGTCCTCGCTGTGGTACTCTGCCTGGATCGAAGCGGGCAAGCCCGCCCTGCCCGACGCCGCCGACGTTCATACCGGCGAACCATTGGACAAGCCTACGCACGATCCCGACAAAATCATTCGCATCGCGCCCGCCGACGGTGCGAAAACAAATTAACCCCCTTTTTCACCCTTTACTTTGTGTTCGATGTTTCGGATGAATTTACACGATGAGTCAGAGTGAAAATCGTAATCAGGATCAGGCTGCCGGGGGCCTGCGCGCCGTGGAAGCGTTCTGGCAGGCCCGCCCGCCCGGCGCGTTTCGCAAATTATACACGCACGACGCCCATCCCTTTCTTGCGCCGTGCGAGTTCTTTGCCCTCGACGCTATCGCTAAAGGCGCGGGGCGCGACTTCGGCCTGCTGCCGCAGTACCTCCCGTTCGGGCGCGCGGTCGGGGACGGCGGCACATATGGCTTTTACGTCACGCCCGAAACCATGCTCGGACGCTGGCCTGTCCTGTATTGGGACGAAGACGAGATGTATCTGCGCCCTATCGCGTCGGATTTCAACGCTTTTCTGCGCTACTGCGTTCTCATGGGACGCTACGAGACCGACGAGCAGACGACGGAGCAAGCGGGCGACTGGCAGGAACAGGGCGAGCAGCGCGAATGGGCCAGGCTTTTCGATCTGCCCGTAGAACTGCTGTTCGGCGCGATGCCCCGCAACAACGCCGAACTGCACGAGCGGCTTGTTGTGCTGGACTCGCAGGACGCCGTAAGCCTGTCTCATCTGGGCTGTGCGCGACGGGCGCGCGGCGACGAGGAACGCGCCCTGGATTTCTTCTGCCGCGCAAGCGAGGCCGCGCCGTGGTTCGGCGATCCCGCGTATCTCATGGCCGACGTATACCGCGAGCGGCGCAGTTATGCGCGGGCCGTGGAAAGCTGGTGGACGGTCGCGCAATGCCTGCTGCCGATGTGTACCCGCACCTGGGAATGGGATCTGGGGGCCGACCATCCCGAAGCCGACATTTATGAGGTCGCCGCCGACGCCCTGGCGCAGTACGCCGATGCCGCGCCCGCCTCCCTGAAAGCGCAGCCGCTATGGCGCGTCCTGGTGCATGACGACCCCTACGACCCCGACGTTCGCGAGGCGTTGGGGGATGTTCTTCTTGCCCAGAACGACGCGCGCGGCGCGGAACGGGAATACCTCAACGCCCTGTCCCTGTGCGGCGGCGAACGCGGACGGCAGCCGGATCGCCTGTACGACGCTCTGATCGCCCTGTATCAGCGCGGCGGGCGCCAGCGCGACGCGGCCCTCGCGCGCCACGACCGCGCCCTGCCCCGCCCGACAGTTTAAAACAAAAAGGGGAGCGTTTATGAATAAAGCGGCACAGCAGCGCGCCGCCATGCGCCGATTGACTGAAGCGCTCGCCGCGCCCCTGCCTGTCGGAGATGTGCAGCAGATCGTCGTGGAGGAAGCCCGCCGCCTGACGGACGCGTCCAGCGCGGCCCTGTGCCTGCTGGCCGAGGGCCGCGAGATGCTGGACTTTGTGGCCGTGGCCGGCGAGAACGCCGAGCAGATCGTGGGCCTGCGTATCCGCCTGAGCGACTCGCTCTCCGAGCAGGCCGTGGCGACGGGACGCCCTGTACTTCTCGACACGCGCCTGTCCTCGGAAGCGGGGGATTTGTTTACCCTGGTGAACGAAAGCCTCCCCGCATCGCTTGTACGGCGTCCCGAACGCCGCAGCGGGGATGCCCCTCCCGCCCCGCTCACGCCCCTGCTTGTAGACGCCTCGCCCGCCGACGCGCAGGCCGGCACGCGCAGCGGGGCCGTAGTTCCGCTTATCCACGAGGGGCGCATCGTCGGCACACTTTCCGCGCTCAACAAGAACAGCGATCCGTCCGCCGCATCGCCCGCTGTTTCTTCCTCTCCGGCCTCCGGTTTTGATCAGGACGACCTGGATGTTCTGACCCTGCTCGCCGACTTTGCCGCCCTGTCGCGCAGCGTGGAATACACGTCCCGGCTGGCGCGCGAACAGTCGCGCGAACTGGCCGTGCTGTACGACGCGGCCCGCACCGTGGCCGGCAGCCTGAACGTGCAGGAGGTGCTGGACAGCGTTCTCGCCGCCATCTGCACCCATCTGGAACACCATGCCGCCATGCTGTTTTTGCTGAACGACGAGCGCACCCATCTGTTTATCGTGGCGGAGAACGGCCTGACCGATGAAGAACGGGACGTACAGTTAAGCGTCGAGGCCGGGCCACACGCGAATGTGCTGGCTACGGGTACGCCGCGCCTGATCTCAGACACCGATGTAGAACCCGATTTTGAAGACCTGTCCGAACGCGCCCGCAGCCTGTCGGCCATGATCGCCCCCATCCGCAGCCGCGACGAAACGCATGGCCTTATTATGGTGACAAGCCTGCAGCGCCGCGCCTATCATCGCGACGACCTGAAACTGCTGTCTGCCGTGGGAATGCAGGCGGGCATCGCGATTGAAAACGCGTGGCTGTACGAGGACGCGCAGCGGCAGGCCGAGGAAGCCGCCGCCCTGTACGACCTTTCGCAGCACGTCAACGCCACCCTGCACCTGGATCGCGTCCTTAACTTTGTTGCCGACAGCGTCCTGAACCTGCTCAAGGTGGATAAGTTCGCGCTGTTATTGTATGACAAAACCGAGGAACGGCTTGTCACGCGCCTTTCGCGGCACGTAGACGAGGCCGCGTTCGGCGCGATCCGCCCCCGCATCGGCGAGGGCATCGCGGGCTGGGTGTACGAGTGGCAGACGCCACAGGCCGTGTCCGACGTGGCCGCCGATGCCCGCAACCGCAGCGCGCCGATTGACCAGGCGGACGTGGCCTCGACCCTGTGCGTGCCGATGCACGTCGGCGAGGACGTGATCGGCGTGATCCACGCCATGAGCGGCAAGCGGCGATTGTTTACGGTCGCCGAAATGGAACTGCTGTATACCATCGCGAACCAGGCCGCGTTCGCGGTCGTCAACGCCATGCTGTATCAGGATGCGCGTTCCAAGTCGCACGAGATGCGCCGTTATTTTCGGCGCGTGGCCCACGCCATCGGCAGCGCACTGGACGAGCAGGACCTGCCGCAGCTTCTGGCCGATCTTGCCGTCGAGATCATGCGCGCCGACCGCTGCGCCATCTATCGCCTGACGCCGGACGGCCTGCGCCTGCAGGTGACAAGCCACTTCCGCCAATCGGTTCCGCCGGACGCCAGTATCCCGACCGGCATGGGCCTGGGCGGGTGGGTCGCCAAGCGGGGCCAGTCCCTCGTAATCCCCGCCCTCGAAGACGATCCGCGCAGCCGCTATCACGCCTGGCTCAACCGCGACCGTCTGGCCTCGTACCTGGCCGTTCCCCTCAAATCCGGGCGGCAGACAGTCGGGGTCGTGGAGATCTACACGCAGGAACGCCGCGCTTTTACCCAGGAAGAGGTTCAGCTACTGTCCACCTTCACCCGCCGCGCCCGCCTGAGCGAAAAGATCGCGATGGAAGCAGTGTAGATTGAGATGGTGAGGGCCAGGTACAGGGAACGTACCCGGCTCGGAGGCGGCTGCGCCGCCAAGCGTCCTCACGGACGCGATGCTTAAACCGGGATTGTATCCACGTCCGAAGGACGTTTGGCGAAGCCTCCAAGACGGGTACGTTCCCTGTACCCGCTTCTCCCACTCTAAACCGGCGGCGGAAACGGGCGGTCGTCCGGGCGGGCGTCCTGCAAGGTGTCTCGCCGCACGTAGCCTGTTTCTCCGGCTCGCGCCCCGTCCAGAAGCCGCACGTACCAGCAGCCATGTTCGCCCGCGCGCAGGTATTTGGCGGATGTTCCCGCGTCCAGCAGGACGATCTTGCCCGCCCCGACCATGTCGCGATACGCGTACTCGTCTCGTATATTCATCACGTCCGCAAACTCCGCAAGGTCGGCTTCGGCCACGACAAATTCGATTTGCGGGCGTTCCGGCGTGGCCCTCAACACGCCGATGTCACCCCGTTTCACAGCCGGTTTGCCGCCTGCCTGCTCGCCGGACGCGGCGGGCGTGTTATGCGCCTCCTCTGCCCTGCCTGCAAACGTTTCCTTCAGCCGTTCCAGCGTCTGCTTGATGTCAGGCAGGGGGGACTGGTCTTTGGGACGGCCCTCGTCGTGCGCTGCCGACAGTTCATTTACCACAGCGCGGACGGCTTCCAGTTGAACGCCCATATCTCGCAGTACGCGCCCTGCCAGCCCCTCTTCTTCCACCAGCAGGCCCAGCAGCAGATGCTCGGTTCCGATGTAATTGCAATCCAGGGCTTTCGCTTCGAGATAGGTAATGTCGATTACCTTCTTGGCGCGCGGCGTAAGCTGCATATCCTGTCCTGAAATGCTCGCCCCAACAGTAAGATGGCTGAGAACAGCCTCCCGCACGTCCGCCATGCGAATGCCAAGACGGGTCAGTATCCTCACGGCAAAGTTATCCTGTTCGCGTATTATTCCCAGCAACAGGTGTTCCGTAGAGACATAGTTCTCGCCCAACTGCGCCGCCTCTTCCTGCGCAAAGAACACAATCCGTCGCGCCCGCTCGGTAAATCGCTGCCACATACTTCACTCTCCTTGTACAAAATAGGCTTAGTCACCGCGAAACACGCCAACCAAACGAAAAGGGTACAAAGGGGATAGATACTCTTGATGCCCAAATCTGTTCAGGCTGCTCAAAAGAAATCCTGTTCATCCTGAAAATCTTGTTAATCCTGTCTTTGGATTGGCTTTGTTCTCTTTGTATTTTGTTCTTTTTCGTTTGTTTGGCGTGTTTCGCAGTTTTATAGCTCCGACAGGTCAATTATGTCGGGCATGGTATGGGTGGCGCGGCTGTCACGTCGTGGGTGCGGATAGTCGGACAAGACCGAGGCCGCGTCTTCCACGGTCAGGACGCCCTGGCGAATTTTGGCGCGGGCATCGTCCCACAGCGACCCGCCGGTTCGTCCGAAACTCTCGTTCCAGAGCGTGTCCATGTCGGCGCCGTCGGCGATCAGGGCGCGCAGGGCCGGGGTCGCTTCCCATGCTTCAAACAGGCTCACCCCGCCTTTATGCCCCTTGTTGCCGCACTCGGCGCAGCCGGTTCCGCGCCGGAACGGGCCGTCC
Organism: Chthonomonadaceae bacterium; assembly: GCA_965277875.1. Taxonomy (GTDB): domain Bacteria; phylum Armatimonadota; class Chthonomonadetes; order Chthonomonadales; family Chthonomonadaceae; genus CAWFQB01. Next base: position 754,977 of record CBDIDV010000002.1, on the reverse strand, counting down.
TCGACCACGGACAGACCGGCGCGGGCCAGACTGGCGCGCGCGGGTTCATAGGGCGCGGCGCAGGCCGGACACACGCGGCGAATCGGAGGGCGCAGGCCCACGCCCCCGGCCAGATTGGAGGCCAGCACATGGTTTTCCATGCCCATGTCGCGCAGCTGCTGCACGGTCTGGATCGCGCTGCCCATACGCAGCGAGGACAGGGCAAGATGCCCGGAAGCCGCCAGTTCAAAGCACGCCTGCGCGGTTTCGGCGTCGGGCGTTTCCCCCACATAGACGACATCGGGGTCGGAACGCAGTACGCTTCGCAGCGCGTTCGGATACGTCAGGCCGGCGCGTCGGTTCACGGCGGTCTGCGAAACGCCTTCCAGCCGATATTCCACCGGGTCTTCCACGGTCATGATATTGGTAAGTCCCGCGCCGAAGGTTTGCAGATAGCGCAGCACGGCGTAGGCGAACATATTCCTGCCGCTGCCCGTGGTCGCGGCCAGCACAACACAGCCGCGCGGGCGCTCCACAAGCCGCTTGACGGTCGCTAAGGTGCGCGCGTCCATGCCCAGCGCGTCCAGCGCGGGCAGTTCCCGCGCCCTGTCCCGAATGCGAATCGTAACGCGCTCCCCCGTCACGGTCGGCAGAATGCTGACGTGCAGATCGAATTTGCCCTGTTCGGCGTGAAAGACCATGCGCGCCTCCTGCGCGCTATGCCGCTCGCGCAGGCTCATGCCCGTCGTCATCACTTTCCACCTGTCCACCAGGGCGTGATGCTGTTCGGCGGGCAGTCGCGCGGCTTCGCGCAGCAGGCCGTCCACGCGGTATAAAATCTGCGTCGCCCCCTCTCGGCCGCCCGGCACGATATGAATATCGCTGGCCCGCTCATTGATGGCCTGCTGAACATGGGCGTTGACCGTGGCGATTATGGCGTGTTCGCTGGACTCGTCGAGCATGTCCAGCAGAGCGCGGGCCATTTGCAGTTCGGCGCGCAGGGCTTCGGAACGCGTTAGTTCGTCCTCAAATAGCGCGCGTTCCCTGGCGTTCATTTCGCCGCGCAGATAGGCAATCGCCCGTTCCTGGTAGTCCATATTTTTGATCCTTTGCGGACTTCGCCCGGTTATACGTCGGTTTTGCGCTGCCGGTACGCAGACAGCGTGGACAGCAAAAACGTCATCTGCGCGGGCAGTTCGCGCGCCGCCCTGATGTAGTCCTCGCTCACCTCCTGCGTTACATAAGGCGCGGCGTCCCCCAGCGCCTGCCGATACGCGTCCCTGGCGTCCCTTAGCGCGAGCAGGGGCTGCATCCACGCCTGCCGCGCCTGGGGGCTTGCCGTCTGTCTTTCCATTTCGTCTATTGTGGTATGCAGCAGCCGATCCATGTACTCGTGCAGCAGGGTTTCAAACTGCGCTCTGCTTTCCTGCAATGTTTCCTGTGGCGTCATGCTGTGTCCTCGTTTTCGTTATAGGTTATTATCTTCCTGCAAGGTCTGCCGCAGGCGTTTATGGGCCTCGAACATGCGCGATTTGACCGTGCCGACCGGGATTTGCAGTTGCTGCGCGATCTCCTGATACGTGTGCCGACGGGCATGGCATAGTTCTACGACGACGCGCAGATGCGGCGGCAGAATCGCCACGGCCTGCCGCACACGCGCCTGCCGTTCCCGGCGTATCACGCACTGTTCCGGCTGCTCGTCCTCCGAGGCTGTGATCTCGACGGCGTCTTCATCTGCCCGATGCGCGGCCTGCGAACGCAGCTTGCGCTGCTGATTAAGCAGGTGGTTTTTGCCCAGTTGGAACAGGTACGTAGAGAACCTTCCGGCAGGCGCGTACTCTCGCCGGAGCAGCCATAACCTCAGAAATGTTTCCTGTACGCAGTCGTCCGCGCCGCCCGCATCCAGGAGGAGGGAAGCAAAGAACCGGCGCAGGGGCGCGCGATACCGCTGCGTCAGCAGGGCGAACGCGTGTATGTCGCCGTCCTGCGCGCACAGCATCAGTTCTATGTCGCTGCGTTCCATGCCCCTCCGGTCAAGGCCTGCTTCATGTTTCCCTGCGCCGTGTTTGGGTTTCGCCTGCCCCATACAGCGTATAGGTTCATAGCCGCGCAAAAGGTTCACAAGGCTTCACACATTGTTGCTCGCTTGACAAAAATCGCCGCGCATTCTATAATAGCCATTGGTACGAGTGTCTGTGCCGCCACTCTGCGCCTTTGCTGCCTGTGATTTGTCATTTACCTTTTTTTGTACCGCTTTTGTGCCGCTTGCCTTCCACACCTGGTCGGGCGGCTGCACGATGCCCGGTTTCGGCTTGTTCGCGTTCTATTTTCATCAGGAGGCGTTTGGCACATGGGATCGCTGGATTTACGCAAAGTACGCATATTGCAGGCCATCGTCAACGATTACGTGCTGACCACCAAGCCCGTTGGTTCCGAACGCCTGATCGAAGTTTACAGCTTGGGCGTCAAGTCCGCTACGGTTCGTAATGAAATGGCCGATCTTGCCGAAATGGGCTACCTTTTGCAGCCTCATACGTCGGCGGGCCGCATCCCCACGGATCGGGGCTACCGCTATTATGTAGACGAGCTGATGGACACGCGCGGCCTGCTGTCCGATGAGGAAGTACGCGGCGCGGATCTGCAATCCACGCAGAACAACCATGAGATCGCCGACATTCTCATGCAGACGTGCCGCATTTTGTCGCGCCTGACTTCGTACCCCTCGCTTGCGACCGACCCGTCTACGGCCACGACCCTGCTGCGGCGCGTCTATCTCACGCAGGCCAGTCCGCGCCATCTGCTTCTGGTCGCCCTGCTGTCCACGGGACATGTCGAGCATCGGCTTGTCGAGGTGGAGAACGCGCCGGACGACACCGTCCTGCTGCGACTGACCAACTATCTCAACAGCCTGGTGGAAAATCGCGAACTGGAAGAGGTCGGGCGGCTGACGGCGCAGGACACGCCCGGCGAACTCGCCGCGTATGCCGTTCCCCTCGCCAAAACGATCAAGGTTCTGGCCCAGACCGCGCAATCCTTATTGCAGCGGCGCGTATTCATGGAAGGAACCAGTCACTTTTTACGACAGCCGGAGTTTCAGGACGTGCAGCGGCTGGAAAACCTGCTCAATGCGCTGGAAGAGCGCGGGCAGATCTATCAGGTACTCAGCCGCTCGCTGCGCGGGTGCGCTACCATCATCATCGGGGCGGAAAACGCATACATCCCCATGCAGGAGTGCAGCGTCGTGACCACACCGTACCATATCGGAACGCGTACAGCGGGCTATCTGGGCGTCGTCGGCCCAACGCGGATGCAGTATGAGCGCACAGTCGCCGCCGTAAGCCTGATGGCGCAAAATTTGTCCACCGTGCTGACCAACATTTGTATCGCTTAATTCTGGAGGAGAAAGGAAAAAGGAAAAAGGAAAAGCTCGCGGGCGTTTACTTTTTACTTTTTAATTTTTACTTTCTCCTTCTGTCGAAGGAGTTTTGTACGCTATGCGAAGGAAGATTGAGATTTCCGCCGACGGCCAATCCTATACCGAGAGCGCGTCGGACATGGATAACGAAAACGATACCGTAGATCAGGACGAGAGCGCGGACGGCAATGCGACAACAGGAACGCCGGAAGCGGGGCATGAAACCGGCAATGGCTTCGCCGCGCCCGCAACGCTTCAGGCCGAAAACGACGAACTGCGTCAGCGCGTCGAGGAAGCCGAGCGCCGTCTGGCGTATGCACAGGCCGAATTTCAGAACATCAGCAAGCGCAAGGACGAGCAGTATCAGGGCAATCTCAAGTACGTCACCAGTGACTTCATCAAGAACCTGCTTCCCGTCCTGGACAATTTCGAGCGCGCGCTCAGAGCCGCCGAGCAGGCCCACAGCTACGACGCGCTTGTCGGCGGCGTGAACGGCACACTCAAGCAATTGATGACCGCGCTGCAAAAAGCCGGTGTCACGCCCATAGACGCGCTGGGCCAGGAGTTCGATCCCAACTTCCATGAGGCCATAGGCTACGCGGAAAGCGGCGATTACCCCGCCAACACCGTGGCTGAAGAAGTGCAGCGCGGCTACGCCATGCACGACCGCATATTGCGCCCCACCCTCGTCAAAGTTTCGCAAGGCTGAAAAGGAGGGGTCAGGATTCAGAGGTCAGGGGTCAGGAAGGACTGCCCTGATCCCTGCCCCCTGGCCCCTGACCCCTACTCTTATGACAGAACGATTATTCGGAACCGATGGCGTGCGCGGCGTTGCCAATGTCGGCCTGACGCCCACGTTTGCTTTGCAGCTAGGCCGCGCAGTCGGGTATTGGGCGCGGCGGGGGGCGCAGACAGCCGCCCTGTCCGCGTCGCCTGCCGGGACAGACAGCGGCACGGCGTACACGCGGCCTACCATCATCATCGGGCGTGACACGCGGCTGTCGGGCGATATGCTGGAAGCGGCGCTTGCGGCGGGCATGGCGGCGTCCGGCGTGGACGTAGTCAATGTCGGCGTCGTGCCGACCCCTGCCGTGGCGCAGATCGTGCTTTCGCGAGGCGCGAGCGCGGGCGCGGTCATCTCGGCCTCGCACAACCCTTTCGAGGACAACGGCATCAAGTTCTTCGGGCCGGACGGCAAGAAACTGCCTGACCGCGTCGAGGACGAGATCAGCGCCCTGATGCACGTTTTGGAAACCCTGCCCAGGCCCACGGGCGGCGACATCGGGCGCATCGTCGAGTCGCGCCTGCCGGTCGCGGATTATGTGCAGCGCGTCGAAGCCACGACGCACACACAGGACGGTCACGCGCTTTCGGGCCTGAAACTCGTGATGGACTGCGCGAACGGCGCGGCCCACGAATTGGCCCCGCAAATCTTTCGCGATCTGGGCGCACACCTGACCCTGCTTCATGCCGAACCCGACGGCCTGAACATCAATGTAGACTGCGGCAGCACCCACCCCCAGGAGATGCAGACGGTCGTAAAGGCAACAACGGCCCACGCGGGACTGGCCTTTGACGGCGACGCCGACCGCGTAATGCTCGCCGACGAGAACGGCGACATCGTGGACGGCGACCGCATGATGGCGATACTGGCCCTGCATCTCAGCGCGCGCGGCCTGCTCGCCGGCAATGTCGTGGTCGCCACCATTATGAGTAATGTAGGGCTGGAGCAGGCCCTGGAGCCGCATGGCATCCGCCTGCACCGCACCGATGTCGGCGACCGCTATGTCGGCGAAGCAATGCAGCAACTACACGCCACGCTGGGCGGCGAGCAGAGCGGGCATATCCTTCTCCCGACCATGACGCCAACGGGCGACGGCCTGGTAACGGCATTGCAGGTGCTGGCGATCATGCGGCAGTCGGGCAAGCCCCTGTCGGAACTCGCGGGCGTCGTCCAAACCTGTCCGCAACTGCTCAAAAACGTGCGCGTCGGCAGCAAGCAGGGCTGGCGCGAGGACCCGGATATACAGCAGGCCATTGTGAACGGCAGAACGCGCCTGGGCAGACCCGAATGGCTGTCGGTGCGTCCGAGCGGCACGGAACCGCTCCTGCGCGTGATGGCGCAGGGTACGGACAGGGCCGTAGTAGACGCCGTCGTCAATGACATCTGCGCCGTCGTCGCCCGCAAATTAGGAACAGTCTGACACAATCATGAAAAATATGCCGCTGCCCCGCATAGACGAGAACCCTGAACTCCGAGAGGCGCTGCTTCCTTTCTGCCGCCTAGAAGCGGGCGATGTTTGGAATGATCCTCTTGGCAAACACCGTATCGGCTGCCTGGACGCGACGAACACATCCCAGGTGCTAATGCTAATGCAGGATGAACGCGCTGATCTGGCAATGCACGACCCACCCTACAATTTTATCGCTTTCGAGCAGCAGGAAACCAACGAGTTTGTGACATGGTGTCAAAAGTGGATAGACAATACAGTCCAGACACTCAAACCTGACGGCTCTTTATACGTCTGGCTTGGCGCGGATCAGAAACGGGGATTTCAGCCTTTGCCGGAGTTTATGGTAATGATGCGAAATACCTGTTTCGTGTCGAAAAGTTGGATCACCGTCAGAAACCAGCGTGGCTACGGAACACAGAAGAACTGGATGTCCATTCGTCAAGAACTCCTGTATTATGTGAAAGGAAAACCTGCTTTCGATGTGAATGCAGAGTACACCGACATACCGAAAACCCTGAAAGGCTATTACAAGCAAGTGGGCGGGCTAGACACGGAAAACACGGAGCGCGGCAAGTCGCAGAACATCCGTGCAGGCAACGTCTGGATAGATGTTCAACAAGTATTCTATCGTCTTGAAGAGAACGTTAATGGGTGCTACGCACAAAAACCGCTGAAAAGCTGCAGCCGCATCATTCAAGCGAGTTCTGCACCGAATGACATTGTTACAGACTTCTTTTGTCACTCCGCCAGCACCCTGATCGCGTCAGAGATGTCAGGCCGCAGGTGTTTCACATTGGATGTAGACCCCGTATTCTGTGAAATAGCTATCCGCAGGCTTGAGAGGCTTCGGCAAAGCGGCAAAACAGGATGGCAGAACGGCAATCCATTTGAACACGAGATAGCCTCCAGCGCCTGTTTGCAGGCTTTGATCGAGACAACCTCGGAAGCCGCTTCAACCCCTGTACTAACTCTGTTTTAGGAGTGGGGTGGAACATCTTAAAGCTACTCTGGATCAGTTGATGCAGCAGCTTCCCGATGCCGATGGTTTTCAAGACCGTCTTAATGAGCTTAAATCGGTCTACCCGTTCAACGATTATGAGTACATTATCGCGCATCTTTTGTCTCATAATATTTTGTCTCTGGATGCGTATCTTGATTTGCGTACAAGCTACGTCACTCGCAACCTTAATCGCGACTACTACCTTCACTTGTTTAAAATTAGTTCGCCCCGTTACTTCGGTGAAGGATGGGCGCAGACCCACCTCAAAGAGCTTGTACCAGCTCTTAAACAGCCAAGCAAGAACAAATATGACTTTGAGTTACCTCCTAACATTCGCATTGAGGTGAAAGCTTCACGCGCTGTAAAGCACAAGGTACGCGGCCCTCTTGTTGATAAAGCAATCAGTTTCTCTTCACCAAGCGCGTTCGATATGAACTTTCAGCAGAATAAGCCTCACTACTGCGATGTCTTCGTATGGATTGCCGTTTGGCGGGATGTAATCAAGTTTTGGGTGCTTCCTTCTTATGAAGTAGAACACAACAAACATTACAATGACAAACAGCATAGTGGCAACAAGGGCGAGGGACAGCTGCACATAAAGCATAATAACATCACCGATTTTGAAAAGTATCTTACACAGCCGCGTGATCTTGAGGAGGCGATACGCTCCGCCTACATTATAGAACAGGAACTACGGAGGAGTTGATGGTGCATGGGCATTTGTCGTACCTGCATTGTTTGACCCTGCTTCTATTTGTTTGTACATCCTGCCGATTACAGGCGGGGCAGACAAATGCCGTTTCATCTTCCACTCTTGCGCCGCTGGACGTGCCGTTTCTGTTTGCGTATGGGACGTGGGAGAAGCGGGCCGTAATGGGCGGCGGGCGCATCGTGCTGAGGGGTGACGGACTTACGCCCAAAGGCGGCGCGGGCGTCAACATCATGGCCGACCTGAGCGGGAATGAGAACCGCAGTCCCGCCCTGCGTGTCCGAACCGGCGCGGCGAATCAACTGCATACCCTGCGCCTGATGCTGCGCGACACGGACGGGCATGTCGGCACATGGAACTTTGCGCTTCCCGCCTCGTCGCCTTCCTTCGCGGTTGTAACGCCAAACGAAGGCGCGTCTCTTGCCCGCCCGAACGCGCTGGACAAGCCCGGCCAGAACGTGGAACTGCACCATATTATGCAGTGGCAGTTGACCGGCGATTATTCCGGTGACGGCGCGGTTGACGTGGAAATCAACGGACTGCTGCTTGTCGCACCCGATGCGGCCCTGCTCGTGCAGCGCAAGGTCCGTGACGCGCAAATGGCGGGCGAGCAGGACAAGCGGCGTCAGGAACAGGACGCGCTCAAAACGAAGTACAAAGCGGGCCTGCCTTCCTCGCCCGTCGTGGAAAGCGCGGGGCTGGTCGCGCCCGACATACTCGCTCTGACCATACAGGCCGGGCATGTGGTTCCGGGTTCGCTCACCGCCTATCAGCCGCAGCCAAACGACAAGCAGCGTCCCAAAGACAGGCAGGTGATCCTGGCCCGCAAGGGCGTAGAGTTCGGCTGGCTCATCGGCGCGAAGCGGGATCATCTGGTCGCCTTTGAACGTCTGGAGGGCGACCCGCTGCTTGATTTCGTAGCCGACCTACCCGACACGTATGCCATACGCTCGCAGGACGACAGCAATTTCAGCGCGGATATAAAGCCTTTGCAGGTGTGGCGCAAAAGCAAGCCGACGGATTGGGCGCAGCCAGGGCTTGGGCTTGCCATGCGCCACATCGTCTACCTGAAAGCCCCGCACTCATTCGTACCCGGCAAAACGTACACGGTGCGCTTTCCGGCCCTGAACACGCAAAAATCGGAACTCGTGTTCAAATGCGATCCCGGCCACGTTCGCAGCGAGGCAATCCACATTCAGCAGATCGGGTTTCGGCCCGACGACCCGGCCAAGCGCGCGTTTTTATCGGTCTGGCTGGGCACGGGCGGCGCGTACCACTATCCCGATAGTATGCGCTTTTCCCTGCGCGAAGCGTCGAGCGGCAAAAGCGTTTACACGGGCAAAGTAGTTCTGACACGCGCCGCGTCCGAACCGGAAGCGATGTGGAAAAGCCAGAACTTCAACTTGACCGACGTGTACCGCATGGATTTCGCCGACTTTACTAATCCGGGTACGTATCGCGTGTGCGTTGAGGGCGTAGGGTGCAGCTACCCGTTCGAGATCGGAAATGCGACGTGGCGCAAAGCGTTTACGACGCAGATGGCGGGACTGTACAACGAGCGCAGCGGGGTCGAACTCGGCCCGCCTTACACCCAATTTCGCAAGCCCCGCGACTTTTATCCCGCCGACGGCGTCCGCGTCACGCAGTCCACGTACTCACGTTTGTCGAAGGGCGGGGAAGCGTTTGCAGACCTGGCGCAGGGCGATACCGGGAAGCCCGTACCCGACGCTTGGGGCGGCTACCACGACGCCGGTGACTGGAACCCGCGCCGCATTACCCACATGCGCGTTACTCACGCGCAGTTGGAACTGCTGGAACTGTTTCCCGCCCAGATGAACAAGCTGCGGCTGAACATCCCGCCCACACCCGGCCTGCCGGACGTGCTGACCGAAGCCCTGTTTGAACTGGACTGCTTTCGACGCCTGCAAAAGCCGGATGGCAGCGTTCCGTTCGGTATCGAGACGAACGGCGACCCCATAGACGGCGAAGTAAGCTGGATGCAGTCTATGCCCGCGTATGTGTTCGCGCCCGACATGGACAGCAGCTACTACTATGCGGGCGTGGCTGCGCGAACGGCCCGGCTGTTGCAAAACTACGATGCGGCCAAAGCCAAAACCTATCAGGCCAGCGCGTTACGCGCCATGCTGTGGGCCGAAACGCAGTTCCCCGACCGCGCCAAAACCGATGCGGACTTTGACAAGAAGCACTGGGAAACGCGGGACAACCGAAATTTCGCCGCCCTGCAGCTTTACGCCCTGACCGGCGAGCGCAAATGGCACGACGTTTTTCTGCAAAATACGTGCCTCAAAGACGCCACTCCGAACGTATTTGCGTGGGGCGACCATGTGCAGCGGGACGCGGCCTTTGCGTATGCCCGACTGGACAACAAACTGGCGGACGCAAATATCAAGCGTAATGCGCGGCAGGCCGTACTCAGCGAAGCCGACAAAAGCCTTGCGTATGCGAGCGGCAATGCCTTTAACCTGACCACGCCGGACAGGGGCAAGCCCATGTTCATCGGGTTTTACACCGCGCCCGACGCCATCGAAGCGGCCCGCGCCCACTTTCTGACCGGCGAAACCAAGTATCTTGCGGGCGCGATCAGCGCGTGTCAGTTCGGGCTGGGCGGTAATCCGGGAAACATCGTGTATACCACGGGCCTGGGCGCGAACCCGATCCTGCACCCGCTGCATCTGGACTCGCGCCGCACCGGACAGCCTGCCCCGCCCGGCCTGACGCCCTACGGCAACATTGATTACAGCCAGTGGCACGACAACTTTACAACGTGGCCGCTCACGTACTACTTGAACGCCCTTTGTACGCCCGCGCCTATGGAGTGGCCCACGACCGAGGCCTATTTCGACATCTTCCTGTACCCGGCCCAGACCGAGTTCACCGTAGACAACTGGACGCCCAACGTGTTCGTGTGGGGCTACCTCGCCGCGCGTCCCTGATTATCCGGCATATAAAGTGCCGGATACATGGGCCTGCGGCCAGTTATCCTACAGACTATTCCTGTTTACCACTGCTATTCTCGCACAAGCAAGCCTATACGAGTTGAAGCGTCGTAACACAATGCACATCAACCAGTTTGCACCCGTCCGCAGGACGGCTGGCCGCAGGCCCATGCGTCCGGCATTTTATATGCCGGACAACCGCTGATAACCATCATGAACAAAAATACCAAACAATTGTTTCCAGGCTTAATGTGTCTCGCCTTTGCGCTGTCCACGCACATCGCCTGTGCGCGGCAGGCAGGCCGCGTCGTCGCTGTGAAGCAGGCAGCAGCGGCCACGCAGGACGCGCAGAACAGTGCGCCCGCCACCGTCGCCGAGCCGAATGTCGTGTACGGCACGGCAGACGGCACAAGCCTTACCCTCGACGCGTATACGCCCGCCGATACGACGCGCAAACATCCCGCCATTGTGCTGATACATGGCGGCGGCTGGTCGGCGGGCGACAAAAAGTTTTATGAGCCGATGGGCCGCGCTCTGGCCGCAAAAGGCTTCGCCGCGTTTTCAATCAACTATCGCCTGCTGACGCAGACCGCCAACAAGTACCCCGCGCAGCTAGACGACTCGCAGCGGGCCGTTCGGTGGATACGCGCCAATGCCGACAAGTATCATGTAGACCCGCAGCGCATCGGCGCATTGGGCGACTCGGCAGGCGGGTATCTGGTCGCCCTGCTCGGTATGCGCGAAACCCGCGACAACAGCGACGCCGCTCTGGCGCCGTACAGCAGCAAGGTGCAGGCCGTCGTGGACTTTTACGGCCCCGCCGACTTTACGATCTCGCCCAACGATCCGAGCGCGAACCTTCTCGCCATCGCCATCGTCACGAACTTCCTGGGCAAAAAGCAGACGGACGCGCCCGACCTGTACAAAGCGAGTTCGCCCGTCACGTATGTGGACAAGCAGGCCGCGCCGTTCCTCATCATCCACGGCACGACCGACCCGCTGGTAAGCGTGGATCAATCGCAACGGCTGCACGACGCCCTGATTAAAGCGGGCGACCGCTCCACCCTTCTGCTGGCCTACAAGTACGGGCATGGCTTCCTGAACCCCGCAAGTCCCGGCTCGTTCGGCGCACTGGCCGAGGAGTTCTTTACGCGCATACTCATGCCCGCCACCAATCGCGGCCTTAGCATCGGCGCAAGTTTCTGAGACCTGCGTTTCAAGTAAACCTTGAAACCGCACTGTTTCCGGCATGGTAATGTAAGCAGATTGCGCGTATTATAACGTATAATAAGATGTAGATAATCCATTGATGGTTCTTTGATGGTTCTATTGTTACTCCCTGACGCGTCCTTTCCGCCAGCCACTGTTTTCTGCCGCCTGCTTTGAGCAGCTATGCACCACATCATAGCGCTTGCGCGGCAGACCTGACGTTACCGATGAGGAAACTATGAATTCACATCCGTTTGGGCGCGCGAATGGCGCGTTGTATGGACTGGGCGCGATTGCGCTGATGGGCCTGGCCGTGTACGGCGGGCGGGTTGAGGCTAACGAGACGACGGGCGCAAAAACCACGGCGCGTACCGCCAAAATCAGCCCCGCCGGCAAGCTCGGCACGGCGGCTAATCTGTCTTTCGCTGATATGACCGGCAAGGTTTATGGGCCGCGCGAGATCAGCGCGCATAAGGCCACCGTGTTCGTGTTCGTGTCCGCGCAGTGTCCGGTTTCCAATCTGTACACGCCCCGCGCCAACGCGATTGCCGCCAGGTACGCCTCGCAGGGCGTACAGGTGTTCGCGGTCTACGCCGACAGCCAGGAGAGCCGCGCCGAGATCATCAAGAACGCCAAAGCGCACGAACTGACGTTCCCCGTCATTCAGGACGCCAAAGCCGCGCTTGCCTCGACCGTGGGCGCGAAGATGACGCCGGAAGCCGTTGTTGTGGACGCAAATGGCGCGATCTGCTACCGGGGCCGCATTGACGATAATGCCGTCGCCACCCGCGCCACAACGCACGATCTGACCGACGCTCTTGACGCCGTCCTCAAAGGCGAACCCGTCACCCATCCGACGCAGATGGCGTTCGGCTGCGCGATCCGCCAGCCCAAAGAGATTAAGGCCATTGCGGGCGTTCCCACCTATTCCCATGACATCGCGCCCATCCTGCGCGCCAAGTGCGAAAGCTGTCATCGTGACGGCGAGGTTGCCCCGTTCACGCTGCAGGACTACAAGCAGGCCAGCGCGTGGGCCGGCGACATCAAGCGCTATACGCAGAACAATCAGATGCCGCCCTGGAAGCCCGATGCCCATTATGGCGCGTTCAAGGACGTGGCCGCGCACACGCTTTCTGATAATGAAAAGACTGTGATCGCGCGCTGGGCGGACGCCGGTGCGCCGCAGGGCAACCCGAAAGACACGCCCGCCCCGGCCAAGTTCAACGGCGAGTGGCAGTTGGGGACGCCGGACATCGTCTTGCAGCCCGCCAAAGCCTACCATTTGACTGCGGACGGCGAGGACGTGTACCGCGACTTTATTGTCAAGACAAACTTCCCGACGGATCGCTGGATTCGGTCTGTGGAATGCCGTCCGGGCAATCACGCCGTTGTACACCACATCATCAACTATGTGGACGCCACCCATGCCGCCGAAAAGATGGAAGGCCAGGACAAGGACAACGAGCCGGGCTTTACCGCGTTGGGCGGCGGACCGGGATTTGCCGCGTCCGGCTTTCTGGGCGGATGGGCGCCGGGCAACGACCCGAATGAGTTGCCGCCCGCCACGGGCATCCTGCTGCCCAAAGGCGCGAACCTGGTTATTCAGGTGCATTACCACAAGGACGGCAAGCCCGAAACCGATCTGACAAAGATTGGCCTGTACTTCGCGCATGGCACGATGGACAAAATGGCCCGCAGCAACGTGGTCATCAACTTCGGCTTCAAAATCCCGTATGGCGACAATCACCACGAGGCGACCGCCACCACGGGTATCCGGGAAGACTGTCATGTCCTGAGCGTGATGCCGCACATGCACTTTCTGGGCCGCGAGATGAAGATTTGGGCCACGCTGCCGGACGGAACCGAAAAGCCGATGGTCTGGATCAAGGACTGGGACTTCAACTGGCAGGCCACGTACCAGTTTACCGAGCCTATCGCCCTGCCCAAAGGCAGCAAGGTGCATCTGGTCGCCTACTACGACAACTCGGACAAGAACCCGCGCAACCCTAACATCGCCCACCCCCGCGCCGCCGTGTGGGGCGAGCAGACGACGGACGAGATGTGCATCGCGTTCCTGACGTATACCAGAGACGCCGAGCATCTGGCCCTGAGCGCCGACAAGCCCGCCGGACAGCAAAGCGCCAGCGTAAAGTAGGCAAAGATAGTTGCTTGTTGTTTGATGTTTGTTATTTGTTTAGAAGCGACCTGCGGCAATGTGCCGCAGGTCGTTTTTCGTTGCAGGCGGGGAATAAACAGGGTAAAAAGAAGGATAAACACATTTACAAACGGAAACAACACGCCAACGCACAGCCGCAGTTATGGCCTCTTTTCAACTATCAACAAGCAGACAACAAACAACAAGAAACTAACAACAAGAAACAAACAACAGGAGTTCAACATGTACGTGGGAATTTTGACGGGGCCGTTCGGCAGGGAAGACCTGGAAGTCGTGGCCGCGTTCGCGGGCGAATACGGGTTTGGCGGGCTGGAGATCGTGGCGGGGCCGGGCAGCAAGCACATTGATACCGACAACTTTACGCCGGAACGGGCCGAAGCCATCAAGTCGCTGATGGAAAAGCGGATGCTGCATATTTCTGCGGTAGGCGCGTACACCAACCCGACCGACGCCGACCCCGCCAAACGCGCCGCGAATATCCAGACGCTGCACAACGCCATTGACGCCGCCGCTCTGATCGGCGCGAACGTCATCACTACACTTGCCGGCCTGCCGCCCAATGGCAAAGACAAATTCAAGACCATCGAAGAGGACTGCCTGGAAGTGTTTCCGCCCCTGCTTCAGCACGCCAGCGAAAAGGGCGTCAGCATCGCCCTGGAAAATTGGACAGCGACCAATATCCAGAACCTGGCGCACTGGCAACGCTTGTTTGAAGTCCTGCCCCAGAACAACCTGGGCCTGAACTTCGATCCCTCGCATCTACTGTGGCAGGACATTGATTACATCGAGGCCGTGGACAAGTTCGCCGACCGCATCTTCCACACGCACGGCAAAGACACCGAAGTAAAAACGCATGTCAAGCGTATCGTGGGCAATCAGGGCAGCGGATGGTGGCGCTACGTGATACCGGGCCTGGGCAAAGTGCAGTGGGGCGAGTACATTTCCGCCCTGCGCCGCAACGGCTACAACGGCGTTATCAGCATCGAACATGAGGACGACGCCGTAGAGCGCGAAGAGGGCTTTTTGATCGGCAAAAAGTATCTGGAGCAGTTCATCGCCTATTAAGCATAAGCAGGCAGGCGACAAAGCGGGAACAACGCACATACGCGGCGCGTCCCACACAGGAATGGCGGGCCACGATACGTTCGATGTTCAGGAGATTGCGCCCGGCGAGTGTTCCGCTCTCGCCGGGCGATATTCATGCCGGGCCATCCGGCGATTTGTCTTGTATTCAGGAGTTGTATCCTGCGTTCCGGCGCAGGCACACAGACTGAAACGCCTGCCGACGTTCGACGTGACAGCCCTATTTTGACATTTTGTGACGTTCCGCTCTGCCCGCATTTCTACGGTATAGACATGTTCAGGCGATTTCGCCTGTTTTCAGCGTTTATCTTGTTGTTCGCCCGATTCAAGGGAACACGCCCCGCCGCGTATGCGTCTGTGCCTGAGAACCGCAACGGTTAATAATTTTTTACGGTTTCGCGTTTCGTTTTTGATTTGCCTATTTCGCCAGTTGATGCTCGAAAGGAAATTGACCATCATGAAGTGGATTGCCATTGCCGCCCTTGCAGGGGCCTGCGCCTTTGCGCGCCCTGCCGCCGCCCAGGAAACCTTGCCCATCGGAGATTTTGCCAAAGTGGAAGACAAAGCCGCTTCTACATGGGCCATTTCCGGTTTTGAGATGTTCCGCCTGACCACGACCGCAGGGGGCGACACCCCCATCGTCCGCACGGAAAAGTGCGACGCCCGCGCCACGGAAATCTTTGCGCGCGCCCAGGCTCCGGCTCTGCGCCAGTCGGACATCAAAGTGATGGGCAACAAAATCGTGGTACGCCGCTACCTGCTGCTGGAAGTGACGCCCGCTGACGCCAAGGCAGAAGGCACGACGCCCTCCGCCCTCGCCGCTCGCTGGGCAAGCACGACCCGCAAGTACCTGCCGCAGGTTCAGCCGTTCGGCAGCCGCTTCGGCATTTAGTATATGACAGCATAAATATCCGGTCGTCATACGGCACTTTGTATGTCGGCTTCCGCACGGACACAACATAACAGCCGTTCTCTTTAGTACGTGATTATCATGTACTAAAGAGAACGGCTGTTAAAATGTAACTCCAGTCCCTCCGGGGCGAGCAGGCCAGCAAGACGTACATCGAAGTGACCGTTTCCACTGCCGCCTTTACTCGGACTTGGGCGGGGGGGGGGATGTGGCAGGTTTGTTTGTCTTGTTCGGCTTGCTGTCGGGCGAAGCGGACTTACCGGTACTTTGCAGTGGCTTGGATGCCGTGGCGCTGTCCGTCGGTTTCGCATCCAGGGTCAGCGTTCCATTTGTGGTAACGGCCTGCGATTCGGTCTTTGCTTCTTTCGCGTCGGCGGGCGGCAGTATTTTGCCTGTTACGACAAAGCTGTCCAGCATCTTGGTCAAGATGGGCTGGCGCAGCTTGAAGCGGGCCGCGTCCGTGCGCGCGCTGACGACATATCCCTGATCGCCATTCACCACGGCCATCATCATGGACGTGGTGCGTGTGCCGGGATGCGCCGCACTGTTGCCCTCGAACACGGTGAGAATGGCGGGCAGACCCTGATGCGTTACGACCGTCTCCGATACCAGCGTATAATGTGTGTAGTTGGAGGGGATGTCGGCGCGTACATCGTCCATCAAACGGCCCGCCGTTTTGTCCTTGACCGGCACGACTGCTACGGCAAGCCGCTCGACAGCGTCCTCTTCGGGCTGGAAATACACCAGATCGTCGCTGCCGGGGCGGTTCTGCATCGCGGTCCAGCCGGTCTGATACCCAACCTTCCAACCGCGTGCGCCTTTGTAGGCGGCAAGCCCCGGCAGCGCGCCTGCCAGCACTTCGACGACCACGTTGTATTGGACGTGAATCAGCTTCCCGGTTCCCGCCGCAGGGTTCTGCGCCGTGGCGTCCGGGTGATAGTAGAGATCGAACACGTACTTGGTCGTCTTTTTGGGACTGACCTTTAAGGTCTGCTTGCCCGTAATGACAGTGGGGGTCAGAAACTGACCGCCCGTAATGGTCAGCTTTACGCCGCCGAAGAACCACGTCAGCGTGGCGGACTGGCCCGCCGAGATGACGGTCGGCGAGGCGGCGATTTCTTTGTCGGCGCGCGCGGGCAGGGTCGCGGCGGCAGTCACAAAGCAAACGGCGAGAGTCGGAATCCAGCGCATGGAAAATTGCTCCTGAAGCGAAGTTTCCGCACAAAGCGGAGGCAAGAAAATCGGAAGTCGAAAGTTGCGAAAAGGTTTAGGATACGAGGACATACCCACAGCATAACCCATAGCGCGTCTGCTGATGTTATAGACGTCTGACACGTATTATTGTGACAGATTCTGCCGTAAATTAACCTTTGTCAACGAACAAAACTGAGGAACAATCCATGTCTATCATGCTGCCCGTTGCCGTCAATCCGCGAGACTGGCAGGAGGGGCCTGCCATTGCGCCCGTCACGCTTGTCGAATACGGCGATTTTCAGTGTGGCGACTGCCGCGAGGCATTCTTCATACTGAAATCGCTGCGGGAACAGCAGGGGGAGCGGCTGCGCTTCGTATATCGGCATCTGCCCCTGACCGACGTTCACGAACAGGCTCTCTACGCCGCCAAAGCCGCCGAGGTCGCAGGCGCGCAGGGGCGGTTCTGGGCAATGCACGATCTGCTTTACGGTGGGCAGGCAAGTCTTACGCAGGAAGACATCGTAAACGCTGCCGTTCAGGCGGGCATGAACGCCGCTTCCTTTGCGGAAGAGACCGAGGGCGAACAGGCGTATGCTCAGGTGCGCGCCGATGTGGACGGCATTCGTACCACGGGTCTGCACCACACGCCCAGCCTGTTTCTGAATGGCATCCTCTACACCGGTCAGGTCAGCCTCGCCGCGCTGTCAGCCGCAATCGAAGCCCTCGCCGTCGCTTAGCTGCGCCTGTCTTTCTTCGTGAAGTACCCGCGATTGCTCTTGAATTTTTGTCCGCCGCGCCCGAAACAATAAAAGGATGGCAGCGTCCATACATATACTGTATACGCGCGAACGGCACGGCAGAACCGGCCCGTCTCACACGTACACGCAGCTTTCCTGCTCAAGTGCGGCTTGACAGCGCAAGATGTGAACGCTATAATGTATGTGACACAGTACAAGGTCAACTGTCACCCGCGGGCGCATCACGTGTTTTTGTTGAATGCCTGTTTCTTTGAATATACATCAGTCGGCCGCTGGGCGCGACGTCTACGATGAACCCCTTTACCAAGCTGTTAAAACTTCGTGTCCGGCGCGCAGACCGCGCCTCAACACTTCCCGGCATTGCCGGCCTGCCCCCATTCGACCGGGCAAAGGCCGCGCTGATGCTGGTGACGATTGCCGCCCTGTCCCTGATGATGTCTGTGCATCTGCGTCAGGATCGCGTCGCCCTGCATCTCAACGACACCAGTACGCGTGAAGTGCGGGCCGCCCGCAGCGTGGTCTATGTGGACAGCGAGACCACGGCGCGTTTGCAGCAGGGCGCGAGCCAGTTGGTACGCCCGATCTACACCGTGGACGAGACAGCCCAGGTCGGCGCGCGCCGCAGCGCGGACGAGATATTCGACGGCATCACAGCCGCCCGCCATGCCCTGGAACCACGTTTCAATGAACCCCGCCCCATCCTCCATACCGCCGCTCTGGATCAGGCCATCGCGACACTACAATCTCCCACGGGACTTTCGCGCGCCAGCCTGCGCCGACTGCTGACCGTGCCGCCCACCGTGTTCCAAAAACTGCGCGACACGACCCTGCGCCTCGTGGACGACGCCATGGATCGCGAAATACGTGACAATTCCGACGACCTGAAACGCGCCCGGCAGGACGTTCTCCGCCGCGCACAGGAAGCCCTGCCTGTGGGCGGGGACGCGGAACTGGTACAGGCCATCGCGCAGCAGGCCATCCGTCCCAACCACCTGTACGACCGGGCGCGAACGCGGCTTGCGCAGCAGGTCGCGTATCGCGCCGTGCCGCCCACGTATGCGCGGCTGTTTCCCGGCGACAAGATCATCGCACCCGGCGAGATCGTCCATCAGGACACGCTGGATAAGCTGACCGCGCTGGGCCTGCTCGACCCGCGCCAGGAACTGACCACAGGCGTGGCAATCTGCGTACTGGCCGGCGTGATGGTGATGCTCGTAGCCTATTACATCGCGCGTATGCTGCCCGCCCTTTTTGACGACACGCGCAGGCTGGCCCTGCTCGCCGTGATCGTGCTGTTCAGCGTGGCGGGCCTGAAAGTGGGCGCGACCCTGCTGGGCCTGCAATTTTCCGGCTGGCAGCTAGGCTATCTGGGCATGATGAGCGTGGCCGCGGCGGGAATGCTAGTCAGCGTTCTCCTGGACGTACACTTAGCCATGCTGATCGTGGCCCTGCTGTCCATACAGTCGGGCATCATCATGAACCATGAGATACGGTTCAGTGTGATGACGCTGTTGAGCAGTCTTGTCGGTATCGCGAGCGTGGCCCATGTGCGGCGCAAAACCAATCTGCTGCGTACTACCGCCCTTCTCGCCCTGAGCAATGTCGGGCTGGTCTGGCTGCTGGGCCTGCTGTTCAATGACCGTGCAAGAGAACTGCTGACCGGCTCGGCATGGGCCGTGGGCGTGGCTCCGTTCGCCACGTTCCTGTTCTGGTTCGGTGTCCTCGCCCTGGAAAAGCCGTTCGGCATCTTGACGCATACCACGCTCTTAGAGATGTCCGCCTTTGACCGCCCGCTTTTGCAGCGGCTATGCGCGGTCGCGCCGGGAACCTACGCGCACAGCATAATGGTCGGGACGCTGGCCGAGGCGGGGGCGCAGGCCGTGGGCGCGGAGGCCCTGCTCTGCCGGGTCGGGGGCTACTACCACGACATCGGCAAAATGAATCGGCCTGATTTTTTTATCGAGAACCAGCGCGCCGACAACGTGCATGGCCGGCTCAGTCCCTCGCTTTCCGCCCTGATCATCACGGCCCATGTTCGTGACGGCGTGGAAATGGCGAAGCAGGAACGGCTTCCCGACGAGATACGCGACATCATCGCCCAGCATCACGGCACGACCCTTATAAGCTATTTCTATCGGCAGGCGCTCGCAGACAACGGCTGCGGCGACTGCATCCCCCCCGGCATGGAAGAGCGCTTCCGCTACCCCGGCCCCAAACCTCAGACCCGTGAAAGCGCCATCGTGATGCTGGCCGACTCGGTCGAGGCCGCCGCGCGCTGCATTGACAAGCCCAATCAGGAAAAATTGGAAGCCCTGATCGGCGGCATCGTGCGCGGCAAGATAGAGGACGGACAGTTAGACGAATGCCCGCTGACCTTCGCTGATGTGAAGATCATTTCGAATGCCTTTCTGCACGTCTTGCGGGCCATGATGCACGGGCGCATTGACTATCCTAAAGACCCGCCGCGCACCGCCACAGGCAAGCCGATGGAAGTGTCGCGCGCCGATCTGCGCCCCGAACCGCCCGCCCTGCAAATGCCGATGGGTATGGGAAGCGCGGCGGGAACTACGTTCGCATCGTCTGCGTCTATGGGGGATGAGCCGCAAGCCCAGCCGACGCTGGAAGAAAGCAGGCGACGCGGAGAGCCTTTGTTGGCGCAGCCATTCTCGGCTCCGGATTATGCTCCGATGGCTTTTTGTCCGACACCTTTTGAAGCGGTACTATCATTGGAGGCCGGCGCTTTACTCGGCACGGGCGGCGCGAGCAGCGCGGGCGGCGCGCAAGCAGACGCCCCCGCGCCGGAGATTCTGGATGCCCATCAGTATACGCAGCGAGCAGCCGCATCCGATACGCATGACGATGCTGCGGCAGGCCGTGCGCCGTCTGCTCCAGTCGGAAAACAACGCCCGCGCGGAGGTAAGCGTTCTGCTGACCGATGACAGCGCGGTTCACGCCCTGAACCGGGAATGGCGCGGCAAGGACAAGCCTACCGACGTGCTTTCGTTCGCGCAGTCCGGACAACTGCCCGGTACGCCCATCGCGCCTGTCCTGCCGGGAATGCCCGTCGTGCTTGGCGACGTGGTGATCTCCGTAGACACCGCTCTGCGGCAGGCCCAGGCGCACCATATCACATTGGATCAGGAACTCGCCCTGCTTGCCGTTCACGGTACGCTGCATCTGCTCGGATACGAGGACGAGACCGAAGCGGGCGCGGAGCGGATGCGCGTCCGCGAGCAAGAGATACTTGGCGTAGCCCTGGTTAGCTGTTAGCTGCTTGTTTATTGCTTGTTGTCTGTTGTCTGTTGTTTGTTGATGCACCTTGTTATCTTGAATGCGCTCTAGTCTGCCGTTGTTCGGGGAACAATCCTCGACAAACAACTTTTGACAAACGACGAATAACAGTGAACAACAGTTTTGGAGGCCCTGTGCGACCACCACGCAAAAATGCGCTTTCCGGGTTCAAGTATGCGCAGGAAGGGGTGCTGCACTGCTTCCGCACACAACTGCACATGCGCTTCCACTTCATAACGCTTGTGGCCGTGCTGCTGGCGGGACTGTTGCTGGGCCTGGAAAACCGCGATATGCTGGTGCTGGTGTTCGCGATCACGCTTGTCATCGTGGCCGAAATGTTCAACACGGCTGTCGAAGCTGTCGTAGACATGATTACGGAAAGCTACAATCCCGCCGCGAAAACAGCCAAAGATGTGGCGGCGGGAGCCGTCCTGCTGGCGGCGGGCAACGCGGTCATCGCGGGTGTGCTGATCTTCTGCGATCAGACCCGTTTGAGAGATATACAAAACAAAGTCTTGACGAATGCCGCGCCGAACGTGGCCGGGATCATCGTCATGGGCATCG
This sequence comes from Chthonomonadaceae bacterium, assembly GCA_965277875.1. Lineage (GTDB taxonomy): Bacteria > Armatimonadota > Chthonomonadetes > Chthonomonadales > Chthonomonadaceae > CAWFQB01. The sequence continues at coordinate 733,498 of CBDIDV010000002.1, read as the reverse complement.
TGCTTTTAACCCTGGTCGTCATTATCTCGAAACTGCTCAGCAATACGGGCAGTCCGTGGCATGGCGGCATCATCAGCGGTCACAGCGCCATCGGGTTTCTGTTCGCGATGATCATTTTCTTTACCGCGCAAAACATAGTGGTCGCCGCACTGGCGATTTTACTGGCAGTTCTCGTTGCGCAAAGCCGGGTTGAGGCGGGCGTTCACTCCCTGCGCGAAGTCGTGCTGGGGGCCGTTCTCGCCATTCTGCTGACGTCTATGGTGTACAAGGTGATGCCGATGGTCCGCGCCAAAATGCGGACGATGGCCCCTCCCGCCGCACAAACAGACGCGCCACGCACTTCGCTGCTGTCTCCACAGCAGGGCAGGGCTGGCTTCAGCATCAGCCGGGCGCGCAGCGAGGGAGACCCATTTCTTGGAACCTCATAGTAAGAACCTTAAGCATACAAACCGACAAAACCAACCTGTTTCCAAATCCCGCGCGCAGAAGGCTGCAGGAACACTGCCGCCTGCGAACGCCCGCCGCTTTGCCTGGATTTTTACGCTGGCCCTGCTGCTGGGAGCGGGCGGACTGCTGTTCGCCCAGAACATAGCTCTAACCGCGCATCTGACCGCTTCCACGCCGCCAGGCTTGACGGTCGCCGCGCAGAGCGCAGCCGCATCTGCGCGCTCGTCCGACGAGGTTTTTGATCCTGCCAAGCTGCTGATCGCCTTCGCGCTAATCTGCGTCACCTCGCTTTTCTCCATCGCCGAATACGCCCTGATAACGGTGCGCCGCACACGTATCAGGCAGCTTGTCGAAGAGGGCAACCGCAATGCCGCCCTTGTGGAAAGCCTGCTCGCCCATCCTACCCGACTGATGGCGACGATACAAACCGGTGTGACGGTGATTGCCACGATCTCATCAGCCCTCGCCGCCACAAGTGCGGTCGGCCCTCTGAGCGTCTGGATACACGCGCACAGCCGGGGATTTGCAGCCGCGCATTCCGCGACCATCGCCCTGATCGCCGTGACGCTGCCGGTCGCGATTGTGGCCCTCGTTATCGGCGAGGTGGCCCCCAAAAGTATCGTCGTCCGCAATCCGGAACCGTTCGCCCTCGCGGTCGCGCAGCCGATCCGCGCACTTGAGACTATGCTGACGCCTGTTGTCGGCTTGCTGACGTTTCTGAGTAATGTAGTCGTGCGTCCTTTCGGCGGCACGGTCAGCTTCACCATTCCCGCCGTCAACAAGGAAGAACTGGAAATACTCGTCGAGCAGGGCGTCGAGCAGGGCGTCGTGGACAATGCGGAAAAAGACATGATTACGGGCATCCTGGACTTTGGCGCAACGGTAGCCCGCAAGATTATGACACCGCGCATTGACCTGACAACATTTCCCCTGGACGGCGCGATGCCCGACCTGATCACCCGCGTGTATGAGTCGGGCCATTCGCGCATCCCGATCTACGAGGGTGATCTGGACAACATCGTTGGCATCGTTCACGCCAAAGACCTGCTGCAACTGCCCGGCAACATCAGCCGCGATGTCGTGCCGATACAAAGCGTGATGCGCGATCCCTACTTTATTCCCGAAACCAAAAAAGTGGACGCCCTGCTCGCCGAGTTCAAGCGCAGCAAGCAGCAGCTTGCCATAGTCCGCGACGAGTACGGCGTCACGTCCGGTCTGGTCACCATTGAGGATGTGCTGGAAGAGATCGTAGGCGACATACAGGACGAGTACGACGAGGAAGAATCGCTGGTGCAGGTGATTGACAGCACGACTTCCATTCTTGACGGCAAAATGGCGCTGGACGATGTGAACGAGCGGATGGGCCTGGAACTTCCCGAAGATGAGGCGGACACCATCGGCGGCTTCGTGTTCAGTCTGCTCGGCCACGCCGCCGCACAGGGCGAGCGCACGCACTGGGAGGATGTGGAATTCAATGTGGAAGCGACCGATGGGCGACGTATCACCAAAGTGCGTCTGATCCACCATTACGCGTCCGAAGCAAGAGACGAAGCCCGAAGTTTGCACTCTGAGGAGACACCCCGCGAACTTCGCCCCCGCGCTGCCGCGCCGGAAGCCAGTCGGCGCAGCGCCAATATCACGAGTGCGGAAGCTTCGCCCGCTGTGCCGACACGACGGTGATGATACTGTCCCTCATCCGACCTTCGGCCACTTTCTTTCCCCGGAGAAGGCCAGTTTGTTCATTGAGCGCGTTGGATGAAGATGTGTTTGTCTGACGCACTGTGTAAGGATTGCACATAACGGCGAACCCTCACCCCTGGTTCCCTCTCCCCGGAGGGGAAAAGGGGCCGGGGGTGAGGGGAGCAACTGCCGCCCTCGTCGCCTCGCCCCACAACAAGGCCACAATCAAACGCCCTTGATGTCATTCAGGGCCGTAAGCAGATAATCTACCTCTTCGAGCGTGTTGTAATGCGCCAGCCCGATGCGAACCGCTCCGCCGTCGCCTTCCAGTCCCAATCGTTCCATCAGGCGCAGGGCGTAGTAGTTGCCGCTCCAGCAGGCGATTCCTCGCTGCGCCAGATGTTCGGCCACGCCGCGAGGCGACGTATGCGGCAGCGTAAAGGCCACAGTCGGTACGCGCTCATTCAATCGGGACGGGTCGGTGATACCATAGATAGTAATGTCCGGTATTCCGTTTAATCCCGCAAGCAGGTGTTGGGACAGCGTTTGTTCATATGTCTTGACGGCCCGCATTGCCTGCTTCAGGGCGTAGCGGCGTCCCTCGTAACGCTCGCTTGTGTCTTTAGCGCGGTCGGCATGGGCGAGATAACTCAGGCTTTCCAGATACCCGACCGCCGCCGATGTGCCGGCCAATCCCTCATGGTTGAGTGTGCCGGTCTCCCATCGGTACGGAATGCTGTCTTTCGAGGGGCGTACCTTGTGCGGCGTCATGCTCTCCAGATGCGCGGCCTTGCCGTACAGGATGCCGACATGCGGCCCGAAGAACTTATACGCGGAGCAGGTTAGAAAATCGCAGTCCAACTCCCGCACATCAATCGGGCCGTGCGGCGCGTATTGCACGGCGTCAATAAAAACAAGCGCGCCGACCTCGTGCGCTATTCGGGTGATCGCGGCCACATCGGGGATCGTGCCGACGGCATTGGAAGCGTGAGTGACAGCCACAAGCCGCGTCCGTTCCGAGAGCGCACTGCGAAAGTTTTCCAGCGGCAGGCTGCAGTCATTCGCGTCTATGTCCACTACTTTGATGATCGCGCCCTGCGCCTCCAGGTCCGTCCAGGGCGTCACGTTCGCGTCGTGATCCAGATTGGTAATCACGATCTCATCCCCCGGCTTGATGGTGTCGGCAAGCGAGCGGGCCAGATGAAAGGTCAGCGTGGTCATGTTCGCGCCGAAAATGATCTCGCGCGGTTCGGCGTTGAGCAGGTCGGCCATGCTCTGCCGCGCCTGCGACACGACGCCGTCCGTGCGCTTGCTGGTCGCAAACGCGCCGCCGACATTGGCGTTCTGTTCGCTGTAATAGTGGCTCGTGGCTTCGATCACGCCGTCGGGAACCTGAGTGCCGCCGGGATTGTCCATAAACACGGCACGATGATGGCCCCATGTCTGTCCAAGCGACCCGAACTTGCGCCGCGCGGTATGGACATCGAACCCTGTTGCTGTCGCTGTCATATGTCTTCTCCTGATAAATTGTTGGTCATGTGCCTGTTAAGTGTCTGCTTTGTTTACGTTCCCCTCCGGTTTGCGTTCCCTGCCCTGCCTGTTTCGCGTTGGTATCAGACCGATGAACTACCTGTTTGCTCGCCGCGCCTGCTGCCTCCCGCTTGCTTTTTGCGCGTGTATAAGCCACAATAGAGCCTAATAAAACATGTTCGCGCAGACGGTGCGATGTGTGACGACACGACGGACGGCATTCTCAACAAGAGGTTGCCGCCCGCTCGAAATGTCTCTGTACGGCAGCGAAGCCGAAACAGCAAAACGCGCACCTGTCACAGACAAGAACCAGACGAGCGAGAAAGAAAGCAGACAACCAATGATGGTACTGATGAACCAGGACGCCACGACCGAGCAGATAGACGAGGTGATGGCGCGTATTACAAAGCACGATTTGCAGGCACTGCGCCTGCCGGGTGACGAGCATATCGCAATCGGCGTGGCGAGCGCCATTCCGCCCGACACCCGCGAACCGCTGACGACCGCGCTGACCGCCCTGCCCGGCGTGGATCACGTCGTCCAGATCAGCCGCCCCTACAAATTGGCGAGCCGTGAGTTTCACCGCGTGGATACGGTCATCAATATCAAGGGTGTCCAAATCGGCGGCAGCCGGTGTGTCATCATGGCGGGGCCGTGCAGCGTGGAAAGCCGCGACCAGATTTTCGCTGCGGCCCGCGCCGTACAGGCGAACGGCGCGACCATCCTGCGCGGCGGCGCGTACAAGCCCCGCACCAGTCCCTACGCCTTTCAGGGCCTGGGCGTCGAAGGACTGAAGCTATTGAAAGAGGTCGGGGATGAATTGGGCATCCTGACCATTACCGAAGTGATGGCCCCCGACGACGTGGAGAAAGTGGCCGCGCACGTAGACATTTTGCAGATCGGGGCGCGCAATATGCAGAACTATCCTCTGCTGATCGCGGCGGGCAAGTCGGGCCACCCCACCCTGCTCAAGCGAGGGCCGAGCGCGTCCATTGACGAGTTTCTGCTGGCCGCCGAGTATCTGCTGCACCACGGTACGCCCGATGTCATGCTGTGCGAGCGGGGCGTACACCCGCTTGACCGCGCGTACACCCGTAACACGCTCGACCTGAACGCCGTCCCCGTTTTGAAGCACATGTCGCACCTGCCCGTGATCGTAGACCCCTCGCACGGCGTGGGCGTGGCGCGGTACGTGCCGGCCCTGTGCCGCGCTTCCATCGCCGCCGGTGCAGACGGCCTTATCGTCGAGGTACACCCCTGCCCCAAAGAGGCGCTGTCGGACGGCGCGCAGTCGCTTACGCCCGACCAGTTCGGCGCGACCATGCGCGAACTGGAACAGATCGCCCGCGCCATTGGCCGCAGCCTGTAAATGCAGCCTGCTGTTCCCTAACAAAATCAAACACCCCTGCCGCAACCGTGCGGTGGGGGCGTTTGGCATGGAAACGCTTCCGTTCGCGATTGCAAAGTTTTTGCACAATCAAGCAGGAAATTAGTCATAGCAAGCAGGAAGTACACTCTTTGTTGGCGAATAAATCAAGCAACACAAAACGCCGGAGCGCGTGTCCCTCTTCCGCGCTTATACAAATCGGCGCGTAGTTTCATTTCCAGGCCACAACTCTGCGCCATTCCCCTCTCGTATCCGTCACCGTCTTCTGACACGGTAACGCCGCGCTTTTACAAAGGAGACTCCTGTGAGTACGCAACCTGCCGCCGGCAATGCTGCCGGCATCAACGACTACTGGCTTGCCCGCCGCAACCAACTGTTCCTCGCAAGCTGCATTTCCCTGATCGTTACGGCCATGTCGTTCGCCATCCGGGGCGACATTATGAGCGCGCTGCACGACCAATTCCACCTGACCAACGAACAGGTCGGCACAATCGCGCTGACCGCATTCCTGGGCTTTACGGGCGCAATGATCATCGGCGGCCCGCTCGCGGACGTGCTGGGATTGGGCCGGCTGCTGACGCTGGCGTTTATCGGTCATATCTGCGGTATATTCATCACCATTTTTGCCACCGGGTACAATATGCTGTTTCTGGGAACCCTGATGATGGGGCTGGGCAACGGCTTTGTCGAAGCGGCGTGTAATCCCCTGCTCGCCACGCTGTTTTCCGACCAGAAGATCCGGCGGCTCAACCTGTTCCATGCCTGGTTTCCCGGCGGCATCGTGATCGGCGGCGTTATCGCCTACCTTATCACCAAGCTGAACCTGGGGCCGCACGACTGGCAGATCAAGATGGCGACCATGCTGCTGCCGCTCGCCATATACGCTTTTCTGTTTATGGGCAAGAAGTTTCCCCAGACCGAGCGCGTGGCATCCGGCGTATCCACGGGCGATATGTTCAAGGAGTGTCTGCGTCCGTTCTTCCTGCTGTTCGTCGTCTGCATGTTGATGACAGCCGTGACGGAACTTGGCCCCGGTCAGTGGATACCCAGCATTCTGACCGTAACCACGGGCGTGCAGGGCATCCTGTTCCTCATCTGGATCAATGGCCTCGCGGCTGTCGGGCGGCAATTCGCCGGGCCGATTGTGCATCGGCTGTCGCCCGTCGCCCTGCTGATCGGCAGCGCGTCCTTTGCCGCCGTGGGCCTGTTCCTACTGAGTACGGCGACCTCGGCGGCTCCCGCCGCCATCGCCGCAACGGTTTTCGCCATCGGAACCTGTTTCTTCTGGCCGACCATGCTGGGCGTGGTGTCCGAGCGCTTTCCTCGTACCGGATCGCTGGGACTTGCCATTATGGGCGGCGCGGGAATGCTCGCCAGCGGCTACATTCAGCCCGTAATCGGCAAAACGTATGACGCGGTATCGGCGGAAAAGGCCGGCCTGACAATGGCGCAGTTCCAGGCGCAGGGCGGCAAAGTGGCCGATCAGTTCCTTGCTCTGGGCGGTTCAGCCGCCTTGAAGCAGGTCGTGGTTCTGCCCATTTCGCTGATCGTGATTTTCCTGTGCATTTTCCTGTACGACAAGGCGCGCGGCGGTTACAGGCAGGAAGTGCTGGGGCAAAATCAGGCTTCGGCGGAGGAGATCGGCGGCGCGTTCTCTCCGGTTAATCAGGCATAGTACAGCGCGGCGGAAATATGCAGAAGCCGGGTACAAAGAACATACCCGTCTCGGAGGTGACTGCGTCACCGAGCGTCCTCGCGGACGTGATACTGCCAATGTATTTGCGCTGTGCTGTACCAGTATTCTACGAATAGTCCTGGCATAACTACATAAACAGCCCGCATCCTGTGATGTGCAGGACGCGGGCTGTTTGTTGTCACTACGGTTGCCAAACGTTCTTTCGTTTGACTGTATCGCGTCCGCGAGGACGCTTGTCGGCGCAGCCGACTCCGAGACGGGTACGTTCTTTGTACCCGGCTTCTGCAATCACCAACAGCTTTTCACCTGGCTCACGGAGCGGGCAGTTCGTCCGGTATGCTGCTCCCGCCCCTGCGTTCGTCTACCTGAACGATGCGATCCATCGCCTGATAGGTGTCATCGGACAGACGCTCGCGCCGCGCGGCAGTGTCAGTTTCCAGTGAACCGTCGGCGGGCAGGAACACGCGGGACGTAAGGACGCGGCAGCCGGTCGCGCCGGGATTGCGGACATACGCGTGCCCTACCCAGCTATCCGAGCGATAGACCACGCGTGTCAGACGGGCGGGCGCGCTTTCCGACAGCATCTCAGATTGTATCTGGACGCGCTGCGGGGACGGGTTCGCGCCCAATATACGTATTTCCAAATGGTCGCCCTGTACGCCGGCCTTTATGCGGAGCGGCCACGCGTAGGGGTTGCGAAACCGCAGGTCTATGTTGCGCTGGGCCACGGCGGCATCCTGTCCCGGCGGCACGTAATGCGGCGCGAAAACGTGCGCGTGTCGCTCCACAATCGGCAGGCCGGCCAGGAGCGCGGCATTGTACAGCGTGGTCGAGGTCTGGCACACGCCGCCGCCATATGCTTTGATAAGTTCGCCGTCATAACTGACCGGCGCTTTCACAAAGCCCTGATCCTGCGACCACGAGCGAACGCAGGCGTTGAACGAAAACACGGCATGGGACGCGATGGTTCTGCCATCCAGGGCATCGGCGGCGCGGCGGGCATTGTGCCGCTGGCTGATCGTGCGCCCGGTCAGGCTCGTGGCGTATCCCGCCATCTCTACATAGTGAGGCGAGGGCGCGTCCCCTATTCCCCACAGCAGCCCTCCGCCCACGCCAAGCAGCAGGACAAGCACAGCGGTTTCGCGCCTCATCACGCGCTGCATTACACGCCGCGACAGCGTTGTTTCCACGCCGGTTTCTATCCCGGCCTGCGGTTTATTTCGACGAGCCGCTCTGTCAAAAGTAATGTCTGTGTCGCCAGCGGCATGGGCAGGCGTAATAGGAATCAGGGTGTCGGTCACTTGTTCTCCCCCTGTTTGATCTCGATGTTCGCTTTGGGCGCGTAACCCCTCGCTTCGGGCGCGTACATGGCTTGCAGCAGGGTCGGCAACGCGCTGTATGTGCCGGGTGTCTGCGCGCGCAGGTTGTACTCGATGACGTGTTCGCCCTTCGCCAGCGCGCGGGCGAAAAAGGCGATGCGGTCGTCGCGCACATCCACGCTCGACCACCAGTAGTTCCAGTCGGTCACTTCTTCGGCGTCGCCCCGCTCCGAAACCTCGCAGCCCATCGGGAACGGGTCTTCGATCAGCACATACGCCATATCACGCGGCACATGCAGGGTCAGCCGCACGCGCACATGATCGCCTGTTTGCAATATGTTGCGCGTCGGCTCGGCGCGTACCTTCCACGGCGTATCGCCCGACTGCCGCGCCGAGACGCGCAGATACTCGCGGCTGATTTTGATGCCGTTGTTGCCGTTATTGACGTTGTTGATGTTGTTGATGTTGTTGACATCGTTTGCGCCGCCCGCGCCCGTTACGACAGTCGGCGTCAGATCGTCCCCGCCGATTGTCTGCCTTAGCTGCACGGAATAAAAGATCGTGCTGTTACCGCCCATGCGGGACAGGGTCAGCGTGTTCTTTCCGGGTATCAGCGCGGACGGCGGCACACGCACAACGATCTCTTTTTCGCGCAGGTTGTCGCCGCTCAGCGTAACCGTCTGAAACGCCCTGCCATTGACTTTGACCTGTATCTGCCCGCCGCCGGCATAATCCGGCTGCGCGGCCAGGTAGTCGCTGAGCGCGGCCAGTGTCCAGGCGGTATCGCGCGTGTTGCCCCAATACTCGCCCGTGCGCCGGTACATCAGCCAGCGCAGAACGGGCGCGATACGGGCATCATGGGCATCGTGACGCAGCAGGACGCGCAGGGACATCGCTGTTGCGGTCAGATCGTCCTGATTGTCGCTGTCATACCCGTCCGCGCTGTCTGTGGTTTTGTCCCGCGATACGCGGCTCGACCAGTGCAGCATATTGTCGCGGCGTATGGCCCGGTCGTCCAGCAGATGCTGCGCTTCACCGCTGTCCTGTCCCAGCAGATCGTCGGTCAGGACGACATACGCCAGGTTCTCCGCGTTCATGCCCGGCAGCGAGAGAGTATGCCGCGCCTGCCCGAGCGTATCGCGCTCGCCTGCCAGCGCCAGCCCGTACACAAGGAACGGCTTTTCGCGCGGCTTGCATTTCGCCAGCAGTTTCAGCCCGGCCTTGCGCCCGCTGTTGAGCATGTTGTCGCCGACTGTGTAGCCCTCAGACCGCGCCGTCGCAAGGCCGACAAGCACATACGCGGTCATCCACGGGTCGTCGCTGTCATGCTCCCACCAGCCCCACGCCCCGCTTGCGTGCTGAAAACGCGCCAATCGCGCCAATCCTTCGCGCACCATCAGGTGGATTTCGCCGGATTTGCGCGTCGTGGCCGCGTCCAGCGACAGGCCGCGCGATTGCAGGGCGCGGCGTACCTGCATGTCGGGCAGGATGCGGCTCAGGGTCTGCTCCACGCACCCATACGGATACCCGATCAGATACTCCACGCCGCCCGTGAGCGAGGCCGCAGCCGAAGGCGTCAGGCGCAGGGTAACATGGCTCAACCCCGGCACGGCGTTCGGATCAAGCGTCAGGACTTCCTCAGACGCGCCCTTAGCCGTCAGTTCACCCGACCGCGCCATTTCGTCTTCGCGCCCGTAGGGACGAACGGGCAGCGTTGTCTCGATGCCGTCCGTGTATTGTACGCCGCCCTCGGTTTTGGGCGTCCACGCCGTCACCTTTAGATGCGCCTCGCCGTACTCATCTGCGGTTACGGGCCACATCGCCTGCGCGCTCGCGCCGGGCGCGATGTGCAGCGTCTGCATCCGGTCGCCGCTCAGGGTCAGGGCTGAGGCCGTCAGGCGCACAAGCGCGGTCTGTTCCATCGCGGTCTCGTTATGCACGATAGCCACGATCTGCGAGCGGTCGCGCTGCGTCAGGGCGCGCGGCGTCTGGACGCGAACAAAGAAGTCTCGGCTGACGAGGATCTTGTTCGTGCCGCGCCCGACGCGGGTATCGTCCGTGTGCGCGATTGCCGTTGCCCGCCACGTCGTCAGGTTGTCCGGCAGCAGAAACGACACGTTTGCGCGTCCGTTCGCGTCCGTCACGACGTTCGGGTTCCAGTAGGCCGTGTCGGGAAACTTTTTGCGCGTCTCGATCTTGGGTTCCGTCTTGTCGGCGTCGCCCAGGTACTCCACGGCAAACGAATATTGCGTATTGACCGCATTGTACCGGCGCGGATAAAACGCCTGCCGCAGCGCTTTTGGATCGTCCTCGCGCAGCGCGTAGATGGCCTCGTCCACGACTCCGAACGACAGTTCACACGCCTGCCCCCGCGAATGCGCGTCCGTGGCCTGTATCGCATACGTCACCCGCTCCCCCGGCGTATAGCGGGAGGGCAAGTTGTCAGTTGTTTGTTGTTTGTTGTTAGCTGCCTGCTCTAAAGCCGTATTGCCCTTCTCCTTTTTCCTTTCTCCTTTTTCCTCAGTTACCGTTATTCGCAGATCGCTCTGCGGCATCAGGACGCGCAGGGCCGTTTCGCTTTGCGCGAAATGCTTGTTCTGCACGTAGCAGGCGGACAGGAACACGTTGGGGCCGTACCGTGCCAGAGCGGGTATCTTGACGACCGTGCTGCGCGTTCGGATCGCGACGGTCTCGATGCGATGAACGCGCTCGCCCTCGACGGTGAGAAGCACGGTCTGGCCGACATGGGCGGCATTGAGCAGGACGCGGGCCGTGTCGCCGGGATTATAGCTGCGCTTGTCGGCGAGCAGGGCCAGGTCGTCATACGTGGTATCCAGGTCGCCGCCCTTGTCGCCCGTGACCCACAGCGAGGCCCGCCCGCGCACCCGATGCCCGCTAACGTCCAGGGCGCGCGCGCTCAACACAAGGTCGCCCTGCCGCGAGGCTGTGACCTGCAGCGTGACGCGCCCATCCGCGCCCGTGACACCGGACTGTACGCCGTCCTTTGTATAGCGGTAGGTCTTCGTCCAGCTTTCATACCCTGTCTGGAGCGTGACCGGCAGATTGGCGACCGGATTGCCCGCAAAGTCGCGCACGCTCAGTACGACGCTGACGGGCTGATTGGGCGCGGCCACATAGCCCTGCGGCGTGACGCTCAGGCGGAACGCTCCCTGCGTGATGCGCGCCTCGCCCGTCGCTTCCACTTCCCTGTCCGCGCCCTCTGTGACGGTCGCGCTGACGGTAACGACTTCCTCCTGCGTCCCGTCGCCCATCCCGTCCGCATCGGCGTCCGCTATCGAAGACGAAGGCGCAGACGCGGAACCATCTTTTGCGCTTGGATCGGGCTTCTTAGGCGGGCTGGTATCGAACTCAATGACCGCGCGGCCCTCGGCATCCAGCGTGACATTGCCGTCGCGCATCGTGGCCCCATAATAACTATCGGCGCGATACCGCGAGAACATCGGCGACGCGTCCGCCGTGCTGTCGTCCCCATCGCTCTGGTCGTCATCGGCGTACTCGGACGCCCAACTCGGCGATGAGTACAGGCTGTAATGCACCTTCGCGCCCGCGACCGGCGCGCCGAAGTAGTATTTGCCCTCGATCACGACGCGGGCATGTTCGCCGCGCGCATAAAACTTTTTGTCGGGCGTGACCGTGACGGCGTATTCGGGCTTTTTGTAGGAGGCGACGTAAATATCGGAGGTATGCTCCTTTTCGCCGATGCGCGTCACAAGAGTGTACACGCCCGTTGCGGCCTCGCGCAGAAGATCCGCCTGTCCGCTGTACGTACCCCATTTGCTCGTAACAAGCCGCTGTTTCAAAATGCGCTCGCCGCTCTTGTCGCGTATCTCCACGTCTACGGGTTCGCCGCGCGCAACCTCGTAGCGCGTTTCAGGCATGGCGGATGCGGGGTTTGCAGTGTCCAATGCGGGCGGGGCGTCCGGTATAGCAGCGTTGCCATTCAGGGCCGACTCGGCAACCTCCTCTTTCCGCCGACGGACAACGCCCTTGAAATAGATGCGCTGACCGGGGCGATACACGGGCCGATCCGTGTACGAGTACACCACATACGCGCCTTGATTCTCCTCGCTGTACGCGTTGCGCTGCACGACGGCCTCATCATCGCCGCGCAGCGCGACGGTCGTTACACGTGTCGAATCTGACTCCTCGCTGTCCTGAACGCCCGGAACCTGATACTGCGCGACGCCCCGCGCATCGGTTCGCCCGCTCGCCACGACCCGCCCGTTCCGATATGTGCGTATCACGCTATCCCCGACTGGCGCACCCGCTCGCATATCCACGACAAAGGCGACAAGCTGACTCTTGGCCCGCTTCACGATCAGCGCTGTATCCGTGACGAGCAGCCACGAACAGACCGTTTTGGCGGCGTGCCTCACATCCAGGAGATACAGGCCCGTAGGCATGGTCACGCCGAGTTTGGGCAGATCCAATTTCTGATAAAAGAACCCTTCCTTGTCGGCGGTGTTGATGGTCACGTCGCGTTCGAGCAGCAGGCGCGGGGCGGGGCCATGCGGGGGATGCAGCAGGGCGGCGGGCAGATCCGGCGTGGCGTCCGCTTCCCTGCCGACCTCATCCAGTGCGCTCGCCGCCTTGCCGTCGTTGAGAATGTCCGACAGGCGCGTTCGGAACACGCGCAGATGCAGCGTGTCGGGGCGAGGCGGCACGGCCAGAATACGCGCGCTGTCCACATAGCCGCTCAGGGCGATGTGCGCGTGTTCGGTCGTGCCGAATACGCGCTGATGCTGCTTGACTTCCAGTTCGGGTGAGGTGCGCGTCAGGTTCAGCGTCAGGGCCGTAGTTTTGCCTTCCAGGACGCTCACTTTCACGTCCTGCGCCTGATGCGCCCGTGACGCGGCGGTGATGTCGTAATCGCCTTCCGGCACATTGAGCAGCGTGAACTGCCCCGACGCATTCGTGACGGCGCGGCGCAGCCTGCGCTCCGGCTTGGTAGTATCCGTCGGCTGCAGCGTGATCTCCACGCCCGCCAGAGGACGCTTCAAATCAGCAAGCAGAATGCTGCCCTCTATCTTGCCCACCGGCGTTTCCCGCGCCGCCATATATGTCCACGCCCAGCCCAGCGCCAGCACGGCGAGCAGAAGGGGCAGAAGAGGAGGCAAGGAAACAGGGAGACGAGGAGACAAGGAGAGGGCCGCGCCATTTGCTGTTTCCTCTTGTATTCTGCTCTCCATGCTTTGTTCCACTTGTCCCCTCGTCTCCTTGCCTCCCTGTCTCCCTGTCTTCTTGTCTCGCATCACTTGCCTCCCTTGGGCGGCACGGCGGCGCGAGAGGACGGCAGGGCGTTCAGGCGGCGCAGAAACGCGCCCGCATTGGCGATCAGCAGCAGGACGGCGGCCAGACCCGCGCCCTGCGTTATCAGGCGCACCTTGTCGGCGCGGGCCATAAGGCTGATGGGCAGGACGTGCCGCGTCCATTGCGCGATGGCAAGCCCCACGGCGAGCGCGAACAGAGCGGTCAGCATTTCGACCGGCACAAAGCAGAAGTTCCTATCCTCCGCGTCGGCTTCTGCGCCAGCTCCTGCGTTGGCTTCTGCGTTAGCTGTGGACATGCGCGCCATTCGTGTCTCTCGTGCCGCGCCGCTGAGGAGGGGAGCCAGCATCAAGCCGAAGAACAGGCACAGCAGGCATTTCGTGCCGAATAGGATGAGCAGCAGGGCGGGCGCGGCCAGCGCGAATATCCCCGCCACAATCAGGCGCATTAGCAGGGCCGGGGCCGATGCTCCCGTCGTGACAGCCGCGTCACCTTCTGCCGTATCCGCTGCGTACAGGAAACCGGCCAGTGCGGCGGGTACGGCCACGCCGACAACAAAGCCGAGCAGGGCGTAATGGTCGGGCAGCAGCACATTGCGGATGTCACCGGCGAAGCGCGTCTCAAACAAGCGGTACAGCAGCAAAATCGCGCCAAAACACAGCAGCCGCAGCAGATCGAACGCGGCCAGTGAAGCGCCGGCAGGTACTAAAGACGAGCCTTCTTCCTCCGCGTGATTGCCGCCCTCCTCTTCGACCGCGCGTAAGAGCGCGATCCCCGCCGTAAGCCACGCGCCCAGCAGCATGATCCCCACGCCTACGCCGGACAGCATCTGAAAGGACACCATGCCCGCCGCCATAAACAGCAGCAGGGGCAAAGCCAGCGCGTGCCACTCGCCGCCCATCTGCGGCGTTCGGTTGAAGCGGGCGCGACCATGCAGCATCCACCACGACAGCCCGCTCGCCAACAGGCCCAGAACAAGCTGCCTTACCAGGTTCGGCTGTATGCCGATCTTGTGCGCGAACTGTACGCCGACGCACAACAGCAGCGTACCTGCCGCCAGCCAGCGCAGACCGCTGACTCTGCCGCCAATCGTTGTGGCTGATCCCGCAGGCGCGGGCATGTTTGTACTCACATTCACAGCCACGCCGCCCGGAACAAACGCGCACAGCATCAGCAGCAGGGGAACGCTTGCGGCCAATGGCATGGCAATCGCGCTCCACGGAACCGATGTCATGTTCGCGCCCCAGGCCGCGCTGCCGCCCAGTTCGCCCAGCGCGGCCCAGCCGCACAGCGTCACCGTCCACGCCGCAAACGCCATCAGTCCCAGCGCCATGACACGCCCGGCCCCGTTACGCGCGTTCAGGCCGCATGACAGCACGAGGGTGGCCGTGATCCAGCCCACGGCCACGCCCAGCAGCGCATCCACGACCACGCCGCGCATCGCAAACAAAGGTACGCCGACAATGCCGACCGCAAGCGCGAACCCCGCTGCAAACGCGCCCGTCCCACCCTGAACGCCGCCGCTCTCGCCGCCGCTCCGGGGCATGGCCCGCATCAGTGTCCACGCGCCCATGATCGCGCCAGATGCGCCCAGCACCAGGCCAAGCCCCAGACCCTGACCGACCGCAAACGGGCTGTGCGTCGGCAGCGTGGCCGCAAAGCCCGCAAGCGGCACAAGCGCAGCCACAACCCAAAACGGCGCACGAATTAAGGAACTCCCTGCTCCGCCCATGCTGGCTTTGCCCCGCCGCGTCAGCAGCAGGCCGCACAGCCACACAACCAGACTCAGCGCAAACGCGCCTCCCAGCAAACTGCGTACCATGAAGCGTTTTCCTCCAACGGGGGACGAACAAAGACGAAATGAGTCGGGACTAAGACGGCACTAAAGCGGGACATTGACAAAACAAAATCAGAATAAAATCAGAACAAAATCAGAACAAAGATGAAACAGCGTCGGGACAAAGACCGAACAGATTCGAGACGAACGCGAGATAGATACAAAACGATAGCGTATGGGGAAAGAAGCGGACAACATCAGGAAAAACCCGTACAATTACAGCCTCTTCAACTTCATTGTACGGGCGATTTTGCGAAATGGACGAAGTATTTTGCGCCCCGAAAAATTATTTTTTCGGGGCGCAAGCAGAAAGCGATTTAAGGTCTAACTTGACAGGCGCGAGAGCCAAAATGCCGCTCAGAACGCTGTACTCGACGCGATACGTTCCAGCGCGTCCAGCGATCCCATCGGCAGAGAAATCGTGCCGGTCGGCCCCTGCGAGTCGCGTGGGTTGATGCGTATCAGGGTTGTGTTCACACCGCTCATCCAGCGTTCCCCCACAGCGCGCACGGTAGGGATGGCCTTGCCTGCCCCCATCTCTATGACCACGATCTTTTCGCCGCGTGACTTGCGTACCCACGATTCCAGCCGCCACTCCTGATCGTACGTGCGATCCTGTATCCAGCCGCCATCGCCGAACATCAGAATGTTGGGCCGCGCTACGCTTCCGCAATGCGGACACAGGGGAAACGGCGGCTGCGCCCGCATCGTGCTTTCCTCGACCGCGACCGGACTGGCGTCCGGCCAGATCTCGGACGTGCAGGGCCGGCTGCACTGCGCGTGCAGAATAGAGCCGTGACACTCCACGATTTGTTCCGGCGCAAACCCGGCCTTTGCAAACTGACCGTCTACATTGGACGTGAACACATACGCGCCGCCCGGCTTCTGTGCGGCCCACCGACGCAAAATCTCAAAGCCCCTTTGCGGTGTCGTATCCCGGTACAGATTGCGCCGATGCCCGTAAAAACCCCACGCCAGCCCAGGATCGGTCTTGAACCATCCGGGCGTAGCCAGTTCCGCGAAACTTAGCCCCAATTTCTTGAACGGCGGATACGCCTGCCAGAAACCATCATTACCCCGGAAATCCGGCAAACCGCTGTCTACGCCCATGCCCGCGCCCGCCGTGATAAGCAGCGAATCGGCATCAACGATTGCCCGCGCTGCCTGCTTCACGCGCTCTTCCAAATCGTCTTCCACGCCCGCCGCCTTTCTAAAACGAACCACCCGCTGCGCTGGAGACACAGAGACACAGAGGAAAAACAACGCAAAACTCTGTGTCTTCAGCGCAGCGGGTGGTGAATAATCTTCTATGCCTTGAGGCTGGGCCGGAACAGAACGATGCTGGCGGTCTGGCCGTGGATGTAGCTTTTGCCGCCGACCGGCCCGAACTCGCCCGCCGCGAAGAAGCCGGCGAGCGGCGTTTCCGGCACGGACTGGAGGACACCCCGCGCATCGTGGTTGGGCAGATCGAACATACGCAGGCCGCGCCCGTTGCAGCTAAACAGCAGCGCGCCTGCGGGGGCCACGTCGTAGGCGGCGGATTTGTCCATCATCAGGCGCAGATCTTCGTCGGCGGTCTGCGCGTCCCGGACGTGGAACTGCACGGTCTGCCCCGCCTGTATCTCATCGGCGATCATCAGCGCGCCGCTTTCCGGGTCGGCCCCCAGCACGCTGCGTACCAGAAAGTCGCCGGACGCAAACGAGTCCTGATACTCGTTCGTGACGATGCCCAGATACAAGGCCCCGTTTTGTACTTGTTCCTGCTCGCTGGGCGGCAGATCGCCCACGATGTTTTGCGCCACTTCCAGAGCGGGCCTGCCGCCTAATGTGTTGATGATCTGCTCGTCGGCCTTTGTTACCAGCAGGGTCCCGCCCACGGGACGACATCCCTGGCTGACGACCGTATCCACGCGGATCGGGCCGGCGATACGCACACCGACCACGCCGTCATCGTACATCTGCTCATCCAGCAGTAGTACGTTTTGTCCCGGCTGATCGCCCCCGCTCGCCATACCGCCGAACGTGGGGGCCACGCCCATGCCGTCCAGGGCCGCCATCAGTTCCGTGATCGGCGTGGTAAAGGGATCGCCTAAAACGAGAAAGGCGCGGGTCTCGTCATAATCGCCGGGCAGGGTATCGCTGCGCGCGCCCACGCGCCGACGCAGATGCCGCGCATCGTCGTCCAGAACATGCTCCCACTCGATAAGACTCACCTGAAACGGCGTCAAAATAACATCTGGCAGATGTCCGGCCAGGGCGCTCAGGCCCGGTTCGCGCTCGATCTCGCGGTCGCCGCCGATGATGCCCTCGCCCCCGCATCCGATAAACACGCGCGGACGCAGCGCCTGACGGATTTTGCGGGCCAGGCGTCCGGCATTCTCCTGATGCTCCCGCGTAAAGAACACGCACAGCAGGTCTATGTCGCCGCTCAACTGCCGGCGCAGCGAGGCGATGAGTTCCTGCGCCGCCTCGTCCGTATCCACGCGCCGACTCAATGCGCTGGCAAACTGCATTTCGCTCTTACCCTTCTTACTTCTTTCCCAATGCTTGTCTTGAACTCGGATTACGCGGATTGATAGGATGGACAGGATTAGGATGCGTTGTTGATTGCAGCCCATTCTCCGTACAGCAGGTCGGAGCAGTACACACAAATCCTGTCTATCCCAAAAATCCTATAAATCCGAGTTCAAGACAATGGTGGCTCCCTGTAAACAGGCGGACGATTTTCGGGTTTGGGCTGGCTGATGGGCGGCGGGGCCACGTATTGGGGAACCAGGGCAAGCGCGTCATCGCCCATGTCGCCCTTTCTGATCCGCGCGTATGCCAGCCGCCCGACCTCCGAGGCGCGGGGAAACGGCGCGTCCACAACTGAAACCTGTAAGCCCTGACGCACAAGCAGCGCGTCCAGTTCCAGGCCGAGCTTCAGTGCGAGCGGGCCACAGAGTATGATGTGTGTTGCTGTCCACTTTTGCAGTTGCGCGGCCAGGTCGTCGAACGGCAGGGTTTGCAGGTCGCGCAGTATTTGCGGCACATCGTTTGCCACATTGTACACGCCCGTAATCACGATGCCCGTCCGGCTGGGCAGCAGGGGAACCACGACCACGCCCCGCAGGCCCCTGAACGCGCCCGCGAGCGCGTCCATGCTGCCGATGCCGTAAATGGGTTTGCTCTGTACGGATGCCAGCGTCTTCATGGTCATCACGCCGATGCGCGTGCCGGTGAACGAGCCGGGGCCAAGCCCTACGGCAAATGCGCTTACATCGTCCAGCGTGGCATCGGCTTCTTTCAGAACGTCGTCAATATGCGCGAACAGCCGCTCCGACAGGTGCATCCCGTGCCGAAATGTATGCTCCGTGACAAACTGCCCGTCTCGCCACACGGCTACGCCGCACACATCCGCCGAGGTATCCAATGCCAGTATGAAATTTTTCTCTTCGTTTTGCGTCACGCTGTTTGCCGCTTCACCATCTTTGTTTCACTCTGTTTCACTCTGCGCGGCAAGTTCCGCAAGCAGGCGTTCGTGCCGCATCCCCTTCGCTTCTGCTGAAATCAAACGCGCCTCGTCTATTCCCTGTTCTCTGTCCCGTGTTCCCTGTTCGCTCAGCATCAACGTTAGCCGCTCCGGGGGCAGCAGGGCGGCGATCTTGTCCGCCCATTCCACGAGGACGACGCCGCCACGCTCTAAATACTCTTCAAAGCCCAGATCGGACATGGCTTCGGGCTGATCGAGGCGGTAGGGGTCGAAGTGGAACAGGGGCAGGGTGCGGCCATACTCCTGCACGAGCGTAAATGTCGGACTGGTCACGCTCTCCGCAATGCCCATGCCCCGCGCCACGCCCTGCGCGAGCGTGGTTTTGCCCATGCCCAGATCGCCGACAAGCGCGATTACGTCGCCTGCTCTTAGCAGACGCCCCAATGCCGCGCCGAATGCTCGCGTCTCGTCTGGTGTGCGAACTACAAACTCCACCTACTTGCGCTCCAATCCAATCGCGTCCACGCCCACAAGGTAACTGGAACTGACCTCGTTTTTGCCCGTGACGCGGAACGTGATGCGGTGCGCTCCGGCTGTCAGGTCGAGAGCGCCCAGAACAAGCCGCCCTTTCGCTTTCACGTCGGGCGTGTAGCAGTCGGTCGGACTGCCGATCTCTTTGCCGTCTACGAGTGTCTGTATTGTGCCGTAATCTCTCGCCGTCGTGTAGTAGACGACGAGATCGTAGTGTCCCGACATGGCGACGGGCAGTTCCAATGTGGCGAAATCGCCCGGTTTTTGAGCATGAAACCAGAACTGCGCGTCGCCGCTCCAATCCTGCCCGATGCCCTTCAAGTCCTGCGTTTCGGCTGCGCCGCCCTGCGTTTCGAGGACTTTCAAGCCCTCGGCTTCCACGGTATTGGCGTAGCGGGTTTTGACCAGGCGCACATAGTCCAGCGTCAGCGAAGAGCGCACGTCCCCGCCTTTGAGAACAAGCGTGTGCCTGCCCACCGTCAGGTGGATCATGCCGCCAAAGCGCAGTTTCTGCACCCCTCTGCTGTTGACGGGCAGGCTCGCGGCATGAACGGTTCCCTGCTCGTCCTGCAAATTCCAGGCCGCGCTCGAATCGTCGGCGTCTACGGCCATTTCGACGGTATAATCGCCCTCCTGCGTGATGGTCAGCGGAATAGATAAAAACTCGCCGGTTTTGAGGGGCTGCCAGCGCAGGGCCGCGCCGCCGCTGTATTGTGCGCGGGCGTCCAAAAGCGTGGCATCCGTGCGCCCCGGCCCGTCCACTCTGGACAGCAAGCTTTCCCCTTCTATGACGCCCTTTTCTTTGCGGCTCGGCTCCAGGCGCAGATAATCCACATACGCCCGCTGCCCTTTCGGGATGTCGAGGGCGAGGGTATGGCGTCCCGCCGTGAAGCGCGCGAACCTGACAGCGTCGGCATGACCGGGCGCGGTCGTGAATGCGCCGGGTGCGGACGCGCCGCCGTCCACACTCATGCTGAGGGCGCGGGCATTATCCGGCACATTCAGCGTGACCAGATGCAGGGTGTAGTTGTCGTCGTTCTTTACCTCGAACGTCACGGTCGGCTTGTCGCCGGACACGACCGCCACCCTGCCCCCGCTCGCCTCGGTTCCGCCCGGCCCGGATAGGGGCAGGGCGTCGTCGGATACAAGCGTGACTTTGCCGCCGTTCCATGCCAGCGATTCGGCCTCCTGCGCGTTTTCGGTCATCGGATGGGCAGGCGTCAGTTGGGCCGGGTCAACGGGCGACCAGCCATGCGTCGCGCTGTCCTGATACCAGTAGGCCACGCAGCTATAATCCGCGCCCGGATAATCGTTTGTGCCGCCGTGTTCGATGTCTATTTTGAAGTCATGCTGGAACGGCACACAGTCCTGTATCTGAAAACGGTACGCGGATACGCGCGAGATGTCGTCCTGCTTGATGGTGCAGCCGTGATACGGCAGATTGAACGGCCCCTGATCGAAGTACCAGCCGCCCGTATAGAAATCTTCGGTTCCCGTGCCGTGTATGGAGGGAAACGTTTCGCCGTCCACATATACTTTTTCGTCGCCCTCCAGAAACCACAGGCCATGATCGCCCTGCATATCGGTATGCTCGCCCACGTAATGCCCGCGCCCTTTGGCCTGCAAAATGTGGAACGGCTCACCCGATTTCGTGGTCTGCCGATGCCATTGCGCGTGAAAATACCCAACGCCGTCCATCGCGTCGCGGGAACGCTGCGACTCGACGCGATACCCGATTGCGCTCAGGTCGGTTTTGCTCATGTTGGCGAGTTCAAAGCGGGCCGAGTGTCCGAACGGCATGGGCCAGTAGCAGGTATAGCCGCTGTCCTGCATTGCGGTCGGCAGCGATGTCAGGCGGCGATCTCCGAACCCCACCCCAAAGAACTCTCCGACGGGCGCTTCAATCGCGGGCTTTTTCGCACCGTCCCAATACACGCGCAGCAGGGTCTGGCGCAGGGTCGTCCGGTCGGCGGGTACAAGGGCGAGATGCAGGGCCGTGATACGCCCGCCGCCGTTCAAGTTAGCGAATGTGCGCGTCTGCCCTGCGGGTACGGAAACGAGGCCGCGCGCGGTCTGCGTCTGCGCCTGGTACGCGCTTGCATTTACATTTGAGATGGCTGGTACATTTGAATTGGCTGAAAAGGCCATCAGCGGGTTCGCGCCCATGCCGTTCCACTGCGCCGTTACGATTTGCAGGGCGGCTTGCTCCTCACTACTCAGGGTCGTGGCGAACGTGCGTATCGGCGTTGTGTCCGGGAACCGCTGATACTCGACCTGATAATAGAGATTGCCCGCATCGGTCACTTCGATGCGGCAGCCTTTTTGGAACGGCATGGGGAAGAACGAGTACCACCCGCCGCTGCGATGCCCGACAAGCGGAGCGATGAACGGCGCGACCTTGCCGCCGAACAGGTCTTGCAGCGGGCAGCTGATGCGCGGCGTGTCCTCTCCATCGAAATAGATCCGCAGGTTTCCCGCCGCGTTGGCCGTCCAGAAACGATAAATGCAGCCCGGCCCCTTGATGTCGGACAGCACGGCGACGCGGCCCGACTGGCGGACAAAGTGGCCGGAGTCCCCGTTGCCGCCGCTCGGATCGTAGCTGCTGTCCTGAAAGCAGCGCGTATCGCGCAGGGTCGGCAGCAGGTCCCAGCGCGCCATCAGCGCCAGTCCATACGGCAGCGGAGCGGTAGCAGGAATGGCGACGAGGGCGTTCTGTGACAGCGTGGAACCGGGGCCGATGATAGGCTTGACAGTTGGGGTATCGTTCCCCTGCGCCCGCGCCAGTCCCACCGCAGTCGAGCCAAGCGCAAGCAGCATCGCGCCCGTCATCCAAAGACGAGCGGGGCGTAACGAAACACGGCGCACAAGCAACGGGCAAATGCCGGATGGAAGGAGTGATTTGGTCATGGCAGCAATAAACGTCTTTGTTGTAGAACAGTTGATAAGGCTTTGCAGAAGCCGGGTACAGAGAACGTACCCGTCTCGGAGGCTACGCCAAACGTCCTCTGGACGTGAATACAGTTTTGACTAAGTGCATCGCGTCCGTGAGGACGCTTGTCGCGCAGCGACTCCAAGACGGGTACGTTCTCTGTACCCGGCTTCACATCCGCCTTCGCACCCGTATTCACCCTGCCGTCGCCAGCGCTTCGGCAATCTCCTCGGCGATGCTTTGCGCGGCCTGGGCGGGGTCGGGCGCGGCCACGATGGGACGCCCGATCACCAGATAGTCCGCGCCGCGCCGGATGGCCTCGCCCGGTGTCAGGACGCGCGCCTGATCGCCGACCGCGCTGTTTTGAGGGCGAACTCCGGGCGTCACAATAAGAAAATCGGGGTCGGGAACCGCGTCGCGCACCACCTCGATTTCGTGGGGACTGGCGATCACGCCCGCGCAGCCCGCCCGGTACGCCATGCTCGCCAGGTGCGCCACATACGAGGGCAGCTGCATGTTGACATCCAATTCGTTTCGCAGCACGTCCTCGCTGATACTAGTCAGCACGGTCACGGCCAGGACGCGGGGCGGCGGCAGGCCGCTTGTTTGGGCCGCATCATGGGCAGACAGCACAGCAGCGCGGAGCATGGCCTCGCCTCCCGTCGCGTGGGCGGTCACGCACCACACGCCCAGCCTGCTGATACTTCGCATTGCGCCCGCGATTGTGTTGGGTATATCGTGCAGCTTGGCGTCATAAAAGAAGCGGACAGCCTGCGCCTGCCTTAACGCCTCAAAGACGCCTACGCCCAGCGCGTTAATCAGTTCCAGGCCCACTTTGAACACGCCCACATGATCCTGAAGCTGTTCCACCAGAGCCACGGCCCGCGCCGCGTCGTCTACGTCCAGGGCCACGATGATACGGCTTTTCGCGTTCTCGATACTCATGCTTCATTCGCCTCTTCTGCTGTCCTGTGTCTGTTTATTATTTGTATTCCGATTGGTATTTGCGTTTGTCCGGGGTGTTTTCCTGCTATGATTTTACGCGGGGCTGACGAAGCCAACCCGCATCCCGGAAACCTTTTCCCGGATGGGGCCGTTTGTAACCGTAGGAAACCGATCCAACATTTCAACCCGGAGCCTTTTATGACAGCATCCTCTCCGCCCCCCGCCCTGCACACCGATGATGGGCGTTCTTTTCCCCTGCACGAGTACCACCTCAGGCTTGACGCGCACGCGTGGGTTATCCAGCACACGGGCGTGATTTTGACGGACGCGGACGAGCGGGAGTTCTTTCGCGATTTTCTCGACCATCTGCCGTATGGCGTGGCCCTGTGGCCCTCCTCTATCGCGCTGGCCTATGAACTCAGCGCGCAGGCCGACAAATTGAAGGGTAAGACCGTGCTGGAACTGGGGGCGGGAACCGGACTGCCAGGGATCGTCGCCGCCACGCTGGGGGCATACGTGACGCAGACGGACAGGCAGGAACTGGCAATGGAACTGTGCCGACGCAACGTGGCGCAGAATCAGGTGACGGGCATCACCAACCAACTTGTAGACTGGACCGACTGGCAGGACACAAAGCGCTACGACTGGATCATTGGGTCGGACATCCTCTACAGCGACAACATGCACGACGATATTGTAAAGATTTTCCGCGCCAACCTTGCGCCTGGCGGGCGCGTCCTGCTCGCCGACCCCTTCAGGGGCGTAAGCATGTACCTGCTCGAATCGCTTCAGTCGCAGGGTTGGCGCGTAACAGCCTCCCGCTACAAACTCGGAACCCCGGAGGAACCCCGCGCCATCGGGGTCTTTGAACTTGTCCTCTAAACTGCCGATTCTATAAAATTGGTGTGAGTTATACAACAATCCTTCAAAATATCACGGCTATGTCACGTTAATATCACGAATAGCGTGTATACTCTTCACAACAGCGCATAACATCCACGAAATATCTGGGATCGTCCGCTTTGAACCCTGCCGCCGCGCGCCAACCGTACTCCTCTTCTGCCACTCAGGACAGCAAGGATACAGCGCAACCAACCCGGCACACAGTTTCGCCGTTGTAAATTTCGACTATCCAATCATTCGAAGCTGTACCGTCCCGTGTGGAAAGAGGATCGGCGCAATGCGGATTGCACTACTCACTATGCTGCTGGCCTGCGCGTTCTGCGCCACTCCCTGTGCGACCTTCGCGCAAGACGCGGTAAAGCCCGTTGCGCCGAGCGTCAAAACCGCCGTCATGCGCAATGAGCAATTTGTGGACGAGGTGATTGCGCTCACAAATATCGAACGCAGCAAGGTTCACGCGCCGCCGCTCAAGCGCCGGGACGAACTGAGCAAAGCCGCGTCGTGGCTGGCCGAGGACATGGCCGTCAACAACTATTTCGCCCATGTGGATCGCCTGGGCCGTCACAGCGCGGATCGCCTGCCCGTATTCGGCTACGCGAACTTCTCCATGATGGGCGAGAACATCTGCAGCGGGCAGCCCACTCCCGCCGAGGCGCTTGCCTCCTGGATGAAAAGTCCCGGCCATCGCGCCAACCTGCTCAACCCGGACTTCCGCGAGATCGGCGTGGCCTGCATTCACGCGCCGAACAACGAATATCAAGACTTCTGGGTGCAGGACTTTGCAAGCCAGGAAGAAGTGTTCCCTCTTATCATCAATATGGACGCGCCAACGACCAAAACGCCCGATGTCAAGCTGTACGTGTATGGCGCGCAGTGGGCGCAAAAAGCCCGTTTCAGCAGCGACGGCGCGCACTGGACGGATTGGGAACCCTATCAGCCCTCCCGCGACTGGAAACTAACCCCCATACTCGGCAAGCAAACCGTGTACGCGGAAATCAGCAACGGCACGGACACCAAGCGCCAGACCGCCACCATCGAACTCGTCAGCGCAAACCAGAGCGCCACCCGCCCCGACAAAAAGAAAACGAGTCAGTAAAGCCCTGCCGGAGCAGGGCAGTCACGCCCTTCTACTCGCCGCCGCGCAAACGCTTTATCTCCAGCGAGAACGCGTTGTCTTCCGGGCGAACCCCCTGCGCGATCATCAGTTCACGAGCCTTCTGCGGCATGACGTTCGCATCCACAACAAAGCCAGTCTGCTTGTCCTGCTCCTCCAGTATCCGCCGCAAAGCCGCCTTATCTGCGACTGTGATGTTGGCAGAAGCTAAATTGGGGTGGTTTTGTTTACCCACAGAATTTCCTTTCATCTCGCTTTATTACTGAGGCGTCGGGTACTGTAGGCGCTGGCTCTGCCCTCGCAGGCCCGCCGGAACTTGTGGTTTGTCAAGCCAAGAAACCGTAACATCGATTGTGCAACGCGCCCATCTTGCCAACTCACAAGCGTATTGCCATGATTTATCTGCGTCTTTTCCCTGCACCGAAAACGGTGTCCCTGCGACTTGACGGAAGCCTCGTGTCTCCGCAACCCCCTCCACGATATTCATACCTGCCAAAACATAATTGTGCAAATCAGTTATACCTGCCCTATACGCGGCTCTAATTGCCTCGTGTACTACGTCTTTCCAACTGGAAATCACGCTATTTGCAACCATTCCCTCCACCCGCGTATGCCATAGATAGTTTGCCCCGGATATGGCTATGTCTTGCGCGGCTGCCATAGACGGCCATATTTGCAGAATACTATCAATCAGATTATTAGAGCGTGCCTGAATGGAACTCTCATTCCATGAGGTTATATCCTGCGAAAAGTAATCCGAGTTCAAACGTAGCGCGTGAGCTGCCAATCGAGCCTTTTTGTCAGCGAAGGGCGCATTAGAAAATTCGGAATTCCAAACTTGCGTCAAAAGTGTCAGATTGCCAAGAGTATGGACAAACTCCCCAAGCCTGGTGTATTCCGCGCCTAACGCAGTTTGCCACGCTTTACTGGGACTCTGCGGGAGGATATGTTCAATCGTAGCGCTTTCATTCAGCACAGTATGACCGCCTGTACCCGCAGAAAGATGACGATTGATTTGTTCTAACAAAAAGACCACTTGGGAGCGTGTTGCCTGGTTGCCGCGATAGAGAGGACGTGTCAGCAATTTTTGCCGAACGCGATAATCACTCGGATACTTACATTCCAGCAAAGCCGACTGCAAGGAAGGCAGAAAATTTGCTGTGTTGATGTGTTCCCAGAGGGTTGGAAACATTTTGTTGAGGTAATTAGTAGGTTCTTCGGCCAGAGAACGGCGCATGAGGTAGTTTTCCAGCATCTTAAATGCCCCTGCTACCTCGACGGTCGTGATTGTTCCAGCAGCTCGCGCATCCGCCATTGCCAGCAAAAAAGGGAAGGCGGTAGATAGGTCTAGAACCTCCAGATGTTGCATTGCCAAGCGCGTTGCAGCGTCAGGCTCTAGCTGCGGACGTAACAAGCGTTCGTAGAAAACTGCGAAGCGATGCAACGTAGATACTTCGGCAACAAACTTGTTGGGGTCTGCAAACTCGCGGTTCATACGATCACGGAACCGGGCATAAACATGCTTCTCATTACAAAGAGATCCCATGCGGTATGCAAGGTAGTGGCGCAGAAAAGCCGTCAGTTCTCCAATACCAGATCGGCCCACTGCTCGCTTCTCTTGAAGCATTTGCTCGATAGGTGACCAATGATTGCAAAAGGCGTCCTCTTGCCGGACAATCGGCAATGTCATTGCGATATAGTTTCGCACGAGATCTGCTTGCGTTAGAGGCTTACCTTTGGCATTCAAACTTTCAAAGATTTTGTACGGACTTTCATTTTGGTTCAAGTTGATGAAGACGACTTGGAATGCGCCTGCAAGAGCGCGGAACAAGCGTTCGCTTTGTACAGCCCCCGTCTGAATTCTTTGTTTCAATTCACGAGTGAAGTACCTGTATGCCTCTGGAAGGCGGGACTCACTGGAGGCCGGGGCATCACCGCGAACTATCGCTTGATATGCTGCACGGTCGCCATATTTGGTCGTAGGGAGTACCTTAAAAGAAGGTGTCGCCTTCAAGATCATCATTAACAAGCAAGCGGTTAATTTGCTTCGCGAAAGAAGGGCTTTCTTCTTTTAAGATTTCCCGTAGAGCGCACAGAATCAACGAAAGGCTTGTCAGCCTTTGCTGCCCGTCTACGAGGATAAATCTAGAGACAGTACCTGCAAACGTGCCTGCATTCACAACAACAAGCGAGCCAAAAAAGTGTTCGATCTTAACCCCTTCATCGGTTTCTTCATCTGGCAACTCATCATGGATCGCGCAGGCATCTTCCAGCAATGTCGCCCAATTATCCTGTTCCCAGGCATACTCTCTCTGGAAGTGTGGCAATGCATAATGAACATAGCCGCCATTGTGAAATACTTTTGCCAGTGTCAGACTGTCCGCGTGCATTTGTGATCTCCTCTTGTTTGCTGTAAGTAGTTTGTAAAGAGAGTTTATAACGCATAGTACGACGCAGGCGAGTTCAAGTCCTGCTCTGCGCCGTACATAGCCACAAAGTCACGATCTAAGCGTTCTGGGTCATTTTGCCTTTGTCGGCGGCCTGGGCGTTGTTGCGGCTTTCTTCCTTTTGCGCGGCCATCTCCTCCACTGTCTTGGTGTGCAGACGCGCCATGCCCCCGAAGCCCTCCATCGTCTTGACGCGGATCTCATTCGCCTGAGCCTAACTTCCGTACATTTTAGATTCTGATTAGATTCTGATGGAGTGGGAACAAACCTGAAAGGATGAATGTAGACAGGGGCGAACAGAGACATCAGGGAGAAGCAAGAGGCAGGCCGAGCGAGGCCGCAATGGTCTGCTCGACCTTCTGCAAATCGGCGGCGGAAAGAGTTCCCATGACACGAACGACAAGCTTTTGTTCTACGGTGCCGAGAATGCCTTTTACAACGGAGGGCTTGAACAGACCGGCGGCAGACCAATCCTTCAGCGGCGTGTCGTCCGCCTGCCCGGTGGCGAGGTTACTGGTGATGGGAGCAACTATAATGTCAGCGCGGCGCGTGTTGTAAGCGTCGGAACTGAGTATTAGGGCAGGGCGTCGTTTTGACCCGGACTGGTCGGTATACGGAAAGGGCAGCAGGACTACGTCCCCGCGTTTATACTTCATCGTACACCGAGTCTTCGTCGTTGTCCCATACCTGCGCAAATGCAGGTTCAGAGAGGCGCATCAGTGACCGCGTTAGTTCGGCGTCCGCCAGTTCGTCGGCGCGTGGCAGGTGCAGCAGGTCACGGCCAAGAATGCGCCAGTTACGCCCGATTTTGATGCCGGGGGCCTGACCGCTTTCCAGCAACGCCTTGACGCTTTGACGCGAGACGCGCAGCATGGCGGCGACTTCTTCGGGAGTATAGTAGGTGTTGGGGCTGATTTCCAGATTTTGAATAATCACTGACAAAGCCTCTTGACGCGCTCTCGTAATGCGAGTGGCGGTGCGGTTAGTATACCACGCGGTCACGCAGCCCCAAGCAGTTCACGTTCTTTTCGCACTGCCAACACGCACACCTCACGTTGAAGAGTGTCATAGGTTGACCAGGATATTTTCAGGTGTGGGGCCGGTGTAACGCTGACCGGATAAAGCGTTCATTGCGCACTCGGCGCAGATGTGATCCATTGCGCCCAAGAGTTCCGGCAGAAAAATGGTCGTGTAGAGTTCTGTCGTAAAGATGTCGCCGATCAGCAGCATGTTGTGAAACTGCCGGCAAAAATTACCGGAATGGATGAACCTTTTTCCAACCGCACACCGTCTATACACAAACAAGCGTCTACTATACAGGAAGGGGGACAAACGCCTATGCTTGGCCTGTTGCCTCTGCCGCCCTGACGCGCAGGTGGTCACGACGCCACGGTGATACAACCCTATACCACAACGAGAAGATGCGGCGGGAGCGCTGTATTGCCAGTTTTCAGTCCTTTTCTCTGCATACCGCTTTTTCCCTTCGTCCATCAAAGATGTTGTATGGACGTTGTACAGGTTATTGTGGGTGCGCGGATACGCGTACTTCGCGTATCCGCGCCGGGGAAACACTTTAATCAGGCGTTCTGGGTCATTTTGCCTTTGTCGGCGGCCTGAGCGTTCTTGCGACTTTCTTCCTTTTGCGCGGCCATCTCCTCGACCGTCTTGGTGTGCAGACGCGCCATGCCCTCGAAGCCCTCCATCGTCTTGACGCGGGTTCCGTTTGTCTCGGCTTCCGCTAATCTCGCCTGCGCTTTGGGAACCTCGACGGCGTACTGCGGCAGCCATTCCGACTGTGCGACGAGCATCTCGTCCGTCATCTGCCAGATCTCTTCCGGGTCGCACACGGCCCCGGTCAGCGGGTCGTGCAGCATGGCCTGTTTGAGCAGGGTGACGTCGCCCGTGGCCGCCGCCTCCATGCCCATGCGCTGTACGCTGATGCTGACATTGCACGTCGCGGCGCAGGCAAGCGGCAGGTCGCCGATGTGCGCCATGTGCATGCCGTTGCGATCCACAAAGCCCAGCGATTCGATGATGGCGTCGTCGGCCAGATTGGCGATCACGCCCCGGTTCGGCACGTTGAAGTGGCCCCGGTACACGCGCCCGGTTTCCAGACCCTCGATGATGTAGCTGCCGTGTTCGTCGCTGCGCTTGTCCGCGCTGAACGTGGGCGGTTCCTGCGTCATCCAGTTGGGGAAGTCGGTCTCGAACCAGTTGCGGCCTTCCGTACAGACGCGCAGATAGCCGCCCGTTTCGCCGTTGATCCATGTAGACAGGTCAATCCATTTGGTGATCTCGTCCAGCCGCTTGCGATACCACGGCACGTACTCGCTCAAATGCCCGTTGCTTTCCGTGGAGTAGTAGCCGAAGCGTTTCAGCACGTCAATGCGAACTTTTTCGGTCGTGGGATACTTGGGGTGCGACTGGAACAGGTCGAGCATCATGGGGATCAGGTCGTACTCGCGCCATTTGGCCTGTACGCACCACGTCTGATGGTTGATGCCCGCGAATACAAAGTTTACGTCGCGGCGGTGTACCTTGTCTTCCGGCCCGATGAGGTTTTCGCCGCGCGCCCAGTGCGTCACGCAGTCGGCGATCTGGTGTTCCGCGCCCTGCACGCCGTGACACAGGCCCACAGTCTTGACGCCGCCGTACTTGTTTGCGGCCCATGTCAGCATCGCCATCGGGTTCGCGTAGTTGAGGAACAATGCGTCGGGCTTGGCGACCTCGCGAATGTCCTTGCAAAAGTCGAGCAGGGCCGCGATGCCCCGCTGCGCGTACATGATGCCACCCGCGCAGATGGTGTCGCCCACGCACTGGTCAATGCCATATTTGAGCGGGATGTCAATGTCGGTCTGAAACGCTTCCAGCCCGCCCTGCCGGATCATGCAGATCACGTAGTCGCAGTCGGCGATGGCGGCGCGGCGGTCGGTCGTGGCCTGAATCTTGGCGGGCAGGTTGTTGTGTTGAATGTCGCGCTCGGCAAGCTGGCGCACCATGTCCAGGTTGTGGGCGTTGAGGTCGGTAAAGGCGAAGGTGGTGTCGGCAAACTCAGGAACCGTGAGCAGGTCCCCCATCAGCCGACGCGTAAACCCGATGCTCCCGGCCCCGATCATAGCGATTTTCAGCGGCATAAAACAATCTCCTTGCGGCATTGAAATGGATGTTGGCACAGACTGTCCATTTCGCGATGCTGCGGGGAGATTCCTGTTCCGCGCCGCAGAGGGCAAATATTGCGGAGGTGAACACGCGGCCCGGACTAAGAATTCAGAGTGTGGAATTGCGTCCGGCAAGGCGCGTTTCAGACGAGCTTCTTTCGCCCTGCCACAGCACCACGACACCCGACTTATGCCCGACCGCAAGCGTCGCGCCATCCGGGGAGAAGGCCAGGCTCGAAACGCCCTCGCGGTCGCCGCGCAGGGTCACGGTGTCCTGCAAGATGTTGTCGCGCAGGGTGGATAACGCCCACATCTTGATCGTGCCGTCCTTGCCCCCCGTGACCAGGGTTCTGCCGTCCGGCGAAAAGGCGGCGGCGTACACGATGTCGGTATGGCCGGGCATCAGGTGAATGGGCTGACGACTGCGCGTGTCCCACAAGCGCGCCGTGTTGTCCTCGCTGCCCGTCACGAGGTATCTGCCGTCGGGCGAAAACGCGAGCGCAAAGATGTTCTGCCGGTGCGCGAAGTCCGAGGTCACCGTCTGCCCGCCTACCTGCCGCGGCGGCGGGCTGATCTCCTTTTGCGTCACCGTGTCCCACCAGCGCAGTTCCCCGTTGCCGCCCCCCGACACGAGCATATGGCTGTCGGGAGAAAACGCGAGGGACAGCACCCAGCCCAGATGCCCCTGCTGACGCGCAAACGCGGCGCTCTCTTTGTGGGTCACGGCGTCCCACAGGCGCGGATGAAAGCCCGCGCCGCGCCCGCCCGTGGCGATCCATTTGCCGTCCGGCGACCATGCGGCCGTGGTGAGCGGTTCCTGTACGCCCTCGAAGCGGGCCGTGACGCCGCCCGTGTTCGCGTCGCACAGCGTCAGCGTTTTGTCTTCGCCCGCAAGAACCAGACGCCTGCCGTCAGGCGAGAACGCGGCCATGACGCCGTCGGCGTGGGCAGGCGTCGTACAGACGAGCGTATGGGTATGCGCGTCCCAGACATGCGCGAAGTTGCTGCTGGCCCGCGCGCCGCTTGTCAGGAGGCGGCTGCCGTCGCGGGAGTAGGCGATGGAAGCGACAACGCCCACTTCGGCGGCAAAGGCGGGCCGAACCACATGGGCGATGTCCCATATCTTGACGGTTCTGTCCAGGCTCCCCGAAAGCAGCGTATGGCTGTCGGGCGCGACCACGGACGGCATCCCCGCCATACTTTTCGCCTTTGCGCCCAGTGCGCCCGCCCCATGCGCGGCCAGGCGAGAGGGGGCGGCGGTGTTGCCGAAGTCCCTGCCGTGCAGACTGTACAACTGCACCTTCTGGCCGTGCTTGGCCGCGCCCTCGCCCAGCGGATGCGCCAGCCCGACCCACTCATCGAAGTGCTGCAGCCACATCGCGTACTGCGCCGACAGCAGAATATGCCCCGCCTCGCCAAAGTCCATCACGCGCTGCGCGGTGTTGATGCCTTCGCCCACGAC
Organism: Chthonomonadaceae bacterium; assembly: GCA_965277875.1. Classification (GTDB taxonomy): domain Bacteria; phylum Armatimonadota; class Chthonomonadetes; order Chthonomonadales; family Chthonomonadaceae; genus CAWFQB01. Next base: position 701,352 of record CBDIDV010000002.1, on the reverse strand, counting down.
GTTTTCACGCCCCGCGATGTCCATCTGCTTTTGCACCAGGCCGCTGTGAATGCCCATACGCACCTTGACGCCGACGTTGTGCGCCGCGCCCGCCGTATGCAGGCTTCGGCTCACATCCACGGCGCAGCGCGACGGCGCGATCACGTCGGCCCAGAACAGCAGGGCCATGCCGTCGCCGGTCGGCAGCGGCTGCACGGCCTGCGCCTGCCACTCCTCCTCGTAGGCGGGCGAGGCGGCCACTGCCGCGTTGAGGGCGGCGATCAGGCGGCTCTGCACGCTTGTGGTCTCGCGGGAGTAGCCTACGATGTCCAAGAACAACACATGGACGATCTGCGTGGAACGGGACTTGTCATTCACGATGAAGCATTTCCTTACGCTGTCAATTTACGTAAAACGGCAGTATACAGATGTAATTTACAGAAATGGGAAAATGGGTCAGGAACAGTTCGCGGCAACAGGTCGGCATCGGCCTGCCGCGTCACATAGGAGGAAGCTTCGGGCGGCAGTGTGCCGCCCGTGATATAAACGGCAGAAGAGAGAGTGGGCGCAGGCAGTTGTGTCATAATATTCACCACGACGATATTACCGCATTACCGTAACATTCACTACCGTATATTCGTTATGTATTGCTGTAATTCCTGCCCTGCCGCGCATTATGTTGCCTGCGCGTTCCGCTTCACGCACAAGCGGCGTTTTCTAGGGTATACTGTTCGGGTTGACGGCGCAGGCAGGGCCGTCCGTTTTGCTGTGTGTTCGGGCGCGGCATTTTGAAACCGTTATTGGAGTCGCCTGCGCCGGGACTTTCGCCGTAAAGAGACGCAGGCGACACACAACAGACGACACAAAATACAAGCGGAGATCAAACAGAATATACATTGCGCGTTGACAGTTGACATTCGAATCGGGCGTCTGATACAATACCGCACAGACCGCGCTGTACGCGGTTTTGCTGACCTGCCGTTTGACAGACCGTTCATCGGATTTTGCATTTTGCCCAAGCCATGCCTGCTATGTCCGCAACGCCTAACGCACAATCTCCTGTTGCCAAGCCCGCGAACACGACGCTGAGCCTGGACGATTCGCTCCAGACGCTCAAGGGCGTGGGGGCGCAGGCCGTGACTGCGCTGGCGAAACTGAACCTGCGTACCGTGGGCGACCTGCTGCGCCACATACCGCGCCGGTGGGAAGACCGCACCGACTTTCGCCGCGTAGCCGATGTGCAGAGCGGCGAATATGTGACCGTGTGCGGGCGCGTAATCGCGGTCACGACCACGTACCCCAAGCCCAAGCTGGCGATAACCAAAGTTTTGATAGACGACGACGGCGCGGCCCTGACCCTGACCTGGTTCAATCAGGGGTTTATGGAGCGCACCTTCAACGCCCTGAAACTGGCGCAAAAACCTATCGTGGTTTATGGACAGGCCAGACGGTCGGGCTGGACGGTCGAGATAGCCAATCCTGAATGGGAAGAGCTGGGCGAAGACGGCGACACGCTGGGCGCGAACCGCGTGGTTCCCGTGTATCCCGCGACCGAGGGCGTCAGGCAGGCACGGCTGCGCAAGATGGTGTGGGAGGTATTGAGGACGTATGGCGACCTGATCGCCGAAACCCTGCCGCCCGACGTGATTTTACGGCATAGTCTGGTGGGCGCGCAGTTTGCGATGCGTAATGTCCACTTCCCGGACAGTATGCCCGACCTGGAAGCGGCCCGCAGGCGGCTGATCTTTGAAGAGTTCTTCTTATTGCAGGTGATGCTGGCCGTGCGTCGGGCCGCTAACAGCCACGAAACGCACGGCATCCGCTTTGAGGTGTCGCCCGAAAAATTACGGGACGATATGGCGCAGATCATCCCGTTTCAATTGACCGGGGCGCAGACGCGGGCCATCGGCGAGATCGCCCGCGACGTGACCAGCGGACACGCCATGAACCGACTGCTCCAGGGCGATGTAGGAAGCGGCAAAACAATGGTGGCCTTGGCGAGCCTGCTGATGGCCGTGGAGAACGGCTATCAGGGCGCGCTGATGGCCCCGACCGAGATTTTAGCGCAGCAGCACGCGATTGTGCTGCGCCGACTGCTGGAACCCATCGGCCTTGCGGTCGAGCTGTCTATCGGCAGCCAGAGCGCCAAAGAAAAGCGCGAGGCGCGCGAACGCATTCTGGGCGGGCAGTCGCGCATCGCCGTCGGCACGCACGCGCTGATACAAGAGGGCGTGGACTTTGCTAAACTGGGCCTGATCGTGATTGACGAGCAGCACCGTTTTGGCGTTTTGCAGCGGCAGGCATTAGCGAAGAAGGGCGCGCGCCCGCACATCCTTGTGATGACGGCCACGCCCATACCGCGCACCCTGACCCTGACGCTATATGGCGACCTGGACGTAAGCATACTGGACGAACTGCCGCCGGGCCGCAAGCCGATCACGACCCACTGGAAAACGCAGGACAAGCGCAATCAGGTGTACGCGGCGGCACAGCGGTTGCTCCATGAAGGCCGACAGGTCTACATGGTCTGTCCGCTCGTCGAGGAGAGCGAAAAGCTCCAGGCCAAAAGCGCGACGCAGCTTAGCGAGCATGTCGCCAAAGACGTGTTTCCGCAGTACCGCGTCGGACTCTTGCACGGGCAAATGAAATCCGAGGAAAAAGACGCCGTGATGCGCCGCTTCAAGGCGCACGAACTGGATATACTGGTAGCCACGACCGTGATCGAAGTGGGCATTGACGTGCCGAACGCGAGCGTCATCATCATTGAGGACGCCGACCGCTTTGGATTGGCGCAACTGCATCAGCTACGGGGGCGCGTCGGGCGCGGGCAGCACGCCAGTTTTTGCATTCTGATGTCGGAGCCGAAGTCCGAGGACGGGCGGGCGCGCATGAGTGTCATGACCGACACGCAGGACGGCTTCAAGATCGCCGAGGAAGACCTGAAGCTGCGCGGGCCGGGCGAGTTCTACGGCACGCGCCAATCGGGGCTGCCCGAAATGTACATCGCCGACATCGTGCGCGACATAGACATCCTGACCGAAACCCGGCAGACCGCCTTTGATCTCGTAGCCAACGACCCGCAGTTACGCAAGCCGGAAAACCAGTCCCTGCGCCGCGCCCTCGAACGCGCCCGCGCCGGCTTCGATCTTATTAATGTCAGTTGATCCGCAGATTATCACAGATTACAACGTAAATTGCGTTCAAAGAAATTCAGTGTTATTTGATCTTGCGGCGATGAAAACACAGCCGTTTGTTGTTCTATAATCTGCGTAATCTGCGTACATCTGCGGATAAGGGTTCTCTATGACGCGCGCACTGGTTCCCGGCAGTTTTGACCCGGTCACGAACGGGCATATAGACATTATCGAGGGCGCATCTGCGATGTTCGGCGAGGTGCTTGTCGTGGTGGGGCGCAACTCGTCCAAGACGCCGCTGTTCACGGTTGAAGAGCGCGTCGAGATGCTGCGCGAGGTGTGCGCGCCGTTTGCCAATGTGCGCGTGGACTCGTTTGAGGGCCTGCTCGTGCATTACGCGCAGGCGCAGGGCGCCACTGTGATTGTCAAGGGCCTGCGCTTTGTATCGGACTTCGAGGCCGAACTGCAAATGGCCCTGGTAAACAGGCGGCAGGACAGCAAGATCAAGACCGTTTTTTTGCCGACCGCGACCGAGTATTCGGATTTGAGCAGCAGCATCGTAAAAGAAATCGCCCGTTACGGCGGGATACTGGAAGGGTTGGTACCGAACATTGTCCAACAACGCCTCCGACAAAAAACAGCGTCCTAATACAGCGGCGGCAAACGGCGCGGTCATTCCCACCCCACAAGCGGCAGGGTCAGGCGCGAATGCGATTTCGCCTGACGGCGCTTCGTCCCCGCCGGAACAGCGTCCAAACGGCGAAGCGGCCCGCTTTGTCGCGCCCGCGCACGGCGGCGTGGACATCCTGAAACTGCTGACGGAACTGGAAGACCAGATCGAGAACACGCCCAAGAAAATGGGCATGATGTTCCGGTTCGACGAAGACAAGTTCCACATGACGGTAATGAAGATACGCGCCAACCTGCCCGAAGAGATGAAGCGGGCGTCGAAACTGGCGCGCGAACAGGAACGTATCGTAGAGGAAACCAAACTCCACAGCGAGCGCAGCCACGAAGAAGCGCGTCTGGCGGCGCAGGCCGAGGTGGAACGGGGCAAAAAGGCGGCGCAGGCCGAGCGCGACGCGGCCAAAGCCGAGTCCGAGCGGCAGCGCGCCGAGGCTAAAGCGGAAGCGATGCGGATGACCGGGGATGCGAGTACGGCCCTGGATCGAGCGCGCGAGGCGGCGGAACGGGAAGCGCGGCAGATACTCGACGAGGCCCGCGCGCACGGCAAGCAGGTGATTGCCGAGGCGCAGGCGCAGGCCGCGCAACTGGTCAGCGACAACGAGATCGTGCAGCAGGCGCAGATCATAGCTCAGGATTTGCAGGCGCGCGCCCAATCCGAAGCGCAAAACGGGCAGCAGCGGGCGCAGACCGAGGCGCAGGAACTGCGCGCCCACGCGAACGCCGAGTCGCAGGCCGTGCGGCGCGGCGCGGACGAGTACGCCCGCGACGTGCTGGTTAACCTGGAAAACGTGTTGGGCAAAGCCACCGCTCAGGTACAACGCGGGCGCGACCTGTTGGAAAAACCGCGCTAAAGCTGTCCCGCGTACATAAAGCAGCATAGCCGCGATGTAGACGCTTCACATTGGAATGCTTCGATGGATGTTCCAAAAACGTTCCAAAAACGTTCCAAAGAGGCTCTAATGAGACGCTTCAACCCAAACATTTTGAACGGTCGGTAAGAGGCAGGGCCATGCGACTTGATTTGACGGAAGTTTTACGCGACATCGGCAAAAATATGCCGTATGATATCCATGAACCCGCCCTCGTGGACGAAGACGTTGAATGCACCAAGCCCGTCACGGGCCGCATCAACTTCAACAACACGGGAGGCACGCTGCTTGTGACGGGCAAGGTAAATACGGCGACCGCGCTGTCGTGCAGCCGCTGCACCGAATACTTTGAGCGGCCCGTGACGCTGGACGTGGCGGAATCGTTTGAGCTGCGTCATACGGGCGTCGGCACGCGCAATGCTCAAAACGTCGAGGTGCTGGAAGAAGACGAGAACCCGACCGCAGGCAAACTGTTCGACGGCCATGTTTTTGACCTGACTGAGATGCTGCGCCAGTACATTGTGCTGGACGAGCCGACGCGTCCCCTGCCGGACACTCTGCCGGACGAGCGCTGCGCTCATTGCCATCGCCACCCCGACGAGGTGCTGCGATTGGTACAGGAAGAAGCGGACGCCGAAGCCGCCCGCCAACCGCCCATCAACCCGGCGTTCGCCAAACTCAGCGAACTGCTGAATAACGAAGATAAATAGAGGCTCATGTCGGAGCCGGGACATCAGGAGCAAGCGTGCTGACGCGGCTTGCCTGATACCCGCCCACCGACCTCTGATCTCTTCTTGAAAGGAAACCAACCCATGCCATTGCCGAAACGACGCCATTCCAATCAGCGGACGCGCAAGCGCCGCACACACTATAAACTGACGCACCATCCCGCGATTGTGCCGAGCTTCGAGCAGCCCGGCGAAGTGACCCTGCTGCACCATGTAGACCCATCCACGGGCCGCTACAAGGGCCGTCAGGTATTTGCAGCCCCGGATGAGAATCCGCAGGCGTAACGTGACAGCGAACGTGACGCCTCAGACCATGAATCAAGTCACAGTACAGACCGCAGCTCACGATACGCGGCGCATTGCCGTGGACGCGATGGGCGGCGACGCGGGGCCGGGCGAGGTAGTGCGCGGCGTCTGCGATGCCGCCCGCGCCAGCCGCCTGCGCTTCGCGCTCGTCGGTGACCCCGGCGTTTTGGAAGCGGAGCTTGCCCGCGTCACGTCGCGGCCTGCCAATGTCGAGATCGTCGCGGCCAGTCAGGTGATCGAGATGACCGATCACCCCACGGCAGCCTTCAAGAAAAAACCGGACGCGTCTATTGTTGTCGCTGCGCGTCTGGTGAAAGAAAAGAAGGCGGATGCGGTCGTCAGCATCGGCAACACGGGCGCGGCTATGGCCGTATCCCTGCTCACATTGGGGCGCATACGGGGCATTGATCGCCCCGCTATCGCCACACCCCTACCCAGCGGCAGCAAATACGGCACGACCGTGCTTCTGGATGCGGGCGCGACCGTGGACTGCGATCCGAACAACCTGTACGAGTTCGCCCTGATGGGCGCGGCATACGCCGAATGCGTACTGGGCATTCCCAATCCCACGGTCGGCCTGCTGTCCAATGGCGAAGAGGACAGCAAGGGTAATGAACTGGTAAAACGCACCCGCGCCCTATTCCATCAGGCCCAAAGTGCCGAGGGCGGGCAGGCTCCGTTCAAGTTCTACGGCAATGTCGAGGGCCGGGACGTGTTCCGAGGAACCGTAGATGTCGTGGTCTGCGACGGTTTTGTTGGCAACGTATTCTTGAAAGCCAGCGAGGGCGTAGCCGAAATGATCCTGGGCCTGCTCAAAACCGAACTGGACACCGGCATTTGGAAAAAGCCGCTTGTCGGCCCGCTGCGCCCCTCGCTGCGCCGGGTGCGCGGGCGCATTGACTATTCCGAGCGGGGCGGCGCTCCCCTGCTGGGCATTAACGGCATCTGCATCATCGGACATGGCCGCTCTAATGCGTATGCCGTGACGAACGCCTGCCGCGCCGCCGAACGCGCCATCGAACACAGCATCATTGATGTGATACGCCAGCGCGTATGCGATATGCCCTCGCCGCCGCCGGCGTGAAGAGAGCTTTTTGTCGTCTGGCGCTTGCTTGTTTATTGTGCGTAACAAGGGGCGCGTACCCGGAAATACTCAGCGCGGCGCGTTCGTCGTGCAGACGGCAAACAATAAGCAGCAAACAACAAACAACAGGATTTTCCCATGACGTTATCAACGCCCGCCCTGCCCTCTGCGCCCCCCTTGCCCCGTTCCACCTCCTTTCCCCCTCTGCAAAATGCGGGCATCATCGGGTTAGGTTTCTGCGTTCCCGACCGGGTCGTGACCAATGACGAACTGGCCCAAACCGTAGACACCAACGATGAATGGATCGCGGCGCGCACAGGCATTCGGCAGCGGCGCATCGCGGACGCGGATACGGCCACGTCCGATCTGGCACTTGTGGCGGCGCAGCGCGCCCTTGCCGACGCCGACATGAACGCAGACGAACTGGATTTGATTTTGTGCGCCACGACAAGCGGCGATTACATCTGGCCCGCCACGGCCTGCGTGATACAGCACAAGCTGGACGCGTCACGGGCGGCGGCGTTCGATCTGAGCGCGGCCTGTTCCGGTTTCTGCTACGGACTGGCGACCGCAGCGGGATTTTTGCAGACCGGGACCATGCGGCGTATTCTGGTGATTGGCGCGGATACGCTGTCGAAACAGGTAAACTGGCAGGATCGAGGAACGTGCATTCTGTTCGGGGACGGCGCGGGCGCAGCGGTTCTGTCCCCCTGTGCTGCCGACACGGGCATACTCGCGTCCAGCCTGGGTTCGGACGGCAGCGGCGTGGAAAGCGTATGGATACCCGCCGGCGGTACGCGCACACCCAACACGCCCAACACCCTGGAACAGAAGCAGCACCTCATCAGTATGCGCGGACAGGAAGTATACAAGTTCGCCGTTAAGATCGTACCCGAAGTGGTCGAGGACGTTTTGCGTAAAGCGTGTCTGCGCCCCGGTGACATTGATCTGCTTGTACTGCATCAGGCGAACGCGCGCATCGTTCACTCGGCAGCCGAGCGCCTGGGCATCGCGCCCGAAAAAGTATTTATGAATTTAGACCGCTACGGCAATACGTCGGCGGCGTCCATACCCATCGCGCTCGCCGAAGCGCAGCAACAGGGCCGTCTCAACCCCGGCAGCGTCATCGTCACAGTGGGCTTCGGCGCGGGCCTGACCTGGGCCGCAAATGTCATCCGCTGGAACCGCTGATATTGTTTTGCTGACACAAACAGTTTCGCTCGCACAGACAGGTGATGACATTGACTTTGCAGGATGCAGTGCAGGAGTTAGAAATATGACGCTGACAGAACTGATCCCTGAGATCCATACTCTTCCTCATGCAGACAAAATACGTCTAAGAGAGATGTTAGACGGCGATCTGGCGTTGGAACAAGAAGTTACGCGTCTGTTCCCTTCCGGCGAATGTCCGATCTGGTCTCCGTATGAGGCGCATGAGGCTGCCGCCATCATGCAGCGGGCGTTGGATCAGGACAAAAGAAGCACAAACGAGGAAGCAGTTCTGTGATACAGCCCGCGCGTTTTTCCTTCGCGCCCTCTGCGTCGTCACAGCAGGGAGTAAGCAGTTTACCGTTTGCGCCAATCCTGCTGTCATCCGGTACGCAAAGCATTCCGGTTTCCGCTCTCGTAGATACCGGCGCTGCAATGAGTGTTCTGCCTTATTCGGCAGGCAGATCTTTGGGCCTGGTTTGGGAACAGCAGCTTTTGGAAATAACGCTCACAGGCAACCTGAACCGGACGCCTGCTCGCATTACTATTGTGGATGCTGTAATTGCTTCATTCGCCCCGGTTCGACTGGTATTTGCCTGGTCGCAAAGCGACGAAACACCGGTCATTCTTGGGCAGATCAACTTCTTCGCGGAGTTCGACGTTTGCTTCTTCCGCGCGCAATCCGCGTTTGAGATCACGCCCAAGCAAGGCGTTTAAGGATACAGTCAGGGACATGAGCAGCGCAGGCACTGGCCGCATATAAGAGAGTAGTAGTTATGGGCAAAGTAGCTTTTTTGTTTCCGGGGCAGGGGTCGCAGAAGGTGGACATGGGCCGCTCGTTCTACGACCATTTTCCGCAGGCGCGCAGCATATTCGATCACGCCAATACTCTCCTGGGCTTCGACCTAGCCAAATTGTGCTTTGAAGGCCCGGAAGAAGAATTGAAGCAGACCGAGAACGCGCAGGTGGCGCTGTACGTGACCAGTATCGCGGCATGGCGCTGTTTGGAAGCGACGACGAAGAACTGCATACCGCAGGCCGTTGCGGGGCATAGCGTGGGCGAGTACGCGGCCCTTGTCGCCGCAGAAGCCCTGGACTTTGCGGACGGGCTGAGCCTTGTACGCACACGGGGCGAACTGATGCGCGACGCGGCGCGGCAAAGAAAAGGCACGATGGCCGCGATCCTGGGCATGGAAGAAGCGCCCGCCCGCGAAGCCTGCAAAGAGGCGCGTGACAGCGGCGCGGGTATCGTGAGCGTCGCCAATCTGAACGGCGGCGGGCAGGTCGTGATTTCGGGCGAGATAGACGCGGTCGCCAAGGCGGGCGAGATCGCCAAATCCAAAGGCGCAAAACGCGTGATCGGGCTGCCCGTGTCCGGCGCGTTTCACTCGGCCCTGATGGTCACGGCGGGCGACGCTCTATTTGAGCATCTGTCCAAAACCGCGTGGCGCAAGCCGGCCATCAAAATCGTGAGCAACGTCACGGCGCAGTACGTGGAGATGCCCGCCGACCTGACGGGCGGGCTGACGATGCAGGTGAGCGGCACGGTGCGCTGGGAGGAATCCATGCGCCTGCTGCTGAACGACGGCTATGATACGTTTGTCGAGTTGGGCGCGGGCGAGGTGCTGAGCGGTTTGATCCGGCGCATCGAACCGACCGTGACCGCGTACAGCGTCAAGGACGCGGCCAGTATCCGCGAAACCGCTATCGCCCTCGACAGCATAGCGCAGTGAAAAACTTTATCTGCAGATTACACAGACAGCACAGATTAGGATGCTAAACAACTCCGTGTGGTCTTGAGTGTACAACGTCGTAGCCGTGCAAATGCTCTTTGTTGTTTCTTTAATCTGTGCCGTCTGTGTAATCTGTGGATAACTCCTCTTTTCAAGGATAAGCGCGTGAAGTTACAGGACAGGGTGGCGATTGTGACGGGGGCGGGGCGCGGCATCGGGCGGGCGGTCGCGCTCGGCCTGGCGCAGGAAGGCGCGCGCGTCGTAGTGAATTACAGCCGCAGTTCGGAAGCCGCTGAAGACGTGGTACGGCAGATCGCAGACGCGGGCGGCGAAGCTCTGGCGGTGCGGGGCGATGTAGCGGACTCGGCGCAGGTAGACGCGCTTATCAGCGCTGCTATGGAACGCTGGGGGCGCGTGGACATTCTCGTGAACAACGCGGGCATCACGCGGGACAAACTGATTTTACGCATGACCGAGGCCGACTGGGACGCGGTCGTGGACACCAACCTGAAGGGCGCGTTTTTGTGCGCCAAAGCGGTCGCGCCACGCATGGTCAAGCAGCGCAGCGGCGTGATTGTCAACATTGGGTCCGTAATCGGCACGGCGGGCGGCGCGGGTCAGGTAAACTATAGCGCGTCAAAAGCCGGACTGGTGGGACTGACGAAATCGCTTGCCAAAGAACTCGGAGGGCGCAATGTGCGCGTCAATGCGGTCGCGCCCGGCTTCATCGAGACCGATATGACGCAGGCCTTAAAGGAAGAGCAGCGCGAGGCTGTCCGCAAACAAATTCCCCTGGAGCGTTTTGGAACGGGCGAAGACATTGCGAATGTGGTAGTATTTCTGTGTTCCGACGGGGCAGCTTACATTCAGGGTGACGTAATCACGGTTGATGGCGGTCTTTTTATGTAATGCAGGAATCAGAGCGCCGGGGGTCAGAGTTCAGAGACGCGCAGCGAAAGTGGGAAGCATCGAAATGGCGAGCAAATTACGATGGATGACATGTTTGGGATCGCTGACGCTGTACGCATCCTTTGCCGGGGCGCAGCAGGCGGGTTCGCCTGTCAAAAGCGCGTCGGAAAAGGGCAAACCTGCCACAGTAATCGCCGCGCCCGTGATCGAAGAGCAAGCCATGAACCTGCTGAAGAAAAATCAGGAGGCCATGATCGCGCTCAAATCCTACTCCGCCGAGTCTCACACCCTCTTAACACGCGATAAACCCCGTCCCGATCACCTGAACGGACAGTTCGAATTGGCGACGCTGACAGCAGAAAAGCCGAACAAGATGCGCTACGACTGCTGGGAGTTGGCCGGAAGTCCGCCGCCGACCGGATGGACGAGGCCCACAAAGATACAGGATTATACCTTCGCCTGCGATGGCAAGGATAACTACAAGCAGTTCGGCACGACGTACCGCAAAGATGAGCGCGTCACGCCAAAAAGTATGCACACGATCCTGGAACCCTGGCGCGGATTCTATGCGCCGAATGAGTCTCCCTATGGCATGGCTGTTGAAGCCCGCAAGCGGGGCGAGCTAAAGGAAGCGCGACTTACAGGACAGGAGCGGGCCGAGGGCGTCGCTTGCGACAAGGTGCTGGTGCATACCATTTCTTCGTATAACGGCGACAAGGTAGAGAACAAGGAAACGTGGTATATCGGAGCGGATGGCCTGGTACGCCGCTGTGTCGCCTACGTGTCCTTCGGTGATAAGCCGGGCATGACACGCGATGCCACTCTGACGAACATTCGCGTGAATGAACCCGCCAGCGCCGCGCTGTACGCGTATACGCCGCCAAAAGGCGTGACGCTGGAAAAAGACGAAAAATCGGACCCACTGCTGGCGAATGGAACCGTTGCGCCTGACTTTGCCGCCACGGACATCAATAACAAGCCCGTAAAATTGTCGGACTTGCGGGGCAAAGTGGTCGTGATTGATTTCTGGGCCAGTTGGTGCGGGCCGTGCAACGCAGCCATGCCGCACAATCAGGCAGTGATGAAGAAATTGCAGGAGGAGGGGCTGCCCGTCGTGATGCTGGCTGTGGACGATGGCGAAGACCGCGCCGCATTTGAAACGTGGGTCAAGCAGAAGCAGGCCGACCTGTCCGCCCTGCGGTTCGTGTACGTGCCGCAAAAAGAGAATGTGAGCGGTAAGCAGTTCAGCGTGACCGGCATTCCCACGCAGTATGTGCTGGACGGACAGGGCGTAGTACGTGCCTCATTCGTGGGGTTTGGCGGGCCGACCGACGATCTGGAAAAAGCGGTGCGAGCCGCCGCGCAGATCGGCAAGCCTGCAAAGACCGTGGCCGCTGCGAGCAGCAAGTAGTTCAAAGCGCAGAGGATTCCAAATCCGGAGCGTAATACCCTGAGCATTGGAACCTGATTGTATAGCATAAGTTTATGAACCCTGAGTTTATAAACCCTGAAGGAGAGCATGAGCATGAGTACATTTGATCGCGTGAAGAAGGTTCTGGTAGAGCAGTTGGACGTGGATGCGGACGCCGTTACGCCGACCGCGAGCATAGTGGATGATCTGGGCGCAGACTCGCTGGACGTGGTCGAGATCGTCATGGGCCTGGAAGAAGAGTTCGATGTGGAAGTCCCCGACGAAGACGCCGAGAAGCTGACCACGGTGCAGATGATCGTCAGCTACGTGGAAGAAAAAGGCAAAGCCTGAGTATCGCCGTCCTGAGCGGCGTTGTGCTGTCTCAGGGTCGGCTTATGATTTCCCCCGCGCAAGCCGTTGTTTCGGGCCGAGTGCCTGCCTGGAACAGCCGCGCTTCTTGTGCCGTTCCATCTGATACGATATTGTTCTATGCAGAATAGTACGCGCAGACCACGGCAGACGAAGAGCGCGAAACGCGGGGCAAGTGTTAAGGAACGAGTATGAGCGCAGCTAATGCGAATACACAACCGGCGCGGCGCGTCGTAATTACCGGGGTGGGCGCGGTTACGCCCATCGGCCAGACCGTGGAAACGTTCTGGAAGGCCTGTCTTGCTGGCTGTTCGGGCGTAGGCGACATCAGCTACTTTGACGCGTCTCACCACACCACGCGCTTTGCCGCCGAAGTGAAAGACTGGGACCCCGCGCCCTACATGGATCGCAAGGAAGCGCGGCGCATGGCGACGTTCGTGCAGTTCGGCGTCAAAGCCGCCTGCATGGCCGCGCAGGACGCAAACCTGCCCATCAATGACGAGACGCGCGACCGCATCGGCGTGTACATCGGATCGGGCATCGGCGGCCTGAACATCCTGGAAGCGCAGCACCAGATTTTGCTGGAAAAAGGGCCGTCTCGCGTCAGCCCGTTCACGATACCGGGCATCATCTGCAACATGAGCGCGGGCATGGTGTCCATCGTGCTGGGTGTGCGGGGGCCGAACGCCTGCATCTCGACCGCCTGTACTACGGGCAGCAACAACATCGGCGAGGCGTACCATATCATCCGGCGAGGCGACGCGGATGCCATGCTCGCGGGCGGGGCCGAAGCCACGATCACGCCGCTGGCGATGGCCGGGTTCTGTCAGGCGCGGTCCCTGTCGCAGCGCAACGACGACCCGGAACACGCCAGCCGCCCGTTCGACGCCAACCGTGACGGTTTCGTGATGGGCGAGGGCAGCGGCGTTCTGGTTTTGGAAGAGTTGGAAACGGCCAAAGCGCGGGGCGCGCGGATTTATGCCGAGATGGTGGGCTACGGCGCATCCGGCGATGCGTACCACATCACGGGCCAGCCCGCCGACGCGAACGGCGCGATCCGCTCGATGCAGGCCGCGCTCAAGTCCGCGCAGATGCAGGCGAGCGACATAGATTACATCAACGCGCACGGCACGTCCACGGAACTCAACGACCGCAATGAGACCCTGGCGATCAAGGCCGTGCTGGGCGATCACGCCTACAAAACGCCCATCAGCAGCACCAAAAGCATGACCGGGCATCTCTTGGGCGCGGCGGGCGCGGTCGAGGCCATCGTCTGCGCCCTGACCCTGCGCGACCAGATCATCCACCCGACCATGAACTACGAGACGCCCGACCCGCTGTGCGATCTGGACTACGTTCCCAATCAGCCCCGCAAGGCCGATGTTGGCGTCACCATGTCCAACAGCTTCGGCTTCGGCGGCCACAACGCCACGCTCATCATCAAGCGATACGAGGAGTAGCGCGGCAGGCAAAATGCAGGCTCAGGCAAGATAAACAGCGGCCTCACCTTCCCACTGGAAGGTGAGGCCGCTGTATCGTGTCCGTTGTATCGGGTTATGACCCCTTACTTGTTCAGTTCGGGGTGCAGCAGGCGCGTCGTGACTTTGAGCGGTCGTCCTGGCCCGTCGTAGCTAAAGCCGACATCCCGCTCGGACTTCTTTAGTTCGGCCACCCGGTGCTTCGCGTCGTTTTCGTGCTTGTGCATGGCGGCGCGGAACGTGTCATCCCCCAGACTCTCGGCGCGGGCAAACTCCGCATCGGCCTCTTTGGTACGGCGCATAGCCCGCAGTTGATCGCCCAGATAGTAGTGGGCAATCGGCAGGTCGGGGCGCAGGCGAACGGCCTCCTGAAAGGCTTGCAGAGCCAGGCTCGGCATCTCGCGTTCAGGAATGAATATGCCTTCGCGATGGGTTTGATGCGTCAGGCCGAGCAGGATGTGCGCGCGGGCGCAGATTTCACCAGGGTCACTGGCATTCGTGCCAACTGGCATATTGGGGTCGCTCCCAACGGCCCGGCCATCCCGCGCACTCACCTGCAACACCTTCTGGTAGGCTTGCAGCGCCTGCTCGATCTTTCCGAACCGTTCAGACAACTCGGCGTAGCGCGTCAAAATGGCCGTGTCGTTTTGCAGTGAGGAGACCCAGGCATGCGGCCCCAACAGACCCTGATAGTACGTTAGTGCCTCGCGTGGTCGGCCCTGCTTATCCATAATACGCGCCAGCGCAAGCCAGGCGTCGTCACTGCTTGCTTCCTCCTTTAACACCTGTCGGAAGATTTGCTCCGCTTTAGGCAGATTCTTTTCCCCGTTCATCGCCATATATCCATCTTGTTCCAAACGAGCCACCAGCGCCAAATGCGCCCTATACTTGGGGTTGTTCGTTCCCTGGCGTGAGTTTTCGCGCATGGAGAGCGGCGTCAGGATAATGCACATCGTCCCGTATGCTGCGCCAATCCCGATGATTAGCATGACCAGAAATTTTCTCTTATTCATATTGCTGCCTGCTCCTTTGTGGGAAGACGCATTGTAGATCGAACAGCATCATTACGAAGGCATGTTGCACAATCACGTTCAGCTAAAAAGCGTGTCGTTTCGTACATGTTTCTCTATCGAGTTTGCCGGTGATAGATGCTTGGACACATCAGTCATGTCCTCCGAAAAGGGTATCCCAATGGGGAAACACAGAGTCAGCAAAGGCGCCATCCAGCTTGACTTCACCTTGCGGCGGATCAGGGGCGAATTGTTGCCCCAGGGATCGCGAACCATTGGTATTCCAGTGCCACCGAAGGCTTTGGATCGGTACCAACTGTACGCCTAACCCCGCATCAGGGGGCTGGTACATCATGTACATACGGAATGTGTCAGTGATGTTGAAGTCGCTGACATAATTCAACCCACTATTTGGAGAGTCATCCTCTTCTGCATGCGTGGGACTGTCTGCTTGGCTGTCGGCAGGGTAAAAACCCTGGCGTCCAGTAGTGACATACGGAAAAGCACCGTCCAGCGCACTAGCCGTTGTGAGGCTCAGCGGATCAGGTCTGTAAAAGACGTGCTTCACACGGTTAAGCCACAGCAGTTGAGCGTAGCACCACTGCCCTGTTCCCCATTCTAAGAACCTGTCCGGCGTCCCCACGCTTCCTTGAAACGTGATGCCCGCTGTGAAGTCTGATGCACGCGCGCATACAGTTCCTTGTGTTGGTTCGTCGTAGGTAACAACGGTAGGTACGGCACTCATCTTGCTGTCGGGAATCCAGACCTGTATAGGCTTGGTTTCTGACACGGTGCCAATCCATTGTCCGTTTAGTGTCACATCCGCTGTTCCCGACACCGTCCCATCCCCCTTTTCTGACCAGAACCATGAAGGGTGTGCTGAAGTCCATATTGCCGGATCACAGAAGGTGACATGGCCCCACGACTGGTCTGGAGCTATATCGAATGAGGCAAACTTGGTGCCGTTAACAGACCATTGGAAATTTTGAAATGTAACGGGAAGTGGGCCGTCGCCATGTGCGGAGCTGAAGACGGTAAAGCCAGATGAGCAGCCTTGCCCGATGAGGATGTTGTCTGAGCCATCGTCCCCTTTCGTCAGGCCAGCCACTTCTAGCGCGAGAGGCCACACATCCGCGTTGTACTGGACGCTGGCATTGCCGTACCCATTACCAACAGGAGAGCCGACTTTGCCCGTACCCCATACATGCGCTTTGGCCGGACACTTGAGCGTGATTGTCTCGCCGGGGTCGTGCATAATTTCGTAATGCCCGCCACTGCTGTTGCCGCCCGCGCTGTCGGAATCACCCACCGGGTAGTCATAGGACACCTGCGGATCGCCCAGGCCGTTGTCGCAAATGCCGAGCAGCAATGCGCCGTGATCTTCGCCGCCGCTCCACTGGGCAGTACAGCTTTGGTACACGATTACTTGCTTGGGCGGCAGATCGCCGGGGTACGCAGCCTGCCACTTGAAGGTAGCAGTTATTTCGCCCTTGCAGTCTGAGCTGCCGCTGGTGGGAGTGGGCGGATGCGTACTGTTGTCTACAGCCCAGTACGTGACATGTCCGGCCCCGTAATAGCCGACCTGCGCGCCGCCATAGGGATTGATGCGGGCGAAATAGGGAATATACATGCCGCTATCCGGGTAGGTGACGGTGCAGGCGCCGCCTGTATACACGGGGCTTTTGTAGGTTCCGGCGTAGGAAGGTGAGGGCAAACAGAAGCACAGCACGAGCAGGGCTATCCACGAGCGTGGAATAGCAGACAAAAAGATACTAAAATGCGGGGGGTGAACAGAGTTCCAGCACTCTTCGACATGAGACATTCTCCTTCGCGCGCTGACAAACTGACGATGTGGAAACAGCAGGTATCGTACAAACCAGTTTGCAAACCGCAGGCGGCAAGGCCCGCAACACGAGGAACCGAGGCAAGGAAAACCGAACGAAGATCAAACGCGCCCGACAGGGGACAGCAATACAGGCTCAGTATACAGCGCATATCGGCGTCTGTCAATGTGTTGTTGCCGCACAAGCGATATATTTTGTAATATTTGTTGGCTAGAAGCGATTAGTAGCAGGGTTGAACGCAAATAATGCCTGCCACGGGTTGAAAACCCGCGTCTGAGTGGCGTTCCGCCAGGCGTCCTACGGACGCAAATGCCTGCGTCAAGAGTGTATCACGTCCGCAGGACGTTTAGCCGCAGGCTACTCAGACGGGTGTTTTCAACACCCGGAGCAATGTGTGATTGCGTCAGCGGCTCCAGGTCGTACCCCGGTTGGTCTGAGGCGGGGCGGGCGGGGGCGGGGCGAGAACCGAAAGCGGATACGTCGCCAAAAGATGCCCGTCGCAGTACATCTCGGCCTCGTACAGACCGTGCTTGGGCAGGGGCAGGCTTTGCAGGTTCAGGCCGATTTGCAGCGTGGCGGACGGTGAGCTTTGCAGGCCCGTCCTGACGCCGTTCCAGTCGCAGGGCAGATTGGGCGAATTGAAAATCTGCTCGCCGTCCGGCCCGATGAAGCGGAACACCAATTCGCGGGGCTGGGGCGAACGGACGCGGATGCACAGCGCGACGGCCACATTCACGAGAACCGGAAGCTGCTGCGCCATCAGCGCGGAATAGATGCCGATAAGCGACTGCTTGCTTGTCTGCGCTTCGGTAATCACCTGATCGCACAGCACAAAATAATTGACCTGCACTTCTTCAGCGATGTTGATATGCTCGCCGATACTTTCGTTTGCCATGTCCGTCTCTCCTTTTATGTAGCGTGTTGTTTGTCGCTTGTTGTTTGTTGTTGGATGTTCGCAGAGGCGAAGCGCGATGTTTTCATCCTGACGCTCGTTTGCCCTGCCTATTATGAGCTAACCGGGCGCGATTTTGCAACCGGATTGACGTTTGTTCCGTCATGGACTATAATGGAGTTTATTACGGCGCGGGGTCAGACACGGCAGCGGCAGGCAAAAGCCTCCTGCCCGCTCCTAGAACGCTCGAACAGCGCGTCGTTGGGGCCGAACGCAGGACAGGATTTTGAAATGGATTTGTTTGAGAAGATAAATCGCTCTTTCGGCTCGTGGTACGAGGGATTGTTCGGGGGCAGCGGCGATGACGTGCGGCCCAAAGACATTTTGCGCCGCATTCTCGCCGCCCTCGAAGACAACCGCAAAGAGGGTTTCGATAACCGCGTGTACGTGCCGAACCAGTACGTACTGGAAATCAACGTCCACGACGAGGAAGAAAAAGAGTACCTGCTGTCGTTTCTGGATCGGGGCGAACTGGAAGCAGCCATCCGCCGCTACTGTCAGCAGAACCACTATCACATACGCGGGCCATTGGATTTTACCATCAAAGAGGTGGAAGACGCCGATCTCGACACGCGGCGCGGCGAAAAGGTGCGCGTCCGCTGCCGCTACAACACCAAAATAACCGGGCCGGAAACTCCGTCTGCCGCAGCGCCGCAGGCTAATGCGCGCCTAGTAGGTTCCGCGTCCCCGGAGGCATCTGATTGGGCGCGAACGAGCGGCAATGGCGAAGACCGCACGGTCGCCAGCGTGTATCCGCGCGCGGACAATCCGGACAATGAGGAGAGCGGCACGGTTCCCGCCATCGCGTATGGCGCGCTTGTCGTTTATGCCCCGGATCGCGCGCCGTTCCGCTACACCATCGCACGGGGCAATGTCACGGTCGGGCGCTCGGCCAAATCGAGCAATGACATCGTGATCGAGACCGACGGCCAGATTTCCAAGCGTCACGCCCGCATCGAACTGGACGCGGACGGACGATTTACGGTATACGATTTGGGCAGCACGAACGGAACCAAAGTGAATGGGCGGCGCGTGGAGAACCGTACCTTGAACGATGGCGACGAAATCGTCTTAGGGGCTACCCGCCTGGTGTTTCAGCAGTCGAGGCCCGCCGGGGTCGAGGGAGCGCGCGAGGGCGAAGACGACCTGCGTACCGTCCCCGGCGTGGACGCGCGAAATGTGGCCGCTCACGACGTGACCGGCGGCAATCCGGGCGGCAATACGGGCATGTCAGGCCGCGCGCCCGTTCGCGATGATATGGGCAGCAGCGGCCCCGCCCCGCCTATACGCAGCATTCGCGCTCGGACGGCCCGCCTTGTGCTGACCGACAAAACGCAGGATGTGGATGATTTTCTGCTGGCGTCCGAGACCGTGATCGGCCGAGGCGTCACCAACGACATCGTGCTGCCGGATCGTTCCATCGCCACGCGCCACGCCCGGATCATCAACGATGGCACACACTACACTCTGGAAAGCCTGGGCAACGCCGTGACCACGCTCAACGGCATGTCCATGCCCGCCGGTCACGCCGAACCGCTCAAGGACGGCGACAGCATCGGCCTGGGCGACCTCGCCCTGCGTTTCGAGAGCGGCCAGCAGTGAGTTGCTTGTTGTTTGTTATTTGCTAATGCTATTCGGCGGCGGTATCGGGGTGCGGAGCGCAGCCGTCACTTGCTGCTCAACGCATAACGCTTGATGCTTTAGAGCTTAAAATTATGAACGTCGTTATGGGGCTGGCGCGGTATCCGCTCGCGCTGGGATTTTTACTTTTCATTGTTTTGCTGATCGGACTGATGCGCCGCGAACAGGACTGATACCAGTCTGACCGCGCGCCTGGACTGCCTGACCTTATGGACACACAACTGCATCGCCCGCCGCTCGCTGTGGGCCGAACAGCCCGCATTCTGGTGGGCTACAAGACCGACAAGGGCCTGAAACGCTCCAACAACGAGGATAGCCACGCCGTGTTTGCGAACGGCGAGCTTGGCGCGGCAGTGGAGGCGCTCTTAGTCGTCGCGGACGGCATGGGCGGCACAAAGGGCGGCGAGATCGCCTCCAACATCGTCGTTAACAGCCTGCCCGAAGCCCTCCAGTCGCTGCTGGGAGAAGGGTTCCCGTCAGGACTGGCAGACGCGCCCGCGCGCGTCGCGCCTATTCTCACGCAGGCCATTCGGCAGGCAAACGGCGAGGTATGGGATTATAAGCGGCAGCACGCGGGCCTGGAAAACATGGGGACGACCTGCGTTACGGCAGCATTGAGCGAAGGCATCGTCACGGTCGGCAATGTGGGTGACAGCCGCGCGTACCTGCTGAGGGCCGGACGCCTGCGCCAGATCACTGAGGATCATTCCGAAGTCTGGGAACAGGTGAAGGCGGGACGCATGACGCCCGAAGAGGCTGCCACAAGCCGCTTTCGCAACACCATTACGCGGGCGATGGGACTAAGCAACGACGTTGCTCCCGATGTCACCGCCTATCCGCTTGAAGAGGGCGACGCCCTGCTGCTCTGCTCCGATGGTCTGACGACCGAAGTGGACGACGACACGATTGCGCGTCTGCTGATCCAATCTCCCGACCCGCAAGCGGCCTGCGACCGACTGGTCGCGCAGGCTCTGCGTAATGGAGGCTCGGATAACGTTACGGTCGTTGTGATGCACTATGGCGCGTTTGCGCCCCGCCACGCGGCAAGCGCATTGCCCCCGCTTTCGATAGCGGAACCCATCGGCATAATCGGCGCGTCCGGCGGGGACGACATTACCGACCGGAACCAGGCGTGGAAGCAGAAGCTGCCCTCCGCTGCGGCGCGCGCATTTGAAAACGGCCCGGAGGCACAAACCGGCGCGAACCATGCGGGCAGGCAGTACAGGGACAACATCCAGGATGGGGAGGACGGGTACGCGCGCTCTTCCCGGCGATTTCACGAGGCCGCGCAAACAGCGCCTCGGCGAGGCGTGTCCGGCCTGCTATTCGGGCTTGTGCTGCTCGCGGCCATCGGGGAGGGTATCGCGCTGAGCCTTTTTTGGGCCGGGCATTTCAAGGCCCGTCCCCTTGCGGTCGCGCCGCCTGCCATCGTTGTCAAGCCCACCGACAGGCCGCTGACGTACCCCCTTGTCAAACTTATTTACGCCAAAAAGCCGCTGTGGGATGGCCTGCTGCAAATCGCGCCCGACGACAGGCTGCTCGTGGTCACGCGGGACGGGCAGAAACTGCTTGTCACGCATGGCGGCACGGCTACGGAACTTGGCGACCCAAACACCAAACTGCCTCCCGCCGTTGCGGTGCATGATGCGGAAAGCATTCCTTTCGCCAAGCCTGTCCTTCCCGCCGTCGCCTTCGACGCAAGCGGCTGCCGCTATGAGCTGAACCCGGTCACAAAGTCTATTGATAAATACGACGCGTCCGGCGCTCCCCTGCTCGCCAACATCGGCAAGCAGTTGCTGCACTCACCCGCAGGTATCGCCGTAGACAAAAGCGGCAGCATCTACGTGATAGACAGCCACCACCTAAAACGCATCGAGTCCGTTCCCGATGTGGGTCAGCCCGCCGCGCCGCCCGTTTCCGCGCCGGTTTCCACATCCCCTGCCGCGCCCGCCGACAACGCAGGCAGCGGCACAGCGAACAAACAGGAGGGGGTGGGACAATGACATCCATTCTGCCCATCGCTTTCGCGCCTCTTGCTCTTGCGCCTCTTGCTCTTGCGCCTCAAAAGGAGAACTATTGATTATGTTGCCGGAAACGCTGGAAGGACAATGGGAAGATGTTCGCGCTCACGACGCCGAGCTTATGGGTCATCGTGTGCGCCTGATTATTCTGCCAACCGAAAACTCTATGGCGCAAACTCTGCTCGTTCCGCCAACGCCGAACTACGCAATGCTTGAAGCAATGCGAGTGGCCGAAAAAATCCAGGAAGGTATGCAGCCCAAGCCCGGTTCCGATGGAGTGGCAATCGTTCGCGAAGGACGCGCAGGAGCAATGTATGGTGATTACGCCGAGGATGGGCAGTCTGCCGCTGACTGTGATTGATGCCAATGTTCTTACGGCCTTGTGCGCCGAAGAGCCGGACAAGTACGCTCAGGCTCAGGCGGCGGTAGAACAACGCGCGTTAAAAGGTTCGTTGTTTTACGCGCCAGGCGTAGTTGTGGCTGAAACGCTGTATGCTCTGTGCCATAAGTTGACCGGCGACATTGTGACGCTGACAGAACACGCGCAGGCGGTGCAAAGCCTGCACGTTCGTATGGGCGCAATCCTGCCGCCGCCGCGTGGAGAGGCTGCTCTTGTCTTGCGCGCGGAGCAGATTCGCGGCAGCTATGGGTGCAGTCGGTCTGCCGACGGTTTGTATGTCGCTCTTTTGGAGGAAATGGCGCAGTTTGGCGCGGCGGAACTGCTTACCTTCGATGTGGTCCTGAAGACGCAGGCGTCCCTTATACTCCCTGATTTAACTGTCACACTGCTAAAGCAATCGCCGCCAAGCGCTGCTTCAAGCGCCACTGAATAAGTCGCAATCTCTGTCGGCTTGTCTCTCGTCTGGAACGTAACTGCCATGCCTCTGGGAATGATTGGAAAATACGAGCGGCTGGATGTGCTGGGACACGGCGTGTCCGGCATCGTCTACCTTGCCAAAGACACCCTGCTCAACAAGCAGATCGCGCTCAAGGAAGTGGACGTGCAGGCGGGTGACCTGCGCCGCTTTTTAGAGGAAGCCCGCGTCATGGATCGGCTGCGCCATCCCAACATCGTGCGCGTCAACAACGTAGACCGCATTGAGGGCAAAGTCGTTATTGACATGGAGTACGTGCGCGGCCAGAACCTGCAGGAAACGCTAAGACAGGAGGGACAATTCGCGCCCGACCGCGCCCTCGCCCTGACAGCGCAGGTGCTGGACGCTCTGGACTACGCGCATCAGATGCAGACCGTGCATCGCGACATCAAGCCCGCCAATATCCTCCTCGACCGTGACGGGCAGATCAAATTGGTAGACTTCGGGCTTGCCGAGATACTTGCCACCAACGCGTATGCGGGCGGGGCGGGAACGTATGCGTACATGGCTCCGGAAGATTTTGCCGAGGACGACCGCTCGGACGCGCAATCCGACATCTGGGCCGTGGGCGTGACCTTGTTCGAGATGCTGACGGGCCAGCGTCCGTTCAATGTCGCCAAAGTGAAAGACCCGTTCGCCTGGAAACGCGCCCTGGAAAGCGAGGAGCCTACCCCGCTCGCCGCGTACCTGCCCGCCGATACGCCCTATCTTGCCGCCATGCAGCCCGTCCTGGATCGCGCCCTGGCCCGCGACAAGTGCCGCCGCTACCAGACCGCAGGCCAATTTCGCGACGATCTGCTCAACGTTTTGCGGGGTCAAAGCCTCGCCGCCGACACCCTGCGCCCCTCTAGTATCCCCGGTGCGAGGCGCGGCGGTGTTTCGCCCTCCCCTGCCTCCGGCGTCCCTGCAATGGATATTTCCGACACGCCTACGGCTGCAAACTCGCGCTACAATCCTGCACCGGGCGGTTCCTCCTCTACAATGCCCGATTGGGCGCAGGCTGCGACGGGAAACACACGCGTAGACAGACGCCCGGAACAGGCGGCGGCAAACACGGCATACCCCTACCCTGTCGCAGGCGTTCCGCTGCTATCCTCTTATGCCGGGGCTGACACCGAGGCCGTTCAAGCAGGCCAAAAAGAAGCCGCCTCTCCGCCCAAAGGCAGAGTGGCGCGGCTGCCGCTGTCACGGCGCAGGGACGCGGTTCGTCTGCTTGTGGAACCGGGGCGCGTGGACTTCGGATCGGTACGCAAGGGCGAACTGCCAACTGTCAAGATCACGGCACGCGTGTCGGGCGCGGACGGAGATGTGCAGGGGCGCGTCACGCACAGTTCGCCCTGGCTGACCGCACACCCGCCCGCGTTTGAACGCGCCCGCCAGTCCATTACGCTGACCGCGCACACCGAGCGGGCGTGGGAGACCGGCGAGTTTTACGAAACGGTGCGTATCGAGACCAACGCGGGCGACACGGAAATCCCCGTGCGCCTGATCGTGCTGCCGCCGCGTCCCTCGTTCTTCCATATCGCCGGTTGGTACGCGCCCCTGTTCGCCTGCGTCCTGCTGCCCGCCCTCGCCATCGCGCTGGCAAACCCAACTCTGCACACGTCCGCCTTCATCCTCGGGTATGTGCCGGGGGCCGCCGTGGCGTCGGGCCTGTTGGCCCTGATGCTGCTGCTGGTCAGCGTGGCCGCCGACATCGGCATTGGCGAACGCCTCGCCTGCGGCGTCCTCATCGCCGTGATGTGCGCTGTATTAGGCGTATCGTACTCGCATATCGGGCAGGACGCGCACATCGCGCACAACGCGATTGTAGCGGAAAAAGCCGTTATGAGAGCCATGATGATCGGCGGATTCATGGGCGGCGTAGTGCTGCTGCAACTGCTGCATTTACGCAAGTGGAAACTGTGGGCATGTGTCGTCGGGGCGCTGGGCCTGGGACTTGGCGGCGCGTTGCTGAGAATACTTGGGGTTTAGTCGTCTGCTGCTTGTTGTGGGTCTACGGCCTCGGAACATGCGGCGCTCTCGCATTGAACGCCGCATCAACAAACAACGGACAACTTCTTCCAGAGGGGATGCTTCCATTGGGTAAGTACCTGAACTATATCGTTTGCGCCGTGGTCGTGCTGATCGTGGTCGGGCTGGCGGTGTCGCACAGCCGGCACACGCGCAGCCTGGTCAATGACCTGACGGGGGTTGATCCGCAAGCCCATGCCGCAGCCGCCGGGGAGTTGATAAAGGCCGAGCAGTTTGGAGACGCCATCGCGGGCGAGCCGGCCCCTGCCCGCGTCAAGGTGGCCCGCGCTCTCATAGACGTGCCGACCGGGGACGGCGTCAAGCAGGTCCTTGCCCTGCTCAAAGACACCGACAAAGCGGTACGAGCGCAGGCATTGGAAACGCTCAAACACATCGGCGGCACAAACGCGGACACGCTCGCCGCCCTTGTCGTCGGCTTGAAGGACGGGGATGTAAACGTTCGCAAAGGCACGATAGCCGCCCTTTCCGATGTGGGCGAGGCAGGTATCATGCCGGGGCTGGGGCCGCGCCCGGATGTCGTCAAAGCCATACTCGACATCATGAAAGCCGAGGCCGACGCGCGGGGGCCGGGCGGCGACGTGCTGAGCAAGCCACGCTTCCTGGCCCCGGCTGCGAGCGCGATCAGCGTACCGGCCCTGATTACATACCTGAGCGACAAGGACGACGGCGTGCGCGGCGGCGGCGCGGATGCGCTGGGCAAGATTGGGGATGCGCGGGGCGTTGCTCCGCTTGTTGCCCTGATGCACGACCCGGCCACCAAGCCCGACCTGCGCCGTATCGCGCTCGGCGCCATCGCCCTGATCGCCGATCCCTCCGGCGAACCCGCGCTGACCGAGGCCATCTTAGACCCGAATACCGACAACGAGGCGCGGGCGCAGGCGGCGCGCGGCCTGAGCAAGATCGCGACGCCGACCGCCGTGGCTACACTCGTCAAACTGCTGGACGACGATGATTTGAAACTGCGCTCGGCAAGCGTGACCGCGCTGGCGCGGGCCGGACAATCGGACAGCGTTCGGGCGCGGCAAAGCGTATTGGACGATCTGACAGCAGCCCTGCGCGACCCGCGACCCGCCCTGCGCCTGGGCGCATGTCAGGTATTTGCGGCCCTTCATGCCCCCGAAGCGAACGTGGCTCTGATACAAACGCTGCAATCGAACCAGGACCGCGCGGATATACGCGCGGCGGCGGCGACGGCCCTGGGCTTTTCGGATAATCAGGTGGCCGCCGCACCCCTGATCGCCGCGCTTAGTGATCCCGATGGCGGCGTAGGCGTTGCCGCGCAGCAGAGTTTGCAGGCCGTAGGGCCATCTGCCGTTCCTGCCCTGCTCGCCGTCCTGCCGCAGGGTGGCCCGAATGCCCTGTATGCGGCCCAGGCGCTGGGCAGGCAGGGGACGCCCGTTCTGCCCGCTCTGCAGCAAGCCCTGAACGTTGCGCCGCCTGTCCAGCAGCGGTGGATCGCCGTGGCATTGGGCGAAATCGGCACGGCCCAGGCATTGCCGTTATTGCAGCGCATTGCCCAGAGCCGTGATGCCGATGTAGCCTACGTGGCGCAGCAGCAGATCAACCGTCTGGCGAACTGAAGCCGCGCTGCCTGCCGCGCGAGTTTATACGCCCGCCAACCATGAAATCGCAGGCAAACTCTATCTTCCCGCAATTTTGCCATTGACAGGGCCGCGCCAAGTATGCTATTCTATACTTGACAATTTCATAGCGACAGCTTCTTATCAAGAGTGGTTGAGGGAACCGGCCCGATGACGCCACAACAACCACCCGCCGCGCCGTCCTTACAGATGATCGCGTCGGGCAGGTGCTAAATCCGTGCAGTGGACTATTTTGCGTCCCTGCCAGATAAGAGGAGTAACGCGCTGTTTGTGGATCGGGTCTTCGGCTGCTGTTTCGCTGCCTGCCGTCCCTTCCATTTACCACGCTCTTACCACCTCTTCTGCCACGCAGAAGGGGTTTTTGTTTGCCTGACCCGACGACACACCTTTTGCCGCCGCCAGCCTGCAAGAACACCCCAAAATGCAGATAATAGATATTAGTGGAACGCCCTTAGCGCAGGCATTTTCTAACATCTAATCTCTTTCTCCCCCGAAAGGAACCTTGTTATGTCCGACTTTATTCTGTTTACCTCGGAGAGCGTCAGCGAAGGCCACCCCGATAAGCTGGCCGACCAGATCAGCGATGCCATTCTCGATGCCCTGCTCAAGGAAGACCGCAACTCCCGCGTCGCCTTAGAAACATTTGTGACGCGCGGCCTGTGCGTGGTAGGCGGCGAGCTGACCACAGAAGCGTATGTGGAAATCGCCGACATCGTGCGGTCCACTATCTGCGAAGTGGGCTACACCAACACGGACAGCGGCTTCGACGGCCTGACATGCGGCGTGATGCTCGCCATTCAGCGCCAGTCGCCCGACATCGCGCAGGGCGTGGACAGCAGCGACAGCAAGGAACAGGGCGCGGGCGACCAGGGCCTGATGTTCGGCTACGCGACCCGCGAGACCGAAAGCCTGATGCCGCTCGCCCTGACCATCGCCCATGACCTGATGCGTAAACATGCCGAAGTTCGCAAGGCCATGCCCGAACTCGGCTTCCGCCCCGACGCCAAATCGCAGGTGACTATCGCCTACAACCAGGACGGTACACCCGACCATATTGACACCATCGTTTTAAGCTCGCAGCACGACCCGTCCCACACGCAGGCCAGCGTTCAGGCCAATGTGCAGGAATACGTCATCAAGCCCGTGCTGAAACAGTACGCGCAGTTTGTCAAGGGCAACATCAAGTATTACATCAACCCCACGGGCCGCTTCGTGATCGGCGGGCCGCAGGCGGATACGGGCGTCACGGGCCGCAAGATCATCGTGGACACGTATGGCGGCGCGGCGCGGCACGGCGGCGGCGCGTTTTCCGGTAAAGACCCAAGTAAAGTAGACCGCTCGGCGGCGTACACGGGGCGGTACATCGCCAAGAACATCGTGGCGGCGGGACTGGCGGAACGAGCCGAAATCCAGCTTGCGTATGCCATCGGCGTGGCCGAGCCTGTCAGCGTGTACGTGGACACGTTCGGCACGGGCAAGATCGCCGATACCGAAATCGTCAAGCGCGTCAAGAGCGCGGTTGATCTGCGCCCCCGCGCCATCATCGAGCGCCTGTCCCTGCTGGACGCTAACCGCATCAAGTACGTGCAGACCGCCAAGAACGGCCACTTCGGCAACGCGTCCTTCCCGTGGGAAGCTACTGACCTGATCAACCTGCTTCAATAACCTGCGCGTCAAAAAACGCAAAACCGCCCTTCGCCTCCGGTGAGGTGAAAGGCGGTTTATTTTGTTTTGATGTAACTGTTCAGACCCGCACTGAACGACCCGGTAGCCACGCCTGAATAGTTACGTTTTGATTTATTTGTTAGTTTACTTGGCGGCGATTTTGACGCCGAGTTTTTTCAGGGCGTCGAAGTAAAACGCAGGCTCGTGGACGCCGACCGCATACGCGCGGACGATGCCCTCTTTGTCTATGATGAGCGTGGTGGGGATGCCGGGCGTGTCATAGAGTTTCCGCGCCACGCTGTTCGGCTGATCGCTCGCGCCTGCCGGGTCGCGCAGTACGGGCATGGTGTACCTGGGATTGTCTTTGAGGAACGCGTCGCAGTCGGAGGGGGCGTCCCACGTATCCACGGCCATGACCGCAACGCCCTTGTTGGCGTACCTGTCGTGTATCTCCTGGATCGTCGGCATCACCAGGCGGCACGGCCCGCACCAACTGGCCCAGAAGTCCACCACGACGACCTTGCCTTTGAGCGACGAGAGCGTGACGTTTTTGCCATTCTTGTCCACAACGGTGAAGTCCGGGGCGGGCTTGCCCTCGTAACGGGCGGCGAGCGTTTTCAGTTCGTCGTCGGGGCCGCTCAGATGCGCCACCTTCTTTGCGGACGCGGGCGGCGTGTACGCGAACACGCTGTCCGCAATGGGCTTGTTGATTTCCACATCCTTGAGTTCTTCCACAACGCTCGCGTTCGTGCGCGTCGCCTTCTGGATCACTTTGCTCAGGCGGTGCGTATCGGCGTCCACGTACAGCGTCATGGTCGCGTCCGTGCCTGCCTTGATGATGGCAGTCTGGTACGACTTGCCGTTTTCCTGAACGTTCGCGCCCATCTTTGCGCCCGCGATGATACGCGTCAGGTCTTTGTCGGCCAGCATATTGCCCTGCAAAGCCAGCGCGACCAGATACGTCCCCTGCGGCTCGAACATTACATCTTCGACAAGGTTAATGCTCTTGACCGCTGTGGGCGCGTCGGTCTGCACGTATTCGCGGGACTCCGGCGGCGTCTGCCGATAGTTGAGCAGCGTTGTGCCGTCGCTTGCAATCGCGTCGCCGTTCGGATCATCGGACTTGAACACAAACTTGTTCGGGCGAGCGAGCGCAATCTGATAAACATGCACTACTTTGTGTTCGCCGTCCGGCGCAGTCGCTTTCTGCGTATAAACGGCGGTGTGGCGATAGGATTTCAGACCTTTGTACGCTGCCGCCATCTGTTTGTACAGCGCGGCCACATCCGCATCGGTCGAATCGGGCAGCGTCTTGTCTTCAGACTGCACGGGCAGCGCGCGGGCAGGCGCGGACTGGTACGCGGACAGGGACGACAGCGCGGCAGCAGCCAGCAGCGTGCCGACCAGCGCGGGAGATCTATAACGCATGAAACTTGTTTCCTTATTTGTTGCTGACTTATTCGTTTCCTAAAGTGCTGCCACGCTAGAACGACGGGCCGAAACACGCGTCCGCATTCTCCAGCAGAGGACCGACGTTCAGGACAAGCGGCGCGAATGCGGATGCGCGGGCGACGCCCCGCCCTGCGCGGACGGGCAGGCCAACGATCAATCGGGCGCTCTTGGGCAGCTTGACCTCGAACGTGCCGGCAGGGATCGGCTTGTCAATCAGCACGTTTTCGATGATCTCGGTGATTTTGACCTGGTTCTCCGAAGACGTTCCCACCGTCTTGCGCAGCAGATGCGTAGCCGTGTCGAAGTAGAACCGCACATTCATTTGTTCCGTCGTCACCCCCCGCAGCAGCATTTGTGGTGTCGCGCTCTGCGAGAAGTTCGTCGTAAGCACGTCGTACTTTTTACCATTCTCTTCGACGTTTGTCTTTAGCGTCGCTTCCTGCAGTGCTGCCCGCACATCATGGTCGGCAAGCACATCGCCCTGCAGCATCAGCGCGACAAAGTACGATCCATGGACGAACGTAATATCGTCTACGATATTGATGCCTTTGTAAGAGGCGGGGGCGATGATGCGCGTGTAGTACGGATGCGGAGCTTCTTCTGTTTTTTTTCCAAAGTAGTTGACGAATGTTTTGCCGTCGCTGACGGCGGCAACGCCGTCTGCCTCATCGGACTTGTAGCAGAACTTGTTAGGACGTTCCAGGGCCAGCGTGAACGTAGTGGTGTGATTTTTCTCACCCTCCGGCCCCTGCCCCTTCTTGTTGTATTCCGAGATGTGCCGGTACGAGCGCATGGCGGAGTAGACAGCCGTAGACTGCTTGAGCAGGGCCGCGACTTCGGGCTTGAGGGCGATAGCGGGCTGTATGTCAGCGTCCTGTGCGCTTGTCCGCGCGATTAGCGGTCGGCCCTGCGCGCCTGACGTGAGGCAAATGGTTCCCAGCACAACGGCGGCGGCATACGCCCCGGCAACGGATCGAATACGCATGAATGTGTTCTCCCCCAGCAACAGTAAACCAGCGGCGATAGATCGGAATAGGTCTGAAACAACTCAGACAATCCCGAATTCAGAATGTTTCCCCGGCGTCCATGTCGGCCATGCGCTTGTCGAACTTTTCGGCCTCGGCCTGTAAAAGAACATGCAGTTCCGGGTCGGACGCTTTTGCTTCCGCAAGGCAGCCATACAGATAATCGTAGCCCTCGATGGGACACCCCTCGATGGCGAACTTGCGGGCGCGCGCCCCGATCTTGAATGCGATCATCTGCTTGCCGGTCAGCGTTTGCTTTGACATGATGTTTGCTTGAAGACGCTCAATCCATAGACAGGATTAACAGGATTTTCAAGATTTACAGGATTTTGATAATGCAAAGAGGCACACAGCGCATTCAGTTTTGAGTGGGTAGGCTGCGCCTGCAAGTTACTTTTCTACGTTTCTAATCCTGTCAATCCTGAAAATCCTGTTTATGTATTTTATTCTGCTTCTGTTTCACTGCTGGCTTCCGCCCCATCGGAGGACTCAGCGTTTTCGTCGTCATCGTCCTCGCCCGGTCGGCGGCCACGGCCACGGCCTCCGCGACGGCGGCGGCGGCGATTGGCGCTGTCGCCGTTCAGGATCGCGTCCAGGCCCGGAACGCCGTCTTTGGGCAGCGGCAGGGGCGCGGCGGCGGGGCGAACCGGCGCCTCCGCGCCCTCTGCGTCGGCGGGCATCTCCATCTCCAGGACGGCTTTGAGGGTTTCCAGATCGGCCCGCAGGGCGGCGGACGCACGCGACGGCGCGGCGGGCTTGGCGGCGCGGCGCGGCTCAGGAAACGGCTCTATATAAGGCTCGATGTACGGTTCCGCCTCTTCCGCACTGTTCGCCTCGGTCGCTGTATTCTCGTTTGTTGTTCCGTTTGTCGCTTCGGTTGGCGTGGACGCTGCCGTCGTTTCGAATACGGGCGCGTCGGGCAGGGCCATGTCAGCAGTCGCAGCGTCGGCAGGCGGGCTTTGCACAGGGAACGCGTTGAAGGCAACAGTGGGCGGCGTGTCGGCGTCGGCAAACGGCGTCACTTCAGCAGTCGTGTCCACAGTAGCAGCCGTATCCCCGTTCTGTTCGGCGGCATCCTGCCGCGCGTTCCCCGCTTCCTGCGGTTCACGTCCACCAGGACGGACGAACGGTTCACGACCGGGCCGCGAGCGTGGTTCGCGCTCCGGGCGTTCATTCCTTTCGCTGCGGTCGTTCCTCTCGTTTCTGTCGTTGCGCGCGGGCGGACGTGTCTCGTCGCGCTCCGGGGTATCCTGGCCTGCTTGCGTGGGCATGTTCAAGTTAGGCAGATTCAGGGCCGAAAAGCGGGCGCGTGTGCCGACACAGAAGATGCGCGTCATGCCTGCGCGCAAAAAGTAGCGGTACTCGCGGGTGTCCTCGGCCACGACGCGCCGCTCCTGCACGTCGTAGATGGCCTGCGACGAGGGCAGGCGCAGGGTGCGCTGTCCGTCCCTGACCGCGTGGACAGTGACCCAGCCGTTGCCGACTGTAACGATGTCCTCGCCCGCCGCCGCATACAGCGGCACGCCCGCGTAGCGGCAGATGCCGCGCAGCAGTTCGAGGGGCAGGATCGGATCGCCGACAAACACGCTTTTCCAGCTTCCCACATTACGCACGGCGAGCGAGGGCAGGCCCGAACCCTGATACTCGGCCAGCACGGTCGCGCCCGGATCGTCCACATAAAACGAGGGGTTCAGGCGCTCGCGCGTTCCCAGGTCACGCGTTCCCAGCCGCTCGGTCAAGGGATGGCCCGCATCGAGAATGCGCGAACCGACCTCGGAGTTCCACGCCTGCGGGCGCAGGGTTATGCCGACCACGCCCGCCGCCACCTCTTCCATGCCGCTGCCGCCCGTGGGCCGCTCCTCACACGCGCCCGGCGCGTATAGCCACGCCAGCGTTTTGTTGTCGCGCTGCAATTTCGTTTTGATGGCCCCGCGCTGCTCGGCTGTCAGGCGGAACGGGGTGAGGAACAGGTACAGTCGCGCATCCGTGGGAAAATCGGGGGCAAGGACATCGCTTTGCAGGTACAGGCCATACGACGCTCCCGAACGCTGCAAGGTGTCGCGCAGGCCGTTCGTCAATTTGCGGAAGAACGGCTCACCTTTCTGGATGTGCAACAGGCTTTTTTCGTCTATCAGGGCGATCACGTCGGGCGTCCGGGTCGCGTTCGGCATTTGCTGCTGACGGCCCAGGCTGTCGCTAAACGCGCCGATGCGCTCCCACAGACCCTCATCGTCCAGCCAGCCTTCGCCCCAGAGATCCATCCAGCCCACGCCCGTATTAGTCGCCAGGGCGCGGCCTATCGAGCGAGCCTGCGCCTGCTCGGTCGCAAAGCGGTCGGCAAGGCGCGGATTAAAGTCGTCCGGGTCCTGGGCGGCGGGTGCGAGATAGGTTTTGGTATCATCTTCAGACAGCCACAATTTGCCGTACAGCACGGGCGAGTCTATAGGGGACGGGAACGAGGCCCCGCCCGTAGGCTTGCGGTCGCGGTACGAAGGCGGGCCGGTAATCAGGTCAATGTGCGGACTGGCGAGCAGGCGGTCAAGCGCGAGATGCCCGCTGAAACCATGCCCGAACTCGAACGTGTAACCGTAGCAGACCGATACAAGCGCGTTGTGGCCGCTGGATTTTTTAACGGCGCGGGCCAGCGTGGCGAGACGATTAGCCGTGCTTTCCGACGTAAACTCGTTAAAGTCAATGATGTTGCGCTCGCGGCGCGTCTCGTAGAAGGCGCGCTGCGGGTTGGGCTTGCCGGGCGCGGCGGGTATCTCAGCGGTGTGGAACTGCACATCGCTTTCGTACCACGCAGCGCGCAACAGAATGAGGCTGTGCTTGTACTTTTCGCGCAGCCAGTCGCGAAAGGCGTCGCGGTTGGCCGTGCTGCGGTCGTAGCCGCCATCGGCGGATTGGAACCACTCGCCCCGCTCCAGGTGGTAGCCCCACACGCGTTCGCCATACGTCTGGCTTTGTATGTGCGTGATGAGCATGTCCAGGCTGCGCTCGCACTCCTGCCAGAAACGCGCGCTGGTCAGGGAGGGATCGCCGGTCGTACCTTCGGCATACGCGCTGATCTCGGTCGGATATTCCCGTTTCCAGCCGCGCGCCGGGACGAAGACAAGGCGGGGCATCACATAGCCGTCGGGGTCGGCATCGAGCAGGGCGCGCAGGCGCGCGTCAATGTCGTCCAGAATGTAGCTGGCCTCGCTCAGCGGGCAGGGCAATTCCACAAGGGCGCTGTGCAGGTGAACGCCCGACTGGGCGGCGCGGCGCACTTCTGTTGACACGCGCTGCGCGTTCTTCGTCCCCTCCATGTTGCCAAAGAACAACACGGGCGCGAACGGTTTGCCGTCAATATGGATTTGCGGTATGCCGTTGCGGGCGATCAGGTGCGCGCCGACATTCAAATCAATCTGCGGGGTCGGCTCCTCGATGGCAACTATGGCGGCAGGCACCACAACCGCCTCGCCACTCAGGTCGGCGACAATGACCGCGCTGACCGCGTCTTCATCCGTGGTTTCGGCATCCCTATCGCCTGTTGCTGTGGCTGTAACGGGGCTTTCGTCACGCCGCCCCCGGTTGTTGCGGCGGTTGCGCCGACGGCGTCCACGCGGTTCGTTCTCGCCCTCCGTGTCACCTGATGGCCCCTCCTCGTTCGAAGTTTGCGGCGAGGTATCGCTGCTGGCGTTTTCCGGTGTGGTTTGTTCTGCGCGAGCGGGACGCGCGCGAGTTCCGCCTGCCTCGCCTGTCGCTTGCGCGGCGGCAGTATCGGGCGCATTTGCCGCCGCATTGGGCGAGCGCTTGCGGTTGCGGCTTGTTCGCTGACGACTTCGGCGGCCCGGCAGGGCCTCGGTTTCGTCCTGTGCAGCGGCCTGTTCCGACGCGGAAAGAGCGGGTTCGGCCCGTGCGGCCTGGGTGTCGCCGTCCGCGCTGCTGTTTGCGTCCGCGTCTATGGCAACAGCCGGAACAGTGTCTGTGGCGACAGCCGGAACAGTGTCTGTGGCGACAGATGGAACAGTCGGGGGTACGTCGAGATCGAGGACAGGGTCTAAGGTCTCGGACGTGAGCGATTCCGGCGCAGCGGTATCATCCGCGTCCGTAGAAGCGGCCTCCGAAGTGACCGCCGGAGCGTTTTCAGCAGAAATTTCGGCGGGCTTATCCTCATCAGTGGATGACGCGTCGGCTGCCTCGGCAGGCGGCGTTTCAGCAACGCTGGCTGTCGCGCTCGCCTGTTCCGCCGTATCCGCTGCGGATGCGTCAGAAGTGGCGTCTACATCAACAGCATGTGTGCCTGCATCTGCCGGTTCCGCGCCTGCGGCGTCTTTGGGTGTACGGATGCTGCGGCGGCGGGAGGCTTTCGCGGGCGCAAGTTCCTCGCCTGCCGCACTGTCTTCCACAACGGGAGCGGCAGGGGCAGCAGCCTCGTTTTGAGGCGTGGTCTTGCGGCGCGACTGTCGGCGCGGACTGCCCGCTTCGGGAGTGGGTTCCGGCGCAGCGACATCGGGAGCGACGGCAGGTTCCTCGGCGGTTTTACCTGCCGCGCGGCGGCGGCGCGGCGGCGTGACTTCGGCAGCGGGCGCGTTTGCCCCCTCTGCTTTGTCCACGGTCGGGCCGGCGTCCAGGGCGTTCGTGTTTGCTGCTGTGTCAGCAGCGCCTGCGGAGTCGGCTTTGGTTTGCGCTTCGGGTTCCATCTTCTTTTTGGGTGTACGGCGGCGGGCGGGGGTATCCCCTTCGACGGCAGATTCGGGCGGTGCGGCGTCAGTCCCTGTTCGCTGCGCGCGACGGCGGCGCGGAGCGGCGGCAGGCGGCGCATCCGAAGCTGACGTTTCCCGGTCGGTCGCTGCGTCCTCACCCTCCTGGGAGCGGGGCGGCTGCGCGTCCGATGGGAGTTCGTCAAAACTCATGCGGTTGTCTCCTGGCAAATTTTTAACAATGCAATAAAATAAGGGTCAACACAGTGGCGCAAGAAATTATTGGTGCGGATTTCTTCGCGCAAAATCTCGCCGAGCAGGCGGGCGCATTCTGCCGGATCATCAACGCGGACAGCGTCGGGCGGGCGACGCACAAAAGAGACGCGTACACCCTGCGAAAAGCGCACACGATCAACATAGGATCAGTCGCCATTTCACTCTTACAACCGACTGCGCGATGCGTATATAGCCGCGCCCCACTTGAAAATGCCTCCGGCGCTTTTCTGTCTTATCCCTGTACAGGGCGCATTTTGAACCGGGCCGGCAAATAGTCTTCAGAGGAAACGCATCACGCGTGTCGCAGCAAAACTAATGCAAGGCGTAAACATTATACTCTATCTCGCTATGCGGGTCAAACTCATTAAAAAGCAACATACATCAAAACCTGTCCTAAACAACGTTTGACACTATTATGCTGCGCTGTTTTTTATTGGGAAGGTTGGAGGAAGTTTGACAGCAAACAAAGGATATGGCACACTGACATGACAGTACATTCTTGGAAGAGGAAGCGAAAGCCAATGAAAACACATGAAGTCATAGCGCAGGTAGACGCGCAACGGCAAGTACGCGTCACGCTGCCAGTCGGTTTTGCCGCCAATACTGTGCGTGTACTTGTTTTTGCGCCGGATGCAGGCGAGGACGCGACGGGTGAGGAGTGGGCGCGCGGCATTGCGCGCGAGTGGGCTGAAGAACTTGGCGATGCGCGCGAGGACATTTATACGCTTGCCGATGGAGAGCCTGTAGATGCGGCGAGGTGACATTTATCTTGCCGAGTTTCCCTTTGGCGACACGGCTGCCAACAAACTCCGCCCTGTACTGTTGCTTGCCGGCCCGGTCGGCGCAAGCGCCGAGGTTCTTGTCGCCTACATCTCGTCCGTCGCGCCGTCCTCGCTGATGCCCACCGATCTTCTGCTTGACCCCGCTTTGCCTGAATATGCCACAACCCGTTTGCGTGTTCGTTCCGTTCTGCGCCTGCACAAACTCGCCACACTGCACCGCATTCCACTACAGCGGCGTTTGGGAACCGTCAACAATAAAACGCAACAGGAGGTTGACACGAAACTGCGCGCCTTCCTTTCGTTGTGAATCCGCGTTGTGAAGCCGCGTTGTGAAGCATTGTGAATAAGACTGACGCAGCAATGAATAGCGTCCCCGCGGCAGGCGTTACAAAACCCAGTGCCACACCAGGAATTTAGCGGTTCAAAAGCAGAGGCTATAACTGCGCTGACTGCGAGATCAGGCGCACGAACGCCTGTACGCCTTTGATGACTTCCTGATTGTCGGTCAGGCGTCCTACCGCGCTTTCAAACTCGCGGCCCATGCCGCCTATTTGCCCGCGCAGCTCGCGCGTTTCCTCTTCGCGCTGATCGGTCTCTTCGCGCATCAGTTCCGTTTGCCGCTCGGCAAACGCTTTCAGGCCCTTCATGTCCTCCTCCTGCGCGTCCAGGCGCTGACGCAGTTCCACCACATCGGCGCGGGGATAATGCGCTTCCTCGCCGATGGCTCGCAGCTTGCGCGTCAGGTACACATAGCCCGCCACGACGGGCCGAAACAGCGTGGATACCAGGTAAAAGACCGCAAAATAGTAGCCCACGCGCCCATGCGTAAAATACGATATACCGGCGACGAAGGCGGCGGAGATCAGGTGCGCGGCCAGGGCGAGACCAAGCAGGCGGGAGCGCAGGCGCGTGACATATTCGACGCGTCCCGGCGGCGTGGCGATGGCGTGTTCCCGCGCCCGACCGAGTTCAAAATACACCTCGTGCGCCTTGAAGTACAGATCCCACGGCACGATCAGGATAATCAACAGCCAGCACAGGCACAATGCGCCCATGATCCAGTCCAGCCAGTGCGCCTGCAAACTGGCGTTTACGACCGGCCCGAAGCCGGTATGCCCGACGACCCACCATGCGAGCGCGGTCAGTACAAGCGTCCAGGCCAGCGATGTCAATGCTTTCATAAGATCAGCCTCCTCGTTTTCCACCTAACACAGCGCATGATGCGCTGTACTTAGTGTGAACGAGAAGGCTGCTGTTGTCATGGGGCTTTGGGCGCGACTTTGTGCCGCCCGCGTCCCGGTTTTTGTAGGCCTACAAATAAATAGCGTCTACTTTGCCGCTACTTTACCGCTTTGAGGGCCGTGGCGACTTTGGCGATGCGCTTGCCCTGATAACGGGCAACGTCCAGGTCATCCGAGGTGGGCGGCGCGTTGTCGTGTCCCGATACCGTGCTGGCCCCATACGGCGTACCCGCCTTGAAGGTGACGGGGTCGCCGTAGCCTGTCGGCACGATGATCATGCCCAGGTGCGCCATGAAGTTGAACGCGGTCAGGTTCGTGCTTTCGTTGCCGCCGTGCGTAGACGATGTGGACGTGAACGCGCCGCCGACCTTGCCGTCGAGCGCGCCCCGAAACCACAGGCCACCCAGCGAATCTATGAATGCCTTCAGTTCCGAACTGACGTTGCCAAAGCGCGTGGGGCTGCCGAAGACGATGGCGTCCGCGCCCTCCATCTCGTCGAGCGTGGGCTGCGCGTACTTGGCCTTGAGGCTTTCACGGCTTTCCTTCCAGCCCGGCACACTGTTGATGATGTCCTCGGACACGATTTCGTCCACGCGGCGCAGGGTGACTTCCGCGCCCGCACTGCGCGCGCCCTCGGCGATGCCTTCGGCCAGCGCCGCCGTGCTGCCGTTGCGCGAGTAGAATACAATCAAAACCTTGGTAGCGTCCGCCATTGTCGTTTTCCTTTGCTGTCTGTTGTCCGCAACTGTTTGCTGCGTTCGTTGTCATTCAGTTGTCATTTAGTTGTCATTCACTGGTATCAGTGGGTGTTTGTCGGGGGCATGCCACCTACGCATCCGGCGGGTCAGCGTGTGTTTCGTCCGGTTTGTCAGTTTGCTTGTCAGCTAATTGGTTGGCTTGCTTGTCGGCTTGTTTTGCGCCGCTGAGGGACAGGCCGAGTTTTTTGAGCAAACGCGCCAGTTCGTCCTGCTCGTCAGACGACAGGATGCTCATGGCCTGCGTGATGCCTGCGGCGTGGCCGGGGAAAATGCTCGCGATCTTGGCCTGCCCCGCGTCCGTCAGGGCGGCATGAAGCCTGCGCCGGTCTTTGGGACAGGCGACCCGCGTTACCAGGCCCTGCTTTTCCAGTTGGTCAATCACATACGTCATGCTGCCGCTCGTCAGCAGCACCTGCGCGGCCACAGCCCCCAGTGGCGTCGGCCCCTTGTGGTACAGCAGTTCCAGCACGGCGAACTCGCTGACGCTCAGGTCGTTGCGAGCGATGTCGTATCGCGCCACATCGCCCACCGCATTTGTGCAGCGCATCAGCGTGACAAACAGGCGCAAAGCGCGTCGCGTGTCTTCATCATACTCGTTCTTGTCCATGCCCTCACCCATTCATTTTGAATTCAAAACACTTGAATTAAAACTAGTATACGTCGGTCATCTGCTTTCTACTGCATTTCAACTTCATTATAATCAATTCGCGCAGATATTTTCGCGCAGGCGGCAGAGCGGGGCCATTTTCAACGCCATACACACCCATAATCAGAAAAGTCCTGAAACGTCGTGTTTGCTGTCATAGTAGTTTCCAACAAAGGCATTTTCCGTTGTGAGGGTGAAATTAGATTTAGTTTCTCGATACTGCTATTTCCTCTATTTCCTCGCATTTCAATACCGCTATTGTGGCATGACACATTGCCGTCGGACACCCCAAAAATGCTACAAAGTTGATGCCAGAAGACTGATACTGGAAATGGTGGTTTGACGTGATTATGAGATGTGATTATGAAGTGAATATAAATTGGTTATACTGTAAGTGCGCGGCAAAATGAGGCTGCATTACGCAAAGGTGAAAGGAACAAGAAAATGACACTGGCACAGGTACAGGCGGCGGTCGCCGTTTTTGTGGCATTGATGGTCTCGCTCACGGGGCTGTTTACGTCCACGGCGATACTGCT
This sequence comes from Chthonomonadaceae bacterium, assembly GCA_965277875.1. Lineage (GTDB taxonomy): Bacteria > Armatimonadota > Chthonomonadetes > Chthonomonadales > Chthonomonadaceae > CAWFQB01. Next base: position 662,412 of record CBDIDV010000002.1, on the reverse strand, counting down.
GCCGATCCACACGCAAAAAGCCGAGGCAGCGCTTAACCGCTCGCCCAAGCGCTGCCTGATGGGAGGATTGCTATTGCTGCTCGTGGGCGCACTGGCAATCGCGTTTGTGAGCGCGCCGGTTCCGCCGCTGAAACTGGTGGGCGTCCTGCTGCTGCTGTTCTTGGGCGCGCTGGTCACGCTGGGCGGCGCGGGCATGGCGCAGCTGATGGGCAAGCGCATCAGCGAGATGTCGGGGGCGCAAACCTCGTTCGGCGCACTGGTGCGGGGCAGCATCGCGTACAGCGTGGGCGTGTTCTTCCCGCTTATCGGGTGGTATATCCTGGCCCCGCTGTCTATTTTGTGCGCGCTGGGCGCGGGCGTGGCCGCGCTGCGTCCCGCACCCAAGACGAGCATGAACATGACGCCAATGGAAAATGGTTTGACCATCGCGGCGCAGGGCTGAAAACGCGCATCCGAACGACACGCCGCTGTTGGAACGGTGTCAGAACGGTGTCAGATTGTATCTCGATATGGCTGGATACAACCGGGACGCAAGTGGCAGCGGTGAAGGCAGTGACAAGACAGCGACGGAGCATGAACTGGACAGGAACTGGACAGGAACAATGAGTGGGAAAGAACAGGTTGACCGGCGGGAGTTTGTGCGGCGCGGCGCGCTTGCCGGGGCCGCGTCCTCATTAGCTCTGCTCGGCAATGCGGGATGCGGGCGGCTGCGCGACGCCACACAGCAATGGACGGGGCCGGGAAAAGCCGTCTGGACGCAAATACCCCACGATCCTGGCAAGGCCGCGCTCGCGGTTCACGCCCTGAACCGCGTGGCGTATGGGCCGCGTCCCGGCGATGTGTCCCGCGTGGCCGACATGGGTGCGCGAGCTTACGTGGAAGAGCAGCTTGCCGACCGGATGGAGGAGAGTCAGGCGGTCAACTGGCGCGTCAACAGCCTGGACGTGCATCAGACGGAACAGGACGCCCCCGACATGCTGTACAGCATGGACGACGGGCAGTTATTGCGCGAAACCACGCAGGCCGCGCTGCTTCGCGCCGTGTACGGGCAGCATCAACTGCGCGAGATCATGGCGGACTTTTGGACCAACCATTTCAACATCTACGCGCTGAAAAACGATGTTCGCACCCTGATACCGACCGACACGGAACGTGTTCTGCGTCCTCACGCGCTCGGAAAGTTCGCCGACCTGCTTGCGGCCAGCGCGCACAGTCCGGCCATGCTCGCATACCTGGACAACAACCAGAACCGGCGAGCCAGTATGACGAAAAACGGCAGTGAAAACGCCAACGAAAACTATGCCCGCGAACTATTGGAACTGCACACGCTGGGTGTACGCAGCGGCTACACGCAGCGCGACATACAGGAAGTGGCGCGGTGCTTTACGGGCTGGACGGTAACGACCGGATTTCGGCGCGGGCAGTACGCGTTCGAGGCCGCGCGCCACGACGAGGACGGCAAGTATATTCCCTTCCTGAACCTGACCATCACGCCGCATGGCGGCGAGCGAGACGCGCAGATTGTTCTGGAACGGCTGGCCGCGCACCCGACTACGGCCCATTTCGTGGCCCGCAAGCTGTGCCGCCGGTTCCTGGGCGACGCGCCAAACGGCGTTGTCGAAACGGCGGCGAACGCGTATTTGCAAAGCGGGGGCGACATACGCGCCACGCTGCGCCCGATCCTCCTGGACGCGCTCGCCGACCCCGCCGTATGCAAGCCCATCCTCAAGCGCCCACTCGATTATATTGCGTCCAGCCTGCGCGCCCTGGCTGCCGACACGGACGGCGGCGAGAACGTGCAGAAGCATCTGAGCGACATGGGACAGCCCCTGTACCAGTGGCCCATGCCCGACGGCTTTCCCGAAAAACCGTCGGCGTGGACGGGATCATTATTGCCCCGGTGGAACTTCGCCCTCGCCCTGTGCGCCAACCAGATACAAGGGACGCACATAGACTTGAACGCCCCTCTGAACGCCGGCCACGCCACGACCGATGGGGACAAACTGGACACCCTGCTCGAAACCGTGTACGGCAGGCCGCGCGATACGGCGGAACTGGCAGGCGTCCGCGCCCAGGTACGCGCCCATACCCAACGCGCCCGCCGCGCCGGTTTGCCAGACAACGCCCTGCTGTCCGAGACCGCCGCTCTCTTCCTCGCTGCCCCTGCCTTCCAGTGGAAATGACCCTATCAAGGAGGGAAAACCATGACGGTTCAGGAACAGATACGCGCCAATGCGGAGATGGTGGTGGAACAACTGCGCCAGATCAGCGATGTGCCGGACTTTGGCTACAATGCCGCGAGCGTGGCGTGGGTGAATGACTTTATCGAGCGGCAACGCGTTCGGCCCGAACTGGAAGGAGCCGGACGCGAGCGATTGTATCAGACGCTCGGTTCGTACCTGGGTGAGTGCGTGATCGCCTGTTATGGTGGCGCGTGGCAGTCACAGGAAGGGACGTGGGCCGTAGCGTTTAATGCAAGCAACGCGGTATTCCCGTTCAACAAAGTTCGCAAGCACTTTGCTAATGGTTCCGAAGACGGCGTTCGCAGTTGGTTTCAAATGATTCCTCTCGTGTTTGCACAGCACATCAGGCCGCAGGCACAGGAGGCCAGGGTTCTCCACGTAACGCAGGAAGAGACAATAGCATGAAAAGTTCTTGCAAATCGCACATAGTTCTTACCCTGTTCGTTGCCGCTTTGTGTCCTCTTGTCTTGATGGAGGCATCCGCTCGGATGGCAACCAAAACGGTCTCGCTGCAAACTTCCTCTGCCGCAAAAAAGGCGCAGAAGATGAAAAAGACGCAGGCCGCGCCGGTCGCCAAAAGCAAGCAGCCGGAAGCGCCGCAGACCATCGTGTCGCCTCTGGGCCATAAGATGACGCTCAAATTCCATGACGAGTTCGACGCGATCACGGACAAGGACGGCAAGCCTTACATTGACCGTTCCAAATGGTCAACGACGTTCTGGCAGGGGTCGAGCGAGCGCACACTGCTAGGCAATCTGGAAGCGCAGTATTACGTGGACAAGGATTACAATGGCGAGGGCAGCATCCTGCCGGAACAGAACGGCTCGCTAAACCCCTTTTCTTTCGAGAAACCGGGCATACTTACCATCAGCGCGACCAAAGTCCCCGAAGCCCTGTGGAAAAAGTTTTACATGGGCAAAGAGCGTTGTTTCGCGTCCGGTCTGCTGCAATCGGACGGACATTATACGTTTCAGTACGGCTATGTCGAGGGGCGTTTCAAGCTGCCCTTAGCGCGCGGCGCGTGGCCCGCATTCTGGCTGCTGGGCGATGATCCAAGCAAGCCCGATGTCAACACGGCCCATCAGTGGGGGCCGGAAATGGACGTGTTCGAGTTCTTCGGACACCGCCCGACCAAACATAGTTCGGGCGTGATCGGGCGCGATAACGAAACCTTTCCCTGGAAGTTCGGCTACAATGAGGTCGGCGCGGACATCACGCAGGATTTTCATACGTGGGGCCTGGAGTGGAACGACAAAGACGTGGTTTTCACCTTCGACGGCAAAATATGGGCGCGCACCACAACTACGCCGAGCCTGCGCCGCCCGATGTATCTGCTCGTCAATCTGGCTGTGGGCGGCAAATGGTACTCCGAGGAAATGACGAACGCCAAAATGCCCGCCAAGCCGTGGGAAGTGGACGAGGGCGTGATGCCCTGGAAAATGGAATGCGATTACGTGCGGGTCTATCAGTGAGGACAATTATTCGTGCTGCCACTTTCCACCGGGCTTATGCGCCGTTTGTACGCCGTTTCTCTGTCGGCATTTTGTTTGCTTCTTCTGGGCATGACGTCCTGCGCGGTGTGTGCTGCCGTGCCGCCCGCGCAGTTACTGCCCTCGGAAGTAGGAACGCAGGAGGGGGATAAGGAAACCGTCAGCGCGCCCACGGCGGGACTGCTCCTTATTCCGCATGGCGCGCAGGCGGACAGCGATGAAAAGTATCACGTCCGCTATCATGCCGCCTGCTATGTGTATGTCGGGGACGCGGCGGGGTCGAGCGCGGCCTTACCGCCCATCCGCTATCTACGCCGCTTCGCCGTTCACGCGGCAGAAACCGACGCCCTGCCTCTCGTCAAGCGTACCGCCCGTATGCTGCTGCTGCTGTACGGCCTGAACCGCGACCGCCTGCATTATGACCACGCGTTCCACCAGACCGTAGACGTGTGGCTGAGCGGGCAGACGGCGGCGGGCAATTCCCCGGATGTCGGCGGCGAGCAGTTCAAAAACCAGATTTATATTTACAACATCTTTTCAGAGCGCAAGCCGATTGAATGGGCGCGCGAGATCGCCCACGAGTACGGGCATTATGCCCTGCCCGGCATCTCCGGCTTTACGTCGCCCGAAGAGTGGGCCAATGGCGTCCTGGGCGAACGCCTGTTCCTGAAATGGGTGGACGACGATACGAAGGCAGGCCGCATCAAGGCTGACGATCTGCCGTTCGTCAAGCCTGACGATGTGACGGAGTATGTCACCAAACAGGTGACGCCTCTTGTCCGGCGCATCGCCCGCGACGGCATTACGGACGCGCAGCTTGCGCGGCAGGACACGGGCGCAATGGATCTGTATACCGGACTGGCTCTGTACCTGGACACGGTCAATGGTACGGACGCGCTGCTTAACGCCATGTCGTACACGCAGCCCAAGACCGCAGGCACATTCGCGCACAGCGACGACTTTCTGCGCGGCGCGCAATCCTCTTTGCAGGGCGCGACCGACATTATGTACACAGCCCCGCTTGCCGCACACGACGGCAGGGCCGACTTCTGGGTCTATTTGCCGCGCGGCGAATATACCGTCAATGTGGAGGGTTCGGCCCGGTCATGGGTGTTCGCGTCCGAGGCGCGGGGCATTCATCTCATCGGCAAAAACGGTGTTATCGTCAATCAGAACGCGTGGCGCAAGCTGACCCTGCGCTTCCCCGATATTACGGACGCCCCTGCCCGACTCGCCCTGCGCCGCAAAGGGGCCGAGGTACAATAACTTCTGGTTGAGCTTGTGTACCTCCTATTCGTCAGAAGTCCACTCGCCTTGATACAAAGTAGTTTGTCATGCGTAGAATGGTATTGCGGGCCGCGCCTTGCGCAAATCTAATGCCGCACTGTACGCATCCTTTGTATGAAGGCGTATCAAGGATATTCCGATGACAGACCTAGCCCGCCCTGAGACCGCGTTCGGCGCGCCCGGAACCGAGCCACGCTGGACACACGCCAGCAAAGAGGGTGTCGGGTGCGCGTATGCCGCCGCGTCCCGCGTCTGGTACACCGTTTTCAATGGGCATCTTACCGAGATCTACTATCCCACCGTAGACCGTCCCCAGGTGCGCGATCTGACGTACCTTGTCACGGACGGCAAGACCTTTTTCCACGATGAGCAGCGCGACATGCCGCACGAAACGCAGCGTATATGTCCCGCGTTGGGCTACACGGTGCAGCGGCACGACGACGAAAACCGCTACCGCATCGAAAAGACGCTCATCGCCGACCCGCATCTGCCGGTTGTCCTCCAGCATACCAAGATTTCAGGCGACGACGAGGTACTCAGCGGCCTGAAATTGTACGTGCTGTGCGCCCCGCACATGGAAGTGGGCGGCTGGCATAACGAGGGCCGCATCGAACATGCGTCCGGGCGATCCTTTTTGATGGCGCACAAGGAGGGCAGGTGGCTCGCCCTGGCCGCGACCTGCCCGTTCAGCCGCATGTCCGTCGGCTACGTGGGCGCGAGCGACGGGTGGACAGACTTGTCGCAGAATTTCGAGATGGACTGGCAGTTCGACTACGCCCCGGACGGCAACGTGGCCCTGACCGGCGAAATAGAACTGTCGCAGTATAGAGAGTTTACCGTCGGAATCGCGTTCGGGGAAACAAAGCACAGCGCGATTACCAGCCTGCTCAACGCACTGTGCGTGCCGTTCGAGGCGCAGCAGAAACGCTTTTACGAGCAGTGGCTCCGCCCTGCCGAGGATCGGCTGCCCCTGGAAGCGCGGTCATGCGACGAGGGCAGTCTGTATCGTTCGAGTTACAGTCTGTTGCTCGCCCACGAAGATAAGACGTATCCCGGCGCACTAATCGCCTCGCTTGCGATCCCGTGGGGCGAGGCGCGGGCCGATGTGGACGGCGAGGCGGGCTACCATCTGGTCTGGACACGCGACATGGTGCAGTCCGCCTTGGGACTGCTGGCGGCGGGCAATACGGAAACGCCCTTCCGCGCCCTGATCTATCTCGCGGCCAGTCAGCAGGCGGACGGCAGTTTCGCGCAGAACTTCTGGGTGGACGGCAGGCCGTACTGGACAGGAATACAACTGGACGAGGTGGCTTTCCCCATTATTCTGGCGTACCGCTTGTATCGCGCAAACGCCCTGCACGACTTTGATCCTCGCCCGCTTGTCCTCAGCGGCATCCGCTATTTGATTGCCGAGGGTCCGGCTACGCAGCAGGAGCGTTGGGAGGAAGCAAGCGGCTATTCGCCCTCTACGCTCGCCGCGAATATCGCCGCCTTTATCTGCGCCGCGACCCTGGCCCGCGAACACGATCACGCCGACACCGCCGCGTTTTTGGAAGCGTATGCCGACTGGATGCGCGACCATCTGGAAGCGTGGACGGTGACGAACGCGGGCAGTCTGCTGCCCGGTGTCAAGCGGCACTTCGTTCGCATCAATCCCACCGGGCCGCATCAATCGGCCCGCATGGGCGCGCTGGACACGGCCACGCTTATACTGTCAAGCCAGCCGCCCGACGCGCCCACCGAGTACCCGGCCCGCGACATCGTGGACGCGGGCTTTCTGGAACTGGTGCGCTACGGCATCCTGGCCCCCGACGACCCGCTCGTCGTGGACACGCTCAAAGTCGTGGACGCCATCCTCAAAGCCGACACGGCGAATGGCCCGTGCTGGCGTCGCTACAATCACGACGGGTACGGACAGAGGGCGAATGGTGACGCGTATGTGGAATGGGGGCAGGGCCGTCCGTGGCCCCTGCTGGCGGGCGAGCGGGGCCACTACGAACTGGCCGCCGGCTGCGATCCGTCCCCGTACATTCAGGCGATGGAACAGCTTGCCACAAGCACAGGCTTATTGCCCGAACAGGTGTGGGACGCGGATGACATTCCCGACAAGTATCTGTTCAATGGACAGCCCACGGGCAGCGCCGCGCCGCTTTTGTGGGCGCACGCCGAGTACGTCCGGCTGCTGCGTTCGGCTGTGGATGGGCGCGTGTTCGACCGGCTGCCCGAAGTGGCCGCGCGCTACGTGGAAAATCCGCGTACACCCTCCGCATTGGAAATCTGGGGCTTCCTCTACCCACTCGAAACAATGGAAGCAGGCAAAACCCTACGCATCGTCGCCGAGTCAGGCTTCTGTGCGCGCTGGACGAGCGACGAATGGCAGACCACGCAGGACACGGACAGCACACAGACCGCCGTGGGCATCAGCTACGCGGACATACCGCCCCCGCCCGAACAAAGCGGCACACTGCGCTTCACCTTCTACTGGCCTGACGACGACCGCTGGGAAGATCAGGATTTCGTCGTCACGATACAAAACTAAATACCAGTGCGAGAGTAATGCAGCGTTTTGCTGATGGGCTTGACCTATGGCTCGCGAGGAAACACTGCGTTACTTTTGCTCAAATAACTAACAACAATCAATCGGGCGGCAGGTTGAGGCGCATGGCGTCTACAAAGGCGCGGACGGCGGCGCGGCGCACCTTGCTGCTTTTGAGCAATAGCCCGGCAGGGCGCTGGAATGTGTCGTCAGGGGCAAGCGGGATGGACGCGAGACGTCCTTCCCGCGCCTCCTGCCTTACCGTGTCTTCCGGTACAAGGGCCAGGCCGCTGCCGATCTCCACCAGGTTTTTAAGCGTCTCGATGTTGTCATACGACGTGACGATGCGTACCTTGACGCCCGCCGCGCGCAGCCGACTGTCTATCAGGCCGCGCGTGGGGATGTCGTCGTCGAAGGCGATGAAGTTTTGGCCTTCCAGGTCGCACAGGCGCACGGTCTTGCAGCGGGCGAGCGGATGTTCCGGGGCGCAGATCAGCGCCATCGTTTCCATGCTGAACGGCACGATGTCAATACCCACACGGGGGGCAGGACAGGCCACAATGCCCACGTCCACGGTTCCCGCCAGCACGTCCTGATATACTTTGGCCGTCTGGCTGTATTCCAGATGCACGTTGACGCCCGGATGCGCGGCCATAAACGGCTTCAGGCGGCCCGGCAACGCGTGCAGGCCCACGCTGTAAACCGTTGCCACGCGCACCGGGCCGGCAATCTCCTCGCTCAGTCCGCGCAGACTCATTTCCAGTTCCTCGGCCTGATTGAGCAGGGGTTTCGCGCCCTCGTACAGCAGCTTGCCCGCTTCTGTCGGCGTGATGCGTCCTTTGCCCTTGCCCCGATCCAGCAGCGTCTGCCCGAACTCCCGCTCCATACTCCGCAGACGCTGGCTGACAGCGGACTGCGATACGAAACTGCGCTCCGCCGCCCGCGAAAACGAGCCGGTCTCTATGAGGTGGCAGAATAACCGTAAATCTCCGAGTTCCACGTCTACTTCCCTTCCAGTCGCATCTCTTTCGTGTCGCATTCGCCTGCTAATCGTCCGCTCTGTCTTACACTCGCCCGCCTTACATCTCACATCTTATTAGATTTGCTTCTTATTACGTCCGAACAGCGTTGCAAATTGCGTTATTCTTCGCTGCCGATTTGCAAAAAAGGCTGCCGATTTGCAAAAAAGAAGGGGACAAGTAAGGAAGCGCCTGCTGCATGTCATGGAGAAGTGAACACTTGGAGTATGCTGACGGTGAAGCGCAGCATGTTACGATGCAAAGTACGATGCAAAGTACGATGCAAAGGTATAGAGGATGGACGACCGGGGGGCAGGAAAATTGGCGGTCGGAAACGAACATCACAGCGAACTGATTTTGCAAATGCCGCCATGCTTTCACGGGTTGACAATAAATGCGATGAACGTGGCGATGAACATGAACATAACAGTAAAGACAGAAGGACGCTTACTTGCCCACTAAATTTTGCCTGATGATGGCGCGTTGTACTACGCCGCTTGCGCTCTCCCTATTCTTGTGCGCCGCGTCCGTTCAGGCTTTTGCACAGTCGGCGGATGCGGGCCGACGGTCTGAAACTATGCCGACGACCCCGCAGACACGCGGAACTGCCGGAAGCTACGACGCGCATTTTGATTTCTACGGACGCGGCCCGTACCGCAAAACCGTGCCGCGCCCCTCGGCCATTCTGGGCTACGAGGCGGGCGAGCGACATACCACGTTTCGCGAACAGGAACAGACCCTCCTCGCCATCGCCCGCAGCGCGCCCGACCGGGTGCGCGTCGAGGAATACGGCAAATCGGTCGAGGGGCGTCCGCTGCGCCTGTTCTTTGTCAGCGCGCCCGAAAACATCAGCCGACTGGAGCAAATACAAGCTCGCATCCACAAACTGGCCGACCCGCGCCTGCTGGCCGGGCCTGCCGAGGCCGAGCAGATCGTCCAATCCACGCCCACGCTCACCTGGATCAATCACTGCATCCACGGCAGCGAGACCGCTTCTTTCGAGACCGTGATGTGGACGCTGTATACCCTGGCCGCGTCCCGCGCCCCCGACATCGAGGCCGCGCTCAAAAATAGCGTTGTGATCCTCAACCCCGTTTTCAACCCTGACGGACACGAGCGGTTTGTGGTGTACTACAACAGCGTGGCCGTGGGCAGTCCCGAACCCTGGTCGTATGAGCATACGTCGCCGTGGGCCGTGACGGGCAGGCTGAATCACTATCGCTTCGACATGAACCGGGACAAGATCGCGCAGTCGCAGCCGGAAACCCGGCAGGAAACAGCGGCCTTTCTGCGCTGGCATCCGCAGGTGTTCATTGATCAGCACGGCCAGCCCGACACCTATTTCTTTCCGCCCAATAGCCTGCCGCAGAACCGGCAGGTTGATCGCGACCGCCTGAACAAATGGACAGACATCTTTGGGCGCGCGAACGGGGCCGCGTTCGACAAGCGGGGCTGGCAGTACGTGACGCGTGAAACCTTCGATCTGTTTTATCCCGGCTATCTGGACAGCTTCACCACGCTTTCGGGCGCTATCGGCATGACATACGAGACAGACGGCGGCGGCGTACTGGCGCGGCGGCGCGGCGATCAGACCGTCAGCACCCTGCGCGACGGCGCGGCGCACCACATGGAGACCGCGCTGGCCTCGATAGTCACCGCCGCCGCCCATCGCGCCGACCTGCTGCATGACTTTGCCGCGTACCGTCGCTCGGCCCTTGTCCCCGCCCCAGGTGAAAAGATGCGGCGTGTCGTCCTCCTTCCCGGCAAAGATCCGGGACGCCTTGCCGAACTCGCCGCCCTGCTGCTGCGCGTGGGCGTCGAGGTGCGCGAAGTCCGCGCCCCGTTCACGTCCAGCATGGCCCACGCGTATATGCCCGCTCAGGAAAAAGGAGGTCAGGAGAAAGGAGAAAGTAAAAAGGAGAAAGGGGCCGGTAATGCTGCCGCGACGGCTTCCGCGCCTGCTGCTGCTTCCACGGCCTCCGCTTCTACAGCGTCTACGGTAACGTTTCCTGTCGGGTCGCTTGTCATAGATCTGGCGCAGCCGCAGGGGCAGGTGGCGCGGGCGTTTCTGGAGCCGGACCCGGATTTCGAGCCGTCGTTTTTGCGCGAGCAGCAGGCGCGGCGCGAGCGCAACGAAAAGCGCAACGCAGCCGAGCGCAAAGAAGAGTACGAGTTTTACGACATCACGGCCTGGGCCTTGCCCTACACCTACAACATCGCCGCCTGCTGGACCGAAGACGCGCTTGCCGTGGACGCGCGCCCGCTTGCGCTTGACGCCTACGAGCATGTCGCGCTGAACCACATTCCGGCGAATGCCGCGCCTGCCAGAGCTACGGTCGCGTACCTGTTCCGCCCGGATCAGGACGCGTCCGCGTTTCTGGCGATACGCCTGCTGCAAAACGGCGTTCGTCTGACGCGCCTGGGCAAGCCGCTGCGCCTGACAGGACAGACATGGCCCGCCGGCACGATGGCCGCGCTCGTCAGCCGCAACCCGGATACGCTGTACGCGCAGATCACGACCCTATCCAAAAGCATGGGCGTTCCGGTCACGGCTCTGAACAGCGGGTATGGCGATTCGGACACGCCAGGACTTGGCAGTGCGGACGTGCAGAACGTGCCGCGCCCCCGCGTGGCCCTGATCGCGGACGACGGCGCGAGCATCACGAGTTTCGGGGCCATCTGGCATCTGTTCGAGACGCAGGCGGGCCTGGAATTTACCACGCTGAGTGTGCGCGGCCTGAAAAACGCCGATCTGAGCCGCTTCAATGTGATCGTGTTCCCCGACGGCAGAGGCTATACCGCGCAGCTAGGAAAAACGGAGATAGACAGCCTGCGCGAGTGGGTTGGCAGGGGCAATGCCCTGATCGGCGTGGGCGGCGGCGGCCTGTGGTTCACGGACAAGGACGCGAAATTGTCTACGGCTTCCCTGCTTGGCAGCGACGACGATGATCCCGCCGCACCCGACAAGGACAAGCCCGCAGACATGGCATCGGGAACGACGGCCTCGCCCGCAGCGCCTGCCGCAGCGAAACCCAAGCCCAAAAAGCCGATCAATCTGCCCGGAGCCATCTTCCGCGCCCGCATTGACCCGACGCACTTTTTGGGCTACGGGTATGAGAGCGGCGAGATCGCCGTGCCACTGGAAGGGTCAACATTCCTCAAGCCCTCCAAACGGGGCGCGAACGTGATCACCTTCGATAAAGGGCCGTCGCGCCTGTCCGGATTCATCTGGGCGGACAATACGGAACCGCTGCTCGCCGACACGGTCTTTGCCGCCGACGAGCCGATTGGCGCGGGACATGCCATCCTGTTCCTGAGCGATCCCACGTATCGCGCCCTGTGGCCCGGTCTGCGCCGCGCTTTCCTCAACGCCGTTCTGTTCGGCCCATCCCGGCCCGCCCTGCAAACCGAGGGCAGCGAAGCCGCATCCCAATGAAAATAACGATGCGAATTACGATGCAAATACAGGTATGAAAGCAATCATCATAGGAGGCGGCATCGGGGGCATGGCGCTTGCGGTCGCGCTGATGCGGCAGGACATCGAGGCCGAAGTGTACGAGCAGGCGGACGCGCTGCACGAAGTCGGGGCGGGCCTTGTGCTGTGGCCCAACGCCATCAAAGCCCTGGACGCGCTGGGCCTTGTAGCTGCGGTGCGGGCCGTGTCCGTGCCGTTCGGCGACAGCGAAATACGGACGTGGCGCGGTGATCTGCTGACACATCTTAGTGTGCCGCGCACAATGGAGCCGACCGGCGCATTGATCTACCGCACACAGTTACTCGCCCTGCTGTGCAATGCGTTTACAGCCGGAGCGCCGCATTTGGGAGCGCACTGTGAGTCGGTCACGCAGGACGCGAGCGGCGTTACAGCCCGTTTCGCCAATGGCACAAAGGCGCGGGGCGATGTGCTTATCGGCTGCGACGGCATCCATTCCACGGTCAGGGCGCAATTATTCGGCGACGTGCCGATGCGCTATGCGGGGTATGCGGTATGGCGCGGCACGTCCCATGTTCCCTCCGACCCGCATGGAGAAAGCATCAAGGACGACGCGCCGCCCGGAACCGAGATGTGGGGGCGCGGCCTGCGCTTCGGGTATCGAACCACGACGCCCGGCAGCGTGTACTGGTACGCCACGGCCAACGTTCCCGAACATCAGCCTGACGATCCCGCAGGCCGCCAAAAGTATCTTCTGAAACGATTTACGGGCTGGCACACGCCTGTCGAGACGATCCTGCGCGGCAGCGACGACGCGCACATTCTGCACAGCGACATTTACAACGTCAAGCCCCTGCCCCATTGGAGCGTTGGCCGGGTCACGCTGCTAGGCGATGCGGCGCAGGCGCTCACGCCCAATCTGGGACAGGGCGCGTGTCAGGCCATCGAGGACGCCGTCATATTGGCCGATTTGCTGGGCCAGGCCCAATCGCCCGATTGCAGTTTCGCATGGATGCAGGACCCGCATGAGATTGAAAACGGTGGGGTTCCCGGTTCCGCCGTGTCCGCTTCCCTGATACAGACCGCGCTTCAAAGCTACGAAGCAAAGCGACTGTCCCGCGTGACGGCCATCGCCCGCCAGGCCCGCAGATTGGGCGAGGTCGGGCAATGGGAAAACGGTCTGCTGCGCGCCGTTCGTGACCGGGCCGTGACTCTCCTGCCCCACGCCATTCAGCGGCGGCAAATGTCCTGGCTGTTCCACTTCGACCTGGAGAGCTAGGTTCGCGCAAAAGCGAGCGTATAATCTGGGCTTATAATTATCATCGTGACATTTCACTTTCTTATCTGCCACTGATATGCTATGATATACCTATCAGGAGATTATCATGGAAACTTACGATACCTTTGAATACGATGTATTGGTTATCGGCGCGGGCGGCGCGGGCCTGCGGGCCATTATCGCTGCGCGAGAAGCTGGCTGCACGGTCGGCGTAGTCTGTAAGTCCCTATTGGGCAAGGCGCATACCGTGATGGCCGAGGGCGGCGTGGCCGCAGCCCTTGCTAACATGACCAACCCCGACGGTTCCAAAGAGCCGGACAGTTGGAAGGTGCATTTTGTAGACACCATGAAGGGCGGCGCGTTCCTCAATAATCCGCGCACCGCCGAGATTTTTGCTAAAGAAGCGCCCGAACGCGTTCTGGAACTGGAACAGTACGGGGCCGTCTTTGACCGCACCCCCGAAGGTCTGATCGCCGAGCGTCCGTTTGGCGGACACAAGTACCGTCGCCTGAACCACGTCGGCGACCGGACAGGCCTGGAACTGATCCGCACCCTACAGGACAAAGCGGTCGGCGTGGGCATGAACGTCCACATGGAGGTGACGCTCGCGCGCCTGCTCAAGGATGGCGACCGCGTCGTGGGCGCGTTCGGCTACTATCGCGAGACCGGCAAATTCGTGATGTTCAAGGCCAAAGCGGTCGTGCTGGCAACAGGCGGCTGGGGCCGCATGTTCATGTACACGTCTAATAGCTGGGAAGGCACGGGCGACGGTCTGGTCATGGCGTATGAGGCGGGCGCGGAACTGCAGGACATGGAGATGATCCAGTTCCACCCGACCGGCATGATCTATCCGAACGGGATGCGCGGTATTCTGGTTACGGAGGGTGTGCGCGGCGAAGGCGGCGTCCTGAAAAACAACAAGGGCGAACGCTTCATGTTCAACCCCGACTATATGCCCGCGCTGTACAAGGGTCAGTTCGCCGAAACGCCTGAAGAGGGCGAGCGGTGGCTGGACGACAAGAAGAACAACCGTCGCCCCCCGGAGTTGCTGCCCCGCGACGTGGTGGCCCGCTGTATCTACAAGGAAGTCCAGGCTGGGCGCGGCTCGGAACACGGCGGCGTGTATCTCGATGTAACGCACCGTGGCGCGGAGTATATCAAGCGCAAGCTGCCCTCGATGTACGAGCAGTTTCACGCGCTGGGCGGCGTAGACATCACCAAGCAACCGATGGAAGTGTATCCGACCATTCACTACACGATGGGCGGCGTCAAGGCCGAGCCGGAAACCTGTTCCAGCACGGTAGAGGGGCTGTTCGCGGCGGGCGAGGTGGCGGCGGGACTGCATGGCGCGAACCGATTGGGCGGCAACTCGCTCAGTGACATCATCGTGTTCGGCAGGCGCGCGGGCGAGGGCGCGGCGGCATACGCAAAGTCGCACACGCAGGGCCAGATTGACCTCAACCAGATCGAAGAAGAGACCGACCAGCTTCTAATCCCGCTGGAAAGCAAGACAGGCGAGAACCCGTACCAACTGCACACCGAGCTTCAAGAGGAAATGCAGAAGAATGCCATGATCGCTCGTACTGAGGAGGGATTGCTGCACGCGCTGGAGAAGATACAGCAACTGCAAAAGCGCGCCCACAATCTGCATGTCGAAGGCGACCGCTATTACAATCCCGGCTGGCACGCCGCCCGCGATCTGCACAGTATGCTGACCGCGTCCGAGGTCATCGTGCGCTGCGCCTTGGAGCGCAAAGAGAGCCGGGGCGCACAGTGGCGGCTGGACTACCTGGAGCGTGACGACACGTACTGGGGCAAGCGCAACCTTGTCGCAAACAAGAAGAATAACCGCGTCAACATTGAAGAGCGACTATTGCCGCCGATGCCCGACCACCTGCAGGCGTTGATCGAAGAGTACGGGAAGTAGTTGAGGAAGTGGCTGGCAGTCAGCAGCCAGTAGAAACGTAGTTGAAAGCGTTCACTCCATTACGCGCATCTTGCACAAACAAAGGCATTTTCTACTGACTAATGGCTGCCGACTACTCAGGAGCATCATTATGGATAAAGTAACTCTACGCATTTTCCGGGGCGACATCAACGGCGGCGATATGGTCAGCTACGAGGTTCCCACCGAGCCGGGAATGGTCGTACTGGATGCCATTCACTATATACAGAAGAACATAGACACGACGCTCGCTTGCCGCTGGAACTGCAAGGCGGCCAAGTGCGGGTCTTGCAGCGCCGAGATTGACGGCAACCCGCGCCTGATGTGCAAGAGCCGCGTCGAGGAATATCCGAGCGGCAACATCACGGTCGGCCCGATGCGTGCGTTTCCCCTGCTCAAAGACCTGGTCACGGACGTGTCGTGGAACTACCGCGTGTCGGCCAAGATCCCGCCGCTGCAGCCCCGCGCCGACGTGGCTGGCAAGCCGTTCCTGATGCAGCAGATAGATGTGGATCGCGTACAGGAGTTCCGCAAGTGCATCGAGTGCTTCCTGTGCCAAGATGTCTGCCATGTGATCCGCGAGCATGACCGCAAGGACGCGTTCTTTGGGCCGCGCCAGATGGTGCGCGTGGCCGCGCTGGAAATGCACCCGATGGACGACCTGAACCGCCGCGAGCAGCTCAAAGGCGAGGGTGGCGTAGGCATGTGCAACATCACCAAATGCTGTACCGAGGTCTGCCCGGAACACATCCACATCACAGACAACGCCATCATCCCGCTCAAAGAGCGCGTGGCCGACGACTACTTCGACCCGATTTCGGGTCTGCTGCGTAAGATCGGCGTGTTGAAGCGCGACACCAAGCAGCCGTTCGCAAGCGTCGCCAACGAACAGACCAAAATCGTCAGCCAGACCGTCCGCGCCGGCAAATAGAGCGCGAAGTGCTGTTGATCGTCGCTTGATGTCTGTTGCGTATTGTTGTCAGGCCGCCGCGTCCCTCCTCGGACGCGGCGGCTTTTCGTACATCAACAATAGTGTTCCACATTGTCCGCATTGCAGGAACATGCCGAAGTGACGTATAATACACGAACGTAGAACCGAGGAACTGAGGATTGTGGGAGGCGACAGCGTGGACGAAGCGACACATAAACAGTGGTGGCCGCTACACTTGCGGGCGGCTCTAGGCGAAACCCTGAGCGCGGAAGAACAAGCGGTGTACGATGCAGGCAGCAAGCAACTAGACGAAGGGGAAGAACAGAGTTTGCACGGCAGCGTGGAAGCCTTAGCCCGATCTCGACAGCAAAATATGGAATTGAAAGCGGAATACAATCGCATGCATCAAGAGATCCAAGAGTTGGAACAACAAATCGCTTTGTACGAAGAGCGGCTTCACACGCCCGCAAAACAACTGCTCGGTGTGGGCCGCTAACCGTCTTGTCACACCTCCTAAACTCCGCGCCGCTCCATATCTTCAAAATGCTTGTCAAGAAATGTGTCTGTGATGAGCGCATCTTTAGCGCCATCATCATCTTTATTCAGAATGGGAATGTACCCATACTGACGTTTGAACCATTGGATTAATCCAGCTTCCATTGCCCCGACACGCTTGTCTGCCGTCTCGTCAGGATCAAAAATCTTTTGCAAATCAGCCACAACAGCATCCTGAGAGATAGGCGAGGAGGTGGGCAAAGGCTCGTACCGCAACCGGACATTTGCGACGTCAAACATTTTTTGTGCATTTGCGTCGTTGTTATAATGTTTGCGGCTGCCATGCGAGGGAGTTTGCTGTCGGCTAGTACACCATCAAGGTAGAACGCGCGGATAGCTTTCAAGGTCGCCATCGCATAAGACACCTTGAAATCTATACCTACATTCTATCGTGTCGGACTACTAGTGGGACGCCACGCCCTAGCAAGCGCTGTGAATCGCCCTTTTAGTGTGTTGCTGCTGCCTGTCATCCCTATGTATACAACGCCTGACAAGATACTGCGTAGAGGTTCGCCAGGCTGTTTGATTGGAACGCCTTGCGCGTCACAAGCAACGACGACATAGATGCCTGCGCTTTTGGGCAGATCAGCGGGTTTTACATCTATCGGATTCAACAACTTCGACCAGATGAAAACCGGATGTCCGCTAACAGGTTGTATTTGCTTCGGCATCAAAATCTCCAGTCACATTACTCGACAGGCAACTCGCTCCTGAGCATCTCCAGCAAATCTAAGTAACTGGACGTTCAGGCACAGACGAATGGCTCTTGTAGCCCTTACAGAGCGCAAATGACCGTCACGGAGCCGTGTTGATGGTCGCCGAGCTTGCGCGTAATTCTAATCTCTACGTCGCATTCCAGTGCGCGAACATACTTTAGAAGACGATCTGCCGTAAATCCGGCGAGTTTGCCGCCGATAATCTGCGACACTTTTGGCTGTGACGTTCCCATGCGCTTTGCCGCCTCTTCCTGTGTCCAGTCGCTGCTTTTCAAGATCGCTCGGATAGCCTGGGCAAGCTGAGCCTTTTCCAGTTCCTGTTCGGCTTTGGGAATGTTCAGGTCGGCGAATATATTGCTGCTGACGAGAACGGGGTTCGCTTCATCTTCCACGCTTTTGCTGTTCCTCTTCCTGCTTCCGCATATGCTCCTCATGAAGCCGCTGCGCCCGCTGTAGTCGCATCTGTATGGTGTCTAATTCGCGCTGCGGTGTTTTAATGCCATGTGTACTCTTCTTCTGAAAAACATGCAATACGTAGATCGCTTCTTCGTAATGCACAGTGTATACGGCGCGGAACGTGTCTCCGTCGTAGCTTTCTACTACCAGAATGCCGGAACCAAAACCATGAAGAGGCTTGACATTCTGATGGGCCGCGCCTGTTTGCGCCAGGTAGAGCGCATGTCCAAACTCCCTACGAACAGGTAAAGGTACGTCAAGCATATCATCACGAACGGTTTTGGTGACGAATTACAGCGGTCTTAGTGGAGGCGCTTGTTCATCCATATTTTATTATTCCAGATTAGGAATGCTTTGTCAAGGCGGCGCGAGCGGAGAGTATAACATCTTTGGCCTATCAAGTACCAGTGCAACGGATTGACGCCTGCCACATTGATACCGGCACTACTGACTTCGCGCACCAGCACGACCACTATCTGCACGGCACTCCCAAAAGAGAACCGACGCTTTGAGGCATACGCAGAAAACATTCGTGGATACGGCGGCATGGATCGCTCTCATTAACCAGCGTGACGCCCTTCATCAAAAAGCGCTCGCCGTTTATAGGGAACTTGTTCGCAACAGAACTCCTCTTGTTACCACAGAGTTTGTCCTGATTGAAGTCGTTACGCTCATCTGAGCGTAACGACTTTGCTGCTTCTCCTTCACAAGCATCCGCAACATGCCAGGAGACGCTGTTGATCTACGCTGTATACAAGTCGGCAGAGCAGAGCACACAAGACATAAACTGTCAGTATGCGCTAATTAATTGGAAGTAGATCAGTCATTTTTTTTAGTGTTCAGTGGAACAGGCATATTTAGCGGTTTAGAGGGTAGAAACAAACGTTTCGTGAGTATGAATTCTTGCATCGAAGCGTACTTCTGGTATACACTATTCGTTGAACATCACTTGGCGTCAATGTGCTTTTTTGGTGCAGGGCTGCGCTGCTGCCGTCGCTTTGTACTCCTCATAGCAGGTGAAAGGCGGCCCCTCCGCCTGGCAGACGTTCTACTTGATGCTGCAAAAACCGTTGTTCAAGTTGTTGGCTGCATCAAGTGGCTGCACAAAGGAGTGGTTGATATGTCACGAGCCAATGGTATTACGAGACAGGAAATACTGACGTCCATCAAGGTGAACGGCACAATGACGGCGGAAGAACTGGCGCGGGAACTGAATATCTCGCAGGTCGCCGTGCGGCAGCATCTGGCCGCGCTGGAAGCGGAACGCATCATCGCCATTACCGTAGAGCGCAAAGGCTTGGGGCGTCCGTCCCACCGCTACCGTTTGACGCCGACGGGAGATGAGACTTTTCCGCGCCGATATGGCGCGCTGACTGAGAGCCTGCTTGCCGAACTGCACGAATGGCAGGGCGAGGAAGTAGTTCAAACGCTGTTTGCGCGCCGCTCGGAACGCATCGCGCACAGCGTCAAAGGGCGCATGAGGGACAAGTCTCTGGGCGCGCAGGTGCAGGAACTGGCGCGCATACAGACCGAGGCCGGGTTTATGGCCGAGGCGCAGGAAAGCGAGAATCCCGGCGAGTATCGCCTTGTGCAGCACAATTGCGCCATCTGTACCGTGGCAATCAGCTACCCGCACATCTGCTGCAAACACGAGATCGAGATGTTTGAAAATCTTCTGGACGGCGTTGAGATCATCCGCGAAAAGTACCTGCTCGTCGGCGACCATACCTGCACGTATACCATTCGTCAGCGCTCTCAGGAAACAAGAAGCGCCGAGGGCCAGCTTCTGCAATGATGCGCGTTTCCTCTGCATACCACCGCATGGTTCACGGGGCGGCGAAAAGAACGTGGATAGTCGTTCCCCTTTGAACCGCGCTTTGTACGGTGAACTCTCCTCCTAAAGCTAATACGCGCTCCTGCATGGATTGCAGACCTACGCCCCATAGCTGTGTTTCCGCCTCGAATCCAACGCCATCATCCTGGATTGTGCAGTTAATTCGCCCGTCGCCATAACAGGTCAATGTGACAAGAATGCGGGTGGCCTGCGCGTGGCGGGCGGCGTTCGTGAGCGCTTCCTGCACGATTCGGGTCAGGGCGAAGGTCACGGCGGGCCGTGGCTGCCGACAGTCCTCCGCTGCGCGCACTACGACTTGCAGGCCGGTGCGCTCCGCAAAGCGGGCTGTGTGCCTGCGCAGTAGGTCGGCGATGTTCTCGCCCTCCGCTTCGGCCTCCCACGGGCGCAGATGAAAGGCCAGATCGCGCCCCTCGTTCCACGCGGCGCGCAGGGCGGGTATCTCCTCGCGCAGCAGGTTCTCGGCCTCGCGGGGATCGCGGGACACCAGGCGGGCGGCCAGTTCCAGTCTCAATATGCTGCTGACAAGGGCGTGTCCCAGGCTGTCGTGAACTTCGCGGGCGATGCGGGCGCGCTCGTCGGACTGCGCCCGCTGTTCGCGCAGGCCCAGCAGTTCGCGGGCGCGCTCCTCGTAGTCGCTGCTGATGCGGCGGGCCAGCGCGCTTACGATGACCAGAAAAAACAAATGCGTGGCGAACAGGCGCGCATACGTGGCGGGAGGATCGGCAGACGGCGCTATCCACTGCCGTGGCAGGGTGGCGGCAAGATAGAACAACGTCATTTGCAGGTCAAGCAGGCGTTTTTTGCGACGCGACGCGTACAGAGACTCAAACGTCATGGTGACGAAGTACAGCAGCCATAGATCGCTGTGTACGCCGCCGCTGATGGCGATGCCCACGGTAATCAAAACGATCTCGGCATAATTGAAACGGGCGGACAAAGGCGCGTCCAATGCGCCGCCGCGCCGATAGCCGATCCAACTGCGAACAGCCCCTTCAATCAGCGCCAGGCCGAACAGCGCGCCCACGGCCCACGCGGGCGCTTCAAACACGCCCTGCGTGTACGCGATGGGAATGTACAGCAGGACGCCCGCCAGGCTCATCCACAGGTACTTGTTGAGCTGCCACATCTGCCGCCGCGTCGTGTCCATGCTCCGGCCTTTCCCATTCTTCTATCAGACCTCTTGCATAAGTCCTCAAAAATGCAGCCCTTTGCCTCTCGAAGAGAGAACTTATGCAAGAGGTCTATTCAGTCCCACGTTCCCGTCATCGTGTCGGCGACTAAACGTTGTCCAGAAACTGAACTTTGTCGAGGTATTGGAGGACGGTAGCGACAAATTCGGCGTGGCTCCAGGTCAGCGGCGAGACGCTGAGCGGCTCGCCCGTAAAGGGATTGAGTTGTTCGGGCAGTACGCCGCTTTGCGCCGCGCGACGGACGGCCCAGGACAGCAATTCCAACGCGGGTTCGAGGTCAGACGCGGTTCGGGCAGTCGCGATCTGGTATTGCGCCCGCCAGAGCGTGCAGATGATCCAGGGATTGCCCGGTACGCGCCCGATGTCGTCGCTGCGTCGGAAATAGTAGTCGTCTTCGTAGCGGGCCTGTCCGCCGATGTCTGTCTGTACGCGCAGGCGGTCGTGCGTTACGCGCATGGTGGCGGCCATGCGCGGATCGTCCGGGGCAACGGCTCCGAACGCCCACAGGCCGTAAACCGCGCTGTCAATGGTCAAGTCGGGTTCCAATCGCCCATTCGCGTGAACGATTAAGCGGCGGGCATAGCGGCCCGCGTCCTGATTCCACAGATGCGCGTGGATGCCGTCTTGCATCTGCCGCGCCGCGTCGTCATGTGCCGATGCGCGCGGCGCGTCATTGAACACGCGGGCGAGGCGGGCGCAGGCGTCAAGTGCGCCGACCGTCGTGCCGCAGGTAAAGGCATGGATGCCCCGCCGCTCCTCCCACAGATCGTAGGAGGAGGCGGGAAGGCCGGTGTCAGGGTCACGGTGCGCGATCAGGAAGTTGCCAGCCGGTACGACGAACGACGCATACAAACCTTCCAGAAAGTCAAGGTCGCCGTGCCGTTCGTAATGGCGGGCCAGCGCCCATAGCACAAGGGCCGTGCTGTCCTGCTGAAAGGGAACCGAAGGCTTGCCGTCCACGATCCACGGATGCCAGGTCGCCCCCCAGGTCTCATCCGGGCCATACTTGTGCATCAGAACCGCGCCGCCGCTCTCCGTCGGGCGCGCGACACGACCGCAAAACTCGAAAAATCGGCGCGTAATGTCCGCATAGCCCAGCGCATCCAGGCTGGAGGCGACGAGAGCGCCATCACGAGGCCACATATACGAGTAGTGCGCGCGGGCCGTCTGGAGAATATCGCTGTCGTTGGCAGCCAGGATCGCGCCCCGGTTGTCAATCTGTGTACGCATGATGAGCAGGCTGCGGCGGAACGCATCGGCAACGGGCGCGGGCAAGCGATCTGCTTCAGGCAGTTCGGCGGCGGGGCGTGACCATTCTGCCCAAAGCTTCCGCGATTCGGCCCGTATCGCTTCGAACCCGGTCTCCTGTATGCGCGTATGCAGTTCCTGGACCGCATCCAGCGTGTGGGCCACGCACAGCCACGCCTGAAAAGTAATCGTCTGCCCCGGCAACGCCATGCCACGCACTGAGAACGTGCTGTCCACGCTGCCCTGCTCTACGGGGTTGAGGCCGAGTTCGCCGTCCTCGGCGTCGCGCCAGGTTCCCTCCGCGCCGCCAAAGCCCTTGATGCCCGTGGTGTACTGATACAGGCCAGACTTGCCCTGCCCCTCCTGCGCGTTCTGTTCGTCCGCGCTGTTCCCACCCTTGCCTCCGGCAAGGATGTAGATGTCGCGCTTGTAGTGAACAAGGCCGTCCACGGAAGGCAGATAGAAGGCCGTATCGCCGATGTCTGTTTCGGCAAGATGAAAGTCGTGGCTCTGAAACAGGCGGATGTCACAGGGGGGGCTATTGCCTTGATCGCGCGGAGAAGGGTGCGGCGTAACATCCACGCGCCTGAGCAGAATATCGGCATCGTGCGCGACGCAGTCGGAAAGCAGAAGCGTGACGCCCAGGCCGTCATGGACGCATTCGCAATGCGTGACAAGCGTATCAGGTTCGTAGCGCAGAGACTTACGCCATTCGGGCGCGTCCAGCCAGGCGAAATGCCCGTCCTTCCACACGCCGAGCCGTACTTTATGGCCGCTCAGGTGGTTGAGCAGGCCGACATAAGGGAAGGTAAAGTCACGCATAAACAGGTCGCTGTCCAGCGTGACTAAAAACGCGCCATTTCCTAAAACAAGGGGACGGGGCATAGGGTAGTGACTCGTGGTTCGTGGTTCACGGCTCGTAGAAATACGCAGATGTGCAAACGTCGCACACCTGCGTATTTCTTAACGAACTCCGAACCACGGATTACTGTTCTTTAATTGTTCGGATTGTTGTTTGGGTCGGTATTAGGATCGGCGTTCGTCCCGGTCGTCGGCTCGTCTTCCACCTTGTCCGGCGCGCTGCCGACCTGCGTGAGAACGTACTCGCTGTCTGATTTCTCCAGCACATACGTGACATGCACGGTACGCTCGTTGCCGTCCTTGTCGCGATAGATGTGGCGTCCCGTGATGGTGTAAACGCCGTTCTCCTTGCGCTTGGGCGCGTCCAGATCAAAGCGGACGGTCTGCGTGGCGCTCAGGGCGTCTTTGGTCATGTCCAGATAATCGCCCGCGTCCAGCGAATACTGGTACTTGCCGCGCAGATAAACGGCGACTTTGGCGTCGCGGCGAACGTGCTTGGCAAGCGAATCTATCTTGCCTGTCTTCCACGAGTCGCGAATGTCGCTGAGCGCGCTGTCAAGCGCGGCGTCCCGGACGGGAGCCGGGGCGGGCAGGCTGCGCCCGTTCTCGCCGACGCGGTACTGATCGCCGGTGCGGTTGGCATTATTCTGGCTGTTGCGGTTCAGGTAGTAGCCATCCACGTCATCGGCGCGCTCGCCGCTGTACGTGCCGTTCTGATAGACCGGGTACGGCACATATACGTACTCAGGCGGCGCGGTGTACACGCTGCCCAGCGTGATAAACGAGGGAAACGCGCCATAATAGAACGCATAGGGCGACAGAGCGCTATACCCGAACGAGAAGAACGGCGAATAGTACGGTGAGTACGCAAATCCTCCCGAAAAGTAGTTGAAGCCAAAATCGCCGTAGTAGTAATGGTTGCCATACGGCTGACCGTAGCGAATGCGGTACGGGTTGGACGGGTTGTAGCCATTTCCATACGCGTTGCCCGCGTTCAGACCGTGCAGGTTGCCATAGTAGGCCGGGTTGTGGCTGTATACCAGGCTGTTGACCGTGCGCGAACTCGGCTGCGTGAACTGCCGCGCCTGCGGCAACGGAGCCTGCACGAGCGGAGCCTGCCGCACATTCGGATAGTTGCCGGGGCCGATCACGCCCTGCTGCACAGTACGACCGGTCTGCGCTGTGCCTTGCCGCCCATTCTGAAACTGTTGCCCCGCCTGCCCCCCGCCTGTGTTCGGGGACTGTCCACGGTTTTGCGCCTGGTAGCGGTATCCCGCCCCACCCGACTCGCCGTAGTTATAGCCTGTCGGCGCGGAGCGCCCGAACAGCGGGTCGGAACCGCCGCCGCGCACGATGGGCGAGCCGTTCATGCCGGACGGCGAATAATCAGGCCGCGAGTACCCCGTTGATGGCGAGTAGGAGGGCGAATAGCTGGGCCGTGAAAACGACGGGGAAGAAGACGGCGAGTAGCTGGGCCTGGAAACGCTTGGCGCGGGCGTATAGCTCTGGCGCGAGGACGTCTGCGGGGCCGAGTACGACGGGCCGCTGTAGCCACCGCCGGAGCCTCCGAAGCCTCCCCCGCGTGACATTCCGCCGCCGCTCATTCCGCCGCCACGCATCTGGGCGCTTGCGGCGAGGGGAAGCAGGGCCAGCGCGCCTGCGCCCAGCAGGGCCGCAGTGCGCGACAAGGACTGATTTACTTTCATTTTTGTGTTTCGCGTTTTCATGTTGAACTTCTTTTCTTCGCCCTGGCCGAACGGCTTACTGCATATCTCAACAACTTCCGCATTCAGCGCGTGTCCAGCGGCGTGTGTGCTGTGGCGGCGCGCTTCAAGACGCGCTCTGCCCACGCAAGTCACTGCGTCCGTTCTACTGCATTTCCTGCTAATTCTGCTATATCTATTATCCCACATACGAAGCAGGTCTGCCAAAGTGTCACTCAACCTGCCGCTTCTGCCCTCTCACTTTTTACACGGTCTTTTACACGGTCGCTAGTGTGGAATACGTATCAACAGGCAGGCGTGTTTCTGAAAGTTTGAACACGGCACAATACGCATTATAAACGCTCGAAGGGCTGTTCGGCATCAAGCAGGCATATTCCTTCTTGAACGAATGGGCAGGCATGGTTTTTTGGATTTTCTTTTCCTACAATTTTTCTACAAAACGTTTGGTAGCCAGGATTGTGACGCGTTCGGAACAGCGGATTTTACATGGCGGAAAGGCGGCGTGAGATATGGCGAGGGCGAGGGCGGGGTTGGAACAGGCCATAGGCGATATTTTGCTCGCGCATGGGCAGAACGGCAAACGTCTCTCGTTTCGGCAGGCCGAGCGCCTGACCGGGCTTTCGCCCGCCACGATTGCCGAACTGGCGAAAGGCAACGCGCGCACGCCCGAAAGTGTGCGCCGGTTCGCGCATGGTCTTGGCGAGGACGTATCCCGCCTGCTGACCCTGGCAGGCTTCGTGTTCGAGGAGCCTGCACCGCGCATCGCAGGGCAGGCGGACAGCAGCGTTCCTGTGTCCACTCCCTCCCCCACGCCTCTCAGCGGCCCGGAAATCGTGCTGCTGACCCGGCTGGAACGCGCCCTCGCAAACCTTCTCCCCGGCGACGACCGCAAACTCTGGGGCGAACGTTTAAGCCATGACATCGAACTCATGGAGCGCTGGGCGCTGCTGAGGCCATACAAGGACGATTAACCGGACCATTACCTCGAAATACGCGAAACAAACGAAAAAGAAGAACCTATCTCACTCTGTTGATTGTTCTTTCCTCGGCCTCTATGTCTCCAGCGCAACAGGTGGTTAATCCGTCTTTGCGCGTGTTTGCGAGTATAATGGAAGCATATTGACCGTTGGAAGGAACCCAGACACGACCATGAAAGCTATTGCCAAGACGCACGCCGGGCCGGGCGCGCAGATCATTGACGCGCCGGAACCGCAGATCACGCGCCCCGATCAGATCAAAGTGCGCGTTCTCGCGGCCTCGATCTGCGGCACGGATTACCATATTTACAGTTGGGACAGGTGGGCGGCGGGGCGCGTCAAGCCGCCGCGCATCATCGGGCATGAGTTCGCGGGCGAGATCGTGGCCGTAGGAACCGATGTCACCAGCCTGCGCGTGGGCGATTACGTGAGCGGCGAAAGCCACTGGGTCTGCAACCACTGCAAGCAGTGCCTGATGAACGAGCGGCACGTCTGCGCGAACACGAAGATTTTAGGCGTGGATGTGGACGGCTGTTTTGCGCCGTATGTGGTCGTGCCGCAGGGCAGCGCGTGGAAGAACGACCGGAGCATCCCGCCGCATCTGGCCTGCATTCAGGACCCGCTGGGGAATGCCGTGCATACCACGCTTGCGGGCGAGGTTATCGGGCGCAGCGTGGCGGTTCTGGGCTGCGGCCCCATCGGGATTTTCGCCGTGGGCGTGGCACGGGCGGCGGGCGCGTCCGACGTGATCGCTACGGATACCAAAGAGTACCGGCTGGATCTCGCGCGGCAGCTTGGGGCCGACCTCACCGTAGATGTGATGAAGCATGATTTAGAAAGAGTTATCATGGAGCGCACGAACGGCGAGGGCGTGGATGTCGTGCTGGAGATGTCGGGGGCGCCGAGCGCGATACGACAGGCCATGCGGATAGCGCGACGCGGCGCGCGCGTATCTCTCCTGGGCATCCCCGCGCAGCCGGTGGAACTGGACATGGCCGAAGACATGATCTTCAAGGGCTTGACGGTGCAGTGTATCGTGGGGCGTCGGCTGTATGAAACGTGGGACACTATGCGCGCCCTGCTCGCGTCGGGACGGCTGAACATCGAGCCGGCCATCACACACCGTCTGGCCTTCGAGGACTTCGATCACGGCATGGCACTGATGCGCGACGGCCTGTGCGGCAAAGTAGTATTCGATATGGCCTGAATACCGGCCTCGCTATGGCCGCGAACAAACCGAACAAAAATTTGCTCTGCTGCCCTTGCTATTTTGGGCCAGTTGCGGTATAGTGGCAACGTTCGCTCGCTTTGTTCGCAGCCGTTCTCACTCTTGGTATTTTGCGGCCTATATTGTAAATGCTTGCATGAGCCTGTTTGTACGAATCCACGGTAATGAAAGACACAGTTCAAACAATGTCACCCGATTGCAGCGCCAGTACCTGCGGTCGTCTTGGGAGCGCCGAAGACGCAGACTCAAGACAGCGGGCTTGACCCTAACGCTTTCCCCGGCAGCTTCTCCCCGAAGCTGCCTGTAACGGCGGCAGGGCGATCCTGCTGTCCCACACCTCACCTTGCGCTTTCCTGATGACCTGTCCCATGCGATGACGTAATCCGCCCGGATGTCATGGCTTTTCGCCATGCCTGCCGCGCGTGTAACGCCGTGTCGCAGACTGGAAGGTTCACCCATGTTCACGACTATTCTCTCGCAGCGTCTGCCACGGCGCGCTGTCGCGCCGTATCGCCTGCGCCGCATCCGAGGGCTGCGCCTGCCCGCCTTCCTTGCGCCGGGGTTGTTCCTGACTGCCCTGCCCGCTATGCCCGCGTATGCCCAGCAGTCGCCCACCCCGTCAGGCGGCAGTCCGCAGAACCCGGCCAAGCCCTCTGCGCCCGACCTACAGCCCGGCGCGGTTCTGCCTTACGAGGTCAACCTGCAGGCTACGCTCATAGACCAGAACCTGTTCAGATTTCACAGCCCGTATGAGGGCCGCAACAGCCTGCGGTCGCGCAACGAGAACGAAAAATCCGACACGTACACGCTGTATTTGGGCGTCCGCCTGTTCAAAGAGTTCGAGGCGTTTCTGAATCCTGAAATGGCGCGCGGCAACGGCATCAGCACCGCGCTTGGGCTGGCAGGGTTTACGAACGGCGATGTGATCCGCAACCCGACTCTGGGACAGCAGCCGTATCTGGCCCGCTACTTTGTGCGCGGCACGATAGGGATAGGCAGACGCGAAGAGGACATCGCGCCGGGTGAAAACCAGATCGTCGGCAAACGGCCCGTGCGCCGCATCGTGATCACGGGCGGCAAACTCGGCACAAACGACATCTTCGACACCAATGCCTACGCCAACAGCACACGCACACAGTTTATGAACTGGGCGCTTATCAACAACGGCGCGTATGATTACGCTGCCGATACGCGCGGGTACAGTCAGGGCGTCGCCGTGGAATGGGTCAATCCCGGCTTTGCTGTGCGCGTCGGCAGTTTCCAGATGCCCAAGATCGCGAACGGGACAAGTCTCTCACCAGACCTGATCCACAGCCGGGGCGACCAGATCGAATTAGAACTGCATCCCGTTCTGGCGAAGCGCAAAGGCCCGTTCATCGCGCGCCTGCTGGCGTACCGCAACTTTGCGAACATGGGCGACTATCGGCAGACGCTGGCCCTGGCGCAGCAGACCGGTACGACGCCCGACATCACGGCCACGCGGCGCGGGGGCAATGTCAAATACGGGTTCGGCTTCAACTTCGAGCAGCCATTGGGGGATGAGGGCGGCACGGCCCTGTTCGGACGCGCAGGCTGGGACGACGGCAAAACGGAAAGTTTTGCATATACCGAGATTGACCGTACCGTGTGCGTGGGCGGGCAGTTGTCCGGCAGGCGTTGGCGTCGTTCTGATGACCGCCTGGCCCTCGCCGTCGTGCAGAACGACCTGTCGGGCGCGCACAAAGATTATCTCGCTGCGGGGGGACTGGGCTTTCTGCTGGGCGACGGCAGGCTGCGCTACGGCCCGGAGCAGATCGTCGAGACGTACTACTCGCTGCAAATCGCCAAACCGTTGGCCCTGTCCCTGGATTACCAGTTCATTAACAATCCGGGCTACAACCGGGATCGCGGCCCGGTGTCCGTCGTATCCGTGCGCGTGCATCTGGAACTTTGATGATTCGATAGCCGCAAATAAACGCGCAGGAACGCAAATCATGCGTAAAATCCACTTCTGGCGCTGGAGACGCGGCTTATGATGTCATGGGAGATTTGCTTACGCAAAACTGACATTTTGTTGATTATCCATAAACGCTTTTGCCTCGAAGTTCAGAGAAGTTTGGAAAGGAGGCGCATCATGGCGAACTTGCTTTATACTCCTCAATCCGTGCGCGCCCTGCAGCGTCCGGGGTGGCGGGATGTCCTGCTGTTCCTGACGTTTTTCGGACTGCTGCTCGAAGTGATGACACTGCTAAGGGGAATGCGCGTGCCGTTCGCGCCCGCGCACGCGATGGCGATAAACCTGTCACCGCTCGCCCTGCCCGGTTATGCGGCCCGGTCACTCTTGCGTATGTTCCTCGCGTTCGGCGCGAGCCTGCTGTTCACGTTCGTATACGGCTATGTGGCCGCGTACAACAAGCGGGCCGAAAAGATACTGGTTCCCCTGCTGGACATCTTGCAGTCGGTTCCCGTGCTGGGCTTCCTGTCCGTGACCGTAACGGGCTTTATGGCACTGTTTCCCGGCAGTCTGCTCGGCCTGGAGTGCGCGGCCATCTTCGCCATTTTTACGGGGCAGGCGTGGAACATGACGTTTTCGTTCTACCAGTCGCTGCGTACCATCCCGCAGGAACTGCGCGAAGCCTCGACCGTGTACCATCTGACGTGGTGGCAGCGGTTCGTCAAGCTGGAAGCGCCGTTTGCGATGATCGGCCTGGTCTGGAACGGCATGATGTCGTTCGGAGGCGGCTGGTTCTTTCTGGCGGCGGCCGAAGCGATCACCGTCCTGGGCAACAATTTCAAGCTGCCCGGCATCGGCTCGTACATGGCGACAGCCGTGGAAAAGGGCGACACCGGCGCGGTCGGGTGGGCGATATTTACCATGATCGGCGTCGTGATTATGACCGATCAACTGTTCTGGCGTCCGGTCGTGGCCTGGTCGCAAAAGTTCAAGTTCGAGCAGACCGAAAGTGGGCAGGAGCCGACCTCGTGGGTGCTTTCGCTGATGCAAAAGTCTGCTTTGCTGCCCTGGACGGAAAAGCGCGTACTCGCGCCCATCGGCAAGTTTGTAGACGGTGTATTTGCCCGCACGGCCGGTCCCGCGCATGCCGCGCGCATCCCGGACGGCGCGCGGCGCATCACGCAAACGCTGCTGACAATCGCCCTGGCAGGCACGGTCTTGTACGGCATAGCGCGAGGGGCGATTGTGGTTCGCAGCGAGATCTCAATGCGCGAAGCCCTGCATGTGCTGTGGCTGGGGTTTCTAACCCTGCTGCGCGTATTCGTGATGCTGGTCGCGGCAACCATTATCTGGACGCCTATCGGGGTGCGGATCGGATTTTCGCCCAAGCTGGCCCGTGTCGCACAACCCTTAGTACAGATCGGCGCGTCGTTTCCGGCCAACCTGATCTTTCCGCTTGTCGTGCTGCTGTTCCTGCGCCTGCACGTCAACTTCAACTGGGGCAGCACGCTGCTCATCGCGCTCGGAACGCAGTGGTACATCCTGTTCAACGTGATCGCGGGCGCGACAAGCGTACCAAGCGACCTGCGCGAAGCCGCGCTCGTATTTCGACTGAAGGGCTGGAAACTGTGGCAGACGCTGATCCTACCCGCCATCTTCCCGGCCTGGGTGACAGGCGCGCTGACGGCGGCGGGCGGCGCGTGGAATGCCAGCATCGTGGCCGAAGTCGCCGCGTGGGGAACGCACAAATTGCAGGCGCAGGGCTTGGGCGCGTATGTCGCCAACGCCACGGAAAAAGGCGACTGGCCCCAGATCATTTTCGGCATCGCCGTGATGTCGTTCTATGTCGTCCTGCTCAACCGCCTGGTCTGGAAGCCGCTGTACGCGCTGGCCGAAACGCGGTATCGGCTGGGATAGAAAATGTTGTTTGTCATTTTCTGTCCTGAACTCGGATTACGCGGATCTAAGGGATAGACAGGATTGGATTGTTCCGGACATCAGTTTGTGTGATTAGAAGGCAGATTAGAAGAAACGCCGCCTCTTATCCTGTGCATCCTTCCAATTCGCGTAATCCGAGTTCAGGACAAAAGCGAAAAGCCAACGCTCAACAGAAAGGAAAAACGCCAATGACAACCATGACCAAAAACAATACGGCCTTGCTCAGCGCGGAGCAGGTGACGAAATATTATGGTGACGGCGGCAAGCGCATCCTCGTGCTGCACGATGTCAGCCTGTCAGTGCGCGAGGGCGAAATCATTACCATCCTCGGCCCATCCGGGTCGGGCAAAAGTTCGCTGCTGCGAATCCTGGCGGGACTGACAGGCGTGTCGGAAGGCACGGTGCGCTTTCGGGGCGAAGCGCAGGACGGCCCGAACGCCCATGTAGCGATTGTGTTTCAGACGTTCGCCCTGTTTCCCTGGCTGACCGTGTACCAGAACGTCGAGATCGGCCTGCTCAACTCCAATGTGCCGGAAACGCAGCGCAGGCGGCGCATCCTGGACGCCATCGACGTGATCGGGCTGGACGGGTTCGAGGACGCGTACCCGAAAGAACTATCGGGCGGGATGCGGCAGCGCGTCGGGTTCGCCCGCGCTCTCGTCGTGCAGCCGGAAATCCTGTTTATGGACGAGCCGTTTTCGGCCCTGGATGTGCTGACGGGCGAGAACCTGAAAAAAGAACTGCTGTCTCTGTGGCGGTCGCGCAAAATCCCGACAAAAGCCATTGTCATGGTGACGCATAACATCGAGGAAGCCGTGATCATGGGCGACCGGCTTGTCGTGATGGGCGCGAACCCCGGCGTGGTGCGCGTAGATATGCCCGGCCTGCCGGTCGGGGAGCGGGGTAAGGAGCATCCCGAACACGTCTTGCTCGTAGATTACCTGTATGGCGTGATGACCAATCCGGGCGAGGCCGTGGGCGCGTTTCGGCAGGAGACGCCCATCGCCAGACCGAGCGGGCGTCCGACACGCGCGTATCAGCAGCTTCCGCATGTGCCGGTCGGCCAGGTGACGGGGCTTGTGGAGCGGCTGCACGGCGAGGGCGACCGGGCGGACATCTACGCGCTGGGCCGCGAACTGCAATTGGAGGTAGACGACCTGCTGCCGCTGATACAGGCCATCGGCCTGCTCGGATTGGGCAAGGTAGAGGCAGGTGACGTGCAGTTGACATCTGAGGGCATCCACTTCGCCGAGGCAGGTGTGCTGGAAGAAAAAGTCGTGTTTCGCGATCTGGCCCGCGCGAATGTGCAGTTGATACAGCAGATACTGGCGGAACTGGACGCTGCGCCCAACAAGCGCCTGCGCTGGGACGCGCTAAGGGAGGAACTCGAATCCTATTTCAGCGCGGACGAGGCCGAGCGGCAACTGGACACGGCCATTGATTGGGGACGCTACGCGGAACTGTTCGCCTACGACGATCAGGACGGCGTCTTTTCCCGCGAAAGCATCGAGGGTGGTCTCTGACCAACTAAGTGAAAACTTCACTATCGGACACATGGTTCCGGGTACTGAAAGTACCCGTCTGAGTGGCGCTGCACGCCGAGCGTCCTACGGACGCAAAGGCTCTATATAGAGACGTTTGCTGGTTTATAGACGCATCGCGTCCGTAGGACGCTCGGCGGAACGCCACCAAGACATGGGTTTTCAACCCGTGGCAAAATGTGTACGGTAGTGAAGTGAAAACAAAGAAGTCTCAGTAACCAACTACTGTTATTTCTTTGTTTTCAGGCGCAGGATCGTGACCGAGTACGCGGGGAAACGGTATGCAAACTGCGGCCCCACATTGTTTACATACGCGCTTTGCGGTGTGATCTGCGCAGGCGCGGCAAATGTGTTTTCGTCGGTCGGCAGGGCGGATGTAAGGGTCAGGGCGCGGGCGGCGGGCAGCAAAGCGGGCGCGTTTTGTATGTTGATGCGCGCGTCCTGCGCGTCGCCGGCCATGTTGACTACCTTGAGCAATATGTCGCCGGTCGCATTGTCGCGGGTCGTCACGACATGCACATCGGGAGCGCGGGGCGTGATCCAGGTATCATGGACAAGTTTGTCGTCCAGGTAGCAGCGGACGCGGTCGCCCTGCACGTCCACGCGGATGTTGTACCATCGTCCTGTCTCGATCCGCCCTGGCATGTCATCCGCCAGCGTAGTTTTGCTGCCATTGATGCTTTCCTCGATGTTGTGGCGCGAGTTGCCCCACCCGCCCACGTTCCACCAGCAGAAGTTCTTGTCGTCCTGAATGCGGAACAGGATCAGAAAGCCCTCCGCGCCCGCCAGCTTGCGCGCCTTGCAGACAAACGTGTAGTCCGTCCATTTGGGATCGCCGCCCACGCTGCGGCAGTCGGACAGGAGGGACATCTGCTTTGTCGTGATCTCGCCCTGCTGCCATTGCCCGGTCTGCGGTTCCAGCGGCAGCAGGGGGTCGCGGGCCGTCCAGAGAGACTGGTCATTGCGAAACACGTTGATGTCGGCAAACTCCGCGCTTGTGTCCCACGTTCCCACGCCTACCCTGCCATTCGGAAGGTTAAGAACGAGGGGCGTTTTCGGCGGCGCGGCCTGCACATCGGTTTTGAGGTTTACATCGCCCCGGTTCAGGCTGAACATCTGCTGCACCCAGTACGAGGGCGTACCATACGATTGTGTGGAGTTAAACACAATGGCGTCCGGATTCCATTTGCGGTCGTTGTCGTTGACGAGCAGGGGCGCGTAGCTCGCCATCGTTACCACGTCGGCGTTGCGCTCCATACCCGTGATGAACGCGGCCTCGCCCAGCGCGGCCAGCAGGTTCCCTTTGCCGCAGCCCTGCGTCACGGCGTACTCGCCCACGTACACCTGGGGCGCGACCGGCACATCGGGCGTTTTGGGATCGGGGCGCGGATAGCTGTCATAGCGGCGCGCGGCGCGGGCGAAGAAAGCTGCCGTGTCGTAGTGATGTTCGTCTACCATGTCAGGGACGCGGGACGTGACGGGTGTATTGGCGATAAGCTGAACGTCGGGATACCTCCGCTTGATGGCGTCGTAAAACAGCGCGAACCGCTCTTCGTAGGCCGGCCCGCCGTTCTCGTTGCCGATCTCCAGCAGGCGCAGAGGGAACGGGGCCGGGTGTCCCTGTGCGCTGCGGCGTTTGCCCCACGGAGTTGTTACATCGCCGCGCGCATACTCGATGGCGTCCAGGGCGTCCTGCACATACGGCCCCATCTTGTCCATAGGCACGACATCGGTATGCGACATGCCCACGTTGACGACGAACAGGGGGGCTGCGTTCATGTCCTCGCACCATTGCAGATACTCGTGATAGCCCAGGCCGTCCGTGCTGTGATACCCCCATAAGTTCTCATGTCCGGGCCGTGACAGAGACGGCGCGAGCGTCATCTTCCACTGAAAACGGTTGGCGAGCTTGTCCCCTTCCACATAGCAGCCGCCGGGAAAGCGCACAAACGAGGGACGCAGATTGGCGACGGACTGCGCGAGATCAAGCCGCATTCCGTTTGGACGCGCCTTGTAGGTCTGACGCGGAAACAGCGACACGGCACGGAGGGTAAACGCGCCCGCGCTTTCCGAGGTGATGTGCAGGACGGCCTGCGACTCTGTGGGCGCAGACATGGATGCCGAAGACGGCGTCAGATCCGCCATGTAACGCCGCGCGGCGGGGTTGAGCGGCATCTGCTGCTCGGCAAGGGTTTTGCCATTCAGCGCGACCAGGGCGACGCGCAGAGTTTTAAGGCCGGGTGTCCACGTCGCAAGTTCCAGCGTACAGGCATACGTCTGCCCCCGCGCCACGCCGATACCCCAATACCCCGCATTGGCGACGCCCCACCGGGCATTGACGCCCGCCCCCGTACCCGCCCCGCGCACCGTCAGCGTCTGCAAAGCCGCGTTTGCCGTGTCAGGCGCAAGCATCAAAGAGGTGATCCCGCCAGCCGGTTCTACGGCAGACCAGTTTTTCAACCCTTCGGCAAACCGGCGATTGGCGATC
Organism: Chthonomonadaceae bacterium; assembly: GCA_965277875.1. Taxonomy (GTDB): domain Bacteria; phylum Armatimonadota; class Chthonomonadetes; order Chthonomonadales; family Chthonomonadaceae; genus CAWFQB01. The sequence continues at coordinate 627,539 of CBDIDV010000002.1, read as the reverse complement.
TCTTCCGCGTACAGCCCGCCATCCCCCGCATGGTTGATCTCCTCGAAAAAAACGCCGTGCTGTAAGGGACTCAGACGCGGCCCCACCTGCGCCGCATCCACGGTAATCGTCACTTCTCCGGCCCGCGCCATCAGGGGCAGGCAGGCCGCAGCCATCAGTAAACCAACCGATACATACATTTTTGCCAGCGATATTTCATTGCATAATCTGCTGTAGATCTTTGTTGTACTGAACATCCCTGTGTTCCTCACCCTGCCGTCGCTTTATCCTGTTTGAACATAGGCTTTGTTGCACATACATGCCCCATCCGCCTGCTTGCAGCCGCTAAAAAATATGCAGACCGACGACATCTACAAGTGTCAGTCTGTCTGCGACAGCAGGAACGAGGGATGTTGTCCACACCCGCCTGTAAAGTTTGCTACATGCCGAACTGAATTTCAAGTATGATGTCTTCCCATGAACTGCCTGCTTCAACAGCCGCAGCATCCGCTTCGCGCAGATTCTTAATTGTCTGTCTTCCGTGTTCTTTTACCTGTGTCTCTAGATCTTTATAATGCTGTAGTATATAATCATCACTATTTTTGAGAAAAGCACGCTGGCACAGCATTGCATAGTCAATTTCGTTGCGTAAGAGCAAAAGAAATTCGGCTAATTGCGAAACACTGGAATTTACCAGGCATACCGCGAACTCCTCTGTGTTTTCAACCATACATACCTGCTCCTCAGGTTTGTCCTGGAAACAAATAAGATCGTCGTATAGCGTTTGATTGTTGTAGAGAAAGGCTTTACCTCCCAGAACACGATAGCGTTCATGCAGGTACTGCTTTCCTACGCGAGGCTGTACATCCTCCAGGCGAGGCAGGGCCGCGAATACCCCGCCGAACTGGTATAAGCCACGATTCGCTTTGCGCGGAAGACCTGCCTGCGTCAAGAATATTTTGGAAGCATCTGAGATGTTGAGGTCTGAGACGACATCCGGATCATATCTCGCCAGTTCGTAAGAACCCCATCTTGCAAACCAATTATTATCCTCGCCATTGCTGACGGGAGTTGACCATCGAGCAACAAATTCCTTGGCAGAGATCATTATTCTATTCCTGCAAATAAGCGGTTGATTGTGCTGACAGACAACAGCACAACGCAGCGCTGCATAACCTACAGAGCGGCGCGCAGGGCGGCGAGAGTGCGGATGGCGGGGGCGAGGCGGGCGATGTCGGTCACGACCAGGTCGGCGCGTTCGTCGTCGTTCAGCGGGTCGTAGTATACGTACAGTTCGCCGCGCTTGAAGCGGATCGTCCCCATGCCCAGCTTTTTGGCGGGAGCGACATCGTTATCGGGCCGGTCGCCCACCATGATCGCCTCGCCCGCCACGCATCCGGCCTGCCCAAACGCCCATTCAAAGATGCGCGGGTCGGGCTTGCTGTGTCCGAATATCTCGTCAATGGCGACCACGTCGAACAGCGGTTCCAGTCCGTAGTCACGCAGGGCGTCCACGATGGGCGGATGCTGATTGGCGATGACACCCAACCTAAAATCTTTGTGCAAATCTTCCAGCACGGGCATCATGTTGTCAAGCAGCATCCCGAACGGGCGCGGCACACGCATCGCCCGGTACTCGGCCATGCCCTCCGTTTTGATCTTCTCGTACAAACTCGCGTCCGGCACGAACGTATGCAGCGCGTCCGTAAAGGACGTGGCAGGCTTGCTCCGCGCCCTCTGCCGCAACTCGTCGAAGTACGCGTCCCACGTCACATTTACGCCGTTGCGCCGCGCCGCCAGAAACATACTATGAAAAATGTAACGGTGCTGCGCGTTTTCATCGAACAGCACATCCCCGACATCGAAGAAAATCCATTTTGTCTGCATGAAAGGCTCCAGGAAAGATAAGAAATGAGAGGCAAGAGTGGAAACGGCATTTTCTTTTGCCTCCTATCTCTTATCTCTTATCTACTTGGGAATATGCCACGCCCGCCCGTTCGTGAGCAGGTCGTTGGCAGCAGCCGGCCCCCAGGTTCCGGCCTCGTAATTGGGGAACAGGGGGCAGGACAGGTCGCGCCATGCGTCGAGGATGGGCGTGATGATGGCCCAGGCCGCTTCCACCTCGTCGTTGCGCGTAAACAGGGCTGCGTCGCCGCGTATGGCGTCTATAATCAGGCGCTCGTAGGCGTCTCGGATCGGCACGTTAAAGCTCGAACCGTATTTGAAATCCATCTGCACACTCTGGATGTGCATTTCCGGGCCGGGGACTTTGCTGCTGATCTCCATGCTCGCGCCCTCGTCGGGCTGGATACGCAGCGTGAGCGTGTTGGGCTGCACACCGGCATACGCCATGCGCGCAAACAGCACGTCCGGGACGGGCTTGAAAAAGACTTTTACCTCGGTCACGCGTTTGGGCATACGCTTGCCCGCCTGCACGTAAAACGGTACGCCCGACCAGCGCCAGTTTTCGATGGCGAAGCGAAACGCGCTGTACGTGTCCGTGGTGCTGTCGGGCGCGATGCCCTCTTCCTGCTTGTAACCCGGAACCTGTTCGGCTTTGTCTTTTTCGGTCACGGTTCCCGGCCCATACTGCCCGCGCACCGTATACTGCGCCACATCGTCGGGCGTAAACAGGCGAATGGCCTTGAGGACTTTCACCTTTTCATCGCGTATGGCGTCTGCGTTCAGACTGACGGGCGGCTCCATCGCGATCAGGGTTAAGACTTGCAGGGCGTGGTTCTGCACGATGTCGCGCGTGATGCCCGCATGGTCGAAGTAGCCGCCGCGCCCTTCCAGGCCGATGCTTTCCGCGACTGTGATCTGCACATGGTCAATGTAGTTTTTGTTGAACAGCGGCTCGAATATCTGGTTGGCGAAGCGCAGCACAAGGATGTTCTGCACCGTTTCTTTGCCAAGATAGTGGTCAATACGGAACACCTGATTTTCCGCAAACACGCCGCCGAGTTCCTGATTAAGTTTTTGCGCCGTGTCCAGATCGGTTCCGAACGGCTTTTCGATGATGATACGTGACCAGCCGCTGTCCTTTGCAGGTTTGTTCAGTCCAGACTGACCGAGCATCTGAATGATCTGGCTGAAGTTGTCGGGCGGCGTGGCAAGATAAAACAACTGATTGCCGCCCAGGTCGCGCTCGCCGTCCAATGCCTTGATTTTGTCGGCCAGCCGCTTGTAGCCGTCCAGGTCATCGAAGGCGGATTTGACGTAGAAGATGCTTTCGGCAAAGTGGCTCCACTCGTCGCCGTCGGCGGGCAGTTTGGGCGCAAACTCCTTAACGGCGGCTTTGAGGTCATTGCGAAAATCGTCGTCGGTCTTGTCCCGCCGCGCAAAGGCGATGATGACAAAGCCTTTAGGTAGCAGGTTTTGCTGCGCCAGACTGAACAGGGCCGGAATGATCTTGCGATGCGTCAGGTCGCCGGTCGCGCCAAACAGCACGAACGCGCACGGCGGCGGCGCATGATCGGCAGGCGGGGCCGCGTTCTCCAGGCCAACGGGGGCGGTTGTGGTATCCATGATGTTCTACTCCAACATAAACAACGAACAAAGGTTGACAGGCGACAGACAGCAAACAATATATCTGAGGTGTGTTAGTTGTCGGACGCGCCCCAGACGGTTTTGCCGTTTTTGTCTTTGAGAATGGCGAGCGGGCTGTCCGTGGGCAGGACGACCAGGCCGATGCTGTCGTTTCCCGCCCTGTTTTTCAGGGACAGGCTTACGCTGTTATCAACCGGCGCGTCCAGGGCGGCGCGGATCTTACCGCTTTCGTCGCTCAGAGTCAGGACGGGCGACCCGTCGGCGCGCAGGCGCGTGGACAGGCGCGGCTTTTCGTTCTTATCCAGAAGCAGCAAGCCCATGTTGCCGTCGGGCAGCAAGGCCAGGTCGGCGCGGGTCTTGCCCACCGCGTCGTAAAAGGCCACGCTCGCCTCGCCCGTGCCTGTGATTCCTAACGCGGCGCGGCGCTTGCCGTCCTTGTCCACAAAGGTCAGGCTTGTGCTGCCGTCGGGCTTTGCGCCCAGCGTGGCCCGCGCGTGTCCCTGCGCGTCAGTCAGGCGAAACTCCTGCGCGGACAGGGACTGTGGCACACCGGGCGGCGGGTCGGCGCGCACATGCCGCGCCGCCATATCCCCCGCCAGCAAAATCGCAATAAGAGTCAGCAGTCCCCAGGTGTAGACCTGCGGGCGGGTAATCTCCGTGTTACGCATCTAATGCCTCATATCTAATGCCTCATGGTTATCGGGGCGGCGGACAACGCCGATATGCCGATTGTCCGCCGCCTGCGTCCTGTTTTTGGTCTGTTACTGGTCGCGCTTGCTGTCGGTCTGCGGCGCGCCGGCGGCCTCGGCTCCGGGAACATGCGGCCCCTCGATGGCTTTGTGATGTACGGCATGACCGCCGAACTCGTTACGCAGCGCGGCCAGCACTTTCGCGCTGAAACTGTCGGTCTGACGAGAGCGGAAGCGCAGATACAGTGACAGCGCGATGACAGGCGCGGGTACAGCGTGTTCGATGCTTTCCATCACCGTCCAGCGTCCCTCGCCCGAATCGTCCACATAGCCCGAAATCTGATCCAGGTTGGGGTCTTTGGCGAACGCGTCTACGGCTAGGTCGAGCAGCCACGAGCGGACCACGCTGCCATGCTGCCACAGCGAGCAGATGGCATGGAGATCCAGGTCGGGATACGGCGACGCCTTGAGGATTTCAAAGCCCTCGCCATACGACTGCATCATCGCGTATTCGATGCCGTTATGAACCATCTTCACGTAGTGTCCCGACCCGACCGGCCCGGTATGCAATAATCCGCCTTCGGGCGCAAGGGATAGCAGGAGAGGCTCGACTGTCTTGTATGTGTCGTCCTCGCCGCCGACCATCAGGCAATAGCCTTCTTTCAGCCCCCAGATGCCTCCCGACGTTCCCGCGTCCAGAAAGCCGATGCCCTTGTCCTTGAGTTTCGCGCCCGTTTTCTGCGAGTCGCTGAACTTGCTGTTGCCGCCGTCAATGATGATGTCGCCCGGCTGTAAAGCCGCTGCTACCTCGTCAATCACCTTGTCGGTAATCGCGCCGGCGGGAACCATGACCCAGACGACTTTCGGAGTTTGCTTCAGTCTGCTGATTAGGTCCGGCACATTGGCGACGATTTCGCCGCCCGCCTGTGTTATGCCGTCGCGAAACTCGTCCAGCGGCTTGGGGTCTTCCCCGACAACGGTATGTCCGCGCTCCAGCAGGCGCACCGCCATGTTGCCGCCCATGCGCCCCAGCCCGATAATTCCCATTTCCATGATGTCACTGCTCCTGTGCATGTTGACGCTGTGATGCAGCGTCTGGCTGCTGCTAAATGATTGTAGTTTGCTTGAATTTACTTGCTTGTGGCCGCGCGACCCGCGCGATGCGCGAGAGGACACCGCCTGTTTACAACGCCTGCTTTCCTATGTACTGTCCTTACAGTCAACAAGTTCGACGCGAATGCCCGCTTCCCCTGCAAATCCGCCCGCAGTATTCCCTTTAGAACCTGTTTCGGGCCTATTTTGAACAAATTGTTTGCTGCGTCCTCGCGAAATTTGTAGCGCGCCGCTCTTGACTTTTACCTGTGCCTGCTGTATACTTTTAGAGATCGCGAAGCGCGGGGCAAAAACTTTGTTTCTGCGGCGTACATCATCCCAATACGGGTTTCTAGCTCAATGGCAGAGCATCTCCCTCTTAAGGAGCCGGTTCAGGGTTCGACTCCCTGGAAACCCATCCAATCTATGTCGTTCATTAAGGCGGTGCAGGAACAAAACAGTTCCTGCGCCGTTCTTTTTTCGCCCCCTTTGTCGCGCGCTCGCAGGGCGTTCAAAACAGCATCACAGCAACGCTTCTCTTTCCGCAAAGCGCGTACTGCACGTAGTATCAGAGTATCACGATGCAGTAGACACAGACCGCTGAATAGTAGACAAATGTTATTGACACAGGCCTATGTATGTGATAGAATAGATGTAGATACTCCATAGATGTGTATATGTTGGCGCGCGCGCGCCGGTGCGGCGGCGGCCTGCGAAAGGGTTGGACAGACCATGAAACAACTTACCAAGAAAGAACTCGCGCAGTCCATGCACGCGTCGGGCCGCAGCGTGGAAGACATCGCGCAGACATTGAAATGCTCCCCCAGCTACGTCGCCAATATTCTGAGCGCGGCGGGCAAGGCCAGCGAGTACAGCGATCTATATACCAGCAGCATCGCGCAAAACGCGTATGCCCGCATGTTCAGCGGCGTGCTGCGCTTCAAGAACGTCGAGGCCGCGCGTGAAAGCGTGGCGCGTATAGACGAGCTGTTTCACCAATTCGCCCAGGCCCGCGACCGGCGCGGTCAGCATCAGGCGCAGCTTATGGCGCTTATCGGTAAAAATCGTGCCGAGGGCATCGGCAAGACCGCCGAAGCAAAAGTGTTTCTTGAATGGCTGACCACGCATCTGGACACCGCGCAGTCCCCCGCCTGCGACGTGCAGGGCCGCCTGGATGGTCTGGACGACCCCACCGCACCGGCGGCAGGCGACTACGCCGAGATGTCGCCTTACGAGGCCACGCTTGCCTATGCCTGAGTGCAGTCTTCGTGTGCAACAAAGTGTTGTGTTTGATGTTGTGCGGCTGTGGCGCGTATATACCGTGCCGCAGCCGCTTTCGCATTTGCCCTGAATGCTCGCCCTCTGCTATAATAACCTCGCTTGAACCAGTCTGCTGCTGCAATCTGCTGCTTCGTTTGTACAACCGGCGCTCTCACAACGCACTCCTGTCATTCGCCAACCTGTTTTGATGGTACACTTTTGGTATCAAAAAGAAATTTTGGTTTCAACAACGTGAAGGGTGTATAGTGGAAGCGCCTGAATGCGCCAAAGGTTGACGACATGATTAACAACGCTTCTCCAGAGCTTTCGCCCCGCAAAGCGGCGCGCGCCTCCACGCAGGCCACGCAGATACTGCGCGAGCGCATACGCTCCGGGTTTTATAAGGCGCAAACGTGGCTGCCCTCCGAACGAGAGCTGGCAGAGGATTTACATGTCTACCGCCGAGTCATCCGAGACGCTATTGACGAGCTTACACGCGAGGAACTGATTTACAGGCGTCCCAACTGTCGTCCCATCATCGGGCGACCGGCGGCACAGGCGAACGACCTGCCCTCTGCCCCGGCGAACCTGGCAGGATCGGCCTCAAAATTCGTGGCGCTGATCATGTGGCACGGCGGCGGGCCGCTGGAACGCGCCATGACTTCACAAACGCGCATTTTCTGGGGCATCAATCACGCGCTGGGTCAGGTGGGGCATCACGGCGTCTTCCTCGATCTCGGCGGCGAGCGGGAAGGTTCCTATCAACGAATGGGATCCGCCGAACAGACCGCTGAACGCGAAGCGAAACATCTGCGCTATGTAATGGAAAAGGGGTTTGGCGGCGTCATCTTTTACCCTTACGCCTATCACAGCAACTCCGATCTTGTCCAGGAGGTGAGCCGACGTATGCCCGTCGTGCTGCTCGACCGCAAGATGCCGGGGGTGGACGTTGATTTCGTGGGCGTCAACAACCGTCAGGCGATGTTCGACATGACCACAAGCCTGATTGAAAAAGGGCATCGTCGTATCGCCTATGTCACCCGGTGCGAGCCGATCCTTCCCGTGCAGGATCGGCTGCAGGGGTATTTGGCCGCCATTCACCAGAACCGGGATCTGGCCGTTCAGGAAATGGTTACGACAGTACCCCTTCCTAATGAGATAACTTCGTGGCCCATAGTGGACGCCGTCTTCGGCCTGCCTCCAGGCCGGCGCCCCACGGCGGCGGTCTGCATCAACGATTATATCGCGGTCCTGCTTTCCGAAAGATTGCAGCGCATGGGCATTTCCGTACCCGGCGATGTCGCTTTAGCGGGCTTTGACGACATTGTGCCAACCCTGCCGAACGGCGTTGGTCTCACCTCGGCAGCGCAGCCGTTCGAGGAGATGGGGCGCGTAGCGGTAGAAATCTTGGAGCGGCGACGGCAGGAGCCTTCGCGAGCGCTTGAAAGTGTCGAGGTTCCGGTGCAGATCGTTATGCGCGAAAGCGCTGACCAAGTACCATAATGCGTTGAATGCTTACCAGAGTGCGATATGTTGAACAATTTTTGAATATAGTGTCTTCGCTATTGACTTTGGTATCTTCTTGCGATATAATTTCCGGGACGACAATGGCTTCATAATATTCTTTCGCGTCATATATTATGAACCATGCTGAGACCATAGATATATCTAAGGAGGGGCCAAGAATGACAGTCAAAAGGAACGCTGCCGCGTCCGCATTCACTCTGATCGAACTGCTCGTCGTGATCGCCATCATCGCCATTTTAGCGGCGATACTGTTCCCGGTCTTCGCCCAGGCGCGCAGCAAAGCGCGCGACATCGCCACCATCTCCAACCTCAAACAGGTCGGACTGGCAGCCGTTCAGTACGAGCAGGATTTCGACGGGGCCAGCGTCCCGTTTCAGCAGTGGAACTCTCCCACCTACTGGGGCTGGGGCGTCCTGCTGCAGCCCTATATCAAAACGCCGAACGTCTGCTATGACGCGCAGCGGTCGGTTCCCTACGCGCAGATAGATGCCAACGGGCAATGGGGATGGAGTACGACCCTCGCGGCCAACCGCTGGGGCTATACCTCCAATGCCAACGGCACTATAGGAACCGTTCACCCAGATCGTATCACCAGCCCCTCGATGCGCGCCGCCTTCGTCACCACAGGCGATCCTGTTGATCACACCGGGGCGGGTCATTTCTATGATATGCACTGGATAGACGGAGCGCGGTCCGCCTGTGCGAACGTGAAAGACTATGGGAACAAGTCCTACTGGGACTACAACCATCTTTACCAGGGCGCGCAGGACTACCATCGCAGCTTCCTGCTGACGCTGTTTGCCGACGGTCATGCCAAAACGGTCAACACCGGACAATATCTTGGCAGCGGCGATGTGGTCTACGGCGCTTGTGAAGGCAAGTACATGTCGCCCGGTGTCAACGCCGCCGATGACGCCGGCACGAAGGCGTCGCAGTTACAACAGTTCTGGGGGCGCTGGTGGACGTATCCCAGCACCAACAACCTCTAAGGCAGCAGCAAGCAGCAAAGCGGCAAAGGAATCAAGAACTTGAAAAAAGAACTACCTCAGGGAGCGATTTGGGGGGCCGGCGCGGCGGCGGTCGTGATCGTCGGTTTGCTGATCTATTTCTTCCGCGCCAGCGACCCGGCGGCCAGCGGCCCGGTTCCTTACAAAAAGTTTGATTATGGCGCGCACATGCAGGAACAAATGCAAAACTATAATCGGCAGCCCACATACGGGGCCGGCCAGTCCCGCTCAAGTCAGCATTAGACATCCTGACGGCGCAGGACGGCGCACTGCAGCGCCAATGGCTCTCCGTGTTCACCACTTATAAATGCGGCCTGCCTGCTCACGATGTCGTAGGCACAGGCCGCATTTTCACAGCAATTCCATCTATTGTGCAAACCCGAACCATTCGCGCCCGGTCTTATGACCGCTGCGCGCAGCAAACCCTCTGAAAGGTCAAGAATACGCTGCATGATAAGATTTTTTTTCCTGCTGGCCTTGCTGCTGTCCGTGGCAGCGCCTTCGTTCGCCGCCGATACGAACGCGCCTATTCCGCCCGAAATCGAAAACGAACAAACGCTTGGCCTGAATAAACAGCCCTGGCACGCGACCTTGATGCCCTATGCCACGATGACCGAGGCGCTCAGGGCAAACCGCGATGAGTCCACGTTTGCGCGCTCGCTCAACGGGCAGTGGAAGTTCCACTGGGTACGGCGTCCTGAACTGCGCCCGGTTGATTTTTACCGCCCCGACTACGACGACAGCCAGTGGAAGACCATTCCCGTTCCGTCTAACTGGCAATTGCTTGGCTACGGCACGCCCTATTATCGCAACATCGGCTATACCTTCCAGCCCGACTGGCCCCGTGTGCTGAGTACGCCGCCCCGCAACTACACCGCATACGAAGAGCGCGATCCCGTGGGCAGCTACCGCCGCAGCTTCGATGTGCCAGGTGACTGGAACGGGCGGCGCGTGTTCCTCGGTTTCGACGGCGTGGACAGCGGCTTCTTTCTGTGGGTCAACGGGCAGAAGGTCGGGTATAGCGTCAACTCGCGCAACGTGGCCGAGTTCGACATCACGCCCTACATCAAGCCCGGACACAACCTGCTCGCCGCCGAGGTGTACCGCTACACCGCAGGCTCGTATATCGAAGATCAGGACATGTGGCGGCTGTCGGGCATCTTCCGCAACGTCACGCTCTGGTCGGCCCCGAACGTGCATGTGCGCGACTTTCGCATAGATACCGATCTGGACGCGCAGTACCGTAACGCCACCTTGCGCGTCACGGCTAAAATCCACAACTATTCCGATCAGGCCGCACCCGCCCGCAATCTCACCGTGTCGCTGTTCGATCCCGCCGGCAAAGCCATGACCGGGGTGAGCGCCCAGATCGCGGTTCCCGCCCTTGCAGCCGGGGGAGAGAGTGAGGCCCGCCTGAGCATCCCCGTTGCCAGCCCCGCCAAATGGACAGCCGAAACCCCTACCCTCTACACGGCGGTGTTGAGCCTGTCCGATGGGGCGAACACGCCCGCAGCAAAAACTCACCCGGAACTGCTGTCGCATTGCGTCGGCTTTCGGAAGATCGAACTCAAAGGCCGCTTGTTCTGCGTCAACGGCGTACCCATCAAGCTCAAGGGCGCGAACCGACACGAAAACTGGCCCGATACCGGCCACTACGTTTCCGAAGCCCGCATGATCAAGGACATCGAACTGCTCAAGCAGGCCAACTGCAACCACGTCCGCACGTCCCACTATTCCAACGCGCCCCGCTGGTACGAACTGTGCGATCAGTACGGCCTGTATCTCGTGGCCGAGGCGAATCTGGAGTGTCACGGCTACTACAACGTGCTTGACCGCGAGCCGCGCTACGAAAAAGCAATCGTGGACCGCAGCATCGCCAATGTGGAAAACTTCAAGAACAGTCCGTCCGTTATCATCTGGTCTATGGGCAACGAGTGCGGCGGCGGCTCGAACCTGCGCGCTGCGGAACGCATGGTGCGCAGCATGGACGCGACCCGCCCCACGCACTACGAAGCGTTCGGCATCGGCGCGAACAATCCCGCCGGCATCGACTCGCAGATGTATACCAACGTTGTCAGCCTGGCCCAGATCGCGCAGGACACCCGGTACACCAAGCCCATGTACCTGTGCGAGTACGCCCATGCCATGTTCAACTCGATGGGTTCGCTGGGCGATTACAATGACGTTTTTGACAAGTACCCGGCCCTGCTGGGCGGCGCGATCTGGGAATGGGAGGATCAGGGCATCTGGAACCGCCGCGACCCCAAGCGCCAGTTCATCGCGTATGGCGGCGGGTTCGGCGAGTTTCCGAACGACCACTATTTTATTCATAAAGGCGTGGTGTTTTCCGACCGCTCGCCCAAGCCGCACTATCCCGAAGTGAAACGCGCCTATCAGTGGATCGGATTCGCGCCCGCCGACCTGGCAAACAATCAAATCAAGATCAAGAACAAGTACGCCTTTATCAGTCTGGACGGCTTCAAGGGATACTGGACGGTAACGGAAGACGGCGTTGAAGTTCAAAACGGCGTCCTGCCCGCCCTGAGCCTCGCGCCCGGACAGGAAACGACACTCACGCTGCCGATCAAACCCGTTCACGCCAAAGCCGGAGCGCATTACATGCTGAACGTGGGCATGGCGCTGGGCAAAGACGCGCTGTGGGCCAAAGCAGGCTACGAGATCGCGCGGGCGCAGATGGAAATGCCCGTCGCGGCCCCGGCCCTGGAGATCACGGCCCAAACGCTGAAACCCGTACAGATGACGCGTCAGGGGAACGTCGTCACGATTAATGGTGACGGCTTCGATCTCGTGTTCGACGCCGCCACGGGCCAGCTTACCCGCATGGCGCGCGGCGGCGTCAATGTGCTGCTGCCCGACGGCGGCCCCCGTCTGCACCTGTGGCGCGCGCAGCACCGCAAGGACGACGAATACGCGGCGCGCGGCTGGGAACAGATGGGCCTCAAATCCCTTGCGGCCAAAGTGCTGAAGTTCGAGACCAGTCAGACCGCACCCAATCAAATTCACGTTGACGCCACGATCCAATACACCGGCAAAGAGGGCTTTGCCGTTACGCACGCCGTCAGCTACACGGTCTACGGCGACGGCTCGCTGGTCGTGGACAACGCCGTGATGCCGCACGGCCCCAACATCGTCCTGGCCCGCGTCGGTGTCCGCCTGCTGCTCGATAAACGGCTTGGCACTGTGGATTATCTCGCCCGTGGCCCGATGGAAAACTATTCCGACCGCAAGCGCGGCTCCGACATCGGCCGCTATGCCAGCACGGTCGCCGACCAGATGACGCCCTACGCCAAGCCGATGGACAACGGCAACCACGAGGACACAAGCTGGCTTGCGCTGCGCGGGGCTGGCCTGCCTACTCTGCTGGCACAGTCGGAGGGCGCTCCGCTCCAGTTCTCGGCCCTGCCCTACAGCGACGAGCAGATGGAGGACCCGGAATACAGCATTGACCTGCCGCCTTCCAGCGCCACGGTCTTGTGCCTCGCGTCCAAGACGCTGGGCGTAGGCTCCAACGGTTGCGGCCCGCGTCCCCTGCCGCAGTATCTGGTGAACGCGAACGCCACGGCGTTTTCGTATGGCCTGCGCCTGCTGCCTTCAAGCGTCAGCGACGTGAGCGCAATGGCCCGCGTCATGGCCCCCGCCAATCGTCCGTGGCCGGTTCTGGCGACGCGGGATGCAAAGGGCCTTGTCTCGCTGGACGCGAACGGCGACGCGCTCAGTTACTCGCTGGATGGCGCGGCCTGGCAGCCGTTTGCGGCCCCATTCGCGTTCGCGCGGGGCGGCCTGCTGCACGTTCGCAGCACGGCCAAAAGCGGGCAGACACTTGAAAACGTCGTGCCGCTCGATCCGTTCGTGGACCGCCGCAAATGGACAGCCACGGCCAGCAGCTATCAGAGGGGCGAGGGCGACCCCAACCATGTCGTAGACGGCGACCCGGACACCATCTGGCACACGCAATACAGTCCGAGCAAAGCGACAGGCCCGCACTCGATTGTGGTAGACATGGCCGCGCCGCTGAACATCAAAGCCGTTCTTCTCACTCCGCGCCCGGACGGCTCCAATGGACGCATCGCCGATTACGAACTGTATCTGAGCAACGATCCCGCCAACTTCGGCGCTCCCGTCCTCAAAGGCGCTCTGCCCGACGAAGGCACGATGCAGACCCTGAACCTGCCCGCGCCTAAAACCGCGCGCTACCTGAAACTCGTTGTCAGGCGCGAACGTTCCGGCCAGGGTCTCGCCTCGCTCGCCGAGATCAGCGTCGTGCCTGCCGACTAACAGGGCGCACAACAAACAACCAGGTATCGGAAGCGGCTGGCCCAGGTAAAGGAAGGCGTCTTCCTTTACCTGGGCCAGCCGCATAAAATCCTTGCTGCCGCTTCCGCCGCGCTCATAAACGCCGGACTTCGGCAAATTACTTTCAGCAGAAATCATGGATAGAACATGGACATAAACAGCATCAAACTTTCGCGCCGCGCTTTGCTGCAATCGGCGGCGGGCGCATCGGCGGCGATAGCAGGCCGGCTCACACACGCGCAGGGACAAACGCACAGCGGCCATGCCGCCCCGACGTTCCAAAATCCGCTGTTTGCCGGCGATTACGCCGACGCCTCGATTTTGCGCGTGGGCGGCGATTTTTACATGACCCACACCTGCTACAAGTACGCGCCGGGCCTGCGGGTCTGGCACTCGCGCGATCTGGTCAACTGGACGCACATCTCGAACGCGCTGGCCCATACTTATGGCGAAGTATGGGCGCCCGACATTGTGGAACACCAGGGACATTACTATATCTACTTTCCTCTGGACGGGCGATTGACCGTGGTTCACGCGCCCTCCCCGCGCGGCCCGTGGAGCGAGCCGATCAGCCTGGGCATCGGCGACATTGATCCCGGACACATCGCAGGCCCGGACGGAACGCGCTATCTTTATTCCGCCGGCGGCAAAGTGGTTCAACTAAACGCGGATGGCTTGTCGGTTGCGGGCCGGCAGAAGCATGTGTACGACGGCTGGCAGTTCCCCAAAGAGTGGCAGACAGAGGGCTTCTGGCTGGAAAGTCCCAAACTCACACAGCGCGGCGCGTACTACTATCTGACGTGCGCCGAGGGCGGAACCGCCGGCCCGCCCACCAGTCACATGGCCGTGGTGGCGCGCGCGACATCGCCGCTCGGCCCGTGGGAGAACTCGCCCTACAACCCGCTCATCCACACGTACAGCGCGGACGAGGCCTGGTGGTCGGTGGGACACGGCACACTGGTTTCCACGCCCGACGACCGCTGGTATTTCGTGTATCATGGCTATCGCAGCGGCCTGACCACGCTGGGGCGTCACACGCTATTGGAGCCGATGGAGTGGACGCCGGACGGCTGGCCGCGCGCATTGCAGCAGGGCGCGCGGCGCGGCGATCCGATACCTGCCCCTATGGGAGTGGCGCAGCGCCCGATGCTCGATCTGTCGGACGATTTCCGCGCGCCGGACCTCAAACCGACCTGGTGGGCGTGGAACGAAGCGGATATGAGCCGGTTCGAGACGGGCCTGGGCTTGCTCACGATCCGCGCCAAAGGTGACTCGCCCGCCAAGAGTTCGCCCTTAACTATCATGGCGCGTGATGCGAGCTATGAGGTGCAGGTTACGGCCGCGCCGCAAAGCGAAGGAGGCGCGGCCCTGGGCCTGTTTTATAACACCGAGAACTGGCTGTTTGCCGAACTCAAAGGCAGTCAACTGCGCGTTTACGGGGCCAAGCAAACGCTGGCAAGCCGCGCATGGAAAGCAGGCGCGGCGCATCTGAAGATTATCAATCGCCGCAACCGCATCGAGTTTCTGGCAAGTGAGAACGGGCATGACTGGCAAAGCCTTGCCGCCGATTTCGATGCGTCCGGCTTCAACCACAACACGTTGCACAGCTTCCAGGCGCTGCGTCCCGCTCTGGCGGCAGCCGGTACGGGCGCGTCGCGCTTCGCCCATTTCCGCTACCACATTTTATAGAGTTCTCCCGCTGTTCCGTCCTGAGCGGCCTCTTGCTGACCCGGCATGAGTTTTGGGGTAGAATTGTAACTTAGTCAGTATACGCAGCGGACGCAAAATACATAACAAGAAACTGACAGACAATTCGGAGGACGACGAACAATGAAGATCGGCATTCTGACGGGCGGCGGCGACTGCCCCGGCTTGAACCCGGCCATACGCGGCTTTGTGATGAAAGGGTTGGACTACGGGTTTACCATCCATGGCGTCCGCGAGGGCTGGAAGGGACTAGTGCAGGGCATCGTCGAGGAACAGCCGCTGGACGTGGCGCGAGTCGAGGAGATCATTTCGCAGGGCGGAACCATGCTGCGCTCGTCGCGCACCAACCCGTTCAAAGATCCCAAGCAGCTGCAGGCCGTCAAGGAAAACATACAAAAGTTCGGATTCGACTGCATCGTCGCTCTGGGCGGCGAGGACACGCTGGGCGTGGCGAGCAAGCTGTACAAAGAGGGCATTCCTACAGTCGGCATTCCCAAAACGATGGACAACGATCTGAGCGAGACCGATTACACGTTTGGCTTCGACAGCGCCGTGACCGTGGACGTGGAAGCCGTGGATCGGCTGCGCGATACGGCCCGTTCCCACAGCCGCATCATCGTTCTGGAAGTGATGGGCCGACACGCGGGATGGGTGGCCCTGAACACGGGGATCGCGGGCGGCGCGGACTGGATACTATTGCCCGAAGTGCCGCTCGACATGGACGCCATGATCGCGCACCTGAAAACGTCGTATGCCCGCAAGGGATACGGCATCGTGGTCGCGTCCGAGGGCGTGGAATTGCCCGATGTGGCCGACGACGAAAAGAAACTGGATGCGTTCGGACACGTCATTCTGAGCGACCGCAACGTCGGCGACTTCATTGCCAAAGAGATCGAAAAGCGCACCGGTTTCGAGACCCGCTCGGCCACAACCGGCCACATCCAGCGCGGCGGCCCGCCCAGCGCGTTCGACCGCGTTCTGGCCTCGCGCCTGGGCATCCGGGCGGCGCAGTGCGTCTACGAGAAAGACTTCGGCAAGATGGTCGCCCTGCGCGGCACGGACGTAGTTCCGGTAGACATTGACAAGGCCGTCGGCACACTGCGTACCGTCCCCGCCGACCTGTACGAGACAATCACGACTTTGTTCAACAAGTAGCCTTTTTCCTGTTACAAATCCTGCACAATAAACGCCGCCTGCACGGTTCGCAGGCGGCGTTTGCTTTGATGTGCTTTGGACAAGCCGGACGGCATTATTTGCCCATTGCGCGTAATGTCTGGAGGCACTTGTCCACGCATTCAAGGGGCGGATAGGCGTAACTCTCCTGCTCCACCACGTACCACTGCGTTCCGCCGATGGTTTCGCACAGTTCAAAGATTTCGGGCCATTTCACGTCGCCCTCGCCGATGAGCGCCTTGTCGTCCGTGGCGGAGTATTCTTTGAGATGGACGGTCAGGGCGCGATGCGGGTAGTGGCGCAGGTACGGGCCGGCCTCGGCGTGTGCGTGTCCCGCGTTGCCCGTGTCGAACTGCATGATGACATCGGGATTGGTGCTGCCGAAGAACATGTCCCACGGCAGTTCGCCGCTCGCGTCCAGGGGCTGAAATTCCGTATAGTGGTTGTGGTAGCCCGTCTTCATGCCGTGGGGCTTTAACTGCTCGCTGATGCCGTTCATGATCTCCGCCGTTTGCAGCCACGCGCTTTTGCTGGCGGTGCGCTCTTTGGACAGTCCCGGCACGATCAGGAAGTTGTTGCCCAAGATTTGATTGTACTCCACAGTGGCGGGGAGCGCGTCGCCGAGCAAGGTTTCCAGGCCCGTATGCGTCCCGCAGCAGACCATCCCCAAATCGTCCAAAATCTTGCGCAGGTCGGACGCGCTGTACCCGTAGTAGCCCGCGAACTCCACGCCCGCGTAGCCCATGCCCGCCACGGCCTTGAGCGTTCCGGGCAAATCTTGCTTACAATCGTCGCGCACCGAGTACAACTGCAAACCAATCGGTAGTTGTGCCATAATCCCTCTTTTCTCCTGTTCTTCGCTACTTCATCTAAATCATTCTACCTGAACATGTTCTACGCGAAGTGATCCTGATGATCCCACGCGCTGCGCTGCCAGTTGTCGCCCTTGTTGTCCGCAGCGGGAAGCCATGTGGGCAGGGTCAGCAGCAGGCGCTCGGCCAGGGCATAGACAAACGGCTCGTACTCGGCGCGCATCTTGCGCAGGCGTTCGTCTTCGTCGGGCGTGGCGCATAAAGTTATGCCGTGGGCATGAAGCAGGGCTTCGATTTTACGCAGGTCATTTGCGGGCAGACGATCGTTCGGGCAGTATTTGGGCGAAGTTTTCAGGATCAGGGCGATGTCTACGACCGCGTGACGCGCCAGCGCGAATGTAAGCTGCGCCTGCCACATCAGAGGCTTATGCCATTCGGCCTCCCGGCTCCCCGCGCTGTCCAAACAAACGCGAATCAGGGCGCACGTATCCAGCAGGGTAATCAGGCTCGACAGCCACGATTCACGGTCATGCTGCGACCGATAATAGGCCAGTACGGGGTATGAGAGCGTGCTTTCCATCATATCGGAAATCCAGTTTTCCCAGTCGTGCAGTTGATCCACCAGAGCGGGCATACAGCCCGCTTCGGCGTGCCGGCGCAGCATCTCGGAGGGCGTGGGCGGCGACCCGGCCCGCGCATCCATCAAACTGATGCCTGCCTCCCGACGCGAAAACGACTGGTAGATTACGGGAAGATACCCGATTACAACGGCGAGAAAGCCAAACCCCACGCCCGACTCCGAAACGGCCAGCACACGCGCCGAGGAAGTGACAGGCAGGACATCCCCGAACCCCAGCGTAAAAAACGTTGTGCCGCTCATATACAGGTCGGTCAGAAAGCCTCTGGGCGCGTGATCCACGCTCGTGTGCGACCCCAGACCCCACTGCATCAGCGCAAAGCCCGTAATCAGGCCCAACGCCCATACCAGAATCAACATCAGAAGAGACAGCGGCCCAAACGCGCTGAGCATCACTTCGCGCAGGCTGGCTTTGCGTATCGGGCGGATGACACCCAGCCACAAGCGCCAGAACGAACGGAAAAACAGCACGGTCAGCCGCCATTTGCGCGTTACGGTGCGCGGCAGCACAATCGTTTCAAATGTGTCCCACAACACCACGATCAGGAGCGCCAGCCCCAGCATAGCGCCAAGTATCATAAGCCTCCCCGCTGCCTTTCCTGCCACCACGCGCGCAGCAGATTCCGCGCCGCTTCTTTGTCGCTCTCGCCCAGACGGCCCTCGATCACCTCGTTCGTCAAAAAGTCTTTGGCGTCGCGTAGATGCGGGCCGGGGCCGGCGTCCAGAGTGTGCATGATTTCCGTGCCGTCCAGGGGACTGCCGAGCAGGGCGATATTCGACACGGCGTTCAGGGCGTCAATGCGCGCGCGCAGGGCGATTAGATCCGTCCGATGTTCGGCGGGAATCTCTACGGCAGCCATGTCGCAGCGCGTCAGGGTAAACAGGTCATCCATGCGGGGCGCGATGTCACGGATGAGCCGCTTTACATTGGCGTCGGGCCAATCCGGGCGGTACTCGCCCAGCCGCATGTGCTTGTCCACGAGAAACGTCACGTCGCGTGTTTCGTCGTTGGAAAACTTGAGATGGTTCATCATCTCGCGGGTCAACTCGGCCCCCGCTTTCGGATGACCGTAGAAGCGGATGCCGCCGTCGGGTTTTTGGACGCGCGTGGCGGGCTTGCCGACATCATGCCACAGTACGCCCAGGCGCGTCTGTAAATCGGCTGTATCCGGCAGATGCTCTAAAGCGAGCAGGGTATGCTCCCACACATCGTAGCGATGCCAACTGCCCTGCGTACATCCGATCATGGGCAGCATCTGCCCTAGAAACTGATTTAGCAGATTGGAGGTGAGCAGCAGTTCCATGCCTCGCCGAAATTTGCGGCCCGGCAGTTTCGCGATCTTGACGAACTCCTCGCGAATGCGTTCATGGGCGATCTGCGGCGGGCGCAGACGCTCGGCCTCCTCGCAGATGGCCTCCCATGCGGCCTGCTCAATCGTGAAATCGAAGCGGGCGGCAAAGCGGATGGCGCGAAGCATCCGCAGCGGGTCGTCAAAGAAGGTAACGCGGGGTTCCAGGGGTGTGCCGACGATGCCCGCTCGCAAATCTTCGTATGCGCGTCCGGTCAGGTCGAGAATTTCGCCCGTGTGCAGGTTTTCCAGCAGGGTATTGATGGTAAAATCGCGCCGCAGCACGTCATCCAAAAGGGTGGCGGGGCGCACATCAGGCTTGCGGCTGTCCTGATGATAGCTTTCGGCCCGCGCCGACACGAACTCCACGGCGTCACCCTCATGATCCGGGCGGGCGGGGTCGGCGACATGGATCATGGCCGTGCCGAAGCGGGGATATTCTACGGGATAGTGACGGGCGATGCCGCGCGCGTACAGGAAGCGGGCGAGCGCGATGGCGTCGCCCTCCAGAACAAGATCCAGATCGTTTCCCGGCGGCAGGCCGAGCGCGCGGTCACGCAGCAACCCGCCCACGAGATACAGATTGTTCTCATAGACGCTGTGACGCGTGGCCGCGCGCAGGCGCTCCAGAGTGCGCCGCGCCGCCTCGTGTCCGTCGAAGCTGCCTTTGTCTGAGGCGCTGTCGTCTGGCGCAGGAACAGGATTGTCGTTGCTCGTCATATCTTTCAGTATACGGTACGCCCCTGCATACGTCAAGGCGGCGCAGGCAGATACAAGGGGAAATGCGCGGCTGCCTATCGCATAAGGTCGCAATCGTGAAACCGGAACCCCACGATATGCGGTATACTATAAAGAATCGGGGCAAAATACCTCTTGCCGGCCTTTTTAGTGATCTAAGATAGTTTGCGGCCTGCGGGCGAGGAGCGGTTATGCTGCGCTACCTGAACATGTTTATCATCATCGGACTTCTCTTGATCGGCGTCAGCGTCGTTGGCTTTGCCACGCATGACCATTTTTTGATGGAGCCGGGACAGGCCGCGAATGGCAGTCTCTCCCTGATCTATCTGGGCGCGGGTGTGCTGATGCTGATTAACGGCCTGGTGTCCATTCGGCTCGCGCCCATCGCGCGGCCCGCCCAGCAGCCTCGGCAGACCCAACCCGACAGCGACAGGAACCCGGAAGCGGAAGCCAGAGATGGCGTTGTAAATTAGTCGAAAGAAGAGGCTGCCCACAACCCCATCCATGCTGACGGGTGGCGGCGGCACATTTTGAGGCGAGTACGTTTGAAATGTCAAATTAACCTTTATGAACTTCGTCCACAACGCCACACAAAAACAGGCGTTGTGGATAATTTGCGTTTATTCGCGTTCATTTGCGGCTATCACATCATCATATAGATCAGCAGGAGTGAAAATCATGCGTAAAGCGGACACGATTGTACAGGAAGTGGTTTGTTCCGAGACCGGCAAGCCCATGCCCAAGATTCCTCTTTGGATGGCAGGCATCGAGGTGAAATTTGTCAGCGACGAGGCCCGGCAGAAGCATCCCACATCGTCGGGTATGCTGGACGCCGCGCCCGAACGCCGCACCATCGGCGGCGGCTCCGAAATGGATGAACTCAAAGGCATTGACACGGTTGGCGCGGCGGAAGAGGAAGAAGAGGAAAGCGATTTCGAGGAGCCGGGTGAAGAGGGCGGCGACGATTACGAGTGAAGGCGCATAGGGCGCGATTGAACAAAGGCCGGGGCATCGCAGGCTGATTGGCTGCGATGCCCCGGCTTTCTGGCGTTCAGGTCTCCGGCTGCACAGTTTAATCGCTGCCTGCGGCGCGACCACTTCAAACGTATACGCGCTCAGGCGATATTTTCGAGCGGCAGGGAAAACGAGAATGTGCTGCCCCGCTCGTACTCGCTTTGCACCTCGACGCGGCCCCCGTGCATTTCTACAATGTGCTTCACGATGGACAGGCCCAGTCCCGTACCGCCGGATTGACGCGAACGCGCCTTGTCCACGCGATAAAATCGCTCGAACAGGCGCGGCACGTCCTGGCTCATAATGCCGATGCCCGTATCGGCCACATGCACGGTCGCCGCGCCGTTGTGGACTTCTAGCGACACGGTTATCTTTCCACCCTGCGGCGTGTACTTGATGGCGTTGTCAATCAGGTTGACTAAGACCTGTTCGATCTGGTCACGGTTGGCGGATACCTCGATGGCGGGGGCGCTCAGGCTGACAAGCGTTTGACCGGCCTTGCCCGCCTGCGTGGTCAGCCGCTCGGTCACGTCGCGCACAAGCGTCGTCAGCGCAAACGGCTCGCGTTCGGGCATCTGCGACTCGGCGCGGGACAATATAAGCAGGTCTTCCAGGATGCGCGTCAGGCGCTCCACCTCGCCCACGATAATATTGACAAAACGGCTTGCCACCTCGCCGTCGTTGAGTGCGCCGTCCTGCAGCGTCTCGGCCATCGCCCGTATGGAAGCGAGGGGGGTGCGGAGTTCGTGGGAGACATTGGCGACGAAATCACGGCGTACCGTTTCCAGACGGCGCAGTTCGGTAACATCATCGAGCAGCAGCAAAAATTGTGGGGCAACAGCAACGTTGGGTTGGGTGCGCCCGTCTGCTTCGGCTCTGCCGTCCCTGCGGTTATCCTCTTGAACTTGCGCCGGCTGAATAGATGCAGAACGAAGGTGTGCGGGCAGAGGGACGACGCGCGCCCGCAGCATACGCCCGCCCGCCTCGCCGCGCCGTATCTCTTGCTGCTGCGGTTCGCCGCTCGCCTGCGCGGCCCCGATCAGGCCGCCGATCTCAAAGGAGAGCGTGGCCTCCAACAGTGTTTTCCCCGCAAGACTGCCCGCTCGCACTCCCAATAAACGGGCGGCGGCCTCGTTGCTTTCCAGGATACGCCGCTGCCCGTCCGCGATCAACACGCCCGTTTCCAACTGCTCCATCAGCAGGCGGTAGACGGCCAGGTTTGCGCCTGCGGTTTCCTGTATAGATAAGTCGGTTTCCTGTACGCTGTTCACATGTGTTTCCTGCCCGCCCGGGTCACAATCATATAGGCCGCAAGTGCATCAACCACTGAATTTATATCCCACGCCCCGCACAGTCAGCAGGCGCTTGGGCTGCGAGGGATCCTCTTCGATCTTCTCGCGCAGCCAGCGGATATGTACGTCTACGGTGCGCTCCTCGATATAAGCCTCCGCGCCCCACACACGATCCAGCAGGACGGGGCGGGGAAACACCTGGCCGGGATGCGACGCCAGGAAGCGCAGAAGTTCGAATTCTTTAGGTGACAGCGTGATAGGCCGCGTACCGATCCGCACCTCGAAGCGGTTGGGGTCTATGGTAAGATTGCCTGCGTGTACGGGCTGCTCCACGTCTTCCTGGGGCGAGGTGCGGCGCAGGACGCCCTTGACGCGGGCCATTAGTTCGCGCATGTTGAACGGCTTGGTCACATAGTCGTCCGCGCCCAGTTCGAGACCTGCAACGCGGTCGCTCGCATCGGCGCGGGCCGTCAGCATGATAATCGGAATGCTGCCCTGCTTGCGCAGCATCCGGCACACGTCGAAGCCGCTGGCCGAAGGAAGCATCACGTCCAGAATCACCAGATCGGGCTGGTCACGCTTCGCCACTTCGAGGCATTGTTCCGCGTTGCTGGCTGTCAGAACGCGATAGCCTTCCTTCTTCAGATTGTACGCCACAGCTTCCA
The DNA here is from genome assembly GCA_965277875.1 of Chthonomonadaceae bacterium. Lineage (GTDB taxonomy): Bacteria > Armatimonadota > Chthonomonadetes > Chthonomonadales > Chthonomonadaceae > CAWFQB01. Next base: position 604,735 of record CBDIDV010000002.1, on the reverse strand, counting down.
CGATGGGCTGCTCATCATCTACTACCAGAACTTTCATCGCTTGGATACGCATCCTTTCAGGCCGATTGCCCGACAGGTCTTTGACGTTTCTCGATAGATGCTCCAAAAAAGGTTCGGAGTCCGCAGGGAGTGTTTGCAGTAAACTGTTCGCGGGTCGCATAGTGGTTCTCGGCTTTTCGGCACGGGATCGCGGACGCACAGGGTCGCGCCTGTGCAAATTCCAGTCCTCAGTAAAATTATAGCATGGACGAACGCGCGCATAGAAACGCGCGGCAGGGAACCATGCCCCGAAGCGGTTTATTTGCGGCGGATTTCACAATATACAGGTCAAACAAGCGATTGGAATACAAATGTCGTATACTTTTCCCGCTTGATTATACAGCGTCAAAAACAAGACCAGCCACAGTTCGCCGGACGCGTTTTCTGTGACCGGTCATCTTGCAATAGGCGCAGCCCTTGGGTTAATCGGGTATATCGTCAATGTGGCGCGGTTCTATGCGCGGCTGCGCGTTCATCTCGTGGCGCAAGCGGGTAGAAGTCTCGTAGGCCTTGACCCGCAACGCTGAATGGAACCCTGCGGGCGGTGTTCCGGCAGCGTATGCCACGGATCGAACGACAACGCTTCGTCCACATAAGCGCGATGGGCGTGGCTGAACGCTTCCTGCGCGGGAAAACTGAGGATGGCGACGGGAACATAGGGGCTTTCCTCTTCGGGCCAGCGTACCGAAGCATCTTCAACAGGCATACGTTCCAGGTTCGCGCACAACTGCACTTGAATTTTGTACTGCGCGGCGTTGTCTCGGAAGAACGCTACAACGAGATCGCGCAGCGTGCCGTCCTCATGCGTATCCACATGCTGACCGATAAGAGGCAGCAGGAACGCGGACACGGGGACAGCGTCTATTTTGGCAATGTAGTCGCCGTAACGATGCGCCGCCATGCTGAAAAACGTTTCGCCCAGAATATGCGTCTGTGGCTTGGTGATGCCCAGATCGCCAGGGTTGAGTTCGAGGCCGACCTTCTCCGTGACCGCGTTAACGGCCCGCATGAGCGTGGAACCCACCTTTTGCGCTTCCTGGGGCAGGCTGGCGAGTTTCTCGTTCTTGAGCTGCTCCTTGAGGTAAGCGCCGACGTCGCCGGTCGGGATTACGGGATGGTTGACGCGCAAAAAGTCCTGCGTGAGCGCGTCCGCTTCCTGCTCCAGCACCTTGCGCCCCTCCACGCCGATCACCTTGACCGCCAGACCCCGGAAAGCCGAAACGCCGTCCGGCAGAATGTCACCGGGCGCAGTGGAAAACCGCGCGATCACGGGATACGCAGCCGGCGCGCAAATAGCCCCTGCGCCAGCGGGGCGGGCAGTCCGTCCAAGACACGCAGTTCTCCTTTAAGGACGCCGTGACTTTTGGCGTGCGCGTCGCGGACGGCATGACGGTGCTTCTCGAACACAAGCGCGTACCCGGTCAAAGGCAGCAATGGTCTCTTCAATCAGCCGTTCCTCGTCGGGCTGCTTGACCTCGACATCATCGGAATAGCGAATGGAAGACAGGGTTTCATCTGACATGAAAGCTCCTTCTTTAGCAGCCTGCATGACGCTGAACAACAACATGGCTGCCGAACTTCCTGAGCATCACGCAATAGAGCGATGGGCAGCATCGTCCAAACGAGGGGTTTCCACTAGGCTTAAAGTAGTGGAATAAATTCAGTCCAGCAGCGGAGAACAGGGAGAATAGGGAAACCGTCCTTTACAAGTCATGCGTCCTTGTAGGAAGCATTGAACATACGTCGAACGTGCAAGGAGAGATTGCGCATGAAAATCGCTCGTTTCGGATTCCTGGCGCTCACACTTGGAACTCTGTCCATTGCGCTTGCCGCGCCTGCCGCCCCTCCTAAAGCCGATCCGCAGATGCAGGCCGTCCTGGATCAACTGACTGCGCTGCATCCCAAGCCGATTGAGAAATGTACTCCCCAGGAAGCGCGCAGGCAGCCATCCGCCGCCGATGCCGTCAAAGCCCTGCTGCGCAAGCAGGGCAAAAGCGCCGATCCCGAACCCGTAAGCAAGGTACAAAACACGACCGTTTCCGGGCCGGCGGGCGCGATCCCGGTGCGCGTCTACACTCCTATGGGCGACGGCCCTTTTCCTGTTGTCGTGTACATTCACGGCGGCGGATGGGTGATCGCCACGATTGATACCTACGACAGTTCAGCCCGCGCCCTGTGCAATCTGACGCAGGCCGTGATTGTGTCCGTTGAGTATCGCAAAGCGCCCGAAGCGAAGTTTCCCGCTGCACATGAGGACTGCTACGCGGCCTTGCAGTACGTGATGCAAAACGCCGCCACGATGAACGGCGACCCCAGGCGTGTCGCCGTGGCGGGCGAGTCTGCGGGCGGCAACATGGCCTCGGCGGTGTGCCTGATGGCGAAAGAGCGCGGCGGCATGATGCCTGTGTATCAGGCGGCGATCTACCCGGTCGCGTCGGGAAATCTGAACTGGCCTTCCGTAGAGGAAAACGCCGACGCCAAACCGCTCAACAAAGCCATACTGCAATGGTTCTTCAAGTACACCCTGAAGACGCCCGCCGACGCCAAGAACGAACTGCTCGATCTGGACAATATCAGCGCAGCCAAACTGGCGGGACTGCCGCCTGCGACCGTGATCACCGACCAGATTGATCCTTTGCGCGACGAGGGCAAAGCGTGGGCCGATAAGCTGCAAAAAGCCGGCGTGACGGTGCGATACCGCAACTACGAGGGCGTCACGCATGAATTTTTCGGCATGGGCGCGGTCGTGGACAAAGCCAAAGACGCCGAGCAGTTCGCCGCCGACGGCCTGAAATCCGCCTTTACAACACAGTAAAGAGCCAGCAGAAAAATGGCACAGCAAACGCGCGGTAATCACAGAATGCTCATTGAGTAATGCCGCGAGTTGCCCTGCTGTTTTAGAGACTTATGTAGAGACTTCAAAGGAGAAACCATGAGGGCGTTAGTTTACAATGGGCCTTGCGATGTCAGCGTACAAAACGTTGCGGACGCCAAGATCGTCAAGCCCACCGATGTACTGGTGAAGATTACCTCCACCAACATTTGCGGCTCTGATCTGCACATGTATGAAGGCCGCACCAGTCTGGAAAAAGGCCGCATTATCGGCCACGAGAATCTGGGCGAAGTCGTCGAAGTCGGCAAGGCAGTCGAGAGCGTCAAGGTCGGCGACCGGGTGTGTTTGCCGTTCAACGTCGGCTGCGGCTTTTGCCAGGCGTGCGATACGGGCTATCCCAACCTGTGCCTGACCAATAACCCGGCAGGCGGCGGCGCGTCCTACGGCTATGCCGATGCCGGGCCGTGGCAGGGCGGGCAGGCCGAGTACCTGCAAGTACCGTTCGGCGACTTCAACTGCCTGATTTTGCCGCCGGACGCCCAAGAGAAAGAGCGCGATTATGTGATGCTGGCCGACATCTGGCCGACAGGTCACCATGCCGTGGTTATGTCCGGCTTACAGCCGGGGGAGAGCATCGTGATCTACGGCGCGGGGCCGGTGGGCCTGATGGCGGCGTATTCGGCGACGCTGATGGGCGCGGCGCAGGTGTTCGTCGTGGACGAGCATCCCGACCGCCTGAAACTGGCCGAAAGCATCGGCGCGGTTCCGATTGACTTTTCCAAAGTCGTACCCTACGAGGTCGTCAATGCGCTGACAGGCGGGCAGGGCGCGGACAGGGGCTGCGAATGCGTGGGCTGGCAGTGCCATGATCCGGGACACCATCACTTTGAGAATGAGCATGCCGAACTGACGCTGAACAATCTGGTGCGCTCGGTCAAGAGCGGCGGCGGGCTAGGCGTCATCGGGGTCTATGAGCCGTCGGACGTGAACAGCCCCGATCCGCTGACCCAGAAGGGCCGGATCAAGTTCGATATGGGCCTGTTCTTCCAGAAAGCCCTGACGATGGGCAGCGGGCAGGCCAACGTCAAAAAATACAACCGCTATCTAATGCGATTGATTGCGGCGGGCAAAGCAAAGCCGTCGTTCATCGTGTCGCACGAGCTTCCGCTCTCGGAAGCGCCCCGCGCCTACCAGCACTTTGACAACCGCGATGCGGGCTGGACGAAAGTTATCCTCAAACCACAGGCTTAGAAGCGTTAAGCCACAGGCTTAGAAGCATTTCACATACACATTACGGAGCAAAAACATGACCAGTCAGACACTATCGGCGCAGCCGCAAAATCCTTCACAGGCCAAGACAGACACTATGCACGGCTTGCCTTCCCTCTACCTGCAGGTTTTGCGCGAACTTTACAACGCGGAAAACCAGATCGTGCAGGCGCTGCCCGTGATGATGGCCTCGGCCACGAACGCGCAGCTGCAGCAGGGCTTCCAGATGCACCTCGAACAATCCAAAGTGCAGGCGCAACGTCTGGAACAGATTTTCAAGTCGCTGGGCGAGAACCCCAACGGCATGATAAGCAAAGGGATGAACGCCCTGATCGGCGAAGGCCAGATGCTTATCAAGATGAAAGCGCCCGGCGCGCTATTGGACGCGGGCCTGATCGCCGCCGCGCAGCATGTCGAGCATTACGAAATCTCCTCCTACGGAACCGCTCGCACCTGGGCTATGTCGCTGGGACATAAAGACCACGCCAAACTGCTGGAGCAAACGCTCGAAGAAGAAAAGCAGACCGACGAAAAGCTGACCCAACTCGCCGAGGGGATGGTGAACCAGCAGGCTGCCGCTTCATAAGACGACGCAGGAACAAGCGGAAAGCGCATAAAGAGTGGAATGAGCGCGGCGTAAAATGGAGTGCGCCGCGCTCATTTCCGTGTTGCGCCGTTTGCAGTTCAGATGGCAGTCAAGGAGAGTAATCATGAGTTTGCTGAAGAAAATGGCCGGCGCGATTCCTGGCGTGGAGATCAAGCCAACCCCGACGGGGACTGTCAAGGTAGCGGATTTCAGTCCGCTGAACTGGCTGTATATCACTTACAACACCGTCGAGGAACTGATCCGGGTTTCACCGGAGGGCAAAGTCATTCCCGCCGCAATGAGCTTGTACCACTGGATAGACGACAAGACGCTGGAAGTCACCGGGCGCGAGGGCGAAATCTTCCCGGACGGCGAAGCCTTGACAAGCGCGACCGTGAAGCGGAGTTTTACGGAGATGATGCGCTGGCAGTCGCCGCACCCGCCGGGTTCGCAGTTTAATCATCTGCCCGGAACGCGCTGCGAAATCATAGACGACCGCAAAGTACGCTTCCATTTTCCGCAGGCGGATGGAATGTCACTGGGCAAGTTTCGCGCCATGCACTTGATGAGTACGCGCTTCTGGAACGAAGTCGGGTTCGGCTACAAGCGCAACGGCAGCGGCGAGGGACATTGGTGAGCCATTGACGCGCCGGGGCCGTGGGCCACCGGACCATTTGAACTCGTCGAGGGCTATTCCACCATTGATACAGAGCAGGTCATCATCTCGCAGGAGCCGTTTGGGTGTACCTGGCTGCAAACCGAGGATCGAACGCCGATTGTGCGCCTTGCCGCCAATCCAAACTATTGGGATACCAGCCGAGGCCCGCATTTGCAGGAGGTTGTGTTTCGCAACGACCTGTCGCCGCAACAGGCGCTGGACCTGGTCTGCACGACGGAAGGGCAGATTGACATCGTTACAGAAGTCGCGCCTGCCGATGCCGCGCGCGTGGAGCAATCCGAACATGCCCGACTGGTCAGCAAACACGCGCATCGCGTAATCGTAGGGATTTTCAACCGGGATGCCCCTGATCTGCCTTTGCTGGACAAACGGGCGCGGCTCGCGCTGAACCTGGCGATAGACCGTGACGCAGTCGTGGAACGCGCCATGTTCGGGCAGGCCAGTCCGCTTGCCGGTCTCTCGCCGTATTCGGCGGTTTCGCTGATGCACCGCACGGCACCGTACCCGCAGGACGCGGATCGGGCCAAAACGTTGTGGCAGGAGGCCGGAGGAACGTTCGACCGCCCGCTGCGGATTGCCGCGCCGGACGATCTGGAAGCGGTCGCCCGGCAAATCGCGGGTCAGATACAAGACACTCTGGGGGTGGCAACGCAGGTGCAAATTTATCGCGGCAAGGCGGAAAAGACCGAACTGCGGCGCGATCTTGCTTCCAAGCGGCAGCCGCGCGCGTGGGACATTCTTATCTATCCGCAGAGCGGGCAGTTGGTGGACGCGCCGCCGCTGGAGATGCACCGGGCGTTTGTGGGCGAAACGGGCGAGTTCCGGGCCGGCCCCGTCCTGCCCGAATTCGAGGCGCTGTACCAGAGGCTGGTGGAGCAGACCTCGCCGCTGGCGCAGGTGCAGGCGTCCTGGCATATAGACCAATATGTTCACGAGGAGGCGCTTGTCCTGTTCGTGTGCGCCCCATTCGCGCTGTACGCGGTCAACAAACACGTTGACTTTATTGCCTACAGCACCACGTTCGAACTGGCGCGCTGCAAGGTGGACGCGCAGCACTGGTCACGCCGCTGACGCAGGCAATCGCCTCCACACGAGAAACTTCTGTTAAGCGCCTGATCAAAAAATTTGTGGCGTTGTGTTTTCAGGCATGGTGGAAGGCGGAATACAGTACCACCTTAGGAATTACTGTATTCTGCATTCCACTTCCACTACTGCCCAAGCGCTCTGGGTTCCGAAGCCGCTTCCTGGGCGGGGGCGACATTCGCGCCTGACCAGCGATAGGACAGCAGGCGTCCGCGCAGGCTTGCGGCATCGTCGCGGGTCGGGTTGGCGCTTGTGGCGGTGTCGCGGTCGGCCTCGGCTTCCACGATAGAAGCAAGCCCGGTTCCCTGCACCTGCGTTTGTATCAGCACCCGCACCCGCGTCAGCATGGTATTGCCCGCAAAGGCGGTACGCGCCGCCCGGTATACATTGCGTACCAGAGCTTCCTGAGCGCGCGGGCTGCCATCCAGCACGAGGGAGGATGGCCCGGTGAGCAGGACAGTAGCGGACACGCCGCCGTCTCCCAGGGTCTGCGTCAGTTCCAGACCGTCTGTGAGGCGGTTGGACGGGGGAGCCACGGCCCCGATTGCGCTTGTCGGCTGCGGGGCGGGCGGCGGGGGCAGCGGGCGCAGGTTCTGCACGGGCTGCGTGGGCAGGTTCGGCGTTGCGGTCATGCCCAGCGGGGCGCGGGAAGGAACCGCACTGCCGGGCAGGGCCGCGCCGGGAAAAGCGTTGGTTCGTGGCGCGGCGGCGACCGTGGGAGAGTGCAGCGAATGATCGGGGGGCAGTCCTCCTCCGCCGACCAGAACAGACCGATCTCCATTCGCGGCCTGCGCGAGCAGATGGGCCGGCAGCGTCTGATCCGGGCGGTGCGGCGGCAGTCCGGTTCCGCCGGTTCGCTGTGCCACAGTCGGCGGCTGCGCGCTCTTGACCGTGTTTGTTCTGACGCCGCCGCCCATGCGCGTCCAGATCAAGCCGATCAAGACAAACACGAGAAATGCCAGCGATACCGTGGTGATGCCGCGCAGCCAGCGGCGCGGCGATACGCCCATCAGATTGGTCGTCCCCCGGTTTGGGTCGGTTCCCGCGTCGAGAGATGCGGGCGGCGCGTTGTCGTAGCCGCGCCTGCCGCGCAGGGACGCTTGCCGCGCGGCCCGCTCCTGCTCCCTCTTCACCTGATCCAGCTTGGCATGATCGGTTGGGTTAGGGCGCAGTTCCACGGCCATGCCGTACCACTGTATCGCGTCTTCGGCGCGTCCCTGATCCCGATAGATGTCACCTAATAGGACGTGGGCCGATTGATTGGCGGGCTGGGCGCGCAGCACGGCGACGCAGCAGTCTACGGCCTCTTCCCACTGTCGGCGCATCCGGCACAGATTCGCCTGCGCCAGCAGGGCGTGAACAGCCGCCCCATTCAGGCCAATGTCGGGCAGGCCCAGGGCCGAGGCGGTCTGCGGCAGAGCAGGAAACGGGGATGTCATCACCTTGCCGCTCACCACATCGGGTTCGTCGGTCCTGTCGTCCTGCGCGGCCTCCCCTGCCCCCCCGGCGTGATCGTGTCCGCCGGATGCGACACCGGCATAGACACGCGCCCGAACGCCCTGCGGCTGTTCCGAGTGTGACCCGAGCAGGCGTTCGCCGCTCTGACTGACGCTATTGTTCGGCCCCGACATCGCCTGCCCGCACTGCGAGCAGAAACGCGCGTCCCCGGCCAACTCACTTTCGCAATGTGAACATTTCATGTCACGTTACCCGTTTCTTTGAAAGTCGGACGGCTCAATCCCGTGCTGCCAAACCCGCCCTCGCCGCGTGGCGTCATGTCATAATCTTCCACAGCAACGATGTGGGCGCGGACAACGGGCGCGATCACTAGCTGCGCGATGCGGTCGCCGCGCTCTATAAGGACGGGCGATTGCCCCCAGTTTATCAGCAGAATGTGAACAACGCCGCGAAAATCACTGTCGATTGTTCCCGGCGCGTTCAAAATACCGATGCCATGCCGCGCCGCCCACCCGCTGCGCGCCCGTATCTGCCCCTCGTATCCGGGCGGGATTATCAGGCGCAGTCCGGTCGAGATCAAGACGCGTTCGCCCACAGGCAACGTCAGGGGCTGTTCGGGCGGCAGGGCCGCGTACAAGTCCATTCCTGCCGCGCCAGGCGTCGCGTAGGCGGGGAGGGGTATATCGTGTGCGTCCGGTTCCCGCGCCACCTGGACGCGCACAATGTCAATTTCCATGCCGCTTCCGTTCCAGCCGATCTACCCTGTCACCCTGATATTGACTTGCGCCCGCGCCCGCTTGTTCCCAAGCCCCGGAGCAGCATGGCTGATAATCAGCCTTTGGCTTCTTTCACTTCGGGTTCGGGCTGCTTGCGGGGAAAGCGGAACCAGAAGGTCGAGCCTTTGCCATGTCCGTCGCTTTCCGGCTTGAGCTGACCGTGATGGCCCTTGACGATGTTCGTCACGAGGTACAGGCCGATGCCCGTTCCCTGCTTGCCCCGGCTGCTCTTGGCGCGCTGAAACAGCGTGCCGACCTTCTTCAACTCGGACTCGGACAGGCCAAGCCCCTCGTCCTTGACGCCCAGCACGACCGTTTCCGGCTCGCCGTCCACGCCCGGTTCCAGCCGCCCGATGACGCGCACCTCGCCGCCGTCCGGGGCGTATTTGATGGCGTTGGAGAGCAGGTTGTGCAGGATGTTCTGAAACAGGTCGGGGTCGGTCTCGGCCAGAATGTGTTCGGGCTGGAAATCCACGATGAGTTTATGCTTGTCGGTGCGGCCCTTCTGCATCGCCACGGCGTCCTCGACGGATTTTTGCAGATCCACCTCGGCCCAGTTGAATTCGAGGCCCGCGCCTTTTTCGATGCGCGACACGTTGAGCAGGTCGTTGATCAGGCGGGCAAGCCGGTCTACGTTCTCGTCAATGATGCCGTAAAACTCGCGCCGATCCTCGCGGGCGTACCACTCCTCGTTTTCATCGTCGAGCAGGGTGCGGACAAAGCCCTTCATCGGCGTAAGCGGTGTACGCAGTTCGTGCGACACGATGGACACGAATTCGGTCTTCATGCGCTCCACGGCCCGCAGGTCGGTGATGTCGTTGAAGATGACCACAATGCCGAACGGCTGATTGTCGTCGTCGCGCACGCTGGCCCCGTGAACCTGATACACGAAGTTGTTGCCATCCTCGTCCGAAATCGTGATCTCGTCGGGCTTGCGCGCCTCCATGTCCTCGTCTTCGACAACGGGCTTGGGATGAATGCTCTCTTCGATCTTCTTGTTCAGGATGGCGAGGCATTGCTCATGCTTGATAACGTCCACGAACGGCTTGTGCAGCGGGTCCTGATCGGGGCCGACATCGAACATCTGCCGCGCCTGCGCGTTCATCTGACTGATGCGGCCATGCTGATTGATGAGTATCAGGCCCGCCGTCAGGCTTTCCAGGGTGTGAACCAGCTTCTGCTTTTCCTCGACGGCTTCCTGATACATCTGGGCATTGGCGATCACGGCGGCGGCGTTGCGCGATAAGCGTTCCAGCAGGCGGACATCCTCGTCAATGAACTCCGCGCCATACCGCTTGTTAAAGCAGTGCAGGACGCCGATGCGCCGCTGCTCGACGAGACGGTTTTCGTCGTCGCGCTTTTCCACAACCAGGGGGACGCTCACGCCGTTGCGGATACGCAGGCCGGGCAGATGTTCTACAAGGGCGCGTTCGTCTTCAGCGGCGTGATGAAGGATGGAGGCTTTGCCGGAGGTGAAGACCTCGCCGGATACGCCCCGGTCGGCCTCGACGCGGTAGCTTTTCACTTCCAGATCGGTCATGCCGAAGGCGGGGGCGCGGGCGACAAGTTCATCGGCCTCCCGGTCGCGCACCATGATCACGCATTTTTCCGCCTGCACGATCATGGCCGTGCGCTGCACCAGTCGGCGCAGCGTCTCTTCAAATTCGCTGATGGCTCCGGGAAGCTCGGTGGACTCAGCCCCCGCGCCGCCTTTCGCGCGTTCCAGGCTTTCGTTCTTCTGCTTGATCTCGGCCAGTTCTTTTTCGAGGGCCGTGATTTTATTTTTAAGCGCGTCGTTGTCTTCCATAATGATTGCCGCCACCTGCCGTATTCCCTTCTGCCGCGCGCCCATACGCGCCAAACCTTCACATACCTTTAGCATTATAACATAGGGCTGTTGCAGGCGTCAACCGGTACGCCGCTCGCGCCGCCCGACAGGGTTGGCGACAGGGCAATTCACGCCTGCCGGCACAGGAAAGAGGCCGACAAGCGTGAATTGGGACAGGCGCGTTCAAACCGCGTAATTATATCTTGCCCATGTTTGCATCAGTTCTACGTCAGTTTTGCATCAGTGTTTTTTGCTGCCGCCTCCCCGCCCGACAGCCCCCTCTGTGGGGTTGATGCCGGGAGGCAGCGCGGGCGCGTTCGCAGGGGTCTGCTGCTGAATGTCTTTCAGAATGGCGGTCGGGTCTCCCGACTCGTGGCTGCTCGACTGAAAGGCGCGCGACAGGGAAAAGATCAGCACGACCAGGGCTGCGACGACCAGGCCAATGGCCGCCGGCATGGGAACTTTTTTCACAGGGTTTCTCCATCAGGACGTCGAACGCTGTCAGCGACTGCCGCCCCACAGATAAGCGCTCGCGTCGTAGATCGCGCCGCCCCAGCCGTCCTTGACCGTACAGCCTGCCGTCAGCTGCGTTATCTTGTACGCTTTGACATGTCCGTCCACAAAGGCGGTCGTGACGAACTCATTGTGATACGACCACACGCCGCCGAACACGTTCCAGGCATTGGGCTGGCTGGGAGTCCACCCGCCGAAATAGTAATAGTTCGTCACGCCGTTCATGCCGATGGCATAGGGAAAACTGGTCGTGCCGTCGGCGTAGAGTTTGCAGGGCGGGTCCACGTTGTTGTTGCCGCCGCCTTTGGGTGTGCCGTTTACGCGGTCCCAATCGCTGTCAACTCCCAGAATCATGTTGGCAGGCCGCGTGATGGATGCCAGGGTCTGAGGCGTGGGCGCATACGACTTGGTTTTGGTCACCAAAATCGGACACAGGTACTGCCCGTTATAGCCGAAATCGTTTTTCACGGCGAGATTGAACTGAATGTCGTTTGCCGTCGTCGGATTAGTGATGTTCTGCTGATAACTCAGCCGCTCCTGTGTGCTGGCAGTGTCGCTGGGACACGCCCAGACCTGCGTGTTCTTCATGTAGGGGTAGATAAAAATGAAATGGATGCTGAACACAGCGCGGGGCGTCAACAACGCCGCGCAGATAGTCGGCTATGGCACTGTGAACAACCGCACACATGCCTTCTGGCTGCATCAGCAACTGACCAGAAGATGTTAAAAAGCCCAAGCGCCTGCTTCGTTGAAAGCAGACACCTGGGCTGTTTTGTCAAGTGTACAGCACCTTTGTAAGAGGTATACCCTTTCAGAATGGCTGCACATGGTTAGGGCGGTGGTGCGCCAAGCATCTTAGGCTTAGATGCGGGAGCGCCAGGAGTTGCCGTTGGTGTGGGGGACGCGGTCTTACCCATAGCGGGCGGGCCGTCACCTTTGTTAATCGTATTGCTTTCCTGCTGTCCGCATCCACAGAGCGAGACTACAGCCACACCAATCATGGCAAGGGCGTACAAGCGAACAAACTGCTTCATATATATCCTTTCAAGAGATTTGAGTCGGTTCAGGGACAGCTGTTTGTTGTGCCGGGGCCATGATATTCTTTGCCTGTCTCGAAGCGCGGATCCCACAGATACTGGCCGTAGTCCAGGACGCACACAGCGGCATCAGACTTTGTTGGCGTGTAATTGGTGCCTGCGGCGGCGGCGTCGCGCGTCAGGAATTTGGCGTGTCCATCACAGAACGCGTAGTTAGCGCCGCTCTGGTGCCGAATGGCTACGCAGCCCGTCAGCCCTGCCTTGCCGGCGCAGTAGCTGCCGTTGTCGGTTCCCCAGCCCACGCTTGATGGCCCGTAGAACGTCTGGGTGCTGGGATAAGCGTCCGGCGGCTCAATGGTACTTCCCGCAACGAAGCTGGTGTTAGCGGGATCTTTGCCGCCGCCGTCCGCGACAGCGATGATCTGTGCGGGCCGCAGGATAGCGGCCTGCGAAACGCCCAGCCATTGCTGACCGACAGAAGTGCTGGTGAATGTACTCAGATAACCATAATTATAGCCGTAGCTGAGATAGTAGTACCGGTCTGCCGCCGTTACTTTCTTGTAGGGGTCGTTGGGGCAGTTGTATATATCCCAGCTTTTAGTGTACGGGTAGATGCCGAGCTGCCAGAGAGGCCAGCGCCCTATGCCGGTTGAGCCGCCATTGGGATTGTCGTTCGGGTCAAGCGGGTTTGTTACGCGCGCCTGAAACCCGGCATAGTTGGGAAAGTTCTCATCATAGTCGGACGAGTACATGATGATGGCCGTGCCGATCTGCTTCTCGTTGGAGATGCAGGCGATACCACGCGCTTTGTCACGGGCCTGGGCGAAGACGGGGAACAGAATGGCGGCGAGAATGGCGATGATGGCGATGACCACCAGCAGTTCAATCAGCGTGAAGCCGGAATGCGGACGCGGGTTGTTTGTGGTTCGGTTCAACGAAACCTCCTTTGAAAAAGTGGACCATAAGAACGGTTACATGGCAAAAACAACAAACCGCGCCAAAACTGCGCTCATTCCTATCGCGAAGGCGGAATACGAACGAAGCGGTTTTTGCGCGGCGACATTGCCATGCGGAAGACGTTAATCTTCCCTTAATAACTTCCGACTCCAGTTTACCCTATAATGTTCAAAGAAATATATTTTTGCGTGTGAAACTGAGTGATTTGCAGACTCAACGCATCTAAATTTCCGACATTTTCGAATAACTGCCCGCGCAAGGCCGCGAAACGCGGGTATGCGGTATAATCAGGCACGGGCGCAGGCGGCGCAGCAGGCACAATAAGCGCGGCGCAAACGTATCGAAAACGTATCGAAAACGATAGATGATTTGTTGGATCGCCAGAAGAAGAAAGGGAATTCGCGGCATGGCGCATTCGCATGGACATGGGGGCTGTACGCATCACAGCGCGGCAGGCATGAGTCAGATCAAATTGAAGCTGTCGCTCGGCCTGACGCTGGGCTTTGTCGTGCTGGAAACCTTTGCCGGGGTGCGGGCGGGCAGCCTGGCGCTGCTGTCCGACGCGGGCCACAACTTTACGGACGCGCTTGCGCTCGGCCTGTCGTGGTACGCCCTGTGGATCGCGGGCAAGCCGGCCACGCCCAGCAAAACGTATGGCTTTCATCGCGTCGGCATTCTGACGGCCCTGTTCAATGCCCTGTCGCTGATCGTGATCGCGGCGTTCATCTTTACCGAGGCGTGGCAGTTGTTTCTGCACCCCCACGCGGTCAGCAGCCTGCCGATGATAGCCGTGGCGGGCGTGGCCTTCGTGATGAACACGACGATTGCGCTGGGGCTAAGGGGCGAGGCGAAGAACAACGTCAACATGCGCAGCGCGTTCATTCACATGGCGGGCGACGCGCTCAGTTCTCTGGGCGTCATCGCGGCGGGAGCCGTGATCTACTTTACGCACTGGAGTTACGCCGACCCGCTCGTGTCCCTGCTTATCGGCGCGTTCATCGTGTACTCGTCGTGGGGCATCGTGCGCGAAACCGTCAACGTCCTGCTGGAAGGCACGCCGCGCGGCCTGGACGCGCGCGAAATGGCGCAGGCGATGCAGTCGGTCGAGGGCGTCACGCACGTTCACGATCTGCATGTCTGGACCATCGGCGACGGCATGAACGCCCTGTCCTGTCATTTGCGCGTGGATGAGGACGACATGCCCCGCGCCCAGCGTGTGGTGCAGGACGTAAAAATCCTGCTCGCCGAGCGCTATGACGTGCGGCACTCCACGATTGAGACCGAGTGCGGCGGCGAATGCGATCTGGCGCACCTGTATTGTCAGATGAACCCCGCCCACGACCACGCGCATGATCCTGTTCACGCCGCCGTGGCCCCGCACTAAAGTACGGGTCTGGGAGGCTGCGCCGACCGTCCTGCGGACGGAAATACGTTGTTTGCCGGAAGTGTCCCATCCGCGGGACAGTCGGCGAAGGCTCACAGACGGTCGTTCACGGCCCGGTTTCCATGCCTGAACAGTTACGTTTGCACAACACCATAGATTTGCTTCGCGCCGGTGCAACTATTGCGCCGGCGCGTTTGTCATCAGGGTGTACGCGCTGTTATGGCCGAGCGGCTGTAAGCGGCGTTTGCCGTGCGGGGCTATTGTATAATGGAAGTACGCCTTGTTGTGGCCGAGGCGGCGGGAGTTCGATTCCCCCTGGTCCCTTGTTTGTGCCGCGCCGTGATCTAAAGTTACGGCGTGTTTGTTCGGGCGCGCTGCCTGCTGGAGTGGGTAAGAGCCTGTAAAGCTCCCGCCTTTGTGCATGCAGGTTCGAGTCCTGCCGCGCCCATAATCGTGTACTGCTGCAAGACGTTGAGCGGCAAAAACGGCGTCGTTTCAGAGCAAAGAAACGATGCTGTTTTGCCGCTCCTTTTGCCGCCGCAGATATTTGCCGCCGCAGAAACCGTAGATAGAGCAAGGAACCGGAATGAAACACCGGAGGGAGGAAATCAGTCATGGCCGAAATCATCGTGGAAGTTTGCAAAATAGATCAGGTGACGGCTCACCCTAACGCGGACGCGCTGGAACTGTGCCAGATCAAGGGCTGGCAGTGCGTGGTTCCCCTCGGCAAATATCAGGCGGGCAGTCTGGTCACGTACATTCCCATCGACTCGCTGATCCCGCTGGAACACGCGGATCGCTGGGGCATCAGCAAATATCTGTCCATCCGCACCGGCCCGGACGCGCCCGCTCCACCGATGGGCCGTGTGCGCTGCGCCCGTCTGCGCGGCGAGCCGTCGTTCGGCGTCCTCATTGACGTGGAAGACCCGGCCTGGACGGAGGGGCAGGATGTCAAAGCGCATTATGGCATCGCCAAGTACATTCCGCCGCTGCGCGCCACGGCGGGCGACGCCGCGCCGCCGCACCCGCTGTTCGTGGAATACACGGACATCGAAAACCTGCGTAACTTCCCCGACGCGCTGACCGAGGGCGAAGAGGTGTGCATTTCCGAGAAGATCCACGGGTGTCTATCCTATAACACACCGGTGACAATGGCAGATGGCTCCACGAAGCGTATCATGCACATCGCGCCTGGCGACGCTGTTTTGGGGATGGACGCCTCCGGAAAGGTGACGCCAGCACTGGTCAAGCACGTTTACAACAACGGGCGCGCTGAAAAGTGGCTGAGAGTTACAGGTAAGCGCAGAGGAGTTGGCCGTGGGAGTCACTACTTTGCCGTTCAATGTACCCCCAATCACCGTTTTTGGAATCCGCAAACATGCCAGTATGTCGCGGCAGATCAATTACAACCCGGCAGTCCGGTGCTGATGTTGCGAAGCGAAATGGGCATAACGCCTGTTCAGGAACAGATACTGCTTGGAAAATTGCTAGGAGACGCCTACCTTCATCAAACAGAACGAACCGCAGCAGTGCAGTGGCGCCACAAGATCGAACACGCAGAATATATTGATTGGACGATGCAGGGACTGGGTGAAGTCGGCAACACAAAACGTCGCTTTGCAACAAGCGGCTATGGAAGCGCGATGATCTGCGCGGCCACACAATGTTCATTCACGCTAAAACATGCGTTCGGCGATTTCATCGGCGAGGATGGCAAGAAGCGTGTGCCGGAGTGGGTCGCCGACAAACTCGGCCCGATTGCGCTGGCGTTCTGGTATATGGATGACGGGTCGCTTTCGCGCCACGAAGATCAAGAAGACCGCGCGTTATTTGCCACCTGCGCATTTGATCAACAAGATCACGAGGTACTTCTAAGCGCATTCAAACGACTTGGCATCATCGCCAAGTCCTACGTGTCCGAACAGACACATGGCAGGATTCGACTGAACGCTGACCAAGCCGAAAGGATGTTTTTGCTGATTGCGCCCTACATACCGCCGATTATGCAGTATAAATTGCCGGAACGATACCGGGGACACTCAGGATGGCTGCCAACATTGACAGCAGTATACAAGCCGTTGCTTGTCCCTTTGATTGTTGACGCCGTAGAGGAAGGGGCGACGCATGCGTCTGCCAAGTGGGACATCGAAACCGAAACGCACAACTTTTTTGCCAATGGTCTGCTGGTTCATAACTCAAGCGCCAGAGTGGGCCTTGTGGAAGGCGAATGGATGGCCGGCTCGATGAACGTGCGCCGGCAGATGCCCGACGCGCCCGAACAGTGGGCGCATAGTACGTACTGGTTCCCGCTGTCCCTGCCGGGTGTCCAATCGCTGCTTCAGGCGATGGGCGCGCAGCATCGGCAGGCGATCTTGTACGGCGAGGTGTACGGCTCGAAAATCCAGGATCTGCACTATGGCTGCAAGGGCTTGTTGGGCTTCCGCGCCTTCGACCTGCTCGCAGACGGCAAATACCTGGACGTGGATGCTTTCCTTTCTGTGTGCCGGGAACATGGCGTCGAGACGGTTCCGATCCTGTACCGGGGGGCGTATATGCTCGGCACGGTCAAGGCGCTGTCGGAAGGCGATACCACGCTTGCGGGCGGCCATATTCGCGAGGGCGTCGTGGTCAAGCCGATTGTGGAGCGCGTCGCTCCCAGAGTCGGGCGCGTAGCGATGAAGTACATTGGCGACGCGTACCTGCTTTCCAAAAGCGCCGACCGCGACACCAGCGACGTGTAGCGCCGCCAATTCGGCGCTGCTGCGCCGCCAATTCGGCGCTGCTGCGCGGCGCTGTCCGGCTGTGATATAACCGCAGCCGGACATCGCCGCGTCTTTTCTCGTCACATCACATAGCAAACCGTCGCATTGACGACTGCGCTTCGCCTGCCTGCTCGTTTTCACAATGAATAAACAAGCGGGGCGCGGGGGCTTTGGGAAGCCCCCGCATGATTTTGCCTTAAAGAAATCTATTCCTTTTGCCATAATCTCTTTGCCATAATCTCTCGTTTGGCGCGAACGACAGCCCTGTACCGGCGTCGCTTCGCATACTTCGTACTCAAGCGGCAGCGATGCGCGTGTTTTGCGCTCCGATGTTTCTTTAGAGTGCGATATAGAGTGCGATAAGAGTGTGACAGGCAATTTCAAAAAGGGCGAAGAGCTTTCATGACCAACCAGGCGACAATGCGTTTCACGATGCCGAAAAACTCCGCTGCGTTTCCCGTGTCCAAAATCCACGCCCCCCGCCCCGCCCTGCGCGGCATGGCCCTGCCCCGCCCGCATCGGCGTCCCGGTTCCCATGTCATTCCACAGCCGGACGCTGCTTGTCAGGACGCTTCGCTGCCGCCCGCCGCCTTCCCCGGCAATCAGGCGCGAATGCGCGGCGTACAGGATGGACGGCTTCTTCAGTCTGCGCGTCTGGCAGAGGCGAACGCGCGGCGCGCAGAGGCCGAAAGCCGCCTCCAGGAGATCGAAGACCGCTATACGCTCGCCATGCAGGGTTCGCTTGACGGCCTGTGGGACTGGAATCTGAAAACCGGCTGCGTGTACTTTTCCGCCCGGTGGAAACAAATGCTCGGTTATGAAGAGGCCGAGTTTCCGAACCATGTAGACGCCTGGGCGGAACATCTGCACCCCGACGACCACGCCGATGTGTTCCGCTGCCTCAAAGATTACCTCGAAGACCGCGCGCCCGCCTACGATTTGGAACTCCGTCTCAGGCACAAGGACGGGTCGTATCGCTGGATACATGCCACGGGCAGCGTACTGCGCGACGCCGCGGGACATGCGACCCGCATGGCGGGCTGGCACACAGACATTACCGAGCGCAAGGAACTGGATGCGGCCCTGCGCGCCAGTCAGCAGTTCATCGAGCGCATCGCGGAAGCCTCGCCCAATATTTTGTATCTGTATGACATCGTCGCAGGCCGCAACGTCTACGCTAACCGCGAAATCACCGAGATTTTAGGTTACAGCGTGGAGCAGGTGCGGCAGATGGGCGGCGATTTCATGTCCGTCCTCCTCCACCCCGAAGACGCGCCTAATGTGGCGGAACACCATGCCCGCATGACCGACTGCGCCGAGGGCGCAAACGTCGAGATCGAGTATCGCATGAAACACGCGACCGGCGCGTGGCGCTGGCTGTGCAGCCGTGACACCGTTTTCGCCCGCGACGCGCAGGGCAAGGTGACGCAGATACTCGGCACGGCCCAGGACATCACCGACCGCATCTGGTTTCAGGAGCAGATCGAGGCGCAGATCGCGCACGTCAACGACGCGTATGTGGAACTGGAAGTGCAGCGCGTGGAACTCGCCACGGCCAACAGCAAGCTGCATCAGGCCAACATCCT
The DNA here is from genome assembly GCA_965277875.1 of Chthonomonadaceae bacterium. Classification (GTDB taxonomy): domain Bacteria; phylum Armatimonadota; class Chthonomonadetes; order Chthonomonadales; family Chthonomonadaceae; genus CAWFQB01. The sequence goes on along the minus strand of CBDIDV010000002.1, from coordinate 585,945 downwards.
ATTGCAGGCGCAGGCCACGACAGATGGACTGACGGGCCTGAAAAACCACCGCGCTTTTCAGGAGCAGTTCGCCGCCGAGGCCGAGCGCAGCACGCGCTATCACGCCCCGCTTTCGGTCGTCCTGCTGGACGTGGACAAGTTCAAGCAGTTCAACGACACGCACGGCCACCCCGCCGGCGATCAGGTATTGAAAACCGTGGCGAGCGTATTGCAGGCCACGGCGCGCGGCTCGGATTTCGTGGCCCGTTACGGCGGCGAGGAGTTCGTCGTGATCCTGCCCGAAACCGATTCGCGCGGAGCGCGGGACGCCGCAGAACGTTTCCGGGTCGCCATCGAAACCACGGTCTGGCCCCTGCGGAACGTCACGGCCAGCGTAGGCATCGCGACGCGCGAAACCCCGCAGCACCCGACCTCGGAACTGATCTCGCAGGCCGACAAAGCCCTGTATCGCGCCAAGCAGCGGGGCCGCAACTGCGTGTCCCACGCCTACGACGAACAGAAGGAAACCGAAGCGGCCCAGCGCGAACGCGACGCGCAGGAACGAGTGGAGCAGGAACAAAGGCAGAAGGAAGAAAGCAAGACGAATCAACAACGGCAGGGACAGAACGCGCAGCAGGCGGAAAAGAAGCCGAACGAACTTGCGCCCCTTTCCCTGTTCGGCGAAAACGCCGACTTCACGGCGGGCGGCCCTTTGCAGCAGGTGTACGACGCCACCATCGAAGGCTGGTCGCAGATACTGGATCTGCGCGACAAAGAGACCGAGGGCCACAGCGAGCGCGTCACCAAAATGACACTGATGCTGGGCAAGCACATGGGGCTGAACGAAACCGACCTGGTCTACATCCGCTGGGGCGCCCTGCTGCACGACATCGGCAAAATGGGCATTCCCGACAACATCCTGCGCAAGCCCGGCCCCCTCGACGCGGCGGAATGGGAGATCATGCAGCGGCATCCCACGCTGGCCTTTGAGATGCTCTCGCCCATCGCCTTTCTGCGCCCTGCCCTGGACATCCCCTACGCCCACCATGAGAAATGGGACGGCAGCGGCTACCCGCGCGGCCTGGCGGGCGAGGAAATCCCGCTCGCGTCGCGCCTGTTCAGCATCGTGGATGTGTGGGACGCCCTGCGCTCGGATCGCCCGTACCGCAAAGGCTGGCCGGATCACAAGATACGGGCGTACCTGCGCGAGCAGTCGGGCATCCACTTCGAGCCGAAAGTCGTGGACGCCTTTCTGAAAGTCCTGGCCCGCCGCAAGGCCGCTCCCGCCCACCAGACCCGCGAGGCCGCCTGACAGTTAACGCAAACGTCTTGTACGCAGCGCGGTCAGACGCAGAAAAGCCGTTCTCATCCCTCCTGAAAACAGGAGACGAGAACGGCTTCTGCAACAAAGCCTTCGGCTGTGCCGGATCACGCCATCAGAACGCAGCGCTCCCCTAACGCGCCGAGGTCATTCTGCCGACGCTGCTTTGCAGTTCCCTCGCCATCTTCAGATGCTCGCGGTCGCCGGGCAAAAAGTACGTGACAAACGATTTCACGTCCTGATCCTGCGCCGAATTCGCTTCCTTCTCGGCTTTGGAAACGTCCTCGCTGTTGATTTTGACCATCTCCTTGAGGTAGGCGCGGTCGAAATCTTTGCCGTACATTCCCATCAGGCGCTGCACCTTCTGGCGATCCTCGTCCACCAGAAACACGGGAATGGTCATGCTCTTCTGACGCGCCAGCGTCAGCGCCAGCTTGTTGTACTGCGCGTGATCGTCCATCACCTTGCTCGCGTACTGCTGCACCGCTTCGCTCGGCGACCGCTCCACAGCCAGTTCCGCAATGGCAAACTCGTAAATGCTGCCCTGCCCGATCTCTTCGACATACTGCTTGTCTTCGTCCTGCAGCGTCCCTTTGGTAAACTGCATCATCGCGCCGTTGTTGGCGGCGTTGGGCGCATTGTTTTGCTGCGCGAACGCGACGGCTCCGGTCACGGCCAAAACCGCCGCGCTTCCCAATCCAATCACTTTGTTTTGCTTCATGGCACTGCTCTCCCGCACGATTATACTTCTCGTATGCTCGCGGCTATCCTGTTCCTGACTGCTTGCTCGTCTTCCACGTCCGAGCGGCATGTTTTTGCCTTGACGCGCCTGGAAGACAACAAATGGCATTTTGCTGACGTTACTACTTGCTGATGTGTTCCCTGACTTCCACGTACTTTTTCTGGTGACATTGTGAACATTCTCACGTAAATACCCTTAACGTCTCGAAACAGCGCCGTGAAATTTTGCCGCGTTGAACTCAGGTTGAACTTAACAGGTTGTCAGGGGGTTACGAAGGCGCGTGATGATACTTATCCCGCATATTCACAGCGGGGGCCGCATGGCGAGATTTGAGGCGCAGCATTGACACATAACTTGACACATAACTTGACACATAACAAGGATTACTCACATGCGATTTACGGATAAAGTGTGCCTGGTTACGGGCGGCGGGTCGGGCATCGGGCGCGCGGCCTGCCAGCGGTTCGCGTCCGAGGGCGGCAAAGTGGTGGTCGTTGACCTCGATCCGCAGCACGGGCAGGAAACCGCCGACCTTATCATCTCAGCGGGCGGCGAGGCCCTTTTTGCGGCTGCCAATGTGGGCGACAGCGCGCAGGTGCAGGCTGCCATCAAGGCGGGCGTGGACAAGTGGAGCAAACTGGATGTGATCGTCAACGATGCGGCCATGATGACGTTTACGCCCATCGTAGACCTGGCCGAAGCGGATTGGGAACGGGTGCAGGGCGTCAACATGCGCTCGGTCTTCCTGTTCTGCAAATACGGCGTACCGCACATCCCGCCGGGCGGCAGCATCGTCAACATTAGCAGCGTTCACGCGCACGAGACCACCAAAAACGTCGTGCCGTATGCCACGAGCAAGGGCGCGATGGAGGCGTTCACGCGGGGCATGAGCGAGGAGTTGGGTGATCTGAAAATCCGCATCAACTGCGTGGCCCCCGGGGCCGTGGACACGCCCATGCTGTGGAGCAACCCGAACGTGAAAAGCGGCGCGGAAAAGATCACCGGCGCTATCGGCAAGCCCGAAGACATCGCCGCCGCCATCTGCTTCCTCGCCGCCGATGAGGCCCGCTTCGTCAATGGAACCACGCTCGTCGTGGACGGCGGGCGATTGGATATTCTTTAGGAAGATATTAGATACCTGACGATAGCCATTAGCAAAACGCCTTGTTTGACAGGGCTGTTCCTGATGCCTATCATCTGCTATCCTGTATCGCGGAGCCTTCATGTCTTCTTTCATGTTTTCAACCGGGATCGAGAACAGTTATCCGACCATTCGCCTGCCCGACGGCACAACCAAGCGCGTGGACGAAATGGAAAAATGCGGCCATTACAAGCGCTGGAAAGACGATTTCAGGCTCGTAACCGAAATGGGCATCCGGTATCTGCGCTATGGCCCGCCGCTGTATACCACGCATACCGGCGCGGGCAAGTACGACTGGAGTTTCTGTGACGAGACATTCAACGAGATGCGCGAACTGAAAATCACGCCCATCGTGGATCTATGTCACTTCGGCGTACCGGACTGGATCGGCAATTTTCAGAACCCCGATTGGCCCGAACTGTTTGCCGATTACGCCAGAGCGTTCGCCCGCCGCTTTCCGTGGGTCAAGTATTACACGCCGGTCAACGAGATATTTATCGCGGCCACGTTCTCGGCCCAGTATGGCTGGTGGAACGAGCGTCTGGGCAGTGACCGGGACTTTTGCCGCGCTCTCAAACATCTGTGCAAGGCCAATGTGCTTGCGATGCGGGCTATTTTGGAGGTGCGGCGCGACGCCATTTTCATACAAAGCGAGTCGTCCGAGTATTTTCATCCCGAAGACCCGGACTGCCTGTATATCGCCCGCGTCCTGAACGAAAAGCGGTTTTTGTCCCTCGATTTGACATACGGCTACCCGCTCAACGTCACGATGTACGAGTATCTCTTGGACAACGGCTGGACGCGCGACGAGTATGCCTGGTTCGGCGCGAACCACGTCAAGGCAAGCTGCGTGATGGGCAACGACTATTATGTGACGAACGAACATCTTGTGCATAAAGACGGCACGTATGACGCGTCGGGCGAGATATTCGGCTACTACGTCATCACGCACCAGTATTTCAGCCGCTACCGCCTGCCCGTAATGCACACCGAAACCAACCTTGCCAATGTGGACGAGGCGCCGAATTGGCTGCGTAAAGAGTGGGCCAATCTGTTCCGGCTGAGGCAGGACGGCGTCCCCATCATCGGCTTTACGTGGTACAGCTTAACGGATCAGGTGGATTGGGACACGGCCCTGTGCCAGGACAACGGCAATGTCAACCCGCTTGGACTGTACGACCTGGACCGCAATACCCGTCCGGTGGGACACGCGTACCAAAAACTGATACAGGACTGGAAGGGTCTGCTCCCGGTCGGCAGTTTCAGTCTGAGTATGCCGACGGGGCCGTAAGGGTTCGTTCGTTTGTTAGTTCGCTAATTTGTTGTTCGTGGTTCGTGAGCTGTTGTTTGCTGTTTGTTGCTTGCCGAATGCTTAATGATCTTTATGACAATCTTTTATACAGTTTTGAAGGCCGCTTGACGGCTGATAGTGATACAGGAAGGTTCGAGATATGAGTGAACGAGACGGGCGTAGAAGGTGGACGGCGGGCGGCGTGGCCGTGCTGGGGTCGGCGCTTGCCGCAGGCGTGTATGCGGGGTGGAAGCTATTCAAGCAGGCTCAGACGCAGCAGCGCAACGCGAATTTGCCCACTAATCAGAACATCGTAATTTTGGGCGGCGGGTTTGCGGGATCGAATGCCGCCGACGCGCTCGCCGGCCTGCTGCCTTTTCCCGAAAACGGCAGCATCACCCTCGTAGATCAGGACAATTACATGCTGTTCACGCCCATGCTGACCGAAGTGGCGGGCGGACAGGTGGACACGCATCATATCGTGCGGCCCCTGCGCGATCTGCCCGACCGCGTCACATTCGCGCAGGGCCGTGTCGAGGAGATTGATCTTGCCGGTCGGCAGATCACGCTGACCAAAGACACCGAGGCTAAGGGGCTGCCGTCCGCCACGCAGACCCTGCCTTTCGATCAGCTTATCCTTGCGCTTGGCGCGGTTCCCGATTACTACGACATCCCCGGCCTGGAGGAACACAGCCTGACCATCAAGACGCTGGAGGAAGCCGCCGCGATCCGGGAAAAAGTCCTGCTCGTGCTGGAACGCGCCCACGCCGAGACCGATTCTGTATTGCGCCAAGCCCTGCTGACGGTCGTGGTGGGCGGCGGCGGCTACACGGGCGTCGAGACAATGGCCGCCATCAACGACCTGATGCGCGACCGACTGCCTGATTATCCCGGCATCAAGGAGGACGAAATACGCGTTCTGCTCGTCGAGAAGGGCGACCGCCTGATGCCCGAAATACACGGACCCACGCTGGGCGCGTATGCGCAGAAGAAGCTTGAAGAGCGGGGTGTCGAGGTACGGCTGAACACGTCCATAGACGAGGCGGGCCAAGATTACGTTCAAATAAAAGACGGCGAGCGCATCGCAACGCAGACCCTGATCTGGGCGGGGGGCGTGACGCCAAGCCTGATCCTGGACAAGCTGGATCTAAAGCGGGGCAAGCACAAGGGCGTGGTCGTGGACGCCTGCTGCCGCGTACCCGACCATGCGGGACTGTGGGCCGTAGGCGACTGCGCCGAAATACCCACACCTGATGGCAAGAAAACGTATGGGCCGACCGCGCAGAACGCGCAGCGCGAAGGGGCGCGCGTCGCGCAGAATGTCGTTGCGGCCCTGCGCGGCGAGGAACCCAAGCCGTTTGAGTATACGCCCATCGGTGAACTGGCGATTGTGGGCAAGCGCAGCGGCGTGGCGCAAGTGTACGGCATGAACATATCGGGCCTGCCCGCCTGGGCCATGTGGCGCGCGATCTATCTCGCCAAAATGCCCGGTACAGGTCAGAAAATCCGTATCCTCATGGACTGGCTGCTCGACCTTGTCTTTGGGCGCGACATCCCCGAACTATCTACAATGCGGGCCGGAGTTTAGGAGGGAGATTTCTCCCTCATCCGCGCTCCGCGCGCCTTTCCCCGGCGGGAGGAGAACAGTTTGTTCAGGTTACGCGTTAAATAGAGACTTGCATACAAAGGCGAACCCGCCGAGGCCTTCGCTCCCCTCTTCCTGTAAGCGCAGTGAACGCATCAGGAAGAGGGAGCTTTTCGTGAGGGTACAAGCCTCCAGTCTGCACCCTCTTTCACAACAAAGCAGCAAACAGTCGTCTCTATTGACCGCTGCCGGTTCCTCCGGCTGCCGCACCCGCGCCTGTGGCGGGCTGGCCGGGGCGGGACGTGGGGTTTTTGCGCGTGTTGGCGGGCGTAATGGCTCCACGCGTCGGGTTCATCAGCGTTTGCGCGTAATCGAGGTGCGATTTCAGGGTGGGAAGCGCCGTTACCGCATACCCCTTGATGTCGTCGTCGTAGCCGGTTTTAGCTTCTTTGGTGTACTCGGCGATGTCTTCCTTGTGGTCGGCGATCATGTGCGTGATGTACATTTTGTTGAAGCCGGACTTCATTTTGGACATGCGGCGCATCATAGCGATACTCTTAGCGTCCGGCGACTTGGGCGCGGTCATACCCTTTTTGGCGATGATCGCCAGGGCCTGATTATTATTGGTAGTGTGGTCTTCGATCATGCGGTTCGCATAGTTCTTCGTGTTGATGTCGGCGCTATTTTTAAGGGCCAGTTGCCCCATCCGGATTTCCGCCAGGTTGCCCTGCACGGCCTTCATCAAAAACTGCTTGTCGGCGCTGTCTTCCTTGCCCGTCATTACGGGATTGCTCTGCGCTGCTTTGCGTTCGGCGGGCGTATTCGCCGTGCCATCCTGCGCCTGTGCCGCGCAGGGCAGCAACGCGCACATCCCCAAAAGTGCGCGAACGGCAAATATTGGCGGTTTATTTCGTTGTGTCATTACCAGATTGCTCCTTTTCTATTTACATGCTCTTACTGACGCGAATTTATCTTCTGCGCCGCTACGGGTAAATACGCGCGGATTTCCATTTTGTTATCAGCCTGCCTGCTGTGCCTTGCTGCGGCAAAAACGTCCCCGAATGCGATTAGACATTCGGGAACGCAAGCAATTCTGTATTCCATCTCAAGTCGGACATGGATTCATGCTCGGCTATACGTTTGCGTTCATGTCTGGCAGCGCGTTCCACTTGGAAATTTGGGACTGAGAATTTTGGAGGGGAGATCAGACGAGGTGAAAACTTCGTACAGCCACAACATCAGCACGCTCGCAAGCGTCGTCAGAACGGTTGTCACAACGCCGACTTTGAGGAACGCCCCGAAGGACAACGGGGCCTCTTTCTGCGCTTTCTGTGCCACGATCAAATTGGCGACACTGCCTACAAGCGTAAGATTACCCGCGAACGTACTGGACTCGGCCAGGTTCAGCCACATCAGGGGCGCGCGTCCGATATGGGTCAGGAACCCGCGCAGCATCACGAACGGCACATTGCTGAACAGGTTGCTGCCCGCCACGCTGGCGAACGGGAATTATGCTCCGCTCACACGCCTTGATGGACTGCCCGCACACTATTCGCGCTTTGCACCCGTTTTACCGCCACCAAAGTTACAACATAGCACCCAACACCCGCTCAACAAAGTCGGAGGCGGCGCGTAGAAGAAAGTATTCCCGGATTGTGGACGCCATACTTCTTAAAGTTGCTCGATGAGAGCGAAGACAGGACACGCAGGCGGCATTGTTGTTCCCTTTATTATGAGCGGATTGCTGCGCGCAAACCTTTCTGATACGAATTTTATGCCCCCTAATTTCAAGTACAATTTTGCCATGCTGCTGACGGGCGCGCTGCTGGGATTTCTGTCCGGGATGTTCGGTGTGGGCGGGAGCAGCGTGGCGACGCCCGTACTGCGCCTGCTGGATGTGCCGCGCCTGCTTGCGCTCGGTACGCCCCTGCCCGTCACCCTTCCGACCGCGCTTGTCGGCGGCTGGACATACTGGCGGCGCGGCCTGGTAAACGGGCGGGCCGCGCTGTGGACGGCATTGGGCGGCGTTCCCGCCGACATCGCCGGGTCGTACCTGACCGCCCGCGTTCCCGGACGCCTGCTAATGACCCTGACCGGCGCGTTCGTAGTAATTGTTGGCGCGCGCCTGCTGTGGAAGCCTATCCTTGCCCCCAAAACAGCCGGCAACGACACGGAACCGGCGAGAGCAGCAGATACCGCGCAGAATACGGAAGAACACAATGCAGCAAAGCAAAATACAGACGCGGCAAGTCAGGGAGACGCAAAACACGCGGCAGGTTCCCCGCTCAAGTTCCTTTTGGTCGGTCTGGTCGTGGGGTTTCTTTCGGGGCTTCTGGCGAACGGGGGCGGCTTTTTGCTAGTTCCCGCATACCTGCTGCTGTTCGGCATGAGCGCGCAGGAGGCCGCCGGTACATCGCTTGTAGCCGTGGCCCTGCTCGCCCTGCCGGGGACATACGTACACTGGCGATTGGGGCATGTGGACGCGCGGCTTGCCCTGCTGCTCAGTCTGGGCGTGATCCCCGCCACGTATGCCGGGGCGCGCGCGGGCATCGGCCTTGATGCGCGCAAGAGTCGGTTTGCGTTCGGCCTGTTCCTGCTTGTTTTCGGCGTGTTCTTTCTGGCGCGCACCGTGTACCGCGCCGAACTGTACGGCTGGCTGGAGTAGACGCCTGATTGCCGGACGCGGCCAGAGTCAGCCACATCAGGGGCGTCCTTCCGATATGGGTGGAAAACCGCGCAGCATTACGAATGGCTCACGCCGCCCGTGACCACCGAAGACTGACTTTCCGAGTGGCTTGGCAAACAGGGTACACATCACGCTGCTTCCAGGTGGAAATGCGCTGAAGCTGAGTGGTTTGCATCTCTAGTCGAAAAAGCGGAAAAAAGATGAAAACTGGTAAAATGCAGCACACGATAAATGCGGCAAACTATGTTATAATTAGCCAACGAATAATTTTTTGAATATGCTCGTGTACTTATTCCCGGTCACAGCGCTGTCGCTGGCCCCAATCATGCGGAGAATAAGCAACCCCGATTCAAAGCAGGCGGATCTGTCACTCTCTATTGCAGCGCAGCTTGCGTGTGCCGTCGCTTTCTGTACAATGCCTCTGCCTGCCTCTCCAAAACTATATGTCTGAGCTATACACACTTTTGCTCGAAACGCTATCTTGCTTATCGCGCTGATGTTGCAGGGGCCATTTGATGCCCGTCTGTGTCAGGACTGTGGCATAGTCGCCACGGACGCGGCACAGTAATCTGCTGTCGTTCGCTCTTTGATACAAACATGCAGCCTGCTCGCCGGATCAGGCAAAGCAGAGATCAGACTGCGCGCTGCGGCGTACCCTCCTGAATTCTGATCTGTATCGGACGCTTTCATGTACTGCCCGCCCGTTGACTTGCTCTGGCTGTAAGCGTCCGACACGACAGGCGTACTCGGCTCATGTCACAAAGAGCGCGATCCGCTTTTGCCGGAGCGCGCATCGCTTTCCCACAAAGCGTTCTTTTCGTGAGCGCGTACCTTGCCTCCAGAATTATGGTAAGGGCGCATGAAAAGTTCCTGCTGCGGGGGCTGGCTTCCTCCAAGCTACCTGGGAGGTCTGTTGAATTTTTGATGCGCCCTTCGTACACACAAAGTCTCTATGGAAAGACAGCGTCGAAATAGTGGCAATGCAGCGCTTCCAGCACGGTGTCTCGTTGGTGTATGCAGTTGTCGTCGAGGCATCGTGGCCTCGCGAGTGCTACGGAGGGCGGGCGTGCAAGCCGCGCCGGGGCGTTCATGGCGGCACTGCGAACCTCCTCTCTGTTGCTTCCGAGTCTATTGCTACCAAGCGCGTCAATCGGTACAGAGGTCGAAGGGCGCAAGAACGCCCGCGCGCAAGCGAAGCCGTGGTGTGACTGTCCTGTGCGAGGGCGAGGTCGGTTGGTGTTTGGCGCTGCTCTAACAGTTCCTACACTATATGTTGTGATTTGCACTGGTGTTTAGAAGGTCGAAAACGGGCAAAACGCAACTATTTTTGAAAGATTTTTTGCCTGCCCCACGCTCTCGATCCTGGTCTTTGTGGGCGGCGCACTCGCCTTCAAGCGCATGGAGCAGAGGTTTGCCGATGTCATCTAGCGATATAGCCGTGTCAGTACGTGGCATGTCAAAATCTTATACCATTGCCCACAACGCCGAAAAACATACCACGGCAGCCGAAGCCCTCGTGCATCGCCTGAAGCACCCGTTCCAGAAAGCAGAAAAGGAAACCTTCTGGGCGCTCAAGGATGTGGAATTCGACATCAAGAAGGGCGATGTAGTCGGCATCATCGGGCGCAACGGCGCGGGCAAATCCACACTGCTGAAAATCCTGTCGCGCATCACGGAGCCGACGACGGGCCAGATAGACCTGTACGGGCGCGTCGGCAGCCTGCTGGAAGTCGGCACAGGTTTCCACCCGGAACTGACGGGCCGCGAAAACATCTTCCTGAACGGCGCGATCCTGGGCATGAGCAGGCGCGAGATCGCCAAACAGTTCGACGAAATCGTGGACTTTTCCGGCACGGAGCAGTTCATAGACACGCCCGTCAAGCGTTATTCCAGCGGCATGTACGTCCGGCTGGCCTTCGCCGTCGCCGCCCACCTCAACCCGGAAATTCTGATCGTAGACGAAGTGCTTGCCGTAGGCGACGCCGAGTTTCAGAAAAAGTGCCTGGGTAAAATGAAAGATGTTGCCAGTAGTGGACGCACTGTGTTGTTTGTTAGTCACCAGATGCAGTCTGTCTCTTTGCTATGCAGCAAAGCAATGTTTCTGGAAGGCGGCAGTTTAAACTCATTGGGCGATGTTGATGCTATCATAGATAATTATATACTCAGCGCGGCGAAACCCCAAAGTTCTAGGGAAGATATTTCGCGACGACTAGGCAGTGGTGAATATAGATACACATCGGTCAGCCCTGCAAGGGAGCAAAACCGGGGCAACGATCTGAAGCAAATACGTTATCGCATAGAGCGGCAAAGAAGCAGTGTGGGCAAGATGTACTTAGGCGCGCATGTGTTTACAAATCAAGGAATTGAAATTGCACATTGTGACTCCCGTCTTGCAAACTTTTGGCTTGACGATGCTGATTGCATTGAAGGTTCCTTCAGCTTTGCAACACCCTGGCTGAAGCCAGGTTCATATCAGATTTCAATCTCCATTTGTACTGCATTCAAAGTTATCGACTTTTTCGAGAATGCCTGCATTTTAACTATAACACCTTTACTGCCCTACTCTCATTCCGCTTCTCCTGATGCAGTACAAGGTGGAATAGTTTTCGCAGACCATAAATGGAGCATTAACTAAAAGTCTAAAGAAGTAACCTTTAGTTTCCGGTAAAAGTATGTAGACACAATTCGGGTGCGACATCAGGCAAGCGGCTGCGGTACAGTAGAGTTACCACACTACACTGGCCGAGGCTTACCTGATGTCACTCTTAGTCTACCGTATCTGTACCCTGCTCACGCAAGTGCTGGAAGATGTGCCGCTCGGCACGAACCTGGGCCTGCTGCACTTGTTCCTCGCGCTTATGTCCGGGCGTTTCCTCCACGCGCGCGGAGCCGTGTTTGCCGCTCTGGACAGCTTGGGCCTTGCGCCTGCCGCGGTGCGCCGCAGTAGTGCCGCCCTGTGCTATGGCGGCTGGAACACCGCCGACCTGCTCGCCCGCTGGCAGCAGACGGTAATACAGGAAGGCCGCTTCGTTGCCGCCTGTTATGAAGGCGTGCGCCCGGTCGCCTGTGACCTGACCGCCTTCTTTCGCCCCCACTTGCAGGGCCTGGACAGCAAACACTATGTGAGTACGGCGGGCAAGGCCCTGCCTGCCGTCTGCTTCGGGTTGGGCGTGGCCGTCGGGCGCATCGGTAACATGCGCTTCGCTCTGCCGCGCTTGTTCGTGCGGCGCAAGGCAGGCGAAAGCGAGAGTGACCTGCAAACGCGGCTGGTCGCGCAGGCGGCCAGAACGCTTGCCGCGTGCGAAGCCCTGATTGTAGATGCGGGCTTTGCCCTCGCCGATCTGCTGACCGCCGAGAACCTACGCTTTGTGGCCCGCGCCCGCGCCAACCAGACGGCGCGGCGCAGCGAACTGCCCGCCTACAAAGGACGCGGACGCCGCCCCACACGCGGCGACATCGTGCGGCCCTTAGCGCGAACGCGGGCCGGCAAGGACATTGCGGCCACGCCTTGTGACGCCACGGCGCGCTGGCACGACGGCGCACACCGTTTGACAGCGCAGATATGGAACAACCTGGTTCTGCCCGACGCCAAACCGGGCGTGCCCACGTTCCGGCTGGTCGCCATCTACGACCCGCGCTACAAGGAACCGCTGCTGCTGGCAACGAACCTGAGCGTGAGTGCGTGGGCGTTGTGGCGCTTATACAAGGAACGCTGGGGCGTGGAGCATCTGCCCCTGGCCGCCAAGCCGCTGCTCGGCTGCGAGCGGGCGTATGTGTGGGGACAGGAAAGCCGCTTTCGCCTGCCTGAACTCGCCCTGCTTGCGGGTAATCTCCTGTCGTATGTCGCCGCGACCAGCCAGCCGGTCGCTTCGGGGTTCTGGGATCGGGCGGCGCGGCCCACGGGCGGACGGCTGCGGCGCGTACTTGGACAGGTGCATTGTGCGGACTTGCCCGACCTGGCGGCACAACTGCGCAAAAAGAACAGCGTCACGGCCCACTTGAAGACCGGAGTGGACGCCCACAGACGCCACAAGGCACAAGCAACGCCGCAACAGGCGGCGCAAGCCGCTTCATTTACCGGAAACTAAAGGTAACACATTTCTCGTAAAACAATTGGTTGTTCGTCTGATCGTATTTTAGTAATGAGCATGTTACAATGATGACGATGAACCAATGCGCTTCAAATTCATGCATTTTGCGAGTTGGCAAACGGAACAACTGTAATGGGTTTAAACACGCCCGTGGCCTTTTTCATATTCAATCGTCCTGATCTGACTGCATTAGTGTTTGCAGAGATCGCTCGGGCCAAGCCTGAGCATCTATTGATTGTGGCCGATGGCCCACGCTCAGTAGAGGAAGAAAATTTGTGTCAGGCGACACGCAATGTTGTTGCAAAAATAGATTGGGAATGTAAGGTCAAGAGAAACTACTCCGATGTAAATATGGGCTGTAAACAGCGTATCTCAAGCGGATTGAATTGGGTATTTTCAGAAGTAGCAGAGGCTATAATCCTTGAGGACGACTGCCTTCCTCATCCTTCCTTCTTCCATTTCTGCGAAGAAATGCTAGTGCGATACCGTTCCGATAACAGAGTGATGCATGTAGCCGGTGCGAATTTGATTCCAAAAACTACATCTCGGTATAGTTACCGATTCTCCCGGCTCACACCGATATGGGGATGGGCGACATGGCGTAGAGCATGGAAGCATTATGATATTGAAATGACTCACTGGCCGGAGTACAACAATACGCGGGACGTTCTCTATTTTGGTAATCAGCAGGCAAATGTCAGACACTTCCTGGATGAAGTTTATCACGATCTTGATACCTGGGATGGACAATGGTGGTTTAGCTGCTTGAACACTAAAGGTTTATCAGTCATACCCAAAGTCAATCTAATCCATAACATGGGGCATAGATGGGATGCGACGCACACAAAAGCATCAAGCCATGTTGACAAAGTACCCATCCAAGAGATAACAGCGCCTTTTGCTGGCCCGGTACATATCCATCCTGATCGTGACTTCGACTACAAGTACCTGGAATTCTGCTATGGAAAAGTTTCTAGCCGCGTGATGCGCTTCGTAGACAGAGTTGTACGCAAACTAGTCAAAACAAGACGGTGAATTACAGTCGATTTGCTGCGCCAACGGTATGCAAAAAGAGGCAAATGATTAAAATACGCGAGTTGCTTTACAATCTCGTTGATCCGATTTTGCTGAAGGTGATAAGTCGAAGTGAGTACCTGAAAGCGAACAGATTGAAACCTGTTACTATGGCTGATGTTCATGCAAACGCGCATTTGTACGAAGAATGCATCATCGAAAATCAGCAATCTAATTCTCAGGCCATACAAATAGGATCATGGAGTCATATAGCTGGAAAGTTGATGGTGTTTCCACATGGAGGAAAGATCAGTATCGGCGAATACTGCTATGTTGGTCATCGTTCTGAAATATGGTCATCTTCAGAGATTATCATCGGCGATAGGGTACTAATCGCTCATAATGTTAATATTATAGACTCATCATCACACTCCTTCCATCCACTTGATCGGCATGAACATTTCGTTCGGATTATAAGAACAGGACACCCATCAGAGGCAGAATACCTGCCTGGTATAGTCTCTGCGCCCATTTTTATCGAAGATGATGTTTGGATTAGCTTCGGTGTATCAGTTTTGAGAGGTGTAAGGATCGGGGCACGAAGCATTATAGCGGCAAACTCGATAGTCACCAAAGATGTGCCACCTGATGTCTTCTATAAAAACAAATTCGAACCAATTATCATTCCACTTAAATATAAGAATGACAGCGGTATTGATGAAGACGTGAGGGACAATAAAAATTAGAGTGCATCATCTGTTAGGAAAAATAAAAAACAAGGTACATCCGCCTGACCTCGTTAGTGTGTGGTCGCGTATGTTAAATCAGCGCGTGCAGATAGGTGCAGGCACACGCTGTACAGGTTCTCTGGAGGTTAGGGAACACAAAGGATGTTCACTTTCAATAGGAACGAACAGCGACATACAATGTGCCTTTGTTTTTGAAAGAGATGATGCCACTATTCGCGTCGGTTCACGCACTCACCTGGGCGGGGGAACTTTGCTTGACGCTGCCTCCAACATAAGCGTTGGGGATGATGTACTAATTTCGTTTGGTGTGTTGATAATGGACCACAATTCTCATTCTATAAACTTTGATGAGAGAAAGACCGACGTTGTAGACTGGATGAATGGGAAAAAAGATTGGACTTATGTTGCAATCTCGCCTGTAACCATCGCAGACAAAGTTTGGGTCGGCGCTAGAGCCATCATTCTTAAAGGCGTCAGTATCGGAGAAGGATCTGTTGTTGGCGCTGGGAGCGTCGTGACCAGGGATGTCCCTGCCTGGACAATCGTTGCGGGGAATCCTGCACAAGTCGTCCGGCAAATCACTAAGTGACACAATGGACTTTATAAACTGAATACATCTATGAAGTAGCCTCTACGCCGTCATTAGGTATGGCGAAAAAGTTAAACAATCATATGGCAGATACAGCAGGCTATGCAGCAATCTATGGTCATCGTACAAATGTGCTAGTAACAGGTGGGGGCGGATTTATAGGATCGCATCTTGTTGAGCATCTTGTAAGCAGCAACGCGCGTGTGACTATCTTGGATAATATGCAGGCCGGGAAACTGGAGAACATTGCTCAATATGTAGACCAGGTCAACTTCATAGAGGGGGATATACGGAATCCGGTCCTGGTCGAGCGCATTGTGCGCGAGACGCAGCCAAGGTATGTATTTCATCTGGCGGCAAACGCCTCTGTTCCGGGTTCCGTTCACGATCCTGCATATGATTTCGAGAGCAATGCTGCTGGGACGTTTGTGCTGTTGAACGCTTTAAGGGCATCAGGCAAGTGCGAGAAAGCTGTAATCGCTTCCTCCGGCGCGGTTTATGGAGAACCAACTCGCTTCCCTATCTCTGAAGAGGATATGCTGTTGCCTATCTCTCCTTACGGAGCGAGTAAACTCAGCGCGGAGATAGAAGCAAGGATGTTCCACAAGGTCTACGGCCTGCCGGTTACGATTGCTCGCCTGTTCAACGCTTACGGCCCGAAAATGGCGCGGTTTGTCATTCTAGATTTCCTGAAGAAACTGAAGAAGGATGCCTCTCGTTTAGAAATACTGGGTAATGGCAAACAAGTGCGCGATTTTACCTATGTGGCTGATACCGTGCAGGGACTTATGACATTGGCGCTGTATGGAGAACCGGGTGAGGCTTATAACATCTCATCGGGATCTTATTACAATGTCACAGATCTGGCCCGGCGCATTATTGCAGCGCGCGGCCTGACTGACGTGACGCAAATCAGCTACTCTGGAAACAGTTGGGTAGGTGACGCGCAACGGTGGGAAGTAAGCATCGCTAAATTGCAGGCGCTTGGGTATCAAACTGAAGTAACTCTCGACGATGGTTTACAGCGTACCGCCGCGTGGTTTGACATGCAAAACTTTGACAATTTGTGAGTGTGTAAACCTTAGTCAAGTGTTGCGGAAATTGGAATATGTCGTTGCGGCGGGAGCGGGGGAATCTGGAAATTGAGGCGCTACCGAATTGGTTTTCAGGCAATGGGCGGGGTGGAATGGACGGGTGGAAGATCGTACCTTGTCAACCTGTTTACGGCGTTGAGAAGTTTGGAAGACTCGGAGCGCCCTGAAATCGTTTTGTTAGGCGATGGAGACCCCGTCAAAGATCATGCAGGGGTTCGCTTGAATGATGATCAGGTGTACTTTCACGAGGGACAAGGCAGAACACTTCAGGAAAAGCTGGCGAACCGATACCATAGACATGTCGGTCGCGCATTTGAAGCTGAAACCCGTGTTTCCCGTTATTACAAAAAACACAATCTGGATGCAGTCTTTGCTTTAGGCGAATTAGGCGTGAAGTTTGGCATTCCGTTATTGGGCTGGATACCGGATTTTCAGCATGTAAGAATGCCTGAGATGTTTTCCAAAGAGGAATGTAGACGTAGGGATCATTCCTTTCACGCCACAGGCAGTTACGCTGACAAAGTGGTGTTGAGCAGTCAGGATGCGATGCGGGATTTCGCGAATTTTCAGCCTGAGCAAAAGCACAAAGGCACGGTACTTTCTTTTGTTGCACAGGTGTCGCCGGACAGCTACAGTATAGACCCTGCCTCCGTCTGCGCGCGTTATCATCTGCCGGAAAAGTTTTTTTATCTGCCGAACCAACTTTGGAAGCACAAAAACCATCTTTTGGTAATTCAGGCCCTGTCACTACTGAAATCACGGCATTCTGAAATAACAGTTGTAAGTTCAGGGCAGGCGACAGACCCGCGACACCCGGAACACGTAAGCAGTCTGCTGCTTGAAACTTCCAGGCAGGGTGTTCAATCCCAGATGCGTTTTTTAGGACTGCTTCCCTCAGCCGACATTGTGCCTATCATGCGTCAGTCTCTTGCGGTTTTACAGCCATCTTTGTTTGAAGGCTGGAGTACCACGGTTGAGGAGGCAAAATCAGTCGGGAAAAGCGTACTGCTGTCGGATACTCCGATACATCGGGAACAACTGCCACCAGGCGGCAAGTATTTCGATGCCTGCTCGCCCGAAGAACTTGCGAATCTGCTGGAGGAGAGTTACTACACTCTAGAGGCAGGGCCGGACACTAGCATGGAAACTGTTGCCAGGCAACAGTTGCCCGCTCGAATACAGGCTTACGCGCGCTGCTTCCTGAGAATCGTGCGTGACGTGGTTCATGGTTGAAAGCACATTGGTGAAGTTCTAAACGAGAAAAGACGAACTGCGTTGCCTGATGAGTCAAAACTTAGGCACGATACGGAACAAGAAGCATCTATGCGAGTGGGGATCATTTCTGAGCGAGCGTTAACAACAAAACATGGCACGGGAGCGCAATTGTTGCGCCTCTTTTCAGGAGCCAATGTAGAATTTTTTCATTTGTACTTCCAGCTTGGACATGGAGATACAAGCGACTGCGGCAACTCTTACAAGCTGGTGGATGAGAGACCGACGTGGACTAGTCGGCGGGGACTGAGAAGAATCCACAAGGTACTTGTTCCAGGGTGGTGGGGCTTTGATTTTGAACTTCGGCAGAAAACCTTCCTCCGGTTTAAGCGCGATAATGATCTGGTATGTGATGTAGCTTATGTGTTGGCAGGATCGGAATTGGCAGCCAAGCAATGTGTCTCTTTGCTTTCTTGCCTGAATTGTCCATATGTAGTTCATATTATGGATATATACCACGATGAGCTTGAGCCATCTTCTATGCGTGGCTTTCAGGCGCTGCTCGGCCAATCGAAATCAGCTATTGGCACGACGCCCGCCATCTGTGATCAAATTGCTAAATTCGGGTTGAAGGACATACGCAACATATTCATCGGGCAGGAAAGTAATGTAGTGCAGGCCTCGCCTCCCGCTACCCAACAAAAAGTTCAAGTTATCATGTCAGGCAGACCTTATCAGGGGGGCGTGGATCTGTTGGAAAAGACGCTACCCGTTATCGCTGCCCGGTATCCACAGGTATCATTTGTCTACGCGGGAGCTTACTTCGACGACCATCCGCCAGTATGTCAAAGGCTAATACGGAACTACGGACATATTCAGGATGCAGCCACTTACACAAAGTTGATGGGCGAAAGCCACTTGGCCTATTTGACAGGTCCATCTGAGCTGGACGTATTTGGACGTTATTCCTTTCCCTCACGTACTTCGGATTACCTGATGGCTGGCCTGCCTTTAATTGGCTGCGTCGCTGACGGCACGGCAACGCAACAAATACTGCAGCCTCTCGTACCGGACGCGGTACGCTGGGCGTATACACCGGAACAGATGCTGGCCGCCTTCGACCATTATCTCGGTTCCAGTAGCGCATGGTGTTCTGCCAGTCGGAAAGGTAGAGCTTTTGCGCTCAATACAATGTCTATTGATGTTGTAAGACAACAGGTCTTTGACGCGCTTGAACAAGCATACAGAAATCATATCTGATCAAGTGTACAAAAAATCTTATGCCTGTAAATGTTTCAATCATTGTTTGTACGCGCAATCGCGCCCGCAGTCTTGAACGCACACTTGCCGCGCTTGCCGCCCTCTGCGTTCCAGACGATGTTGTGTGTGAACTGCTCGTGGTGGATAATGGCTCGACCGATGATACTTCTGCCGTGCTGTCGGCTGTGGGCGCGACTTTCGAGAACATGCGTTTTCAGGCGTTGAGCGAGCCACAGAAGGGGAAAAGTCGCGCTCTCAATCGCGCTCTTGCCACTGCCCGGGGCGATGTCTTGCTGTTCACGGATGATGATGTGATACCGCCCGCAGATTGGATTGACGGCATGTGCGCGCCAATTTTGCAGAGCAAGGCCGATGCAGTCGCGGGAGGTCTAAAACTTGGGCTGCAAGTAAATGCGCTCGGCCTGGGCGCAGCGCAGCGGTCGTGGCTGGCGACCACGGAGTATTGCCAACGGGCGCACGATCCGCCGCTGATTGGCGCGAACATGGCGATAGCGCGGCGTGTGCTGGACACCGTGCCGTGGTTTGATCCCGAAGTGGGGCCGGGCGCGATAGGCCACGCCGAGGACACGCTGTTCTGGCTGCAGGTTCGCGCCGCCGGTTTTCGCATTGTCGCCCGATATGATGTTGTGGCTGAACATAACCCCGACCCGGCGCGTACTTCCCGGCGCGCGCTGTCGCAACTTGCCGTAAAGCATGGCGAGTTCGCCGCGTATGTGGATTATCACTGGAACGGCATATCGCGCCGACACCCATATCTGGCATTGGGACGCGCTGCCGCCTTGCTTTGGCACGCGCGTTTGGCACACCTGCCGCGGTGGAAGACTGCTCAAACTCTGGCGGGTTGGGAGATGGAGTTGCTGGAGCAATACCATTTCCGCCGACGTTTACTGGTTGAGCAACGCCGCCCCGCGAACTACGCCCCCTGCGGCCTGATAAAGCAGAGGGGCGTACTGCCCGACACGCGGGCTGCCTTTTGTTTTCGAGAGACACCTATCACGACGCCGGAGTAGCCCTGCAATGAGTTTGAAAGACATGTACCCCAGACTTCGCAGACGGCTTCGCTTCTATCGGCATCATTCCGCCTATGAGTTGATGTGGGGGCGGGTGTACTTTTCGCAGTATGGCGAAGACGTTTTCCTGCAGGAATACTTCTAGGGAAAACGAAACGGTTTTTATGTTGATGTGGGAGCATTTCACCCCGTCCAATACTCCAACACGTATTCTCTTTATCGCGGCGGCTGGCGCGGCATCAATATCGAGCCTGACCCGGAAAAGCAGGCATTGTTCCAAGAACACCGCCCACGCGATACGACGCTCCCGCTGGCGATCTCCGACGCCGAGGGAACCGTTACTTTCGCGGTCAAAGGAGAACTGTCGGGCATCGTCAATGAACAATATTTTCATCAAGAACAGTTAGAAAATATGCGGCACATCAAGGTCAAAACCAAGCCTCTCTGTGTCGTCCTTGCGGAACACCTTCCGTCTGGCGGCTTGATAGATGTTCTTTCGGTAGATTGTGAAGGACACGACAAGGTAGTTCTCGGCTCCAATGATTGGGAAGCGTATCGCCCCCTGCTTGTTTTATGTGAAGCCTTCAATGCGGAGGGCGCTCGCCACCTGGAAGAGTTTCTCACCCATCAGTCGTATCGTCGGCTTGCCGCCTGTGGGCCGACGCTGATCTTTGAGGATATGCGTGAGCGTCCAGACCGGCCACGCTCCTACCACTAAACAAGGACTTGTGACACACTGCGATGCGCGTTCTTTTAATCAGCCCATTGGCAGACATTGACCCGCCCTGCGGCGACATCACGTACACGGAAACCCTCGTGGCAAACCCGCCGGACGGCGTTGTTTACGAGACCTATGCCGACGCGCTGCGCCGGGGAACGCTGATCGAACATGCGCGGCGCGACCGTCTGGGCAAAGAGCCGCTTCTGACGGCCACAAGCAAAGCTCTCAACTTGCTTCGCAAATCGAAGGCGCTGTTCTGGGAGCCGTTTCGCTGGTTTTCCGTGCAGGCCGGCGCGTATGACCTGGTGCATCTGCACGTATTCAACGCGCGCTTTCTGGCTCTGCCCTGCCCGCTTGTCATCAGCAGCGGCGCGCCGCAAAAAGATTTGTACCTGGACAGGCGGCATTATACGCCCAATCGCGTTCGCCTGCTGAGCGCCATTGACAGGGGGCTGGGGCGGGCGCTGGGCGTCAACTGCAACTCGGCGCATATGCCGCAGGCGCAGCGCATTCTTGTTTACACCGAATACTACCGGGACTACCTGATTGACAATGGCTATGCGGACGCGGAGCGCATATCGGTCGTGCCTATTCTGAGCCTGACGCCGCCCCTGACACTGTCGCGGCGCATTCCTCGCCGCATCGGCTTTGTGGCTCGCAACTTCGAGGAAAAGAGCGGGGTAGTCGTCTTAGACGCCTTTCGGCGCGTCCGGCAACGCCATCCCGACGCCGAGTTGTGGATCGTGGGCAGCCCGCCGCAGCTGGGCGCAGACGAGGCGGCGCGGCAGGGGATCACCTGGCGGGAATACGCGCCCAGAGAACAACTTCTCAATGAGATCATGCCGACCTTTGACGTGTTTGCCTATCCCACGCCGCACGATTGTTTTTCTTACGTGATGCTCGAAGCCATGTCCTGCGGCGCGGCCATCGCCACCAGCGATTACGTTTCCATGCCCGAAGCCGTAGACTATGGCAAAGCGGGCCTGGTCTCGCCGGTCGGCGATGCCGCGCAGCTTGCCGCCAATATCATTACCCTGTTCGACCCGGATACCAACTGGACATTCCGGCAGGCGGCCCGCAGGCGGTTCGAGGCGCATTTTTCCTGGGAGGCCGTAGCCCCCAAGATCCTAGACAACTATGGGCAGGCCATAGCAAGCTACGCGGCCTCGCCTGCTGTTCAGGCCCGCTGAATCAAAAATAGCAGAACCACCGATGAAGTTAGCCTACGTTTCCATATTCGACGCCCGCGATGTGCGTAACTGGTCCGGCACTCTGCTGCACATCTGGCAGGCGCTGGAAGCGCAGGGCATCGAGATCGAGATTATTGATAATTTGAGGCACGGCCCCTCATTGCGCCGTAAACTGCGTAAGCTGCGCGGGCGCTGCCTTGAACGGCGCGAGTTTCTGCACTTTTGGGACGTGGATACGGCGCGGGACTATGCTTCAGATGTGGCGGCGCGGTTGCAAGGCACGAACGCGGACATGGTCTTGAGCGCCAGCCCTGTCCCTCTGGCCTATCTGAACTGTCCGCAGCCCAAAATCTTATGGACAGACGCGTCTTTTGCCGCCCTGAGCCGAGACTACGAAGAGTTCAAACCGGAACGCCTGTGTAAAGCGACCGTAGCAAACGCCAGAGCCATTGACTGCGCGGTCGGCCAGAACTGCGCCCTGCTGCTGTTCGCGTCGGATTGGGGCGCGGAATGGGCGATACGCGAAACCGCCGTTGATGTGCGCAAGGTCGCTGTGATCCCCTACGGCGCGAATTTTGAGGTCAAGCACGGTATAGACACGGTGCGCCGCCTTGCCGCCGACAAGCCGCGCGACAAAATAGAATTCTTGTTTGTGGGCGTGGACTGGCAGCGTAAGGGCGCGGCAAAAGCCATTTCGGTTGTGGAAGGGCTGCGCGCCAGAGGCTTTGACGCGCATCTTACCCTTGTCGGCTGTTCGCCCCCGTCTGGCGAGACCGTGCCGCCTTTTGTGCATCTGCGCGGATTTATCAGCAAAACCACCCAGGAAGGACGCAGCCAGATCAACGACCTGTACCGCAGCAGCCATTTTTTAATCGTTCCGACCATTGCCGAAGCCTACGGCCTGGTGTTCGCCGAAGCCTCCGCGTTCGGTGTGCCGAGCCTGTCACACGCCATCGGCGGCGTAACGACAGTCGTTCATAATGATGTCAACGGACGGCTGTTTGCGCTCGATCAGCCCGTCTCGGATTGGGTGGATTGGGCGGCGGACGTGCTGCAAAGCCCGGAACGCTACCGCCGGCTTGCCGAGGCTTCGTACCGCGAGTACGAAGCGCGTCTCAACTGGAACGTGGCCGGTCGCCATGCGGCGGCCGCCATACACAGAGTTACAGCCTTACACCAGGCGCGGATGGCAGCGTCTCACCCGTCGAAAACAGCCTGACCATGAACATTGCCCTGTTTGCAAGCGCGTTTTATCCGCATGTCGGCGGCGTCGAGGAACTGGTGCGGCAGCTTGCCCACGCCTATATCGGTAAAGGCGTCCAGCCTATCGTCCTCACCAACCGCTGGCCCCGCGATCTGCCCGCGTATGAAGATTATGAGGGCATTCCGCTGTACCGCATCGCCATGCGCGTACCCGATGGCGGCCCCAAAGCGCGGATCAACTACGCGCTCACGCACCGCGCCATCGAACGCGGAATGCTCGCCATCCTGAGGCGGCACAACATAGGCCTGCTGCATGTCCAGTGCATCAGTTCCAATGGCTGTTACGCCCTGCGCGCCAAACACGCGCTTGGCCTGCCGCTCGTCGTCACCACGCAGGGCGAGCGCACGATGGACGCCACGGGACTGTACCAGCGCTCCGCATACATGAACCGCGTCCTGCGCGAATTGCTCGATCAGGCCGATCACATCACGGCCTGCTCCCGGCACACGCTCGACGACATGCAGACCTACTACGGACAACCCTTCGGCGCGCGCGCGGATGTCATCTACAACGGCATCCAGACCGCCGACTTTGCTGATACAGCGAGTTTTGCACATAACCGGCCCTACATTCTGGGCATCGGGCGTCATGTGCCGCAAAAGGGATTTGACATTCTCCTGCGCGCCTTTGCCCAGGCCGACCTGCCCGGTCACGATCTGATCCTTGCGGGCGACGGCCCCGAACGTGCCGCGCTTCAGGCGCTTGCCGTAACTCTTGGCATACAGAATAAAGTCGTGTTTACAGGCCGTGCCGACCGTGCCGCTGCCGTGTCCCTGTTCAAAGGATGCGCCTTTTTTGTGCTACCGTCGCGGCAGGAACCTTTCGGCATCGTCAACCTGGAGGCCATGACCGCAGGCAAGGCCATCATCGCTTCCCGCGTCGGCGGCGTTCCCGAAGTTGTGCTTGACGGCGACACAGGCCTTCTTGTCCCGCCTGAAGATGTAGACGCCCTGGCGCGGGCGGTACAGCAGCTTGCCTGCGATGCTCCTTTGAGGCAGCAACTTGGCGCGGCGGGACAGGCGCGGGCGCAATCTTTTGCCTGGCCTGCTATCGCCGAACAGTATCTCGGTATTTACCAGGAAGTCTGTCACAGAAAACAAGAGAGCCTGTAGACGTGCGAATGCTATTTCTATACAATCAGGAGTGGACGCACGAGATCGCCAGTTTTGACGCGGGAAAGGTTCCTGCACATCGGCTTTTTGGTCTTGCCGATGTTAGAAGGCGTGGACATGACTCCTTTGCCTGCCGCAGTCCAAAGCCGCTGCGCCGTATACTAGCAAGGCCTTTCTGCTGGCGCATCTACCAGGCATTATACGCCGCCGGGAAGAGAAACGCAGACTGTATCGTCGCGGTTCATGAGACGGCCGCGTTGCCTGCGTTGCTGCTCAAGCGGTGTGGCTTGCTGCGCGCGCCACTTATAGTTACTAATGTTGGCCTGCTGCAGCCCAAAAACTGTCAGGGCAAGCGTCATGCGCTGTGGAGAACGTTGCTTCCGTGTGCTGACGCTGTCATTTCCTACTCCAGCGTTCAAATAGAGGCGCTAAGAAACACTTTCAAGACTGATCCTCAGCGCTTGCTCTTTATCCCTCTGGGAGTAGATACCGAGTATTTCGCCGTTACAGCGCCCGGTACAGGAGATTATCTGCTGTCGGCAGGAACCAATGAAGGCAGAGACTTTAAAACCCTGCTCGCCGCCCTGCCACCCAGCACAAGATTGATCGTCGTCACAGACGCGCGCAATGCCGACATCATCGCCCGAAACCCGCGTGCCGACTGCCGCATCGAAGTGCGTCAAAATGTGCCTATTGAGGAACTTCGCGATTTGTATCGGAATGCAAGACTGCACATTATCTCTCTGTATGAGGCTCAGTACAGTTCAGGACAAACTGTGCTGCTGGAGAACTTATCACTTGGCAAACCGGTCATCATCACGCGGGTAGCCGCAACCCAGGACTACATACAGGATGGCGTCACAGCCTTTTGCGTCCAGCCGGGCGACATTGAACAACTCCGCCGGCAAATCTTGCAGTGTTTGGCAGACACTGAGGGATGCAGCAAAACAGGTTTGCAGGGCGCGCGCGCAACACGCGCCGCCTTCACTTCAGAAATGTTCGCGGATCGTCTGCTGGCCTGTGCTGTTGCTTGTCAACAGGGCAGGCAAAAAATGCCGCGCTGACAAGTTCAAACCAATGCACGACCTAATTTTTTTATCATTAGAGAATTGGGACGACATATGGCGGCGCAATCAGTTTCTCTGCGCCGCGTATGCCCGACGCTACCCGCAAAGCAAAATCCTCTTTGTCGGACTGGCGCGCGACGTGTCCCACCATGTCCGACGCGGCACTCCGGGCGCGCTGCGCGGTCAGGCTACGCGTACCCTGCCCGATCTGCCCAACATCACGATTACGCAGCCGCTCAAATTGTTTCCCAACACGCTGGCGGCAGGCCGCAGCCTCAATGAGCGGGCCGCGCGCTCCCACATCCGAGGCGTTGCCCGTCAACTGAAACTCGACGCTCCGCTCCTGTGGCTCAACCCGCACGACGCCGTTCACATGGCCGGCAAAATGGGCGAGCGCCGCGTGATCTACGACATCACCGACGACTGGACGACGCCGACCCAATCTTCGGCTTTGACACGGCGCATTGTAGCGCAGGACAGCGCGCTTTGCCGCCGCGCCGACGCCGTGATCGTCTGTTCCGAAAAACTGTACGACCTGAAACGCGATCTGGCGCGCAGCCTGTATTTGATTCCGAACGGCGTAGATGCGGCCCATTACAGCCGCGTACTCGACGGAACCGGGCCGCTTCCCGCCCTCGCCGCCGGGTGGCGCAAACCTGTTTTGGGCTACACCGGAACCCTGCACCCGGATCGCATTGACATTGATCTCGTCGAGGCCGTCGCCCGCGCCTTTCCCAATGCCACGCTCGCTCTTGTCGGCCCGAACTTTCTGCCCGCCGGCGATCAGGCCCGCCTGGACTCACTGAGCAACATCGTCGTCACCGGCCCGCAGCCCTACGCGGTCTTGCCCGACATCATGCGCGCCTTCGACGTGTGCATCACGCCGCATCGCGTAACGCCGTTTACCGAAAGCCTCAATCCCATCAAGCTATGGGAGTACCTGGCCGCGGGCAAGCCTATCGTGTCTACAAACGTGGCCGGTTTTCGCGATTACCCGCAGCAGGTTCGTCTTGCTCATAGTACAGGAGAGTTCGTAGCTGGCCTCTGCGCCGCCCTGGAAGAGGGCCGCGATGTGCAGGAGGCCCGCCGCGCCCAGGCCGCGCCCCACTCCTGGGAAGCGCGTTTGGACGCCCTGCTCCCGATCTTGCAGGGGCCGGGAGGCGAGCCACAATGAGCGGCGAGCCTTTAGAAACCGTGAATGGCGTCAATATAGGAGTGAGCGCGGACGCGCCGCCCGCGCTGATTGCCCGTATCCTCCCTGCGCTTGCGCGTCGTCTGCGTCTGCGCTGGCTGCGCCTGCGCTATCGCCGCGCGCACTTCGGAAACGGCAGCGACATACGCCCCGGCCTGCATCTGCAAATAAGCGGTCGGGGCGCGTTCAAAATGGGCAGCCGCTGTGTGCTTGACCGCAGCATGACCATCGAATGTTCGGGACATCTGCACATCGGCGACCGCGTCATCTTCGGGCATCACTGTACGCTCGCCGCTGTGGAATACCTCGCCATCGGTGACGACTGCCTGATTGCCGAAATGGTTTCCATTCGCGACCACGATCATCGTTTCGACCGGCTTGATATTCCGGTTCGGGAGCAGGGAGCCGTGTCCGCCCCCGTTCATATTGGCCGCAATGTCTGGCTGGGAGCAAAAGTAACGGTCGTGAAAGGTGTCCGCATCGGCGATAATGCCGTGATTGGAGCCAATGCAATCGTCACCAGGGACATACCCGCCAATGCTGTCGCAGCGGGCGTACCTGCACGCGTACTTCGCTATCGAACCGAAACCTGACATGCCTGATGCAACGCTTACAGACACCCTGCCGCCGTCCCATCATGGCCTGCTCGCCAGCCTGCGACAGGATGCGGCCAAGCTCAAGCGCAGCCGCAACAAACCCGGCAGCATGATCGGCGTACTGCTGACCAATCGCGGGATGCAGTGCCTGCTGCTGTATCGCCTCAGTCACGCGCTCTGGAAGCGCCGCGTTCCGATTGCGCCCCTGCTGCTGACGCGCATCGCGCAGATCCTGTACGCCGTAGACATCGCGTATCAGGCCGAGCTCGGCCCCGGCATCGTGATCGTGCATGGCGTGGGACTGGTCATCGGCACACAAGTGCGTATCGAGGGCGACTGCTGCCTGTTCCACGGTGTCACGCTGGGAGATCGGGGTTCCGAGTGGGTCGGCTCGGATCGCCCCGACGGGCATCCGGTCGTGGAGTCCGGCGTGATGTTCGGCGCGGGCGCAAAGATACTCGGCCCTGTCCGCATCGGGCATGACAGCGTGATCGGAGCCAACGCGGTCGTGCTAAAGAACGTGCCGCCCTACAGCATCATGGCCGGCGTTCCGGCCCGCATCGTTGGCACACGGCCCGCCGCCCGCCCATCTGGCACAACCGGTTATGGAGAGGTCTTGATGTGACAGTTCTCTTTTTTGTACTCACACGATCACAAAATTTTATCGTCTTTTATGTCGCTGATGCGGAGGAAGCCCCAATATAGATACAGCATTTACACCTGCCTGCTTTGTGCTTTTTGTTGTAGCTCAAATTGCTATTTACCTTCTCAATCCCGAAGGTTTCAGCCCTGAAAACCGCCTCCCAAACGTCATCACTTACATGTAACATAAAGCAGCAAGTAGTGTTGGAAGCCAAGGTGCGATTTGATATTTTACCCGACAGGAGATTCCTCCTATGCGTCTGATAAACCTTGCCACTATTGCCAACGACCTACAGCAGTACGATGAAATGCGGGCCTCGTTTGTGGCTGCTGGATTTACAGAAGATGTATGCCGTTATACTCTTTTTGACAATACATCTGGCAATCTGCATGAGCCTTATAGCACCATTAACATGGTTATGGCAGATGCAACAGAACCGTACTTAATTTTTTGTCATCAAGATATTCTTTGTGATCAAGGGCATGATTACAAATACTTGTTGCGGGTGATCGCCGAGTTGGAGAAAAAAGATCCTAAGTGGGCTGTTGCAGGCAATGCAGGGTTTTCTTCTTGGTTTAAGAGATCGGTGTGCATTACCGATCCGGGCAATGGAGAAATGCATCAAGGGAATCTGCCGCTCCGGGTAATTTCACTTGACGAAAACTTCCTCATTCTGAAAACATCTACTCCGGTGAGATGTTCACACGAGTTGAAAGGATTTCACCTGTACGCGACGGATTTTTGTTTGAGCGCACATATAAAGCACTATAGAGCCTATGTTGTGAATTTCCATGTTAGGCACCTTAGTCGAGGTAACGCAAACAGCAAAGCATTCAACGATAGCAGAGACATATTTTTGCGGCGATGGAGACGTGATTTTACGTTTGCATGTGTCATCACGCCGAGTACGAAAATACTTATAAGCCGATATGTAAGATTAGAACATACTGAAGGCCTCCTTGTGTGCCAACATTACTTGCATCAACGGTTTAAATCTTTTTTTCGTTCGCTCAAGAGGTTGAGCAAAAGATAGCATTGTACTTCTTCTCCAAAAGGTTTGTTTGGTATACAAGAAGGTTATGTCTGAACCACAACTCAGTATTACCATCGTCACGGGCGGCAGCAAAGAGATGCTGCGCGCCTGCCTTGCGTCCCTGATCGTGGACAACGCCGATGTGCCTGCCGAAATTATCGTCGTGGACAATGCTACGGAAAATGGCTGCGTAGAGATGCTGCGCGTCGAGTTCCCCACCCTTCCTGTGCTTCTCAACGCGCAGCGGGACGGGTTCGCCGCTAACCAAAACCGCGCCCTGTGCCACAGTCATGGTGAGTACATTCTGCTGCTCAACGACGACACCGTCGTTCGCCCCGGCGCGCTCCGGACACTCTGCCGCTTTCTCGAGCAAAACCCCCGTGTCGGCGCGGTCGGCTGCCGCCTGGAGAACCCCGACGGCAGCCTGCAAAAAAGCTGCTACAAGTTCCCGGCGCCCGCGCGCTCCCTGGCGGAGAACCTCCTCCTCGTTGCCGCGTGGCCCCATCATCCCTGGTGGGGCGACTATCGCGCCTGGCCGCATGATCAGGTTCGCGCCGTAGACTTCGTGAGCGGAGCCGCTTTGCTTGTCCGCCGCAAGGTTCTCGACACAACGGGTTATCTGGACGAAGGCTTCTTTGTTTACGCCGAAGAGACCGACTGGTGCAAACGAATGCGCCAAGACGGCTGGCAGGTGGTCTTTACGCCCGATGCCACGGTCATACACTACGGCGGCCAAAGCAGCGCAGGCATGAAAGACCGGCAATTCGTGGAGTTTACGCGCAGTCAAATGAGGTATATTATTAAGCATCATGGTCGCATCGGCGGCGCGGTATACCGATGCTCCATGCTTCTGGGCGCTGTTTTGCGTCTTGTGGCGTGGGGAATCGCTTCCCTGGCGCGTCCTGCCAAACGTCCTGTTGTGCAGCTCTGGTGGCGTATTCTGCGCTGGCACCTGGGATTGGGGCCGCATCAGGGCATCCGCGAACTTGCTGTCGGCCAAAATGCGGCGCACATTTCCACCTCCGCGTAGAAGGTCGGTCAGACACCGGCAGAGTACCCGTTATGCAACCCGCGATCCGCCCTCAAGCTGCTTCACCTATCCGGGATTCTTTAAATTTGCAGCCCGTTGCCGTGCCTTTGCTTATGCTGCTGACCGTAGCGCCGGTTGCCGTCGCGTTCTGGTTTTCGCCTTACCTTGCGATGGCTCTGGTATTTGTGGGCATGTGCATCTTTCTCGCACAAAAGCGCTACGCCTTTTTCGTTCTCGTTGCCTTTTTGTTTTTTCCTTTTCAGTTTTCTCTCTCAGGGGAAAATGTTGCCGGCAACTTCAGCGCGTCAGACGCCTTTATGATCATCGCCTTTTGTGCGCTGCCTCTGCTCTTTCTCAGCAAACGGCGCTTCGCAGTCGGTCCGGCCGGTGTGCCTTTGCTGCTGTTTCTGAGCCTTTCTCTGGTCTCTTCCGCCTTCCATTGGGAGGGGGCGACAACCGCCGTCTCTCTGGCGCGCATGTGGGTCGCGACGCTGCTGCCCGTGCTTCTCTTCGCGAACGCGGACGGCAAATCCGCGTTCGCGCATCGCTGCTTCATGCTGTTCCTGCTCGGCATCAATGTGCTGAGCATAGGCAGTCTGCTCGCCTTCGCGCAGGGCGGCGTCAACGCCAGCATGAGCGCGATGGGCAACAACAAGAACCTTCTTGGCCCAATGTTCGGCTGCGGTATTCTCGCTGCCTTGACGTATCTGTTCACGGAAAAGGTAAGTGGAAGGCGTCGCGTCTGGCTCCTCCTCACCGTAGCAGGCGCGAGCGCAGGCAGCCTCCTCTCCCTTTCGCGCGGCGGGTGGATCGCCACAGCGGCGGCCCTGCTGCTTTTGCTGCTTTTATTGCGAAAGATCAAGTTTTTCGTTATCAGCCTTGTTGTTCTGGTTCCCGTCCTGTTTATCGTCTGGGGTATGCTGCCTGACACGGCGACAGATTACGCGTCCAATGTTTCCAGCAAGTCCTACACCATCCAGGCGCGGCTGGGAACCATCAATCAGGTAATGGAAGCCTACGAGGAAAGCCCGCTCATCGGCGTGGGAGTCGGCCTGCGCAAAAAATTGGAGCCGCACAATGTGCTTGTCCTCACGCTGGGCGAAGAGGGACTTTTGGGCTTATGCGGTTTTATCGGCATGTTTATCGGAGGGTTCGCGACTTTTGCGGTTGCCTGGAGGGCAGTGCGCCGCAATCCACAGGCTGGACGCAGTGACGCAGAGGTTGAGGGCAGCGATCCACAGACTGAACACAGCGATGTACAGGCGCAGCAAATCGTTCTGATTGGCTCCTGCCTGCTGCTGCTCTCACTTATCGCCGGGATGATGGACGTCTACTGGCGGCGCGGGGTGGGCTTTTTGGGATGGGCGGGAGTGGGCATGGCGGTCAATCTCCTCTCCTCAAGCGGACGGAGCCAGCGAAGTACGCGCGCCCTCCCCCGCAGCGCCGTGCCGGACAGAGCCTTGCGCGAGCCGCAAATGGGCGCAGGTGACGTTCCCGCCGCAGAAAAGCGCGTGGACGAAACCGCACACCCGGAGGGGAGCGCGGACGATGCCCCGTCTTCAGAGGGAGCATCCGGGCCATGAACTCTCCTTTGAAAATCGCGCACCTGCTCGACACCGACCAGTTCGCCGGCACCGAGCAGCAGGTGCTTTCCCTTTCGGACGCGCTAAGGCAGTCCGGGGCATGTCCGTACATCGTCTGTCGCCGCGCCAGCCCCCTCCAGCAGGCGGCGCAGGCGCGCGCCCTGCCGACCCTGCCTCTGCTGGGCGAAGCCGGTTTCCCGCAAACGACGCGGCGTCTCACTCAGGCGCTCCGCGCCGAGGGGATGGATCTGGTACATGTTCACAACGGACGGATGCTGCTGCTTGCCGCCCTGATGCGGCGGCAAGCGGGCCTGCCGACCGTAATGACGCAGCACTTTCTTGCGCCGCAGTCCACCAACTACCGCGGCCCCAAGCGCCTGGCCGCCCGCATGGCGCATGCATGGGCCAACCGCCGTCTTGACCATATCCTCGCCATCTCCGAGTCTGTGCGCCGCGCCATGATGCAGCGGGAACATATTGGCCCCGACCGAATCACGACGGTCTGGAACGGGCTTGCCCCCCTGACCGCGCCAACTACTGCCCGCTGTCAGGCTCTGCGCCGGGAACTGGGCATCACGGACGCGCAGCCTATGTGCGTGACGCTCGCGCGCCTGACGCCGGAGAAGGGGCTGTCTTACCTGCTGCACAGCATCGCGTCGCTGCGTAAGGATTGGCCGCAGGCGCGCTTCGTTTTGGCAGGCGAGGGCGCGCTTCGCCAGACGCTTCAAGATCAGGCGCACTCACTTGGCATCGCGGACGCGGTGATCTTTACCGGGTTTCGCGCGGACGCGACGGACATTTTGGCCGCGAGCGATCTGTGCGTGCTTCCCAGCCTCGCCGAGCCGTTTGGCCTGGTCTTACTCGAAGCTATGGCGCTGAGCAAACCCATCGTCGCTACGCGGGCGGGCGGGCCGCTGGAGATCGTCCTAGACGAGGAAACCGGCCTCCTTGTGCCGCCCGCCGACCCGGACGCGCTGGCGCAGGGCATCGAACGTCTCCTGGCAAATCCCTCGCTCGCGCAAAACATGGGACAGGCCGGCTTTGCGCGTTTTACCCGGCACTTTACCGCCCGGGAAATGGCGCAAAAGACGCTCACGGTGTATCAGGCCGTGTGCCGAAAGACAGCGCGCGAAGCTGCCGCCTGACGCCGCTACGACGGCGGCTGTAACGCGGCAACAGGATTTACCCCCTTCTCGCGCGCCGCCGGCCACTATGAGACGCGTTGGCCTCTCATTTCGACCCCAACCTGCACAGGATACAAAGCGGAGCCTGCGAGCCATGCGCGTGCTGATGATCTCTCATACCTGTCAGTCTCCCACGGAAGGCCAGCCGAAAGCCGAGCGACTGGCGCAACTGCCGGATGTGGAGCTGCGTGTCCTCGTCCCGGATCGCTGGCGTCATTACAGTCAATGGCGACCGGCCCGCATCGGCGTAAACGCTGTCTGCCGCTATGAGGTGGGGCGCGTGGCGTGTCCCTGGATCGGCCCGGCTCAAAACTACCTGCATTGGTATCCCGGCTTGGCCCGCCTGCTGCGCGCGTTTCGCCCCGACATAATCGATCTGTGGGAGGAACCCTGGGGCCTGGTCAGCGCGCACGCCTGCTGGCTTCGCCAGCGCCTGCTGCCCCAGGCCAAAGTGATTGCCGAGACCGAGCAGAACATAGACAAAACGCTGCCGCCCCCGTTTGAGGCGCTGCGCGCTTACACGCTGCGTCACGCCGACTATGTGGTGGGCCGCAGCCCGGAAGCCCTGGAGGTGGCGCGCGCGAAGGGCTACAAGGGCGAGGCAGTCGTGGTTCCCAACGGCGTAGACACCACTTTGTTTCAGCCTCTGGATCGCAGTGTCTGTCGGGCCGCCCTGAGCCTGAGCGGGTTTGTCGCCGGCTATGTCGGGCGGCTGGTTGAGGAGAAAGGGCTGGCGGACATGGTGGACGCGCTCGCCTTCTGCCCAGGCGAGGTCACGCTGCTGTTCGTGGGCGACGGGCCGTACCGGGCTACTCTCGAACAGCGCGCGCGCGAACAGGGGACAAGCGCCCGCATCCGCTTTTTGCCCGCCCAGCCGCTGGAACAACTGCCCACCGTGATGAACGCGCTGGACACACTGGTACTGGCGTCGCGCACAACCAGCCGCTGGAAAGAGCAATTCGGACGCGTCCTTATCGAGGCGCAGGCCTGTCAGACGCCGGTGATTGGCTCCGCATCGGGCGCTATCCCCGGCGTGATCGGCGCGGCGGGCTTGATTGTCCCGGAACAGGCGCCGCAGGCGCTGGCGCTGGCGATCACCCGCCTTGCCGCCGATGCCGAACTGTGCCGACGTTTGGGCAAAAGCGGGCGATTGCAGGTAGAACAACGCTGCGCCTGGCCGCAGGTCGCGCAGCAGATGCGCGCCATCTACCTGCAGGTGGTGCAGACCTTGCCCACCACGTCTCCGCCGCAGTCCCTTTCGTGAGCCAAACGGACGACCCCACACGGACGATTCTCTGCCTGACCGGCACAAATAGTCGCGCGTCGCCGCCAGGTCAGGAGTTCGCGTATGATCCCCTCGCAGCCACGCACCTGAGCGCGCAGGACAGGGCTGCCAGCCGCCTGCGCTTCCCACATGGTCTCGAACGGCCAGTTGCGATCTTTCGCCCAGGGCGCTGCGACCGCGTCGAAGCGAACCACGACTTTAATCCATTCTCCGCGCCATATGCCGCCGACAACGCCCTTGTCGCTGTCATCCCACTCGCGCACAGCAAATGTCTCGCCCATCATGCGGGCTTCCAGTACGCGGTCGAACACGGGAAGACAAGCGGCGAATTGTCTACAAAACAGGCGCAAACCCGATACAATCTTACCTGCGCGGGGAAAAGCAGAGGGTCAGGCGCTGCGGCATCTGCTAACGTGGCACACGCCCATGTCTGCCCTGCCTCTTGTACGTGTCTGCCCTGACTCCGAAGCAGGGCAGACACGGAGGCCTGCCCTTACGACCATTACACAACATCAACACTAAGGATGCATCAGGTCAGCGGCGAATGTCGGCGGACTGAGCGGAGTGAGCGTTTTTTATTGCGCCGGGTGTAATGCCCTGCCCTTCCGTGACCGTCAGGATACGGTCGGCGGCGACATTACGCAGGGTTTCGCGATGCCCATCCGGCCAGCGTATGTCCAGCGTGTCCAGCGTTTGTACTGCTCCCAGTCCCCAGTGGACGCGCGGGTCGCTTGAGGAGAGGTACGACGAGGCGGGCGACACCTGGCCCGTCCAGATCTGCCCTCCCGACGTGGCGCGCAACTGCGCTCCATACGCAAAACGGTTCTGTCCACCCGCTCTTAGATCCAGCGTGATCCAGTGATTGGACGTGACCGAAACGTTGTGCATCAGGACGGGAGCGCCCTCAAAGTCCACGGCGAGAAAGTCCATGCGGCCATCATTATCGAAATCGCCGGTCGCAAGCCCGCGCCCCAGCAAGGGTTTCGCCAGTTCACTGCCCGACGGAGACACAAGCGGCCTAAACGCGCGCCCATTTTCGTTGCGAAATAACAACATCGGCTGCCTTAGCGTGGAGGTGGGATCGGTGCGATTGACGGCATCGTAAACATGGCCTGCCGTAAACACAAGGTCGGGCCAGCCGTCATTATCCATGTCCAGCCATTTGGCCCCGAAGCCCAGCGGCTTGAACGTGGGAACGCTCAGGCCGACCGCGTCGTTTGCCTCCTCGAACGTGGCCTGCCCCGTATTGTGGAACAGCCCGAACGCCTCGTCGGAAAACGCGGTCACGACCAGGTCAGGGCGTCCATCCCGGTCATAATCCCCCCAATCCGCGCCCATCGCCGCGATAGCGTGATCCAGCGAACCGTATGCCGTGCCGCTTTCCACGCCGATGTTGCGAAAACGCAGCCCGCCCAGATTACGCATCAGTTCGGCAGGTGTGCCGTCGTTGCCGATGTAGAAATCCATGCGGCCATGATCGTCGGGATCGCAGAACGCCACGACAAGCGCTTTACCGTGCGTCTGCCGAATACCGCAGGTCTGCGTGGCGTCCCGAAATCGCCCTCCGCCCCGGTTCTCCCAGATTTCACCGTACTCAGGCCGATAGGAAGTCGGCGGGCAGCCCGTTTGTATCCCCGGCGCGGGCGAGCAGACCTGCGGCTCTTTTGGCCCGAATATCACGTAGTTCAAGATTACTAAGTCCAGCCTGCCACTGCCTGCCAGATCCATAAACCCCGCGCTGCTGCCCCATTGCCCGTGATTGCCCGGGTCCAGGCCCGCCCTGACTGTGGCATCTACAAACCACTTGCCGCCGCTATTTGCGTCCTTGTTTGATTTGTCGTGTCCCGCATTCCCCTGATTGTTCCCCTCATTGTGCAGGAGCGCAAGGCAATGGTAGCCGGTCAGCAGAATGTCAAGCCGCCCGTCGCCATCATAATCGCCCACGGCGCAGCCCGTCCAATAGCCCTGCACACGAGCCAGCCCGCTCGCCTGCGTGACATCCGCAAAATGCCCGTTGTGCAGATTGCGATATAAATGGCAGTACGGCCTTGACACGAGCAGGATGTCCTGCCAGCCGTCGTTATCGTAGTCCAGGAAAGCGCAGCCGCTGCCGAAGGCTTCCAGATTACGCATCGGGCGCGGCTGCGGAGGCCAGACATAGTCAACGTTGGCCGTCCGCGTGACGTTCTCAAACTCTATGCCCTTCCAGGCGGAGGAGGCGGCAGAGGTGGGATCGGCGGGCGCGCTGGCAGGCAGGGTCGGATGCCGACAGCCGCACCAAAGCAGGCAACACAACAGCAGCAATGCTGATTTCAGGCGCGCGATGACGCGAGGGCAGCAAACTTTGCGCGGAGTTAAAGGCATACTGCTCGTCCATGACCGTCTATGCGTACTGCGCCGACGGATTTTGTGCGGCGAAAAAACGTTTTCTGTTCGCCGTAAATGCAAACGCCCGCTGCCAAATAGCGCTGACAGCGGGGAGGTGTTTGGTATATGCCGCGCCATACGCGGGGAAGTTCGTTCTAGTGTCCGCCGGAGCCGGGAGCGCCGCCAGAGGTAGGTGCGCCGCTGCGGCCTTGCTGTCGCATCGTGTAGTGAGGGTCCGTAGTATCGTTGCTGCGAGCGCCGGGCTGTTGTCCGCCCGGATAGCCGCCCTTGGGAGCCTGGCTGCCCGACGGTGAACAGCCGGTCAGCAGAAACGACAGCGCGCCAAGCGCTGCCATGCTTACCATGACAGTAGTAAAAGAGTGCTTTCTCATCATTGTCTCCGCTTCGTTGGAAAAATCAGATGCCTCAGCGCATCTGTTTCAGTTCTCACCCGGCCTTACGACCGGACTTAGCGGCGAACGTCAGGACGCTCGCTGATAGCGCGTCCGGCCCGACGTTCGCCCTTCATACCTGCATTTTGCAGCGGTCGGGAAGGCCGAAACCTTATCCGGCTGCAACACTGCCTGATCGCTCTTACGCCTATTATACCTGGAACAGATGCCCCGTAAAGCCGTCCAGCCGAGCCACTTTGGGGCTGACGCCACCGATGTTCTCCTCGAACGTTGCCACATTGCGGAGATTGGATACGCAGGTCTGGAAAATGGGCTTGCCGTCCGGGCGCTTGGTGGTCATCACCTCGCGTATCAGGGCGCGGCCTACCATACCATCCGCTTTGAGGTCTTTCTGCCTGGCAACGTCTTTGCTCATTTTATCTCGACCGTGCGCGTTGATCTTCATGGCGGTCATGCCGATGCCCGCTTTGCTGGCGCGGGCGAACGCGTCCTGCACTTCGGGCGTGTAGCGATCAGCATAGCTGAACCACACCTGCATCGCGTCCACGATGCCCGAGTCGATACACGCCTGAATCATTTCAGGGTAGCGGCTGACGGGCTGATCCTGGTCGCTGCCGCCATGATAGGGGTGCTGCGACACGCCGAAGTATTTCACCTTGCCCTCTTTTTTGAGTTTGAGGAACGCCTTGTACGACGTGTTGTTTTCCTTCATCACCTTATCGGGCGAACGCCAGCCGTAGTGCGCGCGATAGATGTCGTAATACTTGAGGTTGTTCTGTTCCAGCGATTTGGCAACCTGATTGTAAGCCTCGTCGTAGTTGTCGGGATCATGGCCCGGACTGGTGTTGTCCACGGTGATGTCGGTATAGTAGCTCTCGCGGGGCATCTTGAGGATCTCGTCGGGAACCGGCCCCCGCCCGCCCCAGTATCCCGCCTTGTGGATGAAGTTGACGCCCATTTCCAGCGCGGGCGCGATCAGTTCGCGGCTCCAGTCCTGCGACATGCTGATAGGAGACACCATCATGTCGCCCATGCGCGTACCAAACTTCACTTTAGGCAGTTTGCCCATGCCGTCGCGCATGGCTTCCAGGGCTTCGACGCGCTGCGTGGCCGTGAGCGTAAGTCCCCCCATCGCCGCTGCCGCCATGCCCGGCCCCGCCGCGCCCGCAATGGAGAGAGCGCGCATGAAATCGCGCCGCGACAGCGCTTTTTCGCGGCTCTGCTGTTTGAGATGCTGCATGTTGTCATCGGTATTCATTGAGCAAACTCCTTGCGCGCCCTCAGCGCGACACTTAACGACAAACGGGTTTTAGCGATTGTATTCTATCGGGGAAACCGGATAAAGTCGGCAAGGGCGGTACTGCCGACAAATCGTATCGAACTGACGAGACTATTTCACATCCCACCCCTGTATTCCTTCTTTTATCCGCTCCACGTCACTCATGCCTGCCTCGATGCGCCGAATCACGGTATCAAACTCGGTAGATTGCAGCGTTCGGTTCAGGCGGCGCATCAACTGACGGGGGATGCGGCTGCGTTTTTCTCCCGATCCTTCCCCGGTCCGCAGGTTCAGGACAGCAGGCCATGCCCCGTCGTTGCCCTGACTGCTCACAAGCATGTGGGCGACATGGAGTACGCGTCCGAGCGGTGTGCCGTCATCAGGGGTGCAAAGGTCGGCATAACCGTGCATGGCGTCTACAATGTAGTCCAGCGTGACCGCTTCCATGTCGGATGCAGGAAGCGGGAAGACGTTATACGTCCAATCGGGCGGCGTCCACGCGGCAATCATCTCCAGATGAACGCCGCCTCGTTTGTAGTAGTTGGCTCGCTGTGCAAAGTGCAGGCTGCGTAGTGTCATGTATCCCATGTACACATCTACGGCATGTCGGGCAACACTTTTTTCCTCCGCCAGTCGTTCTGCCAGCGTGAGGCCTTGTGGCTGCCCGGCAATAACGGCCCGCTCGTATTGCTCCGTCAGCCATAGGCTATGCTCGCGCATCAGCATAGCGATCTGCCTGGCATCTTCCTCGGTCATAACACCACCCGACACACCTGTGTCAGTCCCAGATAGGACGCCAGTTTTTGGGCCATTTGGTCGCGTCGTTCAGCCGCTTGATCTCGTCGTCGGACAGGCGGTAGCCCGCCGCGCCCATCAGATCGTTGAGTTGATAGGGCGTGTTCGCGCCGATGATGGGCGACGTGATGACCGGGTTGCTCAACTGCCACGCGAGGGCCGTCTGCCCGACCGTCTTGCCGTGCGCCTTGCCGATCTCGTCCAGAACGTCAATCAGGCCATAGCCCTGTTCGTTGCCGTACTTTTCCAGGATGCCGCCTGCGCGCACACTTTCGGGACGGGCCGAGTCGCGGCGGTATTTGCCGGTCAGAAATCCGCCCGCGAGCGGCGAGTAAGGAATGACGCCCACGCCATAATGCTTGCAGAAGGGCGCGGCCTCGTACTCGAATAGCTGCCGCTCGACCAGGCTGTATTCCGGCTGGTAACAGTCGAAACGGGCCAGACCGCGCTTGTCGGAGGCGGCGACGGCCTCCATCAGCCGCCACGCGGGATAGTTTGACGCGCCGACATAGCGCACTTTGCCCACCTTGACCAGATCATCCAGGGCGCCCAGTGTTTCCTCAATGGGCGTGGTCAGGTCGGCCCAATGGCACTGATACAGGTCAATCACATCCACGTTCAGTCGGCGCAGGCTGTCGTCGCACGCCTGCATGATGTGACTGCGCGACAGCCCTTCTCCGTTCGGGCCGGGCCACATGCGCCCGCGCACTTTGGTAGCAAGGACGACATCGCGCCGTATGCCCTTGTCTTTGATCCAGC
Source organism: Chthonomonadaceae bacterium (assembly GCA_965277875.1). Classification (GTDB taxonomy): domain Bacteria; phylum Armatimonadota; class Chthonomonadetes; order Chthonomonadales; family Chthonomonadaceae; genus CAWFQB01. Next base: position 546,647 of record CBDIDV010000002.1, on the reverse strand, counting down.
GCCCGATGATTTCCTCAGACTTGCCGCCATAACTGGCATCGCCCGCCCAATTCGTGTAGATGTCGGCGGTATCAATAAAGTTGCCGCCCGCCTCCCAATACGCGTCCATCACCTGCCGGCTTGTGTCCTCGTCGGTCGTCCACCCGAACTGCATGGTTCCCAGGCAGATTTCCGATACCTTCAGCCCCGTGCGCCCCACCTTCCGATACTCCAAAATCATGTTCTCCTTCAACTCATACTATAATTTCCAGTGCATTATATTTCACTCAGGCGACGGCAAACTCCGTATGCGGGCGTTTGTACGATGGATGAAACGCGAGGACGATCTGGCTTTTGGGGATTCCTGCATCTACCAGTTCCTGCGCCATTCCATACTCCGTACCATCGTACTGCACCCAGATTTTACCTTTGATAATGTCCAGATGCACGATGGCCCCATGTACGCGCCGCGTTTCATTCTGCTCCCAGCCAAGCGTTACCAGCATATAGTGATCGCCTGCTCCATCCCAGACAACTTCCCGCTGTAAGTCGCCATGCGCGTAAGGAATACTGGCGTACTCCTGAAAGATGCGTTTGATGATCGCCCGGTATTGTTCCAGTTTTTCTACTTCGTCCTGGGTATCCGCTTCTAAAGTATCCATTGCCGGATTGTCTCTCCTTCTGCATCGTAGATAATCAGCCGCAGATTATTTCTCTTACGCAGTTTCTCACCAGACTGTTCAGAGAAAGCCTGTTCATACGTGGGTACATCTATCGCCAGATATAACAGGCGTTCCGGTTCCGCATCTTCAAGCAGCGTCTCGTACAGCATGAACTGCCCCAATGCCCGCTCCAGATCGGCCATTAGCGAAGGCCCGGAGAAGCTTTTGATTTCTACCGCAATCTTGCGGCCCTCTTTGTCGGCGGCGACAAGTTCTTCCGCGCCCAGATCAACAAACGCATCGCGCCTTCCATATTTTAGCGCATACGGGTCATGCGTGACTATCCAGCCATCTTTGATGAGCGCGCGTTTTACGGCTCCGTGGTAAGTATCTTTTGCAGGCATAATGGTTCACAGACACATTTCAGCGCAAAGCGGTTTCGTCAGGATCAGGAGGATAACATCTGGCGCTTGTCGTCTGTATGTCCTCCCGCTAACACATAACCGGCCGGATGGTGCAGCGACAGATCAGACGCAGTTCATCGGACGCCTGCAAATCGCCGGGGTCTGTCATAGCGACGAACAAAACATTGTCCTGCTTTTTCAGCGGCAAAACGTTGTGCTTCAAGGCAAGGTCGCGTGTAACCAGTGCCAGCGCGTCCAATGCCGGCTTGAATATGGACAGGTCGGCATATTGAATATGGCGCTCCTGCGCCCGCTTCTCGGCTTCTTTCCGCTCGAACTCGCGCCGGATATGCGTCAGTTCATCGCTGCCCCAATCGCTCATGCTTCTGCTCCCGTACAACTCTGCCATTGCATGCTGATTGAGTGTACTACTGTCTGTTCACTCCAGCCAGTACGAATTGCCTTCTAAATGGCAGGGAAGCCCCTCGCTCGCCGCAGTCAGATAAGTGACAATCATGGTGACGGCCTCCTGTACAGTCGTGGCTTTGAGCGCCTGCTTACAGCATTGTTCGTCTGTTTCGATCAGGATTGGGCAGGAGGCATTTTCGACCTGCACATCCCGCTTCACACCGGGCAGCGCGAACCACCAGAGGTTGTCATCATCGTTGGCACGTACTTTTTGCCACTGTGCAACCTTGACGCTTGGCATCTGCTGTCGTACCGCCCGAATAACGGCATCTATATCTCGTGCCGCATGAATGTTGTTTTCGTTGTCCGCCATGCCGCCTCCAGCCTGACGACCACCCACGTCCCGCCACACAGAACACGATTAGAACACAAGCGTGTTGATTTCCAGCGCCTGCTTAAATCTGTCATACCATTTCGGGTTCCAGGTACTGAAAGTACCCGTCTGCGTGGCGTACCGCCGAGCGTCTTGCGGACGCAAATGCCGCGCTACAGGCACACTTGTAGGTAACAGGCGCATCGCGTCCGCAGGACGCTCGGCGGTACGCCACTTAGACATGGGTTTTCAACCCGTGGCAGAATGTGTGCGGCAGTGACTGCGTACCTAAGCAGACTTGATTTTATTCTGCATACTGCCGCAGAAATGCGGCAACACACTCTGCCATCTGCTCGGCGTCGCCCTCGCAAATTGGCGTAATATCATAGCGCCCATTGCCTTGAGCAACGACGCGACGCGCCGTAAAGTGGTTGTTTGCTGTCGCATCTACCCACAACTCTGCTCCACCATAAGGCAGTCGTATGGTAGCATGGCTTAACATTATTGGGTGGTAAACAAGTAGTTCAGGACGTGAGCGCATCGCCTCTGCAACCGCAGGCAGCCACAGCCATCCGTTCATCAAAGGGTTCCATTCAGAAAAATCATCTTCAGGGTATTCGCGCTTGGCTTGCTCAATATTAGCTTGGTATGCGGCATACCGAGATTGCAGGCGGGGAACAAGATTGTCCCATGTGTCCTCTTCCCACATTCTCGAAACTTCGTTTGCTTCCATATCCTGCCTCTTACGCAACCGGGAACAATGCCGAACGCCGTATCATGCAGAGACAGCCTGCATGATACGGCGAACAGCTTGGATGTGTTTATTTGCCGGGGGAGGGGTTGGGATTGTAGGACGTGCCGCCTGCCGCCGCGCCGCTGGCCTGGCCGTTTGTGCCGCCGTTGATGACTTTGTCGTACTTGGCGCGGATGGGGATGTACTCGTTGTCCTTGCCGGTCTCCTTGCGATCCTGCCAGTCGCCGCGCAAAAAGCCATCGAGCGGGCGTTCTTTCGGCTCCATAAACTCGCGGTCTTCCTTGAACGTGTAGACTACGATGCTGTGGTCGGGCAGCACGGGGCAATGGTACTCGCACAGACCGCACCCCGTACACAGCACCTCATCTACGGTCGGCACACGCTTCATGCGGCCCCGGTTGGTTTCCTTGCCGGTCTCGTCCTTGTGGTCGAGGGGCAGGGAGGCGTCTTTGGGCAGGGTGTCGTCGAACGTGTCCTTGAAAATGACCGCGCTATACGGGCAGACCTCGGCGCACACGATGCAGTCGCGCCCGCCGTTGTAAGCCACGCACGTCGAGCGATCCACGTTCGCCAGTCCCATTTTGAGTTTGTAACGCTTGTCCTGCCACGTAAACGGTCGGATGGCCCCGGTCGGGCAGACATCGCCGCAGCTGGTACACTTTTCGGCGCACGGCCCGCTTGATGGAACCAGAACCGGCGTCCACAGCCCCTGCAAGCCGGTCTCGAAGGTGGCGGGCTGGAGGGCGTTTGTCGGGCAGACCTTCATGCACTCGGCGCAGCGCGTACACGCGCCCAGGAACGCGTCTTCGGGCAGCGCGCCGGGCGGGCGCATGGCGCGGCGGTTGCGGATGTAGCGGCGCATCGTGCCGTTGTACTCGCTCGCGCTGGCCTTCACTGCGGTTCCCCACAGCAGGCCCGCGCCGACCGTCGCCACGACGCGCCGCTTGCCCAGGTCAATCTCGGTCTGCGGTTCGGGACGCGGGGCCGTTCCCCGTCGCGCCGCGCCCAGCGCCTCCTTGATGCTCGCAGGAACTTTCGCCTGTATCTGGATCACGTCGGTCGGGCAGATGGTCTCGCAGCGGAAGCACTGGATACACTCGCTGATGCTGTGCATGGCCTCCTGCTTGGCGTTCTTGTCCAGGTTGTCGTAGCAGCCCATGCGCGACTGCAATTCGCACTTTTTGCAGTGGATACAGCCGTCCATTTTGATATAGTGGCGCAGCCACGACACGCGCGACAGCAGGGCGAGCAGGCCGCCATACGGGCAGAGGTTGCGGCACCAGAACCGCTCCTGATAGCCCGACAGGGCGATGATGCCGATGAACATGAGCAGGACGGGGACGCCGTTCCAGAAGCGCATGGTCTGCATGTGCCAGCCGTCCATGTTGCCGCCCATATTGTAGACCATGCGATCCAGATGCGCCACCCCCGCCACGCTCAGAATGCCGTTCCACAGGTACGCGACGGGGGCATAGAAGCAGAACGTAAACGTGCGCGTGATCAGCGAGATCGGGTCGCCGAACGTCAGCACGTCCACGCCGAACACCAATGCGCCCACGCCGATGAGCAGATACAGGTATTTCCAGTTGCGGTAGCGGCGCGTGTCGCTGCGCTTTTTGGTGTAAAACAGTTTGCCCTTGCGGTACAGCAGGCGGTCACTGATGTCAATGGCCGTTCCGAGCGGGCAGATCCAGCCGCAGAAGATGCGTCCGCCCCACAATGTCAGTAGCAAGATGAACAGCCCCGGCCCAATCGCGTACACGGCGAATTTGTGGGCCGCGATGCCATTCTTGAGCGTGTTCAAAAAGTCCATTGTCATGAACAGGTTTTTGGGGACGCCCCACATCATCTGACTGTTGGCGGTCGTGAGGAAGAAGAACAGGACGAACAGCCCGAACAAAAACACCTGCGTGGTGCGCCGAACGCGGACGATGCGCGTGGCGGCGATGTTGCCGGGTTCGGCCCGCATCTTGCGCTTCTGCTCGGCGGTAAAGCGCGAGTACGACGCCCCGCCCCCACCGCCGCTCAGGTCGCCTACCGTCACATCGGCCAGCTTGACCACGGAAGCCGGAGGCAGGTTGCGCCCGCTAACAGAAGCGTTCTTTTCCCTTTTTTCTTTTTTCCGTTTGCCTGTAATGGCAATATCGGCCATGCTGATAACGCCGCCGGACGCGCCCGCAGCCTGTTTTTTGCTGCCGCACCCGCCGCCGCTCCCGCACCCGCACCCACTGCCGCACCCGCCGCCGCCAAAACGCGGAAATTCCTGCGGTATATCCGCCATGATTGCTTGCTCCCTAAGTTGCTGTCCTGATCAAGAAGCGCCCGAAGTGATTTCGTGGCGTTATTGTTGTGGCGCTCGCGCAGCTGTATTCCAGATCGCTTTGATGGTGTCTTCCTGATTAAATCCTGTCGGGCAGGCGCTGCTGCGCGTGTTTGCCTGCCACATCTTGACGCCTTCGACCGGAATTGCCAAGTTCAGGCGGGTAGGCATTTGTAGCCAGCCGTTCTGACTTCGTACCCAGTCCGAGGCATAACGAAGATACCTTCGGCGCGTCGCCCCATCAAGACGCGTAAACCAATCGCCCTCATCGTATCCCCATATCCAGGGAAAGCCGGCATGGGGTTTCCCTTCCTTGCCGGACGCCCCGAACTGATCAAACTCCACGATGTAAGGCAAAGTCTCACATGTCCATCCGCTTGGCGTCACCCCTCCCAGGCTGAGACTATAGATGCTGTCTCCGTAACCGACCGCCAGCGTCGCCTGCATCGTCTCGTTCTGTTTCCCTGCCAGTTCTCTGGGCCTTTGCGGCCAGGAGTGGAAATCGAAAAGCAAGCGCCCGCTTACCTGATCGCCATGCGTATGCGCATCGCACAACACCATACCACGTCGGGCATGCTGAACCGCATAGCGGCGCACATGCGTCAGCATTTCCAGCCAGTAGCGGTGTTCGGCGTCCTTATGGTCCATTAGATGCACCTGCCCAAAATGCAGAGATTCGAAGCCGCAGTCAATGTAACGCCGCGCCCGGTAGTAAAAGTACATTCGGGTTTCGAGTTTGCTCATATCCGGCACGGAAGCGCCCTTTGTCCAGTGATCGCGCAACTCTCCCTTATCATACAACATAGCCGCGTAACGAAAGCGGCGATTTTCAGCGGGCAGGCCGAATTCTGCAAACACCCACGCCGGAACCGGAATTTTGTCTATGCTTTCATAAACCGCCTCGAAAATAGCCGCCTGCAAAATGATTTCTGCATCCGCTTTGTGAACGAGTTGCGCCCGTTCCGCTGCCAATCGAAAATGTCCATCTTCATCGTCGGGCGGAACCCACGCATAGGCGGCGCGTCCTATAAACTTTGCTCCAAGCCCCGTCAGCATACGTATATCATCGTCAAAGCAGGACGTGGCAGGCTCCGGTGATGTGCTGCACAATCCATAATGCGTCACGGCGCGGGACAGGTAGTTATTAAGCGTCTGCCGCGAAATTGTTTTGTAAAACCGGTAACGCGCATCCTTCGTAAGTACAGGTTCGGCAGCGGCATCCGGCGTATTTGTAATAGCTGTTGCGGTCGCGGTGACGATCAGCGTATCGTTCTCGTTCCGATAGGTCAGCGCGTCCCTATCTCCAGCAGATTGCAGTACGGCGTGAAGTGCGGCGGCGAATGGCACATTTTCAAGGTTCAGGCTGACCATCTCCATCGCCTTAGATGTTACGGCCTGCGGCACGTTCGCGGCGGCGAACAACTGCCTCAACGCGTCGGCAAACCTTACATTTTCAAGATGCAGAGTGACGCGCACAGACGCGAGCATCTGCTCTACGACGGGCATTTGCCCCATGCCAAGCGCGCATTGAACGGGCGTTTTTCCAGTATTGTCTTTGATCGTTACATCTGCGCCCCGCTCCATCAACAGCGTGGCCGCGCCCACATTTCCGTGCAGCGCCGCCCAGTGCAGCGGCGTGTGACCTTCAGCGCCCACGTTGTTGATGTTTGCGCCACTTGCAATCAGGAAGCGGACGGCGTCAATATGCCCATTGAACACCGCTTCAGACAGAGCGGACTCGCCGTCCTTACGCCGCGCGTTTACATCCGCTCCGTTCGCCATCAGGAACTTTATGACCTCCAGATGCCCGCCGCGCGCTGCCGTATGAAGCGGAGTTCCACCTTCCGCCCAGGCCTCTGCTTCCCCGGCGCGTATCCGGCTGTTGACAGCCTGTGCGTCCATGTGCGTCAGATGCTCAACGCCGGCAAGGTCGCCCCTAAAAGCGGCATCGTGAATGGGGCCGGCAAGTGTCCGTGTGCAGGCTGGCAGGAGTGTCAGGGCAAAAAGCAATATACGGAGAGGTCTTTGCATCATCCACGAAATCTTCCTTGCAGGCAATCACTTCGCATCCCGAAACAACTTCCGAATGGGCAGCGTGAAACCGGACAATACATCGCCGCCAGAGAACGTGTCCTCGATGCTCGACATGACTGGCTCTTTGCCCGGTTCGTAAATTGTCAAAACGTGGCTGTGTGCATCCAGCATCCAAATCTGCTTTACGCCGAAACGAAGCCACCAGGTAACTCGTGTGTCAACGGCTTTGTCCGCGTCGTCCCACAACCGGGCCTCAACGACAATGTCAGGGGCAAGGGTGAGGTAAACATTTTCATCCACTCTCCCCAGGCGACTGTTGACATAGAAGGCTCCATTGGGCGCGATTACCGTATCAGGATCGCGCCCGATTTGGAAGCCGGTTCCACCCGCCAACCCGACAATGCTTCTGTCGTGCATACGTGGACAGTACGCTTCCACCATGAGGCTGTTGATCGCGCATCCGCTCGCCGCATCCAGAAAAGGGCGCTCGTGAACAACGCCCTGCCACAACTCAATGCGGCCATGCGTGACAGGCAGGCGCATAAACTCCTGAGCGTTCATTACGCGCCCTTTGCGCCGGCGACTTCCTTGATGATGACCTGGCTGGTATCTATCTGACCCCGGCCCAGGCTGCTGGCGAGCATGAGATGGTTCACCTGATCGGGCGTGATGCCCTTGACGGTCAAAAACTGGCAGCAGTACGCGTCGAGCGCGACCGGGTCAATGCCCGCCAGAACCTTGTGCGGCGTGGTCACTTCGCCCGGCCCTTTGGGGCCGCGCGTCTGAAGCGCGCGGGTGGCGTCCGTGACAATCAGGGTGGGCTTGATAAACATGTTCAGTTCCGCAATGCAGTCGTGCAGGCCGTAGCGGTGATAATCCTTGCGGTTCCAGATGCAGCCCATAAGTTTCTTCATGGCGATGGTAATCACAGCGGCCTCGTGATCCTTGACGACCGGGTTCACGATGAAGCAGTCGGCCTCAATGATGTCGTGCGGGATGTGCTGCTCGATCTGGTTGAACTGGTGCTTGGCGTCGTACACAACGCCGTCCGAGGTCTGTTTGGGAACGGCGGAGGGGATGTTGACGGTCTTGTACATCGTCAGTTCCGTGGGCGACAACAGCTTGGCTTTGGTTCCCTGCACGGCCCGGTTCGCGCCGCAGATCTCAAAGGCCAATTTCCAGTCGTCGAGGGTGTAGTCAATGCACGTAATGCGCGACGCGCCCGCCCGCTCGCATAGCTGCACCAGACGGCGCAGTACGTCGGGATGCGTGGCAGCGGCCTGTTCCGGTGTCCGCATCCAGCCCATGTTGGGCGTGATCACGACCTTATCGCCCCGCTTCACGAACTTTTCGATGCCGCCAAGTTCATTAATGGCGCGTTCCGTGATGTCGCCATACGAGGCCGGGTTGCCCTCGACAACGGCGATGTCGGGCGTCGTGGGCGTGGCTTTGGCAGGCGGGCGAATGTTGCGGGGCGTAGCTGCCGCCTCCTGATTGAAGAACGTCAGGCCGTACAGACCGCCCAGCGCTGCGGTTCCGCCGGCGATTTCCAAAAACTTGCGGCGCGACGCCGCCTGCGTTTCGCGGTCGGGGCCGGCGTCCGGTTTGGGCGCGTCCATCGGTTTCTCGTTGCTTTTCTCACCTGCCATGATCGGTTTCTCCTGCCGTGTGCCGCACAATAAAACATAAGATGCAAAGAAGGGTTACGCGCGCTGTGCAAGCTGATGTAAGGACACTTCGAGTGTGCCGTGATACTCCCCATCCTGTATCACGGCGATATAGCCCGCGTCGAATACGAGCGGAAACTTCGCCATTTCCCTGGAGAGTGTCGCCCCCTGCGCCAGTCTGTCGCCGATCTGCCGGATAACGGCGCGAAAGGCCGGATTGTTCTGCCGCGCCGCCAACACATCAAAAATTTCTACGAGAGACATGCCGATATTGTCAAACAGAGCGTCAAAGTCGCGCGAAAATGCCTGTAACTCAGTTGGGCTAATGGAGGGCGTCTGCCGCGCGCGAACCTGCATCGCCTGCGCCCCCGCTCCCACCGCAAGCAGAACACCCACGCCCGCTGCGCTCAGGAACCGCCGCCGCGAGGAAGCATGATTGTTGTTTTTATCTGTCATTTCCGTTGCCGATTCTTTCAAAACAGATGTGCGATACTGCGCCCCGGCATTACGCGGCGGCAAACTCGCCGAGTTCCCGCTCCTCTTGGGAGTGAAATGCAAGTACGATCCGCTCTTTGGGAACTCCCGCCTCGACAAATCGATCCGTGACGCCATAGTACGTGCCGTCGCGCTGCACCCAGAGTTTGCCGTTGATGATGTCCACCTGTACCAGACATCCATGTACGCGTCGAACAGTGTCACGCCCGACGAGCATTACAAGGTAGCGATCCGCTTGCCGGTCAAAAACGGTCTGTATCTCGATGTCGCCGTTTGCAAAAGGAACCCGCGTCTGATCTTTCAGAACAGCCTCGACCAGCCGCCGGTAGTCGTCTAGGGTATCCATTGCTGTATACTCTCCGCCTCCGGGTCAAACACGATAAGCCGCATTCTTTTCTTATTGAGAAGCAATCTGCCAAATGAATCCTAAAATACTTCGGCGTATTTAGCCTTTGCACAGCCAGATAGACAATGCGCTCAGGTTCCACCTCTTCCAAAATGTCTTGATAAAGCATGTACTGCCCGTAGGCGTTCTCAAGGTCGCGGACTTCTGACGTGCCGAGAAAGGTCTTGATCTCGACCGCGATCTTACGCTGTTCCTTCTCTGCCGCAACGATTTGCTCCGCGCCCAAGTCAACGTAAGCATCCTTGCGCCCCCATTCCAGACGCAATGGGTCGTCCGTGATAGTCCACCCGTCTTTGATGAGCGCGTTTCTAACTTGATTGTGGTACTTGTCTCGTGCCGACATGAGTTGAGATTCCAACGAAGCGGTAAAAAACTATTTGGCTTTGGCGAGGGCGGCTTTCACGAGGCTTTCCGCGCCCGGTTCGTTGACGGCGTTACGCACACCGGCCACGGTCTTGCCCCGCACCGCAGTGACGACCTGGCCGAACTTGGTTTTGACCGAAATCGCGCTGTCGCCCATGCCGACGGGGGCTGTCGGTTTTGCGCCCGCCGCAAGCATCAGGGGCCGACTGAGATACGCCTGATACTGCCCATACGCCTGCCGCGCGGCGTCTGTCGAGGGATACTGCGCGATGAATAACTCGGCTTTCGGGCCGGCGGGCGGATACGCGGCCACGACGCCGTTCTTTAGGAATGTTTGCGCGAAAATGTCGGAGCGCTGGAATCGCTCGGAGTGCGGGATGCGGCCCGCAGGCAGCAGACCGAGTACGGGCGGCGGCGTCTGCGCGCCGGGCAGCTTGGCGGCAATGGCCTGCGCGAAACCGGGCAGCGCGGCCTGAAAGTTGGCCGGAGAATTCGCTGCTGTAATAGTCACGACAACGTAGTTTGGGCCTTTCCAAAAGTTGATGCTGTCTGGCGTCTGGTACGCTTCCAGGCCCGCGACCTTGACGAACTTTACCCGGCTCGCGCTGGGCGCAAGCTGGTAGCTGTAATAGCCGTAACTGTCGAGCGGGCTGCCCATCTCGTAAATGTCTACGGTTATCAGCTGCGTTCCCTTGCCGCCGGGTGCATACTCGGCGTAATCGCACTGCTTAAAGTCGTAGCGTTTCACCGACTCGGCCTGCCCGTCAATGTGGTCTTCCAGCGTACCGGGCGAAAACGTCTTCTGCGTGGTCTGCTTAAATGCGCCCACGCCGGGAGGCAGGGCGCCCTTAACGTCCGCGTGGGCCGACAAAGCCGTACTCGCACAAACCCCGGCGCAGGCCAGAGCTGCCGTGATGCGCCCCGAAACAAACCGCCCGAAGACCGACGGTGAAGCAGACAAAGAACGAACCAACATGCGCGCACTCCTATGTGAAGTTGATGTGTTACCGATAGAGAGTATGTAAAGAGTATACAAGCCGCGCCCGGTCGCCGCGCCCTGGCGCGGCAGGATTGGAACAACTGCAAAAAGAGTGAGAAGCGTACACAAACATAGACGCAGGGCCGTGACGCTTGTTTCACACAGTCGCACCCGAACGCGACCGAAACGCATATTGCGCCGATTTTATAACCACCCTGATGACAATGACGCTGATGATATAGTACGCAATTTTCAGGGCGTTGTCAATTGCAGTCGAAGTGCGCTGCGATGCGTATTTCTCTTCGATTGCAATAATCAAAGCGAGCGCAGGGGCCGATGTCAGCCGCAGCCGTACTGTTCGCCGAAAGCAAACGTGATCTCCCTTAACGGCTCGTCCAGGCGGGCGTACATCTCACGCTTGATCTTGTTGGGCAGGGGGCCGTAAAAGGCGTGCGCGATGCCGCCGGACATGCAGGCAATAGTGTCGCTGTCGCCGCCGATGGAGATGGCGCGGCGCACACAATCCTCGTAATCTTCAGACTCCAAAAAAGCGATGATGGCTTGCGGCACGCTGCCCTGACATGACACGTCGAACGTATAAGAGGTACGCAGGTTGGCGATGGTCTCGTTCAGGTCGTAGCCGAACGCGTCTTCGATGTACGTTTTGATGGCGTCTTTTGCATTGCCGGTGCGGGCCAGAAAAACCGCGCTCGCCACGGCCTGCGCTCCCTTGATGCCTTCCGGGTGGTTGTGCGTCACGGCTGCGCTGCGCTCGGCCTGTGTCAGCACCTCGTCGAGCGTATCATACGCCCAGCCGATTGGTGAAACGCGCATTGCCGCCCCGTTGCCCCAGCTGTTGTAGGGATCAAGCGAGTCCGACTGCGCCCACTGATGGAACGCGCCGCCGAATCCCGCGTTTGGATACTTGTGATAGTAGTATTTGAGCAGGAACGGGTAATCGTCGCCGTAAAGGATGCTGTCGGCCAGCGCCACGGACAAAACCGTGTCGTCAGTAAAGTGCGTCCGCGCGCCGAACAAGGGGAAATCCATGCTGCGGATGTTGTACCGCTCATAGATACTCCCTATAATATCCCCGGCAATGGCTCCCAGCATGGCAACCCCTTATCTGTCTTGAACTCGGATTACGCGGGTTGATAGGATGGACAGGATTAAACTGCGACTTATCCTGTGAAAAAGAACGTCGAGAAGAACGCTGCATCCAATCCTGTCTATCCTATCAACCCGCGTAATACGAGTTCAAGACAACGAAACAACAAAACAGGAGAACTTTAATCATGTCAGACGAGATTATGTCAGATAACGCGCAGCGCGTAATCCGCATCTTTGACGACTCTGAAACACTGACCCAATCGGCGGCGCAAATGTTCGTTGATCTGGCGCAGCAGAAGCAGGGATCGGGCGAGCCGTTTTCGGTCGCGCTGTCGGGAGGCTCCACGCCCGCCGCGCTGTACGCCCTGCTTGCCGCCCCTCCCTATCACAGCCAGGTGAAGTGGGAGGACGTGCATCTGTGGTTCGGCGACGAGCGCTGTGTGCCGCCCGACGACGAGAACAGCAACTTTCACATGGTGCAGACCGAACTGCTGTCCAAATCGCCCAACCCGATCCGCAACGTCCACCGGATGCCCGCCGACCTGGCCGACGCCAACTTGGCCGCGCAGCAGTATGAGGACGAGATGATACGCTTCTTCAAGCTCGCGCCGGGGCAATTGCCGCGCTTCGACCTGGTGCTTATGGGCATGGGGCCGGACGGGCATACTGCCTCGCTGTTCCCCAATATGCCCAGCCTGCACGAGCAGACACGCTTTGTCGTCGCCACGCCCCCCGGTCACGAACCCTTTGTGGAACGCCTGACCCTAACCTATCTCGTCCTGAACAACGGGGCCGACATCCTGTTCCTGGTGGCAAAGGCCGACAAGGCCGACATGGTCGCCCGTGTCCTCGAAGGGCAAGCCGAGCCGGACGCCCTGCCCTCGCAGAACATCCGCGCTACAAACGGTACGCTGACATGGTTCCTCGACCGCGACGCCGCCTCTAAACTAAAGAAGCAGGAATAGAGTTTATTTTGCGGCCTCATCCTCGACAGGTTTGGCGGCAGGGCGGGGTTCACGGCGTTCTCTGCCCCCTATGCCGGGGCCGTTCAGTGCCTGCACATCGTTTGCCATTGTTGTGGTGTAGACGCGCTGACCATCGTATTCGGGCGTGGAAAAGATGTTGCCGGGGCCGAGTTCGTAACCCCACAATCGCTTGCCGTCCGCGCTGTCCAGAACCGACACGCGCCCGCGCACCCCCATGATGGCGAACGATTTGCCGTCCGGGGCAAGGCGCGGCGAACTGTCGTAGATGATCTGCCCGGTCGAGACGCGCCAGCGGATGCTCCCCGTATTCGTGTCCAGGCAGTACACGTCTCCGTTCTGCCCCAGGCCGGCCACGTACAGATTCGCGCCCTGCACGGCGGGCGAGGAGTAGCCGAACGAGTCCGACCCGACCGGCGCGATTGCCGTCCACACTTCTTTGCCCGACTGCGCGTTCAAGGCGTGCAGGACGCCGTCGTTCGAGCAGATGTACACGCGCCCATTCGCCACAGCCGGAGACGAGATGGCGGGCGAGTAGAAGCGGTCAATTTGCTTGGTTTTGTTATTATAGCCCATGCGCGCCGTCCAGCGGGGCGTTCCGGTCTGGGCGTCCAGAGCATAAAGCGTGTTGTCCCAGCCGCCCAGATAAAACGTGTTGCCGTCGGTGGCGGCCCGTGATTGAAAGAACGCGCCTGCGGGCTGCGTCCAGCGCGTCTTGCCCGTATTCACATCCAGGCCGTAGATTTTGCCGTTGCCGCCCACGCACAAGGTAGACTGCGCGACGGCCGCCGAGGCGAAAATCGGGCTGCCCGTGTCATAGCGCCAGCGCGGTCGGCCCGTGTTGGTGTCCAGCGCGTACATGTTGTGATCCGTGCCGCCTACGAACAGCAGATTGCCCTCATGGATGGGCGTTGCGACAAACTCCCCTTTGATCGGGAACGTCCACCGTTTTTTGCCCCGCATTAGTTCCAGAGCGTAGCATTTGCCGTCGCCCGCCGCCACATATAATGTATCTTCCACCAGAACCGGGCTGGATTGTATCGGGCCTTCCAGGTTGATGGCCCATTTTTGCGTGGGTTCGCGGTTGTCGCGCTCGATCTCGAAGATTAGTTCGTCGGTATACGTAACGTTGTTGCTGGTCGTCAGGCGCACATCGGCGGTATGGACGCCGATAGGGATGTCACGCGTCTCGAATTGATCGTGCCACAGGTCGCGCTTGTCTTTTGTCAGCGGCTTGAAGGGGCCGTCGTCCTGCCTGTACTCGGCCATCTCTTTATCGGGATTGTCGGTCACGGCGCGGGGGTTGAGGCTGGCCTGCGGACGCCTGCGCGCCAGATAGGGAACATCCGGGTCGTCCCACTCGGCTTTCAAATGCGAGGGATGCGACTGCCGCGCGATGGGCAGCGTGGCATGGTACGGCTCTCCGGGTGTCCCGGCAAACTGTCTGTCTAAAGTAACGAGCAGCTTGGACACGCTGACGCGATAGTAGCTGCCGTTGGGCTGAAACAGCGCCTGCGACATGAAGGTACGCGTACCGTTTGTTTGCCACACCATATCACGATGTTCATGCCCTGTGAAGATGGCGACGACATTGTGATTACGCAGCAGGGGAACCAGATCAAACTCGTTGTCAATCATGCGCTTTGTGGGCGTGTCGCGCCCGATGTCGTGGTGCATGAACACGAACAGGGGCGTTTCCGGCTTGACTTTTTTCAGGTCTCTGGCAAGCCATTCCAGTTCCGCCTTGTCCAGATGCCCCCAGTGTTCCAAGAGTACCGTAGTGTCGAGCAGAACGAAATGCGCTCCGCCCTTGTCAAAAGACTGGTACGTTTTCCCGAACTGTCGCGCAAACTCTTCCTTGCCGACAGGCGACCAGCGCACGTCATGGTTGCCCGGCACGGCGTAGAGTTTGACGCCGGCCTGCGTCAGTGGGGCAAGGGCGGCTTTGAAGCGGGCGTATTCTTCGGGCCTGCCGCTGTCGGTCACATCGCCCGTATGAATGATGAAGGCGGGTCGGGGCGACATCTCGGTCACGTCATCGGCCAGCTTCTTGAGGTTGGCGTTGTCTTCTCCTGCCTTCTGGTGCGTGTCCGTAATGGTCAGGAACGTAAAGCTGTCGCCTTCGCCGGTCGGGTCATTGTTGCGGGCGTTCTGCGGGCCTGCAAACGCCCTCGTCCCCCACATTCCAAACACTGCAAGCGCACACGCAAGCATCAGGCAGCCGAGTCGTCGGCGCATACGGGTCTTTCCTTTCACAACAAACAACTCACAACAAACAACATTGCAATCAGTTGCCGCTCCGCGCCTAGCGTTCGGCGTGAGACGCGGCGATAAGCGCAGCCTCGTCTGTGCTGCTCTCCACCGCGTCGGAGGCGTGACTGCCATTCTTTTGCGGGGCAGCAAACAAGTCGTCGAACATACCAGGCTTTAGTTGATCTTCAGAGGGCGCCCATGCAAGCGCAATTCCGTCCTCCAGCAAAACAAACACGCGTCCGTTGTGCTGTGTGGTTCCCGGCGTTACATCCATCTCCAGCAAATCATGGATGCGCCCATCGCGGAGAGCTTCAATGACAGGCTCCCATAACGCAAAATAATAGGCTCCCTGCCCCGGCACGGGTTTGCGCCCGGCTATTTCAATCGGCCAGGCGTAGCCGTTTAGCGCCGTTCCGTAAAATTGCTGTCCATCGTAGCGAACATAGGTGCGCCAGGGTTTTTCGCCTCGTTTGTCGTAACGCAAAGCAGCGTCGCCATTGTGCAGATAATTTTGGAATGTTGATTCATCCGCCTCCGCCAGTTCCCTCAAACGCGCCGCAAAACGACGTGTAAAGTTGTTGTCGTTTAAGCCCTGCTGCCGCTCGAAAAACGGAATGTAGTGGCGGACTATATTGCGTAAACGCTGGCTTTGCGGCTGAGGCGAATTGTCTAAGACGGGATCCATAATCAGAATGTCCTTTGTTCGCAAGGTACGCTGAGACAGTTGAGAACGTGGCGCGCAAAGAATAACGGCAGCAATCGAAAAATCGTGCGTCTGCTGCGCCAGCTTCTGAGCAGACTTCCTGACTGCCTCACCCCAGTTGTTTCGATCCAGCCTTGCCCTGACCTCAACAAGCAGTCTTCCATTTGTCGGCGGATAGATTGCGCTGTAGTCAAAACGTGCATTGCGAGTTGTGTTTTCCCATTCGGTGAGTGGAATGTTGTACAAATGACTGGCAACGCTTAGGCCAATGCCAACACCCAACAGTTCAGTTCCCGTCTTGTGATAACTGTCATTCTGAGGTGGTACGCACACTAGGCGATTATGTCCGGTGGCTGGTTGCTTTTGAGACTTTATATCCCATGCTTCCAATACGGACGCAGTTGTCTGTCTATCCGCAAATGACGGCGTCTGTCCTTGCGTCTTAAACTGCCATGCGGCAGCCGCGACTATGCCGGACAAAGGTAAACGAAGCCCTGAAGTTTCTAGGCGGGTAAACGTCTGTTCTAATGCAAGTGGAACAGCCCCGCCTTGTAGACACGCCGTTCGATCAACCTCCACAGTAAACAAAACAACATCATCCGGCACATCCGTAAAATAGCGGGCAGGCAGCTTCAGGGTCAAGTAGGTTCCTCATCTATTGTACTGTGACTTCGGGCGGGTCGGCGTAGTTCGCGTATTGTTCGGCGACGTGGGCGGCTGTGGTATCGCCCGCATGGAACAGCAGGCGGTAGCGGAAGGTGAGCGTCTTATCGGCAGGCTGGAGGTAATCGCCCACGCCCTTGTCGCCGCGCTTGAAGTCGTGCAGGCCGAATGGGTTGGCGGAAAACAGGGCGTAGTCGCGGGCGTGCCAGGTCGTGGGATGGCGCAGGTTCTGCGGGTTGTCGAACATCGCCACACCCCACGCCTTGCCGCCTATCGGCCCGTAGTAGTCTACCCATTCGGCGGGCTGCCCCCACGCCGCGCCATCTTTCAGTCCCGATGACGTTTCTATATGTCCCGTGGGGGTGGCAATGTGGGCGGACTTTTCCGGGGCGGGCGCGAGCGTATCGGGCAGGCGCAGGCCGAACGTGCCGTCCTTGTTATCTCCCCACTTCAGCGGCCCGCCTTCGGGCTTGACGGTGATTTCAAAGTCCATCACGCGGTCTGTGCCAAGTTGATACACGCGCACGTCGCGCACATCGGTCGCAATCAATTTGTCGTCGGGCGCGCGCCATTCGGTATACGCGCGAAAACCGCCGAAGATATTTCCGCTTACCGGGTTTGTGAAACCCCTGGCAACCGTCTTTCCGACATGTATTTTGTCCGTATTCTGTTCCGTCCAAAAGTCAATGCCGTTGAGGTCGCTGTGGGTGAACCATAGTCCGCGATGGTGCGGGTGATCGTGGCTTTCCGTACTCGCGGGATCAAGAGGCCAGGTGCGCGTCATGGGCTGCCCGTCCGGGGTCAGGATGGGATAGAAGAAAGGCTTGTTCGGGCCGCTGTGCGTGGCGTAGCGCGTGAACAGGTGGCTGCCCGGTTGAGTATAAACTTCCATGTCCTCGTTTTTGGCAATTACGGATAGGCCTGCCCAGCGCGAACGGACAAAATCAGTTTTTACCAGATGATAGGCGCGGACGGTTTGCGGCGGCAAATGATCTATCACAAAGGTCAGCAGCGTTTTCCCATCCTGCTCGCTGATTTGCGACGGCAACGCAGAATTGTGCGCTGTTGTGTCCGGCAGGGACAGCAGTTTCTTGACTGTGTCGGGGGTACGCGACTGAGGCGGTTCTTCCGCGACATCAACCTCTTGCAGATGCCACTCCTGCGTCTGCATAGCAGCTTTTTGCTCTTCAGTCAGCGGCAGGGCTATCGTGACGATGCAGTTGTCATACGCATGTTTTGTGGCGCGAACCAGGATCGTGGGAAGTTTCTCAGCGGCATGGGACGTCCGGGGAAGGACGCTCGCCGCAGCCACAAGGCACAATACGCTGCCACGCCTCCATGCCGACGCTTGCCCATGCTGTTTTGCCGCCCGCGTATATTTCGCTTCCATGCTTCCCCTTTATAATGCCGCTACGCAGCTCGTTTCTGACGCGTGGTTTGTTGTTTCTAAGTCCCTGTTCCGCGTCGAAGGCGGTTTTTCCTTTAAGAGCGCGACAGGCGCGTGTTCACCGTCGGCGTTTGAAGAATTTGTATCGGATTTGTATCGGGGAGGGTAGTCGCAGGGGGGCGGAAGCGGGTATAACTGCCGTGCGCCGCAATGCGCGGCCATATCCGCCAATCGGCGCGGAACAAACGAAGACGAATACCGAAGACGAACCCACAACGCAAGATAACCGAAGAAAATCACTCAGGAGAACACCATGCCCCAGATCACCGTGGAAGGCGAAAAGACATTCGAGGCCGAGGCCGGCGCAAAATTGGTTCTTGCGCTCGAAGACAACGGCATTGACATCCTGCACAGATGCGGCGGCAACGCTCGCTGCACGACCTGCCGCGTCGAAGTCGTGTCCGGCGCGGACACCCTGCCGCCCATGAGCGACGAAGAGCGCGAAGCCCTGGAAGAGCCGGAACTGATCGAAAAGTTCCGCCTGTCCTGCCAGCTTTATGTCGAGAACGACCTGACCCTGCGCGTCGCCAAACGCGCCAGCATCGAAGGCATCGGCGCCGGCCCCCGCCCCAGCCCCTAGGATGTCGAACTAACCACCCGCTACGCGGGTGGTTAGTTCGCACTGGTCACCTGATCCGCGCCGATGTTGGAAAGCGCGTCGGCGCGTTTGTTCAGTTCGCGCCTGACGTGCGTGACTGTCACTGTCGTGTACTTGCCCATCAGCAGGCGGGCGCGCTGAAACAGCGGCTGAAGGTGCAGGGCCTTGACCGCATATTTGCCGTTAAGCTGATGCGCCATCAGTTCGCTGTCTGTATAGACGGTCAGGTCGTCGCAGCCCAGGGCGCGGGCCTCTTCGAGGGCGCGGATCAGGGCCGAGTATTCCGCCACATTGTTGGTTGTGCGGCCCAGCGGTTCCGCGACCTCTTTGACCACGTTCCCCTCGCCGTCCTCAATCGAAATGCCGATACCCGCCGGGCCGGGATTGCCCCGCGCCGCGCCGTCCACATGCGCCTTCCATTTGCTCACGCCAACTCTCCTACTTTTTGTCGCACAACATGCGCCCGCAGTTTTCACACATGACAATCGCGCCTTCCAGACGGACACGGGCCACCATATCTCGCGACAACCCCATTTTGCAGCCGCCGCAGGCGTTGCCGTCTTCGAGGACCACGATAGCGAGTCCCTGCTTCACGGCGCGCAGGGCGTCGTAGCGTTTGAGCAGGTCGGGGAGAATACCGGCTGCCGACGTGTTGCGCTGCGCGATGAGCGCTTCGGCCTGCTTGGTAAAGATGGCTTTTTGTTCGTTTGCCACACTTGCTTTGGCGTTGTAAGCGCGGGCCGCGACGTTTTTAGTCGCTTTGGCCTGCGTCTCGCGTCCGCGACAGGATTCCAGATCGCCCAGGAGAGCCGTTATTTTCTCGTCCAGCCGCTCGCGGCGGCGAAGCAGCATCTCCACCTCGTCGGTCATGGTCTGAAGCTCTTTGGGATTGCTCACGCTGCCGCTGTACAATTTCGTTTCCACGGTTTTGCGCTTGGTCTCGACGCTTTTTTGTTCCAAAGTCGTGTCGTGGAGATCGGCCTCTACCGCTTTGAGTGCTGCCGTGGTCTCATCATAAGCGGCTTTCACAGCATCGTAATGCGCTTTTTCGGCCTGCCCCCTGTCCAGAGCGGCATACTGTCGCTTGATGGCATCCAGGGCGCTGTCAAGCTGCTGCAATTCATACAGCAGGAGAAGTTTTTCTTTCATACTAGTTGATTTATCCTGTCCGCCGTGTCGTGTCGGCATCGTCTAAAGGGGCAATGCTCTTTATTTCGACACGCTGAGCGCATTTCCCTGCCCGACCTACTCCAAACGTACTATGTGCGGGCGCAAAGCGGACACGAGCGCGAACCAAACGCGCAAAAGCCCTTTCCCGCCGCGCTTTGCGGCAGGAAAAGGCTTCCCCTGATTACGCCAACCGCCGACTGGGACGGCCTAATCCTGTCTATTCCTTAATCCGCGTGATCCGAGTTCAAGACAACGACGCACAGGCATTCACGCGGCGCGGCGGATGCCTGCGTCGTTCTGTACCTGCACTGCGTTATCTTCCAGGCCACCGGAGATCATCACGAGTCGGGGGGCGTCCAAGTCCGTGTTGTTACTTGATGACACGGCGCGTGGCAGTCGAGCAGGAGGCGCGTAGATTTTTTCTGCGCTATGATGGCGCGGACAAACATACGCCGCCTGCCCGACCGCCGCAAACGCCACAAAACATAAAAAGAGTGTCAGCATGATGTGTTCCATAGAGAGATTGTTCCATGCAGGACTCGATTTCCCCGATATTAATTCTGCAAATCTGCAAAAAAGGCGAGAAAACGCAGCCGGATTGGGCGCGCAGGAACTTTTTTCGTCCGCCCTCCCGTAAATTCGCCAGAACCACGCTGAAATAAGTTATACTGAAGCTAACGTTTCACGCCCGGTTTGTTTCGGCTTCTTGAAGTTTGACAAAAGTTTGACAAGGTTTGCAAACCTGCATCCGTGTTTTCCCGCGCCCTGCCGCGCATTGCCTCCGCTCAAGTCCATTCCCCCCGGCCTTGCAGCGCAGCCCGATATAGCTGCTCAGGCAGCTTCAAATCGCCCTTAGATTACCGTCATTCCCTGACCGCGTATTTCCCGCCCGCGCCGTATTCCGCCACTTGCCCGCGCTGCCCTTTAGAGGTGACGCTGACGCGCCGCCTCGCCCATGCCGCCGACAGGAGACCAGGACACCTTATGTCATCTAAAATGTTATCTAAAATGTTATTTCAATCAATTTCGCGCAACGCCCGCTCTCGGCGCGTCATGGCGTTCGTTTCCACGCTGACCCTCGTGTCGTATTCCGGCACGTTCCTGAGCGCGTCCGCCTTCGCGCAGACGCCCCAATCGGACAAGACCGAAACGCCGGAAAAGGCCAAGAAAGACGATCTCGACCGCAAGAAAAAAGAACTGCCGCCCGCCCCCGGCAATCCCGCCGTCCTCGTTGACCCTACGACCGGCAGCGGCAACAACACCAAAGATTATCTGAAAGACGGGACGCGCCGCGTCAAGCCCGAAACGCCTTACGATTTCGGCGACCACAAGCGCCGCCCCGATGATCCGCGCGCCATTACGGACCCGCAGGATCTGCCCCTGTACGGCTATAACAATTTTGAACAGGCCCGCCGCGCCATCGAAATACAGCGGAGGGGCATCGAGCGGATGCTTGGCGGATACGACGACACGCTGCCCACCCGCAAAAAGATGCTCAATGGCAAGACCGCGCAGGACAGCGTCAAGCGCGACAAAAACGGCCGCATCATCCCCGTCAAAGACCGTTTCGGCAACTACGTGAACATGGAAGATGCGCGCGCCATGCGCGACGGCGAGGACGACGGCACGACCGGCAGCGGCGCGAAAACGCGCAAAAGGTCGAACCGCGACAACATGGACACCACAAGCGACGACAACGCGGATGATAACAGTCGTGTCGCGAAAATACGCCGACGCGCCACGACGGACGACAGCAGCGCGAGCGACGATACTTCCGACGACACGGCAGGCAGCACACGCAAACGGGTTCGGCGCAGCAGTGACGACAACACAGGCGACGACTATACCGACAACAACACGACGACTCGGCGGCGCAGTACGCGCGACAACAGCGACACGAGCGCGGATGACGACACCGACGCCGACGTTCGACGCCGCGCAAGGCAGAACGACGAGGCCTCGACCGATGAGGCATTGAGCGACGCCGACCTGCGCGAGAACCACCGCCGCGAGCAGCTAGGCCTGCCGCCCCTGAAAACCACGCGCAAAACCACGCGGCGCAGCAGCGGCGACGACAATACGGAGGACGGCTACGACACGGGCAGCAGCAGCCGCAATAGTCGCGCCACAGGGTCAAATATGCGCGGCAACCTCGATTTCGGCCCCGATTATGTCGGGCAGTCCGGCACAAATCGCTCTGCCAATGCTTTCAATCAGATCATCAATCCGCTTACGCAGTTCACTACGAATGTGATTGCGTCCGCGCCCACCAACTATCAGCTATCCGGCGGCGATCAGGTCGTGGTTCACATCGCAACGCCCAAGCTGCCACCCCGCGACCTGACGCGGTTGGTGGACGCCACGGGCTTTCTCGACCTGGGCGATATGGGCCGCTTTGTGGTACGCGGCAAAACCCTGGATCAGGTGCAGACCGACCTGCAGCAGCGCACCAACCGCTTTTACAAGAACGCCGATGTTTCGGTCAGCTTGAAGGAGCTGCGAACCATTCCCGTGACGGTGCAGGGCGAGGCCGTGCTGCCCGGCGGCTACAGTGTGCCTGCGACGATCACCGCCATCAACCTGCTATATCAGGCCGGTGGGCCGACCGAAGACGGCTCGATGCGCGAGATACGCGTGATGCGGCAGGGCAAACAGGTCGGCACGCTGGATATGTACAAATTCTTTACGGGCCAGACACAAACGGATATACCCCTGCAATCCGGCGACGTGATCGTGGTTCCACCCAACGGCTCTCGTGTCGCCATCAGCGGCGAGATCCGCCATGCCGCGCAGTACGA
This sequence comes from Chthonomonadaceae bacterium, assembly GCA_965277875.1. Taxonomy (GTDB): domain Bacteria; phylum Armatimonadota; class Chthonomonadetes; order Chthonomonadales; family Chthonomonadaceae; genus CAWFQB01. The sequence continues at coordinate 524,078 of CBDIDV010000002.1, read as the reverse complement.
ACTCAAGCCGGGTGAGACGCTCAGGGACGTTATAAAATTCGCCGGTGACGTCAAGGCGGCGGGCGTGGATCAGATCGTTCAGCTCAATACCATCGAACCCGGACAGAACCGCGTTCTCAAAAACGTCAACCTGCGTGATACCTTGGTCGTCGCGTCCCTGAAACTGTACGACGGCGACACGGTCGAAATCCACAGCCTGCGCCAGATCGTGGACAACAAAGTGACCGTCAAGGGGGCCGTCACGCAGCCCAGCGATTACGCTCTTGTTCCCGGTATGCGCGTGGCCGACCTGCTGCGTATGGCCCGCAACCCCATCAGCGAAGCCTATCTGGGACGCGCCTCGCTGATGCGTTGGAACAGCGACAATACCACGACCCTAATTCCCATTGACCTGTCCCGCGCTCTGGACGGCGACCCCGCCCACAACCTGCCCCTGATGAAGTGGGACAGCCTGGAAGTGTACTCGCAGGCCGAAGCCTCGTTTGTCGGCACGCGCAAGATCGAGGTGCGCGGGGCCGTGCAGCGGGCCGGCATCTACGAATATGCCCAAAATATGCGCGTCAGCGACATTCTGCTGAAGGCGGGCGGCGCGCTGCCCAATGCCGAACGTATCGAAATCATCCATCAGCACGGCGACGGCACGTTCGGCCTGGACCCCGTTCTGATCGCCGATGTCGCGCACGGCGACAAGGCCCGCGATGTCGTTTTGCAGGATAATGATGTCGTGGCCGTGTACACCAACCGGCAGGCTGCGTTTCAGTCCGACCATCTGGTACGCATCGAGGGCGATGTGAACACGCCCGGCTTTTATCCCCGCTCCGAGGGCATGAAACTGACCGATCTGCTCAGGCTGTCGGGCCACTTCAAGCCGGGCGCGAACCCCAAAGTGGTCGTAGCCCATGCCCGCCGCAGCGTGGACAGCCCGGACAACAACACGATTGTCAGCGTACAGTTCAACTCGCGCCAGCAGTGCGCCCCCCAGGACGACCTGCGCCTCGAAGACGGCGATGTCGTGGCCGTGCAGGGTACGGGCGGCATCGAGGATCGGCCCGCCGTCGTCCGCATCATCGGCGCGGTCAACACTCCCGGCCCCATCATCCTGAAAAACAAGCATCAGCGTCTGAGCGACGCGATTGCCGAGGCGGGCGGACTGCGCCCCGAAGCCTTCCCCGAAGGCGCGGAATTTAACCGCGACCCGCAAAACCTGAACAGCAAAACGCAGCGCGCCCTGGCCCTCGATGTGAGCGAACTCAACAGTCTGCTTAACGACAGCGAAACCAATGGCGCGCGGGCCAAGTCCGACATTGACCGCATCAAGGCGCTGGGCAGCGCAGACAGCGGCGGCAGCCTGGTCGGAGGCCAGCAGACCACGAGCGTGGGCAACACGGCAGCCGGACAGGCCATCGCGCAGGAACTGTCCAAGCACAGTCTTGTGACCCCGCCGCGCAGGCTGACCGACAAGGAACTCGATCCCAGCGGCAACATCGCCATCAACCTGCCCGCCGCCCTCGACGAGGCCAAACGCCACGTACCCGGCGTAGACGACATCCTGCTCAAGGACGGCGACACCATCATCGTGCCGGAAACGCCCACGACGATCCAGGTGATCGGGGCCGTGACCAATCAGCGCGGCGTACTGTACAGCCCCGGCAAAATGCTGGAGTTCTATGTGGCGCAGGCAGGCGGCTTTACGCCCGACTCGGCCAAAGACCGCATCGTGATCATCCACGCGGGCGGCGGCATCATCCCGTCCAAGAAGGCCCGCGAACTGCGCCCCGGCGACGTGATCCTCGTGCCGACCAAAGTGCTGGTGCAGAAGATCGCCGACAACCACAACGGCTTCGGCGACTTCTTTCGCTCGCTGACCAGTTCCGCCATTCTGTTCAAGGTCTCGACCGGACTGCTGGGCTTATAATAAGGGGAGCAGGGACGGAAAGAGGGAAGGCGCGCAATGCTTTTCCTCTTCCCCTCCTTCCCTCTTCGCTTCTTCCCTTACTTCTTCGGGTATAATTTTTATCATGGAAAATCAAACTCTGCTGCCTTCGGATGAGGACCTCCCTATCAGCATTGACACCGGCCTGCTGCGCGATGTGATCCGGCGTAAAGCGGCCCGTATCGCACTGACGGGCGGGCTTGTGCTGGGCGCATTCATGATGCAGCAGCTTGTCCTCAGTCCGCAAAAATTTCAGGCGGAAGTGTCCATTGTAATGCAGCAGTCCAGTTCGGCGAGCAGCGGCCTGAGCGCTCTGCTCGGCGGGGGCGGGAGCGGGCCGTCGCACAAATACATGGGTCTTCTGCACAGCCGTTTTCTGGCCGACAAGGTAGAAAGTCAGGCGAACCTCAAAGACTTGTACGGCCTGAAAACACATGAGGAGGCTGCGATCAGGCTGTCGGAGGGTATCAAGCCCGAAGACGACGCCGTGAACGGCCTGCTGATGGTGCGCCTGACCCTGCCCGCGCCGCCCATTATGGGCCGCGATCCAAGCGGTCAGCGCGACAAAGTGCGTCATAAAGTTGCCGAGTGCGCCAATCTGTACGTGCAGGCCCTGAGCCGGTATTACGAGGTCAGCAGCAGCGACCGCGATAACGTCCTTCTCATTGCCGCAGACCGAGAACGCCGTGAGGCCCGCGCCGAGTACGATCACGCCACGCGCGGCATTTTAACGTTTGTGGGCAATCTGGATCGCGTCACGCAGCGCAACATTCCGTCCGGCCCCACCATCGAGGCGTCAAGCGGCGCGTCCTCGGACGCCGTGCAGTTGTATCAGGAGCAGGCCCGCACCGAGGCCGACATTCGTTCGGCGGAAGTCACGCAGGAGACCCAGACGCGCCTGACCCAGGAGCAGCTCAAGCATCTGGAAACCCTGCCCACCGAGGATTATCTGCTTCAGGAGGCCCGGTCTACCGTCCACAAGGCGGAACAGCGCCTCAAACGGGCGCAGGACAGCTATGGCCCCGACAATCCCGACGTGCGCGATGCCCAGGACAACCTGAGGGCCGCGCAGCAGGAAGAAACGCGTCAGAAGCAGGGCATACAGGAAGCGCGAACCAGCGATCAGGTAGACCTGACCAAGAAGCTGGAGAGCCTGCGCGCCCGGCTACAGAATGTCAACAGCAACATCGCCAAGCTGGAAAGCGGCTTTTCCACCAAGCGCGGCCTGGCCTCGCGCATGGAACTACTGCGTAACGAACAGATACTTGCCCTGAAGCGCCTGGAGCAGGCCGAAATCAAGGCCGTCGAGGTACGCCTGAGCGCGGTATCGGGCAAAAGTATGATTACGGTTGTGGACGAGGCGCAGCCACCCACGGTGGGTTCGCCCACCAAAACGCGCACGGCGATCATCGGCGGCGTGCTGGCCGCATTGGCAATGATGCTCGCCGCAGTCTGGGAGTACCTCAAGCAGATACGCAGGCGCAGTCTGGCGGCCGTACAGTTCGCCGCCGCGCATGACATCGCCGTCGGAGACTCGCCCCGCAAGAATGGCAGCAAAAGCGCTGATAAATCCGACCATACGGCCAACGCCAAGCGCTAGGGCGAACACAATGTGTTGTAAGCTACTGTGTAAACAGGCGAGGAGAGCCTATCATGACGAAAGTGGTTCTGCTGGCTGGCGGGCTGGGTACGCGCCTTGCCGAAGAGACCGAAGTGAAACCCAAGCCGATGGTGGAGGTGGGCGATCATCCCATTTTGTGGCACATCATGAAATGCTACAGCCACTACGGCTTCGATGATTTTTATGTCGCGCTGGGCTACAAGGGCGAGGCCATCAAGCGGTACTTCATGGACTACTACACCCTGAAGGGCAGCATGACGCTCGACATCTCCACGGGCGGCATCCGCAGGCACGAACGCGAGTGCGAGGACTGGCGCGTCCATCTCATCGAAACAGGCGCGGCCACCAATACGGGCGGGCGCGTCAAGCGATTGGAGCCGTTCTTGCAGGACGGGCCGTTCATGCTCACGTATGGCGACGGCGTGTGCGACGTGAACCTGCACGAACTGATGAAGTTCCACAAGCAGCAGGGTAAGCTGGCGACCGTAACTGCCGTGCGCCCGCCCGCCCGCTTCGGCGGGTTGGCCTTTGACGGCGATCTGGTGGCCGAGTTCAGCGAAAAACCGCAAATCGGCGAAGGCTGGATCAATGGCGGCTTCATGGTCATGGAACCCGAAGCCTTTCAGTACCTGAACGGCGATTCGGACAGCCTGGAAGTGGTCGCCCTGGAGCGGCTTGCCAAAGACAAGCAGCTCGCCGCGTACAAGCACGAAGGCTTTTGGCAGTGCATGGACACCCTGCGCGAAAAGCGCATCCTGGACAACCTCTGGCAGTCCGGGCAGGCGACATGGAAAGTGTGGAAGTAAGACTGCTGTTAGTTGTTTGTTGCTTGTTGAAAGGCGCGGATATATACAGATTTGTGCAGGTAGTTTCTGAGTGGTAACAAGCAACAAACAACAAACAACAAATGACAGGAGCGACTATGAGTGCGTTTTGGCAGGATCGCCCCGTGTTCGTGACGGGGGCGACCGGGCTTGTGGGCGGATGGCTGGTCAAGCGGCTGTTGGGCGCGGGCGCGGATGTGGTGTGCCTGGTGCGCGACTGGGTTCCCGACTGCGAGATGATGCGCTCGAACGATCTGGCGCGCGTCAAAGTGGTGCGCGGCGACATACGCGACCAGGCGGTTCTCGAACGCGCGATGGGCGAGTACGAGATCAACACCGTCATTCATCTGGCCGCGCAGACCATCGTGGGCATCGCCAACCGCAACCCCGTCGGCACGTTTGAGAGCAACATACAGGGGACATGGTGCGTGCTGGAAGCGGCCCGACGCAGCCCGCTTGTCAAAGCTGTCGTCTGCGCGAGCAGCGACAAGGCGTATGGCGATCAGGAAGTTTTGCCGTACAGCGAGGACACGCCGCTGCAGGGACAGCACCCCTACGATGTCAGCAAATCATGTTCCGATCTTATCACGTACACGTATGCCAAAAGCTATGGCCTGCCCGTCGTCACGACGCGCTGCGGTAACTTCTACGGCGGCGGCGATCTCAACTGGAACCGCATCGTACCCGGCACGATCCGCTCGGCCCTGCGCGATCAGGCTCCGATAATCCGCTCGGACGGGCAGTTTGTACGCGACTACTTTTATGTCGAGGACGGCGCGAACGTGTACATGGAGCTTGCCCAGGCGCTTGTGCTACGGCCCGAACTGAGGGGCGAAGCGTTCAACTTCTCCAACGAGATACAGGTAACGGTCGTGGAACTGGTCGAGCGCATCCTGCGGCAGATGGATCTGGACGTGACGCCGGAAATCCGCAATGAGGCCAGCAACGAAATCCGCCACCAGTACCTGAGCGCGGACAAAGCCCGCAAGATGCTCGACTGGAAGCCCCTGTTCACCCTGGATGAGGGACTGAAAAAAACCGTGACATGGTACAAAGATTTTTTGGGAGCGAATAAGTGATGACCAAGGCGACGATGCAAAGTCCCAGCGCAATACAGATCGGGGGCCACGCGGACGGCCAGCCGACACAGACCGGCGATCCAACAAACGGCGTAGAAGCGCAAACTGTTGTTTGCCGCTCGTGCGGCAATGGGCATCTTATCCCTGTACTGGATTTAGGTGACACCCCACTTGCCAACAGCCTGCTCAAAGCAGATGAACTCAACGATACGGAGGGCCGCTACCCGCTGAACACGGTCGGCTGCATGGAATGTACGCTGATTCAAATCACCAAAAGCGTACCGCCTGAAGCCCTGTTTCGCGAGTATCTGTACTTTTCGTCGTTTTCCGACACGATGCTGACGCACAGCCACGCGCTTGTCACGCGCCTGATTGCCGAGCGACATCTGGGCGCGAACAGCCTTGCCGTGGAGATCGCGTCGAACGACGGGTATCTACTGCAATTCTACAAGCAGGCGGGCGTTCCGGTTCTGGGCATCGAACCCGCCGTCAACATCGCTAAAGTAGCGACCGCAAAGGGCATTCGCACGATTTCCGAGTTTTTCGGCGAGGATTTGGCGCGGCAGATCGTGAGCGAGGGCGAGCGAGCGGACGTGATCCACGCCAACAACGTTCTCGCGCATGTTCCCGACTTGAACGGCTTTGTCGAGGGCATCTATTCATTGCTCAAGGACGACGGGGTGGCCTGCATCGAGGCTCCGTATGTCAAGGACATGATAGACCACGTCGAGTTCGATACCATCTATCACGAGCATCTGTGCTATTTCAGCCTGACCGCGCTGGATCGCTTGTTTGCGCGGCACAACCTGCTCATCCATGACGCCGAGCGCATCGCCATTCACGGCGGCAGCCTGCGTATTTTTGCGCGGCGTATGCAGACCGGCGAAGACGCGCGCACCGCGCAGCGCAGCCCGAATGCCCAGAAACTATTAGCGGAAGAAGCCGCGTGGGGCGTAGACAGGGCCGAGTTTTACGGCACGTTCGGGCAGCGCGTGGCCGACTTGAAAGCCAGTCTCGCGCAGATGCTGCATGACCTGAAAGCGCAGGGCAAAACCATTGCCGCGTATGGCGCATCGGCCAAAGGCAGCACCCTGCTCAACTACTTCGGCATCGGAAGCGATGTATTGGAATATGTGGCCGACCGCAGCACGGTGAAGCAGGGATTGTACACGGCGGGAACGCATCTGCCCATCGTGGCCCCGGAAAAACTGCTCGAAACGCTGCCCGATTACGTTCTACTGCTGACCTGGAACTTCAAGGACGAGATACTCAAGCAGCAGGCCGAGTATCGCAGTCGGGGTGGCAAGTTCATCGTGCCGATCCCGGATGTGCATATCCTCTAAACGCGCATCGGCGCATCTTCGCTTTTCGATGTGTCTCCTAATATCCGCCTTCACTGAGTGCTTCAAGGAGGGATTTGATTTATGTCTACGAACGACATGCGCTGCAAACGGTGCGAGGCCCCTATGCAGGAGGGGTTTCTGCTTGATAAAGCCGCCAACAATATCGGCGCGCTGCAAACGGAGTGGGTGTCGGGGCCTTTTGAGGATCGCCATCTTTTAGGGATGCACATGGGCATGGTAAAGACAAAAGGGCATGTGGCCCATGATGTCGTCGCGTACCGCTGCCCGCAGTGCGCAAGCCTGGAACTGTTCGCGCCCGCTGCCGATACCCTTTCGCGTCCCATGTCCGACGAATGCCCGGACTGATCCAAAATTCAGGTGATCTGAACCTATCAGGACTTTCGCATTGAACGCTTGCTTCGAGATTGCGAATAGCCTGAATTGGTGGTAAACCGCCGAAATGTCCATCTCGAAGCGAAAGTCCTACCTAATATGCAATTTACACCGACGATGCTGCCGGGAGCATATATACTGGACGTGGAGCGGCGCGAAGACGCGCGCGGCTTCTTTGGGCGCACATGGTGCGTGGACGAGTTCACAGCCCACGGCCTGAACCCGCGCGTGGTGCAGTGCAACGTCAGTTTCAACGCGCTTAAAGGGACGCTAAGGGGAATGCACTTTCAGACCGCGCCTTTTGACGAGGCCAAGCTGGTGCGCTGCACGATGGGCGCGATTTACGATGTGATTATTGACCTGCGCCCAGACAGCCCCGCCTTTCTGCGGCATGTGGGCGTGGAATTGTCGGCGCAGAACCGACGCGCTCTCTACATTCCCGAAGGGTTGGCGCACGGCTTTCAGACCCTGACCGATGACGCCGAGGTGTTCTACCAGATGTCGGAGGTTTATCATCCCGAATGCGCGTCCGGTGTGCGCTGGGACGATCCGGCTTTCGGCATCGCGTGGCCCCTGCCCGCCCCCATCCTTTCCGACAAAGACCGTCAGTTTCCAGACTTTGCGCCGAACGTTACATCGGTAGCCGCGTCCAAAACCGTATGAAAATCCTTGTTACCGGCGGCGACGGCTTCCTCGGCGCCCCTATCGTTCGCGCGCTGCTCGCACAGGGCCACCACCCCGCCACGCTTGTCCTTCCCCATGTCCCGCTAAGGCGTATCGGCGGCCTGCCCGTGGAGGTACTGGAAGCCGGACTCGCGGACACAGACAGACTGCGCGGCGTACTAAACGATTGGCGCCCCGACGCCTGCATTCATCTCGCGTGGTATGCCGAACCGGGCAAGTACCTGACCTCGCCGCACAACGTCGCCCTGCTCCATGCCAGTCTCGGCCTGATGCAGATTTTAGCCGAGGCAGGCTGTAGGCACATCATTACGGCGGGGACCTGCGCCGAATACGACGCCGAGCGGGGATGGCTCAAGGAAGACGGCCCAACACGTCCCGAAACTCTGTACGCCGCTGCGAAACTCTCCCTGTGCGTATCGGGAGAGCAGCTTGCGCATTCGCTAGGCATGACGTTCGCGCATGCCCGCATTTTCTACCCTTACGGGCCTGGGGAAGACCCGCGCCGCATGGTTCCCGCCCTGATCCGCGCCCTGCTTGCAGGTAAGCCCTTTGAGGCAAGTACGGGTGAGCAGGTACGCGATTATATCCACGTGGACGATACTGCCTGTGCATTCGTCACCCTTCTGATGCAGGGCGCAAGCGGCATTTACAACATCGGGTCGGGCGAGCCGGTTGCGGTACGCCGACTAATGGAAACGATTGAAAGCGTTATTGGACAGCGCGGCCTGATTCAGTTCGGCGCACTGCCGCCCCGCGAATGGGAGCCGCGCTTCCTGTGCGCCGACACGCAGAAGCTGCGCGCGCTGGGCTGGAAGCCTCACCATACCCTGCGCGGCGGGCTTGCCTCGACGGCAGATTGGTGGCGCGAACACCCTTAACGTGCAGGACACAAACGCGGCAGATATGAATAGCGCGCTGATTAGAAAACAACACAGAAGTAACACAGCTGTAAGGATGAACGAGAAGATGAAAGTGCTGGTAACAGGAGCGTCGGGTTTCATCGGAAGTCATGTGTGCCGCGCCCTGCTAGACGCGGGTTGCGAGGTCGGGGCGCTGACGCGGGCGAACGCGATTCCGCCGCGACTGGCGGACATAGCCAATCAATTGCGCTTCATTTCCGGCAGCATCTATGATATGTCGGAGACCGGCCCTGTCCTGAAAGCGTGGCGTCCCGACGCCTGCCTGCATCTGGCCTGGTACGTGGAGCCAGGCAAGTGCCTGGAAGCCCCTGAAAACCTGCTGGCCCTCAATGCTAGTCTGGAGCTGATTAAGATTCTGGGTGAGGCAGGTTGCGCGCATATCGTCACGGCGGGAACATGCGCCGAATATGACACGGAACAGGGCTGGCTGAACGAAAATAGCCTGACTCGCCCTGAAACCCTATACGCCGCCACAAAATTGTCTCTGAGCATGATCGGGCAGCAGATCGCCAAAAGCTATGACATGGCCTTTGCCCACGCCCGTGTCTTTTATGTGTATGGGCCGTATGAAGATCGCAGACGCGTGGTTCCCGGCCTGATCGCCACGCTACTGTCGGGCGGCACGTTCAAAGCTACTAAAGGGGCGCAGGTGCGCGATTATCTCCATGTCCACGATGTCGCATCCGCGCTTGTCACGCTCGTTCGGCAGGAGGCTCAGGGGCTCGTCAACATCGCGTCGGCCACGCCCGTTTCCATCCGGCAGCTGATGGAAGCAGTGGGCAGTGTGATGGATCAACCCGACCACATCCACTATGGGGCCGTACCGTGCCGTGCTTGGGATCCGTGTGTCATAGTCGGCGACAACGCTCGCCTGCGCGCGATGGGCTGGGAACCAGCCTACACCCTTGAAACCGGCCTGCGCCAAACCGTAGAATGGTGGCGCGGCTCTCTGCCCTCCTCCCTCCCCTAATATGATATTGCTCGCCGTTGACGCAGGCCGGAACAATGTGCTACAATGGGCCGCGCAGAAAGTTCCTCCGGTTTTGACTGGTCTGTATTATCTTCTTTTTCTTCCACGTCAAGATGTTCAGCAGGGAATGGTCTCGCTTTGACTGCCGGTAAACTCTGTATGCTGCACCTGTAAAGACGTGGCGCAGGGCTCGCAAGGCTCAACAAGTAAGGAAAACTTTTTTCATTGTGAGTGATACCCGTCTACAAAGAATGCTGCGCGCTGGAGGCATTGATCGCGCTGTAGCTTTCACACTGGTTTCAAGAGGATGGACGGCGCTTTCAGGCTTCATTACTCTCTTTCTTCTAACACATTTTTTGTCTTCTACGCAGCAGGGGTTTTATTATACGTTCGCGGATATCCTCGCCTTGCAGGTGTTCTTCGAGTTGGGTCTGGCCGCCGTCATTATCCAATACGTCAGCCATGAGCGGGCGCATCTGGAATGGACGCCGGAAGGTACACTGCACGGAGACCCTGTGGCTCTGGCGCGTCTAGCGTCTATACTCCGCATGAGCCTGCTGTGGTACGGCGCAGTCAGTCTGCTGGTTTTTATCTTCGTGCTGCCTTTTGGACTGTATTTTTTCAGTCACAATGCCCCTTTGTCGGCGGTGATGTGGCAGTTGCCTTGGGTGTGGATTGTGCTTGTTACTTCCGCCTCCCTTGCCCTCAGCCCGCTCTTGGCCCTGCTGGAAGGCTGCGGCCTAGTTGCGGATGTGGCAGGGATGCAGGTCAGGCAGAACTTTGTGGCGAGCATTTTGTTCTGGGCAGCTCTAGTTAGTCACTGGGGCTTGTACACTACTCCCATCAGCGGCACGGTCGTCGTTTTCTGGTCTACGTCGTGGCTGTGGCGTCGTCATGGCAAACTGATTCGGGCGCTGTTGGTCTCAGCGCGTAGGCAGGGACACAACAGCGGATTGGATTGGAAGCGTGAGGTATGGCCGTTTCAGTGGCGCATTGCCGTCAGTTGGCTATGCGGCTACTTCATCTTCAAATTATTCAACCCTATATTGTTCGCCTGTTATGGGCCGGTGGCGGCGGGGCGTATGGGCCTGAGTTTAAATGTTATGACGGCGATTTCCACGCTCGCTCTCGCGTGGGTAACAACCAAGTCGGCCCCCTTCGGCACTCTTATCGCGCGGCGCGAGTATGGAGAACTGGACCGTCGCTTTTTCCCCTGCATGTGGCAATCCGTAGTTGTAATCGCCGTAGCGGGCATGCTATTCTGGAGCGCTGGTGGATTAGCGCAATCTCTGCATTGGAAAGTCGCCATCCGATTGCTGCCTCCTCTGCCCCTAGCACTGCTGATTGGAAGCGCAATCGTCAATCATGTCCTCGTCGCCGAAGCCATCTATTTGCGCGCCCATAAGCAGGAGCCATTCCTGATACTGTCTCTTGCAACGGGTATCTCGATGGCCTTTTCCAGCATATTTTTGGGGCGGCAGTTCGGGGCAGGGGGTATGATGGCAGGGTATTTTGTAATTAGTTCGCTGGCCCTGATCGGCGGAACTTGGATTTTTCAGCGTAAGCGAGCCGAATGGCATCCGGGGCAGCCAGACGCTAGAGAAATCGTCACCCTGTAACCGATGGAGAAGGTTTGAATTGTATGCAGGCACATCCTATGGCAGCATTATCTCCTCCACAACCGACACTTTCCCTTTGCCTCCCGACCTACAATCGTTGCGGCCTGTTGCGCGTCGCGCTAGAAACTCTGCTGGAACAAGTGACGCCCACCGTTGCCGCCCAAGTGGAAATAATCGTAGCGGATAACGCCTCTCCCGATGCTACGAAGCAAACGGTCGAGGACATAATCGCTCTGCACTCGCGCGTTGCCATACGCTATTTCAGGCAAACGAAAAACACAGGCTCGGACGGCAACATTCAAACGTTGCTCCAGCTTGCGAGGGGCGAGTTTTTTTATCTGCTGGCAGACGATGATCTGCTGTTGCCGGGCGCACTGGAAAAACTGCTGACGTTGATTGCCGCGCATCCCACAGTAAACGCATTCTGCCTGAATATACGCCCTTTCGAGCATGACATCACTATAGCGTCTGAACCTTTCTTTGCCGTGCCTGAAGATACTGTACTTAGTGACAAAAACGCGAAACTTCAACGCGTCGGCACACTGATAACATTTCTGTCCATATTCGCTTTTCGCCGTGACCTCGTCACACCTGAGAATTACACGACGTGGTTGGGCAGTTTTATTGTACAGTCTTACTACTTTGTGGATGTGCTGGCGCAGGATGGCGGTTTGCTGATTACCGCGCAACCTTACCTAGGCATTCGGGACAACAATTCGGCAGGCTATAGCTTCTTCAAGGCATTTGTGACCAACTACGCCGCGCTGCTGAACTACGCGCAGAAGCGTCAGGATTTCGACAGGGATACTATAAATAGTATGATGCAGGAACATCTGCGCGTCTACCTGTTTAATATGATCTACTTCCGATTCAAGAGACCAGGCGGATTTGGCAGCATCAAGCCTCGTTATCTTGATGGTGTTCGTCGCCTGTTGGCTGTATATGGAATGGATCCATTTTTGTTGTTCAAGCTCATTCCCGTAATGCTGACGCCGCGCCCGTTGCTCATTCCAGGCCAAGCGATCTACTCGCGTTTCAAGCGCATAGTAAAACTTGGCAAAGCGCCTGCCTGACGCATCACATGATTCCACTACGACCAAAACATTCATTTCAGTATGAATGTTTTATTGTACGCTGTAACGAAAGACATTTGATGCCCATTTGTACCATTGCAATCCCCGTTTACAACCGCGCGCAGCTTGTGCGCGCGGCCATCGAGTCGGCTCTTGCCCAAGATATGGCCGACCTGGAAATCCTGGTCATTGACAACGCCTCAACGGATGGAACCTGGGACACGTTGCAAAGCTACCATGACCCGCGCCTGCGCCTCGTCCGCAACGACACCAATGTGGGGCTGTTTGGCAACCTCAACCGCTGCCTGGAACTGGCGCAGGGCGACTATATTTGTATTCTCTGCTCCGATGACCGCTTACTGCCCGGCAGTATCGCCCGCGAGATCGAGATGTTTCAACGGCATCCAAATCTGTCGCTCGTGTCCACGCGCGGATGGTTCATAGATGAAAACAGCAACAGGATTCGTTCAATGGGCGATTTACTGCCGCCCGGCATCTACAATAGCAACGAGATGGTGAAGGGAGCGCTGTGGATTTTGGTGAATTATGGCAGCACTATTTTTAATTATCCTTCCGGTGTGCTAATCAAGCGTGAAGCTGTCAGCAAAGCGGGCTGGTTTGATGTGAATATGAAACAGCTTGGCGACATGGATTATTACTTGAGGATACTTCAGCATGGGGATATGGCTATTTTGAGTGATGAAGGCTGCGAAGTGATGCAGCACACCGCCGCAATTACCTCTCAGCGGTTTGCTGCGGGCCAGCATACAGAAGAATGGTTCACGATAATAGATAAATGGCAACCTTTTATTTCCTCACGTCGTGAGTCCCGCCGATTAATCCAACAATGTTCCGTTTTCTCTTTGTATTATGCACAGTTCTGCTGGCGTAAAAAACAATTCGCTGCGGCTCAGGCATACTGGCAGGCCGCACAACGAGGGCATCTTTACCCGTGGACGTGGGTTGCGGCCCTGATGCGCTTCGCGCGCATACAAATTCCGTTGCGGCGACACAACACCCTGATACTGCCCATTCAACCCTATCAGGCACTTTAGCCACGTAAATTCGTCTATGCCCATTTGTACCATTGCAATCCCCGTTTACAACCGCGCGCAGCTTGTGCGCGCGGCCATCGAGTCGGCTCTTGCCCAAGATATGGCCGACCTGGAAATCCTGGTCATTGACAACGCCTCAACGGATGGAACCTGGGACACGTTGCAAAGCTACCATGACCCGCGCCTGCGCCTCGTCCGCAACGACACCAATGTGGGGCTGTTTGGCAACCTCAACCGCTGCCTGGAACTGGCGCAGGGCGACTATATTTGTATTCTCTGCTCCGACGACCGCCTGCTGCCCGGCTGCATCGCGGGCGAGATCGAACTCATGGAGCAGCATCCCCACGCTGTCCTGCTGTCCACGCGAGGGCGGGAAGTGGACGCGGAAGGCCGCCTGCAGCGCGTTTTCGCGCAGGAGTTTCCGCCCGGCGTGTATGCGGGCGAGCAAATGATCGGTAATGTGCTGTGGATGATCGCGCACTACAACAGCAACCCGCTCAATTATCCGTCCGGCATTCTGCTGCGCCATTCCGCCACGCGGCAAACTGGCGAGTTTACAGATAAATATCGGCTGGTGGGCGACATAGAGTATTGGCTCCGCCTGTTTGGACATGGCGACGTGATTGTGTCGGATCACGTCGGCTGTGAGGTGATGGTACATGCGGACCAAGAGGGGCAGTCCGTTATGCTCGACGGGGAGATCTCCGAGGAGTTTTATAGCCTTGCCGATCAGTGGCAGGCGCTTTTGCGGCAATGCGGCCTGGAACGGCAGGTGTTCGAGCAGATCGCCGGCTTTGCCGCGTACACTGCCGCTCGCCTGCGCTGGAAAGAAAAGCGCCCGGACGCCGCCCGGCTGTACTGGCGCAGCGCACTGCGTCCCGGCTTTTCCAAATGGACACTGCTGACGGCGATGGGCCGCTTCGCCTGGATGACGCAGGCGCGCAAGCGCGGCAACCCGTGCGCCCTGCCGCCGCTCGCCGCAAAACCCTTGCAGCGCGAACCCAAACGGGATATACCCGCAAAGTCTTTCTGACGAACGTAACGGGATGATTCATGAACGTTGCCTTGTTTACCGACCCTTTGTACATGCGGATACAGGGGGGCATCTCGCGTTACACGTATGAGCTGGCGCGGCGGCTGCTGACCCGAACAGACATATCATTAGAACTGTTCTCGCTTTTTTCGCCCCAAGAAATCGCCGCAGCCACGCTGCCCGGCCCTCTCCCCCTGGCGCGAAGCTGCCAGTCGGCCCTTGTGCCGCGCCCGGCACAGTATCTGCTCTGGCACTGGCTGAACCGGCCGGGGGCTGCCGGCGCGGTTCTGCGCCATGCAGACGTTATCCACACGCCCGTCCTGCTGGTTCCGCCCCGCGTTGGCAAGCGCCTGGTCGTGACCGTGCATGATGTGTCGTTCGCCCTGTTTCCCCAGCATCACACGCGGCGCAATCGCATGGCGACGGAATCAGGGCTGAAACGCGCGGCGCGCGACGCGGACGCCTTTATTACAGATGCCGAATGCACCGCGGATGACTTGGTTCGGCTCGCGGGTATCTCCCGAAACCGAATTTTCCCCGTTCCCCTCGCGGCGGCGAGTTCGTTTCAGCCGACCGACGACCCGGCTGTCCTTGCGCGTTACGGCATTGATGCGCCGTTCATTTTATATGTCGGAACCCTTGAGCCGCGCAAAAATGTGACTATGCTGATCGAAGCATACGCTTCCCTGGATCATGCGCGGCTTGCAGCCTGCGCGGGCAGCGAGGTCAAGCTGGTGATCGCGGGCAAGAAAGGCTGGCTGTACCAAGAGATTTTCAATCGCGTCCAGCAGCTGGGGCTGGCGAACAGGGTAATTTTTACCGGCTTCGTGCCGGATGAAGACCTTCCCGCGCTGTACAGCGGCGCGGCGGTTTTCGTGTATCCGTCCCTGTTCGAGGGCTTCGGCCTGCCCGTGCTGGAAGCGATGTCGTGCGGCGCGGCAACGATCACCACGAATGTCTCCTCGCTGCCCGAAGTCGCCGGGGATGCGGCGCTGCTGGCAGCGCCCGGCGATGTAGAAGGCTGCGCGGGCCTGATAACGCGCGTACTTACCAACCCGCAACTCCAGGCCGACTTGAAAGGCAGGGCGAGGGCGAGGGCGCAATGCTTTTCGTGGGATAAAACCGCCGCCATGACGAGGGAAGTGTATCAGAAGGTGGTACAATAGGCGGCAGTGACCGTTGATTGCAGAGGATAAAGCGGATAAACGGCTTGCGAGGGATGAAGCGCGAGTGAAGACAACCTAGTGAAGACAACATTCTTATGGATTTAAGGCAGGTCGCCCTTTTTGCTATTGCGCTCGCTGTGCCGCTGATCTTCTTCTGGCTCAGGTCGCCACGCCTTGTACTGGGCTGGGTCGGCATCACACTCGCCATCCATCTGTTCGATACCCAGATGATTACCAACCTTCCGGCGGGGCGCGTTGTCGGACTGCTGTACATGCCGCAGGCACTGGCGCAGGCGCGCTCGTGGCTGCGCCTGAAGCCGGTCGCGGCGTGGGCAGTCAGTTTCGCGTATCTTGTGCTATTAGGGCTGGTATTCGGCTACATCATGCCCTGGCAGGACGCTTCGGGAACGCGCGTCTTCAGCACAACCCCACATGGCCGCGCCATTGTCTATCCTATACGGCTGCTCGCGGATGCGTCGCTCTGCCTGTTTGTGGCGCAGCAGTGCCGCAAGCCGGGAAACCTGCTGTATCTGGCAATGGCGATGGTAATCGGCTCGACCCTCTCTGCGCTGGTGGGCGTTATCAACCTCGGCCTGCCGGGCTTTGATCCCTACTTCTGGATCACCGGCCTGCGCGATTTGAACGGCATCCAGCTTTCCCGGTCGCGCGGGCTGTCTTTCGAGCCGCGTGTACTGGGCCTGGCCTGCGCGTACAGCCTGATGATCCTCGCGCTGTATCCACGCATGAGCGTTCCCAAGCGGGCAGCCCTGATCCTGATAAATTTGCTCGGTCTTCTGGTATCCTATTCATCAAGCGCGTTTATCGTGTTGATCATCGGCATTCCGGTGGTCTGGGGATTCCTCACCGGGCGAATGCGGCGTATGCTGGTCGGCATGCTGCTGTCGGTTCCCCTGATCGTATTTATGCTGGCAGTTGTTTTGCCGGCCCGGTTCGAAACGGCAACGAAAGAGATACAGCAGCGCCTGATCTCAGCCGACCGATTGCAGGGCGTGGTGCCGCAAAACCTCGCGGAGATGATCGCCTGGAAATTCGACAGTTTCGATGCGAGCGCGCTGATGTTTTTGATCAGCAATCCGCAGTACGCCATGAGCGGCACGGGGCCGGGCATGGTGATGCTGCCGGCCTCCAACTATATCCCGCCCGGCATCTTCACGGAGATATATGGTCAAAACGGCTTGGACGGGCTGCCGACGCTGGGATTGCTGCTGGAGATTTCTAACGGCGGCCTGATTGCGGCGGGATTATGGGCGGCGCAGGTGTACTATTGCGGGCGGGCGCTGCGGCGCTTGTCGCGAAGCGAAGTTTCGTTCGAGCGCGCGCCGGAATGGCAGTTCGGGCGCGGGCTGTTCGCCGTCGGCGTGGCCTTTTTCCTGGTGCAGACGATGTTCGCCGTTCCCCACTGGAGCATTATCCTGGCTATCGGCTGGGCGGCAGCCAGCCTGAATGTACGTTCCTCTTCGGCGGCTGCCGACGCGCTCCCTGCGGCGTCCTCACCAGAGCATAATCAACTGCAGGAGTTCTCACACTAATGGGGCTGAGTAAACGGATTTGCCGCGTGCGCGGCGGCTTGAAAAGCGGCTTGAAAACAGGCAGGAGACCGGACGGAATAAGCGGCATAACAGGGCTGGCGCTGCTGCTGGCGCTGGGAGCGGGTCGGTCGGCCCGATCACAGCAAAACGGTTATACGACCGACCCTTTTTTTGGCAAGAACCAGTTTCCGCAATACCGTAATCTCTCCGGGCTGGCGGGCGGCGGGTACGGAACCGACGCTCAGGGACGCTTCTCCCTGAGCGGCCCCACCGCATTTTCTACGCCGACCGCATATACCCTGGGACATGACCAGATTTATCTGGGCGTCGGCGGCATTAACTTTCGCGGCGTCCCTTCCCTGGACACCAATCGCTTGAACAGTTCGGGGGTCGTGTCTTACGGACATACATTCGGCCCGATCAATATCACTTTCACGGATTTTCTCAAGAGCGCGGCGCTCGACTCAGCCATCAACATACAGGCAAGCTTTATCCCGTCACGTAACAATCGGTTGGGCGCAAGTATCGGCGTACAGGATCTGCTGGGTCTGGGAGGCTCTTCAGGCACGGGAACCCTGACCGACCGCTACTCGTCACAGTCGGTTTTTTTCGCCTTTACCTATCCCGTTTCCACGGGCGGCGATCACCCGCTGTATCTATCGGGCGGCCTGGGAACGCATCGCTTCAATAAGGGTTTTGGCTCGGCAAGTTATTATGTGGGGGGACCGCTCCGCACCTGGCTGGAATACGACGGCTTTGGGCTGAACGAGGGCATTCTGCTGACGCATAAAATCGGCAGGGGGCGTGGCAGCGTAAACCTGAATGGCAACTTCGGATTTGTGCGCGGAAAGTATCTTCTTTTCGGCGCTGGCATCGGTTTTTGACACTTTCCGAGCGGACAAATTTTGACCGCCGCAGGCTGAGGCATCCTGACAGGGGCAGCCAAGATTTCAGTAAGGAACACTAGAGTGCGCGTCGCTTTTGATGCTACGGCGATCCCGCCCAACCGGGCAGGAGCAGGCGTCTATATCTTTAATCTGGTGCAGGCGCTGGCTGGAATTGACCGCGTGAATACATACCACGTGTACGCGAAACCCGATCATATCGCGGAGCTGGGCATCGCGCAGCCTAATTTTCATTTCACTGCCATGCCCCACACATCGACGCTGCGCCGCCTGGCCTGGGAGCAGACCACGCTGCCGCGCGAAATCCGCCGGCACAAAATCGATGTGCTGCATTCTCCTCACTATACCATGCCGCTCCAGCCGGGTTGTAAATCCGTCGTGACCTTTTGCGATATGATTTTTGTATTGTTCCCCTCTATGCACAGCCGTGTGCGGCGATCATTTTTTCAGCGCATGATGCGGCGCAGCGCGGAGCGGGCAGACAGGCTGATAGCCATATCCGAGAGTACGCGCCAGGATGTGCTGCGTTTTAGATCTCTGCCGCCGGAGCGCGTCGTTTCCATTCCCCTGGCCGCGAGCGGCGCGTTTCGGCGCGTGGACGAGGCGCAGGCGCGGGCGGCGTGCGCTCGCTGCAATCTGACGCCCCACAAATTCATTTTGTACGTGGGGGTGCTGGAGCCGCGCAAGAACGTGCCGCTGCTGCTGGAAGCGTATGCGCGCCTTGCTGCCGATTACCCGGACGTGCCTCTGGTCATCGCAGGTAAAAAGGGATGGATGTACGAGGAAATATTCCGCCAGGTCACAAACCTGGGCATTGCCGAGCGCGTTCGCTTTCTCGGCTACGTGCCGGAAGACGACTTGATCGGGCTGTACAATACGGCCCGCGTGTTCGTTTATCCATCACGCTATGAGGGTTTCGGACTGCCTGTTTTAGAGGCTATGCAGTGCGGCGCACCTGTTATTACGTGCGATATATCGTCCATGCCCGAAGTGGCGGGTGACGCCGCATTGCTGGTGGGCCTTGATGACGCGCCTGCTCTTGCCGGCGAACTGCGGCGCGTCCTGGACGATGACGCGCTTGCCGCCGACCTGTCACGGCGCGGCATGGAACGCGCCCGGCAGTTCAGTTGGGAACGGTGCGCCCGCGAGACGCTGGACGTGTATCGCTCACTTGTGTCCTGAGATATTTTATACCGTTTCGCAAAGCGGCTTGCATTCCTGTGTCATACTTCACGTGCTGTTTCAGGCACATGTCGAGTCGGTTACATCCCTATCGGGTCAGTTACATTCCTAGCGCGCTGCACCTGGATACGCAAACCCGGTACGCATAATCTTACGAGGTAATACCAACAATGGCAATCATACAGGACGGTTTGAGCAGGACGGCAGGCGGGGAGGAAACGGGCAGCAGCCTGCGCGACCAGACGCACCATAATGAAGGACGCGGGGCAGAAAACCAGGTCGTGGATATTTCCATCTGCATGGTCTCGCTGAACTGCTGGAAGGTGCTGAAGGACTGTCTGGACTCGCTGCGCCTGAGCGATCCGTCCCTGACCCACGAACTGTTCCTCGTGGACAACGGCAGCACGGACGGCACGCGCGAACGCGTCCGGCAGGAGTACCCCGAGGTGCAGCTTGTGGAAAATACGGACAACGTAGGCTTCCTCAAAGCGACTAATCAGGGCATCCGGCTGAGTACAGGCCGCTACATTCTGTGGCTGAATCCCGACACCATTCTGCGCCCCGACTCGCTGAAGCAGATGGTGGATTATCTGGAACAGAACCCGAAAGCGGGCATCGTCGGCCCCAAGGTGCTGAACGCGGACGGCAGTTTTCAGCCGCAGTGCAAGCGCGGTATGCCCACGCCCGCCGCGTCGCTGTGCTACATGCTGCATGTGGATCGTTTATTGCCCAACAACCCCACGGCGGGACAGTATCTGCTGCGCAATCTGCCCGAAGACCAGGCCAATCAGGTGGACGCGGTATCAGGCTGCTGCCTGATGGCCCGCCGCGCCGTGCTGGACGACATCGGACTATTGGACGAAGACCTAAAGCAGTGGGGCGAGGACATCGAATGGTGTGTCCGCGCCAAGAAGATGGGCTGGGAAGTGTGGTACAACCCGGCCAGCGTCATCACGCATCTCAAAGGCAAGGGCGGGCGGCATGTCGTGCCGTACCACGTCACCAAAAACATGCACCAGGCGATGTGGGTATTCTACCAAAAGTATTTTCAGGCGCAGTCCTCGCCCGTCACATCCGCAGCGGTGCGCGTAGGCATTATGGGCAGCCTGGGCCTGTCCCTGACCAAAATCTGGGTCAAGCGCAATCTGATGTTCTGGCAAAAGTAGATTTGAATTTTTCGATTTAATTACGTGATGGGAGAACGTGTGTGAGTAAAGCAAGGGCGCTTGTGACGGGGGCGGCGGGGTTCATCGGGTCGCATGTGGCGGATCATTGTCTCGCGCAGGACATGGAAGTCGTGGCGACGGACGATCTTTCGGGCGGATTTGAGGCCAACGTTCCCCAGGCCGCCCGGTTCGTGCAGGGCGATCTGAAAGACCCCGTCTTTGTCTCTTCGCTGTGGCAGGACGGGCCATTCGATTACGTGTACCATCTGGGCGCGTATGCCGCCGAGGGCCTGTCGCATTTTATACGGCGGTACAACTACGAGACCAACCTCACAGCATCCATGAACCTTATCAACGAGTCGGTGAAGAGTGAGGCCGTGAAGTGCTTCGTGTTCACGTCGTCCATCGCGGTCTACGGCAAAAATCAGGTTCCCATGACCGAAGACCTGGCCCCCCAGCCCGAAGACCCCTATGGCATCTCCAAGTACGCCGTTGAACTCGACCTGCGCGCCGCGCACGAGATGTTCGGCCTGGACTACGTCGTCTTCCGCCCGCACAACGTGTATGGCGAGCGCCAGAACATCGCCGACAAGTACCGCAACGTAATCGGCATTTTCATGAACCAACTGCTTCAGGATTTGCCGATGTCGGTCTTCGGCGACGGGATGCAGACGCGGGCGTTCTCGTACATTGACGACGTCGCTCCCCTGATCGCCCGCAGCCCGTATGTCGCCGGGGCCATTAACGAGGTATTCAACGTGGGCGCGGACACGCCGTATACCATCGTGCAGCTGGCCGAAGAGGTGGCCCGCGCCCTGGACAAGCCGCTCAACCTCAAGCATCTGGAGGCGCGGAACGAAGTGGTACACGCCTTTTCCGACCACGCCAAAGTGCGCGACGTATTTGCGCCCCCCGCCCCGGTTGACCTGCGAACCGGCATCGAGCGCATGGCCGCGTGGGTCAAGGCGCAGCCCCTGCCCTCTCCCGTCCGCTTCGACAACATCGAAATAACACGCGGCCTGCCGCCAAGCTGGCGGTAGCGCAGCGCATTGCGGGTGTATCCGGCATATAAAATGCCGGATATTAGGCCTGCGGCCAACCGTCCTGTAAATGGAAGATTATGCGTATATCAGGTATCAGGATTTTTGGTTACAGAGATGTGGCAGCCATTTAGAGATAAGGGCCGTTTTAGGCGAACGTTTTTCCGGACAGCAATGCGGCTATCTCAGAGGTCGTGTAGTTTCGGTGCGCGTCGAAATCAGTGCCAATGATTTCGCCAATGTCGAGATAGCGTAGCCCCATCAACCCTCCAGGCGACGTTTTGCGGAGGTTTGTCTCCGTGAAGCTGTCAACGAGATAGAAGCGGTGTTCTGCCTTCAGGTCGTAGTAGCCTGTATTCTCGATTACTTCCTTCACACGTCTACGCTGCTCATGCGTGAGATTGCCGCTCGTTTCCTCAGAATCCACTCGAACGTCGCCATCTACATAAGTGCAGTTGGCAACCGCCTGAATTGTTCCTACCAACTCCACCTTCTTATTTCGGTAAATTCCAAGAATTTTGCTGGCCTTCAAACGGCGACGACGGCTGATCGGCTCGTAGTACAGCCCATACTGTTTGTTGTCTTCAAACGACGTTCCACAGGGGAACACGGCCATCTTCGTATTGCGGGTTTCAAGCAGGTTTTCCGACGCGAGAAAATTCTCGTAATCATCAATGATGTTAGTCAGCACAGCCTCATACGGTTCGCATTGAGTACGCAACGCCTCTACAACCTCGGTGAACGTTACGGACGCGAAACCAATTTTCTTTTCGTCTGCGCTTTTTATACACTCCGCTCGTTGCTCTGGAGAGATTGCCTCTTTCGTCAGTCCAATCAAGATAGGCATTGCCGCTCTGGGTAAGGCTTCCGAGATTGATATCAGGTGACGTTTGATTTGATCAATGTCTAAGTTCTCACCTACTTTTGTTTCGATGTAGATGTTCAGCGGCTCCTGCGAAATGAGCGCATCCGGGACACTCGCGATGCCTTTGATTTGCTGATCAAAGGTTACACCGATTGCCAGTTCCGTATCAGTCAGCGACGTCAACACGTTTTGCAGTTTCAGGGGCGATGACTGATAGAAGTAGCGCAGAATTAGCAGAGTGTTGTTGGTGGCATGGTTTTCTGCCTGAGAAAAACGTTGGAAGTAAGATACGTAAGACATTGAAACCTCCAAAATGATGTAGAAAGGCGGGGCTACATGCGTTGACGATTAGTTGTTGGGATGCTTCAGCCAACGCTCAGCTTCTTGAACGGTATGGATGTTATCGCGTTCTATCTGGGTGAACTTGGCTTCGGCCCGGCTCTGGTCGGATGTGGTCGGACGATACCATGATTGTGTCTCGAAAAACGTCCGCAGTAACGCATCCTTGAACCGATAACCATGCCGAGCATACGGTTCGTTACGCAATTCCGTCAACTGCGATTTGCTGTAACCCTCAAGCCACGCCTCTTTGTACGTAATGCTGCCCATCTGTTCAATGAAATCGTCGAAGCTGTCAAGAGGAGCATGTTCCGGAGAGGCGTCGGAGTGTTTTGTTGATGTGGAGGGGGATGCTGTGTCGTCAGGCACAGGAGCTACGGGCGGCGCGTTAGGCACGAGTGAGCATTCGCGGATCAGCACGTTCAGAAGAAAACCGTCACAGCGCCCCGCAACGGTCACATTATCCCCTTTATGTAACGAAGCGAGCAAACCTTTGCCAGAGGATGAAAACATACATTGAACGCCAAAAGCACCACTGACGTCATGCAAAATGATGTAGGGCGGAATGTGTCAATGATTTTGAGACAAAAAGGTGAAAGTATTTTTATGTAGCAGGCAGCCACTTTCTTTGCCGTCTTGCGAACTACGCGGCGACTGCCTCTGGTCCCACTTCGCCGGGTAAGGCAGGCGCATTGATCCAGACCACATTGGGCAACTGCCCTGCCTGCGGGCGTTGTGTAAAACGCTGTGGATGCGCGGCATAGGCGGCATCAAGCGTCACCTGCCGCTGCGCCAGCAACTTGGGCGCGTCGCCGAAATGCACCTGTTCGGGCGTGAGCAGCACCAGGCCCGTATGGTGATGCTGCGTGTTGTACCAAGCAAAGTAGTCCTGGCAGAACGTCTGCGCGTCGTCTTGGCTGCGAAAGCGCTCTGGAAAGCGGGCGCTGTACTTCATCGTCTTGAACCCGGCTTCCGAGTACGGATTATCATTGCTGACGCGCGGGCGGCTGTGGGAGCGGTTCACCTGCAACGAAAGTAACAGTTGTTCGACCGGCTTGCTCTTCATCGGCCCGCCCCGATCTGCATGGAGCGTGAGTTGACCCGGCAGGATGTTGTATTTGCGGCAGGTCTCCTGCAACAGCTTGTGCGCCAGGTACTGACACTCCCGCTCGGCAAGCATCCAGCCGACGACATAGCGGCTGTAGATGTCAATGACCACATATAAGTAGTAGAAGCGGCCACGCATCGGCGTCTTCAAGTAGGTGATGTCCCACGTCCACACCTGGTTCGGCCCACTCGCTTTGAGTTCAGGCTTTGTGTAAGCCGGATGTCTACGCACCTTGCGCCGCTCGCACACCGCCTGATGTTCGTGCAGCAGCCGATACATCGTGCGGTACGAAGCGTGGTATGCGCCTTCTTGCAGCAGGCAGGCGTACACTTGACGCGGCGAGGCGTCTACAAAGCGCTCGGACAAGAGCAGATTGAGCAAGGCCGCGCGTTCCTCCTCCGAGAGGCGACGCGGATGACCGCATCGCTTCCTGACAACGGCGACGGGCGCGGCGCTCTGCGGGGCGAGGGCGCGTTGCTCCCGATAGAAGCGGGCGCGGCTCATACCGATGGCAGCGCAGGCACGGCCAATCCCGGTCGTTGCGCTTGCTTCCTGAACCAGGCTTAGTCGCTCTGGGTCTCGCCCAGAGAGAGGTCGAGCAAGGCCGCCACTTTTTTTTGGAGTTCCAAGAGGACGCGCAGCTTGTGGTTCTCGGCTTCCAGAGCCGCCAGCCGGCGCGCGTCACGTTGCCTGGCTGCTTCCTTGTCCTGACGCTGTTTGTGCGCCTGAGCGGTATTCTTCTCGCCCAACTTGCCTTGTTCGCGCAGTTTGCGGAAGTTGGCGAGCGTGGAGGAGTACAGCCCCTCGCGGCGAAGCAGCGCGCCCAAATCGCCCGGCTTGTGGCAGGCGTCGGCTTCTTTAAGGATGCGCATCTTATAGTCCGCCGTGAAGCGGCGGCGCGAAACACGTTCCTGCACCTGCGGGTTCGGGCGCGAAGCAGGCGAAGCCGCGCTGCTGTGCTGTTCATTCGTGGCGGTCTTGGTTGTCGGGTTGTCGGTCAACGGTGTATTCATAGGAGAAATCCATTCTCCGCCCTGGCGATCTACACTATTTCGTGTACGGGATTTTGTCTCACCCTATTGTGGCACACAGGGGGGTTCGTCTAGAATATCGTTCTTGATGTCTTGAACAGTTCCAGAAATAGAGAGCGTCCGGCCTTTGTACTTTCCATCGGCATCAATCTGGTTGTCATCGTATGCTTGATACAGTGTATCCGCCGCGACTTTGATGGATGTTTCTGCTGCTGACGGAATGCTGTTCTCTACAGGTAGAAATTGCGTACTCGTATTGATGGCTGACACCGAAGACACTGGCTGCTTGCTGAATGTTTCATTGTAGAACCAAACGCCGCCGCCGCCGAGCAATGTAAGAAGAACAACCGTAAGAACAACCGTGCCAAGAGAGTTCGTGGGCTTGGAAAGCGCAGACACCTGCGCCGCCTCTCGCTCAATCTTGACATCGGACTCAGCCTGCGCCCTGGCTTCGATCCTGGCTCTCTCCTCTTCGTAAATACGCTGGCGTTCTTCCGGTGTCAACGGCATCAGTGTTAATCCTTCCAACGTATACGCTTCGTTTTCCAACAAAACGAAGTGATCTCATAGGGCTTTAGCAGGAAAGTAACTCTCGTTACTGTGAGTACAGCGATTGTAGCGCAGAACGTGTTTCCTGTCAACAGCCATTTTCATAGAACATTCTATCAGCAACAAACCAACACAGCACAACCCAACTACACAGGCAGTCTTCCGTTTACAGGACAGTTGGCCGCAGGCCTAATATCCGGCATTTTATATGCCGGATACAGCGCGTAAAAACAAGCAAGCCGGTGAGCATCTACTGCTCACCGGCTCAAACACTATGTAAATACTATACAGGGCTTTAGCTGCCGGACTGCACGACGACCTCATCCTTGTCTTCACGGTACGCGTCATGACGCGCATACGAGGATTTAGCGGCGAACGTCTGCGCGGACACGATGGCCTCGGTGGGCGGCGAGTTGCGGCCCAGGGCGCGGCGAATCAGGGACAGCATAATAACTTTGCCGGTTTCCCATAGGACACCAAAATCCAGCCGGAAGCAGCGCTCGCGCACGTAGTTTACGTCCATCTGGCATTTGGTGGGCAGCAGATGCTCGATGTAGTAGCCCTCGCGGTTGGGCTGCCCTTTGAGCATCTTCTCCTCGTCGCGAAACTCAAGCTGCGTGGGGCCGGTGATGCCGGGGCGCACGGTCATGATGATTGCGCGCTGCTCGGACGGAAACGCGTCCACGAAGCGCGGAACCTGCGGGCGCGGCCCGACCAGGCTCATGTCGCCGCGCACCACGTTCCATAACTGCGGCAGTTCGTCCATTTTGAGGTTACGCAGGTATTTGCCGATGGGCGTGATGCGGCTGTCATCGGACGACGTAATCAGCGGCCCGCAGCGATCCGCGTCGGAATACATCGTGCGGAACTTCCAGACGAGAAACATCTGGTCGCCGCGTCCCACGCGCACCTGCTTGTAAAAGACCGCGCCCCTGGACGTGCAAAGAATGCCGGCTGCAATCAGCAGAAACAGCGGCGAAAAGAAAAGCAGCAGCGCCACACCAACCACGACATCAAAGACGCGCTTCGTCATGTCGTACATCGTAGGGGATGCCGGAAGATAGCTTGCGGGTGAAAGTTGTTCATCCATGCACTGATTGTGCCTTTCGCAGAAATGTCGTTTGGGCCGCGCCGCGCTGTTCCTGGTGGGCGGGAAGCAGGCGGGGGCGGCTATTGAGGGGCATGAACGCGCATCTGCGCCCCTGCTTCGCAAAAACGGCTTCTGTCTCGCATACATCTTTGCAGCCGGGATAGGGATTACGGCGACGAGACGATCTCTGGAGGGTTATTCGGGCTTGCTGTCGGTTCAGCAATCGGCTACATGGAATGGGGCGGCACATTCGTCACCGGGTATGTCTTAAAACAGTTTGCACTCGCTACGAGCTGTCTGGTTCCGTTCAGGCGGTCGCCGCGTTGTTCTACTCCACCTGTTCACAGGCCGGATGCGTCTGGAAAGACGGCAATTATTCCGGGGCGAGTAAAGATTAGCACAGGCGTACAGGCCACGTCAAGCCAAAACGCTTTTTTACTAAAAATTATGCTAAAAGAACGAGCGACAGGATTATTACCTTCTATGCCGAGCCACAGGGCGACAGGTATCAACCCTCTCCAGCACAAGCATCAGGCAAACGTCACGCCTCGGAGATTCCTTTTCTTTTGTCGGTAATTCGGCGGAAAAGTTCCAGTTATATTTACAGGGGAACTGAGGATCGGGGCAAAGATCTCTGATAATAGGCCACGGTATCGCGCAGGCCCGTGGTCAGGTCTACGCGGGGCTGAAAGTCCAGGATGGCGCAGGCGCGGCGGATGTCGGCCCCGGAGTGACGGATGTCGCCGACACGGTTAGGCGCGTACTGCGTGGGCAGCGCAGCGCCCGTGGCCTCGCGCATGTGATCCAGCAGGGTATTCACGCTGACGCGCCTGCCACCGGCGATGTTGAACACGCCGCCGATAGCCTCCGCGCGCCGGGTCGTAGCGGCCAGCAGATTGGCCCCAACGACATCCGCCACGGCGCAAAAGTCACGCGTCTGCTCGCCGTCCCCGAAAACTATGGGCGGCTTGCCTTCCAGCAGGCCCGTCAGGAAGCGGGGAACCGCAGCGGCATACGCGCTGTGGGGGTTCTGCCCCGGCCCATATACATTGAAATAGCGCAGGCAGATGGTTTCCAAGCCGTAGAGGTGCGCGAACAGGCGCGCATAGTGTTCGCTGCTGAGTTTCTGCGCGCCATACGGCGACAGCGGATCAGGCAGCACGTCCTCGCCGGTCGGTATCACGTTCGTATTCCCATACACGGCAGCCGAGGAACTGAACACGAAACGCTGCACCTGCCGATCCCGCGCCGCAATCAGCAGATTAAGCGTACCGCCGCTGTTGATTGCGTCGGACTGGATGGGATCGGCCACACTTTGCGGCACACTGACCAGGGCAGCGAGATGAAACACCACGTCCACGCCCCGACACGCGTTGGAACAGGCGATAGCATTCCGCACATCCCCCTCGACCAGTTCGACCTTTCGGCCCAGGCCGTCGAGACTGGCCCCACTGCTGGACGAGAGGTTGTCAAGAACCCGTACCGCGACATTCTGCGCGGCCAATGCGCGTACCAGATGCGACCCGATAAATCCTGCCCCACCTGTTACCAGCGCGCTTTTCATCCGGCTTCCCCTGCAAGAACTTCTGTGAAAATCACCTGAATAGACTGCGGAGGGCGTAGGGATTTACCGTCGCCTCGCACTCTCTATTTTTGTGTCCCTTCATCATACCTCATTTCGCGCCAGACCTGGACACCCGGGACAGAAACAAACAACAAAATTGCCTTCACGCTGACTGGACAGTCACCGCGAAGGCAATTTGAAGGCTATATCGAACTCTATCGGGGTGACAGGATTTGAACCTACGACCTCTGCGTCCCGAACGCAGCGCTCTACCATGCTGAGCCACACCCCGTTTACCATGCTGCCTGACTATACAGACCCATTTCGAGCGTTTGCCGACTGCAATTCCAGCGACAAATCAGTATAGCACAGGCGGGGCGTTCCGTCAAGGTACACCGAATGAAAACAGGACAAGCGCATTTCGAGTTGACATTGGCGGCGCGGATGGGGTATATTGTAACGCTGTCTGTGAAATGACGGCGTCTTTTTTACGTCCGGGCGGGTACTGCTCGGCGCGGCAAAATTTTGGATTTATATTAACTTTGAATAGTCGGGCTTTGTCTGCGGTGTACATGAGATTGGATTCCTGCCGCAAAGCCTTCGAGTCCCCAAGCGCAAGCGGGCGCGAGAACACGCAGGAGCAAACGATGTACGCGATAGTGAAAACGGGCGGCAAGCAGTATCGGGTCGAGGTAGGCAACCTGATCCAGGTCGAGAAGATCGAAGGCGAACTGAACGCCCGCGTGGAACTGACCGAGGTGTTGATGGTAAACGGCGATAATGGCCTTCAGGTGGGTCAGCCGATGCTGTCTGGCGTCAAGGTCATCGCCAAGATACAGGATCAGGAACTCGGCAAGAAGATCAACGCGATCACGTTCAAGCCCAAGAAGAACGAGCGCAAGCGTTACGGGCATCGTCAGCAGCTGACCCGCCTGCGCATCGAAAGCATTGAAGCCTAAAATAAAATACGAAGTTTTGAGCATCAGGCGTTAAGCATACCGCTCCTGTTCTCAACGCTTGACGCTCAACATTTAACGCTTTTCAGGAGATTTTTGTAATGGCACATAAAAAAGGCGTGGGAAGTTCGCGCAACGGACGCGACAGCAATGCACAGCGGCGCGGCGTCAAGAAGTTTGGCGGCGAAGTGGTGCGGGCCGGCAACATTCTGGTGCGCCAGTGCGGGACCAAACTGCACCCCGGCAAGAACGTCGGCCTGGGCAAAGATTACACGATCTATGCCCTGATTGACGGCATCGTCACCTTCGAGGGGCCGAATCAACGCAGGCGCGTCAGCGTGTACGGGGCAGAAGTTGCGGCAGTGACTACAGCAGCGCCCGTAGCTATGGCCGCATCGCCGGACGGCGTCAGCAGCCAGCCCGCCGTTTAGCGAAACAGTTGTTACAAATAATTTAGCCGCAAAAAAGCGCAAACAACGCAAAGAGATTGGAGGAAGAGTCGTCATGCACTCTATGACAAGCCTTCCTGTCTTTTTGCATTGTTTGCGCTTTTTTGCGGCTACTTATCGTTCTACTTTTAGCAGCCCGAAAGTTTTGATGTCAGCAGGCAAAATCCGGGGGAGAAAACTCGCTCGATGCGGTACAGCGTTGCGGGAGTATCCGTGCCGTTCGGGGCAGCCGGGTTAATCCTATCGCGTCGAACGGAAAGCGAAACAACAGACTGCCTGTGTGCGTCTAATGGATTGACAGGCGGCAGGCATGATAACTACATCGCCCCGCCTACTTATTATTGCCGCACACGACGCGCCCGGGCAGGGCTTTGCAGAAGGAACACGGAACCGCGCAATGGAAGTACCAATCACGCCGCGTGACCCGCAGCGCGCCAAACCCCTTATTCTGGTCGCCGAAGATGTTGGCATTCAGGTGCGGCTGACGCAGATGTGCCTGGAACGCGCCAACTTCGCCGTGATCGCCAGCCCCAACGGTCAGGACGCCCTGAACCGCATTCAGGCCGAGCGACCCGATCTTGTCCTGCTGGACGTGGACATGCCCGTTCTCAACGGCTTTCAGGTGCTGGACGCCATACGAAGCGATCCTGCGACCCGCCACATCCCCGTTATTATGCTGACCGCCCACGCCAAAGACGCCACGCTGTTCGAGGAGTACGCCACGTCCGTTGACAGCTTCATGACCAAGCCGTTCAGCCCGCAGCAGCTTGTCACGGCTGTTCAGCAGGTGTTCGACACGCCCCTGCCATCATAATATCCAAACAGAATGTTGTCTATTTTAGCCTTCGTCGGTGGGCGCGGCAACGATGAGGATGTCTATGGTACGCAGTTCGTTGGTAAGCCGGTTGATGATACTGCCGCGCACGAACTCCCTCCAGCGGCTGCGATCCGAATGTCCGATGACCATCTGCGTGATGCGGTTGTCGCGGGCGTAGTGAATCAGTTCTGCGGCCACATCGCCGTGCAGCGTGACCACGTTCATCTTCAGCCGCTCGCACAGCGTAAAGTCATTTTTGAGTATCTCCTGCTGCGCGGGCGTCAGGGTCGCGCTTTCCACGTACACGGCCATGATCTCGGCGTGAAGACGCTGCGAGATGCGCCAGCCGCGCCGTATCAGGCGCATGGAGCTTTCGTCGGGACTGATGCACACCATTACCCGGTCGTGCGACGCCATCGCGTCGGTGATGTGCTTGTCCTGCCGGTATGTCGTTAGATCCTGATCCACCTCATGGGCGATTTCGCGCAGGGCGATCTCGCGCAGAGCGCCCAGGTTACCCTCGCGGAACCAGTTGCCCAGCGCCTGCTGCACCTTGTCCGGCTTGTAGATGTCGCCGCGCTCCAGCCTGTGAATCAGGGCGCGGGGCGTGATGTCCACGAGTTCCTCTTCGGCCTCGCGCAGCAGGCGATCCGGTACGGTCTCGCGCACCCACACGCCTGTAATATCGTGGACGGTATCGTTCAGGCTTTCCAGGTGCTGCACGTTCATGGCCGATAGGACGTTGATACCCGCATCAAGCAGGGCCTCTACATCCATCCAGCGCTTGGGGCGCAGGCTGCCCGGCACATTGGTATGCGGCAGCTCGTCCACGACGGCCCACTGCGGACGACGGGCCAAAATCGCCTCGGCGTCCATCTCCTCCAGTTTCGCGCCCCGGTACTCGATGATCTTGCGCGGGATCACTTCCAGGTCGCCTAGCTGCTCCTCCGTCCCCTTGCGCCCGTGCGTCTCGACGTACCCGATGACAACATCCTGCCCCCGCTGCTTACGCCGCTGCGCCTCGTTGAGCATCTTGTACGTCTTGCCCACGCCCGCCGCAAAGCCCAACAGGATTTTAAGCCGCCCCCGTTTCTCCTGTTTCTCCTCGCGCTGTACGCGGGCCAGTATCTCGTCGGGCGTAGGACGTTTCGCTTCCGGCTCTTTCTCCTTGCTCATCCCTGCATCCCCATCTGTGTCTCCGGCTTTGCCTCTACGACCGGCGGCGGATCGCCCTGCTCGCGCAGATACCACGGTACATTAATCACGACTACGCGCCGGTCGCCGCGCAGCAGCAGAGCCGCTTTAAGGCTGGTGGCCCGCTGATTGTGCAGCAGGTACTGATACCAGCGCGTCTCGACCAGTTCGGGGATGACGATGGCGATGATACGGCCCGGATTCTCCTCTTTTAGCTGCGTGATGTACGCGAACAGGGGCGTGAACAGCCTGCGATACGGCGAGGCCAGCACCATCAGGCGCGGCTGCGGCAGGCCCGCGTCGTGTATCGGCGTCTCTACGTACTGCTCCCACTGCGTTCGGAGTTGATAGGCTTCTCCCTCCGCGCCGCCGATATGTACGGCGATCACGTCCGGCGACAGGCGCAGGGCAAAGCGCAATGCGTTTTCGGCCAGCGTGTTCCAGGACTTGATCGGCACGACCACGACGGGCGGCTGCAAATTGCTCAGGTTCATCGGGCGCGGGCAGCGCACCGTCTGCGCGACATAGCGATAGTGCTGATGCACCGCATTAAACAGAAGCAGCAGACCCGGCACGATAAGAATGGTGATCCATGCGCCCTCCATAAACTTGGCGGCGATGACGATGACGAGCGCGATGCCCGTAGAGACCGCGCCAAGGGCGTTGATAAGCAGGGAGGTTTTGTTCTTCCCGCCCGCATGTTTCCAATGCACGACCATGCCCGCCTGCGACAGTGTAAAGGCCAGAAACGCGCCGACCGCGAACAGAGGAATAAGGCGATCCGTGATGCCGCCAAACGCGACAAGGAGCAGGGCCGCGAACGTGGTCAGGATGGCGATGCCCCACGTATAGACCAGCCTGCGCCCCCGGTTGGAAAACGCATGGGGAAGAAAATCGTCCTGCGCGATCAGTCGGCACAGGCGCGGAAAATCGGCGAAGCTGGTATTGGCGGACAGCGACAGCACGGCCAGGACGCTGGCAATCGTGACATAGTAAAACAGGCCGTGTCCCATGACCGCGCCGACCAACTGCGAAATCATGCTCTGGTATTCCGCTCCTTCAGGATTGGTCGCGCCGATATGGTACACATGAGCGAGAAACGCGATACCTGCCAGCAGTACGCCAAGTAAGATCACAATCGCCCCCAATGTGCGCTGCGCGTTGACGACAGCGGGCGCTTTGAAGGCGGGAACACCGTTACTGACCGCTTCCACGCCCGTCATGGCCGTGCATCCGCTGGCAAACGAGCGCAATAGCAGCCATACGCCCACCGCTCCCACACCGGGGGGCAAGACAGGCGGCGGCGTGACCGCGACCGGATGCCCACGCGCCATGATGGTCTTTGCCACGCCCACAACAAGCACGATCAGCAGCGTGCCGACGAAGATATAGGTGGGCAAGGCGAAGGCCGCGCCCGACTCGCGCGTACCGCGCAGGTTGATGAAGGCGACGAGAAGCAGCGTCAGCAGGCACAGCCCCAGCAGGTGCTTGTGCAGGCCGGGAACAGCCGACACGAGCGCGCCGATGCCCGCCGAGATGCCCACGGCCACGTTCAGGATGTAGTCGAGGAGAAGGGCCGCAGCGGCGAGCAGGCCGGGCCAGGTTCCCAGGTTTTCTTTGGCGACCGTGTACGACCCGCCGCCACTTGGGTAGGCCGCTATGGTCTGCCGGTACGAAAAGAACAGGATCGCCAGCAATACCAAAATCACTGCCGTAATAGGCGCGAGATAGCCCAGGCCCAGCGCACCCAGCGGCAACAAAATGGTCAGCGCGGCTTCGGGGCCATACGCCGCAGAAGAAAGCGCGTCCAGGCCGAGCATCGGAATGCCGGCGAACACGCCCACTTTTTGTTCTTCCTCTTCCTGGTTCGCCAGAGGGCGACCCAAGACTTTATCCACAAAGGACATAAAGCGTTTGTTCCTTGTTGTTCTTTGTTGTTTGTTGTTGCACGATAAACGCGGAGGGCAGACACGGGGGTCTGCCCCTACAATGGTTACATCACAACCCTTGTCAGGGTGGAGCTATGCGGCCAGCACAGCGTCTACGAAGCGGCGCAGGCCGGCAGTCAGTTCCTCAATGCGCAGCGCGCCGCCGGCGGGGAAATCCGCGTTCTGCCACAGGTAGTTCGCCAGGGCTTCCTCGCACACGGCCTGCCAGAAGCGGTCGCCGCCCGGAAGCTGCTCGCGGTCGGCGTGTACCTTGACCAGTTCCGTCACATACGAGGGCAGCGTGACCACGCAGGACTGCGTCTGCCCTGTCGGCGTCCGGACGGTAAAATTCTGGCGGAAATCGCCATTAGTTCGCTCGCTCGTGCCGGTCTGGAACTCGATGCGATACCCGTTGATGGTTGTGGAGCCGAAGGTGACCCCCCCGGATACACCGCCTGGAGCGCTGGAAGCAGGCGGCGCACTCGCATTCGCCTGCTCGCCGAGCGCGGTCTGTACAGCCCCGCGCAACGTTTCCGCCGTAAACGGCTTTCTTAGAAAATCGTGCGCGCCCAGTTTCATCGCTTCTACGGCCAGGTCAATGGTTCCAAACGCGGTCGCCATGATGATACGGGCATGAGGGTCATAATGGCGCATCTGGCGCAGCACGTCAATGCCTTCCATGCCGGGCATACGCTGATCCAAAAGAACAAGGTCGAATGCGCGCCCATCCCCGAACTTATCCAGTCCCTCGGTTCCATCCGCAGCGACCTCGACCTGATGCCCGATGTGCTGCAAGGCCAGCCGAACCATCATGCGAATGTTGTTCTCATCGTCCACAACCAGTATGCGTCCCATATTGCCTTCCTTAATCTACATGGCTGAATTCTGTATGGCTGAATTCTAAATGGCTGAACATTGCCCATTAACTCGCGCTATTCAGCCGCTGCTTCTGTTGAATCCATTTGAATCCATTTGAAGCGAATTGAAGCGAATTGAAGCGAATTGAAGCGCTGGCAAAGCCCTGGCGAATGTATGCCGGTTCTACGCCGGGTCTACGCCGGGTCTACGCGGACGCCGACGGCAGGATGAACATAAACGCGCTGCCCTTATCCAGTTCGCTCTGGACGCGGATTTGCGCGTGATGGGCGGCGATGATGGTCTGCACGATGGACAGGCCCAATCCGGCCCCGCCCCGTGTCGCGCCCGGAACCTGCACAAACCGCTCGAAGATGTGAGGCAGGTAATCGGCGGGAATGCCCGCGCCCGTATCCCGCACCATAAATTCCACGCCCGCCGTCAACCCTCGTCCCTCCTGCGCCCTCGCATCCTGTGATTTTGTCTGGTGCGCTTTTACTTCCTGCCCCGGCCCCGCTTCTCTCCACTGCGCCGTGACCGCCACGCTTCCGCCTGAAGGCGTGTGCCGTATGGCATTATTAAGCAGGTTGACCAGAACGCGATGGATCTGGCTGCGGTCGGCGCGCACATCCGGCAGGGCGAGCGGCGCGTCCCATGTCAGCGTAACGCCTTTAGCCTGCGCGGGCGCGTCCACGGCATTGACCGCGCCGCGTACCAGTTCGGCGGGCGGCACGATCTCGAAGCGGGGCGGCGTGACGCCCGCTTCCAGGCGCGTGATGTCCAGCAAGTCGCGCATCATGCGCTCCAGGCGTTCCAGGTCTTCGCGCTGCGCTGCGATTACTTCTTTCTGGTCCGCGCTTAGTTCCCCGACCGCGCCCTCCTGCAACAGTTGTACCGATAAGAGCAGGCTGGTCACGGGCGTGCGCAGCTCGTGCGAGGCCACGCCGATAAATTCGGTTTTCAAGCGGTCCAATTCGCGCAGATGCGTCACGTCTTCCAAAACCGTGACCGCGCCCAACAGTCGCCCCTCGTCGTCGCGCATGGGACTGGCGCGCAGGCGGTACGTGCGCGGCGTGTCGCCGCTTTGCAGCGTGACCAATCCGGCCTCGTCCTCGGACGCGGACACGCGCTCCTGCCGTATGGCCCGCTCCACGGCCTGCGCGATACGCTTGTCCTCAACCGCCGATTCGATGACTCTGCCCACAAGCCGCTCGGACGGCCCGAACAGCCCCTGCCCCGCCCGGTTGATGTGCGCCACCTTGCCCGCCGCGTCCGTGACGATGACCGGGTCGTACAGGCTTTCAAGGGCCGCGTCCGACATGCGCTCGGCGCGGTGCAGGCGCTGTTCCTCCTGCTCCCAGGCCTCGCGTAGCTGCTCGGCCATGTGGTTGAACGAATGGGCCAATGCGCCGATCTCATCGTTACGGCGCAGTTCGATGCGCTGATTCCAGCGTCCCGCGCCGATCTCCTCGGCCTGCCGCGCAAGCGAGCGCAGGGGCGTGAGCGAGGCCCGCGTCATACGCAGCGCAAAGTACAAAGCCGCGAAAAACGCGCCAATCGTCACGCCCACGCCCGTCAGCGTAGCCTGCCGCGCCTCAGCTTTCGCGCGCCGGTCGGCCTGCACGATGGCCGTCTGATTCAGGTTCAGCACGTCCTGCGCCCGCCGCTTCAAGCCGACGAATTGCGGCTCTAATGTGTCGAAGTACAGCCGGTTCGCCTGCGTAGGCGCAAGAGGTGGTTTCGCGTACAAAAGCCGTTCCAGGTTCTGGCGATACGCGCCATATTCGCTCCCAATGGCGTCGGCGATCTGCTGTTCGCCAGTCTCCGTGATGTTGTGCGCCTCGGCCTGATAAGCGTCCCGAAACAGCGGCCAGTTTTTCTGGTACAGGTCGCGGGCCTTTTGCGCTTCGCCGGCCAGGAAAAACGTGGCCGCGCTGTCCTGCCGCTCCAGAGTCTCTTTCATGTCCTGAGCCAACAGGACGCTGTTGTAGTTGGCCCTTAGAATCCGGTCAATGGAACTTCCCAGCCGAAAGAAACTGACGACCGCTCCGGCCATCAGGACGACCATCAGCATTACGAGCGTCAAGTGGCTGAATAGAAGCTGTGTTTTCAAACTTCGCATTGCGCGGCCTTCCACCTCTTGGGGAACGAATGTCTTAAACGTTCGTTCCAGTATCTCATCTGCATCTTCTCATGTTAAGATACCGTACAAAGAGGCCGCAAGACAGCATCAGGAAAGACTTTATCAGGAAAGACTTTGCACCTGCGAATTTTCCCATCAGACGCAAATCGCGTAACAGAACACTGCAAAGTGGTAAGGCTGCCTGCCTGATTACACAGGCAGCCTTTACTGCTTATGATATGTTTTTATGCTGCGGCGCTTTAGAACTTGTAGGCCGCGCTCGCCGTCACGGTGTCCTGCTCGCGCACCGGCCCGTTGCCGCTGCCGAAGAAGGCCGTGTTGGAATGGTCGTGGCGGTATTCGAGGCGCGAAACCAGATGGCTGCGAAGGAACGTGTATTCCAGAGTGGCCGTCGTGCCGCTGAGTTTGGTATAGCCCCCGCCCAGGCGCAGGCCCGTTCCGCCCTCGCCGGGAACGTCCTCGAACTGCTCGATGCGTCCCGCTACGGCCAGGCGCGGTGTCACCTGATAACGCGCATACCCGGCAAGACCGGTCCAATAACCCGAAAGGTGTCCCTGACCGCCACCCGCCGCGACCGTATGCCCCGATCCCATGCCGTAAATCGCGTCGCCGGCGATCTTGAGTTTGGAGTTCACCTGATAGACCGGCTGCAACTCGTACAGGAACGTGGTGATGTCGGCCTGATTCTTGGGCGCAAGCCCGATGCCATACGCCCCCGTTCCCTCGCTGCCGCCCATGAAACTGGCGATGCCCGTGAAGTTAGCGGCAGGCTTCCACGTCAGTTGTGCGATGCCGCTTTTACCGTCGTTGTCGTCGGCGATGTTGTTCCAGCCGTTGACGACCGCGCCGAGTAATTGCAGTTTGGGCGTGATGGGCAGGCTGGCCCGCGCCCCGGCATGGTAGAGCGGCGTACCGTACTGGAAGCTGAAGCTGCGCGAGTAGTTGTCGTTGCTCGTGCTTTCGATCACCTCGTAGCCGATGGGCGTAACGAAGATACCCGCGTCAATCACGATGTCCCGCTTGGCAAAGTGGGCCGTTTTGGTAACGAACACCTGCTGAATGGCAGACCACGCGCTTGTGCCGCCGGGTTCCGTGCCGTGAACGATGCGCGCCGTGTCGCCGGTCGTCAGCGTGGCCGTAAATCCGAACGGAACGCCCTTACCTTCGGTGCGGGTGATGTTGAACTCGCCCAGGTTGAAGCTGAACTCGCGGTCGTTGATGTCGAAACTGCGCCCGTTGTTGTCCACGCCGATATGCTCGCCGCTCGGCGTCACGATGCCCGTGAACGCATTGCCGAAGATGCCTTTTTGCGCGGCGCGCGGCGCGCGGACATTGATGCCATAGTACACATCAATCAGGCCGGAATACGTGACGGTTCCGGGCGGGGTCGGGGTGGCGACCGGCGCAACGGCGGTGGGCGCGGTCGTGGTCTGATTGGGCTGCCCCTCGGACGGCTTCTGGGGCGGCGTACTGGTCTGGGGTGGATTTGTCTGTGGCGCGGTCTGGAGCGCGGCGGGCGCATCGGCGGGCTTGGGCGCGTCCTGGGCGCGGGATGGGGGCGTCGAGGCCAGCAGCGCGCCCGTCAGCAGGGATACTGTCAGGCCGGTTTTAACTTCTCTTGTAAATCGTCGCGCGTTTGTCTTTGAAACTGTTTTCACAGTCTTCTCCTGCCTCTGCATCTCTGCATGGCTTTTGTTGAATGGTAAATGTTAGATGAATGTTTAGTGATAGATGGGTTCCGGGTACAGGAACGTACCCGTTTGGGAGGCTTCGCCAAACGTCCTCCGGACGTGAATGCCTTGCTTGCTTAAATGTATCGCGTCCGATACGACGCTTGGCAACGCAGTTGCCTCCCAGACGGGTACGTTCCTGTACCCGGAACCGGCGAATCGCGTCTGCCAACAAACCTTACTTCGCCGGGGCGGTGACGCCGGATTTGCCCGGCGCGGCCTCATCCAGAGCGATGTTTAGCTTCAGGACGTTGACGCGGGGTTCGCCCAGAAGGCTGAAGGTACGGCCTGCCGTGTTCTCGTCAACCAGTTTCTGCACGGCGTCCTTGCTCAGGCCGCGCTGCTGCGCGACGCGAGCGGCCTGCAAAGCGGCGTTTGCAGGGCTGATGTCGGGGTCCAGTC
Organism: Chthonomonadaceae bacterium; assembly: GCA_965277875.1. Lineage (GTDB taxonomy): Bacteria > Armatimonadota > Chthonomonadetes > Chthonomonadales > Chthonomonadaceae > CAWFQB01. Next base: position 485,502 of record CBDIDV010000002.1, on the reverse strand, counting down.
CGCTTGCCGAGCGCGTTGCCGCGTCAGCCGGAATGTCCTGCGTATCGCTCAGATTGTTCTCCTTGCGATAGGCGGCGGCCAGGTCTTTGATGCCGTCGAAGTTGCCCGGATCGTCCTTGCCGTCGGCTGTCTTCTTATGGATGCCGTTGATGAGTTTGTCGCTCGTCGGCCCCAGGTTCGTGCCGCCGGAACTGGTCGGGTCATAGCCATTGCCTGCTGCCGAGGGGCGCGGATGGAAGTATCCCGGCGCGGCGAAGCTCTGCCCTATCAGGGCCGACCCCGCCGCCTGCGTCAGGTCGTTGGTCGGCTTGCCATTCTTGTCTATGAGGCTGCCGTTCGCCTGGTGCGCGAACAGCGCCTTGCCCAGCACAGTCACGATGCCGGGAAATATCAGCCCGGTCAGTATGGTAAACACAAGCACGCTCACGATAGCGGGGCGCAGTTGCTGTAACATTTCAAACTCCTTAGATCCACCGCGAAACACGCAAAGCACACGAAAAACACAAAATACATTTCCAATCCATAGACAGGATTAACAAGATTTTCAGGATTAACAGGATTTTAGAACAACATGTCGGCTGGCCTGATGGTTTGCCTGTCCTTCTCTGTTCATTGGCATTTTTAAGCTGTGAAAATCTGTGTTAATCTGTGGATAACTCTTCTCTACGCCAGGTGCAGGACGACCAGGATGCGGTCAATCAGCCAAATGAACGGGAACGGGATCAGGATGCCGACCACGCCGTACAAGAGCAGGTTGCGGCGCAGGACCTGGGCCGCGCCCATCGGCTTGTAGGGTACGCCGCGCAGGGCGAGCGGGATCAGCGCGATAATGATAAGCGCGTTGAAGATCACGCAGGCCAGAACCGCGCTCTGAGGCGTGGAACGCCCGCCGAGCGGCCCCAGACGCAGAAAGTTGATGCTGTCCAGGCTGGCATAGGTGGCTACGAACATGGCCGGGATGATCGCGAAATACTTGGCGACATCGTTGGCGATGCTGAACGTCGTCAGGGCGCCGCGCGTCATCAGCAACTGCTTGCCGATTTCGACGATCTCGATCAGCTTGGTCGGGTTGCTGTCCAGGTCTACCATGTTGCCGGCCTCTTTCGCGGCCTGCGTACCCGTGTTCATCGCAACGCCGACATCGGCCTGCGCCAATGCGGGGGCATCGTTTGTGCCGTCGCCGGTCATGGCGACAAGTTTGCCGCCGGTCTGCTCGGACTTGATCAAGTCCATCTTGTTTTCGGGCGTGGCCTGCGCCAGAAAGTCGTCTACGCCCGCCTCGTTCGCGATGGCTTTGGCCGTGAGCGGGTTGTCGCCCGTGATCATGACCGTCTTGATGCCCATTGCGCGCAGTTGGTCGAAGCGCTCCTTCATGCCCGTCTTGACGATGTCTTTGAGATAGATCACGCCCAGCGGTCGGTTGTTGACGGCGACCGTGAGCGGCGTACCGCCCAGGTTGCTGATGCGGGACACGATCTCGTCCAGTTGGGCAGGGGCCGTGCCGCCCTGCGCCTCTACCCACGCCGCCACGCTCGCTGCCGCGCCCTTGCGTACCTGCGTGCCGTTCATGTTGACGCCCGACATGCGGGTCTGAGCCGTGAACGGCACGAACTCGCCCGTACTCGCGTCGTGCTGCCGCTCCTTGCGTCCGTACTTTTCTATCGCCAGTTCCACGATGCTGCGGCCTTCGGGCGTCTCGTCGGCAAGCGACGACAACTGCGCGGCATCCGCCAGTTCGTCCGCGCTCACACCGGGCAGGGCCACAAATTCGGCGGCGCGGCGGTTGCCGTATGTGATGGTTCCGGTCTTGTCCAGCAGCAGGGTATTCACGTCGCCGGCGGCCTCGACTGCCTTGCCGGACATGGCAAGCACGTTGTGCTGCATGACGCGATCCATGCCTGCGATACCGATGGCCGAAAGCAATCCGCCAATCGTCGTCGGGATAAGACACACAAGCAGGCTGATGAGAACCGTGATGCTGGGCGGAGCGCCCGCTCCCGCCGAACGCACACTGTAAATGGCGTAAGGCTGCAGGGTCACGACGGCCAGCAAAAACACGATGGTCAGACCCGCCAGCAGGATCGAAAGCGCGATCTCGTTAGGCGTCTTTTGCCGCTGCGCGCCCTCGACAAGCGCGATCATGCGGTCAATAAACGTTTCGCCGGGATTGCTGACGATGCGGATCACGACGCGGTCAGACAGCACTTTGGTTCCGCCCGTCACGCTGCTCCGGTCGCCGCCCGATTCGCGGATAACCGGGGCCGACTCGCCCGTAATAGCCGACTCGTCCACGCTGGCGATACCTTCGACGATCTCGCCGTCGCTGGGTATCACATCGTTCGTCTCGCACACGACCAGATCGCCCTTGCGAAGCTGTGCGCCCGGCACAAGTTCCTCGCGCCCATTCACCAGTTTGCGGGCCATCGCCTCGCTTTTGGCTTTGCGGAGCGTGTCGGCCTGCGCCTTGCCGCGTCCCTCGGCCATCGCTTCGGCGAAGTTGGCGAACAGGACGGTGAACCACAACCATATCGTCACCTGCACGATGAACAGGGTCTGCCCATCATGCGTGACGATGCTTTTCAGGGCGTAGTAAGTCGTGATCGCGCTGCCCACCTCGACCACGAACATGACCGGGTTCTTGGCGACAAGGCGCGGGTCGAGTTTTCGGAACGCGTCGCCCACGGCCCGCTTCACGATAGCGGGATCAAACAGCGAACGGGGCGCGTTCTTCGGTTTGGTAAAGCCCCCCGGCGTTTCGCTCGGCGCGGGCATTGGTGTCTGCATCTGCACAGCCATTTTGGTATCCTTCAATTAACCGGGTACAGGGAACGTACCCGTCTGGGAGGCGCTTCGCGCCGAACGTCCTTCGGACGTAAATGCCCTGGAACATGCGAGCGTATCGCGTCCGCGAGGACGCTTGGCAACGCAGTTGCCTCCGAGACGGGTACGTTCCCTGTACCCGTCCCAATAAACTCAGAACGTTTTGCCGCCCATCATCTGCAAATGCTCTACAATCGGGCCGAGCGCGAGGGCCGGCAGGAAGGTCAGCGCGCCGACGATCACGATCACGCCGATCAGCAGAATGCTGAAAGTCGCGCTGTCGGTTGGGAACGTACCCGCCGATTCCGGCACGTTTTTCTTCTTCGCCAGACTGCCCGCAATCGCCAGCAGCGGAATAATCATCAGGAAGCGTCCGATGAGCATGGCGATGCCCAGCGTCATGTTGTAATAGCGCGTGTTGGCCGTGATGCCCGCAAAGGCCGAGCCGTTGTTGCCGGTCGCGGACGAGTAGGCGTACAGGATCTCGCTGAAACCGTGCGCCCCGCTGTTGTTCTGGTTGTTGTACGTGGCCCCATAGTAGTTGCTCGGACTGCTATTGTTGACATGGTTCCACTGCGCCGACGCGGGCAGGGCAGCCTCTTCGCTCGCCTGCTTGTCCGTAAACGTCTGCGACGTGGCTCCCGGCGCGATATTCAGGTTGGCCGATATTGCGGTAAAGCACAATATGTCGGCGGCGAGGATAAGCACGGCGAGCATCGCCATTTTCACCTCGTACTGCTCGATCTTTTTGCCCAGATACTCCGGTGTGCGCCCGACCATCAGGCCCGCAATAAACACGGCGATGACCGCGTACATCAGCATTCCGTACAGTCCCGAACCCACGCCGCCGAAGATGACCTCGCCGCTCAGAATGTTGGCGAGCGGAACCAGGCCGCCGAGGGGCGTGTAGCTGTCGTGCATACTGTTGACCGCGCCGCAGCTTGTGTCGGTCGTGACGGTCGCGAACAGGGCCGAGTTCGTGATGCCGAAGCGCGTCTCCTTGCCCTCCATATTGCCGCCGCTCTGCGTCCCGGTACTCGCCGTCAGAACGTGCGCCGTGCTGGCGATGGTGGGATTGCCCTTCTGTTCCGAAGTGACGCACACGCATAGTCCCGTGAAGAACAGCGCGCTCATGGCTGCGAACAAGGCCCAGCCCTGCCTGGTATTGCGTACCATGTGGCCGAACGTGTACGTCAGGCCCGCCGGTATCAGGAAGATGGACACCAACTGCAAGAAGTTGGCGAGCGGGGTCGGGTTTTCGAACGGGTGCGCACTGTTGGCGTTGAAGATGCCGCCGCCGTTCGTGCCGAGCATTTTGATGCTCTCCTGCGAGGCGACCGCGCCAAAGGGCAGGGTCTGCGTCGCGCCTTCCAGCGTCTTCACGTCCGTATAAGGCGCAAAACTCTGGGGAACGCCCTGCGAGATCAGCAGCAGGGAGTAGATCAGGCAGAAGGGCAGCAGGATATACAGCGTGGCCCGCGTCACGTCCACCCAGAAGTTGCCCACGCCGTTTGCCGAGCGACGCGCAAAGCCGCGTATCAGCACAATGGCGATGGCGATGCCATAGGCAGCCGACATCCAGTTATGGACGGCCAGCGATACCATGTTGCTGAAGTAGCTGATGGTCGCTTCGGGCGTGTACGACTGCCAGTTGGTGTTGGTCAGGAACGATACGGCGGTGTTGAAGCTCAGGTCGGGCGTCATGTCCTTGCCGCTGTACGCTTTGGGGTTGAACGGCAGATGTCCCTGCATTCGCAGCAGGGCAAAGGTCAATAGCGCGCCCACGACGCTGAAGGCGAGCATGGCGAACGTGTACGTCGTCCAGCGCATGTCCTCGTCTTCGCGCACGCCGAAGAGGGCGTAGAAGAGTTTTTCGATGGGCCGAACGATGGGACTGAGAAGGGTGCGCTCGCCCTCGAAGACGCGGGCCATATACAGGCCCATCGGCTTGGTGCAAAGCAGCACCACGCCGAAGAACAATAAAATTTGCACAATGCCGTTGGGTGTCATGGGTGATCTCTCTGGTGATCTCTCTTGTGATCTCTTTTTGCCGCGAACCGTATTCGCGGCGTCATGGCAAACTGCGGGTTAAAACCGCTCCGGGCGCAACAGCGCGTACAGCAGATAAACGAGCAGACCCGCCGCTACCAGGCCCGTCCAGATGTAGTCAATCATAAAGGTTTCCTTATAGTCTTTGCAAAGACTATTGCAATAGTTTTTGCATTAGATCAAAGCTTGTCGCAGCCGCGCGTGTACGCGGAGGCGAGGGCAAAAAAGACAAAAACGATGAGCAGATAAAAGATGTCCTGCATGGCGTTCCTTTCCCGGAATCAAAAACTCAGCATCAACAAACAAGAGTATGACCAAACGCAAAAGAGGCCGGAAGACCACGCAGAAGCGCCATGCGGTGTTTTCCGCGCTGGCTTCTGCCCTGATCTTCCGGCCTCCACGGCGACAAGTCGGCTTGCAGGATCGCTCCTGAACGTGACTCTTCGCATCGGCAACCGGGTACATAACCCTATGTAGTTCTGCGTAAATGCTTACAAATGCTTTGCGCCTGTGTCGGCATCAGCCGCGCATAAGACGTTTCTCCAGATCCAAACTCAGCACATAAACTTCCATCTGTTCGGCGGCCTCGACGCTGATGTCGCCGTAACTGCGGACGACCGGGCAGCCGACGATGCCCGCAACGATGCTCTCTATCTCGGCGTGGCTGATACTGCGAAGTTCCTGCCGCGCGCTTTTAATCAGCTTGCGGCCCTCGTCGGTGGCGGCAAGCCGCGCCTCGGTGGGCGTGAAGATCCCCGCGCAGCGCACCAGGATCAGGTCGCCGACAAGGTGGGCGCGTACATCCGTCGGCCCGCGCCCCTGCTGTTCGCGCTGAAAACGCACGATGGCGTTGGAAACCTCGGCTTCGATTGTTCCTTTAGTCGGTCGGTTCACGTATGGCCGTCCCCAAACGCCAAAAACCAGCATCCCGGCGTTTCCGTTTGTCTGTAGGTGCAGTCAAAACGCGCGAATGCTGGCCTACGAACGCACCGGGTTTCGCGTGAAACCCTTTGCCCCCGTCAACCCGTTATGTCGTTGGATCTAGTCTACCATGCTATTACGCGCCTGTCAAGATAGAAGGTGCAATAATAGGCCAAAAAAATTGCGTGTTTCGCGGCTGAGGTTCCGGTTCAAGAACTCAAGGCGTTCCCCGCATTTCCAGCGTTATACAAAGCTATGCGGAAACAGGATGGCGAGGACGGCGCAGCAGGAGAATCGCTTCTGCCGCAAGCAGGTTCGTCACCCAGGAAGCCCAGGCGATAACCCGATAGGACTCGACAAAAGGCAGATGCAGCGCTATTGCCACCCCCAGATAGAGGCGTAATGTGATGGCTCCCGCTGTCAGCGCGTAACTGCGCAACATCCAATCTTTGTGCGCCGCAACGCGGCCTCGAAGAATAGTGGCAAGCCCCATGCCGCTGCTGCCGATCCATGCGACCCCAAGCCCCAGAAATCCCAGCGTGGATACACTCCCCCCAAGCGCTCCAAACCCCAGCGGCAGCGAGGAGATCCAGGCGACCCCGACAGCCACCAGGTAGACCCGTCCGGCCCAGCGGTGCAGGCCGAGGCGCTTGCGCCGCAGGGAAGCGATGAATTGCCACGGGCCGGACATCAGGGCCACCGAAGCGGAAACGGCATGGACGATCAGCATCTTACGATGCAAAGTGAAGTTCGGCAGGGGCGCAGGTACGGGAATGTGCGGCAGGGCGTAGCGCAGCGCGTAGACTCCGAATACCAGAGCCAGGAGGGTAATGGCTCCGAAAGCCAGCGCGCTGAAGGTTGGCAAAGCGCCGCGCGAACGTTTCTGAGTGATGGATGCGCCTGTCATAGTCTTCTCCTTATCATCTTGTGTCCGAATTTTTCGATTTGATAGTCAATCCATTTGCATCGAGAATGTTATAAAACTAACAGTTATGTTTATAACAATAAGGGCGTGAACGCGCTTTTCAATGGTCTACCGTGACGGGACGATGGCATTATGGAGTGGATGCGCGGCTGTTATTTGTCCGCAAATGCACTTCCAGCTTCGCCAACTGCTCCAAAACGCGCCGCATCTCCTCCTGTGTGACGCCCTCCAGCACTTCGTCTGCCAGGGATATGGCGGAAGGAAGGACTGCCTCCAGTTTTGAGCGCCCCACGTCCGTCAGGCACAGTTGGAATGTTCGCCGGTTCTCGCCGGCCTTGCGCGTCAGCAAGCCCTGATTCACCATGCGGCTGGTCAGCACCGTGACGGTTCCCCGTTCGATGAGCAGATGGTCCGCCAGTACGGAGGGCGCGACGCCGGCATGACCGCCGCGATTGTAGATTTCCAGCAGCACCCTGAATTGCGCCTGCGTGATGCCATACTCCGCCATGTTCTGGTCGAACAGCGTCGCCATGCGCGTTCCGACTCGCATCAAGGTCGTGCAGACAAAGGAAGCAAGAAGTTCGTCGTTCATGATTAGTATTATAACAGTTATAATACAAACTTTCAAGAGGGCGAATAGAAATGTTTTGCTCAAAACGGCTATACTAGTGATTATGAATAATCCTGGAAAAAGCTTAACGCGCTGCGCGCTTGCCGTAACAGCCGCTTTGTCGCTGCATGTGGGACAAGGCGTTCGGGCGCAAACCACGCAGTCTGCACCCAAGCCCGCCCCACCCGCCTATTATGAGGAGGATGTTCGCGCTTCCAACCCGCTGCGCAGCGAACAGGCGCGGGAACTGGACGCCTACATTCTGGCGCGTAAAGCAGACGACGCGGCCCTGCGAACCGTGTTCACGCCCGACTACCGCTCGCCCCACGCTTATGAAGCTTCGACGCGCAAACTCCGGCAGACACTTGCAGATCGCATCGGGTATCCGCCGCCGGGTAAGCCCACGGGTGAGGCGGAGTTCCGACAGATCGGCGAGGACAGCATCGGCACGTACTTTAGGGCGAGCATCCCCGTCCTGCCCCATATCCACGCCGAGGGCATTTACATCGTTCCCAAAGGATTGAAGGGTCGCGCGCCGCTTGTCATCGCCATGCACGGCGGGGGCGGCTCGCCCGAAGTCGCTTTGTTTCACGGCGGCACGAATTATCATGATATGGTGCGCGGCGGCGTCAAGCGCGGCTATGCGGTCTTTGCGCCACAACATCTATTCAGCGCCGAGGGCTTTGGGGGCGATGTGCGAAACCGAACCGACGCCCGCCTGCGGCTTGTCGGCACAAGCCTGACAGCCATCGAGATCGCCAAGATCACGCGCAGTCTGGACGTACTCTGTAAACGCCCGGAAGTGGACGCCAGGCGCATTGCGATGGTCGGGCTGTCGTATGGCGGGTACTATACCCTTGTGACGATGGCGTTGGAACCGCGCATCAAGACCGGCGTGTCAAGCTGTTACTTCGGCGTACAGGAATTTCGCTACGCTCAGAACGAGAATAGTATTCCGAGCGATTTTCAGTTCATGGATCGCTTTACCCTCCTGCGCGACCCTGAGATTGTGGCTCTGATCTGCCCCCGCCCGCTGCAAATACAGGCCGGGGCGAACGACGACGCCGAACACCGCGACATGGGCAAACAACTCGCGCCCGATGCCGCCGCCTACTACAACGGCCTCAACCGGAACGAAGATTTTCAATTTCTCGTCTTTGCGGGCGGTCACGAGTTCTATGACCCCGCCGCGTGGGACTTTCTGCAAAAATATCTGTGACAACATAGCTAAAACATCTTCAAGGAGTTGGAACCATTACCGCCTCTTCTTTTCCCTATAAAATTGCCGCCATTGATCTCGATGACACGCTGCTCGGCCCGGATAAGCAAATCAGCGCGGCGAACGCGCAAGCCGTGCAGAACCTGCGCGATGCGGGCGTTCGCGTCGTCCTCGCGTCGGGGCGGCGGCACGAGAACATGCTGCGCTTTCACAGATTGCTAAATCTGGAAGGGCCGATCATCTCGTGTCAGGGCGCACTGGCGCGTAATGCCGAAACCGGCGACATTCTGCACCGGCATCTGATGGACGCCGACCTTGCCATAGATGTCACGCGGGACGGAACCGAGCGCGGCATCACGCAGATGGTCTACAACATCAATGACACCTTTGCCCGCGAACAAACGCCGTTCACCGACCTGTACGAGTTCCGCACGGGCAGCAAGGTAACGCTCAAAGGCGACCTGACACGGCTTGCGGGCGACACGCCCCAGAAGATCATCTGGGTATGCGAGGCAAACGAGGCGCAGTCCCTGCTGCCCATTCAGCAGGCGCGGTATGCCGGACGGCTGGAAATTCTGATTTCCGACCCCGAATATTTGGAGTTCATGGCGTATGGCGTGAGCAAAGCGGTGGGGTTGGAGGCCGTGGCGCGGCATTACGGCATCACGCAGGCCCAAACGCTGGCCTTCGGCGACGGCAATAACGATGTGACCATGATCCGATGGGCGGGCCTGGGCGTGGCGATGGATCACGCCCGACCGAGCGCGCAGGGCGTAGCGGACCTGATCGCGCCTCCGGGCGACCCCGAAACGAGTTTCGCCCGCGCCGTAGATGTCCTACTGGCACGGTATTAGAAAAGCCCCCTTAACCATCCCTCTCAATTTAGGACAGGGAAAAGGCAAATAAACTCCTGCCCCTCTCTCAAACTTGGAAGAGGGAAGAAGGCGAGCGAACCTGCAATGAACGAACCCCGCGTCCGCGCCCCGCAGCTTCCGACCGACCCCGCCCTGTGGCTGAACACGGACGGCAAAGCCCTGTCGCTTGCCGATCAGCGCGGCTGCGTCGTGCTGCTCGACTTCTGGACGTATGGCTGCATCAACTGCCTGCACGTCCTGCCCGATCTGGCCTATCTGGAAGCGAAGTACGCGGGCCGTCCCCTTGTCATCATCGGCGTCCATTCCGGCAAATTCGACAACGAGAAAAACGCGGGCAGTGTGCGCGACGCCATAGCGCGATTGGGCGTTCATCATGCCGTTGTGCGCGACGACGATTACAAGGTGTGGCAGGCGTATGCGGTTCATGCGTGGCCTACCTTTGTCGTGATTGATGCCGAAGGGTATGTCGTCGGCAGCGTATCGGGTGAGGGGCAGCGTGACGTTCTGGAGAAAGCTGTGACGCGGCTGCTAGGGGATGTAGAAGACCGAAAAGCGGCGAGGCCACGCCCGCAGAACCCGGCTTCTCCTTCATCCGGTATTCGTCCCGACGACACGCGATTGCGCTTTCCCGGCAAGATCGTTGCCGATCCGTTGCGCGAACGCCTGTATATCGCCGACACGGGGCATGATCGCCTCATTGCGTGCGACCTGGACGGCAGGCGCAGCGTCGTGATCGGCAGCGGCGCGTCGGGACGCGCGGACGGCGCGTTCGACAAAGCGAGTTTTGCACAGCCGCAGGGCATGACGCTTGTCGGAGATACGCTGTGGGTGTGCGATACGGGCAATCATCTGCTGCGCCGCGTAGACCTTGCGAAACAAACGGTGACGACCCTTGCAGGAACAGGCGCGCAGGCCAGACCCCGCAGCGGAGGCGGATCAGGCTTGCAAACCCCGCTCGCCTCGCCCTGGGACATCTGCTACAACCAGACGGAACATGGGCATTTATACATCGCAATGGCAGGGGCGCATCAGATATGGCGCTACGATGTGCAAAGCGGTGACATAACGCCGTTTGCGGGGGGTGGGCGCGAGGCCCGCGTGGACGCAATGGGCAGTCACTCCGCGTTCGCGCAGCCGACGGGCCTCTGCACGGATGGCGAACTTCTTTATGTCGTGGACAGTGAAAGCAGCAGCATTCGCCGCATAGAACTGGACGCAAAGCGAACAGTGACAACGCTTACGGGCGGCGATCTGTTCGCGTGGGGCGACCAGGACGGGCAAAACTTGGAAGCGCGATTGCAGCACCCGCAGGGCGTCTGCTGCCAGGGGCATCGCGTTTATATCGCCGACACGTACAACCACAAGATCAAGCTGCTGGACACCACGACGGGACACGTCACGACATTAGCGGGTACGGGGCAGGCGGGCATGGCGAATGGGCCGCACACTCTCGCGCAGTTCGCCGAACCCGGCGGACTGAGCGTGACAAACGGCAAATGCTACATCACCGATACCAACAATCATAGCATCCGCCTACTGGACCTGGAAACCGGCACGGTATCCACGCTGGAGATCGCCGCGTTAGAAACCCCGCCCGCAGTCACAGTGCATTAACTTCTCTCCACTGCACTCGGAATTCGCATTGAATGCCTGTTTGTGGCAGCCAAACTATATCTTAACGCCTAATTTACATCATTGGCGGAACATTATTTGCGCCGAAATCGTTCTGTAAATAGCGCATGTCCTCCTTTATAGAAAATCCGTCGTATTCGACGGAGCCTGTGCCGAACGCCCGTATGGGTGTAGGCGCGGGTTTCTTTTTGCCCGCTTCGTATGTCCCCTGCTCCCTTCACTATCGGCTATCGCCTCAATAACCATTATCCTGCAAGAACCCTGCAAGAATACTTAATGTAATCTTAAACCTGTCTTAACCGCGCCTTAACACCCTGCCGCTATACTGGATGCGATCTTGTCCCTCAGTGCATCCAAAGGAGTGTTTATGAACCCGAATCAATCCCCCCGCTTTGCGCGCCGGTCAGCATTTACGCTGATCGAACTGCTTGTCGTGATCGCCATTATCGCTATCCTGGCCGCCATTCTGTTCCCGGTCTTCGCGCAGGCGCGCGAAAAAGCGCGTCAGACCGCCTGCCTAAGCAACGTCAAGCAGATCGGCACTTCCTTCTACATGTATGTACAGGATTATGACGAGACGACACCCAGCCTCGGCGGCTCGTCCGGCGATTTTTACGATCACCTGTACCCGTATGTCAAGAACGGCCAACTGTTCTTCTGCCCGGATCGCGTGGACACGGGCGATACCTACTCTCCCCTGATCCGGCCCGCCGCCTCCACCCTGGAGGTCGGCTACGGCTACAACTGGGGGCCGATCCAGCGGCGTGGCGGCGGTCTGCTCCTGGGTCAGCAGTACCTCCCCGGCACCACAAGCAAGTTTATTCCCGGCATCACGCTTGCCGCCATCACAGCCCCGGCGCAGATGTTCGCGTTCGGCGACTCTTACGACACGCCCCGTATTACGGGAACCATGACCTTCCTGCTGTGCAAGTTCACCGGCACGACCAACGGCAGCCTGCGCCACAGCGGCGGACGCTTCAACTGGGGCTTTGCGGACGGTCACGCCAAGAGCGTTGCCTTCAAAGCAGGCTGGATGGAAGGCGCGGAAAATCACCGCTTCGCCCGCCCGCGTGACACCACCCAGGTCTCTTACTATTGTGCTGATCCCACGGCTACGTATGCGGGCGATCCCGGCGATCCCGGCGACAGCGCGACCGGCGACAACGTCAGCAGCCAGATCCCCGCCATGCCCTGCAACCAGATAGGCGCGTATATGGACGCCAACTGGCCGCAATGCGGCGCGGGCAACAATGCGCCGGGCGGACACTGCATGATGCCTGATTAGTGTAAAACCCGCTACTAAAGCCGACTATTTACCCGCACTAATCGAAACCAGGCAGGTAATCACAAAGGAAGAACCGACATGAAACACCTCAATAAAGTCGTACTCGCGTCGTTGTGCTGCATGGTCTGCGGGCTGTGCATGGCAGGCTGCGGCGGCAGCAAGCAGGATCAGGCCCCAGATCCCAAAGATCCGGGACGCGGCCTGACCGTGCAGGAGCGCAAGGATAAGAGGGGCGAATAACCACTCTCGGCGTAAGTACCATGAGAATAATCCCATGAAAAACATCCGAGTTTCGCCGCGCATCGCGCTGACAACCATCGCTGTTTTCGCCTCCACAACGGGGCTCTGGGAATGGAGAGCGCTGTACGCTCTGGATCATCCCAAACCGCCGCCCGAAGTCAGCTGCGTTGCCTGCCATTCCGACGCGAAAACGCTCCGGGCAATGGCCGATAAAGCCGGCGATGACCTTTATATAGTAAGGCGCGGCGACATGACGCGGGCGGAATATGACCGCATCATGGCCCAGCATACAGCCTCTGCCGCCAGGTAACAGGCAGCGCGCATCCATCAGGCCATAAGAACCCGGCCCTGCTTTCGGGTGAAAGCAGGGCCGGGTTCTTATTTCAGCATAGTTCTAATAAGTAGCGGGCCTTACGCGTTATGGAGGCGGTTACAGCGCCTGCACAAACGCCGCGAACAGGCGGCGGGAAGCCTCGTCCACCGGAGCGGTCTCTTCGGGGTGGAACTGGACGCCGACCACGTAACAATGCCGGGGACTTTCCACGGCCTCGACAACGCCGTCGGGGGCCAGGCCGGTCACGACAAGCGGAGCGGCCACGTCGCGCAAAGCCTGATGGTGAAAACTGTTGCACTGCATTTCGCTCGCGCCCACGATCTCGGCAAGGCGCGTGTGCGGCTCGATGGCGACGCTGTGCGTACACACGTCACGGGCGATTTTGCGCTCGTTCTGCGCGTGACCGATGGCGCCAGGGCGTTCCGAAGGCAGGTCTTGATAAAGTGTGCCGCCCAGAGCGACGTTCAGCGTTTGTATGCCCCGGCAGATGGCGAAGATGGGCATGTCGGCGTCCAGCGCGGCGCGGATGAGCGGCAGTTCGGTCGCGTCCCGGTCATGATCTACCTCACCGAGTTCCGGGTGCGCGGGCTGGCCGTAGCAGGCCGGGTCTACGTCTACGCCGCCCGACAACAGCAGGCCGTCCACGATGCTCAGGTAGCGGGCGATGATGTCCGCGTCCCGCGTTACAGGCAGAATGATTGGTACGCCGCCCGCCCGCTCGATGGCCCACACATACGCCCGGTTCAGCGTCTGTCGCGGCCCGGATTTCTCCGTCGCCTTTAGCGTATTACATGTTATCCCGATTATCTTCCGCGCCATATCCCACTCCTTTTATAATGTTCTGCTCACAACTCTCTACGCGTTCAGGTTACTCATCGTCGCCGTCACGGGGGATCGAGGCGGTCTGCCGCGCTTTTTCGTAGTTCGGATCGTTCGGGTCTTTCGCCCGTTCCGGGTCGAAGATGCGCGGGTCTACGTTCGTATGCGTGTACGGGCGAAGATCCGGCGTGGTCGTGAAGCAGTCCGAAAAATCGTTGGCGAGCGCGTCGAACATGTTGAGCGGCGGCAGTCCCAGGATCTCGTACAGAGTGCGGTGCATACTAACAATCGTGGTATGCCGGTGCGACACATAGCCGCGCCGCGCATAGGGGCTGATGCACAACAAAACGCTGCGCTGCGCGTCAATGTGATCGGGTTCGCCGCCCGCGTCGTCCTGCGTCACGAAGATCGCCATGTTCTTCCAGTACGGCGTGTGCGACAAAAACTCCACGACGCGCCCCAGCGCCAGGTCATTGTCCGCCATCCACGATGCCAGGTACGGATAGCCTTTGGCCGCATTCGGCGCGGTTCCATGATCGTTGCACAGACAGATGTTGACGAAGCGCGGCATTTTGGAAGCAGGGGAAAGTGGAAAAGAGAAAGGAGAAAGTGACATCCCCGCTACTTTTTCCTTGCTCCTTTCTCCTTTTTCCTCCAAAAACAGCCGGGTAAAATCCTGCTCGAACCACCAGGCGCGGTATTGGTCGGGGATGTTCATATTGAAGATGGGAAACTCGCGGCAGGTATTGTCATAGAGGGCTTTGGGCATGGGGATGTTGACCACTTCGCGCGCGCCCGTTCGGCGTTCGTTTTCGTCTTCGGCCACGCCCGCGAACTCAAAGCCCTCGCCATAATTCCGAAAAGGAACTTTGTGCCGCGCCAAATGCTCCCACATCGAGCCGGCTTCCGGGTAATCTTCCGGCGCAAGGCTGCCGTTGCTGCCAAAACTCGCGCGGCGTCCGGGCGCGCTGCTGTCGGCCTTGAAGCTCCATCCCAGCGTGTACAGCATCTGGCAGAAGTTGTCGGGCTGTACGCCCACCAGCCAGCGATGGCCTACGCCCGACGCTTCCGGCTCCATGTAAAAGTTGTCGCTCACGGTAAACTGCCGCGCAAGCGCGTTGTGGTTGGTCATCACGGCCACATCCTTGAGCGTGGGCTGACCGGGCGCCACAACAGTCTGGTGATCGCCCCAGCGCAGCAAACTTGAGTCGTCATTCGCGCCGGGGATGTGGTCGAAGATCGTGTCGTAAGTGTGGTTTTCTTTGGTGATAAAGACTACGTATTTGATTTGCGGCGAGGGCGAGCGCGGGGATGTAGAAATGACCGGGCTTGACAGGCGGGCGCGATCCTCCGACTTGTCTACGATGCCGTTGTACGCCAGCGTGTCCCGCGTCATGTCCGCAAGCTGCGCGTCCGAGGGCGTGTCCAAAACGGACAGTGTGCCTTTCAGGTGCAGAAACGGGCTGTCCGGGATGTTTTTGCCCGCGTTCGGGCCGTTGCCGAAGCCCCGAAAGCAGATGCACCCAAGATGTTTGCCGTCCGGCGCGACGGACACACGATAGGGATACCAGGCCGTGGGAATATGTCCCAGGACGCGCCCACGCTGTGTGTCAATTACGGCCAGCGCGTTCAGGCCCGACTCGGCCACGTACAGGCGTCTGCCGTCGGGCGATTGCGCCATGCCGGACGGCCCGACTCCGCGCAATCGGGCCACAAGCGGCGAGGGGCGCAGCGGGACGCGCAGGGTCACGACATTACGCGACAGGCTGACGCGCTCAATCGTGTCGTTGTTGCCGTTCGAGACCCATAGCGCGTCCCTGTTCTGCGTGTCCATCAGCAGAAAATTGGGCGCGCTGCCGCCCACGCTCTTGCCCGTGTCGGACGCGCCCCCCACCAGCAGGCCGGTCTTGACGCGGCTGACGACGACCGGATGCGCGGGGTCGGCGACCTCCACGCCCCATACGGAAAACGCTTCGGGCGCGTTCGGGTCGCCCAGGCCCGGTATGTCGCGCCCCTCAGCGCGTGTGCCGTTTTGCGCCTCGCGGCTGGGAAAACCATACGCGGGAAACGTCAGGCCGCGCCTGTCCGGATCCGTGCCATCCGCGCCGTTGGTTTTGGCGTCGCCGGCGCGTCGGGCGTCCGCGTCGGACAATCGCGGAATGGGGGCATAAGCGAACATACCGATGTTGGCGACATACGCCCGCGTACCGCGTACTGCCAGCGCATACGGATAACGTCCCACATCCACGCTGCCCACAACCCGCTTTTGCGCCACATCTACGACGGTCACGCGAAAATTTGTCACATCCGCGCAGTAGAGGAACCTGCCGTCTTCGCTCAGCTTAACGTCCATCGCGAAACTGTCTGTAAAGACGCGCCCGTTCAGCGTACCGTTGAGGGCAATCGCGCCACTCACGGTATGGGTCGGCACGTCCACAACATAAATTTCGCCGCTGTCGCCGCTGCTCCAATACAGTGTTTTGCCGTCCGGGGCAAAGGCCGCCGCGCCCGCATTGGCGCGTCGCCTGGCTCGCGCGCCCGCTGTCTGCGCCTGGGCCGTTTCAAACGCAATACCTGTCACTATGGGCTTTGCGCCCTGCCAGTCGGTTATCAACTGGCCCACGCCCTGACTGGCGACAAAGGCCACACTGCCGTCCGGGCTGAGAACCAGGCTGTGCGGCCACCGCGCCAGCGGCAGATGCCTGCCGACGGGCTTAAGTAGGCGTCCGGTCGGCAGTATGGTCGTGCCGGCGGGGTCGTGTTTCGCATACGTGTCTACGGAGGGCGCATGTAAATAGGGCGTTGGCCGCTGCGCGTAGAGGGGCAGCGCCGCCCCCACCAGAACCCCGGCGCAAATGCCGCTCAACATTCTGCCCCTGACGCGCCCCTGAAATGTGTGCATCGCTCCCCCGTCTCCCGTTGAATTCAAACTGGATACTGAAAACTTGATACTGAACAGTCGCAGTATGGGACGCATTATAGCCGAGGGATGTTAAAGGGGCGTTAAGAAACAGAAAATGCTTTACCGCTGATGACACGGATGAAGCAGATGAACGCGGATAATTCAAAAGATAATTCGCGTGTATCTGCTTCATCCGTGTCATCAGCGGTAAAGCTGTTCCTAAAAGTCGCTTTTCACGATGTCGCGGCGGCGGCAGGCAGGGGCGGGACGGGCTGGGTATAGATGGCGTCGCGGTACAGGGGGCGGTGGCGGCGCAGCCACAATATACCGCCGACCGACAGGGCCATCATAAAGACGCTGATGATGTGCGTCTCGGTAAAGTGCCACTGGCCGATATACGTGGAAGTCGCCCCCGCCCGGAAGAACTCCATGATGAAGCGATACAACCCGTACAGGCCGATGTAGCCATAGAAAAGTTCGCCATCCGCGCGTTTACGCTTTTCCCATTGCACCATCAGGGCGAAGAAGCACAGGTTGAAGACCGTGGCGTACAACTGCACGGGATGCGAGGGCGGGGTCAGAACCGTAGACGATGTAATCAGGCTGCTGTCGTGGGCGTACCGCTCATCGGGAAACACGCTGGCCCACGGCAGGCGCGGGTCGCAGGCCCCGCCGTAGCAGCAGCCATTGAGGTAGCAGCCGATGCGCCCGATGGCATACGCGAGCGCCCACGACGTGGCGCAGATGTCGCCAATCGCGAACGTATGCGCCCGTTTCAGGCGGCAGTACGTGACCATGTAAAGGATGCCGAAGAACATGCCGCCGTGCAGCGACAGCCCTCCCTCCCAGAACTTCAGGGCGTCCAGGGGATGCGCGGCGAAGCTGCCCCAGTCGAGCGCAACGAACGTAACCCGCGCGCCCAGGATGCCCACGACGAAGCCCCAGAACCCCGCATCGAACAGGGTGTCGGGGTGGACGCGGCGCGGCGAGTCTATCGGCTCGGTCTTCCAGCGACGGTCGGCCACGCGCAGGCCGCGCCAGATGCCGATCATCAGGCCGATCACGATTAACGCGCCATACGAGCGCACGGGAATTCTCCCGATATGAAACAAAATAGGGTGCATAGTGTTACGCTGTTCTTATTAGGTCGGGTACGGAAGACGGGTACAAAGAACGTATCCGTCTTGGAGGCGCTGTGCGCCGGGCGTCCACCGGGCGTAGCCGGAAGGACAAAGCGTCGTATCGGACGCGGATGCAAATGCCACGGTAATGCTCTTACGCTGTCGCGGCTTCTTCCGTGTGCGGGGTGCGGAGAAAGTGGATCAGCAGCAGGATAATGCCTATGGTGATGGCCGAGTCCGCCACGTTGAAGATCGGAAAATTGATGATCTTGACGTAAAAGAAATCCACGACCGAGCCAAAGCGCAGGCGGTCGAGCAAGTTGCCTAACGCGCCACCGAGCGCGAGCGCAAAGGCCGTACCGACAAACAGTTCGATGCGCCGCATTCGGTGATAGGCGACAAGCAGGGCGAGGATGGCAAAGGCCGCGAACGCGATGAACAGCACATTGCCCTGCGGCAGTACGCCCCACGCCCCGCCGTGATTGTGCGTCAGCGACAGCACAAAGGCATCGCCGATGACGGGCCGCTCGCCGCCCGGCACAAGCGTCTTGCTAATCCACGCCTTACTCACCTGATCGCTGACGAACACAAGCGCGACGATGAAGTAGAACACGACCGGGCGCAGGGCGCGTCCGGCAGGCTGTGCCGACATACCCACGTTGGCGCCCGTTATCGTGTTGTCTGTTGTATCATTCGCTGCGGATTTCAGAGCGTTTTCCATCACTGATGTAACATTATCCCAAATCTGTTCAGAGGGCTTTTGCATTCGCGTCCGCAAGGACGCTTGGCGAAGCATTCAAGACGGGTACGTTCTTTGTACCCGGCCCTCTATGACTCCGTACTGTACCCGTAGTCCAGGGCGTTGTCGGCGTTTTGCACGGTCATGCTGGCCCACGGCAGGTCTTGCAGCCGCTCGATGGGTATGGGCTTGCCGTCAATGACATCCAGGCCATACGTGCCGTTGGCGATGCGGTCTAAGGCCTTTTCGATCTCGGCGATCTGCGCCTTTACTTCCACGTCCTGCGCTTTGTCCCGGTCGCGATCCGCAAGCGCAGCAGAAAAGTCAGCGGGATCGTTAAAGTCCGCCGTGGAAAGTTCGTTTTGCGATACGTCCTCGGCCTCTTCCATCATGTCGGCGCGCTGCCGGTGGTGCAGGTCGGTCAGGCGGGCGCGTTCGTCTTCCAGCAGCTTGCGAAACTCCTCAAAATCGAGGTCGGTACGTTTGGCGACATCGGCCATATTCGGCTCCTCATAAATATGTGTCTTCGGTTTGATCTTTGGATTGTACCACGGTGTAGCAGATCGCAGCCAAGCACAACGGAATGAATTCCTTTGCTGCGGGCCTGCGGCCAAGTGTCCTGCGGACACGGTGCGTTTACTGCAAGGCTTTTGGCAAACAGGCGTGTGCGAAGCACACTTGGCGGAACGCCCATAGCAAAGGAATTCATTCCGTTGTATTGCAGTCGTGAGGTTATGCGGCAGCCAAACCTTTCAGGACATTTGCACAACGCTCGCACACGTCAGGGTATTCGTCAACGCTGCCGACGTCGCGCTTGTCAAGCCAGCAGCGAGCGCATTTCTCTCCGACGGCAGGTTCTATTTCAATGTCGTCTTGTTGATCTGCCTGTCCTTCGGACAAAGAAACATCTGAGACGATAAACAGGGTTTTCATCATCTCTTCATACGCATTCAAGAGCGAGTAACGTTCAGGGGACAAGGTAATAGATACATACGCCTCCATGAACTTACCGATCCTACCCGATTGCCGCGCGGGTTCTAGCTTCTTCATAACGGCCTCACGCATAGCCAGTATGGGTTCCCAGCGGGCGATGAGGGCCGTGTCTACTGCTCCGGCAGTCGGGAACGGGGCCAGATGAACGCTTTCCGCTTTGTCCGGCGTTTTCAGATAATCCCAGACCTCCTCGGACGTATGCGCCAGAATGGGCGCGAGCAGGCGGGCCAGCGTGTCCGCGACGGTGTGCATCACGGTTTGCACGGAACGCCGCGAACGGGAGTCTGCGCCGTCCGCGTACAGCCGATCTTTAACAACGTCCATATAAAAACTGCTCAGTTCCGTCGAGCAGAAGTTGAGCGTCATCTGGTACACGCGCTGGAACTCGTACACCTCGTAGGCGGCTGTGGCGTTCTCCACAAGCAGACCTAATTGCGCGAGCGCCCATTGATCCAGTTCGGGCATGTCGGCGACCGGTACGGCGTTGGTGGCCGGGTCAAAGTCGTACAGGTTGTTGAGCAGAAAGCGGAACGTGTTGCGAACCCTGCGGTACATCTCGCCCACCTGCTTGAGCAGGTTAGGGCCGCAGCGCACGTCCTCCATGAAGTTCTGCGACGCCACCCACCAGCGCACCACGTCCGCGCCGCTCTCATTGCAGATGGCGATGGGGTCTATTACGTTGCCCTTGCTTTTG
Source organism: Chthonomonadaceae bacterium (assembly GCA_965277875.1). Taxonomy (GTDB): domain Bacteria; phylum Armatimonadota; class Chthonomonadetes; order Chthonomonadales; family Chthonomonadaceae; genus CAWFQB01. The sequence continues at coordinate 465,324 of CBDIDV010000002.1, read as the reverse complement.
TGCTGCGCCTCGCCTTTTTCATCCAAGGCCCAGCCGTTCGTGATAACGCTCTTGAACGGCGCGCGGTCGCGCGTCCCCACCCCGATCATCAGGGACGAGTTGAACCAGCCCCGGTGCTGATCGCCGCCCTCCAGATACACGTCGGCAGGCCACGACAGATCGGGCCAGTGGGCATGATTTTCCAGCACGGCCCGGTTGGTGCTGCCCGAATCGAACCACACATCTAAAACGTCGGTCTCTTTACGCAGCTTGTCCACGCCCGCCTGACAATGCGGACAATGGAAATCGGCGGGCAGGATTTCGCTTGAGGAGCGGATGTACCACGCGTCCGAACCCTCCTGCTCCACAAGCCGCACGACCGCCCCGATACTTTCCTCGGTCAGCAGATGCTCGCCGCACTGCTCGCAGTAGAAGGCCGGGATACCCACGCCCCACGACCGCTGGCGCGATACGCACCAGTCGGGCCGGTTCGCCACCATGCTCGTGATCCGGTTCACGCTTTCACGCGGATACCACGTCACGTCCTCAATGGCATTCAGCGCCTTCCGTCGAAAAGGTATCAGAGCATTCGCCGCGCCCTGTTGGTCTGTTCCCTGTTCCCTGTTTCCTGTTCCCTCGACCTCATGGTCTATATTCATAAACCACTGCACCGTGGCGCGGAAGATGAGCGGGCTATGGCAGCGCCAGCAGTGCGGGTACGAATGCTCGAACTTGGAGGCGTTGAGCAGATTGCCGGACGCGCGCAGGGCGTCGAGCATGACCGGGTTGGCCTCGGCGTCCTGCCCTTTTTTGTCGCCCCACGTCGTGACGCGCAGACCCTCGAAGGAACGCCCGTCGTACTCGCCCGCCGCGGACGTGTAGCGTCCTGCCGCGTCCACGGGCGTCAGCACTTCCAGGCCATAGCGCAGGCCCGTCTCAAAGTCCTCTTTGCCGTGTCCCGGCGCGGTATGCACCAGGCCGGTTCCCGCGTCCATCGTCACATAATCGGCAAGCAGCACGGGTGACGTGCGATGAAACAGGGGATGCCGAAAGATCAATCCCTGCAACCCCGCGCCCTCGATAGTGCGAACCGTCCGGTAGTCGGTTACGCCCGCAGCCGCCATCACGCTCTCGACAAGCGGCACGGCCACGAGATAGTACACGGTTTCCGTGTCCTGCTGCGCCCGCACGACCGCGTATTCGGCTGTCGGATGCGCGGCGATGGCGAGGTTGGCCGGGATCGTCCAGGGCGTTGTCGTCCAGATGATGGCATAAGCGCGGCACACGTCCTCGCCGGCCAGCCCCGCGAACACGCCCTGCGGGTCATGGAACATGGGGAACCGGACATAGATGCTGTTAGACGTGTGCGGCTCGTACTCGACCTCGGCGTCTGCCAGCGCGGTCTCGCACGTCGCGCACCAGAACACGGGTTTGAGGCCGCGATAGATGAAGCCTTTGAGGGCGAGTTCCCCGAACACGCGCACAATCGTGGCCTCAAAATCCTTGCTCATCGTCAAATAAGGGTCGTTCCAATCGCCGCGCACGCCCAGCCGCTTGAACTGCTCGCGCTGCGTGTCCACCCACTGCGCCGCATACTCGCGGCACGCCTGGCGCAGTTCGACGCGGGAGATGACCTGCTTGTTCTCGCGGAACTTCTTGGCGACGGCGTTCTCGATGGGCATCCCGTGATTGTCCCATCCCGGCACGTAGGGCGCGTGAAAACCCTGCATGGTACGAAACCGGGTGATGACGTCTTTGGCGATCTTGTTCAGGGCCGTGCCTAGATGGATGTTGCCGTTGGAATAGGGCGGGCCGTCGTGCAGGATGAACGAGCCACGCGGCGCATTGCGCCGCACACTTTTATTATAAATGTCGAGCGCGTTCCAGCGGGCCTGAAATTCGGGTTCGCGGGCGGGCAGATTGCCCCGCTGCGGAAACGCGCCCGCGTCCTTGTCGTTCAGGGTGATATTAAGCGTAGAGCGATAATCAGGCGTAGTCATCGTGAAATCCTTGATTCAGGTTCACCACATGGGGCGCGAGACACCTTTTGTTTTTTCTCTGTGCATCTGTGTCTCTAGCGCAGCGGGTGGTTAAATTATAATTCGGGCATAAAAAACGCGCCGCCGCGCCGGGTAGAAGGCGGGCAGGGCGCGGGACGGCGGCGACGCAGGCGAACGACAGTCGTTGTCAGTTCGCCCGCGCCGCCTGCATAATCACGATGCTTCTGACAGGGACAGCGTTAGATAGCGTTGGAACGCGCAGGGCGCGGTTTGTGTTCAGGGTCTGCATACAAGGCGCTCCCTTCTCTGTTTTTTTGCATTCTACATTTTTGCATCCTGCAATGTGCGTGTTCAAATCGTTGTCGGGCGGACGGGCATTATTTTTTGCCTGTCACGCTGCCGCCTGCCGCATTTGCTTTTGGTAGATGCGTGGACGCGCCGCTGCCTGACTTTGCTCTCAGTGTCGTTTCCAACGCGGCCTTGCTGCCTTCCCAATGAAACGAGGCGAGCATGGCGTCAAAAACGGCATCATAATTCTTGATGGCGCCAGGAAGAGCGGTCAGGGTCAGGCTGACGGCCTGATTGCCGCGCACACTGAATACCTGCCGATTCTCGTGCGGCGCGTATCCCGGCAGGCTGACGTGCATTCGCCAGGTATGCGCGGGCAGGCCGCCCAGCATGGTTTCCCTCTCGTCGGAAACCGTCAGCCCCTTTTGCGCCGCGTTGCCCTTACGCGTTGCCCGAACATACTGGTCGAGGGTGAGGTTTTTCAGCGGCTCGCCGTACGTTCCCACCGTCGCGGCCTCATCCTGCGCGCTTTTGTTCGGTTCCACAAACACGGCATAATGCGGGATCAATTCTTTGTTGATCGTCCAGCCCAATGGTACGACCAGCGAAAAATGGTGCAGTCCATCTGTATATCTGCCCCCCATAGACACCGGCGGCGGCGCGGCGGGCAGCGGCCCTGCAAGGCTTGCTGCCAACAAACAGATCAATGCCAGAGATGACCGCGTTATTTTTCCCATCTTCATAATGTTATATTGACCTGTTCGCGTAACCGCTAGTCTATTATAGCCCCATATAGGGCCGGCGTCAATCACTTTCCCCGCCGCCCAGGGCAAACGCCTCTAAAAACGTGAACAACTATCCAGTCGTGCCGTAACCTCGTCCGCGCCTGTGTTCCTGACGGTTGTGTAGGGGTCATAACGCCTGCCCCTTTTCTGTACGCCTCATGTTTCACAATTTTAGAGGCGCTTGCCCTGCTCTGCGACACTCCTGCTTTGACGGCGTACACGCGTCAGTGGTAAACTATGGCAAGGCGCTGACTTTTGTGTACTTTGACAACGCGCTTTCGTCTCCCCGCCTGACAATTTACAATCAAACTCTTTCAGAACAACTCTTCAGAACAAACTATATCTTAGAACAAACCATACCGCAGTCCGCTGCGAGGAGAACAACGTCGTGCCGACCGCCGCTTTTACCACCCTGGGCTGCAAAGTGAACCAATACGAAACACAGCGTATCCTGGACGACTTCGAGGCGCGGGGGTTCACCATTACCGAGTTCACGCAGCCCGCCGACATTTACGTCGTCAATACGTGCAGCGTCACGCAGGCCGCCGAGCGTAAATCCCGCTCGCTTATTCGCAAAGTGGCGCGGCAGAACCCGGATGCCGTGGTCGTGATGACCGGCTGCTACGGCGAAATGGCGCAGATTAAAGGCGAGACCGTAGAAGACGCCACTCTGCTCGTTCCCAACCATCAGAAACTGGACACGCTCGCCCACGTGCTGGGTGCGTATCCTCATTTTGAGCAGGCCATCGCTGACCGGCGGGAAGCGGAACGCCTCGCCCCCGACGACAACCCTGCCGCCCGCCCGCCCCGGCATCGCACACGGGCCACTATCAAAGTGCAGGACGGCTGCGACGTGTTCTGCACCTTCTGTTCGATCCCCTACACGCGCAAGGTGATGCGTTCGCGCCCGGTTGCCGAAGTGGTTCAGGAGGTGGAGCGTCTGGCGGGCGAGGGCTACAAGGAGATCGTGATTACGGGCGTTCTGGTAGGCGCGTATGGGCAGGAGAGTGATTTTGCGCGGCGCAGCGCACAGTACGCGCAGCAGTTCGAGGCGGCAGGGCTGAAAAACACTGTTCAGGACAACAGTATATCGCTGCCGCTGATCGTCACGGAGCGGGCGGGACAGTGGGGCATGGACAGGGCGTATTCGCGCCCCGATCTGGCCGACCTGCTCCTGCGGCTTGCCGATGTCAAGGGCATTGAGCGCGTGCGCCTGTCGTCCATCGAGCCGACGCAGGTAACGGATCGGCTTCTGGACGCCTTCGCCAATCAACCCAAACTGTGTCGGCATCTGCATATCCCCCTGCAAAGCGGCGACACGAACGTTCTCAGGGCAATGAACCGGCCGTATGATCAAGATTTTTATCTGGAGCGCTGTCGTGCCGCGTCCGCTCGCATTCCCGATCTCGCCATTACAAGCGACATCATGGTCGGCTTTCCGGGTGAAGACGAGGCCGCGTTTGAAAGCACGCTGCATGTCGTCCATACCGTGGGTTACGCCCGCGCGCATCTGTTCCGCTATTCGCCGCGCCCCAATACGCCCGCCGCCGATAGGCTCCAGGTCAGCGAGGCCGACAAGGAGAGCCGCGCCAAGCGGCTGGCCGACGCCTGCCGTGAAACGCAGGCGCGGTTCATCCGCCGCTTTATGGGCCGCACCCTGGAAGTGCTGGTCGAGGGCAAGGAAATGCGCGGGCGGGATCCGGAAGCGGAGACAGGAAAAAGAGGAGAAGAGGAGAACGCTTCTGCGGCCTTTTCTGCGGCAAGCGCGAGCGGCAATGATGGTCATACGCCTGTTGAAATGGACACGGCGGGCGGCATGAGTACGGCGCTGTTGAGCGGCTACACGAGCAACTATATTCGGGTGCAGTTTACGGGCGGGTCGCATCTGCGCCGCACAATGGCGAATGTGCGCCTGCTGGAGCCGACCACAGACGGCGCAATCGGCGAGGCAGGCGGCGGCGCGCACTTCGGCCCCGACGAAGCCCCGCCCGACGCCGACTTCATCCCCCTCGCCACGTTCGACGCCGCGCTGCGAGTCCGCCATACATAGCAGCGCATGGTGGTTTAGAAAATAGGATATACGTCATTGCGCTGTGGAAGCCTGCCGAGCAGAGTGCATCCGCGCCGAACTTCCTTCTCATAGAGGAACGCGCCCGATGCAGTCCGCGCCATGTACCCACAAACTCTACTGTAACACCATTTTTTCATAAATCAGGGTGCATGTCAATACCTGTTGACTGCTTCCATCTGCTTGGTCTATAATGATGGTCTATAATGATGCCAGATTTGGACATACCAGCCATGCTGTGCAGCCATGAAACTTTGCTTAGCAGAAGGGCTGTTATATTCCACTATTAACCTGATGCCGGCAGAAATGCGGCATATGGCGAACAGTCAAGTCACGCTGTTTTCGGGCGTGGAATTCAACATACACGCACTCCAAAACCTGTCTGCTGACTGCGGTTGGAGGGTCAATGGGAAAATTTGCTTCTATCGCGCGTTCTTTCGAAGAAGCGGAACGCGCTGAAAAAGAGTATTATCAGCGTTTGACGCCGCTTGAACGTCTCGCCATCATGCTTGAACTTAATGAGCGATGGTCGGAGTCTGCTCATGCTGAAGCTGCCCCCGGATTCCAGAGAGTTTATCGCATTGTTAAACTTAAATGAGGCGCGGTATCTCATTGTGGGCGGCTATGCGGTCGCTTATCATGGCTACCCGCGTCTCACCGGCGACATTGACATTTTTGTAGAGATGTCCGAGGAAAACGCAGGGGAAATAGAGGCTGCGCTGAGCGCGTTCGTGTTCTCGCATCAGGCAAGACGCTGCGCTGTGGACAGGCCGAACTGTTAGCGGTTCCATAGCGCCCACAATTCGGCCATGTCTTTGAGCAGAATATCGGGCGGGCAGACGGTGAATGCGTCCGGTTTCTGTGCGCGCGATAGTCCTATCGTTCGCATTTTGGCCGCGCGTCCGGCCTGTATGTCCATCACATGATCGCCCACCATCACGCAGACCTCTGCTGTCAATCGTTTTGCGGAGAATTTTGTTTGCAGGACGCGCAGCGCGTCTGTTAGATGATGCGGGTGCGGCTTGGTACGGGTTACGTCCTCGCGGGCAAGCAGGGCATCGCACTGCAAATCGCCCTCTGCAAGCAGCCTGTCCGAGACCATGCGGCAGTTACGCGTTACTATGGCTATGGGAATGCCCTGCCCGTTCAGCCACGACAGCATTTCGGACGCGCCCGGAAGCCGTATGGGGTCGGCGCATTGTTCCGCTTCCTGCGCGGCCAGCATCTCATACGCCAGATCGTGAAACTGCCTGTCCGCGCCGCTCATCGTAATGCTGTGCAAAATGGCCGTGACCTGTTCCACGATAGCGAGTATGTCCAGGTCCGCCATGTGATCGGTGTTCACGCCCCACTCTGCCCCCAGGGCGAGCGTTTTGCGCTTCATCAGGGCAAAATCAATGTGCGTTTCTATAAGCGTGTTGTCCAGGTCGAACAGCCACGCCTGCGCGTTTCGCAGCGCGTCAACGTCTGCCGCGCCGGTTTCCAAATTCAAGTTTGTTTCTGCGTCCATGCCAACGTTGTACCCGAAAATCCGCCTGACTGCGCTCCGTCCTGCCTTCTGCCAAAAGAAAACGCGCGATGCCGGGCGCAAAAATTTCGGTTGCGTTTATGGCCCGTTTTTGGTATAATGGTGTCCGTTACCAAGCCTTTTCCGAAGAACGCAGGCGCGGGGTGTTGAGAGCCGGGGCGGGCGTATCGGCGGTTGGACGAACCAGGTCAGGGAGGGAACTCAGCAGCTTTAAGTCTGAACTCCCGAGTACGTTCCTCACCCCGGCTCTGAGCATCACGCACGTATTGCACTTCGATTAGCCGCAAATGAGCGCGAATAAACGCGAATAAACACAAACAACGAAACAGATGTTCAACATACGGTGTAAGACAAGCGCAAGATAGTAAGTTTTTTCACGCTGCCACTTACAAGTTTTGGAACACTGTTCAATTTGTTTGAGAGACTTTCTCTATTTATTCGCGTTCATTTGCGTTCCTTTGCGGCTATCATTGTCTCTTTGTCCTCGCGCCATCTTCGACCCCTTTTTTAGATAATCATGGCCTACGTCGCACTGTATCGCAAATATCGCTCGCAGAGCTTCGAGGAAGTGGCCGGGCAGGACCAAGTCACGACTACGCTGCAAAACGCCCTGCGTACAGGGCGCATCGCTCACGCCTACTTGTTCTACGGGGCGCGTGGCTGCGGCAAAACGTCCACGGCCCGCCTGCTGTCGCGCGCCCTCAACTGCGTGGCGCAGGACGGGCCGACCCCTACCCCATGCGGCGTGTGCCGGCTGTGCGTGTCCATCCGCGAAAATACGTGCATGGACGTGACCGAGATTGACGCGGCCAGCGAAACGGGCGTAGACAATGTGCGCGAGAAGATCATTGAAAACGTGCAGTACGCGTCGAGCGAGGCGCGGTACAAAGTCTACATCATTGACGAAGTGCATGACCTGAGCGCCAAAGCGTTCGATGCTCTGCTGAAGACGCTGGAAGAGCCGCCGCCCCACGTCGTTTTTATTCTTGCCACGACCGAGCAGCAGAAGGTTCCCATCACCATCCGTTCGCGCTGTCAGGGCTATCAGTTCAAGCGCGGCAGCGTTCACGACCTGGGTGCGGCGGTCTCGCGTGTCATCAAGGCCGAAGGGTTCAGCGCGGAACCGGAAGCGATACAGGCGATTGCCCGCAGCGCGGAAGGCTCGTGGCGCGACGCCCTGAGCATTCTGGAACAGGTACTGGCGTATTCCGACGGCCATATCACGGGCGAGATCGTGCATCGCGCCCTGGGTACGGTGGGAACTGAAATGCTGGCCCGCGTCACAGCAACCCTGGCACAGGGCGCGTGGGACGAGACCCTTAACATCGCGAGCGATCTGGTAGACAGCGGCACGGATGTCCGGCAGCTGATGACCGCGCTCGGCGGACACCTGCGCGACTTGATGCTGCTGTCTACGGGCGCAAAACAGGCCGCCGCGCAGGAACTCGGCCCCGACCGGCTTGCTATGCTCAAGCCGCAGGCCAATTTGTTTGAACCCGCCCTGCTTTTGGAGATGATGGGTCAGCTTTCGAGCGCGGAGCGCGAACTGCGTTTCAGCAATCAGCACCGCGCCATACTGGAAAACACCCTGCTGCGCCTGATGATGATCGGGCAGGGCGCAATGCTGAGCGAGACACAGCCTCGCCCCGCCGCCCGCCTGCAGACGGGCGCGGTTCAGGCCGTCGCCAAAACGCTGCCGCGCCCTCCCACTGCCGTACACCTGGACGATGCAGTCAATGATGAGCGGATAAGCGCCAATGCCGCCATGCCCGCGCCCAGTGTGATCCCACGCCCGCCCACGCAGCAGGCCGCGCAGACCTTCGCCACAGCCACGAACACGCCCGCCGCGTCGAGCCTGCACGATGACAGGGACGACGAGGACGATGAGGAAGAAGCAGACGACGCCCTCGGCACGGACGATCTGCCCGAAGTCGGCGAGGACATCTATGTCGCCCCCGCTCTCACCTTCGCGCCCGAAGCCGCCCCGCGCAACGCGAACGACATAGCGCAGTCCGAATACACTGCAGCCACCTCCACGGCAGGCCCAACAAACGCGCCAAAGAACGGCGCGTCTGTGTCCACGCCCGCAGCCGCAGGCGGTCATAAGTTTGCCGACGATGTCACGCTCGAAGTGCTTCAGCGCGCCTGGGAGCGAATCGTCAAGGCAGTCACAAAGGTCAGTCAGGTTGGCGGAGGCTTTCTGGAAAAAGCGCAAGTTGTCGGTTTAGAAGGCAAAACTGTCGTTTTGCTGTTCAAGAATGCAGACAGCTTTGCGCGTGACCGTATTCAGGGCAAGGCCAATGCTAAAGAACTCGTCGAAAAGAAAATCAACGAAAGCCTAAAGGTTGAAGGCTACCGTATCCAATGTCTGCTGGAAGGGCAGTATGGCGGCGATGGTTCTACGGGAACGGGCGGAGTCGGCGTCAAGCCGCCTGCCTTGCCGCCGTCTAATGGGTCGGGCGGCGCGGCTTCGATGGAGATGGCGACATTGCTCGACGCGCCGCCCCCGGACGCTGTGCCGAGCGGCCCGTCCCGCGTCATGGATTTTGAGATCAGCAGCGCCCCCGCCCAACCGCCGCAGGCAGCCGCGCCGCGCGCCGACACAAACCTCATTCCCGTTGTGCCGCCTGCTGCCCAGGCAAGCGCAGGCGGCACAAACAAAAACGGACATGCGCCATCCGTTCCTCCACCCGACCCCGGCAAAGGGATGCTGAAAGAAGCCCTGGACATTTTCGGCGGCAGGGTCGTCAGCAGCGAGGACGTTTAGCATTTCCGGCAGACCTGCAGCCGGGTATTGTCCAGGGCTTTCACCGCTAATGCGTCATAAACCTCAGTTTTCTGATACAATAAGGGTGCAATACTAATAATTGGTTTGCAATTTATTTGGAAGGCGAAACGTTCTTTTAGAAAGACGCTGCGCCTTTCCGTTTTCTGCAACATGGTTTGATTGATAACAAAGATCCATTCCAAAGGAGATCACGAACATGGCACGATTTGGCGGCGGTGGCGGTGGCGGCGGCGGTATGCCCGGCTTTGGCGACATGCAAAAACTGATGAAGCAGGCCCAGAAGATGCAGGAAGACGCCGAGAAACTGCAAAACGATCTGGAAACTATGCGCGTCACGTCTCAGGCGGGCGGCGGCATGGTCAGCGTCACGGTGAACGGACACGGGCATTTGGTGGAAGTGAAGATCAATCCTGCCGTCGTAGACCCCGACGATGTAGAGATATTGGAAGACCTGGTCGTCACAGCGGCCAAAGAAGCCACGGCGCAGGCACAGTCCAGCCAGGAAGCCCGCATGAAAGAGATTACCGGCGGCCTGGGCGACCTGAACCTGCCGCCCGGATTGTTAGGTTAGGAAAGAGGGGCAGGATTTAGGATTCAGGGGTCAGGGAAGACGCTCTGTTGATGCGAACTTGCCTTGTGTCTAACAGATAAGACTTTCTGCAACCCGGCATTGTTTCTGACCCCTGCCCCTGGACACACCAATGCTACATTATGCAAAACCGCTCGCCCGTCTCGTCGCGGAACTGGAACGGCTGCCCGGCATCGGGCCGAAATCGGCGCAGCGCATGGCTTTTTACATCCTGCGTCAGCCGCAGGAAGAGGCCGCGCAGCTTGCCGAAGCGATACTCTCCGTCAAGCAGAACATCAAGCTCTGCAAAGAGTGCGCCAACTTTACCGATCAGGAATTATGTGAGGTATGCCGCGACCCCAAGCGCGACCGCGCCCTGATGTGCGTCGTGGCCGAGACCCGCGACCTGATCGCGATGGAAAAAACGAACGAGTTCAAGGGAATGTATCATGTCCTGCAAGGTGTCATTTCGCCGATGGACAACATCACGCCTGAACTGCTCAAGATACGCGAACTGTTCCCCCGCGTGGCGAACGGCGTTCAGGAAGTCATCTTAGCTCTGAACCCCACGACCGAGGGACAGACGACCGCGCTGTATCTTGCCGGCCGCTTGAAGCCGCTGGGTGTCAAGGTGTCGCAGATCGCGCACGGCCTGCCTGCGGGCGGCGACCTGGATTATGCGGATCAGGCGACCCTGATTTCCGCCCTGCAATGGCGCAGAGAGATGTAAGTAGAACTAAATAGGGAGAATGTTATGAGTGATTATGAGACGCAAAAGGCGACGTTTCGCACAAAGATAGGGTTGGCGGAGATGCTCAAGGGCGGCGTCATTATGGATGTCGCGAACGTGGAGCAGGCCGTTATCGCCGAAGAAGCGGGCGCGGTCGCAGTGATGGCGCTGGAACGCGTGCCGAGCGATATTCGCAAGCAGGGCGGCGTGGCCCGCATGTCCGACCCCAAGATGATTAAAGAGATCATGCAGGCTGTGACGATCCCGGTCATGGCGAAGTGCCGCATCGGGCATATCTCCGAGGCGCGTATTCTGGAGCATCTGGGCGTGGACTTTATTGACGAAAGCGAAGTGCTGACGCCCGCCGATGAGGAAAACCACGTCCTCAAGCACGACTTCAAGGTTCCGTTCGTGTGCGGCTGCCGCGATCTCGGCGAGGCTCTAAGGCGCATCGGCGAGGGCGCGGCCCTGATTCGCACCAAAGGCGAGCCGGGTACGGGCAACGTGGTCGAGGCTGTGCGCCACATGCGCCAGCTTGTGCGCGACATCCGCCGCGTACAGTCCTTGCGTCCCGATGAACTGATGGTCGCCGCCAAAGAGTTCCGCGCGCCCTACGACCTGATCGTCGAGATACACCGCACGGGCAAACTTCCGGTTCCCAATTTCAGCGCGGGCGGCATTGCCACACCCGCCGACGCGGCCCTGATGATGGAATTGGGCGCGGAAACCGTGTTTGTCGGGTCGGGCATCTTCAAGTCGTCCAACCCCAAAGCATTTGCCCGCGCCATTGTGGACGCGACCACGCACTACAACGACCCGGAAGCGGTCGCCGAGGCCTCGATGGGACTTGGCGGCGCGATGGACAGCCTGGACATTCGCACCCTGCACCCCACCGAATTGATGGCGACGCGCGGCTGGTAAACAAAAACATACCGCATACGCAACCAAAACGTACCGCAGATCGGGCGGATGAAACAGATGGACGCAGACAATCCAAAAGATAATCCGCGTTTATCTGTTTCATCCGCTTCATCTGCGGTACGTTTTGGTTGAGACGCGCTATGAGGAACGTACAACGGTGGCGATGGCGCTGGCTTCGATGCCTTCGCGGCGTCCGATGAAGCCCAGTTGTTCGGATGTGGTGGCCTTGACGCTGATGCGGTCGGCCTCGATGCCCAGGCACGACGCCATTGTCTGCTGCATTGTAACGCGGTGCGGCATGAGTTTCGGCGCTTCGGCCACAACGGTAGCGTCTACATTGACCACGCGCCAGCCCGCTTCGTTCAGCCGTTGGGCGCAGATTTGCAGCAGTTTCAGGCTGGCGATCCCTTTGTAGGTGTCGTCCGTGTTGGGGAACAGAATTCCGATGTCACCCAGCGAGGCCGCGCCCAGCAGAGCATCGCAAACGGCGTGCAGCAGAACGTCGGCGTCGCTGTGTCCGTCCAATCCCCGGTCATGTGGGATTTCCACGCCGCCCAGGAACAGCCTGCGGTTCGCGTGGACGCCCGCGAACGCGTGTACGTCGTACCCGAACCCGGTGCGATATTCGGGGAATGAACTGGACGCGGAGGCGCTTTGTAAAGTGTTCGTCTGCTTCGCGTCGCCAGGTGCTGCGGTCTGCGTTGTGTCTGCGTTCAAGCCCGTCGCTTCAGTCGTCAGGCCGTATGCGCCCGACGCGGCAAACAACTCCGCCCCCAGACGCTCCGCCATTTGTATATCTTCGGGGCGCGTGATTTTGATGTTGATGGCCTCGCCCGCTACCACCTGAACCGGCTCGCCTAGCGCCTCGATCAAAGAAGCCTCGTCGGTCGGCTCGCCCTGCGCCCAATCGTAGCGGGCATACGCCTGTTTGAGCAGGAGGGTGCGCGCGCCCTGCGGCGTCTGCACGGTCGTCAGGCCCGCCAGCATTTCACCGGCTTTCGTCAATGTTCGCGGGATGGTGGCACGTACAAGACCGCCTGCATCCACGCGCTTGACCGTGTCGGAAAGCGGCAGGCCCGGAACCGCACACCCGACGCGGGCCGTGGCTTCGATCACACGGTCTATCACACTCGACGAGATAAGCGGGCGCGCGGCATCGTGGACAAGTATCAAATCGGAGTCGGCAGGCACGGCGTTCAGGCCGTTACGGACGGATGCGGCCCGCGTCGCGCCGCCCTCTACGACCGTCTGCGCTTTGGCGAAACCACTTGCGATTTCGCGCAGCCGCGCCAGATCGTCCGCGCTGCCGACGAGCGTGATGCTGTCCACGCCCGCATGATCCTGAAACGCCTGCAGCGTCCATTCGAGGACGCTGCGGCCCGCAAGCGTGGCCCAGATTTTGTTCTGGTCGCTACCGAACCTTTTTGCCAGGCCCGCGCCGGGTAAAACCACTGCCACTGTTGGTCTGATAGTTGCCGCTGCCGTTGCTGCCGTTTTCGCCCCGCTCGCCTGCTGACCGTCCTCCATTGTAATCGTAGCCCTCTCCATCGTCATCCGTGCGCACACGGGCGAAGATCATCTTGCCCGCCGATGTTTGCAGCACACTGGTCACGGTCACGCCCTGCGTACCGCCGATATACTTGCGCCCGTCCTCGACCACGATCATCGTGCCGTCGTCCAGATAGGCCACACCCTGATTGGGTTCCTTGCCCTCTTTCACGATACCGACTACCATGATCTCGCCGGGCAGCACGACCGGCTTGAGCGCGTTCGACAGTTCGTTGACGTTCAGCACCTGCACACCCTGCAAAATGGCGACCTTGTTCAGGTTGAAGTCGTTGGTAACGATCATACCTTCGAGCGCCTTTGCCAGCCGCACCAGTTTGGTATCCACTTCCTCGTTCTGGTACGCCTTATCCAGCGCCTTGTCCCAGCTTCGCACGACTAAGGGCAGTTCCTTTTGCATCGTGTTAAGAATGTCCAGGCCGCGCCGCCCGCGCGCCCGTTTCAGGCCGTCTCCCGAATCCGCGATGTGCTGCAATTCTTCCAAAACGAACCCCGGCACGTACAGCGGCCCTTCCAGAAATCCCGTGCGGCACACGTCCGCGATACGCCCGTCAATGATGACGTTCGTGTCCAGGATTTTGCAGTTGGCCGTAGGGTTGGTCTCTTCGGGTTCGGGGATGGCGGCAGGCCCGACAAAGCGCAGTTCGTCCTTCATGCTCGTGACGCCGCGCACGCCCAGGTACACAAAGGCGACCGCGAGCAGGGCCGACACGAGAACGCTGATAATCTTCCAAAGCGCGGAGGGTGACAAACTGAGGAGGGTGAACAGCACGGGGAGCGACAGCATCAGGCCCAGGAACGTGCCGATGCCGACCGCGATCTTGTCTTTGGCCGACATGCGTTCGACCGAGTTGCCCGCGTCAATCAGGCGCTCGGCCACTTTGGGGGCCAGGACGACGCCGATAAGCAGACCGATCATGCCCAGGCTCGCGACCAGCGCGCCCTGATAGTAGGGATGGCTGCCCATCGTTTCGTGAAACAGGCCGAGCGTGGTTCCCGCGTCGGCGTTGCGAATGTAGCTTTGCAGCGCGAAGCCGATGGCAAGGCCCAACGCGCCCAGTATCAGCGCGACAGCGATGCTGAATAATTGCTTGAAGTTCTGGCGTACCATAATGAAATTATTTGTCCTGCCTGTCCCGCGCCGTTGCGGGAACGTTCTTTGATGAAAGCGGAAAAGTGTGTAATTTGGGAATCCTGCCCGACTTCCGGCCTGCCCCTGCGACATTGCAGCGGACGATTGCGCCGATACGGGCGAATGCTGTGGAACAGTTCCTGTGCGTGGCAAACTGAACAGCGTGTAAATGGAAAGTAATTGTGAATAACGTCTAAGTATGGGTATCGTGAAAAAAGGCCCCTGGGTTAACGATGAGGTAACGGCGAAGAGGAACCCGCGGTCGGCAGCCGCGCGGCTGTCCTGCCTGCCATTATACCATGAGAACGCGCTGCCTGAGTAGGCGGGTTGCAGCATTGTTACAGCATGACTACAACAGCGGCAGGGTGTGAGCGGCTTATCACGCGCAGTCGAACAAGAGAGCGTCGGTAAACATCGTGATGCGGGAGGAAAACAGAGGGCGAGGACGGCGTGGAGGAACGCGGGAACGGTCAGCGGCATGGCAGTGTATAATGACGTAAGGAGTTATTGCCACGATGTTAAACCCCATCCCGGACGCACACGGCCTTTCAACCGGTGAAAATCAGGAGCAGAGTCTGCGGGAAGAATATACGCGCCTGAAAGCCGCCCTCGAAGACGCCGACATCGGAACCTGGTTCTTCGACACCGTACATGATCGCGTTGAGGCCGACCGTGTAATGGCCCGCTTCTTCTCCGTTTCCCCGGAGGAAGCCGATGGCGGCCCACTGGCAAGTTACCTGCGCCCTATTCACTCCGACGATTTGAAACGCGTGACGGCTGCGATTGCAGACTCTGTCGCCAACGGGACGCGTTATGACATCGAATTTCGGCTGATACGTCCTGACGGCGAGTATTTTTGGATCGCGGCGCGCGGCAATGCCAGTTTTGATGAGGCCGGCACTCCGATCAGTATGGCCGGCGTGGTCATTGATATTACGGATAAGCGCAATGCGGAAGAGCAGTTCGCCGAGGCCCGCGCCCAAGCGCAGCGCGAACGCCTGCTGCTCGACGCCATCTTAGACGCCATGCCTGCCGGTATCATCATCGCCGACGCGCAGGGCAAGATCCTGCGCTGCAACAAAGCATTCGAGCAGATATGGGGCGGGGCGGTCATGGCCGCCGGGGTGGCGGGTTACGGGGAGTATGTCGGCTACTGGTATGAGAGCGGGGAGCGCATCCTGCCGGAAGAGTGGGCGATGGCCCGCGCCCTGCGCGGCGAAAACTGCCCCGGCGACATGGCGGAGATCGAAACCTTCGATGGCCGGGGCTGGCGCGTTATCCTCAACAGCGCCGCCCCGGTCTACGATGCCGAGGGGATTATCATTGCCGGGGTCGTGGCCGAAGTGGATATTACGGATCAGGTGCGCGCCGAGGAGGAACTGCGAGTCAACCAACGGCATATTGAAACGCTCAACGCCCGCCTGCTGCGCTCGATGCGCGAAACGCATCATCGCGTCAAGAACAATCTTCAGGTGATCGCCGCGCTTGTGGAGATACAGGACGAGCAGGGGTTCAGCCCCGCATTGCAGCGCATCAAAAATCACGCGCGCGCCCTGGCCTCCATTCATGATATGCTCACGCAGCAGGTAAAGGAGGACTCCGAGCAAACGCACATCTCCGCCGCCGATGTGATGTCGCGCCTAGTGCCGTCTTTAGAGCAGGTGAGCGGCGGACGCGCGCTTCATGCCGACATTCAGGATTTCCCCATAGACATACAAAAGGCCGCGAGTCTGGCCCTGCTCGTCAACGAGTGCGTGAGCAACGCCATCAAGCACAGCAAGGGCAACGTTTACATCACGCTTGCGGTCGTAGAAGGATGGGCAAACCTGACCATACGCGACGACGGCGGCGGCTTTCCCCCGAACTTCGATCCCCGCACAGCCGCCAACACGGGCCTGGAACTCATAGACAGCGCGGCCCGCTGGGACCTGCGCGGCGACGTGCGCTTCGAGAACGCCCCGGACGGCGGCGGCTGTGTCGTCTGCACTTTCCCCATTATGTACCCCTTACCCACTGACGAATCGATTATCTGATCGCCTGCTCTTTCTGGCCGCTTCCCTCTACGGCAGCGATTGCGTGGCGAATTTGACAAGCACCCAGCGGGCGTAAGGTTTCGGACTGCCCTGTGTATTTCCCTGCGCCGCGCTGTTGAAGTAGAACACGAGCGCGCCGTCCTGCCCGGTCTGATCGGGATGCCCGCTGCCGCCGGGTTCGCCGGAGTTCTGATGCACATCATGCAGGCCGGTTCCGTCCGAGTAGGTATGCCCGAACGCGGCCATGTGGTCGCACGTCTGGGCATAACCTGTCAGCAGAGTGTGCAGGTCGCCGTCCTGAATACTCTTGAAGTTGGCTTGCGTGACGCCGAGTGCGGCATACGACAGGGGCGTTTTGGTGAACCCCCCGCCGGGAACCGGTTTGCCCGTTCGATCTTCCAGCATGTCGCTGTACTGCACAAGGGAGCCGTCCGTCGAATGGATATTGACGGCGCACTCAAACGCGCCCGCGAACGGCCCGCTCGCGACGCGTATCCACAGATAAACGTGGTTGTTGTCAGGCCGGTTCTTGCCTTCCGGCGTCGTCGTGGCATGATCAAAGACGCCCACAAGCTCGCCAAACACGTTCGGCGTAAGATGCCCCAGCGCACGTTTGACATGTACAAACAATGGATGCGCGGCAGCAAGTTCGGGCATAAGGTTCTCCTTTAGGACGTAGCGGCAAGGCCATACACATAGGTATAATGTTGACAGCAATCAGGCAGGTCACATGGCAATAGATTACGTCACCAGAGTTCGCAGCTACAACTCCAATCAACTTGTCACTTTGCTGCAAGACATTCGCGCGGGCAGAACACCTGCAGGATGGGCGAAAGGCAAGGCATTCGAGCATCTTGTTCTGCGCGGCTTTGAACTGGATGGCGCGGAAGTTGAATGGCCCTATGAGGTCGGTTTTTCCGGCCACACGATTGAACAAATCGACGGCGCAGTTCACTTCCAAAACACGACATTTTTGATTGAGTCAAAGGATTACAAAGATCCTTTGAACATTGAACCGATTGCAAAAATGCGTAATCAGCTTATGCGTCGTCCTTCTAGCACGATGGGCATTGTATTTGGACGCAGCAATTTTAGCGTTCCAATGAAAGACCTGACGCGCATGATGAACCCGCTGCATATCCTGCTGTGGGAGGTGGAAGAACTAGAAGAGGCGCTGCAGGCGCAGGCAACGCCCCTCACGAACAATTCACCGACGCAGGGGATGTGCAAAGCGCTGCATCTCAAGTTTCGCGCAGCGACCATTTATGGTATGCCAGATTTTGACATCAAGGGAAGACTATAATGAAACCATATCAGGTAGTTACTCAGAGCCAGGCTAATGTTTTGTTGCTGCAAGCCATACTTAACATTCCAGATGACGATCCTCAGATAGAGTTTGTGGCCGCAGGGGGGTGGTCGAGAGTCGACTCCTATGCCAGAACACTGCTTATCGAGGACAAGGCGAACGTCGCCGTCGTAGTTGACGCCGACACCACAGACCCTAATAATGTTGATAGCCGCAGGCGCTTTTTGCATCGTTCGTTGGGTGAGGTTAAAATCCACCGGAATTTCCATGTGGCTGTCATCGTTCCCGAAATAGAAGCCCTGCTTTTTCAGGAACATTCCATATTAAAACACTTCGTCGGCAAACCTGTTTCTGACACCGATATTGTGAGTGCTAATTGGGAACCCAAAAAAGTGCTTGGAAGAATTCTGCCTTCCTACAACGATGCGCAATTCTTCCAGTCAAGGCTGTCTGGTATCGATCTTTCGCCTCTAGCGAACAACGCTTCTATGGAGAAATTGAAGACGTTTTTGTCACATTCGAGACAAGCAGCGACGGCAGCACGTTAGATGCGCTGAAACTAAATTGGTGATGGCAGGATTTGTCACTGTCTTGCACAAGCCTTATAATGGTGTTTAGGCGCGTCAACAGGCGTTGGTCAGGCCATGCTCAGAGGGTCCATGTCTACGTGCAGGCCCAGGCGGTCTTGAGTCGGCAGGCAGGCGAGGGCGTCGCGCACCAGGTCGGACAGCGGGTAATCTACGGGCGCGCGCAGGGCGACGTGAAAGCGGAACTGGTTTTTTAGACGGGCGAGGGGGGCGGCGGAGGGGCCGATGATCTCCACGCCCTGCGGGTTGAGGCGTTCAAGGGCGACGACAAGGCTTGTGGCCCGCGCCTCGGCCTTTTGCTCGTTCTCGTCGGCGCAGATGAGGTTTACGAAACGGCTGTACGGCGGGTACTTCAGTTCCTGCCGGAACAAAATCTCCTGCTTGTAGAAGCGCGGGTAATCGTGCTGGATGGCGGCCTGGATCGCGTAATGATCCGGGCTGAATGTCTGAATGATGACCTCGCCGGGTGTTTGTCCCCGCCCCGACCGGCCCGCCACCTGCGTCAAAAGCTGAAACGTGCGCTCGGCGGCGCGGAAGTCCGGCATGTTGATGGCCGTGTCCGCGCTGATGACGCCCACGAGCGTAACGTTGGGAAAATCCAGGCCTTTGGCGACCATCTGCGTGCCGATAAGTACGTCGGCATCGCCCTGCTTGAACTCGCGCACGATGCGCGTGTGCGCCCCCTTGTGCGCGGTCGTGTCCCGATCCATGCGGGCCACGCGGGCGGTCGGGAAAATGGCGCGTACTTCTTCCTCGACCTTCTCGGTTCCGATGCCGAACGCCTTGACCTTCATGCCGCCGCAGTCAGGGCAGACGACCGGCGCGCGGCCCGCAAAGTCGCAGTGATGGCACTTGAGGGTGCGGTCGTAAGCGTGAAAGGCCAGCGATACGGCGCAGTTGGGGCATTTCGCCGTCCAGCCGCAGTCACGGCACAGCACGAACTGCGCGTACCCCCGCCGATTTAGAAACAGGATGATCTGCTGCTTCTTGACCAGCCGGTCGGTCATCGCTTCTACGAGCCGTTGCGAGAACAATGCCTTGCGCTGCTTGAATTCCTCGCGCAAGTCCACCACCTCGACGCGTGGGAGGGGGCGGTTATCAATGCGGTCAGGCATTTCGAGCAGGGAAATAGAAGGCAAGTGGCTTTGTTTTGTCGCATAGTAACTTTCCAGAGACGGTGTCGCGCTGCCCAATACGAGCGTGGCTTTGCTCAGGCGGGCGCGCTCAAAGGCGAGGTCTTTGGCGTTGTAGCGGGGCGTGTTTTCCTGTTTGTAGGAGGCCTCGTGTTCCTCGTCCATCACGATCAGGCCCACGTTCTGCACAGGCGCGAAGATAGCCGACCTGGCCCCGACCACGATACGCGCCTTGCCGGCCTGCATCCGCCGCCATTCGTCGTGCCGCTCGCCCTCGGAAAGCTTGGAGTGCAGCACGGCCACCTGCTCGCCAAAGCGGGCCATAAACACGTCCACGATCTGCCCGGTCAGGGCGATTTCCGGCACAAGCACAATCGCGCTGCGCCCCTGTTCCAGACAATGCGCGATGGCGTTCAGGTACACCTCGGTCTTGCCGCTGGCCGTGACGCCGAACAGCAGCACGGTCTGCGTTTCGCCGCTGTCCAGGCATTCGCGCAGGCCGTTCGCGGCGTTTTGCTGACCGGGCGTAAGCGTGGGCGGCGTGGTAAAGACGGTGGGAGACTGTGTGGGCGCGCGGCGGACGGTGATCTCGCTGGCCTGCACGAGTCCCTTGTCCACGAGTCCGCGCAGCGACGCTGCGCTCGCCTGAGCCGCGCGCAGCAGTTCCCAGCCGGGCATCGGGCCTTCCTCGAAACGGGCGCGCTGCACCAGTTCATTGAGCAGGCGCTGCTGCTGCGGACTGCGACGCCCTGCCCCGCCGGCCTGCCCCAGCACTTCGGCAGCCGCGCCCAGACGGTATGCTTTTGCGGTTTTGCCTACTGTCTTGGCGCGTACAATCGTGCGCTGCTCGATGATTGCGCCCTTTTTTAGCAGGGCGGAATACGCGCCCGCGAAGTTGGTCAGGTGCGCGGCCTCGCGCAGAGCGTCTAGTTCGGCCTCGCCGTGGAGCGAACGCAGGGTTTCCAGTATGTGCGCCTGCGGAATGCTCGCGCCCACGTCCACGCCGCGCAGGGTCGGGTCGGCAAGGCGGGCCACGCTCGCTACGCGCGCGCCCAATGTGGCGGGCGCGACGCAGCGCAGGGCGGACAGCAGATCACACACATAATTTCGGCTCATCCACTGGATGATGTGAAGCTGTTCCGCGTTGATGGTAATGGCGTCGGGAACGATGCCGATGACCTCTTTGAGCTTGCCGCACAGCGGATCATTGGAGGCGAGTTTGCGTCGGCCCAGCACGTAGCCGAGCGTTTCGCGCCCCGCAAACGGAATATGCACACATGCTCCTGCATTCAAGGTGTTTTGCAGAACTTCCGGCACACGATACGAGTACGAAGGCTGCAAATCGGGCGCGTCAATGTCAACGACGATGTCAGCGATGTCGATCTGCGCGTACTCTTCCCAGAGCGAGTCAACATACGGCTCCGGCACAGGCTTCGCCGTGCCGAGGCTTACCTTCTGCGGACGGAGAAATTGGATTTCATCCTTCATACGGCGTCTTGCTCGTCCTTTTCAACCACAACACTCTTATCAACGACAAGGTTCTTAGCCTCGTTTGTTACGCCCGACTTTTTGTTCCAGGGCAGGCATACCTTCGGCTCGGTTCCGGCCCTCAGACGCTGGATGTTGGCGCGGTGCTTGTAAACGGCCATCGCGCAGGCGACGCAGGCAAACGCGAGTACGGCGGGCTGTGCGGGATACAGCCACAGCGCGAGGACAGGCAGGGAAAGCGCGGCTAAAATCGAGCCTAGCGACACCCAGCGCAGGGTGAGAAACTCAAGCAGAAATATACCAAGCGCGCCAAATCCGACCCACGGGGCCACGCCCACCAGAGCGCCCAGACTGGTCGCGATGCCCTTGCCGCCCTTGAAACCTAAAAATACGGAATAGTTGTGGCCGATCACCCCGCACAGCGCAGACAGCACCTGCCACCCCGCCGCCAGTCCAAAATGACGCGCCAGCAGGGGCGGCAGCAGGCCTTTGAAAACGTCGAACGTAAAGGCCAGCGTGTAGCCGAGCGGCCCCGCGATGCGGCCTACATTGGTCGCGCCGATATTGCCGCTGCCGACCGACCGCAGATCCACGCCCTTCCACCGCTTGACCAGCCACAATCCGAACGGTACGCTGCCGAACAAATAACTGACCGCCAGTAAAATTCCAATGATGCCCGCCTGCCCCATACGCCCCCTTTGCCCCCGCCGCCATTCGTGTTAAAGTATACCCCGTTGGCAAAGCAGAGTCTCGCGCCGGCTCCTGTGAGGAAATAGACAGCACGAACAGGATTTCTCAGGATCGACAGGAGTTGAAACAAGCATCGGCGCAAACCGACAGCGCGGCCATTCGTATTGTTCATGCTATGTATTTCGATCTGCGTAATCTGCGTAATCTGTGGATAAAGCCTTTTACGTTTTCTTTTCGTTTGTTTGGCGTGTTTCGCGGTTTATCATTCCTGCGTCGTGGCATTGACGTTTTGAAAGCGGCGTTCAAAGATGCGGCGGACGGCGTACATATCGGCCTGAACCGCCTCCTGTAAAATCTCTTCGGCGCGCAGCAAAAGGCTGTCCTCATAGCCGAGCAGTTTGGCGAGAACGCGCCGGCGGACAGCATCGGCGGGGAACACATCTTGCGGCGTTCCCGCCAGCAGGGTCATGGCGTTGCGGGTGCGCGTCAGCAGGCGATAGGCCGAGGCGAGTACGCCCGCTTCCGGTTTGTCCAGAGCGCGCAAGGATTCGAGCGCATCGAGGGCGGATAATGTATTTGGCACACGCATCAAAGGCGACATAGGGCCGTGCTTTAGCTGTAAGCGCTGTACGATCCATTCGATGTCGCTCAGGCCGCCGTGTCCGAGTTTCAGATCGGTATGGCGTTCCAGCGCATTTAAGCGTTCTTTTTCTATACGGGCTTTCATGGCCTGAACTTCCGCGTCTTCACTGTCGGTAATGCCGCGTCCGCTGCTGATGGCCCGCAAAACGCGTTCCAGTCGCCGCCCTGTACGCGGATTGCCGGCCACAAATCGCGCTTTCGTTGCGGCCTGCCGTTCCCACGTCTGCGCGTGTTTTGCATAATAGTCCACATAGCCGCGCAGGGAAAGAATGATACTGCCCTGCCGCCCCCAGGGCCGCAGCCGCAGGTCCGCCTTGATGTTTGCGCCGTGCAGATTGAGCGCTTCCACAGCGGCGAGAAAGTCCTGCGTCAATCCGCTTACCAGGGCGTGTCGCGTATCCTGAGTCATGTCCTCAACGCGTGGACGTTCCACGTCATATACAAATAACAAATCCCAATCGCTGCTGTAATTGAGTTCCGCGCCGCCCAGCCGTCCCACGCTCACAATACCAGCCTGGGCAAGAACGCGGTGTGCGCCGGTGGGGTCGGAGTGCGCCGAAGCGCGGGCTTCGCTGCACACGCGCAGGATGACGCAGAGCATGGCCTCGGCGAGCCGTGTCAGGCGCGTCATCACATCCGCCACATCCGCTTCGTCCCATACATCGCGGGCCGCGATTCGCAGCCGCTCGCGCTGATAGAATAGCGCGATCATCTTCCACTTTGCGCCCGGACCGGCAATTTTTTCGATGCGCGTTTTCAGTTCGCGCTCATAGTAGAGCGCGGTGGCGGCAGTGGGCAGCGCATCACTTTGCGCCTGTTCCTCGCGCGCCTGCTCGCCGCCATCGCCGATGAGCGGCAGGCCGGCGCTGTCTGCTTCGAGAAGCGGCAGCATCCACTCCTGATGCCGCGCCAGTTGCCGGAGGAGTGGAGGTACGCTCGCAAGACGCACGATGCGCCACATCAGGTCAGGACGGCCCCGGAACAGGTGATACAGGGTGTCGCGATAGGGAACCGCAAGAGCTTCCACCCCCGCAAGCGCGGCATCCGGGTCGGGACTACGCGCGATCATCTCCAGCAGAAACGGCGCAAGTGATTTGAACCATTGCGACAACTGCGGCGGCGCGTCCCGAAACTCCTCGCTGTGGCGCATCAGGGCCAGCAGGCGCAGGGCGTCCGGTACATCGCGAAACCCTGCCTGTGCCAGTCGCTCTCTAAGTGTCGCTTGCGTGGCGGGTGTATTCAGACTATCCAGCAGATCGCCGATGTCCTTCCAGATCGGGTCCGGATCGTCAGGATATTGCGGATAAAAGCGGCGATCCTGGTCATAGAACAACATGTCCAGATGCGCGTGGACACGATTGCGCCGTATCGCAAGTTCGTCTTCAAAGGCTTCGCATGACGCAGAGCGCATACGCCGCGCCAGATGTTCCCATGCAGTGCGGTCAGGATATGGCGGCAGGGTCTGCGTTTGCGCGTTGTGCAGCAGTTGCAGGCGATGTTCGAGCGTTCGCAGCCATTTGTAATCGTCGGCAAGTTCTTCGGTGTCCCGGTCGGTCAGATAGCCGACTTCATTTAACCGTGTCAGGGCCGTCAGCGTAGTGGGCGAGCGCAGACGCGGCTGTCTGCTGCCAAATTCCAACTGCAATAACTGCACTATGAACTCGATGTCACGGATACCGCCGTACCCGGTCTTGATATTGGTCTGTTCTTCCCCGCGCCTGGCACAGGTCTGCTCGATGCGGCGCTTGTTGACGCGGATGTCGTTGAGGAACGCGCCCGATATTTGACGCCGATAAATCAGCGGCTCCAAACTATGCAGAAACGCCTCGCCAAGAGCGCGGTTCCCGGCCACAAAACGGGCTTTGAGCAGCGCCTGCCGCTCCCAATTCTCCGCCCATTTTTCGTAGTAAGCGCGGCATCCGGTCAGCGAGCGCGTCAGCGGCCCGAACCGCCCTTCAGGCCGCAGCCTCATGTCTACACGGAAGACGTGTCCTTCCGCTGTCTCGTCGCTCAGGATGCGGATGACGTTTTCGGCCAGCCGGCCCAGATACACAGCCGTTTCGATACGCCGTCCATCATGCAGTTCGGTTTGCAGACGCAGGCTGTCTTCATGCACAAAGAGAAGGTCTATGTCGCTGCTATAGTTGAGTTCCTGTCCGCCCAATTTGCCAAGCGCGACAACGGCTAAGGGATTTGAACTTCCTTTCGCTTGCAGCGAGGCGTAGGCAATATCAAGCGCGGCCTGAACGCAGGCGTCCGCCAGATTGGAAAACTCGCGGGCAGCGGTGGGCATAGCGTCCAGGCCGAGCAAATCACGCGCGCCGATTTGCAGCATTTCGCGCGCCTTCCAACGCCGCAGGACAGCACCTTGTTGATCGGGCGTGTCACAGCTTTCCGTCAAGCGGGAGATTTCGAGATAGCGGCGGGCGGGCGTCTCGCGTCCGCCGTACTTTTCCGGGTGGGCGATGATGTCAAAGTAGTCGGGGTAGCGGGAGAGGAGGTCTGCAAAATACGGACTGCTGCCGGTCACAAAGCAGAAGCGGTCGAGAACGCCCGGTTCAAGCAGCAGAGGCATATAGTTTTGGGGCGATGTGCAGGCGGCGGTCCAGCGCGTCAAAGCGGCAAGAGAAAGACTCGCGTCGGGACTGTCTGTGATTGCCGCAAGCAGTCGAGGCATAAATGCGGCAGTATCCGCTTGCGTTACGCCGCGCCCTGACAGATCGGCAAATAATCGGCGCATCATGGCGGCGTCATCAAACATTGGCTGGACGGGCAAATACTTTCCCCCGGCATAAACAAAGCAGGCCAGTCGGCGACTGCCTGCTGACCTGCAAAGGAACGGCTTCTCTGCTAATTATACGAGACAATCAGAAAATAGTAAAGCGTCTAAGGCGCGGCGTCTCTTCACGGCCCGTAATCAGGAATGTCAGCCCCGGCTTGCTCTTGCCGCCAGGCAGCAAGTAGGGCATAGGTCGTACATACAGACGCTCAGACTGAAAACGCTCGGACTGCAAGTTTTCCGTCGGCGTGTTTGTCGCGGGCAGGCCGGCGTTGACAAGCGTGTCAAAGATTTGCTGCTGCGCGCGCGACAGCCCGACATAACTAAGACCTTCCTTTGCGGCAGAAGCCCGCATTTCAGGTGTTAGTTGGGCATAGATTTGCAGGCAGGGCAGAACGCGGATCGCGCGTAACAGCAGCCCTGCCCATACGCGCTTGATGGGGTGTTTGCTCAGGATGCAGTTGATCTGCGCCCGCGTACATTGCCCGAATGCGAGTGTATCCTCTATGTCCGGCTTTCGTTTGGTCTCTGTCAGTTCGCTCAATCGCCGCATCACGCTGACGGGTGGCTCCAGGCGCAAGTCCAGCCCCGGCGTCAAGGTGTCCGCGTACATGCGCCCCTCGGCATACATCATGCGGTGTCCAAAGGTCTTGGCGATCTGCACAAGCGCTTCTTCCACGGTGTACCCCGCTTTGTCGGCCAGGATGTTCGGGTAAATGGTTGCGCGGGAGTTAAGAAAGTCGTCACAGGAGAAGGCGAGGCCCGTCTGTCCGGCGATACTGCCCAGGAACTCGCTCAGGCTGTTGCGGTCGAGCGCGGGGGGAAACACAAGGGACTTTTTACGCAGTGACATTGGCATCGCGCCGAAGTTTACCAGGCCGAGGCTGCGAAGCTGCTTTTCGACGGCGGGATCAAGATCGTTTTCCTGCGCCTGCGGGTCAATGGAAGGCACGTTACCGACATGGACGCTGGGCGAGACCCACACATCTTTTCCATCCGGTTCAATCACGCCAAGCCGGAACCCGCCTGCGGCGGCAATCAGGCCGACCCGCATGGCGGCGAAATCCGGGGGCGCGGACGGGGAAGCGTCGCCTTCCGCGTCACCTGCGGAAATCGGATGGTATTGCTCTTTGCCGACGATGGAGCGTACCGCGTTCCGCTGCGTGGGGGATAAACGCGCAAAATCGTCGGAGTAGAAAAAGTGGCTGTGGAAATGAGACTGGTCGCTCGCCGAGATGATGTCTGGTGGTTCTAAGGCGGAGTCCATCGCCCTGTCCATCTGTTCGGGCGAGTAGCCCTGCAGCAGAACTTCCAGGTGTCCCGTAGTGGGGTCGCCACCCGCAAGCGCGTTTTGAACAGCCTGCGTCAGCCGCGCCTTGAGTTCCTCGCGAAAACGGGCCTCCCTGCGCTCCGAGCCTGCGACAAGCCGCCTTTCCGCCTGCTGCTGCTCGTCGGTTTGAAATAGGACATATACGGGGGCGGAAGCAGGAGCGGGCGCGGGGTCGGTCGGGGGCTGTATTTTCCAGGACATGCGGCACGTCCGGGCGATGGCGAGCATGAAACTCAGCATGGTTTGTCGGCGCATCATGCCCGTGTAGCGCCTGTCCTGCCATTGCGGGGACACGGTCAGGCCGATTTTGGTCTGTGCGCTAATCGCTTCCAGTGTGCGCTTGATTTCCACCCCGCGCACATCCAGATTGAACACGGCGGCAAGCCGCGCATCTTGTTTAAGCTGGTCGGGAGTAAGCGCGGCCTGCGGTGTAACGGCAGCAGGGGGAGCGGCGGTAACAGGAGGAGGGACTGCCTGCGCGTTCGCAGTCCGCGCGGGCAGGTGAAGCGAGACCATACCGCAAACGCAAACCATCAGGAGGACGGGGCAAGTGTTTCTGTGCGGCATATCTCTGCTTTTCCTATTTTGCCAGTCCCACGCCGCCAGAGTTGCCGGTATCATTGCTCTGTGGCTTGAACATGGTTTGCGGATCGAAGCCCAGAAGGACGTTCGGCCCCTGCATCCGCGCCCGCACAACGCCGGGAGGAAGCGAAATGTCTTTCATGCTCTCCGGCAGGTACGCGGTCGTTCCCGGCGGCAGTTGCATTGCCGAGGCAGGCAAACTTTTTAGGAACGTGATCTTCTTCGTGACCATCGTAGACTTATACTGAGCGGCGCGAGGATTAGAAAAGTCTATCCTTTCCAACTTCAACACTAAATGAGATTTCGGTTCTACCCAATAGCGGTCTACGCTGCCGGGATTGGAGCTGCCACGGCCACCCGACTCGAAGATGGTGCATTTCTGCCCCGCCACGCTCTCCGCGCCGACCCTGCGATAGCTGCGAGAAAAGAAACGGTCTGTTTGCGGGTCTATAAATATAAAAAGATCGGGAGTGCCGTAGAAGGGAACGGTCAGCATACCCTGCCGCCCGCTCAACATCTGCGCTGTCAGCACACGCTCTGGAGCGCGATAACGCTGCCGCATTGCGGCGATGCCGTCTCTTTTTGCCAGCGAGGCAAAGTAGTAGATCGCACTGTACTCGCTTATGGAGGCAGAGTGCGCCTTCTGGTCATAACTCCATACAAGCGGAGGATGTATGCTGTTGAGGATTACTATTGAAGTAGTCGGCGGGTATAGTTGGAATGAGCCATGAGTAGAGGTATCGGTGCGTTCAATACGATACCGTCCATTATCAAAGACTATTTTTGTTTGCTGATGTTCACCGAGGCTTGAAGTTGTTTCCGTCTCGGCCTCGTATACCCACAGCGGATTTTGCTTTATGCTGGCAAGGCCACCTCTTGCAAACTGCTTCGCTGAAGAGACGGTGGGCAGCAGGCTGGAGGACATAAGCGCACAGAGGAGAGCGCCCATGCCTGCCGAACAAAAGCCTAGCCTCATAACGGGTTTACTCCTCAGCCACAACCTACATCTGCACATCCGTGCAATGCTCAAACCCAATGGGGAAAGCAGAAAAACTACAACAGGCCGAGCGAATAAATATCCTGCTCGGCCTGTTGTAGTCTATATAGTTGACAATCACGCGAACGGTTTTGTGAGGACTCTGTGCTGCCGCGCATTGTGCGACATGGCTTCCCGATGCAAAGAACCGACCTGGACACTGCGGAGATCGTACAGCGGCATCCGCCTCTTGCAATCACTTGCAAAGCGTCTCCCGAACTCTGTACCTCTCGTATGCAGTCCATCCTTAGAAAGGAGGTGATCCAGCCGCACCTTCCGATACGGCTACCTTGTTACGACTTCGTCCCTCTCGCTCCCCACACCTTCGGCGGCTGGCTCCCTTGCAGGTTACCCCACCGACTTCGGGTGCAGACAACTCAAGTGACGTGACGGGCGGTGTGTACAAGGCCCGGGAACGTATTCACCGCAGTTTAGCTGACCTGCGGTTACTAGCGATTCCGGCTTCACGCAGGCGAGTTGCAGCCTGCGATCCGAACTGAGAACGGATTTTTGAGATTGCCTCCACCTCGCGGCTTCGGATCCCTTTGTTTACCGTCCATTGTAGCATGTTTGTAGCCCAGGATGTAAGGGCCATGCTGACTTGACGTCATCCTCACCTTCCTCCGAGTTACCCCGGCAGTTTCCTAAGAGTTCCCGGCTTCACCCGCTGGCAACATAGGATGAGGGTTGCGCTCGTTGCGGGACTTAACCCAACATCTCACGACACGAGCTGACGACAGCCATGCAACACCTGTGTAGAGGCCGCATTGCTGCGGACGACACTTTCATGCCGGTGCCTCCCATGTCAAACCCTGGTAAGGTTCTACGGTTAGTGACGTATTAAACAACATGCTCCACCGCTTGTGCGGGCCCCCGTCAATTCCTTTGAGTTTCAACCTTGCGGCCGTACTCCCCAGGCGGGATACTTACTGCGTTAGCGGCGGCACGGCAGGGGTCGATACCCACCACACCTAGTATCCATCGTTTAGGGCTGGGACTACCGGGGTATCTAATCCCGTTCGCTCCCCCAGCTTTCGCGCCTCAGCGTCAAGTGTGCTCCAACAGACCGCCTTCGCCACTGGTGTTCCTACCAATATCTACGCATTTCACCGCTACACTGGTAATTCCATCTGTCCCTAGCACCTTCAAGACTGGCAGTATCCACCGACCCTCTGGCGTTAAGCGCCAGGCTTTCACAGCGGACTTGCCAACCCGCCTACGCGCCCTTTACGCCCAGTAACTTCGGACAACGCTCGCCCCCTCCGTATTACCGCGGCTGCTGGCACGGAGTTAGCCGGGGCTTATTCAACGTGTACCGTCATTTGTTTCTTCCACGTTAAAAGAGGTTTACAACCCGAAGGCCTTCCTCCCTCACGCGGCGTCGCTGTGTCAGGGTTGCCCCCATTGCACAAGATTCCTAATTGCTGCCCCCCGTAGGAGTCTGGGCCGTATCTAAGTCCCAGTCCGGCTGACCATCCTCTCAGACCAGCTACCCGTCGGAGCCTTGGTAGGCCGTTACCCCACCAACTAGCTGATAGGCCGCAAGCCCCTCCCGAAGCCGCCACATCACTCCACATCCCACAAAAACTAGGGCGTCGGAAGTACATCACAACAACACAACTGCAAACAACGCTTCAACCACGCCATTGATGGCATAGCTTACAGCACCGTACACAGTTACATTGCCGCTTTCCACTTCCGATACCCCACGTCCCTGCAAAACATGGGTAAATGCGCGCTTTACTCGCCGTGCCAGGTGACACAACGGACACATCCGGTATTAGCACCCCTTTCGAGGTGTTGTCCCGGTCTTCGGGGCAGGTTGCTTACGTGTTACGCGACCGTTCGCCGCTAGAGCATTGCTGCTCCCGCTCGACTTGCATTTCTTAGGCACGCCGCAAGCGTTCGTCCTGAGCCAGGATCAAACTCTCCATCAGTTAACCTGATTAGAAGCCGAAACAACCATCACTGCCGAAGCCGCGATGAATGTAACGACATATCAAACGTTTTTGTGCCATCCCCCACACAACAAACATCAGCCTGCAAGCAAGCCAATCTTGGTGCGCGTGGACAGCGTATCTCTGCTCGGTTTGCGAAGCCACTAATCTCGCAAAACAAACAACAACACAAAGTCCACACAAAACATATTACGTGATTGTCAAGGTTCTTGCCACTGCGCTCAACTTTGGAGTAGTTCGCAGCAACATTTTAGTATGCCACACACAAGCAGGTTTGTCAAGGACGCGATGCGTACTTCTTAACCGTGTCTTAATCTAAACCTGCCGCGTTCCGCCCGGTGTGTAGAAAGTTGTCTGCCAACTTATTTCTACCCGGTTCGCGGCGGCAAGAGTAATATACACCCTGCCCTGCCATTTGTCAAGGGTAAAGCGTAAACAAAGCCGATGCAAACAATACATGCCAATTTCATAACTTCAAAAAGCCGTACTTCACCAGCAACATGACATGACGCTTGGCTTCCTCTTGGGACATAGGGTGTTTGCTAGATATACGGGCCGCGAGATCATCAAAGGAAATTGTTTGTCCGAACATGCGGGCGGCTTTGACGAAGCGTAACATTACTTGTAGAGCAGTAAGATTGAATGGCGGATTGACGTTCGCATGAAGCAGGTATTGCGGGAACTGCTTTGCTGCTAACACTCCTGACTCTGTCAGATGCAAGTTAGCAGTGGGCTTGATAATTTCGGTTGCGTAGTGGCAAAAGTCTTGAAAGTAGTCAGATGCGATTGGTGTAGGAGCGGCCAGCCGCTGATAAGGAAGGGTATCCGCAACTTTGCGCAACTCCTTCCACAACGCATAGGTGCGGTCGACGACGCGTTGCCAGTGGAAATTCGCCAACACATGTTCACGAGCGGATGCGCCAAACTTACAGCGCAAATCAACATTGCCAATTAGTTTATCCAAGCTGTGATATAGTTCGCCAGTATCAACACTGATGGATTGGCTAATCAGCAAGTGATCGTGCTGCCAGTCATATAGAGGAGAAAGCAGGGAGATGTCTAAGCTGCAATCCGCCCAGCGCGTAGGCACAAGAAAACCTGTCTGCCCATGAACGACCGTATCACGGTAGCCTGACCAGTCTGAGGCGACTACGGGCAAGCCGGAAGCCATTGCTTCCAGTGGAGTAAGGCCGAATGACTCCTGCAGCGTCTCGACCGTGCTGACAAAGATGTCGGCAGCGCCATAGTAGAGCGGCCCTTCTATAATGCCGGGCTGTTTGCGGATTAGCACGGGGGCTGTACAGCGGAGTTGTTTCGCAACCCCGTGGAGACGGTCAGCGACTCCCTGGTCGACGTTGCCGGCAAGCAGCAGCAGCAGATTGTCGTGTTTGCGCACAAGTTCGGAGAAGGTCATCAACAACGGATGTAGATCGCCTTTAGTCGTCGCGTCAATGCGTCCGAAGTAGAGCAGAACCGTTTTGTCATGGGGCAACCCAAGTATTTCTCGGCAATCCTGCTTATTACGTGGGCGGTATAGGTCGGTGTCAATACCAAGTGGAACTATGTCGAGGCGAAAACTAGGATTGACCTTGCAGTTACCTGTGGCATTCAGTCCTTCCACCACCCGTGTGATGATATTACTGAAGGCGTCGCGTGCCGCTCTGGATGTACAGATCACAGAGTCGCACATTTGCGTTGGAGCAAGAACCATACGAACGGCCATATCCCATAACACGTAATTATAACTTATACCGTGGATCAATGTTGTTGCGGGAAATTGTTCACGTCCGAATTTGGCGCGCGCATATGCTTGCCGATGTAAGTAAGGTCCTGTCATGTCGTGGAATGCCAGAAAGCTAGTATTCTGCATAAGCGCAGGGAGGGCATCCATGCCCAGAACCTGTATGTTGGCAGCTTTGCCTGGTTGGTTTAACTCGAACGCGGCGATGTCATGCCGCGCCCGCGAGACGATGTCCTCCTGCACGAATAAGCTCATCGGCTCTGGAGGCATGTAGCGCGCAAGCGCTTTCATAAACTCTTGCGCTCCTATTCTTGACCCGACTATATGGTTGGCCGCTGTCTGCCGTTCAGGATCAAGGAATGCTGGAAATGCGCCAAGCATCTACTGTTCTCCTTTTACGATTTCAACTGTCTGGTGCAAGAGATGATACAAGCGTCAAGCAACGCAGCGTAGCCGTCAGGCTTGACCGGTCATTCCATCTAACGTTTTGTAGGCAGGATAAACCGCGCTACCTATGTTATCAGTCGCTTTGATAATGCTCGCTGCTACTTTGCCAAAGATGTGCTGAACAGGCAGATGTCACCACCTGTCAGTATAGTGCCGGACAAATCGGAACTCGCCCTGCCATGAACTGATTTACATGGTTTTATTCCCAGAAGAATGGGCTGATCCCGGCGAGACACGGCTATCTGCAGGATCGGATGCACGTAGATGGCCTGCTGCGCTTGACTGGCCGTTAAGGTACTGACATCCAGACCCCCTGCCAACAATGCCGTTCTCTGCTCGACATTCAGGCTCGCATAGAACAGCAAAAGGCCATGACGTTTCACCATTTCGTTGACAAACCCGCTGAATGGAGTGTACGGCAGACGCGCAGGCGCGAAATCAGCAGGGAAGCGCGCCGTTTCTCCCCCCCAGGCATACTGCTCTCTTTTATCCGGGGGAATGGTCGTGTAGACAAGCCCGTTGAACAACTGCCACGGTGTGAGCGTACTTACTACCTCCGCCTGCCAGTCCAGCATGTCGTGGGCGATAGTTGCCAACGCCTCCGGCGTTGGGCGCGACGCATCCATATCAGCTTCAGCTTTTTCCATCTGCTCCTTCGACATGCGCTTTCCTTCGCGTGTCCAGGGGGAGAAGGAGAGGGTAGATTTTACTTTCGCCCATTTTAGAACGTTCTGGGTCAGCCATCGCCGCAGCAAAGGAGCAGGAACCTCAAGCCCATCGTCTCGATACCAGCGGTTGCTGCGAAATAGGTAGACGCCACCTTGCTGTTTCCAGCTCAGGTCTTGTTCCACAGCGCATTTGTTTAGCTCTTCTGTGAGCGGCAGACTTAGATTGTCCGGCAGTTGCGTAGACTGCGATAACCCTCTCAAAGAGTAGTAATCGGAAACGAATTCCACATGGCCCAGGTCAGCAAGCCACTCCAGTATCTTTGCGCGATTCCGAGGGTTCGGATAGGTTTTCGCGGGCAAGTCGTTCGGCCAAAAGCGACTTTCCTGATAGGCCGACAGCTCTTTCCAGACAGCAGGGGCATTTCGCCCCATTTTTTTGACCTGGCTAGGCAGGCCGTACTGTTCGAGAGGAAAAACCGGGGATTCATCGAAAGATTTTACATCTAGGCTAAATCCGGCGGTCAGCGTGTCGCCATTCGCGTTCAACACATCGGCTGAAACGTAGCGTCCGACATTCTCAAAAAGAATGTAGGTATCCACCAGCGTCACATTGTTCAGGTTGTACGCCTGCAATCGCGCTGATAGTTGCTTCTGCGCCTGTTCAGGCAGAGCCGTTAAGGGAACAACAGAACCGCCCTCCTCCATGCCGGTACTCAGGTACATGCCGTTCGTCTGGAAGAGTGGCGTCTGATTTAGGCGATGCGCGATACTTCCCTGAAGGGAGGGAGGCAGCATATTGAAGAATGTAGGCGCAGCGAGGATCATCTGTTTTAGCCCCTCGTCGTTCCCATCGGCGGAATGTACCTCGCCCTTGATTTCAGGCCGCGCCTGCATCGCCTGCACCACCCTGTCTGGTGCCTCATCCCATAGTCGTTGCCTCTCACCTAAAAACAAATCCCACCAGTGCTGGCGACGGCGCGCGGCGACCTGGCTCATTCTCAGAACGTACCCTTTGCCGCCGGGGGCAGGATACCATTCGCCGGGAACAAGTTGGGCAAGCGACTGCATCAGCAATCGCACAGGGCGGTTGAGCAAGCTGACTTGAAGTTTTAGGGCAGCGCAGCTACGGTCAGCAAAAAGCGGCGCATTCACAGGGCTGACTTTTTTCAGCATCTCATCAAGAGGAGTTCCGATCTCATGTACGCTGATCTGACTATCAAGGCGTGTGTCTGATGTTAAATCAGCAGGCCGATTTTGCTCCAAGTGTGCAGCAGTGGGAGCTTTGGAACTCTTCAATGTTGTCTGTGCGCGTGACGGGCTAGAAAGATACACATAGATGCCGAGAAGCAAGCCCGACAGAACAGGCGTAAATAAATGCTTGATGGATGCCACTAACCACCTCCATGCAGTTACTATCGAAACATCTTTTCCCAAGTGAGAAATCTCTGAGCGCCTAGAATCTCTTAGACGCTCAGTACATCAGAACACTGCTTGACAATGCGCCACTGTCAAGCAGTGTTTTGCTTCTGATCTATCCTATGGAACTGTGATCCACGTGTCTCCGGTCGAACCACTCCAGGAACTTTTTGTGACTGTGTCTATCCCTGATGCGATTGCGAGACAGTCGTAACTGCCTGGAACAACGTTGTAGTCTGGGAATTCTTTGCCTCCGTGGTTGGGGGTGTTTGGGTTGCAGAGACCACCACCACCAAAGCCCCCTGTCGCCCCCGAAGGGCCGACAATAATGTAACTTGTGTCAGTCCATGAGAGGATGTTTGGACCTTCGGCCAGAACCTCGCATTTGAGCAATATGTCGTAGCTCCAGTAGTACGAATGCCCGCCTGCTGATTGTTGCCCGCCCCTGACAATGGGATAGCCCGCGTCCCAAGAAGTAACCTCCGCCTTGCTCTTAGTTGCCAGGCTCGTCATCAGCCCTGACACCAGAGTGAACAGGGCAGACAACAACAAACGCTTGATGTTCATCGTTTCCTCCATTTGCAGATTGCAAGCCACACGGAAATGGCAGATGCTCAGAACATAGAGTTTATCTGCCGGGATTGATCGCGCGCCGGGATACAGCGCAGAATGATGTACGATCTGCCAGGTAGGTA
The DNA here is from genome assembly GCA_965277875.1 of Chthonomonadaceae bacterium. GTDB lineage: Bacteria > Armatimonadota > Chthonomonadetes > Chthonomonadales > Chthonomonadaceae > CAWFQB01. The sequence goes on along the minus strand of CBDIDV010000002.1, from coordinate 430,440 downwards.
CACGCGTCACGTAAACTGCGCCTTCTACTCTATCAGGCAGACAAGGGCATGTTACACTAACGCGCAGCCAACTGGCACTGGCAGTTAAACGTTTGTAAGATGTCGTCCCTTATACTATGATTAACACCGCCGATATACAAAAACTCACGCACTCTATCAACATTTTTTCGATATATTTCAATCGCCCAAATCATCAAAGTGGAAAGCATTAGAGTGTAGGGAACAAAGGGGGGGGGGGAGCAAAGATAAGAACGCAATTCGCTTTCTGATAACCCAGCGTTCTCCAGAGACACATGGAGGCGGCGGCGCGCGCGGAACAGTGCCTGCTCAACGGAGTGACAAGACTTGCCGCACGACTGCGCGATATGCGCGATTGGCTCTTGCAGCAGATAGTGCCGAACCACGTATGATTTCTGATGCAAGGGAAGTTCGTTCACAGCGCAGCAAAGACGTCTCGATAACTCCTGCTGACATAAGAGGACTTCCAGTGCTGTCGTTGCGCTTGCGGGTTCCCGCGCGTCACTTGTCGGCTCCGCAACGCATTGCCAGGAACACGCGCGATGTTTTCTCCTCACCTCAGAGCGATGATAGTTGTGAACGAAATTGTCGGCGCATACGCGGACATACGCAGGCGAGGTTTGACACAGCGCCTGCAATGCCTCGGCGCTTTGCGCGTGTTGCAGCATCTTCTCAACAAACGCAACCGCACAGTCCTCCCGCTCGTCGTGATGGAGTCCTACATGGACAGCCAGTGTACGTGCCAACTTCAGCAAATGCGTCAGATACGCTTCCATAGTCCCCCTTACATGGGTAACAAAGCAACAATCTGGATGACAACACAAGCAAAGTAATCAGCAATATTTAGTTGTGGGTACAATCGTAGGATGTTAAAGCCTGCTCGCAGAAACATACAAGTAGGCAGTGGGGAGAATTGATGACACCTTTCATATCTAAGTATAAAGTAATATGCGGAGGCTGTCAAGTATACCGGGAGGAATTTTGATACGGTAAGCAACAACACCTGCCATGTCTTGCAGGATTGTGTCGTTGAAAGCTTGAGCGTTCGTTAAGGCCGGCGCAAAAAGAATTACTTCCGGGGTGAAGTTTCAGGTAACTGCTTGTAATTTTAGGCTTTGCTGCCCAACACATCATTTCTCTACCGGCTCGTGGAGGCTGCAGGACGCATAGCCCGGTTGTCAAAACGCTGAGTTGCGCCGTTATCCAGCTTCTCGTAGTCGCCGTTTGTGTACTCGCCGACAACATGGTTCCAAAATGCGATGGCTGCCGCATTGCCTGCCAGTTGTTCCACAAGCCACCGCCCGCGAAACGTTTCAAACAACAAGCGCGCGGCGACTCGCCCAACGCCCTGCCGTCGGTACTTGCCTGCTATGAAGAAGTCCAACATATCTACATCTACATCGGGCGGCAGATTTTCCGACCGGGCATTTATGATGGCAAACCCTGCGGGATTTCCGTCTGCTCGGATGACGAACAGCCTGCACTCGTCGCGTATCCACCAGTTATAGGTTACGGCTTCTTCCAGTGTGCGGGGCGTTGGCCCCTCGGCTCTTGTCTCGACCGGCAGGCCATACGCGTTGATAGCCAAACTGTCCGCCCACTGCGCCAGATCGTGAAAGAAGAACAAAAACATGTTTTGCACAATCTGCCGGTCATCCCCCAGCGCCTCCTGCACTTCAACTTGCATCTCGTTTTGCTTTCTCCGTACCCGTGTCGGCTGGAATGACGAGATTGGGTTTGCCCTTATCCTTGCCTTTCCCTTTATCGGGCGGGACGTCGGGAATGTTAAAGCGATTCATGGCGATGTCAAAGCCCTCTTTAATGGCGCATTCGATGGCGTCCGAGGCCAGCTGCACGGCCTCCTCGACGAGCGGCGTTTCTTCTTTGCGAAACCGGGACAGGACGTGGCCGCGCATGTCGCCGGGGGGCGCATTCCCCACCCCGATACGGACGCGCAGAACCTCCTGCGTTCCCAGGTGCTTGATGATGTTGTCCAGGCCGTTCTGCCCGCCGGATGAGCCTTTGAAGCGCAGCCGCAATCGTCCCACCGCAAGGGCGATGTCATCCAGCACAATGATGATGTCGGGTGTTTCGATCTTGTAAAAGCGAGCTATCGCGGACACGGCCTCGCCGGACAGGTTCATGTACGTCATGGGCCGCGCCAGCAAGACTTTCTCACCACCGATCATGCCTTCGCCATACACAGCCTTGAAATTGCGCTTGGCAACGGCGATACTATGCCGCCGCGCCAGCGCGTCAATCACCTCGAAGCCGATGTTGTGTCGCGTACCGACATACTCCGCGCCCGGATTGCCCAACCCAACGATCAATTTCATGATATGCCATACTCTGACTAAGTGCGCCCGTCGTTGTACGCGCCAACTTTTGACGCCACGCGCCACTCTGCGTTCTAATGCTACTTTGCCGCCATGCCGACCGGGTGCGCCGCGCCGCCTTCCAGCAAAAGCCGCGCCCGCTCGCGCAGCTTGTCCAGGGGCAGATACTCTCCGGTTAGAGTGTGCCGATAGTGCCAGTGTTCCCAGCCATTGCAGGAGGGTTTGTTCAGGCAGTGCGCGGCCACGCGATGGATGCTGCCCCGCTCGCCGCCGCAGACGAGCGTCGCGTCGTCCTGTACGCGGGCCTCAAACTCGGTGCGGCCCAGGCGCAGCGTGTCGCCCGGACGTACCAAGCCCTGTTCAAGCAGAATGCCGAACCCGACCTTGCGTTTGGGCGTGTCCAGCGGAGGCGGCGTCAGTTCGTCGGGAAGCAGGGGCGGCACGATACGGGCGATACGAGCGCGGGCCAGTTCCACATAGGTGGTTTCGCGCTCGATGCCGATCCACTGTCGCCCTAGCCGCGCTGCTACCGCCCCGGTCGTTCCCGTGCCGAAGAACGGGTCTAAAACCACGTCGCCAACGTGCGTGCAGGCGCGCAGTACGCGATGCAGCAAGGCTTCCGGCTTTTGCGTGGCGTGAGCCTTATGCCCGTTCGATTTCAGACGCTCCTCGCCGCCGCAAAGCGGGATGTGCCAGTCGCTCCGCATTTGCAGATCGTCATTACCGGCTTTGAGCGCCTTGTAGTTGAACGTATATCGGCCTTTTTCCGACTTTTTGGCCCACAGCAGGGTTTCGTGCGCGTTGCAAAAGCGCGTTCCCCGGAAGTTCGGCATCGGGTTTGTTTTTGTCCAGGATATGTCGTTGAGCATCCAGTAGCCCAGGTCCTGCAAGATCGTTCCCACCCGATAGATGTTGTGGTACGAGCCGCAAACCCAGATCGCGCCCGTGTCTTTAAGGACGTGACGGCACGCGCCCAGCCAGTCCCGCGTAAACTTGTCGTATTCGGCAAAGCTGCCAAACTGATCCCACGCGTCGTCTACGGCGTCTACGTGCGTCAGGTTGGGTCGCCACAACTCCTGTTTGAGCTGGAGATTGTACGGCGGATCGGCAAAGATCAGGTCTACGGACTTGGACGGCAGGGTGTGCAGCAACTCGCGGCAGTCCCCTTGCAGCACCTGACCGACCGGCAGAACGGACGCATCGGGGCGCGTCGCGCTTTGCGTACCGCGCAGACGCGTTCTGTTCAGACGCGGGGCAGATTCAGCCTTTGAAGACTCGGAGTCAGGCGATTTCGGTTTCGGCATAGGGAGACTCGTGTGAATAGCAGGTGCAGGCAATCAGTTGGGATTAAAGCGTTCACAGCATTTTCAGTGGCTGAATGCTGCTTCATGCGGGCGCATTGTGTCGCGCGGGCCGCAAATGAGCGCGAATCGGAGGAGCATGACTCGCGTATAGAATCCTGAGAAAAAGAAAGCGAAAGAAACAACGCGAAAGATTCCGCCGCGTATTTCGACGCGCCTCTATGGTTTTCCTGCTAATACTACCCGACACAGTGTATATTTTCGCGTATTTTAGTATCAACAGGTGAGTCCAAGTGAGTCTAGCTGAGTCTCATCGCCCGCCCGCCTGAACATACAGAAGCCTCATCCGTCTATTTCCCCGCTTATAGCGTCTATAACAGCATAGCCTTGACATTGCGCGTGAAGTTTCAAGTACAGCACATTTCGCGCTTGCCTCGCCCTGTGCCATAATATAAGCAGATTGCCCGCAGAAACAGCAGGTTCGCCTCCAGTGGCTTCCGCGTCCCGCTCCTGCTCAAGTCTCCAATGCCTGACCTTGAAATAGCAGGCGCTTTTCACTTTGTTTTCATCCTTGTCTGTCTTCATAGTCTTATGCCGATGCCTCACGCTTCACCTGCCGATGTCAGGTATGTGCTTGCTCTTTGTTCTTTTGTTCTTGTTCTTTTGTTCTTGTTTTTTTGCTCTTTTCCGTTGCTGTTGTGCGTACCCGCAGGAGTGTCGCCGCCATGAAAAAAGTCGTTAAACTCAGTTCCGGCTGGCTGAACCGGGAAGAGTACCCGTTCGAGTCGCAGTATCAGAGGGTAAAAAATGGCAACATGCACTATGTGGACGTGGGACGCGGGCAGCCTATCGTCATGGTACACGGTACGCCGACATGGTCGTTCGCGTATCGCAGCCTGATCAAAGGGTTGTCAGGCGAGTACCGATGTATCGCCCCGGACCTCCTGGGGTTCGGCCTGTCCGACAAGCCAAAAACTTTTTCGTACAAGCCCGCCGCCCATGCCGAAAACCTCGAATGCCTGATACAAAATCTGGGACTGCGTAACATTATTCTGGTCGTGCATGATTACGGCGGGCCGATTGGCCTGAACTATGCCATTCATCACCCGCAGAACGTCAGCCGCATCGTCCTGATGAACTCATGGATGTGGTCGCTCAAGGGCGATCCGACATTGGAAAAAACCAACACCTTCGTCAACAAGCGGCTCGGCACGTTCTTATATGAAAAGATGAATTTTTCGGCCCGCTTCCTGCTCCGGCAGGCGGTCGCAGAAAAGATCAACCTGCCCAAGTACATTCAGGATCAATATGTCGGCCCTTTTCCCACGCCGGACAGCCGCCGCGCTCCCCTGGCAATGGCCCGTGAACTTATCGGGTCGAGCGAATGGTTCGAGAGCCTATGGCGCGCGAGAGAGACCATTCAGGACATTCCCGCCCTGCTGCTGTGGGGCATGAAGGACAATTTTATCACGCTGGACGCGCTGGAAAAGTGGCACAACCTGTTCAGGCATCAGCGCATGATTCGGCTGGCAAACGCGGGCCATCTGGTGCAGGAAGACCAGTTAAGCACACTCTGCGGCCTGGTAAAAGATTTTTTGCACACAGAAGAAATATGAACATGAATGAGGCTGAATAACCGGGGCTAAAAGTAAGTGCTATAAAAATAGCACACAGGCATTGACAAACAAAGCGCAAGGTGCTATTATTTTAGCACCTTGCGCTTTTTGTACTTGCAAGGGGATGACCGGGAGAAAGGAGCCGACTTTGGCCCCCGCAAAACTAAGCCGTCGCGAACGGCAGATACTCGATGTGCTGTACCGCCGCGAACGCGCGTCCGCAAACGAAGTGATGGAAGATATGCCCGACGCGCCCACGTATTCCGCCGTGCGCGGCCTGCTGCGAATCATGGTTGACAAAAACCTGATTACGTTCGAGAGCGACGGTACGCGCCACGTCTACGCCCCGGCCCAGCCCCGGCCCGCTGCGGCGATCTCGGCCCTGCGCCAGGTGGTGCAGACCTTCTTCGGCGGCAGCGCGGAACAGGCCGTAATGACCCTGCTTTCCGCAGACGAGACCCGCCTGAGCGACGACGAACTGACCCGACTTGCCCGTCTTATCGAGCAGGCCCAATCGCGCGACAGCGCCGAAGGGAAGACAGAATAGCATGAACACCTTTTCCGGCATTAACATCTCGAATGCTCTGTTGTTCGACGCGCTGGGCAAATCCACTCTGCTGCTTGTCATGGCGTTCGGACTTGCGCTTGTGCTGCGCCGCGCGCCTGCCGCGCATCGCAATCTGCTGTGGCGACTCACGTTCGGTGCGCTGGTCTACACGACGTTTGTTTCGCTGTTCCTGCCCGCCCTGCACAGCATCGGCTTCAGCGCCGTACCCACGGACATTCCCCTCAACACGCTGACACGTCAGCACCAGATGACAGTAAATATGCCTGCGTTTTGGAACATAGCGTCTCCGGGATGGCAGTCACGTCCGGTCGCGCCGTCCTTCAATGACAACATTCCACAGGCGTTTCCGCTTGGCCTGATGTTCAAGCCCCGTATCGTTGTCCCCAAAACCGGCAATGGCTTCGCCACGGGAAACGCAATCAATGGCTTCGCCACGAGAAACGCAATGGGCTTGGCGCAGGAACGGGCGGCGTGGCTGCTCGGCGGCGTGTGGCTGGCGGGGTTCGGCGTGGCACTTGTGCGGTTTGCGCGGCGGGGATATGCGGCCCGTATTCTGGGACGGCACAGCCTGCCGCTCGACGCGCCCGCCGTTCAGGACACGCTGGCGCATGTCGGGCAGCGGCTCGGCCTGACGCGACTGCCTACGCTGCGAACACAATTGCCGTCGTCCGGCCTGTTTTCGCCCCTGACGTGGGGACATGGACAAACCTACGTTCTCCTGCCCCACGACGCGCCTGATTGGACACAGGAAAGATTGGAGGCTGTCTTGCTGCATGAACTCGCCCATATTCGGCGCGGCGACTGGATCGCGCAACGCCTGTGCGAACTGGTCTGCGCCCTGGTCTGGTTCCATCCGCTGGCATGGCTTGCCGCGCGGCAGATGCGCGACAGCGCGGAGCAGGCCTGCGACGACATCGCCCTGACGCATGGCATCGCGCCCACGACTTACGCCCGCGAACTGCTCGCCATCGCCCGCGCCCTGCACACGCCCCGTTTACCGAGTGGCGCGGCCTTGCCCTTTGCGCGTTCCCTGCGCCTCGAATCGCGCCTGAAGGCGGTGTTGAACCACAACGCGCGCCGCCACGCGCCCTCAGCCCGTAATGCGCGGCGATTCGCCCTGATTACCGCCCTGCTGCTGCTGCCGCTCGCCCTGCTGTTTCCCGTCACCACACATAGCCTGCTGCTGACACCCGGCGCAAAGCCTGCGGATGTGGATGCCAACATCACGGTTGCGGACGGCCACAAAGTGACCCTGCCCGACGGCACGATTGTGGAACTGACCGGCTCGCATCGAGAAACAATGGATTTTCGCTCCAACGAGACGCCCGCGCAGCTCCAGCGTCCCCCGCGTCCCGGCCAGTACCGCCTCATCTTGAACGACGACTTCTCTTTGCGTATCACTACCCGCAGCAATACCCCGTTCAGCGCCAACGCTAAAGTGCTTGGCGACGGCATAATCCCTGAGCCGATCTGGGGAGCCAGCAGCAGCATAGGCGAGAGGCCGCCTGATCATCGCTACCCTGTACACTTCACCAATCCGATGAAGGACACCGTTGATGGCACTTTCCTGCCGGGAACGAAAAGTTGTACTCTGCGCTACGGGGTGGCGACGGGCGAGTGGGCAGACGCCGCCATCTACGACATGCGCCGCAAAACAACACGCGTCCTTGTGTCGGGGAAATCTGTGACCTTTACCACATTACTTCAGCGAGACATAACGAAGAAAGAGTGGCTATGGGCTTGGTGTGAGACCAAAGACACGCTGGGTAAGGCAGCGAAGCGATTGGTAGCGATCACACGCGATAACAAAACCATAGTCATCGGAACCTACGACTCGAAATTCGACGAGGGCGGGGCTATCTTCTCAATAGAACTGACGGACGTGGCGAAACTGCCGCCCATTCGCGAGTACCGCCTGCAAACGCGCCCCTATCAATGGGCCGAGTTCCGCGACGTGCAGATGCAGCCGAACTGGTCGGAAGAAACGACAACAGGCACAAGCCACACAACAAAATAACGGCACAATTGGTCAGGCGGGGCGACAAACCAACGGACACAATGGATTGGTTCCATTGTGTCCGTGATTCTGGTAATATGCGGGTGATTTCTTATCTATAGGACGGTTGGCCGCAGGCCTAATATCCGGTATTTTATATACCGGATACGACCGGCGTATCAATGCCGTGACGCGCCAGTTGGTCTAATTTCCAGTCGGAGAAATTGCCGAACAAACGCTTTGACAATTCAGTCTGGAGGAGGTCTTCGGGGTCGCAGGCGTGTTTCAGGCTTGCGAATTTGCGCAGCGCGTCGTGGCCCAGATAACCCGCCGTGCTGGCATTGTCGAGCGTGCTGTCTTTGGCAAAGTAGAAACGCCCGCCCGCTTCGAGAACCAGGGCGTTCAGTTTGGCCGTGAGCAGCCACACTTTTTGCCGGTTGCGGGCCGTCAGGGGGAAATCAAGGGCGAGCGAGTAGCCGTCTACGGCGTGGGACATCAAAAAATCGTCGCGCCGATGCCGCTTGAAGACGCCCAGGTACGGAACAATCCCCTCGCGCTGACAAAGTGCAAGCTGGGCGGTAAAGCACTGTTCGGCATTCGCGGCGGGAACAAAACTCTGGTATTGTATCAGGCCGCCCGGCTTGTAGACGAACTTCCAATTCGGCACATAGTCCAGCAGAAACGCAAATCCTGCGTGAGACTGCCGCACCCACTTTTTGTTCCCGATTGTGTTGCTGGCCGTGAACTTGGCGAAGTTGACAAGTTTCATGCCCAGATCGTTGCTGAACGGCTTCAAAAACCGCCACATCAGCGACTTGGGAATGATGCCGAACAAACTATCGGGCAGTTCCTGATTTTCCACGCGCAGGGTCTGGGCCGGGTTGGGGTCTTTCTCTGCGCTCACGTAGTGCGCCTCATGCACCTGCCCGCGTCCCAGGTCCGCGCCCACGGCGAAGCAGTCAATCCAGCCGACAAGATAATCTGCCTTGTCCATGCGCGCCTCGAACTGGCGGATGATGTCGCCGAAGTTTTTTGTGGTAAACGCGTACACGTCCAGCAGGCCCGACTCGACATGCTTCATCTGCAGAACGATGCGCGTAAAGCAGCCCAGCATCCCGAACCCGCCGATGGCCGCAAAGAACAAATCCGCGTTGGCCTGACGGCTGCACGTCTTCAACTCGCCGGTCGGCAGCAGCAGATCGAACTCGCGCACATGGTCGCCAATCGGGCCGGCCTTGAAGTTGTTCTTGCCGTGAAAGTTCATGCCCAGCGCGCCGCCCAATGTCACGGTCATCGTGCCGGACACGACGGGAGGCCACCACCCGTCCCCGATGCAGTATTGCCATAGCTGCCGCAGCGTAACGCCCGGTTCCAGAGCTATGATGCCCGTTTGCGGGTTCCAGTCCAGGATGCGGTTCATGCGCGTCAGGTCGAGACTGACGTTTTCGCCCGACAGAGACGCGTCGCCATAACTGCGCCCCGCGCCGCGCAGTCCTACTTTCAGGCCGTGCGCGCGGGCCGTATCAAACGCCTCGCGTATGCCGTCAACCGTCGTGGGCCGAAACACATACGACAAGCAGGCCGCATTCATGCCCCACGTTTCCACCCGTTCCAGCCGCTCATGCGGCATCAGGGCAACGGCCTGCGTGGCAGTTGTGGCGCGGCAGCCGGCAAAGAGGGCATTGTGTGTGTCCTGTATCGGCCCGACTGTTTCCTTTAGCGTCTGTTCCGGCCTGAATTCGACCGGCGTTCTCAACTCAACCATGCGCTTCTCGATTTCCTTGCCGTTCAAACTAATTCAGCTTGATGAACTTCGACTTGCGGACGTTGGTACACCATGCGGCGCGAGAATGAGCCTTAACAATCATTTGCGTTCAATCGCGTTTATTTGCGGCTATCTACGCATTAGATGTTCAGCTTTTGAAAGACCGCAGACGGCACGGCGCGTATTACCGCCATGATAGGCCGCCATTTTCCGGGTACGTAGACGCTGCGTTTACCGGCCTGCGCGCCCGCGAGGATGGTACGCGCCGCCTCGTCCGCCGAGATCAGCAGCGGCTTCTTCTGCACGTCTTTGGTCATCGGCGTGTCTACGGGGCCGGGTTTCACGGTCACGACGTGAACGCCATGCCGCCCGACACGATTTCGCAGCGACTCCAAAAACGTGTTCAGAGCTGCTTTCGACGCGCAATAGGCCGGACTGCCGCGCCGTCCTCGATCCCCCGCCACGGACGAGATGCCTACGATGGTTCCCGCCTGCGCCCGCTCAAAGCGCTGCGCGGCCTCGTTCAGCCAGGCCATCGCGCCCAGCACATTGGTCTCGAAGGTAAGCCGGTCTTTGTCAAAGGCGTATTCGTCCTCGCCCACAGGCGGCATGACGCCCGCCGCGTAGATGATGGCGTCCAGGCCGCCCAGGTCCCGCGTGATCTGCTGAAACAGGGCCGGAACGCACTCGTACTCGCGCACGTCGTGGGCATACATAAAGGCTGAGGGCGTCGAAGCCGACCCGCTTTGATTGATGTCGTTCGCGATACGCGCCAGTTCGGTTTCACGGCGCGCCACCAGGGCCACTTTGCAGCCCTGCGCGGCAAGCTGCCGCGCCATCGCTTCGCCCATGCCCGAAGACGCGCCGACGATCAAAACGCGCTGCCATGCTGCTGCCAATATACGTTCTCCTCTGCGCCCGACCGCTTCTTATTCCTGCCCTGCGCCCTTACCATTATGGATATAGCCGCAAATAAACGCAGATAGACGCGAATTGCTCGGTTGTTCTGATATGCTGAAATGCGCGAAGCGGAAGGGTAGCTGATTGTCAAAAGGTTGATTATCTATACGTTTATGCGTATGGTTACGCCGACTGCGCGATTTCAAGCAGCCTGTCCGCCCTGTCCCGCAGGCTTTCGCGCTCATGCAGCATGTCCAGCCAGCGGGCAGGAATGGCGCTCAGGCCATAAAATGCGCCCGCCAATGCGCCTGTTATCGCCCCGACCGTGTCGGCATCGTCGCCCCGGTTGATTACTTCCAGCAGGGCCGCCTCCAGAGTGGAAGTATGCAGAAATGCCCATACCGCCACTTCCAGCGTGTCCAGCACATAGCCGCTTGGCGACGTGACATTCTTCGCTTCCTGAGCGCGGCGGATGCGGGTACGCAGGTTTTCGGAGGCATTTGCAATTGCCCTGTCCGCGCCCGCAATCGCATCCGCCCTGCTCGCGCCCATCAGCAGCAGGGCGATGGCGACGTTCAGGAACACGCAGCTTTGTTCGCAGTCGGCGTGGGCGTGTGTGATGCGCGAAAAGACGGGCGACAGCGTAGCGACATAATCGGGATGCTTGTAAAAGAACAGCGCGAGCGGCGCGCACCGCATCAGCGAGCCGTTGGGAGCGTTATTGGGATTGGCAGCCTGTTCTTTTACGCTGGCCTCCTCCCACCCCACACCCTTGCCAATCGCCGTCAGTACAGCCCGCGTGTGATTGCCTACGTCCGGCGGATTAGAGCGCAGCCAGCCGACGAAGCGCTGCGCGATGTCGTCGGGGTCGAACACGCGCCGCGCCAGCAGGCTGTCCACGGCGCACAGCGTCATCTGCGTGTCGTCCGTCCATTCGCCGGGGGCCAGCCGCAGCCAGCCGCCGCCGATCATGCCGGTAACGTAGTGGTTCGGGTCGCGGGCAGGCTGAAATTCCAGGGGCGCTCCCAGCGCGTCGCCGGTCGCCAACCCCAGCAGTACGCCGCGAAACCGATCCCGCAGGCCACTCTGTTCGTTTTGTTCTTGCGACGCGGGGGGCGCTTGCGTCATAGACAATAATCTCCTGCGAACCGCCTGCCGTTCTGCCTGCGTCGAACCGAGACCAGCTGCATCAACGCGCGGCTTCCAGGTTCAAAAATTCCTTCATCGCCTGATTGAGCTTCTTACGGTCGTCGGGGTCGGCCATTTGCAGGCCGTAGTGGTTGATATAGAGAACGGCCTGATTGGCCCACTCATTATAGCATGAGGGGCAGACTTTGTTCTGCACATTGAGGCCAAGCTGCCCGCCGACAGGCGGCTCGGTCATCGCCTCGGCCTGCTGCCCGCACTTGACACAGGTGATGCTCGCCATATACCTCTCCATTCTCACAATCCAAAATGCGTAAAACGAATCGCGCTGCCGTGCCGCGTACTGACAACACTCGTTATGCTTCTCATACGTCGCCAAACAGGGCTTTGTTTGCTGCGCGCGTTCGCGAACGCTTGTGCCGCTCCATCTCCCGCGAAAGAGAGGTTTGTTTTGCGCGGCCTGCGAACATTACAGGATTTTACCCCCGGCGCGGCGAAAAACCATTCAGTACGCGCCGCCAAGTGTCGGCAAACATATCCATATCTGCAAATCAATATCTGCAAAGGGTTTATATCAGGCCATGAAAGATTCACGTTTCGCGCAGCTTGCCAGTTTGCTGGTACGCCATTCCGTCCAGGTTGATCCGGGCGACAAAGTCCTCATCGAGGCGTTCGACATTCCCGCCGACTTTACCATAGAATTGATTCGCGCCATTGATGCGGCGGGCGGGCAGCCCATTGTCAGCACGTATCAGGTGGCGATTCAACGCGCCTTGTACCAGACCGCGACCGAAGCGCAGATGCGAACCATCGGTATGGTCGAGCGGGCGCGCATGGAGGCCGTGCAGGGCTACATCGGCGTGCGAGGCAGCCACAACATCAACGAAATGGCCGACGTGCCGCCCGAACGCATGGCCCTGTACGAAAAGCACTGGTGGAACTATGTGCATAGCGAGGTGCGCGTTCCCAAAACCAAATGGGTCGTGCTGCGCTGGCCCAACCCCAGCATGGCGCAGGCGGCGAACATGCCCACTGAAGCGTTCGAGGATTTTTATTTTCAGGTGTGCGCGGGCGTGGACTATGCTAAAATGGCCCGCGCCATGCAGCCGCTGCACGACCGGATGGACAAAACGGATCGCGTTCACATCACGGGGCCGGGAACCGACCTGACGTTCAGCAAAAAGGGTATCGCCACGATCCCCTGCGCGGGCGAGCGCAACATCCCCGACGGCGAGATATTTACCTGCCCCATTCGCGACAGCGTCAACGGCACGATGCAGTACAACTGCGAGACCCTGTACCGCGGCACCACGTTCAGCAACATTCGTCTTGTATTCGCGGATGGCAAGATCGTCGAGGCCACGGCGGGCGGCAATACGGAAAAACTCAACGACATCCTGGACGCCGACGAGGGCGCGCGCTACATCGGCGAATGGTCGCTGGCCTTCAATCCGTACATTCTTAAGCCGATGAAAGACATTCTCTTCGATGAAAAGATTGCCGGCAGCTTCCATTTGACGCCGGGGCAGGCATATGAGGAGGCCGACAACGGCAACCGTTCGCAGGTGCATTGGGACATGGTCTGTATTCAGCGGCCCGACTTCGGCGGCGGCGAAATCTACTTTGACGATACGCTCATCCGCAAGGACGGCTTGTTCACCCTGCCCCAACTACAAGACCTGAACCCCGACGCGCTGAAAGGCTGAAGCAACGGCGCGGCAAGCGATGGAATACGCCTCGCCGCCGGATAAGGAACGCAAAGCAAACCATGACCGATGTACTCACCCCTCTGACAGAAAGCCTTCGGACGTATATGCCCGACGCGGCGCAGCAAGACATGGAAGCGCTGGAAGGGGAACGCTCTCCCTTTCGCAAGCTCTGGACGCGCAAAGAATGCGAAATGCTGGAGCAAAACGACCTGCTGACACAACGTTACGAATTGATTTTCGGAGACATTATAATCATGGGACAAAACATCCCGCATAGGAGGACGGTAGTTATTGTGATGCTGTGGCTCGCACATGTGTTTGGAAGTGAATGTATACAAACACAAACGTCCATTGGCGTGAACCTTGCGGATGCGGAGATAAATGCGCCTGAGCCTGATGCCGCCGCTCTGTATGTACCGCTTGATTCTCTGCCCGGCAACGAACCGATGCCTGCTGATGTCGCCCTTCTCATAGAAGTATCAGACAGCACCCTGCGCTTCGATCTTCGCGTGAAAGCCCGCTTGTATGCCCGCGCGGGCATTGTGGAATACTGGATCGCAGATGTCGCGGGCAGGCGCTTTATCGTCCATCGCAGCCCCAGCGCAGAAGGTTATGCGGACGTGACAGAACACGCCGAAGACGCCATTATTGCCCCGCTTGCTCGCCCCGACGCCCAGGTACGCGTCGCCGACCTGCTTCCGCCCCTACCTTCGGCGGCATAGCCGCTGCAACAGAAAATATTCGCTTCTATGATGCTCGCACTCACAAGGAAGAAAAGAGGAAGAAGATTTGAAACCAATGATACTGTTCGCGTTTGTCGGGTGTCTGCTGGCGGCGGGGCTGGCCGTGGCGCAGGCGCAGTCCGGTTCCGAGGACATCGCCGCGCCGGGCGCGACGCTCACGAAACTGTCCGGGGGATTTATCTTCACCGAAGGGCCGGCCTGCGACGCCAAAGGCAACGTGTACTTTACCGATCAGCCCAACGACCGTATCCTGCTCTGGAGCGTAGACGGCAAATTGTCCACGTTTATGCAGCCCGCCGGACGCTCGAACGGCCTGTGCTTTGACAAGCAGGGCAATCTGTGGGCCTGCGCGGATGAAAAGAACGAACTGTGGAAGATCACATTGGGAGCAAAGACCGGCGCGAAAGCTGCGGCCAAAGAAACCGTTGTCATCAAGGACTATCAGGGCAAGCTGCTCAATGGACCGAACGACATCTGGATACGGCCCGACGGCGGCATCTATCTGACCGACCCTTTTTACAAGCGCGACTACTGGAAGCGCGGCCCGCAGGAGCAGGACGTACACGCCGTCTACTACCTCGCGCCCGATCACAAGACCCTGACGCGCGTAGTCGGCGACATGCAGCAGCCCAACGGCATCATCGGCACACCCAACGGCAAGACGCTCTATGTGTCCGACATTGACGCGCAGAAAACGTACTCGTACACCGTTCACCCGGACGGAACGCTGGGCGATAAGAAACTGTTCTGCGAACTCGGCTCGGACGGCATGACCATTGACAGCGAGGGCAATGTGTATCTGACCGGCAAGGGCGTCACGGTATTCGACAAGACGGGCAAGCAGATCAAACACATTGACATTGCCGAGGACTGGACGGGCAACATCTGCTTCGGCGGCAAGGATCGGCATACGCTGTTCATCACGGCCAGCAAAAGTCTGTACGCCCTGCAAATGCGGGTTAAGGGAGTTGGCAGCCAGTAGATGCAGTAGTTGCAGTAGATGTATGGCAGGTATCTACGTCAGGACAGATGCATTTGGTCACGAACACTGTACCGAAAAAAGATTCTGTGATTCACCACAACAGGCGAACATCATTGAGGCATTATATCAGCGCTCCGTCAAGGTAGTTTGCACGGATAAATTTACAGGGTGACGGGCCGCTATGCAGCTCAAAGCGCGTCTCTGCCTTCTACCTTTACGGAGCGCCAGGAAAGGCAGCATGAAGCTTCTTCTCACTTCCGCAGGCATCAAAAACACGAGCATCCACGACGCGCTGCTTGACCTTTTGGGCAAACCGATTGCCGAGTGCAACGCCCTTTGTATTCCCACTGCGGGGTACGGCCACCCTCAGGGCAGTCCCGGTGGGGCATGGCGATTCGTCAGCGGACGAGAACCCCGCTGCCCCATGTGCGAGTTGGGTTGGAAGTCTCTGGGAGTGCTGGAGCTGACCGCCCTGCCCAGCATCGACAAAGAACGCTGGGTACGCTGGGTTCGAGAGACAGACGTCCTGCTGGTGAATGGCGGCGACGCCCTGTACCTGAGTTACTGGATGCGGCAGTCCGGCCTGGCGGATCTCCTGCTATCGCTGCGCGAAACGGTCTGGGTGGGATTGAGCGCCGGGAGCATGGTGATGGCCCCCCGCATCGGGGAGGACTTCGTCGGGTGGAAGCCGCCTGCCGGCGGCGACAGCGCGCTGGGAGTGGTTGACTTTGCAATCTTCCCGCACCTGGATCACGAGGATCTGCCGGAGAATACTATGGCGGACGCAGAAAAGTGGGCGGCCGGCATGTCGCTGCCGTGCTACGCGATTGACGATCAGACCGCCATCAAAGTGACGGAGGGCATCGTCGAAGTCGTCTCTGAGGGACACTGGAAGTTGTTCAACCCCTACTAGTGTTCGGCAACAGCTCCTTCGTTTTTACAGCCATTTTGTTCTTCGGGTCTATAAAGCAGAGTAAGTTTAAGATTGAAGTTTTGGCAAGACCCACGTTTCCCGTGAATAGGCACGAAGTGTTCTTCCGCATACATGCGCTTGTCTGACAAGTTGCCCGCTTGAAATAATCCTGTTCTAAGCGGCCATGAAAAGTTTGTATACCTATGCGATGATCTGTTACGCACCTCGCTAAAATGGGCGGAAAACAGGCCGCAGAACGCCTCTTGGAGAGCATTTAGAGGCCATTGTGTATTAGTGTCCACGCACACGTATGCGGCTTTTCAGCGTCCTAAACGACCCACTCATAGACATCTGTGCAAAAACCGTCCGATAAGCGCACGTATGGACGAAACGGCCTTGCTATGGCTCCGCTCCTGATAATCAGTAGATGTCGCCGACGCCGATGCCGAGGGCTTCTCCGGCGGGGCCACGGTAGAATTTGCGGGTGGAGGGAAGGCCCTTGATGCGGAGGGCGAAGTTGAACTGGCGGTCGTTGCGGAAGCCGCCGAGGGTCTCGGAATAGCTGAAACTGGCTTCGAGGCAGTCCCATTCGTGCTTGATCTCGGCGGCGCGGCTGTCGAAACTGCCGGTCACGCCGTTGTAGCGGAGCAGGGCGGCGGCTCGCCATCCGCCCTTGAAAGGGATGTCGAGCTGGGTGTTAAGCTGGCTGAACTTGCGGCGTAGGCCCGGCTGTTGGGGGTCTATACGGCTGACGATGTCCAGGGCAAGGTCGTTGCGGCCCCGGAGCCTGAGTTGGTTGGTCAGGGCGCGGAACTTGTGGGCGTTGGGGTCGTAGGTGGTGAGCTGGTCGAGGCGCAGGAGGGGCGTGGGCTGGTAGAGAAAGCGGGCGGAGACGGTCTGCCAGGGCATGCCTGCGCTGCGCCCGGTCAGATCGTAGCCGGTACGGAAGCTGGCCTGAAAATGCTTGTCGTCGAGGTAGCCGGCCTCGGCGGTGAGGTTGTGGGACTTGTTGAAGGCGTCGAAGTTGAAGGGGTCGCCGCCTTCGGGCTGCGCGTAGGTGTAGTTGAAATCTATGCCGCTGCGGCCTAAGAGGTGCTGGCGCAGGCGCGTATTGTCCCTGGTGATGTACTGCGCCGCGCCGTCGCCGTAGAGACGCTGCTCAAACCCTGCGCCCGTGACGATTTCGGTGCGCCCGCGCAAAATGGTGATCTGAGGGACGTTGATGCTGGCGAGCAGGCGTTCGGTGTTGACCTGGCTGATGGGTTCGTTGTAGCGTCCGAAATCGAGCATCAGTTGGGAGGGCAGTTTACGCAAGAGTCCGCCCTTGAAGTTGATGGTGTCGGCGGTGAACTGAAATTCGGGCAGGCGTTCGAGGGTTCCCGCGCTGGTATTGGCGGACTGGAAGCCGATGGGCGTGTCTTTGTTGGCGTTGAAGGTGAAGTTGTATTCGCGGGCGGCGTGCTGAAATTGTACCTGGCTGTCCAATCGGGCGGTGCGGTTGACGACGCTTGTGGCGGCGGCCTCCAGGGTGGCGAGGGTGTTTGTGGTGGAGAGCAGGCGGGACAGGTCGAACTGGGTGGAGAGGTTGTTGCGCGTGGTTCCCTGCGTGGCGAAGGTGTAGGCGGTGCGGAGGCTGCCGGTAAGCTGGCTGGTGGTGAAGGTGGGCTGCGTGGTGGTCTGGAGGTTGAGGCTGGCAAGGCTGCTGACGCCGTGGGGGTTGTCGTCGTGGGCAAAGTCGAAGCGCGTGTTCTGGTTGGTCTGGCCCGTCGAGACGAGGTAGGACTGTTTTTGATATTCTTCGCTGAAGCCAATGCGGTTGTCGCCGCCAATGGACTGCTGATGCCTGAAACTGGTGGTGAAGTTGCGGTTGAAGCCGTCGTTGGTGTAGCCCTGGATGGTGAACAGTCCGCCGCTTGCGGGGCCTAAGCCGACGCCGAGCCGGGGCAGGCGCGGGCCGATCTGACCGTAGCCGAACGCGCTGTTGATGCTGCCGCCCTGGTCGCCGCCGAACGAGCCGATGCTGCCGCCGCCGAAGCTTGCGCCGCTTGTGTTGAAGTCGCTGGTCTGCTTGCCGGCGAGATACTCCTGCTCAAAGCGGATGCGCTCGCCGCGCCGCTGCGTGACGCTGACCTGAAGGTAGCTGGCGGCATCCTGGCCGATGGGAAATTCGTAGGGAAAGCGGGCGTAGTAGCCTTCGTCGAAGTTCTGGCCGAATTCCGGCAGGTAATCGGCGCGGGCGCGTTTGGGGGGCTTCTGGTCGAGCGGGATTACGATGTACGGCAGGGTAATCAGTTTGACGCCGAACAGAAACACGCTGGTCTGGTGCAGCACAAGCCGCTTGCCGGGAAACAGCAGGGCGTCACGGGAGCGAAGCTCGTAATGGTGGAACGGCTCGATACAGGTGGTTTCGGTCGTCCCCTCGGCCCGCGTATAGCCCAATCGGTTGCCGACAACATCGTTGGCCGTAGTATACACATCCGAGTAGACGCGGTGCTGCAAAAAGTCAGGAGAGAGGACGCTGCGGGCGTTGTCCAGGCGGTATCTGCGCTGGCGCGGATAGAAATGGATCGTGTCGGCGTCCGTTGTGGCCCCGGCAACTTGAATGCGGGCGTTGCCGCTCGCCACGAGTTCCGTGTTCACGTTGCCCGCGATGTGGTCGGCGGCGATCACGATACCCTCATACTCGATGGACGACCTGCCCGTAAATACCACGTCGCCGGTAAACACGTTGTAGCTGTACTGGCCGGTAACGCTGAGATTGGGCAGGCCGGGCGCGGTGGCGTTGGGCGTGACTACATCGGGCGGGGCAGGCGTAGTCCGCTTGTCACCGGGAGCAGGCGCGGCGGGAACGGCATTCGCGGGCGGGACGGCGGGCGCTTTGTCCTGTGGGGCGGGCGTTTGCGGCATGGGCGCGGCCTGGGGCATGTTGTTTGCTGCGGCAGCCTGTCTTTCGGCTGCGAGAGCAGATGCGGCGGACGCGGCGACGTTTCCCTGCGCGTGGGCAGAGCCTGGAAGGGGGGCGAGTGTCAGCACAGCCCAGAGCGCGGCGTGGGGGGCAGCCGCGCGCGAGCGACGGATGTTCGGGGACAGCGTCTTTTTCCTTGCACAACGAGACGAATAGAAGCAAACCAACCTATGGAACAGGCAGGACGATTACAGCAAACGAAAGAGGCGCAAAATCGTGACGGCGGGCTGTCAAATTTACAATAGCAAACATCAAGAGCGTCGGGGCGTAAACGCGCTATTATAGCATGTCCGGCTTCCTGATAACAAGTTCTGAATAACAAGTTCAGAACGTGAAAACCAGTGTCGCCGCGTCGGCGTTAAACCTGCGCGGAAAAGCGCGTCGGAAAAGCGTATAATAGCAAACATGGAAATGTTTCAGCTGCGCTATTTCGTGGCGGCGGCGCAGCGGCTGCACTTTACGCAGGCGGCAGAAGCCGTGTGCGTGTCGCAGCCGTCCCTGTCGCAGCAGATCGCCAATCTCGAACGCGAGGTCGGCGCGGCCCTGTTTGTAAGGCAAGGGCGGGCCGTGACCTTGACCGACGCGGGCCACGCCCTGCTGCGCCACGCCGAGCGCATACTGGACGAAGAAGCCGCCGCACTCCGCGCCGTGCGCCAGGTGATCGGATTGGAGCAGGGACAGCTTACACTCTGGACGCTGCCCACGGCGGGGCAGCATCTGCTTCCGCCACTGCTCGCCGCGTTTCGCGCCGCGTACCCGCACATCGGCATCAAGCTGCGCGAAACGGTTCCCGCCCGCGCCGTCGCCGAGGCCGTAGACAAAGGGCAGGCCGACATCGGCATCGTGCATCTGCCCTATCAGGTGGAAGGGCTTGAGTCGCGCATAATACTGCGCGAAGACCTCGCGCTTGTCGTGCCGTGCAGTCATCCCTTTGCGGCGCGGGGTACGATTTCTTTGAGCGAGTGTGGGGGCGAAGATTTCATCTGGGCGCCCGAAGGCGCGAACGCCGCGCATCCGCTGTACGCCGCCTGTCTCGCGGCTGGCTTCGAGCCGCGCATCGCCTGCGCGGTCGGCAGCGCGCAGGGAATGCAGGCGCTGGTCGGGGCCGGTCTGGGCATCGCCCTGCTGCCGCGCCTTGCCATTCACCCGCCGCCCGGAACCTGCATCGTAGAACTGGGTGAGCCGCGACCTGCCCGCACCCTCGCCGCCGTCTGGCGCGCGGAAACGCTTTCTCACGCCGCCCGCGCTTTTCTCGACCGCCTATGCCGAGATTAAACTTTAGGGAACGTGCCATCGGTATCTTGAATATCGGTATCCTGAATCAGGAAAGCCACAAACTGCTCGCGCGCAGAAAATAGGAGTACCGATGTTTACGTCGAACACGGTAGAGATACGCGGACGCGCCGACCGTATCCTGCCACGCATCTATCAGCTTGCCGCCGACATACAGGACTGGCCCGCCGTGCTGCCGCATTATCGCTATATGCGCGTTGTCGAGTCATCCGAAATCCATAAAGTCGCCGATTTTGGCGCGACACGCATGTTTCGCCTCGGCGCGCTAAGGGTGGGCTTCCCCTGCCGGTGGCGAGCGCGCCAAGAATTATTTTCCGCCGACAAACGTATCACGTATAAGCACGTTCAGGGCATCACGCGCGGCATGTGGGTCGAGTGGCGATTGGAAGACTGCGGCGACCATGTGCGCGTCACCATAGACCACGAGCTAAACTACCCCGTTCCGATTCTCGGCCCGCTGTTCGCGCAGCATATCGTCGGCAATCTGTTCGTTCACGCCGTAGCCGGCACAACGCTTCAATGCATCAAAAGCAAAGTGGAAGCGGAAGAAAACATTTAACAGAAATCGGTTGCTCTCAGGAAAGCGGACATTTGCCCATGACTTCTCCAGACCATCTACGCGCTGACGGCAGCGATGCGAGTTCTCGGCTGCGGCGCGTAGTCGTTACGGGCATCGGGGCGATTACCAGCATCGGCAGCGGCGCGGAGGGACTTTGGGGCGGTGTGCGCTGCGCCCGTTCAGGTGTGGGGCCGCTGACACATTTCGACGCGTCCGACCTGCCGTGCCGCATCGCCGCCGAAGTGCGCGACTTCGACCCTGCCCTGTACATGGAAGGCAAGGCGTTGAAGCGCATGGATCGGGCCGCGCAGTTCGCGCTTGCCGCCAGCCGTCAGGCGCTCGAAGACGCCAGCCTGGATATGACACGCGAAAGAGGGGAACGGGCGGGTGTGTGCATCGGCAGCGCGTTGGGCGGCGCGGCGTATGCCGAAAATCAGCACGCCGCGTATATGACGGGCGGCATCCGCAGCGTCAGCCCCCATGTGGCCCTGCAAATGTTCGTGGGCGCGAGCGGCTGCAATGTGGCGATCACACACGGCATGACCGGGTACAGTTCCTCGAACGCGGATAGCTGCGCGTCCGGCCCCATTGCGATTGGCAACGCGTGGAACGCCATACGGCAGGGTGAAGCCGACATCATGCTTGCCGGCGCGACCGAAGCGCCGCTCGCCCCGTTGTGCTTCGGCGCGTTCGCCCTGATACGCGCCATGTCCACGCGCAACGACGACCCGCAGGGCGCGTGTCGCCCCTTCGACCGCAACCGAGACGGCTTTGTCATGGGCGAGGGCGCGGCTGTCCTGGTACTGGAAGAACGCGAACGGGCCATAGCGCGCGGCGCGCGGATTTATGCGGAACTGACCGGCTTCGCCTGCACCAATGACGCGCACCACATGGCCGCGCCCCGTCCCGACGGCACGAGCGCGGCCCGCTGCCTGAACCGCGCGATGGCGAAAGCGAACGTGACCGCATCTGACATTGACTACATCAACGCGCACGCTTCGTCCACGCCGCTCAACGACTCGGCGGAAACCCTGGCCTTCAAGCTGGCGCTGGGCGAGGAGCAGGCGCGGCGCATTCCTATCAGCGCGACGAAATCCATGCACGCCCACGCCCTGGGCGCGTCGGGCGCTATCGAAGCCGCCATCTGCTGCCTCGCCATGCAGCACAACTGGATACCGCCGACCATCAATTACGACACGCCCGACCCCGAATGCGATCTGGACTATGTGCCGAACGTGGGCCGCGCCAAAACCCTGAACACCATCCTTTCCAACAGCTTCGGCTTCGGCGGCATCAACGCCGCGCTCGTATTTGCCCGTCACAAAGCAGAATAGCCCCGCCTTAAAGCCCTCCCTACAAACGTCAGCCAGCTAAACGCGAACCGATAAGCACATCACTATGCACATCACCTTTACGGAAATCTGGCATCAGATTCAGGCCATGCGACGCGAGGAACTGTGGGGGACGATTACGGGCATCGTCTGCATGGTTCTGATTGTCCGCAACAACATCTGGACATGGCCGTGGGGCATCGTGTCGGTCGTGCTGTTCGGCATCATCTTGTTCGCGGACAAGCTGTACGCCAATGCGTGGCTGCAATTTCTTTATTATCTGCCCATCTATGCGTGGGGATGGTGGCTGTGGCTGCGGGGTGGCCCGAAGAAAAGCAATGACTTGCCCATTACCCGCCTGAGCGGTCAGGCTGCGGCGGGTTGGCTGGCCGTTACAGTCGGTTTGTGCATCGTCATCGTCGCCGCCATGCGGCTGCCTGTCCACGCCGACAAAACGCCGCTGTGGTCTGACCCATACCCCTACGCGGACGGCATTACAGCCGGCCTGAGCATCGTGGCGCAGTATATGCAGGCGCGGAAGTGGATGGAAAACTGGGCGCTGTGGCTCGTCGCCAACGCGATCTACACCTTTTATCTTTACCCCGCGCAGCACTACTACGCCTTTACCCTGTTCGCTTTTCTTACCTTTGTGCTGACGTTTGTAGGCCGGAAAGAATGGCTGCGGATTTTGCGGCAGCAGGAGCAGGCGCAAACGGCGGAAATGTCTGCTGCCTAGCCGCGCTGCAGCCTCACCGCCTGAACGCCTTAGCGGACAATTCGGGGAACCTGACAGGCATTGCCCACGTTCTTATGGTCAGGATCAAAGCCGGAGCAGAATGAACTGCCCGCATTGCTCGCCTGCCGTGCCGCAAAGGAGCCTGAAATCATGCACACCCTGTCTTCTCGTTCGACTTTCCGATCAATGTCTCGTCTCCCCTCTCCTCTTTCCTCCCGCCATCTGTTGCTGTGCGCTCTGCTTCCCCTGCTGCCGCTCGTCGGCGCGGGCTGCGGCAAACACGCCGACACCCCGGCGGGCATGACGAGCGCGGCAGGCGGCACGTCCGCGCCGTCGTCGGGGAGCGAGAGTACAGTCGCGGTCAATCCCGGCCCGCCGGTCACGGATGCCGAGGCCAGGCAGTTTTCGGATCGCCTGCTGACCGCCCTGCGTACCGGTAACACGGCCACGCTCAACACTTTGCTGGACATGGATGCCCTCTCCTCAACGGCCACGGCGGGCATGGGCCTGTCCGACAAAGACAGAAACGATTTTCTGGGCGGTATGCGCGACTCGCTCAATCAGAGTACCGGTTTCTCAGGGCAGCTTATCGCCAGCGTGGCGGGCGGCGGCAGCAGCGACCTGCTGCGCATTGTCGAGGTGGACGGGCGCAAACGCGCTCGCATCCGCATGATACATCCCAACAATACGGGCGTTGGGTACGTGGATTTCGTGCTGGGCCACAACGCGGCGGGACAGGCGCTTGCTCAGGATATGTACCTCTTTTACAGCGGAGAACTGTTCTCTCTGACCCTGCACCGACTGGCCGTGCAGGGCTTTGCAAGCCAGAACCGCAGTTTTCTGGATCGGCTCAAGGGCGTGGACAACGACTTTGCCAAGCACCTCACTGACCTTCATACCATTACGCAGGATCTCGCGTCGGGCAACGCGTCGGCGGGCATACAGGTCTACAATGGCCTGCCGGACACGCTCAAAGCCGACAAGATGATGAAGCTGATCCACATTCGATTGGCGCAGAAGATGGGCGATGCCGAGTACGAACGCGCTCTGGGCGATTTCCGGGCCTCCTTCCCCAACGACTCCGCTTCCGCCCTGCTGTCCGTGGACTACTATTTGCTCAAGAAACAATACAGCAAAGCGTTATCGGCGCTGGATGTTCTGGACAAAGCCCTCGGCGGCGATCCCTACCTGGATGTGCAGCGCACCGGGGTCTACGGGTACATGCAGGACCGAAGCAAGGCACAGGCAGCCATTAAGCGGGCCGTCAGCGCGATGCCCGACGATCCAAACGTGCGGCAGGTGCAAAAGAGGATGGGCCTCTAAAGGGCCAAGAGTAAAATCACCGGGAATACTGCTGAACGAGGGGGCGCGGCAATGCCGCGCCCCCTTTACGCGTGTACGCGTCCGTATTTTGCGGTACAATAGCCGCATGACAACTAAAATTTTTGATACAAATGATACAAACACGGATACAGGCATTATTGACCAGATTGACAAAGCGCCGGTCACGAACAAAGGGCGCGTCAGCCTGATCAATCTGGGCTGCGCCAAAAACGAGGTGGACAGCGAGGAGATGCTTGGCCTGCTGGAGCGCGAGGGCTATGGCACGGAGTTCGCGCACAACAGCCGCGCCGTGGACAGCGACACCGATGTCGTAGTCATCAACACCTGTGGCTTTATCGAAGCGGCCAAAGAAGAAAGCATCAACACCATCCTGGAAGCCCTGGAGCGCAAGAAGCGGGGCGAGATCAAGAGAGTGGTCGTGGCCGGCTGCCTGGTGCAGCGGTACGCCAGTGAACTTGCTCTTGAAATGCCCGAAGTGGACGCGTTTTTAGGCGCGGGCCAGATGAACAGCATCGGGCAGGCAGTCGGCGACACGCTGATACGTCCCGACGCTCTATTGCAAGTGGGCGAAAAACCCCACCACAAGTGGCTGGATGTGCCGACGCGGGTTCGCCTGGGCAGCCCGTGGACAGCTTACCTGAAGATCTCCGAAGGCTGTGACCACGCCTGCACGTTCTGCGCCATACCGAGCTTTCGGGGCCGGCACGTCAGCAAGCCGTTCGAGAAGATCATCATCGAGGCCGAGCAGCTTGCCGCGCAGGGCGTACAGGAAATCAACCTCATCGCGCAAGATTCCACGCAGTATGGCTACGACCTGTACGGCAAGATGCGCCTGCCCGAGCTGCTCAAAGAATTGTCGCAGATTGACGGCCCCCGCTGGCTGCGCCTGTTCTACTGCTACCCGTCCCGTGTGAACCGGGGCGTCATCGAAGCCGTAGCGACTACGCCCAAAGTGTGCCATTACATTGATATGCCTTTGCAGCACGCCGACAATGAAATGCTGCGCCTGATGCGCCGTCCCATGACGTATGACGCGTATCTAAAACTGCTGGCCGATTTCCGCAGTGCCGCGCCCGATGTCGCCATACGCACCACGTTCATCGTGGGCTTTCCCGGCGAGACCAAAGAGCATTACGCCACCCTGGAACGCTTCGTGGATGAGGCGCAATTCGACCGTGTCGGCGTGTTTGAATACTCGGTCGAGGACGGTACGCCCAGCGCGGACATGATGCCGAAAGTGCCGTCACGCATCAAGCGCAGCCGCAAAGAAAAGCTCATGGCGCGGCAGCAGCCCATCTCCCTCGCCCTCAATCAAAAGTGGGTCGGGCGCGAAATGGACGTTCTGGTAGAGGGCCGCTCGCCGCTCGACATTACCACCTCGGTAGGCCGCAGTTTCCGCGACGCCCCCGAAGTGGATGGGCAGGTCTACATCAAGCGCTGTGGGGCCAAGCCGGGAACCTTCGTCCGCGCCCGCATCATCGAAGCCCGCCCTTACGATCTCGTGGCCGAGCCGGTATTGAAGTAGAAAACGTGTGAGTACAGCCGCAGGCGTTTATAGCAAGGACATAAACATGGCATCCGAAGACACAACCGAGTGGGTTAGAACAGGTTTGCAAAACAACCCGACTGAGCAAAATAAAGACATCCAAAACTGGCTTTATGGCAAAGCCAGCAGACAGCTGACTGCGGCGGAACAGACGGCTTTTGTCCAAGATGCCTTAAAGAACTCGCCAAATGATTGGCAGTTGAAAGTGTTCAGTTTGATAATGGAGATACCATCGGGACATCTTATCTCTTATGGTGAACTAGCAAGTTGGACTAATCAGAAGTTCGGACTTACGCTCGGCTCACGCAACACTGCTTGGCTTCGGAAAAGGATCTATAAAGTCATTGGGCATGATACCATGATACCAATCCATCGGGTTACGAACAGCGGCGATACTACATCTGCCAGCGACCACTGCGTAACACAAGAGTTCAACAAGAACAAACGTGCAAAAGAAGGATCGTTCAACAACCCGATTTGGCTGCGAGGCAATGCCTCTGTGAAGGGTTAGCACATTTTGCAGAAGAAGAAAATAGACGAGACGCAAATAGACGAAAGTATTAAAACGAACGACTTTGCAGAAGCAAAGCATGTTCAAAGCTGTTTGGTAAAGAGACGAAATCGGCAGTTTGGCAGCGCAAAAGGCTTGATTAGGATGGCTCCCGATTTTGACGCGCCTGTTGAAGACTTCAAGGAGTACATGGAGTAATGAAGCGTGCGTTCAGGCTTCGATGGGATACCTCGCCCATAAATGTCGTCTATGGTGTGATGTTTGTCCACAGGTCGCACGGGACAAATTTTGATAGATGACCTGGGTTTGTCGTAGCAACGATGAAGTTGGAAGAAGTCAGTCGCTGGTTCAAAGTTTGCGCGCACAGAATAACATCGGCATCCAGTGAAGCCGCGCTTGACGTTGGCAACCCGAAGTTTCGCGATTGCGCCCATAGCTTGGCGGCAAGATCTAAATCCGCATCTGTGATGGAGAGGTAGCGATCCGGTAGAGCGCGGCAGAAATTCTGCAGACGCGCAATTTGGACAACAGCATGGAGCCGTTCCAGTTCCCGTAGCAATTCGTAGTAGGGCCTTGTGCTAGTTAGGGAAGGCCAGTGCCTTGATCTGCAAGAACTCTGCCTTGCCGAGCAAGCGGTTGATGTAGATGCACAGCGTATGAGCCGTGAGCTTGGTGTACAAACGCGTACACAGTCCCCAGAAACTACGTGCGTGGTTGGTTTCCACGTTGAACTGTTGCGTCAGTTGTCCGTTCACCGTCTTGATGATCTGCCGCAGTCGGTTGAAGCGGCGTTGTTCCTGACGCGACACCTGCTGTTTCTGGTTCCTGCGCGGCAGGGTAAGCAGGCGCACATGGCGCGTCGTGCATTGCTCCTGCACTTCCTGGCTGATGTAGCCTTTGTCGCCCATCGCCAGCAGGTCAGAATAAGCCGACAGCAGTTCTTCGCCGACGGCCAAGTCGCTTTCGTTGGCAGGCGCGAGTTCAAAGTCGAGGATGGTTCCGTTCACAGCCAACAACAGGTGCAGTTTGTAGCCGAAGATAGTGATCTTCTTGGAACTCACGCGTCCGAACGTCGCGCCGTGTTCTTTCCACGCGCGGCTTGCCTGCGGAGCCAGATGGAAGCCGACGACCGCAACCGGCAAACTGTCGAGCAGGCACTGCCGATCTTGGGCGACATCTAAGAGACGCAACAGGGCCTGACGTATCAGGTTGAAGGCCAGCCACAGATGCCTGCGTCGGCGGTTGAAGCGGCTGCGTTCGGGCAGATGCGGAAACAAATGCCGGTACGCCTGCCACTCGTGCAGCATGTCGGTCTCTTTGTCCCACCCTCGGCACTCGCCTACAAGGGCGAGGGTGAGCAGTTCGCTGTCGCTGCACACCGAGGTAGGGCCAGGATGCGCGAAGTAGGGCGCAAGGTTGTGCCAGATTTCGTCCACAACGACATACACCCATAGGCAGAAGTCGTCAAAATGCGTTATCATCTTGTGTGTCCTCCGAGAAGTACAGGGTTTGTTTGGCGATAAACGTCTGTACGTTTCGGAGGCACACTCTATAAACCGAGGCCCTAACTAGCACAAGGCCCTAGTAGCACACGCCGGGAACCACAATGCGGTTCCCAGCCCGAATACAATCCTCGATCCACAGACGGCAATGATCCGACGCGCTTAATACAGCGCCAGGGCGCACATCCGGTTTAGCGGCACCGCTTAGAGGAAAAGTATCCAAAAAGATGACACGTGGCATTAGAGGGTTCGCATCCCCTGTTCTACGCGAGCTGCGTTAATGCCTTGTTCAACGGCTTCCCACAAACGGCTTTCCTGCTCGATCTCCTCCGGCGTCCTTAACGCCTCCTCTTGCCTCCACTGCTCAAAGAGGGCGAGCGTCGGGTCTTGTTCTGCTGTTGGCAGAAGCAGCGACAGGTGGTCGGTAACAAGTTTCTGCGCTAAAGCAGTTAATTCCACCCCTTCCTGTTGTGCAGCCTCGGCCAGACGCATCTCCTGTTCAGGTGTTAGTTCTATTGTCAGGGTCATAATTGTTTCTCCTGCATCCTCTTTGTCGTTTGAACTCTCTTTACCAACGAGTGCGTTTATTCCTTCTCTTTTACGCGTTTTTCGAGTATACTACATGGTTAATACACCTTACGGCGCGTTCACTGCTGTGCGCGTCGTTTTGGCATGACATTTTGGATACGGGTTCCAAAGCGCACCGGCTCCGTTGCGGACTGCGTTTCGAGAACTTACGAAAGTGGGAGATACCAATTTGGCTACGGCTGCACCCGCAAAAATACAGACCCCGAAAACGGAAGAAGAATTGGCCGCCCGCTATGCCGGCGACCTTGTTTATAAAGCGATGATCGAGACCGGCGAGCCGCTCAAGGCGTCCGAGGTCGCTAAGGCGGTCGGGCATCCCGGCGTCAATCTCCAACTGGCCCGCGTCGTCCTCGCCACCAATCCCAACATCACCGCCGTTGACCGGAAATGGACGATCTGGACGCGCTTTCTGGACGTGCAGAACACGACCGACCGCAACATCCGCCGCGTCCTGAATACGTTTAGCCAACCTATCCGCCGCAACGATCTGGCCCGCGAACTTAGCAGCATTTACAGTCGTCCCAAAGAAGTTTTTGAGGATATGCTGGATCGCCTGCTCCTGGACAAGTCGCGCTTTTTCGTGATCGCCGATGATTTTGTCGCGCTTGGCGACTGGCTGCTGAACACGGACGACGACAGCGAAGACGAAATACTATTCGACAACTTCCTTGACGACGACGATGTGTTCCCCTACGTGGAAGCGGCCCGTGAGGTCGGACTGGACGGCGCGCGGTCGGAAACCATTACCGCCCTGCTGGACAAAGTCGGCAAGCCGCTCAAAAGTAAGGCGATGCAGTTTTTGGCCTACCACCTGAACCCGGATCGCTTTGACGCGCAGACGTTCTACATCAATCTGTTTCTGGACAGCGGCGCGTTCGCGCTTGCCGACGGAACCTGGATCGGGCCGGCCCTCGCGCAGCAGCTCACGTCTCACTGGACGGCCCTGAGCGAGCAGGAAGTCAGCGACAACGCCGAGGCCGAGGCGCAGGAAGCCGCGCAGCCGCTCGCCCTGACGCCGGAAATGCTGGAACAACTGGTGTCCGCCGTTGTCGAGAGTGACCATACGATGTTCGCCAGCCAACTGCTTTCGGACACGTTCGAGATCACGCCCGACGACCGTATGTATGAGCAGGATTTGCAGACTATCATCCGCTCGCTCGCCCAGGACGACCGCGTTGTCTGGGTCGGCGGCGAACGCTTCCGCCCGCAGGGAACCATCCCCGGCTACGTGTTCGGCGTTCCCGGCCTGCTCGAAATTCCGGACGACGCGTTTACGGATGCAGAGGGTCTGCCGGTTGACCTGCTTTTGGAAGACGATGGCTTTGATGGCGGCCTGGAACGCGAAATCCTCAGCCCGCTTGCCCAGGACGTGCTGGACGAGGAGCCGGTTCCGCTGACGGACACCAACCCGCCCTCGAATGCCCGCGCAGTCATCAAGTATCATCACAAGCAGATCGGAACCCTGCCGCTATGCCAGTTCCCATCCGGATTTTTCCCCGCCGAGCCGACGATTCTGGAAACCGAATTTAGCCTGCCCGGCAGCCAGAAGGCGCAGGTCTGGGTCAACAACGAGACGCGCCTGCTGTACGGTTTGCTCGACTGGTTCCAGAGCATACCGATTGATTCGGGCGCGACATTTACCCTGGAGCGTCAGGCCGGGGATCGCTACGTCGTCAACTACAACGACGAGAGCGAGCCGAGCATGTTCATCAGCCGCAACCGCATCAACGAACTGACCGTGCTGCAGGAGCGCGCCGACAGCGAGGAATTGCCGACCTTCGAGATCATGCGCGAGATCATGGAGCATTATCGCAAAGGTATCGAGTTCATTACGCTGCTGACCGAGGTGAACGTGGTTCGCCGCACGACACGCCGCATGGTGGCGTCCGTGCTGTCCGAGTACCACTGCTACACGCAGCGCGGCGGAGCCTGGGTGTTCGACACCAAGAAACTCATCCAGGGCTTCGACAAGAGCAAGCGCAAGTACATCAAGAAGTAGACAGTGGAGTGGGTAAGTAGTCAGCAGGTATTCAGTAGAAGCGTGTGCCGCCGGCGTGTCCTGTTGTCGGGCGCGGCGGCGGTACGCTTTTTACATGCGCGTTCGACCCTGTTTCCTTGCATTTGTTTTTTCTTGCATTTGTTTCTTTGTGTATGTGGAGGAACGTTTATGTCCTATGCCGCCGTTTTGCCCGCCCGCGAGGATGGCTATGAGCGCAAGAAGTGGAACGTCACCGAATACTACGCCCTGTTCGATCTGGGCCTGCTGGAGCCGCATAAGTACGAACTCATTAACGGCGAAATCCTATGCAAGAAGCACAAGGATGTAAACCGCTTCGCCCTGCCGCCGCTTGAGGACGGTTATGCCCGCAAAAAGTGGAGCGTTGAGGACTGTCAGGCAATGACAGACTGCGGCCTGTTTGACCTGAGCAGATTTGAGTTGTTGGAAGGGGAGATTATCTCGACGATGGGACAGAACTGGCCGCACTCAAATGTTGTTGTACAGATTTTGTTCCTGCTAGCGGTGATCTTCGGCAGTGAATCTGTGGTAACGCAGGCCCCCATCGGCATTGGTCAGATGGATCTCAACAGCAATCCAGAGCCGGATGTGACCGTGATACGGGGCGCGCGCAACGACTATAACGAACGCAGTCTGCCTGATCCGCGTACCGATATACTCCTCGCGCTGGAAGTTTCGCATAGCACCCTGCGCGGCGATATGACCACGAAGGCGCAAGTGTATGCGCGTAATGGACTGCGCGAATACTGGATTGTCGCCATAACACGCCGCGAACTGATTGTGCATCGCAACCCGACTGCACAGGGATACGAGGACGTACAGACGTACAGCGAAACCGACAGCGTCTCACCCCTTGCCGCGCCACATGCGAGTGTGCGCGTGGTGGACTTACTGCCTGCAAACCCGGCCTGAGCCTGAACGCCATGATCCACACCAGAGACCAACTGCGCGAAGCGGCCTGTAAATTGGGACTGTCTGAGGTGGCGGACAGCATCACGAATCTGGCCTTAGACAGCCTGCGGATACGCACCCGACCCGTCGAGGACGAGGAACTTTCCATTGGCGCATCGAAATTCGGCGGACTGCCCGACCTGCCGCCGGATGTTCTCTGGCCTGACTACATCAACAAATACATTAGCAGAAAGCACAGGCAGAGAGGCATACGAGAGTCATTGGGCTTTCTGGCGCAGATCAATTTGCGGCAACTGGCTTATTGCGTCCCGGAAGGCATACTGCCAACAACAGGCATGTTGTACTTTTTCTGCGCTACCTGGGAACCTACCTTATGTGGTGAAGCAAAAAACGGCAGAGGTGCGTGGCGCGTTCTTTACAGCAACAGCGACGCCGACGCTTTGAAGCGCACTCTGCCGCCCCGCCCACTGCCCAACGACCAGCGCGACGACATTTCCGGCTCACACGCCTATCTATTGGCAGCCAGTCAGATATGGTTTCACAGGGAACTTACGCTGCCGTCGCTGGAATACGGTGACTTGTCTAACATTGTTTTGTATGACGCCGAAATGGATGGCTATTACGACTTGAGGCGAATGCTTGCACAATATCCCGGCGACAGGGAAGCGGTTCACAGAATGCTGGGACATGAAGAACACACACAGGTGGCCTGTGGGCCGTGGATGGGTGGTTACGAACGCCTGCTCCTCCAACTTGACACGGATTTACTGGATAACCGGCGGGAAACTATTGATTGGCAGGGAGGTGGAACCGGATACTTCTATATACGGCCTGCCGACCTTGAAAAGCACAACTTTTCCCGCGTCAGCCTGTCAATAGAAAGTACCTGACGATAGTACACCGGCATTTGGAAGCGCATATAGTCTTTTGTTTGCGAGACAATTGGCCGATGTCCTTTGCTGCGCGTAGACGCCCTGCCTGATATCCGGCAAAAAATCTAGATGGTATATACCGGGTTTCCTCAAAAAGTTTGTCATAGGAGTTTGTCATGCCTGTACGCGTTCGTTATGCCCCCTCGCCTACCGGCTCGCCGCATGTTGGCGGGCTGCGTACCGCTATCTATAACTGGCTGCTGCGCCAGCGCGAGGGCGGGCAGTTTCTGGTGCGCCTGGAAGATACCGACCGCACGCCGGGCCGCTACGTGCCGGAAAGCACGTATGAACTGGAAGAGAGTTTCCATTACACCGGCACGATGCCCGATGAAGGCTGGTTTGTCGGGGGAGCGCACGGGCCGTATGTGCAGAGTCAGCGCCTGCCCATCTACGCGGAGTACGCCGACAAGCTCATCGCCGAGGGCAGCGCGTACAAATGCTACTGCACCAAAGAGCGCCTGGACAAAATGCGCCTGGAACAGCAGGACAGAGGGCAGGCAACCGGCTACGACCGCCACTGCCGCACACCCGAACGCCGCGAGCGGATGCGCCAGACGCGTATCGAAACCGAGGGCGTGGCCGAGCCGTCAAGTGTCGTGCGGCTCGCCATGCCCCTGGAAGGCGTAACGACCCTGACCGACGTGATACGCGGCGAGATACAGTTCGAGAACCGTTTGCAGGACGATCAGGTGCTGCTCAAATCCGACGGCTTTCCCACCTACTTTCTGGCCTGCACCGTAGACGATCATTTGATGCAGATTACGCATGTCTTGCGCGGCGAGGAGTGGCTGCCAAGCGCACCCAAGATGCTGCACCTGTACGACGTGCTGGGATGGGAAAAGCCCCACTTCGCGCACCTTCCTGTAATCGTCGGCAGGGACAAGAAAAAGCTCGCCAAGCGGCACGGCAGCACACAGGTCAAGGCGTTTATGGAAGCGGGCTATCTGCCGGAAGCCCTGATTAACTTCATTGTTCTGCTCGGATGGTCGGCGGGCGACGAGAACCGCGAACTGTTCACCATCCCCGAACTGATAGAACGCTTTAGCCTGAGCGCGATTGCGGAAAGTCCCGCCGTTTTTGATTACGACAAGCTGAACTGGATGAACGGGCATTATATTCGCCAGTCGGAGCCGGGGCGCATCATCGGCCTGTGCCTGCCCTACCTGCGCCGCGCCGGATTGATCCCGCCTAATCCCACCCAGGATGCGGACGAGAACGACAAAGCGTTTGAGACGCGCAAAGAAACGTACCGCATCGAAGTTTTAGATTATGTGCGCCGCGTGATCCCGCTGGAAATCGAGCGCATGAAAATGATTTCTGAAGTGGTGGAACTGGTCGGTTTCTTCTTTCAGAAGATGGACTACCCCGAAGGGTATGATCCGAAAGCCACGGCCAAGTGGTTCGGCGTCCCCTACCTGAAGCCCCTGCTGCAAAAGGAGATTGATGCCCTCGCTGCCCTGCCCGACTTTACGCCGTCCGCTATCGAGGGCGTCGTGCGCCAAATCAGCGAGCAACTGGACATCAAGTTCGCGGACGCCATTCATCCTACCCGCGTCGCCTGCACCGGCCGCACGGTCGGGCCGGGCTTGTTCGAGACGCTGGAAGCGATGGGCCGCGACCGCGTCCTGCTGCGCCTGCGTACTGTCTTGGAAAAAGTAGATTAACCGCCCGCTGCGCTAAAGGCCCAGAGGCACAAAGGGAAGCGATGGAGGAGAAAAATAAGAGAAGAGGTGAGATAGACTTTCGTGGTGTTATAGATAATTCGGAATGTTGGGCAGGAAGTTACGGCGTTCGCGTCGAACAGTCCAGGCAGGCTATCCAGTGTTTGGCGTTACTGTTCTTTTTACTCTTATCTCTCTCGTATTGCCTCCCCTCCGTGTCTCTGTGCCTTTAGCGCAGCGGGTGGTTGATCTTTCTGGAGTTGTCCAATGGACGAAATCATTGACGTTAATACGCTGTTCGGGCCGCTGCCGCAGGCCAGCAATGACCTGACTGTCGAGTCGTTGCTCGCCTTGATGCAGCACAACGGCGTGGGCCGCGCCTGTACGCTGAGTACGCTCGGCTTGCTGCTCGATCCTGCCGTCGGCAACGCCGTGACAAAGGCGACCTGCGGCGAAAACACCAGTCTGCTGCCCGTAGCGACCTTCAACCCGACGATGTATTTTGGCGATCCCGCCTCGCTTGCTGTCGCATCGTTGGACGAGTTTCGCCTCGTCCGCTTCTTTCCCGCGCAACAGAATTGGCCGCTGGATTTCGCGCCCTTTCGCACCCTGCTTGCCGCGCTGCGGCCCGCAAATCTGCCGGTCATGGTGGGCATGGCGCAGTCCGGCGACATTACCGCGCTTGCGCGTATCCTGAACGATTATCCCGCCCCCGTGATCTTAGCCGATGTTCATGCGGGCCTGCTTGCCGAAGCCATTGCCGCGCTGCGCGAAAACCCGACCTGGCATCTGGAACTTTCGCGCCTGCTCGCGCCCGGCGCTATTCAGGCCGTCGCATCTGCGGTGGGCGCGTCGCGTCTGCTGTTCGGCTCCAATGCGCCCTCGCATCCCATCGCCAGCGCCCTGGACACCCTGCACTTTGCCGGCCTGTCGGACACAGACCGCCAACAGATTCTCGCCGCCAACGCCCTGCGCGTACTGAAACTCTAGTTTATCGCGGCGGAAGCCTGCAGACTTTGTCCGGTATATGAAATACCGGATATCAGGCCTGCGGCCAACTGTCTCATAGATTAGAAATCACCCGCGTATTTACGCCGCAGTATACTAGGTAACAGGTAATGGCTGATAGAGCATAACAAAGCGCCTGCCTAACATGAGTATCCGCCATCACCTGTTACCTCCTACTCACCAACGGGAGTTCTTGATGCCTATAATTGATTGTCAGGTGTATCTGGAAGGCAATGTGCTGCCGGGTATCAATCAGAACGCCCCGCAGCTATCGGCCCTGCTGCAAAGCCGGGGCATTGAACGCGCTATGGTGCTGTCATCGCGGGCCGCGCTCGTAGACCCCCTGACCGGCAACCGCATCCTCAAAGCCACGCTGGAGCAAACGCAGGGATTGTATGGCTGTCTGGTCACGCATACCAACCGCGTAGACGCCAGCGTTCAGGCCGTCCGCGATCAGCTCGGAAGCAAGAACTTTCTCGCGGTCGTGATGACCGGAACCGATCCGCACGAACCCTTGCAGCCCCTGCTCGCCGACGAGATACTGAACGCCTGCCGCCGCTACCAAAAGCCCATCTTTCTGCACACGCCCAATGCGGCCTGCGTGGAAATGGCCCTTCAGCTTGCCAAGACGTACAATATGCACAAGTTTTTGTTTCTAGGCATGGGCGGGCGGGACTGGCGCAGCGGCATCGCCGCCGCGCAGCAGTCCGTCAACATCTTCCTCGAAACGTCCGGCAGCCTGGATCGCGCCAAAATAGCCGCAGCCGTGGAAGCCCTCGGCCCCAACCGCGTGATTTTTGGCAGCGGCCTGCCGGCCCTCGACCCCGCCGCCGCACTGGGCCTGATTAAAGATTCGAGCATCAGCCCCACGGAGCAACGCCGCGTCCTCTATGACAACGCGGCCCGCTTGCTCAACCTAGCCGACCTCGACGCCTGAC
The DNA here is from genome assembly GCA_965277875.1 of Chthonomonadaceae bacterium. GTDB lineage: Bacteria > Armatimonadota > Chthonomonadetes > Chthonomonadales > Chthonomonadaceae > CAWFQB01. The sequence continues at coordinate 394,604 of CBDIDV010000002.1, read as the reverse complement.
ACAGGCACTTCCTGCATACGCAAAAAAAGCGGAGAGCAGCGACCAACTCGTCGCTGCCCTCCGCGCTCTGTAACGATATACGGTATTCATTCCACCGCACTTATGCCAGTGGGTTCGTTGTTGATGTACGCCAGCTTACTCCGTGTCCGCCTGCCGCACCGCCTCAATGAACGCTTTGATTTTCACGTGATCCTTGCGGCCCGGACTAGCTTCCACGCCGCTCGACACATCCACGGCATACGGGCGCACGGTTCGCACCGCTTCTACGACGTTTTCCGGTGTCAGTCCGCCCGCCAGGATGATCGGCAGTTCAAATCGCCGCTTCGCCTCCACGGCAATCTGCCAGTTGAACGTTTCCCCTGCCCCGCCAAGTTTTTCCTTGTGGTAGGTGTCCAACAGAATTGCATTGGGACGCGTATACTCGATGCCTTTAGCGATCTCTATAAGACTATGTTCATCCTTCACTCGGAAGGCGCGGACACACAACACTACGCCTGTAACAGTGGTTGAACAATCTCCCTCATAAAACTGGACTACATCGAAGTCCTGTATATCAGGAAAGAGTTCTTGCTCCTCGCACTGTTTTACGACTGCAACAGCGTCCACAAAGGGCGGCAATCCCCATATTATCGGTTGATACACAGGGGTGCTTATGTAGCGGGGCGTATCTGGAACTAAAATGAAGCCGAGGGCGTCGGCTCCATATTCTACTGCCGCCTGCGCGTCTTCCAGATTGGTGATGCCGCAGATTTTGATGCGTGTTCTCATTCTGCTATTTGTTCTGTTCTTTACTGTGCCTGCGTACCCAGCAGTTCGTGGACTTTCGCGCCGATGTCGGTTTCACGCATCAGGGCCTCGCCTACCAAAACGGCGTCTACGCCCGCCTGTCCCAGCGACTCGACATCGGTGCGGGTGAAGATGCCGCTTTCGCTGACGATTACGGTGTCTGCGTCGCGGGGCATTTGCTTGAGCAGGTTTAGCGTGGTTGAAAGCGTGGTGCGGAAGGTGTGCAGGTCACGGTTGTTGATGCCGACGAAGTCCGCGCCCGCTTCGATGGCTTCCTGCATCTCGTCCGCGTCATGCACTTCCACAAGGGCGGTCATGCCATACTCGCGCGTAGTTTCCAGGCAGTGGCGCAGGTCTTTGCAGGGCAGCGCGGCCACAATTAGAAGCAGGGCGTCCGCGCCAGCCATGCGCGACTCGACGATCTGCCACGGATCAATGATAAAGTCTTTTCGCATCAGGGGAATGTCTACCAGACGGCGGATGCGGCGCAGATACTCCAGCTTGCCCTGAAAGTACGGCTCATCGGTCAGTACGCTCAGGCACGTCGCGCCCGACGCGGCGTACTCTTGCGCGATGGCGTAAGGATCGAAGTTCTCACGCAGTACGCCTTTCGATGGCGAGGCTTTCTTCACTTCGGCAATCAGGGCCACACCGCGCGCTGCCCGCGCCTGCACGATGGCCGCTTTGTAGTCTCGTGTCGGCGGCGCGTCTATCACTTGCTCCTGCATCCGGTGCATCGGCATCTTTTCGCGCTGATGCGCCACTTCCGTGCGTTTGGTCGCCAGTATCTCCGATAAAACGCTCATTTCGTGGTTCTTTCTTTCTCGCCTTTGAGGTGTTCGCTGCTTGTCCTGTAAAGTCCGCATCCCGTCGTATTCGTATCCCTATGATGCGTGTGTATGTTCTGTGGAAAAACTTTGCGTCAGATCGCGCAGGGCGTCCAGCACGGTCAGGGCCGCGCCCGAATCGAGGATGTCGCGGGCGAGCGCAACGGCGTCCGGCCACGTTTCCGCCCGTCCGCACACGCGCAGGGACGCGGCGGCGTTGACCGCGACCAGGTCTTGACGCGCCCGCTCCGCAAGGGTACTGCCTGCCCCGCCCAATACATCGCGCAGCAAAGCGGCGTTTTCTTCCGGGGTCAAGCGCGGCGCGAGGTCGTTGACGCAGGGTTCCGGCCCGTGCAGGCCCAGGTCGGAGGGCGCGAGCGTATACTGTTCCACCGTGCCGCCGCGCAGTTCGCTGACGTGCGTGCTTCCCAGCGTGGAAATCTCGTCCAGGCCTATGTCGCCGTGCATCACGAGGGCGCGTTCGCTGCCCAGGCCGCGCAGAGTTTCGGCGGCAAGCACACACAGTTTTCGGTCATAAACCCCTAATGTTTGTAGTGTTGCGTGGGCAGGATTGGTCAGCGGACCAAGCAGGTTGAACACGGTGCGTATGCCGATCTCGCGCCGCGCCGCGCCCACATGCCGCATCGAAGGATGATGACCGGGCGCAAACAGGAATCCGATGCCCACACGGTCAATACACTGCGCGTTCTGTTCCGGCGTCAGGCTGACGCGCACACCGAGGGCTTCCAGCACGTCCGCGCTGCCGCACACGCCCGACATGGCGCGGTTGCCGTGCTTGGCGACGGCCACGCCGCTTGCGGCCAGCACAAACGCGGCTGCCGTGGACACATTGAACACCCGAAACCGACTGCCGCCCGTACCGCATGTATCCAGGAGAGGAGTACGCTGCGCTGTTACCGGCACGACATGGGCGCGCATCACGCGGGCGAACGCGGTCACTTCCTCGACGGTCTCGCCTTTGATACGCAACGCGACCAACAATGCGCCGATCTGCGCCCCGCTCGCCTGCCCTTCCATCAGCAGCGTCATAACGTCCGTGGCCTGCTCGCCTGTCAGGTTACGCCCGTCAACTAGATTATGAAGCGCATTTTGGAAGTCAAAGTTGCTCATAGATGCTAACGCCGCTTGTTGATTCTCATGTTGGGCGCGGGCGCAGGCTCTTCTTCCGCCGTGGATTCGCTCAGGCCGTACCAGTCGTTCAGGGATTTGGGCTGGGTGGGCGGCAGGGGCGCGTCGGCGGCAAGCGCTCCGATATTGGGCAGTGCGCCGGACGGCGGATTGGACGATAGCGGCAGACCGGCGGAAACGGGGATGCCCGCGCCTATGCCTGTCACGCCCGGCTGGTACACTTCCACATCCCCGCCCGTCAGCGCCGCGTTGATATGATACATCTGTGCGCTCAAGGGGTAGGGCTGCGACGTGAAGTTGCGGGCTGCGCCCAATACAGAGGCGATCAGGCCGGGTTCATCGGCGCGTATCGCCGTTAATTGCGCCCGGTTCGGAACGCTGACGACGTAATCGCCCTGAAGCCTTTGCCCGACATAGTCGCGAAAGCGCTCCGACACAAGCCAGGTCGCCGTGAGATGATCGCCCTTGAAGACCAGTCCCACTTCTTCCTGCGGCATCCCCTTTTTACCACTGCCCGACATCAGAGCGTTGGAGACTTCGGGGAACTTGGACGTACCCATATTGCCCATCGCTTCGGCAAGGCACTGTTCCAGCGTGACGCCCCACTCGGTCAGCATGGACTGCGTGACGGCCACGGCGGTTCCGGGCAGGTCGCGCATCACAATCGTGTGCAGTTCGCCCGCAAACGGCTGCGAGGGCAGCGAGTCCTCCTGCTTGGCGAGCGACTTGTTGGCGGCGTCTATGAAACTTTTATTTTTAAGCGTCGGGCGCAGCGTCCAGCAGGCTTCCGTCCACGTATGCCGGGGCGTTTCAAAGGTCAGCGAACCGATCCAGCCCGAAATCAAGGCGTCGCGGCTGCCGGGAGATTTGTAGTAGTTGCCGTATAGCTGCTTGATGTTACAGACCACGGGCGACTCGCCCTCGCGGTAGAGTATAAAGCCGTCATCACGCGGCTCCAGCCGCGCGCCGGGCTGTTCGCGCCGCACGGCCAGCCGCACGATGTCACGAAATTCATTGAACGTGACCGGTTTTTCTTTGCCAAGCGAAATGCCGAGAATTTTCATGGTTGTCTGCACCTGCCGCGTCGGCCTGCCGCTTTGCGCGCCGACGCGCCTGTCCTCATGCGCTGCGAGTGGTGGGAAACGAGGCCGGGTTCAGTTGAAAGCAATTTGGTAGTAGATTGCAGGCGGCGGGCAGCTTTCCTGCGGCCCGTGGCGACCGAGCCTGTCCACAGCCGCCGCAAACCGCAGGAAAACCGCGCCGCCCCGATACTGTACCCGATACAGCGGACTATTCGCGATGCGCCTGCCAAACGCCTGCTTGTGCGCGCGCAGATTTTATATGGTTTTATAGGGCTCTATTTCGCGTCTGCAAGTTTGCCGATCTGATCCGCGATCACCGCGACGCCATCGTCAATCTTGGCGACAAAGCGCCCCTGCCGATCCACAAGGACGCAGGACGGAATGCTGCCGCCGCCGAACCGGTTGAAGACCGTCTGATCCTCGTCGGAAAGCAGCGGATACGTCAGATTAAGCCGGGTACGAAACTCCTTTAGTTTCGCAATGGGGTCAATGCCGGTCCCCGCGTCTCGTTCCGCCACGGCAAGGCCCAGAACCTGCACACCCTTTGCCTTGTACGCCTGCCATACGTCCTGTTCCAAATGCGGAGCCTCCGCATTGCAGCTGTTTCACCAGGAAGCGTAAAAGACGAGCGCAACGATCTGCCCCTTGTAGTCGGATAGATGAACGGTTTTGCCGTTCTCGTCGTTCAACGCAAAGTCTTCCAGCATTTTACCCGCGCCGTCACGGACTACGCTCGCGGGCGTTCCCCCGACCGGGCGCATACTCTGCTGATAGGAGAATACGACCCATCCCGCTGCCAGCAGCATCAGGGTCATCATCAAGGCGATACGCCTGTTAATTCGTGTCTTCATTGTCATCCTCCAGGGTGTTCCTGAGTTTTGTTCATTCTGAAAAGCAGCTAAACCGCTTCACTATGTTTGTTTTTGTTCGCATTTTCGTTTGTTTAGTCTGTTTCGCGGTTCATCGCTTCGTAATCTTCAACAGAGATTTGGGCGGCGGGGCGAGCAGCAGTTGGCTGACGGGGACGGCGTCCATTCGCTGTTTATCCAAATACGCGAAGATGCGCGGCAGGGCATCGGCGCTGTGTACGTAGCTGACGTGCATCAGCGTAATGTACCCCGGCTTGATTTTGGCGACGATACGCTTGGCGACAAAGTCGGCGGATTTGGGTTTGCCGTAGCTGTCAAGTGAGTCGAGCGTCCAGCCGAACGCTTGGTAGCCTGCCCTCGCCACCAGCGTGCGCGTTCTGCGATTGCAGTCGCCATACGGGAAGCGGAACAGCGGGCGGGGCGAGCGTCCGCAAATTCGTGTGATTGTCTGTTCGGCGCGGTCAAGCTGCGTTTGTATGTCGGCGTCGCTGCGCCTGGTAAAGTACGGATGCGAGTAGGAATGATTGCCGATCTCCATGCCTGCGTTTGCGATGGCGCGGCACGAGTCGGGGTACTGCTCGCAAAAGCGCCCGGTCAGGAAAAAGGTAGCGCGAGTATGATGCGCGTTAAGCTGCGCGAGAATGGGACGAACCGCGCTGTCATCCGCGCCCGCGTCGAACGTAAGCGCCACCTGATGCGGCGCGTTGCGGGCCTGCTCAAACAGACGCGGCGAAGGCTGAAGGGCGGCCAGGGGCGAAGAGGAAGGAACAGGCGCAACGGGCGCAACGGGCAGAGGCACAGCGGGAGAAACGGCAAGACGGGCAGCAGGCCGCTGACATCCCGCCAGCGCTCCACCCGCCACGAGCGCAAGCGCCATCCAAACATTGTATTTCTTATTCAATTCCGAATCCCGTATCTGTGTTTGCGTTCATTCGCGTTTATTTGCGATTATCCAAACTTGGTGTATACACTAGTGCGCCTGCTGAACGCGCTGCGTGGCCTGCGCGATAGTCTGACCGTTCAGGCGGGCGCGCAAAAAGTCCAGGGCAGCGTGAAGCTGCGTATCGTCCGCCTTGTCTTTCCAGTCTTCCGGCTTCCATTTGGGCGACTGCTTCACTTCGATGTCGGGCGGGATGCCGCCCGTTCCCGCAATGCGATTGCCGTCCTCATCGCGCTTGAAACTCAGGTCGCGGCGGCGCGGCGGCAAATAAAGCTGCGTAGTCAAGCGCAGGGCGGAGTTGTCCTGGAGGGGGATTAGCGTCTGTACACGTCCCTTGCCATACGTGCGCTCGCCCATCAGGGTCGCTGCGCCGTAATCCTTGATGGCCCCCGCCACGATCTCTGAGGCCGACGCACTGTTGTCGTTGACAAGGACGACAAGCGGAACATGATGCGTATAGGTGCTGTCTACCCCGCCAAGCAGCCGTTTCTGCTCGCCGCCCGTGCTTTCGCGCATGTACATCACGACGTTGTGCAGTTCGGGGCGCGCGTCCTGCGGGATAAACACGCTGGCGACATCAATAGCCGAGTCCAGCAGGCCGCCCGGATTGTAGCGCATGTCGAAGACCAGGGCGCGCATTCCCTGCGCCTGCAAATTTGTAAACGCGCGGTTCATCTGTTCCACGCTGCGCTTGTTGAACTCTTTGAGCAGGATGTGGCCGATCTTGGCTTTCGGGTCTTCCATCCAGTATTTTACGACCGGCGGTTCCACGCGGGCGCGGGCGATGTTGAGAACGATGTTCTGCCTGCCCCGCCGCACCGTGATATGTACTTTTGTACCGCGCTTGCCCTTTAGTCGGCGCACGACCTCGCTCAGTTCCTGCCCCTCGACAGAAACGTTCTCCACCCTGATGATTAAATCGTCGGTCTGCAAGCCGGCCTGTTCCGCCGGCCCGGTCTCGATGGGTTCCACGATCCTGACAAACGGGCCGTCTTTGCCAAGCACCGCGCCGATGCCCTCGAAATCGCCCTCGGTCGTGGCCTGCATTTGCGTCCACTCATCGGGGTCCAGGAAACTGGAAAACTGGTCTTTCAGGCCGCCGACCATGCCGCGTATGGCCTCATACGTTAGCTGCTGCTGTTTCTTTTTGTCTATCGCGTCGCCGTAATAATTCTTTTGCAATAGCGACAGGGCGGTTTTGTAATCTTCGACCGGGTCAATGCCGCTGTTCGCGGCTTTGCCGTCTGTATCATCGCCTTTGTTCTGGCGTACTGAGGCATGAGGATCTAGTCTGCCGACCTGAACGCCCTGTGTCTGGCTGGCCTTAACATCCCGTCCTCTTGCGGCGTCACTCTGCTGCGCCGCCTGCCGCATAGCCTGCTGGCGAGCTGCGCGGCTGGTTCTTTCCACGCGGTGGGGATGTCTGCTGCTGGCGTAGCCGACCAAAATCGGCCCGCAGACCATCAGCGCGGCGGCAGGAAGAACGATCAGACGCAGCAGGAGCGGCACAGACGTGACAGCGGCGCGATTTACCATTCTCCGAGACCTCGCTTTCTCAAATCCATCCTAACCGCCAAGCAGGGACAAAGCCTTCTGGAACGCCGCATCCGGCGTTTCGCCGACGCTGGCAACGACCACATCCGGTTCCAGGCCGCGCGCAAGATCGGTTCCGTTGAGGGTAAACAGGTGCGCGACCGTCATTTCCACGCCCAGGCCGCTTTTGAGCGGCGCGTATAGTTGCAGCACATCGTCGCCGAAAGTATGCGTTCCTACCAGTTTCGCCTTGCCGCTGTCGCGCAGACTGGAAGCGACCAGTTCCGCCAGGTTCGTCGTGCCGCCGTCCACAAGCACGACAAGCGGTACGCGCACAAAAGCGGGCGAGGGAACCACGGTAAGAAGTTCGCGCTGCCGGGGCTTGCGCTCGATGTTGGCGACTGCGCCGCCCTCCGTCAGACGCGCGATCAGTCTGCGGGCCGAGGTGTAGCCGTCCACGCCTGTTCGCGACTCGGAGGTGACGCCACCGGGATTTTGCCTCAAATCCACAATCAAGCCCTTCAGACCGCTCGCCTTTTCAAGAGCGATCTCAAAGGCCTCGGTCGCCTGCGCGTTAAACTGCCGCACACGCAAATATCCGACTCCTGCCGACGGCGTTTTGTATTCCACGGGCATGACGGATGTGAGTGCGGTCGTGGCTTCGATCTTCAAGGGCTGTGGTACGCCCGCTCTTTCTACGGTCAGCAGGTAGGTTTTGCCCTCGCCGATCTCCAGCCGATCCAGCGCTTTCGACAGGCTCAATCCGCCCCGAAACTTCTGGCTGATCTTTGCGGCTTCGGCGTCTTTAGCCGCATCGTCCTTGTCCGTCTCGCGAGCGATACGATCCTGTTCGGCATAGATCGCGTAGTTGATGATCCAGCGGCCATCTATTTCCGTGATGTAGTCGCCCGTCCTTAGTCCGCTCTTCTGAGCAGGGCTATCGGGCATCACATCTACGACGGTAAGATGATTGTAGTCTACGTCAATCCGACGGGTGCGGGTCAGCGCAAAGACCGCGCCCAGGCCATGATACTTGCCCAGCAGGGCGGACTGGCGGGCGCGGCGACGTTCGGGGTTGAGCGCGCGCGTTTTGGGGTCGCCGAGCGAGGCGTACATACGGGCGAGGGCGTCACCGTCTATCTTGCTCAGGGGGATGTCGTTGATCTCGACGAAGTTACGCTGCACGTTCGACAGCACTTCCTCGAACACATCGGCGGGCGCGACATTGGCCGTCGGTTCCTGACCGCGCGGCGCCTCACGCGACACCTCAATCGGGACGCCCTTAACGCCGGGCAGGTCGGCGCGTGAAATCTGCACGTTGGCAGGAGAGGCGGGGGCGATACGGGGCTGACGGCTCGCGCCCAGCGTGCGCCCGACGAAAAACGCGCCGGAAACCACGCAGATCAGCAGCAGCAGCGTTATGGTTCGCTTTACTGAAAGCGGCACGTTCGCCTCCCACCCGAATGAACGATTGCCTGCCTGAAACGCAATGAGCGACGATGCAGGCAGGCACGTCGCTTGTTGAACTTCTTATCTTTGTATTATGGTGAAACCTTTGCATCAGTAAAGGCTTCTAGTGACAAACATTATACCAGAGGCAGGCCGGGGTGTCAAACCTTTTGTTCGGCACGGAAACGCAGGCGAAAATCATGCGGGCAGCGGCTTCCCTTTTGTTTCGGGAGCGAGGACGAGGCCCACAAAGCCGACGATGTAGATGCTCGCCACAAGAGACGCGGCCATGCGGAGGCCGAAGTCGGGCCGCGCCGGATCGCTGTAATACTTTGCAAGATTTCCCAGCAGGAACGGGGCGAGCGCGGCCAGAAGCCGGGCGCAGTTGTAGCAGAAGCCGCAGCCCGTGGAGCGCAGGCGCGTGGGAAACAGTTCGGGGAAATACACGGTATACGCGGAAAACGGACCAAGCGTACAAAAGCCTAATATGGGCGCCCACAGCATCAAGCTATGAAAATCACGCGCCAGCCAGAACATGCCCTGTATGGACAGGTACGCCAAAACGAAAAACACGCCCAATGCGAAGCGGCGCGTGGCGCGTTCGGCGAACAGGGCATACGCGTACATGCCACAGAAGCCGCCCATCTGCTGTACGATGAAGATATAACTGGTATATTGGCCGAGCAGCGATTTGGGCAGATGCAGGGGCGCGAGCGCGATCTTGCTCAGTTCCGGCGTCCAAAAGCCCACGCCCCACAGCCCGCCCACGCCCGCCGCTGCCATCAGCGTGGCGGCAATGGTGTTGCGCCTGAGTGTGGGTTCGCGAAACAACTGCCCGATGCCGCCGAGTTCTTTATTTCCGGTCGCCTCGGATTCGTGTTTTGCCTGCTGCCACGCGTCGGGTTCGCGCACCGACCGGCGTATCCACAGCACGAGCAGAGCCGGCAATGCGCCAATCGCGAACGCCCACCGCCACACCTCGCCGCCGATATGAACGCTGTTCAGTCCTAAATTGATGACCGCAGCCATCAAGTTCCCGACCGCCGACAAGGCCTGCAATAATCCCAGCGCCATCGGGCGCGACCGGGAGGGAAACACCTCGGAGATCAGGGCCGCGCCCGCCGCCCACTCGCCCCCCACGCCCAGGCCGGTCAGAAAGCGAAACAGGCCGAAGAACGGCAGGCTGTTCGTCAGCCCGCTCAGGCCCGTAAACAAGGCATAGATCAGGATAGTTATGGTCATGGTGCGGGCGCGGCCCAGGCGGTCGCCCAGAACGCCAAAGATGAACCCCCCGCTCGCCCAGCCGATAAGGAAAATCGCCGTCATGTTCGCGCCGTTTTGCGTAACGAACGCGTTCTGCGCTTTGGACAGCACATCGGGGGGCGGATGCGGCAGGAGGAGGGAGATCATAGCGGGCGTTCGCACCAGATTGAACAGGTTCTGATCCATCGTGTCGAACAGCCAGCCCAGCGCGGCCACGAGCAGCACCATCCACGCGTAGCGCGGCACACCCTGATACCACCGCAGGCTCACCTCGGACGCGGCCTCCTTGCTGTATGTGCCGGATGTACGGGCGCGTTGAAAACCATCTGCAAAATCATCCGCAGAACCATCTGCAAAACTATTCGCGGAACCATCTTCGGAACCGTTCTTGCCTTGTGGGGTATCCATGCGCCTTAATTCGCGGCATCCTCGCCTTTTTCCTTGTCAGTCAGCCCCTTTTCGCCTGCCTGATTCGCTTTTTTCTCCCCATCTTCTACGGAGCGTATGTAGCTGCGCCCCGCCAACCGCCCCAGTGTACCCGGCAGAATGCTGTCGAGCGCGAACACCAGACGAACGGGACGGTATGGCAGCACCTCGGCGGGCGGGTTTTTCAGGCTGGCCGTGCGCACGATGCTGTTGGCGACCTGGGCGGGAGTCAGTATCACGCCCCCCGGCTCGTATTTTTCGCCCTTGACGTTGTCGAAAAACTTGGTGCGGACGGAAACCGGCAATACTTCGCTGACCTGCACATCATAGGGCATGGCCTCGATACGCAGCGCCTGCGTGTACGCGTGAACCGCGCCCTTCGAGGCCGAGTACGCCGATACGGTCGGGCTGCCGAACCGCCCCGCCGCCGATGTGACGTTGATGATATGCCCCGCGCGGCGCGAGGCCATCAGCCGAAACGCCTGCTGACAAAGCTGATGCAGCGCAAAGAAATTTACTTCAAAGACAAAGCGCATATCCTGGAGCCGCGTGTCCAGTATGGACGCGCCCAGCCCCACGCCGGCATTGTTGACGAGGGTATCTATCGGCCCGACCTGCGCTTCCATACGTTCTATCAACCCGTCAATCTGATCCGTTTTGGTAAAGTCCGCCACGGCAGCCATCGCCCTGGCCCCGGACGCGAGCAGCGCGTCCAGCACATTGGTCAGATTGGCGGCATGATCCGAAATCAAAATCACATGCGCGCCTGCGCGGGCAAAGGCATGCGCTGTCGCCTCTCCGATGCCCGACGACGCGCCCGTAACCAGTACGCGCCTTGTGCTTAAATTCGCCATAATGTCCTATCACCGTTTTGTTATGTCCAAACATACGCCTGATAAGGGTTTATGACTGCAAAACAGAGGCCAATCAGCGTAACGGTTTCTGGAAACACGAAACGCGCTGTAAAGCGCAAACGTAGTGGATAATGCAGAGGCGGGTAAAGTAATGGGGGGTGCAGCGCGGAGAACGAGCGGCAGCGACGCAGCCGTCGCGCTTTCCTACTGTTTTCATCAGTCGCTTTATTGGTTCGCAAGGAGAATTGCAATGACGAATGCCATCAAATGGATTGTAGCGATTGTGCTGATCTGGGTCGTGGGCAGCATTCTGATGCACCTGCTGTTCGGCCTGCTGCACTGGGCCATCATCATCGGGTTCATCGCCCTGTTCGCGTACATCGTCTACGCCGTCTACAAGTCCACACAACGCCAAAAGATTTAGAATTGTTACTCTTTAGTTTCCGGTAAATGAAGCGGCTTGCGCCGCCTGTTGCGGCGTTGCTTGTGCCTTGTGGCGTCTGTGGGCGTCCACTCCGGTCTTCAAGTGGGCCGTGACGCTGTTCTTTTTGCGCAGTTGTGCCGCCAGGTCGGGCAAGTCCGCACAATGCACCTGTCCAAGTACGCGCCGCAGCCGTCCGCCCGTGGGCCGCGCCGCCCGATCCCAGAACCCCGAAGCGACCGGCTGGCTGGTCGCGGCGACATACGACAGGAGATTACCCGCAAGCAGGGCGAGTTCAGGCAGGCGAAAGCGGCTTTCCTGTCCCCACACATACGCCCGCTCGCAGCCGAGCAGCGGCTTGGCGGCCAGGGGCAGATGCTCCACGCCCCAGCGTTCCTTGTATAAGCGCCACAACGCCCACGCACTCACGCTCAGGTTCGTTGCCAGCAGCAGCGGTTCCTTGTAGCGCGGGTCGTAGATGGCGACCAGCCGGAACGTGGGCACGCCCGGTTTGGCGTCGGGCAGAACCAGGTTGTTCCATATCTGCGCTGTCAAACGGTGTGCGCCGTCGTGCCAGCGCGCCGTGGCGTCACAAGGCGTGGCCGCAATGTCCTTGCCGGCCCGCGTTCGCGCTAAGGGCCGCACGATGTCGCCGCGTGTGGGGCGGCGTCCGCGTCCTTTGTAGGCGGGCAGTTCGCTGCGCCGCGCCGTCTGGTTGGCGCGGGCGCGGGCCACAAAGCGTAGGTTCTCGGCGGTCAGCAGATCGGCGAGGGCAAAGCCCGCATCTACAATCAGGGCTTCGCACGCGGCAAGCGTTCTGGCCGCCTGCGCGACCAGCCGCGTTTGCAGGTCACTCTCGCTTTCGCCTGCCTTGCGCCGCACGAACAAGCGCGGCAGAGCGAAGCGCATGTTACCGATGCGCCCGACGGCCACGCCCAACCCGAAGCAGACGGCAGGCAGGGCCTTGCCCGCCGTACTCACATAGTGTTTGCTGTCCAGGCCCTGCAAGTGGGGGCGAAAGAAGGCGGTCAGGTCACAGGCGACCGGGCGCACGCCTTCATAACAGGCGGCAACGAAGCGGCCTTCCTGTATTACCGTCTGCTGCCAGCGGGCGAGCAGGTCGGCGGTGTTCCAGCCGCCATAGCACAGGGCGGCACTACTGCGGCGCACCGCGGCAGGCGCAAGGCCCAAGCTGTCCAGAGCGGCAAACACGGCTCCGCGCGCGTGGAGGAAACGCCCGGACATAAGCGCGAGGAACAAGTGCAGCAGGCCCAGGTTCGTGCCGAGCGGCACATCTTCCAGCACTTGCGTGAGCAGGGTACAGATACGGTAGACTAAGAGTGACATCAGGTAAGCCTCGGCCAGTGTAGTGTGGTAACTCTACTGTACCGCAGCCGCTTGCCTGATGTCGCACCCGAATTGTGTCTACATACTTTTACCGGAAACTAAAGTTACTGCCTTCCGTCCGGAAAGCGTATACATCGCACCGTTGCGCCCCTCTGCCCTGAGACGACAGAGGGGCCGCGTTACGTCAACTGTTTGCATTCCTCCACAAAACTCAGAAAAGTACCTGCAAGTTTGTCCGATCCTTAAAACTCTCTTAACATAACACAGGGTAAACTTTCAATGGTTTCCGCAAATGCCCGCAGGCGACTCGCCCGCAAATCACCAATGAAAGTCCAGCCTCTTGAAAACCATCTCACAATTCGCACTTACACTTGCCGGTCTTGCCGCCTGTACGCTCCTTTCCACAAGCACAGTTCATGCCCAGGTCAACCTCGCCGTCTGGAACTTCAATGACGGCGTCACCAATGCCACGGGCGGCGCAAACGAGTTTTCCGTGGACAGCACGACTCCCGGCGTGACCGCCACCATGACCTCGAACTTCACTGCGGCTAACATCACCAACTTCAATGGCACGACGGTAGGCGCGCAAAACGGCGACATAGCTGGCAAGGCCCTGGCCCTGCAAAACGGAACGAACGGCGTCAACAACGGTCGCACCCTGACGTTTGCCGTGGGCGCGGTCGGCTACCAGTCGCTCAACGTGGCGTTTGCAATTCAGCGCACCGCAACCGGATTTACCACCGACCAGTTTCAATACTCCACGGACGGCGCGAGCTTCGTCAATTTTGGCGCGGCCTTCACGCCTGTTGCAGATTTCACGCAAGCCGCTTCCCTCATCACGTTCGACCTGAGCAGCATCGCGGGCTTGAACAACGACGCGAACGCCGCCTTTCGCATCGTTTTCAATGGCGGAACCGCGACTTCCAGTTCCGGCAACAACCGCCTGGACAATCTGCGCGTCTTCGGAACCGCGCTACCTGGCGGCTCGCCCATCACCGCCGTTCCCGAACCCGGCAGTCTGGCCCTGATCGCAGGCTTCGGCTTTGTCGGAGCGTCCCTGCGCCGCCGCGCCCGACGCGCCGCCCTCTAAACACGCCATCTACAAAAACACGACAAGCCCGAAATCATCTCCAAAGCAGAGGCGAGTTCGGGCTACGCCGCCGGTGAACCGCTGTATCTGTCGGGTAGGGGTTTTCCGGCGCGCAGGCACTCCCATACGGTTTCGGGGTCTGCCTGACACCAGTACAGAAAATCGAAGTTTGGCGCCGCGCCAAGCCGAAAAGCGGCGGCGCGCTGATAGGGCGAAACCACGAACCGGGGATGAGGCCATTGCTGCGCGACCACGGCCAGCGGGCGAGAGTTCGCCTGAAAGATCCATGTCGCTTTGCCGCCCCCGATCTGCGCCAGATAGCCCGAATCAAGCAGGCGTTTCAGTACGCTGCGGATCGACTCCAGTTCGTTTGTCGGCAGTTTCAGTTCATGTGGGGCGTCCGCGTCGTCCCCCATGCACACGCTGTCGCGCCATATCGTGAGCGGCTCGCTTACCTGTGGCGCTCTCTCGTCCGTGCCTTTATAGTTCTCATCAGGGCGCAGCAGCGTCATTGGTTCGACGGACGAATCACGCTGTTCCCACCAACGGTAGTACATCGCGCCGCCGGGATCAAAGAAGGCAAGAGTCAGAAAGAACATTTTATGTCGTAGTGTGTCCGGGCGGCTAAGATACGCCAGCCCATGCCCGGCGATGCGTAAACGCCAGTACGTTCGTGTCTGAAAACGCTTGCTGTTCATAGCAATCCCCTGTGCGCCCCGTCTCACACATACGGCTTTGTCCTGCAACAGCCACATTTCCATTATATCAAATGCCCTGCCTCCTGTCAAACACAAATCCATTTCCACGCTGCGAACGAGTTACTCCGCAAACAGGGCGAACAAACGCGTTTCGATGTCGGGGGCAGAGGGCTTGGACGGTGGACGGGAGGCGGAGCGGCGTGTGCGACGGGTCGGTTTTGCTTGTTTCAGGACATCGAAAACGCCGCTTGCGGCGGATTGGCGCAGGGCAAAGGATAGTCCAAACCATGCCGCCGGGTCGCGCAGGCAAGGGGTGACGCGAGACCGCGCGTAAGCGCAAAGCGCGGCATGTTGGCGGTTGTTAAACGGCGTGTGGCGTGAGTGCATCCGATGCTTCCTTTGCTGTTCCGGGAGGGCAGACGGTTGGGAATGTATCGTAAATCGGCTTGGATCATAAAGGGAATCAACGGCGGGCGGGCGCGTCCTCAGACGGCGGCATAGCAGGCAGGGTTTCGCTGTTCGCATCTACGGTTCCCGCCGCGCGCACGATCCGCATCAGGGCGTCAATGTAGCGGTGAAAGGCGTCACGGCCCGCGTCCGTGGGCTTATAGGACGAGTGCGGCTTGCGGCGCACAAACTCCTTGCGCCCTATCACGTAGCCGCGCTCTTCCAGCAGGGCCAGGTGTGTGCTGAGGTTGCCGTCGGAAAGCGCCAGTTCTTCCTTGAGCAGCTTGAAGTCGGCCTCGCCCAGCGCCAGCAGCGTGGTCATGATCTTCATGCGCGCCTTCTGGTTGAGCGTGTCGTCGAGTGTATCAATAGCTTCAAGCGCGGCGGCGTGGGCCGTGTTGGGCGGCGACGGGATGCTGTCGGTCATGTCCGGGCCTCCCACGGGCTACCAGCCGTCCTTGCGCGACATGACAAGCGCATACGCGATGTGAAAGCCGCCGAAGGCGAGCGCCATCAGGGGCAGACCCAGGCCGGGAGCCTGCAGGCACAACGCGCCCGTCAGCAGAAACCCCACGCCGAGCCACTTCACCTCGCGCTGCGAAAACTGACCGACGGCGCAGACCGCGATGCCATAACACAGCATCCACACGGGATACACGCTCGTCAGCAGATCCCGCTGCACCAGCCAGACGGTCAGCAATGCACCCGTGCCAAGCCCCGGTCCCGCCGCGTAAATCATCTGCTTGCCCAGCCGCGACACGATGCGCTTGCCCACGCGCGCCGCGCGCCGCTTCATCAGCAGGGCGTCGGTAAGGATGGCGCACACGATTACCACGGACCATGTGAGCAGAAAAGGAGTGCGGAACGCGGCGATATTCGCGGCGGGAGAGGGCAGCAGGCTCGTGATGATGCAGCCCACGATGCTGTACGCCCCCGCCAGAATGCCCGACAGCCCGGAAAACGTCGAGTATTTCGTCGAGCGTTCCATCAGTTCGCGGATCACGCGCAGGTTCTCTTCGGCCTCGCGTAAGTCCGGCTCGCGATAGGGCAGTTCGCGCCCCGGTTCCGGGTCTTTCCATTCTTCCAGCATCGGCATTCGCTCGTATCCTTTTGCGGCCATACCTGCATTTTCAAAACCCGCTTTGCTGTTCAAAGTGCTTTACACCATTATAGTATTTGCCTGTCCCTCTTGTCAAGCATCGGATCGGGCAAAATAGCAGGTAGTATGTAACGATTGGCGTTCAACACTGCAATGAACATTGCAGCTTGTTTTGCGTCCGTATGGGCAGGCACTGAACAAACGCAGTCCGTTGGCATCGGCAGGACTGCTTTTTACGGGGAGAACTTGGTATGGGGCTTCAAGGCGCGACGGTGAGCAGAATGAAGTATGCAATACTTGGCATGGCCGCCTGGGGGTTGTGCGCGTCCCGGAGCCTACGCGCGCAGGACAGGCCGGCCCTGTCGCCCACTCAGATAGACCATCTCATACGGGCGGAGTGGAACAAGGAGGGCGTGGCCCCGTCCCCCGCCGTGGACGATGCCCGGTATCTGCGCCGCATCTATCTGGACATCGTCGGCACGATTCCGCCGCAGGAAGCCGTGACCGCGTTTCTTGCCGACACCACGCCCAACAAGCGCGCGCGGGCCGTGGACGCCCTGCTCGCCAGCCCCCGCTATGCCGACAACTGGACGGCGTATTGGAACGCCGTGCTGATGGGACGCGGACGCCCCACCAACGCGCAGGTCGTGGATCAGTCGGCCTTTCGCGGCTGGCTGCACGGCGAGTTCGCGCAGAACGCGCCCTGGAACAAATTTGTGTACGATCTGATCTCGGCCACAGGCGTCAACAGCGAGGGCGGCAGCTACGCCAAAGCCGCAGGCGCAATCGCCACAGACGTTAAAACGCCCGCAATGCGAATGCAGAACGGCAAAACCGTCCTGCCCGGCGTGGCGAACACGCAAGCAGCAAGCTCCTCTGCGGCCAAGAGCGGCGACGCGATGATGGCCCCGGATGGCATGATGGCAGCAAATGGCGCGACCGTCCGAACCGCCGTCCTGCCCGCCGCCGTCAATGGCGCGACCAACTGGATTTTGAAGTATCAGGGCAACCCGCAGGACCTGTCCGGCACGGCCTCGAAACTGTTTCTTGGCGTACAGATACAGTGCGCGCAGTGCCACGACCACAAAACGGAAAAGTGGAAGCAAGAAGATTTTCGGCGTTTTACGGCCTGCTTCATCAACACGCGCCCCCGCCCGGTTGACCCCACACTGACGCAGGAGCAACTAAAAGGCATGATCCGGCAGGTAGACCTTGTGGAGCTGCCGCGCCCTGTCCCGCGCCGCAATCCCAAAGCCAAGAAGCCGGACAACGTCCTGGATTATGTCAGCGCCACGCCCGCCGCCCTGGACGGAACCGATATGGCGGGCGCGGCCAACCGCCGCGCCGCCCTCGCCGACTGGATGACTGCGCCCCGCAATCCCTGGTTTGCCAAAGCCATCGTCAACCGCATGTGGAACCACTTCCTGGGACGCGGCTTTGTCGAGCCGATAGACGACATTCGCCCCTCCAATGCCGTGATTATGCCCGAACTGCTGGAGGCTATGTCGCAGGATTTTGTCGCGCATGGCTACGACCTGAAGTACCTCATCAAGGAGATATGCGCTACACAGGTCTACCAACTGTCCGCCGCCCCCGCCAAAAAAGCTGACTCGGACAACAAGCTCTGGGCGCGTTTTCGGCTGAAACCGATGGGGCCGGAGGAACTGGCGGACAGCCTTGTCACGGCTACCAACATGGGGCCGGTTCTGGAGCGGATCGCGGGCGGGCGCATGGATCAGATCAAGTTTCAGATGAACAAGCAGTTTTCGTTCCTATTTGACGTGGATGAGGAGTTCGAGCAAAAGGATTTTGAAGGCACGATCCCGCAGGCCCTGATGCTGCTCAACGGCAATCTCGTCAATCGTGGGGCAACGCCCATCCCCGGCACGGCCCTTGCCGACATCCTGACCCTGCCCGACGACAAGGCTAAGATCACCAGCCTGTACCTGCGAACCCTGTCTCGAATGCCCACCGGCGGGGAACTCGCGCGCTGGACGGAGTTTGTCAACGCGCCCCGTTATATGTCGAGCGCGGCCGATGCCGCCGTTCCCGTCCCGGCCCAATCGCAGACGCCGCAGGCCATCATCAACGGCAGGAACGCGCTCGCCATCCGCGCAAATCGCCGCAATCGTCTTGCCAATAATGCGGGCAATAATCCCGCCAACACGCAGGGCGATAGGAACAACGGCGCGCAAACCGCGTCACAAATGGGCAATGATGCCGCCATGAGCAACGCGAATGACCGTAAGGCATTGGCGCAGGCCGCGCGTCCCAAAAGAGGCAACAACGGCTACGACCCGCTCGCGCGACTTGCGCCCCAAGCGGCCAAACTCAGCCAGACGCCCGAAACCCAGGCTTACGAAGACCTGTTCTGGGCGCTGCTCAATTCCAGCGAATTTTTGTTCAATCATTAGGGGAGAACCACCATGCGCCACACCGAACTGGACGAACTAAACCATGAACTGGAAGAGCGGGAAGAAACACGGGTCAGGGAGGCGAACGGCGGAAGCTGTCCCGGCCCCGTGGATATGTGGAGCGGCGGTTCAGACCGGCGCGGGTTCGTGAAGCTGGGCATGGGCGGTCTGCTGAGTATGCTGTTCGCGCAGTTTCTCGATCCCCGCATCGCTATGGCGCAGGCGACCGGCAAAGCGGCCAAAGGCGGCGCGAAACCCAAGAACTGCATACTGCTGTGGATGAACGGCGGGCCGAGCCATCTGGACACCTGGGACCCCAAGCCGGGAGCCTCAACAGGCGGGCCGTTCAAGAGCATCAAAACGCGGGCGAGCGGCGTGGAGATCTGCGAACACATGCCGCAGATCGCGGACGTGGCCGACCATCTGGCAATCGTCCGCAGCATGACAACCAAAGAAGGCAACCATCAGCGGGCGCAGTATCTCATGCACACCGGCTACACGCCCAATCCGACCGTGACGCATCCTACATTCGGTTCGTGGGTCAGCGAAGAACTCGGCAGTCCTAACAGCGACCTGCCCAACTTCGTCAGCATATCGGGGCCGAGCATGAGCGCGGGCTTTCTGGGCGTACAGTACGGGCCGCTTGTGGTGCAAAACTTCGCGCAGCCGCTTCAGAATATCGGCTACGCGTCCAATGTGGACGAACACCGCTTCGACACCAGACAAACCGCGCTGAACATGCTGGAAAATGATTTCGCCGGACAGACGGGCGACATCAAGGTAAAGGGGCGGCAGGCCGTATATGGCAAGGCCGTGCGCCTGATGAAATCGCCCAAACTCAAAGCGTTCGAGATCGGTGAGGAGCCACAAGCGGTTCGGGCCGCGTATGGCGACAGCAACTTCGGCAAGGGATGTTTGATGGCGCGGCGGCTGGTCGAGTCGGGTGTACGCTTCGTCGAGGTCGTCTTGGACGGCTGGGACACGCACACGGACAACTTCACCCGCGTTCAAAAGCAGATGACCACGTATGACGGCGCGATGGCCGCTCTGATCCGCGATCTAAAGGAACGCGACCTGCTGGACGACACGCTTATCATCTGGATGGGCGAGTTCGGGCGTACCCCTAAAATCAACCCGAATGAAGGCCGCGATCATTTCCCCGGCGCATGGAGCGCGGTGATGGCGGGCGGCGGGTGCAGGGGCGGACAGGCTTACGGCGCGACCGATACCGACGGCGTGAAGGTCGTAGACAGGCCGGTTGCGGTCAACGATTTTTTCGCGACCGTCGCCACCCTCCTTGGGATGAACCCTGCCAAGTCGTTCATGACGCCCGTAGGCCGTCCCATCTCCATCACGGAAAAGGGAACGCCCATCCACGAGCTGATCGCCTGACATTTCCAGACCCTGTTGTCTCTCCTCACACGCGGCAGCAAAACAGCCGCACAATCATATTGGATTGTGCGGCTGTAATATGCTGTCATCAAGCAACGCGCTTGATGTTTATCTCGCGGCGGGAACCGCATTGGCGGCGGCGGGATTGTCCAGGGCGAAGAAGTAGAGGCTGCGGCCTTTGCCGTCGGGTGTGCCGCTTGTCAGGATGAGCAGGCCAGGTATGCCGTTAGGACGCGGGTTTTCCGTCGCCACATCGTAGATTTCGCCTGATAGTCGGGGCGTGAACGAACTGTTGGACAGGCTCGGCTGGCGCAGGTTGTCCACGCTCACCTTCCAGCCCAGAATTTTGGGCGCGGCCTGCGCTCTGGCGCTGCTGGCTACGTTTATCGCGTCCGTGACCTGATCCGGGTCCACATGGTACAGCACCTGGGGAACGCCCTTGCCGCCCGCAACCAGGCCGAAAATGCCTCCCTGCGTGAGTGCGGGCGGCATCTGCATTTTGCTGAAAAACTCCGGCGACCCGCGCATTTCCAGCCGCGCCACGCCGCCGCCGGTCAGTTGACTGAGACGCCGCCCGTTCGATAATACCTCGCTTCCCGATCCGACATTTACACTGTATTCCCACAACTCGCCCCCGGCGTCCGTCGCCAGAACATTGTCCGTGCTGTCGGTCGGAAGGCGCAGCGTGCCGACGAGGTTCATTGTTTGGGGAGCCGCTTTGCTGGCATACGTTTTGCCGTTCCAGAACCACACGGCCCGCGCTGTGACAATCACCATTTTGCCATCCGGGGTGAAGCGGCCCACCGCCATTTTGTCGGGCGCGCCGAGCGCGTCGGCACGAAATTCTGTGACGAACGCTTTGCCGTCCCACTTTTTCACGGTCAGGATGCTGCTGTCGGAGGTGTCGGGTTTGGAGTTCAGGGTAATCAGGCGCGGCGTCCGGTCGCCCGTGACATCGGCTACGGCCATGCGGCGCGCGCTGTCGGGCAGAATGTCACGCGAAATAAAGCGCAGCAGGTTTGGCGTGGCGCTGACGGATGGGGCAGTCTCGACATACCCCTCGAACGAGTAACTATGCTGCCCGTAGTACAGGCCGCGCTTGTTCAGGTTGTTAGTCTGCCGCGCGCCTGTCGCTATGTCTATGGTTCCGGGACTGCCGCTGACGTGACAATACTGACAGGCGCGGCCCTCGCGCTGCGCCATCGCCGTGGTCGCCCGCGCCTGTCCTCCGCCGCATACGGCAAGCCCTGCCGCCAGCAGGAACGCCCCTGGTGACAGGCTTCCGTTTCGTTGTGCGCCGCGCCGCCGCGCCCCAGAATCGAACATGGTCATCCCCTTCTTTATGCTTCCCTACGAAGTCTCCGGCAAAATTTTCATGATTTTGCCATGTTGTTGGTGACCGGCCTCCACCTTGTCGTTTCATGCGCTAAACTTAGCCGTCTGATGTTTTCGGGTGTTTGCCGTCACTATCGGGCGTGTTGTCGCCGTCCCTGTCGTCGCTAAGGCGCAGGGCGGACAGGTCACGCAAAAACTGCGCCGAGGCCGGGTCTTTGCGCGTCAGTTGAGACGCATGACGCGCATAATACGCGAACGCCTCGGCGAAGCCTTCCTCGTCCGAGTCGCGGGCGTACTCCGTTATGAGATGATGCGCGCGTTTCTGACTACGCCACAGCCGCGTGTAGCGGGCGCGCTGCTCGTCGCTAAGCAGTTCGTTCCACACGAAATGCCCGTACTCGTGCGCGAAGACAAGGCCCGCCTGCTCGCCGCGCAGGGTGTCGCAGACGGTAATCAGGGGGGGCGCGTTGTCATCGTAACCGGCATTCTGGTAACAGCCATCTATTACGCTGTCGCCGTTACGGTCGCCCTCGTCCGCGCCAAGCTGCCCCGCCAGGCGCGCTATGTCGCGCTCGGACATCTCCCTCAACAGAACGGCGCGGCGTGTCTTCCAGGCGCGCGGCAGATCGTCATACAGACGAAACCATTGCTCGGCGTGACGGACATCATTGCGTACCCGCAGCGTGGCCGAAGCGGGGCGTATGATCCCCGCCGCCAGAGTTGACACTATCAGCAGGCGCGTCAGGCAGGAAGGAGCGCGCGTCCTGCAAAGCGCAGGCAAACAATATGTTTTCATACAAAATTTCAGTTTCGTGCCGGAACCCGGGCGCATTTGCAGAACAGGCAGGCAGCGCACCATTGATTTGTTTCCATTGGCTGCCTTTATTCGTCCTCTTTCATTGTACCCGGCGAAGTCTTTTTCCTGCCGCCGATTGACAGCAGGCCGGTTTCGGGCTATCATAACGCAGCATTGTTTGCGCTGCATGGCGCAGCACTCCTGCACCGGTGGCTTTTGCCCGCCTACATACGTGCAAGACCAGTTTTTTCATATCGTTCGGCTTTTATTTTAGCTGCTGACAGAGTGACGTTTACATCACATAAAAATGTTTGTTACACGCGCTCCGCGCGTCTGCGTCCGCGAACCGAGGCGGCCATGCAAGGAACGGCCATGAGTGAAATCAACAGTGACAACCCCTCCCATGAGGGCCAAGATAAGCGCGACGCGCAGAGCCTAGAGGCGCGGCAGGAAAATCGGCAGGAAAGTCGGCTGGATAATCAGAACCTGCACGATCAATATCCACACGACGCCGGAACGCAGAACGTGACGGACAAGCATACGCATAATCATACGCACAATCATCAGGCAGGGGACGCAGCCGCTGACGACCTGAACGGCCTGTTTGCGCCCCGCGCAGACAGCGAGGCGGAATGGCTGCGTTTTGAGACCCTGGTGCAGACCGAGTACCAGACGTTTTTCGACGGCGACGGCCCCATTGCCGGCGCGCGCGCCCCCGGACGCCTGGACGTAATGGGCGGCGTGGCGGATTATTCGGGCAGCGTCGTTTTGGAAATGCCCATCGCGCAGGCATGTCGCGCGGCGATACAGTGGCGCAGCGACCGACTGATACGCGTGCGCAGCGTGGGCGTGGAAAACGACGGCCTGACCGCAAGCGTAGATTTCCCGCTTGATGACCTGTTTGATGCGGACGGCGGATTGCTGCCCGTCCACGAGGTGCGCGCCAGGCTGAACCACGATCCGCAGACACGCTGGGCCGCGTATGTGATCGGCTGCTTTTATGTGATGCTGGCCGCGTATGGCAAAGCGCCCACCCTGGCGCGGCGCGAGGGGCAGTTGGGCGAAGCCGGCGCGAACATCCTGGTGCAAAGCGATGTGCCGCTGGGCGCGGGCGTGAGCAGTTCCGCCGCTCTGGAAGTGGCGACCATGCACGCTTTGAGCCACGCGGCGGGCATCGAGCCGAGCGACCTGACCCTTGCGGCCTGGTGTCAGCGCGTGGAAAACAGCGTCGTGGGCGCGCCCTGCGGCATCATGGATCAGGTGACATCCGCGCTGGGACGCGCGAATGCCCTGCTCGTGATGCGCTGTCAGCCGCACGATCTGCTGGGCAACGTGAGCGTCCCGCCCGGCTGGCGCTTCGTGGGCATAGACAGTCGTGTCAAGCATTCGGTCGGCGGCTCGCACTACACGCAGGCCCGCGTCGGCGCGTTCATGGGCCTCAAAGTAATCCAGTTGGAGAGCGGCGGCAAGCTGCTGGAGAACTATCTGTGCAAAATGAAACCCGGTGAGTTTGCACAGTACCGCGAAGCCATTCCCGAAACCATCACGGGCGCGGAGTACAATCATCTGTATGGGCGTCTGCCGGACACGGTGACACGCGTAGACCCTGATGAATCGTATCATCCCCGCGCCTGCGCCGAGCATCCCATCCTTGAAAACGAACGCGCCACATCCTTTGTCGCCCTGATGCACATTGCCGGCCTGCGCGCCGAAGAAAGCGCGAACGAGGCAGCAGAAAACAGCAGACAGGGGACAGAAGATCAAAACGCCGAAGCAACGCCCTATGCAGCCGTGGACACGGGAGACACGCAGCCATTACGCGAAGCGGGGCAGATGATGTATGCCGCTCACGCCTCGTATGGCGAACGCCTGAATCTGGGGTCGCCGGAAACCGATCTGCTGGTGTCCCTTGTGCGCGAGCGGGGCGAAGCGCGCGGATTATACGGGGCCAGAATCACCGGCGGCGGCGCGGGCGGCACGGTCGCCGTCCTGTGCGCCGACACGCCCGACGCGCAGGCGGCCCTCGTGGAAGTGTGCGGCGCGTACCAGGCGCAGCGGGGCATCACGCCGCGCGTGTTCGTGGGCAGCAGTCCCGGCGCAATCATGTTCGGCGCAAGACAGATCATGCGAGGATAAGACACTTATGGACAAAGTACGCAAAGCGGTCATCACGGCGGCGGGACGCGGGACGCGGATGTACCCGGCTACGACCACGATACAAAAAGAGATGCTGCCCGTCATGGACAGGGACGGCATCTGCAAACCCGCCATTCAGATCATCATCGAGGAGGCGCTGGAAAGCGGCATCGAAGAGGTGTGCCTTGTCGTCAACCCGCATAACCGGGCGCAAATCGAGCAGCACTTCGCGCCTCTTTCGGCGGATGAACTGCGACTGTTCAAAGGCAAGGATTGGGCGCTTTTGCAATCGGCGCGTATTCAGCAGTTGGCCGCTCGGCTGACCTTTGTGGT
Organism: Chthonomonadaceae bacterium; assembly: GCA_965277875.1. Classification (GTDB taxonomy): domain Bacteria; phylum Armatimonadota; class Chthonomonadetes; order Chthonomonadales; family Chthonomonadaceae; genus CAWFQB01. Next base: position 369,918 of record CBDIDV010000002.1, on the reverse strand, counting down.
GCAGCACACGCCCGACGGCTACGGCCACGCCGTATATCAGGCGCGCGAATGGGTGGGCAACGAGGCGTTTCTCGTGATGCTGGGCGACCACATCTTTACGACCGGCGAAAAAACCCGGTGCGCGCGGCAGATACTCGACGTGTATGAGCGTTACCAGTGCAGCGTTTCTGCCGTACAGCAGACGCCGACCGAACTGCTGCATCTGTTCGGCACGGTCTGCGGCTCGCGGGTCAATGTGGACGAGCGGCAGGCGGTCTACGAAGTCGAGACGATCTTCGAGAAACCGACCCCGGAGTACGCCGAGCGGCATTTGAAGCAGGAGGGTCTTGTCTTTGGCAATTACCTGTGCTTCTTTGGCATGCACATCATGACGCCGCAAATCTTTGACTGCCTGCAATATGCGATGGACAACGATCTAAGGGAAAAAGGCGAGTTCCAGTTTACCAGCGCGCAGGAGCGGCTGCGAGCGACCGGGGGCAGGTATCTGGCGTTTGAGGCGATTGGCGACCGGCACGACATCGGCATCCCGTTCGGGTACGCGCAGACGCAGGCCGCGCTCGCGCTCAACAGCGTTTACAAAGAACAAATGCTGGCCTCGCTTGTTCACACCCTCGCCGTTCCCAAGAACTCCGTGCCGGAAGCGTTCCGCGATGATGCGTAGAGAATGCGTAAACGAGAGCTGTTCAAACGTATAGGTTAAAGAATAACGGCTGGGGCGACTGTCCTCTGAAACATACTGCCGTCGCCTGAACCCCTACCACTTCCTCTATCGCGATCAGAATTGCAGGGCCATGACGAACCATTCCCCGGCGAACGAGGCCGGAATAAATAACGACACCCTGGCTGCGGTCTTCGAGACGCTGCGTGGTCAGCTTCCTATTGAGGATCAGCCCGCGCTTGGCAAGGCATACGACATAGCCCGCCGCGCGCACGCGGGACAGTGGCGCAAGTCGCGGTCGGGTACGCCGGACGTACCCTATTTCGCGCACCCCCTGCGGGTCGCGCGCATACTGGCGGACGAATGGGGGCATTGCGATCTCAGGACGCTGGCCGTGGCCCTGCTGCATGACGTGCTGGAGGACTGCCCGCCAAATGAGAAGCCCGCGTATGCCCGCGAAATCCGCCGCGAGTTGGGCGGCGACATTCTTCACGGCGTCGAGACCCTGACAAAACATCCCGCGTCGTTCGAGGAAGCGTCCGGTGAGACAGTAAATCTTGGGGCAGCCAAAATCGCGCGACAGACGCGCTACTTTGCGGCTCTGGCGGACGCGCCCGCATGGGTGCGTCTGGTCAAATTGGCGGATCGCGTGGACAATCTGCGCGACGCGCTTGCCTGGGGCGATGTGGCCTTCTGGGAACGCTATCGCTCTGAAACCATTGCCTGGCATCTGGGCCTTGCGTACAAAACTTCGCCCGTCGCGGAGATGGCGCTGTGCGTGGCCCTGCTGGAAGGCGAGCGGCAGATACTCGGACGCGGTCTGGCGTGGGCCGAAGGCTACCTCATAGATCCTGCCGCCGCCATTCTCATCCCGGAACACGACGCTCTGGCCTACAACGTCATTGCCATCGCGAAGCGCGGCGACACCCTTGTGGTTGGCCTGCCCGACCCCGACAACGCCGGGGCGTCGGGCGTCGCCTGCCGCGCAGCGGCAATGCACGGGTTAGACGAAATCGAAACCATGCTCATTTCTGAGGAAGGCATCCACGACGCGCTGGAATCCGGTCTCTACGAAGAACGCAGCAGCTAAACGCTCATCTGCGGCAAAACGCTTTCTTCCCGCCGCCAAACTTTACGCATGACTACATGATGACTATACAATGACTATACAATGGAACTAACAACCGATACAATCGCCTCGCGTAGCGCTGCTACTCCCTCGCTCTCTCACGAAAATGCGATGAGTAGTGAAAATGCGCCCGCGCCGCTGTACGCTGCAACCGTTACGACATCGGGCCGGATGCTTGGCGCGCACATGCCCACGGCGGGCGGACTGCACAAAAGTCTGCTCGGCGGCAGCGGCATCGGCTGTGACGTGGTGCAGTTGTTTACGGCCAATCCCAAGCAATGGACACACGCGCCCCTGTCCGTTGAAATTATAAAGAACTTCCGGGACGCGCAGGCGAGTACCGGCATCGTCAATACCGTGGCCCACGACAGCTACCTTATCAATCTGGCTGCGCCCGCGCCGGCTGTGCTGGAAAAGTCACAAATCGCGTTTCGCGAAGAACTGGATCGGGCGCAGCAACTTGGCATTCCGTGGGTCGTTACGCACATGGGAGCGCATCTGGATCAGGGCGAGGACGAGGCTATGTCCCGATTAGTTGCCAGTCTGAAACAGGTCTTGGAAGATACTGACCGGGAGGGATACACGGTCGGAGTCGCGCTGGAAACTACGGCGGGACAGGGTACGGGCCTGGGCTGGCGTTTTGAACAGCTGGAGCGGATACTGCGCGAGGTTGGGCCAACCCCGCGCCTGGGCGTGTGCCTGGATACCTGCCACATCTTCGCGGCAGGCTACGACCTGCGCGATATGGACGCATACAGCCACACGTTTGCCAGTTTCGACCGCATCGTAGGACTGAACAACTTGAAGGTGATTCACGCCAACGACTGCCAGAAGCCATTGGGCTGCCGCGTAGATCGTCACGCGCACATCGGCGAAGGACAAATAGGAAGTGTAGGTTTCGCCCTGCTCGCCACCGACCCGCGCCTTGCTCACATTCCCATGCTCGTAGAAACGCCCGACTCGGACGCCATGCACAGGGTCAACATCGGGCGGTTGAGACAGATGGCGCAGGCGGGCCGCAATCCCGACGGCACGGTTCCCACTTACGATTTTTCCCCATCCACTATCGCGGCAGCAGACGAGGAGGCGAGCGCATGAAGGTATCCGTTCAATTCTTCGGGCATTACAGCGACCTCATTCCGCAGTCGCTGGACGTAGAAGTCCACGATGGCGCGACACTCCGCGACCTGACCGCACATCTGGCCGCTTGCGACACGCGCCTGGCCGGACTCGCCGCGCACTGTCGCTTCGCTGTCGGCGACGAGTACGCGCCGCTTACTCACGTCCTCACAGACAACGATACCGTGGCCGTGCTGCCCCCAATGAGTGGAGGATAAAGAATTTTGGCGCAGGCGATCATTGTTCATACGCCTATTGACGCCGCCGCTGTCGAGGCGCAGGTGTCGGACGCGGCGAACGGCGGGATATGTACGTTCATTGGGCAGGTGAGACGACAGGCGCGCGGACGCGAAGTGGCGTATATAGACTACAACGCTTTTGTTCCGCTCGCCACAAAGCAATTGCAGCGCATCGCGGACGAGGCCGAAACCCGCTGGCCCTGCGAGGTCGTGATACAGCATCGGCTGGGTCGGGTCGAATTGGGCGAGGCGAGCGTGATCGTCGCGGTCGGTTCGCCACACCGCGCCCAGGCGTTCGAAGCCTGCCGCTGGTGCATAGACACGCTCAAAGAGGACGTTCCCATCTGGAAGCGCGAGGTCAGTCCGGACGGCGCGTTCTGGATCGAGGGCGAGGACGCGCTGCCGGCAGTTTAGGAACGCGCCGTTCAAACAGAGCCGTCAAACACAAGTTTTCGCACCGAACGCAGTGGGTTGAACGCCGGGTTATACTTGCCGCCTTTTGCCTTTTGGAGTTGATGCTCTGGAGGTTTCCGATGGGCCGAGCCTTGCTTGTAATCATAATTGCCGGCTGTACGTGCCTGCTCATTCTGTGGCTGGTCGCGCCCCGCCTGCTGTCGCCCGCATCCCCTGCCCTTCCCGGTTCCGCGCCGTCCTCAGTTCCTGTAAATGCTGCCTCCCCGGTTGCCTCCGCTAATACCCTGCCCCCCATTACCGCCACGGGCGTACCCGGCAACGGCAGCGCGGCCCTGCCTAGCATCGCCCCGCTTGTCTCTCCCGAGCAAAAGGCAATGGAAGAGTACGAGGCGCAGCGCGCACCCTTCTACAACTACCTGCGCGATAAATGCGCCGGTCTGGTCACGGACGGCAGACCCTCGCAGGAAGACCGTTCCTTGCTCGTCCTCTACACCGCCCGCAACGACTCCACCATCGTAACCGATATTCTTACGCAAATTGTCACTCCCTACGCGTATTCCTACGGCTTTCGGCACGTCCGCTTCTATCTGCCCAACCCTCCGGGCGGCGTGGAGCGCTACCGCCTCGCCGCCGAAGCGCAGGCCGCAAGTCCCAGCAACTGGCAGGCCTTCCAGCGCTGAACGCCGCCCGACGCCCGGCATAACCTAGTCTTTTCAAGTCCGCGCACCTCATCTTGACAATCCCTTTACAATCGCCTTGACAACCATCTTGACAAACCGACTGACCTGTGGCATACTAATCCTGTTGATGCGGGGTGGAGCAGTCCGGTAGCTCGTTGGGCTCATAACCCAAAGGTCGCAGGTTCAAGTCCTGCCCCCGCTCCCAAAATGAAAGTCGTCTAGTCTTCTTGACTAGACGACTTTTCGTTTTAGGTAACTCTCCGAGGAGATTACGACGCTTAGTACCCGATACATCAATAAATATTTTCGTTTATGAAGGATTTTAATCTAGTTTCAGAGAAGATAAGACAGACAAATTTCGATACTTTGAATAATGCAAATGCTATAAAATTACTAAGTTGAGCAGTCCATTTATAGCACTTGATAGGTGAATCAATGCGGCAATTCAACTGGCTCCATATATCCGATTTCCACATAAAAGATGGGGATGGGTACGATAGTATGGTAGTTTTGTCGGCTCTTGTAAGCAAGGTTCAAGAGTATAAGGAAAGTGGTAGACAATCACCAGAGGCTATTTTCGTCACGGGCGATATTGCTCATTCAGGCAAGTCAACTCAGTATCAGCAGGCATCGGCTTTCTTCGACGAATTGCTGGCTGCAACAGGCTTAAACAAATCACGCCTTTTTGTCATTCCAGGCAACCATGATGTAGACCGTGATCAAGGCGAAATGCTCCTTCGAACCCTAGCCGATGATCAGAAGTCCATTTCGTTTTTCGGTAAACCTTCGCAAGTTGATCAATATATCAATAAACTACAAGCCTTTCGGACTTGGCACAGCAAATACTTTGCGGGCATCCGTAGCCTCGCTCCTCATACATCATGCGAACCTCTTAGCATAATTGAAGTGAACGGCCTGCGTATCGCAGTGTCTCTCATAAACTCTGCACTGTTCTCTCAGGGAGACGATGACCACGCTAAACTGTGGATCGGCACTCGATGTTTAGACCCAATAGTCGCGGCAGTGCGTGATTCTATGGCAGACATTCGTATCGTTCTTGTACACCATCCGCTTGATTGGCTTCATGACGCGGAACGGAGTGTTATCACATCAACTTTAAACGACAATTTCGATCTAATCTTGCGTGGACATCTACATGAAACAGATGTACAAAGCACTGCTGGCGTAATGGGAAGTGCGCTACACATTGTTTGTGGAGCTGCTTATCAAGGAAGCAGATGGCCTAATCGTGTTCTATTTGCTAAAGCTAACTTTGAACAGCGTCAGGTTATAATTCATCCAATTCGCTATGAGACTACCCCTAGACGCGTGTGGACACTTGATCCTAGTGTCTTCCCGTCAGCCCTCGACTACGAAGGCCAATATTCTGTAGTATGGAAAGGAGAACTGCCCTCATCGTCATCAAACGATGGGGGCGGTTGAGCAAACCCGAAGCGTCGAACAACATTGACCTCGTTTCAGCCGCTGGGCAGTTTACTCCTAGTCAACTTGTTCAAAGCGTAGTTGAGCAACTACGCCAGAGTTTCCAAGAGGTACTACGGCCTAATCAAACAATCGCAGCAACTGTTCGAGATGTGATGCGTAACGAACTTCCAGACATCTTGGAGGTATTTGTTAGACAACGCGGCGGGAGCCTTCATATCTCCGACATGCCTGTTCAAATGAGCAACGGCGGTTTTCACGATGTTCTCAATAAACAGATAGATGATGCACGCGATTTAATAAAGAAGGGGAAGCCTGCTACTGCTCGGATTATGCTTCTGCAACTTCAAAGCACTTGCGGTACTTTGTCTGATGCGTCTTCCTTTCGCATCGCCTCGAACCTTGGTGCTTGTGCATTAGAACTCGACGAGTTTGAACTGGCAGAAATTGAGATCGCGAGAGCGTTGCAGTTCCAGCCACAAAACGCCAAAGCCATCGGTAATATGGCAATGTTAGCTCTACTGCGTGACGATTACACAAAAGCGATTGAATTTGCTGAAAACGCTCGCGCTATAGACTCCCGAGTTGACAATGGCACATCGGTACTTATTCAAGCATACTCTCGCCTCAATCGTCTAACAGACATTGAACGTCTTGAACGGGAAGATAGCTGGATACTGGCTAACTCGTACTGTACCATCGCTTTATCACAAGCCTACATGATTGCGGGAAGACATATAGAAGCTGAACGTTTTGCCCGTACTTCTATAGCGTTGGACAACCAAAACCCGTATGCTTACTTCATGCTTGCACAAGCTATCGCCCATCCGGTGCAACAGCTAATCAACAACAATCCCTCTCTTAAATGGCGAACCGACCCAGCACTTCGAGCGCAAGCTATTGAAGCCCTTGATGCTCTTAGTAATATAATTGCATTAGTCGATGGTTACGACAATCCTAAATTACGTTATATGGCTCTTGCAAGCCGCTCAGGAATATATGACTTCTTAGATCGTAGTGACGAATCTCTGGCTGATTGTGAAAACATTATCCAATCCCCATTAGCACCCGAAGAAATACGCGATGACGCGTACATAAACAAAGCTTTTGTTCTACTTCACAAAAACAACTTTGTGGATGCAATCAAGTGCTACGAAGCAGTCAAACAAGAAACATCCAAGGCTTCGATATGTATCCCCCAATCCTTATGCTATCTCGGAAATGAGCAGTCTCAGTGTGCAATAGATGCAGTCCTTCCACATTTAAATGTTACATCTAAAGAGTACCGCCAAATTGAGATGAGCGGCATACTTCTACGCGCCTATCACAAATTGGGTGATATAGAAGGTGTGCAACGTCTGTGTGACCTGCTTCTTGAGCAGAGTCCTGCCAAATCAGAAGTGTCCCTGCTAATAGCAGAACAACGTTCACGCGAGGGAAGACGAACCGAAGCACTCCAGCAGGCAAACGCCGTTGAAAGCAGCGCATCCACGTTATCGTATGCTGTTCGTTTACGACTAGGACAGGTGTTCTTTGACATCGATGAGTATGCCGAAGCTGCCAGACAATTCGCAATGATTATTGACACAGAGCAGTTTAATCCTCTTACCGAGCAATATGTCTTCAGCTTGTACAAAGCCGACAACCGCAGGGAAGCGCTCAGGTTGGCTGAGAATGTTCGTGTGTCCAATGGTGTCATACCCGCGATAACTGAAATCGAAGCCTCAATACGCGAATCAATTAGAGATTGGGTTGCTGCAAGTTCTCTCTATAAAGAGCTTGCAAAGGTTGACACGCGTAAGACCTTTCAACATCTCATCCATAGTGCATACTTGGATTATCAGCAGGGTAACAAAGAAGCGGCGAGGGATACTGTTGCGCTCATCACCTTCAACGATATAAAGAAGGACTCTCAATCCCTTATCAACGTCGCCCGGTTACGAGCATTGCTTGGGTTGCCTGATGCTATTGTTTTCGGTTATCAGGCGCGCAAACTCGCGTTTGATAATCCAGACGTACATACAATGTATACAAGCCTGCTTTTGCGTAATAAACAAGAGAATGCAGAAGTCTTAATGCCCGTGACCGTTGGCATTGGATGCGCCGTCAAGGTAGTACAAGATGGTCTAAAACATACTTACATCATAGAAGCAGAAGGCGAACAAATTAATCATGAGAGGGGCGAACTTCATGCAAATGATCCATTAGCTATGCGACTTATCGGCTCGGAGCAGGGCGATACGGTAATTGTCAAAGAACGGACTATTGGCAACATCATATGCGAAGTCGAGGATGTTCAGAGTAAATATGTATTTGCATTTCAAGAGACAATGCTGAACTTCGAGACTTGGTTTCCTAATGCTGATGGGTTGCAGAAGCTTCGATTCGCGGAGGATGACCTATCACAATTAACTTCGACCTTGGCTGAACGAGAACAAAACATAAGCGCTATATTTGAGCTTTATCGCAATCGGCAATTAAGTATTTATAACATTGCCTCTATAACTGGCAAATCCGTTTACAACCTATGGTCTGGTATTATCATATCTGGAGATCTATCCCTGCATGCTTCAACACCATCACTAATACAGACGCAAAAGGAATTAGAAGCTACTCAAGGAATAATGGATGTTGTCATTGATCTGACAAGTTTGTTCACCATTATACATTTGAACATAGAAGACAATATCGTCAACACCTTCAATAATGTTTGGGTTGCTCAGGCAGTTGCGGATGATGTTCGGGAGGCTCTCTCTTCTTCTATGGAAGAAAAGCCTCACAGTGTCATCACCGCGCAACAAGGAAACCCATATATGCTGGAGGTTGGCGAGGACGAAATCGAAAGTAAACGCATCTTTCTTACAAGAGCGTCGGAGTTTATCAGTTCAAAAGCTAAAGTCGTATCGGTAACCGGATTGTTGGATGTGAAGACAGAGGAACTGTCTCAACTAACTGCTGCTTTAGGTTCGGCGATTATCGAGTCTATCATATTGGCTAAAGACAAGAACATTTCACTATACTGCGATGACGCTTTAGCCCGTATGTTTGCTGAACAAAGATGGAACGTGAAAAGTACATGGACTCAGGTTGTTTTAGAAGAGATGGTAGAGAGGAAACAAGTTATTGGGCAGGAATATAATCGGTTGCTTGAAAAGCTTATAACTTCTAACTACATGGTTCCCACAATATCAACTGCTTATCTGCTCAACCTATTACAGGCACATGATTTCAAAGTTACTGCGTCCATCAAAAATGTGTTCTCTGTGTTAAAAGCTCCTAATTGCAGTGATGACGCTGCGATTTTAATGTTCAGCGTTCTGATTCGTAGTTTGTGGAGGTATCAGGTGCCTCGGAGGTATAAGGAATGTATGGGTGTACTGAGGCTCTGTGTCGAAATCCTCATACCCAATCGAGATGCTAGTCAGACATTAACGTTGTTCAAATATACAGTCAGTCAAGCATTCATGCTACCAGGACGTGGCACAGATTCGATGCAGCTATTTCTTCCTGAAATCCTGTCGAGTATCGTCCGCTTTGCTCGATCTGCCGGTGTTCAGGAAATCACACCATTAAGATCAAACGTACATTCACCTACTGCAAAGTCACAACCGCAGTATACCCCTTCAAAGAAAAAACGCTTCAAAAATCCTCGGCGTGGAAATTGAAAATAAATTAACTGTACTCAGCGGCACAGAGCATCCGAGGGATGAATGCAGGTTCAAGTCCTGCCCCCGCTCCCAAATGGAAGCCGCCTAGTCTTTTTGACGAGGCGGCTTTGTCATGTTCCATTTACTTTTAGGCAGAGAGAAAATCTCATAATGGCAGGAAACCGGCGGGTGGAGGGTGAAACATCCTGGCACGAACCATGATACTCTTTTCGCCCTGCCAGGTGCGCCGGCATTCCATTATGTCCCTGCAAGACCCGACCATCACATTTCTTTTCACCGACATCGAGGGCAGTACCCGTTTGTGGGAGGAACACCCCGCACAAATGCGCCTGGCTCTCGCGCAACACGACCAGTGTTTGCGTCAAGCCATCGAAAGTCATCACGGGCATGTGTTCAAGACGGGCGGCGACGCTTTTTGCGCGGCCTTCCCCCTCGCCATAGATGCCATTGCCGCCGCCCTTGCGGCCCAGCAAACGCTGCGGCAACTTAGCCATTCCGCGTTCGGCTCGCCCCCGTCCGCACAACCCGCCCCTGCTGATACAGCGTGCGACACGGCAGAAATTGCAGAGGACGGCAGTGTGCACGAGAATGCAGACGCGCCGAACGGCGACTTTCGCCTGCGCGTCCGCATGGCGCTGCATACCGGCGCGGCGCAGCGACGCGATAACGATTATTTTGGCCGTCCTCTCAACCGCACGGCTCGCCTGCTGGCCCTGGCGCATGGCGGACAAACCCTGCTTTCGCAGACCACGCGCGCTCTTGTCAAACAGGCCCTGCCCGAACAGACCACGCTCGAAGATATGGGCGAACACCAGCTCAAAGATTTGCAGCCCGAACAGGTGTGGCAGTTGCGGCATCCTGATCTGAGTGAAAACTTTCCTCCCCTGCGCTCCCTCAACCCCCTGCGGCACAACCTGCCCTCGCAGCTTACCTCCTTCATCGGCAGAGAACAGGAAATGCAGGACGTGGCCCGCCTGCTGACGCAAACGCGCCTGCTGACGCTCACAGGCAGCGGCGGAACCGGCAAGACGCGCCTGGCCCTACAGATGGCGGCGAGCCTGCTGGATCGCTATACGGATGGCGTGTGGCTTGTGGAACTCGCTCCCCTTGCAGATCCCGCACTCGTGATTCAAGAAACCGCGCATGTACTGAACGTGCGCGCCGCTTCGGGACAAACCCTGCTGACCGCTGTGGCAGACGCGCTCAAAGCCAAAAACATGCTGCTGCTTCTGGACAACTGCGAACATCTGTTGCAGGCCGCCGCTGTTCTGACTTCCACGCTCTTGAAGCAGTGTCCGAACGTGCGCGTGCTTGTCAGCAGCCGCGAAGCGCTCAGTATCGCGGGGGAGCAAACCTATCGCGTTCCGTCCCTGACACTCCCGCCCCTGCCGCCTGCCCGCCGCGCCCGTCCCGACTTTGGCGATGACCCCGCCCCTTCCAGTCAGCGCGCACAGCCGGCGATACAAAGCGAGGCCGTGCGGCTGTTCGCCGACCGGGCCGCTCTTGTCAGCCCGGACTTTACCCTTACCACGGCCAATGGCTCCACGGTCGCCCGGCTGTGTCATCGCCTGGATGGTATTCCTCTTGCGCTGGAACTGGCCGCTGCGCGCGTTCGTGTCATGGCCGTAGATCAGATCGAAACCCGCCTGGACGACCGCTTTCGCCTGCTGACCGGCGGCAGCCGTGCGGCCCTGCCCCGGCAGCAGACCCTTCGCGCCCTCATTGACTGGAGCTACGACCTGCTCACACCGCAGGAGCAAACCATGCTGCAGCGATTGGCGGTGTTTGCGGACGGCTGGACGCTTGCCGCCGCTGAAGAGGTATGCGCTCTACCCACGGCAGAAAACGGGGCAGTCCAAACAGGAGCAAAGCCAGGAGGCGCAGGACAGAAAGACGCCAGGGGGAACGCGCCGGACGCGACGGCAGCCATATTGCCCGACGCAGAAACACCGCAGATCGAAACGTGGGAAGTGCTGGATCTACTGACTGCGCTCGTGGACAAAAGCCTCGTGATCTACAAAGAAGAGCATGGCGCGTCACGCTACCGGCTGCTTGAATCCGTGCGTCAGTATGCTCTGGACAAACTGGCGGCAGTGTCTATGGCAGCGCAGATCAGCCATCAGCACCGAGACTTTTTTCTGGCCTACGCCGAGCAGGCGTCCGCGCAGATGCACGGCCCTCTGCAAGCTACTGCCATGCGCCAGTTACAGACGGAACAGGAGAATCTGCGGGCCGCGCTGGAGTGGAGCCTACAATCGCAGTCCGCAGAGCAGGGCGCGCGGCTTGCGCTGGCATTGAAAGAGTCGTGGCACCAGCGCGGCTTCTACCGCGAGGGCGCGGATTGGTTCGCCCGTCTTCTGCCCATCGTGGAGTCACAGGTCGGCGTGGACAGGCTCGTCCAGACCCTGCTTGCCTGTGCCAGTTGTCATTGGCGCACGGGCGAATACGCTGTGTCCCGCGCCCTGCTGGACAGGGCCGTTCCGCTGGCGAGGGCAGGCAGCGACGCGAGTATCCTGCGAGGCGCGATCAACACACTCGCCAATACTCTGTATTATCAGGGGGAGTTTACAGCCGCGCGCCCGCTTTATGTCGAATATCTGGCGCTTGCGCGGCAGGCTGCGGATGAGCAGGGCATCAGCACAGGACTGAACAATCTCGCGCTGGTGGAGATGGACGCCGGGAACGACAGCGAGGCGCAGGCGCTGCTTGAGGAGGCGCTGGCCCTTCGCCGACGGCTGGGCAACCAGCGCGGCGTTGCCAACGTCTTGGGAAGTCTGGGAGAACTGGCCGCCCGGCAGGGCGACCATGAACGAGCGACCCTCCTGCTGCACGAAGCGATGAGCCTTTCGCAGCAGTATGTGGATAAAATGCTGTACGCGGAAGTTATTCGCTCGCTCGCCCCTCTTCGCGCATTTGCGGGCGACAGAGCCGAGGCGAATCTCTTGATGGCCGAATGTCTGCAAATTCGACACGACACCGGCGATAAATGGGGAGTTGTGGTGGCCCTGGAAGACACTGCGAGCCTGATCACCGCCCAGCAGGGCGCGCTGGCCTGTACGCTCCTGGCTGCCGGCCAGAATCTGCGCGACGCACTCGGCGCCCCGCGCACTCCCGTCCAGGTTAGCGAACACGACAGACGCACGGCCCTGCTGCACACGCATTTGTCGGAGCAGGATTTCACCCGACACTGGGAGCGCGGCACATCCCTGACTCTGGAAGAAGCCGTGGAACACGCCCTGACCGCCCTCCGCCTGCCTCCTTCAGCCCCGTAAACGCCCCGCATCACGCAGTTTATTCCCTTTGCCTGTTTTGCTGCGACCCCTTTGCATGCGATCCATTTGCGACGCGAATGAACTTTTGCGCTTTCAGGCGTATGAGCCGTATGACCATTCTTCAGCGATTGATTGACCGACTTCGGGCCGTGCTGCCGCTTTCTCAGCTAAGGGCGCCGCTTCGTTATGTTTTCACGGTAAGGGATGAGGGCGTTCGCACGGCCCTTGCCACTGTTCTGCCCGTTGTGGTCGGGCAGGCAACGCATTATCCTATCGTTGGCCTGATGGCAGGATTGGGCGGGCTGTACGTGTCGCCTGCGGACAAGGAGAAGGCGACCACGCGCACCCTGCTGCTCGCCACCATCATTGTGGCGCTTTCCGCTCTGCTTGGAACCGTAGCGGGCGGCAGTCTGTGGCTGTCCGTCGTCCTGATGGCCGGCAGCGCGTTTGTGGGCGGAATGCTCGCCGTGTACGGCATTCTGCCCGGTCAGCTTGGTTTCGTCGCCATGCTCGTGTCTGCCGTCGCGCTTGGCATTGCCGGCCCGCTCGCAGTCGCCGAACAGCGCGGTCTGGAGTTCGGCGCAGGAGGCGTGTGGGCTACGCAGGTGACGCTCGGCCTGTGGCATATCCGCGCAGGTGATGCAAGCAGTACAGATGCGGCGTCCGCCCTCACCCGAAGAATAAACAACGAGAAAATAAAGAGGCAAACGAATGCCGCGCCAAACTCACGGCGCGGAAATTTCAGCCTGCGCCTGCTGCGCCGACCCCTTCGCGAACTGCGCCGTAATCTTACGCTGCGTTCTGAGGTCTGCCAGCACGCGCTGCGCCTCGCTTTCAGTTCCGCCTTTGCCGTGTGGCTGTACAAGTATCTGCGCCTGGAACACGGCTCCTGGCTTACGATAACCGTGCTGGTCATCGTCAAGCCTGATTATCACAGCACACGCGCCCGCGCTTTAGAATGGGTGTATGATACACTGGCCGGCGGCATCATCGCGCTGGCTCTAGCGTCCACGATTCACAGTGTCGTTGCTGCCGACGCGCTGCTGCTTGTCTTGCGCGTTCTGGCGTTTTCGCATCAGCCGCAGAACTACGGTTTGTATGCCGTGTTCCTGACGCCGTTCGTCGTGCTTCTGCTCCAGCTTGCCACGCCAGGAACCGCGCATCTCGCGTTCGCGCGCGTTCTGAACACGCTTCTAGGCGGCGCGCTGGCTTTTTCCACCGTCTATCTGCTGCGTCCTCGAACGCGGGGCGAGACATAGAAGCGGCCTGCTGTTTACACACTCATACGATCCCATACAGCGGCAGGCACACGGCAAAAAAGCAAAAAGGTTTAGCCGCGCATGTCCATGCCGCCGTCCACCGTAATCGTCGAGCCGGTAATGAACGCGGCCAGGTCGCTTAACAGAAAGCAGGTCGCGCCCGCCACATCCTGCGGCAGGCCGATACGCCCAAGCGGGAACGCGTGGGCTATCTTGTCGCGCCCCAGCCCATCAATGATGTCGTTGACCATGTCCGACTCAGTCCAGGCCGGGGCCACACAGTTGACGCGTATACGATCCGGGGCCAGTTCCATCGCCATCGAGCGCATAAACATTATCTGCGCCCCTTTCGACGTAGCGTAAGCCGAGTATTCCGCCGAACCCCGCTGCCCCGCCGTGGAACTGTAAATGATGATGCTGCCCCCACCCGCCCCATTCGCCCGGATATGCCTTGCCGCCGCCCGCACCGCCAAAAACGTGCCGCGCACATTCACTGCCATCATCCGGTCCCAGAACGCAGCCGTCATGTCCTGCAAATACGCGCCCTCAAAGATTCCCGCCGACACCACAAGCCCACTTAGCGGCCCCAGCGCGTTGACCGCTTCCCCTACCGCCTTATCCGCCGCGCCGTCCTCCGAAATGTCCGCCTGTACTGCAAACGCCTGTCCGCCCGCCGCCTCAATATCAGCCACGACACCCTCTGCCGCTGATGCGTTCTGGTTATAGCTGAGACTTACGTAAGCCCCGGCCTGCGCTGCCATGCGCGCCGCGCCTGCCCCGATACCGCGACTGCCCCCCGCCACAAACACATGCTTCCCGGCCAGATCAATCATGCGCCCCCTCCAGAAAAGAACTTTATCCACAGATTTACACAGATTAACGCAGATTAAAATGCAATTCAAAACGAACAGAGATCGGAGTCGCAATAAATCAACCTGGATGCCGCCGTCGCAGCTTTCATCCCTTGTGTACTTAATCTGCGTTAATCTGTGTAAATCTGTGGATAAGAAGCATGTTTAGCCGTAGTTGGATTCGGGGTGCTTGCCCAGCAGCCGCATCTGGCGCGGGTTGGCGACGGCGAGGATTTCGGGGTTGTACTGCCAGGGCCACGGCGAAAACTTTTGCGCGAACATGCGGTGCGAGTAATGCACCTGGAGCAGATAGCGTACCTCTTCCTGAGTCGTATTTTTGCTGCCCGTGTGCCAGACCTCGCTGCGGAAGAACAGTACATCGCCGGCCTTGCACAACACGGGTATCAGGCTGCGTCCATTCCATGTTTCCTCGCCCTTTTTGGGCGAGCGGCCCGACTTGTGGCTGCCCGGTATCACCCATGTCGGCGCGTTTTCGAGCGTCATATCATTCAGATAGTAGTGGGCGGTGCAGATGTAAACGGGCAGATGAACGCGGGGATCGGAGGCGTACTCTTCGGGCAGGTTGATGTACATCTGGTCGGTGTGAATGTTCCAGCCGTTGTGGCCGGGATAGCTGCGCCAGGCGGTCTCGCCGATGATGTGGCACTCAGCCCCCATCGTCGCCTCGGCCAGTTCTACAATGCCCGGACGGTCAATATAGTTCAAAAACAACTGGTCGCGGTTGAACACGCATTTATAATGGTCGGTCAGGCCCTTGCTGTCTATGCCGAATGCGTTCAGGCGGTCAATCCCCGCCCGCATATCAGCGATCTCGTGGGCCGACATCACGTTCGGTATAAGGGCGAACCCGTCCTCGTCTAAGGCTTTTGCCTGCCCCTCCGTGTCGTGCAATTCGAACGTTTTAAGCGTTTTGTACGCTTCTTCGGGCAGCATTTCCGAGGCAGCCGGCGATGGCGTTTCCATTGTCGCGGTCATGATTATTTTTCCTTCCTGTGCTGTGCTTCGTCGGGCTAACTTCCAATGTCTTGCAATAAATTCGCACACTCGCGCCGCTTCTCCTGCATGATTTTGCAGAATACAACATGAAAAGTACAGCGACTATCAGGACGAGGGGCGTGAGGGAGGAACGCAAGAGGGAGGAAAGAGGGAGGAAAGATGAAAGAAAGATAGAAGAAAAACGGCAGTACACGACGGGCAAGGAGAACCTGCCCGCTTAACTTTCGCTTTGACGCTTGAGGGCATCGCCGCCGAGGAGGGTGTGCGCGTGGCGCAGAGCATCGGGAATTTGAGAAGCGATAGGACTGTCTTTGAGGACGGGCAGCAGGAACGCGACATCTACATCATTAAGATTTTTTCCGGGCTGCCATGCCCCTTGCCCCAGCAGATTGTAGCGGGACTTGCCCCACTCCGCAAGGTCAAGCGCACGTGTGTACGTCCATAGCCGCAGGATCTCCGGGATGTTGACCTCGCCGGGAGTGTCGGTATGTTCCGGCAGACCGCGCTGCCATCCGTCCGCCCACGCCTTGCCGAACGTGTTTTCTATCTCTGAGGCAATGCGCTGCTCGATGGGGCCGATGACTTCGGGAATGTGGTCGTAGTGCGCGAGGGCGGCTACATGCGCGTCGAAATCGGAGGGACGCGCCGCGCCAATACTCAGGGTATGCACGTCAGGTCGGGACAGGCAGTACAGGTCATTGAACTGCATGGGCGAGAGCGGTTTGCACAGTTCAGTTATCTTGTCGGAAGGCTGCTGCAGCCTTCCGCCCTTGTCGGTCGGAGAGATGAGGAACACGCCCATGTCCTGTGCGCGGGCCGCGTCTACGGCGGGCGTGGTCAGGGGATTGACAAAGTACCAGTGCAGGTTTACGTAATCGAACTCACCCGTATTGATGGCAGACACGATCACGCTGCACGGCGCATGGGTGGAAAACCCGATAAAGCGGACGCGGCCTTCGCGCTGAAGTCGCCGCGCCACCTCCAAACAGCCGCCCGGACGTACCACTTGTTCCAATTCTTCGGGCGTGTTGATGCCGTGAAATGACAGCAGATCCACATAGTCCAGGCGCAAATACTGCATGGACTTATCGAACGTGTCGGCAAACTCCTGGGCTGACTCGGATGGCCCCACTTTGGTCTGCACGATCAGGCTGGCGCGGTCGAGGGTGGGCAGTACGCGGCCAAGCTGCATTTCGCTTGACCCGTACCCCCGCGCCGTTTCGATATGGTTGATGCCCAACTCTACGGCGCGATGGATCGTCGCTTCCAGGTTCACCTGTCCCTCGTCGGGAACCTCGTCGGGCGCAATGTCCTGCCACTTGTGCTGATAACGCATTCCGCCGCACGAAAACACAGGCATCATCAGTTCGGTACGCCCAAAACGCCGGTATCGCATGAAAACTCCTTAAAAAAGTAGTCAGTAGTCAATAGCCGGTAGTCAGTAGAGAAGCGCCCGCATCGCTGCAAGAGGAGCAGAGTCCGACATAGACTTCCATATCGGCCCTACATGCTGCTGACTATTGGCTATTGACTACTGACTACTTCCTCACCATTTGCCCGCAGGAACCTTCTGGGTCTCGTGCATGGGGTACTTGACAAGATACTCTTCATACGAGCCGGGGAAGTCAATCAGACCATCCGGCGTGAATGACAGGATGCGCGTGGCGACATCCGAGATCAAGTCGCGGTCGTGCGATACGACGATGGCCGTGCCTTCAAACTTGCTCAGACCCTCGCCCAGCGCGTTCACCGATTCCAGGTCGAGGTGGTTGGTCGGCTCGTCGAAGATGACAACCGGATGTTTTTCCAGCATCAGGCGGGCCATCAGCAGCCGGGCCGACTCACCTCCCGATAACTTATCGGTCTGCTTCACCGCCTCTTCGCCCGCGAACAACATGCGTCCGAGCAGGCCGCGCACGATCTGGTTGTCGTGGTTCGGCTCAAACGTGGTCAGCCATTCTACCATCTGTACGCCGCGCGGGATGCCGTCCGTATAATCCTGCGGATAGTAGCCCCACGTCATGCCGCTGCCCCAGCGCGCGGTTCCGCTTTCCAGGGGAAGTTCGCCCATCAGGCAGCGCAGGAGGGTGGTTTTGCCCACGCCGTTGCCGCCGATAATCGCCACTTTTTCGCCGCGCATAATCTCGATGTTGACGTTCTTGAGAATCTGCTTGTCGCCAAACGATTTGCTCAGGCCCTTTGCGACAACGACCTCGCGCCCCGACGGCTTGTTCTGCTCGAAGCGGATAAACGGGCGCTGAATGTTGGAGCGTTTTAGTTCCGTCGGCGTCAGGCGATCCATCTCCTTTTTGCGCGACTGCACCTGCGAACTGCGCTGGCCTGCGGCGAACCGCTGCACGAACATCTGTAACTGCTCGATCTTTTTGGCCTTGTCCCGGTTCTCGTCCTCGACGCGGCTGCGGGACGCCATTTTCTGCTCTACCATGTCGTCGTAGTTGCCGGGATACGTGATGATGGTATCGTAGTCAATATCGGCGATGTGGGTACAGACCGAGTTCAGAAAGTGACGGTCATGCGAGATCACGATGAGTGTGCCGTCGTAGTCTTTAAGAAAGCCTTCCAGCCAGTGAATGCTTTCCAGGTCCATGTAGTTGGTCGGTTCGTCGAGCAGCAGGGCCTGCGGGTTGCCGAACACGGCCTGCGCGAGCAGGACGCGAAACTTCATATCGGTCGGCAGCGTGGACATCAAATCGTTATGCCGGTCGTCGGGCAGGCCGATGCCGCGCAGGATCTCAGCGGCTTCAATCTCGGCCATGTAGCCGTTTTCATCGGCGACAATGGACTCCAGTTCGCCCAGACGGTTCATGCTTGCGTCGGTAAATTCCGGCGCGTTGCACAATTCGTTGCGCTCTTTGAGGGCCACCCACAGCGTGGCGTTGCCCATCATAACCGTGTCTATGATGCGGTCATTGTCAAATTCGAACTGGTTTTGGCGCAGTACGCCCACTTTTTTGGGCTTAATGACGGTTCCCCGGTTGGTCGGCTCCACTTCCCCCGTCAGGATTTTCATGAACGTGGATTTGCCGGCCCCGTTCGGCCCGGTCAGGCCGTAGCGGTTGCCCGGCGTGAACTTGACGCTGACACTATCGAAAAGAGTTTTGCTGCCAAAAGATTTAGAGACTTCGTTTACTGTAATCATTCGTTTTCAATTCCTCGCATTCGCTTGCGCCGGCACAGGAGGCCGCTGAAAACACACACGCAAAAAAAGAGACGCGCGGTTTGCACGTCATTGTAATGTACTTCTATTATACTTGATTTTTGTAGTCGGTGCGGCACAAACTCACGCCACGCGGCCATGCTGATTACATAGCCACGCGCACAGAGCGGCCCGTCAACACGAAATTTTACATGATCAGGCCGGAGATTATCGCCGCCGCGCCAAGCACGATATGCGACAGGGTGACGCCCCACCAGTTCGGGCAGCGGGCGTAGATCGCGCCCCAGAACAGGCCGATGAGCAGCGTGACGAACGTGGTAATCGGCTGGCCGTAAACCACATGGACATACGCAAACGTTACGGCGGTAACGAGCGTGATCTCCCGAACGTCGCGGATGTTCGCGGCCCGCATCTCGGCATAGATCAGGCTGCGAAACAAGAACTCCTGCACGGGACTGGAGAAGAACACGTAGAACGGATAGAACAGCCCCATCTCCCACGGATCGCGTGGATGGATCAGGCCCACCCTGACCAGTATCAGCATCACGCCCAATCCCGCTCCCGTCACGAGGCCATTGAGCAGCAAGGAACCACGCAAAGTATCGCGCCGAAAGCCGAGTTGGAACGCCGTGCGCCTGGCCCGAACCACATACCCCAGCATCCCCAGAAACACAACGATCAGCGCGGGATACCGCCACGCAAACGGAATGACGCCTGCCCAGATCAGCGTAATCGGCACATAGTAACCAAGCGCGAGTTTCAGGTAGAAGCTGCGGCGTTCGTTTTGGGGATGTTCGGGCATAGTGCCTCTTTAGCAGGAGTTGTGTATCAGGACAACTTATTTGCCTGTCGCTGAAAGGATGCCTAACCGATATGGAATTTCGCCATAGGGTTTTCCTTTCCGGTCTTCCTCGCGGACGCCCTGGAACAGCATTCGCAGATGCTTCGGGTCTATTTCCATGCGCTCGTCATAGCCGGCGCGGAACAGTTCGCCGTGACTGACAACGTCCGTCCAGTGGCCGGCGGGTTGGGCGATGTTTTGCAGGCCCGCGAAAGGCTTGCCCCAGCTTGCCGCTGCGGGTGTCCAGACGCCGTCCAGGGTGTCGGCCACATAGGATTTGTAGTAGCGGTTTTCGGCAGGGCCGTCGTTGTGGATGGCCTCGATGATGGTCACGTACTTGTTCGCGCCTCTAAGATGGTAGGTGTGGCTGGCCTCGAATATGTCGCCCTGCAAGCACAGAACGGGCTTGTTCCAGCCATGCGGAAAGGCGGCGAGCGCGGTTTCGGCCCGCCACATCGTGCCGTTGTCGCACGTAAAGAACAGGTACGCCTTGTGCGCGTCGCAGATGATCCAAAAGTCAATCCAGCCTTTGACGAGTTCGCCGGTCTGTTCGTACAGCGGCTGCGGCTTTGTCCAGTGCCGCCAGTCGGCAATCACATCGTTTGTGGAAAAGGCGGGCGAGCGGGGCGAGTCATTGAGGCTGCCGCGCGAATCCTGATATAAGAGATACCACTTCTTTTGGGGCGCAAAGTAGAACACGGTCGGGGCGCAGTAGTAGCCGTTGGTCAGGCCCAGAATATGCCGCTCGCCCCCGTCCGCTTTGTTCCAGTCCGCGAACGTAAAATACTCGATCTGGTGCGAACGCGTTGCGCCCCGCACGGTCGTAAACAGATGCCAGCGGTTTTTGACGTGGACGAAACTTGGGTCTTTTACGGAAAAGTAATGTTCGCCGTCCCTGTCCAGCGGGCCGACAAGCGGCTTGCTCGTCGTCCATGCCAACGTATCGCCAGGCGTTGGGATCGGCGGCTTTACCTGCGGCCTGCCCATCGCGGCGGCGGACATGACAACAGCCAGCGCCAGCATCCAAACGGCTTTCAGCCTCCAACAAATGCGATTTCCTGTTATCACAGTTGCTTCCTTCGGCGCGGTTTCGTGCCTGAACAGGCGTGGACGGCTCTGATAAGGACGATTCGCAGTCCGTCCGATACATTGCGTTGTCAGCCCGCCTCAACGGTATGCACATTCGCGGCCCCCATAGTGTGCAGCAAGGCCGTTAATTGTTCGGCGTCCGCTTCGACATCCACCACGATGCGCGCACCGTTCGGCAGGGGAAGATGCGTGTCCGGCCCGCCGCCGTCCAGCAATCCGCCAAGCGCGGCCCCGGCCACCAGCCCGCCGCCGCCTCCCAACAGTCCGCCGACTACCGCGCCCGGCACGACCGCGCTGCCCCGGCCTGCGCCCGCTTCGCTGTCCGGCAGGATGTTCCATACCCGCACACGCCCCGCCGCGATCCCGGATTGCAGCAAACTGGCCTTCGCCTGTTTCGCCGCCTCCATGCCGCCAAAATCCCCCTGTACTGTCGTCATGTTTTGACCTCTATAAAGTCTAACAGCCTGCTTGCTTACTGACCATCTAGATTCTGGATCCGAGCAAGTCTACGTATGCTGGCTGTCGTAGCCCATTGCACGTACTATGTGTGCTTGTAGGGCTGCTCGGTCACAAGCCCGGCCACCATGCGATAATGCTTGACGTTGCAGGTCAATGCAAACGTCACTGTCAAGCATCAACGGCTGGTCTCCCGGCGCTGTGCCTGCTCTCGCAGTGTACGAGCGTAAGCGGCGCTGCCGCCAATGTCGGTTCGAGCTGCCCACGACTCGCCCATGCCCTCCGCGTCCCACTGCGCCACGATTTCAGCAGGAGTAAGCGGGAAGTTTACAGATGTTTGCGGGTCAGGGACAGACTGTGCCGCCTGCCGCACCATCTTATGCAAAAGGCGGCATTCCTCACGTTTGTACGTCAGCCTGCGCCCGAATTGTGGTGATGCTGTCATGTATATCCTCTCGTCATTTAGCCGCAGGAGCGTTATGCTCCTTGATGCTGCAATTCACTTGAATATGATCGTTCTTGATGACGACGGAATAAACACCGTCGTCCGGGCAGATACTGTTGGGAATGGTCAGGTTCAATTTTTGCAGATTAGTCGTGTATTGATGCGTCGGCGAATGCTGTTTGAACAGCTCCTCTTGATCAAGTATATGCCTTCTGTTCATCCAGCAGACCCGCACACGCTGCTGATACTCGTACTGCGGTATGTAGTAGAACTGTATCATCACGCCTGTTGCCACCAGCGCGGCGACGCAGGTAAGACAGCCTGCCGCGATTGTCTTTTTAACCGTGGACTTGCCTTTACCGCTCATGCTCTTCACTCCGTGTTGATCTCAACAGACTACTTGATTTCAACTACATTATGCTCTTTGATGCTGCAATGTATCTCGACTTGATTGTCCTTTATGACGACGGAGTAAGCGCCGCCGTCCGGGCAAACAGTATAAGTACGAGGCACTCCCAATTGTTGCAGGCTGGTCGTGTACTGATGCGTGGGTGAATTTTGCTTGTAGAGCTTTTCCTGTTCGCCTATGATCCTTCTGTTCGACCGGCAGGACAGCGTATGTGAGTGGCGTGTCGCCTGCGGTATCCAGATCGTTCGCATCAGTACACTCAACACGGTCATCGCGAAAATGCAGACAAGACAAGCCGCCGCGATAACTTTCAGCGCGTCACGCTGATTGCCCAAACCACTCATGCCTGCCCCCGATGCTTTCAACGGTTGTTCCTCGCGCTTTTCCTGCCGTTTCGCAACCGCGCGCAGCAGTATGCCCTCCTGTGCCTGTGCAGGCTGTTGCGAGATTTTGAGCAAGCTATCATCGTTTCGCTTTGTCGGCCCCGGTGACGCTGCGGATGTAGGCGACCTCTTGGGGGCGGTACGGCGTACCGTCCGCGCGGAAGATGTCGTGGAACCAGACGGGCGGCTCGTCGGTGTACGTTTTCGTCCACGAGTCCCACGGGTAGATGGTCTGCGTTTTGCCGGACACAAAGCCCCAGTTGTACGCGGCCACGCCCTCGGCTTTAAGAACGCCCAGGCACGGATCGAACTCGCTGCCCTGCGGACGCGCCATGTACTCGGTGCAAAGCAGGGGACGCTTTAGACGGCGCAGGTCAGCGATACGAAGTTTCAGTTCGTCGGGCTTCGCGTAGCTGTGGAAACTGATGACGTCGCTGTTGTCTAAAGAAAACGCCTGCATCGGGTTCAGCTTGGCCGGATCGTCCCACGCGCCGTACCAGACATCAATCGTCAGGGGTTGGGAGGGGTTGACTGATCGCGCCCACGCCACCTCTTTTTGCAGCAGGGCCAGCGTGTAGCGTGGCTTGTCGCTTAGTTCCACCGGGCCATACGCGGATGTGTTGGGATTGTCCGGCTCGTTGAACAGGTCCCACGCGCAGACCCGCCGGTCATTGCGGAAGCGTTTCAGGACGCCCATGATGTAGGGCTTGAGGCTGTCATAGCGGTCGGCGTTGGCGAGGATCTCCAGGCCGGGCGACTGCACCCACCCTGAATTGTGGACATGCGGGCGCGGGGCTGGCTGCGTACCGGCTTTCGGAAACGGGTTCCAGCAGGCGTCGAACAGGGCGAACATCACGCTGATGTGGCGCTTATCGGCGATTTTGAGGAACGTGTCCATGCGCTTCAAAAATCCGGGCGCGTCTTCGGTCCATAAGATGTCGTGCAAAAACACGCGCACACTGTTGAAGCCGAGCGATTGCGCCAGCCCAAGTTCGCGGTCAATGGCGGCGGGGTCGAATGTATCGGCCTGCCACATCTCCAGTTCGTTGATGGCATACGCGGGCGAGAAGTTGCAGCCGACCAGCCACTTGTGTTTCTTCTGCCACGACCGGGCTTTTTCGGTTGTCCAGACACCGGGCGCGTCGGCCCGCGCCGCCTTCCGCGCCGACATTAACAGGCACAGCGCAAAGGCGAACAAGAGCGAGTAGACGGACAAGGAGCGGCGCGCGATTGTCGCAGACCGAGCGGCGCGATAAAAAGACGGCATAGTGTTTTTACGTTTCTCCAATGATTTCACGAACCGCAGGGCGTACCCTGATGCGGCCCATGTGCCTGCTGATTCGCTATCCCTGCCGTGAAATCCTGCCCTGTGCCTCTTGTTCCTCCTATCGCCGCGCTTCAAACAATTCAGGCCGCGTTCGCGTATCATCTGCTGACGCAGTGCAGTTTTGTCGTTCAGCTAATCACTATTGATCCCGACAGCAGCCTGACATATTTCGCTGGCCCGATATATATTTCTGGAGGAACAACAACGATGTGTGGAAGATACACGCTGCATCACACGCCGCAGCAGGTGGAGATGCGGTTCGACGTGCAGCAGGTTTTGGCTGTGCCGCAGGAACGCTACAACATCGCGCCCTCGCAGCCGATCCCGGTCGTGCTGGAACCGAGTGGGTCGCGTATGCTGGACGCGTTTCGCTGGGGTCTGATCCCCTCGTGGGCCAAAGACGCGGCTATCGGCAACAAATTGATCAATGCGCGAGCCGAAACCCTGGCGGAAAAACCTTCGTTCCGAAACGCTCTGTCGCGACGGCGCTGCCTCATACCCGGCGATGGCTTTTACGAGTGGAAGAAAGAGGCTGACAAGCGCCAGCCGATGCACATACGGCGTCAGGACGGCGAGCTGTTCGCGTTTGCCGGACTGTGGGAGGAGTGGCGGCAAGCCGATGGTACGCCGCTGCGTACCTGCACCATCATCACGGTCGCCCCCAACGCCCTGATGGCTGATATACATGACCGGATGCCCGCCATGCTGCGCCCCGACGCCGAGGCGCAGTGGCTGGATATGTCACAGCGCAATGTTCCTGATCTGCTCGGCCTGCTTCAGCCCTACGAAGCCGCCTGGATGACCGCTTTTCCCGTGTCCCGCCGCGTCAACACGCCCACCAGCGACGATCCCGCCTGTCTCGAACCCGTGATCGTCGCGCCTGCTCAGGCGGGTCTGACCGATGTGCAGACGCTCAATTCACTGTAAACCACCGTAAGCCCGAATGTCAGGCAGGAGTCGGGCCGAAGCATCTTGAAGTTAGCAGCAGAGGAACGTGGATATATGCGAATGAACGCAAATCAAAATACGCGCAGGCGTTCTGCTTCTGAGGTGATTTCACTATGACGGGTTCGCTGTTGCTGGGCGTGGATATTGGCGGGACGAAGTGCGCGGTCGTACTGGCGGACGCGGCTGGCGCGATACTACGGCGCGTGAGCGAGCCGACTCGTTCGGGGCAGCGCAGTCCTGATGAGATGCTCAGGCTGCTGGCTGTTCATGCCCGCGATCTGCTGGCACAGGAAAACAAAACCATTGCCGACGCGCGCGGCGTGGGCGTGTCGTGCGGCGGGCCGCTGGACACGCGGACGGGCGTCGTTCACGCGCCCCCCAACCTCCCCGACTGGCAGAACGTGCCGGTCAGGGCGTTCTTCGAGGACGCGCTCGCCCTGCCCGTGATCGTGGAGAACGACGCCAACGCCACGGCTCTTGCGGAGTGGAAGTTCGGCGCGGGTCAGGGCGCGCAGAACCTGATCTTTCTCACGATGGGGACGGGCATCGGCGGCGGCATTATTGTAGACGGACGTTTGTATCGGGGGACGAACGATCTGGCGGGCGAGGTGGGACATCAAACTATCCTGCTCGACGGGCCGCTGTGCGGGTGCGGCAAGCGCGGCTGTCTGGAAGCCCTCGCCTCCGGCCCCGCCATCGCCCGACTGGCCCGCGAGAGCCTGCACTACGGGCGGCACAAACACGTTGTGGCTCTTGCGGGCGGCAAACCCGCCGACATTACCGCCGCCCATGTGATTCAGGCCGCGCAGGAGGGCGACCTGTTCGCCTGCAAAATATTGGAAGAGGCCGGAACCTACATGGGCGTAGGCATCGCCAACCTGATCCAGATACTCAATCCCGAACGCATCATTCTAGGCACGATTGCCGTCCACGCGGGCGATCTGATACTAGACCCTATCCGTGCCGCCGTGCGCGAGTACGCCTGGCCGCGCAGCGCGGATGTTTGCCAAATACTGCCCGCCGCGCTTGGCGACCGCGCCCAGGATCTGGCCGCAATCGCCCTCCTGCTGCAATAAGCTGCTGCGTGGAAACGCCGGCTGTTCGGCGTGGCAATAATTTCCACGCTATAAACACGCTTCAACAAGAGGATGTCAATGTTTCAGCCTACACCGCCCCGATCTTCACCCCGCAAATGTCATCGCAAAATCAAACCGACCGCGCGGCTGTTCAGCCTGTGCGGTATGGCGCTGCTGAGCAGCCTGAACACGCCGTCCTACTCAGCGCCACCTACCAATGACGCGCAGATCACGACGCGCAGTGTGCGCGCGGGCGGATCAACATTTCGCTGCAACGTCGTCACGCTCAACATCACGTCCGGCAGACTGCGGGCGCATACCACCGTGGCGCGGCAGGGCATCGGGCGTGTCGAGCCGTTCGGCAGTTTGATACGGCAGGAAAGCGGCGTGGCGGCGGCCATCAACGGCACGTTCTTTGCCGCGTACAACAAAGTCGGCGACCAGGACCCCGACATGACGCTGATACGCGACGGGCAGGTGATCCACAAGGGCGAACTCGGCACAGTCGTCGGCTTCACCAACAATCGCGCCGTGATGGGGCGGCTGCACCTGTCCATACGCGGCACGATAGAGACGCCGGGGCGCAGACGGCCCGACACATGGTACTCGTATTGGATCAACCGGACGCCGACAGCCCCCGATAACATCTGCGTTTTCACCCACACGCGCGGCAATCGGCTGAGAGCGCAGGGAGGCACTTCGGTTGTGGTGGAAAAGAACGTGGTGACGCACGTAGTTCGCGGCGACACGGACATACCTCCAACGGGGTATGTCATCAACTTTCGGGGCGCCGTAGAGGGGCAGGCGGGCAAGTTTCCTGTCGGGGCGCAGGTGGGGTTTCGTATCGAAATCGAATCGGACAGGGATCTGCCGGTCTGGCAGCGCGTCAATGACGCCATCGGCGCGGGGCCGCGCCTGCTCACGGACGGGCGCATCACCCTGAACGCGGCGAGCGAAGGATTTCAAGACGCCAAAGTCCTGACTGACAGGGGACAGCGCAGCGCCATCGGCATCCTGCGAAACGGCAACGTGATCCTCGTCACCGTGGGCGGGCCGACGTGCGCCGAACTCGCGCAGATCATGCAGCAGTTGGGCGCGATGCAGGCGATGAACGTGGACGGCGGCGCGTCCAGCGCCCTGTACTGCAACGGCCAGACGCTGACCAGTCCGGGCCGCGACCTGAGCAACGCCCTCCTGTTCCTCCGGCGCTAATATCATTCTCAACCGAGATACATAACAACGGAACACATAACAAAAAGCGCGAAGAACCAATCAGGTTCTTCGCGCTTTTTAGGATATGCTAAACGACTGCCTACTTCTTGCTGTCAATACGCAGGTGGCCTGTTTTGGCGTCGTAGCTGACGTTGACGTTCAGGGCGTCGCGCACGAAGGACAGGGGGACAATCGTGCGGCCTTTTTCGATGTAGCTTTTGGCTTCCATCTTGACGGTCTGATTGTTGACTTTTGCCTCGTCCTCGCCCACTTTCAGTTCGATCTCACGCGCGCTGTTGACGGCGCGCAGGGTCTTGGACTGGTTGAACCAGGTGATCTTGCCGCCGGTATGCTCGAAGATCTGGCGGAACGGCGCGAGCGGCAGGCCCCGCTCCACGCGCGGCTGGACATCGAAGGCGATGCGCGTATCGTCGAACGCGATCTGGATGCTGTGCGCCTTGCCGCGCACCACGCCATGCCCCAGCATCGGGCGCAGCGCCTGCGGAACGCGAGCGATCTGTATGGGGGCGGGTTTAACGGTCGGCGCGGCAGTGTGCCGGACGGCATGAAGGGCGGCGGGGGCGGTCACGACAGAAGGGGCGGGCTTGCCGGCCTGCTCTCCTGTCATGTCCATCATCATAGACATCGAGGGGCGCGCGGCCATGTTGCCGGCGCGGCGCGGGCGAACCGACAGATGCTCCAGGCGGGCGTTCGGCATCATGGGCGTTTGCAAGCCGTTCAGTTCACGCGGGCTGGCGAACAGGCCGAGCAGGCCGGGCTTGACTGCGCTGACATGCGGCTGTGCAGACGCGCTATTACGGTCGGCGTTCGCAAGTGCGCGCGTTTCGACGTTGGCGCGCGGTATGGCGTTCAGGCCCACAGTCGGAAGCAGTTGCGTGACGCGATTGGCCGGGGCGAGGGGCGACAGGGACTTGGGGGACGCGGGGGCAAAATTGGAATTGCGGCTATTGTCGCTCAAGCGCGACATGGGCGCGGCGGGCGAAACAGGATCAAGCCGCGTGCCGGTCACGACGTTGGGAACGCTCTGCTCCACCGCTTCTTTGACGCTGTCCACAACTGCTTTTGCCGAAGCTGGAACCGGGGCATGGTTCAGGTCGGCGATGTTGTTCTGGCGCGTCGTCAGACCGCCCGGATTATTGACATTGAGCTGCAGGCTCGTGGATTTGATCTTGGCAAGCGTGTCCGCGTCGTACACTTCGACGCTGACGGTATGCAGGCCGTTGGAAACGTGGGTGCTGTCCCAATTCACGGTGTACGGGGCGTAGTTGGTAAGTGAAAGAAAGTCGCCGTCAACGAAGAAGTTGACGTAAGGGTTGTGAATGCCGGCGTCCAGCTTGATCTCGATGGGAACCGTCCCCTGCACCATAGACTTGTTTTTTGGGAACTGGAACTTGATCAGGCTCGAACCGACGGGCGTGACTTTGATCTGCGTGGACGTGGTGGCCGAATTGCCGTCTGCGTCCAGCGCCTTGACCAGAATATCATGTGTGCCTTCGCTCAGCAGGCCCGCTTCCATCTGGAACTCGATGTGGCCGTGACTTGCGCGCGTGGCGATACTTTTCTTCTTGACCGTGACGCCGTCCACCTGCAGTTCGATCAGGCGCAGGGTTCCGCCTTCAAAGCGCACGTCCAGGGCGAGGGCCGCGTCCGACTGTGTGGCCGAAGCCGCATGGATAGACAACTGTAATCCCGCCGGGACGGGCGCGAAAGCCTTCTCCGCGTATGCGGGAGCCGCGCCGATGCCCGCTCCCAGACCCGCGCCCGCCGTCAGCGCAAGCACGTATGCCATTCTCTTCATGTCGCCTCCTTAGTAAGTTGCGATTATCTGCAAAAACACTGTCGTGTTCTCGCATTGTTGCTGCCATTTTATTGCATGGCTGTCCGGCTAACAA
Organism: Chthonomonadaceae bacterium; assembly: GCA_965277875.1. Lineage (GTDB taxonomy): Bacteria > Armatimonadota > Chthonomonadetes > Chthonomonadales > Chthonomonadaceae > CAWFQB01. The sequence continues at coordinate 340,892 of CBDIDV010000002.1, read as the reverse complement.
CCGGGCCAGCAGTGCGCGCTGGAATCGGTTTCCGGCGAATAGTTGATGCCTGACACTCTTGAAACTGCGGGGTACATTTTCCGCTGTGCTAACACAGCGTATTCTCGTTCGCGCCTGACCGGTCAGGCGCGAACGTCATGGCACGGGACACGTCAGCACAACAGCGGTCGGCTGACATGGAGCGTTCGGGCAGATGCCGTTGTGCCGTAAGCTGCCCTGGCGCTATGTTATGAAGTACCGGCGGAAGTACAGATATAGAAGTTCAGGTACAGAAGTACAAAAAAGTAAAAAGCAGATTTAGCGGTATAAGCCCTTGAAGTACAAAACCCGGTAAAAGCGGTTCGGGGCAATTCCAGCCAAACGCAGCAACGTCCTGTGGATACAGGAGGCGCTCAAACAGGCAGGTTGGAATAAACATATTCGCAATGCCTGCGGTTAAGGCGCGCTGTCGGCTTGAACAAAACAATACGTATCAGAAATTTGCGCGCGACCTGACGACAAGGTGAGGCGGAAACGATGCTTGCATTGGTGGGTTTCTGGCAGTCGAGTAATCCTAGCATATTCAGAAATTGTTGTCAAGGGGAATCAAGGCAGCGTAGCGGTTTTTTGTGCGAATACACGCAAAATAATCTGAGGGGCGAAGAAAGTTGGCGCTGCGCTGTCGGCCCACGTTACTGCACAGACGCGGCGAGGCCAACCCAAAGTTCATTTGCCGCTTCGATGCTCGGCCAAACAAAGGCCTGCGCCGGCGGTTTGAAGACGCGGGCGCAGGCGGATGGCGCGACGGCTATTTACGGCTCGACGCTTTTTTATGGGCAGCATGGACGTATCGCGCCTCTTAATGCTTCGACTACTTTTTGGCGTCCGGCTTGATTGTCACCGCTCCCATTTCATGCTCCTGCCACAGGCTCGGGTCCATGCCGTCGGGCGCGTTGTGCAGAGAGGCTGCAGTCGCTTTGGGCGCGGGTTTCGTCGCAGGCTTTGCGCCGGCTTTACCCTCCGCCGCGGGCCTGCCGTCGGTACGCGCCTGCATCATTTTGCGCTTCATCATCTCTTCCTGCTGCACACCCATCTTCGGCGCCGCTTTTGCATCCGGGGTCTGGCCTTTGGCGGCCTGCGCCTCTTTGGAAGCGGCGGCCTCGTCGTGATCATGATCGGCCTTGGTCGGCGGGTTTACCACTCGCCCGACCGCATACAGCACACCCAGCAGCAGCACGATCAGAATGGCGGTGGAAGCGCTAAATCGTCGTTGCATAATCTACAACCTCCTCGAAAACTCACTCAATAATTGCCGTGACACATTGTAAAATGGCATCGTCGCAGTACGACGCTACAATTCAGTATAGCGGCAGAACGCGCGGGTGTCAAGGCGCATCCTGCGGCGGCTCTTACATGGGCGCGTCACTTATACGGTTCGCGCAGAGCATCCGTCAGATCACGCCGGATTTCATCTTCGGAAAGATGCCGCGCCCCGGTCACATAAAACGAGGCGCGGGCCGCGCCGTGCCACAGGCTGACGCGGGCGCTCTGGATGTTCCATGCGAGCCGCGACAGCGCCTGACTTGTCCAAAACAAGGCTCCCTGCACGTCCGGCTCCTCGATCTCGATGACCGTGGCCGTGCTGGACAGATCGTTGCGCGCCACGAGGACGCGCGTCCGGCCCCCGGCAAAAACGGGATTGAAAGGTCCCATCAGCTTTCTGCGGGCGTCGCGCCGCGCCAACAGTTCCTCTACGGATGTTTCGCCCTTCAACGTTGCGCGCAGCCAGGACGCTACCTCCTGCCGCTTGCCGCCCGATAACTGCCGCCCTGCGAAATCCACCCATAGCGTATCCAGCGCGATACGATCCTGTGCGCTGACGCGGGTAAATACCTGCGCGCTGTGTCCCGCGAGATCGCTTGCGTACAGCACACCGGCGATTTTGGCGAGCAGGCCGGGACGCGGATCATCAAACGCGGCCACGGTCAACTCGGTATACGTCGCCTGTCCTGCGTCCTGAAAATCTATCACGATCTCGCCGTCGCGCACCCGCTGCACCAGGCCGATATGCAGGGCGATGTGTTCCATGCTTTGATTGAGCAGATAGGGCGGCGGCATGGCCTGTATATGTTCGGCGACCAGAGCCGGGGGCAGATTTTCTAGCGAGCGATCCTTGACCATGCGCCGCCGGGCGCGCGCCATGCGCTCCTCGTCCGCCGACGTGGGTTCGCCGCCCAGGACGCTTGCCGTCCGCCGCCACAACTCCTGCAAAAAACGCCCGTTGACCTGTGACCAGACGCCCTCGCCCACGGCCCGCGTGTCGGCATACGTGAGCAGATACAGCATATCCAGACGCGCCGGGTCGTTGACGATGCGGGCGAAATCTCCGATGGTCTCGTCTAGGGTCAAATCGCGCAGGCGCGAGGTCTGCGCCATCAGCAGATGATGCTCAATCAGGAACACGACATTTGCGGTCGCCCGCTCGTCCCAGCCAAGACGCCCGCACACATCCCGCGCCAGCCCCGCGCCTACATCCGCGTGTTGGCCGCCATCCAGACCCTTGCCGCAGTCGTGCAGCAGAGCCGCCAGCATCAATTCTTCGGGATGCCCCAGGCCCTGCATCACTTGGCGCATCTCGCCCCGCATCTGAGGGGAAAGGAGAAAGGAGAAAGGAGAAAGCGCCGCACTCTCCAGTCCTTTCTCCTTTTTACTTTCTCCTTTCTCCTCCGTTTCCCCTAGTTCATCCAGATAGCGCAGGACGTTGAGCGTGTGCTGCCCGACGGTATACTCGTGGGCCGGATCGTAGGGGATCAAGTCCATCACGCGCCCGAACTCCGGCATGAACCAGCCCAGAATGCCCAGATCGGCCATGCGCTGCAGAGCCGGATACACGCCGCGTTTGTTCCTGACGATGCGCGTAAAAATTTGTCCTCCGGTGCGCGCGTCGGCAAGGCGGGGCCGCATCACAAGCAGGTCGTGACACGCCTGCGCCAGACGCGCGCTGAAAACAAGGCCGTATTTTTGCCCCAGCTCGCAGGCCCACAGCAGCCACAGCGGATCATCGGTTTCGAGCGCGCCGTTCGCCGGAACGATCTTGCCCCGCCGACAGTCCAGGCCGATACCCAGCATCATGCGGCTGTTTTGCGCCCGTTCCATCGCGTTCGCGGCTATACAGCGCACATGGGCCAGTTGGGGGTACAGGTCGGCCATGAACCGCTCCACGGGCGGCGCGTCGTCCAATGAGTCGTTCAGGTGGGCGGTCATGCGGCCATAGCCCAGGCGCGTGGCGATCTCCTCCTGCCGCGTGCGGGTCAGCGTGTCGCGGGACGCGCCCGCCAGGGCGTGCAGGACGTTACGGACGCGCAGCAGGGTCTCTTTCGCCGTTCCCAGCAGGCGCGTGTCTTCGGCTGTCAGCCCTTGCTCGCGCTGAAGCGCCTCCAGACTGCGCGCGCCGCGCACACGGGCTGATGCCAGATGCGCGTGACCCTGCATCAGCCATACAGTCGTCTGCACGTCGCGCAGGCCACCCGGCCCCTCTTTCAATTGCGGTTCCACGACGCGGGGCAGATACCCCCATCGCGCCAGACCATTGCGCCGCTCGGCCAGCTTGGCGAACACGAACTCGGCGGGATTGAACCCCTGCCAGAACGCGTCCTCGAACTGTATAAACAGGCGCTCGCTGCCCGCGACAAGCCGCGCGTCCAGCAGCCCGGTCGTGGTCTGATGATCCAAATCGGCGCAGTCCTGCAGGGGCCGGTACGCGTAACCGACTTTCAGTTTGCATTTGCCGATGCAGATGTCCATGATCTGCGTGAACATGTCGCGAACCACGCGGTCAATGCGGGCGTCGCCGTCGCGCAGGGGAACAAAGGCGATGTCAATGTCGGAGAACGGGCAGAGTTCACGCCGCCCGTACCCGCCCGTCGCCACCAGGGCGAGCGGCGGGGCATCGGCGTCCACACCCGCGCGTCGGCAGGCCAGAACAAGCAGGCGCGATAAAAATGCGTCGGTCAGCTCGCTGAACGCGTGGCAGATAGGCGTTCCCAACTCCTCGCCTGTCAACAAGCCGCCGCGCGCCGCAAGTTCGGGCGCGCGGCGCAGCACGAGCAGCAGCCCGTTTCGCTCGCTTTGCAGATACGAGGCCAGTTCCTCCGCCCCGTCCAGAATAGCAAGCGCTTCCCGGTACGGATTGTAGGGCCGCATCACGCTGCCGGTTAGCGGTACGCCTATCCAGTCGTTATTTGATCCCATACCCGCTCTGCATCCCGCCGCCCTTTCGCCCGTTCCTATTCGCAACAAACGTTCTGCCGCCTATTCCTCCACGACTTCGACACGGATACCGATGGTGCGGATTATAGAGGCCGCGCGCTCGCACTCCTGCTGGCTGCCATGATGCACCACGCTTTTGCCCAAATTGTCTACTTCCCAGGTCTCTATCTCAGCCTCTTCCAGCGTACAGGCCGTCGCCTTCATCAAAATGCCCGTCACCTGATCCCAGGTGTTTTTGTCGTTGTCGTACACGATCACGATGAAGCCGCTGCCGTTCTGGTCTTCCATCTTGCGGTCTTCCAGATCGGGCCGCGTGGTCGTCGTGCGCTCCGGGGCCATCGTCGCCCGCACCGCTGTGCCGTTTGCCATACCTAAATACCCTCCAAACAAGTATCTCTACAACTACATCACATGAACGTGTGAGCCGTTGGCGTCTTTGGTTACTTCGATGCGTTGCGGGAAGGCATCCTTGAGTTCATCTACGTGCGTGATGACAAGGATTTTCTTGAAATCTTCCTTGATGCCGTCAATGGCCTCGATGAGTTTTTCGCGGCCCTTGCCGTCCTGCGAGCCGAAGCCTTCGTCCAGTATCAGGGTTTCCAAGCGCGCGCCCGACCGGCGGGCAAGCAGGCGTGATAGCGCGATCCTGATGGCGAAGTTGACGCGGAACGCCTCGCCGCCGCTGAACATCTCATAGGGACGCGCGCCCGCGTCGTCCATGACGACGATGTCCAGGGTCTCGACTTCCTCTTTGGCGGTACGCAGCATTTTTGTGGTCTGGAACTGCACCTGAAGCGCGTTGTCCGTGATGCGGGCGAGCAGGCCGTTCGCTTCTTCCTGCAATTCGGGGATGGCGTTGTCAATGATAAGCGCCTGTACGCCCTTGCGCCCGAACGCGTTCATCAGGCCCGTATACATCCGCTTTTCTTCCTCGACGCGGGCGCGTTCCTTTTCCTTTTCTTTCTTCTGCGCGGCAGCGGCTTTGCTGGCCTCGATGCGCTGCACAAAACCGGCCTCAGCCACTTTCAGGTCGTTCGCTTCTCTTTGCAGACGGGCGAGGTCGGCATCCGCCACGCTCGCCAATCGCTTCACTTCTTCGTATTGTGCAAGCTGCGTTTGCAGGTCGCCGCGCCGCGCTTCCGCCGTCACGCGTTCGCGGCTCTTGGCCGCGATAAGCTGTTCCAGGCGGGCCACTTCCCGCAGTACGTCCGGCAGGCTGTTTTCGGCGTTTTCCAGTTCCTGATGCCGTTTCTGCGCGTATTGCAGGCGGTCAATCTGCTGCTTCACGACCTCGTACTCAGCCCGCGCCAGTTTCAGACGCTCCATTTCGCGATCCAGATGGCCGCGCTTGACGCGCTGTGGGAGAGCGAAATCCTGATTGTCCAGCCGCGTTTGCAGGGCCTCGATCTGTTTATGGGCTGTGTCCCGTTCCGCCCCACACTGCGCGTAGTCGGCAAGCCGCGCGGTCAGGTCGGTCAGTCGGTTCTTGCGGGCGATCTGCTCATTCTGCTGCGCGGTCAGAACGGCGACTTGCTCCTGCGCCTGCGCCTGCTGCTGTTTGCGCGTCACGCCGTCCTGCTTGACCTGCTTTTGTTCCTGCTGCATTTGCAGCTGTTTGGCCTGTTGCCGCGCCAGAACGCTCGCGTGCTTGGCCCCGCTCAGGTCGCTCTCGCAGACGGGGCAGCTCGCGTGCGGCCCGGACAGCAGTTCCAAAACGTCATCCAGTTCTTTAAGGGAGTTGGTCAGGGTCTTGTGGCGGGCGCTCAGATCGGCCAGTTCCTGCTGCGCGTCCTGCTGTTCCCGCGTGGCTGTGGCTAAGGGGACGCTCACATCTGCGAATTGGGCGCTTTCGGCTGTCAGCTTCGCGATCTGCCGTTCCAGATTCCCCCGCTCCTGGACGCGCTTTTCCGCCGCCTCCTGCTTGGTCTGCGCGACACGAATATCGCCGCGCAGTTCCTTTTCCGCGCCGTCAATGACGCCCTGTACAACGCTCAATTCTTTGTTGGCCTTGCCGAACGCTTCAATTTCGGGGTCCAGCGTTTCACGCCGCCGCGTGGCGTGCTGCAGCTTCACGTAATCGTCCGCGATGGCGTCTTTCTGATTGATGACCGCCTGAAGCCGATCCACAAAAGTCGTCTGGCTGCACCGCTCGGCCTCGCGCCCCTTGATGTCTTCGGCGAGGACGCGCACCGCGCTTTGCGCCTGCTCCATCTGGCCCGCGATCACGTCCAGCTGCGTCCGCCGCTCGCGCAGGCCGAGCGTGACGGCCTCCTGCTTTTCTACGCCGATGCTGACCAAGCCCAGGCGTTCGCGCGTCTGCTCCAGATCGTCCTCGTACTGCCCCAGGCGATCCACGTCCCCACCCAAGAGACGTATCTGCATCTCCAGTTCGTCTACGATCTCTTTGCGCTCTTTGGAACGGGCGCGGGCCTTTTCTTCCAGCCGCACATAACGTTCCAGGCCCAGAATCTCGCCCAGTATCTTTTTGCGCCTGTCGGGCGTCTGGCGCGTAAACTCGTCGGCGTGTCCCTGCTGCAAGTACGCGCTGTTGAGGAACGTCTCGTACTCCATACTCAGCAGTTTGACGATGGCCTCGCCGACATCTTTCTGATGGTTGCCGCCGATGGCCGCGTACTCGCCGCCGCTGTCGCACTGCGCGAGCTGCCATTCGCTGCCCGCCGCCTTACCGCGCCGCCGTTTCTTGACGACGCGATACTGCTGCCCGCCGAGTTCAAACTCGAAGCGCACCTCGACATCGTCCGCGCCCTGACGGATGATGTCGTCTTTGCTGGGCGCGCGGGTCTTGTCCCACAAGGCCCACGTCATGGCGTCCAAAAGTGCGCTTTTGCCGTTGCCGTTCTCACCCGACAGGCAGGCGACATGCAGCCCCTCGAACGACACGATCACGGGTTCCGCGCCGTAGCTCATGAAATTTTTCAGCGTCAGTTTGATGGGAATCATAAAATTAAACGGAAGAGATTAACAAGAAATCTAAAGGAAGGGATCAGTACCCTTCCTCTTCGGCCAGTTCCTGAAACAGGGGTTCGGCGTAGATGAGCAGGGTGTCTTTGTGCGATTTCAGTTTGTCGTTGCTGTCAATGTACAGGCTCAGGGCGTCGCGGGGGTTCAGGCTTTCCGTAAAGGCCCGCCCGCGCGCCGCGCCGCCCCGCTGCACCTTGCGGTTGATGCTGACCACCATAAACGCGGGGGCCAGCGCCTCGCGGATGTCGCGGTCGCGGACAAGGGGCAGCTTGTCGTGATCTATCTTGTAGGTCAGCTTCACGATGCTGTTACGCAGCGAATGCTTCTTGATGGCCCCGATGATCTGCTCGGTGGGGTCGTCGCCGTTCGCGTCCACCTCGATTTCCAGCAGGGCGCGGCCCTCGTCCACCTGTATAAACTTGTAATCCGCGCCGCCCTTGAACAAGTCCAGCAGGACAAAGCCTTTATGCTCGTCCTTTTCCCCGAAGTCAATGCGGTCGGGACTGCCGGAATACACAACGGGCGGCTGTTGGCCTTTATTCAGGTCCTGAAACTTGTGGATGTGGCCCAATGCGACGTAATCAAAGGCGGGATCGGTCAGGCTGGCGAGCGGCACTTTGGGTTCGCTCGCGGCCAGATAGCCCTGCTGCCACGTCGAGAGTTTGGCCCCGTTCGCCCAAAAGTGGCCCAGCAGGATGGTGGGTATGTCGTCGTTGGCCGCGCGCACCTCGTCGGCGAGAGAGGCGAGCCAGTCCACGTACTTTTCTTCCATCAGCAGGCGCGTCTCGTCGAGCGTCTTGTTCTGAAAGTCGTCACGGGCGACCGAGTAGCCCTTGATGAGATACGGCATGGCGGCCACGCGCACCTTGCCAGCCCGCGTGTCCACGGTAATCATTTCGGGACGGCGCAGCACATGCACATTGTCCACGCCCAGCGTGTGATAGATCTCAACGGCATTGGCGCGTCCGCGCACGGCCGGCATGTCGTGGTTGCCCGCGATCATCACGACCGGCACTTTGTTGGTGGTCAGGCGTCGGATGCAGTCGGCGAACTCGCGCTGGTCGGTCTGGCGCGGGTCGCGGGTCTTATACGCGTCGCCCGCAAACACGGCCAGATCAATCCCGGCTTCGAGGGCCATGTCTACGGCCTTCATCAGCGACTGCTTGAAATCTTTGAGGCGTGTGTTCAGGCCCGTATCCGGGTCGAGCCGCCCGTACAGTTCCACGCCGAAATGCGTGTCAGCGAAGTGCATCACTCTGCGCGTATTCTTCATATATCTTTCATCACGGCGGAATGCCAACGCTCCCAAAGCAGGGCATACGGAAAATGTACTGTATTTTTGTACCGCTCTAATGATACCATAACTGGCTATTCTCTTACTCAACGCGGGAGGGGAAATGGCGGAACGCGGCGAAACAGCAGGCGAAGAGAACAGGTGCAGAGTAAGTGGACAACGAGGGGGCGCGCAAGGAAAGCGACGACGGCATGAACGCGAACGCAGCGGAGTTGGAACAACTGATGGCGCGACTGCTGAGTGACGATGCCGACGTACAGCGTCAGGCGCGGAACGAGGTGCAGGCGTGGCCGTTTGAAACCGTGGCGGCAATGCTCGGCGTGGCCGCGCAGCAGGCCAATGAGGCCGCTTTCAGGCCTTCCAATGTATGGCAGTGGTTTCGGTGGTGGAAGCTTGGGGGCGACTCGCCGGCGTTTCCGCTCCCATTCGACATGCTGACCGTGATGCTGGTAGATACGCAGGAGGACGTTCGTTTCGCCTGGGCCGCGATGGCCTCTTTGGGATGCTACTACGCGTTCAGGAAGGGCATGGCACAGCCGGACGTTGAAGTAGGCCGACCGCGATGGGGAAGCGGCCTGATGATGCTAAGGCAGCCTATTATCAGTCTTGATTTCGATCTGGCTGGAATAGACCCGTTTTCCGCCTGGTACGCCCGCTACGAAAAACCCCTGCTCGCGTGTCTGAAGCGTCTGCTGCCGCGCATAGACACGACCTCGTGTTCCGTTCCCCTGTCGCATCGAGCCGCATTGCTGAACGCCCTGCGCCATCCCTACCGTGACGTGGAACTCACGCTTTGCCTGCTGGACTTTCTGGGCGCGATGGGCGGGGCGGAGTGCTTTGCCACGCTGGAACAACTGCAAACCACCTGTCCCAACACGGACAACGGCAGGCGGGTCGAGGCGGCGGCGCGGTCGTGCCGAACGCAGATCAAAACCCGCACCGACAAAAAAGGGCAGGCGCAAATGCTATTGCGCGCTGCCGCTCCTCCTACCCCAGCCGAAGCCGAAACCCTGCTCCGCGCTGTTCGCGAGACCGACCCGACCATGCCGCCCGAACAACTGCTGCGCCCCTCGGAGTAGCCCGTTTTAGCGTGCTGTTCTGCCCTGCCGCGCCTCACAGCGAAACCCCGTATCGGTCAGGTTCATCCTGCCCCTAAACCCGTACTTCAACCGATATAACCCCTTGCCCGAACTGCCGTTAATCCTTGCTGTCAACCCGGCGTATCTTAGACGCCGCTGAAGCACAGGAAGGCTATTTCAGGGGAGTTTATCATGCTGCTCACAGAAGCAAAATCCTATATCGGTAAGACCTGTTCGATTGTCTGGCACGACCGCGCCGGCAAGGAACAATACACCGTTTCTAAAATATACGACGCTACATTTGTGCCGCTGTACGGCGGCTATCTGGTCACGGACGCCGATGACATCCGCTTAGACCGCATCCGCAATGTCGCCCTGATTGAGGACGGTGTCACGCACGCTGCCGTTGTCGTTGGCGCGTCCATGCAGGAAAAAGTCGCGGCCTAGATTGATCTGTCTCTTCCGTCGGCGCACAGACCCGTGTTCTGCGCCGTTTGCCGGTTGCTTTGTTATCTTTGTCTGACCGTTCGCCGATTTACATTGCGCTGCCACGAAGCGCACGATGTTCCGCGTCCGCCATTGTTGCGGCGCGTAAGATATTATAGGGTCTGCGCCGTTACAAACAGAGAGGCGCAGGCCCTTATTTTCCATTTTGATACCGTTGTTTTGCCGGTTTTTGCTGTTAAGTTGCTGTTTGCTGCTGAGTCCAAATCTTGACAGGGCCGAGCGTCCATGCTATAATACAAGCGAAATCCCGATACTTTGATGCCTCCCTGGCGCAATGGCTAGCGCAACGGTTTTGTAAACCGTAGGTTTCCGGTTCGAATCCGGAGGGAGGCCCTTACCTCAACAGAAACGGCGCGTATGCACTCAGCATACGCGCCGTTCTTGTTGTTCTATTCACAGTTGGATGTTATCTTACGGATGCAGGAGAGTGGGTTTCGGTTCATCATCACCTGTCTTTGCGGTTTTGGGGGCGTGTCGCGTCCGCTCCCTCCGGCGGCAAGGCGACGCTGGTAAAAGTAACATTGTCGAGTGCGCCATAAGGCGCGTTTTCGCCTGTTCCACCTTCGACCCAGAACGCTATCGAACGGATCGGAACCTCTGAGATGAAACCTATGAAAGCTGTGCCATCGCCTGTAGAATTCGCTGTGTAGACCTGACTGGAGTTCTCGGTGTTGACCTTGAATTTGCATGGCCTCGGCGGCTTGCTTAGATCGGTTTGCACAGTCATGAAGTTCATGCCGACTGCTTTGATACCCACAGGCAAAAGGATGTCGATGCGACTGCCGCGACTGCCTGCCTTCCCATTGTAGTTGAAGCGGTCGCCTACAAGCATCGCGCCCGTACCCCAATTTCGGCCTTCTGAGTGGGCAACGTACAGCTCGCCAGGAACGCCGCTGGCCGCATAGCCAATGAACCGGACATTTCCCGCAACGCGAAGTCCTGCCGCCGTGCCAAAGGATCTATTTTCCCCCAATGGCGAAATATGCTCGAAATCAACAACTACAACGCTCCCGGCTGTTTTCAGGAACGCAATGCGGGATGAAAAAGGCTGTCCTTCTAAACTACGGTCGCGCCGCTGCTGCGCATAAGCGTGAATACAAAAGATAATACTGCTGCTCAGATAAACGAGTATCAATGCAGAGGCTGCAAAGAGCGCCTGTTTGCGCATTATCGTCTTTTCTCCTTTCCACAATGTCCGAACATTATGTTACAACGTCCGTTGTTAGGTTGACGCTAATACCTATGACGACAACAAAGTATTTTGATTGTAGCATTTGATCAAAATATATTATATCTAATGTGCAAAGCAATGTCAATATGCTTTACGAGAAGTAACTGTCCAGGGTTACGAGAAAATTACTTCTCAATTTTCACTTACACTCATTTGATTAACGAACGTCTACGCATGGCTTTTATTCGCTTCCCGTTTGGTGTTCCTCATCCTCGTCGTCATCGTCGGACGACCATTGCACTGTGACCGGGGGAAAGTCGGCGACGCGCAAGAGGCCCTCGCCGCCGTCCTGGGTGACGCGGAACACGACGGCGCAGCCGAACGCTAACTGTCCCGTGTCCGGGTCGGGCTGCTGCGTGGTACGCAGGTTGTCGCCCTCGATCAGCACCTTGCCGCCCAGCGTGTCTAAGGGGACGCCGATGGGAAGCAGGAAGGCGGGGGCGCTGTCGGATGCGCCCCGCCCCGCTCTGGGTTCCAGGCGCACGTTGGACAGGTCGAAGGTGAGGGCGGACGCGGGCCGGCGCGTGTCCAGATGGTGCAGCGTAAAGGCCACTTCGAGCAGCACAGGCGCGGCGGGATTGGCGGCGTCCGTGCCTGCGCTTTGCGTACTTTTATCCTGCGCTTTAGGTTTGGGCTGGCCTGTGAAGGTGGCGATCTCGGCCCGCTGCACGTTGAGTTCCATCGCGCCCGCCGGGTCGGGAACGCGGTCGCCGATGCGGAAGGCGGTTGGGTTCTGCCCGGCGTGACGGACGTGTTTGTCCATCCAGGCCAGGCAGCGGCGCACCTCGTCCAGCTTGTGGTTGGGTTCGCGGACGCCATGCCCTTCGCGGGGATAATGCACGAACTGCGCGGCAACGCCCCGATGCCTTAGCGCCTGATACAGTTCTTTGGAGTTGCTGATGAACGTATTGGTGTCGTCGTCGCCGTGAATGATCAGGGTCGGCGTTTTGATGGCCTCGACGTAGCTGCCGGGTGACAGTCTGCGGTATATTTCCGGGTCCTGCCAGTAGTAGCCGCCCAGATAATCGTTTTCCCAGCGTGACAGTTCCGAGTTGCTGTAATCCGTCTGCAAGTGGAAGATGCCGAACATGGACACTGCGCCCTTAAAGCGGTCGGTATGCCCGATGACCCAGTTCGTCATGTAGCCGCCATACGAGCCGCCCATCACGCCCAGCCGTTCGCCATCGGCCACGCCCATCTTGATAACGTGATCTACGCCCGCCATGATGTCGCGGAAATCTCCGCCGCCCAAATCGCGCCGGTTAGCAATCGCGAACGCGTTTCCGTACCCCTCGCTGCCCCGAAAATTGGGCCGCAGCACGGCATAACCTTCCGACGCCCACACCGGGGCCATGCTGTAATTTTGCAGCGTATTCGCGCTGCGTCCCTTCGGCCCGCCGTGTATCTGCACAATCAGGGGAAAGGAGAAAGGAGAAAGGAGAAAGGGCGGACTATCAGCGTGGTTTGCCTCGCTGTTTGCAGCATCTACCATGTCCTCGCCTGCATTTCCTTTTTCCTTTCTCCTTTCTCCTTTTTCCTGCCCTTCCGCCGGATACGTCAGCACACCCTCGATGGTCAGGCCGTCCTCAGTCGTCCAAGACACGACTTCCTGGCGCGGAAGCAGGTAGCTATCGGTAAAGTCCTTGTTGAGTTTGGTCAGGATGTGGACGACGCCATCTGGATCGCGCAGGGCTATTTCGGGCAGGAATGTCGCGCTTTCCTGCACATAGACGAGGGCGTCGCTGCCCGGATCGCGGGCCATGTCCTGTCGCTCGATAAGCGGCGCATTGGCAGCCGTCGGTTCCAGCGGTTCGTTCTGGTTTGTGTCCTTATTTGTGTCTTTAGAGGCGGGTTCTGTGTGGGCGAGCAGACGCGTCTGGGTTCCGGTTTCACCTGTGCTGTTTGCGCCTGTATTGTCGGCGTGGATGCTGTACAATTCCGCTCCGGTACGAACGGCGGCGAGGGCGTAGCCGAGTACGAGCGTGTCCGTGTTGGTTTCTTGTGCAGGGGCAGTGTCATTGCAGGCGAGGCGCAGGACGGCCCCGACTTCCTGTACTTCCAGCCCGCTCGACGCATCCGCATAGCCGTCAGGCGTGTTTTTGCCTTTCGCGCCCTGTGTGTCGCTGTTCTGTTCCGCGTCTTCCGTCTCTTCCGGTTCCTCGCGATGTGCCCACTCGAACACGCCGATGTCGTAGTCCAGATCGAACAGCAGGCGGCAAGACGTGATACCGGGCGCGTCCGTACCATACGCTTCGGACAGGTCGGACAGATTGGGGGCGGACGCGGGCGGCACATCGGCCACGAACACGCACTCCCGCGAGTACGATAGCTGCGGATCATACCACGATAAGAACGCCAGTTGCCTGCTGTCGGGCGACCAGCGCAGATGGTACTTGCCGCCCTCCCGCGCGATCAGCTTGCAGGTCTTGCCGCTTTCCAGATAGCGTACATACAGGTCGGCCAGGTGATAATCGTTGCCCTCGCCGGTGTAATTGGTCGTAAAGGCGAGCGTCTGCCCGTCCGGCGATACGGCGAACTCGGCCAACCCGTAATCGCCGCCGTACAGCAGTTTGGGCTTGCTGTCGTCCACGCCCATGCGCCACAACTGGCGGCGCAAACGGTCGTCCTGCTCTACGATGGGGTCTATTTTGCGTCGGGCGCGCTCGTCTTTACGCAGCGATTCGAGCGGGCGGGGGCGGGGTTCGGAGGCCAGGTACACGATAGTCTCGCTATCCTGCACCCAGGCGTAATCCAGGACGCCCTCTTTGGCGCTGGTTAGTTTGCGGGCCTCGCCGCCGTCAATGGGCAGTATCCAGACCTGATCCGTCGGCACGTCGTCATCGTCGGACACGGGTTCGGTCTCATCCAGGCGGGACGAGAGGAACGCAAGATAGCGTCCGTCCGGCGACCAGCGCGGCTGCGTTTCGCCGTCGCCTGAAAACGTTAATTGCCGCGTCGGGTCGTGTTCCGGCGGGGCGGCATCGGAGGCGGGTTCCCCTTCCGCCCCGGCGCTGGCCTCCTGCTTTGTCGTTCCACCCCCCACAGTTGTTTTTGTCGTGGGCGCGGCAGGCGCGTTCTTACCACCGAGTCGTGGAGGCGCGTTATTATCGTCGTCTTCCGCTTCCTCATCAGCTTCGGGCAGCAGATGTTCGGTCAGCCACAGGTGACTGACATAGCGGCTTTCGTCGAAATCGGCCTCGGTCACGACGAAGGCGACGCGCTGACCGTCCGGATGTATCTGCGGGTCGCTCGGACGCTTGATGTCTAAGAGGGCGCGAGCGGTGATGCGCTGTTTGGGGCGCGTTATTTTAGGTTTAGGCGTATTGGAGTCGCTTGCGGACGCGCCGGGAAAGGGCTGAAAAGGAGTATCGTTTGTCATAATGACAGTATAGACGATACATGCCCCTTCCGTAAACGTCTGCTCACGCTTTGGTCTCCGCTCGCAGCCCTTCACGTATCTCCATCAGCAGAACGCCCAGCCTGTTTTTGCCCGTGCCTTTTGTGCCGATGCCCCAATAATAATCGCCCGTCGTCTTCTCGATCAGCGTTTCGTCACCCGTGCTAAACAGCACGTCTCGGATGGCGTCATGGGCGCGGAACTTTGCCAGCAGGGCGTCACGCATCACGTCCTCCTTGACATCTTCCCAATCGGCGCGCAGAGGACGCGTTCGCTCCCGCCCCATCTCCGCGGAACGCTTGGCTGTCGGGGCAAGGCGCACTTTCTCCTCGTGCGGCGTACCGGCGAACTTCTGCGCCTGGAAGTAGTGTTCGCTCGTCGGCCAATACACGTCCTTGAGCATAAAGCCATGCTGCGAAAAGTTGGAAAAGCAGCCATAGGGTTCCTCAAGCGCACTGTAAAAGTAGATGGGCATGTTCTTCTCCTCTCCTGTCACGGTCTCGATTGCTCCTGCCTTTGTCGCCTCAGCATCGTACCTCGATAAAGACAGATAAACACTGATAAACACTGATAAACACAATGATCGGCACAATGCCAAACATGACGACAAACACTTTTCATAATACGCAGGAGAACGATAGACTGGAAACGAACATATAGATAATTTTTTGCAGGAGGCAGCAGCCATGCAGCCAGATACAAATATCGGGTCAACTATGCCCGGCGGACAGCCGCCCGTCAGCATCGGCGTGATCGGATGCGGCAACATCAGCGGCATCTACTTTAAGAACCTGAGCATGTTTCAGGGGACGCGCATCGTGGCCTGTGCCGACCTGATTCACGAACGGGCGCAGGCAAAAGCGGACGAGTATCCGGGCGTTCGCGCCTGCTCCAATGCCGAATTGCTGGCCGATCCCGACATTCAAATCGTCGTCAACCTGACCACGCCGGACGCGCACCATGACGTATGTTTGCAGTCGCTTCAGGCGGGCAAGAGCGTTCATGTGGAAAAGCCGCTTTCCATTACGCGTGAACAGGGTCGCGAACTGGTAGACTTGGCGCGAGCCAAAAACCTGCGTCTGGGCGGCGCTCCCGATACGTTCCTGGGCGGCGGACTGCAAACGTGCCGCAAACTCATAGATGACGGCTGGATCGGCGAACCCATCGCCGCTACCGCCTTCATGCTCAACCACGGGCATGAGTCGTGGCATCCCGACCCCGGCTTTTACTACAAACTAGGCGGCGGGCCGATGTTCGACATGGGGCCGTATTACCTGACCGCGCTTGTCGCGCTTATCGGCCCCCTGCGGCGCGTGACCGGGTCGGCGCGAGCCACATTTAAGGAACGCACGATCACCAGTGCGCCCAAATACGGCACGAAAGTGGGCGTGGACGTGCCTACCCACATCGCGGGCGTCATGGACTTTGCGAATGGCGCTATCGGCACGATCATCACAAGTTTCGATGTGTGGGGGGCGAACCTGCCGCCCATTGAGATCCACGGCACAGAGGGCAGCCTGAGCGTTCCCGACCCCAACACGTTCGGCGGGCCGGTGCGTATACGACGTATGGGCGCAGCCGAGTGGAGCAGCGTACCGCTGTCGCACGGCTTTGCCGAGAACAGCCGGGGGCTTGCCGTGGCCGACATGGCGCGGGCCATACAGACAGACCGCCCGCATCGCGCAAGCGGCGACCTGGCTTTTCATGTGCTGGAGGCCATGCACGGCTTTCACGACGCGTCCACGCAGGGCCGGCATTACGTGATGCAGAGTGTCTGCGAGCGTCCCGCCCCACTGCCCCTCGGCCTGCCCAAAGACGACGTCGAAAAATGAATTTTGAACGCATGAGCTATAATGCAAAGGACACGCTATGACACTCGCTCTTCCTTCGCGCCGTCAGTTGCTGCGTAGCGGCCTTGCGCTTGCGGCGGGCGCGGGCGCATTAAAGATCGAAACCGTGGCGCAGGCCGCCGCGCCATCCTTCACCTTTGTTCATATCACGGACACGCACATACAGCCGGAGTTGGGAGCGCAGATCGGCGTCAGCAAGGCGTTCGACGCCATTGCCGCTCTGCCGACGCGGCCTGACTTTGCGCTTGTAGGAGGCGACCTGGTGATGGATGCCGCCCTCGTCACGCGCGACCGGGCCGACAAAGTGTATGGGATGTGGCGCGAGGCCGCATCGAAACTCCACTTTCCGCTGCACTACTCTGTAGGCAACCACGATTTATGCGGACTGAAAGAGGCGGACGCGGCGCGCGCCTCCGACCCCGATTACGGCAAAGGACTGTGGAAGAAGCGGCTTGGCCTGGAACGCGCGTACAGTACCTTCGATCATCAGGGCTGGCGCTTTGTCACCCTCGACTCGACGGGCATCACGCCCGAAGGCTCGTGGGAAGGCGTCTTGGACGCGGCGCAGATCACCTGGCTGGACGACCTGCTGCGACATACGCCCCATTCCATGCCCATGATATTTCTGACCCATTTTCCCATTTTCACCATCTTCAGCCAGTACACCGAGGCCACAACAAGCGCGTTACCCGCCGGCATGGTCGTGAAAAACGGCAGGACGTTCAAGGAGATGATCCAGAACCATAACGTGAAAGCCGTATTTCAGGGACATACGCACGTTGTGGAGGAGTGTACGTATCTGGGAACGCGCTACATCACGGGCGGCGCGGTCTGCGGCGACTGGTGGAAGGGCAAACGCCTGGGCGTTCACCCGGAAGGCTTTGTTGTCGCGCAGGTCACGGGCGACACGCTTACGTGGCGCTATGTGCCGTATGGCTGGACGGCGCGCTCCTAATCGTTTTCGATTCATCACAAAGAGATTCATCACAAAGATATACTGCTGCAAAATGCGAGGAGCGTCATGGCAAGAACTACGGTAACACTTAGCGAAGTGCGCGAGCAGGAAACGGCCAATACGCTGAAGTGGGTGGGCGTGGGCGTCGCCATCATGCTTGTCGCCGCTTTTATGATTTATTTTCTGGGTCTGTTCCTCAAGGACAATCACAGCCTGCTCCGGGTAATGCGCCTGGGCATGGGAGTTGGCATCGCCATCGGGGCCGTTGTGGTAGGCGGGGCGGCGGCGCGGCTGTCGAAAGTTCGCAGCATGGAATCCTTTGCTTATCCATGTCCCTACTGCGACGCAATCAATCAACTGGTCGAGGAGCCGACCGCGAATTTTGAATGCGAGACCTGTCACCAGACGGTTCGTTTCGACGAAAACGGCGTTCCGGTTCCCGTGCGTGTCATCGGGTGTTCCAACTGCGGCACGGACAACCGCGTCAGCATCAAATCCAATCGCTTTATATGCAGCAAGTGCAACGCCACCATCCAGGTACAGGCCGAGCAGCCTGTCTACGGCATGGGCAATGTAGCGTCTGCTGCGCCCACCGCTTCCGCCCCGCCTCGACCCGCGCCCACCCTGCTCAATCAGTCCGGCCCATCCAATGTGGATGTCGTGGTACAATCATTCGATCCCGCGCGCGAAGGCCAGCTTGCGGCCATGCTGCAAAACATGATGGGTATCGAAACGGCGGAGGCCAGGCGACTGCTGGGAACCATCGGAGCGCGAACGCCGTTAATCATTGGTGTGGATATGCCCGCTCAGGAAGCCGATCAACTCAGCGCACAGTTGACGCAGCTAGGGGCGCAGGTTCACCTGCGGTCACGCTAAAAGTGACGCCGCGCGTACAAAGCGGAGTTTATAATTTTGCCGCGTAGTTTGCTTCGTGTAAATGGAAACGCAGGATTTGTCCTCGCCGACAAGTCCGAGGAGAATATCCTGTGGCTGTGATTGCCTACATGACGAATTGGTGTTCCGACTGCACCCGCTCGCGGCGCGTGTTGCAGCACGCGGGCGTGGCGTTTGCCGAAATTGATATTGATAAGATCCCCAGTGCCGAGGAAGCCATGCGCGCGCTTAACGGCGGGTCGGGCAAAGTGCCGACGATCCTGATTGACGGGCCGCAGGGCCGTGTCATTTTGATCGAGCCAACCGATCAGGAGCTTTCCTGCGCGCTGAACGCCCTGCGCGTTCCCGCCTGATGACTGACGCCGTTTCTGAAATCTACGCGCCGCAACCAATAACGCCGAAACGGAAGGAGAATGTTTATTCTCCTTCCGTTTCGGCGTCAAGTACGTGCCTGCGTCCCGTGACTAGTGCTTCTTCAGATGCTGACGGGACTTCTTGGTCAGTTCCTTTGGCAGCGGCTTGATGCCGGTGAGATAGTCCTGAAAATTGCGGCTGCTCATCACGCTCGTCGTGACCTTCAGGCGCACTTTGCCTTCGGGCGTGTTGATGGTGACGATCTGCAGGTTGGGTACAAAAGTGTGGCTTGTTTGGGGGCGCGCAAATTCCACGCGCCGGAGTGCGGGTGACGCCGCCGATGACCCTTCATCGGACCGGCCCCGGACACCTGACATACTCGGGACATGAGTGGTTCTCCTTCTATCGTTCCGCTCGGACTGTGTACTATACCGCAAAACGCTCGCTGCCGTCAAGCAAAAATCTTCGGTTTACCCGCTGCATTTGAAAATCATCCCACCCAGTCGCCTTTTCAAGTGACATTTTGCAGTACGTCTTGAACGGGTTTGCCCAGGCCGTCACGCGTCACATAAAAGGGACGCTGCTCGATTTCGTAGGCCAGCTTGGGCGAGATGCCCGCCGCGCTGTAAATCGTAGCGTGCAGGTCTTCGATGCCGACAGGGTTTTCTATGGTTTTGCAGGGGCGCTCGTCCGCCGTTTTGCCGTACAGATGCCCCCGTTTTACGCCGCCGCCGAACAGCAGTACACTGCCTGCATCCGTGAAGTGCCGGTGCATACCATAGTGCTTCATTTCGGTCATCACGTCCGGCACGATCACCTGATCCTTGACTTTGTTGCCGGGCTTGCCCTCGGTCATCATATCGCGGCTGAACTCGCTGGCAAGCACGATCAGGGTTCTGTCCAGCAGGCCGCGCTGTTCCAGGTCGCGCACCAGTTGGGCGATGGGCGCGTCAATCTGCCGCTTCATCTCGACAAGACGCGTATGCCCGTTATCGTGCGTGTCCCAGCCGAAAAACGGCACGTACTCGGTCGTCACCTCGATAAACCTGGCCCCGGCCTCGGTCAATCGGCGGGCCAGCAGGCAGCCCAGGCCAAAGCGTCCCGTGTTGTAAATGTCGTAACTGGGTTTGGGTTCCAGCGTCAAATCGAATGCCTTTGCCGCCGGCGAAGATAGCAGGCGGTACGCGTTGTCCAGAGAACGGGTCAGGCTCTCCTTTTGATAATCGCTGCCATAACGGGCCACAGGGCTGTTCGCCATCAGCTTCTTGTAAAACTTGTCGCGGTTTTCAAAGCGGGAGGGAGACATGCCGTGGGGCGGGCGTACCGCCTCCATCGCCTGATCGGGGAACGGCAGGTTGAACGGGCCGTACTCGCTGCCCAGAAAACCCGCCGTCGTGAACGCTTTGAGTTCCTCGCCCTCGCCCATGTCGAACCGCTGGCCGATGTTGATGAAGGGCGGCACAGCCGCGCTACGCGGGCCGAGTGTCCGTGCGATCACGGCCCCGATATGCGGCGCGGCGACCGTCTGCGGGGGCGCATAGCCCGTGTGCCAGTCGTATTGATGCCGCGAGTGCAGTATAAATCCCAGGTCGGCGGCGGTATATGTGCGGATCAGCGTCCCCCGATCCATCACGGCCCCGATCTTCTCCAGCCCCTGCGAAAATTTGATAGTATCTACCGCTGTATCAATCGTGGGGAACGTACTGAGGACTTTGCTTGATGCCAGCCCCGTCTCATAGGGCGTGTACCGCTTGGGATCAAACGTTTCAGTGTGCGCCATGCCGCCCGCCATCCACAGAATAATGACCGTGTCCGCCGTGCCTTTATTCTTCGCGCCTTTGACGGCCTCCTGCGCCATCAGCTGACGGGGATTAGAGGCGGCAAGCGCACCGAGCGTGGCCGCGCTCGCCGTCTTCAAAAAGTCACGCCGGGTCAAATCAACATTGTCTTTCATGAAATCTTCCACTACAAAATGGGCGGCAAAGTTATGCTCCATGCGGCAATGACAGGGTAGATCGCGGCCAGGACAGTTAGCAGTTCATGGCCTAGTCGGTAATATTTAAGCGCGTCCGCTGGTGGAAAATAAGCAGTAGGAGTGTTCAGCACAGCGTACTTCACAGTGGCATCTCCTGCCATCATTAGAAACGGGTACTCGGTGTTGGCCTCCGCTACGCCGAACTTTTCTGTGCCGGGTTTTTTCGGCTCCAGTTGTTCTAATTGTCCAATATCAAAGGCCAACCCTTTACGGCCTTTGTCAATCTCTGCGGGAATACGTTTCAAAATTATGTGATTAGCGATCTCGGTGAGCGGCTTGTGTGTGGCATACACTTTCTCATAATAACCGGCGGCATTGTCAAGAAGCAAAACTGTTTTCACACCAAGTTCGCTCGCCTTCATCGCGGATGTAATGGCAGCAGCGGTGCGGCTTGCCTCTTGGAGTATTCTGGCGTCTTCCAAATGCCGCGCGGCTTCTCCGTAAAAGGCATGAGCGAATTGTTCCGTGCTTGGAAAACTAGATGTGCGCACAGTCATGCAGCAACGTTCTCCGGCTGTTTCAGGAAGCTTATAGGATCGCCGGGTGAAACTGCGGTATCGGCGGGTGAAACAGCATCCTCGTAGCGAGCCATTATATCGGAGGCATAGTTCGACGGATCTTCCGTTACAATCGTATAGGCGTTGCGTACCCGCGCCAGCAAATCGGCGCTTGACCATTCTTTATCCGGCAGAGGCTTCCTGGATGGGTGTTCAAATTCCTCTGGTGTCAAGAAGTACAGTTCCAGCCGTCCTCTCAGAGGCAGCGCCTCTGTATTGGTGAAACCTACATGGCGTGGCCCCTCCCAATCTTCGACAATCTCCAGCAAATTGATGTTGTAAGGGCCGCCGGACGCGACCAATGAGCCAAACACAATCATTGCCCGAAGTTTGTTCTGATGTGCGTCAGGATGTTCGCGCATTAACTGGTTGATTACGCCAAATTCTGTGTAAGGAATGTTCTCAGTAGAATACAACGCCATGAATACGCCTCCTTTACGCTTATGATACCCGTCAACAGCCTTATATGCAAGCGTCAGTAAATCAACTGAAACTCCGGCAGCATGACTATGGCCCAGAGCAGGTCTTCTACATTTGTCTTCTGCATGGGTGTGCCGACAAGTTCTAAAGCGGCTTGACATTCGCCGCCCGTTGGCGTTCGTCCCAATGCGGCTTCGTACAGGCGCGTTATCAGCAGGTTCGAGTCGTTACCGGCGTCGGTCATCCATTTATCCGCGCCCGCATCAAGTAGGGCGGCGAGGGTCTGGCCGTTCGTCAGTTCCAGCGCCTGCAACGTTGTGGCGACCGTAGAACGCTCGGTCACGACCTGTTCGCGGTTGGGACGATCCAGGGCGCGCATCAGGCCGTCGGCATTGGCGAGAGCGGCTCGTGTGGTCAGCAGGGACGCGTCGCCCGTGACGACGAACAGACGTATGGACACGCCCTGCTTCGCCTGCGCGTTGGACTGCTCGACCGCGCCCGTGTCCGGCCCCGCCGTGGCGCGGAAGCGCGTGGTTCCGGGCGGCAGGCGATACGCAAGGATGGAATTGGCGTGTGTGCCGAGGCCGTCTGCAATCGTTTTGTCGCCCAAGCGCAGGGGTTTTTGCACCACGCTTTTGTTGCGTTGGATCTGCCCGTAGCCGGTCGTCGTCCATTGCGGTTTCAGGTCGGTCAGACGCGTTTCGCCGGACGCGCTGATAAGCCGGGGCTGCGTCCAGTCGGCCCAATCCAGAGCATTGCCGTCGCCGCCATCCGTGGCGATCAGGAACAGGGTCTGCGCTCCCGTCACATCTACATCTATATCCACGCTCCCGGAATGGAGTACATCGGTCTGGAAGCGTATTTGCGCGCTTCGGGTCGGCGGCAGAACGGGCAGGCCATCGCGTATGGGCAGGGTTCCCGCCGGGGCGGGAACGGGCGCGACGCCGGTAAGGGAGGCGAGCGCGTCTATGTACTGCTCCGCCGACAGCCGCTTCACGGTCGGCCCCGCGAACACGAAATCATCCTGACGCTCGGCTTTCAAACTCATGGCGGGCCGCTGATACGCCTTCGACGTGACGATCTGGCGCAGGGTATGCTTGATGTCATAGCCATGCGCCACAAAATCAGACGCCAGCCAGTCCAGAACATCGGCGTCCCACGGGCGGCGATCCATTTCGTCGGTCGGCTCCACAAGGCCGCGCCCCATCAGCCTGGCCCATAGCCGATTGACGAGGGTACGCGCCAATCGCCCATTTTCTTTACACGTCAGGGCGTCGGCAAGCTGCTCCTGCCGCTTTTCTCTGGGGGCCGCGCCGTCAATCGCGCCGAGTTCGGGATAGATGAATTTGACCAGGGCCGTTTGGCCGGTCGGCTTGTCGCAGCGGATGAGTTCCAGCGGCCTGTCAGCATAGATGGAGGCCATGCCATACGCGTCGGCCAGTTTCCACGTACTGACAAAACTATCGTGGCAGCTCGCGCATTTTAGGTTGACGCCCATAAACACCTGCGCGATGTTCTGCGCGGCCTGCATGGGCGGCGTCTGACTAGCATTGACCACGCCGCGCCACACGATGCCGTTCACAAACCCCGCCGACTGCGGGGCCGGGTTGACAAGCTGCCGAACAAATTGGTCATACGGCAAGTTGATTTCAAGCGCGTTGCGGAGCCAGCCGGTAATCTGGGTGCGCCCGCCGTCTATGTAGCCGGTTCCCGCGTAATCGTTGCGGAGCATGTCGTTCCAGAACGTCATCCAATGCGCCGAATAGTTGGCGTTATCAGCAAGCAGGCCGTCCACAAGGCGAGCGCGTTTGTCCGGGCGCGTATCGCGGGCAAATTCTGTTTGCTGTGTGGGCATGGGCAGCAGCCCGATCAGGTCGAGATAGGCGCGGCGGGCATACGTTCGATCCTCCACGGGTGCGGCAGCCGCGACCTTGTGCTGTTTGTAATAGCTTTGCAGCAGCAGATCAATCGGGTTCGCGTCGTGTGCGCCGCCCGTGCTGGCAGGCACATTCGGGCTGTGCAGGGCCAGCGTGGGCCGCCAGTCCGTACCCGTTTCAGTCACGCCCATTTTCGCCCCGCTCGCGATCCACGCGCGCAGGACACCTATTTCCGGGGCGGTCAGGCGGGGGCCGCGCGCGGGCATGGTACGGGCCGGATCGCCGCCCGACACCAGTTTGATAAGCAGGCTCTTGTCGGGATCGCCGGGTACAACGACCGGCCCGCTTTGCCCGCCCGCAAACAGGCTGCTGTGCGTGTCCATCGCCAGCCCGCCCAGCCTAGCCCCCTGCCCATGACACGCGTAGCACCGCGCCTTGAACAGCGACTCCACATCGCGCCGGTAATCTACGGGCGCGGCAGCGTGTGCAGTCGGAGGTTTGGTTTGCGCCTGCAACCGGGCTGACAAATACGCAGACAACAGGACAAAAGAAAGCAGTGTTCGTATATAATGAGAGTAGTTCATGGTATTTGAAGGTATCTTTTTGTCTTGAACTCGGATTTATGAGATTAGTGGGAATGCTATGATTATCCGCGCATCTAATCATAGTCTATCCTATCCATCCTAAAAATCCAAGTTCAAGACAAAAAACGTCAGACTGTTTTAGACCGGCGATATTTGCTCGGCGCAATCCATGAGGTACTTGGCAGCGATGCGCTGCACAGTTGAGGGTTGAAGACTGAGCGCTTTCGCGAGAGTTGCCGTCTGCCTACGAAGTAGCGGTAGATCATGGCGAAATTCTTTTGCTTCCATAATGTAGCCTTTTGCCAGAGCCAGCTTACAACGTGAGAGCAGGAGGTAGCCGCCGCGCATAGTATGATGCGAATGAGCAACGTATTCTACTTTGTACTGTTGCGGCTTCTCGTAGCAGTCTATGACTTGGCCTAGAAACTGCTCAGTCTCAGCAGAAGACGACACGGATATGTAAATCGAGGCTGTCCCGCCCATTGATTCGTAACAACGTAGTTGCAGGGCTGTGTTCTCCCAATCTTGCAGCGTATGGCAGAGTTGTTTTATCTGCTTCTGATGCTGAGTCGTAAGAAGGGCAAGCCGCCGCTTGTTGTCAGGTTCTTTGTAGCTCCGGTAGATATAGCAGGCGGCAAAGTCTGGTTTGCCGTGAAGATGATGGGCCACGTAGAAATTCATAAACTTGTCGAAGCCCATCTTCAGTATCTGCCTGCCGGAAAGACCGCTATCGTTGTCGGCGTCCGCTGCAGAAGCCGTGACCGCATGGCATCTGCCTGACAGACACAGACCGACAAACACAAGAACAAAGGCCGTTTTGCTGATGTGCGGATTGTTCATTGGGATGCGCTTTCTGCTTTCCTGGTTTGCCACGGGTTGAAAACCCATGTCTTGGTGGCCTGCGGCCAAGCGTCCTGCGGACGCAAATGCTTTGTACAGGGACATCCGCTGGTTATAAACGCATCGCGTCCGTTAGGACGCTCGGCGCACAGCGCCACTCAGACATGGGTTTTCAACCCGTGGCAAGATGTGTCTCTTAGTAAATCGCTGACAAAGCAGCCGAGTCGTGCAATGGTATGGGGCGACGAAGCCCGGCGGGTGGCTTCTTTCGGGTGCGGAGCGATGTATTGACACAATAAGCAATTATTTTATGTCCGCTCGCTGCCGCTTGTCTACGCCGTCATTGAGGAACAGGTACAGGCCGCTTTTGCCGGGGGCGATGATGTCCAGGCGTCCGGTTTTGCGGAGGTCGGTGGCGGTCAGGACAAGGCCCGTACCCGCCTGCGTATTCTGGTCAATCACGTATTTTTGCCATGTACTTGCTTTGCGGTCGTATTTGTAATAGTACAGGCCCAGCGGTTCGTTCGCGCCCGTGTCGTGGTCGTGCGCCTTGTAGCGCTTTCCGGTCAAAATGACGGGCTGATGTGTGCCTTCCAGATCGGCCAGCAGGAGGGTATGCGCCTGAGACCATGTCGTATCTATCGGCGTCTGTGTCCAGTGGGTTATGCTGCTCTCACTCTTGCCGCCCGTCTGCTGAAGCCAGTACAGTCCGTAATGATGCCCGCTGCCGAACACGATGGAGTTGCGGCCCTCGCCGGTCACGTCAGACGTGGGTGTGCCGATGCCCAGGTCGCCGGGATTGCACTCCCAATCCTTATGCCACATCCATTTGTCGTTACGCGCGTCCACGTTCTCGTACCAGCCATGCGGCGTGATTAGATCGGTTTTGCCGTCGCCGTTCACATCGCCCCACCCGATGCCATGCCCCGCGCCCTCCATGCCGACTTTATGCTCAACCCATGTAAATTTGCCCCGCCCGTCTGCCATTTGCGTACTGTCCGCGCTATCGTTTTTTCGCAGTTCGTACCAAACTACCTGATTGCCGCAGTTGGGCAGAATGCAGACGGTCTTCTTATCCAGCAGGGGCGCGATGATCGTGGTTTCCGCGCTGCCGGGAGTGGCAATCAGATGCTTTGTCCACAGTGTATTCGCGGGCGCATGAGGGCCGGGGTTCTCGTGCCAGAAGATTTCGCCGCTCGCATAGTCGGAACTGACAATATCAACCTTGCCGTCGCCGTTGACATCCACGGGAATGTCGGCGAAGTCGGCGCGATAGCCGCTGTTGTTGGCGTCGCGGCCCCAGACGCCGATCTCGCGAAACTTGTGCGGCGTCCATTCGGGAGCTTGGTACCACGTGTCGCCGCAAACGATGTCGAGCCTGCCGTCGCCGTTGATGTCCGCCACGCCTGCCGCCTCAAAATCCGAATTAGCGTTGACGACGACTTTGCGCCACCGCACACGGGAAGGCAGAGTCGGCGGCGTAATCAACCCCGGCTTGTCGGCGTTCTGCGCCCCCAACGGCAACGCCGCCAACACCACGCTCGCCAACCCTACCCACCCCACGGCAGTCTTCTTCACCCGCTCACTCCTTATTGTCCACCGCGAAACACGCCAAACAAACGAAAAGAGATGCGAAAGGGGTTATCCACGGGTTAAGCGCCGTGCCGGACGCGTTGAAAATTCGCAGATTACATACTTGTTGATCGTACTTGTTGATCATACTTGTTGATCATGTAAGGATCAAACTTAATCAGGCAGGTTAGACACCATTCTTGATCGTGAGTTGCATTGCTTTTTGTTCACGTCACCGATACGCAGAGGCATCGGGGGAACATATTGCGCCCTGCAAACGTCGTCCTAACGCTTACAGTTGCGGCGGCTGTTCTTCGGCGAGATCATTTTTGCAGGAATGCGCTGCCGCACTGCGTACAACACTACAGAAGCAAGAGGAGAAGATCACGATGTCACATTTTAGCAAAGCGTTGATTTTGGCGGGCGCAGCCGCCGTCGTTATGGGAGCGGGCAGTGTCGCTGCCCGCGCCGACGAGTTCGGCAAACTGAATGCGAACGTCCGCACGGACTTGGAGCATATACGTCGCGACAAACTGCGTATCCATGATCTGGAAACCAAACGCCATCAGAAGAAATTGCAGGGTGATTATCGCCGCGCCGGGTACGCGACCAACGATCTGGATAAGGCGAAACTGACGCTGCAAAGCGACAAAACGCTGCTGGCTCGCGACAAGAACCTGCTGGCCCGCTATCACAAGTAGAAGCAGGTCAGGTTTGCCGCTTGCGGCATCCACCTAGCAAAACGCGCACCGGAATGTTCCGGTGCGCGTTATATTGTCTTGTTGCGCTGCTGTTCCACGCTGTTTGTTTCGCCTCGGCTGGCTTGGAACTCCTGCCAGCCCTGTCGGGCCACTGCCTCCACTTCGGCGGGATACGCGAAATCTAGGCGCGCGGCGAGCAGGCGTCCGGTATGCCCGATCTCGTCACGCAGCATTTCGATGGCCGTCAGAATATCGGCGCGGCTTGCCAGCGACGCGCCTAAAACGCGCAATGCCTCCGCTCCTTTTGCCTGCTCGACCGTTCGCATCTGATGCGCCAGGCCGTGAATGGTCTGGGTTCGCGGATTGCCTGCGTCCAAACCCGTAATTTCCATGTACCAAAGACGCAGCAGCACGGCCCGGTCGTTTTGTGCGCCGACTATCGCAAGCAGATGCAGATTTCGATCCAGCACTTTGCGGTGTTTGTGCGTATTGATCCAGAACTCGACAAGCATCTGCCGTACCGTGTCGGAGGAAGCGGGCAGGTCAGGAGCGGGCGCGGCCTGCCGGCAGGCGTTCAGGTGCGAGCGCAATTTCTCATCCCGGCATCCCACAATCAGAATGGTATCTGCGCCTACCGCGTGGTCTTCGCTTTGAATCCAGATGTCGTAGATGTCGCCCGTTGTCAATACGACATGATGCAAAAAGGCATGTTCGCCAAAGCTCAGCCGGGTTTGCGCCACAACGCTGTTTCCAATCAGCGTTTGTATTTCGGCGCGCTGCCACTCCTCAAACGCCTCGGCGCGCACCGCGATACGCAGATCCACGTCGCTGTACCGATCTGCACTGCCCCGCCCTATACTGCCGCCAATCCACAGCGCAAGCGCGTCGGGCCGCGCCCAGAGCCGGGGCGCAAACTCCCTTAGCGGCCTTAACTGTGGCAGGTCAGGGAGCGCGTCAAAGTTCAAATCGAGGTTCAAACGGTTTTCTGTGCTATTGGACATTGGGGTCAGGTCAGATACGGCAGCACCATTTCGCGCTCGACGGCCAGGCCGCGCCATTCGTCGTCGCCGCTGGAGGCGTAGATCAGGGTATACGCGCCGCTGAAATGCGTGTCTCGCGTCACATCCAGGCAGCGGGTGAAATCGTGAGCGTCCGGCTCGTAGGGCGCGGGGAAGTCGCATTTGGCGTGACACGACTCGGCGTACTGCGCGATGGCGCGCAGATCGGCGTACTTGGTTGGCCCGCTCCAGTTGCCGAAGTCCAGGTTCAGGCCGATCTGCCCTTCCAGGCCGTCCATCAGGGCGTGAACGGCGTCGGGGCAGCACAGCGTATCAAACCAGTTTTCCGTTGTCACCCTGACGCCCCGGTCTTTGCCCGCCTGCGCCAACTGCTGTAATCCCGCTCGACTGCGGGCCAACGAGTCGGGAGAATACGCAGCCTTGCCCGCAATCACGCGCGCCCGTTCCGCTCCTAATAATGACGCGGTCTCGATCCAGCCTTCCATCCATTGCAGATCACGGGCGGCATGGTCGGGGTGCGTGATGTCGCCGTCCTCGATCAGCACGGAAAGCAGTTCTACGCCCGCGTCCGCGATGGCCCCGCGCAGTTCGTTCAGATAGCCCGGCGCGCGGGTCGGCAAATGCGGATGCGAGATCTCGAACGTGCGTATCCCTGCGGCTGTAATGCGGGCGGGCAGTTCCAAGAGTGTCATGCTGCCCGGTCTGGCAGGTTCGCGCATGGTCCGCGCGCCGTTTGCGCCGGGCGCGTCGTGATACGTCGCGCCCAGATTTCGGCTCAGGCTGTATGTGGAAACGGACACGCGCGTTCCGGTCTGCTGTGTCATGTCGTCGGCTCTCCTTCTATTTATACTTGAAATGATACTTGAAATGTTAGTGGTAGTTTCTCCGTCTGCGCCCGCCTTCCCTGCCGCATTTCCCGCTTTCGCTTGATACCCGACTGACAAAACATAAATGCACCGCAACAAATTTTGCTTTTCAGGGGTTGTTCAGGTACGATAAATCGAATTTGCGGGCGAACGATTATTAACCGTTTGCGTTCGGCTCGAACGCGCGCTTGTTCCATTCTCACAATACAAAGCTTCATATTTATATACATTATGCCGCCCGCGCCGCGCCGCGCAGGACAAGACGCCTCGCAATACCTAATCATACGAGTTTATACAATGTATTCAAAGGTATTCACATGAAAGAAGATACTATGGCGCAGCATGGCACAAGCCGCCTGCCGGAGATTTTGAACAAGTACGAGGCCGACCTGCTGGCGCAATGGTCTGCCGAAATCACCAACAGCGATATTGGACGCGACGACCTGATTTCCGATGGCGAACGGCGCGCGCAATGCCGCGAGTTTCTGACCCTGCTGCGCGAGGGCGCGCAGCAAAGCGGGATGTCCAAAGCTGACACCCCCGACGCGCTTGACGCCGCGCTCGCCTCAGACGCGAATGGATGGCGGCGGCTGCGCGACATGCTGACGAACCTGACCCGCTCGCGTGTCGGGCAGGGGTTTACGCCGTCCGAGGTCGCGGGCTTTGTTCTGTCGTTCAAGCGCCCGCTCTTTGCCGTCCTGCGCCGGGAAGTCGGGCAGGACGCAGACGCCCTGTTCAGTGAACTCGACACGGCCACGCGCCTGCTGGACAATCTGGCCCTGTTCACGACCGAGGTATATCAAGCTGCCCGCGAAGAAGTAATCATCAGACAGCAGCAGGACATGATAGAGCTTTCCACGCCCGTCGTAAAATTGTGGGAAGGCATTTTGGCCCTGCCCGTAATCGGCACACTGGACAGCGCGCGCACCCAGGTGGTGATGGAAAGCCTGCTGCAGCGCATTGTGGAGACCGGGGCCGACATCGCCATTCTGGACATTACGGGCGTGTCTACCGTAGACACGCTTGTCGCCCAGCACCTGCTCAAAACCGTAGCCGCCGCCCGCCTGATGGGAGCCGACTGCATCATCAGCGGCATTCGCCCGCAGATCGCGCAGACTATCGTGCATCTGGGCGTGGACCTGAGCGCGGTCATCACCAAAGCCACGATGGCGGACGCCTTTGCCGTCGCCTTGCAGCGTCGCGGCCTGAGCATCAAATGAGTTAAAATGAGGTAAGAGGTAAGAGGCATCAGACGGCGACCGACTTGTTCTTACATAGGGTGCAGCGGAACAAGCGCCCGCTCTTACCTCTTGCCTCTTATCTTTCTCCCGAACGAGGACACGCAGTGGAACGTATACCGATATTACGCATGGGGCCGTTTCTGATTGTCAGCATTCAGGTGGACATGCACGACCGCCTTGCCATGAGCCTTCAGGACGACCTGACCACGCAGATCGTGGCGACCGGGGCGCGGGGCGTACTCATTGACATCTGCTCGCTGGAGATGGTGGACAGCTTCATCGGGCGCGTACTGGGCAACATCGCCGCCATGTCGCGCATTTTGGACGCGGATACCATCGTGGTGGGGATGCAGCCCGCTGTGGCGATTACCCTGGTGGAGCTGGGGTTGTCCCTGCCCGGCGTGCGCACCGCTCTGAATATAGACAAGGGCATGGCGCTGCTGCGGGCCGGACTTGGCCCATCCATCGGAACAGCGTCTGATGTAGAGCCGGACGGCCCGGAAGCGAGGAACGCCGTTGGCCGCGCACCGGAGTGAACTCCTGCCGCTCAAATCTTCCGCTGATGTGGTGGCCGCGCGGCACATCACGCGCCTGTGGGCTGTGGAACTCGGTTTCAGCCTTGTTGAGCAGACCAAAATCGTCACGGCGGCAAGCGAACTGGCCCGCAACGCCATAGATTACGGCGGCGGCGGCACGGTGTCCGTGGAGATGCTTCAGCAGGGCCTGCGCCGGGGACTGCGTCTCACCTTTGAGGACAATGGGCCGGGCATTCCCGATGTCGCCCTCGCCCTGACGGACGGCTACACTACGGGCGGCGGGCTGGGGCTGGGGCTGGGCGGATCGCAGCGGCTTGTCAGTGAGTTTGACATTGACTCGCGCGTTGGAGAAGGAACCCGCATCACCATTGTCAAATGGAAGTGAAGCGGAACCCTCCTGTCGGCGGAGTGGAACCAGCAATGGAGCCATTGGATCAAGCCGAGTTGGAACCATGTAGATAAAGCCTCGCCGGGTCGCGGGGCGAATGCCGCGCAAGTAACGCGGCAGCAAGGATAGGAAGGTTTGAGTGGAAATCAGCAGGGCCGCCGTACCTTCCGTGTGCATTCCCGTTAGTGACGCCAGCCAGGTCGGCGATGCACGGCGGCAGGCCGCCCTGCTCGCGCAGCGGCTCGGCTTTAGCGACACGGAACAGGGCAAAGTGGCCCTCGTCGCTACCGAGGCCGCCAACAACCTTGTGCAGCACGGCGGCGGCGGGCAGATCGTGCTGACCCGGTGCGAGTGCGGCGCGGGCCTGGAGATGCTGGCTCTGGACAAAGGGCCGGGAATGGCGAACGTGGCCCGCTGCCTGCGCGACGGCTATTCCACAGCCGCTACGCCCGGCACAGGATTGGGAGCCATCAAGCGACAGTCGCTGTTTTTCGACATACAATCGGACGTGGGGACCGGAACCGCGCTGCTGGCGCGTTTCGGATGCAGGCCGACCGTTCCCGCCGCAGCGCAGGCCGCGCCGGCCGGCCTGTGCGTGGCCGTGGATGGCGAGACCGAATGCGGCGATACCTGGACGAGTAGTACACGCGGCGCGCAGACCCTGGTGATGCTCGCGGACGGCCTGGGACATGGCCCGCAAGCCGCGCTCGCATCCCAGACCGCCGCGCGCATTTTCGAGGAACATGCAGCGCAGTCCGGCCCCCACGCGCTGCTTGAAGCCATTCATGCCGCTTTGCACAGCACGCGGGGCGCGGCGGTCGCCATCGCGCAGGTGGATCACGCGAAGCGGCAGGTCGTGTACGCGGGCATCGGCAACATTTCGGGTGTGCTGCTCGCCCAGGATGCCGCCCTCGACAGCTTTGCCAACAAAACGCGCGAACCGAGCGGCGCGGCCCGTCATCTGGTCTCGCACAATGGTACGGCGGGACACCATCTTTATAAACTTCAGGAGTTCGTGTATCCCTTCGATGCGAACGCCCTGCTCATCCTGCATTCCGACGGCCTGCTGACACAATGGCGTCTGGATCGTTATCCCGGACTTGCGCGGCGCGACCCGGCCCTCATCGCGGGAGTCCTGTATCGTGATTTTCAGCGTGGGCGCGATGACGCGGGCGTTGTCGTGCTGCCCCTGCGCCCCGGCCCACCCGAAGCCTGAACACAGTCCTGTATCAAACGGTCTTATATCAAACAGTCTTACATTAAACAGTTCTGCATCGAACGCCTTCCGTTGAAATACAACACTGCGCCATTCAGAACGCCTTTGTTGGAATGTTCGTTCGCGGGACGCTTTGCAAACCACGTCCGCAGCAAAATGTTCTCGGCGACACGCTTTTATGACTGCAAATCTTCTGACAACTGAAATTCATTTCGAGCCGGACATCGTTCTTGTACGGCAGCGGGCGCGGCAGATCGCCGCCCTGATCGGCTTTGACACGCTGGAGCAGACGCAGATCGCCACGGCGGTTTCGGAAATCGCCCGCAACGCGTATCAATATGCGGGCGGCGGCACGGTGCGCTACGCGCTCACGGAGGGTGGCCCGTGCCGGTTTCAAATTCAGATCGCGGACAGGGGAACGGGCATTGCGGACGTGCAGGCGATTTTGGACGGGCGCTACAAATCGCAAACAGGCCTGGGACGCGGCATCCTGGGCGCGAAACGCCTGATGGATCATTTTGAGATTACATCCGCGCCCCATTCCGGCACGACGGTCGTACTGGCAAAGCAAACGCCCGCCGCCTTCAAGCCTGCGACGGGGCATGTGGCGCAGATCGTTCTCGCCCTGTCGCAGGCTGCGCCGCAAAATCCGTTTCAGGAGGTGCAGAACCAGAATCAGGAATTGCTGCGCGCCCTGGAAGAGGGCCGAATGCGGCAGGCCGAGGCCGAGCGGCTGAACATCGAACTGCGCGAAACCAACCGGGGCGTGATGGCGCTTGTGGCGGAACTCGACGACAAGGCCCGCGCCTTGCAGCTTGCCTCCGAGATGAAGTCGCGTTTTTTGTCCAACATGGGCCATGAGATACGCACACCCATCAACGCCATCTTGAGCCTGTCACGCCTGCTGCTGGATCGCGCGGATGGCGAACTGACGGATGAACAGGCCAGACAGGTGGGATTTATCCGGTCGTCGGGCGAGGCATTGGCCGAACTGGTGGGAGACCTGCTGGACATCGCGCGCATCGAGGCGGGCAAGACCGTGGTGCGCCCGCGCGAGTTTACAATCAACGACCTGTGGGGCGCGCTCCGGGGCATGTTTCGCCCGCTGCACACGGACGGCAGCGTCACGCTGATCTTTGAGGAGCCGAGCGAAATGCCACCCTTTCAGACCGACGAGGGTAGAGTGGCGCAGATACTGCGAAATTTCATCTCGAACGCCCTCAAGTTCACCCTGGAAGGAACCGTTCGCGTTCGCGTCGAACTTGTCCCGTCACGCTCAGGAGTGGAAGCGCAGGCGCGGTTTACCGTTGTGGATACGGGCATCGGCATCGCGGCCCAGGATCACGAGCGCATCTTTGAAGAGTTCGCGCAGTTGGAAAATGGAATGCAGCATCATATCAAGGGAACGGGGCTGGGCCTGTCGCTGACCCGCCGCCTGGCACACCTGCTGGGCGGGCATGTCGGGGTGGAGTCCGCGCAGGGCAAAGGGGCTTCCTTTTATGCCCTAATTCCGCTGGTTTATGCTGAACAGCCAGCCGATGATGCCGAAAGCGAAGATGCTGTTGGCGAAGCATCCCCACGCAGCCTCGACCATGCGCCTGACTATTCCGCATCAGGGCAGGCATCCAAATCCTCCCTGTCCCCAGTGCCATTAGCAAGGCCGGTCGCCGCGCCGCGTTCCATCGAGGAGGGCAATCGTGCCTGAAGATTCTGAAAACAACCCACACGACTCCAGCGCGCGCTACCCTTCCGACACTGCCCCCTCCGTCGAAACGCTGACTCTGCTGAACGTGGACGATGACGAGGCGAACCGCTACGCGGTGTCCCGCACACTGCAGAAGGCCGGCTACAAGGTGCTGGAAGCCGCTACGGGCGGAGACGCGCTGCGACTGATGGACAGCAGGCCCGATCTCGTGTTGCTGGATGTACGCCTGCCCGACATGAGCGGACTGGAAGTGTGTCGGCGCATCAAGGCCGATGCGGTTCTGGCCTCGATCCCCGTGCTGCACCTGAGCGCCAGCTACATCAGCAGCGCGGACAAAGCGCAGGGGCTGGAAGGCGGCGCGGACGGCTATCTTATCAAGCCGGTCGAGCCGGTCGAACTGCTTGCCACCATCCACGCCCTGCTGCGCCTGAGCCGCGCCGAAGAAACCGCCCGCGCGTCCGCCCGCGAATGGGGGACGACGTTCGAGGCTATCGGCGACGCCGTGTGTCTGCTGGACGCGCAAATGCAGGTTCGCCGGGGCAATCAGGCGTTCTTCCGCCTGCTGCAAAGCGATCAGGAAACGCTCCTCGGTCAGCCGCTCGCGGGATTGCTCGAACAGCGTTTCGGCCCGCTTGACCTGCCCGACATAGACGAGGTGCGCCGCTCACGTGTCCGTCAAAGTGTTATCGCGGACGCGACCGACCGCAGCCTGTATATTTCCGCCGACCCGGTTCTGGACGAGCAGGGCGAGGCGACGGGTGTGGTCGTGATCCTGAGCGATGTTACCGAGCGGCGGCGCTTGGAGCAGGCGGAGCGGCAGCGCAAAATCGAGGTCGAGGAACTGAACGCCCGCCTGAAACGCGCGATGGCCGAAACGCACCACCGCGTCAAAAACAATCTTCAGGTCATCAGTGCCCTTGTGGATATGCAGGTAATGGAGGACGTGGAGCGCGTTCCCCTGAGCGAGTGGAAGCGGCTGGGAATGCACATTCGCACCCTCGCCGCCGTTCACGACCTTCTGACGGCGGCGGTCAAAAACAATCAGGAAGCGGACGCCATCTCGGTCGAGGACGCCCTGGATCGCCTGCTGCCCATGCTGCAATCTACGCTCGGCAGCAGACGCTTGAAGGCGGAGATCGAGGACGTGCTGCTGCCCGCCCGCCTGCTGGGATCGCTGACGATCCTGGTCAATGAGATCGTCAGCAACGCGGTCAAGCATGGCCTGGGCGACATTACGCTGTCCTTCAAGCGGCATGACGGCGGGGTACGCCTGGAGATATGCGACGATGGGCCGGGCTTCCCCCCCGATTTCAACCCCCGCAAGGCCGCGAACACGGGCCTGGAACTCATAGACAGCACGGGCCGCCACGACCTGCGCGGCGAGATCGCCTACACCAACCGCGCCGAGGGCGGGGCGCGCGTCATCGTCACCATCCCCCTGCCCCCGGCTCACGAGTAAGCACACGTTTGATATAGTGTTCCAGCGTTCGCCCCGCAAGGTGGCATGTGAGCGTTCGCCCCGCACTGAAGTACGGGTCTGGGAGGCTTCGCCAACCGTCCTGCGGACGGAAAAGCAGGCAGGGCATAAATTAAGTGGGAGTAGAACGAGGGATGTATTCCTCATCGGTTTCTTCCCATGAGGTATGTACTGTGTTGTCTGCGTGGTGCTGTTCCTGGCTGGCAATGTAGGCGACAACAGCCTGTCGCTGATTGCGCCCCACGCTGAAAACGCCGTAACCTTCCTGCCAGAAAAACCCCTGACATTCTTCAAGCCGAGTGTGGGTAAAGTGCGACGATACACCCTTAATCTGCTGCATCAGGCGGGCGGGAGCCAATCGTGTAGGCATTTTGACGAGCAGATGCAGATGGTCGGGTATACCGCCTATTGCCAGCACGTCGCAGCCGAGCCGCTGCGCCTCCTGCTGAATGCACCGATAAACCGCCGCCTCAATGTCAGGTAAAAGCAGAGGCAGCCGGCAATATGTCGCCCACACGAAATGCAGATAGATCTCCGCTTTACTCTGCCTCAAAACTCAATACCTCCCCCGTCCGCAGGACGGTTGGCGAAGCCTCCTAGCCCCGTCCTTCAGTGCGGGGCTATCACTTTCCTCCAATTCATAGGCCCCCTTGCAATGGCCCGTCCACTCCAATTCGCGTGATGGTATGATATTGGTAAACCGAAGCGCCACTATGCTTCTCCTCGAATTCTATCTGAACAGGCGCGTAGTTCCGTGCATCCAGCCATATCCGTGTACGCGTATGCACATAAGATGGCGACGACCAAACGTAAATGATAATGCGGCGGCCGTTTACGTCCATCTCGCGCTCTTTGTCCAACCGTGAGAACAAGCCATACGTAGCTGTGCTGGCGGGTGAGGCTGTAAGCGATATATCACCAACCCAACGGAATGATTCAGCAAGAAAAATGGGGTTAATCACACTCAAATCGTGGGCTTTATGACTGGCGCGGAGTGGCGAGTCATCCCAGACGATGTGTTTGCCATCGAACCGCGCGTCTTCATCGCGGGTAGATTCAATGTGCCATTTGCCATTCTGAAGCTGTCCCCAATTCATCTCAAAGTTCGTCCTGGGTGTTTTGTGCAGCGGAGTCACTTCTGTCCTCACCATATAGCGAGTGTAGACGCTGAGGGTATGGGCATGAACAATCGCGCTTTGCATTCGGTACAGAATGTACGCGGTTTGGATGTTGGGCCATGCGAGGACAGTCAGAAGCGCAACCGCGCACACGGCCCCGACAGCCATTTGCTTTAGGCACTGGCGCAGGCTAAACAGGATCCGGTCGGGCTGCATCACCTGCTGCTGCGCATACAGCAGCGCCCTATCGGCTACGCGTCCGCGCAGTTCGGGCGGGGTTTCTGCTGTCGAGTAAGCAGATCGCAGGGCGTGGCGCAGCATCGTTTCCTGCGCTGCGTCAGAAGCGGTGTCGGCAGCATGTGGGCCGCGTCGGGACAGGTTGATTGGGTTCACTGCTTGCCTCCTTCGGGCAGAAAGTATTCGCTTCCGGTCTTGAAGATGTTGGCGCGGGCGCGCTGAAGCAGGCTGTTGACGGCGTGAGGGGAACGGCCCATGACAACGCCGATCTCCGCGATACTGAGTTCCTCGACATATTGCAGCAGCAGGGCCTCGCGCTGGTCGGCGGGCAGTTTGTCCAGCAGGGCGCGAACGTGCCGGTGCGCCTCGTGCCGTTCCACAAGCTGTAAGGGCGTAGACGGGCCGACGCTCGCCCGTTCAATAATCGTCGTGATCGCGTCCGCATCGCTGCCCAATTCCGAGGTCAGCGACTCGCGCCGTTTCGCGCGCCGTCTCAGATGGTCGGCGATTTTGCGCCGCGCAATGCCCAGCAGCCAAGCCAGATGCGACCCGCCCCGAAACCCGGCCAGTCCGCTGAACGCGGCCCCGAACACCTCCGCAGTCACGTCTTCGGCCTCGGCCCGCGACGCCATGCGGCGCGACACATACGCGA
This sequence comes from Chthonomonadaceae bacterium, assembly GCA_965277875.1. Classification (GTDB taxonomy): domain Bacteria; phylum Armatimonadota; class Chthonomonadetes; order Chthonomonadales; family Chthonomonadaceae; genus CAWFQB01. The sequence continues at coordinate 303,060 of CBDIDV010000002.1, read as the reverse complement.
ACACGGCGTCCAGATGACGCTCATATAGCAGGGCGGCGGTGACGGGGGCGGCGCGCGGCGCCGTTGTGTTTTCCTTTGCTGCCACAAGAGGCATTTTGCCGGTCAGCAGTCTATTCACGCTTCCGCCTTTTCCCATGATCTCAGTCAATTTAGTTTGAATTCGCCGCCGTTCTACCGCGACACTCTAATGTTCGCGCCGGGGCGTCCAATCTATCGGCACAGCCTGCATTTCTGCTCAAATTGTACAGGGGATCCATCCCCAGGACATTTTCGCACAACACGGAACAATCCGCGCCCGCGTCCTGTCACATGCGCAGCAAGTCTCAACTTATATTTTATGCAGGAGCTACGCCATGTCCCCCCAGGAAGATACCAGTATGCCGTCCGACGAACCCCTCGAAACCGACCAGACCGAACAAACCTCGGACAGCTACGTCGGCGAGTGCGGCGTCACCATCTGCCGTTTCAACAAGGCGCGCCGCTGTTACGCGGGCAGCATCGAAGTGGCCTTTGTAGACAATATGGCCCACTGCGCTACCTTTGACCCCAAAGAGCGCACTGACCTGTTCGACAGCAACACGGCGGAATCCATTTAAGACCTTTTCTGCCGGATGGATAAACAGCACACAGCCCCGGAGCAGCGTAACTGCTTCGGGGCTATGTGCTGACCGGGTACGTTCCTGTACCCGGCCCTGCTGTTCGCCTGTAAATACAGCATCACGCGGGAACTGCCACTTCATCCTGACCTTCCTGCAAGGCGTCCAATTTTGCCAGTTCTTCGTCGGCTATGCGGCGATGAAGGACCGGCTCGTCGGATACGACTTTGCCGTCCTTGAAGCGGATGATGCGCGTAGCGTGTTCGGCGATGTCCTGCTCGTGCGTGACGACGACAACGGTTTTGCCCTCGCGGTGCAGGTTCTGAAAGATCTGCATGATCTCCTCGCTGGTATGCGTGTCCAGGTTGCCGGTCGGCTCATCCCCGAAGATGATGGGCGGATCATTGACGAGGGCGCGGGCGATGGCGACGCGCTGCTGCTGACCTCCCGAAAGTTCGTTGGGCTTGTGATCCATGCGGTCGCCCAGGCCCACGATCTGCAAGGCACGCTGCGCGATTGCCACGCGATTTTTGGCGTTGGAGTAGAGCATGGGCAGTTCCACGTTACGCAGGGCCGTAGTGCGCGCCAGCAGATTGAACGTCTGGAACACGAACCCGATCTTGCGGTTGCGTATCTCGGCCAGTTGGTTGTCGCTCAACACGGCGACCTCGATGCCGTCCAATTTGTAACTGCCCTGCGTGGGCTTGTCCAGGCAGCCGACCATGTTCATGAACGTGCTTTTGCCCGACCCCGACGGCCCCATGATCGCCACGAACTCGCCCCGCTCAATAGTCACGGACACGCCGCGCAGGGCGCGCACTTCCATGCTGCCCATCTTATAAATTTTGAAGACGTTCGCGACTTCGATGATAATGTCCGGCATGGGGGAGACTCCAGTTGTTTGTTGCTTGTCATTTGTTGCTTGTCATTTGTTGAGCAAGGCGTTACTGCTCTTTATGTAACGAACAACAGGCGCGGTGCGCTTCATCCAAGCCTCATCAAACAACAAACAACAAGCAACAAACAGCAAACCCCTACGGTTTGCGCGTGAACCGGCGGGCGGGCGCGCGGTTGCCGGGAATGTCCGGCACGAAAGCGGCGTCGTTCTGGCCGATGTCGCGGACAAGGCGGGCGTCGGCGATATAGAAATCATAGACGGCCTGCACCTGCTGCACCTGCGCGGTAATCAGCTGCACCTGCGCGTTCAGCACTTCCAGAATGTTGACAAGGCCATTGCGCTGTTTTTCCAGAGCGGCCTGATAGTTGAGCTGCCCCGCCTGGACGGCCACGTTCGCGGCCCCGACGCGCAACCGGGCCAGTTCCCGCGTGTAATACTGCTGTTCGATGTCCAGGCGCACGTTCTGCTGCAAAGCGTCCAGGTTGCGGCGGTTGGATTCGAGTGTGGCTTTGCTGGAGCGCACGGCAGCGCGCGTCGTGCCGCCGTCGAAGAGCGGGTAGCCGACGCTCACGACAAACGAGCGTTCCTCGCCCGCGTCCGGGTTAAGCTGGTAGCCCTCGCTGATGGACGCGTTGACCGTGACGCCATTATTGATGTGGGCGATACGCACATTATAACCCTGCGCGTTCACGGCCTCCTGCTGCTGCTTGAGATCAAGACGGTTGACATACGCCGTCTGAACGTAGCTGTCCAGCGTGACGGGGTCGGGGGTCGGGTCGGGAGCCGGGGTCTGCGTGTCCGACAGTACAAGGGACTGCGTGACGATCACGCCCATCGCGTTTTTCAGGTTGGCCTCGGCGATACGGACATCGTTTTGCGCCGACAGCAGATTGATGCGGGCATTAGCGAGATCGGACTGCGCCTGCAAGGTATCGCTTTGCGCCGCCGCGCCCGCCTGTACCTGCGCCTGGATCGCTTCCAGCGTGGTCTGGGCGCGGCGCACGTTTTCTTCCTGTACGCGCACCAGTTCGCGCGTTCGCAGAAGATTATAGTAGTCCTCCGTAACGCTCAAAATTACGCTCTGGCGCTGATCGCCCAGGCCGTATTCCGCCGCGAACACGCTGCGCCGCGCAAAGCCCACGTTCGCCTCGCGCCTGCCGGAGTCGTACAATAGCAATTGCGCCGCGACCAGTTCGGTGCGCGTGTCCGAGGACGTGGAGCCGTTTACGAACGTAGTCGTCGTGGTTCCGCCCGTGCTGGTTGTCGTGGTTCCGGTTCCGGTTGTAGTTCCGGTCGTCGTTCCGCTGCCCCCGCTGGCCTGCCCCGTTGTCAGGCCCGACCCGGTTCCGCTCGTGTCTGTCGTGCCAGTAGTCGTGGTGTCCGCGCGCTCGCGCGTTTCTTTGCGGATGGCGGAAGCCGATGCGGTGGTTCCGGTCGTTCCCGATGTGCTGCCCGTGACAGCCGTTCCCGTAGGACTGGTGATCGTGCTGCCCGTGCCGCCCGTCGTACTCGTGGTGCTGGAGCCGACAACGGATCGCCGTCCCGGCAGCACATTGGCCTGGAACTGAAAACTCGGCGACACCTGCGGATAGTAGCTGGCGCGGGCCTGTATCAGGCTGGAGCGGGCCACATCGGTCTGCGCCTGCGCGACCGCGATGGTGTTCTGGCGCAGCAGACCGATGCGGATGGCGCGTTCCAGTGAAAGCGGCCTGGTCAGGTCAAAATCTACCGGGCCTCCCAAGATCGGGTTACGCGGCACGCCGTATACCTGCTGCGCGGGCGTCATGATCGGATCATTGGGTATCAGCGGGGCGGCGGGCGCGGGCGTCTTGCCGGCAGGCGGATACGGCGAGATAAGCGGGCCGCCGTTTGCGGGCCTGCCGCCCAACGGAGCGGATGGCGTGGGCGTCTGGCTGACAACGCCTCCGGGCGTTTGCTGTCCGGGCGCGGCGGGTGTTGGCGTGGGTATGGCAGGCGTCTGCACAGGGACGGCAGGCGTTGTTTGAGGCGCGGCCTGCGCCTGTGTGACGGGCGTAATCGTGTTCTGAGCGCCCGCGGCGGGGTTCTGGCCCGGCGCGGACTTGGCGGGAGCATCGGCCTGCCGGGGCGGGGCGGCAGGTTCCGACTGCCCGGCTTGCGCGCATCTATTCCCCCCGCTCAGCATGGCGAGAAGAACCAGCGCCAAAGCGCGTAGACAGGCGGCACGAATCATGGTTCAGGGTATCCTTTCAATCTTGAATACTGCAAAATCCAGCGGCAGCGAAGCCACCTCAGAAATGGTCGAGGGCGGGCAAAGAGGGCGAGCGGGATGGGAACAGCACACCCGCAAGCTGCGCGGCGCGCGGCGTACTCGCCCTTAGCAGGCCGAGCGAACACGCGTCCGCGCCGCTGATATGCCCTACGGCCACCTTCGCCCAAACGCGGACATCGCCTTCGATATGGTCTATCGCATGGTCTATGACGGCGTGATCTACTTCCGCGCCGGGGTTTACGTCCGTTCCTATGTCCAGCGTTGATTCGACGCCTGCTGCGGCCTGCTTCACGCGCAACACGAGCGCATCCTGTTCCCTTTTCAGCACAACCGTTGCAGCGAAGCCAGGCCGCTGCCCATCGTGCAGAGTGAGCGCGACAGTATCCTTGAAGTCGCGCCAGTTGGGGCGCAGGCATTCCAGCAGGGCGGGGAAGTCAACCACGCGCAGCATCAGGGCGGGCAGCGTCTCGACGTGGACAATACCGGTTGGCTGACCGGGCGGGCAGGGCAAATCCAGCAGGCCCATATCGCGCAGGCGTTCCCACGACGATACATATTCTATGCGGCCCCAGGCCGTCCGAGCGGCCAGATGCCCCAGCAGGCCGCGCCGCGCAGATGCCGTACTCGCGCACATCTCCAACACGCGCACCGTGGGCGGCACGTCCGGCTCGCCGGTATCGACGTGCAGCGTACCGGGCTGCGTTTCACAAAACAAGTATCCCGTCACCACATTCTGCTGCCGATATACGAATTTTTCCCCCATGCGGTCAAACAGATACTGCCAGCGTTTCAGGTCACGCGCCGCGCTCAGGCAATGCGTTCCCGGATGTTCCGCGTACAGCCGCGCAGCGGCTTGCATATCTTCCAATTCGGCCCTGATTACATTGGACGCTTCGGGGTAGGCGGGAAGCGCACTCGGCGCGGCTGTCCATCGGCTTTCCAACGTGGCCGTCTCCCACCCCAGACGCGTATAGTATTCCGACTCGAAGGGATACAGGCCGACAAGCGGCGCGTTCCGCTCACGCAGGGTCTCTACGGTGGAGTGGAGCAAACGGGCGGCATAACCTTGATTCTGGAACGCGGGCAGCGTCGCCAGTCCCGCAATACCAACAATCGGCGCGTACCCCTCTCCTACCCGGCACAGCGTTTCGCTCAGGGTCAGGCACGACACGATATGCCCGTCTACGCGCAGCACGCGCTTAGCATTCAGATCGAAGTAGGGGTCGGCATAGAAGATGGGCCGCGCCACCTCGAACGGCAGTTCAAACGCCGCGCACATCACCCGAAGCATACTGTCCGCTTCGTCCGCGCGAACCGGCCCTATGTCCAGGTTATTGTTTGTTGCTTGCTGCTTGTTGTTTGTTTCCTGAGCGAAAGCCGCGCCCATATTTCCTGTTCCCTGCGCTGTCTCCCCTTTCCCTCTCAGCCTCTTCTCCTCTAAGCCTTGTCTTTCTTCCATACCTCGCTCCCTGCGGCTACGGGGCGGGCGTCAGTTCCACGCGGTGGGATTTGGGCTGCGCCATGAGCCGCTGTTCCTTGATGGCCTCGACTTCCTGCGCGTCGAGCGCGTTCATCTCCTGCCGCACATTGTCGGGTACGTCGTCCAGACCATTGCGCTTGTCGGCGAGCTGCACGCTGCGCCAGCGGCGGTTGTGCAGGTCATTGTGTTTGCGGGTCAGGGCCAGCACCAGGGTCGCCTGTTCATTCGTGGGCAGGCCGGGCAGCGCGGCCAGATCCACGCCGTTTTGCAGGTCCGACGCGGACACGATGCCGATGGTTTTGCCGTCTACATTGATCTGGTAGCGGTCGCTTTTCAGGCCCGTGATTTTAAGCATGTCCCGGTTGAGCGTGGCTTCGATGTCGGACACGGCAAGAGCCAGCGTGGATTCGGGGTTGCGGGCCGGGTCACGGTCGAAGGGCCAGGGCAAAGCATTGTCCAGATGCGTAAAGGAAAGCGCGTCGCCAGTCACCTGCAAACCGGAAATGCGCGTGTTTTCCTGCTGCCGCACCTGCCCGCTTTGCGCGTCAATCTCGATGTCGGCGACCGTAGACGGCGCGTTCCACGCTCGCAGCACGGCAGCGGCCATCACCAGATGCCCGCCGGAGCGGGGATGGACGCGGTCAGGCAGAATTTGTGAGGCGACGACAGGATTGGCGGTCTCGGCCCGGTTGAGCGCGGCCACAAGCGGCGCGTTCGTGTCCGCGACCGGGATATTGTACTCTGCGCCCAATGCTTTCACCGCTTCGCCATACGTGGTCAGGGTGCTGTTGTAGCCGCCCGCGAAACCGGGCGCATGGGTTACATCGTCATACGCCGAGGCCGTGAGCAGGGTCAGGCGCACACCGGGCAGTTCTTTTTCCAGCGTCTCGATGATGTGCCGATAGCCGCTGACATACGTATCGAAGATTTTCTGGTCGAAGGCGCGGTAACTCGCATCGTTCATGCCCAGGCAGATGGTCACGACGGTGGGCTTGTAGGCCAGCACGTCGCGCTTGAGCCTTAGGTCAATCGGCCCGCCGCCGCCGCCCGTGACGCGGTCGCCGCCCCACCCCGAATGCACGAACGTAAAATTCTTCTTGGGAAAGCGCGTCACGCAGTACGTTTCGATGAACGTGGTATACAGCTTTTGCTCGGTGATGCTGTCGCCGTAGAACACGACGCGGTCATTGTCCTTGAGGAAGAACGGCGCAGCTCTGTGCGCCATTTTACCTACAGGCCGGGGTTCCGCAGCGCGCGTTACGGCGGACGGCACACTCAGCGCACCGAGCGCCAGAAGTCCGCACAGCAAACCAGATGTCTTCAGCTTCATTGCAGGTACTCCATTGATTGAATTGATTGACATATTAGAACAACGACTAAATACACCCACCGCTTACTTGCTCCGCTGTCACTAACGCGGTGTACAAAGCGGGATAATGAAGCGTTCCACGGCCTCGCCGGAGCGGAGGACAGCCTCTTCTTCCGTCTGCGCGTCCAGAAACCAAAACTTCCGATTGTAGTCCATGCTTGGAACCAGGACATCGCACAGGTGTCCTGCATCATGCACTACGTTGCTCACACCCTCTTGCTGCTGCTCCGGGGCGAGATCTTCAACCACATCACAGGACAGTAGGTAGCGGGCCATCAGCCATTCGGTCACGGCACATACAGGTTTATAGACGCTGCGCGGGTTGGAGTAGGCGAATACCAGGCTTATAGCGACGGCGTCCTGTTGACAATCACTCCCATAGCCTCCGAGTCGCAGCTTGATTTGAAATAAACCCTCCGGTGTTTCACTGAATAGTATCTCTTGTTCAGGCGTTATAGGCGGCATCAGGCGAGCGATTTCCCGTTCATCCGGGCGCAGCGTGGGCCAGGCGCATTGTATGTCTTGCAGGAGGCGGCGAAAACTCGCCAGGTCGTTCTCGGCCCGCAGAGGGGAGTTCGGCTGTGGGTTCAAAACGATGCGATATTCCTCAAAACTCATCGTCGTCCTTTCAGGGCCGCAGCCCCGGAGAAACAACTACACTGTCCCACGAGCGCGGCATACGTAATGTCGGCGTCAGCTTCGTTCTTACCACGCCATCAGGCATAGCTATGCCTGCGAGTTCTACGGCGATAAAGCGGTGATGCCCTGCAAGAATATTGCCCGCCGCATCTTTCACCATCGGAGGCCGTAAATCATTCGCCGTTTTGTTCCAGTCCCACGCGCCCGGTGTGCCGGACGCCTGCCGCATTGCCTGGGCGTATTCGGCAAGGTTGTCCGCATACACCTGCTTCTGCGTCGGGTGCAGTCCGGTATTTTGCATCAGGTCGGACAAATCTATGTCCGGCACGTATCCACCTCCGCTATGATATGCGCGTTACAAGATGCGGTGCGATACTGCGTTATGCTCTATCGGGGTCGGTATTGCCGTCTAAGATGCGGTGCTGCAAAAAGTCTGTGGACAGCTTGCCGTTGCGGTAATACGCGTTCGCCATGATTTTGAGTTGGAGGGCGATGTTGGTCTTGACGCCCACGATCTCGGTTTCCTGCAAACAGCGCTGCATTCGCGCGATTGCGCCCGCCCGATCCTTGTCCCACACGATGATTTTTGCCAGCAGAGGGTCGTAGTAGGGCGGCACGTCGTAATCTGCCGTGATGTGCGTGTCCACGCGGACGCCGTACCCGCCCGGAAGCACGACGCGGGAGATATGCCCCGCGCTTGGCGCAAAGTTGCGGTCGGGATCTTCCGCGTTGATGCGGCATTCGATGGCGTGACCTTCCCAGCGAATGTCTTTCTGTGCAAACGGCAGTTTTTCGCCCGCCGCCACGCGTATCTGCTGCTTCACGATGTCGATGCCGGTCACATACTCGGTGACGCAGTGTTCTACCTGGAGCCGCTTGTTCATCTCCATAAAGTAGAATTCGTTGTGGATGTCTACCAGAAACTCCATCGTTCCCGCGTTCGTGTAGCCCACGGCCCGCGCGCCTTTCACTGCGGCGTCGCCCATGCGATGCCGCAGGGCCGGGGGCAGCTTGTCGGCGGGCGACTCCTCGATGAGTTTCTGATGGCGCAAGTTTTGGATGCTGCATTCGCGCTCGCCCAGATGCACGACATGACCGTGTTCGTCCGCGAGTATCTGCACCTCGATATGGCGCGGCTCCTCGATAAACTTTTCCATGTACACATCGGGCTTGCCGAACGAGGATGCGGCCTCGGTGCGGGCCAGATCGTACTGGCGGGGCAGTTCGTCCTCGTTCTGCACAAGCCGGATGCCGCGCCCGCCGCCGCCCAGCGCGGCCTTGATGAGCAGGGGAAACCCGATCTTCTGCGCCCACTTCTGGGCCTCGTCCACGGTGTCAACCGGGCCGGGGGAGCCGGGAACGACGGGAACGCCCGCCGCCCGCATGGTCTCGCGGGCCACGGCCTTGTCACCCATGCGCTCCATGACCGCAGCGGAGGGGCCGATGAATTTCAGGCCGTGCGCCTCACACGCCTCGGCAAAGCTGGCCCGCTCGGACAGGAAACCGATGCCGGGATGAATGGCTTCTGCCCCCGTAATCAGGGCCGCGCTGATAATGTTGACGTCGTTGAGGTAGCTGTCGCGGGGCGGCGGCGGGCCGATGCACACGGCATCGTCGGCCATGTGGACATGCTGCGAACCCTCGTCCGCCGTGCTATGCACGGCCACGGTCTTGATTTTGAGTTCTTTGCAGGCGCGTATGATACGCACGGCGATCTCGCCGCGATTAGCAATCAGAATTTTTTTGAACATGTATGTAGATAATGGATAGTGGTAATAGATTCACTATTAGACACGTTTTTCCACGGGTTGAAAACACCCGGAATCAATGTATAGGGTAGTGGAATTAGATATTAGATGAGACAATCTCCTGCTAAATATCTAATGCCTCTCAGTAACTTTCATGGCCCGGATGTACGCAGTGTACCGAGCCGGTGGCGGGATCGTAGGCGTAGGGTTCTTTGCCGACGGGGCAGGAGCGCAGTTCCTTTGGAATGGATTTGATTTCGGTCAGGGACGCGGGATGCTTCTCGTCGTCCGTCGCCTCTTCCGCCTTGATGCACTGACGTACACTGCCTATGTTTTGCAGGCATTCGCTGTCGTGCGCCACGGACATCGGGGTTTTGGCCTCGCCTTTTTTGCTGCCGCCCTTGCCGCCGTAAAACGAGTACATGCCGCCCGCCAGTATGGCAATCAGGGCCATTACGACAAGAAGCTCGATCAGAGCAAAACCTTTAGCGTTGTGACCGGCATTGCAAGCGGCGTTGTGACGCGCTCGCCGCGCCAGTTGTAAGCGACCTGGCAGGGACATAATACGCTCCTTCTGCATAATAACCACGAATCGTTTTCCGTTTATAATAGTAGCACATCAGCGCGTTTCGGCGGATAGGTTCTCAGGCCGGAATGTACGGCAACTGTATTGGGCGGGCATGAAAAAGCCATGCAAGACGCAGCGGACGCATCCCACATGGCTCCTGACGATCTAATCGCTTACTCCGGCAGCAGAACGTACAGTTCCTGACCGTATTCAACGAATTGGCCTTCCTCGACCAACACTTCGACTACCTTGCCCGACATAGGGGCAGGCACTTCATTGGGCAGCTTCATAGCCTCGATGATGCCCAGCACCTGACCGGCCTGTACAATGGCCCCCAGCACGACCGGCTGCTTGGCATGGCGGAACGTGCCGACAAGAGGCGAGCGCACCGCAACGATGTTTTCCTCGGCGTCTGCTTCTTCGCCCATTTGCGGGTCTGTTTCCATGTCCAGATGGAAGTCGTCGCCGACGAGTTCACCCTCATGCGTGAGCGTCAGTTCGCGGCTTTGCGGCGTCATGGTAGGCGGCGCTTTCTTGCGAATGGTAACACGCGCGCCGTTGTGCCGGAGCGTCAGTTCGCTGATGTTTGCGCCCTGCACGATCTGCACCAGTTGTTCGAGTTCGGGTAAGTTCATAGTTGCTTGTTGTTTGTTGTTTGTCGCTTGTTGTTTGTTCAAAAGTTATGGATGCCGTTCCGAAAACGAGAGCGCCGGGCCGTCATCAAGCAACAAGCGACAAACAACAAACAACTAGATTTTGATTTTGAACATGCAGTATTCGAGGAAGCGCAAGGCCCATGTCATAAACAGCAGGGTCACGGCCATGATGATGATGGCCGTAATGGGCAGCGAGCCGTTGATGTTCATGGTCACGTCGGACGGCTTATGCGATACCTGGGTGGGATCAAAGTTGAGATGTCCCATGATCCTATCCAGCGTCGCCAGCGCACTGCCGAGCAGACCTTTGAGCAGATCGAAGTTTAAGAAGACGATGGCCGGCACGGCAAGCGTGACAAGCGGCGAAAAAAAGCTGTACTTTTTGCGCTGATGCTCGTTGTAGATCACGCAGTTGCGGCAGCGGTCGCGCTTCTGGCCTTCGCTCAGGTGCGGGTTGGTCGGGATGCGGACGCCGCGCGGCCCCGCTTTGGTCGGGATGTTGGGACGACTGCTCTGCTCGCTCTTGACGATCAGGTCGCCGATGGGAACAAACCCGGCCTGCTGTGTCATGTCCACGGGCTTGTGTTCTTCGCCGCCCATCGCAAGCCGCAAAACGTTCTCCTCGCACATGCAGCCCACGCGATGCTTCCAGCATTTGGTTTTGGCGTGGAAGATGGGGCATTTCACCCGGATACCCTCACGGCAAAAGGGAAGCTGCCAGCACTTGGCGAACGCACCGATGAGCGCGCCTCTGACTTCTTCCTGCTTGGCGTCCTTGCCGTAGCTCATCTGCGTCAGGTCGTTGGCGTAGCGCGACTCGCGGATGCGCCCGATGAGGTTCCACAAAAACAGCAGTACGCCTGGTACGCCAATGATGAGCGACGCGGTTTTGAGCGCGGCGAGCGTGGCCTCGACCGCGCCGCCTGCCCTGAGCGTCTGCCCCGCCTGCCCCTGCACAAAGTCCAGCAGGAAGTTCAGGCCGAAGGCGAGGAAGGCCGAGATCACGAGCATGATGACCGCGATGGCTTCATTCTCGTAGTACAGGATTATCGCGCAGATAAGCGTGATGACAAGGCTGGCGTTGAGGACGCCGGCCGTGCTTTGCACCAATTGCAGCGCGTGCAGCTTGGCCGCAGCGTTCATGCCCGCCGTGGCGAGCGCGCCGGAAAACAGGCCGTACAGCAAATAGCCGAACGCGCCTATGGTGACGACAAGGGCGGCAAGGAACACCTTCGCCAGTATGTCAATCACGGCCTGCGGGAGAAAAGTTTCGGAATAACCGTCCGCTCGATTGATGGTTGGCACTTAGATCACCTGTTTCTGCGTGGCGCGGAAAGATGCCCGACGCCGCTCGAAGAACTGGCCCCCACTCTTCCGCCGGGTTCCGCCTGTTCCCACCCCTCTTCCGGTGAGGAAGGAAGCGCGGGAACGAACAGGAATGAAGGACGGGCGGAAGCAGGGCTGCATGGTTACGGGCGCGTGGTCAAGCGGCAAGTGTCCGGTCGTGATGCTTGATGTTGCTTGCGAAGGGTGCGGCAGAAACAAGCCGAAAAAACAAGCTGGGAACAAGCTGGGACTACTTGACGCGTTCCAGATAGCTGTCGGTACGCGTGTCTACTTTAACTTTGTCCCCCACTTCGACGAAGAAGGGAACGGTCACGACGGCCCCGGTCTCCAGTGTGGCGGGTTTGCCGCCGCCGGACGAGGTATCGCCTTTGTAGTTCGGGTCGGTCTGAGTGACTTCCAGTTCCAGGAAATTGGGTACTTCGGCGGCGAGAATCTTCTCGTCGTGTTCCAGAACGTTCACTTCCAGGCCGTCTTTGAGGTATTTGATGCTGTCGCCGAATACGGACTTGTTGACGCTGACCTGATCGTAGGTCTCCGGGTGCATCAGAACGTACTCGTCGTCCTGCTTGTACAGGTACTGCATCGGGTGACGATCCAGGATGGCCTGCTCGAACCGCTCGCCCGCGTTAAAGGTGCGTTCCACGGTCGCGCCGCTGCGCAGGTTCTTGTATTTGGTTCGCATCACGGCCCCGCCCTTGCCGGGCTTGTGGTGCTGGAACCAGACGATGGTGCAGATGTCGCCATCGTAAATGAATGATAAGCCGTTTCTGAAGTCGGCGGTGTCTACTTTCGGCATGATTGCTTCCCTCCGCGCGCAGGGCTTCCGGTAAGGTTGTCCAGGTGGAACACTGCCGGAAGGGACGCGCTATAATAACGATTCGCACGTTATTATAGCATACGCGCAATCGGCCTTGCAACCGGGCATATCAAATCGGGCAGGTTGAAAAGAAACGTTTCGGAGGACACACCGCCCAACCCCTTAGACGTACACGATCCCGCAAGGTTACGTGGACTTTTGTTTCATTTACGTTAAGGTTTCGTCTTGAACTCGGATTACACGGATTAGGAAGATACACAGGATAAGAGGCGCTGTTGATTGTAGTCCAGTCTCTATACAGCAAGCCGGGTTAGTACATGAGCAATCCTGTGCATCCTTTCAATCCGTGTAATCCGAGTTCAAGACGAATCACAGTTTCGTCAGAACGGCCACACCCCACGGCGCGAGGGTCAGGGTCGGGCCGAGCGGTTCGCCGGCCTTATCCGTAAGTATGTTTACGTAACCTGTCGTGCCGCTGATCGTGACCGTGTCCGCCTGCCCGTTCAGCGCGAACAGCAGAGTTTTGCCTTCCGGCGTAACGCGCTTTATCAGTTCCACATGCAGGGGAACCGTCAGTCCGGGCGCGATGGGCGTGACGTGGGCGCAGGACAGGGCATGGCGGATCAGGGCGTTGTAGAAGTGATTGTCCGTGGAGCTTGTGCCAACGTAAATGGCCGCACCGCCACCCACTTTATTCATCGTAATGGCGGGTTGATCCGCGTAGTAGTCCAGCGCGTAGCGCGCCAGGGCAGTGGCGGACTGGCTCTCGATACGCAGCACATCCGACCACAGGCGCGTGTCCCAGCCCATGCTGCCCATCAGATGCCCGCCCGTACTCGTCGGTTCCGGCATCACATGGTTGACGTATGTGCTGCCCATCGGGTCGTATTCCTCGACCACGACGCCGAACACGTCGCGCAGTACGCCCGGAAGCGGTACATCTACGACACGATTGTCCATGTCCTTGACGCCCAGCCGATACGAACCGATTAGAACGCCGCCGCCCTCAACCCAAGTACGGAGTTTTTGCGCCAGTTCGTTGCTGATTAGATGCAGGCAGGGCGCGATTATGATTTTGTACGGCGCAAAGCCTTCCGCTGCGATCATAGTGGGCGAGATCACATCGCAATTCACATGCGCCCGGCCCAGCGCGGCGTGATAACTGCCCAATTCCTGATCGTAGCTAAAGCCCGGAACCTGCCCTTGAATGCGGTACGCCCATGCGCTGTCAAAGTCGCGCAGGATGGCGACATCAGCCGGCACATACGCGCCCTCGATCTGCGCCCCGGCAAGTTTTAGCTGTGCGCCCAGGCCCGCCGCTTCCCGATACCTGCGCCGCGCGCTGCCGTCGTGTTCCAGCAGCCCATGCCAGTATTGCTCGGCCCCGACCGTGCAGGTGCGCCAGCGGAAGAATACGATGCCGTCCGCGCCATGCGCGATTGCCTGCCATGCCCAATACGCGATCTGCCCCGGACGCGGCGCGGGAGCCATGACGCCCGCCCCGGTCGGCCCCGCCTGCTGCTCCATCACCCAGAACGAACGACGCTTGAAGCCGCGTGTGACATCGTGCGCAAACGCGGAATTGGCGAGGTCGGCGCGGCCCCCGCCCCATGTCGTGACCGGGTAGTTGTCCCACGACGCGAAATTCAGGTCTTCGCATAGCTGATAGCCGTCTATCTGGTCGAACAGGCCCATGAAGTTGTGCGTGATGAACCACGCGGGGTTGGCCGCGCGCAAAATCTCGACCTGAATGCGCTGAAAGTCGCGCGCGGTCTCGCTGGCCCACCGGCGAAAATCCAGCGCGAGGGACGGGTTGGGGTCGGCGGGCGCATATTTGGGCAGGGGGATGGCGTCCCAGGTGTGGAAGGTCTGGCTCCAGAACACGGTTCCCCAGCGTCGGTTCAGTTCGTCCAGACTGACATATTTGCGCCGAAGCCATGCCTGAAACAGGGTTCGGCTCTCGTCGCTGTAATCATACGTGGTGTTGTGGCAGCCGAACTCGTTGTCGGTCTGCCAGCCGATGACATGCGGGTTGTCGGCATAGTGTGATGCCATGATCCGCGCGATGCGGGCGCAGAACGCGCGGTATGTTGCGCTGCCGAACCGATAGTGCCGCCGCGTTCCCTCGCTGCGGACAATGCCTTTTTCGTCTTGGGGCAGCACGTCGGGATGGCGCGCAATCAGCCAGTCGGGCGGTATGGCTGTGGGCGTACCCAGCACAACATCAATTCCATGTTCGCCCAACAAGTGAATGGCGCGATCCAGCCAGCCGAAATCATACGTGCCTTCTTCCGGCTCCAGCTTCGACCACGCAAACTCGGCCAGACGCGCCACATTGAAGCCCGCCTCCCGCATCAGGCGGGCGTCGGTTTGCCAGCGGCTTTCGGGCCAGTGTTCCGGGTAATAATCCACGCCAAAACGCATAATGAACTCCGTACCTTGTCTTTGTGTCTTTGCTTTGCATTTCGACTTGACGCCTGCTTTTTCCTGTGCAATCATTTTGTATCATGTCGAACTTGCCGAACAACACGCCGCCAACTGCAAATACCGCTCAAACTGTAAAGATACCGTTTGACAGCCTCACGCTGCGCGGAGTCGTGGCGGAACTGCGCGCCCTGCTTGTCGGCGGGCAGATACAGGACATACGCCAGCCCTCCGCGACCGACATCACCCTGAGCATACGCAGTCAGAACCGAACGCTCGTGCTGCTGCTGTCGTGTGACGCGCAGTTTGCCCGCGCGCACCTGACCACGCGCAAGCGCCCGAACCCGGTTCCGCCGCCCAACTTCTGCATGGTGCTGCGTAAGTACCTGGAAAACCTGCGTATCCGCGATGTGCGGCAGGCGGGCTTTGATCGTATCTTGCAGATTGATGTGGGCGGCTTACCGATTGGCGACGCTGCTCAGAATGAGGAAGAGAAAGACGCGCCCTCATATACGCTGACGGCGGAATTGATGGGCAAGCACAGCAACATTATTCTTGTCAACGGTGAGGGCGTAGTTCTGGACGCGGCCAAGCGCATCTCGAAGCGCATCAACCGTGTGCGCGAGATCCTGCCCGGCCTGACGTATGCCCCGCCGCCCACGCAGACCGACCGCGTGGATCCTTTTGCCTCGGATGCCGTACCATTTCTGGTTAAAGAAATCGGCGCAAACCTGAACATCAGCAGCAAAGATTTTGCCGAAATCCTGCTCGCGCTGTATGCGGGCATCTCGCCGTTTCTGGCCCGCGAAATGGCCGCGCGGTTTACGGCTGCGCGGGGGCGACAGGGTACGGGCGGCAGCACAGATGACAGTGCCTCGCACATCGAACAGGGTACACAGGCCGCACAGCGTACTTTACGTGCTGCCCTAGAGCAAGTGTGGCAGGAGACATTCTACTCCGGCGCTAAATCGCAGATCGGGGCGTTTGTAGCGCGGGACGCGCAGGGGCAGATGGCGGGCGCGTATCCGCTGCGCCTGCTTCAGATTCCCGACTTGCGGCAGGAACCCTTAGCAAGCCTGAACAATGCGCTGGACGACACATTCGGGCAGCAGATCGAACACGCCCGAACGTCCGCCATCGAGGGTGAACTGCGCGGCCTGGTCGGGCAGGAGATCAAGCGCACCGAGCGGCAGCGGCAAAGCGTGGCCCGTACCCTGGCCGAAGCCGAGCGCAGCGAACAGTATAAGCAGACGGGCGAACTGCTGCTGGCAAACCTGTGGCGCATACAGCCGCATACCAAAGAGGTTACGCTTCAAGATTATTACGATCCCGCCTTTCCTGACCGCGCCATCGAATTGGACGCGAAACTTACGCCGCAGGAAAACGCCGACAGCTACTTTCGCCGATACCGCAAGGCCCGCGACGCCTACGAACGTGCCCTGGAAGAGAGCGTCCGCCTGGACGACCGCGCCGAGGAACTGCGCGTGGCCCAGAACGCCCTCGCTCACGCCCAGACCGAAGAGGAATTGCGCGCCCTGCGAACGGATTTGCAGACGCGCGGCATCCTGCGCCCGCCCCCGGCCAGCGAGCGCGAGCGCAGCGGAGCCGAGCCGGAGTTTGCAGGCCACAAAATCCGCCGGTACACCACGCCGCAGGGTTTTGAAATACTTGTCGGTGAAAACGCCACAAGCAACGACTATTTAACTCTGCGCGTAGCCTCCCCGAACGATTGGTGGATGCACGTCCGCGCCGCCGCCAGCTCGCACGTCGTTGTGCGGTCGCGTGGCAAACCCTATGAGGTTCCTCATTCGGTTCTGGTACGCGCCGCCGAACTGTGCGCCAGCCACAGTCAACAGAAGCACAGTTCCCTTGTGTCGGTGGACTACACATTAAAGAAGCATGTTCGCAAACCACGCGGCAGCGCGCCGGGAGCCGCAGACTACCAGCACGAACAGACCCTTGACGTGACTTCCTGAACAGGCCACAACTATGCTTCCTTACTTTCCCCTGCTCAAAGACAAATACGAGATGGCGATGGATGTGCGGGGCGGCGTCATGTCGCTGATCGAGGTGGAGGAAGATAAGTTTGCGGCGCAGGTGGCGATGAAGCAGGAAATCGTGGCTTCGGATGCGCTTTATTATATGCAGTGTCCTGCCGATGCGGAGGCGCTGGCGTGGGAGGCGCTGGAAATTTTGCTGCCTGACATGGCCGAACATCTGGCACAGTATTTCGCATTGGAGCGGCAGGGCGGGGCGTGGACATGGACGAACCGGCTGCTCGGCACGATGGACACGTTCCAATTCGGGGAGGCAGATACCCTGCCCTGTTCGCCGCTCGCATGGATCGGGCGGCAGATACAGGAAGATTTGATTTTGATGCGGGCTGGCGCAGAGGGCGAGGCGATATTGTGCGCGGGCCTGCTGTGCTTCGGCGCGGGCTGGTGTCTGGAGGACAAGATGCGCCGTCCGTTCCTCCAGATACATGATCCCGTTCCCGGCTTTCGTGAACACATTGGAACGCCCGCCGACCTGCTGATGCGCCGCCTGAAACCGCATCGCTCTGTCGGTCGCCTGAACTGGAGCATCACCAGCACGGATCAGCTTAATCTCGCGCCCTGTCTTGCGGCGCAATGGCAGATGTCGCGCTACGGCATGACACCCGATAACGTCGGGCGGCGCGTCTGCTTTCGCGTGGAACGGCAGACCCTGACGCGCCTGCCCCGCACAGGGGGAACGCTGTTCACGATTCGTACCTACGTCAATACGCTGGACGAGGTTATCGCCGATCCCGCACATCTGCATCGCCTCGCAAGTGTCCTGCGCGACTACCCGGACGCGCTTAAAGAATATAAGGGCATGACACCCTACTTCGACACGCTGATGGCGTATCTTGATGCGCGTCTTGGGATCATATCAAATGGATAGCATTCGGTTCAGGGATAGCCGCGCGTCCTGGGCTATGTCGGGCTTCACCTTGACCTGATTGACCACTTCGCCGCGCACAAGGCTTTCCATTGCCCACAGCAGATAGCCCGGATGGATACGGTACATCGTGGAGCAGGGACATACGATTGGGTCGAGGCAGAAGATCGTCTTGTCGGGCATCTCCTGGGCCAGTCTGCTGACCAGATTGATCTCGGTTCCCACGGCCCATGTCGTGCCGGACGGCGCGGCGCGGATCGTGTCAATGATATACTCCGTTGAGCCGTTCAGGTCGGCGGCCTGCACCACGTTCAGCGGGCATTCGGGATGCACGATGGCCCGGACATCCGGGAAGTCCTCGCGCGCTTTGGCGATCTGCTCGACCGTGAACCGTGCATGAACGCTGCAATGCCCTTTCCATAAAATTACTTTTTTGGCCTGTATGTCCGCTGCGGTATTGCCGCCCATCGGCTTGTTCGGGTCCCACAATAGCATGTCGCGGTCAGGGTCAAAGCCCAACGCCACGGAGGTATTGCGGCCCAGATGCTGGTCGGGAAAGAACATCAGTTTTTCGCCGTTCGCGAACGCCCATTCGATGATTTTGCGCGCGTTCGAGGACGTGCAGCACGCGCCTCCGTTGCGGCCTACAAACGCCTTGATCGCCGCCGTGCTGTTGACATACGTTATTGGCACGATCTTGGACGTGTCCGTGACGCTGCCGATGTCCTCCCACGCATCTTCTACCTGTCGGATGTTCGCCATGTCGGCCATCGAGCAGCCCGCGCTCATGTTCGGCAAAATAACGATCTGGTCGTCGCCGCTCAGCACGTCCGCGCTTTCGGCCATGAAGTGAACGCCGCAGAAGATAATATATTTGGCTTCCGGGTGCTGCGCGGCAAGCTGCGACAGTTTCAGGCTGTCACCCCGAAAATCTGCCCATTTGATGATCTCGTCGCGCTGATAGTGGTGGCCCAGGATGATCAGGTCTTCGCCCAGGCAGCGGCGGGCCGTGGCGATGCGCGCGTCCGTTTCCTGCGGCGTCAGGCGGGTGATTTCCATTGGCAAAGGCTGCTGTAACATGGCTGATAACTCCCTGGGCGCGCAGTTCGGGTGGGGCGCAAACGACGCTGCGAGGCGTCTTTATGTTGCGGTCCGTCCGAACGGGGATGTTGACAACGCCCGTTGTGGTTGCGTGGTAACTTATCTCTCTTCACTTATTCGGTTCTGGTTGTGATCGTGTGTTCAACGTGTGTTCATCGATACGTTTTTGTTTACGAACAGTGCGTCGTAGACGGTGCTTAAACCGAATCTCGCTGCCGCGTGATTTCTACGCCGACGCTTGCAGCAATCGCGTTCATGGGCGGCAATGGTTTGCTGACGCGCAAGTTTATGGCTTGAACCTGCACAAAATGCTCAAAGATGGCGGCTGCCATTTGATCCGCGAGCCGTTCCAGCAACCGGAACTGCGAGCCTGTTCCCACGGCGATGAGCCTTGCCGCTACGTCCGCATAGTTCACGGTGTCGGCAACATCATCGCTTGCGCCCGCCTGCCGGGTGTCCACGCTTAACCGCGCGTCTACTTTGTAGCGATGCCCGATGGTTTGCTCGGCATCCGGCACACCATGAAACGCGTAAAACTCCAGTCCTTCAATGCTTATGATGTCCCATAAAGCGATGTAAGGCGGCGCGGCGTCCGAAACATTCGGCACGATAATGACTCCTCCGGTATGTTTTGCGCTTGGGGCTGTTTTGCGAAACGCAGTATCTGATAGACGCGTATGCAATAGTAGCCGGTCATCCATTTACGACATAGAACTTGGCTTGCAAGCGCTCTGTAAACACTATGAACAGACTATGAACAGCACATTATTGTACCAGAATAGACAGGCCCTGCCGTTTCTATTCCGCCGGATTTCCATGCCAGAGAAACATTCAAAACGTGTTGGCGACCTGTTGACGACCTGTTGATGATCTGATGAAAGCCTGTTGACACATGAGCGTGAAACCGCGCATAATGCTTGCAACGCCCGACACTCACACGGCGCGGAGGGAGCCTGCCACTCGCATGGCCCACGCACATACGGGGCGAGTTGTCAAAGATCGCCGCACCAAAAATATGACCAAGCGGCTGCGCCCCGGCGACATCGCCCTGATCCACCACGCCGACCTGGATACCACGGCGGCGCGTACCCTTGTGGATTGCCAGGTGGCCGGGGTCGTAAACGCCGTGCCGAGCATATCAGGGCGCTATCCCAACCGGGGGCCGAGCGTCCTGCTTGCGGCGGGCATTCCCCTCTTGGACAACGTGGGCAGTGACGCTTTTGACAGTGCGCCTGACGGTTGCGCTGCCGTTTTGGACGAGGACGGCCTGCGCTTTGAGAACGGCGTTTGCCTGCACGGCACGCTGCTGACGGCGGAAGGCATTCACGCCCAAATGGAAGCCGCCCGCGCCAATCTGAGCGTCGAGTTGGATCATTTCGCGCGGAACACGCTGGAGTACCTGAACAACGAAAAAGCCATGCTGTTCGATCCCGTCGATGTACCGCGTCTGAAAACCTCGTTTCACAATAAGCATGTGCTAATCGTGGTGCGCGGCGAGGGGTACAAGGACGATCTGGCCCTGTTGCGCGAGTATTTGCGCGACGCCCACCCCGTCCTGCTGGCCGTTGATGGCGGCGCGGACGCCCTGCTCGAAGCCCGCCTTAAACCGGACATCATCCTGGGCGACATGGACAGCGTGAGCGACGCGGCCTTGCGCTGCGGCGCGGAGCTGATCGTGCATGGCTATGCGAAGGGAGACGAACGGGGCGTACCCGGCATGGAGCGCATTCGCGATCTCGGCCTGGATGCCATCGTGTTCCACGCGGCGGGAACCAGCGAAGATGTTGCGATGCTCCTGGCCGACGAATTGGGGGCGCAGCTTCTGGTGGCGGTCGGCACACATTTCTCCCTGGAAGATTTTCTGGACAAGGGCCGCAAAGGCATGGCAAGCACGTTCCTGACGCGCCTGCGTATCGGCTCGAAACTCGTGGACGCCAAAGGCATTGCGCGCTTATGGCGGGCCAGTCGTTTGAATGTGGGCGCGATTGCCTTTGTCGTGTTCGCAGCCGCCACACCCATAGTCGCCGCGTTCGTGCTGACGTCGGGCGGGCAAATATGGCTGAGCGCGTTGGGCGTGTGGCTGCGCCTGCACCTGCATTTTCGCTAAGTCCGAGATACAGATAGCCGCAAATAAACGTTAATGAACGCAAATAGAGGAACAGTTTTCATTTGATACGTTTGATACGCTGCGCTTGACGCGTCAAGAACCAATTCAACCCTTGACGCGCTGACATCCGGCACATCTTAAAGCACGTACTTTTGCCTTCCCAAATACATGATGAGGATTTGACATGACGCTTGCATTTTCGATATTCCTGCTGCTGATTGGCGCACTGTTTCTGGTCGTTGCCGCCGTGCTGATGTCCGTCAGCAAGGCCGCCAAAGCGTTTCTGGCCGGGTTCCCGCAGCAGATACGCCAGATGATGATCGACTCGGACCCGCGAGTTCAAAAGTCTTTACGCACCCTGGAACTGTTTCCTAAATTCAGTTGGGCCGCGACCGGTGTGGGCGCGCTTATCTTTCTTATCGGCATTGTGCGTATTCAATCGCACATCGCGCAGGTCATACTATTGCTGCTCGCTGTCGGGGTTGTGGCCGCGTTCGCCAAGTACAAGGATCGGCTGGTAGACCTGATAAAGAAGCAGTTTACCGATCAGATGCAGAAGCAGGTGGACAGTCGGCCCAAGCCCACGCCCGCACAGGCCAAAGCGCAGTTTCGCACGATGCAGCAGACCATGCGCGACCAGGCCCTGAACGCCCGCCCGCCGTCCAACCGCAGCGAACGCCGCTCGGCACAAAAGCGAAAATAGCGCTGCCGCGCCGCTGCCGACTTCTTCCGCCCCCGCTGTAAAAGATATGTTTCACGCCAAGACGCAAAGGCGCACAACAAGGGAAGGGGAAAAGCGGCTTACAATGCTTTTCCTGATTCCTTCCTTTGCATCTTTGCGTGAAACTACGGAGTGTACTGGAGTGTTACTGTGGGATTAGGCTTCAAGTATCACGTTGTCACCATTGCGGCCATCTTTTTCGCGCTCACTATCGGGCTTGTCGTGGGCAGCCTGTACGTGTCGCCGCGTATTCCGCGCCAGACGCTGCGGGCCATCGAGAGCCTGCAAAAATCGCAGACTGCGCTGGACAAGAACAACCTGGAATTGAAGCAGGAGCGGGACACCCTGCAAAACTGCCTGCGCCAGTCGCTGCCCTATGCCCTCAAAGGAAGATTAAGCGGTCAGACCGTGGCGGTCGTACAGACGGGCGGCAGCCGCGCAGTCGGCGCGGACGTGCGCGACGCGCTGACAGAGGCCGGGGCGCAGGTCACGTCGCTCACGACCATTGAGCATCCATTCGAGCAGCCGGACGAGATATTGTTGCCGCGCCTGACCGAACAGCACAACGGGGACAGCCGCTTTCCCACCGACCGAAGCAGTCTGGCCGCGCATATCGCTGCTGTTTTCCAGACCGGCGACACGGGGGGCATGATGCCGCTGCTGCAAACGGCGGGACTATTGCGCGCCGAGGCGGATAGCAGCTACGCGCTGGGCGCGCATACGCTTGTTCTGGTCACGGGCAGCCAGAGCGAAGCGTCCGGCGTGGCCGCGAACGTTGACGTGCCATTACTTGACGCGCTGCAAAAAGCCGGCATCACGGTCGTGGCGTGTGAGGCGCAGGATGTCGTCACATCCAGTTTCCCCGCCTATCGCGCCGCCAGCCTGCGGGTCGGCACGGTCGAAAAGGTGGACACCGATCCGGGCCGCTGGCTGCTGGTGTCCGAACTGTCCAATCCGGCGCAATGATAGGGCGTATCCGTTTTAGTCCGCTGAAAAGGGCGTTCTGCGCTTCAAGCGCGTACCTGGAGATCACGCCCCTCAAGCATAGCCCCGAAATGTCCATACCACATGATTTCTGTCATCATACCCGCGTACAATGAGGCTGACCGTATCGCCGCGACAATCGCCGCCGCGCGCCACCTTTCGGGAGTGTCCGAGATTGTTGTTGTAGACGACGGCTCAGGTGATGATACGGCGCGCGTGGCGGAAGCGGCGGGCGCGGACATTGTTGTAAGACAGCCGAACGGGGGCAAGGGCGCAGCGCTGAACGCAGGCCTCGCCCACTCGTCGGGCGATATTCTGCTGCTGCTGGACGCCGACATTGGCGCGACGGCAGGCGAGGCCGCGCATCTGCTTGCGCCGGTCGTGGCAGGGCAGGCGGATATGACGATTGCCACGTTTCCGGTCGGAGCGGGCAAGGGCGGCGGCGTGGGCCTTGTCGTGCGGCTGTCACGCTGGGGCATCTATAAACTAACCGGGCGCACGATGGCCGCGCCGCTGTCGGGGCAGCGCGCCCTGCGCCGTGATGTGGTTGCGGACTGCGGCGGGTTTGCGGACGGCTGGGGCGTCGAAGTGGCATTGACGGTCGGGGCGCTGAGGCGCGGCCTGCGCGTACTGGAAACGCCGACGCAGATGACGCACCGCGTTACGGGACGCTCGCCGGGAGCTATCGCGCACCGCGCCGCACAGTTTCTCGCCGCCGCCCGCGCGCTCTGGGGATTGTGGCGCGCGTTCGGCCCACACGTGCTAAGGGAGAAATCGAAAGCATGATGACCCTGGCATTTGCGGGGCTGATACTGTTGGCCGGACTGCCCCCGCTTGTGGAACGCGAACTAAGGCGGGCAGGACGCGTCGAGGCAAATTTCAGGGCCGAACTTATTCCGCAGAGTTTCGGACTGATGATTTTGCTGTGGTCGGGCGTGATGCTTGGCGGCATGGCGATCCTGTTTCCTGCCGGACGGCGAACGGACTTGCTCTGGCTGTGCGCGGTACTTGGGTTTGGCGCGTTGGGGTGGATTGACGATGTATGGGGAACCAAGCGCATCAAGGGACTGCGAGGACATTTTAGGGCCGCGCTGCGCGAACGCGTGTTTACGACTGGATTTTTCAAAGCGGTAGGCGGCGCGGTTCTGGCATTGTGCCTGGGCTATGGCGTCTGCGCTCTGTCCCCTTCCGGTTCTGTCTACACTGCGCCGTCCGGGTTGTCTGCCGCGCTCATAGTTGTTTTGAACGGCGCGTTGATCGCGCTTTGCGCCAATGCCGTCAATCTGCTGGATCTGCGACCGGGGCGGGCAGGCGGCGTGTTTTTGCTGATCGGGCTGCCGTTGTGGGGCGCGTCGTTTTATGTCAAAGCGGCGAGCGCAGTACCCTTTGCGCTTGTTCTGCTTCCCGCCATGATCGTGTGGCGTCTGGACTCTCGCGCCCGCGTGATGATGGGCGACACGGGCAGCAATCTGCTGGGCGCAGCGCTGGGGCTTGCCCTGTGCGCGGCCTGGGTTCCCATAGCCGCTCGCGTTATCGCGCTGATTGGGCTGCTCGCCCTGCATGTTCTGGCCGAGCGCGTTTCCCTGACCCGTCTCATCGCCGAAAACCGCGTCCTGCACACTTTAGATCGTCTGAGCGGAGTACGCTGATATGTCAGAGCCTACAACTACCGATATAAACTCCTCTACAAATGCGAACATCCTGGTTCGCCGCGCCGAACGCGCCGATATACCCGCCCTAAGTGACCTGATCGCCGCGCTTGCCGACTTTGAAAAACTCGCGCCGCCGGATTTAGACGCGCAGGCGCGTTTTGTTGGCGACGGCTGGCCCGACGACGGGCAGACGCCCCGCTTCATGGCCTGGATCGCGCATGTTCACGACCCTGCCTCCGGCACATCGTCCCCTGCCGCGTATGCCATTACTTTCGAGACGTACTCCTCCTTCCTTGCCCGCCCCACCCTGTACCTCGAAGACATCTTTGTACGCGTGGAATACCGTCGGCATGGCATTGGACTGACCCTGATGCAGCATCTCATCGAGCAGGCCCGCAGTAGGGGATGCGGGCGCGTGGAATGGGTCGTCCTGGACTGGAATACGGGCGCGCAGGAGTTCTACAAAACGCTTGGCGCGCGGCATCTAAGCGAGTGGCACACGTATCGGATGGATCTTTCTTGACAGGTTACGGGTTGACGTGCTATGATGATTTTAGTATCGTCGCTTATGATAAGAATTTGATAGTGTTTTGCCTGACAGACATGCGACTGGGCGCATCCTTCCCTGGCGGCCACGAAGCCGCACATGTCCACGCAGGCGTTTTTTGCAGGAGAAAACCCAACGTGAACGACCCGGAGCAGCCGAGCGATCCCCGCTTACCTTTGACCAACAACGCCGCCAAGTCCTCTTTCGCGGCGTCCAGCCCCGCCCGCGTTACGCCTTCCAACAAGAAGACGGCCCGTCCGCGCACATGGAAGACGTATGCAAAATGGACGGCATTATCAGTGTTCGCTGTGGGTGCGACAGCAGCCGGTTTCATCGTCAATCGATTTTCCCACAATGATTACTTCAACAAAATAGCGCGGAGCATCATTACCGATCCCGGCAATGTCATCAAAAAGCGTGACTTGCTGGCAAACTTCGACTATACGCAGATATTACCGCCTGAAAAGCAGCACTCCATCAACATCCTGATTTTGGGCTGCGACCACGACTATGATGACCGGACGCAGCAGCCAATCCTGACCACGCCGGGACGCAGCGACAGTATCATGATGGCGCACCTTGACTTTGACGCTAAAACTGTCAAGTGCCTGACTATCCCCCGCGACACAGCAGTACAAATCCCCGGACATCGCGGCCTGCACAAGATCAATGCCGCGCATGAGTTTGGCGACAATGACCTGACAGTCCAGACCATCAAAGAGCGCTTTGGTCTGGACACGGACTACTATGTGACGCTGGACTTCGAGAGTTTTCAGAAGGTCGTCAACGCCATCGGCGGCGTCGAGGTGATGATTCACAAACCTCTCAACTATGACGATAACTGGGGCAATCTGCATGTCCATTTGAAACCAGGCTACCAGAAGCTCGATGGCTACCGGGCGATGGGCTATGTCCGTATTCGTCACTCCGACAGCGACATCATGCGCGCCGAGCGCCAGCACGAGTTTATTGAAGCGCTGCGCACCAAGATCACTAATCCCACCAACTTCATGAAATTGCCCGGCGTAATGGATGCTGTGACAAATGACCTGCACTTCAGCCCTACGTTGAATCATGACGCTCTGCTCTCCATCGTCAAGTGGGTTAAAGACCTTCCGAAAGAAAGCATTACGCTAGACACCCTGCCGAACTTCGAGGGGCGCAGCTACTGCTACATCTATCAGGACAAGGCCCGTAAGGTGCTTGCGGACATGTTCTACAATGGTATGGAAGGCATGGTTCAGATGGACGTGCCGACGTGGGATCAGGTGGCCTCGCTCAACAGCGGCGGCGTTCATCTGAACTCAGCGGGCGAGTCAGTGGGCGGCGATGGCGAAGCAATCGGACGACGGCGCAGGGGCCGCACT
The DNA here is from genome assembly GCA_965277875.1 of Chthonomonadaceae bacterium. Taxonomy (GTDB): domain Bacteria; phylum Armatimonadota; class Chthonomonadetes; order Chthonomonadales; family Chthonomonadaceae; genus CAWFQB01. The sequence continues at coordinate 276,866 of CBDIDV010000002.1, read as the reverse complement.
GTGCGCCGCCATACGGCTTCCCTGGACGCCACTACGCCTCGCGATGACAGCGGCAACGCGCTCGGCGACAGCGGCAAAGAGGGCGAGACGGCCAGCACGGACGATCCCATGCCGATGCCCGAAGAGACCACGGCGGACGGACACCGTTCGCGCCGCACTCGCCGACACAGCGGACAGGCCGCAACCACAGGCGACGCCGGGGACAGCAAAGACGCAGGCGGTTCGGCAGGCACGGACGCCAAAGACGGCAATGGGGGCAGCGATACCGGGACAAACAAGGGTGACGGCAACGCCAAAGGCGGCGCAGACAAGCCGAAAGACAGCGGAAGCAAAGGCGACAGCGGCACGGACAAGCCGAAAGACGGAGGAAGCGGCGACAAAACCGATCCCAAAACAGGTGACGGTGGTACGCTTTAACGGTCTTTAGTTTGGCGAAAAAACAACATAGCCAGAGGACAAAAAGGAACGAACTCAGCTGAGTTCGTTCCTTTTGCTGCTTGCTTCTGTTCGCGCTTGCAGGGGAGCCGGGTCGGTTCCGCCTGCAAGCAGGACGCTAGCGCAGTTCGCGGCCTTCGGCCTGACGCTTCGCCTTGGCGATTTTGCGCAGGCGGGCCGCTGCTTCGCGGCGGCGCTTATCGCTGGGCTTTTCATAATGCTCGTGCGCGCGGGCTTCCTTCAGGATGCCGCTTTCCATCGTCTGCTTCTTGAAGCGCCGCAGCGCCGCGTCAATGCCTTCTCCGGGCTTGACAGATACTTGTGCCAAATGTCGCCTAAATCCTTTCGCTAATCGGGACTGCCTGCAAATAAGAGGAAACAACAGTTACAATGAATGACAATGTTGAGCGCGGGCGCAGATGCGCCTCGCACAGCTCTCCTAGTATACCGCATTTTTCGCTTGCTTACCTGCCCATACTTGGGAAAACACACCTAAATTGTCCACGGGCAACTATTTTAACTCTCTGCCCGCGTCTGAACGGCGTCCCGGCAAGCGTCCTGTGGACGCAATGTGCAGCAAGCCTTGTGCAAGACCTGTAAGTAGGTACGTCCGCAGGACGTTTGGCGGAACGCCATGCAGACGGGTACTTTTAGTACCTGGAACTTACCCCAGGTTGGCGTAAACGGGATCAATGGACGGCGGCGCGTAGTCGGGCTGTCGGCACTGCCTCAGCGCGTCGAGGGACGGCGCGGAGCGCAGGATGCCCCTGTCTTTGTCACTGGTCAGATCTACGATGAGCGGATGCGGCAGGGTTCTGCCCTTATGATCCGTGTGCGCCAGGATAATAGGACGATGCGGCTGTTCGGGCAGCAGGCCGGCCACGACGCCGTACTCGCCCGTGGTGAGATGAACGGCTGTGCCGACGGGATACAGGGCGATGCGCCGCGCCAGGGCCACGGCCACTTCGGGCGCAAACTGAATACCGGCCCTGCCGATGATATAAGAGATGGCGGCGTCCGGCAAGCCGGCGGAAATGCCCATACGAGGACTTGTCAGCGAGTCGTAGGCCTCTGCTACGGCCACGATGCGCGCGGGCAGGCTCAGGTTGTCGCCCAATACGTGCTGCGGGTAGCCGCTGCCGTCCAGCCGTTCGTGGTGGCGCAAAATCAGGCCGCAGGCGGCATGACTGACGGCCTGCGAATGCACCAGATGTTCGAAGCCAAGCCGCGCGTGCTGTTCCAGGGTTCGCATCTGCGCGGGCGTAGGCGGCTGCGCGGCATACAAAATAGATGTGGGCATGAAGATCATACCCACATCGTGAAACAGCAGGGCTACGGCCAGATCATGCATCAAATCGCGGGGCAGGCGCAGGTCTACGGCCAGCACGATGCCCAGCACGGCCACATTGACCGAGTGCTGCAATAGCCGGTCGCTGCTCGACCCGACATCGCACAGCGTGACAAGCGGCTTTTTGGCGCGCATCAGGGCGTTGAGCAGATTGTCGGTCGCGGCATGAATGCTCGCGGCGTCCAATTGTACGCGCTTGGTGGCGAACTCGCGGCGCAACTGCCCGCAGGCCGCGCCCAGCACCTGCTGGCACTGTTCGCGCAGGTCAGCGCGCGTGGGCTTGATGACGGTTTCGCCGTTCAGCGGGTCAATGAAGATCGAGCGGATGCGAAACTTGCGCATACGCACCAGATGGTGCATCCCCAGCCGCTGCCCCCGCGCGATCAGGATACGTCCGTTCGGGTCGCATACATCCTCGGCAACGCACATCCCCTCCCGCGCATCGCGGGACGCAACAAACTGCATGGTCTTTGCCCACTCCTCTTGTCCGTGTTATCCTGTGCGCCAGCGCAGGCAGGACAGCCCGACGCGCGTTCTCATATACAGCATTATTGGCTGGCAATCCGGCGAGTTCAGAGGAGGGAAGCGGCAAACGGGTTTTCCAGTAATTTAGCGGGCGAGCGCAGGTATAAAGGCGTTGCGCCGGCGGTACGTTTGTCGCAGGCGGGCATGGGGCGGCGCGCATTGCACACGACAGCGCATTCAGTGGCATACAATTTGCCCTTTTATCTGCCGATAATCGTGAAGGTTCCCGCCGGGAAGGTCATTCCCTGGTCTGGCGGGCAGAATATTTTTGAGGTTTCTTCCACAGGAGGTGGTTGTAATGTCAGCTATGGACAGCGCGCTTATACACAAGATCGTTTGCGAAACAAATGCGTATCTCGCCGACTCGCAGCGGGCCGAGCGGCTCTGGACCGAGGTGGAGATGCACATACAGGCGTCGTATCTGGCCGAGCGGCTGGGCGACACGCAGCTTGTTCCCCGGCATCTGCAAACCGCCGCCGCCCTGATGGTGGAGGCCAATCAGTTGCAGCAGCAGATCAACCTGCACCTGCCCATGCCGCGCTAGAGTATTCTTAACAAGTCTATGGCGCAGGGGCAGGCCCGATGACGCTGTGTAGGGGCCGGCCCCTACGATTATTACACCTCATCGTTGTTAAGACTGCATCAGGCAACAATCGAGCAAGTATAGGCCGCGTCTCTTCTAGTGGGCGTGTCCAAACGTGACAAGAGCGGCAGAAAGCAGGATGCTTTCCGCCGCTCTTGTCGTTGTGTGAGAGCACCGGGGCTCGGACCCGGGACAACCTCATTAAAAGTGAGGTGCTCTGCCAACTGAGCTATGCTCTCATACATTATTTCAGCCTGATATGTACATTACAGGTCTCTATTATGCTACCCCAAAGCGGCGCATCTGTCAACCTCTTTTTTTGCGCCGTCGCTGTGTCTGCCGTTCGCAGCGCGGGCAGACCGCGCTTTGCAGTCTGCCCTTGACGCTGTTTAGCAGTTTGACGCGCTTGTCTTTTCAGCTATCGCCGCATCACGCTCGCCAGTACACCGTCTACGATAATGGTCTGCTCGCGGGCGGGGCCGACCGAGACCGTGGCAATCGGAACGCCTGCCAGTTCCTGCACCCGATCCACATACGCGCGGGCATTGGGCGGCAGATCCCGCATTGCCTGCACATGGGACAGGTCTTCGCCCCACCCCGGCAGCGTCTCGTATACGGCGCGTATGTCGGTGCGGAACGGCAGATCGGAGGGCAGCGTATCCAGCCGCGCGCCATCCGGCGTCTCGTAAGCCACGCAGATTTTCACTTCGGGCAGACCGGCCAGCACGTCCAGATGGCCCAGGGATAAACACGACAGGCCATTGACCTGTACGGCATAGCGCACGATCATCATGTCCAGCCAGCCGCACCGACGAGGGCGTCCGGTCGTCGTGCCATACTCGTGGCCCCGTTCGCGAATGTAATGCCCGGTTTCGTCCAGTAGTTCGGTGGGAAACACGCCCGCGCCGACACGCGTGGTATAGCCTTTTGCTACGCCAATCACGCCGTCAATCAGTGTCGGGCCGACCCCCGTACCCAGGCACGCGCCCCCCGCGATGGGATGGGAGGACGTGACGTAAGGATATGTGCCTAGATCCAGGTCGAGCAGCGTACCCTGCGCCCCTTCAAATAAAACGCCCTTGCCGCTGCGATCCGTCGCGGCCCGGTTGACAAGGGCGGCAATGTCCTGAACATACGGGCGCAGACGCTGGCCGTACTCGGTATACTCCCGCAGGATGGCCTCCACGTCCAAAGGTTCGCGCCCATAGACGCGGGTAATCAGGGTGTTCTTTTCGGCAAGGACGCTGCGAAGGCGCGGCTCAAAACGGGCCGGCTCTACGAGTTCCTGCATACGGATGCCGATGCGGGCGGCTTTGTCCATGTACGCGGGGCCGATGCCGCGCCCGGTCGTGCCGATCTTTTCGTCGCCGCGCTTGGTTTCCTGCAGTTCGTCGAGCAGGCGGTGATACGGCAGGATGACGTGAGCCGAGCCGGAGATTTTGAGGTTGGCGAGCGAGATGCCGCGCGCCGCCAGGCCGTCGAGTTCGCGCAAAATCACGCCGGGATCAATCACGACGCCGTCGGAGATGATGCACTGGATGTCGGGGTTGAGAATGCCTGCGGGGATGAGGTGGAATTTGTACTCTTCGGTTCCGACCGTGACGCTGTGGCCGGCGTTGTTGCCGCCGCCAAAGCGCACCACGACCGAGGTTTGCGCGGCCAGGTAGTCAATGATCTTGCCTTTGGCCTCATCGCCCCACTGCGCGCCCACGATAACTATGTTTGCCATGTTCAGTCGCACTCCTGCCCCGGTCGGACGTAACCGCCGGGGCGGCCCGTTCCTCCCTTTTCCCTCCGCCAGGAGCGCCACAAGGGGGCCTAGAGGGGATTCGGAGGCGATTGCATACTCTTCCAAAACGGCAGATAAAACCGCGCCTGTACCACATCCAAGACGGCGGCGAACGCGCGGATTCAAAACAACAATGGACAGCCTGCGCCATCCATTATAGATATTGTATGCCCTTCGGAAGCCTGGCTGTTTACCTGATAAGTATAAGGCATTGGCCTTCATTTGTCAAGATGCAGAACGAGGAGAGCAAGCATAACAACAATTCAGCACTTCCCCACTAAAATTATTTGAAAAATATTGAAAAACAATCCAGAAAATAATTGTGACTGCTTGACCCTCCGGTAACAGGAGGCGGTATAGTAGGGTCATGCTGAGAATTGGGGAGTTTTCCAACCTGAGTCAGGTGTCCGTCAAGACCCTGCACCATTACGATGACATCGGCCTGCTGCGGCCCGCCCGCATTGACGCGCAGACCGGGTATCGCTACTACGAGGCCGCGCAAATCACGCGGCTCGTGCGTATTCGCGCCCTCAAAAACCTGGGCTTTTCGCTGGACGACATCACGGTTTTGCTGCGCCCGGACGTGTCCGAGGTCGAGCGGACGCAGATCGTGACGCGGCGACGGGAGGAGCAGGCAATACAGGTGCAGATGGAACAGCGGCGATTGGGCCGACTGGAAGCGCTGGCACTGACCCCGGACGCCGAGCAGGAAGCGGACACGGCGAACGGCCCGCTTCTGGTGTACAAATCGGTTCCCGCCCTGCGCGTCGTCGGCTGGCGCGCAAATGTGATCGCCCGTGAAAACGCGCAGATCGAGCAGGAAGTGACGGCGCGGTTTCTGACCCTCGCGGCCTTTATGCAGACACACCGTATACGGCCTGCGGGGGACGGTATCCTGGTGTGGCACGACGCCGAGTGGCAGGAAGAGATTACAGATGTGGAGGTCGGCGTTCCCATCGAGGAGGACAGCATTCGCAGCGTACCGCCGCATCCCTTTATTCGCGTTTCCGAGTTGCCGCCCATCGCGCAGGCCGCGTGCGTGACATACCGGGGCAGCGCGCAGGGCGGGCAGGCGCAGGCCGCGTATGCCGCGCTCGCGAACGCGCTCCAGTCGCAGGGCTGCCGCATCAACGGCCTGCGCCGCGACGTGACGCTGCATTACGATTTCCTGACCGGCGACCGCGTTGTCGAGGTTCAGTTCCCCATACAGCAGCCTGACTTGTCCGGCATATAACATCTCAATTTTTTGCCGGTTATCAGGCCTGCGGCCAATCGTCTCGTAATCGCAAGCATTATGTGAACAGACGCTGTTGTGTCCTACTTACGATAACCTTTCATTTCTACAGACAGTTGGCCGCAGGCCTAATATCCGGCAAAAAATTGAGATGTTGTATGCCGGGTCCAAGACCCGATTTCGAGAAACGAGGACGATCATGCAGATGTTTTATCAGGGATTGCTTGGGCTGCACGTTTTGTTGGGGACGGTAGGTTTGGTGGCGTTCTGGACGCCGGCGCTGACACGCAAGGGCGGCAAACTGCACCGCAAGGCCGGGTGGTTCTATGTGTGGGCGATGCTGGGTATGGTGGCGTCCGCCGCGCTGCTGTCCGTGCTGCTGATCACCCTGCCGCTTGTGATCCACCCGGCCCGCGCAGGCGCGACAGCCGCGCAGATCACTCGTCATGCCACGAATATTCGGGCGGGCGGCGCGTTCTTCGGCTATATCGCGCTGCTGACGTTCACGGCGGGATGGCAGGGGATACGCGTCCTGAGCGCAAAAAAGGGTATCGGCGAGATGCGAACGCCGTTCAACATCGGCCTGAACGTGGTCAATGTGGTGGCCGGACTTGGCGGCATCTATATGGGCCTGCAAATGGGCCAGCCGCTGTTCGTGATCTTCGGAGCTATCGCGTTCGCGCCCGCCGCGATTTTCCTGAACCGCCTGCGCCGCAATCGCGAGGCCAAAATGTACTGGTTCATGGAGCATATCAGCGGAATGCTGACGACGGGCATTGCCGCCTATACGGGCTTCTTCGTCAACGGCGGGGCGCGTCTGATGTCGCATTTGTTCGCCCACGCGCCCGGCCTGCAATACATTCCGTGGGTCGCGCCCACAATCATCGGCTCATTTTGCATCGCCAGACTCCAGCGCGTGTACCGCCGCAAGTTCGCCGGCCCCACGGCTTCCCCACAGACGGCGACCGCAGCCCCGTTCTCCCCGGAGACAGTGACGGCAACGGTTTAAGCGCGGCGGTTCAAAGGCTTTGACTTCGGAGGGCGTCGCATGAGGACGCGGCAGACGCCCTCGAAATCAAAACCGCTTGGAATTCAGCACAAACCGTTAAAACACCCTTTTCTACAAAGCCGTTTATAAGAACATTCACAGATATTCGGGTATAACAAAGGCGAAATACTTTTATGTTCGCGCCGCCCGGCTCCCATGCCCCTCTAGGAGAGAAGAACCTGATGAAATGTACCCTTGTCGCTGCCTGCGCCCTGCTTGCCGCCCTGTCGGCCCCGTCGTTCGCCCAGACGCTTTCTCTTGCGTTAGTGTCTCCTGCCAATTCTGTCGTGACCATCAGCGCGTCCATCTCCGGGGCGCCCAGCAACGGAGTCGGAGGAGGCACCTTCGTTATTCAGTACAATACCACTCAATTGCGCCCCTCCAGTGTCAATGAAGGGGCGTATCTGACCGGCGAAGGGGTCACGCCTGCCAACTTCAATGTCACCGTGCCGGCTGCGGGCAGTTTGATGGTGATGTTCAGCGGCGGTTCCACATCTGCGGCAGGTGGTTCAGGTGACCTGGCGGATTTCAGCTTTAGCCCTACGTACACCTCCTTTGGGGTGACCACGATCAGTATCTCTTCCGCCTCCGGTTTCACCACCCCTTCCAACGTCGCGTTCACCGTCGGCAGGGGTGGCCCGGTACCCGTCGCCATCCCCATGCCGGCAGCCGTGCCGGAACCCGGCGCAGGCGGCATGACTCTTTCCGCACTTGGCAGCGGTTTGCTGATGCTGGGGATGCGGCGCAAAGCGAAGAGTTCCCGGCCCGCCGGTCGGTGATGCCGCAAAGCGCGGCAATGTCCTTCTGGAGCGAAATCTACGCCGGACGCTTCGAGGCCGTGACATTTTGGAGGACGCAGTCAGCCGCGTCCTCCATTGTCATGGCCTGTCCCTGATTCCAGGCGCTCTCATAGCCCTGCGCGCCAAGCGTATCGCGCAGCGCGGTCAGGCGCGCGTCGTACTCTGCTATGTCTTCAGGCTGCATCGGGGCCGCGCTCGCCTGTCGGACTTTGTCCGCAAACCCGAACAGGCGCGCGGCGCTTTGCGCTTGTCCCTGCGCGGACAGGGCCGCCGCGCCAGTCTCCAGGACGTAAGCGAGGGACTGCGGATCCCCCAGCTCGTCGAACAGCGTCAAGCACTCCGCCAGCAGGGGCCACATAACCGCGTAATCTTCCTGTATGCGCCCGATGTCCGCAAGGTTCAGCACCGATACGGCGATGCCTTCCTTGTTGCCGATTTCGCGCTTCAGTTCGATGCTTTCGGCGTACAATGCGCGCGCCTGATCGTAGTCCTGCTGGCGGTGCGCCAGCCATCCCAAATTTTGCAGCAGCGTCGCCAATCCCATCTTGTTTCCCGACTTGCGATGCAGGGCCGCGACCTCGTTGTAGTACACATGGGCCGCGCTGTAATCATTCTCGTAACAGGCGATGATGCCCAGGTTTGTCAGGCTTCGCGCCGCGCCGTCTGCATCCGCTACGGCCCGGTACATGGGCAGGCTCTGCTCATACAGTTCGCGCGACCGCGCGTAATCCCCCTGACGCATCGCCAGGTTCCCCATGATGTTCAGCGCGTCGGCCACGCCTTTGGCGTCATCAAGCAGGCGCGACAGGGCTAAACTCTGCTCCAGCAGCGTCTGCGCCACGGCCTGCTCTCCCTGATAGCCCGCCAGCACCGCCGCGCCGTGCAGGGCGCGGGCGCGCAGCAGCGTGGGCTGCGGGTCGGTGCGGGCCAAAACGCCCTCGGCCCAAGTCCGGCCCTCCGAAAGGTATCCCCGAATATACCAGAACCTCCAGAGCGCCGACACGAAACGCAACTGCGCCGTGTCCTCTGTCGCGCCCCTGAGCGCGGCCCTCAAATTGTCATGCTCCGCTTCCAGATATTGCAGCCGCTGCGCCTGCTCCGCGCCGCGCAGGTTGGCCTCGGCTTCTTCGGCGCGTTCGAGAAAGTAGCGCCGATGCCGCTCCCGGAGCGCGGCCTCCTGCCCCTGCTCCACAAGCCGCTCGGCGCAGTATTCCCGTATGGATTCCAGCAGGCGGTATCGCCCCTGAACGCTTTGCTCCCCGTTGGACTCTTCGTAAACGACCAGGGACTTGTCTACAAGCGAGGACAGCAGATCGAGAACCTCCCACTCCTCCATGTCCTCGTCAGCGGCGATGTGCTGCGCCGCTTCCAGCGTCCAGCCTCCCACAAAGGCGGACAGGCGGTACAGCAGGCTTTGTTCCTGGGCATTCAGCAGCGCATACGACCAGTCAATCGCGGCCTGCAGCGTCTGCTGGCGCGATGGCGCGGCACGGTCGCCTCCTTTCAGCAGGCGAAAACGCTGGTGCAGACGGCGATTGATCTCCTCGACCGGCAGGGAACGCGTGCGGGCGGCAGCCAGTTCCAAGGCGAGCGGAATGCCGTCCAGACGGTGACAGAGTTGAATCAGACTGTCCGCGTTCTGCGCCGTCACCTGATAGTCCGCCTTGACCAGCACGGCGCGCGCGCTGAACAGTTGAACGGCCTCATAGCGGGGCATATCTTCCAAAACGACCGCCTGCTTTCTGCCCGAAGCGGCAAGCGCCGGCATGGAAAGAGACGGTACGCGAAACGTCTGCTCGCCTCCCGTCCCCAGCGGCTCGCGGCTGGTCGCCAGCAGGCTCACATTGGGGCAGGCGCGCAGGAGGGTGGAGGCGAACTGCGCGCAGGCGGCGAGCAGATGCTCGCAGTTGTCCAGCAGCAGCAGTATACGCCGGGATTTGAGATACGCGATCAGGGTCTGCGTTAGGGGCGTGCCGGCCTGCTCCTTGACTCCCAGTACCTGGGCCACATTCTGGGCCACGAGCGCGGGGTCTGAGATCGCTTCCAGTTCTACAAGCCACACGCCATCGGCGTAGCTGTCTATCACATCGGCGGCGACTTGCAGGCTTAGGCGGGTCTTGCCGCACCCGCCCGTTCCCAGCACGGTCAGCAGGCGCGTCTTTGCCAGCAGGCTCTTCACTTCTGACATGGCTTTTTCCATGCCGATGAAGGAGGTGGGCTGCTGCGGCAGGTTGTGGGGCGTGCCGGGAGCATCAAGGGAGCGCAGGTCGGGAAACGACGCGGGCAGGGCAGGATGATGCAGCTGGAAGATAATTTCGGCGCGGGCCAGGTCGCGCAGGCGGTGTTCGCCCAGGCTGACGAGCGAACAGGCGGGAGGAAGCGCGTCCTGAATAAGCTCCTGCGTGACCATCGAGACCAGCGCCTGCCCGCCATGCCCCGCCGCCAGCAGGCGGGCCACGCGATTGAGAGGCGGGCCAAAATAATCGTTGTCGCGCAGTTCGGCGGCTCCGGTGTGCAGGGCCATGCGCGCGCGGATACGCGTTTGTTCCGGCCACGGTTCCGTATCAAGGGCCCTCTGCGCGGCAAGCATGGCGTCGAGCGCGTCGGACGCCGTGGCGAAAACAGCGCAAAAGGCGTCGCCTACGGTTTTGAAGACCACGCCTTTGCTGCTGTCTATGGCTGCGCGCATCAAAACGTCGTGGCGAGCCAGGGCGGGCCGCATCTGTTCGGGATGTGCCTCCCACATTCGGGTGCTGCCCTCGATGTCGGTAAACAGAAAAGTAACGGTTCCCTCAGGCAAAGCCGGCACGAGATATTCTCCGTAGGTACAAGGGGCCGACCGCGCCAGCTTCGACAGACGAGAACACACGTCTTTGTTAGCTCCTGCGCTTTCAGGCTTCGCATAAGTTTATGCCTTATCTTATGCCTTATCTAAAGTATACGCTCTATGAAGTCTATACTCAGCCGATTTCATGCCTTGTGCCAGAACTGATCCCATGCCTGCCAGAACGTGTCGGCACGGGACACGATCAGGCGCGGGTTGACGACCTCGACGCCGGGTTTGCCCTTGAAATCCGGGGCGCGGTCGGGGGAGGCCAGTTCCACGGTAAATGTGACAGGGCCGTCGAACTTGAGCGGTTTGGGCCAGTTACGCATCGCGAGCGCGCTGTAAACCCGGCCTTCGATCAGGGAGCAGGCGTCGTTGGCAGGCAGATGCCGCGCGCTGAAACGGCCCAGCCCGGTCTTGACCACGGCCCCGACAACGCCGGGGCCGAGCAGGTCGCGTACCTCGCGGCAGGTCGCCTCATCGCCCGATACGAACACGCATGGACAGCCGAAGTCGCCGCAGATGGCCGCGATGATGCCCGACTCGCCTACAAGCGTATCGTTGATCTTCGCGTTGTACCACGCCTGCGAGCTGACCGTATGGCATAGTATGCCGTCCGGCACGCCCGCCATCGCGTGCGCCCCTACGAACAGGGCGGCGTCGCATCCCGCTTCCAGAGGCGCGATATACCGCGCCCACGGGTAGCCCAGCACGTACTGCGCCCCGGATTCGAGCAATTCGGGGATCAGGCTCTTGAAGTTCCACGCGCCGCCCGCGCCATGCCCGTCCACGACAACGATCTCGGTCGCGCCCGCGCGCTTGCAGCCCCGCACGGCGGCATTGATCTCGTTGGTATACAGCCGCCGCCCCTCCTCGTACAGCGCCGCGCCCCCATTCACCTGCTCCCACACCGAAATGCCGGCCACGCCTTCCATGTCACACCAGAGCTGTACGCGCATCGTTCCCTCTTTACAAAACATATTGGCACAAAACATATTGGCACAAAACATATTAGCTACGGATTTCACAAGGCCGGCCCACCGCACATCGGTTTCACGCGCGGACAGGCATCTAACATTTGCGCGCGAAATTCACCTTGCGTACAGGTTCGAGCCGGCCCTGTGGTTTTCCTGCTTCCAAAGCAAAAGCGGGCGAGCCACCAAAGGCTCGCCCGCATAAATCAACACCATCAAAAACGCGTGAAACGTAAAAACAAACAGTCACGCAGGCTGAAAATTTCTGTACTGTATCTGTACATGAGTTTTATCGCGCCTGTCCCTCATTGAGCAGCGTCATACAGCGTTTAACCGCCGTCGTAGATGTGGCTCGGCGTCTCTTCGGATTCTTCGGTCTGCCAGTTGTCGCAATCCAGGCGCTTGCAGTGCAGCATACGGCGGCTGCTGCCCGTCGCCATCTCCACGGTCGCAATAGCCGCATGACGGCAGGACAAACACAGGGAAGGTTCCAGCAGGCGAACGATGCGCAGTTTGGTATCTTCATTTTTCATGGGATTTATAGGCCTTTTAACGCTTCCGAAGAAAACGGTTTTTCTAAAGTTCAGCAGGATGCTTTGAAAAGATAGGAGAAGCTACCCGGCTGCAGTATCTCTGCGCGTATCTCTTGATTACAACAAATTCCGCTTGGTGAATTGGCATGTATTGTCGGCAAAGCGGGCGGGCAACTAGAGAGAAAACCGCATTTTGTTCCCCGTGGCATCTGCGTATTTGATGTAACTTTCAGAGGGATTGTTCCATGAGTTACGCCATTTAAGCAACGCATCGGGCATGTCCAAGCTCATTTTTACCTAAACGGCGCGAAAGCGAGGAAAAAACGGTAACACGGCGTTTATGTAAGCGTCGAACTGCGAGAGACGGCTTTTTGCAGAGTGGGCGGGGCATCGAACAGGATGGCGAGACGCGCCGTATCCGCAGGACAAACGCGGCAGAATGTGACTTGGAGCCAAGGCGTGACACGCGGGGATCAGGAGCATACCATAAATGACAGGACGAACGCGGCGGCAGGCACAAGGGGAACACCGCGCATTTCGACCGGGGCGGATACGCGCCGGGGCGGGAATGCTGCTGGCGTTGGGCGTGTTGTGTCTGGGAAGGAATGCATCTGCGGACGCGCCCGCAGCAGGCGCAGGCCCTAATGCCGCGTCATTGCCTTTGGTTTCGCCTGCGCTGTCGGTCAGTCCGTTCGGCGGGAGCGGGACGGGCGGAATGCTGTCCACGTTCGACGCCCTGGGCGGCGTGCAGACCGATGTGCTGTTTACGCGTAATGACGCGGGCGCATACCCACTATCGTGGAAGAACGCGCGCCGGGGCAGTGAAACCGTTGTCTGCGCGAGCCAAAACCTGATCCGTGACCTGGACTACACCCTTGACTATGCGGGCGGCACGATTGCGTTCAGCCGCCGTCTGCCTGTCGGCACACTGGTACGCGTCACGTATAGCATGGACACTCTGGAGGCGGTACGCAGCCAGCCCGTCGGGGCGCAGTCGCTGCACTGGGATCTATGGCAGGCGGGCGATAGCCGCCTGCGCTTCCGCACCCTGTACCGTGCCGAACGCGACCTGAACACGCCTTACGACCCCGACGCCCCGCAGTTCGGCCTGAACGCCCTGCAATGGAACGACAGCCTGCGCGTGGCTCATGCGGGGACCTTGCAGACACTCTTAGACAGCGGTTTGTACGTGGACTTGCAGGGCGGCGACTGGCTGGATCGGGGCGGGCTGCGCCTGGCCGAGCGGACGCGCTGGAACAAGACCACGTTCGATCTCGCATTTGCCCGCGCAGGCGCGGAATTTACGCAGTCGCAGGAAAGCGGCCTGACCGCAGGCCGGCAGAGCCTGGAGGCGAAACTTGGGGTCACTCCCCTCCCCGGCGTGATCGCGACCGGCAGCATCAAGCAGACCGCGCAGATCACGGCCCCCGCCGCGCAGTCCGCGAGCGTGAACACGACGACTGGAGGCACGGCCACATCCACTACGGTCACGCCCTCCGACACCTCGGCCTCGCTCGCCCTCGAACTCGCCGCCCTGCGCCGCACCAAGCTCATCGCCAACATCAACGATCATTTCGACAAGGACGGACTGCGGCGCAGCCGGGAAGCGCGTATCGAACTGCCGCGCCTGAAAGCCGGTCAAACGCAGCTTTCCGGCGGCGTACAGACTTCGGATGATGCGAGCGGGCGGCGCATGGTCGGTGTGCTGTCCGCCAACTCGCGCCCGTTCCGCGCTCTGGACGTAACCGGCGACGCCCGCCTGCGCGACGGACTGCTCGCCAATGACACGCCCGACCCTGCCGCGCTGAACACGTATGCCCTGAAAATGAAATACGCGCCCTCGCGCCGACTGAGCCTGACCGGCGACATGACCCTTAACCCCGAACAGGACGGCGGCGCGAAGCGGGGGCAGCGCAACGCCCTGGGCCTCGAAACGGACTGGGGCTTATTCGCCTTGCGCGGACAGGTGGGCGTAGACGACGATTTTGTCCTGGCGCGTTCCACGGACGCCTCCGACCTGGGCCTGGATCTGCGCCTGTCGCGCCGGGACACCCTGACCACGGGCTTTCACGCCGCCAACCTGTTCGACCGCAGCACACTCGGCGCGAACACGTACTCGCTCGGCTTCAAGCGGCGTATCGGTTCGGCCTTCGACCTGATGCTCAACGGCAGCCTCACTCACGCCACCAACACCACAGACATCACCAAGCCCGAAATCAAGACCGAGGCCAAATTGGGACTGCACTTCTAACCGCCTCTGCTCTACGTGTCAACCACAAACTGAAACCCTGCACATACTGCTCGTAACGGCATGAAACCTACCGCGTCCATTGTTCGCCACGCGTCCGTCTCAGCGGCGCTTTGCGGACAAATATCGCGCCTGCCTGCCGCCAAAATCATTATTGTTCGACAACACAACCTTCTGACAGCAAACTGCCCGCTCGTGATTACGAGCGGGCAGTTTTGCGTTTGGGAATGACAGAGGGGCTTCTTCTGCTCTTTAAACCGTGCCGTAGCGGGCGCGTCGCCGCCACGCCGGCGTTTTCCGCAGGTTGGGCGTGTCGGACTCTTCGGGAATAGAGCAAACCATGCAATGCGGAAAACGGCGGGCCAGAATACGGGCATCGCGCCAGTTCGGCTCGAACCAGACGGCCAGTTCGTGCTTGGCGATCATGTACGCGGCGTGGCGCAGATTGTCGCGATAGAAAATCTGCCCCGGCACACCCGGCAGATTAGCGGACGGCCCGAACGCGCCCGGCCAGATGTACGTGATGCGGAACGGATCAGGCATACAGTCTCCACTGGTTTCCACTTCGTTTTAGCAGACGCACGGCTTATACGGTCTGGTTACGTCAGCCCCTAGCAATAGGGGTAGACAGGCGTAAACATGTCTAGGGGCAGGCGCGGGCAGGCGCAGCCGCCAGG
Source organism: Chthonomonadaceae bacterium (assembly GCA_965277875.1). GTDB lineage: Bacteria > Armatimonadota > Chthonomonadetes > Chthonomonadales > Chthonomonadaceae > CAWFQB01. The sequence goes on along the minus strand of CBDIDV010000002.1, from coordinate 261,845 downwards.
GAAAAATAGTCGGAAAAAGACGTGAAAAGTCCCTGCCAGGCACTTGACAGTACGCCTGCCCCGTAGTACAATGTTGGCGTGACGGGGATGGTATGGGGGGACTTGGTGGAGGGTGACGGGCAAGTGAAGTGCAATCACAAGCCTGCCGACCCCGTTTCCCACAGTATTTTGTTGTGTTTTCGTTACAGAAAGCGTTTAACGCGACCGAATGGCGATTATTTCCCCCGCACAGCGCATGTGGGGCCGCTTTGAACACAGCCTGGACGACAAAGGCCGTGTCATCGTGCCTCAAAAATTTCGCGAGAAGCTCGGCGACGAGTTTGTACTCACGACGGGGCCGGACAACCACATTCGCGCCTACCCGATGCCCGTCTGGGAGGCGATGGAGGAGCAGCTTGTCAGCACGGATGTGCATGATGAACTGAACCCCGATTTAGCGCTTTTGCAGCGCATGTTCGGCAACTGCGAGTTTGTCAGCTACGACCAGCAGTTTCGCATGTCCATTCCGCGCCACATGCGCGCCTGGGCCGATCTGCAGGAAAGCGAACCCGCCATTATCGTCGGCAACGGCACGCGCCTTGAAATCTGGAGCCGCACGAATTGGGAGGCGACCGCGAAAGGCTTTACGAGCATCAAAACGGCGGCGGCGGCTCTGGGCCACAAGAGCGGCACAGCGTCTGCCGCCAGGTCGGACACTACGGCTGCCGTCCCTGAAACGGAAGGCGTCGTTGTGGAAGTTCGAGGGAACAGTCTCGCATAACCGCTTTCGGCTCACGTTTCAGACCGGACGGTAATTGAATTTCAAATGAACTTCCACCACGAGCCGGTTCTGCTCAACGAAATACTGAACGCGCTTGATCCGCAGCCCGGTCAAAATGTGCTGGACGCTACGCTCGGCGGCGGCGGTCACAGCGAGGCGATGGCGCGGCGGCTTGACCCCGGCGGTACACTAGTCGGACTGGATCGGGACACGGACGCGCTCACTGCCGCAGGCGTCCGGCTCGCGCCATTGGAGAACTTTGTCTCCATTATACTCTTACATACGCCGTTTAGCAACCTGGAATTCGCAATTAGCGTTGACACACGCGCACAAAGCCTGCAATTCGACGGCGCGTTGTTCGATTTGGGCGTTTCGTCACACCAGTTGGACACGGCGCGCGGCTTTAGTTTCCGCCGCGACGAGCCGCTCAACATGCAGATGGACGCGAATGGCGCCAAGCCCGCCGCCGATCTCTTGCGCGACGCGAGCGAGGACGAACTGGAACGCATCCTGCGCGAGTATGGCGAGGAGAACTGGGCAAGACGCATCGCCCGCGTCCTCGTCGAACGCCGCGCCACGCAGCCGATTGAGACCACGGCCCAGCTCGCTCAGACCGTGGAGCAGGCCGTTCCGCGCAAGGCGTGGCCGCGCGACATTCATGTTGCGACCCGCACCTTTCAGGCGCTGCGTATTGCAGTCAACGACGAATTGGGTCAGCTTGAAGCGGGACTGACTGCGGCCATCGGGCGGCTGAAGTCGGGCGGGCGCATCGCGGTCATCAGCTACCATTCGCTGGAAGACCGTATCGTCAAGCGCGCGTTCAGCGAGGCGGCGGGAATGACTGCCAATGCGCCCGGATCATCCCCGGCCGCGTTTCTGACGCCTGCACACCCGCCCATTCTGGAACGCGTGACACGCAAGCCGATTGTGCCGACAGACAACGAGATCGCGCGCAATCCCCGCGCCCGCAGCGCAAAACTGCGCGTAGCGCAAAAGATTTAGTCTGTTCGGGCTATTCAGGCCGTTTGCAGGCTGCTAGTTGTAGGCTGCTATCTTGATATGCGGTCGGCTCAAAATGTCTTGAATTGTAATTTCCGTAAATCTGACATATAAACCCGAGGTCGCAGGATGCCCACCCTAGAGCGCCAGACAGTCGGCACAGCCTTCCACGGAGGAAGCCGCGCCACCAATAGCATTCCGCTGCCGGCCCTCCTTCCGGCAGTACCGTCCACGGCCCCCGCTTCGCCGCAGCCCGCTTCGGCTCGCCCCCGCCAGGGCGCGCAAAATCGCGCATTGTATCTGCTCGTCATTCTGGCCTTGCTGACCGTGAGCGCGGGCATGATCTATCTGTCGGGCTACGCGCAGATGACGCGCGAAAAATATCGCAGCATTAAATTGCAGGGACTTCTCAAGCAGGAACGGGATATGCAGCGCCGCCTGCAGCAGCGGCAGGCCATCGAGTGCAATCCGGCAAGCATCGAAAGCAAGGCCCGCGCTCTGGGCATGATCCCCACGGATGACAAACAGGTGATTACCGTAGGCCAGCCGCACCCGCTGTCATCGCCCCTGCTGATGGACACGCAGCCCTGACAACAAAAGGCGGTTTGCGCGGTTTAGAGTGAAACATCTTGGAAGGTTTGGCGTGGTACGGTGCGGAAAGGAAGCGGACTTGATGGCGATACGCAGCATGGAACGCGGCAGCATACAGAAACGGCGCATCAACATCGCATTTCTTACCATCCTCGCCTGTTACCTCGCCCTGATGGCGCGTCTGCTGTATTTGCAGGGGCTGCACGGGGCCGAGATACGCGAGCAGGCCAGCCGTCAGCGCCTGCAAACCATCGTGAAGACGGCGCGGCGCGGCAGCATCTATGACCGCGACGGCGCACTGCTTGCCACCAGTCTGTACTCCGCCGAAATAGGTTTTGATCCCGCTAAGGCCTGCGTGGACGGCAAAGACCCTGTAACGCGCCGCAAAATAGAGGAGCAGCTTGCGCGCAGCATTCCGCTTGTGGCGGACGTTTTGCGGATGCCGCGCGCCGATCTTGAAGCCATTATTGACAAGGCCCGCGCCGAATATCATGCCGCCATTGCTTTCCCTGCTCTGCCCGGCCAGCCGATCACGCGCAGGGCAATGCGCTTTGTGCGCCTGAAACGGGGCGTCAGCCTCGAAGCCGCGCAGAGCATCCGCGACACGCGCCCGCGTCTATTGGGTTTCGATGTCCTGGATGGCAGCACGCGCGCGTATGCGAGCGGCCCAAGCGCGGCCCACGTCGTGGGCTTTCTGGGCAGCGCGGCCAAAAAACCCGTGGGGCGGGCCGGCCTGGAGCGAAGCTGCGAACCCTGGCTGCGGGGTGAGGACGGCAGCGCCGTGGCCGAACTCGACGACCACAGGCGCGAGATCGCCGACACCTTGCAAATGCTCAAGCCCGTCCGCGACGGCTACGACGTGCATACCACACTGGACGCGGACGCGCAGCACATCGCTACTCTCGAAGCCCAGAAGATCATAGCGCAGTACCACCCCAAAGGCGTTTCGATTGTGGTTCTCGATCCGAGCAAGGGCGACATTCTGGCCCTTGTCAGCGCGCCCAATTTCGACCCCAATCCCGAACAGCGCGCCCTGCTCGGACAACTGCCGCCTGCCGAACTGCCCGAACATTTCCGCGACCGCTGCACGGCCTCACTGTACGAACCCGGCAGCACGCTCAAAGCCCTGACCATCGCCGCCGCCCTGGACAAAAACATTGTCAGCCTGGACAGCGGCTTTTACTGTTCGGGCGAACTGCGCGTCAACAAAAAAATCATCCACTGCGCCCACGGCGAGGTGCATGGCGACGAGGGATTGGGCGATATTTTGCGGCACTCGTGCAATGTCGGCGCGGCGGAGATCGGGATGCGCATGACGGCCCGCAAACTCTACACCGCCGATCAGCAGTTCGGACTGTTGGACAAACTGGATTTGAATCTGCCCGGTCTGCCTTCGGGCCGCTGGTCGTTCGACAAGAATGAGAAACAGTTTACGGAGGCGAAAGCGGCGCGCGTCGCCTTCGGACACAGCATCGCGACCACGCCCCTGCATGTCGCCCTCGCGTATGGGGCGCTTGCCAATGGCGGCACGCTGATGAAGCCGCGCCTGATTACATCCCTCACCGACAGCCGGGGCCGCGTCATGCGGCAGTGGGACGCCCAGCCTGTGCGCCGCGTGATCTCCGCGCAGACCAGCGCGCAACTAACCACGATGCTGCGCTCGGTCGTGTCCAACGGCACGGCAAAATCCATCGCTATGCCCGGTTATCAGATCGCGGGCAAAACCGGCACGGCCAAGAAATACGCGCCCGGTAAGTACGTCGGCTCGTTTGTGGGCTATCTGCCCGCCGGCCCTGATGTCAAGCCCCGCGTCGTGATCCTGGTCGCCGTGGACGAACCCCAGGGCGATAAATACTATGGCGGCGAGGTGGCCGCGCCCGCATTCGCCGCTATCGCCTCGCATCTTATGCAGCAGTGGCACATTCCCGAAGACGACCCGGAAGGCGCTCAGGTCCGCGTCGCGCAGTACAACCTGAAGCATCCTGAAAAGCTGCATATCCGCGTCGCCAGCCGGTAGAACGGTTGGGCAGAGGGTTGAAAACGCCTGAGCCAATTTTTGTTCGAATAGGACAAACCGCTTCCATGCGCGCCATGCTCCGGTTCGCGCGTGGTTTGGGCCGCGCCGCGCAAACCGTTCTTGTTTGCCGATTCCGGCGCGGCTCTTTTTTGCTCTTATCAGGCTGCAAATCTGCTATACTATCAGACCTCGCAGCCGACATCTCACCTACCCAATCTGCCGGATATGCTGACTGACTTCATCTGACCGATCTATTGTAGAGCAGGGCTTCGCTCGTGACATCTTCGCTTTCGCTTGATAAACTTATCGCCCGCCTGCCCGCGCCGCAGACCGACCTGGATACGGCGCGGCTTGCGTCCGTTGTTGTAACGGGTATTTCTCACGACTCGCGGCACGTGGCGCCGGGGGATGTATTTGTGTGCCTGCGCGGGGAAAAGTTTGACGGGCATGTCTACGCGCTTGACGCTCTGGCAGCAGGCGCAAGCGCCCTAGTGGTGCAGCGTGGCGGGCTGGAAGCGGCCCAGATCACCCTGCCCCTTGACGCGCCCGTGATTACCGTCAAGGATACGCGCTACGCCCTGCCCCTGCTGGCCTGCGCCGTGTATGGCGATCCCTCGCACAGCCTGACGATGATCGGCGTGACCGGCACGAACGGCAAAACCACGACCACGCGCATGATTGCCGCCATACTCCGCGCACACGGCTGGCGCGTCGGAACCATCGGCACACTGGGCGCGGAACTCGACGGCGCAAACTTGCCGAGCGAGCATACTACGCCCGAATCCGACCAACTGCAAAGCCTGCTGGCCGCAATGCGCGACCGAGGAGCGCAGGCGGTCGTGATGGAAGTATCGTCACACGCCCTGGCGCAGTGGCGCACGGACGGCATCGCTTTCAATGTGGGCGTGTTTACCAACCTGACACAGGATCATCTGGACTTTCACGGCACGATGGACGCGTACTTTGAGGCCAAATCGCGCCTGTTCGCCGAGTATCCTATCCTGTACCCGCGCCCCGATAAAGCCATGTTCGCCTCGATATTGAATGTAGGGATGTGGGAGGGGCGTCTGATGGTCACTCTGGCGCGCGGTGACATTCTCACGTACACCCCCGGCGACACACCGGGCAACCTCCACGCCTACGACATCGAACTCAGCGCCGATCAGTCCCGCTTCACGCTGGATTACGACACGGGCGTAGAACACTGGCAGATACCGATTGTGCTGCCCGTCGGCGGCGCGTTTCAGGTGGGCAACGCGCTCGCCGCTGTGGGCGCGTGTCTAAAACTAAAAGTGGATAAAGAGACCATTGCGCGGGGACTGGCAACGCTGCCGCCTGTTCCGGGCCGCTTCGAGGCGGTTCCGAATACGCGCGCTATGAGCGTCATCGTAGACTACGCGCACACGCCCGACGGCCTGGAAAACGTGCTGCGCTCGGCCCGCGACCTGCACCCCAAGCGTCTGCTGTGCGTGTTCGGCTGCGGCGGCAACCGCGACCGCGCCAAACGCCCCATCATGGGACGACTGGCCGCGACTCTCGCCGACATCGCCATCGTGACAAGCGACAACCCGCGCCACGAAGAGCCGCAATCCATCATTGACGAGATCCTGACCGGCATGGACAAAACTGGGGACACCGCCATTACGGCGGAAATCCATGTCGAAGCCGACCGTCGCAAAGCCATCGCGCTCGCCATCAGTCTTGCGGGTACAGGCGACATGATCGTGATTGCGGGCAAGGGCCACGAGGACTACCAGATCATCGGCGACACTAAACACCATTTCGACGACCGCGAAACCGCCCACGAACTGCTTGACCCGCCGCTGCCCGCTTCCGGCGCGGATACAGGCAGTAACGAGCCTGTGGGAAGCAGCGAACGCAATGGAGGCGCGGCCTAGCATGGAACCGTTCACGCTCCAGTGGGCCGCGCAAAGCATGGGCGGGAAAATCGCAGGTGCAGCCGGCGATCCGAACGCTCTTGTCACAAGCGTATGCGTGGACTCGCGGCAGGCCAGACCGGGGGCGTTGTTCTTCGCGCTGCGAGGGGAAAAGTCCGACGGCCATGCTTATGTCACCCAGGCATTACGCGCCGGGGCTGTGGGCGTGGTCGTGTCCCATATCTTGGATACAGCCGCAGACACAGCCGCGAACGCAATAACCGAGGGCGCGACAACAGCAGAGAAAAGCGGAAACGGAAATACAAATAGAAGCACAAACGGCAGTACGGAAGAAGAGGTGGAAGGCGCGCAGATCGTAGTTCCGGCTCCGCTGCGCGCCCTCGGCGATCTTGCGAGGCGCTACCGCCGCCAGTTCGCAATTCCCATTGTCGGCGTAACCGGCAGCGTAGGTAAGACCTCGACCAAAGAAATGATTGCCCAGGTTTTACGCACTACGTACCACACACTCGCCAGCGACAAAAACTATAACAACGAGATCGGCGTCCCTCTCACTCTTTTCAACCTGGACAAAACGCATCAGGCAGCCGTCGTCGAGATGGGAATGCGCGGTCTGGGCCAGATAGATTACCTTGCCGAAATCGCCGAACCGACAATCGGCGTGATCACCAACATCGGCTCGGCGCATATTGAGTTGCTTGGTTCCTACACGAATATTGTGAAAGCGAAAGCGGAATTGTTCGCGCGTCTTCCTTCTAATGGGACCGCTATCTTCTCTGACGAGACGGCGCGACATGCGTTAGAGCCTGATGACATTGTTCGGGAGCGTGTTCGTACCGCTGCTCGTTCCAGTCAACAACTGCACATTCCAACTGTCAAGGACTGCGTACCCACAGGCTGCCGCATCATCACATTTTCCAGAATTTCGATTGATCCACGCACGGATGTTCGCTGTGATTATCGCAAGACGCAGATACATGCCGACGGTACGGTTTCTTTTCGTGTACGTGTCGGGCCGACAACACAAAGCCTGCTGGTGAAGTTGCAGGCCGTGGGAACGCATCATGTTCCGAACGCGCTTGCCGCTCTTGCAGTAGGTTCTGCGCTGAACGTACCAACAGAACGCGCCATCGCCGCGCTTGAAGCTTGGCGCGGCGCGGAGGGCCGCATGGCTGTTCGGCACACAACAGACAACATCACCGTCTTGGACGACTGCTACAATGCCAGCCCGGAAAGTATGCGTGGCGCGCTGGAAACATTGGGAAAGATGACGCAGAGCGGCGTCGCCGTGCTGGGTGATATGAAAGAATTGGGCAGTTATGCAGAGCAGGCGCATCGCAGCATCGGGAAGAATGTCTATGTAGAACCTGTTGGCTTGCTTGTGACTGTCGGCACACTCGCAAAATTCATCCACGATGATGTAGAAGAGCGCATCAACCATATAAAAGAGCTAAAACAGCTACAACAGCCTTCTAAAGCACTACTTCATTTCGCCACGGCGCAGGAGGCCGCCGCGCAGGTCAACGATTGGATAAAGCCGGGAGACACCGTTCTCGTGAAGGGGTCGCGGGCGATGGGCATGGAAGTTATTGTAGATGCGCTGATGGCGCGAACAAGCGGCACGGCGGACGAAAAAGCCCATGCTTAACCTTGTGCTGGGTTTTGTGACCGCGTTTTTACTGGCCGCGCTGCCGGGGAAGTGGGTCATTGCGCGTCTGCGAGAGCTAAAGGCCACGCAGAATGTGAGCAGCGACGCGCCGACCAGTCACGGCAAGAAGCAGGGGACGCCCACGATGGGCGGCGTCCTGATCCTGTTCGCGCTGACCGCGACCGTGCTGCCCTATTTTCTTATCACGCAGCTTGGCGCGCATCGGCATCCCGCGCAGGATTTTACCCTTCTGCCGCTTCTCCTGATGACACTGGCATTCGGCGGCATCGGGTTTGCGGACGACTTTTTGAGCATGAAGCGTGGCAGGAACCTAGGACTCAGGGCTAGAGAGAAGTTTGGTTTGCAGTGTCTTGTGGCGGGCGCATTTCTTTTGTGGTTCGGCCTGTCGTCTCAGACCGGAGCCACGCTCGTTAAAATACTGCCGCCGCAGTTGACCGGGGCTTTCGCGCTCGACTCGCTGACGGTTTCGTTCGGCTGGCTGTACTACCCGCTAGCTCTTGTCTTTATTGTGGGCCTGTCCAACGCGACCAACATTACAGACGGCCTGGACGGGCTATCGAGCGGCGTGACGATCCTGATTGCGCTCGCGCTTGCCGCGCTTGTCAGCGCCGTCAAGCCGGATTTAGGCTTCTTTTGTGTCGCATTAGCGGGCGGGCTTGCGGGCTTTCTGTGGTGGAACGCGCACCCGGCCCGCGTGTTCATGGGCGACACGGCCTCGCTCGCATTGGGCGCGGGACTGGCGGGAGCGGCCATGCTGGGCAAGCAGGAAACGGGTCTGATCGCCGCTTCCCTTGTCTGCTGGGCCGAACTGATTTCCGTGATTGTTCAGGTAAGCGTGTTCAAATACCTTCGCCACAAAAAGGGGCTGGAATACGCGCAGTCGCATCGCGTATTTCGCCGCGCGCCCCTGCACCACCATTTTGAGGAATTGGGCGTACCGGAAACGCAGGTCGTGATTCGCCTGTGGCTGGCGGGCGCGGTCTGCGCGGCCCTCGCGCTGCTATGGGGCCGGGGATGAGATAGCCGCCGCTTGCCTTCTTTTGGCTGACTGGAGAGGGGTGGCGAAGGTGGAGGTTTCTCCCCTCACCCCCGGCCCCTCTCCCCTGCGGGGAGAGGGGAGCGAGGGCGTAAGTGGGTTTGCCGTTGTATGCAGACTTTATCTAACGCACGCAATGAACGTACTGGCCTTCTCCCTCCGGGAGAAGGTGGCCGGAGGCCGGATGAGGGACGCCACCTTGACCATGCACGACGCTTACAAAGACAAACACATCAGCGTGATCGGGACGGGGCGCAGCGGCATGGACGCGGCGCGCGTCCTGTCGCGTCTGGGCGCAATCGTGCTGCTGTCGGACAGCAAGAGCGCGGACGCGCTGGGACCTGAGCGCGTGGCACAACTGGACGCGCTGGGCGTACCGTATGTGTTGGGCGCGGATGTAGATATGGCTCTGCCGCCCGACACGTCACTTGTCGTCACCAGCCCCGGCGTGCCGCGTAGCGCGCCCGTATTGCAGGGCGCGGTGGCACGCGGCATTGAGACCTGGTCTGAAATCGAACTGGCGTACCGTGTTACCGATGCGCCGATCATCGCCATCACCGGCACGAACGGCAAAACCACCACGACCCTGCTTCTCGCGCACATCTTGCAGGCGGCGGGCAAAAAGGCCGTGGTCGCGGGCAATATCAGCGCGGACGACATCAAACGCACACTCGTCGAGGCCGCGTTTGAGGCCGATGAGGATACCTTGCTTGTCGCCGAAATCAGCAGTTTTCAACTGGAATGGGTCCATACATTCAGGCCCCACGTCGCCATCCTGACCAACATCACGCCTGATCATCTGAATCGTCATGCCGATTTCGAGGAGTACGCGCAGACGAAAGCCCGCATTTTCGCCAAACAGAGGCGGCACGATTGGGCCATCGTCAACCGCGACAATCCCGCCGCGCGGGCCGTGGGCCTCGAAGCAGCGCGGACAGGCTGCGAAAACTACGTGTGGTTCGGACATGACGCGCCGGACGCGAACGAGAACGGAGCCTGGGTTCAGGACGGCTTTTTGACGGTGCAAATCGGCGGGGGCTGCGCGACGGCCATACTTCGCGCCGATGCTATACCCCCTACCCTGCCCGGCGCGCACAGCATCGAAAACGCGCTTGCCGCGTCCGTTGCCGCCCTCGCGCTCGGTGTGAGCGCCGATGTGATCGGCGCGGCTATACAGACCTTCGGGGGCGTGGCGCATCGCATGGAGTGGGTACGCGACGTGGACGGGGTGCGCTACATCAACAACAGCATGTGTACCAATGTCGCCGCCGCCGAAAGCAGTCTAAGGGCGATGGATCGGCCCACGGTCGCCATTATGGGCGGCGCGGACAAAGATTTGGAGTATGCGCCGCTTGTGCCTGTCCTGCATGAAAAAGCCAAACACGTCGTCCTCATCGGCCAAGTGGCCGACAAGATGGAGGCGTCATTTCGGCAGGGCGGTTACGACCGCATCTCGCGCGCCGCCACGCTGAAGGACGCCATAGCGCAGTCGCGGCAAATTGCTTTCCGTGGCGAGGCCGTGTTACTGCTGCCGGCCTGCGCCAGCTTCGATATGTTCCGGGACTTTGAGGCGCGCGGCGTGGCCTTTCGCGACGGGGTCAACGCCCTGTCCAATGGCGCAGCAGCAGCCATTTCTGATTCCACTCCGACGGAGAACGCCCGATGAACCGGCAGCAGACACGCCTTAGAATGCCCGTGGATATTCCCCTGTTCGCCGTCACGCTGGCCCTGGTCGTTATCGGGTTGTGGATGGTGTATGACAGCAGCTATCCTAAAGCCCTGGACAACCCGCGCATGAACTCCGACGACTTTTATTTTGCGCGGCGGCAGGCAATGGGCGCGATATTAGGACTGTGCAGCCTGTTCGTGATGAAGAGTTACGGCTATTGGAACCTGAAACGGCACAGCGTCGGGCTGATGGTTGTGGGCGCGGGCCTGCTGTGCGCCGTGTATTTGCCCCGCATCGGCATTACGCAAAACCATGCCGCCCGGTGGGTGAAATTCGGCCCGCTCATGTTTCAGGCCTCGGAGTTCGCCAAGCTCGCCCTGCTGATCTACGCGGCCTGCTTTCTGTCGCGACCCCACTGCAATCTACGCAGCCTGGGCGAACAGGGACTGGCCCCGCTCCTCGTCGTCGCCCTGCTGTACGTAGCCCTGATCGAGCGCGAACCCGATCTCGGAACCGCCGTCGTCCTGTTTCTGGCCTTTATGACACAGTTGTTTCTGGCCGGGGCGCGCAAGCGGCATCTGTGCCTGATCCTCGCCCTTAGCGGTCTGGCCGCGATCCTGATGGTATCGGGCTTCGGACACCGCAGCGGGCGCATTGCGACGTTTCTGCATCCGGGTCAGGACAAGCAGGGTCTGGGCTACCAGTTGTCGCAAAGCCGGCTTGCCATCGGGTCGGGCCAGTGGATAGGCATGGGAGTAGGCAAAGGCCGCGAAAAGTATTACCTGCCGGAAGTCGACAGCGACTTCATTTTTGCTACGTATGCCGAGGAGTTGGGCTTTGTGGGCTGCGCCGTCCTTCTGACCCTGCAATGCCTGGTCGCGTGGCGCGGCTTTTGCATCGCGCACCAGACTAAAGACTTGTTCGGCAGCCTGCTCGCGTCGGGCATCGCCGCGCAAATAAGCTGGCAGGCGCTCATCAACCTCGGCACGGCCACGGGTTCCATACCGGCAACCGGCGTTCCCCTGCCCTTTATCAGCAACGGCTCGTCGTCGCTGATCCTGCTGATGGCAAGCGTGGGCATCCTGCTCAACATCGCGCAGCACCCCACGCCGCCCGCGCAGGCTGTCATAACAAAGAAATGAGCTGCTCACGGTTGAAGGAATGCTTTACCGCAGATTAAGCGGATGAAACGGATAAACGCAGATGATTTAGTAGATGATCCAAAAATATCCGTGTTCATCTGTTTCATCCGCTTAATCTGCGGTAAGTTTTTCACTCGGCTTTCCCGCCTTCTTGTGTTTGTGGTGGTCAATATTCAGGGCGTGATTGGAGTTTCGATGCGGGTCGTGGTAAGCGGAGGCGGGTCGGGGGGGCATATCTTCCCTGCGCTGGCCGTGGCGGAAAGCGTGCAGAAGCTGCGCCCGGACGCCGAGGTCTTGTATATCGGGGGCGCGTCGGGCATGGAATGCCAGATCGTACCTTCTCAGGGTGTGCGGTTTCAGGCGGTCACGGCGCGTAAGCTGCGTAAGGTGATGTCGCCGTCCACGCTGGGCGTGCTGCTATCGCTGTGGAAGGGGTATCGCGAGGCGCGGCAGGCCCTGCGCGCGTTTGGGGCAGAGGCGGTCGTGGGAACCGGAGGGTATGTGGCGGCGGGGGCCGTGCTTGCGGGCGCGAGATTGGGCCTGCCCACCCTGATCGTGTCGCCGGACGTGATACCGGGCCGCACCAACCGTTTCCTTGCCCGCTCTGCGCGGCGTATCTGCATCGCGTTCGAGCAGACGCGCACGAACTTTGCGGTCGAAAAAACTGTGCTGACTGGCCTGCCGCTCCGGGCGGGTGTGATTGCGCCAAGCAATATCACGTCCGCGCAGGCAAGGTGCAGCTTTACTAATCTTGTGCCGGATAGGTTCACGGTCGTGGTCATCGGCGGCAGTCAGGGGGCGCGGGCCGTGAATCGCCTTGTGGTCGAGGCCACGCCCGCCCTTCTGAACGCGGGCTTACAGATACTGCACCAGACGGGCGCGAAAAATCTGGATATGGTACGCGACATGGCGCGGGCCAATGGCGTATGGGAACGGGAGGGGTACGCGCCCATCGCGTTTATGGACGCGTCCCAGGTCCCGCTCGCGCTGCGCGGAGCGAATGTAACGGTGTGCCGTGGCGGTATCAGTACGCTCTCCGAGGCGATGGTCAATGGCCTGCCCGCCCTGATCGTGCCGCTTCCCAGCGCGTATGCCGATCATCAGACTATCAACGCGCAGGTGGTGGCCTCAGCGGGCGCGGCCCTGCTGCGCCCCGAAAACGCCCTGACCGCCGACAGGCTGGTACGTGATCTGCTGATGCTGCGAGACGACACAAAACAGCGCGAAGCCATGCGGCAGGCTATGCTCGGCTTGGGCCGTCCCGATGCCGCCGATGCCGTAGCCCAGGAAGTATTCAAGCTGCTAAACAAGTAGCGCACGTCTGGCCTGTTTTAGATGATGAGTGACACGACGACAAACACGAACGACGTTCCGGCAACAGACAGCGCAGCAGCAAAGCACGGCGAGAACAACCTTCCTTCAGCACAGCTTTTGCGCGGATGGTGGCTCGACGCGCTGATTGTTCTGCTGTTGTTCCTTGCGGCAGTTCCGGTGCGGCAGGCACATACGCGGGGCGACCTATGGGCGGACGAGGCAGATTACGCGCTGGCAAGCACGCGCGGCTTTGCCCTCAACCGTATGGATCGCTCGGACGTGGCGACTGATCCGCAACGGCTGGTGCGCTCGCGGCATTTTCATCCGCCGATGACCGTGTACCTGCTGGATATGGCGCAGAACATGGGCCGCGAAGATGGCTATTTGCGCTTGCCGTTTGTGCTTGCGGGTTCGCTCGTGGTCAGCGTGACGTACCTTTGTGGCCTGCTTCTGTATGCGGGACGACGCGACATCAGTTTGTTTTGCGCCCTTGTTGTACTCGTTACGCCGCTGCAAATCCGGGCCGCGTCCCACGCGATCCCGTGGTCGCTGATCTCGCTCGGCCTGCTGTGCGTTCTGTATACGCTGCTCGGTTATGTGCGCGATGGTAAAAGCGGCTGGCTTGTCGGAACGTGCGGCGCGTTGGGCTGGCTGTTCTGCACGTCCGAGAGCGTGTTTCCGGTTGCGCTTGCCACGGCGTTGAGTCTGTCCTTTGTGCTGCGCTCCGATGATGTACGAACTGCGGACGGTCGGCGCAAACTGGCATGGACGGTGACAATCGGCCTGCTGTTAGCCGGGGTGACGATTGCGGTGTTATGGCCCGCCGGCGTGATGGGCAGCGCACTGGCGAACATTCAGCACTACGCGCACATCCCCGAAACCTCGGCCTCAGCGCAGGTGGGCGGCGTGACACGCTCGCCGATCCCCAAATGGGCGTTCGCGTACTGGTATATGCGTGATTACAGGCCGTATGCCCTGCTGTACGCGGCGGGCGTTCTGACCCTACTCGTGCAGATGACGCGGCGCAGATTGTCGCGGGGCGCGGGCGTATTGCTCGTATTCGCGTTTGTCGAGATCGGCGTGGCGCATCTGGCAATCGAGTTCGGGCCGCAGTATCTCGCGCACTGCCTGCCCCTGCTGACGCTGATGACCGGCTTTTTCATGCTGGAGTTGTATGAAGTCGGGCAGCGGTTTGCGCCTCGCATCGTGGGCGAACGGGCGCGATGGAGCGGGGCGTTTATGGGGGCATTGATGGCGCTTACGGTCGCCTATCTGACGCGCTGGTATGCCCATGACCAACTGCTCGGCACGGACAAAACGGCGATTGTTCCGCGCTGGCACACTGCCGCCCGCTTTCTGGCCGCGCGCTGGCAGCCGGGCGATAGGCTGATGGTTGGGCCGCAACCGCTTGTCGTGCCGCGCTGGTATCTGCGTTATGACGTGGGCCTGCCGATCAGCGACGCGCAGATACTCGATCTGCCGCAGGGTCGGGCGCGACAGGCCGGACTTGACCGACTGGCAAAAGGCGCGATCCGCTTTGTCGTCGTCAACAGCACCTTCACCAGTGACCCGGTCATTGACGCGCAGGTACGGCAGACTCTCGCAGGCTGGCCCGTCATCTACCGCAGCCCGGAACCCGACGGTTCGCCGCCATGCCTGGTTATTTATGAGCGTCCCGTTCGAAGGTGAGCGAATTCCTTCTGTAAACACAACCTATGCAAAACGACTTCAAGCACATCCATTTTCTGGGCATCGCGGGTATCGGCGTGAGCGCATTAGCGCAGCTCGCGCAGGCGCGCGGCGTCCGCGTGTCCGGGTCGGACCCGAACGCGCACCCCGACCACAACCCGGCCATTGCCAGACTTGCGGCAGGCGGGGCCACGCTGTACACCGCGCACCGGGCCGAAAATGTAGCCCGCGATGTAGACCTCGTCGTCGCGTCGGCGGCGATTGGTGACACGAACCCCGAAATCGCTATTGCACGGGAGCGGGGAATTCCGATTGTGTCGCGGGCCGAGTTTCTGGGGCAGTTGATGGCGGCGCACAGCGGGCCGAAGATCGCGGTCGCAGGGACGCACGGCAAAACCACCACGACCGGCATGATCGGCGTGATGCTTCAACACGCGGGCCTTGACCCGACCGTGTTCGTGGGCGGCGAGGTGCGGGAACTCGGCGGCAACGTCCGTATCGGCAGCCCCGACGGCCCGTTCGTCGCGGAAGCCTGCGAAGCCTACGACTCGTTTTTGTACCTGAAACCCGACATTGCCGTCATTACCAACATCGAAGCCGACCACTTAGACCATTACGGTACATTCGACAATCTTCTAGCTGGCTTTCAGAAGTTCATCAGTAACATACCAACAGTGAACAGGAATGGAATGGTTGTGTGCGCGGACGACGCGAACATACGGCGTCTTATTCACGAGAACAAACATCCCATCCAACTGTATACTTACGGTATAGATGTTTACAAGCAATCTCCGACAGCACGACTTTGCGCTTATAACATACACTTGGGAACAAAATCGTACTTCGATTGGCGATGTGTGGGGGCGAGTCTGTATTGGGACGCTCCCATTATGCTGAACGTGCCGGGAAAGCACAACATTCAAAATGCGCTTGCAGCAGCAATGGTAGGGCTTCAAATCGGCGTCAACAGCCAAGCAATCGCCGAGGGGCTAGCGGAGTTTCGGGGGGCGACGCGGCGGCAGGACGTGCTTGGCGAGGGCAGATTCAACGCCGAAGATACGGAAAGCATACTCGTCATGGACGATTACGCGCACCATCCGACCGAGATATGCGCCACCCTCGACGCCCTGCGCGGCGCGTACCCGGATCGCCGTCTTGTCGCCATATTCCAGCCGCACCTGTATAGCAGGACACGCGATTTTCTGGACGGCTTCGGGCAGTCGCTCGCGCTCGCCGACGACCTGATTGTCACCGACATCTATGCGGCCCGCGAACAGCCGATTGAAGGCGTGAACGCCCGCGACATACTGGACAGAGCAGTCGCTCATAATCCGGCCCTGCCCGCCGTGTTCGTGCCGGATAAGAACGACATTCCCAAAATGCTTGCCGGACTTGCGCGTCCGGGCGATGTGTGCGTGTTCATGGGCGCGGGCGATATACGCGACCAGGGCGAAGCGTTTGCGGCTCTGCTTCATGCCGCGCCGGGAGCGCAAGCGTAATGCCCCCACCCTCCGCCAACAATCAAATTACTGATCCCAACGGTGCGCTGACCGGACACAAAATGCGCGTGGCCGTGCTGATGGGCGGCACGTCCAATGAGCGGGAAGTGTCGCTTTCCACGGGCCGCATGATCGCGGGCGCGCTCGATCCCCACAAGTACGACGTGACTACGATTGATACGCAGGACTTGCTTTCGCTGCAATCCGATAAGCCCGATATAGTGTTTATCGCCCTGCATGGACGCGGGGGCGAAGACGGGGCCGTACAGGGGCTGCTCGAAACGCTGGGCCTGCCGTATACCGGATCGGGCATCCTCGCCAGTGCGCTCGCGATGGACAAGGTCATGTCCAAGCGGCTCTTTCGGCACGAGGGTATTCCCGCTGCGCCCGAACTTGCATTATCGCGCGGGCAGGAACTCTCCGGCCATAATCTTATCGCGCAGATAGATGATACGCTCGGCGGGTTTCCCGTCTTCGTCAAGCCTAATGCAGAGGGTTCCTCGGTCGGCGGAATGCTCGCGCAGGACATAATGCAGTTAGCCGAAGCCCTTGCACACGCTTTTCAGTACGACACTGTCGTTCTAGTGGAGAAATATCTGCGCGGCATGGAGGTTACGGTCGGCGTACTCGGCAATACGGGCGAGCCGCTGGAAGTTCTGCCCGTTATAGAGATCGTGCCGAAATCAGCCTTTTACGATTACGAAAGCAAGTACGCGGCGGGCGGCAGCGACCACGTTATTCCAGCGCGGATAGGGCAAGCGCAGACCGATGCGCTTCAGCAAATCGCCCTGCATTGTCATTCTCTGCTCGGCTGCCGGGGCATGTCGCGCACCGACTTTATCCTCACGCCGGATGGCCCGTTCGTCCTGGAAGTCAACACCATACCCGGCATGACGCCCACCAGCCTGCTGCCGCAGGCCGCAAGCCATGCCGGTATCGCCTTTCCCGATCTGCTCGACAGATTGATCGCGTCCGCTCTGGCAATACATCCCAATCGCTCATAGGGGGAACACTGTTGAACGATAAGCCGCCGCAGCCTGTAATAGGAACACACGCCCCGCGTAACGGGACACGTCCGCCGCACAAGAAACAGCCCGGTCGCGTGTCGCCCGGCATATCTCGCTCGCCCGGTATGCCCCGCAAAGGACACGGCGTTCCGGGCAGGCCGCGCGCCGCCGATGTGCGCCGAACGCGCAGCCGCGTACTGCTGGGATTATACGCCGTGCTGTGCGTGGAAGCGGGAGCGGCCCTGCTTACATCGCCCGCCCTCGCCATCAAGCATGTACGTGTGCGCGGCCTCGACTCGCTGCCCCCGGATGAGCGGCAGGCGACATTGCAGACGCTGGCCCTGCCCCGCGCCCTGAATTGGTTTCGCGTGCCGCTTGGCCGCCTGCGGGCCAATACGTCCAGCCTGCCCTGGGTGCAGGCCGCAAGCGTGGAGCGCAGCTACTCCGGTACGCTTTTTGTTCGTATCGCGCCGCGCCAGCCGTTTGTCGCCCTTAAGATCGGCCCCACCTGGTACGAGGCCGACCGGGACGGCGTCCCTATCCGACCGGCGCGTATCGCGATTGCGAGCCGCCTGCCCCGCGTCGTGATGCAGGCCGCGCGGCCCGTGCAGATGGGCGTTCCCGTCGGTGATGCGGCCCTGAATGCGAGCCTCGAAATACTGCAAAAAACAACGCAGGAATCCTCATCGTCCATCTTGAAAATAGTAGTTGACCAAAGCGATAATATGTGCTTAAATATGCGCGACGGAGTGCAGTTTCAGCTTGGTCAGGCGGACAACATTGCGGCAAAGATCGCGCTTGTAAACGGCATCTATGCCCGTGAGCCGAACATCGGCAAAACGCTTGCCGCCATAAATATATCCTGCCCGTCCGCCCCCGCCTGTACGCCCCGCGTGGCGCAGGCGCTGCCGCCCACAGCGGGGCCGTTCGCCCCGCCCGCAAGCGCCACGCCCTAGGCGGGCTGTCGGCGCAACTCTGTTTGTTGTGCGGCTTCTGCCGCGCGGTCACGCTTCATCTGCTGCATTTGAGACGCGCTCGCACCGTCTCATCTGGTTCTATTTTCTGTCTGTTCTACACTGTTTCCATTCTGTTTCTATTCTGTGCCTGTTTTGCTTCCTTTGTTCTTTTGCACTACTTTTTTGTTTTTCCTCGATTCAGGAAACTTGATTTAGGAAAGTTGTTTAGGAAAGCAGGTCGTCCGATGAGCGTCTTTTCGACGGGCATGAACCATCGTTCTTTTCTCTGGCAGATTACCAGTCTGTGTTTTGTGCTGGGTCTGCTGCTGGCCGCCGCCTGGCAGACGGCCAGACAGGTGAGGGGGTCCAATGCAGCGCCCAACCGCGCCGGTTTTGTGTACGGCGGCCCCAGCAGTGTGCAGATCGCGGCCAAAAAAGCCGTCGAGTACGAGCAGGAGATCAACAAACTCAACGCGGAAAACGCGCGCCTGATCAAAGGCAAAAGCGCCGACAGCGAGACGTCGAAAAAACTCAGCGAGTACCGCGTGTTCGCGGGCCTGACCCAGGTGAGCGGGCCGGGACTGCAGGTGACACTCATAGACAGCCTGCGCCGCAATGCCGTGGCGGATGATCCGCTGAACATGGCGAGCCTGATCCACGACGCCGACCTTGTCTTGATAACCAACGAACTCAAGGCGTCGGGTGCGGAAGCGATTGCCGTAAATGGCGAGCGGATCATCGGCATCAGTTCCATCCGATGTGTCGGCCCCGTGGTTCTCGTCAACAACGTGCCTGCCGCGCCGCCCTACATCATTCAGGCGATTGGCGACCAGAACGCGTTATTTGGCGGCATCAACCTGCCTAATGGCGCGCTGTCCAAGATGCGGCAGTACGATCCCAACATGGCAAAGGTGGAAAAGATCGCCAAGCTGGTGCTGCCGGCCTTCGCGGGCGGCACGAAACGACGTTTTGCTAAAGAAGCCGGGCCAAGTGAGGCCGTGTCGTCGAGTCCTGACGGCGAGGTGAGCGCACCGGTCGCGACGCAGGGAGGAACCGCACAATGAAAGCCCTTCTGCCTCTTGCGGGCCTGATCGCGGGCCTTTTAGTCGGCACTGCCCTGTTCAACGTTTTTCACTGGGCCGTTCCCATTGATTATGCGCCCTACCTGAGCGTGGCCGCGCTGGCCGGCATTGACACGGTTTTCGGCGGCATCCGCGCCGGGGTCGAGGGCCGCTTCCAGAACGACGTGTTCGCCAGCGGGTTTATTCTGAACGCGATCCTCGCCGTGGGCCTGACCTGGTTCGGCACACAGATCGGCGACGACCTGGGACTGGTCGCCGTCCTTGTGCTGGGCGCGCGCATTTTCAACAACCTGTCCCTGATGCGCCGCTTCTATCTGAACAAGCTGGCGATGGCGCGCAAGCGCGTCCAGGAAGACAACGCCGCCGCCTTCGCCAGCCTTTCCGGGCCGGCAGGGCCGCTGGGATAAATACAGGTTCGTAGTTCGTAGTTCGTGGTTCGGGGTGGGTTGGCCTGGCTGTCGCTTTATGTTCGGCAAATACTGCGCTCACGCGCTAAACGCCGGACGCGTCGCCTGCTGACGAACCACGAACTACGAACTACAAACTACGAACAACGAACGGGTGAACTGAGTGGCGCGAAACGACATCATTACGGGATTGGATATTGGCACAACCAAGATTTGCGCCCTCATTGCGGAACAAACGGAACACGGGGAGATCATGATTACCGGCGTGGGCATGGCCCCCTCGCTGGGTATGAAAAAAGGCATGGTCGTAGACATTGACAGCACGACCCGCGCCATCGAGGAGGCCGTTGCGACGGCAGCGCGGCAGGCGGGGCGGGATGTCGAGGGCGTATATGTCGGCGTCACCGGCGAGCATATCTCCTCGCTGAACAGCAATGGCCGCATAGCCATCACCCATGCCGACCGCGAGATCACGTACACCGATGTAGACCGCGTATTGGAAGCGGCCCGCGTGATCGTTCTGCCGCCTGACCGACAGATACTCCACGCCATCCCGCGCTCGTATTCCATTGACGGGCAGACGGGCATTCGGCATCCCGCCGGCATGAACGGGCAGCGGCTGGAAGTGCATACGCATATCGTGCATGGGGCCACGACCTGCCTGCAAAACATTGAGAAATGCGTGACTCGCGCCCATCTGGAAGTGATCGAGAGCGTACTGGAACCGCTGGCGACAGGCGAAGCCGTGCTGCACGACGATGAAAAAGAGCTGGGTGTCTGCCTGGTGGACATCGGCGGCGGCACGTCCGACATGGCCGTGTGGGTGAATGGCGAGATCTTCTACTCCGCCGTAATCCCCGTGGGCGGTAATCATGTCACAAACGATGTGGCGTATGGCCTGACCGTGGGGCATCAGGAGGCCGAGCGGCTGAAAACCGAAAGCGGCAGCGCGCTCGCCGAACTGATCGGCGACGACGATGTGATTCAGGTGCGGCAGGTGGGACGCGAGGAAAGCCGCAAGCTGCGCCGCCGCGCTCTGGTGCAGATCATCGAGCCGCGTATGCAGGAACTGTTTGAACTGGTACACGCGGAACTGGAACGGGGCGACTGCCTGAACCGTGTCGCGGCGGGCCTGGTCATCAGCGGCGGCGGCAGTCAGCTAAAGGGGTGCGCGGCGGTCGCGCAGCAAATCCTGCACATGCCCGTTCGCATCGGCGAGCCGCAGGGCATCGGCAGCCTGCCCGAAGACCTGCGCGATCCGCGCTACGCTACGGCAGTCGGCCTGATTCTCTACGGTGCGCGGCGGCAACGCGAAACGGAACGGCCTGCGCGGCGCAGGAACAGCGACAGCCTGCCCCCCTTCCTCCGCAAAATACTGCACTGGTTCCAGACAATTCTTGGCAGCGGCGAATAGGCGGCGAGCCTGCCGCTCATGGTTTTTGTTGCCGGCGCAGGCATGTTCGCACTTGAAAACAAGGCCAACTAAATGGCTGCATAACCCTTTGCCCAAGACCGGATTTGTATGATCCGGTCGTCGGCATTTGTCCTGCGCCACGGACAATGACGCGAAAAATTTGTAAAAACACGCGTGTTAAGGCTATAATAAGCGTTATATTTGCAAGCGGTCTCACAAACCCGACATACGGACGAGACGTTGATACAGGCTGCTGCGCGGCGGCAGACAGAGCCGATGCGCCGGATCGAAATAAATCAGTTTAAACCAAGTTATCTTGACATAAAGTACGGGAAGGGCGACGATGATCAACAATCCTCTGGGCGGGAGTTTGCCGGAATTGGGTTCTGCGCGCATCAAAGTGATCGGCGCGGGCGGCGGCGGCACAAACGCCGTGAACCGCATGATCGAGGCCGGACTGAGCGGAGTCGAGTTCCTGGCGATGAACACCGACCTGCAGGTGCTGAACATCTCTAAAGCCCCGCGCAAATTGCAGTTGGGCGAAAACAGCACGCGGGGCCTGGGCGCGGGCGGCGATCCGAGCATCGGGCGCGCGGCTGCCGAGGAGAGCAAAAGCGAAATCAAGAAGATGATGGACGGGGCTGACATGGTGTTCATCACGGCGGGCATGGGCGGCGGAACCGGAACCGGGGCCGCGCCGGTCATCGCGGAAATCGCATCCGAAATGGGAGCCTTGACGGTCGCCGTCGTCACCAAGCCGTTCCCGTTTGAAGGCCCGCGCCGTATGCGTCTTGCCGAAGAGGGTGTTGAAAACCTCAAAAGCAAGGTGGACACCATCATCATCGTGCCGAACGAGAAACTTCTCAGCGTGGGCGACCGGCGCATGACGCTTGTGGAAGCCTTCAAGGTGGCCGACGATGTGCTGCGTCAGGGCGTACAGGGTATTTCGGACATCATCACCATACCGGGCATGATCAACGTGGACTTTGCCGATGTGCGGGCCATTATGACCAAAGCCGGCCCCGCCCTGATGGGAATCGGACACAGCAGCGGCGATCAGCGGGCCATCGAAGCCGCGCAGAACGCCGTCAGCTCGCAGCTTCTGGAAACCAGCATCAACGGCGCGACGCGCGTTCTGGTCAACGTCACATCCGGCAACGACCTGACCCTGCAGGAGTTTACCGAGGCCGCCAACCAGATACAGGAACTGTGCGATCAGCGCGACGCCAACATTATCTTTGGCTGGGTGGCCGATCCGAGTCTGGAGGGCGAGGTGCGCGTCACGGTTCTGGCGACCGGCTTCAGCGGCGTCTCGAACGCGCCCGATCTGCGCGTGATTGACACCAAGCCGCAGACGCAGACGCCGCCCCCCGCGCAGGGCGCAAACTCGTATACCAGCCCTGCCCGTCCCTACCAGCCCGGCGACAGCGTGAACGGGCGCAGCGCCAACCCGCCCGCCAACCCGCCCGCGTCCAACACGCCCACGCCGATGCGCGCAGGCGACCCGCCCGCTAGCGCCACGCCGCCCACAACGCCGCCTACAACGCCGGAGCGCAAGCCGCCGACCGAGGACATAGACATCCCCGCCTTCCTGCGCCGCCGCCCATAAAACTACGTACAAGTACAGGACGCGCCTGCCTCAGCAAGGACAGGCGCATTCTTATCTTTAGCAGTAACATGAAATTTAGTTCTTATTTTGTGCAGGATCACCAAAATGATAAATCTAAGCCGTGATATTCAATCGCTTTCTAGCTTCAAGCGCAAAACGCCGGAGTTTATTCGCGCAATGAAGGATTCCGGTATGCCGGTCGTGCTGACCGTGAACGGCAAGGCGGAAATCGTTGTTCAGGATGCGGAAAGTTATCAGCGTATGCTGGAAACGATAGATCGCCTGGAAGCTATCGAAGGCATCAAGCGCGGGCTGCAGGACGTAGAGGAGGGCCGCACCCAATCTTTGCAGGAGTTTGACCAGGAGATGCGGCAGAAATATGGCATACCTCGTTGAAGTGTCGCGCGAAGCAAACACAGAAATCTTGGAAATCTACGTGTTCAAAGGCGAGAACAATTCGTTTGACGCGGCGACCCGCTGGTACAACGGTGTTGTTGACGCCCTGGACACGCTCAAAGATTTTCCCGTAGGTGTTCCTACGCGCCTGAGAACGATGTTTTCACGCAGGAGATCCGGCAGCTTCTGTATGGCAGACGGCACGATGTTTACCGCATTTTATTTACGATTCGCGCAGAGGTTGTCTATGTGCTTCACGTCCGGCACAGTTCCATGCAGCCATTGCTGCCCGATGAACCCGAAACCGATACTAATGGATAATCATCATCCTTTCTCACGATGGCTCACGCGTTTTCCCTCAGTTGTCCTTTGCGTTACGCTGCGTAACGATCAGGACGACGAAAATAACATGTCCTTCAGCGTTGCTCTGGATGGCAATGAGGTTAGGGAAAACAGAATACATGCGTGTGAAGGTATGCGGTTCAAGCCCGCGCAGCTTGTCGTCCCCGCGCAAACGCACGGCGCGAATGTAGCGGTTGTGGGCGCGGCGGACGCGGGACGGGGCGCGCTTTCTCCCGATACGGCGATTCCCGGCTGCGACGCGCTGGTGACGAACACGCCGGGACTGCTGCTCGGCATCACGGTTGCCGACTGTCTGCCGATCTTCTTTCTCGACCCGATCCACAACGTCATCGGGCTGGCGCATTCCGGCTGGCGCGGCACGGCAGGGCGTATCGCGGTCAGAACATTGGAAACCATGACGGCGCGCTTCGGAACGCATCCCGCCGCCTGTCTGGTCGCTATCGGGCCGGGTATCGGGCCGGACGGGTATGAGGTGGACAAGCGCGTATACAACGGTTTTACGCCTGATGACGCGCAGGCCGAGGGCGTGTTTACTCCCACTCGCCCCGGTCATTGGCGTCTTGACCTGTTCGCCGCCGTGACGCATCAGCTAAAGCAGGCGGGCGTACCCCCATCCAACTTCGACATCTGCCCGTATCGTACAGACCGCGACACAAAACTGTTCTTCAGTCACCGCCTGGTTCCCGGCTGCGGGCGCATGGGCGCGTTCCTCGGAATGCGGGAGACTGGTTAGCAGGCTATCCAACACACGTAAACATGACCGTGACACCGCCACAGTAGGACGAACACAAATTTGAAAAAATACTTGGAAAACTATAAATAATACGCGAATTATTGCAACCTTCATGCGATAGCATCGTAATGAATGCAACAGGATAAGCAAATGCAGTTCTTGCAGTCGCTTTCCTGTGCGCCGCGCAGCGTACTCTCAGCCCGCGTGTACACCTTTCTCGTGTACACCTTTCTCGTGTACACCTTTCTCGTGTTAGAAAGGTCACAGCATGATTTCCTCAACTATCACCCCCCTGCGACGCGTCCTGGTCGCAGCCATCGCCGTCTTTCTCGGCAGCCTCTCGCTGCAGGCAAAAACCGATACCATACTGGACAGTCCTACTCCCACCTCCAACCCGGCGAATGCCAGCCCGCCCAACGTGATCGTCGGTCCGGGCGACATCGGCCTGAACACGAACTACACCTTACGGTGTGACGTATCTTCAACCGAAAAGGGCTGCCTGGAGCTGGGCATGTACGCCTGGGAAAACGACTACTCCACCAACAATCAATATGTCAAACTCAATGGCGGGAACCCCAAGTACATGGTGTACGGGGACAACGAAACCGACCTGCTCCAACATGCGTGGACATGCAAAAACCAGGCTTATGGACACTACTACTGGAGCGACTACGCAGAGTATTCCGACGGTACGCGTGATGAAAGCAGCCTATTTGGCAGCTACAACAGCTAAATGTAAAGTATGCTGCGCGGCGTACTTTGGGCTTGTTGGATGTAATGCAGGGGGCGCTATGACTGCACGGAACTTGATTACGCTAATCTTCAAACTCTTCACGGCTGCTGCGCTGACGGCGCAGGCGCATTGTGGAAACGCTTTGCCTGACGACGCTGCGGCGTCTGCCTTTACTTACGAGGCGGAGTTTGAGACCGGCAACGGCCTGTATGCCAAAATGCATCGCGTACTGTTCGACAAAGGCCGCTACCGCATGGAGTACAATCCGGGCTGGCAGCCGACCGGCGTTCTGCCGCTGGATGCCGCCAGAGACATCACGGAAATCTACGATGGAACGCCCGAGCATGGCGTCTGGTTCACTTCTGGTGGCAGCGCGACTACCAGCGCCTCCACCACCAACCGCGCTTACTATCAGGAAGCGCAAAGGGATGGGACGGAGGCTGTGATGCGCCGCTACCACCTCACGGGGCATTCTGTTTTTAATCCGCATCTCACCCATTCGGCTTACAGCCGCATCCCTAATCTGGCAAAACTGGATGCATACGGCGACGTGCAAATACACAAGACCGGAACCGACACCATCGCCGGGTATGTTTGCGACCGCTGTGAGGGGGAGATCACATTTCCCCGCGCCGGTCAGGAAAACAAGCATCCAGCCTTGCAAAAAGAGGGCGTGCAAGTCTGGATCGAGCCGAAGACGCGGCTTGTGCTAAAACTCGACAAGTTCATCGCGTTTGCCGGCGGGCGCATTCCCCCCAAGCGCGAGACTTTCCAGGTGCGTAAACTGAAATTCCTCCCAAGCGTTCCTCTGTCGCGGTTTCAGTTGTCGCCCGGCACAAGCGTCGGTCTGCTGGAAGTGGACAAAAACATCTACCTTCCTCCCGGCGTGACGCGTCAGGTATTCGACACGTCAGGCGCTCGCCCCCGGCGTATTTTTTAACGGGCCGCGCGGCGGCGTCAGGGTAATGGTAAACGACACTTACCAGAGGAAGCGGGATCGTCCATGACATCGAAGCTTACGAGATCGAACCGGACAGGGCTTGTTTTGGGACTGCTCGCCATTTCCTGCGCCTGCGCGGGTCAGGCGCAAACCGGGAGCGCGGCGCAGGCGGGCAAAAGCGCTCCGATGCCCGTGCCGACAGTTCGGCAGGAAGTTTTCCAGGCGGAAATGGAGCGCGACACGCGCCTTGCCGTTCCCGTTACGCTCGCCGCCCCTTCCACGACATTGCAGCAGTGTCTGGAGGAACTGACAAAAAGCAGCGGCGTACACCTTACGACTGCGGACGCCATCAGGACGCGCCGCGTCAGCGCCTTTGCCGCGAAACTGCCCCTGCATGACCTGATGACCGCGCTTGCCCGCGTGTTCGGCTTTTCCTGGCGCATCGCGACTCCCGCCGCAGGCCATGCCTCTACTGCAGCGACAAATGCAGCGAATGCCGCAAATCCGGCTGCCGCCGTTACAGTAAGCCAGGCCGCTGCCCCCGTCGGCTACGAACTGTATCCGTCCAATGAGACGCGCCTGATCGAGCGGGCCGCCATGCGCGCTTCCGAAGAGCGTGAACAGCGCGATCTGAAAGCCAAAAGCGACGCCACATTGGCCGCCCTCAACGCCAGCCTTGCCGCGCAGTCCAAAGACAAGCCCTCCTTTGCCGATATGCTCGGCGATCTGTCCGCCTCGCAGCTACAGCGACTGGCGGATCGCGCGGCTCCCGACGATGTGGACGTTCTTATTGCCGCCAACAACTCTTATATGCACGATCATCTGCTGTTCGCCCGCCCCTTCTCCTCCCTAAAGCCCGCCACGCAGCAAAGCCTGCTGGCCCAGTTAAGCCAGCCGCGCGCCGACTCGCGCGGCCCGCTGCCCCCGTACCCGGACCTAAGCGGCAGGCAGGTGGGGTTTGTCGCCATGAACGGCGATGTGCGGCTTGCCATCGTAAACGCGGACGGCAGGGACCTCAATACCACGCATCTGGACGCGCATCGCCAGGGACTGCGCGGCATTGACACCAATGATGGTTCCAGCGCAGAAGTCAATCAGGCGGTTGACGACAACATGGTTTCGCTGAACGGCCTTGCGGGGGCGAAGCGGGAAAAGCGACTGCGCTTTGCGGGCATTTTACAGCGTAACTCGCTTGCCGCCGTGCTGGAAAGCGTGGCGCGGCAGACCGGCATCAGCATCGTGAGCGACGACTATTTCAGCAGCCGCTTTACGCCCTACGACTGGCTGCTGACCGACCGCGACGAGTACACCCTGCCGCAGGCTCTGGATCAGATCGCGCGGGCGTTCGCGCACAGAATACGCTATGAGGACGGGGTTTTGCGCGTTACTACGGTCACGCCCGGTCTCGATTTGCGCGGCGAGCCGCCGGACGAGGCCATCACGCACATGCGTAAGATCGCGGCCAGGAAGCTGCCCATGACACTGGACGATTATCTTTTGCTGGGCGGGTTGACGCGTCTGCAATGCCGGATGATGCCCGCCGCCGTTGCGTATGGCGAGACGCAGGCAGCGGTTCAAACGAACATGCAGCAACTGTACCCCGTGCTGCATCTGGTCAGCCTGCTTTCCGCCGCGCAGCGCCGCCAGGCGGAGCAGGCCGGGGGATTACGGTCAGCCGACCTGCGCGCACAAGCGCGGCAGGCATTTGATATGCTGACGGACAGGGGCCTGCCCGCTCTGCTGACTGCTGCGGATGCGCCCGCCCAATCAGGATTGTATATGCGGCATAAGTATATGCGGCATAAAAAGATCGGTGAACATGCCGACGAGGTGCAGTTCCTGATTGTGTCCGACAGCGCGCCCACGAACGTAATCGTCTACCGCCTGCGTCTGCCATAATTCTAAGCCTCCGCCCCTGGTCGCAGGAACTTGTTCGCTGCCGGTCGCGTCCTGATAAGCGATACGCAGCAAACAAGTTCCTGCGGCTGTCTCCTCCCCTCCTGCCGCGCAGTACACCCGGAAAGTGACACCAATATCATGCCGAACTTCAAAATAACGTTTTGGAAGGGAGCAGTCTGTCTGTTCCTTACTGCCGTCGCGCCTGTATGCCGCGCCGCCGTGGGCGTGGAGCCGGTCGAGGGCGAACTGAAAACGTATACCGTTAGCAAAGGCGATACGCTGCTCAAGATCGCGCGGCGCAATAATATGCCGCTGTCCCTCCTGCTGAAAGCGAACCATCTGAGCGGCGGACGTGTCAGGCCGGGGCAGAAACTGACCCTGCCCTCCCTATTTATTCTGCCGCGCAACCCCAAAGACGGCATCGTCCTGAACGTGCCGGAACGTCAGGTGTACCTGTTCGAGGGCGGGCAGATGCGCGCCCACTACCCTGTATGCGTAGGCCGTCCCGAATCCAAATGGCAGACCGCGCTCGGAACGTTCAAGATCGTCGAAAAGAAAACCAACCCTGTCTGGAAACCGACCAAAAGCATTGTCGAGGCCGAACACATCAAGGATGAGCCGGTTCCCGCAGGCGCGGAAAACCCGCTCGGCGACCGGTGGATGGGCTGGAGCAAGCCCGGCTTCGGGTTTCACAGCACGATTGCGCCCCAGAGCATCGGCCTCGCGGTATCGCACGGCTGTGTGCGCCTGTATCCCGAATCGGCCCATGCTATGTATGACCGCGTCAAGGAAGGCATGACCATCTATGCCATGTACGAGCCGGTTAAGGTGGGCTTTCGGGGCGGCAAATACTATCTGAGCGTGTTCCCCGACATCTACAAGCAGGGACTGACGACGATCCCGCATGTGCAGAAAGTGCTGGCCGAATATGGCCTGCTGCCTCTTGTGGACGCGTCCAACCTGAAACACATCGTCGGCGAGCAGGCGGGCGTCCCAAGCCCCCTGCTCGGAACCGATCAGAAGATCAAGGTAAACGGTGCCTTATTGACCCTGCCGCTCGCCCCGATGAGCGCACAAAACAACTGGATCGTACCCGCCAAAGAACTGATAACGCGGTTGGGCGGGCAGATGACGGCTGACGGCAAGGACGGCGTCAAGATTACGGCCAAGAACCACACGCTCGTACTGAAAGAGGGACAGCGCAAAGCCACCCTGGACAACAAGCCGATCATGCTGGCCGTTCCCGCCCTGCGGGTCAAGGACATTCTTGTCGCGCCCCTCGGCCCGCTCGCCAAAGTCTGCGGGGCCACTCTAATGCACCCCAAAGGGCAGGCCATCGCCCTGACAACGATGAGATAAGCACATACAAGCCGACACCGAAGCAGTATCCTGATACGTAGATACTAGAGGTGCAATAGCCGCGCCGCGAGCGGAAATGATTGTTGAAGGACAGGAATTGAGGGACAGGACATGAACAGAGCAACGTCGCGCGAACTGTTTTGCGAGGCCATACAGGTGATACCCGGCGGCGTTAATTCGCCCGTCCGCGCGTTCAAGGCTGTGGGCGGCGACCCGGTCTTCATCGAGCGGGGCGAAGGCGCGTATCTTTTCGATGCCGACCAAAACCGCTATCTGGACTGCATCGGCTCGTGGGGGCCACTTGTGCTGGGACACGCGCACCCGCAGATCGTCGAGGCCATCACGCGGCAACTGCACCGAGGCACGACGTTCGGAGCGCCGACCGCCCTGGAAGTACATCTCGCCCAGGCGATTTGCGAGGCCGTGCCGAGCGTGGAAAAGGTGCGGCTGGTATCGAGCGGCACGGAAGCCACAATGAGCGCGGTGCGCGTGGCGCGGGGCTGGACGGGCCGCGACCGCATCGTGAAGTTCGAGGGCAACTATCACGGCCATGCAGATTTTCTGCTCGCAAAAGCCGGTTCGGGCGTCGCCACGCTGGGCCTGCCCGAATGCGCGGGCGTTCCGGCCAAAGCTACCGAAGACACCATCACCCTGCCTTACAACGACATTAAAGCCGCGCGCGATCTGTTTGACAGCGAGGGCGATACGATTGCCTGCATCATCGTGGAACCCGTTGTGGGCAATATGGGGTGTGTGCCGCCGGACAAAGATTTCCTGGCGACCCTGCGCGACGTGACCGCGCAGCATGGCAGCGTGCTGATCTTCGACGAGGTGATGACCGGATTCCGGCTGGCATATGGCGGGGCGCAGGCGCGGTTCGGCGTCACGCCCGATATGACGTGCCTGGGCAAGATCGTGGGCGGCGGGCTGCCGCTCGGCGCGTATGGCGGGCGGGGAGAGATCATGGACGCGGTCGCCCCCGTCGGCCCGGTCTATCAGGCGGGTACGCTGTCCGGCAATCCGGTCGCGGTCACGGCGGGGCTGACCATGCTGGGCCTGCTGCGCGAAAACAAAGCCGACATCTACGCCCGCCTCGAAACGCTCGGCGCGACGCTTGCGGACGGGCTGAGGCAGGCGGCGCAGCGAGCGGGCGTTCCCGTCGTCGTCAATCAGGTCGGCTCGATGCTGACCGTGTTCTTTACGGACAATGACCGCGTGACCGATTATGAACAGGCCAAAACGAGCGATACCGTCCGCTTCGGACGCTGGTTCCGCGCCCTGCTCGACAGCGGCGTGTACTGGCCTCCGTCGCAATTTGAGGCCGCGTTCCTGTCCGCTATAATGACGGATGCGGACGCCGCCTTTCTGCTGGAGAAAGCAGAGCAGGCGTTCCATACGTGTGTGGCATAGATTTATGGTACAGCGGCAAGCGTTGTAAAGCATGACCGCGTAATACTTTTGACAATTTGCAAGCAGAGTCTTATCAAGTGGAGCCTCAATATGAAAAGACCCCGATATGGACGCCCCGACCGCGCAAGCCTGTTCGGTACGATGCTGATTAACGCGCTGGCCGGAAGCGTCGTGCTGTACCTGGCGTGTACGCTGTTCGGCGTCAACGCTATTGTGATCGGGCAGTTTGCGCGGCACGGCATCACGATCTCGGAACGCTGGGGTGTCGTCCTTCCGATGCTGCCGGGCATCGGCATCGGTATGGGCTGTTTGTGGTTCTGGCTTGTTCTGGTAGGCCGCACAAAAGGTGTGCAATGGGGCGGGGCGGCGGTGTACGGCGGCATTCTGGCCGTGTGCAACGTGCCGCTCGCCGCGCTCGTGCAGGGCGCGCTCGCGGGCCGCACATTCGAGGAGATTCTGCTTATGATGCTCATCGCGCTTGCCCTGGTAATGATCTCGCCGGCCCTCCTGGTGGCGATGCTGCTTGCGGGCGGCATTCTGGGATTGTTCAATGCGCGCCTGGCCCATGCCTG
The DNA here is from genome assembly GCA_965277875.1 of Chthonomonadaceae bacterium. Classification (GTDB taxonomy): domain Bacteria; phylum Armatimonadota; class Chthonomonadetes; order Chthonomonadales; family Chthonomonadaceae; genus CAWFQB01. Next base: position 230,685 of record CBDIDV010000002.1, on the reverse strand, counting down.
GATCGCCTGGTATAAACGCGGTGATCGCTAGGCTGGTATGTGCGACCTAAAAATAGTAAGGTTTATGTGAAAAGTTATATGTCCTCCTATTTTTAGCAGGAACATTCCTGTGCAAAAGGCGTCTTATTCTTTGTTACCCTGCTGTAACCTGAGTTTTGTCTTCCGTTGGTTTTAGCAGGTAGCTTTTTGCGGGGAGTTGTATGAGCGCAGCAGTTGTCGTTGGCGTGGATACGGGCGGAACGTTTACCGACTTTGTTATACGTGATGCGGATGGCAGGCTGACGGTACGCAAACTCTCCTCCACGCCGCACGACCCTTCCCAGAGTGTGCTGGCAGGCATACGGGAAGCGCAGGCGGACGGCCTGCTTTCCGAGGGGTACGATGTCGTTCACGGCACGACCGTAGCGACCAATGCCCTGTTGCAGCGGCGCGGCGCAGCCACAGCCCTGATTACCACAGCCGGGTTTCGCGACGTGCTGGCAATCGGGCGGCAGGCGCGGACGGACCTGTACGCGTTTGCGCCCGCCAAGCCCCCCGTCCTGCTGCCCCGCGAACACTGCTTCGAGCTTGCAGAGCGGCTGGACTGGCGCGGGCAGATCGTCACCCCGCTCAGTGAAGCGGACACCCTGACCCTGCTGGACACGTTAAAGGCGCAGGGAATCCAATCCCTCGCCATCTGTTTTTTGTTCTCCTATCTGAACCCCGTTCACGAGCGCATGGTGGGCCGACTGGCCCGCGAGCGCGGGTTTGCGGTCTCGCTCTCTTCCGACATCGCCCCGGAACCCCGCGAATACGAACGTGCCGCCACGACTGCGGCAAACGCTTTTGTTGCCCCCCTGATGGAAAGCTACCTGACCAATTTGCAGACACAGACCGTCCTGCTTCATGCCGCGCATCTGCGCGTGATGCAGTCCAACGGCGGCGCATTGTCCGCGCGCGAAGCCGCGCGGCGCGCGATCACGACCGCGCTTTCCGGCCCTGCCGGCGGTATCGTGGCCGCAGCCTACGTGGGCGAGCGGGCCGGGTTTACAGACCTGCTCACCTTCGATATGGGAGGGACAAGCACGGATGTGGCCCTGATCGCGGGCGGACAATGTCCGGTCGTGACAAATGGCAGCCTGGGCGGACTGCCGCTGCGTACCCCTCAGCTTGACATACACACCGTGGGCGCGGGCGGCGGATCGCTGGCGCGTCTGGACAGCGCGGGCGGCCTGCGCGTCGGGCCGCAAAGCGCGGGGGCCGATCCCGGCCCGGTCGCGTATGGACGCGGCGAGACCCTGACCGTGACCGACGCCAACGTCTATCTGGGACGACTGCCCGCTGATGTTCGGCTGGGCGGGCGTGTGCCGCTTGACGCCGAACGCGTCCACGCGCGCTTTATAGATTTTGCCCGTTCTCTAAACCGAACGCCGGAGCAGGCCGCGCTGGGAGTTCTGACTGTCGTAGATGTGGCTATGACCAGGGCGCTCAGGCACGTCAGCGTGGAACGGGGCCACGATCCGGCGCGATTTACGCTGCTTTCATTCGGCGGGGCGGGCGGACTGCACGCCTGCGCCCTTGCCGACGCGCTCCAGATGCCCACGATCCTGATACCCCGTTTTCCCGGCGCATTTTCCGCGCTGGGCCTGACCCTGGCGCAGACGCGGCGCGAATACGCTCATGCTCTGCCCCCTACCCGTTTGCCCTTAGTCCAAGCGGATGTGGCAGGACAGGAAAAAACTGCGCCTTCCAACTTGCGCGATACCGCACCCGACTTTGATTTAAGTGAAGCAGGCCAGACCAATACGGCCCGCCTTTTGGATTCGCTATCCGCCTCCTTCAACGCTTCCCTGAACGAACTGCGCGGTCAGGCAGGCGTGGATATGGCGGCGGAAGGGATCGGCGCGGGGCAATGGCAGGAAGAAGCGCTGTTGGATATGCGTTATGTCGGGCAGTCTTTTGAACTGCGTGTTCCCGTACAGCGCACATCCGCGCAGGGTGATGCTGTACGGCAGAACGTGTCCGCGCAAAGCGACGAAGCACAAAACAGCGATGTACAAAACAAAGCAGCCGTGCCGAACGACACGCCTCCTGCAAGCGCAGCGATCACGCCCACGCTTTTGGAACAGGCGGTACGCGCGTTTCACACTTTGCACACGCAACGGTTTGGGTATGCCAATGTTCACGAACCCGTAGAGATTACAGGTATTCGCCTGCTCGCGACGGGCGACACAGACGCGCAAGTTGGTCACACCGTCATATTGCCCGGTCAAAAAGCGACGAGTGCCGATGGTCAGGAAGTGCCGAGTGAGCCTGACATACCTGCCGTGTCCGACAGTATACGTCGCGTGTACATCGCAGACAACTGGCGCGATGTGCCGATGTACTCCCGCACAGCGCTGAGACCCGGCCAAATATTCGATGGACCAGCCCTGGTTATACAGGAGGACGCCACCGCATATATCGCCCCGAACTGGCGCGTAGGAGTGGACACCGACACCAATCTTGTACTGCGCCGTTCAACAGCAAACATTGGAGCAGCATCTTGAAGAACAAAGTAGATAGTGCTGTGAAAACATGGACGAATCAACAAAAATTGTGGTACATTGAACAGGACACTTAAACAATATAATACTTATTATATTAGCGTATATTGATATTTGAATATATCTGAATTGTTTGTTGTGCGCCGCTATCACAATGCTGTTATACTGTCTCACCCACAACGAAAGCGCCCGCGCCTATGCGTAGTATAGGCGCAAATAGGATTTAACGCCAAATGCAGAATATACTCTACTCGCCTGAGCCAGACGACCTGCGGCGACAGAACAAGCAGCTTCGCGAGGAATGGCGGCATTCTGAGCGTTCCCTGCGCCGCGCCAACAAACGTATCGTCAATATTCTCGACAGTATCACGGACATGTACCTGTCCCTGAACCGGGATTGGCAAATAACCTACGTAAATACCAGGGCCGAGACTATCCTGGGCCTATCACGCGCGGAACTGGTGGGCAAAAACGTGTGGGAACAGTATCCGCATACGCGGCACGAGCAAATGCACGAGAAGTTCCACTACGCGCTGGACAAGCAGGCCGAAGTGCATTTTGTGGATCTTTGCGCGCTGCATAATGTCTGGCTGGAGTGGAACGTGTATCCCTCCCAGGACGGCCTTTCCCTCTACGCGCATGACATCACGGCCCGCAAGCAGGCTGAGGAGCGGCTTCAGGAGGGGCGGGACAGGCTGCAGCACAGCCTCAACGGTGTTGTGCAGGCGATGTTGATCACAGTCGAGATGCGCGATCCCTATACGGCGGGACATCAGCGTCGGGTAAGCCAGATTGCCGCGCGCATGGCCGCCCTGATGGGGCTGCCCGACGATCAGATCGAGGGCGTTCGCGTCGGCGCTCTGCTGCATGACATCGGGAAAATCTCGGTTCCCACCGAAATACTGAGCCGCCCCGGCCCGCTCTCCAAGGCCGAAGAAAGCATGGTTCAGATGCACGTAGACATCGGCTATGAGATATTGAAAGGCATCGAGTTCGCGGCCCCTGTGGCCCTGATGGCGCGGCAGCATCACGAGCGGATGAATGGCAGCGGCTACCCCCGTGGATTGTGCGGCTATGAGATCATCGTGGAAGCGCGCATACTGGCCGTGGCCGATGTTGTGGAGGCAATGGCCTCGCATCGGCCTTACCGCCCTGCCCTGGGCCTGAACCGCGCCCTGGAAGAGATCGTGAGCGGTAAAGGAACGCTCTACGATGCGGACGCCGTTGATGCCTGCCTGGAACTATTTCGTCAAAGTGGATTCGACTTTGAGCAGGCGGTACTGGAACACTGGCCCGCATAGTTTTTAGCCTCCGCCAGCCAGGCTGCGTTTTAATGCTTCGGCCTATTTTGTGTGCGGCAGGGCAGCATTGGCGGTATACTCTTGGACATGACCAGAGCAGATGTTCTGAACGGCGTTGATGTGCTGCAGCGGGCGGATTTTGCCGCACTGCACGGGCAGCGCGTCGGCCTGATAACCAACCACACCGGCCTGAATCGCGAGGGGCAGGCCACGGCAGATATTTTGCACACGCACCCCAACGTGCATCTAAGCGCGCTGTTCGGGCCGGAACACGGCATTCGTGGCATGGTGGACGACAAAGTCCCTGATGGCACGGACGCCAAAACGGGCCTGCCGGTATACAGCCTCTACGGGCAGCGCACCCGTCCCCTGCCGGAACAGTTGGCCGCTCTTGACACGCTTGTCTTTGATATTCAGGATGTCGGCACGCGATTTTACACGTACATCAGTACGCTGGGCCTATGCATGGAGGCGGCGGCATTTGCGCGTATCCCGTTCATGGTACTGGATCGCCCCAATCCTCTGGGCGGCATGGGAAGCGGTGGGACGGGAATAGAAGGCTGTCTTGCGGACGAGGACAAACTGAATTTTACGGCCCATCATCCCATCCCTATACGGCACGGCCTGACGGTGGGCGAAATGGCGCGATTGTTTCAAGCGGAGAAACCGACGCTTCGAGACGCGAGCGGCCAACACTCTCCCCTGCTGATCGCGCCTGTGGAAAACTGGCGGCGCGGCGATGTTTGGGACGCGACCTGCCTGACATGGACAAATCCCTCGCCCAACATGCGCTCGCTCGCGCAGGCGTTTTTGTACCCCGGCGTCGGCCTGCTGGAATTTACCAATGTTTCGGTGGGACGCGGCACGGACACGCCGTTCGAGGTCGTGGGCGCACCCTGGATGGACGGCAGGCACATAGCGCGCGCACTTAACGCGCTTGATCTTGGAGGCGTTCGCTTTGTGCCGATCCGCTTTACGCCCCATGCGAGCAAATACGCTGGGCAAACGTGCGGCGGCATCAACATCGTTGTCACGCACCGGGCCGTGTTTCACAGCGTCCTGACCGGGTTTGCGATTGCCTGCGCCCTGCGCGATCTGTATCCGAACGAATGGGAGCGGACGCGCTACACCGTCCTGCTGGCGAACGCCCGCCTCCATGACGCGTTCGAGGCCGGAGCGGATGCGCGCAAGCTGTCCGCGATGTGTCACGCCGACGAGCGCGATTTCCACAGACGCGCCGCTCCCCATCTGCTTTATGAATAACGCCCCCAACACCACTGCCGCTGCAAACATGGCTGCCCCTGCCGCCGTTGCGGACGTTACTGCTTTCGATGCAAACGCAGCAGCGGATGATGCCGCTGCTCTCGACACTCCGGTCTGCGCCCCTGCCGCTCCCGACACAGGCATGGAGTACGATGTAATTGTGTATGGAACCATTGCGCTGGACGCCATCTGGCGCGTGAGCGAACTGCCCCATCCCGGCGGCTACGCGCCCATACTGGAAGAGCGCAAGATGATCGGTGGCGAAGCGGCAAATACCGCTATGGCCCTGCACAAGTGGGGAGCGCGCGTGGCCCTCGTCGGCAACGCTCTGGGCGACGATGACGACGGCAGACTGCTGCGCGATCTGTTCGCCCGTGACGCGCCCGACCTGGATACGCGCCACATCCAGACCCTGCCTGACGCCCGCACCCCCTATTGCGTGTGCATCGCGACGCCCGACGGCGAGCGCACCATGTACGGCAGCGGCTTTGAGGACTGGCAGTGTACGCCGCTTTCCCCCGCCCTCGCCCGGTCGGCCCGCTGGTTCACGATGGACCCGAACGCCTGGGAACCCTCCCGTCAGGCCGCGCTTGCGGCTCTCGATGCCGGCCTGCGCGTCGTGGCGATGGATTACACACGCGATCCCCTCTTATGTGACAGGGCCACGATCAGCGTCACGTCTCGCGAACACCTCCGGCACCTGTCCACGCTCGACGATCTGGCCTGCTATGCCGCCCACCTGCGCGACACGCACGGCCCCACCGCCATCATCACCTGCGGCGCGGACGGCTGTTTTGTGGCCGCGCGGGGCTTGTCGGGCGCGGCCATTCACATTTGCGCCTACCCTGCCCCCGCCATGATTGACGCGACCGGCTGCGGCGACGTGTTCCGGGCGGGCCTGCTCTACGGGCAGATACAATCTTGGGACCTGCTCACGACGGTACGCTTCGCGTCCGCCGCCGCCGCCCTGAACTGCGGCGGCATGGGCGGCTGGGGCGGCGTCCGCACCGTGGCCGAGATCACAGCATTTCAGGCCAGTGGTTTATCGTTTTCTTAATCGGTGGACGATTTGGGCCAGGGTGTCTGCGGCGCGGTCGAGTTCGTCCTGCGTGGTGTCGCGGCCCAGGCTGAAACGCACACCACTGGAGGCGAGCGCGTCGGACAGGCCGATAGCCTTGAGGACGTGGGAGGGTTCGATGCTGCCGGAAGAGCAGGCCGAGCCGCTGGACGCGGCCACGCCGCGCCGATCCAGGTTCATCAGCAGAGTCGGGCCTTCCACGCCGGGTACGCTCACGTTGACGTTGTTGGGCAGGCGCAGGGTCGGATGCCCGTTCAGGCGCGCGTCGGGCAGCAGTTGGCGCACACGGTCGAGAAAGCCGTCGCGCAGGGACGTGATACGCTGTGTTTCGGCGGCGCGGTCGGGGTCGGACAGGAGAAGCTGGGCCGCTTTGCCGAAGCCGACAATTGCGGCCACGTTTTCGGTTCCCGCCCGCTTTTCGCGCTCCTGCGCCCCGCCGTGTACGATGGGCGACACTTTGGTTCCCTGCCGAATGTAAAGCGCGCCGATCCCTTTTGGCCCGTACATCTTGTGGGCGCACAGCGTCAGCAGGTCGCAGTCGAGGGCGCGGACGTTGAGCGGTAATTGCCCCGCCGTCTGCACGGCGTCCGTGTGGAATAACGCGCCTCGCGCATGAGCAAGACGGGCAAATTCCTGAATCGGCTGTATCGTGCCGATCTCGTTGTTGCCGTGCATTACGCTGACGAGCGCGGTTTTGTCCGTAAGCGCCTCGGCGATGGCGGCGGGCGACACGAGGCCGTCGCTGTCCACGCCAACGACCGTAACTTTAACGCCCTGCGTCTGAAGGAAATGCGCGGCGTGCAGTACGGCGTGGTGTTCCATCGCGCTTGTGACAAGGTGGTCGCGGTCAGGAGCAGCGGCGCGGAGGGTTCCAATGAGGGCAAGGTTGTCCGATTCGGTTCCGCTGCCGGTAAAGTACAGTTCACTGTAATCGGCCCCGATCAGGCGGGCCACGTGGTCGCGGGCCTCGTCCACAGCGGCCCGCGCCTGTCGTCCATACGAATGAATACTGCTGGCGTTGCCCAACGATCCCGGCCCGCTAAGCCAGGGCAGCATCGCATCGAGGACGCGCGGATCGGTGGGCGTGGTGGCGGCGTGATCCAGGTAAATAGTGGTTTCGCTTGCGTTCATGCTTTATTATAGCGCGTCCCGCATACGTTTGCATTTCACGCCCCTGTACCTGGACACGCTTCCTCGCTCGGACACAGCTCTTTGCTCGGACACGCTTGCTCGGCTCCCACGACGGGCAGATAGTTCTCACTCCATTGCCCGATGGCGCGCAGGATCGGTTCGAGCGCCTGGCCCGCCTCGGTTAGTTTGTAGCTTGTTCGCGGAGGCATGGTCGAGTGGATCGTTTTCACGAGCAGGCCCGCCTGTTCCAGCAGATTAAGCCGCTGCGTCAGCGTGGTCGTGTTGACGCTGCCGCGCCGCATCAGTTCGCTGAATCCTATTGGGCCGGTAAGCAGACTAAACACGATCATCAACACCCAGCGTTCTTGTAACAGCAAAGCGCCCCGGATGAAAGCCGCCGCATGATCGCACGACGCCGCTTCCATCGCTTTTAGCGGCTCGGAGCAGAACCCCTCTTCTTCGTTCGGCATTTCGGTATTCATGTTTTGCTTCCGCTCCCCGCCTTAATTTCCCCTGCTGATCCTCTTATTATACACGAACGCGCTGTGTTCTGCTTTGTTCATCATATTCTGTTGTAATTTATATTTTCGACAGCATAATCTTTATATGCGCTTGACAATATAAAGTGCCTGTGTCATACTCTTACCGTCCATCAGTTTATATCCTTCAGGAATGAGGCAAACACTATGAGCAGGCTTACAGGCAAGGTCGCCGTCGTTACCGGCGCGAGCAAGGGAATCGGAGCGGCCATCGCAAAGGCGCTGGCGTCCGAGGGCGCGTCCGTTGTGGTTAATTACGCGTCCAGCAAGGCGGGTGCGGACGCGGTCGTTGCGGCCATCGTGGAAGCGGGCGGCAGGGCCGTCGCGGTCGGCGGTGACGTTTCCAAAGCGGCCGAGGCGCAGGGTCTGATCGAGGCCGCGATCACGAACTACGGGCGTCTGGATATTCTCGTCAACAACTCCGGCGTCTATGAATTTGCCCCCATCGAAACCTTCACCGAAGAGCAGTTCCATCGGCAGTTCGGCGTCAACGTGCTGGGCCTGCTGCTGACCACGCAGGCCGCCGTGAAGCATCTGGGCGCGGGCGGTTCCATCATCAACATCGGCTCGGTCGTCAGCCGTATCACGCCGCCGGGCCTCGCGGTCTATTCGGGAACCAAAGGAGCCGTAGACGCGATCACCGGATCGCTTTCCCGTGAACTCGGCGCGCGGCAGATCCGCGTCAACGCGCTCAATCCCGGCGCGGTAGATACTGAGGGTTCGCGTGCAATGGGCATGATCGGCTCGGATGCGGAAAAAATGATGATCGCGCAGACGCCTCTGGGCCGCACCGGCCAGCCTGACGACATCGCGCGGATTGCTGTCTTCCTTGCATCGGACGACTCGGCCTGGCTGACGGGCGAACAGCTCCTTGCCGGCGGCGGGATGCGGTAATTCGCGGGCATTGTTTCGTCTAATGGAGAGCAGACAATCGCTTTGTACCATCGTATGGCTCTGCCGGGAGAACCGATGACTCTAGTTCCTCGGTTCCCGGCACATCCCAACACTTGAATTTACGGAGAAACGAAAAATATCATGACACACATTCTGCACTTGGACGCCAGCGCACGCGGGATCGGCTCACACAGTCGGACGGTTTCGGGTGAACTGGTTGCGGCCCTCCAGTCCGCCGATCCCGCCACGACCGTCACGCACCGCGATCTGGGGCATCAGGCCGTTCCTTACGTTTCCGAGCCATTCATCTACGCGATGTACACGCCCGCCGAAGCGCGCACGGACGAAATGAAGTCCGCGCTGGCTCTGTCCGACGAGATGATTGCCGAACTGAAAGCCGCTGACCTGTACGTGTTCGGAATCCCGATGTACAACTTCAGCGTCCCCGGCGTCTTCAAATCCTACATTGACCAGGTGGCGCGCGTGGGCGAGACGTTCGAGGGAGGAACCTACAAGGGCCTGCTGACCAATAAGAAGGCCATTGTCGTAACGGCGCGCGGCGGCGGCGGCTACGGGCCGGGCGAAGAGCGCGAAGCCTACAATCTGGAAGACCCCTTTGTCCGCAACATCCTCGGATTTATGGGCGTCACGGACGTGCAGTTCATCCACATCAATAACACCGCCAGGGGTGACGACGCGGCGAACGGCGCACTGGCCGAAGCGCGGGCCAAAATCGCCGAAATAGCTCACGCCAAATAATTCGCTTTTAGACGCTCTGAGGTGAAACAGACCGGCCCCGGCATATTCTATGCCGGGGCCGCGATGCGCCGCATCTGCTGCATATCTCCTGCCGAGCGCATCGTAAACGCTAAGTGGGTGATACGGTCACTTCTGCGCCTGCATGGTTATGCTTAGTGTGCCTTTATTGGGTTCGGAAACCTGTGCATCGAACAGGCCGAGCAGGGAGCGCAGAGGGACGTAGACGACGCCGTCCACGCCCGCGCCGACGGGCAGGGGCTTGCGCTGCGTATCGAACATCACCTCGGCAAGGGCGGGACGGATCACAAGGGTGTGACGCCCGTTGGTGATGCTGACCTCGCCGTTCGGAAGTTTGCTGACCTGACCGCCCATTGCCTGCGCTACGACCTCGGCCGGAACCAGCCAGCGCCCGTTCGCATACGTGGGCGTGGCGGGCAGTGTGACCGGCTGATTGTTGACCGTGATCTTCTGGTCGCTGCCGATGAGCCGCTGCGGGTAGCCGTCCGCGTCCGCGACCAGTTCTCCCAATCTGCCCTCGTCCACGAGAGTGAGCAGGCCGCACTGCTTCAGCATCGCTTTGGCCCGGTCACCCGATACCATTCCTTTGTTGTAGATGTCGCTGAATACGCTGATATACACATTGCCGTCGCGCTTACCCAGCGTGATCGGCTCATAGACGCTCAAAATGGGCATTCCCACCTTGACCGTCTCGTACATCGCGTGGGCGGCTTCGGGGTACAGGCGCACACAGCCGTGCGAGGCCACGCTGCCCACGCTCGCGGGCCGATTAGTGCTGTGAAAGCCGTACCCACCCAGGCTCCAGCCCATCCACCGGTCGCCCAGGGGATTGCCCGGCCCGGACGCCACTTCAAAGATGGTCATGTTTTCGCGCTTGATCATCGTGGGCGTGGGATGCCACTTGGGGTTTTTCTCTTTTTGTTCCAGGTGGTACGCGCCGAGCGCGGTCTGCCAGTCCGCCTGTCCCACGGCGCACGGGTTCCGCATCTTCATCTGCCCACCGTGGAAGACATAGACGCCCCGCTCCGGCACGTTCAGGACGATGCCCTCGCCGGGATTGCGCGGCGGAATATACATGGTCGGCAGCAGCAGGACTTTGCCCGCTTTGGGCCGTCGTCCGTTCGGGCTGATGTGGTTGAGCTGCGCCAGCGTCCACTTGCTGACATTGTGGGCGCGGGCGATCTGATACAGCGTTTCACCCTTTTTTACGGTGTAGTTCGCGAAATTGCCGACAAGCGGCTGTATCTTCACGGGCAGCGGGGCGTGACCGGGTTTTGTAGGCGGCGTGGCGTTGAAGGGAGAAAATAAAATCGCAAACAGCGCAAGACTTTGCAGCATAGTTGTCCTCGGATAGCGCACGATTACGGCTGTGCCGTATAGCAAACTTGAAAGCGTCACATAGCAAACTTTAGCGCGTCAACGCGTCAACACACGAAGGTGTCTGTCCGGCATCAGGCCAGGGTTATATCGGCTTTAACGACTCCGGCGCGTTCGTGGCGCACCTGCACATTGACCACGCTGCCAGGTCGAGCGCGGACGACCCATTCCATTTTGGCCCTGTCCTGCGTGGTGTCGGCGGTCCAGCCATACGGGGACGCGGCTTTGTAAGCGCGGCCATCCAACTGTCCGGCCTCGACGCGCATCTTGCCGCTTTCCAGTTTTGCGCCCTGCGGCAGTTCGATCTCGCCCACCACGCCCCGCACCGCCTTCTTTTCCAGCGCCTTTTTGCTGATATAGGTCGGCAGCCACCCCACATTGTCCACGACAACCCGAATTAGATACACGGCTGCCTGTTCCCCGTTCTTCTCTTCCTCTTTTAGCTCTAACCGCGTCGCCGTTGCGCTGTGCAGTTTTAATTCGGGCGCGATCAGACCATGCCAGATGGCCCAATCTGCGAGAGGGGCGATCTCTTTTTCCAGAAACGACACGGGCGGGTTGCGAAAGGCAAGCTGCGCGTCCCAGCCGCCGAGTTCGATGGCCCCCAACTGCGGATGCTCGAACGGATACCATTCCACGAAGCCTTTGCCGTCAAGCTGCGTGTCCGACCATTCCAGCATCTTGATGTCGTCCTCAATCGGATGCTGACGCCGCCAGTCAATAAACTTGAACGCGCCGGGTTTGGTGTCGCCGCCAAACCCCTCTACAATCCCGGCCTGCCGCTGCGGCGACCAGATTTCGCATGTCCACGCGTACACGCCAAGATGATCGTACATCCAATCGTCGAACACGCCTGTGATGACCTCTTTGGGATGGTAGCGAAAATCGTGGTACACGCTCACGGTCGGGTAACCGGTCATGGCCGTGGCCTGTTTGCCGATGGCCTGATATGTCCACAGGTCTTCGGCGGGCATGGCGTCATCGGCGAGTGTGCCATACGGTCGCAGCATCACACCGCTGTACGTGTGGAACGTAATGGCCCCTGTGATGTTGGGATGGGCGGTAATGAACTTGACCAGATTGTACACTTCCGGCTCGCTGCCCGGAAACGGCCCCGCCCCGACCTGTTCCGCCTCCTGCCGCCAGTTTGCGGGGAAATTGCGGTTCAGATCCAGACCCTCTTTGTTCTTTTGCAGGTCAAGCGTGACGCCATCCCAATTTTCCAGTACGCCTTCGGGCAGAATGCGGTAGTACGTGCCGCCCGCTTCTTGTTCGGACGGGGGTTCCAATGCAATCTCCACGGGATCGCGGCGGATGAGCAGGCGCGGGTGTTCCGGGTGTGATTTCCACGGGCCGTTAGGGTCGGGAATACGCATTTGCAGCAGCCGCCCGTCGCCGTCTATGTCGTCGGGTTTGAGGCCGTCCAGAGGCTCTTCGTCGTAGGGATAAGGACGTGTTGAACTGCGGAGGTAGCGGGGGTTGGGCGCGAAGAACAGTTCCGCGCCGTCGGGATTGACACGCGGCACGACATAATAGGCGCGGGTATCGAGGGCGTGGGTCACGGTCGCGTCCTGGTCGTACTGCGTGGCGAGTTTGTGCAGCAGGTACAGACACGCGCTGGACGCCGATACCTCGGTCGCGTGAATGTTGCCGTCGCACCAGAAGGCGGGTTTGTCCTGCGCCGACCCGGTCGCCGTATTCGTGGCCGTGACGCACCACACATCGCGCCCCTCATGGCTTTTGCCGATGCTTTCCAGCGCGAGCAGATGCGGGTACGCGGCCACCAGAAAATACAGGCGCTCGGTCAGGTCGGCGTAATTGTAGTAAGTATCAAAGCGAATATCGAGATGGCTGTCGGCGGGCAATGGGCGATGTCCTTTCACGAAGCAAAGCAGGAAGCGGGGCTATTTGCCGGCAGGGTTGGCGACAGGCTTGCCATCCAGCAGCATGACATCGCCTGTCAGGTCGTCGGTGCGCGACAGCAGCCACTTGCCGCCGGTCTTCGTCCAGGTGTCGCGCGATTTGGCGCTGACATCTAGGTTGTGGGCCTTGCCCTGCGGGTCGGCGACAATGCCCGTCAGGTGGAAGGTGACGTCCGCGTTCATTCGGTTGTTTTGCAGGGCTGCTTTATCCACTTTGAACCCTGCTGTTTGCACTTTGGTAATTTCGCTCAGGGCCTGCTGCATTGTCTGGAGCATGGCAGCCCGTCTAACGAACTTGCCGTTCTTGTCCTTGTTGACTATGCCCGGCGTCAGCAGGTCGCCAACCGCCTTGACATCCTTCTTTTTCAATGCGGCGGCATAGCGGGCATACACAGCCTGCGCCTCCTTTTGCGTGGGCGTCTGCTGCGCGCGCAGGGCGGCGGGCGCGCACAATGTTCCCGCAACGGTAGACGAGATCAGTATGCAAAATAGCTGCAGGCGAGTATTCAGTCTCATACCATTATCTTTCCGGTTGGAGTTGCAGGGTTGAAATCGGCTTTACTGCCCATGGCGCGACAAAAATTGGGCCAGGTGCAGGCGGAAGCGGTCTGCACCTCGGCTTGCAGGCAAACAGACGGTTGCCTGTTCGCCAAACGGCAGCGGTTTTCCTGTGTCTGTCGAGCAGGTTTTTTGACTTGTCGTGTCGTATTCATTGTCGTGTCGTATTCAGTTGCTATGTCACGACAAGACCTTTTCCATGATGCCTGCAAAAATGCGCTGATCAAAGCGGGATGGATAATCACGCATGATCCGTTCCCGCTCAAGCGTGGGCGGCAGACATTGTTTGTTGATCTGGGCGCAGAGATGCTGATTACAGCGGAACGAGAAGGCCGTAAAATCGCAGTAGAGATCAAAAGTCTGGTTGGACGCACGGAGATGCCGGAACTGGAACGCGCGTTGGGCCGGTACATGCTGTATCGCAGCGTTTCAGGCGCAAAGAGCCGGAACGCCTTCTTTATCTTGCGGTGTCAAGCGCGGCGTTCGCAGAGTATTTTAATACCATCGAAGGACGCGACTTGATCGAAGACGAGACGATGCGCCTGCTGGTGTTTCATGCGGTGCGGGAGGAGATAGTACGATGGATCGGTTAGAGAAATATCTCGAACATAATGGCACGGACATAGACATTGCGGGCCTGTTCCTGGAAGCGGGCATTCCGGCTTCTGAAATCGTCCTGGGTTTTCGCCACCCGCAACTTCGACAATATACGGAATTTGCCCTGGCATAAAGGAAGTGCAGCATGGCAGACCTGAAAGAAACACCCAAGACGCTTCCATTCGCTGTCCAGCAAGCGAGCGGCCCGCAGCAGAACGGCGGCACGGCAAACGATCCCGAAGAGGAAGACACCCGCTCCGCTGTCATGGAAATCAATGGAATGCGGATTTATGAGGCCGTGGAACATCGCGCCATTCTCTACGCCGACCAGCTTATTGACATCGAGACGTTCCTGGAATTTTCCTTTCAGACGGGACGCGACCTCGAACTCATCAACGGCATCATGATGGAACGGGCAACGGCGCGCGGGGCGACGGTCTACACGCCGCTGAATGGCGCGACGAAGCTGGAAGGGACAACGAAGGAGGAGATCGAAGGGAAGCCTCAGCACATGGCGGCGCAACTGACGCATGAAAAACTATTCGCGTGGCTGATAACGATCATGAACCTCTATGCGAGGCGGCGCGGTCTGGGGCTTGTGCTGGGATCGCGCACGACCGTGAATTTGGACGGTTACAGCGGACGCCTGCCCGACCTGCTGTTCGTGCGGCAGGAGCGCATGAATATCGTGCAGGAGCGGAATATCAGCGGCCCTCCCGACCTGGTCGTAGAGCTGGTGTCGCCCAATGATCGGCCCGGTATGCTGCGAGATTTGCAGGCCGACTACTGCGCTCTGGGCGTGGCGGAGATCGTCTTCGTCAATATGCCCTCGCAGCATGTACGCGTGGTGCGATTAGAAGAGACAGAGTACGTTGAGGAGACATTTGTCACAGGGGAGTGGCGCTGTCGCAGCCTGCCGGGGCTGAACTTGCAGGTGGAATGGTTGCTTCAGGAGCCGCGACCGGATGAACTGGACACACTCCAGTCCCTGCTGGACAACGCGGCTGCCGGTTCGTAACGCCGCGAATGAACCCTGATCGAACGAGGGCGCGTATATCCGTTGAGAGCGGTCAGAGCCGACGCTCGCAAGAGGCGAGCCGCCTGAACTGCCGTGGGACGCTGTTTCACGTAAATTTATCCGAGTAGACTCATTCGAGTAAACTGCTTCAAGGCCACTGCATTAGGGAACGGGAGTTTGCAATGGAAATCGTCGGAATCGTGTTTTTGCTGCTGTTCGGCCTGATGGGGGTCTCGGCGACCTTCAAGATACTGACAAACTGGGAGCGGGCCGTGATCCTGCGCCTGGGCAAGTACAACCGTCTGGCAGGGCCGGGGCCGGTCTTCCTGCTGCCGGGGATTGACCGCGCGTACCGCGTGGATACGCGCATCGTGACCCTCGATGTGCCGCGCCAAGAGATGATGACGCGCGACAACGTGCCTGTTACCGTGGACGCCATCGTTCTGTTCAATGTCGTGGACCCACGCATGGCGATCCTGAACATCGAGAATTATGCCCGCACGACCAGTCTGATCGCCCAGACCTCGCTTCGCAGCACGATTGGACAGGCGGAACTCGACGAACTGCTGTCGCAGCGCGACCGCATCAACCACCATCTGCAAACCGTGATCGACTCGCAGACGGAACCCTACGGCATCAAGGTCAGTTCCGTTGAGGTGCGAGACGTAAGCCTGCCGGAAACCATGAAGCGGGCGATGGCGGCGCAGGCCGAGGCCGAGCGCGAAAAACGCGCCAAAGTCATCAACGCCGAGGGCGAGTTCCAGGCCGCCGAGCGGCTGACGCAGGCCGCCGCCATGATGAGCAGCGAACCGGGCGCGATGCAGCTGCGCTATCTGCAGTCCATGCGCGAGATCGCCAGCGAGCGCAGCAGCATGACCATCCTGCCTATTCCCATTGATCTGCTGTCACCGTTCATCGAAATGGCGAAACGCTCCAATGCCGATCACCAGGAGAAAACCAATATCGGAGCGGACGGCAAAATGCGCGCCGCCCCTAATACCGCGTCCCTGCCCGCCGCAAATGGCGCTTCCGAGACTGCCGCTCTGCCCACCCCGACAGGCGATATTGTGGGGCATCTGCTCGCAGCCAACATTCCGAACCCCATTATGCCCGCCGCCCTCTCCACGCCAGACGGCGCAGACAGGGCGGCAGCGGAATAACAAGACGGCACAGAAACATACGGCACGGAAACGGCGTCAGCGGCCCGCGCCGGTCTTTGCGCCGTCCTTATCGCCTGCCTTCTTGTCGGCAGGCTTGGCGTCCGCAGGCTTGTCTCCCGGTTTGGCGGCATCGCCGGTCACAAGCGCCATCGTGAACTTGACGGCGAAGTCACCCACGCCCCCATCCACTTTGGAGGACACGGAAGTCTGCACTTTCACCAGCTTGCCGGTCACGACATCCAGATTTTGCGTGCCTTCCGCGTGCGTCTTGATGTTGACCTTGTCGCCATTCGCGGGGTTCGGGGCCGTAGCCGCGCCGTCCGTCAGCGTTTTTATCTTGTAGGTAGGCGTTCCATCCACGGTTTCCAGGCCCACGAACGTCGCCGTGCCTTTTACTTTCTGGTCGGCCTGCGAGGCGTCGGCATGATACTCCCAGGTGTCTCCCGGTTTAAGGGCCGTGGGCGGATACACGGCGACGTCGAGAACGCTCTTGACGATGTTCAGGAAGCCGGTCTGCGTAATCGCCGGGTTGCCGCCCTCCGTTTTAAGGTCCGTCAGTTTTCCTGCCGCGCTGAAGGTCTGCGTCAGCGTGGGCAAAAAACCGGTGATCTCCTGATCGCCGCCGGCAATCGTGGCCGTGGCCTTCTCGAATTCGCCCAGAATCGTGGCCCCGCCGTCCGCCTTGACATCCTTGATGGTGTTTTTCAGCAGCAGTCCCAGGTTCACGCTCTGCGCGCCGGATACATCTACGGCGATATTGTAGCGGTCTACATCTCCGACTTTGTATTTACGCTGAATCGTGTAGGTTTTTACGTCTTTTTTCTCGTCGCCGTCTTTCTTGACGGTTACGGCGGGTTTATCGTCCTGCCTGGGCGCGAGTTTCAGGGCAAGCGAGGGGCGGACGGACGCGGCAAAACTTCCCCCCAGCAAAACAGGCAGCGCCAGGGCGGGAACAAGGCGGCGGGCGGCGCGTGATGGTCTCGAAATCATAGGATAATCTCCTCAATGGGCTCAAATGGGCTTGTAGGCAGGGACATAGGGTGAAAATGCGGGTCGGCGGGCGCTGCTTGCAGCGGTTCACAGAACAAACGCGCGCTGTTCCAAATGACAATAATGCGGATGCGTCGTCTATTATGACGCAGGTTTGGGCGGCGGCGTTTCCAATTCGAGAAAATCATTGGATGCGCGCGGGGCGTTCGGGGAGCGCAGCGGGCGCAGGGCATAGAGCATGGGCCGGCCCGTGACGGGATTGCGGCCTATATCGGCCTGGGCCTGATAAGCCGTTCGGATGTGCGCGCTGACAAGCACCTCGTCCGGCGTTCCCTGCGCCACGATAAGCCCCTCTGCCATTAAGACAAGCCGGTCGCAGTATTCCGCCGCCTGATTCAGATCGTGCAGGGCTGCCAGCACACCGACGGGCGGCGTCATTTTTGCGTTGCTGTCTGCTGTACTGTCGCCCATGATGCGTGAACTTTTTGGTGGGTGGTTTGCTGCATCGGTGTCTGCATGGCGCGGATTGGACGCAGCGGCGTTTGACTTGTCCGCGTCTGCGCTTTGCCCCTGCAGGGCTTGCGGGTGCGCCAGGGCTTGGGCCAGCAGCAGCAGTTCCGCCTGATGCGTGATGTCCAGATGCGCGGTCGGCTCGTCCAAGAGCAGCAGGGGAGTTTGCTGGGCCAGGGCGCGGGCCAGCAGGACGCGCCGATGCTCGCCGCCGGACAGTTCCGTGATGGGACGGTCGGCAAGCGCGATAATGTCCACGGCGGCCAGGGCTTGCTCGACATGCGCGTAATCGGCCTCGCTCGGCCCGCGCCGTCCGACACGGTAGGGAAAACGGCCCATCAGCACGACATCGCGGGCCGTAAACTCGAATGCGGCTTTTTCTTCCTGCGGCACAAACGCCATGCGCCGCGCAATGTCGCGGGGCGTATAGTCCGCCAGGGGACGCTCGTCGAGCAGCACACGCCCCTGCTGCGGGCGCAGTATGCCCGACAATACACGAAGGAGTGTAGATTTACCGCAGCCATTCGGCCCGATTAGGCCCACGAACGCGCCTGCTGTGCATCTTAGCGTGACATCGTGCAGGACGGTCCTGTCGCCGTATCCCGCGATCACGTTTTGCGCTTCTATTTTCACGGCTGCGGCATGTTGCGTCATATAGACATTATAGCCGCATACCGCCTGTTACAGCATCCGGCCCGGATTTGTACCGGCGAAATCGCGTCCGTCCGATAAGTTCTAAACGGGCAGGCAAAGTTTCGGGCGAGACGACATTCCCCCCAGAAGTCGTCTCGCCCTATGTTCCCTTGCAGACCGGGGCATCTCCCTAAGTTGCCTTCGTCTGCAAAGGTTCGGCTACACCGGACGCCCCCCGCGTCGGAATAGCACGTCTGTAAAAAATGGCTATACAACCGGAATTCGCGTTCCTTTGTTGTATAGCCATATTATAACACTGTCAGCCAGATTTGACAAGGGGTAACGCAAAAATAAATCAAACTATTTTTTGTCTAGTCACACTATACGAATCTGCCGAAGGAGCGGAGCGACTGTCGTTTGCGCCCGTGACATAACGTTTGTGTTACGCGGAGCCGCCTGCGCGTCAGCAGGGGGCGGGGAAACGCTGTTTCACCGCATCCAGGAAATGGTGTAGGTTGGAGGCCGTGAAGTCAACCGGCAGGTGCGCCATGTCTTTGCCATGCTCTTGAAAATAATGCCCGCCCGCCACGATCTGAAAACCTTCCTCGGAGTTTTTGCGCAGCGTGTCCAGTTGTGTCAGCAGCTTGCGCGCGTCCTCGCCCTGCTCGTCCATCGCGCAGGACACGATTACCAGGTCGGGCTTCATGGCCTCCGTAATGCTGACGAAACTATGCGTCGGCACATTGGCCCCCAGAAACACCGTGTCCCAGCCCAACTCTTTGAGGCCGTCGCCCAGCATTCGTATACCCAGAATGTGCCAGTTGCCCACCACGCAGCCCAGAATCGCGCGGCAGGCGGTCCGCGCAAGGGGCGTATGAAACTGCACCACGCGGGCCATCATGCGCTCGGTAATCGCCGAGGCCATGTGTTCGTGCGCCTCGTCGGTTTCGCCGCGCACAAACATCTCGCCAATGTGGTTGATGCCCCACTGGAATACATCGGTGTAAATGGTTCCCATCGAGATGCGATGCGTGAGCAGGGCGTTGACCAGGGTGCTGGCCTGCTCCTCGCTTCCCTCCATGACCGCGTCGAAGTAGGCGCTGCGCCACTTCATCATGGCCTCATCGGGAAGGCTCTCGTCACGGGCGCGCGAATTTTCGTGTCCCGCGTGGCGCGCGACATGCTCGGCGTGCCGACCGTTGCCGGCCACGCCGTCCGGCACACGTCCTTGTTCCCCATTGCCGATATAAGGCGCGTTCGCGACCGCAGCCCCGCCATAGTTTGCGCCGTGACTGTGCAGAACCGCCGCGCCCTCCGCGACAGGATTGGCGACAAACTCCAGCAGGCGCATCATGACATCCGCAAACGGCATCGAAAGCGAATAAAACACTTGACGCCCGATGCGTTCCGCCCGTACAATACCTTGCAGTCGCATTTTTGCCAGATGGTTGGATACGTTGGGCTGCTTGAGATGCGTGGCCTCGACCAACTGCGTCACGGTCTTGCGCCCATAGCGGAGGTTTTCCAGCAGGGCGCGGCGCGACGGTTCCGCGAAGGCCTGCGAGAGCACATCGGGATCATAATTGTTACGCATCGTACTCTCTCCAGACGAGTGTTCGTATTTAGGTTAGTCTTGTCCCCTGTATCATCGGTCGTTAATGTCGGCATCCTAGTTAATCTTAGTTAAATGTAGATTCAGTTGAATGTAGATTCAACACAACACTGATATGTTCCTCTTTATAAGCAAAGGTATTCGTAAAATAAAGATTTGTTAATAGTGTTACCGCAGTCCAACCTATTGTGACACATAGGGACAGGCCTCTGTAACGCGATACCACTGAGACAAGATACCACTGCGACAAGATACCACACGATGCCGGAGGCCGGAGCCTACTTGGAACATCCTCGCACACGCAGCTTTCAGGACGCCGTTCACGAACCGCTTGACCGGATGCCCGCTTTAGACGCGGCGAACCCGGCCTGCCTGAACGCGCGTGAACGCCGCGCCATGCTCGAAGACATCGGGCATGTGGCCCTGGTTTTGGGGCGGTCGCTGCGGCCCGCTCAGGCGAGTTGCGAGCCGGGCGGGAACGTGCCTGCCTCGCCTGCTCCCGCCCGCGTGGACGCGCTCACATCGCCCCTGGAGCGTCTTCATTTCCTGTGCGGGTTATGGACACGGATGGCCGGCGCGCTGAACGAGATCGCGCGTCAGCCGGACAGCCGGGCGACAACCACGCGGCGACAGATTTCCATTGCGCGTTCCAGGGGCGGCGCGGCCACGGCCACGGCCCTGGCGCGTTCCCCCGCTTCCGCTGCGGCCTGGCAAATTCTGCAGGCGGATCAGTCTCGTTCCCTGCGCCCCGTCCCTTGTGACACGCCCCCCCGGTTTTCTATGCCGCATATTTCTCAGGCTTCCGCTTCACCAGTCGGGGCCGTCGGTGAAGGCCGGAATGCTGAAAGTCCTTCTATAAAAAAACCTCGACCGAACGCGCCCCCCGGAGAACGCGCTCTGGTTTCCGAGCCTGTGCTGGCGTCTACGCAAAACACCTGGGCAAACCGCATGGTGGTGTCGCTGTTGAAAGACATGGCGCAGGAGGCAAAGGCGCTGGCCCGTCTCGCCTCTTTTTGTGACGACGAGACCGCTTTCGAAAAGGCGGCAGGTCTGGCGGACGTCGCCGGACGACTGCTCGCCGACGCGCTTCGGCGCGGATGCCCCGCGCTGCGCGCGAACGAATACGATCCGCCGTTCGCCGCGGACCTGATCGCGCGCAGCGCCCCCGCGTATGGCGTGGTCTATCACGGATGGCGCGCGCTGCACCACCCGCTCGACTTCGACTGGACACACGCGCCGATGCTCGCCCTGCCCTCCCTGGAAGCGTGGCATCTCTACGAAATCTGGTGCTGCCTGCAAGTCGCGACCGCGCTGCTGGGCGCGGGCTGGCAGTTAGAAGCGGCGAACGCGCAAGGGGCGGGAGAGAGCGCCCACCCTCTGCTGCGCTGTACGCCGCAGGGCCTGCGCCTGAATATGGCGACAGGCCGCGCGTCCCGGCTTCGCTTCCGCAAAATCAACGGCGACGGTCGCAGACCCAATCAACGAGGCAGGCGTAAGCAGGATGCGGAAACGCTCGATCTCTACTATCAGCCCCTCTTTTCCAGCGCCAATCAGGCGGCGTTTCAACAGGCGTCCGGGCAGCCCTCCCAACAAACATCCGGCATAGCGTTTCCAGCGCCGCCTCCAGCGGCGTCTCAGCCCACAAACCGCACCAGGAATGCCCGCGCTGTTTTGGCGCCCGCACCGCCGCCCGACTCGTCTGTTGTGCGCCGGCACGATTTGGATTTGGCTTTTGAGTCGCGTTCCCATGCCATGCAGCCCGATATTGCGCTGCACTGGCGCGGCGCACTGACACTGCTGGACCCGAAGTACAGGCGGTACGCGCAGCCCTCAGACGCGCAGGACGACATCAACAAAATGCACACCTACCGCGATGCTATCGTTACGCGAACCGGGCGCGGTCACAAGACAGCAAGCAAGATAAGCGGCGTTCAGGCGGCATGGTGTCTTTTTCCGGGAAGCAGCGCACAGGACGCATCTTCAATAGAAAAGCGTACCGATGAAATGCAGGACAGAGAACCCGGCAGCGAACTTACAAAAACCGTCTATGCCTATCCCACTGCCAGCGCGGAACATCCATTCGGCACGGCGGGAGTGGGCGCGTTCGGACTGCGCCCCGGCCAGCCTGACACTCTGCCCCGCCTCGCCGCATTTCTGACCATTCTGCTCGACACCGCTTGATACCCTCTTAACTTTGATACCATCTTAATTAGGACGCAGTGTAGTACCGCTCCTCTTGTCCCCCGCCGAAGCAGCCTTGTCTGCCGAGACAATTCTGCGCTTTCGGAAGCGTTTTCGGCAGGGGACAAGAGGAGCGGTACTACGGGGGACACAACAACTCGATTAAGTCGCATCAAGCCGCCTGATTGCCCCGTACTGTACGAGCGCCCTGATAGCCGCGTGAGGAAAACAAAATCAGGGCAGGCAGTATGTCCTGCCCACCCCGGTCTTTATGTGTCGTTCGTTGTGTATACCGTCATGCCCGAATGTCAAGCCGACTGCCCCGCCCGTCCTGCGGGAATGCGGCGGTCGCGGCATCGGGCGCGATCTGCCGACGAATGCGCGAAACCTCATTCGTCAGCCGATCTTCCAGTTGACGCGACAGCTCGGTTTCCCTCTGTGGCGCGGACGCCTTAGAGGGTTGCGACACCGGCTGCGAAACGCTGTTGTCCGTTGCGGCGCGCTCTGCCGTATAATACGCAGACGCCGCCGGACCTATGATTGACATTGTATCCTCCTCGCGGAACTGATTGCGTCCAAACCAAATTCCGAACCTATTCTGATTTGTTCCGTGTTCTCCCGCTTTCATTGTTCCGCATTCCTCCACGTTCTCTTGCCGGCAGGAATGCTGGAAAAGCAGAGGCGCATAGACGATAGATAATAGTTATCCGGAAAATTTCTCCCGCTATCGTCCATCATCTCTTATTCACAAGATGTAGCGGCTGAGGTCTTCGTCTTTCACGATGTCGTCCAGGCGGCGGTGGACATACGCGGCGTCTACGTGGATGTTTTTGTTGGGCAGGTCGGGGGCGTCGAAGGACACATCTTCGAGCAGGCGTTCCAGCAGGGTATGCAGCCTGCGCGCGCCGATGTTCTCGCTGGTGCGGTTGACGTGGGCGGCGATGCGCGCCAGTTCCGCAACCGCGTCCCCGCCGAACTCCACATGAACGCCCTCGGTGGCAAGCAGGGCCGTGTACTGCCGGGTCAGGGCGTTGCGCGGTTCGGTCAGGATGCGCTGAAAATCCCCCTCGGTCAGGTTCTCCAGTTCCACGCGGATCGGCAGGCGTCCCTGAAGCTCCGGGATCAGGTCGGACGGCTTGGAAACGTGGAACGCGCCCGCCGCGATGAACAAAATGTGGTCGGTCTTGACCGGCCCGAACTTGGTGTTGATGGTCGAGCCTTCGATGATAGGCAGGATGTCGCGCTGTACGCCCTCGCGGGACACGTCCGGCCCGCTTCCTCCGCCCGGCCCCCGCCCGCCGCTCGCGATCTTGTCTATCTCGTCCACGAAGATGATGCCGCTTTGCTCGGCGCGCAGGATCGCCTCGCGGTTCAGGCTGTCGCGGTCAATTAAACTCTGCGCTTCTTCGTCCGTAAATATCTTTTTGGCTTCCCCGATGGTCACTTTGCGCTTCTTTTGCTTGCGCGGCATCAGCCCTCCCAGAGCATTAGACATGTCCATACTCATATCGTCCGCGCCCTGGTTGCTGAACACATGCATAAACGGTGAACTCTGGCTTTCCTCTATGGAGATTTCCAATTCCTGCGCGTCCAGCGCGCCATTCGCCACCTGAACGCGCAGACGCTCGCGAATACGTTCGCGGCGGGCCGCGTCTTTGGCCTCCTCGTCGCTTCGCGCATCAGCGTCCGAGCCGTCCGAGGTGGGGCGTTCGGGCTTGTCCACGGTGGCTGTCTCTGCCCTGTCCCCCTGCGCCGCATTCGCGTTCAGGATCACAGCATTGCCGTTCGCCTCCATGTTGGGGAACATCTGCGCCCACATGTCGCGCAGGTTGCGGGCCATGTCGGGGGCGTCCTCCGCGCTGCCGCGCCTGCCGCGCCCTGCAGCCGGACGTTCCGGCTGGAGCAGGTTCACGATGCGGGCTACGGCGCGTTCCTGCGCGGCAGGCTGCACCAGAGCGATTTTCTCCGCTTCCACAAGACGGATAGCGACCTGCACCAGATCGCGCACCATCGAGTCCACGTCCCGGCCCACATACCCGACCTCGGTAAACTTGGTGGCCTCCACCTTGACGAAGGGCGCGCGGGCCAGGATTGCGAGTCGGCGCGCGATCTCGGTCTTGCCCACACCGGTCGGCCCGATCATCAAAATGTTTTTGGGGATCACCTCGTCGCGCAGGTCGTCGCCGAGCAGACGGCGGCGGTAGCGATTACGAAGCGCGACGGCCACGGCCCGCTTGGCGTTCTTTTGCCCGACGATATACTTGTCCAGTTCGGCCACGATCTCACGCGGCGTCAAATCCTCAACTGCTTCCACTGCATCGGCCATATTCGCGCTGCCTCTCGTAACTGTCTGATCTATTCGCGCCGTGTTGGTCCTGCACTCGGATTACACAGACAGATTACACAGATTGAGAGGATGGACAAGATTAAGGCGCATCCAATCCTGTTCATCCCGCCAATCTGTGTAATCCGTCTGTGTAATCCGAGTGCAGGACAACTCATTATGGCGCATGGCGTTTGTTGTCCTTACGCAGCGGCGGCGCGTAATTACGGCAAAAACGACCGGGCGGCGGTGTGCTGCCCGGTCGTTTCGGATATTTAGCGGCGCGGCCTGCTTCCAGAGCGCGAACAGTGGATCGGGAAGCAGACCGCGTCGCCTGACAGGCGGAATCACTCAGCGGTCACAATGGCTTTGCGCTGTCGGCGTTTGCGCGCCAGCAGGCCCGGCACGAGCAGGCCAAGCGCCCCCGCAAGCGCGAACGCGCCAGGTTCCGGAGTCACTGTGGCGGCGCTGAGCAGAAAATAATCGGTGTTGCCCAGCGCGTCTGTGCCGGAACCCAGTATCTGATTGTTGTTATTCAGGCCGTAGAACAACAGATTGCTCAGACCCGACGAGGCGGGAACGAAATCGTTGAGGCTGAGCAGTCCGCTGCCTTGATAGACGAATGGCAGGAATGCGCCGCTCGCATCCTGCGCCACGCCGAGTACCCGGCCGGAATCATTGATGTAATCGGCGAAGCTGTCGGCCCCGCCGAACGTGCCTAAGTCGTCCCCGGCTGTCAGCAGGCCGGTTCCCGTGTGCAGAAAGGCATGCACGTCAAACAAACCGGGCGCATACGTGGAATAGCCGATGATTTGATTCGAGTTATTGATGCCCGCCGCGTAACTGAATGTGGTGTTGTTGAGCGTACCAAGCGTAGAGTACGCGCCGTTGCTGAAAACGAACGCGTGATCTTCAAACACGCCGGGCGATACTTCGGTGTCGCCGTCGCCCACGATCACGCCCGCGTCATTGATCGCCTGCGCCTCGCTGTTGGCGCTGACCCCGGACGGATCGCCGCTGTTGGGAATGCCGCCCAGGTCGGTCAGTGTGCCGTTCTGGTACAGTAAGGCATGATTGACAGTCAGGATAGTACCGCCGCCCGCATCATAAAGCGCGTCGCCAAGTCCTACTACCTGTCCGCTGCTGTTGATGCCCGTGGCATGGCTATTAAGATCAAAGGTCGGATCCAGGCTGTTGCTGAATGCGCCCAGATCCATCAGACCGCCGGGGCCGCTGAGGAAGGCATGGGTGACATTGTTGCTGCTGAAAGTGCCGTCGCCGGCCACCTGGCCCGCATTGTTGACGGCGAAAGGACTATTCTGGTTAATGGCAGGATCAAACGTACCCAGCGTGGTAAGTCCGGTAAAATTCGCGCCCGTGATGACCACATTGCCGCTGCCATCCGTGCCGTAGGCTTGCAGATTGTCGTTGAACCCGAACACGCTGACAAGTCCGGGATCAAGGGTGACAGCAGAGAAAGAATACTGCGCCTGGGCCGACGTATGCAGCAGGGCGGGCAGCGCGAGGCACAGCAGCGCGCAGGAGGCGCGCGCCGCGGCAGAAAAACGCGAAGCGGAGCGGCGCGAAACGAAAGGATGTGAAATGAAACTAGACATGGATACTCCTGTGTTACACGATGCGCGGACTTGCAGATGATTCACATAAGAATTTCGCGCAAAAAGCCGGCGAAACAAAATCGAAGCAGTCCAGACCAACCACGCCGGAGGACAAACCCGGAGGACACCTACGAGAAACAAGCAGCAAGGAACAGCGATGCCGAAGCAAGTGTGGCGGGACAGAACGCGGGGTTTGCGGTGAATGTGCAGTAAGACAACAGCGCGTTATGGCATGTCACGTTTGAATGCTGCTGCTCTATGATACTGCACGATTGGCCGTCGTACAAAGAGGGCATACGATTTTTTGGGCGCAAACCCTCAAAACAGGTACTTTGCGGAGCAAAACAATAGACTTGCAGGCAATGTTGAACGACAAGCGATGCTGAACGCCTGCTGGACTACTGCACGGTCTCGCTCAAAGGCAGGTCGCTCAGGTTAGTCACCTGCTGCCCGGTAAAGGGGACGCGCACTAAGAGATGCCGGTCGCCCGCATTGGCGATGCAGAACACCATGCCGCGTGGCATGTCGAGCGCCTGGGACGCAAAATCGGCGTCTATCTTGATCTTGAAGAACAGCGGCATGACGCCGGGCTGGAATTGTCCGATGACAAGCGGGCGCGACATAGCCTCGTCATCGCCGACGCGGTACTCGAACACATAGCAGTTCTTGCGATCCATGATGCCCCGCCGCGCATACAGCGCGAGCAGGGAACAGTGCCGCGTATTCTCCCGATTTGCCTGCATCAACGCGTCAAACGCGCGGGTCAGCAGTTGGATGGCTTCGTCAGGGGCGACCGACCGCGCGTGGACATCGGGGCCGACCGCGCCGGAAAACTCTTCCGGCAGGTCGTTGAGTTCGCAGTACGCGCCCGCATCGGACACTATGACGCGGGCTACGCTGTTACGATACTCCACGCCCTCGCCCACCTTGTCTTTCAGGTAGGTAATCATGGCCTGAAACTTCTTCTGATGCTCGGCGCGCAGCATGGCGAGTTCGACTTTGTGCAGCGGGTCCAGTTCGTCCATGTGGGTCTCCGGAAGCAATACCGAGCGCATCTGTCTTGAACTGTGATTTTTGGGATTGATTGAATTACTATGATTGCAGGCTGGAACTCTGGTCTGTTCAGAGTAAAGGACACGCGGTAATCAGCGGCGCATCCAATCATAGTGTTCCCACTAATCCCAAAAATCACAGTTCAAGACAGCCATCGCGCTACGCCGCCTTGTTGACGAGTTCGACGATTTTAGCGGCCGCATCCTGCATCGTATCGGCGGGAATCAGGGTGGACTGCGCGAGAATGGCCTGCCCTTCCTCGGCACGCGTCCCGGCAAGGCGCACAACGATAGGAACCTTGATGTCCATAGACTCCGTAGCCGAGATGACACCCTTCGCCACCTCGTCGCAGCGCGTGATGCCGCCGAAGATGTTGATCAGTACGCCCTTGACGTTCGGATCGGACAGGACGATGCCCAGGCAGGCCCGCACGCGCTCGGCCTGCGCGCCGCCGCCCACGTCCAGAAAGTCGGCGGGTTCGCCGCCTGCGCGCTTTACTTCGTCCATCGTGGTCATGGTCAGGCCCGCGCCGTTGCAGATGATACCCACATCCCCGCCCAGCCGCACATACGCGATGTCCAGCTTGTGCGCTTCGGCTTCAATGGCGTCTTCTTCGCTTTCCTCGCTGAACGCGGCAAAGTCGGGATGACGGAATAAGGCGCTGTCGTCAATCTGAAACTTGGCGTCGGCGGCCAGGACGCGCCCGTCTTCGGTTACGGCAAGGGGATTGATTTCGGCAAGCGAGCCGTCCGAGGCCACATACGCATTATAAAGCTGGCGCAGGAAAACGACCGCCTTGTTGATGACGGCGGGGTCGAGTTTGGCGTCGTAGCACACCTGGCGAAGCTGATAGTCGCGCAGGCCTTCGAGGGGGTCAATGGGCAGCCGGGCAATCGCGTCCGGGTCTTCCTCGGCGACCGCTTCGATGTCCATGCCGCCTTTAGCGCTCACGATCAAAACGTCGCGCTGCGAGTCGCGATCCGGCACGATGCCCAGATAATACTCCTGCACGATCTTGATGGGTTCTTCGATCAAGACTTTTTCCACGGTCAGGCCATCGGGGTTCTGGTGCGTTTTGAGCAGCATTCCCAGCATGGCGCGGGCGATCTGCTCGCCCTCTTCGGGGCTGTTAGCGACCTTGATGCCCCCGGCCTTGCCCCGCCCGCCCGTATGCACCTGCGCCTTGACCACGCCGCGCCCGCCGAGTTCGGCGACTTTGGCCTTCACTTCTTCGGGGGTCGTCGCCACGCCGGCGTTTTTGGGGATCGCCACGCCATAGCGGGCCAGTACCTCTTTCGCTTGATACTCGTGTATCTTCACGTTGTCGTCACTCCTCTTCCCTCGTTTGTCCGCCTTTTATCCGCTCAAAGCGTTTTACATAGTTGACGCGAAGCGGCGCATCTTTTTTCATGCTGTCTTCGCCGCTGTGCGAGCCACAGGATACCAGTATACCTTCATTCCAATTTCTTATTCGATTCCGGTTTTATCCGGGAAACTATGTTATCATGCGCGTCACTGCAAATTGTTTGTAAAAGTTTTTTGTAGAAGGAAGGATTTGTAAAAAAAATGTTCAATTAAGATGTTGACCGAAGACATCTGTGGCGACACGATTGCTCACTGTGCGAAAACGCTGTCCTAAACTCCCTGCGGAGGACGCGCCGCGGAGCGTAATTCGGTAAGTTTGCTCGAAAGGACGAAAACATGAGACTGCACCAGCGCACCCTGTCGGCCTTCACTCTGATCGAACTGCTCGTCGTTATCGCCATTATCGCTATTCTAGCGGCCATTCTGTTTCCCGTGTTTGCCCAGGCGCGCGAAAAAGCGCGGCAGACAAGCTGCCTGTCCAACATGAAACAGCTCGGCACAGCCGCCGTGATGTACATTCAGGACTACGATGAGCGCTACATGGAGGTGTATCGCAAAACGCCCGACGGCAGCATCGAAAACTATTGGCCGGTGCAGGACATTACCAAGCCGGGTTCCACCGACCTCTACGGCTGGTACACGGCCCCCCTGAGCGTGATGGGCCAGGGCAATGCCGGCGGCGTCACGAATAACTGGGGTTCCATTTTGATCCCTTACACTAAAAACTCGCAGATATTTTCCTGCCCGTCCGGCAATCCCGTCTGGTATACGGCCACCAACACGGACGCCGCCGGGTACGCGTACAGCAACTGGATCGGTGACAATGCGGTTTATCTGGGGCCTGCCGCCAAGCAGTCGTCCATCCCCCAGACCGCCTCCACCATCCTGATCTTCGAGACGGGCAAAGACTGTTCCAAGATCGAGTACATGGGATACATCGGCGACCAGGGCTGCGCGGGAGGAACCGGCACGCCGGACCCGAAGAATACCTGTCCCAACTGCTACGGCGATTGGCTGCCAAAACATGTGGACGGACGCAACTACGATTACACAGACGGACATGCCAAGTGGGAAAAAGATAGCAACATGTACATCTATAACCACCCTCAGAAGTGGGAACCCAAGTGTCAGCAGTAGTTTGAGGAAGCGCAGATTGTCGCGATGCAGGGATTGACGACTGTGCAGAACGCCGCTCGGAAGGACAGGTTCGTTCCGAGCGACGCTTTGCGCCTGCCTCCGGTACGCGGCCCACGGATGCAGCAAAACAACGTCAGCAGCTTCGACCGCGCGATACGATCCCAAAAGTTCCACCCCAAAAGTCCAACCCCGAAATTAAATGAGTGTCTTACGCAAAAATATCCTTTGAGAGCGATTTATTTGACAGCAATTTCATTTCATAGCATGGTATAGTGTTCTGGTAGCGAAAACGGTGCAAAGTCGCTGCGGACAAAGCAGCTTACGGAGCGAATAGGCGCACAATGTTTTGCGGTTTTTTGCGATAGAGGCATGGCGTTGATGCGTGGATGGATATGTAAGCAGGAGCGCGAAGGCGCAGAACAGGGCAGCGTGGCTCGAGAGCCACGGTCCGGCCCGACACCTTTACAAATGGGGAATACGATGCCGGAAAGGGCGGGCGGCGCGGCGCGGATGTGCCTGCTCGCGCTGCTGACGCTCGCCGCCCTGCTGGCATTCGCCGCCTGCGGCTCTCCCCGTTCCGCCGCTCCCGTTCCGCCCGCACTCCCGCCCTCTTTGACGGCTTTTCCTTCAACGACTTCCTCTTCACTCGCATCGCCTTCGCCTGTCTCTTTTGCTGCCCATAATGGACGGGCCGAAACGCTCCCCGCAGCCGTGGCGGATGTGCGCGAGCTAAGACGCGCCCTGAGCGCGCAGGAGGCCGCCGACTATCTGGGAGATGCCGCCTGCGGAGCCTGCCACCGCGCCGAGGCAAATCTGCATACACACTCCCGCCACGCGCAGACATTGCGGGCTGTGTCGGCGCGCG
The DNA here is from genome assembly GCA_965277875.1 of Chthonomonadaceae bacterium. Lineage (GTDB taxonomy): Bacteria > Armatimonadota > Chthonomonadetes > Chthonomonadales > Chthonomonadaceae > CAWFQB01. The sequence continues at coordinate 200,260 of CBDIDV010000002.1, read as the reverse complement.
ACGACGGCCCCTATTTTCAGGCCGCGCAAGCCATTACCGACCCCACACTGCGCTGCACGTATGCCACGACGCTGAAGCAGGGCAAATGCCTGATGACCGGGCGCAACGCGCATGGTTTGGCTGCCCTGCCCGCCGATTATGTGATGGGCAGCGGACGCAACGCGCATACGTTTCTCAGCCGCGACGACGCGAAGGGCTGGGTGGAACTGCGCCTGAGCTACTATCCAAAAGCGCGGACCTGGGATTATACGCCCACGCAATTGCCGGGAACGCACTTAGGCCGCGCAGCGGGCCGCGTTCAAACCAATGCCATGCTGACAAGCTGCCTGCTGTGTCACACCACGGTTCTGCGCGCCGCCGCGCTGTCCGCGTCGTCTGCCGCCGCCGGTAGTTCCAACAAAAATAACGCGGGCAGTAACGATGCAAATAATGCAAATAATGCAGGTAATGCAGGCGACAGCGCGGACAATGCGGCGCAGGCGGCTCCCCTGCCCGACCTGGCGGCCTCACGGCTGGGCGTGGGGTGCGAACGCTGTCATGGGCCGGGACGCGCGCATGTGGCTCTGGTAATGCAGGCGAAAGCCGGGAACCCAAACGTTTCTTATACCGCCCGCACCCTGCCCCGACCCGGTCCGACCGGCATGGTCTACGGCATGGAAGACCTGCACCGCGCGGCCCCTGACCGCATCAACGCCATTTGCGGCTACTGCCACCGCATCGAGGCCAACGTGTCTCAGGGCGATCCGCACACGGAAGTCAGCCTGCCCCGTTTTCAGGGCGTGGCGCTGGCGCGCAGCGCGTGTTATCGGCAGAGCGGAACGCTGTCGTGCGTGACGTGCCACGACGCGCATACAAACGCTGATCCGAGCCTCAGCCGCAACGACGCCATCTGCCTGCGCTGCCACAGCGGACAAGAGGCAGAGGGGGAGACAAGGAGAAGAGGAGACAAGGAGAAGGCGGACATAGCACAGGGCGCGTCCACACGCGGCGTGGCAGGCAAGGTCTGCCCGGTCAACGCGCATACCGGATGCACAAACTGCCACATGCCCAAACAATCTGTCAGCGACATCCCACGCGCCGTTTACACCAACCACTGGATTAAAGTATGGCGCGACACGTCCGCATCAGGGACGCCGCCCGTTCGATCCGGCCAGCTATGAGAAACATCATTCTGTTATGAACTACTTATGAACTACACGGCCAAGCTCAAGCTTACGATATTATTTCGGGCGAAGCGCGCTGCTCTGCAAACTTGGTTCTTGAATCGCCCCGGCTCGAATCGTCCCGGCGGTCTGCTGATGCTGACCGTGTTGTCGGCCTGCGTTCTTGTGCTGACAGCGGCCTGCGGAACGCGCCCGACCACGACTCCGGCCACAGTTGCGCCCGGACGCATCACAGGATCATCGGGCATGACAGGGCCGGTGTCGGACACCGCTGCGGGGCAGGCCATCCCCGTATCGGCTGGCGGCGGCGTGGTGGATGTGCGGGACGTGAATCGGGCGCTCACGGACGAGGAAATGCAGAATTATGTGGGCGATGCCGCCTGTGCGGGCTGTCACAGGCAGGCCGCAGCCACACACGCCCGTTCCAGCCACGCGCACACGTTCCATCTGGTTCCGACCGCGCAGGATACGGCTTTTTTCCGAGCCTCTAAAACCGTGACCGATAGCCACATCAACTACGCCTACCAGACCCGCGCCGAGGGCGGCAAGTGCCTGATGATCGGCAAAAACGCGCAGGGTCAGGGCAGCATCGCGGCCGCCTATGCGATGGGAACCGGGCGCACAGGCATCACTTATCTGGGTCAGGACAAAAATAGCCAGTGGCTCGAAATGCGCCTTAGCTATTTTCCTAAAGCCCACACCTGGGACTTTACGCCCGGTCAGGGTGAGGGCAAGGACGTGGCCCGCGCCGCCGGTAATGAGCTAAGTCCGCGCGACTTTCAGATGTGCCTGGGCTGCCACGGCACGGCCATTCGGGCCACGCCCGACGGCGCGGATGTGGGCCGCTCGCTGATGAACGTGGGCTGCGAACGCTGTCACGGGCCGGGACGCGCGCACATTCTTCAGGCGGCGCAGGCGCTCGCGTCCCGTGTCAATACCGCGCCCGTCCCACCTGCTGCGAAAGCCGCAAGCACAGCGAATGCCATAACTGCCATGAATGCCGCCAATGCCGACGTTTCCAACGTTTCCAAAGATGTTTCCACACATAAGTATAGCGGACACGCCACGTATGGCATGGAAGATTTACACCAGGCGACACCTGCGCGTATCACGACTATCTGCGGTGGATGTCATCGCGCCGAAAGCGCCGAACATCCCCTGTCGGTACGGGAGGAACCGAAGCTCGCGCGTTTTCAGGGCGTGGCGCTGGCGCGCAGCGCGTGTTATCGGCAGAGCGGAACGCTGTCGTGCGTGACGTGCCACGACGCGCATACAAACGCTGATCCGAGCCTCAGCCGCAACGACGCCATCTGCCTGCGCTGCCACAGCGGACAAGAGGCAGAGGGGGAGACAAGGAGAAGAGGAGACAAGGAGAAGGCGGACATAGCACAGGGCGCGTCCACACGCGGCGTGGCAGGCAAGGTCTGCCCGGTCAACGCGCATACCGGATGCACAAACTGCCACATGCCCAAAACGGCGGGCATCATGCCTCATTCGCTTTTCACCAATCATCTCATCAAAGTATGGCCCTCCCCGGCGTCTGCTGGAGCTGGTAACGCCCACACCAACTTGCAATAGACAGCAGACTTCCGAGTGGCGAATGGAGTTCGCATAAAAAAAGCCCGAAACATCATCGAATTTCTTTCGCGTCGGCAGGAATCGCTTGTTCTGGCGTCGAAAATGCTTTACAATGGCATATTAGCAGAACATTCGTCATGCGAATTGTGTCACACCGGCAGCAACCCTTGCTAATAGCTGCTAATCAAAATCGCGAAGCATCTTACCCTGCAATCGTATTTACGCCCTTGCTTCGCTGAGGGAGGTGAAACTCGCCCAAACGAGGTTAATCAAAACACTGAGGTTTTCGACGCGCCTCAGCCTTACGCTGCGTTTTCAATGCGCTCTCTCTAGCGCAGAAGGATGAAGAATGAAACTTCACAACCGAGTCCGTTCCGCCTTTACCCTCATCGAGCTGCTTGTGGTAATCGCCATTATAGCCATTCTGGCGGCGATCCTGTTTCCGGTCTTCGCGCAGGCCCGCGCGCAGGCTCGCAAAGCCAGCTGCATCTCCAACCTGAAGCAGATCGCCACAGGAGAGATGATGTACGTGCAGGACTACGACGAACACTTTACGCACTGGCAGAGCGACAACATGGGCTGGGGCAGTTCCGCGCCCTGGCAGACCAAAGAGGGAACGTACCCCCCGGCCATGTGGTACTACCAGCTCTACCCCTACACGAAAAACACGGGAATATACGGTTGCCCCAACGATGCGCGTGACACGAGTACCGTCAGCGGAGGCAACGCTGCCGCCTGGAACTATGCCAACGTGACCGCCACGCCGACTAACAACGGTTCGTACTTCCTGAGTTCGTATGCCGTCAGCGAGTACCTGGTAAATAACACCGTCAGAATCCGTAACACTGCCGGTCAGGACAATCAAATAAGTTTCACTAAACTGGCGGCCATTCCCTTCACATCCAACACGGTCATGTTCGCTTCGGGCGGCGGCGTCCTCGTCAACGACTGGGACGGCTGCGGCGATGCAAACCGCCTTGTGGCGCAGCAAATCTCGCGCACCTGGTACGCCAACTACAATGACTGGCCTCCCGGCGACACCACGCAGGCCGGGTACAACCAGTTCAAGCAGTACGCGCAGCATGGCGACGGCTCTGTGATCGCGTATTGTGACGGGCATGTCGGGTATCTGCCCAACCTGGCCTTCAAGACCGGCGTAAACGGGGACCCGTGCGGCAACGAGAACACGCCGCATCAGGAAAAGCCGATGTTCAATCCCAACAACACGCCGTTCTAAGTGGCCTCGCTTCTTGGCGGAGCAGAACATGTCCTCGCAGGGCTGTTCTGTTCCGCAGGGCTGTTGTGCTTTAGCGCGCAGGCAGCGGATCGAAGCCGTCCGAAATATTGCTGGAGGTAAGGTGTGAAAAAAGAGATTCCGGTTCCTATGGTTGTCGCCGCCGTAATCGTGGCGGTTCTGCTGCTGGCCTTCGTGGGCAAGATGCTGCTGCCCAGTCCCGCTACGGCCCCGAAGGGCGAGGAAGACAAGTACAGGCCGGGCTGGACGAAAAAGGGCGGCGGAGCTCCCAATACAGGGGGCCGCTAGGTTGGGCGCTTCGTCTCGCGCCAGAGCAGACACGACCTCTGCACCACGCCCCCGTTCCCGCCGGACTGCTGTGCGGCTGACCGCCGTGCTTGCTCTGGTTCTTGTTGCGGGGGTCGCACGCTGGGGCGGCGAGGCGCGTTTGTGGTGGCTGAACCGTCAGAGCCTGGACGCCCTGCGCGCTCAGGCTCTGGCGCATCACGGCGACCCGCTGCTGTGGAGCGTGTACGGGCAGCATCTGCTTTTCGCCGGACAGGGGGACGAGGCGCTGGCCGTATACCGGGAAGCGGCCCAGGCCATGCCGTCCGGCGACCATAGCGCGCTTGCGGAACATGTCAACGCGCACCTGGGCTATCTGCTGGCCCGTCAGGGAACCCCTAAAGAGGCCCTGCCCCCGCTGGATTTCGCCGCCAAGATCAACGACGACGACAGCCTGATCCATGTGGGCTACGGCATCGTGTTCGCCGCGCAAAACAAATTCGACTTTGCGGCCACGCAGTTTCAGCTTGCCGCCACCATAGACGACGCGAACACGGAAGCCTGGTTCCGCCTGGGCAGCGCGTGGAGCGAGCAGAAACAATACACCGAGGCCGCAGTCGCCCTGCGCCATGCTCTGGCTCAGACACCCGGCGACGCGGCCTGCCATGCGGAACTGGGCCGCGTCCTTGCCGCGCAGAACCAGACGCCCGCCGCGCTTGACGAGTATCGCGCCGCCCACCGTCTGGCCCCGGATGTCGCCACGTATGCCATTCTGCTCGGCACTACCCTGGCGCAAAGCGCGCACAGTATAGACGAGTACCACGAGGCAGCCGGTCTGCTGACCGACGTTGCGAAAGCGCGTCCTGATGACAGCGATCTGTTAGGCGCGCTGGGCGGACTCCACCTGCGCTTCAACGCGCCTGCCCTGGCGCGTCCGTTTTTGCAGGCGGCCTCTGATGCACAGCCCGACAAGGCGGAGAACTGGTACGCTCTGGCGCGGGCCGAGACCTTGCTGGGCCACGCGCCCGCCGCATCATCCGCACAGGCCCGGTTCCAGACGCTGCGTACTCTCTTTGGCGACCTGAACGTTGCTACCAAGCACGTCGCCAGCGATCCGCATGACGCCGCATGGCGGCTGCGCATTGCCAAACTCTATATACAGATCGGCAATCTGGAAGCGGCCCGCGCGCAGTACGCTATCGCGGCGGGATTGCAGCCCGACAATGCCGAAACAAAACGCGCGTTCGGGGACATGACACAGCGTATCGCCCGCGAGTCGGCAACCCGTCAGTCGGCGGGCAGAACGGGGACGCTCGGCCCACCGCCGCCGCCCGACCTTGTCATATACGATCCCAACAACGAACTGCCCGCGTTCCGGCCCACTCCCGACGCCCCGCCTGCCAACGCCCCCGGCACGGGAGCGGTTCAGCCTTGAATTTACGCACTATGAAGCTTATCTCCTCGAATTTGTTGTCTGCGCCGTTGCTGTCTTCTTTTGCATTGGTGACAAGACGGCGGTTTCGTTTTGCTGCCGCCCTGTTCGCGCTGTCATGCGGGTGCGGCCATCCTCCCGCCGCGCAGATGGACGGCACGCCCCTTGCGTCCCCCGCTCCCGCTTCCTCCTCTGCCGCTTCTCCTGCCGCCCCGTTGTTTGACAATATCCTGCCGACAAGCGGCATTGATTTTGCCGTCCGGCAGACGCGCACGCCGCTTAACATTCACGAGACGCTGGGACACGGCGTGGCCCTTGTAGATGTGGACGGCGACGGCCTGCTCGACATCGTGCTTGTGGCTCCCGACCGGGTGCGCCTGTACCGCAACCTCGGCAATTATCGTTTTACAGACATCACACCCGTATCGGGACTGCGCCAGCCCGGTTATTGGGAGGGCGTGGCCGTGGGCGACATAGATAACGACGGCAGGCCCGACCTGTACCTATGCGGCTATAATTGCAGCGCGCTCTACCACAACGAGGGCGGCGGGCGTTTTCGCGACATCACAAACGAGGCCGGCCTGCAAGTTCTGCCGCCCGACAAAGAAGGCACGGCGGATTGGCGCACCAGCGCCCTGTTCGCCGATCTGGATGGCGACGGCAGGCCGGATCTTTATGTGTGCCGCTATGCCGAGTTCAATTCGCATGTTCCCCAACTGTGTTCCGAGATCGGCAAAACGCAAAAGTTTTCCTGCTCGCCCGACATGTACAAGCCGCAGCACGGCCTGCTCTATCGCAATCTGGTCGGCGCGAGCGGACTTGCGCGTTTTGAGGACATAACCAAGTCAGCGGGGCTTGCTGATTCAGGAGGACGCGCCCTGGCCGTGGCCTGCGCCGATTACGACCGGCAGGGCCGACTAAGCCTTGTAATCGCAAACGACGAGCGCCCCGGCGACCTGTTCGCGAATCAGGGTGGTATGCGCTTTGTCAATCAGGGCGCGACCAGCGGCACGGCATACAGTGCCGAGGGCAGCGTACACGGCGGCATGGGCGCGGATTGGGCCGACATAGACGGCGACGGCAAACTGGACCTTTTCGTGTCCACGTATGGCAGCGAAATCAAGGCGCTGTATCGCAGCCTGGGAAACGGCCTGTTCAGCGAGACCGCGCAGCAGGCGGGACTAGGTGACAGTCTGCGTCCCTACGTCACGTTCGGCTGCAAATTCCTCGACTACGACAACGACGGCTGGCCCGACCTGATGACGGCGAGCGGGCATGTCCTGGACAACACGGCCACCGTCTATCCCGGCACACAGTACCGCCAGCCCGTGCAGCTATTTCACAATGAGCGGGGCGTGTTCCGCGAAGTCACCGCGCAGATGGGGGCAGGCGCGCGGCAGATGATCGTGGGACGCGGTCTGGCCGTGGGCGACCTGAACAACACAGGGCATCTGGACGCCGTCGTTACCAATCTGGACGGAAGCCCCCTGCTTCTCAAGAACGGGGCGCGCGACACAAACCACTGGCTCACGCTTCATCTCATTGGCACGCGCAGCGGGCGCGACGCGATGGGGGCTCTCGTCAGCGTAGACGCGGGCGGGCGCACCCGGGTCGTGCAGGCCGCGAACGCGGGCAGCTTCCTATCGGTAAGCGACAGCCGCGTCCACGTCGGCCTGGGAACGACAGACCGGGCCGAACGTATGCGCGTCCACTGGCCCGACGGTCACGAGGACACGTATGCCAATGTTGCCGCCGATCAATTTCTGCAAATCACCGAGGGCGCGTCGCAGCCCATCAAAGGATTGTGAGCCGTCTGCTCGCAGAACGGAACACCTGAAAACACTCTCGCTTTCTACAAGAACGCGAGGGTGTTTTTGTGCCGCAACTTTTCTCAACAGGGACTGTCAAAGCCTACGTATATTCGCCGTATCACGCCCTAAATCAAGACGCAGGACAACGCGCAAAATTGCGGATAAAGATTGCCCTGGCGCGGGTGCAGAAAACGCTTGACAGTACGTAGTGAAATGTGGTATCCTAGCGTTTCGTGCGTAAGGAAATGAGCAAACCGGCTGAAGTTAGCCCGATGCCGTTTCCAACTACAAATTGCATTCTAATACAAAGGATGAAGGGTCACAAACAGGGCGGAAAACCGGAGTTACGGAATTTCCCCCTGTATGTCCCTTCATCCTTTCGTGCCACAGCGTTCCTGCGCGTTCAGGGGAGGCTTTTCAATATGTCCACTAAGGAAATCCAGGGGCGTACCAAGCAGACGCGTCACATCGTCGAGATTCCCAATCTGGTCGAACTTCAGCTTAATTCGTATCGCTGGTTCCTCGAAGAAGGAATGCAGGAGCTTTTCAACAGCTTCTCGCCCATTTATGACTTTACCGGCAACACCTCTATATCGCTGACCGACTTTACGCTGGGCGAACCCAAATACAGCGTGGAAGAGTGCCGCGACCGCGACATGACGTTCGAGTCGCCCATCAAGGCCAAAGTGCTGCTGCGTCAGGCCAGCAAAGAAGAGATCGAAAGCGAGGTCTATCTGGGCGACCTGCCGCTGATGACCGACAAAGGCACGTTCATCATCAACGGGGCCGAGCGCGTTGTCGTCAGCCAGCTTGCCCGCTCACCGGGCGTCTATTTCAAGGACAGCCTCGACTTCAGCGGCAAGGTGCTGTACTTCGCCACCATCATCCCGCAGGAGGGCGCGTGGGTGGATGTCGAGACCGACAACGCCAGCCTTGTTACGGTCAGGATCGGGCAGACAAAGAAGTTCCCGCTGACGACCCTGCTGCGCGCGCTCGACGCGTTTCCGCAGGCCGTCGCCCCGCTCGAAATGACCATCAAGAATGTACTGAAACGCTTCTGGGTGTACAAGAACGTGGAGGTTCAGGACGAAGAGGGCAAGCCCAACGGAACCGAGGTTCAAAAGGATTTCTTTGTCGCGTACCGCCTGTTTGAACCCGTCGTGGACAAGAAAACCGGCGAGATCATCGCCGAAGGTGAGACGCGGGCCACCGAGGAGTTTTTGACTGAACTGGCCGGCAAAATCGGCGAAGACACGGTCATCAAACTGTATTCGCGCACCGAGACCACGCAGGACATTCTGGAAATGTTCTCGACGCGCAACACGCTCGAAACTCCCACAGCCGAAATGCTGCTGGGCAAGCGGCCCGTGGAAGACATCAAAGGCGACGGCGAGCGGATTCTCGTCAAGGCGTACCATCTCATCGCCGACAAAACCACGGCCAACGCGGTCGTGAAGCAGAAGCTGCCCACGCTCGAAGTGCTGGACGTAAACCGCTACGTCGAAGCCTGCATCGAACAGGACGCGGCGAGCGACATCAACAGCGCCCTGCTCGACATCTACAAGAAGATACGACCGGGCGACCCGGCTACCGTGGACTCGGCCCGTAACCTTGTGCAGAGCATCTTTTTTGATGCGCGGCGCTACGACATGGCGAAGGTAGGCCGCTTCAAGGTCAACAAGAAACTGGGCGCGACCGTGCCGATGTCGGCGCGTACCCTGACCAAAGAAGATCTTGTCAGCATCCTGCGCTACATCATCAACCTGAACGCGGGAGCGGTAGACTACTCCACGGACGACATTGACCATTTGGAGAACAAGCGCGTCCGGTCGGTCGGCGAACTGCTCACATCGCAGCTGCGTATGGGCTTCCTCCGCATGGAGAAGGTCGCCAAAGAACGCATGACGAGCCTGGACAACGACAACATCATTCCCCAGGTGATCCTGTCGGTCAAGCCGATCTCGGCATCTATCAAGTCGTTCTTCGGCAGCTCACAGCTATCGCAGTTCATGGATCAGACCAACCCGCTCGCGGAACTCACGGCCAAGCGACGTCTGTCGGCGCTGGGACCGGGCGGTCTTTCGCGGCAGTCGGCCAAACTGGAAGTGCGCGACGTTCACCACAGCCACTATGGCCGCATCTGCCCCATAGAGACGCCGGAAGGCCCGAACATCGGGCTTATCGGCTCGATGGCGGTTCATGCCCGCATTGACGACTATGGCTTTCTGGAAACGCCGTACCGTGTCGTGAAGAGCGGTCAGGTGTCCGACGATATTGTGTGGATGACCGCCGACATAGACCACCGGCACTACATCGCGCCCGCCAACATCCGGCTGGACGACGACAACCGCTTTGTGGATGAAACCGTACAGGTGCGTTTTGAAGAAGGCTACCCGAACGTCAAGCCGGCGCGCGTAGAGTTTATGGATGTGGCCCCCGTACAGTTGATCTCGATTGCCACGGCCATGATCCCGTTCATCGAAAACGACGAGGCGACGCGCGCACTTATGGGCGCGAACATGCAGCGGCAGGCCGTGCCGACCCTGCGCCCGGATGCCCCGCTCGTCAAGACCGGCATGGAAAGGCGTTCTGCCCGTGACAGCGGCGCGGTCATCATTGCGCGGCGGTCGGGCGTGGTTACTCGCGTTACCGCCGAGCAGGTGGACGTGACAACGACCGATGGGCGCATTGACAGCTACCGCCTGATTAATCTGCTGCGTTCCAACAACTCGACGTGCATCACGCAGCGTCCCATCGTCAATAAAGGCCAGCGCGTCCGCCAGGGTCAGGTGCTGACGGACGGGCCGTGTACGGATATGGGCGAACTCGCGCTGGGTCAGAACGTGCTTGTCGCCTTTATGCCGTGGGGCGGCTACAACTACGAGGACGCCATCCTTCTCAGTGAGCGGCTTGTCAAGGACGACGTGTTTACGTCCATCCACATCGAGGAGTTCGACAAGGAAGCCCGCGACACCAAGCTCGGCCCGGAAGAGATCACGCGCGACATCCCAAACGTCGGCGAAGATATGCTCAAAGATCTGGACGAGGAAGGCATCATCCGCATCGGGGCCGAAGTGCGGCCCGATGAGATCCTCGTCGGCGCGGTCGCTCCCAAAGGTCAGGGTGAACTCACGGCGGAAGAGCGGCTTATCATCGCCATCTTCGGCAAAAAGGCCGAAGAAACACGCGACGTGAGTTTGCGCGTACCGCACGGCAATGGCGGGCGCGTTGTGGATGTCAAGGTGTTCAGCCGGTTCAAGTATCAGGGCAGCCGAGACAAGCGCATCTACAACTTCTGCAAGCGGCCCGATCCGTCCGTCAAGGACATGGAAGATGGAGAGCTGTTGCGCCTGCCCGCCGACGAACTGAACGCGGGTGTCAACATGAGCGTGCGCGTCTACATCGCCCAGAAGCGCAAGATCATGGAAGGCGACAAGATGGCCGGACGCCACGGCAACAAGGGCGTCATCAGCAAAATCCTGCCAATGGAAGACATGCCGTTTCTGCCGGACGGAACGCCGGTTGACATCGTCCTGAACCCGCTGGGCGTGCCGTCGCGTATGAACATCGGCCAGATCCTGGAAACGCATCTTGGCTACGTGGGTCGGCACATGAACTGCTCGTTCGTGAACCCAGCCTTCGAGGCCTCGACAGAAGCGGAGATCGTCAACGAAATGGAGCGGCTTGCCGACCATTTCCGCACCCGGACGCTGGAAAACTACGTAAATGGCGAACTTCGCCTGGGCGTACAGTTCGGCAAGGATCAGACGCCGAATGAGATGATGGACGAACTCCGCGCTCGACTGGCCGGACTGGACGCGAACCGCTTGGAGCAGATCAGCCGGATCGTGGCCGTGGCCCCGACCGTCTCGCCCGTACAGCGCGAACTGGAAGCCGGCAACGGCAGCGGCACGGCGATGCTTAGTAACGGCATAGGCGAGACCGGCACAGACCTGACACCTGCAAGCTACGACACCGAGGCGATTGTCACGCGCATACAGGAAAACTGCTGGAAGCGGGCCGGGTTCGATCCGCATACAGGCAAAACCAAACTGCGCGACGGACTGACGGGCGAGGACTTTGAGATGCCTGTTACGGTCGGCGTGATCTACATGCTCAAACTCGCTCACCTTGTGGACGACAAGATCCATGCCCGCTCGACCGGCCCGTACAGTCTGGTCACGCAGCAGCCGCTGGGCGGCAAGGCGCAGTTCGGCGGACAGCGGTTCGGCGAAATGGAAGTGTGGGCGCTGGAAGCATACGGCGCAGCCTACATGCTGCAGGAAATCCTGACCATCAAATCCGACGACGTTCTGGGACGCGTCAAGACGTATGAGAGCATCGTCAAGGGCGACAACATCCTGGAACCGGGCGTACCCGAATCGTTCAAGATCCTTGTCAACGAACTGCAAAGCCTGGGCCTGAAAGTCACCGTCTTGGACGAGCAGGACAAGGAAATCGACCTGCGCGACCGCGACGACGATACAGACCCGAACGGCGACCCGGCCAAAGCCGCTATCCGCCGGCAGCAGAGCCAGCAAAAGACCCTGCGAATGCCCGACGAAGAGCCGACGTTCTAACTCAAACCAATCCATAGACAGGATTAACAGGATTTTCAAGATTTACAGGATTTTTCCGAGGCGTTGTATACGTATAGAGCTAGTACGTATCTGTGCGTCAACAACGATAAAGGTAAAGTAGTCTTCGCGCAAAATACTTCTTTCTTTACTCATCCTGTAAATCTTGAAAATCCTGTCTATTCCCCGTATTCTTTTTGCTTGTTTGCTGTTTGCCCGACGCATAGTTTGATGTGCGGCGGGAATTTTGTGGAGGAAAAGCGACGATGGCTGACGCCAGCATGTTTAGTAAAATCCGCATCGGCATTGCCTCCCCCGACGAGATCCGTTCCTGGTCGTATGGCGAAGTAAAGAAGCCCGAAACGATCAACTACCGCACCTTCAAGCCCGAACGCGACGGCCTGTTCTGCGAGCGCATCTTCGGCCCGGTCAAGGACTGGGAATGCCACTGCGGACGCTATAAAAAGGTAAAGTTTAAGGGCATCATCTGCGACCGCTGCGGCGTCGAGGTGACGCGCAGCAAGGTGCGCCGCGAGCGCATGGGCCATATCGAACTGGCCGCGCCCGTGTGTCATATATGGTATCTCAAGGGTGTCCCCAGCCCGCTCGCCCTGATCCTGGACATCTCGCCGCGTCCGCTGGAAAAAGTGCTGTACTTCGCGTCGTACATCGTGACGAACGTGGATCGCGGTCGTATCAACGCCGACCTGACCGACATTCGCTCGGCTGTGCGCGAAGAAACCGAAGAGATTTTGGAGGACAAGGCGGGCATCGCTGACCGCCTGACGCGCGAGTTTAACAAGGAAGTCAAGGAGCATCAGTCGGTTCCCAGGCCCGGCGAAGAGGGCGAGGAAGCCCCCGCTGACGCCCCGCTTCCGGCCCTGCGCGTCACCGCCCCTGTTATCGCCGAAGAGGACGAGGATGTCGAGGACGGCGACATTGATCCCGCTGACCTGCTGGAAGACCCCGATGCGTCGTATGAGCCGGAATACTGGGATGACGAGGTCGTGGCGCAAAAGCAGGCGTACATGATTGAGCGGATCAAGCAGGAAGAAAAGGATTCGCAGGAGCGCATTGACGAATTGGCCGCGAGCCTGACCCTGCTGGAAAAGATCGAAAAGCGTCAGCTTATCTCGGAAGACCAATTTCGCGCTACGGAACGCCTGATGGATGTCATTAGCCGACGTTTGGACGTGGATTACAGCGAAGTTGTCGAGGCCGGACTTGGCGGCGCGGCTGTCAAGAAGCTGCTCGTCGAGGTAGACTTGGACAAATTGAGCCGCGAACTGCGTAACGAGGTCGCCAACACGCAGGGGCCGAAGCGCGTTCGCGCCATCAAGCGTCTGGAAATTGCCGAGGCGTTTATTGCCAGCAAAGCGCGTCCTGAGTGGATGATTTTGGACGCCGTACCGGTCATCTCGCCCGAACTGCGCCCAATGGTGCAACTCGACGGCGGGCGTTTCGCTACGTCCGACCTGAACGACCTGTACCGCCGCATCATCAACCGCAACAACCGCCTAAAGAAGATCACGGAAATACGCGCGCCTGAGTCTATCGTCAATCACGAAAAGCGACTGCTGCAAGAGGCCGTAGACGCCCTGATCGACAACGGACGCCGCACGCGCCCGGTCGTCGGCAGCAACAACCGCGCCCTCAAGTCGCTTTCCGACATGCTCAAGGGCAAGGAAGGCCGCTTCCGCAAGAACCTGCTGGGCAAGCGCGTGGACTATTCGGGCCGCTCGGTCATCGTTGTCGGGCCGCATCTCAAGCTGCACCAGTGCGGGCTGCCCAAAGAAATGGCGCTGGAACTGTTCAAGCCCTTCGTGATGAAGACGCTTGTGGAGCGGGGCTATACAGGCAACATCAAGACCGCCAAGCGCATGATTGACAAGATGCGCCCGGAAGTATGGGACGCGCTCGAAGAGGTTATTCGCGAGCATCCCGTCCTGCTCAACCGCGCTCCTACCCTGCACAGGCTGGGTATCCAGGCGTTCGAGCCGGTTCTGGTAGACGGCAAGGCCATTCAGGTACACCCGCTGGTGTGCCATGCGTTCAATGCGGACTTTGACGGCGACCAAATGGCCGTTCACGTTCCGCTCAGCGCCTACGCGCAGGCCGAAGCGCGTATCCTGATGCTCAGTTCGCATAACCTGTTCAGCCCCGCAAACGGCGGCCCGATTGTGGCCCCGGTCCAAGACATCATCCTGGGGTGCTTCTATCTGACCATGATGCGCGAACTGGCCGAGGGCAAGCGGCCCAACCCGATTAACTTCAGCAGCCCCGAAGAGGCCATGCTCGCGCATAGCCTGGGCGAGATCGAACTGCATGACCCGATCAGTGTACGCCTGCCGCACAGATTGGGCTTTGAGGAAGACGCCGTTGTCGTCAATGAAGTGATCGGATTTAGGGGCGATGAAGAGGGCCTGCCCATGACGTCGCGCGTGGATGAGGGCGTCAAAATGCACGTCGTGGACACGGCCAAGTTCACGACCGTGGGACGGCTTATCTTCAACCAGATCCTGCCATCACGCCTGAAGTACACGGACAAGTACCTTATCGGCAAGAGCGCGACGCTGAACAAGGGCGGCGTATCCGGCGTCGTATCGGACGTATATGAGACGCACGGCAAGGAAGCGACCATCAACTTCCTGGACGAACTGAAAGCCATCGGCTTCAAGTACGCCATGAAGGGCGGCATCACGATTGCCATGACCGATATGGACGTTCCCGGCAAGCGCGACGCCATTATCAGCAAGGCCGAGGACGAGGTGCGCCGCACCAACAAGCAGTATGACCGTGGCACGTTGTCAGCCCAGGAGCGCAAATCGAAAGTTCTGACAACGTGGCTGAACGCTGCCGAAGACGTCGCCGGAGCCATCATGGACGGCTTCTCGCAGTACAACCCGATCAACATCATCACGACATCGGGAGCGCGCGGTTCCAAGAAGCAGGTGACGCAGCTATCGGGTATGCGCGGGCTTATGACCGACCCGTTCGGCAACCTGATCGAGGAACTGCCCATCAAGTCGAACTTCCATGAGGGCCTGAGCGTTCTGGAGTTCTTCGTGTCCACGCACGGCGCGCGCAAGGGTATGGCCGACACCGCCCTGCGTACCGCAGACGCCGGATACTTGACCCGCCGGCTTGTGGACGTGGCCCAGGACGTGATCGTTCGCGATACCGACTGCGGAACCGTGCAGGGCGTGACCGTCAAGGAGATCCTCGAAGGCGGCGAGCCGCTGGAGAAACTGGATGAGCGGCTGAAAGGCCGCTACTCGCCGGAAAATCTGGTGAACCCGATCACAGGCGAGATCGTGATTGCGGCCAACGAGGACATCTCGGATCAGGGCGCGCGCAGTCTGAACGATGTGCGTGTCGCGATTGATGATGTGCTGACACTTGCAGAGAATCAGCCCGCGACATTCGAGCGCGACGGCGTGACCATCACGGTCGTCAAAGGGTTGCCCATGACGACGAAGGAAGCGCAGACATTGCTCGCGTATCCGGGCGGCGTGCGGCTTGCGAACGCCCTGAAACGGGCGGATGGCTCGTACCGCGCGGCGGAAACGCTGTACAAGCTGACCACGTCCATGAGCGTTATCCTGCGCTCGGTTCTTACCTGCGAACTGCGTCAGGGCGTGTGCGCCAAGTGCTACGGGCGCGATCTGGCGACGGGCCGGCTTGTGGACATCGGCGTAGCGACCGGCATCATTGCGGCCCAGAGCATCGGCGAACCCGGCACACAGCTGACGATGCGTACCTTCCACACCGGAGGCATCGCGGCCAAGGGCGCGCTGACGGGCGTCGCCAACGTCAAGCAAAAGCGGCAGAACAACCTGCGCGAACTGCATAACGACATCCAGACGGGTATCGTCCGGCTGGAAGAAGCGGAAGGCAGCGAGCGCGAAAAGGTGCGTTCGATCCAGGCGGTGCTGAAGGTGCTGGAAGATCAGGTCGGCGGGCTGCTGCGCGTCGTGGAACTGTTCGAGGCCCGCAAGCCCAAAGGACAGGCCATCGTCACCGAGCATACCGGGTTCGTGGCCGACATCGAAAGCCGAGGTTTGCGTAACGTCGTGCTGCACACGCCCGTGGAACTCAACGAGAACCTGCCGCATCAGGGACTTGGCACGGACGCGACCAGCGCAGACGACATCTTGGACGAGAGCGGCGAGCCGATAGTCAAGGCTGACGAGACCATTAGCGACAAGCATCTGCGTAAGATAGTCGGCATGGGCATCAAAGCCGTGACGATACGGCGCGTTTACATGGTTCCTTACCGGGGCGATCTGGAAGTGGAAAAGGGCCAGCTTGTGTATCCGGGCGACCGGCTGACGGAAGGCCCGCTCGACCCGCAAAAGGTGCTTGACCTGCAGGGAACGCGCGGCGTCCAGGAGTATCTTGTGCGCGAGATCCAGAACGTGTACAAGGGTCAGGGCGTAGACATCAACGACAAGCATGTCGAGGTGATCGTGCGGCAGATGCTGCGTAAGCGCAAAGTGCGCCATCCCGGTGACAGCCGCTTCCTTCCGGGCCAGATCGTGGACAAGTTCGTGTTCGAGGACGAGAACACGCGCGTCCGCAACATCGCGACGCCGGGACAAGAAGCTACGGCAGACTGGGTGCTGCTGGGCATTACGGAAGCAAGTCTCGCCACCGAGTCGTTCCTTTCGGCGGCTTCGTTCCAGAAGACCACGCGTGTGCTGACCGAGGCCGCCGTGCGGGGCAAAAAGGACGAACTTGTCGGCCTGAAGGAAAACGTCATCATCGGACGCCTGATCCCTGCCGGAACCGGGCTGGCCGCATACCGCAGCCTGGAACTGGCGACGCCGGACGGCGCACCGCTGATCGTGGAACCCGCGCCGCGCGAACGCGAACAGTCTCTGCCGCTGTTGGACGAGGACGAGGACATTGTGCCGCTGCTCGGACGCACACCCTCGCGCCCCGACCCGCTGCCGATGGACGGCTTCCAGGAAGAGACCCTGGAGCGCGGCCCGCTGGACGGCCCGGACGAGAGCGACGGCATGGAACTGACCATGTCCGACGTGTTCGACAGCATCAGCAGCCTGGACGCCGCCCTGAAACTCGGCTCTCAGGACGCAGACGCGCTCGACCGCGACACAATGGAGTAACCCCAAGCGTTCTACCCATTGCCCCTGTGTTCACACGAATACAGGGGCAATTTAACTTTCGCAGACCATCGGACTATAAAGGTAAAGGAAGGAGCAAGAACAATGGCGACAGATTTGGAAGAGCGAGTAAGCGCATTGGAAGCGCAGGTAGCGCAGTTGCTGGCAGAGAAGAACACGCAGAAGAAGGAGGTTCCGTGGTGGCAACAGCGATTTGGCGCGTTTCGAGACGATGAGATGTATGATGAGGCTATGCGGCTAGGCGCGGAGTACCGACGTTCACAGCCGACGGCGGCAGACGAGATCGAAGCACTGGAAAAGGCGGGAATTTATGTACCCCTACCTGATGGACAGTGACCACGTTTCGTTGATCGACCGGGCAGGAGTGGAGGGTTCACGAATCATCGCCCGTATAGCTGCACTCCCGCCCGACAGCGTAGCCGTAAGTTTGATCAGCTACGAGGAACAGATGCGTGGCTGGATGGCGGAGATTGCCAGGATGCCGAGCGTTGACCGGCAGATGACGGTCTATGCCCGCCTTAACAGAATGCGTGATTACTATTGCACGACGCCTGTTCTACCCTTCGGTGAGAAGGCTCTCGCGCAATTTCAAAGTTTATGGCTGTTGCGGCTGCGTGTCGGCACAATGGATTTGAAGATTGCCGCCACCGCCATAGCCAACAATGCAACGCTAATTACGCGCAACACAGCCGACTTCAACAAGGTTCCCGGCCTCAAGGTTGAAGATTGGAGCATTGGGTAGATAGCCTGCATTGCGAAAATCGGCACTGCATACCCACCTCAACGTTTACTCCTCAACGGGGACAAGTTCGCGTTCCACGACCGGCACAAGCTGCGTTTCCAGATCAAGGTTCGTGGCTGTTGCGGCGGGCAAGCGCTTGTTGCCGCCTCCCCCACCCCCGCCGCCTTTGCCGGGACGCATAGAAGCGGCCAGTTCGCGGACGCGGACGCGGCCCACGGCATACGCTTCTTTGTATATCTTCTTCGCCTGCGCGCTTGTTACCTTTTCGCCCGTCTCATAGTATAGCTGCGCGGCGCGGCCCACTGTGGCCGTCCCCGCATACGCGATGGCAGGCTTGGCGAGAAAGCCGACAATCGGGATCAGACCCACCAGTTCGCGGGCCACGGTGCGCCACCCGAACGAGTTGATTAGAATGGGCGCAAGTTCTTTCATGCGGCTTTTGTAGTCGAGCGGCAGGCCGTATGCGGCGGCAAGGCGCAGGGTCATCAGCGTCTGGTTTTTGGTCAAAACGATCACGTCGCTCAGAGCCACGCCGGGCAGGCCGATCTCGCGCAGGATGGGGAACGCTTCCACCACGCCTGTTACAAGCGAGAACTTCGCGTTCGCGCTGCTGGTGTCGTTTATGATCTTCTGCGCCACCCGGCGACGGAATACGGGGAAGTTGCGGCCCAGCGCGAGCATCAGCGTGGGCTTATCGTCCAGGATGCGGTCAAGCGTAGCTTCCCAGCCACCAAGTTCCTTTAGGGAGTACACGACAAGGTCAGTGGGCGCACCCTCGCGCCCACTGCCTACATCTATTACAAAGTCGTATACGCCCGACTGGCGCGGGAACTTCGCTTCCTCACTCAGCGAATCGTATCCCTGAATAAAGGGCGTCTCCGGCAGGCTGATCGCCCCGGACGTTTCCCCTATCCCCACCGCGGTTGTGGTGTCAGGCGTAAAAAGAGCTTTGATGGCCTCATCGCGGCGTTCGAGCGGGCCGATTACGGCCACGCTGAGAGGCCGGTTGGCCTCGCGGGCGATGGCCGCCACGGACATGCTTTTGATGATGTCCCAAGCCCCTTTAGGTCTCGGCGTCTTTACCATGCGCGTGTACTTTCCCCTCACCTTTTGATCACATACAATCTAATCACACACAACACCACTCGATGCAGTGTGTAAACGTATACGTTCCGATACGTTTACAGCTTGAATATGTCGTCGCTGAGTCCGACATTGACGCGCGTGTTGGTGTACGCGGTTTCGCCCGCCTTCTGGTTCTCGTTGTTAAATAGCTCGATGCTCGACGGAAAATAGATGCCGGGGGCGACCTGCGCGAACGTGGCGGGCGAATCCTTCGCGCCCCGGTATAGCCATACGCTGCGTAACTTGCCGCCGCTCGTATCCTGCGCGTACTCTTCGCGACGCAGCGTGATCTTGGTTTTAGGGTCAATCCACACGATGCGGTGCGAGCTGTCCAGAGTGCGGTCCTTGTAGGTGATCTTGAAGACGGCGCATGACACGCCCTCAAAAGGACGCTCGCCCAGAAACTCGCCCTGTGCATACGTCAGATAGTATTCTGAGATCAGGCCCATATCCAGCAGGCTCTTGCGCTTGCCGGGCGCGCTGCCTAGATTGCTCGACTGCTTCAAGCCGATGGACAACTTGAATGTTTGTTTGGCATCGTAGATGACGATACTGGCCTTGCTCGCGCCTAGCTGCCCGTCCGCCCGAAATTTGTTGTCTTCTTTGTAGCGAATATGCACATCGCCCTTCAGTTGATACAACATTCCGATGTCGCGGCTGATCTTGCGCGCGGCGTTGTCGTCGTGAAAAACAGCCTTCATCGTGGTGTCGAAGTCGTCCAGCTTGGGGATCACGTAATCGCTGAGTTTGGGGCTGATGGCGGCGGGCGGCGCGGCAAGGGCCGCATTATGGCAGGCACGCGGCAGAACTGATCCGGTTCCGAGCAGGCCAATCGCCACGACAAGCGCGGTCGGGCGGAACAAACGCGATGAAAACGACATTATAAAATCTCTCCTTGATTGCAGGCTGTTGAGGGGCAGGTACGAGACGCGCCGACACAGCGGACACGCGCCTTTATCACCAACGAACGCCGACTCTGTTTGTTACAGAAATGCGCCGAAGCTGGACAATCCCCTGTACACAAGGATTTTACCTGCCGCAAGCCGAAAAAGAAACAGGCTCAAAAAGTGTACACACTATTGTATACTTGTTATAAAGATAGATTGCGTAATTAGCTGCGTGGCTTCGCCGGTACAGCCACCAAGCTGTTTTTGACGGTCGCCTGCGTCTGCGGCACAGACGCGGTCTGTTCTTGTAGTCTCTGCTCTAGGCCGTGAGTTCCATACAGCCACTCTGGCGAAAGTTGAGCAAGCCCGCGACGACACAGAACATGTCCTCGTGGTCACGGTCATGGCCGCGCCATACTTGCGCCATGCAGTCCCACCGTTTGAGGCGGGCGAAATGATGCTCTACGTAGATGCGCTGCGTAGACAGCATGTAGTTGTAGGCGCGCTCCAGTACATTCTGGGTCTGCTTGCGCGGCTTCTTGATCGGCTGTTGGACATCCTGAGCAGGGTATGCCGCGTCTGTACCTTCATAGCCTTTGTCCAGGCGCACCTTGCACCCAGGCGGCACACGATACACCACGCCTGATGCGCGCAGCAGGAGCATGTCGCTCAGGCAGCCGGGCAAACCGCCGAACACATGCAGGATCTGCTTGCGCGTCGCTACAATCTGCGTCTTGAGCGTGTGGTCTTGCTGCTTGCCGCTGTACGCCTGCTTACGCTTGAGTTTGTCGGTCGGCTGCCGCACGGACTGCTCGGTGGCGTCCAGAAGAACCTCTTCAATCTCAGGATAGGCCGCAAACAGTTCGTCGAGTGTGCCGATGCGCTTGCGCGGCTTGCTCACGTCGGCCGTGTCCGAGGGCGCAGGCGCATCGCTCGCACTCGCTCCGGCGTGTCCTTGCTCGCTTGCTATGTGCCGCAGGGGGGCGTCGCGCAGGGGCGTGGGCAGCACATCAAGCAGGATCGGCAGCAGCCGTTCGTGCAGTTCGCGGCTGATGTTGCTTTCGTCCAGGTCAAAGAGGTAGCCCAGCAAGCTCTGGCGTACATACAAGCGCAGGTACATCAGCCCTAGCAGCAGGCGTTCGGGCAAGGCTAGGCGAAACTTGCGACCGGCTCCGGCCTGACGCACCCGACTTGCACGGGTACGCCGGGAACTCTCGGCGGCTTCATAGACGGGAGTGACATGCGACAGGAGCGTGTCGAACTCCGCTACGGACAAGCCCGTCAACGCTTGAAAGTGACGCGGCTTGCGCCGCAGCTTGGCTACTGTGATCATAAGCCGAGTTTACCCTAATTACGCATGACATCTTAAGTCCTCTCTGCTTCAAATATGCTTCAAAGGAATGTAATCATCGTGTCCGATTCGCCCCTATTCGACTCGCGTCTGCCCGCGCCGAACCTGTCTCCGTCTGCTCTTACCACGCCCACCGCCGTTATCGCGACTGTATCAAAGCCCACAGTAATCGCGTCCCCGGCCAGTATGCTGGAAGCCACGTTCATGCACGCGCAGAGTATCGGGCGTACCACGGAACAGAAACTATGGGGGGCGGGGGCGCGGGACTGGAACGCGTACCTTGCGCGTCCCGACGGGGATTGGCCGCTGGGCAAAGCGCAGCGCAGCCTGCTCACGCCCGTTATCGAGGAGTCGCTGGCACGACTGGACGAGGAAGATTTCGCGTGGTTCGCCGACCTGTTGCCCCAGAGCGAACACTGGCGTGCCGTGCCTGCCTTCGGGCATCGGCTGGCCTTTGTGGACATCGAAACAAATGGCGGCATGGCCCCCGACGACCTGACCGTGATCGGCGTTTACGACGGGCATACCATGCGCCAATTTGTAAAGGGCCGCAATCTGGCCGACTTTCCCGCAAGCATTGAGGACGCCGCTATCCTGGTCACGTTCTTCGGCACGGGGTTCGACATCCCATTTTTGAAGCGGGCGTTTCCCGCTCTCGCCTGGCCGCAGATGCACGTTGATTTATGTTATCTGCTCAAGCGTCTGGGGTATCGAGGCGGATTAAAGCGCATCGAAAGTCAGATGGGGATTTCGCGTTCCAATGCCACGACGGGGCTGTCGGGGTGGGACGCGGTGCGGCTATGGCGCGAGTACAGGGCGGGGCGCAAACAGTCTTTAGACATCCTGCTCGCCTACAACGACGAGGATGTCCGCAACATGGCCGACTTGCTGGCCGAGGGCTACCGCCGCATGTCCCGTGCCGTCCTTACGGGTGATAAATAGACTGCACAAATGTAGATCACATAGGAGAAGGTTCATGCCCTTTCTGGCCGACGGCAATGTTACGTTCCTGTTTACTGACATTGAAGGCTCCACCAACCTCTGGGAGAAACATCCTGACGCGATGCGCGTGGCCTTGGCGCGGCACGACGCATTGCTGCGCCAGGCCATTGAAAGCAACAGCGGGGTCGTATTCAAGACTTTGGGGGACGCCTTCTGCGCTGTGTTTGCCACGGCCTCCAATTCGGTCAGCGCAGCCCTCGCCTTGCAACTGCTGCTGCATGGGGAAATATGGGAGCAAACCGGGCCGTTGCGCGTGCGTGTCGCGCTGCATACCGGCCCGGTTCAGGAGCGCGATAACGACTACTTTGGACCGACGCTCAACCGTGTCGCCCGCCTGCAATCCATTGGCTATGGGCAGCAGACCTTGCTTTCCCAGGCTACTTACAACGCGGTTCATGACACGTTGCCGCCTGCCGTGACAATCCAGGAGATGGGAACACATCAGCTTAAAGATCTGCAAACTCCGGAAACGGTGTTCCAGATGCTGCATCCTGATCTGCCAGCAAGTTTTCCACCCCTGCGTTCCTTGAACAATCCTGAACTGCTCAACAACCTTCCCCACCAGGTAACGAGTTTCATTGGACGTGAGACGGAAATTACAGCCGTCAAGTCTCTGCTGGGCAGAACACGCCTGCTCACTCTTACGGGCAGCGGTGGCTGCGGCAAAACGCGATTGGGCCTGCAAGTAGCTGCTGAAGCGCTGGAATCCTACCCTGACGGCGCGTGGTTCGTGGAACTGGCTCCCCTCGCCGATCCTATGCTTGTGCCACAGACGCTCGCGCAAGCCTTGCGTCTCGCGGAGGAGCCGGGCAAGCCCGTGACGCAAACTCTTGCAGAGACGCTCAAGGCCAAACGCCTGTTAATCGTGCTGGACAACTGCGAACATGTATTGGATGCCTGCGCACGTCTTGTAAACACTCTGCTCCACATCTGCCCTCATGTACAGGTACTTGCGTCGTCACGCGCAGCATTGGGTATTACCGGAGAAACCGTATATCGCCTTCCCTCCCTGTCCCTGCCGGATCGCACTCGGACGCCGACCCCAGGCAGCCTTAACCGGTGCGAGTCGGTCCGCCTGTTTGTTGAGCGCGCCACGGCAGCGCAGTCCACTTTCGCCCTTACAGAGACGAACGCGCCTGCTATGGCGCAGGTGTGTCATCGTCTTGACGGTATCCCGCTTGCCCTTGAACTTGCGGCAGCGCGGGTACGTTCGTTGTCTGTAGAGGAGATCAACCATAGACTCGACAACCGTTTTCGCCTGCTGACCGGGGGCAGCCGCACCGCTTTGCCGCGTCAGCAGACGCTGCGCGCCCTGATTGACTGGAGCTACGATCTGCTGACCAATCAGGAGAAAACCCTGCTGAACCGTTTAGCGGTATTCGCGGATGGGTGGACACTTGAAGCCGCAGAGTATGTCGGTGCGGACGCAGATTCTTTCGGTGGGGATGGGGAGGAGCGTACCGGGAGCCTGGAAGAGTGGGAAGTGCTTGACGTATTGACCAGTCTTGTAGACAAGAGCCTTGTGGTGGCGCATACGGAGGGCAGCCATACGCGCTACCGCCTGCTTGAAACAGTGCGGCAGTATGCGCGGGACAGGCTGACGGAAAGCGGTGCGGGCCTTGCAGTCCGCGCGCGGCACAGCAATTATTTTTTAACTCTGGCCGAAGAATGTCGGATCAAATTCAGCGGGCCTGAGCAGGCGCGTCGGCTTGGGATGCTGGAAGAAGAACACGACAATATGCGGCAGGCGCTGACCCTGTACGTGGAAGACAGGAGCCTGGATACGCTATCGGGCGTGAAGGGTCTGCGGCTGGCGGCAGCCCTGCAGGAGTTTTGGCGAATACGCGGGTATCTGACCGAGGGAAGAGAGTGGCTGTCGGCTATACTATCGCATCCGGGTGGACAGGAATACACCATTGCGCGGGCCGACGCGCTCAACGGCGCCGCGGTGCTGGCGCGGATGCAGGGGGATTATGAAGCGCTGCACACGCTGAATGAAGCAAGCCTGAAGGTATTCCGCAAGCTCGGAAACAAAAAGGGCATCGCCGCCACGCTTAACATCTCAGGATACATGGCCTTTGAGCAGGGTGATTACGCCCGAACGCGTGTTCTGCTTGAGGAGAGTCTGGCGATATTTCGGGAGATCGGCGAAAAAAGCAATGTCGCCGCCCTGGTGAGCAACCTGGGCAATCTAGCCTGCGAACAGGGCGACTACGACCGGGCGCAAGCCTTGTATCAAGAGAGTCTGGGCGCAGCGCGCGAGATGGGCGACGAGAGACATGCCGCTGAATTTCTCGCCAATCTCAGCGCCGTAGCGCAGCAGCAGGGTGACTACGATAAAGCGCGATCTCTGCAGCAGGAAAGTCTCACCGCATTCCAAAAATTGGGGGAAAAGCGGATGATAACGAACAGCCTCGAAGCGTTCGCTTCTCTTGCCGCTCAGGAGGCGTGTCCAGAGCGGAGCGCCCGCCTGTGGGGAGCGGCAGCGGTTTTACGTGAGGAATTGGGAACCCCGCTGGCAGCCGCAGAGCGCAAAAAACAGGAGCGTCTGGCGGCAGACGCGCAGGATGCCCTGGGCGAAGCCGCTTTTGCTGCGGCCTGGGCAAAGGGCCGCGCAATGACGCTGGAGCAGGCGGTGGCTTACGCGCTCGAAGAGAAAAGCTAAGACAAACGTGCCAAATTAATTATTCACGGCTAATTTTCCCGTGTCAGGCACTCGCCAGGGCGAGTTCGGCTTCCACGGTTCCGAGGGCTTCAACGGCGACTTTGGGGACGACTTCGGTGTAGGCCATGACGGGGAGCGTGGGCAGGCTGCGCTCGATCAGGCGTTTGAGGGGGAGGCGTATCTGGCCGGAACAGAGCAGGACGGGGTTGTAGCCCTGCTCGCCGCAAATGTCCATCTGGGCGTTGAGGCTGCGGATAAGTGTCTGGGCGAGATTGGGTTCCACGGCGAGCATGTTGCCCGTAGGCGTGGCCTGGACGGTTTGGCGCAGTTCCTGCTCCAGGCCGGGGGCGAGGGTGAGGACGCGGATGATGCCGTCCTCGTCCTGATACTGCTTGCAGATCTGGCGGGCGAGGGCCTGGCGGCTGAACTCGGCAAGCGCGTCGGCGTCTTTGGTGCGGGGCGCGTAGTCGGCGAGGGTTTCCAGTATGGTGGCGAGGTCGCGGACGCCGATGCGCTCGCGCAGCAGCCCTTGCAGGACTTTTTGCACGTCGCCGAGTGTCATGAGGTTGGGCAGCAGTTCCTCGACGGCGGCCTGGTCGGTGAGCTTGACGTGGTCAATGAGTTTTTGGGTTTCCTGGCGGGTGAGCAGTTCGGCGGCGTGAGATTTGATGACTTCGGTAAGGTGGGTGACGAGAACGGTGGCGGGGTCTACGGTGATGTAGCCGGCCATTTCGGCGCGTTCTTTGAGACCTCTGGCGAGCCATTGCGCGGGCGTACCGAGCGCGGGTTCGATGGTGTCCATGCCCTCAAAGCGTTGATAGACGATGCCGCCTTCCAGGGCGAGAATGCAGTTGGGAAAGAGTTCGTGACTGGCGACGGTGGCGCCCTTGATCTTGATCTGGTAGGTGTTGGCGCGGAGCTGGAGGTTGTCGCGGATGCGGACGGTGGGCAGGATGATGCCGAGTTCCATGGCGATCTGCTTGCGGACGTTGCCGACGCGCTCGGCCAGGTCGCCGCCTTCGTCGGGGAGGGCGAGGGGGACAAGGTTGCTGCCGAGTTCCAGTTCGATGGTCTCGACGCCGAGGAGGGGCAGGACGTTTTCGGGGCCGGTGGGCGCGTCGGACGTGGCAGACGCTTCTTTTTCGGCTTCGGCCTGCTTGCGGGCATTTTCGGCCTTTTCGGTGTTGTTCAGGCCATACGCGGAGCCGCCGACAATGCAGCACAAGGCAAAGATCTGGGGCTTGGGGAAGCCGGGGAGGACGAGCATACAGCCGAGCATCCCGGTGACGATCATTAAGGGACGCGGGTTGAGGAAAAGCTGCGAGATAAAGTCCTGGCCCATCGGCTTGTCGCTGGCGGCGCGGGTGACGATAAGGCCGGTTGCGGTGGAGATGAGCAGGGCGGGTATCTGGCTGACGAGTCCCTCGCCGATAGTAAGCAGGGTGTATTTTTGGAGGACGCTCATGACGTCGCCGCCCCGCGACAGTCCGAGAGCGAAGCCGCCGACGATGTTGATGAGGATGATGAGGACGGCGGCCATGGCGTCGCCGCGCACGAATTTGCTGGCTCCGTCCATCGCGCCGTAGAAGTCGGCTTCGCCTTCGATCTGCTTGCGGCGGGCGCGGGCCTGGGCTTCGGTGATGTTGCCGGCGTTCATGTCGGCGTCAATGGACATCTGCTTGCCGGGCATGGCGTCCAAAGTGAAGCGGGCCGCGACCTCGGCCACGCGCCCCGCGCCATTGGTGATAACCACGAACTGCACCACGACCAGAATCAAAAACGCGATGATTCCGACGATGTAGTTGCCGCTGATAACGTACTTTCCGAACGCCTCGATTACGGCCCCCGCATGTCCGTTGCTCAAAATCAGCTTGGTAGCGGCCACGTTCAGGGACAGTCGAAACAGAGTCATCACGAGCAGCAGGGACGGAAACACGCTGAATTGCAGCGGCTCCGTATTGTACAGCGACACGAGCAAAACCGTTGTCGCGCCCGTGATGTTGATCACGAGCATCGTGTCCAGGACGAATTCGGGCAGGGGGACAATCAGCATCGCCACGATCAGAATCAGCAGGCCCGCAAGGATCATGTCGCTGTGCTTCAAAATACGCGCAAGCGGCGAGAACGAACCAAACGGCGACGGGGATGAAGGCGGTGACATGACGGCCATGAGCGGCAAACTCCTTGCGCGGCGAAAGAGAAACAAACCAATAAAAACATGTTCAGGAAAAACGAAGTAGAGCAGACTTACGGCGGAAGCCTCACGCAATACAGAGCGCGGAACGGGAAAGAGGGCTGTCCTTTCCCATTGTCGGAAACTCGCCCCCCGAATCACAGCAAATTTGCAGAATACATGGCTTATTCCCTCTGCACTGCGTAACATTACCGTTTGATGATACGTAATCTAGTTTGCATTGAGGCGGCAAAGTGACGACGCTTCTGCCACCTGCCCTGCCAGCCTCCGCGTTCTGCCATTCTCGGCGGCTGCACATCGGCATTGTTTCTTGTTTATGCGCGAAGGCGGGATGATCCCCTTCGCCTATCCCGAAAGGATATCCATTATGGCTACCGAAGCGTTTCCCGGCGAACTTCAGCCGCTCATCCTCGCCCTGCAGGG
Source organism: Chthonomonadaceae bacterium (assembly GCA_965277875.1). Taxonomy (GTDB): domain Bacteria; phylum Armatimonadota; class Chthonomonadetes; order Chthonomonadales; family Chthonomonadaceae; genus CAWFQB01. The sequence continues at coordinate 172,644 of CBDIDV010000002.1, read as the reverse complement.
CGGACTCGGCACCATTCCCCCCGCTCAGGCGGTCACGGTGATCGAGAACTGGCACGGCAAGCTGGCCGGCGCAGGCACACCCGAGCTGACCGCCATTGCCGGTGAACTCGGCAACCTGAAGACCCTGCTGACCTCCAGCCCTCTGGACAATTCGGCAGTAAAGCAGTCGCTGTCCACGCTCAGCACGCACGTCACCGCCCTGGGCGCGGGCGGCGCGGCGGGCGGCAAAGTGACCGAACTCGGCACGGCCCTGCACCAGGGCGCGCACAGCCTGTAAACGCTTAACCGCGACGACAGGTACAGCCAAGTCGGGCAGGAATCACCCCGCCCGAAACCTAACAGGGATGCAGGACACGCGCTGGAAACAGCCGCGTCTCCTGCATCCCTGTTTGCTGGAGAACTTTTTGGAACGTACCGGCTCAACGCCTGCCATAGTGGAACCCGATCAATCAGAACCCGCCTCATTGGAGCCACGCGACTGGCATAACAAGATCTTTGCGGGCGACTGCGGGCAGGAACTCGCCCGCCTGCCCGATGCCTGCATTGATCTTGTCGTCACGTCGCCCCCCTATGCGGATCAGCGCAAACATATGTATGGAGGCGTGAAGCCGGACGAGTATGTAGACTGGTTTTTGCCGATTGGCGCGCAGCTAAAGCGTGTCCTGAAGCCGTCGGGATCGTTCGTGCTGAACATCAAAGAACGCGTCGTGGACGGCGAGCGGCACACGTATGTGATGGAACTCGTAATCGCGCTGCGTAAACAGGGTTGGCGGTGGACAGAGGAGTACATCTGGCACAAGCGCAACTGCTATCCCGGCAAATGGCCCAATCGCTTTCGGGACGCATGGGAACACTGCCTGCATTTCACGCTGCAAAAAGATTTCGCCATGTATCAGGACGAGGTGCGCGTACCGATGGGCGACTGGCGCAATTCGCGCCTGCGTAACCTGAGCGAGACCGACAAGCAGCGCGACAACTCCCGCGTACAAAGCGGTTTCGGCAAGAACATTTCTAACTGGGTCGGGCGTGATCTCGCCTACCCTACCAATGTGCTGCACCTCGCCACGGAATGCGGCAATAAAAGCCACAGCGCGGCCTTTCCGGTCGAACTTCCGGGCTGGTTCATCCGCCTGTTCACGCAGTCCGGTGATGTCGTCCTTGATCCCTTCATGGGTTCCGGCACAACCGCCGTAGCCTGTACGCAGCTTGACCGACGGTATGTCGGCGTCGAAGCGGACGCAAAGTACATCGAAATCGCCGAACAGCGCGTCAAAGAGGCAGGTTCCATCAACCTCTTTACAGTGCGCGAAAAAGAAGCGGAATATGCGGCAGCGGCTTTGAAGGTGGAGAATGACTGACGAAGAACTGCGAGTGAAAGTCGCCGAACTGCTGAACGCTTTTTATGCAAGACGCCTGGGCAAGTTGAGCGAGATTAATCTTTCTACCATCTGCCGGAAGAACCCGTATCTTTTCCGCGCCATAGGCGTCAACACCGCTTCGGATATAATCGGCGAAGTGCTGCGGGCGTTCCTATCTTCTTCCGAGGAGACCGTGTTCGGCAACATCTTCTTCGAGCCGCTTGTTCTGGCTGCAAGCGAGGCAAAAGGAGGCCGGATTTCGGGCGCGGTCGGCGTGGACATTGAATACTCTACGCCAACCACCAACACGGTCATTGCTGTTAAATCCGCTACCAACTCCCAAAACGCCAGCGCACAGGCAAAACAGAACAGCGAGTTTTTAGAGTTACGCAGCCGCCTGCAAAAAACAGGCAAAGGCTTCGACGCGATAATCGCCTACTGCTACGGACGCGCAACCGGAGGAACGCCGCCGAATCGCGTCTTCAGACGATTAGCAGGACAGCCCTTCTGGGAGGAGTTGACCGGTGACGGCGAGTTTTATATCAAGATCATTCATGCGATGCGAGACCTGCCCGATCAACACCGAATATCGTATACTGCCGCGCTAGAGACGTTGACTGCGCGGCTGAGAGCGGACTTCGGCGTGAACTTCCTACACCCTGACGGCAAAATCCATTGGGATCGCCTGCTTGCCTATAATAGCGGCAAAGATGCGCGTATCCGATTACAGCGCGCGGTCATCGAGCCGACAACAAACACCATTGTTCTGGAAGAGTTACCTGAATACGAAATGGCGTCTGCGGTGACGGATGACGCGCAAACAGAAGACGACGATACGGAATAAAGATCAGACGAGGAATGAAGATGTACGAAGAAGCGTTGATTGAGAATGCCCGGTTGGATGCGGCGCAGCGCGAGCTGCTGGAAATCACCTGGCGGATGCTGGACGCGATACATACGGGGGACGCGGACACCTACGCCGCTTTGTGTACAGATGATCTCTCGTGCTTCGAGGATGTTTGCCAGTACCGCATTGACGGCGTGGAGTTTCATAATACGCTGATCCGGCAGATGGCCCAAAATCCTGCAATGAAGCCCGCCCGCTTTGATATGCTTGCGCCACGCGTTCAGGTGTATCATGGGCAAACGGGCATTGTCACGTATACGCGCCTGATGACCTACAACGACAATGGCAAACCCCGCTGGACCACTTTTAACGAGACGCGTGTTTTTGTCAAGCAGGACAACGCCTGGAAGATGGCCCACTTCCACCGCTCGCCAACATGACAGCATTCACAGAGGTACTTTTTAGATGTTGCCTTTTCGATACTTATCTGAAACAATCCCCTGGTGTCGCGAACACGTTTCAGTTCACGCCCCAAAGGAATGTCTGCGAACGCCTGCGCTTCGTCCGTCTAATTTGAGCATCGCTGCCAATGAAGCGGGCAACTTCGATTATACATGGGGAACATTGGACGAAAAGCGAAATACCGTTGTCGAGTTAGCGGAACGCAGGGCCGCTATGCCGCGAACGGACAACGCCTATCTCGCGCCTCTAAGGATTGATCTTGCAGGAGGCAGGTTGCTGCTTGTCGTTCCTGAAGAAAGCGACTGGTGCGGATTATCAGAGTATGAGACGGGTGGGTTTATTGATGTCTTGGATCTGCCTGCCTGGGACACATGGGTTTGCTTTATGCACGAGATAACCACACCGGATGAAGAGCAGGTGCGCGAAACGCAGGAAGTCTACCGCCGCGCATTCTATAACCAAGCCAATCAACAGGACTTTAGCGTATGGCAGCCTCCTGCTATGGTAGAGTACATCTTGTGCTGGATACCGCCTGAGTTTGTCGCGATGGTCGAAGAAGGTATTAAGGTCAATCCGGTGGAGTGCTTCTTTTGGGCGGGTGACTACAAACGCAGGCATTACAATACCCCACTGTTGCGGCAGTTTGAGGCGGCAGGTCTGCTCGGCTAAGGCTGTTGGGACTGTGAGCCAAACACGTAAGCCTGTCGAGACACTGATTGTTATTTTGGACACACAACAGATTGTTTTCCTAATTTCGTCGTCAGGCATACGCGCTCTCGAACGCGCCGCGCATCTGCCGCCCGACCGTCTGACCCGCCTGCAAAAACTGCGGCGGGATCATGCGGCGTCCGAGGCGGCAGGCGTCGTGGAACTGCTGGAACTGCGTACTCGCGCCCGCGCCAAGTTCGCGCAGGCCGACCGGATGTTCTTCACGCCCGAAGGTCTGGAACAAGCGACGGGTGAAACGATTTCCGCTTATCGCGCCGAACGCTTTCCTGCCGACACGCCCATTTTGGACGCCTGCTGCGGCGTGGGCGGCGACGCGCTTGCGCTGCATACGCGGGGCCGGGTCTTAGCCGTGGACTATAACCCTTGCGTCGCTGCCTGCGCCCGCGCCAATGCCGATGCGGTCGCACAAACAGAAGCCGCTCCCGTAAATGTGTTGTGCGCCGATGTCACGCGGCTCGACCTGGCGCGGCTAAAGCGGCAGGGTGTGGGCGCGGCGTTTTTCGATCCATCGCGACGCGTCTCGACCGGGCAGGGACGCGCCCGCGCCCGCAACGCCGAAGATTATTTGCCGCCCCTTTCGTGGCTGGACGCCCTCGCCGCGCACTTTCCCTTTGTCGGCGTGAAGGTGTCGCCCGCCATTGACGACGACGCGCTGGCACATTACGTCAGCGAGGCACACGCCCGCGTGGAGTTCATCGCCGAGGGAAACGAGTGCAAAGAGGCCGTGCTATGGCTGGGCGAAGCCACTAAAACGCTGCTTTCTCCACAAAGCGCCGACACGCCTGCCGTCCCTGATTTTGCCCCTGCCCTGCCCTCTTATGCTTCTCCTGCCACTACGGACGCAAGCTACTGCGCCACGATTGTGCGGAAGGGAATGGCAAGCGTGACCCTGTGGCCTTCGGGCGAGTCGTACATCCCCATAACCCCTCCGGGCGCATGGCTGTACGAGCCGAACCCGGCCATTATCCGGGCGCATCTCACCGCGCAGGTCGCGCAGGCTGTCGGCGGCGCGCAGATGGACGCGCATATCGCCTACCTGACGGCGGAGGCTTTTGTACCCACGCCGTTTGCGACGGCCTATCGTATTCTGGACTGGATGCCATACCACCCGAAGAACCTGCTGACCTGGCTGCGAGCGCACAAGCGGCGCGTCGAGGTCGTGAAAAAGCGGGGCGTACTCCTGGAGCCGGACGAGGTGCGAAAAAAACTATCCGCCCCTGCCCTCGCAGGAAATCCTCCGCTGGTGCTGGTGCTGATGCGGCGCGGCGAGCAGATCCTTGCCCTTCTGTGCGACCCGCCCGTTACCGGTTGAGGCAGCCGCCGGCCCAAACGAAAAGCGGCCCCATGCCGCCTGTCAGGGCGGCAAGGGGCTGCGTTCTTAGATTTTATCGTTTCTTCACCGCTCAATCCGCTTTACAACGCCTTGACCGTTTTCTTCGCTTCCTCGGCCTTTTTAGCGTTGTCGGGACGGGTGTGCTGGAGGAACCACGCGAACAATTCGGGGTTGTTGTAAGTGACTGTCCATGAGTCGTGGCCTGCTTCGGGGTACTCGGTCAGCTTCACTTCCAGGGCGTTCGCCTTCTTCATAGCGTCTACCATCTCTTCGGACGCGCGCACGGGAACCGTCGGGTCTTTGACGCCGTGGAACGCCCAGGTCGGCACATTCTGGAGGCGTCGCGCCCGCCAGGCCAGGCCGCCGCCGCAGATGGGCGCAATCGCGGCGAAGCGTTCCGGGTTTTCCTGCGCCCACGCCCAGGTTCCGAAGCCGCCCATAGACAGCCCTGTCAGATACACGCGATCCTCGTCTATGGCGCGCGTTTTCAGAAGGTCGTCGAGCATGGCGTTCAGGGTTTCCGTGTTCCAGCCGCCGCCGGGAGACTGCGGGCTGACCACGATAAACGGAAACGCCTTGCCCGCCGCGATCAGCTTGGGCGGGCCATGCGCTTTTACTTTTTCCAGGTCATCGCCGCTTTCGCCCGAACCATGCAGGAAGATCATCAGCGGCCACTTCTGCTGCGCGTCCTTGCCATAGTCGTCCGGCAGGTACAGCAGGTACTTGACGGCAAGCGTCTTGACGATCTGCTTCTTGAAATCCACGGACGACTGGCTGCCCGCCGTCTGCGCCCGCGCTCCTATCGGGAGCAGCAGCGCGCCCGTCATTGCTCCCAGCGCCAGCAGTCCGGTTATTTTTCGGCCTGCGCGCTGCGTCCCTGTTTGTTTGTATGTACTTGTAGTACGCGTCTTGTTCATTGCCCTGCTCCTTCGTGACGGAACGCGGAGGTGCGACAAACGTGCCATACGTCTGCTGCGTTTGCGCGGTCGCGCGTTCCCTATGGTTAGGACATGTATACGCGTTTCAAGACTGACATTCCTTCTCGCTTTTCGCTTCTTGTCTCCCCCGCCTTCTCTTCTCCCTGTCTTCTCTCCTCCCTGTCTTCTCTTCTCCCTGTCGCCCCATCTCGTATTCTACTTGCGGTTTCGTTTGCGCCGCAGGAAAAGGCTGCCGCCCGTGGCGACGATGCCTGCCAGCAGGCCCAGCGCGCCCGGTTCGGGAACGGCGGCAAGCCTGCTGCCATAGATGTACTGGCCTATCTCCTGCCCCATCGTGCCGGACGCCGTGTTGTCGAAACTGAAGTGGATGCCGCCATAAATGCGACTCAGGCCCGCTTCCTGCGCGGCGCCGGTAAAGCTGTCGAAATGCCGCGTGCCGCTGATGCCGTCCGCGCCGATGTCGAAGGAGATGCTGTCCGTGCCATAGAAATCTTCCAAAATAGTCGCGCCCGCCATGCTGAACGCGCTGTGACCGCTGGAATAGCTGGGGAAGTTGGGCGTGATAATCAGCGGCTGCCAGTTCGGGTCAGCCGTGGTGTCGGGGTTGCCGTCTGTGTCCGCCAGTTGAATGGCCGTGACAGGCCGCCACAGGTCATACGTGTACTTGGTGTCCCAATCGCTGATGGCCGCATCGGCCAGACCCATGTTGAGCAGGGCGAACAGGCGCGCGTTCTGGCTCAAGGTATTATGCTGCGATTGGGCTACGGTTTGCGCGATGCTGTTCCAATGTCCGGGCGGCGTCTCGGTTCCGCCGCCGTCCGCCCAGAACAGGGCGATGGCGGTCTGGTCCGAGGTGCGCGTCGTGCTGTTGAGTGCGCCTATCGATTCCACCTGGTTCAGCGCGGCAGCGTACTCCGCGCTGTTCAGGGCAGGCGGCGCGGGAGCGCGGAACTGCGAGCCGCTGTCCAGGCCGAACGGCGTGACATTGGGCCAGTTGGGGAGCAGGCCGGGAAGATTGGCGGGGCCGGTAGGACGCCACTGTCCCGCGGCGGTTCCGCCCAGAAACGGAGGCTGCGTATTGACGGAGCCATCGTTTGCGCGCAGGGCGATCATGCCCGCGCCCACGCTGTTGCCGAGCGCAACGCCCTGCGTTTTGGCCGCGCCGTCGGGCAGCGCGTTCAGGCTGCCGACAAGCGCGGTGTCAAACGCGCCCTGCTGGGTGGGGTATAACTGGCTCAGGACGCGATAGGCGGCCTGTGCCGCAGCGGCTTCGGGCGACGTGTTGGGCGCGGCGGATGCGGTGTAAAAGTAAGATTGATGGCCCTGATCTACCGCATTGACCGCGTCGTACATCGAAAGCTGCATCATGGCGAGCGCGCGGGACGCCACGGGCGGCGGCGATTTGGCGTTACGGATGGCGTTGAGCGCGACCGTGTTCCAGTCGGTAATCACGTCGGCGCGGGCGGTGCGGGCGGCAAAGGCGAATAAAGCGCACCCGGCCAGCAGGCCGGTCGCTATACGGTGTGCTGTACGCCCCATCTGCCGTCGGAAATCGCGACCGCTGCCGGCAGGGAAAATGCTGTTGGAATGAATGCTGTTTGCACGGTCATGGCGCATCAGGGAGACTCCTTTGGTACGATGCTCAGGTTTGTCCGACTGCTTGCCGGAAGCCATTACATTATAAAGGGGGTTTCTGTGCTTGTCTCCCCGTCGTATTGCCTGTTCGCGCTTATTCCTGTCGGTGACAATACGGGATTGTGTCTGCGCTGTTCGCTATGGTCGGCATTTGGCTTTTTTCACACGCGGCGGGTATAGTGTGAGAACCGCATATCATGTGTTTGCTTCCACGATGTACCGCGCTGCACGGCTCGCCAATGAAAATCAAAATGAAAATCAAAATGAAAATCAACAGGATGCAGCAAAAGATAGGAAGATGCAATGGGAGATAAATGGTGAAGCGCAGTCTACTTTCAGGATCGCGGCTTGTTTGCTTTTTCCTGTTCCTTATGGCGAGGCAGGACGTATTGGCGCAGCAGACCTCCATACCGGACACAGCCGCGCCTACTACCGTGCAGTCGCAGGGAACGACCGCGCCGCCGCAGTCACCTGCCACGCCGCAGATACGCAACGAGGCGCAGGGCATCATGGCTCCCCGCGTCACGGGGCCGGCGTCGGCGCAAAATCGCTTCCACTACTTTGGCAGCGTTAAGGCGCGTGTCGAGGATTACAACTACTTTGCCTCGGCCAAAGCCGATGGCGCGTATGTGTTCGGCGGCGCATTGCTGCGTGGCGGTGTACGGCGTGAAACGTCCCGCGACGATTTTCTGCTGGAACTCGCCCTGCCCGCCCTGTTCAATCCGCCCACGCGAGCCACGGCCCCCAATCCCCAGGGCGCGCTCGGACAGGGCGCAAACTACTTCGCCTCTAACGGCGGGCATATCGCCGAACTGTTCCCCAAACAGCTTTACACGCGGCTGAAGCAGCTTGGCAGTCCGGCCAACAGCCTGCGCCTAGGCCGTTTCGAGTTCGTAGACGGCGGCGAAGTGCGTCCGGCTGACACCTCGCTCGCCTACCTGAAGGCCAACCGCATCGCCAACCGCCTTATCAGCCCCAACCCGTTCAGCTACATCGGGCGCAGTTTCGACGGCCTGGAGTTTTCCAGCCAGACTCCGGATCATGTCTTGACCGGATTCGCGGCCGTGCCGACACGCGGCGGCTACGATCTCAACGGTTCCGACGATCTGCCCGATGTGAAAATCGCCTACCTTGCCGCCATCCTTCCACGCGCGTCCTCGGACAAACTGCGCGCCAGCGACTCGCGCCTGTTCGGGGCGTTTTATGAGGATTCACGGGGTACAAACGTGGTGAAGGCCGACAATCGCCCCTCGTCCGCGCGCCAGAAGGACGGCGAGACGATTGACATTTACACGGTGGGCGGGCATGATGCGCGGCTGTTCCCCGCAGGCAAAGGGCGCATGGACACGCTGTTCTGGATGGCGGCGCAGGGCGGCAAGTGGGGCGCGCTCAATCACGGCGCGTTTGCCGCCGATGTGGAAATGGGTTATCAGCCCCGCGACCCGCGCCTGCATTCATGGTTTCGGGCGGGCTACTACTATGGCAGCGGCGACGGCAACCCTTCCGACAAGCAACACGGCACGTTCTTTCCCATCCTGCCGTCGGGCCGCACGTATGCCCGCTTCCCGTTCTTCGCCACAAGCAATCTCCAGGACGCGTTCGCCGAATTGATCCTGCGGCCTACGACACGCGTGCTTGTCCGCTCCGACATCCGCAAACTGGCCCTCGCCGACAACCACGACCTTTACTACACGGGCAGCGGCGTTTATAACAACAGCAACTTTGGATACACAGGACGGGTAGGGGCAAACAGCCACGACCTGGCGACGCTCTACGACACCAGCGTAGATTACCAGATCACGCCCACTACCCTGCTCATCTTCTACGGAGCCTATGCAAAGGGCGGCAGTGTGCTTTCCAGTCTCTACAAAAGCAGTGACGCCACATATGGCTACCTGGAACTTCAGCAGCGGTTCTAAGCATCAAGCATTGAACGTTAATGAGAAACCAACAGGGTTGTCGCGCAGGCACCCGACCAAACAACCTGTAGGGGCAGACCCCCGTGTCTGCCCTCCCTGATTATGACGCAGACACGTACCGAGGAAGGGCAGACACGTACCGAGGAAGGGCAGACACGTACCGAGGAAGGGCAGACACGTACCGAGGAAGGGCAGACACGTACCGAGGAAGGGCAGACACGGGGGTCTGCCCCTACAGGTTGATTTTGCGTTAAGAACGCGTTTGATGCTTAAAAGTGAAAAGTGGCCTCGGCGTAGGCATACGTGCTGTCCGTGCCGCGATAAATGCTTTTAATCACGTCGCCGCCGTCGGCATACGCGAAGTACAGGCTGAGCGTGAGCGCCTTGAACGGCACATAGTCCGCGCTGATGTCGTACAGCGTGGCGAGATTGCTGTGACCGCTGCTCGTCCGCCCGGCAAACCCGAAGTTGCGTATCTCATACGCGCCGCCGCCCGTATACCAAAGGTCATGGCTGTCGGCAAGGCGCAGGCCGTGAACGTCCGTGCGGAAGGTGAGGCGCGGATTAGGCCGCAAAATCAACTGCGCGAACAGGTCTTTGAGGTTCGACTCGGTAAAGAACGGGTAGCGGGCGTAGACGCGCGGCGTGGGCAGCAGGGGAATGAAGGTTCCGTGAACGCCGTTCGCGTTGTTGCCGTCGCCGCTGAAATAGTTGTAGCCGACGCGCAGCCAGGGCTTCAAGGCGGGGAATTTAGGCTGATAGCCCGCTTCCGCCGCGAACGCGAACGCGCCCTGACGCAGCGAACCCCAGCGCCCGACCTGCGCCGCGCCCCAGAACAGGCCGTCTACTTTGCCGCTGCCCAGCGGTTCGACGCGCTCGTAGTTGCCGCCGAACGTGCCGATGCTGATGTCGCCCTTATCGGCGGCGCGCACGGGGACGCCGGCAGGCGTGGCAAGCGGGCGATTGTCGGTCTTGACGACCGCGCCGTCGCGCACATCCTGATAATAGATGGCGAACAGTCGTCCTTCACCGCTTGCGTGAGGGCCGGGTTGCGGGTACGTCGCGCCGGCATAGGCCACGCGAATATCGGCGAGCGTGTCCCAGCCGTTCACATCGAAAACGCCGCGCGTCGGCATGAAGGCGGTCAGAGTCAGGTTGCGAAGGCGCGTGTTGTTAGTGGCCTGAATGCCGTCGAAGCTGCGCCCGACGTGCGTAAACCCGAAGGGGCCGAGCAGCCGCTGCCCAATGCGATTTTGTTTCAGATACGACAGCGACAGATCGGCGCTGTTTACTTCCACGCCTTCGCCAAACTCGAAGCGGCCCAGACGCACACTGTTGGCCGGGTTGCCGACGTTTTTGAAGCGCACAAAGCCGTTTTTCAGGAAAAAACTGGCAGGCTGATTGTGGTTAGCGTCCTGGTAGTTCGCGCCCTGCCCCAGCAATCCTTCGGGCGCGGGCGCGATGGCGTGGGTCGGCAGGCCGGCGAGGAACGGCGCGGCAAACTCCACGACCACATCTTCGGTGCGTGTGGCGCGGGCCACGCCTGCCCGCACGTACCCGCCTAAAAACGTATACGTGCTGTCGCCCTTGACAGCGGGGAACCAGTTGTAATCCTCCTCGCGCAGCCGGATCGTGCCAAAAAACTTGTAACCCTTGTTGAGCTGCAGGGGCGGCGATGTCGGGACGCCGGGGGGCGACGAGGGCGGCACGACGTTTGGCGATGCGGCTTTTCCCGGCCCCCCGATGCCTGTTCCCTGCGGAACGGGCGTAGCCATTTCATCTTTGCCGCCTTCTTTCTCACTGCCTTTTTTCTTGCCGGCCTCGCTTTTGCCGGCTGCGTTCGCGGCCTTACGCACAGCTTTGTTGACGGCTTTTGCAGATTTAGTTTTCGCAGGGGAGGCAGGCGACGCCGTACCGGGCGTGGGCGCAATAAGCGAGGCCGGCTGCAAAACGTCTGGCAGGGGCGTGTCGGACTTCGCCACGCCGACCGCGGAAACGACAGGAACGACGGCAGCGGATCGGGCCGGCGAGGTAGATTGGGCGAGAGAATCCTCCTGCATGGCAGCGGTCAGGCAGGCGGCCAAAATTGCGCCGGTCAGCAGGCAGGATCTAGAATTCGACAAGGGATTATCCTCCAGGAAATGTGGGGTACACGCGGTCAGGGACGGTTAGCGTGATGGTGAATGCGACAAGGTGACGGTTTGCTCGAAGCCTGCTGTCTCAGGTTCGTTTACATTGTGCCGGGTACTACTTTCGGTTATCAGACTTTATCTTCGGCGCAGGCCCGGCAATTTTGCAGTGCAAACGCCATCACAAACCGTACAACGGAGGCGTGACAATGTGAACGGCAGGCGCAGCCGATTTTCTGCCGATGTGGTCAGGAGCAGGGCCGCAAACAGCAGGCGCAGGACACAAACAGACGGGATAGAAATGGTACAGGGCCAAAACGCAGCAGGGCCAATCAGGAGGCGGCATCGCCCGTGGAAAACGCGAGAAGAGAAGCAAATGCAGGGAAAGCGCGACCGCTCGCTGCCTTGCGAGCGGTCTTTACGTGTCAAGTATACCGGGAAGTTGTTTCCGAACTGTTTCCGCAAGAGCCGTAAGCAGTTGTTTTCTGGATGTTTCAAGGCGCAAGTGAGTTTCTAAACTTCGTCCTCATCGTGAAATCCGACCTTGCCCGATTCAAGCGAGTATTCGGCCCCGACGATACGCAGGCCTTCGTTCTGAGCAAGGTTCGCCAGAATTGCCGAACCTTTCCTCAAATGGTTCACGGTGGCGCGGACATTGGCGCGAACAGCCTCCTGGTTCAGCGCGGCGGGATCATGCCTTAATTCTGTCTGCATCAGCGGCATCAGCGCGGGGCGAATGGCGTCTATGATGGACAGCAGATGCGAGGAATGCTGGCCGGAAGGCTGCTGAATTTCGTTCAGCGTAGCGGCTATCGCTCCGCACTGGCTATGCCCCAGAACCACGACAAGGCGAGACCCTAAATACGCCGCCGCATATTCTACGCTGCCGATCTGCGTGGGCGCGGCGATGTTTCCGGCGACACGAATCACAAACAGGTCGCCAAACCCCTGATTGAAAACGATCTCGGCGGGAACCCGCGCGTCGGAGCAGCCCAAGATGATGGCGAACGGATTTTGTCCGCCGATCTGTTCGGCCCACCGGGAGCGACTGATGGGGACGCCGCAATTCTGGATGGACGACGCGAATTCGTGATTGCCTTTTCTAAGGCGCTCCAGCGCTTCGGGCGCAGTGGTCATGGAAATAGTTCCTTTTCAGAGCTGGAGCCTGCGCTCAAAGCTCCGCCTGCTCCTGCTACTGTCCCTGACCGAGCGTAAAGCCGGGCTGCCCGTCGAAATTGCACAGGTTCTCGCATTTGATAAAGTCCAGGCCCAGACCACTGACGCGGGACAGCAGGGCGATGATGTCGCCGTGCGTAATCACCTCCTGTCCATTCTGTCCGTCTTGCCCGTTCTGTTGTCTCTGCCCCATAAAGCGGCAGCGCCAATGATCCGTGCAAAACGTTTCGGGCAGGCCATTGGGCCATACCTTGACGCCCCGGTTGGTAATCATCGTGAGATGCAGGCGCGAGTCGTCGGCCCGCGCCAACAGCTCTCCTAGAGCGTCCGGTAAGCCGTCGCGCCAGTGCAGAAACACGTCCACGCCGACCAGGTCTTTTTTGGCGGGCGGCAGGCGCAGGGGCAGGGACGGTGACAGAGCGACCTCAGACGATGCGTAAGCAGCGGGCGTTAATCGCGCGGGCTGCCGGCCCAGGCGGGCGATTACGGCGTCTGCGAACGTGTCCGTGCCGGCCCGCGTCTGGCTGGCGCCTTCGGTGTAGATGTCCGGGGTGTGAATGCCGTCCTCGATGGCGCACAGCCAGGCGTTGTGGACACGCGCGGCGATGTCGCCCTGTCCGATGTGCGCGAGCATCATAACCGCGCCGAGCAGCAGGCCCGACGGATTGGCGATGTTCTGGCCCGCGATAGTCGGGGCCGAGCCATGGATGGCCTCGAACATAGCCCCGTGTTCCCCGATATTGGAGGAGCCTGCCATGCCCACGCTGCCCGCGATCTGCGCGGCCACATCCGAAAGAATGTCGCCGTACAGGTTGGGCATTACGATCACATCGAACATTTCGGGCGTGTCGGCCAGCCGCGCCGCGCCGATGTCCACGATGTAATGCTCGTTTTTCAGGTCGGGGTACTCCACAGCGATCTCATCAAATACTTTATGAAACAGGCCGTCCGTCAGTTTCATGATGTTGTCTTTGGTAAAGCAGGTGACTTTCTTGCGCCCGTTCTGCCGCGCGTATTCAAAAGCGTAGCGGACGATTTTAGCGCAGCCCGGCCTGCTGATGAGTTTCAGGCACTGCATCACCTCGTCGGTCTGCCGGTGTTCAATGCCCGCATACAGGTCTTCCTCGTTTTCGCGCACGATTACGACGTTCATGGCGGGATGGAAGGTCTGCACGAACGGCGCATACGCCACGCAGGGCCGCACATTGGCATACAGGCCCAGGCTTTTGCGGATCGTGACGTTGAGGCTCTTGAAGCCTCCGCCCTGCGGCGTGGTGATGGGCGCTTTGAGGAACACGCGGGTACGCCGCAGACTGTCCCATGCGCCCGCCTCGATGCCCGACGAGGCTCCGCGCGCATAGACGATCTGCCCGATCTCGATGGTGTCTATGTCCAGCCGCGCTCCCGCATCGCGCAGAACGCGCAGAGTCGCGCGCATGATCTCGGGGCCGATGCCGTCCCCATAAGCCACGGTAATCGCCGTTGCGCTCATATTCGTAGAGTTACCTTTCACGCCGAAACGGGGCGCTTCAAACACAAACGGCCCGTTCCGCAAGATGATTTGTTGACGTGAATAAGGATACCCTGTTTGACCGGCCTATTTGTTCTGAACCGTGCAAAGGCACAGGGCGAACGCATGTAACACTATCAATATCTATCAATCTGCCGCTCATAGGCTTCTACCTCTGCTATGAACTGGCGAAATTTCTGTCAATCGCACATGTTCGCTGCCGCCTCATTGAGCAAGCAGTCATAGATTCGTCTTGCAAGAGGTTTGCCGGTCACTATTCCTAAGTAAGACCGGCTGAATTGCCGTTTTAACGAAGACATCAGCGAAAACTAAGAGGTGTTTGCCATACCCAAGAGGCGTTCGCCATTCTCTTTTCGGAGAACGCAAACGCGCCGCGTCTCCATTTCGGAAGCGCGGCGCGCGAAAGACACAGGGGCGTGTTGTTCCACTTGCGGAAGGCGAATCAGGGGCGCCTTTTTGTGAAGCGGTCATGGCAGGGGGTAGAAGAGGAAGCATTCGCTGGAACGCATAACGGTTCTTCTCCGATAACAGGCGCTGTGGACAGGGCGAACAAAACACGAACGAACCCGGCAATCACCTGCGAGCTTCAGTGCGAGTTTCGATACAATCCTGAGAAGCCCCGCTTTGCCATGACCTCGGGGTAGGCGCGGGTCGGGTCGGCATACGTGTTGCCCCCCAGGTCGCGGCCCCGCGCCAGGTAGACCACATGCGTACCGTTAAACCGTTCATTATCGAACTTGACCGCGCTGGAACAAAAGCGCATCGTCCATCCGCAGCGGCGTATCGCGCTGGTATTCGGCTCGCTGGAGTGCATCACGCGGGCGTCGTGCAGGCTGCATTCGTTCGGGTCGAGTTCGATGTAAACGGCTTTGCTGTCGTCGCGCTGCGAGGCTTTGATCTCGGAGCTGAAAACATACTGCTCAGGATTGACCGCGTCGTACTCGGAGTAGCCCTTTTGTCCTTCGACATGGGTGCGCGGTATTACTTTCATGCAGCCGTTTACTTTGGTGGACGGATCTATCGCCAGCCAGATGGTGCAGACTTCCATTGGCGTGATGCGCCCCTTCCAGTAAGCCGAATCCTCATGCCACGGCACGCGCTTTCCGTTGCCTCTGGGCTTGCAGATGAAGTGCGAGGAAAAGAGGGCGATGTCCGGGCCGGTGATCGGCGCGACGATGTCCAGAACGGCGGTGTGGAACGCCCATTCCAGCAGTTTGGGGTGCATGAAGTGCGGCACATCCATCGCTTCCGGGCGCTCATCCGGGGGCAGATCCGCCAGGATGGTCTCAAAGTAGTTTTGCAGGCCGGCGAACTTGTCCGAGGGGAGTACCGGCTCTTTGTAGATGACGTAGCCCTCGTTTCGATACTGCGCGATCTGCGCGGGCGTGAGTGTGGACATGATTTTGCGCCTTTCTAAAAGCCTTCAGGGATTGGTAAACAGAGGGCAGGCGGAACAGCTTTGAACCGCGCAGGCATTCCCTTGAAGGTTTGACTGACAAAGCGCATAGAAAAGTTCAAGCAGGTTTAACGCTTGACGCGCCGCCTGTACACATATCCGTCAAAATCATCCTAATCCTCCTATTGATAATGTGAATTGATTATTGAATTCAAACCGGTTCCAACTCGAGTTCAGATCGAATTCGATGCCTGCTGATGAAGCGCAGCCGATTACGCCGTTTGTCCTGCCGACCGCGTTTCGGCAGGAGGCGGGGCGGTGGAGCCGCGCTCGATCAGTCGGGTGGGAATCTGTATCTCCTGATGAACGACGGTCTCGTTTGGACTGCTGCCGTCTTCGGCAGAATGGTTCTCGGCGCCCCGCCGTTCGGCAAAGCCGATCACCTGCAAGGTGGCAACGCGCCCCATTTCGAGAAACGATTGGTCTACGGTCGTCAGCGGCGGGTCTACAAATTCTGTAAGCGAGCCATTAGAGTAGCCCGTGACGGACAGGTCGGCGGGCAGGCGCAGGCCCAGAGCGCGGGCGATCCGCATCACGACCAGGGCGATGGTGTCTGCCGAACAGACGACTGCGGTAGGAAAGTTCTCCCTGCCGTCCGCGAATAACGCGCGCACCTCGGCCTCGATGACCTTTTGATCTCCCCACGAACTGTTCCGCACCCACTGTGTGGGAACAGACAGGCCCGCATCCGCCAGCGCGGCGCGAAAACTCTGTTCCCGCCACCCCGAAAGCGATCCGGGACACCCCCCGACAAACGCGATACGGCGATGCCCCAGCCCGGTCAGATGCGAAACCACCTGCCGTATGCCCTGCTCGTCGTCGGAGCGAATGCGGACTCCCCACTCCAGCACAGGAACGTTGTCAATTAGAGCAAGAGGAATTTTGCTCGCGTGGAAGGCGTTGTGCAGGCGCGTATGCGCTTCGTCACTGAGTCCGACGATCAGGGCGCCTGCCAGCCGCCATTCCAGACACCGGGCAATCGTGGCGTCGTCAATGCCGTTGTAGGACAAGTGCAGGACTTTAAGCAGATAATCGTTCTGGCTCGCCGCCTCCATCGCCCCGGTCAGGATGTTGATGATGTTTTCGCTGGCCTGCGGCGCGGTCAGCACGCCGATGATGCGGCTTTTTCCCGTCACCATCGCACGGGCCAGTTGATTGCGCTGGTAGCCGAGTTCCCGCGCCACTTCCAGTACCCGTTCCTGCGTCTGCGTGGAGATTTTCAGGCGGTCTGCGCTGCCCCCCAGGACAAACGAAACCGTGGCCTGCGAGACCCCCGCCCGCGCCGCTACCTCGCCCATCGTTACCATAAATCCGCCTATCATTCAGTTAAACCTATTAGTTATACGTATTAGTCGGTTAAGTGGTACAATTATAACGCAGATTGGCGAAAGGCGCAAGGGGTAAATCAAAGAATTTTATGAAATTTCTTGCTTATAGTGTGAAATCTGTCGCTTACGCGTTGATTCCTCAATGTTGAACCGCAGTTTGTGCTATGCTTGCGGTTGTCCTTATGCGCTCAAAGGCGCAACCGTACTTGCCTGCCGCGTTCGCGCCAATACAAAACCGCTGCGTACAAACCGGCTAAACACCTGCAAAACAGCTTCAACAACAAATTGAAAATACACGCCCGGACAAAACGATGAAACGATTTTGCAAACGCTTCTTATCCACACTCAACATGGCTCTTGTGCTGCGGCTTTCCGGTTCCGTCGCGCTCAGGGCGGACGAGACCCGCATTTATCTGGCGAACGACGACCACACCGATTACATGTGGACGGCCAATGCCGACACGTACAACGCCGTTTTTGTGGACATGCTCGACTACTATCTGAATCTGGCGGACGTGACGCAGAACAATCCCCTGGCGTTTCAAAACCGGTTCAATGCCGATGGCAGCTACTGGCTGTGGAACCATGAGCGGCAGAAAAGCCCCGCCGCGTCCGGCTGACCCTGATGGGCGGTTTATTGGCAGCGAAGCAGGCCACGCACATCGAAACCGATCTTGGTACGTTGCCGGTCAGCGGCGACGCGGTCGAGATCAGGATGAACCAGGCGCAGATACAGACTCTGCGCCTGCTCGCCCCAACCGTCAAGCCAAAATAAGGCGGTCTTCCTCCTGCGGAAACAAACATCGCCGCTCCTGATAACCCGGTACTTCCGGTTGTCAGGGGCGGCGTTTGTGCCGGTTTGCGGTGTCGTATTTTTACACTCGCGAGGACACGCTACGGGCTGTTTGGCGTAATTGCCTTTGCCGCGCCAATCGCCACGCCGTCGGCCTTCGCGTTCACGCGGCTGCGCCCATTGGCCTTATGCAAAGCGGATGCGGCAGAGGGCAGGGTTTGCCTGCCGACAGGCCCTTTGCCATTCCGGTCTTCCAGCGCGCCCAGCGTCGGCATCTCGCCGCGCCGTTTGCCGTCGAGGTCGAGATGGGGAGAGAAGGGTTCCCACCTTCCGGCATGGACGGCGGGGCTGGAGGGCTTGAGATGGAAGTCGGCGACAGCGGCGTCCGTGGAGGGATTAACGAACAGCGGATCGCCGACCCGGTCATTGTCGCCCATGATGGGTGCCGTGCTGCCTCCGAAATACAGGTTGTTGGCGCGCGTGATGTGAGTATTGCCCCGGTCGCTGTTGTCGGCGCTGACCGTATTCACCGGCTGGCCGTCCCGCGCATACAGGATGTTGTTGATGATCCGCACGTCGTCCCCATTCTGCACGAATATCTGCCCCCACGCCAGTTCGGGAGACGCGCCGTTGAGGTAGGCCGTGTTGTTGATGATGTCTATCTGATGCGCCCGGTAAGAGTGGATGCCCGAACCGCCGTTGTTGAACGACAGGTTGTTCTGCACCAGGGTGCGGCCCAGATAATTCTGATTTTTCGCCGGCACATAGTTGACATCAATGATGATGCCGTTGCCGTCGGAAATCTTCTTGATCTTGCCCCACGCCACAAAGCAGCGGTTGCCGCTCACCTGATTGTTGGCGATCAGCATCTTGTAAATGTTTTCCGCAGTGTCGAAGTTGGAACTGTCCAGCGTGGAGATGCCCGACCCCGCGTAGATCATCCACCAGCAGTTGTTGCGGATGATGTTGTTCTCGACCGTGAACCAGTCCGTATTGCCCTCGCCGATGCCGCCCCCCGCGCAGTATTCGACGACATTGTCGGCCATGCGCAGATGGTGCGGCTTGTTGGTCTCGTTGTTGCCCGTGACGTTGATGCCGTTGCTGTTGGTCTGAGGATTGGAGTACCCGATCAGGGCCGCATATTTCTCTTTCGCCGCATCCGCGTCGCCCCGGATGTGCAGACCGCGCACCTCGATATACGACAGCGCGGGTTGCGTGGAGGGTTTTTCTTGTGCGCCGCGCTGCCCGATGCGGATGGCGTTCCACGTCGCGATGGCGGCAAACGTGGGATGCTGGCCCGGATAATTTTTGAGGACGACCCACGCGGCAGGCGTTCCCGCGCGGCGAAAGGCGGCAACGCCCTCCTGCACATCATGCGGCGCATACGTGCCGTCCATCACGAGGACGATGTCACCCGCCTGCGCGACATCTATGGCCTTTTGCGGCGTGGCGAACGCGGTCTGCTCGGTGCGCCCATCGTTCTTGTCGTCGCCGGTCGGGCGGACGTAGTACGCGGGCCGGGCATAGCAGACGTTGTCGAGCCGCAGTTCCGAAACGGCGGGGGCGTTCGGCCCTCCGGCTTCCGTCTCGAAACTCAGCTTTACGAATGGAGCAGTGGGCTGGAACGCGCCGCCGACCGAATACAGCGTTGAAAGGTCCAGGGCGAAACGCTGATAAAAGTCCGGTGCGGCGGGATATAGCGGGCCTTCCAGACCGCCGGTACGCCGTTTTCTGGCATCGAAGGATTCGATGCGAACGACGACGGGCCGCGTTGTGGACACGGACAGGCTGAAACTGAGCGTCAGTTTTGCCAGGCTGGTTTCCGCGTTCTGCACGGGCAGCAGGCCGCTGGAAAGGGCGGCGCGTCCCGGCGTCTTGGGGTCGGCATTGGTAATCGAGAGCAGCACACCGCCCGACGGCGCGCTTGTCCCGGCAGCATCAATCGTGCCGACGGCTTTGCGCTCGGCGCGGACTTGCAGACCGCTGCTTTTTGCCTTGTTTTTCAGAATGCTTTTTGGATCGGTCAGCAAACCGGCGGTCGCCGACATTTCCGGCCATTCCCCACCCGCGTTGAAATCGCATTGAAGCAGTACGCTTCCCCCTGCCGCGCCTTCCGGGGCGGCAGGGGCTGCTGGCGAAGCGTGGACGCCGCCGACCGTGCCGAGATACAGCGCTGCGGCACAGCGCATCAAAAGAACGTGAGCTTTCATCTATGAGATCATGCCTTTCAAAACCCTGCGCCTGAACGTCAAGCAGGAGATGTCGGCGCAATAGATGTCGAAGCGCGGATGATAAGTTCGGGAGCGCCGATGTAGGATGCGGCGGGGCCGTCTAAGGAAAGCCCTCCTTTCGCCTCGATGCCGGCTTCAATGCGCGCGGCAAGGAGAAGAACCGCCTGCTGGCCCATTTCGAATAGGGGCTGACGTATCGTGGTCAGCTTGGGTACGGTCAAAGAGGCGATCAGCACATCATCGAAGCCGACGACCGACAACTGATCGGGAACCACGATCCCGGCATGGCGCGCGGCATCCAGCACCTCGGTCGCGATGTCGTCGTTGGAGGCAAGGATAGCGGTCGGCGGCTCAGGAAGTCGCAGCAGGGCGTCAATCTGGGTTCGGTTCGTTCCCGCCCCTTCCATTCGGTGCAGCGACAGAACATAGTCGTCGGGAAGTTTGAGGCCATGTGCGGACATCCACTCGCGAAAGCGCCCGCAGCGATCCCGCATATTGTAGCGGTCCAGACAGTGACTGATGTAGGCGATGCGCGTATGCCCCAGACTCGTGAGATGCTCCAGGGCAAGCGCTACGCCCTGCCGGTTGTCGCCGTTGGAATAAGGAACACTGGGGAGGTCGGTCACGGACGACAGCAGCGCGACCGGCACGCCCGCGTTCGTCAGCCCGGAAATCACATCCGAGTGGTCGCCCGGCGCGACGACAATCACGCCGTCCGCCCGACTGTCCGAGAAAGCGGCGGCGGAAGTCTCGGCAGTATGCCACGCTTCGGTATACAGCAGGACGCGATAGCCTGCGGACGCGGCCCCCGCGACGACGCCGTCCAGGATCGCCACGGAGAATAGATTGTTGAGCGTGTATGCGCCCGCCCAGTTGAACAAGACGCCGATGGTGTTGGCGCGCTGCCGCTTCAATCCCTGCGCCAGAGCGTTGGGAGAGTAATTCAGCTCGGCGGCGATCTCGCGAATGCGGCCCCGCGTTTCTTCGGAAACCCGCGTATTGGAGCGCGCGCCGTTCAGCACGACGGACACCGCCGTGGTATTGGTTTTCGCGCGCTTCGCGATCTCGCTTAAAGTCACCCTGCCGCCGTTTAGTCCCGCCATTATGCCCCTTTCACCAGACACCGCTCGCAGCACATTGCTTTCCACACGCTTCCTGGCAAAACATCTTTTACAGAATACTTCTGCAAAATGCTTTCCGCAAAATATCACAATACTTCTTTGAACAAGTCGCCGGATCGCACAGTTCTCCTGAGCGCCTTGTCGTCCACTGCGCCGGTTTTCAAATTAAGAAAACGCTGAATGCGAGCGGCCTCCCTTCCAGACCGGAGAGAGGCCGCTATTGCCGACTGTTACGCTCTACTACGATGAAAGCGCGCAATCCTCCGAGAAGATTACGGCGAGAAGATTACGGCGAGAAGGTCTGCGTGGGCTTGGCGCGCTTGAACAGATAAAAGTCGTTGGCGCGTATCTGTCCCCAGCTCAGCGATTTGACGTGTCCGTCGCCAAAGATGTAGTTGCCCTTGTCGAAGTGACCGCGATAGGGGTGGTAGATGGCATTGGTGTAGGCCGCCGTGCATCCGGGCGCGATGTTATCGGTTCCGGCCTTGCGTCCGGGCAGCTTCCACGTATCGCAGCCTGTGAAGTAGCCGCCATTGAACGCGCCCAGGCTCCAGGAAATGTCGCCGGAGGTATCGGTGGGTGGCTCCAGATAGGCCACGGTGTCCGCAGGCATGTCTATGGAAGCCAGCGTGTAGCCGGTCGCGCTGTTGCGGTCGGACAGCCCGGTATTGGGATCGTTGCTGTTGCCCCCGACCTGCGCGTCATAGATCGTGTTGACATACGAGTACGTGCGCCGGTACTTTTTGCCGCCGTTGAGGGCCGGGTCGTACTTGCCGTCGTGATAATAAGAAGTGTCCAGCGTGGCGATGGGCGACGTATCCGAAGGACAGCCCCATACCGCATCGTTCTTGATGTAAGGCGATAACTGTGTATCAATGGGAGTGCGCCAGCGCACGCTGCTGTTGAACCCGCCCACCGGCTCGCCGTTGATGGGGGCCGTAATCGACTGGGCGGCGGGGTAGGTTTCGTCGTAGTCCTGCGTGTACATGATCAGGCCCAGGCCGATCTGCTTCATGTTGGACACGCAGGAGATGGCGCGGGCGCGCTCCCGCGCCTGCGCGAAGACGGGGAACAGGATGGCGGCGAGAATCGCGATGATAGCGATCACGACGAGAAGCTCGATCAGCGTAAAACCACGTTGTAACGAACGCATAAAATTCTCCTTGCCAGCTTTGGCGCGGGCGCTGCCGTCGGGCCAGCGAGTAAAATGAAAAACAAGAGGCGACCTGATAAACCTTTCGACCTTCTAACAGGACAGTTGCCGCGTATTCCGTTGGAGGGCGCTTCAGCCTGGGCCGCCGCGCCTTCCTCAACAGTGGTATTAGACAGCAATCGCAATTCATTCCAAAAACCTATCGTTAGGTCACAAACCTATTGTAGCAAAACTCGTTCCAAATGTCAACAAGCTTGGTGCGATTTCCTTATTTTAGGGAAAGTTATTTTTTAAGGCATACGCCTGCTTACATTCCGTCGCAGCTTTGCTAAAGCGTGTAGGGGCAGACATCGGTGTCTGCCCCTACGATTAATAAACGACAATCCCTCGAAGAGGTGACAGAACGCTTACTCTACGGCGTTGCCGGGGTTCGGGGTGTCGGGCAGGCGGTTCGGTTCGCGCTTGATGGGCTGCTGCGGACAGACCGCTTTGCGCTGGCGGGGCGTCAGGCGCGACAGCAGTTCGTTCGAGGCCTGATACGGGTGGCGAAAATTGCCCCACGACGGGCCGTAACGGTACACGACGATACGCCGCTCGCCCGGATTGACGCGCTTTGCCGAGCCGTGGCTGATGGCGTCCACAAACAGCAGCGAGTCACCCGCGTTTAGATGCACCTCGATAGCCCCCTCCACATCGTCTACGGAGCGAAGTTCGCCGTCTTTCATGCGGTGCTGCTCGGTGTCGGGATGAACGAAGTTTGATTTGTGACTGGCGGGGATCACCATTGTCGCGCCGTCGCCGGGGCCGATGTCGGTCAGAGCCATCAAAATGTTGACCTGCCCGCACTGAAATTTGCCGTTGCGACAGCGGAACTGATTGCGCTTGGAGCCGACGTGACCGCCGGAATGCAGGCCGATAGCTTCGCCCGGCCCGCGCAGATTGGCAAAGTTCTCGTCAATAAACAGGGGGCCATGCTGCCAGTCGAACGTGTTTTCCCCACCCACGAAATGCTTCATTTTGGCATACCAGCCGGGATAATCAATCAGCCGCTCGAACGGTTCGCCTGCCTCATAGATCTGCTGCAAATTGATGCCCTCGGCCCCGCCGTAGCTGTGAGCATGAACGCCGCCATACCATTCGCCCCGCGCTAAGGGTGGTTCGAGGCGGGTAATGTCGGTCAGCAGGGCGTTCATTTCGGCCACATGGCTTTTGGTCAGCACGTTTTTCAGGATCAAAAAACCGTTGAGGTCGAATAGGTACTCTTCCCGCGCCGTCACGGGGGCATCGGGGATCAGGGCAGCGGCAGCAGCGGTCGGGGCAGATGTCGTCATCGTCATTTCAAGTTCTCCTTCAGGCAGTCGAGCATGGTTGGATCATCAGGTGTGTCAGTATACACGCGGATTTGCAGGAATATATCGGTTATCATAAGTAGTTATTCCGGTATACTAAGATTTTGCGCCGTGATGTTGAGGCGGATCGTATGCAAATTGATTGTATTGGAAGTGGTTGTACCGAAAGTAGCTGCGTCGCATGGAAGATAAAGCGTATCATGCAGAACGGTTTGAGGGACGGGCGGAGGAGGCTCTGGGTCTGGCGGGATGGATCGGGCAGACGCGGGGCATGGCGTCCGCGCACCGGCATCTTGATCTGGAGATCAACTACGTGCTTGCCGGAACCATGACGTATTTGGTGGGGGGACGTATGGTGGATCTGCCGCCGCACCGCTTGTGCCTGCTCTGGGGCGGCGTCCCGCACCAGATGATGCGCGGCCCCCGCGTTGTGGAAGCGGTTTGGATAACGATACCGTTGAATGTGGTACTGCGCTGGGGATTGCCGGAGCGGCTGGTACGGCCCCTGCTCGCCACAGGCTTTGTCGCGGACGCCACGCCCCGTCCGGGCGACCTCGACTTGCTGCATCAGTGGCTGGAAGACCTTCCCGGTCGCCCCTTTTCGCACTCTGATTCCGAGCAGTCGGGCGGTTCCACCGTGCGGACACCCTCTGGGGGAACGGGAGCAAGCGCGGCAATCGTTCTGCTGGAAATCGAAGCGCGGCTGCGACGCCTGGCGCAGGGGCTGGCCGAATCGCGTTCGCCGATCTCGGAACATGGCGGCGCATCCGCGCATCCTGACCGGGGATTGGCGGCGATAGAGGCGATGGCGCAGTTCATCTGCCGGAACTTCCGCGACGACATCGGTGTTACACAGATCGCCGGGGCCGCGCACCTGCACCCGAACTACGCCATGACGCTGTTCCGCCGCCACGCGGGAATGACGCTGTCGCAGTATCTGATTTTGCAGCGCGTGGCGTATGCCCAGCAGAGATTGGCGGCTTCGGGGGACGCGATACAGGTTATCGCGATGGAAAGCGGTTTTGGCTCGGTCAGCCGCTTCTATGAGGCGTTCCGGCAGCAGACCGGCAATTCCCCCCGCCGCTTCCGCCTGCAAATGGGAATGCCTCCGTCCTCCTGAACTTGCATTGACATGCAGGGCCGGGTTTCTTCAATCTCCGTCCTCTATCCCACAACAAACGTTGGAACTACGCTGCGCGACGACTAAACCGGGGCAGGAGTCGAGCGCGGCCTGCGAGAATCTAAGCGGCAGCAGACCGTAAACTCTCTCAGGGGAAACCTGGACACCGACTCCACCATCAACGTAATCATCAACGTAATCATCAACATATTCACACAGAGGTTATACTATGACTACTTTCCGCTACCGCTACGCCATCATCGGCACGGGCCGACCGTGGAAATCCGAGGGCGCGACCGGCTTCGGCATGGCGCACCCGCACTACAAAGGCTTTACGGCAACGGGGCGCGTAGACCTTGTCGCCATTGCGGACAACCGCGACCAAGCCGCCCGCGCTTTTCTCGCCGACTACAACGAGACCGACAAGGCCAACATCTACCACGACTACAAGGAGATGCTGCGCGAGGAAAAGCCCGACATCCTGAGCATCACGGTCTGGCCGCACCTTCATGCGGAAATGACGGTCGCGGCCTGCGAAGCGGGAGTACGCGCCGTGCATTGCGAAAAACCGATGGCGACGACGTGGGGAGACGCCAAGCGCATGAAAGCCGCCGCCGACGCGAGCGGCACGATCCTTACCTTCAACCACCAGCGGCGCTTTCTCGACCCGTTCCAGAAGGCCGCGCAGTTCATCCACAGCGGCGAACTCGGCGACCTGCTGCGCATCGAAGCGCAGTGCGGCGACCTGTTCGACTGGGGGACGCACTGGCTGGACATGATGCAGTATTTCAACGGCGAGTGTCCCGTGGAGTGGGTCATCGCGCAGATAGACAGCCGCAAGGACAACATCGTGTTCGGCGCGCCAATGGAGAACCAGGCCATCTGCCATTACAAGTGGACGAACGGAGTGCGCGGCTTGATGGTGGCGGGGTACGAGGCGAGGTGGGACTGCGCTATACGGGCGACCGGTACAAAAGGAACGCTGGAGGTGCTGTGGGAGAAGCCTTCGCTGCGCGTTCGCACCGATACGGACACAGGCTGGCGCGTGATCGAGACGACCGAGGGTGTTCACGGCGAAATTGCTATTGACCGCGCCTGCGCTGACCTTGTCCGCGCCCTGGACGAGCCGGGTTACAAACCCCTGCTCACGGCTGAGAAAGCGCTCAAGCATACAGAAGTAATTTACGCGGCGTATGAAAGCAGCCGACAGCGCGGGCGCATAGACCTGCCGCTTGCCAACGAGGGCAGCGCCTTGCTTCAAATGCTGGAAGCGCATGACATCGGCCCAAACCGTAACGTGTGATTGCAGGTTCGGGCGCTTTCCCTGCGAGGGGCGCTCACAGCCTGTTTACGGGGTGAAAACAACTCGCGGTTTGAGCGATCCGCTTTGCAGTTAATCCGCTTCTAAACCAACTCACTTTGAAAACAATTCGTACTAATGCAGGCAGGGCCGCAGAGGACAGTATCCTCTGCGGCCCTTCTGCTTCTTGTTTGTGTTTCGGCTTTCATTTGCACAGTCCGAAACACGCCCACAAAAGAACTACTTGCTCTTCTTGGACTTTTTCATTTTGCCCATAGCCTTCTTGTCCGCCATCATGGTCCGGTCGGACTTGACATCGGTGGGCGAACCCGCCACCAGCTTGTCGCCGGTGTAATCGGAGAAACTGTACAGGTGCAGGCTGCCGGGCGCGGCCTGCGGATAGCTTACGGGCGCGGGGTCGGCCATAAACGGGTTGTCATAGTAGGAGGCGTGCATCGCGTCGCGCATGGTCATGCCCTTGTTACCCATCATCATCATTTTCTGGTCGCGCATCTTCTCGCGCTGCATCCGCTTGTCTTCCGGAGAGCCGGGAACCAACTTGTCACCGGTGTAGTCGGAAAAATTGTACAGGCTCAGGCTGCCGGGCGCGGCCTGCGGATAGTTGACGGGCGCGGGGTCGGCCATAAACGGATCATCGTAGTACGACATCTTCATGGCGTCGCGGGCATTCATGCCCTTGTTGCCCATCATCGCCATCTTCTTATCGCGCATCATTTCCTTGTCCGCGCGGGCGTCCGTAACGCCGCCTGTGACAAGAACATCGCTGCGGTAAGACTTATAGTGGTATTGGCCGATGCTGCCAGGCGCGGCGGCGGGATAGCCGACGGGCGCGGGATCGGTGTAAATGTCACTGTCTTTCATCATCATGGGATCGGACATGCCGCTGCTCTTGCTCATGCCGGACTTCATGCCGTCGGATTTGCTGCGCTTCATCTTGCCCTGCGCCTGCGCGGAGCCGGAGACCGCGAGGCCGATTACGGCCAGTCCCAAAACCGGCATAAACACGCGCATAGACAAACTGTTTGTCGTGATCTTCATCTTGAACTCCTTGTGTTTCCAGCCTCTATGTGCGTCAGCAGACAAATGCGGATGTGGCTCTAAATTGCCCGCTGAAAACGGCTGATCGGTTGAAATTGCGTTACGGTTGTTTAATTTGCCATGCGGCAGGGTTTTCCCTGCTTGTTTTTTATTTTTGCGCTGCTTAAAGCAACGTTTTTCAGAAAACACAGGTTATGGAAGGCGGAAGGAAGGCAGAAGGCCGCTGCACAGAGGCTGTCTGCATAGTCTATTTCATTATCGAAGCGGCAGAACGACCGTGAGACGCGGCAGACTACTCACTTGTTTCCTCATTTTGCCCGTCAGCGCGTCTTTGCGTGAAAAGAGGTTTGCGGTATACTGTTTCGCAGCCTTGTTCGTTTCGATATTTGTCCGGGCGAACGTTCCAAAACCTTTTCAGGAAGCAGAATCAACATTATGGCCCATATCGCGCCCTTTGCCGCAATCCATTATGATCCGGCCCGCGTGTCCCTCGACCGCGTGATCGCCCCGCCTTACGATGTGCTTTCCCCCGCGCAGCAGGACGGCCTTTACGCCCGTGACGCATGGAACATCGTGCGCCTGATGCTCAACAAAACCACGCCTGACGACGACGACGCCGATAACCGCTACACCCGCGCCAATGCGTTTTTGCAGGACGCGCTGACACAGGGCGTAATGGCGCGTGACGATGCCCCCGCTCTCTATGAGTACATCCAGCGGTTTGAACATCCCCTTGACCCCGCCCGGATCGTTACGCGGCGCACTCTGTTCGTGGCCCTGAAACTGGAGCCGTATGCGAACGGCGTGGTGCTGCCGCACGAGGAGACGCACCCCAAAGCCAAAGCCGACCGCCTGGAACTGATGCGGGCCACGCAGTCCAACCCCGAACCGATATATGGCCTCTATGCGGATGAGGAGCAGTTCGTCGGGCGCAGATTGGAACAGGCGCGCGGCGCGAGCGCACCCCTGCTGCGCGCCGTTTTTCCGGGCAAAACTGCTCGTGACGCGGAACAGCATCTCATATATCGCCACACCGACGCGGCCTTGCTGAACGATTTGCAAGCCTTCTTTGCCCCGTTGCGCGTATGGATCGCGGACGGCCATCACCGCTACGAAACAGCTCTCAACTATCAAGGAGAAAGGAGAAAGGAGAAAGGAGAAAGCGCGGAGGACGGCGGTTTGCAGCCCTACGACTCTATTCTTATCGGTCTGAGCGCGTTTGAAGATCCGGGCATGGTGGTACTGCCCACGCATCGTCTGGTGAAAAATGTCGCCGCCTCGCGCATGGAAGAACTGCCCCTGCTCTTGGAACGCTACTTTCATGTTCACACCCTGCCCATAGCGCAGGCGCGGGCGTGGATGGCGCAGCAGACGCCGGACGAAAAACGATTTGCGATTGTCCTGTCCGACCGGGCGTACACGCTGAGATTGCGCGACATGGCGCAGGCGCAGATGGCGATGGACGCGTCGGGGCAGACGCATGGGCAGGCGTGGCGGCATCTGGATGTGACCCTGCTGCAAACGCTTGTTCTGGATCGGTGTCTGGGCATCGGCTGGCAGGACTTGGCGCACACACCCGATGTCGCTTATACTCGCGACGACTTGGAGGCCGTGCAGAAGGTGCAGAGCGGCGAGTTCCAGATGGCCTGCCTGCTGCAAAATCCCACCGTGACCGAGGTGCGCGATGTGGCATCCGAGGGCGACAAAATGCCCCAAAAATCCACGTTCTTCTATCCCAAACTGTACAGCGGCCTGGTAATTCGCTCGCTGACATCATAGCTGGCATCATAAAGTGCGGCACATTGACTTGCCCATACGAGGATGGCCGCGCCGTGGAAACAGGAGCGACACGCGCTCAGGGAACCCCGGCAAAGCGCGATACGTCAGGGAATGTGCAGAATGCTTTTACAGCGTCTATCATGTGAAAACGTGTTAAGAACGTGTTTGTTTAAGTATATGTTTGAGTATATGTTTGAGAAAGGCAGCGCCACGATGAGCAGCGACAATCAAGTGACTTCGACCGTGCAGACCGACCCGAATACCACTAATAACACCGACAAAGTAGTCAAGACCGATGCCGAGTGGCGGCAGGAACTGACGCCGGATCAATACCGCATCCTGCGGCAGGCCGGTACGGAGCGCCCCTTTACGGGCAAATACTGGAACAAGAAAGACGACGGAACGTACCAGTGCGCGGCCTGCGGACAGGAACTGTTCACATCGCAGACCAAGTTCGACAGCGGCTGCGGCTGGCCGAGCTTTTACGAAGCCCTGGACAGCGGCAAGGTGACGGAGCGCGTGGACGATACCCACGGGATGCGGCGCACCGAAGTGCTGTGCAGCCGGTGCGGCGGGCATCTCGGCCACGTCTTCGAGGACGGCCCCAACCCGACCGGCCTGCGCTACTGCATCAACTCCGAAAGCCTTCAGTTCACCAAGTAGGCGCAGCGGCCTTGATGCGCATTTTGCAGACGAATAATACATGAAAATAGCCCGTCCAACACAATCAGTGTTGGATGGGCTTTATTCTGAACGCGTATGTTTCAGTTGCAAAATCAAATATGTTCCTTATAGGACTGAATAAGGGCGGCGGCGACATCGTCGCAGGCCTGCGCTGTGCTGCCGCCCGCCTGGTTGGTGACGACGAGCGCGGCAAAGCCCCGGCGCGGCGCGAGCCATGCCACGGCGTAGTTTTGATTGTTGCTCCCTGAGTGCGTCAGCACGGTTCCATCGCCCCCGCCCCACGGACGCTTATACACGATCCACCCGCCCGCGTACTCGCCGCCGAGCAGGGGCTGATGCAGCTTTTTTATGGTGTCCGTTTTGAGCAGCGTGGGCAGGTTCTGCTCGCCGCGCAAATGCACCTGAATGTATTTGGCCCAATCCGCAAGGGAGCAGTGCGCCAGTCCCGCCGGCGACATGCACACGGGATTGTCGCACAGCGGGCCGGGGCCGATAGGATTATGTTTACCCTGCACATCCACGATATGCTGCCAGGGCTGATCCACCTTGCCGGGCGTTCCCATACCGCCCCACCCCGCCGTCGTCATGCCCAGCGGCCCGAACAATCGCTTCCGGCAGATGTCCTCCCACGCCTGCCCGGACGCGCGTTCCACAAGGACGCCCAGGAGGGCGTAATTGCGGTTGGAGTACACAAACTTCGTGCCGGGCGCATACGCGGGCGCTTCTTTGAGCATCTGGTCGGCGTAAAAGGCCCGCTGCTGTCGGGGTGTGCCGGACAGGGCGTGCATGTCCGCGAACGTTTTGCCTTGCAGTCCGCTCTCGCTCGTGAACCCGCTGCGATGCGCCAGCAGATGTTCGATGGTCACGGCCTGGTACGCGGGCTGCATCGCGCTTTTGAGTTCGGGAAACAGGTCGGCGAGCGTGGCCGTCCATTGCAGTTTGTTTTGTTCCACCATCATGCCGACTAGCGTGGCCGTCATGGATTTGGTGTCGGAACCTAAATGGAACTGATCGCCGCGTTCTACGGGCGTCGGGTCGCCGTACTTGCGAACGCCGACCACGCCCAGCGACACCAGTTCTTTGCTCGTCACTAATGCGCCGCCCAGTGCGGGCAGGTCGTACTTTGCGCGTATCGGCTCCAGCATAGCGTGCAGGTCGGCGGGCTGCTTGTTTTCCTGCGCGCTGGCTGAACGCTCGCCCGACACGAGCATTGCGGCCAGTACGCCCGCCCCCGATTTCAGCAGCCGCCTTCGGAACGAATGCCTCCCCGATTCCTCATTCTTCTGCATCGTCCTGTTCCTGTTCTTCGGCCCCCGCCGGATGTTGCGCCTGTCATTTCCTGTTCTGTCGGCAGTTTTATTTGCGCGACTGCCCGACGACGGCGGACTGCGGCGTACCGCTGTTGTGCAGGGCGTTCTGCATGAATCTGGTGACATCGGCTTTAAGTTTCGCCAGCGAGCGCGTGTCAATATACATCATGTGGCCGGCCTCATACTGCGCGGTCGTGATGTTAGCCCGTATGCTCGGATCAAGGCCCAGGTGGGCGAGCGTGTACTCGGCGGCGAAAAAGGGCGTCGCCAGATCATAATAGCCTTCCGCAACGAACAGGCGCATGTAGGGGTTCTTGGTAAATGCTCTCGTCAGGGCGGGGGCGACATTGGCATATCCCTGTCCCCGCGTCCCCCAGTCCCACGGCCCTTTGATGCCGCCGCCCAGCGCGTAATACTCCTCGTCGGACGCGAAACCCAGTTCATTACGCACATAGTCATTGAAGGCGGACGTGTAGGGCGGGCGGATCGCGGCCATACTCGGATCGAAGCCGGGGAACTGCCCGATGTCTTCGCTGTCCATACCAATGAAGCGGCTGTCCAGGCGTCCCACCGTGCGCCGCTTGTCGCGCAGCAATTCTTTGCAGAAGCTTTCAATGTCTACGCGCAGGTCGCTCTGGTCGAGGTAGGTTTTGGACAGGCCCGTATACTGCGCCATTTTCGCGATGACCGCCTGACGCTGCGCTGCGGTCAGTCGGTCGCCCTGTGCCAGAGCGTTCGCGTAATCGGTCTGCGCCCACGTCTGCGCCTCGCGCAGTGTCGCGTTCAGGTCTTTGGACTGTGCGGGCGGTAATTTGCCGTGGAAGAAGGCGGCTGCGGTATACGTGGGCAGGAACAGCGTGTAGGGCAGATCATTACCTCGCGCAAACTCCAGCGTCTCGAAATTCAGCACACTGCTCAACAGCATAATGCCGTTGAGCGCGATGCCATGTTCTACCAGGTAATCGGACAGGCCTGCCGCGCGGGTCGTGCCGTAGCTCTCGCCCGCGAGGAACAGGGGCGATCCCCAGCGCTTATTGCGTGTCAGGTACATACGAATAAAGTCACCCGCTGCGGCGATGTCGCCCTGTACGCCCCAGAACTTTTTGCCGTATTCCGGTTTTGTCGGGCGGCTGTACCCGGTTCCCACGGGGTCGAGGAATACCAGATCCGCCTGATCCAGCCACGTCTGCGGGTTGTCCTCTACATGATACGGTGGCGGGGGCAGGCCGCCGTCGGGGTTCATCGGTACGCGCCGGGGGCCAAGCGCACCCAGGTGCAGCCAGATCGAGGCCGAGCCGGGGCCGCCATTGAACGCGAAGATAAGCGGACGGTGCGTGTCCACGCCCGCGCCACCCGACGCGCCGCTCATCCCGCTACCCCCTCCAAAACCTCCGCCTCCGTTGCCGCCAGAGCCACCGCTGCTTAATCCGCCACCGAAAGCAGGATTGCCGTTCGCGCCCTGATCCGCGCCTGCCACATCCCGCGTGTACGCGACATAGAATAGGCCCGCCTCCACTTCGCCCGTGTCACCCTTGAGCGGCATCATGCCCGCTGTGGCCGTGTACGCGAGCGGACTGCCATTGAGCGTGATCTGGTGATGCGTCACCATCGTCTGGCTCAAGTCCACCGGATTAACCGGCGACATGGCGGACGCGGCGGGAGAAGCGACGGCGGACGCGGCGGGCATCTGCGCGTTCGCCCCCTGCCCGCCGCGCGTTCCCCTCTGGGCAAGCGCAGATTGGCATAGCGCCACAGTCAGGAGTAACAGAGCGGCAGGACGCATACTGCCGGGGCGCAGTCTTCGACATGAACGAGGGGTCAATAATAACATGGCTGGGTTGGTTTCCTCAATGGCAGGTGGTTCCGTAGATTGTTGTTATGATGTGTCGGTACGTCGTTCGCCACAAAGGGGGCAAAACCCTGCGAACAGTCTGCAAATGAGGTTTGGCAGGAGAAGTTTGGCAGGATAGGAGACGCACACGCGAAATTGCAGGCAATGGCGGTCGCCCGCGAAATACAACGCCGGTCAAGTATAATAAAGGCAGAGGAGAAACCACATTCCATGTCCGACATGCCCGAAGCCGCCCCGTTCCCGACCGATGCCGACGCGCCGCCCGACGAGGGCGCGCACGGTTCCGCGTCTGACGCTGTGTTTGCTGTGCGTCCGCCACTCGCGCAGGCCGAGGCTGCCCGCGAGGTGAACGCGGCGAACTACGCCGATCATGTCCTGCTGCGCGGCCTGAACCCCGTGCAGCAAAAGGCCGTGCTGCACAGCGACGGCCCCCTGCTGCTGTTTGCGGGCGCGGGGTCGGGCAAAACGCGCGTACTGACGCATCGCGTCGCCTTTCTGGTCGCCGAGCGCGACGTGTCGCCGCGCAACATTCTGGCCGTCACCTTTACCAACAAGGCCGCGCAGGAGATGAAAGACCGCATCGGCAAACTGGTCGGCGAAAACGTCGGCAAGCATCTGTGGGTCGGCACATTTCATGCCCTGTGCGCTCGCCTGCTGCGCGAGTCCGGCGAAAAAATCGGCATTGATCGTGACTTTGTCGTGTACGACGACGCCGATCAAATGACGCTGATGAAAGAGGCGATGCGGCAGCTTAACATTGACGAGAAGAAGTTTGCGCCCCGCGCCCTGCTGTCGCGTATCAGCGCGGCCAAAGAAAAACTCGTCGGCCCTGCGGACTGGCACAAGCATTTCATGGGCTTCATAGACGACATCGCGGGCAAAGTGTACCCGGTCTACCACCAGAAACTGCGTGACAACAACGCCCTGGACTTTGATGACCTGCTGACCGAGGCCGTGCATCTACTCCAAGAGCGGCCCGAAGTGCTGGAACGCCTGCAAAATCGCTACCGCTACATCATGGTAGACGAGTACCAGGACGTGAACCATGTTCAATACATGCTGCTCAAGCACCTCGCCGCCCGATTTCGCAACCTATGTGTCGTGGGCGACGATGACCAGTGCCTTCCTCCCGATACTCTGATTAAAACGCCGGACGGCGCAAAGCGCATTGAAGACGTGCAGGCCGGGGACATAGTGATGGGAACGGGGGGAGGAGCGGACACGATTCCGGCTGTCGTCAGTTTCGTGCATAAATCGCGTTTCCAGGGCAATATGATCTCAGTTCAGGCCGGGGATACGACACTGCGAGGGACGCCGCATCATATCGTGCTGACGCGTTTGGCCCCGATGGAGGACAAATTTTACATCTATCTGATGTACCGCGCCGGTATGGGCTATCGCGTCGGCATGACCAAAAGCGCGCGGCGCGGCTGGAAAGGCGGCGTCTCGCATGATCAACTCGGGTTCATCGTCCGTTCCATGCAGGAACACGCCGATAAAATGTGGATACTGGGCGTGGCGGATACCTTCGGCGAGGCCCGCTATTGGGAGGAGTTCTACGCGGCCAAATATGGCCTGCCCATGATGGTGTTCCATTCCATAGGCCGTGGTAACGTGATGGGCGGGCAGGAGTGGATTGATCGCTTATATGCCTCCCTCGATACCGAAACTTCCGCGTATCGCCTGCTGCATGATCTGGACATGGATGCCTGCTACCCGCACTACCGCCCGCAGAACGGCGGACGGCGGCAGACCCTGAGCCTGACCATGTTCGGCGGCTACCGCGTGTCGCGCAGTCAGCGCGTCGGCGAGCATCGCATACAATGGTGTTCCAACAATGCCGCCGTCGCCGATCTGCTAAGGGCCGAGGGTTACAGTATTCGGGCATCCAAGCAGAGCGGGCAGCGTTTGGAGACGTGCCGCAGCAGCTATCGCGAGGCCGTCACGTTCGCCAAGGAGATCGCCGACATCGGCGGCCTGGACATCGCGTACCGCGCCAGGGTCAGCGGCGAATCGTATGCGTTTCAGCCGCTGTCGCATCTGCACCCTGGAATGCGCGTGCTTGTGGAGCAGGAGGGCAAGCTGGCGGAAGTGGCGGTAGACGCTGTGAAGCGGTACGCGTATGACGGGCCGGTATACGACATCGAAGCAGACCGCGCCCACACGTATGTGGCGAACGGCGTCCTGGTACATAACTCCGTGTACGGGTGGCGCGGCGCGGACGTGCGCCTGATCCTTCAGTTTGAACACGACTACCCGGAAGCCACGGTTCTGAAGCTGGAACAGAATTACCGTTCCACAAAAACGATTTTAGAGGCCGCATACGGCGTCGTCCGCAACAACAAGGGCCGCAAAGACAAGAAGCTGTGGACGGAGAACGAGGAGGGCGTACCGCTCAACCTGCACGAGGCCGAAAATGAGCAGGAAGAAGCGTCGTGGATCGCGCAGCGGGTGCGCGCGGCGGTTAAAGAAGGCGGGCAGAAGTGGAGCAATTACGCCGTTTTATACCGCACGAACGCGCAGTCGCGCATCGTCGAGGAGATGTTCCGCAACTGGTACATTCCGCATAAACTCATCGGCGGCGTCCGGTTCTACGAGCGCAAAGAAATCAAGGACATCATGGCGTACCTGCGGATCATCCAGAACCCCATGGACAGCGTGGGCCTGCGCCGTATCATCAACGTGCCTGCGCGCGGCATCGGGCAAAGCACGTTCAACGCCATCGAAGAGGAGATGCTCAATAGCGGGCGCAATCTGTGGACGGTCGTACAAAACATCGGCAACGTGAGCGCGGTCGGGGCCAGGGCGCGAACCAAGCTGGCCGAGTTTGCCAGCCTGATCGCCGGGTTTCAGGCCGAGCGCGAACACGCGACGGTCTCGGAAATGGTGCAGCGCGTTCTGGATCGCACCGGTTATCAGCGCAGCCTGGAAGAAGAAAATACCCTGGACGCACAATCGCGCCTGGAAAACCTGGGCGAACTGCTGACCGCCGTGCGCCAGTTTGAGGCCGAGACGGAAACGCCTACGCTGGGCGCGTTTTTGGAGCAGGTGTCGCTCGTGTCCGACATTGACAGCCTGGACGCCAATGCCGACGCCGTCACTCTGATGACCCTGCACGCCGCCAAAGGCCTGGAGTTTGAGACCGTGTTTTTGGTGGGCATGGAGGAGGCCGTGTTTCCCCATGCCCGCTCGATGGAGTCCGACAAGGAACTGGAAGAGGAACGGCGCTTGTGTTACGTGGGCATCACGCGGGCCAAGCAGGAGGTATTTCTGAGTTTCGCGAACCGGCGCAGCGTGTTCGGCAACATCTCGTATAATCCGCCGTCCCGCTTCCTCAAAGAAATACCCGCCGAGTTGTTCAAAGAAAACCGGGGCAGGCGCGGCCCGGTTGTTTCCAGTTACGACCCGGACGAGGAGTACAGCCCACAGTCCGCAGGAAACAGCCCGCAGAGCAAGCCTAAAAAGCTGTGGGACGATGGCGCGATCTCGCCCCGCGAGGAGCAGAAGCGGTCTGAGGCAGGCGGCTACAAGGTCGGGCAAAAAGTAAAACACGCCACGTTCGGCGTGGGCATCATCATGAACGTGAGCGGCGAAGATGCGAATATACAGTTGGAGATCACTTTCGCAGGCAGTGTCGGCGTCAAGAAGCTGCTGCTCGCGTATGCCAAACTGGAGAAAGTACGCTGATAAGCCTTGTTTGATCCGGAGTTAATGCAGCCACGCTGATGTGCAGGCAGACTTCCCGAAGAAGACGCATCGAGGAGAATTTATGACAACCACACTCGCGCCCGAACAAGACGAAGACTTTTACCCGACAGGTGACGGCAAACCAATGGCAGAAACCGACCTTCATCGAGAGCAGATGAATTATCTCATTTTCGCGCTCGCATCGCATTTCCGAAACGCGCCCGATGTGTACGTGTCGGGCAACAATTTCCTTTACTACGAGCAGGGCAACCCCCGTGCCGTGGTGTCGCCCGATGGCTATGTTGTCTTCGGTGTGCCGAACCACCCACGCGATACGTATATGCTGTGGCTGGAAGGCGGCATTACGCCTGCTGTGGTCTTTGAAGTGACCTCGAAGAAGACAAAGCGCGAGGACACCCGCACTAAACGCCCTTTGTACGAGGCCGTCCTGCGTGTGCCGGAATACTTTCAGTTCGACCCGACCGGCGACTATCTGCGCCCGCGTCTGCAAGGATTGCGCCTGGTTGACGGGCAGTATCAAGCTATACCTCTGGTTGACGGAGGGATGCACAGCGAGCAGTTAGGGCTAGATCTGGTGCAGGAAGGCAGAACGCTGCGCCTGTTTGATCCCATATATGGCGTTTCTCTCTTGTCCCCACAGGAGACAAGGCAGCAGGCTGAACGAGAAACATCACGCGCCGACCGGCAAACTCAGCGCGCCGAACAGGAGGCCCAGCGGGCAGACCAGCAAACTCAGCGCGCCGAACAAGAAGCGCAGGCGCGAACCGAAGCCGAAGCCGAGATAGCCCGTCTGCGCGCCGAGTTAGCCGCTTTGCGTCAACAGTAGGCGCAGCATGAGTTTGCTGCAAGCGCCTCTATGCGGCTTTGCGTAGCCCGTTGGCGTCGCCCTGTCGCTTTGCTGCAATATTTGCAGACGCGGATGCCTGTACAAGCGACATGGGAGTGACTTCTGTGCTGTCCTCACCAGCCTCGAAGCGGGCGAGAATGTCGCGCAGGCGGCTTACGGTGGCGTTCAGTTCGTCGGCGGCATAGCGACTGCGCGATACGCTGCCCGCCTGCTGCTGAACGCTGGCAGAAATGCTTTGCGCGCTGCCCGATACTTCGCCCGCCGCGCCGTGCATCGCCTGCGCGTTTAGCGCCAGTTCCGCCCCGATAGACGACGAGGCCATAACCGCTCCCGTCACTCTGTCCGCGCCCTGCATCATGTCCAGCATCGCCTTGTCGTTCTTTTCGGTAATCTGGCGTACCTCGCCGAAGGAAGTCTGCACGGCCCGCACACCCTGCGACATCTCCTGCATGGTCGTTGTGACCAGGCCCGCTTCGACCGCGACCGACTGCGCCGCCGCTAATATCTCGCTCAGGGCTTGCCCCGCTTCCTCGCTGCGCGCGGCCCCCGCCGCTACTTCCTGATAGCTCTTCTCCATCGCCGCGACTGCTTCGGCCACATCCGTGCGCACCCAGTGGATCAGGCTTCCGATCTCTTTGGTCGCCACGGACGAGCGTTCGGCCAGTTTGCGCACCTCGCCCGCCACAACCGCAAAGCCCCGGCCATGCTCCCCGGCCCGTGCCGCCTCGATGGCCGCGTTCAGCGCCAGCAGATTGGTCTGTTCGGCGATCTGGTTGATGGTCTGCACGATGTCGCCGATCTTCTGCCCCTTGTCGCCAAGTTCTTTCACTTTGAGGGACGAGGCCGTCACCTGCTCCCTGATACGCGCCATGCTGCCCACGGTCTGCCGCACCGCCTCGCCGCCCGCATGGGCCACGGTTGCCGCCTGCTGCGCGGTGGTGGCGACATGCTGCGACGAGTGAACCACATTTTCCACGGCCACGACCGTCTGCTGCATTCCTTTGTCGGCCTGACTGATGGCGCGTCGCTGCAATTGAGCGCCGCTTTGCACCTCCTGGACGGCCTGTTCAAGCTGGTTCGCGGCATTTGCAGCCTCGCCCACCGTCTGCTCCTGTCGGCGACAGTTTGCGGTCATGGCATCACCCACCTCGAACGAGCGCGCGGCGGATTGGGCTACATGCGTGATCGCCGTGACGATTTCACCCGTTGCCCGGTCGGCCTCAGCAGTGGTCTGCGAGAACTGCGCGCCCGCCGCGCCCGCCACATCCGCAGAAGCAGCCACCTCCCGGATCAATTCGCGCAGTCGAAGCAGCATGTTCTGCGTGTCCCGGCTGGCAGCCGACAGCGCGTTTGTACGCTCTGCAACGCGCTCCTCCAGAGTGGCGTTCGCGCTCTGTACGGCGAACGCGCTGCGCTTCAGTTTCCACATCATGCGCCCGGCATACAAGATCAATCCGGCGCAGGCTGCCGCAAGGTACAGCCGGTACAGGTTGGCGCGGCGCATCGCGGCCTGATACTCGGCCCCGTAGGCCTGCGCCAGCGCATCACTTCGCGCTGACGAGGGCAGTGTGACAAGCTGACCCAGCAGGGCATCGGTTGCAGCCTTTTGCTCCATCACAACGCGGACATGCGCCTCTACCACATCCAGTTCCATTTGCGTGGTCTTGTCCAGACCTGCGCGCCGCCGGCTCAGGGCCTGCCCCAGCCGCTGCACTTCGGAACGGGTGTCATCGCGGCTGTTCAGGTTGTAGATCAGGGTTTCGCGCAGCAGGGCCTGGGCGTCCCCACTCAGCGCGGCGTTGTCATGGACGCGGGCGACAAACTGCGACGCGGCCAGGGGCAGGTAGTTCAGCGAGTTTTTGAGTATGGCATTCGCGGACTTGAACTCTTCGACACAGGCGGCCTTTTGCGCCAGCGTCTGCATGTAAGCGTCCGCCCGTCCGGCGATCTCAGGATGCGTCTTGCCGTACAGGGTTTTCAGGTCGGCGCTGATCGCGCCCTGCTGCCGCTGCATCTGCGCCAGTGTGTTCACGATGGGATCATAGTTGGACAGGAGGGCGAAGCGCGACTCGAATATCTGCTGCGTGAGAACGGCGTCCGCCTGCTTGATCTGCTGCAGGTCGGCTGCCAGCCGCGCATGAGTCTCGATGTGCGCCACCTGCGAGTTGGAGTACAGGGAGGCCAGGAGGACGGCAATTGTGACCCCGGCGATGAGCGGCAGGATCGCGCGGCGGGCAGAGAACGGCGGACGCGCGGCGGACGCATTCTGAACTCCGTTTTGCGCCCCATGCGTTTTGCGATTAAAGTTCGCGCTGCGTTTCATTGGGCCGCTCCCTGTACACTGACGTTTAGCTCTCCCGTCAGCGTTCTCAAAAACTCCGCCAGCTTCGCTGCGTCGCCAGGTTCGATATAACGTCCAAGCTGATACGTTCCCATCATCTGGATCGCGGCGTCGAGCGTAGGCGCGGTTCCGTCGTGCAGATAGGGGTATGTAAGCGCGACATTGCGCAGGCTGGGGACGCGAAAAACGTAACGATCCTGCTCCCGATGCGTCACGCTCCAGCGTCCGTAATCGCCCTCGGTAACATTGCCGCGATAGGCAAAGTAATCCGCCATGACGCCAAAGCGGGCGAACATGTTGCCGCCCACATTCACGCCCTGATGACACGACGCGCAGCCGTAGTCCTTGAACAGTTTATACCCTTGTTTCGCAGCCGCGTTTATGGCCTCGCTGTCGCCGCGCAGATAGCGGTCAAAGGGCGCGTTGGGCGTGGTCAGCGCGCGTTCGAAGGCCGCAATCGCGCTCTTGATATTTTCGCGCTGTACGCCATCCGCAAACAGGGCGCGAAAGTCGGTCTGATAACGGGCATCCGCGCCGACTTTTTGCAGGATTTCGGGCCACGCAGACCCCATCTCTTTCGGGTGCTGTGTCGGCCCCTCCACCTGGTCTTCCAGTGTCTCGGCGCGTCCGTTCCAGAACTGCTTGAAATTCAGGCCGCTGTTGAACACGCTGGGCGCATTGACGCCGCCCAGCGCCTGATGAATGCCGACGGAATGGGCGCGCTGATCCGTGCCGCCCTTGTCCAGTCCGTGGCAGCTGGCACAGGAAATCGTGTTGTCATGGGAAAGTCGCGTGTCCTCAAACAATCTCCTGCCCAGCGCGACAAGGGGCGTGCCGCCCGTCGTCTGGACAGGAATAGGCTGTACAGGCTCGCCCGCGATCTTGGCGCTCTCGTCCGCCTGTACCGCCGCGCCTGCGCCCTGCGAGTTTGTCGGTCGGGCCAGCAGGCACACGAAACAACAGCAGGCCGTTGCCACGCACAAAGACAACAGCGACGTTTTTCCGGGCGTCTTCCGAGGCGCTCTCTGTACGGACTTCCGAGTCATCTCGTATGCCGGTTCTTCTTGTATTGGACTTGCTTGTACTGAAATGGTCATCGCCGGCTCCCGCTGCGTTCAAGTCGCCCCTGATAATGTTCCCGTGCAGAACTTTCCAGTAAGGTTCTAAATTAGCCTCCAATATCGGCTGATTTGCCCCGGCGCTTTACGGGCGGGGTCTCTTTCCCAACAAGATTGTTTTGCAAACCGCAATGCCCGCGCTTGCTCGCTCGGACGCATCCCTATCATAAATGTCGGCGGAATGCCTGCTGGTCGCCAAGTTGGTGTTGACGTTGGCGATACGGGAACGTATACTTTAGGTAGGCGGCTGTAAGCAGGCGGCAGTCGCGGCAGGCAAGATACGTATACAACAAATCGGCAGCGCACGAATCTGCGGTGAATTTTGCAGTACAAGGGTCAGGCAGCGAGTGAATAATACACGAGTGGATAATACAAAGGTGATCGGCGCATTGAAAGCGGCGCACGCGCGCGAGGTCGAGGCGGCGCAGATGTATCGGCTGCTCAGCGAGCATCAGGACGACGAGCGGCGCCGCGACATCTTTGGCAAACTGGCCGCGTCCGAAGAGGGTCATGCCCGCGAGTTCGCCGACCGCATTCTTGCCCTGGGCGGCATTCCGCCGAAGGACAGCATGGCCCCCACTTCCAAACAGCGCCTGCTGGTACGCACCCTCGG
Source organism: Chthonomonadaceae bacterium (assembly GCA_965277875.1). GTDB lineage: Bacteria > Armatimonadota > Chthonomonadetes > Chthonomonadales > Chthonomonadaceae > CAWFQB01. The sequence continues at coordinate 131,425 of CBDIDV010000002.1, read as the reverse complement.
CACGGACGCCATGCTGCGGCGCATCGAGGCCGAAGAAGACCGCAACATCGCGCAGTTCAACAACTACGCGCAGGTTCTGGCCGCAGACACGGTTTCGCACGACCTGTTTGTGCGTATCGAGGACGAGGAAAAAGAACACGCGGGCCTGCTGGACGCCCTGAAAAACCCGGTCGAGCCGAAAGGCCGATTAGAGGCCATGCTCAAGGGCGAAAAGTGGCATCGCAGCACGGGAAGCTGGATCGGCGACGCGATCTATGGCCTGAACGATGGCTTGGGCGCGGTCTTCGGCGTGGTCAGCGGCATGGCGGGCGCGACCGCCACGCATCTTAACGCGTCCTCGTCCGCCGGCGCGGCAGACCCGATAGCGAATGGCAAGGTGGTGCTGACGGCGGGCCTGATCGCCATGCTGGCCTCGGCCCTTTCGATGGGCGCGAGCGCGTTTATGGCCGCAAAGTCCGAGCGCGAGGTGTATCAGGCGGAAATTGCCCGCGAGCGCGAGGAGATCGAGCAGTCACCCGACCATGAAAAGGAAGAACTCAGCCTGCTCTACCAACTGAAAGGGTTTTCCGAGGTCGAGGCGCAGATGATGGCCGACCGCATCGCGCAGCAGCCCGATCAATTCCTCAAAACAATGGCGCAGGAGGAACTGGGCTTGAGCGAGCAGCACTTCCCCAACCCGCTCAAAGGCGCGTTCTTCGCCGCCGTTTCCACGGGGATCGGCGGGATGCTGCCCGTGCTGCCGTTCTTCTTTACGCGGGGCATTCCGGCCCTGATCGCCTCGGCCATCATCGGGCTATTGGCGCACTTTGCCGTGGGCGCGGCCAAAAGCCTGATTACGGCCCGGTCGTGGTGGGCAAGCGGCCTGGAAATGACGGGCATCGGCTTTTTGACGGGAGGCGTCACGTATGCCATCGGCGTCCTGTTTCACATCGGCTAGTTCGGGTGCGCGGCGTGTCGGCTTTTGTATTCGCGGCGTGGTTCGCTTTGGAGCGCGTTTCCCGAATCGCGTTGAACTTTTCCTGACGCTCACAGGTTGATGAAAATGGGAGCGCCCGCGAAGGACGCTCCCAAGCGAGATCAAGAAAGCGAGATCAAGACGGTCTCGCGCACCGCAAGAGTGAGTATTCAGGAGAAGATACGATCATGCCGACATATACGCGTTTGATGAGGGGCGGCGCACTGACCGCGCTGCTTACGACCGCCGTTGCAGTCAGTTCCCATGCCCTGTTTTCGATGCCCGCCCCGCTGCACAGGGACGCGCAGCCCACGTCCGCGCAAACCGGCGGCACGCCCGTTGTTGTGGAACTGTTCACGTCCGAGGGCTGCTCAAGCTGCCCGTCCGCCGACCGCGTACTTGCCGACCTGAAACACACGCAGCCCGTCGCGGGCGCGCGCATCATCGTTCTGAGCGAGCATGTGGACTATTGGAACTACATCGGCTGGAACGATCCTTTTTCCTCCAAGGCGTACACGGCGCGGCAGCAGACCTACGGGCGCGCGTTCCATCTTGACGGCGTATACACGCCGCAGGCCGTCGTGGACGGGCAGGCGGAACTGGTAGGCAGCGAGCGCCAGAATCTGGAGCAAGATATTGCTCGCGCCGCCCGCCTGCCCAAAGCCATTGTGCAGATCACGCCCACGGCAGGCAGCCCGGGCGAGGCGCGCGTCACGGTGCGCGGGCTGTCCCAATCACAAAGCGCGGGCGGCGCGGACGTGATGCTCGCCATTACGCAGGACGGCATGAGCAGCCGCGTCACGCGGGGCGAAAACGCGGGGCGTACCCTGACCCATGTATCGGTCGTGCGCTCACTGCGTAGTCTGGGCGGCACGACGGGCCAGGACACGTTCAGCGCGCTCGCGCACCTGGATACCGGGACAGGCGGTGACCGGGAAGCCGTCGTATTCGTGCAGGATCGCAGCACCCATCACATCCTGGGCGCGAACACATTAAAGCTTACGGCTAACTAAAGATAGATTGCGTAATTAGCTGCGTGGCTTCGCCGGTACAGCCACCAAGCTGTTTTTGACGGTCGCCTGCGTCTGCGGCACAGACGCGGTCTGTTCTTGTAGTCTCTGCTCTAGGCCGTGAGTTCCATACAGCCACTCTGGCGAAAGTTGAGCAAGCCCGCGACGACACAGAACATGTCCTCGTGGTCACGGTCATGGCCGCGCCATACTTGCGCCATGCAGTCCCACCGTTTGAGGCGGGCGAAATGATGCTCTACGTAGATGCGCTGCGTAGACAGCATGTAGTTGTAGGCGCGCTCCAGTACATTCTGGGTCTGCTTGCGCGGCTTCTTGATCGGCTGTTGGACATCCTGAGCAGGGTATGCCGCGTCTGTACCTTCATAGCCTTTGTCCAGGCGCACCTTGCACCCAGGCGGCACACGATACACCACGCCTGATGCGCGCAGCAGGAGCATGTCGCTCAGGCAGCCGGGCAAACCGCCGAACACATGCAGGATCTGCTTGCGCGTCGCTACAATCTGCGTCTTGAGCGTGTGGTCTTGCTGCTTGCCGCTGTACGCCTGCTTACGCTTGAGTTTGTCGGTCGGCTGCCGCACGGACTGCTCGGTGGCGTCCAGAAGAACCTCTTCAATCTCAGGATAGGCCGCAAACAGTTCGTCGAGTGTGCCGATGCGCTTGCGCGGCTTGCTCACGTCGGCCGTGTCCGAGGGCGCAGGCGCATCGCTCGCACTCGCTCCGGCGTGTCCTTGCTCGCTTGCTATGTGCCGCAGGGGGGCGTCGCGCAGGGGCGTGGGCAGCACATCAAGCAGGATCGGCAGCAGCCGTTCGTGCAGTTCGCGGCTGATGTTGCTTTCGTCCAGGTCAAAGAGGTAGCCCAGCAAGCTCTGGCGTACATACAAGCGCAGGTACATCAGCCCTAGCAGCAGGCGTTCGGGCAAGGCTAGGCGAAACTTGCGACCGGCTCCGGCCTGACGCACCCGACTTGCACGGGTACGCCGGGAACTCTCGGCGGCTTCATAGACGGGAGTGACATGCGACAGGAGCGTGTCGAACTCCGCTACGGACAAGCCCGTCAACGCTTGAAAGTGACGCGGCTTGCGCCGCAGCTTGGCTACTGTGATCATAAGCCGAGTTTACCCTAATTACGCATGACATCTTAAGACAAAAGCAGATGGCGGACGGAGTATAAGGCGACCGATGTTTTTGGAAACCCGGTGTTTTCAACATAGGGGGAACATCGCGCGCAATCGCGCCGTCCTTCCAGCACCAATCCACACTCTTGATGGTACGGAAAGGGGCAAGACGATGTCCGTGTTGATACCGCTCTTCCTGATGGCAGTCGCGTATTTCGACAGCAAATCCTGGCTTTAGCGCGCTCGCGCTCCGGTCAGCAGCCACTCTGGCATTCGCCATAGATTACAATTCAGCCTGCGAGCGGCGGGGTACACGCCTTTGTCGCTCACACGAAAACGCCGCGCCCGTCCTTGCAGACGGGGCGGCTTCTTTTTTGCCACTCGTTTCCGGCCCTTATACCGCTCTGTTGCCGCCTTTATCCCGGTATTTTCGCGCCTATCTGCCTGAACGCTTGACAGTGTGTTTCCCGTCTACTATAATATACATGGGATGGCTGCGACATACGCCCCGCAGGAACTTTGCTCCCCTACCCGTTTCGGCATCGGCGCGGCCTGAGATGTAACTCGGCAGGTGTCTGGTCGTCTAACCGATGCGCTTCTATTCGCGTCGCAGGAACTATCGCACTACGGCTTTTCATCCACTTGCAGGCGACTGTATTCGGATTCTGACTTTTGTTTGAACTTGTTTGAAGCTGTTAGAACGTATCGTTCTCAACTTTTTGGTTACACCCATCTTTTGATTATACTCATCTTTTGGTTACACGCATCCATGAGGGGACTTTAAACTATGCTGCATCATCGCTTGTCACGGCGGACCGGACTGCGTACACGCGCCACACAGACGCGCCGCATCGGCATTGCCGGACTTCTGCTGTGCGGATCGGGCGCGCTTAGCGTAATCGGGCTGCACGGCGCGTTCGCGCAGGACGCCGCCCAGCCCGCGCCGCGCGCCGCGAGCCGCATTGACGCGCCGCTGGCCGTGGAGTGGAAGTACACCGGCGCGGCCTTTGCCGGCAACACCGCCGCGCCCATCGTGTCGCAGGACACGGCCTATTTTGCCAGCGGCGGCATCGTGTACGCCGTAGACCTGACGAGCGGCGCGCAAAAGTGGCGCTATCCCGCCAGCGGCAGCCTGCCCCGCGCCGTATTGTATGCGCCCGCGTACAGCAACGGCGTCGTGTTCCTTAGCACCAGCGAGGGTCTGAGCGCCCTGGACGCCACGACCGGCAAGCTCAAGTATCCCAGCCTTGTGGTTCCCACCGGCGCTGTGACCTCGCCTGTCGTCGTGGGCGACGCGGTCTACTTCGGCGGCGGCGGCGGGCGCGTGTACGCGCTCAATGTGGCGACGGGCGAACCCACGAACGCCACGTTCCGCAGCGGCCTGAACCTGCAGACCGACATCGCGGGCAACATGACGACCGCTAATGGGATGCTGTACGTAATCACGGCCAACCAGACATTGCACGCCATTGACGCGCTGACCGGCAACCAGCGCTGGCAGACGCGCATCGAAGGCGAAACGCGCGGCGCGATTGCCGTACCGTCCGGTGAAACGCTGTATGTGGCGGCGGGATCGGCATTGCAGGCGTATCGCGCAAGCAGCGGCGTGATGCGCTGGGCGCAGGCCACGCCGCGCAACATCGTCGCGCCGCCCGCCGTGGACAGCGACGGCACGGCGTATGTCGTCACTTCGGATCGGGCCGTGTACGCGATCAAGGGCCAGGGTGGAGGCCGCCCTGTATCGGGGTGGAAAATAGCGCCGCAGGTGGATTACAATGTGGTCGCGCAGCCGGTCATCGCCGATGATCTGGTTGTGATCGCCTCGCAGGGCGGCGGCCTGTCGGCCTTTGACCGCGCCACGGGCGCCCTGAAATGGAACTATCAGGTTCGGCCCAGCGCCACCGAATCCTCGAACCTGCCCTACCGCGCCGGGATTTCCGCATCTCCCGTCACATCGGGCGACACGCTGTACGCGCTTTCCGATGACGGTACGCTGACGGCCTTTCGGCACGACGCCGAAGACGTGACCCCGCCCGTCGTTACTCCCATACGGCCCACGCAGGGTGATTACATCAACGGGCAGCCGCCGTTCACCTTCCGGGCGCGTGTCGTGGACGAGGGATCGGGCCTGAATCTTGATACCCTTTCCATGCAGATCGACGATAACCAGATCCCGCGCCAGCGCATACTGGGCGTAGGCAAAAACGGGTTTCTCTTCGACGACGTTTCGAGCGAGGTGACATATACCATCCTGCCCCGCGCCGCGAATGAAGTGGGCCGCACCACGGCCCTGGGCGACGGACATCACATCGTTACCATCACGGTCAAGGACTGGATGGGCAACACGGCTACGCGCTCGTGGGGCTTTACCGTGGACGACACCATCCGGCGCGGCGGCGGGCCTGCGGCAGGCGGCGGACGTCCCGGCGTGGGCGGCGGAGGCGGCAAGAGCGGGGAATAAACGCCCCGGTTTCTCGGTTCTTCAGCGCTGCCGCCCGGTTTTTGCTGCATACAAACCGGGCGGCAGTGTTGTTACTGCTCGTTGGGCTGAGAGCAGACCCGCACTAAAGTACGGGTCTGTGAGGTTTCGCCGACCGTCCGGCGGACGGAAATGCCTGATCAAACGGACTTTTTCTTCTGCAGGACGGTCGGCGGAACGACCTGCAGACGCGGCGTTCACGGCCTGGTCGCCGCGCCTGAATAGTTACCCTTGTTATTTCTTTGTTATTTCTTCCTGGTCGCCGATATCGAAAGCACCCGTATGCACGACCCTTCGCCCCCAACCTCAGCGTCATCTTTTCACTCTGGCCTTGATATGCAGGAACTATCACCGGAACCGTTTACGCCGGCGACCGCGCCCTCCAGGCTCGCCTCCGGCATGGCTGCGGACGCGCGGCGAGCATGGCTGCATCTTGCGAATATACAGTTTTCGCCTCGCCTTGCGGCCCTGCTTCTGGAGCATTTCGACGGCGATCCACTTGCCATTCTGGGCGCGTCCGATGCCGCGTTGGAGCAGGCGGGCTGCCCGCCGCCGCCGCTTGCCCGGCTGCGCGATGCGGCTTTCGCCCCCACCCCGCACCAGGAAGCATGGCTCGAGCGCCCGGATATTACCCTGCTCTGGCAGGCGCACCCCGCTTACCCGCGTATCCTGCGCGATATTCACGCGTCGCCGCCGATCTTGTTTGCGCGCGGGCAGTTGAGCATTTTGGAGGGGCTGGGCGTGGGCATCGTCGGGTCTCGACGCGCTACGCCCTATGGCCGCGCGGTCGCGCACAAGCTGGCGCGCGAACTGGCGGGCCACGGCCTCACCGTCATCAGCGGCGGCGCGGTCGGGATTGACGCGGCGGCCCATCAGGGCGCCCTGGACGGCGGCGGGCCAACGGTCGCCATCGTCGGCTGCGGCCTGGATGTAGATTACCCGCACGCCAACAAGTCCCTGTTCGAGCGCATCGTCGCGCAGGGCGTGATACTGACGGAATATCCGTTCGGCTCGCAGCCTGAAAGTTGGAGGTTCCCACACACAAAAAACAGGGTACTGTACACTAACTGACTCGCATTGCTCCGTGTTCTTCTCCGAGCAATTGCCGCTTACACCTTCCCTTCCAGAGCGTACTCAATCGCCTGCTCCATTGTCATGGACTGCCCCTCTGCCCACGCCGCAGCAAAAGCCACCTCGCCCAACCTCTCTCGCGCAGCCGTGATCTCGCGCTCCTGTTTGTCCCGCCCGGAAGGTGGCAGAGGAGAACCCATGACTTCCCGCAATGCCGCTGCGACTCCCCACAGCCGCGCGCTACGCTGCACAGCGCGACGAGAATTTGTAGAACGAGAATAAGCGTACAAGATCGCACGGGATTAACCACATGCGCCCCGCAAGCGTTTCTCCGCCTCAACACTCCAAAAGTCGGGACAAAAATTTGTCTGAATCTTATGTTGTTCCATGATCGCCGGAGATTTAGCAAAATTTCAGGTATTTTTTCGATGACCCGCACTTGCCAAAACCCCGAAGATGTAAGCGGCGAAAGATAAACGCCGACAAATATACACATGAGGAGTACGGACGAATGAACGCATTGACAATTTGTATTGGTGGTTGCTCTAACAACATCGAGACTTTGGCACGTCAGGCAGGATTAGATGGGGTCATCGTGACGCGCGACAGCGAAAAGCGTCTCCGGCGTAACTATGATGCTACCGTGCAGAAGATTGCCGAAGACTTCGCAAACAGCGAAATGTTGGAACCTCTATTTTACAGTAGCCTCGAAATGAGCGCGATTCCCGGAGAATTCGTTGGAAAGCGTGGAGCGCTCTACAGTTGCATAGATTTGCTCGAAATATGGGCAGACGGCAAAGTCGTCGCCCACCATTTCAACGATGACGATGTTGTGGTCGCCAGCGAAACGTTTCTATACGTCTCGGAGGCCACCCACGCGCAGTTGACGGCCACACTGTCCAAGATCGAAGAGGGCGACAAATTCCGCCATAGTTTCGAGATTGCGACCGAGAACCGTAATAACGCCGCTGCTTAGATCAGACAGTTTGCAACTCCACATCAGTATTTTGGTCTGGAGTTGCAAACTAAAAGGCCGAGCCTGAAGGATTAGGGTTGAGAGACGCGACGCCAAGATGATTGTGGTGTCAGGCCAACTTGCCCACCCTGATTTATGTGGTTGTCGGGCGGTAAACTCCGACACCCACTTTACAAGATCATGTACGCGAGTTAGGAACTGTTTGAGAAAATTGAGTGTGAGGAGAAAACTAAATATGTCTAATCAACAACGTGCGTTTGCTTGCCTGGATCGTTTGCGAACGCTGCCGCTTAAAACGCTCCGTGAGATACCGCGTATCATCGGTTTGAGCGGCAAATCTCAACTAGTGCATTACACCAACATTTCGCAACTCAAAAAAGCACAACTGGTTGCCGAAATCACGCGATTTGTCCGGTGTAATGCCGACAACCTCGACATGCGTGGCCCTGTCCATTGGGGATATGCGTCGCGCCTCAAGAGATTTGCCGATTACGTAGACGACGCTGCACCAATGCTGTATTTCATGCACGTTGATTACGAGGAATTCTGTGCAGAGACCTATAAGGCCGTTGAACTGGACTGCCCAGACGGTACAGTGATGCGGTTCGAGACAGGCGACCCTATTGCTGATTTTGCCGCCGCCAACACAGCCGCCCACACGTTAGGCGTTGGCAATCACGAGACAGCAAAGAGGCTGCATTATTACAATTCGATGAACGAATTTATCAGCGATAGCCTGTTTTATTTGGTCAGCGCACAAGACCAGAACAACTTTGTAGTCCTGCGGCTCACAACGCAGGAGGAGCGGAAGGCCGAAATCCTGGAATGGGTGAATGACAAGGCCGATCCACTATATGCCCAATGCGTTGTAGAAAAGATCGCCCACGCTTCAATCGAAATTGCATGGGCGCACGAAAGGGGGCTGCTGACGGGAGAAGAGGCAGACGAACTATGCCTTCTGCCTGTGTAGCAGGCATTCAAAATGCACTTTGCCCTGGCCCCAAAAAGCCAGGGCAAGAATTTTCATCCTCCCTGTGCGTAAACCCTCGCGCTGGCACGAAGATAAGCACAAGAGCGTGGGGACTAGTCACCCCACATTAGCGCCGCGCTTAACTGACGCGCGGACACAAGTTTTCGGCGGGCGGAATAATCAACCGTGTCACGCCAAACAAAAAACACGCCATTGCATCTGGCGTCACGATGGTCGTAGACTGATTCCCTACGACTTGTCCCCGCTGACATGATGCAAATGTCAGCGGGGGCTTTGCTTTTTAGAGGATCAAATGTATCTTAGCCGTCACGCCGTTACGCCGCAGTTCCGGGAAGAACTAGGAAAAACTCTACCCGGATTGGGTAACAACAAATCTTATTGGCGCATGATCTCTTACCTTCTCTTCAACGCGGGGCAAAAAGGCAAGCCTATTCTGATTCCGCAGGCGCTCGTAGCCCTCGTAGAGCATAAAAGATTGACGGGCAAATACTCTGCAATCAAGTTTTTAGACGCTTTCCGGCGCGACGTGGTAGACTTCGATCTGGGTTCTCACACGCTCACGCAATGTCGCAGCATTTCGCGCGTACACTGGCACGAAGCGCTACGCGCGCTGTTGGAAATCGAAATACGCGCAACTGGCTGCGAACGCGTGATGATGGTGAGCGGGGCACAGTATCAAGCACGCGACGCGAAAAAAGAGCGCGATGATCTGCGAGACGAAGCCATCCTCCAACTGCAAGCATTGGGGCAGCACCCGGCCCAAGCATTGCTCGACTTGATAAACAACAGCGCGCCCAACAGGTACACCGCCATAAAACGCCATATCCCAGAGGCGCGGGCGTTGCTCGACAGTGGCACACTGGCGCTGGCAAAACCTGATGTTCAACGCCAACATAACATACTGACCAGGATTGACCAACAAGCCATGCCCATTTATGGCCCCGCGCCACGGTCAGCAAGAATCTACGCGCTCAACGACAGCCTTACGTCGTTGCAACGCGACATCCGAGAAATCATTGTTCAGGATTGGATCGGGTGCGATCTTAAAGCAGCGCAACTTTGTATTATTGCAAAAGATTGGAATGTGCCTGCCGTGGCGCAATTCCTCGAATCGGGTGAATCGGTGTGGCTGTCGTTATGCAAGTGGATGAATGAGTCTGCTGTTACGTGCAAGCCGAAAATGAAAGACGCGTTGTATGCCTTTGCTTTTGGGGCGGGCGACAATAAAATGCTGGAACTGCTGGGTGATAAACGATCCTACGACCGCTTCAAAGCACACAGCCTGATTAAATCGCTTTATGTGGCACGCAGACGGCATCTGACGCAAATTCGCAAGAACAAGGGCGCGCCGGATGCGTTCGGTCGTTTCGTGCCGATGGGCTACAAAAATGTTGTACGGCGCGGTAAAACCTTTTGCTTTGACACATCCCGCAATGTCATGGCGCTATGTGCCCAAAGTTATGAATTGTTGCTGTTGATGCCTGTGGTGGAAATGGCTGTCGCGCACAAAGACGATGACCACGGATTTTCCTTGTGCATGTGGTTACACGATGGATTTTGCTTCGTGCCGCATCGAGACGCCGAAGCACAAGCCTGGAAAGATCGACTTTGTGCCTCTGTCAAAGCGCAAGCGGACAACCTGGGGATCATCACAGAATTAGAGTGAAACCATAAGCCCTGGAGAGAATGGAAGGACAGATTCTCTTTTAAGACTCTAAAAGATGCTTCGCATCCTTCCCCCCCCCCCGTCTGTCTGCCCCTCCCTGCCTGCTACACACATGCAAGGATGATTTATGAATTAGTTCTGCAAGAAGAGTGCAAAGACACCCCAAACTATCACATCGAGCCACCTGAAAGCCCTAAGAACGCTCATTCACGCCACCTGACAACGTAATTAGTTCAGCCTGGGCGGACACAGGGTAGGCCAGCGCGGGCAACTACGCTGCGTCTGCCGCCACGCAAAAGGGTTGATGGCAAATCACACAACAGCCTTCGGCGCAGCGCGTTGTAAGGGTTGTACTCGCCTTTGCGCGGCGGCAGAACGGGAACAAAGTCGCCGTGTAGGGCAGGACATCCCTGCCTACTTCATGTTATTTGCTTTAACTTGGATTGGGCTGGCCTGTTGCGTCAGTGTCGTCACACTGCGACTTCTTGACTTCATCACGAACGATCCCCAACTTCGCGCCCGCCTTCAACAGCACACGGCCTGCAAGCCCGTCACTCTCACGGAGTAATCCAAGCAACAGATGTTCTGTGCCGACATAGCCAGTGTTCAGGCTATCTGCTTCCTCAACCGCCAAATTGATCGCACTCTTTGCAGAAGGCGTGAGTGCGAGGTCTTGTCCGAAAAGCCGATCTCCACGCGGCGTCTGGGCTTCTATTTCACTGCGGATATGTCCGAGGGAAATACCCACCCGATGCAATATGTTTACGGCCCTGCAATCCTCTTGCCGCAAAATGCCTAACAGCAGGTGTTCTGTGGAGCAATGCTTCTCACCGAACCTCTGTGACTCTTCTTGGGCAAAGAACACGCTGCGCCGCGCCCGAACTGTAAATCTTCTCCACATCAGATGCCCTCTTTTTATTCGTGGCCCGTTTGTCTTCGCTTGGCGTAGACACCCGGCTTGTGGCTCTCTTTGCCTGTTAGGTTAGCGTGTCCTCACTTTGACGTTTTTTGAACTATTTTCTGTCCGAAGGTGATGAAACTTCCGAGTGGATTGGGAGCATTCCCGATTTCCCACTGCAACTGCATTTGACTGGCAAACGCGTTCAGCACCTCACGTCGTGTTTGGCCTGGCAGAATATGTAGTTGGCACGATTGCTTAATGTCGAAGGAATTGTATTCGTACATGAAGCAAATAGGAAAATCTGGGTTTTGACGATTTAGCCAGCCGACAAGTTGTGTGGCTGTGAAGTCTCTCTCTGCTTCCTCCGTGACAGGAAATGTCAAAGGGTCGGCGTTGCCGGGCCGCAAAATTGTAACGATGATGCAGTCATCATCTGCTGTCCAAGTCAAACCAGGAACCACTGCCTTAAGGTTCGCAAGCATCTGTCCAATGGTGGAGGCGCGCGGAGTCAACTTGATCGGTTGCGGCTCAGGATCGGGCGACTCTCTATCGAAGAACTGCACATGGACGCGAACTTTGGCGTTGCGAGCAAACGTTCGCAACGCTGTCTCCACGGAAGGCAACGTTGCGCCACCCATATCAACACGCTCGCTGAGAAGCGGGGAGATGTACTTCTTATGTCCAGCCTCCTGTTTGGAAGGCTGATCTATTATGGGTTGGCTACACATACTGCCGAACAGCGCAAAATAAACAAGAACGCTAAACATCATGGCCTCCTGAAACACTTTCATGCGGCGTTCTCTGCCGCCTTACTCTCCCACAGACGCCCTAAACAAATGCCCTTCATTTTTAGACTGTGTATCTCCCACGGCGGCACGGAGCAGTATGTCCTTTTGTACCTGCGTCGGCTCTTGCGATGCGCGTACCAGGCTATCGGGGGCGGGCAAACACCCTGTGTTGGCGCGAGTGAGAGGGGTAACAGGTTCAATGGCGTGGATTATTCTAACCTGACGGCCTGCAAACGAGAAGACCGCAAAAGCGATGATGTAAGCAATCGGGCCGAACACCCGGCTGTCAAGGATTTGATAGTGAATAAGAAAGCCAAGTACCGTTACGGCCCCAAGAACTACCCCCACCGCTTGGGTTACTGCCCACGCCTTCTTACTTTGCGCCTTCACGTACTCGCCCTTACTCACTATTCGCGTGTCCACCTGCGGCTTCTGCTTCATGCCTGCCCTCCCGACGCCCGCAACAATTGTTCCCCTGTCTCCGTCTGTGTATCTCTCACCGCAGCCCGAAGCAAAACAGCCTCCTGTGCCTGGGCTGGTTCCTGGCTCGCGCGTACCAGGCTGTCCGGCGCGGGAAGATCGGCGGTGTTGGCGCGGGTGAGGGGCGTGACGTGACTTATTCTGGCAGAGCGTTTCATCATTCCCAGGATGAGCGCGCCGAAGAAAACAACACTAACAGGAATCAACAAGAGGCTGGACAGTGCAATCATGGTATGGTGAAACGTGCTGACATGATGGCTTCGCAAGTAAAAAGTGTGGAGCAGAAAATCATTCCAGTAACCCTGAATGCTAAATGGGAGCGCGAACAACAAACAGGTTGCACCCAACAGCAGGCCCAATCGTTTTAGTTGTGCCTTCGCATACGCGCCTCGGCTTACGATCCGCCTGTTTGCTTTCGGTTCCTGTTTCATATCTGTTCGCCTCCCGCCGCCCGCAGCAATTGTTCCTCATCCCTCGGCTGCGTTTCTCCCGCAGCCGCGCGCAGTAACACGGCCTCTTGTTCCTGTAAGGGTACAGACGATGCGCGAACAAGGCTGTCGGACATGGGTAGATGGGCGGCGCTGGCGCGAGTAATAGGAACGCCGGGGTCTACGAGGCGAGCGCTCTTAGCACATTGTCTTGCACCGGCGAGGGCGAGGCCAACGAAGGCCATCATCATAGTCCAATCGTATATGGTTGCCAGTGAGACTTGATGATGAAACCAAAACTTTCCTCCAGTCCTCCCCCAATACATAGCGGCAAAGATACCCGCGGCGACAAAGCCCCAATCTAAAGTTCGCCTTGCCTGCGCCTTGACATACTCCCGCTTACTCACGATCCGTCTGCCCGGTTCCGACTCCTGCATCATATCTATTCGCCTTTCACCGATGCCCTGAGCAGTTGCCCCTCGTCCTGCGGCTGCGTACTTTCCGCAGCCGCTCGGAGCAGAACATCATCCTGTGCCTGCATTGGTTCTTCGGATACGCGTACCAGAATTTCATTTGCTGGTAGATCGGCGACGTTGGTGCGGGTGAGAGGAATGCCTATGTCTATACTTTCGGCCTTCTTAAAGATGGAGTGAAACCAAGCATCGCAATTGAAAAACAATCCTACTACGACAAAGCAGCACAGCGAAGCGAGTACCACTCCGATCCCATGTATTTTGCCGTATTGGAGCGTTCTTAACACGAGAAAAATCACGCCTGCAAAAAACCCAATGAAGGCCATCATCCCCGCAACTATTATTCCCATGCTCTTTGCTACTGCCCATACATACGCGCTCCGGCTTACGATCCGCCTGTTTGCTTTCGGTTCCTGCATCATAATTGTTCACCTACCGACGCTCGAAGTAACTGCCGCGCATCCTGCGCCTGCGTCTCTCCCGTAGCCGCGCGAAGCAGAACACCTTCCTGGGCCTGCGCGGGTTCTTGGCTCGCGCGTACCAGGCTGTCATTTGCTGGCATGTCGGCGGTGTTGGCGCGCGTGAAAGGAATGCCGGGATCAATGTATTTTGCTGCTTGGATGACTTGCTTGGCGCGTGGAAACAAAAACCACCCCCCACCCGCCATAGCCAGAACTAAGAAGGCAAAAAACGGAACATACGAAGCGGGAACCCCCTCTTGTTTTGCTTCAAAAACTATCACTCCTAATGCTACCAGGCACAGCAAAAACAAGAGGCATAGAAAGATGCCGAGAATGTAGACAAACGCCTTCCAAACGATATTGTCAGCATACTCGCCCTTACTCACAATTTGTCTGCGCGCTTTTGGTTCCTGGTTCATGCTTGCCTTCACTATCACCGAAACTCCGCTGCATCTGGCCCCATCAACGTGGAGCGCTGCAATAACTTTCGGATTGTCCACCCATCATCTTGGGTTCCATTCTGCATGTCCTGACAGGCTCCAGAGATCAGACTTGCCCACCATAACGGGGTAAGCAGTGCCCATTCTTGCGGCTCCAACGGTGACACTTCGGCATACCCATAGACAACGTCATCGTACTTGCCACGCCACGACAGCGCAAAGTCACCGACCCGATGATCCCAATGAGCCAGTTCAAAGTCGAGAATACCAGAAAGATGCCCATTGGCAAAGCGGAGGTTCCAGGTGGTGAAATCTCCATGAACGATTTGACCTGGCTGGTGCTGAGGCTCAAGTCCGCTTATCCGCTCGCGGGCGCGCTCCAAGTGCCAGCGAAGAATACGAACTTCCTCCGGGCGTACCCATTCATGCAGGGTCAAGACGTGATCCAACTCCACATCGGCAAGTATCTCCTCACAGCGCCGCCATCCTTCTCTTTGTCCGCTCTCAGGCAGTTGCGCCATGTCTTTGTGCAACGTTGCAAGCAGACGACCACGAGTGCGCTGTTCGGCGATTGGGTCGTCCTGCGAGGGTGGGTCGCCGGGCAGAAAGGGTGCCAGACTCCAAACATGTCCTTCCACTTCAACTGGCGCTTCGACAGGGAGGGCCACGGGCCACCCCATCGCTGCCAAGCGCGACATCAGGAGCAGTTCATACGCAATCGAGGTGGGCGACTGATACCAGCGCCGCAGAACCATGTGTGTGCGTTTTGCTTCGACAAGCCAATGTTGATTGAGCCTGCCGCCCAGAGAAGCAAGTAGTCGAATGCCCAACGTCTGCTGAACCACATCGCTTGGTTGCTTGGGCATGTTCGTAACTCTTCCTGTTCCCCATCTGCCTACGGCTCCTGTTGGAATGCAGAGAACGCAACGTGAGCCTGCTGCCACGTCTGCCAGCAGTTGGCAGCATCTATGTCGGCACTAGGTTCGCCCTTCCCGTTTGCAAATCCTTTTGCAAGTTTCCGTATACTCGGAGAACACAACAGGAACAGCGCGCAAAACGGTTGGGAAGTGAACAAAAGGCGGCTCAGAATGTCCAACGAACGCCCAAGCACGAGCAGGCATAATTTCCATTTCTGGTTCTTCCTTCACTTGCAGGTGGCTCTCCTGCAAAGTCAGAAGTACGTAATAGACGCCTCTGTTGAACCAAAACATCTCTCGGTTCATCTTACAACCAGAACCGTATGTTAGTTATTTACTGTTCCTAAAATTGACAAGTTACGATTATGGTTGTATAATATGACAGGCGTTTAGAAGGAAGAATCATGGCTCAAAGGAACCATAAAACTATGCTGGCCCAAGAAGAACACGATGTTCAGGTAGTCGCAAAAACGACAGGAAGCGTTGCATCCGCCACGCGCGACATATTGACGGTGCAGCAATTCATTGACCTCTGCACCCGGCTCCAGCCTGTGCGCGCTGCCGAAGATAAAGACAGCGATCTGTGCGTCACGGCACTCATTGACTACTTGATTGTAGACGGCGAAGTTACAAAACTATCGCTCATTGATGGGCGCTGGGCCGCTCTGTACGTCCGCGTTTCGGATGATGGGCAGCGCAGCAGCAAGTCCGGCAAAGCGGTTGCAGATGGCTTTTCGGAAGATGAGCAACTAGAACGCGGCGTCCGCTATTTCATCAGCAAAAGACAGGCGTTTCGGGTTTACTCGGACTGTGGCATCAGTGGCGACTACCCCATTGATGATGAGGCCCTGATCCGTCGCCTGCTGCAAGGCCGAGCGGCGCGCTACCGCAAAATCTACACGCGCACCCTCTTGGACGAGACTTCTCTGCTACGTCGTTCGGAAGCGGAAATCGCGGCGATGAACGCGTATGTGGACGGACAATGCGCCAAGATTTTGCAAAGCAATGTTAGCGAGGAAGACATCTACACCTCTGATGAATTGAACATTCGGCAGAAATTACGCCTGAAAGGTAGGCCGCGCAAACAGGTGTTCTTCCGGCAGGGCTATTCGCAACTATGGCAAGACATCGAACAGGATAAGGTGCATACCATCGCCGCCAGCGACCGCTCGCGCCTTAATCGCGCCGCCGATCTGGAAACCGAATTCCTTCAACGTATTAGCCAGCACAATGTGCGTTTGCACGGATTGATTGAAGATATGAGCACCCTCGATGTGTCCGATCCACTCCGCAAAGGCACAACCTATCTGTTGGCGTCCGTAAACGAATACCGTCTCGAAGAGTTGGCAGGCCATTCGTTTCGAGGCAAAATCCAATCCCTGGCAGATGGCAATACGAGCGGACGGCTTCCCTGGTGGCTGCAGAGAACACGAGAGGGAAAGGCTCAGATCATTCCTGGTGCTGACGAAATTGCACGCAAGGTGATAAATCTCTACTTATCCGGGCTGGGATACACTGCTATTGCAACGCGCTTGGACAAAGATGGAGTGCGGATTGGTGGCAAGCGCATCACCAATCGCCAGATCAACTATATGCTTGACAGAGACGCCCTCATAGGTGTCCAGTGGCAATTAGGATTGGCATGGCGCATTTTCCCTGCCATTTTGGATGAGGATGTACTCGCTGACCTACGCTGCAAACGCAAAGTGCGTGCCCATGCCATCAAGACCTTGCATGAAACCGCTCAGTGGGCCGACCACCTGTTCACGGGCCTTCTGCACTGTTGTTGTGGCGCGCGGCTGATCTACAATGCGCCGCGGAAGACGGACAAGGAAAAAGGACGTGGAGGATACTATCGCTGCCTTACCCGCAACGAGCAGGAGGGAGACGACAGCACCCACGCCTGGATCAACGAGGACACGTTGGACACCTTTCTGTCGGAGATACTGCGCCACAATCCCAACCTGTTGACTGGCGAGTTTGCCTCGGAACTCGGCGATCCGATGTCTCAGAGCATGGCCCGTCGCAGCCTACTGCAAGATCAACTGACGCAGGCAGAACGTGAATTTGCAGAACAAGAGAAAGAAGCCAAGATCAAGGCCGAGCAGTTAGCCGTGGGGATGGGTATGAAGGCTGGTGCGCCGGGGTTCAAGGAAGCGGTGGCAGGCATCGTAACAGGTTTCATGGGCGAGAAACAAGAGGAACTGGATACACTTCGCAACGATATAGACGGCCTGAGTGGGCAGATCAGTGACGACCGGCGCAAGCGTGAATTAGCAGCGAGCGTCCAGCGCTTGCAAGGCTGGGACAACCTGGACAACACGACACGCAACCGGCTGCTCCGCACCATCTTCGAGCGCATCACAGTGGTTCCAATGGACAAAGGGGGCTATCTCGACATTGAACTCTCAGGCATAGATGTTCATCTACCTCCCGTCAAGATGCGGCGTGTCAAGGCCAAGCAGATTACGTTGCCGACACCAAAGGAATGGCTGACGGACATGTTGCGTTACGCTGCCGATCCTGAATGGTTGACGCGCCAAGAAGTAAAGATGAACTCGCGGACAATGAGGCCGTTTAACGCCTTTTTGAAGGTGATAAAGCAGGAGGACTGTCACATAAGCGGATTGGCGGCGCGTCTGTATACCGATGCAGGCTTTCCTCAGCGCGTGTATTACAAGCCCCGCGTCGAGACGTATATGCGACAGAAAGGGGCAAGCGATGAAGAAGTAGCGCTCCTCGATCAAATGTGGGAGCGCTACGTGGAAGCCGAGTTCAGCCGCAGAGAAGCACGGATGTCAGGGGAGGGCGATCCACTACCAGACGAACAATCGTAGGCCGTGGTAAACGCTTCGGTTTGCTTCCCGGTCTGGCTGTTGGGCCATTGCGCGCAGACGCTCAACAACTTGGGCGCGCATCTCCCATAAAGATGGATGAACAGCATCTTTCTTGCCTTCTTCGAGATGCGTGGCAAGATTCTGGTAATCGTCGGCAGTTGGTTGTTTGGCAAAGCGGAACATGGCTGTCTCCTAAAGCGATTATTACTATTCAGTATACTCTAGTCAGAGCACTCATGCAAGGGCATGACCGGAGAAATTCTAAAATGTTTGCTTGCTAAAATGGATCAGCCCGGTTGAAAATATCTTTCAACCGGGCTGATCCATGAGTCTGCCAATTGGCACACTATACATCTTGACAGGAATTGCACTTCCATTATTGATGGCGCGAGAGGTTGTTTACGCCTCGTCCTGCAACTCCGTGGCTCTTATCGGGGGACGCAATTCCCTTGTGGAGAATGCCTGCTGAACTACAATGGATCGGTATGATATGCGAGAGTTCGGGCGGCCCATATTTGCTCCGCGTCTTCCACATCTTCGTTACCTTGTCGCAGTTCATCTACCTCCTCGTCGGCCTCGGAATTCAAATACTGCTCCGCTTCTACGGCAAATCGTTCTTTAACCTCTCTGAGCCAACCCCGCACAGCAGAAGGAGTCGCGGGATCGTTTATAATGCGTGTAGCCTCGTCCTGACATCGCTGTAAATGGGATGACCAACGCCCCATTATATAGCCGCCGCTTTCCCAAATGGTATGTTCCCATCTTTGCGAAACAGCCTCATTATCTGGGTAATGGGCGATTATAGCGAAAACTACAGGCCAGAAGCCAGGGTGCTTGCTCGAAATGCTGTCGGCGACAGTTTTGGCATTTTCTTCATTTTCGGAAGCGTATTCGACCAGTATCTCTTTGTCCTGATCTAGTTTAAGGGCTCCCTGTATGCGATAACTAAGCCGGTATCGCATTGTTCTATTCTGCTGCAAAAGCGTTAGCAAGGTTCGGATCGCTCGTTGTTGATCATGTTTCCGCAACGCTTCCCAGAACGTGTTTTGGATACCGTGTGAGAACGGCGTCCAGCAGTCGCGTGCATAGGGGCGTGATAGCAGCCTTTCCAATAAATGGAACCCACGTTCTTTGTCGGCTTTTGTCAAATATGCAGCGAGGCGATCAAAGGCATATTCTTCGTTGTGATGATTAACCTCTGCGTATTCCAGGCAATCCCATGCCAATTCTGCTAATCGCCCTTTGATCGGACGTTTGAAGTGCATCCACATTCCTAAAAAGTCTACCGCAGCAGCGCCATGCTCCCTGGTTGGGCCAGCCATTGCTTCGAGCAGGCGCGTACACTCTCTTGAGTTGATGGCAGTCATCCACCCATTTACCATCAGCGTTCTGGCGATGAAAAATGGATCAGCGCGTCCTTCTCGCAACATGCGCTCCATGCGTTTTACTCCAAGAAGACTGCCACCTAGACATCGCGTGGCCTGAACAATCGCGTCGTCGGAGATAGTATGCTGTTCAACAGACACCTCTAGGTGTGTATTCACAAAGGCGGGGTCGTGACGCCCTAAGCCATCACAGTATGCAGAAAAAGCAATGGCAGCCAGAGGATCAGCAGCCAATCTTTCCATCTGGGGCCACCAGAATTTTTGAGTGTCATGTTTACCTAATGAAAACAGAAACGACGTTCCACGCTTGGCCTCCAGGGAACATACCCACACCAACAGGTCGGCAGGTAAGAGTGAAGCGTCCTGAGCCACTTCTTGCCCCATGCTCTCCAACAATCTATCTTGAGTGGCTAACAAACTGTCGCCTTCCAACTCGTCGTCGTATATCCAGTCGCCTGCCCATCGCTTCAACTGGAGTGAAAAGTCAGTCTGTTCAAAGCGACCAGTCAATGTGCGTAAATGTTCAATGCAGGCTTGATACTGAAGTGCCCCGTCAGGATCGGACTGAGCCATGTACTCCCGCCATATCTGCTGCGCTTTGTGCAACGCATCTACCAACTCCGCCACAGGAATGGCGACCTGCTTAGTGATTGTCCAATCTACTGCCTGATCAAATCGAGGCAAACAGTGTTCCGGGGGGATTTGCGAGGCGCAGGCTATGAGCGCACGCGGCACGGCTTGTCGTGCGGCAGAACTGACTGCGGCATCATCAGAATGTGCTTGTTGGAGGATTGTATCTACCAACGCTTCCGTGTATCCCCAGAACTCGGCATTTGTCATCTCTGGGCCGACATCTAGGGGCTCCGGCCCTTGCGTCTGTCGTAGCGTGTATCCGCCAGCATATTGCATTCCCGCTTCGGCAGCCTTAAGTGCCAGCAGGCGTGTATCGGTAGAGTTTTGTGAAGACAGATTTTCGCGTAGCACTTTGAGCCTGTGGCTGAGAGCGAGTGGCACCTGATGATGAAGCGCGTGAAAGGTTTCGCAGAACACACCACTAGCACTGTTGCTGAATGTCTCGTTTTCCGCTTCCGCCAAAAGCACCAGAGAGCGTAATGCTGTCAAACTGGTTTTACTGCGAAACAGCAGTTCTTCTAACACCCACATCAACTCGCGTCGTTCTGTATGCCGAATAGCAAGCCTCTCCTCTGGGCTGAGTCCCTGCAATCCATTGTGGACGAATGTTGCAATCCACTCAGGAACCGCAACGGACACTTGGCGAAACAGATGTATATTAGCGAGGGCTGCGTGTATATCTGGGAAGAGTCCATGTTCCCCAAGTAGTTCATTCCAAAACTGTTTGGCCTCGTCGCTGCGGAGTTGAGCGAGCCGCGCGACCAAGCGGGATCGCCCTTTCGCCTTCAATCGAGCAAACAGGGTGAGCAATTCGATGAAACGTCCACGCAACGTCTTGGCGGCAAGCCGATTTGCGAGCAGCGGCGGCAACACCTCAACGTATGAGCCGCCGACACGTATTAGCCCGGCTTTACTCAGTTCAGGAAGTGCGTTGAGAACTGCGCTGGCATTCGGCCCCTCGCCCATTTCCTGACAGATGAGTCTTATTTCCGATTGAACACTGCTACGAACTCTAACTTGTGTCAGCAAACTCAGGCGTTTTAACGTGGCTACGACAGTATCGCCAAAACGAGCGCGTACCTTGCGCTCGTATGCCTCGGCAACATCCTCTATAAATGTTCGGGCCGTCTTGTGTAATTCCGGCCCTAACCCCGCTGCAAGCAACAGGATTCGTGGTATTCCACCTGCTTGAGATATGACCCATGACTCGATGCTGTAGTAGAATCCAGCGTTTGCCTTGTTGAGTAGATCATAGGCTTCGGAGTCTGTCAACGGAGCAAGAGAGAGTACCTGCACTCGCTTATCGCGCCCAAAATTGGGAGTAGGCACGTCGGCTGCCGTAGGCAAAGTGATGAGGATTTTAATACCCGATGCGCTCAATGCCTTCTGCACCAATGCCTCTGCAACAGTTTTCTCTGGGTCATCCACAATAACGACTACTTCTGTTTCAGGCGTCCTTAGTTTCTGAATGTCACTAAGCGCTATGCTGCCGTCCACGACAACAACCTCGTTTGTACGATGGTGCGTGGCCTCTAAAACCAGCCGTGTTTTGCCGATTCCTTGTGGCCCAGCAACGATAATCGCCTTAATGCTTGGATCATCTATCAGGGAGCGTAACTCAGCGAGTTGCATATCGCGCCCAACCAGTTCTATCGTTGCATTAGAGAATAGTTCCTCATCTTCATGCCGACGCCTCGCGGCCTCCCAAGTGCTACAAGAGGCTGTTTCAAAGTATTGACTTCGGACATGAGGAAGATCAACAAGGAACGCCGCCAGTTCAGCGGCCCCTACAACGCTGACAATGACTTGATCTTTCTGGTCATATTCAGACAAGATCGCTTTTCGTAGTTCTTCATTTTGCGCCGGGATGAGGTCAAGATTAGTAAACAGGACATAGCGCACTGGACGCTTTTGGGTTTCCTCATATAACTTCTTGAGCGCGCGTTGCATGTCAGACTTGATGTTGGAGTATGTGGCAGACCGGCCCTGAGCGAAGATGTCCCTTTGTTTATATTGAAATACGTTCCAGCCAGGGCCGAGGAGACCAGAAGCAAATTCTTGATCGTCCAGCAAAGTGACATTCCAGGAGGCGTCAATGCCCTTGTCTTTGACATTCACACGCTCAGTGAAGGCAGGCAATGTGGAACAGCGTTGCCGCGCCGAACACCAAGCCACGGCGTTGCAAAAGGAAGCGAAGCGACGCGCATCAAACTCGCGGCTCAGAATACGTTCAAGTTCTTCCGCACTAACGGCTTTACCATGAATGAGGGACATGTTTTACCTACTGGAATGCTCATGCAAACATTTACAAACGCTCTATCCATGTCTACTATTATGGCATATTCGGGGCAAGTGATCGTCGGCTATCAAAGTAGTGCTGTGTGGATAACTGTATGTAACAAATGAAACACTGGGACTTTTCGGTGTTTCATCTATTTTCAGGTTGTACAAATTCTCGTTTAGGCAAGGTGGATGCTCACCTCTATCCAGAAGAAGATGATACCAAACGTGCTGCCCGTAGCCATATCGCAATAGCGTGATAAATTCGGGTTGGTAGCGTTGGACACCTTCTGAAACGAGAGATGAAATTGGACATTGATAAGATACTTACCAGGGCAACGGGTGGCAATGAAACCGTTCCCGACGACTGGATGCCCGCAACCGGAATGCGCCCATTACTTCAAGAAGACCCCGGCCTTCTATGGCTCAAATTTCATGGAGACGACGAAGGCTTTGAGCGCGACAGCACTGAGTACGCCTTCACCCCGTTTATCAGCCGAAAAGGGCAGGAGTTCGAGGCGACGTGGATTGCGAAAGAAGCCCCCAAAGCCATGCGCGCCATGCAAGAGGATTGGAATGTTCGTCAATCCGCATCCTTTCGCAAGACGCTGGAACTTATGCAACGCAAAACGCCTGTTATCGCTAAAGCCGCTCTATGGTGGCAACCTGAAAAAATCTATGGCAGTTGCGACCTCATCTGCCTCGAATCATGGCTGTTCAAGAAATTTCCGCAACTCCGGCCTGACGACCACAAAGACACACATGATCATTATGTAATCATGGATATGAAATACACGTCCAGTCTCCACACCTACTCGAAACGCAATGATCTGGAAAAGTATGCCTGTCAGATGCGTATCTACTCGTATGCGCTTGGACACGTTCAGGATTTCATGCCAACGCGCGCCTACATTGTGTCTCGTGATCGCGTCCATGATCCCATTCCCGTCGAGATCAACCAAGAACTTGGCAAACCACTCGACAAAACCCTGCGCGAGTACAGAAACGAGTACCGACGTATCAAGTTGCGTGGCGAACGACTAAAGCCCTGGAAAGACAAAGAAGTTGGTGTGAACCCTGGCAACTCGGAGGACTACCCTTTCCATAACGCGAAAGAGGTCATCCTCACCGAACTCGTCAAAGGACAAAGCCTCACCATGCTACCTGGTGTGGGCAACAAAATGGCAGACGCGCTTGAAGATGCCGGTTATGAGTGCTTGGCGGATTTGTTGGCAAAGAAGCCGGACGACATCCCGCTGGAAGACATACCTGGCTTCGGCCCGGTGATGGCAGCGCGCATCCGCGCTGTTCTCAAGGCTAACCGGAGTAAGAAGGCCACCAAAGTACCGCTTCATGTTGTCCCTCCAAAAGCACAAACCGAGTTGTTCGTGGACTACGAGTTCTTGTCGAACGTAAACTGTGACATGGAAAAAGAGTGGCCCAACCTTGAAGGAACGCCGATGGTGGCAGCAATTGGTGTGGGCTGGGAAGAACGAGGTAGATGGCGTTATCAGCAGTTCCTCGCGGAAACCGAAACGCACAAAGCGGAGCGGAAGATGTTTCAGCAGTTCTCTACATTTTTGGAAAGCAAGGGAGTGTTTGATGGCAAGCGCACCAGCGCACTGTACCACTATTCTAATGCTGAACCTACTCAAACCCGCCAGGCTATTGAACGGCATGGCAGAGCGTTGAAGCAGTTGGCAGACTTGTCGTGGGTTGATCTGTTGGATGTGTTTCACGAAGTCCCTCTCGCAATACCAGGCGCTTGGAAGTTTGGTTTGAAGGAAGTCTCGACGGCGTTGAGTGCGTACTCAGAAGATCATGCTGTTTCGTGGCCCGAAGGCTTGAACTCAGGACAGGCGGCGCAAGTGGCTTTGTGGGAGGCGTACCGGCAGGACAAACCGTTAAAAACAGCGGAGATGGCGTTGATCTCCGCGTACCTTGAAGCCGATGTCAAAGCATTGTGGTGCTTGTTGCGATGGTTGCGAGACTGCACTGTGGAGGAACGGAAGCGGCAGGTGGAGGCGGCAAACGGTTCGTGGTACAGGATGGCGTTAGGACGCACTGTACATCATAGGACACGAGTACAGCCTGTCGCGACTCTATCCTGGTACACATCGTCGCTGCATAAACATTCACCGGATAATACTTGGCAAGCCGGTTGAGGTGAGCGGAAGAATAATGATTGGCGGAGTGGAAGATATTTCCACTCCGCCAATTGGCTTTTGGAGACGAGTATCTGTTCTTGACATTTAAGCGATTGCTAAAGTATACTTTGTGCATGAGCCGTCACCAAGCCGCCCAGGACGTATATACCGCCATCGCCGATCCCACGCGCCGCGCCATCTTGCAGCGGCTTGGTGGAGGAGAAGCATCTGTCACCCTCCTTGCCGAGCAGTTCGAGGTGACGCTTTCCGCAGTATCGCAGCACATCCGCATTCTGCGCGAGGCGGGGCTGGTGACTGTTCGTAAGGCGGGCCGCGAGCGTGTCTACACCCTCAATGCCGCCCCCCTGCAATCTGTATCGGAATGGCTGCGCTTCTACGAGCCGTTCTGGAACGATAAACTGGCAGCGCTTGGAACTTACCTGGACGCAACGGCCCTTAACGAAGAGGCTACTCAGGACGAGGAGAACCCATGAAGCCGAACACTGTGGACGAAGCGCAACGCGCCCTACGCCTCGACACCTTTTATCCGCACCCACCGGAACGTGTATGGAGCGCGCTCACCGATCCGAACGCGCTGTCCTGCTGGCTGCTGCCCACCACGTTTCAGCCCTGCCTGGGCAGTCGTTTCACTTTCCTGCACAAAGCGGGCCACGGCAAACGCCGCAGAGTGCATTGCCAGGTGGTAGAACTCACCGCTCCGCATCGGCTGGCTTACACATGGCAGGCAGAAGACGAAAACGTTCCTACGCTCGTTGCCTGGACGCTGGAACCGACTGACGCGGGAACGCGGGTCACGCTGGAACATATCGGCCCCGCCTCGCCCCTTGCAGGCGAGCAGGATGGAATGAAGATGCTGTCCAATGCGCTGCGCCAGGATGTTCCTTCTTGCGCTCTGTTGCCTCTGCCGCGCCGTCGCTTGGGCCGGATTACATTATCCGCCTCCCCGTCAGCGCTGCATTGTGTCAGCAACCGGCGCGCTCGGCCCGATGCTGGGAGCAGGGCGAGCAGCATACCGCGCTGCCGTCCCGCGGCTCGCGCGGTTCATCAATCCAAAGCGCAAAACGTAAAAGTATAAGGAGGTTGTGCTATGTTCTCACCAACCCGTTCTTCCCTGTCGCGCCTGTCCGAGCAGATGCCTTCTGCGCGTGGCGTGATCCCGATGGTCGTGGAGCAGTCGTCTCTGGGTGAGCGCGCCTATGACATCTACTCGCGCCTGCTCAAAGACCGCATCGTATTCCTCGGCGAAGAAGTCACCGACCCACTTGCCAATCTGGTAATCGCGGAATTGCTGTTCCTGGAGAAGGAAGACCCTGACGCCGACATTGACATCTACATCAACAGTCCGGGCGGCAGCGTGTCGGCAGGGCTTGCGATCTACGATGTGATGACACATATCTCCTGTGACGTGGCGACGATCTGCGTGGGCATGGCGGCTTCGATGGGATCGCTGCTGCTGGCGGGTGGCACACCGGGCAAGCGCTACGCATTGCCCAACGCCCGTATTATGATCCATCAGGCGAGCGGCGGATACCAGGGCGCGATGGCGGACGCCAAAATCTACCTGGAACACATGAACCAGCAGTATGAGACCGTGCTTGCCATCTACGCCCGCGCTACAGGCAAGGACATCGAGCATCTGCGCCGGGACATGGATCGAGATTATCACCTGTCCGCCTGCGAAGCGCGCGAGTACGGCCTCATTGATCGTGTTCTGGACAATGGGCGCGGACACAGAGGCATCACGCCCATAGTGGAAGCGCACTGATCTACCGCGCTTGCGTCGTGCCTTGTATTTCTTGGCGATCATGTGTAAATCTAACGTGTACCCTATTGTGCGGGTGCAAATCACTCTCCTAACCAAAGGAGGGATGCGCCACAGCCCGCAGACATTGTAAGATGAGGGCTGCAAAATGTGTTACACGGAAGGAGCCAACAACCATGATCCAGGTACATCATCTCAACTTCGGCTTGCTCGGCCCGCTCGCAGGCGATCCCAACCCCGCATCACTTTGTCACTGCCTGCTGCTTGAAGACGCGAATGGGTACGCGCTAGTGGACACAGGTTTCGGAACGGGCGAAATGGCTAACCCAACCGCGCGCTTCGGGGCGGAAGCCGTCGCGTTCTGGGGCATTCAGGGCGATCCTTCCCTGACCGCCGCACATCAACTAGGGCAGCGCGGGATTGCGCCTGCCGATGTTCGCCATATCATAATGACGCATCTGGACGTGGATCATGCGGGTGGCCTTGCCGATTTCCCGAACGCATACGTACACCTCGCCTCGGAAGAACTGGCGAACTTGCAAGACGGCAACAAGCGGTACGCTGCGCCTCAGTTTGCACATGGCCCTCAGTGGCAGCCTTACAGCGACAATGACGGGGAGTGGCTTGGCCTGCCTGCCCGTAAACTCGCGCTCGGCTTCACAGAGGACGTGCTGTTGATCCCGCTGTTCGGGCATACGCGTGGACATTGCGGCGTGGCGATCCCGCAGGATGGCAAGTGGCTGCTCCACGCGGGCGATGTGTACTACCGCCGTACCGAAGTCACGCAGGAATCCGATCCATTGGACGCGCTGGTGGCGCGTTTTGCCGATGATGATAGCCTGCGGCGCGAAAGCCTGGCCCGCGTCAAAGAACTGGCGCGCTCTCACGCCGAGGATGTCACTGTCTTCTCCACCCATGATACGCTGGAGTACACGCCGGAGATGTAGAAAGTCTTACCAGACGCGAGGCTCAATCAGACGGCTTGTTCTCCTGACAGAAAGGAACAAACAATGGCAACAACACTTACGACGGACGCGATGAAGGCGTTTGTGCGCCAGCATTTCGAGGATTTCGTCAACAACAAAAAGGCCGAGGTGATCCAACACAACATGACGCCGGACTTCTATGACCATGACGGGCCAGGCGGCAAGCCGACTGGTGTAGAAGGTGATGAGCAGATGATGCGGGCCATGTATCTGCTGATGCCCGACCTGCACATCACCATTGACGAAATGATCGCCGAAGGCGACAAGGTGATCTGCCGCAACCGCTGGCACGGCACGAGCACTAAGACTGGCAAGCCGATGGAGTTTCGCGGTTTTGTGGAATGGCGCTTCGAGGGCGACAAGATCGCCGAGCGCTGGGCGACGGTCACGCCGCTTGCCGAAGTAACCGGCTAATCTCCGCACAGGCGCGGGTACAAGAAACAATCATTTTACTCGGCCCAGACACGCACAAACCGTATAACAGGACATGCCGATGGCATTACAAAGCGCGCGTAGTATACAAAGTCGCATAACGACGTGGCAGTTTCAAGACCTGACGGTGGAACTGCGGCACAACAGCACTGGCGCGGTCGGTTCTCTGCCGCCGCATCTGCATGACGAGTACCAGTTCATCCTCGCCGAGACCATGACGGGCGAGTATTCGTATCGCAGAGCGCGCCACTTGACGCCGAATGGCAGCCTGCTTATCATCCATCCCGGTGAGGTGCATTCTGCGCGCGGCCTTGAGGATACACAGCCCCGTCAGCCACTCCGCACCTTCTACGCGCGTCCCGCCCTGCTCAAGCGCGTCGCGGATGACGAGAACCGCCCCGCTTCGCCTCTTCCTTTCTTTCCGACGCCGGTTCTTCTGGATCAGCAAACCTTCCATTCTTTTTGCTACGTGCATCGCCTGCTGGAAGAAACGGCCTCCACGCTAGAACAAGAAACGGAAATACTATATGCTTTCACGCGGCTTGCACAGCGCCATGCCGAGGAACACCGCGAGCCGAGGACGCCGGGCAGAGAACACCGCGCCGTACAGCAGGCGCGCGACTACCTAAACGCGCACTATGCCGAAGATGTGTCGCTGACGCACCTGGCAAACATGACCGGCCTGAGCGCATACCATCTTTGCCGCGTTTTTTGCCAAGAGGTGGGACTGCCGCCGCACTCCTATCAAACGCAGCAGCGCATTATACACGCCAGAACGTTTCTGGCGCAAGGGCGGGCCATCGGCAACGTCGCGCTCGATACGGGTTTTGCCGATCAAGCCCATTTCACGCGCAAGTTCAAGCGTGTGGTCGGCGTGACGCCGGGCAACTACTGCGCGCGTCACTTTGCCGAATAGCAATAACGTTCAAGACACCCGCCCCCTCCTAACGCTACACTGATAAGCAAGGCGCTGCTCACATGCCTCAGATGAGGCATTGCTCAAACGCTTTATTATCAATATCCGAAACCGACAAGGAGATGGTCAAATGGCGCTGGCAGTGTATCCTCTGGACATGGGTGATCTGGAACTCGACAACAGTTTCGTGGTCTGGCAAACCGACTGCGGCAAGCCGATCTGGGCGCCTGCAACGGCCTGGTTGATTACAGGCGGCGCAAAGCCCATCCTCGTAGACAGCAGTTTCCGGGATGTGGACGAGGCCGCGCAGATGCAGGGCTTGAAGTGTCGCCGCTCCCCGGAGCAGACATTGGAGGCGCAACTCGCCAAGCACGGATTGACGCCCGCAGACATCGGCTATCTGATCCACACGCATCTGCACATGGATCACGCCGGACAGGATTACCTGTTGCCCAATGCCCGCATTCT
Source organism: Chthonomonadaceae bacterium (assembly GCA_965277875.1). GTDB lineage: Bacteria > Armatimonadota > Chthonomonadetes > Chthonomonadales > Chthonomonadaceae > CAWFQB01. The sequence continues at coordinate 102,386 of CBDIDV010000002.1, read as the reverse complement.
AGTTCAGCGCAAGGAACTCCAGAATGCCGCCGCGCCCAACTTCTATCCTGTTCCATTCTATGATCGCGTCAACATCGCCCGCCTGATTGACCCGTTGTGGAAGCAGGTGGACGTTCTGGACGGCGAGGGAGAATTGTTTGCGGGCATTCATGCGGCGCATCTGCCCGGACACACGCCCGCGCATCAGGCCATCTATGTCGAGACTGCCGGGGGAACGGCGGTGATTGCCGGAGATGCAGCGATGAACGTAGCCTGCAACGTCAAACAGCAGATGGCTCCCGGCATCGTAGACAACATGGCGGACGTGATGAACAGTCTGCGGCGTTTGAAGCGGGACATGGAAGACGGCAAGCGCATCCTGCCCACGCACGACAGGCAAGTGTTCGCCGATTATCCTGATGGAGTACGTTAAGTACACTCAATAAATAGGCCGACAAAGGCGTAACGAAAATACCTTTCGTTACGCCTTTGTTCTTACTTGGGATCACTTTCGGCGTCAGGCAAGATACGCAAACGTTCTACATCGCCGTTCTCTGCCGATTCGGATACAATTACTTTCACGGCCCCATCGAGAGTCACTGCACGATCTATTCTCAATTTACATCTCGGCGAACTTCTCATGCTTCTTGTGCGGCGTCTGGCGTATGTGCGTCCAGTATTCCGCGCGTACATCTTCATCAATCTCCACAGGTACACGTTCCCCGTACAAACGATTGCTGCCCTGCTTCTTGCAGCCGGAAATCCAATAGTGCGCTCCGGTATCGTACTCCTGGTAGTTGGCCTTGAACCCTGTGATGTGCCCGAACTGCTTGCCTTTGTAGTAGAGCGTGCGGCCCGACTTGGAATAGGTGACGCGTCCAATATGCGCCTCTCCAGTCAGGCCGTGGGCCTTGTTCTCGATGTACATGATACGGCTTTTCATGGCTCTGTCCTTCTCACGCGCGTGTTCCTCTTGCGGATACAAGATGTATCGTGCGCCGTTGTAGGTATGATAAAGTCAATGGCAACCACTGTAATCTGGTGGCGCACAGCCGGAAGAGGCATCACCTGCGCGGCGATTTTGTGAACCCCTCCTGCTTACCGATCCGTAAGGAGAAAAAGGCTGCGAGCGAACGTGGCTTTGCGCTCCTTCCAAGAACGACAAGGAAGACACTACTCCATGAACCCACCCAGGCACATTGTCGCTGTCGCCGGTCTTGTCACGAATGCACAGGGCCACGTCCTGATGCTCCGCAACCCGCGCCGCGATTGGGAGTTCCCCGGTGGACAGGTGGAAGAAGGTGAAACGCTCACGGATGCCTTGCGACGTGAGGTGTTCGAGGAGACCGGCGTTCAGGTGGATGTCGGAAGACTCGTGGGCGTGTACTCCAACACTAAGTCCCACATCGTGATGTTCGACTTTGTATGCGAGTACATCGAGGGCGAACCCCGCACCAGCGCCGAGAGCCTGGAAGTGGCATGGGTGGCGCGCGACGAGGCGCTTGGGCGCATCATACGCCCTGCCATCCGGGAGCGAATGCGCGACATGCTGGAGTTCAGCGGACAGGTGGTGTATCGCGCCTACTCGTTCGACGCTAATGAAGTGCATACCGAGTATACAGTTCACGAGGAACGGACGATTTAGAACCGATGCACTCCCATGCCCCTGACGACTACATCTGCCCCTTCTGCCTGCTCGCGCGCGGTATCGAGAACGAACACGTCTACTCGGTGCAGTCCGACATAATCTATCAGGATGAGATTGTCACGGCCTTCGTCAGTTCGCACCAGTTCCCCAAAAATGCGGGAAACGTGCTTGTCATGCCCAACCAGCATTTCGAGAACATCTACGAGTTTCCGGCAGCGCTTGCCACAGACTTACATCGCGTCGTCAGAGCCGTGGCATTGGCTCAGAAAGCCGCCTTTGCTTGTGAGGGCGTCTCCACTCGGCAACATAATGAACCGGCAGGCAGTCAGGATGTGTGGCATTACCATGTTCATGTCACGCCACGCTACAAAGGTGACGGTCTGTATGCGAGCAGGCGAGCGTTCATGCCTGCGGACGAGCGGGGGCGACTTGTCGTTAAAATCAAAACGTGTCTGAAGATTGAAGAATAATGCGTGGGCGAAAAAACAGGGAGGCAGGTATGGGGTTGACGGGCGCGGCGGCGGTTATCGTAAACGAAGAGGGAGCAGTGCTGCTCGTCAAGCACACGTATGGCAAGTGCAACTGGGAGATACCAGGTGGCAGAGCAGAAGAAGGCGAGTCGCCGGTGGACACTGCCGTTCGTGAGGTGCGAGAAGAAACCGGCCTGTGTGTCGTGGCCCAGCACATGACGGGCTACTATTACGACCAAGATGCAGACGGTCTCCACTTCGTGTTTTGCTGTGAAGTGGAGAAAGCCGGTACACAAGTCACGCCGGATGGGACGGAAATATCCGAGTGCGCCTATTGGCGACCGGAGGCATTGCCGCACCCAATCAGCGACTTTACCGTTCTTCGCATCCAAGACGCTCTGGCAGGAGCAGCATACCCGCTCCCAACGGCTATTGGGCCACGACAATGGATTGAATAAGCGAAACGCCCATGCGTGAGCAAGGAGGATGAGAGTGCGGCTATTGGGAACGGCGGCAAGAGAGATGCTGCTCGCCGCGCAGGGCATTATATCGTCCTAGTTATCCTCTATGGTTTGTGCCGCGCTTCGGGAAGAACTGGCGGCACATTGACTTCTGCATCCTGGTCTTTTTGTTAAGCGGATTGTGCGGCGGAAACGAAACAGGGGTATGCACAACACCACGCTCAACATTCCACATCGTATTTACATCATTGGTATGGCAGGCAGCGGCAAGACCACGCTGGCCCGACAAGTTGCCGCTCGTCTGGATGCGCCTTGCTATGAACTGGATGTGATCGGCTATGAAAACGGTTCCGGCGCGAAACGTTCTGTGGAACAGCGCCAAGCCGATATTCAGAAGATCGGCGCGCAATCCTCCTGGGTCGTAGAAGGCGCTTTTTTGTGGTGGGTTGACGACCTGCTGGCACGCGCCGATGTGATTATATGGCTCGACCTACATTGGCGGCTGTGCTGGTGGCGCATCGTTCGTCGTCACATCAAGGCAAATTTAGCCCGCAACAATCGGCATCCCGGCTTTCGCAACATGCTGAGATTTGCAAGTGGAGTGCGGCCCTACTATACCGCTCCTTTTCCTGTCACACCTTCTGGGCCTGACGATGATGGAGCCAATCGCGCTGCCGTTACTCAAGTGCTTGCCGGTTATCAAAACAAGGTGATACGTTGTCGCCGCCCTGCCGATGTCGGAGCGTTCTTGAAGCAAATCATCTAAGCCCCATCACGCACACCATCAATTCGCCTTCCTGTGATCCTGCCGCAGCGGGTGAAAGGATTTTTCATCCGCTGCGGCAAAAAGAAAGTTTATGTGCCGCCGCGTGAGTTGATAATCTGCCCCGTAATCCACGCGGCATCATCTGTTACCAGCCACGCGATCAGGCGGGCTGCATCTTGGGGTGTTCCCCATCTCCTTTGCGGATGAGCAAATCGCACGGCCTCATACACCTCCGGCGTGGCCCACCCGGTATCTGTTGCGCCGGGATCAAGTGTGTTGACAGTGATGCGGCGCGGCGCAAGATGGACGGCTAGGCTTGTCGTGAGTTGATGCAGCGCGCCTTTGGAGGCGATGTACGCCAGTTCGCCGGGCATGGGTTGGAGGTGCTGCCCAGAGGTAAATAAAACGACGCGTCCACCCTGTCGCGTATCCTCATGCTGCGCCGCGAACTCCTTGACAAGCAGCAGAGTGGCGCGTACATTGACCAGCAGATGCGCGTCAATGTCGGCTGCCGTAAGTTCTTCCAGTGTGCCAGAAGTTGAGTAAGCATGATTAGCAACCAGAATATCTATGTGTCCGAGGGCGCGGGCTGCGGCGGCAACGACTTGGACTGGGGCGTTCGGATCAGCGAAGTCAGCCTGCATAAACTCAATGCGCGTGCCATGCCGCTGTAGTGCTTCTTGGAGTGCTTCCAGGCCGCCGCTATCCGCGCCCCAGGGTTGCTCGGCATCATAGGGCATGAAGGCATGGCAAAACACATCTGCCCCCATTGAGGCGAGCCTGTCCGCCACGGCAAAGCCAATGCCTTTACGTCGACTCACTCCTGTCACCAATGCGACACGCCCTGCGAGAACCTGCTCCATTTTGATTGCTCTCCTTGCTGCCACTCGCTCTCAGCACCACGCGGCCCATACTTCAATGTTAGCGGCGAGAGCGCGCAGTGGGGCTAGGGTTTGCTTCACCTCATGTGCGCCTGCATTCTGCCCTGCCGCGTCCGCGCCGGAGGTCGGCAGCGAGCGGCGCATATTGGGTTCCAGCCAGTGCAGCCAATTACCCAGACAGCCTTGTAGGGCCGCGCGTCCGACACCTGCGGGCAGATCGGCATGGCGGCAATACTCGTGCAACAGGGCAGCAAACACGGCTTGATTGGGCGGGCCAATCGTCTGCCCGCTCCAACTCAGCGCGGCCCCGATGACTTCCAGGGCAGGGCTGACCAGACCCGCCGACTCCCAATCTATGAGATAGGGCGTGTCGTCCTTCCACAAAACGTTCTTTTGGTCAAGGTCGCCATGACTTACCACCCACCGGCTTCCAATGCCCCCGTACCCTTCTTGTGCAAGACGGTTCCACGCGCGCAGTTCGACAAGCAGAGAGGCCGGGTCATTCGCCCACTCCATGTCTGCCGCGTGCGCCTGACGTACCAGCGTTTCCCAATGCGCGTCGGCGTAAGTGGAAAAAGCGGGCATGGGTAGGCCGGGAACCTGCAAGTTCAGCGTGTGCATCCGGCCCAGCACGGCTCCGATCTGCCGCGCCTGTTCTGTGGTGACAGGGTAAAATGGAAGCATGTCGCCGTCCAGCCAGGGAAAGACGATCACCGTCCCTTCGCCCACGTCCTGAACCGTGTCGCCTTTGACAGCCAGAGCGGTGACTGCCGGAACATCTGCCTCTGCAAACAGTGCCGCGATGTGTTCGGCGCGGCGGAACTCGTCACGGACGCCCGGCTTTCGCAGAACGTCTGCGTCAAGCACCTTGACAGCATAGCGGCCTTTGTCTGTTTCAAGCCGGTATAGGCGGTGCAATAGGCCGCCTGTAACAGCGGAGAGCGGCGTGACAGGCGTTCCCAAACCATAGCGGCGGCAAACTTCCGCCGTCAGCATGTCCGTCATCATGATTCCTGCTCTCCTCCGCGCGTCCATTGCTCCACAAACGCCCACATCCGCGCGTTCCATTGGGCCGTCTCCACAGGCGCAAAGCGGCGCAGAAAGTCCAGCGATATTGCGGCAGAGTATAGCGCCAACACCTGTTCCTGCTGGTGCGTCAGTTGCCACAGGCGCGTGAGTTCGTCCACATAAAATAACCCTCTCGCACCTACATCGCTGACGACGCCCACGGATGTCAATGCCAGCCAGTGCAGTGGGTCGCCATAACAAACGCAATCGAAATCCACCATGCCCTGCAGTTTGCCGTTCTGCACGATCACGTTCTTCACGGTGATGTCGTCCAGGAAGCAGGTGGGCGGAATGGAGTGAAAGTAGGGCGCGAAGTTCTGCATCCGCTTCTGAACGCGCCCCTGCCATAAACGGATGTTGTCGGTCTGTGAGGCGGGCGGGGCATTCTTGTCAAAGCCGAGCAGTTCCCACCACGAGGCATACGGCCCCGGTTCGCCAATACCGACATAGCCGTACCCGCTTCCTTGCGGCAGACGCGTCACGCGCCGCTGAAAGTCTACGATCTGTTCGGCGAGGCGCGTCATCTGTGCGGATGTCATTGCCGCCAGTTCGTAGCGCAGGTCGCGTCCGGGTATCTTGTCCAGTACCATCCAGGCAAAGGGGTGATGCGTCTTTGTGAGATCGAAGACGATTACTGTTGGCACAGGAAGCCCCAATCCGGCGAGAACAGCAAGGTTACGCTCGGTTGTCGCAAACACCTGCGGATTGGCGTTGGCGCGGACAATGACATTGCGGCCTGGGAGCGCCACATCGTAGGTAACGCTGTTATGCCCGAATGCCTGGTGCGTGGCGGAAAGAGGCTGTTTACCAAGCGTCTGCGCCACGAGGCTCAGGATTTGTTCTTCGTTCATGCTTCTTCTTTTTGGGTGGAACGCTGTGCCTGCCACTCATGGTCAAGAATGGCATAGAGCAGACTGTCCCACCACCGGCCCTTAAAGAACGCCTTCTCTCGCAGATGTGCCTCGCGGCGCATTCCAATCTTATCCATTACACGCGCCGAACCTGCATTGTCTGCCACGCACCCGGCTTCGATGCGGTGCAGTTTATGTTCTTCAAAGCCCAGCCGCAGCATCTCACGGGCCGCTTCGGTGGCGTAGCCCTGTCCCCAGAAGCGGCTGTCGAGTTCGTAGCCGATGTTGCCTTCACGAGCGGCAGGATCACTGACACGCAAGCCGCAGTTGCCGACTACCCGACCGTCCGCCGTAGGATCATCTAAGAGAACGATGGCGAACTGAAACTTGGCGCGCGGTTGTTCCTGCTGCTGGGCCACAAACCTGCCGACAAAGGCACGCGCTTCGGCATCGGTAGGCTGTTCGCAGGCATAGTAGCGCAAATACAGGGGATCAGATTGGTACGCCCACACCGCGCGCCAATCCTCTTCTACAAACTCGCGCAGGATCAGGCGTGGCGTTGCTAATTGCATGGGGAGAACACTCTTCCGATGATGTCATTGATAGTTTCTTATCGCACACCTACGGACGGATGCTAAAGAGGCAGGGACGGAGACGAAGATGCTCATAAGGGTACAAAAAGACGCAGGCTCAGGCGAAACATCTCTTCCGCCTGAGCCTGCTAACACAATGGAAGGCTGCGAGGGCGGACGCATGGCAGAGCCTTCCACGCATCAATACGGGGAAAAGCGGGATGTGCGGATTACTTGGGTTGCGCCAACACCTGCTCAATCAACGCTTGCCATGTCGGGTTGGGCGTCCAGATGCGATGTAGATCAAGTACAGCAACGTCGGGCGCGATGTTCTCCTTCAACACGCGATACAGATACATAAAGGCCGAAACGCGCATGTTCCTGGCACAATGCACAAAGACGCGTTTGCCTTCATTAACCTGCATGGCGGCGAAGAACTGTTCCACATCCGTCACGGTGGGCGCCGTCCAGATCACAGGTATCGAAATGTACTCTATACCTTCACCTTCGACAAGCACATGTTCGTCGGACAGTGCGTCGGCAGGCGGTCGCAGGTTGATAACCACTTCATACCCGGCTTCGCGTATAGCAGCGAACTGTTAGGCATTCGGCTGGCCTGCCGTGCCGATGTGCTCAGACAGGCGCAAAAAGTCTGGGATGGCTTCCAGTGTCTCGTTGGGCGTGTACGTCCTTGTTGATGTGTGTCCGTTGGAAATGTCACTCCACTTCGGTGTAGCGAAGCGCGCAATACAAGCACGCGCGGCGTGGATCGGCGGCATCGTACAATGCTGTGACCGTTTGACCTTCGACGATTTGCTTGCCCACTTCGGCAGACACCGAGCCGGTTTGCGTTTGCTCGCCCCCTTGCGCTTCAAACTGGTAGGTGACGCTATACTGTGTCGTCTTCGTGTTTGGCTGCGGCGCGACACATGTGATAACCAGAGCCGGGGCGGGAACGCCCTCGCGCGTCAAGTGCAATTCCTTACAATACTCAAACCACATCGCGGAAACAAGCAGGCCAAACAGCCCTGACGCGCACAGTAGACCCAGCGCCCAACTTATGCTGCGCTCCTGTACCCGCTCATCTCTGACGTGGCCCAGCCGATGCGTTTGCGGCTGCCCTGGAAGAAACGTGATCGGTAGGGTATCTCCCACGCGTTTCTGCTCATATAGCGATTTAGGAATCTGATCTTCGTCCTGAACTGCGGCGTCATGCTGTTGCAGCGAGTATGAAAGATAGTAGGAGTCGCTTTTGCCATGTACCTTTCTCTTGCCGGTGACAACGGCCTGCTGTGTCACGCCCCGCTCTCGCAGGGCGTACAGGTCTTGGAGGTCACGCGCCGCGAACCAGCCGATGACGAGAGCAATAACACACCCGGTCAGCGCTATTGTCCTGAGTTCCGTCCATGCCTGCACCTTGACGCGAGCCGAACGCCTCGCCACCAAGCGCAGTTCCGGTTCCATCTGATAGGTTGGTTCTGCCGACATTTTCGTGAGCCTTGTGTGAACTGTCCTCTAAAGACGATGACTACTTCGGAATACAAACAATCAACTGTCGAGACGATTGGCCTGTAAATGGCGTTTCATCGTCGTCGCCATATTTTGCGCGCATGTCGAAACCATTGTAGTGCAGCAGCGCTTCGATCTCCTGCGGAAAGCACATCCTTAGATCGAACGTCGCGGTAGTTTCCTCGGATTGACCCTCAATCCGGTAGTGCCAATGGATGTGGTTTATCTGTGTCGCCGCATCGTACACGCTGCTTTCCGTCACCCTCATCATGCCTCTGCCATCCGGGTCGGGGTACGCGCCCACAAGATGGCGCTGATCAGGAACGCGGGTCAGAAGCGCGAGGCTGGGGTTGAAGATTTCAAAGACGAACGCGCCGCCCGGTCTCAGATGCTTCTTCACCTGAGTGAGACACGACTGCACATCGCGCCAGTCCAGCAGATGCAGCAGCGAGTTGGCGGGAAAGAAGATCAACCCGAACTGCTGACCAAGCGCAAAGTCGCGGCAGTCGGCTTGTACCCACGTCACATCCACGTTCTGTTCCGATGCCTTCTCTCTTGCGCGCGCCAGCATCGGCTCGGATAGATCAAGTCCGGTCATGGTTACGCCTGCTCGCGCCATAGGAATAGTGAGTTGGCCCGTGCCGCAGCCCAGTTCCAGCACCGGCCCGCCGAACTCCTGAACGCGGCGCACATAGAAGTCGAGTTCGTTCTGGCGCTGAGAGCCGGGCCAGAGCGCATCGTAGTGCCGCCCGTCAAAATAAATGCTGTTGTCCATTGCTGCGTTCCTTGTCGCATAGATTTCGGAGCGGATTGTGCAAAGGTCGCCGTCCTGTTCTCCTGTGTTAATGACAGTCTGCCCGCACGAATAGGTGCAGCAACATTCGAGCCATCAGGCTGCTTTGTGCCAAGATATATTGCATGAACTTTTCAGCCAAGAGGCTCGGCGTATCCACATCCGTAGGAGAGCATCTGTGAAGCCAACAGAACACAACGTTTTTCAGATCGGCATGAATGTTCGTCTCGCGCCGTTCTGCTCCCATACCGTCCTTGAGGAGATTGCCTTTGCGCGTTCCGCAGGGTTCGATTGTGTTCAGTTTGCCGTGCGGGAACCGGGAGAATACGCCTCACGCCTGGGTGTGCCACTGGACACGCTGAGTCAAGCGCTGCGGGCTGCAAACCTGGCCTGCGTTATGGAGATCGTGGTCAGGATAGATCAGGCGGGCAGGAACACCCTGGGCCAAACGCCCCTAGACGTGCTGCAACTCAACCTACCTGCGATCCGCGCGCTGAATTGCGCCTGTGTTCATTGGCATCTTGTACCCCTCGACCGCTCTATGGGCACTGCGGCCTTATACACGCTGGAGGACGCTCTGCTCGCGCAGTTTACAGCAGGCGTAGAATTGGCAGCGGCTCACGGCTTCCGCTTCGGGTTTGAACACAATGAACCTGCGCTGGGGTTGTTTGCCACCCCTGAACGCTGCGCCTTGCTGCTGGACAAAGCGCCGGGATTGGGGTTCGTGTGGGACTTCAACCATACCATTCCTGAGCACTTGGGTGGCTTTTTGCAACTCACGCCGCGCATGACCATGCTGCATGTTTCCGACACGCCATTGCCTGCCGTCAACTACCACCTGCCGCTTGGCAGGGGCAGTCTGGACTTTCCAAGTTTGTGTCGCGGCTTATTGGAACGTGGCTTCTTCGGCCCAGCCATTCTGGAGATCGGCGGGCTGCCACAATCAGGCGGCTATGGACAGGACACCGATCAAGCCCTGCTCGACTCACGCGAGCGCCTGGCGGCGGCTGTCAGTGAAGCCAAAAACATTATTCAGGCAGTCCCAGAATAGACCCTAGTTCCGCAAGGAAGCCGAGTGCATAATCTGGCTGAACCTCTGTAATCTCGGCGGGCCATGTGGAACCCCGGTGCAGCCAGGCCGTCGCCATGCCGACGTTGTGCGCGCCACAGATGTCGGCTATGGGGTTGTCGCCGACGAACAGAATTTGTTCACAAGGCACGTTCAGGCAAGAAGCGGCGGCATGGAAGATGGCGGCTTCGGGTTTGCGCCCCCCGAACTCCTCCGAGATAAAGATGCACTTGGCTCGTGAACGCAGTCCGAGTTGATCTATTTTGAAGTTCTGCCGCGTACCGGCATTGGTGACGATACCGAAGGGAATGCCTGCCGCGTCCAGCGCTTGCAGCAACCGAAGCGTTCCCGCCTCCAGCCTCATGTGCGTCAGCCATTGCCGGTAGAACAAAGCATCCAGCGCGTCGGCATCAGGAGGCATTTTGGGAAACCGTCTCACAACCTCGGCAAACACCATCTTGCGAGCGCCATATCCCTTGATACCTTGTGTGAGTATCTGTTCCAACACCTCTGCCCGTTTGTCCTGCTCAAGAATAGCGAGATGTTCCTTGACAAAGCCATGCGCGCATTGTTCAAATGTCTGATCACGGTCATAGAGCGTGTTGTCCAGGTCGAACAGAACGCCATGCACCTCCGGCCTGACTGTATGCGAGTTTGTCATCATGCGCGCGTCCAAATCTCCTCACTTCTTATATTTTCTTAAGAGCCAAGAGGCTGAACCGCTTGCGCTCTTGTTCGACGCACACAGGCGCTTCCCCTCCGTTCCGGGCGGGCTGAAACTGCAACAAAGGACGTTGCGGCTTTGTCAATCCACTGAGCGAGAAGACGCGGGAGCGAGAAGACGCATCCTGCAAAGCCGTGAGGACAGAAAACACATCATGCACAAGTTCGGTATGCTCGATTCAGCGGGCAACGACATGCCTTATCGCTACCCTAATCTATGGTCACGCGAGCAAACAACCGGGCCGGAGCGCATCGTCGCTGCGCCTGCCACCAGCCACATTGACCTGATGATCGCTCTAAGCCGCGTACTGCCGGAACCCTTTGGCATTCTATACGTGCTGCTGGTCTCCCGAAGCGATCAGGAACCGGGCCGCTATCAGAGTCCGGTTCCTGTGTCGCGGGCCGAGATGGAAGCGTTTGTGCAGGAGTTCAAGGCATTTTTGGAAGGCGATGGACGGCATCACGTCTGGGTGGCGTCGCTGCCGGATCATGCCACGCTCGTCTACGATCAGCACAACGTCCTCTACGCGTATGGCCCACTGTCAGAGTACGAGTCCGTCCTGCGACAGCGTGGATTACAGGAAGGCGAGGTCAGGTTCCCCTTGCCGCACACGCACCACTACGACACGCCGTTCGACGGTGAGGCCGCGCGCCTGCTCGCTTATTGGGAATGGCAGCGCTTTCCGCTTATAGAAGGCGAGGACACACGATGATGACAGCCGGAGCGCAAAACGATGTACACTCTACCTCTATGCGTCCCGCCTGCCCTGAGCAGATCGAAACTGCAAGACTGCTGCTCCGCGCGCCGCGTGAAGGTGACGGGGCCGAAGTGAATGCTGCCGTCCGCGAGACGTATGCCGATCTGCACCAGTGGATGGAGTGGGCCGGTTATGTACCGGAAGCCGAGGAAACCGAGCAGCGCAGTCGGAGCGCGCGGGCTAAGTTCCTGATGGGCGAAGACTTCAATGTGCGGGCATATCTGAAGACCACAGGAGCACTGGCGCTATGCGCCGGACTGCACACTATGGACTGGAACGTTCCCAAGTTCGAGATCGGCTACTGGTGTCGTGCCGCGTATCAGGGGCAAGGTTATGTCACCGAGACCGTACAAGCGCTTACGCAGATCGGCTTTCGCGTGATGGGAGCCAACCGCATCGAGATACGCTGCGATGCGCGCAACCTGCGGAGCCGAAGAGTGGCGGAACGCGCGGGCTACGCTCTGGAAGCAACCCTGCACAACCACATGGTCGCGCCGGACGGCAGGCTGCGCGATACTCTTGTTTACGCTCTGTTCCCGGAGCAATACGCTCGCGTGTCCTCGCAGGGTTGATCCTGGCGTTGACTGGTGTTGTGCGGCGGGAAAAGACATTTTCCCCGCCGCACAATGAAAACGAGTGCCAACACACCCTTCTGCTTCCAATCAGCCCAAACCGCAATGAAGCGAACCGTATTTCTGTCATTCGTCGGAGCGCACTTACCGAACACGGCCCTGCCGCGATAAAGAAGCGGAATGAGGAAGCGAAGAGGAGGGCGAAGATGAGTACCCCACATAATCCCGCCCGCTTGGGCGAGACATGGAACCCGGCGCGGCTTGCCGTGATGCAGGTCGAGATAGAAGTTCTGAAAGAGTATGTCACGCTGTCAGGCGGTTGGGCCTGGCACTATATGACTCCGGCAGGCCACATCGAGTACAAACACGCGCACGATCACAAGGATGCGGATTTGTTCGTCGCGCCGGAGCGTTTCGCCGCACTCGTGGCTTTGCTAAAGGAGCGCGGTTACGAGCGGATATGGACACGCTTCGATAACCGGGAAGGTTCGGAAACGTTTTATCGCTATGCTAAAACCGCCCAGGCAACAGGTGAGGCGGACAACGCACCCATCAAAGTCATGCTTGATGTCTTTGTAGAAATTGTGCCGAGCGTGGAAGCAGGCGGGATGCGTGTGGTGGAGCCGAACTATTTGCTGTCGCTCTACGGACACAAGCATACGAGCGACTTGTGCTTTGCCGTCCGCATCGCGCGCCGCCTGCTTACTGAGGGGCAGAACCCGGTCGGTCATCCCGCAATGGGGAACTATCGCGCTTTTCTGACCGAGGCCCACGCGCAGCGGCAAGGCAGATAATCAGTCAACCGGCAAACGAGAGAGAACAACGAGAAGACAATGGAGAACATCTGGTTTACGAGCGATCAGCATTGGGGACACGCCAACATCATCCGGTTCTCAGAGCGTCCTTTCGCGGATGTGGAAAGCATGAACGAGGCGCTGATCGCTAATTGGAACCGCGTCGTCGGTGAACGCGACATCGTGTACCATCTCGGCGACATCTTTCTGCTGCCCACAAGCGAGGCAAAGAAGGTGCGTGACCGCCTGCACGGGCGCATCTGCCTGGTGCGGGGCAACCATGACAAGACGGCGGACAGCATGAAAGGCGGGTTCGAGTGGATCAAGGACTACTACGAACTCAAGTATGACGACGAGGGCGCGCCCGAAGGCAGGCGGCGCATCGTTCTGTGTCACTACGCCTTTCGCGTCTGGAACAAATCGCATCACGGCGCATGGCATCTGTATGGACACTCGCACGGCTCATTGCCCGACGAACCCAACAGCCTCTCGTTCGATGTAGGAGTAGACTGCCACGCCTACACGCCCCTCTCCTATGAGCAGGTGAAAGGGATCATGGCGCGCAAGCGCTTCGTTCCCGTTGACCACCACGGCGCACGGGACGAGTGACGCCGTCTGTATTTTCTGACCCAGGTAGGTGATGATGACATCGCGCACATCGCGGCCCGTGTCCATGATCTTGTCCTGCGGCAGTTTGTAGGTGGAACGCGCCGCATAGTCCACGAACGCCACTTTGTATGTCTTGTTTGGGTAAGAGGAAAGAAGTTTAGAGGGATGATTGCAATGCTACCGTCTCAACCGAGCAGTGAGGTCGCTGCCGCTTACAATCAGTGGTCATACACCTACGAGACTGTCGAAAACGCGACGCGCGATCTGGCAGCGCACCTACTCAGGCGTGAATTGCCCGACGTGCATAATCGGGATGTGCTGGAAATCGGCTGTGGCACGGGCGTGAACACGCGATACCTTGCCGAAAAGAGCCGCAGTGTTCTCGCCCTTGACTTTTCAACGGGTATGCTCGAACAGGCCCGCGCCAATGTTCCCGCAGCCCATGTCCGTTTTGAACAACAGGACATTCGGCGGACATGGAGCCTCGCCGACGCGTCGGTTGATCTTGTCGTTTGCACACTTGTGCTGGAACACATCGAACACTTGGATCATGTATTTCACGAAGCCTCGCGCGTTCTACGTCCGGGCGGAGAGTTCTTCGTCTGCGAACTGCATCCTTATCGGCAACTGCAAGGGGGGCAGGCGCAGTTCACAAGCGCGGACACGGGAAAAGTTGTTCTGGTGTCGGCGTTCCTGCACGATATTTCCGATTACGTGAACGTGAGCATTCAACACGATTTCACGCTTTTACGCTTAGGCGAGTGGCGCGATGGAGAAGACGCGGCGCAAAGCACATTTCCCCGCCTGCTTACCATCCATGTTCGCGCTGGTATGAGCAAAGCGTAAGTTTCTGCAACATCCCCAACCCGCTCGGCAAAACAGCGCGCCAGATCAATGGGTCATACTCGCCGACCAGGGCTTGTGCCCGCCCACTAATGGGTACGGCATCAAGGAGAAAAGCCTTGTCTCCTGATGCCGCGAAAACGCCATTTTTCTTGCTGCCGTAGAGTTGTGTTGTTCGTTCACCCTTTACATTCTCACGTAGTTTCTGTTAGTTGATTGCCGCCAGATTTCGCCTCACCTCTGAGGGTGTTTGCATCTTGCAAATTCGCCATGCCAGTGGCAATACTTCTTTATGCTGCTTGAACCGTTTTTAAGCCGGAATGACGTGAGTTCATTTGGCATTCGGCGCAAGAGCGATCTGAATGTCGGCCTTCGACGAAGCCGCAGGGATTTTCAGCCGAACCGTGTGATAGATGGGATCGTAGCCCGACGTAGTCGGCGCGTAGTGGTGCGCGGGAACCTGTACAATCAGTTCCAGGTCTTCTTCGCGTGGCACACCCTGAAACGTGAAACTTCCATCCTCGGCAAGAACGGCTTGCTGTTGATCCCACGTTTCGGCACGGCTCAACATGATGCGCGTTCCCACATGAATGGGCGCGCCGTCCGTCAGCACGACGCGCCCCCTAATGGCAGCCGCAGGCCGAACAGCAAGGCGCACTCCGCCTGTCACAGTATCGCGTTTGCCCGTCGTGATCACTTGCCGCGCCATCCCCATGCCGCTCGCCGTCAGGCTGTCCATACGGACGCACACCACGTACTTTTCGCCCACAGGGATGTTGGGGAGGCTGAACCGGCCTTCTTGATCCGTGCCGATCTCGAACCAACCTACAAACGTGGCGGCGTTCCGGTCAGCAGGCACGACTTGCACCGTTACGCCAGTCATTTTCTTGCCTCCAGCGTCCTGCACGGTTCCCGCCACCGTTGTTCCATACGTCAGCACCACATCCTGGGGAACACGCGCCCCCGTGTCGAGGGTGGATACGATCTGTGGAGCCATTCCCCGTGCCTTGACAAGCGCGATCAGCGTGGAACCGGCGCTAGGACACTGGAACTGGAACTCGCCGTGTGCATTGGTGATCGCTAAAGGATCAAGCCCCTCAATCTGCCCATAGGTAGTGCTTGTGCCTGTCTTGAGGCCGACCGGCTCTATGGTGGCTCCTGCAACGGGAAGACCCACAGGATCAAAGACGCGGCCTGCCGCCCGTCGCAGGGGATCATGGCTGCCGACGCTGCTCTTTTTGAGGACAACTTTGATCGGATTGTGCGAAGGATCAACGTGCGGAACGAAGGTGGGTTCATAGCCTTCTTCCACGACAAGGAGGCGAAAGATCAGGGAGGAAGACACGGCAGAAATGAGAAAGCGTCCTTGTGCGTTTGTCACCTCATGCTTGCCGCAGTCCACATAGCAGGAGGGACAAAAAGGGCTGGTTCCTGTGCGCGGGGCCGCCGTGTAGACATAAACCGTGGCTTGGGGTAGAGGCGATCCATTCACATCAGAGACAAGGCCCGCGAGGTTCAGCGGGGCTTGTGCCGTCTTCGAGGTGGCAGCAGGCGTAAGTTCTTGTGCGACGGAACGCCTCGGTGCTGCCGCCAATACCATCAGGCAAGCAACGGAGGCGGCAGTTCCGCGTACAGCCACGCGCGCCAGACTACATTTGAGAAGAATGGGAAAGAGGGACATTACAATTCTCCTGACGAACGGAATGATCTCCGCGAAATAATCTAAGCCGGGTACGGGTGAGCCATTCACATTGGTATCCATGACGAAACGCGCCTCTTGTTCGTTTCACGATGTAAGGGCTTGGCCTGCGAGAATGTCTGTGGAAACGTGAGAATGCCTGCTGCGAACGGCTTGGCGTTGCCCGAAGACGTTGTTGCGATGCCAGCAATTTACGCGTCTTATTGCACAGAAGCGCCCATGTCCTTTGAGATGGCGGCTCCCGCTACCGACGAGACGGCGTATCCGAGTAAATGCGAGCCGACCGATCACAAATTTAGGCAGAAACCACAGGAACAGGACATGCGATGATTTCCTTTGTGCCTCTCACACCGACCGATTTTCCCCTCCTGCTCATCTGGCTGGCAAAACCGCACGTCAAGGAGTGGTGGGACGATGGCGACGACACATTGGAGAAAGTAGCCCAGAACTATGAGGAAGAGGCTGGAACACAGCGGTTCCTCATCTGCTATCAGTCAGTCGAAGGCGGGGCATCAACCCCCATCGGCTACATTCAATCCTGTGCGGCGGATAGGAACGGCATGGGTATTGACCTGTTGTTGGGCGACGAAGGCTTCTTGAACCGTGGGGTTGGAACTCAGGCGCTGCAAGCCTTCCTCACGCAGATGAATGAGCAGTATGCTCCCTCCTATTTCGTCATTGATCCAGACCCGAAGAATACGCGGGCGATCTGCTGCTATGAAAAGGTCGGCTTTCAGCATACCGGAACCATCTTTACCGAAGAAGACAAACCAGCCTACATAATGCGCTTTGTGCCTTCCGTACCGAAGGCTGGATGAGGCTGTTTTGTGCCTCAGTTACTTCCATCGCCGCGCGCCCCCCTCCCCGACACCTCGCAAATTTCCCTTTGCTTATTTTGTCAGCAGGTCAATACGAGGTATGCACGCTCCGTATTCTGCCTGCTTTTAGCACCTGCCGCAAATGCTTCGATAAGGGCAGTAGTAAGGAACACAGGAGGACGCAAGATGAATACACAAGCCCTGACCCGTCAGTTTGCCGTCATTGGTGCAGAACTCATTGTTACGCTTCCGCTGCCTGCTCGCAGGCGGCGTATCGTGCCGGTACATCTGAATACGATGGAGAACTTCGCGCTCAACATCGCGCAGCGCAAAGAACGCGAGGTGTTCACGCTGCAAGCGACACCCGATGTGCTGGACAGGCTTGATTTGCTCGCTTTAGATGTGCAGCCCCGACAGCGCCACCTGCTGCTGCTTGCCAGGCCACTCGATGGCGTGGGCGAGAAGCGCAAGTTCCTGTGCGGGCATGA
The DNA here is from genome assembly GCA_965277875.1 of Chthonomonadaceae bacterium. Taxonomy (GTDB): domain Bacteria; phylum Armatimonadota; class Chthonomonadetes; order Chthonomonadales; family Chthonomonadaceae; genus CAWFQB01. Next base: position 85,015 of record CBDIDV010000002.1, on the reverse strand, counting down.
TGAGCGGCACTGATTCGTGGCTGCGGTTCCGAACGCCGAGAGTGTCGCTCAGGTACAAGACGCAATGGAAGCCCTCAAACCTATTCCCGCGCGATTGTCTCAGCGGCAGCATAAGGTCAAAGAGAAGGATTGGAACGCGCGCCACAACGCTGGTTTCGTGCGACAGGGAGAATGGTTCTTCCTGCCACACCCCGACTTCACGCCGCCCAATGCCAATCTGATCTTGCGCGATGAACCCATTCGGCGCGCGGGCGGAAAGCCGCACATGGTCGAGCAACTGTACCGGTTCGGCGGCACACGGGTGTATGTGCATCGCAACTACCCTAACGGTCTCACCGAGCCGCAGTATACGGCTCTGATCGCCCGCAGACCGCAAGTGCAATCCTGGCCCTGGAACGTAATGCAGCGCAATCCTGCCGTGTACGCGCTGGGCAAGATACGCCATCCCGATCACGCTACGCTGACGCTTCCATTCTGGCATCGTGTAGTGATGAGCCAGGAGCAGAGCGCCGCCAATGTTGCGTTTCTGGACTGATTTCAGGATGAAGAACAGAAGCGCTGGATCATCGTTTAGGTAGTGTAATGCCGGGCCGAAAATATCTTTCGGCCCGGCATACTCTTGACAAAGATACATCGAACACAAGACAAGTTCGTGCTACAATGCCGCCATCTTTTCAGCGGAGCAAGCCTGCAATGACGACATCAGAAAACAAGCCCGACATTCTCGCTCGCAAAGGGGCTGTTCGTTCCGTAGATGTGCCTGCGGATGTTCTAATGCAGTTGAACGCGGGAACGCTGACGACAGCGACGCTTGCGGAGGGACTTGCCCTTGACTTTGCCATTCTGATGCACAATGTGGCTCCCGAAGTCAGCACTGAGGCCGTGGCGACTCTACGAGATGCAGGCGGCATTCTCAAAAAGATGAAAATGGCTGGTGAGTTGCTGCTGACGACTTACGGCGAAGCCGCTGCCGAACGTTTTTCTATACATCCATCCGACACGGTGCGCGGTTGGGCCGCATACACTCTGGCGTTGGTTCCTGACCTTTCGCTTGCAGAACGTCTTATATGTATTCGCCCGCTTGCCGAGGACGCGCATTTTGGTGTGCGGGAATGGGCATGGATGGCAATGCGTCCTCACGTCACGGCCCAGATTGAAGAAGCCATTTTACTGCTCACAGAATGGCATAAGGAAAGTTTGCCGAACCTGCGCCGCTTTGCCGTTGAGATCAGCCGCCCGCGGGGTGTGTGGTGCGCGCACATCCCTGACTTGAAGGCCAAGCCGCAGATGGGACTGCCGTTGCTCGTACCTGTGCGCGCCGACACCTCCAAGTATGTACAAGATTCAGTGAGCAACTGGCTCAATGATGCCGCCAAGTCCAATCCGGTCTGGGTAAAAGAAGTGTGTGAACGCTGGCGACGGGAGAGCGATACCCCTGCCACTCTGCGGATTTGCAAGCGCGCGCTGCGGAGCGTCAAAGAGTAGATGTAACCAGAGGCGTGTGCTATGTTCGGTCTTTTGTTTTGGTGTGCCGCGCTTTTTCAGCGGTTTACAGGTCGCGCCGCGTTCCGTCGTCAGCGAAAACAGATGAGTTGGAAGCAGCCACAGGGATTTCACGCAGCAAGCCTTCCAGATCAAGGCGGCGCGTGTACATCGCCAGGCTGCCATCCGCTTTATGAGGCCATTGCTCGTGGGGACGATCCCAGTAGAGTTCCACGCCGTTTTCATCAGGATCATGCAAGTACAACGCTTCGCTCACGCCATGATCGCTGGCCCCATCTAAGGCGATGCCTGCGTCCATAAGGCGGCGCAGTGCGTCGGCAAGCGCAGCGCGCGAGGGGTAGAGAATGGCGAGATGGTAGAGGCCGGTTGTGCCGGGTGGCGGGGGCGAACCGCCCGCGCTTTCCCAGGTGTTGAGGCCGATGTGATGGTGGTAGCCGCCCGCGCTGATGAAGGCGGCTTGTGTTCCATAGTGCAGTGTTAGTTCAAAACCGAGAACGCCGCAGTAGAAGGCGAGGGCGCGATCCAGATCAGCCACCTTGAGGTGAACATGCCCAATACGAACCCCGGCATCAATGGGCCGATCCGTCTTGTTGTTTGTCATTTGTGTTTCCTGTGGTCGCTTACAAGATGCGCTCGTATGTGAAGGCCGCGGTCATCGGTTTGCAGGCGTAAAGCAGATAGAGAGTAGCACATGAGCGAGGTTACCTTTGAAGACATCGCGCCGCTTTTCGGGCAGCGTATAGATACACCGGATGTGATTGCGTTTCTGGCGAAGTACCCGGAGCATCGTACCACCAAGCCCAGTGATGGCGCGCAGTATGTTATCTTCAAATCATTGGGCTTTGACCTTCTTTTTCAGCCACTCACGGGTTTGCAGGGCGGGCGCAGCAGCCATTTGCGCGTTCTGATCTGTGTCTTTCTTTACCGCGAAGGCAAGGACAAGCACAAAGAGTTTTCCTGCCCACCATTTGGCATTGCCTTTGCCGAGCATCGTGACACGCTCCTGGCAAAACTGGGTCAGCCATTCGCCGCTTCCGACAAAGACGAACAGGATCAACCGGGCTGGGAAAAGTGGCGTGTGGGAGAATGGGAAGTACACGCCATGTATGATCGCGCTGCCATGACCACGCAACTGTTCACCATCAGCAAGGCAGATGACCCGAATTTTTGAGTGCAGAGAAGGTTCTGAGCATGAAACGTTCCTTGTGAAATCTACCCTGTGGCAAGAGAGCGAACCGGGTTTTCCAGCAGGCCGATCACATCATCCGGGTTGCCGTTGTCCACAAACGCGAAGCCGAGCCGTAGCATCAGGTTACGCGAGCGGAAGTTCGTCGGGCTGATGGCGTTGATGATACGATCAATGCCCAAATGAGCAAAGCCGTACTCGATCAAAGCGCGGCCCGCCTCTGTCGCATAACCTTGTCCCCAATGATCCTTGCCCAGCGCATACGTGAGTTCCACATCCAGGACGCCGGAAATGTGTCCGACATTGCGCGATCCGTCCGGCATCAGCAGCCAGTCCATGTCTTCGTTGGCATGGTTCTGGAAGCCCATCAAGCCCAGCAGTACGCCATCCTCTTTGCGGACAAGGGCATTGTAGTGCAAATTGTCTCGCTTCGGCCCCGCATAGAGTTTATCCGCTTGAAAGTGTGCCCGAAACTCCTCCAGCGTTCCTTTGTAGGCCGACCAATGTTGTTTCACGTCTGGATCAGCGTAAATGAGGGCGTAGATGGCGTCGGCATCTTCCGGCAAGAAAGGACGTATCAGCAGGCATTCGGTTTCGAGCATAGCGGCCTCCACAATGTAGCGATGTTTCTCTTTATCGTGGAGGCAAGGTATGCTGCTCAACGGCCTGATCAAGACAAGACGCCCGGAAGCCATTGGGAACAGCCGAACCGGTGACAGCGGAGGGTGGCGTTAGGATTGCTGTGCAGATAGATCACCCCCTTGACACCTGCGGCAGTAGCCCTGTGTAGTGCGCGCGGGCGGATGAGTTGGTCGGCCTGATACTCCTCAAGGGCGTGTCCAATCCACCCAATCGTGCGTCCCAACGCGAACAAGGCAATCGCGGTTCCTGACGGTAGTTCCAACGCGGAACAGAGTGTTGCCAGCGCGAAATCAATGTTGGGCTGTTCGTTCACAAACCCTCACCGAACTTTGAAACAAAGATAAGTCGAAAAAAATATACTATTCCTTTGGAAATATAACAACAAATCCTTGATTGCGGAGTATCATATTGTTACGTACATGTAACGATAAAGGAGGCTCCGTTTCATGCTGCCGCTGTTCCCCGTATACTCACGCTACCCGCAGACATTCTTCGTGGACATGAACGCGTTTTACGCCAGCGTGGAGCAACAGGAATGCGAACGCTACCGGGGCAAGCCAGTTATTGTCGTGCCAGTCCTCGCGGATCACACTTGCGCCATTGGTGCCTCTTTCGAGGCTAAGAAACTCGGCATCAAAACGGGAACATCGGTGGGCCTCGCGCGCTGTGTGCCGCGATTTGCATATTGTCGAAGCCCGGCCTGAACTGTACCTGGAAGTTCACGCCCGCCTCGTCCAAATTCTCAACCACCATTTCGCGACCGTCAAAACGTTGTCGGTGGATGAGATGGCCTGCCGCGTCCCGTCGCTTTGCCGGAACAGAGACGATGAGGCGCGGCTGGCTGAAAACGTGAAGGCGCACATCTGCCGCGAGTTGGGGCCGCACTTACGTTGCAGCGTGGGCATCGCCCCGAACGTGTTTTTGGCAAAAGTGGCCTCTGATCGGAAGAAGCCGGACGGCCTGACGGTCTGGGATGAAAGCAACCTGCCGGACGCGCTGTTCGATTGCAAGTTAAGCGACCTGCCGGGGATCGGCTCGGCTATGAAGCGGCGGCTGGCGGAAGTGGGCATTGACAGCGTGGAGCGGCTATATGACTCCTCGCCGATGGACTTGCGCCGGGTGTGGAACAGCGTCGTCGGAGAGCGCTGGTACTATATGCTGCGGGGCAGTCAGGAGGCCGATTATCAACCCGCTTTGTCCAACCCCGTAAAGAAGAGTGTGGGCCACTCCAATGTCCTCGCGCCCGAACACCGTAGTCACGACGGGGTGAAGTGCATCCTGCTCGAACTGTTCGCCAAAGCCCTTAAACGTCTGCGCGCCTACGACCAAGCAGCCAGCGCTGTACAGGTGACAGTCCGTTATCGCAGGCAACGGGGTTCGGAGGGAGTGTGGACGCGCCGCAGCACGAAACACCTTCACGCGAATGATGAGCGGACATGGCTGCGCGTCGTCCGCCCCATGCTGAACGCCATACCCGATCTGTCGCCCACCGCCGAGCCGTCGCAGGTGGGGATCGTGTTTTCGGGGTTGCTGATGCGGCGCGACATGACCTTGAGCCTGTTTGATGATGACCAGGAGCAATCGCGGTTGGCCCAGGTGGTGGACGCGCTCACCCGTAAACATAAGGGCGCGGTGGGCATGGCGTCTTTAGTCGGGCAGGAGAAACACGTACCGACGCGCATTGCCTTTGGTGCGCCGGATGTGCTTGCGTGATGTTGAAGCCCGACGCGAGAAAGTCTTTCGCGTCGGGCTTTCTGTCTATGCAATGCAGCAGTGGTTCAGGCTTCGCTCGGCGCGTCAAGCGGGAACGTCACCACGACACGCCCGCCGCCCTGCTCCCGGTTCTCATAAACCAACTCGCCGCGTAAGTCCCACCGTGCCGTACTCTCGATAAGTTCCAGACCCGTATTGGCGGCTCTGCGCGGGTCGAAGTCGGGCGGAAAACCAGGGCCATCGTCGCAGACTTCCAGGCGGGCTGTACCGTCCGCAACCTCAAGCGTAATCTCCACTTCCCCGGTTGCGTGTTTGATGGCGTTGCCCACGCATTCGCTGACGAGCAAGGCCAGGGACGTGGCTTTTTGCACCGACAGTCGTGCTTCTGCAATATCGGCTTGGATACGCCGCTCGCCGCTGGTCTCCTGCAAGACCGGGATCAATCGCAGCAGCACGTCGCGGGCGCTGACCACGGATGTGTCCGTGTCTGCCTTTGCCTGCTGCGTCAACATGTCGTGGATGGTGGCGAGGGCGCGCACATGCTGCTTGAGGCGCTGCACGGCGCTGCCCCCACCCAGATCGTCAGACTGCAACTCCACCAGGGCGGCAATAACTTGCAAGTTGTTCTTGACCCTATGATGCGTTTCCCGCATGGCACGGGCCAGGCGAACGTTGAGCGCTTCGATTTCGGCTTGGTGATGGCGCAGGTCTTCCTCGATGCCGCGCTGCTCGCTTACGTCGGTGTTTGTGCCGAACCACAGGGCGACGTTTCCGGCCTCGTCGCGGATGGGGAAGGCGCGCGACAGGAACCAGCGCCACTCGCCGTCTTTGCTGCGAAGCGGAAAGGTGTCCTCCCACTGTTGCCCCGCGCTGAGGTGTTCCGACCATCTCTGCGTCACCGGGGCGATGTAGTCGGGATGATGCACACTGCTCCATCCCCAGCCCTGCATCTCTTCCCGCGTGGTTCCGGTGTAGTCGTGCCAACGGCGGTTGTACCAGAAGATGTAACCTGTGCCATCCGCCATCCATGCCAGTTGCGCGATGTTGTCGGCCAGGGCGCGGAAGTGCGTTTCGCTGTCACGCAGAGCGCCCTCGGCTTCGATACGGTCGTGTACGTCCAGGGAGATACCGACATGGCCCAGAAAGCCGCCCGCCGCGTCGAACAACGGCGCGGCAGTGGACTCGATCCAGCACCACACGCCGTCGTGCCGCTGAATGCGCGTTCTGGCAGCGAAGCGGGCCTGATCGCGTACCGCTTGTGTAAACGCGCGCACGTACTCCGGCTGATCGTCGGGGTGCAGTAGCGGATGCCAACGCCCTGCCTTGATCTGGTCGAGGCGCAAGCCGACAAATTCCTCGTAGCGACGGTTGACGTACTCGGCCTCGCCGGTCGGCCCGGTGCGCCACACGAACGAGGGCGCGGCGTCGGACAGGGCGCGGAAGTGCGCCTCGCTGCGGCGTAGCGCGTCCTGCGCCTGCTGGCGTTCGGTAAGATCGGCAAACGTCACGCCGAAGCCGTCCAATGCTTTTACAGCCACCAGTCGGATGTAAACATGTACGCCCTCATGGTCGTACTGCAACTCGCGGATGTAGGGTTCGCCGGTCTCCACCACGCGCGCGTAGGCGTCGAACAGCCCTTCCTCGCGGTTGCCCGGCATCACCTCAAGCAGCAGGCGTCCGAGGAACCAGTCACGAGGATGACCTACAATCCGGGCTGCCGCTTCGTTCACGTAAATCCAGCGGAAGTCCACGATGTCGCCGGTGTCGCTGCGGACAGCCTCAAGCGTCATAAAGCCGTCCACGCTCGCATCCTGCACGGCGCGGAAGCGGGCCTCGCTCCGGCGCACAGCAATGTTGGCCTGTGAATGTGCAGTCAGGTCGTGCAAGAGTTGTATATAGCCTTGCAATGTGCCGTCTTCATACACGGGCTGCACCAGCCCGCTGCCCCAAAAGCGGCTGTCGTCTTTGCGGACATACCAGCGTTCGTCCTCGGCGCGGCCTTGTTCGCGCGCCGCGCGCAACTCCTGTCCGGGAACGCCTGCGGCCTGGTCTTCTGGTGTAAAGAACATGGCGGCGGGTTGCCCAACGATCTCCGCTTCGTTCCACCCCAGCACGTTCTCCGCCCCCGTGTTCCATGAGACAATATGACCCTGCGTGTCCAGCATCACGAGGGCGAAGTCGCGGGCATTTTCGACGAGGAGTTCCATCATTTTGGGTTGGTACAGCATGGTGGGGGTGAGTTCTTTCCAGCGGGCATGGCAAACAAGTAACCTCTTGGTGTAGTTTCTACGCCAAGAGGTTATTTTCATTCTCGTAAACGCACCTGCGCCGAGTGGATGTGGCACGGCGCGGTGCTATCCCCGCCTCTTCCACGAGAAGCACGCCTTAACCAGATGGCAGCGTTTATGCGGACACGCCAACTTGCCGTTGCAGGCCGGAGACTTTCCGGCCCGCTCTGACTGCTCGTTATGCTGAACATGCCTTGCTTTGTGCATGTTGACCTCGCGTAGAGGGCTGGTATCCAAGTGCCTGGACGCGCTTACGGGCGGCTGACCTGCGCGGCTTTGCGTCCTGCCTGCTGGTAGTCAGGGTACGCGGGCCGCGTGTGAGTGGGCAGCGGGTTTTTCTTGAGCGCGGCCATCACCGCTTCCACAGCACGTTCCAACTGCGGGTCGTGTCCCTCGCGCACCAGTTGCGGGTCGTACTCCACCTCGACATCCGGCTCGACGCCGTGGTTCTCCACGTCCCAGGTTCCATTGGGGTTCCAGAAGGCCGTGTTGGGCGCGGTCACTCTGCCGCCGTCCATCAGGGGCGGGAAGCCGAAAATGCCCACCAGTCCGCCCCAGGTTCGCTTACCGACGAGTGGGCCGATACTCGCGTGACGGAACATCCAGGGCAGGGCGTCGCCGCCCGATCCGGCGTACTCGTTGATGATCATGGCTTTAGGGCCATAGATGCTGCCCACAGGCGTGCGGTAGTCGTCGCCCTCGCGCTGCGAAAAGTAGCCCATCAGCGGGCGGCGCATGTAATCAATGATGTAGTCGGCGATCAAGCCCCCGCCGTTAAAGCGCTCATCAATCACCGCGCCTTCTCTGCCCACCTGCGCGAAATAGTAGCGGTTGAAGTTGCTGTAGCCCGCCGAGCCGGTGTCGGGCAGATACACATAGGCGACGCGTCCGCCGCTCATCGCCTCCACTTTGCGCCGGTTGTCCTCGATCCAGGCCAGGTTCCGCAGGCCGTTATCGCTGCCCACCGGCACAACGATCACCTCTCGCGCTCCCATTCCGTCCGCGCTCGGCCCCACTTTGAGCGTGATCTGCTTGCCCGCCGTAGCCTCGAAATAGGCATACACTTCCTGCGCGGGGCTGACCTCCCGCCCGTTCACCGCCAGCAGGTACTCGCCGGGCTGGACATTGACGCCCGGCTGCGTGAGCGGGGCCGTCATGCCGGGGTTCCAGTTTTCGCCGTTGTAGATGCGGACGAAGCGATAGCGCCCGTTCTCGATCTTGTAGTCCGCGCCCAGCAGTCCTACCGACACGGGTTTGGCGTGGGGCGTCTCGCCGCCACTGATGAACAGGTGTCCGACCGTCAGTTCGCCCAGCATCTCCTCGAATAGATAGTTGAGGTCGGCACGGCTGGCGAGCCTGTCCAGGTAGGCGGCGTACTTTTGCTGCGTGGCGGGCAGGTTCAGGCCGTGCAGGTTGGGATCATAGAAGAAGTCGCGCTCGATGTGCCACACCTCGCGGTACATCTGCTTCCATTCGGCTATGGGATCAACCATCACCTCCATGCCGCTCAGGTTCAGCGCGCCCGCTCCCGGCGCAATGGGCGCGGCTGTGGACACGATAGAGAGTTGCGGCCCCTGCATCACAAGCATCTTGTCGCCGCCGGGCGTGATGTCGAAGGCCGTGGCGCTGCCCAGCGGCGTCAGTTTACGCGCGCCCAGGTCGAAGCGGTGCAGTGTGCCGCCCGCATCCTCGCCGGGAACGAGCGGCCCTTCCAGCAGGAACAGCGCGCCCGCTTTGCCTGCCGCAAGCGCGGTAAAGTTACGCGCGGGTATGGGCAGGGCCAGGATGCGCTGCCCGATGCCGTCCAGATCAATCCTTACAGCGTCTTTGGCAGCAGGGTTGGCGGCAGGTTTCAAAACAGCGGGCGTACCAGCAGGGGGCGCGGCGGTAGTGGACACAGCGGCGGACGCATCAGGCTTTACTGCCTCGACCGCTTTCTCCTCATCGCTTTCAGGCGCGAGCGGCGAGGGCAGGTCTTTTCGCAGGACGACCACGTACACGGCCCGCGTGATGGGACGGTTCACGCTCGACATATCCAGCCACCCCGCAGACGGGCCGGAGTTGGTGCTTGCCGTGCAGTACAGGTATTTGCCGCTTTTGTCGAAATCGGCATAGCGCGCGTCGCTCATGCCGTCCGTGATCTGATGCGGCTTCGCCTCGTCCAGAGCATACACGAACACCGCGCCCAGATGGTTTTTGAGTTCGCGCACGTATGTCACGTACTTTGAATCGGGCGACCAGCGGGGCGTGTCCGGGCGGCTGGGGGTAAGGTAGGTGTCGGTGTCTATCTTGACCGGGACACCCTTGTCTATGTCCACGTACCAAAAGTTGAGCCGCTTATCTGTGTACGCGATCTTTTTGCTGTCGGGACTCCACACGGGATCATAGAAGAACGAGGGCGGGCTGCCCAGGCTGATCTTGCGTGTGTCGCCTTTGCCGTTGGCGTCGCGCAGGTGCAGGGCGTACTCGCCCGACTCGTCGGAAAAGTACGCGATCCATTTGCCGTCCGGCGACCAGGCGGGACTGCGCTCCATCACTCCCGGCGTGTTGGTAAGGTTGCGGATGGTTCCCTTCTCAGCCGGAACCGTGAGGATTTCGCCGCGCGCCTCGACCACAGCCCGCGCGCCGGACGGCGAGATGCTCATGCCCGCCACGCGCGCGGCCACGTTCTCATAGTGGGGCCGCACTTCGGGCAGGTCGGCGGAGATGGTGACGGCAAGCGGCTTGTCTTTGCCGGTCGCCAGATCGTAGATGTGCAGCGCGCCGAACTGCTCGTACACAATCGCGCCCGCGCCCGCGCTGGCCGATTTGATGTCCAGGCCGTCGTTCTTGATGACCTGGCGCACTTTCTTCGTGGCGGTGTTGTAGGCGAACAGCGTGACTGCCCCGCTCCGGTCGGACAGAAAGTACACCTGATCGCCGATCCACATGGGGTCGGAGTCGTTGGAGTTGACGCGCGGCACTTTCTCGATGTGCGACGTGGCAAGGTCGGCGATCCAGATGGGCGTGGTCTGCCCGCCATGATAGCGTTTCCAGGCGCGCTGCCACTGCGCGGTGGGGACATACGCGAGATGCGTTCCTGCCGCATCGTAGGAGGCGGCAACGCCGGTGGGAAGGGGCAGGGCTTGGGCCTGCCCGCCCTCTTTGCTGATAGTCAGCAGATGCGGAACGGGCGTGGCGGCGTCTCGACCGGACACAAACACGATGCGCTTGCCGTCGGGCGTCCATCCCACCGGTGTGTCCGGGGCAGGATGATAGGTCAGGCGTTTGGGAATGCCGCCCGTAGCGGGCATCACGTATACGTCCGTGTTGCCGTCGTATTCGCCCATGAAGGCGATCTGTGTGCCGTCCGGGGAAAAGCAGGGATCGGTTTCCATCCCGACCCCGCTTGTCAGTCGCCTGGCCTCGCCGCCCTCGCGACTGACGCTCCACAGGTCGCCCGCATACGAAAAGACCACCTGGCTGCGGCTGATAGCCGGGGCGCGCAGCAGCAGGGGCTTTCCCTCCTGCGCGCCACAGGCGCTCGCCCAGGTCAGTGAACTCAGCGCCAACAGAGCGACGCTCGCGCTCCCCAATCCTTCTCTTACCATGCAGCCTCCCTCTCGTGTCCCAACCGGTGCAGAATATACAGACGCCAAGTTACGCCTCGTCCCGAAAAACAGCCTGTTCGATGCAAGTCCAATGCAAAGGATGTGGCGGCTTACCGCTCTCGCCTCTGTTACGAGGGTGCTTACATTCGCGGTTTCGCGATTGTATCCATCTTGCAGCCTCAAAATGGTTATAAGGCGCATTCTCTTGCCGGGGGCTACGCCAACATAATTGTAATTTATAATGATTGCATAAGCAGCGGGCCGGACACTTTCCGACCCGCGTACCCCCTCGTTCACCTCGGCATGAGCAGCATATCTTCACACGGCCTCAGCGACTCTTCCCAGGTTTGCTGCGCGTCACGGATGCAGGCGTGATGTCTACATGGGCGATGTTGAACTGGGCGGCGGCAGATGTGGTGTCGTCGCCGATGAACAGATAGTTGGTGAGTTTGTAGGGGATGGCAGGGCCTCGAAGGGCGTAGTTGTGCAGATTGCCGCGCAACAGTGTCGTGCCGTCTACGCTCAAGTCGTATTTGCCTTCGGCCACGCGCAGCGTGTATGCCGCGCTCGCCTTTGTTGTGTCAAAAGCATGAGCCTCTGTGCCGGTGGAATGATCGAAGGCGTCGGTCTGCGCCCACACTTCGTTTGTCCAAAACGCCAGTTCCACGCCTTTGCCGTCGCCACCCAATACGATCACGCTGCACCCGGAACGGCTTGTGCGCTCGCCATGCGCTTCGGTGAGTACCTTCAACTTGCCGGGTGGTATTCCGTGGGGTTGCTCACATCACAGGGGGCATCAGCCAACATGAGCGACCAGCCATTTGGTCGCCTATAAAGACAAACCCGATATGACAAACGCAGTTCTTGTGCGGGAAGGTTCGCGCAACTGTTCCGTTTTAGTAGACGCCACTCAAAATCTACTTTCCTGCCGTCGCTCCATCAAGGCCAGTCTTCACGCTGTAAGTATGCTTCGGCTTCCTTCGCGTCGTCCTCCATGCCCACAGCACGATAGCCTCGAACAGCATATCTCATTGCCTGTCGCGCCTCCGCCTTGTTGCCCAATTTAACGTATACCTCTGCAATATTGTACTGTGTGTCCGCCCACTTCTCAGGAAGGTCGGCTTCGGTACGAACACGTAAAGCAACAGTGTAGTATCCAATGGCACGTTGCAAATTAGTTTTTGGGTCGCCGGTAGACAATTGAGCATACGCATTGCCCAGATTGTGCTGCGTTCCTGCCCACTCGTAGGGAAAGTCGGCTTCGGTGCGAATGTGCAGGGCGGCTGTGAAGCAGTCAATGGCACGTTGCAGATTGGTTTCCCACTGTTCGTTGTGTAATTCCAGATACGCATTGCCCAGACTGTTTTGGCACATAGCACTGTCTTTGGAAAAGCCAAGTTCCATATAAATATGTAGAGCGGCCTCAAAGCAGGCAATCGCTTGTAGCAGATTGGTTTCCAGGGTGCCTGTGGGAAGGTTACGGTACACATTGCCCAAATTGTGCGTGGTCATAGCCCACTCTTGAGGAAAGTCGGCTTTGGTGCGAACGCGCAGGGCGGCTGTGTAGTAGTCAATGGCACATTGCAGGTCGGCCTTCTTGTCGCCATTGGGAAGGTCATTGTAATCCTTACCCAAGTTGTGCATGGCGATACCCCATTTATGAGGATTGTCAGTCTCGGTATAAACGCGCTGAGCGGCTTGATGACAAGCGATGGCATGGTGCAGATTGGCTCTTCGGTCGCCAGTAGGAAGATCACTGTACGCCTTGCCCAGGTTGTTTTGGGTCATAGCCCAATCTTGTGGGAAGTCGGCTTCGGTGTACACACGCAGAGCAGCCTCATAGCAGGCAATGGCTTGTTGCAGATTTTGATTGCGACTGCCCAAAGAAGCGGCTGCGAATTCTTCGGCAATACTGTTGCTGGCGGCAGCAGTCTTCCATGTCATGCCCATTTCCACGTTCGTTGGTAACCACCAGCGCAACAGGCTATAATGCAGTCCCATGTTGGGCCGTCTGCCGCTCCGTGCGCGTATGATCAACCTCTTCCACTCTTCGCGCGCCTCATCGGGTTCCAAATACCATTGATGGAACCAAGCGAGTTGCGCGAAGTCATCGGTATCGCTTTGAGTGCGCGATTGCCAGTACGCACGCCACTCGGTATGACTGCGTTGCGCGTCACCAGGTTTGGTTGGGTCGGCAAGGCGTTTTCGTAATGCCTCGCTCATGCGCGGGTGCAGTGTGCGCCAGCCTTCCGGGTCAGGTGCGGTGACAAAACTGTAGTCTTTCAGGTTCTTCCAAGCGACGTTTTGCGCGGAGTTTGACACAGGCGAGAAAGCATGGCGCGCGGCAGCCTCATCGAACCGAAACGGCAAAGCCATGCGTGCGATCCAATCTGCTTCGGCATCATTTGCTAACGATTTGAGGAACCGTTGCGCCAGTTGATCATAGTCGCCCGGAGCCATGTCAAAGGTGTCTGGATCAGATGCGACGCCACGACTACTCTCCTTGACAATCGTATCAGCGCACAAACCGAGGCTGTATGGGTGATAAGGTGTGTCGCCGTGCGGCGTACCCTGCATTTTCACATCCACGCATACACGCAGGATGGCGTTTTGCAGACGCGCATCCGTTACTCCACACCAGCCGAGAAACGTTGTGGCGTCGTGCCGAGACAAGCCACCGACGAGATGTTGATCCAGGCAGCCAGGATCACTCCAATCGCTATCCACTTTCTCCCACGTCAACCGGTCGCGCCCAGCCATCACCAGTAGAATATGGTTGGTGTGTTCATACAGGCTGACGATCCAGCGGATACGCTCGTACTGTTGCGCCTCGTTCTCGATGCTTTCCAGAACTGCTTCCAGCGTGTCCACCACAATCACGCCACGACAAACATGGCCTATGCGCTCTGGCAATTTTGCGTCGAGGTCTGCACCTAATCTTTGTGGCAGGATGCGGTATAGTTCGTCCTCCTCCATCGCGCGCAATTCAAAGAACTCACGGTTCCCCGCTGCCGACAGCAGGTACTTGCCCAATGCGGTATCCTGCAACTCGCGTCCAGCCCACTTCGAGGCTTTCTTGCCAAGCCATACGAGGAGGTTGCCCCCTGGGATACTGCTTGCTGCCGCACTGCCTGCTTCGCCGATCAACTCCCAAGCGTTATGAAACGTACCTCCATACCGGAACTCAGCCTCGTCCCGCACCCCTTGCTTGTGGCGGAGCATGGCATAAGCAAGGTCGAAGGCGGGGCATTCTATGTCAAATTGGCGGCGTAGCGTGGCATACACATTTGCAGCATCATCGTGGTAGCGTCCTCCACCACGATTGACATCCATGTTCAATCGTACAGAGGGGAGAGGCATATCGCCGGGCTTGTTGACAAACGGCGGCTCACTCAACAATTGCCGCAGTCGTTTGGTCAGCCATGTTTTACCGATACCACCCACACCATAGAACATAAGGACAGGCAGGCTGCTGCCGTCTGGGGCGTTCACATATTTTGTGAACACCTTTTTCTCATCTTCGCGGTTGGTGAAGTGCTTGAGTTCTTCGCTCGGTTTTACGCCGCCCTTGTTCATAGTCTGTCACGATTCCTGTAAACCCACGCCGCCGATCCCAATAAATCAGAGAGGACGTTCAACATAGTAGATAATATCCCCTGCAATTTGGGTGCAAGTAGATGGAGTTCAAGCCGTCACCATATCCATCTGCGTAGGTTCTACACCCGGAGGTTGTTTTCATTCCTACATGCCGCGAGTGGCGAGTGAATGTGGCCCTGCGCGTTGCTTTATGGGCTTGCTCTACGAAAAGCAAACCTCAACCAGATGTCTGCGGCTACCTGAACACGCCAAAGCGCCATCGCGAGCCGGACACTTTCCGGCCCGCGCACTCCCCTCGTCCGTCCCAGCATGAGCAGTATGGCTTCAAACGGCCTCAACGAGCCTTGCCTGATTTGCTCCGCGTTATGGATGCAGACGTGATGTCTACATGCGCGATGTTGAACCGGGCGGCGGCAGAGGTGGTATCGTCGCCAATGAACAGATAGTTAGCGAGTTTGTAGGGGATGGCGGGGCCGTGTAGAGCGTAGTTGTGCAGGTCGCCGTGCAGTAGCGTTGCGCCGTTCACGCTCAAGTCGTATTTGCCTCCGGCCACGCGTAGCGTGTATGCCGCGCTTTGCTTTGTCGTGTCGAAGGAATGGGCCTCTGCGCCCGTGCCATGATCGAAGGTATCGGTTTGTGTCCATACTTCATTCGTCCAAAACGCCAGTTCTACGCCCTTGCCGTCGCTGCCCAACACGATCACGCTGCACCCGGAACGACTTATCCGCTCGCCATGCGCTTCGGCGATCACCTTCAGGTTGAAGCGCACAGTGAAGCCCTTCACGGTGTCCAGCGCAAACGGCGCAAAGCAGGAGTAGCCTGCTTTCAGGCTGGCGTTGGCAGTGGTGTCCAGCATCGTGCCGCCCTCGCTGAACTTGCCGGTCACGCTTGGCAGCCGGGGGCGCTGAACGTATACCCATGTGGACGCTGATTGATCGAGAGTTTTGCCGCCCGCGCCATCGTACAGCGTGGTGGTCTGCGCCCGTACTGTTCCCGCCACGCCGAGCAGCATGAGCGCGACGGCTTGTGTCCGCATGGTTCACCCCTCTTCCATTTTGCCGCGCTGCTTGCAGCCTGTCTCTTGCAGCCCGCCATTCGTTGGCTTGTGTTCATGCTGTCGGCACGGTTGTTTGCAGCACCAGAAGAAACTCCTCGACATCCACACCGCGCGCCGCCGAGAACCCCGCATCCTCGCCGTAGATCACAAAGCCGCACTTTGCCAGAACGCGCAGCGAGGCCACATTGTCTTTGGCGGCGCGCGCATACAGCGGACGGGCCGGAACACTCTGCACAAAGGTACGGAGTGCCTGGGTCGCAATGCCTCGGCCCCAATACTCTTTGCCCAGCCAGTACGTGACTTCCGTCTTCCCCTCGTGTTCGTAGCACGAGACGTGTCCCGCGACCTCTCCCTCGCATACGATGGTTTGTATACGGGTGGTTGCGTCGGCTAAGTGGCGTGTCCAGCGCGCCAGGAACGCGTCGTGATCGTGGGGCGCGGGCGGGGTGAAAGCCGCCATGTGATTGGCGGTCGCGTCACATTGTTGAGCAAAAAACACAGGCAGGTCTGTCTCTGCCACCTCCCGCAAAAAGATAGTCGTCAACGGCATTTCTCCTGTCATGCCCTCACATCTCTCAGGGCGCATCCCCGTGCAGGCTCGACCCCAGCAGCACGGTCACTGCCAGGAGCGCACACCCCATGCTGTGTTCGTCAAAGGATGCGGGCCGGAAGGTTTACGACCCGCGCTCTCTTGTATGCCCGCGTCAAGACGAAGCGCTCATTCGCCCATCTGGAAGTCAATAACCTTTCGGATCGGGGAAGAAGAAGCCTGTCCGACAAGATGTGCTTCGATGGTGATGGGTTCGCCGCCCGTGTCATAAAGCCACAGTGGAATGAACTGCCTGCCCTCTTTGCTGAGTATGCTGGTCTCGACTACGCGCCGAACAACTGGCTCCTGATGGTTTTTACGGACTGACTTCCTGGTGGCGGTAATCTCCACCTTGCGGGCCGGTTCGTAAGCACCTGCTCGCCCGCCGATCACAACAAGAATCAACGTCGAAGAGGAGGGTTCTTTTGCGCTTCCTTCCCCAATCACCACGTTGGACAGACTGAACTGTGGATTGGCAAAGATGTCCTCGGAGAAGGTGGCGCTGTGTTCGTAGAACAACTTCGCCTGTAAAGCCGTGATGCGGTAAGGAGGCGCGTGATGTGCCTGCGGCTCGGCTCGTTGCAGTGCCATAGCACCAGAGCCGACGACCAAAAGCAGCGCCCACATGCTTCTTGCGGAAATGTTCATAATTCTCCACGCCTTCGATGGCATCTTCACCTCCCGCCGCCCGCGAAGCGTTCAGGCGTCCGGCACTTTCCTCAACACCCTCTCGCGGGGAACACGGATGCCGGGATGGGTGGAGGCGTAGGCCTGCAAGAAGCGCCTCATCACGTCGCCCACAATGCCTTTGATCTGCCCCAACTCGTCGCGCGCCACCATTCCCACGTCGCGCTGCTCCCAGGTCACGGCCCCAATGACGCCTTGACGCGGATTGCGCGCCAGCAGTACGCCCTCGCGCAGACGCACGGCCACGTTGTAGGCGTACCAGTCCTCGACATCGTTGTTCGTATCAATGCCGATTTCGAGCAGGGGCGCGTCGAACTTCGTTTTCGCGGCCTGTGCGCTCGTGACAACCGTTACGCCCGCCTGCTTGAGAGTGCGCTCCACGTCCTGCTGTATGTCGCCCTGTGGCAGAACGCGGGCGAGAGCGGGATCGAGCAATTCCACGCGCACCCATAGACGGCGGGCGGAAGCAATTGCCTGCGGCGTGGTATGGACGGCGTAGTGGGGCGTGTCATGTTGCGGCGCGGCGGCAACGGGCGCGAGCAGGGCCGACAGAGCCACTGGTATGAAGAATCGAGGAACAGGTTTCATTGCTTTCTTTCGGCGCGACAATCACTGCCCATTGTGCGTTGACCGGAACCCGCGCTTCTTGGCCTCGTCCTCAGTCATGTACTCGCCCTGTTTTGTCCGACCATACCAGCGCTGTCCAGGGTAATGGTAAACGCCGGTGTTTGTATTCACCCACACCTTCACGGAGTTGCTGACGGTCGCCTTGCGCGCCCGGCTGCCGCCCGTATGTCGCTTGGTGTGCTTGGCGGGCGTGGTATCGCTGCGCTGGGCGAGCGTTGGCAGCGAGAGCAAGGCCATCCATAGGGCGAACAAAAGCAGGAATGGTTTTCGTGTGTGCATTGGGAAACCTTTCAGGGTGTGGCGCAGCCTGTTAGTCAGCATACTCCATCGCGTGGTTCTTGTCGCGCACCATCACAGACGACGTGGCCTCGGCGGTTTGGACTTGCAGCGTCGAGCCGTCTTCCATGTCCAGGTTGAGGGTGGTGTCGGCTTGTCGCACGGCTTTGATGGTTCCGCCAGTTGACGCGCTGTTGCTGCTTCCCGCGGTTTTGATGGTCATCGTAGAGCCGTCTGTGAAGCCGATGTTCATTTTGCCATCCGCGTTGCCGGTGCTGGCGATGACGCGCCCTTTGAGGACGCCGGTGAGTTTGTGGTTCGAGGCCATCTAATTCTTGCCCTTACCCTCTCCTGCCGCGTGGTAGCCTTTGGTAATCGCCTCGCCCTCGCTCATGTACTTGCCTTCCTTCGTCTTACCGTAATACTGCGTTCCCGGTCGCCAATACACGCCGCTCTTGGTGTTCACCCACACTTGGTTCGCGCTGTCGGCAGGCGGCGTATGATCGGACGCCGCGCCGGTTCCCTCTGTCTTGGCGACCTTCCCTTCGGGCGGGTTGTCAGGGCTGATCGGCTTGCTGTTGCGGCGGGTGGCTTTCGAGAGCGGCACGTCGGTGTGGAAGTAGTGTTTGTACGCGGCGATCCAGTCGCGTGCGATGTCCTGCTGCGCCGTCTTGATGTCCACCTTGCCGGAACAGATTTCGTCGTGCAGTTCGTTTTCCAGCGCGTCCTTGACATGCGCGTTCCAGGGCTGCGTGAGGAACGACTCCGGCCACAGGTTCTTGATGCTGTTGCTGCCGCCGAGTTCTAGGCTGATAAGATGATCCACCTCGAACTCGCCTTTGCCGCGGCTCAAGATGCCGTAATTTTTGTATGCTTGCTCCTTGACGGCCTGTGGGACATTGCGTACTTTTTTGGAGTAGCCGGGTGTACACACGTCCTGCGCCGTCACGTCCAGCGCGTCACCGGGCGTAATCTTGGGGTCGGGCAGAATAGGCAGCGTGGTGGTCGGGCGCTGGGCCAGCCCCGACGATAGGGTTGCGAGCGCGATACCGACAGCGCCGAGCAGAGGCAGAAGACGTTTCATGGTTTCTCCAAAAGCATTATAGGGAAGCCTCGATGTTAAGGTAAGTGTGTTCAAACCGCTGGATTTCGTGATGCGTGACTTTGACAATGCGATAGGTGCTGGCGATGTCCCCATCCTCGTTCTCCCCGCAGTGCGCCAGTTCAATCAAGAACCCCACGACCCTCACCATGTACAGGCCCGCTGGGATTTCGCCGATGTTTGACCGAAGGCGCAGCACATCGCCGGGGTTCAGGTCGGCCTTCGAGGATGGGCGGGAGTGTTCGTCCTCCATGATAATTTCCTTTGTGTGATGATGACCAAACAATGCAACGCCGGGCAGGGAAAATCCTCCCCATTCGGCGTTTTCGTTGAGCCAAAAGGGTGTCGCAGTTGACGCTGGGCGTTGAGTGCGACCGGAGACGGACGTATATCTCGGAGTAGGAGGCGGGCAAGCGTTAATGTGATGAAACAAAAGGGATACTTCCGGCAAGAAGTAAAGCGCAACAAACGGTTACCTGAACCAAGACGATGCGCGTGGAAAAGAGATTTTCCACGCGCATCGTCCACCCCTCTAATGTTGCGAACCGATGAAACGGAGCGCTAGTTCAAACGATTCCGGCACGCTGTCTATTACCCCATCGCAGTAATATTAGCCTCCTTGCATAAATGAAACCAGCCATGAATCAGGCATTCACTTACTTGTGCGCTTGCTGCGGTGCGCGCCTTCGGTTTGAGCGGGACGGAGGTTTGTAGTATGTCCGCGCTTTCACTAAAGAGAGTCTTGTCCTATTCTCCTCTTTGCTTCTGATTAGCAGGGCCGTTGCGCCTGTTGGCGATTGAACAATAGGCGCCGCAGGGTTGTCGTCCTCTGTTCTTGAGAGTGCCGGGGCTGGCAACAGTTGTCGCTGCTCCATTGACAACTCAATAGCGGTTTCTCCAGATACGCGCTTCCTCTCATAGAACTGAGTTGCTGCTTGCAGCGCCTTACTCGTTTCTAATGTTATCTTGGCTCGCAACTCATCGCTATAACTTGTTTCACGAGGCAACATTCCCTCGTGATAGGCTGCATGATGGGCAAGCGATATTATCATTCCTGCGATGTCGGTGATAAACTGCTGCCAGTATGGGGTTTCCTGATTCAAACCGACGTATATCACGTAAGGCTCGAACGCGTCCTGATAAATGTCGTATGCCTCGTGATCGCGGGACGAAGTACAAAAGGCACTCGTCGCCGCAATCAACATCTCCAGCACATCCAGATCAAAGCGGATTTTGGGTGCCATTGGATTTAGCAATGACAAAACCCTGGAAGTGCGTTCATGGTTGGAACACCATTTGGCTGCATACAAATCTTCAACAACCTCCATGAAGAACCCGTCTTCAACCTCGAAGTCGGGTTGAAGAGAATTCCAACCATGCCGAACCAGGCGAGCAGTAAATCTTACAACCTCATCATCCGGGCTGACTTGCTCCCAGAGGGGCAAATACGGCATGGTGGCGTTGCAGTGCTGCATCAACAACGTAAAGTTTTCGTTGTTTGCTGCTGTCATGGATTGGTGCAGTAGATATAATGACCCCAAGAAACTGGACAATGGTTTAAGGTGGTGGCTGTGTCAAAATAGAACACAGGAGAACCCATCATGTCCACACTACGTAAACGCTATTCTGCCGAGTTCAAGGCCAAGTTGGCGCTCGAAGTGGTCAAAGGCAGCCGCACTCTCGCGGAGATCGCAAGCGAAGCGCAAGTGCATCCCAATCTGCTGATGCAGTGGAAGAAGCAACTGCTCGATAGCCTGCCCACCGTCTTTGCCGACAAGCGCGTCAAGGACGACAAAGACCAAGAAGAACTCACGGATCAACTCTACCAGCAGATCGGGCAGCTCAAGGTCGAACTCGACTGGCTCAAAAAAAAATCAGGACGGCTCTCTTGATGTACTGCGGCAGCGCGTCGAAGCCCGTCATCCGCAGATCAGCATCGCGCGCCAATGTGAACTGTTAGGTTTGTCTCGCTCCGGCTACTACTACCAACCGCGTGGCGAGAGCGAACTCAACCTACGCCTGATGCGCCTGATAGATGAAGAGTACACCGCGCACCCGTTCTTCGGCTACCGCAAGGTCACGCGTATGCTGCGCCAGGGTGGATACGAGGTCAACAAGAAGCGGATTGCCCGCTTGATGCAGGTCATGGGCTTGCAGGCAATGGTTCCCGGCCCGAATACAAGCCGCCCGTCGCCTGAGAACCCGACCTATCCTTACCTGCTGCGCGGCGTCAAGATCGACCACGTCAATCAGGTGTGGAGCGGCGACATCACGTATATTCCCATGCCGAAGGGATTTGTGTACCTGTTTGCTGTGATCGATTGGTACAGCCGCTTCGTCCTGGCCTGGCAGCTTTCCAACACAATGGACACCGCCTTCTGTATAGAAGGGCTGGAACAGGCACTGACAAGCGGCAAGCCGCATATCTTTAACAGCGATCAGGGCGTTCAGTTCACGAGCAGGGAGTTTACCGGTCGCCTGCTGGCGGAAGACATTGCAATCAGCATGGATGGGCGAGGCCGCGCCTTAGACAACATCTTTGTAGAACGCTTGTGGCGAACCGTCAAATACGAAGACGTATATCTGAAAGGATATGAAACGCCTAACGAAGTGCAAAGCGGACTGTGCGCCTACTTCCACTTCTATAATGAAGCGCGTCCGCACCAGGCGCTGGGCTACCAGACACCGGCAGCCGTGTACCGTCAATCGCTCGGCTGCTAGGCCGACAAAGATCGGCACACCGACCACCTTAAACAGGACGAAAATTTGTCTTGACAAATGGGGTCACTATAAGATGTATGGTTTTGTCCAGTAAATCTACGTCGGGGTATACACTTACACTCATCGTCTTGGCTCCTGTTCTGTTTTCCTGGCTCCTCTCGTGAGGAAAGGGCCTGCCCACTGACGGGCATATCGTTGTTCTTAGTAGAAGAGGACTGTGCCTCTCCCAACAATGATTGTGGCTAAATGTTATTCATTGTTTAGGGTTCGCGGGATACAAATGAAATTTTGTGAAAATCCTGGTATTTGGTGAGGTTCGGGCCACGCTATGCCATTATCTTTAGTAGAGGGAGCAAACATGGGACAACTTACACAAATTTCGCTTCGGCTGTCGGATCAGACATTAAAACACCTAGATACCATGTGTGCAGCCTGGAGTATAGGTCGCGCGCAGATAATGGAGATCGCCATCGAGCGATTGTTTGAGGAGCCTCTTGGCGAACTGAATATCAGTGAACTCAAAAGTACAATTACCCGCTGTCAAGTACATGCCCAGTCTGTTTTAGAATTTACCAGTCGTCTGGAACAACTACTTCAACCTGACGCGACAATGTTAGACAATTACCAGCCAACTGCGAGTCCACGGCGGCGTGGACGGAAGCCAAGCAGCCACAAAATAACAGAGGCAGATCACGCGTTGACCTCCTCTGTCGGCGGTTGACATAAACCCTCAGTATTTTGGTTCGTCGCCCTTTTGTAATGATTGCCTGATCGCTTCGACGTGTTCTATTTCGATGATCTCGAAAATATTGGTTGGCACTCAGGCTGACAGGGCAATAGAACTCTCCACATTATCCTACGGCCTCACATGTTACGCTTGGAGCAGTTGTGCAACCGCAAGATGGCCTTGTGACACAGCCAGGTCGAGCGGTGTCTTGTCCTCGCCGTCACGCGCGAGTACATCGGCCCCAGCGTCAAGCAGCAGTCGTACAACGGCTTCTAATTTGTTTTCTGCGGCAACGTGCAAAGGTGTGCGACCTTTGTAGTCTCGTAGCGTAACGTCAGCCCCTCCTGCGAGCAAAGACCGAACAATCTGTATTTGGCGACTATGGATGTCATCGTTGGAGATTGGTCTGGTGTGCGGAGCGTCCACCCAAGCGTGAACACCGTATCCCACTATCCCTTTCCCAGGAGATTTTTGCACTGCGAGGTGAAGGGGTGAGCGCAATCGCTCGTCTTGTACATTCACACCTGCGCCCGCATCAATCAACGCCTGCACGGTCGAGGGGCTGGAACTTCGTGATCCATGATGTAGTGGAGTTCGGCTCTGCGAACATAGCGTGTCCAACCTGGCTCCATGCTCTATCAGGATGTTCACGATAGCGGCATGTCCGGCCTCTGCTGCGAGGCTTAAAGCCGACTTGTCACTCATTGTCCGAGCCTCGGTATCTGCGCCCTTACCAATCAGTACGTGAACGACATCTATGTGTCCACGCCGAATTGCTTGCATCAACAGCGTTGTTCCGAAGATTGCATCCCTGGTAACATTTACCAGTTCAGGACTTGTTTGCAGCAGTTGAAGAATACGTTGGACATCTCCATGCTGTGCCGCTTCGTGAAGTGATGCGATTTGCCATTGGCGCTTTTCTTCGGCCTCGACAGTTTCCCTATGCGCGATCTCCTGCTTTACTCGATCCTTCCATCTCCTGCCCAATATCTGCGTCACCTCGGCTTCGTCATGGTAGTGTCCGGCCCAGTACATGGCAGAGTATCCCTGTCTGTCGCGGATGGTATCATCAGCGCCTTTTGAAAGAAGCAGTTTCACTACGTCAGCATGACCGCCCGCAGCCGCCCAGTGCAGAGGCGTCCATCCGCCCCGGCCCTGCTGATTTAGACAATCAGGATCGGCTTGCAACAGACGCTCAACTTCTGCAATGTCTCCCTGTTCCGCGGCCTCATAGATAGCAGCCATTTTCGCTTTCCTCTTTTTGTACTGGGCGTGTATTTGTTCGCCCGCGCAGTTGGAGAAGATTATTCCCGACTGCGGGGGCGTTCGTTCATCGGCTTACTGCTTGTTCGCGCCTCCACTCATTTTGCTTCCAGGTTGCGCTTTGTAGGTGCCTTCTTTGTTCGCGGTCAGGTCACAGCGCCATATCTCGGCGTCGCTCTGGTTCTGCGCCCACACTCCGGCGAGTTGATTGTTGTTCAAGTGGCAGCCGCGCATTACTACCCGACCGGCATAAAGAACAATTCCTGCGCCCCCGTTGTCACTAACCGAACAGTCCTCTACCTCGCCACGCCCTGTGCGTCCGATCCAAACGCCGTCGTGCAGATTATGATGCACCTGACATCGCATTAGGGTCATATTGGTACCATCGCTGATGCTCACTCCCGCTGCCGTGTTACCGGAAGACGTGCAATCCTCCATGTTGCCGTGGCTGTTTGACACCCATAAGCCATCCCCCTTATTGTCATGGAAGTGGCTTCGGGTGAATGTCGCGGTGCTATTTGTCGTAACCGTTGCGCCCGTCCAGCCGTTGTTGCCGACCTCACAATCTTCTAAGACGACGTGGCTTTCCTCTGCCGCATAAACGCCCTCGCACGCACTGTGATGGAGTTTGCAGTGTCGGAGCGAAACGGAGCCTCCCGCTTTCGCAGATACATTAGCAACCGTATTGTCGTAAACGTCACATTCACTGCACTGCGCCTTCGCATGGGCGCTGACCAAAATGCCCTCCACTTTGTTTTGATGAACCGCGCAGTTCTTTGCGACCAGGCTGCTTTCATTACCCAGCACACTGATCCCGGCTCCTGCGTCTGAACTGATGCTGCAATCCAGCAGCGTCAGGCGTCCTGACGTGATTTCTACGGCAGGGATCGGTTTCTCTGCGGACAAACCTTGTGTGTGCAGGGTGATGCCGCGTATGGTCACTCCATTCGCCTGTACGGACACGCAGGATTTACCTGTCGTCTCGATGCGTACTTCGCCTGCTTTCCCACTGCTGACCAGTTCCACAGGTTTGTCAATGACAAGGCTCTCGTTATAAGTTCCTGGGCTGATAAAGATGCGCGCGCCGGAATGGACACTGCGGATGGCTTCTGCAATGGAAGCGAATTGCCCGTCTCCATTCTTGCCTACGCTGATACGCGGCGCAAGATAAACGCCGAGCGCTAATTGTGTAGCAACGTCCTCTTGCGACTGCTCCCAAGCATCGCGCTTGATCTGACCTCCCGGCGTTCGCAGCACCGCCAGCAGCGATCCCAGCGGGGCATTCTCCTTTAGTCGTGTTTGCAAGGCTTCGGCGTTTAATCCGACTTCTGCCGCCGCCTGGGTCAAGTTAAGCGGTGCATCGTATTTTGCCGCCAGCGCAACAATGGGTTCGGCATCGCTGACTTCCGCGCCTGTCTCTCGGACGCTGGCAGCAAAGCGCTTGCTGTCTTCTTCCATTAAAGAGGCAAAACGCGCCGGTTGAGCATACAATGCCAGGGCTTTGTTGCGGTCGAAATCAGGCGTGGGCGTTTTCTCTACTACCGCGCGCATTTGATCATTGAAGCGTTTCAGGCCGCGCGTATGACAGGTCATGCACGTCAAGCCGTTGCGAACCACAGGGTCGCTGGTATTCTCTTTGTTGCTGACGATCTCCACTGGCCCTGTGTTGATCCGCTCCCCCTTACCATTTGTGAGCATATAGCCTTGCAGCCCGTTGGGAAGGCTGAAGATGATCTCGCCGCCTGCAGGCTCGAACGCAAGCGGGTGCTGAAAGATGTTTTGCTGGCCCGCACTCGAACTAAAATCATACGAGCGCCAGTAGGCTCCATACGCCGACTCGTGCCGTTCCACGATGCGGTTATTGCGCGACACACCGCTTTCGCCGAATCCGGCCCGCACCGCTGTTTCTTCCCGAATGTTTTTGTCCACATCTACCAGCAACTTCGCTTCGAGTTCATGGACGGTACGCGGTAAATCCAGCAGATCGTGATACAACAGGGGTTGCCCGGTACGCGCCACAAACCAATCGGCGCGCACACAGGGCAGATCACATCCTGTACTCGCGCAAACGCTTCTCGCGCTGGCGGTTTGAGCCACGACTGCATAGGGGTAGACCGCGAGAAGTTTGTGCCAGGTCTCGGATGTCCACGAGTAGTGGCGCATATCAATCCGCAGGATTGTCTGAGTGGTATCCACGGGCTGTGGCACGGCGATGCGTTTTTGCCATGAGAGGCTGTTGAGGAGTTTGGACAAAGCGAGGCTATACGCGTGAAGGTCATCATCGCTGACCCCGGCATTGTAGAGATGGGTCAGGGTGAAATAACGCAGATATTGCCGGTCGCGTTCATCGGCTTTGGCGAGGTCGGCCTGGATCGCCGCGTATACTGCCTCGGTGGAAACAAACTTGCGTGAGCCAGAGTTGGCCTTCTCAGTTGCTTTCGCGCCAGCCTCAATCCACTTCTTGAGCGTTGCCTGCTCATCAAGCGAAAGGGCATCGTTCTGGCTCCTGGGCGGCATGGGATCATCGGGTGTGAGTACAGCGCGGATGTAGGCGCGTGAATGTACTGGATCGCTAGGCTTGATCTGACCTCTGGCAATCATCGTGGCGCGGTCGTTTATGCTAAATCCTGCTGTGGCATCCATGCCGTGACATTTACCACAGTGCGCGGTGAGAATAGCCTGTGCTTTTTGTGACAGGTCGGAAGCCTCTTGTCCGGCTGCGCCCTGTCGCGGCCCGACAAGAGCGGAGAGGCCCATGAGAGAAGTGAAACCAACAACAAGCGCCGACAGAGTTTTCAAGCCGGTTTCTCCTTACGAAGCGAACATTTTCACTTAAAAACTATACCATGTTTTCACTTGAAAACTTCAACACCGCTCCAATCTGCAACAATGCGCGAACTTTAGCAGATTGGATCATCTTATGCCGCGTGGCGCGCCCAAATTACGAGCCGAAGATGGAAGAAAGAACCAGGTGGGGGAACGTGTGCGTCAGCGACGGTTGGAGTTGGAACTCACGCAAGATGCGCTCAACGGGCGGTTGGCGCATCTAACCAATGGCAGATGGAACCCTTCTATGCAGGAAATCCTGCACATCGAAAACGGCACGCGGATTGTGTCTGACGTGGAGGTTGTTGCTTTAGCCCGTGCGCTAGAATGTGAGGCTTGCTGGCTGCTGACGGGTGACATTAGCAAGAGTGAGGATGTGAGGCGCAGTTAGACGGTCGCAGAGAAAACAAGTGGATAAGCCCTGAGCAGAGCCAGGACTTCGATGACATGGATGTTGATGCGCCGATCTGCTGGGTTATGCTTCCATAAATTTACCCGCATAAGGATGCAGCAAGCCAATCACATTCGCAGGCTTGTTAAGCGCAACGTCGAGCCAAGTTCTCCCATCTTCGGGCAGGGAATGGCGGGCAATGGGTTGTGGATCGACTCCAACCCCCATTGGGCGGAGCCCTAATAGCGGTGCAGATGCGGCGAGGCGGATCATTGGACTGCTTTCATTGTCAAGGGCGGGAGGGCGATGTTGCGGACTTGAAATAGAAAAATTTACAATCCGCTGCTTCGTTCGTCCCACAATAGATTTTTCTGAACTTGCAGTACACAGGCGCAGTAACGCTCTCGCTCCAGTTCTGTCCTTCGTAGCGACACAGCAGGCAGTTACGAATGCGAATGCCCTGCTTGTGCGCTTCTTCCACCAACTGCTTGAACAGATCGCCACGACTCATCAAATACGGCGAGCGCTTGGGGTCAATGAGTTTGCGATAGATGGTCTTCTCTTTGTTCCTGCGAATTTTGTCCTGGATGTACAATAGCGAGCCTTCCTCCAAGCAACACTTACCTGATTCATAAACAAAGAAGCATAGGAACTCTTTCGCCGCGCACAAACAGTCCGCGTCTGTTGCTGCCACCAGGTGCTTGCCGAGGTTGAGGAAGGCCGCATGTTCTTCATTGATATAGCGGTCGATAATAGGCGTAATGTCGTCTTCGGTCTCGATAGGTATTTCGATGATGCGGTTGGACGAGGCTTGCTTTTTCTCGGAAAGAAAGTGCGTGACAGCGATCTCGATGTACACCTTCTGGCCCTCGTCTTTAGTATTGTAGATCAGCAGGTCGGGGATAAAGCAGTCGTCGCGCTTTTCCATACGGATGCCATCAAAGCGCGCAGTCAGGTCGTGCTTCTTTGTCACTATCCCGGCGTCACATTCATGGCCCAGCAGATCGTAAAACCGTTGGCAGTGCTTGGAATGCTGCCGCCCAATCCGAAAGGGGATGTTCTGCTCTAAACATTCCTTATAGACATTGTAGAAGGTGGTTTTTGCCAGCCGGTGCAGGTAGGTTTCCGGCGCGCATACCACCCGCTGTTTGTGAGCGAAGTGTTTCTCTTTCTTCTCGCCTTTTGTTTTGGCGATCAGGGGTTCTCCGCAGCCGACGCAAGTAAATGGCCCAAGCGGTTCGCTTCGATCCGCAGGCAGGGTGAGAACGTCAACAATCTGCTCTTGTTCGTTGTGCGCGTATCGGTATTGTGGCATGGATGTCTTGATCTGAGCGCGGTCAGAAAATTTCTGACCGCGCTCGTTCAAAATAACTATTGCTGGCTTCGTTGCCGTCAACCGCTTAATGCTTCATCCGGTTAGACTTTGAGTTTTTTACATGTCGAAGAACCCAACATCTAGCCGGATGAAGCATTAGGGCCAGAAAATCTGTGTGGTTTTCAGCCCTGTCATAAGCAATCCCTTGTTGATGAGGCTACTCCAATCCATTTGGGTGGTGCAGGTTGTCTTTATTCCTCTGTGAATATGTAGGCACGATATTTGATGCACCTTGAAGCCCCTACTTATTTGACGAACAAATGAAGTTGTTGCATCAAACCAGCGGCGACAAAGTTTCCTGCAACGCCTTCCAGGAGGGTACGAATTGTATTAAGGCTTTCCGAAATTACAGGCTGTTTCGGACGCGGCGATGCTAACTGGGCTTCAATGGTAATGAGTTCGGCACTGGTCTCAGCGCGATCATCTGAATTGAAGGGTATCTGATCCAATTGAGCCTTAAACTGTTGGACAAACGCCTTCATGTCCTGAGTGTTGTCCACTGAAAGATTGAATGTTTGTGTGCTGTTGTGCGCCGCTTGCTGAATTTGAGAATTGTGCATATTCTCGACATGGATAATGCTTTAGTTTCCGGTAAATGAAGCGGCTTGCGCCGCCTGTTGCGGCGTTGCTTGTGCCTTGTGGCGTCTGTGGGCGTCCACTCCGGTCTTCAAGTGGGCCGTGACGCTGTTCTTTTTGCGCAGTTGTGCCGCCAGGTCGGGCAAGTCCGCACAATGCACCTGTCCAAGTACGCGCCGCAGCCGTCCGCCCGTGGGCCGCGCCGCCCGATCCCAGAACCCCGAAGCGACCGGCTGGCTGGTCGCGGCGACATACGACAGGAGATTACCCGCAAGCAGGGCGAGTTCAGGCAGGCGAAAGCGGCTTTCCTGTCCCCACACATACGCCCGCTCGCAGCCGAGCAGCGGCTTGGCGGCCAGGGGCAGATGCTCCACGCCCCAGCGTTCCTTGTATAAGCGCCACAACGCCCACGCACTCACGCTCAGGTTCGTTGCCAGCAGCAGCGGTTCCTTGTAGCGCGGGTCGTAGATGGCGACCAGCCGGAACGTGGGCACGCCCGGTTTGGCGTCGGGCAGAACCAGGTTGTTCCATATCTGCGCTGTCAAACGGTGTGCGCCGTCGTGCCAGCGCGCCGTGGCGTCACAAGGCGTGGCCGCAATGTCCTTGCCGGCCCGCGTTCGCGCTAAGGGCCGCACGATGTCGCCGCGTGTGGGGCGGCGTCCGCGTCCTTTGTAGGCGGGCAGTTCGCTGCGCCGCGCCGTCTGGTTGGCGCGGGCGCGGGCCACAAAGCGTAGGTTCTCGGCGGTCAGCAGATCGGCGAGGGCAAAGCCCGCATCTACAATCAGGGCTTCGCACGCGGCAAGCGTTCTGGCCGCCTGCGCGACCAGCCGCGTTTGCAGGTCACTCTCGCTTTCGCCTGCCTTGCGCCGCACGAACAAGCGCGGCAGAGCGAAGCGCATGTTACCGATGCGCCCGACGGCCACGCCCAACCCGAAGCAGACGGCAGGCAGGGCCTTGCCCGCCGTACTCACATAGTGTTTGCTGTCCAGGCCCTGCAAGTGGGGGCGAAAGAAGGCGGTCAGGTCACAGGCGACCGGGCGCACGCCTTCATAACAGGCGGCAACGAAGCGGCCTTCCTGTATTACCGTCTGCTGCCAGCGGGCGAGCAGGTCGGCGGTGTTCCAGCCGCCATAGCACAGGGCGGCACTACTGCGGCGCACCGCGGCAGGCGCAAGGCCCAAGCTGTCCAGAGCGGCAAACACGGCTCCGCGCGCGTGGAGGAAACGCCCGGACATAAGCGCGAGGAACAAGTGCAGCAGGCCCAGGTTCGTGCCGAGCGGCACATCTTCCAGCACTTGCGTGAGCAGGGTACAGATACGGTAGACTAAGAGTGACATCAGGTAAGCCTCGGCCAGTGTAGTGTGGTAACTCTACTGTACCGCAGCCGCTTGCCTGATGTCGCACCCGAATTGTGTCTACATACTTTTACCGGAAACTAAAGTAATGTTGACAGGAGGAAAATACTTGGTAGGCTGATCGGGATGTTCTAAGGCTGCCTCGACTTCCAGAACTCCGTGATGCGTGATACCGATGGTGACAGCCCCAGTTCCAGTAACCAGACCCTCTCCTTCAAGATATTGAACTGTGGTGTCGGTTTCTTCATCTGTGAAGCCAAGTTCACGACCTAACTCCCTCTCCATCACCACGCAATTTGCGTTACCGCGTGTGACCTCGTACATTTTATTGAGAAATTGCAGGCGCTTCTTTTTTCGTTCGACGAGATCGTTCATTACGTCCCAGCCTTTTTATGATATGTACTTGCTGCTTTATTATGGTTCAGCCAAACGCTATATTCCGCGTCGCTACTCGACTGCGTATTCAAGAGATACTGCGAGTCCGCAGATGGGCCACCCACACTATGCACCTACGGCGAGATTTGCTAATAACTCAAAAGCAAATGCGCTTGCATGGTCGGCTGCTGCCTCTTGTGATCCAGAGGCATCCGAGGCGGATTTGTCATCAATCATATCAGATATGCCACGAATCAAAATAGCGTCCACGTTTTGATTAACATGTGCTGCTTGAAGAAACCCACGCCCTTCCATTTCTACAGCAACCGCATCCCCATAGGTTGCACGAAGGAAGCGGTACGTTTCTGAACGCGTATCCGCGACAACTTGCTCGCCTGCGGCAACTGGTTTGACGTAGGCTTGTGGCGAGTAAGTCGAAACAGGGCTATGAATGCGTTTAAGCCATTGTGTTCCGCGTGCTTCAGCGCGGGCATGTTGTTCCATTCGATACGTAGAACGGAACACTTCGGGGCGTGGTTGAAAATCCACGTTAGATTTGCCCGATTCGTATCCATATACTTTCGTAGCAGCGACTACATCTCCGAGTTTGACATCTTTGATGCCGCCGCCAACGCCAACAAACATGACCACCTGCGGTGTAAAGAAACTTATGGCTCGCTCAGTCTCGATACCTGCACCAGGATTACCTGGGCCGGTTTCGACGACTACAACGTGCCATGATTTGCCGGAGGTAGGAAAGATGCCTTGCTCGTAAAGCGTTCCCTGCGGATGAAGCACCCGCGATAAATTTTGAAGATGTGCGGCAACAGCGTCAAATTCCACAGACAACGCAGTCAACATCACCACACAACGTTGCTTTTGTATCGAGACTGCTGACGAAGGCGAAAGTGTCTGCGGGTCTGTGCTGGACAGGTTGTTTACCTGCGAACTGTTAGCGACTCCTTGTTGAATAGGTGAGTTGCTAATGCTGCCATAAACATTTATGACGCTTCTGCTCGGTTCAGAGTTTGAAGATAAACTAATGTGTTTATCCGCCGTCATTTCGTGATGAAGTGCGCGCCCGGCCCATTGTAAAACCGTGGCTCCGCTTATTCCGCCAATCGTCTTGACGGCATTTTTATGACTCAAGAATTGGAGTGCATCAAGGAAGTCTCTCTCCGGTATAGGACTGAGGGATACAAGGTGATCGTATAAACTTTGATTGGAAGCAGACCTGTCATGCTCTGGGTTAGCCTCAATCAAAGCCTCTAAAACTCGCAACGCGTTTTGTTCAATCGGGTTCAACTCTCTGCCTTTCCCTCCTGGTTGTCAGACATAGCGCCATCTGGCAGCGTTTCAGACCCGATAGTCGTAGTTTGTACACTGCCTGTTGTCCCCATTTGTACCGGTGAGTTCACCATGCTGCCATAGTTGTTAAGGACGCTTTGGGGTGCGGCAGACTGCAAATCCTGTCGGAGCGTGAAGAACTGCTGACTGCGACGTGCAGCATCTTCAAAGGTCTGCCCCTCCAGCAACTTGCCGAAGCCAGATTGCCAGTTCCCATCTGTCAAGTACGTGGTACGAACAATAGCCTTCTTACCCATTCGTTTCGGATAGAGTTCAAGCATACTTCGTTGAAATCTCTGTACAAAGCGTTCCAGCAACTCTATTTTGTTGGAGCGATTCACACTCAAATCAGCAATAGTATACGCGCTGTATGCTCCGGCAGGAGAAATCGACATTTCGATAGGCCCAGTTTTCACCATGTACACTGGCCCTTCAAAGCCATATACCTTACTGAGCCAGCGATCAGGAAAGTGAATGTTGTCGAGCGAAAAAGTCTGGTCTTTCACTGAGGGGATTACCAGTTCCAACAATTCTGTGTCGCCAAAAGGAAGAAGTTCGCCTGCTTCCGTTTCAAAGAAAAATTCCACAAGCAAAGTTGCCAATTTGGGGGACGGTTGATTCGATGCGGATGCGGCCTCAATTGGACGCAGATTTGTGTCCTCTCCATTGACGGACAGACAAAAAGCAGGAAAGTCAGAACAGGGTTGGTTGAACAGGGAGTACACCTTTTGAGTAAGCGGCGCGCCCAAACTGCTTAATTCACTTAGAATGGCCCTGTCGAGTTCTGTGATGCGCGCAGAAAACTCCACGTAGCGATTAGATCGGCAATGCCCACGCGGGTACAGCACTGGGATCGGTTTGCATTCCGTTGGAACTTCTACCACTTCTCGAACACGCGCTGGATCAGTAAGTGTAAGGTTAGCCTCTTTTCCCGTCCGAGGTATCTGATCAAACAGTTCCGAGGCTCCCACACTGTATATCCATTTCTCAGGGTTCAGGCTGCAATTACAAACACCATTGTCCATGCCAAACACCCAGGGCTGGTCTTCAGCAGACTGCATTTTGATCTCAGGGATAGGAATGTTGACCGAGGGAGGATTGGCTAATTCTAAGGTGAAGCCCGACGTGGATGTTGGATAGAGAAAGCCCAGTACCAGGTTGTCCCGTTCAAAAGGTATACTGCCCGCAGGCAGAAAGGCAGGCGAGGGTGTCATGCGTACTGCTGGTCTGCCATCCTCGGAAACAGCATACACGCTGTCAAACCGATAAGGTGAGTACGCTTTCGGCAAGTACCAGTAGGCGTAAGGAGATAACCAGCCTTTTCCCGTGACATGACCTCCAATTTCGAGTTTACCAGCGGTGACAGCGGCCCCCAGACCGATAACATCTTCAAAATTTTGCGAAGAGCGCCCTTGCCTGATGTTTGTTCCTAATCGCAATGATTGGACGAGTTCACGTAAACCTGTGTAGAAACGCAGCAAGTTTTGAATGTACTCATTCGTCAAAATAGGATACTCCTGGGTTCAATTTGCCTTTTTCGTATAAATCTTGCAGTCGGTTTGTAATTGAGGGCCACCCTAAAAACTTGGGTTCAATCCACTGCATCATCAATGATGAATTGCCATCTGAGTATTTCAAAAGGCGCAATCCGCTCATATCAAGACCTTCTGTGAATGCCGCAGCAGATAAATAAAAGCGACGCTCATCCCCCTCCAAAATAATACCGTTTAGGGAGGGTGTTTGGACACCATCTGGACTAGCCTTCATAGATAATCCAATCTGGAAATGTGGCTGCAACGTTTCAGGCAAAGGTTCTCGACATGGCCCTCGGAACTGTTTGTCCCATCGGGAACCATCTGGGCCGCGTCCTGAAACAGGGAGGATAAGTTCTGCTCCCGCCGCAGCGTATCCATTCACCTCGAACATCCAGGGACGAGTCACGTCACTTTTAGAAACCTGTGCGCCGAACAGTACAGAGGGAGTTAGAAACGGTCGCTCGTCATCGGGTTGCATCAGCACCCATCCCATTACACTCAGGTATATGTTATTTGCTAATGAAGTCGCCTCAAAAGCCCACTTTTGGTTGTCTCCTTCAACGATAATGGCGTACAGGAACGGAACCGCCATGCTGTCAGGGGCAGCGTACAAACCAAGCGTAAAACCGTCAAAAATTGGGGTGACAAGTGGTAGACGTTGAGGATTGATATACTCTTTGTGCCAGGGCATCCCTCGTGCGATGCTACCATTCACATTAACTACGACCCGTGCTCCGTCAGGAATGTCCCCTTCAACGGAAACTACGTAAGGACGACTCACATCGCTTCTGCCAATAAGACGCTTGATTATTAGACTCCTTTTTGTCGTAGCAAGTGTTCAAAAGGCGCGGCTCACCTATAATCTTACCCGCCATATACAATGTCAACAATTTGCTTACTATTGTACTATGTCCGATGAAATTGCAGTAGACACTTTTCGTGAGAGTAGACATTTTCATCCTTGCAACAGGATCGAGTCTACCAATTGGCACACTTTCTTCATACCATTAGAGCGTAGTTCACTTCCTATACACTATAAATCGTTGCCCTGCTCGTCTCACAACCAGGTGAACTGCGAACGAAAGCGCTCATCGTCATCTGCCATTTCACTCTCCTCCGTCGCCTTCTCACCGATGTCTGCGGTAGTAGCCGTGGACATGCACGATATTACCGCTTTTGGTGTGGCGATAGTAGGATCGCACATGAACCGTTCGGCTGCCATGTCCATGCGTCCAGCCCGTGGAAAGTGTAGAATCATTGGTGGAACCCACTGGGCGCGCATAATCGTGTGCATTGTCGTCGTCATTCGGGCCAGCACTGTTGCCACCTAAATGGACGCTCCCGGCAGAGGAAGACGAACCTGAATGGCTGGCCCGGCGTAGCGAAAGGGTACTGTGCGTGGAAGTTGTTGATGTAGCAGCGGCACCAGAACCGGATGGCAACTGATGCTCCAGGCGCAAAATCGTTTCGGCGTTGCGCTCCTCGACTGCGGAGACGCTTGGCTCTCGATTGCTTGCTGAAGGAATGTACCAGGGCTGGTGGTTGAAGTACGTTTGCAGCCAGGCTGTTTGAAATCGTCGCCCATGCCGCGCATAGATAGTATTGCGGAGCAGACACAATTGGTCGCGGCTTAACCCGGACAGCGTGGTCTCGTCCACAGGTTTGTTGAGGTTAATGGCGGGAATACGTATCTGCGAACGATCCTGAGCATGACTGGCATGACCTAAAATGGAGAGCCAGGCCACAACGAGGATAAGGAAGGGTGAGCGTCGCATCTACATTTCTCCTTCTTGCGCGCAAACGGGTTATAAGGTTTCTAAACAGCCCTTTGGCACACCAATCAGTGCATTTTGAATGGCTCGCCATGTGGTTCGGGAGCAAGATCAGGACGGCTGGAATCTTGCACAACCTCATGGACTTCCAATTTGTTCGGGGCCGTGTACGCCTCCTTTGGCAACGAACCGGATTTCGCATGGCCCTGCATAAACTCATCGGATCGTATCCAAGCCTCGAAGTCGGCGCGCGCATTCCAGAGCGTCAAGACGATGTAGGGATCGCCAGGGCTGACGGGGCGCAGCACTTGGTTGGAGACAAAGCCTGGCATTCCATCCACAAGACCCGCTCGCTTGCGAAAGGCTTCTTCAAACTGCTCGGCAAACTCCAGCGCTACGAAGATGCGGTTGGCGACAGTAATCATTGACGGCTTCCTCTCAACTTCTTTCAGATCGTTCTTGATGAATAGAAAGTAGTTCGACGCTCCTGGGCAGTTTCCTCCCCAAACATTACAGCCTCGATCAAATGTTGATTGAGGCTGTAAAACGGCTTGAATGAAGTTTATGGTACGCGCCGTGAGAACGCATATAAAGCACCTATCGGCGGCAGTTGTCCTACTGGCTTAAACCGAGTTTGTACCCTTCTCAAACATCTGATTGGCGATGGCGTACTCTTCCGCGAGATCAAAGCCGATGTCTTTGTCGGGCGCGATCTGCTTGAAGCCCACAAACATCATGCACACAAGGTTCAGGCCCGAATACGTACCGGAGATTGCGCGCAGTTGGTACTTGGACTCAGGATTGTTCACGTTCAAGCCCCGTTGCCCCAGCATCCCGATCTCGAAGGCGACAGCCTGCACCTGCTGACGCTCCATTTTGGCAAACCTTTCCAGCGCGCTCAAACAGTACACGACGGCATCCAGGCGCACGTCCAGACCCGCGCGGTTGCGGAACGTGGTTTGCGCGATCTGACGCAGCGCGCCTTTTGCCTTTTCTGCCATGTCGGTGTTGGGGTCGAGCGCGATTATGCGGTCGTACAGCCGTGCGGACTCGGCGGCCTTCTCGACTTCCGGTAAGTCCCAGACAGTGCGCCAGCCCGTACAGCACCGTCTGGTCGGTGGGCATCAGCCGGGCCGCGGCGCGCAGGTGCGTTTCGGCTTCCTCGGAGCGGTTGCGACTGCCCAACAGCCCGCCCAGGTTGCGGTGCGCGTAGCCGTTGTCCGGCTCGATCTGGATGGCACGTTCGAGGGCGAGGATGGCTTCTTCGCTTTTGCCGCTGCGATAATGCGCCATGCCCAGCGCGACCCAGGCGTTCGCGTCATCCGGCGCGCATTCGACGGCGGCTTCCAGAAAGCGCGTGGCGGCTTCGAGGTTGCCCAACTCGCTCTCTGCAATGCCCAGGTTGTACAGCACCTCCACATTGTTAGGGTCGGCGAGCAGCAAGATGTGCAGGATCGGGAGGGCTTCTCGGAGGCGTCCGGTCTTGAGCAGCGACACCGAATACGCGAACGGCTGCTGCGATGTTTCTGCGGGCATCCACGCCACATGGATCACACCATCCTCAAAGGCGACACTGGCGGTTCCGCCGAGCGGCTGGAACTGCTGCGCGTAATACGCGGCGACGGCATGGCGGAAGGGTTCCGCTGTGATGTCGCGGCTGTCCTCCGGCAGAAGATACATGTCGAAATCCTGGGCCGCAAGTTTGAAGTCTAGGGGATGCGTCATACGTCCTCGCTTCCTATGGTGGAATGCCCCCACCCGAACCAGTCCTCAAGGCCCAGTTCATCGCCATAGGCGGTGACGAGTTGCCGGTCGTTGACGGGATCGGGCGCAAGTCCGTCGAAGATGTCAAGCAGGCGTTGTCCGCGTTCTCCGTACCCTGCCGATACAAAAGGGATGGCGAAGCGGGTTTGTCCGTACAGCCGATCAGCGAACAGGGCGTAGGACGCGCTCATGGACAGGTTGGCGTTGTACACGGTCGGCGGCACGATGGCACGCGTGGACGGGCCGAGCGCCTGCGCGTTGGTGTTCTGCTGCCCTGCGATGGAGGCGGCTTGCTCATCGCGCAGGCCGGGATAGTCGCGGTAGAGCCAATCGTCTATCCGCATCCCGATAGGCATACTCCGCAGTTGCAGCATGATGCCGTCGAACATCTGCGTGGCAAGCACGTCGAGTTTCGCGCCCGTGACGCCCATCGTCTTTTCGATGCTGCCCGGCCCCTTCAACATCTTGAGGATGGACTCACGCCCGCCGTCGAAGCCCAAAAAGTCAAAGCGCTTGTCAGGCTCGGTCTCGAAGAGCCGCAGCATGAAGCCGCACTGGAACGCGAGGTTGTAGTTCACGCCCGGCACATTGGGCTTGTAGCGCACGATGTGGGCGGGCGCACCCGCACGCGCAATCGTGAGTTGGGCAAGCAGGTGCGGCGAGTTGAGTTCGGGGCTGAACTCGATGGGAATGTTGGTGATCTGTTCCAGGCGATCCAAGATGGCTTGTGTTTCGGGAGCGAATGACATGACAAAACGTCCTTGCGGGCAGGGTACACCAAACGCGCGGTCTACGAGAATATGCGTATATGATACCCCAATGCGAAGAAGGGCGCGCAGTACACGGCAAGGAAGAGGCATGTGATAGAAACTGACGCGCGACAGCCTGTGGCGTCCATTTCCGAAATTACTTTGAGAGGCAAAGAGGCATTCAATTACGAATCCTGGTAAGCCTCCCTCTCTGCCCTGCTTCCCTGCCCCTAAACTTAATTTGATATTGCTATGGATTCTTATCTCATTGGCTACTCTGCCTCCAACTGGGTGATAATGTTGAAATGCCTGGCTTGAACCTGCACCATTTCTTGAAGCCTGCTCATCCATCGAGATACATCCTCAGCCTTGTGACTCGCCCAGTTGAACCCATCGTGTTTCCATAGCATCATCCCCCAGCCACGCGCATTTGCCTTTTCCTCAATTGCAGAATCTATCACAGGTGCTAAAAGTCGCATTTCCATTGCCTGAGCCAACTGAGACAGGACTGAGGCTGCATCAACCCGTTTTTCTTTTGGGACAGATGAGTCATCCCTCAAAGCGATCCACTGCCCATAAACATTGCACGCTCCGCCCGCTTTCTGAATCTTATCAAACATGCGTTCGCGCGCGCAGAACAGTTCAGCGATCAAAGGTATTTGCAGGAATCGCGCCCCCACACCAGACATTTGTAACGTTTTGGACAGCATGTAGGCTGTGAAGCCAGGAGTGCGCCCATACAGCGCAGAGTACAGAGCGTCTTTAACGGCCCGCTTCCTTTCATCCGTTCGTTCGATTTGCAGTTCGGCGAATAAGTAGTCCCATACACTTCCCGAATAGTCACGCAAAAACTCTTGTACAGATGGAATGTTCCACTGCTGGGCCACGATAGCCAACTGTGCGGATCGTAAATCCGCTGTTCGCCAAGATGGAGCCAGGGCTTGTCTCACCACCTTTTTCAAGGCTAACAAACTCTCATTGAAGCCAAATAACCGTATTGTGCGGCCCCGCGACGACGGAGCATAAAAAGGCACAGGCTGCTGGCTAATGGCGCGCAGAACGCGCATCTGATGCTTAACGGCATCAGGATTCGGCAGCGCGCAGGCCGCTTCCGCAGCCACTTGCATATTTGGCAGCAGGGACGTGTAGCGATGTGGGGCTGCGCCGTTTAGATAGTTCCCCAGCGTCACGGCATCGGGGCAAGCGGCCTCTGTCATACGCTCTAATGCTAAGGAACGGTCAGACTCACGCCAGGCGCGCTGCTTGGCACTGTTGAATTTGCGGCCATCCGCAATGCTCACCAAGTTGAGTGATTGCCAAAAAGTGTGTTCCTCCTCATCTACGGCGTTTTGAATATGCGAAGGCAGCGGGAACCCGCATTGACCTTACGCTCGGCCGGCGCGCCGGCCCCGGCCAGCCACGCGGCTTGCAAAGCCTGGGGTTGCGCGCGCGTTTTGACCTGGCGGTGGCCGTGACCCGGCAAGGCGATGGGTTTGCCGTGGCGCGTCGGGCGATCCCGGTCGATACGACGCCGTTGCGTATCCGGGCCAATGTCCGCGCCGGCC
The DNA here is from genome assembly GCA_965277875.1 of Chthonomonadaceae bacterium. Lineage (GTDB taxonomy): Bacteria > Armatimonadota > Chthonomonadetes > Chthonomonadales > Chthonomonadaceae > CAWFQB01. The sequence goes on along the minus strand of CBDIDV010000002.1, from coordinate 45,817 downwards.
TGTTTCAGTCGGCCCGCGCGGTCGGCGCGCCGGTGCGCGCGGTGGCGCAATATCTGCAGACCCTGGCCGCCCACCTCAGCCTCGACGAGCTGGGCGAATTATCTTTCGCCCCGCCGCCCGCTGCGACTAAAGCGAGCCACTTCGGACTCGAGGGGCTTCTCGCCCGCCCATCAGGAGCTGATGCGTGATTGGACTGGTTGCAGCCGCCTCGCTGCTGGGGGCCTCGTTCGATCTGCCGACCCTGCCGCCGATCAGGCGCGATCCGCAAGTGACCTATCTCGATCGAACCGGCGTGGTGCTGGGCGTGCGCGGCGGCAAATTTCCTCCGCCGGTCGACGTCGACAAGCTTCCTCCCTATGTACCCGCCGCGTTCGTCGCCATCGAGGATCGGCGCTTCTACGAGCACGCCGGGTTCGATCCGGTCGGCATCGCGCGGGCGATTGTCAGCGACCTCGGTCACGGTGGCGCGCGAGAAGGCGCATCGACGATCACTCAACAGCTGGCGCGCAACCTGTTTCTGGGTTCGGAGCGCACGATCGAGCGCAAGGGTCAGGAACTGCTCCTGGCCATGGAGCTTGAACAGAAGTTCACCAAGAAGCAGATCCTGGGACTCTATCTCAGCCGGGTCTACTTCGGCTCCGGCGCCTACGGCATCGACGCGGCGGCGCATCGCTTCTTCAACAAGCCGGCGGCGCGCCTGACAGTGCGTGAGGCGGCGATGCTCGCGGCGGTCATGAAGTCGCCCACGAACTACAACCCCATCGAGCAACCCGACGCGTCGGCGCAACGTGCGACGCTCGTCCTGGACGCCATGGTCCAAACCGGCGCGATCACTGAGGCCGCCAAGGCAAAGGCGGTGGCTCAGCGGCCGAAAGTCTGGCGATCCGATCCGGACGGCCCGGCGGGCTATTTCATCGACTGGGTCGACGCCCAGGTGCATGGCAAGATCGGCGCGGCCAGGCAGGATCTCGTCGTCGACACCACTCTCGACCAGGGCATGGAGCTGGCGGCCGGCGAACAGGCGCGCGCCGTCGTCGCCCGTCACGCGGCCCAGGGCATACAGCAGGCCGCGCTGGTGGCGCTCGACGGGGCGGGTCATGTGCGAGCCATGGTCGGCGGCGTCGACTATGCCAGCGCGCCTTACAATCGCGCGGTCGAAGCGCATCGTCAGGCGGGCTCGGCCTGGAAGCCGTTCGTCTACCTGGCGGCGATGGAGGCCGGCCGCACCCCCGAGACGCTGGCGGTCGACGAGCCGGTGACAATCGACGGCTGGTCGCCGCGCGATTTCGAAGATGGGTTCATGGGCCAGATCACCTTGAGCCAGGCCCTGGCGCACTCGATCAACACCATCGCCGCGAAACTGGCCGACGATATCGGGCGCGATCGAGTGGCGATCGCCGCGCGGCGGTTGGGCATCGTGTCGCCGATCAACACCGAGCCGGCCATGGCCCTGGGCACGACGCTGGTCACACCCCTGGAGATGGCGCAGGCCTACGACGCCTTCGCCAACGGCGGCAGCCGCGCCACCGCCAGTGGTCTGGTGCGCGTGCGCACGCTCGGCGGAGCGGTGCTCTACCAGCGCCAGGAGCAGCCCCAAGGCCGCCGTGATCGCCAATCCGCCGCTTGGCGAGATGAACGCCATGCTTCGCGGCGTGCTGGTCGACGGCACAGGTGTCAAGGCGGCGATCCCTGGTTACGACCTGGCGGGCAAGACCGGCACGACATCCGACTTCAAGGATGCCTGGTTCTGTGGCTTTACCGGCAATTTCACCGCCGTGGTGTGGATGGGGCGCGACGACGCCACGCCAATGCGAGCTGTGACCGGCGGCAGCGCGCCCGCCGAAATGTGGCGAGGCTTCATGAATGTGGCCCTCAAGCGCTTCGCCAATCGTCCAATACCACTTGGTCCGCCGCCGCCCACTCCGCCGCCAGCTCCCGAGCTTGCGGCGCCGGCCCCGCCTGCGGACACCGGCGCCCCGCCGCCGGGAGCGGACACGTCGCCGACAACGCCGGGCCAATAGCTATCGCCGCGAGGAGCCCGCGGTGTATGGTCGGGTCAAATCCGTGGGAGATGGCGCGATGCCGCTGCAGAATCTGGATCACATCAACGTCTATTGCGCCGATCTCGATAGCTCCCGATCATTCTACACCGAGGTTCTTGGTCTGCACGACGGGGTGAGGCCAGATTTCGGAGTGCCTGGGGCGTGGCTTTATCTCGGCGGTCGCCCCGTGGTTCACTTGGTCGGCGGCCGCCGCGGCGAAGTTCCTCTCACGACCGGTCCCTTTGATCACATTGCTTTCGAGGCGCAGGACTTCCAAGCCATGCGTTCGAAGATGCAGGCGCTTGGCCTCGATTTCCAGGAAAACGACGTTCCGGACTTCAAAATCCAGCAGCTGTTCGTGCGTGATCCCGATGGCGTGAAAATCGAGCTGAACTTCCGCGGCTGAGGCGCCGGTTTGCTCCCGCCGGCAAGGGTTGAGAAGTCTGTCAGCCCGGCGTGAAGCTCGCGATCAGATCGTAAGCGTCACCCGGGAACGTGTGGCGAACGAAGGTCACGCCGACGCCCTGGCGCCAGGTCCAGCGCCTTACGCAAAGGCAAGCGGTGGTGCTTCGTACGCCCAGATGCCGCGCGGCCGCGGGATCGGGATTGATCGCCGAAATCTGGTGGCGAGCCTCGGTCCAGGCGACGTGGGCCAGCAGCCATGCGCCCGGAGCCTCTATCGTGAAATCCGCCGACATCGCTTCGGGCACGCTGGTCAGATTGATCACCCGCTCCTCGAACGCGAACGGTCGGCCATCGGCGACGTGCCGGCAGCGCAGAATCAGCAATCCGCCCGAAGCGCCCAACGCGGCGATATCGGGATCGTCTCGAGCAGCCACATGGGCGATGGCGCCAAGATATTCATAGGCATAGCTCAGGCCCCGCCGGGTGATCTCGCCTTTGATATCGGGGATTTCGAGCACAGCCGAGTGAATCCGGGGGCGAACAACGAACGTCCCTGCTCGCCGGCGACGCTCTACCAAGCCGGCGGCGGCCAGGGCCTGCACAGCCTTGTTCACCGTCGCGCGGGCGCAGCCGTATTGGTGGGTCAACTCGTGTTCGAACGGAATTCGGAACCCGGGCGGCCATTCGCCGGAGCGGATCTTGCGGCTGATATCCTCGCCGATGCGCTGATGTAGAGGGCGCGCCTCGTTCACGCCCGCAGCACCCGATTGAGCGCGCGGGCGAACGCCTCGACACAGTCGGCCTTGTGAAGGTGGCGGCCGCCGGCGACGACCTTGCGACCCCGCCGCCACACGCAATCGACCGCTCCGCCGCGCGCCGCAAACAACCAGCCGTCGAGCAGGGCGTCGCCCTCCCGCTGCACGAAGGCGGGGTGACCCGCGTCAAGCGAGACCATGTCAGCCGAGGCGCCAACTTGAATCGCCGCCTTGGCCACGCCGAGCGCCTGTGCGCCGCCCGCCCGGGCGGCGAGGAACAGAGAACCGCCGACCGACGGGCGTTCCTCGACGCCAGCACATTGCGCCTTCGGTGGCCGAGCCGCTGACCGTATTCGAGCAGGCGCAGTTCCTCGGCGGCGTCGACGAGAACGTTGGAGTCGCTCCCGACGCCGAAACGGCCGCCGCCTTCGATGAAGCGCGCGGCGGGAAACAGTCCATCGCCCAGGTTGGCCTCGGTAATCGGGCAAAGGCCGACAACCGCCAAACCGTGCGCCAGCCTATCGGCCTCGGTATCGCTCAGGTGCGTCGCGTGGACCAGGCACCAGCGCGCATCGACATCGGCGTTGTCCAGCAGCCATTCGACAGGGCGACGCCCACTCCAGGCGATGCAGTCATCGACTTCACGCAACTGCTCGGCAATGTGAATGTGAATAGGGCCGCCGGCGGCGAGCGGGAGGACCAGGGCCAGTTCATCAGGGGTCACGGATCTCAGGCTATGTGGCGCGACGCCGACGATGGCATCGCCGAGGCTTTTGACTGCGGCGCGACTTGCCTCGACGAGCTCGGCGTAGGTATCCGGCGTGTTGACAAAGCGCCGTTGCTCAGGGCGCGGAGGGGCCCCGCCAAAGCCTGAATGTGCGTAGAAGACCGGGATCAGGGTGAGCCCTATCCCGGTTCTGTCCGCCGCCGCCATAATGCGCACGGCCAACTCCGCGGGATCGGCATAGGGTGCGCCATCGCGGTCATGATGAAGATAGTGAAACTCACCGACCCGGGTGAAGCCGCTCTCCAACATCTCGGCGTAGGCGAGCGCGGCGATGGCCTCGACGTCAGGCGGTTCTAGACGATCGACGAACCGGTACATCGTCTCGCGCCAAGACCAGAAATCGTCGCCTTCGCGGCCGCGCCTCTCGGCCAGCCCGGCCATGCCGCGTTGGAAGGCGTGGCTGTGCACGTCTCCCAGGCCTGGAACGCCGATCGCCGCGCGCTCGTCTTGCGCATGGGCGCGAACGCCCGCCTCGATGGCCGTGATGACCCCGCCAGCATGGCTGACACGGACGCGAATGGGCCCAGCCATCATCCAGCAGAACCGTGTCGAACCAAACAGAGGGCACGCGGTCACCTTCGAACTCCAACAATTATGTCTAGACATAATTGCGCGGTTCGCCAAGTATGCCCATACGTTTGATCCCGGAGGCGAGATGCACTGCGACCGGCTATGGCGGAACGCGCGCCTGGCGACGCTCGCGCCCGACGCACCGGGACTGGGCGAAATCGACGACGGGGTCATCGCCGCGCGCGACGGCCGCATCGTCTACGCTGGAACGCGCGCGGACGCCCCTCACTTTGACCCTGCCGAGGTGGTCGGCTGCGAAGGTCGGTGGGTCACGCCCGGCCTGATAGACTGCCACACCCACCTGGTATGGGCCGGCGATCGCGCCCGCGAGTTCGAGCTGCGGCTTGCCGGCGCGTCCTATGAAGAGATTTCCCGCTCCGGCGGCGGCATCGTGTCAACCATGGTCGCGACCCGCGCCGCCAGCGAGTCGGATCTTCTCGCCGCCGCCTTGCCGCGGCTCGATGCTCTGATCGCCGAGGGGGTGACGACGGTGGAAATCAAGTCCGGCTATGGGCTTTCGGTCCAAGGCGAAACCAAGCAGCTGCGCGTCGCCCGCGCGCTCGCCCGTCGGCGCGATGTGACCATCCGAACAACCTTCCTCGGCGCACATGCTCTGCCGCCGGAATTCGCCGGCGATAGTGACGGCTATATCGATCTGGTTTGTCGCACCATCCTGCCCACGGTCGCCGCCGAGGGTCTGGCGGACGCGGTCGACGCGTTCTGCGAGGGAATCGGCTTTTCGCCGGTTCAAGTCCAACGAGTGTTCGAGGCGGCCGCCGCGAACGGTTTGCCGGTAAAGCTTCACGCCGACCAGCTTTCCAACCTGCACGGCGCGGCGCTCGCAGCCAGGTTCGGGGCCATGTCGGCCGATCACCTCGAGTACCTGGACAGCGACGGAATCGCCGCCATGGCAGGGGCCGGAACGATAGCGACCCTGCTTCCTGGCGCCTTCTATTTTGTGCGCGAGACGAAGCTGCCGCCGATCGACGCCCTGCGCAAGGCGCGCGTGCCCATGGCGCTGGCCACAGATTGCAATCCCGGCACGTCGCCGCTCACGTCGTTGCTACTGACCATGAACATGGGCGCGACGCTGTTCCGACTGACCGTGGAGGAATGCCTCGCCGGCGTGACGCGACACGCCGCCAGCGCGCTCGGCCTTGGGAGAGAGGTCGGCACGCTGGAAGCCGGCAAACGATGTGACCTGGCGATTTGGAACATCGACCGTCCGGCCGAGCTCGTCTACCGCATGGGGTTCAACCCTCTCCACTCCCGCGTCTGGTCAGGCCGATGAGCCCCGTCCTGCTAAAGCCCGGCCAGGTCCCGCTCGCCGATTGGCGCGCCATCCACCACGGCGCGCCCGTCACGCTCGATCCTTCGACCGCGAGCGGCATCTCCGATAGCGCCGCGGCCGTGCAGCGGATTGTCGCCAGAGGAGCGCCGGTCTACGGCGTCAACACCGGCTTTGGAAAACTCGCTAGCGTAGGGATCGAGGCCGGGGATCTGGAGCGCCTGCAGCGCAACATCGTCCTTTCCCACGCAGCGGGTGTCGGCGATCCGGCGCCGGTTCCGGTCGCCCGGCTCATGCTTGCGCTAAAGTTGGCGGGACTGGCCCAGGGGGTCTCGGGCGTAAGGCCATCGACGATCGCCCTGCTGGGCGCCCTGCTCGAGCATGGCCTCACGCCAGTGGTGCCGGCGCAAGGATCGGTCGGCGCGTCGGGCGATCTCGCCCCGCTCTCCCATATGGCCGCGGCTATGATCGGTGTCGGCGAGATGTTTGTCGGCGATCGTCGCATGCCGGCCGCCGAGGCCCTGGCGGCTGCGGCGCTTGAACCGCTCACGCTCGGCCCAAAGGAAGGCCTCGCCTTGTTGAACGGCACCCAGTTCTCCACCGCCCACGCTCTCGCCGGCCTGTTTCGCGCCGAGACATTGTTCCAGGGCGCGCTGATCACGGGAGCGCTTTCAACCGAAGCGGCGAAAGGCTCCGACACGCCGTTCGATCCGCGCATCCACGCGCTGCGCCGCCATCGCGGGCAGATCGAGACGGCCCACGCCCTGCGCGCCTTGATGGCCGGTTCGGCCATCCGAGCGTCGCACCTGATGAACGATGCGCGTGTGCAGGACCCCTACTGCGTGCGTTGCCAGCCGCAAGTGATGGGGGCCGTTCTCGATATCCTGCGTCAGGCCGCCCATACTTTGGCCGACGAGGCCAACGGAGTCACCGACAATCCGCTGATCTTCGCCAAAACGGACGAAGCCCTTTCCGGAGGCAACTTCCACGCCGAGCCGGTCGCCTTCGCGGCCGACATCATCGCGCTGGCCCTGTGCGAAATCGGCTCGCTGGCGGAACGCCGGATCGCCATGCTGGTCGACCCCGCTCTCTCCGGCCTGCCAGCGTTTCTGACACCCAACCCAGGCCTGAACTCAGGCTTCATGATCGCCCAGGTCACGGCCGCGGCCCTCGTCAGCGAGAACAAACAGCGCGCCTATCCGGCCAGCGTCGACTCCATCCCGACCTCGGCGAACCAGGAGGATCACGTGTCGATGGCAGCCCATGGCGCCCGCCGCCTGCTCGGCATGGCCGACAACGCTTCGGCCATCATCGGCATCGAACTGCTTTCGGCCGCGCAGGGCTGCGACTTTCATCAGCCGCTGAGGTCGAGCCGGGCGCTTGAAGCGGCGCGTGCGCTCTTGCGCGCGCGGGTCCCGATGCTTGGCGACGATCGCCACATGCACCCCGACATGGAGATCGCAATCGCGTTGGTGCGCGACGGTCACCTTGTCGATGCGGTCGATGCGGCGCTGCCGGGAGTGTGCGACGAATGCTGATGCGGGTGTGCCGCGTCCCTCGCCTCCGTGGAAGAGACGGATGGGTGCGCCCATGACTTTCCTCACTGTCCATCGCGGCGATGCGCCTTTGATCGTCAGCATCCCTCACACGGGCACGGACATCCCCGCCGACATCGAAGCCAGGCTGACCTCCCCGTGGCTCGCGCGCAAGGATGCCGACTGGTGGGTGGAGAGGCTCTATGACTTCGCCGCGGATCTGGGCGCGACGATTGTTCGCACGGCGATATCGCGCACGGTCGTCGACGTGAACCGCGATCCGTCGGGGATCTCTCTCTATCCCGGCGCGGCGACGACGGAACTGTGTCCCACGACGACGTTCGACGGCGAGCCGCTCTACCATAACGGCCATAAACCGGACGCGGACGAGATCGCGATGCGAACGTCCGCCTGGCACCAGCCGTTTCATGCCGCCCTCGTCGCCGAGATTGCGCGCCTGCGCTCGATACACGCGAAGATCGTCCTCTACGAAGCTCATTCGATCCGCTCGCGGATACCGCGTTTGTTCGACGGCGAGTTGCCCAACTTCAACATCGGCACGAACGTCGGCGCGAGCTGCTCGCCGGCCCTGACGGCCGCCGTCGAGGCGGCCTGCGACGCCAGGGGCTTGTCTCGCCTCACCAACGGCCGGTTCAAGGGCGGGTACACAACCCGCCACTACGGCCGTCCCTTCGACGGTGTTCACGCCATTCAGATGGAGCTGGCCTGCCGCGGCTATATGGCGGAGCCGGCCGAGCCGACGCCGGAAACCTGGCCGACGCCGTATGACGCGGACCTTGCCGCGCCGATGCGCGAAGCCCTCACCACTGTCCTCCACGCCTGCCTCGCCTTCGCCAGGGACCCCGCATGACGCGCCTCGACAACACCCGCCTTATCAGGAGCCCACGCGGCCGTGAGCTCACCGCCAAGAGTTGGCTTACTGAAGCCCCGCTCCGTATGCTGATGAACAACCTTGATCCCGACGTCGCCGAGCGCCCGGAAGAGCTTGTGGTCTATGGCGGCATCGGGCGTGCGGCGCGTGACTGGGAGAGCTTCGACAAGATCGTGGCGGTGCTGCGGCGCCTTGAAGCCGACGAGACCTTGCTGGTGCAGTCGGGCAAACCGGTCGGTGTGTTTCGCACTCACGCCGACGCGCCGCGTGTGCTGATCGCCAATTCCAACCTCGTCCCCCGCTGGGCTACCTGGGAACACTTCAACGAGCTCGATCGCAAGGGCCTGGCCATGTACGGGCAGATGACCGCCGGATCATGGATCTACATCGGCGCCCAGGGCATTGTGCAGGGCACCTACGAGACCTTCGCCGAACTCGGCCGTCAACATTACGGCGGCGATCTTTCGGGACGCTGGATCCTGACCGGTGGCCTTGGCGGCATGGGCGGCGCGCAGCCGCTGGCGGCGGTCATGGCGGGGGCTTCGTGCCTGGCCGTCGAGTGCCAGCCCTCGCGGATCGAAATGCGCTTGCGCACCGGCTACCTCGACGTGATGAGCCAGGACATCGACGAAGCGCTCACGATCATCGCAAGTGCGTGCGCCGAGAAGAAGCCTCTGTCCGTAGGACTGCTCGGCAACGCCGCCGAAATCTTCCCCGAACTGTTTCGCCGCGGCGTGCGTCCCGACGCGGTCACCGACCAGACGTCCGCGCACGACCCGATCAACGGCTATCTACCGGCCGGGTGGAGCGTCGCCGATTGGGTCGCCCGGCGCGAGACCGATCCAAAAGGCGTCGAGGCCGCCGCCCGCGCGTCGATGGCCACGCAGGTGCGCGCCATGCTCGATTTTCACACGGCCGGCGTGCCGACCGTCGACTACGGCAACAATATCCGCCAGATGGCGCTTGAGGAGGGCGTGAAGAGCGCGTTCGACTTTCCAGGTTTCGTGCCCGCCTACATCCGCCCGCTGTTCTGCCGCGGGGTCGGCCCGTTCCGCTGGGCGGCCCTGTCGGGCGACCCGGCCGACATCTACAAGACCGACGAGAAGGTCAAGCAGCTGATGCCGCACGACCGGCATCTGCACGACTGGCTGAGCATGGCGAGAGAAAGGATCAAGTTTCAGGGCCTGCCGGCGCGGATTTGCTGGGTCGGGCTCGGCGATCGTCATCGCCTGGGCCTGGCGTTCAACGATATGGTCGCGACCGGCGAGCTGTCCGCGCCCGTTGTGATCGGCCGCGACCACCTGGATTCCGGATCGGTGGCCTCGCCCAACCGCGAGACCGAGGCGATGAAGGACGGTTCCGACGCAGTGTCGGACTGGCCGATGCTCAACGCGCTGCTGAACTGCGCCAGCGGCGCGACGTGGGTCTCGCTGCATCATGGCGGCGGCGTCGGCATGGGGTTTTCGCAGCACGCCGGCATGGTCATCGTCTGCGACGGCACGCGCGAGGCCGCCAGGCGCATCGAACGCGTGCTTTGGAACGACCCCGCGACAGGCGTCATGCGCCACGCAGACGCCGGGTACGAGATCGCGCTGGATTGCGCGCGCGAGAAGGGCTTGGACCTTCCGGGGATAGTGACCTGACGGGCTACTGACCGGAAACACCCCTCATAGGTGTGTGCAAGTTGATGGCAATCCTGGCCGCCTCGATTTCGTCGGGCTCTCGCAAGGTCGTGTCGTAGTAGCCGGGCGCCCAGATCCAGCGAGCAAACCCTCGCGGCTCGTTCCATGCGCTGAGAGCGACCGACTTCCAGCGCTCGACCGTCGCCTCCACGGAAAACCTCTCGGCCTCCCTGAACAGCACGTGAGCATGGGTCGGCGCGATGTGGTAGGCGAGCACTGCGTAGTCGCCCTCGCTCGGCGAGACAAACTCCGATCGAAGCTCGCTCCAGATCGAAGGACTCCTGAGAAAACGGCTCCCCTGGCCTACATCAAGAGCGGTGTCGATGATCGCGAAACAGTCGCGCGGTTCGGCCGCCTCCAGGCTGCGCACGGTGCCAGAAGGGAAGGCGTCTTTCACGCAGATGATGACATGACGCGCCACCTGCGACCAGCGGGTTGCCGCTGTCGGCCGTTGCGGCGGTCGCCTTTGGATAAACGTCGATACGTCTGTGCTCGGTGGCCCCTCAGGTGAGGCCAGGCTCACGACTGGCCAGCCTCTGTACGCGGATCCATGGCGCTCGACCAATCCCACGCGAGTGGGGTCCGGGCAAGACCGTTGATGACGGGATTATGCTCGATGTACGACTTGACGTCTTCAATCTCATTATCGCCGGTGATCGCTGTCTTGGCATACTCCGTCGCCCAGGGTGAAGCGCGGAACCTGAACAACCGGCGGGCATTGGCGGCCGCTAGGGTCGCTGATTTCCAAAGGCCGACGATCTCGGCCACCGGCCAATCCTCCACCTCCGAAATGAGCACGTGGACATGCGTAGGCATGACGCACCATGCGATCAAGGTGTAGCGGACGCCGTCCGCGGCGAGAATCTCGCGTTGCACGCTCGCGGCGGCTCCCGGGCTGGCGAAGGACTTTCGTCCATGGCCCGCATCCAACGCCTTGTCCAGCATATAGGCCCGCTGGCCAAAAGGACGCCGCGCCAACGCATGAGGAAACCTCCAAGACAAGGCGTCGTCGAGCCACAAGATCAGGTGGGTGGCGCGACGTGACGGAATCGGCAATGGCGCCGGCGTCGCCGCTGGCGTCGGCAGAGGCCGCGTCGGGGTGACGCCTCGTGATGCGCTCGACCAGTGCCAGGACCCTGGACAGCCAGCGAGACCGGCGGCGACCGGATTACCGTTGATGTGGCGCTTCGTCGCCGCAATCCAGGCGTCGCCGCTTCCCGTGACGACAAAGAAGGTCGGCGACCAGGCTATCGCGTCTCTAGGAGCGTTCGTGGAGCCGTTCGGGCGCTCGCTATGCATCCAATGGTGCACGATCTCGCCGAGATCCGCCCTCGAATGCTGAACGATCAACACGTGGACGTGCGTTGGCATGATGCACCACGCCAGCAGTTCATATCGATCGTTCGGCGCGCGGATTGCAAATTCAAGATCCGACGCCACATCGGTTTGCGTGAGGCCGCACCTTCCATCGCCGGCGTCCAGCCAAGCCTCCGCCCGCGCGAGCCGCGCCGCCGGCGCGGCCTCTTGCAGCACACGCGCCATTTCGCTCGAAAGGGCGTCTTCCCTATGGAATACAATGTGTTTTGCCATAAGAGGCGGCTCTGGATCACGGAATGTTCCCGCTATAGGGTCTCTCAAAGCGAGTGAGGTTGCGCTGTCTGTTCTGGCTGGATTTGACATGTTGCCATTCTGTTCCATCGGCCGAACGAGTCAAGGCTCAAGCCGCCGAATCGGCAAAAAATCTTTCGTTATTGCATATCTCCGCACTGAAGCCCGACGCGCGACCCCATCCCCGGGGTGGCCGGTCGCCTCCCCTTACGCGTCACATCGCGTGCGTTTTCAGCAGCAGGCTGGTTTCCGTCGCCGAAATGCCGTCGATCAGACGGATCCCGTCCAGGGCCGCGCTGAAACCCTCCAGGCTGTCGGTGTCCAGTTCGGCGATCATGTCCCAACGGCCGTTCGTCATGTGCACGCGCTCGACCTGCGGAAACCCGCGCAGCGCCCGCAGCACCGCGTCCGAGCGCTCGCCCTGAACGGCGATCGCCATGATCGCCCGCACCCGCCCTGCGTCGGCCTCGGCGCGCGACTTCACTGTGAAGCCGACGATGTCGCCGCGCGCGATCATTCGGTCGATTCGATTTTGCACTGTTCCGCGTGAGACCTTCAGGGTCTTGGCGAGGCTCGCCACTGGCGCGCGGGCGTTGGCGCGCAGGAGGCCGACGAGTTTCTGATCGGTATCGTCCATGGACCTATCATATCGTCAAGTGATGCATGCTAATTGCTATCACATCGCGCAAATTACAAACATTCGCGCGCTTTTCGTTAGCGCGCCGACGTGGGATTTTCGCACCGCCTGAACTTGCCGGGCGGCCAGGGGAACCGAACATGACCACTCAGCCGACGTACCTGATGACCGAGGCGACCGCCTTCGACGTCGCCTACACGATTAATCCCTGGATGAGGCCCGACGTGTGGAGCGCCGACCCGGACGCTCACCGCCGCGCGGCGGTGGAGGGCTCCGCCGCACTGCGTATCGCCCTGGAAGACAGTGGCGCCGTGGTCCACGCCATCCCCGCCGTCTTCGGCCAGCCCGACCTGGTGTTCCCCGCCAACGCCGGAATCGTCCTCGACGGCAAGGCTCTGGTGGCGCGGTTCCGCTTTCCCGAGCGGCGCGGCGAAGAGCCCCATTTCATGGCCGCGTTCGAGCGCCTCAAAGCCGAGGGCCTCCTTACCGACGTCGCTTTCATCGAAGGCTGCTTCCAGGAAGGCGCCGGCGACTGTATCTGGGACGCCTCGCGCAACCTTTTCTGGGTCGGCAGCGGCCTGCGGTCAACGCCGGACTCCGCCGCGATCATCGCCCGCCATTTCGGCCAGCAGGTCGTCCATCTGCCGCTGGCCACCGAGCAGTTCTATCACCTCGACACATGCTTCTGCCCTCTGAGCGGCGGCGAGATCCTCTACTACCCGTCCGCCCTGACGCCCGACGCGCGCCGGCGCCTTCACGATCTCGTCCCGGCGCACATGCTGATCGAAGCAACCGCCGAGGACGCCGCCGCCTTCTGCGTCAACGCCGTCAGCCTCAACCGCGCGATCGTGATGGCCACCCCGCCCCTTTCGCTGCGTGACCGACTGACAGAACGCGGCTACCATGTTCTGGGGATCGATCTTGGGCCGTTCATCCTGTCCGGCGGAGGCGCTTTCTGCATGACGCTGCGTCTCGACCTCAAGAGCGTCGTCGCCCGCGCCATGGCCCGCGCCGGAGCCGGCGCCGAACTGATCGCCGGCTAGGTGGCGCATGACTGCGATGATTGAAGACGCGCCCCGCGCCGCTCCGCGCACCGACTTTCTCGCCCTCGAGGCCGAGTATGGCGCGCGCAACTACAAACCGCTCGATGTGGTGCTGACACGGGGCGAAGGCGTCTACGTGTGGGACATCGATGGTCGCCGCTATCTCGACGCCCTTTCGGCCTATTCCGCGGTCAACCAGGGCCACTGCCATCCACGTATCCGCGACGCGCTGATCGCTCAGGCGAGCCGCTTGACCCTGACCTCGCGCGCCTTCCGCAATGACCAGCTCGGCCTGTTCTACGAGGAGCTTTGCACCCTCACGCGTTCGCACTCCGTGCTGCCGATGAACACCGGCGTCGAGGCGGTCGAGAGCGCGCTGAAGGTCTCCCGCAAGTGGGGCTACCAGGTCAAGGGCGTGCCCGCCGACCAGGCGGAGATCATCGTCTGCGCCGATAACTTCCACGGTCGCACACTGGCGGTGGTCGGCTTCAGCACCGACGCGGCCTCCAGCGCCGGGTTCGGGCCGTTCGCCCCCGGCTTCAAGACGGCGCCCTATGGCGATGCGGCGGCGTTGGAGGCGGCGATCACCCCCAACACCGTCGCCTTCCTCGTCGAGCCGATCCAAGGCGAGGCCGGGGTGATCATTCCCCCGCAGGGCTATCTGCGCGCGGCGCGCGAGCTGTGCTCGCGCCACGACGTCATCCTGATCCTCGATGAGATCCAGACCGGCTTGGGACGCACCGGCAAGCTGCTGGCGGAGGAGCACGAGGGGATCGAGGCCGACCTCACCTTGATCGGCAAGGCCTTGTCGGGCGGCTATTATCCGGTGTCCGCCGTGCTTTCCAACAAGGAGGTTCTGGGCGTGCTGAAGCCGGGCGAGCACGGCAGCACCTTTGGCGGCAATCCCCTCGGTTGCGCCGTCGCCCGCATGGCGCTGAAGGTTCTGGTCGAGGAAGGCATGATCGACAACGCCGCGCGCATGGGCGAGCGGATGATGGCGGGTCTCTCGGCGATCCAGGGCTCGGCGGTCAAGGAGGTGCGCGGCCGTGGCCTCATGCTGGCGGTCGAACTGCATCCTGACGCCGGCGGCGCTCGCCGCTTCTGCCAGATGCTGCAGGCCCGCGGCCTGTTGTGCAAGGAGACCCACGACCACACCATCCGCGTCGCCCCGCCCCTGGTGATCACCGGCGACCAGGCAGACTGGGCGGTGGAGCAGTTCGACGCAGTCCTCAGGGGCTGACGCCAGACGGCCGCCGGCCCCCTACTCCAATCCCTTGATGACCGCGACGTCGGCGCGCGAAGCGTTGAATCTGTGACGTGCGATCGACTGGTACTCAGGCGAGCGGTACCATCGTTCGAGCGCCTCGACGCTGGGAAAGGACATCAGGACGGTGCGCGAGTGGGGCCACTCGCCTTCAAGTATGACGGGGTTGTCGTCGACTGCCAGAATGCGTCCGCCGTGCCGGCTGAACACGTCCATGAAGCCCTGCTCATAGAGTCCAAATTCCTGCCGGTCGGCAATATCGACAAGGGCGACGAAGTACACGGTCATTGGCGATCTTTCACGCAAGAGTTGGACGGCAGGCGCGTCTACGGAAACTCGTGCGCTCGCATAGCCGCACCCTGGGCGGCCGACGGCGCGGTTGGGCGAACGGTCTCATCCAGCCAATCGAACATGCGGGCGAACGCCAGGCGGCTGGCGCCGACTTCGCAGTGGAAACCCGCCCCCTCAGCGGAAGTGAAGCGCATCAGGGTTCTGGGGCACTTCAGATGGTCGTAGAGCTGCTGCGGCTGGCCTTTGAAAAAGATGTCGTCCTGCGCGTCGCACACCAGGGTCGGGCAGCGGATCATCTCCGCCACGCCGCCCTTCAGATTGTAGTCCAGGGACTTGGCGAGATACTCGCGCGGAGTGACGGCGCCGGTCGCCCACATACCGTGGGTGATGGCCCAGCGCGCCGTGGGCGAAGTCTTCATCGCATTCGCCAGTCCATGGTCGATCGGCGGCGCACTCTCGGACTTCAGCATGTGGAGGAAGGCGCCCATCATCAGCGGCGGCACGGCGGCCAGCGCCGGCGCACCGAAGTCGTACACGCCGTCATTGGCGATCAGCGCAGCGAAGCGGTGCTCGAACGCCGCGGCCCGGGGCGCGAGCTCTCCGCCCAGGCTGGCGCCGTAAAGGACCAGCTTTTGTGGATCGACGCCACCCTGCTGGATCGCGAAATCCACCACCGGCGTGACGACCTTCTCCCAGTCGGGGCGGAACACCAGGCCCTCGCGGTGCAGGGGGCCGAACTGTCCTGGACCGTCGAAGGCGAGGACATTGTAGCCCCGTTCCACCGCGGCCCGCGCGCCGGAAACATGCAACTCCTCGGCCGAACCGTCGAACCCGCCGTGCATGACGATGGTCGCTCGCGGCCGGTTCGAGGCGTCCACCCGGTGGAAATAGCCGGGCAAGGTCGTGTGCTCATAGGGGATCTCGACCGGGAGGATCGGCGGCTCGAACAGGGCGGCGCATTGTTTGTAGCCCTCCACCGACAGCTTGTACGCGCGCGAGATGCGCGGGTCCTTCGGATTGCCGTGCAGGAAGAATTCGGAGCTGCGGTAGGCGCTGGAAGCGCGCAGCCAGCTGTCACGGGCGCTGATCCTGTGACCCTTGGCCAGCTGGCCGGCCGCCTCCCTGGCGATGCGATCGCCGGCCTCGTTCCAGGCGTCGTACCAGCTGTCGTAGTCACCAGACTTGATGCGCTCCGCGGTCGCCAGCACCTCGCCGAACCCGGCCCCACCATATTCGGCCGCGCCGAAGGCTCGCACGGTCTCGAACCAGAACTGTGCGTCATCGGGAAAAAGAGGCGTCCTGGGCGTCGCGGCGATCGGTTCCGCGGCCTCAGCGCGTGTTGCGCCGGCGAACGCCAAGCCAACAGGAATGGCGAGCGCGAGTAAACCCCTGCGATGCATCAGCTGCCTCCTCTGATGGCCACGCCGCCTTTCGACCTACGCCCCCGCGGCTCCGGCGCCAATGCTCCGCCTAGCGTGTCGTCTCGGCGATCTTCGGATCGTTGGCGATCTTGAAGGTCACATAGGCGAACGCCTTGGACGCGAACTCCATCACATAGGGAGCGACGTTGTCGAGGTTGTCGCACCAGCGATGCGGGTTGTCGACGCAGCCACCGTTGAAGCCCGGAACCTTGCCCTCGTAGTTCCCCAGAAAGCCGCCGAACAAGCCCACCTTGCGCTTGCTCTTGCAGCAATCCTGCTGGGTGAATATCCCCGAGTTGGGCACGCCGACCAGGCTGAAGGCGTTGGAGTCGGTGCCGTCGTTGCCGGAGTCGGCAATCAGCGCCGGCATGCCCACCGACTTGAAATATTCGAGGAAATACCTGTTGCCCGGCCGCGACTGCGGGATGACGTTGGGCGGAAAGCGCCGGGCGTTGTCGGCGTTCTGGGGATCGGCGATCATCACCGCATAGTTCGGCGTCGCCGTCACGTCGGCGTCGAGGCCGAAGACGATCTTCTTCAAGTCGGCGCGCGGCAAGTTCTGCGTGTAGTAGTGCGAGCCCAGCAGGCCCAGCTCCTCGCCGCCGAACCAGATGTAGCGCAGCTGATTGCGCGTCGGCGTCTTGGCCATCTTCAACGCCACCTCGAGGATGGTGGACGAGCCCGAGCCGTTGTCGAGGATTCCGGCCCCGTAGATCGCGTCCAGATGCCCTTCCACCACCACGACATGGTTCGGATCGCCCAATGGCGAATCGGCGATCAGATTGTAGTCCTTTGCGTTTCTGACATAGCGGGCCTTCACCTCCAGCCGGGCCATCGGCGCCGCGCCGGCCACGTAGTCTCGGTAGACGGCCGCGCCTACGGCGTAGGACGCCATGCCGACCACAGGGACCTTCGCCTCCTCGACCAAGTGGGCGGGGAACGCCACGCCCGACTTCGCGGTCCCGCGATAGGCGTCGCCGACACCAGCGTCGGGCGTGTTGAACAGCACCACGCCGGCCGCGCCGGCGGCTTGCGCGTTCTTCACCTTAGCATCGAGGCTGCAGCCGCCGCGCTGGATCAGCGCAATGTCGCCACGCTTGAACGGCGCGAAGTCGGCGGGCGCGCAGCCGGCCGACGACGGGGTCGCGTCGGCCCGGCTCACGACCGCGCCGACCGGCTGGACAGGCGCGCTCACCGAGCCCTGGCCGGAAAGTCGGGCCACATACCAATCCTTTTCGAAGGCATAGGCATGGCCGGAGGCGGTGAACGCCGGCGCCGCCGTGAGCTCGAAATCCTCCCAGTCGTAGGTCTGGACGGTGACCTTGTAGCCGGCCTTCCGCACCAGGCGGGCGACATAGTCGACCGACGCCTCATACCCGGGCCGTCCGGTGTCGCGGTTCCCGTGACCGTCGGGTCCGGGGTGGGCGTCGGAGATCTTCTGCAGCGCCACCAGATGATCGAACAGCGGCTGCTGCTGGATGCATTCCAGGAGTTTGGCGAGCGTGTCGTTCACCCTGGCCTCGCACTGCGCGTTGGTCGGCGCGGCCGCCGCGTGGCCCGCGAGCACAGCGCCCGTAACGGCGCCGGCAAGCAAACCCCAGCGGCGCAGAGCCTTGAGGGAGCGTTTCATTGAAGCCTTCCCGCGATTTCGACCTGCCCCTGTATCACCGCGCCGGCCGTTGGGCCATCGTCGAGGGCGGCGCCCATGCATCTTCCCGGCGACAGCCGCGCCATGGATCTGCTAGAGTCGTCGCATGTCACAGTCGGAAACACCCCTTCGCGACCAGTTGGACGAAGCCATCGACCGCGTGCGTCGCGAGCTGGAGATATTGGAGTCTCCTTCGAGCATAGGCGGCGGCGCCGACAGCCGCAGCGTGGTCGCCGCCCTGCAGTCGGAGTTGCGGGAACTCCAGGAGGCCCGCGCCGGCCTCGGGCCGCACGACACCTGACCAGGGTCCGCGAGCGACAGGTTCAGTAACGCCACGTCTTCTGGGTCATGACGATGTCTTCCGGTTCGACCGCCCCGGCGGCGCAGTTGCGCTTCAGCATCTGGCCGAGATTGTGCGTGTCCTGGATCAGTTCCAACCCCCACGGCGTGAAGGTCTGCGCATTGAAGACGTGCTGGGACAACAGGGGATTGGTCAGCGCCTGGGAAAAGGCGTCGACGCCTACCATGCGCATCAGCAGTCCCGGCAGTGGCGACTTCGGCACACGGTCCTCGGCGAAGATACCGGGGTAGAACTCGACGTCGTCGGGCGTCGCGTAGGCCGCCGTCAACGCCTCGAGAACCGCCGGGTGGCTGCTGATCTGCTCGAAGGTGGTCGCCCGCGGCATGCCGTATTGCACGCGGTAATCGTTGTACGATTGCAGCCGGTTGCTACGCCCCTGCCCAATCGCGAACTGCTCGACGATCAGCAGGGATTGGCTCGTGTTGAGCGCGCCCAGTTCCGCCGCCGGCTGGGCCGCCGCGCCGCAGAAGGCGGCGGCGAGTCCTGAGGTCAGGAGCGGCCGGTTGTCGAGCCCGAAGTCTTCCAGGGCGATGGGCGCGCCTGGCCAGTCGATCTGGTCGGGCATCAGCGAGTGCCAGCGATAGAGCAGGCTGAACTCGGCGGTGATCCAGTTGGGCCGGTTCCAGTCGGCGGTCCAGGCGACCTGCGGGTCGGCGACCAGGTTGAACGGCAGGGGCGTGATGTGGTTGATGTACTGCTCGACCACGATCTTGATGAACATCGGGATCAGTATGTTGCGCGCGGTCTGGAAGATCCGTTCGTCGTCCCAGTCCGGGTTCCGCTGTTCCAGCTCGCCCGCGACGCGATTGTGCTCGCGTAGCAGCAGCGTGTTCATCATCGCCGAGAATGGCGTGGAATTGGCGCGATCGCCTCCGAACGCGAACAGCGAGGCGAGGCGCTCGGCGGGGGGCGGGGCCGGCCCGAACAGCGGCGCGTCGAGCGTTCCGTCGAACTGCCGATCGACGCGCTTGCCCTCATCGACATAAAGGAAGGGCGCGAAATTCCTCGCCGTCGATCATCTGGCTCTTGAGCCTGCCGCGTTCGCCCGCCGCTTCGCGCTTCAGCCTTAGCACGTCCGTCTGCGCCTCTGTGCGGCCGTAGAGCGGACAGAGGTCGATCTCGTGGTTCGACGAGGTGCGCGCGCGGTTGGCGTCGTTCTCCGTCTGCCCCGGCGCGAGTTGGCCGGGAACCCCGGTGCGGATGAAGCCGTCGGTCAGGTACTGCGCGAAGGCCGGAAACAGGCAAGTCGATTTCGCCGACAGCAGCTGTGCGCCGGCCGGCCGCGCGAACACCGCGACCACCGTCTCGAGCGGGCGGCAGGTCCGCCACGTCGCGCGTGCCGACGGGCAACTGGCGGCCCTGATAGGTCCGGTCGGTCAGGGCCTTCCACGAGGTGTAGTCCGACGCGGTGCTCCACGGATGGGGCCGATTTATGGTGCTACGGACCAGGGCGTCGATGACCGTCTTCGAGGCGGCGGCGTCGGCCCAGGGGATGATGTCCACCACGTCGCCGGCGAGACTGAGGAAGCGGTCGAAGAAGGTGTCGGCCGCGGCCGCCTCGGCCGGCGCCGCGTCCGGGATGGCCGCCTCGATCTGCGGCGTCAGGCTGGCCGGCTCGACGCTGAGCGTGCCGTTGATCTCGTGGCGCACGCGCGAAATCGTCTCATAGACCGTGCGGCGTACGCGATTGATGCCGCCCAGCGGGCGATGCGCGTCCAGTCCATGCCACGGCGTGAACGACAGATTCTCGCCTAACGCGCGGCGCTCGGGCGTATCGAATCCTTGCCGCGGAATTGTCAGCCGCGCCACCGGGACGAACGGCGAGACCTCGTCGCGCCACTCGATGGTTGGATCCTCCACGGGCATCGCCTCGGGGTCGCTCTGAAGCTGGATGCAGAAATCGAACACGGCGTCACCGGCGCTGAGCGCCTTGACCAGATTGTCACGCAGGAAGTCGGGATCGGTGCGGTCCTCGAAGACCGATGGCGGCCCGGCCGGACGGGCCGAATACTTGCAGGGAACATCCTCGTAGAGATACGGCGTCATGCTCCAATATTGGCTGTTCAGCGGATTGGAGACCTTGCGGCCCGCGATCGCCAACGCGGTGAGCGCGTCGTGCAGGCGAACATGTAACGGGTTGAGGTCGGGCAGGAAGAAGGTGAACGGATTGGCCGCCTTGTTGAAGTCGACATACTCGGCCGCGTCGGGTACGAAGAAGGTCGGGTTGTTGATCATGATGAAGTCTTGCGTGCCGCTGCGACTGCCGCCCACCCCAAGCACCTTGACCGCCATGCCCCGCCCGTCGCCATGGCTGTCCGGCGCGGGCGCGCCAGAGCCGTTGGAGAAGCGCACCCAGGCCTGATAGGTCGCCGGAACCGCGAACAGGCCCTTGGCAAGCGCCGGCGGCAGGCCGTCCAGCACGCGCAGTTCGGCTTCGACGCAGCCGTGCATCTTGGGGTGGGCGTCCCGGCGCGCCGGAGGGTCGGCGGCGGCGGTGGCGCGGACGCGTTGTTCGATGACTTCGGTGATGGCGGCGATCGCCGCCGGCTCGCCTGAAGGGACTTGCTCGAAGGGTGACCCGCCGACTGGCGCCGCGATCAGGTCCGGCAGTTGTTCCACGGTAATCGTCATGACCGATTTCCCCCCATGCACGCGTTGAAGCGCGCTCCCGGGCAAATCTGGCGCTGAAGCCTGAACAAAGTCAATCGAGGGGTGGGCCAAGCGCAACGGAGCCGTGACATGGCCCAGCGGCGTGGCCGCGGTTTGCTCGCGGCGGAGCCGCACGGTGGAGACTTACGGCGAAGTCAGAGGCGCGGGCGGGACGCTCGCGGGCCTTCTTCTTGATGCTGAGCTTTCCGCTCTCGCCGGGGGCGAAGGGCCTGATCGGCGGCGCGCGGCTCGCGGTACTTCTCTAAGGGAGCGGGGTCGCGGGCGCGACGTTGACCGAACTCGCCGCTTGATGGTCGCGGACTGGTTGAGTCTGGGAGGCTTGAAACGATGCAAAATCTTCGCCAAGTTGGGTAAATACCGCCTGCGCGAGCGAAAAGGCCGCAGGCAATATGATTTTCTTTCCAAGTTGAAAGCGTTTGAGATCGGATACTAGCTAGCCTCACTCGGGGCGCGGGGAATATGCGACAGATCACGGCGGCGATTGACGTCAAGCAACGCCAGGTGCGAGCACGACTGTTCGGTGACGTGCGGGTGTTTTCAGCCGGAGGTCTGCCGCTCGATATCGCCAGTCGCCGCGCACGCGCGATGCTTGGATATCTGGCCATGAGTCCGGAACGAGCGGCGACGCGCTCTCGTCTTTGCGGATTGTTCTGGGGCGACCGTGGCGAGGTCCAGGCGCGAGCAAGCTTGAGGCAGTGTCTACGCGAGATCCGCGGCTCTACCGAGACCCTCGATATGGCCCTGATCGAGTCGGACGGCGAGCGGATCGTCCTTGTCCCGGGCGTGCTCGATACCGACGTCCACGAGTTGTCATCCGCGTTCGAGAATGACGATGCGCCGGCGGCGCGGCGAATCCTCGAGACCATCGGCACGGCGAGGCTGATGGAGGGCCTTGAACTAGAGGGATCGTTTCGCGAGTGGCTCGATCAAACGCGCGCGCGAACCGAACATGTTCTGTCGTCAGGAATCCTCGCATTGCTCAAACGTCTGGAAGCTCGCTCAGACTGGCAGATCGCACAAAGTCTTGCCGACACATACCTGACCCGCGATCCTTTCGATGAAGCTGTTGTCGCCGTGGCAATCCGAGCGGACGCAGCTCTGGGAAACAACGCCGCTGCGCGCCGAAGATTTAGAGTACTCGAAGATGGATTGAACAGGGAATTCGGAGTCCGGCCCGGCGCCCCGGCGCGCGACGCGATCGCGGCGTTGGCCAAGGTGCGCGAAACACCACAACCAGAGCCCCGCGTCGGCGGTTCAGCCGCGATGGGAGGACTGGCGCAAATGCCGCCGACCGTCGTCGTCGCCGGTTTCGTCACCGACGGAGACACGCCTTGGGACAAAAAATTCGCTGCGATCCTGCGGGATGAGATCGTCACCGGCCTGGCCTACTTCCACGACCTGAGGGTTGTCGCCGACCCGCGCCCGTTGGAAGAGCTGTCACGCGACCTCTACGCGGGTCCAACCACCGCCTACGCATTGGGCGTGACACTGCGGTCCTTCGCAGAGAACCGCCGCCTTACAGCTCAGCTTCTACGCGGCGGCGCAGGCGAGTTCGTCTGGTCCCGCCGCTTCGAATTGCCCGGTCTGGACATCGTGGGCGCGATCGATGCGATCGTAGCGCCCGTGGTCGCGGCCGTACTTCCAAAGATTACGTCAGACATGATTCGTCAGCCTGTGGCGCGAATGGCCGACCAGTCTTACGAGCGTCACCTGCTGGCCTGGGGTCCCGACGCCAAGCAGCGCGACTATCAACAGGCCCGCGCCGCCGCGGCTTCGCTCGAGGCGATGATCTCCGCCGACCCCGCATTCGCGAGGCCTTACCTGCCCTTATCTTATCTTTACAACACCGACTTCGGCCACTCGCGGGCCCTGAGCAGCGGGCCCGCTGAGTACGCCCGGGCTCTCGATCTGGCAAAGATGGCCCTGGCCCTCGATCGAAGCAATGCGCATGCCTACACGGCCGCCGGCTGGTGTTATCTCAGAGGACGCCGCTGGGCAGCCGCGCATACATACTTCGAGCAGGCCCTTGCGCTGAACCCATACCATGTTCGGCGCCTGATGGAGGCGGGTTTCGGCCTTTTGTTTCTCGGCGACGTCGATCGCGCCGGCAAACTACTGGATCGCTGCCTCCTGATGAACCCCGCGCCGCAAGACGGATTTTTTAACGATCTCGCGTTGATTTCAATAGTCAAGGGAGAGTTTGAGCTGGCCTCGAGCTATCTTGAGCTGACCGCGACGCCAAGAATATGGGGTAACCTCTACAGCCTCGTCTGCGCGGAAATGACCAGGCAGGAGACCGGCGAAAAACGCGATGTTTTCCTCGACCAAATGCGAAGTATCTGGCCCGAAGAAGTGTCGATGACGACGGACCGACTTGTCGGGTGGATCGAAGCCCGCCACCCGTTCCAGGATCCGGCGGTCGCGAGCCGTCTTTTCAATTCAATAAGGCGCGCCCTTCGCGCTCAGTGAGGCCGCGCGAGACCTGGTCCATCAAAGCCGCCGCGAAGCTGGTCATTGGCGGGTAGGCTGGGCGGGGAACCTCGTCCGGCCGCAGGGCCATCGCAGCCTCGACACAGGCAATCGCGTCACGCTGCTTGAGATTCACCCGGCCGCTGGGCAGCCAGTCCTCGAACCGCCTCAGTTGACCATCGGCCTTCAGCCTGCGGCTCTCCATGGCTTCGAGCAGACTTGCCCATGTGCGTATCTTGTAAAACATGCCTGCGGCTGTGATGAGCAACAACCGGGCCGTCGCGATCTCGATGATGCCCGTGCGAACCGCGGCGAGCACGGTGGCGCGAACATTGACCAGGGGTTCGGTAAGAGCGGCCCAGCCCAGATCCTGCGGCCCATGAAGCACCGCCACCTCGCCGTCGCCCGTCAACCGTCCGCGCGCATAGGCGCGGTAGATCTCGCCTACGCCCACCATGCCGAAGTCCGAAAGCTCCGCCGCCCGAAGAGCGCCCATGCTGGCGCCGCCCACGACCGGAATGCCCGTGGCCATCAGATGGACCAGTTCCTTGTGCCGGATCGCCGGCCAACGGTCGAACATTCCATCGACGAGCACGACGACTGCGGGCCGCTCGGTCTCGATCCGGTAAGCGTCTCCCGCGATCGCCGGCGCAAGCCACACCAGACGATTGTCGTGTGGCCGGGCGCCGATCGGCAACGAGGGTCCCGCGAATATGGCGATACGTCCCTTCAATGATGACTTCCTCCGTGCCTGTCGACATTGCGCCGCGCGACGGACGGACGAGCCAAGCCCGGGAACCAAGGCCTTGATAACAAAGACATCCGAGCCCGGCTTCGAGAGATCGACCACGACGGCGTCCGGATATCCGGCGTCCGCCAGGCTTTGAGCGACCGCGATGGCGTTTGCATTGGCCGTCGACGGAAACCCGTCGCTGAGAGACGTCCACGACACCGACCGGATATGGGCCGGCTGCGGCAACGCCACGCCCAGGCGGTCTCCCGCGCCCAGCGGCGTTTCCGGGTAGAAAATGTCGTCGCGCGCACCGGAGATGGCGGTGAGGCGCGACTGAGCGGCTTCCAGCACCGCGCCGACAAGCGCCGCTTCGGCCGTAACATCGCAGGCAGTCCCCACAGCGATATGTCGCAGATTTCCGCCCGCTCCCGGCTCGATGATCTCGGCGAGAAAGACCGGCGCGGGGATCACCGCGGGAAGATGGTAGACCGAGAGCCAGAGCCCCGCGTCGACAACACGCCTTCGCACAGCGCGGAAGTTGGCCGATTCGATCGAATCCAGGTCAATGCGCGATCGCGTCCGCTGTGCCATCGGCAGCGCGAACCAGGCTCTCTGGGCATCGCGCTCCACGACCTCCAGCAGGCCCTTCAGCCTGGCCCGTTCGACATCGAAACGCGCCCCGAGGCCGACCGTCGAACGCTCCAGTCGCGGATCGCCATGGCGGGTGAAGTCCAGGCGGACGACCTCCAGTGGAACCCAGAGGCGGGCGCCGTCGGTCAACCGGCGAGCGGGAAGCCACTGCAAAATCTCGTCATCGGAAGGCGGCGCCAAAAAATCCACCGCGAAGTCCGCGAGGCTCGGCGCCCGCTCCCACGACGGAAGCGAGGCGAACGTCGTTTCACGAGGCTCGCCGACGGGCTGTTCCGCGTGATCGCACTCCAAAGCCTCCATCAAGGCGCCGATCATCGCCGCCTCCCGCGTCACACCTTTTCCCTGATGTACCGACAGAGAGAGCCCGGCGGGCCGGATCGCCTGAAACACCGGAATGCCGATGAGATCGAGATCCGTGACCTCGGCGAGCCGACTGACGCCGGCCTCGGCGGCAGCTCTGAGGACAGCCCGGCTCTCAGGCGACAGTAAACGATCGCGCCTTCCATGAACCGGGGCAGACCGTTCCGCCGTCGAAGGCATGGGCCTATCTTCCCGGTGAGGACTTCACTCGGGTAATCTCAGTGAAGGCGGCGGCGCCTCTAGAACCTATCTCGACCGCGCCCCCCGTCGGGGTCCCGCCTTCGAATGTGGTGGAGATCTGCTTCAAGGAAGTGTCTTGATCTTCGTTCAGGTCATTCGAAGAGCGGCTTGGATCAAATTCCCACAACTCATGTGTCAAATAATACTTGCCGTCATGTTTGACTATGAAACGGAAGGGGGGAGCTTCATTCGGGACAGACATCATATCCTCATTCATCATTCAAAAAGAGTGGGCATCCGAGATTGAAGAGAGGCGACCGGAAGCATTCGGCCGCTCCCCTCGCAAATACCTGCCTCAAGACCCGTTGTCGAACAACACGGCGGACGCCAAGGAACCCGTGAAAAGCCGGCTTTCACACCCTTTTCACGCGCAATTCACGCCGCTTTAGCCATCAGCCTCACGCTCCCGAGCGCAGAAGCGACACGCCGGTCGACGCACCGGAACACACGATAGAGGAACCGACCAATGACCAGTCTTATCGCGTTGCCGGGAAGCGCACGGAACGTGTTGCCCAACTCCCGCGCCATCGGGGCCATCGATCCCACGGAAGTCGCCAGCGTAACGGTGCGGGTGCGGTCCATGGGCGACGATGCAGCGCTGGAGCAATTCGTCCATGAACAAAGCACTCTGCCGCTCAATGAGCGCAAGTATATGACCCGTGACGAACTCGCCGCCAGACACGGCGCTTCGGCCGAGGACCTGGATCTGGTCGAGCGGGTCGCCGACCAGCACAATCTGACCGTGGTCCACCGCGACGCGGCGGAGCGATCGATCGTCCTGCGTGGGCGACTGGGCGATCTGTTGAACGCTTTTCCGGCCGACGTGCAGATGTACGATCACCCAGGCGGCGCCTATCGCGGGCGGCGCGGCGATATTTGCGTGCCCAAGTCGCTCGACGGCGTCGTGACCGGCATTTTCGGTTTCGACACCCGACCGAAACGCCGTTCGCGCGCGGCGCGCTCGGCGGTCGCCATGGGGGGCCCCGACGGAGAGAACGGCGTGCCGTCCACGACCTTCGCGAAGCGGTACGACTTTCCCACCGTCTACAATGGCGCGACCCTGGACGGGTCGGGCCAGACGATCGCCATCATCGAGCTTGGCGGCGGTTTCCGCAAAAGCGACCTCAAGGTCTACTTCAACGAGATCGGCGTCGGCGCGCCGCACGTCACCGCCGTGTCGGTCGATCACGCGGGCAACAGCCCCAGCTCGCCCGACTCCGCGGACGGCGAGGTGATGCTGGATATAGAGGTGGCCGGCGCCGTCGCCCCGAACGCCAGGTTCGCCATCTATTTCGCGCCGAACGAAGGCAACAAGGGTTTCATCGACGCCATCAGCGCCGCAATTCACGACAAGGAGCGCAAGCCGGGAGTGATCTCCATCAGCTGGGGCAGCCCCGAGTCGAGCAACGAAGCGCAGGCGATCCAGGCGTTCCATGAACTCTTCGTCGCCGCCGCCAGCCTCGGCGTGACCGTCTGCGCCGCGACGGGCGACCACGGGGTCGCCGATCTCGACGGGCAAAGCTGGGATGGAAAGATCCACGTCGACCATCCCGCCGTCGACGACATGGTGCTGGCGTGCGGCGGCACGCAGGTCGACAACAACGTCGACGTGGTCTGGAACGACGGGACGCCGTTCAGCGGCGACAACGGGGGCGGCGGCGGCTGGGCGACCGGCGGCGGCGTCAGCACGATCTTTGCGGTCCCGAACTATCAGGTGAACGCCAACCTGCCGGTTTCGCTCCTTACCGGCAAGGCCGGTCGGGGGATCCCGGACATCGCCATGAGCGCCACCAACTACTTTACGCGGGTCGACACCAGCGAGGGGCCGAGCGGCGGAACCAGCGCGGTCGCGCCATTGATGTCCGCCCTGGTGGCCCTGCTCAATCAGGCGAAGGGCAAGAACGTCGGCTTTCTCAATCCCTGGATGTACGCCCACCCCGACGCCTTCGTCGATGTCGTCACAGGCGACAACGGCATCAAGGAATGTCATCAAGGGTTACCAGGCGGGACCGAGGTGGGACGCCTGTTCGGGCCTGGGGACACCCGACGGCGCGAAGATACTCGCCGGTCTTTGACGGCGAGGTTATGCGCCGCAGGTAAAGCCCAGATCCTGGCGGGCCGTTCGCAGCGGCCGCCGCCGGGGTCTGGGTGGCCAGCTTTCCAATACATCAATCAAATTTCAGGATATCATGATGACGACTATACTGCCCAACGCCGCCGCGCGAATTGCACAAGCCAAGGTGCTGCGAGACGAATTAACGAATTTGGACAACGCCGCGAGCAATCCAGGCGAAAATCCGAACAACGATAAAACCACATTAAATCTTGCCGCGCTCTACTCGAAGGCGCTAAAACAGAACGCGGCGAAGCCTGGCCTGCCCGATGCGGGCGTGTTCAATACTTTCAATACGGCGCTAAACACGCCGATGACGCCGAGCGCGATGCCAGGCGGGATCCTCGGCGGCTCGGCCAAGCTCAACGGCCCGATGGGCGCGTTCGCCTGGCAGCTCGCCTGCGAGGATTCGGCGCAGTTTGGATCGATGTCGGTCCCCGCGCCGCCGCTGCTGAGCAGCAAGGAATATGCGACCGAACTGGTCGAGCTCTACTGGGCCCTCGCTGCTGCGCGACGTCCCGTTCAGCGAATATGCCGGCAATCAGATCGCCATCGACGCGGCGCAGGAACTCGACGGCATGAAGGCGAGCTACGCCGGTCCTCTGGACGCGGCGGGAAACGTCACGCCTGCGGTGCTGTTCCGCGGGGGTTTCAACAGCGGGGCCACGACAGGACATGTGCCGACATCTGGCGCCGGAAAATACTTCGCGGGCGAACTGATCGGCCCGTACCTGTCACAGTTCTGCCTGCAGCCCGCCCATCTGGGCGTGCTGGGCTTCGATCAGACATTCTGGACCCTGCCGCCGCATGTCGACTATCTTCTCGACGAGACCACATGGAACCTCGTCCAGTCCGGCCAGCCGACCGGCCTGTCGCTCACCTTCGACAAGACCGACACACGTTACCTGCACACCGGCCGGTCGCTCGCCGCCTACACGCCACGAAGACGAACTCTACCAGTCCTACCTGATCGCCTACCTCGTCATGTCCGCCATCGACATCCCGCCCAACCCCACCTCGCCATACGCGCCGCCGGCGCCGCTGCATCCCAGCGAGAAGGCGTTCGGCACCTTCGGCGGCCCGGACATAGCCTCGACGCTGGGCGCGGTGGCCAGGGCCGCGATCAACGCCGTTTGGTATCAAAAATGGGTCGTCCATCTGCGCCATCGCCCGGAATCGGGCGGCGGGCTCGTGCACTACCAGCGCAAGGGCGGCGTGGCCTATAGCCCCGACGAGAAAATTCACGCGAATTTTCTCAACTCGCAGGCGCTCGAGAAGTGCCTGGCGCACTTCAACTCCGACTTCCTCGCCCAGGCCTTCCCCGAGGGCTCGCCGACCCACCCCGCCTATCCCACGGGCCACGGCACGGTCGCCGGCGCGTGCATCACCGTGCTGAAATTCTTCTTCGACGGCCATGCGATCGTTCCCAATCCGGTCCAACCCTCAGCGGACGGGACGATGCTGGCGCCCTACAGTTATACAAGCGCCGACACCGACGTGATGCGCGTGAACGGCGAACTGCACAAGCTGGCGCACAACATCTCGTTCGGTCACGGCATTCACGCGGGTATTCACTGGCGCAGCGACACGGACTTCTCAATGCTGCTGGGCGAGGAGGTGGCGATCAGCTTCCTCAAGGATCAGGTGAAGACCTATGCCGAGAAGGTGAATATTACGATCACGAGGATGAGTGGGGATACCGTGACGTTTGCGAACTGAGGGGCGAAAGGGGGCGGTACGGGGGCAGGCGCGCGTGCACTTTCGGGATTCTGCGATGGTGAACACTGTGCCTGCCCCCGGAAAGAGCGCGCATCCGATACAATATAGTTGAAGGCCTTCGGGCTCGTCTGCGCGATCGATCTTGCGCGGCGCCTCGTCTTCGAGAAGTTCGTCGGCACACATGCTAAGCATGACCTTATTGACGCTCTCCTAGGGTCGCGCTCGCGGGCGTCGGAAATCCAGATCCGCCTGTTGCAGCACAGATGGTATATTCCCGCCGGTGCGCTCGTCGGCCGGCCCACGGACACGTGACGGTCGACCTCAGCGCTGCATGGGGCGGCCGGGGATAGAAACTCTCCCCCCTACTTCGACAAATCCCTCACCACCATCAGATAATAATCCACCCCCGGCCGTGAGTTCGCCACCGGCACGCGTTCGTTCAGCCCATGCGCAAAGTCGTCGGAGTCCTTCATGAACACCGGGCTGGCGCCATAGCTGCCGACGCCGTGATAGCGGTACCACATGCTGTCGCTGGCGCCCGACGACAGGCTGGGGAAGACCGGCGTGCCTGGGTAGACGGTGTCGATGGCCTTGGTCATGGCGGCGACGAGGTCGGGGCGGATCGGCGAGGCGTCGGTGGCGACGCTGCCTTGCGTGACGTCCTCGAATTTGATCGCCGGGTCGGCGGCGACCTTGGCCAGTTCGGCCATGATCGCCGCGCGCGGGTGGCCGGGGAAGATGCGGCAGTTGATGTTGGCGGTGGCGCGCTGCGGCAGGGCGTTCAGGGCATGGCCGCCGTTGATCATGGTGGCGACGCAGGTGGTGCCAATCTTGCCGATCGTGGCCGGGTTGTCGGTCAAGGTGGCGATCGCCGCCTTGTCGGTCGGGTCGGCGGCGAAGGCGCGCATGGCGGCGCCGATCTTGGGGTCCTGATATTTGGCCGCATTGTTGAAATAGGTGCGGGTCAGGTCGCTGACTTCCGGCTTGAACTGGTAGTCGCCGATGCGAATGAGCGCGGCGGCCAGTTCGTAGATGGCGTTGACCTTGCGGGGGGCCGACGAGTGGCCGCCGGGGTTGGTGACCGTCAGCTGGAAGTCGGCATAGGTCTTCTCCGCCCCCTGCCAGGTGAAGTACAGCGGCCTGCCCGTGGTCTCGTCCAGCGTGCCGCCGCCGCCGTCGATGTTCAGC
The DNA here is from genome assembly GCA_965277875.1 of Chthonomonadaceae bacterium. GTDB lineage: Bacteria > Armatimonadota > Chthonomonadetes > Chthonomonadales > Chthonomonadaceae > CAWFQB01. The sequence goes on along the minus strand of CBDIDV010000002.1, from coordinate 15,445 downwards.
ACCAGGTCGGCGTCGGCGAGTTTGGCGGCGATCAGGCCGCTGGTCTTCATCGTCGTCTCCTCGTCGCCGGAGAACTGGATGATGATGGTGCGGCGCGGCTTGTAGCCCTCGCGCCGCAGCTCGATCAGCGAGGCGATGGCGAGCGTGCCATCATACTTCATGTCCGAAGCGCCGCGGCCGAACAGATAGCCGTTCTCCACCACCGGAGTGAACGGATCGCGCTTCCAGTCGGCCGGCTTGGCCTCGACCACGTCCATGTGGCCGCTGATCACCAGCGGCTTCAGCGACGGATCCGATCCGGGCCAGGTGGCGATCAGATAGGCGGTGTCGTCCACCGGGGTGATCACCACGTCGCTGTCGGCCCAGCCGCCGGCGACCAGGGCCGACTTGTAGAGCTGCGCGACCTTCGGCGTCTCATTGCCCGGTCCGCGCACCGAGCGCAGGGCGATCGCCTTCTCGGCCAGGTCGAGCGCCTGCGCCTCCGCCTCCGGATGAGCGGGAATGTCGGCGCGCGCCGCCGCGCAGAAAAGGCTCGCCACGGCCGCGGCGGCGAAGAGGGCTCTGCGCATGAACGTCAACTCCTATGTCTGAAGTCGACGTAACGTGTTTCGCGGCGCCTGGGAACGCCGCAGGCGCCGCCTGCGTCAGCGGCGATCACGCGTGCGGAGCGTTCGCCTCGCCGAGGCCCGTCGCGCGCGCGCTCCAGGGCTCCCCGGACTTCTTTAAAGATTGGATCGCGTTTTCAATGGCGGCGGGACTGCGGAACGTCGCACGCTTGAGCATCCCGTCGGGAAACTCCACATCGAACACATCTTCCAGAGCCAGCATCAGTTGGACCGACGCGAACGACTTCATGCCGACGTTGTAAAGGTCGGTATGGTCATCGAGCTTCATACCATCAAATTCGAGTCCGGCGTGATCGACGATGATCTCGCGAATCTGGTTTTTCATCGTCTGTGCGGAATAAGCCATGGTCTTCCTATTGTTCTATCTCGGGTCTTCGCCGTCGACTGACGTCGGTCCCGCGCTGCTTGAGATCCCCACGTCGCGCGCCCTCGCGCATCGCTTGTTCCGGCAAACGCCGGTTGCAAGGATAGGTTGCATCCGAGATTGGGAAACGTCAATGTTTATGCGCCGGCTGCGATTTGCGTCTGCTCAGGCGTTCGCCGTCGTCCGCGAAGGCTGGTTTTCAGCGCGGTGAGGATCCTGATCCGGGCGCCATCTGGCCTGCCTGGCTGGCCCGCCGCGCGAAAGATGATCGCCGACCGCCCGCACCAGATCGGAGAGGCTCTTGTCGTCGGCGAAGCGGTGATGAACGCCAGGGAAGAAATGGGTGTGCATGCCCAGCCGCGCCGCGAGGCCGTGTCGGCCGACGCGGAGATTATCCTCGATTTCCGAAAGGAAGGTGTCATCCTCCCCGTGAAAGATCGCCGCATCCACACCGCGTTCGCTCAGGGTTCGGAGCTTTTGGACGGCTTTTTGGGAGCGGTCGCCCACGCCCGACGCCCGCTCATAGATCAACCGGATAGCGGCCCAGGCGAGCCGCCCGGCAAATCCCGCCAGCTCGGCCAAGGAGATGGCGCCGCCCCGCAAGCTTTTCCATTTGCCGGAATCCCTCAGCAGCCTCAGGTAGGTGTCGAGGCTGCGCGGCGGTTCGCTGTCGGTCTCGATATCCCAGAATTGCCGCGCGGCGTTGATCAGGACCAGGCGCCCGACCCGATCGTCTGTCAGCGCCACGCTGCAGGCCAGCTGCGCACCCCAGCAGAAGCCGATGAGCGTGATCGTCGAACAGCCTTGCGCCTGCAGCCAATCGATCGCGGCGTCGACGTCGGCGACCGCGTCCCGCATGACCGGCTGGCGGCCGGCGCCCGTCAGGGGCGCGCGGCTTTCGCCGACGCCGCCGATGTCGAAGCGCAGAGACGTGAAGCCGATCGCGGCGTATCGGCGCGCCATGGACACCCAGATCCTGTTCATGCCCGCGTGCGGCACGGCGCCGGTGTTGAGGAACAGCAATCCCGGCGCGCCTTCTCGCGGCGCATCGGGTCGACAGAGAATACCAAACAGCGGCGCCTCGTCGCGGAAAAATACCGGCGTCTCCCGCGCCCCCGGCGGAGTCAGCACGGCCGCGGACCGGAGACGCGGCGCCCCTGAACTCGACGGCCCCCCTCTCGGGCCCGACGGCTCCCCAAGCCAGTCCACCACCTTGGCGAACGCAGCCTCCGGGTAGAGCGCCGCCTCCGGCCGCACCATCATCGCGGCGTAACCGTGGAAGTCGTGCTGGATCACTTCCGCGCCGGTCGCCGCGATCCTGTCCGCCAGCGTACCCGCAGCGCCGGAGCTGTTGGTGGAAAGGATGAGCACCTGTCGCGCGGGTTTCCGGCCGCTCCGGCCGAACCGGAGATTTGCGACGTCGAACGTCTTTTCGGCGCTGAACACCGTCGCCGCCTCCGAAGGCGCCGTCAGGTCCGCATCCGCCCCTGCTTCATTGAGCCTCGCCAAAAGCGCCAGCTCGCGTTGAAAGGCGGTTCCAGACGCAAGCGGGGCAATCAGCACCAGGCGGGAGACGCCGCCGAGCTCCTCGGCGCACCTCAGCGCCAGGCCTGAGCCCAGCCGCATTCCCACGACGGCCACCTCCTCGACCGCCGCTTGCGTCGCGAGCCACAGCATCGCCGCCTTGACGCCGTCGACCCATGCGGTCGGCGCATCGACACCGTCATCGAGATCGAGAGAGTCGCCGAGCCCCGGATAGTCGAAACGCAGCGTCGACAGACCGGCCTGCGCCAGGCGCTCGGCGAAGTCGCGCCAGACGCCGTAGACATAGTCGGCCTCCTCGCCGACCGGTCCGCACAAGACGACGCCGCGCGATGTTCCGGCGGGATGAAACCAGCCGAAGCAGCCGTCGAAAGAGATTGGGATCACCCGCTTTGCCCAATGAGATGCAAGTTGTAGGACGCGGGACTGATCATTGTAAGATACTCAGGGGAACCATCGCCGACCGACGCAAAACGGGGACGAACCGAACTCAACTCCGGAAAATGCCTTGGTGGACCACCGAGGAATTGCGCCTCCGACCAATGAACGGAATGCGCAAGCGTCCCTGGTGTTCCGTTCACGGTCTGATCGCGAGGCGCGCAAATCCGCTCTAGGCTTCGCGTTCGGTCACACCGTAGTGAGCCACGGCGCGCCTGCCAGGCAGAAGAACATCGCCCGACGGCTTCGCGTCCGCGGGCGCTCCGGCGCGGCGCACGAGGCCGACAATTCGCTCTTCTCCAGGAGCGAGCGTGAACCAATCGGTGGCGGGCCGGAAGGCGTCGTCTTCGATATGGACGAAACGTAGCAGCGTCTGGGCGCGCAGAGTCACGCGCCAGAAGCCCGCCTCATACTCGAGCGTGGCTTCTACGTCGCCGTCCGCCGCCCAGCCCGCGGCGCGAAGGAAGTGGAACGCCTCGCTCGCCACCCTTCCGTCCTCCAGGATCTGCGCGCGCACCGCGGCGTGTTCGCGTGGCCCGAAGCGGTAGGCATATGAGACATCGAAGAACCGGCCGATCAGCGCGAACGCGGACACCTCGCTTGTCGAGCGCGCCGCCATCTCGAGCGGTCGGCGCACGTCGATCAAGGCGCTCGCCTCGTGGGAGATCAGGCTCAACCTGAGTTCCCCGACCAGTGGCGCGGCCCGTTCGTTGATGATGTGCACGGTCAGGCCATTCACGCCCTCGTCGGTGATCGCGACCTGGAGGGGGCCCAATATCCGTTCAAGTGCGTACCAGGCCGCCTTCGGCTCTCCGGCGGCGTCGATCAGACCCCATCCGGCGCCGGGCTTCTGGTCGCGCAGGAACCACACCAGGGCGCCATTGCACGGGGAGCGGCCGCGACGCCATTCAGAGAACGCCGCCGTCATCATCTCGCCCGTCACCACTCTGGACAGATCGAGGTAGGTCTCGGGATCCTCCCGCCTCAGGCGGTAGGGATCGATATCGAGGATGTCGCGCAGGTAGTGATCGCGCACGTCCTCGAAATCCCAACTCACGCCCCGGTCGCGCGGCACGCCGGCCTTCCAGCGCGGATCGTGCGGCTGCACGCCCGGCATGTCGCGCGCAAGCGTGCGGGCGTCGGGGACATTGGAAAACGCCAGGCATTCCGAGGTGAACCTGACCTCGGCGCGACGAACGTCTTCGATCGGGCGCTCGTAGGCGCCCAGGCCGTAATAGTGGCTCACGCCCTCATTCGCCGCGAAAGCCAGCGGCCCGCCCTCGGGGCTGTTGGCGATGTAGGGCACATCGGGGCAGGTCTCCCGCGCCGCATCTCGCAGGAGCTCCTCGAACAACGGCGCTTGCCGTGAGCCCGGCGCGAGACCCAGCATTTCCGCCTGTTGAAACACTTCGCTTCCGCCGCACAGGATCGCCAGGGAAGGCGAGCCGTCGATCCCATCCAGGAACGCGCGCGCCTCTTCACGCACGGCCGCGGCGAAGGCGGCATCGGTGGCGGGATAGTCGAAGTTGGCGAACATGAAGTCCTGCCACACCATCAGGCCCAGCTCGTCGCACAGCGCGAAGAAGGCGGAGGTTTCATAGACTCCGACCCCGCTGACCCGGATCATGTTCATCCCCGCTTCGGCGGCCAGGCGCAGCGTGGGTTCGTAATCGGCGCGCGCGCCGCCCAGGCCGATCGGGTCGGGCGGAACCCAGCACGCGCCGCGGCAGAAGACGTCGACGCCGTTCACCGACACCCGGAAGCCCCTTCCGTCGCGGCCACGATCCACCGCGATCGAGCGGAAGCCGGTGCGGCCGAGGTCGACGCTCAGGCCGTCGATCTCGAGGCTGACCGAATAGAGCGGCTGCCCGCCGTGCGAATTGGGCCACCACGGCTGGGCGAGCGGGGCGGCCAAGTCGACCTGATAGCTTCCCTCACCGACCGGTTGCATGAGCGCGCTCGCGCCGGCGCAGCTCAGGATGGGCGGCGCTCGCGCGTCGACGTTCAGCGTCACGCCCAACCGCGCGCCTTGCGCCGTCCATGCCGGGCGCAGGCGCGCCCTGGCCGCGTCGAGGGGCCCGGGCGACCTCAGGCTCACCGGACGCCACGGCCCCACGACATCAAGGACCGGTCCCCAGCTGGGCATGCGGCCAAGCAAGGTGGTGCGCACCAGACGCAGGCCCTGGTTGTCGATCATCCTCGGGCGCCAGCGCGCGCGCGGTCCGCGCGCCGACAGCCGCGGCTCCAAGGCGCGGAAGCAGAGCCACAGGGTGGCGCCGGGACGCAGATAGATCTCGACCTCACAAGGCGTGAACATCGAGGCATGGGTCAGGGCCGGAACTTCGTCGATCCAGGCGTCGCAGATCGTCGCCAGGCCCTCGAAACGCAGGACGCGCCGCCCTTCCCCCGGCAATGCTCCGCGGTACCAGACGTCCTTGTCGCGCAGACGCGGAGCGGGTTCGTCCGATGCGAACGCGCCGGCCAGTCTGAGCGCCGTGGCGGCCGTGCCCGGCACGGGCGCCGAGATCCAGTCGGTTAAGCCCGCGGCCGCTGCTGGATCGCCGCATGCGTCCGCCGGCGTGACCACCATCCGCCAGTCCAAGACGAGCTCATCGGCCTCGCCGATCACACGCAGTCTCGCCATCGGCTATGCGCGTTTGCGCGCCGGGGATGCTTCGAAGAGATCGTCCCAAGCCGCCGCCGCGGCGTCGAGGCAGGCGCCCAGGCCATCGAAGCGCCGCCGCGCCAGGGCCTTGGCGAGCTGGAACTGCGCTGTCTTCGCGCATTCGGCAATCCGCAGACAATGCGCCGCGCGGCGGTCGGCGCCATCCGAGAGCCAGTCCAGAGCGCTGCCCAGCAGAGCGAAGTTCGCGCCCAGAAGACGCAGGTTATGGAACGTGAAATCGTGGAAGGCGTCTTGCCCTTCGTCGGCCAGGACCGCGGCGCGCGCCGGCAGCACCGCCTGAAAAGCGCGCACAGGGTTGGCGTTTGGACGCCCGCGCCAGTGGTGCTCCAGGCAGTCGCGCGCCATGCGCCGAAGTTCCGCTTCAGGCCGGCGCGTGGGCGTCAGCGTCGTAAATTCCGTATACGGACGAAAAGGCGCGTACCCCTCCGGCGGAGCCCGGAACAGGCCGTCGAAATCGGCCGCTTCCAGAGCGAAGTAGCCGGCCCCATGGAAGTATTCCATGCGACGCCGGTTCAGGTCGAGGCGATTGATGGCGATCGTCGTCTTCCCATGACGTATGCCGTGGCCCGCGCCGCCGGTGTCCGGAAGAAAGTACGGATCGGCCTCCATCAGGCACATCCGCCCGCGCGCGATCTGCCGCGCGACATGCCTTTCGACCGGCTCGTAGAGGGAAAGCTCCTGGATGTTGAGGCCGAACAGAACCTCGAGGTCGCGCAACTGGAACTTTGTGAAGGTGAACTGATCACCCTCGAAGTCCTGCCGCGCCGCGAACCCTAGCGCCGCCTCGGGAGGCAGGTCGAGCGCGTGGAGGATTTCTATCCAGACATCGACGTAGCAGTTGGTTTCCGGCCAACACCGGTCGATGCTGTGCAGCGGATGGGGCTTGTACGACTCGACGACCGGCCCGGCGAGACAGGCGTTCAAACTCATACGCCCAGCAACTCACGCACCTCGGCAGGCCAGGCCCTCGTCTCCAGTCCATGATGGCGGAACAAGGCGAGCGCGACCCGCTCCAGGCCGAAGCCGACGCATCCCGTCCGAGCGAGATCACCGCTCGCCATTCGAATGCCCCAAGCCCTGGCGAAGTTGTCCTGGTGATCGTTGAAGCTGACGCAGGCGGTCGGTTCGGTGTTGGCCACCGGGATGACCAGCTCCATCTTTAGCCCCTGGTCCAGCTGGTGAGCCTTCATCAGCTTGCCCGCCCGACCAAAGAAGGGATCGTTGGCCGGAACGATTTCGAACGGCAGCAACAGCGAGCCCATGATCTCGCCGGCGCGTTCGATCCATCGGCTGCGGAACGCCGCAATCTGTTCGGACGAGCCCGCGCGGACGTGTTCGCGCTGGCGAAAGTTCTGCATCCTCGCAGGATCGCGGCTGGGCTCCCTGCGAAAGCAGAAGGAACAGATGTCGAAGGTCCTGCCCTCCTCGGGAAGCGGCCCTCGCGCCGCGGTCATTGGATAGAGCGGATAGCAAGCGGCCGGAGTAAGCACCAGATCGGTGGCGAGTTGCCCACCGGTCCAATCTTCACCCGCCTTGAGCTGCGCCAGCAGAGTCCGATGATCGTCGTCGTGGCCGCAGAAACTGTGAATCGTCCCTATGAGCCGGGGGAAATTCTTCAGATATCCGCTCGTTTCGAGTTGCTCCCGCGTCATGGTCGGCGGAAAACTCACCACTTCAGCGCCATCGCCGGATCCCGCGCGCGTGATCAGAGCGCCGAACCCGGTCACCACCGCCTCGAACACGGCGTTTCGGCCGTAGAGACCATCCACTCCGGTCGAGATCAGCAGACCGCTCGCGATAAGCTGGTCCAGGAATCGTGACGGCGCATCCATCGTCAAGTACTCAGCGTCAAAGGCGAGCGCGCGACGAGCATCATCTGCCCTGTGCTCGCGAGGATACGATCATTCCCGATCATCAGCCGCGCCGAGTGAATATCCCTCAGATGGCGTCCCAAGCTGAAGGGCGTGTCGTTTCGGTAGCCCTGCAGGCCGCAAACCATCATCGCGCCGTCCACGACATGGAGTGCGGCGGTGGAGACATTGACCTTGAGCGCGTTCACTCGCCTCGTGAAACCGATGTTTTGCAGGCGATGGGGATCGCCGCGCATTTCGCCGACCCGCGCGGCCACGTCCGAGATCTCCGCCTCCATGGCCGCGAGCGTATTGAATGCGTCGGCCAGGCGAAGCGTTCCCGGGGGTGGAACTTCGGGCTGCCGGCGCGCGCCCTTGGCGACGAACGCCTGCGCGCGGGCCAAGGCGTCGGCGGCGATTCCGAACCAAACCCCGCTCCACATCAGGTGAGAGATGGCCACCATCGACTCGGCGGCGATCTCCGCAAACGGGGTCTCGACGATCTGCGCGACGGGCGCCTCGACCCTAAGCCGCCATCCATGGCTGCAGGTGCCGCGCATCCCGAGGGTGTCCCAATCTGTGAGCCGCTCGGCTGTGTATTGGCCCTTGCACGCGACCACCAGAACCTGGTCGTTGGCGGACGCCTGAAGGTTCCGCCTGGCGGTAATGAATATGGCGTCCGCATATTCGCCATAGGAGATGACGGAGGCGTCCTTAGCCAGGAAGAACCGGTCGCCGGCGCGCTCTACGGCGCACAGACTATGGAGCAGCTCGCCGCCTACCCCCGCTTCGGTCGTCGCCGACGCGAACAAAAGCTGGTCTCGCGAGGCCTGGCGAATATAGCTGCGGTGCCACGCGCCCTCGCTCGCGCAATCGATCAGATTGGCCAGGCTGATCTGGTGCATGGCGAACACCATCGCCGTCGATGCGCACGCGCCACCCAAGGCCGAGCAGACATCGACGAGGTCAGCGAGGCTCCTGCCCTCTCCTCCCAATTCCCGAGGGGCCGCGACGCCGAGCAATCGATTGGCGCGCAACGCTTCGATGGCTTCGATGGGAAAGCGGCCGTCCTTGTCGACTCTATCGGCGTTCGCCGCCGCGACAGCGACGGCTGTTTTCACGCGTTCGGAGAAATCGCTGTCGTGGCCGAGATCCAGTGCGTGCATCAGGCCCCGGGAGCCTTGAGGGCCCTGACGGCCCGCTCGATGGCGGCCGGACTGCGGAACGTGGCTCTCGTCAACATGCTCTCGGGAAATTCGATTTCGAACGCGTCTTCCAGTGCGAGCATCAGTTGCACAGATGCAAACGACTTCATACCGGCGCGGTAGAGATCAGTGTCATCCTCGAGCGCCAGCCCGTCCGACGGCATGCCGGGCAGAGCCGCTATGGCCTCCTTGATCTTGTCTGCGATTGTTCTTTCCGAATCAAACATCCATTGCCCCAAAATTCGATATACCGGCGTCCATACTTACGCACTTGCGATGAGCACACTGAACGCCTGGCTGCAAACTGGACGCTCAGCGTTTAGAATGTCACCGTGCCGTCCTAAGTCGGGAGACGCCGGCCACGCGGGATCCGCTTCCAAGCTTGGCCGCCAAATACGCAACCCGCGATAGTTTGTAACACCCTCGCGCGAGATTTTGTAGTGCTTTTGATCGCCAAAAAAGTGTTCTTCGCGCAAAAGTTGACCGAGCAGTCTGTCTAATTGGTCGATCCGCCCCCGAAGGCGCCCCGGAACGGGCCTTGTTCGAGCTATCGCGACCGCGCGCACAAGATGGTCGAGACCAGCCGCACCAATTCAGCCAGGCGCCTTTCGTTGGGGAACCGGTGATGAACGCCCTCCACAAAATGGGTATTGATGTTCAGCAGCGCCCCGAGGCGGTCCCTTTCGACGCCGAAGTAATCCTCGAATTCGGCGAGAAACGTATCGTCATTGCCATGAATGAAGAGTGTTTCCACCCCGCGCTCTCGCAAAGAACGCAACTTTCGCGTGCTCCGCCGGCGCCTGTCCTCAATGCCGGAAACTCGCTCATAGGTGGATTTCATCGCCACGAAGGCAAGTCGTCCGCCGAAGTCGGCCAGTTGCGCCAGAGGGATCTCGCCGCGCCACAGACTTCCCCATTTCGCCGCGTCTCGCGTGAGCCTCAGATAGGTTCCGAAACTGCGCTGCGGCGCCCCGTCGATGTCGATGTCCCAGAACTGCCGCCTCGAGTTGATCATGACCAGGCGTGTGACCCGATTATCTTCGAGAGCCACATTGCACGCGAGCTGCGCGCCCCAACAGAAGCCCACCAGGGTGACGGATGAACAGCCTTGCGCCTGGAGCCATCCGATCGCGGCCGAGACATCGGCGCAGGCCTCCAGCATGTTCGGTGGTCCCGCGCCCGAGCCTCTGCGCTGGGGGCTGTCGCCGACGCCCGAAATGTCGAAGCGCAGCGACGTGATGCCGGCCGCAGCGAACTTCCTCGCCATCGACACCCAGATCCTGTTCATGCCCGCCTGTGGGACCGCGCCGGTATTGAGGAACAGCACGCCCGGCGGGTGCTCACGCGGCGTCTCGGGGCGGCAGAAGATTCCAAAAAGCGGTGTGTCGTCGCCCAGGAACACCGGAGTCTCCCACACACCCGGCGGATTGAGCGCCATTGCGCCCGCGCGCCGCGGCGCGCGCGGAACGGTCGGGGCCGGCGTAGCGGGCAACCCATCGCACAGCCAATCGATCACGCCACCGAACGCCTCTTCGGGGTAGCGCGCCCATTCCGGCTGAACCATCAGCTCGGAATAGCCTGCAAACGGGGAATCGATCACCTCGCAGCCGAGGGCCCGTAGTTGATCGCCCAGCCTTCGGCCGCCGCCCGACCCCGCTTCCGACAGGACCAGGACCCTCCGCGCGGGTCGCGCCCCGCCCTCGACGCATCGGAGGGTTTTCACGTCGAACGTCTGCTCGGCGGTGAACAGGGTGGCGGCGAGGTGAGGCGCCTCGAAGCCCGACGCCGGCCTTCCGACCTCGCTGAGTTTCGCCAGCAGCGAGAGTTCTCGCTGATAGGCAACGCCAGATACGACCGGCGCCATGAGCACCAATCGGTCCACGCCACCCAGCTCCTCGGCGCATCTCAGCGCCAGGCCAGCTCCAAAGCGAAGCCCGACGAGGACCACGTCGTCGACTCCGGCTTCAGCCTTCAGCCAGCGCGACGCGGCCTGGATGCTCTCGATCCAGGCGGCGGGCGGATGGCGTCCCTCGTCAAGGTCGAGTGAATTGTAGAGACCCGGATAGTCCAGGCGCAGTGTCGAAAAGCCGGCGCTCGCCAGGCGGTCAGCGAATTGCCGCAAGCTGGCGTAGACATAGTCCGCCTCTTCTCCAACCGGACCGCACAGGACGATTCCGCGCGAGGCCACGCCCGGATGGTGCCAACCAAAGCAGCCATTGAACGTGATCGGGATCGCCGAGTGCGAGCGATCCTCGCGTTTGTATATCGACTCCAATGTCAGCGCGGATCCAACGTCCCAGTACTCGATGGGAGCGAGCGTAGCTTCAGCGGGCAAGACAATCAACTTTGAAGCGGCGTCCGAACGAAAGTCGCCTGGACCGGATACAACCACAAAGGGTTGCGATTGGTTCCGATCAAGCTTGTTTCCTCCCGCTGATCGGATCACTTTTGCAGCATCGATCGCTTTGAACGCGCGCCCACACAGGCGGGCGCGCCATTGTTCACGGACGTGTTCACCTGCAGGACGGTGTCGTTCATCGCCGTCGCCCGGTGGGCGTTTCGACAGCGGCGCTGATTTCTGATTATTGCCGCCCATGGACGATTCTCACCCTGTCGGCTCCTCCGGCGATCGTGTCCTTGTCACCGGCGGCTCCGGTTTCGTCGGCTCGGCGGTTCTGCGCGCGCTGACCGGGAAGGGCTTCAAATTGCGCGCGCTCGCGCGCGCCAGCAGTGCGCGCCAGAACTTTGCGGGGGTCGATTGCCAGATCATCGAGGGCGACATGCGCGATCCCGCCGCGATGGAGCGGGCTCTCGAGGGGGTGCGCTACCTCTACCACGTGGCCGCCGACTACAGGCTGTGGGCGCGGGAACCCGAGGATATCGTGCGCGCCAATGTCGCGGGAACCGGAGTCGTGATGCGGGCCGCTCTGGCGCGCGGGATCGAGCGCATCGTCTACACCAGCAGCGTCGCCACCCTGCGCGCAGCGGACGCGACCACATCCGTCGACGAGACCGCGCCGCTCGACGAGGGTGAAGGTGTCGGCGCCTACAAGCGAGGCAAGGTGCTGGCCGAACGGCTCGTGGAGCGTCTGGTGGCCGACCAGGGCCTGCCGGCGGTGATCGTCAACCCAAGCACGCCGATAGGGCCGCGCGACATCAAGCCAACCCCCACGGGGCGCGTCGTCGTCGAAGCGGCCAGAGGACGCATCCCCGCCTTCGTGGACACCGGGCTAAATCTGGTCCATGTCGACGACGTCGCGCGCGGTCACGTGCTGGCGATGGAAAAAGGCGTGATCGGCGAGCGATACATCCTGGGTGGGCAGAACGTTTCGTTGCGAGAGTTGCTGGCGGACATCGCCGCGCTGACGGGGCGTCGCGCGCCCACCCTGAATCTCCCGCGGCTGCCCCTCTACCCGCTGGCCTGGGCGGCCGAAGCGATCGGGCAACTGACCGGCAAGGAGCCGTTCGTCACGCGCGACGCCCTCAGGATGGCCTCGCACCACATGTTCTTCACCTCGGCCAAGGCGGAAAGCAAGCTCGGCTACAGCGCCCGTCCCTACCGCGAGGCGCTCGGCGACGCCCTCGCATGGTTCCGCCAAGCGGGGCGGATAGCATGACGCTGGCCTTGCTGATCGCGTCGGCCGCGCTCGCGGCATGGGTCTACTTGCTGTTCGCGCGCGGGATGTTCTGGTTGGCGCGCGAACGCGACGACCTGGATCAGCCGGCAGTCGTTCCGACGTCGTGGCCGACCGTCGTCGCCGTGGTCCCGGCGCGCAACGAGGCCGACGTGATCGGCCGCACGATCGCCAGCCTGCTGAACCAGGATTATTCGGGCGAATTCCGTGTCATCCTGGTGGATGACAACAGTAGCGACAGAACCGGAGAGACCGCGCGCGCCTTGGACCACGACGGTCGCCTGACGGTGCTTGCCGGGGCGCCGCTGCCGCCGGGCTGGACCGGCAAACTTTGGGCCATGCGCCAGGGCGTGGACGCCGCGTCGCGGTTTGAACCGAGGTACCTGCTGCTCACCGACGCCGATATAGTCCATACTCGCGAAAACCTGCGCTGCCTCGTGCAGCGCGCCGAGGCCGGCGGCCTCGTGCTCACCTCCCTGATGGCCAAGCTGACGGTGGAAAACTGGGCTGAGCGGCTGCTGATCCCAGCCTTTGTCTTCTTCTTCGACATGCTCTACCCGTTCGCGTGGGTAAACGAGCCCGGCCGCCGCACGGCCGCCGCCGCCGGGGGCTGCATGCTGGCGCGAAGCGACGCCTTGCGGGCGGCCGGCGGAATCGAGGCGATCGCCGCCGCGCTCATCGACGACTGCGCGCTCGGCGCGAGAATGAAGATGCAGGGTCCGATATGGCTTGGCCTGACCAACCGAGCCTGCAGCCTGCGGCCCTATCCGGGACTGCGAGAGATCGGGCGCATGGTCTCGCGATCGGCCTACGCCCAATTAGGCTTCTCGCCGTGGCTGCTCGCGGGCACGATTCTGGGGATGACCCTGGTCTATCTCGCCGCCCCGTTTCTGGTGCTGTTCGCCGATGGCCCCGCTCGCTGGATCGCCCTGGCGGCGTGGCTGGCGATGGCGGTGGCGTTTTGGCCGATGCTGCGTTTCTATCGTCAGACCCCGCTGCTGGGCTTCGCCCTACCCGCGATCGGCGCGATCTACACCATTTTCACGGTGCAATCGGCCATCGATGTATGGCGGGGGCGCGGCGGCATGTGGAAGGGCAGGGTCCAGGCCCCTTCGGCGGTCCGATGACACCCAGCTTCGACTTCAGTTCGGGCAAGGGGCATGCCGACGAGAACTTCCCCGTCGGCTCGGTTCTGATCGCCAGACGGCACCGCGAGCTCGTGATGGCCTTCTACCGTGTCGCGCGCATGTCGGACGACGTCGCCGACCATCCCACTGCGCCCGCCGAGGCCAAGCTTTCGCGCCTTGGCGATATCGAGGCGACATTGAAGGCTGAGGACAATCGCGTGCCCGAGGCGGCGCGGCTGCGCGAGGGGCTCGCGGAGCGTGGCCTCGACACCACCCACATTCTTGACCTGCTGCGGGCTTTTCGGCTCGACGTGACAAAGTCGCGTTACGCCGACTGGGCCGATCTAATGGACTATTGCCGCTATTCCGCCGCCCCCGTTGGACGTTTCATGCTGGATGTGCATGGCGAAGACCGCGCTCTGTGGCCCGCCTCCGACGCGCTGTGTTCCGCCTTGCAGGTGATCAACCACCTACAGGATTGCGCCAACGATTACCGCGACCTGGGGCGTGTTTACGTGCCCATGGATGTCCTGGCGCCCATAGGCGTAGAGTCCTTGTCGAAAGAAAAGGCGAGCCCGGCCCTGCGCGCCGTCATCGGCGGCCTCGCGGTGCGGACGCGGAGTTTGCTGCATGGGGCCGCCCCCCTCGACGCGCGTTTGAACAATCTTGGCCTCGCCCTCGAAGTCGCCGCCATCCACCGGCTGGCGGTCAGCCTCAATCGGCGCCTGCTGGCCCATGACCCGCTCTCCGAACGCGTCCATCACCGCCCGGCCGAAGCGCTCGGTTGCGCTCTGCTTGGCGTGATGGATCTGCTCACCGTCCGGCTGGGACTCGTCCGGCGACCCGCCCTGGAGCCTGCCTGAGGATGAGCGAGACGACGCAAAGTCAGGCGAGCGGGAGTTCGTTCTACACCGCCATGCGCTTGCTGCCCCCGCCCGAGCGAGACGCGATGTTCGCCATCTACGCCTTCTGCCGGAAGGTCGACGACATCGCCGATGATCCCGGACCGACCAGGGCGGAACGACGCGCGGCGCTTGACGCATGGCGCAATGATCTTGCGTCGCTCTACGCGGGCCGAGAGCCGACGCTCAGCCGCGATCTGGTTGAGCCCGATCCGGCGCTTCGCCCTTTTGCGAGACGACTTCTTAGCGATCATCGATGGCATGCAGATGGATGTCGAGGGCGATATCCGCGCGCCTGAATTCGCCACCCTCGAACTCTACTGCGACCGCGTGGCGAGCGCGGTCGGCCGGCTGTCGGTCCGTATTTTCGGCATGGACGAAGTCCCCGGGCGCGAGCTCGCTCACCACCTCGGCCGCGCGCTGCAATTCACCAACATTCTGCGGGACATCGATGAGGACGCCGCCGTAGGGCGCCTCTACCTGCCGGCGGAAGCGCTGGAGGCCGCCGGGGTCGAATCGCGCGACCCCGCCGGCGTACTCGCCGACCCGGCCGTCGACGCGGCCTGCCGCTGGCTGGCGGCCAAGGCGCGGGATCACTATCGGCGCGCCGACGCGATCTTGAGCGATCGCCCGAAGGGACGCCTGCGCGCGCCGCGCCTGATGAGCGCGGTGTACGGCGAGATCCTGAAGAGGATGGAACGCGAGGGCTGGGCCGCTCCGCGGGAGCGCGTCAAGCTCGGCAAGCCGACGTTGATCCTCATCCTGCTCCTTCGCGGTTGGGCGCGTTGACCCAGGCGAGGCCGATCAACCGCGTTCTCGTCGTCGGCGCGGGTCTCGCGGGATTGTCGGCGGCCGTCCGGCTCGCGCAGCGCGGGCTGGAGGTGACGCTCATCGAAGCCGCGATGCAGGCCGGGGGCCGGTGCCGCTCCTATCACGACCCGGTGCTCGACATGATCATCGACAACGGCAACCATTTCGTGGTCTCGGGCAACAACGCGGTCAACGGCTATCTGGAGCTCGTGGGCGCGAGCGCGGGGTTGCGTGGCCTGGGCGTGCGCGGCCCGGCCTTT